>NZ_JABBKX010000001.1 GCF_012927745.1 Neoroseomonas marina
TGGGGTGCTGGCCCATGCCGAGATAGTCGTTCGAGCACCAGACGGTGACCTCGCGCGCCGCGCCGGCATCGTGGCGGATCGCGCGCGGGTACTGGCCGGCCTGGCGCTCGATGTCGGCGAAGACGCGGTAGCGGCCCTCCTTGCGGAGGGCATCGACTTCGGAACGGAACCAGGACTGGTAGTCCATATCTCGACCTCCGGGGCCATCCGGTCGCCGCAGCCGCCCCTGGCGCCCCGGTCCCGCATCTTCCCCATCAAAGCGGAGCCGGCGGCAGATGTCTTGACGCAGATCATGTCGCCGGCCCGGGCGCGGCCACGAAGGCTGCGCAGATCAGCGGGGCCATAGGACCATTCGTCCGGCCGGACAAGCACCGCGGGCATCACCGGCCGTGGCCTTGCCAGATCGGCCTGCCGGGCCCATTGCCTAGGTCCGGCCAAAGCGGGGCTGGCGCCGACGCCTCCCTGCACCGGGCTGCAAGAAAGGGAGTTCGCATGCGACGCTTGATCCTGCCGATGCTCGTGGCCGCCGCGGCCAGCCTGCCGGGCCTCGCCTCCGCCCAGTCAGGCGACGCTGCCGCCGGGCAGCGCGTGTTCAACCAGTGCCGGGCCTGCCACACCGCGGACCAGAACGGGCGCAACGGGGTCGGGCCGAACCTGTTCGGCATCGTGGGCCGCAAGGCCGGCTCGATCGAAGGCTTCCGCTATTCCGCCAACATGCGCAGCCTGGCCGATGGCGGCCTGGTGTGGTCCGAGGACCGGCTGCGGGCCTACATCGCCAACCCGAAGGCCGTCGTGCCGCAGGGCAGCATGTCCTTCCCCGGCCTGCGCAACGAGACGCAGATCAACGACCTGATGGCCTACCTCGCCACGCTGAAGTGAGGCGCGCGGCGGCGCTGCCGATGCGCGGCGCCGCCTATTCCTTCTCGATCCCGGCCATCTGCACCACGCGACCCCAGCGCTCGCGGTCCTCGGCCAGCATGCGGTCCATATCCTCCGGCGTGCCGCCGAGCGGCTCCGACCCCCAGGAGACCAGCCGCTCGCGGATCGCGGGCACCTTCACGATCGCATCGATCTCGGTGGCCAGGCGGCGGCGGATCTCGATCGGCGTGCCGGCCGGGGCGCCATAGCCCATCCAGGCATTGGCCTCGTAGCCCGGCAGGCCGGCTTCTTCCATGGTCGGCACGTCGGGCAGCAGAGAGAAGCGCCGCTTCGTCCCGACCGCGAGGGCGCGCAGCCGCCCCGCGCGGAAATCCTCGAGGAAGGCGGGCGCCTGCTCGATCACCAGCTGAATGCGCCCCGCGAGCAGGTCCGTCCGCGCCGGCGCGCCGCCACGATACTGCACCATCTCGAGTTCGATCCCGCCGGCCATGGCGCGGAACATCTCGACCGTCAGGCGGGACGCCATGCCCGAGGTCGCGAAGTTCAGGCTGCCCGGCCGCGCGCGGGCCAGCGCGATGAATTCCTGGACGTTCGCCACCGGCAGCGAGGTCGGCACCGCCATCACATAGGGGATGTTCGCGACCATGCAGACGCCGCAGAGGTCGCGGGCCGGGTCGTAGGGCAGGTTGCGGTAGACATGCCCGTTCACTGCCATCGGTCCCGGGCTGCCGGCGAGCAGCGTGTAGCCGTCCGGGGCGGCCTTCGCGACGGCATCGGCGCCGATCACGCCGAAGGCCCCGGCGCGGTTCTCGACCACCACCTGCTGGCCGAGCGGCGCGCCCAGATGATCGGCGACGAGGCGCGTCATCAGGTCCGTCGTGCCGCCCGGCGCGAAGGGCACGATCACGCGGACGGGGCGGCTGGGGTAGCCGCCCTGACCGAAGGCGGGCTGCACAAGACCTGCGGCGGCGGTGAGGCCCAGGGCCTGGCGGCGTGTGGTGATCGTCATCGGCGGCTCCGGCTCGCGGCTTGGCCGGTCGTTGCCGGCGGTGTGGTGACGACTGGCGCCCTCATCCCCGATGGCAGCCGATTTGAATTCAATTTGCAACCGCCCTTCTCAGCGCTCCTTCAGCGATCGCAGCAGCCTTGCCCCCGCATCGTGCACATGCAGGCGCAGCAACAGGCCGAGCCGCTGGCCGTCGCCGTCGCGCAGGGCCCCGAGGATGTCGCGGTGTTCCCGGTTCACCTGCTCCCGGCTGTTGGCGAGGCGGCCGCCGAGCCGGATGTAACGCTCCACCCGGTTCGCCAGCACGCCGAGCAACTCGCCCATGACCCGCATCCCGCTCGCGGCGCGGATGCGGTCGTGGAAGCGGCGGTTGTGCAGGCCGAAGGCGCGCCCGCCTTCCGGGGAGCCGGGGGGCAGCGCCTCCATGGCCAGGACCTCGGCTTCCAGCGCCACGAGATCCTCCTCGGTGCGATGCTGGGCGGCGGCCTGCCCGATGCGTTCCTCGAACAGGGCGCGGATCTCGAAGATCTCGGCGATGTCCTGCGGGTCGAGCGCGGCGACGACATAGCCGCGGCGCGGCCGATACTGCGCCAGGCCCTCGGTCTCGAGCTGCTTCAGCGCCTCGCGCACCGGCGGGCGGCTGACGCCGAGCCGGCCGGCGACATCCTCCTGCCGCAGCAGCGCGCCGGGCGGGATCGTGCCGGCGAGGATCGCCTCGCGCAGCCGCTCGGCGACGAAGGCCGGCAGGCTTTCATGGGCGTCCTGCGCGCCGGGGCGCGGTTTCGGGAGGCGGAGGTAGGGAGCACGGGTCATGGCGAAATTGAATTCAAAATGCTGGACAGCCTCGCGCAATGCAAGCAGCCTCTGGCCCGACACCGCGACCGGAGCCCCCGCATGCCGATGATCCTCGCCGCCAACGCCAATGCCCAGGGCAGCCATGTCGGGGAATGGCGCCACCCCGATGCGTGGGAGCGGCCGGCGGCGAACATCGCCAACGCGCTGCGCCTCGCGCAGATCGCGGAGGCCGGGAAGTTCGACCTGCTCTTCCTCGCCGACGGCAACGGCGTGCGGCAGATGGACAAGCCGGATCTCTTCGCCGCGACCTCGCCCTCCGACCGGCCTGGCGTCTTCGAGCCCGTCACGCTGCTCTCGGCCCTCGCGATGGCGACGCAGCACATCGGCCTCGTCGCCACGACGACCACGACCTATGATGAGCCCTTCCACGTCGCCCGCCGCTTCGCCTCCCTCGACCACATCAGCGGCGGGCGGGCGGGGTGGAACCTGGTCACCACCTCCAATCCCGGCGATGCGCTGAACTTCAGCCATGCGGAGCATGTCGCGCGCGACGAGCGGTACGAGCGCGCCAACGAATTCGCCGACGTCGTGAAGGGGCTGTGGGATTCCTGGGCCGACGACGCCTTCCCGCAGGACAAGGCGACGGGACGCTTCCTGGACCCTTCCAAGGTCCAGGTGCTCGGCCACAAGGGCAAGCACTTCCAGGTCGCGGGGCCGCTGAACGCACCGCGGCCGCCACAGGGATACCCGGTGGTCTTCTCGGCCGGTCAGTCTGAGGCCGGGCGCGACCTGTCCGCCCGCCACGCCGACTGCATCTTCGCGATCGAGGCGACGCTGCCCTCCGCGCAGGCGCTCTATGCCGACTTCAAGGGGCGGCTTGCGAAGTACGGCCGTGGCCCGGACGACCTCAAGATCCTGAGCGGTGTGACCATCATCGTCGGCGAGACGGCGCAACAGGCCGAGGACATCGCCGGGGAGCTCGACGACCTGGTGCCGCCGCCGGTCGGCGTCGACTACCTTTCCAAGATGGTCGGGCGGAGCATGAAGGACTATCCGCTCGACGGCCCCATGCCCGACTTCGAGGAGGAGCATGTCGGCCATACCGGCATCGGGCGCGCCATCGTGAAGGTGGCGAAGGAACAGGGGCTGACGGTACGCCAGACCTACCGGCGCATCCTGCCGCAGATGGCGGGCAACATGTTCAAGGGCGACGCGCGGCAGGTCGCCGACGTGATGGAGGAATGGTACCGCGGCAAGGGCTGCGACGGCTTCATGATCGCGGCGCCCGTGGTGCCGACGGGCCTCGAGCGCTTCACCCGCCTGGTGGTACCGGAACTGCAGCGCCGCGGGCTGTTCCGGCGGGAGTATGAGGGGCGGACGCTGCGGGAGAACCTGGGGCTGAAGCGCCCGCCGCGCCGGTTTGGGTGAGCCGGGCCTGGATCACGCAGTGCGGCGTGCCAGGATACCCGCGCGCCGCAGGACAAGAGCGAGCACGATGGCTGCCGGGATCGGGCCGAGGCTGATGCCGAAGGTCTGACCGATGTACATCGTGGGCGCCGGTAGAATGATGGCCGTCGCCAGGGCGAACTTCTCCCAGGCCAGAAATCCGGCCTGCCTCGCCTGCGCAAGGCACCAGAACATGGGCACCAGCAGGATGGGCAAGTCGTAGACGAAGACATAAGGCGTCACGAGGGGGGCCGCCGCGGCCATCGCCGCCACCTCGCCCTGGCCGCCCGGCCGGCGCGTGACCACCCACAGGGCTGCTGCGACGGCCCCGAGCGCGACGACCAGGTGAACGCCCATCGCCACGCCCCGGGGCGCGCCGAGTAGTTGCAACGAAGCAAACAGGCTCTGGACTTGCCACAGCGGCACGACCCCGTCCCCGCTCAGGCCCTCACCCGCAACCCGAAGTGCCGACGCAAAGGCCGTCCAGCTCTCCCAGCCCAGGACCATGGAGCTCAACGCGACCCAGCCGATCCCGGTCGCCACGGCGAAGGCGATGACCTGCCAGCGCCGCCCGACCAGCAGCGCCGGCAGCACGACCAGACCGAGTTGCGGCTTGAATGCGAGCGTTGCGATCAACGCACCGGCGGCCATGGGTCGCCGATCGAGCGTCAGTCCAGCGGCCGCGAAAAGGGATGCGGTCACGAAGCCCGTTTGCCCGGCAACGGCGACGAGCAAGGTGGCGGGCGAGAACGCCACAAGCGCGATGATCGCCGGCCAGGGCAAGACGCGGTACCGGGACAGGATCGCCACGAAGGCCCCACCCGTGATCAGCACCCACAGGCCGAAAGCGACCTTGTAGGACAGCAGAGCCAGGGGCAGGCAGAGGAGCAGGAAGGGCGGCGGATAGAAGAACGGCAGCCGGCCCGACGGCATGATGGCCTGCTGCACGGCGCCATGCTGCTGCAGGTCCCACGCATCGACCGGCCGTCCGTCGAGCGCGAGGACCGATGCGGTGTAGAAACTCAGGAAATCCGTCGGGGCACCGACCCCGTCCGCAGCAAAGACGCGGACGAAGCCGGCGAAAAGATAGAAGGCCGGCAGCAGCGCCAGCAGTGCCCCGTAGACCGCCGCGCGCCGGGCCGTCAGCCAGCGCGCGTCGCGCAACCAGGACCACGCGCCACCGCTGGGTCCAGCTGCCACGGTGGCTAGCGAACCTTCACCAGGAATTCCGGCCCGAGCTGATCCATCGCATTCGCGCCGATCAGCGCAAGGTCGCGATGGACCTCTTCCTGCAGCAGGTCGATCGCGCGCTCGACGCCGGGCTGACCGCGCACCACGGCCGCGCTCAGCATGGGCCGCCCGACGAAGACGAAGGCCGCGCCAAGCGCATAGGCCTTCATCACGTCCGTCCCGCGCCGGATGCCGCCGTCGTAGATCACGGGCAGGCCGCCCGCGACCTTCACGATCTCGGGCAGCATGCGCAGGCCGGACACCGCGCCGTCGAGCTGCCGCCCGCCATGGTTCGACACCATGAAGCCGTCGACGCCGATCTCCTTCGCACGCACCACGTCATCCGGGTGCAGCACGCCCTTGATCAGCAGCTTGCCGGGGAAGCGCTTGCGGATGAGTTCCAGATGCGGCCAGGACAGCCCGTCGCGCGCGCCGAAGGCGCGTTCGAGCTCGCGCGAGAGGATGGGCGGGCCGCGGCCGGCGTCCATGTTCTCGAAATACGGCATGCCGTGGTTCTTCAGCGTCCGGAACCAGGTGCCAAAGGCCCATTGGGGGTGCGTCGCCCCCTGCCAGAACAGCTTGAAGGTCGGCTTCAGCGGGATGGTGTAGCCGTTGCGGATGTTGTTCTCGCGGTTCGAGGAAACCTGCACGTCCACCGTGAGGACGAAGGTCTTGAACCCCGCCGCGATGACGCGGTCGACCAGCGGCTCGATGCGGGACGGCTCGCCCGGCAGGTAGGCCTGGTACCAGGCGTCGGGGTTGGCCTTCGCGATCTCCTCGAGCTTGATGAGCGAGGAGGCCGACATGATCATCGGGATGTTCTTGGCGCGCGCCGCCTGGGTCAGCACCAGGTCGCCGCGATAGGCCATCAGCGCGGAGGATCCCATCGGCGGGATGCCGAAGGGGGCGCTGTACTCCTTGCCGAACAGGCTGACGCGCGTGTGCCGCGACCGCGCATCGACCAGGCAACGGGGGATGAAGCCCCATTCGGCGAATGCACGACGATTGTCCTCGAGCGACCAGTCCGTCTCCACGCCGCCCGCGAGGTAGCCGTGCAGCATCTTCGGCAGATGCTTCGCGGCCGCACGCTCGAAATCCGCGAGCGAGAGGAACTTCGCGAGATGCGGCGGCACCGGCGGCGCCGAACGCTTCTGGGACAGGGCCTGGGTCGTGGCCGGCGCGCGGGACTGCGCAGGGCCTTCAGCGGTCATGGACGGGTCACCCGGAGTTGATTTCACGCAATTCTGGCCGCTAAGGCCCGGCGAGGCCAGAGCCCCAGGCGCGCGCAGCCCGCAAGGCAGGGCCGCCGGGCAACGGAACCACCTTCTGTCCGGCTGCCGCCCGGCCTGCGAGGATGCGGCCGCCAGACACGGAGGACCCGCATGACCGACCGCTTCGCGCGCTACCCCAGCCTCGAGGACCGCGTCGTCCTCATCACCGGCGGGGCGGGCGGCATCGGTGCCCAGATGGTCCGCCGCTTCTCGGAACAGGACGCGCGGGTCGCCTTCCTGGATTTCGACGTGCCGGGCGGCGAGGCCATGGCGGCGGCGACAGGTGCGCTCTTCCTGCCCTGCGACCTTCGGGACATCACCGCCCTCCGCGCGGCGGTGGCCGAGGTCGGGCAGCGGCTCGGCGACGTCACCGTCCTGGTCAACAACGCCGCGCGGGACGACCGCCACGGCTTCGAGACAGTGGAGCCGGACTACTGGGACGAACGCATGGCGACCAACCTGCGCCACCAGTTCTTCTGCGCCCAGGCGGTGGTGCCGATGATGCGCCGCGCCGGGGGCGGGTCGATCGTGAACCTCGGCTCCGTCTCCTGGGTGAAGGCGCAGGGCGGCATGCCGGCCTACACCACCGCGAAATCCGCGGTCCGCGGACTGACGCGCGGGCTGGCGCGGGACCTGGGCCCCGACCGGATCCGAGTGAACGAGGTGGTGCCCGGCTGGGTGTACACCGAACGTCAGATCGCGCTCTGGGTGACGCCGGAGGCCGAGGCCCGCAGCCAGGCCCAGCAATGCCTGAAGGGTCGGCTCCAGCCGGACGACATCGCGCGGATGGTGCTGTGGCTGGCAGCGGATGACAGCGCCATGGTCACCGCCCAGGCCTTCGCGGTGGATGGCGGGGGCAGCTGACCCTGCGCGGCCGGGCGGGATCATGTTCTTGATTTGTTCTTCACCTTCGCCCACTCTGCCGCCATGGTCCTCGATCTGGTGGAGCGGCCGCTGGCGCCCCCGGCGCCGGCGTGGCTGGGCGTTGCGACCCTGCGCCTGGCCCGCGCTGCGGGCGCCGCGGCGGCCGCGCGCGGTCGCCCCGCCCGGGAGGTGCGTCAGGTCGTGCAGGACGTCCTGCTCGCCCGCCACCCTGCCCTGCCGATGACCATGATCGCCGAGGCGCTGGCGGCGGCGGCCGGCGCCCCGGAGTAGCCGCGCCGGTCAGCGCAGTTCGGGGAAGTCCTCCTCCCGGAACTCGCCGGGGGACCGGGTGCCCTCGCGGAAGTGCCGCTGCTCGGCCTGGCGCAGCTCGACCCGGCGGATCTTGCCGGAGATGGTCTTGGGCAGGTCGTAGATCTCGATCCGGCGCACCCGCTTGTAGGGGGCGAGGCGTTCGCGGAGGTGCCGGAAGATCGAGGCGATGGTCTCCCGCCCCGGATCGGCGCCCTGGGCCAGCACGATGAAGGCCTTGGGCACGGCGAGGCGTACGGCATCCGGCGCGGGCACCACCGCCGCCTCGGCCACCGCCTCGTGCTCGACCAGCACGCTTTCGAGTTCGAAGGGGGAGATGCGGTAGTCGGAGGCTTTGAACACGTCGTCCGCACGGCCGACATAGGTGAAGCGGCCCTCGGCGTCCTTCGTCGCGACGTCGCCGGTGCGATACGCCCCCTGCCCCAGCGGCGCCAGCGTCCCGTCATCCTGCTGGTAGCCGCGCATCAGCCCGACCGGCGGATTGTCGAGCAGGATCGAGACCTCGCCCTCCTCCACCTCCCGGTCCTCGGGGTCGAGCAGGCGGATGCGGTAGCCGGGCGATTCATGGCCCATCGCGCCGGGTTCGACCGTCTGGCCGGGGAAGAAGCCGATCTGCAGCGTCGTCTCGGTCTGGCCGTAGCCCTCGCGGATCGTCATGCCCCAGACCTTGCGGACATGCTCGATCACCTCGGGGTTCAGCGGTTCGCCGGCCGAGCAGACTTCGCGCAACTGCCCCCGGAAGGGCGCCATGTCCTGCTGGACCAGCATCCGCCAGACGGTGGGCGGGGCGCAGAAGGTCTGCACGCCCTCCGCGGCGATCGCTTCCAGCGTGCCGCGCGCATCGAAGCGCGGCTGGTTGTTCACGAAGACCGTCGCCCCCGCGTTCCAGGGCGCGAAGAAGCAGGACCAGGCGTGCTTCGCCCAGCCCGGCGAGGAGATGTTGAGGTGCACGTCCCCCGGCTGGAGGCCCAGCCAGTACATCGTGACCAGATGCCCGACCGGATAGGATTGCTGGTCGTGCAGCACGAGCTTCGGCTTCGCCGTGGTGCCGGAGGTGAAGTACAGCAGCAGCGGGTCGGTCGCGCGCGTCGTCCCGTCCGGCGCGAAGGTGGCGCTGCCCTGCTTCACCGCGTCGTAGTCGGTCCAGCCCGGCGCGCCGCCCACCGCGATGCGCGTGACCGAGGCATCGAGCCCGTCGAACTTCGCGGCTTCCGCCGATCCGGTGACGACGTGGCGGACCCGGCCGCGGGTGAAGCGGTCGGCAAGATCGACCGGCGTGAGCAGCGTCGTCGCCGGGATCACGACGGCGCCGAGCTTCATCGCGGCGAGCATCGTCTCCCACAGCGGCACGGTGTTGCCGAGCATGATCAGGATGCGGTCGCCCCGCTTCACGCCGAGGTCGCGCAACCCGTTGGCGAGGCGCGAGGAGTCTGCGGACAGTTCGGCGAAGCTGCGCGTCGCCGCCCCGTCGCCGACGATCCTGAGCGCCGTGGAATTGCCGAGCGGCCCGCGCGCGAGTTCCGCGTCGAACCAGTCGAGCGCGTAGTTGAAGGTCTCGAGCTTCGGCCAGCGGAAGCCGCGATGCGCGCCTCCGTAATCCCCGCGATGCGCGAAGAGGAAGTCGCGCGCCTCCTTGAAGGCTGCGGTGCCCATGGACGACCCTCCCAGGGTGGCTCTTGCCGCGAGCCTAGCCGGGCGTCGGCGTCGGCGGCAAACCGAAGGATGGCGGTGTCCCGCCTTCAGGATCCGGCACGGTCGCGCTGTCCGTCAGCTCGTCCGCAGGCAGTGCGTGACACCGTCGAGAAGGCGATCGACGACCTCGGCATAGGCGCCGAAGTGGGCCGACACGCGCGCCCTGGCCGGCGGTTCGGTGATGTAGCGCGACAGGAAGTGTCGGCCCGTCTCGGCAAAGACGATGGTCTGGCGCCGATCGATCTGGCGGATGTCCTGGCGCAACACCGGCTCATAAGTGGCCATGCCGGCGTAGACCTGCCCGTAGATCGCCTGGGCGAAGCTCGTCCGCTCATCCTGGGTGAAGGGGCGCTTCCCGACGTGTCCGCGGTCCGCATAGTAGGTGATGGTGCGCGTCAGCTCCGACGCCAAGGTGCCGTTGAGCGTCGATAGCTGCGGCGCCAGGTGGTTGTCGGCGGCGATGAAGAAGGCGAAGGCGCAGTAGACGAGGACGAACGCCTCCCCGTCGTTCAGCCATGCCTCGACGAGGCCGTCCCGGCCCACGGCCTGCGCCTTCATGCCGCTGATCGTCTCGTTCACCAGGAGCAGGAAGTTCCGTTCGATGCTCTCTGACTGCTGCGTAATCATTCCGTGATCACGCCCCCACCACGTCCTGTGAATCGAGCGGAACGATAGCCGATGGGCCGCTGAACCGCACGGGGCCGCCGCGTCCGGTCAGGATCGCGAAGCGCGGTGAACGCGGCCGGAGCCGGCTGAGCGCTCCTCGGCCCAGCCGTGCCTCACTCCGAGGCGGAAGCGGTTGCCGTCAGGCCGAGGCGGGGAGACCGCTCCGACGTCTCAGGCGGAGCGCGCACCAGGATCGGTGCCGGTCTGGGCGGCGGTGGCGGCGGATGCCCGCGCGACATTCTCGCTCAGCGCTTCCTCTGCGGCGGACCAGCCCCGGCGATAACCGCGCTGCTCCGCCTCCTCGAGCAACTGGGCCAATGCCGCCCGTTCGGCGTCGCTGCGGTCGGTGCCCGAGTTGTACCACCACAGCGCGCCGCGCCACGCGACCCGGGGCAGCGACCACGCCAGAAGCACCATGACCAGCGCTCCGCCGGTCTGCAGTGCCTGCGTCACGACGCCCGCCCAATTGATTCCGTCCAACACGCCAATCTCCATCAGGTCGCGCAACGTGATCGGCGTCCCGGTCTCGTTGTCGCGGCACCGTGCAGCCGTCGGCAATAGGGCCGATTCCATTGTCGTCGCAGGGCAAGGACATCCACGCGATCATCCGTCCCTGACCACGACCAAGTTCTGCCCGCGTTGCATGCCGCACCGGCATGACGCTTGGCATGGAATTCGGCCGTTGAGCCGTCACAAAAACAGGCGCGATCGCCGTCGATCGGCCTCACCGGCGCGAAGCGCAGCGCGCCGGATCGTCAGATTATTGCGTCTTTTCAGGAGGGTGGCGGAGGGGATGGGATTCGAACCCACGATAGGACTTGACATCCTATAACGGTTTAGCAAACCGCCGCCTTCGGCCACTCGGCCACCCCTCCGCAGGAGTGGAAAGTCACACGGCGTTGCAGGGCGCTGCTTCTAACGGCGGGGGCACGGGCCGTCAAACATCCCGCGCCGCCCGCCGCAAAAACTACGACAGCGCCACCTCGAAGCCCCGCTGCGTGGCCGGACGCGCCATCATCGTCTCATACCACCGCTTCACGTTCGGCACGGTCGCAAGGTCCACCTGGTGCCGCTCATGCCGCCAGGCCCAGCCCAGAATCGCGAAATCGGCCACGCTCGGCTCGCCGGTCGTGGCGACGAAGTCGCGTCCCTCCAGCCGGCGATCCAGCACGCCATACAGGCGCACCGTCTCCTTGTGGTAACGGCCGAAGCCGTAATCCCGCGCCGGCCCCTCGGGCTGCATCAGGAAATGGTGCACCTGGCCCGGCATCGGCCCGAAGCCGCCCATCTGCCACATCAGCCATTCATAGACCGGCACCCGGTCGCGCAGGCTCTTCGGCAGGAACTTGCCCGTCTTCTCGGCGAGGTAGAGCAGGATCGCCCCGCTTTCGAACACCGTGATCGGCTGGCCGTCCGGACCGCTGGGATCCTTGATCGCCGGGATCCGGTTGTTCGGGCTGAAGGCGAGAAATTCCGGGTTGAACTGCTCGTCCTTCGAGATGTTCACGGTCTTCACCGTGTAGGGCAGCCCCATTTCCTCCAGGGCGACGCTGATCTTGCGGCCATTCGGCGTGTTCCAGGTCCAGAGCTCGATGCTCATGCGCGTATCCTCTGTGGGCGGTTGCCCGCAGGATTCGCATGCCGATCCCGGCCCGTCCATCGCAGGCGGGGTTACGCCTGGATGCGGCTGCGCCCCCTGCCCTGCCATGCGGCCAGCAATCCATGCGCCACGGCCAGAAGCGCCGGACCGACGAACAGGCCGAGGAACCCGAAAGCCACCAGGCCGCCGAACACACCCAGGATGATGAGCCCGAGTGGCATCGCGCTGCCCCGCTGGATCAGCAGCGGCCGGACGATGTTGTCGCTGCCCGACACCAGCACCCCGCCCCACACCAGCATGAACAGCGCCCAACCCACGTCGCCCTGCCCGTAGAGCCACGCCGCCGCCCCGCCCCAGGTCACGATGACGAGCGGTCCCAGCACCTGGCTGATCGAGAAGATCATCGTCAGGAAGCCGAGCACCGCCGCCCCGGGGACGCCCGCGATGGCGAGGCCCACGCCCATCAGCACCGCCTGCAGCACGCCGGTGCCCACGACGCCCCAGGCGACGCCGCGCACGGCCCCGCCAGCCGATTCGATCGCCTCGACCCCGACCGGCCCGCCCAGGCGCCCCGCGATGTCGCGGAGCTGCGCGACCATGCGGTCCCCGCTGATCCAGAACATCGTCGCGACGACGAGGGAGAGCAGCAACTGCAGGAGGCTGGCCGCCGCCTGCTGGCCGATGCCCACCAGCAGCCGCGCGATCTGTCCGCTGTACGGTTCGATCAGGGACCGCACATCGCCCTGCCAGGCCCGCAACTGCGCCCAGCCGGCGGCGGCGCGCTCGCCCACCAGCGGCAGGTCCCGCACCCAGGACGGCGCCTCGGGGGGCAGGCGCTCGACCATCTCCCGCCCGCGCGTCACGACGTCGCCGATCTGATCGGCGAGATCCGGCGCCATCATCATCATCGGCAGCGCGACGACCAGGATGACGCCGACCAGCATCGTCACCGCGGCCACGCCGGGCCGCAATCCGCGCGCGACCAGCCAGGCCCGCAGCGGCCATGTGCCGATCGCCGTGAAGGCGCCGAAGGCGATCGCCATGGCAAAGGGGGCCAGGACCAGCCCCACGCCATAGAGCAGGAGCGCCAGCAGGATCAGGACCGCCGCGCGCTCCGCCAGCAGCACGGTCTGGACGTAGCGCGCGCCCGGCGCATTGGCGTCCTCGCCCCGCGACTCGCTTTCCATGCCGGCTCCCCAGGCTCCTGCGGCCGAGCGAAGCATGCCCGGCCGCGACAGGGGAAGTCCGCTGTCAGGCCAGCTTCTTCTTCAGGACCTCGTTCACCAGGGCCGGATTTCCCTTGCCCTGCATGGCCTTCATCGTCTGGCCCACGAAGAAGCCGAACAGCTTGTCCTTGCCCGAGCGATACTCGGCGACCTTGTCGGCGTTCTTCGCCAGCACCTCGTCGATCACCGCCTCGATCGCGCCGGTGTCGGTGACCTGCTTGAGGCCGCGCTCCTCGACGATCAGCCCCGGGGCGCGGCCGGTCTCGACCATCACCTCGAAGACCTCCTTCGCGAGCTTCCCGGACAGGGTGCCGTCGGCCATCAGGTCCAGCAGGGCGCCAAGATCGGCCGCCGAGACCGGCGGTTCCGCGATCGAGGTCTTGGTCCGGTTGATGGCCGCGAACAGGTCGCCCATCACCCAGTTGGCCGCCTGCTTCGCGTCGCGTCCCTTGGCGACCGCCTCGTAATAGGCCGCGGTCTCCTTCTCGAGCGTCAGGACGTGCGCGTCATAGGGCGTGATGCCGTAATCGCGCACGTAGCGCGCGCGGCGCTGGTCCGGCAGTTCCGGCAGCGCGGCCTTGAGCTGGTCGACCCAGGACTGCTCGATCACCAGCGGCGGCAGGTCGGGGTCGGGGAAGTAGCGATAGTCGTGCGCGTCTTCCTTCGACCGCATCGACCGCGTGATGCCGCGGCCGGTGTCGAACAGCCGCGTCTCCTGTTCCACCGTGCCGCCGGATTCCCACACCTCGATCTGGCGCCGCGCCTCGGCCTCCACCGCCTGCATGACGAAGCGAATGGAGTTGACGTTCTTCACCTCGCAGCGCGTGCGGTAGCCCTCGCCCGCCTTGCGCACCGACACGTTCACGTCGGCGCGCATGGACCCTTCCTCCATGTTGCCGTCGCAGGTGCCGAGATAGCGGAGGATCTGCCGCAGCTTGGTCAGGTAGGCGCCCGCTTCCTCCGGGGACCGCATGTCGGGTTCCGACACGATCTCCATCAGCGCGACGCCCGACCGGTTCAGGTCGATGAAGGACTTGGTCGGATGCTGGTCGTGCAGCGACTTGCCCGCATCCTGTTCCAGATGCAGGCGCGTGATGCCGATGGTCTTGGTCGAACCGTCCTGCAGCTCGATATCGATCTGCCCGGTGCCGATGATCGGATGCGCGAACTGGCTGATCTGATAGCCCTGCGGCAGGTCGGCATAGAAGTAGTTCTTGCGGTCGAAGCGCGACCACAGATTGACCTGCGCATTCAGCCCGAGGCCCGTGCGCACCGCCTGCGCCACGCATTCGCGGTTGATCACCGGCAGCATGCCGGGGAAGCCGGCATCGACGAAGGACACCTGGCTGTTCGGCTCGGCGCCGAATTCCGTCGCCGCGCCGGAGAACAGCTTCGCGTTGCTGACAACCTGGGCATGGACCTCGAGCCCGATGACCAGTTCCCAGGGGCCGGTCTCGCCCTCGATGGTGTAGCTCATGCCCCGGCCCTCATGCCCGGAAGTGCCTTGAAGTCGGCCGCGCGCTCGATGGCCGCACCGACGGCGAAGACGGTCTCCTCGTCGAACGGCCGCCCCAGCACCTGCAGCCCCAGCGGCAGACCCTGCGGGTCGAGCCCCGCCGGGACCGACAGCCCGGGCAGGCCCGCGAGGTTCGCCGTCACGGTGAACACGTCGTTGAGGTACATCTGCACGGGGTCGTCGGACCCCTCGCCTTCGGCAAAGGCGGCACTCGGCGTCGCCGGCGCGAGGATCGCATCCACCTTCGACCAGGCCTCGCGGAAGTCCCGCGCGATCAGCGCACGCACCTTCTGCGCCTTCAGGTAGTAGGCGTCGTAGTAGCCGGCGGACAGCACATAGGTGCCGATCATGATCCGCCGCCGCACCTCCGGCCCGAAGCCCGCGGCCCGGGTGCGCTCATACAGGTCGCGCAGGTCGGACTCCTTCTCCGCGGCGCGCAGCCCGAACCGCACCCCGTCATACCGCGCGAGGTTCGACGACGCCTCGGCCGGTGCGACGATGTAGTAGGTCGGCAGCGCGTATCCCGCATGCGGCAGGGAGATCTCGACGATCTCCGCGCCCGCGTCGCGAAGCCAATCCAGGCCCTGCCGCCACAGCTTCTCGATCTCCGCCGGCATGCCGTCGATGTGGTATTCCTTCGGCACCCCGATGCGCAGGCCCTTCACCGACCGCGTGCAGGCCGCGGCGAAATCCGGCACCGCGCGGTCCGCACTCGTCGAATCCTTCGGATCGTGCCCGGCCATGGACCGCAGCAGCACCGCGCAATCCTCGACGGTCCGCGCGAAGGGGCCGGCCTGATCGAGCGAGGATGCATAGGCGACGATCCCGAAGCGCGAGCAGCGCCCGTAGGTCGGCTTGATGCCCGCAATGCCGCAGAAGGCGGCGGGCTGGCGGATCGATCCGCCGGTATCCGTCCCGGTCGCGCCCAGCACCATGCGGGCCGCGACGGCCGCGGCCGAACCGCCGGACGACCCGCCCGGCACCAGGCGCGCATCCGGGTCGTTCCGCCGCGACCAGGGATTCAGGACCGCCCCATAGGCGCTCGTCAGGTTCGACGATCCCATGGCGAATTCGTCGAGGTTCGCCTTGCCCAGGAACACCGCGCCGTCCCGCTTCAGCTGGGCGGTGACGGTGCTCTCGTAGGGCGGAATGAAGCCGTCCAGGATCTTCGACCCGGCCGTCGTCTGCACACCCTCGGTGCAGAACAGGTCCTTGATCGCGAGGGGAATGCCCTCGAGGGGGCCGGCCTCGCCCCGCGCGCGCTTCGCGTCCGAGGCGCGCGCCGCCTCGATCGCGTGTTCCGCGGTCACGGTGATCAGCGCGTTGATCTTCGGGTTCAGCGCCTCGATCGCCGCGACATGGGCCCGGGTCAGCTCTTCGGCCGAGATCACGCCTTCCTCGAGCGCGGCCACCGCGCCGGCAATGGTGAAATCCGTCGGATGCATCACTCGACCACCTTCGGCACGCCGAAATACTCGCCCTCGCGATCGGGGGCATTGGCCAGGACCTTCGGGGCGATGCCGCCATCGGTCACGACATCGTCGCGCATCGGCATGGCGGCGATGCCTTCGGGATTGCCGCCGGCCATCGGCTCCACGCCGTCGGTGTTCACCGCCTGCAGTTGCTCGATCCAGCCCAGGATGCCGTTGAGCTCGCCCTGCACGCGGGCGACCTCCTCTTCCGGCAGGCGGATGCGGGCAAGGGCGGCGACGCGCCGCACGGTGGCGGTATCGAGGGACATTACTCTCTGCTTCCAGGGAAACGGGCGGCGGACCATAAGGCCGCGCATGGCCATCATCAACCTGAAGGACCTGCGCGCGGACCTCGGCCGGAACGAACGGCTGATCGGCCTCGACCCGGGAACCAAGACGATCGGCGTGGCGCTGTCGGACGTCACGCTGATGCTGGCGAGCCCCTATGGCAGCCTCAGGCGCGGGAAGCTCGCCGCCAACGCGGCCGAGATCGCCGCCATCGCGAGGAAGGAAGGCGCGGCGGGCCTCGTGGTCGGCCTCCCGCTGTCCATGGACGGGACCATGGGTCCGGCGGCCCAGGCGGCGAAGGACTGGGCGCGGGCCGTGTCGGACGCCACCGGCCTGCCCTGCGCGCTGTTCGACGAGCGTCTCTCCTCGGCCGCCGTGAACCGGATGCTGATCAGCGAAGCGGACCTGACACGGGCAAAGCGGGCCGAAGCCGTGGACCGCGCCGCGGCGGCGTATATGCTCCAATCCGCCCTGGACGCGACGAGGCCTGCGCCAGGGGGGAGAGACATGGAGGGCGATGGCTGATGTGACGGCTGCGGTCGGACAGCCCGGCCGCCCTTGGATGCCGCCCTCCTCCTTCAAGGAGCGGTTGAAGTCCCTGCTCGTGCCGCCGCGCCTCGGCCTGCGCTGGGCCCTGGCCCGGGAGATGCTCCGCGGGGAGCGCGAGATCCACCTGGTGCCGCGCCTGGCCGATCCGCGCCGGGTATCGCTCGATATCGGCGCCAACCGGGGCGTCTGGACCGAGGCCCTGCGGCGGCATTCCCGCGCCGTCGTCGCCTTCGAACCGAACCCCAAGATCTTCGCCGACCTTCGGCGCCGCATCGGACCGGGTGTCACCGCCCTGCCCCACGCCCTGTCGGACCGCAGCGGGACCGGCGAGCTCCGCATTCCGCGTCGGCGCCGGGGCTTTTCGAACCAGGGCGGGACGCTTGCGCATGAGAGCCTCGGCGATGCGGCCTTCGGCGCCGTCGCCGTGGAGCTGCGCCGGCTCGACGAGCTGGACCTCGGCGATGTCGGGCTGATCAAGATCGATGTCGAGGGCCATGAACTCGCGGTGCTGCGCGGTGGTGCCCGGCTGATCGCGCGCTGCCGGCCGGTGCTGATCGTCGAGATGGAGGAAAAGCACCTCGGCCGGCCGATCGCCGGCGCGCTCGCCGAGGTCGCGGCCCTCGGCTACGAGCCCTGTGCCCTGCGGGGTGGCGTGCCGGTGCCGGTGTCGCGATTGGACCTCGCCCGGCTCCATGGCCCCGGCGTCGCGCCGCAGGACTACGTCTTCAATTGGGTCTTCCTGCCCCGCTGAACCCGGCGGCGTGATGGGAGCGCGGCCGATGCCCGCGACGGACGCGCCGGTCGGATCCCTGTGGCCGGGCACCTTCTCGCCCAGCCCGGCACCCGCCTGGCGGTGGCAGGGGTCGGTGCCAGGACGCCGTTCCGCCGGTCGCTGCTGATCCCAGGGGGTCGAGGCCTTTCCGTCCGGCGGCTGCGCCGTCGAGGTCCGGCCGGGGAAGGACGACGCGGGCGACCGCACCTGGCGGACCCTGATCCGCGCCGCAGATGGCCGCGAAAGGCTCGTGCGGGAAAGTCCGCCATGGGAGGAGCAGGACGCCCTGGCCGCCCGGGTGACCCTGGCCGAATCCGGCCCGGCAGCCTAAGGTCCGCCCCGTGTCCTACCCGTCCAAACACCTCCTCGCCATCGAGGGCCTCGAGCCGCCGCACATCGCGGACCTGCTCGATCTCGCCGAGTCCTATGCGCTGCTGAACCGCAGCGGGAAGACGCAGCGCGACCTGCTCAAGGGCCGCACGCTGATCAACCTGTTCTTCGAGGACAGCACCCGCACGCGGACCTCCTTCGAACTCGCCGGCAAGCGGCTGGGCGCGGACGTGATCAACATGTCCGTCAGCACCAGCAGCGTGAACAAGGGGGAGACGCTGCTCGACACCGCCTCGACCCTGAACGCGATGCAGTGCGACCTGTTGGTGATCCGGCATGCGCAGTCGGGCGCGCCGGCGCTGCTGTCGCAGAAGGTCGATGCGGCGGTGATCAACGCCGGTGACGGCACGCATGAGCACCCGACCCAGGCGTTGCTCGACGCGCTGACCATCCGCCGCCACAAGGGCAGCCTGCAGGGCCTGGTGGTCGCGATCTGCGGCGACATCGCCCATTCGCGCGTCGCGCGGTCCAACATCCACCTGCTGACGACAATGGGCAGCCGGGTGCGGGTCGTCGGGCCGCCGACGCTGATCCCGGCGGACGCCGCGCGGCTCGGCGTCGAGGTCTTCCACGACATGAAGGCGGGCCTGAAGGACGCCGACGTCGTGATGATGCTGCGCCTGCAGCGCGAACGCATGTCCGGCGGCCTCGTTCCCTCGGCGCGCGAGTTCTTCCGCTTTTACGGCCTGGACGCCGAGAAGCTCGCCGTCGCGAAGCCGGACAGCATCGTGATGCATCCGGGGCCGATGAACCGTGGCGTCGAGATCGACAGCGCCATCGCCGACCACCCGACGCGCAGCGTGATCGGGGAACAGGTGGAAATGGGCGTCGCCTGCCGCATGGCGGTGCTCGACGTGCTGGCGCGGCGGCTGCCGCGGAACCGGTGACCCCGCGCCGCGCCCGGCCCGAGGAGGCCGCGGCGCTGCGCGATCTCGTCCGCGCCGCCTATGCCGAATGGGTGCCGCTGATCGGGCGTGAGCCCGGCCCGATGACGGACGACTACGTTGCGCGCATCGCCGCAGGCGAGGCCTGGGTGATGGAGGCCGAGGGCACCCTTGCCGCCGCGATCATCCTCGAGGACTCCGACGGCGCGCTGCTGCTCGACAACATCGCGATCGCGCCGTCCACGCGCGGCCGCGGCCTGTTCCGGCACCTGATGGACTTCGCCGAGGCCGAGGCGCGCCGCCGCGGGCATCCCTGCATCCGCCTCTATACGCATGAGCGGATGGCGCGGAACGTCGCGCTCTATCTCGCCCTGGGCTACGTCGAGACGCGCCGGGCCGAGCAGGACGGCTTCCCCCGGGTGTTCATGGAGAAGCCCCTCGGCACCGCGGCATGACGTCTGCCGGTCGACGAACCACCGGCCGCTGGGCGGCGGTCGCGTGCATGCTGCATACGGATATCGGGAAGAACTCTGTCGTTCGTCCCACCCGCGGCGCACTCGTGGTGGCCGGCCCTGGGGGTCGTGATGTCCCCCGGCATCGCCGCGCTCCTTCTATCCGCCGGCTGCGAGCGCCGGACCATGCTGCGCGACTGGCCGAGAGCCGATGCGGAGGTCGTTGCCGTTGTGCGCGAGCATGCCGGTAAGGGCGGCCCCTTCTTCGACCTCGAGCTCCGCGCAGCCTTGCCGGATGGCCGCTAGGCCACAGGCCATACGATCAAACCTCATCCGCTCCGCACATCCTGGTCGGAACCTCGCCGCCGCCCCGAACCGGGTGACAGGCTGACCGTGGCGCTGGACCCGCTGGACCGTCGGCGGATGGCGACCCTCGCAAGCATCGGCGGATCGACGGGACTTGTCCTTTGGGGGTTGGCATTCGTGACCTTTTCGGCCTTCAGCCTGCTCGGGCTCGCAGCAGGCCTTCATGTTCGCCGCCATGACGGCGCGGGCGGCCCACGTCAGCCGGACCGCCACTGACGCACAGCCACCCCGTCGGGGAATGCCTGCGACGCCCGCGGTTAGCCCGCGCCATAGGCCGTGAAGATCGCGGCGGCGACCTCGGCCAGCACCGCGTCGCGCGCCGCCAAGGTCTGCTGCGGTCCCTCGGCCAGGTAGGCCGTCACCAGCAACGGCGCCTGCCCGCCTGAGGGCCAGATCACGGCGGCGATGCCCCGGGTGTTGAAGCCGCCGGCGCCGCTGCGGTCGCCGATGCGCCAGCCCTGCGGCAGCCGCGCCCGGAACAGCCCCCCGCTGACCCGGTTGCCTTCCATCAGGGCGACGAGCCGTGCGCGGGACGCCGCCGACAGGACCTCCCCCAGCGTCAGCGCCCGCATCGTGGCGAGCATCGCCGCCGGGCTGGTGGTGTCCCGGGGATCGCCCGGCCGGGCCTCGTTCAGCGCCGTTTCCATGCGATCCAGCCGGGTGACGGCATCGCCGTGCCGGCGCAGGAAGGCGGTCAGCCCCTCCGGCCCGCCGATCGCCGTCAGCAGCAGGTTCGCCGCGGTGTTGTCGCTGAGGGTCATCATCGCCTCGAGCAGGGCGGCGACCGTCATGCCCTCCCCGCCCACCTGGCCTTCGGTGACCGGCGAATAGGTGACGAGATCCCCCCGCCCGAAGCGGATGCGGCGATCGAGGCTGTCCTGCCCCGCGTCGATCCGGGCGAGAACCGCACCGGCGGCGAGCATCTTGAAGGTGCTCGCCATCGGAAAGCGGTCGCCGCTGCGGTGTTCGGCCGCGCGGCGATGGCCGAGGTCGAGCACCGCGACGCCGAGACGCCCGCCCTCGCGCCGCTCGATCCGCGCGAATTCGGCCGGCAGCCCCGCCCAGGCGGATTGCGCCGATACGGGCGCGGCGCCAGCGGCGACGCCGATGGCCGCGCCGATGGCGCCGATACAGTCGCGTCTGCCGCGCATCTCAACCCTTCCCGCACCGTCCGGAGCGCGTCGTCTAGGACGGCGGTGGGAAGGGGCAAAGCCCGCCGACGGTCCGATCACGCAGGTTTGGGCTTGAGCGCCCCGGCCGCCCGGCCCTGCGCATAATGCTCGATCCCGGGCGGCAGCAGGACCCAGCGGTGCATCGTCTCCTCGAAGACCGAGGCGGTGGGCGCTGGGAAGTCGGGATCCGCGAAGGCGCCCACCACCACCATGCATAGGCCCGGGAACTTCTCGCCCTGCGAGAAGACGGTGGTGCCGCAGTCGGGGCAGAAATGATGGCGCACCTTCCGCCCTTCCTGCCCGTCCCGGACATAGACACGGTGCGCGCCCTCCAGCCGCACGTCGGCGGTCCGGAAGAAGGCGTTGCAGGTGAGCGGCACGCCCGAGCGGCGCTGGCAGTCCCTGCAGTGACAGATCGTCACCCCCTGCGGCGGCGCCGAGACGATGGCGCGCAACCCACCGCAGAGGCACTGGGCGGTCCTGTTCATGGGACGTCTCCCTGCCGCGCAAGGGTTGCGGGCTTGTGCCGTGGCGCGGGGCATCGGCCGGGGGAGGCGAGCACGTCGCCGGGCCGCGGCACACAGGAAAAACGCCCCAGGGGCCGGAACGGCCGGCGGGACGCACGGCGCCCCATGGCAGGACTCGGCCGCCCGTCTATAACCGCTCCCGATGCGCGACCTCCTGATCACCAATGCCCGCCTGCTCGACCCTGCCTCCGGCCTCGACGGCCCGGGCGCGCTGCTGGTGCGGGACGGCGTCATCGCCGATCTCGGCCCGGGGCTGACGGCGCCCGAGGGCGCCGAGGTGCTCGACGCCGCCGGCTGCTGCCTGGCGCCGGGTCTCGTGGACCTGCGCGCGAATGTCGGCGAGCCCGGCTCGGAGCACCGGGAGAGCATCGCGAGTGCCGCCGCCGCCGCCGCCGCGGGGGGCATCACGACGCTCTGTGTCCTGCCCGACACCGACCCGGCGCTGGACGACCCCGCCCTGCTGTCCTTTATGGTCCGCCGCGGCGAGGCGACCGGCTCGGTCAGCCTGCTGCCCTATGGCGCGGCGACGGCCGGCTGCGCGGGCAAGGAACTGGCGGAATTCGGCCTGCTGCGGGAAGCCGGCGCGATCGCCTTCACCGATGGGGCCAAGGCGATCGGGAATGCGCGGACGATGCGCCTCGCCCTGTCCTACGCGCGGGCCTTCGGCGCCTTCGTGGTGCAGCACCCGGAGGAACCCACGCTCGCCGCCGGTGGCGCCGCGACCGAGGGCGAGCTCGCCACCCGCCTCGGCCTGCCCGCCATACCGCCCGCCGCCGAGGCGATGATGGTCGCGCGCGACATCGCGCTCGCCCGAATCACTGGCGGGCATGTCCATTTCGCCCATGTCTCGACCATCGCCGCGCTGGACCTGATCCGCGCCGCGAAGGCCGAGGGGCTGCAGGTCACGGCCGATACCGCGCCGCCCTATTTCGACCTGAACGAGACGGCGATCGGCGACTACCGCACCTACGCGAAGCTTTCGCCCCCGCTGCGCACCGAGGCCGACCGGCAGGCGATCGTCGCCGCGCTGAAGGACGGGACGCTGGACGCCATCGCCTCGGACCATCAGCCGCGGGATGCCGACGACAAGCGCCTGCCCTTCGCCCAGGCCGAGGCCGGCGGCGCGGGCCTCGCGACGCTGCTCGGCGTGACGCTCGCCCGCGTGCATGGCGGGGACCTGACCATGCTCGAGGCGCTGGCGCTGCTCACCTGCAAGCCCGCTGCGCTGCTCGGCCTGCCGGTTGGGCGGCTCGCCAAGGGCGCGCCTGCGGACCTCGTGCTGTTCCATCCCGACCGCGGCTGGAAGGTCGAGGCCGGGAAGCTGCCGGGCAAGGCGCAGAACTCGCCCTTCGACGGGCGGGCCCTGGAAGGTCGCGTCTTCGGCACCTGGAAGGCCGGGCGCCGGGTCTTCCCGGCATGACCGACCCGTCCATCGCCTTCGCGCTCGCCCTGGTGGGCGGGTACCTGATCGGGTCGATCCCGTTCGGCCTGCTGCTGACGCGCGCGGCCGGGCTCGGCGACATCCGCGGCATCGGGTCGGGCAACATCGGCGCGACGAACGTGCTGCGGACTGGGCGCAAAGGCCTCGCCATCGCGACCCTGCTGCTCGATGCGCTGAAGGGCGTGGCGGCGGTGCTGCTGGCGCGGTGGTTCCTCGGCGACCAGGACCTCGTCGCCGGGACCGCGGCGGTGCTCGGCCACACCATGCCCGTCTGGCTCGGCTTCAAGGGCGGCAAGGGTGGGGCGACCGGGCTTGGCGTGTGCCTCGCCGCGATGTGGCCGGTCGGGCTCGCCTGCATGGCGATCTGGTTGATCTCGGCCAGGGTGACGCGGATTTCCTCGGCCGCGACGCTCATCGGCGTGGCCTCCGCGCCGGTGCTGGCTCTGATGCTGTCGGACACCGAGCATGCGCTGCTCGCCCTGCTGGTCGGAATCCTGATCTTCTGGAAGCACGAGGCCAACATCCGCCGCCTGATCGCGGGCACCGAGCCGCGGATCGGCCAGAAGGGCTGAACGGCGCGATCATCGCGCCGCCCATTCCGGACATGCGCCCACGGCCCTAGCCTGCCCTTGGCGGTGCGCGTGGCGCGCCCCGTCCTGCGCGGGAGGCGACGGCATGCGTACCTGGCTCCTCGGGTCCTGGTCCTTCTGGGCGCTGCTGTCGGCCGGCTTCGCCGCGCTGACCGCGATCTTCGCGAAGGTCGGCGTGGCCAATGTCGGGTCGGACTTCGCGACCTTCGTGCGCACCATCGTCGTCATCGTCGCGCTCGGCGGCATCCTGACCGCGACGCAGGGCTGGCAGGACCCCGGCAGCGTGCCGTCGCGGACCTGGATCTTCCTGGTGCTGTCGGGGCTCGCCACCGGCGCGTCCTGGGTCTGCTACTTCCGGGCGCTGAAGCTCGGCGATGCGGCGCGGGTGGCGCCGATCGACAAGCTGTCGGTCGTGCTGGTGGCGGTCTTCGGCGTGGTGTTCCTGGGCGAGCGCCTGGCGGCGGTGAACTGGCTCGGCGTCGCGCTGATCGCGGCGGGGGCCGTGCTCGTGGCGCTGAAGTGACGCGCGGCGTTCCTTCGGCGCGCACCTGAGCATCGCGGCGCGGCGACCGGACATATCCCGGCCATGCACGGACCAACCCGACCCTTCCACGGCTGGCGCGTCGTCGCCGGCGCCTTCGTCGTCGCCGTCTTCGGATGGGGCCTCGGCTTCTATGGGCCGCCCGTCTACCTGCATGCGGTGACGGCCGCGCGGGGGTGGCCGGTGGCGCTCGTCTCGGCGGCGATCACGGTGCACTACCTGGCGGGCGCCGGGCTCGTGGCGATGCTGCCGCGGCTCTATGCGCGCTGGGGGCTGGCGACGGTGACGCGGGTGGGAACCGTCGCGCTCGCGGTCGGGCTGTGCGGCTGGGCAGCGGCCGAGGAACCCTGGCAGTTGTTCGCCGCCACGCTGCTGACCGGCGGCGGATGGGTGACGCTCGGCGCGGCGGCGATCAACGCCATGGTCGCCCCCTGGTTCGTGCGGCTGCGGCCGAAGGCGCTGTCGTCGGCCTACAACGGGGCGAGCGTCGGGGGGATCGTCTTCTCCCCGCTCTGGGTCCTGCTGATCGAGCGGTTCGGCTTCCTGGCCGCGACGGCTGCGGTCGGCCTCGCGGCGATCGTGGTCGTGGGCTGGCTGATGGTGCGCGTCGTGGCGGTGACGCCGGACGATCTCGGGCAGGTCCCGGATGGCGAGGCGGCCGCCGCGGCTGCCGGCACCGGCGCGGAGGTCGCGGCGCTGCCCGGACCCCTGCTGTGGCGCGACCGGTCCTTCCGCAGCCTGGCGGCCGGCATGTCGCTCGGCCTCTTCGCGCAGATCGGACTGCTGGCGCACCTGTTCTCGTTGATCGCGGGACCGCTGGGGCCGGGGCTCGCCGGGGTGGTTGCGGGGCTTGCGACGGTCGCGGCCATCCTCGGCCGGACGCTGTTCGGCTGGCTGATGCCGGCCGGGGCGGACCGCCGGCGCTGGGCCTGCGCGAGCTACGCGGTGCAGGCGGCGGGCGTTGTCGTGCTGCTGGCCTCGGGGCTCGAGGGACCGGTGGCGATCCTGACCGGCGTGCTGCTGTTCGGCTTCGGTATCGGCAATGCGACCTCGCTGCCGCCGCTGATCGCGCAGGCGGAGTTCCGGCGGGAGGATGTGGCACGCGCCGTGCCGATGATCGTCGCCGTGGCCCAGGCGACCTACGCCTTCGCCCCGGCGGCGTTCGGCCTGGTGCGCGGCTGGTCCGGCCCCGGCGCGGAGGCGATGCTGGTCCTGACCCTTGTCGTGCAGGCCCTGGCGGTCGTGGCCTTCCTGGCCGGTCGCCGTCGCGGATAATCTACCCAAGGTAGAATTACCCGACTAATTTCTCGCCATGACGATTCCGGGCGGGGTCCGGGGTGCGCCGCGCACCCCGGTGACTAAGGCACCCGTGGCAGATGCGTTCGCCTGCCGCGGGCGGCGGGCGTGGGGGCAGCGCCCCCACGAACCGCGATGACGCGCGACGTCCTCGCCATGCTGCGCCTGGCGCGCACGGATGGCGTCGGTCCGATGACCTTCCGGCGCCTGATGGCGCGGCACCGGGACGGCACCGCGGCCTTGGCAGCCCTGCCGTCCCTGAACCGGGGGCTCGAGGCCTGTGCCGAGGCGGATGCGAAGCGCGAGATGACCGCGCTGGCCCGCCTCGGTGGTCGTTTCGTCTTCCTCGATGACCCGCTCTACCCGCCGCTCTTGGCGCTGCTGCCCGATGCGCCGCCGGTGCTGGCGGTGCTCGGCGATGCCTCATTGCTCGCCGCACCGGCGGTCGCCGTGGTCGGCGCGCGCAACGCATCCTCCGCCGGTCGACGCGTGGCGGAGGAACTATCGGAAGCCCTGGCCGCCAAGGGCCTGACGGTCGTGTCGGGCCTCGCCCGCGGCATCGACACCGCCGCGCACGACGGCGCGCTGCGGAGCGGCGGGACCATCGCCGTGCTGCCCGGCGGCGTGGACGTCCCCTACCCGCCCGAGAATGCCGCGCTCGTCGCGCGCATCGCCGATCGCGGCGCGGTGGTCAGCGAGACGCCTCTCGGCACCGCGCCGCTGAACCGCCACTTCCCGAAGCGCAACCGGATCGTCGCCGGGCTGTCGCTCGGCGTGGTGGTGGTGGAGGCCGCGCACCGGTCCGGCACGCTGATCACCGCGCGGCTCGCACTCGAGCATGGGCGGGAGGTCTTCGCCGTCCCCGGCAGCCCGCTCGACCCGCGCTGCCGGGGCTCGAACGACCTGCTGCGCCAGGGCGCGCACCTGACCGAGACCGCCGAGGACGTCCTGGAACACCTCCCCGACGCCCCCCGCGAAGCCCCCCTCTTCGACCCCGCCCGGATGGCCCCCCGGGGGCCGGAAAGCCCGGAAACCGCCCCGGACCCGCTCGGCCCGCCCCCGGAAGGGGCCGCCGAAATCATTGAATTGATTGGATTGTCGCCAGTATCGGTTGACGAGGTGCTGCGGCGCTGCCACCTGACTGCCCCCGAACTCCAGGCCGTGCTGACGGATCTGGAGCTCGAAGGCCGGGTGGAACTGCTGCCGGGCCATCGCGTCATGCGATCTGCGAACGGGTGATCCTCAATCCAATGTCGGACGTCGTCGTCGTCGAATCCCCGGCCAAGGCCAAGACGATCGAGAAGTATCTCGGGCGGGATTTCACCGTGCTCGCCTCCTTCGGCCATGTCCGCGACCTGGAGGAGAAGGACGGCGCCGTCCTGCCCGACCAGGACTTCGCCATGGTCTGGGGCAAGGACGGACGCGGCGAGGCGCAGGTCGCCAAGATCGCCACCGCGCTGAAGGGCGCGAAGCGCCTCTTCCTCGCCACCGACCCGGATCGCGAGGGCGAGGCGATCTCCTGGCACGTCAAGGACATGCTCGGCAGCCGCGGGGCGCTGAAGGGCAAGGACGTCCGCCGCATCACCTTCAACGAGATCACCAAGCGCGCGGTGCAGCACGCGGTCGCCCATCCGCGCGACCTCGACGTGCCGCTGATCGATGCCTACCTGGCGCGCCGCGCGCTCGACTACCTGGTGGGCTACACCCTCTCGCCCCTGCTGTGGCGCAAGCTGCCGGGCAGCCGGTCCGCGGGCCGCGTGCAGTCGGTCGCGCTGCGCCTGATCTGCGAGCGCGAGGCCGAGATCGAGGCCTTCAAGGCCCGCGAATACTGGACGCTGGAAGCGAAGTTCCAGACGCCGGCCGGCGCGCCCTTCACGGCGCGGCTGACGCATCTGGACGGCAAGAAGCTCGAGCAGTTCGACCTGCCGGACGCGGCGACGGCGCAGCGCGCCAAGGCGTTGGCCGAAGGCGGGACCTACGCCGTCGCCTCGGTCGAGAAGAAGCGCGTCCGGCGCAACCCGCCGCCGCCCTTCATGACCTCGACGCTGCAGATGGAAGCCAGCCGCAAGCTCGGCATGGGCGCGCAGCAGACCATGCGCACCGCCCAGCAGCTCTATGAGGCCGGGCACATCACCTACATGCGGACGGACGGCGTCTCGATGGCGCGGGAGGCGATGTTCGCCATCCGCGACCATGTGAAGGACGCCTTCGGGGCCGACTACCTGCCGCCCGCCCCGCGCGAGTACCAGACCAAGGCGAAGAACGCCCAGGAAGCGCACGAGGCGATCCGCCCGACCGACGTGACCCGCTCGCCCGAGAGCATGCAGGGCGAGTTGGAAGGCGCGCAGGCGCGGCTCTACGAACTCATCTGGAAGCGCGCCGTCGCGTCCCAGATGGCCGCGGCCGAGCTCGACCAGACCGCGGTCGACATCACCTCGGCCGATGGGAAGATCCGCTTCCGCGCCACCGGCTCGGTCGTCGCCTTCGACGGCTTCCTGAAGCTGTACCGGGAGGACGAGGACGACCGCGCCGCCGACCTGCGCGCCGGCCTCAAGCCCGCCGAACCGACCGAGGACGAGGACAGTCGTCTCCTCCCGCCCATGAAGGAGCGGGACCCGCTCAAGCGCGGCGACGTCACGGCGAGCCAGCACTTCACCCAACCGCCGCCACGGTATTCGGAAGCATCCCTGGTCAAGCGGCTCGAGGAACTCGGCATCGGCCGGCCCTCGACCTACGCCTCGATCCTGCAACGGCTGCAGGACCTGAAATACGTGACGCTCGAGAAGCGGCGCTTCATCGCGCAGGACCTCGGGCGGATGGTCACGACCTTCCTGGTCCGCTTCTTCGAACGCTACGTGGACACGGGCTTCACCTCCGCGATGGAGGAGAAACTCGACGAGATCTCCGCCGGCCAGACCGATTGGCGCGCGGTGATGCGGGCCTTCTGGAAGGATTTCTCGGCCGCGGTCGAGGCGACCAAGGATCTCAAGATCCGCGACGTCATCGACGCGCTGGACGAGGACCTCGGCCCGCACATCTTCCCCGAGCGTGCCGACGGCACCGACCCGCGGCTCTGCCCGACCTGCGGCAACGGGCGCCTGGGCCTGCGGCTCGGGCGCACCGGGGCCTTCATCGGCTGCTCGAACTACCCCGAATGCCGCTACACGCGGCCCTTCGGCGTGGATTCCGGCAATGCCGAGGCCGCGGGCGGCGACCAGGAGCTCGGCGAGGATCCGGCGACAGGGCAGAAGGTCACGCTCAAGCGCGGGCCCTACGGCTTCTACATCCAGCTCGGCGAGCCCGGGACGGATGCCAAGGGCAAGCCGACCAAGCCCAAGCGGACCAGCCTGCCGAACGGCGTCTCCCCGGATTCCGTCTCGCTCGACCAGGCGCTGGGCCTGCTGTCCCTGCCGCGGATCATTGGCGTCGATCCGGAAACGGGCGAGGAGATCACCGCGGGCCTCGGCCGCTTCGGCCCGTATGTCCGCTGCGGATCGGTGTTCAAGTCGCTCGACAAGGACGACGACGTGCTGACGGTCGGCATGAACCGCGCGCTGGCGCTGCTCGCCGATGCGCGGTCGCGGGTGCGCGAACTCGGACCGCATCCGAAGGACAAGGAACCGGTCGTGGTCCGCAAGGGCCGCTTCGGGCCCTATGCCCAGCACGGCAAGACGGTTGCGAACCTGCCGCGCGACGTGGCGATGGAAGACATCAGCCTCGAGGACGCCATCGCGCTGCTCGAGGAGAAGGGGAAGGCGCTGAAGCCGCGCGGCGCCGCCGGGCGCAAGGCCGCCGCAGCGAAGCCGGCCGCGCGCAAGGCGACGGACGGCGACGCCAAGGCCGCGCGCAAGCCGACCGCGGCGAAGACACCGGCCCGCAAGGCGGCCGCGAAAAAGCCCGCCGCCAAGGCCAAGGCGGCGCCGCGCGCCGGGAAGTCCCCCCGCTGATGCCCCGGCGCGGGCCGCCCGTGAAGGGCCACAAGGCCCGCGCCCGCAAGCCGGGCGCCGCCCCGTCCGCCGGCAGGGGCACGCCGCGCCACGCCGAGGACGCCACGCCCGGCCGGGACGCAGTCGAGGGTCCCGCCCGCGTCGCCAAGGCCCCGGCCAAGCCGCACCGCGCCGTGGCCAAGTCCGCCGCCGGCCCGCGCGCCAGCGCGAAGCGCCGCGCCGCCGCACGCAGCGACGAACCTGCCGCGTTGCCAAGCAAGGCCGAACTCCGCACCTTCCTCGCCTCGGCATCCGGGCGCGTCACCAAATCCGACATCGCGCGGCATTTCGGCCTGACCTCGGACCAGCGGCCTGCGCTGCGCGCGCTGATGCGCGACCTCGCCGCCGAGGGCGGCTCCGCGCCGGCCGGCAAGCGCGCCGTCATCCATCCGACACGCCTGCCCGAGATCGCCCCCGTCGAGGTCACCGGCACCGACCCCGACGGCGACCCGATCGCGCGGCCCGTCGCCTGGCAGGGCGAGGGCCGCCCGCCCGTCATCTACATGCGCCCCGAACCCAATGGGCATCCGGCGCTGACCGCCGGGGAACGCGTGCTCGCGCGTCTCAGGCCGATCGGTCCGGGCAAGTACGAAGGCCGCACCTTCAAGCGCATCGGCGGTGCGGCGCCGGCGCGCATCCTCGGCGTCTTCGAGGATGGCCGCATCATCCCCACCGACCGCCGCCAGAAGGGCATCTGGCAGGTGCCGCCCGGCGAGGAGAACGGCGCGAAACCCGGCGAGATCGTCTTCGCCGAGCCCCTGCCCTCCACCCGCCACCTCGGCCCCAAGCCCGCGCGCATCACCGAACGCCTCGGCGTCATGGGGGAACCGCGCTCGGTCTCGCTGGTGTGCATCCACGCCCATGGCATCCCCGACATCTTCCCGGCCGAGGCCGTGCAGCAGGCCGAGAAGGCGCGCGCCGTCGCCGCGCGCGGCCGCACCGACCTGCGCGACATCCCGCTGGTGACGATCGACGGGGAGGATGCGCGCGACTTCGACGACGCCGTCTTCGCCGAACCGGACGGCGATGGCTGGCGCGTCCTCGTCGCCATCGCGGACGTCGCGCATTACGTCACGCCCGGCAGCCATCTCGATCGCGAGGCCTGGGCGCGCGGCAATTCCGTCTATTTCCCCGATCGCGTCGTGCCGATGCTGCCCGAGGCGCTGTCCAACGGCTGGTGCAGCCTGCGTCCGAACGAGGAACGCGGCTGCCTCTATGTCGAGATGCGCTTCGACGCGCAGGGCCGGAAGCACGCCCACGCCTTCGGCCGCGGCCTGATGCGCTCCGCCGCCCGCCTGACCTACGAGCAGGTGCAGGAGGCCGCCGATGCCGGAACCGACCCGGCGTCGCTCGCCTCCGGCCATGTCGCGCGGCTCTACGGCGCCTTCCGCGCGCTGCTGGCGGCGCGGGAGAAGCGCGGCACGCTGGACCTCGACATGCCCGAGCGCCGGGTGGTCCTCGACAAGCAGGGCCGCGTCACGGCCGTGGTGCCGCGGGCGCGACTCGATTCGCACCGGCTGATCGAGGAGTTCATGGTCGCCGCGAATGTCTGCGCGGCGGAGGAACTCGAGCGCCTCATCCAGCCCTGCATGTACCGCGTCCACGACCGCCCGTCGGACCAGAAGCTCGAAGGGCTGCGGCAGTTCCTCGCGACCTTCGAGATCACCCTGCCCCCGGGCGGCAACCTGCATCCGCGCGACTTCGCCCGCGTGCTGGACAAGGTCCGTGGCACGCCGGAGGAACGCCTGGTCAACGAGGCCGTCCTGCGCGGCCAGTCCCAGGCGGCCTATTCGCCCGACAACATCGGTCATTTCGGCCTGGCACTCGCGCGCTACGCGCATTTCACCTCGCCGATCCGCCGCTATGCCGATCTGCTGGTGCATCGCGCGCTGATCCGCGGACTGAAGCTCGGCCCGGACGGGCTGCACGAGACGGAAGCCGCCCGCTTTCCGGACACCGCGGAGCACATCACGGCAACCGAACGACGTGCCGCGGCGGCGGAGCGCGACGCCGTCGACCGCTACCTCGCGGCCTTTATGGCACAACGAGTCGGAGAGTCGTTCGAAGCGCGCATTTCCGGGGTGACTCGCTTCGGTCTCTTCGTCACGCTGGAAGAGAACGGGGCGAGCGGGATCGTCCCACTCGGTTCTCTACCGGACGACAGATGGGACTTGGACGAGGCCACGCAGATGCTGGCCGGTCGCAGGACACGACTGACCTTCAGCCTGGGCCAGGCGGTGGAGGCCAGGCTTGCGGAGGCCACGCCGCGCACCGGCGGCATGGTGTTCCACATCATGCAGGGGCTGCCCGCCCGCGGTCGCGGCCGTCCGGCGCCCAAGGGGCGGCAGCGCGAGCGGCGGCACTGATCCTCGTCTTCCTGCTCCCCGGCCTCGCGGCCGCGCAGGAAGCCGTCCGCATCGCCCCCTACCCGCGCGAGGAAATGCGCCTCGTCCTCGGCACCGGCTTCGCCGCGATCCTGGAACGCCACCTCGAGGCCGCATCGCCGGCGGATCTCATCGTCTGGGCGCTGGCGGGCCTGACGGATATCGACCCGTCGCTGTCGTTGCGACGGTCCGGCCGGGACGTCACCCTGGCCGTCAGCGGCCGCGCGCTGCTGACTCGCACCGCGCCGGCGATGAACGGACCGGATGGCCCGGCGCGCGCCGGCGGCGCGGCGGCGGACGATCTGACGCGCTTCCAGGAAGCGGCCTGGGCGCAGTCGCAACTGTTGCGCCGCGCCGGCGCCCCGCGACTCATCGCCGAGAGTTTCGAGGGGATCTTCGCGCATCTCGATCCCTTCAGCCGCTACATCACGCCGGAGGAAGCGCAGGCCGCGCGCGAGCGCCGCACCGGCGAGGCGGGACTCGGCCTGCGCCTCGCGCCCGGCCGCGGCGCGGGCGCCGTCATCGCGGCCGTGTCCTCCAGCGGTCCTGCCGCGCGGGCGGGGCTGCGCATCGGGGACCGGGTGCTCGCGATCGATGGCCAGGCGCTGCGCACGCGCGACCCGGGCGTCGCGGCGGGACTCCTGGAAGGTCCGGCGGGCTCCGAAGTGCAGCTGCTGGTCCAGCAGGGCCGCACGCGGAAGGAAGTGCGGCTGGTGCGGACCCTCCCGATGGGCTCGCCGGTGACATCGGAGCGGCGGGACGACATCCTGGTGATCCGCATCCCCACCTTCTCGGCGCAGACCGATCGGCAGGTCGCCGCGGCGCTGCTCGGCGCCATCGCCCAGGGACGGCCCCGCGGGGTCGTGCTCGACCTGCGGGGCAATCGCGGCGGATTGCTCTCCCAGGCCGCGGCCGTGGCCGACATCTTCCTCGGCGAAGGGGAGGCGTTCCGCACCATCGGCCGGCACCCCGACGCCAGCCGCATCTACGTCACGACCGGTCCCGACATCACAGACGGCCTGCCGGTGGTCACCCTGGTGGACGGCCGCACGGCCTCCTCCGCCGAGATCCTGGCCGCGGCCCTGGGCGATCGCGGACGGGCGGCGGTCGCAGGCACCGTCACCATGGGCAAGGGAACGGTGCAGGTCGTGATACCCCTGCCCGATGGCGGGGAACTGCTGATCTCGTGGTCGCGCCTCGTGATGCCGGCCGGGTGGCCGCTGCAGTTGGTGGGCGTGATCCCCGGTCTGTGCACCGCCGGCGGGCCGGAGCGGACCGCCGTGAACCTCGCCGCGCTGCAGGCCGGCGCGCGTCCGATGGGGCCGGTCCAGGCCGCGGAACGCGCCCTGCGCCTGCCGGTCCGGGAAGCCGAGGCCGAGCGGCTACGCGCCGCCTGCCCCCCCGGGGATGCGACCGAGTCGGAACTCGCCGCGGCCCGCGCCCTGGCGGCCGATCCCTTCGCCATTGTCGCCGCCCTGCCCCGCTGAGGATATTCCGGCGGCGTCAGGCCGTGCTTCCGCTTGACTGGCGCGCGGCGGACGCTAGTTTCCGGTCCCTCGCACCCGGGGCCCCTTGGCCTGCGGGCCACGGAGTTTTGTCATGGCCAAGTCCAACACGATCCTGATCCGCCTCGTGAGCAGCGCCGACACCGGCTACTTCTACGTGACGAAGAAGAACACGCGCACGATGACCTCCAAGATGGAGAAGAAGAAGTACGACCCGGTCGCGCGCAAGCACGTCGTCTTCCGCGAAGCCAAGATCAAGTGATTGGAAGGCCGGGGCGCCGCCTCAGCGCGCCTCGGCCCCTCGGTCCTCCAGGACCGCCTTCTCCACGCGGTTACGACCGCGATCCTTGGCGCGGTACAGCGCGGCATCGGCCGCAGCGATCAGCTGTTCCGGGTTATCGCCGTCTTCCGACACCGCCGCGCCCACACTGATCGTCACCGGCAGCGACAGCCCCGGCGCCGTCACCGGCTCGCCGGCGATCGACGCGCGCAGTCGCTCCGCCACGGCGAGGACTTCCTCCTCGCCCGCAGCGGCGATCACCACCATGAACTCCTCGCCCCCGTAGCGCGCGACGACGTCCACGGCGCGCAGGTGCTCGCGCAGCCGCGACGCGACCTCCCGCAGGGCGATGTCGCCGACGGCGTGGCCGTAGCGGTCGTTCAGCGGCTTGAAACGGTCCACATCGATCAGCAGCACGGCCGCCGGCGCACCCGAGGCCAGCAGCTGGTCGAGATGCCGGCGCACATACCGCCGGTTCCGAAGGCCGGTCAGCGGATCGGTCACCGCCAGCTCCAGAGAGCGGTCGAGGCTGTCGCGCAGCAATTCCTGATACCGCCGCCGGCGCAGCTGGTTGCGGATGCGCGCCCGCAGTTCCGGGGCGTCCACCGGGCGCATGACATGATCGCTGGCGCCGAGATCGAAGGCCCGCAGCAGGGACTGGCGCTGCTCTTCGGCCGCCAGCATGACCAGCGGCATGTCCCGGCTTTCGGTCCGCGCGCGGAGCCGGGAGGTGAGCCGCAGCGCATCCCCGCCGGCCAGTGGCAGGCTCAGCAGCGCCAGGTCGTGCTCGTCGTCCTGCAGGCGTTCCCAGGCGGAGGCTTCGTCCGGCGCATGTTCCACCAGCACGCCATCGGGCGCGAGCGCGGCCGCGACGGCTGCCGCCTCGCCCGGCACCCCGCCGGCAAAGAGCAGGCGTGACCCGAGCGACACCTCGGCGGGCGGCTCGGCCGGTTCGACGCCGAGTTCGCGCACGGTGTCGGCACGCAGGCGCCACGCATCGAGCACCTGCTTCACGCGCAGCAGGGCGCGGAGCCGCGCCAGCAGCAGCGCCGTGTCCACCGGCTTCGAGAGGAAATCGTCGGCCCCTGCCTCGAGACCGCGGACGCGCTCGACCTGTTCGACCAGGGCCGTGACCATCACCACGGGGATATGGGCGGTGTTGGTCTGCGACTTCAGGCGCCGGCAGACCTCGTAGCCGTCCATGCCGGGCATCATCACGTCGAGCAGCACGACGTCGGGGGCCCAGGCGGAGCACAGGGCGAGCGCCTCCGGCCCGGACGCCGCCAGCGCGACCTCGAAATACTCGGCGCGGAGCTTCGCCTCGAGCAGGCGGAGATTCGCCGGCACGTCGTCGACGACGAGGATGCGGGCCGTCATGGCGACCGTCCCTCGTGAGCGCCACCGAACGGTAACTGGCCGCCCCGGGATGCGCGACCTATCACCGGATGGATGACAACCCGTTGAATCGTCATCATTTCGTCACGGAGAGAGGCATGTCGGGCATCATACTCGGAAACCGGTCGGAAGGTGGTGCGGCGGGCGGCGCGGCACTGTTCTTCCGCCGCTGGCTCGCCAATCCGCTGCAGATGGGTTCGGTCGTCCCCTCCTCCCCGGCGCTCGGGCGCCGCATCGCGGCGCTGGTCGAACGCGGGGCCGATGAGGTCGTCGTGGAACTCGGCGCCGGAACCGGCGCCATCTCGCGCGCCCTGCTTGCGGGAGGCGTGCCGCCCGACCGCCTGGTCGTGGTCGAGATCGTGCCCGACATGGCCGAGCACCTGGCCCGCACGCTTCCCGGCGTCACGGTCGTGTCGAGCGATGCCTTCGCCCTGCCGGAAGCCCTGCCGACCGCGCTGCACGGCAAGGTGGGCACGGCGATCTGCGGAATCCCCCTGGTGCTGCTGCCGATCGAGCAGCAAAGACGCTTCGTCGCTGCCGTCGAGGCTGTGGCCCCGGGACGTGGCTTCCTGCTCTACAGCTATTGCGTGACGTCGCCCCTGCCGATGAAGGCCCTCGGCCTCACCGGCCGCCGGGAGGCATGGACGCCGGTGAACTTCCCGCCGGCCAGCGTCTGGCGATACCGTCCGGCCGTGTGAAGGCGCCATACCACTCCTCGCATGCGGTGGCGCATTGCGCCGCCGCACGAGTCTACACAGGCAAGTTCACCAGGATATGAAAAGGTTAGTGATCGCGATTCCGTCAGGCGCTCGTCAGGGTCACTTCACGCCCGTCACGGCCCCGGAGATGCGCGATCAGCCGCGGGTGCGGGCTCTGGCGCACCTTCACCGCATCGCCCAGCCCCCGCGCCGTCAAGGAGGAGCGGACCGCTACCGCGTCGGGGTGTTCGGCCTCGAGCCCCGTCAGGCGCCACCCCGAATCCTTGATGTGCTTCGCCGCGCGCTCGCCATCCCACTGAATGAGCGGCGGGATGAGGTTGTCCATGTCCTGCCGCTGCGGCGGGAAGGCCATGCGCCACGACAGGTTGCCGCGCGTCATGGCGCGGATCTCCCCCGCATGGGACGGCCCGAGCCGCGCGACCACGGCATCGAGGGCCGGCGTCGAGGCGACATAGGCGATCAGTCGCGGCTCGGCCTCCAGCGCCGTCCTGAGCGATGCGTCATCGAGGTCGAAGGGCCGCGCATGCGGCGGGTCGGGCTGCGCCGGATCCGGTGCGATCACCTCGATGTAGCAGTTCGCCCCCATGCCCAGCAGCATGTTGTGCGTGCCGACGCCCGGATGCGCGCCGCCCTTCGAGGGCTTCACGCCCAGCAGTTCCTCGATGTAGCGCGCACCTTCGTCGAGCGTGCGCGCACCGATGACGATATGGTCGATCTCGGCCATGTGGTTCCTGGCGTCCGTGTTGGTCCGGGGACGGGTCAGCGTACCGCGAACTGGGTCTTGCCGAACATGATCTCCCGCTCGGCGTCGGTCATGGTGCCGCGGCGCTGGTTCTCCGCCAGGACCGCGACGCCGCGCTGCACGGCGGGGCGGGCGGCGATGGCATCGTGCCAGCGCTTGACGTTGGGATATTGACCGAGATCAACGTTGCGCCGGTCCGGGTTCCGGATCCAGGGAAAGGTCGCGATGTCGGCGATCGAATAGTCCGGCCCGGCCAGGTAGGCGCTTTCGCCGAGCCGCTTGTCGAGCACGCGGTGCAGGCGCGCGACCTCGTTCGTATAGCGCTCGATGGCGTAGGGCAGCTTTTCCGCCGCGTAGTTCGCGAAGTGGTTGTACTGGCCGAACATCGGCCCGACGCCGCCCATCTGGAACATCACCCATTGCAGGCAGCGATAACGGGTCGCCGGATCCTTCGGCAGGAGGTCCGACGCTGCCTTCTCTGCAAGGTAGATCAGGATCGCGCCGCTCTCGAACAGGCTGAACCGCTCGCCCCCCGGGCCTCCCGGATCGACGATGGCGGGGATGCGGTGGTTGGGCGTGATCGCGAGGAACTCGGGGCGGAACTGCTCGCCCTTGCCGATCGCGACGGGCACGATCGTGTAGGGCAGCCCGATCTCCTCGAGCATGATGTGGACCTTGTGGCCGTTGGGCGTCGGCCAGGTCCAGACCTCAATGGGGGCGGGCATGGAAGTCTCCTCGGGTCGTTCCACCCACGATGGGCACGCCTCGGCGGGGACGCAAGGCGGCCGTGACGATGGGATGAAACCCGTCCGCCAGCGGATGGCGGCGCGGGTCCTCCGCATTGACCCGGGCGCGCCGCGGGCGCCCATTCCCGGCCCATGGACCAGCCCGCCCCGCGCCCGAAGCTCGCCGAGACCTTCATCCACCCAAGCGCGAAGCTGCGCGAGGCCATGATCGGCGCGCGCTGCGAGATCCTCGAACGCTGCGCGGTCTCCTACGCGACGCTCGGCGACTACTCGTACCTCGGCCATGACTGCCAGGTCGCGGATGCGGAGATCGGGAAGTTCTGCGCCATCGCCGCGCAGGTGCGCATCGGCCCGCCGAACCATCCGATGGAGCGGCCGTCGCAGCACCGCTTCACCTACTGCCCGGAATACTACGACGCGACGAAGCAGCGCGACGCCGCCTTCTTCGCAGCCCGGCGCGCGGCGCGCACGCGCATCGGCAACGATGTATGGATCGGGCACGGGGTGACGGTGCTCGCCGGTGTCTCGGTCGGCGATGGTGCGGTGCTCGCCGCCGGCGCGGTGGTCGCGAAGGACGTGCCGCCCTATGCCATCGTCGGCGGCGTGCCGGCGCGCGCGATCCGCGCGCGCTTCCCCGCGGAGATCGCCGCGCGGCTGCAGCGCATCGCCTGGTGGGACTGGCCCTTCGAGGCCATCATGGAGCGCCTCGGGGAATTCCAGTCAGGCGATGTCGCGGCCTTCTGCGACCGCTGGGATCAGCCGCGGTCGCCGTAGCCCTTGGGGTGCGCCTCGCGCCACGCCCAGGCGGTGCGGACGATCTCGTCCAGCGAACCATGCTTCGGCGTCCAGCCGGTCTCGGCGCGCAGCCGGTCCGACGCGGCGACGAGGATCGCCGGATCGCCCGCGCGGCGTGGGCCCATGGCATGCGGCACCGCGCGGCCGCCGACGCGCTCCACCGCCGCGATCACCTCCTTGACCGAGGCGCCGTGGCCGCTGCCGACATTGTACCGGCAGGAGCCATGCGTCTCGAGCCGCGCCAGCGCCGCGATGTGCGCCTCCGCGAGGTCGGTGACATGGACGTAGTCGCGGATGCAGGTGCCGTCCGGCGTCGCGTAGTCGTCGCCGAAGATGGTCAGCGCCGGACGGCGACCGAGCGCGGCATCGATCGCAAGCGGCACCAGATGCGTCTCGGGGTCGTGGTCCTCGCCCGCCCGGCCGGCGGGATCGGAACCCGCGGCGTTGAAGTAGCGCAGCGTGGCGAATCGCAGGCCGTGGATGCGCCCCGCCCAGGCGAGACCTTCCTCGACCATCCGCTTGCTGTCGCCATAGGGATTCGACGGGGCGATGCGACAGTCCTCGTCGATCGGCACGCGATCGGGGTCGCCGAACAGCGCGGCCGTGGACGACAGCACGAAGCGAAGGCAGCCCGCCTTGATCGCCGCCTCCGCCAGGCGGAGCGAATGCGCGACATTCTCGGCGATGTAGTGCAGCGGCTCGCGCATGCTCGCACCGACGATCGACAGGGCGGCGAAATGCAGCACCGCGTCGAAGCGCCAGGTGGCGAAGACCTCCGCGACGCGCCGGGTGTCGGCCAGTTCCGCCTCGACGAGCGTGGCCGCCGACGGAACGGCGGCGCGATGGCCCTGGGTGAGGTTGTCGAGCACGACGACTTCGTGCCCGCGATCGAGAAGTGCCAGCACCGCGTGGCTGCCGACGAAGCCGGCGCCGCCGGTGACGAGATAACGCGCCAAGTCGATCCTCCGGGACCGCAATCACGATGACGGGCATTTCCGCCCCGCCGCCATCTGCTCTAGCAATCGGGCATGGGCAAGGCAGCGCTGAGCGCAATTCTTACGTTGATCCTCTCCGGCGCCGCGGTGGCGCAGGGGATCACGCGGGCGGAACTCTGGGGCGCGGCGCCGACGCCCGCCCCGGGGCCGGCGCGGATCGTCGGCAGCGCGGGGCTCGGCTGCATCGCCGGCGCGGTACAACTGCCCGATCATGGGCCGGGCTGGCAGGCGGTGAACACCGGCCGCAACCGGCACTGGGGCCATCCGGCGATGGTCGCCTGGCTGACCACCTTCGCGCAGCGCGCGCGGGCGGCGGGATTTCCCGACCTCTGGATGGGGGACATCTCCCAGCCACGCGGCGGGCCGATGACCTACGGCCATGCCAGCCACCAGATCGGCATCGATGCCGACATCTGGCTGGACCTGTCCGTGAAGCCCCTGCTGCCGACCGCGCAGCGGGAGGGCATCCAGCCCGCCTCGCTCGTGTTGCCGGACGGGTCGGGCGTCGATCCGCGCCGCTTCACCGAACGTCATGCGGCGCTGATCCGGCTGGCCGCCGAACAGCCCGGGATCGACCGGCTGCTGGTCCATGCGGCGATCAAGCGGGAACTCTGCCGCCGTCATGCCGGCGAGCCCTGGCTGCGCCGCGTGCGGCCCTGGTGGGGGCACGATTCCCACATGCATATCCGCCTGCCCTGCCCGGCCGGCCAGGCGGAGTGCACCGGCGCGCCGCCGCCCCCGCCGCCCGGCGATGGCTGCGATGCGAGCCTCGACTGGTGGTTCTCGGCCGAGGCACGCGCCCCGCGGCCGCGGCGCCAGGGCCCGGCGCCGCAACTGGCCGCGGCCTGCGCCGGGGTGCTGAACGCGCGCTAGGCGCCTACCAGCGCCGCGCCGGCCCGCAATCGAGGTGGACGAAGCCGTCGCGGCGATAGAGCCCGACGCCGCCGATCTGCATGTCCGCCGCCAGCCGCGCGATGGCGATCGCCTGGCGCCCGGGCAGGCGCACATCCGCGGCCATCCCCGACATGTGCAGCGACACGCGGGAGACGCGCCGCGACTGCCGCGCGCGGGCGGCATTCGTCTCGGGCGCGCGGTAGCCGCTGATGACCTCGAAGGATTCGTCGGAATCGAGGCGCGTCGCGACGACGTTCAGCACGTCGAACAGGCGGGGATCCATCGGCGTGGTTTCGTCCATGGACGGGTCGCGCAGCACGACGTCGAGGCGCCGCAGCGCATCCCGGTCGTAACGGCCGTCGCGCCAATAGACGCCTTCGAAGGATTCGCCGGTCTGCACCCGCTTGATGCGGACGACCCGGGTGCCGCCCATCTGGGCCTGCACCGCGGCGGGGGTCACGGCCAGGGCGGCAAGCCCGCCCAGCGCCGCCCTGATGACCTCACGCCGGTTCGGCGCGCCCGGCGCACAGCACGGGCACGCGAACGGATGAAACAGCCTCGCCATGGGTCAGCGGAGCGCGGTTCCGCGCTGCGCGCCCCCTTCGGCGGCCGCGACGCGCTGCGCCGGCGCGCGTTCCATCGCGCGGGCGTAGTCGGCATCGAGGCCATAGATGTCCTGTCGCATGATCACTCGGCCCCCTTCCACGATGGTGGTCGTGTAGTGCAGCCGCACGGGGATCGAGCGTGCGATCGGCGTGCTCGCGGTGCGGCGGCTGGCCAGGACCTGGTCGACCCGGGTCCTGTCCCACCCCGTGGTGCCCGAGAGCGCCTCGGAAAGCAACTCCATGGGCCGTTCGAGCCGGATGCAGCCGGAGGAGAACGCCCGCTGGCCCCGCGTGAACAGGTGCCGGTCGGGCGTGTCATGCATGTAGATGTCGTCGCCGTTCGGCATCACGAACTTGATGCGGCCGAGGGCGTTCCGCTCCCCGGCATCCTGGCGGATGTAGTAGGGAAAGTTGTTGCGGTTGTAGGCCGAGAAGTCGACGGTCGAAGGATCGACCTCGACGACCTCGCCCTCGACGCGCTGGTACAGTCGGAAGCCGGCGGATTGCACGGCGGCGGGATTGCGCTGCAGGCGCGGCAGCAGGTCCTCGCGCGCGTTGCGCTCGGGCACGCCCCATTGCGGGTTGAACTGCACCGAGGTCATGCGGACGTTGAGCATCGGCGTCTGGCGATCGCGCCGGCCGACGATCACCGCCATGTCGCGCACCACCCGGTCGCCTTCCAGCAGGTGCAGCCGGAAATGCGGGATGTTCACCTCGATGCGCCGTTCCGCGGCGGGCGCCGGCGCCCCGCGGCGCATGTCGAGTGCCACGCGCAGCTGCGAGATCTTGTCCTCGACGCTCTGGTTCAGCGCCGTCCAGGTGATGGAGCCGACGCGGCCATCGGCCTCGAGACCTTCCTGCTCCTGGAAGGCGCGCGCCGCGGCCTGAAGCTGAGCATCATAGACGGGGCTCGTCGCCGATGCGCCCTGCATCACCGCCGGGTCCACGAAGGCAAGGCGCGCACGCAGCTGCGGCACCCGCACCGGGTCCGTCGCGCCGGGTTCGAGGGTGCGAACGCGGTCCCCGGTGATGCGCGGCCAGCCACCGGCGGCCGCGAGTGCCCGGTAGCGCGCCAGTTCCGCCTTCAGCGCCCGCGCATCGGCCGGCAGCACGGCGGCGCGGTCGATGACGTCGGCCGGTTCGGACGCCGTAGAGAGGTCGTTCACCCAGGCGGCGAGCCGCACCGAGGCAGGGTCCCGGCGCAGGTCCACCCGGCCGCGGATCTGCGCGACGCGGCCGAGCAACAGGTCCTGCATCGCGGCCTGCGCGGCGCGCATCGTCTCGGCCCGGTAGCGCGCGGGGTCGCTCGCCGCGAGCTCTGCGCCGGGAATGTTGTACCAGCGCGGGTCGAGGCCATCCTCCTCGAGCCGCGCCAGACGCTCGGCCAGGCGGCCGATCGCGGCTGGGGAGACGGCCTCGGTTGCGAGGACGGCGGCATCGGCCCCGGTCGCCTGGGCCCGCGCGGGCAGGATGGCGACGATCGAGGCGGACAGTATCGACAGGGCAAGGACAGCGCGCATGCCGTTTTCGTAGGGTGCGGCGGAGGAAAAGCCAAGAATACGATGCGCCTGCGGAGTGTTATGGCCCGCGCTGTTGCAAGGATTCCGCACCCGCCGCCAGCATGCCGACCGTGATCGGCTTGTAGGGCGCCCGCGGGCGCAGCGGCGGAACCTCCCCCGGCGCGAGGCCTCGCACCTCCGCGATCAGGGCCGCGACCGTGGGCGCGCAGAGGCGCCCCTGGCAGGGCCCCATGCCGCAGCGGAGATAGGCCTTCATCTGGTTCGGCCCCGTCGCGCCCAGGGCCGCCGCCCGGCGGATGGCGCCGGCTGTCACTTCCTCGCAGCGGCAGGCGACGGTCTCGTCGGGCGGGGTCAGGATGGCCGCCGGCGGGGCATAGAGCGCATCCAGGAAGGGCCGCAGGGCCAGCGCCGCGCGACGGTCGGCGCGCGGGGCCGCAACCGCCCGCGCGAACCCGTCCTCGGACAGCGCGCCGAGACGCCGGGCGGCGTCGAGCGCGGCCAGCCGACCCGCCGCCGCCGCGGCCTGCCAGCCGCCGATCCCGGCCCCGTCGCCAGCCACGGCCACGCGCGCGGCCGAGGTCGCACCGACATCGTCGGTCACCGGCCGCCAGCAGGCCTGCCCGGCATCCCAGGCGTGGTCGAGGCCGATGGCGCGCGAGACATGGGTGGAGGGGATCACCCCCTCATGCAGCAGCAGCGTGTCGCAGGGGGCTGAGCCGCCATCCCAGACGACGCGCTCGACGCGGGTGCCGCCCTCCGCGCGCAGGCCGCGCACGTCGCAGATGACCCGCACGCCGCGACGTCGCGCCTCGGTCATCAGGGACAGGCCCTTGGCCAGCAATGCGCGCCCGGCCCAAAGCCCGCCGCCGGCCTTGGCCAGCGCGGCGGCGATGGACACCGTCCGCGTCTCGAGCACCAGCGGCGACGCGCCGGCACGGGCAAGTTGCACCGCCAACAGCCAGACCAGCGGCCCCTGCCCCGCCAGCACGGTCGGCCCCGCCGGCACCGCCCCGGCCGTCTTGAGCAGGATCTGCGCCGCGCCCGCCCCCATCACGCCCGGCAGCGTCCAGCCCGGCATCGGCACCGGGCGTTCCTGCGCGCCGGTCGCGAGGAGGATGCGCCGCGCGGTGACGGTCTCCGTCGCCCCTCCGGCGGCGAGCGACAGGAGGCCTTCCTCCGGGTCGAGGTGCCACAGCGTCGTCGCGGCGCGGTAGTCGGCGCCGCAGGCCCGGAAGGCCGCGATCAGCGGCAGGCCCGGCATGATGTCGGGGCCGACGGCAGGGTCGGGCGCGCAGGCCTCGGCGGCGCGGAAGACCTGGCCGCCGGGGGCGGCGTTCTCGTCGACGACCAGGACGCTGAGGCCCTGAAGCCGCGCCTCGACCGCCGCGGCCATGCCGGCCGGTCCGGCGCCGATGATGGCGAGGTCGACGTCGCTCATCGCAGCGCCTCCCGCGCGCCGTGCTGGCGCGCGATGCGCATGCCCGGGGCGACCGTCACCATGCAGGCCTGGCGGTTCGGGATGCCGTCGATCTCGGCGAGGCAGTCGAAGCAGACGCCCATCTGGCAGAGCGGCAGGCGCGGGCTGCCGGTGACCGGCGTCTCGCGGATCGCGGGCAGGCCCGCGAGCAGCACCGCCGCGGCCGCCGTCGCGCCCTCCGGCACCAGGACGGGGCTGCCTTCGACGAAGACCTCCACCGTGGCGGGCCGGACCTCAGGCCGCGCGCGGAACATCGAAGCGCTTCGCCGAGAAGGGGTCGAGGACCGGATCGAGCACGCCGCGCGCGATCATCGGCGCGAGCAGCCGCGCATGGGCGCCCGCGAGCGTGACGCCGGAATGGCAATTGGCCGTGAAGGCACCGGGGAAGCGCTCCGACTGGTCGTAGATGGGCAGGCCGTCCGGCGCCATGACGCGCAGCGCCGACCACGCGCGGACGATGTTGAGTTCGGCGATCCAGGGGAAGGACAGCGCCGCGCGCTGCGCGACCTGCGCCATCACGGGCGGCGACTGGCGCGTGTCGAAGCCGACCTCCTCCATGCTGTCGCCGAGCATGATCGTGCCCTCCCCCGTCTGGCGGATGGTCGTGCAGGGCATGGGCAGGACGGTGCGGGCGCGTTCGGTCACCAGGATCTGGCCACGCTGCGGGCGCACCGGCGTGTTCAGCCCGAAGACTGGCGCGAGGTCGGCATTGCCGAGGCCCGCGGCGAGGACGATGCGTGGCGCGGCGAAGGTGCCGGCCGCGGTCTCGACCCGGAAGTCGTTCGGCGCGGCGGTGCCGCCGGTGACCTTGGCGTTGGGAACGTAGGCGCCGCCGGCCTCGGTGAAGGCGCGGTGCAGCGCCTGCAGCAGCGCGAGCGGGCTCGCATGCCCGTCATAGGGCGACCAGGAGGCGCCGACGACGGAAGGGCCGAGGCCCGGCAGCATCTCCGCCAGTTCGTCGCGGCGGATCATGCGGTACTCGAGGCCGAAATTCCCGGCCTCGACCTGCATCTGCGCCATGCGGCGGCCGCGATCCTCGAATTCCTGCTCGCTGAGGCAGAGATGCACGCCACCGGGCTGCTGCAGCGCGGTGTCGATGCCGGTGCGCGCGGCGAGGTCGGCGGCCAGGCCCGGCCATTCGCCGGCCGAACCACGCGTCCAGCGCTGGTACCAGGGCGCGCCGAACCCCTTCGACTGCACCCAGACCAGGCCGAAATTGCCGCGGCTGGCGCGGAAGGCGATGTCGCCTTCGTCCAGCAGCACGGTGTCGAGCCCTTCGCCGCGCAGGCCGTGCGCGATGGCCGCGCCGACCAGGCCGCCACCCACCACGATCACGTCGCTGCCGCGCGTCTGCATGCTCGCATGGGACGGCGCCATGGCCGGGCCGTCAACCAGGGCCCATGCCTGGCGTTCCATTGGCAGGTCTTCGGCGCAATTTCGGCCACCCTTCGGGACCTGCCGGCAAGTCCGGCGCGATCCTGGCTGCGGTCCCAAGGGAGATGCGTGCCATGCCCCTTCCCGCCTGCCTCGCCGCGCTGGTCCTGCTGATGGACAGTTCCGGTTCGGTCTCCGAGGCCCATTTCCGTGCCCAGCGCGAAGGCACCGCCGCGGCCTTCGAGCATCACGACGTCGTCGCGGGGCTCGAGGCATCGGACGGCGTCGCCGTGACGGCGGTGGATTTCGCGCAGGTCCCGACGACCCGCCTGCCTTGGACCATGATCCGCCATGCCGAGGACGGCCGCCGCTTCGCCGCGGCGCTGCGCGCCACGGGGCGGCTCGGCCACCCGTTGGCCACCGCCATCGGCGACGCGCTGCTGCACGCCGGCGCGGCGCTGGGCGAAGCGCCCTGCGAGCCGGAACGTCGCGTCGTCGACATCTCGACGGATGGCTACGAGACGGCGGGTCACGTCCTGGCAGCGCGGGCGCGGTCGCTCCTCGCCGACCAGGGGATCACGATCAATGCCATCGCCTTCAGTTCCATCGACGACCCCGAGACGGCGCCGGAAGACCCGGCCGTGCTCGCGGACATCGAGGACTGGCTGCGCGAGCATGTGGTCACCGGCTTCCTGCGCTCCTCCACCGCGCCCGGCGCCTATGCGGACGCCTTCCGGGCCAAGCTGACGACCGAGATCGCCCTCCGGATCCCGGGGCTTCCCGGCGGTTGACGCGGCCGGGCGGCGGCGCGAGCCTCCCTTGCCCTGCCGGAGGACGCCATGAGCCCGCTCGACGCCCCGCGCGACCCGCGCAACAGCGACCTCGAGGCCGCGCTGGCCGAAGCGCGCGAGACCTATGTCGCCGCCCGCCCGAAGAGTGCCGCCATCCACGCCAAGGCGCGCGAGGTCATGCCCGGCGGGAACACCCGCACGGTGCTGTTCTACACGCCCTTCCCCACCGCCATGGTGCGCGGCGAGGGCACCACCGTCTGGGACGCGGACGGGCACGCATACCTCGACCTTTGCGGCGAGTATTCCGCGGGACTGTTCGGGCATTCCGAGAAACGGATCCTCGATGCCGTGAAGGCGGCGATGGATCGCGGCATCAACCTCGCCGCGGTGGGCGAGAAGGAAGGGATGCTCGCCGCACTGATCTGCGGGCGCTTCCCCTCGGTCGAGCAGGTGCGCTTCACCAATTCGGGCACCGAGGCGAACATCATGGCGCTGGCCGGCGCGCGCGGCTTCACCGGGCGCACCGAGGTGATGGCCTTCCGCGGCGGCTACCACGGTGGCGTCTTCACCTTCCCGGTCGGCGTGCCGGTCTCGGCGGTGAACCTGCCGATCCCGATGCGCTTCGCCGACTACAACGACCCGGCGGGCGCCGCGGCGGCGATCCGCGAGGCCGGCGACAAGCTGGCCGCGGTGATCGTCGAGCCGATGCAGGGATCGGGCGGCTGCATCCCCGCGACGCGCGAATTCCTGCAGGCGCTGCGCGACGCGACGGCCGAGACCGGCGCGCTGCTGATCTTCGACGAGGTGATGACCAGCCGCCACGGCTACGGCGGGCTGCAGCAGCGCATGGGCATCACGCCCGACATGACGACCTTCGGGAAGTACATGGCGGGCGGGATGTCCTTCGGTGCCTTCGGCGGGCGGCGCGACGTGATGGCCGTGTTCGACGGCCACAAGCCCGGCGCCCTGCCCCATGCCGGCACCTTCAACAACAACGTGCTGTCCATGGCCGCGGGCTGCGTGGCGATGGGCGAGATCTTCGACGAGGCGGCGGCCGAGGCGCATTTCGCGCGCGGGGAGCGGCTGCGCGCGGCGCTCAACGCGGTCTGCGCGAAGCATGGCCTCGCGATGCACTTCACCGGCGCGGGGTCGATGCTGAACCCGCATTTCCGCGCCGGCCCGGTGACCGCCCCCTACAAGGCCGCGCCGGCCGAGGAACAGATGCGCGAGCTGTTCTTCTTCGACATGCTCGCGGCCGGTATCTACCTGGCCCGCCGCGGCATGGCCGCGCTGATGCTGCCGACGACCGACGCCGATTGCGACCGCTTCGTCGCCGCGGTGGAGGAATTCTGCGCGGCGCGGAAGCCGGTGCTGACGGCGGCGTAGCTACCGCCCCCCGCCCACGGGCAGGCAGGCCGCCGCGACATAGGACGCGGCGTCCGAGGCGAGGAAGAGGACGCATTCCGCCACTTCCTGCGCCGTGCCGCCGCGCCCCATCGGCACGCCGGCGGACAGGCGCGCCACGCGGTCGGGCGCACCGGCCGCCGCGTGGATCTCGGTTTCGATCAGACCGGGATCGACGGCGTTGACACGGATGCCCTCGGCCGCGACCTCGCGCGCCAGGCCGACGGTCAGCGTATCCACCGCGCCCTTGCTCGCGCCGTAATGGACCCATTCGCCGCCGCCGCCGATCTCGGCCGCGCGAGAGGAGACATTGACGATCGCGCCGCCCTTGCCGCCGCGCTTGGTCGACATCCGCCGCACCGCCTCCCGGCAATGCAGCGCGACGCCGATGACATTGGGCGTGAAGACCGAGACCCAGTCCTCGAGCGTGCTGTCCGCGAGCAGCCGGCGCGGGCCGGTGATGCCGGCATTGTTCACCAATACGTCGATGCGGCCGAAGGCCTCGTCGATCCGGTTGAAGGCAGCGAGGATGTCGCTCTCGGATCCCGCATCGCCCTGCATGAGGATGACGCGCGCGCCCGCCGCCTCGCAGGCACGGGCGGTGGCCTCGGCGCGCGCGACCTCGCTGCGATAGGTCAGCAGCAGATCGTAGCCGCGCTGCGCACCCAGGACCGCCGTCGCCGCGCCGATGCCTCGCGAACCGCCCGTCACCATCATCACGCGGCGTGCCATGCGTCCCTCCATCCCGATCCTGACCGCATCTTTGCGGAAGCGGCGCGCGCTGTCAGCCGGCGCGGCTTGCCGGGGCGTCGCGCGCGGGCAAGCATGCGCCGCCGAGGAGAGACCCGATGGACCTGCCCGCCCCGCAATCCTATTCGCCCGAGACCTTCCGACCGCTCACTTTCCACGATGCGGTGCCACGCTTCCGCGACGGGTCGGACACGCCGCGCGCCTATCTGGAACGCTGCCTCGAGACCATCGCAGCACTCGAACCGCAGGTGATGGCCTTCGCCAGCGTGAACGAGGCTGGCGCGCGCGAGGCGGCGGACGCTTCGACGGCGCGCTACCGTGCCGGCGCGCCGCTCTCGCCGATCGACGGGTTGCCGATCGGCATCAAGGACCTGCTCGAGACCCGCGACCTGCCGACCGAGATGGGCAGCGCCTTCTACAAGGGGAACCGCCCGGGCCGCGATTCCGCGCTGGTGCAGGCGCTGCGCCAGGCCGGCGCGGTGATCGTCGGCAAGACCGTCACGACCGAGCTCGGCATGTCGCATCCGGGGCCGACGCGTCATCCCTTCGACCTGCGGCGGACCCCGGGCGGTTCTTCGTCCGGTTCGGGCGCGGTGATCAGCGCGCGGATGCTGCCGGCGGCGATCGGCACGCAGGTCCTCGGCAGCGTCATCCGCCCGGCATCGTTCAACGCCAACTGGGCGCTCAAGCCGACGCAAGGGGCGATCAACCGCGGCGAACGCCAGGGCTTCAGCCAGTCGACCGTCGGCATCCACGCGGGCTGCGCCGAGGACATGTGGCAGATCGCGGTCGAGATCGTGAAGCGCGTCGGCGGCGATCCCGGCGCGCCGGGGATGTATTTCACCGGGGAGGCGCCGCCGCCCGCGTTCAGGCCCCGCCGCTTGGCAGTGCTGGAGACGGAGGGCTGGGCCGTCGTCGAACCCGCCGCCGCGGCGGCCTTCGAACGTGCGCTCGACGCGCTGCGCGCCCAGGGCGTCGATGTCATCCGCCGCGGCGACCATCCGCTGCTCGAAATGCTGGAACAGCGTGTGATGGGGGCGATGGCGCTCGCCACCGATGTCTGCGCCTATGAAAGCGCCTGGTCGGTCGCGAACATGATGGCGAAGAACCCGGATGCGCTGAGCGCCAGTCTGAAGGCGCGCTTCGAGCTGGGCTGCTCCGTGACGCTCGCGCAATATCGCGCACGCCTGCTGCAGCGGGAGGAGATGCGCCGCGCCCAGGCCGCGCTCGCTGGCGAGGTCGACGCCTTCATCGGCCTGCCCGCCTGCGGCCCGGCGCCGCTGCCGGGCGACACCGGCGGTTCGACCAACCGTATCCTGCACACCACGGGCAATCCGATCATGAACACGGCCTCCTCCGGCCTCGGCTGCCCGGTGGTCACGGTGCCGCGGATGGCGGTCGGGGGCATGCCGCTCGGCCTCGCTGTCACGGCCCAGCCGCACCAGGACGAAAGGGCCACGGCGATTGCGCGCTGGATCGCGGACGCCATTCCGCCGATCATCGCCTGAACGCGTGCGGAGGAAACCATGAGCGAGATCGACGTCACCGACGATGCCGGGCTGCGGACCGTCCACATCAACCGCCCCGACAAGAAGAACGCCCTGACGCGCGCCATGTACGCCGCGATGGGGGCGGCGCTGCGGGAGGCCGCGACCTCGCCCGCCGTGCGCGTCGTGCTCATCACCGGCGGATCGGCCTGCTTCACCTCGGGCAACGATGTCGGCGACTTCAAGGCGCGCGGGGACCAGGCGGCGGACGTGCCCTCCCCGGCGCGGGAGTTCCTCGCCGCGCTGCGCGAATGCCCGAAGCCCGTCGTCGCGGCGGTGGCGGGCTACGCCATCGGCATCGGCACGACGCTGCTGCTGCATTGCGACTTCGTCTATGCCGCGGATACCGCCGTGTTCCGCATGCCCTTCGTGGATCTCGGGCTCTGCCCCGAGGGCGGGTCGTCGCTGGTGGTGCCGCAGCGCGCGGGGCAGCTGCTCGCGAACGAATTGCTGATGCTGGGCGAGGCCTTCACGCCCGAAACCGCGCTGCGCGCCGGCATCGTGAACGCGGTAGTGCCGCTGCCCGACCTGTTCCACACCGCGGGCGGCGTCGCGCGCAAGCTCGCCGCCAAGCCGCCCACCGCCATGGCGACGACCAAGCGCCTGCTGCGCCAGGCCGAGGAAGCCCGGCTGAGCGCCCACATGACCGAGGAATTCGCGAAGTTCGGCGCCCTGCTGCGCGGCCCCGAGGCCGCGGAGGCCGTTGCCGCGTTCCAGGAGAAGCGCAAGCCCGACTTCTCCCGCTTCCTCGCGGCGGACTGAGGTCTACCGGCGCTGATGCGCCAACCTGACGTGCATGGACGCCTGCGCGCCGGAGCCAGGGCGCAGATCGAACGCAACAGGCCGGGCGGGCCACTGCCGCCGGCGATGGGAGGAGCGATCATGAAGATCACACATTGGGCCGCGGCACTTGCGGTCGGATTGGGGCTTGGCCTCGCCGGGCCCGCGCAGGCCGGCGCCACCCTCGATGGGGTGAAGTCGCGCGGCGTGCTCGCCTGCGGCGTCAATGTCGGCGTGGCCGGCTTCTCGCTGCCCGACAGCCAGGGCGTCTGGCGCGGCATGGATGCGGATCTCTGCCGTGCCGTCGCCGCCGCGGTGCTCGGCGACCCGAACAAGGTCCGCTTCGTGCCGCTGACCGCGGTGCAGCGCTTCACCGCCCTGCAATCGGGCGAGATCGACGTGCTGATCCGCCAGACGACGCTGTCGATGACGCGCGACACCACGCTGGGCCTGCGGCTCACCATCGCCAACCTCTATGACGGCCACGGCTTCATGGTGCGGCGCGACGCCAACATCACCAATCCGCGCGAGATGGACGGCATGACCATCTGCCTCTCGCCCGGCACGACGAACGAACTCGTCACCACCGACTGGTTCCGCGCCAACAACCTGCGCTTCACGCCGGTGCTGCAGGAACGCATGCAGGACAACGCGGCCTCGCTGCAGGCCGGGCGCTGCGACGCGATCGGCACGGATGCGACGCAGCTCGCCGCACTGCGCAGCCAGTTCACCAATCCCAACGACTACGTGATCCTGCCCGAGCGCTTCTCGAAGGAGCCCTACGGCCCCGTCGTGCGGCGCGACGACCAGGAATGGTTCGACGTCATCCGCTGGACGATCTCCGCGCTGATCAACGCGGAGGAGCTCGGCGTGACCAGCCAGAATGCCGAGGAGCTGCGCCGCACCAGCACCAACCCCGAGATCCGTCGCCTGCTCGGCGCCGATCCGCTGCTGGGCAATGCCCTGAAGCTGGACACGGCCTGGGCCTACAACGCGATCCGCGCGGTGGGGAACTATGGCGAGCTGTTCGACCGCACCATCGGCCCGAGCACCCCGATCGGGCTCGAACGCGGGCTGAATCGCCTGTGGACCAATGGCGGGCTGATGTATTCCTGGCCGATGCGCTGAACCGCGCATCGTCCTCGCTCGCCCCCGCCGCGCGGCGGGGGCCGGACGGCGTCCTTCGCCGACAGGTGAAACGCCGTCCATCGCTTTGCGGTTGCAGACCGGCGCGGCCCGGACGGATGATCCCCTCAACCGGCAGGAACCGGAGACGAGGAGGAAGCGACCGATGGAATTCGGCTATTTCACCATGCCGTCCCATCCGCCCGAGCGCGGCCTGAAGGCGGGGCATGACTGGGACCTTCAGGTGCTCCGCTGGCTTGACGAGATGGGCTACTCCGAGGCCTGGATCGGCGAGCACTACACCGCCCCCTGGGAACCGCATCCCTCCCCCGACCTGCTGATCGCGCAGGCCCTGCTGCAGACCAAGCGGCTGCGCATCGGGCCCGGCGGCTTCCTGCTGCCCTACCATCACCCCGCCGAGCTCGCGCACCGCGTCGCCATGCTGGACCACCTGTCCGAAGGGCGGCTGATGTTCGGCGTGGCGGCCTCGGGCCTGCCATCCGACTGGGCGATGTTCAACGTCGACGGCATGTCCGGCCAGAACCGCGACATGACGCGCGAGGCGCTCGAGATCATCCTCAAGATGTGGGCCGACGACGGGCCCTGGCACTACGAGGGCAAGTACTGGAAGGTCGACAAGCCCGAGCTGATGTTCGGCTTCCTCAAGCCGCACATCAAGCCGCTGCAGACGCCGCATCCGCCGATCGGCGTCGCGGGGCTGTCGAAGAATTCCGACACGCTGAAGCTCGCCGGCGAGAAGGGCTTCCTGCCCCTCTCGCTCAACCTCAACCCGGCCTACGTCTCCTCGCATTGGGACAGCGTCGAGGCCGGGGCGCGCAAGGCGGGCCGCACCCCCTGGCGCGGCGACTGGCGGCTGGTGCGCGAGGTCTTCGTCGCCGAGACCGACGAGGAAGCCTGGCGGCTGTCGGTCGGCTCCATGATGGGCCGGATGATGAACGAGTACTTCCTGCAGCTGCTCGCGCAGTTCGGCTTCAAGGACTACCTGAAGCACAGCCCGGACGTGGCGGATTCCGACGTCACGGCGGAATACTGCGCGCAGCACAACTGGATCGTCGGCAGCCCGAAGACGGTCGCCGAGAAGATCGAGCGCATCTACCACGAGGTCGGCGGCTTCGGTCAGCTCCTCGTCTTCGGCTTCGACTATGTCGAGAACCCGGAGGCGTGGAAGACCTCGCTCGGCCTGCTGCAGACCGAAGTACTGCCGAAGGTGAAGCACCTGGTGCCGCCGCGCCCGACGGCGCTCGCCGCCGCCCAGTAGCCTTGTCCGGCGCCGGCCGCCGTCCCATCCTCGCCCGCAGGGATCGAGGAGGGACGGATGGCCGCGCACCTGCATCAATGGCCGGCCCAGGGCCGCGTGCATCTCGGCGCCGCGCTGGCCGAAGCGCTGCCGCGCGAGGTGAACGAGGCGTCGCGCGTGGTGCTGGTGACGACGCGCTCGCTCGCCGGCGGTGCGCTCGTGCAGGTGGCCAGGACGGCGATCGGCGATCGGCTCGTCGGCACCTTCGCGGCGATGCGTGCCCACAGCCCGGTGGAGGACGTGGTCGCGCTGGCCGCGCTGCTGCGGGACCAGGAGGCCGATCTGGTCGTCGCGCTCGGCGGCGGGTCCGTCATCGACGGATCGAAGGTCGCCTGCCTCGCGACCTGGCGCGGCATCGGCGATGCGGGGTCGTTGATCGCGGCGGCGGCATCGCGCGGCGCGGCCCCGGGGAACTGGGACGGACCGGCGCCGGCGCCGCGCATCGTCGCCATCCCGACGACGCTGTCGGCCGCCGAGTTCGCGCCTCATGCCGGCTACACCGACATCGCAGTAGGGACGAAGTATCGCGCGCTCGATCCCTGGATGGTGCCGCGCGCGGTGATCCTCGACCCGGCAGCGACGCTCGAGACGCCGGCGGAACTGCTGCTCTCCTCCGGCATCCGCGCGCTCGACCACGCGGCGGAGCGTTGGTGCTCGACGGCGCCGCAGGCCTATTCGGACGCCGTCTCGCGCCAGGCGATGCTGATGCTGGCGGAGAACCTGCCGCGCGTGCGCCGCAACCCCGGGGATCTCGCGGCCCGCGCGGCCTGCCAGGAAGCAGCGTGGCTGTCGGTGATGGGAGGATGGTCCGGCGTACCGGTCGGGGCGAGCCATGGAATCGGCTACATCCTGGGTGCGGCGCGGGGCGTGCCGCACGGCATCACCTCCTGCCTCATGCTGCATGCGGTGATGCGCTGGAACGCACCGGTCAACGAGCACCGCCAGCGTGACGTCGCGCACATCTTCAGCGGCGAGGAGGCCGGGCCGGCCATCGAAGCCTTCGTGCGCAGCCTCGGCCTGCCGACGCGGCTGTCGGAACAGGGCATCGCGGCGAATGAAATCCCGGGCCTCGCGGCGCGCTGGAAGGGCGACGCGCCGATCGCGACCAATCCGCGGCCGGTGCGCGGGCCCGCGGATCTCGAGGCGATCCTGCGCCTGGCGGCCTGACGGGATGGCCGGCGCGCTGACCCTCGCGCCGGGCGCCTGGTGGGGCTGGCTGGAGGTGCCGCCCCGCCAGGCCGGCTGGGGCGCGAGCCCGGTCCTGCTGACCGGCATCCAGCCCCTCGGCAACGGGCGCGGCGACCTTCGGCTCGATTTCATTCAGGCGCTGCATCCGGTCGCCGCGGCGCGGCGCAGCGTCGTGCTGCGGGTGACGCATCGCGGGCCGACGCATCTCGCGGGAACGCTGCGCGCGGCGGACGGCATGGTCCGCAGCGCGGTGATCGCGGTGGCGGATTACGGCTGGCTTGCCGCCTTCTGCCCGGCGTTCTGGAAGCGGCGCCCGCCCACGATGCCGAGCCTTCTCATCGACGGCAAACCGCTGCCGGGCCCCTCCCCCCAGGCGCATCTCGTCGCCGTGCTCGGTCGCGACGAGGAGACGGCGCTGCGGGGCGCGCATGCGGGCCATCTCGGCGGCCATGTCCATCCCATGCCGGACCGGACATCGACCTTCCGTCTCGACGTCACTTTCGGGCCCTTCGAATCCTGGCTGATCGCGCGCGGCTTCCGTCCGACCGAGATGGAGGAGAAGTGGTTCATCCATCTGGACGGCGACCGCCTGCTGTTCCGCCGGTCGTGGACGGGCAACCTGATCTACGACGTCGCGGCGCGCTGGCAGGGCGACCGGCTGACGCTTGGCGAGGTCACCGTCAACCGCGATCCGGAGCAGTACAAACAGAACGATGACGCGCAGGACCGCCGGATCCTGGTCTTCCTGATCCGGGCCATCCTGCTCGCCGAACCGGCGTCCTTCCCGACAGAGCAGGGGATGCCGGCCGAGGACGCGGCCATCCAGGCCTGGTCGATCGCCGGGAAGGCGATGTTCTAGGCGAAGCGCTCCGCGCTGAAGGGCGCGAAGTCGAAGTTCGGCTTCTCGCCCGCGATCGCCGCCGCCACCACCGCGCCGGTCGGCGCCGAGCCGGTCAGGCCCAGATGGCCATGGCCGAAGGCGCACCAGATGCCATCCCAGGTCTTGAGCGGCCCCATCACCGGAACACTGTCCGGCAGGCAGGGGCGATGGCCCATCCAGGTCGTCGCGCCCTCGGTGCGGACGTTCGGGAAGACGGCGCGCAGGTCGCCGAGCAGCAGCCGCGCGCGCGCCTCGTTCGGCGGCGCCTCGAGCCCGCCGAATTCCACCGAACCCGCAACGCGCAGGCCGTCTTCCATCGGTGTGATGAACACCTTGCGGTCGGCGGGCGAGAGGATGCGGCCCGGTCGCACCCCCGCATCCGGCAGCATGACGTGGTAGCCGCGCTGCGTTTCCAGCGGCACCTTGATGCCGAGCGGCGCGAGCAGCCGCGCCGACCAGGCGCCCGCCGAGAGCACCACCTGGGACGCCGGCACCAGCCCGGCATCGGTCACGACGCCGGCGGCGCGGCGGCCATCGAGCTTGATCGCGCGCACCTCGGCCTCGCGGATCTCGCCGCCCATGCGGCGGATGCCGCTGGCGATGACCGAGGCCATGCGCGCCGGGTTCACGCAGGATCCGTGGTCCGGCAGGAAGACCGCGCGGGTGTAGGCGGGGGAGATCTCGGGCTCCAGCGCGGCGAGCGCGGCGCGGTCCAGCACCTCCATCCGCAGGCCGTGGCGCCGCCGCAGCTCCAGCCCGGCGGCGTCCTTCGCCATCTGCGCCTCGTCCCGGTAGAGGTACATCTGGCCTTCGTGGCGGATGAGGTCGAGCGCGCCCTCGGCGGCGAGGATCTCCTGGTGGCGTTCCGGCGCGCTGAACAGCAGGGAGGCGAGCGCGCTCGCCGAAGCCTCGACCTTCGCGCTGCGCGCCGAGGCCACGAACCGCGCCAGCCACGGCGCCGCCTTCAGCCAGTAGCGCAGCGGGATATGCAGCGCCCCGGCCGGGTCGGTCAGCATCTTCGGCACCTGGCGCAGCACGCCCGGCATGGCGAGCGGCGCCACCGAGCCATGGCTGATCGCCCCGGCATTGCCGGTATAGGCGGCGTTGGGCTTGCGGGCCTCGATCACCAGCGGGGCGAGGCCGCGCCGGGCCAGGTGCCAGGCGACGCAGAGGCCGACGATGCCGCCGCCGATCACGACGATCCGCGACTGTTCCGGAATGCTGTCCATGGCGGCCATGCTGGCGCAGCTCGGGGCGGCGCGGAAGACCGCGAGCGCGTTGACGGCCTGCCGGGGCCAGCGCACCCTTCCCGCAACCAAGACGAGGAACGTCCGATGCGGATCACCCCGAACAATGCCGGGCTGGGCGCGCGCGTGGAGGGCATCGACCTCTCGCAATCCCTCACGCCGGCCGACTTCAAGACAGTGCTGCGCGCGCTCGGCCAGTATGGCGTGCTGTGCTTCCCGAAGCAGGACCTGGATGCGCCGGCGCTGTCGGCCTTCGGCAGCCGCTTCGGCGAGCTCGAGGTGAACGTCGCCAACCTGTTCCACGCCGAAGGGCATCCCGAGGTGATGCACCTGTCCAACATGAAGGACGCGGACGGCAAGCCGATCGGCCTGTCGGACGCTGGGCAGGGCTGGCACACGGACATGTCCTATTCGAAGGAGATCGCGCTCGCGAACGTGCTGCACGCCAAGCGCGTGCCGCGCCGCGACGGCCGCGTGCTGGGCTGCACGCAGTTCCGCAACGTCCACGCCGCCTATGACGACCTGCCGGCCGAGGTGAAGGCGCGCATCGAGGGCCGCACCGCGATCCACGACTTCCAGAAGTTCTGGGACATGATGCGCATCCGCCCGGGGTCGATCCGCGGGCCGCTGACGCCGGAGCAGCGGGCGAAGAAGCCGCCGGTCTCCCAGCCGCTGGTGCGCATCCACCCGATCACCGGGCGGCGCGTTCTCTACGCCAATTCCGGTTACGCCATGTACGTGGAGGGGATGGAGCGCGCGGAAAGCGACGCGTTGCTCGACTACCTGTTCCGCCACCAGGCGCAGGAGAAATACCTCTACACGCATGAGTGGGACGAGGGCGACGTGCTGATGTGGGACAACATCGGCACCACCCACAATGCCGTCGCGGATTACGGCCCGGACGAGCACCGCTTCATCCTGCGGGTGCAGGTGATGGCGAACCTCGACTACGCGGCGCTGGCGGCATGAGGCTCGTCACTTTCGAGGGCTCCGCCGGCCCCGTGCTCGGCGGAATGATCGGCGACAGCGTGGTGGAACTGCGCCCGGCGCTCGCCGCGGCGATGCGCACGGCGGGCGAGGCCGACACCGCCGCGGCCGCGATCCCCGCCGAGATGGTCGCGCTGATCGCCGACGAGGCCGCGATGGTCGCCGCCGGCCGTGCGCTCGCCTTCGCCGCGCGGGCGGAGAACGCGTCGCTGCGCCGTCCGGTCGGGTCCGTGCGGCTGCTGGCGCCGCTGCGGCCGGGCAAGATCCTCGGCATCGGGCGCAACTACGGCGACCATGCGAAGGAGGTCGGCGGGCCGAAGCTGGACCTGCCGCGCATCTTCCTCAAGCCCGCTTCCTCCGTCGTCGGCCCCGGTGCCGCGGTGCGCATCCCGCCATCGGTGAAGAAGCCGGACTGGGAGATCGAACTCGCCGTCGTCATCGGCCGGACCGCGAAGGATGTCAGCGAAGGGACGGCGCTCGACTACGTCGCGGGCTACACCGTCCTCGACGACGTCAGCGCGCGGGAATTCCAGTTCGACGTGCCGCTCGCCATGACCTCCTTCGCCAAGGGCATGGACGGCTTCTGCCCGATGGGCCCCTGCATCGCGACGGCGGACGAGGTGGGCGAGCCCTGGGCGCTCGACCTGCGCTGCTGGCTGAACGGGGAGGAAGTGCAGCACGGCAATACCCGTGACCTGATCTTCCCGGTGCCCGCGCTGATCGCCTTCCTCAGCCGCTACATGACGCTCGAGCCCGGCGACGTGATCGCCACCGGCACGCCTTCCGGCGTGGGGCATTTCCGCGATCCGCCGCGCTACCTGAAGCCGGGCGACCGGCTGCGGATGGAAGTCGAGCGCGTCGGCATCCTCGAACACTCGATCGCATAAGAACCACGGGAGGAACTCGTCATGATCCGGAGGATGATCCTCGGCGCCGCCCTGGCGCTCGCGGCACTGCCCGCGCTCGCCCAGCCGCGGGCGCCGGGCACCGACTACCCGAACCGGCCGGTCCGCATCGTCGTTGCCCTCGCCCCGGGCGGCAATGCCGACATCAATGCGCGCCTGGTCGCGACTGCGCTGTCGCAGCGGCTCGGGCAGCAATTCGTGGTCGAGAACCGGCCCTCCGGCGGCGGCACCGTTGCCTTCGAGACGGTCGCCCAGACGCCGCCCGACGGCTACACGCTGCTGGTCGGCGCGCTGGGATCGCACACGCTGAATGTGGGGCTCTACGGTGACCGGCTGCGGGTGCATCCGCTGACTGGCGTGGACCACATCACCATCAGCAGCCATTCGGCGATCGTGCTGGTGGTGAACAACAATTTCCCGGCCCGCACCCTGGCCGAGTTCCGCCAGCAGGTCGCGGCCAATCCGGGCCGCTTCGACTATGGGTCCTCGGGCAATGGCACCACCGGACACATCGCGGCGGCGCTGATGCTGCACCTGATGGGCGTACAGGCGCAGCACGTGCCCTATCGCGGCTCGGCGGCGGCCTTCCAGGACCTGCTGGCGGGGCGCACCGCCTTCCAGGCCGACACCATCTCCTTCGTCACGGAACCCATCCGCACCGGACAGGTGCGCGGCCTGGTCATCGCGACGCCCGAACGGTCCCCGATGATCCCCGACGTGCCGACCGCCGCCGAGGCCGGCTTGCCCGCCTTCCAGGCGACGACCTGGACGCCGTGGTCGACCACGCTCGGCACGCCGATGGTCATCCGCCAGTTCCTCTATGAGCAGATCGCCGAGGTGCTGAAGCAGCCCGACGTCCGCGACCGCCTCATCGCCCTGGGCAACACCATCCCCCAGGGCATGACGCCGGATGCGACGCGGGCCTTCATCGCCTCCGAGATCGAGAAATGGGTGCCCGTGGTCCGCGCGACCGGGGCGCGGGTGGACTGATCCCGTCCCGCGAATTCCCTTGATCCCGGCCATCGCCGCGCGCGACCTTCCGGCGCCAGAACGACGGGAGGTTCATGCGATGGCCGAGGATGCGACGGCGCGGAACCGCGCGCGGGTAGAGGCGATCTACGCCGCCTATCTCGCGGGCGACCTGCCCGCGGTGCTGGACGCCATGGCCCCCGAAATCCGCTGGGTGTCCGGCGAGGCGACCTCCGGCGCGCCGTGGAGCGGCGAACGCCTCGGCCGCGCGGGCGTCGAAGCCTACTTCGCCGCCCTCGCCGCCGCCTGCCGCATCGTGGACTACCGCGTCGGGCGCATCATCGCCGATGGCGACTGGGTCGCCGTCACCGCGACGGTGCGCGCACGCTTCCACCAGACCGGCGAGGAGCAGCAGCTCGACAAGGTCGACGTGCTGCGCCTGCGCGACGGCCAGGTGGTGGAGTTCCGCGAGTTCTACGACACCACGGCCATCGCCGCCGCCTGCGCCGCCTGACCCGCGGCAGCGCCTACTCCCGCACGTCGGTGCGGAACACCTTGCTGACGATCTTCCAGCCCTGCTGGGTCTTGAGGAAGACGAGGTAGTCCGTGAAGTAGCGGGGCGGGATCTGGCAGGCGACCTTGGCCAGCGCCGTCTCCGGCCCCGACTGGTCGAGCATCAGGATGCGGTCCTCCCGCGCCAGCCCCTTGGCCTTGGGGTTCGGGCGGCTCTTCACCCACTCGAACCACTGTTCGCGCGGCAGGTCCTGCACCACCCCGTCCTTGTCGGAATAGAGATGCGCGCAGGGGTGGAAGGCGGCGTCGAGCTTGGCCGTGTCACCTTCGTGCAATCCGTCGAAATAGGTCTGGAGCACCGCTTCGATGGCGGCAATGTCGCTGGCTGGCATGGGATCCTCCCGGGTGGTCGTCGGGCCGATCATTGCGCGCCGCGGCGCCGGTTTACAGGGGCGGCGTTGCGGGGCATGTGAACGGCACAACGAAGGGACGAAACGCCATGATGCTCGGTCGTCGACCGCTCCTGCTCTCCGCCGCTGCCCTGGCGGCGCCGGCCACGGTCTCGGCCCAGACGGCGGGCTGGCCGTCGCGTCCCGTCCGGGTGATCGTCCCCTATGCGGCCGCCGGCGGGACCGACCTGCTGTCCCGCGCGATCAGCGAGGCGCTGCGCCCGGTCTTCCCGCAGCCCTTCGTCGTGGAGAACCGTGCCGGCGCGGCCGGCGTCGTCGGGTCCGAGGTGGTCGCGCGGGCGGAACCGGACGGCTACACGCTGCTGGTGGTGGTCTCGACCCATGTGATGAACCGCTACCACCTGCCCTCCCTGCCCTATGACCCGATCCGCGACTTCACGCCGATCGCCATGCTGTCGCGCAACACCATGGTGCTGGTCTCCGGCACCAACCAGCCCTTCGACAGCCTGCGCGGCATGATCGAGCACGCGAAGCGCAATCCGGGCCGCGTCGGCACCGGCAGCACCGAGGCGCTGTCCTCCTTCGTCGGACAGGAACTCGCGCGCCGCGTGGGCGTGGAAATGCCGGATGTCGCCTATCGCTCCGGCGGGCAGCTGATGAACGACATCGTGGCGGGCCACCTGCCGACCGGCTGGACCAGCACGGTGAGCGCCGCGCCGCATATGCAGACGGGCAAGGTGCGGGTCCTCGCGGTCTCCACCGCCGAGCGCACCGCCGCCTTCCCCGACGTGCCGACCGTGCAGGAGCAGGGCATCGCCGACTTCGACCTGTCGGGCTGGGTCGCGATGCTCGCCCCGCCGCGCATGGATCCCGCACTCGCCGCCCGCATCACCGAGACGATGCAGCGCGTCTTCGACGACGCCGCGTTCCGCCAGCGCCTGGTCGGCATGGGCGTCGAGCGCGATTTCCGTCCGGCCCCCGCGCTGCTCGAAGCGATGCAGCGCGACGACCGCATCTGGGCCGCCGCCGCGCAGGCCGGCCACATCCGTCCGCAGCAGTAGGATCACGAGCATGGCCAATCCCGCCCTTCGACAGGCCTTCGCGCAGAAGAAGTTCATCGTGGCCCCCGGGATCTTCGACATGATCTCGGCCAAGGTGGCCGACGGCATGGGCTTCGACTGCCTCTACGGCACCGGCTTCGGCACGGTCGCGTCGCATCTCGGCGTCGCGGATGCCGGCATCGCGACCTACAGCGACATGGTCGCGCGCATGGGCCAGATGGCCCGCGGCGTGAAGACGCCGATGATCGCCGACGCCGACACCGGCTATGGTGGCCTGCTCAACGTCCGTCACACCGTGATGGGCTACGAGGCCGCCGGCATCTCGGGTATCCAGCTCGAGGACCAGGAGATGCCGAAGAAGTGCGGCCACACGCCCGGCCGCCGCGTCATCCCCGCCGAGGAGATGGTGCTGAAGATCAAGGTCGCCGCCGAGGCGCGCAAGAGCCCCGACTTCCTGATCGTCGCCCGCACCGATGCCCGCACCACCCTCGGGCTCGAGGAAGCGATCCGCCGCGGGCGGATGATGGGCGAGGCCGGCGCCGACATCGTCTTCATCGAAAGCCCCGAGAGCGAGGAGGAGATGCGCGCGATCGGCAAGGCCATCGACAAGCCGCTGCTCGCCAACATGGTGGAAGGCGGCCGCACGCCGATCCTGCCAGCCGACAAGCTGAAGGAGATCGGCTACGCCATCGCGATCTACCCCGCGATCGGCTTCCTCGCCGTCGCCGCGGCGCTCGAGCGCGCCTATGGGCACCTGAAGCAGACCGGCGACAGCCTCGCCATCGGCGAATCCTACGGCTTCAAGCGCATGACCGAACTGATGGGCTTCCCCGAGGTGTGGGACTTCGAGACGCGCTGGGCCCAGCAGCCCCCGAAGGCCGCGGAATGAGCGCGCTCCCGGGCGTGAAGGCGCTGGTCTTCGACGTCTTTGGGACCGTCGTGGACTGGCGCAGCGGCATCGCACGCGACGCGAGGACCTTCCTCGCGCGCCACGGCAAGGCGGATGTGGACCCGCACGCCTTCGCGGATGCTTGGCGCAAGCGCTACCAGCCGGCGATGGAGGAGGTCCGTTCGGGCCGCCGTCCCTTCACCCGGCTCGACGTGCTGCACCGGGAGAACCTCGACGGCGTGCTGCGCGACCACGGCATCGACGCGGCGGGCATCGCGGCGGAGGAGCTCGACTGGCTCAACCGCGCCTGGCACCGCCTCGATCCCTGGCCCGACACCATCCCGGGCCTGATCCGGCTGAAGGCGCGCCACTTCCTCGCGCCGCTGTCGAACGGGAACATCCTGCTGCTGGCCAACATGGCCAAGCGGGCGGGGATTCCGTGGGACGCCGTGCTCGGCGCCGAGGCCGCGCAGGCCTACAAGCCGCAGCCCGAGGCGTATCTCCGGACGGCCGAGATCCTCGGCCTGAAGCCGGAGCAGGTCGCGCTGGTCGCCGCGCACAACGGCGACCTCGCTGCGGCGCGGAAGACGGGGCTCAAGACCGCCTTCGTCCTGCGCCCGACCGAGCACGGCCCCCACCAGGCGACCGACACCCGTGCCGAGCAGGACTGGGAGGTCGTGGCGAACTCCTTCGAGGACCTCGCCGACCGCCTCGGCTGCTGACGCCTGTCCGCGCGGGGGGTCACTCCGCGCGGATGTTGCCCTCGCGGATCACGGGTTCCCACTTCTCCGCCTCCGCCTTGATGAAGGCGGCGAAGTCGGCCGGCGTGCCGGCGACGATCTCCGCCGCCTGCACGCGCTCCGTCTGCTCCTTGATGGCAGGCGTCGTGATGATGGCGCGCAGGGCCGCATTGGCCTGATTCACGAGTTCGGGCGCCATTCCCGCGGGGCCCACCACGCCGTGCCAGGTCGCCGAGTTGAACCCCGCATAGGTCGCCGCGACCGGCGGCACGCCGGGCAGCAGCGGCACGGGGTTGGCGGTGCTGACGGCGATGGTCTTCACCCGGTTCTCGCGGATGAAGGGCAGCGAGGTGGAGACCGAGGGGAAGGTCCAGTCCGTCTCGCCCGCGATCACGCTGCGCATCACGTCGGCGCCGGAGCGGTAATGGACCGCCGTCCAGCGGATGCCCGCGCGCCGCGCCAGCAATTCGGCGCTGAGGTGGCTGGCATGGCCGACGCCCGGGGAGGCGTAGGTCATCTCCCCGTTCCTGCGCTTCGCCAGATCGATCAGCTCCGGCAGGGTCGCGGCCTCGAGCCCCGGCCTTGTGACGATCACGAGCGGCAGGTTCACCAGGTGGATGATCGGCGTGAAGGCCGTCATCGGGTCGTAGCCGAGGCTCGGCTGCAGCATCTTGCCGATGGCGTTGGCGCCGAGGTCGGCCATCATCAGCGTGTAGCCGTCGGGGCGGCTCTGCGCGACGACGGCGCCGGCGATGGTGCCCCCGGCACCCGAGCGGTTCTCGACCACCATGGGCTGGCCGTTGGCGTGCTGCGGGAAGGCGTTGGCCACGGTGCGCGACAGCGTGTCGACCGCCCCGCCCGCCCCGAAGGGCACGACGAGCCGCACCGGCCGGTCCGGCCAGGCGCCCTGGGCGCGGCCGATGCCCGGCAGGGCTGCGGCGAAGGCGGTGGCGCCGAGCGCGCGCCGGCGAAGGGTGATGGCCATCGGTTCGGATCCTCCCGTGCGTTTGCGCCCACATCTGCGCGGGGGTGGCCGGCTGTCAACCATTCCCGTCCGGTGCAGGATGGACGCGTCGCCGAGGAGTCGCCGCATGACCTGGTCCATCGTCGCCCATGACGCCGCAGCCGGCGCGTTCGCCGTCGCGGTCACCACCTGCAACCTCGCGGTCGGCGCCGCCTGCCCCTTCCTGCTCTCGGGCGTGGGGGCGGTGTCCACCCAATCGATGAGCAACCGCTACCTCGGCCCGGTGGTGCTGGACGGGCTGGCACGGGGGCTGACGCCGCAACTGGCGCTGGACAGCGCGCTGGCCGGCGACGAGGGGCGCGGGCTGCGGCAGATCCATGTGGTCGACCGCTTCGGCCGCACCGCCGCGCATACCGGGGCGAATTGCGTCGACTGGTGCGGCAGCGTCGCCGGCGACGGCTTCAGCGTCGCGGGCAACATGCTGGCGGGCGAGGCCGTCATCGCCGCGACCGCCGAGGTCTTCGCGCGGCGTGGCGACCTGCCCCTGCCCGAACGCCTGATGACCGCGCTGCACGCCGGCCAGGCGGAGGGCGGCGACCGCCGCGGCAAGCAGTCGGCCGCGCTGGTGGTCACCACGACCGAGGACTTCCCCGATATCAACCTGCGCGTGGACGACCACGCCGAGCCCCTGACGGAACTCTCCCGCCTGCTGGCGCTTTGGCGCGTCCAGGCCGAACCCAGCCAGCACACCCGCCCGTCCAAGGCCAATCCGGCGGGGCTGACCGACATGGACGCGATCGAGGCCGGCTGGCGGGCCCGGGGGCTCGACATCCGCTTCCGCCGCTGAGGGCTTGCGCCGGCGCCGCCGCGGCGGCAGTCAGGCGCGAGCACAGGAGGAACTGCCATGCGCCAGCACAGGATCGCCGCCATCGGGGGCGACGGGATCGGGCCCGAGGTCATAGCCGCGGGCTGCCGCGTGCTGGAGGCCGTGGCCGAGGCGCAGGGCGGCTTCTCCTTCGCCTTCCAGACCTTCGACTGGGGCAGCGCGATGTACCGCAGCACCGGCAAGATGATGCCGGATGATGGCCTGAAGCAGCTCGAGGGCTTCGACGCGATCTTCTTCGGCGCCGTCGGCGCGCCGGATATCCCCGACCACATCACCCTGTGGGAACTGCGCCTGGCCATCTGCCAGGGCTTCGACCAGTACGCGAATGTCCGCCCGACCCGCCTTCTGCCCGGCGTGCGCGGGCCGCTGCGCGAGGATCTCGGCAAGCAGATCGACTGGGTGATCGTGCGCGAGAACTCGGAAGGCGAGTATGCCGGCGTCGGCGGCCGCGCCCATCGCGGCCTGCCGATCGAGGTCGCGATGGACGTCGCCGTCTTCACCCGCGACGGCGTGGCGCGCATCTGCCGCCATGCCTGCGAGATCGCGATGTCGCGCCCACGCAAGCACCTCACGGTGGTGACCAAGTCCAACGCCCAGCGCCACGGCATGGTGATGTGGGACGAGGTCTGCGCCGAGGTCACCGCGCAATACCCGGCCCTGACGGTCGAGAAGATGCTGGTCGACGCCATGACCGCGCGCATGGTGATGAAGCCCGGCACGGTCGACACCATCGTCGCGACCAACCTGCATGCCGACATTCTGTCGGACCTCGCCTCGGCGCTCGCGGGTTCGCTTGGCATCGGCGCGACCGGCAACATCGACCCGCAGCGTCGCCGGCCGTCGATGTTCGAGCCGATCCACGGCTCCGCCTTCGACATCACGGGCAAGGGCATCGCCAATCCGCTGGGGTCCTTCTGGACGGCGTCGATGATGCTCGAGCACCTCGGCGAAGCCCCCGCCGCCCAGCGCCTGATGCGCGCGGTGGAAGCCGTGACCGCGCGCGGCGACGTGCTGACGCCCGACCTTGGCGGCACGGCGACGACGGCCCAGGTGACGGATGCAGTGATCGCCGCGCTCAAGGGCGCGAACATCTGAGGAGACCGGCATGGCCGAGATCGAACCGGGCGTCACCCTGATCCGCGGCGGGCGCCTGGCCGATCCGGCCAAGCGCCGCGCCGAACCGACCGACATCCTCATCGAGGACGGCGCGATCCGCGCGGTCGGCGCCGGCCTCGCCGCGCCGGACGGCGCGCGCATCGTGGATGCCGAGGGCTTCCTGCTGCATCCCGGCCTGATCAACGCGCATACCCATGGCCATGGCGCGCTCGCGCGCGGGATGGGCGATCGCTGGACGCTGGAACTCCTGCTCGCCGCGGCGCCCTGGATCGGCGGCGGCCGGGCGCTGCAGGACAAGAAGCTCTCGGCGCAGATCAACGCCGCCGAGATGCTGATGAAGGGCTGCACTGCGGCCTACGATCTCCATGCCGAGGTGCCGCTGCCGACCGCCGAGGGCCTCGACGCGGTGGCCGAAGCCTATGCCGGCATCGGCATGCGCGCAGTCATCGCCCCGATGGTCGCCGACACAACGGTCTACGATGCCATCCCCGGCCTGCGTGACGCGCTGCCGGAAGACCTGCGTGCCACGGTCGACGGGATGCGGCTGCCGCACTACCAGAAGACGCTCGATGCCATGCGTGGAGCGCTCGCCAACTGGCGCTGGGCGTCGAAGGACATCCGCGCCGCGGTGGCGCCGACCATCCCGCACCATTGCTCGGACGCCTTCCTCTGCGGCTGCCGCGATCTCGCGCGCGACTTCGGCGTCGGGCTGCATTCCCATGTCGGCGAGAGCAAGGTGCAGGCGCTGACCGGCATCCGCCGCTACGGCAAGACGCTGCTCGCGCACATGTATGCGCTCGGCCTGGTGGGGGCGGACTTCACGGCAGCGCACGGGATCTGGCTGGACGACGACGACCTCAAGCGCCTGCGCGATGCCGGCGGGGCGGTCGCGCACAATCCCGGCAGCAACATGAAGCTCGGCAACGGGATGTTCCCGCTGCGCCGGGCGCTCGACCTCGGCGTGACGGTCGGCATCGGGACGGATGGCGCGTCATCCTCCGACCACCAGAACATGTACGAGGCGATGCGCGCAGCCTCGGTCATGTCGAAGGTCCGCACGCCCGATCCGCGCGCCTGGGCCTCGGTCGAGGAGGTCTACGCCGCCGCGACCCAAGGATCCGCCAGGGCGCTCGGCTTCAAGGACATCGGCGCCATCGCGCCGGGGATGAAGGCCGACATCGTCTTCCTCGACCTCGGGTCCATCAACTGGATCCCGCACCATTGGTCGGTGAACCAGATGGTGCATGTCGAGGACGGCAGCAGCCTCCGCCACGTCATGATCGGCGGCCGCTTCGTGGTGAAGGACCGCCGGCTGCTGACCATCGACCTCGGCAAGTTGGCGCTGGAGGCCGAGGCGGCCGTCGAGCGGCTCGAGGCGCTGAACGCGGAGCGGAAGGGGCTCTTCGAGCGCCTCGCCCCCGTCGTCGCCTCCTTCTGCCCGGCCTTCGCCGCGCAGCGCTATCACGTCCGGCGCTATCCCTGCGACGCGCCGGACTGACGGCTACTGCTGTTCCAGCCCCGCTTCGCGGGCGCGCTGGGTCAGCACGGCGATCTGGTTGCGCAGGAAGTCCTGGAATTCCTGCGGGCTGCTGCCGCGCGGCGCGTAGCCGAGCCGCGCGAGGCGTTCCTTCAGCTCCGCATCGCCCAGCACCTTGTTCAGCGCCGCGTTGGCGCGCGCGATGATCGGCGCGGGCGTGGCCGCCGGCACCGAGATGCCGAACCAGACGTCGAAGGCGAAGTCCGGCAGCACGGATGCGACGGTCGGGATCTCCGGCGCCAGCGAGAAGGGCTGCGGCAGCGTCACCGCCAGCGCGCGGATCTTGCCCTCGCGGATCTGCGGCATGCCCGCGGCGAAGTCGGTGAAGGTGCTGTCGATGCGCCCGGCGATGACGTCGGTCAGCGCCTCCGGCCCACCGCGATAGGGCACCGCGGTCATCTCGACGCCCGCGAGCCGCGCCAGCGTCGCCGAGGCGATCAGCGACGAGGAGTTGCCGTGGCTGAAGGTGAGCGGCGTGCGCGCGGCCTTGGCATGTTCGATGAAGCCGCGCAGGTCGCGCGCCGGGGAGGACGCCGGCACGACCAGGATATAGGCCGTCTCCGCCACGAAACCGATCGGCGCGAAGTCGCGGATCGGATCGTAGGACAGGCGCCGGATCGTGTAGGTGTTGAGCGCCCCGTTGGTCACCGACAGCACGCACCAGGTGTGCCCGTCGGGGGCGGAGCGCGCCGCGCTCTCGGTGCCGACGACCCCGCTGCCGCCGGGGCGGTTGTCGACGATGACCGGCTGGCCAAGCTCGCGCGACAGTGGCTCCGACAGGTGGCGCATCAGCGTGTCCGTCACGCTCCCGGCCGGGAAGGCAACGACGAGGCGGATCGGCCGGTCCGGCCAGTTGCCTTGGGCGAAGGCGGGCGCGGCGAGGAGCGCACCGCCCCAGGCGATCAGGGTGCGGCGATGGATGATGCTCATCGGCATGTCCTCAGCGCGGCGCCCAGCGGTTCAGGAAAAGGTGGATCTGCGTGTTGTCGACATTGGGGCCAAGCATCCCGACCGCCTCCGCCCACAGCTGCCGGCACAGCTGCAGCGAGGGCGCGGCGACGCCCGTCGCCTCCGAGATGCTGCCCGCCGTATCGAGGTCCTTGCGCATCAGGCCGAGCATGAAGCCGCCGGCATAGCGGCCGGTGATGATCTCCTGCTTCGACTTGGTCTCGGTCGCGATGTTGCGGCCGGAGGAGGCGTTCATCACGTCGGTCAGGATGCCGAGGTCGAGGCCGAGCGCCTCGCCCATGCGCAGCGCTTCGGCGGTGGCAAGCAGGCCCGCGGCGTAGACGAAGTTGTTCAGCGCCTTCATCGCATGGGCGGACCCGACGGCGCCGGTGCGGATGATCGCCTCGCCCATGCCCTTCAGCACCGGCTCGGCCTTGGCGAAGGCGGCATCGTCGCCGCCAACCATGATGGCGAGCGTGCCGGTCTTCGCCTTGGCCACGCTGCCCGAGACCGGCGCATCGACCATCATCGCGCCGCGTTCGGCGACGAGGCCCGCGAGCCGCCGCGTCTCGCCGGGTTCGGAGGAGCTCATGTCGATCACCAGCATGCCCGGGCGCAACGCGGACAGCAGGCCGTTCGGGCCTTCCATCACCTGCGCGACGATGCGGCTGTTGGGCAGCATCAGCACCACGATGTCCGTCGCCGCGGCGACCGCGGCCGGATCCGGCGCGAAGGTCGCAGCACCCGCCGGCGCGCCCTCGGCCAGCGCGGCGCGCGCGGCCTCGGACGTATCGCAGCCGAGCACGCGGAAGCCGCGCGCGATCATGCTGCGGGCCATGGGCAGGCCCATCATGCCGAGGCCGATGAAGCCGACCTGCGTTCCACCCTGGGACATCGGGCGTTTCCCCCTTCAATGATGGCGCGATGCTCGGGCGCGGCGCGGGGGATGGCAAGACGCGCCGGATCGCATCTCCCATGCCGCCGGCGCCTGCGTCATGCTGGCGGACGGAGAGCCGCATGCCGAAGCCCGCCACCGCCGCATCCTGGATCGCCGCGCTCGGCGCGACGCTGCTGATGCAATCGGTCGCCTCCTTCCTGACCCAGACGCTGCCGGTCGTCGCGCCGCTGATCATGGCGAGCGCGGGCCTGGCGCCGGAGCGCATCGGGAACCTCTCCTCCCTGGTCGCCTTCGGGACGGTGCTGTTCTTGCTGCTCGGCGGGCCGTTCCTCGCGCGGCTCGGCCCGGTGCGGACGCTGCAGCTCGGCACCGGGATCGCCGCGGCGGCGCTGCTGGTCGCGGCGATGGGCGCGCTGCCGGCGCTGATGCTGGCCTCGCTGATGCTGGGCATCGGCTACGGACCGACGCCGCCGGCAGGCAGCCGCATCCTCGCGGCGACCGCGCCGAAGGACCACCGGACGCTGATCTTCTCGGTCAAGCAGGCCGGTGCGCCGCTGGGCGGGGCGCTGGCAGGGCTGATCGCAGCACCCGTGGCGGCCTATGCAGGCTGGGGCGCCGCGCTGCTGGTCGCGGTCGCGACCGCGGTCGTCGCGGCCGCCGCCATCCAGCCGCTCCGCGAGTCCCTCGACGTCGAGCGCGATCCCGCGCGCCGCATCGGGCTGCGGGACGTGCTCTCCCCGCACACGATCGCCGCGCCGGTGGCGGCACTTCGGATCGATCCGCTGCTGCCGCGGCTGACCGCGCTGTCGGTCGCCTTCGCGGTCTGCCAGGGCTGCCTGTTCTCCTTCACCGTCACCTGGCTGGTCGAGACGCGCGGCATGTCCCTGGTGGAAGCCGGCGGCACCTTCGCGGCCATGCAGGTCGCGGGCGTGGTGGCGCGCATCCTGCTCGGCTGGCTCGCCGACCGGACGGGGCGGGCGACGCGCAACCTCGTGGTGCAGGCCTTCGTCGCGGCGGGGTCCGTCGTCGCGCTGGCGCTGCTGCCGGCGGGGGCGCCGGGCTGGGTGCTGGGCGCGCTCTGCGCGCTGGCGGGCTTCGTCGGCGCATCCTGGAACGGGATCTCGCTCGCCGAGGTGGCGCGCGTCGCGCCCCCCGACCGGGTCAGCGACGTGACCTCGGGGACGACGCTCTTCGTCTTCCTCGGCTACGTCGCGGGACCCTCGGCCTTCTCGGCGCTGGTCACGCTCAGCGGATCCTGGTCGCTGCCGATGGTGCTGGTCGCGCTGCTGCTGGCGGTCGTGGCCGCGCTGGTGGGCGTATCGCTGCGGCGCTGACGGAGGATGGACCGCGGCTGCGCGGGCGGCGATACAGGCGCCGCGCAGCGCGGAAGGATCGGGAAGATGGCGGAACGTATCGGCCTCGGCATCGTCGGCTTCGGCATCATGGGCGAGCGCCTCGCGCGCTTCGCCGCAGGGCATGACCAAGTCCGCATCGTCGGCGTGTGGGATCCGGCGCCGGAGGCCGCGGCGCGGCTCGCGGCAGCGGTGCCGGGCGTGCCGATGCTCGCCTCGGCCGAGGCGGTGATCGCGGCCTGCGACTGCCTCTACGTCGCCTCCCCGCCCGCCTTCCACCTGGCCCATGCCAAGGCGGCCTTCGCGGCCGGCAAGGCGGCCTTCCTGGAGAAGCCGCTTTCGGTCAGCACCGAGGAAGCGCGCGCCTTCGTCGCGGCCGCCGAGGCTTCCGGCGCGCGCGCCGCGGTGAACTTCCCGATGGCCTCCTCCCCCGCCGTCGCGCAGCTGAACGCCTGGCGGGCCGACGGCGCGGTCGGCGCGCCGCGCGAACTGTCCATCACAACCGCCTTCGCCGCCTGGCCGCGGTCCTGGCAGCGCGATGCCCATACCTGGCTCGACAAGCCGCAGCAGGGCGGCTTCACGCGGGAGGTCGTCTCCCACTTCCTCTTCCTCACCCGCCGGCAGCTCGGCCCGATGGCACTGGAAGCGGCGCGCGCGACCTTTGCCGCGCCCGGCCGGTCCGAGACCGCCATCGCGGCCCGGCTGACCGCGGGCGGCGTGCCGGTCGCGCTCTCGGGCGGCGTCGGCACCACGCTGGCCGACGACCACAATGCCTGGGTGCTGGAAGGCCCGGCCGGCGCGATCCGCCTGCGCGACTGGTCCTTCGCCGAACGCCGCGGCGCCGACGGCGTCTGGTCCGCCGCCCCCGACGCCCTGCCCAATGAGCGCATGCGCCCGTTGGTGCTGAAGAAGCAGCTCGACGGCGTGGCCGCCATGACGCGCGGGGAGACGCACCACCTGGCCACGCTGCGCGAGGCGCTCGAGGTGCAGGAGGTCGTCGAGGCGATCCTCGCTCAGTCCGCGTAGGGCAGCCCGACGTAGTTCTCGGCGAGAGTGGTCCGCGCGGCGACGGAACCGGCGAGGTAGTCGAGCTCCGCCATGCGGACGCGCTCCTCGAAGGCGTCCTCGCCGTTGTAGCGGTGCAGCAACTGCGTCATCCACCAGGAGAAGCGCTGCACCTTCCACACGCGGTCGAGGCAGGTGGCGGAGTAGGCATCCATCAGCGCCTCACCCCGCCCGGCGAAGAAGGCTTCCAGCGCCCGCACCAGCACGCGCACATCGGCAATCGCGAGGTTCATCCCCTTCGCCCCTGTCGGCGGGACGATGTGCGCGGCATCGCCGGCGAGGAACAGCCGCCCGTGGCGCATCGGCTCCGTGACGAAGGAGCGCATGGCGGTGACGCCCTTCTGCAGGATCGGCCCGACCTCGAGCTCCCCCTCCCGCGCGCCGAGCCGCGTGGCGAGTTCGACCCAGATGCGCTCGTCGGGCCATTGCGACAGGTCCTCCTCCGGCGCGCATTGCAGGTACAGCCGGCTGACGGTCGCGCTGCGCATGGTCGCGAGTGCGAAACCCTGCGCGTGGCGCGCGTAGATCAGCTCCTCCGACATCGGCCGCGACCGCGACAGGATGCCGAGCCAGGCGAAGGGGTAGATGCGGTCGTAGACCGTCAGGTCGGCCGGAGGGATGGCTGCGCGGCAGATGCCGTGGAAGCCGTCGCAGCCGGCGATCACGTCGCAGTCGAGCGCATGCTCCTGCCCGTCCTGCCGCCAGGTGATGCGCGGGCGGTGCGAGGCGATGTCGTGCACGGCGACGTCCGCGGCCTCGAAATGCAGCGGCAGGCCGTCGGCCAGGCGCCGCGCGATCATGTCCTTCACCGCTTCCTGCTGGCCGTAGATCGTCACCACCTTGCCGCCGGTCAGGCCCGCGAGGTCGATCCGCTCCTCACGCCCCCCGAAGCGCAGGGCGAGGCCCTGATGGACCAGGCCCTCGCGGTGCAGGCGATCGGCGACGCCGGCCTCGGTCAGCGTGTCGACCGCGCCCTGTTCGAGCAGCCCGGCCCGGATGCGGCCTTCCACATAGTCGCGGGACCGGGCCTCGAGGACGACGCTGTCGATGCCGCGCCGGTGCAGCATCTGCGCCAGCAGCAGCCCGGCCGGCCCGGCCCCGATGATGCCGACCTGTGTCCGCATGGCCGTGCCCTCCCCCATCCGCCGATATGCGGGCGAAGCCGCGCGGCGCGCAAGCACGCAGGCTTGCCGGCTGCCCCCGCCTGTCCCTAGGCTCCCCTCCAACCAGCAGGGAGACAGGACAATGACGATCGGGCGTCGCCTTCTGGGTCAGGGCATTGCCGGCGCGGCCGGGGCCCTCGCCCTTCCCACCATCCTCATGCAGCCGGCCGCGGCGCAACGCAGCGCCAACACGCTGCGGATCGCCTTCCGCGACGCGGTGCCGAACGTCGATCCGTATTTCAACAGCCAGCGCACCGGGCTGATCATCGCGCACCAGGCGATGGATGGCCTCGTCCATCGCGACCCGGAGACCTTCCGCATCGTCCCCGCACTCGCGACCGAATGGCGCTGGGTGGACACCAAGACGCTCGACTTCACGCTGCGTCAGGGCGTGAAGTTCCACGACGGCAGCGATTTCGGGCCGGACGACGTGGTCTACACCATCAACACCATCGCCGACCCGAACACGCGCGTCGCGACGCCGTCCAACTACGCCTGGATCCAGGGCGCGGAGAAGACCGGCGACTGGACCGTGCGGCTGCACATGAAGCGGCCGACACCGGCGGCGCTGGAATACGCTGCGCTGGTCATGCCGATCTGGCCCAAGGCGTATCGCGAGCGCGTCGGACCCGACGGCTTCTCCCGCGCGCCGATCGGCACCGGCCCCTATCGCTTCACCAAGGTGGACGTCGCGACCGGCGTCGAGTGGGAGCGCTTTGACGGCTACTACCAGGGCGGCCCCAAGGGTCGGCCGGCGATCCAGAAGCTGACGGCGCGCTACATCGGCGATGCGGCGACGGAACTGACCGAACTGCTCGGCCAGCGCGTCGACTGGATCTGGAACATGAACCCGGACCAGGCCGCCAACGTCAACCGCATGCCGTACCTGCAGTCGACGCGGCAGGAATCGATGCGCGTCGGCTACCTCAACCTCGATGCATCGGGTCGCAGCGGGGCGGGCAACCCGATGACGAACCTCAGGGTGCGTCAGGCCGTCTGGCACGCCATCGACCGCAAATCGATTGCCGAGCGCCTGGTCGGCGGCGGGTCGCGCGTGCCGGACGCGCCCTGCTTCCCGTCCCAGTTCGGCTGCAACGCCGATGCCGCGGTGAAGTACGACTACGACCCGGCCAAGGCGCGCGCGCTGCTGGCCGAGGCCGGCTTCGCCAACGGCTTCGACATCGAGCTCACCTCCTATGTCCAGCCGCGGCAATGGTCGGAGGCGGTGCAGAACTACCTCCGCGCCGTCGGCATCCGGGCCAACCTCAACCTCATGCAGGTGGCCGCCCAGATCCAGCGGTCGATGCGCGGCGAGCTCGCGATGGAGATGGGGTCCTGGGGCTCCTACTCGATCAACGACGTCTCGGCGATCATGCCCAACTACTTCTCGGGCGGGGCGCAGGACTATGCCCGCGATCCGGAGATGATCCGGCTTCTCGAGGAAGGCGGTTCGACGGCCGACGAGGCGGTGCGCAAGCGCGCCTATGACGCGGCGATCCGCCGCGCGACGGAGCAGGCCTACTGGCTGCCGCTGCACACCTACGTCTCGGTCTTCGGCTTCCGGAAGGAACTCGAATTCCCCACCTTCCCGGACGAGTTGCCGCGCTTCTACCTCGCCAAGTGGAAGTGATCCGTCAGGCGAGGTGACATTCCACGAGGCCCGCGGCATCCGCCGTGGGCCTCGGCGCTTCGGTCGAACACTTCGCGATCGCGACCGGGCACCGCGGATGGAAGCGGCAGCCCGGCGGGATGTTCGCCGGGTCCGGCATGGTATCCCCCAAACCGACATCCGGAACGCCGAGCCCTGGTTCGGGCGTCAGCACCGAGGCCAGCAGCGCGCGGGTATAGGGATGCCGCGGCGCGGCGAACAACCGCTCGCTCTCCGACCGCTCCACGATGCGGCCGAGATACATCACCGCCACCTCGCTCGCGATGTGCTCGACCACCGCGAGGTTGTGACTGATGAACAGGTAGGTGAGCCCGAGGTCGCGCCGCAGTTCCGCCAGCAGGTTCAGGATCTGCGCCTGCACGGAGACGTCGAGCGCGCTGGTCGGTTCGTCGCAGACCACGATGCGCGGGCGCAGCACCAGCGCGCGCGCGATCGCGACCCGTTGCCGCTGCCCGCCCGACAACTGCGCCGGGAAGCGCGTCCCCTGCTCGCGTGACAGGCCGACGCGGTCGAGAGCCTCTCCCACCCGCCTGTCGATATCCGCGCGCGCGACATCGCCCTGGGCGATCAGCGGCATGGCGACGATGTCGCGGATGCGCCGCTTGGGGTTCAGCGAGGCGAAGGGATCCTGGAAGACCGGCTGGATCAGCCTGGCCCGCGCGCGGCGGTCCATCCCGCCCAGACGCTGCCCGTCCACCAGTACGTCGCCGGCGCTGGGTTCGAGCAGGCCGAGGATCAGCCGCGCCAGGGTGGACTTGCCGCAGCCGCTTTCCCCCACCACGCCGAGCACGCTGCCCGCGGGCACGGAAAACGAGACATCGTCCACCGCGACAACCTCGCGCGGTGAGGCGAACAGGCCCTGCCGCACGCGGAAGACGCGCCGCAGGCCGCGGACCTCGATCGCCGGCGCGCTCATGCCGCGGCCGCCCCGCCCCAGCCCGGCGGCAGGGTGCAAAGCACCTCATGCCCCGCGGCGGCCTCCCGCCGTGGGATGGTCCCGGCGCATGCCGCGTTCGCCTGCGCGCAGCGGTCGCGGAAACCGCAGCCCGCGAAGCCCGGCTGGATGCGCGGCACGACGCCCGGAATGCTGCCCAGCGGCTCGTCGCGCTTCACCTTGCCGGGCACCGGGACGCAGGTCAGAAGCCCGCGCGTGTAGGGATGCTCGGGCGCGGCGAAGAGCGCGGCCGTCGGCGCGCTCTCGACCACCTCCCCTGCATACATGACGGAGACGCGGTCCGCGACGCGCGCGACGACGCCGAGGTCATGGGTGATCAACAGGATGCCAAGGCCGAGGTCCTTCTGCAGCCCCGCGAGCAGCCGCAGGATCTGCGCCTGCACGGTCACGTCGAGCGCGGTGGTCGGTTCGTCCGCGATGAGCAGTTCCGGGTCGCACATCAGCGCCATCGCGATCATCACCCGCTGGCGCAGGCCGCCCGAGAGCTGGTGCGGATACTGCCCCAGCCGCAGCCCCGGCGCCGTGATACCGACGCGCGCGAGCAGTTCCGCCGCCCGGTCCACCGCCTGGGCGCGCGGCGTGCCGCGGTGCCGGCGCAGCACCTCGGTCATCTGGGACCCGACCGTATAGGCCGGGTTCAGGCTGGTCATCGGTTCCTGGAAGATCATCGCCATGCGGTCGCCGCGCAGGCGTTCCATCTGGCGTTCGCCGTAGCGGCCGATCTCCTCGCCGGCGAAGCGCAGCGCCGTCGTCTCCCGCACCGCGCCACGCGGCAGCAGGCCCATCACCGACAGGGCGGTGATCGACTTGCCGCAGCCGCTCTCGCCCACCAGGCAATGCGTCTCGCCCTTGTTGACGGTCAGCGAGGCGCCGCGCACCGCGGCGGTGCTGCCGATCGTCACGCGCAGGTCCGCGACCTCGAGCAGCGCGCTCATCGCGACAGGTCCGTGCCCATCATGTCGCGCAGCGCATCGCCCAGCAGGTTCACGCCCATGACCAGGACGAACAGCGCCGCGCCGGGGATCATGATCACCCAGGGGCTGAAGAACATGTATTCCTTGGCCTCGCTGATCATCAGCCCCCAGGAGGGCAGCGGCGCCGGCACGCCCAGGCCGAGGAAGGACAACGCGGCCTCGAGCAGGATCGCCAGCGCCATCTCCAGCGTCGCGACGACGGCGAGGTGCGTCGCGATGTTCGGCAGCACCTCCCGCGTCAGCACCCACCAGCGCGACGCGCCGGCGCACCAGGCCGCCGAGACGTAGTCGAGGTTGCGGATCTGCATCGTGGTCGACCGCGCCACCACCGCGAAGCGGTCCCACAGCAGCAGCCCGAGCACCAGAACGACGAGAATGAAGGAACTGCCGCGCAGCGCCGCGACCGCGAGGGCTACCAGCACCGCCGGGATCGACAGGCGCGTGGTGATGGCGAAGACCACCGCGTCGTCGATCTTGCCGCCGTAGAAGCCGCCCAACACCCCCATCGTGATGCCGATCAGCCCCGAGGTGATCACCGTCAGCACCCCGATCACCATCGAGATGCGCGCGCCGTAGATCAGCCGCGAGAAATAGTCCCGCCCCAGCTGGTCGGTGCCGAGGAAGTTCCGCGGATCGCCCCCTTCCATGAAGGAGGGCGGCACCAGCCGGCGATCGAGGTCGATGGCAAAGGGATCGTAGGGCACGATCCAGGGCGCGAGGATCGCGACGATGGCACAGAAGCCGACGATCGCGGCACCGACCACGAAGCCGGGGTTGCGCAGCAGCCGCGCGCCTCGACCGGCGGGTATGACGGCGGCGCTCATGCCGTCCTCAGCCGCGGGTCGAGCACCGCGTTCAGCAGGTCAGCAAACAACGTCAACGCGATGTAGATCAGCGCGAGGACCAGCACGACCGCCTGCACGACCGGGAAGTCGTTCTTGCTGATGCTCTCCCAGGCGAGGAAGCCGACGCCGTGCAGGGCGAAGACCGTCTCGATGACGATCGACCCGCCCAGCATGAAGCCGAGTTGCACCGCCGCGATGGACACGACCGGGATCGCCGCGTTGCGGAAGCCGTGCTTCACCAGGATGGACAGCCGCGTCAGCCCCTTCGCGCGCGCCGTGCGGATGTAGTCCGAGGCCAGCGCCTCGATCATCCCGGAGCGCGTCAGCCGCGTCAGCGACGGGATGGCCGAGAAGGCGAGCACGATCCCAGGCAGGATGTAGCCGTCCCAGGTCTCCACGCCCGAGATCGGCACCCAGCCGAGTTGCAGCCCGAAGACGATCATCAGCACCAGGCCGAGCCAGAAGGACGGCATGGCCTGCCCGATCATCGCCACCAGCCCGACCAGCCGGTCGATCCAGGTCCCTTCCCGCACCGCGGCGAGGATGCCGAGCGGCAGCGAGACCACCAGCGCGATGGCGAGCCCGACGAGCCCCAGCGTCACCGTCACCGGCATGCGCGCGGCGATCAGGTTCGCCACGCGATCGCGGAAGAAGTAGCTCTGCCCGAAATCGCCCTGCACCGCGCGGCCGAGCCAATCGAAATACTGCACGTAGAGCGGCCGGTTGAGGCCATAGGCCTCGCGGATCGCTTCCACATCCGCCTGGGTCGCGTTCGGCCCGGCGATGGAAACGGCAAGGTCGCCCGAGACCCGCGTCAGCAGGAAGGCGAGCGTCAGCACCGTCAACGCGACGAGCACCGCAACCGCGAAGCGGCGGAGAAAGAAGCGAAGCATCCCGCGGTCAGCCTAGGCAGGCCGTCGCTCGCCCCGCAAGCCCCGCATCAATACGCCGCTGCCCAGCCGTCCCGTCGCGGATCCGATCCGGCCATGCGTATGCCGTTGTCCAGCACGCGGATCGCCTCGACGCTGCAGGCGCCCTCGAGATCCGGAACGACCTTCACGTCATGGCCGCGTTCGCGCAGCCCGGCGACGGTGCCCTCGCCCACGCCGCGCTCAATGGTCAGCACCTCGCCGCCACCATGCGGGTAGTTGGACTCCTGGCCGGGCTGGGAGGAGGTCCAGCGCGGCGCCTCGAGCGCCTGCTGCGGGTCCATCCCGAAGACGGCCGCGGCGACCAGCACCTGGAAGTTCACCTGCACCTGGTTGTCCGCGCCCGGCGTGCCGAAGACCATCCAGGGCTTGCCGTCCTTCATCACCATCGGCGCGTTCATGGTATGGCGCACCCGACGGCCGGGAGCGAGGCGGTTCGCGTGGCCTTCCTCGAGATGCCAGTAGGACATGCGGTTGTTGAGCAGGATGCCGGTGCGCGGCGCCGTCACGCCCGACCCGAAGGCCCCGTTGATCGACTGGATCGCCGAGACGGCATTCCCCTCGGCATCGACGGCGCAGAAATAGGTGGTGTCGGCCTCGGCCATGGCGCGGACCGGCAGGTGCGCGGCGCGGTCACCGATCGCCGCGGCATGCGCCTTGGCGCGGGCATCGGAGAGCAGCGCCGCGAAGTCCGGCTGGTCGCGCCCGGCCTCGGCCTCGCGGTCCAGGAAGGCGCGCTTCTTCGCTTCGACCATCAGATGCACCAGCGCGGCGCTGCCCCAGCCGAGCGCGGCGAGGTCGAAGCCCTCGACGATGCGCAGCATCTGCAGCATGGCGAAGCCCATGGAGGGCTGCGGCGTCTGCCGGACCTCGAAGCCGCGCCAGGCGATGCCGATGGGCGGGGCGATGCGCGCCTCGACGGCGGCGAGGTCCTCCCCGGCGACGATCGATCCGATATCGCTGAGATCGGCGGCGAGGTCGCGCGCGACGGCGCCGGCGAAGATCTCCTCAGGTCCTGCGGCGGCGAGGCGCCGCAGCGTCGCCGCCAGCGCCGGCTGCACCACCAGCTCCCCGACCGCGGGCGGCTGGCCGTCCGGCAGCCAGATGGCCCGGCTGGTGGGATCGGCGGCGAGGTGCGCGCGGTTCTCGCCCACGAAATGTCGCAGCGCATGGGTCGCGGCGAAGCCGTCGTCCGCGGCCTCGATGGCCGCACCGAACAGGCTGCCCCAGGGGCGGCCGCCATGGGCCGCGTGCAGCGCGGCGAGCCCGGCGACCTTGCCCGGCGTCTGGACCGACAGCGGGCCGCGGTTCGGCACGCCCCCTTCGGCCCGGTAGCGATCGACCGTCGCGGCGCGCGGCGCCTGGCCGGTGCCGGCATAGGTCTCGGCCCGCCCGGTCGATGCCGACCAGTGGTGATAGAAGCCATCCCCGCCGAGGCCGCTCATATGCGGCTCCACCACGCCCAGCGCGAGCGAGACCGCAACCGCGGCATCGGCCGCCGTCCCGCCGGCCCTCAGCACGTCGAGGCCCGCGGCCGTCGCCACCGGATGGTTCGTCGCGACCGCGCCGCGGCGGCCCATGATCAGCGGGCGATGGGCCCGGATGCCGTCATATGCCAAGGGTCGCTTCCTTCCATCGTGCGGGAACTGCTGGACCGCGGACCGCGCAGCCCCCATGTAGAGGCATAATGCCGTGCGTACCGCCGGCGCCAACCCTGGTCGATTCGCATGACCCGCCGGCAGATTGCCCTGGACCGCGCCCGATCCTTCACCGACCTGCTCGCGGCACGCTTGATGCGCCTGCCGACAGGCCCCTTCCAGCCGGCGGAACCGCCACCCGGCGCGCTGCGCATTGCAACCTACAACGTTCACAAGTGCGTCGGCGCCGATGGTCGTTTCGATCCGGGACGAATTGCCGCGGTCATCCGCGAACTGGATGCGGACGTCCTGGCGCTCCAGGAGGCCGACCGCCGGTTCGGCCGCCGGGAAGGCCTGCTCGACCTGATCGCGCTGGAACGCGACACGGGGCTTCAGCTGGTACCGCTGGGCATGGCGGCCGGCGGCCATGGCTGGCATGGCAACGCCCTGCTCGTCCGCAATGGCCGCCTGGTCGAGGCGCACCGGCTGCGCCTGCCCGGTGGAGAACCTCGGGGCGCCGCGATGGTTGACCTCCAGCTGCCGGCGGGTCGGCTGCGCGTGGTCAACGCGCATCTCGGTCTGCTCCGGCGGCATCGGGCGCAGCAGGTCGCGGCCCTGCTGGAACGGCTGGCCCAGGCGGAGGAGGTGCCGACACTGCTGCTCGGCGATCTGAATGAATGGCGACCCGGACCACGGTCCTCGCTGCGCGCCCTGGACCGGGATTTCGGGCCGGTGGACGTCACGCCCGCGACCTTTCCGGCGCGCCTGCCCATCCTCAGCCTCGATCGCATCCTGTGCCGCCCGCATGGCCTGCTGACCGGGCTCGCGGCCCATGCGTCGCCGCTCGCCCGCATCGCGTCCGACCACCTGCCGCTGACCGCGCGGCTGGACCTGTCCGCCGCTCCGTCCTCGGCCATGGCCGCGGCAGCCTGAGCCGTGCCGTGTCGGATTCGTCGCAGGCCGGTGTCGCACTCGTCGCCGATGGGCTGACCGCTTTCGCCGCCCGCGTCGCGACGCTGCGATCCGCGACGCGCACCGCCGACCTGCAATACTACGTCTGGCACGGGGACCTGACCGGCACGCTGCTGGCGCGCGAGGTCATCCAGGCCGCCGACCGGGGGGTCGCCGTCCGGCTGCTGCTGGACGACATGTACGCCATGGGCGCCGAGCGCGTGCTCGCCGCCATGGACTCCCACCCCCGGATCCAAGTCCGGCTGTTCAACGCGGTGTCCTGGCGGCGCCTCGGCCCTCCGGGGCTGCTGCTCGAGATGCTGTTCGGCGGCTGGCACCTGGATCGCCGGATGCACAACAAGGCGTGGATCGTGGACGGCGACTGCGCCATCGCCGGCGGGCGGAACATCGGCGATCCGTATTTCGACGCCTCGGGCCACTTCAACTTCCGCGACCTGGACCTCGCGCTGCGCGGCCCGCCGGTGGAAGCCATGCAACGGATGTTCGAATCCTACTGGTCGCACCAGCTGTCGCGGCCGCTGCGACGGATCAGCCGGGCCGCCTACCGGCGCCGCGCACTGCGCAAGCTGTCACGGCGGCTCGAACGCGCCTGGATATCGCCGGAGGCGCGGCCCTATTTCGATCGCCTCGCCGGCGCGCCGCTGGTCACCCGCCTGCTCGCCGGGTCCGAACACGCCAGCTTCCTGGCGCTGCCGCCGGATGCCGTGCGCGTGGCGGCCGATCCGCCCGGCAAGGCGGTCGGCACCGCGCAGCCCCGGGACTGCCTGGCCGGCGCGGTCCATGGGGCGCTGCTCGGTGCGGAGCGCGAGGCGCTCATCATCTCGCCCTACTTCGTCCCGGGCCCGGAAGGTGCTGCGCAGATCGAGGCGATGGCCCGCCGCGGCGTGCGCGTCTCGATCGTCACCAATTCCCTCGCCGCGACGGATGTCGCCGCCGTTCACGGCGGGTATGCGCGCTACCGCGAACGCCTGCTCGCGGCGGGCGTGGAACTGCACGAGCTCAAGCCCGGCGGCGAGGAGGAAGGCATCAGCGTCTTCGGTTCCCGCGGGGCCAGCCTGCACACCAAGGCCTTCGTCGTCGATGGCAGGCTGTCCTTCGTCGGGTCCTTCAACCTCGACCAGCGATCGATTGCCCTGAATACCGAGATGGGCACCTTCATCGAGGATGCGCGCGTTGCCGAACGCATCCGGGCCGAGCACGCCCGTCTGGTGAGCCCGTCCTGCAGCTGGCGCGTCGGCCTGGCGGCGGACGGGGCCCTGGAATGGCAGGGCGAGGCGGGCGGGGACACCGTGACGCTGCGGCGGGAGCCCCTGGCTCCCGCGTCCCTGCGCGCCCTGGCGTGGGTGCTGCGCTGGCTGCCGATCGAATCGAAGCTGTGACCGGCAGCAGCCTGGGGGATCAGCGCGCGCCGGCCGCCATGCGCATCGCCGCCGGCGCGGGCAGTTCGATCTCGATCGCAAGGGTGGACATGTCCCCGCCGCGGTCGAGGTTCACGTTCACCTTGCCCGGGTCGATCGCGACATAGCGCGCGACCACGGCGACGAGCTCCTGCTGGAGCTTCGGAAGGAAGTCCTCCCGCGTGCGGCCGATGCGCTCATGCGCCAGGACGATCTGCAGGCGTTCCTTGGCGGCGGAGGCACTGCTCTCCTCCTTGCGCTTGCCTCGGAAGAAGTCGATCCAGGACATCATGCGGCCCTCCCGCCGAACAGCCGCTTGAACAGGCCCTTCTTCTCGGCCTCGATGAAGCGGTGGGGCTTCTCCTCGCCCAGGAAGCGCGCCACGGCGTCGGCATAGGCCTGGCCGGCCTGGCTCTCGGCATCCATGATGACCGGCGTGCCGGTGTTGGACGCCTTGAGCACGCTCTCGCTCTCCGGGATCACGCCGAGCAGCGGGATCGAGAGGATCTCCTGGATGTCCTCGAGCTTCAGCATCTCGCCACGCTCGACGCGGACGGGGTCGAAGCGGGTGACGAGCAGATGCTCCTTCACCGGGTCCTTCTTCTCCTCCGCGCGCTTCGAGCGTGACTGCAGCACGCCGAGGATGCGGTCGGAGTCACGGACCGAGGACACCTCCGGGTTCGTCACAACGACCGCCTGGTCGGCGAAGTACAGCGCGAGCAGCGCGCCCTTCTCGATGCCGGCGGGGCTGTCGCAGAGGATGTAGTCGAAGTCCTTCGCCAGTTCCTCGATGATCCTCGCGACGCCTTCCTTGGTCAGCGCGTCCTTGTCCCGCGTCTGGCTGGCCGGAAGGATCGACAGGGTGTCCACGCGCTTGTCGCGGATCAGCGCCTGGTTGAGCCGCGCCTCCCCGCTGATGACGTTGACGATGTCGAACACGACGCGCCGCTCGACGCCCATGATGAGGTCGAGGTTGCGCAGACCGACGTCGAAGTCGATGACGACGGTCTTCTTGCCCCGCTGCGCGAGGCCCGTGGCGAAGGCGGCGGACGACGTGGTCTTGCCCACGCCCCCCTTGCCCGAAGTGACGACGACGACCTGTGCCATGTCCCCTGCCTCCTCGTAATCCCCTGCGCGATGCGCTCAGCCGATCGGGTCGAAGCGCATGCGCTCGCCCGTCAGCCGCACCTGCACCGCCTTGCCGATCGGCGCCCCCGTGAGCCCCTCGCGCACCGCGTAGTAGCCCGCGATGGAGATGAGCTCGGGGTCAAAGTTCTGTGCGAAGACCCGCGCCTCGGTGTTGTTGCCGCCGCCGGCGATCGCGCGGCCGCGCAGCGCGCCATAGACGTGGATGTTGCCGTCCGCGATCACCTCGGCGCCCGCATTCACGGTCGAGGTCACGATCAGGTCGCCGCCCTGCGCCCAGATGCGCTGCCCGGCGCGGACCGGCTGCTCGACGATCATCGTCGGGCGCTGCATGCCCGGGGGCGGCGGCGGAGGGGCGGCGGGTTCGGCCGGCGTTACGGCGGCCGGCGCCGGCGCGGCCTCGGGCAGCGGCTCGTCGGTCTCCCGCCCGCCCGCGCCGCGGATCGGCGGCAGGCCGAAGGCCATGGCGGCATTGCGCAGTTCCGGCGTCCCGCCGGTCGTGCCGATCGGCACGATCGTCAGCTCGCGCAGCCCCCTCACCAGCCCTTCGAAATCAACCGTGTTGGCCGGCACGTCCAGGTCGCTGAGGCCGAGCACGACCGGGGCGAAGCGCAGGAAGCCGGGGGCGCGGCGGAACTGGTCGCCGATCGCGGGGACCACCACCTCGGGCCGCGGGTCGAGCAGCCGCAGGACGAGCAGGTTGAAGTTCGCGCCGCGCAGGCGGAACGGCTCCAGACGGGGAGAGGATTCGGGCCGAGGCGCGGCGGACATGGGGCTCCCGAAGGGTCGATCTGAAGGGGCCGGAACCATAGGGATTGTGGCCCAAGGTGCCGACGCACACCAGATATAGCGTTATGCCGAGTCCCAGCGAAGGCCGCCGAAGCGGGGTCCTTTCCGGGCAGGGGGTTATGCCGCGAAGTTCGCAGACGACGCCAGCGGCGAATCGGCGGGGCTGGTGCGCCCGCCATGCGTTGCGCAGGATGCCGCGCCTGACGGGGGGACCTTCGTGCAGCCCATCATCCTCAACGAGCCGTTCCGCGCGGTCTTCTACGCGCCCTTCTATGTGGCCGAGGCCCGCGGCCTGTTTGCCGCCCAGGGCGTCGAGGTGCGCCGCATGACGGCCGGCGACCCCACCAAGGCGGCGGAGAACCTCATCGCCGGCCGCGCCGACATCGCCTGGTCCGGGCCGATGCGGCCGATGCTGCTGCGGGACCGGGACCCGTCCTGCCCGCTGCGGTCCTTCTGCGCGGTGGTGATGAAGGACCCCTTCCTGCTGGTGGGCCGCCGCCCGAACCCCGGCTTCCGCCTGGCCGACCTGCCGCGGCTGCGGTTCGGAACGGTCAGCGAGGTGCCGACGCCCTGGTGGTGCCTGCAGGACGACCTGCGGCGGGAGGGGATCGATCCCGCGACGCTGAAGCGCGTCACCGACCGGTCGATGGCGGAGAACGCCGCCGCGGTCCTGGCGGGCGACCTCGACGTCGCGCAGGTCTTCGAACCGCATGCCGCGCTGGCCGAGGCGCAGGGCGCGGCCGTCTGGCACCGCGCCGCCGATCGCGGCCCGTCCGCCTACACCGCCTTCTACGCGACGGAGCAGCGCATCGAGGAACGTTCCGCCGAGTTCGAGGCGATGATCCGCGCCATGGCCGCGGCGCTCGCCTGGATCGCCGAGGCCCCGCTGGAGGACATCGCGGCGACCGTCGCACCGCTCTTCCCCGATGTGCCGCGCGCGGCGCTGACCACCGCCCTCGCCCGCTACCAGGGCCTCGCGCTGTGGTCCCCGACGCCGCATTTCCCGCGCGCGGCCTTCGAACAGCTGCGCGGCGCGATGCAGACCGCCGGCATCCTGCAAGGATCGCCCGCATTCGACGTCTGCGTGGACGAAGCCATCGTCGCCCGCGCCCTCGGAGCCTGAGCATGTCCAAGACCCGCGGCACGCGTGCCGACTACCGCTTCTTCCTGCCCATCCCGACGCGCTGGATGGACAACGACGTCTACGGGCACGTGAACAACGTCACCTACTATTCGTGGTTCGACACGGTGGTGGCGCGCTTCCTCATCGACAGCGGCTTCCTGCACATCCCGACCGCGCCGGTGATCGGCCTGGTGGTCGAGACCCAGTGCCGCTACTTCGCCCCCATCGCCTTCCCCGACGAGATCACCACCGCGCTGCGCTGCGGCCGCGCCGGCAACACCTCGGTCCGCTACGAGATCGCAATCTTCCGCAATGACGAGGACGTCGCCGCCGCGGAAGGCCACTTCGTCCATGTCTATGTCGACCGCGCGACGCAGAAGCAGCCGACGCCGCTGCCGCCGGTGCTGCGGGAGGCGCTGGCCGGCATCACCCTGCCGGCCGCCGGCTGAGCCCGGCTTGCGGAACCCCCGGCCCGGCGCGATCTAGCCGCCAGGACGATTCAGGAGACCACCCCATGAGCCAGGCCACCGCGCCGCTGAAGCGCCTCGCCATCCTCGACGACTACCAGGGCGTCGCGCTGTCGCTCGGGCCCTGGGACCGGCTGAAGGGCGTCGAGGTCACCGTCTTCCGCGACACCATCACCGACCGCGAGGCGCTGGTGCAGCGCCTGGCCCCCTTCGACGCGATCCTTGCGATGCGCGAGCGCACCCCCTTCCCGCGCGCCCTGATCGAGCGCCTGCCGAACCTGCGCCTGCTCATCACCACCGCGGCGCGCAACCGTTCCATCGACGCGGCCGCCTGCGCCGAGAAGGGCATCGTCTTCTGCGGCACGCCCTCCTTCGGCGATCCGACGGTCGACATCACCTGGGGCCTGATCACCGGGTTGATGCGCGACCTGCCGCGCCAGCAGGAAGCGCTGCGCGCGGGCCGGTGGCAGACCTCGGTGGGCTGGGGGCTCGAGGGGCGGACGCTCGGCGTGGTCGGCCTCGGCAAGCTCGGCGCGCGGGTGGCCAGGGTCGGCCAGGCCTTCGGCATGAAGGTCGTGGCCTGGAGCCAGAACCTGACCGAGGAACGCGCCACCGAGATCGGCGCGACGCGCGTGGACAAGGCGACGCTGTTTGCCGAGGCCGATGTCGTCACGCTGCACCTGATCCTGTCGGACCGCTCGCGCGGCATCGTGGGTGCGGAGGATCTCGGCCGGATGAAGCGCACGGCCTACATCGTGAACACCTCGCGCGGGCCGCTGATCGACCAGGACGCGCTGATCGCCGCGCTGAAGGAGGGGCGCATCGCCGGCGCCGGCCTCGACGTCTACGACACCGAGCCGCTGCCGCCGGACCACCCGATCCTCGCCGCGCCCAACACCTTCCTCACACCGCATCTCGGCTACGTCACGCAGCAGAACTACCGCGCCTACTACCAGGGCGCCGTGGAGGCGATCGAGGCTTTCAACGCCGGCGCGCCGGTGCGGGTCATCGCGCCATGAGCACGCCCTACGCCTTCGCCGAGGGCTGGCGCTACTGGGCCCAGAAGGAACGCGACGACGCCTACAACAACACCGGCATGGTGCCCGACAGCGCGCAGCAGATCGCCGCGCGCAACGCGCTCTCGGCGGAATTCCGCGCTGCCCGTGCCGGGCATCTCGACCTGCCCTATGGCGAGGCGGAGCGGGAGAAGTGGGACCTCTATCCCGGCGCCGATCCCGCCGCGCCCTGCCTGGTCTTCATCCATGGCGGCTACTGGCAGCGCAACCGGCGGGAGGATTTCGCGATCCTCGCCCAAGGGGCGCTCGCGATGGGCTGGTCGGCGGCGCTGCCGGGCTACACCCTCGCCCCCGACGCCTCGCTGACGGCCATCACCTGGCAGGTCAGCCGCGCGCTCGACTGGCTGGCCGCGAACGGGCCGGCGCACGGCATCGCGGGGCCGATCGTCGTCTCGGGCTGGTCGGCCGGCGGGCACCTCGCGGCGCTCGCCGCCGAGCATCCGGCGGTGACGGCCGCCGTCGCCATGTCGGGCATCTACGAACTCGCCCCGATCCGCGACACCTATCTCGACGAGAAGCTGCGGCTGACGGAGCAGGAGGTCGCCGACCTCTCGCCCATCCGCCGCCCGGTGGTGCAGAAGCCCATCGCGATCGTCTATGGCGGGGCGGAACTGCCGGAGCTCCGCCGCCAGTCGCGCGTCTTCCACCGCATCCGCGCGGAGGCGCAGGCGCCGGGACCACTCATCCCGATCCCCGGCGCGGACCATTTCCGCGTGCTGGAATCCCTCTGGAACATCGACGGCGCGCTGACCCGCGCCGCGGCGGAGCTGCTGCGATGAGCCACGACTTCACCGGCGTCCTGCTCGCCATCCACATCGCGCCGGAGGCCTCCGCGCCGATGGTGGAACTGGATGCCGCGCGCCTTGTCGAGAGTGTCGGCATCGAGGGCGACCGCTACGCCACGGCCAAAGGCACCTACAGCCACAAGCCCGCCGCCGACCGCCAGGTGACGCTGATCGAGATGGAGACGCTCGACGCGCTGGCCCGGGACCACGGCATCGATCTTCCGCCGCACGAGACGCGCCGCAACCTGACGACCGCCGGCGTGCCGCTGAACCACCTGGTCGGGCGCGAGTTCCAGGTCGGCGAGGTCGTGCTCTACGGCGGGCGGCTCAACGTGCCCTGCCAGTACCTCGAGGATCTGCTCGGCAAGAAGGTGTTCAAGCCGCTGATCAACCGCAGCGGCCTGAACTGCATCATCCGCAGGGGCGGGACGATCCGGCCGGGAGATACCATTCGGCCGGTGTGACCTCAGGTCAGGCCGGCCTTCCGCAGCCCGGCGAGGTAGTGCTCGATATCGGCGGGCCGGCCGTCACGTGGGACCGTGTTGAAGGGTGCGCGTTCGCGCGCCTTCGCGAGGGTGAAGTCGGCCTCCATCGCCAGCAGCTTCGCGCGGACCTTCGCCGCCTCGTTCAGCCGCCCCAAATGGCCCAGCGCAGAGAGCCACACCTTGTAGGGGAAGGTGAAGCCGGTGTGCAGCGCGGTCACCTGGCGCGCCGCGGAATCGACATCCTCGTGCCGGCCGAGCAGCAGCAGCGGCACCAGCCGCGTCGCGTCGAAGAAGAACGCGTGCGGGTGGAACGGCGCGAGGCGCTTGTATCGTTCCCAGCGGTGCAGCGCCTCCTCGTGCTCGCCGCGGTAGGACAGGGCGAGTGCGGAGAAGACCCAGGCGAGCGGCAGGTTGGGGTTGAGCGCCAGCGCCCGTTCGTACAGCGACACCGCCTCGGGGATCTGGTGATGCAGGAAGGCCCGCACATGCCCCAGGATCGCGAGCGCATGGGCATCGGAGGGATCCAGTGACACCGCCCGGGCAGCCAGTTCCTCGCTCTTCGCCAGCACATCCTCATCCGCGCGTGCCCAGCCCTGTCCGACGAGGAACAGGTACCAGTACGCGTGCCAGGCGAAGGCGGGCGCGTAGTCGGGATCCAGGCGCGTCGCTTCCTCGAGCATCGCGCCCGCGGCTTCGTAGGCCTGGCGGTCGAGCCGGTAGATGGCGGGGATGGCGCGCAGCAGCAGGTCGTAGGCGGTGATGTCGACCTGGGGACGGGCCGCGGCGCGGTTCGCCTCGATCAACAGGATCTCGGGGTCGACCCGCGCGACGACTTCGGCCGCGATCTCATCCTGCAGCTTCAGGATGTCCGCCGCCTCCCGGTCGAAGCGTTCGGTCCACACAACGGCCTCGGGCGGTCGGTGGTCCGTCAGTTGCAGCGTGACGCGAACGCGATCGCCACCGCGCTGGATGCTGCCGGACAAGCTGAAATCGAGATCGAGCTGTTCCGTCTGCCCTTCCGAACGCCGCGCCGCCGCGACGGATGCGCTGTCCACGAGCACGAGCCAGCGAAACCGGGCGAGCGAGGCCGTGATTTCGCCGGCCAGACCGAGCGAGACCTCCTCATCCGACTCGTTGCCGAGCACCCGAAAGGGCATGACACCCAGGCGCGCGCCCCGCCCTGCACTGCGCCGATGCGGCATCAGGACGGGGGGCGGGACTTCGCCACGGAGGGATTCGGCCAGCGCGGCGGTCTCAGGCGATGGCGCGCTGCGGAACCGCTCGGCGAAGATGCGGCGGCAATCCTCCCACGCGGCGAATGCCGCGCCGCGATCGCCGGCCTCGGCCTCGGATCGGATCAGGATGCGCCAGACCGGCTCCTGCGCGGCGTCGATCGTGAGGACGCGGCGGGCCTCCTGGGCACGGGCCAGGGGCGTCGTCGCCGCCGCCAGGCGGGCGCTCGCCACATCGAGGGCCAATTCCCGCAGCCGGCGGCGCTGCTGCTGCAGCCAGGCATCGAAGGCGGCATCGAGGCCGTCGAGATCCGAAAGGAACTCGGACAGCAGCAGGTTGAGAGCCTCGACGCGATCCCGCGCCATCCCCGGGACCTCCCGCGCGTCGACCCAGATGGCTCGGGTATCGAGCGAGACGGTTTCCCGGGTGGCGGTGAGGAGGCCCTTGCCCCAGTCGCCGAGGCACTCCTGCAGTTCATGAAGGGCCTGGCGCAGCGATCCGCGGGACTGTTCCTCGCCGCGGCGGCTCCACAGCAGATCGGCCAGGCGCTGGCGGGATATCGCTGCCGGCGCCTCCAGCGCCAGCACGGCGAGGACCGCCCGGGTCTTGCGGGACCGGGGCAGGAGAGGTTCACCTGTGATCGCGCGCACATCCATGCGGCCGAGCATGGCGATACGAAGCCGGGCGGGACCACGCCCTGCGGCGTCGGCTAAACCTTCGAAGGAAGGTCTTTGGTCCTGTTCTGAGGCGGATGAGAGTTCAGACATTCTCACGGGATGCTAACGGGAATGGCGATTGCGACCAAATCCGTGCCGCCGCGCCGCCGCGGTTATCGTTTCGGGCCGCGAAGGGTAGCGCCTCTTCGCTGCGCAGCGCGGGGGATCCGTCCCGGATGTGCCTCACCGGTTATGTTCTCCCCACGAATTAATCCTGTGGTTGTGTCCGACTCCGTTAATTTCGCGTTATAGACGTTATTGCCGCATGAAACCAGCGTTCGTCTAGGTCATGTTGCTGGTCTTTAACTACGTCGCTGGAAAGAACTCTGACCGTTTTCCTATATCAATATCTTACTAGGAAAAAAAAATACATCAAGTAGGAATGTTTCCTTGTCATCCGCAATCTCCTGGTTCACGGTTGGGCCACTGAGTTCAACCCTGAGACCTAACCCAGGAGCCGGATTACATGCCCAAGACCCTCGCCTCCGTCGCCGACAAGGGTATCGTGCGCCTGGGTGCCGGCTGCCGCACCCCCAAGGCCTCTGTCGCCGATAGCGGCGTGGTGCGCGTCGGCGCCGGCTGCCGCACCCCCAAGGCCTCCGTCGCGGACAGCCGCGCAGTGCGCGTCGGCGCTGGCTGCCGCACCCCCAAGGCCTCTGTCGCCGACAGCGGCGCGGTGCGCGTCGGCGCCGGTTGCCGCTCCCCGAAGGCTTCTGTCGCCGACAGCGGCGCGGTGCGCGTCGGCGCTGGCTGCCGCACCCCGAAGGCCTCTGTCGCCGACAGCGGCGCGGTGCGCGTCGGCGCCGGCTGCCGCACCCCGAAGGCCTCTGTCGCCGATAGTGGTGCGGTGCGCGTCGGCGCTGGCTGCCGTACCCCGAAGGCCTCCGTCGCCGACAGCGGCGCGGTCCGCGTCGGCGCTGGTTGCCGCACCCCGAAGGCGTCTGTCGCCGATAGCGGTGCGGTGCGCGTCGGCGCTGGCTGCCGTACCCCGAAGGCCTCGGTCGCGGATAGCGGCGCGGTGCGTGTCGGCGCTGGCTGCCGCACGCCGAAGGCCTCCGTCGCCGACAGCGGCGCGGTGCGCATCGGCGCTGGCTGCCGCACCCCCAAGGCCTCTGTCGCCGATAGCGGCGTGGTGCGCGTCGGCGCCGGCTGCCGCACGCCGAAGGCCTCCGTCGCGGACAGCGGCGCGGTCCGCGTCGGCGCCGGCTGCCGCAGCCCCAAGGCGTCCGTCGCGGACAGCGGCGCGGTCCGCGTCGGCGCCGGCTGCCGCACCCCGAAGGCCTCCGTCGCGGACAGCGGCGCGGTGCGCGTCGGTGCCGGCTGCCGCACGCCGAAGGCCTCCGTCGCGGACAGCGGCGCGGTGCGCGTCGGCGCTGGTTGCCGCACCCCGAAGGCTTCTGTCGCCGACAAGGGCACCGTCCGTCTCGGTGCAGGCTGCCGTACGCCGAAGGCCTTCATCATCGACAAGGGCGTCGTCCGGATGGGCGCCGGCTGCCGCTGATCCACGGCGCAGGAGGCTCCCCCGCGGAGCCCCTGCCCCTGTAGGATCCGCGCCGCCTTCAGGACCCGAGAATGACCCAGGACCGTACCCCCGTCGTTGCCTTCCACCGCCTGATCCCCGGGATCCCGGCGCCGACGCGGGCAGACAGGTCAGGGCTCGGCGGGCTTCCCACCCGCGCCTATCGCTTCTGCGACGCGGTCACGACGGCCACCGGGTACGGGTGGCACATCACCTCCCCGCTCAATTTCATGCTGATGTGGGACGGGCACGAAGTGCTCTGGACCTGCGACGAGCTCGAGAACGAGTGGATGCCCCTCGGCCTCGGCGCGGTGCAGTACCCCCATTTCCGCGCTCGCTTCGACGAGGAAGTGCCCGAGGACATTCGCGGCTACTCGCCGCCCTTCCTCACCGGCCTGCCCGAGGCCGGCGTGGTGCAGATGTGGACCGGCCTGTTCGTCCGGACCGCGCCAGGCTGGTCGGTGCTGACACGGTCGCCGGTGAACCTGCCGCGCCCCGCCGCCTATGAGCAGTTCGAAGGCATCGTCGAATTCGACAAGTGGTTCGGGCCGCTCTTCACCAACATCCGCATCACCCGCACCGACACGCCGATCGAGATCAATCAGCTGCGGCCGATCCTGCAGGTGATCCCGATTCCGCAATTCGCCTATGCGGATCCGATCCTGAATTCCGCCACCGTCTCCGACGCCTTCACGCAGTGGGGCGATGCGGAATGGGACGCCTATCGCGAAAGCGTGGTGATCCCGGCGAGCGCCGAGGAACACCAGGCCGGCCGCTACGCCGCCGATGTGCGTCGCGCCCGGCGCAATGCCGGCTGTCCCTTCGCCGCCATGGCAGCGGCCCGCGAGGCGAACGAGACGGGCTGAGGTCCCCTTCCTGGACTTCGCCGCGCAAGGGCGCATCATCCCGGCCGACACCGAGGAGGATCGCCCCATGAATGATGCACCACCCATCGCGGAATCACGCCCGCTCGACGGCAAGGCCGTCGCCGATCTCGGGCGCCAGCTGACCGAGCTGCTGCGCCTGCGCACCCTGCCGATCGGCATGAAGCTGTTCGAAAGCGATGAGGAGATGGCGAAGGTCCCGGGCCTTCGCCGCCCGGCCGCGGGCCGGAAGTTCTCGACCTGCCAGCTCGTCACCCAGGCGCGCATCGCCGGATTCACGCTCGGCATCACGCATGACAACGTGCCGGGCTTCTCGAACTGCGGCGGCGTCATCGGGCTGAACGAGCCCTCGGAACTCTACCTCTCGGGCCGCAAGTTCGAAGGCGTGTGGTTCGAGAATCGCGAGGCGGCGAAGAAACACCAGGCCGAGATGCCGCGCGTCCCGCCGCGCTATGCCGGCGTGGTCGTGTCCCCGCTGCGCAGCGCGCGGCTCGATCCGCCCGACATCTGCCTGTTCTATGCGAACCCGGCGCAGATGATCCTCTTCGTCAACGGGCTGCAGTGGAAGAACTACAAGCGCTTCGAATTCTCCATCACCGGGGAGAGCGCCTGCGCCGATTCCTGGGGCCGCGCGCTGCGCGACCGCGCGCCGTCGCTCTCGATCCCCTGCTACGCCGAACGCCGCTACGGCGGCGTCGCGGATGACGAGATGCTCATGGCGCTGCCGCCGGGCGACCTCGCCATCGCTGTCGAGGGGCTGCTCGGCCTGTCGAAGGCCGGGCTGCGCTATCCGATCATGCCCTATGGCCCGCAGGCGGATCCGGCGGAAGGGATGGCGAAGTCCTACGCGGACAAGTCCTGACGGAATCCTGGAGGGGCGTCGCCCCTCCAGACCGCTCCTCGCGCGAGGATCGATTCGTCAGACCGAACGGGTGATGCCGCCGTCGACGCGGATGTTCTGGCCCGTGATGTAGCCGCCGCCCGGCGAGGACAGGAAGGCCACCGTCGCGGCAACCTCCTCGACATGGCCGTACCGGCCCATCGGAATCGCCGGCAGGCGTTCCTGCCGCACCGGCAGGCTGTCGATGAAGCCGGGCAACACGTTGTTCATCCGGACGTTGTCCGCGGCGTACTTGTCCGCGAACAGCTTCGCATAGGCCGCGAGCCCTGCCCGGAACACGCCCGAGGTCGGGAAGGCCGGATCCGGCTCGAAAGCCGCGAAGGTCGAGATGTTGATGATGGCGCCTCCCTTCTGCGCCACCATCACCGGCGCGACGAGCCGCGTCGGCCGGATCACGTTCATCAGGTACACGTCGAGGCCGCGGTGCCAATCCTCGTCCGTCAGGTCGAGTACCGGACCGCGCGGCCCGTGCCCCGCGCTGTTCACCAGCACGTCGATCCGGCCCCAGCGGGCCGTCGCCGCATCGACCAGTCGCTGCAGGTCGTCGTTGGACTGGTTCGATCCCGTCACGCCGAGTCCGCCCAGCTCGGCCGCCAACGCCTCCCCCTTCCCGGAGGAGGAGAGGATGCCGACCGCGAATCCATCCGCCGCGAGCCGCCGCGCGGCGGCAGCGCCCATGCCGCTGCCGCCGGCCGTGACGAGTGCGACCTTCACCTCCGCCACCGGATCAATCCCCCGACATCTTGATCGGCGGATTCACGTCGGGCGGCAGCGGGCAGACATAGGGGTGCGCATCCGTGCGCGCCTTGTGGTCGGCCTTGGCCGCTTCCAGCAGCTCGGGCTTCACGATGGCGTCGACCGCGGTCCCGGCCATGATCTTCGCGACATGCACCAGGCCCTTGTGGGCGATGCCGGACTTGCCCTGCGCCGTCAGCTGCCAGGAATGGCCCGGCGTGCCGATGGCATAGGTCGCCCCGCGCGCCTGGACCGTCGGCACCGCCCAGGACACGTCGCCGACATCGGTCGAACCGACCCCGCCGCTGCCATGCGCATCCAGCGGGACGATGATGTCGCACAGCGCCTTGTCGCGCTCGACCTTCAGGCCGTGGCGGCGGAAGGCGGCCGCGATGTCCTCGTCCGACAGCGTCTTCTGGATCTCGCGCGCGAAGGCGCGGTCATCCTCGTCGAACTGCGGCGGACCGAGGCGCTGCATGTTCTCGTGCATCGCCTGCTCGAGCGGCGTGTTGGCAAGCAGGTTCGACACCGCGCTGACCACCTTGGTGCTGACCGTCGTCTCGGTCATCAGCGCCGCGCCGTCGGCGATCTTGCGCACGCGCGCGACGAGCTGGTTCAGCCCCACCAGGTCCTTGGCACGGATCAGGTAGCGCACCTTCGCGGTGCCCTGCACCACGTTCGGCGCGATGCCGCCGGCGTCGAGATAGGCATAGTGGATGCGCGCGTCCGAGGGCATGTGCTCGCGCATGTAGTTCACGCCGACATTCATCAGCTCGACCGCGTCGAGCGCCGAGCGCCCGAGCTCCGGCGCCGCCGCGGCGTGCGAGGCACGGCCGGTGAAGGAGAAGTCGATGCGCGTATTCGCGAGCGAGACCGCCTCGTTCACCCCGGTGAAGGCGGCCGGGTGCCAGCAGATCGCCATATCCACGTCGTCGAAGGCGCCCGAACGCACCATGAAGCCCTTGGCGGCGCCGCCTTCCTCGGCCGGGCAGCCGTAGTAGCGCACGCGCGCCTTGATGCCGTTCTTCTCGATCCAGTCCTTCACGGCCGAGGCTGCGAGCAGCGAGGCCGCGCCGAGCAGGTTGTGCCCGCAGCCATGGCCCGACCCGTCGCCCGGCAGGGGCTTGTGCTCGGCGACGCCCGCTTCCTGCGACAGGCCCGGCAGCGCATCGTATTCGCCGAGGATGGCGATCACCGGGCCGCCCTCCCCCGCCTCGCCCATCACGGCGGTCGGGATGCCGGCGACGTCCTTGGTCACGCGGAATCCATGCTGCTCGAGCATCGCGGTGTGCTCGGCGCAGGACCGGACCTCGGCATAGCAGAGCTCGGGCATGCCCCAGACTCGATCGGCGAGCCCGATCGCATCCTCGGCCTTGGCGTCGACGTAGCGCCAGATCTCTTCGGTGTTCTGCATGACGGGGTCCTTCGCGGGCGAATGAAGGCGCGCACTCTCGCGCCGCGCGGCGCACGCGTCCAGCACCCGCCCCTGGACGCCGCCCGCGCCGCGCCGCAGCATCACCGGCCCAGGAGGAGTCCGCCATGCCCCGCGTGACGCCCGTCCGCCCCGACGACCTCCCGGCCGAGCTCGGTGCCGTCTGGCAGCGCTACGTGACCACCTACGGCCCCTTCGAGGGGCAGCTGGAGGTCTTCGCCCATGTGCCGGCGGCGCTGCGCCACCTGATGCCGATGCTGATGGAACTGCGCGCCGCCGGAACGCTCCCGCGCCGCTGCCTGGAACTGGCGATCGTCGTGGTGTCGAAGCTGAACGCCTGCGACTATTGCATCGGCCATCACCAGCCCTTCCTGGCGGTGGAGGGCATCCCGCCCGCGGTCGTGGAAGGCCTGCCGGAAGGCCGCGACCACCCGTCGCTGACCGATCGCGACCGCGCGGTGATCGCCTATTCCGTCGCGGCCTGGGACAACAGCCACCGCGTGCCCGAACGCCTGTTCCAGGCGCTCCGCGAGCATTTCACCGAAGCGCAGATCGTCGAACTGACGCTGCGCATCACGCTGACCGGCTTCTTCAACCGCTTCTCCTCGGCCCTCGGCATCGAGGAGGAAGCCAGGACGGAGGCCTGATCAGCCGCGGCGACGGGCAGGAACGGCGACCGGGACCGGGCGCAGCGCCGGCGGCAGGCGCATCCGACGGCCACCACTGCCCTGGTCCTGACCGTCCTGCAGCATGATCGCCGTGCCGATCTGCACCGAGCCGAAGGTCAGGCCGCTGAAGAACCACAGCATGGCGATCACCGGCAGGCCGCCATGCTTCAGGATCAGGCCGCCCACCCCGCCCGGGTCGGCCCAGAGCACAGCCACCACGAAGATCGCGGATAGGCCGAAGCCCACCAGCCCATGCAAAACCATGAAGCGGACGGCGGGCGGAATACGGCGCAGGCTCATGGGGGCCTCCTTGTCCATTAGACAATAGGCAGATTGAGCCCGCGGGAAAAGGCCGGCGCTCAGGCTCCCTTCACGCCCCCCGCGGTCAATCCGGCGACGATCTGCTTCTGGGCGAGCAGCGTCAGGATCAGCACCGGCGCCGTCACCAGCAGCGCCGCGGCGGACAGCGGTCCCCAGGAGATCTGCTCGAAGGTCAGCATGTTGTTGACCGCGACCGGCAAGGTGCGCGTCTCCCGCCCCGCCAGCACCATCGCGAAGACGAAATTGTTCCACGAGAAGATGAAGGCAAGGATGGTCGCGACCGTGATGCCCGGCCGCGCCAGCGGCATCGCCACGTAGCGGAAGGCCTGCCAGATCGTCGCGCCGTCGACCAGCGCCGCCTCCTCGAGCTCCGCCGGCAATCCCTCGAAGAAGGAGATCATCACCCACACCACGATCGGCACGGTGATGACGAGGTGGGTGATGACGATCGGCACCAGCGTCCCGGTCAGCTCGAGCCACTGGAACAGCAGGAACAGCGGGATCAGGTAGGACAGGCCCGGCGTGATGCGCGCGATCAGGATCAGCGCCGCCGCCCGCATCGCCTTCATCTTCGCGATGCCGTAGCCGGCCGGCACCCCGATCGCGAGTGCGAGGCCCGTCGCCGAGAAGGACACCACCACGCTGTTCCAGGCGAACAGCAGGAAGTCGTTGCGCGCGAAGACCTCCCGGTAGTTGTCGAGGGTCGGCGGGTCCGGGACGAAGATCGGCGGGAAGGCGGTGTTGTCGAGCTCGTTCTTCAGCGACAGCGACAGCATCCACAGGAACACCAGCGCCGCCGGCGAGACCAGCAGCAGCACCGACACGCCGAAGGCGGCGTTCGACAGGTAACGCTTCAGCTTCCTCATGTCGCCTTCACCCGCTGGCGGGTCCAGAGCAGCAGCGCGGCGAGGAGCATGATGATCGCGAAGAACACCACCACCACGGCGCTGGCGTAGCCGACGTTGTAGAAGGCGAAGGCCTGCAGGTAGAGGAAGATGTTGATCGTCTCGCTCGCCTGGCCGGGACCGCCCTGGGTGATGACGTAGATGGTGTCGAACGCCTTCAGCGCGTCGATCGTGCGGATGATCAGCGCCACCACGACGAAGGGCGCGAGCAGCGGCATCGTGATGTGCCGGAAGGCCTGCCAGGCATTGGCCCCGTCGATCTTCGCCGCCTCATAGGGATCGGTCGGCAGGGAGGCGAGGCCGCCCAGGATCAGCAGCATCACCAGCGGCGTCCAGTGCCAGACCTCGACCAGCACGAGCGTCGGGATCACCGTCTCCGCGCTGTAGACCCAGAGGCTCGGCGGCAGGCCGACCTGGCTCAGCAGCCAGTTCAGCACGCCGAGCTGCGGGTGGAACATCATGGTCCAGACCAGCGCGACGGCGACGGGCGTGGCCATCATCGGCAGGATGAACACCGTGCGCGCCAGCCCCCGCAGCGGGAACTTGCGATGGAAGGCGAGTGCCGCGGCCAGACCGAAGATCATCGGCAGCACGACCGCGAGCCCCGTGTAGAACAGCGTGCGCGCCACCGCCCAGCCGAAGCGGCTGTCGGTGAACAGCTGCACGTAGTTGCCGAAGCCGACCCATTCGCGTTCCCCGCCCAGGTGCCAGTTGAAGGCGGAGACATAGAGGGTGAACACCCAGGGAAAGATGATCACGGCCATCACGACGACGGCCGCGGGCACCACGAACCAGGCATAGTGGCGCGCATAATTGCGACGGCGCTTCGTTTCCGCCGCCGCTGCCTGCGATAGGGCGATGTCGCTCGCCAAGGGTCAGTCCTCCGCCGCGTTCAACATGCAGGGCGCGGGGCCGCGACGGCGGCCTCCGTCCCGGCGGGTTTCAGCTCTCGCGCTCGCTCTGCTCGAGCACGGGGCGGAACTCGGCGGTCGCGCGGCGCAGCTCGGTCGCGACGTCGGCGCCGCTGATCGTGTTGGTCAGCGCGGTGCCGAGCACGTCGCGGAACTGCGTCACCGGCACGATCTCCGGCAGGCCCGCGCGGGCGATCCGGGCGCTCGCGGACAGCGTCTGGAAGAATTCACGCGGGAAGGTGCTTGAGGCGATCGCTTCCTCGTTGCTGAAGGGCGAGGAGCGGGCCGGCACGCCGGCGCCGGTGGTCAGGAAGCGCAGCTGGTTCTGCTTGTTGAGCGCCCACTGGATCCAGTACCAGGCCGGCCCCTTCTTGCGCGACGCTTCCGGAATGCCATAGCCCGCGCCGAACAGCGCGCAATGGTGGTTGGCGCCCGGTCCCTTCGGCACCAGCGCGTAGCCGACCTTGCCCGCGACGCGCGACCGCGCGCGATCCTCGAGCGGCGCGGCGAAGCCGATGCCGTCCACCCACATCGCCGCGCGACCCTGCATGAAGGTCGTCTGGCACTCGTTCCAGTTGAAGCCAATCGAACCTGGCGGCGAGACGTCGCGAAGGAACTTCTTGTACATCTCGCCGGCCCAGATCGCGTCCGGCGTGTCGGTGATGAGCTGCCGGTTGCCGTCGATCATGTCCCGCTGGTTGGTGCCGAGCAGGTAGGACGACCACAGCACCATGTTCGCGTTCTTGAGGCCGCGGCCGACATGCCCGGTGATCTGGCGACCAGGATCGGCCAGGCGCTTCGCCGCCTCGTACATCTCGTCCCAGGTCGTGGGGACCGGCACGTTCCGCGCCGCCAGCAGGTCCTTGTTGTAGTACAGCACGAAGTAGTCGGCGAAGGCCGGAAGGCTGTCCATCCGCCCGTCCGACTGCGTCGCGTACTGCACCATGCCCGCGCCGAAATCGGCGAAGTCGAAATCGGGCGAGGTGAGATTCGCATCCTGGATCAGCGGCCGGATATCGGTGTTCCAGCGTGCCTTGCCGACCTGCCGCTTGTTCACGTGCAGGCTGAGTTCCGCGACATCGAAGGACGGCCGGCCGGAGGCGTATTCGACGATGATCTTCTGGCGGTGCTGCTGTTCGGGAACGACCTCGATGCCGCAGCGGATGCCGGTCAGCTCCTCGAATTCCTGGTTGCCGCGCTGCAGCAGCTGCCCGCGGGGCGAAAGCTGGACCGTGACCTCGATCCGCTCGCCGCGGAATCGCTTCCAGTCGAAGGCGCTCTGCGCATTGGCCTGTTCGACGATCGCCGGCGCCGCGAGCAGGGCGGAGCCGGCTGCGAGCGCCTGGCGGCGGCTGATGCCACGGGTCATGTCGTTTCCTCCGGATCGGGGCGGCATTGCGCGGCCACCCCTTTGGTCCCGGGCGCGATCCTCGACGGAAGCGTCGCGCGCCGCAAGCCGGAGTTCAGGTGGCGATGCGGCGCAGCGGCTCGAGCACGGACGGATCGGTGATCGGCGCGGTGTCCCAGGGCGCCTCGGGCGGCGGATCCAGCGTCTCGAACACCGTGGCGAGTTCGATCGACCCCGTTTCCGTCGGCCGCGGATAGGGGGTCGGGTCGGGCAGGCCGGGGCCCTTCGGACGACCGATGGCGATGAAGAAATCCTCGAGCCCGGCCGGGATCAGCATCCACAGCATCCGGTAGGGCACGTCGCCGTCATTGATGAAGCCGTGCCGTGCGTGCGGCGGGGCAACCATGAAGGTGCCGGCGGTGATGCGCCGCACGGTCCCGTCCAGCCGCGCCAGGGCCTGACCCTGCACAATCCAGAAGATCTCGGTCTGCGCGGGGTGCGCATGCTCCCGGATCTTGCCGAGCGGCGGCAGTTCCTGGAGCCCGGCCGAGAAACCGGCGGGCGCGCCGGGAAGGCGCGGCGCCGTCAGCACCTCGATCCAACCGTTGGCCGGCTGGGGCTGCCAGTGCTGCTCGCCCTGCCCGGGCGGCACGACGAGGACGCGGCTCATCAGTGCATCCTGGGATGCTTGAGGAAACTCGTGCGGTCGCTGGATATCACGGCCACGTCGCGCGTCCCGCGGGACCGGCCGAGCTTCATCTTCACCGTCGCGCCGGCCTCGCCGCAGGCCCAGACGGCCCGCCAGAGCTCGGCGAGGTCGGTCACCGCGGCGCCGTCCACGGACAGGACACGATCCCCGGTGCGGACCCCCGAGTTCTCGGCCGGCCCTCCGGGCGCGAGCGAAGCGATCGCCACCCCCTCGTCATCCTCGGTGGCATAGAGCCCGAGCCAGGGCCGGGCGGGGCGGTTGACCCGGCCATAGGCAAGCAGGTCATCGAGGATCGGCGACAGCCGGTGCACCGGCACCACCATGTTGAGGTCGAGCCGCCGGCCCTCCTCCCCCTGTTGCAGGATCAGCGACCCGATGCCGAGCAGCTTGCCATCCGGTCCGATCAGCCCCGCCCCACCCCAGGACGGGTGCGCCGGCGCGGTGAACAGGGCGTCCTCGAGCAGATATTCCCAGTAGCCCGCGAAGGGCTGGCGCGCGACGAGCTTGCAGCCGACGGCGTTGCCGCGGCCACCCGCGGCCGCCAGCACCATCGGCGCCCCGATCCGTGCCGTCTCGCTGTCCCCGAACTCGAGGGGTGCGACGCCCAGCCGGCCCAGCGCCTGCACCAGGCCGAAGCCCGTCTCCTGGTCCACGGCGAGCGTATGACCCGGCACGGCGCGGCCATCGGCGGCGGTGATCCAGATCGTCTCGGCCTCGGTGACCAGGTAGCCGATCGTCAGGACGAGGCCGTCGCGGATGACCACGCCGCTGCCCTCGCGCTCGGTCCCCAGGACCCGGGCCGTGAAGGCATCCGCCGGCACCGTCGTGCGCAGCCCGACGATGGCGCCCAGGGCGGCGCCGAGGTCGAAGTCGTAATCGGTCGGGTCGGGCTGCAGATGCTCCGGGATGTCCCACTCGTCCTTGGCCATGCTGGTCCGTAGGCGCTCCGCGATAGAGGTCGGCTGCCCGCTTCTAGCACGGTCCGCCGGGGCGCGCATGGCGGGCCGGCCCCGGCGCGGCTGAACTCCCCGTCCCTCAGCCCTTCCGGACGTTCCAGAAAGTGGGAAACCCCTTCTGAACCCCAGTGACATTCCCGCGATAGGCAATGGGCTGCAGATACTGGCCCAGCGGGATCGAGGGCACGTCGACCATGCACTGGACCTGGATCTGGCGGCAGATCTCCTGCTGGGCGGCGAGGGTCGGCGCCTCGAACCAGGCCTCTCGCAGTTCCTCGAGCTTCGGGCTGACGCACCAGCCCGGCCAGCCCGCGCGGTCGTTGCCGTTCCCCCGGATGGCGTAGTGGTTGGACGGGTCCATGTGGTCCACGCCTTCCCAGCCGGTGTTGAAGCAGGACCAGCCGCCCTGGTCGACCGGGCCGCGATTGTTGCGCCGGGACAGCATGGTCCCCCAGTCGGTCGCGACATAGTCCACGTTCATCCCGATCCGGGTCATGACATCGGCCATGACTTCCCCGATCGCCTTGAACTGCGCGTAGTCGACGGCGGCGAGCAGCGCGACCTTCTCGTTCGCGTAGCCGGCCTGCTTCAGCATCTCCTTGACCTTGTTGAGGTCCCGGGCGCCCGTCAGGGGCTCGAGTCCGGCCTCGCTCGCCATCGGCGTGCCGGGACAGAAGACGCCATGCGGGACGTGGTACATCGCGGCGTCGTTGCCGACGATCGCCTGCATGAAGTCCGCCTGGCTGAAGGCATGCAGCATGGCGCGGCGGATCGCCGGATTGTTGAACGGCGGCTGCAGGTGATTCGGCCGCATCATGTCGACCGAACCGGTATGGTTGGTGACCTCGATCTTCACCTGGCGGTTGCGCCGCAGCAGGGGCAGCAGGTCGTGGGTGGGATTCTCCCACCAATCCTGCTCGCCCTGCGCGAGGGCGGCGACCTTCGTCGCGGCGTCGGGAATGGTGGTCCACTCGACCCGCTCGATGAAGACACGCTTGGGCCCGGCATTCCATTCCATCGGCCCGTCCTCGCGCGGGACGTAGCGGTCGAACTTCACGTAGACATTGCGCGACCCGGCCACGCGCTCGCCGGCGACGAAGCGGAAGGGGCCGCTGCCGACCATCTCGGTGACCTGCGTGAAGGGATCGGTGTTGGCCAGGCGCTCGGGCATCATCGCCGGCATCGGCGAGGTGACCTTCCCGAGCGCCGCAGGCAGCAGCGGGAACGGCCGCTTCAGCACGAAACGAATGGTGCGGTCGTCGGGCGCGCTGAGCTCGTCGGTGCGCTCCATCAGCGCGCCACCCAGGGCATCGCGCTTCGCCCAGCGCCGGATGGACGCGACGCAGTCGCGCGCCGTGACCCTCTCGCCGTCATGCCAATACAGGTTCGGCCGCAACGTCAGGTTCCACAGCTTGCCGTCATTCTCGACGGTGTGGCCCTGCACCATCTGCGGGTGCGGATTGAACGACGCGTCCGACCCGTAGAGCATGTCGAAGACCATGTGCCCATGGCCGCGCGTGACATAGGCGGTGGTGAAGTGCGGATCGAGGAAGGCGAGGTCGATCTGCGGAATGAACCGCAGGACATTCGCCCCCTGCGCGCCGGCGAGGCGCGGCGCGGCGATGCCCGCGGCAGTGAGGGCGAGGACGGAACGACGACTGACGGACATGCTGCCTCCGGTGTTCTTGTGGCCGGCTATTCTCCCAGTCCCGAGACGCTAGCAGCCGCGTCCGACCTGCACAGCCCGGAAATTGCCCTCTCTGGTCATGTCGCCGGACTGCGCTAGGCTCGCATCAAGATGAAAGACATCCCGGGAGAAATGCAGGAGGGCCTGCGCGCCATGGGGCTGCTTGCCTCAGGGGCGGCGGCGCATGGCGTGCCGTTGTCCGGCGGCGTGTCCTCGGACATCTGGCACGTCGTGTTGCCCGATGGCCGCGATGTCTGCGTCAAGCGCGCGCTCGCGAAGCTGAAGGTGGCCGCGGATTGGCGCGCGCCGGTCGTGCGCAACCGCTACGAGGCCCGGTGGCTCTCGCGGGCGCGGGAAGCCGCACCCACCGCCGTGCCGGAACTGCTCGGCCAGAACGAGGCCACCGGCACGCTCGCCATGCAATGGCTGCCGCCGGAGGATTATCCGGTCTGGAAGACGCGCCTGCGCGACGGGGACACCGATGCAGGCTTCGCCGCGGAGGTCGGGCGGCGCCTGGCGCGCATCCAGTCGCGCATGGCCGAACGCCCCGAACTCGCCGCCGATTTCCCCACCGACAGCCTGTTCTACGCCATCCGGCTCGAGCCCTACCTCGTCGCCACGGCGGCGGCGCATCCGGACCTCGCGTTCCAGCTGAAGGCGCTCGCTGCGCGGACGGCAGCGACCAAGCGCACGCTGGTCCATGGCGATGTCAGTCCGAAGAACATTCTCGTCGGACCCGAAGGACCGGTCTTCCTGGATGCGGAATGCGCGTGGTGGGGCGACCCGGCCTTCGACCTCGCCTTCTGCCTCAACCACCTGCTGCTGAAATGCTTGTGGAACCCAGGCGCTGCCCAGGGCTTCCTTGCCTGCTTCGACGCGCTTGCGACGGCGTATCTGGTGGGGGTCGGCTGGGAAGCGCCGGCCGTGGTGGAATCGCGCGCCGCGAGCCTGCTGCCCGGCCTGTTCCTCGCGCGCGTGGACGGCAAGAGCCCGGTGGAGTACCTGACCGAGGAGAAGGACAAGGACCGCGTGCGCCGCGTGGCGCGCGCGCTGCTGCTGGCGCCGCCGGACCGGCTGAGGACGGTGCGCCAGGCCTGGGAGGACGAGATCGCTTCATGAGTTCGACGATCATCGCGGGCGTGCGCGGCCGCCGCGTCTGGGACAGCCGCGGCCGACCGACGGTCGAGGCCGAGTTGCGTCTGGCCGGCGGCGCGCGCGGCCTCGCCATCGCGCCCGCGGGCGCCAGCACCGGCAGCGGCGAGGCGCTCGACCGCCGCGACGGCGGCACCGCCTTCGGCGGCTATGACGTGAAGGGCGCGGTCGCCGCGGTGAACGAGGTGATCGCGCCCGCGATCCTCGGCATGGATGCGGCCGACCAGGCGGGGCTGGACGCGAAGCTCATCGCGCTCGACGGCACGCCGAACAAGTCGCGGCTCGGGGCCAACGCGACGCTGTCGGTTTCCATGGCCGCAGCACACGCCGCGGCGCATGCGAACGGGATGCTGCTGTGGAAGCATCTCGGCGGCGACCAGGCGACGCTGCTGCCGCTGCCGCAGATCCAGATCCTCGGCGGCGGCGCCCATGCCGGGCGGCGCGTCGACATCCAGGACTTCCTGGTGATCTGCCCCGCGGCGACGAATTTCGCCGAGGCGCTGGACTGGACGGCCGAGGTCTACCGCGCCGCCGGCGCCATCATGAAGGACCGCGGCAAGCTGCAGGGCGTCGCCGACGAAGGCGGCTGGTGGCCGGCCTTCGACGCCAACGAACAGGCGCTCGAAACCCTCGTGGCGGCGATCGAGCGCGCCGGCTTCAAGCCGGGCGAACAGGTCGCGATCGCACTCGACATTGCCTCGACTGATTTCGGCAAGGGCGGGAAGTACCGCCTCGGGCTCGAAGGCCGCGAGCTCGACACCGACGGCATGATCCGGATGCTGCTCGACTGGCTCAAGGCCTATCCGATCGCCTCCATCGAGGATCCGCTGGCCGAAGACGACTGGGATGGCTTCGCCGCCTTCACCAAGGAAGTCGGCGACCGCGTGCAGGTGGTGGGCGACGACTTCCTCGTCACCGACGCCGCGCGCGTGCGGGCAGCGGCGAAGGTCGGCGCGGCCAACACCGTGCTGATCAAGCCCAACCAGCGCGGCACGCTGACCGAGACCAAGGCGGCCTGGGAAGCGGCGAAGGAGGTCGGCTATGCCGGCATCGTCTCCGCCCGGTCCGGCGAAACGGAGGACGTCACCATCGTCCACCTCGCCCTCGGCTGGGGCGTCGGGCAGTTGAAGGTCGGGTCCTTCGCGCGCTCCGAACGCATGGCGAAGTGGAACGAGGCGCTGCGCATCGAGGAAGGCCTCGGCGCGCGGGCGCGCTTCGCCGGCGGGTCGGTGCTCGGCCGTTCGCGGCGATGAAGGTCCTGCTGCATTACCGTGCCGGGCCCGGGCTCGCGGAGCGGCTGTCGCACCTGCCCGGCCTCGATCTCACGGTGGTGTCGGACACCGACGACGCCGCCTTCGCCCGCGCCCTGCCCGAGGCCGAGGCGATCTGGCACGTGCTGCGCCCGCTCTCGGCCGCCGACATCGCCGCAGCGCCCCGGCTGCGCCTGATCCAGAAGATCGGCGTCGGCGTGAACACCATCGACGTCGAGGCGGCGAAGGCACGCGGCATCGCGGTGTGCAACCTGCCCGGCACCAATTCCCGGGCGGTGGCGGAACTGACGCTGCTGCTGATGCTTGCCGCGCTGCGACGCGTCGCGCATTTCGATGCCGCGACGCGCGCCGGCCAGGGCTGGTCGCAGCCGCCGGAACTGCAGGACAGCCTGTTCGAACTGGGCGGGCGGACCGTGGGCCTCGTCGGCTATGGCGCCATCCCTGCCCTGCTCGCCCCGGTGCTCGCGGCGTTGGGCTGCCGGCTGCTCTACACCGCGCGCACGCCGAAGGAGGATGCAGAGGGCTCCTACCGCACCCTCGCCGGCCTGCTGTCGGAAGCCGACATTGTCTCCCTGCACATCCCCGAGACACCGGAAACCCGCGGCCTGATCGACGCCGGCGCGATCGCGCGGATGAAGAAGGGCGCGGTGCTGGTGAACACAGCGCGCGGCGGCCTGGTCGACCAGGTGGCGCTGACCGAGGCGCTGCGATCGGGCCACCTCGCCGCCGCCGGTCTCGACGTCTTCGCCCAGGAACCGGCCGATCCGCGCGATCCGCTGTTCAGCCTGCCCAACGTCGTCGTCACCCCGCACATCGCCTGGCTGACCACGGGCACCTTCGACCGGTCCTTCGCCATCGCGGCGGAGAATGTCCGGCGCCTCGCGGCCAGAGAGCCGCTGCTGCACCGGGTCGCCTGAGCGACCCAAACCTTTCCAAAGGGGCGCGCCATGCCGCACGACTTGATCAAGACGTCCCGCGAGGGCGTCGTCGCCACCGTCCTCATCGACCGCGCGGACAAGCGCAACTGCCTCGACCTGCCGATGTGGATCGCGCTGGGGGAGGCGTTCGACGCGCTCTCGGCCGACGAATCGCTGCGTGCGGTGATCGTGCGCGGCGCCGGCACCGAAGCCTTCTGCGCCGGGGCCGACATCTCGGCCTTCTCGCGGGAACGCGGCACGCCGGAACGCGAGGCGGTTTACGGCAGCGAGTTGCACAACGCCTTCCACGCCATCCGCACCTGCATCCACCCCACCATCGCCGCCTGTTCCGGCTGGACCATGGGCGGCGGCTGCGGCATCGCGACCATGTGCGACTTCCGCATCGGGTCGGAGGCCACGCGGATCGGCATCCCCGCGCGCAACCTCGGCATCTACTACGCCTTCGAGGAGATCGACCCGATCCTGCAGATCTGCGGCTATGCCGTGACCGCCGAGATCCTGATCGAGGGCCGCGTCTTCAAGGGCGAGGAAGCCTTCGGGAAGGGCCTGCTGTCGCGCCTGGTGCCCGACGGCACGGTGCATGCGGAAGCGACCGCCCTGGCCGAGCGCATCGCGCAGGGCTCGCCGCTCTCGGCGCGCTTCCACAAATACGCAATGCAGAAGCTGCGCGGCGCACAGCCGATCAGCGCGGCCGACCGAGAGCGCGAGGGCTCCTTCGCCTATACCGAGGACTTCCGCAACGCGGCCGAGGCCTTCCTCGCCAAGCGCAAGCCGGTGTTCCAGGGGCGGTAGCGACGACGGCCCACCAGGGCCGAGGCCGCGAAGCCCAGGCCGGCGAATGCCGGCCGCCACTCACCGCTCCTTTACCTCCGGCGCGCCAGGATGCGCGCCGGATGACCGCGATCCGCCACGACCTGCTCGAGCGCTTCGGCACGGCGGCCTACCAGCCGGCGACCTTCCTCGACCGCGGCGTGACGGTGCCCTTCACCACGCCCTTCCTGCTCGGCGCGCGCATCCGCCCGACCGAGACGCGATCGGGGCTCGAACTCGTCATCTCGAACCCCGCCGGTGGGCGCGGCTTCTACATCGTCCCCTGGGCCGCGATGCCCGAGGTCTGCTCGCCCACGCTGCATGACCGGCGCCTGTGGCAGCGGCTGTCGGACCAGACGGCGGTGACACCCTCCCTGGTGCGGGAGACGGCGCGCGCCGTCGCGGCCGAGGGCTTGGCCGGCCGTGCCGCCGCAGCCGCCGTCGCCGAGGCGCGCGGCGCCGAATCCGCCGCCCGGATGCGCGCGAACTTCCTGCTGCTGCTCGACCTGATCCGCCGCACCGAGACGCGGGAGGAAGCCGCCATTCCCCCGCAATCCGACACGCCCCAGAACATCGAGACACGCGCCCGCCGCGCCGTGGCGCGCTTCGCCCCGCGCATCGGCGTCAGCGCCGAAATCGTCGCCGCCTGGCTCGAGGCGCTGGCCGCCGCCTTCTGCGGCGTCGGCGTGCCGGGCGACCGCACCGTCTCGCGCACCCGCGCCCTGGTCGCCGGCCTGCGCCGCATGGTCGAGGAGATCGAGCTCTGGATCGCCCAGAGCCCCGATCCGGGCGAACAGCACGCGGCCGTGCTCGTCACCGACGCGGCGAAGCTGACGCTGCATTGCGCGGACGCCGCCTTCCGCGACCTCGACGGGCTGCTGTCGGACACCCCGACGCTGCTGCGCGCCTGGCGGGAGGACGCCGCACCGCTCGGCCGGCGCGCCACGCGGCCGGATTGGCTGCTCGATGGCTGGCAGGTGATCTGCGAGTTGTGGCGCGACGCCGAGCCCGACAGCCGTGCCGGCGCGCTGTGGGAAATGGCCCTCCTCGCCCCCGTCATGCCGCGGGAGGTCGAGGACTGGCTCGGCGTCACCGAGGATTGGGATCGCCCGACCCGATTGCGCCGCCTGGTCCGCGCCAATGAGGACTGGCGAAGCGGCCGCATGATCGAGATCGTCGCGCGCAACGAGCGCCTGAGGGCGCGCGCCGAATGACCGCGGCGAACGCCGCCGAGCAGCGTCGGCTGACGCACGCCGTCGCCGCGGCCTCGGACGAGGCGCTGGCCCGTGTCGTCGCGGTCTTCGACCGCATGACGGACCGGCGGGAGGCCGACCGGCTGCTCGACGCCGCGCGGCCGCGCCTGCGCCGGCTGCGGCCGCCACGGCCGATCTCCTTCGCGCGGCTGCTCTTCCTGCCGCTCGACGGCGCCATCGTCGATCCGCGCGCCTGGAACCGGAAGGAGGGCACGCTGCCGCGCAGCGCCCTGCTGCCGATCGGGACCGCGGTGCAGGCGGCGCTGGGCGCCGAGGCCGCCGCCATCGAGGAAGCCTTCGCCGGCGCGACCTTCGCCGATGCCGCCGCCATCGAGCGCGCCGGACGGCGGCTGTGGCGCACCGCCGCGGCGGCGACCGTGGCGATGCCGCCGCAATGGGAGGCGAGCGGCCTCGGCCCGGCCGATTTCCGCCATTGCGCCGCGCTGGCGGCCGGCGTCTGGCGCCATGCCGATGCGCTCTGGGCCGCGCTCGCCCTCGCCGCCGAGGGCCCGCCCGAGCCGATGGTCCGCGACGCCATCGCCGCCGCCGCCGGTGAGGAACCGATGGTCATCGAAGCGATGATCGCCACCATCCTGCTCAAGGCCGCGCGGCCCGGCACCGTCGCGGCCGCCGCCGCGGCCTCTCCTGCCGCGCCGCCGGGCAGCGCGGAACGCGTGCTCGACCGCTGGCTCGAGGGCTGCACGCCCGACCTGCCGGCGGGCGATGCCGCCGGCGCCGCCCGCCTCGCGGAAGCCTTCGCCGAGGCCATCGAGGACCTCGATGCCTCCCCGATGGTGCGTCGCCCCGAACGCCGCCAGCGCGTCGCCGCGCTGCGCCGCCAGGTGGACGAGGCCTGCCGCGCCGCCTTCGTCGACGCGACGACGCAGGGCCTGATCGAGCCCATGGCCCGCAACGCCGGGCGCATCGACGACGGCGCGATGATGCAGATCGAGCGCACGGCGCGATCGATCCGCCGGCTGGAACAGGCCGGGCGCGCCCTGGGCGGCGCGACCGCCTACGACGCCGCGCTGCGCCGCGTGACCGATGCCTTCGGCGCGCTGCGCGCCGCGCCGGGCGCGAACCCGGCGGACCTCGCCAGGCTCACCGAGATCCTGGCAGGTCCCGAGGCGGCGCTGCGCCTGCTCGACGGCTGATCAGATCGGGCAGACGCCGCCGGCGCAGGCCAGATGCGCCATGTCCAGCGCCTCATGCAGCGCGGGGTCGCGGATGGCGGCGACGATGGCCTGGAACTCGGCTTCATCGACCTCCTCCTCGGGCAGGTATTCGTACCCGAGCGCTGCATCGGGCGCGGAGGGCAGCACGGCGCAGCAGCGCACCTGCGGCTGGTGCGTCAGCAGGATGTCGCGGAAGGCCTCGAGGTCGTGCCGGTCGGTATAGACCTTGAGCGTGTAGGAGATCTGGTTGCCCCGCTCGGCGCCGATCCAGTGGCGCTCCATCAGGGACAGCCAGCGATACTGCTCCTCCGGGCTCGCCTCCGGCGCGGTCTTGAGCCGGTCGCCGAGGCCGAGCCGCTGGATCAGCGGCAGCGTCGGGAAGCCGACGATGCTCATGCCGGGGAAGGATCGCAGCGTGCGCACCGGATAGCCGCGCGCCTCGTAGTCCGCGAGCAGCGGATCGGAATCCGGCAGCCAGTTCCCGGACTCGCCCTTGGTGCCCTTGAACTGCACCCAGCGCAGGTATTGGCGGCGGGCCGGCAGATGCGCGCCCTCGGTCAGGCCGAAAAGTTTGGACGTCGTGCCCGCGGGCTTCACCGTCGTGACGGTGAAGGGCCGCACGCGGCCGAGTTCCTCGGCATAGGCGTCGGCTTCCTCCTTCGCGGCCTCCGAGAAGCGCGCCAGGGCTTCCCAGAACGGCGCGGACTTCGCCTCGTCGAGCAGGTCGTCGAAGCCGAGGCCGAAGCGGGCCCAGGCCCATTCGTGCAGCCCGGTCGGCCCGATGCCCATGCGGTTGGTCCGCCGCACTTCCTCGGCATAGAGCGCGTCCATGGAATTCGCCCGCATCAGGAAGCGCACGCCGAGGCGCACGGCGTCCTCCACGCGGTCGTCCCAGTCCGCGGCCATGGCGTCGGGCATCACACCGGGCAGCACTGTCGCCGGATCGACCGGGCAAGCCAGCAACGGCGCGAAATCGGCGATGACGCAATAGCCGCCCGTGACGTGCAGGACGATCTCGCCGCAGGGGTTGGTGGTGCAGGGGAAATGCGCCTCGGCCGCGCGCGCCGCGAGATCCGCCAGCAGCGCCGAGGCATGGTCCACCTGGTAGCGCGCCGAGCGCACGTCGCGGCCGTCATGGTGCACGGGCTTCTCCCGCGCGCGGCCGGTGCGGTGGTCCTCCAGCATGTCGCCGTTGATGAAGCCGGGCTCGCCGTTGACGAAGGCGCAGCGGGTGACGTCCTCGAAGACCTCCAGCGCGCGCTTGTCCTCGGCGCGCGCGGACCCGGCGCGGGCCGCCTGCACGCCGCGCCAGAAGGCGGCATCGACCATGACGGAATTGTTCGCCGTCCAGAGCCCGCCTTCCGACTTGGCACGGATGAAGCGGATGATGCCCGGGTCGCGCCAGTTCTTGGTCGCCATGCGCGCGGCGCGGCGGGCGCCTCCGACCTGCACCTCGACCGAGAGATGGTGGTCCACCAGCATCGCCTGTTCCCAGGGTTCGGCGAGGCGCCCGTCGCGCGCCGGGGCGATGACATCCCGGCGGATCGCCATGAAGGCGCGCATCAGCGACAGAGGCCCTGAGGCCGGCCGCCCCTGCATGCCGCCGATCGGCGCGCCGCGCGGGCGGATGGCGGAGAAGTCCAGCACCAGCGTGCGGCCGCGCGCGCCTTCGAAGGCGAGGCTTTCCAGCCGCTCGATCGCCTTGGCCCAGCCTTCGCGGCTGTCCTCGATGGCGTGCACGATCGCGCCGGCCGGCGCATCGGCAGTCGAAGCGAGCCATTCCTCCGCGATGAAGCGGCGTACGGCGGCCTCGTGGAACGCCGCTTCGCCGGTGCCCCAGGGCAGCAGGCCGAACTCCGTGCCGAAGCGGTGCAGCGACGCACGGTCATGGGGGAAGTCGGCATGGTCGGGCGAGAGGTGCAGCAGCACGTCCGGCGCCTGCGCCCAGTCGACCGCCACCAGCGCGTCGTCATAGGCGCGCCCGACGCCCGATCCGTTCAGCAGCAGGTAGAACTTGGCGAAGGAGGCGATCGCCGTCGCGCAATTGGTGAAGACCTCCATGTTGCGGCTGGCCTGCTGCGCGTCGCCATGCTGCAGGTGGCGACCGGAGGTGATCAGCGCGCCGGTCGCGATGGCGTTGCGCAGGCGGGCGCGTTCCGCGACCTCCCGCGCGCCCAGCGGACGGCCGAGCAACGACATGTTCCCTTCCGCGACACGGTCGGCGACGCGGCCGAAGCATTCGGCATCGTAAGGGCGGAAGACGGTGCGGCGTGCGACGGCCAGGCCCATGCCGGCATCGAGCGGGCGCGGCGTCAGCGGTGCTTCCCCGAAGGCGCCCCCGGGCAGCGGCCGCACGATCCCGTTCGGTGCCAGACGGGCACCGGCCTGCATTCCATCCATCGCGACATTCCCCTTCCGACCGCGCCGCCCCTCCGCGTCGCGCCGACAAGGCATCTGGTATCAGGAATGCCACTTCGCCGCCACTAGATGTTGTGTATCCCAGGCCCAGCAACCGCTAGGGGTGGTTGTCGTGCGGGAATCGCGGGGGTAGGCCGGGTTCGCGCCTGCCCCGCGTGGAACTCAGCCTCGGACCAGGGGGCAGCCGCCTTCGGAGAGCGGACGGAAGGCCTCCTCGGCCGGCACGGTGGCGCGGAGCTTGTAGAAGTCCCACAGGCCGCGGCTCTCCTCGGGCTTCTTCACCTCGAAGAGGTAGGCGGGGTGGATCTTGCGCCCGTCCTCGCGCACGCGGCCCGGGCCGAAGGCGTCGTCGTCGGTCGGCATGCGCTTCATGACGTTGACGACGTCGATGCCGCTCGCCTTGGCCCGCGCGGCGCCGACCTCCATCACCGCCTTCAGGTAGTGGACGCAGCAGGAATAGGTCCCCGCGTGCTCCTGGCTCGGCATGTTGTCGGGCGTGCGGCGCTGGATGCGCTGCGCGAGGCCGCGCGTGCGATCGTTGAGGTCGTGGTAGTAGACCTCGCTGAGCAGCATGCCCTGCGCGGCCTCGAGCCCGATGCCGCGGATGTCCTGCACGAACATGATCATGCCGGCGAGCTGCTGGCCGCGCCGCGTCAGCCCGAATTCGTGCGCCTGCTTGACGCAGTTCACCATGTCGGCCGCCGCCATGCCGAGGCCCACGACCTTCGCCCGGCTCGCCTGCGCCTGCAGCAGGAAGGAGGAGAAGTCCGACGTCCCGGGGAAGGGATAGCGGGCGCTGCCCAGCACCCGCCCGCCGGCCTTCTGGACGAACTGCCCGGTGTCGCGTTCCAGCTGGTGGCCGAAGGCGTAGTCGGCGGTGATGAAGTACCAGGAATCGCCGCCCGCCCGGACCGAGGCGCCGCCGACCACGTTGGCGAACATCCAGGTGTCGTAGGTCCACTGGATGGTGTGCGTGCTGCACTGCGCGCCGGTCAGCGCGGAGCTCGCCGCGCCGGAGGTGAGCTGGATCTTGTCCTTCTCCTTCACCAGGTTCGCGACGGCGAGCGCGACGGCGGAATTGTTCGTCTCGCAGATCATGTCCACGCCGTCCTGGTCGACCCAGCGGCGGGCGAGCGCGAGCGCGACATCGGGACGGTTCTGGTGATCGCCCTGGATCACCTCCACGCGCACGCCGCGCTGCGCGACGCCGAGGTCCTCGACCGCCTGCTGCGCCGCCGCAAGGCTGGTCGGCCCGGAGGTCGACCGGTAGGGCCCCGAGAAGTCGGCCAGCACGCCGATGCGGATCACCTGGTCCCGCGCCTGAGCCCAGACACGGCCGGTCGGCGCGATCGCGGCTGCACCGGCAGCGGCGCCCCCTGCCAGGATCTGGCGGCGGTTGAATGCGGTCATGAACGTTCCTCTGCTCGCGCCGGGGCTTGCTGCCCCTTGCTTCTGCGGGCCGCATGCTGGCCGGGCGCGGGGCGCCGATGCAAGGGGGCGGGGTTCCGCCGCGCGCCCGCCCGGTCCATGATCGGCGGATCCACTCTTCCTGTTCGGGACCGAGCGACCATGGCGCTGCGCTGCGACCTCATCATCCGCGATGCGACGATCTTCGACGGCACGGGGGCGCCGCGGCAGCGCGGCGACGTCGGTGTCACCGGCGACCGCATCGTCGCGGTCGGCGACCTCGGCGGCTACAGCGCCGACCGCGAGGTGATCGCGAAGGGCAAGGCGCTGGCCCCCGGTTTCATCGACGCCCACACGCATGACGACCGCGCGGTGATGTGCGGCGCCGAATGCATGACCTGCAAGATCAGCCAGGGCGTCACGACCGTCGTCGTCGGCAACTGCGGCGTCTCGCTCGCCCCGGCCCGCTTCGCCTCCCGCCCGCCGGCGCCGCTCGACCTGATCGGGGAGGATGGCTGGTGGCGCTTCGACAGCTTCGGCGACTACGCCCATGAACTGAAGAAGCGCGGGTCGGAGGTGAACACCTACGCCCTGGTCGGCCACCAGACGATGCGCGTCGACGTGATGAACGGCGACGTCATGCGCCCGGCCAAGGATTCCGAGATCGAGACCATGCGCCTCAAGGTGCGCAACTCGCTCGCCGAAGGCGCCTCGGGCTTCTCCACCGGCCTCTACTACCCGCTGAACATGCATGCGCCGACCGAGGAGGTGATCGCGGTCGCCGAGCCGCTGCGCGCCTATGGCGGCATCTACGTCACCCACATGCGCGACGAGGCCGACCGCGTCTGCGCCTCGATCGAGGAGACGGCGAAGATCGGCAAGCGGGTCGGCGTGCCGGTCTGGATCAGCCATCACAAATGCTCGATGCCCGAGAATTACGGCCGCTCGACGCAGACGCTGGCGCTGATCGACGCCTTCGCCGAGACCCAGGACGTCTTCTTCGACATGTATCCCTACCCGGCGGGGTCCACCGTGCTGATGCCGGACCGGCTGCGCGACGATGTGAAGGTGATGATCACCTGGTCGGTCCCGCACCCCGAGATGGCGGGCAAGTACCTCTCGGACATCGCGCGCGGCTGGAACACCGACATCCGGATGGCGGCCCAGCGCCTGCTCCCGGCCGGCCAGGTGACCTGGCAGATGGACGAGGAGGACGTGCGGCGGATCATGGCGCATCCGTCCTCGGTCATCGGCTCGGACGGCATCCCGCACGATGCGCATCCGCATCCGCGCCTGTGGGGCACCTTCCCGCGCGTCCTCGGGCTGTATGCACGGGAGCTCCGGCTGTTCAGCCTTGAGACCGCCATCCACAAGATGACGGGTCGCACCGCTTCCCTGTTCGGCATGATCGACCGCGGCGTGATCCGCGAAGGCGCCTATGCGGACCTGGTCCTGTTCGACGCCGATACCGTGATCGACAAGGCGACCTTCGAGGTGCCGAAGCAGGAGAGCGCGGGCATCGAGGAAGTCTGGGCGAATGGCGTGCCCACCTTCGTCGCGGGCAAGGGCGCGACCGGCGAAAAGCCTGGCCGGCTCGTCACGCGCAACCGGGTCTGAGCGGCCTCCGCCGGGCCCCGCTACCGGGACCCGGCGCCGCGCCGCCCGCCCTGGGCCCGGCGCAGCGTGTCGTTGCAACGCGTATCGTCGCCGATCCCGAGTTCGATCGTCGGCAGGATCGCGAGCGGGACCGAGGCGAAGCCCAGCGCCGCCGCGATCCCGCCCCGGATGCCGAGTTCCACGATCTCGGGCGTGATCACCGGATCCTTCAAGGTGCCCGTCACCAGGAGGTCCGTCGGCAGCGCCGCGATCGTCAGGCGCTTCGGCTGGCTGCGGACCCGCATGTCCAGCCGTTCCTGATCGAGCCGGATCGAACCCTCGCCGCTCAGCAACGCATCGGCTGTCTCGAGCAGCAGCACGCGTGAGCGCAGGACGCCGCGCTCCAGCCGGAAGTCGCTGACGAAGCACTCGATGCGCGTGCGCGACGGGAGGCCGAAGGCCGAGAAGATCGCGTTGCCGAGCCGCAGCCCGGACAGATCCACGAGGACCGCCGAGAGGCTGCCGCCGGAGGTCACGAGCAGCAGCGACCCGTCGCCCCGGGCCAGCAGTTCGGCGGTCGACCGGCCCGTCGCATTGATCTGCGCGCGGCCCGTCAGGCTGCCTCCGCCCTCGGACCCGATGAACTGCATGATCCGCGAGATGTCGACGCGGCGGAAATCCACCTGCCCTTCCAGGTGCAGCGCCGCCCCGTCCCGCGGGGTCAGCACGATGTTGCCCACCACCTCGCCGCGGCCGACGCCGAAGGCGACCGGACGCAGCGTGATCGTCCCGTCGATGAGCTCGAGTTCCGCCCGGAGATTGTCCACCGGCGCGGAGCCCCCGATGACCTGCTGGGCGCGATAGGTGAGATGGACATTCGCCATCTCCAGCTTCGGGATGTTGACCGGTGCATCCGGCAACACGCGGGAGGCCTGCTGCGTCTGCCGCGTCGGCGTACCGCGCCCCGGCCGCCCACCAATGAAGCCGGTCAGGTCCGCAAGATCGACACGGCGTGACCGCAGTTCGGCCGTCACATCCGGCCGCTGGCCGCGCGGGTCGATGGTGATCGTGCCGCCGAGGTCGCTGTTCCCGACCCGGCCCGCGATATCGGTGAACCGCACGCGCGCCTCGGCGTAGCTCAGCTTGCCGCGCACCTGGTATCGCGGGGTGCGGGGGATCGGCACGCCTGTCAGCGGCGTGAGCAAGGCCATGTCCGGCCCGGCCAGTTCCAAGGTCAGGTCCGCGCCGGCCAGCGCCAGCGCATCCCGCAGCGTTCCGGTCAGGCGGGCACGGGTCGGCCCGTTCGTCAGGGAGAGGTCGACCGGCCAAGGCACGGTCGCTTCGCCCAAGGCCAGAAGGGCGCCACCCGTCAACGACGCCGTCAGGGGCTGCGCCGCATAGGTGCCGCGCGCCTCCGCGACGATGGTCGGCACGCCGGACTCGTCGTCGCGCGTCTCGAAGCCGATGTCGAAGGCGGCGCGCAGATGTTCGATCGCGACACGCGCCCGGCCGCCCTGCACCCGCAACGCCCCGATGCGCAGCCGCGAGGGCGGCGCCGGTTCCACCGCCGCGGCCTCCCCGGGCGGCGTCGGCAGGGCGAAGGTGTAGTTGTTGTCGCCTTCGCCCCGCGACAGCGCCGTGACGGCCGGGGCTTCCACCGTGACCGACGGCAGGATCAGGGCGCCGGTCCGCCACGTCTCGGCAACGTCCACCTCGACGATCGCGCGCGCCGCCTGCGCGAAGGGCGGATCGGCGGGCCATCCTTCGGGGTTGGCGATCCGGACCTCCGTGAAGGTGATGCGCGTCCGGCCGAAGGACGGCTCGATCGACATGCCGCCCAGCGTGACGGTTCGCCCGACGGCCGCGGACAGGCGCGCCTCGGCCATCGGGCGGGCGGTCATCCACAGCACGCCGGCAGCGCCCGCGGTCAGCAGGACCACGGCCGCGACCATGCCGATCGTCCATCGGGCAAAGCTGCGCAACGTCCGAACCTCACCGGCGCCCTGCCGAATCAGGGGTCGCCGACCTGTTAACGTTCAGGCACGGACGATCGGCGCAGACACGAAGCCGTGACCGGCGCCACCCAGGCGACGCCGGCGCGGCCCCGTTCCATGCGCGGCTAGTCGATGATGCGGAAGATCGCCTCGATCTCCACCGGAATGCGGCCGGGCAGCGACATCATGCCCACCGCCGAACGGGCATGCCGGCCATGCTCGCCCAGCACCGCGACGAACAGGTCGGAACAGCCGTTGATCACCTTCGGATGATCCTCGAAGTCGATGTCGCTGTTCACCATGCCGAGCACCTTCACCGCCTTCAGCCGCGCAAGGCCCCCCGCCCCCGCAGCCGCGGTCGCCAGCAGGCCCAGCCCGATCATGCGCGCGTAGCCATAGGCCTCCTCGACGCTCATCTCGGAGGGCACCTTGCCGCGCACCTTCACGCCGTCGGGCCGCCGCGGCCCCTGGCCCGAGGTGTAGACGAAGCCGCCTTCCACCCGGTACGGCACGTAGGTCCCGATCGGCTGCGGCACCGGCGGCAGGGTCAGTCCCAGCGCGGCCAGCCGCTGCTCGGGCGTTTCAGTCGACATCGCATCCTCCTCATTCGACCATCCCATGCGACACGCGCATGGGCGGTCCGGCAAGGCCGCATATTAAGGTCAGCATTACTGACATAGCATCGGCGGATGGAAACGCTCCTGCCACTGTTCGCCTTCGCCGTCGCGACCTCCGTCACGCCGGGGCCGAACGTGTTGATGGTCGCGGCGTCGGCGGCGAACAACGGCGTGCGGGCCACGCTGCCGCACATGCTCGGCATCACCTTCGGCTTCGCGGCCATGCTGGTCATCGTGGGCCTCGGCCTGGCCGCGCCCTTCACCGCCTGGCCGGCCCTCCATGCGCTGCTGAAATGGGGCGGCGGAGCGTGGCTCCTGGTCCTCGCCTGGAAGATCGCCCGCGCCGGCGCGCCCGGCGAGGGTCCGTCCCGGCCACCCCTCGGCTTCACGGGCGCGGCCCTGTTCCAATGGGTGAACCCCAAGGCCTGGATGATCGCGCTCGCCGCCATCCCCGCCTTCACCACCCCGGCCGGCGACACCTTCGCCGAAACGTTGCGGATCGCGGCCGCCTTCGCGCTGGTCTGCCTGCCCTGCACGCTGGTCTGGGCCTGGCTCGGCGCCGGGGCGGCGCGCCTGCTGCGCACGCCCGGGACGCTCCGGACTTTCAACATCGTGATGGCGGCCCTGATGGTCGCCTCGATCGTTCCGACCTTCCTCTAGGCGGCGTGCCCCCCTACCCTCCGTCCCCCTGCGGAGAGGAGATGCCCATGCGCCGCCTGACCCTGGCCTTCGTCCTGATGGCCTCCACCGCCCTTGGGAACGAATTGCCGGTGCGCAGCGTGACGCTCTCCTCCGCCGGGCTTGCGCAGATCGAGCGCGCCGGCGAGGTCGGGCCGCAGGACAGCGTCACCTTCCGTGCGCCGACCGAGGACGTGGACGACCTGCTGCGCAGCCTGATCGTGGTCGACACCGCCGGCACGGTGGAGGGCCTCCGCCTGCCCGCGCGCGACCTCGCCGGCGAGGCCTTCCGGGGCCTGCCGCTGCGCCCCGAGGATTTCGAATCGCGCGCGCGCCTGTTCGCCGGCCTGCGCGGACAGGAAGCCGAGGCCGGCGGCGCCCGCGGCCGCATCGCCGATGCGAGCGAGGTGACGGCCGGCCTGCGCCTGTCCCTCATCACGGAGCGCGGCCTCGTCACCGTGCTGCTGCGCGAAGGCGATGAGGTGAAGCTGACCGACACCGGCCTCGCGGCCCGCGTCGCCCGCGCGGCCGAGGCGCTGGCCGCGGCCCGCGCGGAGGATGAGCGGGCCATCGAGATTCGCCTGCGCGCAGACCGGGCGCGCCAGGTGGCGGTGCTCTATGTCGCCGGCGCGCCGCTGTGGAAGCCGTCCTACCGGCTGCTGGTGCCGCCGATGGGCGCCGCCGCCGGCACCGCCCCGGCGCGGCTGCAGGGCTGGGCGGTCGTCGAGAATGCCTCCGGCAGCGACTGGGACCGCATCCGCCTTGCCCTCGTCTCGGGTGACGCCGCGGCCTTCCGCCAGCCGATCTACGAACCGATCACCGTGCCGCGGCCGGAACTGCCGGTACGCGTCGCCGGCGCGGTGCAGGTGCGGCCCGACACCGGGGCCCGCCCGCCGCCGCCGCCGCCGCCGGTCATGGCCGCGCCCGCGCCACGCGCCGCCGCGGAATTCGGCGCCGCCGCGCCGCAGGCCGCCCGTCTCGCCGAGCCTGCCGACGCGCGCAGCCGCGTCGCCGGCGGCGCGCCCGCCCAGCCTGCCACCACCGCGACGGCCGAGGCGTCGGCCGGACGCGTCGCCTTCGTGCTCGCCGAACCCGTCACCATCCGCAGCGGCGAGACCGCGAACGTTCCCTTCATCGACGTTCGCCTGCCGGCCGAGCGCATCTGGTGGATCCAGGATCTCTCGGCTCGGAACCCGCTGAACGCCGTGCGCATCCGCAACGCGACGCAGAGCACGCTGCCCGATGGTTTGGCGACGGTCTACGGGCTCGAAGGCCCCGAGGCCGGCGTCTTCCTGGGCGACGCGGAAGTCCGCGCCATGCCGGCCGGCGACGGGCGCATCCTCGCCTTCGCGCGCGATCGCGACGTGCAATACAGCCAGTCCTCCTCGACCACCGAGCGGGTGACGCGCATCCAGCTGCGCCGTGGCTTCGTCACGATCGACCTTGCCCGGACCGAGGAGACGGCGATCGCCGTCGACCCACGCGGGGCGCGGGGCACGCTCGTCATCGACGTGCCGCGGCGCCCCGGGGCGACGCCGCGCTTCACGACCGTTTCCGAAGGCGATTACGGCCTGCGCTTCGAAGCGGCGCTGGACGGCACGACCCAGACCCTCCGCCTGCCCTTCGAACGCGCGGTCCGCCAGGACGTGCCGCTGTGGGACACCGGCCTCGGCGAACCCGTGCTGCTGCGCTGGCAGCAATTCGACATCGAGCAGAACCTCCGCCGCCTGCCCGGCGGTCCCGGAACGCTCGAGCGGCTGCAGGAGATCCTGGGGCGCGTTGCGGACGGCACGCCGGGCAAGGAGGACCTCGCGGGCGTCGTCACCGCGATGCAGGAACTGCGCGGGCTGCTCGACGATGCGCGGATGAAGGCCCGCGCCTACCGCACGGCCGACCAGGCGCTGGACCGCGCGCGCAAGGCCGCCGAGGACCGCACCGGCGGCGAGCTGCAGGAAGCCCGCCGGCGCCTGAACGCCGCGAGCCGCGAGGCCGAACAGGCCGGCGCGGCGATGGACCAGGCCTGGGAGACCTGGCAGCGCGCCGTCATCGCCCTGCTCCAGCGCGGCGCCTGAAGGTCACGGTTGCCAAAGGCCCTTCGGCCTTTGGCGGGGAGGTCCGGAGGGGCGGCGCCCCTCCGCGTCCCTACTCTGGCTGCGCCCCGGAGATCCGCACCATCTCCGCCCAGATCGGGCGTTCCCGCTCGAGCCGTTCCGCGAGTTGCTCCGGCGTCGTCCCGAGCAGGCGCGCCCCCATCCCGATCGCGCGCTGCTGCAGCGCCTGGTCGGCGAAGGCGGTGCGGATTTCCTGCGACAGCCGGTCGATCATCGCCCGCGGCGTGCCCGCCGGCGCCGCCCAGAGATGCCACGGCCCGTAGGACAGGCCCGCGAAGCCGGCCTCGGCCATGGTCGGCACCTCCGGCAGGCCCGGCCAGCGTTCCCGCGTCGTGACCGCCAGTGGCCGCATCCGCCCTTCCTGGATCACCGGCACGTAGGAGGCGAGGTTGTCGACGGCGATCTGGATGTCGCCGGACAGCATCGCCGGGATGGTCTGCGCCGCGCCGCGGAAGGTCACGTGCTCTGCCCGGATGCCGGCCTGCGCCATGAGGTAGGCACCCGACAGATGGATCGTGGTGCCGACGCCCGAGGACCCGTAGCTGACCCCGTTCAGCCGGGCCTTCGCCCAGGTGACGAATTCCGCAACGGTGCGCGCGGGCACGTGCTGGGCCGGCACCACCGCGACATTGGGCAGGTCCCACATCGCGCTGATCCAGGCGAAGTCCTTGCGTGCGTCATAGGGGAGCCGCGTGAACAGCAGCGGGTTGATCAGCAGGTTGTGCATGCTGATGGTGCCGATGGTGTAGCCGTCCGGCGTCGCGCGCGCGATCGCCTCCGCCCCGATGTTGCCCGAGGCGCCGGAGCGGGTCTCGACCACGAAGGCCTGGCCGAAGCGGGACTGCATCTGCTCGCAGGCGAGCCGCGTCATGACGTCGAGCGACCCGCCCGGCGGGAAGCCCACGATCACGCGCACCGGCTTGTTCGGCCAGGGCGACTGCCCCAGCGCCGGCGCCGCGAGCGGGAGGCTGCCCGCGGCGGCGAGCAGGGTGCGACGGTTCATCATGGACGCGGCATCTCCTCGACTGGCCGTGGCGGCTCGTGCGGCGACCGCTCCTCGGGGTGGGACGGCCGCATCATTCGGGCTGCACGCCGGCGGCGCGCAGGATGGCGGCGCTGCGGACCATGTCCTCCCGCACGAAGGCCATGACCGAGTCCGGCGTGGCGTATTGCGGCTGCGGCTCGACGCCGAGTTCGCCGAGCCGCGCGGCCAGTCGCTCCGACGTCGCGTTGAAGGCCGCGTTCAGCGTCGCGATGGCCGCGGGCGGCGTGCGCGCGGGGGCGAAGGTCGCGAACCAGGCGGCGATGGACCAGGCCGGCAGTCCGGCCTCGGTGGCCGAGGGTGTGTCCGGCAGGATCGCCGCGCGCGTCGGTCCGGCGACCGCGATCGCGCGCACCGTGCCGGCGCGAATGTGGCTGACGGCCGATGCGATGGGATCGATCGCCATGTGCGCGTCGCCCGAGATCACCGCCGCCATGGCCGGCCCACCGCCGCGATACTGCACCATCTGCATCTCGATGCCCGGCAGCGCGGCGCGGAACACCTCAGACGCCAGATGGTTGCCGCTGCCGATGCCGGCCGAGGCGAAGTTGATCCTGCCCGAATTGGCCCGCAGCCAAGTGATCAGGCCGGCCATGTCGCTCGCCGGCAGCCGGTTGTTCACCACCAGCACCTGCGGCACGCGGCCGTTGTGCGCGACCGCGGCGAAATCCGCGATCGGGTCGTAGGGCATGCGCGCCACGAGGCTCGGCGCGACCACATGCGCGTTCGAATGCAGCAGCAGCGTATGCCCGTCCGGCGCGGCCTTCGCCACGGACTCGGTACCGATCAGCCCCGCGGCGCCGCCCGCGCGGTTCTCGATCACGACCGGCTGGCCGAGCTGGCCGGCCAGCGTCTCGGACAGCACGCGCGCGACGACGTCGGTCGCCCCGCCCGGCGCGAAGGGCACGACGATGCGGACCGGCCGGTCCGGCCGCCAGGCCGCCTGGGCTCGGGCGATGGCAGGCGCGAACAGGCCCGCCAGCAACAGCGGGCGGCGCGTGATGTTCATTGTTGTTTCCTCCCTGTCGAACGATCCGCGCCTATTCTGGCTGGACGCCGGCGGCGCGCAGGATGGCCGTGTACTGGTCGACGCCCTCGCGCACGAGCGTCATCACCTGCTCCGGCGTCTCGTAGCCGGGGCGCGGCGCGACGCCCGCCATCTCGCTGAGCTTCCCGGCGTTCTGCTGGATCGCGGTGCGGAAGGCGGCGCCGAGCGCGCTCAGGACATTCGGCGGCGTGCCGGCGGGGGCGAGGATGGGGAAGAACTCCTCGAAGATGAAGCGCGGGATGCCGGCCTCGACCGCGCTCGGCACGTCGGGCAGTGCCGGGCTGCGCTGCGCGGCCGCGACGGCGAGCGCCCGCACGCCCCCCTGCCGGATCTGCCCGATCGAGGAGGCCATGGTCGGCGTGCCGAACTGGGCCTCGCCCGACATCAGCGCCGCCACGGCGGGCCCGCCGCCCCGGTAGTGGACCATTTCCACCTGCACGTCGGAGGTGCTGCGAAACAGCTCCCCGGCGAGGTGCACGCCGCTGCCGATTCCGGCCGAGGCGAAGTTGTAGCGGCCCGGATTGGCCTTCAGCAGCGCCACGAGTTCCTGCGCGTTCCGCACCGGCAGGTTCGGGTTCACCACGAGCACGTGCGGCGAGAATCCCGCCACCGCGACGCCCGCGAAGTCGTTGACGGCGTGGTAGGGCACCCGCGCGACGATGGCGGGCACGGTCGCGTGCGCGCTGTTGATGAGCACCGTATAGCCATCCGGCGCGGCGCGGGCGACGGCCTCCGTGCCGATCACGCTGCCGGCGCCGGCGCGGTTCTCCACCACGAACGCCTGGCCGAGGATCTGGCCGACCGGTTCCGCCAGGATGCGCCCGACGATGTCGTTGGACCCGCTGGGGGCGAAGGGGACCACCAGCCGGATCGGCCGGGTCGGGCGCCATTCGCCCGCCGACTGCGCCCGCAGGACGGAGGGCGCGGCGGCGGCAGCCACGGCGAGGGCAAGGGTCGAGCGGCGTGTGGGCTTCAAAGGACACTCCCTGGGGCTGGCTGCTCGTCGCCCCCGGCGGGCGATCGGCGCCATGCTTCGCCACGAGACATAACGCGATACGCACGAATTGGCACGCCTGCCATGGATCACCGACCGGTCCCGCGCTATCGGAGAGGCAAGCCACAAGGAAACGTTGCCCGATGCCCACTGCCGCCGAGCGCCTGATCGCATTCCTCGCAGACCAGGGGATCGACCGCGCCTTCTGCGTTCCGGGTGAGTCCTACATCGCGCTGCTCGATGCGCTGCACGCTCATCCCAGGATTGACCTCGTCACCTGCCGCTCCGAAGGCGGGGCAGGCTTCATGGCGGTGGCCGATGCGAAGATGACCGGGCGGCCGGGCGTGGTGCTGGTCTCCCGCGGGCCCGGCGCCTGCAACGCCTCGATCGCCGTGCACACGGCCGAGCAGGACGCCGTGCCGCTGATCCTGCTGGTCGGCCAGGTGGAGAAGCGCGACCTGCGCCGCAACGCCTTCCAGGAGATCGACTACGCGCGGATGTTCGGCGGCATCGCGAAATGGGTCGGCGAGGCGACCGAGCCGAACCAGGTCCCCGAACTGATCGCGCGCGGCTACGCCATGGCGATGCAGGGCGTGCCAGGCCCTGTCGTGATCTCCCTGCCCGAGGACGTGCTGGCCGAGCCCTGCGCGGCGCCGGTGATGCCGGCGACCATCCCCGTCCCCGCTATCCCGGCGCCGGCGGAGGTCGCGCGCCTCGCGGCGATGCTGCGCACGGCGGAACGGCCGATCCTGCTGGCCGGCCACGCCTTCGACCGGCCGGGCGGGCGGGAAGCGCTGCAAGCCTTCGCCGAGGCGTGGAACCTGCCCGTCGCGGTCTCCTTCCGCCGGCAGGACCTCTTCCCGAACAATCATCCGCTCTATGCCGGCGACCTGGGCCTGCGGAATCCCGACGCGCAGCGCGCGGCCTTCGCGGAAAGCGACCTCGTTCTCGCGCTCGGGACGCGGCTGACCGACATCACGACCCAGGGGTGGACCTGGCCCGCGCCGGGGCAGCGTCTGGTGCATGTCTGCGCCGAGCCGCGCTTCCTCGGCTGGCTCTTCCCGGCCGAGATGGCGCTCGCCGCCGATGCGCAGGCGCTGATCGCCGCCCTCGGCGCGGAACAGCCCGCGGCCCCGGCGGCGCGCGAGGCCTGGAACGCCCGCCTGCGCGCCATCCATGTCGCCGACACCGGCGTGCGTCCGGCCAACCACAATGACGGCGTCGCCTTCGCCGAGGTGGCGCGCCGCATCGGCGAGATCGCCGCGCCGGACGCGATCGTGACCCTCGATGCCGGCACCTTCGGCGCGCCGTTCTACCGCAAGGTGGCCTGGACGCCGCCGCAGCGGCTGGTGGCGCCGCTCTCGGGCGCGATGGGGTTCGGCGTGCCGGCGGGCGTGGCGGCCGCGCTGCGCTACCCGAACCGGCAGGTGATCGCCGCCGTGGGCGACGGCGGCGCGCTGATGACGGCGGCCGAATTCGCGGTCGCCGTGGCCCGGCGCGCGCCGCTCAAGCTGCTGCTGTCGGACAACGGCACCTATGCCTCGATCCGCATCCACCAGGAAATGGCGCATCCCGGCCGCGTCTCCGGCACCACGCTGGAGAACCCGGATTTCGTCACCTGGTGCTCGTCCTTCCGCGTGCCGGTCACGCGGGTGGACAGCAATGCGGACCTGCCGGCGCTGGAAGCCGCGCTCGCCGCGCCGGGTCCGGTGGCGATCGTCGTGCGCACCTCGCTCGCCGCGGTACTGCCCGCCCCGACCATGCGCGCGGCGGAGTAGATGGCGCCACTGCCGCCGCACCTGTCGGGACGACTGCCCGAGGGCGCGCGGCGGCTGCTCGTCGCCCGGCTCGGCCCGCCCTGGCCGGAGGCGTTGCTCACCGCCGCCCGCGCCGCCGCCGATGCCGGGCAGGAGGCCGAGGCCGTCGCACTGGCCGAGGCCGCGCTCGACGAGGCGCCGGGCGACACGGCGCACCGGCTGAAGATCGCGCTGCTGCATGCGCGGCTCGCGCGCCCGGCGGCGGCGCGCGCGGTCGCCGCCCCGGCCTATGGCGCCGCGGCGACCGACCCCGTGCTGACCGACCTGCTCGGCATGACCGGCGACACGCTGCGCCGCATCGGTGCTGTGGAGGCCGCCGTCGACGTGCTGCGCCACGCCTGGCGCGCCAGCCCCCGACCGCTGATGCGGCGCAGCTTCCTCGACGCCGCCCTGCCTGCCTATCGCCGCAGCCTGAACGAGGGCGCGGACACGGCTCTGCTCGCCGAGATGGCCGAGGCCGCCGCCGGCGCCATCGCGGCGATGCCGGAGGAGGCGCTGGCCGAACTCGCACGCCTCGTGGAGGAAGCGGGGCGGGGCGACCTGCTGCGAACCCTCGGCGCCGCGGCGATCGCGGCCGGAGACAACCAGCGCGCCCGGCTGCTCGCCGCCATCGGGGAGGCTGCGCCGAACGAGGGCGGGCTGCTGCACCTCGCGACCCATCGCCCGGCGCGCGCGGGCATCGCCTTCGCGCTCGCGCACCACCTAGCGCCCGCCGATCCCGCCGCGCGGTTCAATGCCGGCTACGCGGCGCTGGCAGCGGGCGATCCGGACGCCGCCGCCGCCATCCTCGCCCCCCTGCCCGCGGCGGATGAGGCCGCGATGGCCGGCGCTGCCTGGCCAAGCTTCGGCGAACTGCCCTGGCCCTTCGCCCGCCCGCCCGCCGGCTTCGAGGCGCTGCTGCCCGCGGGCGCGTCATGGCCGCGCATCCGCCTCGTGACGCCCTGCTTCAATCCCGGCCCCTGGCTCGAGGAGACGATCCTCTCCGTCGCCGCCCAGGGCTATCCGGCGGTGGAGCACGTCATCGTCGACGCAGGATCGACCGACGGTACGGCGGCGCTGATCGCCCGCCACAGCCACCACCTGCACCACGTCATCAGCGAGCCCGACAACGGCCCCGCCGAGGCGATCTGCAAGGGCTTCGCCGGCAGCGACGCCGACCTGCTCGGCTGGATCAACGCCGACGACCTGCTCGCGCCCGGCGCGCTGCATCGCCTCGGCGCCGCCTTCGCGCGGGCACCGGAGGTGGACATCGTCCACGGCTCCTCCCTGCCCCATCGCGGGCGGCGCATCCTCGGCCACCAGACGCCGCTCGCGGACGGGCCGGACGGCTTCACGACCGAGGCGCTCGGCGACGTGTTCGGCCGCTGGGCGGAAGGCCGCTTCTTCCTCCAGCCCGAGGCGCTGGTCGCGCGCCGCTTCTGGGAAAAGCTGGGCGGGCGGCTCGACACGTCGCTGTCCGCCGTCTTCGACTACGAGCTCTGGCTGCGCGCGGCGGCGGAACGACCGCGCATCCTGCAGGTGCCCTGGCCAGCGGCCTTCTATCGCATCCACGCGGCGCAGCGCACGGCGGCGCGGACCGCGCTGGCCGACGAGCAGGTCGCCGTGCGCGACCGCGTCGCCGCACCCGCGCCCCCGCCCGCTCGCCAGGACGCGATCCGTGCGCGGTTGCGCGGCGCGATGACCCAGCATGGCCGCCCCGTACGGCTGTTGCTCATCGATGCCTGGTGCGCCGAGACCACGGTCGCGGCGGCGCGCGAGGACGCCCGCGCCGCCCTGGCCGCCGAAGGCGTCGCCCTCGAGATCCGCGGCGACCTGCCGGGCGCAGCCCCGGGCGCCGATCTGGTGGTGCGGCTGCTGCGCGCCCATGACGGCGCCGATTGGGTCGCGCCCCTGCGTGACGGCGGCTTCCTCGGCCCCGTCGTGGGCTGGCTGATCGAGGACGACCGGGACGCCTACGCGAATGCCGCGACGGCACGCGGGCTCGACATTGTCGTGCCGTCGCGTGCGGCGCGGCGCAGCGCGCTGCTGCAGGACCGCGCCATCGTCCTGCCGGCGCTGACGCCGCCCTGCGGCACGATCTCCGCCGTCGACGCGGCCGCGATGCCGGCCGGACCCGCGACGATGGCGGCGACGGATCGCGAGGGCCTGGTCCGCGCGTTGCTGGCCGGGAGCGTGCCGGTGCTGGACGCGCCAGGTCTCGCCACCCTGTTCACCGAGGCGGAGCACCGGTCCCTGCCGCTGCTGCGGCCCGGGGAGACGCCACCGCCGGAGGCTGCGGAGGATCGCGCGCGACGCCACCGCTACGGACAGTCGCTGCTTCTCGCACCGCGCCTCGCGGCCCTGCTGAAGCTCCTGCGCCACGAAGTGCTTCAGGGCGCGTGACCGAACGCAATGCGCAGGATGATTCGATCGTGTATGGACCGGCCGTCATGCGGGGCTGCCTGCGCCACCTGATCGTCGCCCTCGCCGCGCTGCTGGTGCTCGCCGCCCCGGCGGTCGCGCAGCCGGGCGCGCGCGTGGCCCTCGTCATGGGCGTCGGCGCCTATCGTGCCATCCCGCCGCTCGCCAATCCGCCCAACGATGCGCGCGCGCTGGCGGAACTGCTGCGCGGCATGGGCTTCGAGACCGATCTGGTGATCGATCCCGACCGGCTCGCCATGGAACAGGCGGTCCGGCGGCTCGGCCAGCGGGCGGTCGGCGCGGAGGCCGCGCTGTTCTTCTACGCCGGCCACGCGCTGGAATTCGGCGGACGGAACTGGCTGCTGCCCGTCTCGACCGACATCCGCACCGACCGCGACCTGCGGTTCGAGGCGCTCGACCTCGACAGCATCCTCGCGCAGCTCGAAAGCGCGCGCGTGTCGATCGTCCTGCTCGATGGCTGCCGCGACAATCCCTTCCGCCTGCGGCTCGCGAGCGCGACGCGCGGCATCGCCACGGGGCCGGGGCTGACGCCTGTGCGCGCCGCGGTCGGCACGCTGATCGCCTTCGCCACCGCGCCGGGCGAGGTCGCCGAGGACGGCGCCGGCCAGAACAGCCCCTTCACCGCCGCGCTGCTGCGCAAGATCTCGACGCCCGGCCTCGAATTGCGGGCCATGATGGCCGAGGTGCGGCGCGACGTGCGCGAGGCCACCGGCGGCCGCCAGGTGCCGTGGGAACATTCGGCGATGGAGGGCGCCTTCTACTTCATCCCCGCCGCCATCAACGTGCCCCCGACACCGGCCCCACCCGCCCCTGCCGCGCCGCGCGACGACCGCGCCGAGCTCCTGTTCTGGGAAACGGTGCGGGCGGGCAACACGGCGGCGGACTACCGCGCCTATCTCGAACGCTTTCCCAGCGGCACCTTCGCGCCGCTGGCGCGCGCACGCCTGCAGGCGATGGAACCGGCCCCCGCGGTCGCGGCCGCGGTCGCGCCGGTGCCGCCCGTCGCAGCGCCGGTGCGCCCGTCCGAGCCGGTCGCGGCCGCGGTACCGCGGCTGACGGCGGCGGCGCTGGCGTCACGGATCCCCAGCCTCGCGCCCGCCAATGCGCGCACCACGGCGGATGGCTATGTCGCCTCCCCCGGGAACCGCGCGCTGGCGGTCAACCCGGAACGCGCGACGGCCTTCCGCGTGCAGGGCTTCGCCACCGCCGAGGATGCCGAGGTGGTGATGCTCGAGCGTTGCCAGCTGACCTTCGGCACGCCCTGCATCCTGGTCGCGGTGAACGACACCGTCGTGCCGCCCGAACTCGCGAACCGCCGGCGCGACATGTCCCGCCTGCAATACGCCGGCGCCTACGACCCCGAGCGCGTGCCCGCGATCGCCGCCCGGCGCCGGCCCGAGATGGCGGAGGTCATGACCTATGCGTCGCAGCCCGGGGCCAAGGCGATGGCGCTGCATCCCCAGGGCCGCGTCACCGTCGCGACGCGTGCGCGCGACGACCAGGACGCGACCCAGAAGGCGCTCGCCGCGTGCCGCACGATGGCGCAGCGCGAAAGGCTGGTCGGCACCTGCGTCGTCTATGCGGTCGGCAACACCGTCGTCCTGCCGTCTCGGCTGACCGCGCCGCCGCGCTGACCGTCACGGATCAGACCACGCGCACCCGGCCTCCGGGGTCCTGCGGCAGCACGCCGAAGGGGTCGAAGACCAGCGGCGCGGCCTCGGCCAGGCGCGCGAGGTCGAAGTCGCGGTGTGGCGTGCCGAGCACGATCGCCTCCGGCACGCCCTCGGCGAAGGTCGCCGCGCGCGGCCAGCGCGCCAGGTCCTCCGGCACCTCGCGGATCAGCGGGTCGCACCAGGACACATCCACCCCGCAGGCCGAGAGCCCCTGCAGCAGCGCGACGGGCGCCGCACCGCGCAGGTCCGCCACTCCGGGCTTGTAGGTCACGCCCGCGACGCGGATGCGCCGCCCGGCGAGCCGCCCGTCCATCGCCTGTGCCACCGCGCCGAGCACCCGCGCCGGCCGCCCCCGGTTCGCCGCGAGCGCCGCGTCGAGCAGCGAAGCGGCCGCCCCGGCCCGCCGCGCTTCCATCTGGAGGTACGCCGGGTCGACCGGAATGCAGTGCCCGCCGGCGCCCAGCCCCGGCCAGAAAGGCTGGAAGCCGAAGGGCTTGGTGGCGGCGGCCGCCACCACCTCCCGCGTCGCCACCCCGAAGGCGGCGAAGGCGCGATGGAGCTCATCCATCAGCGCGACGTTCACCAGGCGATAGGTGTTCTCGAGCAGCTTCGCGCATTCCGCCACTTCGGGGGCGGAAACGGTGATGACGCGGTCCGTGATCCGTTCCCAGAAGGCGCGCGCCCGAGCCAGGGACACGGGGTCAGGCGCGCCGAGCAGGCGGGGGATGCGCCGCGGCCCGCCCATCGGGTCACCCGGATTCTCGCGCTCGGGCGAAACCGCGAGGAAGATGTCGCGCCCGACCTGGCGCCCATAGCGTTCGAGGATGCGGCGGCAGAGCCCGTTGGTCGCGCCGGGCTGGCAGGTCGAGACCAGGCAGACCAGGGCGCCGTGCGGCGCATGGGCACGGCAGGTCTCCAGTGCGGCGGCGACGGCGGACAGGTCCGGCCGTCCCTCGGCATCGAGCGGCGTGGGCACGCAGATCAGCCAGGTCGAGGCGGGTGGCAGGTCCCGCGCACGGGAGGTGGCGCGGATCGTCTCGCCACAGGCGGCGACGGCGACCGGATCCAGGTCGAAGCCCGTCACCTCGAAACCGCTCGCCGCCGCTTCCAGCGCGAGCGGCCGCCCGACATAGCCCAGACCGATGACGACGACGCGGCCGCCGGCGTCGGCAGGCTGGAACAGCGCTTCGGGAAGGAGGCCGGTATCGGGCATCGCCCGCGATGGTAAAATTACGATACATAAAATTCAACCTATTGGTTTCTACTGTAGCAGCCTCTGGCGGGCCGGCCGGCTTTGCGCGAAAGACGGCCCGCGGGCGCGCCTGCGCCCCATGGAACCGCGCAGAGAGGATCGCATCGGCGCATGACGGGACAGGTCCATCACGTCTCCCACCCGCTGGTGCAGCACAAGCTCACCCTGATGCGGGACGCCACCTGCCCATCGAGCGACTTCCGCCGGCTGCTGGGCGAGATCTCGATGCTGCTCTGCTACGAGGTGACGCGGGACCTGCCGCTCGAGAGCACCCCGATCGAGACGCCGCTCGAACCGATGATGGCCCCGCGCATCGCGGGGCGGAAACTGGTGCTCGCGCCGGTGCTGCGCGCGGGGCTCGGCATGCTGGACGGGATGCTGGCGCTGGTGCCGGCCGCGCGCGTGGCCCATGTGGGGCTCTATCGCGACCCGGCGACGCTGCAGGCCGTGGAGTACTACTTCAAGGCGCCGCCCGACGTGGCCGACCGCCTGGTGCTGATCCTCGACCCGATGTTCGCGACAGGCCATTCCGCGGTTGCCGCGGTCGATCGCTTCAAGGCGCGTGGGTGCAGGGAGATCCGTTTCGTCAGCCTGCTCGCAGTGCCCGAGGGCCTCGCGCATTTCCACGCCCATCACCCGGACGTGCCGGTCTGGACCGCGGCGATCGACCGGCAGCTCGACGACCACAGCTACATCCGGCCCGGCCTCGGCGACGCGGGGGACCGGATGTGGGGAACGAAGTGACGGCGCGTTCCTGAAGGCCGGCCGGGGGCGTCAGCCCTCGTGCCGGGTGCGCGCGAAGGCCTCGTGATGGCGGATCACCTCGCGGATCACGAAGGCGAGGTACTTCTCGGCGAATTCGGGATCGAGGTCGGCTTCCTTCGCCAGCGCGCGCAGGCGCGCGACCTGCTGTTCCTCCCGCTTCGGGTCGGCGGGCGGCATGTCGTGCTTCGCCTTCAGCGCCCCGACCCGCTGGGTGCAGCGGAAGCGCTCGGCGAGCATGTGGATCATCGCCGCGTCGATGTTGTCGATGGTCTTGCGCATCGCGAGCAGTTCCTGCCGCGCCGCGTCCTGGCTGTCCGCCATGCTGGTCTCCCCCGTGTGGCGTCTCGTCTGGGAAGGGCCTGCTGAAGCGCGCAGGCCCTTCCGTCAAGACGTCAGGCGACCTTGCGCGTCGCCGGCAGGCTCGCGAGCGCCGCGCGGAAGGCGTCGAGGGTCTGCGCGATGTCGGCCGCGGTATGCGCGGTCGAGACGTAGTACTTGCTGTCCCCCTTCAGGATGCCACGGGCGCGCAGCACGGTGTTGACGTGCTTCTGCATCGCGGCGTCCTGGCGCAGCATGCTGCGGTAGTCGCGCAGGTCGCCCTCGGCATAGACGACGTCGAACAGCACCGGCTCGCCCACGCATTGCGCCGGGATGCCGGCCTCGGCGATCAGCGTCACGATGCCGTCCATCAGCGACCGGCCGGTGGCGAAGACCTTCTCGTAGGTGCCCGGCGCGCGCAGCACCTCGAGCGTCGCGAGCCCCGCGACGGCGGCGACCGGATTGCCCGACAGCGTGCCGATCTGCGTGAGGAACCGTTCCTCGCCCACCGCGGCCTTGTCGAACAGGGCCATGATCTCGCGCTTGCCGCCGATCGCCGAGAGCGGGAAGCCACCGCCCACGATCTTGCCCATGGTGCAGATGTCCGGCGTCACGCCGTAGTATTCCTGCGCGCCGCCGTAGGCGAATCGGAAGCCGGTCACCACCTCGTCGAAGATCAGCGGGATGCCGAGCCGCGCGGTCACCTCGCGCACCGCCTGCAGGAAGCCCGGCTTGGGCGGGATCAGCCGCTGCAGCGGCTCCATGATGACGCCGCCGATCTCGTCCTGGTGCGCCTCGATCAGTCGCACCGCGGCCTCGATGTCGTTGTAGGGGGCGACCAGCACGTCGTTGCGCAGCGCGTCCGGAATGCCCGGGCTGTCGGGCACCGCCTCGGGGAAGTTCGCGAGGCGCTTGGGTGCGAGGCTCATCAGCGCCCAGTCGGACATGCCGTGGTAGCCGCCCTCGAACTTCACGATCTTCGGGCGGCCGCGATACGCGCGCGCGAGGCGCATGGCGTAGAAATCGGCCTCGGTGCCGGAGGTGAGGAAGCGCACCTGCTCGGCGCAGGGCACCGCGTCGACGATCGCCTCGGCAAGGCGGATGCCGTGCTCGTTGTTGGCGAAGAAGGTGGTGCCCTTGGGGATCTGCGCGAGCACCGCCTCGGTCACCGCCGGATGGTCGTGGCCGATGAACATCGGCCCGGAGCCGAGCAGGTAGTCGATGTAGTCGTTGCCCGAGACGTCCTGCACGTGACCGCCCTTGCCGGAACGGATCACGATGTCGGCGGGGAAGTTGCCGAAGCCGCCCGCGGGCAGCACGCGCTTCGCGGCCTCCATCAGCGCGAGTTCCTCGGGGCTCTTCGCGATGCCGGTCATGGGCTGCTCCTTGCGATCCGCGGGGCAGGCTAGGACGCAAGGGGCGGCGCGTCACCCTATCGCGGCGTCGTCGGCGCCGCGTCCTGTCCCAGGCCGAACACGCCGCGCAGGAAACCGGGTGTGAGGGCGGCAAGCGGATTGACCGAGATGTTCGGGTCCGCGAGCGGCCCGCGCATGCGATAGGTCGCGGCGAACAGACCGCCGCCGCGCTCGGGGCTGAACACCCGCCCCAGGATCGGGATGCGCCCGAGCAGCGAGTTGAAGACATAGGCCGGCACGATGGTGCCCTCCATGTCGATCGTCTCGCGCAGCCGGTCGATGCGCCCCTTGGCGGTGATGCCGAGCGACACCGAGAAGGCCCGCGCGTCGTTCAGCACCAGCGATTCCCGCGTCAGCGTGAAGGGCGCGGTCAGCGACGCGAAGGCGAGACCCTGGGCCGACAGCGCGTCGAACACCCCGTAGACCGTCATGGCCTGCAGCAGCTTCGCCAGCGCAGGCGCGTCGCGCACCGCGAAGTTCTCGAGTTCCGCCGCACCCGTCAGCGGGGCCCCGGCACGCGAATGCGGATAGGTGGCATCGACCGTCAGTCGCCCGCCCTGGATGGTACGCAGCACGCCGAAGGCGCGCAGCAGCGCGCCGCCATCCTCGCTGGTCAGCAGGAAGCGCCGCCCGCCGCCCTCGGGCGTGATGCGCATGTCGAAGTCCCCGCCGCCATCGACGCGGCCGCGCACCTCCGCGGCGTTGACCACGCCCTGGCCGTTGACGCGCGCGGAGGCGGTGACGCCCGTTAAGGCGCGGTCCTCGCGCAGCAGCATCCGGTCGAAGCGGGCCTCGACGGACACGCTCTGCCCGCCGCCCTCCTCCCCCCCGGCGGCCGGCGGCGGCGGCGGCGCGGCGAGCACCGGCGCCAGGTCCAGCACCGGCCCGCGCAGCGCCAGTTGCCAGCCGGCCGACCCCGAGCGGGGCGGAAAGATCTCCCCCGTCATGCGGTTGCGGCCGAACTGGGCCTGCTGGATCTCGATCCGGCCCGGAATGTTGTCGCGTGTCTCGCCGGCGGTGCCCCGCAGCAGCGCGTCGGGGGCGGTGACGCGGATGCCCTCGATCCGCTGCAGCGTGCCGTTCTGCAGGATCAGCATCGCCTCCCCGGCCGAGGTGACGCCGGGCGGCTTGGCCCAGGACAGCGCATCGACGGCCAGCCGCGACTGGGTGAAGTCGGTGCGCAACCGGACCCGGGTCTGCCCGTTGCGGCGCGTCTCGCTGCGTGAATCGATGCCGACCTGGCCTTCGACGAAGGGCCGTGGGTCGAGCCCCAGCCCGGCGATCTGCCGCGCATCGGCGCGGCCCGTCACGACCTCCCGCGCCACCACCTGGTTGGCGTTGCCGGGGCGGAAATCGGCCTCCTGCTGGATGCGCAGCGGAATGCCCGCCAGCACGCCCGTGCCGTTGATGCGCAGCCCCTCGGTATCGGCGGAGAACTCGAAGGCCCCGCGCTCGAGGTCCTTGCCCAGCAGGGCGCGCGGCACGCGAACCTCGGTGGCCCGTCCGGTCGCGCTGACCCGCAGGCGCTCGACCGGCAGGTCCGAGATCAGCGGGAAGGCGAGCTGCAGCCGCGCCTCGCGCAGCGTCCCGAAGATCGCGGGCACCGGTGGCGGGCGTGAATCGAACAGATGCAGGCGCGGATGCCGCAGCAGCGTCCAGACATCGGGCAGCGATCCGTCGAGCTGCAGCGTGATCTCGGCCGATTCGGGCTCGGTGTCGAAGGCGAAGCGGATGCGACCGTCGCGCACCCCGATGGCGCCGCCGGCCTGTCGCCCGCCGCGGACCTCCAGCTCGATCGCATCCCGGCCGAAGCGCGCCACGCCGCGCACCTGCTGTGCGGGCGGAATGGGCCGAAGCCAATGGACCTCCGCGTCCTCCGCTGTCGCGCTGCCTTCCAGGGAGGTGACGGCGATCCGGCCGGAGGCCGGATCGCCCTCCAGGCCCAGGCGCCATTCGCCGCCGCGCACGACGCCCCCGGTGATGTTGTCCGCGATCCATTCGCGGGCGCCATGCGCGATGCCTGTCGGCCAGTAGTGCCCAAGATCGGCGAAGGCCACCTGGTCGACCCGGAGGGTCGCTTCACCCCGCCAGCCGGCCTCCGTCTGCTGCGCCCGGCCGGTGCCGGTGATGGTGGGGGCCGGCGCGATCGCGCCCGGCGGGGCCGCGGTCCGCAGCACGACGCTGTCGACCTGCAGGCGCCCGTCCGCGAGGGCCGCGTCGGCCTCCAGCCCGCGCAGCGGAATCCGGCCGCGGTCGCCGAGATCGATCACGCCAGGGCCGACCCGCAGCCGCGCCTCGGCCTCCGAGGGGATCCGCAGGCCTTCGAGCCGCACGGCAAGGGTCGCCGAGGCCTGGGCATCGAGCGCGGCCAGCGCGCCCAGGGCAGGCGACGCCCGTGCCAGCGCCGCCGGACGGATCGCCGGCAGGGTCAGCGCCGCATGGCCGCGAAAGGCGGTGCCCTCGACCATGCCCGAGATGACCAACGGCACCTGCTCCCCCCCAAGGGTGAAGACACCGCTGCCCGCGAGATCGATCCCGCCGCCGTGCCGCCGGGTCATCGCCAGCCAGCCGAGTTCCGCGCTCCAGACCCGGCCGAGCTGCGCGTCGGCCACGGTGAGCCGCGCATCGAGCAGCCGCAGCGATTGCAGCGCGCCGACCGGCGAGCCTTCGGTCGGCGGCTGCATGAGCTCCGCCAGCATCGTCAGGAGCGCTCCGTCGCCCTCCGCGACGGGTGACCCGGCTTCTCCCGCGGCCTCACCGCCAAGCGTGCCGAGATCGAGCCGGAACGCGCCATCGGCCGCGCGGACCGCACGCAGTTCCAGGCCGCGCAGCTCCATTCCCCGCAGCGCCACCTGCCCCCGCAGCAGCGAGGTGACGGACAGGGAGACCATCGCATCCGGCAGCTCCGCGCGGACCGATCCATCCGGCTCGACGAGCCGGACGCGTTGCAGGAACAGGCCCAGGGGCGAACGGTGGCCCTCCCGCCACCCTGCCCAGGTGACCGAGGCGCCGCCGATCTCGAGGCGCGTCGCGCCACCGGGGGCGTTCAGCACCGCCTCGGCCCGCTGCGCCAGCCAAGGGATCGGCAGGGGCCCCTGTTCGAACCGCCAGGCCAGCGCGGTCACCCCGGCCGCCGCCAGCACGACGCCTGCCAGGATGAGCCGCAGGCAGCGGCTCACATACCGCCCGGCTTGACCGGCGGCGCGCCTCACCGCTTCCCTGCCCCGTCATGCCGGCTTGTTTCGCGCCCGAGCGCCTGCCCCGCCCCTTCGATCCCGCCGCGGCCACCGTGGCGCGGGAAACCTTCGCCGAACGCGGCGCGGCCGAGGCCGCCTTCGCGGCGACCGCCGCGGGCGCCGCGCTGCTCGACGCGCTGGGCGGGCACAGCCCCTACCTCGCGGACCTGGCGGCGCGGGAGTCGGCCACGCTGCTGCTGATGGCCGAGCGCGGCCCGGACGAGGCCTTCGCCCGCGCCATCGATCCGCTCGGCCGCATCGATCCCGAAACGCCCCGCCCCGCGCTCGCGACGCTGCTGCGCCAGGCCAAGCGGCAGGGGGCGCTCACAGCGGCCTTCGGCGACATCACCGGGCTCTGGCCGCTCGACCGGGTGACCGGGGCGCTGTCGGACCTGGCGGAGGCGTCCATCGACGCGGCCTGCGCGCACCTGCTGCGCCATGCGGCCGAGCGGGGCGAACTCCGGCTTTCCGGCGCCAGCCGGGCGGATCCGCGCATCGTCGGGCGGAATTCCGGCCTCGTCGTGCTCGGGATGGGCAAGCTCGGCGGGCGGGAACTGAACTACTCGTCCGATGTGGACCTCATGGTGTTGTTCGAGCCGACGGCGGCAGCCTACCACGCCGACCAGGCCCAGGCGGTCTATGTCCGGATCGCCCGCGACCTGGTTCGGCTGCTCGAGGAACGCACGGCCGAGGGCTATGTTTTCCGCACCGACCTTCGGCTGCGGCCCGACCCCGCCGCGACGCCGCTTGCCGTCTCGATCCCGGCGGCCATCACCTATTACGAAAGCATGGGGCAGAACTGGGAACGCGCCGCCATGATCAAGGCACGCCCGGTGGCCGGGGACCGGGCCGCCGGCGAATCCTTCCTGCGCGAGATCCGCCCCTTCGTCTGGCGCCGGCACCTCGACTTCGCCGCGGTCGCCGACATCCATTCCATCAAGCGCCAGATCCACGCCCACAAGGGCGCCAAGGGCGCGAATGCGACCATCGAGGTGGAAGGCCACGATGTGAAGCTCGGCCGTGGCGGCATCCGCGAGATCGAGTTCACCGCCCAGGTGCTGCAGCTGATCTGGGGCGGACGCGACCCCGGCCTGCGCGACCCGACGACGCTGGGCGCGCTGTCCTCCCTCGCCGCGGCGGGCAAGATCGACCGAAGGGCCGCGGCCGACCTCGCCGACGCCTATGTGTTCCTGCGCAACCTCGAGCACCGGCTGCAGATGGTCGCCGACCGGCAGACCCACCGCATGCCGGAAGACGCCGAGGGGGTGGCGCGCATCGCCTCCTTCCTCGGCTTCAAGGACGCCGACGCCTTCCGCGCCGCTTTCACCGGCCACATGGTGAAGGTCGAGCGCCATTACGGCCGGATGTTCGAGGCGGAGCCGACGCTGGCCTCGGAGGAGATCAAGGGCAGCCTCGTCTTCACCGGCGTCGAGGACGACCCGGCAACGATCGCGACGCTGCGGTCCATGGGCTACATGAACCCCTCGGGCGTCGCGGCGCTGATCCGCGGCTGGCACCACGGCCATACCCGCGCGACGCGCAGCGAGCGGGCGCGCGAGATCCTCACCGCGCTGATGCCCGCGCTGCTCGGGGCCTTCGCGAAGCAGCGGGACCCCGATGCGGCGCTGGCCCGGCTCGACGGGGTGCTCGGACGGCTGGCCGCCGGGGTGCAGGTGCTGAGCCTGCTGTCGCGCAATCCCGCCCTGCTCGACCGGCTCGCGGGCATCCTGGGCGCCGCGCCGCAGCTCGCCGACTTCCTGGCCAGCCACACCGCGGCGCTGGAAGGGTTGCTGGTCGGCGCCAGCGGAACGATCGGCAACGCCGCCCAGACCCTGCCCGCCCAGTTGAAGGACGCGCGCCACATCGAGGAAGCCTTCGAGGCCGCCCGCCGCCTGGTCCAGGAGGGCAAGTTCGAGATCGACGCCGCGGCCCTGGAAGGGTCGATCGACGTGGATGCGGCGGGCGAGGCGCGCTCCGCGCTGGCCGACGCCGCCATTTCCTCCCTGCTGCCGCATGTCACCGCTGCCTTCGCGGAGCGGCACGGGAAGGTCAAGGGCGGCGCTCTCGCCGTGGTTGCGCTCGGCAAGCTCGGCGGGCGGGAGATGCTGCCGGGATCCGATCTCGACCTGGTGCTGATCTACGATCACGCCGCCGAGGCGGAGATGAGCGAAGGCAAGGCGAAGCGCGGCCAGCCCGCCCCCCGCCCCCTGCCCGTCAGCCAGTATTTCGCGCGCCTCGCGCATCAGGTCATCGGCGCGATCAACGCGCCGGGGGCCGAGGGCCGGCTCTACGAAGTCGACATGCGGCTGCGGCCTTCTGGCTCGAAGGGGCCCGTCGCCGTCTCGCTGTCCTCCTTCCAGCGCTACCATGCGGAGGAATCCTGGACCTGGGAGCGCATGGCGCTGACCCGGGCCCGGGTGGTGGCAGGACCGCCGGGCCTCAAGCGCAAGATCGAGGCGGCGATCCGTGCCGCCCTGCTGCGCCCCGACGCGGCGGAAAAGGCGATCCCGGACGCGGTCGCGATGCGCGCGCGGATGCTGCGGGACCTGCCGCCCGACGGGCCGTGGGACGTGAAGCTCGGCCGCGGCGGGCTCGTCGAGGTGGAGTTCGTCGCCCAGGCGCTGCAGATCGCCCATGCCCGCCAGTACCCGGGCGCCCTTGCGACGACGACGCGCCTTGCCCTCGCACGCCTGGCCGAGGCCGGCGTGCTGGAGGCCGACGAGGCTGCGGGGCTGATTGCCGCCGAGCGGCTGTGGCGCACCGTGAGCGGCCTCCTGCGCCTCACGGTGGGTCGCTGGAAGGAAGAGGTGCTGCCCGACAGCGTCGCCGCGGCCTTGCTGAATGTCTGCCGCCGCCTGACGCCGAACGAAGCGCCGGTTGACCTCCCTGCACTCCAGGCACAGATGGCCCGGCGGGCGAACGAGGTCCGCGCGGTGTTCGAACGGCGCCTCGGCCGCCCCGACATCAACGAGGATCGCGCATGACCGAACTGGCCGAGGGCAAGAAGGCGCCCGCGTTCACGATGAAGGCCTCGGGCGGGCGGGAGGTGTCCTCCGCCGCGCTGAAGGGCAGGCCCTACCTGCTGTACTTCTACCCGAAGGCAAATACGCCGGGCTGCACGAAGCAGGCCTGCGGCGTGCAGGAGGCCCTGCCGCAGCTCGGGAAGCTCGGCCTCGAGGTGATCGGCGTCAGCCCGGATCCGATCCCGCCGATCGACAAGTTCGCCCAGAAGTTCGGCCTCGAGTTCCCGCTCGCCTCGGACGAGGACCACAAGGTCGCCGAGGCCTATGGCGTCTGGGTCGAGAAATCCATGTACGGCAAGACCTACATGGGCATGGAGCGGAGCAGCTTCCTGGTCGGCGCCGACGGCAAGATCGTCAGGATCTGGCGCAAGGTGAAGCCAGAGGCCCACGCGGCACAGGTGCTGGAGGCCGCCGCGGCGCTGTGAGCGCCGCGCGGGTCAGCTTCCGCCGGAGATCTGGCGGAAGACCTCCTCGGCCTCCTTGAAGGTTTCCTCGGCCCGCGACTTCATCAGCGGGTCAGCGAAACGGTCGGGATGAAAACGCAGGCGGAACGCGCGCCGCGCCGCGTCGATCAGCCAGGCCGGCGCCGTATCCGCGAGATGCACCCGGCGCAGCAGGCCGCTGCCGCGCGCCGGCAGCGCTTCCATCGACAGGGTGCGCTCGGCCGCCGTCGCCCGCATCTCGGACTCGCGCACGCGCTGTTCCAGGGCCTCGATCCGCGCCTTCAGCGCGCCGATCCGAAGGTCCCGCTGCGCGACGGCATCCTCGTCATCGTCATCGGCCGGGGCGGCGGCTGCGGTCGCGGCACCGCGGGTGAGAAGGTCCGCGATGCGCTGGGCCGCCGCGTGCGCGACCTCGACGTCGCGACGCTTCAGCTCGACCTGGATGAATTCCAGCAGGTCGCGATCGGCGACGTTCGCCTCCGCGAGTTCCAGCAGCCGCGCCGAAGGCCAGCTCTGGATCGCCTTCCGGTTCGGAAGGGGAATCGTTCCCGTACTCATGGGGTCTATTCTGGTCCCCGCTCTCGAAAATCGAACGTAACCGGGGTTACGTCTCCATTCAAGAAACTCGCGGTTGCGTGATCGCGGGAAATGATCCGAGCAATTACAACTACTTGGTGCGCTCGATTGCCACGAACACTTCTTCCGCGCGCTTGAAGACCTCCTCCGCCCGACTCCGCCGCGACGTGTCGGGCTGGGCATCCGGATGATAGCGCCGGCGGAAGGCCCGGCGCACTTCCGCAATCAGCCAGGCAGGTGCGTCGGGGGTCAGATAGACGCGGCGGTGCGGACCGGACGCCGCTTCCTCGGCCGTGGCCGCCGCGAGCCGGGCACGCAGGCGGGCGATCTCCCCCGCCGCGGCGGCCAGCATCTCGCGGAGCTCGGGCACGCCGGCACTGGCTGCCGGCGCAGCTCCATCCTGCAACTGCCGGATCCGGGCGTGGACCGCCTTGGCGCGCACGCCGGGCCGACGTGCGGCCTCGGCGGCCAGCCCTGCCAGGACCCGCGCATCGGCGCGGTGCAGCACGGCCTGTTCGGCCAATTGTTCCAGCGGCCATTCCCGGAATGGCCTGTCCGACTCCATCGGCGGCGGACCCTCCTGGTCTGCTCCGTGGTGTGACAGGCGCGGGTTAACGCGGTGCTGACGTCCCCGGCTTCCGGCGCATGACGGGTTGCGCGACACTCGACCGAGGAAACGACCGGGAGTGAGACCATGACCATCACGATGGGCCGCCGTGCGACCCTCGCCGCGGGGCTTGCGCTGGCCGCGCCCGCGGTGCGCGCCCAGGGTGCCTGGCCGAACCGCCCCGTGAAGATCATGGTGCCATTCCCGCCCGGCGGGTCGAACGACGTGGTGGCCCGCCCGCTCGCCGAACGGCTGCAGCAGCGGCTCGGCCAGCCGGTGATCATCGAGAACCGGCCCGGCGCCGGCGGGGCGATCGGCGCGACCTCGGTCGCGCAATCCCCTGCCGATGGCTACACGCTGATGGTCTCCTCCTCCTCCTTCGCGACAACCTCGGTCTCCCAGCGCGTCCCCTGGGGCGTGCTCGAGAACTTCACGCCGGTCGCCTGGCTGGGGCGTTCGCCCTTCATCGTCATCGTCAACAACGACCTGCCGGTGCGCAGCGTGCGGGACCTGGTGAACCTCGCGAAGGAACGTCCCGGGCGGATCGACTACGGCACCTCGGGGCCGGGCGGCATCAACCACTTCGTCACCGAGTATTTCTGCCAGCGCGCCGGCGTGCGGATGAACCACGTGCCGTATCGCGGCACCGGCCCGGCCGTGACGGACCTCGTCGCGGGACACATCCAGCTGATGATCACAACCCTGCCGAGCGCGGCCGGCGTGGTGCGGGACGGGCGCGTGCGGCTGCTCGCCTACAGCGCGCCGGGCATCCCCGACGGCTCGCCGCCCGCGCCGCTCGTGACCGAGAGCGGGCTCGACTACGACATCTCGATCTGGTGGGGGTTGTTCGCGCCGCACGGTCTGCCGGCGCCGCTGCTGGAACGGCTGAACACCGAGGCCAACGCAGCGCTGCGCGACCCCGACATGGCGCGGCTCTACCAGGGCGAGGGCGCCCGCCCCTCCCCCGCGACGCCCGCGGAATTCACCGCCATGCTGCGCGCCGACATCGCCCGCTGGCGCGAGGTCGCGCAGCTCGCGAACATCCGCATCGACTGAGGACCGCCATGACCGGCATCCAGCGCAAGCACTTCGACCCCGCCGCGCGCGGCGCCATGGACGGCGTGCGGGTGGTGGACCTCTCGCGCCTCGTCGCCGGCAACGTGCTGACCAAGGTCTTCTCCGACCATGGGGCCGAGGTGGTGAAGGTCGAACCACCCGAGGGCGACACGCTGCGCGCCTGGCGCGTCGGCGGCATCGAGACCTCGTGGAAGACGATCTGCCGCAACAAGAAGTCGGTCGCGCTGGATCTCAAGCGCGCCGAGGGCATCGCGGTGGTCAAGGCGCTGGTGAAGGACGCCGCGATCTTCGTGGAATCCTTCCGCCCCGGCGTGCTGGAGGCGATGGGCCTGCCGCCTTCGGTGCTGCTGGAAATCAATCCGGCGCTGGTGATCGTGCGCATCTCGGGCTGGGGCCAGGACGGGCCGTTCCGGCACAAGCCCGGCTTCGGCACGCTGGTCGAGGGCTATTCCGGCTTCGCGGCCGTCAACGGCTTCGACGACCGCGAACCGGTGCTGCCGCCGATGTTCATGGGCGATGCCTATGCGGGGTTGTATGGCGCCTCGGTCGCGATGATCGCGCTGCGCCACGCGGAAGCCGGCGGCGGCGGCCAGGTGCTCGACGTGTCGCTGTTCGAACCCCTGTTCAGCGTGCTGGAGCCGCAGGTGGCGAACTGGCGCATCACCCGAAAGCGCAAGCCGCGCACGGGCAGCCGCTCGACCAACACTTCCCCGCGCAACGCCTACCGCACTAAGGATGGCGGCTGGGTCTGCCTCTCGGCCTCGACGCAGGGCATGACCGAGAAGCTGTTCCGCTCCATCGGGCGGGAGGACATGATCTCCGACCCACGCTTCGCCAACAACCCGGCGCGGCTGCAGCATTGGCAGGAGCTCGACGCCATCATCGGCGGCTGGATCGGCGAGCGGACGCTCGAGGAGAACCTCGCGCATTTCGACAAGGCGGGCGTGACGATCGGCCCGATCATGGACACCGCCATGCTCGAACGCGACCGCTACGCCATCGAGCGCGAGGCGCTGATCGAGGTCCCCGACGCCGACATGCCCGGCGGCTGGCTGCCGATGCACGGGCTGGTGCCGCGTCTCTCGGGGACGCCGGGCGTGCTGGCGCGCCCGGCGCCACGGATCGGCGAGCACAATGACGAGATCCTCGCCCCTGTGCTCGGCGCAGCCGAACTCGCCCGCCTGCGCGGCCTCGGCGTGGTGCGGGAGGCGCCGGCGAAGCAGGCCGCCGAATAGGATCTTGCTATTGGAGCGACCGCTCCATAACTTCCGTATCGCACGATACGGAATGCATGGAGCCGCTCCCTGTCCCGCCCGCGCGCTTTCGACGAGGACGCTGCCCTCGACGCCGCGATCACCCGCTTCTGGGAACACGGCTATGCCGCGACCTCGGTGCGCGACCTCGGCACCTGCATGGGGCTTGGCGCGGCGAGCCTCTACAACGCCTTCGGCGACAAACGGGCGCTCTTCACCCGCTGCCTGGACCGTTACCTCGACGCCAACATGCGCGAACGCATCGCGCGGCAGGAGGCGGTCCACCCGCCGCGCCGCGCCATCGAGGCGTTCCTCGAGGAAAGCGTCGAGCGCTCCCTGATCGATCGCCGCGGCTGCATGCTGGTGAACACCGCGCTCGAAGTCGCGCCGCATGACGAGGAGGTCGGCGCCGTCGTCGCCGAGCGCCTCGGCGAGCTCGAAGCCTTCTTCCACCGCTGCATGGAACGCGGCCAGCAGGACGGGACGATCGCGCGCCGCGCGCCCGCCCGCGACCTCGCGCGCCTGTTCCTGACCACCGTGATGGGGCTGCGCGTCCTGGCGCGCGCGCGGCCCGAGCCCGCGCTGCTGCGCGGCGCCGTGCGCCAGGCCCTGACCCTTCTCGATCCCCTCGCTGCGGAGACCGCCCCGTGATCGACCTGCACTACTGGACCACGCCGAACGGCCACAAGGTGACGATGTTCCTGGAGGAAGCGGGGCTGCCCTACCGCATCATCCCGGTGAACATCTCGACCGGCGACCAGTTCAAGCCGGACTTCCTCGCCATCGCGCCGAACAACCGCATCCCGGCGATCGTGGACCACGCGCCGGCCGATGGATCGGCGCCGGTTTCGCTGTTCGAGAGCGGGGCGATCCTGCTCTACCTCGCGGACAAGATCGGCCGCTTCATCCCCGCCGCCGCGCAGGTCCATGCGCGCGCCGAGGTGCTGCAGTGGCTGTTCTGGCAGATGGGTGGCCTCGGGCCGATGGCGGGGCAGAACCACCATTTCTCCCAATACGCGCCCGAGAAGATCCCCTATGCCATCGACCGCTACGTCAACGAGACCAACCGGCTCTACGGCGTGCTGAACAAGCGCCTCGCGGACCGCGCCTTCATGGCGGGCGAGGACTACTCCATCGCCGACATGGCGACCTATCCCTGGATCGTCCCGCATGAGCGCCAGGGCCAGAAGCTCGAGGACTTCCCCCACCTGAAGCGCTGGTTCGACGCGATCCGCGCGCGCCCGGCGACCGAGCGTGCCTATGCCCGCGCGAAGGAGGTGAACAGCGCGCCGACCGTCAGCGCCGCCTCCGCCGCGCTGCTGTTCGGCCAGACCGCCGCGACGGTGGGGACCCGCTGATGGCGCGGCAGCTTTTCGAGCTCTGCGGCACCGATCCGGCGCGCGTCTTCTCGCCCTTCTGCTGGCGCGCGCGGATGGCGCTCGCGCACAAGGGCCTCGACTTCGACAGCGTGCCCTGGCGCTTCACCGAGACCGACCGCCTCGCCTTCGCCGGGCACGACAAGGTGCCCGTGCTGGTCGATGGCGAGCGTGCCGTGCCGGATTCCTGGGCCATCGCGCAGTATCTCGACGAGGCCTATCCGGAGGCGCCGTCGCTGCTGCACGGCGCGCCGGCGCCTTTCCTTTTCGTCGCGGCGTGGAACGACACCGTGCTGCAGGGTGGGCTCGTCCGGCTGATCGTCTCGGACATCCCCGCGCTGCTCGGCGAGGAACGCGCGTACTTCATCGAAAGCCGCGAGAAGCGCTTCGGCATGCCGCTCGCGGACGTGACGGCCGACCGCGAGGCGCGCCTGCCGGCCTTCCGCGCCACGCTGCAGCCACTGCGCCAGGCGCTGAAAGGGCGGGACTTCCTCGGCGGCACCGAGCCGGACTACGCCGACTACATCGTCTTCGGCAGCTTCATGTGGGCCCGCAGCGTCAGCCCGCTGCGGGTGCTGGAACCCGACGACACGCTGTTCGCCTGGCGCGAACGGATGCTCGACCTCCATGGCGGCATCGCCCGCCGCGCACCCTGCTTCGGCGCCTGACCTGAGATACGGCGGCGCGCCCCTCAGCCGACCGGGGTCGGCAAGGGGCGCCCGTCGAAATGCGCCTCGAGGTTGGCGCGCATCAGGGCACCCATGTCCTTGCGCGTCTCGACCGTGCCCGAGGCCTGGTGCGGCGACAGCACCACGTTCGGGAAGGTCGCGAAGACCGGGTCGATCGCCGGCTCGTTGAGGAAGACGTCGAGCCCGGCGGCGGCGATGCGCCCCGATTGCAGCGCCGCGATCAGGGCCGCTTCATCCACCACCGTCCCGCGCGAGACGTTCACGAAGATCGTCCCATGCGGCAGCGCCTCGATCGCCGCGCGGTCCACCAGGCCCATCGTCGCCGCGCCGCCGGCGGCCGAGACCACCAGGATGTCGACATGCGGCGCGAGCGCGGCCGGGCTCGGGTGGAAGGTGAAGGGCACGTCCTTCCTGGTGCGCCCCGAATAGGCGATGGCCATGCCGAAGCCTTCCGCACGCCGCGCGATCGCCTGCCCGATCCGCCCCAGCCCCACGATGCCGAGCCGCTTGCCCCAGACGCGCGTCGTCAGCCGCATCGGCCCCTGCTGCGGCCAGGTGCCGGTCCGGACATAGGCATCGCCCTCCGGGATGGCGCGCGCGGTGGCGAGCAGCAGCGCGAAGGCCATGTCGGCCACTTCCTCGGTCAGCACGCCGGGCGTGTTGGTCACCGCGACGCCGCGCGCGCGGGCAGCGGCGAGGTCGATCGCATCCACGCCCACGCCGTAGCACGCGATGATCTTCGCCTGGGGGCAGGTATCCATCATCGCCGTATCGGCGCCGAGTTCTCCCTTGGTCGCGATGGCGCGGATCGACGGGCCGTGCTGCGCGAGGAAGCTGGCCCGGTCGGGGGCCTCGTACAGCAGGTGCAGCGTGAAGCGCTGCGCCAGCGCCTCGAGGTCCCAGTCGGGCAGCACGCCGACAACCAGCAGCCCAGGCTTGTCCATCCGCGTCGCTCCCCCCTAGCCTTCCGGCGATCCTACAGGAGGAAGCGGGGATGTCGCATGCGCTGTTCGACCTGACCGGGCGGCTCGCCCTGGTCACCGGATCGAGCCAGGGGATCGGCTATGCCCTCGCCAAGGGCCTGGCCGAGGCGGGCGCGAAAGTCGTGCTGAACGGCCGCGACACGGGCCGGCTCGCCAACGCGCAGCGCACCCTCGCGAGCCACGGCCTCAAGACCGAGATCGCCGCCTTCGACGTGACCGACCCCGACGCCGTCGAGGCCGGCATCGCCGGCATCGAGCAGGCGCATGGCCCTCTGCACATCCTCGTCGCCAATGCGGGGATCAACCTGCGCGCGCCGTCGGTCGACATGCCGCCGGAGACCTGGCGCAAGGTGATGTCGGTGAATGTCGACGGCGTCTGGTTCTGCTGCCAGGCCGCGGGCAAGCGCATGGTCCATCGCGGGCGCGGCAAGATCATCACCATCTGCTCGGTGCAGAGCGAACTCGGTCGCCCGACCATCGCGCCCTATGCGTCGAGCAAGGGCGCGCTGCGGATGCTGACGCGCACGCTCTGTGCCGAATGGGCGAAGCATGGGGTGAACGTGAACGGCGTGGCACCCGGCTACTACGACACGGAACTGACCAGCGCCCTGGTGCAGGACCCCACCTTCACCGACTGGCTGTGCAAGCGCGTGCCGGCGGGGCGCTGGGGCAAGGTCGAGGAACTGGTCGGCGCGACGGTGTTCCTCGCCGCGCCGGCCTCGGATTTCGTCCACGGGCATCTGCTGTACGTGGACGGGGGGATGACCGCCGTCGTCTAGACGGCGCGGGCGATCAGGCGGCGGGCGCGCTCGACGATCGGCTTGTCGATCATCTCGCCTTCGAAGGCGACGGCGCCCTTGCCTTCGGCGAGCGCCGCCTCGAAGGCCGCGACCAGACGCGTCGCGCGGTCCACCTCCTCGGGCCGCGCGCCGTATTCCTCGTTGATGATCGGCACCTGGGAGGGATGGACGCAGGAGGCACAGGCAAAGCCGATGGCGCGCGAGCGACGCAGCATGGCGCGATAGCCTTCGAGGTCCTTCAGCCCCGCCACCGTGCCGATAAAGCCCAGCGGCAGCACGCCCGCCGCGCGCGCCGCGATGACGCCGAGCCGCTTCGGCAGGTCGAGCGCATCCGGCGTCGGCTCCGCGCCAAGGTCGGTCGCGAGGTCCTCCCCACCGACACCGAGGGCCACCACGCGCGGATCGGCCGCCGCGATCGCCTGGGCATGGGCGAGCGCCGCCGCATCCTCGATCAGCGCGACGAAGCGCACCGAACCGATCGGGCGCCCGGCCTCGGCCTCGGACTCCGCCGTCAGTTCCGACAGCATCCGGACATGATCCACGCCCATGATCTTGGTGCAGACCAGCGCATCCGCCCCGGCGGCGACAGCCGCCGCAATGTCCTGCACCGCCATCCGCAACGGCCGGTTGATGCGCACCAGCACGGCCGCGCCGTTCCGCCGCACGCTCGCGACCGAGGCCGGCAACCCCGCCCGCGCGGCATCCTTCGCATCCGGCGCGACCCCGTCCTCGAGGTCCAGGATCACCGCATCCGCGCCGCGCTCATGCGCCTTGGCGACGAACTTCTCCGCACTCGCCGGGACATAGAGCAGGGATCGCCAGGTCGGCAGGTCGCGGGTCATGGGGCGGGATGTTCCTTGCGCCAATGGCGCGCGATGTCGACGCGGCGCATCACCGCGACGCGCGGATGGTTGCCGATCCAGTCGAGCAGCCTCGCGAGGCCCATCGCCCGTCCCGGATGGGCGATGATGCGGTTGTGCAGCCCGAAGGACAGCATGCGCGGCGGATCCTCCCGCAGCACGCATTCGATGGCGTCGCGCATGTACTCGAAATACTCGCTGCCCGAGGACATGCCCATGCGCGGGAAGCGCACGTCGTTGTGGACGAGCGAATAGGGCACGACCAGCGCATCCCGCCCGGCGCATTTCACCCAATAGGGCAGCTCGTCGTCATAGGCGTCGCTGTCGTACTCGTAGCCGGCCTCGATCAGCAGGCGCCGGGTGTTCAGCGACGGCGCGTAGCGCGTGTACCAGCCGGCGGGGCGCTCCCCGATGCAGCGCGTGATGACCGCGGTGGCCTGGGCGATGCGCTCGCGCTCGGTCGCCTTGTCGAAGGCGTTGTGCATCTCCCAGCGCAGGCCATGGGCGGCCACGTCCCAGCCGGCTTCCCGCATGGCGGCGCAGGCCTCCGGATTACGTTGCAGGGCGCGCGCCACCGCGAAGACCGTGCAGGGCATACCGCGCGCCGTGAAGATGCGGTGCAGCCGCCAGAAGCCCGCGCGGCTGCCATAGGCGAACATGGATTCCGCGGCGAGGTCCCGGCCCTTCACCGGCGCCGTGCTGCCCTCGGTCAGCGCGTTCTCGCTGTTCGGGTCGCCGTCCGGGACGCTCGCCTCGCCGCCTTCCTCGTAGTTGATGACGAAGTTGCAGACGACGTGCGCCCCGCCCGGCCAGCGCGGGTCGGGCGGGTTGCGGCCATAGCCGATGAAGTCGCGGGCGCGGCCTGCTTCCTCGTCGCTCACGGCAGCGCCTCCGACCCCGGCACGATGCCGCGCGGCAGGGAGGCGACGTAGCGCGCGATCTCCCCCGGCCGCGCCAGCCACAGCCGGTCGCGATGCGACAGGATGTGCCGCAGCGCGTCGCGCAGCGGGCGCAGGCGGAAGGGCTGGCCGACGATGAAGGGATGCAGCACCACCGAGCAGACCAGCGGGCGCCGCCGGGACTGCTCCAGCATCTCGTCGAACTGGTCGATGATCATCTGCGCGAACTCGCGCCCGGAATGCTGACGGAAGACCAGCGCCGGGCTGTCGTTCAGCTCGATGGAATAGGGCACCGATAGCATCGGCCCGGCCCGCGTCGTCATCCAGAAGGGCTGGTCGTCCGCCGGCCAGTCCATGACGTAGGAGAAGCCTTCCTCCTTCAGCAGGTCCAACGTCACCGCCGATTGCGCGATGTAGGGCCCGAGCCAGCCCTGCGGCGCCACGCCGGCATGGCGGATGATGGCGTCGCGGCTCTCGGCGATCAGGCGCCGCTCGTCCTCCTCCCACATCCCGTCCTGGCGTTCGGCATTGGTGCGGCCATGGCCGATGAACTCGTCGCCGCGCGCCTTCAGCGCCGGGGCGATCTCGGGACACGCATCGAGCACCGCGCCGTTGACGTTGTGCGCGCAGGGGATGTCGAGCTCGTCGAGCATCTCGAGCATGTTCCACAGCCCGACGCGGTTGCCGTAGTCACGCCAGGCGTAGTTGCGCTGCCCCTGCGGCGCGGCGGCGCCGGTGCTGTCGGACCCGAGGCCCGCGCGATAGGCGAAGGCCTCGATGTTGTTGCAGACCACGACAGCGAGCCGCGCCCCGTTCGGCCATTCATAGGTCGGTCGTTGCGGGATGGCGCTGTGGGCGTAGCGCCCGTGTCCCGGAAGCCTCATCGCACGTCCCTCCATGCGTCGCGCGGACGCTGCGTCAGGCGGCAGGCTCCGTCAATGCGGGGGCGGGCGGCGCGCAGACCGCCCGCAGCGCGTCAGCCGTTGGCCGAGATGTTGGCCGCCCGCACCACCGGGGCCCAGCGATCGTACTCCTGGCGCACGAAGGCGTCGGTCTCCTGCGGGGTCATGATGATCGGCTCGCTCGCGATGGCGATCAGGCGCGCATTGACCTGCGGGGACGCTAGCGCCTCCCGCACCGCGGCGCCGAGGCGCGTCACGATCGCGTCCGGCGTGCCCTTGGGCGCGAAGAGCCCGGTCCAGGACCGCACCGCGAAGTCCGGGACGCCCTGTTCCATCACCGTCGCCAGGTCGGGACGGATGGACACGCGGTCGGCCGTGCAGACGGCGAGGATCGTCACCCGCCCGTCCTGGGCGGCCGGTGCGACGGTCGGCAGGTTCATGAAGGCGATCGGGATGGTCCCCGAGACCAGGTCCGTCAGCGCCGGCCCGCCGCCGCGATAGGGCACATGCGTCAGATCGAGCCCCGTGCGCATGCGGAACAGCTCGCCCGCCAGATGGTTCGAGGTGCCGACGCCGGACGAGCCGAAGGACATCCCGCCCCGCGTCGCGCGCACCTTGGCGATCAGGTCCTGCACATTCGACACGCCGACGCGCGGATTGGCCGCGAGCACGGTCGGCACGTCGGTCAGCATGGACACGCCGACCAGCGCCTCCTGCACGTTGTAGCCGAGCTCACCGGAGACCAGCGGGTGAAAGACGTGGTTCGAGGCCGATGAGATCAGCAGAGTCTGCGCATCGGGCCGCGCGCGCACGACCATGCCCATGCCGAGCGACCCACCGCCGCCGGGCCGGTTGTCGATGATGAAGGGCTGGCCGAACTTCTGTTCGAGCGCCGGCGCGACGAGGCGCGCCACCACGTCGTTCGACCCGCCCGCCGCGAAGGGGACCAGCAGGGTGACGGGGCGGGAGGGCCAGTTGTCCTGGGCCCGCGCAATGCCGGGCGCGGCGAGGGATGCGGCGGCAATGGTCAAGGCCTGCCTGCGGTTCATGGCGTTCCACTTCTCTCTCGTCGGAGATCGACGCCTAACGTGCGAAACGTTCGGCCGCAAGCAATCGTGCCGCGCCGGGCCCGGTTTAGGCATCTCTCAATCATTGTTGCGCAAAATGGCCACGCGACACCACGGCATCGCGGCGGCGGCATCAGGCCCCGATCCGATCGGGCAGGAGGCACGGGGCGTGGTTGAAGCGTTGAACGACAACCCGTGGCCGGAAGGCCGTACCGTGCGAGGTCCACAATGCTGCACCGCTTCGTCGCGACCCTTCGCGACAAGAAAGGCGTCTCCGCTGCCGAATACGCCATCCTGGCCGTCGGTGTCGTCATCGTGGTAGGCGCCGCCATCTCCTCGTTCGGAGGAGCCCTGACGAACGCCTTCTCGAATGTCGGCACGCAGATGTCGTCCACGCAGGCGTCGTTGCAATCCAGCACGTCGACGCGCTGAAACCGCCGGGTGAGCAGGCGCGCCGGAGCGCGCCTGCATCATCGGGTCATGGCAGCGCGGCCAGGCGCTCCGTCAGCAGGGCGAAGAACCCGTCGGCGTCCAGCGTCTCGAGCAGCCTGGCGTTGGGCGCCTGCCCGCTGCGGTCCCAGCGGTCGACCACCGTCCGCCCGCGCGCGACGCCCGCGCATTCGACATGCACATGCACCTCGCGCGTCGTGAACAGCTGCGGTGCCAGCAGCCAGGCGATGGCGCAGGGATCGTGCAGCGGATGGCCGCGATGGCCGAAGCGGCGCGACGGCGGCACGCCGCCCATGATGCGCGCCGCGGCGTCCAGGCAGCGCCTGCCGCCCGCCGCGCGCAACGCCGCGATGCGGTCCGGCGTCACCAGCGCCTGGCCCGTCAGTTCCAGCGTCGCCAGCGTCACCGGACGCCCGCTGCCGAGCAGCATCGCGAGCGATTCCGGGTCCGACCAAGCGTTGAACTCGGCGGAGGGCGTGATGTTGCCCTCCGCCCAGGCGCCGGTCATCAGCACGATTTCCTCGACCTTCGCCGCCAGCGCGGGTTCGGTCGCGAGCGCGAGCGCAAGATTCGTCGCCGGCCCGATGCCGATGAGCGTCACGCGCGCCTCCGCGCGCAGCAGCGCGCGGATCGCATCCGCGGCGATGCCCGGCGCTGGCGGCGGCCCTTCCGGCAGCGCGACGCCGGCGAGGCCATCCGCGCCATGCACCTGCGTCTCCGACCGGAAGGCGCCGAGCAGCGGTCCCTCCGCCCCCGCGACCACCGGCACGTCGCGCCCGCTCAGCCCGACGATGGCGCGCGCGTTCCGCAGGGTGTGGCCCAGCCCGACATTTCCGCCCGCCACCGTCACAAGGCGCAGGTCGATCTCCGGGCTCGCCAGGGCAAGCCACAGCGCCACCGCATCGTCGGTACCCGGATCGGTGTCGATCAGGCAGACGCGGCGGGTCATCCGAGTTCCTGTTCCACCAGGGCGCACCAGAAGGCCGCGCCATGCGGCAGGGCGGCGTCGTTGAAGTCGAAATGCGGGTTGTGGTGGAAGCCCTCGGGATGCGCGGGATCCCCGGTGCCGAGCCAGACATAGGCGCCGGGGCGGACGGCGAGGAACTCGGAGAAATCCTCCCCGGGCGTCAGCGGCGGATGGTCGTCCATCGTGCGCGCATCGCCGACCGCGGCGCGTGCGGCCCTGACCGCGACGGCGGCCTGTTCGGCACGGTTGATGGTGGGGGAGATGCGGCGGAGGTAGCGCGGCTCGGCCTCGACGCGGCAGGTCGCGGCGACGCCGCGCGCGACGGCGGCCATGCGGGCTTCGAGGTGCGAGCGCACCGCCTCGGAGAAGGCACGCGCGGTGCCGCAGAGGAAGACCTCCGACGGGATCACGTTCGGCGCGTTGCGCACGCCGGCGGCCATGTGGCCGACCGACAGCACCGCCGCCTGCAGCGGGTCGATCTCGCGCGCGACGATCATCGGCAACGCGGCGATGAACTGCGCGGCGGCCAGCGGCGCATCGGTGCCGAGATGCGGCCGCGCGCCATGCACCCCCGCACCGCGGAAGGTCACCTCCCAGGTGTCCGAACTCGCCAGCACCGCCCCCTTCGGCACCGCCACGGTGCCGACCGGCAGGCCCGGCAGGTTGTGCATGCCGTACACCGCATCGGCGGGGAAACGTTCGAACAGCCCGTCCTTCACCATGCGCCCCGCGCCGCCGAGGGATTCCTCGGCCGGCTGGAAGACGAAATGCACGGTGCCGCCGAAGCGGTCGCGGTTCGCGGCCAGCCAGCGTGCCGCGCCCAGCAGCATCGCGGTGTGCCCGTCATGCCCGCAGGCATGCATCTTCCCGGGCACGGTGCTGGCATAGGCCGCGCCGGTCGCCTCGGGCATCGCCAGCGCGTCCATGTCGGCGCGCAGCGCGACGGCGCGGTTGCCGCCCGGCCCCCGCGTGCCGGTCAGGGTGCCGACCACGCCGGTCTCCCCGATGCCTTCCTCGACCGAGATGCCCCAGTCCTTCAGCAGGGCCGCGACGATGCCGGCGGTGCGCCGTTCCTCGAAGCCGAGTTCGGGGTGGCGGTGGAAGTCGCGGCGCCATGCGGTCATTTCGGCCGCGAGCGGGGCGAGGTCCTCGGGGGTGGGCATGTGGGCGCTCCGTTGCTGCGCTGCGGCGAATTTGCCACCTTGGCGGCGTTTCCACCACGGGCCGCACCATGGAGTTCTGGCAGTCCTTCGATGCGCCCGGCGGCGCCGAGGGTCCCTTCACCGATCGCTATCCCGCGCCGATGCCGGACGGGTCCCGGCTGACGCTGCCGCTGCGCGACTATGGCGAGGTCGCCGTCGCGGGCTTCATCGCCAACCAGGCGGCGATCGCCGTGGCGAAGCGAATCGGCGACTGGATGGCGGATGCCGCGCGTGACCTCGGCGCCGAGGTCGTCGTGGGCATGCCCACCCTCGGCCAGGTCTTCGCGCCGCTCGTCGCGGAGGGGCTCGGGCAGGCGAACTGGGTCGCACCCGGCTGGTCGCGCAAGCGCTGGTATGAGGAGGCGCTGTCGGTGCCGGCCTCGTCGTCCACGGCGCCGGGGGAACGGCGGCTCTGGCTCGATCCGCGCGTGAAGCACCGGCTCGACGGACGGCGCGTGCTGCTGGTGGACGACGTCATCTCGACCGGGTCCTCGGCGCTGGCCGGCGTCGCGCTGCTGGAACGCGCCGGCGCGCGGCCGGCCGCGCTGCTCGTCGCCATGGCTCAGGCGGATCGCTGGCGCGAAGCCTGGCCTGCCGACCTCCCGGTGCGCGCGGCCTTCGCCACGCCCCTGTTCGCGCGGGCGCCGGGCGGCTGGATGCCGCGGCCGGAGACCGCGCCCCTCGACCTCTGCCCGCTGTTCCCCAGGAGGGACGCCGCATGAAGCGCCTGCTGCTCGCCGCCTTCACCGCCCTCGCGCTGCCCGCCGCGGCGCAGGATCGCCCCGAACTGCGCATCGCCGTGGAGGCCGGGCCGACCAGCCTCGACCCGCATTACGCCAGCCTGATCACCAACATCGCCTTCGCGCGGCACGTCTTCCAGCCGCTGGCCGAGCAGGACGACCGCCAGGTGCTGCGGCCGGCCATCGCGCGGTCCTGGCGCGTGGTGGACGACACCACCTGGGAGCTGGAGCTCGATCCCAACGCCCGCTTCGCCGACGGGCGGCCCGTGACGTTCGAGGACATCGCCTTCACCATCGCCCGCGCGGGCGACGTGCCGAACAGCCCGTCCTCCTTCCGCTACGCGACGCGGCCCGTCGCGGCGGTGGAATCGGTCGGCCCGCACACGGTCCGGCTGCGCACCAACGGCCCCTTCCCGCTGCTGCTGAACCAGCTCGCCCTGGTGATGATCGTGCCGAAGCGGGAGGGCCTGACGACGGCCGCCTTCAACGACGGCTCGGCCATGATCGGCAGCGGGCCCTATCGCCTGGTGTCCTGGCAGCCGGGCCAGCCGGTGCGCTATGCGCGCAACGACGCCTTCGCCGGCCCGCCGCCCGCCTTCGCGACCGTCGAATTCCGCCCCATCGCCAATGCCGGCGCCCGCGTCGCGGCGCTGCAGGCCGGCGACGTCGACCTGATCGAGATCATCCCACCGGACCAGTTCACCCGCCTCAAGGCCGATGCGCGCTTCGCCACCGCGGAAAGCCCGTCGAACCGGCTGATCTTCCTGACGTTGGATTCCGGACGCGAAGACAGCCCGCATGTCCGCGCGCCCGAGGGCGCGCCGCTGCGCAACCCGCTGCGCGACGCCCGCGTGCGCCGGGCGCTGTCCATCGCGATCAATCGCGAGGCGCTGGTCAGCCGCGTCCTGCAGGGCCAGGCCATCGCCGCCGGGGACCTCGGCCCGCAGGGCTATTTCGGCACCTCCCCCGACCTGACGCCGCCGCGCTTCGATCTCGAGGGCGCGCGGCGCCTGTTGGCCGAGGCTGGCTACCCCCGCGGCTTCGCCGTGCAGGTCAACGGGCCCAACGACCGCTACGTGAACGATGAGCAGGTGGTCCAGGCCATCGCCCAGATGTGGACCCGCGCCGGCCTGCAGGCGAGCGTCGAGGTCAAGCCGCGCGGCGTCTGGCTGACCGAAGCGGCGCAGTTGCGCTACTCGGTGAACCTCGCCGGCTTCTCGCCCAACCCCGAGGTGCTGGGCATGCTCGAGACCCAGGTCCATTCCTGGGACACGACGATCGGCCTCGGCACTGCCAATCGCGGCCGGTTCGGCAATGCCGAGATCGACGCCATCATCCAGCGCGCCCGCACGACCATGGACAATGCCGAGCGCGAGCGGCTGACTCAGGAGGCGACGCGCCGGGCCCTCCGCGACGAGACGGCGCTGATCCCGCTGTATTTCCAGGTGAACACCTGGGCGATGCGCCGCGGCGTGACCTATGAGGCGCGGACGGACGAGATGACGCTGGCCTTCTCGGCGCGCCGGGCACCCTGAACGGACATCTGCAAGTAGGGCCCGGGCTGCCGAGACCTTTCTGGACCGCAACAAGGAGCACCCCGCGGCCTTGTCGCTGCGCGCCGTCGCCTGCGGCCTGTCGATCGGCGGTCCGGCGCTGGAGATGCCGGGCCGCCGGCGGATCCGCGCGGTAACGGCGGCCGGCGGCGCCATGGGCGGGGGCGGTGGCGGACCGCGCAATGCGGTCCGCGCGTCGGACCGCTGACGCGGCGCAGCCGCACCCCCTTTGCCTCGGCGGCGGAGCATGCGCTACTCCGGACCTGGATTTCGGGGGAAGACAATGCCGGACGACGGCGCCCGCACGGACAGGATCGACTACTCGGCGCCGATCGGCGACGAGGTGAAGACCACCACCTGCTACATGTGCGCCTGCCGCTGCGGCATCCGCGTGCACCTCAAGGACGGCCGCGTCCGTTACATCGAGGGCAATCCGGACCATCCGGTGAACAAGGGCGTGCTCTGCGGCAAGGGCAGCGCCGGGATCATGACGCAGTATTCCCCGGCGCGGCTCCAGGCGCCGCTGAAGCGCGTCGGGCCGCGCGGGTCGGGCGAATTCGCCGAGATCTCCTGGGACGAGGCGATGGACATCGCCACCGGCTGGCTGAAGCATGTGCGGGAGACCGACCCGAAGAAGCTCGCCTTCTTCACCGGCCGCGACCAGTCCCAGTCGCTGACCGGATTCTGGGCCGCGCAGTTCGGCACGCCGAACTTCGCCGCGCATGGCGGCTTCTGCTCGGTGAACATGGCGGCCGGCGGGCTCTACACCATCGGCGGGTCCTTCTGGGAATTCGGCGAGCCCGATTGGGACCACGCGAAGTACCTGATGATTTTCGGCGTCGCCGAGGACCATGATTCCAACCCGATCAAGACCGGGCTCGCGGCGCTGAAGAAGCGCGGATCGAAGGTCGTCTCGGTGAACCCGGTCCGCACCGGCTATTCCGCCGTGGCCGATGAGTGGGTCGGCATCCGTCCGGGCACGGACGGGCTGTTCGTCATGGCGCTGATCCACGAGCTGCTGCGCACCGACCGCGTCGATGGCGAGTTCCTGGTGCGCTACACCAACGCGCCCTGGCTGGTCGTGCGCAATCCGGGCGGGGCCGATGACGGGCTGTTCGCGCGCGACGCGGACGGCAAGCCGCTCGCCTGGGACCGCGCGCGGGGCGCCATCGCGGCGGAAACCGCGGACCTCTCGCCCGTGCTGGTCGGCGAGTTCGCCCTGCCCGACGGCCGCAAGGCGCAGCCCGTCTTCCACCTGATGGCGGAACGTTACCTCGGCGCGGAGTATGCGCCCGAGGCGGTCGCGGAGCGCTGCGGCATCGGCGCCGACCGCATCCGGCGCCTCGCGGCGGAAGTGGCCGACATCGCCTTCAACCAGCCGCTGACCCTCGACATCCCCTGGACCGATGTCTGGGGCCGCAAGCACGACACGATGGTCGGCCGGCCGGTCGCCTTCCACGCGATGCGCGGCATCAGCGCGCATTCCAACGGCTTCCACACCTGCCGCGCGCTGCACATCCTGCAGATGCTGCTCGGCGCGGTCGATACGCCCGGTTCCTGGCGCTACAAGTCGCCATTCCCCCGCCCGATCCCGCCGGGGCCCGGCCCCGCCGGCAAGGGGGCGAAGCCCAACACGCCGCTCGCGGGCAATATCCTGTCCTTCACCCACGGGCCGGACGACCTGCTGGTCGAGGATGACGGCACGCCGCTGCGCATCGACCATTCCTTCTCCTGGGAAGCGCCGCTCGGCCTGCACGGGATGATGCATACCGTGATCGGCAATGCCGAGAAGGGCGACCCGTACAGGATCAACACGCTCTTCATGTTCATGGCGAACATGGCCTGGAACAGCGCCATGAACCCGCTGGAGAGCATCCGCTGCCTGACGGCGCAGGACGAGAACGGCGACTACGTCATCCCGCACGTCATCTACTCGGATGCGTATTTCTCCGAGACGGTCCCCTACGCCGACCTGATCCTGCCGGACACGACGTATCTGGAACGCTGGGATGCAATCAGCATCCTCGACCGCCCGATCGGGTCCTCGCACGGCCCGGGGGACGCCATCCGCCAGCCGGTGATCAAGCCCGACCGCGACGTGCGGCCCTTCCAGGAGGTGCTGATCGAGCTCGGCGCGCGGCTGGGGCTGCCGGCCTTCGTGAAGGAGGACGGGTCGCCGCGCTTCAAGGATTATCCGGACTACCTGACGAACCACCAGCGCACCCCGGGCGTGGGTCCGCTGGCGGGATGGCGCGGGGAGGACGGGTCGAAGAAGGGCGTGGGCGAGCCCAACCCGAACCAGTTGCAGCGCTACATCGAGAATGGCTGCTTCTGGCGCCATCACCTCGCGCCGGAAGAATCCTACTTCAAGCACGCCAACGCGACCTATCTCGCCAATTCCAAGGCGATGGGCATGCAGGGGCAGTCCAACCAGATCGTGCTGCAGATCTGGTCGGAGCCGCTGCAGAAGTTCCGCCTCGCCGCGCAGGGCCACGGCGCAAAGCAGCCGCCGGAGAACCTCCGCGAGCGCGTGCGCACCTATTGCGACCCGCTGCCCTTCTGGTACGCGCCGCTTGAACAGCAGCAGCACGACACCGAGCCCTTTCCGCTATCCGCCGTCACGCAGCGGCCGATGGCGATGTACCATTCCTGGGGATCGATGAACGCCTGGCTGCGGCAGATCCACGGGTCGAACAAGCTGTACATGTCGCGCGAACGTGCGACGGCCGAGGGCCTCGCCCAGGATGGCTGGGTCTGGGTCGAAAGCCGCGCCGGCCGCGTGAAGGCGCAGCTCAGCCTGATGGAAGGCGTGAACCGCGACACGGTCTGGACATGGAACGCGATCGGCAAGCGCGCCGGGGCCTGGATGCTCTCGCCCGATGCGGCCGAGGCCCAGCGCGGCTTCCTGCTGAACCACGTCATCAGCGAATGGCTGCCCGCGCAGACCGGGCCGCGGCTCGCGAATGCCGACCCCATCACCGGCCAGGCCGCGTGGTACGACCTGCGCGTGAAGGTGACGAAATGCGCGCCGGGCGAGGAAGGCGTCACCGATCCCTTCCCCACCATGCTCGATCCGCCGCCGGACATGCCGGATCCGCCCGACATCCTGCGCTATGATTCCAGTGCGCGCTCCTCGCGCGACGCCGCCGGGGAGAAGCAGCCGTGACGTCCCTGCCCGAGAGCAAGCCGGGGGCCAAGAAGCTCGGCCTCGTCATCGACCTCGATACCTGCGTGGGCTGTCAGGCCTGCGCGACCAACTGCAAGGAATGGAACACCAGCGGCCACATGGCCCCGCTGCCCGACCGGCATCCCTATTCCGCCGGGCAGGAAGGCGTCTGGTTCAACCGCGTCCATTCCTACGAGGCCGGGGACGGCGAGGACGGACGGACCGTCCACTTCCCCCGCTCCTGCCTGCATTGCGAGACACCCGCCTGCGTCACCGTCTGCCCCACCGGTGCCTCCTACAAGCGCGCCGAGGACGGCATCGTGCTGGTCAACACCGACATGTGCATCGGCTGCCAGCTCTGCGCCTGGGCCTGCCCCTATGGCGCCCGGGAATTCGACGACGATCAGGGCGTGATGAAGAAGTGCACGCTCTGCATCGACCGCATCTACAACGAGCACATCCCGGAAGAGCGTCGCGTCCCTGCCTGCGTCTCCACCTGCCCGGCCAATGCGCGGCATTTCGGCGACCTCGGCGACCCGGACAGCGCGGTGTCGAAGCTGGTGGCCGAGCGCGGCGGGTTCGAGCTGATGCCCGAGCTCGGCTACAAGCCGGTCAACCGCTACCTGCCGCCGCGCCGCGCGCCCAAGGCCGATGCCGGCCCGCCGAAGGACGCCGGCCCCCTGCCATCGCAGATCACCAACCCGCTGCTGCGCTGGGTCGACAAGGTGCTGTCCCGATGAATCCCGCGCCGTCCATCGTCTTCTTCACCGTGGCGTCCGGGGCGGGCTACGGGCTGCTGTTCTGGGCCGGGCTGCTGCGGCCGCTCGGCTGGGTGCCCGCGAGCCCCGGCTTCGGCGCGGCGGCCGTCGGCCTCGCGCTCGTGCTGATCATGTTCGGGCTGTTGTCGTCCATGGCGCATCTCGGGCGGCCGGAACGCGCCTGGCGGGCGCTGAGCCAGTGGCGGTCCTCCTGGCTGTCGCGCGAGGGCGTCGCGGCGGTCGTGACCTTCGGGCCGGCGGGGCTGCTGTTCCTCTCGGTCATCGGCGACCACACGGCGCTCGCCACCGCAATGGGGCTGCTCTCGGCGCTGGGCGCGGCGATCACCGTCTATTGCACCGGCATGATCTACGCCTCGCTGCCGACCATCCGGCAGTGGCATCACCCGCTGGTCACGCCGGGCTACCTGCTGTTCGCCGCCTTCTCCGGCGCGGCGCTGCTCGCGATGCTGGCGGGCTTCTGGGGCCAGGCGGCGGCACCGGCGGCGATCGCGGCGGTGCTCGGCGCGGCGGCCTTCCTGCTGAAGCGAGTCTATTGGGCGAGCGTCGACGGCGCCCGGCCTGTCTCCACGATGGAAACGGCGACCGGCCTCGGGTCCATCGGCAAGGTGCGCGTGCTCGACCCGCCACACACCGAGACGAACTACCTGCTGCGCGAGATGGCCTTCCGCATCGCCCGCGTCCATGCGGCCCGGCTGCGCACCATCGCGAGCATCGCGGGCTTCGCCGCGCCGGCGGTGCTGCTGGCCCTCGCCTTGGTGACCGGCGGCGTGCTGGCGGGGATCTGCGCCTTCGCCGCCGCGGCGCTCGCCATGGTCGGGCTGATGGCCGAGCGCTGGCTGATGTTCGCCGAGGCGACGCACACCGTCGCGCTCTACTACGGGGCCGACGCGCGGGGTTGATCGCCCGCCCGCGCGGCGACGAAATCGACGAAGGCCCGGATGCGCGGCATCCGGTGCCGCCCGGGGGCGGTGACGGCCCAGATCGGCACTTCCTCGGATGCGTGTTCGGCATCCAGCAGCGTCACCAAGCGCCCGGCAGCGATGGCGTCGCGCACCATGAACTCGCTGACGCGGATGATGCCCATCCCCGCGATCGCCATGTCCTGCAGCGCCTCCGCGCTGTCGGTCGCCGCCGGCCCGCGTACCGACAGGATGGAGATGCCCTCCCTGTCGCGGAACGGCCAGGCGGTCATGCGCGATTGGCCGTGCAGCGCGATGCAGTCGTGGTTCAGCAGGTCCGTCGGTCGCAGCGGCATGCCGCGTCGCGCGAGGTAGGACGGCGCCGCGCAGATCAGCCGCCGTCCGGTCGCGATCTTCCGCGCGATCAGGCCCGGGTCGTCGAGCACGCCCGTGCGCAGCAGCACGTCCACGCCCTCGGCGATCAGGTCGACGCGCCGGTCGGTCACCGTCAGGTCGATGGTGATGTCGGGATAGGCAGCGAAGAAATCCGGCAGGATCGGGATCAGCCGGTGCCGCGCATAGGCGGTGCTGGTGTTCACCCGCAGATGTCCGCGCGGGCGGCCGCGGCCGGCGGTCACCTCGGTCTCCGCGGCCTCGATCAGCGCGAGGACGTCGCGCGCGCGGGCGGCATAGGTCTCGCCTTCCGGGGTCGGCGCAATGCGCCGCGTGGTGCGCGTCAGCAGCCGCACGCCGAGCCGGGCCTCGAGCCGCTGCACCAGTTTCGACAGCGCGGAGGCCGTCAGCGTCGACCCCCGCGCGGCGGCCGAGAACCCGCCGCGGTCGACGATGCGCAGGAAGGCCGCCATGTCGTCCGACTGCCCCATTGCGGACTCCACTTCAGTAATCCTTGTCCAGGATAGCTGATTATCGCCGAACCTTCGATGTCACAGATTTCGATGCAGCAAGGAGGACACCCCATGCCCCTCGTCCGCATCGACATTCCGCAGGGCTGGCCGGAGGCGCGCATCGCCGCCTTCGCCGACGCCGTCCACGACTCGCTGGTCGAGACGGTGGACGTTCCGCACAACGACCGTTTCCAGGTCATCACCGAACACGCGCCGCGGCGCCTGTTCCTCGACCGCACCTATTTCGGCGTCGATCGCGGGCCGGGCGCCTCGGTGGTGCAGGTGGCGTTCCGGCGCGGCCGCTCCGAGGACAAGAAGCGCGCGCTCTACGCCGCCATCGCACGGCGCGCCCGCGTCATCGGCATCCGTCCGGACGACGTGATGGTCGTCCTTCTCGAGAACACGCCGGTCGACTGGTCGTTCGGCGCGGGCCTCGCGCAGATGGCACCGGCGGAGGCAATGGCATGAGCGCGCATCTGGCTGCCCTCCCGGTGCAGGCCCCGGCGCGTCCCGGCACCTGGCGCGCCGCGGCCGAACGCTGGCTCGCCCGCTTGCGCGACCGCGACGACATGGCGCGGATGACGTCGCGCGAGATGCGCGACGCGGGCCTGACGCCCTACGACGTGCAGCGCGAATGCGCGAAGCCGTTCTGGAAGGATTGAGAAGACCAAATGGGGGATGGGATGGTCGGGCAGGCGGGATTCGAACCCACGACCCCCAGTCCCCCAGACTGATGCGCTACCAGGCTGCGCTACTGCCCGACCGAGGCGCGCCGTGTAGCATCCACGGCGCCGCCTTTGAAGCCCCTCAGGCCGTCAGCGCGCGCAATTCGCGGGCAATCTGTTCGAGATCCGCCAGCGCCAGGCGCAGCGCGGCCGTCTCCTGCTCCTCTGCCGCCGGCGGCGGATCGCCCAGGGGCAGCTCGCCCGTCACGCCGGCCTGCGGGCCTTCGTCCGTGCCGTCGCGCAGCAGGCGCTGCACGCCCTTGATCGTGTAGCCCTGGGTGTAGAGGAGGTCCGAGATCCGCCGCAGCAGCGCGATGTCCTCGGGCCGGTAGTAGCGCCGCCCGCCGCCGCGCTTGAGCGGCTTGAGCTGCGGGAACTTGGTCTCCCAGAAGCGCAGGACGTGCTGCGGGATGTGCAGGTCGTCCGCCACCTCACTGATGGTGCGGAAGGCGGTGGGGGCCTTGCGCAGCCGGGCCTTGCCCTCGTCGTGCGGGAGGTCCTCGCTCATTCCTCGCCCGCCTCGACCGGCTCGTGGTTGATCCGCGCCTTCAGCACCTGCGACGGACGGAAGGACAGAACCTTGCGCGGCAGGATCGGCACTTCGACGCCCGTCTTGGGGTTGCGCCCGATGCGCTGCCCCTTCTGGCGCACCAGGAAGGTGCCGAAGGCCGAGATCTTCACCGCCTCGCCGGCCTCGAGCGCGGCGGACATGCGTTCCAGCACGGTCTCGAGCAGCGCCGCGCTTTCGTTGCGCGACAGGCCGACATTGGCATAGACGGCCTCCGCCAGCTGCGCGCGCGTCACGGTGTTCATGCTCATTCGGTCCCGCAGCCCCTTGATCTTGCGAAGGAAACCGGGAACCGGCGCGGGCGTCAACCGCGATCAGAAGCGGGCGAGCGCCGCACCCCAGGTCAGGCCGCCGCCGATCGCCTCCATGACGACCAGATCGCCGTCGCGGATGCGCCCGTCGCGCCGCGCTTCGTTCAGCGCCAGCGGGATGGAGGCGGCCGAGGTGTTGGCGTGCTTGTCGACCGTCACCACCACCCGCTCCGACGGCAGGTTCAGCTTGCGGCCCATGGCGTCGATGATGCGGGCATTGGCCTGGTGCGGCACCAGCCAGCGGATGTCGGCATGCGTCAGGCCGTTGGCACCCAGCGCCTCGTCGACCACGGCGGCGAGTTTCGTCACCGCGTGGCGGAAGACCTCCTTGCCCGCCATGCGTAGCAGGCCGGCCCCGCCCGTCGAACCCGCCCCGCCTTCGATGTGCAGGATGTCGGCGAAGCGGCCGTCCGAATGCAGGTGGCAGGACAGCAGGCCGCGGTCGGCGGTGGTGCCGCCATTCTCCTCGGCGCGCAGCAGCACGGCGCCGGCACCGTCGCCGAACAGCACGCAGGTGCCGCGGTCGGTCCAGTCGAGGATGCGCGAATAGACCTCGGTGCCGATCACCAGCACGCAGCGCGCCTGGCCGGTGCGGATCAGCGAGTCGGCCACGCCCAGCGCATAGACGAAGCCGGTGCAGGCGGCCGCCATGTCGAAGGCGAAGCCCTTGGTCGCGCCGATCTTGGCCTGGATGCGCACCGCGGTGGCAGGGAAGGCGGAGTCGGGCGTCGAGGTCGCGACCAGGATCGCATCGACCTCGCTCGCATCGACCCCGGCCTGCGCGAGCGCTTCCCGCGCCGCCGCCGCGCCCATGTCGGAGGCGGTCTCCTCCGGCGCGGCGATGTGGCGGAAGCAGATGCCGGTCCGTTCGCGGATCCAGGCGTCGGAGGTCTCGATCCCGTACTGCGCGGCGAGTTCGTCGTTGGAGAGCCGCCGCTCGGGCAGGTAGCCGCCGCAGCCGGCGATCGTCGCACGCAGGACCATCTGGGCCTTCTTGCTTTCAGCGGGGATCGGCGGCGACGCGCGGGCCCGCGGTGGACAGGCGAGAGAGGCCGTCACGGATACGCTCGTTGAAGCCGTGCGTCACCATGTCCATGGCAACGTCGACGGCATGGGCGAAGCCGAGCGCGTCCGTCCCGCCATGGGACTTCACGACGACGCCGTTGAGGCCGATGAGGATTGCGCCGTTGTAGCGGCGGGGGTCCATCCATTCGCGCAGCCGGTCGAGCGCCGGGCGCGCCAGGAGGTAGCCGAGCCGCGCCGGCACGGAACTGGTGAAGACCTGGCGCAGCAGGTCGCGCATCAGCTTCAGCGCGCCCTCGCCGGTCTTGAGCGCGACATTGCCGGTGAAGCCGTCGGTGACGATCACGTCCGTCGTGCCGGCGGTGATGTCGTGGCCTTCGACGAAGCCGCGGAACTGCGCGCCGATATGCGAGTCGCGCAGCACCTCGGCCGCGTTGCGCACGCGGTCGTCGCCCTTCAGTTCCTCGGAGCCGACATTGAGCAGGCCGATCGACGGGTTGGTCAGGCCGAGCACGGCGCGCGCGAAGGCGTCGCCCATCACGGCGAACTCGACCAGGTTGCGCGCGTCGCAGACCACGTTGGCGCCGAGGTCGAGCAGCACGACGTCGCCCCGCGCCGACGGACCGATCGCGGCGAGCGCCGGACGGTCGATCTCGGGCATGGTCTTGATGACGATCTTCGACAGCGCCATCAGCGCGCCGGTGTTGCCGGCCGAGACGATGCCCGCGGCTTCGCCGGTCGCGACGGCGTCGATCGCCATGCGCATAGAAGATCCGCGCACGCGCAGCGCCGCGGTCGGCTTCAGGTCGCCCGAGATGCGCTCCGGCGCGTGGCGCAGGCTACACGCCCGCGCCGCGCGCTTGCGGCGCGCGAGCCCACCGGCCACCAGAGCCTCATCCCCGACCAGCAGGAAGCGGGCCTCGGGATGACGCTCCGCGGCCAGTTCGAGGCCGTCCAGCACGATGTCCGGGGCCGCATCCCCGCCCATGGCGTCGATCGCCAGCGCGAAGGGCGGGGTCACCGGCGCCACGTTCAGCGGGTCCGTCGCGTGCGCATCGGCTCCGCGCGTCAGCTGCGGACGGTCTGGCCCACGCGCTCGGCCGCCACCACCTCACGGCCATCGTAATGGCCGCAGTGGGAGCAGACATGGTGCGGGCGCTTCAGCTCACCGCAGTTGGAGCACTCCTGGTAGGAGGGCGCGCTCAGGGCCTCATGGCTACGGCGCATGCCGCGGCGGGAAGGCGAAACCTTTTTCTTCGGAACGGCCATGGCGCCGAGCCTCTTTCGTCAAATAGTCATGCAGGATAGCGGGAGGGCGGGCCATTAGCACCCGCCCCCGGCGGGCGCAAGCGCGCGGCGGCGGAAATCCGCCCTCAGCCGCGCTTTCGGAAGGCGGCGAGGCCTGCGAAGGGCCCCGAGGGCGGGGGTTCCTCCCCCTCGCCCTCCCCCGGCAGGGCCGCGTCGGGCGCCCGCGGATAAGGGTCCAGGGCCAAGGCCAGCTGCTCGGCGATCGCCTCGCCGAGGTCGACCGAGTCCCCCTCCGCCTCGATCTCGTCCGGTGCCTCGGGGTCCTCCGAGGGCGCCTCGCCGGCCGCGAGGATGCGCAGCCGGACCGGCTCGTCGATCGCCTGGACCACCGGATCGAGCGTCACGACGCAGGCCTGGACCACCTCGGCCTCGAGCCGCCCGTCCACGGTGGCGAGCCCGCCGGGCTCGGGCCGCAGCCGCAGCCGGGCCGCGATGCGGTTGACGCCGAGGATGCCGAAGCGCCGGGCCAGCGCAGCGCATTCGGCGGGCCTGGCCTCGAGCCGTTCCTCCCGCCCTTCGGCCGGCAGGCGCGCCAGATTCACGATGCGGGAGAACTCAGGCGTCACGGAGCAGGTCCTCCGCCGGCAGGAAATCGGCACGTCCCGCGGCGAGGGCCGCGATATCCTGGCGGGCGAGGTGCTCGACCTGCGCCCGGGCCAGGGCCGCGAGGCGCTGCGGCGCCCCGGCGGGCGGCTCCCCCCGCCAGATGTTGCGCGCGACCGCCACGGGCAGCGCGTCCGCATCCGGCGACTCCAGCGCCGCCTCGAAGGCGAGGGCCCGGCCATGGAAGGCCTCCCAGGCCTCCCGCACCTTCTTGCCGACCGAAAGGTCGCCCACGCCCATCTCCCGCAGGTTGAGATCCATGTCGGCGAACATCGCGTCGAAGACCGCCTGGGCCAGCGCCGGCCCGCGCGGATCCGAATCCGTCCGCAGCCGCCGGATCACGAGCGCCACATGCAGGCTCACCAGGTCGAAACGGCCCTCGACCGTATCCGGCACGCCAAGGGCGAGGAAAAGTGCGGGGTTGCGCGCCGCGCCCACGGCCGCCCCGTAGAGTTCGAACCCGGCCCGCTCATGCGGCCGGCGGCGAAACATGCCGAGGATGCCCATCGTTCCTGGTGGCTCCGGCCGCCATCGCGGTTGACCCGCGGGCGGCATGGTGTCTATCGGTTCCCGCGACATGGCCCGCCCTTCCCGTTCGGTCAACGCGCGCCTCGCGGCGACCCTCGTCCTCGTCGGCCTCCTTGGCGGCTGCGACTGGATCAACGATCGCATCGGCCCGGCGCCGGTCGAACGCGGCAACCGCGTCGATCCGGAGAAGCTGGCCCAGATCACCCCCGGGGTGCAGACCCGCACGGATGTCGAGGCGCTGCTCGGCTCGCCGACCGCCCGCGGCACCTTCGACGAGGACAACTGGTACTACATCAGCGCCCGCACCCGGCTCGCCCCCGCCAGCTTCCTCGAAGTCGAGGACCGCCGGGTCATCGCGATCTCCTTCAACCGGCAGGGCGTCGTGAGCGGGATCCGCGAACTCGGCCAGGCCGACGGCCGGAACGTCCAGATGGTGTCGCGCGAGACGCCGGTGCCGGGCACCGAGCGGTCCCTGCTGCAGGCGCTGTTCGGCAGCATCGGCCGCCCGGGCCTCGACCGCGCCGGCACCAGCCCGACGAGCCTGCCCGGCCAGCGCGGCGCTACGGCCGCCCGCTGATCCGGCGCCGGGCGTCCGCTCGGTTCAGAAGTGGCTCCAGCCGCCGCGCGACAACGCCAGCGGCGTGCCGTCCAGGCCACGGACCGCGACCTCCGGCTTGCCAGGGACGAACCGGCCGATCCGCGTGACCGGCACGCCAGCCGCTGCGGCGCGCGCCAGCACCGCCGCCGCATCCCCCGCGGCTGCGGCGAACAGCAATTCGTAATCGTCCCCGCCGGTCAGCACGACCGGCAACAGGGCCGGATCGGCGCCGACGAGCGCCCGCGCAGGCAGGGAGAGCGGCACCAGTGCCGCCTCGATCTCCGCGCCGCAGCCGCCGGCGCGGCACAGATGCCCGAGGTCCTGCACCAGCCCGTCCGACACATCCATGCCGGCATGGGCGAGTCCCGCGATCGCCTGCCCGAGGGCGAGGCGCGGTTCCGGCAACCTGTAGCGGCGTGCCAGGTGCCCTCCGGTATCCCCGGGGAGGCTCCCCTGCAGCACCCGCAGCCCCAGCGCGCCATCCCCGATGGTGCCCGAGACCCAGATCTCGTCCCCCACCTGTGCCCCTGCCCGGGTCAGCACCGCCCCCGGCGCGACGGTGCCGAGGATGGTCAGCGACAGGCAGGTCGGCCCCGGCGTCGCCGCCGTGTCGCCCCCGAGCACGCCCAGCCCGAAGGCCCGCTGGTCCTCCGCGAGGCCGCGCACGAAGCCCGCGATCCAGTCATCGGCGATGCCGCGCGCGAAGGTGGTGGTCATCAGGTAGCCGAGCGGGGCGGCCCCCATCGCCGCGAGGTCCGACAGGTTCACCCGCAGCAGCTTCTTCCCCACTGAATCGGGCGGGTTGTCCGGCAGGTAGTGCACGCCCTCGACCATCGCATCCGCGGCGATCACCAGCCGCCGGCCGGCGGGGATGTCGAGTACCGCCGCATCGTCGGCGAGATCGAGCGCCCCCTCCCCCGCCAGCGGCCGGAAGTGGCGCGCGATCAGCGCGAACTCGGGGGGCAGGCTCACCGCGCCGGCCCGAACTCCGCCGGGCGCAGCGCATGGGCCAGGGCGTCGAGCACGCCGTTGGCGAAGCGCGCCGTCTCGTCGTCGAGGAAGCCCCGCGCGACGTCGAGGTATTCGTTGATCACCACGCGCGCCGGCGGCTCGGCGCCGTTCATCAGTTCCGCCGCCGCGGCGCGCAGCAGGGCGCGCAGCACGGGGTCGAGGCGCTCCAGCGTCCAGTCCTGCTTGAGATGCGCGCGGATCTCGGCATCCGCATCCTCGGACCGCGTCGCCGCGGCCTTCAGGATCGCCTCGAAGAGCGGGATGTGCGCGAGCGGCACGCGGCCTTCCTCGAAGGCCTCCTGCGCGATGGTGTCGCCGGCGCCGATGCGGTGGCGGATGAACTGCTGCGCGACCGTCTCGGCGCTTTCGCCGGTGTGCTCGGACTGGAACAGCGCCTGCACGGCGGCGACGCGCGCCCCGGTGCGCGGGCGGCCGGTCGGCTTGGGGCGGTGGTGCTGGCTCATCCCGCGAGACCCCAGCGGCGCGCGAGCGCGATCTGGCCCAGCACGGCATGGGCCGCCTCGGCGCCCTTGTTCATGTTGTTGTCGCGCGAACGCGCCTCGGCCTGGGCGAGCGTGTCCACCGTCAGCAGCCCGAAGCCGATCGCAGCCCCGCTGCGCGTCGAGACATCCATCACGCCGTGGCAGATCGCGTCGCAGATGAAGGTGTAGTGGTCGGTCTCGCCCTTCACGACGCAGCCGAGCAGCAGGAAGCCGTCCCAGCGGCCCGGCACCTTCAGCGCCATGGCGAGGGCGGCGGGCAACTCGTAGCCGCCGGCGACCTCGGCCACTTCCACCGTCGCCGTCACGTCGTCGAAGACGCGCCGCGCGCCGCGCAGCATGCCGTCCACCACCTCGCGGTAGTAGGGAGCGGCGATGGCAAGGATGCGCGGCGCGGGCCCGGCCAGGGTCGCGGCGCCGCGCTCAGGGGCGTCGATGGTGCTCAAAGGGTCGTGTCCGTGGGAATGGGCCGGATCTCGACATCCTCGATTCCGTAGCCCTCGAGGCCGACGATCGGCCGGGGATGGTTCGACAGGCGGATCATGCGGCGCACGCCGAGATCGGTCAGGATCTGCGCGCCGATGCCGTAGTCGCGCAATTCCGGCGCGACGCTGCGGCCGCGCCCGCGGCGCAACTGGTCCGACAGGCCGTCGGGACGGGAATCGCGCAGCAGCACGACGACGCCGCGCCCTTCCTTCGCGATCGCGCGCATCGCCCCATGCAGGTCGCCGAGCGTGCGGCCGGCGACCAGGTCATTGATCAGGGAGGCGGCGTGCATGCGCACCAGCACCGGCTCCTCGCCGCTCACGTCGCCCTTGATCAGCGCGAGATGCTCGCCCTCGGTCACCGTGCTGCCGTAGACGACCGCGCGCCATTCGCCGCCGATCGCCTGGGGCAGGATCGAATCCTCGACCCGCCGGACCAGGCGCTCGGTGCGGCGGCGGTGCGCGATCAGGTCGGCGATGGTGCCGAGCTTGAGCCCGTGATGCTGCGCGAAGGCGACGAGGTCCGGCATGCGGGCCATCGTGCCGTCCTCGTTCATGATCTCGCAGATCACGCCCGCGGGGTTGAGGCCGGCCATGCGCGCGAAGTCGACCGCGGCTTCGGTGTGCCCGGCGCGGACCAGCGTGCCGCCGTCGCGCGCGACGAGGGGGAAGACGTGGCCAGGGGTGACGATGTGCTCGCGCCCGAGTTCGGGGTTGATCGCGACGGCCACGGTGCGCGCGCGGTCGGCCGCGCTGATGCCCGTGGTGACGCCGTCCCGTGCCTCGATCGAGACGGTGAAGGCGGTCTGGTGCCGCGTGCCGTTGGACTGGGCCATCAGCGGCAGGCCGAGCTGGTCGACGCGATGGCGCGTCATCGCCAGGCAGATCAACCCGCGCGCATAGCGCGCCATGAAGTTGATCGCATCCGGCGTGGCGAACTGCGCGGGGATGACGAGGTCGCCCTCGTTCTCGCGGTCCTCGTCGTCGACGAGGATGAACATCCGACCGCTCCGCGCTTCCTCGAGGAGTTCCTCGGTCGGCGAGATGAAGTCGTGGAAACTGGTGCGGACCGTATCGGCCGCCGTCACGGCGCTCATCGCTGGTACTCCCGCAGCCGCGCCACGTAGCGGGCCATCATGTCGGCCTCGATGTTGACCTTGTCGCCGGGCTGCAGCGTGCCGAAGGTGGTGACCGAGGCGGTGTGGGGGATGATGTTGACCCCGAACACATCTCCGTCAACCTCGTTCACGGTCAACGAGACGCCGTCGATCGCGACCGAGCCCTTGGGCGCGATGTAGGGGGCGATCGCGGCCGGCACGCGGAAGCGCCAGCGGACCGAGGCGTTCTCCGGCGTCGCCGAGAGCACCTCCCCCACCCCGTCGACATGCCCCGCGACCAGATGGCCGCCGAGCTCGTCGCCGACCTTGAGCGCGCGTTCGAGGTTGATGCGCGACCCGGCCTTCCACGACCCCGCCGTGGTCTTCGAGACCGTCTCGGCCGAGCAGTCGACCGAAAAGGCGTCGGCCGCGAGGTGCACCACCGTCAGGCAGACGCCCGAGCAGGCGATGGAGGCGCCGAGCACCGCCGGCGTCGGTCCCCCGAGGAAGTCCGGGGAGGTGCCGATCACGAGCCGCAAATCGTGCCCGCCGCCGATCGGCTGCACTTCCCGCACCGTGCCGAGCGCGGTGACGATCCCGGTGAACATCAGGTGACCTCCAGGCGTTCGAACTCGGTCAGGACATCGGCCCCGAGGGGCCTGACCGCCACCCGCCGGAAGCGAGGCATGGCGGCGAGCGCGGCAAGGCGCAAGCCCTCGGCCGCGGGCCAGCCGTCGGAACCCATGATGGCCGGGGCGTGGAACCAGGCGAGCCGGTCGACCAGCCCTGCCCTCAGCAAGCCCGCGGCGAGGCCCGCACCCCCTTCGGCCAGCACCCGCGTCACCCCCCGCCGCGCCAGGGCGGCGAGCAGCGCCTTCAGGTCCAGCCCCCCCTCCGCCGCGCCAGGGACGGTCAGGACGGCGACGCCGGCGGCGATGAAGGGCGCGAGGGCCGCCGGCGGATGGCCCGGCGCGGTGACGATGCAGGACGGTGCATCCGTCGCCGTGGCGACCAGGCGGGCGGTGGCCGGTGTGCGCAGCCGGGCATCGGCGACGACGCGCAGCATCGGCACCCGCTCCATCCCGGGGATGCGGCAGGTCAGGTCCGGGTCGTCCGCCAGCACCGTACCGGATCCGACCAGGATGGCGTCGTGGCGGGCGCGCAGGGCATGGACCTCGCGCCGCGCCTCGGGCCCGGTGATCCAGCGGCTTTCGCCGGTGGCGGTCGCGATACGGCCGTCGAGCGTGCTCGCGAGCTTCAGCGTGACCACCGGCAGCCCGGCCTCGATGCGGCGGAAGAAGCCGGCGTTGAGCGCCCGCGCCTCGGCCTCGAGCAGGCCTTCCTCCACCACGATGGCGGCGTCGCGCAGCATGGCGTGGCCCCGCCCGTTCACCCGCGGATCGGGGTCGCGCATGGCCATCACCACGCGGGCGACGCCGGCCTCGGCGAGCGCATTGCAGCAGGGCGGGGTGCGGCCGTGATGCGAACAGGGTTCCAGCGTGACGTAGGCGGTCGCACCGCGCGCCTTGGAACCGGCGCGGCGCAGCGCCTCGGTCTCGGCATGCGGGCGGCCGCCGGGCTGGGTCCAGCCGCGCCCGACCACCTCGCCATGGCGGACCAGCACGCAGCCCACGGCCGGGTTCGGCCAGGCATTGCCGAGGCCCCGGCGGGCCAGCGCCAGGGCGGCGCGCATATGGGCGACGTCGTCGGACATGGGGGTCGCCCTTGTCCCGCAGCGGGCGGGACCGGACAAGGTGCCATCGGACATGGCGGCTCCGCGCCGCCTACCGCACCACCCGGGCCAGCCGCAGCAGGGACAGCAGCGCCCCCGCGAGGTAGGTCAGCGCTGCCGCCTGCAGCACCCGCCGGGCCGCCCCGAGGTCCCGTTCCGCCAGGTAGCCGCCCGCGCGCAGCGCCGGCATGGCGCGGCCGAAGGAAGCATCGAATTCCAGCGGCAGGGTCACCAGTTGCAGCGCGATCGACAGCGCGAAGACCGCCAGCGCCAACGCCATCGAGGGCAGCACCAGATGCCCCGCCCCGGCCGCCACGCCGCCCAGGGGCAGCACGGTCATCAGCAGGATTGCCGCCATGCGCAGCGGTGCGACGATGCGGGCCAATGTGAGGCGCAAGCCGAACAGCCGCGCGCCGTCCCGATGCTGCACGGCGTGCGCGACCTCATGCGCCGCGACCGCGACGGCGGTGATGCTGCGCCCGTCGAGATGGCCGGGCCCCAGCCGCACGGCCGGCGCGGCGGGGTCGTAGTGGTCGCCCTCGTCGGTCGGTTCGACCGCGACGTGGTGCAGCCCGGCCTCATCCAGCAGATGCCGCGCCAGCTCGCCGCCGGTGCCCGGCAGGTCCGGCCGGTCGTCGGCATGCCGGGCCATGACCCAGCGCACCCACAGCATCGGCCCGAAGACCAGGCCCAGCAGGATGGCTAGGACCAGCAGCGGCACGCGCGGCTACTCCTTGCCGCCGAGCTCCCCGAGGAAGGCCTGGAAATCCTTCGCCTCGCTGAAATTGCGATACACGCTGGCGAAGCGGACATAGGCGACCTGGTCCAGCTCCTTCAGCGATTCCATCAGCAATTCGCCGATCTTGCGCGACGAGACCTCCGTTTCGCCCTCGGTCTCGAGCCGGCGCTGGATGGAATTCACCAGGCGCTCGATGCGGTCCTCGTCCACCGGGCGCTTGCGCAGCGCGACGCGGACCGACCGGGCGAGCTTCTCCCGGTCGAAGGGCACGCGGCGCCCGTCGGTCTTGAGCACCGTGATCTCGCGCAGCTGCACGCGTTCGAAGGTGGTGAAGCGCGCCCCGCAGGAGGCGCAGGCGCGCCGGCGCCGGATCGCCGCGCCGTCTTCGGCGGGGCGGCTGTCCTTCACCTGCGTGTCCTCGACACCGCAGAAGGGGCAACGCATGCGGAACGTCCCTCGTTCGACTCTACATATTGTGGCCGAACCGCCGCGAATGCGCCACGGGTGGCGTCGCGGTCGCGACGCCCCCGTCAGGATGGCTCAGTAGACCGGGAAGCGCCGGCAGAGCTCCAGCACCTTGGCCTTCACCGCGGTCTCGACCGCCGTGTTGACGCCGCCCTCGGCGTTCGACGCGGCCGCGCCATCCAGCACCTCCCCGATCAGCTTGCCCACGGCGCGGAACTCGGCCGTGCCGAAGCCGCGGGTGGTCGCCGCCGGGGTGCCGAGCCGGACACCCGAGGTCACCATCGGCTTCTCGGGGTCGAAGGGGATGGCGTTCTTGTTGCAGGTCAGGTGAGCGCGGTTCAGCGCCGCCTCGGCCACCTTGCCGTTCAGGCGCTTGGGCCGCAGGTCCACCAGCAGCAGGTGGTTGTCGGTGCCCCCGGTGACGAGGTCGAGGCCCTGGGCCTTCAGTTCCTCGGCCAGCGCCTTGGCGTTCGCGACGACCTGGGCGGCATAGGCCTTGAACTCGGGGCGCAGCGCCTCCCCGAAGGCCACCGCCTTGGCGGCGATGACGTGCATCAGCGGCCCGCCCTGCAGGCCGGGGAAGACCGCGGAGTTGATCTTCTTCGCGATCGCCTCGTCATTCGTGAGGATCATGCCCCCGCGCGGCCCGCGCAGCGTCTTGTGCGTGGTCGTGGTCGTCACATGCGCATGGGGAACCGGCGACGGATGCGCCCCGCCGGCCACGAGGCCCGCGAAATGCGCCATGTCCACCATGAAGTAGGCGCCGACCTCGTCCGCGATGGCGCGGAAGCGGGCGAAATCCCAGTGGCGGCCATAGGCCGAGCCGCCGGCGATGATCAGCTTCGGCTTGTTCTCCCGCGCGATGCGGGCGACCTCCTCCATGTCGATCGTCTGGTCCTCGCGGCGCACCGTGTAGGGCACCGGCTTGAACCACTTGCCCGACAGGTTGGCCGGCGAGCCATGCGTCAGGTGCCCGCCCGCCGCGAGGTCGAGGCCCATGAAGGCATCGCCCGGCTGCAGCAGCGCGAGGAAGACCGCCTGGTTCGCCTGCGCGCCGGAATGGGGCTGGACGTTGGCGAAGCCGCAGCCGAACAGCTTGCAGGCGCGCTCGATCGCCAGGCGCTCGGCGATGTCGACCGCCTCGCAGCCGCCGTAGTAGCGGCGGCCCGGATAGCCCTCGGCGTACTTGTTGGTCAGGACCGAGCCCTGCGCCTCGAGCACCGCCTTCGAGACGATGTTCTCCGAGGCGATCAATTCGATGCCGTCCTGCTGGCGGGTCAGTTCCTCGGCCACCGCGGCGGCGAGGTCGGGGTCCGCCGCGGCGAGGGAGGCGCGGAAGAAGCCCTCGGTCGGGGCGACGCCGGCGGCGGGTCCATCGGGGGCGCGAAGGGGGGCGGGAGTGTGGCGCATCGTGCCGGTCCTTCTTCTCAGGCCGCGTTCAGCTTGGCGAGGCGGCGGTCGTGCCGGCCGCCCTCATAGGGGGTCGCGAGGAAGGCGCGCAGGGCATCGAGGGCGGTCTCGATCCCGGTCGTGCGCGCGCCGAAGCAGGCGACGTTGGCATTGTTGTGGGCGCGGGTCAGCCGCGCCTCGGTCGTGTCGTGCAGCACCGCGGCGCGGATGCCGGGGTTGCGGTTGGCCGCGATGGCCATGCCGATGCCGCTGCCGCAGACCAGGAGGCCGAAGGGCACCTGGCCGGAAGCGACCGGCGCGCAGGCCGCATGGGCGTAGTCGGGATAGTCCACCGACTCGGGGCCATGGGTCCCGAAATCCTGGACGGCATGGCCTTCCGCCTGGAGCGCTGCCTTGAGCGCCTCCTTGAGCGGCAGGCCGGCGTGGTCGGAAGCGATGGTGAGGTCCATGGGGGCAAGCCGGGTCGCAGTTCGGGGCCGTCCTTGGCAGCCCGGGGCCGCGACGTCCAGGGCGGATCGCGTGGGGGCGGTCACGGAGAAGGAATTGCTCCCGCGCCCCGCTTCCGGACAAGCGCATTTTTTCGGCACCTGCCTTTTCGCAAGCGCCGCATTTCACTTTCGCCCTGCCCAATCCCGTGGCACTTGAGGTGCCAGGGAACACGCCGCCGAACGGGAGGGTGCCATGTCTGCACCGAACTTCACCAACCCCGAAACCATCGCCCTGCACGCCGGTTGGCGGGCGGACCCGAGCACCGGATCGGTCGCGGTGCCGATCCACCAGACGACCTCCTTCCAGTTCCAGGACACCGGCCATGCCGCGCGCCTGTTCGCGCTGGCCGAACTGGGCAACATCTACACGCGCATCATGAACCCGACCGTGGACGTGCTGGAAAAGCGCGTCGCGGCGCTCGAAGGCGGCGTGGCCGGCCTCGCGCTCGGCTCGGGCCAGGCGGCGACCACCTTCTCGGTGCTCAACCTCTGCGAGGCCGGGGACAACATCGTCTCCTCCACCGACCTCTATGGCGGCACCTGGAACCTCTTCGCCAACACGCTGAAGCAGTTCGGCGTCGAGGTCCGCTTCGTCGATCCCGCCGACCCCGAGAACTTCGTCAAGGCGACGGACGCGCGCACCCGCTGCTGGTACGCCGAGACGCTGCCGAACCCGAAGCTGCACGTTTTCCCGATCGCGGAAGTCGCGGCGCTGGGCCGCAAGATCGGCGTGCCGCTGATCATGGACAACACCGCGGCGCCGGTGATCTGCAAGCCGCTGCAGCACGGCGCGGCGATCGTCATGCACTCCACGACGAAGTGGATCGGCGGGCACGGCACCTCGATCGGCGGCATGGTCGTCGACGGCGGCAATTTCGACTGGGAAGCCCATGCCGAGCGCTTCCCGACGCTCAACAAGCCCGACCCGTCCTACCACGGCGCGGTCTGGACCCAGGCGGTGAAGCCGCTCGGGCCGATCGCCTACATCATCCGCATGCGGACCTGCCTGCTGCGCGACCTCGGCGCGCCGATGGCGCCGATGAACGCCTTCCTGACCATCCAGGGGCTCGAGACGCTGCCGCTGCGCATGGAACGCCACTGCTCCAACGCGCTGAAGGCGGCGGCCTTCCTCGCGCAGCATCCGGCGGTGGCGAAGGTGATCCATCCCTCGCTGATGGAGGGCGAGTGGAAGCGCCGCGCCGACGCGATGCTCAAGGGCGGCTATGGCAGCCTGATGGGCATCGAGCTGAAGGGCGGCAAGGACGCCGGCCAGAAGTTCATCGAGGCGCTGCAGATGTTCTATCACGTGGCGAACATCGGCGACGCCCGCAGCCTCGCGATCCATCCGGCGACCACGACGCACAGCCAGCTCGACGAGCAGGACCAGGCGGCCTCCGGCGTCACCCCGGGCTACATCCGCCTGTCGATCGGCATCGAGCACATCGACGACATCATCGCCGACCTCGACCAGGCGCTGAAGGCAGCGACCGGCCCGGCGATGAAGGCCGCGGCGGAATGAACGCCGACCGCCGCCAGGGCCTGCCCTTCGCCGCCGAGGCGTCCGACGCCCTCGGCGCCTATCCGACGGTGCGCATGCGCCGCAACCGGCGCGACGCATGGACCCGGCGGCTGGTCGCCGAGAATTCCCTCTCGGTCGACGACCTGATCTGGCCGATCTTCGTCATCGAAGGGACCAACGAGGAACGCGCGGTCGGTTCCATGCCGGGCCAGACCCGCGTGACGGTCGACCGCCTCGCGCCGCATGTGGAGAAGGCCGCGCGCCTTGGCGTGCCGGCGCTCGCGATCTTCCCCGCGACGCCGCCCGAGGCGAAGGACGCCGAGGGCACCGAGGCGCTGAACCCCAACAACCTGATCTGCCGCGCGGCGCGGGAGCTGAAGAAGCACTTTCCCGAGGTCGGGCTGGTCGGGGACGTCGCCCTCGACCCCTACACCGACCACGGCCATGACGGCGTGATCCGCGAGACGCGGACCGGCGACTACGTCCACAACGACGACAGCGTCGCGATCCTGGTGCGACAGGCGCTGAACCAGGCCGAGGCCGGCATCGACGTCATCGCGCCGTCGGACATGATGGACGGGCGCATCGGCGCGATCCGCCAGGCGCTCGACGCGCAGGGCTTCATCGACACGCGCATCATGTCCTACGCGGCGAAATACGCCTCGGCCTTCTATGGACCGTTCCGCGATGCGCTGGGGTCGGGCAAGGCGCTGCGCGGCGACAAGAAGACCTACCAGATGGATCCGGCCAATTCGGACGAGGCGCTGCGCGAAGTGGCGCTCGACCTCGCCGAGGGCGCAGACATGGTCATGGTCAAGCCCGGGATGCCGTATCTGGACATCGTCCGGCGCGTGAAGGACCGCTTCGCGGTGCCGACCTTCGCCTATCAGGTCAGCGGTGAGTACGCGATGATCATGGCGGCCGTGCAGAACGGCTGGATCGAGCGCGAACGGGCGATGATGGAGAGCCTCATGGGCTTCAAGCGCGCCGGCGCCAACGGGGTGCTGACCTACTTCGCGGTGGAGGCGGCCGAGGTCCTGCGCCGTGGCTGAGGCCCGGGTTCCGCAGGAGGCGCTGCGCCGCCCCTGGCATGGCGCCTCGGACCGTGCCGAGGATCCGGCGGTGGTGCTCATCCGCCTGCACCGGGCGGAGGTCGAGGCGGTGATCGCCTACCGCCGCACCGCCCCGGGCACCGAGGAACAGGCCCGCGCCTGGCGCCGCGTCGCCACGCTGCGCGAACGGCGCGTGGCGTTGATGCCGGCCGCGTCCGCCACGCGCCTCCCGCCCCTGCCGGCCGCCCCGGCCACGGCCGGCGCGCTGTCGACCTGGCAGAAGCTGCGCCGGCGCCTCGGCCTCGGGCGCGGCTGACGTCGCGGAGGGCGGCGCGCCGCCCCCCGCGGTCCGCGATCTACGACGGGGCTGCGTAGACGGTCTTGAGCTGCGCCGCCTGACGGCGGACGCCGACAACCTCGTCGGGCGTCATCAGCCGCGTCAGCCGGTAGTTCTGCAGCGCTCCGGTGGACATCACGACGCCGCCGATGGCGGGTGCAGCCATCGCATCGGGCATGTCGAAGATCACCAGGACGCCCGGCCCGTCCGCGGCCGTGCTGTAGAACGACACGAGCTTCCCGCCGGCCGCTTCGATGAGGCGCCGGACGGCTTCCGCGCGGTTCGTCTCCGGCTTGGCCATCAGCGCGTTGATGGCGGCCGGCGTGTAGTTCGCGGTGACGCAGAACAACATGGTCGTGCCTCCAGGCTCGTCAGGGTCCCGGCAGGTGCCGCGCCCGCGTTCCGCGGAGCAGTCACGGCGACGTGAACGCTACGTCCAACGACCGGCCCGCGGGGGAACATTCAACATGCATCCGCATGCGGGCGCGGTGGACGCGGCGGCCCTCCCGCGCGACGCTCGGCGCGGGAGGAACCATCCATGGCGAATGACTGGCTTGGACTTGCGGGGCGCGTCGCGATCGTCACCGGCGCGGCGGGCGGCATCGGCAGCGCCATCGCGGCGGAACTCGCGGGCGCCGGGGCGGCGGTGGGCGTGCTCGACCTCGACGGCGCGGCGGCGGAAAAGGTCGCGGCCGGGCTGCGCGCTCAGGGCGCCAGGGCCGCCGCCGCGGCCTGCGACACCACGAATGAAGCCAGCGTCGCCGCCGCCCTGGCCGCGACGCGCGCGGCGCTCGGCGATGCCGACATCCTGGTGAACAATGCGGGCGTCCTGCGGCCCGGGCCGCTGTCGGAGATCCCGATCGCGCAGTGGAACGCGCTGATGGCGGTGAACCTCACGGGCTATCTCGCCTGCGCGCAGGCGGTTCGGCCGCAGATGCTGGCGAAGGGCGGTGGTGCGCTCGTGCATATCGCGTCCATCGCCGCGACCAACCCGCAGCCGAGGTCCGGCGCCTACAGCCCCTCCAAGGCCGGCGTCGCGATGCTGTCGCGCCAGATCGCCTATGAATGGGGCCCGGACCGGATCCGCAGCAACGTGGTCAGCCCGGGGCTGATCCGCACGCCGCTGTCGGAAGCCTTCTACCAGGCGCCCGGCGTGCTCGAGCGGCGGTCGGAGATGGTGCCCGCCGGGCGCGTCGGCACGCCCAAGGACATCGCGGATGCCGTGACCTTCCTCGCCAGCCCCCGCGCCGCCTACGTCAACGGGGCGGAACTGCTGGTCGATGGCGGGCTCGACCAGGTGATGATGGGGCTGGTGCCCCGGCCGGGCTACTGACCCAGGAAGTCCCGCACCAGCGCGACCTGGGCGGGATCCATCAGCGCCGGGGCATGGCCCGCCCCGGCGATCTCCGCGAGGTGCACATGCGGCTGCGCGGCCATCTCGGCCGCGGTCTCGGGCAGCAGCAGGTCGCTGTCCGCGCCCCGGATCAGCAGCACCGGGATCTTCACCAGCGCCCAGAGCGCGCGCATGTCGATCGCCTGGGCCTCGGTCGCGCGGATGGGCGTCGCGATGGCAGGGTCGTAGTGCAGCAGCACGCCGTCGCCGCCGGGCCGCGCCGAGGTTTCGGCCAGGTGCCGCCATTCGGCATCGCTGAGGTTCCCGAAGGGTGCGTGCACCGTGCGCAGATGCGCCTCGAGCGCGGGGATGTCCTCGAACAGTGGCTCGTTGCCCATGTAGTCGCGGATGCGGGCCATCGCCTCCTGCGGGACGAAGGCGCCGACGTCGTTCAGCACCATCCGCCGGATCGGATGCCCCGGCGTCGCCGCGATGGCCATGCCGCAGATGCCGCCCAGCGAGGTGCCGACCCAGTCCACCGGACCGTCGATCCGCGCCAGCAGGTGCGACAGCGCGGCGACATAGACCGGCGGCTGGTAGAGCATCGCATCCGGCAGCCAGTCCGAGGCACCGCGCCCTGGCAGGTCAGGGCAGATCACCCGCCTCCCGGCCGCCGCCAGCCCCTGCGCCAGCGCGTCGAAGTCGCGCCCGGACCGGGTGAGTCCATGCACGCAGATCACCGGTGCGCCGTCCTCCGGCCCCCATTCCCACCAGCGCATGGTGAAGAACCCGGCCGACGACAGCCAACGCACCGCGCCTTCGCGCATCATCCCTCCTCCGTCCCGCCGGCGCAGGCCGGCTACAGGATCGACTTCGCCCGCAGCGCGGCGATCTCCTCCGCGCTCATGCCGAGCAGGCCGGAAAGGACCTCCTCCGTGTGCTCGCCGAGCACCGGGGGCGCCGAACGGTAGGTGGGCGGCGTCGCGCTGAGTTTCACGGGGTTGGCAATCACCTTCACCTTGGCGCCGCTGCCATGATCCATCTCAAGGGTCATGTTGCGCGCATTCACATGCGGGTCGGCGAAGACGTCCTTCAGCGTGTTGATCGGCCCGCAGCCGATCTTCTGCGCTTCCAGCGCCTCGACCCATTCCGTGGTGGTGCGGGTCTTCATCACCGGCGTCAGGGTCTGCGTCACCAGGTCGCGGTTGGCGACGCGCCTGGGGTTGGTCGCGAAGCGCTCGTCGGCGAGCAGGTGCTCCTGCCCGAAGGCCTTGCAGAAGCGCTCGAAGGTCGGGTCGTTGCCGACCGCGAGGATGATGTAGCCGTCCTTGGTCGGGAATTCCTGGTACGGGCTGATGTTCGGGTGCTGGTTGCCGAGCCGCGGCGGGTTCTCGCCGGTCGAGAGGTAGTTCATGCCCTGGTTCGCGAGCCAGGCGACATGCGTGTCGAGCATCCCGATGTCGATCTGCTGCCCCTCGCCCGTCGCGTTGCGGTGGTTCAGCGCGGCGAGGATGCCGATGCAGCCGTACAGACCGGCGAACAGGTCGGCGACGGGGATGCCGACCTTCTGGGGCGAGCCGTTCGGCTCGCCCGTCAGCGACATCACACCGCCCATCGCCTGGATCAGCGCGTCGTAGCCGGGCCGCGGCGCATAGGGGCCGGTCTGCCCGAAGCCGGTGATGGAGCAGTAGATCAGCCGCGGGTACTTCGCCTTCAGCTGCTCCCAGCCGAGGCCGTACTTGGCGAGCGCGCCGACCTTGAAGTTCTCGACCAGGATGTCGGTGGTCTCGAGGAGGCGGTGCAGGATCGCCTGCGCCTCGGGCTTCGCCATGTCGAGCGTGACCGACTTCTTGTTGCGGTTCACGCCGATGAAATAGGCGGATTCCTTGGTCTCGGGCCAGAAGGGGGGCGCGAAGCCGCGGGTGTCGTCGCCGGCCTCGGGGCGCTCGATCTTGATCACCTCGGCGCCGAGGTCGCCCAGCATCTGCGTGCAGGTCGGACCGGCGAGGACGCGGGTGAGGTCGAGGACGCGAAGACCCGAAAGCGGGCCGGCGGGGCTGGTCATGCGGAACTCCCTTGGCTCGCGGGGAGGCTTAGTCGGCGCGTTACGATGCGGCAACCCGGCATGGCCGCGATGGTGTGCGTTCCGTCCGGCGCCCCGGTCATGGCAGGCTCGCGGAAACGACGCCGGAGGAACTCCCCTATGATCCCACGCCGCGAGATGCTCGCCACGGTCGCGCTCGGCCTGGCGCCATGGCCGCTTGCCGCGCAGCAGGGTCGCGCCGTGACGCTCGTCGTCCCCTTCGCACCGGGCGGATCGACCGATATCGGGGCGCGGCTGATCGCGGCGCGGCTCGCGGCCCATCTCGGCCAGCCGGTGGTCGTCGAGAACCGCGCCGGGGCCGGCGGCGCCACCGCGGCGGACTACGTCCGGCGCCTGCCGCCGGACGGGCAGACGCTGCTGCTCGGCGTCGCCGCGACCCAGGCGGTCAACCCGGCCCTCTTCGCCGACCTGCCCTATGATCCGGAGCGCGACTTCGCGCCGGTCGCACTGCTCGGCGTCACGGGCTTCGTGCTGGTGGTGCCGGCCTCGTCCGGCATTACGGACCTCGCCGGGCTCGTCGCGCGGCTGAAGGCGGAACCGGGCAAGCACAATTTCGGCTCGGCCGGGGTGGGGTCCATGCCGCACCTCGCGGGGGAATGGTTCGCCAAGGGCACCGGCGTGCAGGTCGAGCACGTCGCCTATCGCGGCGGCGGGCCGGCCATGCAGGCGCTGCTCTCGGGCGAGGTCACCTTCATGATCGAGTCCGTTCCCACGGTCGCGGGGGCCATCGCGGACGGGCGCCTGCGCGCCCTGGCCCGCGCCAGCCAGCGCCCCGCCGGGCCGCAGGCCGGGCTGCCCGCCATCGCCAACCTCGCGGTGCCGGGCTTCGATGCGGAGACCTGGATCCTCGCCCTCGCCCCGGCCGGCACGCCGGCGCCGGTGCTGATGCGGCTGAACGCCGCCTTCAACGCCGCGCTGGCCGAGCCGGAGCTGGCCGCGCGCCTGGCCGACATCGGCACCATCGCGGTCGCCGACAGCACGCCGGAAACGGCCACGGCCTTCGCCCGGGCGGAACTCGCCCGCTGGCGTCGGGTCGTGGCGGACACCGGCATCCGTATCGAGCGTCGGTGACCGGCCATGCGCATCGCCCTTCTCCTGTTCCTCGCGCTGACCGTGTCCGGGTGCTGCGGCCGCGGCCTCTGGTATTCCAGCCCGAGTTCGCGCTGCGACCTGGCCCCGCCGGCCCCCTCCGCGATCGGCTGACCGGCCGCCGCGGCTTGCCCCTCGGCCGGCCTCAGCGCATGGTCCGCCGCGTTCCGAGGCCCCGACAATCATTCCGGGAGGAGCTGCCATGCTCGATCGTCCGCATCCGACCCCTGCCGCCCCGTCCACCGATCCCTTTGCGCTGGCCAAGGCGTTGTCGGGCGTCCACTTCATCGGCGGCGCCTATGTTCCCGCGCGCTCGGGCAAGACCTTCGCCGTGGTGAACCCGGCGACCGGCGCCGAGGTGGCCCGCGCCGCCGAGGGCGATGCCGCCGACGTCGACGCCGCGGTGCAGAACGCGGCCAAGGCGCAGAAGGAATGGGCCAAGGTCCCGGCCCGCAAGCGCGGCGCGATGGTCCACCAGTGCGCGCAGCTGCTGAAGGAGCATGTGGACGAGCTCGGCCGCCTCATCGCGCTCGAGACCGGCAAGGCGCTGCGCACGGAATCCCGCGTCGAGGCGAACGTCGTCGCCGACGTCTTCGAGTTCTTCGGCGGCCTGGGCTCGGAACTGAAGGGCGAGAGCGTGCCCTTCGACCCGAAGGTGCTGTCGGTGACGGTGCGCGAGCCCCTCGGCGTGGTCGGCGCGATCATCCCGTGGAACGTGCCGATGCTGCTGATGGCGCTGAAGGTCGCGCCCGCGCTGGTGGCCGGCAATTCCGTCGTGGTGAAGTCGGCCGAGGAAGCCCCCCTCGCCGTGCTGCGCATCTGCGAGATCATGAACCGCGTGCTGCCGCCGGGCGTGTTCAACATGGTCTCGGGCTTCGGCCCGGAATGCGGCGCGCCGCTCGTGATGCACCCGAAGGTGCGCAAGGTGACGTTCACGGGCTCGGTCGAGACCGGCAAGATCGTCGCCCGCGCGGCGGCCGAGAAGCTGATCCCGGTGACGCTCGAACTCGGCGGCAAGTCGCCGATGATCGTCTTCGCCGATTGCGACTTCGACAAGACGGTCTCGGGCGCGCTGACCTCCATGCGCTTCACGCGCCAGGGCCAGTCCTGCACCGCGGCCTCGCGCATCTATGTCGAGCGCCCGATCTTCGACCGCTTCGTCCAGGCGATGAAGGACGCGGTGAACAAGATGGTCATGGGCGACCCGCTGGATGAGAAGACCGACATCGGCACCATCGTCTCCGAAGGCCAGCTCGAGAAGGTGAAGGCCTACATCGCGGAAGGCACGGCGACGCCGGGCGCGACCGCGCATGTCTGCTCCGCCATGCCGAGCGACCCGGCGCTGAAGAAGGGCCTGTTCATCCAGCCCGTGATCTTCACCGGCCTGACCAAGGACAGCCGCCTGGTGAAGGAGGAGATCTTCGGCCCGGTCACCGTCATCCAGGCCTTCGACGACCCCGAGGCGGTGCTCGCGGAAGCGAACGACTCCGACTACGGCCTCGCGGCTTCGCTCTGGACGAACAACCTCAAGGTCGGGCTCGACCTCGCGCACCGGCTCGAAGCGGGCCTCGTGCAGATCAACCAGAACCTCGTGGTGCAGGCGAACCTGTCCTACGGCGGCGTGAAGTCCTCGGGCCTCGGCAAGGAAGCCTCGCTCGAGGCGATGCTCGAGCACTTCACGCACAAGAAGACCATCATGGTGAACATGGCCTGAGGCGCCACGCGCCTCGCCACCGCCCGAACGACAAATCAGATTGACGATTCAATCGCCAATCTGATTTTGCGTATCGCAAGGCGCCCCCCGCGCCCCTAGCGCAAGGCCTCCTCCCGACCGCGGTCGACGCGGCGGGCGGGGCCGTCCGATGCGCATCGTCCTGATCCACCCGAACGCCCATTCCGGCGGCGCCGAGATCGCCGGCAACCGGCCGCCGACCTGGGTGGCTACTTTCGCCGGCAGCGCGCTTGCAGGCGCCATGCGGGCGCCCGATCCGCTTCGCCATCGCGGACAACCCCATGGCCCGGGGGCAGGCCACGGACCGCACCGCCTGCGACTATTGCGCCGCGACCTTCCAGGGGCTGTTCCGGGCGCTGGTGCACCCCGCGACGGCGGTCACCGAGACCGCCTGCGAAGCGATGGGCAACCCATCCTGCCTGTTCGACATCCGCTGGTCCGACCGTTTCGGCCCTACGGATGGACGCCGACCCGACAGGGGTTCACCATCGGGCGCATGACTGAACGGATCGCCTCCGAAACAGCCGCCCGCCCCCGCCGCCGGGGTCCGGCGGCGGCGCTCGTGATCGCCACCCTGCTCGCCGGTTGCGCGACCGAGCCCCCGCCCCCGCCGCCCGAACCGCCACCGCCCCCTCCGCCGGTCGGCTGGGTGCCGATCACCTCGTTGTCCGGCCAGGGCGACATCTCCAGCGGCTTCGTGCAGGAACGGGGCCTCGTCACCCGCGGCCCCGTCCGCCGCGCCTGGATCCTGCTCAACCTGCGCGAATCGATCCCGATCCCGGAGACGGGCGGCCGCGCGCAGTCGGTGCGCTTCGTCGCCGAGTACCGCTGCGCCGAACGCCAGTGGCGGCCCCTCGAAGGCGCCTGGTTCGCGAGGCCCAACGCCCAGGAGCCGGTGCACGCCGAACGGCCGCGCGGCAGCGGGTTCCGCCCGGCCGCGCCGGGCACGCTGGGCGGGTCCTTCCTCGAGGCCGCCTGTTCGCTCTGACACCTGCATCCTAGAGGGGCGCCCTCTCTCGGGATCTCCCTGCCCATGGCGGAACCCCCTTTGGGGACATGCATCGCGCCGATGTCCCAGGCCAATGGCCGCGGTCCAGGGGCTCGTCGGCCCCGGACGGGGTGGCTTGGAGGGGCAGCGCCCCTCCAACACGTCACCGTCTACTCCTCGAGGTCCCCGAACAGCCGGTAGCGCAGCATCCGCAGGGTCGGTCGATCCGCCCCGGCCGCTTCCGCACGCCGCAAGGCGGCGATCGCCGCCTTGATGTTCTTGCGCTCGCGCTCCGCGTCGCACAGCCCGACCCAGCCGGTCACGAGCTTCGGCGCCTGGGCCGTCACGCGCTCGAAGATCGCCGCAGCCTCCGCGATCTCCCCGGCTTCGAGCAGCAGGTGCCCCAGCCGCGCCGCGACCGCAGGATTGTCCGGCACGGTCGCCACCGCCTCGCGCGCCGCCGCCACCGCTTCGGCCCGACGTCCCTGGCGCCAGAGCGCATCCGCCATGGCGAGCTGCACGTCCTCGGACCCGGGGTCGGTCGCCAGCGCCTCGGCGAGCGTGGTGCGCGCGCCTTCCACTTCGCCGCCGGCCATCAGCAGCTGTGCCAGCCGCGCGCGCAGCTCCGCACTGTTCGGATGCGCCGCCAGGCCCTGACGCACCGCCTCGGCCGCCTCCTCCGCACGACCCGCCCGCCACAGCGCATCGGTCAGGCCGAGCCAGACATGCGCCGGCGCCTGGTCGCCCGCGACGGCGCGTCGGAAGGCGTCCACCGCGGCGGCGCGGCGATCCTGGCTGATGAGCAGGTGACCGAGCCGCGCGGCCAGCGCGACGCTGTCCGGCATCGCGACCAGGCCTTCCTCGATGGCGCGGACGGAATCCCGCTGGCGGTGCTGCCGCCAGATCGCATCGCCCAGGCACAGCCAGGCCGATTCATCCTGCGCATCGAGCGTCAGCGCCCGCCGCGCCGCCCGTTCCGCCGCGACCGGCTCATGGGCAGCGACCAGGAAGGTCGCCTGGCGCGAGGCCAACGCCGCGTTGTCCGGATGCAGCGCCACCGCCTCGGCCAACGCTGCCACGCCCTCGGGGATGCGGCGCTGGCGCCACAGCGCATCGGTCAAGCCGAGCCAGGCGTCGAGCAGCGACGGGTCCAGGCGCGCCGCCTCCCGGAAGGCCGGCTCGGCTTCCACGGCCCGGCGCGCGGCCATGCGCAGCGTGCCAAGGCACAGATGCAACGCGGCCTCGGCGGGCAGCGCTGCGGCGGCGTGCGCCGCGACGGTGATCGACACCGGCACCCGGCCCTGGTCCCGCAGCGCGGCGGTCAGCGCGAGCCATTCCGTGGCCGGCGCCCCGGAGGCGGTCAGGCGTTCCATCTCGCCCCGCAGCAGCGGTCCCACCTCCTGCCCGCCCGCTGCCGCGGGTTCCACAAGGATGGCGCCCAGCAGCGCCCGTCGGTTCGCCGGGTCCAGTTCCCTCGCCCGCGCGAAGGCGGCGAGCGCGGCCGGCCGGCGCTGCGCCCAGGCGAGCGTCTCGCCGAGCAGCACATGGGCGGGCGCGCGCAGCGGCGTCGCGGCGACCGCGGCGCGTGCGGCCGCCACGGCCTCATCGGTCCGGCGCAACGCGCGGAGCAACGCGACGTGGTCGGCATGCAGCCGGGGGTCGCAGGGGGCGGCGGCGATGGCGGCGCGCATGGCCTCGAGCGCCGCGTCCGGCGCCCCGGCGTCGGTCTGGCCTTCGGGTGGCGACATGGCCCTCGCCTAGCAGCATCGTGCTGAACGGTCGATGACGAGGCCGGTTCACAGCGGCCGCGCGCCGGTCCATGTCTCGGGGGTGAAACGCATTCTCCGCTGGGCCGGGCGCACGCTCCTCGGCCTGTTGATCCTGGTCGTGCTCGCCGTGGGGGGACTCGCGGCGGCGCTCTGGTGGACGCTGCCGTCGCGGGATGGACGCGTCGCCCTGCCCGGCCTCGCCGCGCCGGTCGAGATCGCCTTCGACGCCCACGCGATCCCGCGCATCCGTGCGGGCAGCGATGCCGATGCCTGGACCGCGCTCGGCTGGCTGCATGCGCGCGACAGGCTGTTCCAGATGGAGATGATGCGCCGCGGCGCGACCGGCCGCGTCGCCGAGATCACCGGATCGGCCGCGCTGCGTTTCGACCGCTACATGCGCCTGTTCGGCTTCGAGCAGCGCGCGGCACTGGACCTCGCGGCCCTGCCCCCGGAAACCCGCGCGGCGCTCGAAGCCTATGCCAGGGGCGTGAATGCCTGGATCGCGGCGCGCGGTCGCTTCGCGGCACCGGAATTCGTCCTGCTTGGCGCGCCGGAGCCCTGGCGGCCGCTCGACAGCCTGCTCTGGGGCAAGGCGATGGGGCTGTCGCTGTCGGGGAATTTCCGGGGCGACCTCGACCGGGCGCGGCTGGCCGCGATCCTGCCGGCCGAACGGCTCGCGGCGCTCTGGCCGGTCGACACCTCGCCCGGCCGGCCGGACCGGCCGGACCTCGGCGCCGGGTCGGGCCCGCCGGCCAGCATGAGCGCGATCGAGCCGTTGCGGGGGCTGGAGAGCCTGATCGCGCAGTTGCCGCGCTTCCCGGACGAGAACCCGATCCCCTCCAGCGCCTCCAACGCCTGGGCGGTCGGCGCGGCGCGCGCGACCGGGGGTGCGCCGCTGCTCGCCTCGGACCCGCATCTTGGCTACCAGGCGCCGGTCCTGTGGTACCTGGCGCGGATCGAGCTGCCGGGCGGTCGGGTGCTCGCCGGCGCGACGGCGCCCGGGGTGCCGGGCATCGTCATCGGCCGGAACGAGCGCCTCGCCTGGGGCTTCACGACCACGCATTCCGACACCCAGGACGTCTTCGTCGAACGCCTGGCCGGGCCCGACGCCTACCAGACCCCCGACGGCCCACGCCCCTTCACGGTGCGGGAGGAAGTCATCCGCGTCCGCTTCGGCGACCCCGTGACGATGCGGGTGCGCGAGAGCCGGCACGGTCCGGTGCTGTCGGATCTCGACGCGCCGCAGGGCCGGGCGGACGGCACCGTCGTCGCGTTGGCGATGGCGAACCTCGCGCCGGCGGACACCGCCGCGGCGGGGCTTCTGGCGCTGAATTCGGGGCGCAGCATCGCCGATGCGCGGGTCGCCGCGCGGCTCATCACCAGCCCGCCGCAGAACCTGACGGTGGCCGACGCCGATGGCGGCATCGCCATGTACCTGACCGGGCGCACGCCGATCCGCCGGGCCGGCGACGGCAGCCTGCCAGTGCCGGGCTGGGATGGCGCGCATGACTGGACCGGCTTCGTCCCGTTCGACGCCATGCCCCATGTCGAGAACCCGGCCAGCGGCATGGTCGCCAACGGCAACAACCGCCCGGCACCGCCCGACGGGCCGGTCTTCCTCGGCGCCGAATGGAACGGGGATTGGCGGTTCCGCCGCATCGGGCAGATGCTGTCGGGCACGTCGCGCCACGATGCGCGGGGCTTCGGGGCGATGCAGGCGGATACGCTGTCGCTCTTCGCGCTCGAGGTTCTGCCCGCCCTTCGCGCCGCGCCCCGGCCGGCCGGAGCGGCGGGCGCCGCGCAGGATCTGGTGGCGGGTTGGGACGGGCGCGCCGCGGCCGGTCGGCCGGAACCGCTGATCCTGCACGCGACGCTCGGCCGCTTCGGCCGCGCACTGCTGGCCTCCGCCGGCGTGAGCGAGGACGCCTGGCGCGCCACGCCGGAATTCCTCGCCCGCATCCTGACCGACCCGGCCGCCGGGCGGGCCTGGTGCGGGGACGGCGGCTGCGGGCCGGCATTGTCGGCGGCGCTGACCCAGGCGGTGGCAGACCTTGCCCCGGTCCACGGCCCCGACCCGGCAAGCTGGCGCTGGGGCGCCGCGCATCCGGCGCGCTTCGAGCATCCGGTGCTGCGGTTCGTCCCTGTCCTCGGCGACCGCGTGCGGATCTCCGCGCCCTCCCCCGGCGACGGGGAGACGGTCAACCGGGCCGGGTCGCGCGGCGAATCGGGCGGCATCTTCGCCAATGTCCACGGCGCGGGGTTTCGGGGCGTCTTCGACCTGGCCGATCCCGCCGGCGCCTTCGTCGTCATCGCGACCGGGCAGTCGGGCCATGTCCTCAGCCGGCATTGGTCGGACCTGACGGAAGACTGGGTCGGCGGCCGCCAGATCCGCCTTGGACCCATCGAGGGTCCACCCGCGGGGCGCATCGACCTGGTGCCGTAACGCGGGGCGGTTGATTCCGGCGCGCCGCGGACCGACACTAGGGCCTTCCAGATGCTCCAGCGCTCCAACCGCCGACCGCAGTTCTTCTACACGACCGCGCCCCTGCCCTGCCCCTATCTGGCCGGACGGACGGAACGGAAGATCGTGACCGAACTGTCCGGCGCCGAAGCCGAGGCGCTGCACGACGGCCTGTCCCGCGCCGGGTTCCGGCGCAGCCACAACATCGCCTATTCGCCGGTCTGCCCGGGCTGCCAGGCCTGCATCCCGATCCGCATCGTCGCCGGCGCCTTCGAACCCGACCGCACCCAGCGCCGCATCGCCCGCACCAACGCCGACGTCTCCGCCATCGAGATGCCCGCGCGCGCGACCGCCGAGCAGTTCGCCCTGTTCCACCGCTACCAGAAGGCGCGCCACGCGGATGGCGACATGGCGGCGATGGGCTTCTACGACTACCGCGCCATGGTCGAGGACACGCCGATCACGACGACCGTGGTCGAGTTCCGCGACGCCACCGATCGGCTGCTCGGCGGCTGCCTGACCGACCGGCTCTCGGACGGTCTGTCGGCGGTCTATTCCTTCTACGACCCGATGCTCGAGAAGCGGTCCCTCGGCACCCACGCCGTGCTGTGGCTGGTGGACCGGGCGCGCGAGCTCGGCCTTCCCTACGTCTACCTGGGCTACTGGGTCCCGGAGAGCCGCAAGATGGCCTACAAGGCGCGCTTCCGGCCGAGCGAGGTGCTGACCGGCGGGGCCTGGCGCGTGCTGGGCGATACTCCGCCCGTCGCGGCCGAACCGACCATGACCCGGGTCGAGGCGTAGGCGCCTACCGGTTGCGCGCCCGCCAGTCGGACGGGTCCATGAAGCTGCCGTCCCAGATGCCCCGCCGCGCGGCCCGCGCCTCGGCCTCCTGCGCGGCGTAGTCGAGGGAGAAGCGCCGGTAGGCGACCGCCCAGCCCTGCCGGACGAGTTCCGCGCCGATATCGGCGCCGCGGTCGGTCACGCATCGGACCACGCTGCGGCCGTAGCGGTCGGTGTCGAGCGCCTCGCAGGTCAGGCCGCCGCGGCCGAGAATGGCGACCATGGCGTCGCGCGCCATGCTGCCGCAGGGATAGGTCCCGCCGCGCCGCTGGCAGGTCTGGTCCATCTCCGGCGCATCGATGCCGTGGATGCGCAGGCGGTCGGTGCCGGCGGCCAGGGTGTCCCCGTCGATGACCGCGGGGCGCACCGAGAAACGCGCCGCGGCCGGCTGGGTGCCCGTCGCGGGCTGCTCCGGCACCTGCGGCACCGGCCCGTACACGACACGCGGAAGGCCCGAGGCGCTGGAAGCCGGCGGCGTTGGCTCGGGGGCGGCCGGACTCCGAGCCGTGACCGACATTGGCGGCGGCGCGGCGACCGGCATCAGCCCGGGCTGTGTGAGCGTCCGCGCATGCCAGGCCGCGAAGCCGCCGAGCAATGCCAGCCCCGCGGCGACCGGCGCGAAGACCCGCCCGAGCGGCCGCAGGCGCCACAGCAACGTGCGATTGCGGTCGCGCCGCGTGCGGCGCTCCACGTCGCGCAGCGCGTCGCGGAGTTCAGGCGGCAATCGGCGTCGGCGTCCCCACACGCGGTCGTTTCCCGGGCTTGGCTCATCGAGTCTCGGACGGGAAGGGTAGCCGAACACCGGCCTGCGCACAGGCGCGTGTCCGCACCATTGACCGATGGCCACGCGCGGCCTTCGCTGCACGGGCGAACAGGAACCCACGCGCCATGACCAACCTTCCCATCCCGGTGGCCGACGCCGCCACCACCGCCGAGATCGCCGACTGGCTCGAACGCTTCGCCGCCTGCGTGCGCGAGGTCGACTTCAAGAGCGCCTATCCCTTCTGGCACGACGACATCGTCATCTTCGGCACCTTCCAGGAGCTGGTGCGCAGCCGTCAGGCCTGGACCGACACGCAATGGTCCAATGTCTGGCCGCGCACGAAGGACTTCGCCTTCGATATCGCGAACACCGAGATCCTGGCCTCGCCCGACGGCAAGATGGCGATCGCCGTCACGCCCTGGACCAGCACCGGGTGGAACACCGACGGCAGCGAGTTCGACCGCCCTGGGCGCGCGACGATCGTGCTGCAGAAGCAGCCGGACGGGCGCTGGCTCGGCGTGCACAGCCACATGTCGCTCGGCCGCGGCGTGCCGCAGGACAGCCATGGGAAGCGGCCGATCAAGGCGCGGTGACACGATGACGGGGCGCTTGCGGCGAAGGCCGGCGCCCCGTCCGGAAGGGCATCGATGTCGGAAACCGGGAGGATGGTAGCGGCGAGCGGACTTGAACCGCTGACCCCGGCATTATGAGTGCCGTGCTCTAACCAGCTGAGCTACGCCGCCATCCAAACGGGAGCCGCGAGTTAGGCCGCGGCCCGCTCCGTGTCAACCGATCCCGGCGCGCGCAGGAAACCGCCGCCCAAGACGCGGTCGCCGTCATACAGCACGCAGGCCTGCCCCGGCGCCACGATGCCCGGCGCGTCCAGCGTGATCCGCGCAAGCCCTGCGCCGGCATCCCAGGCCACCTGCGCCGGCCGCGGCACCTCCCGCGCCCGCAGCTTCACCTCGCAGCGCATCGGCGCCGCCGGCGGATCGATCAGCCAGTTCATCTCGCCAGCGTTCGCCGTCGTCGTCTCGAGCGACCCGCGCGGCGCGACCAGGATGCGCCGCCGCCCGGCATCGACGCCGGCGACGTAGAGCCGATCATCGCCATCCCAGGAGGCCGGGCCGAGCCCCCGCCCCTGCCCCACCGTGAAGCGCGCGATGCCTTCATGCGCGCCGAGCACGCGGCCATCGGCATGGACCACCTCGCCGGGCGCCATCGCCTCGGGGCGCAGCCTTGCGACAAGCGAATCGTAGCGGCCGGCCGGCACGAAGCAGATGTCCTGGCTGTCGGGCTTCTCGGCGACCGGCAGGCCGAGCCGCGCCGCGACCGCCCGCACCGCCGCCTTGTCCGCCATGCCGCCAAGCGGGAAGCGGGCGAAGTCCAGCTGCTCGCGCGTCGTGGCGGCGAGGAAGTAGGACTGGTCCCGCGCCGGGTCCGCCGCGCGGTGCAGTTCGGCGCCCTGAGGACCTTCGACGCGGCGCGCGTAATGTCCCGTCGCCAGCGCCTCGCAGCCGAGGTCGCGCGCCAGCGCCACCAGGTCGCGGAACTTCACCGTCTGGTTGCAGCGGATGCAGGGCACCGGCGTCTCGCCGCGGGCATAGGTGTCGGCGAAATCCTCGATCACCTCGCGGCGGAAGACCTGCTCGCGGTCCAGCACGTAATGCGGGATGCCGAGCCGGTCGGCCACGTCGCGCGCGTCATGGATGTCCTGCCCGGCGCAGCAGGCGCCCTTCTTCTGCACCGCCGCGCCGTGGTCATAGAGCTGCAGCGTGGCGCCGACGACCTCGTGGCCGTCCTCGGCCAGCAGCCCGGCCACCACCGAGGAATCGACGCCGCCCGACATGGCGACGAGGATCCTCATCGGGCGAAATCCAGCCCCTGCTGCCAGAAGCGCTGCTCGAGGCGCGCGGCCTCGGCGAAGTCGGCGGCGAGGCGCCCGAAGCGCGCCGTCCCGCCATGGCTTTCGCCCAGCGCATCGATGCGCGCGGCCGCGGCGCGGGCCATCGCCTGGTAGTCCTCGGACCCGTAGGTATCGATCCAGGACTGGTAGGCATTGCCCTCGGCCCGGCGTGCCGGGTCGGCGAGGATGCGCAGCGCCACCTCGCCGTAGCCGACCGTGCAGGGCACCAGCGCGACCTCGAGGTCGAGGATGTCCCCGAACAACCCGCGGTCGAGCACCCAGCGCGTGTAGGAGACCGTCTCCGCGCTTTCGGGTGTGGCGATGACGTCGCCCTCGGACAGGCCCCATTCGGCGCAGTACTTCAGGTGCAGCTTGGTCTCGTCGAGAATGGCGAGCACCGCCGCGGCCTTGTCGCGCATCGCCTGCAGGCTCTCGCCCTTCACCACCGCGAGCGCCTTCGCCCGGGCAAAGTGGATCAGGAAGAGGTAGTCCTGGATCAGGTAGGTGCGGAAGGCCGGCAGCGGCAGCGTGCCGTCCGACAGGCGCTGCACGAAGGGATGCCAGGTGTAGCCGGACCAGGCCTCGGCGGCCTCGGCGCGCAGCCGGCGGAACAGGCCGCCCGGCGCGCCGAAATCGGTCTCCCAGCGCGGCGCGCCCGCCACGTCAGCCGCCTGCGTTGCGGCTGCCCTTGGGCAGCTTCACCTCGAGCCCGTCGAGCTTCTCGGTCATGATGATCTGGCAGCCGAGGCGCGAGGTCTCCTGCAGGTCGAAGGCGAGGTCGAGCATGTCCTCCTCGTCCTCGGTCGGCGAGGCGAGCTTCGTGAACCAGGACGGATCGACGATCACGTGGCAGGTCGAGCAGGCGAGCGAGCCCTCGCAGGCGCCCTCGATGTCGACGCCATGGCGATGCGCGATCTCGAGCACGGACAGGCCGAGCGGCGCATCCACTTCCTTGCGCGTCCCGTCGCGCTCGATGAACACCATCTTCGGCATTGCTACTCCGCCGCCCTGCTTGTTCCGGAAACTGCCCTGGACCATGCCTCCGCCAGAAGAGCGGCCGCCTGGTCCACATCGGCGGGCGAGGTAAAGCGTCCGATGCCGATCCGCAAGGTGGCCCGGGCCCGCGATTCGTCCAGCCCGATCGCCCTGAGAACGTAGGAGGGCTCGACCTCGGCCGAGGAACAGGCCGACCCGGTCGAGACGCAGACCATCGGCGCGGCGGCCATGATGTCCTGCGCCGAGACCGCGCCGGGGAAGGCGATGTTGACGTTGCCGGTCACCTTGGGGGCCGCCGGCGCGTTCAGGGCCACGCCCGGCACGGCGGCGGTGAGCGCCTCGAGGAAACGGTCCCGCTGGCCGGCGATGCGTCCGGAATCGAGCATCCCCTCGATCGCGGCGATGCGCGCCGCTTCGCCCAGCCCGACCACGAGCGGCGCCGGCAGGGTGCCGGACCGCAGCCCCCGCTCCTGCCCCCCGCCCGAGAACAGGGCTGCGAGCCGCACCCGCGGCCGGCGGCGGACATAGAGCGCACCGATCCCCTTGGGCCCGTAGATCTTGTGCCCCGAGAGGGACATCAGGTCGGCGCGGATCTCCTCGACGTCGAGCGAGATGCGTCCGGCGGCCTGGGCGGCATCGGTGTGGAACAGCGCGCCGGCGGCCTTCGCGACCTCCCCGATCGCGGCGAGGTCCTGGATCACGCCGATCTCGTTGTTCACCGCCATGACGGAGACGAGCAGCGTGCGGTCATCCACGGCGGCACGCAGCACGTCGAGGTCCAGCAACCCGTTCGCGTCGACCGGCAGGATGACGGGATCGAAGCCTTCCCCGGCCAGCGCCTTCACGCTCTCCAGGACGCATTTGTGCTCGGTCGCGACGGTGACGATGCGACGACGGTCCGACCCCTGCGCCGCAGCGAAGCGCGCCGCGCCCTTGATGGCGAGGTTGTTCGCTTCCGTGGCGCCGGAGGTGAGCACGATCTCCTTCGCATCGGCGCCGATCAGTTCGGCGACGTGGCCGCGCGCTTCCTCGACCGCTTCCTCGGCGGCGCGGCCCATCGTGTGCTCGACGCTGCCGGGATTGGCGAAGTTCTCTTCCCACCAGGGCCGCATGGCGGCGAGCACGCGCGGGTCGACCGGCGTGGTCGCGTGGCAGTCGAGATAGATCGGGCGGTTCGGTCCGGCGGTCATGGCGGCAAGATGGTCCTTCAGGCGGCGCGGCGGGAGAGACGCGACCGCATGGCCGACCATGCGTCCACGAAACGCTCCGCCGCGTCCTCCGGCGCGTTCCAGGGCAGGGAGACACGGATGGCACTGCCCGCCTCTGCTCCGAAGCCCATCGCGGCCAGGACATGGCTCGTCGCGACCTTGCCCGAGGAACAGGCCGCCCCGGCCGAGACCCGCACACCCGCGAGGTCGAGCGCGATCACCTGCGTTTCCGCCGGCACGCCCGGCAGCAGGATGGAGGTGGTGTTGGGCAGGCGCGGGGCGCCGCGGCCCGGAAAGCGGACCTCGGGGGCGATCGCGGCGATGGCCGCCTCCATCGCGTCGCGAAGGGTCGCGAGCCGCGCGGCGGCTTCCGGCGTCGCGGCACGGGCGGCGGCGGCGAGGCCGGCGATCGCCGACAGGGGTTCCGTCCCACCACGCCGGCCGCGTTCCTGTCCGCCCCCCGCGAAGATCGGGGCAAGGTCGAGCCCAGGTCGCAGGAGCAGCGCCCCCGCCCCCTTCGGTCCGCCCAGCTTGTGGCCCGATATTGCGAGGCTGTCCGCCTCGCCCGGCGCGACCGGCACCCGGCCTGCCGCCTGGACCGCATCGACATGCAGCAGAGCGCCATGGCGTCGGCAGATCGCGGCGGCTTCGGCGATCGGGTGCAGCACGCCGGTCTCGTTGTTCGCGGCCATCAGGCAAACCAGGGCAGGCGTGCCGCCGGCCAGTGCCGCGTCCAGCGCGGGGAGTTCGATGGTCCCGTCCGCCAGCACCGGCAGCAGGTCGGCGTCCGGCCCCGCGCGGAGCACGGCCGGATGCTCCGTGGCCCCTGCCAGCACGCGCCGGCCTGCCGCGAGCCCGCGGACGGCCAGCGCATTGGCTTCCGTCCCGCCGGCCGTGAAGACGACATCCTGGCCCCGCGCACCGAAGGCGGCCGCCACGGCCGAGCGCGCTTCCTCGAGCAGCCGCCGCGCGGCCCGACCTTCCGCGTGGACCGAGGACGGATTGCCCGGCAGGTCCAATGCCGCGATCGCCGCCGCCCGTGCCTCGGGCCGCAGCGGTTCGGTCGCGTTGGCGTCGAGCAGGAGCACGGGCTACTGCGCCGCCCGGCCCGGCGCATCCTCCGAGCGCCCCGAGGGCGGCTGCGCCCGGCCGATCACCTTGCCGTCGATCACGTCGGCCAGCGTCATGCCGCGCAGGAAGAGCCGGATCTGGTCGCCAAGCTCGGCCCATAGGTCGTGGGTGATGCAGCGCTCCCCGCCGAGGCAGCCCGGCCCGCCATCCTCGCAACGGGTCGCCACGATCGGCTCGTCGGCCGCCTCGACCACCTCGGCGATGGCAATCTCGGCCGCCGGTCGCGCCAGGCGGTAGCCGCCGCCGGGCCCGCGCGCGGAGGCGACGAGCCCCGCCCGGCGCAGACGCCCGAAGAGCTGTTCCAGATACGCCACCGAAAGATGCTGCGCCTGTGCGATCTCGGTGAGCGTGACCGGCCGGCCATTGGCGCAAACCCCGCCCGGGCGTGCGCGGTCGGCCATCTCCACCATCGCCATCACGGCGTAACGGCCGCGGGTGGACAGTCGCATTCGCCTACTCCGCTCTTCCAGCAACCCTGGTTCACGCCCGGCACATGGGGACCAGATGGTGATTCTGTTATGAAAATCCGACAGGCCTACTTATATTCCCGCCGTCCTCGGGGAGACGGGAACCTCTCCCGAGGCACCACGGCAGACAACTCTTTGATGTCGAAGGGTTAGGACCACTCCGCGGACGCTTGCGTTGTGCGGAGCAAGGTAGAATTTCCGACCAGGACGGTCAACAATCCGTCGGTCGAGCCGTGTTCGTGGTGGTGCCCCCGCACTGCTGATGAGGTTCCCCAAACTGCGGCGGGCCCGCCGATCAGCCTTCGTCGCGTCCGTTTCGGGCGCGGCAGTGACCCGGGCCCGACGCAACCGCATTGGATTGAACGCACGATGCCCGAGGTCATGTTCGCCGGGCCGGATGGCCGGCTCGAGGGACGATACCATCACGCGAAACGACCCAATGCCCCGGTGGCCTTGATCCTCCACCCCCACCCGCTCCACGGCGGGACCATGAACAACCGGGTCACCTACTCCCTCTATCAGCGTTTCCAGGCGATGGGCTTCTCGGTCCTGCGCTTCAACTATCGTGGCGTCGGCCGCAGCCAGGGCCGCTATGACGGCGGCATCGGCGAGGTGTCGGATGCGTGCGCGGGCCTCGACTTCCTTCAGGCGGTCAACCCGAACGCCTCGATGCTGTGGGTCGCGGGGTATTCCTTCGGCGCCTATGTCGGCATGCAGGTGCTGATGCGGCGGCCCGAGATGGGCGGCTTCATCTCCATCAGTGCCCCCGCCAGCCACTACGATTTCGGCTTCCTCGCGCCCTGCCCCTGCAACGGGCTGATCTTCCATGGCGCGGACGACGAACTCGTACCCGAGCCGTCGGTGCGCAAGCTGGTCGACAAGCTGAACACCCAGAAGGGCATCACCATCGACTACCGCGTGATGCCGGGTGCCGGGCACGTCTTCACGCCGGAACAGACCGACAAGGTCGTGGACGCGGCGGAAGACCACGTCATGGGCGTGCTGAACCGGAGCCGGATGGCGCTCGCCGCCGACTGACCGACGCATTAGCTTCGGATTTACGGGAGGGCCGCCGGGCAGACCGGCGGCCCTTCGTTTTGTCTCGGCACCTCATCGGTGCCGGGGAGCGGACGGCGAACCGCCCGGGGAACCTCCGCGGCGCAGGCTGCGCGACCTGTCCGGCCGGCGCAGCGATCCGGATCACCTCGCGGGCCGGGCGTCCTGGCCGGCCGCGCTCATCGGCGCCCGCGCCCCCTAGGCGGCGACCCACCGCCCGTGCATCGTGACGCGACCGATCCCGGGAGGAAACAAAGACATGAACGCCACCCGCCGCGGCGTGATCGCCGCCGCGCTCGCCGCGCCCGCCATCGCCCACGCCCAGGGCGGCTGGCGGCCGGACCGTCAGATCACCATGATCGTGGCCTATGCGGCCGGCGGCGGGACCGACACCGCCGCGCGCACCATCGCCCGCTTCATGGAGAAGGATCTCGGCCAGCCCGTGGTGGTGCTGAACCGGCCAGGCGCGGGCGGCGAGATCGGCTTCTCGGAACTCGCCCGCGCCAGGCCCGACGGCTACACGATCGGCTTCATCAACACGCCTTCCATCGTCACCGTGCCGATCGAGCGGCGCGCGCGCTTCAGCCTCGACGACTTCGCGCTGATCGCGAACATCGTCGACGACCCTGGCGGGATCTGGGTGCTGAACGATAGCCCGATCCGGGACTTCCAGGGGATGCTGGCCGCCGCGCGGGCGCGGCCGGGCGCGATCGGATACGGGACGACCGGGATCGGGTCGGACGACCACCTTGCGATGCTCGCGATCGAGCGCGCGACGAACACCCAGTTCCTGCACATCCCCTTCGCGGGCTCGGCGCAGGTGAAGCAGAACCTGCTCTCCCGCGCGATCCCGCTCGCCGTGATGAACATGGCCGAGGGCATCAACGAGTGGCGCCAGGACGTCATTCGCCCGCTCGTGCAGATGGGTGCGACGCGTTGGGAACCGGCGGCCGAGGTGCCGACGCTGAAGGAACTCAACCTCGACATCGTCGAAGGGTCGATGCGCGGCATGGCCGCGCCGGCCGGCATGGCGCCGGAGGTGATGGCGCGGCTGGCGCTCTCGGTCCGCCGCACGGTGGACGATGCCGAGTTCAAGACTCTCGCCACCCAGCAGAACCTACCGCTGCGCTTCCTCGGTCCGGAGGAATTCCGCGCCGAACTCGTCGCGCTGCGCACGCGCTACCAGGCGCTCTGGGCCCAGCATCCCTGGAAGGACTGACCCATGGTGGCGTTCCGCGGCGTCTGGCCGATCCTCTACGCCTTCTTCGACGCGCAGGAACGCCTCGACCGCGCCGCGATGCGCGCGCAGGTCGAGGCCTGCATCCGCGGCGGCGCGCACGGCATCGCGGTGCTCGGCCTCGTCACCGAGTTCCACAAGCTGACGCTGGTCGAACGCCGCACCATCATCGACTGGGTGCTCGAGGACGTCGCCGGCCGCGTGCCGGTTGCGGTGACGGTGAACGAAGCCGGCGTCGCCGCGGCGCTCGAGGTCTGCCGGGCGGCCGAGGCCGCCGGCGCGGCTTGGCTGATCCTGCAGCCGCCGCAGATGGCCGGCATGAACGAGGCCGCGCTGGTGCGCTTCATGGGCGCGCTCGCCGAAGGCGTGTCGATCCCCTGCGGCCCGCAGAACAACCCGGCGATGATGGATGTCGCGCTCTCGGCCTCCGCGCTGCGCACGCTGAACCGCGCGCATCCGCAGTTCCGCATGATGAAGGGCGAGGGCCCGATCCTCTACGTGAAGCGGCTGATCGAGGAGACCGAGGGTGCCTTCGCCATCTTCAATGGCCTCGCGGGCCTCGAGCTGACGGACACGCACCGCATCGGCTGCGCGGGGATGATCCCCGCACCCGACGTCGCGGACGTGCAGGCGCGCATCTGGAACCTGATGGAGGCGGGCGACGAGGAAGCAGCAGAGGCGCTGCACCGGAGCGTGCTGCCGCTCGCCACCTTCATGATGATGCCGCGCACGGCCGAGCACTTCGCGGCCTATGGCAAGCCGTTCTTCGCGAAGCGCGCGGGGATCGCGCCGCCGCATGGGCGCCGGCCCTGCGTGGAGCCGCATCCGCTGGGGGCGGAGATCCTGGATCGGTTGGGACGGGGGTTGCCGGCGTTGTAGGTCGGGGGAGGATGAACCTCCCCCGAACCCCCTCCCTTTTCTGGTCACTTGGTTCCAAAGAAGGTTGAGGGGGGTTCGGGGGGAGAAGTTCTCTTCTCCCCCCGCCCTACCCCTTCAGCGCGATCAGATCCGCGACATTCGCCGGCGTCAGCAGCCCAGCGAGCCGGCCCTCGCCGTCTTCGACCGCCACCGCCGGCGCCGCCGCCAGCGTCTTCAGCGCCTCGCTCAGCGGCGCGCCCCGCTTCACGCGCGGCACCTCCTGCATCGCATCCGCGACCGGCGTGTTCGGCCCGGTCGCGCGCAGGGCGTGGATGATCGCATCGCGCGTCAGCAGGCCGAGGATGCGCCCGGTGCCGTCCACCACGGGGAAGTCGCGCTGCGGCGTGCGTAGCAGCGCCTCGGCCGCGGCACCGACATCGGCTTCGGGCGGCAGGGCCTCGAAGCGCGTCTCCATCGCATCCTCGGCCGCGAGGCTGCGCGTCGCGGCGCGCAGATCCTCCTCCGCGGTCTCGCCCGCGGCGCCGAGCCAGACGAACAGCGCGATGAAGATCAGGATCGGCGAGCCGAACAGCCCGAGGAAGCCGAGCAGGATCGCGACCCCCTGCCCGACATTCGCCGCCGCGCGCGTCGCGTCCCGGTGGCTCATGCGGAAGGCGAGGACCGCCCGCAGCACCCGCCCGCCATCCATCGGGAAGGCCGGGATCAGGTTGAACAGCAGCAGGAAGGCGTTGACCCAGAACAGCCGCGCGAGGACGTCCGACCGCGCATCCTCGACCATCAGGCCTTCCTGCGGGGACGGCACGCCGCCGAGGACGATCGCCAATACCAGGCAGATGACGAGGTTCACCGCCGGCCCGGCGAGCGCGATGGCGATCTCCCGCCACGGTTCCTCCGGGATGCGCTCGAGCCGCGCGAGGCCCCCGATCGGCAGCAGGGTGATGTCGGGCGTGGCGATCCCGTAGCGCCGCGCCGCGGCGGCGTGGCCGAGTTCGTGCAGCACCACGCAGGCGAAGACGAGGCAGACGAACACCATGCCGGAGACGGCCTCGGCGAGGCCGCCTTCGCGCGCATGCATGGCGCCGATCCAGGCCAGCAGCAGGAAGAAGGTGACGTGGATCCGGATGACCGTCCCGCGCACGGTCGCGATGGGGAAGGACCAGACCATGCTCACTCCTGCCGCCGTGCGGCGGCTTCCATGCGTTCGCGCGTCCCGCGCTACAGCAGCGACCCCACGATCCGCCCACCGGTCAGCGGTCGCGGCGCGCCGGTCGTGCCCGGGAAGGTGATGGGCAGCCCGCGCGCCACCCGCGCGGCGAGCAGTCCGAAGGCCTGGGCCTCGAGCGCATCCCCGTCCCAGCCGGCGACCTCGACGGCGCGGACCGGTTCCTCGAGCGCACCCTGCAAGGCCCGCATGATCGCTGGGTTGCGCCGCCCGCCGCCGGCGACCAGCCATTGCAGCGGCGGCTCGGGGAACAGCCGGGCGGCCGCGGCGACGCACACCGCGCAGAAGGCGCACAGCGTCGCCGCGCCGTCGGCGGCCGAGAGTTCCGCCGCGCCCGCTTCCTTCAGCGCCCGGTCGAAGTCGAGCCGGTCGAGCGATTTCGGCGGCGGCGCCGTCAGGTAGGGGTGGGCCATCAGCCGCCCCAGCACCGCGCCATCCGCCTGCCCGGCGAGGGCGAGCTTGCCCGCGGCGTCGTAGTCCTTGCCCGTGTGCTTGCGCGCCCAGTCGTCGAGCGGCCCATTGGCCGGCCCGGTGTCGAAGGCGAGCATCTCGCCCTCCGGCCCCAGCCAGGTGACGTTGCCCACCCCGCCGAGGTTCAGGATCGCGAGCGGCTTGGGCAGCGGCGCGGCCAGCGCCCGGTGGAAGACCGGCACCAGCGGCGCGCCCTGCCCGCCCGCCGCCACGTCGGCCGACCGGAAATCGTAGGCCACCGTCATGCCGGTGCGCCGCGCGAGCGATGTCGCATCGCCCACCTGCCAGGTGAAGGGCTGGTAGTTCCGCCCCACGACCGGCGGGCGGTGCAGGATGGTCTGGCCGTGGAATCCGATCAGGTCGGCCTCGAGGCCCAGCGCTTCCACCGCCTCGGCGTGGCGGTCCGTCAGGCGCCGGACGGCGTCGATCAGCTCGGGATCGTTCTCGGCCAGGGTCTCGGCGCGGTCGAGCAGGCCGCGCAGTTGCCGCCGGAGCTTCTGGTCATAGGGCAGGGTCAGCCGCGGCCCGAGGCGGCCGATGACCTCGCCGTCCGTCTCGAGATAGGCGGCGTCCACCCCGTCCAGCGAGGTCCCGCTCATGAGCCCGATGGTTCTCAGCATGCCTTCGACGTGCTAGCCCCCCAGGCCTTCCGGCGAAAGCCCCCCGGAGACCCAGGACAGCACGATGAGCGGCCCCAAGAGCGACTTCCTGCGCATTGCCAAGGAACGCGGCTACATCCACCAGACCTCGGACGAGGCGGAGCTGGATGCCGCGCTGCTGAAGGGCGGGCTCGTCGCCTATATCGGCTACGACTGCACGGCCGACAGCCTGCATGTCGGCCACCTGATGCCGACCATGCTGCTGCGCCTGCTGCAGAAGACGGGCGGGCGGCCGATCGCGCTGATCGGCGGCGGCACGACCAAGGTCGGCGATCCCTCCGGCAAGGACGAGGCGCGGCAGCTGCTGACCGAGGAGGTCATCGAGGCCAACAAGGCGGGCATCCGCCGCACCTTCGACGCGCTGCTCGACTTCGACGGCGGCGCGATGATGCTCGACAACGCCGCCTGGCTGGACGAGTTGCGCTACATCCCCTTCCTGCGCGACGTCGGCAGGCACTTCTCCGTCAACCGCATGCTGACCATGGACAGCGTGAAGCTGCGGCTCGAGCGGGAGCATTCGCTCTCCTTCCTCGAGTTCAACTACATGCTGCTGCAGTCCTACGACTTCCTGGAACTGCACCGCCGCCACGGCGCGGTGATGCAGATGGGCGGGTCGGACCAGTGGGGCAACATCGTCATGGGCGCGGAGCTGATCCGCCGCATGGCGGGCGGGCATGCGCATGTGCTGACCACGCCGCTGCTCACCACCGCCTCAGGTGCCAAGATGGGCAAGACGGCGGCGGGCGCGGTGTGGCTGAACCCCGACCGTCTGTCGCCCTACGACTACTGGCAGTTCTGGCGAAACACCGAGGATGCGGATGTCGGCCGCTTCCTCGCCCTCTTCACCGAGTTGCCGATGGACGAGGTCCGCCGCCTGGGTGCGCTGCAGGGTGCCGAGGTCAACGACGCGAAGAAGGTGCTGGCGACCGAGGCGACCGCGCTGCTGCACGGCCGCACCGCCGCCGAGGCGGCCGCCGAGACCGCGCGCCGCGCCTTCGAGGAAGGGGCCGCGGCCGACAGCCTGCCCTCCATCACCGCGGCCCTGCCCTCCCCCTTCGTCGACCTGGTGGTGCAGGCCGGGCTGGCGGCGTCCAAGGGCGAGGCGCGGCGGCTGATCGCACAGAACGGCCTGCGGCTGAACGACGCGGTGGTGACCGACGCCGCGCTGACCGTGACGCCGGCCGACCTGCAGGACGGCGCGGCGAAGCTCTCGGCCGGGCGCAAGCGGCACGTGCTGGTGCGGGCGGGCTGAGGGAACTCAGCGCCGGGCCGCAAGCGCGGCGGACGGCCCCGGCTCGTCCGCCGCGGCGCGCAGATCGGGGTTGGCGTCGGCCGCGGCGCCCGCCCGGCGCTCCTCATAGAAGCGCGCCAGTGGCTCCGCACCGTGACGGAGGACCTGGATGCCGGCCGATACGTCGGTCTCGGCCCTGCAGGCGGCGGTCGGGTGCGGCCGGTCGGTCAGCAGCACGTCCTGGGACGGCAGGCGCATGGTGAGCACCCGCGTCAGGCAGCGCTGGCTCTGTTCGGCGACCACCTCGCGCGGGGTCCAGGCGACGACGCGGTAGGTGACGAGTTCGCTCGACAACGTACCGTCGCCGGCGACCTCGGGCAGCGTCAGCCGCGCCAGCGACTCCAGACAGGTCCCTGCCTGGCGGGAGCAGGCGATGTAGGACCGGTTCACCGGATGCTCCGGGTGTCCGGCCACCATGCTCCAGGTGCCGGCGGCAATGACCTGGGTATCGCCCGCGACGAGCATCATCTGCCCCGCCGTCACCCGCGGCTCCGCCAGCACGCTGCGGGCCCGGCGCAGCCGCTCGACCTGCTCGAAGGTCAGGGCGCCCGTGGCTTCGGCGCCGATCTGGCGCTGATAAGCGCGAACGGCGTCGCGGAATGCGCGGTCCTGCATCGGCCGGCCGTCCGCGCTGCCATAGCCGAGGTGCCGCAGGTCACGTTCGATCTGCACGCGCTGCGCACCGATCAGTTCCAGGGACGCCATCGGGGCCAGGGCCGGTGCATCCGGCGTGACCGCCGCTTCCGCGCGTGCGGACGGATGGCCGCGCGGCGGTCGAGGGTCCGACGCCACCGGAGCCTGCAGCGGGTCTGACGGCCCCCCGGACGGGGCGGGCCGGCCAGCCGGGGACGGGGCAACGGTCTCGGCGGATGCCGGTCGCGCCGCGGCGACCGGAGCTTCCGCCGGCGCCCGAGGCACATGCCGCGGCACAGGCGGAGGAACATCCTGCGCAGCCCCCGATGCCGACGCTTCGTCCGCGCCGCGGCCGCCGATCGCCCCGATCACGAAGGCCGGGCTGCGGCCTTCAGGCGCACGGATCGCGCGCGGTGCGTCGGCAGGTGGAGCGACTCGCGCAGCGACAGGCGGCGGCGCAACCGGCCGCACCGCGGCCTCGGCCGGGGCGGATGTGGCCGACCCGTCCAGCAGGTCCAGCACCACGCGATTGCCGAGGCGAAAGTGACGCAGGCGCGCGCCGCCGGCGGTCTCCAGCACGATCGTGCCGCCTTCCTCCCGGATCGACACCAGGTTCCGCACGCCGCTGCGTCCGGTGGTGCCGAGCCGGACCGTGGCCTGCTCCCCGAACTGGAGCACGATGCGGGGGCCATCCTGCTCGATGCGATAGGCCATCGGGGTCGGGCAATCGAAGACGATGCGGCCGTGATCGGCATGCGACCCGAACCGAAGCCCGATCACCGGCGCATCGGCGCGCGCCGAAGTCACCATCGCGAGGAAAAGCAGAGCAGCGGCGGCCCATGGCCGCCACGCTGCGGACGCGGCGCGGCGCCGGCCCGCGCCGAGGCCGGGACTCTTGGCACTCGGATCGTGATCCGGGTTGTCGTTCACCACGCGCTCCGGGACGGGCTGCCAGGAGCGACGACCCTAGCATCCCGAACCGGACGGTGCCGTTTCCCGGGAATTCTTATCCCGCGACTCCGACCCCTCAGTCGAAACGATTCGACCGCGGAAAGCCGTTCGGCGGTGCCTTGCCCGCGCCCGCCCGGTTGCCGAGCCAGGGCCGCAGGTCGGTTTCGGTCCGCGTCCGGCCGCCGAGCGTCCAGGACAGGCCCTCGGAGCGGGCGAAGACGCGCACATCCGACAGGCCGCCGTCGCGATAGGCCTGCAACTGCACGCCGCGCCCGCGGGTCATCTCCGGAACCTGCTCCAACGGGAAGACCAGCAGCTTCCGGTTCTCGCCGATGACGGCGACGCTGTCGCCTTCGACGAGGACGCAGGCGGCTGCCTCGACCGGCGGATCGACGTTGAGCACCTGCTTGCCGGTGCGCTTCTCCGCCAGCAGATCCTCGCCCTTCACGACGAAACCCTTCCCGTCCGAGGCAGCAACCAGGAAGCGCTTGCCGTCCTCATGGACGAACATGTGCACGACCGCGTCCTCGTTGGTCAGGTCGATCATCAGGCGCACGGGCTGGCCGTCGCCGCGGCCGCGCGGGATGGCCTCGGCCCTCAGCGTGTAGGCCTTGCCATTGGTCGCGAAGATCACGATGCGATCGGTGGTGTGCGCGTGCATGGCCGCGAGCAGGCTGTCGCCTTCCTTGAAGCGGATCTCGCCGTCGAGCGGGATGTGCCCCTTCTGCGCGCGGATCCAGCCCTTCTCGGACAGGATGACGGTGATCGGTTCCTTCTCGACGAAGGCGGTCTCGTCCACCAGCACAGCCGGAAGCTGGCGCCCCGGCTCGGTGCGGCGCTTGCCGAGCGCGCCATCGCCGAACTTCGCCCGCGTGGCCGCGATCTCCTCCGCGATGGCGGCCCAGCGCTTCGTCTCGGAGCCCATCAGCGCCTGCAGCTTCTTCTGTTCCGCGCTGAGCTTCCTGTGCTCCTTGCGGATCTCCATCTCCTCGAGCTTGCGCAAGCTGCGCAGGCGCATGTTGAGGATCGATTCCGCCTGAAGGTCGGACAGCGAGAAGGTCGCCATCAGCACCGGCTTGGGCTCGTCCTCGGTGCGGATGATGCGGATGACCTCGTCCAGGTTGAGATACGCGATCAGGTAGCCATCGAGGATCTCGAGCCGCCGCGCGATGGCCGCGAGGCGATGCTCGGTCCGCCGCATCAGCACGACATGCCGGTGGTCGAGCCAGGACCGCAGCACCTCCCGCAGGCCCATCACGCGGGGCGTGCGGTCGGCATCCAGCACGTTCATGTTGAGCGGGAAGCGGGATTCCAGCGCGGTGGCGCGGAACAGCGTCTCCATCAGCACCTTGTCGTCCACGGTGCGCGACTTCGGCTCCAGCACCAGGCGGACGACGTCGGTGCTTTCGTCGCGCACGTCGCCGAGCAGCGGGAGCTTCTTCTCCTCCAGCAGCTGGGCGATCTGCTCGATGAGCTTCGCCTTCTGCACCTGGTAGGGGATCTCGGTGACGACGATCTGCCAGGTGCCGTTCTTGAGCCGCTCGGTCTCCCACTTGGCGCGGACGCGGAAGCCGCCGCGGCCCGTCTCATAGGCATCGCGGATGGATTCGGCAGGCTCGACCAGCACGCCGCCGGTCGGGAAGTCCGGGCCCTTGATGTGGGCCAGCAGGTCGGCGTCGGGATTGTCGATGAGCGCCAGCGCGGCATCGCAGAGCTCGCCCGCATTGTGCGGCGGGATGGAGGTCGCCATGCCGACCGCGATGCCGGCCGCGCCATTCGCCAGCAGATTCGGGAAGGCGGCCGGCAGGACGATCGGTTCGCGTTCCTCGCCGTCATAGGTGGCGCGGAAGTCGACGGCGTTCTCCTCGATGCCCTCGAGCAGCGCCTGGGCGACCTCGGTCAGCCGTGCCTCGGTGTAGCGCATAGCCGCGGCGTTATCGCCGTCGATGTTGCCGAAATTGCCCTGGCCTTCGACCAGCGGGTAGCGCGCGGCGAATTCCTGCGCGAGGCGCACCATCGCGTCGTAGATCGCGGCGTCGCCATGCGGGTGGTACTTGCCCATCACGTCGCCGACGATGCGCGCGCACTTCTTAAACCCGGCCGCGGGATCGAGCCGCAGCTGGTGCATCGCCCAGAGCAGCCGGCGATGGACCGGCTTCAGCCCGTCCCGCACATCCGGCAGCGACCGCGCGGTGATGGTGGACAGCGCATAGGCCAGGTAGCGCTCGGACAGCGCATCGGCGAGCCGCGTCTCGCGGGTCGCGCCGCCTTCGGGCAGGTCCTTGATGTCGTCGGGCATGGGATTCGCGCTTCGTTCTCTTGGGCGCCGGATTACACGGATGCGGCCAGCGCCGCCACCCGGTCCGCCAGCCGGTGCCGCGCCTCGGGCACCGGGCGGTGGCGGGCGCCGAAGGCGTCGCGTTCCAGGAAATGGCCGGTCAGGCGCAGCCCGGCATCCCAGCCGGCCGGATCGCCGGGGTCGTCACCTGCCGTGAGGAACCCTGGAAGCGGCAGCAGGCGGTCGAGATAGGCCTCCGCCGCCGCCCCGCAAACCGCCCGGCCGGTGCGGGGGGAGACATGGGTCAGCCCCTCCGTCGCCCCGGTCAATGCGCAGGCGGACAGGTCGAGGCCGTAGCCCAATTCTGTCAGGACCAGGGCCTCCCAGCGGACATAGTCGGCCATGATGCCCTCGGCCCCGCCAGCGAGGTGGCCGATCAACGACACCAGCGCCCGGAAGGCCCGCGGATGCGGCTCGCGTTCCGGCAGCGCATCGGCCGCGATGGCGCAGGCCGAGGAGAGCAGCGCCAGCGCCAGCGGGTCCTCCATGGCGAGCGCCGCCGCCGGGTGGACCATCTCGCCGGCCAGGGCGCCGAGCTGATCCGGCAGGCGAGCGAACCAGCGCGCCTCTACGAGATTCCCCGGCAACCACAGGCCCGCCTGGGCACGCGAGGCCCCGCCCTTGGCAAGGCCCGCATGCCGTCCGTGCTCCTCCGTCAGCAGGGTGACGACGGCACCGCCTTCGCCATGGGGGCGGACCTCCAGCACGACGGCCGGGGCGGTCCACTCCACGCTCATCCCGCGTCGTCCAGCCCGATCGCCCGGATCCGCGCCCGCTCCTCGTCCCAGCCTTCCCGTTCCTTGACGTTGAGGAACAGGTGGACGGGGCGTTCCAGCAGCTTGGTCAACTCGATGCGCGCACTCTGGCCGATGGCGCGGATGCGGCTGCCCTTCTCCCCGATCAGGATCGCCTTCTGCGTCTTGCGGGAGACGTAGACGGTGCAGTCGACCCGCACCGAGCCGTCCTCGTTCTCCGTCCACTGCTCGGTCTCGACCGAGGCGTGGTGCGGCACTTCCTGGTGCGTCTGGCGGAGGATCTGCTCGCGGACGATCTCGGCCGCCAGCATGCGGTTCGGCAGGTCGGTGAGCTCGTCCTCGGGGAAGAGGTAGGGGCCGGGCGGCATCGCCGCCGCCAGCTTGTCCTGCAGGCGATCGAGGCCGTCGCCCTTCTCGGCCGAGATCATGAAGGTCTCGGCGAAGGAGAGGATGGCGTTGAGCTCCGCGGTCAGCGGCAGCAGCCGCTCGCGCGGGATCAGGTCGGTCTTGTTGAGCGCGAGCCAGACGGGACCGCGGGACTTCGCGAGACCCTCCGCGATCTTGCGGACGGCATCGGTCAGCCCGGCGCGGGCATCGACCACCAGCAGCGACAGGTCGGCGTCCTGCGCCCCGCCCCAGGCGGCGGCGACCATGGCGCGGTCGAGCCGCCGGCGCGGGGCGAAGATGCCCGGCGTGTCGACCAGGATGATCTGAGCGCCTTCGTGCATCACCACGGCGCGGATGCGGAAGCGCGTGGTCTGCGGCTTGGGCGAGACGATCGTCACCTTCGTCCCGGCCAGTCGGTTCACGAGGGTCGACTTGCCCGCATTGGGCGCGCCGACGATGGCGACGAGGCCGCAGCGCGTCATGGCGTCACTCCGACAAGCCAGGCTTCCGCGGCGGCGAGTTCCGCCGCGCGCTTGGTCTCCCCCGCCCCCTCGGCCTCCCGCCCCTCGGCCGCGACGGCGACGACAAACAGCGGCGCATGGGACGGCCCCGAAGCCGAGACGACACGATAGGCCGGCAGCCCGAGCCCGCGCCCCAGCGTGTATTCCTGCAGCCGGTTCTTGGCCGAGACCGGCGGCTTGGTCGCGGCGTCAAGCATCACGGACCAGTGCCGGCGGATCACGCCGCGCGCGGCCTCGAGCCCGCCGTCGCGATAGACGGCGCCGAGCAGGGCCTCCACCGCATCGGCCATGACGGTCTGGCGGGCGCGCAGACCGGCGCGCTCCTCGCCGGGCGGAATGCGGATGGCCTCGGCCAGGCCGATCGACTCACCGACCCGGGCCAGCGTCTCCCAGGCGACCAGGGCCGAGAGGCGGCGCGTGAGGTTGCCCTCGCGCTCCTCCGGATAGCGCTCGATCAGCCATTCGGCGATGAGCAGGCCGAGCACGCGGTCGCCGAGGAATTCGAGCCTTTCATTGGAATCGAGCTGCCCGCCGCGCGCATCCGCCGCGCTGCGATGGGTCAGGGCATGCGACAGCAGCGCCGGGTCGGCGAAGCGGTGGCCAAGGCGTTCCTCGATGGGGGTCATCGCCCTTCCCTACCGCATCCAGGCGGCACGAAGCCACGCTTCGGGCCGGAAGCGCACAGCGCGACCACATCGACACCCGGCGTCCCGGCCCGCCAGCGAGGCCCGCGGATGCGGGCCCCGGCGCCTGGGGCCGAACCCGGACTCAACGAACGGCCGAGAACAGGCGGCTCCAGCGGATCGCGAAGGGCCAGCCCCAGACCTCCCACCAGGCGGCCGAGCCGTCGACCGAGAAGAAGATGAACTCGGCGCGGCCGACCAGGTTTTCGATCGGGATGAAGCCCACCGCGTCCTGCGCCCGGCTGTCGAGGCTGTTGTCGCGGTTGTCGCCCATGGCGAACACGTGGCCCTCGGGCACCCGGAATTCGATCGTGTTGTCGAAGGGGCCGTCGTCCGACTGCTCGATGATGCGGTGCGTGACGCCGGGCTGGCTGTCCGCGCCCGGCAGCGTCTCGCGATACAGGCGCACCGTCATGCGCACGCCGTCGTCGGCCGTGTAGGGGCCGAGCAGTTCGCGCCGCACCGGCTGGCCGTTGATGTGCAGCACGCCGCCGCGCACCTGGATGCGGTCCCCCGGCAGGCCGATGATGCGCTTGATGTAGTCCTGGCTCGGGTCGCGCGGCAGCTTGAACACGGCGACGTCGCCGCGCTGCGGCAGGCTGCCGAAGATCCGCCCGCTGAACAGGTTCGGGCTGAACGGCATCGAATGGCGCGAATAGCCGTAGGAGAACTTCGAGACGAAGAGGTAGTCGCCCACCAGCAGCGTCGGGATCATGGAGCCGGAGGGGATGTTGAACGGCTCGAAGGCGATGGTGCGGATGCCGATGGCGATCAGCGCCGCGTAGACGATCGTCTTGATGCTTTCCAGCCAGCCGCCGGACTTCTTCTTCGCCATGGGGAGGGGTACCGGACGGCCTGATCAGGGGGTTCCGCGCCGGCCGGATGGCGCGGGCGCGGCAGGGAAACCAGCGGGCACGGCCGCTGTCAAGGAAGGGGTACGGCGGTGATCACCACCATGGCCTGGGCGTAAGGAAACTCGTCGGTCATGGTCAGCGCGATCTCGGCCCGGTGGCCGGCAGGCGTGATGGCCGCGAGCCGTTCGGCCGCGCCCCCCGTCAGCCGCAGCGTCGGCTGGCCCGAGGGCAGGTTCACCACGCCGAGGTCGCGCCAGAACACCCCGGCGCGGAAGCCGGTGCCGAGCGCCTTGGACGCCGCCTCCTTCGCCGCGAAGCGCTTGGCATAGGTGGCCACGCGGATGCGCTCGGTGCGGCGTTCGGCCTTGGCACGTTCCACCGGGGTGAAGATGCGCTCGATGAATCTTTCGCCATGTCGCTCGATGGTCTTCTCGAGGCGCCGGATGTCGAGCACGTCCGAGCCGATGCCGATGATCACCCGTTGGCCCTTTCCACCTGGGTGACGCCGGGGCAGGCGCGCAGGGCGGCGAGGATGGCCGCGAGATGCGCCGTGTCGCGCACCTCGACGTCGACCAGCACCTCGCACCAATCCCCGGCGCGGTTGACGATGCGCAGGCTGTTCACCGCGCCGTCCTGCCGGGCGATCGCCGTCGTCAGGCCTGCGAGCGCGCCGGCGTTGTTCTCCGCCGTCAGCTCGATGCGCCCGACATGCCCGCCCTTGGCGTCGCTGTCGTATTCCCAGTCCACGTCGATGAAGCGCTCCGGCGTCGCGGAGAAGGCCTCGAGCCCGTGGCAATCGTGCTTGTGGATGGTCACCCCGCGGCCGGTGGTGACGATGCCGACGATGCGGTCCCCCGGCAGCGGGTGGCAGCAGCCGGCGAAATGCACCGCCATGCCGGCGACGAGGCCGGTCACGCCCATCGCCGTCTCGCGCCGCAGCGCCGCCGCGTTGCGCTCGGCCTTGCCGGGCGTCAGCGTCGGCCCGGCGCCGAGCCGCCCCCGCGGGCGGGCCAGCGGCATCTGGTCCACGCTGCGCGCCGGGGTGCGCAGTTCCGGCACCGCCGCATGCAGCACGTCGCGCGCGGAGATGTTGCCGGAGGCGACGGCGACGCAGAGCGTCTCGAAGTCCGGCTGCTTCAGCGCCTTGACCGCGGGGTCGACGATCTTTTCCGAGAAGTCGAGCCCCGCCGCGCGGAAGATCTTGGCCATCGCCGCACGGCCTTCCTCGCGCTGTTCGGCGCGCTGGCGGGCGTGGACGAAGCGGCGGATGCGCGCGCGCGCCTTGCCGGTGACGACGAAGCGTTCCCAGGCCGGGTTCGGCGTGCCGCCGCGGGCGGTGATGATCTCGACCTGGTCGCCGTTCTCGAGCGTGTGGCGCAGCGGGACGATCTTGCCGTTGACCTTGGCGCCGACGGTGTTGTCGCCGACCTGGCTGTGCACCTGGTAGGCGAAGTCGACCGGCGTCGCGCCGCGCGGCAATTCGATCAGGTCGCCCTTGGGCGTGAAGCAGAAGACCTGGTCGCGATGGAGCTCGAGCTTGGTGTGATCGAGGAAATCCTGCGGGTCGGCGGCCGATTCCAGGATCTCGAGCAGGTCGCGCACCCAGGGGTAGCGCTTGCGGTTGGGCGCCGTGCCGGCGGCGCCCTGCTTGTAGATCCAGTGCGCAGCGACGCCGAATTCCGCGACCTCGTGCATCTCGGCGGTGCGGATCTGGATCTCGATCTTGGCGTTGCGCCGCTCGGGCACCGTCACGCCGGTGTGCAGCGACTGGTAGCCGTTCGTCTTGGGGGTGGAGATCCAGTCCTTGAAGCGGCCCGGCACCACGCGGTAGGCGGAATGGATGGCGCCGAGTGCCGCGTAGCAGTCGTGCTTGTCCTTCACGATGACGCGGAAGGCCATGATGTCGGACAGCTGCTCGAACGCCACGTTCTTGCGCTGCATCTTGAGCCAGATGGAATAGGGCGACTTCTCGCGCCCCTGCACCTCGACCACCTCGACGTCGGCGTCGCGCAGCACGCGGCGGACGTCCTGCTCGATCTCCTCGATCAGGTCGGCACCCTGGCCCCGCAGGTAGGTCAGGCGCGCGGCGATGGTCTGCCAGGCATCCGCGTTCATCTCGCGGAAGGACAGCGTCTCGATCTCGGTCTTGAGCGCGTCCATGCCGATGCGCTCGGCGAGCGGGGCATAGATCTCCAGCGTCTCGCGCGCGGTCTTGCGGCGCTTCTCGGGGCTCGCCTTGCCGCCGAGGGTGCGCATGTTGTGCAGCCGGTCGGCGAGCTTGACGATGAGGACGCGGATGTCCTCGCTCATCGCGAGGACGAGCTTGCGGAAGTTCTCGGCCTGCTTGGTGCGCTCGGACTGCAGCTCGAGGCGCGTCAGCTTGGTCACGCCGTCGACGAGGCGCGCCACTTCCTTGCCGAAGCGCTTCTCGAGCTCGGCGAGCGTGACGCCGGTGTCCTCCACCGTGTCGTGCAGCAGCGCGGTGGCGATCGTCGCGGCATCCAGTCGGTAGCCCGCGAGGATGCCCGCGACGGCGACCGGATGGACGATATAGGGCTGCCCGTCCTCGCGCTTCTGCGGCGCGTGGGCTTCCTCGGCCAGGCGGTAGGCGGCCTCGATCAGCTTCGCGTCGGCGCGGGGATCGTAGGCGAGGACCTGGCGCGCGAGCTCGACGCCAGGATTGTCCGTCGTGTCGGTGCGCAGCCCCTCGGGGGCCAGCGCGGGGCCGGTTCGTCGGGTGCCGCCGGCGCCCTGGCCCATCCGGGCGGCCTTAGCGCTTGCCGCCCAGCTCGGCGGCGATCGCCGCCTCGATGTCGTCGGCGGACATGTCTTCCGAGGCGGCTTCCGGGAGGGCTTCCTCCTGGACTTCCATGATGCCGAAGATGTTCTCGTCGGTGGCGATGATGTCCATCACCTCCTCCTCGGCGGGCTCGGGCTCCGGCGCGCGGCTGAGGGACTTGATCAGGTCGGCCTCGAGGGAGGGCAGCTCGACCTTCTCCTCGGCGATCTCGCGCAGCGCGACGACGGGGTTCTTGTCGTTGTCGCGGTCGACCTCGATCGCCTCGCCGCGGCTGATGTTGCGCGCACGCTGGGCGGCGAGCAGCACGAGCTCGAAGCGGTTGGGGACCTTCTCGATGCAGTCTTCGACGGTGACGCGCGCCATGGAGGCTCCAAATACGTTCGGGGCGCGCGGATGGGGGATCCGGGCGCCCGGCATGTCCGGTAATCTCTCCACATAGACAGCGGCACGCTGCGGTGCAAGACGAGAGAGGCCGGCCTATGGCCTGGGAAAGGCCGCCGCCTCGATCTTGTTCCCGTCGGGGTCGAGGATGAAGGCCCCGACATAGGCGGTCATGGCCGCGCCGCGGTCGCCCGGGGCGCCGTCATCCGTGCCCCCGAGCCGTATCGCGGCCCCGTGGAAGGCCCGGACGGCGTCGGCGTCCGGTGCGCGCAGGCAGATATGGGCGCCGGGGTTGGCGGCGGGCAGGGTCCCGGGCCGCAGGTTCAGCCAGAACTCGGGGTAGCGCTTGCCGAAGCCCACGGTCCGCTCCCGCGTCACGAGCCGTGTGAGGCCGAGGGGTGCCAGCACGGCCTCGTAGAAGGCGGCGGACCGCTCCAGATCCGCGACCGGAATGGACACATGGTCGATCATGCGCCGATCAGACCCCCTTCCCGCCCGCTTCGTCGAGCCGCCGGATGGCCTGGTCCGCGACGGTGGGCAGCAGCGTCGCCATCGGCCGACCCAGGACGGGGTGGACCCAGCCCGGCGAGATCTCGGCCAGGGGGCGCAGCACGAAGGCCCGCAGATGGGCACGCGGATGCGGCAGGAGCGGCGGCGCGCCCTCCCTCACCCGGCCGCCGAGGTCGACCAGGTCGAGGTCGAGGACCCTCGGCGCATTGGGATAGGGCCGGGCGCGGCCGGCCTCCTCCTCGATGGCGTGCAGGGCGGCGAGCAGCGCCTCGGGGGTCGTTTCGCCCTCGAGCAGCGCGGCCCCGTTCACATAGGCCGGCGAGCGCGGATCGGGCGGAATCGGCGCCGATTCCCACCAGGAGGAAACGGCGATCAGCCGCATCCCCGGAATGGTCGCCAGCCGTCCCGCGGCCCAGCGGCAGGTCTCGATCGCCGGCGTGCCGTCGGCGCGCGGCAGGTTGGCCCCGATGGCGACGACCGCGCGCTCAACGGCCATGACAGGTCCCGAGGATGCGTGTAGCGGACGCCGCGGACGGGACTTGCGACGGAATGGATGGATTCATGCGGCGATCGAGCGGTGCGGAACGGGTCGGGGTCTTCGTGGACGGAGCGAACCTCTACCACAGCACGCGCGCGCTGGGGTTCGAGGTCGACTTCGCCGCGATGCTCGAATTCTTCGGACGGTCGACCTACCTCGTGCGCGCCTTCTACTACACCGCGCTGCTCGAGACGGAGGACTATTCCCCCCTGCGGCCGCTGACCGACTGGCTCGCCTACAATGGCTGGCAGGTGGTGACGAAGCCGGCCAAGCAGCAATCCGACCCGACCGGGCGCGTGCGCCTGAAGGGCAACATGGATGTCGAACTCGCGGTGGACATGCTGGAACTCGCGCCGCAGCTCGACCACGTCGTGCTGTTCTCGGGCGACGGGGATTTCCGCCGGCTGGTGGAAGCCGTGCAGCGCATGGGCGTGCGGGTGACGGTGGTGTCCACCGTGCGGTCCCAGCCGCCGATGATCGCCGACGAGTTGCGGCGGCAGGCGGATGCCTTCATCGACCTGGCGGAGATCGCGCCGGAGCTGACGCGGCGCCAGACGGAGCCGCGGACGCGCGCCCCGGTCCCGCCCGCCGCGCCGCGCCCGGGCCGGGCGACGCCGGCCGATCCCTATGGCGACGCGGCGCCGGAGCCGGAGGCGTGAGCGCGGCGCCGGGATACGACTGCCCGCTCTGCCCGAGGCTGGTGGCCTATCGTGAGGCGAACCGTGCGGCGAACCCTGCCTGGCACAACGGTCCGGTGCCGTCCTGGGGGCCGCGGGATGCGCCGCTGCTCGTCCTGGGCCTCGCACCCGGCGTGCGCGGGGCGAACCGCACGGGGCGGCCCTTCACGGGGGATTATGCGGGGCGGCTGCTCTACGGGACGCTGCTGAAGTTCGGACAGGCGACCGGGCAGTTCCTGGAATCGCCGGATGACGGGCTGGAACTGACGGGCTGCCGCATCGCGAACGCGGTGCGCTGCGTGCCGCCGGAGAACCTGCCGACCCCGGCCGAGATCCGCACCTGCAACGGCTTCCTGAAGGCGGAACTCGCAGCGATGCCGCGGCTGCGGGCGGTGCTGGCGCTCGGCGTCGTGGCGCACAACGCGCTGCTGCGGGCGAAGGGCATTCCGGCCGCACGCTTCGCCTTCGCGCATGGGGCGATCCATGCGCTGCCCGATGGCCTGCTGCTGGCGGATTCCTACCATGTCAGCCGCTACAACACCTCGACGCGCCGCCTGACGCCCGAGATGTTCGAGAATGCCGTTTCGGCGCTGTTGGAGCGCCTCAAGTAACGGGTTCCGAGGGCCTTTCGGCCCTCGGCAGGGGAGCGCGAGGGGGCGGCGCCCCCTCGCCTTCAGGCGCCGGGTGCAGCGAGCGCCGTATCGATCGCCCGCGTCAGTTCGATGCTGTCCGGCGTCACCCGGGTGGCGAAGCCGCGCACGCTGCGCCCGTCGCGCGCCACCAGATACTTGTGGAAGTTCCACCGGGGCTCCCCGCCGCCCTTGGCAGCCGCCCAGCGGAAGAAGGGATGCGCCTGCGCCCCGCGCACGTGGGAGATCGCGGCCATCGGGAAGTCGATGCCGAATTGCGCGTCGCAGAAGGCCTTCACCTCCTGGTTCGAACCGGCTTCCTGGTTGAAGTCGTTGGACGGCACGCCGAGCACGACGAGGCCGCGCGCCTGGTAGCGTTCGTGCAGCCGCTGCAGCGCTGCGTATTGTGGCGTGTAGCCGCAGAAGGACGCGGTGTTCACCACGAGCAGCGCGCGCCCGCGCCACGCCGCGAGGTCGAGTTCCCCGCCGTCCAGGGACGGGAATCGGAAGGACCAGGCGTCCGGCTCGGCCGCCGAGGCGGCGGCGGTCACGAGGGGCACTGCCAGCAGGGAACGGCGCAGCACATCAGCCATAGCGCTCCTCCATCCAGGGATCGCCGCGGTTGTGGTAGCCGCGGACCTCCCAGAAGCCGGGCCGGTCGGCGGCGAGGAGTTCCACCCGCGTGATCCATTTCGGGCTCTTCCAGAAATAGAGCTTCGGCAGGACGAGGCGCACCGGACCGCCATGCTGGCGCGTCAGCGGCTGGCCTTCCCAGGCGTGGGCGAACATGACATCGGCGCCGGCGAAGTCCTCGAGGCTGAGGTTCGTCGTATAGCCGTCGTAGCAGGTGAGCGAGACGAAGCGCGCCTCGGGCTTCGGCTGCGCGAGGGCGAGGATGTCGGCGACCTTCACCCCCTCGAAGCGGTTGTCATACCGGGACCACTGGGTCACGCAGTGGATGTCGACGACCATCTCCGATTGCGGCAGGGCCAGGAAGCCGTCCCAGTCGAAGGCGAGGCGGTTCTCGACCAGCCCTTCCACCCGCAGGCGGAACTTCGCCTTGGACACGTCCGGCTGCACCCCAAGGTCGAGCACCGGCCAGTCCTTCACCAGCGTCTGGCCAGGGGGCAGGCGGTCGCGCTCGGGGTCGGCGGTGGTCCCGGTCAGGAGCCGGCCTTCCTCCGCCCAGCGTTCCTTGGTCCGGATCAGCTTGTCCTTGACCGCGCCGGTCACGGGAATGTCGTCGTCGGGCATCGGAGACTCCCTTCGTTGATCCAGATGCGGCCCGCGCGGCCTGTTGCAAGGCCCAGCAGCTGCAGGACCGGTGCTCGCCGGCGCGCGCCGTCAGCGCAGCCCGTCGAGAAAGCGCGTCGCCGCGGCACCGGCCGGCACCGGGCGATCGTCGATCCGGTTGATGAGCTGGTAGGGGGTGGGGACGCCGCGCGGGTCGGGCTGGGGCAGCGCCTCGAAGCGGAGGGGCGCGCCCGCCGCCGCGGCCCAGGCCGTCGCCGCCGCCCGTCCCTGGCCGCTGCCTCGCCGCTCGCCCTCGACCTGCAGCCACAACACCGGGGCGACGGCGCCGGTCGCGAGCCGCCCGGCGGCGGCAGCCAGCGGCTGCGGGGCACAACCGGCGTCCGGCATCGCCGTGCTGCGCGGCGCGAAGGGTGCCGCGACGATGGCCGCGGTGACGCCGGCCGCCTCCGGCAGACCCAGCAGGCCGAGCGCGGCCCAGCCGCCGCTGCCGACCCCGGCCAGGACCGTCCCCTCGGGCGCCACCCCGGGCAGCGACCGGCCATAGGCGAGTGCGACGGCCAAATCCGCCGCCTCGGCCCGCGCCATCGCCGCCGCACCGTCCTCGGGGCAACCGGGGCCGAGGGCGTGGCGCCGGCCGCCGCTCGGGGCGTAGCCGCGGCGCACCACGGCGAGCACGGCCATGCCCCGCTCGAGAAAGAAGCGTGCCTCGTTCGACCAGCAGAAGATCTCAACCGATGCGATGGACGAGGCGCTGCGGCGGGTCGCCGCCGTCACCGCCGGATCGTCGTGCGTGAGGAGGGCGAGCGGCCGCGCCTCCTCCCCCGCCGGGCGGCAGGCCCGCGCGCGCAGCACCGCCCCGCCCGGCAGCGGGATGGCATGGGACTGCTCGCGCCACTCCCCCTGCGGCGCATCGAGCGGCGCGGCAGCCGCCGGCAGCGCGAGCAGCAGCGCGATCGCTGCGCGCCAGGCCCTCATTCCTCGCCCTTGTTGCGCATCATGCGCGACTTGTCGCGCTGCCAGTCGCGCTCGGCGATGGCGGCGCGCTTGTCGTGCTTCTTCTTGCCTTCGGCGAGGCCGAGCAGGACCTTCGCCCGGCCGCGGTCGTTGAAGTGGATGTCGAGCGGCACCAGCGTCGCGCCTTCCCGCGTGATCGCGCCCGTCAGCGACTGCACCTGCTTGCGGTGCAGCAGCAGCTTGCGCGGCCGGCGCGGCTCGAACTTCGCCATGAAGGACCCGGCCTGCCATTCGGGGATGTAGCAGTTGAACAGCCACATCTCCCCGTCGCGCTCGCCGGCCCAGGCCTCCGCGAGGGTGGCGCGGCCGGCGCGCAGGCTCTTCACCTCGGGGCCGATGAGCTGGAGCCCCGCCTCGATGGTCTCGCCGATCTTGTAGTCGAAACGGGCCTTGCGGTTCTGCGCGGCGATGCCGTGCGAGATCAGGCCCTTCTTACGCGGTTCGGTCACTCGTTCCTTGCCCTCAGACGCCGGGCGGCCGGCATCCGCCGGCCTTGGCTTCGCGCGGGCTTGTAGCACCGGCGCGGCGGTTGGTCGCGCGCGGTCGCGCTTCGCGCTCCCGGCCCGAGGCAGGGGCCTCGGGCCGCCTAGATGTGGGGAGTCCCGCCGTTCAGTTCAGCAGGCCGACCGAAACCATCGCCTCGCGCACCTTCGCCTTGTTGGCGTCCGACACCGGCGCGAGCGGCAGGCGGCAATGCTCGGTGCTCTTGGCCAGCAGGCTCGCGGCGTACTTCACGGGGCCGGGCGACGTCTCGCTGAACATCGCGTCGTGCAACGGCACCAGGCGGTCCTGGATCGCCATCGCCTCGCCGGCGCGGCCCTCGCGCCAGGCCTTGTGCATCTCGGCGCACAGGCGCGGGGCGACGTTCGCGGTGACGCTGATGCAGCCCGTCCCACCCGCGGCGTTGAAGGACAGCGCCGTGTGGTCCTCGCCCGAAAGCTGGATGAAGTCGGCCCCGCAGGCGCGCTTGGTGTGCAGCGGGCGGGTGAGGTTCGCCGTCGCGTCCTTCACGCCGACGATGTTCTTGTGCTTGGCCAGCCGCGCCATCGTCTCGACCGACATGTCGATCACGCTGCGGCCGGGGATGTTGTAGATGAACAGCGGCAGGTCCGCGGCATTCGCCACCGCGGTGAAGTGCAGATACATCCCTTCCTGCGTCGGCTTGTTGTAGTAGGGCGTGACGACCAGCGTGGCATCCGCGCCCGCCTTCTTCGCGTGCTTCGCGAAGTCGATCGCCTCGGCGGTGGAGTTGCTGCCCGCCCCGGCGATCACCGGCACGCGGCCGTTCGCCGCCTCGACGCACAGCTCCACGACGCGCTTGTGCTCGTCATGGGAGAGGGTCGGGCTCTCGCCCGTGGTGCCGACGGGGATCAGCCCCTCGGTGCCTTCGGCGATCTGCCACTCGACCAGATCCTGGAACGCCTTCTCGTCCAGGGAGCCGTCCGCCTTCATGGGCGTGATCAGCGCAACCATCGAGCCCCTGAACATGACGACGTCCTCCTCCTGTGCCGCGGCGATCGGGGAACCTAGGCGCGGGCCCACCCCGGGGCAAGGCCGCGGGACAAGCGCCCCCTGGATCGGCTAGGTAGGTAGCCATGCGCAGACTGCTGATCATCGCCGCCCTGGCCCTGCCGCTGCCCGCCGCGGCCCAGCCCTGGGCGCCCGAGGGCGCCCGCGTCGCCGGCCGCCAGGCCATCGCCGCCGCCGGCGCCGGGCGCTGGGGCGAGGCCGAATCCTATGTCGGCGCGGCGGATCCGCTGGCCGCCAAGATCGTGCTCTGGATGCGGCTGTCGAACCGTGCCGCGCCGGCCTCGGCCGCGGAGCTCGTATCCTTCCTGGCCGAGAATCCCGACTGGCCCCTGCCCGACACCATGGCCCGCCGCGCCGAGGCCGCCCTGACGGTCGAGGGCGACGACGGCCTCGCGCTGCGCCACTTCGCCCGCTACCCCGCGCGCACCCTGCCCGGCACGCTGCGCCATGCCGAAGCCCTGGACCGCGCCGGCCGCGGCCGGGAAGCACGCGATGTCCTGCACCGCGGCTGGGCGGAGAGCCCCGGAGACGTCATCGCCGAGGACGCGATTGTCCTGCGGTTCGGCTCGGCCCTGACCGAGGACGACCACTGGCGCCGCTTCGACCGGCTGGCCTTCGCCCGGGATTTCGCCGGCGCGGGCCGCGCCGCGCAGCGCCTGTCCGGCGCGCGACGCAACGCCGCCGACCTGCGCCTCGCCCTGGCACGGGAGGATGATTCCGCCCTCGCCGTGCGCGCCCCCGACATCGGCGTCGCCTATGAGCAGGCCCGCCTGCTGCGCCGCCGCGACCGGGACCAGGAAGCGGCCGCCGTCTGGTCCACCGCCGAACGCCTGCAGGCCGATCTGCAGGGCGAGGCCGCCCGCGCGGTCTGGGCGGAGCGCCAGGTGCTGTCGCGGAAGCTGCTGCGCCTGGGCCAGGAACGCGACGCCTATCGCGTCGCCGCCGCGCACGGCCAGTCGGCGGCCGGCGAGTCGCGCCAGGACGGCGAGTTCCTGGCCGGCTTCATCGCCCTGCGCCGGCTGAACGACCCCGCCCTCGCCGAACGGCACTTCGTGGGCGTCGGGCAGGACAGTCGTTCGGTCATCACCCGCGCGCGCAGCGCCTACTGGCAGGGGCGCGCGCTGGCCGCCCGCGGCGACCAGAACGCCGCGCGCACGCGCTACACCCAGGCCGCCGAGTTGCCGGTCGCCTTCTACGGGCAGCTCGCCGCGCTCGCGATCGGGGAGGACGAGGCGCGGCTGTCCGCCCGCGTCGCCCGCGCGACCGTCCCCGCCGTGACGACGCCGCGTGCGGCGGACTTCACGGCACGGGAACTGACGCGTGCGGTCCTGACTCTGGCCGATCTCGGCGATACGCGTCGCGCGCGCATCTTCCTGCTGCGGCTCGAGGACCTGGCGAATGACGGCACCGACCGGATGCTCACCGCGCGGCTGGCGACGCATATCGGCCGGCCGGACCATGCGGTCTGGATCGCGCGCCGCGCGGGCGCCGATGGCGACATCCTGCTGCCCGAAGGCTGGCCCGCGCCCTACCGCCCACCGGTCTCGAGCCCCGAGCCCGCCTACATCAACGCCATCACCCGCCAGGAGAGCAACTTCGACACCGAGGCGGTGTCCGGCGCCAATGCGCGCGGGCTGATGCAGCTGCTGCCTTCGACCGCGACGCTGGTCGCGCGGCGGCTCGGCACGCCCTTCCAGCTCGCGCAACTCACGGCGAGCCCCGAGACCAACATGCGGCTCGGCGCCGCGTATCTGGACGAGATGCTGGCCCGCTACGACGGGGCGTTGCCGCTGGCCGCCGCCGCCTACAATGCGGGGCCGGGACGCGTCGACCAGTGGCTCGGCACCTATGGCGACCCGCGCGGCAGCGACGTCGACGTGATCGACTGGATCGAGCAGATCCCCTTCTCCGAGACGCGCAACTACGTCCAGCGCGTGATCGAGAACGTCATCGTCTACCGGGCGCAGGATCCCTCGGCCGCGGGGCGCGCGCATCCGCTCGCGCAATACCTGCGGCGTGGTCCGTGACGCCGCGGCGCGTCAGCGTCCCGGCACGCGACGGGCTGATCCTCTCGGCGCTGGACTGGCCAGGGGCGCCCGGCCGCGCGCCGGTGCTGATGCTGCCCGGGATCTGCCGCAACGCCCTCGATGCGAGCGGTCTCGCGGCGCGGCTGGCCGGCCCCCGCCGCCTGGTCGCCTTCGACTACGCCGGCCATGGCGAGAGCGAGCGGCCGGCCGATCCGCGCCGCTACCAGCCGGAACTGCTGATCCGCGACATCATCGACATGATGGCGGCGATGCATCTTCACGGCGTCGCGCTGGTCGGGACCTCCTTCGGCGGGCTGGCCGCGATGGCGATCGCGGCGCTGCGGCCGGCCGCGCTCCGCGCCGTGGCTCTGAACGACATCGGGCCGCACATCGAGCATGTCGGGCGCGAGCGCGTCGTCGAATTCATCGGCCGCGACCATCGCTTTCCCTCCTTCGACGCTGCGCTCGCCTGGTATCGCGAACACCACCCTCCGATGCCGCTGCTCGACGAGGAAGGCTGGCGCCGCTTCGCCCGGCGCACCTACCGCGAGGGCCCGGACGGCATCTGGCATCCGCGTTGGGACATCCGCATCGCGCAGCAGGCGATCGGCGCCGCGGCGGGTCCGCCGCCGGACCTCTGGCCCTTCTTCCGCGGCCTCGGCCGGCTGCCGCTGATGCTGGTCTGGGGCCAGGCGAGCACGCTGCTCTCCGCCGACACGGTCGCCGGCATGCAGGCGATCCGTCCCGACATGCAGGTCCTGGCGCTGCCCGGCACCGGACACGCGCCGACGCTCGACGAGACCCCGGCGGCCGCGGCGATCGACGCCTTCCTCGAGGCCGTGCCATGAGCCCTTCCCTGGCCATCGCGACGCTGGGCGGCATCGGGCGCCTGAAGCCGGCGCCGGGGACGTGGGGCTCGGCCGCCGTGCTGCCGGCGGCGTTGCTGGGGCCGGCTTGGGCGCTCGGCCTCGCCATCGCGGTCGCCGTCATCGGCTGGCTGGCGCTGCGCGACTTGTTCGCCGACGACCCGGACCAGGATCCCGGCTGGGTCGTGGTGGACGAGGCGGCCGGAATGCTGCTGGCCCTCGCCGCGCTGCCGGCGTCGGCGGGATGGGTCGGCGTCGGCCTCGCCTTCCTGCTGTTCCGCGCCTTCGACATCCTCAAGCCCTGGCCGGTCTCCTGGGCGGACAATCTCGGCGGGCCGGTCGGCGTGATGCTGGACGACATCCTCGCCGGTGCGATCGCCGGCGCCTTGCTGATCCTGCTGGGCGCCTTCGCGCCGGGAGTTCTTTGACCATGCTGCCGGACGCAACCCTCGACCAGGCGCGCGCGCTGCTCGCGGCGCTGGACGCGCGGGGCGAAACCCTCGCCACCGCGGAATCCTGCACCGGCGGCCTGATCGCCGCCGCGCTGACGGCGATCGCGGGGTCCTCGAGCGTCGTGATGGCGGGATTCGTCACCTATTCCAACGCGGCGAAGATGCGCATGGTCGGCGTGGCAGAAGCCTCGCTCGCGGCGCATGGCGCGGTCAGCGAGCCGGTGGCGCGCGAGATGGCCGAAGGCGCGCTGCGCGAAGCGGGCGTCGACGTCGCGCTGTCCTGCACCGGCATTGCGGGACCCGGCGGGGCGACGCCGGGCAAGCCCGTCGGACTGGTCTTCATCGGCTGCGCGCGGCGCGGTGCGGCGACGATCGTCGAGCGCCACGTCTTCCCCGGCGACCGCAGCGCGGTGCGCGCGGCGACGGTCGCGGCGGCGCTGCGCATGGCGATGCCGGGATGACCGCGCCCTGATTTGACAGTGCGCTTCCGACCGGGCTCCCTGCCCGCATGAACGCCGTGTCATGCGGCGCAAGCAAACGGACCGGAAGGAAACGTCCCATGGATCGTCGCAGCCTGCTGCGCGCACTCGGCGCTGCGCCGCTCATGCCTGCCCTGCCTGCCGTCGCGCAGGGCACGCCGGGCTGGAAGCCCGACCGGCCGGTGCGCTTCGTCGTCGGCTTCGCCGCGGGCGGCAGCACGGACACGACGGCACGGCTGGTGGCGAACGCGATCGGCGGGACGCTCGGCCAGCCCGTGGTGGTGGAGAACCGCGTGGGCGGCGCGGGCAACATCGGGTCCGAGCACGTCGCGCGCAGCGCGCCGGACGGGCTCACCTATGTCGTCGCCTCCGTCGGCACGCATGCCACCAACCAGTTCCTCTACAAGAGCCTGCCCTTCCACGTCGCCAACGACTTCACGCCGGTGTCGCTGGTGCTCGTCAGCGGCGCGGTGGCGGTGGTGCATCCCTCGCTCGCGGTGCGCAGCGTGGCCGAGCTCGTCGCCTATGCGCGCGCCAATCCGGGCAAGATCAACATCGGCACCAGCGGCGTGGGCAGCACGCAGCATTTCGCCGCGGCGCTGTTCGAACAGCGCGCCGGCGTGCAGTTCACCCACATCCCGTATCGCGGCGGCGCGCCGGCCATGTCGGACCTCGTCGCCGGCCGGCTCGACCTCGTCTTCTCGCCCCTCGCCGAAACCATGTCCTTCATCCAGAGCGGCCAGGTGCGTCCCCTCGGCATCAGCCGGACGGAACGGATGCCCGCGCTGCCCGACATCCCGCCGATCGCCGACACCGTGCCGGGCTACGCCTTCAATTCCTGGATCGGCATCTTCGGCCCGGCGCGGCTGCCCGCGAACATCGTGCAGACGATGTCGCAGGCGATCACCGCCGGCGTCCGCTCGCCCGAGGTGAACCAGCGCATGACGAGCCTCGGCTACCTGCCGGTCGGCGGCGGGCCGGAGGCGATGGCCGACCTGCAGCGTCGCGACCTGGTCCTGATGGAGGAACTCGTTCGCCTGACCGGCGCCAGCGCCGATTGAAGCGCCGCGCGCGCGGCGCGCAGGCAACACTCGCCGCGCACGTGCCGCGGGAATCGCAACGCCCGTTGCTCCCGTCCCGCCGGAGGGAGCAAGGTTCACGTATGGTTGATGTTCCCAGCCTGGCGCGACTGCGGCGCCGCGCGCTGCTTGCGGGCCTCGGCGCCGTCATCGGCGGCGGGGCGGCGTGCGCCGATGTCGTGCCGTCCGTGGAGACGCCGCCGGCGGGCGTGCCCGACCCGGCATCCCCCGCCCCGCAGCCTGAACCGCAGGTCCAGGCGCCGCCCGAGCGCGAGCGCTGGATCTGGGTGCAGAACAATGCCGGCGAGGAAGTCGCCGTGGCCTATCGCGCCGGCCAGAACTACAACGTCGCCGCGCTGGTGCGCCTGCAACGCCTGTTCCGGGACCTGCGCGCCGAGACCGCCGGACCCATCCCGCCGCTGCTCGTCGACATGCTGTCCCTGCTGCAGGAACGCTTCGGCTACACGCGGCCGCTCAAGCTGATCTCGGGCTACCGCACGCCGGCGACCAACGCGATGCTGCCCTTCGCGGCGCCGAACTCGCTGCATATGCGCGGCATGGCCGCCGACATCATCGTGCCGGGCTTCTCGCAGACCGACGTGGTGAACCAGGCGATGGCCCTGTCCAACATGCTCGGCTTCATGGGGATCGGCTGGTACGGATCCTTCACCCATGTGGACATCGGGCCCAAGGCGAACTGGGCCCGCATGATCAACTAGCGCCCATGCCGCGCGACGTGCCGGAGATCGTCGCCTCGACGGAACGCTTCGAGCGCTGGCTCCGCGCCCGGCTCGGGCGGTTGGCGGACGAGGAGGACCTCGTCGTCAAGCACCGCCGCATGGCGGACAATCCCTTCGCATTCCTGCGCGCGACCTATTGGCGCTGGTGCGAGACCGTCCCTGATCTCTCGGGCGCGCCGCGGACCCTCGCGGTCGGCGACGTGCATGTCGAGAACTTCGGCACCTGGCGCGACGTGGAAGGGCGCCTGGTCTTCGGCGTGAACGACTTCGACGAGGCGGCCGAGATGCCCTGGCCGCACGACCTGCTGCGGCTTGCGACCAGCGCGCTGCTCGGGGCGGAGTTCGCGGGCGTGGCGCTCCCTGCCGCGCCGCTCGCCGCCACGCTGCGCGAAGCCTATGCGCAGGGCATCGCCGCGCCCTGCCCCATCATCCTGGACGCCGCGCCCGTCCTGCGCCGGCGGCTCGAGGTCGTGAGCGAAGCCGCGCGCGCGGCCTTCTGGGCAAAGGAGAATGCCCTCGCGGCGAAACCCCAGCGCGTGGAGGTGCCGCCGGCCTTCGCCGCCGCGCTCGGCGCCGCCTTCCCGCCGGGAGCGACGATCACGGCCCTCTATCGCCGCCAGGCGGGGCTCGGCGCGCGTGGCCGGCCGCGCTTCGCGGCCATCGCGTCCTTCCAGGGCGGATCGGCGGTGCGGGAGGCGAAGGCCATGCTGCCCTCCGCCTGGACGCTGCTCCCCGGCCAGGGGCCCGAGCGCAACCGAACCGCGGCGGCGGCATCGGGGCGCTACCGCTCGCCCGATCCGTGGCTGGTGGTCGCGGACGGCATCGCGCGGCGGAGGCTCTCGCCCAACAACCGCAAGATCGAGTTTCCGGCGGACGAGGGGACGGCCACCACGCCCCTGCCACTGCGCCCGCGCGTGCTGCGGGCGATGGCGCGCGACCTCGGCGCCATCCACGCGGCGACGGACGAGGCGCAGGCGGCAATCATGGCCGCCCTCGAGGACGGGCCGCACGATGCGGCATGGCTCGCGCGGGAAGCCGAGGCCATGGCGCAGCGCGTGCGGAAGGACCAGAGGGCCTTCCGCCGCCATTGGCGGGCAGCGCAACGCGAGAACGGCTGAACCTTCGCCGCCGGGCGAAGGCCGATGCCATCATCGGCCCGCCTTCCTCACCCGACCGGAAGAACGCCGCGCCGCGGCCAGCTGCATGTGCCGCAGGCACGGATGCGCGGCGTCCGGCGTCCGAGGCGCACGAAGGCGGCGCCTTCGTGCGCCAGCATCACCCGGCGAGCGCCGCGCGGATCTCGGTCACCGCCTCGTCGATCATCGGCGCCGTCACGTCGAGATGCGTGCAGGCGCGCACACGGCCGCCGAGGCCCGAGACCGCGATGCCGCGCATCTGCAGCTTCGCCTGCAGCTGCTCGACGGTCATGCCCGCGCCCTTGATGTCGAAGAAGACCAGGTTGGTGTCCGGCTCCTCGACCACCACGCCCGGGATCTGGCGCAGGCCACGGGCGAGCGCCTTGGCGTTCGCATGGTCCTCGGCCAGCCGGTCGATGTTGTTCTCGAGCGCATAGATGCAGGCGGCCGCGCAGACGCCGGCCTGGCGCATCGACCCGCCCAGGCGCTGCTTCCAGCGCCAGGCGCGGCCGATGAACTCCTCGGACCCGCACAGCACCGCGCCGAGCGGCGCGCCGAGGCCCTTGGTGAAGTCGAGCCAGACGGAATCGTAGGACGCGACCATGTCCTTGGCCGAGATCCCGGCCCCGACGCAGGCGTTCATCAGCCGCGCGCCGTCCATGTGGGTCGACCAGCCCTGTTCGTGCGCGACGGCGGCGACCGCGTTGAGCTGCGCGAGCGGCCAGATCGCGCCGCCGCCGATGTTCGCCGTCTGCTCGACCTCGAGCAGCCGCTGCGGCGGGGCGTAGCGCGTCCTGGGCCGGATCGCGGCGCGCACGTCGTCCGCGGTGAACATCCCGCGCGGACCCTTCATCGGCATAATTTGCACGCCGGTCAGCGCGGCATGGGTGCCGCCCTCGGAATGCAGGATGTGCGAGGTCTCGTGCGCGATGACTTCGTCGCCCTTCGAGCAATGGGTCAGGATCGCGATCACGTTGCACATGGTGCCCGACGGCAGGTAGACGGCCGCCTCCTTGCCCATGAGCGCAGCCATGCGGTCGCACAGCTCGTGCACGGTCGGGTCGTCGCCATGCTGCTCGTCGCCGACCTCGGCGCGCATCATCGCTTCCTTCATCGCGGGCGTCGGGCGCGTCTGCGTGTCGGAATAGAGGTTGATGCGCACGGGCGGGGCGCCGGCGGGCGGGCGGTTCGGGGCGTGGACCATGATCAAACCTGTGTTGTGACCGGTTGCGGGAAGCATGCCCCCGGCGCCACGATCCGGCCAGAGGGGGAGGACGCCATGGTCCAGATCCGCAAGCTCGCCCTGCTGCGCGAGCAGGCCTTTGCCGAGATGGGACACACCGCCGACCGGCCGGTCGTGCGCGCGGTCGCGCTGATCGCGATCGTCAATCCCTGCGTGGGGCGCTTCGTACGGGACCTCACCGACCTGATCGAGGCTGGCGCGGCGCTGTCCGAGCGCGTCGGCCCGGACCTCGTGAGGATGCTCGACGGTCCCGCCGTCGCCTACGGCAAGGGGGCGATCGTCGGGAGTTCCGGGGAACTCGAGCACGGGCATGCCGTGCTCCATCCGAAGCTGGGCAAGCCGCTGCGCGCGGCGATCGGCGGGGGCGCGGCGCTGATGCCCTCGGCCGTGAAGATCGGGCCGCCGGGCAGCGCGCTCGACCTGCCGCTCGGGCACAAGGACGACGCCTGGTCGCGAGGACATTTCGACGCCGTCACCGTCTCGCTGGGCGACGGCCCGCGGCCGGACGAGATCCTGGTCGCCATCGCCCTGGCCGACGGCGGAAGACTGCTGCACCGCATCGGGGAAGGCGCGCCGCGCTGACCCCTTCCGCGAATCGCGCGGCCCCGGCAGATGAGCACCCCGTAACGAAAGGGGGCGTGCCATGGCCGGGGGCGCACATGTCGACCACAACTCCAACAAGGGCGTCGCGCTGCTGATCGCGGTGCTGGCGCTGTTCCTCGCGCTGGCCGAAACCGGCGCGAAGAGCCAGCAGACCGAGGCGATCAGCCGCAACATCGAGGCGGCGAACCTCTGGGCCTTCTTCCAGGCCCGCACCATCCGCCAGACCAATGTCCGCACGGCGGCCGAGCAGGCGGAGATCGCGCGCCTCGCCCTGCCCGAGGCCGCGCATCCGCATGTGGCGCGCCAGCAGGAAGCCTGGCGGGCCACCGCCGCGCGCTGGGAAAGCGAGCCCGAGACCGGCGAGGGCCGCCGCGAACTCGCCGCCCGCGCCCGCGCGGCGGAGGAGAAGCGCGACCGGTCGCTCGCCGCCTACCACCAGTACGAGATCGGCTCGGCCGCCTTCCAGGTCGGCATCGTGCTGGCCTCGGCGAGCGTCATCACCGGGGTCGGGCTGCTGGCGGTCGCCGGCGGGCTGCTCGGGGCGATCGGCGTCGGCTTCGCGGCGCTGGGATTCTTCGCGCCGACGCTGGTGCATCTCTAGGCCGATGTGATGGGCGTCACGGGCAGAACCGCCCGGGCGCCGGGGGCGCTTCCGGGTCATGGCGTGGCTGGACTAGGGTCCGCCCGGTTCGGGAGGACAGCCCCATGAGCGGACTACGCATCAGCCCCGGCGGCGTCGCCGACCTCGCCCGCGGCAAGGAACAGGACGCCCGCGCAGCCGGCGCGGACGGGTTCGACATCCGGCTGTCGCAGGACAGCGGGATGGACGCGCGGGACATCATGTTCCTGCGCCGCTTCACGCAGCGGAAGGGGCTGCTGATCGTCTTCCGCTGCCCCAAGCCATCGGCCCGCGCCTTCCACGGCACCCTGCCGGCCAAGACCTTCGCCACCAAGGCCAAGACCAACGAGACGGGCACCGTCATGGGCCATGGCGGCACGCTGATGGTCTCGGACTACGACATGATGAGCATCTGGCGCTCGACCGGAACGGGGTTCCAGAAGATCCACGTCTCGGCGCTCGTCCCCGGCGCGGCGCGCGGCGCCTGGTCGCCCGAGGCCCGCGACCTGGTGCGCGAAATGAACCAGACCCTGGTGAGCAAGCTGCAGCATGGCTGCCAGGACGACTTCGCCTCGGAGAAGAACCCCGGGGTGAAGATGGCGGACCACTTCCTGGCGATCCGCATGGGCGACGGCGTCTACCTGCCGGACCCGATCCACTGCGAGAACTTCTACCGGGCGCACGCGCTGCGCTGGCCCTACGGGTCGGGCGGGAAGTACATCCCGGGCGGCTGAACCCCGCCCGGCGGGCTAGCCGAAATGGCGCGCCCAGACGGGCGCGATGGCCGGCCGCGCGGCCACCGCACGGCCGAGCGCGGCCAGCCGGGGGCAGGCCTCGGGCAACCAGGATGCCCCCTTCAGCCAGCGCGACAGCACGGCCAGGTAGATGTCGGCCACGGTGAAACGCTCGCCCAGCAGGTAGGGCCTGGCGGGATCGCCATTCAGGCCGGCCTCGGCTTCCACCAGGCGCCAGAGCTCGCGATACATCTCCTGCGCGCGGTCGCGGATCGCGTCCGCGTGGGACGGGTGGCCGCTGAAGCGGCTGGGGTAATCGTAGCGCGTCACATGCGGGTAGCCTTCGGCGCCCGCCAGCACCATCCAGCGCAAGGCCACGGCGCGGGCGGAATCCGCCGGCGGTGGCAGCAGGTCCGCTTCCGGATGACGATCGGCCAGGGTGAGCAGGATGGCGATCGTCTCGGTGACCACGGTGCCGTCGGGCAGGATCAGGGTCGGGATCCGACCCATCGGGTTGATGCGGCGGTATTCGGCCGCCAGCTGCGCATCGGTCGCCAGCGGTACCGAGCACAACTCCGCGCGCGCGCCGATCTCGGCCAGCGCCATCTCGATCGGCGCCGAGCCCGAGCCGCGGTCGCCATAGAGCACATAGGTCATGCGACGAAGATTGCCGCATGCCGATGCCGTGGCGGCAACGCAAAGCCGTGATTGCGCCGACGGCGCCGGTGAGAGTCCGCGCCGGGGCTAGCCCGTGGCGGACGGCGCCGGCGAGCCGGGCCGCACGGGCACCGCGCTGCGGCCGTAGAGCGCCATGGCGCGGCGTTCGAAGGCGCGGACCATGAGGCGCACCGCCTCGTTGAAGACCACGCCGATCGCCATCTGCAGGATGCGCGAGCGGAACTCGAAATCGACGAAGAAATCCACCTCGCAGCCCTGCGGCGCGGGGTGGAAACGCCAATGGTTGTTCAGGTACCGGAACGGGCCGTTCTCATAGGTCACGTGGATATGCCCGGGGCGTTCCAGCGTGACGCGGGACCGAAAGGTCTCGCGGAACATCCGGAAGCCGATGGTCAGGTCGGCGACGAGCTCGCCCTCGGTGCGGGACAGCACGCGCGCGCCGACGCACCAGGGCAGGAATTCCGGATAGCGGCGGACATCCGCCACCAGGTCGAACATCTGCTCCGGCGTGTAGCGCAGGACCTTCTTTTCGGCGTGGGTGGGCATGTCAGGCGCGAGCCGCGAGGCGTTCCTCGCGCGCCTGGCGCAGCGCGGCGAAGTCGCGGTCGGCGTGGTAGGAGGATCGCGTCAGCGGCGTGGCGGAGACCAGCAGGAATCCCTTGCCGCGGGCGGTCGTCGCGTAGTCCTCGAACTCCTCGGGCGTGACGAAGCGGTCGACCGCGGCGTGCTTCACCGTGGGCTGGAGGTATTGGCCGATGGTCAGGAAATCGACCTCGGCCGACCGCAGGTCGTCCATCACCTGCAGCACCTCGATCCGCTTCTCGCCGAGGCCGACCATCATGCCGGATTTGGTGAAGATCGAGGGATCGAGCTGCTTCACCCGGTCGAGCAGCCGAAGCGAATGATAGTAACGGGCCCCGGGGCGGATGGTCGGGTAGAGCGCCGGCACCGTCTCGAGGTTGTGGTTGAACACGTCAGGGCGGGCCGCGACCACGACCTCGAGCGCGCCGTCCTTGCGCAGGAAGTCGGGCGTCAGGATCTCGATGGTGGTGTCGGGCGCGGCGGCGCGGATGGCGCGGATGGTCTGCGCGAAATGATCCGCCCCGCCATCGGCCAGGTCGTCGCGGTCGACCGAGGTGATGACGACATGCCGCAAGCCGAGCGCGGCCACCGCCTCCCCCACCCGGCGGGGTTCGTCGGCATCGAGGGTGTTCGGCAGGCCGGTGGTGATGTTGCAGAAGGCGCAGGCGCGCGTGCAGATCTCGCCCATGATCATCATGGTCGCGTGGCGCTGCGACCAGCATTCCCCGATGTTGGGGCAGGCCGCTTCCTCGCACACCGTCGTCAGGCGCTGGTCGCGCATCAGCGCCCGCGTCTCATGATAGACCGGGTGGGTCGGCGCCTTGACCCGGATCCAGGCTGGCTTGCGCTGGATGGGGTTGTCCGGGCGATGCGCCTTTTCCGGGTGCCGTTCGGCGCCGGTGCGCGGCTTGCGGTGGTCGATCTCGATACGAGTGGTCATGGTGCGATCCGACCCCGATATAGGCCGGTGCGGGTCATCCTGCGAGGTTCAACAGACGATCGCCGTGCACTGGGCCGCCTGGACCCGCAAGGCGCCGTCCCGCAGGACCCACACCCGCATGTAGCGGAAGGTGCCGGCGAAGGGTTCGCCCGCGTATCGCCCCGCAAGCGCGGCCCGGACACTGACGCAGGCGCCCCCGTCCGGCAACGACAGGATCCGCTGGCCCGACAGGTCGATCCGATCCAGGACCAGTTGCCCGGACCGGTGCGGCGCCAGATCGGCCGCCTTGCCATGCACCGCGCCCGCCTGGTCCACGAACAGCAGGTCATCCGCGATCAGGGCATCCAGCCGCGCCACGTCGGAGGCGAGCATGGCCTCCCGCAGCGCGGCCTCGGCGTCAGATATGGAGGACCTGTCCATAGGCATCGAGGACGGCTTCATGCATGGCCTCGGACAGGGTCGGGTGCGGGAAGACGGTCGCCATGAGCTCGGCCTCGGTCGTCTCGAGGGTGCGGGCGATGCCGTAGCCCTGGATCATCTCCGTCACCTCGGGGCCGACCATGTGGGCACCGAGCATGGCCCCGGTCTTCGCGTCGAACACCGTCTTGATGAAGCCTTCGGGTTCGCCCAGCGCGATCGCCTTCCCATTGCCGATGAAGGGGAAGCGGCCGACCTTCACCTCGTGGCCCGCCGCCTTCGCGGCGGCCTCGGTCAGGCCCACCGAGGCGACCTGCGGGCGGCAATAGGTGCAGCCGGGGATGTTGGTCGTGTCCATGGCATGCGGATGCTTGCCGGCGATGGCGTCGACGACGATCACACCTTCATGCATCGCCTTGTGGGCCAGCCAGGGCGGACCGGCCAGGTCGCCGATGGCATAGACGCCGGCTTCGCCGGTCCGGCCGAAGGCATCGATCACGACGTGGGTCCGGTCGACCTGCACCTTGGTGCCTTCCAGGCCGATATTCTCGACATTGCCGACGATGCCGACGGCCGAGATCAGGCGGTCGGCCTTGATCTCCGTGACCTTGCCGCCCGCTTCGACGATCGCGGCGACGCCGCCGTTCTCCTTGCGCACGCCCTGCAGCTTCGCGCCGGTGATGACCTTCATCCCCTGCTTCGTGAACGCCTTCTGCACGAAGGCCGAGATCTCGGCGTCCTCAACCGGCAGGATGCGGTCCATCACCTCGATCAGCGTCACCTCGCTGCCCATGTTGAGGTAGAAGGACGCGAATTCCGATCCGATGGCGCCCGAGCCGATCACGATCAGCTTCTTCGGCATGGCGTCGGGCACCAGCGCCTCGCGATAGGACCAGATCAGCTTGCCGTCCGGTTCCATCCCCGGCAGCACGCGCGCCCGCGCGCCGGTCGCGAGGATGATGTGCTTCGCGGCGAGTTCCGCGGCCGGCTTGCCGTCCTTCGTCACCGCGACCTTGCCGGGGCCGGCCAATGCGCCATGCCCGTCGAAGACCGTGATCTTGTGCTTCTTCATCAGGCCCTTCACGCCGGATGAGAGCTGGTTCGCGACGTTGCGCGACCGCTTGATCACCTTCGCGAAGTCGAAGCGGATGTTGTCCGCGGCGAAGCCGTAATGGTCGAGGCTGTGCAGCAGGTGGTTGATCTCGGACGCACGGAGCAGCGCCTTGGTCGGGATGCAGCCCCAGTTGAGGCAGATGCCGCCCATGTGCTCGCGCTCGACGACCGCGACCTTCATCTTGTGCTGCGCCGCGCGGATCGCGGCGACGTAGCCGCCCGGGCCGCCGCCGATGATCACGAGATCAAATTGTTCGGCCATCACGCTGCCTCCGCTGCCAGGGATCTCAGCGCCCGGCCCGAGAGGCGGCGCGTGATCCATTCCTTGAGGGTATCCGCCCCCATCGCGTCATAGGTCGCGATGGCCGGCGTGTTCCAATCGAGCACGTTCCAGGCGAGCCGCCCGCCGCCCTCGGCCAGCGTGTCCTGTGCCAGCCGGGCAAAGAGGGCCTTGGCGATGCCGCGGCGCCGGAACTGCGGTTCCACCCACAGATCCTCGAGCCACCGTCCCGGCTTGGCGAGGAAGGTGGAGAAGGTCCAGTGATAGAGCGCGATCGCCGCCGGCGCGCCTTCCCATTCCGCCACCAGGCAGCCCGCGCGCTGCGGGGCGCCGAAGATGGCGGCATGGAAGTCGGCCTCCGTGCCGACCGCTTCGTGCGCCAGCTTCTCGTACTCGGCCAGCGCGCGCACGAAGCGCGCGATGGTCGGCACGTCGGCGGGAACAGCCTCCCGGATGCTGAGTTGGGGCATCCGATTCACGCCTCCGGTGCCCGGCACCATGCGTTGCGCGCACGCGGCGCGCGACGCCTGCGCCCTGCGGCGATCGGATGCCCGGTCACAGCATCAGGCTCAGCGGGTCCTCGATGGTGCGCTTGAGCGACTGCATGAACTCGGCGGCCAGCGCCCCGTCGATGACGCGGTGGTCGACCGACAGCGTGCAGGTCATCACCGTTGCGATCGCCAGCGCCCCGTCCTTCACCACCGGCTTCTGCAGCCCGGCGGAGACGGCGAGGATGCCGGCCTGCGGCGGGTTGATGATCGCCGAGAAGTCGGACACGCCGTACATCCCCATGTTGGAGATTGAGAAGCCGCCGCCCTGGAATTCCTCGGGCTTCAGCTTGCCGGACTTGGCGCGCGCCGCGAGGTCCTTCATCTCGTTGCTGATCGCGGCCAGGCCCTTCTTGTCGGCGCTGCGCACGATCGGCGTGATCAGCCCGTCGGGGATGGACACCGCCACCGAGATGTCGACGTCGTGGTACTGGATGATCGCGTCGTCCGTCCACGTCGCGTTGCAGGACGGGAAGCGCCGCAGCGTCGCCGCCGTCGCCTTGATCACCAGGTCGTTGACCGAGAGCTTGTAGGCCCCGGGCCCGTCCTTGGGCGAACGCGCGTTGAGGTCGGCACGCAGCTTCAGCAGTGCGTCGATCTCGATGTCCATGGTCACGTAGAAATGCGGGATGGTCGCCTTCGATTCCGACAGGCGGCGCGCGATCACCTTGCGCATCGTGCTGTTGGGCACCGCCGTATGCGGGGCGGTGACCACGACGGGCGCGGCGGGGGGCTTCGGCGCGGCCGCCGCCGTCGGGGCGGGTGCAGCGGCGGGGGCTGCCGCCGGGCCGCGCGACAGCGCCGCCTCGATGTCCGCCTTCACGATCCGCCCGTTCGGGCCCGAGCCCTTCACCCCGGCGAGGTCGAGCCCCGCCTGCTGCGCCATGCGCCGCGCAAGCGGCGAGGCGAAGACGCGGTCCCCGCCCGAGGGCGGCAGCGGCTGCGGGTTCAGCGCCACCGGCGCGGCCGGCGCGGCTGCCGCCGACGCCGGTGCGGCGGCCGGAGCCGCGGCGGCAGGTGCCGGGGCGGCCGCAGACGCGCCCGAGGGCACCGCCTCGCCCTCCTCCACCAGCACCGCGATGACGTCGTTCACCTTCACGCCCTGGCTGCCGTCCGGTACCAGGATCTTGCCGAGGATGCCTTCATCCACGGCCTCGACTTCCATCGTCGCCTTGTCGGTCTCGATCTCGGCGATGACGTCGCCGGCCTTGATGCGCTCGCCTTCCTTCTTCAGCCAGCGCGCCAGGTTGCCCTCCGTCATGGTGGGGGAGAGCGCCGGCATCAGGATGTTCGTGGCCATGGATCGTTCCCCCGCCCCTTACTTGTAGGTCACGCTCTTCGCCGCATCGACCACCTGCTCGAGACGCGGCAGCGCGAGCTTCTCGAGGTTCGCGGCGTAGGGCATCGGGATGTCGAGGCCATGCACGCGCACCGGCGGGGCGTCGAGGTGATCGAAGCAGGTCTCCATGATCTGCATCGCGACCTCGGCGCCGATGCCGGCATAGGGCCAGCCTTCCTCGACTGTCACCAGGCGGTTGGTCTTGCGCACCGAGTTGGCGATCGTCTCGGTATCCAGCGGGCGCAGCGAGCGCAGGTTGATCACCTCCGCGCTGATGCCCTGCTCGGCGAGCTTCTCGGCCGCCTGCATCGCGAGCCCGACCATGATCGAGAAGGCGACGATGGTGACGTCGGTCCCCGCGCGCTCCACCTTCGCCTTGCCGATCGGCAGGATGAAGTCCGGATCGGTCGGGCATTCGAAGGAATGCCCGTACATGATCTCGTTCTCGAGCACGATGACCGGGTTCGGATCGCGGATCGCCGCGCGCAGCAGGCCCTTGGCATCCGCCGCCGACCACGGCGCGACGACCTTCAGCCCCGGGCAATGCGCGTACCACGACGCGTAGCACTGCGAATGCTGCGCGGCGACGCGCGACGCCGCCCCGTTCGGTCCGCGGAAGACGATCTGGCAGCCGAGCTGCCCGCCCGACATGTAGAGCGTCTTGGCCGCCGAGTTGATGATCTGGTCGATCGCCTGCATCGAGAAGTTGAAGGTCATGAACTCGACGATCGGCTTCAGGCCGGTGAAGGCGGCGCCGACCGCCATGCCGGTGAAGCCGTGCTCGGTGATGGGCATGTCCATCACCCGCTTCGGGCCGAACTCGTCCAGCAGGCCCTGCGAGATCTTGTACGCACCCTGGTACTGGGCGACCTCCTCGCCGATCAGGAAGACGTCCTTGTCGGCGCGCATCTCGGCGGCCATGGCGTCGCGCAGCGCCTCGCGCACCGTGATGGTGGCTGTCGGACCCCAATCCTTCTCGGCCGGGGCCGCGGGTGCCTTGGCCGTCGCCGGCACGTGCACTTCCGTGCGCTGCGCGGTGCCGGTCTCGGCGATCATCTTCTCGTTCTCGCGCGGGTTCTTGTTGGTGATGCCATGCATGGTCTGCGCGGCCGCGCCGCCGGCGCCGCCGTCGAGCTCGGCGATCGGGCTGTTCACCTGCACGCCCTCGGTGCCCTCGGGCACGACGATTCGGGTGATCGTCCCCTCGTCCACCGCCTCGACTTCCATCGTGGCCTTGTCGGTCTCGATCTCGGCGATGACGTCGCCGGACTTCACCGCGTCGCCTTCCTTCTTCAGCCAGCGCGCCAGCTTGCCTTCGGTCATCGTCGGCGAGAGCGCCGGCATCAGGATCACGGCACCCATCTCAGCGGGCCTCCACCAGCACGTCGGTCCACAGTTCGGATTCGGGCGGCTCGGGCGATTGCTGCGCGAAGTCCGCGCTGTCCTGCACGATCGCCTTCACCTCGTCGTCGATCACCTTCAGCTCCGCCTCGGTCACGGCGAACTGGTCGACCAGCATCTTGCGCGCGGTCTCGATGCAGTCGGAGGTCTCGCGCATCTTCTGCACTTCCTCGCGCGTGCGGTACTTCGCGGGGTCGGACATCGAATGGCCGCGGTAGCGGTAGGTCTTCATCTCGAGCAGATAGGGCCCCTTGCCCGCGCGGCAGTGGGCGACGGCGCGCTCCCCGGCCTCCTTCACGGCCGTGACGTCCATGCCGTTCACCTGCTCGCCCGGGATGCCCCAGGCGGCGCCGTTCTGCGACAGGTCGCGCGACGCGGAGGCGCGCTCGACCGAGGTGCCCATGCCGTACTTGTTGTTCTCGATGACGAAGATGCAGGGCAGCTTGAACAGCGCCGAGAGATTGAGGCTCTCATACACCTGGCCCTGGTTCGACGCGCCCTCGCCGAAATAGGTCACGGCGACGCGGCCGTCCTCACGGTACCAGTTGGCGAAGGCGAGGCCCGCGCCGAGCGAGACCTGAGCGCCGACGATGCCATGGCCGCCGTAGAAACCCTTCTCGCGCGAGAACATGTGCATGCTCCCGCCCTTCCCCTTCGAGTAGCCGCCGATGCGCCCCGTGAGTTCCGCCATCACGCCGCGCGCCTCCATGCCGGTCGCGAGCATGTGGCCGTGGTCGCGGTAGGAGGTGATCACCTGGTCGCCGTCCTTGAGGCACATCTGCATGCCGACGACGACCGCTTCCTGGCCGATGTACAGGTGGCAGAAGCCGCCGATCAGGCCCATGCCGTAAAGCTGGCCGGCCTTCTCCTCGAACCGGCGGATCAGCAGCATGTCGCGGTAGGCCTTGAGGAGATCCTCCCGACCGATGGATGGCTCCTTGGCCTTTCCGCGGCGCTTGGGGCTGGTCTCTGCGGCTTGGGCCATATGGCGTCTCCCTGGGAAGGCACTCTTCATTGCGAATTAGGCCGCACATGCCCGCGCGCGCAAGCGGCGCGACGAAAAAACCGTTCTTTCGCAATGCAATAAGACGATTAACTGGAATTCAGTTAAGTTGCTGAAACGACGCGATCGTCGGCCCGACCAAGCCGGTCGGTCCTCATTGGGCCAGGATCCCCGTTCTTGCGGGTTCGGCCCACGCGCATGCCCATCACGAAACAATCCTGCACCGCGCGGCGCCGCCGCGCCATAGCGTTGCTATTTCGCGCTCACCGCCCCGGAAGTCCCTGGACCTGACGGTCCCGGGGCGACGTGACGGTGTAGCCGAGGCGGATGCGGCGCTCCTGACCCGGCGCGAGGGCGAAGGTCCAGGCCAGGACGCCGGGCCGGTCCTCGACGTCCCGCGCGCTGGGCGCGGGGTCCGCCTGCAGCGCCACGACCAGGTCTGCGTCGCCCGACACCGGCACCTGGTCCTCGACCGTGACCTCGACGGGCCGGCCGTGGAAGGATCGCAGGGTCATGATCGCTTCGAAGGTCTCGGTGCTCGTGCGTCCCGTCAGCAGGCTGCCTTCCTGCGCACGGCGGCGGGCCTGCGGTTCGTAGGCGACGCGGATGCGGTCGTCGGCGCCGAACGCCAACGTCGCCTCCTCGCCCGGGCGCAACAGCGGCAGCGCGGCGCGCCCGACGAAGACGCCATCGAGGTGCAGCGAGGCCGTCCCGGGCAGCGTCGGCGCCGGCGCCGCATGGGCGAAGCGCGCGCGCAGGAAGGCGCGCGGGGCCAGCCTCGGAATGGCCAGGGCGGACATCGTCGCCTCGGCCGACAGATCGGCGATCCGCACGCGCCGGTCGGCACCGTCGGCCGCGACGCTCGACGCGCCGGGGATGACGTACTCGACCGCGAAGCCCGCCGTCTGCACGCTGGCCGACACCACCTCGGCTTCGGTTGCGACCGGGGCCGGGGCCGCAGCGATCGACGCCGGCGCCGCGGCGCCGCGCACCTGCCGGTCGTCGCGCATCGCCTGTTCGCGGGCCCGGCGGGCGATCTCCGCCGGGTCGACGAGCGTGATGCGCCAGGGCTGCAGGCGCGGCGGCCCCGAGGCCTCCGCCGGCCGCGCCGTCGACAAGGTCAGCGCGACATCGTTCCAATCCTCGCCGGTCTGCTGCGTGACGATCGCCTCCTGCCGCAACGCGATGCGGGAGGACTGGGTGTCGAGCCGTACCTCGTAGACGGGTTGCCAGCGCGCGCCGCGCAGTTGGTAGGCGACCTCGAGCTCGAGCCGCGTCGGCTGATCGGCTCGGACGGCGACGGCGATTTCGAGCGCGCCGGGCGGCGGGCCGCCGAGGGCCGCAATCTCCGCCTTCACGGCATCGCGCCGCTGCTCCGCGATGCGCCGTTCGGCCTGCAGGCGTCGCGTGGCTTCGCTGGCCTGCTCGGTGCCCTCGCGCACGGCCTCCCACGCGGCACGCCAGGCCGCTGGATCGGCCGAAAGCCGCGGCGGCGCCTCGTTCGGGGCGGTGGGCTGCCGCTGGGCGGCGACGAAGCCCCCCGCCAGGCGCTCGATCAGCCGCAGCTGCGCCGCCTGGGCGGCCAGCGCCGGGTCGAGGGCGGTGACGGCGTCCTCGGCCTCGCGCAGCCGTGCTTCGAGTGCCGCGCGCCGGGCGTCGATCGCATTCCGGTCGAAGCGGGCCTGGCGGAGCTCGACGCTGCCGATCGCAACCGCCCCCGGCGCGCGACCCCGCGCGGTGACACTGTCACGCAGCACGGCGGTCGGGATGTCGGGCAGCACCAGCACGCTGTCGCCCGCCGGCAGGTCGACGGTGCCACGGCGCGTCACGGTCGCCTGGTCGGGAAAGACGGTCACGGCGGCGGGCCGGGCCGCGACCTCGATGCGCGCCGGCCCACCCTGGGCGCGTGCCGCGTGCGGGGCGAGGGCGGCGGTCAGCAGAAGGGCAGCAAGGGACCTGCGCAGCATGGCGTCCTCCGGTGATCTGCCGGAAGCATCCCGCGTCGGCGCGGTCCGGCGCAATCGCGCCGCGTCACAGTCAGTAGAGGCGTCGCTCCGGGCCGTAGGGCACGACGACCTCGTCGCGGCCGACCATATTCAGCAGCGACCGCGCACGTTCGTCGAGCTGATCGCGGTCCAGCCGCTCGCCCCGCAGGCCCACGACACGCCGTTCGATCTGGTCGCGTTCGCGTTCCGCTTCGGCCAGGTCGCGCCGGGCGGCGGCGATGTCGTTCAGGCGTTCGGCGCGCGCGATCAGGCCTCGCTCGCCATGCATGGCGTGCCAGACGAAGTAGCCCGAGACCGCCGAGAACAGCACCGGCAAGGCGAGGGCGTTGAAGACGCGCTTGAGAAACCGCACCAAACACTTCCGACAGCGAAGCGACACGAGATTCTAGACACCGAGGCGACTCGGTGTCACCCGCTTCGTTCGACGTTTCGCATGGGTTCGTCAATTTTCTTTTTCGGCAGGCAGCGGCGCTTGCCCGGAGTGCCGCCGGAGGGCCAAGGTCCCGCCCCTGGCAAAAGGAAATGCGACATGCCCGGCCCCGCGATCGCCGTCGTCATCGGCAGCCTGCGCAAGGCATCCTTCAACCGGCGCCTCGCCACGGCGCTGATGCGCATCGGCCCTGCGGAGTTCACCTTCACGGAAGCACCGATCGGTGCCCTGCCGCTCTACAACCAGGATGAGGAAGCGACGCCGACGCCGGCGCTCTCGCAGTTCCGCGCGCAGATCCGCGCGGCGCAGGGCGTGCTGTTCGTCACGCCCGAATACAACCGCTCCATCCCCGGCGTGCTCAAGAATGCGATCGACCAGGGCTCGCGCCCGGCGGGGCAGAGCGTCTGGGGCGGCAAGCCGGCAGGGATCGTCGGTACATCGCCCGGCGCGGCAGGCAGCGCGATGGCGCAGCAGCATCTGCGCAACGTGCTGGCGATGCTGAACGTGGCGGTGCTGCCCTCGCCCGAGGTCTTCCTGCAGTTCAAGGAGGGGCTGATCGCCGAGGACGGCAGCATCGCCGACGAACGCACGGCGAAGTTCCTGCAGGGCTGGATGGACCGCTACGCCGCGTGGGTGCGTCGCTTCGCTGCTTGATTGTCGCGCGCGAAGGCGATGCCTTCGCGCCCCTCAGACGCCGGGCCGCCGGCATCCGCCGGCCTTGGCTTCGCGCGCCGTTGGACCACCCGGCCCAACGGGCGGTCGCTCGGTCGCGCTTTACGCTCCCGGCCCGAGGCAGCGCCTCGGGCCGCGGGCTCTCGGGACGCCGTCGCTGGTTCGCGCCGCAAGTCCGGCGCCGCGCTACGACCCGCGGCCCGGGTGCGATCAGCGCCGGATCGCGCCGCGCCCGGCGTAGCGGGCCGCGGGGCCGAGGTCCTGCTCGATCCGGATCAGCTGGTTGTACTTCGCCAGCCGGTCCGACCGCGACAGCGACCCGGTCTTGATCTGCCCGCAATTCGTCGCGACCGCGAGGTCGGCGATCGTCGCGTCCTCGGTCTCGCCCGACCGGTGCGACATCACCGCGCGGTAGGCGGCGCGGTGCGCCGTCTCCACCGCCTCGAGCGTCTCGGTCAGCGTGCCGATCTGGTTCACCTTCACCAGGATGGCATTCGCCGTGCCGCGCTCGATGCCCATGCGCAGGCGCTCGGGGTTGGTCACGAAGAGGTCGTCGCCGACCAGCTGCACCTTCGCGCCCAGCCGGTCGGTCAGCGCCTTCCAGCCCGCCCAATCGTCCTCGGACATGCCGTCCTCGATGGAGACGATCGGCCACTTGGCGCAGAGCGCGGCCAGGTAGTCGACCATGCCGCCGGCATCGAGGGTCTTGCCCTCCCCTTCCATCACGTACTTGCCGTCGTGGAAGAACTCGGTCGCGGCGCAGTCGAGCGCGAAGACGACGTCCTCGCCGACGCGATGGCCGGCGGCCTCGCAGGCCTTGGCGATGAAGCCCAGCGCCTCGTCGGCCGAACCGATGTTGGGGGCGAAGCCGCCCTCGTCACCGACATTGGTGGAATGGCCGGCGTCGTGCAGCGCCTTCTTCAGCGCCATGAACACCTCGGACCCGATGCGCACCGCGTCCGCGACCGTGCCGGCGCCGACCGGCATGATCATGAATTCCTGGATGTCGATCGGATTGTCCGCGTGCTTGCCGCCGTTGATGATGTTCATCATCGGCACCGGCAGGGTGCGGGCGTAGACGCCGCCGACATGGCGGTAGAGCGGGATGCCGAGATCCGTCGCCGCCGCCTTGGCCACCGCGAGCGAGACCGCGAGCATCGCATTCGCCCCGAGCCGCGCCTTGTTGGGCGTCCCGTCGAGCTCGATCATCGTCTCGTCGATCTTGATCTGGTCGAGCGCGTCGAGGCCGGAGATGGCGTCGAAGATCTCGCCCTCGACATTCGCGACGGCCTTCAGCACGCCCTTGCCGCCGTACCGGGCCTTGTCGCCGTCGCGCAGTTCCACCGCCTCATGCGCGCCGGTCGAGGCGCCGGAGGGGACGATCGCGCGGCCGGCGGCGCCGCTGTCGAGCACGACCTCCGCCTCGACGGTCGGGTTGCCGCGGGAATCGAGGACCTCGCGGGCGATGATGTCGGCGATGGCGGCCATGAAACGTCCTTCCTGAGACCAGACGCGGCGCGCGTAGCGGAGGCGCGCCCCGTGAGCAAGCCGTAGGGCGCTGCCGGCCGCCGGAACGGACCGGCGTTGCCTGGGCCGCGCCAGGAGGGCAGCGGCCCCGCGCGCGCCGTCAGTCCGGGTCCCGCGCTGGGCAGGACCACCGCCCGGCAAGGTCGATCCGCCCGCTCCCGCCACCCTGCGGGCGCAGGCCGCGCAGAACGAAACGGCCGGTCAGGAAGCCGCGGCCGGGCGTCACCTCGGCGGTGAAATCCTCGTGCAGGGCGCTGCCTTCCCATATCTGGCCGCCGACACTGGCCTCCACGCGCGCGAGACGCACCGGCCGCGGCCCGGCCTCGGATGGCTCCATCGGGAAGGAGAGGCGGAAGGGCCCCTGCCCGCCGCCGGGCGCCGGGGCGAGCACGATCTCCCACAGCATGAAGTGGCGTGGCGCACCGCCCTCCTCGACGCCGCTGACATGCAGCCAGCCGCAGCTGTTCCCGCTGTCTGGTGGGCGGCTCTCACGGATCGTCTCGCCCGCCGCCCCCGTGGCGGTGGCCTCGACGCGGATCGAGCCCGGCTGCGCGGCGGCGCATCCGGCAAGGACGCCGGCGAGCCCGAGCGCAGCCAGCAGCGGCGCGCGCGGCGCCAGGACGGCGACGGCGGTCGTCACCATGGCGGGTCGGTCAGCGCGCCTGGGCCAGCACGCCCTGGAAGCGCGCCAGCGCCGCCTCGAAGGATGCCGCGCCGGCGGCATCCCCGGCCCCGGCCGCGGCATGCGCCGGCGGCAGGGCGGCGAAGAGCCGCACGAGCTCGGCCGCCGGCAGGTCCGGCCCGTCGGCGGCCAGGGCCGCCTGGACGCGATTCCACAACGCCATCCGCTCCGCCGGGGACAGGGTGCGGCCGGAGGCCAGCACGCCGCGCTGTGCCGCCTGCCAGGCCTCGTGACGTTGCGCCAGCACGCCGCGCAGGCCGCTGCGCGCATCGAAGCCGACCAGAGCCTGCATCAGGGTCGTCGCGTCCTCGACCGCCCCCTGGCGGGCGGCGGCGAGCCCCGCGGCGTCCATGCCCTGCGGAGCGGGCTCCGACAGCACGCGGAACCCCTCGAGCCCGCGGCGCCGCACGGCGTCGGAGGGCCAGCGCGCGGGCGCCGCGCGCAGCCCGGCCAGGGCATCCTGAACGCGGGAGAAGGCCAGCGCGCCATCCTGCCCCTCGGTCGGGGCCGCGCCGGCGGCGAGGGCTGCGAGGCGTCGCGTCTCCAGCACCATCAGGTCCATGCCGGGATCGAGCACCGCGCCGGCTACCGGGGTGGCCGGGCGCGGCAGGTTGGTGTTCGGCGCGCCCCCGGCCGCATAGCGGAGGGAAGCCGCCTGGTCGATCTCCGACCGCTCCCGCTGGCCGAGATGGTCCACCATCCGGCCCGCCGCCTGGTCCGCGGCCACCGTCAGCCCCGCGATCCGCTGTGCCGCCCCCTGGGGGGCGAAGGGCACCACGGTGCAGGCCGGCAGGGGCAGGGTGGCGAGCAGCAGCAGGAAGGATCGACGCATCGGCATGGGTCTCCGCAGCGGGGGCCGCACCCTAGACCGGATCGCGCCGCCCGGGGGGCGCGCGAAATCGTGAGGTCTCCCGCACCGCCGTCACGCCCTGCACGCCGGCTGGCGGCGTTCCGCCGCGATTCGATGCGCAGGCTCTCCGGTCCCAGGGGACGACGCACCTCCATGGCACAGGCCGGGCGACCGGCAGGAAGGTGCTGCGCATCGACGTGGGATACGCGCCAAAAGTGCAGAACACCCCGCTGGTCAGCCGCCGTCGCCGGGCCGCCGCCCCGCCCAGAACAGCCAGGCGATCCAGCCGAGCGGGCCAAGGATGACGGCATGGGCGCCGACGACCGCCAGCACCGTCTCCCAATGCCACTCCGAGGCGCGCAGCGTCGCCCAGCCGGCCGGGACCGAATACCAGAGGAAGCCGCCTAGCATCGCCGCGATCAGCAGCGCCGCGACGGGGCGGCGCGGAATGGGCGGCAGGCCGGGCGGACGGCTCATGCCGCCGCGGCGCCGTCGTCGCCGGTGCTGGCCGGGCCAAGATCGGAATCGGGCGCTGCCGCGGCGTCCCCGGCACCAAGCAGCGCCGCGAGGCGACGCACCACGCCGGGTTGCGCCCCGGCGATGCCGGCGAGGGCGATGCCCGCGACGCCGAATCGCCGCATGGTCAGCCGGACTTCGCCAGCGTGTCGAAAGCCTTGAGCCGCGCGATCAGCGCCGGCATCTCGCGCAGCGGGATCATGTTGGGGCCATCGGACGGTGCATGGTCGGGATCGGGATGGGTCTCGATGAAGACCGCCGCGACGCCGACCGCGACCGCGGCGCGGGCCAGCACCGGGGCGAACTCCCGCTGCCCGCCCGAGGATGTCCCCTGCCCGCCCGGCTGCTGGACGGCGTGCGTCGCGTCCATCACCACCGGATAGCCAGTCGCCGCCATGATCGGAAGGGACCGCATGTCCGCGACCAGCGTGTTGTAGCCGAAGGAGGCGCCGCGCTCGCAGAGCAGGATGTTCTCGTTGCCCGTCGAGGCGATCTTGGCCGCCACGTTGGTCATGTCCCAGGGCGCGAGGAACTGGCCCTTCTTCACGTTGATCGCCCGGCCCGTCTCGCCGGCGGCGACCAGCAGGTCGGTCTGGCGGCAAAGGAAGGCCGGGATCTGCAGCACGTCCACCGCCTCGGCGACCGGCGCGCATTGCTCGGGGGCGTGCACGTCGGTCAGCACGGGCAGGCCCGTTGCCTCGCGCACCTCGGCCAGGATGGCGAGGCCTTCCTTCATGCCGATGCCGCGGGCGGCCTTCACGCTCGTGCGGTTCGCCTTGTCGAAGGAGGATTTGTAGATCAACGGCACGCCGGCGGCGGCCGCCATTTCCTTCAGCGCAGCAGCCGTTTCCAGGGCATGGGCGCGGCTCTCGATCTGGCAAGGGCCGGAGAGGAAGACGAGCGGCAGGTCATTGCCGATGGTGACGGAGCCGACTTTGACGTGGTGCATCGGAGGTCTCTGCTACTTCAGGCGATGGCGGTTCTAGGCGTTTCGCGGCGGATGCGGCGAGAGGGGGGTCAGCCCCTCTCGAACTCTCCCCGGCAAAGGCCGAGAGGCCTTTGCAAACCAAAGATCTGGCACAGGGTTTCTGTGATGTTTTTCCTATATGCGCTCGGTGTGCCGATTGCAATGCCGGTTCCCGAGGGACCCGCCAAGTGCAGGTTCACCCGGCAGGGTCGTGGATCGTTGCCCGTTCGCCGGCTCCGGAGCTCGGCCTGAACCAGCAGGCGACGGGCAACGTGGACTCGCAAGGTATCTCATGGCCAGACAGGGAGGCCCTCCAGCCCCGCGGTCTCCGGCAGGCCGCAGATCAGGTTCGCATTCTGCACCGCCTGCCCCGCGGCGCCCTTGCCGAGATTGTCGACCACGCCCATCGCGATCACCAGGTTGCGCTCCGGATCCGCCGCATAGCTGACGAAGGAGAGGTTCGAGCCGGTCGCCCATTTGGTCTGCGGCGGCTTGTCCGTCACCCGCACGAACGCGCGCCCCGCATAGAATCGCCGGGCCGCGTCCATGCACTGCTCCGTGGTCGCGCCGCCGCGACAATAGATGGTGACGAGCACGCCCCGGGTCATCGGCACCAGATGGGGCGTGAACACCAACCCGGCGGCGCTGCCGCCGCTCAGCCGCTCGATGGTCTTCGCCATCTCGGGCATGTGGACGTGCTGGAGCAGGCCATAGGGCACGAGGTTCTCGTTGCTCTCGGCATAGCCGAACCGGCTGTCGGCGCCGCCACGGCCGGCGCCGGAAATCCCGGTCTTGGCATCGATGATAATGTTGCCGGGGTCGATTAGCCGGTTCGCCAGCAGCGGCGCGAGCGTGGTCAGCACCGCCGCGGGGAAGCAGCCGGGATTGGCGATGCGGGTGTGGCCCGCGATCCGGTCCGGCCAGACATCGGCGAGGCCGTAGGCCCAGCCCTCGGCGTAGCGGTGGTCGCCGCCGATATCGACGATCTTCACCTCCTGCGGGATGCGCGCCAGCGCCTCCGCGGAACGGCCGGTGGGCAGCGAGGCGAACAGCAGGTCGAGCTGTGGCAGCGTCGCCGGGTCCCATTTCTCGATCACCAGCCCGGCCAGCCTGGGCGGCACGCCGGGGAACCGATCCATCAGGAGGCTGCCGGCGCTGCCCTCGCCGGCGGCGTAGACGAGTTCGAAGGACGGGTGGGCCGCGACCAGGCGCAGCGCCTCGCCGCCGCCGAAGCCACTGATTCCGACAATGCCGACGCGAAGGGTCATGCTGGTGGTCCTGTTGCTGGAGTGAGGGCAAAGAAAAACCCCCGAAGCCGGTGGCTGCGGGGGTTCGGAGATGCGGGCCGATGCCGCCTCGGCGGATGGGCCGCTAGGAAGCGGGCCTCATCGCGGGAGGGGCGTGTCTGCACGCAGCCACGAAAGCCGCCGCTGGAATGCAGCGACGGCGTCGGTTCGCGGTGCGGAGGTGCAGGCCACGCATGGCAGGGACGCTAGAGGCGCCCCGGAACGGCTGTCAACGCAGGCATATCGCCGGCCCTGGCCAGGGCCGCGTCGGCGGAGGGGCTCGGCCCCTCCGCGAGGCTCACACCAGCCGCGCCTGCTTCACCGCGGCCCCGACGAAGCCCGAGAACAGCGGATGCGGCTCGAAGGGCTTCGACTTCAGTTCCGGGTGGTACTGCACGCCGATGAACCAGGGATGGTCGGGGTATTCCACGATCTCGGGCAGCACGCCGTCGGGCGACAGGCCCGAGAAGCGCAGCCCCGCTTCCTCGAGGCGGTCCTTGTAGGCGATGTTGACCTCGTAGCGGTGGCGGTGGCGTTCCTCGATCTCGGCCAGGTCGCCATAGACCTCGCGCACCAGCGATCCTTCGGCGAGGCGCGCGGGATAGGCGCCGAGGCGCATGGTCCCGCCCAGGTCGCCCTTGGAACTGCGGCGTTCGAGCTCGTTCCCGCGCAGCCATTCGGTCAGCAGGCCGACGATCGGCTCCGGGCACGGGCCGAACTCGGTCGAGGAGGCACCCTTGATGCCGAGCAGGTTCCGCGCCGCCTCGATCACCGCCATCTGCATGCCGAAGCAGATGCCGAAGAAGGGCACCTTGCGCTCGCGGGCGAACTTCACGGCTTCGATCTTGCCCTCGGCGCCGCGTTCGCCGAAGCCGCCGGGCACGAGGATGCCGTTGACCTTCTCGAGCCGCGCAACCGCCTCGGCGTCGTTCTCGAAGATCTGGCTGTCCACCCAGTCCAGCTTGACCCTCACATTGTGGGCGATGCCGCCATGGGTCAGCGCTTCGGCCAACGACTTATAGGCGTCGAGCAGGTTCGTGTACTTGCCCACGACGGCGATGGTGACCTCGCCCTCGGGCTGCTTCACCGCCTGGACGATGCCGTTCCAGCGGGACATGTCGGGCTCGCCATAGGCCGAGAGGCCGAAATGGCGGAGCACTTCCCGGTCCAGCCCCTCGCGGTGGTAGGCGATCGGCACCTCGTAGATCGTCGACGCATCGAGGGCGGGGATCACGCTCTCGGGCCGCACGTTGCAGAACAGGGCGATCTTGCGCCGCTCGTTCTCCGGGATCGGCCGGTCGCAGCGGCACAGCAGGATCTGCGGCTGGATCCCCAGGCCGAGCAGTTCCTTCACGGAATGCTGGGTCGGCTTGGTCTTCAGCTCGCCGGCCGAGGAGATGTAGGGCACCAGGGTGAGGTGCATGAAGAGGCTGCGCTGCGGCCCGAGCTCGTTCGCGAGCTGACGGATCGCTTCCAGGAAGGGCAGCGATTCGATGTCGCCGACGGTGCCGCCGATCTCGACCAGGACGAAGTCGTAGGGGTCGGTCTCGGCCTGGATGATCTCTTTGATCTTGTCGGTGATGTGCGGGATGACCTGGACGGTGCCGCCCAGGTAGTCGCCGCGACGTTCCGCCGCGATCACGTCGAGGTACAGCCGCCCCGTGGTCCAGTTGTCCGCCTTGCGGGCGGCGACGCCCGTGAAGCGTTCATAATGGCCGAGGTCGAGGTCGGTCTCGGCACCGTCGTCGGTGACGTAGACCTCCCCGTGCTGATACGGGGACATCGTCCCCGGATCGACGTTGAGGTAGGGGTCCAGCTTCCTCAGCCGGACCTTGTAGCCGCGTGCCTGGAGCAACGCGCCGAGGGAGGCGGAAGCGATACCCTTGCCAAGGGAGGAGACCACGCCGCCGGTGATGAAGACGAACCGCGCCATGGGCGCCCTCCATAACAAGACACGCGCGTGGAAGCCACCCGCGCACGACGCGGGGCGGCCACGCGCCCGGAAGTGGTTGAAACGACGGGGCTAGTTGTTCGGGACGACCGGCGCCGCGGGCAGCGACGGGGCGGCCGGCGCGCTGGCGGGGGGCGGCGAATCGAGAATCGAGCGGTTCTGCTGGCTGGCGCCGCGGTTCAGCAGCGCCAGAGCCAGGGCCAGCACGAAGAACAGCGTGCCGAGGATCGCCGTCCCGCGCGTCAGCAGGTTCGCCGTGCCGCGCCCACCCATGAAGGAGCCCATGCCCCCCGACGACCCGATGCCGAGGCCGCCGCCCTCGCTGCGCTGCAGCAGGACGAGGCCGATCAGGGCGAGGGTGACGAAGAGGTGGACGACGAGCAGGACGGTGGTCATGGCGGCGCGTATCTAGCGGCTGGCAGGCCCGGGGGCTACCCCGCCGCGCGGGCAATCGCCAGGAAATCCTCCGCGACCAGGCTCGCACCCCCCACCAGGGCCCCGTCCACATTCGGCAGGGCCAGGATGGCGGCGGCATTCCCCGGCTTCACGGATCCGCCGTAGAGCAGCCGGGTGGTCGGGCCGACCGCCTCGCGCAACGCCGCATGAATGGCCGCGATGTCGGCCTCGGTCGGGGTCCGACCGGTGCCGATGGCCCAGACCGGTTCATAGGCGACCACGCCGCCGGCCGCGACGAAGCCATCCGGCAGGCTGCCGGCGACCTGGGCGCGGACCACCGCCTCGGCCTCCCCGGCCTCGCGCTGGGCCAGCGTCTCGCCCACGCAGACGATCGGGATCAGGCCATGGGCGATGGCCGAGGCCGCCTTGGCCTTCACCACCGCATCGGTCTCGTGGTGGTCGGCCCGGCGCTCGGAATGGCCGAGGATGACGTAGCGCGCCCCGGCATCGGCCAGCATCGGGGCCGAGACGTCCCCGGTATGGGCGCCCTTGGCCACCAGATGGCAATCCTGGCCGCCGACCGCGACCGGCCCGCCTTGCACCGCAGCGGCCACCGCCGCGACCAGCGTGGCCGGGGGGCAGACCAGGATCTCGGCCGAGGCCCCCGCCGCACCCGCCGCGACGGCCCGCGCCAGCGTGAGGCCGTCGGCCGCCAGGCCGTGCATCTTCCAGTTGCCGGCGATCAGCGGGCGCACTCCGGGGGTCATCTGCGTCTCCTCGAATTCATGCTCGGGGCGAGGTAACGGAAATGCGGCGCCTGTCCAACCCGGGGGCCGGGATCGCGGGGGGTCGCGGCCGCCGGACCTCCCCTGCCCCTTCCGCCGCCGCGCCTCGGGCGGTAAGGACGCGCCCATGCTCACCGCGCTCCGCCGCCTCGCCGGCACCTGGCCCGCCAAGATCCTGTTCGTGATCCTCGTCTTCTCCTTCGCGATCTGGGGGGTGGGCGACGTGGTGCGGAACTTCGGCATCGAGACCGCGGTCGCGACCGTCGGCGGCGAGAAGATCGAGCTGCCGGAAGCCCAGGCCGCGGCACGGCGGGAGATGACGCGCATCGCCCGCCAGCTCGGCAACCGCTTCGAGCCGGACGACAACATCCGCCGCGCGGTGGCCGCCACGGCGATCGAACAATTGATCTCCGACCGGGCGCTGCGCGTCGAGGCGCGCCGCCTCGGCCTCGTCGCCCCGCCTGAGACGGTGCGCGACGCGGTCTTCGCCATCCCCGGCCTGCGCGGACCGGACGGGTCCTTCTCCCGCGCCACGCTGGATACGCTGCTGCGCCAGAACGAGCTGAGCGAGCCGCAGTTCCTCAACGTCATCGCCGGCGACATCCTGCGCCAGCAGCTCGCCGGCGCGGTGCGCTCGGGCGCGGCCGGCCCCGACGCCATCACCGCCCCGCTGCTCGCCTGGCTGATGGAACGCCGCGTCGCGGAGGTCGTCAGCATCCCGCTCGCCTCCATCCCCGAGCCGGAAGCCCCCACCGAGGCGCAGCTGCGCCGCTTCCAGGAGACCAACCCGCAGCGCTTCTCCGCCCCCGAGTACCGGGAGGTGGCGATCGCCGTGGTCTCCCCGGCCAGCCTGTCGCGCGAGATCGAGGTCTCCGACGCCGAGCTGCAGCAGGCCTTCGAGCAGCGGCGCAGCCAGTTCGAGACGGGCGAGCGCCGCGCCCTCCGCCAGGCCGTGCTGCCGACCGAAGAGGCGGCCCGCACCCTCGCAGCCACATGGCGCGACGGCGCCGACTTCGCCGCGGTCGAACAGGCGGCGAGCGCCGCTGGCGGCAGCGCCGCCGATCTCGGTCTGCTCGATCGCGGCACCATGCCGCTGGCGAACGTGGCCGAGGCGGCCTTCGCCGCGGCCGAGGGCGCGATCACCGATCCGGTCCGGAGCCCCTTCGGCTGGCACGTGCTGAAGGTCGAGCGCATCGAGCCCGCCACCAGCCGTTCCTTCGCCGAGGTGCGCGACCAGCTCCGCCAGGAGGTCGCGCACGACCGCGCCCTCGACCTCGCCTACGAACGCGCGAACCGGATCGAGGACGCGCTGGCCGGCGGGGAACCGCTGGATGCGGTGGCCCGGCGCCTCGGCGCGGAGGTGACCACGGTGACCATCGATTCCACCGGCCGCTCGCCCGCCAATGAGCGCGTCGCGCTGCCGGTCGGGGACAGCGAGCGCGAGGCGCTGCTGCGCGCCGTCTTCGCCGCCCGCCAGGGCGACCCGGCGCGCATGACGGAAATGGGCGACGCCTTCGTCGCCATCGACCTGCGCGCCGTCACCCCGCCTGCGCTCCGCCCCTTCGAGAGCGTGGAGAACGAGGTGCGGATCGCCTACCTGTCCGACGCGCGGCGCCGCGCGGCCGAGGAAAAGGCCGCAGGGCTGCTCGCGGCCATCCGCGGCGGCAAGACCATGGCCCAGGCGGCCGAGGAGGCGGGCCTGACGCCCCAGCGCATCGGCCCCTTCGGCCGCAACCCGCAGGCCGCGGGCGGCATGCCGCCGGAACTGATCGCGCCGCTGTTCGAGGCCAAGGCCAACGAACCCACCATGGTCGAGACCCGCACCGGCTTCGCGGTCGCGCAGGTGGTGCAGGTGGTGCCCTTCGACCCCGCATCCGATCCGCTCGGCCTCGGGCGCCTGCGCACCGAGGTGGAGCAGTCGATGCAGGCCGAGCTCGAAGAGCAGTTCGCCATCGCGCTGCGCAACCGCGCGGGGGTACAGGTCAACCGCACCCTGCTCGAACAGGTCACCGGCCGATGAACGACGCCTCCTTCGCTGCCTTCCGCAACGCGCTCGCGGCCGGGCGTGGCACCATCGTGGTACGGGAACGCGTGGCCGACCTCGATACCCCGGTCGGCGCCTTCCTGAAGCTGACGGGCGGGGCCCAGGCCAATGCCTTCCTGCTGGAATCGATCGAAGGGGGCGCGGCGCGCGGCCGGTATTCGGCGATCGGCCTCGCGCCCGACCTGGTCTGGCGCTGCCGCGGCGGCAAGGCGGAGATCAACCGCCATGCGCTCTCCGCCCCGCACGCCTTCGCGCCCGAGGACGGGCCGGCGCTCGAGAGCCTGCGCCGGCTCATCAACGAATGCCGCATGCCGGTGCCCCCGGGCCTGCCGCCTATGGCCGCGGGCCTGTTCGGGTATCTCGGCTACGACATGGTGCGGCTGATCGAGCGGCTGCCCGCGACCAATCCCGACGTGCTCGGCATTCCCGATGCGGTGATGACACGCCCGACCATCATGGCGGTCTTCGACCATGTGCGGGACACGCTGGCCCTGTGCGCGCCCGTCTGGCCCGGCAGCGACCCCGCCACGGCGTGGGAGGCCGCGAATGCCCGGCTCGACGAGGCGGAGGCCGCGCTCGACCGGCCGGTGCCGCGACCGGCGCCGCCCGCCGCCCTGCCGGCCCAGCCCGCACCCGAGAGCAACTTCACCGAGGCCGGCTACATCGCCGCGGTGGAGAAGGCGAAGGAGTACATCCGCGCCGGCGACTGCTTCCAGATCGTCCCGGCGCAGCGCTTCTCCGCCCCCTTCGCGCTGCCGCCCTTCGCGCTCTATCGCGCGCTGCGGCGGATCAATCCCGCGCCCTTCCTGGTGTTCGGGGATTTCGGCGGCTTCTCCGTCGTCGCGGCGAGCCCGGAGATCCTGGTCCGCTGCCGCGACAACACGGTCACGGTCCGCCCGCTGGCCGGCACCCGTCGCCGAGGTGCCACGCCCGAGGAGGACCGCGCGCTCGAAGCCGAGTTGCTGGCCGATCCGAAGGAGCGCGCGGAGCACCTGATGCTGCTCGACCTCGGCCGCAACGATGTCGGCCGCGTGGCCGAGATCGGCACGGTGAAGGTGACGGCGCAGTTCCAGGTGGAGCGCTATTCCCAGGTCATGCACATCGGGTCCGAGGTGCAGGGCCGGCTGCGCGAAGGGCTCGACGCGCTCGACGCCTATTGCGCGGGCTTCCCGGCCGGCACGCTGTCCGGCGCGCCGAAGATCCGGGCGATGGAGATCATCGAGGAACTCGAGCCGTCGCGCCGCGGCCTCTATGCCGGCGGCATCGGCTATTTCGGCGCCGATGGCGGCATGGACACCTGCATCGCGCTGCGCACGGCGCTGGTGAAGGACGGCGTCATGTACGTCCAGGCCGGCGCCGGCGTCGTGGCCGATTCCAACCCGAAGGCCGAGTACGAGGAAACGGTCCAGAAGGCCCGCGCCCTGTTCCGCGCGGCGGAGGAAGCGGTCCGCTTCGCGTCGGGCCGCCGCTGAAGGCCCGGTGCCGATGGCCGGCGCGAACGTGAAGCCCGGTCAGCGATAGAGGATCATCAGCCCGTCATAGAGGGAGGCGCCGGCCCAGGCGGCCGTCGCGATGACCGTCAACCAGACCAGGACCGAACCGATCCTGGCCAGGAGGCCGCCGCCGTAACGGCGCAGCGCCAGCCCCGCCAGCACCAGCGCGAGGAAGCCTCCCGCGAGGTGCCAGGACAGCAGCGGCAGGACGTCCATCACCGGCGGCTCTCCCGCACGATCGCGTCCTCCCGCTGCGCGACGCCCGGCAGCAGCGCCGCCCCGAGGCCGGGGCCTTCCATCGGCAGCACCCAGCCACGATCCAGCTTCGGCAAGCTGGTGACGAGATCGCGGTACCAGGTCGCGAGCGTCGCCCGCACCACTTCCTGGAACATCGCCGTCGGCGCGTGCATCGCGAGATGGACCGAGGCGATCAGCGTGACGGGCCCGGTGCAGTCATGCGGCGCGACCGGCCGCGCCCAGGCCTCGGCGAGGGCGGCGATCTTGCGCGCCTCGGTCAGCCCGCCGCACCAGGCCAGGTCCAGCATCACGATGTCGGTCGCACCGGCGATCAGCAAGTCGCGGAAGGCGACCTTGCCGCCCAGCGTCTCGCTCGCGCAGATCGGCACGCGCACCGATCGACGCAGCTCGGCCAGGGAGGCCGCGTCGTCCATCTTGGCCAGCGGGTCCTCGGCCCAGGTGATGCCGTAATCCTCGAGGGCCCGGCAGATCGACAAGGCGGCCGGGTAGGACCACAGGCTGTGCAATTCGGCCATGATCTCCATCCGGTCGCCCACGGCGCGGCGGATCTTGGCGAAAGGCTCGAGGCCCGCCTTGAGGTCGCTCAAGGTGATGGACACGCCCTGCGTCGCCGGGGCGTAGATGTCGAAGGGCCAGATCTTCATGGCGTTGAAGCCTTCCGAGAGGAGGCTTTCCGCCAGCGCGCCGGCGTCGCGCATGAAGGCGACCTGGTCGTCGTAGGGGCCGCGGGATTGGTCGGCGGCGCCGATGTCCCGCCGCTGCGCGGACCTGGTGTTGTAGTCGTAGCCGGCGCAGGTGTTGTAGCTGCGGACCTTCTCCCGCGCCTTGCCGCCGAGTGCCTCGTGCACCGGGATGCCATGGCGCTGGCCCTTGAGGTCCCACAGCGCGATGTCGATCGCCGAGGCCGCGCGGACCTCGGCGGACGACCCGCCGAACCCGACGTAAGGCGCCAGCAGCGTGCGGGAGAAGGCCTCGATGTCCCGTGAGTCCTTGCCCAGCAGCAGCGGCGCGGCGCTCTCGTGGATCACCGACTCGACCGCGGCGGCGCCGCGGAAGGCCTCGCCAAGGCCGACGAGGCCTTCATCCGTGGAGACCTCCACCCACAGCAGGTTCGGCCGTTCGCCGATGCGGATGGTGCGGATGGATTGGATGCGGCTCATTCGGCGCGGATTCCCTGCTTGCGGACGACCTCCGCCCAGCGGGCGGCCTCGGCCTGGACATGCGCGCCCATCTGTTCCGGCGTCCCGCCCAGCGGGGCGGCGCCCAGTTCGGCCATGCGCGCCCGAACCGCCGGATCCTGCAGCGCGCGGCCGAACGCGGCGTTCAGCGCCGCGATCGCGGCGGGCGGGGTGCGCGCAGGCGTCATGAAGCCGAACCAGGAATCGATCGCCATGCCCGGCACGCCCTGTTCGGCGAAGGTCGGGACGTCCGGCAGTTCGGGGATGCGCGCGTCGCTCACCGCCGCGAGGGCACGCACCGTCCCGCCGCGGATGTGCGGCAGGATCGAGGGCAGGTTGTCGAAGAACACGTCGACCCGGCCCGCCACCAGGTCGGTGATGGCGGGTCCCGAGCCGCGATAGGGAACATGCGTCATCTCGATGCCGGTGATGCTCCGCAGCAGCTCCGGCCCGAGGTGGTTCGACGCCCCGACGCCGGAGGAGGCGAAAGTCAGGCGGTCCCGACGCGCCAGAGTCAGGAACTCCTGCACATTCTGCGCCGGCAGGTCACGGCGGACGGTCATCACGTTGCGGACAGCCCCGGTCAGGATCACCGGCGCGAAGTCGCGCAGGAGGTCATAGCCGGGGTTCGCATAGAGCGCCGGATTGGCCCCGCAGGGCCCGAAGGCGCATTGCACGAGCGCGGTTCCGTCCGCCGCGGCGCGGGCGGCCTCCGCCATCCCGATGTTGCCCCCGGCGCCGCCGCGATTCTCCACCACTGCCCCGCGTGGCAGGTGCGGTCCGGCCGCCTCGGCGAGCAGGCGGGCCACGATGTCGCTCGTCCCGCCCGGGGTGAAGGGGACGATGATCCGCACCGGGCGGTCGGGAAGGTCGGCCGCACGCGCCGTCCCGGGCAACAGCAGCGCGAGGGCAAGGAACGCTCGCTTCATCATGGCTTGGCCGTCCTCCTTCATTCTTCGCCGCAAGGCCATCCGGGGCCCGGGACCCGCTGCCACGCGGCGGCCTTGATTCCCCGCCCGGTCGGGTCCAAGGATCGTCGCCATGATCCTGCTGATCGACAACTACGACAGTTTCACCTTCAACCTCTTCCACTTCCTGGGCGATCTCGGCGCCCGGGTCGAGGTGCGCCGGAACGACGCGATCGACCCGCAGGGCGTGCTCGCGATGAAGCCCGAAGCGGTGGTGCTGTCGCCCGGACCCTGCACGCCGAACGAGGCCGGCATCTGCCTGCCGCTGATCGCGCTGGCGGCCGAGGTCCGGCTGCCGCTGCTCGGTGTCTGCCTCGGCCACCAGGCGATCGGCCAGGCCTTCGGCGGCAAGGTGATCCGCGCGCCCGAACCGGTGCACGGGAAGGTGTGGCAGGTCCATCACGACGGGCGGGACGTCTTCGCCGGCCTGCCCTCCCCCTTCGCCGCAACGCGCTACCATTCCCTGATCGTCGAGCGGGAGAGCCTGCCCGATTGCCTCGACGTCACCGCCTGGACCGAGGATGGCATCATCATGGGGCTGCGGCACCGTGAGTTGCCGATCTCGGGCGTGCAGTTCCATCCGGAGAGCATCGCCTCCGCCCATGGCCACGACCTGCTGCGGAACTTCCTGACGCTCGCGGGTGCCACGATGGCGGCCCCCGTCGCGGCCTGACGGCAATGTCCCTCAAACCGATCCTGGCGCGTCTCGCCGCTGCGGAGCGCCTGAACGAGGCTGCCTCCGAGGAGGCCTTCGGCATCATCATGGAGGGCGAGGCGACGCCCGCGCAGATCGCGGGCCTGCTGATGGCCATGCGCGTGCGCGGGGAAACCGTCGCCGAAATGACCGGCGCGGTGCGCGCCATGCGCGCCCGCATGACCGCGATCGATGCGCCCGCGGATGCGATCGACATCGTCGGTACCGGCGGGGATGCGGCGGGCACGCTCAACATCTCGACCACGACGGCGATGGTCGTCGCGGGTTGCGGGGTGCCGGTCGCCAAGCACGGCAACCGCGCGCTGTCGTCGAAATCCGGCGCGGCCGATGCGATCGCGGCGCTGGGCATCTCCCTCGACGTGCCGATCGAACGCCTGCCGGGCGTGCTGAAGGACGCCGGCATGGTGTTCCTGATGGCGCCGCGGCACCATGCCTCGATGCGCCATGCGGCCGGCCCGCGGGTCGAGCTCGGCACGCGGACCATCTTCAACCTGCTCGGGCCGCTTGCGAACCCTGCGCGGGTCAAACGCCAGATGACCGGCGCCTTCGCCCCCGAATGGCTGCGCCCGATGGCGGAGACGCTGGCGCGCCTCGGCACCGAGCGCGCCTGGCTGGTTCACGGCCAGGGGCTCGATGAACTCACGCTTGCCGGCGAAAGCCACGTCGTCTCGCTCGAGGCCGACGGCACCTTCCGCGAATTCACCGTCGCCCCCGAGGATGCCGGCCTGCCGCGCGCCCCGGCCGAGGCGCTGAAGGGCGGCGACCCGGCACAGAACGCCGTCGCGCTCGAAGCCCTGCTGAACGGCGCGCCCGGCGCCTACCGCGACGTGGTGTTGCTGAATGCCGCCGCGGCGCTGATCGTCGCCGGCCGGGCCCATGACCTGCGCGAGGGGGCCGCCATCGCCGCCCGCGCCATCGACGAAGGAGCGGCGCTCGGCGTATTGACGCGCCTCCGCGCCGCCTGCCCCCCCAAGGACGCTGCCGCATGAACGCGCCCCACATCATGACCGCCCCGGCCGACGCCACCTCGGTGCCGGATGTCCTGGTCCGCATCCTCGCCGACAAGGAGAAGGAGGTCGCCGAGCGCATGGCCGCGACCTCCCAGTCCGAAATCGAGAAGGCCGCGGCCCACGCCCCCCCCGTGCGCGACTTCGTCGGTGCGCTGTGCCACCGCATCGGGGAAGGCCGGACCGGGCTGATCGCCGAGATCAAGCGCGCCTCGCCCTCGGGCGGGCTGATCCGCGATCCGTTCGATCCGCCCGCGCTCGCCAAGGCGTACGAGGAAGGCGGGGCGGCTTGCCTGTCGATCCTGACCGACACGCCCTATTTCCAGGGCAAGCGGGAGGACCTCGAGGCCGCGCGCGCCGCCTGCGACCTGCCGGTACTGCGCAAGGACTTCATGATCCACCCCTGGCAGGTCTTCGAGGCCCGGGCCATGGGCGCGGATTGCATCCTGCTGATCATGGCGGCGCTGTCGGACGACATGGCGACGGAACTGCTCGGCATCGCGCGTTCGCTGGACATGTCGGTGCTGGTCGAGGTGCACGACAAGCGCGAACTCGACCGCGCGCTCGGTCTCAACACGCGGCTGATCGGCATCAACAACCGCAATCTGCGCACGCTGAAGACCGACATCGCGACGACCGAGGACCTGGCCCCGCATGTGCCCGCCGACCGTCTGCCGGTCGCCGAGAGCGGCATCCGCACCCCCGTCGATGTCCGCCGCATGGCGGCCGCCGGCGCGCATTGCATCCTGGTCGGCGAACACCTGATGCGGCAGGCCGACGTCGCTGCCGCGGCGCGCGAGCTTGTCGACGCGCGCTGAGGGACCGGCGCCATGGCGCTGACCCATTTCGACGCGGCCGGACGGGCCGCGATGGTGGATGTCTCGGCCAAGGACGAGACCTCCCGCACCGCGACCGCGCGCGGGCGCATCGTCATGCAGCCCGCGACGCTCGCGCTGATCAGGGACGGCCGGGCGGGCAAGGGCGACGTGCTCGGCATCGCGCGCATCGCCGGCATCATGGCGGCGAAGAAGACGTCGGAGCTCATCCCGCTCTGCCATCCGTTGATGATCTCGAAGGTGACGGTCGACCTCGAGCCCGAGGGCGAGGACGCGGTCGCGATCGAGGCGACGGTGAAGCTCTCCGGCCGGACGGGCGTGGAGATGGAGGCGCTGACCGCCGTCACCGTCGCGGCGCTGACCGTCTACGACATGGTCAAGGCGGTCGACCGGTCGATGCGCATCGAGGATGTCCGCCTGGTGCACAAGGCCGGCGGCAAGTCGGGCGAGTTCCGTGGCGAGTGACCTCCTCCCCGTCGAGGAGGCCCGCGCGCGCATCCTCGCCGCGCTGGCGCCGACCGCGGCCGAGACCGTCGCGCTGCCCGAGGCCGCGGGCCGCGTGCTGGCGCGCCCCGTCGCCGCGCGGCTGACCCAGCCGCCGGCGGATGTCTCGGCGATGGACGGCTATGCGGTGCGGGCGGCCGATGCGGTCGAGGGCGCGACGCTGTCCATGATCGGGTCCGCCCCGGCCGGGCGCCCCTTCGCGGGCGAGGTCGGTCCCGGCCAGGCGGTGCGCATCTTCACCGGCGGCTTCGTGCCCGCCGGCGCCGAGGCGATCCTGCTGCAGGAGGACGCGACGGCCGAAGGCACCGCCGTCCGCGTGAACGAGACGGTGAAGGCCGGCCGCTGGATCCGCCGCCGTGGCCTCGACTTCACGGAAGGGCATGAGGTCCTGGCGGCGGGGCGAAAGCTGACGGCGCGCGACATCGGCCTCGCCGCAGCGTCGAACAATCCGTGGCTCGCGGTGCATCGCAAGCCGCGCATCGGCATCCTCGCGACCGGGGACGAGATCGCGCTGCCCGGAGACCCGATCCCGGCCGGTGGCATCGTCTCCTCCAACGCACATGCGCTCGCCGCGCTGGTGAAGGGCGCGGGCGGCGATCCCGTCGTGCTGCCCATCGCGCCCGACGACACCCACGCCATCGCCGAGGTCGCCGGCACCGCCCATGCCTTCGACCTGCTGGTCACCACCGGCGGCGCGAGCGTGGGCGAGCACGACCTGATCCAGAAGGCGCTGGGCGGCGAAGGCTTCGAGCTCGGCTTCTGGAAGATCGCGATGCGGCCGGGCAAGCCGCTGATCTGGGGTCGGCTGGGCCGCACGCCGGTGCTGGGGCTGCCGGGCAATCCGGTCTCGGCCCTGGTCTGCGGCGTGGTCTTCCTGATCCCGGCCATCGGGCGGCTGTCCGGCCTGCCGGGGGATCCGCCGCCGACGCGGCGCCTCATCACCGCCGTGCCGATCGCGGAGAACGACCGGCGCGCCGATCATCTGCGGTCCGCGATCTCCTACGATTCCGAAGGGCGGATGCGCGTCACGCCGGCGGAGATGCAGGATTCCTCCATGCTCGCGACGCTGGCGCGCGCCGATGCGCTGGTGCTGCGCGCGCCCTTCGCCCGCGCCCTGCCGGCAGGGGCGGAGGTCGAGGCGATCGTCCTCGCCGATCTCGGCGTCTAGGCCGCGCGCGGCGCCCGCCGCGTCGGCGCGGCGGCCAGGCGGTCGTGCTGCGCCCAGGAGTCCACGAATTCCGCGGCAAGGCCCCGCTTCGGGCGCGCATCGGCCCACCGGCGTTCCATGGCGTCGGCCTCGGCCCAGCAGGCGGCGACCGCGGCCGCAGGATCGCCGCCGGGCTGCAGCGCGTCCTCGATGCGCGCGGCGAAGCGAGCTTCGGTCGCGTCGCGGTCCTCGGCATGGCCAGCGAGCCACGCAGCGAAGTCGCCGGTCACCGCGGCACGGTGGATCGCCTCATGCTGCCACCAGCGCGTCGCGGGATCGGACTGATCGGTCGGCGGCGGTCCCATGGCGGGCAGCGGCAGACCAGCGATCAACGGCCGGAACAGCGCCGTGCAGGGCGCGGAGGCCGCCGTCACCCAATGCACGGCGCGCCCGTCAGCGCGCAGGTCGGACACCAGCGATCCCACCGTCTGGCCGCGGCGCTCGTTGTCCAGCGCATGCATGCAGATGGTGCGGCCTACCGTGTCGACCGGATGCCAGTGCGGGCCGGTGTCGGCCCCGTGGTCGCGCAGCGTGCGCATCATGTCGGCGATGGTCAGCGCGCCCGACCGCGCGGAGAGCAGCGTCGTCGCGCGGTTGCAGCGCAGCCGCCCGCGCGAGACGGCGTCGCGCGCCTCGTCCAGGAAGCGTCCCGCCATGTCCAGCGCCTGCGGCGCCGCGACGCCGGCGAGTGCGAGCAGCGACGGGCTCGCGCGATCCGCGGCGCCGATTGACAGCGCGTTCGAGATGGCACGCACGCCGCGCACCCGCTCCACCGCCCAGTGCCGGCCCATGGTCTCGAGCACGAAGGCCTCGCGATGGTCGGCGACGATGAATCCGTTGTCGTAGAAGTGCTCGTGCAGGTGGCCGCAATCGCCGCCCTGCCCATGCGTCTCGAGCAGCGCGACGATGACCTCCACCGCCTCGGCGGCGGTGGCCCCGCGCTCGAGGCCGAGGCGCAGCAGGTCCATCCCGATCAGCGCCGCCCTGCGCGAGGGCGGGACGGTGCCGAACACGGCCTCATTGCCGATGACGACGCCGTGCTCGTTCGCGCCCATCTCCGCGCCCCAGCACCAGAAGGGGCGCGAGAGCAGCACGGCATGCGTTTCCGCCGCCTGCGGGATCTCGATGTAGGTGCAGCGCAGTCGCGTCCCCGACGCGTGACGCGCGCGCGGATGCCATTCGACCGCCTGCGCCTCGTTGCGCTCGCGATCGCTGTTCTTGGCGAAGAGCACGCCGCCGGCCGCCGTCGCGGGCGGCAGCGCCACCATCGTGTCGCACATCGCGCACCTCCGCCGCGATCTTCCCAGGTCCCGGAGGTCATGCCAACGTCCGGTCATGACCACAGAGACGATCGAGGCCGACTATGTTGTCGTCGGCGCCGGCAGCGCGGGCTGCGTCCTGGCCTCGCGGCTGTCGGAGACTCCGGGCGTCTCGGTGCTGCTGGTCGAGGCCGGCACGCGGGAGCGTATCGGCCTGACGCGCATGCCCGCCGCGCTGATGCGCACGATCGGCAACCCGCGCTACGACTGGGGCTATCGCTCCGAGCCCGACCCCACGCGCAACGGACTGGTCGAGGACTGGCCGCGCGGCAAGGTGCCGGGCGGGTCGTCCGCCATCAACGGGATGATCTTCATCCGCGGCGCGGCGGCGGATTACGACGCGTGGGAATCGCTCGGCTGCGCCGGCTGGGGCTGGCGCGACGTGCTGCCGCTGTTCCGCAGGATGGAAACCGCGGATGCGCCGGACAATGCGACGCGCGGCGGGATGGGGCCGCAGCGCGTCTCCGCGCTCGCCTGGCGACACCCTGTCGCATCCGACTTCATCGCGAGCGGCGTCGCCGCCGGCATCCCGGCGAATGACGATTTGAACGGCGCATCCCACGAAGGCATCGCCTGGAACCAGGGATCGACGCGCAACGGGCTGCGCCATTCGGCCTGGGACGCCTTCATCCGGCCGAACCTGGCGCGGCCGAACCTGCGCACGATGGATGGCGTGCTGGTCCAGCGCATCACCTTCGAGGGGCGTCGCGCCAGCGGCCTCGCCGCGACGCGCAACGGCGCGGCGCTGGCCGTCCGCGCGCGACGCGAAGTGATCCTGACAGCCGGCGCGATCAACTCGCCGCAGCTGCTGATGCTCTCGGGCGTCGGCGAAACGAGCGAACTTGCCGCGCATGGCATCGCGACGGTGGCCGACAGCCCGGAGGTCGGGCGGAACCTGATGGAGCATCCCGGCCTCTACGTGCAGGCCGAGCTCACCGTGCCGACCGTGAACGCCGAGGCGGCGCCGCTGCGCGCCGCCTGGCAGTTCCTGCGCTGGGCAGCGGGGCGCCCTTCCCCCTTCGGCGTGCCGACGGCGCAGGTGCTCGCCTTCCTGCGCAGCCATCCGGAGGCGGCGGAACCTGACCTGCAGTTCCACCTCTTTCCCTATGGCTCGGTGCTGAAGGACGGGAAGCGGATCATCCCGCGGCGCAATCTCGCGACGATCCTCGTGAACGTGAACCATCCGCGCTCGCGCGGGCGGCTCGCGCTGCGTTCGGCCGATCCGGCGGCGCCGATCGCCATTCATCCGCGGCTGCTCGACGACGACCAGGATGTCGAGACGCTGCTGCGCGGCCTCGGCTGGGTGCGGCGGATGGCGACGACCGCGCCGTTCGGGGACAAGGTGAAGGCGTTGATCGGCGTGCCGCCCGCCGCTGCGGGGCGCGAGGCCGACATCGCCTTCCTGCGCTCCGCCGCGCGGCCCTTCTACCACCCCGCCGGCACCTGCCGCATGGGCGCCGATGCGCGCGCCGTCGTCGCGCCCGACCTGCGGGTGAACGGCGTCTCGGCCCTACGCGTCGCCGACATCTCGATCTTCCCGCGCCACATCGCGGGCAACACCAACGCCACCGCGCTGATGATCGGCGAGAAGGCCGCCGAGCTCGTCACGCAGGCATCCTGAGCGAAGGAGAAACGCACAATGTTCGGAACCTGGACGCGCCGTGCCGCGGTGGCGGCGGCGATCGCGCTGCCCGCGGCGGCGCAGGCGCAGATACCGGCGGGCCAGCAGCCCGCCAGCCAGATCACCGCGGTGATGCAGGCCGATGTGCGGATCATGGATCCGCATGTCTCGACGGTCTACATCACGCGCAACTTCGCCTACATGATCTGGGACACGCTGTTCGCGATGGACAGCGAGGGCAACATCCGCCCGCAGATGGTGGACAGCCACACCGTCTCTGACGATCGGATGACCTGGACCTTCACGCTGCGCGAAGGCCTGAAGTTCCATGACGGCCAGCCCGTCACCTCGGCCGACGTCATCGCGAGCCTGCGGCGCTGGGGTCCGGGCGACGGGCTCGGGCGGCACCTGATGGCGGCGACCGCCTCGATGGACGTGGTCGACGCCCGCACCTTCCGCATCGTGCTGAACCGACCCTTCGGCCTGGTGCTCGACGCGCTCGGCAAGCCGTCCTCGCTGGTGCCGGCGATCATGCCGGAACGCCTGGCGCAGCGCCCGCGTACCGAGCAGAACAGCGAGCTGATCGGCTCCGGCCCCTTCGTGTTCCGGCGCGATCTCTCGGTCTCCGGCGCGACGCAGGTCTTCGACCGCTTCCGCGACTACCGCCCGCGCAACGAGCCCGCGAACTTCCTCGCGGGCGGCAAGCACGTGCATGTGGACCGCGTGATCTGGCGCGTCATCCCGGACGCGGCGACGGCGGCCAATGCGCTGACGACCGGCGAGGTCGACTTCATCGAGATGCCGGCCTTCGACCTGCTGCCGCTGCTGCGCCGCAACCGCGGCGTGACGGTCGTGCCGCTCGCGGGTCCGTCCATGTGGCAGGGCTTCGTGCGCGTGAACTCCGCGGCCGGACCCTTTGCCGATCCGGCGGTGCGCCGCGTGCTGATGATGGCGGTGGACCAGTCGCAGGGGCCGACGGCGCTCGGGGCGACCGGGGATCTCTCCATTCCGCAATGCCTCAGCTTCTGGATGTGCGGCGGCGCGCTCGAGACCACCGCCGGCAGCGAGATCGCCGCGCGGCCCGACGTCGCCCGTGCGCGGGAGGCGCTTCGCCAGACCAACTACCGCGGCGAGCCCGTCATCATCATGCAGGCGACCGACATCGACGCCCCGCGCGTCGGCAGCGAGGTCGTCGCGGCGCGCCTGCGGGAGGTCGGCTTCAATGTCGAGCTGCAGGCCATGGATTGGGGCACGGTGGTCGCACGGCGTGCGCGGCGCGATGCCTCCTGGTCGCTGTTCGGCGTGCATGCGCAGGGCTTCGACCTCGCCTCGCCGCTGACGCATTTCTACATCGGCACCAACTGCCAGGACTTCCCCGGCTGGCATTGCGACGAACGGCTGACGCCGCTGCTGGAACGCTTCTCCCAGGCCGCGACGCTCGAGGAACGGCGCGCCATCGCGGCCGACATCCAGCGCATCGCCTTCGAGATCGTGCCGGCCGTGATCTGGGGGCAGTTCAGCCAGCCCATCGCCTACCGCTCGAATCTGCAGGGCGTCATCCCCTCGGGCATTCCGGTGTTCTGGAACATCCGCCGCACCGGACGCTGAGCATCGGACGCGGAGGCCGAGCCCCTCGGCCTCCGCATTCGCGCTATCGAGGGCGAGATCGGGATCGCCCAACAGACCGAGCCCCGCGGCAAAGGCGGGCTTGGCCGTCACGCCGTTGCGCTTGAGGTCGAGCACGCTCCGCGCATCGCCGGACCGAGGCGCCACAGCTGCTCATGTTCGGCGCGCAGGTGGCGACAGCCCATCTGCGCAGCGATCGGGAAGGTGCCGGCCGGCGCCGCATCGAAGGACGCGAGCACCTCCATGATGCCAAGGCCGCGCGGCGTTGCGGCGAGCAGCGCCGGCACGTCCCGCCAATCGGGCTCCGCATAGGCGCCGTCAGGCGCCGCGGCGATCGAGCCAGGCCGCGACGGCCCGGTGATAGTCGCCCAGCCCCGGCCGCGTCCCGACCACCCGGTTCATCGCCCGCCAGCGCCGCAGCACCCGCGCGGCGGCGGCTGCATGGGCGCCGAAGCCGAAGCCGTCGCCCCGGATCGCGGCGAGCGCGCGCGCGTATTCGGCATCGAAGCGTTCCCACGGCGTGTCCGTCGCCTGGCCGGGGCGCAGCTGGTAGCGGTAGGCGAGCGATCCCGCGACGGGCACCTCGCCCCCCGCCGCGGCGAGCGCGCGCAGGTCGAACAGCACATCGTCGATCAGGCGGAAATCCGAGAAGGGCTGCACCAGATCCCGCCGCGCCATGAGGTGGAGGGAGGAGAAGGCCTCCCGCCAGGCGGCGAAGCCGAAGACGGCGGTACCCGCGGGCGGCATGCGCCGGACCTCGGCGCCCGCCGGATCGCGCACGATGCTCGGCACCGCCACCGCCCCGGCCTGCCGCGCCAGCGCAAGCGCCTGCGCGATGGCGTCCGGTGAGCCTTCCAGCGCGTCGTCGCCGTCGAGAATCATCACGAAGGCGCCGGTGGCGATCGCGAGGGCGCGGTTCCGCGCCGCATGGGCGCCGCTGCGCACCGGCCCGACCGGGGTGAAGCGCAGACGGGGGTCGGGCGGCAGCAGGGGCGCGTAGTCCGTGCCGTCATCCGAGGCGACCACGACCTCGACCGACGCCCCGGCGGCGCGGTCCAGCACCGAGGCCACCGCCCCCGGCACCAGGTCCTGCAGGCGGTGCGCGGCAATGATCAACGACACATCGGCAGGGGACATTCCCTGCGAATACCCACAGGCGCGACGAGACGCAAAGCCGCCCCGCACAACCTGTCCACAGGTCTTCCACATCCGAATGCAATTGACTGTGACTTCGGAACCTTTCTAGAACGCCGTATCAGTTGCCGGTTTGTTCCGCCCGATTCGCGCGGCCGGCCTGAGGAGGAGGGGCTGGATGCTCACGCGGAAGCAGCACGAGCTGCTGATATTCATCGACCGCCATCTGCGTGAGACGGGCTTCTCCCCGTCCTTCGAGGAAATGAAGGCTGCGCTCGCGCTCAAGTCGAAGTCGGGCATCCACCGGCTGATCACGGCGCTCGAGGAACGCGGCTTCCTGCGCCGCCGCGCCCATCGTGCCCGCGCGCTCGAAGTCATCCGCCTGCCGGAGAATCTCGCGCCCCGTCCCCCCCGCGCCGCCCCCAAGGCGCCCGAAGCGCCGCTGGGGCCGAATGTCATCCGCGGCCCCTTCGCCGCCAGCATCGCGCCGCGCCCGCAGCCCGAGAGCAACGACAACGCGGCGGTCACCCTGCCGCTCTATGGCCGCATCGCGGCCGGCGTGCCGATCGAGGCGCTGCGCGACAACGGCACCAGCGTCGACGTGCCGGCCGCGCTGATCGGCAGCGGCGACCACTACGCGCTCGAGGTCGCGGGCGATTCCATGATCGACGCCGGGATCCTCGACGGCGACACGGTCATCATCAACCGCGCCGACACGGCCGAGAACGGCGCCATCGTCGTCGCCCTGGTCGACGAGAACGAAGTGACGCTGAAGCGCCTGCGCCGCCGCGGCAATTCCATCGCCCTCGAACCGGCCAATCCGCGGCACGAGACGCGCATCTTCGGCCCCGACCGGGTGAAGGTGCAGGGCCGCCTGGTGGGGCTGCTGCGCCGCTACTGAGGCCTGATACCGGCACGACGAAGGATGGGGCTTCGTCGCCCCGGTGTCCGCTCCCGGTGTCGCGCGGCCCGCGCGCCATGCCCGGCGGCCGGAGGTCGAATCTTCGGCCGCCGGTATCATTCGACCGGCGCGGGCGGCAGGTCCTCCCGCGCCCGCGGCGTCGGCACAGGCGGCACCCAGGGCCGCGCGCCGCGCCAGGCACGATCCGAAACGACGACAGCGCCGTCTGTCCCGAGCCAGATGGCATGGGGACCGTTCCGCCAGACGGCGAAGCGGTCCACGACCAGGCTCGCCGAACAGCGGCCGCGGACGGGCTCGGCCGCGACGATCACCGCGGCGCGGCCACAGGCCTCGGGCGATGGCGTGCCGCGCAGCAGCAGCGCCGCCGGCCCGTCCGGCGCGGCGCGCAGGGTGCAGGCGGCTGGGCCGCAGCGGATCGCGCCCGCCGCGGCCTCGCCCTGCGCCGGCAGGGGCCGCGCCTCGGCGAAGCCGTGCGCGCGCAGCCAGGCGTCGCGCGTCAGGCTGGACGCGCCGGATTGCCGCTGCAACCATAGCGCGCCCTCCGCCGCGAAGCCGATCAGCCGCGCATCGCCCGACACGAACAGGTCCGGCGGGCGGTGCAGGGCCGGGCTCGTCAACCCCAGCAGCATCGCGGGCAGGCCGAGCCACCGCCAGCGCGCCCTCCAAAGGCACAGCCACAGCATTCCTGCGCCGAAGACCAGCAGCCCCCAGGCCGGGATCGGACGTGCCCCGGTCGCGGCCCCCGGCCAGGACGCGACTTCGCGCGCGACGGCCAGCACCGCCTCGCAGCCCCAGCCCATCACCGCGAGCGCCGGGCCGTCCAGGCCGAGCGGCATCAGCGCCGCGGCGAGCATCCCCGCCGGCATGACCAGCACCGAGGTCAGCGGCACCGCCACCGCGTTGGCCGCCACCCCGTACCATTGCAGCCGCCCGAAATGCGCGAGGCCGAAGGGCGCCGTCGCCAGCCCCGCCAGCACCGAAGTCCCGATCAGCGCCGCCGCCGCGACCAGGGCGCGCCGCCACCACTGCCCTTCCCCGCGCAGACGCGCCATCGGGCTCTTCAGCGCATCCCACCCGCTGATCAGGGCCAGGACCGCCGCGAAGGACATCTGGAAGGACGGGCCGAGCAGCTGCGCCGGCGCGATCGCCATCACCGCCGCCGCCGCGAGCGCCAGACTGCGCAATGAGATCGCCAGCCGCCCCGCCAGCAGCGCCAGCGTCACCAGCGCCGCGGAGGCGAAGGATCGCTGCATGGGCACCTCGGCCCCGGTCAGCAGCATGTAGAAGCCGCCCGCGCCCAAGGCGGCGACGCCCGCCCAGGCCTTGCCGTCCACCCGCAGCGCGAGCCAGCGCCAGCAGGCGATCGCCAGCCGCACCAGCCAGAAGGCCACGCCCATCACGATGGCAATGTGCAGGCCGGACACCGAGAGCAGGTGCGCCAGCCCGGAATCGCGCATGGCAGCGAGATCGGCGCGCGGGATGGCGCTCTGCCCGCCGGTCAGCAGCGCGGCGGCGACGGCCCCGGCGGCGCCGGGAACCGCGGCGGTGACGCGGGCCTCGATGGAAGCGCGCAGCCCGGCGAGCGGCGGCGCCGCGCCCTCGCCCGCCGCGACCTCGGCCGGACCGATGGCGAAGCCGGCACCGCCCTGCCCGGCGAAGAAGGCCGCGCGCTGGAAATCCCAGGCGCCGGGATAGGCCGGGGAGGATGGCGCGCGCACCAGGGCACGGACGGTCAGCGTATCCCCCGGCGCCGGGCGGGCCGGGTCGTTGGCGCGGAGCCGGACGCGGAAGGTCCGGGGCTGGGGCGGGTCCTCGGGCGCGAAGCGGACCTCGCCCAGCGTGACGCGGCGGCCTTCCGGCAGCAGGTCGACGTCCTGCACCACGCCGGTCAGCACGATGGCGCGCAGCGGCGGGGCGGCCATGGGCGGGGCGGTCACCGCATGCAGCAGGGCCGTTCCGAAGCCGAGCCATCCCGCCGCGACCAGCCCGATCGCCCAGCCCGCATGGGGCGCCCGCCGCGCCAGCCACCAGGCGAGTGCGACCAGCAGCGGCGCCGGCGCCGCCCACCAGACCGAGGGTTCCTCCCGCAGCCCGAAATAGACGAGGATCCCCGCTCCCATCGCGACCGCGAGCCAGGGCGCGAGCCGCCCGCGCTCGGCCGCCAGCAGCGCGTCGATGCGCAGGGCGGCGCCGGCGATCGGGGCAGGATCTCGCGCGACGGTGCTGGACAGGGACTGGTTCCGCAACCTGGGCGTTCATTCTATCCGCCCTGCCGACGGCGCGGGAGAGGTTTGCAGCCGCGGGTTCACCACCGGGCGCCGATCTGGTCTAAGGGGCGCCTCCGCGTTCGAGCCAAGGCACCATGACCGTCCGTACCCGCTTCGCCCCCTCGCCGACCGGCTACCTGCACATCGGTGGCGCCCGCACCGCGCTGTTCAACTACCTGTTCGCGCGCCACCACAAAGGCACCTACCTGCTGCGCATCGAGGACACGGACAAGGAACGCTCGACCCAGGCGGCGGTCGACCAGATCATGGAAAGCCTGACCTGGCTCGGCCTGATGCCGGACGAGCCGCCGGTCTTCCAGGCGGCGCGGGAGCCGCGGCATGCCGAGATCGCCCATGCCCTGCTCGCCATGGGCAAGGCCTATCGCTGCTGGGCGACGCCCGAGGAGCTCGCCGAGATGCGGGAGAAGGCGATGGCCGAGGGGCGCCCGCCCCGCTACGACCGCCGCTGGCGCGACCGCGCGCCGGGCCCCGAGCAGGAGGGCAAGCCCTTCGCCATCCGCATCAAGGCCCCGATCGAGGGCGAGACGGTGGTGAAGGACCTGGTGCAGGGCGAGGTGCGCGTCGCGAACACCGAGCTGGATGACATGATCATCCTGCGCTCGGACGGCACGCCGACCTACCTGCATGCGGTGGTGGTGGACGACCACGACATGGACATCACCCATGTCATCCGCGGCGACGACCACCTGACCAACACCTTCCGCCAGTGCATGGTCTATGACGCGATGGGCTGGCGCCGGCCGCACTTCGCGCACATCCCGCTGATCCACGGCGCGGACGGGGCGAAGCTGTCGAAGCGCCACGGTGCGGTGTCAGTGCTCGACTTCCGTGACCAGGGCTACCTGCCGGAAGCGGTGTGCAACTACCTGATGCGCCTCGGCTGGGGCCATGGCGACGAGGAGGTGGTGCCGCGCGACCGCGCCATCGAGCTCTTCGACCTCAAGGACGTGGGGCGCGCCGCCTCGCGCATGGACTACGCGAAGCTGACGCATCTCAACGGCGTCTACCTGCGCCAGGCGGATGACGCGCGGCTGACGCGCGCCGTGCTCGAGCTGATGGCCAGGCGCGGCGTGCTGTTCGGCACCGACGGCGCCGAGCGCATCGGGATGCTGATGCCCGACCTCAAGGAACGCGCGCGCACGCTGGAGGAACTGGCCGGCTCCGCGGCCTTCGCGGCCTCCGAGGGCCTGCCCGCGATCGACGAGAAGGCCCTCGCGCTGCTGACGCCGGAGGTGAAGGCGCGGCTTCTCGACATCGCGGAGTTCCTCAGCGGGGCGCCGTGGGAGAAGGCGGACCTCGAGCAGTGGCTGCGCGACTATGCCGAGGTGAAGGGCGTGAAGCTGAAGGACGTGGCGCAGCCGCTGCGCGCCGCGCTCTGCGGCAGCCTGACCAGCCCGCCGATCAATTCGGTGCTCTGGGCGCTGGGGCGTGAGGAAGCGCTGTCGCGGATCATCGCCGCGGCGGCGTGACGGCAGTTCGAGAATGCGCCGAGAGGCGCATTCTCAGGCGCTGATGCGCCAGGCCAGCGGCCCGGTCCGCTCGATCCGCGCGAAGCGGTCATGGGCGGCGAGCGCGCCCGCCAGCAGGTCCGACCACGCGACGACCATCGCGTCGTGCGGATGCGCGATGCCGCGCAGCAGCGCGAGATCCATGATGGTCACCGTCAGGCCGTCCTCGCCTTCGCTGACGGTGGCGGTATCGCCGGACGCGGCGAACATCGCGCGGAGGAACGCCGCGAAGCCCCGCTCCGCGGTGCCGAGCGCTGCCGCGGTCTCGTGGAACAGCTGCATCGCCACCAGCCGCGCGGCGAGGCCGAGCAGGTGCCCGCCCTCCATCGGCCCGAACAGCGCCACCGCCTCCTGCAGCGCCGTGCGGCAATATTCCATCGCATAGCCGCGCTTGGCCTTGGCGATCCGCTCGGCCGGCCAGTCGGCGGCGGGCAGGCGCGGCGCCGTGGCGGGATCGAAGCGCGGCATGCGCTCGCCGCGCGCGAAGCGCAGCCGTTCCTCGGGCGGGAGGTCGCGGTCATGCTCGATGTAGTAGCCCTCGAGCCCCGGATCGCCGTCCACCGTCTGCCCCGTGCAGACGAAGCCGAGGCCGAGGCGGCCCAGCATCACGCCGTTATTGGCGTGCCAGCCGCGCAGCATCGCGGGGTTCACCTCGGAGGGGATGCCGCAGATGGTCGCACCGGGCCAGATCCAGCGTGGCGGCGGGTAGCGGATCCAGGCCTTGGTGGGGCTCTCCTCGACATACTCGACGCCCACGCCGCCGATGAAGTTCGAGAGGTAGTGGTAGCGCGCCGCCGCCACCGCCGGCGGCAGCCCGTCGAGACCGAGCTTCTTCAAGCCGGACATGAAGGTCGCCTGCTGCTGGCGGCGGAAGATGCGGAACACCAGCTCCGCCGCATCGCGCGACCCCCGGCGCGAGACCGCCGTCAGCACGATCCCGGTGAACCAGGCGTGGTGCCAGTCGCCCACCGCTTCCCAGGCCGCGCGGTCGCTCATGGTGACGATTTCCTCCGATGCCCGGCTTCTGTCCGCCGGCGCAGGGCGGCAGTATCGGGGCAAGCCGCGTCGCGCGGAAGGGAACGACCATGAAGATCACCCGCGTCACCACGCATCATCACCGCACCGATTTCACCTATGGCGCCAGCGCCGGCGGCGTCGGCGGCAACCTGCACCTCAAGGCGATGGACACGCTGCTGGTACGCGTCGAGACCGATGCCGGAATCCATGGCTGGGGCGAAGGCTTCGGCTTCACCCTGGTCGAGACGACGAAGGACGCGGTGGACCGGCTGATCGGCCCCGCCTGCATCGGCCAGGATGCACGTGACATCGCCGGACTAACGCGCATGCTCGCGCGCCGCTTCCACAATTTCGGGCGGAATGGGCCGGTCACCTTCGGGATCTCGGCGATCGACATCGCGCTGTGGGACATCCGCGCCAAGGCCGCGGGCAAGCCCCTGCACGCGCTGCTCGGTCAGGCGGCGCGGCGGGAGGTGCCGGCCTATGCCTCCCTGCTGCGCTATGGCGTGCCCGATGACGTCGCGCGCAACACGACCGAGGCGCTGTCGCGCGGCTATCGCCACATCAAGCTGCACGAGGTCGACCTGCGCTGCATCCGCGCCGCGCGTGACGCCGCACCGGGCGTGCCGCTGATGCTCGACATCAACTGCGCCTGGGACACCGAGGCCGAGGCGGTGCAGTTCTGCGAGGACGTCGCCGCGGTCGATCCCGCCTGGGTCGAGGAACCGATCTGGCCGCCCGAGGACATCCCCGCCATCGCGCGCATCCGCGCCCTCTCCCCGGTGCCGATCTCGGCCGGCGAGTGCAACGGCACGGTCGAGGATTTCTGCCGCATGTTCGAGACGCGCGCGGTTGATGTCGCGCAGCCCTCGATCACCAAGATCGGCGGCATGTCCGCGATGCTCGAGATCGCGGAACTGGCGCGCGAGACGGGGGTGCGCCTGGTGCCGCACTGCCCCTATTTCGGCCCGGGGTTGCTCGCGACGCTGCATTTCCTCGCCGCGACCGAGGAAGCCGAGCCGATCGAGATCTACTTCGCCGACCTCGCGCGCGCGCCCTATGGCGAGGCGCTGGTGCCGCGCGGCGGCGTCATCCCGGTGCCGACGGCGCCGGGGCTGGGCTACGAGCCGACCCCCTGACGCGCGTCACGCCGCCTTGCGCGGCGGCGTGAGGCTCGGGCGGGCATTGAGCGTCGAAGGCTCGAAGCCCGCCAGGCGCTTGTAGTGCGCGGCGATCTCGGCGCGCTCGGCGTGCGGCATCACCGCCTCGATGTCGGCGAAGCCGTCCGGCGCGCGCGCCTCGGCGATGTCGAGCACGCTGTCCGGGCCATCCCCGCGCGTCGCGGCGACGAGCGCGGCGGTCGCGGGGCGGCGGATCGCCTCATAGGCCTCCATCGCCGCGACGGGATCCGCGATGGTCGCGAGCTTCAGCGCCAGCGTGCGCGCATCGAGGATGCCCTGCGACGCGCCGTTCGACCCGATCGGATAGAGCGGATGCGCGGCATCGCCCAGCAGCGTCACCCGCCCATGCGTCCAGCGCGGCAGCGGGTCGCGGTCCACCATCGGGAATTCGTAGACCGACTGCGCCGAGCGGATCAGCGCGGGGATGTCGAGCCAGGGGAAGCGCCAGTCGGCGAAGGTCTGCTGGAAATCCTCGATTCGGCCGGGGCGGTTCCAGTCCTCCCGCTTCCATTCCTGGTTCGGGTCGACGCGGCGCTCGGCGATCCAGTTGGTCAGCTTCCGCCCGTCGGGCAGGTCCTTGATGGGATAGACGACGAACTTGTCGTTGCGGTTGCCCGCCACCGCCATGGTCGCCCCGGTCAGGAAGGGATCGGCGATGCTGGTCGCGCGCCACAGGATCGCGCCGTTCCAGATCGGCGGGCCCTCGTTCGGGTAGAACACCGCACGCGCGGCGGAATGGATGCCGTCGGCGGCGATCAGCACATCCCCGCGCACCGCGCGCCCGTCATCGAGGCGCAGCGTCACGCCCGCCGCGTCCTGCTCGAAGCCGGCCATCCGCGCGCCGAGATGGATGCGCGCATCGCCCAGCCGCTCTTGCGCCGCCGCGAGCAATTCGAGGTGCAGGTAGCCGCGATGGATCGAGACCTGCGGCCAGGAATAGCCGGCGAGGCGCCCGCGCGGCTCGGACCAGATCATCTGGCCGAGGCGATTGGCGTAGGCGAGTTCCTGTGTGACGATGCCCGCGCCGGCCACGCGTTCCTGCAGGCCGAGTTCGGTCAGTTCCCGCATCGCATGAGGCAGGACGTTGATGCCGACGCCCAGGGGGCGGATCTCCGGCGCCTGCTCGAAGACCTCGCAATCGATCCCGGCCTGGTGCAGCGACAGCGCGAGGGTCAGCCCCCCGATACCGCCACCGGCGATGAGTACGCGCATGATCGGCCTCTTCCCTTTCGCGCCGGACAATAGCCGCGCGGCCGCGCCGGGTCAGCCCTGGCCCGATCGCCACGCCTGATCCAGGCTGGGGTGGATTGCGGAGGGAGCAAGGGTCATGGGGCGTGTCGTCCTGATCACCGGCGCCGCGGGCGGCATCGGCAAGGCCATGGTGGAATCGACGCTGGCGGCCGGGCACGCCGTCGCGGCACTGGACCGCGACCGGGTGGGGCTCGATGCCCTGGCCGCGGCGCATCCTGGCGCGGCGCTGCACCCGATCGTCGCCGACCTCGGGACCGAGACCGGCTGCCGGGAGGGCCTGGCTGCCGCCGCCGCGCGCTTCGGCCGCGTCGATGCGGTGGTGAACAATGCCGGCATCGGCGTGTCGAGCCTGCGACCCGATGCCGAGACGCGGCTGCCCTCCATCGAGGAGCTCGACGCCGCCACCTGGGACCGCTTCTTCGCCATCAACGTCCGCGCGCCGATGCTGCTGCTGCGGGAAGCGCTGCCGATGATGCGCGCCGCGGGCTGGGGGCGCGTGGTGAACAACACGACCTCCTTCCGCACCATGCTGCGTGTCCTGCCCTATGGATCGACCAAGGCGGCGCTGGAGGCGGCCTCGGCGGTCTGGGCGGAGGAACTGGCCGGCACCGGCATCACCGTGAACGTGCTCATCCCGGGCGGGCCGACCGATACGCCCTTCATCGGCGCCGGGGCGACCTGGCCGCGCGAGCAGATGCTGCGCCCGGCCGTGATGGGCCCGCCGCTCGCCTGGCTGCTGTCGGACGCCGCGCAGGGCATCACGGGTCAGCGGATCACCGCCGGGCGGTGGGATGCGGCGGCGCCCGAGGCCGCAACGGCGATGCGCCCGATCGGCTGGCCGGAACTCGCCGCCGACGCGGTCTGGCTGCAGGCGAAGCGCTGACGCGGCGATGGGCCGGACGACGGAGCTGCGCCGGGCCGTCGCCGACGCTTTCGTGCCGGTGGCCGAGGCGGCCGGGTTCCGTCCCGACCACCGCCGGATGCCCACCACGCTGACCTTCCGCCGGAGCGTCGGCGGTCAGGTGCAGATCCTCGAAATCCAGTGGGAGAAGTACGGCCGTCCGCGCTTCGTCCTCGACTACGGCGCCTGCCCTGGCGGGGGCTTCGCGATCGACGGCCGCGTCTTCCCGCCCGAGGAAGTCTTCGCCGGCTGGCTGCCAGCGTCCGGGCGCCTGAAGCCAGGCCGCGGCCTGGGGCCGGGTGCCTGGTTCCGCCAGGACCGGCCGCTGCTGCAGCGGCTGCTCGGCCGCGGCGCGCTGCGCCCGGCGACGGAGGTCGCCGCCGAACTCGTCGCCCTGTTCCCCGAGGTGCTGCGGGCGCTGGATGATGGGGTGCGCGGCCCGCACATCACCCCGCTGCAGCCGTGACGCGTCGTCAGCCGCCGATACGCGCCGCCACGGCCCGCGCGGCCGCCGCCGTGCCGTCGCTGCCGCCGATATCGGGGGTGCGCAGCCCGTCCGCGAAGGCCCGATCCACCGCCGCGTCGAGTTCGGCCGCCGCATCGGCATAGGCCTGGCCCGCACCCTTCCCGGCCAGCCAGTCCAGCATCATCGCCGCGGACAGGATCGTCGCCGTTGGGTTCGCCAGCCCCTTTCCCGCGATGTCGGGCGCGGTGCCGTGCGCCGGCTGGAACACCGCATGGGTGTCGCCGATGTCGGCGGATGGCGCGAAGCCCATGCCCCCCACAAGCCCAGCGCCGAGGTCGGAGAGGATGTCGCCGAACATGTTCTCGGTCGGCAGCACGTCGAAGGCCCAGGGCTTGCGCACCAGGTCGAGCGCCATGGCATCGACGTAGTGCGCGCCATGCGCGACGTCGGGGAATTCCGTCGCGACCTCGTTGAAGATGCCGCGCATGAAGGCGAAGGCGCGGAAGACGTTCGCCTTGTCGACCAGCGTCACCGTGCCCTTGCGGCCGCGCCGCGCGGCGCGCTGCTGCGCGAGGCGGAAGGAGAAGCGCGCGAGCTTCTCGGTCACCGGCCGCGTGATGCGCAGCGTCTCCTCGGCCATGTCGTGCGTGACGGTGCCGCGGTCGCGGGAGAAGAACAGGCCTTCGGTGCTCTCGCGCACGATCACCAGGTCGATGTCGCGCGCACGCGGATCGGCGAGCGCCACGGGCACGCCCGGCAGCGCGCGGAAGGGTCGCACGCCGGCATAGAGATTGAGGCGGAAGCGCAGGTCGAGCTGCGGTGCGATCTCGGTCCCGTCGGTGGTGCGGATCTCGGGCCAGCCCATCGCACCGAGCAGGATGGCGTCGGCCTTCGCGGCCTTCTCGAAGGTCTCCTCGCTCATCGCCGTGCCGGTGTCCCGGTAGCAGAAGGCGCCGGCGCGCAGATGCTCGAAGTCGAGGCCGAGATTGTGCCGCTTCGCCAGCGGCTCGAGCACCGCGAGCGTCGCCTGCGTCACTTCCGTGCCGATGCCGTCGCCGGGCAGGACGGCGATGCGGAGCGTGTTGGACGGCGTGGGCATGGGCGCTTCCTCGGGACGGCTTTGCGGCCTTGTCCCATGCGTGTCGCCCCCACGCCAGGGTCGCGGCTTCACCGGGCCGCAACTTTCGCCCGCTACAGACGAAGCACGAAGGCATGCCCAGAGACCCCCTCGCCATCCTTGCCCGGCTGCGCCGGATCGACACGGACGCCGCCCGGCTGCGCCTCGCCGGGGCGCAGGCGCACCTGGCCGCGCAGCAGGACGCCGTGGCGGCGATCGAGCGCGAGCTTCGCGCCGAGCATCCGGAGGACGCGCCGCGGACCTATGGCGACTTCCTCGCCCGCATGCTCGCCGCGCGGCACCAGCAGGCGGCCGCCCTAGCACGCGCCGGCGCGGCACTGGACGCCGAGCGGGACGCGCTCGTCGCGGCCCGGACGCAGGAGAAGGTGCTGGACGCGCTGCGCGACCGCCGCGCCGCCGCCGAACGCCGCGACGGGCTGCGCCGCGAACAGGCGCGGTTGGAGGATGCGATCCCGCGGGGTTAGTCTCCGGCCGTTCCGGAGGAAACCCCCATGTCCCGTACCATCCGCCGCCGGGCGCTGCTCGGCGCCGCCAGCCTGCCCCTGCTGCCCGTCCTGGCCAGCGCGCAGTCCGACTGGCCGAACCGCCCGGTCAAGATCATCGTGCCCTTCCCGCCGGGCCAGGCGGCCGACATCCTGACGCGGCTGGTCGCGGACGAGCTGTCGAAGCGCTGGCCGCAGCGCGTGGTCGTCGAGAACCGCGGCGGCGGCGCCTCGGTCCCGGCGATGGAAGCGGGCGCACGTTCCCCGGCCGATGGCTACACGCTGATCGCGGGATCGTCCGGGCCGCTCGGCATCAATCCCTCCGTCCTGCCGCGTCTGCCCTATGACGCGGAAAAGGACTTCGCCGGCATCAGCAACGTCGCGATGGTGCCGCTGCTGGTCGTCGCGCATCCCTCCCTGCCCTACAACACGATGCAGGAACTGGCCGCCGCGGCGCGGGCCCAGCCGGGCATGCTGAACATGGCCTCCGCCGGCCCGGCGACGAGCCAGCACATGGCGGCCGAGTTGCTGATGCTGCGCGCGAACATCCGCTTCAACATCGTGCACTACCGCGGCAGCGGGCCCGGCATCGCCGACGTCATCGCCGGCAACGTGAAGCTGATGACGGATTCCGTCGCGTCCTCCCTGCCGCATATCCGCGAGGGCCGGGTGAAGCCGATCGCGCTCTGCGCCGCGCAGCGCGTGCCGCAACTGCCCGAGGTGCCTACCATCGCCGAGACGCTGGTGCCGGGCTATTCCGCCGCGGGCTGGAGCGCGCTGGTCGCCCCCGCCGGGACGCCGGCCGACGTCGTGCGCAAGATCAACGGCGACGTCGTCGCGGTGCTGCGCGATCCGGGCATCGTCGCGCGCATCACCCAGATGGGCGCGGTCGCCGACCCGCAGACGCCCGAGGAATGCGCCGCCTTCATCCGCTCCGAGATCGCCAAGTGGCGCGAGGTGGCGCAGGCCGCGAACGTGCGGCTGGAAGGCTGACGCGCGCCGCCGTCAGGCGCCGGCGGCGGCGATCGGGCCATGGACGAAGATCAGCTTCGTGCGTGAGGGCGCGGCCGGCCTCAACCGCGCGTGCGGGGAAGCACGCGGCAGGCTTCGTCCGCGGCGCGGGCGAGCAGCGTCATCCGGCGCGCCGCGACGGCGCCCGCCGCCGCCTCCCCGGCGACATGCTCCGCCAGCCTGGAACTGAGCAGCCCGCGGACCGCGGCATCGACGGCGACATCGGTCGCCGCGACCGTCGCGGCATCGACGGCGACGCGCCGCAGCAGGGAGACGGTGCCCGCGATCCCGGGCCGGAAGCCGTGCAGCGCCGCGACCTGCCGCACGAGGCGGATGCCGCGCCAGGCGAAGACCAGCGCGTCGAGCGCCGGCGAAGGGCTGACCGCCGTCACGGCAAAGGCCTGGACCGCCGCCGCGCGGCCCAATGCCGCCGCATCCTGGGCGATGGGGGCGAGCGTCTTGGCTTCGACCAGCGCGCAGGCCGCGTCGATCGGCATGTCCCCGAGATCGCCGGGCTTCGCGCGGCCTTCCGGCAGGCCCGCCTGCCACGCTGCAAGTGCGGAGCGCAGCGCCGGGGGATCACCGCGCGCCACGGCGGCCCGGGCGCGATCGACGGTGCCCAGCGCCAGATAGCCGCGCAATTCCCGCCCGATCGCCGCGAAGACCAGACCGAACCCGGCCGTCGCGACGGCCAGGGTCAACCAACCGAGCCAGGCGGCCTGGGCGAATTGCGCCGCAACGAAGTTCCCGGCCTCGAGCAGCGAGAAGCCCAGCACCAGCACCGCGGCGCCGAGGCCGATCAGCGCCATCGTCGACCAGCCGCGCGCAGGCGGCATCGGCGGCGCCACCTGCACCTCCCAGCCGAAATCGAGACGCGGCGCCGGCGACGTGCCCTCGTCCAGGATGACGCGCGGGGGCGGGCGACCGCTCACAGCAGGTCCCCGATCAGCCAGGCCAGCAGCGCATCCAGGCCGAGATGCGGCATGCCGGAACTTCCCGCCGGATCGAGGCGGGGCGGGCGGAACTCCGGCATGCTGAACAGGCCGGCATCCCAGAAATCGGGTTCGGGCGGTTTCATCGGCACCTCGCCCGGATAGATGGTGGCGCCGCGGCCATCCTGCAAAAGCACCCCGCGCACCGCCGCCACCGCCTGCCCGTCGAGGCGCGCGACGGCGTCCTCGGTGCAGCGGATGGCGGCCACCGCGTGGCAGGACACCGACGCGCCCGACTGCGCCGCCCGACCGCGCGCGCCGAAGGCGATGTGCTCGACCAGCGCGGCCAGCGCATCCCGCGCGCGCGTCGGCACGTGGTCGGCCTTGGTCGCGGCGAAGGCGACGCGCGTCGGCGCCGCCCCGAGCAACCGTTCGAGCCAGTTGGCCCCCGAGACGATGGCGGCGACGGCGGACAACGCATCGCCCGTATCGCGGAAGGCTTCCTCCCCCGCGTGCAGCGCGCCGAGCACGTCGACCAGCACCACCTGGCGATGGAAGCGCGAGAAATACGGATCCAGGAAGGTGCTGCGCTGGTCGTCGAGATAGGCGGCGTAGCGCCGTGCGCAGAGATCGGCGAGGCCGCCCCGCGCGCCTTCAGGGAGCGGGAAGAACCACAGCAGCGGCGCCTCCCCGCGCGGCCCCGGATTGAGGAAGCGGCCGGGCTGCAGGAAGCGCAGCCCATGCGCGTCGCGGCAGGCGCGCAGCGCATCGCGGTAGAGGGTGTAGCCGCGCTTGGCGAGTGCGTCCTCGGCCGGCGCGTCGGCCGGCAAGGCATCGAGGAAAGCGAGAAACCCGGCCGCCGCCGTGGCGCGGACCCCGCGCCGGCAGCGGGCGAGCGTCTCGGCCGACCAGGTGGCGTAGTCCTGCCGCAGCATCGGCAGGTCGAGCAGCCATTCGCCCGGATAGTCGATGAGGTTGAGCGTCAGCCGCCGTTCCGGCAACAGGCCGCCGAGGGAGGTGCGGCGCTCCACGTCGATCGCGATCGACAGGGTGGAGAAGTCCTCCGTCCGTTCCGGCCAGCGTGGCGGATCGGCGGCGAGCGCGCCGAGATGCGCCTCCGGGTCGAAGCGCGGCACCGTCTCCGTGCCGGCCGGCACGACGAAGACGCGGCGGATGCGCCCGCCGGTCGCGTCCGACAGCGCCGGCAGGGTGCGCGCGCCGCGCCCCGCGGCGATCAGGTTCGCGATCAGCGAGGTGAGGAAGACCGTCTTGCCCGCGCGCGACAGGCCGGTGACCGCGAGCCGGATGCGCTCGCGGCCGACCAGGGCGCGCGCGGCATCCTCGGTGGTGTCGAGGACGCCGCGCAGCAGCGACAGCGGGTCCACCCCCGCCCCGCGTCAGGACATGCGCTGGATCAGCTCGATCTTGTAGCCGTCGGGGTCCTCGACGAAGGCGATGATGGTCGTGCCGTGCTTCACCGGCCCGGCCTCGCGCGTCACCTTGCCGCCACCGGCGCGCACCTTCTCGCAGGCGGCCGCCACGTCCGGCACGCCGACCGCGAGATGGCCGAAGGCATTGCCAAGCTCGTACTTCTCGACGCCGTAGTTGTAGGTCAGCTCGATCTCGCCCTGGCCTTCCTTGTTGCCCTCGCCGTAGCCGAGGAAGACGAGCGTATACTTGCCCGCCGGCACGTCGTTCCGACGCAGCTCCTTCATGCCGAGGAGCTCGGTGTAGAACTTCACGCTGCGATCGATCTCGCCCACGCGGATCATCGTGTGCAGGAAGCGGCCCTGGCTCATGCTGTGGTTCCTTCGGTGAATTCGGCCGGGTCGAAAGCCAGCAGGAACAGCCCCGCTGCCGCCGCCCGGGCGATGGTGGTCTCGCGATCCAGAAGGATGGTGCCGTCGGCCTCGAAGGCCAAGCCGCGAAGCCCGGCGGCGAGGGCGCCCTCCACGGTCTGCGGGCCGATGGTCGGGAGATCGGCCAGGCGCGACTGGCCGGGCTTCACGCATTTCACCAGCACGCCGCCCGGCCCATCGCGCCGGAGCGCGCCACAGCGGTCGAGCATGGCGTCGGTGCCCTCGATGGCCTCGACGGCCAGCACCAGCCCCTGCTGGACGACGCAGCCCTGCCCGACATCCGCCGCGCCGAGCGCCCGGCAGACCGCGAGGCCCCGCTGGATGTCCGCGCGCGCGAGGTCGTCCGGGGCCGGCCCGGCCAGCAGCGCGGCCGCCGGCAGCAGCCCTGCCAGGACCTGCTGGGCGCCGACCACCTCGAACCCGTCCTCGGCCAGGACCGTCATCACCGCGCGCAGGATCGAATCATCGCCCGTGAAGGCAGCCCGGCCGATGCGCGCGAGGAGCTTCACCCCCGCCGCATCGGGCCGCAGCGAGAGCAGCGACGGCCGCGAGACGGTCCCCGCCAGCACCACCTGCCGCACGCCATGCCCCTTCAGCCAGGCGAGCATCTGGGCCGCGAGGCCCCACCGGAAGGCAGCATGCGCGAAAGCCCCGTAGGCCGCGGGATCGCCATGTCCGTCCAGCACGGCGACCGCCACGGGCCGGCCGGAGGCGGCGACCGCCTCCGCCACGCGGACGGGCAGCCCGCCGCCGCCCGCGATGATGCCGAGGGGGCCCTCGGGGGGGGTCACGACGCCTCCCCGTTCTCCTCATCCGTGCCGCCGAGCTCCGGCGCCGCCATGCGGCCCGGCCGGACGAGCTGGCGGCGGCGCGAGGGGTCGCGCACGAAGACGATGAGTTCCTGCACCAGCGGATCGGCGCCGAAGCGGGTCTCGACCTCGGCGAGCTTCGCGGCGAACTCGCCGGCATCCTTGAACAGCAGGTTGTGCACCGACCGCAGGGTGCGCAGCTGGTCGCGCGACGCACCGCGGCGCAGCAGACCGATCTTGTTGAACCCGACGAGGCGCGCCGGCAGGCCGAAGACGTAGCCGAAGGGCGGGATGTCGTTGGTCACGCCGGCCAGCCCGCTGACCATCGCGAGCCGCCCGACGCGCACGGTCTGGTGCACCGCTGCGCCGCCGCCGATGAAGGCGCCGGCCCCGACACGCACATGCCCGCCGAGCATCACGTTGTTCGCGAGGATGACGCCGTCGCCGAGCACGCAGTCATGCGCGACATGGGCGGTCGCCATCAGCATGCAGCCGGCACCGACGACCGTGACGCCGCCGCCGCCGACGCTGGCGCGATGGATCGTCGCGCCTTCGCGCACCAGCGTCCCGGCGCCGACCTCGCAGCGCGTGGGCTCGTTCTTGTACTTCAGGTCCTGCGGCGCCATGCCGATGGTCGCGAAGGGGAAGACCCGCACGCCCTTGCCGAGCCGCGTATGCCCGTCGACCACGACATGGGCGATCAGTTCGACATCGTCCTCGAGCACGACGTCGGGACCGACGACGCAACCGGGGCCGACGCGGCAGCCCGCACCGATGACGGCGCCGGGGGCGACCGCCGCGGTGGGATGGATTTCGGCCATGCTCACTTGTCCAGGATCATCGCGGCATAGGTGGCCTCGGCCACGACCTTGCCGTCCACCTTCGCCTCGGCGTTGAACTTCCAGATGTTCCCGCGCTGGCGTTCCTTCTTCACGTGCACGCGCATCTGGTCGCCGGGCACCACCGGCTTGCGGAACTTCGCCTGGTCCACCGTCATGAAATAGACGAGCTTGCCGGCCCAGTCGGGGCCGAGCGTCTCGACCACCAGCACCGCCGCGGTCTGGGCCATGCACTCGATGATCAGCACGCCGGGCATCACCGGCATGGTCGGGAAGTGGCCCTGGAAGAAGTTCTCGTTGATCGTGACGTTCTTGATGCCGATGCAGCTGTCGTTCTTCACCAGCTCGACGACGCGATCCACCAGCAGGAACGGGTAGCGATGCGGGATCGCGTGCATGATCTGCGCGATCTGGAGGGTGCCGACCTCGGCCGGCGTGGTCTGTTCGTCGTTCATGGCGATCCGCCCGATGTTCCGTCCTTTTTCGGCGCCGCCGCCAGCTGACGCAGGCGGGCGAAGGCGCGCATGGTCTCGCGCGCCGGCCAGGCGGGGCTGCCGACCACGTCGGTGCCGGGCGGCACGTCGTTCATCACGCCAGCCTGGGCGCCGACCCGCGCCTTGGACCCGACCGTGATGTGACCGACAACGCCGGCTTGCGCCGCTACGACCACGAAGTCGCCAAGTTCGGCCGAGCCGGCGATGCCCACCTGGGCGACGATGACACAGCCGCGCCCCGTCTTCACGTTGTGTCCGATCTGCACGAGGTTGTCGAGGCGGGTCCCCGGCCCGAGAACCGTGTCCCCGCCGGCCCCGCGGTCGACGCAGGCATTCACGCCGATCTCGACCGCGTCGCCCAGGATGACCCGGCCGATCTGCGGCACCGTCACGTGTTCGCCCATCGGCGTCGTGACGAAGCCGTAGCCTTCCCCGCCGACGCGGGCGCCTTCATTCAACACCACCGCCACGCCGGCCAGGCAGTGCAGCAAGGAGGCGTGGGATCGCAGGATGCACCCCGCGCCCAGCACGCACCCGTCCCCGACGACCGCGTGCGGCCCGATGATGCAACCGGGACCGATCTCCGCCCGCGCGCCGATCACGGCGAAGGGCCCGATCTCGCACCCCTCCTCGATCGTCGCGCCCTCCCCCACCACGGCGGTCGGGTGGATGCCCGGCACAGGCCTGGGCCGGGGGTGGAACAGGGCGGCGACGCGGGCATAGGCCAGCTGCGGCGCGGCGCAGATCAGCGCGATGGTCCCCGCAGGCAGATCGCCCTCGGTGCCGGCCGGCAACAACACGGCGCCGGCGCGCGTCGCCTTCAGCGCCGCGATATGGCGGCGGCCTTCATAGAAGGCGACGTCCTCCGGACCGGCGAGCGCCAGCGGGGCGACGTCGGTGAAGATGCGCTCCGCCTCGCCCGCGAAGCGCGCCTCGGCGGCCGCCGCGATCTCGGCCAGGCGGCGGGGCCCGGCCGAGGGGAAGAAACGCGGATCGGCCCCCACGGCCTCAGTTCCGGCGCGGCTGCTGGCCCTGCTGCGGACGCTGCTGGGGCTGCTGCTGCGCCGGGCGCGCGGGCGGCTGCTCCCCGGCGCCTTCGGCCGGCAGGTTCACACTCGGCAGCATGCGGTTGAGCTGCGCCGCCACTTCCTCCGTCAGGTCGAACTGCGGCTCGTTGAAGATCACGAGCGGGCGCGGCAGCACGATGTTGACGTTGCGGCTGGTCGCCACCTGCCGGATCACGATGCCGAGGGCCTGTTCGATCTCGCGCAGCGAGGTCTGGGCCAGCTGCTCGACGTCGCGGGCGCGGTCGCGCAGGACGCGCTGGCTGTCGGTGATGCGGTCCTGCAGGTCGCGCTCGCGAGTGCGGAGCTGCTCCGGCGTCAGGCCGGCGCGCTCATTGGCGAGGCGCTGCTGCTCGTCCCGCCACCGCTGCTGCTCGCGCTGCAGGTCGTCATTCAGGCGGGCGCGCCGCTGCTCGATCGCTTCGCGAACCTGCGTGAAAGCGGTCGAGACGCGCTGGATCTCCGGCACGTCCACGATGGCGATCACCGGGGCGGGCGGCGACTGGCCGGGGGGCAGCGGCGGCGGGGTCGGTGTCGGCCGCTGGGCCTGGCCCTGCGCCGGGCGCTGCTGGGCCTGCGCCGGACGCTGCGGCTGCTGCTGTTGCTGTTGCTGACCCTGACCGGGGACGAACCACTGCTGCTGCTGCGCCGCGGCCGGCAGGGCGAACATGGCGCCCGCCAGGGCGAAGGTGAGGAGTCGGGACATGTCAGACGATATCCTGGTTCAGAAACGGGTGCCGAAGCCGAGGCGGAAGACCTGAGTCTGGTCGTAGTCCTGCTTCACGACGGCCTGGGCGAGGTCGATGTTGATGAGGCCGATCGGGCTACGCCAGGACAGGCCGACACCCACGCCGACGCGGGGCGTCGAATCGTCGCGCAGGCAGTTCGGGAAGGTGGCAGGGCACCCCGAGTTGTTCACGGAAGACGGCAGCCGCCAGTTGCCGCCGGTATCGACGAAGGCACGGCCGATGAAGCCGAGTTCCGACGGCACCGGGAGCGGGAAGCGGAACTCGGCAGAGCTCGTCCAGATGATCTCGCCGCCAAGGCTGTCATTGGTCGAGACGTCGCGCGGGCTGGCGCCACCGAGGGCGAAGCCGCGCAGGTTCTCGCCGCCCAGGAAGAACCGGTCGACGATACGGGACTGGTTGTCGCTATAGGGGGCGAGGTAGCCGCCGCCGGCGGCGAAGACCAGCACGTAGTCCGGATCGCCCAGCAGCCGCTCGAACGGAATGTAATACTGGCCGTCGGCGCGGGCGCGCACATACGACACGTCGCCGCCGAGGCCGGCGAAGTCGGCGCCGACGCGCGCGACATAGCCCTGGCGCGGCTCGATGCGGCTGTCGCGGCGGTCATAGGTGACGGTGGTCGACACCTGGCTCAGCAGCGTCTTGCCTTCCTGCTCCGCGATGAAGCGGGAGACGTTGGCCGCCACGTCGTAGATGTCGCGATCGACCAGCGAGTAGGACCAGGACTGCCGCAGGTGCTCGTTGATCTCGTAGCCCATGCGCAGCGCGAAGCCGGCGCGCCGTTCGCGATAGCCCGAGGTGTCGGTCAGGTTGCGCTGGATCAGGAAGACGTCGGCGCCGGCCGCGAGGTTGCGGTCGAGGAACTGCGGGTCGGTGACCGAGATGTCCACCTGGCTGCGCCGCTGGGCGAGCGTGACGTTGGCGCGACTGTCGATGCCGGTGCCGAGGAGGTTGCGCTCGCGCAGGCCCACATCGACGAGGAAGCCGGCGTCGGTCGAGTAGCCGCCGCCCAGGGTGAATTCGCCGGTGGCGCGTTCCGCGACCTGGGTGTTCAGGATCACCCGGTCCGGCGCCGAGCCCGGCGAGGTGTTGATCTGCACGTCCGAGAAATAGCCGAGGCTGCGGATGCGGTCGCGCGAACGGCGCACCTGCTGCGCGACCAGCGGATCGCCTTCCGCCAGGCGGAACTCGCGGCGGATGACGCGGTCCTGCGTACGGCTGTTGCCGGTGATCTCGATGCGCTCGACGTAGGCGCGCGGGCCCTCGTTGATCTCGAACTTGAGGTCGACGCGGCGCGCATCCCGGTCGCGGGTGACGCGCGGTTCGATCGCGACGAAGGGGAAGCCGCGGGACGCCAGCAGGTCCGTCAGCAGGTTGTCCGACCGCTCGACGGCGTCGCCGTCGTACCAGTCCCCCACGGAGATCGGGATCTCGTTGATCAGGCCTGTCGTGTCGATGCCCCGGATGGTGCTCGGGAACTCGATGCTGCCGACGCGGTACCGCGGCCCCTCGTTGATCGTGTAGGTCAGGAAGAAGCCGCTGCGGTCGGGGGCGAGCTCGGCCGTGGCGCCGGTGATCTCGACGTCGGCATAGCCCTGCCGCAGGTAGAAGCGGCGCAGCAGCTCGCGGTCGAAGGCGAGGCGGTCGGGATCGTAGGTGTCGGAGGTCGAGAGCAGCCGGTACCAGGCCTGCTCGCGCGTCGCGATGATCTCCTTCAGCCGGCTGTCCGAGTAGTTCTCGTTGCCGATGAAGCTGATGCGGGAGACGAGCGCGACCTCGCCCTCGGTGATCTCGAACACCACGTCGACGCGGTTCTGGTCGAGCTCGATGATCTTGGGTTCGACCGAGGCGCCGAAGCGGCCGCGGCGCGCATAGATCTCGAGGATGCGCTGCCGGTCGGCCTGGGCGGCGGCGGGCGTGAACACCGACCGCGGCCGAAGCTGCACCTCGCCACGCAGGGTATCGGAGGTGATGCGCCGATTTCCCTCGAAGCCGACGCGGTTCACGATCGGGTTCTCGACCACGCGCACGATGACGCGCGTGCCCTCGGGCCGGATCTCGACGTCGCGGAACAGGCCTGTCGCGAACAGCGCGCGCAGGCTGCGGTCCAGGCGATCGGCGTCGGCCGGCTCACCGGGCTGCACCAGCATGTAGGAGCGGATGGTGTCCGCCTCGATGCGTTGGTTCCCCTGGATCTCGATCGCGGCAATGCGCCCGGGCGCCTGCGCGGAAGAGGGGAGCGCCAACGCGAGCGCGGCGACGACGAGAAGGAGAATGCGCAGCCTGGACAACGAATCGACACCTGATCTTGGGGCGGTCGAGGGGGCCGCACACTAACCGAGGCGTCACCCCCCTGCCACCCCCGGCTGGCCCCGGCCAGCCAGGTGCCGATCACGTCAGCCCATCAGGCCCGTCACCCAGCGGACGATGCCGAGATGCGTCAGGTCGTTCCAGGTCGCCAGCAGCATGAGGGTCAGCAGCAGCGCGAAGCCGCCCCGGAAGGCATATTCCTGCGCCCGCTGGGTGAGCGGACGGCCCCGCAGGGCCTCGGCCGCGTAGAAGACGAGGTGCCCGCCGTCGAGGATCGGAATGGGGAACAGGTTTATCAACGCAAGGTTGACAGACAACAGCGCGATGAACGTCAGGAGCGGGAGCAGGCCGAGATCGGCCACCTCGCCGGACAGCTGGGCGATCCGGAGGGGGCCTCCGATCTCCTCCGCCCCGCGCTGGCCGCTGATCATCTGCCAGACGCCGGCCAGCGTCTGGCCGGAGACCGCGACCATGTGCCCGGTGCCCTCGACCAGGGCCGAGACGGGATTGAGGCGCGTACGCTCCACCGCCCCGCCCGAGATGCCCAGCAGGCCCCGGCCGTCCTCGGGCCGGGCGATCGGCGTCGCGATCACCTTCATCTCGGAATCGCCGCGCCGCAGCAGGATCTCGATCGGTTGCCCCGCGCGCGGCTGCACATGCTGCTGGAGTTGCTCGAACCGCGCGACGCGCTGTCCGTCGAGGGCGATGATGCGGTCGCCCGGCGCGATGCCCGCGCGCTCCGCGGCCGACCCGGCCACCACCGCCTGCACGGCCGTCGACCCGGTGGGCTGGCCGTAGGTCGCGAAGATCGCCGCGAAGATCAGGGCCGCGAGCAGGAAATTGAAGATCGGCCCGGCGGCGACGACGATGGCGCGGTCCCGGACGGGCTTCTCGTGGAAGCTCTCGCCCTTTCGATAGGACCCGTCCTCCGGCACCACGTCCGAAGGATGCTCCATGCCGTGCATCTTCACGTAGCCGCCGAGCGGGATCCAGCCGATCCGCCATTCGCAGCCCCGCCGGTCCTGCCAGGAGGCGATCGCCCGGCCGAAGCCGATCGAGAAGCGCTCCACATGGACGCCGCGCCAGCGGGCGGCGAGGTAGTGGCCAAGTTCGTGCACGAAGATCAGAACGCCCAGCACGACCACGAAGGCGAGCACGGTGCGCAGGGGGTCGGGCAGGAAGTCCATTCGCTCCAATCCGTCTGGCGCGCAGGCCGTCAGGCCGCCGCCCGTTCCGCGGCGATCCGCGCCGCTTCCATCCGGGCCGCGCCGTCGAGCGAGAGAATCGCGTCGAGGTCGGCCGCCTCGGGCGCACCGAGGCGGCTCAAGGCCTCCTCGACGACCGCAGCGATGTCGAGAAAGCCGAGACGCCGGTCGAGGAACATCCCGACCGCGGTCTCGTTCGCCGCATTCAATATGGTGGTTGCCCCGCCGCCGGCCCGCAAGGCCTCCCGCGCCAGGCGCAGCGCCGGAAAGCGGACGGGATCGGGGGCGAAGAACTCGAGCCGGCCGAGGGCGACCAGGTCGAGCCGCGGCACCGCCGCGGCCATCCGCGCGGGCCAGGCCAGCGCGTGGGCGATCGGCGTGCGCATGTCCGGCGAGCCGAGCTGCGCCATGACGGAGCCATCGGCATACTGGACCAGGCCATGAACGGTCGATTGCGGGTGGACCAGCACCTCGACCCGCGGTTCGGGCACGGGGAACAGGCGCACCGCCTCGATCAGTTCCAGCCCCTTGTTCATCATGGTGGCGGAGTCGATCGAGATCTTCGCGCCCATCGACCAGACGGGGTGCTTCACCGCCGCCTCCGGCGTCATCGCCGCCATCTCGGCCACCGTCATGGTCCGGCACGGCCCGCCGGACGCGGTGAGGACGATCTTCTCGACGGTCGCGAAGGGGTCGGCCCCGCCGCCGCGGGCCTCCAGGGCCTGGAAGATAGCGTTGTGCTCGGAATCGACCGGCAGCAGCGTCGCGCCGGCCGCCCGCGCGGTCGCCAGCACGATGTCCCCGGCGCAAACGAGGGATTCCTTGTTGGCCAGCGCCACCACCCCGCCGCGGCCAAGGGCTGCCAGCGTCGCCGGCAGGCCAGCCGCGCCGACGATCGCCGCCATGGTCCAGTCGACCGGCCGGGCGGCGGCGGCCATCACGGCCTCCGGCCCCGCGGCAGCCTCGATGCCCGAACCGGCCAGGGCGTCGCGCAGCGCCCCGAAATACCCGGGGTCGGCCACCACGGCGAGCCGCGCCCCAAGTCGCCGGGCCTGCGTCGCGAGCCCGGCCGCATCCCGGTTGGCGACCAGCGCCTCGACCTGGAAATCGCCTTCGCAGGCGGCCTCGAGCAGCGCGACGGTGCTGCGCCCGACGGAGCCCGTGGAGCCGAGGATGGTGACCGAGCGCGTCATCGCCAGAGCGGCTGGCCCTGGCCCAGGGCAAAGGCGAGCAGCGCCGCCACGGGCGCCGCGGCCATCACGCCATCCAGCCGGTCGAGCAGCCCCCCATGGCCGGGGATCAGGCTCGACGTGTCCTTCACGTCGAAACGACGCTTGATCCAGCTTTCCAGAAGGTCACCCGCCTGCGCCATCACCCCGAGCATGGCCGCGACGGCCGCGGCACGGGAAGCCCCTCCGGGATACAGGGCAGCCGCCGCGGCGACGCCGACCAGGATGGCGGACGCCAGCCCGCCGGCCGCGCCGGACCACGTCTTGTTCGGGGATACCGCCGGCGCGAGCTTCGGCCCGCCGAACGCCCGCCCGGCCATGTAGGCCCCGATGTCGGAGGCCCACACGACCAGGAACAGGAAGATCACATTCACCCGTCCGGCATAGTTGTCGTGACGGAGTTCGATCAGGGCGATGCCGGCCAACCCGATGTAGAGCACGCCCGCCGCGAGCCAGCCGGCGGACTGCCCCGGCTGCCCGGCGCCGCGCATCCGCGCCGCCGTCCACCAGGTCAGCGCCCAGCCGATCAGCAGGGCGACGAGCGAGGCCCGGACATGCTCCTCCACCGCCAGGATGCCGGCGGCGAGCACGGCGACCGGCACCGCCATCCCGGGGAGCACCCGCGTGCGCAGCCCGCACAGGTGCACCCATTCCCAGGCGAGCACGGCGACCGCCACGGCGATGAGGAAGGTCCAGGGCTCGGCACCGAGCCAGATGCAGGCGAGCGCCGTCGGCCCCAGCACCACGGCCGAGAGGAAGCGCTTGCGAAGGTCCCGCCAGCGCTTGGGCGTGCCGCCCGATGCGGCCGCCTGGCTCAGGGACGTGCCCCGTAGCGGCGCTCGCGCCGCCGGAAATCGGCCAGGGCCGCGGCCAAGTGGTCGGCGCCGTAGTCCGGCCAGAGCACGTCCTGGAAGACGAACTCGGCATAGGCCGCCTGCCAGAGCAGGAAGTTGGACAGCCGCTGTTCGCCCGAGGTGCGGATGATCAGGTCCGGATCCGGCATGCCCGCGGTCTGGAGGAAGCCGCCGAAGGTGGCCTCGTCCAGCGCCTCGGGGGCGAGGCGGCCCTCGGCGATGGCCCGGGCGGCGGCGCGGGTCGCGGTCAGGATCTCGTCCCGCGCGCCATAGGACAAAGCCACGTTGAGGTTGATGCGCGTGCCCCCGGCCGTCGCCTCCTCGGCCGAGCGGATGGCGCGCGCCATCTCGGGGCCGAAGCGCTGATAGTCGCCGATGATCCGCAGCCGGGCGCCTTCCTTAACGAGGTTGGCGACCTCCGAACGGAGGTAGAGGCGCAGCAGGCCGGTCAGCGCCGAGACTTCCTCGAGCGGCCGGCGCCAGTTCTCGGAGGAGAAGGCGAACACCGTGAGCCAGGTGACGCCCTGGTCCGCCGCCGCCTCGACGGTGCGGCGCACGGCCTCGGCCCCCGCCTTGTGGCCGAGGGCCACCGGCAGGCCGCGGGCCTGCGCCCAGCGCCGGTTGCCGTCCATGATGATCGCGACATGGGTGGGGCCGGCCGCCGGTTCGGCCGGCAGGCGGGCGGGCCCGGAGACGGCACTCACGCCGTCCGACCCCTCGCCTGCCGCATTCCGTCCGCGCCCTTGCGCAAGCCAGCCTCCGTCCGCCGCACGGGCTCAGACCGTGCGGATATCCTTTTCCTTGTCCGCGAGCACGGCGTCCACCTGCTTCACGTACTGGTCCGTGAGCTTCTGGATCTCCTCCTCGGAGCGCTTCGCCTCGTCCTCGCTGAACTCGTGCTTCTTCACCCAGCCCTTGACCTGCTCCATGCCGTCGCGGCGCACGCCGCGCACCGCCACGCGGGTCTGCTCGGCATAGCGGGCGGCCGCCTTGGCGAGTTCGTTGCGCCGTTCCTGCGTCAGCGGGGGCAGGGGCACGCGGATCACCTGGCCCTCGCCCTGGGGGTTGAGGCCCAGATTCGCCTCGCGGATCGCGCTTTCGACGTGCTTGGTCAGGGCCTTGTCCCAGACCTGCACGGACAGCAGACCCGGCCCCGCGATCGAGATGTTCGCGACCTGGTTCAGCGGCGTCATCGAGCCATAGGCCTCGACGCGGATCGGCTCGAGCAGCGCGGGGCTCGCCCGGCCGGTGCGCAACCCGGCGAACTCCTTCTTCAGCGTCTCCATCGCGCCGTCCATGCGGCGCGTCAGGTCCTGCTTCAGGGCCTTGAAGTCGGCAGCCATGGGCCCGTCTCCCTCAGTGCTGGTCTTCGTGGACGGTGGTGAAGCGGCCCTCGCCTTTCATCACGGCGGTGAAGGCACCGGCCTCGTGGATGTTGAAGACGATGATGGGCAGCTTGTTCTCGCGCGCCAGCGAGATGGCCGCAGCGTCCATCACCGCGAGGTCCCGCGCGAGCATGTCGAGGTAGGTGAGCGTGACGTACCGCTCGGCGTTGGGGTTCTTGCGCGGGTCGGCCGAATAGACGCCGTCGACCTGCGTGCCCTTGAGCAGCGCGTCGCAGCCCATCTCGGCCGCGCGCAACGCAGCGGCGGTGTCGGTGGTGAAGAAGGGGTTGCCCGTGCCGGCGGCGAAGATCACCACCCGGCCCTTCTCCATGTGCCGCGCGGCGCGACGGCGGATGAAGGGTTCGCAGACCGAGGTCATCGGGATCGCCGACTGCACGCGCGTCGACACGCCGACCTTCTCGAGCGCGGACTGCATCGCGAGGGCGTTCATCACCGTGGCCAGCATGCCGATCGAATCGGCCTGCGCGCGGTCCATGCCGGCGGCCGCGCCGGCGACGCCGCGGAAGATGTTCCCCCCGCCGATCACCATGCAGACTTCGAAGCCAAGGTCCACGACGCCCTTCACGTCCTCCGCGATGCGGCGGCAGACGGCGGTGTCGAGACCGTAGTCCCGGCTGCCCATCAGGGCTTCCCCGGACACCTTGAGCATGACGCGCTTATAGGCGGGCTTGTCGCTCATGGTCGGGAATCGTGCTTCCGAAAGGGAGGGAGGGGCGCGGCACCATAGAGACCGCGCCCGCAAGGCATCAATAAGGCGGTTCGGGCGGGGATGGCCCCCGCCCGGGCCGGGCTTCAGCCCTGGCCGGCGGCCGCGGCGACTTCGGCCGCGAAGTCGGAGGCCTGCTTCTCGATGCCCTCGCCGAGCTGGAAGCGGGCGAAGCCGGCAAGGTTGGCACCCGCCTTCTTCACGATCTCCTTCACGCGGCTCTCGCCGTCATGCACCCAGACCTGCTCCAGCAGCACCACTTCTTCGTAGTACTTGCGGATACGGCCCTCGACCATCTTCTCGATGATCGCCTCGGGCTTGCCGGACGCGCGGGCCTGCTCGGACAGCACGTCCTTCTCGCGCAGCAGCGCGGAGGGATCGACCGCCGAGACGTCGAGCGCCTCGGGGCGGGCGGCGGCGACATGCATGCCGATCTGCCGGCCGAGCGTCTCGAGCGCGGCGATCTCCGACGGGCCCTCGAGCGCGACGAGCACGCCGATCTTGCCCATTCCCGGCTTCACGGCGGAGTGGACATAGGTCGCGACCGCGCCCTCGGAGACGTGCAGGCGCTTCGCGCGGCGGATCGACATGTTCTCGCCGATCGTCGCGATCAGGTGCGTCAGCTGCTCGCCGACCGTGCGATGGGCGGTGCCGCCCTCGACCAGGTCCATCGAGCCCGGGTAGCGGGCGTTCTTCAGCGCCTCGATGTCGTCGCCGACCGTCAGCACGAGCTCGGCCACCGCGGCGCAGAAGGCCTGGAAGTGCTCGTTGCGGGCGACGAAGTCGGTCTCGGCGTTCACTTCCACCATCGCGGCGGTGCGCGGGGCGGAGGCGACGGCGATCAGGCCCTCGGCGGCGACGCGGCCGGACTTCTTGGCGGCGGCCGACAGGCCCTTCTTGCGCAGCCAGTCGACCGCGGCCTCCATGTCGCCATTCGCTTCGACGAGCGCCTTCTTGCAATCCATCATGCCCGCGCCGGTCTTCTCGCGCAGGTCGCGGACCATCGCCGCAGTGATCTCGGCCATCGGAGTGCTCCGTGGTTGCCAGGGATGAAAAGGAACCGGGGCCGCTGAGGGCCCCGGCAGGTCAGGCTCAGGCCTGGGGCTGCGCCTCGGCCTCGACCGGGGCTTCCGGCAGCGCCTCGGGGGCCAGTTCCTCGGCCGAGCCGACATCGACGCCGGACGCCTGGAGCTCGGCCGAGATGCCGTCCAGCACCGCGGAGGCGACCATGTCGCAGTAGAGCGTGATCGCGCGGATCGCGTCGTCGTTGCCCGGGATCGGGAAGGTCACGCCCGCGGGGTCCGCGTTGGAGTCGACCACGGCGATGACGGGGATGCCGAGCTTGTTGGCCTCCTCGATCGCCAGCTTCTCCTTCACGGTGTCGATCACGAAGATGATGTCGGGCAGGCCGCCCATCTCCTTGATGCCGCCGAGCGCGCGGTCGAGCTTCTCCTTCTCGCGCGTCAGCATCAGGACTTCCTTCTTCGTCAGGCCGGCCGTGTCGCCGCCCAGACGCTCGTCCATCTGCTTCAGGCGCTTGATCGAGCCCGTGATCGTCTTCCAGTTGGTCAGCATGCCGCCGAGCCAGCGATGGTTGACGTAGTACTGGCCGCAACGGGTCGCCGCTTCCGCGACGTAGTCGGCGGCGGCCTTCTTGGTGCCGACGAACAGCACGCGGCCGCCGGCGGCGACGGTGTCGCGCACGGCGCGCAGCGCGCGCTCCATCATCGGGACGGTCTGCTGCAGGTCGAGGATGTGGACCTGGTTGCGGACGCCGAAGATGTAGGGCGCCATGCGCGGGTTCCAGCGGCGCGTATGGTGGCCGAAGTGGACGCCCGCCTCGAGCAGGGCACGCAGGGTGACTTCACGCATCGCCATGGGGCGAGCCTCCTTTCCGAATAGTCCGGTTGAGCCTCCGCGGTGCAATGCCCCGGATGTCTCCCGGGGACCGGACCCAGCCTCGGTGAAGGATGGGCGCGCCGCGTGCGGATTACCGGGCGGGGTCGCCCCCGTCCGGCGGGCGGGGATATGGCCGAAACGGCGGGCGGGGGCAAGGGGTCGCGGCTATTCCGGCCGGATCCCCGCCCGCTCCGCGACGGCCCGGATCGTCGCCCGTTCGCGGTCCAGCCAGGCGGCGAAGCCTTCGGGGGTCTGTTCCCGGGCCGCGACGATCTCCGCCCCCAACTCCGCCTGTCGCTGGCGGTAGGTCGGGTCCGCGAGCCCCGTCCGTACCGCCTGGGCCAGCGCCGCGAGCGACGCCGCGGGGGTGCCGGCCGGCGCGACAAGCCCGGCCCAGGACCCACCGGTCAGGTCCAGCCCGCCTTCGATCAGCGTCGGCACCTCGGGCGCGATCGGCATCCGCGCGGCCGAGGTCATCGCCAGGATTCGCGTCTGTCCGCCCCGGAAGGTGGGCAGGACGGTCGAGACCTCGGCCATCACGAGGGGGATGTTGCCGGCGATCACGTCGGGGACCGAGGCGCTCGACCCCCGGTAGGGCACATGGGTGAACTGGACGCCGGCCGCCGCCATCACCTGTTCGATCAGGAAATGCGTCGCACTGCCCTGCCCCGACGATCCGATCGCGATCCGCCCCGGGGCGGCCCGCGCCGCGGCCAGCACATCCGCGAGGCTGCGCCATGGGCTGTCGGCCTTCACGGTGAGCGTCAGCGGGCTGCGGCTGATCATCGCGACGGCCGCCAGGTCCTTGGCCGGGTCGTAGGAGAGACGGGCCTGGAGCACAGGCGCATTGGTCAGCGGCCCGTTCGACCCCAACAGCAGCGTATGCCCGTCCGGCGGCGACTTCGCGACCGCGTCCGCGCCCACGGTACCGCCGGCCCCGGCCCGGTTGTCCACCACCACGGGCTGGCCCAGCAGCGGGGCCATCCGTTCCCCGATCATGCGCGCCTGCAGGTCGGAGGATGTCCCGGCGGCGAAGGGGACCACGATGCGGACAGGCCGGTCCGGAAAGGCGGCCTGCGCCGCGCGCGGCAGCAGCAGGATGGCGGGCGTGGCAAGCGCTGCGCGTCGACTGAGGGTCATGCCTGGTCCTCCCGTGGATTTTGCGCAGTTTGGGCATGCAGGCAGAGCGGCCGGAAGGCCCTGGCGCGTCGCCGCGGCGTCACGCAGGCTTCACCCCGCCCCGACCCGCGCCTTGCCACCCTTCTCGCCCACGCCCTGGAACGTCACCCGATGGACACCATCCGCCGCCACATCCTCGACCTGTCGCGCCGCGGCCTGTTGCGGGGGTCCACCGGGCTCGCGGCGCTCGCGGCGATCGGGGCGCCGGTGCGCGAGGGCCTGGCCCAGCCGGCGTTTCGCGCCTTTCCCTTCGCCCTCGGCGTGGCCAGCGGCGAACCGGCGCCGGATGGCTTCGTGATCTGGACGCGCCTGGCCCCCGAGCCGCTCGCGCCCGACGGCGGCATGCCCCGACGCGCCGTACCCGTGAGCTGGGAGATCGCCGAGGACGAGGCCTTCGCGCGGATCGCCGCGAGCGGCAGCGCCATCGCCCGTCCGGAACTCGCCCACGCCGTGCATGTCGAGGTCTCGGGCCTCGCGCCCGGTCGCCCCTACGTCTACCGCTTCCAGGCCGGCGACGCGGCCAGCCCCACGGGCCGCGCCCGCACCGCCCCCGCCCCGGGCGCCGCCCCGCCGCGCATCCGCTTCGCCTTCGCCGGCTGCCAGCACTACGAGCACGGCCACTTCACCGCCTGGCGGAAGATCGCCGAGGAAGCCGACCTCGACTTCGTCTTCCACTATGGCGACTACATCTACGAATACGCCGGCCGGCAGCCCGGCCAGCGCGGCTGGGGCCCCATCGTGCGCTCGCACCTGGGCGAGGAGACGGTGAGCCTCGCCGACTATCGCCTGCGCTATGCCCAGTACCGCACCGATCCGGACCTGCAGGCCGCCCACGCCGCGCACCCCTTCCTGCCGAGCTACGACGACCACGAGGTCGACAACAACTGGGCCGGCCCCTTCAGCGAGGAGGACGGCCGCGGCCGCTTCCCCGTCGCCGTGCCGCCCGAGGTCTTCGCGCTGCGCAAGGCCGCCGCCTTCCAGGCCTGGTACGAGAACATGCCGGTCCGCCGCACCGCCCTGCCGCGCGGGCCGGACATCACCGCCTACCGGCGGCTCGACTTCGGCACGCTGATGCGGGTGAACGTGCTCGACACCCGCCAGTTCCGCGACGACCAGCCCTGCGGCGACGGCGCGAAGCCCGCCTGCCCCGAGGTCTTCCGCGCCGAGGCGCAGATGCTCGGCGCGGCGCAGGAACGCTGGCTGCTCGACGGCATGGCGCGCAGCCCGGCGCGGTGGAACATCCTCGCCCAGCAGGTGCCGCTGATGCGGCGCGAACTGCGCGACGGCGCGATCTCGATGGACAAGTGGGATGCCTACCCGGCGGCGCGGCAACGGCTGCTCGACGGCATCGCCGAGCGGCGCACGCCCAATCCCGTGGTGCTGTCGGGCGACGTGCACGTGGCCCTCGCCGCGACCGTCCGCCGCCGGCCCGAGGATGCGTCGAGCGCGCCCGTCGCGACCGAATTCACGGCGACCTCCGTCACCAGCGAGGGCGACGGCGCCGAGATGACGCGCGGCGGCGAGGAGGTGCTGCGCCGCAACCCGGACATCGCGCTGTTCCACGCGCGGCGCGGCTATTGCGTGGCGGAGGCGACGACGCAGCGCCTGACGACCGAGTTCGTCGCCCTGCCCTTCGTGACGCGGGAAGGCGCGCCGCGGGAGACGGCGGCGCGGATGGTGGTGGAAGCCGGGCGCGCCGAGGTGGTGCGCAGCTGACCGGCCGCGGCGCCAGATCGACGGCCCGGCGCGGCCGGCGATCTCGCCGGCATGGCTGGAGGCTTCGTCGCCGCCGGCCGTGTCGTGGCCGAAGACGCCCATCCCGTCGCCCGGCGTCTCGGGGACGACGGCGACGCGGCCATCTCGGCGGCGCGGCGGCGTGCCAGGGGCGATCTCGCCCAAGGTGCCGGGCTCGATTCCGCGCGTGATGCCGGCGTCACGCGCGGCCGATCGCCCGGGGATCGCTCCGCGGGTCCCCGCACGCTGCAGAGAACGAGGCTTCGGGATGGCTTCTCCGCCGTCCACCACATCGAAGGCATGGTCGATCGGCGGGCCGGCACAATCAGCCGCGCGGGCGCGCCGGTGCGTCTCCCAGCCGCCGACGTTTGGCCGCCGCCCGATCCGGGCCGTTTCGGCTGCACTGCCAGGGCGCCTCGATCCTTCGGGCAGATGCCGTCTCCCGGAACGCGCCCGGGCGCAGCTGCATCTGCCTCGGAGGACGCATGGCGCGACAACGCCCGCCGCAGCTGGCGGCCCGCAATGCTTTGTCACGATCAGGAAACGCACCTGACGTCCGACCCCGGCAGACCACTCCTCTCGCGTTGAGGGGAGACACGGGTGCGCCGCCCTTTCCATATGCTGGCAATGCTGCTTGCGTCGCTGACCGTCCTGGCGGCCACCGGCCGGTTCGCGCCGGTGGCCGCGCACGAAGGCCACGACCACGGCGCCGCTTCATCCCCGCCCGCCGCGGCCGCACCACGCACCGAGACCCACTCCGACCTCTTCGAGGTGGTAGCGATCCTCGCACCCGACGGACGCCTCCGCATCCATCTCGACCGCTTCCCGACGGCAGAGCCGGTGCCGGGTGCGACCATCGCCCTCACCGTCGACGGCGACCCGGCAGATGTCGCGGCCGACGGATCCTACAGCCACGTCGCCCGCCACCCGGCACTGACGCAGGCGGGACGCCGCAACCTCCTTTTCACCGTGACGGCCGGGGCCGAGATGGACCTGCTTCCGGCCACGCTGGAGCTGCCGGCCCCGGCGGCGGCCGGCGTTGCCACCCCGGCTGCGCCGGAGTGGCGCGCCGTCGCAAGGAACCCGCTCGCCTGGACAGCCGGCCTCCTGCTTCTCCTCCTCGGCGCCGCGATCGGCCGCGTGACGGCGCCGAGACAACTGCCGCCGCAGGCCGTCTCCAACCCTCTGCCGGGGGCGGGCGACATCGTTCGCTCCCTGCGACCGGACCGCGCGGCGGCACGGACGACGGCGCTGGCCGCGCTGCTGCTCCTCCCGGTGCTGGCGCAGGCCCAGCCGATCGATGCACCGCGCCGCCAGCCGGATGGCAGCGTCTTCGTCCCCAAGCCGACGCAGCACCTTCTCGGCCTGCGCGCCGTGGCCGCGGAGCGGAGCGAGGCCGCGGTTTCCCTGCAACTCGTCGGCCAGGTCATCGCCGACCCCAACGCTTCCGGCCGCGTCCAGTCTGCCGAGGCGAGCCGGATCGAAGCGCCCGAGGACGGCTTCCCCGTGATCGGCCAGCAGGTCGCGCGCGGCCAACGCCTCGCCTACGCCGTTCCCGTCATCGCCGCCCAGGACCGCGCCGGCGTGCGCGCGAGCATCGCCGACATCGAGGCGCAGATCGTCATCACCGAGGCGCGCCTGCGCCGCCTCACGGCCATCGCATCCACGGTCGCGGCGCGGGAGATCAGCGACGCGCGGGCGGAGCTCGAAGGCCTGCGCCAGCGGCGCGCCGCGAACCTGCCGGCCGTCGTCGGGCGCGAGCCCATCCTCGCCCCGGCCTCCGGCGTGATCAGCGTGGTGCGCGTGGCCGCCGGCCAGGTCGTCGACGCCCGCGAGCCGCTCTTCGACATCGTCGACCCCGCGCGCCTCTGGGTGGAGGCCATCGCCTTCGACCCCGCGGCGGTCACGGAGATCGCCGGCGCCACCGCGGTCACCGCGAGCGGCCAGGCATTGCGCCTGGCCTTCGTCGGCCGCGGCCTCGCGCTGCGCCAGCAGGCCCTGCCGCTGCAGTTCCGCCTCGAGGAGGTGCCTGCGGGGCTCGTCGTCGGCCAGCCGGTGACCGTCTCCGTGCAGACGCCCCGGCGCCTCGCCGGCATCGTGCTGCCCGCCGAGGCCGTGGTGCGCAGCGCCGAGGGCCCGCCCATCGTCTTCGAGATGCCCGGCGCCGAGCGCTTCGTGCCGCGGCCGGTGCGCGTCCAGCCGCTCGACGGCCGCCGCGTGCTGGTCACCGCCGGGCTGGAGCCGGGCATGCGCGTGGTGACGGAGGCCGCGGGCCTCGTCTCGCAGGTGCGCTGACCCCGTGTTCAACCTGATCGTGTCCGCGAGCCTGCGGAACAGGCTCTTCGTCCTCGCCGCGGCGATCGCGCTCATGGTGTACGGCGCCCTCGCCCTGCAGCGCCTGCCGGTCGACGTCTTCCCGGACCTCAACCGTCCCGTCGTAACGCTCATGACGGAAGCGGAAGGCCTGGCGCCGGAGGAGGTCGAGCTCCTGGTCACCTTCCCGATCGAAACCGCGATGAATGGCATGCCCGGCGTGGCGCGGGTGCGCTCCGTCTCGGGCGTCGGCCTGTCCATCGTCTATGTCGAATTCGACTGGGGCACCGACATCTGGATCAACCGTCAGCAGGTGGCCGAACGGCTTTCCCTCGTCCGGGCGCAACTGCCTGCGGGCGTGCAGCCGCAGATGGCGCCGGTCTCCTCCATCATGGGGGAGATCATGCTGGTGGCAATGTCCTCCAACGGTCGCGCCAACCCCATGGAGCTCCGCGAGCTGGCCGACTGGGTCGTGCGCCCGCGCCTGTTGACGATCCCCGGCGTCTCCCAGGTCATACCCATCGGCGGCGAGGTCCGACAGTTCCGCGTGACGCCCGACCTCGTCCGCATGAACGCGCTGGACGTCACTCAGGACCAGCTTGTCCTGGCCTTGCGGCAGTTCGGCACCAACACCGGCGGCGGCTTCGTGGACCAGGCCGGCCGCGAGTACATGATCCGCAACCTCGGCCGCACGGCCAGGCTCGAGGATCTCGCCAATGCTCCCGTCGCGTGGCGCGCCGGACAGCCGATCCTGCTGCGCCAGGTCGCGACAGTGGATTACGCCGCACGCCTCAAGCGCGGTGATGCCGGCAGCATGGGCCGCCCCGCCGTCATCCTTTCCATCCAGAAGCAGCCGGCGGCGGATACGGTCAGGCTGACGCGCCAGGTCGAGGCGGCGCTTGCCGAACTCCAGCGATCGATGCCGGCAGGCGTGTCCGCCGACCACGTCCAGTTCCGCCAGGCGGATTTCATCCAGGCGTCCATCGGCAATGTCGAGCGCGTGCTGCTCGAGGCCGTCGCGGTGGTGGCTCTGGTGCTGTTCCTGTTCCTCCTGAACGGTCGGACCACCATCATTTCGCTGACCGCCATCCCGCTCTCGGTCCTGGTGACCGTCGTTGCCTTCCAGGTGCTCGGCCTGTCGATCAACACCATGACGCTGGGCGGGCTGGCCATCGCGATCGGCGAACTGGTCGACGATGCGGTGGTGGACGTGGAGAACGTCTATCGCCGCCTGCGCGAGAACCGTCAGCGCCCCGACCCGCAGCCGGTGCTGCTGGTGATCGCGCGGGCGAGCCAGGAGGTGCGTTCGGGCATCGTCTACGCGACGATGATCGTGGTGCTGGTCTTCGTCCCCCTGTTCGCGCTCTCGGGCATCGAGGGCCGGCTCTTCGCCCCGCTCGGCGTCGCCTACATCGTCTCCATCCTCGCGTCGCTGCTGGTCGCGATCACCGTCACGCCGGTGCTCTGCTCCTGGCTGCTGCCGCGGATGAAGCGCATGGAACACGGCGACAGCTGGCTCGTGCGGCGACTGAAGGCGTGGAATGAGCGGGCGCTGCTCTGGGCCTTCGCGCGGACGCGGCTGGTCTATCTGCTCGCCGGTGCGTCGGTGCTCGGCGCGGTGGCGACCGTGCCTTTCCTGCCTCGCGCTTTCCTGCCGCCCTTCAACGAAGGGACGCTTGCCATCAGCCTGCAGTTCCAGCCCGGCATCAGCCTCGCGGAGGCGGATCGGCTCGGGCGTGCCGCGGAGAACCTGATCCTGCAGGTCCCGGAGGTCCGCACCGTCGGTCGCCGCACCGGCCGCGCCGAACTGGACGAGCACGCCGAAGGCGTCCATTCCGCCGAGATCGACGTCTCCCTCGCCCCGTCCGCGCGCGGCAAGCAGGAGGTCGCCGCCGACATCCGCGCGCGCCTCGGCATGCTGCCGGGCAGCGTCAATGTCGGCCAGCCGATCGGCCACCGGCTCGATCACATGCTCTCCGGCGTGCGAGCCGAACTCGCGCTGAAGATCTACGGCGACGACCTCGACGCGCTGCGCGCCATGGCCGACCGGATGCGTGCGCGCCTCGCCTCGATCCCCGGCCTCACGGACCTGCAGGTGGAACGCCAGGTGCGCGTGCCGCAGCTGCAGGTGGTCGTGGACCATGACCGGGCGGCGCTCTACGGCGTCTCGGTGGCCCATGTGGCCGAAGTGCTGCGCAGCCTGTCCGGCGGCCAGGTGGTGAGCGAGGTCGTGGACCGCTCCCGTCGCTTCGAGGTGGTGCTGCGCCTGGCCGACGCGGACCGGACCGGCGCCGGCCTCGCCGCCGTCATGATCGAGACGCCCGCCGGGCGCGTGCCGCTGTCGCTGCTGGCGGAGCTTCGCGACACCGATGGCCCCAACCAGATCCAGCGGGAGAATGGCCGCCGGCGGATCGTCGTCCTGGCCAATACCGACGGCTCGGACATGGCGGAGATCGTCGCGCGCGTGCGGGCCGAGATGGCGGCGGCCGACCTGCCGCCTGGCACCTTCCTCGCGCTGGAGGGCACCTTCCAGGCGCAGGAGGAGGCCTCGCGGCTGATCGCCGGCCTGTCGCTCGTCTCGCTGTCGATGATCTTCCTCGTGCTCTATGCCCGCTACCGGTCGGCGGTGCTCGCCGTCATCATCATGGGCAATGTGCCGCTCGCGCTCGTCGGTGCCATCGCCGCGCTGTGGATCGCGGGCCAGCCGCTGTCCGTCGCATCGATGATCGGCTTCATCACGCTGGCCGGCATCGCGACGCGCAACGGCATCCTCAAGGTCAGCCACTACCTGAACCTGGCGCTGCTCGAAGGCGAGCCGTGGGGCCTCGGCCTCGTCGTCCGCGGCAGCCTGGAGCGACTGACCCCGGTGCTGATGACGGCGCTGTCCGCCGGTTTCGCACTGGTGCCGCTGATGATCGGCGCCGGAGAGCCGGGCAAGGAGATCCTACACCCCGTCGCCATCACCATCTTCGGCGGGCTCGTCACCGCGACCCTGCTCGACACCTTCCTGACGCCGCTGCTGTTCCACCGCTTCGGGCGCCCGGCGCTGGAACGCCTGCGCGCACACCAGGCCGGGACGCGCCTGGCCGAGGCCTATTGACCATGACGGAGACAACCATGCCGACCCGCCGCCTGATCCTCGCCGCCCTGCCGCTCATTCCGGGCCGCGCGCTCGCCCATCTGCCCTCAGGTTCGCGCGGCCCCAATGGCGGGCAGGTGCAGGACATCGGCTCCTATCACGCGGAGCTCGTCCTGCGCGGCAACGACATCCTGGTCTTCGTCTTCGACCACAACGACCGGCCGGTGCCCGTCGCCGGCGCGACGGCCCAGGCCGTCCTTCTGGCGAACGGCCGGCAAGCCACGGTCCCCCTGACCCCGAAGGAAGGCAATCTCCTGCAAGGCACGGGCGATCTCGCCGAGGCGCGCGGCATCAGGGCCGTGGTGACATTGACCCTGCCGGGCCAGCGGACGACGCAGGCGCGCTTCACGCCGCTCGACCCGGCATAGGCATCGCGCGACCATGGCAGCCGCCATGAAGGACCAGGACGGCGACACGAGCGGGAAGCCCGGCTCCCTGCTCGATCCGGAAGCCCACATCCTCGTCGTCGAGGATGACGGGGAGATGCGCACCCTGATCGCGAAGTTCCTGCGCCAGAACGGCTTCCGCGTCACGGGCGCGCGGGACGGGCGGGAGATGTGGGACACCCTCGCCGGCAGCCCGGTCGATCTCGTCCTGCTCGACGTGATGCTGCCGGGCCAGTCGGGCCTCGACCTCTGCAGGGCCCTGCGCGGGAAATCCGGCGTGCCGATCATCATGGTCACCGCGCGCGGGGAGGAGACGGACCGCGTCCTCGGCCTGGAACTCGGGGCGGACGACTACATCCCGAAGCCCTTCGGGCGGGCGGAGCTGCTCGCCCGCGTGCGCGCCCTGCTGCGCCGGTCGCGCGGCGAGGCCGGGCAGCCCGTGGCCGGCACGGCAGGCGAGCGCCTGGTCTTCGCCGGCTGGACGCTGGACACGCGCCGGCGGGAACTGGCGGCGCCGGACGGCACCGTGATCGATCTGTCCGGCGGCGAGTACGACATGCTGCTGGCCTTCTGCGAGCATCCGCAACGTGTCCTCAGTCGCGAGCAACTGCTCGATCTGGCGCGCAACCGGATGGCGTTCAACGGCACGGAGCGCGCGGTCGACGTGATGGTCAGCCGGCTGCGCCGCAAGCTCGAGCCGACCGAGGACGGTCCGCCGATCATCAAGACGATCCGCGGCGCCGGCTACATGCTGGTGCCGGCCGTGAAGCGCGCCACGTGACGCGGCTGTCGCGCCTCATCCCCGACACGCTCGGCGGGCGCATCATGGTCGTGCTCTTTGTCGGCCTGATCGTGTTCCACCTCGGGAGCCTGTGGCTCCACCAGATCGGCACCGAGGCGACGCTCGGCAGCACGCGCGAGGAGCAGCTGGCGGAACGCCTCGCCGCGGCCAAGCGCAGCATCGCGGCCCTGCCCGCGGAGGAGCGCGACCGGATGGCCCATGCGCTCTCTTCCGCGAGCCTCGACCTGCATTGGACCCCGGCGCCGACGGTCGGCCTGGCAAACGAAACCAGCCCGCGTATCGAGGCCGTGCGTGCCCGCCTGGGCGAACTGGTGCCCGAACTCGACACGGTGGGGCTGCGGCTTGGCTATGCCGCCGGGGACAGCGGAAGCGCGCCGCACGCGCTGCTCGGCGCCTTGCCCTTGCCCGATGACAGCTGGTTGAACTTCTCGGCCGCGCTGTTCAGGCCTGCGGTCCCGGAGCACGCGACCCTCGCTTCCACGACCGCCATGGCGGCCGGCATCCTGCTGCTGGGCCTGATCGTCGTGCGTCTGATCGGGCGACCTTTGAGGGCGTTGTCCAGCGCGGCGGACCGGATCGGCGAACCGGGACAGACCGCGAGGGTGGCGGAGGACGGCCCGCAAGAGGTCCGTCACGCCGCCCAGGCCTTCAATCGCATGCAGGCCCGCATCGAACGCCTCATCGCCGATCGCACCCAGGCGCTGGCCGCCGTCAGCCACGACCTTCGCACGCCGATCGCGCGACTGCGCCTCCGCGCCGGCTTCGTCGAGGACGCCGAGGTCGCACGCGCCATCGATGCCGACCTCGATGAGATGGAGGCGATGATCACGGCGACGCTCGCCTATCTCCGCGGCGAGGCCGAGACGGAGGAGCGGCGCCAGGCGGACCTCGTGACGATGCTCGGGACGTTGTGCGATGCGGCAGCCGATGCGGGGGCGGCCGTGACGCTGCAGGCCCCTCCGCAGGCGCGCCTGCTCTGCCGTCCGGTCACGCTGAAGCGCGCCTTCGCCAACCTCATCGACAATGCGGTGAAGTACGGGGGCGGAGCACGGGTCACCGTGGAGGAAGACGGCCCCGGCCTGGTCGTCCGCGTCGACGACGACGGGCCCGGGATCCCGGCGGATCAGATGGAGGCTGTCTTCGAGCCGTTCCGGCGGCTCGAGGCCTCCCGCAACCGTGGCACCGGCGGATCGGGGCTGGGTCTGACGATCGCGCGGCGCGCGGTGGAGCAGCAGGGCGGGACGCTGACCCTGGAGACCCGAACGACGGGCGGTTTGGCGGCGGTGGTGCGGCTCCCGCGGTCGCCATCGTGATGCAAGGAGGGAGTACAGGGATGCGTTCTCGCAGGATGCTGCTGCTGGCGGGTGCAGGGGGCCTGTTCCTGACGCCCGCGGCGAAGGCCGGCGAAGGGCGCCGGATCGAGGTCTGGCGCGATGCGACCTGCGGCTGCTGTGGCGGCTGGGTCAACCATATGCGGCAGGAAGGCTTTGCGGTGCAGGACAATGTGGTCGGCTCGGTCGCGCCCGCCCGTCGCATGCTCGGCACGCCACCCGACCTGCTTTCCTGCCACGCGGCCCGGGTGGCGGGCTTCGTGCTCGAAGGGCATGTGCCCGCCGTCGCGCTGCGCCGCCTGCTGGCGACGCGGCCGCCGGGGGTCCGTGGCATCGCCGTGCCGGCCATGCCGGTCGGCACGCCCGGGATGGAGATACCGGGCCAGCCGCCGGACGCCTATGAGGTGATCGCCTTCGGCGAAGGGGCGCATCGAACCTTCATGCGCTTCCGAGGCTCCGAGCCCGCCTGACGGCCCGGTGCCACACGGCCGCCCACCGCAAGGCGGGCGATCCGGCGTCAGCCGCGTGCCTGCCCCGCATCGTGCCCGTGCCGGTGGTGCAGATCCGGGTAGTGGGCGTGCCGATGGGTCATGGGCTCATGCCGATGCCAGTGCGTGTGCGGCTCGCCGGGTGGATCGTCCGGGCCGTGGACGTGCCGATGGTGCTCGTCGTGGCGATGCCGGTGCTCGTGCTCCATGGCGTCGTGCGTATGGAGGTGGTCGTGGCGCTCCGACAGGTGCAGCCAGAGGCCGATGCCCATCAGCACGCCGGCCAACAGCAGGCGCCCGGAGAGCGGTTCGCCCAGCATGACGACGGCCAGCGCCGCGCCGACAAAGGGTGCGAGCGAGAAGTACGCCCCGGTGCGCGCCGTGCCCAGGTGGCGCAGCGCCAACACGAAGAGCGCGATGCTCACCCCATAGCCGAGAAAGCCGACGATACCGGCCGAGGCGAGGACCCCCGGGGGCGGCAGGGCAGCGCCGCCGATGAGGGCCAGGATGAGGTTCACCACGCCGGCGACCAACCCCTTGACCATGGCGATCTGCACCGGGTCGGCCGAGGACAGCTTGCGCGTCAGGTTGTTGTCGATCCCCCAGCAGAGGCACGCCGCGGCGATCAGCGCAGCGCCGGCGTCAAGCGTGGCACCCCCCTGCCAGGACAGAACAACCGCCCCCGCAAGGATCGCGAACGCACCGATCAGCAGTCGCCGATCGACGTTCTCGCGGAATGCCAGCCAGGCGATGCCCATGGTTGCCAGCCCTTCAAGGTTGAGAAGCAGCGATGCGCTGGCAGCATCGGTCTGACTGAGGCCGAGCATCAGGAGAACCGGACCGCCGATGCCGCCCGACAGGATCACGAGGGCCATCCACGGTACGTCGGCGCGCCGGAGCGGGGCTTCCGCCGCCGGGATGCGGAGCAGAGTGCGCGATCCATGGACGACCGCGAGGCCGATGCCGGAGGCGAGGTACAGCAGCGCGGCCATCATCCACGGATCCACGGTGCCGAGCAGGAGCTTCGCGAAGGGTGTGCTGGCGCCGAAGAGGACAGCGGAGGCCAGCGCGAGCAGGATGCCGGTGCGGGTCATGCGGCATACTACGGCGCCGCCGCCGGCGCCGCCTCCACCCCGACACACTTTGTCATCAGCCGCTGACGCTGCCGCAGGACGGCCGAGCGCATGATCTCCCGCGGACGCGGCGGCCAGCCGCCTGACGCCCGTCGCCACGGCCCGGGCACGGCAGGTTCGAGGAACCGGAGGACAGAATGAGCACCCAGCATCGCTCCACCATCGGCGGCGCCGCACTGGCCCTGGCCCTGTCGATGGCCGGCGGGGCCTTCGCCCAGGCGCCGGGCCAGGACAGCGACGACCACGCGGCGCATCATCCCGGCGGCGAGCAGACCGCGCAGGCCTCGCCGCCATCCGCGCCGGCCGCGCCTGCTGCGCCCGCCGTGGGACGCCCGGGCGGCATGATGATGCAGGGCGGCCCGGCCCAGACGATGCCCATGATGCTCGGCCGTGCGGGCGGCCAGGCGGGGCCCATGGGCGCCGGCATGCCAGGCATGGAGGGCATGCACCGCGGCGGAATGGCGCCCTTCCATCGCATCGAGGGATCCCTCGCCTTCCTGCGGGCGGAGCTGCGGATCACGGACGCCCAGATGCCGCAATGGAATGCCTTCGCCGAGGCCGTGCGCGCGCAGGCGCAGCGGCTGCGCGAGACCTTCGCGCGGGCGATGCAGGGTGCCGACCAGCCCGCCACGGCACCGCAGCTGCTGGAGCGGCGCATCGCCCTGCGTTCGGCCGAGCTCGACGCGATGCGCGCGGTCTCCATGGCCCTCGCACCACTCTATGCGGCGCTGAACGACGAGCAGAAGCGCACCGCCGACGAGCTGATGGGCGAGCATCTCCGCGGCATGCGCATGGGCATGCCCTGAGGCGACGCGATGAATGGGCGCACGCAGGTATCGTGGTGGCGAACGGCCACCGGCGCCACGGCGATCGGCATCGCGCTGCTTGGCATCTTCCATGTGCTGCGGGAAGATTTCGGGCACGTACTCGGCGCGCTGCCCTACCTGGTACTGCTCGCCTGCCCGCTGATGCATCTGCTGATGCATCGCGGGCATCGCCACGGCGGATGAGTGCCGCAGACCCCGGATTGGAGAGCAGCCGCCATGAGCGATGAGCCGGCCAACGCCCATCACGGCCACCACCACCAGCCGGCAGTTCCGGCACCCTCGATGGTGAAGGACCCGGTGTGCGGCATGGAGGTGGATGCCCGCGCCACGCCGCACCACGCGGAACATGCGGGCCACGCCTATCATTTCTGCTCGGCCGGATGCCGCGCGAAGTTCGTCGCCGGACCGGACCGTTACGTGCACGGCGCAGCGACGCCGCTGAAGGCCGACGCCGTGGCACCCGGCACGATCTACACCTGCCCGATGCACCCGCAGATCCGGCAGGCCGGGCCGGGCAACTGCCCGATCTGCGGCATGGCGCTGGAGCCCGAAGTGGCGACGGGCGACGAGGCGCCGAACCCGGAGTTGCGCGACTTCACGCGACGGTTCTGGATCGGCCTCGCGCTGACCCTGCCCGTGGTGGTGCTCGAGATGGGTGGGCATCTGCTCGGCCTCGATCACCTGCTGGAGCGCGGCGCATCGAACTGGCTGCAACTGCTGCTCGCCACACCCGTCGTGCTCTGGGCGGGATGGCCGTTCTTCGCCCGGGGCTGGCGCTCGGTCGTCACCCGCAGCCTCAACATGTTCACGCTCATCGCGCTCGGCACGGGCGTGGCCTGGGTGTTCAGCGTCGTCGCGACGGCGGCGCCGCAGGTCTTCCCGCCGACCTTCCGCGGCGCGGATGGCTCCGTCGCCGTCTATTTCGAGGCCGCCGCGGTGATCGTCGTCCTGGTCCTGCTGGGACAGGTGCTCGAGTTGCGCGCGCGGGAGCGGACCGGCGGCGCCATCCGCGCGCTGCTCGACCTGGCACCGCCGGTGGCACGCCGCATCCGGGACGACGGCGCGGAGGAGGAGGTGCCGCTCGCCGCCGTCGCGGTGGGCGATCGGTTGCGCGTGCGCCCCGGCGACAAGGTGCCGCTCGACGGCGAAGTCCTGGATGGTGGCAGCAACGTCGATGAGAGCATGGTCACCGGCGAGCCCGTGCCGGTCGCCAAGGCAGCCGGTGCCCGCGTCACCGGCGGAACGCTGAACGGCCAGGGCGCCTTCGTCATGCGCGCCGACCGCATCGGCCAGGACACCGTCCTCGCGCAGATCGTGCGGATGGTGGCGCAGGCGCAGCGGTCGCGCGCGCCGATCCAGCGGCTCGCCGACGAGGTTTCGGCCTGGTTCGTGCCGAGCGTGGTGGCGATCGCGGTCCTCGCCGCGGTCGGCTGGCTGGCCTGGGGACCGGAGCCGCGCGCAGCCTATGCGATCGTTGCCGCGGTCACGGTGCTGATCATCGCCTGCCCCTGCGCGCTCGGCCTCGCCACGCCGATGTCCATCATGGTCGGGGTGGGGCGCGGTGCGCAGGCGGGCGTGCTGATCAAGAACGCCGAGGCGCTCGAGCGGCTCGAACGCATCGATACGCTGGTCGTGGACAAGACGGGGACCCTGACGCGCGGACGGCCGGAGGTCGTCGCCATCGTCCCGGTGGCGGGCATGGACGAGGCGGACCTCCTGCGCCTTGCCGCGGGGCTCGAACGGCCGAGCCAGCATCCGCTCGCCGAGGCGGTGGTGAAGGCGGCCGAGGCGCGCGGCCTGCGGCTGCCCGGGGTCGAGGCGTTCGACGCCCCCACAGGCCGCGGCGTGACGGGCATGATCGACGGCCGGGCCGTCGCTGTCGGCAATGCGCGGCTGATGTCGGAAGCCGGGATCGACGCCGCGGCCCTGGCGGGCGAGGCCGAGCGGCTGCGCGGAGAAGGCGCGACGGTGTTCTTCGTCGCCGTGGCTGGCAAGGCCGCCGGCCTCATTGCCGTCGCCGACCCGGTGAAGGAGAGCACGCCCGTCGCTCTTGCGGGTCTCGCGGCGGAGGGGGTTCGGGTCGTCATGCTGACCGGCGACAACCGCACGACGGCGCGGGCGGTGGCCCACCGCCTCGGTATCGGCGAAGTCGAAGCGGAAGTGCTGCCCGAGGACAAGCAGCGCATCGTGGAACGCCTGAAATCGGAGGGGCGCCGCGTCGCCATGGCGGGGGACGGGGTGAACGACGCGCCGGCGCTCGCGGCCGCCGAAGTTGGCATAGCCATGGGGACCGGCACCGATGTCGCGATGGAGAGCGCCGGTGTGACGCTCCTCGGCGGCGACCTGACCGGCATCCTGCGCGCGCGGCGGCTGTCGCGTGCGGTCATGCGGAACATCAGGGAGAACCTGTTTTTCGCCTTCGCCTACAATGCCGCGGGCGTGCCCCTTGCCGCGGGGCTGCTGTACCCGTTCTTCGGCATCCTGCTGTCCCCGCCGATCGCCGCGGCGGCCATGGCCCTGTCTTCGGTCAGCGTCGTGGGGAATGCGTTGCGGTTGAGGCGAGCCCGCCTTCTCTAGAGTGTTCCGACGTCGTCGCGCGCGGACCTTCCGCGACCGCAGGTTCGACAAACGGGGAGCGGGAGAAGCCCCTTCTCCCGCCGCCTTACGACCCGACCTTCAGCGTGCTCGTCAGGCCCCGCAGGCATGCCACGATCGACAGCGGCGTGATCTTCCCCGTCCGCGGGTTCTCCTCCGACGGCACGTTCTCGATCGTCATCGTCAGGCGCGCGGCGGCGGCCTCGACGCGGATGGTGTGCGTGTTACGCGTCACGCCCGGATCCGCCCAGATCTCGACCATCGTGCGTTCCGGCCCGATGCCGGCGAGCGCCAGCGCCGCCGCGACGTTCACATTCGCCGGGAAGCCCTGCGCCGCGTCGAAGGCATTGCCCTTGAAGACGCGCGTCGCGGTCGTGATCGCGCCGACGTCGATGTTGTGCTGCTTGAGGTAGGGCGCGCCCTCGAGCCCCCGTGGCGGCTTGCGCGTCTCGATGGTCACGCTCTCAACCGCGCCCTCGGCGGCCGCGCGCACGGCATCGAGGCCGAGCAGCGCGCCGGTCGGCACGATGATGCGCGCGCCGGTCTGCTTCGCGCGCTCGACCAGGTGCATCCGCGGCAGCAGCGCGCCGACCGAAGACGGGACGAAGATCTTCCCGGCCTCGATGGCGGCGGACGCGATCTCCTCGAAGGCGGCGGCCGGCGCGGCCTCGACCACGATGTCGCAGGCGGCGAGTTCGGCGTTCGGGACCACCATCGGCGGTGCCTTGAAGCCCGCGATGTTCGCCTGCGCCTTCTTGAGGTCCCGCGCGCTGACGGCCGCGAGACGCAGCCCCTGCACGCCGGCATCGAGCTGCCGCGCGAGATGCAGCCCGATCGCCCCGAGCCCCGCGATGCCGACCGTCAGTTCCTTGGCCATGTGTCCCTCCGCATGATCGCCGCGGCGGGTAGCACAGGCGGGAGGGGAAGTCAGCGCGCCGCGGCGTCGACGCGCCGTCGCGCGAACCAGGCGGAAATCCCGACGCCGATCCAGACCGCGCCCAGCGCCAGCTTCACCACGCTGCGCGCGCGGTCTTCATCCAGCACCAGGGCCAGCGCGATATTGGCCAGGCCCAGAACGATCCCGAGCCAGATGAAGAGCGTCTGCTGCCGACGATGATTGCGTCGGAATTCCTCGGGCGTGCCCCGGTGCCGCGGGCGGACCCAGCCGCGCACGACCCGCCCGGCCTCGATGGGCATCCAGACGATCAGGACCACCCCGCAGACGAAGGCCAGGAGTTCCAGCATGTCGCGCCCTTCCCGGTCAGGGCGCGACCCGGCGCCGCGCCTACGCTCAGGCCGGCCAGCCTAGACCCGATGGGCCGGCCCGGCACCGCGGCGTTGGGTGCCGTCAGACGACGGGGCTCGCGCCGCCGTCCACGTTGATCGCCGTCCCGGTCACGTAGCCGCCCATGTCCGAGGCCAGCAGCAGCGCCATGGCGGCGAATTCCTCCGCCTTGCCGATGCGCCCCAGGGGGACCGGCTTGCCCTGCTCGGCCTTCCATTCCTCCCAGGTGATGTTGCGCTTGTCCGCGGCGTGACGGCGCACCCACTGGTCGCTTTCGATGATGCCGACCAGCATCGCGTTCACCAGCACGTTGTGGGGCGCGAATTCGTTGGCGAGCGCCTTGGTCAGCGCCATGCCCGCGGCGCGGCTGACGGAGGTCGGCGTGCTGGTCGCCTTGGGCGCCTTGGCCCCGATGTTGAGCACATTGATGATGCGGCCCCATTTGCGGTCCCGCATCCCGGGCAGCGCCAGGCGGCAGAGCCGCACCGCGGCGAACAGCTTGAGGTCCAGGTCGTCCTGCCAGAGCGCGTCCGTCACCTCGAGGAAGGGCCCGCGCTGGGAGGTGCCGGCGTTGTTCACCAGGATGTCCACCTGGCCGAGCGCGCGCACCGCGCCGGCATGGGCCTGTTCGCAGCCCTGGGCGGTGCGGATGTCGGCGGCGATGGCGGCGACCTTGGCGGTCGGGGCCGCCTCGCGGATCTCGGCCTCGGCCTGGGCGAGGGATTCCGCCCCGCGCGCGACCAGGGCGACGTTGCCCCCGGCCTGGGCGAAGGCCTTGGCCATGGCGAGGCCGAGTCCCTTGGACCCGCCCGTGATCAGCGCGGCGCGGCCGTTCAGCGATATCTGCATGGATGATCCCCCTCTCGGTGCCGGCCATCCTGCCGGGAACCGCGCAGCGCGCAAGGAAGGGGAAAGGACAGGGTGGGGCGACCAACGGGACTCGAACCCGTGACATCCAGGACCACAACCTGGCGCTCTACCAACTGAGCTATGGCCGCCACCGGAGGCGCGGGAGATACGGCCGGCACCCCTCCGCCGTCAACCGCCCGCGCCGATGCATGGCTGCCCTGGCCGCCGGGCGCTTGTCCGTACCGGTGCCGGGACGACATGCTGCCCGGCAAAGTCGGGAGTCTCCCATGAGCCTGTCCACCGCCGCCTCCCGCGCGGCGCTGCCTGTCGGGATCCTGATGGCCTGCGCCGTCGCGGGCGCGATGCTGGCCATGGGGTTGCGCCAATCCTTCGGCCTGTTCCTGGCCCCGATGACCGAGGCGCATGCCTGGACCGCCTCGGGTTTCGCCTTCGCCATCGCGCTGCAGGTGCTGCTGAACGGCGTCACCCAGCCGATCATGGGGCAGCTCGCGGACCGCTTCGGCGGACGGATCGTCATCATCGGCGGCGCGCTGCTCTACGCGGCGGGGATCGTCGGCATGGCGCTGTCCGAGGGCCTGCCGCTCTTCACCTTCTTCGCCGGCATCGTGATGGGCGCGGCCGTTTCGGCCGCCGGCATGCCGACCATCATCGCGAGCCTGACGCGGCTTCTGCCCGAGGATCAGCGCGGTCGGGCCGTCGGCCTCGGCACGGCGGGCTCATCGGCGGGGCAGTTCCTGGTGGTGCCGCTGGCGGGGATGGGCATCGCGGGCTTCGGCTGGCAGGGCGCGCTGTTCGCCATGGCCGCGGCGGCGCTGCTGATGGTCCCGCTGGCGCTGCCGTTGTCGGACCGGCCGGCACCCGTTCCGGCGAAGGCTGCCGAAGGCGCGGACGAATCCGCCGGCGCGGTCCTGTCGCGCGCCTTCCGCGATTCCTCCTTCTGGTGCCTGTTCTTCGGCTTCTTCGTCTGCGGGCTGCACGTGTCCTTCCTGACGGTGCATCTGCCCGGCTTCGTGCATTCCTGCGGGCTCCCGCTTTATGTCGGGGCGGGCGCGATCTCGCTGATCGGGCTGTTCAACATCGCCGGTTCGCTGATCTCGGGCGAGCTGACGCAGAAGTGGCGGCGGCGGGAATTGCTGGTCGCGATCTACGCCCTGCGCGGCGTGCTGATGGTCGGCTTCATGATGGTCGAGAAGACCACCTTCACCGTCATGCTGTTCTCGGCCCTGATGGGGATCCTCTGGCTGTCCACCGTGCCGCCCACCGTCGCGCTCTGCGCGCGGAACTGGGGCACGCGCTGGCTCGCGACGATCTTCGGCCTGGTCTTCCTCGGCCACCAGGTCGGCGGCTTCACCGGCGCCTATCTGGGTGGGCTCGTCTACGACCTGACCGGGTCCTACGACCTCATGTGGTCGATCGGCATCGCGGCGGCTGCCTTCGCGGCCATGGTGCACCTGCCGGTGCGCGACGGGCCGCGGACGGCGCCGGCCACCGCCTGACCCCCGCTTGCCCCGGGCCACCACCCGGGGCCATACCGGGCCGGACACGCCTGCAGAGGGAATCCCCGAACCATGCGACGCCTTGCCCGTTGCCTCCTCCTCGCCGCGCCGCTGCTGGCCGTCGGCGCCTCGGCGCAGGAACGCCCGCCCGCCCCGCATGAATGGCTGTTCGGGTCCTGGACCGGGGGCATCTTCCCCCCCGCCGACACCGAGGGCGCCCGTTGCCTCGGCCAACCGACGGTGATCTTCACCCGCGACGTGGTGATGCGGACCGCGCTGCTCGATCCGTCGTACCGGCAGCGGCTGATCGAGACGGTCGCGACGCGGGAGGACACGGCCTCCTTCCGCTTCACGCCGGCGGCCCCCGGCGGCATGTCCTCCCGCCTGCCGGCCGATTTCGGCTTCGGCTGCCCGGGCGGGCTGGATGAACTGATCGTCCAGCGCGTCGGACCGGACGAGATCACCTTCCCCGGCTGCCGCGAGATGCCCTCGCCCCTGCGCCGCTGCGGGACGCCGAACCGGTGAGCGGCCAGAGGCGCATCGCGCTGATCCACGCGCTCCGCCACTCGCCGCCACCGATCGAAGCCGCCTTTGCCCGGCTCTGGCCGGGCCAGGTGCTGATGAACCTGCTGGACGACAGCCTCTCCGCCGACCTGGCGCGGGAGGGGAAGCTGACCCCGCGGATGACCGAGCGCTTCCTGACGCTCGCGCGCTACGCCGCCGGCACCGGGGCGGACGGCATCCTCTTCACCTGCTCGGCCTTCGGCCCGCCGATCGAGGCCTGCGCGCGCGACCTCGCGCCGCTGCCCGTGCTCAAGCCGAACGAGGCGATGATCGAGGAGGCGGTGAAGGTCGGCACGCGCATCGGCCTGCTGGTCACCTTCCCCGGCACGATCCCGTCCATGACGCCGGAATTCCCGCCCGGCATCACCGTGGTGCCGAAGGTCGCGGAGGGCGCGCTCGCCGCCCTCGATGCGGGCGATCTCGAAACGCATGACCGCCTCGCGGAGGAAGCCGCGCGGGATCTTGCGGATTGCGATGCCGTCGCGCTCGGCCAGTTCAGCCTGGCGCGCGCGAAGCAGCATGTGGAACGCGCCACCGGCAAGCCGGTGCTGACGACGCCGGACAGCGCGGTGCTCAAGCTGAAGCGGCTGCTCGGCGCCTAGGTCCGCGGCCCCCAGGGCGACCGCGCACCGCCGCCCGGCGGCGGCGGTCCCGGCTGCGCGGGACCCTGCCACCACGGCGTCGCGCCGCCCGACTGCGCGGCCGGCAGGTTGACCGTCGCGTCCGAAGCCTCCTGCTGCGCCCAGGCCGGGACATCCGCGGCCGCAGGCGCCTCGACGGCCAGCGGGCCGGGATCGCGCCCGCCCGCATAGCGCACCAGCGCCGCCACGCGGTCGCCGATCGGCGGATGCGTCGCCATCAGGGAGGACAGGGCGTTGTCGGCCGCGTCCTCGAGGAACAGGGCGCGGACCTGGGGCGAGACCTCGGGCATGTCGGCGTTGCCCTCCACCTTCCGCAGCGCGGAGATCATCGCATCGGGGTCGGAGGTCAGCTCCACGGCGCCCGCGTCGGCGAGATACTCACGGTTCCGCGACAACGCCATGCGCAGGACGGCCGCGAGGCCCCAGGCAAGGGCGATGATCAGCACGCCGACCAGCGCGGCGAAGCCGCCGTTTCGCGAATCCGTGCGCACGCGCCAGCCGCCGCCATCGTCGTCCGAGGTGCGTCGGTCGTGCCGCGCGACGCGCCGCGTGCGCGTCATCATGTCGAAGCCGAGGGAGATGATCCCGACGAAGACCGCGGCGACGAGGCCAAGCCGCGCATCGCCGTTGCGGATATGCGCGAGCTCATGCGCGAGCACCGCGCGCAACTCCCGGTCGTCGAGCCCCTGCATGAGGCCGCGCGTGACGGTCACCGACCCTGTCTCGCGCGACAACCCTGACGCGAAGGCGTTCATCGCCTGCGTCTCGATGATGGCGAGGCGCGGCATCTTCATCCCGCGCGATATGCAGAGGTTCTCGAGCAGGTTCCACAGCCGCGGCTCCTCCTGCCGCGTCACGGGATGCGCGCCGGTCGCCCAGTCGAGGATGCGGTCATGCGCCTGCCAGGCGATCGCGAACCAGATGATCGAGATGCCGCAGCCGACGACGTAGAGCCCCGGCAGGTTGGACAGCGCGTTGCGGAAGGCGCGGGCGAGGTCGTGCTGCTCGGACCCGAAGAACAGCCCGACGCCGAGCATGGTGAGGGCGAGCAGCATCGGGAACCCGGCCAGCAGCAGCATCGACCGCCAGGCCGTGTTCCACGCATGCGTCCGCAGGCCGAAGGCCTGCATGGCGGGCCTAGAACCGGACCTGCGGCGCGGCCTGCACCGCGGCCGCTTCGGCCTCGGGCAGTTCGAAGAAGCCGCGCTGCTGGAAGCCCATCGACTTGGCGAAGAAGACCGCCGGGACGCTTTCCGTCATCGCGTTGTATTCCGCGACGGACGAATTGTAGAAGCGCCGCGCCGCGGCGATCTTGTTCTCGATGTCCGAGAGTTCGCCCTGCAGGGCGATGAAGTTCTGGTTGGCCTTGAGGTCCGGGTAGGCCTCGGACAGCGCGAACAGCCGGCCGAGCGCGGCGCCGAGCGCGCCTTCCGCCGGGCCCGCCGCGGCCGGCCCCTGCGCCTGGGCGGTGACCGCCGAGTTGCGGGCCTGGATCACGGCGTCGAGCGTCGACTTCTCGTGCGTCGCGTAGCCCTTCACCGTCTCCACGAGGTTGGGAATCAGGTCGTGCCGCTGCTTGAGCTGCACGTCGACATCGGACCAGGACTGGCCCGTCACCTGCCGCAGGGCGACCAGCCGGTTGTAGACGACGACCAGCCATACAACCACCAGCACGACGATCCCGAGGATCACCCATTCCATGGAAACGCACCCCTTTCGATCCGCTCGCGCGCCAGACTAGCGGGCCGGCGGGGACCGCGGCACCCCCGCCATCACCGGTGCGTGCGGCGCCGCACATCACAGCGATTTGTAACGCTGCACGAGTCGTTGACTCGCCATCATTCCACCCGCGTGCGTTTTTGCCGGCAGGTCTCAATTTCGGTCCTTCTGCCGGATTTCTGCATGAACCCCGCCTGCCTGCGACCTCCGTCGCGCGGTCCTGTCGCCGCCGTCCGCCGTGCCCGCCGCGATGCCCGGCGCCGCGGCACCGCGGCGGCGCAGTTCGCGATCATCGCCTTCCCGCTCCTCGTCCTGCTGATGGGCGTGATGGAAGCCGCCTGGCAGCTCGCCACCGGCGCGGGGCTCGACCACGCGGCGCTGCGCGCCAGCCGCTATGGCATGACCGGCGCCAACACGCCGCCCGCCTGGCAGACCCAGGGCCAGGGCCAGAACCTGCCGACCTGCCGGTCGAACAACATCCGGTGGCTCATCACCCGGTCCACCGGCTGGCTGATCCGCGACAATTCGGACCTGACGATCACGACCGCCGCCTGGACCGGGGTGAACGGGGCTGGTTCGGGCAGCGGGACGAGCGGCGCCGGCGCCGGCGGGCAGATCGTCTCCTACTCCATCACCTACCGGCAGCCCTTCGTGACCGGGGGCATCGCCAGGCTGCTCTGGGGCACCGACGGCTTCACGCACCGAGCCTTCCTGATGGTCAAGAACGAGCCGTTCGACAATGTACCCTGCTGAGCAGGTCCTGCAGGACCGCCGCGGCGCGGCGGCGCTCGAGCTCGTCCTCCTGGCGCCGATCTTCTTCCTCATCGCGCTGGCGACGACCGACATCGTCCGGTACTTCCGCGCGCAGCTCCGCGTCGAAACGGTGGCTGTCCAGCTCGGCCAGATCGTCTCGCAATGTCGCCGCATCACGGATCCGGGCGACGTCAACCAGTTCTGGAACCATGCGACGCGCATCGCCGGCGGCGTGGTCGACGTGAACAGCGGAACGGGCGGCGCGGTGATCGTCACCGCGGTCGGGCGCAACAACAACGCGAACCGCGCGCTGTGGCGCAAGCGCACGGGCAACACGACGATCGCGAGTTCGGTCGCGACCACGGTGCCCGGCGCCGCGACGATCGCCGAAGGCTTCGTCGTCCCCACCGGCCAGACGCTGTTCGTGACCGAGGTCTACGCCGTCGTCCAGCCCTGGATCCTGAGCGCGGGGCTGATCGGCACCGTGCTGCCGAACGTGCTCAACGGCACGACGCTGTTCCTGTCGCGCGCGCCCGACCCCACGATCCTGCAGACCGACCCCGCGACCGTCGCCAACCCGAACAATGCGGATTGCACAGCATGACCGGACCTCGCAGCCGCCGGGGCGCGGTCGCCGCGCTTTCGGCCGTCGTCATGGTGCCGGTGATCGGCTTCGCCGGACTGGCCGTCGACCTCACGCGCGTCTGGCTGGTGAGTGCCAGGCTCAAGACGTCGGTCGACGCGGCGAGCCTCGTCGCCGCGCGCACCATGACCAGCACCACGCGCGATGCGGATACCCGCGCGATCTTCTGGGCCAACTACACGATGAACGGTCGGTCGGCGCGCAGCCACATGCTCGCGACGCCGAACACCACCGTCGAGATCACCCCGATCGGCACCACGCGCATCCGCGTCACGGCGCGCGCCGACGTGCCGACGACGCTGTTCGGCATCATCTCCCGCAACACGACCCCGCTCGTGGAGACGTCGCTCGCCGAGCGGGAGGGCACCGGCCTCGAACTTGCGATCGCGATCGACCAGACCTCCTCGATGAGAGAACGCGGCTCGAGCGGAATGACCAAGCTCGAGCTCGCGCAGGAAGGAACGACCGCGCTCCTCGACATCCTCTACGGCACCGAGGACACCAAGCGGAACATGTGGGTGTCGGTCGTACCCTTCGCGCGCACCATCAACATCGGCACCGCGAATGCCTCGCTGCTCAGCGGCAGCGGCCTGCCGGCAAGCTGGAACGGCTTCGGCAACCAATGGGCCGGCTGCGTCGAGGCCCGTCGCGGCGGCCACGACGTCACGGACACCGCACCGACCTCGGACGAGACCCGCTTCCCGCCCTACTACTGGGACACGACCTATCGTCAGGTCGGCTGGGTGAGCGGGGACGTGAGCAACACGGTCGCGAACCTCGCCCGCAACGCGGCGTTCTGGCAGGGCGTGACCGGGGCGGCGGCGTACAACGGCGAGGGCCTGTGCACGAGCGGCAATGCCTATGGTCCCGTCGCCATCAGCCTCTATGCCAACACGAGCACCAATTCGCGCACGACCTACAACGTCCGCTTCTGCCGCGGCGCGAATGATTGGCGCGACCTGTCGGACACCCTGAACCCCACGCGTATCCGCACGCTGTCCACCTCGTCAGGCAATGCCGCCTACAATCCCATGTTCGCGTATCTGCGGAACGAGGGCTTCGGCGCGAACGGCTTCACGCAGGAATCCGCGGCCGGTCCGAACATGCTCTGCGCCCTGACCCCCGTGCTCCCGCTGACGGCGAGCCGCAGGACGATCCAGCAGCGGGTCGACGCCATCGTCGCACCGGCCAAGAGCGGCGGCACCACGGTCGTCACCGGCATGCAGGGCCTCTGGTACAACCTCAGCCCGGATTGGCGGAACCGCTGGGACGGCATCGCCACCAGCGGCGAGCTCGGCGCGCTGCCGGTGAACTACGGCACGCGCAACATGATGAAGGTCGCGGTCATCCTGACCGACGGCGACAACAACTGGCAGCCGCCCTACCAGTACAACAGCGGGACGGTCCGGGATTCGGCACGCGGCACGAACTGGTACACTGACCTGATGTACAACGCCTATGGCCGCCGCACCGACTACAACACCAACGTCATGGACTTCAACGCGCAGAACGTCGCGCAACCGGCCGCCGACATCGCCGAGACGACCAGCGGCAGCAGCCAGCAACAGGCGAATGCCGATGCGCGGCTCGACCAGCGCTTCGCCGCGATCTGCGGCGCGATGAAGGCGCAGGGCATCACGCTCTACGTCGTGGGCCTCGAGGTGACGCAGGGCAGCGCGATCGACACCATGCTCGCGACCTGCGCGAGCAGCAGCCGGACCTACATCCGGGCACGCGTCGCCGAGGACATCCCGAACGCCTTCCGCGAGATCGCGAACCAGCTCGTCGCGCTGCGCCTCGTGGAGTAGCCCTCAGGTCGGCAGGCTGGCCACGACGGTCAGCCCGCCGCCCGGACGGTTGCGCAGCGTCACGTCCCCGCCATGCGCGCGCAGAATGTTGCGCGTGATGGTCAGCCCGAGCCCGGTGCCGCCGGTCTCCCGGTTGCGACTGCCTTCCAGCCGGCGGAAGGGCGCGAAGACGTTCTCCATCTCGGCCTCCGGGATGCCGGGGCCGTCGTCGTCCACCGCCAGGCGCACCACGCCGCCCTCGGGGGGCGAGAGCGTGAGCCGTGCCGCCCCGCCATAGGCCAGCGCATTGGTCACCAGGTTCGCGATCGCCCGCTTCAACGCGACCGGCCGCGCGCGCAGCACCAGCCGCTCGGGGCCGGAGTAGCAGATCGCCTCGGCCAGTTCGGGCCGCGCATCCGCCGCCTCGTCCGCCACCGTCCGGCACAGCGCGGCGAGGTCGATCGGGGAGGCCGGCTCGGCGGCCGCGTCGTCCCGCGCGAAGGCGAGCGTCGCGGCGATCATCTGCTCCATCTCGTCGAGGTCGGCGAGCATCTTCCGGCGCTGCTCGTCGTCATCCATGAACTCCGCGCGCAGCCGCAGACGGGTGATCGGCGTGCGCAGGTCGTGCCCGATGGCCGCGAGCATCTGGGTCCGGTCGGCCACGAAGCGCCGGATGCGCGCGGCCATCTCGTTGAAGGCGTGCGCTGCGGTGCGGACTTCCTCGGGTCCCGTCTCCTCGAGCGGCGCGGCATTCACGTCGCGTCCCAGCCGGTCCGCGGCGGCGGCCAGAAGGCGGACCGGGCGCATCAGCCGGGCCACCGCCCAGAGGATCAGCAGCGCTGCCGCCCCCGTCATCACCACGAAGGCCGCAAGGAAGGTCGCCGAATGCCACGGCCGGGGCGGCGGCAGGCTGACGCGGATGTTCAGCCATTCGCCGTCGGGCAGGCGCAAGGACGCATTGAACCCACCGGGCACATCCGGCGGGCCGAGCCGCACCTCCCGCGGGCGCAGCCGCTGCGGGCCGGCACCCAACAGGTCGAGCCGGAACAGCCGCATGATCTCGGGCGGCGGCGGCGGCGCGCCCTGCCGCACGATGGGCTGCGGATCGACCGACAGCGTCAGGCCTTCGGGCAGGTCGAGGTCGGCCAGCGCCTGCTCCCGCCGCTCCGGCGGCGCGAGCACCGCCGCCCGCCACGCCCCGAACGCCCGGCCGGCGATCTCCCGCGCCTGGATGAATCGCTGCAGGTCGACGCGGTCGAGCGCGTGGATGGTCAACCCGGCCGCCTGCACGGCCATCAGGGCGAGGATCAGCCAGAAGGCCGTCCGGCCGCCCAGCGTCGCGGGCAGGCCGATGCGCCGGCGGGTCTCAGCCACGCTCGACCGTCGCCGCGAGGACGTAGCCGCCGCCGCGGACGGTCTTGATCAGCGTGGGGTTGCGCCCGTCATCCTCGAGCTTGCGCCGCAGGCGGGACACCGCGACGTCGATCGCCCGGTCGAAGGGCCCGGCCTGGCGGCCGCGCAGCAGGTCCATCAGCATGTCGCGCGTCAGGACGCGGTTGGGGCGTTCGACCAGGACCAGCAGCAATTCGTACTCGCCCCCCGTCAGCGAAACCTCGGCGCCGTCGGGGTTGAGCAGGCGTCGCCGGCCCGGTTCCAGCGTCCAGCCGGCGAAACGGATCACCTTGGCGGGCGGCTCCTTGGCGGCGCCCTCGCCGCTTGCGCGGCGCAGCACGGCGCGGATGCGCGCCAGCAATTCCCGCGGATTGAAGGGCTTGGCGACATAGTCGTCGGCGCCGAGCTCGAGGCCGACGATACGGTCCGTCTCCTCCCCCATCGCCGTCAGGATCACGATCGGCACGTCGGATTGCGACCGCAGCCATCGCGCGAAGTCGAGACCCGGTTCGCCGGGCATCATCAGGTCCAGCACGACCAGGTGGTAGCGGCCGAGCGGCCACGCCTTCCGGGCCTCCCTCGCGTCCCGCGCGGCGGTGACGCGCATCCCCTGTTTCTCCAGGAATCGGGACAGGAGGTCTCGGATCTCGCGGTCGTCATCGACCACGAGGATGTGCGGAGCGGGTTCCATGGCCTGTTACAATAGAGGATCGGCGCCGGCATTCACGGTGCATCCGTGTTTCGTCTTGTTGCGGGGACCGCCTGCGTTGCGGGGCGTTGCAATATCGCCGTCTCGCGGCCTGGGTTCCGCCCGTCACCGCACCATGTCCTGTTCACGATCATCGCCTGCCCCCATCCCCAGCGGGCGCTGGTCCTCCGAGGCGGCGGGGGCCACCCCCGACTTCCCCCTGGTTCCCGTCGCCTCCCCCCTCCTCTTTCCGTCCGGCAGCGCCCGCGTCATCTATGCGTCGGCGCTCGTCGCCGCAGCGCGACGGACAGCAAGGACGGCTTCGTGACTTCTCCCGCCATGGACGCCCCGCCCGACTGGGCGCGGGAGGGCATCGCCGCCCTCCTCGTGCTCGACCCCGATTTCGCGGGGATCGAGGGGCGCGCCGGGCCGCTGCCCTGGCGGCGGCGGGATCCCGGCTTCCCCGGCCTGCTGCGGGCGATCTGCGGGCAGATGATCTCCAACCAGGCGGCCGCGGCGATCTGGGGGCGGCTGTCCGCCCTGCCCGGCGCGCTGGAACCCGCGGGGCTGCTGGCGCTCAGTGAGGAGGCGCTGCGCGGGGCCGGATTGTCGCGCAACAAGGTGCTGCATGTCCGCGCCCTGGCGGCAGCGGTGGCGGATGGCCGGCTCGACTTCACCCTGCTGCGCGCCATGCCGGACGAGGCGGCGGTCGCCGCCATCGCCGCCATTCCCGGCCTCGGCCCCTGGACGGCGCAGGTCCACCTGCTGTTCGGGCAGGAACGCCGGGACGTGTTTCCGGCCGGGGACCTCGCCCTCGCCGCCGGCCTCACGGACCTGAAATCCCTGCCCGAACGCCCCAAGCCCAAGGTGCTGGCGGAGATGGCGCTGGCCTGGGCGCCCTGGCGGTCGCTCGCCGCACGGCTGCTCTGGCACCATTGGCGGCACGTCACCGGCCGCCCCGCCGGGGAGGCGCCGTAGACGCCGGCGCGCCCCGGTGGTTCCTTGCCGCGCCATGGATTTCGCCCTTTCTCCGCGCATCCGCGCGACGCAGACCCCGCCCATACCCTCCGTCCGCGCTTGGGCCGCGCGCTATGCCGGCGCGGCCGGGCCGGTGCTGGATCTGACCCAGGCCGTGCCCGGTTATCCGCCGCATCCCGACCTGCTCGCGAAGCTGGCCGAGAGCGCGGGCAGCCGCGCCACCGCCTCCTATGGCCCGATCGACGGGGAACCGGCGCTGCGCGCGGCGCTGGCCGAGGACATGTCGCGCTTCTACGGGGCCAAGATCGGCACGGACGACATTGCCATCACCTCGGGCGGCAACCTGGCCTTCACCATGGCGATGACGACCCTCGCCGGGCAGGGCGAGGCGGTGATGCTGCCCTCCCCCTGGTACTTCAACCACCGCATGGCGCTGACCGCGCTCGGCATCCCGTGCGTGCCGCTGGACTGCCGCGCCGAGGACGGCTTCGTGCCCGACCCCGACCGCGCCGCCGGACTGATGGAGGGCGTGCGCGCCATCGTGCTCGTCACGCCGAACAACCCGACCGGGGCGGTGTATCCGCCCGAGATCATCGCGCGTTTCGCGGACCTTGCCCGCCGCCACGGCGCCTGGCTGGTGCTCGACGAGACCTACCGCGACTTCCTCTCCCCCGAGCAATCCCCGCCCCACGCGCTGTTCCAGGACCCCGCCTGGCGGGACAACGTCGTGCAGCTCTATTCCTTCTCGAAGGCCTATTGCGTGCCGGGGCACCGGGTCGCGGCCATTGCCTCCGGGCCCGCCTTCCGCTGCGAACTGATGAAGGCGCTCGACACCATGCAGATCTGCGCCCCGCGCGCCGCGCAGACGGCGCTCGCCTGGGGCGTGGAGGCGCTGCGGGATTGGCGCGTCGGCAACCGCGCCATCATGGCCGGCCGCGCCGAGGCCTTCCGCCGCGCCGCCGGGCAGTTGCCGGGTTGGCGGCTCGACGCGCTCGGCGCCTACTTCGCCTATCTCCGCCTGCCCGAGGACGCGCCCGAGGCCGTCGCCACCGCCGAGCGCCTGGCCGTCGAGCGGGGCCTGCTCGGCCTGCCCGGCCCCTTCTTCGGGCCGGGGCAGGAGCGTTACCTGCGCCTCGCCTTCGCGAATGCCTCGGAGGAGGTGATCGCGCAGGTCCCGTCCCGGCTGTGACGACGCGCCGCAGTCTCCTCGCCGCGCCCGTCCTGTTGCTGTCCGCGCGCGCGGAGGCGGCGACGGAACCGGGCCGCCAGCCACCGCGGATCGCGACGCCGCGCCAGGTCCGCCTGCGGCCCGGTGCCGCGCCCGTCCGCCTGCAGGCGCGCATCACCGAGCGCGGCCAGTCCCTCGCCATCCGGTTCGAGGGCGCCGGCGCGCCGCCCGAGGTCTTCGACGTCACCTCCTGGTATGGCTACGCCCGCGTCTTCGCGGTGAGGACGCTGCGCGGGCGCGACGTGGTGCTTGCCGCCTTCGAAGGCTCCACCGGGACCGGCACCTACCAGGAACTCCAGGCGGTGATCGGCCAGGATGACGACGGCGTCGCGCGCATCCTCGCGCTCGAGACGCTGCACTACCGCATGACCGGCCCGTGCGGCGGCGGGTCCTGGCTCGCCGTCGGCGCCACGGCCGAGGCCGAGGGGCTGCGCCTTGCCCAGACCTGGCGGCGACAGGAGGAGAATTGTCCGCCTCATCGCGGCGGGCCGCGCAGTCAGCGGCTCGCCTGGACGACCACGCTGGGCTGGTCCGGGCGCGGGGTGATGACCGCGCCGTCCGGAGTGCCGGACGCCCCCGCGCCGCGGCGTCGTGTCGAGGAGGTGCGCGCACGCACCCTTGCCTGGCTCGCGGCCGAACCGCGACGGCAGGTCACCCACGGCGATCTCGACGCCCTGGGGATCTACGACGTCCTGACCGACAGCTGACCGGCCGGCCGTCCCGCCCACGGCCGAAAGGGCCCCTGGCGATCATTGCCACGCCATCCGCGCGGAAGGTGATGCAGCAGACAGCGGAGATGGCATGCTGCTCCGTAACGATCGCCCGTCCCGGCAACCGGAGCAGAGCCCATGGCCAAGGAAGCGCCGCCCCCGCATGTCCGCCGCGCCTTCGCGGAACAGCTCTACAAGGAATGCGGCTACGACATCATGTCCATGAGCCTGCCGGTCTCCGGCGTCATCGGCATGGCCTGCCTCGAGAGCGGCTTCGGCACCTCGGCCCATTACCGCGACTACAACATCCTGTTCGGCATCACCGCGCCCTACAAGGACGGGTGGGACCTGCCGGGATGCAAGGTGCGCGGGACCGAGTGGGTCTACCTGCCGACCCAGGCGATCAAGGACGGGCCGATCGTGCAGGACCGCTTCTGCATCGCGCCCACGCTCAAGGGCGCCTTCGCGATCTTCCGCGGCCTGATCGAGAACCACCCCATGCTGAAATCGGCCAGCGGCAAGGCGGCGCTGAAGGCCACGGCGAACGACCCCGCCGCCTTCGCCAAGGTCATGGCGACCCGCTGCCTGTTCGGCGCCGGCAACGCGGTCGAGTATCCGAAGACGGTCCTGAAGATCATCGACCAGGAGAATCTTCGCCGCTTCGACAGCGGCACGATCGCCTGATGCGATTCAGCGCGGCGCCGGCGCGGGATCGAAGCCGTTCGGGACAACGCCGCGCGGACGGATGAAGTCGTAGGGCGCACGCGGCAGGAAACGGCCGGTGCCGGGTTCGGCCTGCACCTTGCCCTCGCGCATCACCACCTCGCCGCGCCGGATCGTCGTGACCGGCCAGCCCGTGACCTCGAGCCCCTCATAGGGCGTGTAGTCGATCGCGTGCTGCATCAGCGCGTTGGTGATCGTCACCTTCTTCGCCGGATCCCACAATGCCAGATCCGCGTCGGATCCCACCGCGATCATGCCCTTGCGCGGCGCGAGGCCCATCAGCCGCGCCGGGTTGGTGCTGGTCAGCCGCACGAAGTCGTCGAGGCTGATCCGGCCCTTCGACACGCCCTCGCTGAACATGATGGGCAGCCGCGCGGCGAAGCCCGGAATGCCGTTCGGGATGTCGCGGAAGGGCGCCGACCGGCCGTTCTGCCCCTTGCCCTTGTCGCCCGCGAACGAGAACGCGCAATGGTCCGAGGAGACGACGTCGAGCGTGCCGCGGCGGATCATCTCCCAGATCCGCGCATGCTCCTCGGTCGTGCGCGGGGACGGGCTGCACATGAACTTCGCCCCCTCGAAGCCCGGGCGGTCCATGTCGGCGGCGGTGAGCGCGATGTATTGGGGACAGGTCTCGCCCCACACCTTCACCCCGCGCGCCTGGGCGCGGGCGATCTCCTCGGCCGCCTCGGCGCAGGAGACGTGGAAGACCTGGATCGGCTGGTCCACCAGTTCCGCCAGCGCGATGGCGCGATGCGTCGCCTCGCGCTCGACGACCGGCGGGCGCGACCAGGCGTGGTATTTCGGCGCCGTCATGCCGTGCTTCAGCAATTCCTCGGTGCGCCAGGAGATCGCGGCGTAGTTCTCGCAATGCACCGTCACCAGGCAGCCCAGTTCCCGCGCCTTGGTCAGCACGCGGAGATACTGGGCGTCCGACAGGTGCAGCGGCTCGTAGGTAAGGAAGACCTTGAGGCTGCGCACGCCCTCGGCGACCACGCGCGGGACTTCCTCATCCATCACCGCGTCGGTCGGGTCGGAGATGATCTGGTGGAAGGAATGGTCGAGCATCCCCTTCGCCGCGCGCGCCCGATAGTCGACGTAGCGGTCCCAGACGCCGAAGCCCTTCCATTGCGGGATGAAGCAGACGACCGAGGTCGTGCCGCCCGCGAACGCCGAGGCGGATGCGGTCGCGAAGGTCTCCTCGTTGACCGTCAGCGGCGGCTCGCCCTCGCCGGCGCCGACATAGCCGCCGCGAGCGGGTTCCTCGATGTGACAATGGCTGTCGACACCCCCGGGCAACACCAGCAGGCCGCCGGCATCGACCACCTGCGCGGCGTCGGCGATGCGTTCGGCCAGCGCGACGATCCGCCCGTCCTTCACGCCGACATCGCAGCGCACCGTGCCGAAGCCCGTCGCCACCTGGCCGCCGCGCACCGCGAGGTCGAATTCCGCCATCACCTGCACTCCCATCCGCCGCGCTGCGAAGAGTGCTGCGATGCGGCGGGGGCGTCCAGCGTCAGCGCGGCGTGACGACCAGCCGCATCCCACCCTTGGGCCGCAACGCGAGCCGGCAGTTCGGCCGCGGCACGAAGCCCGGCGCGAGGGCGAAGCGGAAGCGGCGGAACAGGATCGCCGCGAAGACCGACACCTCCGCCATGCCGAAGGCCGCCCCCGCGCAGATCCGCGGTCCGATGCCGAAGGGCAGGTAGGCGAAGCGGGGCCGCTGGCGCGCGGCGTCGCCGAGGAAGCGCTCGGGGCGGAAGGCGTGGGGCGCCTCCCACAAGGCCTCGTGCCGATGCAGCAGCCAGGGCACGGCGAGGACGATGTCGCCCGCGTCCAGCTCCCAGCGGCGGATGCGGTCGGGCTTCACGGCCTGGCGGGCAAAGACGGCGACCGGCGGGTAGAGGCGCATCGCCTCCTGGATCACGGCCCGGGTGAAGGCGAAGTTCGCGAGGTCCGCATGGGCCGGCGCGACATCCGGCAGTTCGGCGGCCATGCGCTCCGCCGTCTCCCTGTGCAGCGCGGCGAGCATCGCCGTCCAGGTCAGGGTGATCGCGGCCCCTTCGGCGCCGGCGAGGAGGAACATCACCACCTCGTCCAGCAGCCGTTCGCCGGTCAGCACGCGCGACCCGTCCGGGCGCCGGGCGTCGCGAAGGGCGGCAAGCAACGGCGTGCCGCCTTCCGGCCCCGCCGCCTCGATCAGCCGGGCGACGCGCCCGCGCAGCGCCACGGCCAGCCGTCCCGCGCGTCGGCGCGTCAGCCAGCCGACGACGTCCGGCAGGCCCATCAGCCCGAGCACGTCCACCACCTCCGCCGCATCCTGGTAGGCGGTGAAGGTCTCCGCGATGATCCTGGCCTCCTCGCGCGGCGCGCCCGGGCCGAAGACGGCCAGCAGGAGCACGCGGCTGATGCCCGCGGCGAAGGCGGCGGCGACATCCACCGGCCCCTCGGCGCCGGCGAGTTCCTCGGCCGTTTCCTCCGCTGCCTGCACGAAGCAGGAATGGAACTGCGCGAGGCCCGAGGGGTGGATCGGCGGCGAGACCGCTTCGCGTCGTTCCGCCCATTCGTCGCCCCAGGCGATGAAGCAGGAACCGCCGATGACGGGCCGCAGCGCATCCTCGAGGAAGCGGGATTTGCGCTGGTAGGTCTCGTGCTTGGTGACGAACACCTCGCGCACCACCTCGGGCGCGTTCGCGACCAGGATCAACCGGCCCGGCAGGCGCGAGGTGAAGACCTGGCGCCGATAGGCATCGGCGGGAAAGATCGAGAGCACGTCGCGCCGCGCACGCATGAGCCCGGCGAGCCCGGTCGGCTCGCGCGCCGCGGGCGTGGGCATGGGCGGGATGAAGTCGGCCTGGGTGGCGCTCATGGGCGTATCGCAGCGATAGCCCGCGGGCCCGCTCCTGTCACCGCGACCGGAAAGCCCGTCATCCGCATCGGCACGCGCCCCCTTGTCCTGGCGGCGCGCACTGCGAGGCAGCGAAGGTTAAGGATCCGGCAAGGGTGATGCCGGCCCGGACGCCCCCCCGGATGGACGGCCTCACGGCGCGTGCGATGATCGGCCATCGTTCCCGGCGCAGGGCAAGGGTATGCGGCTCACCTCCCCGACCATCACGCGCACCGCCGCGCCCATCCGCTTCACCTTCGACGGCCGGGAGATCGAGGCGCTGCCTGGCGAGTCCATCGCCGCCGCGCTCTCGGCCGCCGGAATCCTCGCCTTCCGCGAGACGGCGAAGGAGAAGGCGCCCCGCGGCCTGTGGTGCGGCATGGGGGCATGCTGGGACTGCATCGTCACCGTCGACGGGAAGGCGGGCCAGCGCGCCTGCCTGGTGAAGGCCGAGGCGGGGATGCGCGTCGAAGCCGCGCCGCCGCGCGAACCCGCGCCACTCGCCACCCCGCCGGCGCAGATCCCCGATCGTCCCTGCGACCTGCTGGTGGTCGGGGCCGGGCCGGCCGGCCTTTCGGCCGCCATCGCCGCCGCACAGGCGGGGGCGGAGGTGGTGGTCCTGGACGAACGCGGCGAAGCGGGCGGGCAATACCTGAAGCCGCTCGCGAAGAGCCACGTCCATGCCGCGCCCGACGCGCAGTTCCGCAAGGGTTCCGCGCTGCTCGCCGAAGCCCGTGCCGCAGGCGTGACGATCCACCAGGGCGCGACGGTCTGGGGCGGCTTCGCGCCGGACGAGATCGCCGCCCTGGTCGACGGCGCCGCGGTCACCTTCCGGCCTCGCAGGCTGGTGCTGGCGCCAGGGGCCCACGAACGTCCGGTGCCGGTGCCCGGCTGGACGCTGCCCGGGGTGATGACCACGGGCGCGCTGCAAACCCTCGCGCGCGCCCAACGCGTCAGCCCCGCCGCGCGCGTCGTGATCGCCGGCAGCGGGCCGCTCAACCTGCAGCTCGCCTGTGAATTGCTTGCCGGCGGGGTGGAGGTCGCGGCAGTGGTCGAAGCCGCGCCCAAGCCCGGCCTCGCCGCCTGGCGGGCGATGCTGGCCCTGGCGCGCACCTCGCCCGACCTCGCCTGGGATGGGCTGCGCTACCTCGCGACGCTGCGGCGCGCGGGCGTGCCGGTGCTCTGGGGCGGCAACATCCTCGCCTGCGAGGGGACGGACCGCTTCGTCGCCCTGCACGTTGCGACGCCGCAGGGCGAGCGCCGCGTCGTGGCCGGCGCCGCCGCGCTCAACATCGGCTTCCAGCCCGAGACGGGCCTGGCCCGCGCGCTCGGCTGCGCCCAGCGCTTCGCGACGGAGGGGCCGGGGGCGGAGATCGGACGGCTCGAGACCGTGACCGACGGCGACGGCCGCACCAGCGTCGCCGGCGTCTTCGCCGTGGGCGACGGCGCGGCGATCGGCGGGTCGCGCATTGCCCTGGCGCGCGGGCGGCTCGCCGGCCTGGCGGCGGCCCGCGACCTGGGTCTCGCGGCGCCGGAGGACGCGCGGGCGAAGCAGGACCTTGCGCGCGCCCTCGCCTTCCAGGCCGCGCTCTGGCGCATCTTCGCCGCGCCGCCCTTCGAGCCCGCGGCGATCGCCGACACGACGACCATCTGCCGCTGCGAGGATGTCACCGCCGGCGCCCTGCGCCGGGCGATGGCCGACGGGGCGCGCAGCCTCGCCGCCCTGAAGAAGCAGACCCGTGCGGGGATGGGCCGCTGCCAGGGCCGGATGTGCGGGGCGATCGTCGCACGCCTCGCCGGCGCTCCCGCCGACGAAGCCGCCTTCGCCGCCCCCCGCGCCCCGATCCGGCCGGTTCCCGCCGCGGCCCTGATGCGCGAGGTGCCCGAAGGCTATGCGACGCCGGTCATCGCCGCGCCGGCGACGAGCCGCTGGCGCAGCCCCGCCCTGCCCCTCGCGCCCGAGAACCGGGCCTGCGACGTGCTGGTCATCGGCGGCGGTGTCCTGGGCCTCTCCACGGCGCTCTACCTGGCGCGGGAGGGGGTGGACGTGCTGGTCGCGGACCGCTCGGAGCCGGGCCTCGCCGCCAGCACGGCGAATGCCGGCAGCCTGCACGTCCAGTTGCTGTCCTACGACTTCGGGCAGAAGGCCGAGGCGGCCGGCACCGCGCGGTCGGCCATGGCGACGCTGCCGCTCGGGCCGCGCTCCATCCAGCTGTCGAAGGAGATCGCGCGCGATGCGGGGGAGAGCTGCGGCATCCGCACCGAGGGCGGCCTGATGCTCGCCGAGACCGCCGAGGAACTGGCCTGGCTGCGCGGCAAGAGCGCCGCCGAGCGGTCCGCCGGCGTCGAGAGCCACCTCCTCGGCGCGAACGAGCTCCGCGACCTCGCGCCCTATCTCGCGCCGCGCTTCCTCGGCGCGACCTTCTGCCCGGCCGAGGGGCAGATCGACCCGCTGCGCGCCACCGCGGCCCTGCTGGGGCTCGTCCGGAATGCCGGGGCGCGGATCGCCGGCGGGGTGGAGGTCACCGGCATTGCTCGGGACGGGCCTGGCTTCGCCGTCGCAACCGAGGCCGGAACCATCCGCGCCGGGCGCATCGTCGTCGCGGCCGGACCCTGGTCGGGTCGGGTCGCCGCGCTCGCCGGGGTGCACCTGCCGGTCGGCGGCCTGGTGCAGCAGGTGATCGCCACCGAGGCGACCGCGCCGCTGGTCCCGCACCTGGTGGCCCATGCCGGGCGGCACCTGTCCTTCAAGCAGGGACTTCAAGGACATCTGTTGATCGGCGGCGGCTGGCCGGGTATTCACGATATGGTGATCGGAACGACGCACACGCGGCGCGAGAGCATCGAGGGCAACCTGTGGGTTGCCGGGCATGTCGTGCCGGCGGTCGCCGGTCTCGCGGTGCTGCGGGCCTGGACCGGCCTCAACGTGCAGGTCGACCGGGCGCCGATACTGGGGGAGGCCCCCGGATGTCCCGGACTCTACGCCGCGGTCACCTCGTCCGGCTTCACCCTCGGCCCGGTCGCGGGCCGCATGACGGCCGACGCCGTGCTCGGGCGCGAGGCGATTCCGGCCGCCTTCTCGGCGAGGCGGTTCGGGGGATGCAGCTCTTGATATCAACCCACGCGTGCATTTCGTCCGCGATGCCAATCCTCCATGGCCCGGACGCGTTGCCCTCGGGTCACGGCGTTTAACTTTTGGAAACGAACCCGTGATCTCGCGGTCCAACAACAACTGCATGCAGGTATCGTCGCGACAGATTCGGATCGATTGGGCTCGGCGACTCACCTGATGACCACCCAGGCCACCAGCTCCACCATGCACAACGTGCGCCTCCGCCGCCTGATGCCGACTGCGGTGGCGGGCATTACGGTCCTGATGGGATCCGGTCTCGCCATGGCGCAGGCCCCGGTCAATATCCCACGCCCGCCGCCCGCACCGGCCGACCTGATCGACCGCGTGGCGCCGCCGCCGGCGCCCTCGGTGAGCCCACGGGCGCTGCCGCCCATGCCCCAGGCGCAGCGCGGCCCGGGCGAAACGCGAGAGGTCCGGGTCTCCAGCGCCTCGGTGCAGGGCAATTCGATCCTTTCGGATTCCGAGATCCGCCGCCTCATGGCGCCGATCGAGGACCGCACCATCACCCTGGCCCGGATCGAGGAGACGCGCCTGACGCTCCTCGGCGCCTATCGACGCGCCGGCTACCCCTTCGTCTCGATCGCGGCCGCGCTGGTCCCCGGTGCCGACGGGCGCAACGAGGTCCGCTACGCGGTCACCGAGGCCTATGTCGCCGAGGTTCGCCTCGACGGCGATATCGGCCCGGCCGGCACGCAGGTGCTGCGCTTCCTCGAGCGCGTGAAGGAAAGCCGCCCGGTCTCGACCCGGGCCGTCGAGCGCGCGCTGCTGCTCGCCTCCGACGTGCCGGGGGTGACGGTGCGCGGCGTGCTGCAGCCGATCCAGGGCGAACCGGGCGCGCTGCGCCTCATCGCCCAGGTCTCCCGCAGCGCCGTCAGCGGGTACTTCAACGTCGACAACCGCGCCTACCAGCTGACCGGGCCCTGGGAAGCCCTGCTCGTTGCCGGCGTCAACTCGTTGACCGAGTTCGGCGAGCGGACCGAGGCCTCGCTGTACGGCACCGAAGGCGGCACCCAGTGGTTCATGCAGGCCAGCGAGGAGTTCTTCGTCGGCTCCTCCGGCCTGCGCATCCGCATCTATGCCGGCATGGGCAACACCCTGCCCTCGGGCCAGCTCAAGGAGATCGGCTACGAGGGCGAGACCTCCCTCGCCGGCATCGTCGCGAACTACCCGATCATCCGCTCGCGTCCGGTGAACTTGTGGGCCATCGGCCAGTTCGATGCCTTCAACTCGAACATCTACACCGGGTCGGGCAGCACCTTCGGCCGCACCCTGTCGGGTCGCGACCGCATCCGCACCGTGCGCGGCGGCTTCGATGCCCAGGCGATCGACACCTTGTTGTGGTTCGCGCCGCCGGCGACGAACCAGGGCACGGTGCGCGCCCATCAGGGCGTCGCGGTGTGGGACACGACCTCGAACAACGACGCCTTGGCGAGCCGCCTGGGCAGCGAGTTCGACTTCACGAAGTTCACCGGCGAGTACCAGCGCGTCCAGCCGATCTGGGCGCCCTGGGACGGCGCGATGTTCAACTTCCAGGGGTATGTCTCCGGGCAGTGGTCAACCAATGTCCTGCCCAATGCCGAGAAATACTACCTGGGCGGGAATCGCCTCGGCCGCGGCTTCTATTCGGGCCAGGTGACGGGTGACTACGGGTATGGATACGCGTTGGAGTTGCAGCTCGACATCGGATACGAGCTGCCGGCGGAACCCGCGCTCGGCAGCAACCGCGCGTCGTCGCAGTTCTACCTCTTCCGCGACCTGGGATGGGCCTACCAGAACCTGGATGCCGACCGCGACCGGCGTCTCTCGTCCTGGGGTGGTGGTGTGCGCACGGTCATCTCCGAAGCCGTGCAGGTCGATCTAGAGATCGCACGTCGAATAACCACGCGGCCCGATGGCGATTTGTCCGATCCGCTGCGCGCGACACAGGTATACTTCCGGACGCTTGTGAGGTTCTGATCCATGGCACGCGTTGCGAAGACGGGCCGTCCGGCAGCCGTTTCGAAGCCCATTCCGGCCCCGCCGCGCGCGCCCCAACGACGCACGCCGCATCGCGGCTGGCTGCTCGCGACCACGGCGCTGCTGCCGATCGCGGCGGGGCCGGTCGCAGCGCAGACGCCGCCATCCGCAACCACCGGCCCGACCGGCGGACAGGTCACCGCCGGCCAGGCGGCGATCACGCGCGGCGCCGGCAGCACGACGATCACGCAAGGCACCAACCGCGCCGCCATCGACTGGCAGCAGTTCAACGTCGGCAGCCAGCACACGGTCCAGTTCGTCCAGCCGAATGCCGGGTCCTGGACGCTGAACCGCGTGATGACGCCCGACCCGTCGGTCATCGCGGGCCGCGTGCAGGCCAATGGCGGCGTCGCCATCGTCAACCAGTCGGGCGTCGTCTTCGCCCAGGGCGCGCAGGTCAACGTCGCCTCGCTGATCGCCTCGGCCGCCGGCATCACCAATGAGAACTTCATGGCCGGGCGCATGGTCTTCGACCAGGCGCCGCGGCCCGGCGCGCGGGTCGAGAACCACGGCAGCATCACCGTCGCCGACCGCGGCCTCGCCGCGCTGGTCGCGCCGGGCGTGTCGAATTCGGGCGTCATCCGCGCGCGCCTCGGGCGCGTGGCCCTGGGCGCGGCGGAAACCTTCGTTCTCGATCTCGCCGGCGACGGCCTGATCAACATCGACGTCACCCAGGCGGTGCGCACCGCCCCCGACGGCGGCCAGGCGCTGGTGACGAACACCGGCGTGATCGAGGCGCCGGGCGGCTCGGTGCTGCTGACGGCGCATGCGGCCTCGGGCCTCGTCGAGGATCTGGTCCGCCAGACCGGTGTGATCAACGTCCAGACGGTGGGCGACCAGACCGGCCAGGTGGCGCTGCGCGCCCAGGGCGGGTCCGTGCGCGTGGACGGCACCATCGACGCGAGTGGCGGTGCAGGCCAGCGCGGCGGGCGCGTCGCGGTGCAGGCGACGGACGGCGTGACGGTCGCCGGCACGGCGCGGATCGATGCCTCGGGCGGGGCGGGCGGCGGCCAGGTGCTCGTCGGCACCACCGGGCGCGGCCGCAACCAGACGATGGCCGCGCGCACGACCGTCGAGCGCGGCGCGGTGATCCGCGCGGACGCCACGCAGAACGGCAATGGCGGCGAGATCGTCGTCAACAGCACCACCAGCACCGAGATGCGCGGCACGGTGTCCGCACGCGGCGGTGTCACGGGCGGCAATGGCGGCTTCGTCGAGATCTCGGGCCAACAGTCGCTGCTGATCTCGGGCTTCATCGACCTCGCGGCGCCGTCGGGCACGCCGGGCGAATTGCTGCTCGACCCGCAGAACATCATCGTCAGCAGCAATTCCAACGTGAATCCGCCGGGCGGCGGCAGCTCGGTGACGGACACCGCGACCGACCCCGCCGCGAACTTCACGGCGACGACCGGCAACAACAACCAGTGGCTGCGCGTCGAGCCCGGCGCGATCGAGGGCTTCAACGGCACCGTCACGCTGGATGCGGGCAACGACATCGTCGTCTCCTCGGCCATCAACAAGACCAATGGCGGGCTGGGCCTGACCGCGGGCAACAGCATCACCATCAGCGCCAATGTCAGCGTGAGCGACACGCTCAGCCTCGCTGCCACCACGGGCTCCATCAGCATCGGCGCCGATCTGCGCGCGGCGTCCATGACGATGACCGCGGGCACCGGCATCACGCAGACCGCGGGCACGATCGCCTCGATCTCCGGCGCCGGCACGGCGCTGCCGCTCAGCGCGACCACCACGGCGGGCAACATCTCCCTGGCCCAGGCCGGCAACGGCAGCCTGTCCCTCACCTTCTCCGCGCCCGGCACCGTCTCGGTGCAGTCGGGCGACTTCGCGAACGGGCAGAGCGGCGGCACCGCCGGCGCCATCGAGATCGCGGGCGCGTCGAGCGGCGGCGGCATCACGCTGGTGTCCAACCGGCAGAACAACAATGCCGCCACCGCCGGCACCGGCACGATCGCGGTGAATGCCTCCCTCACCTCGACCGCCGGCATCACGCTGAACGCCGATGGCGCGATCACCCAGAACGCCACCGGGACCATCATCACCGCGCGCGACGCGACCGGCGCCCTGCGCATCCGCAACCGCACCAACGGCAATGCGTCGGCAGCCGGCAGCGCCACGCTCGACCAGGCGGCGAACCAGATCGCGGTGCTGGACGCACGGACGACCGGCGCGCTGGCCGTGGCTTCGGCGGGCTTCGCCGCGGGACCGGGCAACGTCCCGCCGGCCAACCCGACGCTGTCGGTCACCCTGGCCGAAGGCGGGTCCGTGAGCCTCACCGCGCCGCGGCTTGCGCTGCCGAATGGCGCGGTTGCGACGACGGGCGACGTGACCCTGGTGGCGACCGAGCCCGGCGTTGGCGCCGGATCCGCCGCAACGCTGACGATCGGCGGCGCGGTCACGGCGGTCGACGAAGGGACCGTGCGGCTCCGCGCGGACCGGATGGACCTGACGGGTGCGACCTTCGATGGCACCGGCACGGGCAACAATCTCGCGCTGCTCGAGATCGGGCCCCTGACGGCCGGGCGGGCGATCGCCTGGGGCGGAACCGACGGGACGAACCTCTTCCTCGGCGTCGGGAGCCAGACGGCGATCGCGGGCGCCGACACCACGACGCTGCGGCTCGGCCAGACCACGGTCAATGCGGCCGCGGTCACGGCCGGCGACATCACCTTCGGCAGCAACCTGACCATCGCCGGAACGCTGGCGCTGAACGGAACGGGGAACATCAGCACCGCCGGCGGCGTTCTCGACGTCCCGACGCTGACGATCCGCGGCGCGACGGCCAACAGCGGCGCCGGCTCGGTCGCCCTGTCCGGCAACAACGTGATCGACGCGCTCGACGCGCGTGCGACCGGCGGGCTCAGCGTCACGTCCAGCGCGCCCACCTTCAGCATCCTCGGCGCATCCAGCGGCGCGGGCCTGGTGCTCGCGGCCACGGCGGCCGCCGGCGTGCTCGACCTCGGGTCCGGCACGGTTTCCGCCGTGACCAGCGTGAACCTCTCGGCGGGCACCGGGGGCATCACGCAGGGCGCGACGGGAACGCTGACGGCGGCCAGCCTGCTGGCGAGCAGCACGGGCAACATCAGCCTGACCGGATCCGGCAACGCCATCGGCGCCATCGCCACCGGCATCACGGCGCCGGGCGGCAACGGCCCCCTGCTGACCGACGCCAACCGCGGCGTCTATGCCGGCGGCACCTTCACGCTCGCCACGTCCGGGGCGCTCTCGATCACCGGCGCGGTGGAATCGCGCGGCGGCCTCGTGAACATCACCGCGGGCAGCATCGCGATCGGCGCGCCGATCGCCGTTTCGGGCGGCGTGACGCCGACCCTGCGCCTCACCACCAACGGGTCGGGCGGTGCCACGGGCGCTGTCAGCCAGACGTCGCGGGTCCTCACGACCGGTACCGGTGCGCTCGCCGTGACCGCGTCGGGCAGCGTCGATCTCTCGCGGACCGACAACGCCATCCCGACGCTGCTCGCTTCCTCGGCCGGTGGACCCTTCTCCTTCACGACGACGGGCGGGCTGACGGTGTCGGGGGCGGTCTCGGCGGCGACGTCCCTGCAGTTGTACGCGCAGGGCGGCACGCTGACGGTCAATGGCGCGCTGACCACCACGAACGCCGGCGGCATCGGCCTGACCGGCACCGACGTCGTCCAGGCAGCGCTCGTGCGCGCGCGTGACGCGGCCGCGACCAGCGGCGGCACGGTCAGCATGACCGCCTCGGGCGTCGCCGGTTCCATCAGCCAGTCGACCGGCGGCCGGATCGTCGCCGACAGCCTGAGCCTGTCGGCCAACGGCGGCGTCAACCTCACCGCGGGCATCGGGATCGGCACCACGGTCGGGCTGGGCTCGGGTGATGCCGGCAACCCGGCGCTGTGGAACACCATCGGCAGCATCGTGGCGAGCACGATCGGCGACTTCCGGCTGCTCAACGTGGGCGACCTGCTGTTCCAGGGCAGCGCTTTCAGCAACGTTGCCGGCAGCACCGTCGCCATCGTCACCCGCGGCCGGCTGACCGTCGGCGCCTTCAGCAGCATCATCGCCGAGGCCATCAGCATCGGCGCAGGCGGCGGCGTCACCGTCAACGGTGGCCTCGGCAGCGCGGGCCTGACCAGCCGGCTCGACATGACGACGAGCCCGGGCGGCACCATCAATCAGGGTTCGGGCAGCAGCGTCGCGGCCGCCACGCTGCGGATCCTCGCCGCGGGCGACGTGGACCTGAGCGGCACGGGCAACACCATCAGCAACCTCGCCGCCGCGGCGCTCGCGGCGGATGTCGGGATCAACGTCCGCAGCAATGTCGGCCTCACGACGGTTGCCGCCACCGCGAACATCCTGACCCCGGACAACACGCTGACGACGGGCCCGACCGGGATCGTCAGCAACGACATCACGCTGCAGGCGCCTTCCATCACGATCGGCGCCGGCGCGCCGCTGGTGCGCTTCGACACGAACCAGGTGGGCAGCGTCACGCTGATCACGGACAACCTGATCAACGGTGGCGGCGAGATCGACCTCGGCCCGGGCGGCACCTTCGGGATCGGCTTCGACAACCCGAACATCGAGATCCTGGTCGGCGACCCCACGATCGACACCAACATCGTGCCGATCCCCGGCGTATCCTACGTCATCTCTGCGACACCGGTGACGGGCGCGCTGACGCAGTGGATCAGCGGCACCTACATCAACAACCTGCCGTTGTCGGCCGGCACGGTGAACGCGACGCTGCGCATCGGCACCCCGGGCCAGACCGCGCGCACCTTCGTCATCGGCGCGCTGACGCCCAACGCCAAGTTCACGACCTTCGACATCCGCGGCGGCGACGTCGTCGTCGGCGCGAACGTGTCGGCGCCGGGCCGCACGGTGAACATCTCCGCCGGCGCGAACATCGTGCAGTCCGGCACCTATGCGCGCAACGAGACGATCCTCACCTACGACGTCTTCCTGACGCCGAGCTTCTCCTTCGTGCTGAACCCGGCCTATCTGCAGGCCAACGGCATCATCACGGCGGGCACGCTGATCGCCAACGCCGCCGGCAACGTCAACCTCGGCGGCGTCGTGCACAACGTGGCGTCGCTGGCGGGGTCCGCCGGCGGGACCTTCAACTTCCGCGACGCGGACGGCTTCCAGATCGGCCCGGCGGGTTCGGGCGGCATCTCGGCACCGACGCGCGTCGTGCTGCAGGCCGATACGGGCAGCATCACGCAGGCGGCCGGTTCCCCGATCACCACCAACGCGCTGGAAGTCAGCGTCGCGGGGGGCAGCCTCGTCCTCGATGGCGGGTCCGCGAACAGCTCGCTCGCCGCGGACCTCAACCGCATCGGCAGCCTGACGCAGAACGTCTTCACGACCGGTCTCAACGCCACCGGGGACGTGACGATCCGCAACAACGGCAGCCTGTTCCTGAACGCGGACATCACCACCAGCGGCGACGTCCGGCTGCACACCCAGACCGGCAGCATCACGCAGGGCGGCGACGGTGCGGAATTCAGCAGCACCGCAGCCCTGATCACGGCGAACAACCTCTTCGTCTCGGCGCCCGCCGGCTCGGTCATCCTGGCCAATGGCGCAGCGGATCCGACCAACCCGAACGTGTTCGGCAATGTGCTGTCGGGCGGCCTCGGCGCCAGCACGGTCGCCGGCAACCTGACGCTCCGCACGGCGCAGGCGCTCAACATCGTGGGCGACGTCCTCGTCGGCAGCGCGGCAGGCGGCACCAGCGGCACCGCGACCTTCCTGTCGCGCTTCGACAGCATCGCCCAGCAGGCCGGCGGCTCGCTCTCGGCCGACAGCCTGGTGGCGGTCGCCCCCGGCGGCTCCGTGCTGCTGAACGGCGCGACGACGAATTCCGTGGGCACGGTGCTCACGAGCAGCGCCGGAACGGATTTCCGCCTGTTCACCGACCGCGCCCTGACGGTGGCCGGCACGATCACCGGCGGCGCGGCCGGCACGGTCGCCCTGCGCGGCGATTCCGACGTCACGGTCAATGCCGCGCTGTCCGGCGGTTCCATCGCAGTCCAGAGCGGCGGCGACCTCGCGAGCACCGCCAGCCTCACGGGCGGCGCAGGCGGAGCGGTCACGCTGGCCGCCACGGGCACCGTGGGCATCGGCGCCAACATCTCGGGCGGGACGATCAGCGCGACCGGCGGCGGCGCGATGACGGTCGGCGCCAACATCTCCGGCACCTCGATCGAGCTGCAGGGCGCGGGGATCACACTCGGCTCGGGCGGCCTGGGCGGCACACTCACGGCGACCCGTGTCCTGCTGCGCACGGGCAGCGACTTCGACCCGGCCTCGGGCACGGCCGGCGGGCCGAGCATCGTGCAGACCGCGGGCACCATCGAGGCGTCGCAGTTCTCGGCCTCCGCGCCGGGCGGCAACATCACCCTCACCGCGACGGGCAACACCTTCGGCACGATCGTCGCCGGTGCGGATGCCGGCGGCGCGGCGGCCTCTGCCGGCATCGTCGCCGGCGGCAACGTATCGCTGACCACCGACGGCACCCTGGCGCTGAACTCGCCGCTGCTCGCCGGATGGGATCCGGCGCGGACCGGCGTGACGGTCACGCTGCGCGCCAACCAGATGACGCTCGGCGCCCTTGTCGATACGCGCGGGCCAGGGGCGACGAACCGCCAGGCCGGCGTGATCGACATCGCGCCGCTGACGGCCGCGAATCCCGTCGTGCTGGGCGGCATCACCGAGATCGGCGGTAGCTATCTGACGCTCCAGGCGAGCGAACTCGCCAACCTCCGCGCCGGCACCGTCAACGTGACGACCACGAATGCCGGCGAGGGGATCTACATCCTCGACACCGCGGCGCTCGCCGGCCTGATGACCGGCGGGACCACGCTGAACCTTTCGGCCGCAAACGGCTTCGTCGACCAGTTCGCCTATGCGACCGGGACGTCGCAGCTGACGGTCGAACGCCTGAACATCGTCGCAGGGTCCTTCGTGACCGTCGGCAGCGCCGGCAACCTGATCGGCGAGGTGACCGGCATCAGCGCGGGCGGGGCGATAAGCCTCGCCTCCGCCAGCCCGCTGCTGACGCTGAGCGGCGCAGTCGCCTCCACGGCTTCCGGATCGACCATCACGATCCGCGCCGACGACCTCAACATCACCGCCGGCGGCAGCATCACCGTGCCGAACGGCACGGTCGACATCTCCGGCGTCACCGCGGGCCGCGGCATCAGCCTCGGCACCGAGGTCGCGGGCACGCTGGGCCTGTCGACCGCCGAGATCGGGCGGATCGGCCAGACCACGAACCCACTGGCCCTGGTGCGCTTCGGCGACACCGGCTCGGGCACCATCCAGATCCAGGGCGACGTCTCCTTCCGCGACGCGCCGGTCGATGCCTCCTCCGCGATCGGCGGCGCGCGCGCCCTTGCGGTGCAACTGACCGCGAGCGGCAGCGGCGGCGACATCACCCAGACGGGCATCGGCGCGCTGAACGTCGCGAGCATCAGCGCCTCGGCGCGGAGCGTCTCGCTGATCTCGGCGGCCAATGCGATCGACAGCGTCGCCGCCCTCACCGGCGCCGGCGGCGGGGCGGCGCTGCGCAGCGCGCGGGACCTGGTGCTGCCGACCGGCGTCACGGCCTCGGCCGCCGGCGGCGCCCTCGCCGTCACCTCCGACGGTCGGCTGACCGTCAACGGCGCCGCCCAGGCGACCGGCGCGGCAGGCGATGTCGCGCTGACCGGCCGCACGGGTCTCGTCATCGCCTCGACGGCCGCCATCACCGCTGGCGGGGACGTCGCCCTGACGGCCGGCCCGGACGCCGGCAACGGCGTCGGCGCGCTGTCCATCAACGGCACCGTCTCGGCCACCGGGGATATCGCGGCGACCGCGACCGGCACGCTGACCGTCGCACAGGACCTCGCCTCGAGCACGGGCAACATCACGCTCAGCACCATCGCCCCGGGGACCCAACCGGCCGCGGATATCGTGATCTCCGCGCCGTCCGTCGTCGGCGCCAATCTTGGCAGCAGCGCCGCGGTCACCGAGATCATCGCGACCGGCGCCGGCGCCGGCGTCGTGACCCTCTCGGCGACCGGCAGCATCACCCAGGCGGCCTCCGGCACGCAGATCAACGCGAACGCGCTGCAGGTGGCCGCCGGCGCGAACGCCGACCTCGGCCCGGCGACGAACCTGGTCACCGAGCTGCGGTCCCTTTCGGCCGGCGGGTTCGCCACGCTCACCGTGCAGAACGGCCTGGTGGTGACGGGTCTCGCCTCGGCGGTCGGTTCGCTCACCCTCAATGCCGGCACCACGCTGACGGTCGCCGGGACCGGCACGGCGGAGGCGACCGGCCCGGCCAGCGTCCTCACGCTGAACGCCGGGACGGCGATGACGATCAACGGCACGGCCTCGGCCCAGACGGTCGATCTGACGGCCTCCGGCGGCCAGCTCGCCATTGCGGGCGGCACCGTGACCGGCGGTGCGGCCGCCGGCGGCAGCGTCACCCTTTCGGGCACCTCGCTCGCCATCACCGCCGGCGCCGACGTCACGGCCGAGACCATCACCGCCAACCTCGCCTCGGGCAACATCACGCTCGACAGCAGCAATGTCTCGGCCCAGGGCGCGACGGGCGTGCTCTCGCTCGCCACGACGGGGCTCATCTCGGTCACGGGCGGGACGGTCGGCGGCAACACGGCGACGCTCGATGCCGGCGCGGGTGGCCTCACGGTCACCAATGCGACGCTCTCCGCGGGCTCCGGCGGCTTCACCTTGACCTCCGACGGCGCGACGCTGCTGTCGGGCGGCGGCACCACCGTCACCGGCGGGACGCTGCAGGTCCTCGGCCAGACCAGCGCGCGGATCAGCGGCGGGACGCACAACGCCTCGGCCGGCGTCGAGGTGACCGCGACGGCAGGGCTTGCCGACATCCTGACCGCGACCGTCGGTTCGACGGGCGGCGACGTCACCGTCTCGGGCACCGCGGCGACGATCAGCGGCGGGCAGATCGACGCAGGCGGCGTGGTCGGCCTCACCGCCTCGACCGGCAATGCCGCCGTGACCGGCGCGACCGTGGGCGCGGGCAGCAACATCGTCCTGACCGCCAATGCCGGCCAGGCGACGGTGACCAATGGAGGCCTCACGGCCGGCGGGAACATTCGCCTGGATGCCGGCACCCTGGCGCAGATCAGCGGCGGTACGCATCTCGCCACGGGCAACGTGCTGCTGGCTGCCACCGGCGGTGCGGCGAACCTGACCAACGCGGCCAATGTGACGGCGACAAACGGCCAGGTGGCGCTTACCGGCACCTCCGCCAGCGTCACGGGCGGGACTGTCCGCGCCGGCAGCGACATCGCGCTGACCGGAACGACCGGCCAGGCGTCGGTCAACGCCGCCGACCTCGGCGCGGGACGGGACATCCTTGTGCAGGGGCCTGGCGGCGCCATCATCTCGGGTGGCGTCGCGGTGGCGGACCGCGACGTCCGACTGACGGCCCCCGGCAACTTCGCCTACATCTACAATGGGGCCGACGTCACGGCGACGAACGGCGCGATCGCGCTGTCCGGCGGCTATGCGATCATCGAGCTGAGCACGACGCGCGCGGGAACCGACGTAACGCTGACCGGCGCGAACCAGGCCTACATCTATGACGGCTCGACGACCGCCGGCGGGAACATCTCGGTCGACGGTACGTCGTTCGCCGCGCTGTACTACGGCACGCATGTCGCCGGCTCGGGCATCGCCATCGCGGCGACCGGCGGCGACGCCACCCTCTACTTCACCAACGCGACGGCGAATGGCGGCAACATCGCCCTGGGCGGCCTGACGACCACCATCGACACCTCGACCGCCGGGGCCTCGGGCAACATTACGATGAACGGCGGCAGCGCCGCCGTGTCCGCCAGCACCATCACCGCCGGGGGCAACCTGGCGATGACGGCGACGACCGGACCCGCGACGATCACCAACGGCACCACCGACGTGGCCGGTTCGATCACGCTGCAGGGCGTCAGCCAGGCGCAGATCAGCGGCGGGACGCATACCGCCGGCATCGGCGTCTCGCTCACCTCCTCCGGCGGCGCGGCGAGCCTCCTCGGCACGACCGTGGCGGCGAATGGCGGGGACGTCACGCTGTCCGGCACGTCGGCGACGATCGACACCACCACCGCCGGCGCCTCGGGCACCATCTCGCTGACCGGCACGACCGGGTCTGCGATCGTCTCCGCAGGTGTGCTTACGGCCGGGGACAGCATCTCCCTGCAAGGCCAGACCCTGGCGCGGATCACGGGCGGGACGCACGTCGCCGCGCAGGACGTGACGATCGCCTCGGCCGCCGGCCCGGTCGAGACGCTGAACACCACCGTCACGGCGACCGCCGGCACACTGGCGATGACCGGCACGGCCGCGACCATGACGGGCGCCACGCTGCGCGCCGGCACCGAGATCGCGATGACGGCCACCGGTGGCGCGGTCTCGACCACCAACGGGTCCCTCACCTCGGGTGGCGCCATCACGCTGGCGGCGGCCGGCACCGCGACCCTCGCCGGCACGGTGACGAACGCGACGGGGGCAACCTCGATCACCGGCCAGGCCGGCGCGACGCTCTCGGGCGGCAGCCATGCCGGCGGCCGGGGCTTCGCGCTGGCGGCGCCCGGCGGCACGGCGACCTTGTCGGGCACGACGATCACCTCCGGCGCCGGCGGGGCGGTCTCCGTCTCCGGTGCGGCGGTGGTGGTGAATGGCGGGCAGGTCGCGTCGGGCGGCAGCCTGGCGATGTCGGCGACGGCCGGCGACCTCAATCTCGGCGCCCCGGCGCTGTCCGCCGCGACGACACTGGGCCTGAACGCGGCCGGCACGGTCCTGGTGCAGCCGGGCACCTCGGCCGCGGCCGGGACGGACCTCACGGTCAATGCCGGCACGCTCACCGTGACCTCGGCCTCCCTGTCCGCCGGGCAGGACATGCTGATGACGGTCGGCGGCGGCGCGTCCTTCACCGGCGCCTCGCTCTTCGCCACGCGGGACATCCGCCTCGGCGCCGGTGGGCTCGTCTCGGTGAACGGCGGCAAGTTCGACGGCGGGAACGAGATCGCGCTGTCCGGCGGGTCGTTCAACTTCGCCTCGGCGAACATCGACCCGCAGATCATCCGCATCACCGCGGTGAACAACATCGCGATCGTCAACTCGACGATGACCGCATCGGACGCGATCCGCATCCTCGCCGGTGGGTCGATGACGGTGACGGATTCGACCTTCACAGCGGTCACGCTCGGCCTGCGCAGCGGTGGCGCGCTGACGCTCGAGCGTGGGCTCTACATCATCGGCGATGCGGTCGTCTTCGCGAGCCCGACCAGCATCCAGACGGTGGGCCGCATCGTCGTCCGCCCGCTCGGCACCGACCTGCCGGGCGTCGCCTTCGACACCCGGATCACGACGCCATCGGTCGATCCGCTCGACATCATCCAGCCGGACAACCCGAACCTGCCCGCGTCCCAGCAGCCGACGCAGGTGCGCGAGCCGGGCAGCGACGCGCCCGGCGACTTCGGCGTGCCGACCAGCAACCCCGCCGGCACGCTCGACTTCACCATCGATGCCGGCCGCAGCGCGATCTTCCTGCTCATCGACGGGGGCAGCGCCACCGGCGACATCAACACGGCCGGCCGCGTCGGCATCTTCGGCACCGGCGGCACGGTGGCGCTCCGCGGCACGCTGATCGACTACCAGGGCAACCAGTATTCGGGCGGCAACGCCTCGGCGCTGACGGACTCCGCCCGCCCCGCGCCCGGCGACGCGCTGGCGCGCTTCACCTTCAACGACTGCGTCATCTCCTCGATCAACTGCTTCGTCCCGCAGCAGGTGCTGGCGATCCCGCAGGCCCCGCCGCAGCAGGTGGACATCCGCCTGTTCGGCAGCCGCATCACCGACCCGGACGTGCAGATCCCGAACGTCGCAGAAGAGGACTACTGAGCCCGTGCGCGTCCCGCTCGCCGCCTGCCTCCTCATCGGACTCTCGGCCTGCTCGGAGCCGCCGCCCGACGCCTATGTGACCCGCACCATGAACGCGACGGCCGGCGAGCCGGTCGGGACGGACGCCCGCAACGAGGCATGCCAGGCCCAGCCCGGCCGCACCATCGCCGCCGACCGCCAGGTGCTCCGGGCGCGCGAGGTGTTCTGCGGCGGCTGGACGCAGCCCGCGGCGCGTGTCCTCGAACTCGCGGGCACCGCGAGCGAATCCGATCTCGACGCCCTGGCGAGTTCCGGCTTGTGGCGCTCCTGGCTCGACCAGCGCGTGGCCTGCGGACCGCCGACGCGTACCACGGTGACGGGCGGCGGGTCGGCCCGGCTGCTGGCCTGCACGCGGCGCGCGGGCGGCTGGCCGCATGTCGCCATCGTCACGGCCGGGCCCTCCGGCCCGGTGGTCGCCGACGGGGTCGCGACCTCGCTGCCGGTCATCGAGCGCCTTGCCACCGGCCGCACGGGCGGCGGCGGCGCGGCTGCAGGCGGCGGGTCGCGCTCCGCCGCGCTGGAACTCGCGGTGGCGCGGCTGTCGGCCGACGCCTTCGGCGCCGCCGATGTCAGCCGCTACGAGCAGCTGATGAACCTCGGCCGCGACCTGAACCAGACCGAGAACTTCGCCGCCGCCGAGGACGCCTACCGCGCCGCCCTGTCGGTCCAGGAACGCGTCCTCGGGCGCGACAATCCGAACACCGCGGCGCCGATGCTCGCCCTCGCGGTCAACCTGTCGAACCAGAAGCGCCTGTCCGAGGCGCAGGTGCTGCTCGACCGTGCCGGCACCCTCGCGCCGGGCGCCGCCGATCCGACCATGCAGGCGCGCGTGCTGCACTATCGCGGCCTGCACGCGCTCAATGCCGGCGACCCGGCGCGGGCAGCGACCTTCCTCCAGGAAGCCGAGACCCGCTACGCCGCCCTCGCGCCCGCCGCCACGCAGTCGCAGGAGAACGACACCGCCGACCTGCTGGCCGACCCGGTGCAGCAATCGGCGATCCTTGGCCTCGCGGAAGCGAAGCGCAACCGCGCCGTGGCGCTGTCCCGCGCGGGCCGCGCGCAGGAAGCCGCCGAGGTGGTCGCCGAGGGCCGCGCGGTGCTGCGCCGCGCCGGGCTCGAGCCGAACATGATGGTCGGGCGCGCGCTGCGAACGGAGGCCGGCGCCGACATCCGCCTCGGCCGCACCGACGCGGCGGCGACGCTGCTCGAGCGTGCCGCCGGACGTTTCAGCATCGCCGCGCCGGGCGAACGCCCCGAGGCCGTGACCCTGTTCCTCGCCGGCCAGCAGCGCCTGCGCGGCGGCCGGCGGAGCGAGGCGCTCGCAGCCTTCCGCACCGGCGCGGGCATCCTGCGCGCACGCCAGATCGGCCTGCCGGTGGCGCTCGTCGTCCCCTACCTCGATGCGCTCGACCAGGAAGCGGCGGCCAGCCCCGGCAGCGCCCCGGCCCTGCGCGCCGAGATGTTCGGCGCAGCCCAGCTCGCGCAGCGTTCCAGCACCGCCCGCTACGTGCAGCAGGCCTCCGCCCGCCTTGGCGTGTCGGAAGGCAATCCGGCGGTGCAGGGCGCGGTGCGCGGGCTGCAGGACGCCGACCGCGAACTGCGCGACCTGTTCGCCGAGCGCGACGCCTCGGGCGCCAACAATGCCGCGCTCGACGCGCGCATCGCCGCCGCCCAGCAGCGCCGGTCGGAAGCCGAGAGCCAGGTCGCCGCCGCGGCGCCGGGCTATCGCCAGCTGCTGCTCGCCGCCGTCGATGCCGACAGCGTCTTCCGCGCCCTCGGGCCCCAGGAAGGCATGCTGACCATGCTGCTGGGTCCCAACAACGGCTTCGTCATGTCGGTCCGCCATGGCCGTGTCGACGCCCGCCGCATCCCGATCGGGGAGGAAGCCGTCGCGGCCCTGGTCAGCCGCGTGCGGCGGTCGAGCGAGATCGGCGCCGGCGGCGTGCCGCGCTTCGACACCGCGGCGGCGCAGGAACTCCACAACCTGCTGGTCGGCCCGCTCGCCCCCTCGCTCGCGGGCACCGAGACGCTGGTGGTAGCGCCTGACGGCCCGCTGCTCGCCCTGCCCTTCGGGATGCTGCTCGCCGGCCCGGCCCCGGCCGAGAACCTGGTCGGCGCGCCCTGGCTCGTGCGGCAATTCGCGATCGTCCACGTCCCGAGCCCGCAGACGCTGGTCACGCTGCGCGCCGCCGGCACCGGTTCCACCGCACCGCTGCCCTATATCGGCTTCGGCGACTTCGTGCCGCCCTCGGCCGCGCAGTATGCTCGCTCCTTCCCCGCGGATCGGTGCGGGCGGGATGCGCGGCTGGCGACCGGCCTCGGCCGCCTGCCCGGCACGCGGGCGGAGGTGCAGACGTCGCGCCAGCTGATGGGCGCAGCACCCGACAAGGCGGTCCTCGGCGCCGAGTTCACCATCCCGAACATGCGGCGCCAGCGGCTCGACCAGTATCGCGTCGTGCATCTCGCGACCCACGCGCTGCTGCCGGGCGAATTGTCGTGCCTGCCAGAGCCCTCGGTCGTCGCCTCCCCGCCGGGTGGGGCGCCCTCGGCCGATCCCGCCTTCCTCAAGGCGAGCGAAGTGCTCGACATCAAGATGGACGCGGACCTCGTGATCCTGTCCGCCTGCAACACCGGCGGGCCGGGCGGCGAAGGGGGCGGCGAGGCGCTGTCCGGCCTCGCCCGCGCCTTCTTCTACGCCGGGGCGCGCGGGCTGATGGTCACGCACTGGGCGGTGGACGACGCCGCCGCCGCGCTGACGGTTGCCGACACGCTGCGCCGCCAGCAGGGGGGCGCGACCTCGGCGGCCGCGCTGCGCGGGGCGCAGATGCTGATCCTCGAGGAAGCCGGCCGCAGCATCCCGGCCGCCTTTGCGCATCCGTACTACTGGGCGCCTTTCGTGCTGATCGGCGACGGGCGGCGGGCCGGGACGCCGGGCGGCAGCGCCCAGGCGCCGTCCAACGGGCCGGCCCGCCTGTAGCAGCGACCTGCCGGCGCGTGCGGTGAGCGGAATCGCAATGCGTGCAAATGTTCTCCGCCGTGGTAACGACATCGCGGCGGCGAGGCTGTAGCATCGCCCCGAACCGGATGCGGGACGCCGGAGAGCCCGAGGACCCATGCTGCCAGCCGAGCTGAACCAGAAGTACGAAGTCCGCGGGACGCTCGGCGCGGGCGCGATGGGCACGGTCTACGACGCGGTGGACCGCATCATCGAGCGCCGCGTCGCCATCAAGGTCGTCAACCGCCCGAACGAAAGCGACCCCGAAGCCGTCGAGGCGCATGCCCGCTTCCGGCGCGAGGCCCAGGCCGCCGGCCGCCTCTCCCATCCGAACATCGTCGGCGTCTACGACTACGGCGAGAACGCGACCCAGGCCTGGATCGTGATGGAGCTGGTCGAGGGCGGCAGCCTCAAGGGCCGGCTCGACAAGAACGAGCGCTTCACCGTCCCCGAGATCGTCCGGATCATGGGCGAGGTCTGCGCCGGCCTGCACTATTCCCACCAGCGCGGCGTCGTGCACCGGGACATCAAGCCCGGCAACATCATGCTGACGCCGGACGGCCAGGTGAAGATCGCCGATTTCGGCATCGCGCGGCTCGAGAACTCCTCGATGACGCAGGTGGGCACGCTGATCGGCACCCCCTCCTACATGGCGCCCGAGCAGTTCCGCGGCGAACCGGTCGACCTGCGCGCCGACATCTGGGCCTCGGGCGTCATGCTCTACCAGCTGCTGACCGGGGAGAAGCCATTCGAGGGCGGTTTCTCGGCGGTCATGCACAAGGCCCTGCACACCGAGCCGCCGCCGCCCTCCACCCTGTCCGTCACCACGCCGCGGGCCTTCGACGGGGTGATCTCGCGCGCGCTCGCGAAGCGGCCCGACGACCGTTTTCGATCCGCCGCGGAATTCGCCGATGCGATCCGCGCCGCGGCCAGCGGCAACGCGCCCGAACCGGCGATGGCCGGCGGGCTGCCGGGCCTGCCCGGCCTGAACGAGGACGCGACGGTGGTCACCGCGCGGCCCGTGGCCGGCGCGGCCGCGGCGGCCAGCACGCAGGCTCGCCCCGCCACGCCCGCGCCCGCCGCGACCGGCGAGAAGAAGGGCCCGCCCGTGGCGCTGATCGCCGGCGGTGCCGGCGCCTTGGTGGCCGCCGCCGGCGCAGCCTGGTTCTTCCTGGCCGGCCCGGGTGCCGGCCCCGACCCCGCCGCGCTCGAACGCCAGCGCCTCGAGCAGGAAGCGGCCGCGCGCGATGCGCAGGCCCGCGCCCAGGCGACCGCCGAACAGGCGCAACGGGAGGCCGCCACCCGCGAAGCCGCCGCGCGCGAGCAGGCGGCCCGCGAAGCCCAGGCCCGTGATATCGCCGCCCGCGAACAGGCAGCCCGTGACCAGGCCGCCCGCGAGGCAGCGGCCCGCGACCAGGCGGCCGCCGATGCCCAGGCCCGACAGGCCCAGGCGGCGCGCGACCAGGCCGCCGCCGAGCAGGCGGCGCGGGAGGCCGCAGCCCGCGAACAGGCCGCCCGCAACGCCGCCGCGCGCGACCAGGCCGCCCGTGAACGCGCCGCCGCGGAGCAGGCGGCGCGGGATGCCGCGGCCCGCGAGCAGGTGGCGCGGGAGCAGGCCGCACGGGAGCAGGCGGCCCGCGACCAGGCCGCGCGGGAACAGGCCGCGCGCGACCAGGCGGCCCGCGAACAGGCTGCGCGCCAGCAGCAGCAACAGCAGCAGCAGGTCGCCGCGGCGCGGCTCGACCTCCGCGCGGCCGCCCAGACACTGGCGACCCAGACCCCCTGTTCGCTCATCGCCTGGTCGGCCACCGATCGCACCATGTCGCTCGCCGGCGTCGTGCGCCGGGGCGACGAGGCGTCCATCCGCCAGAACCTCTCAGCCCGCGGGGTTCCGGACGATGCCGCCCAGCTCGCCCTGACCTCCTTCGATGGACCCTATTGCGCGGCGCTCGATCTGTTCCGCCCGGTGCTGGGCCCGGCGGGCGCCGCACCGTCGGTGCAGGTCGTGGGGCGGATGCCGCTGCAGAAGGGCGAGTTGCTGCAGTTCGACGTGCAGATGCCCGACTGGCCGGCGCATCTCTACCTCGCCTACTTCATGAAGTCGGGCGAGGTCGCGAACCTGGTGCCGTCGACGCTGTACCAGGGAAGCGCCCGGGTCCGCCTCGGCGAACCGACAGGCAGCTTCACCGGCTGGGAGGTCGACGAGCCCTTCGGCACGGACCTCGCGGTGGTGATCGCCTCGGACCGGCCGCTCTTCGGCAATTCGCGCCCGCTGGTGGAATCGCAGGAAGCCTACATGTCCGCCCTCGCCGCCGCGCTGCGCAACGCGCGGGCGAGCGGTACGCGGGTCGTGGTCCGCCCGATCGTCGTCGAGACCGTGGCGCGGCGCTGAGCGGCGCGCCATGGCCGTGACCGCCACCGCGATCGACATCGCCGCCCCCGGCGGGACGATCAACGCCGATCTCTATGCCCCCGCCGCGGCGCCCGAAGCGGCGCCCGCGGTGCTGATGCTGATGGATGCACCGGGCGCGCGGCCGGCGCTGCGGGGCATGGCGGCTCGTCTCGCGGCCGCCGGCTACCGCGCGCTGCTGCCGAACCTCTACTGGCGACACGCCCGCGACATCGGCTTCGACCGCGCCGCCTTCAACCAGGAGGGCCATCCGGAGCGCGAGCGGATCTTCAACCTCGCGCGCGGCTACGGTCATGCCCAGTTCCGCACCGACCTGCCGGCGATGCTCGATGCGCTCGGCGTCACGCCGGCGCGGCCCGGCGCCGCGGTCGGCTACTGCATGAGCGGTCGCTTCGCCCTGCAGGCGCTCGCCGAACAACCCGACCGCGTCGCCGCTGCGGCGTCCTTCTACGGCACGCGCATGGTCACCGATGCGCCGGAGAGCCCGCATCTGTGGATCCCGCGCATGCGGCGCGGGACGGCCTATCTGTGTTTCGCCGAGCGGGATCCGTTCATTCCCGCTGGCGTACCGGGGCAGGTCGCCGCGGCACTGGCGGCCAGCGGCCTGGAGCATCGGATCGAGCACTATCCGGGCGTGCACCACGGCTTCGCGCAACCGGATTCGACGGGGTTCGACCCCGTCGCCGCGGAGCGTCACTGGCTGGCGATGCTGGCCTTGCTGGCGCGCGTGCCGCGCTGACGGCCCGACGCGCCGTCCGCTCCGAACCGGCGAGCGCTCAGTTCCGCGCCTTGCCGAAATCGAGCAGGTAGTAGGCGTTGAACTCGTCCCGGTAGCCCGAGATCCGCCAGAAATCCTTCATGAAGGCTTTGAATTTCGCGCGGGTGTCGAAGTAGAACTCGCCGAAATTGGGGTCGAAGAAGCAGACGTCGCGGCTGCCGACATAGGTGCAGAGCGCATGGCCGCCGGCCGGCCCCAGGATCGAGACCAGCACATAGAAGTTCTGCCCGTTCCACTGGTCGGGATCGAGGTCGCGGGCAATGCGCATCCCCATCGCCTGGCCGCTGCGATACGCGTGCGGGCGCGTCATCCCGGCCCGCGCCATGCGACGGCGGACCACGCCGTAGAGGGCGAGGTACTTCTCCGTCACGACGTCCTGGAACAGCATGTCGCCCTGCCCCGCGCCGGGCCGGACCGTCGGATTGAAGGCCGCGCTGCCAGGGGCCGCGACGCTTTCGGCGAAGTTGATCATCAGGTTGGCGATCATCGCCGGGCGAACGTTCATCGTTCCCGGCGTGCAGAGCCAATTCCACACGGAACGGTCGTTCGCGTGCTCGGCGATCCACTTCGCGCACAACGCCTGGCAGATGCCGCCCGCGGTCGCCGGCAGGGCGCGGATCAGCGTGGCCGTCGGCTCGAGGCACTGGGAGAAGGGGATGTACGCGCCGCCGGCCTTGGTCGCCATCTCGCGGACGCGCTGCACGAACTCCCTCATGCCGCATGGGTCCCGCGCTGGGGCGGTCCGGGGTCGGTTGCGGTTCCGGCCGGACTCCCGCCGCCCATGCGTCGACGCCTTCGGGTCAGAGCGGCGCGCGCGCGCGCAGCGCGGTCCGCAGTTGCTCCGCCCGCGCCTCGGTCAGCCCGGCATGCATCGGCGTGAAGAAGCGCGCATCCGGCGTGAAGAGCAGATAGGCCATCGCCTCGTTCATCATCACCTCTTCCAGCGCGGGGTCGTAGCCTTCCCGCTCGAGGAAGGCGCGGAACGCCGCGCGCTCCTGCTCGGTGAAGACCTCGCGCCAGACCTTGGCGACGTGTTCGGCGAATTCGGTATTGGTGAAGAAGTGCCCGTGGCCGATCTCGTGGTTGAGGATCGCGCGGCGCATCGTCGGATCGACGCGGGATTCCAGACCCGGCACGGAGATGATGGCGAAGTCGCCGGGCGCGGGGACGAGGCCGCGCAGCCGCTGCACCTCCTGCCGCAGGCGTTGCTCGGAGGGGTTGAGCGCGATCGAGTCGCGGTCCGCCAGCATGAAGAAGCGCTCGAGGTCGCGACCGCGGTAATTGTGCCCGTAGTAGTAGGTCGCCGCGGTATCGCCGCTGCGCGCGATGGCCGCGGCCAGCGCGGCATCGTCGAGCAGCCGGTCGCGAGGCTGACCCACCTTCTCCACCAGCGCGGCAACGCGGTTGAAGGTCGCTGCCTGGGCGTCGAGATCGGGAAAGTCGAAGACGAAGACCCGAGGATTTTCCGCGAGGCGGAACAGGGTCGGCGCCGTGGCGCGGTGACCGAAGATCGCATCGGCCGCGGCCAGACGCGGTGTCGTCTCGGCCGGCGTGGGCGGTGGCGGCTGGACGACCGCGGGCCCTTCCGGCTTGGCCGGCGTTTCCGGCGCCCCGGACCGGAGCCAGTACCAGGCCCCTGCCCCGGCGACGCCGGCTGCCACGACCGCTCCGGCCGCGACCAGGGTCAAGGTCCGGCCATGGGATCCCGGCCGGGCCACGGAGGCACCGGCCGAGGATGCGACCGCCTGGGGTCGCGGCAGGACGACCGTCGCGTCCGGGTCGGTCATGCGCCCGCCGTCAGCTGCCGATGTTGACGACCTGGACGCGCCGGTTGCGCGCGTTGGACGTCCCGTCGGGCGTCGGGACCAGCAACTGCGTCTCGCCAAGGCCGACGGCCTCGAGACGACCGGGGTTCACCCCGAACTTGTTGATCAGGTACTCGCGCACCGCCGCCGCGCGGCGTTCGGAGAGCGCTTGGTTCGACCCGGCGTCGCCGACCGTGTCGGTGTGGCCCTCGATCCGGAAGCGGAAGGCGGAGAGGTCCTGCGAACTCAGCGCGCGGCCGAGCGGCGCGAGGGCGCGTTCCGCTTCCGGCGTGAGCACCGCGGAGCCCGTGGCGAACATGACCGTGATCGAGGCCGACGGCGCGTCGGACGTCGTCTCGCGCACCGGCGGGCGGACCACCGCCTGGGTCGGACGCGAGCTGCTGGTGGCGCCGGGGGACACCGTCGGCGCGCCGGGGCCGGCGACGGCCGCGGGCGGCTGGCTCGGCGTGGTGGGCTGCGTCGTGCCTTCGGAAGCGCCAGGGACTCGGATGCCGCGGGTCTGGCCGCCGGCCTGCGGACGCAGGCGCTCGATCAGCTGCAGCGCCGCGGGATCGGACTGCGCCAGGGCGCCGGGCGCCCCGGAGAACAGCGCCAGCGCGGCGGCACCGGCGAGAAGCAGCGAGCGGGTCATGATGATCCCTCCTTCGATGACGTTATGCGTATCACGGGTGCGTGGGGTGCGCATCCGAAGCGGTTCACAGTCGAAAGATATCACGCCAGGCCCCGGCATGGCGCGTCAGCAGTGAGTCAATCTCCGCCACGGATCGGCCCAGATGGGCGGCGAGGCGATCCGCTTCGGCCGGCACGCCGGACTGCAGCGCGACGAGAAGCGACAGCGTCGAAACCGGCACGCCGATCGCGCCCCCCAGCGACGGCGCAACGGCACCGAGCGGCCGGGGGCCGGCCAGGGACTCGCCCCCGAAGCGGCGCAACATCACGGCATTGCAGCGCGCCGCCCGCGCATGGCCCGCGGCATGCAGCGGCGCGTCGCGCCACAGCGGCACCGCGATGCGGCTGTCGAGCAGCATCACCGCGATGTCGGCCGCGGACAGCCCGCTGCGCGCCGCGAGGTCGCCCAGCCGGACCGGTCCAGCCGCGAGCGCAGCCAGGATCGCCTCCGCCGGCGGCCCTTCCAGCGCAAGGGGTCCCCGCTGCGTCGTCACCTCGATCCGCGGGGTGGGGGGCAGCTCGATGCCCGCGAAGACGATCCCCGGCAGCGCGGTCAGGCCGCCGGTCCGCCGCCCGCGCACGAAGATGTCGCTGCGGAAGCGTCGTTCGAGGAGGACATCCGCCGCCGTCTCCTGCGTCATCGACGGGACGAGCCCGTCGAGGATCGCGCGCTGGTCCGCGCGCAGTTGCAGGGCGGGCGCGCTCACGCCCGGTCGCGCAGTGCCCCCATATTCGAGCCCGGCGGCGGCGAGGTCGCGCGCCAGGTCGGCATGGAACACCGGACGCCAGAAGGGCGTGAACCATTCATGCGCCATGTAGGCTGGCGCCTCGCGCGCAGTCGCGATGATCTGTTCCAGCACGCCGCGCCGCGGCAGGTATGGGCATCCCATGTCGCGCAGATGTTCGAGCATTGCGAGGCCTGCGGCGGCCTGGCCCGCCTCCCCGCCCGAGGCCCGACGGGACGCCTCGAACAGCAGGCGCTGCAGAGCGATGCAGTCGGCATAGCCCGGCAGGGCGTTGTAGCCGACCAGCAGAAGCCCGCCCGGTGCCAGCCGCGCGCGCAGCAGCCGCACGATGCCCTCGCGTACCGCGTCCGGCACCCAGGTCCAGACGCCGTGGCAGATCACGACGTCGACCGGCGGCAGCAGGCGCTCCCAGGCCGCGGCGTCGAGCTCGGCAAGGTCGGCCTCGATGAAGCGCGCGTTGGCGAGGCCCGCTTCCGCGGCGACCTCCTCCGCCTCGGCGACATGGACCGGCTGAAGGTCGAGGCCGATCACGTCCCAGCCCGGATTCGCCGCGGCCAGCAGGCAGGCCGTGAGACCGCGTCCGCACCCGATGTCGAGCACCGTCAGACGGTCGCGGTCCGGCGGATTCCAGGCCGTATCGGCCAGCGCGAGCGCCAGGTGCAGCCGCGCCGGCGATGCCGATTCCTGATAGGCCGCGATGTAGCGCAGATGCGCCGCGCCGTAGCGGTCGCGGGCGTCGGTCATGCGCGGTCCCGCCGGTGCGTTCGTGGCGCTCCGGAGGGGCCGCCGGTCATACGACGCCGAGGGCCCGCCAGGCGCCGAGGTACAGCGCCAGGGTGCCGTTGACCTCCTCCCGCAGCGCGGCCACGGCCGGCGCGTCGTCCGGATCGGGCGCGAGGTCGCGAGCGAGGAGATCGGCATCCGCCGGCACGCCCGATTGCAGCGCGACGACGATCGCGAGGTTCGTGCCCGACAGCGGGAAGGCGCTGCCGAAGGCGTGGCAGACCGCGCCGAGCGGCGAATTGGCCGCCGCGGCTTCGACCGCGAAGTGCCGCGCGAGCGCCGCGTTGCAGCGCGCCGCGCGCGCGGCGATCGCCGGATCGTCCGACGGGTCGCGCCACAGCGGCAGGGCGGTGCTGGTGTCGGCCAGCATCACCGCGATGTCGGGCAGCGTCAGGTCTGTCATGCCCGGCAGCGCGCCGAGTTCGGCCAGCGTCCGCGGACCCTGCGCCAGCGCTTCGAGCAGCGCGCGCTGCTGCGGTTCCGGCAGGCCCGCCTGGCCGGCCTGGGTGGGCAGGCGCATCGTCGCATGATCGGGGTTGCCCGCCATGGCGAAGCGGATCTCGCCCAGTCGCCGTCGCCCGCCCGGCCGGCGTCCGCGCACGAAGATGTCGGTGCGGAAGCGGCGGTTGAGGAACAGGTCGTAGGTCGTCTCCGGATGCATCCACTCCGGCAGGCTGTTGCGCATCTCCTGCTGCTGCGGGCGCAGCTGCAACTCGGCCATGCCGGTCGAGGCCCGCGCCGGTCCCCCGAATTCGAGACGCGCGGCCGCCAGGTCCTTCGCCAGGTCAGCATGGAAGACCGGTCGCCAGAATCCGGTGAACCATTCATGCGCCATGTAGGCCGGCGAGACGTTGCCCAGGCCGATGATGCCGTCGAGCACCTTGGGTGGCGGCAGATACGGCGAGCCGAGCTCGCGCAACTGCTGCAGCACCGCAAGCGCGTGGCGACCGCGCTCCGCCTCGGTACCCGGCACGCCCCGCACCGCTTCGTGCAACAGGCGCTGCAGCACGATCGCGACCGAGAAGCCCGGCAGCGCGTTGTAGCCCATCAGCACCAGGCCGCCAGGGCGGACACGGGACTTGAGCAGGGCGACGATCCCCTGCCGCACCACGTCCGGCACCCAGGTCCAGACGCCGCGGCAGATCACGATGTCGACCTCGGGCAGCAGGCGGGCGGCGCGCGCCTCGTCGAACTCCGCAAGGTCCGCTTCGATGACGCGCAGGTTCGACAGGCCCGCCTCGGCCGCGATCTCCCGCGCCTCGGTGACATGCGCCGGCTGCAGATCCAGCCCGATGACGTCCCAGCCCGGATTGGCCGCGGCGAGCAGCAGCGCGGTGGTGCCCCGCCCGCAGCCGATGTCGAGCACCGTCAGCCGGTCGCGGTCGCGCGGTTCCCATTCGGTGTCGGCGATGGCGAGCGCCAGGTGCAGGCGTGCCGGCGAGGCGTAGGGATCGAAGTCGACGATGTAGCGGACATCGGCGGCGCCGTAGCGGGCGGTCGCGTGGGTCACGTCGGGGCTCCCTGCCTGCCGTGCATCGCCTCAGACCACGCCCAGGGCACGCCAGGCCCCGAGATGGTGGGTCAGCGTCGCCTCCACCGCCTTGCGCACCGTGGCGACGGCGTCCGGATCGTCGCGCCGCGGCGTGAGCCGCCGGGCGAGCGCCTCGGGGTCCGCAGGCACGCCGCCCTGGATGGCCGCGATGACCGCGAGATCCGCCATGCCGAGCGCGAAGGCGCTGCCCAGCGCCGGCACCACGGCGCCGAGCGGCGCCTTGCTGGCGAAGGCCTCGCGTCCGAGGCGCCGGGCGATGACGTGGTTGCAGCGGGCCGCACGCGCCGCGAAGGCCGGATCGTTCGGGATGTCGCGCCAGAGCGGATGGGCGGTGAACGTATCGAACAGCATCAGCGCGACATCGGCCTCGGTCAGGCCCGCACAGGCCGGCAGCGCGACCAGGTCGCGCACCCGCTGCGGCCCGGCCGCCAGCGCGCCGAGGATCGCCTGCTCGGCTGCCTCGCCGAGATTGGCCACGCCGGTCTGCGTCCCGATGCGCATCACGGCGTGTTCCGGGTTCACGCCGAGCGCGAAGCGGATGTCGCCCAGCGTCTGCCGCCCGCCGGGGCGGCGCCCCCGGATGAAGAGGTCCGACCGGAAGCGCCGTTCGAGGAAGGCATCCCCGACCGTCTCCGGATCCATCGTCGCAGGCAGCTGCGCCATCGCGTCGCGGCGCGCCGGGTCCAGGTTCAGGTGCAGCAGGCTCGCCGCCGGTCGCGCCGGCCCGCCGTAGTCGAGCCGCGCCGCCGCGAGATCGCGCGCCAGGTCCGCGTGGAAGACCGGCCGCCAGAAGGGCGTGAACCATTCATGCGCCATGTAGGCCGGCGCCGTGCGCGCCGCCTCGATCACGTGGCTGAGGACCTTCGGGTGCGGCAGGTAGGGCGAGCCGGAGTCGCGCAGCTGCTCGAGCACCGCGAGTGCCGCGGCGCCCTTCTCGGACTCGCTGCCCGCCACGCCCTCCGACACCTCGTACAGGATGCGCTGCAGGACGATGCAGTCGGCGAAGCCCGGCAGGGAGTTGTAGCCCATGAGCACGACGCCGCCGGCGCGCAGGCGCGACTTCAACAGGGTGACGATGCCCTGGCGCACCGGATCGGGCACCCAGGTCCAGACGCCGTTGCAGATGACGATGTCGACCTCGGGCAGCAGCGCCGCGCTCGATTCCTCGTCCAGCTCGGCGAGGTCGGCTTCGATGAAGCGGGCGTTGTCGAGGCCGGCCTCGGCGGCGATCTCGCGCGCCTCGGCGATGTGAACCGGCTGCAGGTCGAGCCCGATCACGTCCCAGCCCGGATTGGCCGCGGCCAGCATGCAGGACGTCAGCCCACGCCCGCAGCCGATGTCGAGGAAGGTCATCCGTTCCCGGTCGGGCGGGTTCCACAGCGTGTCGTGCAGCGCGAGGGCGACCTGCACGCGCGCGGGCGAGATGTCCGGATCGAAGGCCGCGACGTAGCGGATGTCGGCCGCGCCGTAGCGCGTCTTGGCGTCGGACACGGGAAGGCTCCTCAGTCGCGCGGCCCGGCGCGACGATCGCGGGCGAGAGGGATCAAACGACCTCCCGCGGTTCGAACACGGCGTCGCGCGCATCGACGGTGCGGGCGCGCGAGGTGCCGCTCCAGCTCGACCAGCCGAGGCGGGCGCCCCCGCCGGCGCGCGCCGGCGGCACCTCGTCCTTCTTCAGCACCAGGTTCACCGCGAAGGAGGTGTCGGGGCCGACGAAAAGCCGGGCGAGCTGCGTCACCGTGAGCCAGGCGGGCGTACCGGGCAGCAGCGCCTCGAATTCCTTCTGCGTCAGCGGGCCGAAGCGGATGATGAAGCGGGCATGCGGATCCCAGACCTGGGCGCCGGCCACGGCCGAGACGCCGAGGGCGGCGTGCTGCACGGGCCCACGCCCGCGCGGCATGCGGGTCTGCTCGGTGGCCGGCAGGCGGATGTAGCCGCCCGCGAATTCCTCGATCTCGACGCGCCGACCGGTCTCGGCCTCGAGCATGGCGCGCAGGCGTTCGGCGCTGCGGGTGCGGGAGGCGAGGTTGCCGGCATGGAAGAGCAGATCCTCCGGCGGGACCTTCATGCGCCCTTCGTGGAAGGGCGTGCCCATGCCGATCGCCGCCGACAGGGCGCGCGCCGTCGGTTCGGCGTTGCGCGTCGGGCGATACTTGGCGCCAGCCTTGGCATAGAGCCCGACCGCCCGGCGCGCGAGCATGTCGAGGAAGGCGTGCAGCGCCGTCGAGCGCTTGCGCTGCTCCGCGGCGACCAGCGCCGTGTGGTGGCGCGGCAGCACGCCCCCCGACCCGACCAGGCCGAAGGTGCCGAGCGTCAGTTCCCCATCTTCCGGCTTCGCAGCCACGACCGGGCCGCCCGGCATCGACAGCCGCGGCGCGCTCCGCAGGCGCAGTTCCTCCGGCGCGTCGGGATTGCTGCGCGAGGCGGCGATCGTGACGGCGAAGGCCTGATCGAGGTCGAAGCGCGACGGGTCGCGGCGCAGCCGATCCACCGGCGGCACCGGGTTGAGCGACGGCGAGGCCGGCGGTTCGGGCGGGGGCCGGGCCGCGGCCGCTTCCTCCTCGGTCGCGACCGACAGCGCCTCGAGGTCCGGCAGGCTCGCGGGCGGCTCCGGTGGGACCTCAACCGGCTCCTCCGCCGGCGGCGGGCCGGGCTGGGCCTCCTCCGGCGCGGCGCCCGGGGGATCCTCGACCGGCGGCTGGGGTGTGCCGGGGTCGCTCACAACAGCGTCCGCGTGCCGCTCCGCGGGGCGAAGCGGGCAACGATGCCGGGACGCCCGCGCAGCGCGACCATGGTGCGCGAGAACGCGTTGACCGAGACCTGCAGCGCGAGGAAGCGCTCGAGCACCTGCGCCAGCGGATACAGGCCCGCCGACACCCAGGCCTGCTGGTCGAAGGTCAGCGTGACATCGAGGCCGCGCGCGAAGGCCCCCGCGCGCCCGCCCGGCAGCCGCGCGACGCCGGGCTGCGTGTCGACGGAGACGAGGGCGGCGAGGGCCGCGCGCGTCTCCGCCGTGTCACGCAGATCGTGCAGCCGGAGGATCTCGCGCAGGGCGGCCGCACCGTTCTCGCCGCCCGTCACCGACAGATGGTTCAGCGCGAGATGGGAGATGAGCCGCCAGGCGCCGCGATCGTTCAGCCCCGGCCGCAGGGTGGGCGTCGGGGGGGACAGGCAGTCGACCCCTGACAGCGGCATGCCGCCCTGCGAGACGCGCAGGCGGGGCTGGCCCGCACCGAAGGGCAGCAGGACCGGCAGGTCGCGATTGCAGCACAGTGCCTCGACCGTCAGCACGCCCTCGGCGGGGCGCAGCGGGTCGAAGGCGGCGTCGCGCAGCTCGATCCAGGTCTGCGTACCGGTGATCGGCGGCGTCGCGCCGCGGCGGAAGGTGACGTAGTTCGCGGAGGCGACCTCGTCGGCGTCCTCCTCCTCCCGACCCAGCCGATAGAAGGGCAGGACGGGACGCCGCTGGCCGTCCGGCCGGCTCTCGCGCACCTGTTCGATGGCGTAGATCTCGAGCGCTGTCGGGCGCCGCGCATCCGGCACGACCATCCATTCGGCCTGCGTGCCGTCGAGCGAGATGGGCTCGCAGCGATGCGGAAAGATGTTGATGGCCGGCGTGCAGCCGATAACCAGGTTCTCGACCGCGAGGGTCCGCTCCAGTTCCGGCATCGCGCGGGAGAGATAGATGAAGATCTCGATCTTCCCGCTGTCCTGCGAAAGCGTCCGCGCCTCGAGGCCCGTGAGGTCGATGTAGAGGAACTTCTCGGGGAAGGCGAACCACTCGGTCAGCATGCGGTAGCCCGCGAAGGCGCGGCGCGGCCAGGGCAGCGCGGCCTCGTTCTGGTCGTAGCCGGCCGGCTGCAGGCATTCCGGTCCGAGCAGGGTCGGCTTCGGATCCGCGGGTCCATCGGCCACCGCGAGGCCGAGCGTCGAGGTGCAGAGCAGTTCGTGCAGCAGCGAGGGCATCGCCCCGACGCCGCGAAGATGCAGCCGCAGGCGATCGAGACCGACCTTGGCGAATGGCAGGTCCGGCGCCGTCGTCCGCAGCACGAGCCGCAGGCACGCCATGGCCCCCTGCACCCGATTGTTGGCAGGGGCTGCGATGGGCTGGCCCGACAGGCGCACCGATTCGATCGCGACCGGCCAGATCGTGACGTCGTGGCAGGTGGTGAAGCGCACCGGCTCGCCGCGCACCGGGTCGGTCTCGAGCATCAGGCCGCGCGGCACGTGCACCGGCCCGGTGGCGTCGGGCGGCGGGCTGAGCCTCAGCGTCGTCATCGAGGGCACCGGCGCCAGCAGGTGCGGCGAGAGCATCTCGAGCAGCGTTTCGCTGAACTCGGGCAACTCGTCGTCGAGGCGTTGCTGGACCCGCGCGGCAAGGAAGGCGACGCCTTCGAGCAGGCGCTCGACATAGGGGTCGTCCACCGCCTCGGGCGTGACGCGCAGCCGGGCGGCCACCTTGGGATAGGCGTCCGCGAATTCGCCCGCGGCCTTGCGGATCGCGGCGAGTTCCCGGTTGTAATAGGGCAGCAGGCTTTCGGACATGGCCCTACCTGCCTTCGTTCACCGCGACGTCAAGCGTCGTCGGACGCACCAGGGTCTCGAAGGAGATCTGCTCGGGCACCGGGTCGGTCCGCAGGATGGCCTCGATCCGCAGGCGCAGCACGCGGTCCACCGCGTCCCGCTCGTCCTTGCGCAGCTGCACCTTGATGTTGGTCAGGCGCGGCTCGAAGCGCGCGATGGTCGCCTGGATCTCGCGCGAGATGGCGTTGCGCCGCTCCTCCTCGGTGAAGGATCCCGCGGTCGGATCCGGCACGCCGTAGCCGACCGGGGAGAGCACCAGTTCGGACAGCCCCGTATCCGGCGGCAGCCGCCGCCGACGCGCGTTCAGCAACGCCTCGATGTCGCGGCGGACCGCGAGGCGCAGCTGCTCGATGGCGAGCGACTGCGACAGCGGCGGATCCCGCGGGCTGTCGGGATCGGCGTCGAGCAGCCGATCGAGCAGCGGCAGGCGGATCCGCGGACTGGTGCGTGTGTCGCTCATGGCCGGATGGCGTACCTCAGTCGAAGGCGATCTCTTCAAGCTCCGTCAGGGTCTTGGAGTCCTCGCCGATCAGGAATTCGCGCATGCCGATGCCGCGGACAAGCCCGCCCTCGTCCTGCCATTCCGTCCCGCGGCCGAGGCGGAGCGGATTCGGCATGTCCTTCGACGTCCAGCCGTAGATGGACGGCAGGTAGACCACGCCCTCCTGGCCGTCCTTCATCTCGATGGTGCAGCGGCGCCAGAACAGGTCGCGCGGCCGCTTCGGCGCGTCGAAGGACAGCATGCGCAGGCGCTCGGTCGGCACCCACATGTACTCCCCGCCGGCGGTGATCACCTCGATCATCGCGGCGAAGACGTCATCGGCGTCGCGGAAATCGTCGAAGGCGACGCCATCGATCTTGCCGGTGACGCGCGGGCGCAGCGTCTCGACCTCGGCCGATGCAGCGGCGGCGCCTGCGCCGTCTCCGGCGCGCAACAGCGTGATCGCCTGGGCCGCGGCCTTCTGCGCATCCGTCGGGTCCTCGCCCTGGAACTTCGGCACGCGGCCATCGAGCAGCACCTGGCGGCGGACCACCTCGCCGCGAATGAGCTGCCGGAACTCCATCACGGTCGGGGAGGGGTTGTCCTCGATCACTGCATCGAGGGCGCGGTCGGCGCGCTCGAACTCACCCGCGAAGCAGAGCATCTCGGCCAGCAGCCAGCGCGGCCCCGGTTCGCGCGGGGCAGCCTTGACCGCCGCCGTCGCCGCCGCGACCGCCCCTTCGATGTCGCCCGCCTTGAATGCGTCGCCTGCCGTGCTCATGCTGCTTGCCTCGCCGCCTGGAGATCCGTGACGAGGCGGAAAGCCGCCCCCACCTCGTCCAACTGATAATGCGGCTGCAACTGGATGATGCAGCCGAAGACTCCCGGTTGCCCGGGCTTTTCCCTCACCTCGACCCGCGCGTCGCGCAGCGGGTACCTGGCCCCCTGGTCGCCCGCGGCGGAGGAAACATTGGTGAAGCCCTGCAGCCACTTCTGCAGGCGCCTCTGGATTTCGTCATGCGTCTTGAAGGAGCCGACCATGTCGCGGCCCATCAGCTTCACGCAATGGGCGAAGCGGCTGACGCAGAGCATCGCGTTGAACTGCGCCGACAGGCGCTGGTTCGCATTGGCGATCGTCGCCCCGTCCCCGGTCTGGCGCGGGGGACGGTGGATCGACGGCACCGCCGCGAAGGTCGCCTCCGGCAGGAGTTCGAGCCCGATGAAGGGTACCAGCCCGTGCTCGACCGCCTGGCGTTCCTGCTCGTCCGTCAGCGCGACCTCGACCGGCGGGCGCAGCGGACCGGTGCGCGGGTCACCGGACAGGCGCTCCGACGGCAGGGCATCGACCACGCCGCCCATAGCCTCCCGCGAGATGGCCGCGCCGCGCACATCCGCCGGCCAGGACGACCGCGCGAAGGCGCGGATCGCCGCGGAGGCCAGAGCGAAGCCGGCATTCATCCAAATGCGGGACGCGGAATCCGGGGCATGTTCGCGATAGCGGAACCCATCCGCCCGCGTCGCATCGTCCGGCCAGGGCGAGCGCGCCAGGGCCCGCGGCAGCACCACGGACAGGAAGCGCGTATCCTCGCGTCCCTGCAGCGAGCGCCAGCGGTTGCGATCGTTGGAGCGCAGCACGTCCGTCAGGTCCGCGGCCGCGCCCAGCCCCGTCCAGGCATCGAAGCCCAGCAGCGCCGGATGGGCCGCGATCACCGCCGGCGCGAAGGCGGCCGCGGCGACGGCCGACAGGCCATCCAGCGCGGCCACGTCGTCGGTCGGGCTGCCCGGCCCCGGGGCGTGACGGATCTCGTAATCGGCCAGGATCATCCCGAAGGGTTCGCCGCCCGGCGTGCCGAACTCCCCCTCGTAGATCATCTTGAACAGGTTGGACTGGTCGAATTCCAGGGCGCGCTCGAAGTCGCGGCAGATCTCGGCCCACCGCACCGTCAGCAGGCGCACCTTGATCCGCGAGCCAAAGGGCACGCGGTCGAGCAGCCATGCGACGCCGCGCCAGGATCCCTCGAACCGCCGGACCCGGTCGTGATGAAGGACCCGATCGAGCTGGGTGCCGACCATCCGGTCGAGCGCCGCGATGTCGCGGTCCACCGCTTCTTCGAGGCGCGCGATCGCACGGCGGCGCCCGGCGGCGCTGCCGTCGTGGCGCAGCATCAAGGCCAGATTGGGTCCGAACCACTCCTGGAGGGCCGCGGCCGCCGAAGGTTCGGCGATGAAGGCCGCGATCCGCTCCGCACCCTCGGCGCCGGCGCCCTGGCCAAGGAATTGGCCAGAGCGGACAACCGCCCGGAGGGGCACGGGCGGTTCAGGTCCGGTGTTCTGCGGCATGGCGCCGCACCCCCCTGCCCCGCCCGGCCGTGATCACGCCTTCTGCGGAATGCGCGCGACCATGCGCATGGAGGTCGAGAGTTCCTCCATCTGCAGCCACGGGCGGAGATAGGCCACGGCGTTGTAGACGCCAGGCTTGCCCGGCACCTCCTTCACCTCGATCTTCGCCTCGCGCAGCGGGTACTTCGCCTTCATCTCCTGGCCGGCATTGGCGTTGGAGTTGACGTAGTTCTTGATCCAGCGGTTCAGCCAGACCTCGACGTCGCTCGCCTCCATGAAGGAGCCGATCTTGTCGCGCGCCATCACCTTCAGGAAGTGGGCGAAGCGGCTGGTCGCCATGAGGTACGGCAGGCGGGCGGAGATGGCGGCGTTCGCCGTCGCTTCCGGCCGGTCGTACTTCTTCGGCTTCTGGACCGACTGCGCGCCGAAGAACACGGAGTAGTCGGTGTTCTTGTAGTGGCAGAGCGGCAGGAAGCCGAGGCCCGAGAGCTCCGCCTCGCGACGGTCGGTGATGCCGATCTCGGTCGGGCACTTCGTGTCGCTGTCGCCGTCGTCCGAGGTGAAGACGTGCGTCGGCAGGTTCGACACCTTGCCGCCGCCCTCGGCACCGCGGATGGCGACGCAGAAGCCGTACTGGGCGAAGGCGTCGGTCAGACGCGCGCCCATGACGTAGGCCGCGTTCATCCAGCAGTAGTCGTTGTGCTCCATCGCCTTCGGCTTGCCGGCGGCGTCGTACGGCGCTTCCTCGTAGTTGAACTCCTCGACCGGCACGGTCCCGGCGCCGTAGGGCAGGCGGGCGATGGTGCGCGGCATGACGAGGTTGAGGAAGCGCGCATCCTCGGTGTCACGGAGCGCGCGCCACTTGGTGTACTCGGCCGTCTCGAAGATCTTCGCGAGGTCGCGCGGCTTCGACAACTCGCGGTAGTCGTCCATGCCGAACAGCTGGGACGAGGCCGCCGAGATGAAGGGCGCGAAGGACGCGGCCGCGACGGAGGAGATGAGCCGCAGCGTCTCCATGTCGTCGGGGTGGTTGGTCCACTCGTAGTCGCCGATCAGCGCGCCGTAGGGCTCGCCGCCCGGCGTGCCGAACTCGTTCTCGTAGATCTTCTTGAACAGCTGCGACTGGTCGAACTCGACCGCCTTCTGCAGGTCGCGCGACAGCTCGCGCTTGCTCGCCTGCAGCATGCGCAGCTTCAGCGAGGTCCCGGTCTCGGAGTTCATGACCAGGTAGTGCAGCCCGCGCCAGGAGCCCTCGAGCTTCGAGAAGCGCTCGTGGTGCATCACCTTGTTGAGCTGCTCGCTGACCTTCTGGTCGATCGCGGCGATCGCGCGGTCGAAGGTCTGCTGCAGGTTGCGGCTGAAGGTGACGGTGCCCTTCAGCGCTTCCTCGGTCAGGGCCTTGATCAGGTCCTGCGCACGGTCCTTCTCGGTCTGCTTGGTGGCGCCGAGGACCTGGTCGAGGAGGCCAAGGCCGCCCTCGAGCTCGGTCGTCGTGGCGCCGGCGGCGGAGGTCTGGGACTCGCTCATGGTATCAGCCCTTCTTGTCGAGGCCGAGTTCGGCCGACAGCTTGTCGAGCTTGTCCTTGTCCTGGAGGACCTGCTCGAGCAGGCCTTCCAGCTCCTCGGAGCGATCGACCTTGGACATCAGGTCACGCAGCTTGGCGCGGGTCTCGAGCATCGCCTTCAGCGCCGGCACCTGCTCGGCGACGCGCTGCGGCTCGAAATCCTCGAGGCTGCGGAACTTCAGGTTCACCGCCATCTGGCTGCCGTCGCCGGCGAGCGTGTTGTCGACCTTGATGTTCAGGCCCGGCTGGATGCGCGCCATCACATCGTTGAAGTTGTCGCGGTCGATCTGGACGAACTTGCGCTCGGCCAGCGGCTTCAGGGGTTCGGTCGGATCGCCGGCGAAATCGCCCAGGATGCCGACGACGAAGGGCAGTTCGCGCTCGATCTGCGCGCCTTCGGTCTCGACTTCGTAGGTGATGTGGACGCGCGGCTTGCGGACCCGCGCGAGCTTGTCGTGCACGCTGCTCATGAAGAGGTTCCTCCTGCGGGCGAGGTCCGTGCCCAAGAAAAAGTTACGGTCGCGAAGGAGATTACGCAGGCCCCCGGACCGGGGTCAACGCATCTAGGTCACCATTCGCACCCCCCTGGACGGGGGGTCATTCGCCTTCCGTTACCCTGATGCCCAGGACGGTCAGCATCTTGGTCCGCGCAGCGGCATCCGGCAGGATTTCCGCCAGCAGTTCGATCAACGGCATGCGCGCGCGCCGCACGGCATCGTCGAGGACGAAGGCCAGCGGCGAGTGGGGTTCCGTCTTGCGGAAGAAGTTCGCGATGTCCTCGAGCTGCCGGATCGCGTCATCGCGCGTGCGCATCGCGCGGGGCGCTCCCGCCGCCATGGCGACGCCGCCGACGGCGGCGGCCCCTTCCTCTGCCCCGGCCTCGGCCATGGCTTCCTCCGGTTCGCCCTCGGTCGCCTCGGGCGGCGGGGCCCCGGCGATGGCGGTGCTGATGTCGATGATGGCGGACAGGGCCTCGGCGACGCGGCGCGTCGACGGGGCGTCGGAGCCGAACTTCTCCGACAGCACGGCGTCCATCGCGGTCCAGGCCTTCAGCGCGCTGCGCGCCTCGATCCCGACGCCGCGCAGGTAGGGCACGTCGGCCCGCGCCTCGTTCTGCAGGGCGTCGAACTCCGGCACGCCCGACTTGATGCGCTGTTCCTTGCGCGCCTTGTCGGCGATGCCGGCGGTCTCCTCGGACCGCTGCCAGGTGAACAGGTCGCAGGGCGATCCGTCGGCACGCCGGAACAGCGTGTAGCGGCGGATCGACGCCATCAGCGTCCCGTCGGCGCCATCCCCGGACAGGCCGCCGATCGGCGCGGCGCGGCCGTCGATCCCGTCCTCCCCGTCCAGCCGCGGCAGGCCGTTGTCCCAGTATTGCTGGCAGAGCCCGCTGATCAGGGCGGCGGAATCGGTCAGACCCTTCAGGCCGTCGAGGCGGATGACCGCCTCCGCCATCCAGGCCGCGATCTCGAAATCCTTGGCCTTCGAACCCAGGCAGTCGATGCCGAGCGACTTCACCTGCCGCCAGGCGCCCTGGATCGTCGCCGGATTGGCGTCGGGGTCGCCGCCATCCATCAACCGCTCGCCGGCGCGGGCGTCGTTCCGCTGCGTCCGGATGCGCTGGTAGATCGAGGTGGGTGAATAGTCTTCCCTGATGTCCTCGCCAGCGCCGTCGCCGGTTCCGAGCGGCGCCAACAGCGCCTCTACGTCGAGCACCCCTTCCGCCATCCTCAACTCCCGTGTGATGCCCCTCACCCCACCGTCCGTGGGGCCGATGCGGATCACGCTAGCACGCTGGACTCGTTTCGCACGCCCCCCTAACGTTTCAAGCGCGGACGGGGGGCCGTGCCGCGCAGCATATAGACACAGGGATGCGCCTGGCATGGTTGCGATCGACCTGAAATCTCTCGTCGGCCGAATGAACGCGCTTACGCGGCGACAACTGGAAGCGGCAGCAGGGCTGACGTTGTCCCGTACACATTACAACGTTGAAATCGAGCACGTGCTGCTGAAGCTCGTCGAGACCTCGGGGTCCGATGTCTCGGCGGTGCTGCGCAAGGGCGGTGTCGATGCCGGCCGGGTGGCGAACGAGATCACCCGGGCCCTCGACAAGTTCAAGACGGGCAATGCCCGCGCGCCGTCCCTGTCCCCCGACATCGTCACCTGGCTGCGCGAGGCCTGGCTGCTGACCAGCCTCGAGAGCGGCAGCGCCAAGATCCGTTCGGGCCACCTGCTGGCGGCGTTGCTGAACGATGACACGCTCGGCCGCTCGGTGCGCGAGAGCGCGCCTTCGCTGCTGAACCTGCCGGCCGATGCGGTGCGGCGGAACCTAGGCGAGATGGCCGAGGGCAGCGAGGAGGCCGCCGAGGCGACGGCCGAGGCCGGCGCGCCCGGCGCCGGCGGCGCGCCCGCCGCGGGCGAGGCGCCGCGGGGCGGCGGCCCGCTCGACCAGTACTGCACCGAGCTCGTGGCGCAGGCCAAGGCGGGCAAGATCGACCCGATCCTCGGCCGCGACGGGGAAATCCGCCAGATGGTGGATATCCTGACCCGGCGCCGGCAGAACAACCCGATCCTCACCGGCGAGGCGGGCGTGGGCAAGACCGCGGTGGTCGAAGGCCTCGCGCTGCGCATCGCCGCCGGCGACGTGCCCGACGCGCTGAAGGGCGTGAAGCTCTACTCGCTCGACATGGGCCTGCTGCAGGCCGGCGCCGGCGTGAAGGGCGAGTTCGAGAACCGCCTCAAGGGCGTCATCGACGCCGTGAAGTCCTCCCCGACGCCGATCGTGATGTTCATCGACGAGGCGCACACGCTGATCGGCGCCGGCGGCGCGGCCGGGCAGAACGACGCGGCGAACCTGCTGAAGCCCGCGCTGGCCCGCGGCGAGATGCGCTGCATCGCCGCCACCACCTGGGCCGAATACAAGAAGTACTTCGAGAAGGACGCGGCCCTGACCCGCCGCTTCCAGGTGGTGAAGGTCGAGGAGCCCTCCGAGCCGCTGGCCGCGGCCATGCTGCGCGGCCTCGTCGGCACGCTCGAGAAGCACCACGGCGTGCGCATCCTCGACGAGGCGATCACCCAGGCGGTCAAGCTCTCGGCCCGCTACATCCCGGCGCGCCAGCTGCCCGACAAGGGCGTCTCGCTGCTCGACACCGCCTGCGCGCGCGTCGGCATGTCCCAGGCGGCGATCCCCGCCCCGGTCGAGGACCGCCAGCGCCGCCTGTCGCTGATCGACACCGAGCTCGGCGCGATCGCGCGCGAGGAGGCGACGGGCGCCGACCACAAGGTCCGGCGCGAGGCGCTCGAGCAGGAGCACGCCAAGGTCTCCGCCGAACTCTCCGAGGTGATGAACCGCTGGGAGGAGGAGAAGGCGCTGGTCGCGAAGATGCGCGACCTCCGCCACCAGATCGAGGCCGCGGCGGTGCCGATGCCCGGCCCCGACGGCAAGCCCGCCGAGCCGGTCGACGCCGAGGCGCTCAAGAAGGAGCTCGGCGAGACCGCCGAGGCGCTCAAGAAGCTGCAGGGCGAGGAGCCGCTGGTCTTCCCGGTGGTGGACGGCCAGGCGGTCGCCGACGTCGTCGGTACCTGGACCGGCATTCCGGTCGGACGCATGGTCTCGGACGAGATCCACACCGTCCTGAAGCTGCGGGACCACCTGATGGAGCGCGTGGTCGGCCAGGACCATGCGCTGGACGCGATCGCGCAGGCGATCCGCACCTCGCGCGCGGGCCTGACGGACCCGCGCAAGCCGATCGGCGTCTTCCTGATGGCCGGCACCTCCGGCGTCGGCAAGACCGAGACGGCGCTCGCCGTCGCCGACCTGCTCTATGGCGGCGAGCAGAACATGACGACCATCAACATGAGCGAGTTCAAGGAGGAGCATAAGGTCTCCCTGCTCATGGGCTCGCCCCCCGGCTATGTCGGCTACGGCGAGGGCGGCGTGCTGACCGAAGCCGTCCGCCGGCGTCCCTACTCCGTCGTCCTGCTGGACGAGATGGAGAAGGCGCATCCGGGCGTGCAGGACGTGTTCTTCCAGGTCTTCGACAAGGGCGCGATGAAGGACGGCGAGGGTCGCGACATCGACTTTCGCAATACCGTCATCATCATGACATCGAACGCGGGCACGGATGCGATCGACAAGCTCTGCGCCGATCCCGACCTCACGCCCGAGCCGAACGAGCTGCGCGAAGCGCTGATGCCCGAGCTGCTCAAGTCCTTCAAGCCGGCCTTCCTCGGCCGCACCAACGTCGTCATCTACTACCCGCTGAAGCCCGAGATCCTGAAGAAGATCGCGGGTCTCAAGCTGCGCAGCATCGGCAAGCGGCTGAAGGAATCCTACAACGTGCCGCTGCAGGTGGACGACGCGGTGATCGATGCGATCGTCGAGCGCTGCAAGGAAGTGTCCTCGGGCGCGCGCAACATCGACAACATCCTGAGCCGCACGGTGCTGCCCGAGCTCTCCGCGCGCATCCTGGAGCGCCTCGCGGAGGGGCATGAAATCCTTCAGGTGAAGGTGGGCATGAACGACGACGGGTCGTTCCGCTACGACGTCAACTGACGTATAGAATTGCTCACCAGGGCGCGGCGCGGTGCCGCTCCTCGGGGGCAGGATGGGAAAGGGACAGCAAATGCCGATTTTCGTTGATTACGAAGGTATCCCCGGCGAAGCGACGACCGAGGGCTACAAGAAGCAGATCGAGATCAACTCCTTCCAGCTCGGCGTCGGCCGCGGCATCGCCTCCGCGTACGGCCAGTCCACGCGTGAGAGCGGCATCGCCTCCGTCAGCGAGATCACCGTCACGAAGCCGTCGGACGGTTCCTCGCCGAAGCTCTTCGTCGCGGCGCTGACGGGCACGCTCGACAAGAAGGTGAAGATCTCCTTCGTCCGCACGGCCTCCGGCTCGGTGCAGACCTACATGGAGTACAACCTCGAGGGCTGCGGCATCTCGGGCTACAGCATCTCCTCGGGTGGTGACCGCCCGTCGGAATCGGTGTCCTTCAACTTCGACAAGATCGAGTTCAAGTACATGCTCGTCGGCGACAACCTGTCCGGCGAACCCGAGACGGTGTCCTACGACCTCTCGACCGGCAAGACCGGCTGACGCAGGCAGAGCCGGCCTCACCGGGCCGGCCACCGAGCGGCGTGCGACGATGCCGCCCGGAGCGATCCGGGCGGCATCTTTCATGAAGTGACCTGCCAGGGAGTCCGGCGGCGATGGCAATCTTCATGTGTTTCGAGGGGGTCAAGGCCGGCCCGCTCAAGGGCGAGGCCAAGGTGCCCGGAGACGTGCCGAAGGATCCCGCGTCCGGCGAGTGGATCGAGCTGTCGTCCTGCAGCTTCTCGGGCCAGCCGCACAGCCGGCTCGGCGCGAAGGTGGACACGTCGATCAACGTCATCCGCATCACCAAGGCGACCGACGGATCGAGCGTCGGGCTGCTGAACGAGCTGTTCTGGGGCGGGCCGAAGTGCAAGGCCACCATCGTGTTCATGCGCACCGACAGCGACGCGCCTGTCGAGTACATGCGCCTCGAACTCAAGGATGTCGGCGTCGTCGCCTGCCGTTGGGAATCGGGCACGGATCGGCCTGCTGAATCCTACGACCTCACCGTCGACGACTTCACCGTCGTGACCTGGACCTTCGAGGGTCAGGTCCGCGGCGCGCAGTCCGTCACCCAGATCATGAACAGGGTGTAAAGCCATGGCGGTCGTGATGAAGGTCTCCGGCCTGACCGGGGAGAGCAAGCTGGGCGAGCAGGAAGGCTGGCTGCCGATCGAAGGCTTCGAATGGGGTGCGACCCGCAACTACACCTTCACGCACGGGATGGCGCAGGTCCTCTCGGCCGCGCAACTGAAGGAAGCGGTCGTGCGGCGCCAGGCCGACAGCACCTCGGCGCAGCTCTGGATGCAGGTGACGAAGCAGGAGACGCTGAAGGTGCAGGTCCGGTGGCTGCGCCCCAAGGCGACCGAGGCCACGCATTTCCTCGAGGTCACGCTGACCAACGCGCGGGTGTCGTCCATCGAGGACGCCTCCGGCGGCGACCGTCCGATCGAGACGGTGAAGTTCTCCTACGAGGAGATCGAGTTCATCTACTTCGCGCTCGACGACAGCATCAACGCGGCCCAGCAGGTCGTGACCTACGAGCTGCCGAAGGGCTGAAGCAGCGCGGCTTCAATCCACGCAGGCGACCGCGACGACGCTGACATTGTCGCGCGCGCCGCGGCCCACCGCCTCGGTCACGATGGCGGTCGGGTCGCTGCCATTCGACAGCATGGCGCCGATCTCCGCCTCCGGGATGGTCTTGAACAGACCGTCGGTGCAGAGCAGGTAGCGGTCGCCTTCCATGATACGGCCCGAGACCTTGTCGAGCTCGAGTTCCCCATGGGCACCGACCGCGCGGGTGATGACGTTGGCCTGCGGATGGCTCTCGGCCTCTTCCTCCCGCAGCGCGCCCTGGTCGACCAGTTCCTGCACCAGGCTGTGGTCGCGCGTCACGCGCTGCAGGACGCCGCCGCGCAGCAGGTAGCCACGCGAATCCCCCGCCCACAGCATCGCGAAATGGTCCCCGCGCGCGAGCATCACGACGACCGTGGAAGCGACGATGCGTCCGGGCCCGCGCCGCTCGGCCTCGACCTGCAGCTCGTCATGGACCGTCATCAGCTTCAGCCGCACCTGCGCCAGCAGTTCGGCGGCGGACAGGCCCGGCGGGATGGTCTGGAGCGCGGCGATGATCGCCGTGGAGGCCACGTCCCCCGCGCCATGCCCGCCCGCGCCGTCGGCCACGGCCCAAAGGCCGATCTCCGGTCGGTCGAGCAGCGCGTCCTCGTTGCGAGGCCGCACGGCGCCGGGATGGGTGGCCGCATGGGATGTCAGACGCACGCTCATGCCTCGGCTTCCAGGAGGTAGGCAAAATCGTCGGGAGACGGCAGGCCATGGAGCGGCCAGACCATCGGCGGAACGCGCGACGCGCCGCGCGTCCACCAGCCACCGCCCTCGGGTGCCGGCGGCGCCGCGGCGCCATGGACGACGGCGGATGCCGCGTCGCCGGGCCACGCTTCGTCGACGGGGTCCGCGAAGCCGAGGAACTCGACGTCATCCGGAATCACGGGCGGCGCCGTGGCCTCCGGTGCCGGCACGGACTCCGGTGGCGCCGGCTCTGGCGCCGCCGCCATCAGCGTGGCCAGCGGATCGGGCCCATCGTCGTCGGACCATGAGGGCAGCGCCGCGACAGGCGGCAGGGGCGTCTCCGCGCCGCCGAGCAGCGCCTGGAGCGGGTCGGCAGGCGTATCCGCCGGCGCCGCCGCCTGGTTCGGCGCAGGCGTGGTCCCGAAGTCGCCCAGGAAGGCGTCGAAGGGATCAGGGGTCGCGGTCGGCGTCTCCCGGTCCGGTTCGCCGCCGAGCAGCATGGCGAGCGTCCCGTCGGCAGGTGGCGCAGGCGGCGCAGCGCCGCCGGCGAAGACCGACAGCACGTCGAGTTCGACAATGGAATCGGGGTCCGATCCCTTCCCCGCCGTCACGGGTCCCGTTCCGAGCAATGCCATCACGTCGTCCGGTGCCGACGGGGCGGCATCATGCGCGCCGGAGGTGTCGGCCTCATGTGCCATTGCGGCACCGGGCGGCTTGTCCCAGGCATCGTCCTGCGGCGCTCCGCCGCGGTCGGCATGCGGGGCAGTCGGTGCGAGGAGCGGGAAGGCCGTCGCAGCCGGAGGTCCGCCGGGCACCGGTATCGCCGCGGCCATGGCGTCGGCATCGGCCTGGCCGAACCGTCCGGCCAACGCCGCGCCTTCGAGCGCATCGAACCAGGCGTCGTCGGGCACGGCTGCGCCCACCGGCAACAGCGCCGCCAGCGTGATCGGAAAGCGGCGCCCCACCGTGTCGACACTCGGCAGCATCACGCCGGCCACGGCATCGGGCCCGCAGGCGCCGGCCGGCAGGGCGAAGCGCCAGGCCGGGGCGGCATCCCAGGCATCTTCCCAACGCGTTCCGAGCCCCATCCGCGCGCGGGACATCGCGGCCTGCAGCCACTCGTCCCACGGCGCGACGAAGGTCGACGGCAGGCCCCGGCGCACGAAGTCGCCATGCGCCGGCACCTTGCCGTAGAGGCCCGTCAGGGGGAGAAGGTCGGGCATCGGAACTGCTGGAGCGCGGCCAGGCCGAAGGGATGCTGGGAGCTCCCCGCGCGCAGTTCGAAGTCGATCGTCCTTTCCCCCTGTTGGACGCGAAGGCGCAGGCGCTCGGGCGACGGCCCGGCGGCCAGCGTGCTGTTGCGGCGCATGACGAGCCGCATCGCCGACCACGGCCCGTCATAGGCGAGCGGACCGACGGTGGACGGCGGATCGAAGGTCAGCGTCGTGTTGCCGCGCGCCGGCCAGGACATCGCGATCGGGCGGGCCGAACCGCCCTGCGCGATCTCCGTGCGCGTGCCCTCGAATTCGAGGATCGCCTGCGTCGCCCCCGGATCCATGCTGCGCGGCACCAGGTCGAAGCGCAGACCCAGCGAGGCGGCGGAGGGATAGAAGGCATCCCGGATCTGCGCCGCGCGCTGGAACTGCATCAGGTCCGCCGCGCTGATCGGCGGCGGCAGCCCATCGGTCGCCATCGGGCGCCACGGGTTCTGCGTCGTATCGACATACTGGCGGACATTCTGCGTGAAGAACTGGTCGAAGACGCCGCCGCGGCCGAACAGCCGGTTGAAGTCGTCGACCGGCAGGTCTTCCCCGTTGATGTTGAAGGGGAAGCGCTGGTCGAGCCCGCGGCAGGCCGGGGCAAGCTGCTGGGCCGCCGCCGCCGCGATCGCCGCCTTCGCCCCGCCGCCACGCGCGACGTTGGTCTGGGTGACCATCGCGTTCAGCCAGCGCTGGATCGGCTGCGGCTGGCGCGCCGCTTCCGCCTGCAGTCGCTGCCCGGGATCGAGCCCCGCCGGCTGCGCCGGCACAGTGCCGGGCGGCGCGGTGGCGAGGCGCTGCACCTGCACGAACAGGTCGTTGACGATGCGCAGCACGCCGTCGATCGGGTCGCCCGAGGCGGTGCGCAGCGCTTCGAAGCGCTGCTCGACGATGGCGGCGACGGGCTCGGCGCCGGTCGGCTCCTGCTGCTGCGGCGGCTGGCCGGGCTGCGGCGCGGGCCGCGGCTGACGACCGGGCGGCGCCCAGCCCTGCGGCGGCGTGCCGAGCGTCAACTGCCGCGAGATCGAGCGCAGCAGGTCCTTCACCGGCGAGTTCGGCGCGCCGAGGATGTTCAGCGCCTCCGCCTGTGCCGGCAGCGCGGGCGGCAGCGGGAGCAGGTTGATGTCGTCGAGCATGCGCTGCCACTGCCGGACGTATTCCTCGGCGTAGAGGCGCAGCACCTCCTGCTCCAGCCGCACCGGGTCGTCGGTGCCGAGGTTCGCTCCCTCCGGCCCGAGCACCCAGTATTCCGCGACACCCTGCCGCACCGCCTGGCCCAGCACGGGCAGCAACCCGCGATAGAGGCCATCGAGCGTGTAGAGCGCCGGCACGCCATCGGTCAGCGGCGCGCCGGAGGCCCGGGTGAAGTAGCGCTGGCCCGCCTGGCCGAGCGCATCGGACGGGCGCCAGGGCTGGACATTCGCCGCCGCCGCCGCGGTCTGCAGGCGGGACGCGACGCGGTCGGCCAGCGGCAGGCGCGAGAAGATGCGCCGCGACGCATCGACCAGCGCGCCATCCACCGGATAGCGGAGGAAGTTGCGCCCGATCGTCGCGTCGAGATGCGCCATCAGCGAATCCCGCACCGGCTGGTTCACCTGGCCGGGGAAGGTGCGCAGCCAGTCACGCGCGAACCAGGACTTCACGAGGTCGGCGTCGAGCGGCCCCTCCTGCCCCAGCATCAGATAGGCCCGCGTGGCGTCGTAGAGCTCGTCGGGCCGCTGGAAGGCGGCGCGCATCTCCTGCTCCAGCCGCGCGAGCAGCCGCGGCAGGAAGGACCGATCGAGCGCGCGGCGATAGGCGGCATTGGCGCCGGCGACGAGCTTGCCTTCCTGGCTCAGCCCGAGACCGCCGCCATCCCCGCGTGCCGCCGGCGGCAGGTCGCGCGCCGCGTCGAGGTAGGGAAGAACGCGGCGGAACTCGGCCTCGCTGATCCGTTCGAAGGGAATGCCCTGCGACGCCTGCTCGGCCTTCGCGACCTGCTCGGACAGCCGGCGCTCGCGCGCCTGCTCGTCGCTCCAGGACTTCCAGCCATAGAGGCCGCCGCCCAGCGTCACGAGGCCCGCGATCGACCACGCGGCAATGGCGACGACGCGCCGCCGCTTGTCCGCCTTGCGATCGCCGGAGGCGAGCCGCGCCTCGTTGAAGATGACGTCCTTCAGCAGCCTGGTGATGAAGTAGGCGCGGCCCTTCTGCTGCATGACCGCGGCCGGGCGGCGCGGGTCGAGGCCGAAGGAGCGCGACAGCGCGCCGGCCAGGCGGTCGAGCGGGCTGCCCTCCTGGGTGCCGGAGGTGAAGTAGACGCCGCGCAGCATCGGCGCGGGATCGAGCCGCGTGCCGCCGAAGGCCGCGGTGACGAAGGCCGTGAGCGGCGCCTCGAGCGAGGCGAACTGCGCCGGAAAACCTGCGAGCGCCGCGCGCTGCTGCGGCCCGCGTTCCTGCTGCAGCCGCTCGAGCATGCGGTCCTGCAGACGCGAGAGCAGCGCCTGGAACTCCTCGGCGAACTTCGAGACGGGGCCAATCTCGCTCGCCGTCTGCACCGGGAAGGTGAAGCCCCACACCTGCTCGCGCGCAGTCTTGTCGAGGTCGTCGTAGAATTCCATGAAGCCAGCCAGCAGGTCGGCCTTGCTGATCATGAAGTAGACCGGCAGGCGCTGGCCGAGCTTCTCCTCGAGCTCCTTGATGCGCCGGCGCACGGCGCGGGCATGCTGCTCACGCTCGGCGGGGCCGAGGCGGGAGATCATGTCCACGCCGAAGGTGACCATCACGCCGTTCAGCGGCAGGCGCGGGCGCGACTTCTTGAGCAGGTTGAGGAAGCGTTCCCACCCCGCCTTGTCGGCCGCCGCGTCGGAATCCTGGCTGGTGTAGCGGCCCGCCGTGTCAATCAGCACGGCGTTGTCCGTCAGCCACCATTCGCACAGACGGGTGCCGCCGACGCCCTGCAGCTTGCCGCCGTCGGTCAGCGGGAACTCGAGGCCGGAATTGGCGAGCGCCGTCGTCTTGCCCGAACCCGGCGGGCCGATGATGACGTACCAGGGCTGCTCGTAGAGAAAGCCGCCCTTCTTGCCCGAGGTCGCCTTCAGCTTGTCCAGCGCGGCGGTCAGCTTGTCGCGGAGCTCGGCCTCTTCCTCGGCCGCGCGGTCGGCGCCGGGATCGGGCTCGGCGATGCCCTGCACCAGCAGCGCATCCCGGCGCCGCTTGCGCCGGTCCATGATCCAGATGAAGCCGAGCACGATCACGAACAGGACCGCACAGAGGATCATCCGGTTGATCTCGCTCGCGAGCGGCGAGACGCCGTTCACCGTGAGCAGCGGCCCGAACAGCCAGATCACCGGCAGCAGAAGGCTCACGCCAGCCAAGGCAGCCAGCGCGCGACCCGACAGGAACGGGGCGAAGACCTGAAGGATCATGGTCAGCGGGTCCCCCGCAGCAGGACGACTTCGATGCGCCGGTTCTGCTCGCGCCCTTCGGCGGTGCGATTGTCGGCGATGGGCTCGGCGTCGGCGCGCCCTTCGGCGGAGAACCGGGCCGGGTCGCCGGAGGCCGCGGCGATGATCTGCTCGGCCGCCTCGGCCCGCGCCTGCGAGAGATGGAAGTTCGACGGGAAGCGCACGGTGCGGATCGGCTGGTTGTCGGAATGGCCGATCACCTGCACCCGCCCGGGTTCGGTGCGCAGCCCCTGCCCCACCCGCTGGAGGATAGGGACGAAGCGCTGCTCGACGGTCGCCGAGCCGGAGGCGAACATGCCCGTGCCCTTCAGCCGCACGGTCACCGACCGGCCATCGCCGAACACGCTGAGCAGGCCCTGGTCGATCTCGGGCTTGAGGAACTGCTGCAGCGTCATCAGGAAGTCGGGCGGCGGCGGCGGCAGGAAGGCCGGCGGCGCCGGTGGCGGCGCAGGCGGCTGCGGCGGCGCGGCGCGCACGATCTCGGGCACCATGCCCGGCGGCAGCGCGGCCATCCGATCGTAGAGTCCGTCCGAGCCCTCGTTCATCGCATTCGCCAGCCAGGCGTAGCCCATGCCCAGCGCGAAGACCGCGACGCAGGCGGCGACCCAGGCGGGCACGCCCTTGCGCGGCCCGCGATGCGGCGCGTCGACGCCCTTCCAGTGCGGCGAGAGCTCGCGCTCCCACGGCGGGCGCACCTGCGTGAGAAGCTGGTAGAGGCCCTCGCGGATGCGCTCGAGTTCCGAAGCGCCGCGCGGCGACAGGCGGTAGCGGCCCTGGAAGCCGAGGGCGAGGCAGAAATAGGTCAGCTCGAGCGCGTCCTTCCAGCGCCCGGGATCCTTCTGCATGCCCGCGAGCACGTCGAAGAAGCGGTCGCCCGACTTCACTTCCTGGTGGAAGGTCGCGACGAGGGACTGCACCGACCAGACGCTGCCCTGGCCCCAGTTGTAGGACAACACCACGTCGTCGAGGCTGGCGCAGATGATGTAGTGCGCCGCGCGCAGCTGTTCCTGGCTGACGCCGAGTTCCTGCGCGTCCTTCTCGAACTGCGCGAGGGCGCGCAGCGTGCGTTCGCGCAGTTCCTGCCCCTGGGGCGGCGCCGTCGTGCCGGCGTTGGCGAGGCGCGCGAGCAGGTCGAGCAGCGGCTGTGCCGCGGCCACGAGCGGGCCGATACCGACCCTGGGCAGCTGGTCCGCCTCGCCCGCCAGGCGCGGCGCGGATTCACCGCGCGGCGCAGCACCCGCGCCCGGCCCGGCACCGGTCGGCAGCCCGGGCATGCCGCCCATCGGCGGCGGCCCGGCGGGACGGTAGGGCGCCGGTCCGGCCGGCTGGGGGCGCGGCGGCGGCGCGCCGCCGCCTGGGCCCCGGACGACCGTGCGGTCGCTGTCGTCCGGTTCGGCGAAGGGATTGTCGCTCATCGCGCGCGGTCCTTCGGTTCAGCCTCGACCATCCGCAGCATCATCCGCGGATGGCCCAGAGTTCCATCTTGAGGTTCGGGAAATCGCCGGAGACATGGATGGCGAAGGCCCCGGAATTCTGCATCTGCGCCCAATGCTGGCTGCCGCGGTCGAGCTCGAAGTAGACGGCGGCCGCATGGAACGGCAGCTGGCGCGGCGCGACGGGCAGCGGGCGCACCTGGATGCCCGGCAGCGCGACGTTCACCAGTTCGCGGATGTGCTCGACGGCGCCGATCTTCACCTGGTTGGGGAAGACGCGACGGATCTGTTCCGACGGCATGTCCGCCTGGACGGTGAGGACGAACTGGCTCGAGCGCAGCACGGTGCGGTCGACGATCGGGCCGACGCGCACGCCGAACTGGCGTTCCTGCAGCGGGATCGAGACGGCGCTGGTCTCGAGCACCATGGACAGGCTGCGCCGCAGGTCGGCCACGACCGGCGCGAAGGACCGCTGCAGGTCCTCGTGCCGATAGGCGGGATAGGTCGCCGCCATGCGCTTGGGATCGGTGAAGGTCGCGAGCTCCCCCGCAAGCTGCACCAGCGCAGCGTAAAGCGATTCCGGATGCACGTTGCCCGCATCGGCCCAGTGCGCGAGCAGCGGCTGCCAGCGGTTCACGGCTTGCAGCAGCAGGAAGTCCGCGACCTCGGCGACGCCGCGCGCGCCCGGCTGGGACAGCCGCGCGCCGAGCGCTTCCGCGCGCTGGCCGAGCATGCCGACAAGTTCGCTCACCAGGTTCCCGAGCGGCGGGGAGGCCGAGACGCGCAGGCAGGGCGGGATGAAGCGCTCATCCACCACGACGCGGCGGTCGGCCTGTACCTCGACCACGCGGGTCAGGCCGATCGCCGAAAAGCCGGCGCGTTCCTCGGTCTCGAGCATGAAGCGCAGGCGGGGGCGACCGACCTGCAGTTCCGCCGGCACCGTCGCGTCGGAATGGGTGTCGAAGGCCTCGAAGCCGCGCATCCCGTAGCGCGCCGCGGCCATCTCGGGGCCTTCGCTGAAGGCGATCTCGGGGCTGCCGGGCTGGCGCACCGGAAGGGCCAGGTAGACCACGCAGTTGCGCGTGCCCTCCGGCAGGTCGAGCGGCGCCGGCTGGTCGGCATGGCCGGGGATGGAGAAGGGCGTGCCGTCCTCCATCACGCCGGTCGCCGAAGCCACGGCGAACTTGCCCGCTGCGAGCAGGTCGCGGTCGAGCGACAGTTCCGTGATCCCCCAGGGATGCGGCCTGAGCGGCGCGGCGCGCGCCTGCAGCATCCACTCGAAGTGCCGGTCCTGCTGCTGGAAGTGCTGGGCACGGAGGAACATGCCCTCCTGCCAGACCACCTTGTCGTGCCAGAGCATCCGCTACGCGCTCCCCTGCCCCCGGCCCCTAGCGATCCTTCCGCGACGCCTGCTCGTAGGCGCGCGCGAATTCCTTGCCGAAGGCGCTGTCGAAATCGTCGTCGAACTGTTCGGTGACCTGCTGGTGGAGCCGCTTGTAGGCTTCCCACAGCTTCTTGTCCTTGCTGGCGAAGAGACCTCCGCCACCGCCGCCTTCCTGCCCCTCGATCCCTTCCGGCGCCAGGCGCGCCAGCAACGCCCGCGCCGCAGCCTGCGTCGCGGCGAGCGTGGCGACCTGGTGCGCCGTGAGGTCCTCCACCGTCTCCCGCACGGCGCGCGGGCCGTTCTGCGTGCCGGCCGAGATCAGCGCGGCAAGCGCCTGTTCGTCGGAGGCGGCGAACTTCACCGGGTTGTTGCCGGCGGACCGCAGCATGGTCTGCTCGATGCGGAATTCGCGCTTCACGTCGGCACGCGCGATCAGCAGCTGCCGCAGGCCCGAGATGGCCGCATGGAAGGCCGCGCCCAGCGCGCGCAGCGCCGCGTCGGGGTCGGTGTTGCCGGCAAGATGCGCGGGCAGCCCCGCACCGGCGAGGAAGGCCGCGAGCCCGCCATCGGCGCTGCCGCCGCCGGCCATCGGCGGGGCGGCCGGCGGCGCGGCGGGTCGCGCGACCGGCGCGGGCTCGGGCGGCGGAGGCGGCGCGGCCGGGCGCGTCGCGGGCGGCGGCTCGGCGAAGGGATCGCTGCTCGCACCCGGCGGCGCCGGCGGCGGCGTGTACTGAGCAACCGGCGGCTGGGGCGGCGCCGCGGGGGCGACGGCCGCAAACGGGTCGGGGCCCGGCGCCGGGTTGAAGGCCGCGGGCGGTTGGGCCGGGAAGCCGGCGGGCGGCCCGGCAGGCGCGGCCGGGAAGGCGTCCGGCGTCGGGTGGGTTTGCGTCGGGGGTGCCGCGAAGGGGTCATGCCCCGGTGGCGACCCATGCTGGGCCGGCGGCGGGGCCGCGAAGGGCATCGGTGCGGCGGCCGGCGCGGCGAAGGGGTCCGGCCCTGCCGGCGGACCGTGCGGCGCCGGCGGCATTGGCGCGACCGGCGGCACGGCGAAGGGGTCGGGCGCCCCGGGCTGTGGCGGCGCGAAGGGCGCGGGCGCCGCGGCCGGTGCCGCGAACGGATCGGGTCCGCCGGCCGGGAAGGGTGCGGCAGGCGGCGGCGTGGCCGGACGTGCGGGCGGCGCCGCAGGCGGCGCGGCCCCCGGCGAGAGATCGAAGTTCCAATCGTCCGGAATCTGTCCCGGCCCACCCGCCGCGGGTCGCGGCGGCGCGGCGGGGGCGGCCGGTGCCGTCGGCGCCGCGCCGAGGTCCCAGCTGTCCGGGATTCCGCCGCCCGGTTGCGGCGTCGCCCGGGGCGGTACGAAGGCGTCGGACGTCGACGGACGATGATCCGCCGCCGGCGGCGCCGCGGCGAAGGGATCGAAGTCCGCCGGCAGGCCGGAGGCGCTTGGCAGGCCCGGCATCGGCGCCGGGGACGGACGTCCGCCGACGAAGGGATCGCCGGCCATGCGCGGCTGCAGCGGCTCGTCGCGCGGCGCCGGCTGCCCCCAGGGCTGGGCCTCGGCCGGCGCGCCCCAGGCGGGCGGCGTGGAGGGTGGCGTATCCCAGCCCGGCGAGGCGGCGGGCTGCTCCCAACTCGGGCTCGCCGCCGGCTGGCCCCAGCCGGGCGCGGCCGCGGGCTGCTCCCAGGACGGCGTCGCGGCGGGCTGGTCCCAGCCGCCGCCGGCCGGCGGCGGCGCGGCGCCGGGCAGGCCGCCACCCCAGGCGGAGGGCTGCGCGCCCGACTGCTCGACGCGCACCTCGATCTCATAGGCCCCGAGGCGCAGGCGATCGCCGTCCTCGAGCATCTTCACCTGGTCGCGGCCGACCGGCGCCGTGGCGTGGTTCACGAAGGTGCCGTTGGTCGACAGGTCGCGCACCTGCCAGCCGCCGCCGCGGAACTCCAGGACGCAATGGTGCTTGGACAGCAGCCGGTCGGGGTCGGGCAGCACCCAGCTCGCATCCGCGCCGCGGCCGAGCACGTAGTCACCGCCCGGAACGCGGCGCTGTTCGGGAACGACGCTGTCGGGACAGCGGAGGACGGACAGGGTCAGTTGCATCGGCAGGCTCCTCCGCCCGGCCTGGCGGCGGCGACCGAAGGGCGAGGACCGCTGCGGCCGGCGGATGGCAAGGGTTCGATCGTGCGAGGACGCAGGGACACCGCCCGGGCACGCCCGGCGCGCGGGACGGGTCGCATGGCGTGCGACGCTCTCGCCGCCCGAGCCCCTCCTGCATGCTGGTGCGTGCCGCGCGGCATCCGCCGTCCTCCGTTTCGCTGCCAGCATACGCCGACCTTCGCACAGCCTGGAACACCCGGAGACGGACGACAATGGTCCGGAATCACAACGCAGCGCCGGACCGTGAAAGGTTGCGCCATCGCAAGGCGCCTGCGCGGACCGCGTGGTGAAGAAACGTCATGCCCGCGTCATCGAACCCGTCCGGCGAGACACTGCTCCGCCACGCCGCGACGCCCCTGCCCCGCTACACCAGCTATCCCACGGCGCCGCATTTCGGGCCGCTCGCGCCCGCCACCTATGCGGACTGGCTGCTGGCCGCGCCGCCCGAGGCGCCGCTCTCCCTCTACGTCCACGTGCCCTTCTGCCACGAGCTCTGCTGGTATTGCGGCTGCCACACCACGGTGACGCGCTCGGCGGCGCGAATCGCGCGCTATGGCGCGGGGCTCGAGACGGAGGCGGCGATGGTCGCCGCGCTGCTGCCGGGCCATGGCGGCGTCGCTGCCCTGCACCTGGGCGGGGGCACGCCGACCGCGCTCGGCGCCGATGGGCTGCGTCGGATCGCCGGGGCGCTGCGGCGGCTCTTTGCGTTCCGCCCGGGGGCGGAGGTCGCGGCCGAGCTCGACCCGCGCGCGCTCGGGGCGGATCTGCTCTCCGCGCTGGCCGATATTGGCCTGACGCGGGCGAGCCTCGGCGTGCAGGACGTCACGCCGGCGGTGCAGGAGCGCATCGGGCGCATCCAGCCCAAGGCTCAGGTGGAAGCCGCGGTGCGCGGACTGCGCGCGATCGGCGTCGGCGGCATCAACATGGACCTGATCTACGGGCTGCCTGGCCAGGGCGTCGCCGAAGTCGAGGATTCGGCCCGATTCGCCGTCGATTGCGGCGCCGATCGCCTGGCTGTCTTCGGCTACGCCCATGTTCCCTGGATGAAGCCCCACCAGAAGGGCATCCGCGTCGAGGACCTGCCGGACGCGGCGCTGCGCATGCGCCAAGCCGAGGCGACGGCGCGCGTGCTGACCGATGCGGGCTATGTCGCGATCGGTCTCGACCACTTCGCGAAGCCCGGCGACGCCATGGCGGTGGCCGCCGTATCGGGCGCGCTGCGGCGGAACTTCCAGGGCTACACGACCGACACCGCACCCTACCTGATCGGCCTCGGCGCCTCGGCCATCGGCCTGACGCCGCAGGGCTACGTGCAGAACGCCGCAGAGGAGAAGGCCTGGCTCGCGGCGGTCGAGGCGGGCAGGCTGCCGACCGCGCGCGGCCTGGCGCTGACCGCCGAAGACCGCGCACGCGGCCGCCTGATCGAACGGGTGATGTGCGAGGGCGGCATTCGGGAGGCCGACGTCCCGCCGGCGATCCTCGCCACCGCACGGGACCGGCTCGACGACCTGATCGCGGACGTGCTGGTCACGCGCGCGGACGGACGGCTCGCCATGACCCCGCAGGGGCGGCCCTTCCTCCGGCATCTGGCCGCCTGCTTCGACGCCTACCTCAAGCCCTCGCCGGCGCGGCACAGCGCCGCGGTCTAGCCTCGGCCCGAGCCGACGCGCGGGCCGTCCCAGCGGGGCAGCCGCGGGCGGGTCAGCGCCCGTCGCAGAGGCGCTCGACCAGGGTCGTCAGGTCCGCCGGATCATAGGGCTTCGGCAGCACCGGCACATGCCGGTGGGTCTGCGGCAGGCCGGCCGAGCCGTAGCCGGTCGCGACCAGGAAGGGGATGCCGCGGGCCGACAGCGCGTCGGCCACCGCGAGGGAGTTCTCGCCGCCCAGGTTGAGGTCGAGCACGGCCGCGGCTGGCTGCTCGGCCTCGAGCAGTTCCAGCGCCTCGGCGACCGAGCGGGCGGGGCCGATCACGTCGAAACCGGAATCGAGCAGCGCGTCCTCGACCAGCATGGCCACCAGGGCCTCGTCCTCGATGACCAGAATCTGGCGCTTGGCCCCGGCTGGCGACATGCCGCTCTATCCTTCCCGTCCTGGGCCCGGCGGCGACATTGCCCCGTCTGGCTGTCCGGGAGGGGCAAATCACTACCGAAAGTTGAAATCATTGCGAAGACACACGGAACACAGGCGCCGCGGGTCTCGCCCTCCCGTGTAGACCAAGCCGCGCGGCGCGTCACCGCCGGGCGGGTGCGTTAACCTTTGTCGCGCGCGAGGAGGGCCACGACACCGAGCGCGCCGAGACCGACGACCGCCATGCCGGTAATGGCGTCCCGCGGCCCGAACGCATCGGCCAGCGCCCCGACGACGAGCACCCCGAGGGGTCCCATGCCGATGCAGGTCGTGGTGAGCCCGAGGACCCGGGACCGCGCCTCGACCGGCGCGTGCATGATGACGAGGCCGGTCTGCAGGCTGGAGAAGGCCGCCGTGCCGGCGCCGCCCAGCATCAGCAGCAGTGCCGCCACCGGCAGGGACGGCGCCCGCACCGCGAAGACCAGCAGCACCAGGAAGGCGGCCGACCCCAGGACGAGAGCGGCCGCGCCCGGCGGCGGTCCGCGCCGGAAGGCGAGCCCGAGCCCCGCGAAGAGCGCGCCCAGCGGCTCCGCGGCGGCGAGCAGCCCGATCTGCGCGGGGCTGGCCGCGAAGGCGATGGCGCCGAAGGCCGGCAGGATCGACTGGTAGGAAAAGCCGAACACGTTCATCGCGATGGTGACGCCGAGCACCAGCCGCAGCACCGGCATCCGCCGCGCGATGCGCGCCGCTTCCGCCACCTCCGCGGCCAGGCGCCGCGGCACCAGGCGCCGCCGTTCCTGGTCGTGCCTCACGCCCGAGACGAGGAGGAAGGCCGCGACATAGAGCACCGAGGCGATCAGGTAGGCCGTGGTGACGCCGAAGGTCTGGTAGAAGATGCCGCCCGCCAGCGGCCCGACCATGCGCGTGGTGCTGCCCGTCATCGTGTCGAAGGCGACGGCCTGCACGATGCGGTGCGGCCCGGCCGCCTCGGCCACCATGCGCCGGCGCGTGGCGAGCTCGTTGGTCCAGACGAGGCCGCCCAGCATGCCGTTGGCGAACAGGTGCCACAGCGCGAGGGAGCCGCTCGCGGCCAGCGCCGCGATGACCATCGCGCCGACCGCCGTCGCCGCCTGGCCCGCCATCAGCAGCTTCTTGCGATCGAGGCTTTCCGCCAGCGCGCCCGACAGCGCGCCGGCCGTGAGCATCGGCAGCGCGCGGGACATCAGCACGAGGGAGACGGCGAAGGCCGAATGCGTCAGCTCATAGGCGAAGAGCCCGCTGACGAGCATCTCCACCCAGCGCATCGAGTTGGTCAGGCCGCCCGCCGCCCAGAGGCGGACGAAGGCCGCGTCCGCGAGCAGGTCGCGGACGGGACTTCGGTCCGGTTCGGGCGGGCTCAATACCCGGAATCGTCCAGCCGCAGCAGCGGGAAGGCGCTGTGGACATGCGGCAGGTTGGTCGGCATCGCCGCATGCACGAAGCCCGCGCCGAGCTGCGCGATGGAGGTCACGCCGAGCAGGCCGAGGCAGGAGCGGATCTCGTTCTCCAGGATCTCGAGCATCCGGACCACGCCGGCGGCACCATCGGCGGCGAGCGCGTAGCAATACAGCCGCCCGAGGCCGACGCATTCGGCGCCGAGGCAGAGCGCCTTCACCACATCGGTCCCGCGCGAGAAGCCGCCATCGACCCAGACCTTCGCGCGGCCGCCGACGGCCGCGACGACCTCCGGCAGCACCTCGATCGACCCGCGCCCGGCATCGAGCTGGCGACCGCCGTGGTTCGAGACATAGACGACCTCGACGCCATGCTCGCAGGCGATCATCGCGTCCTCGCCGGTCGCGATGCCCTTGAGGATCAGCTTCAAGTCGGGATGGGCATCCTTGATACGCTTCACGTCGTCCCAGTTCAGCGCGGCCTGGTAGCGCTGCGCCTCCCCGGTCGCGGTGGCGCGCCAGGGCTTGGCGAAGCGGCGGGCGATGTCGCGCTCGCGCCGCGAATAGATCGCCGTGTCGACCGTGAGGCAGAACGCATCGTAGCCGTTGCCGACCGCGCGCCGGATGCTGTCCTCGATCGAGGCGGCGTCGCCGCGGACATAGAGCTGGTAGATCTTCATCCCCGGCGTCGCCGCCGCGACCTCCTCGAGCCCCGGCTTGGAGACGGAGGAGAGCATGATCGGCACGCCGAAGCCCGAGGCCCCCTCGCCCGCCGTCACCGCGCCGTTGGCGCCGACCGCCATGAATTCGAGTCCGCCGACCGGGGCGAGGAAGACCGGCAGCCGCACCGCCTTGCCGAGGATAGTCGAGCTGGTGTCGATCTGCGACACGTCGCGCAGCACGCGCGGGCGGAAGGCGAGCGCGTCGATGCCCATGCGGTTGCGCCGCATGGTGGTCTCGGTCTCGGTCGCGCCGACCAGGTAGTCCCACAGATTCGCGTCGAGGCGGTTCTTCGCGGCGCGCACGAATTCATGCAGCACCAGGTACTTGTCCTGGAGCGTGGCGAGGGTGTCGGGATCGACGGGCATGGCGGTCTCGTCCGGTCTCAGAGGAAGTCGCGGGTCCAGGCGGCGTAGTCGGCTTCGCGCGTCACCTGCTTCATCAGCGCGGGCGGCGCGATGCCCTGCAGGTCGGCCGGCGGGGTGCCGTCGCGCAGCGCCTTCAGCGTGGCATGGATGGCGGCGACCGCGGCGGCGAAGGGCTGGTGCCCCTGCAGCGCGACGCGCACGCCATTCGCCGCGAGCCGCGGCTTGTCGGCCATCTTGGGCGGCGTGCCGCCGAGGATGATCGGCAGCCCACCCGCGACGGCCTGGATGGCGGCAAGCTGTTCCCAGTCGTTCACGCCGGTGAAGAACAGCGCATCGGCGCCGCAGGTCGCATAGGCCTTCGCGCGGCGCACCGCCTCGTCCAGGCTGACGAGGTTCAGCGCGCTGGTGCGGGCGACGACGACGAGGCCCTTGTCTTCCCGCGCCGCGACCGCCGCGCGCATCTTGCCCAGCCCGGCCTCGAGGCTCAGCAGGCCCGGTTCCGCGACGCCATGGCCGCGCGGCAGGTCGGTGTCCTCGATGGTCAGGGCGGCGATGCCGGCGGTCTCGAGTTCCTCGACCGTACGCATGACGTTCAGCGCATTGCCGTAGCCGTGGTCGGCATCGACCATCAGCGGCGGGGCGCCGCCGCGGCAGATGCGCCGCGCCTGGTCGGCGAATTCGGACAGCGTCAGGACGATGATGTCGGGCGCGCCGAGCACCGTGAGCGACGCGACGGAACCGGCGAACATCGCTGCTTCGAAGCCGAGATCGGCGGCGATCCGCCCGGCGATGGGGTCGTGCACGGAAGCGGGGTGGATGCAGGCATTCCCTGCCAGGATCGCGCGAAAAGCCGCGCGGCGCTCGGCCGTGCTCGGTGGACGTCCCATCCCGTTTCCCTCGGATTTGTCGGGCGGCACTCTGCAACCCTCCGCCCGCCCGGTCTAGGCTGGCCCCGCGCAGTCGAGGAATGCAGCATGAGCGAAGCAGTGGCCGAGGCGCTGGTGGCGCGCAAGGACGAGATCCTGGAGCGGCTGAAGGCGCTGTTGCGCCTGCCCAGCGTCAGCACGGACCCGGCCTATGCCGAGGGGATGAAGGCGACGCGGGAGTTCCTGCTGGCCCGCCTGAAGGAAGCCGGGCTGACCGACGTCCGGCTGCTGGACGGCGGCGGCCAGCCGGCGGTGACCGGCGCCTGGATGGGCGCCCCCGGCAAGCCGACGCTGATCGTCTACGGCCATTACGACGTGCAGCCACCCGATCCGCTGAACCTGTGGATCAGCCCGCCCTTCGAGCCGACCATCCGCGACGGGCGGATTTACGCGCGCGGCGCCTCGGACGTGAAGGGATCGACGCTGATCGCGGTCGAGACGGTCGCGGCCTTCATCGCGGCCGGCGGCTGCCCGGTGAACATCCGCTTCTTCCTCGAAGGCGAGGAGGAGATCGGCAGCCCCTCCCTGCTGACGCTCATCGAACGCAACCGGGACGCGCTGGTGGCCGATGCCGTGCTGTCCGCCGATGGCGGGCGGGCGAGCACGACCCTGCCCACGGTCAATGTCGGGTCGCGCGGGCTGACGAAGCTGGAAGTCACCCTGCGCACCGCATCGAAGGACATGCATTCCGGCCGCTACGGCGGCGCCGTGCGCAACGCGAACCATGAACTGGCGAAGCTGATCGCCGGCCTGCACGATGATGCCGGACGCATCGCCGTGCCCGGCTTCTTCGACGACCTCGCGCCGATCGGCCCGCGGGAACGCGCGGACGCTGCCGCGCTCGCGATGAAGGAGGCCGAGTTCTACGGAGACATCGCTGCGACGCCCTATGGCGACCCGGCGCTTGGCCTGCGGGAGCGCATCACCCTGATGCCGACCATCGAGGTGAACGGCATGTGGGGCGGCTATACCGGCGCCGGCAGCAAGACCGTCCTGCCCTGCGAGGCCCATGCGAAGTTCACCATGCGCCTCGGGCCGGGGCAGGATCCGGCGCGGGTGCAGAAGGTGCTGCGGGGGCATCTGCTGGCCAAGGCGCCCGCGGGGGTGACGCTGGAATTCCTCGACCAGGATGCCGGCTCGCCCGCCTTCACCCTGCGGGAAGGCCATCCGCTGCTGGTCGCGGCCGAGCGCGTGATCGAGACGACCACCGGCCGCGCCCCCGTCCGCGCGCGCATCGGCGGCACCCTGCCCATCACCGCGATCTTCCAGGAGACACTGGGCCTCGACACGCTGATGTTCGGCTACGCCATGCCGGACGAGGACGTGCACGCGCCCAACGAGTTCTTCCGGCTGTCCTCGCTCGAGGAAGGCCTGCGCGGCTGGCCGCTGCTGCTGAGCGAACTCGGCAAGGTGACGCCGGAAGCGCTGCGCGGACGCTGAGGCCTGCCAAGGCCGACACGATCAGCGTGCCGCCGGGGGCGCACGAAGGTGAAGCCCTCGTGCGCCCTTGCGCGGCTCAGGCCGCCAGCGCGTCCACGAACACGTTGCAGTAGCGCGCGGCGGTCACCTCGAAGACGGCGCGCCGCAAGGCGGCGTGGCGCGCCTGGCGTTCCTCGAGCGACATCTCGAGCGCGGCGTTCATCGCTTCCGCGATCTGGTCGGGGTCGTAGGGGTTGACCATCAGGGCCTCGGAGAACTCCTCCGCCGCGCCAGCGAAACGCGACAGGATCAGCACTCCTGGATCGGCGGGGTCCTGTGCCGCGACGAATTCCTTCGCCACCAGGTTCATCCCGTCACGCAGGGGCGTGACCAGGCCGATGCGCGCAATGCGGAACAGGCCGGCGAGCTTCGTGCGCTCCACGGTCTGGGTCATGTAGCGCAGCGGCACCCAGTCGAACTGCGAGAAACGCCCGTTGATGTCGCCCGCCAGCCGGTCGAGCTCGCGGCGCAGCGTCTGGTATTCCTCCACGTCCTCGCGCGACCGGGCGGCGATCTGCAGCAGGGAGACGCGGCGCTGCTGTTGCGGAAAGCGGTCGAGCAGGCGGGCGAACCCTTCGAATCGGTTGGGCAGGCCCTTGGAGTAGTCCAGCCGCTCGGCGCTGATGGCCAACGCACGCCCCGCCAGGCTGTCCTTCATGCGCTGGATGTAGGCCGTGCCCGTCGACCGCGCGGCGCTGCGCGCGAAGCCGGCGGCGTCGATGCCGATCGGATCGGCGATGGCACGCACGCGCCGGCCATCCGTCACCACTTCGTCGCCATCCACCGCGAAGCCGCTGAAACGATGCGCGCAATCGAGGAAATCCGCGAGGTGCGTCCGCGTCTGGAAGCCGACCACGTCATAGGCACACAAGGCCTGCAGCACCTCCCGCGCGGGGGGCAGCGCCTCGAGCACCGATGGCGGCACGAAGGGGATGTGCAGGAAGAATCCGATCCGCCCCGCAAAGCCGCGGGCGCGCAGTGCGGCCGCGAGCGGGATGAGATGATAGTCGTGCACCCAGATCACGTCGTCGGGACGCAGCATCGGCACCAGCGCATCGGCGAAGGCGGCGTTGACCGCCAGGTAGCCCTCGAAGTCCTCCCGGCGATAACGCATCAGCCCGAGCCGGAAATGCAGCAGCGGCCAGAGCGACGAATTGGCGAAGCCGACATAGAAACGGTCGTAGTCCTCGGCCCCGAGATCGATGGTGGCATAGGTGACGCCGTGACCCTCGACGAGGCGCGGCTTCTCCGAGGTCCGTTCGTGAACGCGACCGGACCAGCCGAACCAAAGCGTCCCCGGGGCCACGAAGGACTGCAAAGCGACCGCAAGGCCGCCGGCGCTCGCCGCGCCGCGTGCGCGAGGTGGAGGCACGCGGTTCGAGACGATCACGAGGCGCGCCAAAGGCCTTCCTCCCAGGTTCGAGACAGGCGCATCGCCGACAGGATCAGGCCGACCTGCGAGTAGGTTTGCGGAAAGTTGCCCCAGAGCGCGCCGGTCGCCGGGTGCACATCCTCGGACAGCAGGCCGACATGGTTGCGCCAGGCCAGGGCACGCTCGAACAGTGCCCTCGCTTCGTCCTTCCGGCCGATGCGGGCGAGGGTGTCGATGTACCAGAAGGTGCAGACGAGGAAGCCGACCTCGAGAGTGCCGAAATCGTCCTCATGGTCGTAGCGCAGCACGATGCCGTCGCGGACCAGGCGCTTCTCGAGCACCTCGACGGTGCGCAGGAACAGCGGATCGGTCGCGCGGATCAGCCCGAACTCGGGCAGCAGGAAGGTGGATGCGTCGGCAACCTGCGTGCCGTCGAGCGCACCGGACAGCCACCCTTCCCCCGGCACCGTCGCGGCTGCGAGGATCCGGCGGCGCAGCTCCTCGGCGCGCCGGTCCCAGTCCCGTGCCTCGTCGTCCAGTCCGAGATGCTCGGCGATCGCGCCCAGGCGGTCGAGCGCCGCCCAGCACATCGCCGCCGAATGCGTGTGCGGCACGGCGCGGCCGCGATACTCCCACAGGCCGGCATCGGGAACGAAGGCGGCGCGCTCCGCCTGCTCGCCGAGCGTGGCGAGCTGGCGATACAGCGCGATGTCGCCGACCCGCGTCAGGCGCTGGTCATGGAACATCTGCGCCGCGGTCATCACGATCGCGCCGTAGCCGTCGTTCTGCAGCTGGCTGACGGCGGCATTGCCGATGCGCACGGGCCCGTCGCCGCGGAAGCCGGGCAGCGCGCCGGCGATCCGCTCCTCGACCGAGGTTCCGGGCGCGATCGGAAACAGGGGCGGGATGGGCCCGGCCGAGCCGTCCGGCACCGCATCCATGATGAAGCGCATGAAGCCTTCCATGGTGCGGGTCGCATTCAGGCGATTGAGCGCGCCGACGGTGAAGAAGGAATCCCGCAGCCAGGAGAAGCGATAATCCCAGCAGCGCCCGCTGCCCGGCGCCTCGGGCACCGAGGTGGTGAGCGCCGCCACGATGCCGCCGGTGTCCTCGTAGGAGCAGAGCTTGAGCGTGATCGCCGCGCGGATCACCGCATCCTGCCAGTCGAAGGGCAGGTTCAGACCGCGCACCCATTCGAGCCAATAGGCCTCGGTCTCGGCGATGGCCGTCCGTGCGACCAGGTCCGGCGCTTCCGGCAGGCTCTCGTCGGCGCCGAGGATCAGGCTGACGGGACGATCGAGGCCGAACTCCGCTTCCTCCGTGACGTAGGAGATCGGCGCGTCGGTCGTCAGGCGCAGCACCATCTCGGGGCCGACATAGCGCACATGGTTGCTGCCGATGCTGGTCCGCCCGGCCTCGGCGCCATGGTCGAAGGAGGGCCGGATGCGGATGCGGATGCGCGGCCGCCCGGAAACCGGCTCGAGCCGCCGTACGATCATCGGCGGGCGATAGATGCGCCCGAACCGACGAAAGCGCGGCGCGAGATCGATGATGCGCAACGCCGCCCCGGTGTCGTCCGTGAGCAGCGTCTCGACGACCGCCGTGTTGCGCCGGTAGCGCTGCGACGCCTGTTCCTGGTTGCGCAGCAGCACGTCCATGAAGCCGCGCGGCGGGTCCTCCCCGCCCAGCAGGGCGTTGAACACCGGTTCGCCGTCGAGGCGCGGGAAGCAGAACCATTCCTGCCGCGCCGTCGACGAGACCAGGGCAGCGATGGCGCAGTTGCCGAGCACCGCATAGTCAAGGTTGGTCAAGGGTCGCCTCCGTGTTCGATCGGTCCGCCGCGCGGGCGAGCCAGGCCCGCACTTCGGTCGGACCGCCGGTGAAGTCCTCGCCGACCCGCAGGCCGAAGCCTCCGAGGCGCCTGGCTTCGGCCATGCCGTCTTCGTCGGTGACATCGTCGCCGACGAAGACCGGGCGACGGCCGCGAAAGGGCGCGGCGGCCATCAGGGCCGCGACGGCGCGCCCCTTGGTCGCGGCGCGCGGACGGATCTCGAAGGCCATGTGCGCGGGCAGGAGCTCGAAATCGCTGGGCGCCTCGTCGGCGAAGGCCGACATCAGCGCCTTCGCGGCCCGCGCCTGGTCCGGAGCCGCGCGGTAGTGCAGCGCGAGACCATGCGGCTTGCGCTCGAGCAGCAGGCCAGGATGCGCGGCGACGAAGGCCGCGAGCCGTACGGCCCAATGCTGGGGCGGCACCGGCACGGTACCAGGGGCACCGGTCCGGCCCAGCGCGTCCCGCAGTTCAGCCCCATGGCCGAACCCGCCCGGCAGGACCAGGGGGGCGAGAAGGGAGTCCACGGTCGCCCGTGGCCGGCCGCTCACAACGGCCAGCGCACCACCGAGCCTGACGGCGGTACGCGCAAGGGCACACGGCAACCCACTCGGCACGACGACGGCGTCGGGCCTGGGCGCGATGTCGAGGAGGGTGCCGTCAAGATCGAGGAAGAGCGCCCAGCCGGCCTCGATCTCGGGAACACCGAAGGAAGTCACTCGGCGTTACGTAGGGCATCATCACGTGGAATTACACCCTGGTAACGTCACGTGATGTGGTGTAGGGTGCGAGGAACGCCAGGAAAGTTATCGTGATCCAGGGGCTTTCCCCGCGGCTGGCCGCGGTTGTCGCGGCGCTGCCGTTGCGGCGTGGCATGCGCGTCATCGAGATCGGTTGCGGACCTGGCGCTGCGACGCGGGCGATCGCTGCGCACCTCGAAGGCGGCCATGTCCTCGGCATCGATCGTTCGGCACGGGCCATCGCCCAGGCCCGCAGCGCGTGCGCCGCGGAGCTGGCGGCCGGCACGCTGTCCCTGCGGCAGGTCGCGGTGGAGGACTTCGTCCTCGAGCAGGGCGAGGCGGCCTACGACCTTGCCTTCGCCGTGCGGGTCGGCGCGCTGGACGGCCGGCACCCCGAGGCTGGCCGCCGTGCCCTCCCCCGGATCGCGGCCGCGCTGTCGCCGCACGGCAGGCTTTTCATCGATGCCGGGGCGCCGTTGCGCGAAGTCAGCCTGGCCGCCTGGCGCGCCTGAGGGTCCATACATCACAAGATTGGCATTCACGTTTTAGTTTTTCTTCATCGCCAATTTTACAACCCCTGCGTGCGGACTTATGGTGGTGGTCCGGCTGGGCCTGGCAACTGGGCAGGAACGCTCCCCGGCCGCGGCGCGCGACGGTGCAGACCGCCATCGCGCGAGCCCCACGCGCCGAGCCAGGCGGCGACGGGGCCCTTGGCCCTCCATCCATCATCGTTTCCGCAGGTGCGGGCCCGCACGGAGGACGCGACGCGCATGCCCTACGTCGATTGCTATCTGATCCCGGTGCCGGAGCCGAAGCTCGAAGCCTATCGGCGCTTTTCCACGGAGATGGCGGCCGTTTATCGGGAATACGGGGCAGGCCGGATCGTCGACTGCCTGCTGGATGCCGGCACGGCGGACGGAGCGGCCTTCCATGCCGATGGCGCGCAGGCCGACCTCGCAGGCACCCCGTTGCGTGACTTCCGCGCCGCCGCGGCCGCCCGCACGGGGGAGGTCGTCGTGGTGTCCTGGACCGAATGGCCGAGCAAGGCTGTCAGGGACGACGCCCTGCCCAGGATCCTGGCCGACGCGCGGGTGCAGCCGAAGGACGGCGAGGAAGCGATCTTCGAAGGACGGCGCCTCGTCGCAGGCGGCTTTCACATGCTGATCGACCAGTAGCGTCCGGCGGCAGCGCGGCCCCGTCCGGCATCTGGCGCGCCCGGGAAGATTCGAACTCCCAACCCCCAGATCCGTAGTCTGGTGCTCTGTCCAGTTGAGCTACGGGCGCGCGGCCGAAGCGATCCGGCGAAGCCGCGGAGTAGCGGCGATTGAGGGCTGGAGCAAGGCCGCCGTACGGCGCCCCGCCGGCCGCACCGGAAGCATCAGGAGAGGCCCAGTTCCTCCAGCGCCCGCGCCTCATCGTCGTGGGAGAGCGCGAGGAGGATCCTCAGGACGTCATCGTCCAGCCGCAGCACGTAGCTGATCCGGAAGGCGGCCTCCGCCGCCGCGCGCCCCGCAGGCTCGAAGCGCAGCCGCCAGGCGACCTCGACGAGGAGGTGCTTCGGCGCCAGCTTCCTGACCTCGCGCACGACGGCCTGCGATGCGCTCAGGCCCATCCGCCGCATCGCGGCCGCCTTGGCTGCGACAGCACGCCGGTACGCGGCGTCGACCTGGAAGGCCTCCATGCCGGATGGCGCCGACTCGATGTAGGTCGGGGCATAGGCGGCGCCGATGGTGGCCGCATCCCCCGCCAACGAAGCCGCGGCATAGGCGTCGAAGAAGGCGGCGACGCGCTCGTCGGTCGTGGATGTCATCGGTGCGGTCCTCGCTTCCGTGGCGTGGCGTGGCAGCCGGCGACCCCTCGCGTGGGTCAGCTGAACTGCATGATCCAGTTCACTTCCCATGTGGCCCCGCCGTCCTGCGAGAAGGCCTGCTCCCAGCGCGGCCCGGCCTGCCCATCCGTCAGCCAGACGAAACGCACCTTGATCGGCGTTCGGTCCCAGATGTCGTCAGCCAGGAACGCACCGCGCGCGCCGTCGAACCGACCGACCACCGGCGGTCCCAGCACGCCGGGGTGGCGCAGGTCGAGCCACCAGATGCGCCACAGGCCCGTGCCTGCCTCGAAGGCGCGCACCGCCGTCGCCCGATAGGCCCCGGCAGGATCGTCGAGCCAGTTGTCCTCGACGTTGCCGAGGCCCCCGAGGATCGGCCGGGTGCTGCTCGTCCCGTCGAAGGCCACCCAGTCAGCCGCCCGCGCGAGCCGTGTCTGGAGCTTGCGATGCCGCACCCTCCAGTCGCGGTGCAGGAAGTCGAAATCCCGTTCGCCGGTCATCGCAGGCTCCATGGAGGATCACGCGCAAGCGGTAGCAGCGGCTCGGCATTCAGGTCTGTTTCAAAGTGATATCAATTATTGTAAGCAGATCTGAATGATGGACCTGGGGCGGTTGCGGCTCCTGAGGGAGCTCCGGCGACACGGAACGATGACGGCGGTCGCCGTCGCGAACCGGCTCACGCCCTCGGCCGTGTCCCAGCAGCTGGCGACGCTCGAAGCCGAGGCCCGGGTCAAGCTGTTCGAACCGGTCGGTCGGCGCGTGAGGCTGACGGCCGCGGGCCATCGCCTCGCCGCGCATGCCGAGACCATCCTCAATGCCGTGGATGCGGCGCGCATCGACATGGGGATCGTCGCAGACCGTCCCGGCGGCGCGCTCGACATCGCCTGCTTCGGCACCTTCGCGAAGGCCCATCTTCTGCCCGCGATCCTCCGTACCAGGGAGAAGCACCCCGACCTGAGCATCGTGGTGCACGAGATGGAGCCCGAGGACGCCTTGCACGCCGTCCGCATCGGCCGCTGCGATGCGGGGATCATCTACACCCACAGCCTGGTGCCACGCGTCGTCGATCCCGGACTCGTCTCGCACGCCCTGATGGACGAGCCGGTGCTGCTCGCCCTGCCGCCGCGCTTCGCCACCCTGCCGGCAACGGTGGACCTGGCCGCCTTGGCCACCTGCGCCTGGATCGGCGGGGCGCGCGAATCCGAAGGCCGCACCCTGACCAGCCGCGCCTGCGCGCTCGCCGGCTTTGCACCGCGGGTGACGCATGCGATCGACGATTACGAGCTGCTGCTCGGCGCCGTCGCGGCGGATCTCGGCATCAGCTTCGTCCCGCGCGTCGCGCTAGACCTCCATCCCAACGCCGCCGTGGTCGTGCGAACGCCCGCGGGGCCGCCCCTGCGTCGGACCACCAGTCTTGTGGCGCGGCCGGCCGTCGCGTCGTCCCCGGCCTTCGGTGCCTTCCTGGCCGCGGTTTCATCCGGCACCGGTCCGCACGAGGAAGCGGCGCATCAATGACGTGGCCTCGGCCGCATGGGTCTCGAGCAGGAAGTGCCCGGCATCGAGGATGTGCGCCTCCATCCTCGGCAGCGCCTCGAGCCAGGACAGCGTCTCCCGCAGTTCGAAGAAGGGATCGTGCCGCCCCCACATCAGGAGCGCGGGCGGCCGATGCGTGGCGAGATAGGTGGCGATCGCCGGGAAGGTCGCCGAATAGCGACCGTAGTCGGCGATGAGGGCACGCTGCGTGTCCATACGGCCAGGCCGCTGCATCACGCGCCAGTCGTCCTCCCAGCGGCTCGCGGGAATGCGCGCCGCGACGTCGGGCGGCACACCCTGGATGTACTGGTCGCGCGTACCTTCATAGGTCAGGTGGGCCGTCGCCTGCGCCGCGTTCGCCGGCGTCGGGTCCTTCCAGAACGCGTGGGTCGCGGCCCATGCCTCTCCCTGCCCGGTGTCATGGGCATTGGCGTTCTGGACGATCAGGCCCAGCACCTGTTCGGGTGCACGCATGGCGATCTCGAGGCCGACGGGTGCGCCGAAGTCATGCAGATAGATGTAGCGCGGCCCGATCGAGAGATGCGCCAGCAGCTCGGTGACTGCCTGCGCGAAGGCGGAGAAGGACGGCGCGCGCAGCACGTCGGAGTCGCCGAAGCCGGGAAGGTCGGGTGCGATCATGTAGGCCCCCGGAAGGTGCGCCAGTACATGCCGGAACATGCGTGACGAACTCGGGAACCCGTGGATCAGCAGGACCGGCGGCGCCGATGGCGAGCCCGCGATCCGGAACGACAGGTCCGAGCCTGTCGAGAGCCGTAGCCGATAGTACCGGGCGGCTTCCATCCGTACGTCGTGCAGGTATCGCGATGCGCGGAAAAGTCCTGCGCGATGCGCTCCCCGGAACGTGTTCCGGTCTCACGGTGGCGGCTGGCTCTCGACATGGCCGCCGGCCCGGACGTGCTGAGAGATTGTATCGAAGGAAAAAGTGGCGCGCCCGAAAGGATTCGAACCTCTGACCCCCAGATTCGTAGTCTGGTGCTCTATCCAGCTGAGCTACGGGCGCCCGTGCCGCATCGCGGCGAGGCGGCGGAAATAGCCGAGGCGGCGGTGGGGCGCAACCCCTCCGCCGCCTGAAATCACGTCATGCCGACAGCTTGTCGAGTTCGCGCACCACGGCCTCACCCATCACGGAGGTGCCGACGCGGGCCATGCCCTGCTGCATGATGTCCGCCGTGCGCAGGCCGCCCGCGAGGACCTTGCCAACCGCGCTCTCGAGCAGCACCGCATCCTCCTCCATGCCGAAGGACCAGCGGAGCAGCATGGCGAAGGACAGGATCTGCGCGAGCGGATTCGCGATGCCCTTGCCCGCGATGTCGGGCGCCGATCCGTGGATCGGTTCGTAGAGCGCGTGACGCTTGCCCGTCGTCGGGTCCACCGCGCCGAGCGTCGCGGAAGGCAGCATGCCGAGCGAGCCGGTCAGCGCCGCCGCGAGGTCCGACAGCACGTCGCCGAACAGGTTGCTGCCGAGGATGACGTCGAACTGCTTGGGCCGGCTGCACAGCTGCATCGCGCAGTTGTCGGCGTACATGTTCTCGAGCTGGACGTCCGGATACTCGGCCTTCTGGATCTCGCCGACGACGGCGCGCCACAGGCGGCCCGACTGCATGACGTTCGCCTTCTCGACCGACGTCACCTTGTTGCGGCGCTTGCGCGCCAGGTCGAAGGCGACGCGAGCGACGCGGGCGATCTCGTCCTCATGGTAGACGTCGGTGTCGAAGCCGCGGCGCTTGCCGTCGGGCAGCGTCTCGACGCCGCGCGGCTCGCCGAAATAGACGCCGCCGGTCGACTCGCGCACGACCATGATGTCGACGCCGCGCACGATGTCCGCCTTCAGCGAGGAGGCCTCCACCAGCGGGTCCATCACCAGCGCCGGGCGCAGGTTGGCGAACAGACCGAGGTCCTTGCGCAGACGCAGGATGCCGAGCTCCGGACGCTGCTCGAAGGGCAGGCTGTCCCACTTCGGCCCGCCGACCGAGCCGAACAGCACGGCATCGGCCGCCTTGGCCTTCGCCACGGTCTCGTCCGTGATGGGCGTGCCCTGGGCGTCGATCGACGCGCCACCGACGATGCCTTCATCGATGTCGAAGGAGACGGCGCGGCGGCGACCCATCCAGTCGATGACGCGACGCACTTCGCGCATCACCTCGGGACCGATCCCGTCGCCGGGCAGGATGAGAAGTTTCTTGTTGGAAGCCATACGGGAACGTCTCCTGGTCAGTCGGGAGACGCCCCGGGTGGACGCCGCCCGGGGAACGGTCAGCTCAGGCGTAGAGCCAGGGCTGAGCCGCCTTTTGCTTGGATTCGAAGCTGTCGATGGCGGGCGCGTGCTGCAGCGTCTGGCCGATGTCGTCGAGGCCGTTCAGCAGCAGGTGACGACGCAGCGGGTCGATCTTGAACGGGATCTCTTCTCCGTTCGGGCGCACCACCACTTCGCGCTCGAGGTCGACGGTGACGCGGGCATTCGCACCCAGCTTCGCGTCTTCCATGAGCTGCGCGCAGACGTCCTTCGGAAGCCGCACCGGCAGGACGCCGTTCTTGAAGCAGTTGTTGTGGAAGATGTCGGCGAAGTCCGGCGCGATCACGCAGCGGATGCCGAAGTCGAGCAGCGCCCAGGGCGCATGCTCGCGCGAGGAGCCGCAGCCGAAATTCTCGAAGGCGATGAGGATCTCGGCCTTGCGGTAAGGCTCCTGGTTCAGGACGAAGTCGGGGTTCTCCGAGCCGTCTTCCTTGTAGCGGAAGTTGGCAAAGAGGTTCTTCCCGAAGCCGAGGCGCGAGATCGACTTGAGGAAGCGCGCCGGGATGATCTGGTCGGTGTCGACATTCGCCTTGGGGAGCGGGGCGGCGATGCCGGTCAGCGTCGTGAAGGCCTGCATGTCACACGGTCTCCTTCGGCTGATAGTCGCGCACGTCGGCGAGGTGCCCGGCCACCGCGGCGGCCGCGGCCATCGCCGGGGAGAGCAGGTGCGTGCGCCCGCCCGGGCCCTGGCGGCCTTCGAAGTTGCGGTTGGACGTGCTGGCCGACCGCTGGCCCGGCGTCAGCTTGTCCGGGTTCATGCCGAGGCACATGGAGCACCCCGCCTCGCGCCACTCGAAGCCTGCCTCGCGCAGGATGCGGTCGAGGCCTTCCTGTTCCGCCTGCTTCTTCACCAGGCCCGAGCCCGGCACGACCATGGCGCGCACGCCATCGGCGACCTTGCGGCCGCGGGCGATGGCGGCGGCGGCGCGGATGTCCTCGATGCGCGAATTGGTGCAGGAGCCGATGAAGACGACATCGACCTTGAGGTCCTGCAGTCGCTGGCCGGGCGTGAGGCCCATGTACTGGACCATGCGCTCCATCTGGGCGCGCTTGGCCTCGTCGGCCACGTCCGCCGGGTTCGGGACCACGCCGGTGATCGGCAGCACCGCCTCGGGGTTGGTGCCCCAGGTGACCTGCGGGGCGATCTCATGCGCGTTCAGGCGGAGCTCGGTGTCGAAATGCGCCCCGGCGTCGGAGGGCAGCGTCTTCCACCACTCCATCGCGCGCTTCAGCGCATCGCCCTTCGGGCCGTTCGGCGTCTTCGCGATGTAGTCGTAGGTCGTCTGGTCCGGGGCCACCATGCCGGCGCGGGCGCCGCCCTCGATCGACATGTTGCAGACCGTCATGCGGCCGGCCATGTCGAGCGCGCGGATCGCGTCGCCGGCATATTCGATGACGTGCCCCGTGCCGCCCGCCGTACCGATCCTGCCGATAATGGCAAGCACGATGTCCTTGCCCGAGCAGCCGAAGGCGAGGTTGCCGTCCACGCTGATGCGCATGTTCTTCGCCGGCTTCTGCAGCAGCGTCTGGGTGGCGAGCACGTGCTCGACCTCCGAGGTGCCGATGCCGAAGGCGAGCGCGCCCATCGCGCCATGCGTCGAGGTGTGGCTGTCGCCGCATACGATGGTCATGCCCGGCAGCGAGCGGCCGAGCTCCGGCCCGATGACGTGCACGATGCCCTGCCGCTCATCCAGCAGCGGGATCAGCGGCATGCCGAACTCGGCGGCGTTCTTCTCGAGGGTGGCGACCTGCAGCGCGCTCTCGGGGTCGACGATGCCCGTGTAGCGGGATTCGTCGGTCGCGATGTTGTGGTCGATCACGCCGAGCGTCGCCTCGGGGCGACGGATCTTGCGGCCAGCCGCCCGCAGGCCGTCGAAGGCCTGCGGCGTCGTCACTTCATGGGTCAGGTGAAGATCGATGTAGAGCAGTGCCGTGCCGTCCGGGAGCGTGTCCACCACATGGGCGTCCCAGATCTTGTCGAACAAAGTGCGCGGCTTCTGCGCTGACATCGTTTTCTCCCGAAAGTGCAGTCCAGGGCGCCGCACGCATCGCGGCGCCCCTTGAGGTCGTCAGGCTTCCGCGGCGGCGGCGGCAGCCTTGGGCGCCGCGTCGGCCTTGTTGCCCAGCTTCTCGGCGATGCGCGCCGACTTACCGGTGCGGCCACGCAGGTAGTACAGCTTCGCGCGGCGCACCTTGCCGCGGCGGACCACCTGAATCTCGGCCACGTTCGGGGAATAGAGCGGGAACACGCGCTCCACGCCCTCGCCGTAGGAGAGCTTGCGCACCGTGAAGTTGCTCTGCACGCCCTTGTTGGAACGCGCGATGACCACGCCTTCGTAGGCCTGGGTGCGGACGCGCTCGCCTTCCTGCACCTTCACCATGACGCGGACGGTGTCGCCCGGGGCGAAGTCCGGCGTGGCGCGGGCGGCGGTGAGGCGAGACAGCTGCTCGGCCTCGAACTGCTCCAGAAGATTCATCTTCGTGGTCCTTTCCTAAGTCCGTTTAGGCGGCGGCGGGGTGGCCGTCCATGCCCCCTGCCCCGCGTTGTTTCGCTTCGTGCCGTGCCCACAGGTCGGGCCGGCGCTCCTTGGTGATCCGCTCGCTCTCCGCGCGCCGCCAGCGGGCGATCTCCGCATGGTGGCCGGAGAGCAGCACGTCCGGGATGGCCCGCCCCTGCCAGTCGGCGGGCCGGGTGTAGTGGGGGTATTCCAGCAGCCCCTCGGCGCCGTGGCTTTCCTCGGCCGCGCTGTCCGCCGCGCCCATCACGCCCGGCAGCAGCCGGACGCAGGCGTCGAGCAGCACGAGGGCCGCCGTCTCGCCCCCGCTCAGCACGTAGTCGCCGATCGAGACCTCGACCATGCCGCGCGCCTCGATGACGCGCTGGTCGATGCCTTCGTAGCGGCCGCAGAGCAGGACGCAGCCCGGCCCCTCGGCGAGCGTCCGGACCATGGCCTGGTCCAGCAGCCGCCCGCGCGGGGTCAGGTAGATCAGCGGGCGGGCATCGCCGTCCGGCAGAACCCCCCCGATCGCCGCGTCCAGCACGTCCGGGCGCATCACCATCCCCGCCCCGCCGCCGGCCGGCGTGTCGTCCACCGTGCGGTGGCGGTCGGTGGCGGCGGCACGGATGTCGTGCGCCTCCAGCGACCACCTGCCGTCACGCAGCGCGCGGCCGGCGAGCGACAGGCCGAGCGGCCCCGGGAACATCTCCGGGAACAGCGTGAGGATGGAGGCGCGCCAGGTCATGCCGCGTGCTCCTCCCCGGCCTCGGGACGGACGATGATCTCCCCCGGCGGCACCACGGTGACGCGCCCGCCGGCGACATCGACCACCGGCACCACGGCCTTCGTGAAGGGCAGCAGGTGCTCGCGCCCCTGGCCGTCCACGATCAGGAAGGGACCGGCCCCGTGGTCTTCCACCGCGCGGACCGTGCCGAGGCTCTCCCCACCCTCCGTCACGGCCGCGAGGCCGATCAGGTCGGTCAGGTAGAATTCCTCCTCCTCCGTCGCCGGCAGCCGGTCGCGCTCGACAAAGAGCTTCGTCCCGGTCAGGCGCTGCGCCGCGTCGCGGTCGGCCACACCCTCGATGGCGGCGATGTCGCCGCCCTTGAGCGTGATCGCGAAGCGCCGCGTGCCGGAGGCATCGGTCAGCGGGGAATAGGCGGCGATGGCGGCCGGGTCCTCGGTGAAGGCGCGCAGGCGCACGAGACCGCGCACGCCATGCGGCCTGCCGATCTCCCCCACCATCACGCGCTTCACCGCCACGTCACGTCACCCGGTTCGCGGACTGCGTCAGCCCGCCGCGGCGGCCGCGGCGCGTTCCTGCGCCTTCTTCTTCGGCGCGGACTGCTTCGGCTGCTCGCGGAACGCGGGCATCGGGGCGAGGCCGGCCTTGCCGAGGAACTTCGCGACGCGATCGGTCGCCACCGCGCCCTGGCTCAGCCAGTGGGAGATGCGCTCGTCCTTCAGGCGGACGCGCTCGGCGTGCTCGGCCGGCAGCATCGGGTTGTAGGAGCCCACGGCCTCGATGAAGCGGCCGTCGCGCGGCGAACGGCTGTCGGCCACCACGATGTGGTAGTACGGGCGCTTCTTCGCACCGGCGCGGGCAAGGCGGATCTTGAGGCCCATAGAGGCTTCCTTTCGTCAGGTCTTCAGAAGGGTCGTCGGTTTCCGGCCCCGGGGAGCAACGCGGCGAGCCCGCCACGCATCAGCCCCTTCTGGCCGAGCTTGTTCATCCGCTTCATCATCGCGGACATGTCGTCGAACTGCTTGAGCAGCTTGTTCACTTCCTGAACCGAAGTGCCCGACCCCGCGGCGATGCGCTTCTTGCGCGACGCCTTGATGAGGTCCGGCGCGCGGCGCTCGCGCGGCGTCATCGAGGAGATGATCGCCGCCTGCCGCTTCAGGATCGAGGTGTCGAGGTTCGCGTCGTTGAGCTGCTGCTTGATCTTGCCCACGCCGGGCAGCATCCCGAGGATGCCCTGCAGGCTGCCCATCTTGCCGATCTGCTTCAGCTGGGAGGCGTAGTCCTCCAGCGTGAACTGGCCCTTCTGCATCCGGGCCGCGAGCTTCTCGGCCTCGTCCTGGTCGATCGTCGCCGCCGCCTTCTCGACGAGCGAGACGATGTCGCCCATGCCGAGGATGCGCGACGCGATGCGGTCCGGATGGAAGTCCTCGAGCGCGTCGAGCTTCTCGCCCGCGCCCAGCAGCTTGATCGGCGCCCCGGTGACGGCGCGCATGGACAGGGCCGCGCCGCCGCGCGCATCGCCGTCGATGCGCGTCATGACGATGCCGGTGACGCCGACCTTCTCGTGGAAGGCCTTGGCGGTGTTCACCGCGTCCTGACCGGTCATGGCGTCCACGACCAGCAGCGTCTCGTGCGGGTTGGTGGCGAGCTTGACCTGCGCCACCTCCTCCATCAGCGCCTCGTCGATGGCGAGGCGGCCGGCGGTGTCGAGCACCACCACGTCGTAGAGCTCGCGCCGCGCCACATCCATCGCGCGGGCGGCGATCTGGATCGGCGTCTGGCCCGGCACGATCGGGAGCGAGGTAACCTCGGCCTGCTGCGCGAGCGTCTGCAGCTGCAGCTGCGCCGCCGGGCGATGCACGTCGAGCGAGGCGAGCAGCACCTTCTTCTTCTCGCGCGTGCGCAGGCGCAGCGCGATCTTGCCCGAGGTCGTCGTCTTGCCCGAGCCCTGCAGGCCGACCATCAGGATCGGCACCGGGGCGGGCGCGTTCAGGTCGATGCCGCGCTTGCCGTCATCGGACGCGCCGCCGCCCAGCGCTTCGACCAGCGCGTCGTTGACGACCTTGATGACCTGCTGCGCGGGGGAGACCGAGCGCAGGACTTCCTGCCCGACGGCGCGCTCGCGGACCTTGTTGACCAGGTCGCGGACCACCGGCAGCGCGACGTCGGCCTCCAGCAGCGCCACGCGGACCTCGCGCAGCGCTTCCGTGACGTCGGCCTCCGACAGCGCGCCGCGGCGGCGCAGCCGGTCGAAGACCCCGTTCAGCTTGCTGGACAATGCCTCGAACATCGGGCGGTCCGTTCAGTCCTTCACACGCGTTGCGGCCGCCCCAAAAGGCTTTGCGCCGCTGCGCGAGCCTTCGCGGAGCGGCGGAGCCCAGCCCATAGGGGGCCGGACCGACGGTTCGGGGCGAACCGGGGAGACCGGCGTTTAGGACCCGGACAGGGCGGGGTCAAGCGGAACCGGAGGGGCGCCGCCCCTCCGGACCACCCCGCCAAAGGCCGAAAGACCTTTGGGAACCGATACCTGGGCGCCCGTCACCGCAATGTGGGTTCCCATCCTGGCCCGCCTGGGGTCCTTGTCGGGTGACCGGTCCGGGGGAAGATACCGCCATGGCACGCAATGGGCCCAACAAGACGGCAAAGGCCGCGGGCGAACCCGTCCTGCTCTCCGGCGGGAACCCGCAGATCCCCAAGGGCGACGGCGATGCCCCCGTGCAGGCCTATATCGCCGCCATGCCGGGCTGGAAGAGCGACATCGGCCGGCAACTCGACGCCCTCGTCACCCGCACCATTCCGAACCTGCAAAAGGCGGTGAAGTGGAACTCCCCCCTCTATGGCGTCGAGGGCCAGGGCTTCTTCCTCGGTGTCCATTGCTTCGCGAAGTACATCAAGCTCGCCTTCTTCCGCGGCGCCGATCTGGACCCGATGCCGCCCGTGGCCTCCAAGGACCCGAACACGCGCTACTTCCATATCCACGAGGAAGACGGCTTCGACGAAGCCCGCCTGGCCGGCTGGATCCGCCAGGCCGCACGACAGCCAGGCTGGGAGCCATGATCAAGGAGAACCCGATGGAGTCGCCCGCGGCACTGATCGACGCCAGGATCGCCGAACTCGCCGACTGGCGGGGCGGGACCCTCGCCCGCATCCGCGCCCTGATCCACATGGCGGACCCCGAGGTGACCGAGACCTGGAAATGGCGCGGCGTGCCGGTCTGCGAACACGCCGGCATCATCTGCACCGGCGAGACCTACAAGGCCGTCGTGAAGCTGACCTTCGCCAAGGGCGCGGCGCTCGACGACCCGGCCGGCCTGTTCAATGCCAGCCTGGAGGGGAATACCCGCCGCGCCATCGATATCCGCGAGGGCGAGGCGATCGACGAAACCGCCTTCATGGCCCTGATCCGCGCCGCGGTGGCGCTGAACACGGCGCAGAAGCCGCGCCGCTGAAGGGGGAGGACCGCCCTCCCCGCTCCCTTACTTCGGCGCCAGCACCATGATCATCTGGCGGTTCTCGAGCCGCGGGAACTGCTCGACCTTGGTCGTCTCGGCCAGTTCCGTCCGGATCCGGTCCAGCACCTTCACGCCCAGATCCTGGTGCGCCATCTCGCGGCCGCGGAAGCGAAGGGTCACCTTCACCTTGTCGCCTTCCGAGATGAAGGTCTTCATCTGGCGCATCTTCACATCGTAGTCGTGGTCGTCGATGTTCGGACGGACCTTGATTTCCTTGATCTCGACGACCTTCTGCTTCTTCCGCGCCTCGTTCGCCTTCTTCTGCTGCTCGTACTTGTACTTGCCGTAGTCGAGGATCTTGCAGACAGGCGGCACCGCGTTGGGCGAGATCTCGACCAGGTCCAGGCCGACGTCATAGGCGCGGATCAGCGCCTCGCGGGCGGTCATCACGCCCTGCATCTCGCCGTGCTGGTCGATCAGGCGCACCTGCGGGACGCGGATATCGTCGTTGATGCGCGGGCCGTCGCGGGTCGGGGCCTGGGCGGCGGGCATGGGGGCTCGGGCTATGGTCGTCTCCTGTGGAAGTGACGGACAGATTTGGGGCGTTTATGGATCGGCGGTCACGCCGCTGCAACCGTCAGATCGGGGGGCGTGGCCTCGGCCGCAAGACGGGCCACCGCCTCGGCGAGCGGCAGGGTCTCCTGCTCGCGGCCCGGCAGGCGTCGCAGCACGACATTGCCTTCCTCGGCCTCGCGCCGGCCGACCACGGCCAGGACCGGCACGCGCTGGTCGATATGGTCGACGATCTTGCGGTTGATCTTCTCGTTCCGCAGGTCGAGCGAAACGGCGACGCCGGCCTTCTGCAAGGCGGCCGCCACCTGCCGCGCATAATCGTCGGCATCCGAGACGATGGTGGTCACCACCACCTGCACCGGGGCGAGCCAGAGCGGGAAGCGCCCGGCATGCTGCTCGATCAGGATGCCGAGGAAACGCTCGAAGGACCCCAGGATGGCGCGGTGCAGCATGACCGGGCGCTTGCGGGTGCCGTCCTCGGCCACGTACTCGGCGTCGAGCCGCTCGGGCAGGACGAAGTCGACCTGCAGGGTGCCGCACTGCCAGTCGCGGCCGATCGCGTCGCGCAGGACGAATTCCAGCTTCGGGCCATAGAAGGCGCCCTCCCCCGGGTTCAGCGTGTATTCCACGCCGGCGATGCGGCAGGCCTCGCGCAGCGCGCCCTCGGCCTGGTCCCAGACCTCGTCCGAACCGGCGCGCTTGGCCGGACGGTCGGAGAACTTCACGCGGAATTCGGCGAAGCCCAGGTCGCGATAGATGGAGGACAGCAACTCGACGAAGCGCACGGTCTCGTCGGCGATCTGGTCTTCCGAGCAGAAGATGTGCGCGTCGTCCTGGGTGAAGGCGCGCACGCGCATGATGCCGTGCAGCGCGCCGGACGGCTCGTAGCGGTGGCAGGCACCGAACTCGGCCATGCGCAGCGGCAGCTCGCGGTAGGACCGCAGGCCCTGGTTGAAGATCTGCACGTGGCAGGGGCAGTTCATCGGCTTCAGCGCGAGGACACGGTCCTTCTCGCCCTCGTCCTCCACCGTCGCGATGAACATGTTCTCGCGGAACTTCTCCCAGTGGCCCGAGGCCTCCCAGAGCTTCCGGTCCACCAGCTGCGGGGTCTTCACTTCCTGGTAGTCGGCGCGGTCGAGCCGGCGGCGCATATAGGCCTCGACGGTGCGATAGAGCCGCCAGCCCTTGGGGTGCCAGAAGACGCTGCCGACGGCCTCTTCCTGGAGATGGAACAGCCCCATCTCCTTGCCGATCCGGCGATGGTCGCGCTTCTCCGCTTCCTCGATCTGATGGAGGTAGGCGTCGAGCTCCTTCTGGTCGCGCCAGGCGGTGCCGTAGATGCGCGAGAGCATCGCGTTGCGGTGGTCGCCGCGCCAATACGCGCCGGCCACCTTCATCAGCTTGAAGGCGGTGCCGACATCGCCGGTGCCGCGCATGTGCGGACCGCGGCAGAGATCGATCCAGTCGCCCTGCTTGTACAGGGTGATGGTCTCGCCCTGGGGCAGCGCCTCGATCAGCTCGACCTTGTAGCGCTCGCCCTTCTCGGAGAAGAGCGCGATGGCCTCGTGGCGGGTGGTGACGATGCGCTCGAAGCCGGCGTTGCGCGCGATGATCTCGCGCATCTTGGCCTCGATCGCCCCGAAATCCTCCGGGGTGAAGGGCTCGTTGCGGGCGAAGTCGTAATAGAAGCCGTTCTCGATCGCCGGGCCGATGGTGACCTGGGTGCCGGGGAACAGTTCCTGCACGGCTTCCGCGAGCACATGCGCGGCGTCGTGGCGGATCAGCTCGAGCGCCTCGGGGTCCTTGCGCGTGATGAAGCGCACCGCGGCGTCGGACTCGATGGTCCGCGCCAGGTCCTGGGTCGCGCCATCCACCTGCATGGCGAGCGCGGCCTTGGCCAGGCCCGGCCCGATGGCGGCCGCGACCTGCGTGCCCGTCACCGGTCCATCGAAGGACCGGACGGAACCATCGGGCAGGGTGATCGCGGGCATCGGGGAGGCATCTCCTTGGGTGAAAAACGGGCGCGGACCATGGGCACCGCGCCCTTCGGGGTCAAGTCAGGCGGGCCAGTTCCGCCGCCACGTGGGCCGTTTCCAGGCCCGCGAGGGGCACATGGCGCAGGAAGGTGGCCCGTGGGCCACGGGGGGCGCAGAGCGCGGGGTCGCTGTCCTCCCCGAACAGGGCGAGGGTCGGGCAGCCACAGGCCGCAATCAGATGGGTAGGCCCGGTATCGTTGCCAACACAGAACGCCGCGCGGCGCGCGAGGGCCGCAATGTCGGCGAAGCCAGTCTTGCCGGTCAGGTTCACGGCCGAGGGCGCGGCCGCAAGGATGGTCGCCGCCAGCGGCGCTTCGACCGGCCCACCGATCACCACAGCCGGGATGCCGAAGCCGTCCGCCAACGCGCCGAAGCGGTCCGCCGGCCAGCGCTTGGCCGGCCGGCCCGGCGAGGCCCCCGGCACCACCAGCGCGAAGCGCTCGGGCAGGCCGAAGCGGGCGATGTCGGCGTCGAGCCAGGACAGGTCCGGTTCCGGGAAGTCCCGGATGCCCGCCATCTCCAGCTGGTCCCTTTGGCGCTCCACCGTGTGGATGAAGTCGCGGTTCGGGTTCGCATGGGGATGGGAGGCGCCGCGCGCGATCCCGGACCACTCCGCCCGGATGCCGACCATCAGCCGGTAGCGGGAGGAGCGCGCCGAGGTCTGCAGGTCATAGACCCGGTCGAAGCGGGCCGCGCGCAGCCTGCGGGTCAGGCGAAGCACGGCCGGGATATCGGTCCAGGACGGCCGCCCGTCCTCCCACACCTCGTCGAACCAGGGGGCCATGCGCGCGAGCGGCGCGTAGGGCCTGGTCGTCAGCAGGGTGATGCGCGCACCGGGATGATGCGCCCGGATCGCTGCGAAGGGTCCGAAGGCCTGCGCGAAATCGCCCAGCGCCCCGAGCTTGATGACCAGGATCCGCATCACAGGAGTTCCCGGTAGACCGCGAGCGTCGCCGCGGCCATCCGCGCCGTCGTGCAGCGGGCGAGCACGGCCGCCCGCGCCCGCGCGCCCATGGCGGCGCGCTCGTCTGCCGGCATCGCCAACACGCGGGTGAGCGCCGCGGCGAGCGCCGCCGGATCGCCGGGCGGCACGCGGAAGCCGGTGACGCCGTCCTCCACCGTCTCGCGCGGGCCGCCGAGGTCGCTCGCGACCACCACGCGTTCCATCGCCTGGGCCTCGATCACCGTGCGGCCGAAGGCCTCCGCATCCGTGGAGGCATGGACCATCACGTCGGCCAGCAGCAGCGCCGCCGGCATGTCGGCGCCGTGGCCGACGAGGCGCACGCGATCGCGCAGGCCAAGCGTGGCGATGCGGGCCTCGAGTTCCTCGCGGAAGCCTGCCTTGGCGCCGGAATCGCCGACCAGCAGCGCGACGGCATCGCCGGGCAGGCGTGCCATGGCCTCGACCAGCACGCCCTGTCCCTTCCAGCGCGTGATGCGCCCGGGAAGCATGACGACCGGCCGGTCCTGCGGCACGGCCCAGGCGGCGCGCAGGGCGGCGACGCGGTCCGCCGAGACCCGGGCGGGATCGAACAGACGTTCGTCGATGCCACGCAGGATCACCCGCAGCCGGTCGGCCGGGACGTGGTGGCGGTCCCGCACGATGCCGGCGATGAACTCGCTGATGGCGATGACGCGGTCGCCGCGCGCCATGACGGAATTGTAGAGCCGCTTGCCCGGAAATCCCTCGTTGTAGGTGCCGTGGTAGGTCGTGACGAAGCGCGCGCCGGTGCGCCGCGCGGCGATCAGCGCCGACCAGGCCGGGGCACGGGACCGGGCATGCAGGATGCCGATCCCCTCGGCCCGCACCAGTTCGGCGAGCGCGCCGGCATTGCGCCAGATGCCCGCGGGCGACTTGGTGTCGAGCGGCAGCGTCACGTGCCGCGCGCCCAGTGCCTCGAGCGGGGCGACCATCTGGCCGCCGGCCGAGGCGACGAAAGCGCGGAAGCCGGCGGCGATCAGCGCCTCGGCGATCTCGAGCGTGCCGCGCTCCACCCCGCCCGAGACGAGGCTCGGCAGGACCTGCAGGACGGCGGGGGGTGCGGGGGGCGTGTTCACGGGCGGTCGGGCGACGGGCCGGCGGGTCTTGCGCCGAACCCGGCGCTGACGCAAGTGAGCGGCATGTCCGTCTATTTCCTCGCGATGATGCTGCTTTCGGCCGGCAGCTTCATTCACAGCCGCTGCGAGGCGCCGGAGATGCGCCCCGCCTCGGCCGGGGCGGACATCACCTGGCGCTGGTCGGCGCGCGCGGCGCTGGTCATGTGGATCGCCCTGATCATCTGGGGCTTCCGCGAACTGCACTGGTCCCAGCCGCTGGCCGGAATCATGGCGTCGCTGGGCGTGAATGCGCTGGTGGCGATGCGGGGCCCGATGCGCACCTGGCCGGGCCTGTCGCTGATGCTGTGCGCCACCGGGCTGGTGGCCGGATCGACCGTCTTCTTCTGAAGCCCGAACCTGCGGCCCGCAGGGCCGAGGCCGCGAAGGCGGCCCGCGGCGAGTGCCGCGAAGCCAAGCCGCGCGGATGCGCGGCGCCCGGCGTCTGAGGGGCACAAAGGCAAAGCCTTCGTGCGCACACCATCACGCGATCGGCGGCAGGTGCAGGGCGACGACCTCGCGGTCCGCCCCGTCCACGGCCGGGAACCTGTCCCGCACCTTCGGATCGTGGCCGGGGATGACGCGGCTGTCGTCCCCGCCCGCCAGCTTCTTCGCCGTGCGCCACCCCGCCGCCATGGCGCCGAGGTCGAAGATGATCGGGAAGGGATTCCCGCTCAACGCATTGGCGTAGAAGTGCATGGCGTCCGAGGCGAGCACCACCGGCCCGCGCGCCGTCTCGACGCGGACCATCTGCAGCCCGTCCGAATGGCCGCCGACGCGGTGCACGGTCACGCCCGGCGCGACCTCGGCATCGCCGTCGTGGAATTCCACACGGTCGGCATAGACGGCGCGAACCATCGAGACGACGTGGTCGGCCTCGAAGGGCATGCGGATGGCGTGGACGCACATGTGCCGGCCGACGGCGAAGTGCATCTCGCGTTCCTGCAGGTGGAACCGCGCCTTGGGGAAGATGCCGAGGCTGCCCGCATGGTCGTAGTGCAGATGCGTGATGATCACGTCCTGCACATTGGCCGGGTCGGTGCCCATCGCCGTCAGGCAGTCGGCGACCGAGCGCGACAGCTTCCGCCCGCGCTTCGTGGCCAATTCGGCATCGAAGCCGGTGTCGACCACGATCTCCCGCCCGCCGGGCCCGCGCAGCAGCCACACGAAGTAGTCGAGCGGCATCGCCTCATGCGGGTCGGCCAGCGGCAGCAGGTGGTTGGTCTGCGCCGTGCGCTCGTGCCGCCCGTATCGGATGGCGTAGGCTTCCCAGGTCATTTTTCCACGTTCCCCCCAAGCACCGTGCCGGACAGCTGTTCGGACAGCTTGGCGACGGCGGTGTGATCCGCACCGGGCCCGAGCAGCGCGGCGGCCGAGGCCCACATCTCGCGGCACAGCGCCGCGAAGGGCGTCGGCGTCGTGGTCTCGCGGCCCACTTCCAGCGCGATGGACAGGTCCTTGACCATCAGGTCGAGTCCGAAGCCCGCGTCGAAGCGCCGCGACAGCACGTATTCCTTGAACTTCTTCTGGGTCGAGTTGTTCATCCCCGTGCTGGCGTTCAGCACGTCGACCATCTTCGCCGGGTCGAGGCCGAAGCGCTGGCCGATCAGCAGCGCCTCGATGCCGATCAGGTAGCCGCCGGCCGAGACCAGGTTGTTCAGCGCCTTCATCGCCTGCCCGGCGCCGATCGGCCCGCAGCGGTGGATGGAGGTGCCCATCGCCTTCAGCACCGGCTCGGCGCGGTCCAGATCCGCCTCGTCACCGCCCGCCATGATGGCGAGCTGCCCGGTCTTGGCTCGCGGCACGCCGCCCGAGACCGGGCAGTCGATCATCGCGACACCCTTGGCCGCGAGGCCCGCCGCGATCTCCCGCGTGCGGCCCGGCTGGCCGGAGGTCATGTCGATGACGAGCATGCCCTTCGCCAGCGCCGGCCCCACCGCCTCCACCGCCTCGGCCACCTGCTTCGAGGTCGGGACGATGGTGATGACGCAATCGGCACCCTTCGCCGCCTCGGCGGGGCTCGCCGCGGCCTTGCCGCCGGTCTCGGCGGCGAAGGCGTCCGCGCGGCCCGGCACCACGTCGGCGACGGTGACCTCGAAGCCCGCCTTCACCAGGTTGGCCGCCATCGGCCAACCCATGTTCCCGATGCCGAGGAAGGCGACGCGCTTGATCGCCGCGGCCATCACTTCTTCCCCGGCAGCGCGCCTTCGGCCACCAGAACCTCATGCGCCGCCTTGAAGGCGTCGAGGCCGGCAGGGATGCCGCAATAGGCGGTGGCGTGCAGCAGCGTCGCCTTGATCTCGTCGACCGTGATGCCGTTGTTCAGCGCGCCCTTCACGTGCAGCTTCACCTCGGGGATCTTCCCCAGCGCGGTCAGCATCGCGAGGTTCAGCAGCGAGCGCGTCTTGCGGTCCAGCGTCGGGTCGCCCCAGGCCCAGCCCCAGGCCCAGGCGGTGGTCGCGCGCTGGAAGGCCATCATGAAGTCGTCGGCCTTCGCCATCGAGGCATCGACGTATTCCGCACCCAACACGGCGCGGCGGATCGGCAGGCCCTTGTCGAACAGGGCGGCATCATCGGACATCTGGCATCCCTCCCTCGGGGAATTGGTGAGGGCGGCACGCTGGCCCGTCAGGCAGGGCCGGTCAACGGGCCGGGGCGGCCGCATCCTCGGGCCGCGCGAGGATGCGCAGCACGTCGAGCAAGGTCGCGAAACGGTCCGCTCCGACCTCATGGGCCCATTCGGCATGGACCTTGCGCAGGCAGTCATGGATCGTGGCCGCGAGGGCCTCGCCGCGCGGCGTGAGGAACACCAGGCGACGCGCTGCGGCCGCCGGGCTGCGCCGCTCGAAGTAGCCGAGGGATTCGAGCTGCGCGATCAGGTGGTTCGCCGCCTGGCGCGAGATGCGCGCCCGCCGCGCAAGCTCCGACGGACGAACGCCCGACGCCACCGGATAGGTGATCATGGCCCAATGGGCGTCCTGCAGGTCGGTGAAGCCGGCCTCGCGCGCGGCGTCCTGCATGCGGCTGCGCACGATCTGCAGGCACATGCGCAGCAGGGCGCCGACATAGGGCGGGCCATCGGGGATCGGGGGCGCATTCGTCGTTGACATGTTCGTAAAGACTTTTTACGTTCCAATTCGTAAAGAGACTTTACTCACGGGAGGCCCGCCATGGAACCTCAACCTCGCATCGTCCGCATCGGCGCCCTCGAGCTCCGCTTCCATGTCGACGAGACGGACGGGGCCGGCGACGTGGTGATGTTCGAGTTCGTGGTGCCCGAGAAGGCGCGCGTCCCGGTGCCGCATTTCCACGAGGCCTGCGACGAGATCGTCTATGGCCTCGAGGGCACCATGACGACGACGCTGGATGGCGTGGCGCACGAGGTCCGCCCGGGCGAGGTCGTCTTCGTCCCGCGCGGCAAGGTCCACCACCACGCCAACCTGCACGACGGCACGGCCCGCGCGATGATCGTCATCGCGCCCGGCACCATCGGCCGCCGCTACTTCGAGGAGATGGCCGAGATCGTCAGCCGCCCCGGCCCGCCCGATGCCGCGCAGATGAAGACGGTGATGCTGCGCCACGGCCTGGTCCCGGCCTGACGGGGGGCGCATCTCCGTGCGATGCTCGGGGCCGGAGGATCCGGTCCCATGTTCTTCGACGGCTTCACGCTCGAATTCCACGAGGCGAACGGCAAGCGCTTCCGCCTTCGCCGCGGCGGGGAAGGCCCGCCGCTGCTGCTGCTGCATGGCAATCCCCAGACCCATGCGATGTGGCACAGGGTCGCGCCCGTGCTGGCGCGGCGTTTCACGGTCTACTGCCCCGACATCACCGGCTATGGCTTCTCCGCCAAGCCGCCCGTGAGCGCCGACCACGCGGCCTATGCCAAGCGGTCGATGGCCGCCGACATGGTCGCGCTGATGAAATCCTTCGGCCACGACCGCTTCCAGGTGGTGTCCCACGATCGTGGCGCGCGGGTCGCGCACCGCATGGCGCTCGACCACGCGGACGCGGTCGAGCGGCTCTGCACCATGGACATCATCCCGACGCTCGCGCATTTCGACCGCACCGACATGGCCTTCGCCATGGGCTACTGGCACTGGTTCTTCCTCGCCCAGCGGCACCCCGGGCCGGAAAACATGATCCGCGCCGACATCGAGCCGTGGTTCGACTTCCACACCTCGCGCGAGCCCAAGCCGGCCGACTTCTTCCACCCCGAGGCGCGCGCCGACTACCTCGCCGCCTTGCACGAGCCCGGCACCATCGAGGCGATCTGCGAGGACTACCGCGCCGCGACGACGATCGACCTCGAGCACGACCGCGCCTCCCGCGCCGCCGGGGAGAAGGTGCGCTGCCCGCTGCTCGCGCTGTGGGGGGCCAAGGGCAGCATCCCGAAATGGTACGACGCGCCGGCGATCTGGAAGGACTATGCGTCCGGTCCGCTCGAGACCGGCGATGTCCCCTCCGGCCACTACCTGGCCGAGGAGGCGCCGGAAGTCGTCCTCGCCCGGCTGGACGGCTTCCTCAGGACCTGAGCGGGTCCGACGGCGGCAGGACGAGGCGGAACAGGTTCCGCCCGTCCTCGGTCCGCTCGTAGCGCAGCGACTGCGCGATGCGGCGGATCAGCGGCAGGCCGAAGCCGCCCACCTTCGCCTCGGCCAGTGAAGGCGCGGGCGGCGGCAGGGGCGCGGTGGTCGGATCGAAGGGGCGGCCGCGATCCTCGAAGTCGAAGGCCCAGCCCGCCGGCTCGCGCGCCAGGCGGATCGAGACCTCGGGCGTGTCCGGCGCATCGAAGCCGTGGCGCAGCACGTTGAGCGCGACTTCCTCGAGCAGCAGCTCCGCCCGCGAGATCGCCGCGGGTCCCTCGCCGTGGCGGCCGAGGAATTCCGACACGGCCGACTGGGCCCGCGAGACTTCCTCCGCCGGCGATCCGCGCAGCGTCAGGCTGAGCGTGCGTTCATCGCCGGCGCCGGACGTCATGCCGCCAGGAGGGCGAGCGCCGCGGCCTCGTCGGCCACTGTCGGGATGAGCTCATCCAGCGCGACCGTCGCGAAGACCTCCGCAACAGCGGGCTGCACGCCGCACAGGACGACCCGATGGCCCGCGCGCTGGGCGCTGCGGGAATTCGAGATCAGCAGCCGGATGCCGAGGGAGCCGACGAAGGACACGCCCGACATGTCGACGATGACGCCCCGGCCGGCCTTGGCGATCCGGTTGGCGAACTCCGCCTCGATCTTCTCGGCACCCGCGGCGTCGAGGCGCCCGCTGAGCGCGATGCGCAGCGCCGGGGCGCCGTCCTCGGTCACGACCAGATCCATCCGTCATCCTCCATTGGGCCGGCCGTTGCATGCGGCCGCCTAGGTCCGGCGCCGGCGAACGCCGCTCACGAAATGTCGAGTGTCAGAATCGATACGTCATCGTCAAGCGGGCCGGGGCGAGCCAGGTCACGGACCGTCCGCAGCAGGCGCTCAGGGTCGGGCAAGGCGTTTCCTTCCGGCGCGAGGAGATGGGGCAGGAAATCCGCCAGCCCCAGTTCCCGGCCATCCGGGGCGGTCAGCTCGAAGGCTCCATCGCTGAACAGGTGCAGGCGCGATCCGGGCGGCAACTCCGCCTCCGCCTGGCGGTACGGCCAGTCGGGCGTCACGCCGATGGCCGGCGCCTTGACGTGCAGCGGCGCCGGCGTCGGGACGCCCGGCAGCAGCAGAAAGGCCGGATGCTGGCCGGCGCAGCCGAAGACGAGGCGCGAGGCGGCCACGTCGCAGACGCCGTACCACAGGGAGAAGAACAGCCCGCCATGACGGTCCATCTGGAACCGGGCGTTGAGCGCTTCCATCACTGCGACCGGATCGGCGAAGTCCACGTCCGGCAGCCCGTGCTCCCGCAGCGTGTTCATCGCCGAGGCGGCGAGCAGTGCCGATCCCGCGCCATGCCCCGCGACGTCGAGCAGCCACACCGCGAAGCGGTCCTCGTCGAGCCAGCCATAGCCGAAGCCGTCGCCGCCGATGCGCGCCGAAGGCTCGAAGCGCCAGTCGGCGCGGATGCGGCCCTCGAGGATCGGCGGCGGCAGCAGCGCGGCGACGTAGCGTCCCGCGCGCGCCAGGTCGCGCTCGACCTCATCGACCCGGGCCATGTCGGACGCCCGGCCGCTGCGATAGACCAGCGTGAAGGGACCCAGGCGCAGCCGGCTGCCGGACATCAGCCGCGTCGGCCCGCCCGTCACCCGCCCATCGACCAGCGTCCCGTTGGTCGAGCCGAGGTCGGTCACGATCACCGCATCGTCCTCGAGCACCAGGACGCAATGGCTGCGCGAGACGTCGGGCGACGGCAGCACCAGCCCGTTCTGCGCCGTGCGGCCGATCATCAGCGGCGCGGGACCGAGCTGGATGCGCTGCGGCGGCACGCCCTCGGCGGGCTCGACCTCGAGCAGATGGAGGAGCGGGTCCTCCTCGGCCGTGGCGGGGGCAAGGCGACGCAGCAGCGTGCGGTCGGAATCGGACGCGTGGCGCCCGGTGGCGTCCTCGTTCACGGCGCGATCCGCAGGGCGGCGAGATCCACCACCCAGGGAAGGTCGGTATCGCCGGTCGCCGCCCCGGCGCGCGTGATGAGCGCGTGGGCCTGGCCCCGGTGATGCGTCTGGTGATTGAAAAAATGCGTCACCGCGACCCAGAGCGGCAGCGACATCTCCCTGCCCGACGCGCCTGAGAACCAGGTGAGCGGCGCGGCGAGGCGCTCGGCGGTCAGCCGCCCGGCCCAGTCCTCGATGCGCGCGTCGGCCGCGGCGCGGGCGGATCGCAGGGCGCCCCAATCCTCGATCATCCGGGGGCTGTCCTTCTGGGGGACGGGCGGCTTCGGCCAATCGTCGAAGCGGCTCATCCAGGTGGTGTCGCCCCAGAGGATGTGGCTCAGCGTCCCGTGCACCGAGGACCAGAAGGCGCCGCCATCCGCGCGCCGCACCTCATCCGGCAGCCCGTCGGCCGCCGCATAGAGGCGGCGGTTCATCTCGGTGTTGTAGGCCGCCATCATGCGGCTCCAGTCCGGGCCGTTCATCCGCCACCCCTGGTGTCAGAGCGCCTTCCAGAAGAATACCGTGTCCTGCGGGCGGCGGTCGCCGTCCATTTCGAAACCGGGGATGGCGCCGAGTTCGGTCCAGCCCTCGGCGCGGTAGAGCGCCTCGGCCGCGCTGCCGCGCCGGGTGTCCAGCATCGCAAGGCGCCGGCCATGCGCCCGCGCGGCCTGTTCGGCGCGGCGCAGCAGGGCGCGGCCGATGCCGGCACGGCGCGCCGCAGGGTCGACCATGAGTTTCTGGATGCCGGCGACATGGGGCTGGTTCTCGGAGCCGACGAGTTCCAGCGTCACGGTCCCGGCGAGCCGCCCGTCGAGCCAGGCCGCGAGCAGCACGCGGCTGCCCGCCGCGACCGCGGCAGAACCCGCCTTCCAGAAGGCCGTCGCCCGGTCGCGCGACAAGGGCGGAAGGTACTCGAGCGAGGCGCCCTCGGCGACGCAGTCGACCAGCAGGTCCGCGAGGCGCCGTTCCGCGCTTGCTGCCGCGGCGGCGTCCAGCGCCTCGACCACCAGGCCCGCCGCGGGCTTGGCGTAGCGGAATTCCAACGAGTGGGAGATGTCGTCGAGGATCCGGATCGAGCCCTGCCGGACATAGCCGTGCTTCTCGTAGAAGCCGTGCGCGCGCGTGAACCGCGTATCGGTCCAGAGCACCATCCGCTGCGCGCCCGATGCGCGCGCATGCGCTTCCGCGGTGCGGAGGAGGTCGCCGGCGAGGCCGGCGCCGCGCGCCCCGGCATCGACATACATCCGGCAGATCTCCCAGGCCGCGTCTTCCTTGAGCGGACGCGTCCCCACCATGCCGATGACGCGCCCCGCGCGCTCCGCGGTCCAGAGCGTGCCGCCCTGGTCGCGGAAATAGGTCGCGAGGGCGCGCAGTTCCGGCACCTCCCCGTCCACGTCGAGGAGGCAGCCGGGATACTCGCCCCAGCAGGCGCCGATGAGGGCGATGAAGCCCTCGGCGTCGCTGTCCCGCCCCTCGCGCAGCTCGATGGGAGACATCGGCGTCAGACCCCCGATGCCTGCTGCGCGCGGTGCCCGCGCGATGCGGTCACGAGAGTTCCTTGCAGAACTCCTGGATGCGGCTGCACGCCTCGCGCAGGCTCTCGGTGTCCGTCGCGTAGGAGATGCGCAGATAGGGCGACATGCCGTAGGCCGCGCCCTGCACCGCCGCGACGTGCTTCTCCTCGAGCAGCGCGATCGCGAAGTCGGTGTCGTTCTCGATCTTCTTGCCCGCCTTGGTCGTCTTGCCGAGGCAGCCCGCGATGTTGGGGAACACGTAGAACGCGCCCTCGGGCTTGTGGCAGGCGATGCCCGGGGCCTGGTTCAGCATGTCGACCACCAGGTCGCGGCGCTGCTTGTAGATCGCCGCGCGTTCCTTCACGAGATCCTGCGGGCCGTCGAGCGCCGCCGCCGCCGCGGCCTGCGAGATCGTCGAGATGCCCGAGGTCGCCTGGCCCTGCATGTTGATCATGGCCTTGATCAGCTCCTTCGGCCCGCCGCAGAAGCCGACGCGCCAGCCGGTCATGGCATAGGTCTTGGAGGCGCCGTTGACCGTGAGCGTGCGGTTCTTCAGCTCGGGCGCGACCTCGGCGATCGTGCAGAACTCGAAGCCGTCGTAGACGAGGTGCTCGTACATGTCGTCGGTCATGACCCAGACATGCGGGTGCTTCTTCAGCACCTCGGCGATCGCCTTCATCTCGTCGCGCGAGCAGGCCGCACCCGTCGGGTTGTTCGGGAAGTTCAGCATCACCCACTTGGTCTTGGGCGTGATGGCGGCGTCGAGGTCCTCGGGCCGCAGCTTGAAGCCGTTGTTCTGCGGGCAGGACACCAGCACCGGCTTGCCGCCGGCGACCTTCGCCATGTCGGCGTAGGAGATCCAGTAGGGGGCGGGGATCACCACCTCGTCGCCCGGATCCACCGTCGCCATGAAGGCGTTGTAGATGCACTGCTTGCCGCCATTGGCGACCATGATCTCGTCGAGCGCGTAGTCGATGTTGTTGTCGCGCTTGAACTTGCGCTGCACCGCTTCCTTGAGCTGCCTGGTGCCGTCCTGCGGCGGATACTTGGTGTCGCCGGCCAGCGCCGCCTTGTGCGCCGCCTCGATCGCATGCGGCGGCGAGGGGAAGTCGGGCTCGCCGGAGGCCAGGCTGATCACCTTGATCCCCTTCGCCGCCAGTTCGCGCCCCTTCATCGTCATCACGACGGAAGCGGAGATGGAGACCTCGTTCATGCGGGCGGCAAGGGCTGGCATTTCTTCTCTCTCTGTCCCTGTGAGGGGGAAAATAGCGATGGCGAAACTAGGCCGGCGATGAGACCGCGCCAAGGCCGGCCGGACGCTCATAGAGCCAGTCGAAGGACTGCTCCCCGGTCCGGACGAAGCCCTGCTTCTCCCAGAAACGGTGGACGGAGGCGCCCTTCAGCACCTCGATCCGCACCGGAAGGTCGGGATGGGCCGCAAGCACGGCGGCGAAGACCGCGGCGCCGAGGCCCCGGCCCTGGGCCCAGGGCTCGAGGTAGAAGGAATGGACCTCGACGTGGTCCTCGGCCGGCACGGCGGCGATGCAGCCGGCGAGACGGCCGTCGACCTCGATCGCCGACAGCATCGCGGGATCGAAGCCGGCCCGCATCCGGCTGCGCCGCCGCTCCGGGTCGAAGCGGACGACGCGCTCGAGGTCCTCGCGCAGGACGCGGATGGACAGGTCGAGAAGCGGCTCGAAATCCGCCTCCGCGACCGGCCGGAGCGTGAACGCCCCGCTCACTTCATCCCGGCGCAGAACTTCTGGATCCGCGTGCAGGCCTCGCGCAGCGCCTCGTCCGAGGTGGCGTAGGAGATGCGGAAATGCCCCGGCGAGAGGAAGGCCGCGCCGTGCACCGTGGCGACGCCCGCTTCCTCGAGCAGGGCGATAGTGAAGTCCTCGTCCGTCCCGATCTTCCTGCCGCCGGCCGTGGTCTTGCCGATGCAGCCGCGCATGTCGGGGAACACGTAGAAGGCGCCCTCCGGCTTGTGGCAGCGCAGGCCCGGGGCCTGGTTCAGCATCTCCACCACCATGTTGCGGCGGCGCTCATAGACCTTGCGCATCTCCTCGATGCTCTCCTGCGGGCCGGTCAGCGCCTCGATGGCGGCGGCCTGGGAGACGGAGGAGGTGTTGGACGTCGACTGCCCCTGCAGCTTGTCCATCGCCTTGATCAGGTGCACCGGCGCGCCGGCGAAGCCGATGCGCCAGCCCGTCATCGCATAGGCCTTGGAGCAGCCGTTCATCGTCACGGTGCGGTCGCGCAGGCGCGGCTCGACCTCGAGGATCGTGGCCGGCTTGAAGCCGTCGTAGTTCAGCTTCTCGTAGATGTCGTCGGTGAAGACCCAGACATGCGGGTGCTTCATCAGCACGTCGGTGATCTTCTTCAGTTCCTCGGCGTTGTAGGCCGCGCCGGTCGGGTTGCAGGGGTTGTTCAGGATCAGCCACTTGGTCTTGGGCGTGATCGCGGCCTCGAGCTGCTCGCCGGTCATCTTGAACCCGGCGTTCTGGCCGCACTGCACGATCACCGGCGTGCCTTCGGCGAGCTGCACGATGTCCGGATACGACACCCAGCACGGCGCGGGGATGATCGCCTCGTCGCCCGGATTGATCGTCGCGACCAGCGCGTCGAAGATCACCTGCTTGCCGCCGGTGGCGATGATGATCTCCTCGGGCTTGTAGTCCAGGCCGCTGTCGCGCTTGAACTTCTCGCACACCGCCTTGCGCAGCGCGGGCGTGCCGGCGACGTCGGTGTACTTCGTCTCGCCGCGCTCGATCGCCGCGATCGCCGCGTCCTTCACGTTGCGGGGCGTGTCGAAGTCCGGCTCGCCGGACGACAGTCCGATGACGTCCTTGCCCGCGGCCTTCAGCGCGCGCGCCTTTGCCGTCATGGCGATGGTCAGGGACGGCGAGATGCGGTTCAGGCGGTCGGCGATCAGGTTCATGGCGGTACCGGAAGAGTTTTTGCGGGATGTCGGGACGGTAATCCCGCCCTCCCCCGCCAGCAACCCGCCTACTGCAACCTCAGCGGCCGCAGCCCCTCATAGGTCCATCCGCCCTCGGCCATGCAGGCGTTCCGCACCGCCCGCCGCTGGCCGGCCGCCAGGTCCACCCAGTCGTAGCGCGGGGGGATGAAGCGGGGCGGTGACCGGACGCATTCGGTCCGGTTGTTCTGGGTCCAGCAGCGCTGTTCCCCCGGGATCCAGGATCCCGGCGCGACCATGGTCCAGGCCATGGCGGGCGGCACCTGGCGGGCGGCCTCCCCGGTGCAGATCGCGAGCGCGGCTTCCGATTCGGCCTCGGTGGCGCCGGGGCGCTCCCAGCGCTCGGCGCAGGCGACGAGCAGAAGCAGCAGGGCGGCGGCGGGACGCATCCGCGCACCATGCCGCCTCCCCATGGCAGGATCACGGCCGAAACGCCGGCCCGCCGCCCGTAGCGCGGGCAGACCCGCCCATTCCCTGGGCAGAGCAGGACCTGGACCGTGCGCTCCCGCCCCTCGCGCCGCTTGCGCGCGCGCCGGGTCATGCCCCAGACAGAGCCCGATGGCCGGACCGGACCGGCGCAAAGGGAGACGAACCGGATGAATGTCGGGCTTTCACGCCGCGCCGCGCTGCTCGCCGCCGGCGGCCTCGTCGCCGCGCCTGCCGTCGCGCGTGCCCAGGCGACGCGCGTGCGCTTCACCCTCGACTGGGCCTTCCAGGCCCCCAACGCCTTCGCCCTTGTGGCCCGGGAGAAGGGCTATTTCCGCGAGGCCGGGCTCGAGGTGACGGTCGATCGCGGTCAGGGGTCGGGCGGCGTACCGGTCGCCCTCGCCGGCGGGTCCTACGACATGGGCTACGCCGACCTGAACCCGGCGATCCGCTTCATGGCGGAAAACCCGGACCGCGGCATCGTCGCCGTCGCCCTGCTGCACGACCGCAGCCCGCTCTGCGCCATCGTGCGCGCCGACGGGCCGATCCGCACGCCCAAGGACCTCGAAGGCAAGCGCCTGGCCGCGCCGGACTTCGATGCCGGCCGGCAGCTGTTTCCCGCCTTCGCCAAGGCCGCGGGGATCGATGCGTCGAAGGTCACCTTCCTGTCGGTCACGCCGCAGCTGCGCGAACCCATGCTGGTCCGCCGCGAAGCCGACGGCGTGACGGGCTTCGTCACCACCTCGGCGCTGTCGCTGAAGGGCATCGGCCTCGACATCCCGCAGCAGCGGATCATGATGTACTACGACCACGGGCTGAACCTGTACGGCGGCGCGATCCTGACGACGCGCGCCTTCCTCGAGCGCAATCCCGCCGCCGTCCGCGGCGTGACGGCCGCGCTGATGAAGGGCTTCATCGACACCATCCGCAACGGGCAGGAGATGCTCGACGTGCTGAAGCGGGTCGAGCCGCTGACGGACGTCGCGATCGAGCGCGAACGCCACCAGATGAACCTCGAGCGCGTCATCCTGACCGACAATGTCCGTGCGAACGGCATCTCGGCGGTCGACATGGGCCGCATGCAGACCGGCATCCGGGCGGTGGAGGAAGCCTACAACCTGCCGCCGCGGCTGCAGGCGGCGCAGATCTACACGCCGGACTTCCTGCCGCCGGTCGAGGCGCGGCGCATCTGAGAGAGGTGGGGGGAGAAGGGAACTTCTCCCCCCGTGCCCCCCTCAACCTTCTTTGGCCTTTGGGAACTGACCGCCGCGGCCGGCGCCGAGTTCCAGAAAAGGTTGAGGGGGGTGCAGGGGGGAGAAGTTCCCTTCTCCCCCCTGCCCTTCGCGGCACGCCACGTGCCTAGGACGGACGCATGACCGCCCATCCCCCGCCCTTCGTCCAGATCCACGACGTCGCCATGCGCTATGGCGGTGTCGAGGGCACGCTCGCCCTGCGCCATGCCACGCTCGATGTCGCCGATGGCGAATTCGTCGCCGTGGTCGGCCCTTCGGGCTGCGGGAAGTCGACGCTGATGCGCCTGGTCACCGGCCTCTGGCCGCCGACGGAGGGCACGGTGATCGTCGCCGGGCGGGAGGTCTCGGGCCCGCTGTCCATCGCCGGCATGGCCTTCCAGAACCCGACGCTGCTCCCCTGGCGGACCATCCAGGCCAACGTGATGCTGCCGCTCGAGGTGGTGCAGCCGCACCGGCGCCAGCTGCGGGCGCAGCGCGCGGAGTATGTGGCGAAGACCCGCGACCTGCTGCGCCTGGTGGGCCTCGCGGGGTTCGAGGCGAAGTTCCCCTGGCAGTTGTCGGGCGGGATGCAGCAGCGCGCATCCCTGTGCCGCGCGCTGATCCATGACCCGCGCCTGCTGATGCTGGACGAGCCCTTCGGCGCGCTCGACGTCTTCACGCGGGAGGATCTGTGGGACGTGATGCAGGCGGTGTGGATGGCGAAGAAGCCGACCGTCATCCTGGTCACCCACGACCTGAAGGAAGCGGTCTACCTGGCCGACCGCGTGCTGATCATGTCGGCGCGACCGGGCCGCATCATCGCGGAGCGGCACATCCCCTATCCGCGCCCGCGCCGGCTCGACCAGACCTACGAGGCCGAGTTCCAGGCCATCGTCCACGAACTGCGCGACCGGATCTCCGAGGCCCGCAAGGGAGAGGTCGCCGATGCCCGCTGACGCCCCCCGCAGCGCCGAGGCGCTGGCCGAGGCCGCGCGCCGCCGCCGGCGGCTCGAGGCCGCCCTGCCCTGGCTCGTCATCGCCGGCATGTTCCTGGTCTGGGAAGCGGCCTGCCGTCTGTTCTCCATCCCGCCCTTCATCCTGCCCGCGCCGTCCCTGATCGCGGAGAGCATGGTGAAGTGGTGGCAGCCGCTGCTGACCAATGCCTGGGCGACGCTGGTCACGACCTTCGTCGGCTTCATGATGGCGGTGGTCTTCGGCCTGGCGCTCGGCGTCGCGGTGGGGTCCTCGGTGCTGGTCTATCGCGGGCTCTATCCGCTGCTGATCGCCTTCAACTCGGTCCCCAAGGTCGCGGTGGTGCCGATCCTGGTGATCTGGTTCGGCGCGGGCTTCTGGCCGGCGGTGCTGACCGCCTTCCTGATCTCCTTCTTCCCGATCGTGGTGAACGTCGCGACCGGCATCGCGACGGTGGAGCCCGAGCTGCGCGACGTGCTGCGCGCGCTGGGCGCCAGTTCCCGCGACATCATCGCCAAGGTCGGGCTGCCGCGGGCGATGCCCTACTTCTTCGCCTCGCTGAAGGTTGCGATCACCGTCGCCTTCGTGGGGTCGATCATCAGCGAGACGGTGGCGGCGAACGAGGGCATCGGGCACCTGATGCTCGTCGCCTCCTCCCGCTTCGACGTGCCGCTGGTCTTCGCAGGGCTGATCGTGACGGGCATCATGGGCGTGCTGATGTACTGGGTCGCCGTGACCATCGAGGAACGCACGACCGGCTGGGCCACGCGGGGGCAGAACGACCCGCGCCTCGCGATGGGGGGGTGACGATGCAGGCCGTCCGCCTCGGCATGCTGACGCCGTCGTCGAACACGGTCCTGGAACCGGCGACCTATGGGCTGCTCGCCGGCGTGCCGCAGGTCAGCGCGCATTTCCAGCGCCTGCGGGTGCTGTCCATCACGCTGGAGGGCGGATCGACGGGACAGTTCGACGTCGCCCCCATGGTCGCGGCGGCGGAGATGCTGGCCGACGCCAAGGTCCACGCGATCTGCTGGAACGGCACGTCCGGGTCATGGCTCGGGCTCGAAGCGGACCGCGCGGTGTGCGACGCGATCACCGCCGCGACCGGCATCCCCGCGACCACCGCGACGCTCGCGCTGCACGACGCGCTGACGGCGCTCGGCGCCCGGCGGATCGGGCTGGTCACGCCCTATCTGGGCAGCGTGCAGGCGGCAATCCTCGCCAATCTCCGTGCGGTGGGTTTCGAGACGGTCGGCGAACGGCACCTCGAGGATCCGGGCAACTACTCCTTCGCGGACCACGACGACGCTCTCGTCACGCGCCTGGTGCGGGAGGTCGCGGCCGAAGGCTGCGACGCCATCGCCATCCACTGCACGAATTTCCGTGGGCTGAAGGCCGCCGCGGCGGTGACCGAGGTGCCGGTGCTCGATTCCGTCGCCGTCGCGCTGTGGGGGGCATTGAGGGCGGCAGGCGCGGATGCGTCGCGCGTGGCCGGCCTCGGCCCCCTCGCAGGTCTCGCCTGACACCCGCATGACCGTCGAACTGCGCGAGGTCACGAAGGACACGGTGCGCGCGGTCTGCGCGCTCGAGGTGCATGACGACCAGAAGGGCTATGTCGCGTCGAACGCGCTGTCGATCGCCCAGGCGCATTTCGAGCCCGGCGCGGCGTTTCGCGCCGTCTACCTCGGTCAGCAGCCGATCGGCTTCGTGCAGTGGCGCCCCGCCGCCACGCCAGGGACGGCGATCCTCTGGCGCTTCATGATCGACCGTGCCCACCAGGCTCGCGGTCATGGCTGGACAGCGCTGGAACTCGCCTTGCGGCACCTGAGATCCGAGGGCTTCTCGACGGTCGAGACGAGCGTCGTGCGCGGTCCGGCCAGCCCGCTCGGCTTCTACCTCGCGCATGGCTTCACGGAACTGGGCCGGGAGACGCCGCGCGGCGAATGGCTGCTGAGCAGATCCCTCTAGCGCGCGGCATCGCTGTCCGCCGGGACGAGCAATCGATCCCGGAGATCACGATCCGATCGGCCGATGCGGGCCGATCGGACGTCATGCCTATCCGCGCGGGCGGGCCGGCGGGGGCGGTGCCGGTGGTACATCAGCGGTACGGATCGCCGCCGGCCCACCATTCACCGGGATGCGCTGCCCGGTATCCCGCAGCCGGCCGTCGTCGAAGCGGAAGACCGCGATGTTACGGTCCGCCATGTTCTGCACCAGGATCGTCTTGCCATCGCGCGAGAAGGCGATCCCCTGCGCCCAGTCACCCACCGGCGCCCGCGCCACCTCACGCAGCCGGCCATTGTCGATCCGCAGCATGACCAACTGCGCCCGACCGCGCAGGGGGTCGCTCTGCAGCCGGGCGGACCCGTTGTGGATCGTCACCGCGACATGCCGGTTGTCCGGGCTGACCTGGATCCCCTCCGGCGTCGCGCCGACCGAGACGGTTTCGGTCGCAAGGAATGGCTCGCGCTGCAGATTGATCAGCGTGATGGTGTCGGCATCGCCGCTGCCGCGCCCGATATTCGCCACCGCGGCCCAGCGCCCATCCGGCGTGATGCCCATGCCGTAAGGCCGGATGCCGACCGTGATGTCACGGTTGGTCTTGGTGACCGTCTCACCCTCGACATTCAGCACGGAGACGAAGGACCCCGCCGCATCGTCCCGGGTGACCAGGGCCCGCCGACCATCGGGCGTGAACTGGACATGCGCGGGAGATGAGGTCGCGCTGCCGATCGTGACGGTGGACAGCGGCGTGAGCGACCCGTTCGCCAGGCGGAAGACGCTGACCGTCCCGGCGTTGCGGTTCGCCACAAGCACCAGGTTGCCCGCCCGGTTGACCGAGACACCCGACGGCCCGGCGCCGGCTTCGACCGTCTGCGTCACCCGGGGCGGCGTCGCGCGGAGATCGATGACTTGCACGCGGTTGTCCGGCACCGCCTTGGTCGGATCCGCCGGATCGGCGCGCTCCGCCGATGTCACGATCGCATAGCGCTCATCCGGCGTGACGGCGACGGACATGGGCGGGCCGACGACCGAATGCGACAGCGCCACCTCGCCGAGCACCCTGGGCGCGCGGCCCGACAGATCGATGATGGTCGCCGTGTCGGCCGGCGCATTCGGCACGAACGCGGCCTGTGCATTTTCCAGGCGCCGCTTGTTGTCATTGCCGGAGACGGCGATCTGCGCCGTCGCCGGCAGGGATATCGCCAGGGCAAGCACCAACGCGCCGCCACCGAGCAGCTTGGACCTCATCTTCGGCATATCCTCCCGTTTTCGTCCCAGCCCTCGGATGTTCCACCTGCGATGCAAGGGGTGCAAGCGCACGGTTGCGTGCGCCCACGGGCTTTGGCATCCCCTGCGACCAGGGCGGAGGGCGCGCAGGTGATCGGCATTGACTGGGGAACTTCGAGCCTGAGGGCCTATCGCTTCGCGGCGGACGGAGGCATCGCCGATCGCCGCGACACCGCCGGCGGCATTCTCACCGTGCCACCCGGCGGGTTCCCCGACGCGCTGCGGGCCGTCGCGGGCGGCTGGATCGCGGATGGCGAAACCCAGGTCCTGATGTGCGGCATGGTCGGCAGCCGCCAGGGCTGGGTCGAGGCGCCCTACCTCCCCTGCCCCGCCGGCCTCGACGGCCTCGCCGCAGCGGCCATCCGCGTTCCCTTCGACGGCGCCGACGTCCGCCTGTTGCCGGGCCTGTCCTGCCGCGACCGCCACGGCGTGCCGGAGGTGATGCGCGGGGAAGAGACGCAACTGCTTGGCGCCATCGCCGCGGGGGAGGCCGAGGCCACCGCCTGCCTGCCCGGCAGCCACTCGAAATGGGCGCGCCTCGCCGGGGGGCGCGTGACGGGTTTCACGACTCATTTCACCGGAGAGGCCTTCGCCGCACTCTCCGGCCATACGATCCTCGCCCGCATGATGGACCCGGCCGCGCCGGACCATGCCGGTGCCTTCGCCCGCGGCGTCGCGCGGGCGAAGCAGGGCGGCGGCCTGCTGCACCACCTGTTCGGCCTGCGCGCCGCCTCCCTGTTCGGGGAGATCGCGGAAGCCGAGGCCGCCTCCTTCCTCTCGGGCCTGCTCATCGGCCACGAGGTCGCAGCCGCGCTCGAGGACGGCGTCGCCCCGCCCATCGTGCTGATCGGATCGGATGCGCTGACGGCGCGCTACGCCGCGGCGCTCGATGCCTTCGGCGTGCCCCACCGGGCCGCCGGCCCCGATGCCGCCGCGCGCGGCCTCTCCCTGATCGCGGAGCGCCTGCCATGAGCCTCGCCCCCTGGCTCGATGCCTGCCCCATCGTCGCCATCCTGCGCGGCGTCCAGCCGGAGGAGGTGGAGGCGATCGCCTCCGCCCTGATCCATGAGGGGCTGAACATCATCGAGGTGCCGCTCAATTCCCCCCGGCCGCTCGAGAGCATCCGCCGCCTGCATTCCGCCTTCGCCGAGCGCGCCCTGGTCGGCGCCGGCACCGTGACGACCGAGGACGAGGTCGCGGCCATCGTGCGCGCCGGCGCGAAGCTGATGGTCACGCCGCATTGCGACCCGGACCTGGTCCGCGCCGCGCGGGCGCGCGGCCTCATCGCCTGCCCGGGCTTCATGACCCCGGCCGAGGCCTTCGCCCTGCTTGCCGCAGGCGCCGACGCGCTGAAGCTGTTCCCGGCCGAGGCCGTATCGCCTGCCGTGGTGAAGGCGTTGCTCGCCGTGCTGCCTCGCGGCACTGCGATCCTGCCGGTCGGTGGGATGTCGGCCGAGACCATCCCGGCGTGGAAGGCGGCCGGCGCGGCGGGCTTCGGGGTCGGCTCCTCGCTCTATGCGCCCGGCGACAGCCCGGCCGCGGTCGGCGCGAAGGCAAGGGCCTTGCGCAGCGCCCTCGGTCTGGGGTGATGCTTGTCCGCAAGCCGGGCACGCCAGTCCCGGCCGGGCTTCACAGGGGAAACGATCCGATGATCAACCGACGGCTGCTGCTTGGCGGCGCCACCATCGCCGTACCGGCGCTGCTCGCCGCGCGCCGGGCCGCGGCGCAGGAGGTGACGCTGCGGCTGCACCATTTCCTGCCGCCGGTCTCGAACGTCCATCGCCACTTCCTGGTCCCCTGGGCCAACAAGGTGCGCGACGAATCGGGCGGTCGGCTGCGGATCCAGATCTTCCCGTCCATGCAGCTCGGCGGCGCGCCGCCGCAGCTGTATGACCAGGCGAAGGACGGCGTCGCGGACATCGTCTGGACGCTGCCCGGCAACACGCCCGGCCGCTTCCCGCGCATCGAGGTGATCGAGCTGCCCTTCATCGCCCACAAGCGGGCGAGCGTGAATGCGCGCGCGACCTGGACCCTGTTCGACCGCCACATGCGCGGCGAATTCGGCGAGACGCACATCATCACCGCCTGGGGCCATGACGGCGGGCTGATCCATGCGCGCCGCGAGGTGAAGACGATGGACGACATGCGCGGCCTCAAGCTGCGCTTCCCCACGCGCCAGGCGGGCGAGGCGCTGAAGGCGCTCGGCGCCACCGCGATCGGCCTGCCCGTCCCCCAGGTGCCCGAGGCGATGTCCCAGGGCGTCATCGACGGCGCGGTGGTGCCGTGGGAGGTCGTGCCCTCGATCCGCCTGCAGGAGATGGCGCGCTACCATGTCGGCATTCCCGGCACGCCGACCTTCTACATCGCCACCTTCATCCTCGCGATGAACAAGGCGCGCTACGAGGGCCTCGCACCCGACCTGCAGCGCGTGCTCGACGCCAATTCCGGTGCCGCCGCCGCCGAGATGGCCGCGAAGGTGTGGGACGACGAAGGCCCCAAGGTGGAGGAGCAGGTCCGCCGCCGCGGCAATTCCATCACCGAGATCAGCGTGGAGGAGAAGGCCCGCTGGCAGGACGCGACCGCCCCGGTCGTGCAGGCCTGGATCGGCCAGATGCGCGAAAGGAACATCGACGGCGCCGCGCTGGTCGAGGAGACGCGCGCCCTCGTCGCGCAACTCGGCCAGGGTGTGACTTGAACCGCCGCCCGGCGTGACCCAGCCTGGAACGCCTGCCGGGCCGATCGCCCGGATCGCGACCGGCATCGCGATCGGTGGCGGCCTGGTGCTGCTGGCCGTCGCCTTCACCGTCACCGCCTCGGTGCTGATGCGCTGGCTGCTCGGCCAGCCGATCCGCGGAGACGTGGAACTGGTGCAGCTCGGCGGCGGCCTCGCGGTGCTGGGCTTCCTCGCCTACGGGACGCTGATGCGCGCCAACATCTTCGTCGACAGCTTCACCACCTGGCTGCCACGGCGCGTGAACCAAGCGATCGATGCCTTCTGGAACCTCGCCTGGGGCGTCGTGGCGCTGGTGCTGGCGGAACGCATGGCGGTCGGCGGGCTCGAGGCGCTGCGCAACGGCACGGTGACGATCGGGCTGCTTGCCGCGCCGATCTGGTGGGCGATCCTGATGGGCGCGGTCGGCTTCGCGGCAACGGGCCTCGCGGCGCTGTACTGGGTGTGGCGGCTGGCGCGGGGGCGTGGCTGATGGCCGAGGAATTCGTCCTCGCCGGCACGGGCTTCGCGGCGCTGCTGCTGCTGCTCGCGATCCGCTGCCCGATCGGTCTCGCCATGCTGCTGGTCGGCTGCTTCGGCTATGCGCACATCGTCGACACGACGCGGCTGCTCGCCTACCTCAAAACCACGCCCTTCTTCCTGTTCGCCAACTACACGCTGTCGGTCATCCCGCTCTTCATCCTGATGGGCGCGCTCGCCGAGCGCGGCGGGCTGGCGCGGGACCTGTTCACCGCGGCGAATGCGCTGGTGGGGCACCGGCGCGGCGGGCTGGCCATGGCGGTGATCACGGCCTGCGCCGGCTTCGGGGCGGTGTGCGGGTCCTCGGTCGCGACGACCGCGACCTTCGGCCGCGCGGCGCTGCCGGAACTGCGCCGCTACGGCACGGAACCGGGCTTCGCCACCGGCACCATCGCGGTCGGCGGCGTGCTCGGCATCCTGATCCCGCCCTCCGTCATCCTGGTGGTCTATGCCATCAGCACGGAGCAGAACATCGCGCGGCTGTTCATGGCGGCGCTGATCCCCGGGCTGATGGCGACGGCCTTCTACATCCTCACCATCTGGGTGGTGGTGCGGAAGCGGCCGCATCTCTGCCCCGCCGGCCCGCGCGTGCCGCCGGCGGAACGGCGGGAGGCGCTGCTCAATGTCATCCCGGTGCTGATGATCGCCATCGTCGTGGTGGGCGGCATCTATGGCGGCATCTTCACGCCCACCGAAAGCGCCGCCGTCGGCTGCGGCGCCACGCTGCTGGTCGGCATGGCGCGGGGCACGCTGCGCCCGCGCCAGGTGATCGAGAGCCTGCGCGCCACCGCCGAGACCACGGCGATGATCTTCGTCATCCTGCTCGGCGCCGAGGTGTTCAACGCCTTCCTTGCCCTGTCCCAGGCGCCGGACCTGCTGGCCGTCTGGGTCAGCGAGCAGGGCTTCCCGCCCTATGGCGTGCTGATCGCCTTCCTCGCGGTCTACATCGTGCTCGGCGCGGTGATGGACGAGCTCGCGATGATGCTGCTGACGCTGCCGGTCTTCTTCCCGGTCATCACCGCGCTCGACTTCGGCCTGACGACGGAGGAGACGGCGATCTGGTTCGGCATCCTGGTGCTGATCGTGGTCGGCATCGGGCTGACGGCGCCGCCGATCGGGCTGAATGTCTTCGTGGTCAGCGGCCTGGCGCGGGACGTGCCGATCGGGCGGACCTATCGCGGCGTGCTGCCCTATCTCGCGACGGATTTCGTGCGGCTCGCGCTCTGCGTGGCCTTTCCCTGGCTCTCGCTCGTGGTGGTGCGGGCGCTGTCCTGAGGCGGGTTGCGCGCGAGACGTGGCGCGGACCATTGTGCGGCCGACACCCATCGGAGTCTCCGCCCCATGAAGACCCGCGCCGCCGTCGCCTGGAAAGCCGGTGCCCCGCTCACCATCGAGACCATCGAGATCGGCGGCCCCAAGGCCGGCGAGGTGCTGGTCGAGGTGAAGGCCACCGGCGTCTGCCACACGGACGCCTACACCCTGTCGGGCGCCGACCCGGAAGGGCTGTTCCCCGCCATCCTGGGGCATGAGGGCGCGGGCATCGTGCGGGAGGTCGGCGCGGGCGTGACGTCGCTCAAGCCGGGCGACCATGTCATCCCGCTCTACACGCCGGAATGCCGGCAGTGCAAAACCTGCCTGTCGCGCCGGTCGAACCTCTGCACCGCGATCCGCGGGACGCAGGGCAAGGGCGTGATGCCGGACGGCACCTCCCGCTTCTCCTGCGACCAGGGGACGGTGTTCCACTACATGGGCTGCAGCACCTTCGCGAACTACACCGTGCTGCCCGAGATCGCGCTGGCCAAAGTCCGCGAGGACGCGCCCTTCGACAAGATCTGCTACATCGGCTGCGGCGTGACGACGGGCATCGGCGCCGTCATCAACACCGCGAAGGTCTGGCCGGGTGCGAATGTCGCGGTGTTCGGACTTGGCGGCATCGGGCTGAACGTGATCCAGGGCGCGCGCATGGTCGGCGCCGAAAAGATCATCGGCATCGACCTGAACCCGGCCAAGGTCGAGATGGCCAAGAAGTTCGGCATGACCCACTTCATCAACCCGACCGAGATCGGCGTCGACAAGGTGGTGCAGGCGGTGGTCGACCTGACGGGCGGCGGGGCCGATTTCTCCTTCGACGCGACCGGCAATGTGAACGTGATGCGCCAGGCCCTGGAATGCTGCCATCGCGGCTGGGGCGAGAGCATCATCATCGGCGTGGCCGAGGCGGGCCGCGAGATCGCGACGCGCCCCTTCCAGCTGGTGACCGGACGCGTCTGGAAGGGCACCGCCTTCGGCGGCGCGCGCGGGCGCACCGACGTGCCGAAGATCGTCGACTGGTACATGGAGGGGAAGATCGAGATCGACAGCCTGATCACCCACACCATGCCGCTCGAGGAGATCAACCACGCCTTCGACCTGATGCACGAAGGCAAGTCGATCCGGTCGGTGATCGTGTTCTGATGTTGTGGGCACGAAGGCTTGGCCTTCGTGCCCCTCAGGCGCCGGGCGGCCGGCATCCGCCGGCCTTGGCTCGCCGCACTCGCGGCGGGCCGAATTCGCGGCCTCCGCCCTTCGGGCCGCAGGTTGCTGCTGACGATCAGCGCGGATTGACGCGCGCGCCCGGCGCGCCTTTCCTCCGCCCCGACACGCGAGAGGAAACGCCATGCCCGTGAACCCCGCCGACGGCGCCGTGCTCGGCGCGCTCTACGGCACCGACGCGATGCGCGCCGCGATGGGGGAAGACGCCTTCCTCCAGCGCATGCTCGACGTCGAAGCCGCGCTCGCCCGCGCCCAGGCTCGCCTGTCCATCATCCCCGCCGAGGCCGCCGAGGCCATCACCCGGGCCGCCGACGCGACGCGCCTCGACCGCGCGGCGATGGCCGCGGCGACGCGCAACACCGGTTATCCGGTCGTCGCGCTGGTGAAGCAGCTGACCGCCCTGGCCGGCCCCGAGGCCGGGCGCTGGACCCATTGGGGTGCCACGACCCAGGACATCATGGACACCGCCCTGGTGCTCCAGGTCCGCGACGGCCTCGCGCTGATCGAATCCGACCTGCGCGCGACCTGCGCCGCACTCGCCGCCATGGCCGCGGCCCATCGCGACACGGTCATGGCCGGACGCACCCACCTCCAGCACGCCCTGCCGGTGACCTTCGGCTACAAGGCCGCCGTGTGGCTCTCGCCGCTGCTGGCTTCCGTCGAGGGCCTCGTCCGCGTGCGCGACCGCGCGCTGCGCCTGTCCTTCGGGGGCGCGGCGGGCACGCTCGCCTCGCTGGGCGACCAGGGCCTCGCCATCTCGCGGGAACTCGCGACGGAACTCGACCTCGCCGAAGCCGACATCCCCTGGCACGTCGCGCGCGACGGGCTGAACGAGGCCACCTGCTGGCTCGGCATCCTCTGCGGCAACCTCTCGAAGATCGCAACCGACGTCATGCTGATGATGCAGACGGAGCTTGCGGAGGTGTCCGAACCGCATGTGCGCGGCCGCGGCGGATCCTCGACCATGCCGCAGAAGCGCAACCCGATCGCGTGCGAATACGTCCTCTCCCAGTCGCGCGGCGTCCATGCGCTGGTCCCGCAGATGCTCGCCGCCATGGCCCAGGATTTCGAGCGCGGGACCGGCCCGTGGCAGGCGGAACTCCTCGCGTTGCCGCAGGCCTTCCTGCTCGCCCATGGCGCGCTCGCCCAGGCGCGCTTCATCGCCGAGGGCCTGGTCGTCGATCCCGCGCGCATGCGTCGCAACGTCGATGCGACGCATGGGCTGATCGTGTCGGAAGCGGTGATGATGGGCCTCGCGCCCGTCTTCGGTCGCGGCGAGAGCCATCACATCGTCAACGACGCCTGCGACCTCGCGATCGCGGAAGGGATCGGGCTGACGGAGGCGTTGCTGCGGGATGCGCGCGTGGCGGCGAAGCTCGATGCCGCCGCCATCGCGACGATGACGGACCCCGCGGCCTATCTCGGCAGCGCGGGGGCCTTCGTGGACCGCGTGCTCACGCGCGCGCGGTCCATGGGCGTCAGTTAGGCGCCTCGGCCAGTTCGAGCAGCGCCTGGCCGTTGCGACGGAAGCGCGCCATCTCGACGCCGCCGGTGCCGCAACGCTCGCGGAAGATGTCGCTGCCGGGGGCGACGACGTCGATCTTGCTGCGGACGCGGCAGATCAGCCGGGTCGCCGCGCGCGGCGATCCCCCGTGCCACCGCACCAGGGCCATGCCCCAGTCGCCATAGGTCTCGTAGTGCTGGCGGAGATAGTTCGCCGCCCAGTCCGTCGCCTGCCAGGGATCGAGCGGCCAGTCCTGGCCGCCGCGCGCATGCACGCTGGCATTGACCTGGACGCAGCCCGCCATGGCATAGCCGCCCGCTGACCGGAGCAACCGCACGGCCTCCTCCCGCGTTTCGGGGAAGTAGGCACGGCCGCGGATGTTCAGGGCATGGGCGTGGAGCCCGCTTTCGTTCAGCGCGATGCCGACGAGGAGGCCTTCGGGGAGGCCGTGCTTGCGCTCGGCTTCGCGGGCTGCCTCGAGACAGGCGGAACGCGGGGACAGGTCGTCGCGGTTAACGGCGGGCGCCGCGAGCGCGGCGGTCTGCAAAGGTTCCTGCTGCGCGCAGGCGCCGGTCGACAGCGTCAGGACACCAATCAGCGCCGTCGTCCAGACGGGCGTAAGCAGGCGTTTCCGCCTCCGGTCAGCCAGGTCCCAGATCCGGCGAAGCCGGAGCCCGGGGGGACGGGCGCCCCGCGGCAACGCGCGCGAGGTCGCCGCAACATGTCGCCGGCAGGGGGGCGCCGACAATCCATTCGCGGTCGTCATGGGCGCTACCGACCACAGTCAGCGGCAAAGATCAAACCCAAATCACGACAACTCCCCTGCCCCATCCCTGTCGAACGCAATGGGGCAGGATTGAGGCAAAGTCCTCACCAAGAAAAACAACTTTGAAACGATCGCTCCGACTGGCTGCTCCGAATATTGAATACTTCATTTTTCACTATTGAAGACTGCCCGGGCACCCGGGAAAATTCCGCAGGCGTCCGGGTATCCAGGGGGCGTCTTGGGGGCGCTTCAGCCCATCCGGATGGCAGGGGCCGGCTGGCCCTCGATCACCACGTTCACGCAGGCTGGCTTGCCCGAGGCGAAGGCCCGCTCGACGGCCGGCGCGATCTCCTCCGCGCGGGTGACGAATTCGCCATGGCCGCCCAGCGCGGCGGCGACGAGGTCGTAGCGCGTGCCGGGCGCGAGCTCGCACGCATGGGTGCGGTTGGCGCCGTACTCGCGCAGCTGGATCTGGTGCTCGGCATTCCAGCGCGCGTCGTTGCCGACCACGGCCACGAAGGGCAGGTCGTTGCGGACCGCGGTGTCGAATTCGGCCATGTGGAAGCCGAAGGTGCCGTCCCCGAGCAGGCAGAGGATGCGCGCCTCCGGCCGCGCCGCGCGGGCCGCGAGGGCGAAGGGGATGGCCGCGCCGATCGACCCCGCGACGCCGTTGATGATGCGCGCCGGCGCGGACAGCATCGCCTGTCCCCATTGCCCGATCTCGCCGCCGTCGCAGACCAGCACGGTGTCCGGGCCGGCCTCGAGGAAGGGCAGCAGCGCATGACAGAGCGTCGCGGGATGGATCGGCCCTTCCGGCGCCCCGGCGAGCGCCGCCCAGCCCGGTGGGCGGAAGCCGATGGCGCCGGCCAGCCGCGCCGACCATTCCGCGTTGCCGTGCCGGGCCATCGCCGATGTCAGCGCCGCCACGGCCTCCGCGGCCCCCGCCATCGCCGCGACCGCGACGCGTGCGCCGAGGCCACGCACCGCCCGCGCCAGCACCGCTTCCTCCGGATCCACCACGACGAAGCGCGCCGTCGCGGCGATGGCCGGCGCGCGCCCGAAGCGCAGCGTGAAGTCGAGCGCCTTGCCCAGCAGCACGACGAGATCCGCCTCCGCCAGCGCCTGCGCATAGGCGCCGAGCGACGGATCCCCGAGGCCGCGCGGACTTTCCATCGGCACGACGGGAAGGCCCGCGCGGTCCGACAGCGCCGCCATCGCCAGGCGCCCTTCGGGCGTGCACAGCGCCGGCGGCGCCACGATCACCGGCCGCTCGGCGCGCGCGATGGTCGCGGCGATCGCGGCGGCGCTCTCAGGCGACAGCGGCAGGGGCTGCGGCGCGAAGGCCTCGGGCGGCGGCGGCGCGACAGGCGCAAGGCGTGCCTCGAGCACGTCGGTCGGCAGCGAGAGGTGCACCGGCCCCGGCCGCCCCGACCGTGCGGTGCGGATGGCGCGTGCGATGTCGGCGCCGAGCGTCGCCGCCGATGCCGCTGTTCCCGCCTGCTTCACCAGCGGCTCGGCCATGCGCGCCTGCTCGAGCTCCTGGAAGGCGCCGAGGCCGAGCTCGCCGAGCGGCGCATGGCCCGAGAGCAGCAGCACCGGCACCTCGCCCGCGAGCGCGGTCGGCAGCGCGGCGACCGCATTGGTGTGCCCCTGCCCACCCGTCACCAGCGCGATGCCGCATTCGCCGGTCAGCCGCGCCCAGGCATCGGCCATGTGCACCGCCGCCGCCTCGTGCCGCGTGTGGACGATGCCGATGCCCGAGCCGAGCAGCGCGTCGTAGAGCGGCATGATGTGGTTGCCGGACAGGCTGAAGATGCGGCTCACGCCGGCGGCCTTCAGTGCCTGCACGAGGATGTCCGCGCCGCGGATCGTCTCGGTCATGGTGTCCTCCCCTTTGGATCGCGCGCAGCGAGCCACGGGCTGGACAGCCTGTCCAGCGCGGCTAGTCTCGCCGACAGGAGAGGGGAAACGCGCATGGCCGAGCCGGCCAGCCTGAAGGTCAGCGTCTGGCGCGGCGGCGAGCAAGGTGACTTCGCGCGCTACGAGGTGCCGGCGCGTGCGAACCAGACCGTGCTCGACGTCGTCACGCACATCCAGCGCGAGCTCGATCCCTCCCTCGCCTATCGTTTCGCCTGCCGCGTCGGCATGTGCGGGTCCTGCGCCATGACGGTGAACGGGCGCGCCCGCTGGACCTGCCGGACCCATGTGCGCAAGGTCGTCGGCGCGGATGGCGAACTGGAATTGCGGCCGCTCGCGAACCTGCCGGTGATCCGAGACCTCGCGGCCGACCTCACGCCCTTCTTCGACAAGTGGCAACGCGCGCAGGGCCGCTTCCAGCCCAAGGACGCGACGGACGGCGCGGTGCCCGAGGAATTCGCCGTCGTCCCGCCCGCCTCCAAGGCGCGGCGCGAGGCCGATGCCGGCATCGAATGCATCGGCTGCGCGGTGTGCTACGCCTCCTGCGACGTCGTCACCTGGAATCCGGACTATCTCGGCCCCGCTGCACTGAACCGCGCCTGGACGCTGGTGAACGACGTGCGCGACGCCGGCCATGGCGAACGGCTCGACGCGGTGGCGGGCGATGCCGGCTGCCATTCCTGCCATTCGACCCAATCCTGCACCGAGCGCTGCCCGAAGAACCTCGATCCCTCCTCGGCGATCGCAGGGCTGAAGCGCCGGCTGTTCTGGGACACGCTGCTGGGGCGCCGGTGAGCACGCGCGGACAGACGCATCTGTGGATGGTGCAGCGCGTCACGGCGATGATCCTCGCCCTCGCGGTGCTGGTGCACCTGGTGACCATCATCGGCGCGGTGCGCGGCGGGCTGTCGGCGGCCGAGATCCTCGGGCGCACCCACGGCAACGGCGCCTGGTTCGCCTTCTACGTCGTCTTCGCGCTCAGCGCGGGGCTGCATGGGGCGATCGGACTGCGCAACATCGCCGCCGAGACGATCGGCCTGCGCGGGCGCGGCGCGGACCTCGCCTGGCTGGCGATCGGGCTGGTGACTGCCGGCTTCGGCATCCGCGCCGCCTATGGGCTGTTCGCCTGATGGACCTGCGGCCGCGCTCGCATCCGACCTACCTCGCCTTCGTGGTGCACCGCGTCTCGGGGCTGCTGCTCGCGCTGTTCCTGCCGCTGCATTTCTGGGCGCTGGGCACCGCCATCTCGGGCGAGGCGCGCTTCGACGGCTTCCTGCGCTGGACCGAGAACCCGCTCGTCAAGGCGGCCGAGACCGGCCTCGTCGTGCTGCTCGCCGCCCATCTCGCCGGCGGGCTGCGGGTGATGGTGCTGGAATTCCTCGGCTGGCGGAAGCGGCAGAAGGACATGGTCGCGCTCTCCGCCGGGCTCGCGCTGCTGGTCGGCCTGCTGTTCCTGCTCAATGTGGTTTGAGGCCTCCGTCGTCGCGGCGAGCTGCTTTGTCGCCGCCTTCTGCGCCGGCATGGCGGGCTTCGCCTTCGTGCTGGTGGCCGCGGGCATCCTGCTGCATGTCGTCCCGCCCTCGGTCACCGCCCCGGTGCTCGTGCTGGGCAGCCTGATGGCCCAGTCCATGGCCCTGCCGCCGTTGTGGAAGCACATCGAATGGCCGCGCATGCGGCTCTTCGTCGGCATGGCGGTGCTCGGCCTGCCGGTCGGGCTGCTGGTGCTGGCCAAGGGCCCGGCGCCGGCGATCGTCGCCGGGGTCGGCCTGCTGCTGGTGGTCTATTCCGGCTACATGCTGGCCCGCATCGCGCTGCGCCTGGCCCCGCCTGAGGTCGGCGGCGGCCGCGCGGCCGATGGCGCGGTGGGCTTCGCGAGCGGCATCCTGGGTGGCATCGGCGGCTTCGTCGGCGCGTTGCCGGCCATGTGGGCCGACATCCAGGGCTGGCCCAAGGACCGCGCCCGGGCGCTGATGCAGCCCTTCATCGTCTTCATGCAGGCGATCACGGCGGTGGGACTGGCCTTCTCGGGCTTTTTCACGGCCGAGGCGCTGATCCTGACCGCGGCCGCCGTGCCGGCGCTGGTCATCGGCACGCTGCTCGGCCTGCGCGCCTATGTGAGGCTGCCAGCCCAGGCCTTCCGGGTTATCCTGCTGGTGCTGCTGCTGGTCTCGGGGGTTTCGCTGCTCGTCTGAGGGAGGAATGCGATGACGCTGATGACGAAGCCGGGTGTCGAGCCCCTGCGGGTGGAACCCGAGGCGATCGAGGAAGCGGCGAAGCTGCTCTACATCCGCGCCTGCAAGGTGCTGCCCGACGACATCAAGGAAGGCTTCGCGCGGCTCGACGCGACCGAAACCGACGCGACGGCCAAGACCATCCTCGCGACCATGATCGAGAACATCGGCGTCGCGGAGCGGATGGACAACCTGCTCTGCCAGGACACCGGCATCCCGATCTTCAACGTGCTGATCGGGCGCAACGTCCAGGTCGACGGCTGGGCGCTGAAGGAGGCGATCGCGAAGGGCACGGCGCGCGCGACGCGCGAGCATCCGCTGCGCTCCTCGGTCGTGCATCCCATCACACGGAAGAACGAGCACACCTCCTGCGGCGAGCGCGTCCCCGTCATCAACATCGACTTCACCGATGCCGAGCGCGAGCTGCGCCTCGAGATGATCCCGAAGGGCAGCGGTTCGGAGAACGGCTCCTTCCTGCAGATGCTGATCCCCGCGGATGGCGTCGCGGCGGTGAAGCGCTTCGTGGTGGACCGCGTCATCCAGGCCGGCGGGAAGGTCTGCCCGCCGACCATCGTCGGCGTCGGCGTGGGCGGTACCTCGGATCTCTGCATGCACCTCGCAAAGGTCGCGGCGACGCGCCCGCTCGGGTCGCGCTGCACCGATGCGGAAGGCGCGAAGCTCGAGGCCGAGCTGTCCGAGGCGGTGAACGGCCTCGGCATCGGCCCGCAGGGCTTGGGCGGGGATTCCACCGCCTTCGCCGTGCATGTCGAGACGGCGGCGACGCACATCACGATGAATCCCGTCGCGGTGAACATCCAGTGCCACTCGGCGCGCCGCGCCAGCGCGACCTTCACCCCCGACGGCATCCGGATCGGGTTCTGACGCCATGGCCCACCATGTCCTGCACATGCCGATCACCGAGGAGCAGGTCCGCGCGCTGCGCGTCGGCGACACCGTGACGCTCGAGGACACGCTGTTCGGCATCCGCGACGCGACGCAGATCCACATGTTCGACCATGGCCGGCGCACGAAGTTCGACCTGCACGGCCATGCGGTGATCCACACCGCGCCGAACCTGCGCAAGGTGGAACGCTCCGGCACCAACCATTCGGGCTACGAGCCGGTCTGCATCGGCACCACCACCTCGGACCGCATGGAACGCTTCACGCGGCCGCTGATGGAACGCGAGGGCGTGCGGATCATCATCGGCAAGGGCGGGCTGCGCGACGGCTCGCTGGACGCCTTCAGGGACCTCGGCGGCGCCTACCTCGCCGTGGTCGGCGGCGCGGCGGCGCTCGAGACCACCTGGGTGCAGGCGGTCGAGGATGTCGACCTCGACGACCTCAATCCCGAGAGCCTCTACAAGTTCTCCATCAAGGGCTTCGGGCCGCTGCTGGTGGCGATGGACGCCCATGGCAGCAGCCTCTACGCCGCCGTGAACGCCGAGGCCGCACGGCGGCGCCAGGCGGTGCTCGAGAAGCTCGGAGCCTCGTGATGTTCCTCGCCGTCCTGCCGCTCGTCGTGCTGTTCCAGGTCATGCCGCCGCCGCTGGGGCAACTGGCCTCGACGCTGATCCTCGGCCGCATGGGCGGCGGGACGGACATCATCGTCGCCATCCCGGCCCCGGCCGGGGCACCCGCGACGGCGGCGCCGGCCGAGGATTGCGGCTGCGGCGTCCCCAACAGCCCTCGGGGACCGCGCTGATGGAACGTCGCCGCACCGATATCCTCGTCCTTGGCGCGGGCGGCGCGGGGCTGCTCGCCGCGCTGCACGCGAAGGACACGGCACCCGATCTTGACGTGACCATCGCGGTGAAGGGACTGCTCGGGAAATGCGGCTGCACCCGCATGGTCCAGGGCGGCTACAACGTCGCCATCGCCGCGGGGGATTCCGCCGAGCGCCATTTCATGGACACGCTCGACGGCGGGAAATGGCTGAACGACCAGGACCTTGCCTGGACGCTGGTGGTGGGCGCGCAGCGGCGCATCCGCGAGCTCGAGAACCGCTGGGGCTGCTTCTTCGACCGCAACCCGGACGGCACCATCCACCAGAAGGCCTTCGCCGGGCAGACCTTCGACCGCACGGTCCACAAGGGCGACCTGACGGGCATCGAGATCGTCAACCGCCTCGCCGAGCAGGTCTGGGCGCGCGGCATCAACCGCATGGAGGAACACCGCGCCGTCGCGCTGATCCGTAGCCGCGACAGATCGCGCATCGCGGGCGTTCTGCTGATCGATATGCGCTCAGGCGGGCTGGTCTTCGTGCAGGCCAAGGCCGTGCTGCTCGGGACCGGCGGCGGGCCGACCATGTACAAGTACCATACGCCTTCGGGCGACAAGGCCTGCGACGGCATGGCCATGGCGCTGCGCGCGGGCCTGCCGCTGCGCGACATGGAGATGGTGCAGTTCCACCCGACCGGCGTGCTCGCCGGCCCGGGGACGCGCATGACCGGCACCATCATCGAGGAAGGGCTGCGCGGCGCCGGGGGCTATCTGCTCGGCGGCGACGGGCAGCGCTTCATGCACAAGTACGATCCGCGCAACGAGCGTGCGACGCGCGACATAGTCTCGCGCTCCATGCAGCGGGAGATCCTCGCCGGCAACGTCAACCCCGAAGGCGGGCTGTGGATCGAGATGGGCCATCTCGGCCCCGACCGCGTGCGGCGCGAGTTCAAGGGCATGGTCGAACGCTGCGCCGACAACGGCTTCGACCTCGCCGCCGGGCGCGTGCCGGTGGTGCCGACCGCGCACTACATGATGGGCGGCGTGGTGTTCCGCGCGGATGGCTCGACCGGCCTGCCGGGCCTGTTCGCCGCCGGGGAGGACACCGGCGGCGTGCATGGCGCGAACCGGCTTGGCGGCAACGGTGTGGCGAATTCGACCGTCTTCGGCGGCATCGCCGGCGACAGCATGGCCACCTGGGTGCCGCGGCACGGCGCCTTCGAGGAGCCGGACCAGGCCGCGCTCGACGAAGCCACCGCCTTCGTCCACGCGCCTTTCGGCCGGCCGGCGCGCAACCTCTCGCCGATCCGCGACGCGCTGCTCGACATGATGTGGGACAAGGCCGGCATCCTGCGCGATGCGGCGGGCCTGGCGGAGGCCGCCGCCGCGCTCAATGGCCTGGAGGCCGAGGTCGACGCCGCCGGCGTGGACGGCCGCGACCGCGCCTTCAACCTGACCTGGCACGACTGGCTGAACCTGAAGTCGCAACTGCTCGTCAGCCGCGCCATCGTCGCCGCGGCGCAGGCGCGCGAGGAATCCCGCGGCGCCCATTGGCGGGAGGATTTCCCGCAGACCAATGACGACGCCGCAGGCCTCGCCGCGACGCGCGTGGCGCTGCGCGACGGCGCCATCGCGCTCGACTGGCAGCAGGTCGCCTTCACCCGCCTGAAGCCGGGCGAGAGCCTGCTGCCCGCCGCCGCGGAGTGACCGCGCCGCGCTTGACATCCCGCGGCGCGCTACCCACCCTCGGCTGCAAGGGGATGTCCGCGATCACCCCGTGAGGCTCCGGCCGAAGCATCGCGTCCCGAACTCCCTGTGGAGAGGACGCCCCCATGCCGGCCCCGACCATCATCACGCCCCAGCAACTCGCCCGCCGCGTCGGGCTGCCCGATGCGCCCGCGATCATCGACGTCCGCGTCGCGGAGGACGCCGCCGCCGATCCGCGCTTCATCCCCGGTGCCGTCCGCCGCGCCCACGATGATGTCGCGGCCTGGGCGGGGCGCTTCGCCGGCCGCGATGTCGTCGTCGTCTGTCAGAAGGGGCTCAAGCTCAGCCAGGGGGCGGCGGCCTGGCTGCGCCATGCCGGGGCGAATGCCGAATCCCTCGAAGGCGGCTTCGAGGCCTGGCGCGATGCGCGCCTGCCTCTCGTCGCCCCCGCCCATGTCCCGCCGCGCGACGCGCAGGGCCGCACGGTCTGGGTCACGCGGGCGCGGCCCAAGGTGGACCGCATCGCCTGCCCCTGGCTGATCCGCCGCTTCGTCGATCCGGATGCGGTCTTCCTCTTCGTCGCACCGTCGGAAGTGACCGCCGTCGCGGAACGCTTCGGCGCCACCCCCTTCGACATCGAAGGCGTCTTCTGGTCCCATCGCGGCAACCTCTGCACCTTCGACGTGATGCTCGACGAATTCGGCCTGCATACCGAGGCGCTGGACCGCCTCGCCCTCATCGTCCGTGGTGCCGACACGGCGCGGCCGGACCTGGCGCCGGAGGCGGCGGGGCTGCTCGCCGCCTCGCTCGGCCTGTCGCGCATGCATCGCGACGACCTGGCGCAGCTCGATGCCGGCTGTGCGCTGTATGACGCCTTCTACCGCTGGGCGCGCGACGCGACCGACGAGACACACAACTGGCCGACGCCCGGGAAGCCCGCATGACGCCCCAGCCGCCTTTCCCCACCTTCGCCGAGGCGCTGCGCGTCTGGCTGCGCGTCGGCCTGCTGTCCTTCGGCGGGCCTGCCGCGCAGATCGCGGTGATGCACCGGGAAGTGGTGGACGACCGCCACTGGGTCTCGGACGCGCGGTTCCTGCACGCGCTCAACTTCTGCATGCTGCTGCCCGGGCCCGAGGCGACGCAGCTCGCCACCTATCTCGGCTGGCTGATGCATGGGGTGAAGGGCGGCATCGCGGCGGGCGTGCTGTTCGTCCTGCCCGGCGCGGCCGTGATGCTCGCGCTGTCGATGATCTACGCGACGCTGGGCGAGGTGCCGATCGTCGCCGCGCTGTTCTTCGGCCTGAAATGCGCCGTGCTGGTGCTGGTGGTCGAGGCGCTGCTGCGCGTCGCCAAGCGCGCCCTGCATGGCGGCGCCGCCTGGCTGCTGGCGGCAGCCGCCTTCGTCGCGCTGGCCGCCTTCGCGGTGCCCTTCCCGCTGGTGGTGCTGGCCGCGCTCGTGATCGGCTACCTGCTGCCCGGCGCCTTCGTTGCCGGCGGCCACGGCAAGGCGAAGGACGGGCCGCCGGCGCTGCTCGACGCGGTGATCGCGGCCGAACCCGACCGCATCGCGGGCATGACCCCCGCGGCGCGGCGGGCGGGGCTGATCACGCTGTCGCTGTGGCTCTGGCCGGTGGTGCTGCTGATGGGCACGCCGGTCTGGGGCGACATCGCCTGGTTCTTCTCCAAGATGGCGGTGGTCACCTTCGGCGGCGCCTATGCGGTGCTGGCCTATGTGGCGCAGGAGGCGGTGGAGCATTACCGCTGGCTGACGGCGCCCGAGATGCTGGCGGGCCTCGGCCTCGCGGAGACCACGCCGGGCCCGCTGATCCTGGTCTTGCAATTCGTCGGCTTCCTCGCCGGCTACGGCCATGGCGGGATCATCGGCGGCGTCGGCGGTTCGGTGCTGACGCTCTGGGTCACCTTCGCGCCCTGCTTCGCCTTCATCTTCCTGGGCGCGCCCTATGTCGAGCGGATGCATGACGAGCCGCGGCTGAAGGGCGCGCTGGCCGGCGTCACCTCGGCCGTGGTGGGGGTGATCGCCAATCTCGCCTTGTGGTTCGGGTTGCGCGTGATCTTCGCCGAGGTGCGGCGCGTCCCGCTCGGCCCGGCGGCGATCGACTTGCCGGTCATCTCCACGGTGCAGCCAGCCGCGCTGGGGCTGGCGGTGCTGGCGGCGGTGCTGCTGTTCGGCTTCCGGCTGGGCCTGGCGAAGACGCTGGCGGCCTGCGCGCTGGCTGGCCTCGCCCTATCGTTCGTTCACGCCTGACCGGGCCGGCCAAAAGGCTTGGCTGCGGCCCCGGCGGGTGCCGCCGCCAGCACGGCGAAGCCGGAGGCCGCGGACGAGGCCCACCGGACGTCCGAGGCGCACGAAGGCTCCGCCTTCCTGCGCACGCGTCACGAACCGCCGATCAGGATGCCCGTCGCCAGCACCAGGCTGCCGCCCAGCAGGATCTGGAACATCGCCCGGCCGATCGGCGTTTCCATGTAGCGGTTCTGGATCCAGACGATCGCCCAGAGCTCGAAGAACACCACCACCAGCGCGATCGCCGTCGCGGTCCAGAAATGCGGGATCAGGTAGGGCAGCGCATGGCCAAGACCGCCCAGCGCCGTCATGACGCCCGAGGCGAGGCCCCGCTTCAGCGGCGACCCGCGCCCCGACAGCTTCCCGTCGTCATGCGCCGCTTCGGTGAAGCCCATCGAGATGCCGGCGCCGAGCGACGCCGACAGGCCCACCAGGAAGGTCGTCCCCGGGTTCTGCGTCGCGAAGGCGGTGGCGAAGATCGGCGCCAGGGTCGAGACCGACCCGTCCATCAGCCCGGCGAGGCCCGGCTGCACCCAGGTCAGGACGAATTGCCGCTTGGCATGGGCTTCCTCCTCCGCACCCTCCTCGCGGTGCGTGAGGTCCTCGGTCAGCCGCGCCGCACCTTCCTCGTGCTGCGCCTCCGCCTCGGCGAGGTCACCGAGCAGCCGTCGCACCTCGGCGTCCGTGCTGCGGGACGCGGCGGCGATGTAGAAGGTGCGGGCTTGCTGCTCCATCGCCCGCGCTTCCTCGCGGATGCGCTCGAGGCTGAGGTTCTCGACCAGCCAGACCGGCTTGCGCTGGTAGAAATCCGCCACGTGCTCGCGCCGGATCGGCAGGATCAGGTCCCCGTAGCGCGCGCGATAGAGGTCGATCAGCCGCCGCCGGTGGTCGTTCTCCTCCGCCGCCATGGCGTCGAAGACGGCGGCCGAGGCCGGGTATTGCTCGCGCAGCCGGCTCGCATAGAGCGCGTAGATGGTGCCGTCCTCCTCCTCGGAGGAAATGGCGAGCGCCAGGATCTCCTGCGGGGTGAGGCTGTCGAAGCGACGGCGGCCGGCGCCGAGGAAGGGGATCAGGGTCGTCATGGTGCGCCGCAGAAAAGCACAGGCCAGCCGGGAACGCATGACACGCTTGTCATACTGCGGCGCCATTCGTCTCCATCATCGCGGACGCAGTCTTCCTCCCGGCGGCCGACTACCGCCGCCGCGCGCCTCCCGGCCCTTCCTTCCCCCGCCGGGGGGCGCGCGCCCCCTCCTCCCCGCCCGGCCCGTCCCTGGACGCGCGCCCGGCCGCGGACCACCATCGCGGCCCCTTCGCCCCCCGGCGTGCAGCAGCAGGAGAACCGGCCAGGATGCGCATTCTGGTCATCGAGGATGATCGCGCGACCGCGGATTACGTCGCCAAGGGCCTGACCGAGGAAGGCTTCGTCGTGGACGTCGCCCGCACCGGCAAGGACGGGCTGTTCCTCGCGCTCAACGAACCCTTCGACGTCATCGTGACCGACCGGATGCTGCCGGGCCCCGACGGGCTGTCCATCGTGCGCGCCATCCGCGCCTCCAACATCGGCACGCCGGTGCTGATGCTGACGGCGCTCGGCGACGTCGACCGCAAGGTGGAGGGCCTGGAGGCCGGCGCCGACGACTACCTCGCCAAGCCCTTCGCCTTCGCCGAATTGCGCGCCCGGGTCCGGGCCCTCGCCCGCCGTCCCGCCGCCCCACCGGCCGAACAGACTGCGCTCGAGGTGGGCGACATCCGCATGGACCTGCTCCATCGCATCGCGACGCGCCGCGGACGGACGCTCGACCTGCTGCCGACCGAATGGCGGCTGTTGGAATTCATGATGCGCAACCCCGGCGTGGTGCTGACACGGACCATGCTGCTGGAGAAGGTGTGGGATTTCTCCTTCGATCCCACCACCAACGTGGTCGACGTGCATGTCAGCCGCCTGCGCCGCAAGCTCGAGGGCCCGGGCGAGCCGCCGGCCATCCGCACCGTGCGCGGGGCGGGCTACGTGCTCGAACCCCGCGCCGCCCCCGCGTGATCCGCCGCAGCTTCGCGCTCCGGGCCGCCCTCGGCGCCGCGGGGCTGATGCTGCTCGCGTCGCTGCTCGGGGCCGGCTGGGTCTGGTATGCGGCCGAGCAGGAACTGCGCGCGCAGCGCGACCTGGCCCTCGCCGCCGAGGCCGAGGCGCTGATCCGCGAATACGAGATCCTCGGCGTCGCCGGCCTCGCCGAACAGGCCCGCGCCGTCGCCCGCCGCCAGGGCCCGATCCTGGTGCTGCTGCAGACCATCGACGGCATCCCCATCGCCGGCAATTTCCCCGGCGTCCGCCCGCCGGTGCTGCGCGGCTTCGCGACCTTTCCCGGCGGGACGGCGGACGCCGGCGTGCGCGCACTCGGCACCATGCTGCCGCCGGGGATGAACCTGATCCTGGCCGCCGAACTGGCGCCGATTTCCCGCGCCGCAACACGGCTTGCCTGGGCCCCCGCCTTCGCGGCGGGCTGTGCGGCGATCATCGCGCTGCTGCTCGGCTATGTCGCCGCCCGCCGGATCGAACGACGCATCGCCGGCGTCGGCGCGGCCGCGCGGGCCATCATGGATGGCGACCTCACCCGCCGCCTGCCCCAGGCCGGCGAGGGCGACGAATTCGACCGGCTCGCCGGCACGCTCAACACCATGCTCGGGCGGATCGAGGCGTTGATGCAGGCGCAGCGCCAGGTCACCGACGACATCGCCCATGACCTGCGCACACCGCTCGCCCGTCTGCGCCAGCGTATCGAATCGGCGCTCGCCTCGGCCCGCGATCCGGACGGCGATGCTGCGACGCTCGAGGAGTCGCTGACCGAGCTCGACCAGGTCCTCGCCACCTTCGCCGCGCTGCTGCGCATCGCGCGGGCGGAAAGCGGCGCGCCACGGGCCGGGTTCCGCCCCATCGACCTCTCCGGCCTGGTGGGCGCCGTCGCCGAGGCCTACGAGGCCGTCGCCGAGGAGGCCGGCCGGACCCTGTCGCAGGACATCGCGCCCGGCATCGGCATGGACGGCGATGCCGCCCTGCTGCGCCAGGCGGTCGCGAACCTGCTCGACAATGCCCTCGTCCATGGCGGCCCGCATGTCGGCCTGCGCCTCGCCCCCGGCCCGGTCATCGAGGTGACGGACGACGGCCCCGGCATCCCGCCCGAGGAACGGGAGGCCGTCACCCGGCGCTTCCATCGCCTCGACGCCAGCCGCAACACGCCGGGCACGGGCCTCGGCCTCGCCCTGGTGGCGGCGACCGCGAAGCTGCATGGCGGGCGGTTCGAGGTCCTGGACGGCCCCGGCGGCCGGGGCGCGACCATGCGCCTCACACTCGGCGGGCGCTGACCCCCCCCCCCCGCGTTTCTGACGCGTCTGTCATGGAGACGCGGGCCGCCCCTCCACGGTCCAGGCCCGAGAGTGCCTCCTGTCGCGGCCCCGAACGGGCCGCCTACAGGAGAGTGCAGATGACCAACGCTTCCAGCCGCCGCCGTCGCGCCGGCTTCGCCGCGCTGCTGATGGCCGGGTCCACGCTGGGCGGGCTGGCCTTCTGGCAGGGCGACCGCGCCTTCGCCCAGTCGGCCACGCCGCCGGCCATCACGGCGCCCGCCGTCAACCAGGCCGGCCTGCCCGGCTTCGCCGACCTCGTCGCCCGCGTCCGCCCGGCCGTCGTGACCATCACCACCGTCCAGCGCGTCGCCGACCAGGGCGAGCAGTCGCCCTTCCCGCGCGGGTCCCAGCAGGACCGCAACTTCCGCCGCCAGTTCGGCGACAACCAGCCCGGCCGCCGCGCGGCCCAGGCGCTGGGCTCGGGCTTCGTGGTCGACGCCGCCGGCTATGTCGTGACGAACAACCACGTCGTGCAGGACGCCGCGGAGGTCCGCGTGACCCTCGATGACGGCCGCGAGCTGCCGGCCCGCGTGGTCGGCCGCGACCCGCGCACCGACCTCGCGCTGCTGAAGGTCGAGGCCGGCGCGCCGCTCGCCTTCCTGAACCTGGGCGACTCCGACCGCGCGCGGCCGGGCGACTGGGTGGTGGCCGTGGGCAACCCCTTCGGCCTCGGCGGGACCGTGACCGCGGGCGTCGTCTCGGCGCGTGGGCGCAACATCGGCGCCGGCCCCTATGACGACTTCCTGCAGATCGATGCGCCTATCAACCAGGGCAATTCGGGCGGTCCGCTGTTCGGCCTCGACGGCAGCGTGATCGGCGTGAACACGGCGATCTTCTCGCCCTCCGGCGGGTCGGTCGGCATCGGCTTCGCCATCCCGTCCAACATGGTCCGCATGGTCGTCGCGGACCTGAAGGAGCATGGGCGGGTGGAGCGCGGCTTCCTCGGCGCCATGACCCAGCAGGTCACGCCGCAACTGGCCGAGGCGATGCGCATCCCGACCGCCAAGGGCGCCCTTGTCGCCGAGGTGACGCCGGACAGCCCGGCCGCCCGCGCCGGCCTGCGCCCGGGCGACGTGATCACGGCGCTCGACGGCCACCAGGTGAACGACCAGCGTGACCTCGCGCGCACCGTCGCCGGCGTCCGCCCGGGCACCGCGGTGACGCTCGGCGTGGTCCGCGACGGCCAGAACCAGGAACTGCGGGCGACCCTCGCGGCCCTGACCGACAAGGCGCCGGGCAGCGACCAGGCTTCGGCCGAGCAGGGCGGCCGCGAGCCGGTCGGCGTGGCGCTGGCGCCGATCGACGACGCGATGCGCCAGCAGCTGAACCTGCCGCGCACCGCCAATGGCGCGGTGGTGGCCGAGGTCCGGCCGGACAGCCGCGCCGCCGCGGCCGGCATCCGCCCGGGTGACGTGATCACCCGCGTGGGCAACCAGGACGTGGCGAACCCCGAGCAGGCCGCCCGCGCGATCCGCGAGAGGTCCACCGGCCCGCTGGCGCTGCAGATCGTCCGCGAGGGTCGTTCCCTCTTCGTCGCCGTCCCGACGAAGCAGGGCTGACCCCGGGAGGGCGGGGGTGGAGCGATCCACCCTCGCCGCCTGCGGGGCGGGGGGAGCGATCCCTCCGCCCCGCTGCCTCGTTCAGGCCGTGCGGCCGAAGATGGCGCCTGCCATGCGCTTGAGCCCCACCGCCTGCTGGCGCAGCCAGCCGCCGGTCGCCAGCGCCTCGGGCGCATCCGGATCGCCGGTGCGCGGGAAGACGTCGCGACGGAAATCCGCGGTGCCGAATATCCAGTCCCACACCGGCAGCAGCACCGCGTAGTTCTTGCCGTGGTCCGCCGTGGAGAGCACCCCGTGGTGCAGCCGGTGGAAGCGGGGCGAGACGATCAGCCTTTCCCCGATCCGCCCGAAGGACAGGCGGACGTTCGCGTGGCTCAGGCTTTCCGCGAGCCGCATGATCATCACCAGGATCGGGAACTGCCCCGGCGGCACGCCGATCAGCAGCGCGATGGCGCCGAACCACAGCGCGGCGATCACCTCGTCCAGGATGTGGTTCCGGTCGTCGGTCCAGAAGGTCATCTGGCGCTGCGCGTGATGGATCGAATGCAGCGCCCACCACCAGCCGAAGGTGTGCTGCAGGCGGTGGCGCCAGTATTCGCCGAAATCGAGGATGACCACGTAGAGCGCGAAAGCGAGGATCGGCATCTCGCGCAGGCCGGGCACCAGCGTCTCGAGCGTCGGCGGCACGAAGCCGCTGTCGGCGACCGTCGCCTCCCACCAGGCCTGGAGCGAGGAGAGCAGCACGAAGGCCAGCAGCGGCAGGACGCCAAGGCGCGACAGCGCCGTGTAGAGGATGTCGGTGCGGATCGCGCGGCGGTCGGTGACGGGCTCGACCGGCCGCCAGGCCTCGAGCGGACGGCAGACGATGTAGACCACGATCATCGACAGCGCGCCGAACAGCGCGAAATCGAGCCAGGTGAAGACCTCGTCCGCGAAGTCCATCAGCCCGGCTTCGTAGAGCGCGGGCTGCAGCAGGTATTCGAAGATCCAGCCGGTGACGGCGTCGTGCAGGTTCGTCAGGAAGTCCATGGCAGGGCCATTCTAGCGCCGCCCGCCGGGCGGCAGTGTGGCGAAGCAGAAGCCGCGGGCCTGGAGGCCGGTGATCGCCTCCTCCAGCACGTTGGCGTAGGGATCGCGCCGGCTGCGGACGCCCCAGTGCATCACCAGGACCTCCCCGTCGCGGATGGTGGCGAGCGCCCGGCGCGCCAGCGCGGCGTTGGGCTGGGTGTCGCTCGACAGCTCGTCGCCGAGGAAGCCGTTGGCGGTCCAGCCCTGGTGGTGCAGGCCGCAGGCCTCGGCCATGCGGACCGCGTTCGGCGTGGTGATGCCGCCCGGCGCGCGCCAAAGCGGCAGGACAGTGGCATCCGGTGCGGCCTCGCGCAGGCGCTCGATCGGGCGGGCCAGTTCGCGGCACATGCCGGCCTGGTCGAGGACCTCCTCGCCTTCCCGCGTGCGGGACACGTAGCGGACGCGGCCCGGGCCGGCATCGGCGCGGAAATACCAGTGGCGGTCGGTGTGGCTGGCGAAGACATGGCCTTCCGCCGCCCGGGCGCGCCAGAAGGCGGCCCAGCCTGGGCCGAGGCTGCGGTCCCCCGTCACCGTGGGTTCGTTGGCCACGAACAGGGTCGCGCGGACCCCATGGCGGCGCAGGATGGCGGCGATCTGCTCGGCTTCCCGCCCCCAGCCGGTGTCGATGGTCAGGTAGACCGTGCCCGCCCGGCACTGGGCCGGCGCCTGCGCCGCCGCCGGGATGGCGGCGGCCAGCGCGAGGACGAGGCCGAGGAGCGCGCGGCCCCGCCTACTGCTCGCCACGGCGCGGCTGGACGAAGACGCCATGCGGGCTGCGGCCGACTCGGATCAGCTCGACATCGCCGGACCGCGGGTCGAAGCGCGCGATGCGCCCGGTCCACCGCAGCGTGGTCCAGAGCCGGCCATCCGGGTCGAAGGCGATGTCGTCCGGCCCGCCGGGCAGTTCGATCACGCGCCGGACCTCGAGCGTGCTCGGGTCCAGTTCGGCGAGGCGGCTCTGCACGCGGCTGGTCAGCCAGATCGAGCGCCCGTCCGGCGCAACGAACACCTGGTGGGCGCCGCGGCCGATCGGGATCGTGCGTTCGACCTGCTGCGTCTCGGGGTTCAGCACGGCGAAGCTGTCGGTCCCCATCACCCCGACGATCAGCTTGCCGCGGTGCCAGGCGATGCCGGCGGGCTCGCGCCCGACCGGGGTTTCCCACAGCATCTGATGGGTCTCGAGGCTGATCGCCGCGACCATGCCCGTGCCCTGCAGCGTGACGAAGGCCGTCCGGCTGTCCGGGTTGAACGCGATGTGGGAGGGCTTGTCCGGCGTCCGCAGCCGCGCGACGAGCTGCGGGCCGCGGGCGTCGTAGATATCGACCTGGTTCCGCCGCAGGCTCGCCACCACCAGGTACCGCCCGTCCGGCGAATAGGCCAGGTGATAGGGGTTCGAGATGCGTTCCCGCCGGCGCGTCTCGCCGGTGTTCGGGTCGACGAAGAAGATCTCGTTGCCGCCGGAATCCGCGATCAGCAGCTCCCGCCCATCCGGCGACAGCACCAGGTGGTGCGGTTCCCGCAGCATCGGGAAACGGCGGATTTCCTGGCGCGTGAAGCCATCCAGGATGGACACCGACGCATCGCCGGAATTGAGGACGTAGACGAGGTCCGCCGCGGCCGGCCTGGCCTGCAGCAGGAGGGGGAGAAGAAGGAGGGCTGCGAGGCGGCGCATGGACTCGTAGGGGGTTCGGGGCGACGGAAAGGGGGGCTCCGCCGCGCCGGAACCTGCGCCCCCGCCGCGCCCGGCGCAAGTACGGAGTGGGGCACCGCGAGGCTATTCAAAATACTCCTCGCGGCGCATCCGCGCGTCCGGCGCGAACCCGGCGCCGGACCCCCGAACGGCGCCTCAGCCGCCTTTCGGCACGAAGGTCAGCGACACCCCGTTCATGCAGTAGCGCAGCCCCGTCGGCTCCGGCCCGTCCGGGAAGACATGGCCGAGATGGCCGCCGCAGCGGGAACAATGGACCTCGGTCCGCGTCATGAAGAAGGACCGGTCCGTCGTCGTGCCGACCGCCCCCTGGTCGATCGGGGCGAAGAAGGACGGCCAGCCGGAGCAGCTCTCGTATTTCGTTTCGGCTTCGAACAACGGCTGCCCGCAGCCGGCGCAGGCGAAGGTGCCGGGGCGCTTTTCCTCATTGAGCGGGGAGGTGCCGGGGCGCTCGGTGCCGTGCTGGCGCAGGACGCGGAAGGCCTCGGGGGAGAGCGCCTCGCGCCACTCGGCCTCGGTCTTGGTCACGGCATAGGTGTCGTCGGACTTCATGGCTCGGTCTTCCTTGTCTGGGCTGGGACGGGGAGGGCTCTGCCCCCCCCGGAACCCCACCCGCCAAAGGCCGAAAGGCCTTTGGAAACCAAAACGGGTTCCGAGGGCCTTTCGGCCCTCGGTGGGGGAGTTCGAGGGGGCGACGCCCCCTCGTCTAGGCCGCCGGACGCTTGACGCGATCGGCGAAGACCTTCCGGAACTTCAGCACCTTCGGCGCCACGACGGCCCGGCAATAGCCCGACCAGGGGTTGCGGGCGAAGTAGTCGTGATGCTCCGGCTCGGCCGGCCAGAAGGGGGCCTCGGGCACGAGTTCGGTCACCAGCGGGCCGTCCCAGATGCCGGCCTTCTCGACCTCGGCCATCACGGCACGCGCGGTCGCGGCCTGCTCATCCGAATGGGTAAGGATGATGGAGCGGTATTGCGGCCCCACATCCGCCCCCTGCCGGTCCTTCGTGGTCGGGTCGTGGATGGTGAAGAAGACCCGGAGAAGGTCGGCGTAGGACAGTTCCTTCGGGTCGAAGACCACGCGGACCACCTCGGCATGGCCGGTCTTCTTGCCGCAGACCTCCTCGTAGGAGGGGTTCTCGACATGCCCGCCAGCATAGCCGGACATGACCGAGACCACGCCCCGCAACTCCTTGTACACCGCCTCGAGGCACCAGAAGCAGCCACCGCCGAGGGTGGCCGCCTCGTGTCCCGCCTGCGCGATCATCCTGTCCTCCATCGGTTGGCTCATCATGTTCGCCATGTGGGGAGGAAAGGTCACGCGAGGAAGACGAAGTCCCCCGCATGCAGCGCGGCCTTGGATACGCCGGTCAGCTGAACGGAAGCCTCGGGCGAGAAATCGATGATCGCTCCGCCGGCGGCATCGCGCGTCGCCGCCATCACGGCACTGAAATTCGCGAAGGGCAGGCCCTGCAGCAGGATGCGGTCCTGGCCGGGGGTGAAGTCGCGGATGGCGTCCACGCCGGAATGCGCGCCGAAGACGAAGGTATCCGCGCCGCCCTCGCCCCACATCAGATCGTTGCCGCCGGCCCCGGTGATGGTGTCGTTGCCGTCCTTGCCGAGCAGCCGTTCCGCCGCCGCGCTGCCCGTGATGCGGTTGGACAGCGCGTTGCCGGTGCCGGTGATGGGGCCGGAGACGAACAGTTCCTCGACATTGTCCGGCAGCACGAAGCCCGACCCTCCCAGGGCAATGACGACATCCCAGCCCTCGCCCGGGTTCTCGTAGATCGCCTCGACCTGCTGGGAGGCGATGTAGATGTCGTTCCCCGGCCCGCCATACATGATGTCGTAGCCCAGGCCGCCATCGAGCCAGTCGTCGCCGTTCCCGCCATAGAGCACGTCGGTGATGCTGTCGGTGCCGCCGAACAGGCTGTCATTGCCGTCCTCGCCATACAGCGTGTCGCTGCCGAGGCCGCCATCGACGATGTCCGCCCCGTTGCCGCCAAGGATGACGTCGGTCCCGGCCTCCCCGTAGAGCCGGTCATTGTCGTCGCGGCCCTCGATGCGGTCGTTGCCGCCGCCGCCCCGGATGGTGTCGTCGCCGGCGTGTCCGATCAGCCGGTTGCGGCCCTCATTGCCCTGGATGCCGTTCGCCAGCGGATTGCCGACGCCGAAGATGTCCCCGGTCCCGTCCTCGAGCACCAGCCACTCGACATCGGGGCCTAGGAAATGCCCGACCGTCGCAAAGACGGTGTCGATGCCCTGGTTGGGCAGTTCCACGACGCGGTCGAGATCGCTGTCGACGCGATAGACGTCGTCCCCGGTGAAGCCGGTCATGGTGTCGGCGCCGGCGCCGCCGTCGAGGGTGTCGTTGCCCTCCGCGCCCTCGAGCTTGTCATTGCCGGCATCGCCCATGACAGAGTCATTGCCAGGCCCGCCGACCAGGCGGTCCTCGCCATCGCCGCCGACCACGGTGTCGTTGCCGCCGAAGGCGATGATGGTGTCGTTGCCGGCACGGCCCTCGATCCGGTCGTCGCGCTGCGTGCCGTCGAGCGAATCCCCGAAGGCCGACCCGCGCAGCAACTCGAACCCGGTGATCGTGTCCCAGGCGGCGCCGTCCCAGGCCGCGCCCGCGAAGAGCTGGACCGTCACCGGTCCCGCCGCCCCCGCATAGGTCAGCAGGTCGTTGCCCGTGCCGCCGTCGAGATAATCGGCCCCCGGCCCGCCCTCGATGGCGTCGTCCCCGGCGCCGCCGAGCAGCGTATCCCCGCCCGCCCCACCTCCCAGCGTATCGGCGCCGTCCTTGCCTTCCAGCCGGTCGTCCCCCGCCCCGCCGATCAGCCGGTTGCGCCCGGAGGTGCCGAGCAGCGTCACCGCCAGGGCGACGGCCGAGGCGTCCACGCCCTCGAAGCCGCGGGTGATGCCGCCGCCCGCGACCTGATCGATCTGGCTGTCCAGCGTGACCGTGACCGGCGCGGTCACCACCAGCAGGTCGGTGTCGTCCCCGCCATCGAGGAAGCTGTCGAGCGGATCGTAGGTGACGGTGTCGTCGCCCGCCCCGGCATCGATGGAATCCGCCCCGGCGCCGCCCTCGATCAGGTCGGAGCCGTCGCCGCCGATGAGGGTGTCCGCACCGTCCCCGCCGCGCAGCGTGTCGAGGCCGATGCCGCCATAGAGCCAGTCGTTGCCGTCCCCGCCCTCGAGCGACTCCCGCCCGTCCGCGCCCCACAGGCTGTCATTGCCGGCCCCGCCGATGACGGTGTTGCGGGCGAGGAAGCCGTCCACCTCCTCGATCCCCGGGCCTTCGACGAAGACCTCGTCGTCGCCCTCCCCGCCCTCGATCCAATCGTTGCCGGCCCCGCCCCACAACTGGTCCGCGCCGCCGAGGCCGATCAGCGTGTCGTTGCCGTCCCCGCCCAGCAGCCGGTCGGTCAAGGCCCCGCCCACGAGGCTGTCGGCGCCGCCAAGGCCGAAGGCCTCCTGCCCGGACTCCGCCGCGACCAGCGTGTCCGCTGCGGCCGTGCCGACGAGCACGCGGAAGGTACCCTCCGCGAAGGCTGCGGGGTCCAGCGCGACCGACCCCCAGGCGCCGGGCGAGCCGAGCCGGATGACGGCATCGTCGATGTCGAGCACCAGGTCCTGGTCGAGATCGATGACGAACCAGCCGCCCGCCGCCTGCCCGCCCTGCACCGCCGGCTGCCACCAGGCCTGGTAGTAGCCGGGCCCGACACCCGCCCCCGCCAAGGCATTTCCGTAGCTGGGCCCGCTCGACAGGTCCCGCGCCGCCAAGGTCCCGCGCCAGGCGAGCGGCCCCGGCCCATAGGCACCGCCCACCATGCCCCCCACGAGGCCGAGGGAGAGGATGTCGCCCTCGCCCGGCTGGAAGTCCTGGACCCAGTCCGCGGCCGCGCCCGTGCTCTCCGCGAGGTCCTTGGTCGAGAGGTCGACGACGAAGAGGTCGGGCCCCGCGCCGCCGATCATCACATCGGCCCCGAGCCCGCCGAGCAGCGTGTCCGCCCCCGCCCCGCCATCGAGCCGGTCGGCCCCGTCCCAGCCATAGAGCAGGTCGGCATCCTCCCCGCCTTCGAGCCAGTCGTCACCCGCATCGCCCCAGAGCAGGTCGTCCTCGGTGCCGCCGAGCAGCGTGTCCCGCCCCGCCCCGCCGAACAGCATGTCGGAGCCGGCGCCGCCGATCAGCGTGTTGCGGTCGTCCGGACTCTCGATCTCCGGCGCCCAGGGATCACCGGCGAAGAGCGTGTCCCAGCCATCGCCGCCATCGAGGAAATCGCTGCCGGCATCGCCGTGCAACTCGTCCGAGAAATCCCCGCCGAGCAGCGTGTCGTTGCCGGTGCCGCCGAACAGCACGTCGACGCCGCCGCCGCCCGAGAGGGAATCGTCCCCGCCCTCCCCCCACATGATGTCGTCGGTCCAGCCGAGGCCTTCCAGCACGTCGCCATCCGGCCCGCCGACGAAGCCGCCGAACTGGGTGGCGAAATCCTCGGGCGTCAGCACGCTGGCGGTCTCGCCCTCTGCGAGCGCGATGCGCAGGAACAGATCCGACGGGTCGAAGCGACCGTTGTCGTTGGCGTCGACCCAGAGCTCGAAGCGCCAGGCCTGGCCCTCGACCACGCGCCAGACGATGTCGGCGATGCCGTCGCCGATCCAGGCGGCGGGCAATTGCTCGCCGGATTCCGCATAGCCCTCGAAGGCGAAGTCGACGGCAGTGACGTGGAAGGCGGTGAGCAGCCCGATGGTGAACATGGAGGGCAGCGCGATCCGGTCCCCGCCGGCCTGGCCCGCGCCCTGGACATCGAGGATCAGGTCCGGCGTCGCCGGCGGGCTGAGCGCGCCCGCGGTGTCGAACAGGAACAGGTCCTCCCCCACCCCACCCGAGAGCACATCCGCCCCGAGCCCGCCCGCGATGGTGTCCGCCCCGCCGCCGCCCGAGAGCGTGTCGTCCCCGGCGCCGCCGTCGAGGCTGTCGCCCGCCGCGCCGCCGGTCAGCAGGTCGTCCCCCGCCCCGCCGAGCAGCGCCATCGCGGCCACCGCCGCCGACCCGTCCAGCACCAGCCGGGAGCCGAGCGGCTGGGCCGAGGCGTCGACGGTGAAGACCGCGCCCTCGGCGGGCGTCGCCGTCGCGACCGTGGCGGCGTCGAGCACCAGGCTCACATCGCCGGCGCCGATCTCGAAGCGTTCGACCCGCTGGACCGTGCCGGGCGCGAGCGTGACCGAGACCGCACCGCCGAGCGCGAGCACATCGCCCGTCCCGTCCCCGCCATCGACGGAATCGGCTGCGGTCAGCGCGCCGCCGGCCTGGATCCGGTCGTCGCCAGCGCCGGCCGCGACGGTGTCGTTGCCGCCGCGGTCGATGCCGATCCAGTCGCCTTGCGCCGTCCCGGTCCGCAGGCTGCTGCCGGTGCTGTCGAGCACCAACAGGCTGCCGTCCTGGAACACCAGGTCCGCCCCGGTCAGCCCCGCCCCACCGAGCGTGAGGTTCAGCAGCCGCACCGTCATCCCACCCGAGCTGACCAGCAGGTCGGACCCCGCGACGAGGAAGGACAGCGAGGCCGCCGGGTACCCCGCCGGGAAGACGAGAAAATCCTGCGTCGGATCGAAGACGAGGCTCGCGCCCGCGACGTCGGTGAAGAGGTAGTTGGCCATCGCATCCTGCGACCCGGGGGACGGCAACGCATGCCGCAGCCGGGCTGAAGGGAGCGTGAACGGCGCCAGGCCGGGCGGCTGGACGCCGCGCGGGGGCCGGGCCAAGGTCGGCGCATGAGCATCGCCGCCGCCATCCTCCCGGTCACCCCGTTCCAGCAGAACTGCACCCTGATCTGGGACGACGAGACGAAGGAAGGCGTCGTGGTCGATCCCGGCGGCGATGCCGACAAGATCCAGGACGCGATCCAGCAGACCGGGATGAAGGTGCAGCGCATCCTGCTGACGCACGGGCATCTCGACCACGCCGGCGCGGCCGCGGAACTGGCCGAGGCGCTCGGCGTGCCGATCGAGGGCCCGCACCTCGCCGACGAATTCCTGCTCTCCGGACTGCCGCAGCAGGGCGCGCGCTATGGCATGGAGTGCCGCGCGGTGACGCCCGATCGCTGGCTCGAGGAAGGCGAGACGGTCGAGATCGCCGGCCACGAATTCGCCGTGCTGCATTGCCCGGGGCACACGCCGGGGCATGTGGTGTTCGTGTCGACCGCGCTCGGCTTCGCGCTGGTGGGGGACGTGCTGTTCCAGGGCTCGGTCGGCCGCACCGACTTTCCCTATGGCGACCACGCGGTGCTGATCGCCGCGATCCGGGAGAAGCTGTTCCCGCTCGGGGACGACATCCAGTTCATCTGCGGCCACGGGCCGGGATCCACCTTCGGGACCGAGCGCCGCACCAACCCCTATGCGGGAGACGCCGCGTGAGCATCATCCAGGCTGAGGTTTCGCCCATCCCCCCGGCGCGGCCGGAGGCGGTGGGCATGTCCTCCGCACGGCTGGCGAAGATCCGCCCCGCGCTGGAACGCGAGGTGGCGGAAGGCCGCTTCCCCGGCGGCGTGGTGGCGATCGCGCGCGACGGGCGGCTCGTGCATCTCGAGGCGGTCGGCTACCTGGATGCCGAGGCGCGCGTGCCGATGCGCCCCGATGCGATGTTCGCCATCGCGTCCATGACCAAGCCGGTCTGCGGCGTCGCCGCGCTGACGCAGGTCGAGGACGGCCGGCTGCTGATGTCCGACCCGGTCGGCGCCTATGTCCCGCCGCTGATGACGATGCAGGTCGCGAAGCCGACGCCGGGGATGCTGTCCGGCGACGGCCCGATCGAGACCGAGCCGCAGCGGCGCCCGATGACCGTACAGGACGCCGCGCGCCACACGACGGGCTTCGTCTATGGCGGCTTCGGCGCGACGGCAGTGCATGCGGCGCATCCCGGTTCATCCTTGACGGTCGCGAACGAGCATGACGCGGGCAGCCTCGCGCAGGCGCTCGCCGCCACGCCGCTGCGCCACCATCCGGGCGAGGCCTGGGAGTACGGCTTCTCGACCGACGTCCTCGGCCTGGTGACGCAGGCGGTGGGCGGGGCCTCGCTCGGCACCATCATGCGGCAGCGGATCTTCGAGCCGCTCGGCATGATGGAGACCGGCTACGTGCTGCCCGCGGGCGCGGCGCCGCGCTTCGCCAAGGCGCTGCCGACCTGCCCGCTGACGGGAAAGCCGCAATCCGTCGCCGCGCCGCTTGCGGCGCCGAAGCTGGAAGTGGGCGGGGCGGGGCTGGTCTCGACGGCCTCGGACTATCTGCGCTTCGCCGAGATGCTGCGCGCCGGCGGCACGCTGGGCGGGGCGCGGGTGCTCTCGCCGGCGACGGTGCGCTGGATGGGCTCGGACCATCTCCAGGGCATCACGGGCGGGCCGGACCGGATGGATCCGGGGCTGACGGGCTACGGCTTCGGGCTGACCGTCTCGGTGCGGAGGAATGCGGGCGGGTCGGCCTTCATGGGCGCGCCGGGGGCCTTCGGCTGGTCGGGCGTCTTCGGTACCTTCTTCTGGGTCGATCCGGCGGAACGGCTCGCGGTGGTGCTGATGGCCCATGCGCCGGGCGAGATGCGGCTGCGCTACCGGCGGCTGATCAACATGCTGACCTACCAGGCGCTCGAGGCCTGACGCCCATCAAGCGGCGTCATGGAAGATGACGCCGAGGGTATGGCGCCGACCGCTGCGGATGCGGCTGACGCCGTGGCGGAGCGTGACGCGGTAGGTGCCGCGCGTGCCGCGCACCGGGCGGTGGTGGACGGCGAAGATCACGCCCTCGCCCTGGCGCAGCGGCACCGCCTCGGCGCGGGATTGCATGCGCGGGCGCTGTTCGGTCAGGACGAACTCGCCGCCGGTGAAGTCCCGCCCCGGTTCCGAGAGCAGGATCGCGACCTGCAGCGGGAAGACGTGCTCGCCATACAGGTCCTGGTGCAGGCAGTTGTAGTCGCCGGCCTCGTAGCGCAGCAGCAGCGGCGTCGGGCGCAACTGGCCCGCCGCGTGGCAGCGGGCCAGGAAGTCGGCGTGGCGCGCCGGGAAACGCGGGGCGAGATCCAGCGCCTCGTTCCAGCGGTTCGCGACGGGGGCGAGATGCGGCCAGAAGCCTTCCCGCAGCGCCGTGACGGGTGCCGGCAGCGGGTTGGCGAAGTATTTGTACTCGCCGCGCCCGAAGCCGTGGCGGGCCATGACGATGCGGCTGCGGAAGCCGTCCTCGCGGTCATAGAGGGCGGCGAGCGCGGCGCAGTCTTCCGGCGTCAGCAGCGGTCCCGTCGTCGCGCAGCCGAAGGCGTCGAGGTCGGCGGCGATGCGCGGCCAATCCAGCGTAGCGATCACAACGCGCCCTCCTGCACCAGCAGCGCCCGCTTGCGCGCCGCGCCCCAGCGCCAGCCGCCGGTCCCGCCCGCGGCCGGCACCACGCGATGGCAGGGCACGGCGAGCGCCACCGGGTTCGCCGCGCAGGCCCGCGCGACGGCACGCGCGGCGCCGGGGCGGCCGATGCGGGCAGCGACCTCGGCATAAGTCACGGTACGGCCGGGCGCGATCTCCCGCAGCGCGGCCCAGACGGCGCGCTGGAAGGGCGTCCCATGGAGGTCGAGGGGCAGGTCGGCGAGGGTCATGGTGGGGTTCTCCTGTCCCGACCGTGATGCCCCGGATCGCTCGCGGCGCGCCTTCCGGGCGTTGCGGCGGCGCGATCCGTGCCATCATGGCCCCGCGCATCCAAGGGAGGACCCGCGCCATGGTGATCGTCCAGGTCAACTACACGCGCCCGGCCATGCCCAAGGCCGAATGGGAAGCCCGCTACACCGACGACCGCGCGAAGCAGTTCCTCGCCGTGCCCGGGCTGCAGTGGAAGATCTGGCTGGACGGCGAGGAGGAACGCCGCGCCGGCGGCATCTACCTCTTCGACAGCCGTGCCAGCGCCGAGGCCTATGTGAACGGCCCGATCGTCGCGCGCATGAAGGCGAACCCGGACATCACGGAGCTGCAGATCCGCATGTTCGACGTGCGAGAGCGCATGACGGCGATCACCAACGGCCCGGTGCCGGGGCTCGCGATGGCGGCGGAATAGGCGCCGCGCGCTACGCCAGGTCGCCGCGCCGCCGCAGGGCGGCGACCGCCTTGGCGACGATGGCCGGCGGTTCGGGATCGACATCGAGGTCGATGACGTCGGCCTCGGTGTCCGGCGGTTCGAGGGTCGCGAACTGGCTCGCGATCAGCGAGGCCGGCATGAAGTGTCCGGTGCGTGCGGCCTGGCGCGCCATGATCAGTTCCGGCGCGCCGGTCAGGTGCAGGAAGCGCAGATCGGCATGGCCGTCGCGCAGCACCTCGCGATAGGCGCGCTTCAGTGCCGAGCAGCCGATGATGACCGGCGCACCCGCCGACCGCGCCTGCCCGATGCGCGCGGCGATGGCGCGCAGCCAGGGCCAGCGGTCCTCGTCGGTCAGCGGCTTGCCGGCGGACATCTTCGCGACGTTGGACTCAGGGTGGAAGGCGTCGCCGTCCTCGAAGGTCCAGCCGAGGCGCTCGGCCAGCGAGGTGCCGATGGTCGACTTGCCGCAGCCCGACACACCCATCACGACGATGGCGGCGACCGGCATCAGGCCTTGGGCTCCAGATGCCCGCCGAAGCCCGCGCGCATGGCGGACAGCGCCTTGCCGGAGAAATGCCCCTCGTCGCGCGAGGCGAAGCGGGAGAACAGCGCCGCGGTCAGCACGGGGGCGGAGACGGCGGTCTCGATCGCCTGCTGCACGGTCCAGCGGCCTTCGCCGGAATCCCCCACGCGTCCCGAGTATTTCTCCAGGTCCGGATCCTTGGCGAGTGCCGCCGCCGTCAGGTCGAGCAGCCACGACGTGACGACCGAGCCGCGCCGCCAGACCTCGGCGACATCGGCGACGTCGACGCTGATGCGGTGCTCCTCGGGCAATTGCAGGCTGTCGGCATGGCGCAGCAGGTCGAGGCCCTCGGCCAGCGCCTGCATCATCCCGTACTCGATGCCATTGTGGACCATCTTCACGAGATGCCCGGCGCCGTGGCCGCCGCAATGCAGCCAGCCTTCCTCGACATTGGGGGCGCGGCCCTCGCGACGCGGCGTGGCGGGAATGCTGCCGCGGCCTGGCGCCAGGGCGGCGAAGATAGGAGCGAGGCGGGCGACGGGCGCCGCCTCCCCGCCGATCATCAGGCAATAGCCGCGCTCGAGCCCCCAGACGCCGCCGGAGGTGCCGATGTCGAGGTAGTGCACCCCCTTCGCCTTCAGCGCCTTGGCGCGGCGGACATCGTCCTTCCACTGGGTGTTGCCGCCATCGATGGCGACGTCGCCGGGGGAGAGCAGGTCGCCGAGCGTCGCGATGGCCTTCTCGGTCGGCGGGCCGTGCGGCAGCATCACCCAGACGGCGCGCGGCGCGGCAAGGTCCGAGACGACGCCGGCGAGGTCCGCCGCACCGGTCGCGCCATCCGCGACCACGGCAGCGATCGCGGCCGGGTCCTTGTCCCAAACCACGCAGCGATGGCCTGCGCGCATCAGCCGGCGCGCGATGTTCGCGCCCATGCGCCCGAGGCCGACGATCCCGATCTCCGCCATGCGGCTTCCCCCCTTGGGCCTTCGGGATGCTTGCCCGAGCGCGGGGGCCGGCGCAACGCCCGTTCAGCCCCCGCCGCGCCGCCGCTGCAGCAGCACCACCCCGCCGATCGCCAGGCCGATGACGACGAAGGAGACCGCTGTCGTCACCGTGCCGAGCGCATAGAGCACCGGCGTCGTGACGTTGGTGGTCATGCCGTAGATCTCGAGCGGCAGGGTGTTGAAGGTGCCGGCGGTGTAGAGGCTGCGCGCGAACTCGTCGTAGGAGAGGGTGAAGCCGAACAGGCCGACGCCGATCAGCGAGGGCAGCAGGATCGGCACCACGACGTGGCGGATGGTCTGCCACAGCGTCGCGCCGAGGTCGCGCGCCGCTTCCTCATAGGCCGGGGAAAAGCGGTTGAAGACGGCGAACATGATCAGCAGGCCGAAGGGCAGTGTCCAGGTGAGGTGCGCGCCGAGGCCCGAGGACCACCAGGCGGGATCCACCCCGATCAGCCGGAACATCAGCCCGATGCCGAGGGAGATCAGCACCGAGGGCACGATCAGGCTCGCCACCGCCAGGTAGAACAGCGCCGTCGATCCCGGGAAGCGCCGGCGGAAGGCGAGGCCCGCCATGAAGGAGACGACGACGGTGACGACGGTCACGATCGCGCCGAGCATCAGCGACCGCAGGAAGGATCCGCCGAAATCGCCGACCATCTGGGTCTCGAACAGGTTCGCGAACCAGCGTGTGGAGAAGCCGCGCATCGGGAAGGTCAGCCCGCCCTCCGGCCCCTGGAAGGAGAGGACGACGATCGTCACCGTCGGCCCGTAGAGGAAGGCGACGAAGAGCGCGAAGAAGGCCGCGAGCGGCCAGAAGGCGCGGGACCGCCGGCCGCCCTGCATCAGAGTTCCTTCCGGATGTCGACGACGCGCAGCATGGCCGCGATCATCAGCAGCACGACGACCAGCAGGACGACGGCGTTCGCCGCGGCGGCGGGGTACTGCAGCAGCGACATGGCGTTGACCATCATCAGCCCGACCGAGGCGGACTGCCCGCCGCTCATCAGCCGCACGGTCACGAAGTCCCCCATCACGACCGCGACGACCAGGATCGAGCCGATGGCGATGCCGGGGCGCGCGAGCGGGATGATCACGTTGCGCAGGACCTGCCATTCGCTCGCACCTGCGTCGCGCGCCGCCTCGACCAGGGACCGGTCGATGCGGACCATGGAGTTGAAGATCGGCACCACCATGAACAGCGCGTAGAGGTGGACATAGGCGAGCACCACCGCGAAGTCGGAGAACAGCAGGAATTCCAACGGCTGGTCGATCGCGCCCATCGACAGTAGCGCCGAGTTCAGGATCCCGTTCCTTCCGAGGAAGGGGATCCAGGAGATCATGCGGATGACGTTGGAGGTCCAGAAGGGGATGGTGCAGATCAGGAAGAGCACCGTCTGCATCAACGCCGAATGCACATGGAAGGCGAGGAAGTAGGCGACGATGAAGCCGATCGCGAGGCAGATCGCCCAGGTGACTGCGGCGAACCACAGTGTCAGTAGGTAGGTCTTCCAGGTGATGGGCGAGAGCAGCAGTTCCTCGTAGTTCGTCCAGACGAAGGCGGGGAACATGCGGACGCTGTCGTAGTCGAAGAAGGACACGACGACGATGGTGCCGATCGGCACCAGCAGGAAGGCGAGCAGGATCAGCGCGAGCGGCGACGCCAGCGCCAGTGCCGCAACCCTACCCCTCATCGCCACCCCACCTCACGCGACACCGAGAAAAGGCGGACCGAGGCAATGCCTCGGTCCGGGAGCGCAAAGCGCGACCGCGCCCAGACCGCCCGCGGTCACCTGCGCACCAGTGCACGGCGCGCAAGCCAAGCCGGCGGATGCCGGCGCCGGCGCTTGAGGACAAACATCACGACGCTATGAACTGGTTCCACTTCTGGACCATGTAGCGGTCCTCATCCATCACCGCGTTCCAGCAGGCGACGGCCCCCATGCGCTGTTCGAAGGACCCGCCGTCGCGCACCGCGCCGGCGCGTTCCATCACCTGGCCCTGCGGGTTCTTGATCTCGCCCTGGGCCGGCTTGCCTTCCATCCAGTAGCCCCACTCGTCCGCGGTCATGTGCTGGCGCGCGGTCTCGAGCACCGCCGAGTAGTAGCCCTGGCGGTTGAGGTAGGCGCCGACCCAGCCCGAAAGGTACCAGTTGATGTACTCATAGGCGGCGTCGAGCTGCAGGCCGCGCAGGTGCTTGGCCAGCGCCAGGCCGCCGCCCCAGGCGCGGTAGCCTTCCTCGAGCGGCTGGTAGACGCAGGGGATGCCGCGCGACCGCACCGCGGTGACGGCGGGCGACCACATGGACTGGATGACGACCTCGCCGGAAGCCATCAGGTTCACGCTCTCGTCGAAGGTCTTCCAGAAGGCGCGGAACTGGCCGGCGCGCTTGGCCTGGATCAGGAAGTCGATGGTCTTGTCGATCTCCGCGCGGGTCATGTTGCCCTTGTCGCCGTAGCGGATGACGCCGCCGCTCTCGCAGATCATCGCCGCGTCCATGATGCCGATGGACGGGATGTTGAGGATCGACGTCTTGCCCCGGAAGGCGGGGTCCATGATGTCCTTCCAGTTCCTGATCGGGCGACCAACCAGGTCCGGACGGATGCCGAGCGTGTCGGCGTTGTAGATCGTCGGGATCATGGTGAACCATTGGGTCGGCGCGGCGGCGAAGCGCGTGCTGCCGGGCCCGTCGACGAAGCCCACCGTGTTCGGCGCGGTACCCTGCGCGATGGTCGATGTCGGGGTGAGCTTCCCGGTGGTGAAGATCGGCACGATCTTGTCGAACAGCCGGATCTTCGAGGTGTCCATCGGCTGCAGCACGCCGGCGGGGAAGACCTTCTTGCAGATCCAGTATTCGATGTCGGCGATGTCGTAGGAATTCGGCTGCGTCACCGCGCGCTGCGTCACCGCGTCGGAATCGAGCGCGGTCATCTGCAGTGTGATGCCCAGGTCTTCCTTGCACTTCTCGGCGATCGCGTTCTGGTTCGACACGCCGGTGCCGAACTGGCGCAGCACGACGTTGCGGATGTTCTGCGCCCAGATGGTCGGGAAGCCAGTGACCGCCCCGGAACCGAGCGCGGCGCCCGCCACGCCGCCGAGAAGCTTGCGCCGGGCGATGCCCTTGCTCTGTCCTGCCTTGGTCTCGACCATGTCAGTCTCCCTTTGCAGAGGAACGCGACGGCGACCTGCCGCCGCGCCGCGTGTCACGCGATGGCGTGCATGTCCTCGGGCTTCCAGCCGAGCGAGACGGCCTCGCCCGGATGCACCGGATCGGCGAAGAAGGCGGCTTCGGGCAGCACGGCGGAAAGCGGCTCGAGCCCCTCCACCGCGAGGCCGACCGCGACGGTCGCGCCGAGGTATTCGACCGATCGCACCGTGCCGGACAGCGGCAGTTCCGCTGCGCCCGGACGCGCGAGCATCATGCGGTCCGCGCGCACGGCGACGTGCCGTGCCCCGCCGGGCGGCGCCGGAATGGGCAGGCCGTCCGCGAGCGCGATGACGTTGTGCCCGCCGATGAAGCGCGCGACGAAGGCGGTGGCCGGGTGGTTGAAGACCTCACGCGGCGGGGCGGCCTGCTCGATGCGGCCGTGGTTCATCACCACCACGAGGTCAGCGAGTGCCATCGCCTCGTCCTGGCTGTGCGTCACATGCACGAAGGAGATGCCGAGCCGCGTCTGCAGCGCCTTCAGCTCCTCCCGCATCCGGACGCGCAGGAAGGGGTCGAGGGCGGAGAGCGGTTCATCCAGCAGCAGCACCGAAGGATCGGTGATCAGCGCGCGGGCAAGTGCGACCCGCTGCTGCTGCCCGCCCGAGAGCTGCGCCGGCAGGCGGTCGGCATGGGCCGTCATCTCGACGCGGGCGAGCATCTCGGCGGCGCGCGCGCGGCGCTCGGCCTTGGGCACGCCGCGCATCTTCAGGCTGAAGGCCACGTTGTCGGTGCAGGAAAGATGCGGGAACAGCGCGTAGGACTGGAACATCATCGCGGTGCCACGGCGGGCCGGCGGCAGGTCGGTGATGTTCTCGGCGCCGAGGAGGATGTCGCCCTCGGTCACCGTCTCGTGCCCGGCGATCATGCGCAGGGTGGAGGTCTTGCCGCAGCCCGACGGGCCCAGCAGGCAGCAATAGGTCCCGGCGGGAATGCGCAGCGCGATGCCGTCGACGGCGGCGACCGCGCCGTACCGCTTGGTCACCGCGACGAGTTCGATATCCGCGCCCTTGGCCATGCCGCTCCGCGTCCGTGGTGGCGGCGCCTCGCGGCGCCCGCACCGGCGGTAGCAATCATCGGGCCATCGTCATCCGGGTGGGCCGTTCCGGTCCCCCGCCCCGGTCGGCCAGGCGGGCGCGCATCCTGCGTCCCGCCTGCCCAAGAAGAAGGCAGTCAGCCTGCCAGCGAGGCGCGCACCCGGCCGATGAAACCGTCCATCGCCGTCGGATTGGTCCAGCGCAGCACGGCGACGATGCCGCTCGACGGGTCCACCCAGGTCAGGTTTCCGCCGGCGCCCGAGGCGCAGAAGGCGTCCCGCGCGGCCGAGGGATACTTCTTCCCATCCGAGTTCAGCCACCACAGGAAGCCGTAATGCGGGTTCAGCTCGCAGGCTTCGGTGGACAGGCCGATCCAGGCGGCGGGAATGACGAACTGGTCGTTCCACAGCCCACGGGCGAGCGCGAGCAGCCCGACCCGCGCCTGGTCCTCGGCATGGATCGAGATGCCGCCGCCCCAATGCGTCCCGCCGGGCACGGATTGCACGCGCCGCCCGTCCTCGAGCGTGACCCACGACGTGCGATAGCCATCCCAGCGCCAGTCGGACGATCCGCCGATCGGCCCCAGGATGCGCTCGCGGAACACCTCGGGCAGCGGCTTCTGGAAGACGCGCAGCAAGGAGAGCGACAGGCGGTTCACCCGCACGTCGTTGTATTCCCAATGCGTCCCTGCGGGCTCGAGCGCGCGCTCCCCCTTCTTCCCCTGCCCCTCGACGCCGAGGTTGCGGCCGCGGTCGATCGCATCCGCCTTGCCGAACAGCTCGCCCTCCCATTCGGAGGTGTTGGTCAGCAGGTGCCGCCAGGTGATCGGGGCGTTCTGCGCGCTGTCGAAGCCGCCATCGTCCACCAGTTCGCGCACCGGGCGGTCGATGTCCGGGATCAGCCCGTCCGCGACGGCGATGCCGGTCAGCAGCGAGAGGTAGGATTTCGCGACGGAGAAGGTCTGGCTCACCTCCCGCGTGTCGCCCCAGCGGGCGACGAGCACGCCGTGGCGCGTGACCAGGCCGCAAGGCGCGCCACGCGGCCAGAGGGGACCGAGCACCTCGTTGCCCGGCGGCGGCTCGAAGGCGCCACGGCCGATATGGCCGGCGAGATCGTAGGGCCAGGGCGTCTCGTGCGCGGCGGCGAAGGCGACCGCCTCGGCCAGCTTCGCGGCATCGAAGCCGAGCTCGGCGGGGGCGGCCTCGGGCCAGGGGGCGGGGTGGGCGGCGGGGAAGGTGATGCTCATGGCCTTCCTATGCGCCAGCGGGCCGGGGCCGTTAAGCCCCGGGGGCGCCTTGCCCGCGCCGCGGGGCGCTCCCATTCTCCCTGCACGGCACGACCCGACAGGAGCCCGCCATGGACACCGCCCCCGCGACCGCCGGCCGGCTCGAGATCGTCTCGGACGCCATCTGCCCCTGGTGCTGGATCGGCAAGACGCATCTGGACGGGGCGCTCGAGATCCTGCGTGCCGAGGGCCTGACCTTCGACATCGGCTGGCTGCCCTACCAGCTGAACCCCGACATGCCGACCGAAGGCGTCGAGCGTGCGACCTATCGCGCGCAGAAGTTCGGCTCGCTGGAACGCTCCCAGCAACTGGATGCCCAGGTGGCGGAGGCCGGGCGCGCCGCGGGCATCGAATTCCGCCACGACCTGATGCTGCGCACGCCGAACACGGTCGAGGCGCACCGGCTGATCCGCCTGGCCGGGCCTGCCGGCGTGCAGCACGCGGTCGCGGAGCGGCTGTTCCGCGCCTATTTCCAGGAGGGCAAGGACATCGGCGACCGCGCCGTGCTGTCCGCCGAGGGCGAGGCCGCCGGCATGCCCGCCGAGGCCCTGGCCGCCTTCGCGGCGGGCGGCGCGGCGCGCGAGGAGGTGATGGGCGAAAGCCTCGGCCTCGCGCAGGCAGGAATTTCCGGCGTGCCGTCGTTCCTGCTCGACCGGCACCTGCTCTTCTCGGGCGCGATGCCGGCCGAACGGATGGCCGCCGGCTTCCGCCGCGCGGTCGAGATCCTGAAGGCGCAGGCGGCCTGACCGCCGGGCGTCAGACCGGAGGGCTGTGCATCCAGGGATAGCCGCGCCGCGCCTGCTCCTCGGCATGGCTGAACAACGCGCGCATGTAGTCGCGGTCGAAGCGCGCCTGCGGCATCGGCGCGAAATCGTCGCCGATCAGGGCGAGGTTGAAGCCGATCCCGTCGCGCTCGGTGTTCTGGTAGATGCGCCAGACATCGCCGAGGCCATTGGCGCGGATCAGCGCGGCGATGGCGCGCTCGGCAATCGAGACGGACCACAGGCCGACCGGCGGCCGCGCGCCGCTCAGACGCGCGTTGCAGATGACGTAGGCGGCGGCCGAAGGCACCGGCAGCCCCTCGCGCAGGCGCTCACGCCGCCTTTCTCCCAGCGCGGAGGGATAGACGAAGGTCTGCGCCAGGGCGCCGCCGTCGACATGCATCTCCTGGTAGCGGCGCCCGCCCTGCGTCACGTCGATCATGCTGGGCGGGAACAGCCCGGGGATGGCGGCGGAGGCCAGCAGGATCTCCCGCATCAGCGGGAGCGCGCCGGGACGCCCGCTGGCCGCAATGGCGCCGAGGTTCCACCAGACCGCCGTCTGCGCGTCGAGGTTGACCGTCCCGACCAGCAGCAGCCGGCCTTCCTCGTGCCCGCGGGCGATGTCCTCCATCATGCGGGCATCGAGGTGCCGCGCGATGGTGTTCATCAGCGGCGCGTTGTCGGCGAGGCTTTCCCCCACCACGCCGTCGATCCAGCCCCGGCGGCGCAGCACCTGGTCCGCCGTCATGGTGGTGAAGAGCTCGCGCAGCTCGGCATCGCGCGAGGGGCCGATGAAGGCGAAGGGGGCGATCAGCGCCCCGACGCTGACGCCGCTGACGATGTGGAAGGTCGGGCGCGTCCCCTGGGCGGCCCAACCCGTCAGCAGCCCCGCGCCGAAGGCCCCGTTCTCCCCGCCGCCCGACAGCGCGAGGATCTGCTTGTCGAGCAGAGGCTCGGCCGAGGCGGGCAGGCCCATGGCAACCTGGCGCCGCCGCGTCGCGTCCGCGAGGCCGCGCAGCATCGCCTCGGTCCCGCCCGGGGCCGAGAGCATGAAGCGTTCGTTGGGGATGCCCAGGGCGGAGGCTTCCGCCGCATGGCCCATCGGCACCGCCGGGCCGCGCGGGTCGGGCCGGCTGCCCTGGACCCATGCCCCGGCCAGGCCGACGCCCCCCAGGGCCAGCATTCCGCGCCGCGTGTATCCCATCATCGCCCTCGCAGTCATTCGGGCGGCACGCCGTCCGGGTGGCGACAGATGGGGCCGTCGATACCGCAATCAAATGAGCGGCGCGCGCCTCAGACCCCCGTCGCCCACAGGGCTAGTTCCGCCGCCGCCCAGGCCAGCGCCAGGAAGGCGGTGAAGTCCCGCATGGCGCGGCGGGCCGGCCGGGCCGGCTTGGCCGGCACGAAGCGGACCATGAGGGGGAGCGGCGGGATCTCGAGGGAGGGATCGGTCGCGGTGCGCGTGCTCATGCGATGATAAGAACAAAACAAGAACATTAACGCAAGCGGTTCTGTGCGTCGGCGCACACCGGCCATCCCGCCTGCGGTCTTGTGCAGAGGCCGTTCCGCCGCCGAGTATGTCCCCCGGTTCCAGCGGAGCGCCCGTTCCATGTCCGACTTCCCCGACCATCGCCTCGCGCGGCGCCTCGTCGTGGTCCGGCTCGCTGCTGCGGGCGGCGCCGCAGCCCTGCCCGGGGCTTCCCTGGCGCAGAACACCAAGGGGGACAGCGGCGGCGCGCCGACGCCCAGTCCCGCCCCTGCGCCGCCCCCCGCACCAGCGCCACCCCCGCGTCGCGCGCCCGCCGGGCCATCCGACAACGATCCGGGCGACCCGCCCGGCCAGGGGCGCGGCGGCGGCAACCCGCCGGTGAAGGGCGGGCAGCGTCAGCCGCAGACCGGCATGACGGACGCGGACCCGAACGATCCGCCGAATGGCGGTCGCGGGTCGCAAGGTGGGGGCCGGCCCCGCACCGGCGTCAGCGACGCGGACCCGGGCGATCCGGCCGGCGGTGGTCGCGGAGCCCAGGGGGGAGGCCGCCCGCGGACCGGGGTCAGCGACGCCGATCCCGGGGATCCGGCGGGCGGAGGGCGTGGCGGCGGCGGAGGTGGCGGCCGCGGCGGGGTCAGCGATGCCGATCCCGGGGACCCGCCAGGCCGTGGTCGCGGCGGCGGTCCTGGCGGCGTGAGCGATGCGGATCCCGGCGATCCGCCCGGCCAGGGCCGCGGCGGCGGACGTGGCGGCGGGGTGAGTGACGCCGATCCCGGCGATCCGCCGGGCCAGGGTCGCGGTGGCGGTGGCGGCCGCGGCGGCGGGGTCAGCGATGCCGATCCCGGCGATCCACCGGGCCAGGGGCGCGGCGGCGGCGGTCGCGCACCGGCCGGTCCGTCCGACAACGATCCGGGTGACCCACCCGGTCAGGGTCGCGGCGGTCGGAGTGGCCCGATCAAGACCTGATTAACGCGCGGGACGCGCCCTGCGACGCGTCTCAAAGTTTGGTCTAATTTTAGAGACGGCAGGCCATGCTTCCTCTGCCCGGCGCCACGCGGCGTCGGCGCGGAAGTGGAGCCTGCGCCATGCCGATCACGCTCGACCCGTCCGGTCCGAACGCCGTCACCGTCGGGTCCTTCGACCGGCTGACGGGTGGGGCCTACGACGACGATGTGACGGTAACGGCGGGCCTGCCCGACGCCATCGTCGACCTCGGCGCGGGGAACGATGTCCTGCGCCTCGCCTCGGCCCCGAACCTCGTCACCGTCAGCGGGGCGGAGACCGTCTATGGCGGCGGTGCCGCCGACACCGTCACACTGCTGACGCCGCTCGCCGGCGGCCGCATCGACCTGCGTGGCGGCAACGACGTCGTCCGGCTGTCCGACGGCGGCAATCGCGGCACGATCGTCGCGGCGGAGACCATCCTCTCCGGCAGCGGGGACGACGACCTCTCCTTCTCGCCCTGGGGGCCGGGTGCCTATTTCAGCCTCGGCGCCGGACGCGACAGGCTCAGCCTCGCCTCCTGGCTCAGCCATGCCATCGTGATCGCGCCGGACGTCGAGACCGTCATCTCGGGGTCCGGCGACGACATCGTCACCGTCACCGGGCCGGCGCCGGGGCTGCGCCTCGATCTCAAGACCGGCAACGACACCGTTGTTCTCGCGGACGGGGACAACGCCGTCACGCTGCTCGGCGTCGAGACCCTCCTCGCCGGCACCGGCAACGACACCATCGTCGTCGAGGGCCGCGCGACCGGACGCTATGTCCTCGGCGCCGGCGCCGACATCCTGCAACTCGGCGACGGTGGCAGCGCGCTGACGGTCGCGGGGGCGGAAACCATCCTCGGCGGCGCCGGGCAGGACGAGATCACGCTCGAGGCCGTCACCGGGCCCGTCCACCTCTCCCGTATCGAGGCGGTGACCGGCAGTGCCGGCATCGATGCGATCCGCCTGGCCGATGGCGGCAATGCGATGGTGCTCCGCGGGATCGAGAGCGTCGCGGGCGGTGCCGGGGCCGACAGCCTGCTGCTGCTGGGTGGCGGCGACGTGACCGTCACGGGCATCGAGACGCTGCGCGGCAGCGCGGCGGAGGACCGCATCGCGCTGCGCGACCGCATCCTCGACGGCGTGATCGACCTCGGCGCGGGGCTCGATGCGCTGGTCCTCGCCGATGGCGGCAACCGCCTGCGCACGGGCGGGACCGAGACGCTGCTCGGCGGCAACGGCGCGGACGAGGTGACGCTGTCCGGCGCCATCGCGGACGGCATCATCGACCTCGGTGGCGGCGCGGATCGCCTGGTCATCCGGGGCGGGCCGGTCACCGCGCGCGTCAGCAATGTCGAGGCGATCGAGGGCGGCGGCGGGGACGAGGACCTGACCCTGCTCAGCGTCGCGCCGGCCGCGGTCAACCTCCACGGCGGCCAGGACCGGCTGCGCCTGGCCGATGGCGGCAACACCATCACCGTCGCCGGCATCGAGACGCTGATCGGCGGCGGCGGCGCCGAGGACGTCACCATTGCGCACGGCACGACCGGCATGGTGATCGACCTCGGCGCCGGCGCCGACCGGCTGATGCTGGGCGGCCGGGCGAATGCGGTGCGCCTCGCGGGCGTCGAGACCGTCACCGGCACCGCGGGGGATGACGACGTCACCTTCACCGCGGCCGCAGATGCGCTGCTGTCCCTGGGCGGCGGGCGCGACCGGGTGTTCCTTTCCGACGGCGACGACGCCGTGCGACTGCGCGGGGTCGTGTTCCTCAACGCGGGCGGCGGCAACGACGTCGTGACGCTGCTCGACACCGTCTCCGGCGCCCAGTTCCACCTCGGCGACGGGCTCGACCGCATCGTGCTGGCGAACGGCGGCAATGCGGTCGGCGTCATCGCCGCCGAGACCGTCACCGGCGGCAGCGGCGCCGATGCCGTCATCTTCGGCGGCATCGTCGGATCGGCCGTGGTCGATCTCGGCGGCGGGTCCGACACGCTGTCCATACTGCGTGGCGGCAACCGCATCGCCGTCGCCAACACGGAACTCGTCATTGGCAGCGACGGCGCGGATACCATCGACCTGGCCGGCGGGGCGGATGGCGTGACGCTGCGCCTCGGCGGCGGCGTCGATCACCTGCTGCTGGGGCCGGGGACGAACCGTGTCACGCTCGCCGATGTCGAGGTCATCACGGGGAACGCGGGCGACGACACGGTCACGCTGACGCGCGGGCTCGTGGGCGGGACGATCGACCTGGGCGGCGGGACGGACCGGCTGGTCCTCGGGCCGGGGATGAACGTGCTGACAATCGCGAATGTGGAGGTGCTGACCGGCGCGGCGGCGAGCGACCTCGTCACCCTCTCCCGCGCGCCGGGACTCGTCTCGGTCGCGCTGGGTGCCGGGCGGGACATGCTGACGCTGGGCGATGGCGGGCTGCGCGTCGCGACCAGCGGCACCGAGATCGTCCATGGCGGGGCGGGCGCGGATTCCGTCTCGCTGCTCAGCGGCAATCCGGCTGCCTGGCTCGACGGCGGCGGCGGCAACGACACGCTGACGGGGGCGGAGGGTGCGGACACCATCATCGGCGGCGCGGGCATCGACCGGCTGACCGGCGGGGCGGGCGCGGACCTGTTCGTCTTCACCGCCGCGGGGCACAGCAGCGCCGCTGCACCGGACACCATCATCGGCTTCAACCCGGCTGAGGGCGACGGCATCCTGATGGTCGGCATCGCCGATGGCGTCGACTGGCGCGGCGGCCTCGGCTTCACCGGGACGGGCCATGCCGAGGCACGCTTCGACGAGGCCGCGCGCATCCTGCGCATCGACCTCGACGGCGATGCGCAGGCGGACATGGCGATCGCGCTGCCGGGCCTCGCGACGCCGGCGGGGCCGCCCGCCTGGCTGGTCTGGGTCTAGCGCGCGCCGAGCATCTGGCGGGCGACGATCAGGCGCATGATCTCGTTCGTGCCCTCGAGGATGCGGTGCACGCGCAGGTCGCGCACGATCTTCTCGATGCCGTAATCCGCCAGGTAGCCATAGCCGCCGAGCAGCTGCAGCGCCTCGTCCGCGATGCGGGAGCAGGTGTCGGTGACGAAGCGCTTTGCCATGGCGCACCAGGCGGTCGCGTCCGGTTCCTTCGCATCCAGCTTCGCCGCCGCGCGCCACAGCAGCGACCGCGCGGCCTCCAGCTCGATGCGCATGTCCGCCAGCCGGAACTGCGTGTTCTGGAAGTCCGCGAGCGCCTTCCCGAAAGCCTTGCGCTCCTTCACGTAGTCCAGCGCGATGTCGAGCGCGGACTGCGCCCCACCGAGCGAGCACGCCGCGATGTTCAGCCGCCCACCGTCCAGCCCCGCCATGGCGAAGCGGAAGCCGTGGCCTTCCTCGCCCAGCAGGGCGGTCGCCGGGACGCGCGCATTCTCGAAGATCACCTGGCGCGTCGGCTGCGCGTTCCAGCCCATCTTGCGTTCGTTCGCGCCGAAGGAGAGACCCTCGGTCTCCTTCGGGATCAGCAGGGCGGAGACGCCCGATGGCCCCTCCCCGCCCGTGCGCACCATCGTCAGGTAGAGATCCGACGCGCCGGCGCCCGAGATGAACTGCTTGGTGCCGTTCAGCACATAACCTTCGTTGTCGCGCGCCGCCCGCGTCCGCAAGGCCGCGGCATCCGATCCCGACCCCGGTTCCGTCAGCGCGTAGGAGGCGACGCGCTCCATGCTCGCCAGGCCCGGGAGCCATTCCGCGCGCTGCGCGTCATTGCCGAAGCGGTCGATCATCCAGGCGACCATGTTGTGGATCGACAGATAGGCCGAGACCACCGGGCAGCCGGTCGCCAGCGCCTCGAACACCACGGCGGCGTCGAGGCGGGTGAGGCCTGACCCGCCGCTTTCCTCCCGCACATACAGCGCGGCCATGCCGAGCTTCGCGGCTTCCCGCATCTCCTCGACGGGGAAGTGGCGCTGCTCGTCCCACCGGAGCGCGTTGGGTGCCAGGACCTCGCGGGCGAAGTCGCGCGCGACGGACTGCAACTCGCGCGTCGCCTCGGGCAGGTCGAAGACGTTGGTCATTGGATGGTCCCCCCGCGGGCAGGATAGCGGGGGGAGAAGGGAACTTCTCCCCCCGGACCCCCCCTCAACCTTCTTTGGAACCAAGTGACCAGAAAAGGGAGGGGGTTCGGGGGAGGTTCATCCTCCCCCGACCTTCACTCGGCCGCGATGGCCGGCGCCTCGATCTGCGCGAGCCGCGCCCTGACGCCCACGAGGTTCCGCGCCTTGATCGGCCCGAAGCCCTTCACGCCCGCCCAGGCCTCGGCCCAGACGCAGGCCGTCGCATGCGACCCCGGCAGCGCCGCGAGGAAGCGCTCCACGCCCGCCCGGAACTCGCCGGGCAGCGCGCGCTCCATGCGCCGCTCCTCGGTGCGGCCGAAGGGATCGAGCGCCGTGCCGCGCAACGCCTTGCCGTGGCGCAGCAGACCCATGGCCCGGAACATCCATGGGCCGAAACGGCGCTTCTGCTCGCCCAGCGCCGGAGGGGCGAGGTGCATCTCGATCGCCTGCGTGCCGGTGAAGCCGTGCGCCAGCGCGTCCTTCCATTCCGGCAGGCTGTGCAGGCGCGCGACCTCGTATTCGTCCTTGTAGGCCATCAGGCGATGGAGCTGCGTCGCGACGGCACGGGACAGGCGCTCCTCGCCCGGCAGGGCCGCCTGCTCGGCGGCGCGGACCTTCGCGACGAAGGCGGCGTAGTCCTTCGCGTAGCGCGCGTTCTGATAGGCGGTGAGGTCCGCGACGCGCCGCGCGATCAGGCTGTCCAGCGTCTCGGCCACATGCGCCGGCGGCTGCAGGTCCCCCATCGCCGCGGCGCGGCCGCGGGCGAAGGCTTCCTTGTTCAGCGCGACCTGCGCGCCGTTCAGTTCAAGGGCGCGCCCGATCGCTTCCGCCGACAGCGGCACCAGCCCGCGCTGATAGGCGATGCCGAGCAGGTAGACGTTCAGATAGACCGCGTCGCCCAGTTCCTCGGTGACGCGCGTCGCACCCGGAAGGGCGATGGTCTCGCGGCAGGCATGGCGGATGCTCTCGAGCATCTCCGCCGCGTGGTAGCGCGTGCCGGTGTCCTTCACGAACTGCGCGGTGGGCGCGAGGTCCGCGTTCACCACCGCCACGGTGCGTTCCGGACCGAGCAGCGGCCGCGCCGTACGCCCATGCGCCACCACCATATCGGCGGCGATCAGCAGGTCGGCGGACCCGGCGCCGATCCGCGCACCAGACATGCTGTCCGGCGCAGCCCCCGCCGCGCCGATGCGTAGCTGCGCGTAGACGCCGCCGCCCTTCTGCGCGAGGCCGAGGAAATCGAGGCTGCGCACTGGCCGCCCCTCGAGATGCGCGGCCTGGCCGAGGATCGCCGCAAGCGAGGACACGCCCTGCCCACCCACGCCCGCCATGAGCAGGTTCCACGCCTCGCCCTGCACCTCGGGGCGGACGGGTTCGGGCGGCGCGGCGCCGGAGGCGGTGACGTGATGTTCGGCCGGCTTCGCGCCGACCAGCGTGACGAAGGACGGGCAGAAGCCCTGCACGCAGGAGAGATCCTGGTTGCAGGCCGACTGGTCGATCTTCCGCTTGCGGCCGAACTCGGTCTCGACCGGCTCGACCGCGAGGCAGTTCGAGGCGCGGGAGCAGTCACCGCAATCCTCGCAGACGCGCGGGTTGATCATCACGCGGCGTTCGGCCTTGGGCGCCAGGTCGCGCTTGCGCTTGCGGCGGCGCTCGGTGGCGCATTCCTGGTCGTAGATGATGGCCGTGACGCCCTTCACCTCGCGCAGCGCCTTCTGCACCGCCTCGAGCTCCGAGCGATGGTGGAAGCCGGTGCCCGGCGGGATCAGTGGGTTGCCCTTGTGGCGGTCCTCGTCGTCCGAGACGATCTCGATCCGCTCGACCCCTTCCGCGCGGAGCTGGGCCGCGATGTGCGGGACGTCGATCTCACCCTCCGGCGTCTGGCCGCCGGTCATCGCGACCGCGCTGTTGACCAGGACCTTGAAGGTCATGTTGGCCTTGGACGCGACCGCGAAGCGCACGGTCAGCGACCCCGAATGGCCCCAGGTGCCGTCGCCGATATTGGCGAAGATATGCTCCTCGGTGGTGAAGGGCGCCTGGCCGATCCAGGGCATGCCTTCGCCGCCCATCTGAGTGTAGGCGTCCGAATTGCGGTTCATGAACCGCGCCAGGTAGTGGCAGCCGATGCCGGCGAGCGCGCGGGAACCTTCCGGGATGCGCGTCGAGCTGTTGTGCGGGCAGCCCGGGCAGAAATAGGGGTCGCGCAGATGCAGCGGCGGTTCCTGCATCCGGGCCAGCGCGTCGAGTTCCGCGATGCGGGCGCGCAGCCGGTCGCTGCGCAGCGCCTCGGGCAGGCGGGCCATCAGCGCGCGCAGGATCTGCCCGACATCGAGTTCCGTCAGGTCGGACAGCAGCGGCTTCCCGGCCTCGTCCGCCTTGCCGGTCACGCGCGGGCGCTGCGCGGCGTGGTAGAGCGCGTCGCGGATCTGCGGCTCGACGACAGGGCGGCGATCCTCGATGACGAGGATTTCCTCGAGCCCATCGGCGAAGGCACGCGCGGCCTCGGCATCGAGCGGCCAGGCCAGGCCGATCTTCCACAGCCGCAGCCCGTGTTCGCGCGCCAGCGCGTCGGAGATGCCGGCCTCCTCCATCGCCTGGCGCAGCACGGCATAGGCCTTGCCGCGCACCGCGATGCCGAAGCGGGCCTGGGGCGAATCGATGACGATGCGGTCGAAGCCATTGGCCCGCGCGAAGGCGACCGCGTGCGGCAGCTTGAAGTGCCGCAGCCGTTCTTCCTGCGCGATCGGGCTGTCGCCGCCGCGGATGTGCAGCCCGCCCGGCGGCAACGCCAAACCCTGCGGGTCCCGCGTCGCATAGCGCGCCGGGTCGAGCAGGACGGTCATCGACGCGTCCATCGTGTCCGCGACGCACTTCACCCCGGCCCAGACGCCGGCGAAGCGCGACAGGGCGATGCCCTTCAGGCCGAATTCCAGCACCTCCCCGACATCGGCCGGGTCCAGCACCGGGATCTCGGCATCCATGAAGGCGTATTCGCAGCCGGAGGTGATGGTGGAGGATTTCGACGACGGGTCGTCGCCCGCCAGCGCGATGACGCCGCCCTTCGGATCGGTGCCGGCGGAATTGGCGTGGCGCAGCACGTCGCCCGAACGGTCCACGCCCGGACCCTTGCCGTACCAGATGGCGAAAACGCCATCGACCCGCGCGCCGGGATACAGCCCGACCTGCTGCGTACCCCAAACGGCAGTCGCTGCGAGGTCCTCGTTCAGCCCCGGCTGGAAGACGATGTCGTGAGCCTTGAGCCGCTTCTGCTGGCGCCCGAGTTCCTTGTCAAAACCGCCGAGCGGCGAGCCGCGATAGCCCGAGATGAACCCCCCGGTCTTCCAGCCGAGGGCGGCATCCATCTCCTGCCGGAGCATGGGCAGACGCACCAGCGCCTGGGTGCCGGTGAGGAGCACGGGACCGCCGGTGGCGTCCCAGCGTTCCTCGAGCGTCGCGTCGGGTCGGATGATGCTGCCCATGGCCGTCATGTTGGAGGTCTCTGCGCGCGATGCCAATGGCAGGATGATGCGGCGGGTTTCCCGGCTGTTTCTTCCGATTTCTGTTGTGCAGCGCCGAAGAGACGGAACATCCTTCCGCCATGGACGCCACCGACCGCCGGATCCTCCGGGCGCTCGCCCGCAAGGCGCGCCTGACCAACGCCGAACTCGCCGAGGAGGTGGGGCTATCTCCCTCCCCCTGCTGGACCCGCGTGAAGCGCCTGGAACAGGCGGGCGTGATCCAGGGCTACCACGCGGTGCTGGACCAGGCCGCCCTCGGCCTGCCCGACACGGTGTTCCTGGAAGTGATGATGGAACGCCACGACGACGAGAACCTGAAGCGCTTCGAGGAGGCGGTGAGCGCCATGCCCGAGGTGCTGGAATGCTGGCTCGTCACCGGGGAATACGACTACGTGCTGAAGGCGGCGGTAGGCGGCACGGCGGGGTATGAGCGCCTGCTGCGCGAGAAGATCTACCGCCTGCCCGGCGTGCGCCACACGCGCACGGCCTTCACGCTGCGCTGCCTGAAGCGGGTGCTGTCGCCCGTGCCGTGAACGCGCCGAGGACGTGACAGTGGCCGATACCGCATCTGCGGCCCGGAGGGCCGAGGCCGCGACGGGTTCCCATCGGCGTTGCCCCGCAACGTCGATGGGGTCCCGGAATGCGGCCCGCGGCAAGTGCCGCGAAGCCAAGGCGGCCGGATGGCCGCCGCCCCGCGTCTGAGGCGCACGAAGGCAGCGCCTTCGTGCGCGCCCTATCAGTGCGCCTTCGCCGCCTCGTCGAAATGGGCGCCGATGGTGCGGAAGGCGTTCAGCACGCCGAAGGCGACCAGGCCCCAGCCGAAGATCGAGATGCCGATGTCCTGCGCGATGCCGGCCATGACCAGGCCCAGCAGCCCGAGGACGCCATAGAGGACGATGAAGAACACGCGGGCGCCGCTCATGGCGGTGTCTCCTTGCGGGGTTGGTCGTCGAACAGGATGCGGGCGGCCGCCCCATCCAGATCCTCGTACTGGCGCGAACGCAGCGCCCAGAGGAAGCCGATCAGGCCGAGAAGGCCCAGGAACAGCGAGACCGGGATCAGCAGCAGCAGCGAGTCCATCGGCTATTCCTTCGCCGCGCGCAGCGCGTTCAGCACGACCACGATGGAGGAGGAGGCCATCACCGCCGCCGCGACCAGCGGGGTGACGAGGCCGGCCACCGCCAGCGGCACCGCGAAGACGTTATAGACCAGCGAGAGGCCGATATTCTCGCGCGCGATCGCCTGGGCGCGCCGCGCGATGCGGATCGCCGCCGGCAGGGCGCCGAGGCCTTCCCGCTGCAGCACCAGATCCGACGCGGTCTGGGCAAGGTCGGTCGCCCCGGCGGGGCTTGCCGAGACATGCGCGGCGGCGAGCGCGGCCGCATCGTTGATCCCGTCGCCGACCATCAGCGGGCGGCGGCCGGCCTCCTTCAGCGCAGCGATGCGGGCCTGCTTGGTCACCGGATCGGCGCCCGCGCGCCAGTCCGGGATGCCCGCCTGCCAGGCAACGGCGGAGACGGCGCCCTCGCCGTCGCCGGAGAGCAGTTCGGCGTCGAGGCCGAGCTCGCGCAGCGCGGTGACCGCGGCCGGCGCGTCGTCCCGCATGCGGTCGGCGAAACGGAAGACCACGGGCTCGGCCGCGCCGTCGCGGAACACCAGCGTCATGCCGTCGGCCGAAGGGCCGAGGCCGCAGAAAATCGGGGACCCGAGCCGCGCATCGCCGCGTTCCAGCCCCTGGCCGGGGATCTCGCGCACGCCGTCCGCGGCGGGCGCCTCGGGGCAGGCCCGCGCCAGCGCCTGGGCGAGCGGATGACGCGAGGCGCGCGCCATCGCCGCCGCCCGCGCGACCGCCTCCGGATCCTGCCCTTCCGGGATCAGCACCGGCCGGCCCTCGGTCAGCGTGCCCGTCTTGTCGAGCACGGCGAGGTCGGCGGTGGCGAGGCGTTCCAGCGCCGTTGCCGAGGTGACCAGCACCCCACGGCGGAACAGCGCGCCGACCGAGACCACCTGCACCGCCGGCACGGCGAGCGCCAGCGCACAGGGGCAGGTGATGAGCAGCACGCAGACAGCGTTCACCAGCGCGACCTGCCAGGGCGCGTCGAGCACGCCCCACCATACGGCAAAGGTCACGGCCGCGACGGCATGGACCACCGGGACGTAGTAGCGCGCGGCACGGTCCGCGACGGCGACGAAGCGGCCCTTGGCCTGTTCCGCGCGTTCCAGCAGCCGCGCCATGGCGGCGAGCGAGCCGTCCTTCGCCGCCGCCGTCACCGTCATGGTGAAGGCCGCGCCCATGTTCACCGCACCGGCGGGCAGCGCCGCACCGGCTTCGAAGGACCGGGGCACGCTCTCGCCGGTCGTGGCGGCGGCATCGAGCAGTGCCGGGGCTGCCGCGACGCCGTCCAGGCGCAGGCGCTCGCCGGCCGCGACCAGGATGCGGTCGCCCGCGGCGGCGCGCTCGGCCGGGATGGCTTCGCTGCGGCCATCGGCCAGCAGGCGGGTGACGATGCCTTCCTGCAGCGCGAGCAGCTCGGCGACGGACTGGCGTGCGCGACGCCGCGCCGCGCGGTCGAAGACGCGCCCGGCCAGCAGCAGCGCCAGCAGCATCGTCGCGCCGTCGAACCAGGTGTAGGGGCCGTTGTAGATGGTCTCGGACAGGCTCATCAGCGCGGTGGCAAGCACGCCGAGGGAGATGGCGAGGTCCATGCTTGGCCGCCCGGCGCGGATCGCCGCCCAGGCCGACTTGTAGAAGGGCAGGCCGGCGATCAGCACGACCGGCATGCCGATCAGCGCCGCGAGCCAGTGCAGCCCGTGCCGCAGCGCGGGGCCCATATCCGTGCCGACCCAGACGGCGACGGAGACGAGCATGATGTTCATCGACCCGAAGGCCGCGATGCCGAGGGCGCGGGTCAGTTCGCGCCCTTCCGCGTCCTCGGTCGCGCGCAGGCAGGCGGGCGACCAGGGCGCGACGCGGAAGCCGAGCCGGGCGAGCAGGGCCACGAGGTCGTTGGCGCGCGCCGCCGCCCCGCGCCAGGTCACGGTCAGCCGCCGCGCGGAGAGCGAGGCGCGGGCCGAGAGCACGTTCGGCTCGGCGGCGAGCGCCTGCTCCACCAGCCAGACGCAGGCGCCGCAGGTCAGGCCGGAGACGACGAGCTCAAGCCGCTGAGTCCCGTCCTTCATGGTCTCGGCGAAAGGGGCGAGATCGAGGCCCGCCGCCATCGCCTCGGGGCGCAGCGTGCCGGCCTCGGTGGCCTGGCGGCCGTAGAAGGAGGCCAGGCCGAGCCCGGCGACGAGCGCATGCGCGCCCTCGCAGCCCGTGCAGCAGAAGCGGTCCTGTCCCGGGGCCAGTCGCGCGCCGCAATGCGCGCAGGCAGCGGCCGAGACCGCCCCCGGCGCGACCGGCTCGGCGCGGCCGATCAGGCTCACGGCGCGATCACCCGGCGGCGGATGTCGAAGCTGCTCTCGCCGGGCCCGAAGAGAGTCAGCCGCGCTTCCCACTGGCCGGGCTGCGGCGGCTGCACATCGGCGGCCCAGCGGCCGCCACCCGTTCCGGCGAAGGCGAGCGGGATCTCGGTGCCCTCGAGCGGACGGAGCAGCACGCCCTCGACGCGGCCGGCGATCGGGCGGCCCTCGCGATCGGTCGCGGCGACGGCGAGCCGCCCGCCGGCGAGCGTGACGTCCGCGCGCCAGCCGAGCGCATCCTGGCGCGTGGCTTCGGCGATCACCTCCTCGTAGCCGCGGCCGCGCTCGTAGGACCGCGTCACGGTCACGCCCGTGAAGGTCGACACGGCGTAGTAGACCAGCACCATGTTGACCAGCACGACGACCAGCATGCTGCCGGCGAAGGCCCAGGGAACCCAGCGCGAGCGCCGGGGATCGAAGCCCTGATCGTTCATCGTTGCGCTCACTGCCTTGGCCCCACGAAGGTGCTCGACTGGCGGGCCGCGACGCGGCCGCTGGGTTCGAGCAGGCGGAAGGTGACGGGCGTCGATTCCGGCAGCCGCTGACCGGGCGGCACCGAGACCAGGACGCGATACTGCACGATGCCGTCGGCGCGGCGGGCGACCAGCGGGCGGCCGTCCGGATCGGTGTCCGCGTCCTGCACCACCATGCGGAAGCCCTGCGGCGCCTGCAGGTCGAGCACCAGCGGGCTGTCCTCGCGCCGCTTGTTCACGATCTTGATGGTGTAGCCGTTGCGGATGCCGCCATCGGACAGGCGTACGAACAGCGGCGCGCGGTCCCGCAGCACGGTCACGTCGAGCGTCGAGCGCAGCAGGAAGGCGCCGAGCATGACGAGCGAGACCACCGCGATCGCGCCCGCATACATCATGGTGCGCGGGCGGATGAAGCGCGGCAGGTGGCGTGCGGCCATGCCCGCCTTGTACCGCGCCGCGCCGGGCGGCATGCCGGCGGTCGCGGCCTCGCTGGCCGCGAGGTTCTTCAGCGTCTCGAAGGCAATGAGACCCTTCGGCCGGCCAAGCTTGCCCATGACGCTGTCGCAGGCATCGACGCAAAGCCCGCAGCCGATGCATTCGAGTTGCTGGCCGTCGCGGATGTCGATCCCCGTGGGGCAGACATGGACGCAGGCGAAGCAGTCGACGCAATCGCCAACGCCCTCGGCCTTCGCCTTGCCGCGGGGTTCGCCGCGCCAGTCGCGATAGGTGACGACGAGCGAGTTCTCGTCGAGCATCGCCGCCTGGAAGCGCGGCCAGGGGCACATGTAGGTGCAGACCTGTTCCCGCGCCCAGCCCGCCAGCAGGTAGGTGAAGCCGGCGAACATGGCGAAGAAGAAGTAGACCTGCAGGCTCGCATGGCCGGTGAGGATCTCCATCGTCACCGTCGGCGCGTCGACGAAGTACATCACCCAGGCGCCGCCGGTGGCCGCGGCGATCAGCAGCCAGACCGCGTGGGTCAGGACCTTGCGGGTCCAGTAGTTCGCGTTGCGCGGCCCCTGGTCGAGCTTCATCCGCGCATTGCGGTCGCCCTGGATCCAGCGCTCGACGAACATGAAGAGGTCGGTCCAGACCGTCTGCGGGCAGGTGAAGCCGCACCACAGCCGTCCGAACAGGGAGGACACGGCAAAGAGCGCGAAAGCCCCGAGGATCAGCGCGCCGGTGAGGAAGTAGATCTCCTGCGGCCAGATCTCGATCCAGAAGAAGAAGAGCCGCGCATTCTCGATGTCGACCAGCACGGCCTGGTCGGGCAGCCCCGGCCCGCGGTTCCAGCGGATCCAGGGCACCACGTAGTAGAGGGCAAGACACAGGGCCAGGACCGCCCACTTCACCGACCGGACGACGCCGAAGACGCGCTTCGGATAGACCTTCTGGCGGCTGGCGTAGAGCGGCTGCGCCGCCGCCGCCGGTGCTTCCGGCGGACGGTCGGCCTTGGCGCGATGCGGAGCCTCGACGGTACTCATGGTGGTCCTGCCAAGCGGATGGGGGCTACTCGCCCCCACCCAGGGAATGCACGTAGACGGTCAGCATGTTGATCACGGCAGGGTCGAGGCGACCCTGCCAGGCCGGCATGACGCCCATGCGCGGGTTGTTGATCATCGCCATGATCTGGGCCTTGGTGTTGCCGTAGAGCCAGACCTGGTCGCTCAGGCGCGGGGCGCCGACGTCGCGGTTCCCCTCGCCGCGGTCGCCGTGGCAGGCGACGCACTGCTCGGCGAAGATCGTCGCACCCCGGCCAGCCGCGGCCTGGTCGGTCGCCCGGCCGGACATCGACAGGACGTATTCCGCGACGTCGCCGATCTGCGCGGCCGTCAGCATCCCGTCCGCGCCGAAGCGCGGCATGATGCTGGTCCGGGCCTCGTCATCCTCGGTGTTGCGGATGCCGTGGCGAATGGTCTGCTGGATGGCCTCGAGCGACCCGCCCCAGATCCAGTCGTCATCCGCCAGGGTCGGATAGCCGCCCTGCGCGCCCTGCCCGCCGGCGCCGTGGCAGCCGGCGCAGGTGTTGGCAAAGGCGACGCGCCCGCCGGCGAGCGCGAAGCTGCGCAGCTCCGGATCGGCCGCGATCTGCGCGGGCGTCGCCTCGCGCAGCCGCGCCATCATCGGCGCATTGCGGGCGTTCGCCGCCTCGACCTCGCCGACGATGGCTTCCCGAGCGATCCAGCCCGAGGTGCCACGCCAGAACGGCACCGAGGGATAGACCACCACCCAGACCAGCGCCCAGACGATCGTCGCGTAGAAGGTGTACAGCCACCACTTGGGCAGCGGCGTGTTGAGCTCCTTCAGCCCGTCCCACTCGTGACCGGTGGTATCCTGACCGGAGACGGTGTCCTTCTCGATCTTGGTCGGCATCCTGGGATGCTCCTCAGCGTGAGCCGCGGGCGGCGGGGCCGTCCTCGGCCGCGTCGCGCAGGGGAATGTCGGCCTGGGACTGGTAGTAGGCCTTCTTCGACGGGCGCATGACGAACCACAGCATCCCGAGGAAGAGGACGAAGAACCACACCACCCAGAGCGAGCGCAGGGTCGGCAGGTGCTCGATCAGCGTCTGCATCTCCATCTCCTCAGGGCTGGCGCAGCTGCGCAGGCGTCACGTCGCGGAAGTCCACGAGCGTGCCGAGCATCTGCAGGTAGGCCACCAGCGCATCCATCTCGGTGATGCGCGCCGGGTCGCCGTCGAAGGCGCCCTGCCGGGCGCGGGCGTAGCGGCCCTGGAAGGCCGACCCGTCCGCGTCGGGGCGCGCCTGCGCCTCGAGGTCGGCGCGCGCATTGGCGATCATCTCGTCCGTGTAGGGGACGCCGACCATCCGCAGCGCCCGCAGCCGGTCCTGGATGTCCGCGTAGTCGAGCGGACGGTCGAGGAAGGCGTAGGGCGGCATCACCGAGGCCGGCACCAGCGCCCGTGGGGAGCGCAGGTGGGCCGCGTGCCAGTCATCCGAGTAGCGGCCGCCGACGCGCGCGAGGTCCGGCCCCGTGCGCTTCGAGCCCCACTGGAAGGGGTGGTCGTACATGCTCTCGGCGGCGAGGCTGTAGTGGCCGTAGCGCTCCAGCTCGTCGCGGAAGGGGCGGATCATCTGCGAGTGGCAGAGGTAGCAGCCCTCCCGCACGTAGATGTCGCGCCCCGCCTGCTCGAGCGGGGTGTAGGGACGCACGCCCGAGACGCGCTCGATGGTGGTCTCGACCGCAAACAGCGGGACGATCTGCACCAGGCCGCCGATGGAGACGGTGATGAGCGTGAGCACGCCCATCAGGATCAGGTTGCGCTCGATGACGCCGTGATCGCGAAGCCAGCGGAACATCGGTGTCTCCTCCTTATTCCGCCGCGACGGCGATGGCGGAAGCGGGTGCGGCCTCGGGCTCTGCGGCCTCGCTGCTCGTCACCGTCTTCCAGAGGTTGAAGGCCATGATCAGCGCGCCGGAGAGGTAGAGGACGCCGCCGAGCGCACGGATCACGTAGTAGGGGTGCATCGCCTCGACCGTCTCGACGAAGGAGTACTGGAGGAAGCCGAGCTCGTCGTAGGCGCGCCACATCAGGCCCTGCATGATGCCCGACACCCACATCGCGGTGATGTAGAAGACGATGCCGAGGGTCGCGAGCCAGAAGTGCCAGGCGATCAGCTTCTCGCTCCAGATCGCCTTCTTCCGCCACAGCACGGGGAACAGGTAGTAGAGCGCGCCGAAGGTGATGAAGCCGACCCAGCCCATCGCGCCGGAATGCACGTGGCCGATGGTCCAGTCGGTGTAGTGCGACAGGCCGTTGACCGCCCGGATGGACATCACCGGGCCTTCGAAGGTGGACATGCCGTAGAAGCCCACCGCGGTGACGGAGAAGCGCAGCGCGGGGTTGGTGCGCAGCTTGTCCCACGCGCCCGAGAGCGTCATCAGGCCGTTGATCATGCCGCCCCAGGAGGGCATCCACAGCACGACCGAGAACACCATGCCGAGCACCTGCGCCCAGTCGGGCAGCGCGGTGTAGTGCAGGTGGTGCGGACCGGCCCAGATGTAGAGGAAGATCAGCGTCCAGAAGTGCACGATCGACAGGCGGTAGGAATAGACCGGCCGGTTCGCCTGCTTCGGGATGAAGTAGTACATCATCCCGAGGAAGCCCGCGGTCAGGAAGAAGCCCACCGCGTTGTGGCCGTACCACCACTGGATCATCGCCCCCTGCACGCCCGCGGGCGCCGAGTAGGAATGCGAGGACCCGAAGCTGACCGGGATCGAGACGTTGTTCCCGATGTGCAGCATGGCGATGGTGATGATGAAGGCGAGGTAGAACCAGTTCGCCACGTAGATGTGGGGTTCCGAGCGCCGCAGGATCGTGCCGCCGAAGACGATCAGGTAGACGACCCAGACGAAGGTCAGCCAGAGGTCCACGTACCATTCGGGCTCGGCGTATTCCTTGCCCTGGGTGATGCCGAGCACGTAGCCCAGCGCCGCCATGACGATGACGAACTGGTAGCCCCAGAAGAGGAACCAGCCGGCGTCGTCACCGCCGAACAGCCGCGCGCGGCAGGTCCGCTGCACGATGAACAGGCTGGTGCCGAGCAGCGCGTTGCCGCCGAACGCGAAGATCACCGCGCTCGTGTGCAGCGGGCGCAGGCGACCGAAGGTCGTCCATTCGAGGTCGAGGTTCAGCAGCGGGTAGGCCAGCTGCAGGGCGATGACCACGCCGACCAGGAAGCCGACCACGCCCCAGAAGGCCGTGATGGCGGCGAAGGCGCGGAGGGGGGCTTCGACATACGTCACCTCCCCCGCGCTCGATGCCTGGCCGGGGGCCAGGGCGGCGGTTGCAGTTGCTGCTGCCACGACCGATTTCTCCCACAGGGACGACAGCCGCGGACTCGCGGTGCTCGCCATGGTCGGAGACAATACCGGCGGCCTGACCGCGTCCTTGATCCGGATCAATTCTTCCGCAGCGCAGCAGGCTAGTGTGGCTTATGGACACGCGGCCCGGGCCGCGCAGTGTTGGGAAACGTCTGCCATGCCGAGCGACGCGGATACCGCGCCCCGCCAATTCGCCATCCGGGAGGTATCGCCGGACCGGCCATGGCTCTGGCTGACCGCCGGCTGGCGGGACCTGATGGCCAATCCGCAGATCGGCTTCTTCTACGGAGGGGCGCTGACAATCGCGGGCTGGCTGCTCGCGCTGCTGCTGCTCTGGGCGCAGACGGCCTGGGCGATCCTGCCGGTCTCGGCGGGCTTCTTCATGGTGGCGCCGATCCTGGCGGCCGGGCTCTACGAAGCCTCCCGCCTGCGGGAGGAAGGGCGGCCCGTCACCTTCGGCGCGTGCCTGGCGGGCTTTACCCGCAATGGCGGGCAGCTGGCCTTCATGGGGGTGGTGCTGGTGGTGCTGCACCTCTTCTGGATCCGGGTCGCGGCGCTGATCTTCATGTTGATGTTCGGGCTGAACTTCGCCCCGTCGCTCGAATCGCTGCCGATGGCGATGCTGCGGTCCGACATGCTGCTGCCCTTCCTCATCGTGGGAACCGGGGCGGGGGCCATCCTGGCGGCAGCGGCCTTCGCCATCTCGGCGGTGTCGATCCCGATGCTGGTCGACCGTGACATCACGGCGATGGAGGCGATCGTCGTCTCCATCAAGGCGGTGGCCACGAATCCGGGGGCGATGGCGTTCTGGGCCGGGCTCATCGTGGTCTTCACCGCGATGGCGATGGTGCCGTTCTTCCTGGGGCTGGCGCTGGTGATCCCGCTGATCGGGCATGCGACCTGGCATGCCTACAGGGACCTGGTGCGGGCCTAGCGCCGTCAGGCCGCCACGCGGACCGCCATCGCCGCGAGCATCACGCCGTTGATCGCAAACAGCGCCGCGCCGGCGACGCGCATGCCGGGGCCCGCCCGCCGACCGAAGAAGCGCCCGAGCAGCGCGACGCCGACCAGCGCCGGCACCGTCCCGGCGACGAAGGCCATCATCGCCAGCGCTCCGCCGAGTGCCGAACCGGTCGCCGCCGCCCCCGCCAGCGCGCCGTAGAGCAGCCCGCAGGGCAAGGCCGAGAGCATCAGCCCGAGCGCCACGCCCCGCAGCCCCGTCGGCGCGGCCAGCAGGCCACCGAGCCGCCGCTCGAGCCCCGCGGGCAGGCGCGGCGCCGGCATTCGCGGCAACACCGCCGCCACCCGGGCCGAGGCCTGGGCGAACATCAGCAGCGCCGCGACCGCCAGCAGCGCCGCCAGCACGAACCGGAACCCCGTCCCGAACGCGACGATGCCCGCGAAGCCCCCCGCCGCTGCGCCGAGCGCCCCGTAGCCGAGCATCCGTCCCAGGTGATAGGGCGCCAATGCCGCGCCCGAGAGCCGCGCCAGCATCCCCCCGCCCGCCGCCCGGTCGGCGACGGCTGCCGCCTGGGCAATGACGAAGGGCCCGCACATGCCGGCGCAATGCGTCGCCCCGCCCGCGAGGCCCGCGAGGAACAGCGCCGCCATCACCGCCGGCACGCCGCCGGGGCCGAGCGCCGTCAGGTCGTGCAGGCAGTTCGCGAGGACATCCATGGCCGCTGTCTAGCATGCGCTCCACGCGGGGGCTTGCGCCGCCGCAAGGCCTCGTCAGCCGGGGCGGCAAGGACTACACGCGAAGGGTCATGCGTCCCCTCGCCCTCACCATGGGAGAACCCGCCGGCATCGGTGCCGAGATCGCCGCCGGCGCCTGGTCCGCGCTCCGCGCCACCGGGCCGGTCTTCTTCCTGATCGACGACGCGACACGGCCCTTCGCCGTGCCCGTCCGCCCCATCGCCGCGCCCGCGGAGGCGGCCGCCGTCTTCCCGGACGCGCTGCCCATCCTGCACCGCCCCCTGCCGCATGCGCCCATCGCCGGGAAGCCGGACACCGCGAATGCGCCCGCCGTCATCGCCGCGATCACGGAAGCGGTCGATCTGTGCAAGGCGGGCCGCGCGGCGGGCGTGGTGACCAACCCGATCCAGAAGGCGACGCTGACCGCCGCAGGATTCAGGCATCCCGGCCATACGGAATACCTCGGCGAGATCGCTGGGGCCGGCGTGCCGCCGGTTATGATGCTGGCCTCGGCCGACCTGCGCGTCGTGCCGGTCACGGTGCACGAGGCGCTGGCGCGCGCCATCGCCCGCCTGACGCCGGAGCTGATCGCCGAGACCGCCCGCATCACCGCCCGCGCGCTGCGGGAAGAATTCGGCATCGCGCATCCTCGCCTCGCCGTCGCGGGACTGAACCCGCATGCGGGCGAAGCCGGCACCATGGGGCGCGAGGACATCGACATCGTCGCCCCCGCCGTGGCCATGCTACGCGCGGAAGGCGTCGACGCGCGCGGTCCTCTGCCGCCGGACACGATGTTCACCGCGCTGGCGCGCCCGACCTATGACGCGGCGATCTGCCTCTATCACGACCAGGCGCTCATCCCGATCAAGACGCTCGACATGGCGGGCGGGGTGAACGTGACGCTCGGGCTGTCCATCGTGCGAACCAGCCCGGATCACGGCACGGCGCTCGACATCGCGGGCACGGGGCGTGCCGATCCGTCTTCGCTCATCGCCGCGATCCGCCTGGCGGCGGACCTCGCCCGCGCACGGGGGACTGCATGAAGCCGCATCTCGATTTCTCGGTGAACGTCGACCACGTCGCCACGCTGCGCAACGCGCGCGGCGGCACCTTTCCCTGCCCGGTCGAGGCCGCGCGCATCGTCGTCGCGGCGGGGGCCGACGGCGTAACGATGCATCTGCGCGAGGACCGCCGCCACATCCGCGACCGCGACGTCGAGCGCGTGCGCGCCGAGATCGACGCGCCGCTGAACTTCGAGATGGCCGCGACCGAGGAAATGGTCGCCTTCGCCGAGCGCATCCGCCCGCCCTATTGCTGCCTGGTGCCGGAGAAGCGGCAGGAGCTGACGACCGAAGGCGGCCTCGACGTGCTGCGCGCTGCGCCGTTCCTGACGGAGGCCATCGACCGCCTGAAGACCGCGGGCGTGCGTGTGTCCATCTTCATCGAGGCCGACCCGGCGCAGATCGAGGGCGCCGCCCGCCTCGGCGCCCAGGCGATCGAGTTGCACACCGGCACCTATGCCGAAGGGCCGATCGAGAACCGAGCGGCACAACTCGCGCGCCTGAAGCGCGGCGCGGAGGTCGCCAAGGCCGCCGGCCTGCTCTGCCACGCCGGCCACGGGCTTTCCTACGACACGGTCGGGCCGATCGCCGCCTGGCCGGAGGTCACCGAGGTCTCCATCGGCCACTTCCTGATCTCGCAGAGCGTCTTCGAGGGGCTGGAGGCGACGGTGAAGCGCTTCCGGTCCATCATGGACGCCGCGCGCAACGCCTGAGGAACCGCCATGCCCACGCTGACCGTCGACGGCTATCCCATTGCCTATGCCGAGGCCGGGTCCGGCAAGCCCGTGGTGATGATCCATGGCACGCTGGGAGACCAGCGGTCCTGGACCGCGCAGATGGCGCCTTTCGGCGAGCGGTTCCACGCCATGGCCGTCAGCCTGCGCCATTGCTGGCCCGGCCAGTGGGAAGACGGCGGCGACTTCACCATTGCGCGCCACACCGCGGACATCGCGGGCTTCATCAAGGGGCTCGGCGCGGGGAAGGTGCGCCTGGTCGGCCATTCCCGCGGCGGGCACATCGCCTTCCGCGTCGCGCAGCATCATCCGGAACTTCTGTCGGCCCTCGTGCTCGTCGAACCGGGCGGGGAACTGGACGAGAGCCTCGGCGGCGCGCCGCCGGCGGGCAAGCAGGGCGCGGCCTTCGCCAAGGCCGCCGCGCTGATCGGCGAGGGCAAGATCGAGGAAGGCCTGACCGTCGTCGCCGAGCACACCGGCGGCCCCGGCGCCTGGGAGAAGCGGTCGGAGGCGCGCAAGGCGGTCAACCGCGCCAATGCGCGCACGCTGCTCGGCCAGATCAACGAGCAGCGCAAGCCCTACGCCCGCGCCGAGGCGCAGGGGATCGCGACACCGACGCTGCTGATCGGCGGCGCGCAGTCCCAGCCGCAATTCGGGCGTATCCTCGATGCGCTGGAACCGGTGATGCCGAATGCGACGCGCGTGACAATCGCCCGTGCGGCACACAGCGTGCAGGCGGACAACCCGGCGGATTTCAACGCCGCGGTGCTCGCCTTCCTCGAAAAGCATTGACGGGCGGGGGCCTCCCCGGGAAGCATCCGGCCATGTCCGCGCGCCCGACGATCCTGACGCTGCGACGCCGTCGTCCGACGGTGCTGCGGGGGCGTGCGCCCGGACCGACACCGCGAGGCCGACGCGGAGCCTAGGCTCCCGCCCGCCCTCCCGGTTCCCGGCACCCCGCCCACCTCACGGTCGGCGGGGTTTTTCATGTCCAGCAGCAGGAATGCCCCATGGCCCCCGTCACGCCCACGGCCCTTCGCCTCGCCACCCCGGCCGATGCCGGGGAGATCCGTGAGATCGTGCGCGCGGCCTATGGGCGATGGGTGCCGCTGATCGGCCGCGAGCCGATGCCGATGCGCGTCGACTACGACCAGGCGCTGCGCGAGCACCGCTTCGACCTGCTGCAGCGGGGTCCGCGCATCCTCGCGCTGATCGAGACGATGCTCGAGCCCGATCATCTCTGGATCGAGAACGTCGCGGTGCGGCCGGAACTGCAGGGCCAGGGGCTGGGGCGGCGGCTGCTCGCCCATGCCGAGGAGCTCGCGCGCGCCGCGCGGCGGCCTGAGTTGCGGCTGCTGACCAATGGCGACTTCGGCTCGAACATCGCGCTGTATGAACGCAGCGGCTACGCAGTGACCGCACGCGAACCCTTCATGGGCGGCACGACGGTCTACATGCGCAAGGTGCTGTAGCGGTCAGGCGTCGGTGAACTGCAGGGCCGCGAGGCGGGCGTAGAGCCCGCCTTCGGCCAGCAGCGCCTCATGCGTGCCGGTCGCGACGATGCGCCCGGCTTCCATGACGACGATGCGGTCGGCGCTGCGTACGGTCGCCAGGCGATGCGCGACGACCAGCGTCGTCCGCCCGCGCGAGGCATGCGCGAGCGCCTGCTGCACGGCGTGCTCGCTTTCGGCGTCGAGGGCGCTCGTCGCCTCGTCCAGCAGCAGCACGGGCGCGTCGCGCAGGATGGCGCGGGCGATGGCGACGCGCTGGCGCTGCCCACCCGAGAGCGTCACGCCGCGGGCGCCGAGATGGGTCGCGAAGCCTTCCGGCAATGCCTCGATGAAGTCGAGGGCGGAGGCGGCCTCGGCGGCGGCGCGGACCTCGGCGTCGGTCGCCTCGGGGCGGCCGTAGCGGATGTTCTCGGCGACGGTGGCGCCGAAGATCACGGGGTCCTGCGGCACCAGGCCGATGCGGCGGCGGAGGTCCTCGGGCGCGGCGCGGGCGATCTCGACGCCGTCGATCAGGATCGCGCCCTCGGTCGGGTCGTAGAAGCGCAGGAGCAGCGCCAGCACCGTGGTCTTGCCAGCACCGGACGGGCCGACCAGCGCGACGGTCTCGCCCGGCGCGACGTCGAGGCTGAAGCGGTCGAGCGCCCTGGCCTCCGGGCGCGAGGGATAGCGGAAGGTGACCTCGCGGAAGGTGACGCGGCCCTGTGGCGCGGGCAGCGGCACGGGGTTCGCGGGCGCGGCGATGCCGGGCTGCACGGCGAGGATCTCGGCCAGCCGGTCGGCGGCGGCGGCGGCGCGCTGGATCTCGCCCCAGAGCTCGGAGACCGTCGCGCCGGCGCTGGCCAGCAGCACGGCGTAGAAGACGAAGGCGGTGAGGTCGCCGCCGCTCATCCGCCCCGCGATTACGTCCTGCCCACCCACCCACAGCGCGAAGGTGATGGCGCCGAAGCCGAGCAGGATGACCGAGAGGATCAGCGCCGAGCGTGTCAGCACGCGACGCAGCGCGGCCTGCACCGAGCGTTCGGATTCCGCGCCGTAGCGGGCGCGTTCCGCATCCTCATGCGTGAAGGCCTGGACGACGCGCATGGCGTTGATCGCTTCCTCGGCCGTGGCGGCGAGGTCGGCGACACGTTCCTGCGCCGCGCGCGACAGGCGTCGTTCACGGCGACCGAAGGCGACCATGGGCAGCAGCACCAGCGGCACCACGACCGCCATCAGCCCCGCGAGCTTCGCGCTGGTCAGCACCAGCATGGCGAAGGCGCCGATGCCGGTCAGCGCGTTGCGCAGCCCCATCGAGATCGCCGATCCGATCAGCGATTGCAGCAGCGCGACGTCGGCGGTCAGGCGCGACATCAGGTCGCCGGTGCGCGCGACCTCGAAGAAGCGGGCATCGAGGCGGGTGAGGTGGTCGAAGACGGCGCGCCGCAGATCGGCCGCGACGCGTTCCCCAAGCCAGGTGACCAGGTAGTAGCGGCAGGCCGTCGCGACGCCGAGCGCGGCGACGATGCTGCCCATCACCACGGCGGCGCGGTTGAGCGCACCGGCGCCGCCACTGAAGCCATCGTCGATGATGTGCCGCAGCCCCTGCCCCACCGCGAGGGTCAGCCCCGCGGCCAGCAGCAGGGCCGCCGCGGCGCCAAGCACGCGGCCGAGATAGGGCCGGAGGAACGGCAACAGCAGCCCGAGCGCCGGCACGCCGCTGCGGCGCACGCCACCCGAGACGTCAGACATCAGGTAGGCCCTCGCGAGGCGTCACGGCCGCCACCTGCGGATCGAGGCGCTGCGTCGATCCGGGAGCGCGAAGCGCGACCGCGCCCGGACCAACGGCAGCCGCCTACGCGAAAGTCCAGGGCGCGCAAGCCAAGCGCGCGGATGCACGCGCCGGCGCCTGAGGCCCGACAAACACTTCGGATCGAGGCACGGCCTCGATCCGGGAGCGCACAGCGCGACCGCGCCCAGACCAACCTCAGCCGCCTAAGCGACAGTCCACGGCGCGCAAGCCAAGCGCGCGGATGCGCGCGCCGGCGCCTGAGGCCAACTAAACATGCTGCCCGCCGTTGATGTGGAGCTCGGCGCCGTTCACGTAGGAGGAGGCCTCGGTGCAGAGGAAGTAGATCGCCTGCGCGACCTCCTCCGGCCGGCCGAGGCGGCGCATCGGGATCTGTTCCCGCACGATCTTCTCGGTGCCGGGGGACAGGATCGAGGTGTCGATCTCGCCGGGGGAGATCGCGTTCACGCGGATGCCGAGCGGGGCGAAGTCGGAGGCCATCTCGCGCGTCAGCCCGGCCAGCGCAGACTTGGAGGTGGAATAGGCCACGCCCGCGAAGGGATGCACCCGGCTGCCGGCGATCGAGGTGACGTTCACCACCGAGCCCTTGGCCTTCTGCAGCGGCCCGACCAGGCCGCGCGCGAGCAGCACGGGGGCGAAGAAGTTGACGCGGAAGACCTTGAGCCAGCCTTCGAGATCCATCTCGAGCGAGCCGAGGCGCGCCCCACCCGGCCCCTTCGGCGAGATGGCGGCGTTGTTCACGAGGGCATCGAGGCGGCCGTCGTCGGGCTCGAGCCGCTTGGTGATCTCGGCCACGGCCTCCTCGGTCGCGGCGGGATCCGTCAGATCGAGCTGGATATGGTCCTCGGGGCCCATCTCCCAGGGGCATTGCTCCGGGAAGGGCTGGCGGGAGACGGTGATGACCCGCCATCCCGCGGCCGAGAAGCGCTTGACCGTCGCATGGCCGATGCCGCGCGAAGCGCCGGTCAGCAGAAGGACGCGGCGTGGCCCGTTGCTCGTCCTGCTGCGCGTTGCCGTGCTGCCCGCCATGTCACTCGCCTCGTTCGAACCGAGTGGCGGGTATAGCCCGGAAGCGCCGGGTGGACACCCGGCGCCCTTGCCGTCAGGCCGCGAGACGCCGCGGCGCGGCCACGAAGGCCGCCGCCCAGGCCGGCGCGGATCGCAGCAGCCGCTCGAGCGCGGCGACGGGCAGGGTCTCGGCGTACTCGACCGCAGTCACGGCGGTCTCGTCCCAGTGCCGGGCAATCTCGGTCACGGCCTGCACAGCCGGGTTCGCCACGGACGGCAGCGTGATCGCGCCGCCGGCGGCCAGGGCCGCGGCGCGGCGCGCGGCCACGATGATCCGGGCCGCCTCCTCGAGCCGGAGGCGGTCGTTCAGGGAACCGTCCGCGAGCGCGGACAGGGTCCGGTTCAGGGCGGCGGTCTGGGTGCGGCTGGCGTCGGTCATCGGGGTCCCCTTTGTGGGCGTTGCGCGCGGCCTCCCCCGCAGCGCGCGTCGGATGCACTTGGGGGCGTTTGCTGCAATGCACAAGCGGCAGGTCGCGATGTTGGACATGTGGCCGGCGCATGTGGCCGCAAGGGGGCATTATTCCGGCTCGATTCCGGCAGCGCGGGCCTGTTCGCCCCAGAAGGCGATCTGCTGGCGGATGAAGGCGCCGAACTCGGCCGCGGTGGAGGTGACCTTCTCGATGCCCACATCGCCAAGCCGGCGGACGGTTTCCGGCCGGTCCCAGACCTTGCGGATGGCCGCGTTCCAGGCGCCGACGACCTCCTCGGGCATGCGCGCCGGGCCGACCGCCCCCATCCAGGACAACATCTCGAACCCCGGTAGCCCGACCTCGGACAGCGCCGGCCAATCGGGGAAGAGCGGCGTCCGCTGGGCCGAGGTGATGCCGAGCGGCCTGAGCTTGCCCTCCTGCAGGAAGGCGCGGGAGGAGGCGACGTCGGCGAACATCGAGGTGATGCGCCCCGCGATCACGTCCGTCATGGCCGGCGGGCTGGACCGGTAGGGGACGTGGGTGACATCGATGCCGCCGATGCGGTTCAGCATGGCCGCGCCGACCACGCCGGTGGTGTTGCCCGACGCGCAGGTCAGCTGGCCCGGCTGGGCCTTCGCCATGGCCAGGAAGTCCTGCATCGAGCGGACCGGAACTTGGTCGTTCACCGCGAAGACGAAGATGTAGGTGCCCATCCGGCTCAGCGGGCTGAAATCGGCGACCGCGTCGTAGGTCGGCCGCTTCATGAGCGCCGGCGTCGCGCCATGCGGGCTGTTGGTCGTGATCATGACGGTGTGGCCGTCATGGGCGGCGCGCGCCGTGGTCACCGCAGCGATCGCCCCGTTGGCCCCCGGGCGATTGTCGATCACCACCTGAATGCCCCAATCCTGCTCCAACAGGGCACCCAGCATGCGAGCAACGGTATCGGTGCCGGACCCCGCCGCGAAGGGCACGATCATGGTGACGGGGCGGCTCGGCTTCCACGCGCCCTGCGCGCGCAGGACGGCGGGGGCAAGCAGCGGGGCGGCCAGCAGGGCCCGCCGGGGAAGGAACGAGGCCATGAACGTGCGTCCTCCAGAATGGTTCGTTGGGCGGCACCCTCGCAATCGCGCGAGGCCTTGTCCACCAGCGCCTCCGGGCCCGCCGGACGGCCTTCGGCGTCGATTTCGAACCATCCGGAGATCACGACTCGCGGAGCCGGTGAGGTCCACGGGGCGTGTGATGCTTGACCCGGCACGGCCCGGCAGTCCATGACCGCGCCCATGCTGCCGGTCCCCCGCCCATCCCTGAGGCTGCTCGGCCTGCTGCTTCCCGTTCTTGCCGCGACCCCGGTCCCCGCGGAGGCGAATGCGCCCCAGCGAACCGAAGCGGCTGCGCAGGCGCGGACGGCGCCGGCCGCCCGGGGCCGGGCGCAGACGGCCTCCGCGACCGCGCCCGCGGCGCGCCCGCCTTCGGATGATCCTTGGGACGCCTGCGCCCGCGCGATTTCGGCGGCCGAAGCAGGATCAGGTCTCCCGCCCGGCCTTCTCGGCGCCATCGCGCGGGTGGAAACCGGCCGGCGCACGCCGACCGGCGGTGTCCAGCCGTGGCCCTGGTCGTTCAACGCAGCCGGCGAAGGCCGCTACATGGGCAGCCGGGCGGAAGCCGTGGCCGAAGTGCAGTCGCGGCTCGCGGCCGGCACGCGCTCGATCGACATCGGCTGCATGCAGATCAACCTGCTGCACCACCCGGATGCCTTCCCGAGCGTCGATGCCGGCTTCGAGCCGACGACCAACGTCGCCTATGCGGTACGCTACCTGAAGTCGCTCTACGCCCAGACCGGGGACTGGGCGCAGGCCACCGCGCGCTACCACTCGGCGACGCCCGAGCGCGGCCTGATCTACCATCAGCGCGTGATGGCGGCGATGAGCGGCCAAGGCTTCGTGCCCGGTCCGGCACCGGGTGTCATCCCCCTTCCCGGCCCCGCGATGGCGGGCCTCTGCGCGTCGGGCCGGGGGGCGGTCCTGCTCATTGGCGCCCAGGCGCCGTCGCTGCGGCCGGTGGTTGCGGTGCCGAACGTGGAGCTGCGTCTTCAGGGGCGCGCGCAGCAACCCGCGCGTCCGCGGATCATGTGCCTGCGGACGACGTCCCGGTCGGCGCCTGGCTGAGCCGCCAGGTTCGGTCGCGCCGCCAGGCGAGGCCGAGCAGGACAAGCCATGCCGAGGGCACGATCGCCGAATAGGGACCGGTGAAGGACGTCACCTGCGTGACTGTGCAGGCGAGGATGATCAGCAGCCTCTCGCCAGCGAGAAACCCGTGCCGCAGCCCGGCGCGCCACAGGAATACGCCGGCGACGGCCAGTGACGGGGCGTCATAGATCCAGGTGAACGGGGTCATGAGGAATGATGCCCCGATCGCCGCCGCCGCGCGGGCCTCCTGCGGGCCTTCGGGGCGACGGAGCCAGAGCCGGAGAACGAAGGCGGCCACGCCGAGCGCAAAGACGCCGTGGATCGCCCAGGCGACGTCGGGCCGACCTGTCGCCGTCAGGGCGATGGCGTAGACGGACTGGATCCTGCGTGTCCCATGGTCCGCCGCCGCGAGGTAGCGCTCATTGTTGCTCCCGATGTTCTCGAGGAAGCCGACGAAGCTCCCCGGTCCGAGCAGCACCAGTGCCAAGCCTATCGCGGCGATCGCCGTCAGCCCCGCGACGACGAACACGGTCCAGCGTCGCGTGGCGAGCAGGAGGACGGGCGCGATCAGCCCGAATTGCGGCTTGTAGGTCAGCAGGCCAAGGGCGACACCCGACAGCGCCGGTCGGCGATCCATCAAGGCATAGGTCCAGGCCATCAGGGCGGCCGTCAGGATCCCGTTCTGGCCCACCAGCGCGCAGGTGAAGAGCGCGGGGGTGCAGAGGGCAACGATCGCGGCACACCCTGCGGCCTCGGGAATCACGGCGCGCATCGACCAGGCGAAGAGACCGGCGCAGGCCATGACCCATGCGAACCATGCCCAGCCGAACGGCAGCAGCGAGAACGGCATGATGGCAAAGAAGAAGTGCGGGGGATTCACCCAACCGAGGAAGTCGACAAGCTCCTCCGGCGGGATACCGGCCAAGGCCGCCTGGAACGGCTGCATGACGTCCCATCGGTAGGCGGCCTCGGCCTGGCCGGCGAGAGCCAGGCGTCCGGCCTCGTAGAAGGCCATGAAGTCCGCGCGGGCGGGTCGGTCGGCCAGCGCCGTCAGCGACAGCAGCATCAGCGCGTAAAGCACGCAGATGATCGCGCAGACGACGATGGAGCCGGACGCGACTACCGCGCGCGCGCGGCCCATCGTCCGTGAGGTCAGCTCCGGCCGCCCGTCGGCGTGACCTCGATGACCTGGCGGTTCACGCGCAACACGTCGGCCAGGGCGCGGAGGTCCCCGCTCCCCTCACCCAGGACAGCCCGCGCCGCTGCCTCGTCGCCCGTGGCGGCCAGCGAAATGGCGTAGTTCGCGGTGACCCGCTGCGGCGCGTCGGAACGCCGGGCCAGTGGCTCCAGCACGGCGCGCGCCTCGTCGGGCCGGCCGTCGAGCAACAGGGACAGGCCGAGGTTGTTGGCGACCGAGATGGAGTCCGGCGCGATCGCCTGGGCCCGGCGATAGGATTCCTGCGCTTCCGGATGACGCCCCATCAAATCGAGCGCGACGCCCCGCCCGTCGAGCGCCTCCACATTGCGCGAATCGGACGCGAGGACGCGGTCGAACAGGGACAGGGCCTCGCCGGCGGCGCCGTTCTGCAGGCGCAGCCGGCCGAGCAGCAGGCCCAATCGGCGGTCGCCCGGCCGGCGCTCCATGGCCGCGGCCAGAACTCGCTCCGCCTGCGGGCGATTGCCCGTCCGGAGCAGCGCCATCGCGAAGCGCGCCTGCGCCTCGGCGTTGTCGGGATCCCGGGCGGCCGCAGCGCCATACATGGACAGGGCGATGTCGTTCTGACCGTTCGCCTCGGCCGCGGCGGCCACGCGCATGCGCGTCCCGGCGTCCGGGCTGCGGATCTCGTCGGAAGCGCAGGCCGCGAGGGTGACGGCGGCGGCGCCAATGCAGACCCGGGCGGCCAGGGAGCGGATCATTGCTGAATACCCTGAAAGAGGCCTTTCCCGAGCTCGATCACCGAAGGGCCGACCAGCGCGATGAAGACCGCGGGCATGATAAACAAAATGAGCGGGATGACGAGCAGCGCGGGGAGTCGGATCGCCTTTTCCTCGATGCGGATCATGCGGTCGTTGCGCATCTCGGCCGCCAGCACGCGCAGCGCCTGGGCAAGCGGCGTACCGTATTTCAGGGTCTGGGCCAGCGTGCCCGCGAGGCGCCGGAACCCCTCGAAGTCCGTGCGCTGCGCAAAGCGTTCGAGCGCCTGCCGGCGATCGGGCAGCATGCGCAGTTCCTGGACAAGCACCAGGAATGAGATGGCGAGCGGGCGGTTGCTGTTCTCCATCTCCCGCGCCACCCGGTCGAGCGCCGTTTCGATGCCCAGTCCGGCCTCGGCCGTGACGACGAGGAGGTCGAGTGCGTCCGGCAGGCCCTTCCGGAGGGCTTCCTGGTGCTTCCGCTTGAGATAGGTGAGGAAGAGGTTGGGACCGAAGATCGCGAAGAAGATGCCGATCAGCGCGGCGATCGCCATCTTCGCGCCGTCCATCCCGTTCAGGTAGGCGTAGAGGACGCCGAGCAGCGGCAGCCCGATCAGCAGCACCGCCTTGACGCCGATGAAGACGGGGATGGCGGCGCGCGCATTCAACCCGGCAGCCGCGATGGAAAGCTGGAACTCCTCGATATCCTTGGGGGACACCAGGGTGGTGTTGCGCAGCGCCTCGCCAAGCCGGCGGATCGGTGCGACGGCGCCGCCGCCGGTCAGGGACGGATCCTCGGGCGCCCCCTGCGGCCGCGTCACGCCGCGGAGGCGGTTCGTGAGATCCTTCTCCTCCGCGCCGCGGGCCAGCACGATGGCGGCCGAAATCGCGAGAACGACGGAGGCCACCACGACGATGACCGCCATGACGCCGGTGTCGAGTTCGAAGCCGGCGACGTTCATCAGTCGGAACCCGCCTTCTTGATCATCCAGCGGATCACGAAGAAGCCGAAGACAGCCAGGCCGATACCGACCGTCGCCATCTTCCGGCCGCCAGGCGTGCCGAACATGTTGTCCATGTAGAAGGGCTGGATATTGGCCATCGCCAGAACCGCGACGAGCGGCAGGGCCATGAGGATGCTGGCCTGCATGCGGGCTTCGGCCGCGAGGGCGCGGGCCCGCTTGCTCAGCGCCACACGCTTGCGGACGGTGTCGGCGAGGTTGTCGAGGGTCTCGGCCAGATTGCCGCCGGTCTGCGCCTGCATGCCCAGCGTCACCGCAAGGAACGAGAACTCGGTGAGGCCCGTCCGCGCGTAGAGCTTCATCATGGCCTGGTCGACCGGCCGGCCGATGGCGACATCGCCCAGCATGCGGGCGAACTCGTCCCTCAGGGGCGAGGACAGTTCCGTCGCCACGCTACGCATCGCTTCGCCGACAGGCAGGCCGGCGCGGACGGCACGCACCATCAGCCCGATCGCATCGGGAATCTGCTGGAACACCTGGTCCACGTACCGGTTGTGCTGCCAGGTGAAGACGCCCCGGATCGCGATGATGCTCGCGCCGAGACCCAGGGGCAGGGCCAGGGCGGGCGAGAGCAACTGGCTGCCATAGAAACCGACGACCGTCCCGGCGACGGCCCCCAGAACCACCACCACGGGCCAGGGAACCACCTGTTCCTGCGGCATGTCCGGGTTGAAGCGGAGGAAGCGCAGCACCCGGTCGACGAAGGGCAGGTTGTCGGCAGTCTTGAGCCGGATACTCGGGAGGTCCGAGGCCTCCACGACCCGCACCTGCGCGCCGGCCGCGGCGATGCGCTCCTTCAGCCGGCGCGCCTGTCCGGCCTTCACGTAGGACAGGAGCCCGGTCACGAGCGCGCCCGTCAGGAGCGCCCCGACCAGGAGAAGGATGCCGCGATCCATGTCAGGCGTCCTGGAGGGCGCGCATCCAGGGATCGAGCATGCCGAAATAGGACAGGCGCTCGACGAAGGCAGGCCGCATGCCTGGCGAGACCCAGGAGCCGCGCAGGCGCCCGTCGGCGTTCTCGCCTTCGTACTGGAAGGTGAAGATGTCGTTCATCGTGATGACGTCGCCTTCGAGGCCGCAGATCTCGGAGACCTGCGACACGCGGCGTCCGCCGTCGCGCATGCGCTCGATCTGCACGATCACGTCGACCGCGGCGGCGATCTGCGTGCGAATGGCGCGCGAGGGCAGCGTCGACTGGCCCATCATCACCATGTTCTCGATACGGGTCAGCGCATCGCGCGAGGAGTTGGCGTGGACGGTACAGAACGACCCGTCATGGCCGGTGTTCATCGCCTGAAGCATGTCGAACGCTTCGGCGCCGCGCACCTCGCCAACGATGATCCGGTCGGGACGCATGCGCAGGGCATTGCGGACCAGGTCGCGGGCGGTGATCTCGCCGCGTCCCTCGAGGTTGGCGTGGCGCGTCTCGAGGCGGACGACATGCGGTTGCTGCAGCTGCAGTTCCGCCGCGTCCTCGATGGTCACGACGCGTTCGCCGTGGTCGATCAGCCGGCTCATGGCGTTGAGCATGGTCGTCTTGCCCGAGCCCGTGCCGCCCGAGATGACGACGTTGAGCCGGCAACGCGATGCGATCTCCAGGATCCGCTGGACCGCCGGCGACATAGACCCGTTGGCGCAGAGCGAACCCAGGTCGTAGCGCTTCTTGGCGAACTTGCGGATCGAGATGCAGGGGCCATCGAGCGCAAGCGGCGGGAAGACGATGTTGACGCGGGAGCCGTCGAGCAGGCGCGCATCGCAGAGCGGACTCGATTCATCGACGCGCCGGCCGACGGTGGCCGCGATCTTCTGCGCGATGGCGGCGACCTGCGCGGAGCTGCGGAAGCGGACATTGGTGCGGATCAGCTTGCCGCGGACTTCGACGAAGACGTTCTCCGGGCCGTTCACCATGATGTCGTTGATGGTGTCGTCCGCGAGCAGCGGCTCCAGCGGGCCGTAGCCCACCATGTCGCGGGCGATCTCCTCCGCGATGCGGGACTGGTCCCGCGCGGAGATCTCCATGCGTTCGCGGCTGGCAAGCTCATGAACCAGCGCGTCGAGCTGCTGGCGCAGGGCGGCGGCTGGCAGTTCGCCGGCGACGACAGGGTCGATGCGTTCGAGGACGAGCGTCCGCAGCCGGGCGAGCTCGGCACTCTCCGAGAGCGCAATGTCGCTCGCGGAGACGTTGACCGAGCGCATCTCCATATCGGTGTTCAGCGGAACCGGAAGCGCGTTGTTGCCTTCCGAGCGGCGCCCGAAGGGTCGCATCAGTTGCCTCCGCGTCCAAAGAGCCGGGCGAGGAAGGACCGCTGGCCGGTGCTGGTTCGGACCGCCGCGATCTCCTGCGTCAGTTGCGCGAGCGCCCGCCGCAGGGGCGGGCTGTCCTTCAGCGCCGGGCGCCCGAGATTGGCCGCGCGCGGCAACTGGCGCGGCAGGTCGGGAATGACGACCTCCGGCGGGCCACCAATGCCTTCCGCCACGAGCTTGATCGGCAGATAGCCCCGTCGGCCGAGGCCGTTCAGCACCGTGATGACACGACCGGGCGAGCCCGTCGCCGTCACCAGCTTCCGCATCGAAACCGTGTCGCGGATGCTCGCGACTTCGGGTCCCATCACGAGGACGACGTGGCGCGCGCGCTGCAGCACCGCACGTTCCATGGGTCCGGGCGGCATCGGCACGTCGACGACGACGTGGTTGAAGCGCTGCCGCAGCATGTCCAGGATGCGGCGAACGCCTTCCTCGGTCGGCTTGACGTCCGCCTCCATGGGTTCCTCAGCCGCGATCAGCCGCACACGCTCGCTGATCGGCACGGCCACGCGGTCGAGGAACAGAGAGTCGACGCGCTCAGGTTCCTCGAGCGCGACCCGCAGGCCCGAGGTGACGCGGGCCCCGAGCATCATGGCGGCCGCCCCGCCGCGCAGATGGAGGTCGAGCAGCGCGACATGGCTACGCGTCACCTCCTCCAGCTCGAGCGCGAGATTGACGGCGATAGTGGTGGCGCCCACGCCGCCGTGGGCGCCGCAGACCGCGGTGATCTGGCCGCCGCGGTCATGCCCGCCGTCGCCGCCGCCCTGGACATGCGGGGCGAACAGTCGCGCGACGTTGTCGCGGGTCAGCGGCTTGTGCAGATACTCATGGACGCCGACGTTGCGCGTGATGTCCCGGTAGAAGCCGATCTCGGTGCGCTCGCCGACGACGAGGACACGGACGTCGGGCGTACAGACCCCCGCGAGGTCGTCCAGCGCGGCGAATGGATCGTCGACACCGCTGATGTCGACGATGAGCACCCGGGGCGTCGTCTCCTTCTCGAGGACCTTCACGGCGGTCCGGACCGTCCCACGGCGCATCTGCGCCCCGATCACGTCGCCGAGGCCGCCACGAATCGCGGCTTCGCTCGCCTCGTCGGCGACGAAGACGACCAGCGCTGGGCGGTCGGCCGACATGATCGCGCCGCCACGGGCGGCGTCCGGCACTTCGCGGGGCAGGATGCGATCAGCGCGCACCGCCACCGCCCCCGGAACTGGACACCCCACCCGCACCACCGCCGCCACCACCGCCCCCAACTGAGGACGTCAGGCCGGCAGGCAGACGCGGAATCCGGCCCTGCTCCAGCTGGTTCACGGCGGCTGCACCCTGCAGGCCGCGATCCGTCGCGGCGCCGACGCCCTGCTGCAGATGCGCGGGATCGGCAACCATGGCGCGCAGGTTCCGGTCATTGATCCCCTGGGCCTGCCACGTCCCCGCCCGATCGAAGTCATTCGGCGGGAAATAGGTGTCGGGGGCGCAGGAGGCCGTGAGGAGGGTCAGCACCAGGATCGGGCCAGCTCGCATCGACATCTGCGTCACTCCACGATGAAGCCGGCGGCCGCGGGCGGCCTGATCTGCCGGTACGGCCCGCCGGACCCGGTCTGACGCCGCAGGAGGATCCGCTCGAGGTCGGTCGCGGGGCGGAAGGTGTCCAGCGGGGTCGCGAGCGCCTGCGGATCCGACACCGGCCGCACCAGGTACGGGGTGATGATGATCACCAGTTCCGTTTCGTTGCGCCGGAACTGATCCGAGCGGAACAGGGCCCCGAGGATAGGAATCTCGCCGAGACCAGCGATCCCCGAATTGTTGTAGGCCATGTTGCGGCTCAGTAGCCCGGCGATCGCGAAGCTCTGTCCGCTGCCGACCTCGATCGTGGTCTCGGCGCGGCGCACGGTCAGGCCGGGAATCGTCACCGTGCCGCCCGCGACCGGGAACGTCACCGCATTGGCGTTGGACAGTTCGCTCACTTCGGGCCGCACCCGCATGTTGAGGCGCTCGGGCGAGAGCACGGTCGGGATGAAGGCGAGACTCACGCCGTACTGCTTGTAATCGACCGTCAGGGCGTTGCTGTTGTTCGACGCCGCGACCGGGACCGGGAATTCGCCGCCGGCGAGGAAGGACGCCACCTCACCCGACTGGGCGGTCAGGTTCGGCTCGGCGAGGATCGTCACCAGCCGGTCCTGGGCGAGCGCGTCGATGATACCGTTGATATCGAAGTTGCCGCTCTGGAAGCCAAGGCCGATCAGGCCGCCGCCGGTCGTCCCCGCATTCTGCAGCGCGTTCAGCACCGACCCGACCACGCCTGCGCCGGTGCGCATGCCGACACGCCAAGTGCCGTCATTGAAGGTGCCGAGCCAGTTGAAGCCGAGATCGCGGGTGACTTCCCGCGAAATCTCCGCCACGCGGACCCGCAGATTGACCTGAATGCCGGACAGCAGGGTGAGGTTGTTGATCACCTCGCGCCCCTCGCCGCCCATGGCCTTCGCGATCGCCTCGGCACGCTGGGCATCGGCGGCGGTGGGAACCATGCCGGACAGGCCGATGGCGCCGCGGCCGACCATCTGCACCTGGACGTTCTGACCGCCGCGCACCATGCGGCGGATCATGCTCTGAACCTGCCCGGCGGAGACCGCCGGAGCGGCGGCCACGGCCGGCGCCGCCTGTGCGGCGCCCGTGGCGCTTGCTTGCACCGTGATGTCGAACTCCGCGACGAGCGAACCGTCTTCGCGCGTGGCGATCAGGTTCGTCCGGCCGGCATTCACGCCCATCACGAACAGGCTGGTCGGCGAGGCCGGCTGGACCCGGGCGATCCGGGGGTCGGCGACGAGGACGGTCACCGCCGCCGACGGCAGTTCGACCAGGCGGCCCGACCCTTGCTCAAGGACGATCGGCCGCGTCAGCGTCGCACCAGGCACGGGCGTCGCGCCCGGCATCGGGACCTGGGCCGGCTGAGCCTGCGCCTGCTGCACCAGCGGCAAGCCGGTTCGCGGCAGCGGCGCCACGGCGGGAATCGAGCTCCGGACAGCGCCTTGCGGGCTGGCCTGCGCCATCTGCACCACCGTCGGTGCCGAAGGCAGGGCCACGTCGGCGATCGGGATCGCCGCCGGCTCGCGGACCGCCGCCGCCGGAGCCTGGATGATCGTCGGTGCGGCGCTGGCCAGCACGGTCGTGCCAGGCTCGGCCCGTGTCGCCGGCGCCGGCAGGCGCGTCGCAGCGGACAGGTCGGCGAGGATGCTCTCGGAGGTCGGCGTCGCCACGGCCTGTGTCGCCGCCGGATCCAGGATGTCGACCACCAGCTTCGGGCCGTGATGGAAGTGGCGGAACCGGACGCCCGGCCGCGCCTCGATCCGAATGGCCTCGCCCTCGGCGCTCAGGCCGGTGACGTTGCGAGGGTACATGCCGACGCCTCCGACGGCGACCCGGCCCGGATTCGCGAATCGGATGGTCAGCCCATCGCCCGTCGATTCGGCGTGGTAGGGCGTCTGGGTGGGCCAATCGAACACGACCCGGCCATAGCCGGGGTGATTGCCGACCCGCACGCCGACCTGGGGACCCGCCACTGCGACCGTGCTTTCCGCCGACTGGGCGGGCACCTCGGCCGGCGCCAGGACCAGCAGCGAAACCGAGGCGAGAAGCGCGAAAGCCGCAGTTCGCCACGCCGCACGTGCTGTCGACGGGCCCGGGGCGGCGGATCTCGTCAGGCTCATCGAAACGTCACCTCCTGCTGGGTCCCGCCCTGGATCACGCGCATCCGCGTGGTCGGCGCCGGTGCCTGCGGTCCCGTCAATGCGGAGGATACATCGGAACCGAACACAAGCGAGGGTCTTGGGCCGGTCGCCTCGGGAACACCCTCGATCGACCGGACGACGAGCGAGATCCGGCCCAGCTGCATCGCCACGGCGACCCGTTCCGCCTGCTCGGGGGTAACCTCGAGGGTCACAGTGCGCGCGACCACGCGGCCGGCGGTGGTATCGGCGCCGCTGTGGCTGATCTGCTGATCCACGGCGATGACGCGCACCGCCGACAGGATGGTCTCACCCACCACGCGGCGGCCCGGCTGGTCGTTCCCACCCTGCAGGTTCTGGGTCAGGATCAGGTCCACTTCGTCACCCGGCCAGATCAGGCCGGAGGCGCCGGTGACCACGTCGACACCGATCGAGATTGCACGGGTGCCCGGACGGAGCACGGCGGCGAGGAAGCCACGGTCCCGCGGACGCAGGACATCGGTCGTGATGACCGGCTGGTTGGCATCGATGAAGCGCCGCAGCAAAGCGCCACGAAGTTCGGTGCGCGATTCAGCACCCTGGGTGAAGCCTCCCTCCGGTACCTGATCGACCGTGACTTCGCGCTCCTGGAAATCGTCGTCCTTCAGCAAGGTGCCGATCGACAGGGGCCGCGCCGCCACGAGCATCCGGACCTTCGGCACCGGGGCGACAGCCGGGGGCGCTTCGACCCGCGCGACCTGCTGCCCGTCCGTGCCGGGCCGCATCAGTTGCATGCCGATGATAGCGAGACCGGTCGCACTCAGCAGGAGCGAGAGGACGACGAGAAGCCGCAGGAACATGGGTCAGGCCCTCGACAGGGAGAAAAGGAGGAACATGCCGCCGGCAGCAATCGCCACGGCGTAAGGCAGGGGGCCACGCCGGCGGATCCGGCGCGCCTCGACGGCCATGACGCGGCGCAGCAGCGCCCCGCCTGGCGCGAGGCTCGCTTCGGGAACAAGGTGGCGTGCAAACAGATAGGCCAGGCCCAGAATGCCGCCGGCCATGACGGTCGCGACGATGAAGGACCAGGTGTCTGCCGGCGCCAGACCGGTTGCCATGGCCGCCATCAGCTTGACGTCGCCACCGCCGAGTGCGCCGCGCATCGCAAGCAACAGGAGGAGGAGGAACAGGCCGGCAGCCACGCCCAGGGAGACCAATGCCTCGGACCACCCCACGACGCCGCGGGTGACGAGGCCCATGACCGCGATGGCGATCGAGATCCCGTCGGGGATCAGCCGCGTCGCCACGTCCCGCGCCGCGGCTATGGCCAGTAGCGGCAAGGCTGCGATCAGGAAAAGGGTTGATGCGGTGGTCACGAGGCCATCATCCCGGGCTGGCCACGCGTCTACCGCGTGCCGCTGACGCCCGAATATACGTCGTTCTGCGTCTGCCCTAGGACATTCGCCAGATAGACGTAGGCGCCACGGGTCGGGTCCAGCAACTGGGTCGCAGCGATCCCCACGACGATGACGACCGCGACGGCCAGGATCGCGTACTCCGAGGCCGTTACGCCGCGGCGATCCACCACATGGCGCAGAGCCCGCCGCAACGGGACCGCGAGCTGGGTGAGCTTGGCGGCATCCAAGCGCCACGCCATCAGATTGTCTGAAGACTTGGCCATCGGCTCAACGCGCTCCTCGCCGGCGATTTCGACTTAATAATGGGACTGCAACGGCCCCGCAGTTCAAGGTAATTAAACGAAAGCCATTAAAGCGACGAAACGGCGGGAGCCTTCGCGCCCGCCGTTTCCGCGAGACTTGACGCGCCCGGTCCCGGCCCGGACGCGCTCCGCGTCAACGCCCGGAGACGCTGCTGCTGACCGCAGACTGCTGCGTGCTGATCTGCGTGCCGATGTTGGAGAACGCGGACTTCAGCGCGTTGCCGAACTGCGTCGCGGCAATGCCGACGATGATCACAACGGCCACCGCGAGGATGGCGTACTCGGCAGCCGTCACGCCCTTGCGGTCGGAAGCGGCGCCGCGGAGCGAAGCCAGGAACTTGCGAATCATGTCGATCCCCTTCGTTTCATTTCAAAAACGAGCCCGATTTCATCGCCCCTCCTAACCGCTCGCCAAGGTTGTAACGGAGAGAGCGAGAAGCGGATCAGCCCAGGGGCAGACAACCGCGTCGGATGCAACTGAGCATAGTGGTTAACCGAACGTCAATGACGAAAAATCGATTTTCGTTATCATTTTCTGAGAATTGTCCGACAATTCTCGCATGTGCGAACTCAATTTTTCGTGATATCAGTCACGTGGATGCCTGCGCCGCAACTTGTGACCATCTCAAAATCTGGTTCGATCAACGTATTATCGATGGCGGCTTGCCGCATGTCTCGGTGTCCGCAGCGCGCGCGGAATCTCACGCGGGCGTCACAGCGGCCTATGGTATGGTAAACGAAAGATGACGTAGCCGGGCCGCATGCCCCCTTGTCCCGGCGATGCGAAAGGTTCGCGCCATGTCGAACACATCGATGTCCGGTCCGATGCGCGGCCGCGCCAAGCCCGCACCGAGACGCCTCGGCAATCGCGGCGCCATGGGTGCGGCCTTTGCCATCGGTGCCACGGTCCTTCTGGGAATGGGCGCACTCGCGACCGAGGCAGGCGTCTGGCTGAACACCCGGCGGAACGCCCAGGATGCCGCGGATGCCGCGGCCTATGCCGGACTGGTCCGCCTGTCCTTGACCGACGCGACCGCCGCGACCGCCGCGGCGACCCAGGTCGCCACACGCAACGGCTTCACCGACACCGGCGCGTTGGCCAATGCGGGCGATACGCGCGTCGTCGTCCAGACCGGCCTCTGGCAGAACAGCACCTTCACGAGCCCGGCGCCCAGCGGGTCGAGCGCCAATGCCGTCCGTGTCGACATCAACCAGGTTCAGCGCATTGGCCTGACGCAGCTGATCAGCCGCACGGCTCCGATCGCCTGGGGCGGCGCCATCGCGGCGCTCGAAGTCGGCGGTCCGGCCTGCACGCTCTCCATCCCGCCGGCCACGACATCGAGCCAGGTCCAGGGACGCACCAACATCGCGGGCAGCACCACGGTCAACGCGCCCAACTGCATCATCGCCTCCAACATGGAGGGATCGAAGTCGATCAACGTGCAGGGTTCCGCGGTGAACAGTGTTACGGCCGCCGCGCTGCGCGCCTCCGGGCAGTGCTACAATTGCGAGGACGTTCCGAGTGGCAACGTCCCGGGCGGGTACACGTCCGGCGCCACGCAGACGCCGAATCCCTACTCCGCTCTCGACGCTTGGACCATGCCGACCTTCGGCAATGGCAACAATAACTACCCTTGTGTCGATCCCCTTTACGTCGATTCGAATAATACCTTTGTAAGCAGCCAGAGCCAAGCCTCCACGATCTATCTTGCCGCCTACAACACAATTGGGGCTCAGTCGCAAAGCATTACCTATCGCACCGGAAACGGCAACTCGACCCGGACTTTCAACATTACCAATACCTCCTACGTAGCAACATGCACGAACATCTCGCTCAGCGGCCAGACGCTCGTTCTGAAACCCGGAACCTATTTCTTCAACAATGCGTCCCTGTCGATGAGCAACGGCACCATCACATGCGACGGCTGCACCCCTGGCGGCGCCGGCGTCACCCTCGTCTTCACCGGCAGCAACTCCAACAGCGTCGGCAATCTTCAGATCACGGGTGGCAACTTCACGCTGATCGCGCCAGGGACGGCGACGAACGCCAATCCCGCCGACTTCATGGGCACCGTGATCTATCGCGACGACCTCGCGCGGGTCAGCAACTCCGCGAACGACACCATGATCATCACCGGCAACTCGACCAGCACGCTCTTCGGCGCGGTCTATTCTCCGACCGCGGAGGTGCGTCTCGTCGGCATGACCGGCATGAACCAGACGACGGCGGGCAACTGCATCGCCGTGGTGGCCGCGGAGATCACCTTCTCGGGCAATTCCGGCGCGAATATCGACGCCTGTGAGTCGAACGGGACGCGCGTTGCCCGGACGCGGTATGTGAGGTTCGTGCTGTGAAGCTGCCGAAGATCCTCCGGCGCCGCGACCGCGGCATCTCGGCCCTCGAATTCGCGCTGACCCTGCCGGTCCTGACCTTCATCATGCTGGGCGTCGCCGATTATGGCGCCGCCCTGCAGCAATCCATCCGGCTGGAGGCCGCAGCCCGCGCCGGCGCCCAGGTCGCCTTCACGCATACGGGCGATACGCAGTACAACGCCGCCGACACGAACTTCACGACCGGATCGAACGCCCGGCTCGTGCGGGATGCGGTCTTCGCCAAGCTCTCGGGCTGGTCAGCAGCCCCCAGTTGCACCAATGGCGCCGGCAATGGCGTCTGCGTGACCTATGTGGCCTGGTGCCAGTGCCCGCAGAACGGGAATGCGGTCGGCACGAACTATGCCTTCGATTGCAGCGCGGACGCCCCGCCCTGCGCGGATCATCAGCAGTTCGCGTCCATCACCGCGACCCGCAACTACAGTCCGCTGTCGATCGTCCCAGTGAGGACCCTGCGTGGGAATGTCGAGATCCGTGTCCGCTAAGCGCCACCCGCTCCGCTGCCGTCGCGGCGCCTCGGCCCTCGAGTTCGCGCTCGTCGGCGCGATCTTCTTCATCGTGCTCCTCGCATCGATCGACCTCGGTCGCTACTACATGGCGATGCAGGGGCTGCGGAACTTCGTGGCCGACGCCGAACGCTACGGCATCGTGAACATGTGGTGGGATACGGCGGGCACCCGGACGGCCACCTGCGCGCAGATCGTCCAGGCCACGAACCGGGGCGGCGCGATCGGCGGACTCGCCGGCACGAGTTCGGGCAACTGCGTCACGCGCACCCAGACGGTCTCGGGCGGCATCGTCACCGTCACGGTCGCGGTCAACGTGGACGTGCAACTCCGGCTGCTGTTCAACACCTTCCAGTTCATGCCGACCCGCTTCCAGGATTCGTCGACCATCACCTTCCAGTTGTAGGCGAACGGGCGCACCTTCCTTCCAGCCAATGCCGAAGGAGGAACATCCATGCGTCTCGGCCAGGGGGCCCCTGCCCGCCCGACCACCCGCCTGCGCGCCCTGATCGACGCGCACCGTCCGCTGATCGTCCCGGGCTGCTTCAACGCCATGTCGGCCCGCATCCTCGAGGATGCCGGGTTCCCCGCTCTCTACATGTCGGGCTACGGCACCTCGCTGAACCTGCTCGGCCTGCCCGATGCCGGGCTGACGACGCTGACCGAGATGGCGCTGAACGCGAAGCTGATCGCCTCGGCCGTCCGCGTTCCCCTCATCGCCGACGCCGACACCGGCTTCGGCAACGCCATCAACGTCGTCCGCACCGTCGAGGAATACATCCGCGGCGGCGTCGCCGGCCTGCACCTCGAGGACCAGGTCGCGCCCAAGCGCTGCGGCCACGTCGCGGGCCGCGAGGTGATCGCCCGCGACGAGGCCGTCCTGAAGGTCCGCGCCGCCGCCCGCACGCGCGATGCGCTCGACCCGGACTTCGTCATCATTGCCCGCACCGACGCCCGCGGCGCCCATGGCGGGTCGCTCGACGAGGCGATCGCGCGGGCCAACGCCTTCCTCGAGGCCGGTGCGGACCTGGCCTTCGTCGAGGGCCCCAAGGACGTCGAGGAAGTCGCCCGCATCGGCCGCGAGGTGAAGGGCCCGGTCTTCTACAACATGACCGGCATCTCCCCGCGCCTGTCGGCCGAGGAGATGGCCGCCCTCGGCATCCGCGTCTGCATCCTGCCAGGCGCGGCGATGCGCGCGGCGATCATGGCGATCCACGACTTCGCCATGGCGCTCAAGACGGACGGTCCGATGGCCGAGGCCGCCTACGACGCGAAGTTCAAGGCGCACCCGAAAGGCAACCTGCACGCGTTCTCCGGCTTCGACCGGATCCGCGAAATGGAGGCGGAGTTCCTGCCGGAGGAAGCGGCGCGGAAGTACGAGGGCGGGCTCGGATACGCGCCGAAGGCGGCCGAGTGAGGTCGGGGGAGGAGAACCTCCCCCGATCCCCCTCCCTTTTCTGGTCGCTGGGTTCCAGGGAATGCTGGAGGGGGTCCGCAACCCCTAGCCCACGCGCAGCCCTGTCGCCTGAACGATCCTGCGGGCCGTCTCCCGATCCCTCCGGATGACGTCCGCGAAGGCGACAGGATCCGATTCCACGGCATCGGCCCCGGCCGCCTCGAGCCGCCGCCGCACATCCGCATCCGCCAGCGCCGCGCGGACGGCCGCGCCGAAGCGCTGCATCGCCGCTGGCGGCGTGCCGGCCGGCGCGAAGACGCCGGTCCAGGACGACATGTCGTATCCGGGGAAGGTCTCCCCGATGACCGGGATCTGCGGCAGCGAAGCCTGGCGCTGGCCCGCCGTGCTCGCGATCAGCGTCGCCCCGCGTTCCACCGCGGGGCGGAGGCTGGAGTAGGAGATGATCCCGGCATCGATCCGCCCGGCCGCGAGTTCGCGCGCAACATCGGCCCCGCCGCGGAAGGGCACGTGCTCGAGCCGGATGCCGGCGGCGAGCTGCAGCGCCTCCCCCATGAAATGCCCGATATGGGCGACGCCCGGCGTGCCGTAGGTGACCTCCCCGGGGCGGCGCTTCGCCTCGGCGACGAAGCCGGCGAGATCGGTCGCGGGGAACCCCGCGCGGATGCCGATGATGTAGGGCTGGGTCGTCACCTGCACGACGGGGATGAAGGCGGCGGCGTAGTCGAATGGCAGGTCGCGGCGGACCTCCGGCAGGGTGGCGAAGGTCGCGCCTTCGAACAGCAGGGTGTGGCCGTCCGCCGGGGCCTGCGCGACGGCCGCCGCCGCGATGGCACCCGAGGCGCCGGTGCGGTTCTCGATCACGAAGGGCTGGCCGAGATGTTCGGCGACCCGTGCCTGCATGATGCGCGCGATGGTGTCGGCGACGCCGCCGGCGCTGTAGGGCACGACGAAGCGGACGGGACGATCGGGCCATGTGCTGCCCTGTGCGCGTGCAAGCCCTGGTGTGGCGAGGCTTCCCAACAGCAGCGCCGCGCGCCGGGTGATGCGATCCATAGGCGTTCTTCCCTTCCCGCAGGCGCTTGACCGCACCCGTTGCGCGCGGCGTGATGCCGCCACGGTGCGTGAAGGCTCGCTACGCTTTCACGCCGACGTCAAGGCTCGGGAGGAAGGCGGCGATGCCCGCGACGATGTTCGACAAGATCTGGGACCCGCATGTGGTGGCGGATCTCGGCGGCGGGTGGTCGCTGCTCTACTGCGACCGTGTGCTGGTGCACGACCTCTCTGGCGGACGGGCCCTGCAGGAAGTGGGCGAGGCCGGCTACAAGGTCGCGCGTCCCGACCTCGTCTTCGCGACGCCGGACCATGCGGTGTCCTCGGCGCCAGGCCGGACCTCCGAGACCTTCCCGACCGGCGCGCGGCTGCTGGCGGGCCTGCGCCAGCGCGCGGCCGAGACGGGGGTGCGGCTGTTCGACCTCGGCCAGGACGGCAACGGCATCGTGCATGTGATGGGGCCGGAGCTCGGCATCGTGCTGCCGGGCACGACGCTGGTCTGCGGCGACAGCCACACCTGCACCAATGGCGGCGTCGGCTCGCTCGCCTTCGGCATCGGTGCCTCGGAACTGCGGCATGTGCTCGCCACGCAGACATTGCCGCAGAAAAAACCCAGGCGCATGCGTATCCGCTTCGAAGGCACGGCCCCGGCGGGCGTCACGCCCAAGGACATGATCCTGGCCGCGATCGGCCGTTTCGGCGCGGCCGCCGGCACCGGCCATGCGGTGGAATATGCCGGGTCGGCGGTACGCGCCTTGTCGGTCGAAGGACGGCTGACGCTATGCAACCTGTCGATCGAGATGGGGGCCAAGATCGGCATGGTCGCGCCCGACGCGACGACCTTTGAGTGGCTCGCCGGACGCGACTTCGCGCCGAAGGGCGCGGCCTGGGACGCGGCGGTGGAGGCCTGGCGCGCGCTGCCGACGGATGAGGGCGCGAGTTTCGACCGCGACCTGCTGATCGACATGCGGGAGATCGCCCCGCAGATCACCTGGGGCACCAGCCCCGAGCAGGTGCTGCCCGTCACCGGCCGCGTGCCCGATCCCGCCGAGGCCCCGAGCCCCGAGAAGCGCACCGCCTGGGAGGCCGCGCTCACCTATATGGGCCTGACGCCGGGGCAGCAGATCGCCGGCACCAAGGTCGACTGGGTGTTCATCGGGTCCTGCACGAATTCGCGCATCGAGGACCTGCGCGCCGCCGCCGCCGTGCTGCGTGGCCGCAAGGTTGCCCCACATGTCACCGCCTGGGTGGTGCCGGGGTCCGAGCGCGTGAAGCACGAAGCCGAGGCCGAGGGCCTGCACATGGCCTTCCGCGAGGCCGGCTTCGAATGGCGCGAGCCGGGCTGCGCGCTTTGCGTCGCGGCGAACGGGGAAGCGGTGCCGCCGGGGGCGCGCTGCGTCTCGACCTCGAACCGCAACTTCGTCGGCCGGCAGGGAACGGGGGCGCGGACGCATCTCGCCTCCCCGGCCATGGCGGCGGCGGCGGCGGTGGCGGGCGCCATCGCCGATGTCCGGCAGTTCGCGGCGTAAGGGGGCGCGACCGATGGAGAAGTTCACCACCGTCTCCGGCCCCGCCGCGCCGATGCTCAGCGCGAATGTGGACACGGACGTCATCATCCCGATCCAGCGCCTGGTCGGCACCGGGCGCAGCGGCCTCGGCCCCTACGCCTTCGAACGGCTGCGCTACAACAAGGACGGATCGGACAATCCGGACTTCGTGCTGAACCGCCCGCAGTATCGCGACAGCCCGATCCTGCTCGCGGGGCCGAACTTCGGCTGCGGATCCTCCCGCGAAGGCGCGGTCTGGGCGCTGATGGGCATGGGGTTCCGGGCCGTGCTCGCGCCGTCCTTCGGCGACATCTTCTTCAACAACTGCTTCCAGAACGGGATGCTGCCGATCGCCCTGCCGGAGGAGACGATCCGGCAGATCGCGACCGAGACGGAAGCCGCGCAAGGCGCCCGCCACACCCGGGTGGACCTCGCCCGCCAGGTCGTCGTCACGCCGGACGGGCACGAGATCCCGTTCACCGTCGACGCCCGCAAGCGCGATGCGCTGCTCGAGGGCCTCGACGACATCGCGCTGACCCTGCGCCTGCAGGACCGCATCAACGCCTGGTATGCCGCCGACCGCACGGCGCGACCCTGGGCCTGGGAGAGTGTCGAGCGATGACCCTGGACATCGTTGTCCTGCCCGGCGATGGCGTCGGGCCGGAAGTGACCGACGAAGCGGTGCGCGTCCTCGACTGGTTCGTCGCGAAGCGCGGCGTGCCGCTGCGCATGACGCGCCACCTGTTCGGCTCGGCCTCCTGGGCCACGCAGGGCACCACCATGCCCGATGCGACGTGGGAGGCGATCATGGCCGCCGACGCGCTGCTGTTCGGCGCGGTCGGCAGCCTCGACCAGAAGCAGATCCCGGCGGAGGAGCGGCGCAAGGGATCGCTGCTGCGCATGCGCAAGGGGCTCGACGTCTTCGCGAACCTGCGGCCGGTGCGCGCCTGGCCGGCGTTGGCCGAATCCTCTCCCTTCAAGACGCGCACCGTTGCCGGTGCGGACCTGATCTTCGTGCGCGAGCTCACCGCCGGGATGTACTTCGGCACGCCGCGGGGCATCGAGACGCAGGCGGACGGCACGCGCCGCGGCGTCAACACGCATACCTACACGGAAGCCGAGATCGCCCGCGTCGCGCGCTTCGCGCTCGGCCTCGCGCGCACGCGGCGCAACCACCTCACCTCGGTCGACAAGGCCAATGTGATGGAAGCCGGCGCGCTGTGGCGGGAGGTCGTGACGGCCATCCACGCCGCGGAATTCCCCGACGTCACGCTCGAACACATGTTGGCGGACAATTGCGCGCTGCAGCTCGGCCGTGCGCCGACGCGTTTCGACGTGATCGTGACGGACAACCTGTTCGGCGACCTGTTGTCGGACTGCGCCGGGGCGATCAACGGCAGCCTCGGGATGCTGCCATCCGCGGCGCTGTCGGCGCCGGACGCGAACGGCCGGCGACGCGCGCTGTATGAACCGATCCACGGTTCGGCACCCGACATCGCCGGCAAGGGGATTGCCAATCCGCTCGGCGCCATCCTGTCGGCGGCCCTGCTGCTGCGGTGGACGGCCCAGGCACCGGCGGAGGCCGATCGGCTCGAGACCGCCGTGGAAGCCGCCCTCGCTGCCGGCGCGCGCACGGCGGACATCGCGCTGCCGGGCGAGGCCGTCCTGTCGACCCGCGGCATGGCCGACGCGGTGATCGCCGCACTGGATGCGGCGCAGGGCTGATCCCGCGCCGACAGCGACCCTCAGCGCAGCGGCCCGAACACGGCGCTGCGCAGGGTGAACATGATTCTCCAGCTCTGGTCCGCCACCGTCGGCGCGTCGTGGGCGATGCCGCGCGCGACGTAGACATCGGCGACCACGCGGGAGGCGAAAGTCGCCCGCACACCGCCGCCGGCCGACACGGCGGAGGTGTATTCGGGCAGTCCTCGCTCCCGCCAGTCGAGCGACCACAACTGCCCCGCATCGACGAAACCATAGGCCTCGGGGCGCGACAGCACGCCTGCTTCCAGCGCCTCGAGGCGGATCGCCAGTTCCGCGGCGCCGAGCGCGCCGCTGTCGCCCTGCAGGCTCGCCTGCGGAAAGCCCCGCCCGAAGGGCCGCCCGCCATAGAGCAGCGCCTCGCTCGCCGGCAGCGGCCGGTCCGCCAACTGCCCGAGCCCTGCCAGCCGCAGGACGAAGGGGCCAGGCAGTTCCTGCTCGCGATAGGCCTGCAGCACGCCCTTGAGGAAGTCAGGGCCACCGGCGGTCGGGCTGCCGGCGCGCGCGCCGAAGATGTCGAGCCCGCTGCTCAGCACCAGCCGCAGCACCGTGGTGCCGACATTCGGCGTCTGCTCGGTGTACGAGATGCCGACGCGCGCCGCCCGCGTCCGTTCGTTCGACAGGGTGAAGCCGAGCAGGGCGCTTTCGCTGTTGATGCCATCGAGACTGGCTTCGACGGAGAGATCCCGCCGCAAACCCAGGATGAGCGGATAGGCGAGCGTCATGCCGAAGGTCGTGGCGTCGCCTTCGGTCGTGGTGCCGCTTTCATGCGTGCGGAGGTAGCCGGCCGAGAGCCGCAACGTGAGGCCATCGGTACCGAGCGGCCGCGCATGGACGATCCCGTAGTACTGGAACCGCCGCGCATCGGCCGGCATCGCGAAGATGAAGTCGGTCCGGTCGCCCGCGCCACCGATCAGCCCGTTCAGCCCGAGGCCGACATCGAACTGGGTGCGCCCCAGCGGCGTGGCCCCGAGATTGTTCACGCCGAAGCCAAGCTCGACCGGCTGCCACGCCAGGTTCAGCTTCAACCGCAACGCCGCCGGGTCCGCCGTCGGTTCCACCGCCGTGGCAACGGTCAGGCCAGGCACCCGGGCCAGCAGCGCAAGGGCGCGATCGAGCGTGTCCTGCCGCAACGGCCGTTCGGCCGTCAGCCGCCGCGATTGCGCCTGGATGAAGGCCGATGCGGCGGGCGCGGCCTCGCCCTCGAAGACCACTTCGGCGAGATGGCCGAGCACGACGTCGATCCGCAGGACGCCGCCCGCGAAATCCTGCGCCGGCACCCGGACCTGCCGGAGCGCGAAGCCCAACGTCTCGAGACGTGCCTCCACCGCGCGCGCGAGGGCCAGCAGGCCCGCGGCGCCGATCTCCTGGCCGATCGCCGCGCGCCAGGCCGGTTCCAGGGCGCCCGGCGGCACTGCCTCGGCGCCGCTGACGCGGACCTCCGAGAGGCGGAACGGACGCACCGCCGCGATCAGCGGCGCGGGAGCCGCGCCGCCAGGCTCGGGCCGCGCCACCTCGGGCGGCGCGGTGGGCAGCTGGTCCAGCCGGCCCGTATCGATCATGCGCGGGCCGGTCTGGCCCGCGGCCTCGAAGGTGAGGGCAGCCAGCAACATTGCTGCCGCGCCGGACAGGCGGGCAGTCGAACCCCTCGTCATCGCGGAACCTTCTTCCCCCTGGTCGGCCCTCAGGCCGGGGCGACGTGCGCCCCGGCCCGGGAGGTCACCGCCGGACCAGCCCCTGAACGACGCCCGTGGTCGTGCCGGCGAGCGGGGTCGTCACGGTGCCCACCGCCTGGCCCAGCGTCGCGCTGGTGCGATTGACGACCGGCGCCACCGGCGCCAGGGCCGTCGCGGCCACGGCGCCCGCCGTCGTCGCGGTCGGGACCAGCGCCGGGCCCGCCACGGGCACGGCCCCAACCGTCGCGCCCAATGCCGGCGCAAGGTTCGACGGCGTCAGCGTCACGCTGGCTGCCTGGCCGCCGGTCAGCACGCCCACGCCCACCGCGTTCGGCGCGGGAACCTGCGTCGCGCCCACACCGGCACCGACGAGGACCGGGGTCTGGCCGCCGGTGCCGCCGATCGTCGTGCCGCCCAAAGCCACCTGGGCGAGCGGAGCCGCGACCGCGTCGGCCCGGACCTGCACCACGCCGAGCGTGCTGCCGACCACGGGAAGGCCCGACAGCCCGTCCTGCGCGACCGCCGTGCCACCGCTGGTGAGCGCACCGCCCACGGCCTGCACCAGCTCGGCGCCCGGCAGCAGGACCGTGCCCAGCGCGCCGCCCTGCGTCGCGGCCCCGAGCAGCGTCCCGCCGACCACGCCGACCGTATTGCCCGTCGTCACGAGCGCACCGGAGACGAGCGGCGAGACGAGCCCACCCGCCGCGGCAACCACCGGCGTGCCGCCCGAACCGCTGCCGCCGCCGCCACCGCCCGAGCCGCCACCGGAGCCGCCGGAGCCGCCGCCCCCACCGGCGACGCCGGTGCCGGACCCGCTGCCGCCATCCGCACTCGCGGAACCGCCGTCGCCCGGCACATTCGTCTCCGCCAGGCTGAAATCGCCGCCGCGCGAACAGGCGGCGGTGGCGCCAATCAAAAGAGCCAGGGGCAACACCCGCAGCATACCCACAGTCCTGGGCCCCCGTTCGGCAATTGTTTCGTTGCGCATACGAAGTCTCCTTCCTGGGTTTGCCGCCGCGAAAGCGGTCGGCAGCCGCGAGCGTCCCGGCCCCCCAATGCGCCTCGGAACGATCGCATCATGACTGTATCGTCAGCAACCTCAGGTGGATGACGATTAACGCAATTCTCGCAGTCACGAATCCGTGATGTTGCGCGAGCGAGACTTTCGCTGCCGCTTTCCGACCACCCGCAATGCGCTCTAGCCTCTGAGCAACGACAGGGGAGGACGCGATGCGTCGGATCATGCTGGCTGCCGCCGCGGCCCTTTTGGCCTTGCCCTTGGCGGGGCCCGCCGTCGCCCAGGATCGCACCATCCGCGTCATCTCGGGCTTCGCCGCCGGCGGTGCGGGCGACCTGATGGCCCGCCTGATCGCCGAATACGTCCCGCCCCTGATGGGGGCCAGGGGGGTCGTCGAGAACCGCACGGGCGCCAACGGCCTGATCGGTGCCGAGGTCGTCGCCCGCGCGGCGCCCGACGGCATGACGGTTCTGCAATGCCCGATGGGCAGCATGACCATCACGCCGAACCTCCCGGGCGTCGCCCTGCCCGTCGACCCGCGCACCGAGCTGATGGGCGTGGCGAACGTCGCGCTCTCCACCTACGCGCTGATCGTCGCCGCGCGGGGGCCGTACCAGGATGTGCCCGCGCTGCTCGCCGCCGCGCGGGCGCGTCCGGGCGGGCTGACCTACGCCTCCGCCGGCGTGGGGTCGGCGCAGCATCTGTCGGTCGAGTTGCTGAAGTCGCGGGCGGCACTCGACATCGCCCATGCGCCCTATCGCGGCGCGACGCCCGCCGTGGTGGACATCCTGGGCGGTCGCGTGGACTTCATGATCACCAACCTCGGCGACGTCATGCGCCAGATCACGGGCGGGGAGCTGCGTCTGCTCGCGCTCGGCGACGATGCCGGATCGCCGCTGTTCCCGCAGGCGCGGCCGATCTCGGCCTTCGTGCCGGGCCTGCAGATGGCGGGCTGGTTCGGCATCTGCGGCCCGAAGGGCATGAGCGAGGAGAGCCTAGCCCGCTGGTCCGACGCGACACGCCGCGCCCTCGAGAACCCGGCCTTCCGCGAGCGCCTGCTCGCGAACGGCCTGACGCCGCAATTCGAGGATACGCGCACCTTCAATGCGCGCATCGCCGCCGATCTGCGATCCTGGGGAGACGTCATCCGCGCCGCCGGCGTCCGCGGCGACTGAGGCGATCCCGATGCGTCTCGCGGCCTTCACCAAGAACGGCGAGAACCCGAACTACCTGGCCTTCCTGCGAGGGGTGGAGAAGGTCGCGGCGGCCGTCGGCGCGACGGCGACGCGGCATTTCCCCGCGATCCCGGACGACCCCGCGCAGCAGATCGCGCTCCTGCGCGCCGTGGTCGCCGAGACGCCCGACGCCATCATCTTCGCGCCCGCGGACGATCGCCTGCTGGAGGCGCCGGTCGCGGACGCGATCGCCCAGGGCATCCCCTTCATCGGCTTCGTCAACCGGATGAAGGGCGACTTCGTCTCCTTCGTCGGCGCGGACGACGTGGCGATGGGCCGCACCATCGCCGGGGTGCTGATCGCCGCGCTGCGCGGGCGCGGCGACGTGGTGCTGATCGAAGGACCCGACACCGCGCCCACCAGCCGCGATCGCGGCCGCGGCTTCCGCGAGGCGATCGCGGCTGCCCCGGGCATCCGACTGGTCGGCACCGCACCGGGGCGCTACCTGCGCCGCCCCGGCCGCGGCGCCATGGAGGCTCTGCTCGCGCAGCACCTGCGCATCGACGGCGTCATCTGCACCAATGACCTGATGGCGCTCGGCGCGCTCGATGCGCTGGAGGCGGCGGGCCGCCACGCCCTCATCGTCGGCAACAACGGCACCATCGACGCGGTGAAGGAGATCGCGCGGGGGCGTCTGCTCGCGAGCATGGACTACGATGGCTTCAAGATGGGCGCGATCGCGGCCATGGCCGCCCTGCGCCACCTGGTCGGCATCCCCGTGCCGCGCGAGATCCTGCTCCCTGCGCAGGTGATCGACCGCGCCAATCACGCCGCCTGGCTCGTCCCGATCGAGGAGCGGCCGCTGCCCGACTGGGACGCCATGGTCACGGCCTGACGCAACCAACGAAAATCCGGGGAGGACACTGCATGACCATTACCCGCCGCGCCTTGGGCGCTGCGCTGACCACGGCCGTTGCGGCGCCAGCGCTGGCAGAGGGCAGCGCCTGGCCGACGCGCCCCGTGCGCCTGATCAGCCCCTTCGCACCGGGCGGACCGCAGGACGTGCCGGCGCGCTATTTCGTCGACTACCTCACGCCGCGGCTCGGCCAGCCGGTGGTCTATGACAGCCGCGCGGGCGCGGGCGGGCAGGTCGGCATGCAGCATGTCGCGACCGCGACCGACGGGCACAGCTTCCTGATCACCTCCAATTCCGTCGCGACGCTGCCGGCGCTGAAGCGCGACCTCGGCTTCGATCCCTTCACCGACCTGCTGCCGGTGACGATCGTGACCGAGGCGCCGCTGGTCTATTGCGTGCGCGCCAACGGGCCGGCGGACCTCGCGGCCTACCTCGCCCGCGCGAAGGAGAATCCCGGGCGCGTCTCGGTCGGCAGCTCGGGCATCGGCTCGGCCACGCATCTCGCCAGCGCCTTCCTGATGCAGAAGGCCGGCGTCGACCTGCTGCACGTGCCCTATCGCGGCGCGGGGCTGATCATGACGGCGCTGCTGGCGGGCGAGATCGACACCTTCGTCGGGGATCTGTCGCTCGCGCTCGAGCACATCCGCGCCGGGACGATCCGCCCCATCGGCGTGACGACGGCGACGCGCGCACCGCTGCTGCCGGAGGTCCCCGCGATCGGGGAGACCATCCAGGGCTACGCCGTGCCCTTCTGGTTCGGCCTGTTCGCGGCGAAACAGACGGCGCCGGAGGCGATCCGGCGGATCAACGCGGAACTCGGCCCGCTCGCAGCGCCCGACAGCGAGTTGTCGCGTCGCATGGCCGAACGCGGATCGCTGCTGGTCCTGAGCGGCCCCGACCCGCTCGCCGCGCGGCTGCGCAGCGAGGTTGCGCAATGGCGCCAGGTCGTCCAGGCCGCGGGGATCACGCCCGAATAGGCGCCGCCCTCACGGCCGCATGGTGAAGGCGGCCGTGCCCGGCGCACGCAGCGGATCCGCGAGGCGCGCGAACTCGCAGAGCAGCTTCCGGCTGTCGCGCGGGTCGATGATCTCCTCGACCCAGAAGGCCTCGGCCGTGCGGAAGGGGGAGCGGAGCTTCTGCAACCGCTCCTCGATTTCGGCGACCTTGGCATCCTTGTCCTCAGCGGCCGCGACCTCGGCGGCATAGGCCGCCTCCACGCCGCCTTCGAGCGGCAGCGAGCCCCACCGCGCCGAGGGCCAGGCGTAGCGGATTGAATACCGACCCGCCGGCTGGTGCACCACGCCCGCCACGCCGAAGGCGTTGCGCACGATGATGGTGCACCAGGGCTGGCGGCACTGGTTCACCGCCGCCATCGCCCGCACGCCCCAGCGGATCGTCGCAGTCTTCTCGGCCTCGAGCCCCACCGCGAAGCCCGGGCAGTCCATCAGGTAGACGACCGGCAGGTGGAAGGTCTCGGCGAGGTCGACGAAGCGGATGATCTTGGAACAGGCATCCGCGGTCCATGACCCGCCCTGGAAGATCGGGTCCGAGGCCAGCACCGCGACCACCCGACCGTCGAGCCGCGCGAGGCCCGTGATCACCGGCCGCCCGAACCACTTCCCCATCTCGAAGAAGGATCCCTTGTCGACCAGCGTCTCGATGATCGGCCGCATCTTGTAGGCCTGGCGCGGGTCGCGCGGGATGGCGGAGATCAGCTTCTCGTCGCGCCGCGCCACGTCGTCGCGGTTGCGCGTCGCGGCCGGCAGTTCGAAGACCGAGGAGGGCATGTAGGAGAGGAAGCGCCGCGCCAGCGCGAAGGCTTCCTCCTCGGTGTCCACCGCGTCGTCGACGGCGCCCGCCTTGCACTGGATCTGCCAGCCGCCGAGGTCGCGCTTGTCGAGCTTCTCGCCCAGCCGCGCCACCACCGGCGGCCCGGCGACGAACATCGCGGAGGACTTCGTCATCACCGAGTAATGCGCCGCCGCGAGCCGCGCCGCGCCGAGCCCCGCGACCGAACCGAGCCCGAGCGTCACCACCGGCACGATGCCCATGTTCGCCGTGGTCTGCTGGTAGAGCTGCGTGCCGCCGACGCCGCCCGGCAGGTTGGCGCGCCCCGTCGTCTCGATCGTCTTGACCGAACCGCCGCCACCCGATCCCTCGATCAGCCGGACGATCGGCAGGCGGAGCTCGGCCGCCATGCGCTCCGCCATGATCGGCTTCTCACGGATGGTCGCATCCGCGCTGCCGCCGCGGACAGTGAAGTCGTCGCCGACCACGACGACCGGCCGGCCATCGACCAGCGCGCGCCCCATGACGCAGTTGGACGGCGTGAAGTCCTTGAGGTCGCCCTTCGCGGTGTACTCGGCACGTCCCGCGATGGCGCCGACCTCGTGGAAGGAGCCCTTGTCGACCAGCGCCTCGACGCGCTCGCGCACCGTCAGGCGGCCGCCATCGTGCTGGCGCTTCACCTTGTCCGGCCCGCCCATCTCGCGAGCCATCGCCTCGCGCCGGCGCAATTCCTGCAGTTCGGCTTCCCAATTCATCCGCACGGAGTTCCCTTCCCTCCGTGCAGTGTCACGCCGCGTCCCAGGTGCGGCAAGACGGGGTCAGGGCGCGACGACGTCCTCGCGCGCAAACCACAGCGTCAGGGGCGGGCCGTTGACCAGGCGCATGCGCACCAGCCCGCCATCCTGTGCCTCGACGGTCCAGGAATTCACGCGGAAGGTGGTCCGGCACCCACCGGCGGCCCGCGTCTCGGCGAGGACCCGGGGATTTCCGTCGGCGCCTTGGCGCAACAGGCGCAGCGAGGACGGATCGGCGCAGCCGAGGACACCGTCCCGCGCCACGCGCCAGGCCGGCGCCGCGGGCATCGCCTCCGCCGGGGCCGGAGCCTCGGTGCCGCTTTCGGGGGCCCTGCTGCCGGGCGATCCGGGCAGCGCGTCCGTCTCCGGCAGGGCGGGGCCCGGCGTGGTGGGGCGGACCAATGGGGGGCGCGGCGGGGGCGGTGGCGGCGGCAGCGGCAGCGGTTCCTCCGCCGGGGGTTCCGCGGCGCAGGCAGCCAGCAGGATGAACGCGGCACAGACCAAGCCCTGCCGATGTCGAATCATCTGCGACTCCGCGCCCTCGCTCACAGTTCTGCCAGCATCGTGAGGAAGGCCCCAACGCGGCGAAACTTGCAAGCCCGACAAGCTTGCCCGATCCTGGGAACACTTGGTTTTGCGAGTCGCCGCGACCATTGCGAGGGGTGCCTCGGGCATCGAAAACGATACCGGCATGCAGGGTTCCGTTCGCCCCGGCCTCGCGGGGCGCCTTCGCATTGTTGCGCTTGCCGGGCTCGTGCCTCTCCTGCTGGGTGGGGCGCTGGTCGGCGTGTTCCTGCGCGATTGGGTCGAAGAGGAAGCCGCGCTGCGGCTGAATGCCGCGGCCCGGGCGGCCGCGGGCATGGCGGATGCCGAGATCCAGTCCCGGCGCTTCGCCTTGCAGGCCTTCGGCAGCGCGCTCGACGGGGAACGGAGCCTCGGGGCCCTGGAAGCGACGGACGCCGCGGCGCGCCGCGTGGCGGCCGCCCTCGATGCCCCGGTCGGGCTGCTGGATCGTGGCCTCGGCATGATGGTCGACACGACGCAGCCCTTCGGCACGCCCTTGGCATCGACACCCGCCGTCGCGGCCGGGCTGTGGGCGATCGAGACCGGCCGCGCCCGGGTGAGCGATGTCCTCGCCGGCCCCGGCAACACCGCCATCCCGCCGATGCTCCTGGTTCCGCTGTTGCGGGACGGGCGGACGGAAGCCGTGCTCAGCACGCCGCTCGATCCCGACCGGCTGCTCCCGGTCTCGCCCGGCGGGCTGGTGGCCCTGCTGGACAGCCGCGGCCGCGGCATCGTCGAGCGCGGCGGCGGCCCGGAGGACCTGCCCGATTGGCGCATCGTCTCCGTGATGCCCCAGGGGGAGGTGCGGACCAGCCATACCGGGCGGGGGGCCGCGGTCCGCGTGGCGGTCGCCTATCTGTCCGAGGCGGCCGAATGGCGGGCCGTCGCCTGGCAGCCCACCACCGCTGCCGAGCTCCCCTTGAGGCGCCTCCTCCCGGTCGTTCTCGGCGCGGTGGCGGTGTCGCTGCTGATGGCCGCCTTTGCCGTCCTGCGGACACGCCGCGTCATGGTCGATCCGATCCATGAGCTGACGCGGCACGCGGCCGCGGTTGCCGAGATGCTGCGCGGCGATGCCGCGGCGCCCCCGCCGCCCGCGATCGCGGCGCCGGCGGAACTGGCCGACCTCGGCGCGGCCCTGGCCGCCGCCCAGCAGGCCGCGGAACAGCGCGAACGCCGGCTGCGCGCCCTGGCCGAGGCGGGCGCGCTGGTCCTCTGGCGCGCCGACGTCGCCGGCGGCTGGACCGAGGCGGCCGGCTGGGCCGGCCTCACCGGCCAGAAGGCGCCCGCCTTCCGCGGCGACGGCTGGATCGAGATGGTCCATCCGGACGATCGCGCGCCGACGCTGGCCGAATGGGGCCGCGCCCTGGTCGCACGCGGCGCCATCGGCGTCGAATTCCGGGTTCGGAACGCCAGCGACGACGGGGATTGGCGCTGGGTCCGGGCGACCGGCGTGCCGATCAGCGACGAGGACGGCACGCTGATCGAATGGGCCGGCGCCATCCACGACGTGACGGAATCGCGCGGCGCCGCCGCGGCGCACCGCGTAAACGAAGCGCAGGTCCGCCAGACCGTCGCGGAGTTGCGCGCGGTCTACGACACGGTTCCGGTGGGGCTGGCGCTGGTCGATGCCTCGCTGCGCTTCGTGAACGTCAATGCGCGCTTCGCCGCCATCAGCGGGCTTCCCCCCGAAACCCATGTCGGACGCGCCCCGCACGAGGTGATGCCCGAGGGTCTCGCCGGACCGCTCGAAGCCGCGCAGAAGGATGTACTCGCCACCGGCCGGCCGGTGCTCGACGTCACCTGCACCGGGCAGGCGCCGGGCGCGGTGCAGAACCTGCGGCACTGGCTCGCCTCATGCCATCCGGTGAAGGACGCCCAAGGCGCGGTGACAGGCGTGTCCGCGGTCCTGCAGGACGTCACCGACCGGGTCCGGGCGGAACGGTCGCGGGAACTCCTGGTCACCGAGCTGAACCACCGGGTCAAGAACACCCTGGCCACGGTGCAGTCCATCGCCGCCCAATCCGTCCGGCGGGGCTCGTCGAACAGCGGCGCCTTCGGTCGGGAATTCGTCGGCCGGCTCCAGGCGCTGACCCGCAGCCATGATCTCCTGGCGGCCCATGGCTGGGACCGCGTCGACTTCGCGCGGGTCGTCTCCGCGGGCCTGGCGCCGTGGACCGAGGCAGGGCGGCAGATCCGCGTCAGGGGTTCGGGCCGCATCCAGGTCGATCCGGGCCAGGCCCAGGCCCTGATCCTTGCCCTCCACGAACTCGCCACCAACGCCGTGAAGCACGGCGCCCTGTCCCGGCCGGGCGGCGAGGTCGATGTCACCTGGTCGCGCGACGAGAACGGCGTCGCCCATTTCGAATGGCATGAGACAGGGGGGCCGCCGGTGATCCCGCCCTCCGCGGACCGGCGCGGCTTCGGCATGCGGCTGCTCGAGCGCGGCCTCATGCACGACCTTGGGCCGGGGGCGGACGTCGCCCTCACCTTCCCCGAGGATGGCCTGCGGGTGGTGATGCGGTTCCGGACCGGCCTGCCCGCGCTGGAGAAGGCGACACCCGCCTGATCGGCCGCTTGTCCCGGCGACGCGACTGCATCAGAAGAGCGCCTCGGAGCGGGTCGGCCGTCCCCGGGGTGGGGTGCGCCATCTGCGACACCCGCCGCGGCGCGGGGTTTCGACGATCAGGGAGAGTGCGGCGGCATGTTGTCTCGCAAGCGTGTGCTGGTGACGGGCGGGGCCGGCTTCATCGGGTCCCATCTCTGCGAACGGTTGCTCGCACAAGGGCACCAGGTGCTCTGCGTCGACAACTATTTCACCGGGACGCGGGACAACATCGCGCACCTGCTGCAGCACCCGCAGTTCGAGGCGATGCGCCACGACGTGACCTTCCCGCTCTATGTGGAGGTCGACGAGATCTACAACCTGGCCTGCCCGGCCTCCCCGGTGCACTACCAGTTCGACCCGGTGCAGACGACCAAGACCAGCATCAGCGGCGCGCTGAACATGCTGGGCCTGGCGAAGCGCGTGAAGGCGAAGGTGCTGCAGGCCTCGACCTCCGAGGTCTATGGCGACCCCGAGGTGCATCCGCAGACCGAGGATTACCGCGGCAGCGTGAACCCGCTCGGCCCCCGCGCCTGCTACGACGAAGGCAAGCGCTGCGCCGAGACGCTGTTCTTCGACTACAAGCGCCAGCACGGCGTGCGCATCAAGGTGGCGCGCATCTTCAACACCTATGGCCCGCGCATGCACCCGAATGACGGGCGCGTGGTGTCGAACTTCATCGTCCAGGCGCTGTCGGGCAAGCCGATCACCATCTATGGCGAAGGCACGCAGACGCGTTCCTTCTGCTTCGTGGACGACCTGGTCGAAGGCCTGATGCGGCTGATGGACACGCCGGACGAGGTGACGGGACCGGTGAACCTCGGCAACCCGCACGAGATCACGGTGCGCGAGCTCGCCGACCGCGTGATCGCGTTGTGCGGCGAGGGCGCGCGGCTCGAGCAGCGGCCGCTGCCGCAGGACGACCCGACGCGGCGCTGCCCCGATATCGGGCTGGCCAAGCGGCTGCTCAGCTGGGAGCCCAAGGTGCCGCTCGAGGAAGGGCTGCGCCGGACCGTGGCCTATTTCGACGGCGTGATCCGGCGCTGATCGCCGCGGGGCGGGGCCGCAGCGTCGAGCTGCGCCCCCGTAGCGGCTACTTCAGCGGGAAGCCCAGCGCGATCAGCTTCTCCTTCAGCCGGTCGCGCCCGTTCAGCGCCTTCATCGTCCCGAGCCGCGCGATCACGCGCCTGGTCCAGGTGTCGCCGGCCATCTCGTTGCGGCGGGAGAATTCCGCCATGCGCGGGTCGTAGGCGGCGCGGTGGCCCTGGTCGTCGGCGTCGTAGGTCTCGCGGTGCAGGATCGCGGCCTGGGGCAGGCGCGGCTTCACCTCGCCCTCGCGGCCCGGCGCCGCGTAGCCGACGCACAGGCCGAAGACCGGCGTGGCGCCCGGCGGCAGGCCGAGCAGCCCGGCGACCCGCGTCACGTCGTTGCGCAGGGCGCCGATATAGACCGTCGACAGGTCGAGGCTTTCCGCCGCCACGACCGCATTCTGCGCCGCGAGCGCCGCGTCGATCGCCGCGACCAGGAAGGATTCCAGGTAGGGCATGCCCGCGAGCTCGGTCCCCTCCTGCGCCGCCAGCCGCCCGTTGCGCGACACGTCGGCGAGGAAGACCAGGAAGATCGGGCACTGCTCGATGTGCTTCTGGTTGCCGGCGATGACGGCAAGCTCGGCGCGCGTCTCCGGCCGGTCCACCGCCACGACCGACCAGGTCTGCAGGTTCGACGAGGTCGCGGCGGACTGGGCGGCGGCGACGAGCGTCTCCAGCGTACCCGGCGGCGGCGCATCCGGCTTGTAGCCGCGCACCGACCGGTGGGAGAGCATGAGCGCGATGGTGTCGCTCCATGGCCCGGCCTTGGGCTCGGCGCCGACGCCGTAGCGCAGGGCGAGCGCCGCAGCCGCGGCGGGCATCTGGTGTCCGTCCATATCGAGGAATCCCCTGGGGTTTGCCAGAAGGTAGCGCGGAGCCGCCTGCCGGCAAGTCAGCGGGCGACGGCGGCGGCCGGATGCGGGGCGGCGAGGCGCGGGCCGGCGCCGAAGAGCTTCTCGCGGTAGGTACCGGGGGCGTAGGCACGCTTGTAGCGCCCACGCTCCTGCAGCGCAGGCACCAGCAGCTCGACCACGTCCTCGAGGCATTCGGGAACGATGGTGCGGGAGAGGTTGAAGCCGTCGATGTCGGCCTCGTCGGTCCAGGCGATCAGCGCCTCCGCGACCTCGTCCACGCTGCCGACGATGGGCGGCTGGCGGCTGCCGAGGACCAGGCGGTCGATCAGCGCCCGCTTGGTCGCGCGGGGTGCCGCGGCGCGCAGGGCCTCGACATTCGACCGGATCGCTTCGGAGGTACCCGGCAGTTCGTCATCCATCCCGTAGGCCGCGAGGTCGAAGCCGAGCGAGGCCGAGGCGTGCACCAGCGCCGCTTCCACATTGCGGTGGCGGCGATAGTCCTCGAGCTTGTCCTGCGCTTCCTTCGCGGTGCGTCCCAGGATCAGCGTCGCACCCATGAAGGCGCGGATCGGCCGCGTGCCGGCGCGTGCCCGAAGGTCCTTCACCAGCCCCGCGACATGCGGCTTCGGTCCACCGTTGATGAAGACGCATTCGGCGTGCCGTGCGGCGAAGGCGCGCCCGCGATCCGAGGCGCCGGCCTGGTAGAGCACCGGCGTGCGCTGGGGCGAGGGCTCGACCAGGTGCGGCGCGTCGAGGCGGTATTGCCGGCCTTCGTGCCGGATGCGCGCGACGCGCGCGGGATCGGCGTAGGTGCCCGTCGCGCGGTCGCGCTTCACGGCGTTCGCCGCCCAGGATTCCTCCCAGAGCCGGTAGGCGACCTCCATGAACTCGTCCGCCATGTCGTAGCGGTCGTCATGGGCCATCTGCCGGTCGAGGCCCATCGCGCGGGCCGCGCTGTCGAGATAGCCCGTGACGATGTTCCACCCGATCCGCCCGCGCGTGAGGTGGTCGAGCGTCGAGAAGCGCCGCGCCAGCAGCGCCGGGGGTTCCCAGGCGAGGTTCACCGTCACGCCGAAGCCGAGATGCTGCGTCACCGCCGCCATCGCAGGCACCAGCAGCATCGGGTCGAGCAGCGGCACCTGCACCGCGTGGCGGATCGCCGCGTCCTGGCTGCCGCCATGCACGTCGTAGACGCCAAGGACGTCGGCGAGGAACAGCCCGTCGAACAGCCCGCGCTCGAGCAGCTTTGCAAGCCCGGTCCAATGATCGAGCGAGAGGTAGTCGAGCGAATGGTCCCGCGGATGGGTCCACATCCCCTGCTGGATGTGGCCGATGCAGGCCATGTCGAAGGCGTTGAGCCGTATCTCGCGCATCTGGATCCAAAGAAGGTTGAGGGGGGTTCGGGGGGAGAAGTTCCCTTCTCCCCCCGATCTTCCGCGTCAGTTCTCCGGCCGGAATCCGCTCTCGCGCACAACCGCCCCCCAATCCTCACGCTCCTGCCGAATACGCGCAGCGAAGGCGGCGGGGCTGTCCGAGGTGGTGGGCATGTATTCGAGCCGATCGAGCGCCGCGATCATCTCGGGCGTCGCGGCCGCGGCGCGGATCGCGCGGTGCAGGCCTTCGACGATCGGCGCCGGCGTGTTGGCCGGCAGCAGCGCGCCGAACCACTCGTCCTTGTTGAGGTCCGGATGGCCGAGTTCCGCGAAGGTCGGCACCTCCGGGAAGCGCGGGTTGCGCGCCGGCGAGGAGACGGCGAGCAGCCGCAGCCCCTGCCCCTGGTGCGGCGAGACGTCGCCGAGCACGCCGATGAAGCAGGTGAGCCGCCCCGCGATCAGGTCCTGCACCGCCGGCGCCGCGCCGCGGAAGGGCACGTGGGTCATGTTCAGCCCCGCCTTCTTCGCCAGCATGATGCCGATGAAGTGCGGCGCCGAGCCTGCCGCCGGCGAGGCCCAGGGCAGTTCCGCCCGCTGCGCCTTGGCCCAGTCGATCCACGCCGGCAGGGTCTGCGCCGGATGGTCCTTCGGCACGGCGAAGGCGAAGGGGTAGGAGCAGACGGTCGAGACCGGGATCAGGTCGGTCAGCGCGTCGTAGCGGACCTCGCGCGGGAAGACGTGCGGCTGCAGCGTCAGCATCGAGGCGGGCGTCTGCAGGTAGGTCAGGCCATCGGGGTCGGCGCCCTTCACGAACTCGACGGCGATGCGCCCGGCGGCGCCGACGCGCCCGTCCACCACCAGGGTCGGGGCGTAGAGGCCGCGCAGGCGCTCCGCATAGAGCCGCGCGACCACGTCCGACGATCCCCCCGGCGGAAAGCCGACGATGACGCGGGCCGGGCGCGGTACGGTCTGGGCGCGGGCGGCCGGAACGGCGGCGCCGGCGGCGATCAGGCCGAGCGTGGCGCGGCGGCCGATGGCGAAGGTCATGGCGGACATCCTCCCTGCGGCCCGGCGGGCCGGTTTCCGCCGGACATACCGGCTGCGACGGCGCAGCGCCAGCGCGGCGCTACAGGCCGAGCCCGGGGACCAGCAACGCCTCGAGCGCAGCACGCTGCGCCGCGGGAATGGCGATCGCCTTGCGCGCCTTGAGGTCGAAGGCGACGCCCACCGCCTCCGCCGCCGCGACGGGCGCGCCGGTCTCGCCGTCATGCAGCAGGTGCGTCCAGGTCGAGGTCTTGTCCCCCAGCGCGCGCAGGCCGCTGGTGACCGTCACGAGCTGTCCCGCGCGCAGCGGCGCGAGGTGCAGCAGGCGGTATTCCAGCGCCGCGCCGCCGACGCCTTCCTCCTTCACGCCGAGGCCGGTGCCGCGGTTGCGCAGGTTCGGCACGCCGTCCCAGACGCGGGCGATCACGCCGTCCGGCCGCATCGCGCCGTCGCGGTCGCATTCATCGGCGCGGACCGCGCCGCGATAGGCCTCGGCCAGGCCCATCGCCAGCGCAGCGGCGCGGTCCGGCAGCGGCCTGGCCGGGCCGAAAGGCAGGCCACGCGGGGCGGCATGGGCCGGGACCTCCACCCGCAACCGCGCGAAGGCCGAGCGCGGGACCGCGGCAGTGCAGAGGATGTCGGTCACGAAGGTCGCCGCGGCGTCCCCGGTCGCGCTGTTGCGGATCTCGGCGAAGCACCGCGCACGCGGGCCGTCCCCCGCGACCAGGCCGCCCAGGATGGTGAAGGGCGTGCCCGGCGACATCTCGCGCAGGAAGCGGATGTGCTGGTCCTGCACGGCGAAGCCGGCGCGCGACGGCGGCAGGCCGCCTTCGAGCAGCAGCCAGGCCAGGGCATCCGTCACGCGCGCGACGTAGTGGCGCACGTTCATGTGCCCCATCACGTCGCATTCGTCCTGCTGCACGCTGCCCCGGCCGATCACGATCACGCGCGTCTCTCCCCCCTGGTTCGTCCGGCAGATCAGCGCGGCCAGCCTGCGCGGGCAAGCCACCCGCCCTTGCCGGCTCCCGTGCTTCGCGGGACCATGCGCGACAACGCAGGAAACGAGGGAACGCGTCCATGGATGTCGGCCTGTTCAACCTCATGGGCTACCGCACGCGCGGCAGGTCGACCGCCGACATCTACGATGTCACGGTCGCGCAGGTGAAGGCCGCCGAGCAGGCCGGCTTCTCCATCGCCTGGTTCGCCGAGCACCATTTCTCCAACTACTGCGTCTGCCCATCCCCGTTGATGATGGTCGCGCGGCTGGCCGGCGAGACCTCGCGCATCCGCCTCGCCTCGGGCGTGGTGATCGTGCCGCTGTATCATCCGTCGCGGCTGATCGCGGAGATAGGGATGGTGGATTCGCTGACGCATGGGCGGCTCGTGCTCGGCATCGGCAGCGGCTACCAGCCCTACGAATTCGAGCGCTTCGGCCAGGACCTCGCGGAATCGACGCCCCGGCTGCTCGAGGCGATGGAGATGATGGAGAAGGCCTTCGCGGCCGAGACCTTCGCCCATTCGGGCACGCATTACGGCATGCCCGCTGCGCATATCGCCCCTCGCCCGGTGCGCGGCATGCCGGAGGTCTGGGTCGCCGGCGACAATCCCGACCTGCACCGCTACGCCGCGCAGCGCGACTGCGTGGTGATGGTGACGCCGCGGCATTTCACGCCGGCGATGCTCGCCGCGGCCCGCGCACGCTTCGAGGGGATCCGCCGCAGCGCCGGCAAGACCGGCGAAACGCTGCGCTTCGGCGCCATGCGCCCCTTCTGCGTCACCGACGACAAGGATGAGGCGCAACGCTTCCTCGAGAACACGCGCTGGCAGATTCGCCTGTCGCAGAGCCTGCGCCGCAGGGAGCAGGAGATGGACGGCGGGATGATCATCGAAAAGACCTGGGAGGGCGAACCGAGCCTCGAGGAGATGGGCGCCCACATGATGGTCGGCGATGCCGCGACCGTCGCCGCACGCATGGCCGCCGAGATCCGCGCCGCCGCCCCCTGCCATTACCTGCTGCAGGTCCAGGTGGGGGACATGGACCCCGCCACCGGCATGCGGTCGATCGAGGCCTGGCAACGGCAGGTGAAGCCCCTGCTGGAACGGGAGGTCGGCGCGCTGGACCGCATCGGCCTGGCGCCTGCCGCCGCCTGACGCTTGACCCCCCGGGGCGGGATTTGAGAGGCTTGCGGCGTGGGGATCCTGGTCAACGTCCGTGGCGGGGATGACGACACGCTCTGGGCCGTCGTGGCGACGGTAGGGCGCAAGAGCCGCATCGCAGAGGTCTTCCGGTCCCGTACCCAGGCGCTGGACGACCGCGCCTGGCGGGACCAGCAGGTGAAGGCCTATGCCGATTGGCTGGTGCGCGCGAAGCAGCCCATCCCGAACTATTCCGTGACCCCGATTCGCCGGGCGGACCTGCCGCGCAAGTGGCAACCGCTGCCCGCGCTGGGCTTCCTGCGCGGCCAGATGATCTGACCCTTCCGGAACCGGCGCCCGGTTACCGCGGTCCAGGGGGCCGCCGCCCCCTGGCGGGGAGGCTTGGAGGGGCGGCGCCCCTCCAATCCGTCAGACGGGCAGGGCCATCGCCCGCATGAAGGATTCGCGGAACCGGATGGGATCGCGGTCGGTCTGGTTCCGGCCGGGCTCCTGGTCGATCTTCACGCCGATCACGTGCGGGCCGTCCGTCGTCAGCGCCTTCGCGACCAGCGCGTCGAACTCCGCCTCATCAGCCGCCCAGGCGGCGTTGGCGATGCCCGAGGCGCGCGCGATGGCGACGATGTCCGTCCGCGCGGCCGCGGCCGGCGTGCCCTGCCCGCCGGTGATCTGGTAGATGCCGTTGTCCCAGACCACGACGCAAAGGTTCTTCACCGCCTGCGCGGCGATGGTCGACAGGCAGCCCAACTGCATGAGCAGCGACCCGTCGCCTTCGAGCGCGAAGACGCGCCGCTTCGGCTGCGCCAGCGCCACGCCCATCGCGATCGGCGCGGCGAGGCCCATGCTGCCCAGCATGTAGAAATTCTCGCCCCGGGTCTTGTCGGCGCCCCAGAGGTCCCAGTTGGAATTGCCGATGCCGCCGATCACCGCCTCGCGGTTCTTCAGCCCCGCGACCAGGCGCTTGGTCAGCGCCGCGCGGTTCATCACATGCAGGTTGTCCGTCGTGTCGGTCACTTGCGGCCTCCGCTCAGCAGCGGGGAGATGATGAGGCAGGCCGGCCAGCGCGTGGCGAAGGCCTGGCGGATGGTGCGGTCGGCCATGAAGGCCGCCTCGTCCAGCCGCGTCATGGTGTGGTGCTCGATGCCCATGGAATCGAGGATCGGCCGCATGGTGCGGCAGACGATGGCCTGGCCCGGGTTGAACTCGCCCATCGTGCCGCGCTCGCTGACCACCATCAGCACCGGCACCTGGAAGGCGACCGGCAGCGAAGCCAGCGCGTTCGGCAGCGTCGCGAAGCCCGAGGTCTGCATCATCACCACGCCGCGCATCCCGGCCATGGTCGCGCCGGTCACGATGCCGACGGCCTCTTCCTCGCGCGCGCAGGGGAAGGCGGTGAAGAAGGGATCGGCATGGATGCCGTCGAGCAACGGGCGCAGCACGTTGTCGGGAACATAGGTCACCAGGCGGACATCATTGTCCTTGAGCGCCTGGCGCAGGATGGCGTGCCAGGTCACTGGCGCGTCCTCGGCGCTGGTCATGGGAGGCTTCCTCAGTGGCTTTTCGTGTCGTCCGGTATCGCACCGACGCGCATGGCCGCCAAGGCACCGCGGCACCTTGATCGACCGCGCCGGACGCACCCAAACTGCGGCCTTCATCTGAAGGATCCCTCCCACATGCCCAAGACGGTCATCGTCCTCGGCGCCGGAATGGTTGGCGTTTCGGTGGCGTTGCACCTGCGCCGCCGCGGCCACGACGTCCTCCTCGTCGATCGGCAGCAGCCCGGCGAGGGCGCATCCTTCGGCAATGGCGGGCTGATCCAGCGCGAAGCGGTGCACCCCCACCCCTTCCCGCGCGACACCTCCGAGATCCTGCGCATCGCGCGGAACAAGTCGATCGACGCCTACTACCACTGGAACGCGCTGCCGGCGCTGACGACCCCGCTGCTGCGCTACTGGTGGAATTCCGAACCCCACCGCTACGCGAAGATCGCCGAGGCCTATGCGAAGCTGATCGAGACCTGCCTCGACGAGCATTACGCCTTCGCGCGCGGCACGGACGCCATGCCGCTGCTGCGCCCGATTGGCTGGATCCGCATGTTCTCGGACGAGAAGACCCTCGCCGCGGCGGTGGCGAAGGCCGAGGAAGGCCACCGCACCCATGGCGTGAACTTCAAGGTGCTGGACAGCCAGGCGCTCGCGGCCGCCGAGCCGCACCTGCTCAAGACGCGGCACGGCGCGATCCATTGGACGGACCCGGTCTCGGTCAGCGATCCGCACGGGCTGGTGATGGCCTATGCGCGGCTGTTCCTCGAGGAAGGGGGGCGCTTCGTGACCGGCGACGCGGCGAGCCTCGTGCGCAGCGGCGCCGGCTGGCAGGTGCAGACCGCCGACGGTCCGGCGGAGGCCGAGCAGGCGGTGATCGCCCTCGGCGCCTTCGCGGACAAGGTGACGAAGCCGCTCGGCTATGCGCCGGCGACCTTCGGCAAGCGTGGCTACCACCGGCATTTCCACATGCAGGGCAATGCGGTGCTGAACCGCCCGATCCTGGATACCGAAAGCGCCTTCCTCCTCGCCCCGATGCGCGCCGGGGTCCGGCTGACCACGGGCGCCGAGTTCGCCGGCGTGGACGAGCCGCCGACGCCGGTGCAGTTGGCCCGCGCGGAACCGGTCGCGCGCACCCTGCTGCCGCTGGGCGAACCGGTGGAACGCGAGCCCTGGATGGGCGTGCGCCCCTGCACCGCCGACATGCTGCCCATCATCGGAAAGTTCCCGGGGCAGCAGGGCCTGTGGTGCGCCTTCGGCCACGCGCATCAGGGCTTCACGCTCGGCCCGACCACCGGCCGGCTGATCGCGGAGATGATGGACGGAGAGACACCCTTCATCGACCCCGAACCCTATCGCGCCGATCGGTTCTGAACCCATGCGCATCGCCGTCCTGCAATTCGCGCACGAGACCGTCACCTTCCTGCCCTTCGACACGGCGGAGGAGGATTTCCGCTACCCCGGCTCGCCCGCGGCGGGCGAGGCGCTGCTCGCCACCGATCCCAAGGGCTACATGGGCGGCTTCGTGCAGGTCGCGCGCGAATTCGACAGGGTCGAACTGGTCGGCATCGAATCCCCGCTCTGGCCGAAGACCGGCACGGGGTCGGGCTGGATCACCAACGAAGCCTTCGAGCGGTTCCTCGGCCAGCAGATCGCGGACCTCATGGCGCAAGGCCCCTTCGACGGCGCCTACCTCGCGCTGCACGGTGCGATGGGCGTGCGCGGCGTGCCGCGGCCGGAAGCCGAGATCGCGCGCCGCGTGCGCGAGGTGCTGGGACCCAAGGCCCGCATCGCCGCGACCTTCGACCCGCATGGCAACGAGGATGCGGAATTCCTCCGCCACGCCGACCTCGCCTTCAGCGTGAAGTACTTCCCGCACTACGACATGCACCTGCAGGGCGCGCGCGCCGCGCGCATGCTGGTGCGCGCCATCCGCGGCGACTACGTGCCCGCGCATGTCACGCTGAAGCTGCCGATCCTCTCGCCCACCGTGCTGCAATGGACGGGCGCCCCGCCCTGGTCGGACCTGGTGCAGCGCGCGCTGACCTGGGAAGCGCGCGAGCCGGACGTCTTCGTCAATGTCTATTTCGGCTTCCCCTGGAGTGACGTGCCCGATGCCGGCATGACCTTCCAGGTCATCACCAACGGCAAGCCGGAGCTCGCGCGCCGCATCGCGGACGACATGGGCCGCTGGGCCTGGCGGCGGCGGGCGGATCTGCTCGCCAGCGCCAAGGTGCATCGCATCGCCGAGGGCGTGGCGATGGCGAAGCAGGCCGTCGCCGAGGGCCGCGGGCCGGTCGTGCTCGCCGACCACAGCGACCGCTCGGGCTACGCCACCTGGCTGCTGCGGGAGATCATCGCCCAGGGCCTGTCGCGCACGCTGGTCGCGACCATCGCGGCGCCGGAGGCGATCGCCGCGCTGGCAACTGCGAAGCCCGGAGACGCGGTGGAGGTCGAGATCGGCGGCCGCGTCGATCCATCCGCCGGCGATCCGGTGCGCATCGTGGGCGAGGTCCTGCTCGTCGCCGACGCGACATCCCGTCGTGCGGCCGGCACCGGGCAGTCCTGGATCGCGATCCGCTTCGGGGACGGCAACGTCGTCGTGCTCAGCCCCTTCCTGGTGCAGATCATGGAACCGGAGGAGCTCTGGTCGCTCGGCCTGCGCGCGGCGGACTACGACGTCATCGCCATCAAGTCGCGCGTGCATTTCCGCCGCGGCTTCGACGACAGCGGCTTCGCGCCGACCATCCTGCTGGTGGAACCGGACGAACCCTTCCTCGGCACCGTGCGGCTCGAGGCCCTGCCCTACGAGCACCTCGACGTGCGGAAGTTCTACCCCTACGGCGACCCGCCCGATCCCTTCGCCTGATCAGGGCGGAACCGGCAGCGCCAGCAGCCAAGCGGTGGCGGGAAAGGCGATGGCGGCGAGCATGGTCGACAGCAGCACCGCGGCCGAGACCTCGTCCGCCGCGGTGCCGTTGCTCTGCGCCAGGACGAAGGCGTTGGTCGCGGTCGGCATGGCCGCGAGCAGCACGCCGGCCGCGACCCAGGCCCGGTCGAGCCCGAGCAGCGGCCCGAGGACCAACCAGACCAGCGCCGGATAGACCGCGATCTTGGTGAGCGACACCGCGCCCGCGAGCGCCACCAGGTTCCGCCCGACATGCAGCCGCGCCAGCGTGCCACCCAGCGCGAACAGCGCCGTCGGCCCCGCCGCGCCGCCGAGGAAGGCCAGGAAGCGGTCGATCGCGTCCGGGACGGGCAGGCTCGTCGCTGCCATGGCCGCGCCGGCGAAGACCGACAGGATCACCGGATTGCGCGCGAGCCCCGCGACGCGCGCGAGCAATGTCGAGAGCCCCTGCCCCGCCTCGGCGCGCGTCATCAGCACGCTGCCGATGGCGATGATGACCGCGACCTCGGCGACGATCGCCATGGCGACCGGCCCGGCGACGCGCGGCCCGAGGATCGGCAGCAGCAGCGGCGGCGCGAGGTAGCCGACATTGCCCATCGCCGCCGCGGCGCCGAGCGCGGCCGCATAGGGTCGTCGTCGCCCCAGCGCCATCGCGACCAGCATGGTGCCGCCGAAGACGACCAGGCAGGACGCGAGATATCCGGCGAAGTAGACGCCCTCGAAACTCTCGGCGAGCGGCTGCGCGGCCATCAGCCGGAACAGCATCGCCGGCAGCGCGACGTAGAAGGCGAAAAGGCCGATGGAATCGACCATCTCCGCCGAGACCATCCGTCGTCGCGACGCGCCGTAGCCGATCGCCACCACCGCGAAGATCGGCAGGCAGAGCGCGAGGAAATGCAGCACGCGGCGCGCGCCTAGCCGATCCCCCAATGCACCCGCAGCGCGGCGGCCGCCTGGCGCAGCGTCAGGTCCGAGGCCGGGATGAAGCGCCCCATCGTCAGGTAGGCGTGCATCTGGTCCGCGACGTGCAGGTGCGTGACGCTGACCCCTTCCTGGTCGAGCCGCCGCGCATAGGCGATGCCCTCATCGACCAGCGGATCATGGCCACAGGTCATGACGAAGGCCGGCGCCGTGCCGGCCAGCGAGGCGGCGCGCAGCGGCGAGGCCCGCCAGTCGATGCGCTCGGCGTGGTCGGGGATGTAGTGGTCGATGAACCAGCGCATCGTGGCCGTCGTCAGCGGATAGCCCTCGAGGAAGCGCTCATAGGCCGGCGTGTTCCCCGCCATGTCTGTCGCCGGATAGAGCAGCAGCTGGAAGCCCGGCGCCGGCAGCGTCCCGTCGCGCCCCATCAGCGCCAGCACCGCGGCAAGGTTGCCGCCCGCGCTGTCACCACCCACCGCGATGCGCGCCGGATCGATGCCGAGCGACGCTGCTTCCGCCACCACGAAGCGCAGCGCCGCGGCGGCGTCGTCCACCGCGGCGGGGAAGATCGCCTCGGGCGCCAGCCGGTAGTCGACGGCGATCACCATCGCCTGGGTGTAGTTCGCGAGCGCGCGGCAGAGCTGATCGTGACTCTCGAGATCGCCGATCACCCAGCCGCCGCCATGCAGATACAGCAGGCAGGGCAACGGCCCCGCCGCCGCACCGAGGCCACGGTAGCGCCGCAGCGCGATCGGGCCGGCCGGACCGGGGCAGGTCAGGTTCGCGACCTCCGCGACCTCCTGCGGGTCGGGCTGCAGCACGGTGCGGGACGCCGACGACGCCGCGCGCGCCTCGATGGGGCTCAGCGTGTGCAGGGGCGGCCGTCCGACCTCGCGGATCAGGTCGAGAACGCGCTGGGCACCGGGATCGAGCGGCATCTTGGGTCCTTCCTCGGAGGCCGGCCAGCGGACCGTGCCGGGGCGCCCCTGTCAACGCGCGGGCGGGTGACCCTATGCTCGCCGCCAGGACAACCGACGGGACACAGCGATGCAGCATCTTCCGCCCGAACCCTGGCGCTGGGACGCCGTCGACATGGCCCGGGCCATCCGCCTCAAGGCCATCTCGGCGCGGGAGGCGACGGAGTCGGTGCTGGCTCGCTGCGCGGCGGTGAACCCGGCGCTGAACGCCGTGGTGCAGGTGCTCGATGCCGAGGCCCGCGCCGCCGCCGATGCCGCCGACGCGGCGCTCGCGCGCGGGGAGGCAATCGGCCCGCTGCACGGCGTGCCGGTCAGCACCAAGATCAATGTCGACCAGACGGGCTGCGCCACCAGCAATGGCTGCGTCGGCCTGCGCGACCTGGTGGCGGCGGAGGACAGCGCCGTCGTCGGCAACCTCCGCCACGCCGGCGCCATCCTGTTCGGGCGCACCAACACGCCCGCGCTGTCCATGCGCTGGTTCACCGAGAACGAGCTGCATGGCCGCACGCTGAATCCGTGGCATGCGGGCCATACGCCGGGCGGATCCTCGGGCGGCGCGGCCTCGGCCGTCGCGGCGGGGATCGGGCCGATCGCGCATGGCAACGACCTCGGCGGTTCCGTCCGCTACCCGGCCTATGCCTGCGGCGTCGCGGGCATCCGCCCCTCCTTCGGTCGCATCCCCGCCTACAACCCGACCATGACCGGCGAACGGCCGATCTCGGCGCAGCTGATGTCGACACAGGGACCGCTGGCGCGCTCGGTGCGCGACCTGCGCCTGGCGCTGTCCGTGATGGCCGAGGGCGATATCCGCGACCCCTGGTGGATGCCCGCGCCGCTCGACGGGCCGCCGCCGCCGCGGCCGATCCGCGTCGCGCTCTGCGTCGACCCGGCCGGGACCGGCGTGCACCCCGCGGTGGCCGAGGCGGTGCGGCGCGCCGGCCGCATCCTGGCCGCCGCGGGCTACGCGGTCGAAGAAGCCTCGCCGCCCGACTTCCCCGGCACCGCCGCGGATTGGGAGGCGTTGAGCCGCACCGAGGGCCGCATCCACCTCCGCGACGCCTTCATGAAGGTGGCCGACGGCGGCGCACGGGAAACCTTCGACGCCATGATGGCGCGCGCGCCGCAGCTCGACCTCACGGCCTGGACCGCGGTCGCGGCCCGCCGCACCACGCGCCAGCGGCAATGGGCGCAGTTCCTAAAGACCCATACGATCCTGCTTCTGCCGGTCTCGAGCGAGCCGCCCTTCCCGCAGGGCCTCGACGTGGCGGGCCAGCAGGCCTTCGACAGCGTCTTCCGGGCGCAACTGCCCATGCTCGCCGCGCCGCTGCTCGGCCTGCCGGGCGTCTCGGTCCCGACCGGCCTCGCGGAGGGGCTGCCGATGGGCGTGCAGCTCATGGCGGCGCGCTGGCGGGAGGACCTCATCCTCGACGCGGCGGAGGTGATCGAGGCCGCCTGCCCCATGCCGACGCCGATCGACCCGCGCGGGTGACGGCGATGCCGACCGTCACGCTCAGCTTCGACAACGGCCCCGACCCCGAGGCGACGCCGATCGTACTCGAGGTGCTGCGCCGGCGCGGGCTGCGCGCCACCTTCTTCGTCCTCGGCAAATGGCTCGCGGACCCGGCGCGGCGGCGCCTGGCAGAGCAGGCCCATGCCGAGGGCCACTGGATCGGCAACCACACCTTCACCCATGGCGGGCCGCTCGGCCGCCGCGCGGACCCGGGCCATGCGGACGCCGAGATCGGGCGGACCGAGGCGCTGATCGGCGCCCTCGGCCACCCCGACCGGCTGTTCCGCCCGGTCGGCGGCGGCGGGCGGCTCGGCCCGCACCTGCTGAGCGTCGAGGCGCGCGACCATCTCGCCGCCTCCGGCGCAACGGTCGTCACCTGGTCGGCGCTGGCGCATGACTGGGAGGACCCGGAGGACTGGCCCAAGCGCGGCATGGCGGAATGCCTGGGGCAGGATCGCCCGCTGCTGGTGCTGCATGACATCCCGAACGGGGGGATGCGGCACCTCGACGCCTTTCTCGGGCGATTGGCCGATGCCGGCGCGACGTTTCGCCAGGACATCCCCGAACACTGCATCGCGATGCACCGGGGCGTCGCGGCGGCAGGGCTCGATGCCTATGTGACGACTGGCTGAGCGGACCGCCCGACGGCTCGGAGGCCCCCAGCACCGGACCAACGACCGCCCCCGGACCAGGGCCGGACGGACAGGAGGACACCGTGCAGGATCTCGATGCGCATGCCATCACCGACGCGGTCATCGCCCAGATGGCCGCCACCCCGGATCCGCGCATGCGCGAGATCATGGACGCCGCCGTGCGCCACCTCCACGCCTTCGCGCGAGAGGTGAACCTTACGCCAGACGAATGGCTGAAGGGGATCGCCTTCCTGACCGCGGTCGGGCAGGCCTGCTCGCCGATCCGGCAGGAGTTCATCCTCCTTTCCGACGTGCTCGGCCTGTCGCGTCTGGTGAACGTCATGCACGACGCCACGGGGCGGGAGGCCGCGGGCACCGAGACGAGCCTGCTCGGCCCCTTCTTCCGCGAGCAGGCGCCGCGGCTTGCGCTGGGCGAGACCATCGCCGCGCATTCCGACGGCCCGGAGATCGTCATCTTCGGCCAGGTGACCGACGCTGCCGGCGCCCCGATCCCGAACGCGGTGATCGACGTATGGCAGACCGATGCCGAGGGTCTCTATGACCTGCAGTCGCACGACCCGTCGGTGATGGACATGCGCGGGCAGTTCGCATGCGACGGCGAGGGCCGCTTCCATCTCCGTACGTTGAAGCCGCTTGGCTACTCCATCCCGATGGACGGGCCGGTGGGCACCATGGTGCGCCAGCAGAACCGGCACGGGTTCCGGCCCGCGCATATCCACATCCTGGTCACCGCGCCGGGCTACCGGGACCTGGTGACGGCGCTGTACTTCGCCGACGACGCGCATGTGGACAGCGACACGGTGTTCGGCGTGTCGGCCTCGCTCGTCGTGCAGGAGAAGGCAGACCTGCCGGGCGCGCCGATCCCGGACATCCCGAGCATCCGCTACGACTTCGCGATGTCGCGGGAGACGGACGGCTCCGGTGGTCGTGTTGGTTCCGACCCTTCGCGCCTGGTGCCGGCGGGCTGAGGTCATCCTCGCGCGTCAGGGCGGCTGCTTCGCCCAGTTGTAGCCGCGCCTGGCGCGCGCGAAGGCATAGTCGAAGAGCTGGCGCATGTAGGCCTGCTCGAAGGGCTCGCGAAAGGAGCCGGTGAAGTCGGCGCCGATATAGGCGAGGTTGAAGTCGACCCCGTCCTGCCGCGTCGTGCTCCAGATGCGCACGATGTCGTTGTAGCCGCCGGAGGCGATCATGGTGCTGATCGCCCGCCCGGCGATGCTGAGGGTCCGCCGGTCCACCATCGCCCAGTCCGGATCGAGCCGCGCGTTGCGGATGATGTAGGCGCGCGCCGGGACGACCGGCAGGCCGCGGCGGATCCGCGCCTCCCGCAGTTCCGCAAGCCGCCGGGGATAGAGGAAGACCTGGGTGAAGGCGCCGCCGTCGACATGCATTTCCTGGTAGGCGCGATCGCCCACCGCGACATCGATCATCACCGGCGGGAAGGCGCCCGGCACCGCGGCCGAGGCCAGCAGGATGCGCCGGATCAGGTCCAGTGCCCCGGGATGCCCGCTCGCCGCGATGGCGCCAAGGTTCCACGTCACCGGCAGCTGCGCATCGAGATTCGCCGTGCCGACCAGGAGCAACCGCCCTTCCGCGTAGCCCTCCGCGATCGCGCCGAGCATCCGTTCGTCGAGATGGCGCGAGATGGTGCCGAACAGGGGCGCATTGTCCGCCAGCGCATCGTCGGTGAGCGCGGCCGTGACGAAGCGCGTCCGCAGCACGTCGGCAGGGGTGATGTCGGTGTAGACGCTCTTCAGCGGCGCATCCCACGCCGTGCCGAGGAAGGCGAAGGGGGCCGTCAGCGCCCCGGTCGACACGCCGGTGACGAGGTCGAAGACCGGCCGCGAGCCCTGATCGCTCCAGCCGCAGAGCAGCCCGGCGCCGAAGGCCCCGTCCTCCCCGCCGCCGGAGACGGCGAGCATGCCGTAGCGGTCGTCCGGACCCAGCCCCGCGGCGGCGCGACGACGCGTGCGGCGCTCGCCCGCGGCCTCGAATTCCCGGACCAGCGCCGGCAGGTCGCGAGGGATGAGGAAGCGTTCGTTCGGGACGCCCAGGACGCTGGCGTGGGCGGTCTCGGCACGCGGCACGGCCGGGCCGCGCACCGGCCCCGCGCAGCCGGCCGTCGCCAGCGTGCCGCCGGCCGCCAGGGCCAGGAGGCCACGACGCTGCGCCAGGATCCGGTGCATTCGGTCGATCCGCTGTCCGATGCCGCAGGCGTCGGCCATCGGCCGCGCAGTGTCAATCTCAGGGCGCGACGAGCACCACGCCTTCGAGGTCGAGGCCGAGCCGCACCTGATCGCCCTCCCGGTGCCGCGACAGCCGCTGCGGGCCGACGGCAAACAGTTCCCCGACCTCGGTGGCGAAGAGGTATTCCGTGTGCGAACCCATGTAGGTCGCGCGGGCAACGGTCGCGGGCAGCGTGTCGGGGGCATCGACCGGCATGATGCGGATCGCCTCGGGACGGATGACCACATCCGCCGGGCCCGGCTGCAAACCGCGATCCGGCAGGCCGACGCGCACGCCGCCGATGGCGACCTGCGCCGTGCTGCCCGTCACGCTCTCGATGGTGCCGGGGACGCGGTTCGCCTCGCCCATGAAGGTCGCGACGAAGACTGAGCTGGGGCGGGTGTAGAGTTCCTCGGGCGTACCGGCCTGGGCGATCTCGGCATTGCGCATCACCACGATGCGGTCCGAGACGGCAAGCGCCTCGGACTGGTCGTGCGTGACGTAGACGACGGTGAGGCCGAGCCGCTGCTGCAGGGCGCGGATCTCCTCCCGCATCGACCGCCGCAGGCGCGCGTCGAGATTCGACAGCGGTTCGTCGAACAGCAGCACATCGGGTTCCAGGACCAGCGCCCGCGCCACCGCGACGCGCTGCTGCTGGCCACCGGACATCTCGGAGGGCAGGCGCGTGCCGAAACCCTTGAGGCCCACGGTCTCGAGCGCCGCCTCCGCCCTCGCATGGGCATCGCGCCTGCGCATGCCGGAGGAGACGAGGCCATAGGCCACGTTGTCCAGCACCGACATGTGCGGGAACAGCGCGTAGGACTGGAACACCATGGAGACGTTGCGCTCGCCTGCCGGCAGCAGCGTCACGTCCCGCCCGCCGATGAAGAGCCGGCCGTCCGTCGCCTGCTCGAGGCCCGCGATCATGCGCAGCAGCGTCGTCTTGCCGCAGCCCGAGGGGCCCAGCAGCGTCACAAGCGTCCCGCCTTCGATCACCAGGTCCAGCGGCTTGACCGCCTGCACCTGGCCGTAGCGCTTGCCGATGCCTTCGAGGCGCACCTCGGCGCCGGTCTTGCGAATCATATACCGAGCCCCTCAAACGCCGGGCGCCGCGCATCCGCGCGGCTTGGCTTCGCGGCACTTGCCGCGGGCCGCATTCGCGGCCTCGGCCCTTCGGGCCGTAAGCCGGCCAGGTCGAACCCGTTCATCATGCGCGGCCTCCGGCCGGAAGTGCGGGCGGGGCGGCTTGCCGGCGGCCGAGCCGGCGGCTGCCCACGAGCAGGTTGATGAGGCCGATCACGCTCATCATCAGCACGATCAGCACCGCGCAATAGGCGATGGCCAGGCCGTAATCGCCGTTGATGACGCGATTGATGATGAAGACCGTCGCCATCTCGTACTGCGCCGAGACGAGGAAGATCACGGCCGAGACCGTCGTCATCGCGCGCACGAAGGAATAGACCAGCGCGGTGACGATGGCGGGCTTGAGCAGCGGCAGCACCACCGTGCGGATCGCCCGGAAGGTCGAGGCGCGCAGCGTCACCGCCGCCTCGTCCAGCGACTTGTCGAGCTGACTCATCGCCGCCACGCCCGACCTTACGCCCACCGGCAGGTTCCGGAACACGAAGCAGATCACGAGGATCATCGCCGTGCCGGTGATCTCGAGCGGCGGGATGTTGAAGGTCAGGATGTAGGCGACGCCGATCACGGTGCCCGGCACCGCGAAGGTCAGCATCAGCGCGAATTCGAGCGCGGTGCGCCCGGCGAAGCGCTGGCGCGTCAGCACCCAGGCGGCGAGCAGCCCGATCCCGGCCGTGACGGGCGCTGCGATGGCGGCGAGCTGGATCGTGGTGAACAGGGAATGCCAGGCGCCGCCCGAGAAGATCAACCCGCCGGTCGGGCCCCATTCCAAAGCGAAGGCGCGCTGGAAATGCGAGAGCGTCGGCGTCCAGTCGCGGCCCCAGACGCGCACGAAGGCGCCGGCCATGGCCATGGCATAGACCACGATCGTCAGCACCGCCCAGGGAATGGCGATCGAGAAGGCGAGGATGCGGATGCGCCGCGGCAGCGGCGTCGGCAGACCGACATCGCCCTTGCCGGTCAGCGAGACATAGGACCGCGTGCCGACCACCGCGCGCTGGATGATGAAGGCGACCAGCGCGACCACCAGCATCACCGCCGCCAGCACGGCCGCACGCCCGAAATCCTGCTGCGCGCCGACCACGGCGAAGAAGATCTCGGTCGACAGCACGCCGAAGGACCCGCCGAGCACGATCGGATTGCCGAAATCAGCGAGGCTTTCAACGAAGACCACCAGCCAGGCATTGGCGAGGCCCGGCAGCATCAGCGGCAGCGTCACCGCCGAGAAGGTCCGCATCCGGCTCGCCCGCAGCGTCTGCGACGCTTCCTCCATGGTCGGCGAGATGCCCTCCACCACGCCGATCAGCACCAGGAAGGCGGTCGGCGTGAAGGAGAAGACCTGGGCGAGGAAGACCCCCGCGAAGCCGTAGATCCAGCGCCCGAGCTGCAGCCCGAACACCGCCTCCGCGATCTGGTTCACCACGCCCGAGCGCCCGAAGATCAGGATCAGCCCCAGGCCGATGACGAAGGGTGGGGTGATGATCGGCAACACCGTCAGCAGCCGCAGGCCACGCCGCATCGGGAAGCCGGTGCGCGTGACGATCAGCGCGAAGCACAGGCCCAGCATCGTCGCCGCCGTGGCGGTCGAGGTCGCGAGCAGCAGCGTGTTCCAGAAAACGCCGCAGTTCACATTGCCGGTGACGCAGGCCAGGCCCCAGATCTTTCGGTCCACCAGCCGGTCCGCGAAGGCGGCGGCGACGCCGAGCTCCCCGCGCGGGGTGAACATCTGCGACAGCACCGTGAGCACCGGCCACGCGGTGAACAGCAGGATCGAGGCGACGAGGACGCCCACCGCGCCCGAGACGAAGCGATCGCCGCGGAAATACCCCCGCAACGCGAGCCCGTCCGTCAGCAGCAGCACGAAGGCGAAGAAGGCGACGGCTCCGCCGAGGCCCATGCCGAACTGCCGGTCGTCCAGTTCGCCGAACATCTGCGTCAGCCAGGGGTACGACCAGCCCTGCACCCCGATCGCGAGGCCCTGCGCGACGATCGCCGCGAGGCCGAGCAGCCCGCCCCAGACCAGGAAGCCCGAGCGCGCCCGCGCGCTTCCCGACGGCAGCGCGCCTGGCAGGGTGACGGCCAGGGCGGCGATCACCGGCCAGAACCAGAAGCGCTTGTGAGCGACCGCCTGCCACAGGGCGGACGCGGCTTCCGCATCCTCCTGCCCCAGTCCGACCAGGCCGGTGAGCGTCAGCCCGTCCTGCTGCATGTGCCACGGCAGGACGAGGATGCCGAGCGCGGCGGCGGACCAGATCAGCAGGGAGGATGCGGATTTCATCGCGGCAGCGCGCCCACCTCGCGGTCCCAGCGGTCGAGCAGCCGGCGGCGTTCCGCCGAGGCGCCGAACCGCGCATTGTCGTAGTCGATGATCCGCGCCGTCGCCATGTTCGGCGCGCCGTCGGTCAGCGGCACGGCGCGGTTCGCCATGGTCTGCAGCTTGCGCGCCTCGCGGCTCGCCGCCGTCTGCGCCTCGGCCGACAGGGCCCAGTCGTAGAAGCGCCGCGCATTCTGCAGGTTGCGCGCGCCACGGATGATCGACATCGATCCGATCTCGTAGCCCGTGCCCTCGCAGGGCACGGCGTGGCCGACCGGGAAGCCGGCGGCCGCTTCCTCCGCGGCGTTGTGCACGAAGGAGATGGAGACCGCCGTCTCCCCGCGCGCCACCGCCGTGATCGGCGCGGTGCCGCTGCGCGGATAGGCGTTGATGCTGGCGTGCACGCGCTTGAGGTAGTCGAAGGCCGGCTCCTCGCCCATCATCTGCACCAGCGTCGCGATGACGATGTAGGCGGTGCCCGAGGAATTCGGGTTCGCCATCTGGATCTCGCCCCGATAGACGGGGTTCAGCAGGTCCGACCAGCAGCGCGGCGCGGGCAGGTTGCGCCGGGCGATCAGTTCCGTGTTGAAGCCGAAGCCGAGCACCGAGGCATAGACGCCGACCGTGCGCCCCTGGGTCTGGCGCCACTGCGCCTGCGCCCAGTCGTACAGTTCCGCGATGCGCGGGCTTTCGTTCGGCTGGGTCAGGCCTTCCTCGCCGGCTGCGACATGCGGGTCACCGGTGCCGCCCCACCAGACGTCGCCGCGCGGGTTGCGGGCCTCGGCGCGCAGCTGCGCCAGCATTTCGCCGGTCGACTTCTGCGACAGCACGACGCGGATGCCGCTCTCGCGCTCGAAGCCACGGGCGATCGGCGTGCACCATTCGATGGTGGCCGAGCAGTAGAGGTTCAGCTGGCCCTGTGCCGCGGCCGGCAAGGCCGGCAGCAGCAGGGCCGCCGCCGCGGCAATGATGCGCTTCGTCATGTCATGTCCCGGATGTATTTTCTTGTCAGCGTGGCAGGGAGCCGATCTCGCGGTCCCAGCGCGCGAGGATGCGGCGCCGGACCTCCGGATCGCCGTACTTCGCGAAGTCGTAGTCGATCAGCCGGATCCGGGTCAGGTCCGGGATGCGCGGATGCGGCGCCGCGCCGGGATGCGCCGGCACATGGAACTGGTTCGCCGCGACGCCGATGTCCATCGCCGCCGGGGTCAGGTACCAGTCGACGAAGCGCCGCGCCTGCGCCAGGTTGCGCGCGCCGCGGATGATGGACAGGCAGGCGACCTCATAGGAGGTGCCTTCGCTCGGATAGACCATCTCGATCGGGAAGCCGGCATTCGCCATGGAGGCCGTCTCCATGTTGAAGGACGCGGCGAGCGCCGTCTCCCCGCGCGCCACCGCCTGCATCGGCGCCGCGCCGGAGCGTGTATAGGCGTTCACATTCGCATTCAGGCGCTTGAGGTATTCGAAGGCGCGATCCTCGTCCCACAGCTGCACCAGCCCCGCGATGATGGTGTAGGCGGTGCCCGAGGAATTCGGGTTGGGCAGCTGCACCTCGCCGCGATAGGCGGGGCCGGCGAGCTCCTCCCACGACCGCGGGATCGGCAGGTTGCGCCGGGCCATCACCTCGGTGTTGTAGGCGATGCCGATGGCGCCCGAGGACACCCCGACGCAGCGCCCGCCCGAGGCCTCATGCGCGCGGCGCGCCCAGGCCTGCAGCTGCGCCATGTTCGGGGAGGTGTAGGGCTGCAGCAGGTCGCCCGCCGAGATGTGCGTCTCGGCCGAGGCGCCGAACCACACATCCGTGCGCGGATTGGCGGATTCCGCGCGGATCTGCGCCAGGATCTCGCCGGCCGACTTGCGTGCCATGTTCACGCGGATGCCGGTCTCGCGCTGGAAGCCGGCGGCGATCGCCTCGCACCAATCGGCCTGCGGGGCGCAGAGCATGTTCAGCGTGCCCTGCGCCGCGGCCGGCGCGGCGAGGGAGAGCAGCAGGGCGACGGTCGCGGCGATGCGGTGCAGGATCATGGCGGGGCTCCTCAGCGCGGCAGGCTGCCGACTTCGCGGTCCCAGCGCTCGATCAGGCGGCGGCGCTCGGCGGCGCGGCCGTACTTCGCGAAGTCGTATTCAATGAGGCGGATCTGCGAGAGGTCCGGCGCATTCGGCGGCAGCGGCGCCGAGCGGTTGGACGGCGTCTGCAACTGGCCGCCGGCCTCGAAACCGAGCCGCTGGGCCGGCGCGGTCAGCGCCCAGTCGTAGAAGCGCCGCGCCTGCGTCAGGTTGCGCGCGCCGCGCAGGATCGACATCGAGCCGATCTCGTAGCCCGTGCCCTCGCAGGGCGTGGTGTAGGAGACAGGGAAGCCGGCGTTCCGCTCGGTCACCGCATCATGCACGAAGGAGAGCGAGATGCCCGTCTCCCCGCGCGCCACCGCCTTGATCGGGCCGGTGCCGGACCGCGCGTAGGAATTGATGTTGGGATGCAGGCGCCGCATGTAGTCGAAGGCCTGGTCTTCCCCCATCAGTTGCACCAGCGTCGCGATGATGACGTAGGCGGTGCCGGAGGAGTTCGGGTTGGCAACCTGGATCTCACCGCGGAAGCGCGGATCCGTCAGGTCGGACCAGCAGCGCGGCGGCTCGATGCCCTTCCGCTGCAGCAGTTCCGTGTTGTAGCCGAAGCCCACCGCGCCGGCGTAGACGCCGATCGCGCGACGCCCCGACTGCTCCCACTGCCGCAGCGCCCAGGGCTGCAACTGGGCGTTGTTCGGGCTTTCGTAGGCCTGGGTGAGGTTCTCCTCGGCTGCGGCAAGGTGCGGGTCGCCCGTGCCGCCGAACCAGACATCGGCGCGCGGGTTCTGGCCCTCCGCGCGGATGGCGGCGAGGCTCTCGCCCGAACCGCGCTGCGTCATGTTCACGCGGATGCCGGTGTCGCGCTGGAAATTGGTGGCAATCGCCTGGCACCACTCCACCTGCACCGAGCAGTAGAGATTGAGCGTGCCCTGCGCCGCTGCGTCGTTGGCGGCGAAGGCGCAGCCGGCCGCGATGAGCGCAGCGGCAGCGTGTTGGAGGCGCATGCGGCGGGTTCCCTCGTCCAGGCTTTGGGCCGGGGGAATCGGCAACGCCCCGGACCTGTCATCGAATTGCAACGAAAATGTCATCTCCGGAACCGCCCGGCAAGGCAAGAGGCTTGCCGTTTCAGGCATTTGCGGCGCCGGCGGCGTCGGTGCTCGACGCGGGCCGGCGATGACGACAGGGTGCCGCCCCCCTATCGCCGAGGCACCGTCATGACCCGTCCCGCGCCGCGCCACGCCATCGTCACGGGGTCGAGTTCCGGCATCGGCGCGGCCATCACCGCCCGTCTGCTGCGGGACGGATGGCGCGTCACGGGTCTCAGCCGCACGGATCCGGTGCGGCCGGACCCGGGCTATGCACACCGCGCCGTGGACCTGATGGACGGTGATGCCCTGGTGGGCGCGGTCAAGGGTCTGTCGGCCGACGCGCTGGTGCATGCGGCGGGGCTGATGCGCGGCGCGGCACTCGGCGCGCTCGACCCCGACATCGGCGCAACGCTCTGGCGTCTGCATGTGGATGCGGCGAGCCGTCTCGCCGACCTGTTGGCGCCACGCATGGCGCACGGCGGGCGCATCGTGTTGATCGGCAGCCGCGCTGCGGCGGGCGTGGCGGGACGCAGCCAGTACGGCGCGACCAAGGCCGCCCTCGTCGCCATGGCGCGCGCCTGGGCGCAGGAACTGGCGCCGCGGGGCATCACGGTGAATGTCGTCGCGCCCGCGGCGACCGACACGCCGATGCTGCGCGACCCGGCCCGCGCCGGGACGGCGCCGAAGCTGCCGCCGATCGGGCGGCTGGTGACGCCGGAGGAGGTGGCGGCGACCACGGCCTTCCTGCTCGGCGCCGAAGCGGGCGCGATCACCGGCCAGCAGATCGTCATCTGCGGCGGCGCGTCGCTCTGAGCGATCGATCGCCAGGGCTGCACAGCCGAGCGGGCTGACGGGGCTCGCGCCTGCCGCTCGGCTTTCGTCCTTGACCCGGCCAGGGCCGGTCGCTAAGTCATGACTATATTCCGAACAATTGTTCGGATTGCGAACATTAACGACAATGCCCGTCGAAAGCGCGGGCCGGGAAAGGGAAGGACACCGTGCCGGAAGGCAGCGCGGCCGAGCTCGCCCAGGCATCGACGCCAGGGACGAACCCGAAGAACCAGGTCCAGTCCGTGGCGAAGGTCTTCGCCGTGCTGAAGGCCTTCGGGCCTGGCGCGGCGGAACTGACCGCCGCGGAAGTGGCCGCGCGCGCAGGGCTCGACCGCGGCACCGCCTTCCGCCTCGTCCATACGCTGGTCGATCTCGGCTACATGCGCGCCGTGCCCGGCAGCCGGCGGTACCGGCTGACGCTCCGCTGCCTCGAGCTCGGCTATGCCGCGCTGTCCGCCGGCGACCTGCCGGCCCATGCGACGCCGCTGCTGCGGGAAGCCGTGCCAGGCGCCGCGGATGCCGCGTCGCTCGGCGTGCTGGATCGCGGGGAGGTGGTCTACCTTGCGCGTGTCGAGGCGGGGCTCGACCGGCACGGCGTCGAACGGCGTCCCGGCACGCGCGTGGGCGCCTATGCCACCGCGCTCGGCCAGGCGATCCTGGCGTGGCTGCCGCGCGCCGAGCAGGTCGCGGAACTGCAGGCGGTCGAGCGCGTGATGCTGTCCGAGCGCACGCTGATCTCGATGGACGACCTGCTGGCGCGGCTGAGCGAGGTCCGCGCGCGCGGCTTCGCGGTCTCGGATGGCGAGAACGCCTATGGCCTTCGCACGGTCGCGGCGCCGGTGTTCGATGCGGATGGGCGCCCGGTCGCGGGCGTGAGCCTGACCATCGCCGCGACGCGCCTGCCCGTGGCGGAGTTCGTCGCCGGCGCCGCGCCGGTGGCGCTGCGCATTTCGTCGGAGCTGGCGGAAGGCGTGCGGCTGTCGCTCGGTGCCATTCGCGTCCCGCGGGGGCGCGCGTGATGCGGCCCGTATTGCGCCTGATCGCGGACGACCTGACCGGCGCGCTCGACACCGCCGCGGAATTCGCGGCGCTGTGCGGACCCGTCGCGGTGCGACGGGACGTGCCCGTCGATGCGGCAGGCAGCATCGCCATCGCGACCGCAACGCGGGAAGTGACGCGCGCGGCTGCGCAGGCCCGCGTCGCCGCTGCGGTGCCGCTGCTCGCGGGCGCGGACATCGCGTTCAAGAAGCTGGATAGCCTGTTGCGCGGGCATCCGATGGCCGAGTTGGCCGCCTGCATTGCGATGGGCGGCTGGCGCCATGTCGTGGTGGCGCCGGCCTTCCCCGCGCAGAGCCGCGTGACGCGCGGCGGGCAGCAGTTCGCGCGCCAGGGCGATGCCTGGCATCCCGTCGCGGAGGCGCTGCCCTCGGCGCTGGCCGCGGAAGGCCTCGCGACCGTCGCGGGCGATCCGGCGGCCGCGCTCCCGCCGGGCGTCTCCGTCTTCGATGCGGAGACCGAGGACGACCTCCGCCGCGTCGTCGCCTGCGGGCGCGCCGCGTCCGGACCGGTGCTGTGGTGCGGCAGCGGGGGGCTGGGGCGCGCATTGGCGGAAGACGCCCCCACGCCGGCCGACACGACGCTGCGCGGACCGGTGCTCGGCCTGTTCGGATCCGACCAGGCAGTGACGCGGCGGCAATTGGCCGCCTGCGGCGACGCATGGATCGAACTCGGCGAGAGCGAGCCCACGATGCCCGTACGGGGCGCTGCGCTGTACAGCATCGCGCTGCCCGAAGGCGTCGCGCGCGACGACGCCGCGCACCGCATCGCGCAGGCCTTCGCGCGGCTGCTCGCCAGCACCCCGCGCCCGGGCACGCTGATCGTCGCCGGCGGGGAGACCCTCGGCGCCGTCTGCGACGCGCTCGGCGCGAGCGGGCTCGCCGCAACCGGCCTCGTCGGCCCCGGCGTGCCGCGTTCCGTCCTGCTGGGCGGACGCTGGGACGGGGTCGCGGTGGTCTCGAAATCCGGCGCCTTCGGCGGCGACGGGCTGTGGCGCGACCTGCTCGCGCAGAACGGATTCATCACGGAACGGCAGAGCGCATGACCACACCTCGTCACCTCGCCATCACCATGGGCGACCCGGCCGGCATCGGGCCGGAGATCATCGTCAAGGCCTGCACCGCACTCGCCCCGCGCATCGCGGAAGGCGCGCTGCGGCTGCTGGTGATCGGCTCCGGCCCGGCGCTGGAACGCGCGCGCGCGCTGGTCGGCGGCACGCCGATCCCGGAAGTGACCGAGGACGGCGACTGGCCCGCCCTCGCCTTCCTGCAGGCGGGGCCGGAAGGCGCGCCGATCCTGCCGGGCGTGCTGACGGAGGATGGCGGGCGGCTTGCCTATCTCGCGGTGGAACGCGGCGTGCGGCTCGCGCAGGCGGGGCGCATCGGCGCCATCGTCACCGCGCCGCTCAACAAGGAAGCGCTGAACAAGGCGGGCTACCACTATGCCGGCCATACCGAGATGCTTGCGGAGCTGACCGGCATGAAGGGCAGCGTCATGCTGCTCGCGCACGGCAACATGCGCGTCAGCCACGTCACCACCCATTGCGCGCTGGAAGACGTGCCGAAGCGCGTCACGCCGCAGCGCATCCGGCTGGTGCTGGACCTGACGCACCAGGCGCTGCGCGACCTCGGCATTGAACGCCCGCACATCGCCGTCGCGGCGCTGAACCCGCATGCCGGCGAAGGCGGGCTGTTCGGCCGGCAGGACATCGACGTCGTCGCGCCGACCATCGCGAAGGCCGTCGCCGACGGCATGCACGTCACCGGTCCCGTGCCGGGCGACACCGTCTTCGTGAAGCTGCGCGCCGGGCAGTTCGACGCCGTGGTCGCGATGTACCACGACCAGGGGCACATCCCGGTCAAGCTGCTCGGCTTCCATGTCGATCCCGCGACGGGGAAGTGGGATGCGCTGTCGGGCGTGAACATCACGCTCGGGCTGCCGGTGATCCGCACCTCGGTCGACCACGGCACCGCCTTCGACATTGCCGGCCGCGGCATCGCCAGCGAGCGCAGCCTGATCGAAGCCATCGAGTACGCCGAGGCGCTCGCCGCCCACAGGACAACCGCATGACCGACCTGCTCCGCCCCATCGAGATCCTGCGTCCCAACCGCATCGAGTTCGGTCCCGGCCTCGCGCCGCTCGTCGGGCGATGGGCGGCCGAGCGCGGGCTGAACCGCGTCCTGGTCATCGCCGGCCGCACCAATGCCGCGCGCATCGACGTGCTCGGCCTTCAGGGTGAGGTCACCGTCTTCGGCGAGGTGAAGCCGGAGCCGGACATCCCGAACCTCGACGCCGCGCTGGCGGTCGCCGCGCGGGTGAAGCCCGACCTCGTCATCGGCTTCGGCGGCGGCAGCGCGCTCGATCTCGCCAAGCTGGTCGCGGTGCTGCCGGGCAGCGGGCAGACCATCCACGACGTCGTCGGCCCCGAGAAGGTGAACGGCCGCCGCGTCGCGCTGGTGCAGGTGCCGACCATGGCGGGCACCGGCAGCGAGGCCGGCACGCGCTCCCTCGTCACCGATCCCGCGACGCAGGCGAAGCTCGCGGTGCAGAGCCGCCACATGCTCGCCGACCTCGCCGTGATCGACCCCGACCTGATGCTGAGCGTCCCGCCCGCCGTCACCGCCGCGACGGGCGTCGATGCCCTGGCGCATTGCGTCGAGGCCTTCACCAGCAGGCGCGCGCATCCGGCGATCGACCTCTATGTGCTGGAAGGCATCCGGCTCGTCGGGCGTTACCTCCCGCGCGCCGTGAAGGACGGCGCCGACCGCGAGGCGCGCGCCGGCCTCGCGCTGGCGTCGCTTTATGGCGGCTACGGCCTCGGGCCGGTGAACACCACGGCGGGGCATGCGGTGGCCTACCCGCTCGGCACGCGACACCACGTCGCGCATGGCCTCGCCTGCGCGGTGATCTTCCCGCACACCCTGGCCTGGAACGCGCCCGCCGTGCCGGAGAAGACCGAAGCGGTGCTTGCCGCCCTCGGCACCAAGGACGCCTACGCCTGGTGCGCCGCGCTCGGGATCGAGATGCGCCTCTCCGGCATCGGTGTGCCGGAGGCCGACCTGCCGGTCATGGCGAAGGAGGCGCACGCCATCCGCCGCCTGCTCGACAACAATCCGCGCGACATCTCCGAAGCCGAGATCCTCGCGCTCTACCGGAGGGCCTTCTGAGATGAACGTCATCGCGAAGCCGCCGGTTCTCGCGCCCGTCGCCGGCGATGCCGGGCGCTGGGAATGCTTCATCCCCACGCCCTGCGTCCAGAACCACGCGGCCTTCCTCCATGTGCTGCCGGGCGGCGACCTCGGCTGCGTCTGGTTCGGCGGCACGCAAGAAGGCGTGCCGGACATCTCGGTCCACTTCTCCCGCCTCGCGCCCGGCGCCGATCGCTGGAGCGATCCGGTGCGCCTGTCCGACGACCCGACGCGGTCCGAGCAGAATCCGCTGCTTTTCACGGCGCCGGACGGCGCGCTGTGGCTGCTCTGGACCGCGCAGGTCTCGGGGCACCAGGACACCGCGATCGTGCGCCGGCGCATCTCCCACGATGGCGGCGCGACCTGGGGCCCGATCGGGACGCTGCTCGACCGCCCGGGCCTGTTCATCCGCCAGCCCATCATCGTCACGCCGAAGGGCGAATGGCTGCTGCCCGCATGGTTGTGCCCGACGCCGCCCGCCGGGGCCTGGCGCGGCGACGACGACACCGCGCTGGTGATGGTCTCGCGCGACGAGGGCAAGACCTGGACCGCGCACGACGTGCCCGGCAGCACCGGTTGCGTGCACATGGACATCCTGCCGCTTCAGGATGGGACGATGCTCGCCGTCTATCGCAGCCGGTGGGCGGACTTCGTCTACGCCTCGCGCTCGACGGACGGCATCAACTGGTCGGCACCGGAACCCACGGAACTGCCCAACAACAATTCCTCGGTCCAGGCGACGGTGCTGGCGAACGGCCATGTCGCCATCGCCTACAACCATTCGAGCGCGGCGGACGCCACCGGCCGCCGCCTCTCGCTCTACGACGACATCGGCGGCGAGCTTCCGGCCGAGGCGCCCGCGGGCGCGCGCAGCGCCTTCTGGGGCGCGCCGCGTGCCCCGATGACCATCGCGATCTCCGAGGATGGCGGCCGCACCTGGCCGCATCGCCGCGATGTCGAGGTCGGCGACGGCTACTGCCTGACCAACAACTCCAAGGACCAGTTGAACCGGGAGTTCTCCTACCCCTCCATCCTGCAGACGCCGGACGGCGCGCTGCACCTGGCCTTCACCTACTGGCGCCAGGCCATCAAGTACGTCCGGGTCAGCGAGGCCTGGGTGAAAGGCACCTCCGCATGACTGCGCTGCATCCGACCGGCGTCTTCAGCGCCGCGCTGACGCCCTTCGACGCTAACCTCGAGCCCGACCACGCCGCCTTCGTCGCCCATGCGAAGCGGCTCCTCGACCAGGGCTGCGACGGCATCGCCATGCTGGGGACCACCGGTGAGGCGAACTCGCTCACCACCGCCGAGCGCCAGGCGCTGCTGGAGGCGACGGTCGCCGGCGGCGTCGCGCCGGACCGCCTGCTCCCCGGCACCGGCGTCGCCGCGCTGCCCGACACCATCGCGCTGACGCGCCATGCGCTGTCCTGCGGCGTGACCACCGTCGTGATGCTGCCGCCCTTCTACTACAAGGGCATCAGCGACGACGGCCTGTTCGCCGCCTATGCCGAAGTCGTCGAGCGCGTCGCCGATCCGCGGCTGCGCGTCGTGCTCTATCACATCCCGCCCATGTCGGCCGTGCCCATCACCTTCCCGGTGATCGAGCGCCTGCGCGCCCGCTACCCCGGCACCTTCACGGGCATCAAGGATTCCTCCGGCGACCTCGCGAACATGACGGCGCTGGTGAAGACCTTCCCCGGTCTTTCGGTGCTCGCCGGCGCGGATCCGCTGATGCTGCCGCTGCTGAAGGAAGGCGGAGCGGGCTGCATCACCGCGACCTCCAACCTCGTCGCCGCGGACCTCGCCTTCATCTTCCGCCACCACGCCGATCCGGCGCGCGCGGCGGAGGTCGAGGCGGCGCAGGCGCGCGTCGTCGCGGCGCGCAACCAGGTCAGCCGCTTCCCGCAGATCGCCTCGCTCAAGGCGATGCTCGCGGAACGCACGGGCCAGCCCGGCTGGCGCCGGCTGCGGCCGCCGCTGCTCGCGCTCACCAACGACGAAGCCGCCGCGATGCTGGCGGCCTGACAGGACACGGGAGGAAACAATCATGGATCGTCGCACCCTTCTCGCTGCGGGCGCCCTCGGGCTGCTGGCCGCGCCCGCCCTTCGCGCCCAGGGTACCTGGCCGCAGGGCCGCACCGTCCGCGTGATCTGCCCCTGGCCGCCGGGGGCCGCGAACGACATGCTCGCGCGCCTGACCGCGCAGCGCATCCAGGAGAAGCTCGGCGCCACCGCCGTGGTGGAGAACCGCACCGGCGGCGCCGGCCTGATCGGCACGCGCGAGGTGCTCGGCGCGGCGCCGGACGGCTTCACGCTGCTCGCCTCGGCCTTCAACACCGCGGTCATGCCGCTGGTGCTGAAGAACGCGAATTTCGACCCGCAGACGGACCTCGAGGTCTGCGCGCGCACGGCGCAGGCGCCGCTGGTGCTCGCCATCGCCGGCAACCGACCGCAGCGGACGCTGGCCGAGGTGGTGGAAGCCGCCAAGGCGCGCCCGCGGGACTGGTCGATCGCGGTCACCTCGCTGGGCGCCGCGGGCCACCTCGCGACCATCGAGTTCAACCGCCGTACCGGCGCGAACATCGAGATGGTGACCTATCGCGGCACCCAGCCCGCGCTGCAGGACCTGATGGCGGGTAACGTCCAGCTGCTGATCGACCCATCCTTCAACCTGCTGCCGCACCGCACCGAGGGTCGCATCCGCATCCTCGGCATCGCCTCCAAGGAGCGCTCGCCCCTCGCCCCGGACGTGCCGACGCTCACCGAGGCCGGCCTGCCGGGCTTCGAGTTCCAGTCCTGGTATGGCGTCTGGGCGCCGAAGGGCACGCCGGGCGACATCGTCCAGCGCGTCAACGCCCTGATGCAGGAGACGATGCGCGACCCGGCGATCGTGCAGCGCCTGACGGCGCAGGTCCTCGAGCCCGTCACCGAGACGACGGACGAGACCCGCCGCTTCATCGCGAACGAGATCCTGCGCGCCGGCGAGCTGCTCCGCAGCGTGAACTACCAGCCGGAGTGACCCGACCCTCCTGGCGGCTCAGGCCCGCGCCATGCGCTGGCGCGGTTCCTCGAGCAGCCAGTAGAGCACGTTGTTGCGGAAGGTCGGGTCGCGCGTGAGCTCCAGATGCTCGCGCGGCAGGAACAGGGCGCGTCGCTGGTCCATCGGGCTGTCGACGGCCGGGCCGCGCGGGTCCTGCCCCTGGCGGAAGTCCAGCATCACCGAATCCCGCAGCACCACGCCGTCGCCGGGGCCGGTGCGGATGGGCGTCACGCGTCCCGTGGCCGGGTCCGCGCTCATGCGCTCGGTCGTCGGCATGGCGTCGCCGGCGACGAGCATCAGCTCCGTGCCGGGCGGCAGCGGCGCCGGGCGGTCCATCGCCGCTGCGAAGGCTTTCGCACGACGCAGCAGGCGCGCCTGCAGGCCGATGGCGATGCTGCGCCGCTCCTCGGCGCTGCCGACCGTCGGCATCAGGGCGGCGAGGTCCTCGTCGATGCCGGGCTTCACGATGCCCCAGCCCATTCGCTGCCAGATAGCGGGATCGTGCAGGTCGAGTGCGACGCCATCGGCCACAACCGGCCGCGCGCGCTGCCGCGGCAGCAACTGGTACAGTGAGGGGAAGGTGCCGAGGATCGACGGGCTGTAGCGCGGCACGATCGGCGTCCCGAAGTCGCGCCCATCGACCAGCACGCGGAAGGCATCGAGCGATCCGCCATTCGGCGTGCCGACCTGGATCAGCCGGCCGACATGGCGCGCCCCGTCCCAGGTCAGCGGCGGCAGCGATCCGTCCGCCGGCAGCTCGGCGCCGCCATACATCAGCGCGTAGCGCGCGACGATGCCGCCCATGGAATGCGCGACGATGTCGAACTTCACGTCGACGTCGCGCGCGCCGTAGCGGCGCGCGTATTCGCCCTGCACATAGGCGCGCTTCTCGCGGATGAACTCCACCAGCCGGCGCGCATTCACCACATTGTCCTGCCGCCAGTCATAGGCGAACTGGAAGCAGGTGAAGTGCTCGCGCCCGTAATCGACCTGTCCGCCAAGGCCCAGCGCCTCGTCCCGGTAGCCGCCGACCCCGAGCGTGCTGAGGATCTCCGCATAGGCCTGCAACGCGATCGGGATGCCGGCCACGCGGATGCGCACGCGGTCCAGCACGCCGTCCGGCCGCACGGCGGCGCCGGGCGAGGACATCATGTCCGTGAAGGGCAGCGCGACGAGCCGCGCCCCGTCCTGCGTCGACGGATCCGCAGCATTGCCGTCGAAGGCGCCCCAGACGATGCGGCCCGAGGCCGGGTCCTTCAGCCGGCTGCCGAGCAGGCCGGGAATGACGATCACCGGATTGCGGTCGATGCCGTGATGCATGGCGGAGGGCGAGTAGAGCAACGCGAGATCGGCGGCCGGCGCCGGCGCGCAGGACGGAAGCCCCGCCGCGCCGCCGAGCAGCGCCGCGAGCAGGCCGCGCCTGTGCGACGCGAAGGCGGATCCGGACGACGACATGCGCGAACCCTCCTCCATCGTACGGCACGCCAAATCTTCGCCCGGCACGCCCGGCAGGTTACGGCCGCAGCCTAGCGCGCCGCCTTCCGCACGTTCCACGCAATGATGATGCCGGGCATCGCCAGCACGCCCGACAGCCGCGGGCTGATCGCGGAGGGCAGGTACCATTGCCCGTAGGGGACATAGGGCACGAGGCGATAGGCGCTTTCCTGCAGGGCGGTGAGGATGCGCTGCCGCTCGGCCGCCGTCGCGGCGTAGGGGAAGGCGTCGATCAGCGCCTGGTGCTCGGCATCGCAGGGCCAGCCGGGCCAGGCGCGCTCGCAGGAGGCCTGCATCGGCACGTTGCCCACCGGGTCCGACGCGCCGAGGCCGTTCCAGAAAGTCAGCCCGATATGCCAGCCGCCTTCGCTCGGCGGGCGCCGGTTCGCGCGCCGGCCGGCCATGGAGGCGAAGTCCATCGCCTGCACATCCGTCCGGAAGCCGACCTGCTGCATCTGCTGCGCCAGCACCAGCGTCGCCGCATGGACGAAGGGATTGTCCGTCGGGTCCATGATGACGATCGGCGTCCCGTCATAGCCGCTCTCGCGCAGCAGGGCGCGGGCGCGCTCGCGCGCCGCCGGCGAACCGAGCCCCGGCGGCACGCCGGCATCCGTCTCCTGCGGGGACCCGCAGACGAAGAAGGCGTGGCAGACCTGATACAGCGAGGGATCGGGGAACATCGCCTGCAGGATCTCCTCCTGGTTCACCAGGAGCATCAGCGCCTGCCGCGCCCGCACGTCATCGAAGGGCGGATGGATGTGGTTCATCCGGATCATGCCCGGCGCGCCGAGCGTGTTGGTGCGGATGATGCGCATGCCGCGCCGCTGCAGCATGGGCAGGAAGTCGACGCCGGGGCTCTCGATGTAGTCGAGCTCGCCCTGGATCAGCGCCAGCACCGCGGTCTGGGCATTGGCGATGTTGAGCCACTCGACGCGGTCGACATGCGCGACCTTGCCGCCGGCGGTGCCGGAAGCGGGCTCCGCGCGCGGTACATAGGCCGGGTTGCGGCGATAGACGACGCGACTGCCCGCCACCCATTCGTCGCGAACGAAGATGAACGGGCCTGATCCGGTGGTGTCGGTGATCGCGGTGAAGGGGTCCGTCGCCGCGACGCGCGCCGGCATGATCGCCGGCATGTTGCCCGCCGGCTTCGACAGGGCGTCGAGCATCAGCGCATAGGGCCGGCGCAGGCGCCAGGTGACGGACCGGCCATCGCCCTCGGCCGTCAGCGCCTCGGTGATGGCCATGATCTGCCGGCCATGCGGGTCGCGCGCGCCCCAGCGCCGGAGCGAGGCGACCACGTCCTCCGCCGTCACCGGCGCGCCATCGTGGAACAGCAGGCCCTCGCGCAGCGTGAACCGCCAGGTCAGCGCATCGTCCGAGACCGACCAGGACGCGACCATCTGCGGCTGCGGCCGCTGGTTCTCGTCCCGGCCAAACAGCTGGTCGTAGATCATGTGCGCGTGGCTCGAGACCACGCCCGCCGTCGTGTTGATCGGGTCGAGCGTCTGCAGGTCCGCATTCGGGACCATGCGCAGCACGCGCTCGGGCGGCACGGTCTGCGCCAGGGCGGGCGCGGCGAGCAGCGCGGCCAGTCCGATCAGCAGGATTCGCGCGATGCGCATGGCAGCGCCTCCTCGGTCGTTCGGCTTCATCTTCGCCCCACCAGGGCGAAAGGCAACGCGGCGCGTCAGGCGAGCACCGCGCCCTTCGGCACGGCAAGGCCGCGCGCGACCGCCGGCCGGGCCATCAGCCGTTCGTACCAGGCGGCGATGCTGGGCGTGTCCTCGAGCCGTCGCTCCGCCCAGCCATGCCGGCCGATCCAGGGCAAGGCCGCCATATCGGCAATCGAATACGCGGCGCCGGCGAGGTAGGGCGCCTCGCCCAGCCGCCCGTCGAGCAGGCGATAGACGCGGTCGACCTGCGCCAGCGCATGGGCCCGCGCGGCCTCCGGCTTCTCGGGGGCGAGTTCCGTCCAGTGATGCGCCTGGCCGGTCACGGGCCCGAGCCCGGTGAGCGCGACCATCAGCCAGGCGAGCGTCGCCGTGCGTTCCGGGCCATCGACCGGCAGGAAGCGGCCATGCGCCTCGGCCAGGTGGATCAGGATCGCACCGCTCTCGAACAGCACGAGCGGCGGGCCCTCCGCATGCTCCTCCAGCAGGATCGGCACCTTGCCGAAGGGGTTGAGCGCGAGGATCTCGGGGGCGAACTGCTCGCGCCGGCGGATGTTCACGCCGGTCACGCCGTAGTCGAGGCCGAGTTCCTCAAGCAGGATCGAGACCCGGTGGGTGTTCGGCGTCGCCCAGCCATAGAGGCGGCGGCGCGTGACGGTGCGGCCCATGCGATGTCCCATGCGAGTGACCCCGAGCCTGCCGCAGTGCGCGGCCGCGGGAAAGCCGGGGGGTATCCCCGGGCGCGGCGAATGTCCTAGCCTTCAGGGCAAGAACAGGAGGATGCGTTCATGATCACCCGTCGTGCCTTCGCGGGCACCGCCGGCGCGCTGTTCGCCGCGCCAGTCGTCCATGCCCAGGGCACCTGGCCGGACCGCCCGCTCCGCTTCGTCGTCGGCGCGAATGCGGGCGGGGCCTCGGACATCTTCCTGCGCATGATGGAAAACCGCCTGCGCGAGAAGCTCGGCCAGCCGCTGGTGATCGACCCGCGGCCCGGTGCGGGCGGCATGCTGGGTGCCGAGGTCGTCGCCCGGGCAGCACCCGACGGCTACAGCTACTACATCAACCACATCGCCTCGCACGGCATCGGCCCGACGCTGCATGCGCGGCGCATCACCTTCGACCCACTGAAGGACCTGCGCGGCGTGGCACGGCTCTGCCGCATGCCGAACGTCCTGATCGTGAAGGGCGACGGTCCGATCCGTTCAGTGGCGGAGCTCGTGGCGTTCATCCGCGCGAACCCAACCCGGGCGACCTTTTCCTCGGCCGGCGCGGGGACGTCCTCGCACCTCTCGGGCGTAATGCTCGGCCAGCGCATCGGCGTCGAGACGACCCATGTGCCCTATCGCGGGACGGCGCCGTCCATGGCCGCCGTGATGAACGGCGAAGTGCTGTTCGCCATCGACAACGCACCGGCGAGCCGCCAGCAGGTGCTGGCCGGGATGCTGCGCGCGCTGGCCGTCTCGACCGCGCAGCGCGCGAGCACCATGCCGGACATCCCGACGCTGCAGGAACAGGGCATCGCAGAATTCGACGTCGCCTCCTGGTACGGCATCGTCGCGCCCGCGGCGGTGCCCGACCCGATCATCCGCCGCCTCGGCGGGGAGATCATCGCGGCACTCGAGGACCCGGCGATCGCCCAGCGCTTCCGCGACTTCGGCGCCGAGCCCTGGCCGCTCGACGGTGCCGCCTACGACGCCTTCATGCGCCAGCAGGTCGAGGCCTGGGCACCTGTGGTCCGGGCCTCCGGTGCGACGGCGGACTGAAGGGCCGCCTCAGCCGCAGCGGACGGACATCCCGCCGTCCACGACGAGCTCGGTGCCGGTGACGAAGCGCGCCTCGTCCGAGGCGAGGAACAGCACGGCGTTCGCCGTGTCGCGCCCGTCGCCGGCGAAGCCCATCGGGATGCGGGACAGGCGCTGCTTGACCAGCGCCTCCACGTCGCCGCCGGCGCGCTGGCCGGCGAGGCGCACTTCGACCATCGGCGTGTGCATCTGCCCCGGCACCACCGTGTTCACGCGGATGCCCTTCGCCGCGTACTGCACGGCGACGACGCGCGAGAGCTGGATCACGCCCGCCTTGGACGCTGCATAGGCGACCTGCGCCGCGCCGGTCCAGCGGATGCCCGAAGTCGAAGCGAGGTTCACTACCGCCCCCTTCCCCTGCGTCTCCATCACCGGCAGCACGTGCTTGAGCGTGAGGAAGACGCTCTTCAGGTTGGTGTCGATCTGGAGGTCCCAGACCTCCTCGCTCATTTCGACCGGCCCGCCGGCGGCCGAACCCCCGACATTGTTCACCAGTACGTCGATGCGGCCGTGCCGCGCGACGACATCGGCGACCAGGGACGCGATCGCCGCGCCGTCCCGCACGTCGAGCGTCGCCATCTCGAACCGTCCGCCCTCCGCGGCGATGCGCTCGGCCGTCTCGGTCATCGAGTCCGGATTGCGGTCGACGCCGACGACGATCGCGCCTTCCCGCGCAAGGCCGACGGCGATGGCGCGGCCATTGCCCCAGCCGGGGCCGACGCACCCCGCGCCGGTGACGATGGCAACCTTGCCGGCAAAGCGCTGGGACATGCGTTCCTCCGTGATCCGGACCGCTGCTTAGCGCCGCACTTCCATCTGACGCAATGGCCTTCCATAACGTGGAAGTGCCCGCTAGAAGGGCCGGGTGAGGAAACCGACGAGAAGCCCGGGCGCGGATCCCGCGCCGATGCGCGAGGCCGCGGAGCCGGACGGCCATGTCCGCGCCGTCGACCGCGCGCTCGCCCTGCTCCTCGCCTTCGGGGATGACGACCCCGTCCTGCCGCTCGCTGAGATTGCCCGCCGCACCGGCCTGCACATGACGACGGCGCTGCGCCTGCTCGGCACGCTGGAAGGCCAGGGCTTCGTGCAGCGCGTCGCCGGCGGCTATGCGCTCGGGCCGCAATTGCTGGTGCTCGGGGAACGCTTCCGGCGCGGGCTGCGGCTCGAGGACCAGGTGATGCCGGCGCTCGACCGGCTGCGCAGCGAAAGCCGGGAAAGCGCGGCCTTCTTCGCGCGGGACGGTGCGGCGCGACGCTGCCTCTTCCGCCTCGACAGCCCGCAGCCGGTCCGCACCATCGCGCGCGTCGGCGAGGTCGCGCCCCTCGGCATCGGGGCCCATGGCCGCGCGCTCGTAGCGCTCGAAACCGAGCCCCGCCCGCGCCTGCCCATCGTCAGCCGCGGCGAACGGCTGAAGGAGGTCGCCGCCATCGCCGCGCCAGTGCTGGACGCACGCGGCCGCGTGGCAGGGTCCATCGGCATCACCATGCCGCTCTATCGCTTCGACGCGGCGGCGGAGGCGCTCTGCCTGCCGCTCGTGCTGCGCGAAGCCGCCGCGCTGACCCGCGCCCTGGGCGGCGACCCCGCCCCCATCACGGCCCAAGCCTGACCCGGAGGAAACCGCCCATGCCCCGCCTGGACCTGCCGCCCGAGGAGGCAATGACCGAAGCCCAGAAGGCCGCCGTGGCGGAGGCCGTCTCCGGCATCCGCGGCCGCGTCCCCGCGCCAATGGTCGCCTGGCTGCAGAACCCGGAGCTCGCGAGCCGCGGCCAGAAGCTCGGCGAGTTGCTGCGCTACCAGACGACGCTGGAACCGCGCCTGTCGGAACTCGCGATCCTGGTCTGCGGCCGCCACTGGACGTCGCATTACGAATGGACCGCGCATAAGCGCGAAGGGCTGAAGGCGGGGATGGACCCCGAGGTGATCGCGGCCATCGCCGCGCGCCGCACGCCGAGCCTGCGCGATGCGCGCGAACAGGCGGTCTACGACGTCTCGACCACGCTGCTGTCCACAGGCCGCGTGCCGAAGCCGCTGTATGAGGCCGGCGTCGCCGCACTGGGCGAACGCGGCGTGGTCGAGCTGGTCGGCATCCTCGGCTACTACTGCCTGGTCGCGCTGACGCTGAACACCTTCGAGCTCGGCATCCCCGGCTCCATCGCCCCCGAGCTCAACGACCCCGAATTCGCGGGAGCCAGCGCATGACCCACAGCATGCAGCAGCACCAGATCCCGGTGCGCGAGGATTGGCTCGGGACCTGCGTCGAGGATGCGATCGACCCCGCGCAGCCCATCATCGACCCGCATCACCACCTGTGGGACCAGCCGGGCTGGCGCTACCTGCTCGATGAATTGCTGGCGGATCTCGCGACCGGCCACGACGTGCGCGCGACGGTCTATGTGCAGTCCTCGCGATCCCTGCTGCGCGCCGATGGGCCTGGGGAGATGCGCGCGGTGGGCGAGACCGAATTCGCCAACGGCGTCGCGGCGATGTGCGCGAGCGGCCGCTATGGCGCCATCCGCGCCTGCGCCGGCATCGTGGGTGCGGCCGACCTGCGGCTCGGCGCCGCGGTCGCACCGGTGCTCGAGGCGCATGCGAAGGCGGGCGGCGACCGCTTCCGCGGCATCCGCCACATCGCGACCTGGGACCCGGACCCCGCGATGCTTAACCCGTCCTACACGCCACCCGAGGACATGATGGACAGCGCGGGCTTCCGCGCCGGCATGGCCGAGCTCGGCAAGCGGGGGATGACCTTCGACGCCTGGATCTACTTCCACCAGCTTCCGAAGCTGGTCGCGCTGGCGCGAGCCTTCCCGCAGGTGCCGATGGTCCTCGACCATTGCGGCGGCATCCTCGGCATCGGGCGCTACGAGGGAAAGCGCGACGAGGTCTTCGCGACCTGGTCAGCGCATATGCGCGACCTCGCCACCTGCCCGAACGTGATGGTGAAGGTCGGCGGCCTCGGCATGCGCCTGCCCGGCTTCGGCTTCGAGACGCGCCCGCGCGCGCCGTCCTCGGCCGAACTCGCCGAGGCCTGGCGCCCCTGGATGGAGCACTGCATCGAGACCTTCGGCGCCGCGCGCTGCATGTTCGAGAGCAACTTCCCCGTCGACAAGGGCGGCTATGCCTACGCCATCGGCTGGAACGCGATGAAGCGCATCGCCGCGGGCGCGAGCGCATCCGAGAAGACCGATCTCTTCTGGCGGAGCGCCGCGCGCTTCTACCGCCTGCCCGAGATCGCCTGAGACCACGACACGACGGAGGACACCCCATGCGACGCAACGTGATTGCCGCCGCCCTGCTCGGCGCGCTGGCCGCCCTGCCGGCCGCGGCGCAGGACGCCTACCCCTCCCGTCCCATCCGCTTCGTGGTGCCCTTCGCGGCCGGGGGGCCGAGCGACATCGTCGCGCGCATCATGGCCCCGCACATGCAGCAGACGCTGGGCCAGCCCGTGGTGGTGGACAACCGCCCCGGCGCGGGCGGCGTGACGGGCGTGGACGTCGTCGCGAAGGCGGCGCCGGACGGCTACATGTTCGGCATCGGCAGCGCCGGCGCGCTCGCCATCTCGCCCAATCTCGGCCGCGGCACGCCCTATGATCCGGTGCGCGACCTGGCACCCATCACCCTCGGCGTGTTGGTGCCGGAACCCGTGGTCGTGCCGGCGGTCTCGCCCTACCGGACGCTGCAGGACCTGATCACGGACGCCCGCGCACGGCCGGGCGCGCTGAACTTCGGCACCACCGGCAACGGCTCCATGCCGCACCTCGCGGCCGAGCAGCTGCGCGCCGCCGCCGGGCTCGACATCGTGCAGATCGCCTACAACAGCGGCGGGCAGCTCGCGACCGCGGTGCTGCGCAATGAGGTTCAGCTCGGCTTTGCGGACCTGCCCGTGCTGCTGCCGCAGATCAATGCGGGGGCGATGCGCGCGCTCGCAGTCGGGACGCCGGAACGGCTGACCTGGATCCCCGACGTGCCGACCTTCCGTGAGCTCGGCCTGCCCTCGGTCGACGCCAGCAACTGGCATGGGCTGGTGGCGCCCGCGCGGACCCAGCCCGCGGCACTCGAGGCCCTGCGCCGTGCGGCCATCGCCGCGCTGCAGGACCCCGATGTCCGGCGCCGCCTGCACGACCAGGGCGCCATCCCCGGCGGCAACCCGGCCGAGGAATTCGGCGCCTTCATCCGCAGCGAGAACGCCAAGTGGCGCGAGGTGATCCAGCGGAACAACATCCGCCCGGATTGAGGCTCAGCCCTCCTCAGGCTCCTGCATCCGGCTGAGGCCATCCCTCAGCCGGTCCAGCAGCTTGAACAGCAGCACGCATTCCTCGGTCGAGAAGCCGTCGAGCGCGGAGTCGTAGTAGCGGCGGATGCTGCCGAGCATCGCGCCCCAGATGTCGATCCCCTGCGACGTCAGCCGCACATGGCGCAGCCGCCCATCGGCGCCGGCGGTGCGCACGCGCTCGACCAGGCCCGCCTGTTCCAGCCGATCGAGCACGGCCGTGAGGTTCTGGCGGCTGACCATCAGGAAGCCGATCAGCTGCTTCACCGTCATGCCACGGTCGCGGACCGAGGGGCGGGACAGGGCGCCGAGCACCGCCCATTGCTGGGTGGTGGCGCCGAAGTCGCCGACCGCCTTCGTGCCCGTCTTATGCATGAGATTCGACGCCTGATAGAGGCGCAGGAAGAGCCGGTTCGCCACGTCGAACCGGGCCTGCTCCTCGGCGGCGGCGCTTGCGGACGCCTGATCCATCAACCTATTGCCATTTCCATCTGAATATAGCATACCTTTGTCATATCAGTTCCGCCAGCACGGAGGCACCATGCGCGGCCTGAAGGACAGGGTGGTCATCGTCACCGGTGGGGCCGGAGGCATCGGCGGCGCCACCTGCCGCCGCTTCGCCGAGGCGGGGGCGAAGGTTGCGGTCTTCGACATCGACGCCGCGGCGGCGGAACGGGTCGCGGGGGCGATCGGCGGCGGCGCCCGTGCCTTCGCCTGCGACATCACCGACCATGCGGCGGTCACGGCTGCCGTCGCGGCGGCCGAGGCCGCGCTCGGCCCGGTGCATATCCTGGTCAACAACGCCGGCTGGGACGTGTTCCGCCTGTTCAAGGACAGCACGCCCGCCGAATGGCAGAAGCTGATCGCCATCAACCTGGTCGGCGCGCTCAACATGCATCACGCCGTGCTGCCGGGCATGATCGCGCGCAAGGCGGGCCGAATCGTCAACATCGCCTCCGACGCCGCGCGCGTGGGGTCCTCGGGCGAGGCGGTCTATGCCGCCTGCAAGGCCGGGCTCCTGGGTTTCTCCAAGACGCTCGCACGCGAACATGCCCGCCAGGGCATCACGGTGAACGTGGTCTGCCCGGGGCCGACCGATACCGCGCTCTTCGCCGGCTACAAGGAAGGCGCGGGCAACCCCGAGAAGCTGGACGAGGCCTTCCGCCGCGCCGTGCCGATGGGCCGCATCGGCACGCCGGAGGACCTGCCCGGCGCCATCCTGTTCTTCGCGAGCGACGACGCCGCCTACGTCACCGGCCAGGTGCTGAGCGTCTCCGGCGGCCTGACGATGGCCGGATGAGGAAGGACGAAAGATCATGGAATACGAGGACATCCTCTACACGGCCGCAGATGGCGTCGCCACCATCGCCATCAACCGCCCCAAGGTGATGAACGCCTTCCGCGGGCGCACCTGCGAGGAACTGATCCACGCCTTCAACAAGGCCGGCTGGGACAAGTCCATCGGCGTCATCGTGCTCACCGGCACAGGCGACCGCGCCTTCTGCACCGGCGGCGACCAGTCCGCCCATGACGGCAACTATGACGGGCGCGGCATCATCGGCCTGCCGGTCGAGGAATTGCAGTCCATCATCCGCGAGGTCCCGAAGCCCGTCATCGCGCGCGTGCAGGGCTATGCCATCGGCGGCGGCAACGTGCTCGCGACCATCTGCGACTTCACCATCGCGTCCGAGAAGGCGCAGTTCGGCCAGGTGGGCCCCAAGGTCGGCTCGGTCGATCCGGGCTTCGGCACCGCCTACCTCGCGCGCATTGTGGGCGAGAAGAAGGCGCGGGAGATCTGGTACCTCTGCCGCCGCTACACCGCCGCCGAGGCGATGGCGATGGGCCTGGTGAACACCGTGGTCCCGCACGACCAGCTCGATGCCGAGGTGGCGAAGTGGTGCGCCGAGATCCTTGAGAAGAGCCCGACCGCGCTCGCCATCGCGAAGCGGTCCTTCAACGCCGACACCGACAGCATCCGCGGCATCAGCGGCATGGGGATGCAGGCGCTCGCCATGTACTACGCGACCGAGGAATCCCAGGAAGGCGTCCGCGCCTTCAACGAGAAGCGCAAGCCCGACTTCCGAAAGCACCAGAAGTGACGACCGCCCTGACCGAGGAGCAGCACGCCCTGCAGGAGGCCGCGCGCCGCTTCGCCCGCGAGCGCATCGCCCCCGGCTACATGGCGCGCGAGAAGACCGGACGCGTCGACCGCGGCCTGGTGCGGGAGATGGGCGCGCTCGGCCTGATCGGCGCCGACCTGCCGGAGGAGCATGGCGGCCTCGGCGCGCCATCGGTCACCGCGGGGCTGGCCATCGAGGCGGTGGCCCATGCCGACATCAATGTCTCCTACGTGCCGCTGCTCGCCTCGCTGAACGGGCAGATCATCGCGCGGCATGCCTCACCCGAACTGGCGGGCGAATGGATCCCGCGCATCGTTGCGGGCGAGGCGCTGTTCTGCATCGGCCTGACCGAGCCGCGCGGCGGGTCGGACGCGGCGAACCTGCAGCTCTCCGCCCGGCGCGATGGCGACGACTACGTGCTGAATGGGGAAAAATCCTCCATCAGCATGGCCGACCAGGCCGATGCCGCGGTGATCTTCGCCCGCACCGGCACGCCCGACAGCGGGGCACGCGGCGTCTCGGCCTTCCTCGTGCCGATGGATGCGAAGGGCGTCACCACGACGCGCTTCAACGACCTCGGCAGCCATGCCATCGGACGCGGGTCGATCTTCTTCGACGATGTCCGCATCCCGGCGGCGAACCGCCTCGCCGAGGAAGGCATGGGCTTCGTCCAGGTCATGCAGGGCTTCGACTATTCGCGCGCCCTGATCGGGTTGCAGTGCTGCGCGGCGGCCCAGGCCTCGCTCGACGAATCCTGGGCCTATGTGCAGGAACGCCAGGCCTTCGGCGCGCCGATCGCGCAATACCAGGGCGTGACCTTCCCGCTCGCGGAAGGCGAGGGCCTCGTCGCCGCCATCCGGCAGCTCTGCTACCACACGCTGCGGCTACGCGACGAAGGCGCGCCGCATACCGCCGAGGCCGCCATGTGCAAGTGGCTCGGGCCCAAGACGGCGGTCGACGTCATCCACCAGTGCCTGCTGACCCATGGCCATTACGGCTGGTCGCTCGACCTGCCCCACCAGCAGCGGCTGCGCGACGTCATGGGGCTCGAGATCGGCGACGGCACGGCGCAGATCATGAAACTGATCGTGGCCCGCGAAAGGGCCGGCAAGGCGGCGGTGCAATACGCGACACGTCGCTGAGAACAAGTCTGCAAGGGAGGAATGCATGGAGGTCCAGAAGGAGAGGCTGCTCGCCCGGCGCGCCGCCATGCGCGCGGCGGGCCATTGGCGCGACGAGACGCTGCTCGACCACCTCGCCCGCGCGGTCGCCGCCAGGCCCGGCCACACCGCGATCGTCGCACGGCGTTCCGAGACCGGGGAGGCGCGACGCATCACCTATGCCGAGCTCGACCGGCTTTCGACCCACGTCGCGATGTCGCTGCGACAACGCGGCATCGGCGCAGGCGACGTCGTCTCCTTCCAGCTGCCGAACTGGTGGGAATTCTCGGTCCTGCACCTCGCCTGCCTGAAGCTCGGCGCGGTCAGCAACCCGCTGATGGTGATCTTCCGGGAACGCGAGCTCGGCTTCATGCTCGGCCTCGCGGAATCGAAGGTGATGGTGGTGCCGCACCGCTTCCGCGGATTCGACTACCCCGCCATGGTCGCCAATGTCCGCGACCGGCTGCCGGCGTTGAAGCACGTGGTCGTCGCCGGCGGCACCGGGCCGGATGCCTATGACACGCTGCTCTCGCCGCAGGGCGATCCCGCCGCCTTCCGCCCCGCACCGCCCTCGCCCGACGACGTGATCCAGCTGCTCTACACCAGCGGCACCACGGGCGAGCCCAAGGGCGTGATGCACAGTTCGAACACGATGCTGTCGAACCTTGCGCCCTTCGCCGAACGCCTCGGCCTCGGCGCCGGGGACGTGATCCACATGCCCTCCCCGCTCGCACACCAGCTCGGCTTCATGTACGGCATCGTGCTGCCGGTGATGCTGGGCGGCACCGCCGTGCTGCAGGACATCTTCGCGCCCGAGGAAATGGCCCGCCAGATCCGCGACGAGGGCGCGACCTTCACCATGGGCGCGACGCCCTTCCTCAACGACCTCACGGAACATGTCGCCCGCACCGGCGAGGGCACGCCGAGCCTGCGCGTCTTCGTCTCCGCCGGCGCGCCGATCCCGCGCGCCCTCGTCGCCAAGGCGCGCCCGACGCTCGGCGCCGCCATCGTCTCGGCCTGGGGCATGTCGGAGAACGGTGCCGTCACCACCACCTATCTCGACGACGTCGAGGAGAAGGCCACCACCACGGATGGCTGCCCGCTGCCGGGGATGGAACTGCGTGTCCTCGATGCCGAAGGCGGGCTCGCGCCCGCAGGCGAACAGGGCCGCCTCCAGGTGCGCGGCTGCTCGAACTTCTTGGGCTACCTCAAGCGCCCCGAGCTCGACACCACCGACCCGCAGGGGTGGTTCGACACCGGCGACCTCGCCCGCATGGACCCCGAGGGCTACATCCGCATCGCCGGACGCTCCAAGGACATCATCATCCGCGGCGGCGAGAACATCCCGGTCGTCGAGGTCGAGGGCCTGCTGTTCCGCCACCCCGCCATCGCCGAGGTCGCGGTGGTCGGCTACCCGGACGACCGCCTCGGCGAGCGCGCCTGCGCCTATGTCCGCCTGCGCGAAGGCGCGAGCCTGACGCTCGCGGAGATGACCGCCTACCTGCAGGAGCAGCGGATGGCGCGGCAATACATGCCGGAACGGCTCGAGATCGTGCAGGAACTGCCGCGCACGCCGAGCGGCAAGATCCAGAAGTTCCGGCTCAGGGAAATGGCGCGCGACTGACGGCGCCGGGAGGGGCGCCGCCCCTCCCGTCCGTCGCTCAGATCGGCGCGCAGGCGGCGCGCAGCCAGGCGCGCGTCGGCTCCTCCACCTGCGGGCCGATCTCGGCCAGCACCCGCGCGTGGTAGGCGTTCAGCCAGTCGCGCTCCGCCGCCGTCAGCAGGGCCGGATCGATCAGCGCGCGGTCGAAGGGCGCGAGCGTCAGCGTCTCGAAGGCAAGGAACGGCTTCGTCGCATGCGGCAGCGCCGCCGGCACGACGAGCAGCAGGTTCTCGAGCCGGATGCCGTATTCGCCCGGCGCGTAGAAGCCGGGCTCGTCGGACAGGATCATCCCTTCGCGCAACGGCACGATGCGCGCGGCGCGGCTGAAGGCGACCGGGCCTTCATGCACCGACAGGAAGGACCCGACGCCATGGCCGGTGCCGTGGTCGAAGTCGAGCCCCGCATCCCACAGCGCCCTTCGCGCCAGCGCATCGAGGTGCGGCCCCGCGACGCCCGCCGGGAACTTCACGGTGGCCAGCGCGATATGCCCCTTCAGCACCCGCGTCACCCGGTCCTTCAGGGTCGCCGGCGCGGCGCCCGGCCCGGTCCAGAGCGTGCGCGTGATGTCCGTCGTGCCATCCATGAACTGGCCGCCGGAATCGATCAGGTAGACCTCGTCCGGCGCGATGCGACGATTGGTCTCGGGCGTGACGCGGTAATGCACGATGGCGCCGTGCTCGCCGGCGCCCGAGATCGCCGGGAAGCTCTCGCCGCGGAACAGCGGCAGGGCGCAGCGGAAGTCGAGCAGCTTCGCCGCGGCCGAGATCTCGGTCAGCCCGCCCTTCGGCGCTTCCTCGGCGAACCAATGGAGGAAGCGGGCCATGGCCGCGCCGTCGCGCCGGTGCGCGGCATGCGCGCCCTCGCGCTCCGCGGGGTTCTTGCAGGCGCGCGGCAGGCGGCAGGGGTCCTCGCCGGCGGTGATCTCGGCCCCTGCCTGGCGCAGCCAGTCGGAGAACCAGGCCGGCGTCGCCTCGGCGTCGATGCGCACGCGCTTGCCGCGCAATTCGTCGAGCGCATGGGGCAGTTCCTCGCGCGGCCGCACCGTCACCTCATTGCCGAGATGCGCGAGCGTCGCGCCCGGCACCTTCCGCGGCGCCATGAACAGGTCGACATGCGCATCCGCATGCAGCAGCGCGAAGCCCAGCGCGAGCGGCGTATGCGCGAGGTCCCCGCCACGGATGTTGAGCAGCCAGGCGAGCGAATGCGGATCCGCCAGCACCACCGCGTCCTCGCCCGCCTCGCGCAGCGCGGCGGCGGCCTCGGCGCGCTTTTCCGCCGCGGGCTTGCCGGTGAAGCCGATCGGATGCGGCACCGCTTCCGCCATCGGCGCGGCCGGGCGGTCGGCCCAGGCGGCGTCGAGCGGGTTCGCCGCGAGCGGGCCGAAATGCACGCCCGGCGCCTTCAGGCGTTCGATGGCGGGCGCGGCATGCAGCCAGGGATCGTAGCCGATCGTGAGGTCCTGGGCGTGGGCCTTCAGCCACTCCGTCGCCGGCTCCTCGGTGATGTGCCGGCATTCCCACAGCGCCGGGTCGGTCTGGTTGCGGACCTGCAGGGTGTAGCGGCCATCGGTGAAGACCGCGGCGCGGTCCGGCAGCACGATCGCCATGCCGGCGGATCCGGTGAAGCCGGTCAGCCAGGCGAGGCGTTCGCCGGCGGGCGGGACGTATTCGCCCAGGTGTTCGTCGGACCGGGGGATGATGAAGCCCTGGACGCCGGCTTGGGCGAGCCGGGCGCGCAGGGCGGCGAGGCGTTCGGAGGGGCTCAGGGCAGTGATCCTTGTCACCTACTCACTGCATGTATCCACAGGAAACAATGCGTCTGACGCATGACTCATGCGTGACCTTGGCGCATCACCTGTTGCACTGCAGCATCTAGATTGCGGCCTCGTAAGGTTGGCGCCCGCTCAGGAGACGCCAACCACACCAAGGACACTTAACATGGACGCCCGTATCACCAAGGCCGAGGCTGCCCTGCTTCTCCCGGCCGCCACGTCTCCCTCCCGCAGCGCCGCCGAGGCCGAGGCCGTGCGCCTCGCCGCCATCGCGGCGCGCGACGACGCCGTGGCCACCACCGTTCGCCGCGCCGCCGGCGCCGCCGCCCGCACGGTCGAGGCGCTGGCCCGCGCCATCGCGACCTTCCCGCAGCGTGTCGCCACCTACAACGCGCTGCGCCGCCTGTCGGATCGCGAACTTCGCGACATCGGCATGACGCGCTACGACATCGGCCGGGTCTTCGAGCCCGGCTTCAACCCGCGCCCGGCGAACGACGCCGGCGAGCGGCCGGCCCCCCGGGCCGCCTGACGCGCCGGGGCCGCGGCATCTCCCCCCTTCGGCCGCGGCCCCTCGCGCCACGATTGATGCCCTGGCGCGCTCCGCTCTAGCCTCCCGCCCGTCATGGTGCGGGAGCCTTCGATGCGTCGCCTGGTGCTTGCCCTGCTCTGCTGGTTCGCCGGCGTCGCCACTGCCGCCGCCCAGGCGCCCTGCCCCGGCAATTTCGAAGGGCGCAGCGAGGCCGTGGCCTGCACCTGCTCGGCCGAGGCAGCCTCCGGCGGCTCCGTCTGGGGCAGTGGCCCCTACACCACCGACAGCCGCGTCTGCCGTGCCGCCGTTCATGCCGGCGCGATCCCGGCCACCGGCGGCCTGATCCATGTCTTCCCCGCCCCGGGCGAGGCTGCCTATCGCGGCAGCACCGCCCATGGCGTGACATCCATGGAATATGGCAGCTGGGGCGGGTCGTTCGTCGTCACCCCGCCGGGCGGCACCGCGGCGCGGCCGCTGACGGCCTGCCCCGACAGCTTCCAGGACGGCAGCGGCACGATCTCCTGCACCTGCACGCCCGCCGCCACCGCCTCCGGGTCGGTCTGGGGCAGCGGGACCTACACGTCCGACAGTCGGATCTGCCGCGCCGCCGTCCATGCCGGCGTGATCCCCGCGGCGGGCGGGGCCATCACCGTGACCCCGGCTCCGGGCCGCGCGAGCTACGACGGCAGCGCCGCCAACGGCGTCACCTCGAGCCGCTACGGCGCCTGGAGTTCCTCCTTCACCGTTGCCGGCATCGCGCCGCCGCCGCCGCGCCCCGTCCTCGACGGACCGCCCGCCTGCCCAGCCGCCTTCGGCGGCCAGTCGGCGCCGCTCGCCTGCACCTGCACGGCCGAGGCCGCCGCGGCCGGGACCGTCTGGGGCACCGGCGTCTACACCACCGACAGCCGCGTCTGCCGCGCCGCCGTCCATGCCGGCGTCATCCCGCCCGCCGGCGGAGTGGTGAACGTCGTCCCGGTGCCCGGGCTGCCGGCCTATTTCGGCAGCGCGCAGAACGGCGTCACCTCGGCCAGTTACGGCCCCTGGAGCGCCTCCTTCTCCTTCCGCCGCTGAGCGCCTAGCCTCCCCGTCGAAGACGAGGGGAGAAACGCCGATGCATCTCGGCCTGTTCATGATGCCGCTGCATCCGCCGCACCGGCCGATGCACGAGACCCTGGCCGAGGACACCGAGAAGTCGCTGCTGGCCGACCGGCTCGGCTTCAACGAGCTCTGGGTCGGCGAGCATTTCTCCGCCACCTCCGAACCCATCGCCTCGCCGCTGATGTTCATGGCCGGGCTGATCCATCGCACGCGGCTGACCTTCGGCACGGGCGTGATCAACCTGCCCAACCACCACCCCGCCATCGTCGCGGCCGAGGTCGCGCAGTTCGACCACATGTCGGGCGGGAGGCTGCTGTTCGGCATCGGCTCGGGCGGCCTCGCCTCGGACTTCGAGTTGTTCGGCGACATCGAGCCGGTGGAGCGCGGCAAGCGCATGCTGGAATCCATCGCCACCATCCAGGCGATCTGGGACAGCGAGCCGCCCTACGAGATCGAGGGCCGCACCTGGCCGATCCGCCTGACGCGCACCGTGCTGCCCGACTATGGCGTGGGCTACATGCCCAAGCCCTTCCGGCCAGGCGGCCCGTCCGTCCACATCTCCGCGCGCCAGCCGAACAGCTTCAGCGTCACCGTCGCCGCCGCGCGCGGCTGGGGCGTCATCAGCGCCAATTTCGTCGCGCATCGCGTGCTGGCCGGGCATTGGCAGGGCATGGCGAAGGGCCTGGGCGATGCCGGCCGCCCCGTGGACGGATCCAACTGGCGCGTCGCGCGCAACATGGTGATCGCCGCGACCGACGCCGAGGCACGCGCCCGCGCCACCGCCCCGGAAGGGGCGACGCGCTACTACTTCGACTACCTCGGCAGCCTGGCGAAGCGCGCCGGCCTCGCCGGCACCATGACGCCGCGCGAGGAGATGGACCCGGCGAGCGCGACGACCGAGGACATGATCGAGGCCTGCGTCATCGCCGGCAGCCCGAAGACCGTGCTCGACCGTCTCGTCGCGCTGCGCGAGGAGGTCGGGCCCTTCGGGCACCTGCTGATGCCGGGGCTCGACTGGTCCGGCGTCAATGCGGCCTGGGAGGCGGAGACGATGAAGCACCTCGCGGAGGAGGTGATGCCGAAGCTGCGGCAGCACGCGGAAGCGGCGGCGAAGGCCGCGGAATGAACATCGGGGGCGGAGGGAACTCCGCCCCCGAACCCCAACCTCCTTCCTTGGCCACCTGCGCGGGCGCGTTGGACGGGGCGTTCACCGAAGATCAACGAATGCGCCGCAAGCTGAGACGATGCAGGTCGCCCTCAATGCCTCGGTCCAGGGGATGCAGCGCGCGGGCGAACGCCTCGCCGATGCGGCGACCATCATCGCCGATCCCACGCCGGGCAGCGCGCGCGCGGCCGATCCCTCGCCGGCGCCACCCAGCGGCAACCAGGCGCTGACCGCGGCGCAGGCCAGCGGCGACATCGAACGCGCCATGGTCGGCGCCATCCAGGCGCGGCGAGCCTATGAGGCCAACGCGCGCGCCCTCGAACGCAACGCCGAACTCGTCAGGCGCGGCGCCTGAGCACCAGCGTTGTCCACGGCCCCACGTCGATCCGCCGTTCCAGCACCAGCCCCGCACGCCGGTGCGCCGCCAGCACCATCCGCGCCTGCGTGCCCAACAGCCCTGCCAGGATCGCCGTGCCGCGCGGCGCGAGGTGCATCGCCAGATCCTGCGACATGGCGCAGAGCGGCCGCGCCAGGATGTTCGCGAAGATCAGGTCGTAGCGCACGCCCTTCATCAGCCGCGGCTTCCAGCCATCGGCCAGGATCGAGCGCATGCGCCGCGGCCCGAGCCCGTTCATCCGCGCATTCTGGTCGCAGACGCGCACCGACCAGGGCTCGATGTCGGTCGCCAGCACACGGCACGGCACCGTCTTCGCCGCGGCCATCGCGAGGATCCCCGACCCGCTGCCGAGGTCGCAGACGCTGCGCGGGCGGCGATGCGCGATCGCCTCATAGGCGCGCAGGCAACCCTGCGTCGACGCGTGTTCCCCCGACCCGAAGGCCAGGCCCGCATCCAGCTTCAGCACCACGCGTCCATAGGTCGCCGGGTCCGGCACATGCGTCGGCCGGATCAGGAAGCGCCGGCCGATCGGCATCTCCGGGAAGGCCTGCACGGTGCGGGCGAGCCAGCCGTCGGCTTCCACCGGCGCGGCCTGCAGCGCCGGGGGCTCGATGCCTGCGACCGCGGCGGCGAGCGCCAGCGCGGCGTCCAGTTCCTCATCGAGCGCGCCGGCCTCGCGCACGCCTTCGATGCGCCAGGTGTCGGTCGGCTCGTCGCGGAAATAGGCGACGGTGGTGCAGACCTGCTCGAGCGCGGCCTCGAAGACCGGCACGGCGTGCTCGGGCAGCCCGTCGATCACCAGGGCTTCCAGCGGTTCGGCGCGGCGGCGGGACAGCGCGCCCGGCGCATCGGGGCCGGAGGGCCTCATCGGGTCTTCTCCACGAAACTGTCGAGCAGGCGCTTCGTGCCCGCCTTCTCGAACTCGATATCGAGGCGGTTCTCCTCGATACCGGTGATGCGGCCATAGCCGAATTTCTGGTGGAAGATGCGCTCCCCGATCGCGAAGTTGCCGGTCGCGGCGGGGCGTTCCTTCACTTCCCACGCACCGGCCTCGATCGTCCGCCGCGGACGTTGCGCGAACAGACCGCCGCCCGCGAAGACCGAGGCATGGGACCGTGCCTCCCGCTGCGCGCCGCCCTCGCGGATGATCTCGCCGACCGGCAGCTCGTCCAGGAAGCGCGACGGAATCGAGGCCTGCCAGTTGCCGTAGATGCGCCGGTTCGCCGCATGGCTGATGACGGCGACGCGCCGCGCCCGCGTGATGCCGACATAGGCGAGGCGCCGTTCTTCCTCCAGCGCCTTCTCCCCGCCCTCGTCGAGCGAGCGCTGCGACGGGAACAGCCCTTCCTCCCAGCCCGGCAGGAAGACCATGTCGAACTCCAGGCCCTTCGCCGCGTGCAGCGTCATCAGCGAGACGCGCTCGCCTTCCGCCGCCTCGTCATTCTCCATCACCAGGGAGACATGCTCGAGGAAGCCGGACAGGTTCTCGAACTCCGCCATGGCGCGGACGAGTTCCTTGAGGTTCTCGAGCCGCCCCGGTGCCTCCGGCGACTTGTCCTGCTTCCACATCTCGGCGTAGCCGGATTCGTCGAGCAGCGTCGCGACCATGACGACATGGCCCTCGGTGGCGTTCTGCGCGCGCCAGCGCTCGAAGCCTTGCAGCAGCTCGCGCAGCGCCTCGCGCGCCTTGGCCTGCTTGATCGCGCCGGTCTCGAGCGCCCGCGCCGCGGCAAGGGACAGTGGCAGCGATTCCGCCCGCGCGATGGCGTGCATCGCCTGCATCGCGGTGTCGCCCAGCCCGCGCTTCGGCGTGTTCACGATGCGCTCGAAGGCGAGGTCGTCGGCCGGCTGCGCCACGACGCGCAGATACGCCATCGCGTCGCGGATCTCGGCCCGTTCGTAGAAGCGCGCGCCCCCGACGACGCGATAGGGGATCCCGAGGACGATCAGCCGTTCCTCGAAGGACCGCGTCTGGAAGCCCGCGCGCACCAGGATCGCGACCTCGCCGAGCGAGAAGCCGGACCGGCGCGCGGCCTCGATCCGCTCGCCGACCATGCGCGCCTCCTCCTCGCTGTCCCACAGCGAGACGACACGCACCTTCTCCCCGTCCGCATCCACGCGCCCCGGACGCAGCGTCTTGCCCAGCCGCCCCGTATTATGCGCGATCAGCGCGGAGGCAGCGGCGAGGATGGGTCGCGTCGAGCGGTAGTTGGATTCCAGCCGCACGATCTGCGCGCCGGGAAAATCCTTCTCGAAGCGGAGGATGTTCTCGATCTCCGCGCCCCGCCAGGAATAGATCGACTGGTCGTCGTCGCCGACGCAGCAGATGTTCTTGTGCGCCTGCGCGAGCAGCCGCAGCCAGTAGTACTGCACCAGGTTGGTGTCCTGGTATTCGTCGACCAGGATGTAGCGGAAGCGGCGGTGGTATTCCGCGAGGATGTCAGGGTGGTTGCGCAGCAGCGTCACCACATGCAGCAGCAGGTCGCCGAAGTCGCAGGCGTTCAGCGCCTTCAGGCGGTCCTGGTAGGCGGCGTAGATCTCGGTGGCGCGGCCGCCGGCATAGTCGGAATCCTCGGCGGGCGTGACGGCCTCGGGCGAAAGGCCGCGGTCCTTCCAGCGTTGGATCACGCCCATCAGGCCGTTGACCGGCCAGCGCTTGGTGTCGATCCGCGACGCTTCCATCACCTGCTTCAGCAGCCGCGTCTGGTCGTCGGCATCGAGAATGGTGAAGTTCGACGACAGGCCGAGCTGGTCGGCATGCCGCCGCAGCATCCGCGCGGCGAGCGCATGGAATGTGCCGAGCCACAGCCCTTCCGCCGGCTGGCCGAGGATGGCGGAGACGCGCTCGCGCATCTCCCGCGCCGCCTTGTTGGTGAAGGTGACCGCCAACACCTGGGACGGATACGCCTTCCCCTGCAGCAGGATGTGCGCGAAGCGCGTGGTCAGCACGCGCGTCTTGCCGGTGCCCGCGCCAGCGAGGACCAGCAGCGGCCCGTCCACCGCCTCGACCGCCGCGCGCTGTTCCGGGTTCAGCCGGACCAGGTAGTCCGCGCCGCTCATTGGCAGTTCCCCACCGATCCGGCCGCGCAGACGCGCCGCCCATCGGTCCAGCGCGCGCCGCCGAGTACCGCGCCCGACAGGTTCGCCCCCGTCAGGTTCGCGCCCGACAGGTCAGCGCCGGTAAGGTCGGCGCGGAACAGCGTCGCGCGCCGCAGGTCCGTCCCGGTGAGGGTCGCGCCCTGCAGGTTCGCCCGCGTGAAATCGGTGCTGCGCAGGATCGCGCCCGACAGGTCCGCGCCGGAGAGATCGGCGGACACGAAGCGCGCCTCCATGGCCTCGACCCCGGTGAGCTTGGCGCCCGCGAGCGTCGCCCGCTGGAAGGAGGCATCGCGCAACTGTGCGCCGGAGAGATCGGCGCCAGCCAGGTCGCTCGCATCCAGCAGGCAGCGTCGCCATTCGACGCCCGGGGCGGGCGGATCGTTGCAACCGGCCAAGGCCGGCCCGGCGAGGAGGACCAGCCCCGCGACGAGGGAGGGGAGCGAGGATGGCGTGCGCACGGCGGGGGATATAGAACCTTACGCGAACTCCTCCAACCGCCGGACGGTCTGACCCTGTTTCTGCTGCGATTCCTCGAATGGTCGGCCCGGCATGGCAGCGCGTTGCTGGCGGGCAGCATCTTCGTGGGCGTTGCGCTGGCGCCGCTGGCGTCCACCATGCGCGGCGTGGTCACGCCTGCGGTCGCGCTGCTGATGACGCTGGTATTGCTGCGCATCGATCCCGCCCAGGTCATGGCGTGGTTGCGGCGGCCCTGGATGGTGACCTTCCTGTCGGCCTGGGTGCTGCTGGTGGCGCCACTGGTCGCCTTCGGCGTCACCCGCGCGATGGGTCTGGACGGTCCGTTGGGCGCCGGGATCGTGCTGGTGGCGGCGAGTTGCGCCGTGACCTCGGCGCCCGCCTTCGCGCGGCTGGTGGGCCTCGATGCCGAGATCAGCCTGATCGTCGCCGTGGCCACGACCGCGCTGCTGCCCTTCACGGCGCCGCCGCTGGCGCTGGGGCTGCTCGGCCTCGACCTCGCCATCTCCGTCGGCGGGCTGATGCTGCGGCTTGCGCTGATCATCGGGCTTCCGGCACTGCTCGCGCTCGCCATCCGCCGCTGGGTGGGGGCGGCGCGGCTCGAGGTCGTGGCGAAGCCGCTCGACGGCGCGGCGGTGCTGGTGCTGGTGGTCTTCGCCTTCGGGGTGATGGACGGGGTTCAGGCCCGCCTGCTGGCCGATCCGCTCTGGGTGGCGGGCGGGCTGGTCGCGGCCTTCGGGGTGAATTTCGGCCTCAACGGGCTGACCGCGCTGGCGCTGATCCCCTTCCTGGACCGCCGGACGGCGCTGACGGCCGGGCTGCTGGCGGGGAACCGCAACCAGGCGGTGTTCCTGGCCGTCCTGCCGGCCGCCGCCGATCCGTCGATCCTGCTGTTCTTCGCCATCGGGCAGATCCCGATGTTCGTGGGGCCCTTCGTGCTGCGGCCGGCCTATGCGCGGCTGCGCCGCGCCTAGACCAGCCGGCGCCCGTCAGCCCTTCTTCGGCCGCGCCCCCAGGATATGCGCGATCGCATAGGTCAGGTCCGGCCGGTTCAGCGTATAGAAGTGGAACTCGTCCACACCGTTCGCCTGCAGCAGCCGCACCTGCTCGGCCGCCACCACGGCGGCCACCATGCGCCGCGTCTCGGCGTCTTCCTCCAGCCCCTCGAACAGGTGCCCCATCCAGGCGGGCACGCTCGCGCCGCACATGGCCGAGAACTTCACCACCTGCTGGAAGTTCGACACCGGCAGGATGCCCGGGACGATCGGCACCGTGATGCCCTTGGCGAGGCAGCGGTCGATGAAGCGGAGATAGACCTCGGAATCGAAGAAATACTGGGTGATCGCCCGCGTCGCCCCGGCATCGATCTTGCGCTTGAGGAAATCGAGGTCCGCATCGGCGGAAATTGCCGCCGGATGCACCTCGGGATACGCGCCGACGCTGATCTCGAAATCGGCGATCCGCTTCAGGCCCCGGACCAGGTCCTCGGCCTGGGCATAGCCACCCGGATGCGGGGTGTAGGTGGTCGCCCCCGCCGGCGGGTCCCCGCGCAGGGCCACGATGTGGCGCACGCCGGCATCCCAGTAGCGGCGGGCGACGGCGTCGACCTCCTCCTGCGTCGCGCCGACGCAGGTGAGGTGCGCGGCGGGGGTGAGGGAGGTGTCGGCGACCAGCCGGGCCACCGTCTGGTGGGTCCGCTCCTGGGTCGATCCGCCCGCCCCGTAGGTGACGGAGACGAAGCGCGGCCCGAGCGGCTCCAGCCGCCGGATGCAGGTCCAGAGCTGGTCCTCGAGCTTCTCGGTCCTGGGTGGGAAGAACTCGAAGGACAGGCCCGGCGCCGGCAGGTCCGACGGCGCGGGCAGCCCGGCCACCCTCGGGCCGGTGAGCCAGCGGGCCAGGGTTCCGCTCATCGGATGGTTCATCGCGCCTCGTCCTCGTTCATCGGGTTCCCGCTCCGGCCGGGGCGGCTCCTCTGGCCTGTCGCGGGCGGGCTGGCAAGGCTTCGTTACGCTTCGCGGCGCGACGACATGAGCGTCGCCGCCGGGTCGGCTGGACTTCCAATTGCGATTCGGCCCACAACATCCTGAACCGACCCGTTCCAAGCCTGGACCGAAGGCTGTATTCCGGCGCGATGCCCCGCACCCCCGTTCACCGACTTGGCCTCTGCGCGCTCGCCCTCGCCTTGGCGTTGAACGCCTGCGCGACCCGGCCCGGCGAAGACGACCCCGAGGGCCTCGCCGAGTACCGCGAAGCCAACGACCCCTTCGAGCCGACCAACCGCGTGATGTTCGAGGTGCACGAGGCGATCGACCGCGCGGTCCTCCAGCCGATCACCGAGGCCTACCGCGACGTCCTGCCCCAGCCGGTGCGCACGGGCATCCGGAACCTGCTCGGCAACCTGCGCTCCCCCGTCATCCTGGCCAACGACCTGTTGCAGGGGAACATCAGCCGGGCCCGGGTGACGCTCGCGCGCTTCATGGTCAATTCCACCCTCGGCCTCGGCGGTCTGCTCGACGTCGCGCGGGACTGGGGCGTGCCCGGCCATTCGGAGGATTTCGGCCAGACGCTCGCCGTGTGGGGGGCCGGGGAAGGCTTCTACATGTTCGTCCCCCTGCTCGGGCCGTCCTCCCCGCGGGACGTGGCCGGCCAGGGCGTCGACTTCGTGTTCAACCCCCTGACCTGGCTCGGGCAGGGAATCCTGGTCGACGTGGCGGGCTGGAGCCGGCTCGGGCTGACCGTGGTCGACACGCGTGAGGCGCTGCTCGAGCCGATCGACCAGCTCCGCGCGACCTCCCTCGATCCCTATTCCACGCTGCGGTCCGCCTATCGCCAACGCCGCGGCTACGAGATCCGCAACGAAGAGGACCGCGGCCGCGTTGTCGGTCCGTCCGGCGTGACCGGCTTCGGCCAGGGCGTGACGCAACCGGAACCGGCGCCCGCCCAGACTCCCGCCCGGTGACTCGGAATCCTCGGCAGAGATCCCATATGACGCCCATGAATCGCCGCCTTCTCCTGTCGTCGCCCTTCTTCGCCGCTGCCGTCCTCGCCCTGCCCCAGGCCGGCTGGGCCGAGATGGACCTGAACCGGGCGACCACCTTCATCCAAACCGCCGGCAACGACCTGGTCACGGCGATCAACGATCCGCGCCTCGACCTCAATGCCCGTAGGGACAAGGTCGCTCAGATCCTGCGCCGGACCATCGATATCGAGGGGACCGGGCGGTTCATCCTGGGCCGCTACGTCCGGCAGGCGAGCCCCGCCGAATTGACCGAATACAATCGGCTGTTCGATGACATCATCGTGCGCAACCTTTCGGCGCGCTTCGGCGAGTACCGCGGGGTCAAGTTCTCCCTCGGTCGCAGCCAGCAGCGGACCGAGGAGGACGCCCTGGTCAACACCATCGTCGAGCGGCCGAGCACACCGCCCTTCTCGCTCGATTGGCGGGTCAGCGAGATCGGAGGTCAACCTAGAGTTGTGGATGTCATCGCCGAGGGTACCTCCCTGCGGCTGACGACCCGGTCGGAATACTCCGCGGTGATCCAACGCAATGGCGGGCGCGTGGCCTCCCTGCTCGACGCCATGCGCAACCAGATCACCCAGCTCGCGGCCCGGGAGGGCCGGGGCTGACCGTCGGACTTGACGCGGATCAAGACATCGAGCGTTCGAGAGTGAATATTCTGCCGGCGTAGTCGGAACGGAGACTGGACCGATGGCCGAGCGGACACCGTCGCTCAATCTGCGTGACCTTTTCGCTGCCAAGGCGGCGGCCGCCGCCCGGCGGGAAGCCGAGGAGAAGGAGGTCGAGGCGCACAAGAAGGCCGAGCTCGCGGCCTTCTCCGAACGTGTGCAGACCTACGAGATCACCGATGAGGACCGCGAGCGCGCCCTGGCGCGCATTCGCCGCGCCTTCGCGGCCGGCGAACGGGAACTGATGCTCATCAAGTTCCCCTCCAGCCTTTGCGCCGATGGCGGGCGGCGCATCAACAATCACCTCGAAGGCTGGCAGGACACGCTGCCGGGCGTCTTCCACAAGATCTACCATTGGTGGGAGACGGAGCTGAAGGCCGGCGGCTTCACCTTCTCGGCCCGCATCATCGACTTTCCCGGAGGCATGCCGGGGGATGTCGGCATCTTCATCGGCTGGCCGCAGAGCTTGGACTAGGCCGCGGGCACCAGGCCCGCAGCGGGCCTGGATTGCACGCCTGCGCGGATTTGGCGCCGGCTGACGGTTCGAGGGCGTTCGCGGCCCGAGGCGGGGGCGACGTGCCGCGCTCGATGGGTGCCCGGCGTCAGCCGCGGCTTTCGAACAGCAGCATCCGGTGGCCCTGGTTGCGGAACTCGCTGGCCAGGGTCATGCCGATATCCGTCAGCACGGCGCGGGAGGCGACGTTCTCGTCCCGCGCCACCGCGATGATGCGCTTCAGGCCCGCACGGTGTCCGAAGGCGAGCGAGGCCCGTGCCGCTTCCCGCGCGTACCCCCGACCCCGGCATTCGGGCCACAGCGCGTAGCGCAGCGCGACGCCCCGCCCGTCCGGGCGTTCCATGAAGCCGCAGATGCCCAGGAAGGCGCCGCTCCCGCGTTCGAAGACGCACCAGGTGCCGTAGCCGCGCACCTCCCAGAAATCGATGTCGTCCTCGAGTTCCTCGGCCGCGCGCTCCGCCGACCGCACGCCGTGCAGCATCCAGCCGAAGACGCGCTCATCGCCCTTGAGGCGAACGAGGTCCGGCAGGTTCTCCTTGCCGGGCGGAATCATCATCAGCCTTTCGGTCGTGACGATCCGGCTCGAACGCAATGCGTTCATGGCCGCGCTCATGTGAGGCCTCCGCCGGGGGGCCGGCTGCGTCGCGTCCAGCCCACCTTGCTGACAGACAGGAAAAGGAGGGGGTTCGGGGGAGTTCTCTCCCCCGACCTTACCGTGCGAGAGGCTTGTACTTGATCCGATGAGGGTCGGTGGCCGCGTCGCCGAGTCGACGTCGCTTGTCCTCTTCGTAGGCCTCGAAATTCCCCTCGAACCACTCGACGTGGCTGTCGCCCTCGAAGGCGAGGATGTGCGTCGCGAGACGATCGAGGAAGAAGCGATCGTGCGAGATGATGACCGCGCAGCCGGCGAATTCCATCAGCGCGTTCTCCAGCGCCCGCAGCGTTTCCACGTCGAGGTCGTTGGTCGGTTCGTCGAGCAGGAGCACGTTGTGCTCCTTCTTCAGCATCTTCGCGAGGTGGACGCGGTTGCGCTCGCCGCCCGAGAGCGAGCCGACCCGCTTCTGCTGATCGCCACCCTTGAAGTTGAAGGCCGCCACATAGGCGCGCGAGGGCACCGACCGCTTGCCGATGGTGATGACGTCGTCGCCGCCCGAGATTTCCTGCCAGACGGACTTGTTGTCATCGAGGCTGTCGCGGCTCTGGTCCACATAGCCGAGCTGCACGCTCTCGCCCACGGTCAGCGAGCCGCCATCCGGCGTCTCGCGCCCCATGATCATCTTGAACAGCGTGGTCTTGCCGGCGCCGTTCGGGCCGATGACGCCGACGATGCCGCCCGGCGGCAGCTTGAAGGAGAGGTTGTCGATCAGCAGCCGGTCGCCGAAGCCCTTGGAGAGGTTCTCCGCCGTGATGACGGTGTTGCCCAGGCGCGGGGCCGGCGGGATGACGATCTCGGTCGGATCCGGCGCCTTCTCCTGACTCGCGCGCAGCAGGTCCTCATAGGCCGCGATGCGGGCCTTGGACTTGGCCTGGCGGGCCGAGGGCGAGCGGCCGATCCAGTCCCGTTCCTCGGCGAGCTGCCGCTGGCGGGCGCTCTCCTCGCGCTCCTCCTGCGCCATGCGCTTGCGCTTCTGCTCCAGATACGTGGAGTAGTTGCCCTCGTAAGGAATGCCCCGGCCGCGATCGACCTCGAGGATCCAGGAGGTGACGTTGTCGAGGAAGTAGCGGTCGTGGGTGACGATCAGCACCGTGCCCGCATAATCCTTCAGCGTCCGCTCCAGCCAGGCCACGCTCTCGGCGTCGAGGTGGTTGGTCGGTTCGTCGAGCAGCAGCATGTCCGGCTTCTCGAGCAGCAGGCGGCAGAGCGCCACGCGGCGCCGCTCGCCGCCCGAGAGGTTGGTCACCGCCGCATCCGGCGGCGGGCAGCGCAGCGCGTCGAGGGCGATCTCGACCTGGCGGTCGATCTCCCAGCCATTCGCGGCGTCGATCTTTTCCTGAAGCTCCGCCTGCTCGGCGAGCAGGGTGTTCATCTCGTCTTCCGACATCTCCTCGGCGAACTTCTCGGAGATCTCGTTGAAGCGGAGCAGCCAGCCGTTCAGGTCGGCGAAGGCGGCGCGGACGTTCTCGCCGACGGTCAGGTTCGGGTCGAGCTCCGGTTCCTGGGACAGGTAGCCGACGCGCACGCCCTCGGCGGCCCAGGCCTCGCCGCCGAATTCCTTGTCCTGGCCGGCCATGATGCGCATCAGCGTGGACTTGCCGGCGCCGTTCGGGCCGAGCACGCCGATCTTCACGCCGGGCAGGAAGGACAGGGTGATGCCTTTGAAGATCTCACGCCCGCCCGGATAGGACTTGGTGAGGTCTTTCATCACGTAGACGTACTGGTAGGCGGCCATGGGGCGGGGAACCTGCGAAGGGAGAGGGTTGCCCCGGGTTCTAAGGCGCACCGCCCCCTGCGCCAAGGCTGGCGCTTGCATTATGCGTATATGCACTTATTTAATCGCCCATGCTCCCGACGGACCGCTGCACCTGTCATGGCCTGCGCAAGGCGACGCGCCATCTGACGCAGTTCTATGACCGGCGGCTCACCGCGGTCCGGCTGAACATCGGCCAATACGCCCTGCTCGCCCGCCTCGCCGCGCGGGGGCCGATCGCCCTCGGCGCCTTCGCCGCCATCATGGCGATGGATCGCACGACGCTGGGCCGGAATCTCCAGCCCCTCGAACGCGAAGGCCTGCTGGCCATCGGCCCCGACCCGAATGACCGCCGCAGCCGTCTCCTCAGCCTCACGCCCGAGGGCGAGGCACGGCTCACCGCCGCGCGGCCGCTCTGGCGAGCGGCCCAGGCGGATCTCGAGGCCAGCTTCGGCCCCGAACGCACCCAGGCGCTGCGCGTGCTGCTGGCCGAACTCCTCGTCACCGACCTCGCCTGATCCCGGAAGGACCGCCCGCGATGTTCGCCGCTCCGCTTGCCGCCGCCCTTGCCCGCCGCGGCATCCATTACGGCTGGGTGATGGTCGCCCTGACCTTCCTCATCGCCGTGTCCTCGGCCGGGGCGCTGGGCGTGCTCGGCGCGCTGATGCTGCCGCTGCAGCGGGAGACGGGGTGGGACATCTCCGCCATCTCGGGCGCGCTGGCGCTGCGGCTGCTGCTGTTCGGGCTGATGGCGCCCTTCGCCGCCGCGCTGCTGCAGCGCTACGGGCTGCGGCGGATGGTCGCCATCGCGCTCACAGTCGTCGCGGCCGGCCTCCTGCTGTCGATGAACATGACGCGGGTGTGGGAGCTCTGGCTCTACTGGGGTGCGATCACCGGCGTCGGCACCGGCATGACGGCGATGGTGCTCGGCGCCACGGTGGCGAACCGCTGGTTCGTCGCGCGGCGCGGGCTGGTGCTGGGCTTCCTGACCGCGGCGAACGCCACGGGGCAGCTCGCCTTCCTGCCGCTGGGCGCCTGGCTGGCACAGAACGAGGGCTGGCGCGTCGCCATCCTGCCGGGCCTCGCCGCCTGCGCCGTCGCGGCGCTGCTGATGGTCCTGTTCGGTCGCAACCACCCGTCGGAACTCGGCCTGCCGGCCTATGGCGAGGATCGCGTCGCCCCGCCGCCGCCGCCGGGCGCCAACCCCGTCCGCACCGCCTTCGCCGTGCTGGCCGAGGCCGCGCAGACCCGCGTCTTCTGGATCCTGTTCGTCACCTTCATGATCTGCGGCCTGTCCACCAACGGGCTGATCCAGACGCATTTCATCCCGCTCTGCGCCGATTTCGGCATGGCGGAGGTGCAGGCGGCCTCGGTGCTCGCGCTGATCGGCGTGTTCGACTTCATGGGCACGATCGGGTCGGGCTGGCTGTCGGACCGCTACGACAACCGCAAGCTGCTGTTCTGGTATTACGGGCTGCGCGGGCTGTCCCTGCTGTGGCTGCCGTCCTCGAGCTTCAGCCTCTACGGCCTCGCCTTCTTCGCGGTGTTCTACGGGCTCGACTGGGTGGCGACGGTGCCGCCGACGGTGAAGCTCGCCGGCGCGGCCTTCGGGCGGGAGAAGGCGCCGATCGTCTTCGGCTGGGTCTTCACCGCGCACCAGCTCGGCGCCGCGCTGGCCGCGGGCCTCGGTGGGTTGAGCCGCGACGTGCTGGCCTCCTACCTGCCGGCCTTCTACCTGGCGGGCGCGGCCTGCCTGGTGGCCGCGGTGCTGGCCCTCGGCGCGCGGCGGCCGCTGCCGCCGACGGCGACGGCCTCCACGGCGTGAGGCGGCGGGGCGGCGGGGCGGCGAAGCATTTCCTCGGCGCCGGGCCGCGGGCGGTCCACACAAGGGCAGGATCGCCCGGAGCACCCGATGGACACCCGAGCCGCCCCGTCACGCCCACGCCTGCTGCGACGCCTGTTCCTCGTCTTCAATGCCGCGATGGGCGTCTGGTTCCTGGTGAGCTTCGCGGATGCGGTCCGGCAATACGCCGGCGCCGAATCGGACAGCGTGCGGACCGGCACCCTGGTGGGCACCGGCCTCGGGCTGGGGGCGCTGCTGGTGCTCTGGGCGGCAGGGGCCTTGCTGCTCGGGGTCGTGATGCTGCTGAGACGGTCGCGCTGACCTCTGCGCTCATCCTGCCCGCCTACGGGCAGAGGTCATGGGCCCGGCAGGACTCGAACCTGCAACCAAACCGTTATGAGCGGTCCGCTCTGACCATTGAGCTACAGGCCCACGACGTCGCCTGATTGCCTTTAGCGCCGCAGGAAATCAAATGCCGCTACCAGAGAGCGGGCCGGCTGAGCATCAGCCAGAAGATCGCCAACACGGCTGCGAAGGCGGGAATGCCGCAGGCGAACCAGATGCGGAACAGCCGCTGGTATCCCTCCGGCAGTGGCATGCGGTCGGCTGCCGCGGCGCGAGCAAGGTCGCGCAGCCGCAATTGGATCACCACCACCGGCAGCCAGAAGACACCTGTCAGGACATAGAGGCCCAGCGACAGGAGGATCCAGGGCTCGCCCAGGCTCCAGCCGCTCTCCCGCGCGAGCAGCGCGCCGGTCACGGGCTGCAGCACCACGGCCGTGGCCGTGAACAGCGTGTCGGCCAGCACCACCGTCGCCGCGACATGGGCCACCAGCGCGGCGTCGCGGGTGCGATGCGCCATGAGCATGAAGAACGCGATCCCCGCGCCCGTGCCCAGCAGCACCGCCGCGCCGATGACGTGCAGCCACCGCAGGATGTCGACCGCCACGCTCAGCGCTCGTCGGCCAGGGCCAGCAGCATGGCCGCCGGCAGCATGGCCGGCACGACCTTCATCAGCGGTCCGGACGGATCGGCCCAGAGATCCGGCGCCACGATCGTCCCGCCCACCAGATAGGCGAGGCTCGTCAGGACCATGCCGCGCGCGGCGAACGGCATGGTCCGGCGCAGCAGCACGAGGCTCCCCAATGCGACGTCCAGCACGGCGCCACCCAGCACCACGGACAGCGCAGAGGCCTCGGACATCCCGCGCGCGACCAGCACCGCCGCTGCCGCACCGGGCTGAGCCAGCGCGATCGCCCCCGAGGCGCACCAGAAGCCCGCCAGGACCGCGATCAGCAACGGCCGCATGAGCCATAGCCCGCCGAACCAGCGGTCCTGCAGGGTGGCGGGGCCGCGCCGCAGCGTCTCGGCGAACGCCCTGACGGGCCGCCCGCCAGCCGCCAGCCATGCCTTGGGATCCCCGCGCACCCCCCGCGCGAGTTCCACGATCGCGGTGCTGCGGAGGGGAGCGCGCCAGCCGAGGCGGCCGAGCAGGTCGCAGGCTCGACCCACGATCCGTGCGAGCGAGGAATGCGCCGGCACGATGCGCGCCGCGGGCCGGCCGGACCAGGCGCGCAGGGCCGTCACGATGCCGGCCAGGCTGTGGCTCTCCGCTTCGACGAGGTCGTAGGTGGCGCGAGCGGCGACGCGCCCCTCGGCGGCATCCAGCACGGCGTCGGCAAGGTCCTCCACGCCGATGGTCTGCACGCGCGCGCCGGCCAGGGGCAGAGGGAGGGGCAGGCGCCGCGGCCAGGCGGCCAAGGCGCGCAGCAATGCGGTCGCGCCGTACGCGGTCGGCGCCCAGACCAGGCCGGGCCGCAGGACGACCCAATCGAGGTCCTGCCCGGCCAGTGCGGCGTCCGCCGCCGCCTTGCTCCGCATGAAAAGGGTCGGGGCATCGGGGGCGGCGCCCGCCGCCGAGACCTGGATCACCCTTCGGACGCCGGAGGCCGCGCAGGCCTGCCACAGCGCGCGCATCGCGGTGTCCTGCACGGCCTGCACGTCGTCGCGGAGGCCGTCCTGGAGCGCGCCGGCGCAATTCACCACCACCTCCATCCCCGCAATCACCGGGGCCCAGTCCGCGGGCTGCGTGAGGGCGGCGATATCGCCGGCGATCCAGGCGATGTGCGGGCGTGCCAAGGCCGCGGCTCCGACCTGGCGCCCGAAGCCGGTCACCGTGTGGCCTGCCCCCGCCAGGCGTTCCGCCACGGTCGCCCCGATCAGGCCATAGGCGCCGAGGACGAGGATTCGCATCGCGCCGCTGCCGCCGCCTCAGCCCCGGAGAAAATCAAACGCGGCGAGCGCATGGACGCGCGCCACCGCCTCCAGTTCCGCGATGTCCGCCCACTCGTCGGCGCCGCCCATGTTGTGTGGCGTCGGGCCGTAAACCACGGTCGGAAGCCCCGCCATGCGGAACCAGCGCGCATCGGAGCCGCCGACCCGCATGTTCACCGCGACCGCACAGCCGAGCACGTCTTCCGCGGCCGCATGGGTCCGTCGGACGATGTCGGCGGCCGGGTCGGTGTGATTCGGTTCGAACCGGCGCAGGATACGCCAGGAGATGCCCGGCAGGCCGTCCAGTCCGCGGTGCAGGGCGGCCTCCGCATCGGCGCAGGTGACGCCGACCGGGAGCCTGATGTCGCAGGACGCGCGCGCCGAGGCCGGCACCAGATTCGGCGCCGTGCCGCCCTCGACGCGCCCGATGTTCACCGTGACGGCGCCGAGCACCCGCGCCTCCCCTGCTCCGGCCAGCGGTTCGCTGATGCCCTGCGCCGCGGCGATCGCCGCCGTGACAGCCGGCGGCGCGGCGACCGGGAGCGCAGCGAGTCCCGCCACGGAATCGAGCGCCGCCCGCAACCGATCGATCGCATTGTCGCCCAGGTGCACATGCGCGCCGTGGGCGGCGCGCCCGGCGGCCTCCACCTCGATCCAGAGGAATCCCTTCTCCCCGAACCGCAGCACACGTGGGCTTCCGGCATCGCCGATGATCACGCCCTCGGCCGAGGCGAGGCCCGGGACGTTGTCCAGCAGCCATTTGGTCCCGAGCGGCCCCATCGATTCCTCGTCCCCCGCCAGCGTCAGGATCGCCTCTCCCCGCCAGGCCGCGCGGTGTTGCGCGAGGAGGGCGAAGGCGAGGAGCGACGCCGCGATGCCGCCCTTCATGTCGGCTGCGCCCCGGCCATAGAGCCGGCCCTCGCGCACCGCGCCGGCCAGCGGGTCCACGGTCCAGGGGAGCGTCTCGTTCACCGGATAGGTGTCGAGGTGACCGTTGAAGGCGAGCACCCGCCCCGGCCGCGCCCCGGACATTCGCGCGACGACGTTGGTGACCTCGGACGAAGCCGCGTGCAGGGACACCTCGGCGTCCGGGGCGAGCTCCCGCAGCAGCGCCGCCGCCACCTCGGCGCAGGCGCGGACATCGCCGGGCGGGTTGGGCGACGGCACGGCCATCAGCCGGCGGGTCAGGGCGGTCACCTCCGGCGCCCGGGCATGGGCGGCGGCGGCGAAGGCGGCGCGGGCGTCAGCGGGGTTCGGCATGTCCGGAAGCCTGGGCGGGCCGCCGCCGGGGCGCAAGCCATGCTGCACTGCGATTGGCCCGGGGCCTGCACTCTGCTACCAGCCGCGCCGACCCTACCTGGAGTGCCAGTCCATGCGCATCGACGCCATCCCGATCGGCAAGAACCCGCCCGAGGACGTGAACGTGATCGTCGAGGTCCCGGTCGGCGGCGAGCCCATCAAGTACGAGATGGACAAGGAGGCCGGCACGCTCTTCGTCGACCGCTTCCTCTACACGCCGATGCGCTATCCGGGGAATTACGGCTTCGTCCCCCACACCCTGTCCGAGGACGGCGACCCGATCGACGTGCTGGTGGCGAACACCCGCCCGATCATTCCGGGCGCGGTGATCAACGTCCGCCCGGTCGGCGTGCTGAAGATGGAGGATGACGGCGGCGGGGACGAGAAGATCATCGCCGTCCCGACCCCGAAGCTCACCCAGCGCTACGCCCATGTGAAGAACCACACGGACCTGCCGCAGATCACCCTGCAGCAGATCCAGCACTTCTTCGAGCACTACAAGGACCTCGAACCCGGCAAGTGGGTGAAGGTCCTGGGCTGGGGCGGGGCCGACGAAGCCCGCAAGCTGATCCGGGACGCCATCGCCCGCGCGAAGAAGTAAGGCGTCGCGGGCAGCGGTCCGCCCCTCCCCGTCTGGAGCGTTCCGCCTGGGGCCGCGGGGCCCACACCGCGTCGTGCCTGAAACCGCCGGCCCTCGACCACTATTCAAGGCCGGGTAGCCACCGCTGCCCGGTCCGGCACCCCAGCATATGCGGTTCCGGGGCGCATTTCGGCCATTCGGAGGGGCACCGCCCCTCCGGGGCCGGTTGCGCGCCCTCCCCTTCCCCCTCTAGCCTTCCCGCCGCCTGCACAAGACGGGCCTGAGCGGCGCGGACCGCGCTTTTTTCCAGGGGGAGTCCACAACTTGTTGACCGTTTGGCTGATCCTCGTGATCGCGCTGGGGGCGTTGTCCATCGCCTACGGCGTCATCACCGCCAGGGACGTGCTCTCGCGCGATCCGGGCACCGAGCGCATGCAGGAGATCGCGAAGGCGATCCAGGAAGGCGCGTCCGCTTACCTCAAGCGCCAGTACACGACGATTGCGATCGTCGGCGCGGTGCTCTTCGTCCTCGTCGCCTGGCGGCTCGGCATCGCGGTGGCGATCGGGTTCCTGCTGGGTGCGGTGCTGTCGGGCGTGGCCGGCTTCATCGGCATGAACGTGTCGGTGCGCGCGAACCTGCGCACGGCGCAGGCGGCGATCGGCTCGCTCGCCGGCGGCCTCGACGTCGCGTTCAAGTCGGGCGCGATCACCGGCATGCTGGTGGCAGGCCTCGCGCTGCTGGGCGTGGCCGTCTACTTCTTCCTGCTGGTGGTGATCGGCGGCAACGCGCCGAACGACCGGCTGGTGATCGACGCGCTGGTGGCCCTCGGCTTCGGCGCCTCGCTGATCTCGATCTTCGCCCGTCTCGGCGGCGGCATCTTCACCAAGGGTGCGGATGTCGGCGGTGACATGGTCGGCAAGGTCGAAGCGGGCATCCCCGAGGACGACCCCCGCAACCCGGCGACCATCGCCGACAATGTGGGCGACAATGTCGGCGACTGCGCCGGCATGGCCGCCGACCTGTTCGAGACCTATGCGGTCACCATGGTGGCCACGATGGTGCTGGCGGCGATCGCCTTCGCCGGCACGGACTTCCTGCGCGCGGGCATGATCTATCCGCTCGCCATCGGCGCCGTCTGCGTCGTGACCTCCATCGCGGGCACCTACTTCGTGAAGCTGCCGGCAAACAACTCGATCATGGGGGCGATGTATCGCGGCTTCGCGGTGACCGGCGCGCTGTCGCTGGTGGCCCTGCTGCCGCTGACCTACCTGATCTTCGGCTTCGGCACGGCGACCGCCGCGGGGGCGACCTTCAGCGCCTTCTCGCTGTTCCTGTGCGGCGTGATCGGCCTGGCGGTGACCGGCCTCATCATCTGGATCACCGAGTACTACACCGGCACCAACTTCCGCCCGGTGAAGGCGATCGCGGAATCCTCGGTGACCGGCCACGGCACCAACGTGATCCGCGGCCTCGCCGTGTCGATGGAATCCACCGCCCTGCCGGCGCTGGTCATCATCTTCGGCATCCTGATGGCCTATGGCCTGGCCGGCCTGTACGGCATCGCCATCGCGGTCACCACGATGCTGGCGCTGGCCGGCATGGTAGTCGCGCTCGACGCCTTCGGCCCGGTCACGGACAACGCCGGCGGCATCGCCGAGATGGCGGGCCTGCCCAAGGAGATCCGCCAGACCACCGACGCGCTCGACGCGGTGGGCAACACCACCAAGGCGGTGACCAAGGGCTATGCCATCGGCTCGGCCGCGCTCGGCGCGGTGGTGCTGTTCGCGGCCTATACGCAGGACCTGACCTACTTCATCACCAATGCGGCGACCTACCCCTACTTCCAGGGCGTCACCGCGGTCGACTTCTCGCTGGCCAATCCCTACGTCGTCGTCGGGCTGCTCTTCGGCGGCCTGCTGCCCTACCTGTTCGGCGGCATGGCGATGACGGCGGTCGGCCGCGCGGCGATGTCGGTGGTCGAGGAAGTGCGGCGCCAGTTCCGCGAGAAGCCGGGGATCATGCAGGGCACCGAGAAGCCGGACTACGGCCGCGCGGTGGACATGCTGACCAAGGCGGCGATCAAGGAGATGATCATCCCCTCGCTGCTGCCGGTGCTCTCCCCGCTGGTGATCTACTTCGGCATCCAGGCGATCGCGGGCAAGGCGCAGGCCTTCGCAGCCCTCGGCGCCATGCTGCTCGGCGTCATCGTCAACGGCTTCTTCGTCGCGGTTTCCATGACGACCGGCGGCGGCGCCTGGGACAACGCCAAGAAGTACATCGAGGACGGCCACCATGGCGGCAAGGGGTCCGACGCCCACAAGGCGGCGGTGACCGGCGACACCGTCGGCGACCCGTACAAGGACACCGCGGGCCCTGCGGTGAACCCGATGATCAAGATCACCAACATCGTGGCGCTGCTGCTGCTCGCGATGCTGGCGCATTCCTGACCGCGCCGTCCGGCGCCAACGAGAAAGGCCGGCGGAGCGATCCGCCGGCCTTTTTCATGTGCCGCGGCGACGGGCCTCAGCCCTGCGCCAGATGCGCCGGCACCTTGAGCCCGAGCCGCGTCGGCACCGGCCAGACCTCCCGCACCGTCCGCAGCCGCTCGAACCCCGCCGCGACATAGGCCGGCAGCGCGCGGGGATGGTCCGCCGTGCAGGTGTTCACCGTCACCGCCGCCCGCCCCGCCGCCCAGGCGGTGTCCACCGCGTGGCGCAGGAAGGCCCGGCCCAGCCCCGTCCCGATCGCCCAGGGCATCAGCCCGAAATAGGCGAGGTTCACCACCTGCGGATGGCGCCGGTCGAGCTCGTAGAACCCTGCCGGCTCGCCGTCCTTCACCAGCACATGGATCGAGACCGCGGGCAGCGACAGCAGCGCCGCGAGCTCGGCGTCGGACGCGGTGCGCCGCATCCACCACAGCCAGGGCTCGCCCACCGTGTCATAGAGGTAGCGGTAGAAGGGCACCGAGCAATGCAGCGCCCGGTCCACCCGCACATGCCCCGGCAACGGCCGGGCCGGCTCGGCCGGCGGGGCATCCATGCGGAGAAAGGTGACGTCCACCGTCACCTGCTGCACCGGTTCAGCCATGCGCGATCGCCTCCCTCCCCGCCCCGCGACTCTCGCGGGGCCGCCGGGCGACGGTCAACTCAGTTGTCGAGGAAGGAGCGCAGCTTCCGCGACCGCGAGGGGTGCTTCAGCTTGCGCAGGGCTTTCGCCTCGATCTGGCGGATACGTTCGCGCGTGACGTTGAACTGCTGGCCGACTTCCTCGAGCGTGTGGTCGGTATTCATGCCGATGCCGAAGCGCATGCGCAGCACGCGCTCCTCGCGCGGCGTGAGCGATGCCAGCACGCGGGTCGTCGCCTCGCGCAGGTTGGACTGGATCGCGGCGTCGAGCGGGATGACCGCGTTCTTGTCCTCGATGAAGTCGCCGAGGTGGCTGTCCTCCTCGTCGCCGATCGGCGTCTCGAGGGAGATCGGCTCCTTCGCGATCTTCAGCACCTTCCGCACCTTCTCGAGCGGCATGCCGAGCTTCTCGGCGAGTTCCTCGGGCTGCGGCTCGCGGCCGATCTCGTGCAGCATCTGGCGTGAGGTGCGGACCAGCTTGTTGATCGTCTCGATCATGTGGACCGGGATGCGGATGGTCCGCGCCTGGTCGGCGATGGAACGCGTGATCGCCTGGCGGATCCACCAGGTCGCGTAGGTCGAGAACTTGTAGCCGCGGCGGTATTCGAACTTATCGACCGCCTTCATCAGGCCGATGTTGCCCTCCTGGATCAGGTCCAGGAACTGCAGGCCGCGGTTCGTGTACTTCTTGGCGATGGAGATCACGAGGCGGAGGTTGGCCTCGATCATCTCCTTCTTCGCCTGGGTCATGTCGCGCTCGCCGCGGCTGACCGTCGCGTAGACGCGCTTGAACTCGCCGATCGGCAGGCCGGTGGTGTTCGCCACCTCGGTGATGCGGCTGCGGATCGCCTCGACCTCGGCCGAATGCTTGAGGACGAAGGCCTTCCAGCCCTTGCCCGGCAGGGCGCCGACGCGGTCGAGCCAAGCGGGGTCCAGCTCGGCCCCGCGCCAGTGCTGCAGGAACTCCTCGCGCTTGACCTTCTGGCTCTCGGCAAGGCGCAGCACCTGGCCCTCGAGCACGGTCAGCTTGCGGTTGAGGCCCTTGAGCTGGTCGACCAGCTCCTCGATGCGGTTGTTGTGGAGATGGACCTTCTCGACCAGCGCGATCAGGTCGCGGCGCTGCTTCTCGTAGGTCTTCTCGCCGCGCCCGGCGAGCTCCTCGCCCGAGGTGTAGGCCTCCATGCGCTTGGAGGAGAGCTTCTGCAGCTTGCCGTAGAGGCTCTCGATCTCGGCGAAGTTCGCGAGCACCTCGGGCTTCAGCTTCTCCTCGAGCGCGGAGAGCGACAGGCCCATGCCCTCGCCTTCCTCGCCCTCCTCGAACTCCTCCTCGGCGGCGGCGTCGGTCGGGCCGCCATCGGGGTTGCCGGCGGATTGCGTGGCCTCGAGGTCGATGACGTCGCGCAGCAGCATGCGCGGCGGGGTCGCCTTCACCGCCTCGTGCCAGCGCAGGATCGCCTGGAAGGTCAGCGGGCTCTCGCAGAGCCCGCCGATCATCATGTCGCGGCCGGCCTCGATGCGCTTGGCGATCGCGATCTCGCCCTCGCGCGACAGCAGCTCGACGCTGCCCATCTCGCGCAGGTACATGCGGACCGGGTCGTCGGTACGGCCGAGGCTCTCCTCGTCGACATTGCCGCCGGACTCCTCGTCCTCCTCGCCCTCGGCCTTGGCCACGGGCTTGGCGGCCTCGCCGTCCTCGGTCTCCTCGTTCTCGACCACGTTGATGCCGGCTTCGCTCAGCATCGCCATGGTGTCCTCGATCATCTCGGAGGAGACCTGTTCGGACGGCAGGGCGGCGTTCAGCTCGTCGACGGTGACGTAGCCGCGCTCCTTGCCGCGGGCGATGAGCTTCTTCACGGCCGCGGACTGGGTATCCAGCAGCAGGCCCTCGACCTGCTCGTCCCGCGTCTCGACCGTCTCAGCCCCTGCCGCCGCCTTGCTCGCCATGCGCTCTGTCGCTCCGTCCAACGGTTTCGGGCACCCGTGTGACCGGATGCCCGAAAAAAAGTGCCTCTACCCTATGCGGCGTCGCCTGACGCCCCCGCGGTATTCTCCCCGCGACGGACGGCGTCCAGCGCCTCCGTCAGCAGGATCAGCCGGCGCTGGGCCGCGGGATCATTCGTCTCGGCCAGGATCCGCCGGGCTTCCTGCTGGTCCTCGATCAAGTCCGCCTCGCCACGCAGGCGGAGGAAGAAGTGCCAGAAGCCTTCCTCGACCTCCCCGGGCAGGGCCTCGGCCCGTGCCGCGAGGGGGAGACCGGCGGGCACCAGGGCCCAGGCGACGGCATCCTCCAGTCCGCATTCCGCGAGGTGGGCGATCAACCCTTCCGAGTCAAGCCGTTCCGCGGTGCCATGCCATGCGAGAATCGCGGCCCGCAGGTGCGCGGACGGCCCATCGGGCAGGTCGAGCAGGCCGATCGCCTCCTCCACCTGGGGCAGCATCCAGGGGTGGCGCAGCAGGATCGCGAAGAGCATTCGCGCCCGTTCCGCGCGGACCGGGCCTTCCAGGATGGCCGGGCGGGCGGGTCGCCGCACCGTCGGACGCCCGCCCTGCGGCAGGCGGGACGAGGCGAAGAAGCGATCGAGCAACACCCGCCGATATTCCGCCGCCAGCGCCTTGTCGGCGATCACCCCGGCCGCGCCGGTCAGGCGGTTCCGCAACGCGGCGCGCTGTTCCGGGGTGGTGGCGGGCCGGCCGCCGGCAACCAGGCCGAACAGCGCCTCGGACATCGGCAGGGCGGCATCGAGCACCGCCTGGAAGGCCGCCGGTCCGCCCTTGGCGACCAGCGTGTCGGGATCCTCGCCCGAGGGCAGCGTCGCGAAGCGCAGGGTGCGTTCGGTCGTGATGAGCGGCAGGGCGGTCTCGGCCGCCCGGGCGGCTGCCCGCGCGCCGGCGGCATCGCCATCGAAGCAGAGCACCGGCTCGGGGCTGATCCGCCAGAGTTCCTCGAGCTGTTCGGGCGTCAGCGCCGTGCCGAGCGGCGCGACCGCCCCCGTGAAGCCCGCCTGGTGGAGGGCGATGACGTCCATGTAGCCTTCGACGGCCACCACGGCGCCGCCGCGGAAGGCGCCTTCCCGCGCCAGGTCGAGGCCATAGAGCCCCATCCGCTTGCGGAACAGCGGCGTCTCCGGGCTGTTCACGTATTTCGGCTGGCCATCGCCGAGGATACGGCCGCCGAAGGCGATGACGCGCCCGCGCCGGTCGCGGATGGGGAACATCACGCGGGCATAGAAGAAGTCGCGCGGCGGCTCCCCGGCCTCGCCGGGGCGAACAAGGCCGGCCTCGACCAGCTGGTCCTCGGTCACGCCCTCCCCGCGCAGGTCGGCCGCGATGGCCCCACGGCCGGAGGGCGCCCAGCCCAGCATGAAGGCGCGGATCGTCTCCTCGCTGAGCCGCCGGCGCAGCAGGTAGTCCAGCGCCGGCCGTCCTTCGGGCAGGAACAGCCGGCGGTGATAGGCCTCGGCCGCCGCCGCCATGACGGCGTGCAGGTCCCGCGAGCGGCGGTCCCGCGCGGCCTCCTGCGGGGTGGGCTTGGGCACCTCCATGCCCGCCTCGGCGGCCAGGCGCTCGACCGCCTCGGGGAAGGAGGCGCCCTCGGCGCGCATGACGAAGGTGATGGCGTCCCCATGGGCGCCGCAGCCGAAGCAGTGGAAGTGGTCGTCGTAGACGTAGAAGGACGGCGTCTTCTCGCCATGGAAGGGGCAGCAGCCCTTCCAGTTGCGCCCAGACTTCGCCAGCCGCGTCTTCCGCCCGATCAGGGAAGGGAGGGGCGTGCGGGCGCGCAACTCGTCGAGGAAGGCGGGGGGAAGGGCCATGGCGGGTCGGCTCTCATAGCGCACCAGGATGCTATTTGCGCGCCCTGCCTGCCGGGGCTATCAGCGCGCCTTTCCGGACAAGGACAGGCAATTCTCATGACCCCGGCCGAACGCGCCGCCGTGCAGGCGCATCTCCGCCGCCTCTTCGGCAACAACCGCATCGCCGTCATGCCCCCCGAGCGCAAGGGCGGTTCCGTCGAGCTCAAGGTCGGCGACGAGTTCATCGGCACGGTCCACCGCGACGCGGAGGACGGCGAAGTCTCCTACGCCATCCAGATCGTCGTGCTCTCCGAAGACCTCGAGATGCCGAACTGAGCCGGCCGGGGGAGGCATGGCCTCCCCCGCCATGGCGCGCGGTCAGTTGGCCGTCGCGCCCGAGGCCCGGATGATCGGGATCCAGATCCGGAACTGATCGTCCCAGAACGCCTCGAGGTCCGCCGCCCCGGTGCCGCGCGGCTCGACGCCCAGCTCGACCAGGCGGCCGCGCGTCGTGGGCGACGCGATCGCGTTGCGCAGCGCGCGTTCCAACCGCGCCACGATGGGCGCCGGGGTACCGCTCGCAACGAAGATGGCGTGCCAGTTGTAGGTCTCGTAGCCCGGCAGCCCGCCTTCCTCCGCCGTGGGGACGTCCGGCAGGGCGGCGCTGCGGCTGCGCGTGGCCATGGCCAGGGCCCGCACCCGGCCTTCGCGCACCAGCGCGACGTAGGGCGGCAGCGTGTCCACCATCACGTCCACCGTTCCCGCGACCAAGTCGTTCAAGGCCGGCCCCGAGCCGCGATAGGGCACGTGCACCATCGGTGCGCCGATCATGTTCGCCAGCATCTGCCCCGAGAGGTGGACGATGGTTCCCGGCCCCGAGCTGGCATAGGTGATGCGCCCGGGATTGGCACGGACCAGGGCGATGAGCTCCTGCAGAGTCTGCGCCTGCAGGCGGGGGTTCACCACGACGATGTTGGGCACGGTGCCGACCAGGCCCACCGGCGCGAAAGCCCGGCGCAAGTCGAAGGGCATGTTGCTGTAGAGCCCGGCATTCATCACGCCTGAGGACAGCGTGTGCAGGACGATGGTGTAGCCGTCGGGGGGCGATTGCAGCGCCGCCTGCGACCCGATGACCCCGCCGCTGCCGCCACGGTTCTCGACGACGACGGATTGCCCGAGATCCTCGCTCATGCCCTGTGCCACGATGCGGCCGACGACATCGGCCGCACCGCCCGGCGCGAAGGGAATGACCATGCGGACCGGCCGATCCGGATAGGCCGGCTGCGCGCCGACGGGCGCGGCGAGGAGCGCCGCGGCGAGGCCAAAGATCAGGCGGCGCATCGTTTCCTCCGCGAATCTTGTCCGGAGCATGGCGCGGCCATGGGCCGCTGCGAAGCCTCAGCCTTGCGCGGCGGGGCGCGGCGGCAGCAGGAAGACGGCGGCGCCGGCGAACATCAGCACCGCCATCCCACCCAGGATCCAGGGCGTCACGCCCATCCCGGCCTCGACCGCCGCCGCCGGGCGGACATTCGACGGATCGGCCGGATCGTAAAGGACCGGAAGTCGCCGGCCACGCGGCAGCGCCGCGGGATCGGCCGAAACGCCCGAGGTCGCCTCGACCTTCCGCCCGTCGGCGGTGGCGAACTGCAAGACCGGATACCAGCTGGTGCTGCGCCGACCGCGGACTTCCTCGTAGCGCAGGATGGTCGCCTCGGCCCGCTGGCCGCGGGACGTCAGGGCGAGATGGCCCGAGGCCTGCGACCAGGCGAAATAGCCGAACAGCGCGCCGAGCCCCGCGAAGAAGGCGAGGAAGACCCAGCGCGACGTGTCGCGCTTCGGCGCGGGGGCTGGCGCGGCCATGCCGCGAGCCTACCCCCCGGCCGAAGCCGCCGACAACGGGAGTCAGCCGCCGAGGCGCGCCTTCACCATCGGCCCGGCCTTGGCCATGTCCAGCACGGCCGCATACTTGCCCTTCAGCGCCGCCATGACCTTGCCCATGTCCTTGATCGAGGCGGCGCCGGTCTCGGCCACGGCGGCGTCCACGGCGGCGGCCATCGCGGCCTCGTCCATCTGCTGGGGCAGGAAGCTGTCGATCACCGCGATCTCGGCTTCCTCCTTCGCGGCCAGTTCCTCGCGCCCGCCTTGGCGGTACAGCGCGACCGATTCTGCCCGCGACTTCGCCATGCCGCGCAGCATCGCGACGATCCCGGCCTCGTCCACCGGCGGACCCGGGCGGGCGGCGATGTCGGTGTCCTTCAGCTTGGCCTGGATCATGCGCAGGGTGGACACGCGGGCGCTGTCGCCGGCGCGCATCGCGGTCTTGAGCTCATCCATGAAACGGTCGCGCAGCGACATGGCGGGGATCCTCGGTCTGATCGGGCACCCCTATAGCGCGCCGATCGTCTGGGAGGAAATTTCCCAGTCACGGGATTCACCTTGCCCTGGGAAATCACTTCCCGGTATCAGGGGGCCATGCGCACCGTGGAAGAGATCATCAGCCTGCTCGGCGGCCCCGAGGCGGCAGCGACCCGTTGCGGCGTCGGCACCGAGGCCATCCGCAAATGGCGCCAGGCCAAGGCCATCCCGGCCAAGCACTGGCCCGCCGTCCTGGCCGCCACCGGCCTCGCTTTGTCCGACCTTCCCGGCGCGCCCACGGAAACCCAGAAGACGGAGCCGACCATGGCCTCTGCCGAGACCCCCCCTGACGGCGCCACGGGCTGCCTGGTGCTGGCCGACGGGACGATCTTCTGGGGCCGAGGCTTCGGCGCCGAGACCGCCAAGGCCGGCGAGATCTGCTTCAACACCGGCATGACTGGCTATCAGGAGACGCTGACCGACCCGTCCTATGCCGGGCAGGTCGTCACCTTCACCTTCCCGCATATCGGCAATGTCGGCACCAATGCCGAGGACATCGAGACGATCACCCCCGCCGCGCGCGGCCTGATCGTCAAGCAGGACGTGACCGAGCCGGCCAACTGGCGGTCGACGAAGCATCTCGACGCCTGGCTGACGTCGCACGGCATCCCGGGGCTCGCCGGCATCGACACGCGCGCTCTCACGACGCGCATCCGCGACGCAGGCGCGCCGAACGGCGTCATCTGCCACCAGGCCGACGGGCGCTTCGACATCGCCGCGCTCAAGGCGCAGGCGGCGGCCTGGCCGGGGCTCGAAGGCATGGACCTCGCGAAGGAGGTCACCTGCCGCCAGACCTTCGCCTGGGACGAGACGGAATGGGCCTGGCCGGAGGGCTTCGGCCGACAGACCGCGCCGAAGCACAAGGTCGTCGCGGTCGACTACGGCGCGAAGCGCAACATCCTGCGCTGCCTGGCCTCCGCCGGCTGCGAGGTCGTGGTGGTGCCGGCGACGGCGACCGCCGAGGAGATCCTCGTCCACAAGCCGGACGGCGTGTTCCTCTCGAACGGCCCCGGCGACCCCGCGGCGACCGGAGAATACGCCATCCCGGCGATCCAGGGCGTGCTCGAGACGAAACTGCCGGTCTTCGGCATCTGCCTCGGCCACCAGCTGCTGGCGCTCTCGCTGGGGGCGAAGACCTACAAGCTCGCGCGCGGGCATCGCGGCGCGAACCAGCCGGTGAAGGACCTCACCACCGGCAAGGTCGAGATCACCAGCCAGAACCACGGCTTCGCGGTGGACCCCAAGACCCTGCCCGCGAACGCCACGGTCACGCATGTCTCGCTGTTCGACGGCACCAATGAGGGCATCGCGGCGACCGACCGCCCGGCCTTCTCGGTGCAGTACCACCCCGAGGCGAGCCCGGGGCCGTCCGACAGCCACTACCTCTTCCACCGCTTCGTGGAGATGATCGAGGCGCACAAGGCCGGCGCCTGAACGCCGGCCGCGCGTCCGATGACCGAAGCGCCGAAGGGCGCGAAGGTCTGAATCGGCCGCGCCCTACAATATGAGGGAAACGGCATGTTCGACCTGAAGGGGCGCGTCGCGCTCGTCACCGGCGGCAACGGGGGCATCGGCCTCGGCTTCGCGCGCGGCCTCGCCAAGGCCGGCGCGACCGTCATGGTGGCGGGGCGCAATGCGGCCAAGAATGCGGCCGCGGTCGCCGAACTCCAGGCGCTTGGCGCGACCGCCGATGCGGTCGAGGTCGACGTGACGCAGGATGCCTCGATCCGGGCCATGGTCGCGACCACGGCCGAGCGCTTCGGCCGCCTCGACATCCTGGTGAACAACGCCGGCACCAACATCCGCCGCCGTCCGGAGGAATACCGGATGGAGGACTGGCACACCGTGCTCGCCACCAACCTGACCAGCACCATGATCGCGAGCCAGGCGGCGCATCCCTGGCTGAAGAAGGGCGGCGTCGGGCGGGTCATCAACAACGGATCGATGCTGTCGATCTTCGGTCTGCCCTTCCATGCCGCCTATGGCGCGTCCAAGGGCGGGGTGGTGCAACTGACGAAGTCGCTCGCCGTCGCCTGGGCGCCGGACGGGATCACGGTGAACGTCATCCTGCCGGGCTGGATCGACACCGACCTGACGCGCAAGGCGCGGCAGGATATGGCGACGCTGCACGAGGACGTGCTGCGCCGGACGCCCTCCAAGCGCTGGGGCGATCCGCGCGACTTCGAAGGCGTCGCGGCCTTCCTCGCCTCCGACGCCTCGTCCTTCATCACGGGCGTGTCCATCCCCGTCGATGGCGGGTTCTCGGTGCACGGCTGATGCCCCCGCTCGAGACCCTGCTGGTCTTCGCCGCGCTGTCCTTCGGTCTCGCGGCGACGCCGGGGCCGAACATGCTCTACCTCGTCTCGCGCGCCCTCGCGCAGGGGACGGGGGCGGGCATGATCTCGCTGGTGGGGTGCCAGTTCGGCTCGCTGGTCATCATGCTCTGCGCCGCGGCGGGACTGACCGCGGCGCTGTTCGCCGTGCCCTATGCGTGGGACATCCTGCGGCTCGGCGGTGCGGCCTATCTGTTGTTCCTCGCCTGGCAATGCCTGCGGCCGGGCGGGCAGCCGATCTTCGCCGTCCGCGCCATGCCGCAGGAACCGGCGGTGCGGCTGTTCTCCGTCGGCTTCGCCACCGCGGCGCTGAACCCGAAGGTGGCGCTGTTCTACGTCGCGGTGCTGCCGCCCTTCATCGACCCGGCGCGCGGCGACGTCTTCACGCAGGGTGCCATCCTCGGCGCCGTGCAGATCGCGGTCGCCATCGTCTTCGACGGTGCGCTGGTGATGGGCGCGGCGGGGGTGGCGCGCTTCCTCGGCACGCGGCCGGGCTGGATGGCGGCGCAGCGCTGGATCCTGGGCGGGGCGCTCGCGCTGCTCGCGGTCAAGCTGGCGACGGAGAGCCGCGCATGATCGAGGGCGTGGCCGGCCTGTTCGCCCTCGCCTATTCGGGGCTCGTGCTCTTCGTGCTGGCGTCGAGCCTGCGCCGGATCTATCCGCCGATGCGCGCGGCCGTGACGGCCTTCGTGCTCTCGGTGGCAGTGCACGGCGCCACGACGCTGATGGCGGGCGAGCATGCCATGGCGGCGCTGGCCTTCTGGGGCATCCCGCATCTCATCCTGCTGCCGCTGCTGCTCTGGAGCGCCTGGCGCCAGTCGGCGGCCGGGGCGCGACCGTGATGTACGGCCTCGATGCCCTGGCGCATGGCGCGACCGCAGCGCTGGTCGCGCTGCCGCCGGCACTTGGCCTGCTCTGGTGGATGACGCCGCTGCTCGCCGGCGGCCACCGGGCGCTGCGGCCCTTCGTCGCGACCTGCGCCGCCTATGGCGTCATGATCGCCGTGGCCGGCACCTGGGCGATCAACTTCGAACGCGCGGGCTTCGCCGATGAGGCGGTGGCCGGCGCGCTGATCGGCGGCGGCATCTTCGCGCTGATCGGCTTCCTCATCCTGCTCGCGCTGCCGCGGCGGTCGGCATGATCCGCCTCCTGCCCTCGCTGTTCGGCTACGCGGTCGCGCTCGCGGTCTTCGTGTGGCTGCGTCGGCGGCGGCCGCTCTTCGTCGCGAGCGTCCTCGGCTTCCTGGCCGGCGTCGCCGCCTGCTTCGGCGCACCGGCCCTGCCGCTGTTGCTGGCCGAGGGCCCCGATGCGGTCTGGCTGCTCCTGCCGCTCGGCGTCTTCCTCTACGCGCCGACCATGCTGCCGCTGATCCTGCTGCTGCCGCTGCTCGGCTACGTCCTGAACCGCGCCGGGAGGCCCTAGGGCCATGACGCGGACCAACCTTCGCGGCCCCGCCGCCCCTTCTTCCCCCGAGGCCTGAGACCATGCCGAAGCGCACCGACATCAAGTCCATCCTCATCATCGGCGCGGGCCCGATCGTCATCGGCCAGGCCTGCGAGTTCGACTATTCCGGCGCCCAGGCCTGCAAGGCGCTGCGCGCCGAGGGCTACCGCGTCATCCTGGTGAACTCCAACCCGGCGACGATCATGACCGATCCGGGCCTGGCGGACGCGACCTACATCGAGCCGATCACGCCCGAGATCGTCGAGAAGATCATCGCCAAGGAGCGCCCCGACGCGCTGCTGCCCACGATGGGCGGGCAGACGGCGCTCAACACCTCGCTCAAGCTGGCCGAGGCCGGCGTGCTCGCGAAGTATGGCTGCGAGCTGATCGGCGCCAAGGCCGAGGTCATCGATAAGGCCGAGGACCGCCAGAAGTTCCGCGATGCCATGTCCAAGATCGGCATCGAGAGCCCGAAATCGACCATCGCCCACACGATGGACGAGGCGCGCGAGGGGCTGAAGGTCGTCGGCCTGCCCTGCGTCATCCGCCCCTCCTTCACCCTCGGCGGCACGGGCGGCGGCATCGCCTACAACAAGGAGGAGTTCGAGCAGATCGTCTCCGCCGGGTTGTCCGCCTCGATGACCTCCGAGGTGCTGATCGAGGAAAGCGTGCTCGGCTGGAAGGAGTTCGAGATGGAGGTGGTCCGCGACAAGGCGGACAACTGCATCATCATCTGCTCCATCGAGAACCTCGACGCGATGGGCGTGCACACGGGCGATTCCGTCACCATCGCCCCGGCGCTGACGCTGACCGACAAGGAATACCAGCGCATGCGGGACGCGAGCATCGCCTGCCTGCGCGAGATCGGCGTCGATACCGGCGGGTCGAACGTGCAGTTCGGCATCAACCCCGCCGATGGCCGCATGGTCATCATCGAGATGAACCCGCGCGTGTCGCGCTCCTCCGCGCTCGCGTCGAAGGCGACCGGCTTCCCGATCGCCAAGGTCGCGGCGAAGCTCGCCGTCGGCTACACGCTCGATGAGCTGCAGAACGACATCACGGAGGTCACGCCGGCCTCCTTCGAGCCCACCATCGACTACGTCGTGGTGAAGATCCCCCGCTTCACCTTCGAGAAGTTCCCCGGCACGCCGCCGACGCTGACGACCTCGATGAAGTCGGTCGGCGAGACCATGGCGATCGGCCGTTCCTTTGCCGAGGCCCTGCAGAAGGGCCTGCGCGGGCTGGAGACGGGCCTTTCGGGCCTCGACGAGGTGGCCGCACCGGGCGACGGCTCGGCCCAGGCCTTCCATGCCGCACTCGCCACCCCCAAGCCCGACCGCATCCTGATGGCGGCGCAGGCGATGCGCGCCGGCGTCTCGCTCGAGGAAATCCACGAGGCGTCGAAGTTCGACCCCTGGTTCCTGCGCGAGGTCGAGAAGATCGTCGCCGCCGAGGCCGAGGTGAAGTCGAAGGGCCTGCCGCAGAACGCGACCGCGCTGCGCCGGCTCAAGGCGCTCGGCTTCTCGGACAAGCGGCTCGCGAGCATCGCCGGCGTGAAGGAGACGGAGGTCGCCGCCCTGCGCGCGAAGCTCGCCGTGCAGCCGGTCTACAAGCGCATCGACACCTGCGCGGCGGAGTTCGCCTCCGAGACGCCCTACATGTACTCGACCTATGAGGGGGGCTTCGGCGTGCCGGTCTGCGAAAGCCGGCCGACGGCGCGCAAGAAGGTCATCATCCTCGGCGGCGGGCCGAACCGCATCGGCCAGGGCATCGAGTTCGACTATTGCTGCGTCCATGCCTGCTACGCGCTGCGCGATGCCGGCTTCGAGACCATCATGGTCAACTGCAACCCCGAGACGGTCAGCACCGACTACGACACCTCCGACCGCCTGTATTTCGAACCGCTGACCGCCGAGGACGTGATCGCCCTGATCCGCAAGGAACAGGAATCCGGGGAGGTGCTCGGCTGCATCGTGCAGTATGGCGGCCAGACGCCGCTCAAGCTCTCCCAGGCGCTGCACAAGGCGGGCATCCCGATCCTCGGCACCTCCGCCGAAGCCATCGACATCGCCGAGGACCGCGAGCGCTTCCAGATGCTGCTCAAGGGCCTCGGCCTGAAGCAGCCGCAGAACGGCACGGCGCGCACGCTGGACGAGGCGATCACCGAGGCGAACCGCATCGGCTACCCCGTCGTGGTGCGCCCGTCCTACGTGCTCGGCGGCCGCGCGATGGAAATCGCGCACAATGACGAGCAGCTCCGTCGCTTCGGCGCGGAGGCGGTGAAGGTCTCGGGCGAGAATCCGATCCTGATCGACCAGTACCTGCAGGACGCGATCGAGGTCGATGTCGACTGCATCTGCGACGCGCAGGGCCAGGTCTATGTGGCCGGCGTGATGGAGCACATCGAGGAAGCCGGCATCCATTCCGGCGATTCCGCCTGCTCGCTGCCGCCCTACTCCCTGCCGCCGGCGATCGTGACGGAGCTCAAGGCCGAGACGGAGGCGATGGCCCGCGCGCTCAAGGTCCAGGGCCTGATGAACGTGCAGTACGCCGTGAAGGACGGGGAGATCTACGTCCTCGAGGTCAACCCGCGCGCCTCGCGCACCGTGCCCTTCGTGGCGAAGGCGACGGGCGTGCCGGTCGCCAAGATCGGTGCACGGGTGATGGCGGGCACGCCGCTGTCCGAATTCAAGCTCGACGACGACGCGGTCTCCCGCCACGTCGCGGTCAAGGAAGCGGTCTTCCCCTTCAACCGCTTCCCCAATGTCGACGTCATCCTGGGACCGGAGATGAAGTCGACCGGCGAGGTGATGGGCCTCGACCTCTCCTTCGAGCGGGCCTTCCTCAAGTCCCAGCTCGGCGCGGGGGTGAAGCTGCCGGAATCGGGCACCGCCTTCATCTCGGTGAAGGACAGCGACAAGGCCGCGGCGGTGACGCTGGCGCGCCGACTGACCGATATCGGCTTCTCCATCGTCGCGACGCGGGGAACGGCGGCGCGGATCCGGGAAGCCGGACTCGACTGCCAGGTCATCAACAAGGTGCTGGAAGGCCGCCCGCACTGCGTGGACGCGATCAAGTCCGGCGACATCCAGCTGGTGATCAACACCACCGGCGGCGGGCAGTCGGTCGCGGACAGCTTCGACATCCGCCGTTCGGCCCTGACCCACGGCATTCCGCACTACACGACGGCGGCCGGGGCGCGGGCGGCAGTCCATGCCATCGCGGCGCTGAAGGCCGGAACCCTTGATGTGGCCCCCCTGCAAGCGTATTTTGCTTCGTCGTTCTGACCGCATGGGGGCCCCTTCGGGCCCCCGTGGCGTCTTCCCCCCACCGACCGCCAGGCCTGGCTGAGCCCCGGACCGAGGGCCGGCGGGGAGGCGCTATTTCTGGGAAGGGTACGCCGTGCAGAAGTTCCCGATGACCGCCGAGGGTCTCGCGCGTCTGGAGGAGGAGCTGAAGGTCCTGAAGGGCGAGGAGCGTCCGGCGATCATCCGGGCGATCGCCGAGGCGCGCGCGCATGGAGATCTCTCCGAGAACGCGGAATACCACGCCGCCCGCGAACGCCAGTCCTTCATCGAGGGCCGCATAGCGGAGCTCGAGGGCATCATCCCCTCCGTCGAGGTCATCGACGTCGCCCGCATCACCGGCGACCAGGTCCGTTTCGGCGCCAAGGTCACGATCCTCGACGAGGAAAGCGACGACGAGAAGACCTACCGCATCGTCGGCCAGTATGAGGCGGACATGAAGAACGGGTCGATCTCCGTCACCTCCCCCCTCGCGAAGGCGCTGATGGGCAAGAAGGTCGGCGATTCGGTCGAGGTCCCGGCCCCGGGCGGCGCCCGGTCGGTGGAGATTACCGCCGTCAGATACGCCTGACCGCCGGCCAAACCGCCGCGCGGCCAGGGCGCCCCGGGGTCACCCGGAGCGCCCTTCGTCTTTTCACCCACCACGAGGAACACCGATGTCCGCCGTGAACGCCATCCGCCCCGAGGCCCCTGTCGCGCCGAGCGTCACGCTCGCCGACATCCGCGCGGCGGCGGAGCGAATTCGCGGCTCCGTCCTGCGCACGCCGACCATCGAGAACCCGGCGGTGAACCGGGTGGCGGGCACGCGCGTCTTCCTCAAGCTCGACAACCTGCAGGCCACCGGCGCCTTCAAGGAACGCGGGGCGGCGAACCGCCTCGCGCTGCTGACGCCGCGGGAACGCGAGGCCGGCGTCATCGCCATGTCGGCCGGCAACCATGCCCAGGCGGTCGCGCGGCATGCGCAACTGGCCGGCGTGAAGGCCACGATCGTGATGCCGAAATTCACCCCGGCGACGAAGGTGGTGCGCACCGAATCCTGGGGCGCGCGCGTCGTACTGCACGGGGAGACGCTGGCGGAAGCCGCGGCCCACGCGCATGAGCTGTCGCTGCGCGAGGGACTGGTCTTCATCCATCCCTACGACGATCCCGGCGTGATCGCCGGCCAGGGCACCATGGCCCTCGAGATGCTCGAGGACGCGCCGGAGATCGAGGCGCTGGTCATTCCGATCGGCGGCGGCGGCCTGTGCGCGGGCACGGCGACGGCCACGGCCTCGCTGCGCCCCGGCATTCCGGTCTATGGCGTGGAGGTGCAGGGCTATCCTGCGATGGCGCAACGCCTGGCGGGCGAGCCGGTCTCGGTCGGCGGCCCGACCATCGCCGAGGGCATCGCGGTGCGCGACGTCGGCGAGTTGCCGCTCAACATCCTGCGCCGCTGCCACAGCGAGGTGCTGCTGGTCCCCGAGCGCGCCGTGGAGCAGGCCGTGGCCCTGCTCGCCGAGGGTGCGAAGGTCGTCGCCGAAGGCGCCGGGGCGGCGGGCCTCGCCGCCGTGCTGACCTATCCCGAGCGCTTCCGGAACCGCGTGGTCGGCACGACGGTCTGCGGCGGCAACATCGACGCCCGCGCGCTGTCCAACGTGCTGCTGCGGCAATTGCTGCGCGACGGGCGCATCATGCGCCTGCATTTCGACATCCCCGACCGGCCGGGCGTGCTGGCCGACATCGCCAAGCGCATCTCGGACGTCGGCGGCAACGTCATCGAGGTGAAGCACCAGCAGCTGTTCGGCGCGCCGACGGTACAGAGCACCGAGCTGCACCTGATGATCGAGGTGAAGGACGCCGCCCAGGGCGACGCCCTGATCGCGGCGATGGAAGCGGCGGACTACGTGGTCCGCCGCGGCTGATCCGCCGCGAGACGCGCGACCAGCGCCTTCAGTTCCGCGATCTCCGCCGCCTGCCGTCGCAGCGCGGCGGCAAGCCCTGCGATGCCGAGCAGCGCGAGCGCCGGGATGGCCCCGGCGCCGGCATAGAGCAGTCGCGCCCGCGCCCAGCCTTCCCCGCCCCAGGGCGTCGCCTGCCAGGCGAGATGCGCGCAGGCGAGCAGCCCCGCCACGCCCACCACCTGCAGGATGCGCGCGAGGATCATGCCGCCCCCCGGCGCGCCACCGCAGCGTCCAGCGTGTTCTCGAGCAGGCAGGCGATGGTCATCGGACCGACGCCGCCCGGCACCGGCGTGATGGCGCCGGCGACGGCGGAGGCCTCGGCGAAGGCCACGTCGCCCACGAGCTTGCCGTCCGGCAGGCGGTTGATGCCGACATCGACCACGACCGCGCCCGGCGCGATCCAGTCGCCGCGCACCATCTCCGGCCGGCCCACGGCGGCGACCAGGATTTCCGCGCGGCGGCATTCGGCCGGCAGGTCGCGCGTGCGCGAATGGGCGATGGTCACGGTGCAATCCGCCCCCAGCAGCAGCTGGGCCATCGGCCGCCCGACGATCTGCGACCGCCCGAGCACGACCGCCCGGGCGCCGCGCAGCGACACGCCGGATTCTGCCAGGATGTGCATCACGCCGCGCGGGGTGCAGGGCACGAGGCCCGGCTGGCCGGCAGCGAGGCGGCCGGCGTTCAGCGGATGGAAGCCGTCCACGTCCTTGGCCGGGTCGACGGCGGCGATCGCCGCCTCCGTCCGGATATGCGCGGGCAGCGGCAACTGGACCAGGATGCCGTCGACCGCCGGGTCCGCGTTCAGCCCGGCGATGGTCGCGAGCAGGTCGGCCTCGCTCGTCGAGTCCGGCAGGTGGATCGTCGCGCTGTCGAAGCCGACCTCCTTCGCCGCCTTGTCCTTGTTGCGGACATAGACGCCGGAGGCGGGGTCCTCCCCCACCCGCACGACGCGCAGGCCGGGGCGGAAGGACAGGGTGGCGGTGCGGGCGGCGAGGCCGGCGCGGATGCGCGCGGCGATCGCCTTGCCGTCGAGGATTCGTGCGCTCATGCCAGCGCCTCCAGCCGAGGAACGAGGATGGCCGGGTCGCCGGCCACGCGGAGCGTCTTTTCCCGCGATGCGGCGCCCTGCGCCAGGGCCACCGCCGATGCGGCGATGCCGAGCGCTTCGGCGAGCGCGTCGCAGGCCGCGCGGGTGGCCCGGCCGTCCTCCGGCGCCTCGGCCACCGCGATGGCCAGGCGCGGCCCGTCCGCGGCCGGCTTTACCCCGCCGAGGCCGCGCCGCCGGGCCTTGGGCTGCACCTTCACGCGGACCAGCACGGCATCCGGTTCGGTCCGCCAGAAGGTCATCAATAGGCGTAGACGCCGAGGGCCGGCGCGAGGGTGGTCGCGAGGAAGATCCGCAGCGCCTGCAGCACCAGGATCACCACCAGCGGCGAGAGATCGACGCCGCCGAGGTCGGGCAGGCGCCGACGGATCGGGCGCAGGACCGGCTCGGTCACGCGATAGAAGAAGTCCGCGACCGCCCAGACGAAGCGGTTGCGCGAATCGAGCACGTTGAAGGCGAGCAGCAACGAGAGCACCGCAGCGATGATCAGCGCCCAGACATAGAGGCTGATCGCCGAATCCAGCAGCCAGAACAGCGCGCGCATGGGCCCTCCTGCGAAGTCCCGGGAACCTAGTGGCGGGCCGCCGGTCGAACAAGGCGCGCGCAAGGCGGGTTGACTTCCTGCCTGGGCTGGGGCACTCAGCGCGCCTCGCGCGGGTTGGGGCTGTAGCTCAGTTGGGAGAGCGCCTCGTTCGCAATGAGGAGGTCAGGGGTTCGATTCCCCTCAGCTCCACCACCGCCCGCGAGATTCAGCCAACATTTCCACAGCGTATCGCAACGCCGCCCGCCGGGTGCCGGCGACGTTCGATCCCGCTTGCGGCGGAGGGCGTCCCTCCGCCGGCGCGCGCGTGGCCTCAGCCGGCCTTCTGGTAGTCGAGCAACTCGTACCGCTTGCCGAGGAGCTTCGTGTAGAAGGCCATCGGATAGAAGGCGTGCGTGAACCAGTCGCGGAACTTCGACTTCGAGGAGAAGGCGAAGGCGCCGTAGTTGGGATCGAAGAAGGCGCAGCCGGTGTCGTCGCCGGAAAAGGCCATGGCGTGGCCACCGACGGACCCCCAGATGCCGATCATCCGCCAGCGGCGGCCACCGCCGCGCGGGTCGCACAGGTCGCGCGCGATCAGATGCTTGATCTTGTCGCCGCCGCTGCTGTCGCCCTGGCCCCAACCCCCGTTGTTGCCCGGCACGGGCACCAGCCCGTTCGAGAGCAGGAAGTTCTGCGTGGCGGCGTCCTGATTCTGGGCCCCGCGCCGCACGGCCGCGTTGTCCGATTCGTCGATCATCCGCGACGGCCGCATCGACTCGCCGATGATGAAGAGCTGCATGAGCAGCCGGATCTTGTTCGCATCGATCCCGTTCCCGGCGCCGGCCGAAAGCCAGGCCTGCAGCGAACGGCCGCGCGAATTCTCGACCATCCAGCGCGCGGAGAGCATCTCGCAGATACCGTCCTTGGTGGTCTTGTCTTTGCCGATAATGTCGGCGACGGGGTTGGTCATCTGGGAGAAGGCATAGGTGCAGCTGCCGCTGTAGCCCTTGGCGCTCGCCTGCACGGACTTCACGCGTGCCGCGATGATGCTGTTCAGGACGTCCATGTGAGCCTTTCCACTGAGAACACGATCCCGTGTATGTTGCGTCCGCCCCTCGGCGGCGGCAAGCGCGCTTCGGTTGAATCTCGGAACGATCATGCGAACAGCCCGCCCTGCGGTGGGTCGACACTTCCCTGCCGATCCGGCCGCGTCCTAGGCTGGGGGAACCAAGGGGAGCGCGGAAATGTCCGACACATCACCCGGTTTGCCCGGTCACGGGACCGCCTCGGTCCTCCGCGGGATGGCGCATCACTGGTGGGTCTTCGCGCTGCGCGGGGCGGCGGCGATCGTCTTCGCAGTGCTGACGATCATGAACCCGGGCCTCAGCCTGTTCGTCCTGCTGGCCTTCCTGGCGGCCTGGCTGGCCGTCGACGGCATCGCGACGATCGCCCAGGCGATCGCCGGAAAGGGCCCGCACGGGGCCTGGAACTGGCTGGATGGGCTGCTCTCCCTGGCAGCCGCGGTGGCTCTGGTCCTGGCCCCGGGACTGTCGCTGTTCATGCTGGTGCTGATGGCTGGCGCCTTCGCGGTCGCGGCCGGGGTCATCCGCCTCGTGCTGGCGTTCCGGGCGGCCGATGTGATGCTCGGCGCCTTCGGGGCCATCACGGTGCTGTTCGGCGGCATGCTGCTCGCCTATCCGGGCTCGGGCCTCATCGCCATCGCCTGGATCGTGGCGCTGGAAGCCGCCGTGATGGGCATCATCCTGCTCGTCCTCGGCTTCCGTCTGCGCCGGCTCAACCGGGAAATGCCGGCCCGCTGAGGACGAGCCATCCCGCCATGGCGAGGTGCAGCGCCGCCATGGCGACGGAGAGCACGCGCCGCAACGCGAACCACCAAGGCGGCGCGAGCCCCTCGCGGGCCAGCCGCGCATCGGCCGGCAGCAACGCCAGGAACGCCAGGCCGAGCAGCACCAGCCCCGGCACCGGCGGCAGCAGCAGCGCCAACCAGGCCGGGAAGGACGGCAGAACCGCGATGGCCAGCAGCCGCCCCTGCGCGGTCCCCTCGGCACGCGCGGCCGCGATGCCCCACCAGGCCCCGCCGACGAAGGACAGGATCACCGCGCCATAGGCGATGCCGATCCCGGCCGCGAGGAGCCGCCAGCCCGGCAGCATCCCCATGGCGGCGAGCACCGCGACGGTCGGGATCAGCCCGGCGAGGCCGAGCCGCAGGGCGGCAGCAGGGATGGGCGCATCGGTCATGCGCCCATCCATGTGGTCGGGCCCGCTGACCTGACCAGGGCCGTCAGCTGCGGATCCAGGTCTCCGAGAAGGCCAGCATCGCGGTCGAGATGCGCTGCCCCGCGATGTCGCGCGGGATCGGCGCGCCCGGCCGCACGCGGCCGTTCACCGTGACCGTCGCGGTCTCGCAGCCGACGAACAGCGAGGGCATGTGGTGCTTGCCCGTCGCCGAGTTGGGCGGCGTCAGAGCGAAGCAGAACGGCTTGCCCAGGCCCGACCAGGTCAGCGCGATGGTCGCGTCGCCCGCGCGCACCGTCTCGCTGTAGGTGGTGACGGCATCGCCGCTGGTCTTCACGCTGTCGAGCCTGCGGTACTGCAGCCCCTTCAGCCCCGGCAGCCCGCGCCACGCCCCGAAGTGGGAGACGTAGTCCGCGACCAGCCAGCGCGCGAGCGCCTCATTGTCCGTGTAGCAGACATTGGCGCGGTCGGCCGGCGGCGCTTCCTCGTGCGGCGAGAGCATCAGCACCAGCGCGTGCCCGCGCCCATGCGGCGAGAGCACGACGCGGAAGAAGGAGGCGAGGGTCGTGAAGGGCCCCGCCGGATCCTCCTTCAGGGAGATGCCGGGATTCTCGCCCGACCATTCGACGGTGCCGGGGAAGAGGATCGTGTCGCTCATGCGTCGGGCTCCTGGATTCGGCGCGCAGCCTGCGACGCAGTCCCGGCGGGATCAATGCCCCGGCGGCGGCACCAGCAGGCGGAAGTCCGCACCCTGGCGGCCGGCCGCGGCCTCGGCCAGCTCCGCGACCAGCCGTTCGGCCACCGCGACGCGATAATGCTGCTGGTCCCAGTAATTGGTGTCCTCGCGCGTGATGGCGCTCGGGATCATGAAATCGGCCAGCACCGCGCCGGGGCGGCCGCGGACGGTCTCGGCGATCGCGTCCTTGCAGGCGGCCCATTGCTGCTCACTGATGGTCCCGGGCTGGGCCTGCCGCGACCAGTGATACGGCGCGAGGTAGACCAGAACCTCGGTTTCGCGCGGCGGCAGCGCCAGGGCGTCCCGCAGCAGCGCGTGCGGCGCGAACGCGAAGTGCGGGGGCGGCTGCTGCGCCGGCTCCGACGACAGCGGCACCAGCGTCGGCAGGATGCGCGCCGCGTCGTAGAGCGAATCATCCGGCAGGAAGTTCGTGTAGCCGTCCCGCCCGTAGCGCGCCCGCCCGAAGCCGAGCATCGCCATGGCCTGCTTGCCCGCTTCCTCGGCGGCGTAGAGGTTCAGGATCTCGCCATAGCCGCGCCAGGGATTGCGGCCATACATCCAGTCCGGGAAGGGGCGCGGCGTGACGCGGCGGAGCGGCCCCGTCTCGCACCACACCTCGTCCAGCCCGAGGATGATGCGCCGCGGAGCCGGGTGGCTGCGCAGGAACTGCGCGAGCAGCTGCGACTGCTCCCACGCCGTGCCGGCGTTGATCGACAGGTTCACGAAGCGCCCGCCGAAGGCGGCGTCGAGCACCTGCGGCCGCAACAGGCGCGAGGTGGAGGTGCCGATCACCGCGGAATCGAAACGCGCATCGCGGGCCAGCATGACGTAGGAAAATCGCTGGTTGGTCGAGATCGGCACGCGGTCCCCCGGCAGCGACAGCGGCAGCACGCCCCAGGGATCGACCAGGGCGATGAAGGCATAGGCCAGCGCCACCGGCACGGCGGCGAAGCCGACCAGCGCGCGCAGGAAGCGCGCCCAGCGGGCCGGATCCTCAGAACTGGAAGTAGATGAACTCATTGGGGATCCGTCCACCGATCACCAGCAGCATGAGGAAGAGCACGACGCCCACCGTGGCGCCGACCCAGGGCCGCGGGCGCAGCCGCTCGAGCGCGGCGCCTTGCGAGGTCGGCCCAAGCAGCGCGACGACGATGCCGACGCCGAGCGCGACCTTCTGCGTGATGCCCGCCTCGATGGCGGTCCGCAGCGGCAACCCGGCCATCGCCTCCAGCACCCGCGCGGCGGTCGCGAAATCGGGGGCGCGGAACAGCACCCAGCCGACGATGACGAACAACATCGTCAGCGCCCAGCCGACCACCCAGGGCATACGCAACCCGGCGCGGTTCCACGCGCCATTGATGGCGAGGGCGATGCCATGCATCCCACCCCAGACCACGAAGGTCCAGGCCGCGCCGTGCCACAGCCCGCCGAGCAGCATGGTGACGATGACGTTCACCGCCTGGCGCGCCGCGCCCGACCGGTTCCCGCCCAGCGGCACATAGAGGTAGTCGCGCAGGAAGCGCGACAGCGTCATGTGCCACCGGCGCCAGAACTCGCGGATCGAGGCCGCGCGGTAGGGCGCGTCGAAGTTCATCGGCAGGCGCAGTCCGAACATCAGCGCGAGCCCGATCGCCATGTCCGAATACCCGGAGAAGTCGAAGTAGATCTGCAGCGTGTAGGCGATCGCCCCGAGCCAGGCATCGCCGGCGCCGAAGGCCTCCGCACCCGCCGCGCGGGCGAAGGCGGCATCGGCCACCGGCGCGATGGTGTCCGCGATGCCCACCTTCTTCACCACGCCGATCGTGAACAGCACCAGGCCGCGGGCCAGGTTCTCCGCCATCTCCGGCCGCCGTGGGTCGAGCGCGAACTGCCAGATCACCTCGTTGTGGCGGACCAGCGGCCCGGCAACGAGCTGCGGGAAGAAGGTGACGAAGAGGAAGAAGTCCGACAGCGGATAGGTCTTGGCGTGGCCGCGCTTGAGGTCGACCAGGTAGGAGACCTTCTGGAAGACGTAGAAGGACACGCCGAGGGGCAGGATGATGTTCCATGCCTCGTGCCGCCCGCCGAGGATCCAGGCGACGTTGTCGGCGACGAAGTTGGCGTACTTCACCCAGCCCAGCACGGCGAGGTTCAGGACGATGCCGAGATCCGCCCACCAGCCGCGCGGGTTGGCCGCATGGGCGCGCGCGACGACCCAGTTGACCAGCGTCAGGCCGACCAGCACCGGCACGAAACGCACGTCCCAGAAGGCATAGAAGGCCAGCGAGGCGACGACGACCCACCATTGCCGCGCCGGCCGGCTGGGCGCGAGGTACCAGCCGAGCAAGGCGAGCGGCAGCAGGCCGAGGATGAGCGCCTGGGAATTGAACAGCATGGCTCAGCGCCGGAAGCTGCGCCCGGCGTAGCAGGGGTTGCGCCGCGCGATCTCCATCAGGTTCGGCGGCAGCGGAGCCATGCCGCCACGTTCCAGACGCGCACGCCCTTCGCGCGACCAGCGCGCCGGCTCGATGCTCGGATCCGAGAAGGACCCGCTGACGCGCACCGGGATGTCCAGGGCGAAGAAGTCGGTCGAGGCGCGCTCGCTGCCGATGATGAGGTCGAGCCGCTTGCGGTTCAGGTCGAAGGTGGCGAGCCCGGCGATGGTCCCGGTCCCGGCGCGGATGCGCAGCGGCGCCGCCTCGCCCCGCCCGCCATTCACGTCGACCGCGGCCAGCAGGCAGGTGACGCGCGTCATCCCCTGCGAGGTGCGGAACAAGGCGCGGACGTCGGTCGAGGCCATCTCGATCACTTCGCGCGAGATGCTGCCGTCGACGATGCTGGCGACGGCCGACAGCCGCGCATTGCGCCGCGCCGCGGCGAGCGTCGCGGCCTCGAGCGTCAGGGCGGCGTCGACCGACATGCGCCCGGCCACCGGCACGGAGTGCACGCCGAAGGCACGGCGGAGCCCGTCGATGTCGGCGTCGCGCAGCTCGATGTCGGCGGCGAGGCGCGCGCCATCGCCGGCCGGCACCGCTTCCCCGGCCGCGCTCAGCCGGGCGCCGAAGGAGGTGACGAAATGCGTCTCGAGACCGATGCGCGAGGGGGCGACGTCCACCTTCACCGACGCTTCGGTGCCCGAGATGTCCGGATGCACGAACTGCCGGGCCGTGATCTCGGCGCGGACCAGCGGATCGGGTCGCGCCGGCACGGCGAGCGGCGTGTCGGCATCCCCCTCCCCGCCTCCCTGGTCGCCGAGCAGGCGCCCGAGGTCGAGCCGTGCGAACGCCATCCGCGCGACCACCGCATCGGGCTGCCCGGCATTGCCTTCGGTCAGTTCCAGCCGTGGCGCCGTGAAATCCCCGCCGTCAAGCTTCCCCTCCCCATCCAGGAGCCGCCAGACATCCCCCTGACGCGTGAAGCGTCCCGCGACCTCGATCGGAACGGCGGGCCCGCCTTCCGCGCCGGCCATCGCCAGGATCGCCCGTGGGCTGCTGGCCGTCAGCGCCAGGCGGCCATCCATGCCGTCGAAATTCAACGGATCGGTGGATGTCCCGTTGAAGCGCAACTCGGTGGCGTCCGCCGTCGCGTTGAGCGTCATCGGGAAGGGGGTGGCGGCATCGCGCAGCGCCGCCACGCTTCCGAGCACGCCATCCAGGCGCAGCGGCACGGCGTTGTAGCTGCCCGCCGCCCGCAGCGCGGTCGGCTGGTCCACGGCCGGCGAGGTGAGCGTCACCTCGTCCAACGCGGTGCGCAGTTCATTGCCGCTCGTGGTCCGGAACACCACTTCGCTGCGCGTCATCCGCACCGCGTGGAACATCGGAAAGCCGCTGCGGTCCTGCGGGGCGGCGGCCGCTGGCGGAGGCCGCTCACCGAAGCGCCAATTGGCGCGACGCCCCGGCGCGCGTTCGAGGTAGAGCACGAAGCCGTCGGCCGTCGCATCGCGCAGCACGACCTGCCCGCGGAGCAGCGGCAGCAGGTCGATCGTGGCGTCGAGGCTCGCGACCTCGGCCATGGTCGGACGCGTCCCGCCTTCGATGTTCGACAGCCGCGCGCCCCGCAGTGCGAGGGCGGTCGTCAGGCCGGGCGAGACGCGCAGGCTCGCAACCGTCACCTCGCGGCCCAGCGCGGCGGTCGCGCGTGCCGCCACGGCCGGGCCGAGCTCGATCCGCGGCACCACGAGGATGGCCGCCAGCACGGCGAGCACCGGCAGGCCGACCAGGATACCGAGAATGATCTTGCTGCGGCGGCTCATTTGTCCCTGCGTCCGTCCATGCGGCCCGGCTTACACCAGCGCGGGTCGGCAGGCGAAGGGGCAAGGCCTCAGCCGGGCGGAGCCAGCGCGGCGACCCGTGCCTGTAGCGTCTCGGCCACGGCCTCGGCGCGACGCCGCGGGTCGGGCTCCTCCGGCGTGATGGTACCGACCGCGACAGCCTCTCCGAAGGTGATCCGCACCGGATGGCGACGCGGCAGATGGGCATCGCGGGGCAGCGCCTCGAAGGCGCCGGCGATATGGGCGGGGATCACCCGCACATCGGGCAGGCCGTCCAGCACGAAGCCGATGCCGGGCAGGAAGCGCTGCAGCCGGCCGTCCGGGGACCGCCAGGATTCCGGGAACCAGACGAGGCCCTGCCCGCGGTCCAGCACCGCGCGCGCCATGGTCACCGCCTGGCCCGGCTGGCGCTCATCCACCGGGAAGACCTGGAAGGTGTGGGAGAAGCCGCGGCTGACCGGATTGCCGAACAGGCGCTCCACCGCCCCGCTCCACCACAGGCGTCGGGCGCCGGCGAAGGGCAGGGCCGCGGCGATCAGGCCGGGGTCGAGGTCGCTCACGTGATTGGCGACGATGACGAAGGGGCCCTCGCGCGGGATGGCCTCGGCGCCGGTCGCGCGCAGGTCGAACATCACCCGCCCGATCCCGCGCGCCAGGCCCCAGCCGGCCCAGCGCAGCGGCAGCAGGGCCGGGGATCGCGGCGCGGTGGCGCGCGCGACGGCGGCGGCGATCTCCTCGGCACTGCGCCGGGGCGGCGGGGTGCCGCCGCCGGCGGCCGCGGCGCGTTCCAGCAGGGCGCGCACGCTCGCCATCTCCGCCATCTCCTCCTCGGTCAGGCGGAGGCCGATGCGGTTCTCGATCTCGAGCGCGAGGGAGACCCATTCGAGGCTGTCGATGCCGAGGTCGAGCGACGGACTGGCTGAGGGCGACAGCGGCTTGCCCGCATAACGGGCCTCGAGGATCGCCCAGACCTCCGCGGCACCAGGCGTGGCGATCAGCGCCGCCTCCTCCTCGGTGATCGGCGCGGCCTCGCGCGGGCCGCGCCCGGCGAGCAGGTCCTCGTAGAGCTTCGGCAGGTGGAAGCGCTGGATCTTGCCCAGCCGCGTCCGCGGCACGGGCTCCCGCGCCAGCACATAGCCGGCGAGGCGCTGGTAGGACGGCAGCGTCTGCGCCACCTCGGCCAGCGCGACGCGGACCACGTCCTCGACCCGCGTGCTGCCGGTCGCGCGGACGGCAACCAGGTCCGGCAGCACGATGGCGACGAGCGCGCCCTCGCGCTCCAGCACCGCGACTTCCTTGATGACCGGATTGACGCCGTAGGCGGCCTCGACCTCCTCCGGCATCACGTTCTTGCCGCCGCCGAGGACGATCAGTTCCTTGCTGCGCCCCGTGACGTAGAGGAAGCCGTCCGCGTCCAGGCGCCCGAGGTCGCCGGTGCGGAACCAGCCATCCTCGGTGAAGGCCGCCGCATTGGCCTCGGGGTTGTTGCGGTAGCCGGCGAAGACGTTGGGCCCGCGCAGCAGGATCTCGCCGATGCCGAGCGCGTCAGGATCGGCGATGCGGATCGAGGTGCCGGCGGCGATCGGCCGGCCTTCCGATCCGATGCGCTGCGCGTCGGGCGTGTTGCCCGTGAAGAGCGAGGCGGTCTCGGCGAGGCCGTAGCCCGAGGCGACCTTCCAGCCGAGCGCCTCCAGCATCCAGGTCGCGTCGGGATCGAGCTTGGCGCCGCCCGAGACCATCAGCCGCAGGTCGGGCGCCATCTGCGCGTGCAGCGATCCGAACAGCCGCCGCCCGATGTCGATGCCGCCCTTGCGCAGGCTGGTCGCGAGTTCGAGCAGCCCGCCGAACACCATCGACGGGATGCGCCCACGCGACGCGACGCGCGCCTGCAGCCCGCCCAGCAGCGCGACATAGAGCCGCGGCACGCCGATCATGATGGTCGCCCGGCCGGCCTTCAGCGCCTGGACGATCTGCGGGCCGGTCACCGCCTCGGGCAGGATGATGGTCGCGCCGGCGGCGAAGGGCGTCATCAGCCCGACCAGGAAGGGATAGACGTGGTGCAGCGGCAGCGGGACCATCATCCGGTCCCCCGCCCCGATCAGCCCCTGCGCCAGCACGCCCTCGAGATTCGCGGTCAGCATCCCATGCGTCAGCGCGAACAGCTTCGGCGCGCCCGTGGTGCCGGAGGTCGCGACGATCAGCGCCTCCTCCTCCGCCGCGAGGTCGGGCAGCGGCGCCGGGGCCTCGGCCCGCAGCGCGTGCCAGCCATCGGGCGCGTCGGGCCGGTCGACCAGGACCACGCGCAGCCCCTCGGGCATCGACAGGTTCGCGGCATGGGCGGCGGAGGTGAAAAGCCAGCGGCACCGCGCCTCGGCCACGATGCCTTCGGCGAGGTGCGTCTCGGTCAGGTCGTCGATGGCGAGCGGCAACGCCCCGGCGGCGCCGAGGGCCAGGCGCACGACGATCCAGTCCGGGGAATTCGGCGCATGAATCGCCACCACCTCCCCACGGCCGATCCCGGCGGCCATCAATCCGGCAGCGAGCCGTTCCGTTTGCCGTGCCAGTTCCGCGGCCGGCCAGGGGGTCGGCGCGCCCTCCCGCATCGTGACCACGGCCGGCGCATCGCCTCGCGCCGCAAGGGCCGCGATCAGCCGCGCCGGCGTCCAGAGCCCGCCCCCGGTCCCGACCGTCGCCGCCATCGCCTGCCTCCGCGTACCCATGCCGAGGAAATCTCGTGGTCGTCCGTGGCAGAGTCCATATCCGGCGGCCTTTTCCGGCCGCGCCGACACGTCACGGCTTCCATTTCCGCCCGCGGCGCCCTATGTATCGCCCGTCAGGTCCGCCCGGTCCTGCTGCGCGTTTCGTTGCGCCCCCCAGATGGAGCCCTCGAACCCGCCGCCCGTCCCCGCACAGGATGATCCGACGCACGACGATGCCCGCGGTGGCGGCCCATGTCCGAAAGGCGACAAGACCTCTTCGACCCAGAACCGGGCCCGTGGCGTATCGCCCGGGCCCGACCCCAGCAGGGCCACGACGCCCTGCCCCACAGGCCCGCGATCAACGCGGGCCCCGTCCGCAAGGACGCATGCAGCGCCATCCCAAGGACCGGCGCTGCCAAGCAAGAACGAGAACCGTGATGCGACTCATCTCCGAACCCCGCACCGAGCGCCCGGCGCCGGTACGACCCCTCATCAGCGCGCAGGCCGCCCAGGCCCAGCGCCCTTCCACGGGCCTCACCCAGGCCGAGATCCGGCAGATCGTCCTCGACATCCTCGGATGAGGCGACGGCCGGCACAGTCATCAACCCCAACCCCGCAGGACAACAGAAAGCCAAGATGCAAGGTCTGAAGCGCGACGACTTCAATTCCCGCCGCCAAGCCGCGGAAGACGCCAAGAAGGCCATGATGGAGCGGTTCCGCGCGCAGCCGCGCCCGGACGATCCCGTGGTGCAGGAGCGCCTGGCCCAGCAGCGGGCGGTCGCCGAGGCCCGTGAGGCGCGCCGCGCGCAGCGCGAGGCCGAACGCGCCGCCGCCGCCGAGGCTGCCGCCGCCGAGGCAGCCCGCCTGGCGGAGGAGGAAGCGGCGCGTGCCGCCGCCGCCGCCGCGGAAGCCGCCGCGCAGGCCCGTCGCGATGCCGAAGCCGCCCGCGCCGCCGCCGAGGCGGCGATGGAACAGGAACAGCGCGCCGCGCTGATCGAAGCCGAGAAGAAGGCGCGGGCGCTCGCGCTCGCCGCCGAACAGAAGGCGCTGCGCGACGCGCGCTACGCCGCCCGGAAGGCGCGCCGCAAGTAAGGCGCGCCACCCCCCTCCCGCGAGAAAGGACCCGTCCATGAGCTACCAGGACGCTGAGACCGCCAGCCCGAAGGCGGAGACGAACATCGAGGACGAGATCGCCTACCTCGCGAAGCGGCATCGCATCTCGCCCGCCATCGTGCGCGAGATCGTCCGCCGCTCCGGCGCGACCGAGCGCAGCTCGATCGAGCGTGAGATCGCGAAGGGCAAGGCGCGCCGCTGACGCGCGGTCCGATCGGGCGGCACCGGCCCGCACCCCCACCCGGCAGGCCCTTGGCTGGCCGGATGAGGGGTGCGGGCCGGTGTCGTTTCGGGCCTCCGCGGGCTTCCCTGCCCGGCACCCAGCCTCGTCGCGCCGCCGCGACCATGCCATCCTCCGGCGAGACCGGAGGACCGCCATGGCCGAAACCAACCTGCAGATCCTGCTGAAGCGCCGTCCCGTCGGCGCGCCCCTGGAAGCGGATTTCGACATCGTCGAAACCCCGGTGCCCGAGCCCGGCGACGGGCAGGTGCTGGTGCGCGCCCGCTACCTCTCGCTCGATCCCTACATGCGCGGGCGGATGGCGGATGCGAAATCCTACGCCAAGCCCGTCGCGCTCGGCGCGGTGATGGAAGGCCAGACGGCCGGCGAGGTCGTCGCCTCCCGCCACCCCGGCTTCAAGCCGGGCGACATCGTGCTCGGCGGCTATGGCTGGCAGCGCTTCTCGGTCGTCGGGCCGGAGCGGCTGTTCAAGGTGCCCGAGGCCGATCCGCCGCTGTCGAGCAGCCTCGGCGTCCTCGGCATGCCCGGCCTGACCGCCTGGACCGGACTGGAAGACATCGGCCAACCCAAGGCGGGCGAGACGGTCGTGGTCTCCGCCGCCTCGGGCGCCGTCGGCCAGGTGGTCGGGCAGATCGCGAAGATCCGCGGCTGCAAGGTCGTCGGCGTCGCCGGCGGGGCGAAGAAGTGCGACTTCGTCGTCAAGGAACTTGGCTTCGACGCCTGTCTCGACCACCACGGGGACCTCGAAGCGCAGCTCGACGCCGCGGCACCCGAGGGCATCGACGTCTACTGGGAGAATGTCGGCGGCAAGACGCAGGCCGCGGTGTTCCCGCGCTTCCGCGACTTCGGCCGCATGGTGATGTGCGGCATGATCGCCCAGTACAACGAGGCGCCGGGCGCCGATGCCTCGGGCGCGCCGCCGGGCCCGAACCTCGGCCCCGTGGTGCGCAAGCGCCTGCGCATCCAGGGCTTCATCGTCAGCGACAGCGGCTGGTCGCGCTACGCCACCTTCCGGTCCGAGATGGAAGGCTGGATCCGGGCCGGCCGGCTCCGCTGGCGAGAGGACGTGGTCGAAGACCTGCGCAACGCCCCCCGAGCCTTCATCGGCCTGCTGAAGGGCGAGAACTTCGGCAAGCTCGTCGTCAGGATCGATTGAACGCCGTGCCGAGGAAGTAACTGGACAGCGGTGGAGCCGGTCGGGATACCTCGGCAGGCTCCACGATGGATCAGCTCGCACCGAAGACGCGCCTGGACGCGACACTGCTGGAACCGAGCCGCCACGCGCTCCCGCCGTGGCGCAGCCGGCGGCCCTTGCTGTTGCTCGCGGCCGTCCTGCTGGTGCCGGCGCTGATCCTCGGCGCCGCTTGCCGCAGCGCCTGGCACGCTGCCTGGGCCGAGGCCGATCGCGAGCTGGCCGTCAGCGCGGAAGCCGCCCGCGAATTCGCCCTCCGCGTCGTCGAGGGCCAGGCCCGGCTGTCGGCGCGCGTCGCCGACGCCATCGCCGGCCTCGACGATGCCGCCCTGCAACAGCGCGAGCCGGTCCTGCGCGACAGGATCGCGCGGATGATCTCGGGCATCCCGCTCGTACGTGCCGTGATCGTTACCGGCGAGGCGGACGACGTGCTGCTCATGGCCGCCCCTTCCGGCGAGCCGCCGGTGCCCGTGCCATCACTTCCTCGCGATGAACTCGTCGCCATCGGGACCCATCTGTCGATGAGCCCGGCCTTCGCACCGGCGTCGGGACGCGCTCCGCTCGTGATGCTCGCGCAGGAACGCCTCGCGGCGCCGGGCATGGTCGTGGTGCTGCTCGACGCGAACCGCCTGGGCACCGGGCTGGGGCGCGCCCGCGCGGACGCGGCGGACTCCGCCGCCCTGATCCGGACCGACGGGCAGATCATCGCCCGCCAGCCGCCGATGCCCGCCCCTGCGCCGCGGCTCGGGCCCTCGCAACCGCTGGTCGCCGCCTTCGCCGCGGGGCTGACGGAAGGGCGCGTGGACGGCGTCACCCCGCGGGACGGGCACCCGGTGCTGGTCCGTTTCGCCGTGCTCGGCAGCCATCCTTCGCTCGCGGTCGCGGTCGAGCGTCCGCGCGCCGCCATCATCGACCGCTGGTGGCGGGCCGCGACCCCGCTGCTGCTGATCGGCGTGCCGGCGATCCTCGCCCTCGGCGCCTTCGGGTGGGTGGTGCGGCGCCAGCAATTCGCGCTCGAGGACACGCTGGCCGGGCTCGAGGAGCGCGTGGCCGAGCGCACCGCCTCCGTCCGCGAGGGCGAGGAGCGGCTGCGCATGGCGATCGACGCCGGCCGCTTCGGCACCTGGGAGACGAACCTCAAGACCGGCCAGACGACGCGTTCGGCGCGCACGGTCGAGATCCTCGCCCTCGACCCCAACCAGACGACGAGCCCCTTCGAGGACTGGGTTGCGCGCATCCATCCCGCCGATCGCGGCCGCGTGCTCGAGGCCTGGAACCGGGCCGCGACCGGGCGCGGGACCGGGTATCGCGAGGAGTACCGCTACACGGGCGCCGATGGCCGCTGGCGTTGGCTCGAGAGCAGCGGCGCGGTGGTCGGCGTGGAACCCCTCACCGGCATGCCGGAGCGCATCTCCGGCATGGTGCGGGACATCACGGCCCGGCGCGAAGCGGATGAACGCCGGCAGATCCTGATGCAGGAGGTCAATCATCGTGCACGCAACTCGCTCGCGATCGTCCAGGCGATCCTGCGTCTGTCGCGGGCCGAGGATGCGGCGACCTATGCCCGGGTGGTGGAAGGGCGCGTCGCCGCGCTCGCGCGGGCGCAGTCGCTGCTGGCCGCGGAACGCTGGACGGGGGCGCCGCTGCAGGCGGTGATCGCGGAGGAACTGGCGCCCTATGGCGGCATGCAGCCTGCGAAGGGCGACATCAGCCCCCGCTTCGTCCTGACCGGCGGGCCCGTGCGCCTGCGGGCGCAGGCGGTCCAGCCGCTCAGCATCGTCTTCCACGAGCTCGCGACCAATGCGGCCAAGCACGGCGCGCTGTCGGCGCCCGAGGGGCGCGTCGCGGTGTCGTGGCACGTCGACGAACATGCCGGCCTTCTGTCGATCCGCTGGGTGGAAAGCGGCGGGCCGGTGCCTGGGCTGCCGTCGCGTCGCGGCGTCGGGTCGCGCGTCATGGAAGCGACCATCGCCGGCCAGCTCGCCGGGTCGCTCGACCGCCGCTGGCCCGATGGCGGGCTGGTCTGCGAAATCCGGGTGCCGCTGTCGCGCGTGCGCGCGGGACCGACTTAGGACACCCGCCGATCAGGCCGCGCTACCTGGCCCGGCATGGTGCGGTCATCGCGGGCGTCGGGCGAACGCCCCGACCGTCATTCGGCCGCGGCCGATACCGCCGGGGCCGCGAAACGCGGCGCGACCTCTTCCATGAACAGGCGGATCGACGCCGCAGCCGTCGCGGCCGGCATGGGCCCGAGCCGGAAGGAACAGATGACGCCGCCGACGCCCGCCGCCTCGATCTCGGCCATCTTCGCCGCGACCGTCGCGGGCGATCCGGCGATCAGCGCATGGCTCGGGTTCACGCGCGCGGGCGGCACCTCCTCCTTCTTCATGATGATGCCCTGCTCGGCATAGATGCGTTCGCGCAGCGCCTTGCGGTGTTCCTGCATCGCCTCGAAGGCGGGGATGCCGATGCGCTCGGCTTCGGCATCGGTCTCGGCGACGACGACGTTCCGCCACACCCAGGATTCGTCGAGGCAGCGCGCGATGTGCGCCGCATCGAAGCCCGCTTCGGCCATTGCGGCGCGATAGAGCGCGAGGCGCTTCGCGGTCGTCTCGTTCGACTGCACGTTCATCAGGAAGGGCACGCCGCGACGCGCCAGGTGCAGCGCGCCGGCCTCGGAGGACGCCGCGCGGATCAGGTAGGGATGCGGCTGGGTGAAGGGCTGCGGGCGCAGCCGCGGCACCTTCAGCGTCCAATGCTTGCCCACGTGGCTGAAGCCCTCGGGGCTGGTCCAGGCCTTGAGCATGATGCCCTCGGCCTCCTCGTAGCGCTCGAGCGCTTCCTCGTGCGGGATGCCATAGCCCTGGTATTCGTAGACATTGTAGGCGGTGCCGCGGCCGAGACCGACGATCACCCGCCCGCGGCCGAGGTTGTCGAGCAGCGACATCTGCTCCGCGAGCCGCATCGGATGGTGCAGCGACACCTGCGCGACCGCGAAGCCGACCTTGATGCGCTTCGTCGCGGCAAGAACGGCGGCGGCGAAGGTCACCGGGTCGACATAGGCGCAATTGCCGTCGAAGTGGTGCTCGGCGAGCCAGAGCACCTCGACGCCGAGCTCGTCGCAGAGCTTCGCCTCGGCGATGCAGTCGGCGATGACATCCGCGTCGCGGCCGGGGTCGCGGCTCTCGGGAAAGAGGAAATTGCTGAAGCGCAGCATCCGGACCTCTCCGCGGGGATGCAGAAAGCCTATCCGAACGGCGCGGGCACGCAACCTTCGCGCTTGCGGCGGCAATTCGCCGCGCTAGGCTTCCTGCGTCAGAATGGGGATCGGCCGCCGGTGAGCACGCGTCGCATCCTGATCGCCGCAGGCCTCGCCCTGCCCGCGCTGCGCGCCCGCGCGCAGGACCGTCCGGTGCAGATCCAGGTCGGCTTCGCGCCGGGCGGCAACATCGATCTCGCCGCGCGCATGGCGGCGCCCTTCCTCGAGAAGCATCTCGGCGGCACGCCGATCATCGTGGTGAACAAGCCCGGCGCGGGCGGGATGCTGATGCTGAACGATGTCGCGGCCGCCGCGCCGGACGGGCGCAACGTGGCGCTGGTCTCCTTCCCGGCGCTCGTCACGGCGCTCTACGACAACACGCCGCGCTACCGCGTCGATTCCTTCGCCTATGCCGGACTGCTGACCGACGAGCCCTACACCGTCTTCGTCGGCACCGGCACGCCCTTCCGAACGCTGCGCGACCTTGTCGCGGCTGCGCGCGACGCGCCGGAGACGATCACCATCGCGGGTGCGGGCGTGGGCAGCGCGCCGCACCTCGCGCTCATGGCGATCGAGCGCGCCGCCGGCGTGCGCTTCACCTGGGTGCCGACGCAGGGCGCGGGCCAGGCGATGCAGCTCGTCCAGGGCGGGCATGTGGCGGGGTCGATCTCGACCGTCAGCCTGACGGTGCGCGCGCATATCCAGGGCGCGCTGCGCGTCGTCGCGATCCTCGAACGCGACCGCTGGGACAAGGCGCCCGACCTGCCGACGGGCTTCGAGCAGGGCGTGCCGGTCGCCGCCGGTTCCGCGCGCGGCTTCGCGCTGCCCGCGGCGACGCCCGAGCCGATCGTCGCGCGGTGGCAGGAAGCGATCCGCCGCACGGCGAACGATCCCGAATTCACCGCGCTCGCCGAGCGCGACTTCCTGATCGTGCGCCACTTGGACCGCCCGACGATGACGCGCTTCGTCGAGGAACAGGCCCGCGAATACGGCGAACTGTGGCGAACGACGCCCTGGCGCCGCTGATCAGCGCGCGAAGCGCGCGAATTCCCGCGCGAGGTCCTCGTAGATCGCGCGCTTGAACGCGACGGCGAGCGCCGGAAGGTCCGCGAGCGGCGCCCAGCGCCACGCGTCGAATTCCGGATGCGGGTCCAGGTCGAGCCGGATGTCGGCCTCGGCGCCGGTGAAGCGCAGCGCGAACCATTTCTGCCGCTGCCCGCGATACTTCCCGCCCAGCGCCTTGCCGATCAGGTCCGACGGCAGGTCATAGGTCAGCCAGCGCGGATGCTCGGCGAGGATCTCGGCGCGCGCGGTGCCGATCTCCTCCTCCAGTTCGCGGAAGACGGCGACGGCCGGGTCCTCGCCCTTGTCCATGCCGCCCTGCGGCAATTGCCAGCCGCCCGGCGCGCCTTCGGCGTTGGGCAGGTCGGCGCGGCGCGCGACCAGCACCAGGCCGGCGTGGTTGAACAGCACCGCGCCGACATTGTCGCGGTAGGGCAGGTCCTTCATGGGGCGCTCGCGGGACGGAGGGGCGAGGAGTCGGAGGCGCTGCCCTCCGGCCGCCGGATCATGGCCGAGACGGGGGCGAGCACCAGCCCCCGCGCATCGAGCCCCTGCGCCCAGGCGGCGATGCGCTCGACGACGACGGGGCTGGCGGATCCCGACAGGCCCAGCGCGGCGCCGCGCTCGCGCGCGAGGCCCTCGAGTTCCGCCAGGCGCCGGTCGATCTCCCCGCGCGTGCCGCCCGGTTCGTCCAGCACGAGGTCGACGCTGCGGCCCCAGGCACGCGCGGGTGATGCAGCACCAGGCCGCGGGTCGACATAGAGCACGCCACGGCGGAACAGCACCTCCTGCACCGCGCCGATGGCATCCGGCAGCGCGGCGAAGCGTTCCCCGCGCATGCCGCCGATCGCCCCGATGGCGCCGACATAGCCCTGGGCCCGCGACAGGGACCAGTCGAGCAGGTCGAGGTTCTCTGCCATCGGCCGCCCGGTCAGCAGGGCGCGGTCGCCAGGGTCATTCGTCGGATATCCGGCGGGTTCCATCGGGATGGCGATCAGCGTCTCCATCCCGCGTTCCCGCGCGCGTTCGGCCGCCTGGCCGGGGCGCACGGCATAGGGTGACAGCGCCAGGGCAACGGCGGGAGGCAGGCGGCGGATCGCGTCGTCGGTCTGGGTGGCGGACAGGCCGATGTCCGAGACGATGATGCCGATGCGCGGGCGGGTGTCGCGCCGGTCGAACTCCCGCGCATAGGCGCGGATGGAGGTCCGGCCATCGGCGCCGATGCGCGGCAGCGCGCCGTGGCGCCCGGTCTCGAGCAGGGCCGGGTCGGGCGCCGGGATGGGCCGGCCGGCGGCCGAGGCGGGCGCGGGCGCTGCCGCGAGGGGCGGCGGTTCGGGCGCGGCGGGCATCGGTGCCGGCGCCGCGGGTCGCGCTTCGGCGGCGGGAGGCTCCGGCACCGCGGCTGGGGGCGCCGCCGGCGACGCTTCCGCGACGGCTGGCGAAGGGTCGGACGACGGCGTCTGCGGCTGGCCCGAGGCCTCGGCCGGCGGCTCCGGCGGCCCGAGCTGATGCAGCCGCCATGCGGTGCCGGCCCCGCCGAGCGCGACCACCGCCCAGAACACGCCGAGCCACCGCCAGCCTGGCACGCGCATCCCGCCGCGCGTCCCGTGGGCCGTCAGCGTACCGAGGCGCGACGCTGCGGATTCGGCGCCGCCGCGATGCCGCGCAGCAGTTGCAGCGCCTGTTGCAGCTGGTGGTCGGTCTCGGGCTTGGTCGGGTCGAAGGTCGGCGCGCCCTCGGCAGGGTCGCGCTGCACGCGCTCGACCAGGCCGGCGGGCAGGTTCAGCGGCGGCAGCGGCGGGGCGGCCTGCTGCTGGCCGCCATTGTCGTTGCGCAGCGCGCGGCGCAGGTCGGCCTCGCGGTCGCGTCGCGCCGCGGCGGCCTGGTTGCCTTCCTCGCGCGTCGCCCGCACCTCGACGTCCGGCTCGATGCCGGTCGCCTGGATGGAACGGCCGGACGGCGTGTAGTAGCGCGCCGTGGTCAGGCGGATCGCGCCATTGCCCGGGATGGGCATGACGGTCTGGACGCTGCCCTTGCCGAAGGATTTGGTGCCGAGAACGATCGCGCGGCGGTGGTCCTGCAGCGCGCCGGCGACGATCTCGCTGGCGCTGGCCGAGCCGCCGTTGATCAGCACGATGATCGGCAGCCCTTGCGCGATGTCGCCCGAACGCGCGTTCCAGCGCTGCGAATCCTCGGCGCGGCGGGCGCGGGTCGACACGATCTCCCCCTGGTCGAGGAAGTCGTCCGAGACCTGCACCGCCTGGTCGAGCAACCCGCCGGGGTTGTTGCGCAGGTCGAGCACGATGCCCTTGAGGTTGTTCCCCGCCTGCTGGCGGATCTGCTGCATGGCGCGGCGCAGCCCAACCTCGGTCTGCTCGTTGAAGGAGGTCAGGCGGATGTAGCCGACGTCGCCGCCCTCGACGCGGAAGCGCACCACCTGGGGCCGGATCACGTCGCGCGTCAGGGTCAGCTCGACCGGCCGGTCCGAGCCTTCGCGCCGGATGGTCAGGCGGATCGAGGTGCCGCGCTCGCCGCGCATCTGTTCGACCGCTTCCTGCAGCGTCAGCCCCTGGACGGAATTGCCATTGAGGTGGGTGATGAGGTCGCCCGGCTTCACGCCGGCGCGTGCGGCGGGCGTCTCGTCGATCGGCGAGATGACCTTGATGTACCCGCCTTCCTGCGTGACCTCGATGCCGAGCCCGCCGAACTCGCCGCGGGTCTGCACCTGCATGTCGCGGTACATGCGCGCGTTCATGTAGGAGGAATGGGGATCGAGGCCCGTCAACATGCCGTTGATGGCGTTCTCGATGGCATCGCGGTCGTTGACCGGCTCGACATACTCGGCGCGGATGCGTTCGAAGACGTCGCCGAACAGGTTGAGCAGCCTGTAGGTCTCCGCCCGGTTGCCGCCGTCCTGGGCCCAGGCCGCCACGAGCGGGCCCGCCACGAAGCCAGCCGCAAAAGCCGCCCCGATCGCCGCGTAGGTGCCGGTCCTGCGCCGCATGCCAATTCCTTCCGTTCCTGCCGGCCGGCCGATGGTCGCCGGCGGCAATGTTGCATCCTACCGCGCAACCGGGCGCCGAGGCAGCCCGAAACCACGTCGATACACCACCGTTACCTCCGCCCCGGCCTAGCCGGCGCCCGGCCGCGCCGGCCCGAGCCAGGGCTGCGGGTCCACGGGCCGGCCATCGCGCCGCAGCTCCAGGTAGAGCCGCGCGCGGCCGCCCTCCCCTTCCGCCATGACGCCGACCGGCTCGCCCGCCAGCACCCGGGTCCCGGTCGCGGCGTCGAGCCGGCCCAGGCCGGCGAGCACCACATGGTGACCGTCGTTGCACTCGACAATCAGCAGCAGGCCATAACTTCGGAAAGGGCCACTGAACACGGCGCGCCCCGCGCAGGGGCTCACGACTCGCGCGCCGGGCGGCGCCGCGACCGTCAGGCCCCGCGCCGGGCCGCCCTCGACGGCGTCCCCGAAGGCCCGAACGACCCTGCCGGCCACCGGCTGGGCCCGCGGGCCGGGTGCCGCGGCGACCGCGGCGGATTCGGCGGCCGGCGGCGCGGCCGGGGGCGGTTCGGGCACGGGCCGGCCGGCCCGGCGGGCCGCGCGCTCCTCCCGGGCGCGGGCAGCGGCCTCGGCCCTGTCGCGCGCCGCCGCGGCAGCGGCCTCGCGGGCGCGTTCCCGTTCGAGTCGCGTTAGCATGTCGGCAAGGTCCGAAGCGCGCGCCAGCGCTTCCTGGGCCCGGCGGCCGGCCTCGCGCTCCGCCTGGCGGGCCTCCGCCTCCCGCATGCGGGCGGCGGCGATCTCGGCATCGAGGGCGCGGGCGGAGGAGAGCGCCTCTTCGCGCGCCGCGGCCACGAGGGCGGCTTCGGCCGCGGCGACCCGCATACGGCGAGCGGCCTCCTCATCCGCCGCGCGCAGGGCGTCGACGTCCCGCCGGATCTGCCGCGCGACGCCTTGGAGCACGAGCACGCCGCGCAAGGCCTCCTCGGGCGGCTGGGGAATCGCGAGCAGGGTTTCCGCCGGCCAAAGCGACAGCCGGCGCATGACGGGCATCAGCGGCGCCAGCGCGGCCGCGCGGCGCTCGACCTCGGCCCGAGCGGCAAGGGCGGCCTCGGCCGCGGCGCGTTCGCGCTCCTGCGCGGCTTCCAGGACCGTCTCGGCGCGCTGGACACGTTCCGCCATGGCGACACGCTGCCGGGCCAGGCCGCGCTCAAGCTCGGCCGCTTCCTGCGCCAGGCGCGCGGCCTCGGCCGCCGCGGCCCGTTCGGCCTCGGCAGTCCGGCGCGCGTCCTGGAGGGCCTCACGCGTCGGCTGCGCGAGGCCCGTTGCCGGCAGGCCGAGGCCAGCCAGCACCAAGGCGACAATGAAATGCGGCGGTCTGATCGCGCCGGGCCTCCGTTTCCGCCGCCACGGCGGCAGGCGGCGGGCACCCCAGGAAAGCAGCCGCAACCGCGCCGCCGCAACCAATGGCGCCGCGCGGCGCCGCCGTCACTGCACGCGGATGTTCCGCGCCCGCACGATGTCCCGCCACTTGGCGTTCTCGGCCGCGAAATAGGTCGGCCAGGCATCCGGGCCGGTCACCATCGGCACCACCGCAAGCGCGGCGAGGCGCTGGCGAGTCTCCTGCGCTTCCATCGCCGCGCGGGCGACGTCGTTGGCGCGGCGGACGATTTCGGGCGGCAGGCCGGCGGGGGCCTGCAGGGCGATATGCTCCTCCACCACCACGCCGGGGAAGCCCTGCTCGGCGAAGGTCGGGATCTCCGGCGCCAGCGGGCTGCGTTCGCGCGAAGCGACGGCAAGTGCGCGCAGCGTGCCGGCCTGGATCTGCGGCAGGATGCCGGAGGCCGCCTGGAAGACCATCGGCGTCTCGTTGGCGATGACGCCCTGCACCGCCGGTCCGCCGCCGCGATAGCCGACATCGGGAATGGTCAGCCGCGCTTCCTGCAGGAAGAGCTCGGTGGCGAGATGCGTCGAGGAGCCGATGCCCGAATTCGCATAGGTGATGCGGTGGTCGGGGCGGCGCGCCATCTCGACGAACTCCGCCAGGCTCCGCGCCGGGAAGTCCTTGTTCACCACCATGATGATCGGCATGGCGGCGAGCAGGCCGATGCCGATCAGGTCGCGTTCGTTGTCATAGGGCAGCTGATAGAGCCACGGCGCCATCGCATAGGTGCTGACGGTGCTGACCAGCAGCGTATAGCCGTCGGGCCGGGCCCGCGCGACCGAGGCGAAGCCGATCGTGCCGTTCGCGCCGGTGCGGTTGTCCACCACGAAGGACCGGCCGGTGTCCTGCGACAGCCGCTGGGCGACGATGCGCGCCACCGCGTCGGTCGACCCGCCGGCCGCCCAGGGGACGACGAGCGTCACGGGGCGGCTCGGCCAGGCGTCCTGGGCCGTCGCGGCGCGCGCGAAACCGATGGCGCCGGCCGCGGCAAGGGTCGAGCGTCGGGTGATCAAGCGTTCCTCCATCCCCGTTGTCATGGGCGTCCCGCCTTTTATCGCGTGACAGGCGCCACGCAACGCGGGGTCTGCGGCAGCGCGTGCAGCACGATCCGCAGGGACGGGTGCGCAAGGGTGGCGACGGATCGCGCCGTCCCGGGGGTGGCCGCGGACCGGTGGGCTGCCACGCCCACCGACGTCCGTCCGCTGGGTCCTTACCGGGGCCCGATCAGGGAATGCCCCGTCATCGCCGCCGGCTGCGCAACCCCCAGCAGCGCCAGCAGCGTCGGCGCGATATCCGCGAGCCGCCCATCGGCCAGGCGCGCCCCGGCCGGCCCGCCCATCAGCATCGCCGGCACCGGGTTCGTCGTGTGGGCCGTGTGCGGGCCGCCCGTCGCCGGGTCGCGCATCAGTTCGGCATTGCCGTGGTCCGCGGTGACGAACAGCGCCCCGCCGGCGGCGCGCACCGCATCCGCAATCCGCCCGAGACCCGCATCCACCGCCTCGACCGCCTTCGTCGCGGCCTCGAGGCTGCCGGTGTGGCCGACCATGTCGGCATTGGCGAAGTTCAGCACGATCAGGTCGTAGGTGCCCGAACCGATCGCGGCGACGGCCTTGTCGGTCAGTTCCGGCGCCGACATCTCGGGCTGCAGGTCATAGGTCGCGACCTTGGGGGAAGCGACGAGGATGCGCTCCTCTCCCGCGAAAGGAGTCTCCTCCCCGCCGTTCAGGAAGTAGGTGACGTGCGGGTACTTCTCGGTCTCCGCCATGCGGAGCTGCTTGAGCCCGGCCTTGGCGACCACCGCGCCGAGGATGTCGTCCATCGACTGCGGCGCGAACAGCGTCGCGAGGAAGGGGTTCAGCGCCTCGCTGTACTCGGTCATGCCCGCCGCGGCGGCGAAGCGCACCACGCGCTTGCGCGCGAAGCCGGCAAAGCCCGGATCGAGGAAGGCGGCGAGGAGCTGCCGCACCCGGTCGGCGCGGAAGTTGAAGCACAGGATCCCGTCGCCATCCCGCATCCCGGCATAGTCGCCGATGACGGTCGCGGGGATGAACTCGTCGGTCTTGCCGGCGTCGTGGGCGGCGGCGATGGCGGCCTGGGCGGTCGCGGCATGCGCGCCCTCCCCCACCGTCATCGCGTCATAGGCCTGGCTCACGCGTTCCCAGCGATTGTCGCGGTCCATCGCGAAATAGCGGCCGATGACGGTGGCGACGGAGACGCCGGGCAGGGCCGCGATGTCGGCCTCGAACTTCGCGAGGAAATCGGGCGCGGCCTTGGGCGCGGTATCGCGCCCGTCGGTCAGGGCATGGATGGCAACCTTCACGCCCGCGCCGGACAACACGCGCGCCAGGGCCACCGCATGGTCCTGGTGGGCATGCACCCCGCCCGGGGAGAGCAGCCCGACCAGATGGCAGGTGCCACCCGAGGCCTTGAGCGCCGCGATCAGCCCCGTCAGCGCCGGAAGCTGCGCCATGGACCCATCCGCGATGGCGTTGCCGATGCGCGGCAGGTCCTGCACCACCACGCGCCCGGCGCCGATGTTGAGGTGCCCGACCTCGGAATTGCCCATCTGCCCGTCCGGCAGCCCGACATCGGCACCGGAGGTGCGCAGGAAGGCGTGCGGGCAGTCGGCCCAGAGCCGGTCGAAGGCGGGCGTGCGTGCCTGCCGCACGGCGTTGTCGGCGCGGTCCTCACGCCATCCCCAGCCATCGAGGATGACGAGCATCACGGGGCGCGGGCGGGTGGCGGTCATGGCAGGATCCTCAACTCGCGGGGGGCTTAACCCCGGCCGCGGCCGCCCGGCAAGGCCAGGGGGTCATTGCGGAAACTGCTCGACATGGGTTTCGGCGGTGCGGCCGGAATAGACCGCACGCCGGCCGGGGAAGGACACGACGTAGCCGACGCAGCCCGCCGCCATCGCCTTGGCGCAGAAGCCGCCATAGGTGTAGCCGGGCACCTGCTGCTGCGCTTCGCGGATCGCGGCGCGGAGCGCGCCGACGTCGAAGGGACCGCCGATCGCGATGGCATGGCGCGGCGTGGACAGCACGACGCTGTCGCCATCGGGCAGGTAGTAGGTCGCGGTCGAGCGCCGGTAGTCGATGGCGTAGCTCTCGAAGCCGGCCTCGATCAGTCGCCCGACGATCTGCGGGAAGCTGGCGGCGCCGGTCTCGGCGTCGTCGAGGCATCGGGCGGCGATCGCCGCGAGACGTTCGTCCATTGGGTCCTCTCCTAGTCGATGGCGACGGCGGTCGCCCCGAGCCGGGCCGCCGTGTCCTTGAGGATCCGGTCGAGCGCAGCGCGATCCGCCGGCGCGAGGTGCGCGAAGCAGGCCGCGTCGTTGGCATCGGCCAGGGCGGCCAGGCGCGGGACGAGATCGCGCGCCGGCGCGGTCAGGACGAGGGTCTGCGCGCGCCCGTCCTCCGCGCTCGCCTCCCGCAGCAGGAGGCCCTTGGCGACGAGCCGGTCGGCCAGCCTGGTCACCGCGCCGCGTGTCAGGCCCATGCGGTCGGCGAGCCGGCTCGGCGCCATCGGCGCCTCGTCGAACATCACCCGCATCACGGCCCATTCCGCCACGGTCACGCCCTGGTCGGCGAGCCGCCGGGCGAAGGCCTGCGAGACATGGTTCGACACCTGGCGCAGCCAGAAGCCGAGATGGTCGGTGAGGTCGGAAACGCTGGCGGTCATGGCGGACCCTTTGATTGACTAGGAAACTACACGATCTGGCTTCCTAGTCAATCAAATCGCCCTGCATCAGCCGAAGATCAGCACCGGCACCCCGAACAGCCTGGCATGGGCGTGCAACACCCCGGCCCAGAGCAGCACCCCCACCGCCGGCGCCAGCCAGCCGATCTCGCCGGGCACGAAGCGGTTGCGTCCCGCCAGGATGGCGCCGAAGGGCAGGATCGAGGTCGCCGCGGCGAAGCCTGGCCAGGCCTCGGCGTGCCGCCGCGCCATCTTGGCGTCGATCGAGGGCATGCCGGCGAGCGCGGTGACCAGGAAGGCCCCGAAGAAGACGATCGCCGCCGTGTCGCCGTTGCCGAGGATGTGCACCGCCGCCCAAAGCGCGAAGGCGCAGAGCATCGGATGCCGTGTCACCCGCTGGATGCCCCGCGGACCCCGGGCAATCAGCCCAGCGCCGCCCATCGCCGTCGGGTTGCCGATCAGCGAGCAGGCGAACAACACGAAGCCCGGCAGCATCAGCAGCGCCAGGATCCAGCGCAGCCATCCCGGCGCGAACCAAAGCGGCGTCGTTGCCGCCCCCTGCCAGGCGGACACCAGCAGCCCGATCGACGCGACCGAGGCGATGGAGAATGCGATCGTGAAGCTTCCCTCCCCCAGCACCGCCACGCAGCGGTCCCGCAGGGAGGTGCCGGACACGCCGACATGGACGAAGACCCAGAGCACGGCGGCGAGGATCAGCAGGATCATCGGGAGATCATCTGGCGGCGCTGGGGGCGCCGTCCAGGGTCACGGCCGCCAGGCGCGGTGATAGGGGTGGTTCTGTCGGATCGCCTGGGCGCGGTAGAGCTGTTCCGCCAGCATCCCGCGCACGAGGAAATGCGGCCAGGTCATCGGCCCGAGCGCGATGCGGTGTTCCGCCCGCGCGGTCACCGCGGGGTCGAGGCCCTCCGCCCCGCCGATCAGGAAGCAGACGCTGCGTCCGCTTTCCTCCCAGCGGGCGAGCAGGGCGGCGAAGCGCTCGCTGTCCGGCGCCTCGCCACCCAGGTCGAGGGCGACGGCCAGCGCGTCGGCCGGCAACGCGGCGATCAGGGCCGCGCCCTCGCGCTTCCGCACCTCGCCCGCGGAGCCACGGGCTTCGGGGATCTCGGCGACCTCGGGCGGCGGGCGGAGGCGCGCGGCGTAATGCGCGTAGAGCGCGGCCTCCGGCCCCGCCTTCATCCGCCCGACGGCGAGGATCCTAACCGGGCGTGGCGTCGGCCGCCCCCGGGCTCTCGGGACCCCACATGCGCTCGATGCGGTAGAGCTCGCGGGCCTCGGGGCGGAAGAGGTGGATCACCAGGTCGCCCGCGTCGATGAGCACCCAGTCCGGCGAGGCCTGGATGGAACTCCGCTTGAGGCTCAGCCCGGCCTTGCCCAGTGCCTCATCGAGGTGGGTCGCCATCGCCTGGAGCTGCCGCTCGACCATGCCGGTCGCGATGATCAGCCGGTCCGCGTAGTCGGCGCGGCCCGTGACGTCGAGCAGGACGATGTTCTCGGCCTTGTCGTCCTCGAGACTCTTGATCGCCGCGGCGACGAGGAGGGAGAGGCGGTCGGGCGAGAGCTTCTCCCGCTTGCGGTTGCGCGGGGGACGGGGGGCGGCGGGCGCGGCCTTGGCGGCGGGTGTCGCCTTCGCCTTGGCCTTGGTCGCCGGAGCGGCCTTCGCCTTCGCAGCCGGGACGGTCTTGGCGGCGGTCTTCGGCGCAGCCTTCGCGGCCGATTTCGCCGGCGCCTTCGTCACGGCCTTCGCCGGCGCCTTCGTCACGGCCTTCGCCGGCGCCTTCGTGACGGCCTTCGCCGGCGCCTTCGTCGCGGCCTTCGGCTTGGCCGGCGCCTTCGGCTTCGCGGCGGCCTTGGTGGCAGACGCCTTCGGCTTCGCCGCGGCCTTCGCGGGCGCCGCGGGCTTGCGCGCAGCCGTCTTCGGCGCGGCAGCCTTGGCCTTCGCGGCCGGCTTCGCTGCCGCCGTCGCCTTCGGCGCGGCCTCGGTCTCGGTGGTCTTCGGCGTGCGGGCTATGGCCCCCTCCTCTCGCCCAACTCGTGCTGTTCCGCCCGCGCCGCCCGGATGGCGGTCGCGGAGGCGGCGTGCTCCCGGGCCGGAACCAAGCACCAAGGCGCGTGCGGCGCAAAGGATTCCGTCAGCAGCGCCCCCGGCGCCTGCCGGTGGCGCGCCAGGACATGCGCCGCGCGGCCGGCCAGCGCCTTGCGCGTCCAGCCCGGCCTCGGCAGCACCGCGATCGCCGTGTCGCGCGCCATCTCCCGCCAGCGACGCCAGCGCGGCAGCTGCACGAGGTTGTCCGCGCCGATCACCAGCACGAAGCGGGCGCGCGGAAAGCGACGGCGCAACACGCGCAGCGTGTCGGCGGTGAAACGCGTGCCGAGGTCGCGCTCGATATCGGTGGCAATGAGGCGCCGTCCATCCGCGATGCGACGTGCCGAGGCCAGCCGTTCCGGCAGCGGCGCCATGCCCGCCACCGGCTTCAGCGGATTGCCGGGCGAGACCATCAGCCACACCTCGTCCAGCCGCAGCGCACGCCGCGCCATGTCGGCCACATGCCGGTGCCCCGCATGCGCCGGGTTGAAGGACCCGCCGAGCAGCCCGATGCGCCGCGCCCGGGAATCGCCGAACCGCGCCGGCGTCACCGCGCGTGGCACCCCGTTGGGCGATGTCTCGGCATGGGCGGCATCGGGTGGTTCCTCCGGTGCCGGAGTCTAGCGGCGGCGCCGGTCAGCGGAAATCCACCCGCACCACGCCGAGGCCCGGCACCGCGAGGCGCCAGGATTCCCCCGGCCGCGGCACGATCGGCGCCGGGGCGGCGAGCAGCGCGACATGCTCGCCGGCGCGCAGCGGCCGGCCTTCCGCGGCCAGGTCGCGCGCCAGTGCCGCCAGCAGCGCGTCCGGCGGCGCGGCGAGGCCCAGCCCCGCCAGGCTCGCCACCACCGACCCATCCGCCTGCAGCACCGCATCGGTCGCGAGCGTCGCGACATCGCCGACCGGCACGGCCGTGCCCGTCACGCCGAGCCGCAGGCCGAGATTGCCCGCGATGCGCGCCTCGGTTCCCGCCAACGGCGTGGCGGCGAGGTCGAGCAGCGCGAGGTAGGGGCTCGCCGCCTCGGCGCGCCCGCCTTCCCCGATCCGCAGCAGGACGCCTGGCGCGATGGCGGGGCGGGCGCCGTAGCCGGCCTCGATCACCGCGCCGGACTCCGCGCGGAGGTTGGCGAAGAACAGCGCGCCCTGCAGCGGCGGGGTCGCCTCCGCCGCCAGCGCGACGCCGCCGACATCGCCCCAGGGCTGGGCGAGGATCGAGACCAGCCGGGCCTGCGCGCAGCGCGCATCGGCTGCCGTCAGGTCGGGGAACGGCGCCGGCACCCGGCGTTCCAGCAGCGCCTGCGCGAAGCGGGCGACGGTCGCGGTGTCCGGGCAGGCCGCAGCGGCCGGCGCGGCGGCCAGCAGGGCGATGGCGACGAGGGCCGCGCGCCTCACGGCCGCGTCTGGCCGGTCCCGATGACGTGGTAGCGATAGGTGCAGAGCTGCTCCACGCCCACGGGACCCCGCGCATGCAGCCGGCCGGTGGCGATGCCGATCTCGGCGCCGAAGCCGAACTCGCCGCCGTCGCAGAACTGCGTCGAGGCATTCCACAGCCCGACCGCGGAATCGATGCCGTCGAGGAAGGCGCGCGCCGCGGCCTCGTCCTGCGTGACGATCGCTTCCGTGTGCTCCGAGCCGAAGCGGCGGATATGCGCGAGCGCCGCGTCGATCCCGTCGACCACCTTCACCGCCAGGATGGCGTCGAGCCATTCGGTCGCGAAATCCTGATCGGTCGCCGCCGTCAGGCCCGGCACGATCGTCCGCGCGCGGTCATCGGCGCGGAAGTCGCAGCCGAGGGCGCGCAGGTCCTCGATCAGCAGCGGCAGCAGCGTGGGCGCGATGGCGGCATCGATCAGCAGCGTCTCGGTCGCACCGCAGACGCCGGTGCGGCGCATCTTCGCGTTCGCCAGGATGCTGCGCGCCATCGCCGGGTCGGCCGCGGCGTGGATGTAGGTGTGGCAGAGCCCCTCGGCATGGGCGAGGACCGGCACACGCGCTTCCTCGAGCACGCGCGTCACCAGCCCCTTGCCGCCGCGCGGCACGATCAGGTCGATCAAGCCGGAGGCGCGCAGCATGGCGCCGACGAAGGCACGGTCGGCGGTCGGCGCGACCTGCACCGCGGCCTCGGGCAGGCCGGCGGCGCGCAGGCCCTCGACCATGCAGGCGTGGATGGCGGTGGCGGAGCGGAGGCTCTCGGACCCGCCGCGCAGGATCACCGCATTGCCCGACTTCAGGCAGAGCGCGGCGGCATCGGCCGTCACGTTCGGGCGGCTTTCGAAGATCATGCCGATCACGCCGAGCGGCTGGGCGATGCGGCGGATCACGAGCCCGTTCGGACGCGTCCATTCGGACAGCACGCGACCCACGGGATCGGGCAACGCCGCGACCTCCTCGAGGCCCTTGGCCATCGCCTCGATGCGGGCGGGCGTCAGGGTCAGCCGGTCGCGGAAGGCGTCGGTCAGGCCGGGCGCGGCCTCGAGGTCCGCGGCATTGGCGGCGAGCAGCGCCTCGGTCCGCGCGCGCAGGGCGGCGGCGGCGGCATGCAGGGCGGCGGTCTTCACCGGGGCCGGGGCGCGCGCGACCGTGCCGGCCGCCTCGCGCGCGGCGCGGGCAGCGGTGTCGAGAAGGCGGGCGGCGTCCTGGGCGATGGCGTTCACGGCAATCCTGCTCCTGCCCGCAACCGGTCGCGGGCGGCATGGTCATAGGACAAGGCTGCCGACGAACATAGTGCGCCGGCGGGCCTGGCGCAGGGGCCTAGCGCGCGGGCAGGCGCAGGCCGGCGAAGCGGATGATCCCGTCGGGCGCGGGCTGGAAGCCCTCGATCCCGGCCCGCAGGCCCCAGAACCAGCGGTGGTGGTAGAGGATCAGGTGGGGCCGGTCGGCCATCCAGCGTTCCGCCGCCGCGTGGTATTGCGCGCGCCGCACCGCCGGATCGGTGCTGCGGCGGGCGGCGGCCAGCGCCGCGTCCACCTCGGGGCTCGCATACTTGCCCCAGTTCAGGAATCCGTCGCTCGCCATCCAGATCGCGACATTGCCGTCCGGGTCCGGCCGCCCGGACCAGATGACGATCGCGGCATCGTAGTCGCCGCGCTGGGTGGCGGCGACCATGGTGCTCGCCTCCAGCGTCTCGATGCGGATGTCGAAGCCACCCTCGGCCGCCATGGCCTGGACGATCTGCGCGACCTGCGCCTCGACCGGGTTGTTCGCGACCTTGAGCGTGAAGGCGAAGCGGTCGTGCCCCGCCTGGCGCAGCAGCGCCCGCGCGCGCGCCGGGTCGCGCGGCGGCGCGGCGAGATCGGCGAAGTGATAGGGCGTGCCCGGCGCCTCGGGCTGGTTCGACGGGACGAAGAGGCCCTCGAGCGCCACCTGGTTGATGATCGCGCGGTCGATGCTGCGCTCGAAGGCCTCCCGCACGCGCGGATCGCGCAGCGCGCCGGTCGCGGTGTTGATCGAGATGGTCTGGTAGGCGATCGCCGTCGCCTCGGCGAGCTGCAGCCGCCGGTCGCGCCGCACTTCCCCGACGTCGGAGGGCGACAGGCGCTCGATGATGTCGAGCTGCCCGGCGCGCAGGTTCAGCAGCCGCACCGTGCCGTCCGGGATGGGCAGGAAGACCAGGCGCTCGGCGTTGATGTTCGCGGCGTTCCAGTGGCCGGCGAAGCGTTCCAGCTCGATGCGGTCCTGCGGGATGCGGCGGGTCAGGCGGAAGGGGCCGGAGCAGACCGGCTCGTCGCGGATGCGCTCGCCGAGGCGCGCGAGCGCGGCGGGCGACATGATCATCCCCGCGCGGTCCGACAGCACCGAGAGCAGCGGCGCATAGGGCTCGGACAGCCGGATCACCACCGTGGTGGGGTCCGGCGCCTCCACCGCGCTGACCGGGCGGAGTTCGGTACGGCGGCGGGATTCGCGGGCGCTGCGGTAGCGCTCGAGGTTGACGCGCACCGCCTCGGCATCGAGCGGCGTGCCGTCATGGAAGCGCGCATCGCCGCGGATGGTCAGGGTCAGCGACAGCCCGTCCGGCGCCCATGCCCAGCGCGTCGCGAGTTCCGGCCGGAAGGCGAGGTCCGGACCGACATCGAGCAGCTTGTCGCACAGCGCCGAGAAGACCGTGCGTTCCACGAAGGACCCGCTGACAGCGGGGTCGAGCACGTTCGGGTCGGAGCTGATGCCGATGCGCAGGGTCTGCGCGCCCGCCGGCGCCGCGATCAGGACCGAGAGCAGCAGGGCGGCGATGCGGCGCATGAGCAGCTTCCTTCTCAGCGCCATGATGCTGGTCCGCGCGCGGCACGGGCGCAAGCCGCCGGCCGTGATGCCCTTCAGCGTGGCGCGCCGGGGGCCATCCGCGCTGCCGGGCGCGGCCGACGATCACGGGCAGGGCCCGGGCATGGCACGTCGCGCGCGCGGCGTCTCAGGCAGCCCGCCATCGCGGAATGACGGTGCATCTCCATCCCACCACGGCAACGCCCGGCAGTGCGCGTCCGGACGCCTATTCGATGCGGATGCCGCTGTCCCGAATGATCGGTTCCCACTTCACGCGTTCGGCCTCCCAGGCGGCGGCGAACTGCGTCGCCGTGGTCGGCATGGGCTCGAGCCCGTTGCGGTTCAGCGTCGCCGTCACCTCCGCGTCCTCGAGCGCCGCGCGCATCGCGGCGTTGAGCCGCGCGATGGCGGGTTCGGGCGTGCCGCGCGGGGCGACGACCGCGTACCACCCCGGCACGTCGAAGCCCGGGACGCCGGACTCCGCGACGGTCGGGACGTCCGGCAGCAGGCGGGACCGCTGGATCGTCGGCACGGCCAGCGCGCGGAGCCGACCCGACTGCACATGGGGCAGGACGGACGGCGCGGTGGCGAAGGAGAAGTCGATGCGCCCCGACAGCAGGTCCGTCGCGATCAGCGCGCCGCCGCGGTAGTGCACCGGCACCGTCTCGATTCCCGCCATGCGGTCGAACAGCACGCCGGCGAGGTGCGGGCTGCCGGCGATGCCGCTGGTGCCATAGGACAGCCGCCCTGGCGCGGCCTTGGCCGCCGCGATCAGCTCCGCGGTGCTGCGCCAGGGCCGGTCGGCCGGCACCACCAGGATGTTGAACAGGTCGACCGCGATCGAGACCGGCACCAGGTCGCGCTGCGGATCGAAGGCGAGGCGCATCACCATCGGGCTGACCACCAGCGCGCCGAGAGTCGCGAGCAGCAGGGTGTGGCCATCGGCCGGGCTGCGCGCGGCGGCCTCGGTCGCGATGTTGGACCCGGCGCCGGGGCGATTGTCGACGATCACGGGCTGCCCGAGCGCATCGCCCATCTTCGGGGTGAAGCTGCGCGCCGCGATGTCGACGGCGCCGCCCGGCGTGAAGCCCACCAGCATGCGCAGCGGACGGTTGGGGAAGGCGTCCTGCGCCAGCGCGGGGCAGGCGAGCGGCAGGGTGGCGGCGGCGATCAGCGCGCGGCGCGGCAGGCGAAGGGTCATGTCGTTCCGTCCCGGTTTCGCCCTGTGTCGCACGGGGCCGGCCGGGGACGGAAGATCAGAGCAGCACGAGGTCGTCGCGGTGGATGATCTCGTCGCGGCCGCGCCAGCCGAGGATGGCTTCGAGTTCCTCGCTCCGATGCCCCGCGATGCGCCGCGCGGCGTCCGCATCATACGCCGAGAGGCCGCGGGCAAGCTCGTGCCCGGCCTCGTCGCGCACGCTGAGCGGGTCGCCGCGCTCGAAACTGCCTTCCACGGCGCGCACGCCGGCCGGCAGCAGGGAGGAACCGCGCGACAGGGCCCGCGCCGCGCCCGCGTCGACCGTCAGCACGCCAAGCGGGGCGATGCTGCCCGCGATCCAGCGCTTGCGCGCGGTGCGGCCTTCGGGGGCCGGCAGGAACCAGGTGCAGCGTGCGCCATCGAGCATGGCGGCCAGCGGATTGTCCCGCTTGCCCAGCGCGATCGCCATGGCGCAGCCCGCCCCGGTCGCGATGCGCGCGGCGATCAGCTTGGTGCGCATGCCACCCGAGGAATAGCCGGGCGGCGGCTCGCCCCCCATGGCCATGATCTCGTCGGTCAGGCGCTCGACCACCGGCAGGTGGGCGGCGGCAGGATCCTTGCGCGGATCGGCGGTGTAGAGGCCGTCGATGTCCGACAGTAGCACCAGCGCATCGGCACTGATCATCTCCGCGACGCGCGCAGCGAGGCGATCGTTGTCGCCGAAGCGGATCTCGGCGGTGGCGACGGTGTCGTTCTCGTTGATGACGGGCACGCAGCCGAGGCCGAGCAGCGTCGCGATGGTCGCGCGCGCATTGAGGTAGCGGCGGCGGTCCTCGGAATCCTCGAGCGTCAGCAGCAGCTGCGCCGCGTTCATGCCGTGGGCCGACAGCGCTTCCTGCCAGGCGCCCGCAAGGCGGATCTGGCCGACGGCGGCCGCGGCCTGCTTCTCCTCGAGCCGCAGCTTGCGCCGCGTGAGCCCCAGCGCCCGGCGCGCGAGCGCGATGGCGCCGGAGGAGACCAGCACGACCTCCTTGCCCTGCGCCCGCAGCGCGGCGACGTCGGCCGCGACGGAGGCGAGCCAGCCGCTGTGCGGCGTGGCCGTCTTCTCGTCCACCACCAGGGCGGAGCCGATCTTGACAACGATGCGCTTCGCGCTGGCGAGGGTGGTCTCGGACATGGTCGGCGGCTGTTAGCATGCGGGACGTCCGGCCTGAAGGCGGGACGGCAGGGCATGACATGCCGCTTGCCTCCGGCGCCCCGGAGCCTATCGTCGCGCCGCCTGAACGAATGAGGAGAGGCCCATGGCCGACCTGGTGATCGTCGCCTACCCCGATGAAGCGACTGCCGAGGCCGCTCGCGCCAAGCTGCTCGAACTGCAGAAGGAATACTTGGTCGAAGTCGGCGATGCGGTGGTTGCGATCCGCCGGCCTGACGGGACCGTGAAGCTGAACCAGCTGATCAACACCACCGCGGCCGGTGCCGCAGGCGGGGCGATGTGGGGCACGCTGATCGGGCTGCTGTTCCTCAACCCGCTGCTGGGTGCCGCGGCCGGCGCCGGGGCTGGCGCGCTGTCAGGGTACCTCACCGACGTCGGGATCGACGACACGTTCCTCAAGCAGGCCACCGAGGCGCTGACGCCCGGCCAGGCGGCGCTCTGCGTGCTTGTCCGGAAGGTGACGGCCGACAAGGTGCTGCCGGCCATGGCGCATTTCGGCGGCACCGTGCTCCGCACCAACCTGACGTCGGAGCAGGAGCAGAAGCTCAGGGATGCGCTGAAGGTGGGCTGAGTTCCGCGCGCGCTTCGCGCGCCGCACGGATCACGGGGAAGAGGGTGCGCAGGACGTCCGGCACCCCTTCCCCGGTCGCGCCGCTGATCACCAGCACCTTGCCGCCGCAGGCGCGTTCCAGCGCCTTGACGCGCGACGCCTTGGCCTGCGGCGTCATGGCATCGACCTTGTTGAGCGCCACGATCTCCGGCTTGTCCGTGAGGCCGTGGCCGTAGCCCTCCAGTTCCTCGCGAATCGTCCGGTAGGCCCCGGCGGGGTCCGCCTGGGTGCCGTCGATCAGGTGCAGCAGCACCGCGCAGCGTTCGATGTGGCCGAGGAAGCGGTCGCCGAGTCCGGCACCTTCGTGCGCGCCCTCGATCAAGCCGGGAATGTCGGCGAGGACGAACTCCTCGGTCGCGTTCAGCCGCACCACGCCGAGCTGCGGATGCAGCGTCGTGAAGGGATAGTCGGCGATCTTGGGCCGTGCGGCCGAGACCGCGGCGAGGAAGGTCGACTTGCCGGCATTGGGCAGTCCGACCAGGCCGGCATCGGCGATCAGCTTCAGGCGCAGCCAGATCCAGCGTTCCTCGCCCGGCCAGCCCTTGTCGGCGCGGCGGGGGGCGCGGTTGGTGCTGGTCTTGAAGTGGGCGTTGCCGTGGCCGCCATCGCCGCCCTTGGCGATGACCACGCGCTTGCCGGGCGCATCGAGGTCGGCGATCAGGGTCTCGCGGTCCTCGGCGAGGATCTGGGTGCCGACCGGCACCTTCAGGACGACGTCGTCGGACCCGGCGCCGGTGCGGTCGGACCCCGCCCCGTTGCCGCCCTTGCGGGCCTTGAAGTGCTGCGCGTAGCGGTAGTCGATGAGGGTGTTGAGACCCTCCACCGCCTCGGCGATCACATTGCCGCCCTTGCCGCCATTGCCGCCGTCCGGGCCGCCGAATTCGATGAACTTCTCGCGCCGGAAGGCGATGACGCCATCGCCGCCGTCGCCCGCCTTCACCCAGACCTTGGCTTCGTCGAGGAATTTCATCGTGGGGGGACCTGAAACGCAAAACGGGGGCCTCGCGGCCCCCGCTGGAACGACGGCTTGAGGCCGGCGCTTATTCGGCGGCCATCGCCTCGGGGACGACGGTCACGTGCACGCGGCCTTCGGCCTTGCGCACGAACTTCACGCGGCCGGTCACGGAGGCGTGCAGGCTGTGCTGGCGGCCGGCATAGACGTTGTCGCCCGGGATCATCTTCGTGCCGCGCTGCGTCACGATGATGGAACCGGCGTTCACGGTCTGGCCGCCGAACAGCTTCACGCCAAGGCGCTTGCCTTCGGAGTCGCGCCCGTTGCGGGACGAGCCGCCTGCCTTCTTGTGAGCCATGGTGGGGTGCTCCTTACGCCGCGGTGATGGCGGCGATCTTCAGCACCGTCTGGTGCTGGCGATGGCCGTTCTTGCGCCGGCTGTTCTGGCGACGGCGCTTCTTGAAGATGATGACCTTGTCGCCGCGCGACTGCTCGACGACCGTCGCGGTGACGGAGGCGCCGGGGACGGTCGGCGCGCCGACGGTCAGGCCCGCCTCGCCGCCCACCAGGAGGACGTCGTGGAAGGTCACGGTCGAGCCCGGCTCGGCCTCGAGCTTCTCGACGGTGAGCACGGCGTCGGGGGTGACGCGGTACTGCTTGCCGCCGGTGCGGATCACTGCGTAGGTCATGGGTCGCCCCGGGACTCTCTAACTGTGTGGTTTCCGGGCTTTCGCCCAAAAACAAAGGCCGGCGGCACCGAGGCGCCGCCGTGGGAGCGGGGCGTATAGCGCCGGGCCGGGTGGCGCGTCAACGGCCAGGGGGCGTTGCGCGCGGCCGAGGGTCCGACTATACGGCGGGTCCCCTCGACCGGGGGCCTTCGGGCCGGCGCCAGCCGGCCCCGTGCGGAGAGGTGCCGGAGCGGTCGAACGGGTCGGTCTCGAAAACCGAAGTACGGGCAACTGTACCGTGGGTTCGAATCCCACCCTCTCCGCCAGTTCCCATACGAGCCGCGCTCTCCGCCAGACCGACCGCCGCGCTGAGTGGCAGGTTTCCTGGGGTTTTCAGGCTGGAGCTGTTGACCGGCACGGGCCAGCGAGCGCTGGAAATCGTTCTCCGGCGGCGCTTTCTCTCCGGACCTCTTGACTTGACTGATCCAGTACGGATCTCAAAAAACGAGGCAAAAGGCCGATTTCGGCGCGACTGGCACTTGCTCGGGTTCGCATACCACTTGCCCGAATTCGGTACTCCGCTCGCGAACTGCCAGTACGGAGTGCTGGTGTTTGACGCGTTCCTTCTCCCGTGTTCTGCCTGCCGACGTGCTTCTGGCCTCCCACGCCCCATGCCGGTCACTGAAGGGCCACGGGCGCAAGAACGTCCCGGGCGAGGCGCTTCCCTCCGAAGAATCGCTCCAAGGTCCCGGTCCGGCCCTGGAGCGAGGAGCATTGCTTCTCAAACCAAATAGTCGGACGCTGCCTCGCTTTCATACAAAGCCTTTATCGACGCCGCGGCCGCCACGGCGGCGCGCGTTGTGGGCTCCTTCAGGTCGAGAACTCGGAACTTGTCGTCGATCTTCGCTACGACTTCGATCCGTCGATAGTGACCGCCATACTGGTCGGCATACCGCGCCAATCCCTTCAGCTTCGGGATCGCGTCGCTGAACTGGATTCCGTGAGGGTCGACGATGTCAGCAGCCACCGACCCATCAGGTAGCTGAACGAAAAACACGAAATCCGGCCGCACGATCTTGGGCTCACCGCCGTCGTCGTAGATGATGCCCAGCGAATCTTGGCTGGATCGCGACGGATTTCGATACCATGCGACTAAGCCCGCCCGCTTCAGCTCAGCCTTGACGACCTCGCCTTCCCACGAGTTGAAATCCTCGGGGAACAGGCCCTCATCGTCACAGAGAAGGTGCTTTTCGAACCGCGGGAGGGCTGTCTCTGTGCCATTCGCTTCGCGGATTGTGGTTGGCTGAATCCACGACGTCGGGCGAGCTAGGTCCACATCCATCGGATTCGCGCTCATCTCCCGGATCTGTCGGTAGACCTCCTGGCGCTCATCAGAGAGGCTCTTGATGTCGACCCGGAATCGAGTGAGCCATTGGGCTGCCAGTTTCTCAGCTTCGGCTTCGAGCATGGTGCGGACGTCGGGGACCAGGCCCAAAGCTGCCACGGTCGCATGCGCATCGATCAGCGCGCCCTCCCGGTCATCGGGGTCGCCTTCCTTCGCAGCGATGTACTCGCTAAAGGACGTCGCGAGATCCGGGCTGATCGACCGTGCTGCCCTTCGATAGGCGTCATCGATGACAGCGTAGTCGGCTTCCTCGACGAAATCGTCGAACGACATAGCGCGGCCTCTCAGGTCGGCCGTTATGCTCTTACCTTCAACAGTTAGAACGGCGCTCCGGGCCGTCGCGATCTCATCCTTGTACCGAGCGCGGGCCCCATCGAGCACCTTGTGCAACTCCGCGTGGGCCTGTTTGCCAGCGCCCTCCAACAGGCCATCGGCGGCGAGCTCGTGGGCGAGCGAGGTCAGGCGCTTAACCGGCCGAGCGTGCCGCTTCGGCAAGGTCTGAGAAGGAAGAGAGAGCAGCTTCTCCCAAACCGGCTCAGAAATGGCAGGGTTCGGCTTTAGTTCAACCGGATTGATCAACACGCGACGGCCGGGGAGTTCCGCGTCTCCGTCGCCGCCGGACATCAAGGCCCGGGCGACATCCTTGACCGACGACTCGTCGAAGAAGGGCAACAGGCAGTCGACGGAATTGAGGCGGTCGTTGCCAGGGATGCGGCGTGCCAGCGGCGTTCGCACCATTCGTCCCAGCAGCTGCGTGATATGCGTCCTGTCCCGAGCCGGCCGGAACGAGACCATCACCTCAGCTCTCGGACAGTCCCACCCTGTGCTGATGGCGTCCTTGGCAACGACGATCCTGACCCACGTTGATTCCTGCACGCGCTCGGGTGGGATGTACGGCACAGTGCGATGCCCAAAGGTCTGGGCGGTGTGGTCGCCAAACACATGCGCCACCGAGTCCTCGGGCAGGTCCGGCCACTGCGCAAAGATGGTGTCGAGCGCCTTGCCGATTTCGTTGGGATCCGGCGCGTTTGGCACTTGCAGGACCATCAGCGGCAGGACGGTGTTCGCGTCACCTTGCTGCTGGGCATAGGACGCCCATGCCGCCGAGATCTCCTTCAGCTTGTCGGTGCCGCGGCGTACTAGCACCGTATCGAACTGCCCCGCCTCCTTGGGCACGTCCAGAATGATCGTGTCCTTCAGCAAGCCCGACGCCTGCACCTTCGCCGGATCCACCACCACGTTCGGCAGCGTCGCGCGGCTCTGCATGTCGGCCATTGCCGCGTTGAACCGCTCGACCGTGGCCGAGATACCCCAGACAACCGGGATGCCGGGAACAGCGCCCGAGCCGTTGATCAGGCGCTTGACGATGGTTGTCTTCTCGCCAGCACCAGTGGCCGCTCGCATCCCGCGATGCGCCTCATCGAGTACGAGGTAGAGCGTCAGTGCAGGGTCATCGATCGTGTTCTGGATCGTGTCCCAGATGGTGAACGAGCGGCTGTCAGGCATAAGCCGCATCTGGCCATCCTTCTCGATCCCTTCGTCGTCGGGATCATGGCCGCGCACCAGCAGGCTCGACTTGCTGAGCTTCTGGGTGTTCAGGAAGTAGACCTTGCCCGGTTCGAACGTCTCGCGCTGGAAGGTATTCTGAACGACCACAAGGTCGGAGATTGAAAGCCGGTCCGATGCCTCGAGCAGCCTGAACCGCGATTGTTCGTTCAGCGAAGGATCGTCGCTGAACCAAATCACCACGGCGCCCGGGTCCGGTTCGATGTCGTAGTTGTCGTCGCCGTGGAAGAGCGCCTCCAAGGCGGCCGCTGCCATGACGGTCTTACCCGCGCCCGTAGTGGCGGTCAGCGAGAAAGCATGCTTGTCGCCGTCCTCACGCCAGCGCCGCGACGCTTTCTTCAGGTTGACCAGGACTTTCTGGACAGCCTCTTCCTGGTAGTCCTTCAGCGTGAACTTCATGGCTCAGCGGCCCATCACGAAGCGGAAATTGGAGAGGTAGGATTCGTAGAGCCGCACGGGTTCGACGCTGCCCGGCAAGGCTCTGGCCACCGCCTGGAAGCGCCGGTCGTCATCGGTGACGATGTACGCGATGCGCAAGCCGGCAGCAGCGGCGACCGCGTCGCAGAACGCAGTGGCGCGGTCGAGATCGACAAGCAGGCCGTAGGTGTCGGCGACCTCCCACCCAGCCGGCGGAAGCTCTTCGATGCGCCTGCCTTCCGCCCCGGCGCGCATCCACAGAAGCGGTGCGATGCGCCTGAAGGCCAGGTTGTGGCTGACGGCGACCGGGGTCTCGTAGGTCAGGGTGAAGAACTCGGCATTCTCCTCGAATCCCTCGCTCATCGGGAATTCGTCGGTGAACTTGTAGTCGCCTTCGATATCCTTCCCCTCCGGGGTCGTGCCTGTGATTGCCGCGGCAATGCGGGGTTTTGTGATGTAGTCGCAGATGCCGCACTTTTCCCAATCTGGATCGCCGGGGCGCAGGCCCGCCTTCCGCAGGGCAGCCTGCTCATCGGCCGCCACCTCGTTGTTGGTGACCGAGATGCACTGACGCTGCCCACCGTCTTGCCGGTTGAGGCGCATGACCGCGTGCGCGGTGGTGCCGGAGCCTGCAAAGAAGTCCAGTATTGTAGCATCTTTCTTCTTGCCCACCACGAAACGCAGGCAATCTTCGACCGCGTAGACTGACTTCGGATAGGGAAACCGCCTCCCAGGCACCAAGGACTTCAACATTCCTGCCCCGTGTTCGGAAGCGCTGTGCGCAACTAAATTCCAAATGGTCGTCGGATTTCGTGTTCCTAAGGAATCGGCGAACTCTAACTCCAGCGCACCTTCGGAGTCCTTCCCAACAGCCACAACTTCCCCACCCTCCAACATTTGCCGTATGCCAGTCTGCAGATAGGATACTGAGCGGAGGCCGGTCTTCTTATCGCGCTTGCCAAATTTCGCGTGCCCAATCGCAAGATATTCTCGCAGGGATGGCGGGCTGAGACGCCACATTAGTTCTTGCCCGCTCTGGTCGATCGGCCAAATTGCCAAAGTGCCCGGCGGCGCAGGTACATCCTCCGGACGTACGTCCGCTGGTGGCGGCTCCCCTGTTGAGTGATACCTTCCCGTTTTCTCATCAATGTAAATTGGGAAGAACATCGACGGAATGCGCTGGCGTCGACTTCCCTCCCCGTTTCTCATCAATCCGGCCCAACGAACTTTTCTGGTTTCTCCTTCGATCTCACGCAGCATGTCTGAGCGCCAAGGCGTGACCGCTGCCGCTCCGACAAATACGAAAAAAATGTACTCATCAACGCGGCTAAATCTACCAGCCCTCGCCGATCCTTTCGGATTTATCACCGAGCTGACCATCTGGATGGACGCATCTGGGAAAACTTGTTCAAGCAGCAAACCCAGTCGGAGGTATTCCTTTTCATCAATCGTGATGATCAGTGTAGACGCCGTTGGATTGAGTAGATTTCGTGAGACCATGAGGCGTCGCTCGATGAAGGCGAGCCACTTCGAGTGACGATAAAGGTCCTCAGCCTCGACGTAGTCGTTATTATACTTCCAATCCCGTGCGCCAGTGTTGTAGGGCGGGTCGATGTAGATCACGTCGATCTTCCCGCGGTGCGTGTAGGTCAGCGCCTCAAGTACATGGAAATTCTCGCCATTAATCACCGTGTGAAACGGCTTGTCACCGCCGCGTTCCACCTTTCTGGTGCTGACGAGGCCTGGGTAGATGAAGTCGCGGAACTCGGCCACCACCACTAGGTCAGCAACGGATACCTCGGCCGTTTCGGGCGGGTCCGCGTCGATCAGCGCCACGTGCGCCACCTTCGCCTTGTCCTTCCCCGCGATCCTGGTGACCCGCCAGAGCCGCTGGTCGCCGCGCTCGACCGCGCCCCGGGGCGGCAGGATCCGCACCTTATCGCCTCGGCGCACAGGCCGGCCGGGGAGTTCGACACTCTCGGGCCGATGCCGCTCGAAGTTCAGCCCGAAGGCACGGCGCGATGCGAGCGCCTTGAACTCACGCTCAAGCTCGTCTCCAAGGGCGCTATCCTTGGCCTTCGCCCTGGCGATCAGATCTGTCAGACGCGACACAGTACGACCTCTTCATTCCAAGCGGCATCGGCGGAAGTCCGACCATTCTGGGCTGAGCAGTTCAGCTCATGGATCACGCGGGAAAATCCATCTAGGCCGCCGCCTGGGGTGAAATGGACCAAATGCGCAAGGCGCGCTCCAGCAGGTCGGTCTGCCGCGCGTGCAACTGGTCCTTCGTCCACTCCTCGGCCGACAGAATGGGCTTCGTCGTGTCGAAGGAGACGCGGTTGTTCCGCTCTGCGTAGATCTTCTTCTTACGCTCGAAAGGAAAGTACTGGGCCTTGTAGTTCTTGATCCCGGCCAGCAGTGCCAGGTTGCCGAGCCTGTGCAGCCAGAGGCGGTGCTCGTCATCCGTGAAGCGTTCGCGCCAGGAGGCGTCCTTCAACGCCTGCGGCAGCACGTGCTCGATGGTGATCTTGCCGCCGAAATCCTTCGAGACTGACTCATCCTGGTCAGCTTCTTCCAACCGCAGGAGAACGGCCTGCGCGAAGGGGCGGCCGTAGACATCGCCATCCAGCAGCGTGCGGAACTCGTCATCGTTGGCGTTTGCACGGACGATGGCACGGATCTCGTCGGCACTCTTCCCGGCACGGATCGCCGTGATGAGCTGGAAGTAGGCGGTCAGGCGAGCGGTGAACGCCAGGCGCCGGATCCAATTCTGGTAGGTGATCCGCTCCAGCAGGTCGATGAACTCCTCCTCGGGCAGGCCGGCAACAGGCTTATTCAGGTAGGCCAGCAGCGGAGGGATCCATTCCTCAAACGCAACCCGTTGCAGGGAACGCAGCGCGCGCCGCGCCGCCGGTGCCTCGAAGTCGCATCGGAGAATCCGCAGGTAGTTGCGCGCGGAGGTGTTGAGATCTTCCAGGAATGCGAACGGTGTGGTCGCGGACTCAATGAGGGGCCCGAACTCCTCGTGGAGGGATTTCCGGGCCTTCGTCGCGACTGCCGAGCTCCGGTGGTGCGCCAGGAACTGATCCAGCCGTTCAATGCCGATCTGCTCTTCAAGCTCCAGCCACGCTTCGTCCAACTCGCCGCTGCGCGTGGATTCCCCGCCGAGCTCGGCGAAAAGCAAGTTTTTGATGAGGTCGGCATTCGTAAGCGCCATGCCGCGCGCGTTCAGCACGTTGAATAGGCGATACGCGGATTGCCAGGATGCGGTGGTGACGAACACCACGTAGACCTTGCTGAGGAGATAGTTGGCAAAGAGCTTCAGCGTCGTCTGGTCGTGCTGCGCGATGAAGGCGTCGATGGTTTCCAGGTTCTCGACGATTCGCTGCTTCGGGGCGTCCTGCTCCTTGGCGATGTCCTTGCGAACCGCCTCGGGCACGACCTCTCCGGCGAGCACATACTTCCGGAAGAAGGTCTGGTCCCGCTGACGGAGAGTGAGGCGCGGCGTCTCCTCCTCGCCGGTCAGCGCGTTGCGCGGCAGGACGCGTCGGCCAAGTTCGGACTTCGCGGGCTCGTCCACCGCATCCCGCAGCCGAGAGAAGATCAGATTGAGGGTGGTCAGCCGCTGCTGCCCGTCCACCACGTCGTAAAGACGGCCTTTCTCCTGCTCGATGGTGATGAGCGAGCCGATGAAATACTCTGCGTCCTTCGCCTCGTAGGAATCCCAAACGTCGTCAAGAAGCTGCTCGACGTTCGTCTTTTCCCACGAATAAGGCCGCTGGTAGGCCGGAATATTGTAGCGAATTTGCTCGGTGAGAATTTGGCTTATCGTTCTCTCAGCGGCTTCCATGGTCGTCCCGATCTCTGAGGGCAACGGTCCGGACGAGGCTCCGGCCCGATATTGGCCCCGCTGCCGAATCTTCACTACAGAGTAGGGGCTGGCAGAGCTGAGTGACAAGCGGAGCTACCTCGGCTGGGTAACGAATTCCAGCCGCTGCACCTGCCGCGCCCACTACTCGTCGAATTGCTTCATCAGCCCGGGCAGGGTCATCCCCTCCGGTTGCCGCCCGTCCAGGATCGCCTCGACTATGTCTTGCGCAAGCCGCGTCAGCCGCAGCACGCGCGAGACGCAGGAAAATTGATCTTCTCGGCCGCGGCCACCTCGTTGATGGCGGCGTCGGGATCAAGCTTTACAGGCCGCTAAGGTTCGATGGCGATGGCCACGCCGACCTGCTGCGCGACTGGTGTCCAGATGTCCGTCTCGACGCCCGGCGTCTCAATGGAGACAACGAGCGCGTATCGCGCGCCCAGGTCGCTGCGATCGCGCGCCGGCTGGTCCTTCCACCAGCCACTCACCGGATAAACAGCGATGACTCCTCGTTCGGCGACATCGGCAGCGTTGCAGGTGAGGATGTCCGAGTGGAGGGAACCTCGGTTGCGGGCCTGCTCCCCAAGATACCACTCCGACGCGGCGCCGCCGGTCACCGGCTTGGCCTCGTCCTCATCAAGCGCCTTCTTGTTCAAACGCTTCTGAAACTCCTCAACCGCCTCCGTCGGACCTTTCACTTCAAAGCGCAGACCGTGCGACGCGTAGCGGTGGCGCTTTCTCCAGCCGCGTCGACCGGGGTTCGGCTCGATGAAGTACGAGAGCGTGATACGCAGGCGCACCGGCGTCGCGCCAAGTTCTGCGAGTACCTCACGCGGCCAAGGAAGCTCGAAGAAGTGCAGTTCGCGCATCTTGCCCTTCGCGAACGGGCGGATGCTGCTCTGTGCCACTAGGGTGAGCGCGTCATTTGCGCTCCGCAGGGCACGTTCGGCGCTAGGCACACCGAAGCCATAGCGCTGGACGAGCTTCGCACGTGCGCGCTTGCCGCTCGCGTCGCGCAGATGAGTCTGCATCTGAGCCGACCATTCCGCCGAATGCACCACGAGGGCGCGCAGCGTCTCGGGCCAGTAGCTCGGGTACTCGGCCGAGATGAGGGCAGCAAGGCGCGCGGCCTGCGCCGTCGCCGCACTGGTCGCCCAGCTGAGCACGAAGGATTTGTCGGCAGGCTTGAAGTACGTCGCGAGAAGGGAGAGGTCAGGGCACGGGAAGTCGATCTCACCCTTGGCGTTCTTCACGACGTTGCCGCCCTCGAAGACTACGTCGGGCTTTATACGTCGCTCTTCGTCAGCATGCGGCCCCGCTTCGTCGTGGCGCCCTCGGCGCGCAGTGCCTGCACCAGCCGCGTGCAGGACTCGGTTTCCACGAAACCCTGGAAGATCCGCCGCACCAACCCGGCCTCGGCGTCGTTCACCACCAGCTTCCGTTCGCGCACGTCGTAGCCGAGCGGCACGAAGCCGCCCATCCACATGCCGCGCTTGCGCGACGCCGCCACCTTGTCGCGGATGCGCTCGCCGATGACCTCGCGTTCGAACTGAGCAAAGCTCAGCAGGATGTTGAGCGTCAGCCGCCCCATGCTGGTGGTGGTGTTGAACGACTGCGTCACCGAAACAAACGTGACGTTGTTCGCGTCGAACACCTCGACCAGCTTGGTGAAGTCGACCAGCGAGCGGGAGAGGCGGTCACCCGCGCCGGCGACCTTTGGCGCTGCGGCGACCACCGCCTGCTCTGCGGCGACGCCACCAAGCTCGACGACGTGCAGCGCGCCCTCGGCGCTGATCGGCTGGCCGACATGGCCCTCACGGATCCGCCCTACAACGTCGCCTACCAGGGCGGCACCGCGGCCAGGATGACCATCGCCAACGACGCGCTGGGCCAGGGCTTCCTGGACTTCCTCCGCCCGGCGCTAGCGAACCTGCTCTCGGTGACGAAGGGCGCCTGCTACGTCTGCATGTCGTCGTCGGAATGGCCGACGCTGCACCGCGCATGGCAGGAGGCCGGCGGGAAGTGGTCGAGCACTATCATCTGGGCGAAGAACACCTTCGCGCTCGGTCGCGCCGACTACCACCAGCAGTTCGAGGCCATGCTGTACGGCTGGCGCCAGGGCAGCCAGCATTATTGGTGCGGCGCCCGCGACCAGGGAAATGTCTGGCATTTCGACAAGCCGGCGCGAAACGACCTGCATCCGACCATGAAGCCGGTCGCGCTGGTCGAGCGCGCCATCCGCAACAGCAGCAAGCCGCGCGACACGGTGCTGGACTGCTTCGGCGGGTCGGGCACCACCATGATCGCGGCGGAGCGCACCGGGCGGCGCGCCGTCCTGCTGGAGATCGATCCGGCCTATGCCGACGTCATCGTGCGGCGCTGGCAGGAGGTGACAGGCGAGGCGGCCGTGCTGGAAGGTGATGATCGCATCTTTGCCGATGTCGCCGCGGCACGCGACGACAACGCCAGGCCATTCTGTGGTCCTGGATCAGGGTAGACCAGGAGCTACAGCCCTTCGGGCTCCTGCATCCAGGCTGGAATGTCGCGCTGCGCATGCAGCACGCGCCAGACGTCGAGGTGGTCCTCGCGCTCCACGTAGAACACCAAATACGGGTAGCGCCGCAGCGGCCAGGCGCGGAGGCCTTCCAGCCGCAGCTCGAAGGCAAAGCGCGGCGAGCCCACCGCCGGATGCTGAGCGATCCGCCGGAAGGCCCGCTCCAGCGCGTCAATGAAGGCCAACGCGACCGGCTCGCCCGCCTCCGCCGCGTAGTGGGCGATGGCTTGGTCGATGTCCCGCTGCGCCGCCTCCCGCGGAATGACCGGCTTGGCGGTCACGCCTGCGGTTGGCGGGCGCGGCGGCGGAGCGTGTCGAAATAGGCGTCATCCGCTGGCGCCGTCGGAGCCGAGGCCGCGCCGTCCAGCAGCAGGCCGCGCAGGCGCTCGCGTTCCTGGTCCTTGCGGATCAGTTCGCGGACATACTCGCTGCTGGTGCTGTAGCCGCGCGTGGCGACCTGCTCATCCACGAAGGATTTCAGCCCATCCGGCAGGGAAACGTTCATGGTGGTCATGGCCGAGACAATACCCTGTCTTGGCAAAAATTGGCAAGAATCGTGTGCGCCGGAAGGCGATCCGAGCAGGCGGGCGGCCCGCCGATCAGCACGATCATGATGTGATTCAGACCGCCGAAACATAGCAATCTCGCGACGCTGCATCTTGCTTGGCTCGTGCGCGGCACAGCGCGAATGGTCCGTCACACGCAGGGGATGCCCTGCACCACGACGGAGACGACCATGACCGACCGCACCGCCCGCGCCGCCCGCAATCAGGAACGCAGCCTCGAAGCCTTCCTCGCCGAGAAGGCGCGCTTCGACGCGATGGTCGCCGAGCTTCAGCAGATGAGCGCGGACCACTTCGGCGCGGATCCCGACACGGTGCTCTGGGGCGCGCACGCCAGCCTGCAGCACTGGAACAGCCTGCTGGCGCGGGTGCCCGAGGCGGCGCCGGCGCTGCTTTGCGGCACGCCAACCCTGCTGGTCGGGCAGCGGGAGTTCGCGGCAGAGACGGCCTGGGACCTGCCATCGCTGGCACCTGGGGCGACCAGCCTGCTCGACGTCACTGTCCCCGGCGCGCGGCAGGGCGATCTCGCCCATGCTGCGCTGGCCTCGTCGACGCGGTTCATAAGCTCGACGCCACAGCCTGGTCCAACAACACGTTGCGCGTCATGGCCAGGAACATTTCGCCCGCAACCTTCGACCTGGGATTGGCAACGCTGTCAGTGCAGGTGACGAAGCGGCGGGCAGCGTGATCGTCCGCTTCCCACGAATGGAATTTTCCCGATCAGACCGGACCACCGGCGTGGGCGGCGTCTTGTGACAGTGGTCAGCGTGCAGTCAAGCGAGTTGCGATCGAAGGAAGGGTACGGTGGCTTCGTTTTTGCCTCGCTCGCAGTAGGATTGACTTTGAGCTCGGCTGTCATGTGTGGATCAAGAACAGCGTGCCCGTACCGGCGCGGAATGTAAGCGCCCCGACGGTCCGTCTCGCCGCGGCGGCTCAAACAGCGCGGCACAAAATCGATCTCCACAATCTTCACAATATTTATTGTCTGGCTAAGTAAATCTTTAACATATCCAGCTCTCTACTCAAATCAAGCACTAGTGGCTGGTATCGTTCGATCCAAGATCTCATTGCATTTGATGAGATTGGAGTCGCAGCACTTGTCAGCTCCGCCAAGAGTAGAGCACGACCGAGAAGTAGGCCGTGCAGCACCGGCGCGCGCCGAGGCAACTCGCGCTCCAGCTCGGGTGCAGCTGCTTGGGCAGAGACGATGACTGCATTCAGCGCACTCTCGGTCCTGCGTGCCTCGTTCTGCAACAAGCGCCACTTCGCCTCGGTTGGGTCATTTGCGTAATGCACCGCAAGCGGAAGCAGATAGTACCTTTGGCCTAAGACAAGTTCTTCCGCACCCGAACGGAAGAGCTCCGATCGTACCAGTTCTACATTTGCGATTGCCAACTGTCTCGCGTCCAACTCAGAACCATGTTGGCAGCGCTGTACAACTTCGAACGCCCCTGCATCTGCTCCTAGACTGGGATTGAAAGGCGCTCCCGCATTTGGGCGTAGTTCTGGAATGAGCCGGCCTCCGACGCAGGCTGTGCTCTCCGCGCCACCGCTGCAGTTCTGCTGTATTGTGGCGACGTCTGCGATGAAGTTTCGCGCGACGCGGAGAGGTAAGATGACATTCTGGCCCTGGATATCGCGCTCTCGGAAACCGCCAAGCACGATGCCGACCACGCTCCCGGCAAGCGACAGTGCTGGCCCGCCCGAGTTTCCCGGATTGACGTCGGCGCCTGTGAGCCACGCCTCTCCGAAACTCACCGTGGTTGTCCGTATCGTGCCATCGGTCTGGTCGTAATCCTGACCGCGGGGGAAGCCGAGCGCCACGATCCGCTCACCGGTACGCCGCGGCTGGTCGAAACACAGTGGCAGGGCGCGATGGGCGAGCGAGGGGTCCGCCGCCGTAAGCATAGCTACGTCAAACTCAGGGTGTAGCCGCAGGGCGCCAGCAGGCAGCGGGAAGCTACGACCCTGGTGCGTACCAATTTGACCGAGCACCGCAATCTGAGTGAGCGGGCGCTGGTCCGAGCCCAGGAACAAGTGCTTTGCGGTGAGAAGCCGCCGATCTTCCGAGATAAAGAACCCGCTTCCAGTCCTGTTTTCCACCCGCAAACCCGTCGCCGGGTCCACCCCACTCACCGTGAGATGAACCACACCCAGCTGATAACGGGTCCTGAAATCCGGAACTCCATTCTGCGCGCGTAGCTGAGCTGGCGCTAACAGCGTGAGCGCAACAGGAAGGAGGATCGCAAGTGAGCGGGATCGAGCGCCCAACTGCGACCTCAGCTGCAACGCCCTAAGGATTGGCACGTGCCAGCGCTGGCGCTGGAAGCGCTTGAAAAGGAAGATCCGCACAGCTAACCACCCCCCTCAAGACTTGGTTGCTCTGAGCCGGAGTTGCTGCAGCATCATCGGCTCCCTGCAAGGACGCCAACTAAGCGATCACGCGCGGCGGAGTGCAGCCAGACGAAGACTCTATCGCCTTCGAGGCTCGCCCTAGCGGCGTCAAGCTGCGGCACCGTCGCAGCCTCGCGAGCGTGCCCGAGCATCAATATGGCGTTGTCCACGTCGCCATCTATTTGGCGACCGGCAACTAGCGCACCCAGGACTGCCCTCAGAGCGTATAGGCGTGCGAGATCATAGGCCGTGTCAAAGCCATATGCGCGCGCCAAGTCGGTATTTCGGACCAGCCCCCAGGCTTCGCGCTGGGAGGGGAGTCCGACCTCATCAATCGTCGCGATCATGCGGCTTGCCTGAGCAGTTCGCTCGTCCGGCCCCAACAATGCCAACTGATAAACCACTGCATCGAGCGTCAGTGTCGCCAGGATATTCAACGGCGGGATTCGTTCAGCCGGGCTCGCTAGTCCCTGCTCTTGAGCATTCCAAGCCGAGAGCAAGCGCTGCTGCGTCGCCCAAAGAGCCTGGGACCACGAGTCAGTTGGGGTCGCGATTGTAGCTTTCGCTCGCCGCTGCAGTACCCTGGCCTTTTGATTTAGGTTGCGCAGGGAGGCCGGTTCGCGACGAAGCGCCTCATCGATGCGCCTGTCGGCTAGGGCTAGAAATTCATCGCTCCATGGATCCGACAGCCTTCCAGTGCTGGGCCGCGCGAGGTTGTAGTAAAAGCGACTCCATAGCCGAAGGAGCTCTGGCTTCTGATCGTCTTCGGCGATCGCAAAACAGTCCTGCATCAGTTTATCGCCGTCACGTGCGATCCTATCAAAGCGTGCGCGATCAGTGTGGTGAATCTGCGAGATCTCAAGATACGTGGCTGCTTTCTCAAGCATGGCCTCCGCAAGATCTCGGCGGCTGGAGATCTCGCGGAAGAAGCCGATCATCTCATCTGCCCAGCGAAGTGCGTTAGCTTGTTCGGGGCTTCCGTACTCCTGCAGACGGTAGGACCTGATCGTCAACGACAGCGCCCTGCGAAGGCGTTGCGGAGCCACCCCGCGGCGAACTGCAATACCAGCGTTCTGCCATTCGTGCTCGAAGATCGCACGACTGGATGTGAGTCCAACAGGGAGCGGCTGACCAGGTATGAGCGCACCCGCCGAACGGGCTTGTTCAGCCGAAGCAATCCACCGGTCCGCAGCAGCCCCGAGAGGCTCTTGCTCCGCGCCACCGCTGCAGTTCTGCTGTATTGTGGCGACGTCTGCGATGAAGTTTCGCGCGACGCGGAGAGGTAAGATGACATTCTGGCCCTGGATATCGCGCTCTCGGAAACCGCCAAGCACGATGCCGACCACGCTCCCGGCAAGCGACAGTGCTGGCCCGCCCGAGTTTCCCGGATTGACGTCGGCGCCTGTGAGCCACGCCTCTCCGAAACTCACCGTGGTTGTCCGTATCGTGCCATCGGTCTGGTCGTAATCCTGACCGCGGGGGAAGCCGAGCGCCACGATCCGCTCACCGGTACGCCGCGGCTGGTCGAAACACAGTGGCAGGGCGCGATGGGCGAGCGAGGGGTCCGCCGCCGTAAGCATAGCTACGTCAAACTCAGGGTGTAGCCGCAGGGCGCCAGCAGGCAGCGGGAAGCTACGACCCTGGTGCGTACCAATTTGACCGAGCACCGCAATCTGAGTGAGCGGGCGCTGGTCCGAGCCCAGGAACAAGTGCTTTGCGGTGAGAAGCCGCCGATCTTCCGAGATAAAGAACCCGCTTCCAGTCCTGTTTTCCACCCGCAAACCCGTCGCCGGGTCCACCCCACTCACCGTGAGATGAACCACACCCAGCTGATAACGGGTCCTGAAATCCGGAACTTCCTGAGCCGGCGACGAAACTGGCGAAACCAAAGCGAGGAAGAGAGAAGCTCCGAATGCGCCGAAGGAGTGTATCGTCATCGATGCCGACCGGATTGCACGCAAGACCCTCATCTCCCCAAGCGTTACCAGTTAGCTGGTGCCAGTCGGGTGGGCGGAAGAGGGGATACTTCAAATACGCGCTGAAACTGATCACCCCCACCCAACGCGGTTGCACTCGGCGCGCCAGCAACGCCCGGGGGCGCGGTCACTGCCACGTCGACAAGACGTTCTCGCGTTATGCATACGAACAGCGGCGTGGAGAAATCACTCGTAAGGCGATACGTCGCGCCTCGCGTCAATGACACGTTTGCTCGTCCGCTCGCCGCGCGCTCCAAGACTGCATCCAAACCGAGGCTGCTTACCTGCTGGGCGCTCAATTCCATAGTCATGCTCCGCGCACTCAGCGCGTCTCTAATCAGAAAATAGTCGCTCCCGGGCACCCGCGACGCGGTTTGCATCCATGCGAGCGCGGCTCGGTGCATCGGATCATCGTACGTTCGATGCTCATCCACGCCAGTGTATGTGACGGACCCCGCCCATTGCCCTTGTGCCTCGCCGACAATATTTGCGCTAAAGCCAGGAAGCAGTTGCTGAAGCAAACCCATGGTGAGGCTCGCGGCCTCAGCGCCCGTGCGTGTAGCCGCTGCCGTCTGCACGTTCTGGGCTGTGTAAACAGCATTCCGCAGAGCAGCGTCGCCCAGGAGATTGTACACGAGGAACAGGTTGCCAGCGCCATCTCGGCGCATGATTGTACCAGGCCCCTCAAAGCCGCTCGGCACCTGAAGGCAGCTGTACTGGCCGATGGCAGGAGGTGCTGGAGGATCCGTAGTGCCGCATGCGGTAAGGGCGGCAATTAGCAAGAGCAACAATGAAGTCCTGCTTGGCTTCCTTGCAGGCCACATCACACTCCATCCTCCTTCACAAACTCGAGTTCGGGCTCATTCAGACGCGATGATGGCTGCCCGCATGCGCACGCCCAGCCTTAACTCATCAATATGCTCCCGGCCCCTCCGTCCTTCCCACTTTAGCCTCAGCCAATTGCGGCCAGCCGCCTGCATCAGTAACCGGCAGAAAAATACTGCAAACTTGCCCGCACCCAGCACGTAGCGGAGGGCAGAGCCTTGGGCCTCGGAACGCGTACACGCCAGTTTCCTATTTGCGAGTGGTAAAGCACGTCGCAAAATACTATAGCGAAACAAAACGAGGCTGAGCAATGCGAATTCGAAGGCGTCGTTTGCTCGGGGCAGGATGTACCTTTCTCGGATGTTGCGCGGTTCGCGCAGGGCCAGCGCAAACTGTGTCCTCACCGCTCTGCGTGGCCGTACCACCGCCCCCTCGCGCGGCAGGTTCGGCAGGTTACCGACCCTTCGCTGGTCCTCCGGCCACTGATGTAGCCGAATTCTCCCCATTCATGAGCGACCGCCTAGTCCGCGAGTTTGCTTTCACGCCGTTCGGCCTCAGCATGGCGGAAGACCGCTGGACACCTAGGGATGGGTCGACGCCGGGCGGCAAGGTGACACTTGGCGTGCATTTTCTGTCCGCTAGTGCGGACGAACGCGCTGCCTGCGAACGAGCTGCTTCGGCTTGGCTTCGCGATGGCGTAGAGCACTACCTCGCCTTCGAGATGGATGTTTCGGCGGCGCGCGCACACATTCGCGTTCGCTTTGGACCGGGGGGCAATTGGTCGCTGATTGGGCGCCATGCGAGAGCGGAGCGTAACCTCTCCGCACCTACGATGAACATCATACCCGGCCAGCCCGACTACATCATCATGCACGAGTTTGGGCACGCGCTCGGTCTTCGCCACGAACACCAGCATCCGGATGCCGGCATTCAGTGGCGTGAGGACGTGGTGATTGCTGCAATGGCCGGTAATGGACCGGCGTGGACGCCGGCTTACATCCGCGCGAACGTGCTCCAGCCTCTGAGCAATACCGCGCGCTGCGTCGGTGACCCAACCCCTAATGTCAACTCGGTAATGATGTACGATTTCCCCGAGGAATGGACCTGGAACCGTGTGCGCGGCGAGATGGGACGAAGCATCACCGATGGGGACCGACGCTGTGTTCGCGGGATATACTCGCTATGAAGAATGCGCGGAGACGGTTAGTGACGTTAGTGGCGCTCAATTTGTTGGCCGCCTGTAGTACCGACGCACCGGTGCAAAGGGTTGTTTTTCTTGACTCGGGAGTTTCTCTCAATCCGCCCGCGCGGACCGTCGTATCACAGGCTGCTCGCGAAGCATCTGAGCGGCCGCAGACGAACGTGCTCATTATTTGGTTCGCTACGCCTGATAGCGAATTTGTCGGTGCCGCTTTCGCTCGTGCGACTGCAGTCCGCGCCGCGCTCGTTGCCGAGGGTGTAGCAGAAAGGCGCATTTCGACCGTACAACGCACGCCACGCGCAGGGATCGACGCCAGCGTCGAGGCGCGTCGAGTGCTTATAGAGATTGGAGTTTAGCGATGTTGAGGGCGCTCGTGCTGTCAACTATTCTATTCGCACCAGTCTTCCCGAATGCTCAGAATCTCCCGAATTTTCGAGATCAGCATGTTCTCGGAATATTGCATCTAACAGTGACCGGTACAGATCCTGATACAGGCCGGCCTGTTGCTCCACGTACCGGCACCGCGTTCTTTATTGGAGATGGGCAGCGCGTTCTTACGGCTGCGCATCTTTTCAAGACCACGGGAAGCCGACCTTTGACAGAAGTAACGGTGACCGCTCGGTTAGGAAGTGACCGCGGCCAACAGATCGGTCTCATCGAGAATTCCCTGCGCATGCACCGCGAGTTCGACGCTGCGATGTTGCGGGCCGACACTCCAGGCCTCAGGGAGACGCCGTTGCCAATCTGTTTCCGTGAACCGCTCCAGGTCGGGAACACCGCCGTTGCGCTCGGCTTTCCGCTTGGACGCAGCTACGATCAGGTGCGCGTCACCGTGCGCTCACGCCAGGCAAGCTTTCCTGGCTTTCCCGCAGAGGCACTCGTCGTTGATGGTGACCTGAACGAGGGCAATTCGGGCGGACCGGCGATTTCCCTTCGCGGCAGTGTCGCCGCGATCGTGCTGGGCGGGTTACGAGGAGAGGGAGCGCAAGGCCTTAATGCGGTGTTGCCGCTACACGTAGTTGAGCCTTGGATTCGAGAAGTCGCGAGGATCACTGAGCATTGTAATCCAACGCTGCCGGCAGCAACCGAGCCAATTCGGAGCCGGCCGGCTCGCCGCGAGTATTCAGGAGAAGTGTTGCTTGCAGGTGACCGGGAGATCGCCGCCGACGAACTGGTCGCAGCGGGCGCTATCCTTCGCGGCGTACCGCTCACGCGTGCTCCCGGGGGCATGCCTGGGAGCCCGGGAGCGCCTGGCGGTACCGGAAATGGAAGCGGTGCGAACGGCCTTCCTGGTAGTGATGGTGGAGGTGGGCAGTCTGGTCAGGCTGGAGCGACTGCTCCCGAAATCGTAGTCCGCGCGCGCACGCTCATCGGTCAGCTAACCGTAGACAACAGTGGTCAGGCGGGTGGCGACGGTGGCCGGGGTGGCGACGGCGGCGCAGGAGGGCCGGGCGCACGTGGCTCATCCGCCGTTGCCGGGATCGTCGATTGCAGCTCCGGGCCAGGGCGCGGCGGCGACGGCGGCCGGGGCGGAGCAGCGGGCTCAGGCGGGGCAGCGGGCTCAGGCGGTAATGCTGGACGGATCGTCGTTGCGCTGGATGAGTGGACACCAGGCGCATCTCTCGACTTGGTCGCGAGAGGTGGTCAGGCAGGAACGCACGGCAGAGCGGGGGCGCCTGGCGGCCCAGGAGCTCGCGGACCTCAAGGGGCGACACCTGGGATTTGTGGTCTAGGCGGATTTGGACGGGATGGATCGCCTGGCGTTTCGGGCGCGCCCGGTCGGGATGGTGCTGGCGCTTCGCCAGGCCAAGACGCAGAAGTGGTTCTCATTATTGGCGGGCAAGAGCGGCGCGCAACTGGCCGACTTCAGCATCGCTAGATGTTTGGTCCCGGGCTTTGATGGTGCAGTCTTCTCCCCGGCATGTAGGGATGCGCTATGGGCAAGGTTCTTCGCGGATCCTCCACAAAGGCCGAGGCGATCCAATTTCGTCCGGCCGGCCGGCGGCTATCCTTTAGACGGCTCACGAAGCAGTTGTGCAGTGCGAAGCGCCGCCGATGACACTTTGCTGGGCATGGCGGCTGCTCTTGGTCGGAGTGTCCCGAGTCGGCGGCGCGGTCTGAGACGTCCTGCCGGATCAGGCCGCTGCAGTACGCAACAGAGTTTTGTCGTTTGAATCTGGCCGGCGGCTCCAGTCCCTCAGTCGACGCGAGCGTTACACCAAGCGACGGTTCGAATCCGGTCGCACTCCCTCCGCCATACACACACAGACCCCAGACAAGTCCAGGCACACAAGCCAGGCTTGGCGCTTCGCGACGACCTCGCCCCACCGAACGACCACACATCGGGGGATGGGGGACGCGGCGAAAGAGCCATGCCTGAAGGGGCGGAAGCACCGCCAGGTAAACTGGGGCGCGAGAGGTCGTGTCCCGGACTATCTTCGCAGCGCGAAGATGGCCCCCAGGACGATCCCGGACCAGTCGAAGCGCGTCTTGGCGCAGGGGGGGCCATCCGGTCCGATCGGCCGTCCGATGAAGGAGAATTAAGCCGGCAGCACCGGGTCCTGCAAAAGTTCCTACTTATGTTCCGGCCGTTCCGCGCCACGCGCACCGACCGGAAAGGCCACTGCCCGATGAACACCGCCGCGCCCGTCTCGATGCTCGAGGAGGCGATGCCCACGAGTTCCGAATGCCTCGTTGGGCAACAGATTGTCCTCGACCTCTACGGTTGCGACGATACGCTGATCGACGACATCGACCATGTGCGGGAGGCTATGCTCGGCGCCGCCCGCGCCGCCCGCGCGACCATCGTGCAGGAGGTCTTCCACCGCTTCGCGCCCTGGGGCGTCTCGGGCGTCGTGGTCATCGCGGAATCGCACCTCGCCATCCACACCTGGCCCGAGCGCGGCTACGCCGCGGTCGACGTCTTCACCTGTGGCACCGAGCTCGGCCTGAGGGCGGCGGTGGCGCATCTGCAGGCCGCCTTCCGCAGCTCGGACCCGCGCCTCGTGCGCCTGCGCCGCGGCGATTCCCGCGTACCGCTGGCCTTCGAGCAGGAGTGAGTTCGTGACCACCAACTACACCCTGCCCGGCGACCCCGAGACGATCCGCGACCGCCCCTACCCGCTGCCGCCGCTGCGCCGGAACGAGTTCTGGATGGAGCCGCTCGACCCGGCGAAGCTCGGCCATGGGCCGATCTACTCGGTCGAGGATTCCGATCCCTTCGACCTCTATTCCTACCGGGTGCTCTCGGTCGCCCATGCGTCGCAGACCGCCTTCCAGCGCGTCGTGGTCGCCGATACCTGCAACTACGGCCGCGCGCTTTTCATGGATGGCAGCATCCAGAGCGCGCAGGAGGACGAGGCGCTCTACCACGAGCTGCTCGTGCAGCCCGGGATGCTGTGCCACCACGCGCCGCGCGACGTGCTGATCATCGGCGGCGGCGAAGGCGCCACGCTGCGCGAGGTGCTCGCCCATGCCTCGGTCCGCTCGGCCGTGATGGTCGACATCGACGCCGAGGCGGTGGAGATCTGCCGCAAGCACATGGTCCACGCCCATCAGGGTGCCTTCGACGACCCCCGCGCGCGCCTGGTCTTCCAGGACGGCCGGCGCTTCGTGGAGGAGACGGACCTGCTGTTCGACGTCGTCATCATCGACGTCGTGGACAACCTCGACAACGGTCCCGCCCAGGCGCTCTACACCCGCCAGTTCTACCAGTTGCTGCGGCGCCGCCTGCGGCCCGAGGGGATCATCATGATCCAGGGCCTGGAATTCTCCTTCCAGGACTACAAGGAGCATGCGGCGCTGGTCCGTACCCTGCGCACCGTCTTCGCCGAGGTGCACAGCTACAACGCGACAGTCCCCTCCTTCCTCGGCTCCTGGGGCTTCATCATGGCCTCGGACTGGCTCGATCCCTCGACGCTGCGGGCCGACGCGATCGACCGGCAGATCGAGCGGCGCCTCGGCCACGACTGGCTGCGTCACCTCAACGGCGCCTTCCTGCTGTCGGCCTTCGCGCTGTGCAAGGAAACGCGCTACGTCCTCGCCCTGCCCGGCCCGATCCTCGAGGACGGCGTGCCCTTCCTGCCGCCGCCGGATGTCGGCGAGGCGGTGGTCGAGCAGGTCCGCCTGCCCGTTCTGGACGAACGCGCATGGACACGGTGAACGACCGCCTGGCGCCGCCGGGGCCGATCGCCTGGCGCGTCGACCTGCGCGACGACGCGGCGCCCGCGGCCGGGACCACGCTGCGCCGCCCTTTCACCGCCCAGGCCCTGCGCCTGCCCGCCCATGTCGCGGAGGTGCTGCGCGAAACGCCCGACGGGGGCGGCTTCGTCGTCCTGCAGCTGCCGTCCGGCCAGGCCACACCCTATGAGCTGCAGGCCGAGGCCGAGGCCTGGGCCTCCGCCGACGGCATCGCCGCGGCCGAGGTGCTGGTCCGCAGCGTGCGGGTGCTGTGGCGCCCCGGCCGGGCGGTCTGCACCGGCCCCGCCGCGGACAGCGAGGAGGTGATCGCCGGCCTCGTCCATTTCACCCGCGTCGAGCGTGCGCTCGCCGCGCTGGAGGCGGAGATCGACGGGCAATGGGCCGCCTGGCAGGACGACCTCCCCCTCACCCACGGCGTCGGCCGGCGCGACCTCTCCCGGCAGCGCCACGTCAACGCGATGACCGCGGCGGCCCATGGCTACCGGATGCGCTTCGTGCGGCTCGAGGCCGCGCTGGAAAGCCCGAGCGCGGACCTCCCGCCGCTGGGCCGGCGCGTGTTCAGCGAGCTGGTGCTGCTGGCCGATGCGTTGTCGCGCCTGCGCGCGCTCGATGACGCGATCGAGATCGGCCAGGACCTCTACGACACGGCGAATGACCGGCTGCTCGAATACAGCTATTTTCGCCGGGAGTACGTCATCGAGATCTTCATCCTGGCGGTGCTGATGGTCGAACTCGCAGCCACGGCCGTGCAGATCGGCCTCGGCCTCCCGTGACGGCGGTGCGCCCATGATGCGACGGCACCTGCTGCTGCACGCCTTGCCTGTCCTGCTCATCGGCTGCGGGACCGCGCAGCATGCGGCGACCTCCGAGCCCCTGCCGCCGCCGGCCGGCGCGCCAGGGTTGATGGAGGCCATGCGGCGCGCCAGCACGGCCCATGGCGGCCTGGTCTGGGAAGCCGCGCTCGACGGCGCGAATGGCAGGGCGTGGGTTGAACTCCTGAGCGGATCGACCTCTCGCCGCATCACCGTCGGTCCCGGCGGCCGGGTCTCGGCCGAGGCGCCCGAACCCATTACGGCGGACGAGGCGGCGGAAGCGCGCCTCGTGCAGGATGCGCGCACCACCGCCCTCGAAGGGGCCGCGGCAGCCGAGGCGGCGACCGGCGGCCGCGCCGTCAAGGTCGAGGTCGACGAGGAGGACCACGCCTGGGAGGTCCGGGTGATCGTCAACGGCGGACTGGCCACGGTGCGGGTCGACATGGGCAGCGGCCGCGTGACGCGGGCCGGCGGATGAGACGATGAAGATACTGGTGATCGAGGACGACCGCGCCACCGCCGCCTGGATCGCTGCGGGCCTTGCTGAGAGCGGGCACACGGTGGACCACGCCGAGACCGGGCGCGACGGGCTGTTCCTGGCCGGGAGCGAACCCTACGACGCCATCATCGCCGACCGGATGCTCCCTGGGATGGACGGCATCGGCATCGTGCGGACGCTGCGCTCGACCGGCGTGACGACGCCGATCCTGATGCTGACCGCGCTCGGTGAACTCGACCACCGCATCGAGGGGCTCGAGGCCGGGGCGGACGACTACCTGGCCAAGCCTTTCTCCTTCCGGGAGCTCCGCGCGCGCCTTTCAGCGATCGTGCGCCGCGGCGAGCGCAGCGTGCCCGACCAGACCTTCCGCGCCGCGGGGCTCGAGCTCGACCCGGCGAACCGGAGCGTCCGCAGCGGGCCCCATCGCGTCGCCCTGCGGCCCACCGAGTTCCGCATCCTCGACGTCCTGATGCGGCACGCGGGCAGCGTGGTGACGCGCGACATGCTGTTGCAGCGCGTCTGGAACTATCACTTCGACCCGACCACCAATGTCGTCGACCCGCACATCACGCGCCTGCGCCGCAAGCTCGAGACCGGGGGCATCGCGGTGCATCTGCGCAACGTACGCGGGCTCGGCTTCCTCCTCGAGGCAGCGGCTTCCCCGCTTGCCTGAACCGGACGCCCCCCCGCCCGCGGCGGAGACGGCAGAGTTCCCGCTGTCGACTCCGTCGCGGTACCGGGCGGGCTTCGTCTTCCGCGTCGCGCTGCTCGCGAGCGCGGTCTTCATGTCCGTCGCCCTTGTCTTCTCGGCGCTGGTGTGGTGGCGCCTTGGCGACTTCGTCGCAGCGCGCACCGACCAGGAGATCGAGCAGGAGGTCATCGAGCAGCGGGCGAACTTCGCCGCCGGCGGCGTGGAGCGCGTCGCCGAACAGGCCCGCGTTCTCGAGGATTCCGGGGAGCGGGCGCGCCTGCTGATCCAGCTGCGCGAGCGCGACGGTACGTTGATCGCCGGGCCGCGGCTGAACTTCGGCTCGCCGCCCCCGCCCGGATGGTCGGAGGCGGCCGCGCGCCCTCCCTGGGCGCATGGCCGCATCCCTTTCCGCATTCTGACGGCGCGGCTTCCTGACGGGCGGCGGCTGGTCGTCGCCCGCGACGTGCGGGAGGACCGCAACATCGTGGCGGCGTTGTCGCGGGACGTCATGCTGGGCGGGCTGCTGGCCGCGGCACTCTCGCTCGCGGCCGGATGGTTCGTCAGCCGCCGGATCGCCCGGCGCCTCGCGGCGGTGAATACCGCCGTCGTGCAGGTGATGGAAGGCGACCTCAGCGGCCGTCTGCCGCTCTCCGGCTCGGGGGACGAGCTCGACCGGCTGCTCCGCCTCATCAACGCCATGCTCGAACGGCTGGAATCGCTCATGGTGGGGCTGCGCCGCGTCAGCGACGACATCGCCCACGACCTGCGCACGCCCCTGACGCGCCTGCGCCAGCGGACCGAGGCGGCGCTGGAACGGCCGCGTGACCAGACGCTCGACCGCAAGGAATTCGAGGGCATCGCGCTGGAGGCCGACACCATCCTCGAAACCTTCGCCGCGCTGCTGCGCATCGGCCAGGTCGAGGCCGGGGCGCGCATGGCGGCCTTCCAGCGGTTCGACCTGTCCGCCGCCCTGGCCGAGACGTGCGACACATACGAACCGATCCTCGCCGATGCCGGCGGCCTGCTCGAGACGCGCATCGCGCCCGGGCTCGAACTGTTCGGCGACCGCCTGCTCGTCGAACAATGCGTCGTCAACCTCTTCGAGAACGCGCTGCGGCATGGCGGGCCGTCCCCGCACGTCGAACTCTCGGCGCATCGGCGCGATGGCGTCGTCGAGGTGGTCGTGCGGGACCACGGTCCGGGCATTCCCCGCGAGGAACTCAGTCGGGTCTTCGAGCGGTTCTACCGGCTCGACCGGAGCCGGTCCTCGCATGGCAGCGGCCTCGGTCTGAGCCTCGCGGCCGCGGTGATGCGCCTGCACGGAGGGCGGATCATGCTCGACAACGCGCAGCCCGGATTGCAGGCGGTGCTGACGTTTCCGGCCGCGCGGCAATGACCCGCGACCTTCGGTGCCGGGCTGCCGGTTTCGCCTTGCTGCTGCTCGCATCCGGCGCCGGCGCGCAGGTCACGCCCGACGACGCCGATGGACCGGCATCGCGCGTGGAACTCAATCTCGGCGTCGGTCCGCTGCTGTTCCCGGCCTATCCCGGCAGCCACACCTATCGGGTGGAGCCGTTGCCGTACCTCAGCGGCCATCTCGGCGACCGCATCGAGTTCGAGACCTTCGACGGGCTGCGCATCACCGCCTGGGAGGATGACGGGTTCTCCTTCGGTGCCGCCGCGATCTACCGTTTCGGCCGGCGCACCTCGGACGACCGGGCGCATCTGACAGGGCTCCGCAGCTTCTCGGACACGGTCGAACTCGGCGGCTTCGTCTCCTACGAGACCGGGCCCTTCCTGCTGGATGCCACGCTGACGCAGGATCCGGCGCGGTCGCATGGCGGGGCGGTGCTCGAATTCCGCGCGCTCTGGAACGGCCAGCTCGGTCCGCTGTCGTTGGAGGCAGGGCCCGAGGTCCGCCTGGTCAGCCGCGCTTTCGCCCAGTCCTATTTCGGCATCGACGCCCGGCGCGCGATCGCCTCGGCGCGGCCCGCCTACGATGCCTCGGCGGGCTTCGAGCGGGTCGGCATCTATGCGCAGAGCGAGTTGCCGCTCGGCGGGGGCTTTGCGCTGCGTGGCCTCGCGGAGTACGGGCGGCTGGTCGGCAGCGCAGCCGGATCGCCGATCGTGACGGGACCCGGGGGTTCGCCGAACGAGGTCTATCTCGGCGCCTTCCTGACCTGGCGCTTCTTCTGAGCCTGCGGCCAGCCCGATGGGCAACACGGGGATCGATGCGTCTGGGGACCCCCGGATTCACATCCCCATGCCGGGCCGCCACCCCCCGTGGATCGCATCATCAAGCGCCGTTGCCATTCCCGCCCAGGCTGCTAATCGGAACCAGGGCATCCGCGGCAGCGCCGCGGTTGCAGCGGGAGGAGCCGGTCATGGCGCTCAAGCGCATGGTTCTCGAACTCGGCATGGGGACCGACATTCGTGGAACCGACTACACCAAGGCCGCGGTCCGGGCCCTGCGCGACGCGCTGTGGCACAACTCGCTCACGATCGGCGCCGCCGTCGGCCAACCCGTCGATGCGATGCAGGTCGAGGTCCTGATCGGCGTCCCCAAGCCCGACGCGGTGGACAAGGACGCGGTCCTCGCGATCCTCCCGCACGGCACCGGCACCGTCACGCTCGTCGAAGGGGGCCTCGAGATCCCGAACGACGAGGGGACCAGCACCACCGTCATCGCCAATTGCTGCGCCATCGTGCGCCTGGATGTCTGAGGAGCGCCACGGCATGCCCCTGAAGCGCATCATCCTGGAAATGGGCACCGGCAACGATCTGCACGGCGGCGACTACACCAAGGCCGCGCTGCGCGCGGTGCAGGACGCGCTGCATCACTCGTCGCTGTCGTTCGTCCGCACCCTGGGCCTGGACATCAAGACCATGCAGGTCGAGGTCACGATCGGAACGCAACGCCCCGACCGGGTCGACGTCGAAGCCGTTCGCAGGTCGCTCCCCTACGGCGTCGTGACCGTCAGGACCGTGAAGGGCGGGCTGGATGTGCCGGCCGAGGACAATCACGACATGGCCGTGATCGCCGCTGCGGCGATCGCGGTGCGCTTCGACCTGCCCTGACGCTCCGCCGCAAATCCGTCCCCGGCCCGTGCCATCCGGTTCGCCCGCGACCGGAGTGGACAACACCCGCGCCGCCTCGCATCTGTCGCTGATGCTCAAGCTCGACCACCTGACCGTCATCGCCCCCACCCTGGCGGAAGGTGTGGCCCATGTGCGTGCCTGCCTCGACCTCGACGTCCCCTTCGGCCAGCGGCACGACGACATGGGCAGCTGGAACCATCTCCTGCAGCTCGGGGGCTCGACGTATCTCGAGATCGTCGCGCTCGACCCCGACGGCGCGGCGCCGGCGCGGCGTCGCTGGTTCGGTCTCGACGACCAGGCCCGGGTCCGGCGCGACTGGGATGCCGGACGACGCCTGCGCGGATGGGTGGCACGGACGGACGACATCGCGGGCCTTCTCGCCGCTCACGGCCGGATCTTCGGGCGGGCGGTCGCGCTGCCGATGGCGAACCCGGCCTTCGATTTCGCGATTCCCGACGACGGGTCCCTGCCCCTGGACGGCGCCGCCCCATTGATCATCGACCGGCGGGGCAAGGCCCGCTCGATGGCGTCCATGGCCGATCTCGGCGCACGCCTGGTAGGCTTCTCGCTGGAGCACCCCGACGCCGAGGGGATCGCATCGCTCCTGCGGGACCTGGCCGTCGACCGCCCGCCGACCGTGATCCCGGGCAACGTTCTGCGCTATCGCGCACGGATCGACACGGGGGCCGGTCGCCGGGAACTCTCCTGACCGCGTGACCGGGACTTCCGGCGGCGATCGCCCTACGATCCTTCCGCGGGACCGCTTGGCCGCGGCCAGGCGCAACATCCATGGAGGAACGCCGGTGACCAGCGAAGCGCGCTACGTGCATCCCGAAGCCATCGTCTCGACGGAGTGGCTCGCGCAGAATCTGGGCGACCCCGCGCTGCGGGTCTTCGACTGCACGACCTACCTGCTCTACGAAACCGGGACCGGCAGGCCGTACACCGTCGGCAGCGGACGACCGGACTACGAAGCGGCGCATATTCCCGGCTCCGCCTTCCTCGACCTGCAGGGGGAACTCTCCGACAGCGCGAGTCCCTTCAACTTCACCATGCCGGCGGCCGACGATCTCGCGGCCCGGGTGGCGGCGAAGGGCATCGGCACGGGCACGCGCGTCGTGCTGTATGCGCGCAAGAACATGCAGTGGGCGACGCGGGTCTGGTGGATGCTGCGGGCCATCGGCTTCGACGACGCCGCGATCCTCGACGGAGGCTTCGACAAGTGGGCGGCGGAAGGCCGCCCGACCGAGGCCGGCGAAACGCGCTACGCACCAGCGCAACTGGCCGCCCGCCCGCGCCCTGGCCTGTTCGTCGGGAAGGCCGATGTCCGGGCCGCCATCGGCGACAGCGCGACCTGCACGATCAACGCCCTCGCGCCGGATCTGCATAGCGGGGAGAATCCGCGCTACGGCAGGCCGGGCCGCATTCCTGGCAGCGTCAACGTCCCCGTCGCGTCGCTGGTCGATCCGGCGTCCATGACCTTCCGCGGGCCGGAGGAGGTGGCGGCCCGCTTCGCCGCCGTCGGTGCGGACCCTGGCAAGCGCATCCTGCTCTATTGCGGCGGCGGCATCGCGGCGACGCTCGATGCGTTTCTCCTGCACCAGCTCGGCTACCGCGACCTCGCGGTCTACGACGCCTCGATGACCGAATGGGCGAAGGACGAGGCGCTGCCGATCGAGCGCGGCTGATCCCGCCCCCCGATCCTGCCAATTCCGGATAAGGGTTTGCGCCGCGCCGTCCGCGAACGGCGTTGGCGAGGCCCGTCCGGCGGCGTAAGGATCGCAAGGTGCTCGCGGCGGCGAGCCGATCGTCCTTTGGGGAGACGCGCATGGATTTCCGACGGATGCTCATGGCCACCGCGGCCGCCGGGCTTCTTGCCGTTGCCGGCGCCATGCCGGCCCATGCCCAGGGGGCCGACCAGCGCAGCGGCTGGGCCTTCCAGGTCGCGCTCTATGCCTGGCTGCCGACCTTCAACGGCACCTTCAACTACCAGCTGCCCACCGGCCTCGGCGGCAATGCCACCGTGCGGGCGGATTCCAACGACTACCTGAGCGACCTCAACTTCGCCGCCATGATTGCGGGCGAGGCGCGCTACGACCGCTTCTCGGTCATCACGGACCTCATGTACGTCGACCTCGGCGCCGGTTCGAGCCGCATCGATTCCATCAACCAGGCGGCCCTGCCGGCCAATCCGATCGGCACGACGGTGACGGGCAGTTCCGACACCTCGATGAACGCGACGATCTGGACGCTCGGCGCCGGGTACACGGTGGCGCGCGGCGACTGGGGGAATGTCGACCTGTTCGGCGGATTCCGGCTCCTCTCGCTCAACGCCGAGACGAACTACACGCTCAGCGCGGACATCACCGATCGCCGCGGCGGCGGCATCGTCCTCGGGCGCGCCGGCCGGCTATCGGGCAACGAGGCGATCTGGAACGGCATCATCGGCGTGCGCGGGCGCATCACGCTCGGGAACAGCGGCTTCTTCGTGCCCTACTACCTCGATGTCGGCGCGGGCGATTCGAACCTCACCTGGCAGGGCTTCACCGGCGTCGGCTACCAGACCGGCTGGGCGGGCGTGATCGCGGGCTACCGCTACCTGTCCTTCGACCAGGGCGGCAGCGACTTGGTGAACAAGCTGTCGATGGGCGGCGCCTTCCTCGCGGTGAACTTCACCTTCTGATCCCGCCCGCCCTGGACGGGCGCGACCGGCTCGCGGAGACTTCCCCGCCAGGGGAAGGAAACGCATGCCGGGCGCCAGTATCGAGACGCGCCAATCCTGGATCGTCGCCATCGCTGCCGTGACCATGCTCGCCCTCGCGCAGGGCGGGCCGCTGACGGTCGTCATCGGACTCGTCCCGATCGCCGAGACCCTCGGCGGCGGACGGTCGCTGCCGGCGATGGCGACGTCGCTCGCCTATCTCGGCTCCGGCGTCGGCGGGGTGATCTGCGGGCTGCTCGCCGCGCGCATCGGGCAGCGGCTGGTCGCGATGATGGGCGGGGCTTCGGTGCTGGCGGGGCTGTGGCTCGCCTCGCTGGGCGAAGGCTGGTCGCTGCTCGCGGGGATCGGGCTTGGCGTCGGGCTGTTCGGCAACGGGGCGCTGTTCGCGCCGATGGTCGCCTATGTCTCCCTGTGGTTCGACCGCCGGCGCGGCACCGCGCTCGCGCTCGTCTCCTCGGGGCAATATGTCGCGGGCTTCCTCTGGCCGTCGGTCTTCGAGCGCACCATCGCCGCCTTCGGCTGGCAGGCGACGATGCGGACCTACGGCACCATCGCGGCGGCGGTGATCGTCGCGCTCGGCGCGACCGTCATCGCGCCGGCGCCGGTGCCCACGGGCGGGCCGTCGCTGCGCCTGGCGGGCAGCGAGCGACGCGTGCTCGGCATGCGGCCGAATGCGGCGCTCGCCCTGCTCTCGGCCTGTTCCTTCCTGTGCTGCATCCCGATGGCGATGCCCGCGGCGCATCTCGTGGCCTTCTGCGGGGATCTCGGCATCGCGGCATCGCGTGGGGCGGCGATGCTGTCGGTGCTGCTGCTCGCGGCCTTCCTGTCGCGGCAGTTCTGGGGCTGGCTGTCGGACCGGATCGGCGGGCTGTGGACGGTGATGGCGGGGTCGGCGGCGCAGGTCGTGGGGATGCTCGGCTTCCTCGCGACGCAGGACGAGGCCGGGCTGTTCTTCGTCGCCGCGGCCTACGGACTCGGCTTCGGCGGCATCATCCCCGCCTACGTCCTGGCGGTGCGGCAGTACTTCCCCGCCGCGGAGGCCGCGTGGCGGGTGCCGGCGCTGCTCTTCGTCAGCGCCTCGGGCATGGGGGCCGGCGCCTGGCTCGCCGGGACCATCTACGACCGCGTCGGCTATTACGCGGCCGCGTGGTGGGTCGGCATCGCGGCCAACCTGGTGCAGCTCGCGCTGGTCGGCCTCCTGCTCAGCCGCCAGCGCCGCTATGCCCCGGCCTAGCTAGTAGTAGGTCAGGTCGCGCGCCTTGCCGCCGAAGACGCGCCACGCGAGCACCGTGTAGGCGAGGATCACGGGCAACACGAACAGCGCCCCGGCGAGGATGATCGACAGGCTCTCCGGCGCGCTCGCCGCCTGCCAGATGGTCAGCCGGTCCGGCACCACGAAGGGGAAGAAGGACCAGGCGAGGCCGGCGAAGAACAGCGCGAAGAGCGCGACCGCGCCCCAGAAAGGCAGGCGCCGCAGTGCGTCGTCCGGCAGCGGCATGTGCTTCAGCAGGCTCGCGATGCCGAGGAGCAATGCCGCCGTGGCGACCGGCAGCGGCGCGAGCAGCAGCATGTCCGGCAGGGCGAACCAGCGTTCGAAGATGCGCGTGCTGACGAGCGGCGTCACCGCCGAGACGAGCAGGATGCCGAGCCCCATCGGCCAGATCGCCTGCCGTGCCCAGCCGATCGCGCGGCGCTGCAGGTCGCCTTCCGTGCGCCAGACCAGCCAGGCCGCGCCGATGAACGCATAGGCGATGGCGAGACCGCCCGCGGCCATGGCGGCGAAGGCGAGCGCGGCCGGTCCTTCCGCGAAGCCCAGGATGTAGCGGCCGAGCATCCAGCCCTGCGACAGCGCGGCGAGCAGCGAGCCGGCGACGAAGGCGTGGTCCCAGCGGCGCTTTTCCTTCAGGTCGCCGGCCTTGGCGCGGAACTCGAAGGCCACGCCACGCAGGATCAGCCCGGCGAGCATCAGCGCCACCGCCAGGTACAGCTGCGTCAGGATCAGCCCATGCGCCATGGGGAAGGCGACCAGGAGCAGCCCGATCCCCAGGACAAGCCAGGTCTCGTTCGCGTCCCAGAAGGGCCCGATCGCGGCGATCATGCGATCGCGCTCGGCTTCCCCGTCCGCGCGCGGCAGCAACAGGCCGACGCCGAGGTCGAACCCGTCCAGCACCACGTAGAGCAGGATGCTGAGCGCCATCAGCGCCGCGAAGACGACAGGCAGCCATTCGGCGGGAATGAACGGGGTCATGGCGTGGCCACCTTCGAGACCGGCATGGCGGTGCCGGGTACCGCTTCCACGATCCGCCCCCGCGACGCCAGGCGGAAGACCGTGACGACATAGGCCGTCAGGAGAAGCGCATAGATCGTGAGGTACATGACGAGCGTCGCCCCGATATTGCCGGCCGGCACGGGTCCGGCGGCCTGGGCCGTCGTCAGCACGCCGGTCACCAGCCAGGGCTGACGGCCGATCTCGGTCACGTACCAGCCCGCAAGCGTGGCGACCCAGCCGGAGAAGGTCATGCCGACCAGCCCCCACAGGACGAGCCGCGGCAGCGCGCCCCGGCGCCAGAGCAGCACGGCCGACAGCAGGCCGAGGCCGATCATCAGCACGCCGATGCCGACCATGGTGCGGAAGGCGAAGAAGACGGGCGCCACCGGCGGATGCCGGCCGACGAAGTCGTCGAGGCCCGGGACCACGCCATCCGGCGAATGGCGCAGGATCAGGCTGGCACCGTAGGGGATCGCGACCTCGAAGCGGTTCTCGCGGGCCGCCTCGTCCGGCAGGGCGAAGAGCACCAGGGGGACGCCGCCCCGCGTCTGCCAGTTGGCCTCGATGGCCGCGACCTTGGCCGGCTGGTGCTCGAGCGTGTTGAGTCCGTGCTGGTCGCCGATGAACAGCTGCGCCGGCGCGAGGACGGCGGCCATCACCACGCCGGTGCGCAGCGTCGCGGCGACCGCGGGCGCGCGGTCCCCTCGCAGCCAGCGCCAGGCGGACAGGCCCGCCAGAAGAAACGCGACCGTCAGCGCCGAGGCGGTCAGCATGTGCGCCAGGCGATAGGGAAAGGACGGATTGAAGACGATCGCCCACCAATCGGTGGCATGGGCGATGCCGTCGCGCATCTCGAAACCCTGGGGCGTCTGCATCCAGGAATTCAGCGCGAGGATCCAGAAGGCACTCATCGTCGTGCCGAAGGCGACGAGCACGGTCGCGCCGGTGTGGACCCAGCCGGGCACGCGGCGGAAGCCGAACAGCATGATCGAGAGGAAGGTCGCCTCGAGGAAGAAGGCGGTCAGCACCTCATAGGCCAGCAGCGGCCCGGCGATGTTGCCGACGCGCTCCATGTAGCCTGGCCAGTTGGTGCCGAACTGGAAGGACATGGTGATGCCGGAGACGACGCCCATCGCGAAGGACAGGGCGAAGACCTTCACCCAGAAGCGATAGGCGTCCATCCACTTGTCGTCGGCCGTCGCGTTGAAGCGCAGCTTGAAGAACAGCAGGACCCAGCCGAGCGCGATGGTGATGGTGGGGAACAGGATGTGGAAGGAGATGTTGGCCGCGAACTGGATGCGGGCGAGGATGAGCGCGTCCATGGGTCAGGCCTCCTTCCTGCCGCGCACGAGGCCGACGACCTTGTCCTTGGCCTCGAGCAGACGGGTCACCTTAGCGCCAAGGGCGAGGAGCGCGGCGAGGCGTTCGGTCTCGAGCCGTTTCACGTCTTCGTACCAGGTGGTCAGGCGCTCGATCAGGCCGTGCATCTCGGCCAAGCGGGCCTGGGCGTGCTTCTCCTCCTCGCTGCCCGGGGTCTGCATCAGCAGTTCGCGCAGGACGGACAGCGTCGGATCGACCTCGCGCTTCTTCCGCTCCTCGGCCAGCACGCGCAGGATCTGCCAGACGTCGTCGGGCGTGGTGAAATGGTCGCGCCGGTCGTTCGGGATGTGCTTCAGCAGCACGAGGTTCCACGTCTGCAGCTCGCGCAGCCCCATGGAGACGTTGGACCGCGAGACGCCCAGCGCCTCCACGATGTCGTCGGCGCAGAGCGGGCGGGGCGAGACGTAGAGCAGCGCGTAGATCTGCCCGACGGTGCGGTTGATGCCCCAGCGAGACCCCATTTCCCCGAAGTGGAGCACGAAGGACTGGATCAGAGGCGGGAGGTTCATGGCTGACCGTGATTTCAGAATTTTCTGAAATCTATGTCAGACTTTGATCCAGATCAACCCTCTGCGGAGGTCACGAAGCCGGCAGACCGGCGTGAAAAAGGCCGGCGACCCGCGCAGGGCGGGTGCCGGCCTCCTTCGCTGCGCCCGGATGACGGGCGCCGGATGGCCTCAGAGCGCGGCGAGGACCGCCTGACCGCTGGACACCTCAAAGGCGCCAGGCGCCTCGATGGCGATATGGGTCACCTGGCCGTCCTTCGCGACCAGCGCGAAGCGCTGGCAGCGGACGCCGAGGCCGCGCGCCGTCAGGTCGAATTCGAGGCCCATCGCCTTCGTGAAGACGGCCGAGCCGTCGGCCAGCATCGCCACCTGGTCGGTGATGCCCTGGTCCTTCGCCCAGGCGCCCATCACGAAGGCGTCGTTCACCGACATGCAGGCGATGGCGTCGACGCCCTTCGCCTTCAGCGCCGCGGCGTTGTCGATGAAGGACGGCAGGTGCTTGGCCGAGCAGGTCGGGGTGAAGGCGCCCGGCACGCCGAACAGCGCGACGGTGCGGCCCTTGAAGAATTCGCCGGTGTCGACCTCCTTGGGCCCTTCGGCCGTGGCCTGCATCACCTTCACGGCCGGAATGGCGTCGCCAACACTGATCGGCATGTCGTCCTCCTCGTTGCTCCGGCGTCATAGCGCGGGGCGGAGGGACTGTCATCGGGGGTGGCGCGCCTTGCGGCGGGACGCGGGCTGCGCCACCTAGATGGACATGGCCACGTCCACCCCCTCCACGCCCGATGCCGCCGACGGCTACCTGTCCGGGCACCTGTTGATCGCCATGCCCGGGATGCAGGATCCGCGCTTCGACCACACCGTGGTCTGCCTGTGCGCGCATTCCTCGGATGGCGCGATGGGATTGATCGTGAACCGCCCGCTCGGCGGGATGGAGTTCGACGACCTGCTGCGCCAGTTGAAGGTGGAACCGGTGCCGCCGCAACGGCGGATCCGCATGCTGTCCGGCGGCCCCGTCGAAGGCGGCCGCGGCTTCGTTCTCCACAGCGACGACTGGACCGCCGACGGCAGCCTGAACGTGATGCCGGGCCTCGCCCTGACCGCGAGCGTCGACATCCTGAAGGCGATCGCCGGCGGCGGCGGGCCGAAGGATTGCGTGCTCGCCCTCGGCTACGCGGGCTGGGCGCCGGGACAACTCGAAGACGAGATCCAGCGCAACGCCTGGCTCAGCGTGCCGGCGGATGGCGGCATCGTGTTCCGCAATGACACGACCGGCACCTGGGAAGCAGCGCTGGCGAAGCTGCGGGTCGACCCAGCCCTGTTGTCCGGCGCCGCCGGCCACGCCTGAAGGATTCGACGATGCAGATGTCCGCCATTCCGTTCGACACCACCGACTGGTCGCAGGTGGCGCCCACCCGCCATGCCGGCGAGGCCGGCGAAGCGCTTTGGCGCACCCGCCATGTCGGGCCGGAAGGCAACCAGATCCGCGTGCGGATGGTCGAGTATTCGGCGGGCTATGTCTCGGATCACTGGTGCCAGAAGGGCCATGTGCTGCTGGTGCTGGAAGGCGAGCTCGAGACCACGCTGGCGGACGGACGCGTCTTCACGCTGAAGCCCGGCATGTCCTACCAGGTGGCCGACGGCGCCGAGCCGCACCGGTCGCGCACGCCCAAGGGCGCGAAGCTCTTCATCGTCGACTGACCGGCCCGGGCGCGAGGGGCCGGGAAACCAGGCCTCTCCGCTCGCGCCGCGCGTCCGGCCGCCACTACTGGCGGGCGCTCTCGCGCGTCACGCCGGCGCCCCAGGCAAAGCCGATGACGGCCCCCTTCATGAACGGCAAGGTCGCGATGCTGACAACCGCGATCAGCGGCAGCCAGATCGCGAACTGCACCCAGAGCGCGGGCGCCCAGGCGCGGTCGGACCAGAACATGAAGGGCAGCAGCAGGTGCCCGACCAGGAACAGCGTCAGGTAGGGCGGCGCGTCATCCGCCGGATAGATGCGGTTGTCGGCACCACAGGATGCGCAGCAGGGCGCGACCTTGAGATATCCGGCGAACAAGGGGCCTTCCCCGCATTGCGGGCAGCGAAGCCGCAGGCCACGGCGAACGCCTTCGGCAATCCTGGATGATCCGGCCATGCGGCCCTCCGCTGGGCGCGCCGGGCACGGCGCCGTTGCCAAACAATCTGGATATTGATACATACAATTTGCCCGGTATCGGATCATTTATACGGATTGCATGGAGCGATTGCAAGATGGAGCGGCTTGACGCGACGCAAGGCTGGATCGCCCGCGTCGCGCGTCACGAAGGACCGATCTACCGCGCCATCGCCGAGACGATCGGCGCAGCGGTCGCCGCCGGGGAATTGCGCGACGGCGACCGCCTGCCGACGCATCGCGCGCTGGCCGATGCGCTCGGCATCGATCTGACCACGGTGACCCGCGCCTATGCCGAAGCCCGCAGGATGGGCTTGCTGCAGGCCACCGTCGGGCGCGGAAGCTTCATCCGGGCCGCGCCGGCCGTCGGCGGGCCCGGCAGCGCCGTCGACCTGTCGATGAACCTCCCGCCGCTGCCCGCCTCCCCTGCCCTGCCCGATCTTCTGCGGGACGGAATGGCGGCGATGCTCGGGGCGCCGGGCGCGGCCGAGGTGCTGACCTACCGCAGCGGCGCCGGGAGCGGCGCCGAACGCGCGGCGGGCGCGGCGTGGCTGAGCCCGGTGCTCGGCGAGGTGCCGGTGGAGCGCGTGCTGCTCTCGCCGGGCGCACAGCCGGCCCTGATGGTGGTGCTCGGGGCCCTGCTTGCGCCGGGCGAGGTCGTGCTGACGGATGCGATGACCTATCCGGGTCTGCGCGGCGCCGCCGCGCAGCTCGGCCTGCGATTGCGGGGCGTCGCCGCGGACGCCGACGGGATGCTGCCCGACGCGATCGCGGCGGCTTGCCAGGCGGAGCCTCGGCCGAAGGCGCTGTATTGCGTGCCGACGATGCACAACCCGACCGCGGCGACGATGCCTCTCACGCGGCGGGAGGCCATCGCGGCGCTGGCGCGGACCCTTGGGCTGCAGGTGATCGAGGACGATGCCTATGGGTTGCTGCCCGCGGCGCCGCTGCCGGCGATCGCGAGCCTCGCCCCCGAATGCTGCTTCCACGTGGCGACCGTGTCGAAGGTGATCTCGCCGGCCCTGCGCGTCGCCTGGATGGTGGTGCCGGATGCGCGATGGGCGGCGCGGATGGCCACGGCATTGCGGGCGACGGTACTGATGGCCTCGCCGCTGCTCGCCGGTCTGTTCACACGCTGGGTCGGAGACGGGACGGCCGCCGCGGTGCTGGGCGCGATCCGGCACGAATGCGCGGCACGCCAGCGCATTGCGCAGGAGGTGCTGGCCGGCGCGCGCTTCGCCGCGCATCCGGAGGGCATCCATCTGTGGCTGGACCTGCCGGCCGGCTGGGATCGGCTCGATTTCGCCGCGCAGTTGCGGCGGCGGGGCCTCGCGGTGGTCCCGAGCGACGCCTTCGCGGTCGGAGCCCCGGTCGCCGCGGTGCGGGTTTCCCTCGGTGCGGCCGCCGACCGCACCGCCTTGAGGGGCGCGCTCGGCGCGATCGCGGAGGAGTTGCGGTCGGATGCCGGCCCGTCCTTCGCCGACATCGTCTAGACGGCGCTTCGGCCTCGCTTCATCGACGAGGCCGGCGGCGGCAGGGCCAGGTCAGTCGGGCAGCGTGGCTGCCACGCGCTTCGGGGCCGTCATACGCCAGGACCGGCGGACGATGGCGCCGACTTCCTCCCAATCGACGCGCCCATCGAGCCGCAGACCGATCCAGCCCTTGGGTCCGACATAGGGCGGGCGAAAGAAGCGATGCGGCGCGGCCTCCACCAGCACCTCCTGCGCGCCGCGCGGCGCCTTGCACCACAGCGCCGGCGCGCCATCCTCCGTCGTGCGCCACATGCAGAAGATGCGGCCGCGGATGCGCCAGGTCGGCGCCTCCCACGTCTCCTGCTCAACCGCCTCGGGCAAGGCGAGGCAGATCGCGCGCAGCCGGGAGAGCGCCCGGGCGGTCACCAGCGCAGGGAGCGCACGGCCGCGATCGGGCGCACGCCCTCCTCATGCGCGACGGCGGCAAGATGTTCGGGATCGGGATTGTCGCCATGCGCATGCGCCGCGAGGCCGGTCAGCGCCCAGAGCGCATCGAGCCCTGCCGCCTGCGCGCCGGCGAGGTCGGTGTGCGGCGTGTCGCCGATGGCGAGCACGCGGTGCCGCTGCGGATGGCCGAGCAGTTCCAGCACCGGGTCGTAGACCTCGGGGTCGGGCTTGCCGATCTCGCGCACCGCGCCGCCGAGGCCGAGATAGATGTCGGCGAGCGCGCCGGCGCAGATGAGCTTCTGGCCGGCGACCATCACCGCGCGGTCCGGGTTCACGCAGACCATGGGCAGGTGCTGCGCGGCGCAGGCCTCGAGGACGGAGACATAGGGATCGGGGCTCTGCGGGCCGCGCTCGTCGTCAGGGCCGGTGTTGAGCAGGAAGGTCGCCTCGCGCGGGTCGGTGACGATCTCGGCAACGCCGTCCTCGACGACCGAGAGGTCGCGCTCGGGCCCGACATGGATGCAGCGCGTGCCGAGCTTCGCGAACCACGGGTCGGTGCGGCGCTTGAGGTGGCGCCAGGAGATCTCGCCCGAGGAGATGATGCCGTCATAGAGCGCGCGGTCGAGTTCCATGCGGTCGAGCAGCTTCTGCACCATCCAGGCGCGGCGCGGCGCGTTGGTGAGGAATACGACGCCCCTGCCGCGCGCCTTCAGCTCCGCGAGCGCCTCGGGCACGCCCGGATATGGCTTGCGCCCGTCATGCACGACACCCCAGAGGTCGAGGACGAAGCCGTCGTAGCGATCGGCGATGGCGGCGATGCCGTCGAGGATTTCCATCACGCATCCTTGCCGACGGCGTCGGCGACCGAAGTGAAGCCATCGCGCCTGAGCAGCGCGGCGAGGCCGTCGGCGAGCCGCCGCGGCAGCACGGGACCGGCATAGGCGAAGCCCGTGTACATCTGGATGAGCGAGGCGCCGGCCCGGATCTTCGCATAGGCCTGCTCCGGCGTCGCGATGCCGCCGACGCCGATGAGCGTCAGGCGGCCGCGTGCGATGCGGAAGACCTTGCGCAGCACCTCGGTCGACGGCGCGAAGAGCGGGGCGCCGGACAGCCCGCCCGCTTCCTTCGCATGCGCCGACGCGAGCGGCGGCCGCGCGATGGTGGTGTTGGAGACGATCAGCCCCGCGACGCCGCGCGTGAGGCAGGCATTCACGATCGGCCCGAGCGCATCGTCGGCGAGGTCGGGTGCGATCTTCACCAGCAGCGGCGGCGTGCGGTCGAGGCTCGCGCGCCTCGCGGCGATGGCATCCAGGATCGAAGCGAGCCGCTCCTCCCCCTGCAGGTCGCGCAGGCCCGGCGTGTTCGGCGACGACACGTTCATCGTCACGTAGTCGGCGAAGGGTGCGACGGCTGCGTAGAGCGCGGGGTAGTCGCGCTCGGGGTCCGCCCCTTCCTTGTTGATGCCGACATTGGCGCCGAAGATCGCGGGCAGCGGGCGCGGCAGGTCGCGCAGGCGCGCGAGGTAGCCGTCGAGGCCGCCATTGTTGAAGCCCATGCGGTTGATCACCGCTGAGTCTTCCGCCAGGCGGAACAGCCGCGGGCGCGGATTGCCCGGTTGCGGGCGTGGCGTGACGGTGCCGGCCTCGACGAAGCCGAAGCCGAGGCGCATCAGCGGCAGCACCGCCACCGCATCCTTGTCGAAGCCGGCGGCGAGGCCGATCGGGTTGCGGAAGCGCAGGCCGAAGGCCTCGGTGGCCAGCACGGGGTCGTCCGTGCCGGTGTCGCGGCCGGCGAGGCCGGCGGCGAGCGCCTTCAGCGCGACGCCGTGCGCGGTCTCGGCGTCGAGGCCGCGCATCAGCGGCATCAGGGCGGAAGCGAGGGCGGGGGTCATGGCGCCGTCCTTGTGCCCCGGTCCGGGCCGTCACGGAAGCCCGGTTGACGGCCCAGGGCCGGCGCGGCGAGAAGCGTTCCTCACACGGTGGAACGAGAACAGGGTGCGGGGCCCGCTCTACATCATCGCGGCGATGGGGCTCTTCGCGCTCCTGGATGCGAACTCGAAGCTGCTGTCAGGGACCTATCCGGTCGAGCAGGTCGTGGCGATTCGCTACGCGGCGCTCCTGCTGGTGCTGTTCGCCGGGCGCGCGGTGGCCCCGGGACTCGGTGGGCGGCTCGATACCGCGCATCCCTTCCTGCACCTGACGCGCGCGACCTTCATGGTCGGGTCCGGCGTCGGCTTCTTCCAGGCGCTGCGGACGATCCCGCTGGCCGAGGGCTACCTGGTCTATTTCACCGCACCCTTCATGACGCTCGGCCTGGCCGCGCTGGTGCTGCGGGAACGGACGGGTCCGGCGGTCTGGGCCTGGTCGCTGCTCGGCTTTTCCGGCGTCGCCATCGCCATGGCGCCCGGATTGTCGGCCGAGGGCCCCTGGGCGGCCTATCTGTGGGCCTTCTTCGCGACGGTCTGCTACGCCGCCGTGCTGACCATCAACCGGCTGCTGAAGCACGAAACCGGCGCTGGGGCGCTGATCCTGTGGTCGTCGCTGCCGGGGCTGCTGGCCCTCGCGCCTTTCGCGGCCATGGGGTGGGTGCGCCCGGGCGTCGTCGACCTGCTGGCGCTGTCCGTGAACGGTCTGCTCGCCGGCGGGGCGACCGTGTGCCTCGCCGTCGCCTTCCGGTACGATTCCGCGGCGCGGCTGGCGCCGCTGGAGTTCAGCGCGCTGGTCTTCGCCGTCGGGCTGGACCTGTTGATCTGGCAGGTGCTGCCCAGCGGCTGGACGCTCGGCGGCGCCGTCATCGTCGTCTTCGCGCTGGTGATGAGCCAGCGCGCCGCCAGCCGCCCTCAGGCGAAGCCGTCGGGAAACACGTGAGATCCGGCCGCGTCGATCGGCAGCGCCACGACGCGCCGCACGGCGGACAGGGGCAGCGGCGCGTAGAGATGCGGGAAGAGGCCGGGCCGCTTGCCGCCCGACGCCGGTTCCCATTTCAACGCCTCGCCGAGCAGGCCCGCATCGGCTTCCACCAGCAGCAGGTCCGGCACGCCGGCGCGGTGCTTCGCCGCGCTCGCGCGCACCTGTGTGGCGGTGGAGAAATGCAGGAAGCCGTCCCGCGCATCGTCCGCGCTGCCGGCGTAGATGCCGGCGGCCTCGGCGGCGCGCCAGTCGGCCTCCCGCACCAGGGTGTAGATGAAGGGTTCCATCCGCGCCGTGTAGCGCGGCCGCGCCGTCAGGTCAGGTCCTCGGCACGATAGAAGCAGAGGCCGCCGATCTCGGCCGCCGCCGGCCGGCCCAGGGCCCAGCCCGGCAGCGCGCCGGCATCGTGGACATGCGTCGCACCGGCCGTCGGGTCCGGCAGCCCGCCCGCCAGCGCCCGCGCGGCGATGCGCCGGCAGATGGCGAACGCGGCATCGCCCGGCGGGATCTCCCGCAACGCGGCGTGGCGCGGGTGGTTCCGGTTCCAGCACGGGAACTGGAAGGGTGCGCGGCAGACGCCCGCCACCCCCTGCCCCCAATGCGGCACGCCGGCGCGGACGCGGTTCATCACCAGGGCGGCCAGCGCCTCGATGGCGCGCACGGGGCGGTCGGCGGCCTCGCCCCACAGGGTCAGGGCGAGGATCTCGGCCGCCGCGTCGCGGGCGGGGATGGGACGCGCGGCGCTCATTCGCGGTCCTCCAGCCGGCGGGCGACCTGGGCGACGGCGATGCCGGCGCGCGAGACCTCCTCGATCTTCTCCTCGATGCGGATCAGGTGGTCGGAGATGCGGCGGTCGAGGTCGCGGATCAGCGACAGCGGGACATAGGTTCGCGCCACCTCGATCTTGAACTGCGCGAGGTCCTCCCGCGTACGGGTCAGCGCGTCCGAATCGCGCTGGTCGCCGCGGTCGATGCGCTCGTGCATGTCCTTCCGGAGGCCGTGGATCATCCAGAAGAGCGCGGCCACGATGGGCGCCTCCACGGCGGAGATCCACCATTGGGGTTCGATCTGGATCGGCATTGGGTCGCCTGCCCTCTCTGCTGGAACCTTGAAGGGAGGCGGCCGGGGCCCCAGAGTCCGGACCAGGACCCTGGGAACCCCGCGCCGCGATGTGGAATGAGCCGTATCTCGAGACCTGCTGCCGTTCGGCGCTGCACCGGCTGACGCTGGTGGGACCGCATGGCCGGCCGCCGGGCCTCAAGGACGGGCCCTGTCTGAACCGCCTGACGTCGATGGGCCTGGCCCGGCCGCGCGAGGACGGCCGGTTCGAGATCACCGATGCCGGCCGCGCCCGGCATGCGAGCGAGATCCTGAAGAAGCAGGCGGCCTAGGAACCGCGCCAGGGCGGTGACGCCACCGGCCGCGCCCCGCGCACCAGGCGCACCGGTTCGGCCAGCAGGCAGCCCGCCACGGCATCGAGCGCATCGTCGCGCACCCCCGCCGCACCGGGGCGCCATTCCGCCATCTCGCCGGCGAAGGGCGTGCGGAAGACGCTTTCATGCGCATGCAGGCGCCGCGCGGCGAGCGCGGGTTCGAGTGCCGCGAGGATGCGGTCCTCCTTCGCGCGCACGCTGGCGTGCTCGATGACGGTGCAGGCGACGCCGGCGCGCGACAGTTCGCGTCGCAGCAGCGCGGGCAGGAAGCGGCCGAGGCCGTTGGTCTCCACCCGCACCGCCGGCAGCAGCGTCTCGCGCAGGATCTCGGCGACGCGGCGGCATTGCTGTGTCGCCGGGTCCTCCGCCGCGGCCGGGTCATGCGTCAGGTAGGCGAGGCGATGGAGGAAGTGATGCCCCTCCCCGTCCGCATAGGTTGCCGCCAGCACCGAGGCATCGCCCGATCCGGGCCTGCCATAGGCCGGATCCCAGAAGGCGCCGCCCGAGACGAGCCGCCGGCCCAGCAGCGTCAGCACGCCGCGGCCCTGCGCCTCGCGATAGTCGGGTTCCTCGGCGTAGCGGACGATCGCCGCAGGATCGAGCCGCGCCGCCCCGGCCGCGACGGGCCGCAGCAGCATCTGCCGCTGGAACTGCAGCGGGCCGACGCGATCGCGGAGCGACGCGACGACATCGCGCGGAAAGCGCTCGGGCCAGGCGCTGTGGCCCGCCGCGTTCACCACCGGCACGGCAAGGCGCCGGTAGCCGCGCAGGAAGGCACCCTCCTCCTTCGGGTGGCGGTAGAGGCTGTCCTCGCAATGCGGCGTGCCGACGAACAGGATCGTGCCGCCCGGCACCAGGATGAACTCGGCCTCGGCCAGGCGTTCCCGCAATTCGGCGCGCTTGCCCGGCGTGTCGCAGTTGCCTGCGACCTCGACGTCGTCGCAGACGATCACCTCGGCGCGGCTGCCGGTGACATTTCCGCCGATGCCCTGCGCCAGCATCGACGGATCGCGCAGCGCGCCGTCCCGCGCGACGGTGAAGCGGTCCGATGCCCAGGTTTCCGCCGCGTCCGGCAGCAGGTGGCGGCAGAGCGGGTGCCGCTCCACGATCCGCCGCACCGAGGCGACCATCTTCACCGCCAGCGGCTGGTCGGCGGCGAGGACGAGGATGCGCGTCTCGGGCCGCCGCGCCAGCAGCCAGGCGCACCACAGCCCGATCAGCGTCGACTTGCCGCAGCCGCGGAAGGCCATGAGCAGCAGCCGGTTCTCCCCGGCCGCGCCGCGCGCCTCGAGCCAGCGGGCGATGCGCCGGTGCACGGCCGGCGTCTCGTGCTGGTGCCGGCGGTTCCAGATCCAGACGAATTCGAGGAAGCCTGCGTCAGCATTGCTCCTCTTCCCCATGCGGGTCCTCCTCAGGGAAGGCTGCGATGGCCTGGCGTGCCTCCACCAGGATGGTCGCGGCGTCCTCCGCCGCACTGCCGTCCGCACCCATCAGGCGGCCGATCTTCACCAACGCCTCGACATGCGCGAGGGCGGCACGGCAGGCGGCGTGATGACCGGCGAAGGCCTTGGTGTCGTCGCCGGTCCCGGGTTCGGGCCCGGCACGGAGGAAGCGCAGGTAGTCCTCCATGACGACATCCATGGCGGAGCGGAGATCGGGACCGCGAAGGGTGACCTCGCGGCGCCCCGTCACGTCTTCACCACGCGCGCGCGGACGGTGCCGGCGGCGAGGTCGACGGCGACGGCTGTCTTGTTCCAGGCGGTGACCGTCACGACGTCCGTCGCGCCGACCTGCGCCATGAACACCAGGCCCGAGGTGGCGAGCGAGAAGGCCGCAGACGCGAAGTCGCCCGGCCGCGCGCCGGGGATGGTGACGTTCACCGCGGCCGTCCCGCCCGCCGCGATGGAAGGCGGGTCCCAGGCGGCCTCGGCCACCAGTTCCCGCGTGCCATGCGGCAGGTTCGGCTGACCATAGATCAGCGTCGGCGCGAAGAGCGGATCGCAGGCCAGGCGCATCGAGCGCAGCTCGTAGTCGCTGCCGATGCGCGCGACGCCGATGATGGCGTAGGCGACCTCGGGCGCGAGGCGCACCACCTGCGGGCGGGTCAGCGTGGCATCCGCCATGTCGGCGGCACTCTGGTACCAATAGGCGGTCGGGTTCCAGGTGAGCGACTGACCCGAAGCGCGGGCCCGCGGCGTGCCGGAATCCGTCAGCAGGTTGCGGCTGGCGTCGAAGCACATCACGACCAGACGCGGCGCATCGGCATCGACCGCGAGGGCGAATTCGCGGCAGCCCCGCGCATCCACCACGAAGCCGAGGCCGCGGCCGCCGGTCAGCAGCACACCGCTGTCGGTAAAGGCATAGGACGCCAGCGCCGGGAAGGCGAAGTCCGCCAGCGTCGCGATCGAGCCCGACACGTTGGACGACAGGCAGGCGAGTTTCTCGAAGCCCCATTCCGTGTTCGACCAGCGGATGCGCGCGGCGCGCAGGTTCGGCACGGCGCCGATCTCGCGCGTCGCCTCGCGGAAGGCCGCCGACTGGTGCGTGGCGCGCACGACCGAACCGGTCCGCGTGGCACTCGCCGGATAGTCGATGTCGACCAGGTAACCCTGGCTCGCCCAGGCGACCTCGTAGACATGGTCCTGGGCGCCGGCGGTGTGGCGCGCGACATGGGGGCTGCACCCTTCCATGCGCACGGCGCGGGCCCAGACGGACCGGCTGTTCACCTCGATCAGGAAGGGAATGCCGGTAATCGGGCGGTCCCTCGCCTGCAGCTCGAAGCCCGGCCCGTCGAACAGGTGCCGGTTGTGCGCGACATAGGCGCCGGGCGCGGCGGACAGGCGCACGCCGTAGCGGTCCTTGTCCGTGTGGACCGAGGAGCCCAGCGCGAAATGCCCGCCATAGTAGCGCACGGAGGTGTTCCACGCGCCCGCCGTCTCGGTGCGGACATCGAGGCCGATCTTGTTGTTCACGATGCGGCCGAGGTTGATCGTCGTGTCCTCGAAGCCGCGTTCCACGCCCTGGGTGCGGATGCCGATGGTGAAGCCCTCGACCTGGCGGATCTCGACGAAGGAGGCATCGAGGTTGCGCATCACCAGGCCGATATCGGCCTCGTTCATCCAGTCGGAGATGCTGGCGCGCAGCACGCGCAGCCCTTCGTAGCGCTTGGCGGCGTTGCGCGCGGCAGCGCCGTCGCCCAGCGTCAACGCCGCCTGCCCGTCCGGCCCGGCATAGAGGATGGTCCCGCGCATCACGAGGCCGGCGGCGCCACCGCCGAGGACGAGCGGCTGCGTGGTGCGGAAGGTGCCCTCCCCGATCTCGAGCGTCTTGCCCGAGGCGGCGGCGGCGGCCATCGCGGCGGCGAGCGCAGGCCCGTCATCGGTCACGCCGTCCCCCGTCGCGCCGAAGTCGCGCGCCGTCAGGCGCTCGGCGAGCTTGTCCTCCACGCTGCGCGGCACGCCGCCCGGATAGGGCACGCCGAGCAGCCCGGTACCGCGGTCGAAGACCGTCACGTCTCCGGTGGAATCGAAGCCCAGCACCCGGTTGGCCCGCGCACCGCGCAGCGGCAGCACCAGCCCGCCTGCGTCGGTGGGGTCGAGCCGCATCGCGCTGCCCACGTCATCGGCCACCTGCTGCAGCGCGGCGACCTGGTAGTCGAGCTCGTCGTTCAGCGCGCGGGCGCGCAGCACGCCGTTGTTCTGGAAGTCGGTGGTGCGCGCGATGGCGAGCCTGCGGCGCAGCGTCACCTTCGCCCCGGCCTGCGGTGGCGCGTCGAAGACGACGCTGCCGCCCTCGGAGGCGCCGGCCCCGGTCACGGTCGCGCCGCCGGCCAGCACGGCGCCGTCGATGCGGATCTCGAGATCGGCCGCGTCGAAGATCGGGAAGGGATAGGTGAACGCGGCCAGGACGCCGTCCGCGACGTACTGCACGCGCGGCGCGACATCGCCGATCGTGATGTGTTCGGCCATCGGGATCCTCGGTGTGTCTTGGGGTTGGGGCGGCGGCGCCGCGTCTCAATCGAGCAGGTTGCGCACGGTGCCGCCGAGCGTCTGCCCGGCCCGCAGGAAGGCGTTCACGCTGCCATCCGGCGCGAGCAGCGACCGCCGCCCGGCCGCAAGCCGCGCGCTCATGATCGCGGCTTCCTCGGCGGTGTCCTGCGCCGCGTCGGTCTTGAGGCCGGCGGCAAGCGCGGCCGCCGAGCCTTCGTCCGGCGACACGCCGCCTGCGCCCAGCCTGGCGCGCGCCGAGGCCAGGGTGCGCGCCAGCGTGTCCCGCCGCTCGCGCGCCTTGGCGGCGAGTTGCGCATCGCCCTGCTGCTGCTGCGCCGCCTGCTGCTGGCGCAGGTTCTCCTGCTGCACCTGGGCGGCAACCTTCTGCTGCTGGGCCTGTCGGACCTGGCCGTAGACGGTGAGGCCCGCCCCGGCGAGCGAGGCGAGAGAGGCGAGCTGGGCCATCAATCGGTCATCCTGATCTCGGTGGTGACGGAAAGCAGGGTCATCGGCAGCGGCACCTCGCCCTCGATGCGCCAGAGCGGCCGCAGCCGGTCGCGCCGCCAGCCGAGGCCGCGCAGCGTGACGTCGCCGGTGAAGGGCGGCGGCGCCGCATCCAGCACCGGCGTATCGAGCCGCCGGAACGACAACGGTTCCGCCCCGCGCCCGAGGTCGACGGCAAGCGCCGGCGTCCCGAGCAACCGGAAGGTCACGGCGACGAGCCGCAGCGGCCCCGTTGCCGCGCCGGCCGCGGAGATGAGGTCGGGCGGGAGCGGCTCGACCTCGTGCCGGTAGGCGAGGCCCACCTGGACGGAGGAGGCCGCGTCCTCGAGCGTCACCGCGCCGTCGAGCACGCTCGCCGCCGCGCGCGGCACACCGTCGGCGAGCACGCCGACGACGCGCCCCTCGAGATGCCCGAGCCCGCTCCATTGGTCCTGCGGCGTCGGCGCGGTTCCGGTCAGCGCGGCGTCGAGGCCGAGTTCCGCATCGAAGCGTTCGAGCGCGAAGGCGCCGTCGCGTTCCGTCACGGCCCAGACGACGCCCTCGCTTTCCGCCACGGCGCGGAAGGCGCCGTCGGTCTCCTGCCGCGTCCAGGCGGTGACCTGCTCGGCGCGGTAGATCGTCAGCGTGCCGATCGACCCGTCCGCCATCACCAGGTGCAGCAGCCGCGCGCCCTGGTCGTACGCGACGGACACCGGCACCGAGACGATGTGGCGCGCCAGGATGGCGAGGTCGTTCGCCTGGTAGGTCTGGCTGACGTCGGTATAGGCGAACTCGTAGACGCCTTGCCCGCTGCGCGCGACGAAGACGGTCGATCCGTCCACGTCCACCGGCGGCATCAGCCGGTCCACCGGCGACCCCACGCGCGTCTGCCGGTTCAGCTGGATGCTGGCCGGCGTCAGCGGATCGCCGGTGACCATCCACTCCGCGCCCGAGGTGAAGACCTGCAGGTGCCGCCCCGAGAAGACGCCGCGGATCGCGTTCACCTGGTCCGAGACCAGGCCGAACTCGATTGCCTCGTCATCCAGCCCGGTGCCGGCGTCGAAGTTGAACAGATCCCCGGTGCGCGACAGCCACAGCCGGTTCGGCAGGTCGCGCGACCCGCCGACGACCAGGCGTTCCTGATGGAAGCCGCAACTCACGGGCCAGCCGCGCGCGCCGCTGAAGGCGGCCTCGTCCCAATCCGCGGTGGGGCCGGCGACGGTGAGGGCGTCCTCGACCACCGCGCTCGCCTGCTGCGCGGTCTGCAGCGCCGTGACCACCAGCCGCTTCCCCGCGATGCGCAACCGCGCGCCGACATGGCCGGGCTGGAAGAAGGTCGCGCTGGTGAAGAGCGTGACCGTCCCGCTCGTCGCCGTCGCCTGCAGCGTCATCGCCGGGTCGGCGAAGCGGAAGAAGGGCTCCGCGACGAAGGACCAGGCCGCGATCGTCCACCCTGCGGTCGTGCGCGTCACGCGCTGCGGCGCCATGTCGGGATGGGTCAGCAGCAGCGTGTCCGCACTCTGCGTGAAGCCGATCTGCGGCAGCATGGCCGTGGTCCAGGGGCCGGCCAGGCTCGCCACCGCGGCATCGCCCTGGAACACCTGCAGCGTGCCCGCGGTCAGGACCATCAGGTAGGTCTGCTCGGTGTTGAATTCGAAGGCGATCAGGCGCGCAGGCCCCGGCAGCGGCGTCACGTGCCGCAACCCGGGCCGTCGCGTCACGCCGCCGGTCGGCTGGATGAAGACGTTGCGGAGGCGCCGCGCCCCGTTCTCGAAGGCGCGCAGGTCGCCGCGCCCGAGCAGTTCGGGCGCGAGCTCCCCCGCGGCGAAGGATGTCTTGGCACGCTTGACGGCGGGCATGGCTCAGCCCCGCACGTCGATTAGCGGAAAGCCCTCGAGCACGCGCGCGCTCGCCTGCTGGCTGTCGGCCTGGCGCGCCTGGCGCAGCTCGGCCTCGGCGAGGCGGTGCAGCATCTCGGCGCGGGAGGAGTTCTCGGTCAGCGGGATGCAGAACTCGGCCGCAAGGCGCGCGACCAGGGCCGAGGCGAAGTAGGGCGGGAAGGCGCTCTCGTCGGGGCGGAAGACGTAGGTCAGCGCGACCTCCCCGGCATCGGTGAACAGCCGGTCCTCCTGCAGGCGATAGACGATGCCGCGCGCCCGCCCGGCGGCGCCGGCCGACAGCGCGCGCAGGAAGCCGCCCGGCAGCTGGAAGGCGTTCGGGAAGTCGGCCCGCGGCACGGCGGCGAGCCGCCCGAGCGCGGCCTGCGCCGTCGCGAAGGACCAGGGATAGACCGACAGCAGCGCGTCGCGGATCCCGGGATAGAGATTGGCCGCGACCTCGGCCTCGGCCGTCCCCTCGTCGAGCGAGGCGACCGGCTGCGCGCCGATCTTGAGCAAGGCGCGCGAGCAGAGCGCGAGGGCGGAGAGCGCCATCGGGGAAGACCTCCAACGAACGGGGAAAAGGAAGACGGGGGGAAGGGAACTTCCCCCCGTGCCCCCCAACCTTCTTTGTCTTCTGGGGACTGACTTCGGCGGTCAGTTCCCATGTCGCAAAGAAGGTTGAGGGGGGTCCGGGGGGAGAAGTTCCCTTCTCCCCCCGCCCTCATCACTCCTTGGCGCGCATCCGCACGACGCCGGTGGCGTCGATCATCACCGCGCCCTGCGACATCATGTTGTTCACGAAGTGCGCGGCGCGGTCGCCGTGCCAGGTGATGTCGGTGACGACCTCGCTCGCCACCGCGTGGCCGACCGCGGTCTTGTGGTAGAAGTAGCAGTAGCGGAGCACGCCCGCCTTGGTCAGGCCGGAATGCGGCATCCAGGTCGCGCCGAGCCAGCGCTTCGCCTGCGTGCCCTTCCACGGCAGCGCGTCGTCGCCGACATATTCCGAGGACGCGAATTCCTCGATCTGCAGCAGTTCGGACCACTGCTTCCAGCCGACCACGGCGAAGCGGTTGCCGTCGTCCGGCACATCCGCGGCGCCGAGCATCTCGAAGGCCATCAGCACCTTCTGCTTGGTCAGGCCGTCGGTGTCGGTCAGCCCCGTCCCCGTCCCCGTCGCCACCTGCGTCGCGGTGTCGAGGGCGGCGATGATCAGCTCATCCGTCTTGCGGCCGAGCGCATAGGCGCCGGCATTCGCGATGACGGTGCGTTCGTCGATGTTGGTCTTGATCTCGTCGAGGCGGTCGATCCACTCGCCGGCGTAGTAGTCCTGCAGGAAGCACTCGGCGTTGGAGAATTCGAGGTTCATCACCGGCACGACGCCGTTGCGCGCCTTGGCCGCCGCGGTGCCCTTGCCGATGCGCGGGAAGATGGTCGACGCGCCCTTCACGTTCGACTTGGAACGCACGGTGGGGCGCAGCTTGCTGCCCTGGCGCTGGTAGGCCTCGGCGACCTCGGCCTCGAACTGCTTCACGAAGGCCTGCTCGATGGTGCCCGACATGCGGGGTCCCTTTCGTCGTTCGGATTGCTGGGGGATGCGCCGGCGTCCGGTTGGCCGCGATGCGGGCCGGGCTGCGGCGCGGCGCGCGCGCCCCGGTGGGGTTGTGCGCGCGCCGGAAGGCGATCGGGGCGGGCGGCGCTGCCGCTTCGGCAGGCGCGCCACCCGCCCCTTCTGGCCCCGGCGCCAGGCGCGCGGGGCCGCCGGCGCGGCGAGCGGCGGGAGGATCCACTCGAGCCGCGCCGGAAGGCCGGCAGTGCTTCAGGCGGCGCGCATCAGCGCGCCGAGCCCGCGACTGCGGCCCGCCCGTCGTCCGGCGCCGGAGGGCATCACGACGCGCTCACGAGCCGGCGGAAGCCCTCGGTCACGCGCTTGACGAACTCCGGCTCCCGCGTGCGCCAGTAGCGCGGGTCGCGCATCATCGCCCGCAGCTCCGTCTCGTCGGAGGCGGACGGCGCCTCCCCGCGATGCGCCAGGCCCGGCTCCTTCGCGTCCATCATCCGGTGCAATGCGATCACGCCCTCCGCCGTGGTGGACAGCGCCTCCATCACAGGCGCGGGCAGGTTCGCGCGGCCCCAGGCGCTGACCTGCGCGGCGATGCGGCGGAAGCGCTCCTCGCCGCCGAAATGCTCGCGCAGCTTCTCGACCTGACGCTCGGCCTCGAACTGGCTCGCCGCCTCGGCGATCAGCGGCAGCAGCCGCTCGGCCGCGAGGTCGTAGACGAGCTGCGCCTGGGACGGCGTGAAGCCCGCCTCGTGCAGGCGCTGGTTCACGCCGGCATCGGCGCAGCACAGCTCGTGCTTCGGCTCGATGGCGTACTCCTCGGGCGTGTCCGGCACGCCGATCGCGCGGCGGAAGCGGATGCGATCCTCCTCCGGCGCATCAGGCGCGGGCGGCGCCAGGCGCTGGGACAGGCGCTTCTCCAGCTCGCGATAGGATTTCAGCAGCGCGTCGATGCGGACGGCGCCGGCCTCCTCGTCCCAGAACTTCTCGGGCACCTCGGTCGGACGTGCGCCGCGGGGATCGGCGCCATCATCGGCCAGGGCAGTCTGCAGCAGGTCCTCGGGCATGAGGCGCTCACTCCTTCTCGGCTTGGGCGGGGGGATTCAGGACCTCGGCGGGCGCGCTCAGCGTCCGGCCGAGCCAGCGGGCGGCGGCGGGCAGGTCGACCTGCGCGAGGGCCTCGGGCCCCATGGCGCGCACCGCCTGCAGGAACAGCAGCGTGTTCGCCGCATCGGCGCGCCCCTGCACCTGCGCGAGCGGGCTGCGGTAGCGCAGCACCGCCTCCCGCCCGTCGAGTAGCAGCGGCGGGATCTCCCCGCGCCGCCGCAGGATCGCGAGGCAGCGGCCGACAAGCGGCGTCAGCAGCTCCGCCTGCAGCCGCCCATAGGTCGCGCCGAGGAGCCGCGCCGTCTGCGCCGAGCGTTCGAGCACCTCGGTCGCCGTCATGGTGTCGCCGCGCTGCGGCCCGAGCCGGTCGGCCAGCAGCGCACCGCGGATCCGCTCGCGCAGATCCGTCAGCACCAGCTGCGAGACGTCGAAGTTCCCCGGCGCCGCGAGCGGCGTCAGCCCGGAGGACCCCGGCGCCTTCGGGATGATCGCGCCGGGTTCGAGCCGCACCGTCGCCGGGTTCAGCACGCCGTCGTCATCGGCCTGCCAGATCCCCGTCGCGGCGATGGAGGCGTTCTTGAGAACGAGCTCCACCACCTTGTTCGCGGTGCGGATGTCCGGCAGCGCCTTGGCGACCGGTCCGCGGCCATAGGCCTCGCCCGGCGCCTTCAGCCAGCGGAAGGCGATGAAGGGGCTCTCGGCGAAACGCCCCTCGGCGAGCACGGTCAGGCCGCGATCGCCGGCCAGCACCGCCATGAAGCGGTATCCGCCGCGGTCGGGCCAGACGGCCTCGACGACGCGATGGCGCGGCGCCTCGGCATCCTCCTCGGCGCCGGGCTCGATCGGCGCGCCGGGATAGCGCGCGGCGAGCGCCGCGCTGCCCAGCCGCGCGGCGCGGAACACGGTGTCGAGCCGCCCGGAGGGACCTTCCTCGAGCACCGCCTCGCGCAGCGGCACGGCGGTGAAGCGCAGCGCCGAAGCCTCGCCCACCGGCGCTTCCTCGACCAGCAGCACGCCGGTGCCGGCGACCACCAGGTCGAGGAAGGCCTGGTGCATCTCGAGCGCGAAGTTCGAGCGGTCGAAATGCCCCTGCAGCGTCTCCGCCGCGTCCTCGAGCGCGATGGCCGCGTCGTTGTCGCCCTCGACCGGCCGCGCGGGGGCAAGGCCGAACCAGCGCGACCAGGGCGGCGTCAGTTCCGCGAGCAGCGAGGCGGCGAGCTGCTCCGCCGCATCGGCGGCGGTCGCGTCGAAGATCGCCACGCGCCCGCCGGTCGCCGGCGGCAGCACGTGGTCGTAGCAATCCTGCCACAGCGCATCCTGCGCGCGGCGGCGGTCGAGCGCGCGGGCATGCCGCGCAAGGATCTCCTCCGGCGTCATTCCCTCACTCCCCGAGTAGCGACTTGCGCGTCGCGGCGATGTCGGCGCTGGCGCCGAGCAGGCCGCGGGCCGAGGTGGCGATGGTGCCGGCCAAGCCGCGGCGCGCCCGGTCGCGCGTCTCGGTGCGGGACGCGGCGGCGGTCTCCTCGGCGGCCATGGCGGGGGTGGGCGCCGCCTGGGCCGGCGCGGCGGCCGGCGGGGGCGCGATGACGACAGGCTTCGGGGCACGGAACAGGCCACCCATGCGCGCGCGGCTCCTCTCGACGATCGGTGGAAGGGATCCCGGTCCCCCAAAAAGCCGCGGGCCCGGCCTTCGCTTCGGAAGGACGGGCCCGCGCAGTCGATGGGGGGAACGGGAGGAAGACCTCCGGGCGCACTTCGCCCGTTGGCGAGGAGGGAGATAGCCTAGGTGCCGGACGGGGTCAAGACTTTTTTCCTATTTCCTGCAAGAATCCTCACCAGGCGCCGGCACAGCCCCCAGGGCGTTAGGGCGAAGGGCGCCCCGGCCCCGAGCACGGCCCGGCAGAGCCCGACGCAAGACATCGGCAGCAGGCCCGGCAGGCGCACCGGGCGCGCCGGTCCGGGATGGAAGGGCCCCACCACGACCAGCCCCGCGCGCTCGTAGAAGCCCGGCAGGTCATAGGCCGCCGGCACGGTCAGGCGTGCGACCAGCAACCGGCCGGACAGCGGTTCCACCACGGTCCAGCCGGCCTCGTCGCGCAGCGCTGCGAAGCAGTGCCGGAAGCCGCGCCGCAGCAGCCGCAGCCAGGGCTGGTCGGCCTCCCCGCCGAAGGCGATCCAGACTTCCTGCCCGGCCTCCCGCGCCTGGCGCAGCCGGGGGGTCATGCGACGATCCCCTTCACGCGCAGCGGCCATTCCAAGCGGTTCATCGCCTCGCGCCACTGGGCATGGTCGGCGCGTTCCGAGGCATGGCGCGGATCGGGGGCGGCGCCCCGTTCCCCCCAGACACGCATCACGCGGGCGTGGATCAGGTCGATCCGCCGCTGGCGGTACAGCCGGTCCAGGCACTTGATGACGTCGTCGGGCTCGCAGGGCCGGACCTTCTCGCCCTTGCCGGCGGTGACCCGCGCGCCGTCGCGGCGGGCGATCAGGGCGGCCATGGTCCAGAGCCAGGCCTCTTCGGCCGATCGGAACGGTTCCGCGGCGGCGATGCTGCCGAAGCGGGGCGCGTGGGCGGTGCGGGGAGCAGGGCGCATGGGGGTCTCGCCTGTGAGGAGAACAATACAAGAACGTTAACCGCCATGGTTGCGCCCGGCAAGACAAAAAAGGAAAATGTCCCTATTGCAATCCGACACCAGACCTAGGATGTATTGCCCACGACTCGGGACGACATCTGGATTCGCGTCCTGGGTCCGGCGGAACGGAACATCAGCCCAAAATGCGGCACGACGACATCTGGCGCGCTCTCGACGCCCTTGCGGCCGAACATGGCCTTTCGGCCTCCGGCCTCGCGCGCAAGGCGGGGCTCGACCCCACGGCCTTCAACCCCTCGAAGCGCATCGGCGCCGACGGCCGCGCCCGCTGGCCCTCCACCGAGAGCGTCGCCAAGGTGCTCGACGCCGTCGGCCGCGGCGTGGAGGATTTCGCCGCCCTCGTCTCCGGCGCCCCCGCCCTGACCCGCGGTTCGAGCCGCGGCGGCGCGGGCCGCCGCATCCCGCTGATCGGCCTCGCCCAGGCCGGCGGCGACGGATATTTCGACGACGGCGGCTATCCCGTCGGCGGCTCCTGGGACGAGATCTCCCTGCCCGACATCGGCGACCCCAACGCCTATGCGCTCGAGATCTCGGGCGAATCCATGGAGCCGGTCTTCCGCGACGGCGACGTCGTCATCGTCTCCCCCGCGGCGCCGGTGCGCCGCGGCGATCGCGTCGTGGTGCGCACCGCCAAGGGCGAGGTGATGGCCAAGGAACTGCGTCGCCAATCCGCCAAGCGCATCGAGCTCGCGAGCCTCAATCCCGCGCATCCGTCCTACAGCTTCGAGCTGCCCGAGATCGCCTGGATGCACCGCATCGTCTGGGCGAGCCAATAGGCCGGGTCAGCCGGACTGCCCGCTCAGGATGGCCTGCAGCGGGTTCACCTGCGGCGGCGCGACGAGCTTCAGCGTGTTCGTGTCGTGATGGTTGAAGGGCTGGGTACCCCGGATCATCAGGTCCGTCTCGATCTCGTAGGACCAGCTGCCGTCGTCGTTGAAGGTGATGGCGCAGCTGTAGCGGTCGGTGCGGAACGCCTCGTCGAGGAAGGTGTTCGTGCAGATGCCGTAGCGCGTGTCGCCGCGCGTCGCCGACACCGAGATCCGCTTGTCCCCGGCCTTCGCCTGCCCCGCGGCCAGCACGATCTGCCCGCGCGGGATCGTGAGGCTCTGCAGGATCAGCCCCGTCGCCGGCTCCCACAGCCAGTAGCCGACCTGGTCGTGGAAGGTGACCTGCTCGTCCGGCGTGTTGATGTGGATGTGATAGCGGAGCCCGTAGAACAGCTGCGGCCCGTTGGTCTGCGGGTCGATCGGCTCCATCCGGATATGCTCGCGGAACACGCGGCGCTCGGGCCCGGCGGCCTTGGGATTGATGTCGATGCCCTTGTCCGCCGCCCAGGTCCCCGCGAGCCCGCGCAGCGGGCCGAGATTGGCGAGCGCATCGGGCGAGGCCTCGGGCTCGGTGTAGATGTCCTTCGGAATGGGCAGCATCGGGCGATCCTTGCCGGGTATCGCCCGAGGCTAGCGCCATCCGCTCCGATCAGGCCATCGCGCCGCGCGCGGCGATCGGCCAGAGGCACTCCACGCGCCCCTTCCTGACGCCGACATACCAGTCGTAGCGATCGACCGTCGGGTCGCAATGCCCCGGCACCAGGCGCAGCTTCTCGCCCAGCACCGGCGCCTCGCCATCCTCGATCAGGATCTTGCCGTGCTCGTCGGACGCACCCGCATACCGAAGCCCCGGCCGCTGCCAAACGCCCGGCATGCCGGAATCCACCGCGACACCCTTGTGGCCGCAATCGACCACGGCGACGCCCGGCGTCGCGCGGCTCATCACCTGCGCCAGGACGAACAGCGCGTGCCGGAACGGTGGCGCGTCGTCGTTCTTCGCGTAGTCCACGTCCATGAAGGCGTAGGACCCCGCCTGGATCTCGGTATAGACGCCGCTCGCCGCCTCGTGCCGAAAGGTGCCGGTGCCCGCGCCGCCGACGATCGGGCAGTCGAGGCCGCGCTGCTTCAACTGCTCCACCGTGCGCCGCGACCGTGCCGCGGCCTCGGCGATCGCCGCCGCGCGCTGCTCGGGCGTGCGCATGTGCTGCGCGCTGCCGTGATAGGCCTGCAGCCCGCCGAAACTCAGATGCTTGCTCGCCGCGATCCGCTCGGCCAGCGCCACCGCGGGCGGGCCATGCTCGATGCCCGCGCGGCCCATGCCGACATCGATCTCGACCAGCACCGGCAGGCGCACCCCGGCCGCCTCGGCCGCCTGCTCGGCCAGCGCGATCTGCGCGGGATCGTCCACGCAGAGCCCCACCTTGCAGATCTTCGCCAGCGCCGCGAGCCGCGCGAGCTTCCGCGGGCTGACGACCTGGTTCGTCACCAGCACGTCCGGAATCCCGCCCCAGGCAAGCTGCTCCGCCTCCGCGACCTTCTGCACGCATTGGCCGATCGCGCCGCGCGCCATCTGCAGCTTCGCGATCACGGCCGATTTGTGCGTCTTGGCATGCGCGCGCAGCTTCGCCCCGGTCGGTGCCAGCAGCGCGGCCATGGTGTCGAGGTTGTGCTCGAAGGCGTCGAGGTCGATCAGCAGCGCCGGCGTATCGACCTCGTCCTCGCGCATGCCGGGTTCGGCGGGCGGCGCTTGCAGCATGGTTCATCCCCTGACGGTGTCGCGGCATGATGCGGCCATGTTCCCTTCCGATCCAGACGTGCTGGTCATCGGCGCCGGCTGCGCCGGCATCGCCGCGGCGCGCGAGCTCGCCGCCCGGGGCAGGACCTGCGTCGTGCTGGAGGGCGGCCCCCGCATCGGCGGCCGCGCCTGGACGGAGAGCGAGAGCCTCGGCGTGCCCTTCGACCACGGCGCGTCCTGGCTCCACCAGGCGGATGACAACCCGCTGACGCCCTTCGCCCACGCGCTGGGCCTGGCGCCGATCGACCACGACCGCTTCCGCGAACGGCGCCTCTTCGCCCATGGCCGCCTGGCCCCGCGCGAGGACCGCCACGCCTTCGCCGCCGCCGAGGACGCCTTCTGGGTTGCCATCGACACCGCCGCCCATGACGGCGCGCCCGACCGCCCGGCCTCCGAGGCCGCCCCGCGCGGCGACCCCTGGGACGCGACCGTCGCGCATTGGGAAGGCGCGCAGATCTGCGCCGCCGAGCTCTCCCGCATGTCGCTGCACGACTTCGCCGCGACGGCGCTCGACGGCCCGAACCTGATCTTGCGCGCCGGCATCGGGGGCCTGGTCGCGCGGCTCGCGGAAGGCCTGCCGATCCGCCTCGACGCGCGCGTCGACCGCCTGCGCTGGGGCGCGCGCGGCGTCACGGCGGAAGGCCCTTTCGGCAGCGTCATCGCCCGCGCGGCCATCGTCACCGTCTCCACCGGCGTCCTGGCGGCCGGCGGCATCGCCTTCGACCCGCCCTTGCCCGCCGAAACGCAGGCGGCGATCCACGCCCTGCCCCTCGGCCTGCTGACCAAGATCGCCTTCCGCGCGGACCATCCGGACGCGCCGGACATGCCCCCCTTCGTCAGCCTGCGCCGCGCCGTCGAACACGACGGCGACCGGCCCATGTCCTGGATCTCGCGCCTCTTCGGAGACCCGGTGATGCTGGCCTTCTGCGGTGGCGCCCGCGCCTGGGAGATCGCCGGCGACGCCCGCCGCGCCGAAGCCGAGGCCCGCGCCGAAGCGGCCAAGGTCTTCGGTCCCCGCGCGGCCGCAGCCCTTGGCCCCGCCACGGTCACGCGCTGGGCCGAGGACCCGCTCTTCCGCGGCGCCTACAGCCACGCCGTCCCGGGCGCGCAGGCCGCACGCACGACGCTGGCGCGTCCGCTTGCCGATGGTCGCCTCCGCTTCGCGGGCGAAGCCTGCCACCCGCGCTTCGCCGCCACCGTCGCCGGCGCTTGGCTCAGCGGCGTCGAAGCCGCCCGTGCCATCCCCTGATCACGGCCAGTCGCGATCCGCCTCCGCCCGCCAGGGCGGCGCGATCCAGGCCTGCGCCCGCACCGGCCCGCGCGCCGTCGCCACGGTCAGCGGCGTGAGGGCATAGGCGCTGCCCTCATAGTCCGACAGCCGCGCCAACGCCGCCGGTCCGGCCCGCAGCACTGCCCCCTCCACGGCCGCCGCCGCATCCTCGACCAGCGTCGGACAGAGCGTCCCGCGCAGGAACACCCGCCGCCAGCCGGCCAGCCGTGCAGGCCGCAGCCGCCGCGCCAGCGCCCGCTCGCCCGACATGCGGGCGAGCACCGTGGGATCGAGCAGCGTGCCGTAGAGGAACAGGATCATTCAGGCCGCAGGTTCACGCTCGTCACCAGTTCCGTGATCTTCGCCGACTGCGCGCGCACCATGACGCCGAAGGACTCCGCATCCGAGCCCACCGGCTCCGCGCCCACCTCCTCGCAGCGCTTCACGAAGTCGGGGTGGCGCGCGGCGGCGGCGATCTCGCGGTTCAGCCGCGCCATCACCGGCGCGGGCGTGCGCGCCGGCGCGAAGAAGCCGTTCCAGCCTTCCAGTTCGAGCGACGGGAAGCCCTGCTCCCGCACCGTCGGCACGTCCGGCAGGATCGGCGCGCGGCGGGAGGCGACATTCGCCAACCCCTTCAGCGCGCCCGAGCGCACATGCGGCACGCAGGTCGATATCTGGTCGCCGCCGAACTGCACGCGCCCCGCGATCAGTTCCTGCACCAGCGGCGCCGCGCCGCGGAAGGGCACATGCTCCATGCGGATGCCGGCATCGCGCTTCAGCACTTCGCCGACCATGTTCATGAACGACCCCGGCCCGGTCGACCCGTAGAAGGGCGGGCTGGGCTGCGCCTTCGCCCAATCGACGAAGCCCTTGAGGTCGTTCACCGGCACGCCCGGATTGGCGAGGATGATGAGCGGCACATTGGCGCCGAGCGAGAGCGGGGCGAAGTCGCGCTCGATGTCGTGCGGCGGGCGGCCGGCGAGCGCCATGGTCGCCGTCGTGGTCGGGAAGGTGATGTTGTGGAACAGCAGGGTGTAGCCGTCCGGCGACGCCTTCGCAACGACGTCCGCCCCGATCGACCCGCCGCCGCCGCCGCGGTTCTCGACCACGACGGACTGGCCCATCGTCTCGGTCATCCGCTGGGCGAACAGCCGCGCCAGCAGGTCGGTCGTGCCGCCCGCGGGGAAGGGCACGACGATGCGGATCGGGCGGCTGGGAAACTCCTGCGCCAGGGCGAGCCCCGGCGCGGCAAGGGTGGCGCCCGCGGCAAGCAGCAGCGAACGGCGTGCGAAGGTCATTCCCGGTTCTCCTCCAGGGCCCTGTCCCAGGCCCCTGGAGGGAAGGCTAGACCGCTACGCGGCCCGGCTGGAAGCCACGCCCATCCAAGCCCATCGGATCGCGGCCAAGCCGCGATCCGGGAGCGCGCAGCGCGCAGCGCGACCGCGCCCAGACCGCCAACCGCGGCCAGCACGCCAGCGTACGGCGCGAAGGCAAGGCCGGCGGATGCCGGCCGCCCGCCGTCTGAGGGATCGAATAAACCTCTGCCGCTCGCCTTCGGCGACCGTCAGTGACCCGCGTTCTCGGCCGAGAAGTCCGGCGCCTCGAGCCCGCTCGCCACCAGCTGCTTGACCAACTGCGCCTTGAGCCGCTCGAGCCCTGCCTCGCTCGACGCCTCGCAGCGCGCGACCAGCACCGCCTGTGTGTTGGACGCGCGCAGCAGCCACCAGCCATCCTCGGTCAGCACGCGTACGCCGTCGACGTCCTGCACCTTGGCACCCTCGGCGGCGAGGCGGTCCTTGACCTCCTTCACCACCTCGAACTTGCGGGCTTCCTCACAGTTGAAGCGCAGCTCCGGCGTGTTGATCACCTGCGGCAGCGCGGCGCGCACGGTCGAAAGGCTCTCGTTCATGCGCGCGACGATGCCGAGCAGCCGGACGGCCGAATACGGCGCGTCGTCGAAGCCGTACCACTTGTCGGCGAAGAAGATGTGCCCCGACATCTCGCCCGCGAGCGGGCTGCCCGTCTCGGCCATCTTCGCCTTGATCAGCGAATGCCCTGTCTTCCACATCAGCGGGTTGCCGCCGGCCTTCGCGACCTCGTCGAACAGCACCTGGGACGCCTTCACGTCGGCGATGATGGTCCCGCCCGGCTTCGACTTGAGAACGTCGCGCGCCAGCACGACCAGCAGCTGGTCGCCGAAGAAGATGTGGCCCTCATTGTCGACGACGCCGATCCGGTCGCCGTCGCCGTCGAATGCGATGCCGAGGTCGGCCTTCTCGCGCTTCACCTCGGCGATGATCTGCTCGAGGTTCTTGGCCACCGTCGGATCGGGATGGTGGTTCGGGAAGGTGCCGTCCACGTCACCATTGATGACGAAATGCGTCCCCGGCAGCCGCGAAGCGAGCGTCTTCACGATCGGCCCGGCCGAGCCGTTGCCCGGGTCCCACACGACCTTCAGCTTGCGGTCGCCGCCGTCCCAGTCCTTCAGCACGCGGTCGGCATAGCTCGCGGCGATGTCGACCTGGCGATCGCTGCCCCGGCTTTCCGGCACCACGTCGCCCTCCGCGGCCATGCGCCCGATCTCCTGGATCGCGCTGCCGTAGAAAGGCTTCTTGCCGATCATCATCTTGAAGCCGTTGTAGTTCGGCGGGTTGTGGCTGCCCGTGACCATCGCCGCCCCGTCGGCCTGCAGGTCATAAGCCGCGAAATACAGCATCGGCGTCGCGCAGAGCCCGATCCGGCACACCTCGAGGCCGCAGGCGCGCAGGCCCGCCACCAGCTGTGCCTCGAGCTCCGGTGAGGAAAGACGCCCATCGTAGCCCACCGCGACGCGCTTGCCGCCGCCGCGCACGACGACGGACCCGAAGCAGCGGCCGATCGCGAAGGCGTCTTCCGGCTTCAGCGTCTGCCCGACGATTCCGCGGATGTCGTATTCGCGGAGCACGGTGGAATCGAAGCGGTGGCGAAAGGCGGTCATGGTCGTTCCCTTCAGGGCCGGCCGATGGAGGAATAGGTGAAGCCGGCCGCGCGCATCGCGGCCGGGTCCCAGACATTGCGCAGGTCGAGAACAATCCCGCCCTTCATGGCGGACTTGAGGCGATCCGGTGGCAGGGCGCGGAACTCGTTCCATTCCGTCAGAACCACCAGCGCATCCGCCCCCTGTACCGCAGCCATGGCGCTGCCGGCGAACTCCACCGCCGCCGGCAAGGCCTGCCGCGCATGGGCCGGCTGCGGGTCGAAGGCCACCACATGAACCCCCGCCGCGACCAGCTTCGGCAGGATCACAAGTGACGGCGCGTCGCGCATGTCGTCCGTCTCGGGCTTGAAGGTCACGCCCAGCACCGCGACGCGCTTGCCCGCCGGCCCGTCGCCGAGGGCGGCGAGGATCCGGTCGGCCATCTGTGCCTTCCGCGCCTCGTTCACCGCGATCGTCGTCTCGACCAGGCGGATGGGCGCCCCGTGGTCCTGCGCCGTACGGGCAAGGGCCAGCGTGTCCTTGGGGAAGCAGGACCCGCCATAGCCCGGGCCGGGATGGAGGAACTTCCGCCCGATGCGGCCGTCGAGCCCCATCCCGCGCGCCACGTCGTGGACATCCGCGCCGACCTTCTCGCACAGGTCCGCGATCTCGTTGATGAAGGTGATCTTGGTCGCGAGGAAGGCATTCGCCGCGTACTTGATCAGCTCCGCCGTCTCGAGGCTGACCGCGAGCACCGGCGTCTCGATGAGGTAGAGCGGTCGGTAGAGCCGCCTCAGCACGGTCGTCGCGTGCTCGTCATCGACGCCGATCACCACGCGGTCGGGCCGCATGAAATCGCCGATCGCGCTGCCTTCGCGCAGGAACTCCGGATTGGAGGCGACGGAAATCTGCGCCTCCGGCCGGACACGCCGCACGATGGCCTGCACCTCCCGGCCCGTGCCCACCGGCACGGTCGACTTGGTGACGATCACCAGCGGCCCGTCCGCCGCCTTCGCGACCTGCTCCGCCGCGGCGTAGACATAGGTGAGGTCGGCATGGCCGTCGCCGCGCCGCGTCGGCGTGCCGACGGCGAGGAAGACGGCATCCGCCCCCTTCACCGCCTCGGACAGGTCCGTGGTGAAGGACAGCCGCCCGTCGCGAACGTTCTCCGCCACCAGCTTGTCGAGCCCCGGCTCGTAGATCGGCATCCGGCCGGCGTGCAGGCCCGCGATCTTGTCGGGGTCCACGTCCATCACGGTCACGTCGACGCCGAATTCGGCGAAGCACGCGCCGGACACGAGGCCGACATAGCCGGCGCCGATCATGGCGATGCGCATGAAACTCCCTCTTGGCTGGGGCGGGCGGCCGTGGAATGGCCCGCCCGGCCGGGTCTTGCAAGCATCTCAGGCAGCATCCGCGCCGCCGGGCAACAGCGGCATCAGCGCATCGAGGTCGCGCTCCGCACGGCAAACCAGGAAGCGCGGCCCGGCGTCGGAGGCCAACGGAAACGGCGTCAGCCCGATGTCGCTGTAGACGCGCAACAGTTCGGGGCCCACGCGCCAGAAGGCGGGGTCGACGCCCGCCCGGGCGCAGATGTCGCGGAACCGCCAGATCGCCGAGACGCGGTCCCGCTCCTCGCCGGCGGGATCGCCCAGGCCGAGCCAGATGCCGTCACGGCGCACGAAGGCGAATCCCGCCCGCCCCGCTTCGCCGAAGACGGCCCCATCGGCCCCACCGATCTCGGGCGCCATGGCGCCCAGCGCCGCGAGCCGCCCGCGCACCTCGGCGTCATAGGCGAGCGCCGGCGGGCGCGCCGGCCGCAGCAGCCAGCCGGCCGCCGCCAGCAGCAGGACCCCGGCAACACCCACCGCGAAGCGGAGCGAAGGTGGCGCATCGGCCGAGAGCACCAGCCCCCACCAGGACAGGTCCGCATAGGCGCCCTGGTACGCGACGGTCGCCAGCGCGAGCCCGCACAGCGCCGCGGCGGCAATGGCCGCCGCCGCCTCCTTGGTCAGCGGTTCCGCGGTGAGGCGCGCCCGGCGGTAGAAGGCGCCCCGCGCGCTGCCGATCACGCCCGCGATCATCAGGAACAGCCCGATCAGCCACCAGGGTTCCCCGCGCAGGGCCGTGATCACCGCGCCGTTGAGCAGCAGCACCAGCGTCACCCACCAGGCGATCGCCAGCCGCCGCATCAGCCCATAGGCCGCGACGAGCAGGAGTGACCCGACCACCGAGGCCGCGAAATGGTTCGCCGCGTCGTCCAGCAGGTCCAGGATGCCGTCGAGCGCATTCGGCTTCACCGGCAGGGCGCCGATGACGATCAGCGCCATCGCCGCGATCACGGCCAGCGCGGCCATCGCCGGCACCTCGAAGGAAATCGCGACGCCGCGCTCGGCCGAGATCCGCTCGAAGACATGCCGCCGCTGGCTGGCCTCGAAGCCAGCGAACAGCAGCCCGGCCAGGAACAGCGGCACGATGTAGTAATACAGCCGGAACAGCAGCAACGCCCCGATCACCACAGGCGCCGCCAGATACCCCGACAGGCCGAGCAGAACCGCCCCGTCGAACACCCCGATCCCGCCCGGCACGTTCGCCGCGATCCCCGCCGACAGCGCCAGCACGTAGATACCGAGGAAATGCAGGAAGGTCAGGCCTTCCACCGGGGGCAGCAGCATCCAGAAGATCAGCGCCGTCACCGCCACATCGGCGCTCGCCAGCGCCGTCTGCGCCACCGCCATGCGGAATCCCGGCAGGTCGATCTGGTGCCCGAACATGCGGAAATGCGGCACGAAGCGTGCGAGCAGGATGTAGGACCCGACGACGCACCACATCGCGATGCCCGCCGCCTGCATCACCCAGCGCGGCGTGCCGTCCCCGAAGAAGGGCAGCACCTCGGGCTCCGCCACCAGCACCAGCCCGCCCAGCGCGAAACCGCCCAGGCCGAAGGTCAATGATGTGAAGGCGACCACCTTGGCGATCGCCCCGGGGCTCAACCCCCAGGCCGCATAGAAGCGATACCGGATCGCCGCCCCCGACACGGTCGAGAAGCCGAGGTTGTTGGCCAGCGAATAGGCGACGAAGGACGCGAGCGAGGTCCGCGCATAGGACACCGGATGCCCCGCATAGACCGACCCCAGCCGGTCATAGGCCGTCAGCACCAGATAGGCGAGCAGCGTGCACCCCGCGGCACCCCACAGCGCATGCGCCGGCGTGCTGTGCAGCGCGCCCTGGATGTCGCTCCAGTGGAGATTGCGGAATTCCCGCTGGACGACATAGATCGCCGCCACCAGCAGCAGCAGGCCGAAGACGGTCGGCCCGTGCCGCTTGACCAGCGCCAGGGCGCGCGCGCCAATGCTCACGCGACCGGCGTCTCCCCACGCGCGAGCGCCGTCTCGATCAACCCGATCGTGCCCGCGATTCCATACAGCGCCACGAAGCCGCCGAATCGGGGCCCTTCCTCCTGCCCCAGCAGCACCTGGTACAGCGCGTTGAACCAGGCGCGGGAAACGCCCATCGACCCGTCCTTGTTCGGCTGCAGGAAGGGCTCGCGCCGTCCCGCGTCATAGACCAGATCCTGGATCGCGCGCGCGCGCTCCTCCGGCTCCATCGCCTCGAGATCCGCCGCGCGGTCGCGCAGCGCGGCCATCAGCGCGAGCAGCGCCTCGCGTTCCGCCGGGCTCGGCTCGCGGAACCGCTTCGTCGGCGCGACGAAGTCCCGGTAGTAGTGCACCGCGTGCTCGACCAGCTTGCCGAGCAGCGGCTGGGTCTGCGGCGTCGCCCCGGGCGCGTAGCGCGCGAGGAACCCCCACAGGATCTGCGGATCGTCCGCGTTCACCACGCTCGCGAGGTTCAGCAGCATGGTGAAGGAGACCGGCGGCTCCGGATCGTTCGGCGCCGCCCCGCCATGGATGTGCCAGGCCGGCACCGCCGGGTCCGCCGCGACCCGCAGACGCGCGCGGTTCTGCAGGTATTCGTCCACCGCCCGCGGGATCTGGTCGAAATACAGCCGCTTCGCCCGCTGCGGCTGGTTGAACATGAACTGCGCGAGGCTCTCGGGCGGCGCGTAGCGCAGCCATTCCTCGATGGTCAGCCCATTGCCCTTGGACTTGCTGATCTTCTGCCCCTCGGCATCGAGGAACAACTCATAGGTGAAGGTCTCCGGCGGTTCGCCGCCCAGCACCCGGCAGATCGCCGAGGACAGCTTCACGGAATCGATCAGGTCCTTGCCCGACATCTCGTAGTCGACGCCGAGGGCGAACCAGCGCAGTGCCCAATCCGCCTTCCACTGCGCCTTGCAATGCCCGCCGGTGATCCGCGTCGCGTGGCGCGTTCCGTCCGTCGGGTCGCGCCAGATCAGCAGGTCCTCGGAAGGCCGTACCTCCTCCATCGGCACCTGCATCACGATGCCGGTCTTCGGATGGATCGGGAGGAAGGGCGAATAGGTCGCGCGCCGCTCCGGCCCGAGCGTCGGCAGGATCACCGCGCGCACCGCCTCGTGCGTCTCCGCCATGCGGATCAGCGCGGCATCGAAGCGGCCGGACTTGTAGTAGTCCGAGGAGGAAGCGAATTCGTATTCGAAGCCGAAGGCGTCGAGGAAGGCGCGCAGCCGGGCGTTGTTGTGATGCCCGAAGCTCTCATGCGTGCCGAAGGGATCAGGCACCGCGGTCACCGGCCGGCCGAGATGCGTCGCCAGCATCTCCTTGTTCGGCACGTTGTCCGGCACCTTGCGCAGCCCGTCCATGTCGTCGCTGAAGGCGATCAGGCGGGACCGCTTGCCGGTCAGCAGCTCGAAGGCGCGGCGCACCCAGGTGGTGCGCGCGACCTCCCCGAAGGTGCCGATGTGCGGCAGGCCGGACGGGCCGTAGCCGGTCTCGAACAGCGCGACGTCCTTGCCCGATTTTTCCAGGCGCGCGGCCACCTTGCGGGCCTCCTCGAAGGGCCAGGCGCGGGCGGCGGAAAGGTCGGTCGGCGCGATCGTCACGGGGTCGAACTCATCATCACAGCGGAGGGGCGTTATAGGTGGCCCGGCGCCCGGACGCGACCCCGTGGGACCGCCATGCCCCCCGCCCGGGGCGGCATTCCCAGGAAAGCATTGGTCTTGCTCGGCCGTTGCGCTATGCAACCGGCCCCTTCCAGCCGTCGAAAGGACAGAGAGGGACATGCGTGTCGGTATTGTCGGCGCCACCGGTGCGGTGGGCCGCGAGCTCGTGGACGTTCTGGGGCGCCGGGCCTTCCCGGTCACCTCGCTGAGGCTCTTCGCCTCCGCCCGCAGCGCCGGCACGAAAACGAAAACGCCCTTCGGCGACGTCACGATCGAGGAATTCTCGGACGCCGCCGTGCGCGACCTCGACATCGCCCTGCTCGCGGTCTCCGGCGACTTCGCCAAGGCCCATGCGCCGAAGATGGTCGAGGCCGGCGTGACGGTGATCGACAATTCCTCCGCCTTCCGCCTGCAGGACAACGTCCCGCTGGTGGTGCCGGAAGTGAACGCCTCCGCCATCGGCGCCCATCGCCTGATCGCCAACCCGAACTGCACCACGGCGATCCTCGTCGTCGCGCTCGAGCCGCTGCGCCAGGCCTTCGGGCTGAAGCGCGTCATCGTCTCGACCTACCAAGCGGCCTCCGGCGCCGGCGCCGAGGGCATGACGGAGCTCGAGCGCGAGTCCCGCCGCGTCCTGGTCGATGGCGAGAAGCCCCAGGCCGAGGTCTTCCGCTGGCCGCTCGCCTTCAATGTCATCCCGCAGATCGATGTCTTCCAGCCCAACGGCTACACCAAGGAAGAGATGAAGGTCGTGTGGGAGAGCCGGAAGATCATGGGCGTGGCCGATCTCCCGGTTTCCTGCACCGCGGTCCGCATCCCCACGATGCGCGTGCATGCGGAAGCCGTGACGATCGAGACCGAGCGCCCCGTGACGCCCGACGCGGCGCGCGAAGTGCTGCGCCGTGCCGCCGGCGTGAAGGTGGTCGACGATCCGGCGAACGGCCTCTACCCGATGCCGATCAACGCGACCGGCCAGGACGACGTCGAGGCCGGCCGCATCCGGGCGAACCCGGTGTTCGGCGATTGCGGGCTCGACTTCTTCCTCTGCGGCGACCAGTTGCTGAAGGGCGCGGCCCTGAACGCGGTGCAGATCGCCGAACGGCTGCCGAACCTGTCGCGCAAGGCGGCCTGAACCCACGCCGATTCCACGCCTGAAAGGGCCATGCATGGCGACATGCATGGCCCTTCGCGTGTCTGGCCCCCCGGCCCGCCGCGTGGATCCCAGCTTCACGTCGATGCGACCGCCGAAACATCGGTGTGCGCCGCCGGTTCTCCCTGAGCCGCCGCGCCCTCGCGGCGCATGCACATGGAGGCGCCAGTGAGCAGTTCCCTCTCGAAGATCACCGAACACATGGCCGTCGTCGGCAGCGATGGCCAGCATGTCGGGACGGTCGACAAGGTCGAAGGCAACCGGATCAAGCTGACCAAGTCCGACGACCCCGACGGCACGGGTCAGCATCACCACTTCCTGTCGGCCGAGATGGTGTCGCAGATCGAAGGTGGCGCGGTACGCCTGAACGTACCCGCGAATGAGGCCAAGAAGGCCGCGATGGGCTCTGGCGCCGCCTAGCCCCCGTCGGGCAGGGGGCCATGCGGGCCTGCGGCTTCGCTGCTAGGTTGCCCGCATGGCCACTGCCCCGCGACTCCTCCTGCCCGACGTGCCGTCGCTCGTCGCGGGCTTTGGCCGTGCCGTCCTGCTGACGACGGATGGCGAGATCGAGTTGCTCGATACCCAGGCCGCGGCCAGCGCCGTGCGCGACACCGCGCCGCTGCTCGTCCACGCGCCCGCCACGGCCCGCCGCCTCGGGCTGCCGGACTTCGACGCTGCCCACGACCTGCTCGAACTCTTCGCCTTCTGCCGCCCGGCGGAGCCCTGCGCGCCGACACCGCGCGGCCTGGCCCTGGCGCTCGACCTGCCGCAGCCCTCCGATGAGGAGGCCGCCGTCGCGCTGCTGCCGGACATCGCCACCAACCTCCTCCAGCACCTCGCCGACACGCGTGACGCCCCGCGCAATCGCGATGCCGCCGCCCTCGCCGCACGCATGGGCGAAGCAGGCTGGCCTTGGGCGCCGTCGGTCCTGGCAGCCCTCGGCGACCCCAAGGCCAGGCCCGACGCCCGCGCCTACAAGGTCTGGCGCCGCCTGCCGGAATGGGAGGACAACGCGCCACCGACCCCGCCGGCCTCCTTTCCCGTGGAACCGGCCGAGGCCCGCCGGCGCCTGGCCGAGATCCTCGGCCCCGGTGCCGAACAGCGCCCGCAGCAGGCCGACTACGCCTCCGCCGCCGCCGGCGCCTTCCAGCCTCGCGCCTATCCAGGCGCGCCGGCGGTCGTGCTCGCGGAAGCCGGGACCGGCACGGGCAAGACGCTCGGCTACGTCGCGCCCGCCAGCCTCTGGGCCGAGAAGAACGGCGCCCCGGTCTGGATCAGTACCTTCACGCGGAACCTGCAGCGCCAGATCGACCAGGAGACCGCGCGGCTTTTCCCCGACCCCGAGGAACGCCGCCGCCGCGTCGTCCTGCGCAAGGGCCGCGAGAACTACCTCTGCCTGCTGAACCTCGACGACCTCACGGCGGCCATCCCCGCCCCGCACCTCGCCGTCGCGCTCGGCCTGGTCGCGCGCTGGGCGCTCGCGACGCGCGACGGGGACCTGCTGGGCGGCGATTTCCCGGGCTGGATCGCGGAGCTCTTCGGCCCCTCCGCCGTGCTGCCGCTGGCCGACCGTCGCGGCGAATGCATCCACTCCGCCTGCCCGCACTACAAGGCGTGCTTCGTCGAACACTCGATCCGCCGCGCCAAGACCGCCGAGATCGTCGTCGCCAACCACGCCCTCGTGATGGTCCAGGCCGCCCTCGGCGGGGGGGAGGACGGCCCGCCGCTGCGCCTCGTCTTCGACGAGGGGCACCACCTCTTCGACGCGGCCGATTCCGCCTTTTCCGCCGATCTCTCCGGCGCCGAAATGGCCGAGATGCGCCGCTGGCTGCTCGGCGCCGAGGGCGGCCGGTCCCGCGCCCGCGGCCTGCGCCGGAGGCTCGAGGAACTGATCGGCGACCGCCCCGACCTCAACGCGCAGCTCGACGCCGCGCTGCAGGCCGCCCGCGCCCTGCCGGTCCATGGCTGGCCGTCGCGGCTCGGCGGCAGCACCCCCGCGCGCCCCGACGAAACCCCCAATGCCGGCGAGACCTTCCTCCGCGCCGTGCGCGAACAGGTCCTCGCCCGCACGCAGGACAGCCGGGATGCCGGCCTCTACGATTCCGAATGCGACCTCTTCCCGGTCACCGAAGCCCTGCCCCCGGCCGCGGAAGCCCTCGCCCGCGCCCTGTCGCGGCTGGAGGAACCCGCCCGCGCCCTGCGCGACCGCCTCGCCGCACGGCTCGAGGACGAAGCCGAGGAGCTCGAGGTCGGCGACCGCATCCGCATCGAGGCCGCCTGCCGTGCCCTCGAACGCCGCGTGCTGATGCCCTGCCAGGCGTGGCAGGGGATGCTCGCCGCCATCCAGGGCGACGCGCCCGAGCCCGGCATGCGGCCGACCTTCGTGGATTGGCTGTCCCTCGAACGCCGCGGCGGTTCGGACACGGATGCGGGCATGCACCGCCACCACCTCGACCCGACGGAGCCCTTCGCCCGCGCCGTCGCCGCCCCCGCGCATGGTGTGCTGATCACCTCCGCGACCCTGCGCGACGAGGCCGAGGCCGACGACGACCCCGAGACCGCCTGGCACGAGGCCGAGGCCCGCACCGGTGCCTCCCACCTGCCGATCCCCGCGATCCGCGCCGCCGTCCCCTCCCCCTTCGACTACGCGTCCCGCACCCGGTGCCTCGTCGTCACCGATGTCGCGCGGGACAACCCGGGACAGATCGCCGCCGCCTTCCAGGCATTGTTCCTCGCGGCCGGCGGCGGTGGCCTCGGCCTCTTCACCGCCATCCGCCGCCTGCGGGAGGTCCATGCCCGCATCGCCGGCCCGCTCGAACAGGCCGGAATCCCGCTCTACGCCCAGCACGTCGACGCGATGGACAACGCCACCCTGGTCGACGTCTTCCGCGCGGAGGAACACGCCTGCCTGCTCGGCACCGATGCGATGCGGGACGGCGTGGACGTGCCGGGCCGGGCGCTGCGCCTGCTGGTCTTCGACCGCGTGCCCTGGCCGCGCCCGACCATCCTGCATCGCGAACGGCGCCTCCACCTGTCGGGCGGGCGGCCCAAGGACTACGACGACCGCGTCGCGCGCCACCGGTTGCGCCAAGCCTTCGGCCGGCTGATCCGCCGCGCCGACGACAAGGGCGTCTTCGTCATGCTCGACGCCCGCTGCCCGTCGCGGCTGCTGCACGGCCTGCCGCCGGGGGTGCTGATCCGCCGGCTCGGCCTCGCCCAGGCCGTCGCGGAAACGCGTGCCTTCCTCGCGGAGCCCTGACCCCTTCCGTCCGCGCCCTCGCGGGAGCATTGTTTACCCCGAACCGAGGCGGGAGGAGAAAGCCTATGCCCATGACGCTCGATGCCTTCGTGCAGCGCGCCCGCGCCGCGCTGAAGGGCCACCCTGGCGCCGAAGGCCGCCAGATGGTCTGCGATCTGGTGCGCGAGGCCCTGAAGGACCCCGCCTTCATCGCCGCCAACATCAATGACAAGACGCCCGAGCGGCAGGTCCTCTACGAAGACCCCGAACTCGGCTTCACCGTCCTCGCCCATGCCTATCACGACGCCAAGACCTCGGGCCCGCACGACCACGGCCCGTCCTGGGCGATCTACGGCCAGGCCGCCGGCGAGACGATCATGACCGACTGGGAATGCCTCGCCCGCCCGAGCGAAGGCACGCCCGGCAAGGCGAAGCGCCTCCGCGACTACGCGATGAAGCCCGGCGACGCCTACCTGTACGAGCCCGGCATCCTGCACTCCCCGCGCCGCGACGGGCCGACGCGCCTGCTGCGCATCGAGGGGATGAACATGGATCGCGTGAAGCGCCTGCCCTATCAGCCGGTCGACGCGGCCGCCTGATCCCCGGCGGGGGTGGGCCCGGCCCTCTCCCGCGGCTCCGTACCGCCGGTCATTCCCTCCCCTGCCGCCCATGCAGCAGGCGGAAGACCGGCGGCGTCAGCACGGTGACTAGGAAGATCCGCGTCACGTGCAGCGTCACGATCAGCGCGACGTCGAGTCCCAGCACCTTCCCCGTCAGGCTCATCTCCGCCACGCCCCCGGGCGCGGTGCCGAGGATCATCGCGCCCATCGGCTCGTGGAACAGCCAGGACAGCAGCACCGCCGCCGTCGCGCAGCCGGCCATCAGCAGCAGCACCTGGCTCACGGCATGCGGCAGGAACCGTCGCAGCGGGCGGATGCTCTCCCGCCCGAAGGCCGCGCCGAGGCTCGTGCCCAGCACCACCTGCGCCGCCGCCGTCAGCCACGGCGGCAGTCCCGACAGCGTGATGCCCGAGGCCGTCACCGCCGCCGTCACCGCGAGCGGCCCCAGCATCCATCCCGCCCGGACGCCGACCCGGACCAGCAGCATCGCGGCCGCCAGCCCGCCGGCGAACTGCAACGCCAGGGCCCAGGGCACGAAGGGCAGGATGGTGGCCGCCTGCGGCACATCCCCCCGGAGCCCGAGCAGCGCGAAGATGTTGGGCACCAGCACCACCACCGAGCAGACCCGCAGCAGCTGCGCCAGCGCCACCGGCCCGGGCCGGCCGCCATAGACCTCTGCCAGCATCGCCATGTCCGCCACGCCCCCGGGAATGGAGGCGAACCAGGCCGTCGCCATGTCCACCTTGGCACGATGCGCCAGGGTCGGCGCCAGTGCCGCCCCGATGGCGAGCGTGATGAAGGCCGCCAGCAGCAGCACCGGTGCCTTGGCCATGAGCACAGCCGCGGTCGCCGGCGTGAAATACAGGCCGAGCGCGATGCCGATGATACCCAGGAAGACGTTCCGCAGCCGGGGATGACCTTCCGCCGGCGCCCCCGCGATGCGGGCCGCGGCGACCGCCACCAGCGCCCCGATCAGCCAGGGCAGGGGCAGGTGCAGCCAGGCGAAAACCGCGCCGCCCACACTGCCCAGCGCCAGGCCGAAGGCGACGCGCAAGGCCCTCGCCGCGGTCACCGGCGGCGGTCCACGCGGCGGAGATGAGACTGGTGAATGCGAGACGCTCCTGCGTGGGGACCCGGCGGCCCATGGTGGCACGCAAGTCTCACGCCACGAACAACCCCCCAGGCGCGTCGCATCCGGCGCCGGAACCGTGCGGAGCGTATGCCCCGCAGGGGAGGCCGCGGTGTGCCCGGCCGCAGCCTGTCACCGCCGCGCGGCCGCGACCTTCGCCCGGTAGGCTTCCACCCGCGCCTTCAGCCCCGGACGCGCCACCGATCGCGCCAGCGCCGCCAGGTCCCCCGCATCATCCGCATGCCGCGTGCGCCCATGCAGCGCCGCGACCGTTGCGGCATCGAGCCGCGTCGCCGCCTTATGCGCGACTCCGATCGCATCCTCGACCGCCTCATCCTCGATCACCGCGGTCGCGAGGCCCAGTTCCACCGCCCGCTGTGCCTCGATTGCCTGGCCGGCGAGCAGCACCTGCCGCGCGGCCGTATCGCCCACCAGCCCGGCCAGCCGCCCGGTGCCCAACACCAGCCCGAAGGCCGGCCCCGGAAAGGCGAAGGACGACCCGCGCAGCGCGATCCGATGGTCGCAGACGGCGAACAGGTCCGCCCCAGCGCCGAACACCCGCCCGCCCGCCACCGCGACCGTCGTGACCGGCAGCGCATGGATCTTCTGCAGCAACAACTCGATGCGCAGGATCCGCAGCGCCAGGTCGCCGTCGCTGATGGCTTCGAGATCGGCGAGGTCGAGCCCGGTGCAGAAATTCCGCCCGCGCCCCCGCAGCACGATCAGCCGCGCGCCCTCCGCGACCGCCGCATCGATCCCCGTATCCAGCGCCTCTACGATCTCCGCGCCGAGCGCATTGCCGCGCTCCGGCCGCGCGAGCCACAGCGTCGCGGTCTCCGCGGCACGTTCCACGACAACGGGGGCCTCGCTCACGCCAGCAGCGCCCCGTCGCGCGCGACGACGCGCCCGCCCGCGACGACGAGTTTCCGCACCGGCCGCGCCACCACCGCTTCGGCAAGGCTGCGCGCCTCCACCAGCACCAGGTCCGCGCGCGCGCCGGACGCCAGCCCGTAATCCGCGAAGCCGCATCCCTTGGCCCCGGCCGCGCTCACGCAGTCGAAGGCGATCGCGACCTCGTCGTCCCGGCGGAAGTTGTTGCGCAGCCCGATAAGCATCGCGCGCTCGAGCATGTCGGGCGACCCATACGGCGTCCAGGTATCGCGGATGCCGTCATTGCCCCCGAAGATCATCACCCCCGCCGCGCGGCAGGGTGCCACCAGCGGCACGGGCCGCGAGGCCGGCGCCGTCGTCGCGATACCGACGCCCAGTGCGGCCATCCGCGCCAGCAGTGCATCGCGATCGCGCTCGGGAATGTCGCCCAGGCAGAAGGCGTGGCTGACGACGACCTGCCCTTCCATCCCGAGCGCGCGCGTGCGCTCGAGGATCAGGTCGAGCGAGAAGGTCCCCATCGTCCCAGGCTCGTGCAGGTGGATGTCCACCGGCTTGCCGTGCTTCTCGGCCAGGCCGAACACGACATCGAGGTGCTTCACCGGATCGCGCTCGATCGCGCAGGGATCGAGCCCGCCGACGATGTCCGCGCCCATCGCGAGCGCCGCATCCAGCAGGCTTTCCGTCCCCTGCCGGCCGAGGATGCCCGATTGCGGGAATGCCACCACCTGGATGTCCTGCAGCCCGCGCATCGCCTCGCGCGTCTGCAGCACACGCTCGACATGCGTCGTGCCGCCCGACGTGTCCACGTCCACATGGCTCCGGATGCGCGTCGTCCCCGCCGCGAGGAAGGCCTTCGCCATCGCGAGCGACGCCGCGCCCGCATCATGCCCCGTGCGCGCACGCCATTCGCGCTCGGTGTCGATCTTGTCCTCGATACGCGGCCCGACCTCGTTCACCAGCCAGTCCGGCAGGTGAAAGGTGGTCTTGTCGAGGTGCGTGTGCCCCTCGACGAAGGCGGGCAGCAGCAACATCCCGCGCCCGTCCTCCTCGGGCGTGCCGGCGGGCGCGGGCCCGGCGGCTATGCGCCCGCCCATCACCAGGACATCGGTCGCCGTCCCGCCCATCGGGCGGACGTTGCGCAGCAGAAGGTCGCTCATGCTTTCCCCAGCACCCAATCGCCGAACAGGTCGAGGTCGATGTTGCCGCCCGACAGCACCAGGCCGACGCGCTTCCCGCGCATCGCCTCGCGTTCCTGCAGCATCGCGGCCAGCGCGGCGGCGCCGGCGCCCTCGGCCAGGTTGTGCGTGTCCTGCCACAGCGCGCGGATCGCCGCGGCGACCTCATCGTCCGTGACGGTCACGATGCGCGCCGCGCCGCGGCGGATGATTTCGAAGGCCTGCGGGTCCGGCACGCGTGTCGCCATCCCGTCGGCACGCGTCTCGGCGCGGTTGGTCGTCACCACATGCCCCGCCGAGAGGGAGAGCGCATAGGACGGCGCGCCCGTGCTCTGCACGCCGATGATCTCGGTTTTCAAGCCCAGCAGGTCGCGCGCCAGAATGCAGCCGCAGATGCCCGACCCCATGCCGATCGGCACATACAGCGCATCGAGCGGCGGGCTGCCGCGGAAGAATTCCAAGGCATAGGTCGCGACGCCGAGCACCAGGTCGCGCGCGAAGGACGGCGCGAATTCCAGCCCCTCGACAGCCGCGAGCCGCGCCGCTTCCTCCCGCGCCGCATCGAAATCCTCGCCATGCTCGACGAGCCGCGCCCCGAAGGCGCGCATCGCTGCGTTCTTCTCCGCGCTGTTGCCATGCGGGACGAGGATGGTGACGGGAACGTCCTGCTGCCGCCCGGCATAGGCAAGCGACTGGCCGTGATTGCCGCGCGTCGCGCTGATCACGCCCGCGACCTGTTGTCGCTCGCGCTTGAGGCGTTCCATGTAGACCAGGCCGCCGCGCACCTTGAAGGCGCCGGTCGGCGTGTGGTTCTCGTGCTTGACCCAGACCTCGGCGCCACTGCGCGCCGAGAGCAGCGGCCACGCCAGCTGGGGCGTCGCCGCGAAGGTCCGGTGGACGAGGCGCGCCGCCGCCTCCAGTTCCTCGAGCGTGAACATCGGGGACGCGGCGCGCGGAAGCCTCACACCGGCTTCAGGTTCACCGCGGCGGCCTTGCCGCGCTCGGTCGCCACGTCGTAGCTGACCTTCTGGTTCTCGTTCAGCCCGGTCAGGCCGGCCTTCTGCACGGCGGTGATGTGGACGAACACGTCCTTGCCGCCATCCTGCGGGACGATGAAGCCGAAGCCCTTCGTCGCGTTGAACCACTTCACGGTGCCGATCGCCATGCGATCCCCTCCTTGTCGCCGCGGGCGCGATGTTCGCGACCGCCGTGTCGCAACCGGACCCGGGATCGGCTTGGAGGCGACCGGGTCTCCGGAGGCACGGCAAGGCGAGGCAAGGAACAGCTGGACCTTTCGATCTGACGCAGATTGCGCCGGGGGCGTCAACAAGACCTTGCGGCTACGTCATTCCACCCGAATGCCGAGTTCGGGAATGGTGCGGCCCCAGAAGGCGTGCTCGTCGCGCACCTGCGCGATGAAGGCGTCGGTCGAAACGGGCGCCGCAAGCGGTTCGAGGCCATCGCGCCCGAGCTTCTCGTGGAAGGCCGGCATGGCCGCGATCTCGGCGACCGCGGCGCGCAGCGCTGCGACCGGCTCGGCCGGCGTGCCGGGCGGGAAGAAGGCGCCATGCCAGCCGGTCACGGCATATCCGGGCAGGCCCTGCTCGGCGACCGTCGGCACGTCCGGGAAGGTCGGCGAACGGCGCGCGCCGGTCACGGCGATCGGGCGAAGCTGCCCCTCGCGCACCAGCGGGATCGCCGGCGGCGGGGAGGAGATGTTGAACTGCACCGTCCCGTTCACCGCATCCATCAGCGCCGGCGAGGTGCCGCGATACGCGACGTCGGACAGCTCGATGCCGGCCATGCGCGCGAGCAGCTTGCCCGCCAGGTGGTTGTTCCCGCCATTGCCGGAATGGCTGAAGGTGACCTCGCCCGGCTTGGCGCGCGCCTGCGCAATCAGCTCCTGCAGGTTGGTCACGGGCCAGCGCGGATTGCCCACCAGGATGTACTGGTAGTTCGCGAGGATGCCGACCGGGACGAGCACGCGCGCGGGGTCCTCGCGCTCCGGCGTGCGGTAGACATGCGGATTGATGACGATGTTCGAGGACACCGCATACAGGAAGGTGAAGCCGTCGCCGCGCGCGCGCACCGCGGCCAAGGTCCCGATCGACCCGCCGGCGCCACCGCGATTGTCCACCACTACCGTCTGGCCGATCTTCTGCGACAGGATCTGCGCGAATTCGCGCCCGACGATGTCGGTCCCGCCGCCCGCGGCATAGGGCACGATCATGGTGACCGGCCGGTTCGGCCGCCAGCCGCCCTGCGCGCGGGCAAGGGCGGGCGCGACGAGCGCGGGTGCGAACAGGACATGGCGGCGCTTCATGGGCGTTTCCCCGGACAGGCAGGTCTCGCCGCCCCATAGCATGCCAAAACGAAAAAGGGGCAGTCCCGAAGGACTGCCCCCTCTCGGTCTCCCGATCCGCGAAGGATCAGAAGTCCATGCCGCCCATGCCGCCCATGTCGCCACCGCCGGCCGGGGCCGCGGCCGGCTTCGCCGGACGCTCGGCGACCATCGCCTCGGTGGTGATCAGCAGCGAGGACACCGAAGCGGCGTCCTGCAGGGCCGTGCGCACGACCTTGGTCGGGTCGATGATGCCGGCGGCGACCAGGTCCTTGTACTCGTCCGACTGCGCGTCGTAGCCGAACTCGTACTTGTCGGTGCGGAGCACCTCACCCGCGACCACGGCGCCGTCCTTGCCGGCGTTCTCCGAGATCTGGCGGATCGGCGCCTGGATCGCGCGGCGCACGATCTCGATGCCGACCTGCTGGTCGTTGTTGTCGGCCTTCAGGCCGGCCAGCTTCTGGGAGGCGCGCAGCAGGGCCACGCCGCCGCCCGGGACGATGCCTTCCTCGACCGCGGCGCGGGTCGCATGCAGCGCGTCGTCGACGCGGTCCTTGCGCTCCTTCACCTCGACCTCGGTCGAGCCGCCGACGCGGATCACCGCGACGCCGCCCGCGAGCTTCGCCAGGCGCTCCTGCAGCTTCTCACGGTCGTAGTCCGAGGTGGTCTCCTCGATCTGCGCCTTGATCTGCTCGCAACGGCCCTTGATGTCGTCCTTCTTGCCGGCACCTTCGACGATCGTGGTGTTCTCCTTCTCGATCCGCACCTTCTTGGCGCGGCCGAGCATGGCGAGCGTCACGGTCTCGAGCTTGATGCCGAGGTCCTCGGAGATGACCTCGCCGCCCGTCAGGATCGCGATGTCCTCGAGCATCGCCTTGCGGCGATCGCCGAAGCCCGGCGCCTTCACGGCAGCGATCTTCAGGCCGCCGCGCAGCTTGTTGACCACCAGGGTGGCCAGCGCCTCGCCCTCGACGTCCTCGGCGACGATCACCAGCGGACGGCCCGACTGCACCACCGCCTCGAGCAGCGGGAGCATCGGCTGCAGCTGGGACAGCTTCTTCTCGTGGATCAGGATGTAGGGGTCATCCATCTCCGCGATCATCTTCTCCGCATTCGTGATGAAGTACGGGGAGACGTAGCCGCGGTCGAACTGCATGCCCTCGACGACGTCGAGCTCGGTCTGGATGCTCTTCGCTTCCTCGACCGTGATGACGCCCTCGTTGCCGACCTTCTCCATCGCCTGGGCGATCATCTCGCCGATCTCGGTCTCGCCGTTGGCGGAGATGGAGCCGACCTGCGCGACCTCGGCGGAGGTCGTGATCTTCTTGGTCTTGGACTCGAGTTCCTTGACCACCTCGGCGACGGCCTTGTCGATGCCGCGCTTGAGGTCCATCGGGTTCATGCCGGCGGCAACCGCCTTCGCACCCTCGCGCACGATGGCCTGGGCCAGCACGGTCGCGGTGGTGGTGCCGTCGCCGGCCAGGTCGTTCGTCTTCGAGGCCACTTCGCGCACCATCTGGGCGCCCATGTTCTCGAACTTGTCGGCCAGCTCGATTTCCTTGGCGACCGTCACGCCGTCCTTCGTGATGCGCGGGGCACCGAAGGACTTGTCGATGACGACGTTGCGGCCCTTCGGGCCCAGCGTCACCTTCACGGCGTCGGCCAGGATGTCCACGCCGCGGATCATACGCTCGCGGGCGGAGGCGCCGAACTTCACGTCCTTAGCAGCCATGTGTCTCTACCTCTGGAATTCTGTGTTGATCGGGGAAGCGGAAGCGGCGCCTCAGGCGGCCTTCTTCGCCTCGGCGGTGCCCTCGAGGATGCCCATGATGTCGCTCTCCTTCATGATGAGGAGCTCCTCGCCATCGAGCTTCACCTCGGTGCCCGACCACTTGCCGAACAGGATGCGGTCGCCGGCCTTCACGTCGAGCGGGCGAACCTCGCCCTTCTCGTTGATGGTGCCCGCGCCGACGGCGACGACTTCGCCTTCCTGCGGCTTTTCCTTCGCGGTGTCGGGGATGATGATGCCGCCGCGGGTCTTCTCTTCAGCCTCGATGCGGCGGACGAGAACGCGGTCGTGCAGGGGACGGAACTTCATGAAGCTATCCTCTCCTGAGCCTCGGAATGAGACGGCTCGCCCTGGGAAGCCTGGCCGGGTGCCGGAACACCCCGGCCGTTAGCACTCCCCCCAGAGGAGTGCCAGCGATCTAAGCCCCGGCTCCGGCCCCGTCAAGCGTTCGGCAGCACTCATCGACCGCGAGTGCTAATAGATTGATATTATAAGATTTTTCTTGCCATCCGCTGCGCCGCACATGTCATCCTGATGACGGCGAGCGACCCGTCAGAGGCCCCGCCCGCCTGAAACCGCACGGCGCCACCGCACAGGGAAAGGCAGAATGACGGTGCTGCAGGGACTGGAACCGATCCTCCGATTCCGCGACTGGCGGATGACCACCGCCGAGTTGCTCTACCATATGCCGGACCACCCCCACGTCCTGCAGAGCTATGTCTGGCAGAAGATCGACCACGCGCCGGAATTCCCGGAACTGAACCGCTTCCTGGATTTCTGGCAGCGCGAGATCGACGGCCCGCTCCATTCCGTCCGGGTCGCCTGCACCGCGCTGACCCGCCCGGCGGAGCTGCGCTACACGAACGGCGTGTTCACGCTTCACTGAACGCCGTCCGCCGCGCGACAATGCCTCGCCGCCCGGGGCCAACGAGCGCCCAGCGGCGGGGAGAAGCGCCGTGGACATTCTGACTGGCCTGCTCGAGGGCTCGCCCATGCTCGCCCTCTTCGTGGCGATCGGGCTTGGCTATGCACTTGGGCAGGTCCCGGTGCTCGGCGTCACCTTCGGCGCCGGCGCCGTTCTCTTCTCGGGCCTCGCGATCGGCGCCATCGCGCCGCGGGCCGCACCACCCGGACTCGTCGGCACCCTCGGCCTGCTGATGTTCCTCTACGGCACCGGCATCCAGTACGGCGCGCAATGCGTCGCCGGCCTGAAGGGGCCAGGGCTGCGCTGGATCCTGCTCGCGCTGCTCGCCGTCGTCGCCGCCCTCTTCGCCGCCCGGGCCGTGGGGGAGATGCTCGGCCTGCCGATGGCGGTTGCGGCCGGGATGTTCGCCGGGGCCGGGACCAGCACCTCCGCCCTGCAGGCGGCGATCACCGCCGCGGGCGGGGGGCCCGAGCCCACCATCGGCTATGCCGTCGCCTATCCCGTCGGGGTCATCGGCCCGATCCTGCTGATGGGATTCATGCTGCGGCTGTTTCGTCCGGAGATCCCGGTCGCCGCCCCGGCGCTGCGCCATGCCGAGGTCACGCTCCGCCCCGGAGCGCCGCCACAGCGCCTCGCCGAGATCGAGGCCACTCTCCCCGAGGGCATCCGCATCCTGGCCACGCGCCGCAACCACCAGAACGCGCCCGCCGAACCCAACACGATGCTGGCCGGCGGCGACGGGCTCCTGCTGCTCGGCCCGCCGGCCACCGTGGCGGAAGCCGTCGCCCTCCTCGGGGAGGAGGAGGAAGGCCGCCTCGGCAAGGACCGCAGCGACTACGACCTGGTGCGCGTCATCGTCTCGAAGCCCGCCTTCCGCGGCCGGACGCTGGCCGAGATGCCGATGCCCGCCTGTCCTCTCCGCATCGCCCAGATCCGCCGCGGCGACGCCGTGATGATGCCCGCGCCGGACCTCGCGCTCGAATACGGCGACGTCCTCGTCCTGCTCGCGGAAAGCGGCCACCGCCCCGAGATCACCGCCCATTTCGGCGACAGCGTGAAGGGCAATGCCGAGCTGTCCTTCATTTCGATCGGCATCGGCATGGCGCTCGGGTTGCTTGCCGGCATGATCCGCGTGCCGCTGCCCGGCGGCGGGGGCTTCAGCCTCGGGGTCGCGGGCGGGCCGCTCGTCGTCGCCCTTGTCCTCGGCTGGCGCGGCAGCACCCTCGGCATCGGCTGGCGCATGCCGGTCGCAGCCAACATCGTGCTGCGCAACTTCGGCCTGTCGATCTTCCTCGGTCAGGTCGCCATCGCCTCCGGCCGGCCCTTCGTCGAGACCGTGGCGGCGCAGGGCCCTGCGGTGCTGGCCGGCGCGGCGCTGGTGCTCGCGACCATCGTGCTGACCGTGCTGCTGATCGGCCACCTGATCCTGCGCATTCGGGTCGACGACCTGTTCGGCGTCTGCGCCGGCGCCACGGGCAACCCGGCGATCCTCGCCGGCGCCAATCGGCTGCTCGGCAGCGACCGCGCCGATATCGGCTACGCGATCGTCTTTCCCACCATGACCATCGCCAAGATCATCGCCGTCCAGCTCATGCTGGGCTGACGGGCGCGGAGGCCACCATGCGCATCGCCATGTTCAGCACCAAGCCCTACGACCGCCGCAGCTTCGAAGGCGCGCCGGGAGCCTCGGCGCACGAGATCCTCTATTTCGAGCCGCGCCTCGCGCCGCTGACCGCGCCGCTCGCCAATGGCGCCGAGGCGGTCTGCGCCTTTGTCAACGACGACCTCTCCGCCCCGGTGCTTGAGGTGCTCGCCGCGGGCGGCACGCGGCTGCTGCTCCTGCGCTGCGCGGGCTTCAACAATGTCGACTTGGCCGCGGCGCAGCGCCTCGGGCTCAAGGTCGCACGCGTGCCGGCCTATTCGCCCCATGCGGTGGCCGAGTTCGCCATCGGCCTGATGCTCTCCCTGGTGCGCGGCATCCACCGCGCCTACCAGCGCACGCGGGACGGCAACTTCGCCCTGGAAGGCCTGCTCGGCTTCGACCTGAACGGCAAGACCGTGGGCGTGCTCGGCACCGGCAAGATCGGTGCGATCGTCGCGCGCATCCTCGCCGCCGGCTTCGGCTGCCGCGTCCTCGCCTCGGACGTCCATCCCGACCCCGGGCTGCAGGCGATCGGCGTGACCTACATGGATCCGCGGGCGATCGCCGCGCAGGCCGACATCCTGACCCTGCACTGCCCGCTGACGCCCGAGACGCACCACGTCGTCCGCGCCGAGACCCTCGCCATCGCCAAGCCCGGGCTCCTGGTCGTCAACACCAGTCGTGGCGGGCTGATCGACACCGAGGCCGCGATCGAGGCCCTGAAATCCGGCCGGCTCGGCGGCCTCGCTATCGACGTCTACGAGCAGGAGGCCGATCTCTTCTTCGAGGATCTGTCGAACGAGATCCTGACCGACGACGTGATCGCGCGGCTGCTCACGTTCCCCAACGTGCTGGTCACCGGCCACCAGGCCTTCTTCACCGCCGAGGCGCTCGGCGCGATCGCCGAGGTCACCCTCGGCAACGCCACCCGCTTCGCGGCGGGGGAGGCGCTGGGCCACGCCGAGGTGACCGCCAGCGCGATGGTCCCGCACAAGGCGTAAGGCGGCCTGCGCGGGCGCGCGCCTGCGGCGTGGGCCCGGGTCGAGGCCGGCAGGCTCGAGGGCCCGGCTACCCGCCGCTGATCCACGTCATGACGATCATCTCGCCCCCCGGCGGGATGGGCGTCTCGAGCCTGGCGCGCTCGCCGTCCACGAAGATGTTGAGGTGCCGACGGATGGCGGGCGTCGAATCGCACAGGCGGTCGCGCATCCCCGGCCATCGCCCGTCCAGCGCAGCGATCGCCTCCGCCACACTGCCCGCGGCCACCTCCACCAGCCCCGGCGCGCCGGGAAACAGGCGCCGCAGCGCCTCGGGCAGCAGAACGGTCACCGCCTCAGCCATCGCGCACCAGCGTCTCGACGCTGAGGATGGTGGGCAGGTGCTCGGCGATGCTGGACCAGGTCTCGCCTTCGTCGGCGCTCGCGAACAACCCGCCGCCGCTGGTTCCGAAATAGACGCCGGCGGGTTCCATCCGGTCGGTCGCCATCGCCCGGCGCAGCACGCCGAAATAGGCGTTCTTCTGCGGCAGGCCCGCGCGCATCGCCTGCCAGCTCGCCCCGGCGTCGCGCGTGCGCCACACCGCCGCCGCCGCCCCGGGCATGAAGCGTCCGGCCTGGTCCCCGTTCAGCGGCATCAGGAACAGCGTGTCCGGGTCCCGCGGATGCGCCGCGGCCGGAAAGCCGAAGGAGGACGGCAACCCCGCCTCGATGCTCTCCCACCGCCGGCCGCCATCGTCGCTGCGGTACATGCCGCAATGGTTCTGCTGGTACAGCCGGTCGGGCATCCCCGCCGCCATGGCGAGGGCATGCACGCATTGGCCGTGCTCGGGATAGCGCTGCTCCTCCGGCGCGTAGTCCTGCCGGGTGCCGCGGTTGCGCGCCGTCCAGGTCGCCCCGCCATCCTCGGTCGCGAAGACCCCGGCGACCGAAACCGCCACCCAGACCCGGTTCGGGTCGGTCGGGTGCGTGACGATGCCGTGCAGGATCATCCCCCCACCGCCCGGCTGCCATTCGGGCCGGCTGGGGTGCTCGCTCAGCCCCGTCACAGGGGTCCAGGTCTCGCCGCGATCGGTGCTGCGGAACAGCCCGGCCGGCTCCACCCCGCACCAGAGCGTCCCGTCCGGCCCGAGCGCCAGGGACCAGGCCGACTTGATCGGTGTCTCCCCCTCCGGATAGGCGAGCCCCGCGCTGGAATGCGTCCAGGTCCGGCCGAGATCCTCCGACCGCCACACCGCCGGCCCGAACCACTCGTTGCCCCCGGCGGCCCAGATCGTGCCCGTCGCCGGATCGGCGATGGCGTGGTTGATCGGCCATGTCTCGCAGAAGGGACCGCGCAGCGCCCAGTCGCGCCGGCCGGCATCGCCTTCCGCGATGAAGACCCCCTTCTTGGTGCCGAGCAGCAGAAGCACGTGTCCCGTCATCGCGTCGTCTCCCTCGATCCGTCGTGTTGCGCCCCGCCGCCGAACAGCGCGTCCAGGCGTTCGAGCGATTCCGTCCAGCCGCGCCGGTGCCGGGTCGCGGTCGCCTCGTCGGCGAAGCGGTCATGGACCAGCGTCAGTTCCGTGCCCTCGGCCACCGGGCGCAAGCGGACGCTCACCCGCGATTGCCGTTCGGGCGTGCTGTGCCAGGCCCAGGTGAAGGCGAGACCCTCGCCCGCCGCCACCTCGGTGTAGGTGCCGCCGACCTCGTGCCGCTCGCCGTTGTCCTCGCGCAGCACGACGCGGAAGCGACCGCCGGGCCGGACGTCGAGTTCGGCGTCCTCCACCCGCGTGTGGTGCGGGCCGAACCAGGTCGCCAGCGTCTCGGCCCGGATCCAGGCGGCGAAGACCTGCGCGGGCGAGGCCCGCAGGCGGCGGACCAGGGTCAGGCTCGGCGTCACGGCGCGCGCTCCAGCGCCGCGGCAAGGCGGTCGAGGCTTTCCTCCCAGAACCGGGCATAGCGCTGCAGCCAGGCCATCGCGTCCTCGAGCGGCGCACCGACCAGCCGGCAGGTCACCGTGCGCCCCGCCTTCTGCCGCGCCACCAGCCCCGCCCCTTCCAGCACGTCGAGGTGCTTCATCACCGCCGGCAGGGACATCGGCAGCGGCTTCGCCAGTTCGCTGATCGACAGGCTTCCGTCCTCGGCCAGGCGGGCGAGCATGGCGCGGCGCGTGGGGTCGGTCAGCGCACCGAAGACGCGGTCGAGCGCAGGTTGGGGTAACTGAACCATTCGGTTAAGTTTCAGCGCAACGTTTCGGGCGCGTCAAGCGGAGAGGGGCGCCGCCCCTCTCCGGACCTCACCCTGCCAAAGGCCTAAGGGCCTTTGGAAACCATCACTTTTGGGTGTCCAGAGGCCTTCAGGCCTTTGGTGGGGAGGCTTGGAGGGGCAGCGCCCCTCCAGAGGACCGCCGCGCCGGCGCATCCATCAGCCCGGCCACGATGGCCTTCCGCACCGGCCTCAGCACGGCCCCGGCCCCGATCAGCGCCGCCCGCACGGCCCGAGCCGGCGCCCGGTCATCCGAATAGAGCCGCCCGATCGCATTGGTCGCGAGGAACAGCGGCAGCGTCGCCCGCCGGTGTGCCGCGGCGTAGCGCGACAGCCCCGCCGCGTGCCCCGGATCGGCCGCCGCCCGGATCTCCCGCGCCAGCAATTCGGCGCCGGACAGCCCGAAATTGAACCCATGCGCCGTAACCGGATGCATCCCGACCGCGGCGTCGCCCAGCAGCGCGAAACGGCGCCCCGCGAAGCGATGGGCATAGGTCGCGACCAGCGGATAGGCGTGCCGCGTTCCGGCCGGGCGCATGGCGCCGAGCCGCCCCTCGTAGCGCCGCGCCACTTCCTCGGCGAAGGCCCCGGGCGTCATCGCCATCAGGCGCTCCGCCTTGGCCGGCGGCAGCGTCAGCACGACCGAGGAGACGTCGCCCGCCAGCGGCAGCATGGCGATGGTCTGGCCATGGCCGAACCACTCCGTCGCGACGCCCCCGTGCGGTCGTTCATGCGCGACGCGCGCCACGATCATGGTGCGCCCGAAATCGAGCATCTGCGCCCCGATCCCAGCCCGCCGCCGCGCCTCGGAAAAGCGGGAATCCGCCGCGACGACCACCCGTGCCGAGACCTCCTCGCCGCCATCGAGCGCCACGACCGCCCCCTTGGCGCCGAGCGCAAGCCCCGTCACCGCCCGCCCGGCCAGCAGACGGGCCTCGCCCCACGCGGCCATCGCCTCGAACAGTGCGCGGCGGATCAGGTGGTTCGGCACCAGCCGCCCCAGCGGCTCATCCCCGCCCGGCGCGAAGCGCAGCGCGAGCGGCGAGGCGCCGTTGATCACCTTCGCTTCGCGCAGCGGCGCCATCTCGGCAGCCGGGATGCGCTCCCAGGCGCCAAGGTCGCGCAGGATCGCCTGGGACCGGTGGGTCAGCGCGATCTCGCGCCCGTCGAAGGCCGGATCGGCGATGGAGGCCTCCGGCGCGCGTTCCAGCAGCGTGACCGTCCGCCCGCTGCCGGCCAATGCGCAGGCGAGTGCCAGCCCGGCCGGCCCCGCCCCGATGATCGCGACATCCGTGTCCATGCCGTCACGTCCCCCGGACGGCCGCGGCCGTCCATGATCCAGCGCAATCAGCGCGCGTCCTCGTCCTCGAGCGCCTGGCCCGCCCGGTGCCGGCGCAGCAGCAGCAGCCCGATCCCGGCCGAGACGACGAAGAGTGCCACCGCCAGCCCCAGCTGCCACGCCCCGTCCACCCGGATGCCCTTGCCGAGCAGCGCGAAGATCACCGTCTGCGGCAGGTATCCGACGGCCGAACCCGCCAGGAACGGAACCAGCGGAATGGACGCCATGCCCGCCAGAAGGTTCAGCGCCAGGTTGTTGCCCACCGGCAGCAGCCGCAGCGCCAGCGTCGCGTTGAACGGGCTGCCGGCCAGCACGTCCCGCAGCGGCCGCAGCCGGTGCCCGAAGCGACCGGCGAGCCGCCGTTCCGCCCAGCCCCGCCCGACCGCCTTCGCCCAGCCATAGGACGCGGCGCAACCCGCCACCTGGGCCGCCAGCGACAGGAGCGTCCCTTCGACCGTCCCGAAGGCATAGCCCCCGAGGAAGGCGACGCCCTGTCGCGGCACGCCGGCGGCCGTCGCCGCCGCGCCCATCGCCACGAAGACGACGTCGCCCAGCAGCCCCTGCCCCAGCACCCAGCGGTCGACCCATTCGGTGCCTGGCGCGAAGCCGATGCTGCGCAACAGCAGCCCCGCCACGGCGAGCCCCGCCGCCAGCACGCCCAGCTTGACCAGCGCCGCGCGGCGCCGGGCGGACGCCGCCTCCGCGGTCATGGCCCTGTGTCGCGCTCGATGGCCGGTCGCTTGCCGCGCCGCTGCAGCCAGGCCATGCCGATCAGGTCGAAGATGCTGACCAGCAGCCGGTCGAGCGTCCCGTAGTTCGACGCCCCGCGCACCCGCGGCCGGTGGTTCACCGGCTCGCTGACGACCGACCCGCCCTGGCGCAGCGTCAACGCCGGCAGGAAGCGGTGCATGTGGTCGAAATGCGGAAGGTCGAGGAACAGGTCCCGCGCGAAGACCTTCAGCCCGCAGCCGGTATCCGGCGTCGCGTCCTTCAGCAGACGCGAGCGCACGGCATTCGCGATCCGGCTGGAATACCGCTTGATGCCACTGTCCTTGCGGTTCACCCGATGCCCCGCGACCAGGGTGCGGCGCCCGGCGGCGGCCTCGGCCTCGGCGCGGGCGAGCATCTTCGGGATGTCGGCCGGGTCGTTCTGCCCGTCCCCGTCCAGCGTCGCGATCCAGCGCCCGCGCGCCGCCTTCACCCCGGTGATGACCGCGGCCGACTGCCCGCAGGACGCCTTGTGGCGCAGGGCATGAACGGGGGCCCCGACCTCGCGGGCGGCCTGCAGCGCCGCCCAGGTGTCGTCGGTCGACCCGTCGTCGACATAGACGATCTCGTGCGGCACGGCGGCGAGGGCAGCCTCGATCTCGGCCACGAGGGGCCCGATGTTCGGCGCCTCGTTGCGGACGGGGATCACGACGGAAAGGGTCGGCGGTGCTGCACCCGAAGGCGCGGCAGGGGCGGCCCCGGCGCTCGGCTCGGGAGACATGGCCGCGGCGGGTAGCAGGGGCGCACGTCCCGGGCAAGCCGCCCCGATGCGCGACGCGCGACCCCGGCCTATATCGCCGCCATGCCATTCGATGCCCGCACCCTCGCCGCCCCGCCCGCCGACCGCTCCGCCGCCGATGCCCGCGCCGTCGCGCGGTGGTTGCTCGTCGTGGCCGGCCTCGTCTGGATCATGGTCGCGATCGGGGGCGCCACGCGCCTGACCGGGTCGGGCCTGTCGATCATGGAATGGGCGCCGATCGCGGGCACCCTGCCCCCGCTGTCCGAGGCCGAATGGCAGCGCCTTTACGATCTCTACCGCACCATCCCGCAGTATCAGCTCGTCAATGCGGGATTCGGGATCGAGGGGTTCAAGGAGATCTTCTGGCTGGAATGGATCCACCGCTTCTGGGGGCGACTGATCGGGCTCGCCTACGTCGCCGGCATGGCGTGGTTCTGGCTGCGCGGGCGCGTGCCGGCGGGGCTGAAGCCGCGGCTCGTGCTGCTGCTCGCGCTCGGCGGCGCGCAGGGGGCGATCGGGTGGTTCATGGTCGCCTCGGGCTTCGAAGCCGACCGCACCGCCGTCTCGCCCTACCGGCTCGTGGTGCATCTCTCCATGGCCTTCCTCCTGTACGCGATGCTCGTCTGGACGGCGCTCGGCCTGCTTCGCGCGCGTCCGACGGAGGACGCCACACCGACGCGGCTGCGCCGCCTCGTTCACATCACCGCGTGCGCGGCAGTCATGGCGATGCTCGCCGGTGGTTTCGTGGCAGGAGTCCGCGCTGGCCTTTCCTACAATACGTTTCCCCTCATGGATGGACACTTCGTGCCCGAAGGCTACTGGGACCTCGCGCCGGCCTGGCAGAATCTGACCGCCAACATCGCGGCCGTGCAGTTCAACCATCGCCTCGTCGCCACGGCGACCCTGCTGCTGGCCGGCTGGGCCGCCATCGAGGCATGGCGCGCGCTGCCGCGCGGACGGGTGCGCGGATCGGTCGTCGGCCTCGCCATCGCCGTGGTGCTGCAATACGGGCTCGGCGTCGCCACGCTGCTGCTGGTCGTGCCGGTCTGGCTCGGCACGCTGCATCAGGCGGTGGCGGTGCTGGTCCTGACCGGGACGCTGCTGGCGCTGCATGCCGTGCGCCGTCCCAACCCCCGATCTACGCCCGGATGACAGCGGAGGCCGCCGCGCTCCGAGCCCTCGAGGCCCTCCCCCACGCCATGGTCGTGGTGGACGGGGCGGATCGGCTGGTCCTCGCCAACGCAGCCTTCTGGCGCGATGCCGGCGCCGAGGCGAACCGTTTCCCGCCCGGCACGCCGCTCGCCAACCTGTTCCGGCTGATGGCCTTCCGCGGCCTGTTGGGCCCCGGAGACCCGGTGCGGCTGGCGTCCGAAGCCCTCGCGTTCGACCGCGCGCGGTCCTCCCGCCGCAGCCAGCGCAGCGCCGATGGCACCCGCATCAACGAGGTGTCGATCCTGCCGCTCGCCCAGGGCGGCTTCGCGATGCTGCTGGTCGACATCACCGCCTTCGATCGCGCGGAGGCGACGCTGCGCGAGCGGACGACGCTGCTCGAACGCGCCCTGAACGGCCAGCGCGGCGGCATCGCGCTGTTCGATGAGGCGCAGCGGCTGGTCCTGCACAACCCGGCCTATCGTCGCCATTCCGGCGCGAGCGTGGAGATGCTGGCCGGCAAGCCGACGCTGCACGAGGTGCTGGCGGCGCTCGACAGCGCCGGCGAATTCCTCACCAGCCGCGACCGCGAGCACCTGCGCAGCGCCCTCGCCGCGGATCGCCGCCGACCGCGCACGGCGCAGCGCGAACGCCCCGACGGCACGGTCGTCCGCTACCTCAGCACGCCGCAGCCGGATGGCGGCTTCCTCATCGAATCGGAGGACGTGACCGACCTGTCCCGCGCCGAGCACGACGCCGGACGCCGGGCGGCGATCCTCGACGGCGTGCTCGAAGCGCTGCCCCAGGGCGTCTGCGTGTGGGGGCCGGACTCCCGCGTCGCCATGTTCAACACCGCCTACACGCGCCTGATGGAAGGCGCCCCGCTGCAGGTCGGCGACACCCTGTGGGACGTCATCCGCCGCCGCGCCGAAGCCGGGGAGTACGGAGCCGGCGAGGCCGAGGCGCTCTACGCGCGCGAGATGGCGCGCGACCTCTCCCAGCCCCAGGCGCGACGCCGGCTGCGCGCCAACGGCACCGCGCTCGACGTCCGCACGGCCCCGCTGCCCGATGGCGGCCACATCTCGGTCATCACCGACATCACGGAGCTCTGGCACGCCGAGGAGGAAGCGCGGCGGCGCGCCCAGCTGGTCGAAACCGCCATGGCGTCCATGCGCCACGGCCTGGTCATCTTCGGGCCCGACCATCGTGTCGTGGCGTCGAACGAGCTCGCCGCACGTCTCGCCGGCCATGAGCCGGGCGAGGTCTGGCCCGGTCGGTCGATCGGCGACCTGATCCGCGCGCAGCACGCGCATGGCGGCCTCGGGCCCGAGCCGCAGGCGACCCGCATCGTCGAGGCCGCGCTCGCCCTGGACCGCACGAAGCCCCACCGTTCGGTGCGCGAGACGCCGGACGGGCGCGTCATCGAGGTCGCCTCGGACCCCACGCCGGATGGCGGCTTCATCATCACCCATGTCGACATCACCGCGGTCGCGCGGGCCGAGGCCGAGGCCAAGGCGCGCGCCGCCATCCTGCAGGTGATGCTCGAGAACATGCGTCACGGCATCTGCCTGTTCGACGCGGACGGCCGCGTGGTCGCCGCCAACGCGCTGGCCGCCGCCATGACCGGCCTGCCGGCGGATGGGTTCCGACCCGGGCGCCACATCCTCGAGCTGCGGTCCGACCAGATCGGCGGGGGCGTCTACGGCGCGCCCGAGGACGCGCGGCGCATCCTCGGCGATCGCTGGGACATCCCGCTGCGGGCGCCCGACCGCTACACCCGCCGCCGCCCGGATGGCCGCATCATCGAGGTGACGACCGACCGGACGCCGGATGGCGGCTTCGTCCGCACCTACAACGACGTGACCGAGGACCGGCGCATCCGCGACGAGCTCGAACTCGCCCGCAGCGCCGCCGAGGCCGCGAGCGCCGCGAAGTCGCGCTTCCTCGCCACCATGAGCCACGAGTTGCGCACCCCGCTCTCGGCCGTCATCGGCTTCGCCGAGGCGCTGCTCACCGATCCCCGCCCTGCCGAGGTCACCGAGTATGCGACCGCCGTGCACGATGCGGGCCGCCAGCTCCTGTCCCTGATCGAGGACATCCTCGACGTCGCGAGCGCCGGCGGCCCGGCCCCGCCCCCGCCGGCCGTGCCCGTGGACGCCGAGGCGGTGTTGCAAGACGTCGCCGCCGCAATCCGCCCCGCCGCCGAGGCAGGCGGCCTCACCCTCACGACCGAAGCCGCCCGGGACCTGCCCGCTCTGGCCTGCGATTCCCGCCGCTTGCGCCGCGTGCTGCGCGCGCTGCTGGACAACGCGGTGAAGTTCACCCCGGCCGGGGGGCGGCTGAACCTCTCAGTCGGGCCGGATGGCGAGGGCGGGGTCGTTTTCCACATCTCCGATACCGGGATCGGCATGGCCCCGGACGACATTCCGCGCGCCTTCGAGCCCTTCACGCAGCTCGATTCCGCATTGTCGCGGCGGTTCGGCGGCTCGGGCCTTGGGCTGCACCTGGCCCGCTTGCTGGCCGAGGCGATGGGCGGCAGCCTTGCGCTCACCAGCGCGCCGGGCCAGGGGACGATCGCCACCCTTCGCCTGCCGCGGGAGATCACCATCTCTCAGGCAGTGCCCCAGGAGATCCCATGACCGCCCTTGCGACCACCGACGCCCTGTTCTTCGGCCTGCTGGACCGGGATGCGGCCGAACGCCGCCTGCGCGAGGCGACCGAGGGCTGCGAGGATGGGGAACTCTTCCTCGAATACCGGGAGAGCGAGGCCATCGCGATCGACGATGGCCGCATCCGCTCGGCCTCCTACGACGCCACGCGCGGCTTCGGCCTCCGCGCGGTCAGCGGGGAGGCCGCGGGCTACGCCCATGCCGGGGAACTCTCCGATGCGGCGCTGGCCCGCGCGGCGGAGACGGTGAAGGCCGTCCGCCAGGGCCGCTCCGGCACGCTGGAGGCGGGACCGCGCGCGACCAACGCACGCCTCTATTCCGACGCCAATCCGCTGACGGCCATGGATTTCGGCGCCAAGACCGCGTTGCTGCAGCAGATCGACGCCTTCGCCCGCGCCCGGGATCCGCGCGTGGTGCAGGTCTCGGCCTCGATCACCGGCGAATGGCAGGCGGTACAGATCCTGCGCCCGGACGGGCAGCGCGTGGCCGACCTGCGCCCGCTGGTGCGCTTCTCGGTCTCGATCGTCGTGGAGAAGGACGGGCGTCGAGAGACCGGGTCCTTCGGCACCGGCGGCCGCTTCGACTATGCTCGCATCCTCGCCGGCGATGCCTGGAAGGCGGGCGTCGAGGAGGCGCTGCGCCAGGCCCTGGTGAACCTCGACAGCGTCCCCGCCCCGGCGGGCGAGATGGAGGTCGTCCTCGGCCCGGGCTGGCCCGGCATCCTGCTGCACGAGGCGATCGGCCACGGGCTCGAGGGCGACTTCAACCGCAAGAAGACCTCCGCCTTCGCCGGGCTGCTCGGCCAGCGCATCGCCGCGGCGGGTGTCACCGTGGTGGACGACGGCACCATCCCCGACCGGCGCGGATCGATCACCGTCGACGACGAGGGCACGCCCTCGGGCCGCACCGTGCTGATCGAGGACGGCATCCTCACCGGCTTCCTGCAGGACCGGCAGAACGCCCGGCTGATGGGCGTCGCGCCCACCGGCAACGGCCGCCGCCAATCCTATGCGCACGCCCCCATGCCGCGCATGACCAACACCGTCATGCTCGGCGGGGCGCATGCGCCGGAGGAGGTGTTGTCCTCCGTCAAGCGCGGCCTGTTTGCCGTGAATTTCGGCGGCGGGCAGGTGGACATCACCTCGGGCAAGTTCGTCTTCGCGGCGAGCGAGGCCTACCTGATCGAGAACGGGAAGATCGGCGCGCCGGTGAAGGGTGCGACGCTGATCGGCAACGGCCCGGATGCGCTGACCAAGGTCGCGATGGTGGCGAACGACATGGCGCTCGACCCGGGGATCGGCACCTGCGGCAAGCAGGGCCAGGGCGTGCCGGTGGGCGTCGGCCAGCCGACGCTGAAGATGACCGGCCTGACGGTCGGCGGCACCGCGGTCGGCTGAAGGATTTCCTCGCGCCGGCCGGCCCGCCGGCGCGAGGCTTCGGTCGGCTTTCGGGAGCACCGCCCATGGACCCCAGGATCCCTGTCGACGAGGCCGCCCTTCACGCGGTGGAGGAAGAACGGCGCCGCCAGACAGGCGACAATGTCGAAGCCGGCCTGGACGGCGCGGCGGACATCGTGGACCTGACGCTCGATGGCGCGCTGGCGGTCGTGGCCGACGGCGCGGTAGCGGTCGCCGAGGGCGCGGTGAACCTGGTCGGCGCCGTGATCGGCGGGCTGCTCGAAGGCTGAACGGCCCGGCGGCCTAGATCGCCGCCTCGGAAAAGATCCGCGAGACGTCCCCGCCCCAGGCCGCCGCGTTGCGCTCGAGCCAGCGATCCGCCTGGGTCTGCCCCCTCGCCACCACGAAGTCGAGCGGATCGAGGAACATCTCCTCTCCCGCGCCGCGCGCCTTCAGGCCGTCGCGCGCGATCGCCAGCACGTCACGGGCGACATCGCGCAGCGGCCGCCCGCCGATGCTCGCCTCCAGCGCCTGGGCCGGCACCGCCTCGCGCAGCGCGCGCATCTCGCCGACGGTCCAGTCCTTGGTCAGCGCCCGCGCGGCCTTCTGCGCGGCGTCGTCGTAGATCAGCCCGACCCAGAAGGCCGGCAGCGCGTTCAGGAAGGCGGGCGCACCGGCGTCGGCGCCGCGCATCTCGAGGAAGCGCTTCAGCCGCACATCGGTGAAGACGGTCGTGACGTGGTCCGCCCAGTCCCCCATCGTTGCGGTGTGGCCCTTGAGCTTCTCCGCCCGGCCTTCGAGGAAGGCGCGGAAGGACATGCCCGCCGCGTCGATCCACTGCCCGTCGCGCATGATGAAGTACATCGGCACGTCGAGCACCCAGTCGGCGAAGCGCTCGAAGCCGAAGCCGTCCTCGAACACCACGGACGGGATGCCGGTGCGGTCGGGATCGGTGTCGGTCCAGACCTTGCCGCGCAGGGTGCGGTAGCCGTTCGGCGTGCCCTCGGCGAAGGGCGAATTGGCGAACAGCGCCGTGGCGAGCGGCTGCAGCGCCAACGACACGCGCAGCTTCTCGACCATGTCGGCCTCGTCGCCGAAGTCGAGGTTCACCTGCACCGTGCAGGTCCGCAGCATCATGTCGAGGCCCATATGCCCGACCCGCGGCATGTATTCCCGCATGATCGCGTAGCGACCCTTGGGCATCCACGGCATCTGCGCGCGCGTCGCGAGCGGATGGAAGCCGAGCGGCGCGAAGCCGAGGCCGAGCGGCGCCGCCACCTGGCGTACCTCATCGAGATGCTGCGCGAGTTCCGCCGCGGCGTCGTGCATGTTCGCGAGCGGCGCGCCGGAGAGTTCGAACTGCCCGCCGGGCTCGAGCGAGACGGAGGCATCGCCGCGCTTCAGCCCGATCGGATTGCCGCGGTCGAGGATCGGCTGCCACCCGAAGGCCATCAGCCCTTCGAGCATGGCGCGGATGCCGCCCGGCTCGTAGGGCGGGGGGGCAAGGTCGTCGCGGCGGAAGCCGAACTTCTCGTGCTCGGTCCCGATGCGCCACTGCGCGCGCGGCTTGCTGCCGGCGGCGAACCACCCGGCAAGCTGACGCGCCGAGGTGATCGGCGTAGGATCCGACTCGCCAGGATTCGACATGCAGCCCTTCCGCGGTCGCCGCAGGACGCGGCGCGTTCAGCTCACGTCCCAGTCCCCCGCCAGCGCCTGGAGCACCGCAAGGCCCGCGACCGCCGCCGTCTCGGCCCGCAGGATGCGGGGGCCGAGGGCGACGGCGGTAACAAAGGGACGACGCATGGCGTCGTCAAGTTCACCCCCCTCGAAGCCGCCCTCGGGTCCGACGAGCCAACCGCAGGGAAGCCTCATCCCGGCTGCGACATGACGGATCGGCAATGCTCCCCTGCGTTCCGCGGCGACCAGCAGCGGCGTGCCATCCCAGGCATCGAGCGCGGCGTGCAGGGGCAGCGCGGCGCGGACCTCCGGCACCGACAGCCGCTCGCATTGCTCGGCCGCGCCGCGCGCGATGGCGGCCAGGCGATCGAGGTTCACGCGGTCGACGATGCTGCGCCGCGTCATCACCGGCTGGATGACCGAGACGCCGAGCTCCGTCGCCTTCTCCACGATCCAGTCCATCGCGTCCCGCTTGATCGCCGCGACCACCAGGCGCAGGTCGGGCTCCGCTGCCGCGCCGCGCTGCCGCGCCCCGAGCGCGAAGGCGCAGCGGTCCTTGCGCAGATGCGCGATGGTTGCGGCGAACTCCCCGTCGCGGGCGTTGAAGACGGCGACCTCGTCCCCCGCCCCGCGCCGCAGCACGGTGCCGAGGTGGTGCGCCTGGGCCGGCGTGCCGGGGATCTCGGCGCCCTCGGCCAGGGCGGCGTCGTGGAACAGTCGCGGGGTGGACATGGCGGGTCTCCGCACCCCTTATACGGCGCGTGAGCGGCTATACCGACATCCGCGCCGGCGGCTGGGTCGCGCGCCTGCCCGAGGGCTGGCGCCCCTATGCCCTGCTGATGCGCCTCGACCGCCCGATCGGGTCCTGGCTGCTGTTCCTGCCCGGCCTCTGGGCCTTCGCCATGGCCGCGCCCTCCTGGGGGCGTGGGCTGTGGCTGACCGTCCTGTTCGGCCTGGGCGCCGTGCTGATGCGCGGCGCGGGCTGCGTGGTGAACGACCTCTGGGACCGCGACCTCGACCGCCAGGTGGAACGCACGGCGGGGCGGCCGCTGGCCTCGGGCGCGGTGCGGCCGAAGCAGGCGCTCGCCTTCCTGCTCGGGCTGCTGCTCGTCTCGCTGCTGATCCTGGTGCAACTGCCCTGGGCGGCGATCCTGCTCGGCGTGCTCTCGCTGGTGCCGATCGCGCTCTATCCGCTCGCGAAGCGCCTGACGGACTGGCCGCAGGCGGTGCTCGGCGTCGTGTTCTCCTGGGCGGCGCCGATGGGCTACGCCTCGGCGACCGGCGGGCTGGATGCGGCGGCGATCGCGCTCTGGGCCGCGGGCTTCTTCTGGATCCTCGGCTACGACACGATCTACGCGCACCAGGACCGCGAGGACGATGCGCTGGTCGGCATCCGCTCCACCGCGCTGCGGTTCGGCGAGAAGACGCGCCCCTTCCTCGCCGCCTGCTATGCGGTGACGCTCGTGCTGCTGCTGCTGGCGGGCTGGCTCGCGGGCCTGTCCTGGCTCTACGTCCCGGCGCTGCTGCTGCCGGCGGCGCTGCTGGCGCGGCAGGTCGTGACGATCGACATCGGCGATCCGGCGCTGTGCCTGCGGCTGTTCAAGGCGAACCGCGATGTCGGCCTCGCGATCGCGCTCGCCTTCCTGATCGGCCGGCTGTGAGCCCCGAGGATTTCGTGCGGACCCACACCGCGGTCGCGCGCGCGTCGATCGTGCCCGAGATCGCGCTCCACCTCGCCAGCGAGATCACGCCGATCTGGCAGGCCACGGAGGAATGGCTGAAGGAACGCAACATCGAGCCGCCCTTCTGGGCCTTCGCCTGGCCCGGCGGGCAGGCGACGGCGCGGCTGCTGCTGGACGAACCGGCACGCGTCGCAGGCAAGCGGGTTCTCGACTTTGCCGCCGGCTGCGGCATCGCCGCCATCGCGGCCGCGAAATCCGGCGCCGCGCTGGTCGAAGCCGCGGAGATCGACCCCCTCGCGCTGGCCGCCGTGCGACTCAACGCCACCTTGAACGGTGTGTCGGTCGCGACGCCCGAGGGCGACATCGTCGGCGCGCCCTGCCGCTGGGACGTCATCCTCGCCGGCGACGTCTGCTACGAGGCGCCGATGACGGCGCACATCCTGCCTTGGCTGCGCGGGATGGCGGCAACAGGCGCCGATGTGCTCCTCGCCGATCCCGGCCGCGCCTACCTGCCGCGCGAGGGTCTCGAGCCCCTGTCCCGCCACGCCGTGCCGACGACGCTGGAACTCGAGGACCGCACCCTGCGCGAGGTAACGCTCTTCCGCCTGTTGCCTTAGCGCGTCGCCTGATCGAGGAAGCGCAGCAGCGCCGCCATGTCCTCGGCATTCTCGATGCGCTGCACCGGCATCTTCGTCCCCGGCGTCACCACGTCCGGCCCGCGGGTGAACAGATCCGCGAACGTCTCCGGCGTCCAGACGATGTCCCCGCGCGCGAGCCGATCCGAATAGGCATAGCCCGCGACGCTGCCCATCCGACGCCCGAACAGCCCGTGCAGGTTCGGCCCGGCCATGTTGCCGCCCTCGGGCGTCAGGGCATGGCAGGCGGAACAGGCCCGGAAGACCCGCGCGCCATGCTGGTCGAGGCCCGCGCGGGTGTCCTCGGCCGCCGCTTCCCGCACCGGGCCGATCGCGCGGCCCGCGAGCGCATCCCAGCGCCGCACGCGCCGATCGGCGCCGCCCGTCCACAATGTGCGCCCATCCGCGTCGAAAGCGGCCGACCAGACGGGCGTACCCGGCCCATCCAGCGTGTGCAGCAACCGCCCCTCCGGCAGGCCAAGGATCGCGACACTGCCGCCGAGCGTCCCCGCCGCCAGCAGCGTCCCGCGCGCATTCGCTGCCAACGCGACCACCGGCCGCCCCGCGGCGAGGATCTCGCGCACCTCCCCATTCGCAGCCACCAGGCGCACGCGGCCGTCGACGCCGCCCGCGGCCAGCGCCCCGTCGGGCAAGGCGACGAGCGCTGTCTGCGGAAGGCCGAACTCGGCGATCGTCTCCGGCACGCCATCCGCGCCCCAGGCGCGCAGCGTTCCGTCGTAGCCGGCGCTCACCGGCACGCCGTCGCTGCGGAAGGCCACCGCGTTCACGTTGCCGCGGTGGCCTTCCAGAACGCGCGGCGCCGCGCCCTCGCGCCACAGCCGCACCGTGCCGTCCCAGGCGGCCGAGGCCAGGACGCCATCGTGCCAGGCGAGCCCCGCCACCGGCCCCTCATGCCCGTCCAGCACGCGCTCCGGCGTGCCGCCGCGCGGATCCGGTCCCCAGAGCGCGATGCGCCCATCCTCCCCGCCCGAGGCGAAGCGCCCGCCGGGAAGTGCGGCGAGCGCATTCACCGCCCCCGCATGCCAGCGCACCACCGCCCGCGCGTGCCCAGCCGCGCGGTCCCAGACGATCATCGACTGGTCGAAGCCCGCCGAGGCCAGGCTGCCGCCCTCCGGCGCCACGGCCAGCGCGCGCACCGGCCCGCCATGCACCGCGCCCTGGTCCTGCGCGGCGGCCGGCAGCGTCAGCGCCGCAAGCAGCAACGCCAGCCGGGCGATCACACGACGACCCCGCCGCTCACATGGATCACCTGGCCGGTCACGTAGCCCGCGCCCGGCGAGGCGAGGAAGGCGACCGCCGCCGCCACGTCGTCCGGCTGGCCGAGCCGGCGCATCGGGATGCGCGCCGCGATCGCCTCCCACTGCGCCTTGTCGAGCGCGGCATGGGTCCCTGGGTCCTTCTGCGTGTAGCCCGGCGCCACCGCGTTCACCGTCACCGCCGGCGCCCATTCCAGGGCCAGCGCCTTCACCAGCGCCTCGACCCCCGCCTTCGCCGCGGCCGAGGCCGGGAAGATCGTGACGTCGTTGCGGAACAGGTGCGCGACGAAGGAGGAGACGGCGACCAGCCGCGGATCGCGCCCCTGCTGCAGGATCGGCCCGGCCTCCCGCGCCAGCCGCAGGAAGGCGAGCGCGATGGCGTCGTGGCTCTTCGCGAAGGCGGCGTCGGTCAGCCCCGCCACCGGCGTGCGGTCGGCGAAGCCGGCGTTCGAGACCACGACATCGAGGCCACCAAGCAGTTCCGCCGCCTCCTTCACCGTGCGTTCCGGCGCCCCGGGTTCGGCGAGGTCGCAGAACACCTCGTAGGCGACGCCGCCGCGGGCACGGATGGCCTCGGCGGTGCGGGCCGCGCCCTCGCGGTTGCCGCGGGTGTGAACGGCGATGGCGACGCCCGGCGCGGCGAGCGCCCGGCAGCAGGCGGCGCCGATCCCGCTCGCTGCGCCGGTGACGAGGATGTTGCGGTCCGCCATGCGTGAAAGGTCCCGATCGATGCCGGGCGACTATAGGTGCCGCGGCGGCGGAGGGGCAGCACCCCTCCTCCGGTCAGTCCATCGCGGCGTGGCCGGGCTCGGCCGGCCGCAGCGTCGCCGGGCGGCGCATCAGAAGCACCAGGATCGCGGTCGGGATGCAGAGCAGCAGCAGCAGGTGAAAGTCGTTGGCATAGGCCATGACCTGCGCCTGCCGGGTCACCTCGGCATTCAGCAGCGCCGCGCCGGCGGGCGTGCCGGGATCCCAGAACTGCGCCACGCCCGGCAGGTGCAGCAGCCGGTTCAGCGGGCTCACCAGCGCGGCGATCTCCGCATGCAGGACCTGGCTGTCATGCTCGAGCACCGCAATGGTGGCCGAGATGCCGATGGCGCTGCCGATGTTGCGCACCAGGCTGGTCAGCGCCGTGCCGTCGGTGCGCAGGTCGGGCGACAGGGTCGCGAAGGCGATGACCTGCAGCGGGACGAAGATGAAGCCGAGCCCGAATCCCTGCGCCGCCGTGGTGAACATCAGGTGGTGCGCGTTGAGGTCCGGCGTCCAGCCGGTCATGTCCCACAGCGACCAGCCCATCACGGCGATGCCGAACATCATGAGCGCGCGCGGATCGACGCGGTCGGCGACGCGCCCGGCGACCATCATCGCCATCATCGTGCCGACGCCGCGCGGCGCCAGCACCAGCCCCGCATCGAAGACCGGATAGCCACCCAGCGTCTGCAGGTAGGGCGCGAGCAGCGCGGAGGTCGAGAACAGGATCGCGCCGACCACGAACATCATCATCAGGCCGGAGAGGAAGTTGCGGTCCCTGAAGATCCGCGGCGGGATGAAGGGCCGCGGCGCCGTCAACAGGTGCACGAGAAACAGCCAGAGCCCGAGCGCCGCGACGCCCGCCTCGATCAGGATCTCGGTCGATTCGAACCAGTCCTCCCGCTGCCCGCGGTCGAGCATCAGTTGCAGCGCGCCGATGCCGATGCTGAGCGCGGCGAAGCCGAAGACGTCGAAGGGCCGCGCGGTCGCCGGACGGTCGTCATGCAGGAAGATGGACAGCCCCGCGAAGGCGAGCAGTCCGACCGGCAGGTTCACATAGAAGACCCAGCGCCAGTCGTAGGCTTCCGTAAGCCAGCCGCCGAGCGTCGGCCCGAGGATCGGCCCGAGCATCACGCCCATGCCCCAGACCGCCATCGCCGAGCCCCGCCGCGCCGGCGGGTAGATGTCGAGCATGGTCGCCTGGGACAGCGGCACCAGCGCCGCGCCGAAGGCGCCCTGCATCAGGCGGAACGCCACCATCTGCTCGAGCGACTGCGCCGCCCCGCACAGCACGGAAGCGAAGGTGAAGCCGCCCACCGAGATCAGAAAGATCCGCTTCCGCCCGTAGCGCGCCGCGAGCGCGCCGACGGGCGAGGTGAAGATCGCGGCGGCGACGATGTAGGAGGTCAGGACCCAGGTGACCTGGTCCGCCGTGGAGGACAGCCCGCCCTGCATGTAGGGCAGCGCGACATTCGCGATGGTGCCGTCCAGCGCCTGCATCAGCGTCGCCGCCATGGCGCAGACGGTGATCAGCGCGCGGTTCGGTTCCCCGCCTTGCGTGGCCTCGGCCATGGCACGGCGCGCCTCAGAACAGGTCCGAGAGGCTGCGGCGATGGCCCGTGTCGATCGTCGCCACCACGCTCATGCCCGCGCGCAGCGGCGGGGCGCCCTCGGCCGCATCGACCTGCACGCGCACCGGCACGCGCTGGACCACCTTCACCCAGTTGCCGCTGGTGTTCTGGGCCGGCAACACCGAGAACTGCGCGCCGGTCGCCGGTGCGATGGACTGCACGTGCCCATGCCAGGTACGGCCCGGATAGGCGTCGACGGTGAAGGTGACGTCGTTGCCCGGACGGACATGGGTCAGGTCCGTCTCCTTCGGATTCACCTCGATCCAGGCGCGGGCGGACCCGACCAGGCCGAGCGCCGGCGTCGCCGCGGCGAGATACAGGCCCGGCTGCACCGCCTCCACGCGCGTCACTACGCCGTCGAAGGGCGCGCGCACGGTGCTGTGCGCCCATTGCCGCCGCGCCTCGTCGAGCGCGGCCTGCGCCTGCATCACCTCGGGCTGGCGTTCGACCGGCAGGTCGGGATCGCCGCCGAGGCGCGCCAGCTGCACCACCGCCTGCTGGCGGAGGCTCGCGAGCTGCTGTTCCGCCCGCTGCAGCCCGAAGCGCGAATCATCGTAGGACGCGCGGGACACGGCGGAGGTGTGCACGAGGCTCTGGGCGCGCTCGAACTGCGCGCGGGCGAGGTCGACGGCCGCTTCCTGCGCCGCGACGTCGCGCTGCATGCGCGTGAGGTCCTCCCGCAGCGCGGTCACCGACAGGACCGCCTGCCGCAACCGCGCCTCGGCGCCGGCCGCCGCGATCTCGAAGGGCCTGGGGTCGAGGCTGTAGAGCACCTCGCCCGCACGGACCTGCTGGCCCTCATGCACCGGCACGTCGCGCACGATGCCGGCGACGTCGGTCGAGACCATCAGCAGGTCGGCGTGGACATAGGCGTTGTCGGAGGACACGTAGCGTCCGCCCGACAGCCAGCCCCATCCCGCCGTACCGATCGCCGCGACGATGCCCGCTGCCATCAGCGCATGGCGCAGGCGCCGCCGGCGCGTCGCCTCGGGGTCGGGGTCGCGGATGGGCGTGGCCGCGCTCGCGCGCTCCATCGCGCGCGGCGCTTCGTTCAACGGGCCTTCAGGCATGGCAGTCGGTCCTCAGGCGGCCTCGTCCGGCACCCGGTCGCCGGACAGAAGCTCGGATTTCATGTTCAGCAGCGCCTCGACCACCTGGTGGACCGTCTCGCGGTCCAGCCCGGCGGTGATGCGGGCATGGAGTTCGGCGCGGTAGGCTTCGATGCGCGCCAGGATGGGCGCCGCGTCGGGCGTCAGGTGCAGGCGCCAGATGCGGCGATCGAAAGGATCGGGCCGGCGTTCCACCAGGCCCCTTCCCTGCAGCCGGTCGACCAGACGCCCCACCGTGATCGGCTCGACCTCCAGCGCGTCGGCCAGTTCCTTCTGGCTGAGCCCGCCCATGCGTTCGAGCCGCGCGAGGATCACCCATTGAGCCCGGGTCATCCCGTCCTCCCGCGCCCGCCGGTCGGCGTTGATGCGCACGAGGCGGCCGACATCGGAGAGCAGGAAGAGCAGATCGCGGTCGAGGGGGACTGGCATAGCGGGAGTGATAATAAGCAGCGTTATGATTTGCCGCAATGGATGCCTTCTCATTTTCCGATCGGGCTTGCGCAATTGTTCGCGATTGCGGATCATTCGCAAATATTCCGCGACGGAGCCTTCCCGCATGTCCCGCACCACCCTGCTGCCGCTTGCGGCGGCGCTCCTTGCGCTCGGCGCCTGCGAAGGCCCGCAGCAGATCCTCGCCGACGAGCAGTCCGTCGCGACCGACGTCGCGCTCCGCCGCGCCCGCTTCGAGATGAACTGCCCCGCCGCCACCGCGACGGTGCTGTCGAGCCAGCTGCTGCAGCCCGCCGCCTGGCGCGGCATCGAACGCGCCGAATACACGATCGGGATCAGCGGCTGCGGGCAGCGCGTCACCTACATCACCATGTGCCAGCTCGGCTCCCCGAGCTGCGTGGCGGTCCGCGGCCAGGGCGGTGCCTGACGCGCCGGCCCGACCCCACCGGGCCGCGGTCCGCCTTGAGCCACCTCAACCAAGGGAGGACGGTCCGCGCTAGGGTTCCACCAGATAGCCGCGGAGCCTCGCGGCCATGCGGCATGGAGCGCGGTGACGCGTGGGACGGATCAAGACAGCCCTCTGGGGCCTGCCCGGGCTGCTGTTCGCGCTGTGGATCGCAGCCGACCCTCTCGCCCTGGCGGCGACCGGCTTCTTTCCCCTTCGGTCCGGGATGGTGCAAGCCACCGGCCTCCTGGCGATGGGCTGCATGTCCGCCGCGATGATCCTGGCGCTGCGCCCACGATGGCCGGAACGCTGGTTCGATGGCCTCGACAAGATGTACCGGCTGCACAAGTGGCTTGGCATCGGCGGGCTGGCGCTCTCGATCGTCCACTGGCTGTGGGCGCAGGGCCCCAAATGGGCCGTGGGCTATGGCTGGCTCGAACGTCCGGCGCGTGGACCGCGCCCTCCGCCGGGCAGCGGCATCGAGCAGGCGCTGCGCGGCCTGCGCGGCACCGCGGAGGACATCGGCGAATGGGCATTCTACGCCGCGGTGCTGCTGATCCTGGTCGCGCTGGCCACGCGCATACCCTACCGCCTCTTCTACAAGACGCACCGGTGGGTGGCGCTCGTCTACCTGGTGCTGGTCTTCCATTCCGTGGTCCTGACCGATTTCGCCTACTGGACGACGCCACTCGGCGTCGTGCTGGCGGTCCTGCTGGCCTGTGGCGCCTCCGCGGCGGTGGTCGTATTGCTGCGGCGGGTGGGCGCCGGGCGGCAGGTGCGCGGGACCATCGCGGCCCTCACCTACTATCCGGAGCTGCGCGTGCTCGAAGGCGAGGTCTCGGTCCCCGATGGCTGGCCGGGCCACCGCGCCGGCCAGTTCGCCTTCGTCACCTCGGACGAGGCGGAGGGCGCGCATCCCTACACCATCGCCTCCGCCTGGCATCCCGATGAGCGGCGACTCACCTTCATCACCAAGGCGCTCGGCGACCACACGAGCAGGCTGCGCGACCGCCTGAAGGTCGGGCATCCGGTGACGGTCGAAGGCCCCTATGGCTGCTTCACCTTCGACGACGACCGGCGGTGCCAGGTCTGGATCGGCGCCGGCATCGGCATCACGCCCTTCATCGCCCGCATGAAGCAGATCGCGCAGGACCGGCCGGTACCGGGACAGGAGATCCATCTTTTCCACCCGACCTCCGACTTCAGCGCGGAGGCGATCGCGAAGCTCACCGCCGATGCGGCGCGCGCCGGCGTCCGCCTGCACGTGCTGCATGACGCGCGCGACGGCCGGCTCAACGGCGAGCGCATCCGCGCCGCTGTGCCCGCCTGGCGGGAGGCCAGCCTCTGGTTTTGCGGGCCGGTCGGCTTCGGCGCGGCCCTGCGGCGGGACTTCGCGGCGCAGGGCCTGCCGCCCTCCCGCTTCCACCAGGAACTCTTCGCCATGCGCTGAGCGCGGGTTGCGCGGCAGGCCGGCGGCCCGCATCCTCCGCCGCACGAAGCCGCCAAAGGGGGAACCGCCAGGTGACGCTGACCGTGCTCGAGCCCGAGGGGCTCTATCCCGACACTTCGCTCGAGCAGCGCATCATGGGCCCCTCGGTCCGCATCGTGCAGGGAGCGTGCAAATCCTCGCTCGCCGAACTGCCCGACGAGCTGTGCCAGCAGGCCGATGCGCTGATGACGCTGCGCATGGCCGTCCCCGCCGATCAGATCGCGCGCTTTCCCAATCTGCGCGTCATCATCCGCATGGGCGTGGGCTATGACCGCGTCGACCGCGCGGCCGCTGCGGCGCGGGGCATCAAGGTCTGCAACGTGCCGGACTACGGCACGCAGGAAGTGGCGGAATTCGCGGTGCTGATGGCGCTCGCGCTGCGCCGCGGCCTCACGCTCTATCACGACACCCAGCGCGGCCCGAACCCCGCGCCCTGGGCCGTGATGCGCCATCCCGCGGTGCGTCGGCAGGAGGTGCAGACCTTCGGCATCCTCGGCCTCGGCCGCATCGGCACGGCCGCGGCGCTGCGCGCCAAGGCGCTCGGCTATCGCGTGGTGTTCTATGATCCGGCGCTGCCCAATGGCGCCGACCGGGCCATCGGCGTCACGCGCTGTCGCACCATGGACGAGATGCTCGCCCAGGCCGACGTGCTCTCGATCCACTGCCCGCTGACGCGCAACACACGCGGGCTGGTCGGCGAGCGAGAGCTGCGCCTGCTGCCGCAGAACGCCGTCGTCATCAACACGGCGCGCGGGCCGATCCTCGACATCGACGCGCTCGAGCGCGTGCTGCGCGAGGGGCACATCGCCGCGGCGGGCCTCGACGTCATTCCGGTCGAACCGCCGGTGGAACCCATCCCCGCCCTGCTCCGCGCCTATCGCGACAAGGAGGAATGGCTGAACGGGCGCCTCATCATCTGCCCGCACATCGCCTTCCACACGCCGGAGGCGTGGGACGACATCCGGCTGAAGGCGGCTGAGACGATGCGGGACGTGCTGGTCGAAGGGCGGAACACGAATGTGATTCCGCCGGAGAGCGACTGATTGCGCTTAACGACGAATTGGAGGGGCCTTGCCCCTCCAAGCCACCCCACCAAAGGCCGAAAGGCCTTTGGGAACCTCGACATGGCACCGTGCACGACGGTCGAGACGATCACACGGCGCAGCATTTGCGCCGGAGACATGAAGTGATGGTTTGCAAAGGCCTTTCGGCCTTTGCCGGGGAGGTCCGGAGGGGCGGAGCCCCTCCGTCACGCCCACCGAGGACATCATGATCCGCAGCACCGAAGCCCACGCCACCCGCCTCAAGGCCGCGCGCACCCTGGTCGAGGACATCCTGATCCCCGCCGAGGCGCAGATGGACGCCGAGGACCGCATGCCCGACGCGGCCCGCGCCGCGCTGCGCGCGCACGGCCTGTTCGGCATCTCGATCCCCGAAGCCTTCGGCGGCCTCGGCCTGACGATGGAGGAAGAGGCCGGGCTGATGCTGGTCCTCGGCCGCGCCGCACCCGCCTATCGCGCGGTCTATGCGCTCAACAGCGGCGGCGCGGCGCAGATCCTGCTGCGTGCGGGCAGCGAGGCGCAGAAGGCGCAATGGCTGCCGGGCCTCGCCAGCGGCGCGAGGATCGCCTGCTTCTGCCTGTCCGAACCCGAGGCCGGGTCCGACGCAGCGGCGCTGCAGACCACCGCGCGGCGCGAGGGGGACGGCTGGCGCCTCGACGGACGCAAGCGCTGGGTCACCAACGCGCCCGAGGCCGGCATGCTGATGGTCATGGCCCGCACGGGCGGAGAAGGCGCGCGCGGCATCTCCGCCTTCGCGATCGACCCCGCCACGCCCGGCATCCACATCCAGCCGGCGCAGTCCAAGATGGGCATGCGCGGCGCGCTCACCGCCGACATCGTGTTCGACGATGCGCGCATCCCAGCCGATGCGCTGGTCGGCGCGGAAGGCGACGGGCTGAAACTCGCCCTCGCCGGTCTCGACAAGGTGCGGCTGCATCTCGCGGCCCTGTCCGCGGGGCTGATGGAACGGCTGATCGACGAAGGCCGCGCCCATGCGCTGCGCCGCCGCCAGTTCGGCAAGCCGCTCGCCGACCAGCCCGCCATCGGCGCCCTGCTGGCGGACAGCGCGGCGGAAGCGCTCGCCGCGCGCTGCATGGCGCTCGAGCTCGCCCGCGCGCGGGACGACGGCACGCTGCGCCCGGCCGACGCCGCGGCGGCGAAACTCTTCGCGACCGAGGCGCTCGGCCGCGTCGCCGACCGCGTCCTGCAGGTCCATGGCGGCGAGGGCTACATGACCGGCAGCGCAGCCGAGCGCCTCTATCGCGACGTGCGGCTGCTGCGCATCCTCGACGGCACTTCGGAGATCCAGCGCCTGGTCGTCGCGCGCGGGCTCTTTTCAGCCTAGCTCACGCCGCGACACCGCCCGCCAGCGGCGCAGCATCAGCACCGCCACGATGGCGAGCCCGACACCGAGGCCGACCCAGACCCCCATCGGCCCCAGCCCGCCGACATGCGCGACGAACAGGCCGAAGGGCAGCCCGATCCCCCAATAGCCCAGCGCCGCGAACAGCATCGGCACGCGCGTATCCTTCAACCCGCGCAGCGCGCCCGCCGTGACCACCTGGATCCCGTCGCCGAGCTGGAAGAAGCCCGCCACCATCAGCAGCGTGGCGCCGAGTGCCGCGACCTCGGCCGCCGTCGCATCCGCAGGGTTGAGGAAGACCCATGCGATCACCGGCGACATCGTCACCAGCATCACCGCCATCGCCGCCATGAAGGTGGCGCCGAGCCCGATCGCGACCCAGCCGGCCCGCGCCGCCGCGGCCGCATCGCGCGCACCGGCCGCGAGACCCACCCGCGCCGTCGCTGCCTGCCCGATGCCCATCGGCACCATGAAGGTCGCGGACGCCGTCTGGATCGCGATGGCGTGCGCCGCGACCGCCGTCGCGCCGAACCACCCCATGGCGAGGGCCGCTGCCGAGAACACCCCGATTTCGAGCAGCATCGCCGCGGCGATCGGCAGCCCGACCACGAACACCTCCCGCATGCGGGCCGGCTGCGGCCGCCAGGCGCGACCCAGAAGATGAAAGCGCCGGAACACCCGATCGCGGCGGATCAGCACCAGGGTCGCGATCACCATGCCCCAGTTCGCGAGGCTCAGCGCCAGCCCCGCCCCGGCGACGCCGAGTCCCGCCGGGAAGATCAGTGCCCAGGCGATGGGCAGGTTCAGCACCACTGCCGCGAGCGAGATCCACATCGCGCCCGCGGGCCGCTCCATGGCCGCGAGGAATCCCCGCAGCACCACGAAGGCGCAGAAGCCGGGCATGCCGAACATCGCCGCCCGCGCATACTCCTGCGCCAGCGCCGCCAGCACCGGATCCTGCCCCAGCGCCCGCAGCACCGCCTCGGTCTGCCACAGCAACAGCCAGGACGGCAGCAGCGCCAGGCCCACCGCCCAGAGCGCCGAACGCGTCGCGCGCCGCATGCCGCGCACCCAGCCCCGCCCGGCCCCGCCGACCAGGCGCCCCGCCCCGCGCACCTGCGCCTGCAGCGGCGCCGCCGCGAAGGCGAGCCCGAGCCCCGGCGCCAGCAGCGCGAAATACAGACTGACGGCGAGCATCCCGCCGGCGAGCGCCTCGGTCCCGAGATGGCCGAGCAGCGCCGTCTCGGTCAGCGCGAGCGCCATCTGCGACAGGTTGGTGAAGACGATCGGCAGCGAAAGCACGAGCGTCGCTCGCGCTTCCGTGCGCCAATCGGGCGATGCGGGCGTTCCCGTCACCGCCGCATGTCCGGCGTCCATTGTCCTGCATCTAGCCTCGGACGGTGCGCGACGCCACCGGCCGCGCTATCTGTGCGACGACAGCACGGAGAAACACATGCATCGCCGGATGTTGATCGCCGCTCCGCTCGCCGCCCCGCTGGCCGCGACACGCGTCTCCGCCCAGGGCGTGACGCTCGCGACCGAGGAGTACATGCTGCCGACCGGCGACGCCGGCATCGAGGTCTTCCTGCGCAACAAGCGGCCGGAGGAGACGACGCGCTTCACGCCGACGCGCACGCTGCTGTTCGTCCATGGGGCGACCTATCCGGCGCATGCCGCCTTCGACCTGCCGCTCGGCGGCCTGTCCTGGATGGACTACATCGCCTCGCGCGGATTCGACGTCTGGTGCCTGGACCTGCGCGGCTATGGCCGCAGCACGCGCCCGCCGCAGATGGCCCAGCCGCCTGAGGCGAACCCGCCGATCGTGCGCGCCGACGTCGCGCTGCAGGACATCACCGCCGCCGCCGCCTTCATCCGCCAGCACCGCAGCGTGCCGCGCCTGATCCACATGGGCTGGTCCTGGGGCAGCACGCTGATGGGCCGCTTCGCCGCGGAGAATCCGGGCAATGTCGAGCGCCTCGTACTCTTCGCCCCGCCCTGGGTCTCGCAGGGAGCGACCACCGCCACCGCGCCGCTCGGCGCGTACCGCACCGTCACCCAGGCCCAGGCGCGCGAACGGTGGATGAACGGCGTGCCGGAGGCCAAGCGCGCCGCCCTGATCCCGCCCGGCTGGTTCGAGCATTGGGCCGGCGTCACCTGGGCCACCGACCCCGAGGGCCTGCGCCGCAACCCCTCCGTCCTGCGCGCACCCAACGGCGTGCTGCAGGATTTCCGGGAGTTCGAGCAGGCCGGCCGCCCCTCCTGGGATCCCGCCAAGGTCACCGCGCCGACGCTGCTCGTCGTCGGCGAATGGGACCACGATACGCCGCCCGCCATGGCGGCTGCGCTCTTTCCGCTGCTCACGAACAGCCCGGGCAAGCGCCTGGTGATGCTGGGCGAGGGCACGCACACCATGCTGCTCGAGCGCAATCGCGGCGTGCTCTATTCGACGGTGCAGGCCTTCCTCGAGGAAAGCGCGGCGTCCTGAAGCGCTTCATCAACACGCAACGTCATTTCTGTAACAATGCCGGGGCCGCCGATTCGGCGGTCCTTCCGAGAGTCACGCCATGCATTTCCGCCGCAGCCTTGTCGCCGTCGCCGCCGTCGCGCTCGCCCTGAGCGGTGCCGCCAGCGCACAGACCACCGATCCGTCCTTCCGGCTGAACAACCGGTCCAACGTCACCATCATGGAGCTCTACGTCTCCTCCTCGGCCGACCGGAACTGGGGCCAGGATCGCCTCGGCGCCAATGTCCTCGCGCCCGGCCAGAGCTTCATCGTCCGCCTGCCCGATGGCCAGTGCGTCAACGACATCCGCATCGTCCCGCAGAGCGGCCAGCCGATCGAGCGCATGCAGATCAACACCTGCAACCTCACGGACATCAACTTCCCCTGATCCGGACCGCGCTGCCGGGGCGTGCGATCGGATGGCGGCGCAGCCTGTGGCTGCGCCGCTTTTTCATGCGCCGGGCCCGTTGCGGCGCCGCGGCAGGACCCAGGTAGCCAAGACCCGACGGCAGGGAAGACCACCTGGGCCCACGCCAGATTGACAACCCGCCGCCGCGCTCCGCAGGCTCCGGTCAAAGGCTGGAGGGACCGCCATGGCCGAGAGCGATCAGACGAAACGCGCCTTCCGGCTGCGCAGCGAGCGCTGGTTCAACGACCCGACCGATCCGGGCATGACCTCGCTCTACATCGAGCGGATGCTCAATTTCGGCATGACGCGCGCCGAACTGCAGTCCGGCCGCCCGATCATCGGCATCGCCCAGACCGGTTCCGACATCGCGCCGTGCAACCGCCACCACATCGCGCTCGCCGAACGGGTGAAGGCCGGCATCCGTGATGCGGGCGGCGTGCCGCTCGAATTCCCCGTCCATCCGGTGCAGGAAACGCTGAAGCGCCCGACCGCGGCGCTGGATCGCAACCTGCAGTACCTCTCGCTGGTCGAGATCCTGCACGGCTACCCGATGGACGGCGTCGTGCTGACCATGGGCTGCGACAAGACCACGCCCGCGCAGCTCATGGGTGCCGCGACGGTCAACATCCCGGCGATCGGCCTGTCGGGCGGGCCGATGCTCGACGGCTACTGGAAGGGCCGCCTGGCGGGCTCCGGCACCATCGTGTGGGAAGCGCGCAAGATGCTCGCCGCCGGCGAGATCGACAACGACACCTTCATCGAGATGGTGGCCGCGAGCGCGACCTCGGTCGGGCATTGCTCGACCATGGGCACGGCGCTGTCGATGAACTCGCTCGCCGAAGCCGTCGGCATGTCGCTGACCGGCTGCGCCGCCATCCCCAGTCCCTACCGCCAGCGCGGCCAGATCGCCTACGAGACCGGACGGCGCATCGTCGAGATGGTCGAGGCGAACCTCCGCCCCTCCGACATCATGACGAAGAAGGCCTTCGAGAACGCGGTGGCGGTGGCGAGCGCCATCGGTGCGTCGTCCAACTGCCCGATCCACATGGTCGCGATCGCCCGCCATATGGGCGTCGACCACACGGTCGAGGACTGGCAGCGCGTCGGCGCCGACATCCCGCTGCTGGTCGACTGCCAGCCCGCCGGGCGCTTCCTCGGCGAGGCCTTCTACCGCGCCGGCGGCGTGCCCGCGGTGATGAAGCAGTTGCTCGATGCCGGGCTGCTGCACGGCGACGTGATGACCGTCACCGGCAGGACGGTCGCCGAGAACCTCGCCGGCATCCCCGCGCCCGACCCCGAGGTGATCCGCCCCCTCGCGAAGCCGATGAAGGAACGTGCCGGCTTCGTCGTTCTGTCGGGCAACCTGTTCGACAATGCGGTGATGAAGATCTCCGTCATCGACAAGGCCTTCCGCGACCGGTTCCTGTCGAACCCGCCCGATGTGTTCGAAGGCAAGGTCGCGGTCTTCGAAGGCCCCGAGGACTATCACGCGCGCCTCGACGACCCCGCGCTCGGCATCGACGAGAAGACGGTCCTGGTGATCCGCAATTGCGGCCCGGTCGGCTATCCCGGTGCTGCGGAAGTGGTGAACATGCAGCCGCCCGCGGCCCTGATCAAACGCGGCGTCGGCGCGCTGCCGACCATGGGCGACGGGCGGCAATCGGGCACCTCGGGCTCGCCCTCGATCCTCAATGTCTCGCCCGAAGCCGCGGTCGGCGGTGGCCTCGCGCTGCTCAGGGACGGCGACCCGATCCGCATCGACCTCAACACCCGCAAGGTCGACGTGCTGATCCCGGCCGAGGAGCTCGCCGCCCGCCGCGCCGCCTGGAAGGCGCCGGAGCTGCTGAACAGGACGCCGTGGGAGGAGATCTACCGCAACTCGGTGGGCAGCCTCGGCACCGGCGGCTGCCTCGAGCCCGCGACGCTGTACCTCAACATCCTCGAGACGCGCGGCGAGAGCCGCCACAACCACTGAAGGACGCGGCCATGAGCGGACGCCTCGCCGGCAAGCGCTGCTTCGTCACCGCCGCGGGCCAGGGCATCGGCCGCGCCGCCGCCCTCGCCATGGCGGCGGAGGGGGCGACCGTCGTCGCCACCGACCTCGATGCCCACAAGGTCGGCGAGCTCGGCGCGCGCGGCATCACCCACTTCCCGCTGAACGTGCTGGACGACGCGGCGGTGGAGGAAGCGGCGAAGCAGGCCGGGCCGATCGACATCCTGTTCAACTGCGCCGGCTATGTGCACCAGAACACCATCCTGTCCTGCACGGACGAGGAATGGTCCTTCGGCTTCGCGCTCAACGTGCGCGCCATGTGGAAGGTCGCCCGCGCCTTCCTGCCCGGGATGCTCGAGCGCAAGCGCGGCAGCATCGTCAACATGTCGAGCGCCTGTTCCTCGGTGAAGGGTGCGCCGAACCGCTTCCTGTATGGCACCACCAAGGCGGCGGTGATCGGCCTGACCAAGTCGATCGCGACCGAGTACGTCTCGCAGGGCATCCGCTGCAACTGCCTCTGCCCCGGCACGGTGGACACGCCGTCGCTGCACGACCGCATCTCCGCCAACGCGGCGGCGGCGGGTTCGGTCGAAGCGGCGCGGGCCGCCTTCGTCGCGCGGCAATTGATGGGCCGGCTCGCCACCGCCGAGGAGATGGCCGCCCTCGTCGTCTACCTCGCCTCGGACGAAAGCGCCTTCGTCACCGGTCAGTCCATCGTCATCGACGGCGGCTGGACCCTGTAATTCCCGTAAGGCCGGGCCGCTTCCGGGCCCGGCCGATCCCTGGCATTCTCCGCCCCCCAACGACAGGTTCAGGAATACGCCGATGAAGCTGCTGCGCTACGGACCCGCCGGCCAGGAGAAGCCCGGACTCTTGGACGCGGACGGCGCCATCCGCGACCTGTCCGGCGTTATCCCGGACCTCTCGGGCGACGCCCTCTCCCCGGCCGTGCTGGCCAAGATCGCGGCGCTCGACCCTACCTCGCTGCCCAAGGTCTCGGGCAATCCGCGCCTGGGTCCGCCGGTGACGGGGATGAAGAACCTGGTCTGCATCGGCCTGAACTACGCCGACCACGCGGCCGAAACCGGCGCCCCGATCCCCAAGGAGCCGATCGTCTTCCTCAAGTCGCTCAACGCTCTGTCGGGCCCGAATGACGACGTCGTCATCCCCCGCAACAGCGTGAAGACCGACTGGGAGGTCGAGCTCGCGATCATCATCGGCACCCGTGCCAAGTACGTGTCGGAGGAGAACGCCCTCGACCACGTCGCCGGCTATGCCGTCGGCAACGACGTCTCGGAGCGCGAATGGCAGGCCGAGCGCGGCGGCGCCTGGGACAAGGGCAAGGGCTTCGACACCTTCGGCCCGCTCGGCCCCTGGCTGGTGACCAAGGACGAGATCCCCGACCCGCAGAACCTCGCGATGTTCTGCGACGTGGACGGCGTCCGCCAGCAGGACGGCTCGACGCGCACGATGATCTTCGGCGTGAAGCAGGTCATCGCCTATGTCAGCCAGTGCATCACGCTGAACCCGGGCGACGTGATCTTCACCGGCACGCCACCGGGCGTGGGCCTCGGCAAGAAGCCGACGCCGGTGTTCCTCAAGGCGGGCCAGACGATGCGCCTCGGCATCGCGGGCCTCGGGGAGCAGCAGCAGAAGCTGGTGGCCTCGTCGTGATGCGCGCCACGCTCCTCGCCGTCGTCCTGCTCGCGCCCGGCATCGCCGCGGCGCAGCAGCAACAGCAGCAGCGCCAGGCGCAGCAGCCGCGCCAGCCCGACCTCGCCACCGAGGTCGAGCGCAACATGCGCACCTGCATGGGCAATTCGCAGGACACCGCGCTCGCCGCCCGCTGCATGGACGGCCAGCGCGCGGCGATTGCCCCGCGCCTCGACAACGCCGTGCAGCGGCTGCTCGCGACCCAGCAGGACCCGGCGCGCCGGGCCGCCCTGGCCGAGGTGCAGGCCGCCTGGGTCGCCTATCGCGACCGGCGTTGCGACTTCGCCGGCAGCAACCCCGAACGCGCCACCGAGGCCGCCGCCGACCGTGCCGCCTGCCTGCTGCAGTTCGACGTGGGCCGCGCGATCGAGATCGAGCAGTTCCTCAACCCGCCGCCGCCGCCCGCGCAGCGCCAGCAGCAACAGCAGCGGCGGTGAGCGAGGGGCCGACCCTCGTCATCTTCGACGTCCGGCCCGCCCGGCGGGCCGGAGGAGGCGACGGCCATGCGCGCGCTCGCCGAGGACATCGCCGCCGAACCTGACCTGCTCTGGAAGACCTGGACGGAAGCGGCCGAGCAGCAGCGCGCCGGCGGCATCTACCTGTTCCGTTCCCGCGCCGCGGCCGAGGCCTATCACCGCAAGCACGCCGCGCGCCTCACCGCTGCCGGGATCACCGGCATCGAGGCGACCTACCGCAGCTTCAACGGCCCGCTGACGGCCATCACCCGCGGCCCGGTCTGCTGATTTCACGGCCGGATCGTCCCGGGACGGCGTAACGTCCCCGCGCTTCCAGCGCGGAGGTCCATCCATGGTCATGTTCCACCAGGGCAGCCGGGACCTGCAGGACGCTTTCGGGTCCCGACCCCTCGCCGATCGCCTGGTCGAGAAGCTGCGCCGGTCCGCCTTCACCGAGGAGGACGCCGCCTTCATCGCCTCGGTGCGCTTCTTCTTCCTCGCCACCGCGGATGCCGAGGGGCGGCCCGACTGCTCCTACAAGGGCGGCGATCCGGGCTTCGTGCGCGTGGCGGCGCCGGATCTGCTCGTCTTCCCCGACTACGACGGCAACGGGATGTTCAAGAGCCTCGGCAACATTGCGGCCAATCCGCATGTCGGGCTGCTCTTCATCACCATGGAGGACCGCCCGCGCCGCCTGCGCGTGAACGGCACGGCGCGGGTCGTGCTGGACGATCCGTTGATGGCGGATTTCGAAGGCGCCCAGGCGCTGGTGCGCGTCACGCCGGACGACATCTTCCCCAACTGTCCGCGCAACATCCCGCGCTACGCGCTGCAGGACGCCTCGCCCTACATTCCCCGCTGCGGCGAGGCGCGCGTCGAACCCGCCTGGAAGACCTTCGAGATCTTCGCGGACGTGGTGCCGCCCCGGAAAGCGTGAGGCGCCCTCAGCGCCCGTAATCGGCGAACTGCGCGGCCGCCTCGGCCAGTTCGCGGTCGTTCAGCAGGACCGGCTGCAGCCCGGCGGCCAGCAGGTCGAGATACTGCCCCGCGAGGTTATCCACCTCGAAGGCCAGCGTCAGCGCGGCGGCGAGCGTCGCGCCCGTCGCGACGACGCCGTGGTTCGCCAGCAGCACTGCCCGTCGTCCCTCGAGCGCGACGACACAGTTCCGCGCCAGCGCCTCGGTGCCGAAGGTCGCGTGCTCGGCGCAGCGCACCTCGCCGCCGGCCATCAGCACCATGTAGTGGAAGGGCGGAATGCCACGCCGCGCGCAGGACAGTGCCGTCGCGCGCGGGCTGTGCGTGTGCACCACCGCCCCCACCTCCGGCCGCGCCGCATGGACAGCAGCATGCAGCCGCCATTCCGAGGACGGACGGCGATGCCCCCGCAGCACCGCGCCCGCGGTATCGACCTGCACCAGGTCGGCCTCGGTGAGGTCCGCATAGGGCAGCCCCGCCGGCGTCACGAGGAAGCCGCCGTCGCAGCGGACCGACAGGTTGCCCGACTTGGACGGCATCATCCCCGCGGCATCGAGCCGCCTGGCCGCGGCGACGATCTCCGCCGCCGTCACGCGGCCGTCTCCGACAGCGCCGCCGCGAGGCCGGCGAGCAGCATGCACCCCACCGCGCAGCCCCAGCGCAGCAACGTCGTGCGCATCAGCGGCCGCGCTTCGGGCGGCACGCGGTCCGACATCACGAACCAGTCCCAGCCGTTGAACAGCAGCCGCGATCCGTCGATCCGGACGGCAAGCGCCTGCAGCGCGGAACTCACATCGTCGCCCCGAGCACCCAGGGGGCGAATTCCTGCGCGCCGAAGCCCATCGCCTCGCTCTTCGTCGGCGCGCCCGATGCGGTGCGCAGCATCAGCTCGAAGATGCGCTGCCCGCACTGCTCCACCGTCTCCTCGCCGGTGACGATGGTGCCGCAATTGATGTCCATGTCCTCGGACAGGCGTTCATACATCGCGGAATTGGTCGCGAGCTTGATCGACGGCGCCGGCTTCATGCCGAACACCGACCCGCGCCCCGTGGTGAAGCAGACCATGTTCGCCCCGCCGGCGACCTGCCCGGTCGCGGCCACCGGGTCGTAGCCCGGCGTGTCCATGAAGACGAAGCCCTTGGCGGTGACGGGCTCGGCATAGCGATAGACGTCGACCAGGTTCGTCGTCCCCGCCTTGGCCATGGCGCCGAGCGACTTCTCGAGGATCGTCGTCAACCCGCCCGCCTTGTTGCCGGGCGAGGGGTTGGCGTTCATCTCCGCCCCCTCGCGCTCGGTGTAGCGCTCCCACCACTGCATGACGTCGACGAGCTTCTGGCCGACCTCCTGGCTCACCGCGCGGCGCGTCAGCAGGTGCTCGGCGCCATAGGTCTCGGGGCTTTCGGACAGGATCACCGTGCCGCCATGCCGCACCACCAGGTCGGAGGCCGCGCCCAGGGCCGGGTTCGCGGTAATGCCCGAATACCCGTCCGATCCGCCGCATTGCAGGGCGATGCACAATTCGGACGCCGGCACCGGCTCGCGCGTCACCGCATTCGCCTCCGCCAGCACCTCCTTCACGAAGTCCATGCCCTTCAGCACGGTCGCGCGCGACCCGCCGCTGTCCTGGATGTCCATGCTCCGCAGCCGGCCCGTCAGCTTCTGCTCCTCGAGCATCGGGCCGAGTTGGTTCACCTCGCAGCCGAGGCCGATGGCGATGACATGGGAGAAGTTCGCATGCCGCGCGAAGCCCGCGAGCGTCCGGCGCAGCACGCGGAGCGGCTCGTCCATCGTCATGCCGCAGCCGGTCTTGTGCGTCAGCGCCACGACGCCGTCGACATTGCCCCATTCGGCCAGCGGATCGGCGCCGGTGATCGGGTTGCGCTCGAACTGCCGCGCGATGAGTTCGGCCACATGCGCCGAGCAGTTCACCGAGGTGACGATGCCGATGTAGTTGCGCGTCGCCACGCGCCCGTCCGCCCGGCGGATGCCCATGAAGGTCGCCGGTGCGTCGACATAGGCCGTCGGCTTCGCATCCACGCCCCAGGCATAGTCGCGCGAGAAATCACCCATCTCGCAATTGTGGGTGTGGACCCAGGCGCCGGGCTCGATGGCGTCGGTGGCGAAGCCGATGATCTGGCCGTAGCGGCGGATCGGCTCGCCCTTGGCGATGGGACGCACCGCCACCTTGTGCCCCGCGGGGATGCGCCGCGCGCCCACGGTGACGCCCGGGGCGACCTCGGTTCCCGGCTGCAGCAGCTGGCGTGCGATGACGACGCCGTCCTCGGGGTGCAGGCGGATCACGGGGGAAAGCGTCGTGCTGCTCATCGTGGCGGTCCTGGGCGTTCCTGGGCGGCGGCAGTCTAGACCCCGCTTGCGCCGCGCGGCCACTCGGCGCATGAAGACGCTGGACACCTTGGGGAGCCCATCGGGGCTGAGAGGCGGGCTTCACCCGCGACCCATGGAACCTGATCCGGTTCGGACCGGTGTAGGGAACGGTGCCACCCGTTCGTCCGCGCGTTCAGCCCCTCATCGGGCAGCGCGCGGCCATGCGCGGGACCCCGATCCCCTCCCCGGCCATGGAGGGGACGATGCTGAACCGCCGCTCGCTGCTCGCCGCCACCGCCGCCGCGCCCTTCGCGCGCGCCGCCACGGCCCAGACCGCCCGCGCCCGCACGCTGCGCTTCATGCCGCAGGCGGCCCTCGCAGTGCTGGACCCGATCTTCAACCCCACCACCATCGTCACGACGCATGGCTACTGCGTCTTCGACACGCTGTACGGCGCCGACCGCGCGCTGCGGCCGCATCCGCAGATGGCCCAGGGGCACGAGACCTCGGCCGACGGCCTGACCTGGACGATCCGCCTCCGCGAAGGCCTGCTGTTCCACGACGGCGAGCCGGTGCGCGCCAGGGATTGCGTCGCCTCGATCCGCCGCTGGGCGGTGCGCGACGCCTTCGGCCAGGTGATGATGGGCGCGGTGAACGAGATCGTCGCGACCGACGACCGCACCATCGCCTTCCGGCTCAAGCGTCCCTTCCCCGCGCTGCTCGACGCGCTGGCCAAGCCCGCCGCCTCCCCCTGCTTCATGATGCCGGAGCGCACGGCGAACACGCCCGCCGACCGCGCGATCACCGACATGACCGGCAGCGGCCCGTGGAAGTGGGTCGCCGGCGAGTTCGTCCAGGGCAGCCGCGCCGTCTACGTGAAGAACGAGCACTACGTCCCGCGCGCCGAACCCGCCGATGCCGCCGCCGGCGGCAAGGTGGTGAACTTCGACAGGCTCGAACTGGTCTGGATGGATGGCGGCACCGCCGCCGCGGCGCTGCGGACCGGGGAGATCGACTGGATCGAGTACCCGCTGCCCGACCTGGTGCCGGTGCTGCAGCGCGACCGCGGCGTGACCACGCAGGTCTACGACCCGAACGGCTTCCTCGGCTTCCTGCGCTTCAACTGCCTGCATCCGCCCTTCGACAAGGTCGAGGTACGCCGCGCCTTTCGCGACATCCTGGTGCAGCCGGACTACATGCAGGCCGTGGCACTGGAAGGCGACTGGCGCGAATGCCACGCCGTCTTCCCCTGCGGCCTGCCGCAGGTGGTGGAATTCCCGCCCGCGCCGCGCGGCCCGGCCGCGATGGACCGCGCCCGCGCCGCGCTGCGCGATGCCGGCTACCGCGGCGAGCCCATCGTGATCGCCAATCCGACCGACTTCCCGGCGGTCACCCAGCAGGGGCGCGTCACGGCGGACCTGATGCGGCGCCTCGGCGTCAATGTCGACCTGGTCGAGGCCGACTGGGCCACCACCATCGCCCGCCGCGCCAACAGGAACCCACCGGCCCAGGGCGGGTGGAACCTGCACAACACCAACTTCCCCGCGGCCGGCATCGCCAATCCGGCGCTCTCGCCCATCATCCGCATGCATGGGGAACGCGCCTGGTTCGGCTGGCCGACCGATGCGGGGGTCGAGGAACAGGTCCAGGCCTGGATCGACGCGCCGACCGCCGAGGCCCAGACGACCGCCATGCGCCGCGTGCAGGACCTGGCGTGGGAGGCGGTGCCCTTCGCGCCGACCGGCCTGTTCCGCCTGCGCACGGCCTTCCGGTCCGACATCACCGGCGTGCTGCAGGGGCCGAACCCCTTCGTGTGGAACCTCAAGCGGGGATAGGGGCAGCCCCCGCGACGGCCGAGCAGCGCGAAGGCGTCGCCTCCGCGCGCCCCGGCGTCAGCAGCCGCCGGGGATCGGCTCCAGCTTCACCATCCGGCCGTCGACGACGAATTCACGGAAATCCATCTGCATCTCGTCGGCGACGCCGTTCTCCCAGTAGCGCAGGGAGACCTCATAGGACGGCGTGGTCGCCCCGCCGCCCTGCTGCTGCGCTTCGCGATCGAAGAAGGCGATGCGCATGCGCACCGACCCGAAGGGCGACAGCATCGGGAAATCGGCGTTGTCACGCGGCGCGTCCCAGGCCGACATCACCGTGGTCGTATCCTGCGCACCGTCGTCCGAGGTACCGTCGAACAGGGGCGCGACCAGCAGTCGCTGCCCGGCCCGGGCCGCGTTCAGCGACGCGATGGTATGGAAGTTCGGCAGGATGGTGCCGGCAGGCAGCCGCACCTCCTTCTGCTCCGGGTCGGTGTAGCGCGCGACGCCCGAGCCGTCCGGACCGATCTCGGCCTCGCCCGAGATGCGCTGCGTCACCGCGCCCTGCGTCATCTGCGTCAGGCTGAAGCGGATCCGCCGCCCGTCCTTGCTCTCGAAGGTCGAGTAGTCCGACGCCGTCTCGAGGTCCGTCCCGTCCCGGTCGGTCAGCGTCAGCGAGAATCGCTGGCGCGTCGCCCAGCCGTCGCAGGCGTCCACCACCTCGTAGACCATCGCGCCCTCGGCGCGGGCGATGTTGCCCGGGTCCCGCGCGCGGGACAGGCTGAGCCTGTACGCCGCGCGATGCGGAACCAGGTGCCGCGCCTCCACCTGCTGGCCCTGCGGGACCGGGGTGCCGAGCGGCGCCGCGGGAGCCTGGGCATGGCCCACGGGGGCGGCCAGCGTGGCGGCCAGGCAGAGGACGGAAAGAAGGCTCGGCCGCATCACGGTCTCCAGGCGAGAGGACAGGACCCGGAACTTAGGGTGTCTTTGGCCCGGCCGCACCCTTCGCGGGCGGAAGATCGAGCTTGATGTGCAGTTCCTTGAGCCGCGCCGCCGGCACCGGCGCCGGCGCCTGCATCATCAGGTCCTCGCCCTGCTGGTTCAGCGGGAAGAGGATGACCTCGCGGATATTGGGCTCGTCGGCCAGCAGCATGACGATGCGGTCGATGCCCGGCGCCGAGCCGCCATGCGGCGGAGCGCCGTAGCGGAAGGCATTCAGCATGCCGCCGAAACGGTCCTCGACGTCCTGCGCCGTGTAGCCCGCGATCTCGAAGGCGCGGATCATGATGTCGGGCCGATGGTTGCGGATCGCGCCCGAGGACAGTTCCACCCCGTTGCACACGATGTCGTACTGGAACGCCTTGATGTCCAAGGGGTTCATCGTGTTCAGCGCCTCGAGCCCGCCCTGCGGCATCGAGAAGGGGTTGTGGCTGAAGTCGATCTGCTTGGTGTCTTCGTTCAGCTCGTACATCGGGAAGTCGACGATCCAGCAGAAGCGGAACTCGTCCTTCGCGATCAGCCCGAGCTCCTCGCCGAGCCGCGTGCGCACCTTGCCGGAGAACTTCGGCGCCTCGTCCTTCTTGCCCGCGGCGAAGAAGACGGCGTCGCCCGGGTTCAGACCACAGGCGACACGGATCGCCTCGACGCGGTCGGCCTCGAGGTTCTTCGCGATCGGCCCCTTCGGCCCGTCCGCGGCGAACTGGATGTAGCCGAGCCCGCCCGCGCCCTCGGCGCGCGCCCACTCGTTGAGCTTGTCGAAGAAGCCGCGCGGCTTGTCGGCCGCGCCCGGCGCCGGCACCGCGCGGACGATGCCGCCCGACGCCGCGATCTTCGCGAACAGCCCGAAGCCCGACCCCGCGAAGTGTGCGGTGACGTCGGTGATCCTGAGCGGGTTGCGCAGGTCCGGCTTGTCCGAGCCATAGACCAGCATCGCCTCGTCATACGGAATGCGCGGGAAAGGCGCGCCGTAGACCTTCCGCTCGCCCGCGAACTCCTCGAACACGCCGGCGATCACCGGCTCGATCGCGGCGAAGACGTCCTCCTGCGTGACGAAGCTCATCTCGAAGTCGAGCTGGTAGAACTCGCCCGGCGAACGGTCGGCGCGGGACGCCTCGTCGCGGAAGCAGGGCGCGATCTGGAAGTAGCGGTCGAAGCCCGCGACCATCGCGAGCTGCTTGAACTGCTGCGGCGCCTGCGGCAGCGCGTAGAAGGTGCCCGGATGGTTGCGCGATGGCACCAGGAAGTCGCGCGCGCCTTCGGGGGAGGACGCGGTCAGGATCGGCGTCTGGAACTCGGTGAAGCCCTGCTCGATCATGCGGCGGCGGATCGATGCGATGACCCCCGCGCGGAGCAGGATGTTGCGCTTCTGCTTCTCGCGCCGCAGGTCGAGGAAGCGGTACTTCAGGCGCAGCTCCTCGGGGAATTCCTGGTCGCCGGCGACCTGGATCGGCAGCACCTCGGCGGCGGACTGCACCGCCATCTCATGGACGCGGATCTCGACCTCGCCGGTCGGCAGCTTGTCGTTGACGGTGCCGGCCTCGCGCAGCACGACCTCGCCGGTGACGGTGATGACGCTCTCGGGCCGCACGGCTTCCGCCGCGTCGAACACGACCGAGCCCGAGGGGAAGACGCACTGCGTCAGCCCGAACCGGTCCCGGAGGTCGACGAAGAGCAGCCCGCCATGGTCGCGCTTGCGATGCACCCAACCCGAGAGCCGCACAATCTTGCCGGCGTCGGAGGCGCGAAGGGCGCCGCAATTGTGGGTGCGATAGGCGTGCATGGGCGGAACCGGTCTCGATGCGAATGGAAGGCGCGCAAAGGGACCGACCGGGCGGGGGCTGTCAAGCGGTGGGACGACCTGGAGAGGGGCGCCGCCCCTCTCCGGACCTCACCCCGCCAGAGGCCGAAGGGCCTCTGGACACCGGCACCTGAAATGGACCGAGGGAGGGCGGAGCGCTCCCCTGGCCCACCCTACGCGCTCGCCGCGTCCAGCTCGGTCATATCGCCCTCGCTCAGCGTGAGCTCGGCCGCCTTCGCCAGTTCCGCCAGCTGTTCCGGGCTGGTCGCGCTGGCGATCGGCGCCGTGATTCCCGGCCGGCCGAGCTGCCAGGCCAGCGCCACCGCCGCCTGGCCCACCCCGTGCCGCTTCGCCACCGCATCGACCGCGGCAAGGACGCGCATCCCCTTCTCGGTCATGTGCTTGGCGACACTGCGCTCGCCGCGCACGGATTTCCCGAGATCGGCGGTCGTCCGGTACTTTCCCGACAGGAAGCCCGATGCGAGCGAGGAATAGGTGATGATCCCGACCTCCTCGGCCTTGCAGAGCGGCAGCAGGTCCGCCTCGATGCCCCGGTCCATCAGGTTGTAGACGGGCTGGTGGCTCTCGAAGCGCGGCAGGCCCTGGGCCGCCGAGATGTCGAGCGCCGACTTCAGCCGGGCCGCGCTGTAGTTGGACGACCCGATCGCCCGCACCTTCCCCGCCTGGATCAGCTTCTGGAAGGCGCCAAGCGTCTCGGGGATCGGCGTCGCCTCGTCGTCCTTGTGCGCCTGATACAGGTCGATGGTCCCGATCCCGAGCCGCTTGAGCGAGGCCTCGCAGGCCGTCGCGATCCAGGCCGGCGAGAGGCCCTTCCCCTTCCCCGGCATCTCCATCCCGCACTTGGTCAGGATCAGCACCTTGTCCCGCACGCCGGGGCGGGCATGCAGCCATTCGCCGATGACGGTTTCAGATTCTCCACCGGAATGTCCCGACACCCAGGCCGAGTAGACATCCGCCGTGTCGATCGCGATCAGCCCGCGCTCCACGCAGGCATCGAGCAGACGGAAGGACATCGCCTTGTCCGCCGTCCAGCCGAAGACATTGCCCCCGAAGACCACCGGCGGGACCGAGAGCCCCGACCGGCCGAGCGCGCGCATCTGCATCGGTCATCCCTTCCTGCAACCCGTGGCAGGATGCGCCTGCCATCGCATTTCGGCCACCCGGGGCGCCCGGATTGCCTTTTCCTCCCACGCCCCGGGGTCTAGAAGCGGCTCCGATGAGTCGCCGCCCGCCTGCCGCCGCCGCCGAGTCCACCCCTGTCCTGATCACCGAGACCGACGCCCTGGCCGCGCTCTGCGCGCGGCTGCGGACCGAGGCCTTCGTCACGGTCGACACCGAATTCATGCGGGAACGGACCTATTGGCCCGAGCTCTGCCTGGTGCAGCTCGCCGGTGAGACCGAGGTGGCGGAGGTCGACACCCTGGCCCCCGGCCTGGACCTGGCCCCGCTCGGCGAACTGCTCGCCGACCCGGCGGTGACCAAGGTCTTCCACGCCGCCCGGCAGGACGTCGAGATCTTCCTGCTGAAGTTCGGCGCGGTGCCGACCCCGCTTTTCGACACGCAGGTCGCGGCCATGGTCGCGGGCTATGGCGACCAGGTCTCCTACGACGCGCTGTGCCGGTCGCTTGCCGGGGCGCAGATCGACAAGGCGCACCGCTTCTCCGACTGGTCGGCCCGGCCGCTCTCGACTGCGCAGCTCGCCTATGCCGCCGCGGACGTGACGCATCTGCGCAAGATCTACACCGCGCTCGATGCCAAGCTGCGCCGCGAAGGGCGGCTCGCATGGGTGGCGGAGGAGATGGGCGCGCTCGCCGAACCGGCGACCTATCGCCTCGACCCGGAGCAGGCCTGGGAACGACTGCGCCCGCGCACCGGCAACCGCCGCTTCCTCGGCGTGCTGAAATGCATCGCCGCCTGGCGCGAACGCGAGGCGCAGCGCATCAACATCCCCCGCCAGCGCCTGGTGAAGGATGAGACGCTGCTCGAGATCGCCGCCACCACGCCGGAGACGGTCGCCGACCTCGCCCGCGCCCGCGGCATCTCCGAAGGCTTCGCCAAGGGCCGCTCCGGGGCCGGGCTGCTCGCGGCGGTGAAGGCCGGCAAGGAATTGCCGGACGACGCCCTGCCGGAAGCGCCCAAGGACCGCCCCGGCCCGCCGGCCTCCCCCGCGCTGGTCGCGCTGCTGAAGGTGCTGCTGGCCGCGAAGAGCGAGGAACACCACGTCGCCCCGCGCCTGCTCGCGAGCAGCGACGACCTCGACCGCCTCGCCTCCGGCGACGGCGCGGACGTCGCCGCGATGCATGGCTGGCGGCGCGAGGTCTTCGGCGAGGCGGCGCTGGCCCTGAAAGCGGGGCGCCTGGCGCTCGGCGTCGACGGCAAGCGCGTCAAGCTGATCCCGGCCGGATAAGCCCCGCCGGCACCGCAGCCGTGGACGGCGCGCGCAGAGCGGCCATATTTTAACGCGCAAATAACGATCTCCCTGTTTGATGGACATATCGCAGTTGTGAACCCCGTCACGGGTTAGCGATGGCTAATATGTATTTGCCGAAATCAACCATAGCGTTCGGCATCCAGCATCAATTCAAGGGATCCGCCGATATGACACGTCGAGCTTGCCTGCTGCTGGCAGCAGTCCTGCTGCCATCGTGTTCGGCCATGCAGGATGAACCGCGGGGACCGCAGGACCTCGCCGCGACGCAACGCGCGAAGGACCTCCTGTGGATCGTGGAATCCGATTCCGGGACCGCCATCAGCTCGGCCACGGCGTTCGGGCCGGGGCGCCTCGTGACCACCGCCACCTCGGTCGAGGATTGGGTGGGGCTCCCGCTCCGGGTGCGCCGGAATGGCACCGTCCTGCCGGTCCGCGCCATGCAGCTCGCCGTGCACCAGAACTTCGCGATCCTGCAGGTGCAGGAACCCGGCCTGCAGGCGCCGCAGGCCGCCGCGGACCCGGCTCCCAACCAGCGTCTGTTCATGGCGGCCGCCAACGGGGGCAATGTCTTCGACGGCGGCGGGCCGGTCGTTCCGCTCTCGGCCCCGGTCGACGGGATCGCCAATCCGCGGGACGTGGTCGTCGCCGAACTGCCCGCCGCGCGCGGCTTTGCCGGCGGACCGGTGGTCGATTCCGGCGGCAACCTGATCGGCATCGCCAGCGGCGTGCTGCGGGGCGGCGTGGTGGATCCGGCCGTCCCGGCTTCCGTGACGCCGGGTAGCCGGGTGCCGCATCGCTCGGTGATCGTCCTGCCCGTCCGGGTCATCGACCGGACGATGCAGCAGGAAGGTCTGCGGTAGCGCGGCCCCGGCTCAGCGCGCGGCGGCGGCCGGCGGTTCGCCCGAGGCGGGCGCCCGCCAGCGCTCCGCCGCCGTTCGACCAGCCTCGGAAAGACGCGTGAGGAAGGGCCAGGACAGGTTCGCCGGATTGGCGCTCCCGGCGTCCTGCACTTCCTCCCACAGCGAAAGCCGATGCAGGCGCAGCCGGTCGAAGGGACGGCAGGCGCGCGGACGGAACAGCGTCGCCTCGCGACAGAGGGTCCGCATATCCTCGATCGCCTGCAACTCGCGCCTGAGCGGCGCGGCGAAGGCGAGCTCGAGCGAACGATGCCGGATGTCCTGACGGAGCCGCGGCGTCGTCGCGCGCTCATCCGGGGCAAGCTGCACCAGCAGCAGGTCGTCGGCGCCTGACACGCGGATCAACTCGCGCACCGGCGGGTTCGCGCTGTAGCCGCCGTCCCAGTAGTCCTCGCCCTCGATCCGCACGGCCTCGCGCAGCAGGGGCAGGCAGGCGGAGGCGAGCACGGCCTCGAGCGTGATCTCATCCTCGCGGAAGATCCGGGCCTCACCATCCCGCACCCGCGTCGCCGCGACCAGCAGCGGGACCGGACGTTCCTTCCGCAACCGGGCGAAGTCGACCAGGTCGCCGAGCAGTTCGCGCAGCGGGTCCGATCCCGGCAGCGACATGGCGAAGTGCGGCACGTGCAGGTCCGCCGCGGCGAGGATCGAGCCGAACACCGGCAACCCCGCGAAGCCCGCGCGGTCCGACAGCAGCCGCCAGAATCGCGCCAGCCGCGCCTGCGCCTCCTCCCGCCCGCCGGCGAGCAGCCCATCCGCCAGCAACACGGCATTCACTGCCCCGGCGCTTGCACCGCTCAGCGCGGCGAGGGGTGGGCCTGGTTCGGCGAGAAGCCGGTCCAGGACACCCCAGGTGAAGGCGCCGAAGGACCCGCCGCCCTGGAGCGCCAGGGCCAGCGGCCGTTCGGCCGGATCACGATTTTGCTGCATTGCAGCATAGCATTTGGGAAGGCGGCCCCGCGCCGACAACCCGCCGGGGCTTCCGGGGCGCCGTGCCCGGTGCGACAAGGGCGCCGGATCACCGAGGAGCCAGCGCATGTCCGAACGTTTCGACCTCCTTCTCCGCGGCGGGCATGTCGTGACGCCCTGGGGCGTCGAGGCGGCCGATGTCGGCGTGCGCGAGGGGCGCATCGTCACCCTGGGCAATCTGCGCCATGCCGAGGCGGCCGAGACTGTCGATTGCGGCGGCCTGCACGTGCTGCCTGGCCTGATCGACCCCCATGTGCACCTGCGCGACCCAGGCGATCCCGCGGTCGAGAGCATCGAGACCGGCACCAAGGCCGCCGTGCTGGGCGGCCTGACCGCCGTCTTCGACATGCCCAACACCGCGAAGTCGGTGGTCAGCCGCGACATCCTGGATGAGAAGCGCGCCTTCCTGCAGGGCCGCGCCTGGTGCGACGTCGGGCTCTATGTCGGGGCCAGCAAGAAGAACATCGCCGAGCTCGCCGAGCTCGAGCGCCAGCCCAATGTCTGCGCCATCAAGGTCTTCGCCGGATCGAGCACGGGCGACCTGCTGGTCGAGGACGATGCGAGCCTCGAGGCCGTGATGCGCTCCGGCCACCGCCGCATCTGCTACCATTCGGAGGACGAGTACCGGCTGCAGGAACGCAAGCCGATGTTCACCGTCGGCATGCCGCATCGCAACCACATGGTCTGGCGCGACGTGGAGACGGCGCTGCTCGGCACCAGGCGGCTGATGGCGATCGCGCGCAGGACCGGTCGGCCGGCGCATATCCTGCACGTCTCGACGGCCGAGGAACTCGCCTACCTCCGCGACTTCCGCGACGTCTGCACGGTCGAGGTGCTGCTCAACCACCTCACCCAGACCGACGAGGCCTATGACCGGCTCGGCGGCTATGCGGTGATGAACCCGCCGATCCGCGACCAGCGGCACCTCGATGCCGCCTGGGCGGCGGTGAACGACGGCACGGTGGACTGCATCGGTTCCGACCACGCGCCGCATTCGCGCGAGGCGAAGGAACGCCCCTGGCCGAACACCGCGGCGGGCCTGACCGGCGTGCAGACGCTGGTGCCGCTGATGCTCGACCACGTCACCAGCGGACGGCTGTCGATCTCCCGCCTGGTCGACCTGATGTGCGCCGGCCCGGCGCGGGTCTATGGCGCGCTGAACAAGGGGCGGCTCGCGGCCGGCTACGACGCCGACTTCACGCTGGTCGACCTCAAGCGCCAGCGCATGATCCGCAACGACTGGCTGGCGACGCCGGCCGGCTGGACGCCCTTCGACGGCACGGTCTGCACCGGCTGGCCGGTGGGAACAATCGTGCGCGGCCAGGTCGTCATGTGGGACGACGAGGTGCTGGGCGTGCCGGTGGGCAAGCCCGTCGCCTTCGCCGACACGCTGCGCGCGTGAACGAGGATCCGGTCGCGGCGGCGATCACCTCCCGCCGCTCGATCCGCGCCTTCCTGCCGACGCCGGTGCCACGCGAGACGGTCGAGCGTATCCTCGACATCGCCGCGCGTGCGCCCTCGGGGACGAACATGCAGCCCTGGCGCGGCTATGCGCTCGCGGGCGAGCCGCTGCGGCGCCTGTCCGATGCGCTGGTCGCGGAGGCGCTGGCCGGCACGCCGGTCGAATCAGAATACCGCTACTACCCCGATGCCTTCTTCGAGCCCTACCTCGCCCGGCGCCGCAAGGTCGGGTGGGACATGTACGGCCTGCTCGGCATCGCGCGGGGCGAGGCGGAGAAGATGAAGCGCCAGCACGCGAAGAACTTCGACTTCTTCGGCGCGCCGGTCGGCATCGTCTTCACGATCGACCGGCGGCTCGAGATCGGGTCCTGGCTGGACTACGGCATCTTCCTCGGCAACGTGATGACGGCGGCGCGCGGGATGGGTCTCGACACCTGCCCGCAGGCGGCCTTCGCGCCGCATCACCGGACGATCCGCGCGCATCTGCCGATCCCGGAGAACGAGGTCGTGGTCTGCGGCATGGCGCTGGGCCATGCCGACCCGGATGCGCCCGTCAACGCGCTTGTCACCGATCGCGTCCCGGCGCGCGACTTCTGCGCCTTCCTCGGCTGGGACGGCGCCTGACACTGCACCCGTCGCGCCGCCGCAGGCGGCGTGACCGCGACAAGGAAGGGAGGGCGCGGGGGAGGTTCATCCTCCCCCGCACTTCGAGATGGAACCACTCACCGGCCTGGCGCTCTGGCTGCGCCTTCTGACGATCGCCGCCTTGTGGGGCGCGGCCTTCCCGCTGATCCGCTACCTCGCCGCCTACCTTCCGCCCTTCGCGCTGGCCGGCCTGCGCGGGGCGATGGCCGCCGTGGCGGTGTTCCTGTTCCTGTGGTTCCGCCGCGAGCTCCGCGGAATCTCGCGCAGCGTGCTGATCACCTCCCTCGTGCTGGGCCTGCTGAGCGGCGTGATCCCGAACACCCTGCTGCCGATGGCGTTGCAGCGGATGGAAGCGGCGCCGGCCTCGCTCGTGCAGGCGGCAGGGCCGCTGATCGTGACGCTGCTCGCGGCGCTGCTGCTGAAGGGGGAAACGCCGACGCCGCGGATGCTGGCGGGCATCGGGCTCGGCTTCCTCGGCATCTCGCTGGTGGTCGGCGCGGGCGGCCTCGGCGGCGCCAGTGCCACGGGGGCGCTGCTGGTCCTGGCCGCGACCTTCTCCTACGCGTTGAGCACCATCTGGGTGCGGCGCGCCAACCGTGGTCCGGCGGCGGCACTGGCGCTCGGCCAGCAGGCGGTCTCGGGCATCCTGTCGGGCAGCCTGGCGCTGGCGGTCGACGGCACCGGGCCGCTGGCCCAGCCCCCGCAGGTGTGGGTGGTGGCGGTGATCCTCGCCATCTTCGCGACCGCCGTGCCGCTGACCTTGTTCCTTGGCCTCGCGATGCGGGCGCGGGCGGCGGATTCCGCGATGGTCGGCTACCTGCAGCCGGTGTTCGCCACCGCGATCGCCGCGGCCTGGCTGGGCGAGGTGCCGTCATGGCACGTCATGGCGGGCGGGGGTGTCGTGCTGGCCTCGGTGTGGCTGGTCACCTCGGGCGGCGGACCGCGACGGGGCTAGAGCGCCAGCAGCCGGGCCACGCCAAGCCGCCGCGCCACCCAGGCCGCGACCAACGGCCCGCCAAGACCCACCGCCACCAGCAGCAGGATCATCATCGGGTCGGTCCAGCCCGTCAGATTCACCAGGATGATGCGCATGCCCGCGATCGCGAGGATGTGCAGCAGGTAGATCGCCATGCTGTGCCGCCCGAGAAGGGCGAGGACATCGAGCAGGACGCCCGAGCAGCGCGCCGCGAGCAGCACGACCGCCGTGATGCCCGCCAGCGCCGCGGCGGTCCCTTCCGGCGACCAGGCCAGGCCGGCGATCTCGCCCGCCTTGAAGGTGGAAAAGCCGTCCCAGCCCACGCTGCCGATCAACCCGGCGGTCGTCCCGCCCAGCACGATCGCGCAGGCCAGCGCCATGCCTGCGGCACGGCGTGCGGGCAGGCCCGGCAACCGCGCCGACCAGCCCCGCGCGCCGAACAGGCACCCGAGCGCGAACCACGGCAGCATCATGACGCCGAAGGACAGCACGATCGGCAAGGGGTCCGGCGCCAGCACGCGGAGCACGACCGACAGCGCCAGCATCCCCGTCGCGCCCACCAGCGGCAGCGCCGCGACGCTCACCGCCTGCACGAGGACCAACACGTAGAGGAACCAGAACTGCGACGGCGGGGCGCTGAAGAACATGCCCGTCAGCGCCCCGGGGAGGTCGCGGACCGGGGCATTCACGTAGGCTCCGGCCGCATGGATCACGAGGATCTGCACGCTGCCCCACAGGAAGTAGGGCCATACCAATCCGGACAGGGCGCGCTGCGCAATCCCGCGCGGACCCGATTCCAGCCGGCGCGGCAGGAACAGCCCCGACAGGAAGAAGAAGAGCGGCATGTGGAAGGTGTAGATGGCCAGCATCGCGGGCCGGAACCAGTCGGCGGAGGGCGCGATCCCGGCGTCTATGAGCCCGCCGAGCGCATGTCCGATGACAACGAGGGCGATGCCGATACCCTTGGCAGCGTCCACCCAGTCGAGACGGACGATGGCGCGCGTGGTCCGAAGCGGCTGACGAAGAGCCCCGGCGATGCCAGTGGCAGGCAACGTATGCGACATGACAGGCTTGTCAGGCGATCGGGTCGTTCGCCTCAAGTCGCGGCAGGAAAAACTCTTGGCCCGACCGGGTTGCAGAGGCCGGGCCGGGACGTCGCACCGCGGGCCATCAACATCGTGTCTTGCGCGACGCGCCCGTCGCCTCTCGAAGTCTGGCAGGCCGGCGTGCCACCCATGCCGGTCATCCCCGCCGCTGCGGCGGCGCGGCCATGTGCCGGGCCGGGGATGCGCCGCACCGGAAGCGAGAGGAATACCTTTGTCGACATCACTCTACGATCTCAGCGTGCCGACCTTCCTGCAGACGGTGCGGGCCATCGGGGGCTTCCTGGACCGCGCCGCCGCACATTTCGCCGCGCGGGACATCGATCCCGACGACATCGTGCATGCGCGCCTCGTCGACGACATGGCGCCCTTCCATTTCCAGATCGAGGCCGCGTGGCACCATTCGGTGTGGGGTGTGGAAGCGCTGACCACGGGTGCCTTCACCCCGCCCGCGCTGGTCGGACCGGTTCCCTTCGCGGATCTGCGCGCGATGATGGTGAAGGCGGAAACCGCGCTGGAGGCCTTCACGCCCGACGAGGTGAACGCCTGCGCCGGCAGGACGCTGGACCTCCAGATCGGTCCACGGCGCCTGGCCTTCGCGCCGGAGGCCTTCATCCTCTCCTTCTCGCTGCCGAATTTCCATTTCCACGCCGTCACGGCCTACGACCTGCTGCGGTCGCGTGGCGTGCCGATCGGCAAGCGCGACTACGAGGGCCGGTTGCGCACCAACGCGCCCTAGGACCGGACTGCGTCCGGGAGGCGGGCGGCGCATGCAGCCGTTCCGCGGCCTCAGCCGGCGCGATCCTTCGCCGGCATCCGCGAGAAGATCCACGCCCTGAGCGCCGGCGGCAGCGCGCCCGCGAAGCGCGCCATCGCATAGGTCGGCCAGGGGTAGGCGACGCGGACGCGGCCCCGCGCGATGCCGCCCAACGTCCGCCGCGCCGCGTCCGCCGCATCCATCAGGAACGGCATCGGGAAGCTGTTGCGCGCCGTCATCGGCGTTCGGACATAGCCTGGGCAGATGGCATGGAGGCGGATGCCGCGCAGGCGCTCCGTGGCGTCCAGCGCCTCGGCCCAGCGCTGGACCGCGGCCTTGGTCGCGCAATAGGCCGGCGCGCCGGGTGCCGCGACGAAGGCAGCCAGCGAGGCGATGACCGCCACCCGCCCCCGCACGCCATCCGCACCCGGCGCCTGCGCCGCCATCGCCTCGATCGCCGGCAGGGCGGTGTTCAGCACGCCGGTCACGTTGGTCTCGAAGATGGCGCGGGACTGCGCCGGTGGCTCCGTGGCCCCGCCGGTCCCGGCCGAGATCCCGGCATTGGCGATCACAAGGTCGAGCCGCCCCGCCCCGGCGATCCAGTCCTGCATCGCGCCGGCATCCGTCACGTCCAGCACCGCCGGCCGGACCTCCGCGCCCTGCGCCCGGCAGGCGGCGGCGGCCGCTTCCAGCCGCGCCACGTCGCGGCCCGACAGGTGCAGCACGGCCCCGGGCCGGGCGCAGGCCTCCGCCAGCGCGCGCCCAAGGCCCGAGGAGGCACCGGTGATCAGCACATGGTCCCAGGCGGCTTGCATCGGGCCCCTCCACGGTGGAGAAGCGGCGCATGGCCGCCACCCCCCTCTCCTCCATGACCGGCTTCGCCCGCGACGGCGGCACGCTGCCGGACGGCACCTCCTTCGTCTGGGAAATCCGCAGCGTCAACGGCCGCGGGCTCGACGTCCGCCTGCGCCTGCCCAACGGCTTCGACGCGCTGGAGGCCCCCCTCAAGGAAGCGGCGGCGAAGGTGCTCAAGCGCGGCAACGTCTCCGCGACGCTGACCGTGAAGCGCGAGGACCGCGCGCCGCCGCGCCTCACGCCCGACCCGGCCGCACTCGACCAGGCACTGCGCCTCGCGCTCGACCTCGCCGCCCGCATCCCCGGCTGCCCGCCGCCGCGCGCCGAGGCGCTGCTGACGCTGCCCGGCGTGCTCCGCGCCGAAGCCGCCGAACCCGACGAGGCCGAGGAGGAAGCGAAGCGCGCCACCATCGCCGCCGCCTTCACGACCGCGGTGGACGGCCTCGTCGCCTCCCGCCGCGCCGAGGGCGCGAAGCTCGCGGACATCCTGACCGTGCTGCTGGACGAGGTCGCCGCCCTGCGCGACCTCGCCGGCACCGAGGCCGCCGACCAGCCGGCCCTGCACATGGCGCGGCTGCGCGAAAGCCTCGCGGCGCTGCTCGAAGGCGAGCGCCGCGTGCCCGAGGACCGCCTTGCGCAGGAAGTCGCCCTGCTCGCGACCAAGTCGGACGTGCGGGAGGAGCTCGACCGCCTCTCCGCCCACATCGCGGAAGCCCGGCGCCTGCTGAAGAGCGGCGAGGCGATCGGCCGCAAGCTCGACTTCCTCACCCAGGAATTCGTGCGCGAGGCCAACACGCTCTGCTCGAAATCCTCGAGCACGGCGCTGACGCGCATCGGCCTCGAGCTGAAGGCGGCGATCGAACGACTCAAGGAGCAATCCGCGAATGTCGAATGAGGGCATTGCGCGGCGCGGGCTCTGCCTGGTGCTCGCCGCCGCGCCGGGGGCAGGCAAGACCTCCGTCTCCCGCGCCCTGCTCGGCACCGAGCCGGATCTCTCGCTCTCGGTCAGCGCCACCACCCGCCCGCCGCGGCCCAGCGAGCAGGAAGGCGTCCACTACTTCTTCAAGACGCCCGAGGCGTTCGACGCCATGGCCGCGCGCGGCGAGTTCCTCGAACACGCGCGCTTCCTCGGCCGCGCCTACGGCACACCGCGCGCGCCGGTCGAAGCCGCGCTCGCCGCCGGCAAGGACGTCCTGTTCGACATCGAATGGCAGGGCCACCGCCAGATGAAGGCGGCGATGCCCGAGGACGTGGTCGGCATCTTCCTCCTCCCCCCCTCCCTGCCCGACCTCGAGGCGCGCCTCCGCGGCCGTGGCCAGGACAGCGAGGTCGAGATCGCCCGCCGCATGGCCGCCGCGCGGGAAGAAATCACGCACTGGGACGAGTTCGACCACGTCGTCGTCAATCGCGACTTCGAGGCGACGGTCGCGCAAGTGCGCAGCATCCTGCACGCGGCGCGCAGCGAGCGGCGCCGCCAGCCAGGCATGTCGGACTTCATCGCGCGGTTGCTGGCGGTCTGACGCTTGGGCGTCATCCTCGAGATCGTCGCACCCGTCTTCGCCATCGTCGGGCTCGGCTACCTCGCGGCGATCCGGCGGCTGGTGGATGAGGGCGGCTTCCGTGGCCTCAACGCCTTCACCTTCAACCTCGCCGCGCCGGCGTTGCTGTTTGCCGGCGGCACCTCGGGCCAGGTCGGCGGCGGGCCGGCGGCCTTCGCCTTCTTCTCGGCCGCGGTGGTGCTCTACGGCTTCGCGCTGTGGCTGGGGACGCGCCGGCTCGGCATGCCGCTCGCCGAAGCCGGGCTCTTCGCGCTGAACTGTACCTTCGGCAACACGGTGATGATGGGCATCCCGCTCATCGCCGCGACCTTCGGCCAACCGGGGCTGCCGATCCTGATCACCATCATCGCGCTGCATTCCATGGTGCTGCTGACGCTCGGCACCGTGGTGGCCGAGGTCGGGATGCATCGCCACGCGCCCTGGCGGCGCATCGTGCTCGCGACCCTCGCGGGCATCCTGCGCAACCCGGTGGTGGTGACGGTCTTCGTCGCGCTGGGCTGGAGCACGCTCGGCCTGCCGGTGCCCGCCGTGGCGCGCCGCACGCTCGAGATGCTGGGCGCGGCGACCCCACCCGTCGCACTGTTCTGCCTCGGTGGTTCCCTCGCTGCCTTCAGCGCGGGGCAATCCTGGCGGGAGGTCGCCTGGGCGACGGTGCTGAAGCTCGCCGCGCTGCCGCTGATGGTCTGGGGCGTCTGCGCGGCGCTCGCGCTGTCGCCGCTCGAAACCGCGGTGGCGGTGATGACCGCGGCGCTGCCGACCGGGGCGAACGCGTTCCTGCTTGCGCGGCGCTACGCCACCGGGGCGGACCGTTCGGGTGCGACCGTGCTGGTCTCGACGCTGATCTCGGTCGCGACGCTCGCCGCCGTGCTGGCCTGGGTGAAGGGCTAGGCGACCTCGCGCCCGCGCGCGGCGGCCGCGCGCTCCGCCTCGACCACGTAGTCGCGCGTGAGCGGCACGACATCCTGCCGGCGCGAGAGCTGCACCTGCCAGACCATGTGCCCCCAGTGGCGGAAGATCAGTTCCACGCCGACAAGGTAGTACTCGAACATCCGGCAGAAGCGCTCGTCGTACAGCGAGGCGATCGCATCCCGGTTGCCCGCGAAGCGCGCGCGCCAATGCGCGATCGTCTGGGCGTAATGCAGGCGCAGCACCTCGATGTCCGTCGCCCACAGGCGCGCGCGCTCGATGCCGGGCAGCACCTCGGACAGGGCCGGGCAGTAGGCGCCGGGGAAGATGTAGCGCTTGATCCAGGGATTGGTGCCGCCCGGCCCGTCCATCCGCCCGATCGCGTGGATCAGCGCCACGCCGTCCTCGCGCAGCGCGTCGCGGACGACGCGGAAGAACTGCGCGTAATGCGTCACGCCGACATGCTCGAACATGCCGACCGAGACGACGCGGTCGACCGGGCGCGTCCAGTCCCGATAATCCATCAGTTCGAACCGGACCCTGTCCGCGACGCCCGCTTCCTCAGCGCGTTGGCGCGACACCTCGAGTTGCTCGGTCGAGAGCGTGATCCCGGTGACATGCGCCCCGTAGTCGCGCGCGAGGGTGATCGCCATGCCGCCCCACCCCGACCCGATGTCGAGCACCTCGAGCCCTGGCCGGTCGAGCAGCAGCTTCGCCGCGATGTGCCGCTTCTTCGCGGCCTGCGCTTCCTCGAGTGTCTCCTGGCCTGTGGGGAAATAGGCGCAGGAATACTGGCGGTCGCGATCGAGGAAGAGCGCGTAGAGCCGCCCGTTGAGGTCGTAGTGATGCGCGACGTTGCGGCGCGCACGGCCTGCCGGGTTGATCTGCGCGAGGTGCCGCGTGACCTTCCGCAGCCATTCGCGAGCGTGTTCGATCGGATGCATGCCGCCCTCGGCGATGTTGAGGGCGAGGAAGGACAGCAGATCGAACAGGCTGCAGCCGAGCGGCTCGACCTCCCCTTCCATGTAGCCTTCGCCGAGCGCGAGGCCGGGATTGAGGGTGAGGCGACGGAGCGCGCGGGGCGTGTTGATGGCCATGCCGGCCATCGGGGCGTTGCCGTCCCCGTAGCGCCGGACGGTTCCGTCCGGATACCTGACGGTCAACGTGCCGCGACGCACGAGCCGGCGAAGAGCAAGGTGGAACAGCATGCGAGCCCCTCCCTCGTCACCGGAGGAGATTCGCATGAACAAGCGCCCGTGCAAGACGGGCGCGCAGCCGCGCAGCAAATCGTGAGACGCGGGGGCGGTGCGGCCCCCGCGCCTACACGGATCAGCGGCCGGCGGCCTGGTCGGCCTGGCCGGCGGCGAGTTCCGCCGCGAGCTCGGCCTCGAGCGACGCCTGCTCCGCCTCGGCCTCGGCCTCGACGCGCTCGCCGCGCGCCTGCTTCTCGGCCTCTTCCGGCGAACGGGCGACGTTCACCGTGACGGAGATCGCGACCTCCGGGTGCAGCGCGACCTGGACGGTGGCGAGGCCGACCGACTTGATCGCATGGCCCAGCATCACCTGGTCGCGGCCGACGCTCAGGCCGGCGGTCGTGCAGGCCTCGGCGATGTCGCGCGTCGAGACGGAGCCGTAGAGCGCGCCGCTCTCACCCGCCTGGCGGATGATCGTGACGGCGAGCCCGGCGACGCGCTCGGCGACGCGCTCGGCTTCCTCGCGGCGCTTGAGGTTCTGGGCCTCGAGCTGCGCGCGCTCCCTCTCGAAGCGCTCGAGGTTCGACTTGCTCGCGCGGATCGCCTTCCCCGAGGGGATCAGGAAGTTGCGCGCGTAGCCTGGACGGACCTTCACCAGCTCGCCCATCTGGCCGAGCTTGTCGACCCGCTGCATCAGGATGAGTTCGATCATGTTGCACCTCCGGGCGGGCCTGCGCGCCGCCCCCATTGCTCGTAGAAACCGAAGGCCGTGACCGCGATCGCGGCCGGCACGCTGAGGATGACGAGCCCGGCGTAGAAGATGCCGAGCATGAAGGGACGGCCGGGACGACCCGCCGAGTAGCGGTGCACTGCCGCGATGCCCTGGACGAACACCGGCAGTAGCAGCACGAGCAGCAGGGACAGGCTCACCACCTCTCCCTCGCCCCCGAACAGCAGCCAGGCGGCCGCGCCCGCACCCGGCAGCACCGGGTACCAGCCCGGCAGCCGCGCCTCGCTCCAGCGGGGCGTGGGCGCGATCGCGAGGCCGGAGCGCGCCAGCGCGGACTGCGCCGCCGCCCCGTTCACCGACCAGGAGATCGCCGCCCAGAAGCCGAGTACAGCCGCCATGACGCGGACCAGTTCGTCGGGCGACAGGGCGTCCGGCAGGCCGCCCATCCGCTGCACGCCCTGTTCCACCGCGGTGCGGATCGCGCCGCCGAGGCCGCCGGGCATGCCCGCGAAGGCCAATGCGGCGCCCAGGATGACGATGGCCGGCCAGAGGCCGAACATCGCCAGGGGCACCGACAGGTCGATCCGCCCGCCGCGCAGCCCCGTCGCCACGATCACCACCGCCGGCAGCGCGAAGGCCACCAGGAAGACGATCATGGGCAGCGTGCCCGCCAGGACGACATGGAGCGCCGCGCCTATGCCCGCCGCGCCCGCCACCGCACCCGGACCGAAGCCCAGGCCCGTGGCAAAGAGCGGCAGCGGCGTCAGCCAGAAGGCGGCTAAGCCGAACGGCAGCCCGCGCATCGCCCACAGCGACAGCACCGCGGCCGCAAGGCCGCCCGCCGTCGCCGCAAGCCAGCGCGGATTGTTCAGCGCGCCCGCCATGGTCCCGACCCCGGGCTCCCCGCCCTCAGTCGTTGATGACGTAGGGCAGCAGCGCCAGGAAGCGGGCGCGCTTGATGGCCTGGGCCAGTTCGCGCTGCTTCTTGCCGCTCACCGCCGTGATGCGGGACGGGACGATCTTGCCGCGCTCCGAGAGGAAGCGGGACAGGAGGCGAACGTCCTTGTAGTCGATCTTCGGCGCCTGCGGGCCGGAGAAGGGGCAGGACTTCTTGCGCCGGTAGAAGGGGCGGCGCGCACCGACGGCCGGGCGGCGGGCGGCGGGGATCAGGTCGCTGGATTCGGACATCGTCGATTACTCCCCGGCCCCGTCGGGGCCTTCCATCTCGTCGCGCGGGCGGGCGCGGAATTCCTCGCGGTCGTCCCCGCGCTCGCGGCCACGGCCCGAGCCGAAACGGCCGGCCGGACGCGGGCCACGGAAGCCACGGTCGCGCTCACGATCGTCGCCACGCTTGGCGAGCACCGCAGACGGCGCCTCGTCGATCGCCTCGACGCGCACGGTCAGGGAGCGCAGCACGTCCTCGTTCAGGCCGAGCTGGCGCTCGACTTCGGGCAGCGCGCCGGCGGGCGCGTCGATGCCGAGGAGCATGTAGTGCCCCTTGCGGTTCTTCTTGATCTTGTAGGCGAGGCCGCGCAGGCCCCAGTATTCGCGCTTCTTCACCTCTCCGCCGCCTTCGGCGATAAGGCCGGCGACCTGCTCGGCGATCGCTTCGACCTGCTGCTGGGTGACGTCGTTGCGCGCGATGAACACGCATTCGTAGAGCGGCATGTGATCTCCCTGTGGCTGGCTCAGCCCTGGCCCCGGTATGGGGCGCGCAAACGGGCATAGCCGGGCGCTTGCCTTGCGCCCGGCAGGGGAGCGGGGCGTAAAGCACGGGCGCCCCATGGAAGCAAGGGTCGAGTTGCCGCCCGAGCGGTCAGCGTGGGCACGGCGGGCCGTTCGCGACGGCGGGCGGCGACGTGCCCGCCGGCGAGGGCAGGCTGGGCGGAGCAGGCGGCACGAACATGGCCGGGGACGGCGCCATCAGCGCCGGGCCGTGCAGCGGGATCCCGGACCCCTCGCATCGGGGGCAGCGGCGGGTCGGCGGGGGTTGTGCGGGCGCGCCGCAGCGGCGCGCTGCGCGGAGCCATGATGCGGCCAGCGTCGCGTGCGCCGGCACCGCCGGGGATGCGCGCTGGCACGCTTCGTGCTGCTATCGCGGCCCACGCCACCGGGAGACACGGCATGAACCGTCGACACGCCCTTCTGCTGCCGGCCGCCATGCTGGCCGCACCGCGTCTTCTGGCCGCGCAGCCCGCCTGGGCGCCGTCCCGGCCCGTGGTGTTGGTGGTCCCCTTCGCCCCCGGCGGACCGAACGACCTGGTGGCGCGGCTGGTCGCCCCGCACATGCAGGCAGCCCTCGGCCAGAACGTGGTGGTCGAGAACCGGCCGGGCGCGACCGGGGCGATCGGCGCCCGCCACGTCGCCGGTTCCCCGCCCGACGGGCACACGCTGCTGGTCGCGGCCTCGGGCACCATGACCATCAACCCTGCGGTCATGGCGCGACCGGGCTATGACCCGGAGAAGGACTTCGCCCCGGTCAGCCTCGCCATGACCGTCCCGAACATGCTGCTGGTCCACAAGGACGTCCCGGCGCGGACGGTGCCCGAGGTGATCGACTGGCTGAAGCGGGAGGACGGCAAGGTGAACTACTCCTCGGGCGGGGTCGGATCGACCGAGCAGCTCGGCATGGAACTGTTCCTGCACGCCACCGGCACGCGCGCGACGCATGTCCCCTTCCCCGGCGGCGCGCCGGCCGTCACGGCGATGATCCAGGGCCAGTGCCAGGCGAGCATCCTGAACGCGGCGACCGTCCGCCCGCATGTCGTCTCGGGCGCGCTGCGCGGCATCGCGATCTGCCTGCCGCGCCGCTTCGCCGCCCTGCCCGACATCCCGACCATGGCCGAGGCCGGCTATCCGCAGGTCATCTCGGCCTCCTGGTCGGCCTTCCTGGCCGCGGCCGGCACGCCCGCCCCGGCCGTCGCCCGCCTGAACGAAACGGTCGTCGCCGCCCTGCGCCAGGCCGAGGTGACCGAGCGCCTGACCGCCGCCGGCTTCACCGTCGATGCCAGCAGCGCCGCCGAGCTCGGCCAGACGATCTCGACCGAACTCGCCCGCTGGAAGCAGGTGGTGCGGGATGCCGGGATACAGATGAACTGAGGCGCGCCGTGCCCGCTACGGTCCTGGCTTTGCTCAGCGTCCTCACAGCGGCCGGCTCGGCCGCAGCCTTGCAAGCGCCCTGCCTCAGTGGCGGACCGAACATGCCGCCGTTCAGGACCGAGGCAGATGCCCAGCGGTGGAGGGATGCGTATCGAGCCTGGGAGGAGGATTGCTGCCGGCGCTTCGGACAGCGCTGCCCTGCGCCATCGCTCCCAGTCAGCCCCCCACCGCCAACTGACCGAAATCGGCTCCCGGGCAGCGGCGGCACCCGCTGAAAAGCCACGCCCGCGAAGGATCCGCCTCGCGCGGCGCGTGATCGCCAAACGGAATTATTCCACGCTGCTGCGACCGCTGTGCCAGGATCGGGCCGCCAACGCCCCGCCGGAATGCGCTATGGCCGTTTCCTCGACCTTCGCCGCCACCGACGGCGATGCCTACGAGATGCAGATGGGCCGCTGGAGCCGCCGCCTGGCGGAGCCCTTCCTCGACTTCGTCGGGCCCGTGGGGGGCGGCGAGGTGCTCGACCTCGGCTGCGGCACGGGCAGCCTGACCCTCGCGCTCGCGGCGCGCGAGGCCGCCTGCCGGATCAGCGGCGTCGACTTCTCCGCGGCCTATGTCGAGCACGCGCGCGGCCGCACCTCGGACCCGCGCATCGATTTCCAGGTCGGCGATGCCTGCGCCATCCCCTTTCCCGCCGCGCGCTTCGACCGCGTGCTGTCCCTGCTGATGCTGCACTTCGTCCCGCGGGCGACCGACGCCGTCGCGGAGATGCGCCGCGTCGCCCGCCCCGGCGCCGTGGCGGCGGCCGCGGTGTGGGACGCCCGGGGCGGATTCGTCGCACAGCGGATCTTCCTCGACACCGCCGCCGCGATCGATCCGGGCGTCGATACCCTGCGCGCCCAGAACTGCATCCGGCCGATGACGCGCCCCGGCGAGCTCGGCGCCGCCTGGCGCGCGGCCGGCTTCGAGGATGTCCGCGACGGCGCCCTCACGATCCGCATGGACTACGCGGATTTCGAGGATTTCTGGCGTCCCTACCTGGGCGCGCAGGGGCCGGCCGCGTCCTACGTCTCCGGCCTCGAACCGGCGGCGCAGGCCCGGCTGCGGGACCATGTCCGCCGCGCCTACCTCGATGGCGAGCCGGACGGCCCGCGCTCCTACGCCGCGACGGCCTGGGTGGTGCGCGGGGTGGCGCCGGGCTGACACCCCACCCGGGTGCCGGAACCGGTTGACAAGCGGCCCCCCGGGCCGCATCCCGCGCGCCCATACCGAACGTAACAGCACGGAAACGCGCGAACATGGCTTTCGCCTTCGTCTTCCCCGGCCAGGGCAGCCAGGCCGTCGGCATGGGCCGCGACCTGGCCGACGCCTTCCCCGCCGCCCGCCACGTCTTCCAGGAAGTGGACGACGCCCTCTCCCAGAAGCTCAGCCAGCTGATGTGGGAAGGCCCGCAGGAGGAACTGACCCTCACGGCCAATACCCAGCCGGCTCTGATGGCCCATTCGCTGGCCGTGGTCCGTGCCCTGGAAGCCGAGGGCGGCTTCCGCCTCGCCGACCGGGTCGCGCTGGTCGCGGGCCATTCGCTCGGCGAATACAGCGCGCTGACCGCCGCCGGCGCCTTCGACGTCGCGACCGCCGCGCGCCTGCTGCGCCTGCGCGGGGAGGCGATGCAGAAGGCGACGCCGCCCGGGACCGGCGCGATGGCCGCCCTGCTCGGCGCCGAGATCGACCAGGCGCGGGCGATCTGCGCCAAGGCCGCGCCGAACCCCGAGACCGGCCAGGCCGAGGTGGTCGAGGCCGCCAACGACAATGGCGGCGGCCAGGTCGTGATCTCCGGCGCCAAGGCCGCGGTCGAGCGCGCCATCGAGATCGCCAAGGCCGATGGCGTGAAGCGGGCCATGCTGCTGCCCGTCTCCGCCCCCTTCCACTGCGCGCTCATGGCCCCTGCGGCAGACGCGATGGCCGAGGCGCTGGCCAAGGCCGAGTTGCGCGCGCCGGTCGTGCCGGTGGTGGCCAACGTCACCGCGGCGAAGGCGTCCGATCCGGTCGAGATCCGCGACCTGCTGGTCAAGCAGGTGACTGGCACGGTGCGCTGGCGCGAATGCGTCGCCGCCATGGCTGCGATGGGCTGCGACACCTTCGTCGAGATCGGCGCCGGCAAGGTGCTGACGGGCCTGATGAAGCGCAACGCCCCGGAGGCCACCGCGCTGGCCATCGGCACGCCTGCCGATGTCGAGGCCTTCCTGAAGACGCTCTGAAGCATTTTGTCGCCGGGGTGCCCGCCGCCTGATCAGGTGGCGGGACCGGATCGGGAATCCGACCACAGCCCGGAGAGACACATGGCCTCGGCATCCAACGAACATTTCTGGCGCGACAGCGCCCTGCGGCAGGAAGCCGAGGGGTATCAGTGGCGCAACGCGTCCCATGGGCGCGGCAAGACGCTCGAGACGCGCCCCGACCCCGACGCGCCGAAGGGCTTCGTCTTCCACCGGACCGGCGGCCTGGTGGTGAAGCGCCGCGTCGAGTTGCAGGAAGACATGCTCTATCGCTTCGCGGCGAAGAAGTATGTCGGCGCCGGGGCCGACGCCCTGGTGCCGCTGCTCAACTCGCCCTGGTGGATGAACGACGACCGGATGCAGCTGCTGCTCGGCAGGGCGCGCACGGCCGGCGTGCCGCTCATCGCGATGGCGCGGCGCCAGCTCGCCCTGCCGCCCGCCTGGACGGACTGCGACATCATCGTCCGCGCGAGGCTCCGGCCCGGCATCCTCATCGCGGCGCATGCCGGGCCCGGCCGGACGGCGGAGGCGAACGGGGACACCTACACCATCGCGCCCGAGGCGCCCCATCTCCTGATGGATCAGTTGTACGTTCCGGGCCTCGGGCGGCATTTCGCGCTGAACGGCGCCGGCGAAGCCCATGCCCGTGCCTGGTTCGACCTTTCGACCGCGACTTCCTTCGATCCAGCCCTGCGGGGCCTCAACCCCTGAGCGGAGTTCCTTCATGTTCGACCTGACCGGCAAGACCGCGCTCGTCACCGGCGCCACCGGCGGCATCGGCGAGGCGATCGCCTCCGCCCTGCACGCGCAGGGTGCCACCGTCGCCATCACCGGCCGGCGCGAGGCGGAACTCGCCCGCGTGGCCGAGGCGCTGGGCGGCGCGCGCGTCATCGTCGCGCCGGCGGACCTGTCGGATGCGGCCGCCCCGGCGGCGCTGGTCGAGAAGATCGAGGCCGAGGCCGGCGGCCTCGACATCCTGGTGAACAATGCCGGCTTCACCCGCGACATGCTGGCGCTGCGCATGGGCGACGCGGACTGGAACGCGGTGCTCGAGGTCGACCTGACCGCGCCTTTCCGCCTCGCGCGCGCCGCGCTGCGCGGCATGATGAAGAAGCGCTACGGGCGCATCGTGTCCATCGCCTCCATCGTCGGCGTGACGGGCAATGCGGGCCAGGCGAACTACGCCGCGGCGAAGGCTGGCCTGATCGGCATGTCGAAGTCGCTCGCGCAGGAAGTCGCGACGCGCGGCGTGACGGTGAACGTGGTGGCGCCGGGTTTCGTGAAGACCGCGATGACCGATGCGCTGAACGACGCGCAGAAGACCGCGCTGCTCTCCCGCATCCCGACGCAGCGGATGGGCACGCCGGAGGACATCGCTTCGGCCGTCGTCTACCTCGCCTCCACGGAAGCGGGCTGGGTCACCGGCCAGACGCTGCACGTCAATGGCGGCATGGCGATGATCTGACGCCGGCGCGCTGCGGCCGCGGGGACGTTCCTCGCGCAACCGCCGCGCCGGCTTCGCGTTTCCGATCTGGCGCCGGCGAGCGGCGCGGGGTGGGAGACGCATCGTGTCCAGGCTGTTCGAGACGATCGCCCAGTGGACCGGCCGCCAGGCCGGCCGTGCCTCGACATCGCTCGTGGCCCTGGCCTTCATCGTCGCCTGGGCCGTCTGCGGCCCGCTGTTCGAGTTCTCGAACACCTGGCAGCTCGTCATCAACACCGGGACGACCATCGTCACCTTCCTGATGGTCTTCCTGATGCAGAACACCCAGAACCGCGATACGCGCGCCATCCAGCTCAAGCTCGATGAGCTGATCCGCGTCACCCAGGGCGCGCAGGACCAGATGATCTCCCTCGAGGACTGCACCGAGGAACAGCTCGACGCGATGAAGCGGCGCTTCGACACGCTGCGCGACACGGCGCAATGATCCGCGCCGCGGTCGCCGTGCGGACCCCTCGCCGAACCGCTACTCCGCCCGGATGCCCAGTTGCCGGATCACCGGCTCGAAGGTCGCCCAGCCCTGCCGGAGATTGGCCATGAACTGCCCGGGCCCGTTCGCGCCGTCCACCGACATGCCGATGGATGCGAAGCGATCACGGAGTTCCTGGCCATTGGCGCCCTGGCGGATCTCCTCCGCCATGCGGTCGATGATCGGGCGCGGCGTGCCGGCCGGCACCATGACGCCGAACCACGACACCACGTCGTAGTCGGACGGCCCGCCGGCCTGGGCGATGGCCGGCACGCCCGGCACCAGCGCGGAAGGCTGCGCCGAGGTGACGCCCAGCGCCCGCAACTGCCCGTCCCGCACCAGGCGCCCCGCGGCCGCCGGCGTGTCGAAGCCGAAGTCGACCTGCCCGCCCAGCAGCGCCGCGAGCGCCGGCCCGCTGCCCTGGAAGGGCACGTGCAGCGCCTCGACCCCCGCCTTCGCGAGGAACAGCGCCGTGACCAGGTGCTGCGCCCCGCCCACGCCGGAGGAGTTGTGCGAATACTTCCCCGGGTTGGCCTTCAGCAGCTCGATGAAGGTGCGCAGGTCGCGGGCCGGGAAATCGGGCTTCACCAGCGCGATGAAGGGTGCGGCGCCAAGGCTCGCGACCGGGGCAAGCTCCTTCTCGACGTCGTAGGGCGTGCGCGTGACGAGCGGCCCGAAGGTGATCGGGCCGATGGAGGCGGCGAGGATGGTGTAGCCATCGGGCGCGCCCTTCGCGACGGCATTGGTGCCGATCTGCCCGCCGGCGCCGGGCCGGTTATCCGGCACCACGGGCTGGCCCAGCCGTTCCGACAGCAGTTGCGCGATCAGCCGTCCCGCGACGTCGGTCTGCTGGCCCGGCGGCCATGGGATGACCATGCGAAGCGGACGGTTGGGCCAGGGCCCCTGCTGTGCGGCGGCGATGCGCGGCGCGGCAAGAGCCAGCGCCGGTGCGGCCACAAGGGCGCGGCGGCGGATCATTGGGTCTCTCCCGGAGTTTGTCTCCCACGCAACAGCCTGCCGGGGCCGCCTGGCGGCGTCCAGGCGTCTTGAGGGGCGGCGGTGGCGCGGCCATGGTGGCCACCCCTGTCAGGACGCGCCGCCCATGAACGACACGCCGATCGCCCTCGCCCGCTGGGGGTCCTTCCACGTCGGCGGCAGGACGACGCGGGTGGACGGGGAGCCGGTGCGGGAGGTCCTCTTCACGCCCGGCAGCGCCCCGGCGGTGCTGGATCCGAACGGCACCTACCTGGTCGGCGGGATGTATGCGCAGGTCATGGTCCCGGCCCCGCGCCGGGGCGCAGTGCCGCTGATGTTCTGGCACGGCGGCGGCCTGACCGGCGCCTGCTGGGAAACCACGCCGGACGGGCGCGAGGGCTGGCAGCACTTCTTCCTCCGGCGCGGCTGGGAGGTAGTGGTCTCGGACGCCGTCGAGCGCGGCCGGTCCGGCTGGATGCGCATCCCGGAGGAGACCGGCGGCATCCCGGTGACGCTGACGGTCGAGAACCCATGGGAGCGCTTCCGCATCGGGACCGGCACGCCGCAGGACGGCGCGCTGCTGCCGGGCAACCAGTTCCCCGGCGACGCGCAATCCTGGGCCAACTTCATCCGTCAGACGGTGCCGCGCTTCACCTCGACGGATGCGATGACGCTCGAGGCCTATGGCGCGCTGCTCGACCGCGTCGGGCCGTCGGTGGTGGTCGCGCACAGCCAGGGCGGCTTCTTCGCCTGGCGTGCCGCGCAGGAATGGCCGGACAAGGTGCGGGCGCTGGTGCTGGTGGAGCCGGCCTCGACCGGGATTGCGGAGAAGGCCGCCGCGCTGCGCGACATCCCCGTGCTGATGCTGTTCGGCGACTACATCGAGGGCGACCCGCGCTGGCCGGCGATCCGCGCACGCGGCATCGCCTTCGCGGAGCAGGTGCGCGCCGCGGGCGGCAGCGTGGAGGTGGTCGACCTGCCGACGCAGGGCATCCGCGGCAACAGCCACATGATCATGATGGACCGCAACGGGGACGAGGTCGCGGTCCTGGTGCAGGACTGGCTGGCGCGGCGCGGCCTCTGGGCCTGAGGCCGCGCCGGGGCCGTCATTCGGCCGGGGCAGGCTTGGGCGCCAGACTGGCCGTCAGCACCGGCCAGCGCGCAGGCGATCTCGTGCCCGGGCCCGCCGCGCACCAGGATGCGCCCCATCGGCGCGGGACGCCCGATGCCCCGCGACGCGCTGCACCTTGGCTGGTGTGCCCGAGAGGTCAGCTCGATGCCGCTCCGGCGTTTGGAGGACCAGCCCAGGGCGCGGGCCGCTTTCGGCGGCGCCCCGGGTCACGTGGTGACACGCGACGCCGCCCGCCTGCGCATGCGGACCGGGCCTCGGCGGCCCGACTCCGCGAGCGCCGCCTCAGCGGGACGGCGGAACGATGACGGACCCCGGCGGAACGATGGCCGTGGTGCCCGGCTGCACGACGGTGGGGCTCCGCATGGGCTCCTGCACGACCACCGGCGCCGGGGGCGGCGGATTGTTGACGGTGCAGGCGGCGAGACCCAGCAGGCTCAGGGCGGCGGCGCAGGAAGCGCCGCGAAGCGCGGGATGCATGTCCGAACTCCCGACTGGCCACCGGCGCCTCGGCACCGGCTGGCGGACACGCTCGTCATGCGAGCGAACAGTCTGGGGAACGTTGGGCGCTCGTCATGGTTGCATCGGCCGCGCCGTCAGCGCGGCGCCGCGGCACGCCCCAGGCGGTCGTTGATGGCCTCGCCAAGGCCCTCCGGGGGCACGGGCATCACCGCGATGCGCCGCAGGCCCCGCCGCTGGCCCTCGGCATCGAGCCAGCGGAGCCCGGCGAACAGACCCGCCGCCGCCTCCCGCAGGTCACGGCCCTCGGACAGTTGAAACACCGCCCCCGCGCCAGGCAGCGCCGGGCCAAAGGCCAGCAACGCCTCGTTCGCGGCGACGCTGGCCGCCTCCAACCGCACCGGCAGGGACGGCGCGTAATGGGACAGCATCATGCCTGGCGACCGCAGCGTGCGTGTCGCCTCGGCCGCCGCCACGGGCAGGGGCCGCGCGATGGGGCCGATCACGGCCTCGATCTCCTCCGCAGTCACGCCGCCGGGACGCAGCAGGGCCGCCCCGCCGCTCGCCAGATGCAGAACCGTACTTTCCACGCCGACCGCGCAGGGGCCGCCGTCGAGGACCGCCGCGATCCGGCCGCCCAGGCCGTCCAGCACGTGCTGCGCCGTGGTCGGGCTGACCTGGCCGGACCGATTGGCCGAGGGCCCCGCCACCGGCAGCGCCGCGGCCCGCAGCAGGGCCAGCGCCAGAGGATGCGCCGGCACACGCACCGCCAGGGTGTCGAGCCCCGCCCCCGCGAGCAGGTCGATCCGGCAATCCGGCCGTCGCGGCAGCACCAGGGTCAACGGCCCGGGCCAGAAGCGGGCCGCCAGCGCCCGCGCGCGGTCGTCGGCGAGGACCTCCGCGAAGGCGGCCTCGGCATCGGGAACGTGGCAGATCAGCGGATTGAAGTGCGGCCGGCCCTTCGCTTCGAAGATCGCCGCCACCGCGCGTCCGTTCCGCGCATCGCCGCCCAGGCCGTAGACGGTCTCGGTGGGGAAGGCGACGAGATCCCCCGCGCGCAGCAGCGCGGCGGCGCGATCGACCTCCTCGGCCCGCAGCAACTCCGTCACGCCGGCCGCCCCTCGCAGACGAAGCCCGGATTCTCCCAGCGCGGCTTGCGGTAGGTCAGCGGCCCGCCGCCCTCAAGCAGGCGGATCCTGCCGCCCGCCGCCTCCAGCACGGCCTGCGGGGCCGCGCTGTCCCATTCCATGGTGCGCCCGAAGCGCGGGTAGAGATCGGCGCTGCCCTCCGCCACCCGGCAGAACTTCTCCGCGGAGCCGATGTTGACGATCCGCGCGACCTTCCGCCCGGCCAGGAAGCGGTCCAGGCGCGGATCGTCGTGGTAATGCTTGCTGCCCATGACCGTGACGCCCTCGGCCGGAACCGCGCGCACCGCGATGGGCCGCGTTCCCGTCGCATCGCGCTTGAATGCCCCGGCGCCGACCCGTCCCCAGAAGACCTCCCCCGTCGCCGGGATCGCGACGGCGCCCAGCACCGCGCGCCCGTCCTCCACCAGCCCGACATTCACGGTGAAATTATCGCGCCCGGCGGCGAACTCCCGGGTGCCGTCCAGCGGGTCGACCAGCCAGAAGCGGTGCCCCGGATCGGCAGGCGCGGTGCCGGCCTCGATCTCCTCCTCGGCGATGACGGGAATGGCCGGGGCGGCGGTGCGCAGGCCCTCGACGATCAGCGCCTCGGCGATGCGGTCGGCCTCGGTCACCGGGGTGCGGTCGGTCTTGCGTTCCACCGCGAAGCCCGCAGCGCGCACGGCATTGATGGCCGCCGCCGCCTGGTCGGCCAGGCGGACGGCGAGCGCGAGCAGGGCGTCATCATCCATGCGCGGGGTGTGGCCCCGCCCGGCCCCTGCGACAAGCCCCGCCCCTGGCCGCGCGCCCGGCCGATGCCTAATGTGACAGGCTGAACACGCCCCCCCCGCCCGGAGTTCCCATGCCCGACATCGCCTTCGTCAAGCCTGCCCTGCCGCGTGCCGGCGCCCTGGTCCTGCCGGTGACGGAGGACGCGCCGCTCATGGGCCTCGCGAAGCAGGCCGACGATGCGACCGGCGGCGCCATCTCCCGCGGGCTCGAGGCCGCGCGCTTCAAGGGCCGCAAGGGCCAGAGCGCGATGCTCTGGGCGCCCGGCGCCGGCCTCGCCAAGGTGGTCGCGATCGGCCTCGGCAAGGACCCCACGGAGGCGGCGGCCGAAGCCGCGGGTGGGGCCGTCGCCAACCCGATCGCCCCGGAACGCGAGGCCGTGGTCGCCGCCGACGGCCTGACCCCCGCGCTCGCCGCCGCCTTCGCCATGGGGGTGGCGCTGCGGTCCTATCGCTTCGACCGCTACCGCACGACCGAGAAGCCCGAGGACAAGCCGAAGCTCGAGCGCCTGGCCGTCGCGACATCGGACGTGGCCAAGGCCAAGGCCGCCTTCGCCCCGCTGCAGGCGATCGCCGACGGCGTGTTCCTGACCCGCGACCTGGTCAGCGAGCCGCCCAACGTGCTGACGCCCACCGAATGCGCCGACCGCTGCAAGGCGCTCGAGAAGCTCGGCGTCGGCATCGAGATCCTCGGGCCCAAGGAGATGAAGAAGCTCGGCTTCGGCGCGCTGCTCGGCGTCGCGCAGGGCAGCGCGCAGGAACCGCGCATGGTCGTCATGACCTGGAACGGCGCGCCCAAGGGCAAGAAGGCCGGCAAGCCGCTCGCCTTCATCGGCAAGGGCGTGACCTTCGACACCGGCGGCATCTCCATCAAGCCCGCCGCGGGCATGGAGGACATGAAGTGGGACATGGCCGGCGCCGGCACGGTGATCGGCCTGATGGCCGCACTCGCCGGCCGCAAGGCCAAGGCCGACGTGGTCGGCATCGTCGGCCTGGTGGAGAACATGCCCTCCGGCACCGCGCAGCGCCCGGGCGACGTCGTCACCACCGCCTCGGGCCAGACGGTCGAGGTCATCAACACCGACGCGGAAGGGCGCCTCGTCCTCGCCGACGTCATCCACTACTGCATCGAGAAGTTCGACCCGCAGTTCATGGTCGACCTCGCGACGCTGACGGGCGCGATCATCATCGCCCTCGGCCACGAACATGCAGGCCTGTTCAGCAACGACGACACGCTCGCCCAGCGCATCGAGGCCGCGGGCAAGCAGGTGGGCGAGGCGTGCTGGCGCATGCCGCTCGGCGAGGCCTACGACAAGCAGATCAAGTCCGACATCGCCGACATGAAGAATGTCGGCGGCCGGCCCGGCGGGTCGATCACCGCGGCGCAGTTCATCCAGCGCTTCGTGCAGGGCAGGCCCTGGGCGCATCTCGACATCGCCGGCACGGCCTGGAGCGGCAAGGACCTGCCGACCACGCCCAAGGGTGCCACGGCCTTCGGCGTGCGCCTGCTCGACCGTCTGGTCGCCGAGCACTACGAGGGCTGAGCGCGCCGGCGTGATCGCCGTCCGCTTCACCCGCGGCGCGCCGGGCGCCGAAGCCGCCTGCATCCTGCCCGTCGCGCAGGGCGCGGCGGTGCCGCGCGCCTCGGTGGCCGCGGCACAGGCGGCGCGTTTCACAGGTGGTGCGGGCGAGCTGCTCGACCTGCCCGGCGCGCCCCGGCGGCTGCTGGTCGGACTTGGCCGGGACCCGACGCCGCTCGCCTTCGAGAAGGCGGGCGCTGCCGCCGCGCTGGCTGCAGGCGAGGTGGCGGAACTGGCCATCGATGCCGGCGCGCTGACGCCTGACGGCGCTGCGGCAACGGCTGCGGGCGTTGCGCTCGCCGCCTGGCGTTTCGCCGCGCTCAGGACCAGCGCGCCGCCGAAGCATCCGCGACGCCTGAGCGTCCATACCCCGCAGCCGGACGCGGCGGAGGCAGCCTTCGTCGGGATGTCCGCCGGCGTCGCCGGTTGCCTGATGGCCCGCGACCTGATCGTCGAACCGGCCAACCGCCTGACCACCAAGACCTTCGCCAGGCGGCTCGAGACGCTGGAAGACGAAGGCCTCGAGGTCGAGATCCACGGCCGCGGCTGGCTCGAACGCCACGGCTTCGGCGCGCTGCTCGCGGTCGGCGGAGCCAGCGCCTCCCCGCCGCGCCTTGCCGTGCTGCGCTGGCGCGGCGTGCTGCCGGTCCCGCCCGTCGCCTTCGTCGGCAAGGGCATCGTCTTCGACACCGGCGGCGTGTCCATCAAGGGCGCGGAGGGCATGGAGGAGATGCGCGCCGACATGGCGGGCGCGGCCGCCTGCGTCGGCGCCATGCTCGCGCTGGCGCGGCGGAAGTCGCCCGCGCCCGCCGTGGCGGTGCTCGCCATCGCCGAGAACGCGACCGGCGCCCGGTCCTACCGGCCCGGCGACGTGATCCGCACCGCCTCCCGCCGCACGGTCGAGGTGATCGACACGGATGCCGAGGGCCGCCTGGTCCTCGCCGACGCGCTGCACCACGCGACGCATCGCTTCCGCCCGCGGGCGGTGATCGACCTCGCGACGCTGACGGGGGCGGCCATCACCGCGCTCGGCCATCACCGCGCGGCGATCTTCGGCACCGATGCGGCGCTGATGGCAGCCGCCGCCGCGGCGGGCGAAGCCGTCGGCGAACCGCTCTGGCCGATGCCGATCGGGGACCGCCACCGCGAGGATCTCGTCTCGGACATCGCGGATCTCAAGCAATGCGCCGCGGGCGACGAGCACGGCAGCCTGCAGCCCGATGCCTGCCACGCTGCCGCCTTCCTGCGCGAATTCGTGCGGGACGTCCCCTGGGCGCATCTCGACATCGCGGGAGTCATGGCGGCTGAAGAACCTCATGCGCTGGGCCCGGCCGGTCCGATAGGCTTCGGCGTCAGGCTGCTCGACCGCCTGGTCGCCCAGCGCTTCGAGGAGGAACCATGATCGCGCGCATCGCTGCCCTTGCGTTCCTGGCCCTGCCGGGCATTGCCGCCGCGCAGACCATGATGCCCTGCGACCAGGTCGAGGCGACGTCGCGGCCCGGCATGATGGGCACACGCGGCTATGCCATGAGCATCGAGGACGGCACGGTCCGCCGCATCCTGCTGATGCTCGAGAATGGCCAGCGTTCGATCACGGAGCTGATGCCGATGGGCAATGGCGTCTCGGTGCGGCTCATCACCTTCTCCGATCCGCGCGATGCCTCCCGCGTCACCGCGGTGTTCAACCGGGCCGTGGTCGAACCCGCCGGCACGGTGCTGGTCGAGACCTGGGTGCGCCAGCCGGACGCCGACCAGCCGGCGCACAATTTCTACCGCGTCCGCTGCAATGCCGGCGCCCTGCCGCGAAAGTAGCCGCGTGACCGAGATCGGCTTCTACCACCTCACCCGCACGAAACTGGACCAGGCATTGCCGCGGCTCCTCGGCCGCGCGCTCGCGACCGGCGGACGCGCCTTCGTGCTCTGCGGCGAAGCGGAACGCGCCAAGGCGCTCGACGCCGCGCTGTGGACCGCGACGGAGCCTGACTGGCTGCCGCACGGGATGGCGGGCGGCGAGAACGACCCGCTGCAGCCGATCCTGCTGTCCACCGCCGACGTCGCGCCGGGCAACGGCGCGCGCTTCCTGTTCCTGGTGGACGGCGCCGACAGCGCGCATCTCGGGGATTACGACCGCGTGCTCGACCTGTTCGACGGGTCGGACGAAGCCGCGGTCGCCGCGGCGCGTCGCCGATGGGCCGCGGCGAGGGCCGCCGGACACGCCCTGACCTATTGGCAGCAGGGCGCGTCGGGATGGGAAAAGAAGGGCTGAGGGTCAGCCCTGCAGCCGGATCCCGGTGATCTCCACCATCCGGCGCCAGCGCTCCACCTCCTCGCGCTGGAAGGCGGCGAAGGCGTCGGCGGGCATCGGCGCCGCGACGAAGCCCTGGGACGTCAGGCGCTCGCGCATCGCGGGCTCGGCCAGGATACGCATCAGCGCGTCCGACAGGCGCGTGACGATGGCCGCATCGGTGCGCGCCGGCGCCCACAGGCCGAACCAGGCATCGACCGCGAGGTCCTGCGCGCCCTGCTCGGTGAAGGTCGGCACGTCGGGCGTCTCGGGCAGCCGGGCGGGGGAGCCGACGCCGAGGGCGCGCAGACGCCCCTCCCGCACCAGCTGCACCACCTGCGGCCAGGTGGAGACGAAGAAGTCCACCGTGCCCGACACCGTGTCCGTCGTCGCCTGCGCGCCGCCGCGATAGGGAACGTGGGTGGCGTCCATGCCTTCGCGCTTCACGAAGGTCTCGGCGATGACGTGGCTCGCGGACCCGGCGCCAGAGGAGGCATAGGTCACCCGCCCGCCGTTCTTCCCCTTGGCGGCGAGTTCCGCCAGCGTCCGCGCGCCGTTCATCGGCACCACCAGCGCGTGATGCACCGCGGCCAGCCGTGCGATGGGCGCGAAATCCGCCACCGGATCGAAGGGCAGCGAGGGCAGCATCGCCGCATTCGCCGCATGGGTCTGATTGTTGCCGAGCGAGAGCGTCGTCCCGTCCGGCGCCGCCTGCGCCACGGCCTGGGTGCCCACGACGGCCGCGCCGCCCGGCCGGTTGTCCACGACGAAGGTGCTGCCCGCGAAGGCCTCCTGCAGCGCCGCCGCCAACGAACGCGCCAGCACGTCGGTCGAACCGCCCGGCGGATAGGCCACCACGACGCGCACCGGCCGCGACGGCCAAGCCTGCGCCCCGGCAACGGCGGGGGCGGCGAGAAGCGGGGTCGCGAGCAGGGCGCGGCGGCGGATCATGGCGGTCTCCTCCCGGCGGCGCGGGGGCGCCGGCCATGGCGCTCCTCTGGCCGATCCTGCGCCGTCGGTCCAGCCCGCCTGACGCGTCCATTGTCACGCAAGCTTTCGTTGTTTTCGGCCGCCACCGGGCGCTAGCGTTCGATCACTGCGTCAGGTGAAGGAGGGGCGTGATGGCGAACATCGAATCGCCCCGGCCGGCCCGCGAGGCCGCCCGGATCGCACCACCGGAGAAGCGTCCGGTGCAGGAACCGCCGACCGGCCGCGCGCTGTGGCCGACCTTCATGCGGCGGACGCTCGAGGAGGAACAGGTTCGCGCCGGCGGGCAGCAGGTGCGCCGGGCGGGGTGACTCAAGCAGCCTCGAGCCGCGCTGACACCTCGAGCCATTCCTCCTCCAGCGCCGCGGTATCCTTCGCGATCGCGGCGCGGCGGGTATTCGCCCAGGCGATGTCCTCGGGCTTGAAGCGCGCATAGGTGTCGGGGTCCGAGAGTCGTTTCTCGATCAGCGCGTCCTCACGCGCGAGCTTCTCGAGGCTCTGCTCGATCTCCTTGATGCGCGCGCGCAGGGGGGCGGTCGCGACCCGGGTTTCCGCCCGCTCGCGCCGCGCGCCTGCCTTGGCACCGCCGGGCTCGGCGCGGCCGCCGGCGCCACGGGCGCGTTCGGCCAGCAGCGCGCGGTAGTCGTCGAGGTCGCCGTCGAAATTCGTCACCGTGCCGTCCGCGACCAGCCAGAGCCGATCGGCGGCGAGTTCCACCAGATGCGGGTCGTGGGTGATCAGCACCACAGCGCCGGAATAATCCGCGAGCGCCTTCACCAATGCCTCGCGCGCATCGATGTCGAGGTGGTTGGTCGGTTCGTCGAGGATCAGCAGCTGCGGCGCGTCACGCGTCGTCAGCGCCAGCAGCAGCCGCGCCTTCTCGCCGCCCGACAGCGCGGTGATGCGGTTGTCCGCGCGGTCGGCGTCGAGCCCGAAGCGGGCGAGCTGCGACCGGCAGGCCGTCTCCGTCGCCCTGGGCAGCGCCGCCTGCATGTGCGTCAGCGGCGTGCCGTTCAGGTCGAGTTCCTCCGCCTGATGCTGCGCGAAATAGCCGACACGCAGCTTGGCGTTGCGGAAATGCGTTCCGCCCTCGGGCTGCAGGCGCCCGGCGAGCAGCTTCGCGAGCGTCGACTTGCCGTTGCCATTGGCGCCCAGCAGCGCGATGCGGTCGTCCTGGTCGAGCCGCAGCGTCAGGTTGCGCAGGATCGGCGGCCCGCCATAGCCGACCGAGCAGCCGTTCAGCGACAGGATCGGCGGCGGCAATTCGTCGGAAGACGGAAAGGCGAAGCGGACGGGCGTGTCCTCGACCACCGCCTCGATCGCCGGCATGCGTTCCAGCGCCTTGATGCGGGACTGCGCCTGGCGCGCCTTGGACGCCTTGTAGCGGAAGCGGTCGATGAAGGACTGGATGTGCGCGCGTTCGGCGGCGATGCGTTCGTTCGCCGCGGCCTGCTGGGCCTGGCGCTCGGCGCGCATGCGCACGAAATCGGCGAAGTTGCCCTGGTAGAGCGTGATCTTGCGCTGGTCGAGATGCGCGATCGAATCGACGCAGCGTTCCAGCAGCCCGCGGTCGTGGCTGACGACGATCGCGGCGCCGGCGAAGCGCTGCAGCCAGGATTCGAGCCACATGGTGGCTTCGAGATCGAGGTGGTTGGTCGGTTCGTCCAGCAGCAGCAATTCGGGTTCGAGGAACAGCGCGCGGGCGAGGGCCACGCGCATCCGCCACCCGCCGGAGAATTCCCGCGACGGCCGCGCCTGCGCCGCCGCATCGAAGCCGAGGCCCGAGAGGATTGCACCCGCTCGCGCCGGCGCGCTGTCGGCGCGGATCGCGATCAGCCGGTCGTGGATCTCGGCGAGGCGCGCGGGATCGGCGGAGGTCTCGGCCTCCGTCATCAGCGCGGTGCGCTCGGTATCGGCGGCGAGCACCACGTCGATCAGCGCCTCGTCGCCGCCGGGCGCTTCCTGCGCCACATGCGCCATGCGCGCGCGCTGGGCGAGGCGGAGTTCACCGCCATCGGGCTGCAGGTCGCCGGTGATCGCGCGCAGCAGGGTCGATTTGCCGGCGCCGTTGCGCCCGACCAGGCCGACCTTGCGGCCGTCGTCGATCTGCAGGTTCGCCCCTTCCAGCAGCGGCCGGCCGGCAACGCGGATGGTCAGGTCGCGGATGGAAAGGACGGTCATGGGGGCCGCCTTGTAGAACAGCGGCCCGCTTATGGCACCTGCCGAAGCCGCGGCGCGGCCTGTGACTTTCATTTGTTGCGATAGCGGCCCCGGACCGGCCTTATGGTCCGCCGGGCGTCGCCTCGCCGCGCCGCCCGGGACACGGCAGCACGGGAGCGCCCATGGACTGGAACACCCTCTCGGCCGAGGACGCAGCCCGCCTGATCCTGGACCACCGGGAGCGCGGCGCGCCCCTGCCCGTGCCGCCGCCCGCCGAACGGCCCGCCGGCATCGCGCAGGCCTATGCCATCCAGGAAGCGCTCCAGGCTCTGATCGAGGCGCGCGGCGCGCGGCCCATCGGCTGGAAGATCGGCTGCACCAACGCCGCCGCGCGGGCGCATCTCGGCCTCGACGGGCCCTTCTACGGCCGCCTGTATGACGCGGTGACCGAACCCTCCCCGGCCGACTTCCCCGCCCTGCCCGGCTTCTTCCGGGTCTTCGAGCCCGAGATCGGCCTGCGCATCGCCCGCGACCTGCCGCCCACCGGTGCGCCCTATGACGCCGCGGCCATCGCGGCCGCGACCGACGCCCTGGTTCCGGCGATCGAGATCGTCGGATCGCGCCTCGAACCCTGGACCGAGGCCGGGGCGGCGCTGGTCACCGCCGACAATGCCTCGCACGGCTGCTGGGTGCATGGGACGCCCGTGACGGACTGGACCGCCTTCGACCCCATGGACAGCCCCATCGCCCTGCAGGTCGACGGCGGGGAACCGGTCCTGGGGCGGGGCCGCAACGTCGATGGCGGGCCCTTCGGCGCTGCCGCTTGGCTGGCCAATGCGCTGGCGGCCAAGGGGCGCTACCTCCGGGCAGGGGACTTCGTCTCCACCGGCACGGTCGCGCCCCCGGTCGCAGTCGGCGCGGGGCAGACGGCGCGGGCGGATTTCGGTGCCCTCGGCATGGTGGAGGTCCGGATCGGCGCCTGATCGGGCCTCCCGCGGGGGCTTGGGGCTTGCGCCGGGGCCGTTCCCCGCCTATCCGGCGCCCGCCTGAATTCCCGCGAACGCACAAGGACCGCCAGCCATGGCCATCGAGCGCACCTTCTCCATCATCAAGCCCGACGCGACCCGCCGCAACCTGACCGGCGCCATCAACGCCATCTTCGAGAAGAACGGCCTGCGCATCGTGGCCCAGAAGCGCGTGTGGATGTCCCGCGCGCACGCCAAGAAGTTCTACGAGGTGCACGCCGCCCGTCCCTTCTACAACGACCTGGTGGACTTCATGGTCTCCGGCCCGGTCGTGGTGCAGGTGCTCGAGGGCGAGGATGCCGTGGCGAAGAACCGCGAGCTGATGGGCGCGACCAACCCGGCCAATGCCGCCGAGGGCACCATCCGCAAGCTGTACGCCGAGAGCATCGAGGCGAACTCGGTCCATGGTTCGGACAGCCTCGAGAACGCGGCGATCGAGATCGCCTACTTCTTCGCCGGCACCGAGATCGTCGGCTGATCCTCCGGCGGGCGGGGGGCCTGCCCCCCGCCGCCCTGCCGGCCCTGAGGCCGGCCGCGCCGTCGTGGCGCCCAAACGCGAACGGCGCCCCAGGGGGCGCCGCAGCGTCTCATCCGATCAAGGATCCATGCCCCGCACCGCCCGGCCCGAAGCCGGGAGGGCGCGGTCCTGCGCGCGTCAGCGCACCAGGAACAGGTACATCAGGACCAGGACGACGATGCAGGCGCCGGTCGACCAGGTCACGAAGGAGGTGAAGCCCTCCCACGAGCGCTCGCGGTCGGCCAGGATGTCCGCGGACTTCACTTCGACGAAATCATAGTGGGTCTGCTGCTCGGCCACGGCGCGTCCTCGGGAAGCTATCTCTGGATCAGCGTTTAGAAAGGCCGGGCGCGGACGGCAAGGGGTTCGCGAGGCTCCCGGTCGCCCACGGCGCATCCGATATGCCGGCCCGGCCACCTTCGACCCGAACCCGCCCAGCTGCAAGCCAGGCCAGGGCGGCGGGGTAGATGCGATGCTCCTCGGCCAGGACCCGGGCGGCCAGGGCCGCTTCGCTGTCCCCCGGCAGCACCGGAACGGCCGCCTGGGCCAGGATCGGCCCCTCATCCACCCCGGCGGTGACCAGGTGGACGGTGCAGCCATGCAGCCGCACCCCGGCAGCCAGCGCCCGGGCATGCGTGTCGAGGCCGGGGAAAGACGGCAGCAGGGAGGGATGGACGTTGATCATCCGGCCCTCCCAGCGCGTCACGAAGGCCTCGGTGAGCACCCGCATGAAGCCGGCCAGCGCGATGATCTCCGCGCCGTGGCGGGCGATCTCGGCTTCCATCGCGGCCTCGAATCCGGCCCGGTCGCCCTTGAAGGCCCGGCTTTCGACCACCGCTGTTGCCACGCCGCGGGACGCGGCATGGGCCAGACCCGCCGCATCCGGGCGATTGGACAGAACCAGGGCGATCTCGGCCGGATAGGACGGATCCTCCGCGGCGGCGAGCAGCGCCGCCATGTTCGACCCGCGACCGGAGATCAGCACGGCGACACGGGTGCGGGTCATGCGCGGTGCCCCGCCGACCACCGCGCAGCCGAGCGCCACCGGGCCCGAAGTGCAGGAGGCGTCACGCCGGCCAGCCGGGCCGCAGGTTCTCGAAGCGCACGCGGGCCTCGCCCGCGCCGGCTTCGATGTGGCCGATGCGGCTGACCGTCTCGCCATGCTCGGACAGCAGGGCGGCGGCCTTCTCGGCGGCCTCGGGCGCGACCACCACGGCCATGCCGATCCCGCAGTTGAAGACGCGCAGCATCTCCTCCGCCGCCACCTCGCCAACCCGGGCGAGCCAGCCGAAGACCGGCGCCGGCGCCCAGGCCGCGGCGTCGATGACCGCGACCGCGCCCTCGGGCAGCACGCGCGGCAGGTTGCCGGGCAACCCGCCGCCGGTGATGTGGGCCGCGGCCTTCAGCAGCCCCGCACGATGCAGCGCGAGCAGCGGCTTCACATAGATGCGCGTGGGTTCCAGCAACGCCTGTCCCAGCGTCTTGCCCGCCGCGAAGGGCGCCGGCGCATCGAAGCCGCCATTCGACCGCTCGAGGATCCGCCGCACCAGGGAGAAGCCGTTGGAATGCACGCCCGAAGCGGCGAGGCCCAGCACCACGTCGCCGGGGCCGACATCGCCCCGCGGCAGCAGCGCATCGCGTTCCGCCGCGCCGACCGAGAAGCCCGCGAGGTCGTAGTCGCCCTTCGCGTACATCCCCGGCATCTCGGCGGTCTCGCCGCCCACCAGGGCGCAGCCGGCGATGCGGCAGCCCTCGGCGATGCCGGCGACCACGTCGCGCGCGGCGGCGACCTCGAGCTTCCCGGTCGCGAAATAGTCGAGGAAGAAGAGCGGTTCCGCCCCCTGCACCACCAGGTCGTTCACGCACATGGCAACCAGGTCGATGCCGACCGTCGCATGGATCCCCGCGTCGATCGCGACGCGCAGCTTGGTGCCCACGCCGTCGGTCGAGGAGACCAGCACCGGATCCTTGAATCCCGCGGCCTTGAGGTCGAACAGCGCGCCGAAGCCGCCGAGCCCGCCCATGGTGCCCGGGCGGTCCGTGGCGCGGGCCAGCGGCTTGATCGCGTCGACGAGCGCATCGCCGGCCTCGATGTCGACGCCGGCGGCGCGGTAGGTCAGGGGGGAAGACGGGGAACTGGTCAGGGCGGCCTCCGATCGGGTATGGGCTGAGCCTGGCACCGCGGCATGGCGCCGCGAGGAGCCGGCGCCCAACGCCGGCACGGTATGGGGTATTCGATGCCGCTCAAGGGTGGACTCGCGCGGGCGCGCGGAAAGAACCATGCGGCGTGGATGATCGCAACCGCCCTGCTGGCGGTCGCGGTCCCCATGGCCTCGGCGCGCGCGCAGGACACCGTCCCGACGCCCGGCCCCGCTGCAGCGCCCGTCACTGCCGCGCCAGCCGCCGCACCGGCGGCGATCTCCTACGTCCAGCGCGGCGTCCCCGCGGAGGCGACGGCCGAGAACGGCGTCATCGCCCGCGAACGCGCCTTCGTCGCCGGCCGCCGCGCCGCCTGGGACCGCATCGCCAGCGCGGCGGGCGTGACCCGCCAGCTCAGCGACGCGCAGATCGAATCCATGGTCGCCTCGATCATCATCGAGGAGGAACGAACCTCCCCCACGCGGTATGCCGGGCGGATCACGGTCAATTTCGTTCCGTCCCGCGTGCGCGCCATCACCGGCAGCGCCGTGGCGGACGGCGGCGGTACGCCCGGTCCGGCCCCCGCCGGCACCGCGCCCGACGGCGATGCCCCGCCCCGCCCTGCGGCGCCGGTGCCGGTCGCCTCCACGGTCGAGGCCGTCGCGCTCTACGGATCCCTGAACGAATGGCTGGAACTGCGCCGGCGCCTGCGCGGCCAGGCGCGCATCGAGGTCACCGCGATCTCGACCGACCGGGCGCGGCTGCGGCTCGGCCTGCGGACGGCGCCCGGCGTCGCGGCGCAGGAGCTCGCCCAGCAGGGGATCACCCTCGTGCCGGGCTCGGGGGCGCCGGGGGACGCCTGGCGCGTGGCGCTTGCCGGACGCTCCTGACCAGCGCCCCCGCCGGACGGCCCTCCCGGCCTCGGGCGATGCCGAGGCGGGACTCTTCACCCTGCCCAACCTCATTACGCTGGGGCGGCTCTTTGCCGTGCCGGCGGCGGTCTGGCTGATGCTGCAGCACCGCCATGACGCCGCGTTCCTGGTCTTCGTCGGCGCCGGCATCTCGGACGCCATCGACGGCTGGCTCGCCCGCGTGCGCAACGCCCGCTCGGCGCTCGGCGCGCTGCTCGACCCGATCGCGGACAAGGCGCTGTTGGTGTCGGTCTACGTCACGCTGGCGGCGATGAACGTGCTGCCGGACTGGCTCGCCATCCTGGTGGTGTTCCGCGACCTGCTGATCGTCGGCGGGGTCATCCTGCTCTGGGTGCTCGGCGTGCCGGCGCGGATCAAGCCGCTTTTGATCTCGAAGGCGAACACCGCCGCGCAGATCGCGCTGGCGGCGCTGGCGCTGTTCCTCTCGGGCTGGCAGGTCTCGGCCCCCTTCCTGCTCGAGGCGATGATCCTGCTCGTCGCCGTGACCACCTTCGCTTCCGGCGCGGCGTATGTGATGCAGGCGGCACGGCTGACGGCAACGGGGGCGAAGTGAGCGACGCGTCCCGCCCGCCGGCCCGGCCCGAACCGCCGGGCCGCGTCCCCGCGCCGCCCGCGGCGCGCTTCCCGCCGCCGACCGCCCCGCGCACCGCCACGCGCGCGCAGCGCACGAGCCTCGTCGTGGGCTTCGCCGCCGTCCTGCTGTTCAGCCTGTGGCTGTTCCAGGGAATCCTGACGCCCTTCGTCCTGGCCGCCGTCGTCGCCTATTTCCTCGACCCGCTGGCGACGCGGCTGACACGCATCGGGGTGCGCCGGAGCCTTGCCGCCTTCCTGCTGATCTTCCTGCTGATGGCCTTCACCCTGGCGGCCGTGCTGTTGCTCTACCCGCTGATCCTCGCGCAGATCGGGGTGCTGGTGCAGCGGCTGCCGGCCTACATCTCGGGCGTCGGCACGCTGCTGCGCCACGGGCTCGAAAGGCTCGAGGAAGCGCTCGGCCCGGACATGGTGGACCAGCGCCTGCGCGACCTCGCGATCAACCAGGCGGCGACGATGCTGTCCTGGCTCGGCACCGCGGCGACGCGGCTGATCGGCGGCGGCTTCGCGCTGTTCCAGGTCTTCACCCTGGTCGTCGTCGTGCCGGTCGTCGCCTTCTACCTGCTGCGGGACTGGCAGGTGATGCTCGGGCGCGTCGAATCCTGGCTGCCGCGACGCAACGCCAGCGTGCTCCGGCAACTGGCCAAGGACACCGACCGCGTGCTCTCGGCCTGGCTGCGCGGGCAATTGCTGTGCTGCGCGGCGCTCGGCATCTTCTATGCCATCGCGCTGCAGGTGGTGGGGCTCGAGCTCGGCCTGACCATCGGCCTGATGGCCGGCATCCTGACCTTCATTCCCTATGTCGGCTCGCTCACCGGCTTCGCCGCCGCCGTGCTGCTGGCGATGGGCCAGTTCGGCACCTGGAACGAGGTGCTGATGGTCGTCGGCGTCTTCGTGGTCGGCCAGACGATCGAGGGCTACGTGATCTACCCCTACCTGCTCGGCGACCGGGTGGAACTGCACGCGGTCTGGGTGATCTTCGCGCTGTTCGCCGGCGGCGTGGCCTTCGGCTTCCTCGGCGTGCTGCTGGCGGTGCCGATGGCCGCGGCACTCGGCGTCGTCGCGCGCTACTGGCTGCGCCGCTACCTCGAAAGCCCGCTCTACCTCGACCCGCCACGGACCGGCACGTGAGCCCGGCGCGGCGCCCCGCCGCGGCGCGGCAGTTCGCGCTGCCGCTCGCCCTGCCGGTCTCCTCCTCGCGCGCCGACCTGATCGAGGACGCTTCGAACGCCGAGGCGCTGGCCTGGCTGGACCAGCCGGAACGCTGGCCGGCCCGGCGGCTCGCGCTGTTCGGGCCCGAGGGCGTCGGCAAGACCCACATGGCCCGCGCTTTCGCCGCCGCGCATCGTTGGCATTGGCTCGAAGGCCCCGCCCTGCGCGGCCTGCAGGCGCCGGCGGGCGCCGGCATGGTGGTCGACGACGCCGATGCGGTACCTGACGAGCGGACCCTGCTGCACCTTCTCAACCTTGCCGCGGAGCGCGGCGAGGGGCTGCTGCTGGTCGGGCGGGAAGCCCCATCCCGCTGGCCCGTCCGCCTGCCGGACCTGGCGAGCCGGCTGCGCGCCGTGACCGCCATCGGCATCGGCCATCCGGGCGAGGCGCTGCTCGGGGCGCTGTTGGCGAAGCTCTTTGCCGATCGGCAACTGCGCGTCGCCCCGGAGGTCCAGGCTTGGCTGCTCGCCCGCCTGCCGCGGGAGGCCGCGGCGCTGGCCGAAGCGGTCGCACGGCTGGATCGTGCCGCGCTGGTCGCCGGCCTGCCGGTCACCCGCCCCCTGGCCCGCGCCACTTTGGAGAGCTGGGAAGGCTTCGGTCCCGCACCGGGTGATGACGCTTCCGAGACAAATACCGCCGCGCCCTCGCCGCCCGTGCCGGCCCTGCTGTAGTCTCGGCCCATGAACGACGCCCTCCCGACTGCCACGGAGGAGGCCGAGGCCCTCCTCTCCAGCCCCGCGCGCTACATCAACCGGGAACTCTCCTGGCTCGCCTTCAACCAGCGGGTCCTCGAGGAAGCGGCCAACCCGCATCATCCGCTGCTGGAACGGCTCCGCTTCGTGGCGATCTCGGCCTCGAACCTCGACGAGTTCTACTCGGTGCGCGTCGCCGGCCTGGTGGGGCAGGAACGTGCCGGCATCGGCAAGCTCAGCCACGACGGCAAGACGCCGACGCAGCAGCTCGCCGCCATCCATGAACGGGCGCAGGCGCTGATCAACGGCCAGCAGCAGGCCTGGAGCAATCTGCGCGAGCTGCTGCGCGGCGCGGGCGTCGTCGTCTGCGAACCGGCCGAACTGGACGCCGCGGATCGCGAATGGCTCGACGGCGTGTTCATGGACCGCGTTTTCCCGGTGCTGACGCCGCTCGCGGTCGATCCGGCGCATCCGTTCCCCTTCATCGCCAACCTCGCGCTATGCATGGTGCTGAAGCTGGTGCGGGAGGAGGATGGCGGGACGATGCGCGCCCTGCTGCCGCTCTCCCCGCAGGTGCAGCGCTTCATCCGCCTGCCGCCGCGCGACGGATCGCGCGAGATCCGCTTCGTGCTGCTCGAGGACCTGATCGTCCTCTTCCTCGATCGCCTGTTCCCCGGCTTCATCCCCGCCGAGAGCGGCCTGTTCCGCGTCATCCGCGACACCGACGTCGAGTTCGAGGAAGAGGCCGAGGACCTGGTGCGGTCCTACGAGACCGCGCTGAAGCGCCGCCGCCGCGGCCGCCCGATCCGACTGTCCGTCACCGCCGCGACGCCGGCCGACATGATGGACTTCGTCGCGGAGGAACTGCAGGCGCCGAAGTCGGAACTCTTCGTCGTGGAGGGGCTGCTCGGCCTGTCGGACCTCACGCAGTTGATCGTCGACGATCGGCCGGACCTGCTCTTCACGCCCTACACGCCGCGCTTCCCCGAACGCATCCTCGATTATGCGGGGGATTGCTTCGCGGCGATCAAGGCGAAGGACATCGTCGTCCACCACCCCTACGAATCCTTCGACGTGGTGGTGCAGTTCCTGCGCCAGGCGGCGCGCGACCCCAACGTCGTCGCAATCAAGCAGACGCTGTACCGCACGACGCGCGACAGCCCGATCGCCAAGGCGCTGATCGAGGCGGCCGAGGCCGGCAAGTCCGTCACCGGCATCGTCGAGCTGAAGGCCCGCTTCGACGAGGAGCGCAACATCGCCCTGGCACGCGAGCTGGAAGCCGCGGGCGTGCAGGTCGTCTACGGCTTCGTCGAGCTGAAGACGCACGCCAAGGTCTCGCTGGTGGTCCGCCGCGAAGGCGCGCAGCTGCGGTCCTACGCGCATTTCGGCACCGGCAACTACCACCCGGTCACCGCGCGCATCTACACCGACCTGTCCTACTTCACCGCCGACCCGGCGCTGACGCGCGACGCGGCGAAGCTGTTCAACTTCATGACCGGCTATGCGCGGCCCGAGACGATGGAGAAGCTCGCCTTCTCCCCCCTCACCATCCGCCCGACGCTGCTCGGCCTGATCGAACGGGAAATCGCCTTCGCGAAGGAAGGCAAGCCTGCCGCGATCTGGATCAAGATGAATTCGCTGGTCGACGAGACGCTGATCGACGCGCTCTACGCCGCATCGCGCGCCGGCGTGAAGGTCGATGCCGTGATCCGCGGCATCTGCTGCCTGCGACCGGGCGTGCGCGGGCTGAGCGAGAACATCCGCGTCAAGTCGATCGTCGGGCGCTTCCTGGAACATTCCCGCGTCTGCGCCTTCGGCAACGGGCATCGCCTGCCGTCCCGCCGCGCCAAGGTGTTCATCAGCAGCGCGGACTGGATGGCGCGCAACATGGATTGGCGCGTGGAAACGATGGTGCCGGTCGAGAACCCCACCGTGCACGCGCAGGTTCTCGACCAGATCATGGTCGTGAACATGAAGGATTCGATGCAGTCCTGGCAGCTCGGCCCGGATGGCGAATGGACCCGCCTCGCCCCCGGGGAGAAGCCGGTGTCGGCGCACGAGTATTTCATGACCAACCCATCCCTGTCGGGGCGGGGCAGCGCGCTCAAGGGCACGCAGCGCCGACCGCGACAGGACCGGGTGATGCAGGACTGACAGCGTGGATTCTGCGATGCGCGACGACGTGGGCGGTAGCCTGCGTCAGCCCCGTTCGGCCGTGGTCGACCTCGGGTCGAACTCCGTGCGTCTCGTCGTCTTCGAGGGACGCGGCCGCAATCCGCTGACCATCTTCAACGAGAAGGCGGTGCTCGGCCTCGGCCGCGGCCTGGTGACGACCGGCAAGCTGAACGAGGAAGCCGTCGAGCAGGCGCTGACCGTGATGGTCCGCTACCATACCGTCGCGCGCGCCATGGGCGCGGATCCGGTGGAGGTGCTCGCAACCGCGGCCGTGCGCGATGCCGCGAACGGGTCCGCCTTCGTCGCCGCGTTGCAGCAGCGGCTGCCGGACCTGCGGATCCGCGTGCTGACCGGGCAGGAGGAAGGGCTGCTCTCGGCGGACGGCGTGCTGCTTGGCTTTCCCGACGCGGACGGCGTGCTGGGCGACATCGGCGGCGGGTCGCTCGAACTCGTCGAACTCTCCCACGGCCGCGCAGGGCGCGCGGTCAGCCTGCCGCTCGGCGCCATCCGCCTCGCCGAACGCTCCGGCGGCGACATCCAGCGCGGCCGCGGCTTCGCCACCGAGGAATTCGGCCGCGTCCCCTGGCTGAACGAGGCCGCGGGGCGCGACCTGTATCTCGTCGGCGGCGCCTGGCGCGCGCTCGCGCGCATGCACATCGCCCAGACCGCCTATCCGCTGTCGATCGTGCACCACTACGTGCTGTCGCGGGAGGAAGCACGCGACCTGTCCGGCGTGGTGATGGCCGCGACGCGTCGCACCCTCGAACGCATGCCCGGCGCGCCGACGAAGCGCCTGCAGGACCTCCCCTGGGCGGCGATGGTGATGCGTCGGCTGCTCCGCGCCTCCGGCGCGCGCCGCGTCGTCTTCAGCGCCAACGGGCTGCGCGAGGGCTGGTATGCCCGCCAGCTCGGGCCCGAGGAACGACGGCGCGACCCGCTGCTCGCCGCATCGGTGGAACTCGCCGCCCGCTTCGGCCGCGACCCCCGCCTGCCGCCCGCCCTGGCACGCTGGACGGCGCCGCTCTTCGAACGCGAAAGCCCCGCCGATGCGGCCATGCGCGCCGCGGCCTGCTGGGCGAGCGACATCGGCAGCCACGACCATCCGGACTACCGCGCCGAGCACGCCTATTTCCGCGTGCTCCGCCAGCCCGGCGTCGGCCTCGACCACCATGCCCGCGCCTTCCTCGCCCTCGCCGTGGCCCTGCGCTACGAGGCCGGGCCCGACGCGGCCTTCCTGCAGGCCGCGCGTGTGCTGCTCGACGTCGCGGCGGTACGGCGGGCGGAAGTGCTCGGCACGGCGCTGCGTCTCGCCTACACGCTGTCGGGCGGCACGCCGGAACTGCTGGCCGGCACGGGCCTCGAACGCAGCGGCGGCAGGCTCGTGCTGCGCTTGGTGGAAGGCAGCGGCGTCTTCGCCGGCGAAAGCGTGCTGCGGCGCGTGGAAGCCCTCGCGGCGACGATGGGGCTCGAAGCGGCGGTGGAAGTCGCGGGCTGACGCGGTTGACCAGAGAGGGGCTTTGCCCCTCTCCGGACCTCACCCCACCAAAGGCCGAAGGGCCTTTGGAAACCGATAGATTCATCGGGGAATTCGAGGACGGACGTCCACGGTGAGGGCTGCGCGACGGGCGCGCCATGCCCCTCCCCGACATCCCCGATCAAGTCCTGGTGTCCAGAGGCCCTTCGGCCTCTGGCGGGTGGGGGTCCGGGGGAGGGCAGCGCCTTCCCCCGCCCGCAGCCGTCACGCCGCCGCCTGTTCCAGCGTCGGCGCCACGTCTTCCAGCGTCACGCGCCGCATGTCGCGCGGGTGGGTGTTGTCCTCGAAGGGTCGGGCGCGGTGCAGGGTGCAGCGGTTGTCCCACACCACCAGGTCGTGCTTGCGCCAGGCATGGCTGTAGACGAAGTCCCGCTGCGTCGCGAATTCCGTCAGGTCGCGGATCATCGCCATGCCTTCGGGCACCGGCATGCCGTCCACGCGGCCGATGTGGGAGGAGAGGTAGATCGACACGCGCCCCGATCCGGGATGCCGGCGCACCAGGCGCTGCGGCACCGGAGCGAAGGCCTTCTTTTCCTCGGGCGTGTATTCGTCGAAGCCGAGTTGCGCGCGCGAATAGATCAGCGAGTGCCAGGTCGTGAGGTCCTTGAGCTTCGCCTTGGTCCTGTCGGGCAGCGCATCCCAGGCGGCGCGCATGTCGGCGAATTCGGTCTCCCCGCCCTGCGGCGGAATCACGCGGGCGTGCAGCATGGAATAGAGCGCCGGCGTGGACTTGAAGGACGAGTCCGAATGCCAGAGCCGGTTGCCCAGGTTGAACATGCGGCGCCGGTCGTCGGCGGCGAGCAGCTTGCCGTCGGTGTCGAGGTTGGAGATGTCGTTCATCTCCTTGTGCTTCAGCCGGTGCTTGTGGGCGTCGACGACCCCGCGCGTGGGTTCGAGCTTTCCGAGCTGCCGCCCGAAATCCATCTGCTGGTCGTCGTCGATGTCCTGGTCGCGGAACACCAGCACCGCGTACTGGTTCATCGCCTGGTGGATCTCGTCGGCCATGCCGGGCGGCAGCGGCTTGCGCAGATCGACACCCGATGCCTCGGCGACGAAGAGCGGATGCAGCGGTTTCAGCGTCAGCGGCATGGGCGGTCTCCTCCAACCGGCCCGGTCCCGGCGGGCCGGGCGTTCTTCGGCAAGAGGGTCGCGCCGGGGCGCCGGAGGGTCAAGATCCGGGACGAGCGTGCTCAGCCAGGCACGGCCCGCGGCCTGCGCTGCAAGGTCGCGATCCGGAGCCACCTCGGCCAGTCGGGACCAGCGGTGCGCTTCCTGCGCGAGGGCGGTGCCGGATATCGCCGGGCCGCCGAGGTCTGGCCCGCGGAGAGCCGCGGGCGCCTCCGCGCCATGCGCTGGCGGCTCAAGGAGGCCGCGGCGCCCGGTGCGCCGGATCCCGGCATTCAGAGCCGGATGGCGGCGCGGCGGCCGCCATCCGACTGAACCCGCGTCAGGCTGCGGCGGCGAGCGCGTCCTCGGCGTCGAGCACGCCGGCCACCGCGTGCACCACCGCCGCGATGCGGACGGCGGCCTGCACGGCTTCCTTCGACAGTCCGCCGTGCAGCACGACCTTCTCGTGCGCTTCCATGCACATGCCGCAGCCATTGATGGCGGAGACGGCGAGCGACCAGAGCTCGAAGTCGACCTTCTCCACGCCCGGCTTCGCCATGACGTTCATGCGCAGCTTCGCCGGCAGGTTGGGATAGTCGCCGCCGACCAGGTGCGTGAATCGGTAGTAGACGTTGTTCATGCCCATGATGGCGGCCGCGGCCTTGGCGGCGGCGAGCGCCTCGGGCGACAGCTTCGGGCCGAATTCGGCGAGGATCGCGCGCGTCACCTCGGCGTTGCGTGCGGCGATGGCGCTGGCGACGAAGGTGCCGGCGAGCTGCTGGGCCGTCAGCACCGGCTCGGCGGCGAGCGAACCGAGGTTCAGCTTCAGGTCCTTGGCGTGTTCGGGCAGGCGGGCGCGCAGGGCTTCGAGGGACATCATGGCCTCCGGGAACGACATGTCCTGCGAGCCGACGGCTCGCAGGACCGGGGGGTCTACGGGGGGCTGCCTGCCCCCCGTTCGCACGTGCAGTTGGGGTTGGTGTGGCGGCGAATTGCGCGTGCGACGGCCGCCGTCAGGCGGCCTTCTCGAACAATTCCTGCGCGTTCAGGACGTCCTTGCCCTTCTCCCAGTTGCAGGGGCAGAGCTCATCCGTCTGCAGCGCGTCGAGCACGCGCAGCACTTCCTGCGGGTTGCGGCCGACGTTCAGGCCGTTCACCGCCGCCCACTGGATGGTGCCGTCCGGATCCACGATGAAGGTGGCGCGCAGCGCGACGCCCGCGTTCTTGTCGAGGATGCCGAGCGCGGAGGACAGCTCGCGCTTCACGTCGGCGAGCATCGGGATCGGCAGGTCACGGATGTCGTCGTTGTAGACGCGCCAGTTCAGGTGGACGAACTCGCTGTCGGTCGACACGCCGTAGACCACCGCGTCGCGGTCGGCGAACTCGCCGGCGAGCTTGCCGAAGGCGGCGATCTCGGTCGGGCAGATGAAGGTGAAGTCCTTCGGCCAGAAGAAGACGATCTTCCACTTGCCCGCATCGGTCTCGCTGGTGATCTCGGTGAAGGACTTGCCGGGGCCGCCGAGGCCCTCCTTGCCGCCCTTCACGGCGGTCAGGGCGAAGGTGGGGAAGGTGTCGCCGACGGTCAGCATGCGGTCGTGCTCCTCAAGGTTGCGGGGGCCGCGAAGCCCCTTTGTGCACTGCACTATGTGCAGCGCAGCAATGCCCTTGGAGGGCTCATCCTGTCCAATGAGAGATTTCGAAGAAATCGATCGATGTTTTCGATTTGATCGGAATTCACCGATGGATCAAATCGATAAGCCACTGAATCAGCGGCGAAGCTCCATCTGGATCGGCCCGTCCCGTTCCCCACGGGCGAACTGGTCGACCATGGCGTTGCCGGTATCCCCGAGGGTCGCCGCCGGCCCTCGCCAGACGATCTTCCCCTTGTGCAGCATGGCCGCGTCGTCGCCGATCCGGCGCGCGCTCGCCATGTCATGCGTGATCGACACGGCGGTTGCGCCGAGCCGCTTCACCACGTCCACGATCAGCCCGTCGATCACCGCGCCCATGATGGGGTCGAGGCCGGTGGTCGGCTCGTCGAAGAAGATGATGTCGGGCTGCGCCGCGATGGCGCGCGCGAGGCCGACGCGCTTCTGCATCCCGCCCGAGAGTTCCGCCGGCGAGAGATCCCCCACGGACGCGGCGAGCCCGACCTGCGCGAGCACCTCCGCCGCCTTGTCGCGCGCCTTGGCCCGCGTGATGCGCTTCTGCGCCAGCAGCTTGAAGCAGACATTCTCCCAGACCGGCAGGCTGTCGAACAGCGCCCCGTTCTGGAACAGCATGCCGATGCGGTCGTTGAGTTCGTCGCGTTCGCGCCGCGGCATCGCGAGGATGTCGCGGCCATCGACCTCGATCGTCCCGGCGTCGGGTTGGATCAGGCCGAGGATGCACTTGATCGTCACCGACTTGCCGGATCCCGACCCGCCCAGGATGACCATCCCGTGCCCCGCGCGGATGTCGAGGTCGACGCCGTCGAGCACCTTCTTCTCGCCGAAGGCCTTGGCGAGGCCGCGCAAGCGGATCTTCGGGACCATTTCGTTGTGCGCTTTCGTGTCCACGAAAGCGCCCCTCAAGCGCCGGGCGCCGCACATCCGTGCGGCTTGGCTTCGCGGCACCTGCCGTGGGCCGCATTCGCGGCCTCGACCCGCGTCGTGGCCGCGGGCCGCCGGTGCGGTCGAATGCGTTGCTTCTGGCTCATCGCGCGAAGAACATCTCGGTCAGCACGTAGTCGAGCGCGAGGATGAGGATGGAGGACGACACCACCGCCGCGGTCGTCGCCGCGCCGACGCCCTGCGCGCCGCCCTTGCTGTTGTAGCCGCACCAGCAGCCCATCAGCGTGATGACGAAGCCGAACACCGACGCCTTCACCAGGCCCGAGACGACGTCCATCGTCTGCAGGAAGTCCATGGTGGCCTTGAGGTAGGAGAGCGACGCGAAGCCGAGCTTCGTCGTCCCGATCAGCCAGCCGCCCATCACGCCGAGGACGTCCGCCACCACCACGAGGAAGGGCAGCGCCACCACGCCGGCGAGCAGCCGCGGCGTCACCAGGTACTTCATCGGGTTGGTGGACAGCGTCGTCAGCGCGTCGATCTGGTCGGTCACGCGCATGGTGCCGATCTCGGCCGCGAAGGCCGCGCCGATGCGCCCGGCGACCATCAGCGCCGCGATCACCGGGCCGAGCTCGCGGGTGATCGACAGCACCACGACGTTCGCGACAGCACCTTCGGCGTTGAAGCGCGCGAAGCCGGTATAGGACTGCAGTGCCAGCACCATGCCGGTGAAGATCGCGGTCAGCGCGACGACCGGCAGGGAGAAATAGGCGATCTCGACCAGGTGCCGCAGGAACAGACGCCCGTAGAAGGGCGGCCGGACCAGGTGCGACAGCCCCTGCAGCGCGAACAGAGCGACCGCCCCCACCGTCCGGCAGGCTGACAGAACGCCTCGCCCGACGGCCGCGACGGGGTTCAGGACCAGGTCCAAGCCCTCAGCCCCGGAGGTAGTCGCGGACGTAGCGCGCACCGAGGGAGGTCAGCACCTCGTACCCGATGGTCCCCGCCCGCGCGGCGACCTCGTCCGGGCTGCAGCCGGCGCCGCCGATCAGCGTCAGGCGGTCGCCGGCGGCGATCTCCGGCAGGTCGGTCACGTCGAAGGTCGTCAGGTCCATGGACACCCGGCCGATGAGGGGCACCGGACGGCCGCGGAAATCCGCCACCGCCCGGCTCGAGAGGCTTCTCAGGTAGCCATCCGCATAGCCCACCGCAACCGTCGCGACCCGGCTGGGCCGCCCGGCGGCCCAGGTCGCCCCGTAGCCGACTGGGATTCCGGCCGGGATCTCCCGCACCTGCAGCACCGGCGCATCGAGCCGCACGACCTGCCGCATCGGGTTCGGTCGGTCCGGTGTCGGATTGATGCCGTAGAGCGCGCAGCCCGGCCGCGACAGATCCGAAGCGAAATCCGGCCCGAGGAACATGCCGGAGGAATTCGCGAAGCAGCGCCGCGCGGCCGGCAGCCCCTCGCAGGCGTCCGCGAAGCGCGCGGCCTGTGCCGCGTTCATCGGGCTCGACGCCTCATCCGCGCAGGCGAGATGCGTCATCACGTAGAGAAGATCGACGCCGGCCAGCAGGCCATGATCGGCCGACAGCCGCGCCAGCTCCCCGGCATCCAGGCCGAGTCGCGCCATGCCGGTATCGACATGCAGGATGGCCCGCCGCGCCACGCCCGATGCCCTGCCCGCCCCTGCATGGGCCGCGACGTCGCCCAGCGAGTTCATCACCGGCACCAGCCCGGCGTCGTCGTCCTCGCCCGGCCGGAAGCCCCCAAGCACGGCGATCATCGGCCCCGGCCCGATCGCCGCGCGCAGGTCGATCCCTTCCTGCAGTTGCGCGACGAAGAAGTGACGGCAGCCCGCCGCACGCAGCGCGCGACCCACCTCGGCGGCGCCGAGCCCGTAGCCATCCGCCTTCACGACCCCCGCGACGGCCCCCGGCGCGCCGCGCGCGGCGAGGTCCTTCCAGTTGGCGACGATGGCAGGCAGGTCGACGGTCAGAACGGCTTCGGTGGAAGCGACGCGCGGCATCACAGGTCCTTGCGGTAGAGCAGGAAGCCGCCATGGGCGGCGACCCGGTCGTAGAGCAGTCGTGCCTGGGCGTTCGTCTCGTGCGTATGCCAGTAGACGCGCTGCGCGCCCAGGGCCTTGGCACGCGCGTAGAGCGCCTCGATCAGCGCGCGCCCCACGCCGCGGCCACGCGCCTCGGGCGCCGCGAACAGGTCCTGCAGGTAGCAGGTGCAGCCCTCGAGCATCGTGTTGCGGTGGTAGATGAGGTGGGCGAGGCCAATCAGCCGCCCATCCGCCTCCGCCACCAGGCATTCCATCGGCTCCAGGGCCTCGAAGAAGCGCGACCAGGTCAGGCGGGTGATTCGCTCCGCCGGCGCGGTCGCGCCTTCGCGCCCGTAGAAGGCGTTGTAGCCGAGCCAGAGCGGCAGCCAGGCGTCGTAGTCCTCCGGCCGCGCGAGGCGGACCGTGACGGCGGCATCACTCACGGAAACCCTCGTCGTGATGGGTGTCGAGATCGCCGAAGCGCGTGAACTCGGATTCGAAGAACAGCCGGATGGTGCCGGTCGGGCCGTGACGCTGCTTGGCGATGATGAGCTCCGCCTTGTTGTGCGCCAGCTCCATGTCCTTCTGCCACTTCTCCGTGGCCTCGTGGAACTTCTCCGGATTGTCGAAGTTGAGTTCCTTGGGTTGGCGCTGCTGCAGGTAGTAGTCGTCGCGATAGACGAACATGACGACGTCGGCGTCCTGCTCGATCGACCCCGATTCACGCAGGTCGGACAGCTGCGGCCGCTTGTCCTCGCGGCTCTCGACCTGGCGCGACAGCTGCGATAGCGCGATGACCGGCACCGCGAGCTCCTTGGCGATCGCCTTCAGCCCCTGCGTGATCATCGAGATTTCCAGCACGCGGTTCTCCGGCCGCGTGCCGGCCGCGGGCCGCATCAGCTGCAGGTAGTCGACGACGACCAGGTCGAGACCCTTGGTCCGCTTCAGCCTGCGGCAGCGCGTGCGCAGCGCGGAGATCGTGATGGCCGGCGTGTCGTCGATCCACAGCGGCAGGGAGGCCAGTTCGCGGCTCACCTCCACGAAGCGGTCGAAGTCGCGCTGGCCGATCTCGCCGCGGCGGATGCGATCGCCTGAGATGCGCGCTTCCTCCGACAGCAGACGCGTCGCGAGCTGGTCGGCGCTCATTTCGAGCGAAAAGATCGCCACACCGCCGCGCGGCACGGCATTGGGGTCCTTCTCGCGGGCCTCGCGCAGGATCGACTTCGCCGCGCCGAAGGCGACCTTGGTCGCGAAGGCGGTCTTGCCCATGCCGGGACGGCCCGCGACGATCAGCAGGTCCGACGGATGCAGGCCGCCCATCTTCGCATCGACGTCGCGCAGCCCCGTGGGCAGGCCCGACACGCCGCCGGGGGTGCTGAAGGCCTTTTCCGCATTGGTGACGGCGATGGTGAGCGCACGTTCGAAGGAGACGAAGCCGCCATCGCCCGCCCCACCTTCCTTCGACAGGTCGAACAGCGCCTGTTCGGCCGCTTCCAGCTGGCCCTTGGCGTCGAGTTCAGGCTCCGCCCCGAAGGCGCGGTTCACGACCACCTCGCCGAGGTCGATCAGCTGGCGCCGCAGATACGCGTCGTAGATGACCTTGCCGTATTCCCCGGCATTGATGATGCCGACCATGGCCGAGAGCAGCTGCGCCAGGTAGGCCGGCCCGCCGACCTCCTCGAGCACGCCGGAATGCTCGAATTCCGCGCGCAGCGTCACGACGTCGGCGAGCTGCCCCGCTTCGATGCGCCGCTGGATGGACTGGTAGACGCGGCCATGGATCGGATCGGCGAAGTGCTCGGCCGCGAGGAACTCCGAGACGCGCTCATAGGCCTTGTTGTTCGCGAGCAGCGCGCCCAGCAGCGCCTGTTCCGCCGAAAGGTTCGACGGCGGCAGGCGTTGCGACAGGCCGAGCAGGCTGCCTGCCGCGGGATCGATTTCATTCATCGGCGCAGTCTACTCCCACCGGGCAGAGTCGCCCGCTGTGGATCGGGTGGATAACGGGGGAAAGCGCAGATCGCGCGCGCCCGTCACCCGGCCGCGCGCCTCACGGCGTGGCGGTCGTCACCGCCACCTCGTCGCCAGGCGCGAGGCGCGTGGCGAAGGCCATCATCGCCGCGTTCTCGATGGTGACGAGGCGTCGCCCGCCCTGCGCCCCGCCCATCACGAAACGACGCCCGCCGACTTCCACCGCCTCGACGGTGCCGAGCTGGACGCCGGGGCGCATCGGCGTGCCGGGCCGCGGGGGCATCATCAGGCGCGCGGTGCCGCTGCCGTCGTAGGCGGCGACGACCCGCGTGCCGGGTCGCAACTGCCGCAAGGAGCGGAATTCCGGCCCGGCCCGCAGCCCCAGCGTGCCGCCGCTGGCCGTCCGCAGCACCACCTCGCGCGAGGACGGGTCCACCGCCTGGACGGTGCCGTAGGCGGCGAGACCGGTGGCCACCAGCGCCGGCTGGCCTGGCGGCAGGTTGCGGATGAGGACGTCCGGGCTCGTCGCCACCTGCGCCGACGCCGGCGGCGGCGGCGCCTGGGCGCAGCCGAGAAGGACGGCCATGCCGCCAAGGAGGGGCGCGCCGATCACCAGGCGCCTGCGGAACGCGTGTACCGTCACCTGGACCTCTCCCTTCGAGACCGTGTGACGATGTTCCGGTTACAGGCGCGCCGGCGCAAGGATTCCCTGCGCGTCCGGCTCCGTCGCGAAGCGTCAGGCGCCGCGCGCCAGCAGCGCCCGCGCCAGACGGTCGAATTCCGCCACGCTCAGCGTCTCCGCCCGCCGCGCACCGTCGATCCCGGCGGCGGCGAGCAGCGCCTCCGCCTCGCCCAGCGACTTCAGCGCCCCACGCAGCATCTTCCGCCGCTGGCCGAAGGCGGCCGCGGTGGTGCGTTCCATCGCCGCGAACAGCGCGGGGCCGGGGTCCTCGGCATGGGGCGTGAAGCCCACGACCGCCGACCACACCTTGGGGGGCGGGCTGAAGGCCCCGGGCGGCAGGCGCATCAGCAGGTCGCAACGGCAGCGCCACTGCGCCAGCACCGACAGCCTCCCATAGGCCTCCGTGTCCGGCGCGGCGCAGATCCGCTCGGCGACTTCCTGCTGGAACATCAGGGCCATGCCCTCGATCGCGGCGGCGCGGCGCAGCCACCCGACCAGCAACGGAGTCGCGACGTTGTAGGGCAGGTTCGCCACGATGCGGCGCGGGGCCGGCAGCAGTTCCGCCGGGTCGACGCGCAGCGCATCTCCCTCGACCACCCGCAGCCGCCCCGGATGCAGCGCGGCGAGTTCCGCGAGGACCGCCACGGCCCGGCGATCGAGCTCGACGGCGACGACCTCCGCGGCAGGACTCGCCAGCAGCGCCCGGGTCAGCCCGCCGGGGCCGGGCCCGACCTCGAGCACGTGCCGCCCCGCCAGGTCCCCCGCCAACCCGGCGATACGCGCGCAGACCGCGGGATCGAGCAGGAAATGCTGGCCAAGCGACTTGCGTGCGTCGAGACCGTGCCGCGCGACGGTCTCGCGCAGGCTCGGCAGGTCGGGGGGGGTCACCGGCCCGAGGTCAGCGGCGGCGCGGCGCCGGCTGCTGCTGCGGCTGCTGGGCCGGCTGCTGCGCCGAGGCCTCGGACGCCTGCGCGGTGTTGCGGATGTCGATCTGCGCGCGCCGCTGGAGGTCGCGCAGCACCTGGCGGGAGGTGAGCTCGACCCGGTCGCGCAGGATGCGGTCGCGCGCCTGTTCGGGCGTCACCTCCGCCAGATTGCGCGTCTCGCGCGAGCAGACCACCAGCACCATCACGCCGTCGGGCGAGATGATGGGCTGGGACGGCCGCCCGATCGGCAGGCTCGCAAGCAGTTCGCGCAGCTCCGGCGGCGAGACGGTGTCCTGGCGGATCTGGCCCGGATCCGCAGGCCGCGACCCGCCCCGCGCGGCGGCCTCGACCGCCTCGCAGGACCGCGCCGTCTCCGACAATTGCTGCCCGCGCTCGACCTGGCGCAGCTGCTGCGCGGTCGGCGCGTTCGGGTTCACCTGGCCCTCGAAGGGGAAGAAGGCCTGGCGCAGCGTCAGCATGGTCGCCATGTCGCGCCCCGCGGTGCGCTTCTGGCGCAGCGTGACGATGACGAAGCCGCCCGGCACCCGGATCGGGTTCGACACCGCGCCCTCGGGCATCTGGCGCACGATGGCCGCGACTTCCGGATCCAGCCGCTCGGGCGAGATCCAGCCGAGGTCACCGCCGAGCAGCGCGCTCTGCGCCTGGCTGAACTGCGTCGCGACCATCGGGAAGGGCGCGCCCTGGCGCAGGCGCGCGATGATGTCGCTGACGAAGCGCTGGACCTCGGCGTCCTGGCCTGGATTCGAGACCGGGATGAAGATCTCCGAGACCAGGAATTCCGGCTGGCCGGCGCGGGCGTTCTGGGTGGCGATGAAGTCGGCCACCTCGGGGTCGGTGACGTTCGCCTGGTTGCCCAGCTGGCCGCGCAGCAGGCGGTTCCAGCCGATCTGCGCGCGGATCTGGTCGTACAGCACGCGCGGGTCGATGTTGGCGCGGCGCAGGTTCTCCCGCAGGCCGCCGGGGGGCAGGCCGTTGCGGCTCTCGATGTCGCCGACGGTGGTCGCGATGTCCTGGTCGGTCACGGGAATGCGGCGGCGCGCCACTTCCTGCGTGCGCAGGCGCTCGTCGATCAGCAGGCGCAGGATCTGGTCGTTGGCGCGACCGCCGGTGCCCCCGGTCAGTCCCGCCGAGAGGGCAAGCAGCCGTCGCCGGCTCTCGACCTCGTTCAAGGTGATGACGTCACCGTTCACGACCGCGGCGACGCGGTTCGTGCCCTGGGCGGGAGCCGGCGTCGACAGGGCGAGGAGCCCGGCAAGGGCGGCCGCGGGGAGGGCCGCGAGGCGCAGGGCGCGCCGGACGGCAGGGATCTTCTCGGCGGTCATGGCCGGCCTTCTTAGGACTTCGGGCCGCGTGGGGGAAGCGTCGAGGCTGTTGCCGTCCCGGTCTCAGATCGCCCGGAAGCCGAAATCGCCGATCGTCTTCAGCCCGATCCGCAGCAACAGCAGCGTATTGGCGGGATAGAGGTTCCCGGTCGACGGATCCTCGGCGAAGCGCTTGAGGAAGCGGGCCTCCAGGATGAAGCACTCATCCTCGTAGCCGGCGGTGGCGGTGACGGCGACGGGCCGGTTCAGCTCGAGGTCGTAGCGACCATAGGCACTCACGCGCCAGTGGCCGAAGCGCTGCGTGACGCCCGCGGCGATCTCGTTGCGCGTCTGCACCGGCGTCAGGTAGGGCACCGGCGGCGTGTAGAGATAGCCGCCGGACACCGAGGTGCCGCTGTCGAAGTTCACCGTCGTCGACAGGTCGAGGAAGCGGACGGCGCCGTCCTCCTGCGCGAAGCGCCCGCGGCCCATGAATTCGAGCCACGGCACCGGCAGCACGCGGGCGCGGCCGACGTAATCCGATGCACGGTTCTCGAGGCCGCTGCCCGTGTAGAACGGCCCACCGTCGTTCTGGACGCGGTAGGAGGCGCCGGCGAGGCCTTCGAGCATGCCGCCGTTCGGGAAATGCCAGGCGCCGCGCAGCGCATAGTCGAAGCGCGTGCCGCCTTCCTGCCGGTCCCGCCCGCCGAAGCGATTCAGGTTGAACAGGTTCGCGTCGGTGAACTCGTAGTCGATGCTGTCTTCGTTCGGGACGTTCGTCTGTTGCCCGGTCAGGGGGCCGGTGACGACCTGCAGGCGCGGCTCGATGACGTGATGCCCGTACTCGCCGGCCGAGCGGATGAAGGGCATGCGCCAATCCAGCGCGGCGCGGATGTTGCCCGTCGCCACCCCGCCATTGTTCGCCGTGGTCGAGAAGTTCGGCGCCCCGGCGAGGTCCGTGTAGTTGTAGCCCGAGATGTCGCTCACCGCGCGCACGGTCCACAGGCCACCCGCGCTGTCGGCGTAGGGCAGCGAGTAGCCGAGGCGGACGTTCGCCCGCTGGGTGTCCGTGCCGGCGTCGCGGAAGGTCGCGAAGTTCCAGGTGTCGAAGGTGAAGGTGCCGCCCAGGCCGTCGGTCGGCGCCCGCCAGTCGTAGTAGATGTTCGGGAAGACGACCGGGATCTGGCTGTTGTCGTCGGTGGACCGCAGCCCCTGGTAGATGCTGCTGTCGATGCGGGCGTAGGAGTCCGTGCCCCAGAAGCCTTCGGTATAGGCGTTGGTGAGCAGCAGGCGACGGGCGCCGAAGCGGAAGATGCGGAGGTATTCCTCGCTGCTCGCGCGATTGAGATCGAAGCCGGCGCGCCAGTTCTCGTCGATCGCGAAGCGCCCGCGCGAGAAGATGTGCCCGGCGAACCCCCGCGGCGTATCGGAATCGCCATTCAGGTAGCCGATCGAGCCATCGGCCTGGATCTCACCGAAGTTGAAGCGGCGACGGTATTCGAGGCCGAGATTGGGCGCCTGCCGCGTCGCGATCAGCGGCCGCAGCACAAGGTCCTGATTCTCGTCGATCGCCCAGTAGTAGGGCGTCACGACGAAGCCGCCGAGGTAGCTCGTGATGCCGAAGGTCGGGCTGAGGAACCCCGACTGCCGGGGCGCCGACCCCGACGGATGCTGCAGGTAGGGCGTCCAGAGCACCGGGACGCCGGCCATCTCGATGAAGGCATCGCGATAGCGCACCTGCCGGGCGGTCTGGTCCAGCGTCGCTGTGCGCGCCCGCAACTGCCAGATGGGCGGGGCGAGCGGGTCTTCCCGGCACGGATCGCAGGACGAATAGACGACCCGGGACAGGTCGAACAGCGAGCCGTCGGTGCGCCGCGCGCCATTCGCCGCGACACGGCCGTTCTGCGCCAGCAACCCGCGCAGCCCCTCGAGCACGCCATCGCGGAACTGGTTCTCGAGCACCGCGCTGTCCGCGAAGACGATCTGGCCGTCGCCTTCGATGAGCTGGACGTTGCCGCGCGCCGTCGCGACGCCGGTGTTGCGGTCGTAGGTGAACTCGTCGGCGCGCAGCACGCGGGCGCCCTGCCAGGCCTCGACATGGCCGCGCGCGACGACGAGGGCGCGGTTCTGGTCGTACTCGACCTCATCCGCGGTGAAGGTCACGGGCTGCTGGTCGTCGGCGGGCGAACCGGACGTCAGCCCCGGCAGGCCGGGCCGCGCCGCGGGCGCCGGCGCTGACGCGGCCGCCGCGGCAGGCGGCTCGCCGGGCAGAACCGGCGCGATGTTAGTCGGCGCGCTGATGGGCGGCGTGACGACGGCCTGGCCGAAGGCCGGTCCGGCGCCGAGGGCGAGGGCGGCGAGGAAAGGCGCCCGCCAGGTGATCTGCGGCATGGCGCTAACCGTCCTCGAGATGCAGCAGCAATGCGGTGGCGAGCAGGAAGCCCGCCCCGGCCGGCGCCCAGGCGGCGAAGACGACCGGCAGCGTGCCGGCCTCCCCGAACTCGCCGGTCACCTTGTCGATGACAAAGAGTGCGAAGCCCGCCGCCACGCCGCCGCCGATCATCTGCGCGACGCCGCCACGACGGGAGGATCGCATCGAGAAGCCGGCGGCCAGCAGCGCCATCACCGCCGCGAGCAGGGGCAGCGCCAGCAGCGACTGGAAGTGCAGGCGGTGCCGAACCGCGGAGAAGCCCGCGCCCTCCAGCACCTCGATGAAGGACGGCAACGCCCAGAAGGACAGCGTGTCGGGGCTCGCGAAGGATTCCTCGATGCGCGACGGCGTCAGGTCGGTCGGGATCTCGAGCCTCTGGGCCGGCGCCGGCACGCGGTCCGCCCCGAAGACCACGGCATCCGGTATCAGCCAGCGCCCCGGCGTGAGGATGGCCGAAGCGGCCTCGACCCGCGCCAGCGGCCGGTCCTCGGAGGACAGGCGCCACAGGCTGACCCCATCGAGGCGGAAGGCTTCCCCGGGGCGCAGGTCGCGCGCCGCGACCGGGCGTCCCGACAGGATGGCGACGCCGCGCGGCTCGATGCCCGGATCGGCCTGCCGCAGCCACAGCCGTCCGCCGGCCAGCGCGGTGATCCCACCCGTGTTGCGCAGGAACTGCTGATCGAGGCGCTCCGCCCGCGCCAGCATCGCCGAGGAGACGGGCGAAATGGCGCCGGTCGCCAGCGCACCGAGCGTGACGGCCACCGCCACCGGACCGGTCAGGAACCCCCAGGCCGAGACGCCCGCGGCGCGCGCCACCACCAGCTCCGAGGAGCGCGTCAGCCGCCAGAACGCGACGATGCCGCCGAGCAGCACCGCGAAGGGGAGGATCTGCATCGCCACATAGGGCAACCGCAGCGCGGCGATCTGGCTGACCAGGCCGAAGGTGGCCTCCGGCCGTGTCGCGGCGCGGCGCAGCAACTCGATCAGGTCGAACAAGGCGACCAGACCCGCGAGCGCGGCCAGCATCGCCAGGGTCATCGCCGCAAAGCGCCGCGAGACATAGAGCGTGAGGGTGCGTGCGAGCCTCATGTCTCGGCCGCCAGCGGCGGGGGCGCGGGCCGCGGCATCCCCGGCGCGCCCATCATCCACCAGGTCGCGACGATGCCCGGCAGGATGGCCTGCACCCAGATCAGCGGCACCCAGGCGTTGTTGCGCGCGGCCATGTTGCCTGCCGTCAGCCCGAAGGCGAGCAGCGCCACGACGATGGCGATGCCGACCGCGATGCGCGCCCCGCCGCCATGCCGCCGGAACTGCCCGGTCAGCCCGACAGCCAGGGCCACCAGCGCGAAGGACAGGGCGGTCAGCGGCGAGGAGAGGCGCTGATGCGCCTCGGCATAGAAGCGCCGGATATCGCGCTCGCGCAGGCCCTCGGCCGGGTCGGGATTGAGCAGTTCCTCGATCGAGCGTTCGCGCGAATCGCGGCTGCGTGCCTCGTCCCCCCGGCCGGTGCGGGCGAGGTCGATGCTGTTCTCGCTGAAGGACAGCGTGTTCAGCCGCAGGGGCGGCGTGCCCGGCGCGGCGCCGGCGGAGCTCTGCTCGACCTGCTGGCGCACGCCGTTCAGCAGCGTCACGCGCGGGCCGTTCGCCGTGGTCGTGATGCGCCCCGCCTCGGCCAGGATCGTCACCGGTGCACCGGTCTCGCGCTGGTCATGCACCAGGATGCCCCGCAGCGTCCCGTCGGGGTCGCGGTAGCGCGCATAGACGGTCAGGTCGTCGCCGACCTGGGAGAAGACGCCTTCCTGCAGCAGCACGCCGACCAACTGATTGCGGATCTCGAACTGCCATTGCCGGAAGGCCGTATGGCTCAGCGGCACCAGCCAAAGGTTCAGGAACAGGCAGATCGCGGTCGAGACCAGCGCCACCAGCACCGCAGGCCGCGCGAGCCGCCATTGCGACAACCCCGCCGCGCGCATCACCACGAGTTCGCGATCCGAGGCGAGGCGCACATAGGAGAACAGCACCGCGACGAAGGTCGTGATCGGCAGGATGACCGCGAAGAAGTTCGGCAGCATCAGGCTCGTCAGCTCGACGAAGACGACGAGCGACAGGCCGCGATCGAGCACCAGCTCGATGAAGCGCAGCGACTGCGTCAGCCAGACCAGCGCCGCCAAGCCGATCGACACGGCGGCGAGCGCGACGGCAAGCTGGCGGAAGATGTAACGGTCGATCCGGGTCATGCGGGCCGGGGGGAAACTAGAGGTTTGTCCCCCGCGCCGGAAGCCTTGACGCCGGGCGGGGCCGGACAGGTGCCCCGCGGCCGCCGCGAAAGGGCGAGGTCAGGCCCCGCCGCGGTCCGCGCGGACGGACAGGGTGCCCGCGAATCCCGCGACGTCCTCCACCACCTTCCCTCCCTGGAACGTGATGGCGTGGCCGAGCGCCTTGCCGGCGTGGTGCAGCAGCCGCCCGGCAACCTCGGGGCGGCCGTGGCGGGCATGATAGATCCGCCGCGACCGCGCCATGTGGAAGGCCTTGAGCCACCGGACACGCAGGGATGGCGGGGTGGACCGTCCGCCCTCGTGCTCGGCCACGGCGTCGGGGACGTAGATCACCGACCGGCCGCGGGCGCGCGCCGCGGCGCAGATCTCGTCATCCTCGTAATAGAGGAACAGCGCCTCGTCGAAGCGCAGCCGGTCCGCGCGTCGGACCAGCATCGCCGCGCCGGAGACGAAATCGACGCAGACCGGACCCTCGGGCCAGGCTTCCGCGCCGCGCTTGCGGGGAAAGGCGCGGCGACGTTGCTGCGCGACGTCGTAGGACCGCACGCGCCGGCCGCCCGCCCCGGCGATCGCCGGCGCGACGATCGCCGCATCCGGGCAGGCGTCGGCGACCGCGACCAGCGCTGCGAGCGCCCCGGACGCGAGGCGCGCATCGGGATTCAGCAGCAGCGCGTAGTCCGTCTCCACGAAGTCGAGCCCCGCATTGCAGCCCGCGCCGAATCCACGGTTGACCAGGCTGCGGACGATGCGCGCAGCGGGCGCCGAGGCGGCGACCCGGTCCGCCGTGCCGTCACGGCTCGCATTGTCCACCACGACCAGGGACACGCCCTCCGGCAGCGCCGCGAGAAAACCCTCGATCACCGCGCCGCTGTTGTAGGTGACGGCGACGATGGTGACGCGGGCGGGGGCGTCGCCGGTCCCAGGCCCGCCCGGCGCCGCGGCGCTCAGGGCAGGACCTTGCCCGGATTCATGAGGCCCGCGGGATCGAGCGCCGCCTTGATGCGCTGCATGGCGTCGAGTTCCGCCCCGCCGCGCCAGGCTTCCATCATGTCGGTCTTGAGCCGGCCGATGCCATGCTCGGCCGAGAAGGATCCGTCGAGCTCGCGCACCACCGCGTTCACCGTGTCCATGATGTCGTGGCTGCGGGCGAGGAATGCCGCGCCGTCCATGTCCACCGGCTGCTCGAGGTTCATGTGGATGTTGCCGTCGCCCATGTGCCCGAAGGGCACCGGCCGCGTGCCGGGGATGAGCGCGACGCAGGCCGCGGATGCCCGGCGGATCAGTTCCGGCACCTTGGAGACGGGCACCGAGACGTCGTTCTTCACCGAAGCGCCCTCCTTGCGCTGCGCCTCGGGGTGTTCCTCGCGAATGCGCCAGATCGCCTGGCGCTTCGCCTCGTTGCCGCCGATGACGGCGTCGAGCACCTCGCCCTCCTCCAACGCCGCACCCAGCACCTGTTCGGCGAGGCCCTGCAGGTCGGCATCGGCGCGGGTCGAGGCGAGGTCGACCAGGATGTAGTGGTCGGCGCGATCGGCGACCGGCAGCGTCACGCCGGGGATGTGCTTCACGGCGAAATCGACGCCGACGCCCGACATGTATTCGAAGGCGCGGATCGCGGTCTCGTCCGCCTCGCGGAAGCGGCGGAAGACATTGAGGGCGGCATCCTCGTCGCGCACCGAACAGAACAGAACCTCATTCGCGCGCGGGCGGGCGAAGAGACGCAGCGTCGCCGCGGTGACGATGCCGAGCGTGCCTTCCGCGCCGACGAACAGATGCCGCAGCGCGTAGCCCGTGTTGTCCTTGCGCAGCCGCCGGAGCCCGTTCCAGATCTGGCCGTCCGGCAGCACGACCTCGAGCCCGAGCATCAGTTCGCGTGCATTGCCGTAGCGCACGGTGGTGTTGCCACCGGCGTTGGTGGACAGCACGCCGCCCACCGTCGCCGTGCCCTCGCCACCGAAGGACAGCGGGAACAGGCAATTCGCGTCGGCCGCCGCGTCCTGGGCCGTCTTCACCACCACGCCGGCCTCGGCCGTCATGGTCATGTCGACGGGATCGAGGGCGCGAATGCGGTTCATGCGCGCGAGCGAGAGCACGACCGAGCGCCCGTCCTCCGACGGCGTCGCGCCGCCGACCATGGAGGTATTGCCGCCCTGCGGCACGATCGGGATGCCCGCGGCGGCGCAGGCCTTGACGCAGGCGGCGACCTGCTCGGTCGAGGCCGGGCGCAGCACCGCCATCGCCTTGCCCTGGTAGAGGCTCCGCCAATCGGACAGCGCCGGGGCGATGTCGGCGGGGTCGGTCAGAATGCCGGCGGGGCCGAGCAGAGTGGCAAGGGCGTCGGGCAGGACGGGGGCGTTCATGGTGAGCGGAAACTCCGCGCCCGGGCGTGCCGGGTCAAGCGGCCGCATGGCCGATTCTCGCTGGGCCGACGGGAGCCGGCCAAGCCTTCGCCCACGACGAGCCGCTGGGGCAAGTATTCGTTGCTCGGTTCGTTCGTCTTCCGGAACGTACAGAAGCGTATCGGCAAGATCGAGGTCTGACGGCAACTCGAGACAGGTTGGAACCTCGTACGCGACGCGGCGATCCCCGCCCTGGTGCAGGAGACCGCACGCTTCCGGCAGCAACTCGACCAGGCGCGAGGCGCCTGGGACGTCGCGCCGGAATGCCGGAACGTCCGTCCGGTCGGCATCATCTTCGGGCTCGGCGGCCTTGCGGCGGCGGGGGCTTCACCCCTTGCCGGACATTCGCGCGAAGACCATCCGGTCGCGGTTTTCCTGCATCAGCATGGACAGGCTCGGGATCCTGCCCAGCCCCAGGCCCTGCGGCGGGCCGCCCTCGGGGTCGGCCTCGACCTTGCCGTAGGGCTCGCTCGCGACCTTCTCCCACTTTCCGGCGGGCTTCTTCACCTCGATGGTGACGACCGTCGCCTTCAGCAGCATCCGCACGATCGCCTCCTTGGGGGAGGTCGGCTTGGTCAGGCTGGGATGCCCGCCGATCATCTGCCAGCCATTGGCGAGCGCCCAGGCGGTCAGCGCATCCTTGTCCATCGCGGGGGTCCTTCGGGTCAGGCGGCACCCTATGGGCCGACTGCCCGGCTGCCGCAATCGCGGTCAGCCCGGCAGCACGGCCCCAAGCACGCGGGCGTAGTTGCCCCCCAGCACCTTGGCCGCACTCGCCGGGTCGAAGCCGACCGCCAGCAACGCCTCCGCCAGGTCGGGCGTCAGCCGGTACTCCTCGAAGGAGGCCGGAGAGAGCAGCCCGCGCATGTCGCTGCCGACGCCGACATGGTCGATGCCGATCGCATCCACCATGCGCGCGATGCTCTCCGCGTAGGCCCGCACCGAGGGAGGCCGGTCGACGATCGGCCAGACGCCGACCACCCCGCCCGTCGCAGCCACCAGCCGGGCGTGGTCGGCGGTCACCCAACGGCTGCGCAGGCTCGGCCGGCGCGCTATCGCGGTGTGGGAGAGCACGAGGGGCTTCGTCGTGACCTCCGCCGCCCGGCGCACCAGCGGCTCCGTCCCATGGGCGACGTCCACCAGGATGCCGAGTCGGTTGCAGGCGCGGACCACCTCGGCGCCGAATCCGGTCAGCCCGCCATGGACGGGGGCGGCGGTCTGGATGTCGCCGAGCTCGTTCACCCGGTAGTGCACCAGTTGCAGGTGCCGCAGGCGCTGTTCGCGGAACAGGACCTCCACGCGCTCGATCCGGCCTTCGAGCATGTCGGCGCCCTCGGCCGCGACCACCACGGCCGGCGGCGCGCCAGCCTGGCGGCTGCGCGCGAGGCCCGCCCGGTCCGTCACGACCACGAGCCCCTCCCCCGCCACCAGCGCCTGCAGCCGGGCGAAGGCGGCGAGGCCGTGCTGCCAGAGTTCCCCCGGATCGGGCTCGCGGAACGCTTCGATCCGGTTCTCGACCACCTGGGTGGTGGGCGTGTCGGCGACCATGGCGAGCGCAATCAGCGTCATCCCGCCCTCGCGCATCGGCGCCGCCACGGGCTGGAACGGCCGCTGGACGGCGCGTCGGGCGAGGATCACCCGCCCCGCATGGCTGTGGAGGTCGGCCGGCCGCGCAGCCGCGACCAACGCCTGTGCCGCACCGGAGCCCTGCGCGCGCGCCACGCGCGGCGCCGCGCAGACCAGCGGCGCGGCGAGCAGCGCCCGGCGCCCCATCCCGAAGACGGGCGACGGCAGGGGCAGGACGCGCGCGGCCTCGAAGCGACCGCGCCAGCCCTCGCCGGCGACCCGCCGCCAGACGCCTTCCACCCGCAGCCGTCCTGGCCTCGGCCGCCACGGCATGGACAGCGTGACCTCGACCGTCGTGTCGGGATCCGGCCGGCAGCCGAGGCAGCATGCGGCCTCGGGGACCAGCAGGAGGCCGCCATCGGTCGTCGCGGCATCGGGCGGGAAGGCCTCGCCTTCGAGTGCCGCCCTGGCGCCGTCGGCCGGTTCCTCCCCGCGCTGCAGCGCGGTCCAGGAGATCAGCGCGGCGGCGGCGGGTGCTTCAGGCATGGCGCGCCGAGCGTCCCGCCGCCCGTCCCCGCCGTCAACGGCCAGCCGGGGCCTCGACGCGCAGCCGGTGGCCGTCCGGGGCCAGGGCGGCGACGGTCGGCCGGGCCTCCCTCCTGGCCGATGGCGGCACGACCGGCGCGCGCGCCGCGGTCGCGCCTGTGCCCCGCGGCCCGGCCTACAGCAGCAACGCCCCGACGATCGCCCCGCCCGCCAGGATCCACAGCGGCGAGTAGTCCGTGCGCCACACGAACAGCGTCGAGCCCGCGGTGACCGCCACCGGAATCCAGCCGCTGGCGGCGCCCCGCGCCAGAATCAGGCCGGAGGCCGCGATCAGGCCGACCGCGATCGGCACCAGGCCCCGCTCGGCGATCCGCAGCCAGGTCTTGCCCGCCAGCCGGGCCCGGAGCCGGGAAAAGCCGAAGGCCATCAGCGAGGTCGGCAGGGTCATCGCCAGCACCGCGGTCAGCATCCCGGCGATGCCGCCCACATGCCAGCCGAACAGGCCGACCACGAGCACGTTCGGCCCCGGCGCCGCCTGCGCCAGCGCGAAGCGGCGTGCGAAATCGGCGTCGGTCATCCAGCCATGCACCTCGACCACGAGGCGGTGCATCTCCGGCAGCACGGCGATGCCGCCGCCGACCGAGACCAGGGAGATCGCCCCGAAGCCGAGGACGAGCTGCCAGAAGACCGTCGCCGTCATTTCGCGCGCATCACGTGACGGGCCGCGAGGATGCCGAAGGGCGCCAGCCCCAGGACCACCCAGGGCAGCGGCACCCGGAACACCCCGGCGGCGACCAGCGCGATCAGTCCGACCGCCAGCAGCGCCGGCGGGGGCTTCAGCTTCTGGGTCATCTTGGCAGCGGTGCCGATGACCATGCCCGCCGCGGCGGCCGCGAGGCCGGCGAGGATCGCCTTGACGATCGGCACCTCCCCGTAGGCGTCGTAGAAGGTCGCAAGGCCGGCCAGCAGCACCAGGGGACCGCCGAACATCGCCCCGGGGGCCGCGATTGCCCCGGCCGTGCCATGGAAGCGGTCCCCCACCATGATCGCCGCATTGAGCGCGTTGGGCCCGGGCAGGACCTGCCCCAGGCCCAGCGTCTCGGCGTATTCCTGGTCGGTAAGCCAGCGCTTCTCCTCGACCAGGACGCGGCGGGCCCAGGCGTTGATGCCGCCGAAGCCGATCAGTCCGATCTTCCCGTAGGTCAGGAAGAGGTCGAGCAGCGTCGGGACGGGGCGGGGCGTATCCGTTTCGCTCATGCCCCCACAGGGGACCGCGCGGCGCGGGCCGGATCAATCCCCCCGCGGAGTCGGGGCAGCGCTGCGTGACGCGGCCGTTCCCTCCGGCCGGCCGGTGGTCTAGACGGGCCTTTCGAACCCTATCGCCGGGCGAACCTGGCGCAGAGGAAGGCCAGCACACCATGACGACCCGCCGGACCCTGCTCGGCGCCCTCGGCGCCGCCCCCGCCCTGACGATCCTGCCGGCCGCCGCGCAGGACGCCACTTTCCCCAACCGCCCGATCCGCATCCTGCTGGCCTTCGCTCCCGGCGGCGGCACGGACCTGATCGCGCGCACCGTCGCCTCGGCGATGCAGGGCGTCCTGGGCCAGCCCGTGGTGGTCGAGAATCGCCCGGGGGCGGGCGGCAACATTGCGACCGAGGCGGCCGCGACGGCACGGCCTGACGGCTACACCATCCTGATGGGCAACCACGGCCCGATGAGCGTGAACGTCTCCCTGTTCCGCAACATGCGCATCGACCCCGAACGCGCGCTCGAGCCCATCGGCCTCGTCGCCGACGCGCCACTGGTGGTGGTGGTCGGGCCGAAGTCGCGGGCGCAGAACCTGCGCCAGCTGCTGGACGAGGTCCGCGCGGCCAACGGCCAGGCCACCTACGGCTCGGCCTCGAACGGTTCGGCAAGCCACCTGGCCGCCGCGCTGATGCTGCAGATGGCGGGGCTGCGCGCGGAGCACGTGCCGTTCCGCGGCGCGGGGCCCGCGCTGACCGACGTGGTCGCGGGGCATCTGGACTTCATGATCACCACCCTGCCCTCCGTGGTCGGGCTGATCCAGGGCGGCCAGGTCCGCCCGCTCGCCGTGACCGGCGAGGGTCGCATCGCGGTCCTGCCCGAGGTCCCGCCGGTGGCCGACACCGTCCCCGGCTACAAGGCGACCGCCTGGTACGGGCTGCTGGTGCCGCGCGGAACTCCGGCCGATGTGCAGGCGAAGCTCTATGGCGCGCTGCGGGAGGCACTGGCCAATCCCGAGGTCATTCGCCGCCTGCGGGACGAGGGTGCGGAACCCTCCTCGATGGACGGGAAGGCCTTCGCCGAGCTGATCCGCTGGGAACGCGAGCGCTGGGCGACCGTGATCCGCCAGGCCAACATCACCGTCGACTGACCCCGGATCGGCGGCGGTGTTGCTTGCCGGCCACGCCGTGCCGGCGCTACAGCGCGGCGAGCGCCGCCCGAAGCATCCCGCCGGCCTGCCCCTTGACCGGGACCGGCGGGACCGCCTAGGCCCCGCTGCACTTCCATGATAAGCGCCGGGTTCCGCGAGGGCCCGGGGCACGAGTCCGGCCGGCGCCGGGCGGAACAGACACAGCAAGGCACGGGCGCCCGCCCGGCAGAACGGAGAGAGTCACCGCGATGAGCGACACCGCCGAGAAGGTGAAGAAGATCGTCGTCGAGCACCTCGGCGTCGAAGAGGCGAAGGTCACCCCCGAAGCCTCCTTCATCGATGACCTGGGCGCCGACAGCCTCGATACGGTCGAGCTGGTCATGGCCTTCGAGGAGGCCTTCGGCGTCGAGATCCCCGACGACGCCGCCGAGAAGATCACGACCGTCAAGGACGCGATCGAATACATCGAGAAGCAGAAGGGCGAGTAAGGCCCAAGGCCGGGGTTAGGGGGAAGCGCGCGTGTTCCAGAACGGTTTTTCGCCGCGACGTGTCGTCGTGACCGGCATGGGCATCGCGTGCCCGCTCGGCCTCGGTGTCGAGCATGTTTGGAAGCGGATGCTGGCCGGCGAATCCGGCATCGGCGCCATCCAGTCCTTCGACACCTCGACCCTGCCGGCCAAGATCGCCGGCCAGGTGCCCGCGGGCACCAGGGCGGACGGCGCGCTCGACATCTCCGAATGGATCCCGGTCAAGGACCAGAAGAAGATGGACCGCTTCATCCAGCTCGCGCTCGTCGCGGCTGAGGAAGCGGTCGCCGACTCCGGCTGGGCGCCGCAGGACGAGGAAGGCCGCTGCCGCACCGGCGTGATGATCGGCTCGGGCATCGGCGGGCTCGAGACGATCGACGAAGCGTCGCGCCTCGCGGTCCAGGGCAAGACGAAGCGCATCTCGCCCTTCTTCATCCCCTCCGCGCTGATCAACCTCGCCTCCGGGCAGGTGTCGATCAAGTACGGCTTCAAGGGCCCGAACCATTCGGTCGTCACGGCCTGCGCGACGGGCGTGCATGCGCTCGGCGACGCGGCCCGCCTCATCGCGCTCGGCGATGCGGATGTGATGGTGGCCGGCGGCGCCGAAGCCGCGGTCTGCGAACTGGGCGTCGCGGGCTTCTGCGCCGCGCGCGCCCTGTCCACGGGTTTCAACGACACGCCGCAGCAGGCCTCCCGCCCCTGGGACGAGGGCCGCGACGGCTTCGTGATGGGCGAAGGCGCCGGCGTCGTGGTGCTCGAGGAATACGAGCAGGCGAAGCGGCGCGGCGCCAAGATCTACGCCGAGGTCATCGGCTACGGCATGTCGGGCGACGCCTATCACATCACCGCACCGGCCGAGGGCCACGAAGGCGCCTTCCGCGCCATGACCGCGGCGCTGCGCAGCGCCGGCGTGACGCCGGAGCAGGTGCAGTACGTGAACGCGCACGGCACCTCGACGCCGCTCGGCGACGACCTCGAGCTCGAGGCGGTCGAGCGCCTGTGGGGCGAAGCGGGCAAGGGGCTCGCGATGTCCTCCACCAAGTCCGCGATCGGGCATCTGCTCGGCGCCGCGGGCGCGGTGGAAGGGATCTTCTCGGTCCTCGCCATCCGCGACAAGGTCGCGCCGCCGACCCTGAACCTCGAGAAGCCGTCGCGCGAGAGCATCATCGATCGCGTCGCGCTGCAGGCGCAGCCGCGCAAGATCGACGTCGCGCTGTCCAACTCCTTCGGCTTCGGCGGCACGAACGCCAGCATCGTGTTCCGCGCCGCGCCCTGAGGCGCGGCCCGGCATGTTCGACGCGCCGTCGTCGCCACCGCCCCCGCCGGTTCGCCGGCGGCTGCGATGGCGATTCGTCGCGCTCGCCCTCCTCCTGGTCCTGCTTGCCGGCGGATCGGCCGGCGCGCTGATCGCCTGGCGCGCCTGGACGTCGCCGGGGCCGCTCGCCGAACCCGCTCAGATCGTCGTGCCGCGCGGCGGCATGGAACGCATCGCCGCGACGCTCGCCGAGCGCGGCGTGATCCGCGATGCGCGCGCCTTCGCCGCGGCCGCCTGGCTGACACGCGGCGACGGCCCCCTGCGCGCGGCCGAATTCATCTTCCCCGCCGCCGCGCCGCTGCGCGAGGTGCTGCGGATCCTGCGGCAGGAACGCCCGGTCCAGCGTCGCTTCACCATTCCCGAAGGGCTGACGGCGCATCAGATCCGGGCGCTGCTGGAACGCACCGAGAGCCTCACCGGCGACATCCCCGACTTCAACGAAGGCGAGTTGCTGCCGGAAACCTACGCCTATGAATGGGGCGAGACGCGGGGCGCGATCGTCCGCCGCGCCGACACCGCGATGGAACGGGCCCTCGCGGAGGCCTGGGCCGGCCGCGCCCCGGACCTGCCCCTGGCCAATGCACGGGAAGCGCTGGTGCTCGCCTCGATCGTCGAGCGCGAGACCGGCAAGCCCGAGGAACGCGCCCGCGTCGCCGGCGTCTTCATCAACCGGCTGCGCCGCGGCATGCCGCTGCAATCCGACCCGACCGTCGCCTATGCCGCGACGGGCGGGGCGCCCATGGACCGGCCGATCAGCCGTGCCGACCTCGATCGCGACAACCCCTTCAACACCTATCGCAACCGGGGCCTGCCGCCGGCGCCGATCGCCAGTCCGGGGCGCGCCTCCATCGCCGCGGTGGTGCGTCCGGAGGCGACGGAATTCCTCTACTTCGTGGCCGACGGGACCGGCGGCCACGCCTTCGCCCGCACGCTCGAGGAGCACAACCGCAACGTCGCCCGCTGGCGGGAGATCGAGCGCGGCGGTTCGGGCGGCGCTAGCGCGCCGGCGCCGCCTCCCGCGCCGGCAGCACGCTCTCCGTCCGGCCCATCAAACGGTAGGCGATAAGCCCGAGCCATTCGCGGAAGGCCCATTCGAACTGGCCGAGCCGCTCGGGGAAGGGCGCATCGTACCAGACCTGCCAGGAATGCCCGGTCCGGTAGTTCACCGGCCAGGGCACGATGTCCTTCCATCCCGCCTGGCGGAACACGCCCATCGAGCGCGGCATGTGCGAGGCCGATGTGACGAGCAGCCAGGTCTCGCCAGGCCGGGGCTGCACGAGGCGGAAGGTGTTCACCGCGTTCTCGTGCGTGTTGCGGGCCGCGTCCTCGTAGATGACGCGGGAGGCCGGGATGCCCATGGCGGTCCAGAGCTGGCGCGCGACATCGGCCTCGGTCACCTGGCCATGCACGAAGGACCCCTGCCCGCCGGTGAAGACGATGCGCGCATTGGGATAGCGGTTGGCGAGGATCACGCCCTCGGTCATGCGCTCCGCCGCGCCGTTCAGCGAGGGAATGCCGCGGTCCTGGGTGATGTTCTGCTCGACCGCGCCACCGAGGACGATGATGCCGTCGACATGCGCCGGTGCGACGGCGGGGCGCGGGAAGCGGTCCTCGAGCGGCAGCAGCATCCACTGGTTCACCGGTGTGACGACCAGCATCAGGAAGAAGCCGAGCGAGGCGAGCACCAGCCAGCGCCCCGAGCGCCGCCCACGCCAGAGCATGAACAGCCCGACGAATCCGACGATCAGCGCGAAATGCCCCGGCCGCGCGGGGAACCAGAGGATCTTGGACAGGGCGAAGAGAATGTCGGTCATGTCGGTGCGGTCGCCTGCGCAAAGGCTGGCGCCACCCTGCCGGGCGAATCAGGCGGCACCGAGGCGCGGCCCCGCGGCGTGCTGCGCGTTCCAGCGCGCCACCGCGTCGCGATACAGCGCCACGTCGCGCGCATAGCGCCGCCCGACCAGTTGCCGGGCGCGATCCGTGACCTCGACCGGGATGGCGATGGACGCATTGGCCCGCGGCAATTCCCCCGCCGCGACGCCGAGCCGCGTGCAGACCACGCGCCACGACGCAGCGATATCGGTGTAGGGCGCGAGCACGGTGACCATCGGCCGGCCCGTGTCCGGATCGCAGACCAGATCGGCCTGGAGGGCGAAATGCTCGGACGCCGGTTCGACGAAATCCTCGAAGCTGCGATGCGAGCGCAGCCAGCGCTCGAGGTTGCCCGGATGCTCGAAGCTCTGGATCCACTTGTAGTAGGAGACCAAGCGTTCGAGCGGGTCGCGCAGGATCGCGTAGGAGAAGACCTGGCGGAAGCGCTCCTTGCCCACCTGCTCCGCGATGTGCGCGGCGGAGGAGTGCTTCCCGATCGACAGCACGTCGTCGTACCAGTTGTCGAGGCTGCGCCGCCACGCCGCCAGTACCACGTCGCCGAAGCGCAGATGCGGCTTGTAGGCCTGCTCCACCGCCGTACCGCCGGTCTTGGGCACATGGACGAAGCAGAAGTTGCGGGACGGGGACCAGATCATCAGGCGGCCTGCTGCCCGCCGGCGGTCAGCGGCGCGAAGACGTTCTCCGCATGGGCGACCAGGGCGACGTCGCGGGCGTAGACCTCCCGCAGCATGGCGCGCGCGGCCTCCGGCACCTCGACGGCGATCTTGGGCGAGGAGGCGTTCACATGCGGCAGCGGCGCCTCGATGCCGAGCCGCGTAGCGACGCCGGCCCAGCCTTCGGAGAGGCGGCGGAAGGGGATGAGGTGCTTCACGATCACGTCGTTGGTCTTCGGGTCCGTCACCATGTCGACCTGGTGCAGGAGGAAGCGACACACCTTTTCGGCAAAAGCACTGAAATCCTTCACCTCGCCGAGCTCGCGCTCGCGTTGCCCCGCATGGGGCGTGGAATGGATCCAGCGATAGTAGGAGACGATGCGCTCGACCGGGTCCCGCACCACGGCGATGGACAGCATCCGTTCCCAGGCCATCCGCCCCGCCAGCAGCCGGATGCGCCGCGCCGGCGTGTGCTTGCCGACCGACAGGTGCCGCCCGTACCAGGTGTCCATGCCTTCCGGCAGCGCGGCGAGGATCACGTCCCCGAAACGGATATGCGGGATGTAGGCGGCCTCGATCGACGTCCCGCCGGTCTTGGAGACGTGGACGAAGCAGAAGCCCCGGCTGGGCGAGAAGATCATCGCGGCATGGTCCCGTTTCCCGTCCCGCCATGCCGGGAGGGCGGGGAGGTGTCACCGATACCGCAGGGCCCGGCGCCCCGGCAACTTGCGCGCGCCGCCCGTCAGGCCGGGTCGAGGCGGGAGAGGTAGAGCAGCGTGTCCTCGGCCCGGCCGAGGACCTCCTCGGCCGTCACCGGGTGGGCCTGGGCGTCGAAGCCGACCTCGCGCAGGGCGAAGCGGGCGGCGATGGCGGCGAGCGTCTCGGCCGGCGTGCGGCAGCGCCCCGGGTTGAACTCCATGACGATGCGGATGTCCGGGCTGCGGTCGATCAGCCGCTGCATCCCCCGCCAGGCGAGTTCCTCCGCCCCCTCCACGTCGATCTTCACGAAGCCGACCGGGCCTTCGATGGCCTCGTCCAGCGCGACGACCGGGACGGGGGTCAGCACCGCCTCGGGCTCGGCCTCCTCCCCGGGCATCAGCAGCCGGCCGTTCTTCGGCTCCCGCTCGGTCGCGGCGAAGGTCATGGGCGGGCCGGAGGCCTCGGCCACCGCGACGCCGTGGCGGCGCACCGTGTGCCAGAAGCCGTTCAGCGCGAAGGTGCGCTCCATCAGGTCCAGCAGCCGCGGATTGGGCTCGAAGGCATGGACGCCGCCCTCGGGCCCGACCAGGTCGGCCATCAGCACGCTGTAGTAGCCATGGTTCGCGCCGACATCGAGCGCGACCTCGCCCGGCTTCACGTTCCGCCAGATGAACTCGGTCAGCCAGTATTCCCAGAAGCCCTCGAACATCAGGTGCGGCGCGAAGCCGATGTCGCGGCGGTCCACATACATCTTGTAGCGGCCGAGGATGCGGCAGAGCGCCGTCGTCTCATCGACGGGCACGACCATGCAGCGCGCGCGCATCGCCGCCTCGGCCTCGACGCGCCCAAGCGCGCGCAGGTCGGCGGTGGTGACATAGGGCATGCGGTCATGGGCGCCGGCGGGCGCCGGCCCGCGGGCGGCGATCGCGGCCTCGATCCGGTCGAGCCGTTCGGCCAGCCCGCCGAGCGCCGCGAGGCGTTCCTCCGCCGCGTTCAGCCGTTCCTCGACCTGCCCGATGCGGCCGCCGAACTTCGCGAGCCTGTCCTCGAACACCGGCACGGGATCCTCCCGCGCCTCGAGCGCCACCAGCGACCCGGCGATGCCGTCCAGCCTTTCGTAGAGCGCGCCAAGGTCCCGCCCGACCAGCTCGATCCGCCCCAGGATCGCCCGCCGCGCGGTGATCCGGTCGATCAGCGACCCCGCTTCGTCCTGCATGCCACCGCACCCCGTCCCCGGCCGATGCGGCACTTTCTGCCGGGTGGTGTTGCGGGAGGGTTAACCCCGGCCGGGGCTTAGTCCCGCTCGCCCTCGGCGTAGGGGTTCTTCGTGCCGCGCAGCTGCAGCCGGACCGGCACGCCGGGCATGCCGAAGGCCTCGCGGAAGGCGTTGACCAGGTAGCGGCGGTAATCCTCGGGCAGTTCCTCGGCGCGGGTGCCGAAGACCGCGATGGTCGGCGGCCGCGCCTTGGGCATGGTCGCGTAGCGCAGCTTCACGCGCCGCCCGTCCACCGCCGGCGGCGGATGCCGCGTCAGCGCGGATTCGAACCAGCGGTTCAGCTCGCCGGTCCCGATGCGCCGGTTCCACAACGCATAGGCGGCGCGCACGGCCGGCATCAGCTTGTCCACGCCACGGCCGGTCTTGGCCGAGAGCGGCACCACCGAGATCCCCTTCAGCTGCGCGAGCGAGGCGGTGAGCACGTCGTCCAGCCGATTGCGCGTCGCCGCGCGGTCCTCGACCGCATCCCACTTGTTGAAGGCGATGACGACGCCGCGGCCCTCGCGCTCGGCGAGGCGCGCGATGCGCAGGTCCTGCTCGTCCATGCCGAGCAGCGCGTCGACCACGAGGATGACGACCTCGGCTTCCTTCAGCGCGCCGAGAGTCGCGGCGACCGACATCTGTTCCAGCCGCTCGGCGATGCGGGCCTTCTTGCGCATGCCGGCGGTGTCCACCAGGCGCACGCGCCCGCCGGTCGCGTCCCGCCACTGCACCGCGACGGCATCGCGCGTCAGGCCCGGCTCGGGGCCGGTGATCATCCGCTCCTCGCCGATCAGGGCGTTGAGCAGGGTCGACTTGCCGGCATTGGGGCGGCCGACGATGGCCAGGCGCAGCGGGCGCTCGGGGTCGTCGACGGCGAGGTCCTCGTCCTCCTCCTCCGGCGGTTCGCCCAGCGCCTCGGACACCGCCTCGTGCAGCGCGCCGACGCCTTCGTTGTGCTCGGCGCTGACGGCGATCGGGTCGCCCAGGCCGAGCTCATAGGCCTCCATCGCCGCGACCGCGCCGCCGCGGCCCTCGGCCTTGTTGGAAACCAGCAGCACCGGCAGGGAGGACCGCCGCAGCCAGGCGGCGAAGGCGCGGTCGGACGGGGTCAGCCCGGCCCGCGCATCGACCACGAACAGCACCAGGTCGGCGGCACGCAGCGCCATCTCGGAACTCTGCCGCATGCGGCCGGCGACGGTGTCCGGCGGCGCTTCCTCGAGCCCGGCGGTGTCGACCAGCGTGACGTCATGCCCGCCGATCCGCGCTTCCGCTTCCTTGCGGTCGCGCGTCACGCCGGGGGTGTCGTCCACGATGGCGATCTTCCGCTGCGCCAGGCGGTTGAACAGCGTGGATTTCCCGACGTTCGGCCGGCCGAGGATGACGACGGTGGGGCGCATGGCGGGCTCCGGCGGTCAGCCGCCGGAGAAGGCGACGAGATCCGCGGCGTCGGTCGCCACGATCAGTGTGTTGCCGACGACGATCGGCTGCAGCGTCACCCCGCCGGACAGGGAAGTGCGGCCCTGGACGGTGCCGGTCGCGGGGTCGATGGACACGATCTCCTCCCGGCCCGTGCCGACCAGCAGGCGTCCGCCGGCCAGGACGGGCGAGGACAGCTGGATGCGGTCCGGCCGCCGGTTGCCGCGCGGCTCGGGCCGCAGGGAGGTCACCCAGCGCACCTGGCCGCTGTCCCGCCCGATCGCCGCGACCTGACCGACATCGTTGGTGAGGAAGACCCACTCCCCGGCGATCCAGGGCGATTCCGTGCCGCCCGATTCCTGCTCCCACAGGCGGCGGCCCGACCGCAGGTCGACGCAGACGGTCAGCCCGCCGACGCCGACGGCGATCACCCGCCCGCCGCTGATCACGGGGGAGGCACGCACGCCCGCGATATCGGACAGCGCCCCGGTCCCGGCGGCCGCGAGGCTCTCGGTCCACAGCACGCGCCCGTCCGTCACGCGCATCGCAAACAGCTCGCCCGAGGGGAAGCCCGCCACCACCGTCTCGCCCTCGATCGCTGGCGTGCCGAGGCCGAGGGGAATGGTCGTCGTGGCCGACGCCCGGTGCGACCAGATCCGCTTGCCGTCATCGGCCGCGAGGCAGACGAGTTGGCTGGCCACGGTCGGCACATAGACGCGGCCGTCAGCGATGGACGGCGCGCCGCGCGCCGGTGCCGGCAGGTCGACCCGCCAGCGCACCGCCCCGTCCGCGATATTGAGCGCGATGAGTTCCGCGAGGCCGGTGGCGACGTAGAGCGTCTCCCCCGCCGCCGCCGCGCCGGCGCCGAGCGGCGGGCTGCTCTCGTTCTCCCGGCCGATGTCGCGGCGCCAGCGGCGACCGCCGTTCGTCGCGTCGATCGCCGTCATGTCGCCCGACGCATCGGCGGCGAACACCATGCCCCCGCTCGCGACAGGGCCCGTGACGATCCGCCGGCGATAGGCCGATCCGGTGCCGAAGCTGCTTCGCCACGCCTGGGACAGGGAGGGGCCGAAGGCCGGATGCCCCCCGGAATGCGCGGCGTCGCCGCCGATCTGGGGCCAGTCGGCCCGCGGGGCCGAGGGGGGCAGCGTGACCGCCGTGCCTTGCGCCGCGTCGTCGGCCGAAAGCCGGCGCTCGGGCACGTCGACGACCGAGCGGCGCTCGCCGTCGAAGCGCTGGCGCTTTTCGCCGAGGATGTCGTCGATCGTCTCGCAGCCCGCGAGGAGCGCGGCGCCGCCGAGCAGCGCGCCGCGGCGCGTCAGGACCCGCCGCATCAGCCCGCGATCCCCGAAGCGATCCGCCCCGCACGGTCGCGGATGCTGCGTGGCGCGGTGACGTCGGCGGCCAGGGCCTCGAGCGCGCGGCGCGCCTCGTCCCGCTGGCCGGACTTCAGCGCAACCAAGGCCGAGAGTTCGCGCGCGGAGGCGCTCCAGGGCTGGCCCGGGCGCGTCAGCGGCGCGATGCGGGCGGCGAGCACCGACGGCTCGGCAGTGTCCATCGACCGCAGAACCCACATCAGCGTCGCGTACTCCCGGTAGATCGGATCGGCCTCGCCGTCATTGGCAACCCGATCATAGAGCGTGAGGGCGGCCGGCATGTCGCCGGTCTCGGCCTTCAGCGCGGCAGCGCGCAGCAGCGCGATGGTGCGGTAGCCGGCGGGACTGTTCGCGGCCAGGCTCTCGAAGCGGCCGGCGATCGCGGCCAGGTCCGCGCCCTCGGCCTCGGCCGCGCGGTGGTCGGCCATGAAGGCGACCGAGGCCGTGGCCCGTTCCCGGTTCTGGTACCATTGCCAGCCCTGCCAGCCGCCCACGCCGGCCACGACCAGCACGAGCAGGCCGGCGATCGGCGTACCGAAGCGCTGCCACATCTGCTTGGCGCGTTCGGCGCGGAGATCCTCCTCCACCTCGTCGAAGATGTCGGGCAAGTGCATCATCCCTGGCTGCGGTCGGGCGGCGCTGCCACCCGAAAGGGGGCGGACCATACAGGCCCGTTGGCGGTGCGTTAAGCCCGATGGGGTTTTCCTGACGCCATGCGGCGCCTGCCCCCTCTGTTCGCCACGGTCCTGCTGGGCGGCTGCCAGGCCATCGGCGCGCCTGGGGCGCCCCTTCTGGCCATTCCAGCCGCCGTCGAGGGCCTTTCCCTGCGGGCCTTCGGCCGCACCACGGGGGATTCGATCGTTTCGCTGGTGACCGGCGAGGATTGTTCCATCGCGCGGATCGGGCGGGGGGAAGCCTATTGCGGGCGGGACGACGCGCCTGCCCCGCCGCCCATGTGCACCCGGAGCCTCGGCGCGGTCGATTGCTGGACCATTCCGCCCGCGGCCTGGCCGGCCTATCGCGGGGTTGCCGACGGCCCGGCGACGCTGAACCCGGCGCAGGAGAACAACCGCATCGGCTGGATCGGCCGCATCGCCCGCGCCCTGCCCTCCCCGGGACCGCCCGAACCCGCCACCCCGCCGACACCGGCCGCCGCTCCGCCACCCGTCATCCAACCCGGTTCAGGCGTGCCGGAACCGGTCACCGGGGGCATCGCCGCCGGCGCGGCCGCGCAGATGCTGCAGCCTCCGACCTCACCCTAGGCGGATCGTCTCCCCGTGGCGGGTCTCGGTCTCGGCGCAGAGATCGGCGATCGCCGGGGCGACCTCGGACGGGCTGCGCGACGTGCCGGGCATCTCGCCGGGGAAGGCATTGGCCCGGAGCTGCGTCGCCACGGGACCGGGATCGGCGAGGTTCACCCGCAGCGGCGTGGTCGCCACCTCCGCCGCCCAGCAGCGGACCAGATGGTCCATTCCCGCCTTCGCCGCGCCGTACAGCCCCCAATAGGCGGCCGGTGCGGAGGCGACCGCATCGGTCAGCACCACCGCCCGTCCCGCCGGCGCCGCGCGCAGCGGCGGGTCGCAGGTGCGGATCAGCCGCCAGGCGGCCGAGAGGTTCACCGCGAGGGATTCCTCCATGTCGCGCGGCTGGATGTGCGCGACCGGCGTCAGCTTCGACAGCACGCCCGCGGCGTGGACCAGGATGTCGAGCCGGCCGAAGCGCGCGACGATCGACGGGCCGAGCATGTCCACGTCCTGCGCCCGCTTCTGCAGGTCGAGCGGCAGCAGCGTCGCGGGCAGGCCGCCCGCCGCGCGGATCGCATCGTCGATCTCCTCGAGGCCGCCCTGGGTCCGTGCGACGAGGATGCACTGCGCCCCGCGGCGGCCGAGTTCCACGGCCACCGCCGCGCCGATGCCGCGCGAGGCGCCGGTGATGAGGGCCACGCGGCCAGTCAGGTCGGTCATGAAGGATCTCTCGGTGACGTCCGGGGAGGGTGTCGCCCTCCCGCCGCAGGCCGGACGGCCCGCGGGAACTGGGGACCTGGGCCTAGGCGCCGGCCGGCTGCAGCAGCGACAGCTGGCGGTCGCTGTTGTCCTGCCAGTCGGTCAACGGGATGGCATATTCGCCGGTGAAGCAGGCGTCGCAGAACTCGGGCTTCAGAGGGTCGCGGCCCTTGCGGCCGAGCGCGCGATAGAGGCCGTCGAGGGAGATGAAGGCGAGGCTGTCGGCGCCGATGATGCGCGCCATCTCCTCCACGTCGTGCTTCGCGGCCATCAGCTGCGCGCGCTCCGGCGTGTCGATGCCGTAGTAGCAGGAGTGGGTCGTGGGCGGGGAGGAGATGCGCATGTGCACCTCCTTGGCACCGGCGGCGCGGACCATCTCCACGATCTTGCGGCTGGTGGTGCCGCGCACGATCGAGTCATCGACCAGGATGACGCGCTTGCCCTCGAGCATCGGGCGGTTCGCGCTGTGCTTCAGCTTCACGCCGAGATTGCGGATCTGGTCCGTCGGCTCGATGAAGGTGCGCCCGACATAGTGGTTGCGGATGATGCCGAGCTCGAAGGGAATGCCCGCCTCCGCCGCGTAGCCCATGGCCGAGGGCACGCCGGAATCGGGCACCGGCACGACGACATCCGCCGAGACGCCGGATTCGCGGGCGAGTTCCGCACCGATGCGCTTGCGCGTCTCGTAGACCGGCGTGCCTTCCATCACCGAGTCCGGGCGCGCGAAGTAGATGTATTCGAAGATGCAGAAGCGGCCCTCGTTGCGCCCGAAGGGCTTCACGCTGCGCACGCCCTCGTCGTTGATGACGACGATCTCGCCGGCCTCGATGTCGCGCACGAATTCGGCGCTGACGATGTCGAGCGCGCAGGTCTCCGACGCCAGCACATGGCCGCCATTCGCAAGGCGGCCGAGCACCAGCGGCCGCACGCCGAGCGGATCCCGCGCCCCGATCAGCGCGCCGTTATGCAGCGCGACCAGGCTGTAGGCGCCCTGCACCTGCTTCAGCGCGTCGATCAGCCGGTCCAGCACGGTGGAATAGAGGCTGATAGCGATGAGGTGGATGAAGACTTCCGAATCCGTCGTGGACTGGAACAGGCAGCCGCGCCGCACCAGCGCGCGCTTCAGCACCTGGGCGTTGGTGAGGTTGCCATTGTGGCCGACCGCGAAGCCGCCGAACTCGAAATCGGCATAGAGCGGCTGGACGTTGCGCAGCGCCGTTTCGCCGGTCGTCGCATAGCGGTTGTGGCCCACCGCCGCGCCGCCGCGCAGCGAGGCGATGACCTTCGCCTCGCCGAAATTGTCCCCCACCAGGCCGAGGCCCTTGTGCGCGTGGAACAGGCCCTTCTCGTCGAGGGTGACGATGCCGGCCGCTTCCTGCCCGCGGTGCTGCAGGGCGTGCAGGCCGAGCGCGGTGAGCGCCGCGGCGTCGCCGCCGTTCCAAACGCCGAAGACGCCGCATTCCTCATGCGGCTTGTCGTCGTCCCAGGGCAGGGCGTCCATGGCAGTCCTCAATTCGTGCGCGCCGGCGGGCGCAACAGGTCGTCGACGGTCGGGCCTGGCGGCACCGGCGGGGGGACGAGGCGGGGCCGGTAGTGTTCCGGCACCTTCTCGACGGCGATGCGCGCGCCTTCCGCGATGAAGGGCAGGCTCCGGGCCTGCTTCACGGGCTCGGGCCAGGCCGCGGTCTCGGGGGCGAACATCCCGGCGAGGATATAGGCAACCACCAGCAGCACCGCACCCCGTGCGGCGCCGAAAAGCAGCCCCAGCACGCGGTCCACGCCGCCGATGGCGGAGTCCTGCACCCGGTCCGCGATCATGTTGGTCAGGACCTTGAGGATGATGATCGCGACGATGAAGACGCCGCCGGCGCCGACGGCGTCAGCGGCCCAGGGCGGATCGATGAACTGCGTCGTGTGCGGCAGCAGGTAGGGCCTGGCGAAGAAGGCCGCGGCCGCCGCGCCCACCCAGGCGCCGAGGCTCAGGACCTCCCGCACCAGGCCGCGGAAGAAGGCGACGAGGGCCGAGACCAGCACCACCGCCGCGAAAACACCGTCCACCCAGGTCATCGCGCCCCCTATAGCCGCCGGGCTGCACCGCGTCACGGCCCGGCACGACGGGGCTTCACCGACTTTTCCGCAAACACCGCCACCAAGTCCGCGAGGTGCCCGGTCTCGCTGAGCGACATCCCCGGCGGCGGGGCGGCCGGGCGGGCGCCGCGGGCGATCCGTCGGGGCAGGGTCGCGGCGGTGAAGCCGAGCTTCGCCGCCTCCCGCAGGCGGGATTCGAACTGGGCGACCTGGCGGACCTCCCCGGACAGACCGACCTCCCCGAAATAGACCGCCTCGGCATCGGTCGGGCGGTCCGTCGCGGCCGAGACCAGGGCGGCGGCGACCGCGAGGTCCGCGGCCGGTTCGGCGATCCGCAGCCCGCCCGCGATGTTCAGGTAGACGTCATTCTGGCCGAGCGACATGCCGCAGCGCGCCTCGAGCACCGCGAGCAGCATCGACAGCCGCCCGGAATCCCAGCCCACCACCTGCCGCCGCGGCGTGCCGCCGGAAGACGGGGACAGCAGGGCCTGGACCTCGACCAGCACCGGCCGCGTGCCCTCGATGCCCGCGAAGACCGCGCTGCCCGAGACGTTGCCGCGCCGTTCCGCGAGGAAGAGCGCGGAGGGGTTGGCGACCTCGACCAGGCCGGTGCCGGTCATCTCGAAGACGCCGATCTCGTCCGTCGCGCCGAAGCGGTTCTTCACCGCGCGCAGGATGCGGAACTGGTGGCCCCGGTCGCCTTCGAAATACAGCGTCGCGTCGACCATGTGCTCGAGCACGCGCGGTCCCGCCAGCGTGCCTTCCTTGGTGACATGCCCCACCAGCACGATGGCGAAGCCCCGCGCCTTGGCCAGCCGGATCAGCTCCGCCGCGCAGGCCCGCACCTGCGCGACCGTGCCGGGCGCGGAATCGAGGGCGTCGAGCCAGACGGTCTGGATGGAATCGATCACCACCAGCGCGGCGTCGGTCTCCTGCTCAAGGCTCGCGACGATGTCGCGCAGCGCGGTCGCGGCCGCGAGCGCCATCGGGCTCTCGGTCAGGCCGAGCCGGGCGGCGCGCAGGCGGACCTGCTCCACTGCCTCCTCCCCGCTCACGTACAGCACGCGCCGGCCCGCCGAGGCCACGCGGGCGGCCGCCTGCAGCAGGATGGTGGACTTGCCGATGCCCGGATCGCCGCCGACCAGCACGGCCGAGGCCGCGACCAGCCCGCCGCCGAGCACCCGGTCCAGTTCCGCGATGCCGGTCGGGATGCGCGGCGGGGGCGCGCTTTCGCCCTTCAGCCCGACGAATTCGACACGCCGCCCGCCGCCCGCCTTGGCCGCCGGGCCGGGACCGCGCGGCGCGGGGGCTTCCTCGGCGAGCGTGTTCCATTCGCCGCAGCCCTCGCAGCGGCCCTGCCATTTGGGGTGGACCGTGCCGCAGGCCTGGCAGACGAAGCGGGTCTTATCGCGCGCCATGGCGACTCGGTCTTCTCCAGCGATCGGGGCGAAAGGGGTGTGCGCCGTTTCGCGCCGCGCGGGAAGCGGTCGGGCGGCCGGGCCGGAAGCCTCCTGGACATCCCCTGCCCCCCATGCTTCCACCACCCATCGGGACCCAGCGGAACGGCCTCACGTGACCACCGACGCCAGGACGGCGCAGGCGCCGAGCCTGCCCATCGCCATCCTCCTCCTTCTCGTGCCCGCGATCGGCGTGCTGCAGTTCCGCGGCATCGCGCTGGCGGTGACGATCGGGCTGGTGGCGACGGTGGTCACCCATCGCCGGGCGACGGGCACCTGGCCGTGGCCACGCCTCGAAGGGCCGCTGCTGCCCCTGCTCTGCCTCGCCGCGCTGGCGACGGCGAGCGCGTCCTGGGCGATCGATCCGGCACGATCCGTGGTGACCGGTGTGAAATTCGCGGGCTTCGTGCTGCTCGGCGCCGCCACGGTGCGGGTGGTGGCCGAGGACCCCGCCGCGCCGCGGCTGCTGTCCCGTGCCCTGTTCGCGGGGCTTGCCGTGGGCGCCGGGCTGGCGGGGCTCGACATGCTCACCGGACATGCGATCCGCGCCGGGGTGCGGGGCCTGGCCGAGGCGCGGGTCGAGCTTGTCTACGGCCTCAAGCCGGCGGTCTCGGTCATGGCGGTGCTGGCGCCGATCGTGGCCGCCCTGCCTGGCATTCCGTGGAAGGCGCGGGCGGCGCTGGTGGTCGGCACGCTCGCGGTCGCGCTGGTGATCCCGGCGGAATCAGCGCGCATCAGCGGGGTGATCGGCGTGGCGGTGTTCGTGCTGGCGCGGGTCTCGTCGCAGCAACTCGGCCGGCTGATCGGCGCCTTCGTCGGCGCGGCGATCCTGGCGGCGCCGCTGGTCGTCGTGGCGGCGCGGCCGAATCTGCCGTCCCTCGAGCGGATTCCCATGAGTGCGGCGCATCGCGTGCTGATCTGGGACTTCGTGGAGGGCCGCATCGCCGAGAAGCCGCTGCTCGGCTGGGGTGCGGAAAGCGGTCGGACGATCCCGGGCGGGCGCGACCTGTTCCCGGAGGAGACGCTCGACCGCTTCGGCCTGACCTCCCCGGAATCGCGGGCCTGGTTCGCGCGGCCGCAGCCGCAGCGGCTGCCGCTGCATCCCCACAACGCGGCGCTGCAGATCTGGCTCGACCTCGGCGTGGCGGGGGCGGCGCTGGCGGCCTGGCTCGCGGTGGCGCTGGGGTTCGCGGCGGCGCGGATCGGGCCAGGCGCGGTCGGCGCGCTCGCGGCCGGCGCGGTGACCGGGATGCTGTCCTACGGCGTCTGGCAGGAATGGTGGATCGGCTTCGCGCTGCTGGTCGCAGCCGCGCTTCAGGCCTTGAGGCCGAGCAAGGCGCGGTAGCGCGGCAGGGCGTGCTGCCAGAGGAAGTCGGCCCGCACGCGGGCGGCGGCGGCCGCGCCCATCACCTTGAGACGCGCGGGATCGGCAAGCAGCGTGTCGAGCGCCGCGGCGACGGCCTTGGGATCGGCGCCGTCGCAGAGCAGGCCGGTCTCGCCGTCCGCCACCGCCTCGGCGGCGCCGCCCTCGCGGCCGGCGAGCGACGGGCAGCCCTGCCAGGCGGCCTCGAGATAGACGATGCCGAAGCCTTCGACCGAGTTGCCCTCGCGCCGCGCCGGCATGGCGAAGAGGTCGGCGCGGGCAAGCAGCGCAGCCTTCTGCGCTTCGTCGATGCGGCCGAGGAAGCGGACGCGGTCGGCGACACCTTCGGAGGCGGCCAGCGCCTCCAGCCGCGCCCGGTCCGGCCCGCCGCCGGCGACGAGGAAGCGGATCGCGGGATGCGTCGCGGCCAGCGCCGGCAAGGCGCGGATCACCTGGTCGATGCCCTTGCGGGGTTCGAGGCGCGAGAGCGTCGCGAGGATCGGCGTTGCGCCTTCGGCAAGGCTCGCGGCCCAGGACGTTGCCTCGGGCGTCGCCGCGACCGGGGCGGGCAACGGCAGGGGGACGATTTCGACCCTAGGGGCGGCATTGCCGAGGGCCTCGCGCACCAGCGCCGCCGTATAGGCGCTGTTCGCCGCGACCACCGTCGCCCGCGCGAAGGCGTCGCGCCGCCGCGCGACCCGGCGCGCCGAGGCGACGGGCAGCACCTCATTGCCATGCGCCAGCACCAGCACCGGCAGGCCGGCCCGCTTCGGCAGCAGCGCCGCGCTCTTCCAGGTATCGGTAACCACCGCCTGCACCCCGCCGCGCGCGAGCAGCCTCCGCGCCGCGAAGCCCTTGGCCAGGCGTCGCAACGGCTTCGGCCCGCCGAAGCGCCGCACCGTGACGCCCTGCGGCCAGGCAGGCTCGGCAAGCCCCTTGCCGCGGATGCGGTCGGCGAGGACCAGCACTTCCTCGCCCGATCCGGCGAAGGCCGTCGCCAGCCCGCCCACCAGCACCTCGATGCCGCCCGGATCGGGCGGCAAGCACTGGGTGAGGATCAGGATCACGGCGCCGGCCGGTGGCGTTCGGGTTCGAGCCGCGCCTTGAGGTAGGACAGCAGCGGGAAGGCCCCGGTGCAGAGCGCGAGCAGCACGCCCCAGCCCCCTTCGCGGTAGCCCTTGCGCGAGACGTAGGACTTCAACCCGCGTGAGAAGAAGCGCCGGACATTGGCGCGCAGCGTGCCGATATCCCCGCCCGCGAGCAGGTCCGCCGCCTTGGCCGAGGAATACTTGTCGAGCCGGCGCAGCATGTCCGAGATGTCGCGATCCACCAGGTGCACCAGCGCGCCGGTGGTGATCTTCGGTCCTTCCTTGCCCGTCCAGTCGAGCCCCGGATGGACGCGCTGCGCCCGCCAGCGCTTCGCCCCCCGGCGGAACAGCCGCGGCACGGAGGTCGTGCCGAAGGACCCCGCCCAGCCGTACTTAACCAGCCGGTCGCCCACGTAATTGTCGACCGGCACCTGGTGCCAGGCATGGGTGCTGGTGGCGATGGTCGCGCGCACGGCCTCGGCCAAAGCGGGGTTCACCCGCTCGTCGGCATCGACCTCGAGGATCCAGTCGCCGGTGCAGGCGTCGATGCCGGTGTTGCGGCGCGCGCCTTCCAGTTCCCAGGCGCCTTCGACGACGCGGGCGCCGGCGGCCTTGGCGATCTCGGCGCTCGCATCGGTGCTGCGGTCGAGGACGACGACGACCTCGTCGGCGAAGGCGACGGAGGCGAGGCAATCGGGCAGGCGTTCCTGCTCGTTGCGCGCGACGATGAGGGCGGACAGGCGCGGGGCGCCGTTGGTCGGGCACGGCCGATTCAGGCCTCCGGGCCCTTTGGCAATGCGGTCATCGGGCGCGCTCACGACACCGCCTCCCCCAGTTCGACGGGATCGGGGCGAGCGAGAAGGGCAGCGGCCTGTTCCGCGACGCGGGTCGCGGAGAGAGCGCCCATCGGTGCGTTGCCCGGCGGCCCCTTGGCCAGGACCGCGAGCGCCCGGACGCCCACCGGCGCGTATTCGGAGGCCGGGGTCGGTCCGAACAACCCGATTGTCGGTGTCCCCGCCGCGGCCGAGAGATGCATCAGCCCGGAATCATTGCCGACATAGAGCGCGCAGCGCGACAGCACCGCGGCCGCCTCGGGCAGGTCCAGCTGCCCGACCAGGTCCACCGCGTCGGGCAGTCCCGCCAGGACGGGGGCGGCCATGGCGCGCTCCTGCTCCCCTGGCCCACCGAGCACCGCGATCCGCGCCCCTTCCAGCGCGCCGCCCGGTTCGGTCAGCAGCCGCGCGAGGGTCAGGAAGCGATCGGGCGGCCAGACCTTGCGCACCCAGTTCGCGGTCGGCCCCAAGGCCAGCACCGGCGCGCCCTTGGGCAGCAGGGCGGCGGCCTTCGCCTCCTCCGCCGGCCCGAACCAGGCGACCGGGCGTGGCGCGGGGCTGATGCCGAGCGTCTGCGCGATATGCAGCAGCCGATGCCCCGGCCGCCGCCCGCCGCGCATCACTGCCCGCCGCTTCGCCAGCAGCATCCAGGCGATCGCCGAGCCGCGCAGGTCCACCACCAGGTCCCAGCGCCGGAAGGCCACCTGCCACCACAGGCCGAGCCAGTGCAGGCCGTAGCGCTTCTTCTCGATCGGGATCAGGCGCTCGAGCGCCGGCATGCGGCTGAAGACGCCCTCGGCCACCCGCCCGCAGGCGATGGTGAAGCGCGCCACCGGATGCTCCCGCATCAGGTGGTCGAGCAGCCCCGTCGACAGCACGGCGTCGCCGATCCGGGTCGAGGTGATGAAGAGGACGCGCACGCGGCGCCTGTATCACGCTCCGGACCGGGGGGGGAGGTTGCAGCCGTGGCCGATCCGGCACACCTGACAGGTCATGAGTCTCGCCATCCTCCCCGACCGGGGCGTGCTGGAGGTCGCCGGCCCGGACCGGGCCGCCTTCCTGCAGGGCCTCGTTTCCAACGACGTGACCCACCTCGTGCCCGGCCAGGCCGCCTGGAGCGCGCTGCTGACGCCGCAGGGCAAGTGGCTCGCGGATTTCTTCGTCGTCGCGACCGAGGACGCCTTCCTGCTGGACGCCGAGCGGGCGCAGATCGGGGACCTCGCCACGCGGCTCGGGCGCTTCCGGCTGCGGTCCAAGGTGACGCTGCGCGATGCGTCGGAAAATTGGCACGTCCACGCCGCCTGGGGCGCGGCGCCGGGTGCCGGTGACATCGTGGTGCCGGATCCGCGCCTGCCCGAGGCGGGCTGGCGGGTGCTGTCCCATGCGCCGCTCGCGACCGATGCCACGGCCGATGACTACGACCGCCACCGCCTCGCGCTCGGCCTGCCCGACGGGTCGCGCGATATGGAGCGCGAGAAGTCGGTCCTGCTCGAAGCCGGCTTCGACGAGTTGAACGGCGTGTCCTGGTCCAAGGGCTGCTACATGGGCCAGGAACTGACGGCGCGGACGCGCTATCGCGGGCTGATCAAGCGACGGCTGGTGCCGGTCGCGGTGGACGGCCCCCTGCCCGCGCGCGGGACGATCGTGACTGATGCCGCGGGGGCGGAGATCGGCGAGATGCGCTCCGGCCGCGACGGGACCGGCATCGCGCTGCTGCGGATCGATGCGCTGGACCGCGCGCCCTTCACGGCGGGCGAGGCGCGCCTGGTTCCCCGCATCGCCGCCTGGATGCGCCTGCCGGCCCGCGAGGAGGCATGAGCGACCACGGCCCCGGCGTGCGCATCCCGCCGCCGGTGATGGTCGCCGCGCTGCTGGCCGTGGCCTGGGGGCTGGAACGCATCGTGCCGGTGCGGATCGGCCCGCCTCTGCCGGAACTCGGCGGGTTGGTCATCTTCGCGGCCATCGCGCTGATCGGCTGGGCGCTGCTGGTGATGCTGAAGGCCGGCAACGATCCGCGGCCCGACAAGCCCGATACGGCGATGGTCGAGACCGGCCCATTCCGCTTCAGCCGCAACCCGATCTATCTCGGCTTCATCCTGGGCGTGGCCGGTTTCGCGCTGCGCTGGGGCGACCTCTGGGGCTGGGTCGCGGTGGTAGCGAGCCACCTGGTGCTCGACCGGCTGGTGGTGGCGAAGGAGGAAGCCTACCTCGCGACGCGCTTCGGGGCGGCCTACGAAGCGTATCGGGGGCGAGTGCGTCGCTGGGTCTAGGCGAGCCGCTTGCGCAGGAAGGCGCGGGACTGGCCGGCGGGATAATCCTCGAGCACGCCGAAGCGTTCATAGCCGAGGGCGAGGTAGAAGCCTTCCGCCTGGAAGGTGTCGAGCCAGGCGGCGTGGCAGCCCCAGTCGCGCGCCTGCGCCTCGGCGCGCTGCACGAGCCGCCGCCCGGTGCCCTGGCCGCGCAGTGCCGCATCGACCCAGGCGGCCTCGATGAACAGCCAGCCCCAGCTCGTCACCGCCGACACGCCGCCCAGCAGCCGTCCCTCCGCGTCGCGCAGCGCGAGGCCGAAGCGGCGCGCGTCGTAAGGCACGGTCTGGCCGTGGAAGGCGTGGATCTGTCGCGCGAGTTCGGCCCGGAAGCCCGGCTCGGGGTCCTCGGCCACGGTCAGGGCGGTGCCTTCGGGCCAGGTATCGATGTCCATGAAGCGGATCATCGACCAGGCCAGGCGCCGATGCTACGCCTCCGCCCGCGATGGATCCGAAGCCGTTCCCGTGCCGCTGCTGCATGCCCGCCATCGGCCGGCGCGGCGCGCTGGTCGCGGCGGTCGCCCTGGCCGCGCGGCCGGCGCGGGCGGACGCGCATCTCTCCCCACGGCTGCGCCTTGCGCCGGCGCCCGGCGCGCCGCCGCGCGTGGCGCTGACGCTCGATGCCTGTTCGGGGCATGCGGATCTGCGGGTGCTGGGCGGTCTGGTGCGGCTCGGCCTGCCGGCCACGATCTTCGTCACGGGCGTCTGGCTGCGCGCCAACCCGGATACGGTCGCGCTGCTGCGCGGGCGGGCGGACCTGTTCACCCTGCAGAACCACGGCGCGCGCCATGTCCCGGCGGTGCTCGGTGCGGGGCGGCTCTACGGCGTCGCGGTCGCCGGCACGATCGAGGCGGTGCATCGCGAGGTCGCAGGCGGCGCCGCCGCCGTCCTCGCCACCGGCGCGCCGGCGCCGGGCTGGTTCCGCGGCGCGACGGCGCTCTACAGCCCCGAGGCGCTTGCCGCGATCCGCGCCACGGGCCTGCGGGTTGCCGGCTATTCGGTGAACGGCGATGAAGGCGCGTCGCTGCCGGCCTCCCGCGTGGCGGCGCGCATCGCCGCCGCGCGGGATGGCGATGTGATCATCGCCCACACCAACCATCCCGAACGCCCGAGCGGTCCGGGCGTCGTCGAAGGCGTGGCGCGGCTGGCGGAACGCGGGTTCCGGCTGGTGCCGCTCGACGCCGTGCCCGTCGAGGAAGCCGACGCGCCATCGCGGGTGTGATCGCGGCGCTCATCCCTCCTGGACGCTGGCCCGGCCAACTGTTCCGGTCATGCCGGGCATCCCCGCCCGCACGCCATGTCGGCCGTCGCCCGCGGCATTGGGGCGCGGTCCAACGTCGCCTTTCGGCACCGTCGCCTCAGCGGCTCGCGACCAATTGCAGCCCGTCTTCGGACATCCGGACCTCGATCCGGGCGTGACCGAGCAGCATCGTTCCGCCGAGCGGTGCTTCCGCCTGGGCACCGGTGTCCGGTCGCCTGAGTCGCACCTGCGTGACCGCCACACCCACCGGCAACCGAAGGAGGACGCTGCCGGGAACCGGCAGGACGGCTTCGGGAAGCTCGATCGCATCCCCGGGCTGGCTCACTTCCACCCGCACCACGGCGTCCCCGTTCAGCCAACCGTTGTACCGGTCGATGATGGGTCCGCTGCGCAGGGCGAAGCGCGCCCTGACCGTCATGCCGTCGGCGTCCAGCCCCACCCGCACGGCTGAGGCATGCGCGGCGTTGCGCGGTTCGAACCGCGCGTCGAGGAAGCGTTCGCCCGGCGCCAGGCGGTAGACCACGCGCGCATAGCTGCGGTCGGTCGGCAGGAGCCCGCGCTCGGACAGGGTCTGCGAAATCGTCTGGCGTCGTTCCAATGCCGCCGTGTGGGGCATGGTGACCACCGTGGCCTGGATACGCTGCGCTGCGGGCGGCGGCGGTGGCGGGGCGCGCACCAGCACCGCAATCTGGCCGCGGTCAACCGCTGGTGCGCCGCGCGACATCACCTTGACCGAGAGCAGATGCAACCCCGGCACGGCCAGCACATAGTTCTGACAGGCGGATACGCGAAGGCCCTGCGCGCCCTGGCTCGTGAAGGTCTCGCGCCCCTGGCAACTGGCATCGCTGTCGAGCGGGCCCGCACGGTAGTCGGGGCGCGGCCCGCCCATCGTCCATGCGGCGTAATCGGCGCCGGGCGCCTCCACGGTGCAGGATATGGTGGCTCCCGCGACGACGCTCGGCAGCAGAAGCGGGCCGCCATCCTCGGGCAGGCCGGATGCCATGGCACCGGCGCCGAACATCGCGATGGCTGGTGCTTCGGCCTCGGGCAGCGCGTGCGGGTCGCCCAGGGCCTGGCAGCGGATGGACTGCACGAAGGGCGGGTACCCCGTGCTGATCGCGAGCAGGAAGTACTGCGCGCCGATGACAGCGACGCCGCCGAGGAAGGCGCCGGCCGTCGCGATGATCGTCGAGCGAACCCAGATGCGCCGCATCCGCGCTACGCGACCGTTGTCCTCCTCGTCTGCGGCCACGCCGGGGGCTCAGGCCGTGCGGTCGCCGCCGCCGCCCGCGAGCGCCGCCTGTGCCGCGGCCAGGCGTGCGACCGGCACGCGGTAGGGCGAGCAGGACACGTAGTCGAGGCCGACGCTCTCGCAGAAATGGATCGAGGACGGGTCGCCGCCGTGTTCGCCGCAGATGCCGAGCTTCAGGTCCGGCTTCACCCGCCGCCCCTTCTCGGAGGCGATCTTCACCAGGGCGCCGACGCCGTCCGGGTCGATCGACACGAAGGGGTCCTTCGGGAAGATGCCCTTCTCGACATACAGCGGCAGGAACTTGCCGGCGTCGTCGCGCGACAGGCCGAAGGTGGTCTGCGTCAGGTCGTTGGTGCCGAAGGAGAAGAAGTCGGCGGCATCGGCGATGGCATCGGCGGTCAGAGCCGCGCGCGGCAGCTCGATCATCGTGCCGACGCTGTATTCGACATGGTACTTGGTCTCCGCGAAGACCTCCTGCGCGACGCGATCCACCTGCGCGCGGGTGATCTCGAGCTCGCGCCGCGTCGCCACCAGCGGGATCATGATCTCCGGATGCGGCGCCTTGTGGGTTTCCTTGCCGATCTGGCAGGCGGCCTCGAAGATCGCGCGGGCCTGCATCTCGTAGATCTCGGGGAAGGAGATGCCGAGCCGGCAGCCGCGATGACCGAGCATCGGGTTGGCTTCCGACAGTTCCTGCGCGCGGCGGCGCATCGCCTCGACATCGGTGCCGAGGGAGGACGCGACCTCCGCGATCTCGTAGTCGGTGTGCGGCAGGAATTCGTGCAGCGGCGGGTCGAGCAGGCGGATCGTGACCGGCAGCCCGGCCATGATGCGGAACAGGTCGACGAAATCCTGCCGCTGGAAGGGCAGCAGGCGGGCCAGCGCGACGCGGCGGCCGGCCTCGGTTTCCGCCATGATCATCTGCCGCACGGCGCCGATGCGCTCGGGGTCGAAGAACATGTGCTCGGTGCGGCACAGGCCGATGCCTTCGGCGCCGAACTTGCGGGCCGTCTCGGCATCGAGCGGGGTTTCGGCGTTGGCGCGGACCTTGAGTCGCCGCACCTCGTCCGCCCAGCCCATCAGCGTCGCGAAGTCGCCCGACAGCTGCGGTTCGATCATGGCGACGGGGCCGACGAAGACCTCCCCGGTGCCGCCGTCGATGGTCAGCACCTCGCCGCCGCGCACCTGCACGCCGCCGGAGGAGAGCACCTGGTTGTTGTAGTCGACCGAGACGCCGCCGCAGCCGGCGACGCAGGGACGGCCCATGCCGCGGGCGACGACGGCCGCGTGGCTCGTCATGCCGCCGCGCGTGGTCAGGATGCCCTTGGCGGCATGCATGCCGTGGATGTCCTCGGGCGAGGTCTCGATGCGCACGAGGATGACGGCCTCGCCCTTCTGCGCGCGGGCTTCGGCCTCATCGGCCGAGAAGACGACGATGCCAGAGGCCGCGCCGGGCGAGGCCGGCAGGCCCTTCGCCAGGATCTTGCGCGGCGCCTTGGGGTCGAGGGTCGGGTGCAGCAGCTGGTCGAGTGCTGCGGGGTTCACGCGCTTCACGGCTTCCGCGTGGTCGATCAGCCCTTCGCGCGCCATGTCGACGGCGATCTTGAGCGACGCGGCCGCGGTGCGCTTCCCGTTGCGCGTCTGCAGCATGTAGAGCTTGTTCGACTGGACCGTGAACTCGATGTCCTGCATGTCGCGGTAGTGGCGCTCGAGCGTCTCGCGCACCTTCACCAGCTCGGCATAGGCGGCGGGCATGGCGGCTTCCATGCTGCGCTCGCCCGGCTTGGCGCGGGCCTCGGACATGGGCTGCGGGGTGCGGATGCCGGCGACGACGTCCTCGCCCTGCGCGTTGATTAGGTACTCGCCGTAGAAGATGTTCTCGCCGGTCGACGGATCGCGCGTGAAGCAGACGCCCGTCGCGCAATCCTCGCCCATGTTGCCGAAGACCATGGCCTGGACGTTGACCGCGGTGCCCCATTCGGAGGGGATGTCATGCAGGCGGCGATAGGTGATGGCACGCTGGTTCTGCCAGGAGGAGAACACGGCGCCGATCGCGCCCCAGAGCTGTTCCCACGGATCCTGCGGGAAGGGCTTGCCGGTGACCTCGCGCACCATCTCCTTGTAGCCGTGCACCACGCGGTGCCATTCGGAGGCGGTGAGCTCGGTGTCCTCGATCTTGCCGGTGTCGAGCTTCTCGTTCTCGATGATTTCCTCGAAGCGGTGGTGATCCACGCCGAGGACGACCGAGCCGTACATCTGGATGAAGCGGCGGTAGCTGTCCCAGGCGAAGCGGGCGTCGCCCGAGGCCGTCACCAGCCCTTCGACCGTCGCGTCGTTCAGGCCGAGATTCAGCACCGTGTCCATCATGCCGGGCATGGAGACGCGGGCGCCGGAGCGGACCGAGACGAGCAGCGGCTTGTGGTGGTCGCCGAACTTCGTCCCGACGGCTTCCTCGACGCGGGCGAGGCCGGCCTTCACCTGCGCCTCGAGGTCCGAGGGATAGGTCTCGCCGTTCTGGTAGTACCAGGTGCAGACCTCGGTCGTGATCGTGAAGCCGGGCGGCACCGGCAGGCCGATCGAGGCCATCTCGGCCAGGTTCGCGCCCTTGCCCCCAAGCAGGTTGCGCATGTCGGCGCGACCCTCGTTGCGGCCGGCACCAAAGCTGTAGACCCACTGCGTCATCGGGGGCTCCCCCTCAGGCTTCGATCTTCGAGAAATCCGCCACCGCGTCCATCGCGGCGCGGAGGCGTGCGAGTAGTTTCAGGCGATTGCGGCGGAGTTCCGGCGCGGGATCGTTGACGATCACCTTGTCGAAGAAGGCATCCACCGGAGCGCGCAGCGTGGCCATGGCCTCCATCGCGCGTTCGAAATCCTCGGCCGAGAGGTCGAGCTCGATCCGGGCGGCGGCCGCTTCCAGCGCGGCGGCGAGCGCCTCCTCCTGGTGCGCCTTCAGAAGGTGGTGCTCGTAGCCGGTATCGTAAATGTGGCCGTCGCGCTTTTCCTCGATGCGGAGGATGTTGGCGGCACGGCGATGGGCGGCGAGGAGGTTGGCCCCGGCCTCGGATTCGACGAAGGCGCGGACCGAATCGGCGCGACGGAGCAGGCGGTTCAGGTCGTCGTCCGGCGCAGCGCCGAGGACGGCGGTGACGACGTCGTGGCGCGTGCCCTCGGCGCGGAGCTGGACGCGCAGGCGGTCCGCGAGGAAGTCCATCAGCTCGCGGCCGAGCGCGGCAGCCTTGGGCACCTCGACCGCGTCGGTCGCGCGGAACACGCGGGTGAGTTCGCCGGAGGAGCCGGTCTGCGGCGCGACGAAGACCGAGATGCCGCGCTCGCGCAGGGCGGGTACGTGGCCGAGGTCCATCAGCCGCACCAGGATCCGTTCATTCGCGGCGCAGCCCTCGCCTTCCAACCGGGCGGCGGTCTCGAGCAATTCCTGACGGATCTCGCGGTTCTCGATCAGCGTGGCGACCTGCTTCGGGTCGGCGGCGATCCAGGGCGAGTGGCGCCACTGATCGACATAGCCGGCCATCGCCTCTTCCAGCAGGTGCCGCAGGGCGAGCCGCAGCCCGTTCTCCCGCACGATGCGGATGATGCCGAGCCCCGCGCGGCGCAGCGCAAAGGGGTCGCCGGACCCGGTCGGCTTCTCGCCCACGGCGAAGAAGCCCGCGAGCTGATCGAGCTTGTCGGCGAGCGCGACGGAGATCGCCACCGGCTCGGCCGGCGCCTCGTCCCCCGGGCCGAGGGGGCGGTAATGCGCGGCGATCGCCTCGGCGACCGCGGGCTTCTCGCCCTGGCCGAGGGCGTAGTAGCGGCCCATCACGCCCTGCAGTTCGGGGAACTCGCCCACCATGCCGGAGGCGAGGTCGGCCTTGGCGAGCCGCGCCGCGCGGGCCGCATCGGCCGGATCGGCCCCGACCTTCGTCGCGATGATCCGCGCGAGGCGTTCGAGCCGCGCGACGCGCTGCCCCTGCGTGCCGAGCTTCGCGTGGAACACCACGGAATCGAGCTTCGGCAGGAAGGATTCGAGCGACTGCCTGCGGTCGAGGTCCCAGAAGAACCGCGCATCCGACAGGCGCGCGCGCAGCACGCGCTCATTGCCCGCGACGATCGACGCCCCGCCATCGGGGGCGGCGATGTTCGCCACCAGCGCGAATCGCGGCGCGGCGGACCCATCCGCCTGGCGCAGCGCGAAGTAGCGCTGGTTCACGCGCATCGTCGTGCGCATGACCTCGGGCGGGAGGTCCATGAAGGCGTCGTCGATGCGCCCCAGCAGCGGCACCGGCCATTCGACCAGGCCGGCGACCTCGGTGACCAGGCCCTCGTCCGGCACCACCGTCAGGCCCTCGGCCGCGGCCAGCGCCGCGATGCCGTCGCGGATCTCGCGTGCGCGCTCGGCGGCGTCCAGCACCACGCGGCGCTCGCGCAGGCCTTCCTGGTAGTCGGTCAGGCCGCGCACGGCGAAGGCGCCGGGGGCCATGATGCGGTGGCCCTCGGTCTCGTTGCCCGAGGCAAGGCCATGCCCGTCATCCTCGCCGGCGCGCAGGTCGAAGGGCACCACGGCGCCGTCGAGCACGCACAGGATGCGCTTGAGCGGCCGCACCCACGCCATCGGCGAGGAGCCACCCCAGCGCATCGACTTGGGCCAGGGGAAGGCGCGGATGATGGCCGGGATGGCGGCGGCGACGAGGGCGCGGGCCTCGACCGTCTCGCCCGGCTTGGACAGGACCCAGAACTGGCCTTCCTGCTTCAGCGCATCGCGCGTCGCGCCGTGCTTGCGCAGGAAGCCGTCCAGCGCCTGGTCGGGGGCGCCGATGCGGGGTCCGCGTTCCTCCTTGCCCTCGGTGGTGACCGCGGCGCGCAGCAGGGCGGACAGACCGATGCGGCGGGGGCCGTGGAAGGTGACGGGCGGCGCCTCGACCAGCGCGGCGCAGCGTTCGGCGAACAGGCGGGCGAGGTCCTCGGCCGCCCGCGCCTGCATCCGCGCCGGGATTTCCTCGGAGAACAGTTCCAGCAGCAGTTCAGGCACCGGCCGTCTCCCCCGCGAGCCAGGACTCGCAGCACCCCTTCGCCAGGTTGCGCACGCGGCCGATATAGGCGGCGCGTTCCGTCACGCTGATCGCGCCCCGCGCGTCGAGCAGGTTGAAGCGGTGGCTCGCCTTGATGCACTGGTCATAGGCCGGCAGCGCGAGGCCGCGCTCCAGCAGCGCGGCGCATTCCTTCTCCGCGTCCTCGAAGTGGCGGAACAGCATCGCGACGTCCGCGTGCTCGAAATTGTGCGCGCTGTACTCCTTCTCCGCGCGCAGGAAGACCTCGCCATACTTCACGCCGTCGTCGTTGAAGGCGAGGTCGTACACGTTCTCCACGCCCTGGATGTACATCGCGAGGCGCTCGAGGCCGTAGGTGAGCTCGGCGGAGGGCCGTTCGCAGGCGATGCCGCCGACCTGCTGGAAGTAGGTGAACTGCGTCACCTCCATCCCGTCGCACCAGACCTCCCAGCCGAGGCCCCAGGCGCCGAGGGTCGGGCTCTCCCAATCGTCCTCGACGAAGCGGATGTCGTGCAGGGACGGGTCGATGCCGAGGGCGCGGTAGGATTCGATCAGCAGGCCCTGCGGGTCGGCCGGGCTCGGCTTCAGGATGACCTGGTACTGGTAATAATGCTGCAGCCGGTTCGGGTTCTCGCCGTAGCGGCCGTCCGAGGGCCGGCGGGAGGGCTGCACATAGGCCGCCTTCCAGGGCTTGGGACCCAACGCGCGCAGCGTGGTCGCCGGGTGGAAGGTGCCCGCGCCCACTTCCATGTCGTAGGGCTGGAGGATGACGCAGCCCTTCTCCGACCAGAAGCGATGGAGGCGCAGGATGATGTCCTGGAAGCTCGGGGGCTTCTGCGGCATGGGCAATCCGGAGGGTCTGGCGCGGGGCTGTGTTGCGGCGCACCTATAGGCGCCAGACCCTCAACCGGCAAGGAAACCGCCTTGGACACCGCTGCGAACCTCATCCGCGCCTACCTCGACGCCTTCAACCGGGGGGATCGCCCGGCGATGCTGGCGCTGCTGACCGAGGATGTCGCCCACGACGTGAACCAGGGCGGCCGGGAGGTGGGGCGCGAGGCCTTCGCCGCCTTCATGGCCCGGATGGACCGCTGTTATCGCGAACGCCTGGTGGACATCGTGGTGATGGCCGAACCGACCGGCACCCGCGCGTCGGCCGAATTCATCGTGGAGGGCGAATACCTCGCCACCGATGAGGGCCTGCCGCCGGCGGCCGGCCAGCGCTACCGCCTGCCGGCCGGGGCCTTCTACGACATCCGGGACGGCCGGATCGCGCGGGTGACCATGCACTACAACCTGCAGGACTGGATCCGGCAGGTGGGCGGCTGATCAGCCGCCGTTGCAGCAGGGCGCCGCGCCGAAGGCCGAGATGGCGTGGCGGCGCAGCGCGCTGACCGGCTCCGGCCTGTGGTGCACGCAGGTGTCGATGGCGGGCAGCGAGTCGCGCTCGGCGATCGAGGAGACATGCGGCCCGAGGTCGCGCAGCAGCCCGTCATGCATGCCGTAGATCCAGCCATGCAGGTGCAGTTCCGCGCCGCGCGCCCAGGCATTCTCGACGATCGGCGTCGCGGCCACGCGGCGGACCTGCATCTCGATGTTGACCTCGCAGAGCCGTTCGAAGCGCCGCCGGTCGTCGTGCATGGCATCGAATACCGCGCGATGCTTGCGGAAGAACATCGAGAGCGGCTGCAGCCAGTGGTCCACCAGCGCCCCGCGGCGGTCCACCATCGCCCGCTGCACCCCGCCGCAGCCGTAATGCCCGGCCACGATCACATGCCGCACGCCGAGCGTGTCGATCGCGTATTCGAGCACCGAGAGGATGTTGAGGTCGCTGGTGTGCACGACATTGGCGATGTTGCGGTGGACGAAGACCTCCCCCGGATCGAGGCCCAGCACGTCGTTCGCCGTCACCCGGCTGTCCGAGCAGCCGATCCAGAGATAGGTCGGCGTCTGCTGTTCCGACTGGCGGCGGAAGAAGGTCGGGTCCTCCCGCGTCTTGCGCTCCGCCCATTCCAGGTTCCGGTCGAAGAGGTGATCGAGCGTCTCGGTCATGGCGTTCCCGGATCCTCCGCCCCCTTGTGCCTCGGGTGCGGAAGCGGACCTTGGCGCAGGGCCGGCCCGGGCTTCAAGCGGCGGCTTGACGGCCGCTGAGGCGCCCCGCAGAGGAGGCGCGATACGCCCGGAGGCCCGCCATGCCGATCACCCGTCGCGCCGCGCTTGCGGCAGCCGTGCTGCCGATCGCGGCCCCTGCCCTCGCCCAGCCCTGGCCCGGCCGGCCGATCCGGGTCCTGGTGCCCTTCGCGCCCGGCGGCGCGGCCGATTCCGCCGCCCGCACCGTGCTTCCGCGGATGGGCGAGCGGCTGTCCACCACCTTCGTGGTCGAGAACCGCACCGGCGCGGGCGGATCGATCGGCGGCGGCGAGGTCGCGCGGTCGGCGCCGGACGGGTTCACGCTGCTCTGGGATGCGTCCTCCCATATCGTGAATCATGCCCTGCTGCGCGGCCTGACCTTCGACTACGCGACGGCCTTCCTGCCGATCAGCCAAGTCTGCACCTTCCCGCAGGTGGTCGCGGTGAAGGCCGATTTCCCGGCACGCGACCTCGCGGCCTTCATCGCGCTCGCCAAGGCGCGGCCGAACACCATCAACATGGGCACCCAGGGCAATGCGACGGCGGGGCATCTCGGCCTCGCCCGCTTCGCCCGCGAAGCCGGGATCGAGGTGCAGCACGTGCCCTATCGCGGCGGCGCCGACGCGGCGCGCGACCTGGCCGCCGGCACGCTGGACGGGGTGTTCATCACCGCGCTCTCGGCGCGGCCAGTGGTCGAGAGCGGGCGGGCGCGCTTCCTCGCCGTTGCCTCGGCGCAGCGGCTGGCGAACCTGCCCGATGTGCCGACGCTGTCCGAATCCGGCCTGCCGGGTTTCGACGTGAGCGAGTGGGTCGGCCTGTTCGCCCCCGCCGGCACGAGCCCCGAGATCGCCGCGCGGCTGCAGCAGGCGCTGGCCGCCAGCCTGGCGGAGGAGGAGGTGCGGGCCCGGCTCGACCGGCTCGGTGCCATCCCCGTGGGCAGCACACCGGCGGACTTCGCGCGCTACGTCACGGAGGGCCGGGCCGCCATGACGACGCTGGTGCGTGAGGCGAACATCCGGATCGAGTAGCCGCGCATGCGACTTGCGCTGCTCGCCGTCGCCGTCCTGGGGCTGTTCTGGCTCGTGCCGGACGGGGCGTTGTATGGCGGCGCGCTGGCGGCACAGGAGGCGCAGCGGATGCCGGCGGTGCTCGGCGGCATCGCGCTCGCCCTGCTGCTGGGCGGGCCAGGGGATCTCCCGCGCCTGGCGGGATGGGCGTGCGCCGGGGCGGCAGCGGCGGTGCTGCTTCGGGCAGGACTGGGTGTGCCGGGCGACAATGGCTGGATCCCGGGCGAAGCCATGTCGCGGCCCGAGCGACTGCTCGAGGTGGCCTGGTGGCTCGTCGTCGCCGGACTGGCGTGGCGGGGCTTGCCGCGGCGCAGGGCCGGCCCCGTCCTGGCCGCCGCCGTCGCGACCACCCGGATCGGCGCCTACGCCCAAGCCTTCGTGCCGCTCGCCTGGGAAGACACGGTCGACGCAGCGCTGGTGCTCGGGACCGGGGTGCTAGCGGGGTTCGTGGCGGGACTGGTGATGGTGATGCTGGCCGGATGGGTGCTGTCGATCGTCTGCCGCATGCCCGAACGATGGATCGCGCCACGGCGCGTCCTCGCACTGGTGTCGACGGCGGCGGCGATCGGTCACATGGTGAAGGGGTGAGAATGCCGTTGTCGACGATGCGAGGGAGGAGAACCTCCTCGGCCGCTCCGCTCTTTCTGGCATGGGCGGCTCGCCTTCGGCGATCCGCGGATGGACCCGGCAGTGGGGGCGGCTTCGGGCGGCGTTCGGTCCCGCCGATCCTGTTGGCGCTGATGATCGCCATGCCTGTCGCCGCGCAGGATTCGATCACGGCCGTGATCGGGCAGCCGGTGCTGGCCCTCGCGCAGCGTCCCGAACTGACGACCGGCCTGCGCTTCAACAGCGGCGGACATCGCCGTTCGCTGGCCGCCAGGCTCCGCGATCCGGGCCCGCCAGTGGCGCTCGCCGGCGACCGGTATGTCTACGGCTTCGGCTGCAGGCCGGAAGGCTGCCGCGACGGGGGTGCCTTCCTCGCCTTCGACGTCCATGACGAGCGGATCTTCATGCTGCTCACGGAGAACGGCAGCGTGCGCCTGTCGGTCCCGCCCGACCCGCGCGCCTGGCCCGAGGCGCTGCGCGAGGGCCTGCGCGAATTCATCCCGGCGCTGGCGGAGGCGATGGGGCCGCGGCCCTCGGCACCGGAGGGCAGGCGGTAGCCGCGGGGCAAGCCGGCCCGCCGGTGCAGGAGCAGCCAAATGGCGGACAGCACAGGTCGCGACACGACCCTCATCGAGGTGCGAGCGTCGGCCTGGACGGGCGCTATGCCGGATACGCTGGCACCCACCTTGGCCGGGACGACCTGCCCGCCGCGGGGGAGCCCGGGCACCGCGACCACCGGCTGATGGCTCTCCTCCTCTGCGGACTCCTCATCCTGCTCTGGGTCGCGTGGTGGTTTGTATTGACCATCAACGCCCCGGAGGCACCGTCCTCGCAGACGGGGCAGATCACAGCGCTACGCATCCGCCAGTCGGGGTCGGCGATCTTCGTCCGGCCGATCGAGGCGCTGATCAGCACTCTGCTCGCCGTTTCGGCCTTCGTCGGCCCGGCAGCCTACCTGATCGTGTATCCATTCGCCGGCGCCGGGCCCGCAAACCACGAACATGAAAAGGGCGGATGGTTGCCCATCCGCCCCTTCGAACTCCGTGCCGATCCCGAGGATCAGGACTCGGCGGTCTCTTCCGTCGCGGCTTCCGGCTTCGGACCGCTGTCCTGGCCCTTCGCGGCCACATTGCGGTCCACCAGCTCGATCACCGCCATCGTCGCGGCGTCGCCGTAGCGCACGCCGGCCTTGAGGACGCGGCAATAGCCGCCCTGACGGGTCTTGTAGCGGTCGGCGATCTCGGTGAAGAGCTTCGCCACGATCTTCTCGTCGCGGATCTGCGCGAGCGCCTGGCGGCGCGCATGCAGGCCACCGCGCTTGCCGAGGGTGATGATGCGCTCGACGTACGGGCGCAGCTCCTTGGCCTTCGGCAGGGTGGTCGTGATCTGCTCGTGCTTCAGCAGCGAGGTCGCCATGTTGCGGAACATGGCAACGCGATGGGCGGAGGTGACGCTGAGCTTACGCCCGGCAATTCCGTGACGCATGGTTCTGTATCCTTACCGGGTGAGCCCTCAGAAGGGCTCCTCCACCTTCTTCGCGAGTTCCTCGATGTTCTCGGGCGGCCAACCGGTGACGGTCATGCCGAGGCCGAGGCCCATCGAGGCGAGCACTTCCTTGATCTCGTTCAGCGACTTGCGCCCGAAATTCGGGGTGCGGAGCATTTCCTGCTCGGTCTTCTGAACCAGGTCGCCGATGTAGACGATGTTGTCGTTCTTCAGGCAGTTCGCCGAGCGGACCGAGAGCTCGAGCTCGTCGACCTTGCGCAGCAGGTTGCGGTTGAACGGCAGGTCGTCGCGGATCTCTTCCTCGACGCGCGCGCGCGGCTCGTCGAAGTTGATCAGGATCTGCAGCTGTTCCTGCAGGATGCGGGCGGCGACGCCGACGGCATCCTCGGGGGCCAGCGTGCCGTCCGTCTCGACCGTCAGGATCAGCTTGTCGTAGTCGGTCTTCTGGCCGACGCGGGTCGGTTCCACGCGATACGCCACGCGGCGCACCGGGGAATAGATCGCGTCCACCGGGATCAGGCCGATCGGCGCGTCCTCCGGGCGGTTCTCCGCGGCCGGGACGTAGCCCTTGCCGACGTCGACCGTCAGTTCCATCGCGAGCTTCGCGCCGTCGTCGAGGGTGCAGAGCACCAGCTCGGGGTTCGCGATCTCGATGTCGCCGGTGGTCTGGATCTGCCCGGCGGTCACCTCGCCCGGGCCGGTCGCGGTGAGCTGCAGGCGCTTCGCACCTTCGCCCTGCATCCGGATGGCAAGCTGCTTCACGTTCAGGACGATGTCCGTCACGTCCTCGCGCACGCCCTGGATGGAGCTGAACTCATGCAGCACGCCGTCGATGCGGATGGCGGTCACGGCCGCGCCCTGCAGCGACGACAGCAGCACGCGCCGCAGCGCGTTGCCGAGCGTCATGCCGAAGCCGCGCTCCAGCGGCTCCAGCACCACGGTCGCCGTGCGCAGCGGGTCCGCGCCCATCTCGACGGACTTCTGCGTCTCGATCAGCGAACGCCAATTCCTCTCGAGCACTCTTCAATCTCCTGTCGGCGGCCGTGCGGGGGTCAGCGGCGCGTCTGGTTCAGACGCGGCGGCGCTTGCGCGGGCGGCAGCCGTTGTGCGGGATGGGCGTCACGTCCTTGATGGCGGTCACGTAGAAGCCGACCGACTGAAGGGCGCGCAGCGCCGACTCGCGGCCCGAACCGGGGCCGCTCACCATGATCTCAAGCGTCTCCATGCCGTGCTCGCGCGCCTTGCGGCCGGCATCCTCCGCCGCGACCTGCGCCGCGTACGGGGTGGACTTGCGGCTGCCCTTGAAGCCCTGGGAGCCGGAGGACGACCAGGCGATGGCATTGCCCTGGGCGTCCGTGATGGTCACGATCGTGTTGTTGAACGACGCCAGCACGTGGGCGACGCCCGACGTGATGTTCTTCCGTTCCTTGCGCTTGACGGGGCCACGGGCGGCGCCGCCGCGGGGTTCGCGGGCCATCTTACTTCGTCACCTTCTTCTTGCCGGCGATCGGCACGGCCTTGCCCTTGCGGGTGCGGGCATTGGTGTGGGTGCGCTGGCCGCGGACCGGCAGGCCCTTGCGGTGACGCAGGCCGCGGTAGCAGCCCAGGTCCATCAGGCGCTTGATGTTCATCGCCTGCTCGCGACGCAGGTCACCCTCGACGCGATAATCGCGGTCGATCAGCTCACGGATCTTGAGGACCTCGTCATCGGTCAGCTGGTTCACCCGACGATCGTCGGGGATGCCGAGCTTGCCGCAGATGTCCTTCGCGTTCTGCGGCCCGATGCCGAAGATGTAGCGAAGCGAGATGAGCACCCGCTTGTTGGTCGGGATGTTCACGCCGGCGATGCGCGCCACAGTGCCTCTCCTGGGGCTCAGCCCCGATAATTGCCGTGCGGGGCATCGACCCCTTCGGCGCAGTGAACAAATCCATGCAACGATGAACGGCGGCCGGGCATGCCCGGTCGCGGGAGCGGGCGATCTAGCCCCCGCCCCCCATAGAGTCAACCCTTCCCGGAGAGGATTGCGCCAATCTGGCGCCCCACCTCGTCCATGGCCGCCATGCCGTCCACGCCGCTCAGCTTTCCCTGGGCCGCGTAGTAGGGCAGGAGCGGCGCCGTCTGCCGGTGGTAGGCCTCGAGCCTGGCCTTGACCGTCTCGGCGTTGTCGTCCGCCCGGCGGGTGAACTCGGTGCCGCCGCAATTGTCGCACACGCCGGGCTTCGTCGTCGGCTTGAAGGTGTCGTGGTAGCCGGCCCCGCATTTGGCGCAGGTGAAGCGCCCCGCGATGCGCTCCACCAGGGCGCCGTCGTCGACCTTCAGCTCGATCACGTGGTCGAGCTTCAGGCCCTTCTCCGTCAGCATCCGGTCCAGCGCCTCGGCTTGCGGCACGGTGCGGGGGAAGCCGTCCAGGATGAAGCCCTTGGCGCAATCCGGGCGGGAGACCCGGGCGGCGAGCATCGCGGTGATCACCTCGTCGGGGACCAGTTCGCCCCGCTCCATGATCGCCTTGGCCTTGAGACCGATCTCGCTGCCCGACTTCACCTCGGCCCGGAGCATGTCGCCGGTCGAGATCTGGGCGATCCCGAACTGGTCTTCCAGCCGTTTGGCCTGCGTCCCCTTACCGGCCCCGGGCGGGCCCAGCAGAATCAGGTTCATCCGTGTCCTTCCCCCATCGCCGGCATCAGCGCGGGCGCGGCATGCCGCGCCCACCCAGTCTGGCCTTCTTGATCAGGCCTTCATACTGGTGGGCGAAGAGATGCGACTGCACCTGCGCCACCGTGTCCATGGTGACCGAGACGATGATCAGAAGGGAAGTGCCGCCGAAGTAGAAGGGCACGCCGTACTGGCTGATCAGGATCTCCGGGATGATGCAGACGATGCAGAGGTAGATGGCGCCGACCACGGTCAACCGCGTCAGCACCCGATCGAGGTAGTCCGCCGTCTGCTGGCCGGGGCGGATGCCCGGCACGAAACCGCCGTACTTCTTCAGGTTGTCCGCCGTCTCGGTCGGATTGAACACGACCGCGGTGTAGAAGAAGGCGAAGAAGATGATCAGCGCCATGTAGAGCGCCATGTAGAGCGGCCGGCCATGCGCCACCATCGCGGTGATGGTCTGCAGCCAGCCTTCCTGGGTCGGGTCGGTCGAGAACCCCGCCACCGTCGCCGGCAGCAGCAGCAACGAGGAGGCGAAGATCGGCGGAATGACGCCCGAGGTGTTCAGCTTGAGCGGCAGATGCGTCGATTCGCCGCTGAACATGCGGTTGCCGACCTGGCGCTTCGGATACTGCACCGGGATCCGGCGCTGGGCACGCTCCACGAACACCACGAAGGCGATCACGGCCAGCGCGATGATCAGGAAGGCGATGATGAAGATGGTCGACAGCGCCCCCGTCCGACCCAGCTCCAGGGTCGTGATCAGGGCGTGCGGCAGGTTCGCGACGATGCCCGCGAAGATGATGAGGCTGATGCCGTTGCCGACCCCGCGCGCGGTGATCTGCTCGCCCAGCCACATCAGGAACATGGTCCCGCCGACCAGCGTGATCACGCAGGAGAAGCGGAAGAACCAGCCCGGGTCGTAGACCGCCGCGCCGAACTGCCCGCGCATCGATTCGAGCCCGATCGCGATCCCCCACGCCTGGAAGATGGCGATGATGACGGTGAGGTAGCGGGTGTACTGGTTGAGCTTCTTGCGCCCCGCCTCGCCTTCCTTCTTCAGCGCTTCCCAGGCAGGAATCGCCGCCGTCATCAGCTGCACGATGATCGAGGCGCTGATGTAGGGCATGATGTTCAGGGCAAAGACCGTCATGCGCCCGAGCGCGCCGCCCGTGAACATGTCGAACATGCCGAGGATCCCGCCGCCATGCTGGGCCAGGATCTCGCCCATCACCGCGGCATCGACGCCGGGGACGGGCACATAGGTGCCGATGCGGTAGACGATGAGCGCGCCCAGGGTGAACCAGATGCGCTTCTTGAGCTCGGTCGCCTTCGCCAGAACCCCGAAGTTGAGGTTCGACATCGCCTGCTCGGCAGCGGACGCCATGCGTTATCTCCTCAGCACTGCGGCGCACAGGTGCCCCTGCGCGCCGCAGCGTAGACCGGACCCTGACCTAAGCCTCTGCCCGGCCAGGGGCAAGGGTCACTCGGACGCGGCTTCCGCCGGCGCCGCGGTGACGGTCACGCTGCCACCGGCAGCCTGCACCGCCGCGATCGCGGCCGCCGAGGCGCCGGAGACGGTGATGTTCACCGCGCGCTTGATCTCGCCCTTGGCGAGCAGGCGCACGCCGGCGAACTTCGCCGAGGAACGGACCACGCCGGCCGCCTTCAGCGCCGTCTCGTCGATCGCCTGGTCAGCCGGCAGGCGGCCCGACTCGATCGCCGCATCCAGCGCGCCCAGGTTCAGGACCGCGTAGTCCTTCCGGAACACGTTCACGAAGCCGCGCTTCGGCATGCGACGATAGATCGGGAGCTGACCGCCCTCGAACCCGTTGATCGACACGCCGGTGCGGGCCTTCTGACCCTTCACGCCGCGGCCGCCGGTCTTGCCCTTGCCGGAGCCGATGCCACGGCCGATGCGCTTGAACTTCGGGCGGGCGCCCTCGTTGTCGCGCAGTTCATTGAGCTTCATCGGTTCAGCCCTCCACCTTCACCAGGTGGGCCACCTTGCGGATCATCCCGCGCACGGCCGGAGTGTCCTCCAGCTCGCGCGTGCGATGGCGCTTGTTCAGGCCGAGACCGATGAGGGTCTCCTTCTGGCCCGGCTTGCGGCCGATCGGGGACCCGAGCTGGGTCACCTTCACGGTCTTCTTCTGCTCAGACACTGGTGGCCTCCGTCGCCTCGGCGGCGTCCTTCTTCTGGCCCAGGATGTCGGCGACCTTCTTGCCGCGGCGGGAAGCGACGGCACGCGGGGACGTGCAGCGCTGCAGCGCGGCGAAGGTGGCCTTCACCATATTGTGCGGGTTCGCCGAGCCCGTGCACTTGGCGACGACGTCGCCCATGCCGAGCGTCTCGAACACCGCGCGCATCGGGCCGCCGGCGATGATGCCGGTACCCGCCGGGGCGGCGCGCAGGATGACGCGGCCGGCGCCGAACTCGCCGATCACGTCGTGGTGCAGGGTCCGGCCCTCGCGCATCGGCACGCGGATCATCGTGCGCTTCGCACGCTCCGTCGCCTTGCGGATCGCCTCCGGCACCTCGCGGGCCTTGCCCGCACCCCAGCCAACGCGGCCCTTCTCGTCGCCCACGACCACCAGGGCCGCGAAGGAGAAGCGCCGGCCACCCTTCACCACCTTGGCGACGCGGTTGATGGTGACGAGCTTGTCCTTCAGCTCGTCGCCTTCCTGGCGCTCCTGGCGGTTGTCGCGGTCACCGTCGCGGCGGCGGCCACGGCGCTCACGCCCGCCTTCGCCGCCACCCTCGCCGCCGGTCCTCGGTTCACGTGCCATGCTTCATCACCCTCAGAACGACAGCCCGCCCTCGCGGGCGCCGTCCGCGAGCGCCTTCACGCGCCCATGGTAGAGATAGGGGCCCCGGTCGAAGACGACTTCCGTCACCCCCGCCGCGAGAGCCCGCTCGGCCACCAGCTTGCCGACCGCGGTCGCCGCGTCCTTGTCGGCGCCGGTCTTCAGCCCTTCGCGCATCGTCTTCTCGAGCGAGGAGGCGGCCGCCACGGTGCGGCCCGCCTTGTCGTCGATGACCTGCGCGTAGATGTGCTTGCCCGAACGGAAGACCGAGAGGCGCGCGCGCCCACCGGACTTCTGCTTGAGCTGGAAGCGGAGGCGGCGGCGGCGCCGCGCCTCGAGATCGAGCTTGCTGGCCATTACTTCTTCTTACCCTCCTTCCGGAGGATGGTCTCGTTGTCGTACTTGACGCCCTTGCCCTTGTAGGGCTCGGGACCACGGTACGCGCGGATCTCGGCCGCCACCTGCCCCACCTGGCGCTTGTCCGTGCCTTCCACCTTGATGGCGGTCGGCTTCTCGCAGGTGATCTTGATCCCCTTCGGGATCGCGTAGCGGATCTCGTGGCTGTAGCCGAGGTTCAGCACCAGATCGGACCCCTGCACCGCGGCGCGGTAGCCGGTGCCGTTGATCTCCATGGACTTCGAGAAGCCCGTGGAAACGCCCGTCACCATGGAGTTGATCAGGCTGCGCGTCGTGCCCCACATGGTCCGCGCGCGGCGGTCCGTGCGGCGCGGCGACACCGCGACCTCGTTGGCCTTGATCTCGACGTCCACGTCGTCCGTGAGGTCGAGCTTGAGTTCGCCGAGCTTGCCCTTGGCAGTCAGCGTGCGGCCGGCCAGCGCGAGCGAGACGCCCGACGGCACCGGCACGGGATACTTCCCAACGCGAGACATCTTCCTTCGCCTCCCGTCAGAACACGCGGCAGAGGACTTCGCCGCCGACATTGGCGGCGCGGGCCTCGTTCTCGCTCATCACGCCGCGGGGCGTGGACAGGATCGAGGTGCCGAGGCCGTTGTAGAACTTCGGCAGCTCCGCGATCTTCGAATAGACGCGCCGGCCCGGCTTGGAGACGCGGGTGATCTCCTTGATGGCGGGCTCGCCCTCGGAATACTTCAGCTCGATATCGATGAAGCGGATGCCGGGGCGCACTTCCTCGGTGCGCCAGGCGCGGATGTAGCCCTCGCGCTTCAGCACCTCGAGCACGTTCTCGCGCAGCTTCGACGCCGGCGCCTTGCAGCGCGACTGCCGAGCGGCCTGCGCGTTGCGGATGCGCGTGAGCATATCGCCCAGCGGATCGGACATGGACATGGCCGGTCCTTCCTTACCAGCTCGCCTTGACCACACCGGGGATCTGGCCCTTGGAGGCCAGTTCCCGCAGCTGGTTGCGGCAGAGCTTGAACTTGCGATAGTTGCCGCGCGGGCGGCCGGTCACTTCACAGCGCAGACGGACGCGGTTCTTCGCGCCGTTGCGGGGGAACTGTGCGAGCTTCAGCGTCGCCTCGAAGCGCTCCTCCACCGGCAGATCGCGATCCATGATCACGGCCTTCAGGGCGGCGCGCTTCGGCGCGTGAAGCTTCGAGAGCTTCTCGCGGCGCTTGTTCTTCTCGACAGACGAGGTCTTGGCCATACCGTCTAGGTCCTCCGGAACCTGCCGGGCTGCACCCGGCGGTTTTCCAAAATCAGTTCTGGAAGGGAAGCTCGAACGCCTTCAGCAGCGCCTTCGCTTCCTTGTCGGTCTTCGCCGTGGTGACGAAGACGATGTCCATGCCGCGGATCGCGTCCACCTTGTCGTAGTTGATCTCGGGGAACACGATCTGCTCCTTCAGGCCAAGGGAGAAGTTCCCCCGCCCGTCGAAGCCCTTGTTGCCGGGCAGGCCGCGGAAGTCGCGAACGCGCGGCAGCGCGATGGTCACGAGCCGGTCGAGGAACTCGTACATCCGCTGCTTGCGAAGCGTCACCTTCGTGCCGATCGCCATGCCCTCGCGGATCTTGAAGCCCGCGATGGCCTTCTTCGCCTTCGTCTTCACCGGCTTCTGGCCCGCGATCATCGTCAGCTCGGCGACAGCGGCGTCGAGCTTCTTCTGGTCGCCGGAGGCTTCGCCGACGCCCATGTTGATGACGATCTTGTCGAGCTTCGGCACTTCCATCGGGTTCTTGTACCCGAACTCCTCGACGAGGCGCTTGCGCACGACCTCGTCGTAGTGCTTGCGCAGCCGCGGCTGCTCCATCGCTTCGCTCATGCGTCGAGCACCTCGCCGGAGGCCTTCGCCACCCGGACCTTCTTGCCGTCCTCGAGCACCTTGAAGCCGACCCGGGTCGGCTTGCCCGACTTCGGATCCAGCAGCGCCAGGTTGGAGAGGTGGATACCCGCCTCCTTCTCCTGGATGCCGCCGGGACGGCCCATGCCCTGCGGCTTCTCGTGCTTCTTCACCAGGTTCACGCCCTGCACGAGGGCGCGGCCCTCGGTCGGCATGACCTTGATCACCTCGCCCTGGCGGCCCTTGTCCTTGCCGGCCAGGACCTGGACGCGGTCGCCCTTACGGATCTTCGCGGCCATGGTTACAGCACCTCCGGAGCCAGGGAGATGATCTTCATGAACTTCTTCGCGCGCAGTTCGCGCACGACCGGTCCGAAGATACGGGTGCCGATCGGCTCGTTCTGCTTGTTGATCAGCACGGCCGCATTGCGGTCGAAGCGGATCACCGTGCCGTCCTGGCGGCGCACCGGGTAGGCGGTGCGCACGATCACCGCGCGCTCCACCGTCCCCTTCTTCACCTTGCCGCGCGGAATCGCTTCCTTGACGGAGACGACGATGATGTCGCCCACGCCAGCGGTCTTCCGCTTGGAGCCGCCGAGCACCTTGATGCACTGCACGCGGCGCGCACCCGAGTTGTCGGCGACTTCGAGGTTGGATTCGACCTGGATCATGGATCAGGCCTCCGCGGTCGCGAGGAAGGCGGGCTTCTCGACGGCCGCGCCGTTGCGCTCGATCACCACCCAGGACTTGGACTTGGAGATCGGGCGGCACTCCTCGATCGCCACGACGTCGCCTTCCTTGCACAGGTTGGCGTCGTCATGCGCGGCGTACTTCTTCGAGCGCCGGATGAACTTCTTGTAGAGCGGATGCATCACGCGACGCTCGACCAGGACCGTGATGGTCTTGTCCGTCTTGTCGCTGGTGACCCGCCCGGTGAGGACGCGCTTCGGCATCGCCGTCGGTCTCCTCTCAGGCCTTGGTGGCGGCGGTGCGCGTCCGCTCGCCGATGATGGTCTTCACCCGCGCGATGTCGCGACGGACCTGCTTGATGCGCGAAAGCGCCTCAAGCTGGCCGGTCGCGCGCTGGAAACGCAGGTTGAACTGCTCCTTGCGCAGGTCGAGCAGCATGGTGGTGAGCTCGTCCGCGGACTTCGCGCGGACATCGCCGATCTTGGTCGCAGCCATATCAGGCCTCCGCACCCAGGCGGGTGACGAACTTGGTCTTGATCGGCAGCTTCGCCGCGCCGAGGGTCAGCGCCTCGCGCGCCGTCTCCGCGGAGACGCCGTCGATCTCGAACATGACGCGGCCCGGCTTCACGCGCGCCACCCAGTATTCGGGCGCGCCCTTGCCGGAACCCATGCGGACTTCCGCCGGCTTGGTCGAAACCGGCACATCCGGGAAGATGCGGATCCACACGCGGCCCTGACGCTTCATCGCGCGGGTGATCGCACGACGGGCGGCCTCGATCTGGCGCGCGGTCACACGCTCCGGCTCGAGGGCCTTCAGGCCGAACCCGCCGAAGGACAGCGCGAAGCCGCCCTTCGCCAGGCCGTGGATGCGGCCCTTGTGGGCCTTACGGAACTTGGTGCGCTTAGGCTGCAGCATTGTCCTTCACCTTCAGCGCTGCGGCGCCTGTTCCGCGGCGCGCTTGTCCTGCGCCATCGGATCATGGGCCATGATCTCGCCCTTGAAGATCCACACCTTCACACCGCAGGTGCCGTAGGTGGTCTTCGCGGTCGCCGTGCCGAAATCGATGTCCGCGCGGAGCGTATGCAGAGGCACGCGGCCCTCGCGGTACCACTCCATGCGCGCGATCTCCGCCCCGCCCAGACGGCCGGAGCAGTTGATGCGGATGCCGCCGGCGCCGAGGCGCATCGCGGACTGCACCGCGCGCTTCATCGCACGGCGGAAGGCCACGCGGCGCTCGAGCTGCTGGGCGATGTTCTCGGCCACCAGCGTCGCGTCGATCTCGGGCTTGCGGATCTCGACGATGTTCAGCGCGACTTCGGCGCCGGCCATCTTCTGGAGGTCCTTGCGCAGCACCTCGATGTCCGCGCCCTTCTTGCCGATCACGACGCCCGGGCGGGCGGCGTGGATCGTCACGCGGGGCTTCTTCGCCGGACGCTCGATCACGATGCGGGACACGCCCGCACCCTTGAGGCGCTTCGCCAGCGTCTCGCGCAGCTTGAAGTCCTCGTGCAGCAGCTTGGCGTAATCCGCGCCCGCGAACCAGCGGCTGTCCCAGGTGCGGTTGATGCCGAGCCGCAGCCCGATCGGATTGACTTTCTGGCCCATGTTACGCGGCCTCCTGCTCGGCCGGGGCGGCCAGCTGCTGCTCCGCCACCACGATCTTGAGGTGGCTGAACCACTTCTCGACGCTCGACGCACGGCCGCGGCCACGCGCGTGGAAGCGCTTCATCACCTGCGCGCGGCCGACCTCGGCCTTCGAGACGACCAGGCGGTCGACGTCGAGGCTGTGGTTGTTCTCGGCGTTCGCGATCGCGGATTCGAGCGTCTTCTTCACCGTCACCGCGATGCGGCGCTTGGAGAAGGTGAGCTGCGCGACGGCGTCCTGCGCCTTCTTGCCGCGGATCATGCCGGCAACAAGGTTCAGCTTCCGTGGGGAGACGCGGATGTTCCACGTCACCGCCTGCGCCTCGGTCTCCGCCAGGGTGCGGGGATGCTTCGGCTTGCTCATCGGATCAGCCCCGCTTCGCCTTCTTGTCGGCCGCGTGGCCGGTGAAGGTGCGCGTCGGCGAGAACTCGCCGAACTTGTGGCCCACCATGTTCTCCGTCACCTGCACCGGCAGGAACTTCTTGCCGTTGTAGACGCCGAAGGTCAGGCCGACGAACTGCGGCAGGATCGTGCTGCGACGCGACCAGATCTTGATGATCTCGTTGCGCGTGGACGCACGGGCCGCATCGGCCTTGTTCAGCAGGTAGCCGTCGACGAACGGCCCCTTCCAGACGCTGCGCGCCATCTGCGTCAGCCCTTCGTCGCGTTGCGGCGGCGGACGATGAGCCCGTCGGTCCGCTTGTTGTTACGGGTCTTCGCACCCTTCGTGGGCTTGCCCCACGGGGTGACCGGATGCCGGCCACCCGAGGTACGGCCTTCACCACCGCCATGCGGGTGGTCAACCGGGTTCATCACGACGCCGCGGTTATGCGGCTTCTTGCCCAGCCAGCGATTGCGCCCGGCCTTGCCGAGCTGCTGGTTCGAGTTGTCCGGGTTGGACACCGCGCCGATCGACGCCATGCACTCCGAACGGATGATGCGCAGCTCACCGGACTGCAGCTTCACCTGCGCGTAGCCCTGGTCCTTGCCGACCAGCTGCGCGAAGGTGCCGGCCGAACGCGCGATCTTGCCACCGGCACCGGGCTTCAGCTCGATGTTGTGGATGATCGTGCCGACCGGGATCGCGGCCATCGGCATCGCGTTGCCCGGCTTGATGTCGGCCTTCTCGCCGGCGACGACCGTGTCGCCCGCCTTCAGGCGCTGCGGCGCCAGGATGTAGGACAGCTCCCCATCCTGGTACTTCACCAGCGCGATGAAGGCCGTGCGGTTCGGGTCATACTCCAGGCGCTCGACGACGCCCGGCATGCCGAACTTCGCGCGGCGCTTGAAGTCCACCAGGCGGTAGGCGCGCTTGTGTCCGCCGCCACGGAAGCGGACGGTGATGCGGCCATGCTGGTTACGCCCGCCCGAGGAATGCTTGCCCTCGGTCAGGCCCTTGACCGGCGCACCCTTCCACAGCTCGGACCGATCGATGAGGATCGTGCCGCGCAGCGAAGGCGTGACCGGGTTGAAATTCTTCAGAGCCATGGCTTACGCGAGCCCCGTCGTGAGGTCGATGCTCTGGCCTTCGGCCAGGCGCACCATCGCCTTCTTCCAGTCGGACCGCTGACCGGGACGGCCGCGGAACCGCTTCGTCTTGCCCTTCACCACGATCGTGTTGACCGCGAGGACCTTCACGCCGAACAGGCCTTCGACCGCCGCCTTGATCTGCGGCTTGGTCGCGTCGGGGGCGACCTTGAAGGTCACCTGGCCGCGCTCGTTGTTCAGCGTCGCCTTCTCGGTCACGAGCGGGGAGAGGATGGTCTGATACATCCGCTCCCGGCCGATCACCGGACGCTTCTGCTTCGGGGCGTCGCTCATGCCAGCCGCTCCTTCAGCGCCTCGACGCCGGCGCGCGTCACCGCGAGCACGTCGTGCTTGAGGATGTCATAGACATTCGCGCCGACCGTCGGCAGCACCTGAACCTTCGGCAGGTTGCGCACGACGCGGGCGAAGTTCTCGTCCGCCGCGGCATCCACCACCAGCGCGCTGGTCCAGCCGAGCGCCTTCAGCTGCTTCGCCACGACGCCGGTCTTGGCGTCGGCCGGCAGCGCCGCGGTCTCGAGCACCACGAGCTTGCCCTCGGCGGCCTTCTGGCTGAGCGCCGAGATCAGGCCGAGGCGACGGACCTTCTTGTTCAGGCTGTAGCCGTGGTCGCGCACGACCGGGCCATGCACCACGCCGCCCTTGCGGAACTGCGGGGAGCGCAGCGAACCCTGACGGGCGTTGCCGGTGCCCTTCTGGCGATAGGGCTTCTTCGTGGTCCCGGAGACCTCGCCCATGCCCTTCGCCTTGTGGGTGCCCGCACGGCGATTGGCGAGCTGCCAGTGCACCACGCGCGCCATGATGTCGGCGCGCGGAGCGGCGCCGAACACCTCTTCCGGCAGGTCGATCTGACCGGCGGCGGCGTTGTCGAGGGTGATGACGTTGACCTGCATTGTCTCGGTCCTCAGGCCACGGCCGCCGGGAAGGGCGCATCGGCGTGACGCGCGCGCTTCACAGCGTCGCGGATCAGCACGTAGCCGCCCTTTGCACCGGGGACGGCGCCCTTGATCAGCACCAGGCCCTTCTCCGCGTCCACGCCGGCCACTTCCAGGTTCTGGGTGGTCACGCGCTCGACGCCGAGATGGCCGGCCATCTTCTTGTTCTTGAAGGTCTTGCCCGGATCCTGGCGGTTACCCGTCGAACCCAGCGAACGGTGGCTGATCGACACGCCGTGCGAGGCCTCGAGGCCCGCGAAGTTCCAGCGCTTCATGCCGCCCGCGAAGCCCTTGCCGACCGTGACGCCCGTCACGTCGACCTTCTGGCCCGCCACGAAATGGGCGGCGGACAGCTTCGCGCCCGGCTCGAGCGCCGCATCGGAACCGACGCGGAACTCGACGACCTTCTTCGGCGCCTCGACGCCGGACTTCGCGAAGTGACCCTTGTTCGCCTTGGAGACGTTCTTGGGCTTCGCGTCGCCGATGCCGAGCTGCACGGCCTCGTAGCCGTCCTTGTCGGTGGTGCGCTTCGCCACCACGCGGACATTGTCCACATGGAGCAGCGTCACGGGAACGGTCGAACCGTCCTCGTTGAACAGCCGGGACATCCCCAGCTTTTTCGCGATCAGGCCCGTGCGGCCCGTCTTCGCGGCCATGGCTCTATTTCCCTCTGGCCTTGAGATCTTAGATCTTGATCTCGACGTCCACGCCCGCGGCGAGGTCGAGCTTCATCAGCGCGTCCACGGTCTGCGGAGTGGGGTCGACGATGTCGAGAAGGCGGCGATGCGTCCGGATCTCGAACTGCTCGCGCGACTTCTTGTCGACGTGCGGCGAACGGTTCACCGTGAACCGCTCGATATGCGTCGGCAGAGGGATCGGGCCCCGCACGCGCGCGCCCGTCCGCTTCGCGGTGTTCACGATCTCCCGCGTGCTGCCGTCCAGCACGCGGTGATCGAACGCCTTGAGGCGGATGCGGATGTTCTGGTTGTCCATGATGAGGACCCGCGTTCCTGCCGATTACTTCGTGATCTTGGCGACGACGCCGGCGCCGACGGTGCGGCCGCCTTCGCGGATCGCGAAGCGCAGGCCTTCGTCCATCGCGATCGGCGCGATCAGCGTCACGTCCATCGACACGTTGTCGCCCGGCATCACCATCTCCACGCCCTCGGGCAGCGTCACCACGCCCGTCACGTCCGTCGTCCGGAAGTAGAACTGCGGACGATAGTTCGTGAAGAACGGCGTATGACGCCCGCCCTCTTCCTTCGTCAGCACGTAGGCTTCCGCCTTGAACTCCGTGTGCGGCGTGATCGAACCCGGCGCCGCCAGCACCTGCCCGCGCTCCACGTCCTCACGCTTCGTGCCGCGCAGCAGCGCGCCGATGTTGTCGCCCGCCTGGCCCTGGTCGAGCAGCTTGCGGAACATCTCCACGCCCGTGACCGTCGTCTTCACCGTGGCCTTCAGGCCCACGATCTCGACTTCCTCACCGACCTTGATGATCCCCCGCTCCACGCGGCCCGTCACCACCGTCCCGCGGCCCGAGATCGAGAACACGTCCTCGACCGGCATCAGGAACGGCTTGTCCACCTCGCGCGCCGGCTGCGGAATGTAGGCGTCCACCGCCTCCATCAGCTTCAGGATCGCCTGCTCGCCCAGCTCCGGCTCGCGGTCCTCGAGCGCGCACAGCGCCGAGCCCTTGATGATCGGAATGTCGTCGCCCGGGAACTGGTACGACGACAGCAGCTCGCGCACTTCCATCTCGACCAGCTCGAGCAGGTCGGGGTCCGCCATGTCGCACTTGTTCAGGAACACCACCAGCGCCGGCACGCCCACCTGGCGCGCCAGCAGGATGTGCTCGCGCGTCTGCGGCATCGGGCCGTCGGCCGCCGAGACCACCAGGATCGCGCCGTCCATCTGCGCCGCGCCCGTGATCATGTTCTTCACGTAGTCGGCGTGGCCGGGGCAGTCCACATGCGCGTAGTGCCGGTTCGGCGTCTCGTACTCGACATGCGCCGTCGAGATCGTGATGCCGCGGGCCCGCTCCTCAGGCGCCTTGTCGATCTGGTCGTACGCCGTGAACGACGCACCGCCCGACTTCGCGAGAACCTTGGTGATCGCCGCCGTCAGCGACGTCTTGCCATGGTCCACGTGCCCGATCGTGCCAATGTTGCAGTGCGGCTTGTTCCGCTCAAACTTTGCCTTCGCCATCGTCGTCGTTCCCGATCGGGGGTTTCGTTACCAGCGGTAGTGGCTGAAAGCCTTGTTGGCTTCGGCCATCCGGTGCGTGTCTTCGCGCTTCTTGACGGCCGAGCCGCGGTTGTTCGCCGCGTCCATCAGCTCGCCGGAGAGGCGCTCTTCCATCGTGTTCTCGCCGCGCTTGCGCGCGGATTCGATCAGCCAGCGGATCGCCAGCGCCTGACGCCGCTCCGGGCGGACTTCCACCGGCACCTGGTAGGTCGCGCCGCCGACGCGGCGGCTGCGGACCTCGACGGCCGGCTTCACGTTGTCCATCGCCTCGTGGAACAGGCGCAGCGGGTCGCTGTTCGCACCGCCGCGCTTCTTCAGCGTGTCCATGGCGGCGTAGACGATCCGCTCGGCGGTGCTCTTCTTACCGTCGTACATGAGCACGTTCATGAAACGGCTCAGCACGACGTCGCCGAACTTCGGATCGGGCAGGACCTCGCGCTTCTCGGCGCGGTGACGACGGGACATCTCTCAGATCCTCACTTCGGACGCTTCGCGCCGTAAAGCGAACGGCGCTGGCGGCGCTTGGCGATGCCCTGGGTGTCGAGCACGCCGCGCAGGATGTGGTAGCGGACGCCCGGAAGGTCCTTCACGCGGCCACCGCGGATCAGGACGACCGAGTGCTCCTGCAGGTTGTGGCCTTCACCGGGGATGTAGCTGACGACTTCGAAGCCGTTCGTCAGACGCACCTTGGCGACCTTACGAAGGGCCGAGTTCGGCTTCTTCGGCGTGGTCGTGTAGACGCGCGTGCAGACGCCCCGCTTCTGCGGGCTGCCCTTCAGTGCCGGAACCTTGTTCCGGGCCGGCTTCGTCTCACGCCCCTTGGCGATGAGCTGGTTGATCGTCGGCATGACGCCCCTTCGTAACCATACCAATCCCCACCGCCGGCCTTGCCAAAGAACATGGCCCGGGTCGCGCGCATCAGCGCGCCCTCCGGGCGTCCGTCCCGCTGCCGGCCTCAGCCCCTGAGTCAGGGGCGGCGCCGGCGGCGCAGCGTTGTGGACCAAAACCTGACAGGGCGCCCGTTGCCGGGGCCCTGCCGAGGGGCGGCTTCTACGCCCCGCCCCCGGGCGAGTCAAGCGCATCAAGGCCCGATTCACGCGCTGGTCGCACAGGGTCCGCGGACGCTCTCAGTCCCCGCCTCCAAGAGCCTGATCGCACGGCCTATTGCGCCGCATCACGGTCGGCAGATGAAGGGCAGGAAGGTCCCGGAGATCCGGGCGTTCACCGCCGCGACCGTCATCAGATCCGCCATGGCGATCTCGCCCGCGCTGCGGGGGCAGGCGCCCCGGTCCCGGCAGCCGCTCGCCAAGAACGCCTGATGGGCAGCCAGGAACCCAGGGGAAAGGCCTGCGGTTCCCCGCTGCCGCACCGCCTCGGCCCAGGCCTGGCCGTAGAGCTCGCACTTCTCCTCCGTCCAGCTGCGCGCCGCGGCGGGCTGGGCCGCGAACAGCAGGAGCAACGCCACGAGTCGCGCCATCGGTCACCCCATCAAAGGAAAAGGCCGGCACCCTCGTCGGATGCCGGCCCTTCCACGATCGCATCGCTGCGCGGCGGTTACTCCGCCGCGTGCGGCTCCGGCAGCGCCGGCGCGGAGGACGGCAGGCGGCCCTTGTCGCGCTGGGCGGCCAGCGCGCGCAGGCGGTTCATCACCGAGCCCGTGCCCGCCGGGATCAGGCGCCCGACGATCACGTTCTCCTTCAGGCCGGCCAGGTAGTCGACCTTGCCCGCGGTCGCGGCCTCGGTCAGCACCCGGGTCGTCTCCTGGAAGGAGGCGGCCGAGATGAAGGAGGTCGTCTGCAGCGAGGCCTTGGTGATGCCCTGCAGGACCGGCTCGGCCACCGCGGGACGCTCCTTGGCCTCGACCCGCTTCTCGTTCTCGATCTCGAACTCGATGCGGTCGACCTGCTCGCCGATCAGGTAGGTGGTGTCGCCGGGGTCGGTGACCTCCACCTTCTGCAGCATCTGCCGGACGATGACCTCGATGTGCTTGTCGTTGATCTTCACGCCCTGCAGTCGATAGACCTCCTGGATCTGCTCCACGAGGTAGTCGGCCAGCTTCTCGACACCCAGCACGCGCAGGATGTCGTGCGGGACGCGCGGCCCGTCGACCAGCGGATCGCCCTTCTTGACGTAGTCGCCTTCCTGCACCGAGACGTGCTTGCCCTTCGGCACGAGGTACTCGCGCGGGACGGGCTGCTCGTCGCCCACCTGCTCGGGCACCACGAGGATGCGGCGCTTCGCCTTGTAGTCCTTGCCGAACTCCACGCGGCCGTCGATCTCGCTGATGATCGCGTGGTCCTTCGGGCGCCGCGCCTCGAACAGCTCCGCGACTCGCGGCAGACCGCCGGTGATGTCGCGGGTCTTGGACGATTCGCGCGGCAGGCGGGCCAGCACGTCGCCGGCGGCGACGGCGGCACTGTTGTCGATCGAGAGAATGGTGCCCGGGGTGAGGAAGTAGATCGCCTCGGTCCCGTTCTCGCGCTTCACGACGTTGTTCTTCTCGTCGCGCAGGATCAGGCGCGGACGCAGGTCGGCCGCCTTGCCGGGGGCCTTGTACTCGACCACCTCCTTGAAGGAGAGGCCGGTGACCTCGTCCACGCGGTCGACCAGCGTGACGTTCTCGATGAGGTCGGCGAACTCGACCTTGCCGTTCCGCTCGGTGATGATCGGCAGGGTGAAGGGGTCCCACTCGGCCAGCTTCTGGCCGCGCGTGACGGCCTGGCCGTCCTCGCCGATCAGGCGCGCGCCGTAGGGTACGCGCTGGCGGGCGCGTTCACGGCCCTGGGCGTCGACCAGCACGATCTCGCAGTTACGCGACATCACGATCGGCTGGTTCTGGCTGTTCGCCACCACGACGCGGTTCAGCACCTTGATGGTGCCGTCGCCCGAGGCCTCGACCGCCGACTGCTCGGCGCCACGCTGCGCCGCGCCGCCGATGTGGAAGGTGCGCATCGTGAGCTGCGTGCCGGGCTCGCCGATCGACTGGGCGGCGATGACGCCGACCGCTTCGCCGATGTTGACCGGGGTGCCGCGTGCGAGGTCACGGCCATAGCAGCGGCCGCACACGCCCTGGCGCGCATCGCAGGTCAGCACGGAGCGGATCTTCACCTGCTCCACGCCGGACTTCTCGATGCGCTCCGCACCCACCTCGTCGATGAGCTCGTTGCGCGCGACGATGACCTCGCCGGTCGCCGGGTCGAGCACGTCCTCCTGCGAGGTCCGGCCCAGGATCCGCTCGGACAGGGAGGAGACGACCTCCGCACCGTCCATCGCCGCACCCACGGTCAGGCCGCGCTCGGTGCCGCAATCCTGCTCCACGATGATGCAGTCCTGCGCCACGTCGACGAGACGACGCGTCAGGTAGCCCGAGTTCGCGGTCTTCAGCGCCGTGTCCGCGAGGCCCTTGCGGGCGCCGTGGGTGGAGTTGAAGTACTCGAGAACCGAGAGGCCTTCCTTGAAGTTCGCGATGATCGGCTGCTCGATGATCTCGCCCGAGGGCTTGGCCATCAGGCCGCGCATGCCCGCGAGCTGACGCATCTGCGCGGGCGAACCACGCGCACCGGAATGCGACATCATCCAGACGGAGTTGGTCGGCTTGCCGACCTCCTGCTTCTGAATCTCCTTCATCATCGCGCCGGCGACTTCATCCGTGCAGCGCGACCAGGCGTCGACGACCTTGTTGTAGCGCTCGCCGGCGGTGATGAGGCCGTCGAGGTACTGCTGCTCGAACTCCTTCACCTCCTCCTTGGTCTTCGCGATGAGCTCGACCTTGGTGTCGGGCACCACCATGTCGTCCTTGCCGAAGGAGATGCCGGCCTTGGCCGCCTGGCGGAAGCCAAGGCCCATCAGCCGGTCGGCGAAGATCACCGACTCCTTCTGGCCGCAGTGCCGGTACACCGCGTCGATGACGTCCGAGACGTTCTTCTTGGTCAGCATCCGGTTGACCAGCGAGTAGGGCAGGTTCGGATGCAGCGGCAGCAGGGCGCCGATCATCATGCGGCCCGCCGTCGTGATGGGACGCTCGGTGACGACCTTGCCTTCCGCGTTCATCGTCTTGCGACGCGCGCGGATCTTGGTGTGCAGGTTGATGACCTTGGCCTCGAGTGCCTGCTCGATCTCGCCGACGGTCGCGAAGATCGGCGCCTTCGCGTCGTCGGTCGCCTGGAACTCCGGCGTGTCGAGCGAGAGGTAGTAGAGGCCGAGCACGATGTCCTGCGACGGCACGATGATCGGCTTGCCGTTCGCGGGGCTGAGGATGTTGTTGGTCGACATCATCAGCACGCGCGCTTCCAGCTGCGCTTCGAGCGACAGCGGGACGTGCACGGCCATCTGGTCGCCGTCGAAGTCCGCATTGAAGGCGGTGCAGACCAGCGGATGCAGCTGGATGGCCTTGCCTTCGATGAGGACCGGCTCGAAGGCCTGGATGCCCAGGCGGTGCAGCGTCGGCGCCCGGTTCAGCATGACCGGGTGCTCGCGGATCACCTCCTCGAGGATGTCCCACACCTCGGGACGCTCCTTCTCCACCATCCGCTTCGCGGCCTTGATGGTGGTGGCGTGGCCGTACTTCTCGAGCTTCGAGTAGATGAACGGCTTGAACAGCTCGAGCGCCATCTTCTTCGGCAGGCCGCACTGGTGGAGCTTCAGCTCCGGCCCGACGACGATGACCGAACGGCCCGAGTAGTCGACGCGCTTGCCGAGCAGGTTCTGGCGGAACCGGCCCTGCTTGCCCTTCAGCATGTCGGACAGCGACTTCAGCGGACGCTTGTTCGCGCCCGTGATGGCGCGGCCGCGGCGGCCGTTGTCGAACAGCGCGTCGACGGCCTCCTGCAGCATGCGCTTCTCGTTGCGCACGATGATGTCGGGCGCGCGCAGCTCTATCAGCCGCTTCAGGCGGTTGTTGCGGTTGATGACGCGACGATAGAGGTCATTGAGGTCCGAGGTCGCGAAGCGGCCGCCGTCCAGCGGCACCAGCGGACGCAGCTCGGGCGGGATGACCGGGATCACGTCGAGGATCATCCACTGCGGATGCGCGCCCGATTCCGCGAAGGACTCGATCAGCTTCAGGCGCTTCACGAGCTTCTTGCGCTTCGCCTCGGAGGTCGTCTCCTTCAGCTCGCCGCGCAGCTTCACGCCTTCCTGCTGCAGGTCGATGCCGCCGAGCATCTGCTTGACGGCCTCGGCGCCGATGCCGACCGAGAAGGCGTCCTCGCCGAACTCGTCCATCTTCTGCTGGTACTGGTCCTCGTTCAGCAGCTGATGGAGCTTCAGGTCGGTCAGGCCCGGCTCGAGAACCACGTAGTTCTCGAAGTACAGGACCTTCTCGAGCTCCTTGAGCGACATGTCGACCATCAGGCCGACGCGGCTCGGCAGCGACTTCAGGAACCAGATGTGCGCGACCGGGGAGGCCAGCTCGATATGACCCATGCGCTCACGGCGCACCTTGGCCAGGGTCACCTCGACGCCGCACTTCTCGCAGATGATGCCGCGGAACTTCATCCGCTTGTACTTGCCGCACAGGCACTCGTAGTCCTTGATCGGACCGAAGATGCGCGCGCAGAACAGACCATCCCGCTCCGGCTTGAAGGTGCGGTAGTTGATGGTCTCGGGCTTCTTGATCTCGCCGTAGGACCAGGACCGGATCTGCTCGGGCGAAGCGATCGTGATCTTGATCTGGTCGAAGGTCATCGCCTGGCCGGTCTGGCCCAGGATCTTCATCAGCTCGTTCATGCGGTCCTCGTGAATGAGGCCGCCGCCGTGGCATCACCACGGCGGCTGAGCGTTTCGAAAGGGGTGGAGCGCCGGCGCATCACGCCGGGCGGTTCTCCAGATCGACGTTGAGGCCGAGCGACTTCAGTTCCTTCACGAGCACGTTGAAGGATTCCGGAATGCCGGCCTCGAAGTTGTCCTGATCGCGCACGATCGCCTCATAGACCTTGGTACGGCCCGAGACGTCGTCCGACTTGACCGTCAGCATCTCCTGCAGGGTGTACGCCGCGCCATAGGCCTCGAGCGCCCACACCTCCATTTCGCCGAAGCGTTGGCCGCCGAACTGCGCCTTGCCGCCCAGCGGCTGCTGGGTGACGAGCGAGTAGGGCCCGATCGAACGCGCGTGGATCTTGTCGTCGACCAGGTGGTGCAGCTTCAGCATGTAGATGTAGCCGACCGTGACCTTGCGCTCGAACTTCTCGCCCGTGCGGCCATCGTGCAGCCAGACCTGCCCGGACCTGTCGAGGCCGGCCTTCTCCAGCATGCCCTCGATATCGTCCATGCGGGCGCCGTCGAAGACCGGCGTCGCGATGGGGATGCCCTTGCGCAGGTTCTCGCCGAGCTCGACCAGTTGCTCGTCGCTCATCGGCGCGATGTCGCGGGCGAAGATCTCCTCGCCGTAGACGCCCTTGAGCTTCTCTTCGAGCTCGCTGCGGCGGGCACCGCGGTGGCGGTACTCCTCCACCATCTCGCCGACCTGCTTGCCGAGGCTCGCGCAGGCCCAGCCGAGATGCGTCTCGAGGATCTGCCCGACGTTCATGCGCGAGGGCACGCCGAGCGGGTTCAGCACGAGGTCGACATGGCTGCCATCCTCGAGGAACGGCATGTCCTCGATCGGCACGACGCGGGAGACGACACCCTTGTTGCCGTGGCGGCCGGCCATCTTGTCGCCCGGCTGCAGCTTGCGCTTCACCGCGACGAAGACCTTGACCATCTTCATCACGCCGGGCGGCAGCTCGTCGCCGCGCTGCAGCTTCTCGACCTTGGACTCGAAGCGCTTTTGCAGCTTCTCGACCGCGGCGTCGAATTCACGCTTCAGCGCCTCGATCTCCGCCATCGCCGCATCGTCCGACACGCCGATCTGGCGCCAGGTCGCCTTGGCGAACTGGTCCAGCACCTCATCGGTGATGACCGTGCCGGCCTTCACGCCCTTGAAGCCGCCGGAGGCCTTCTTGTTCAGCATCCGCTCGCGCAGACGGGAATAGAAGGACCGCTCCTGGATCGCCTTCTCGTCGTCGCGGTCCTTGGCCAGGCGCTCGATCTCGGCGCGCTCGATCGCCATCGCACGCTCGTCCTTGTCCACGCCGCGGCGGGAGAAGACGCGAACGTCGACGATGGTGCCCGCCACGCCCGGCGGCAGCTTCAGCGAGGTGTCGCGGACGTCGGAGGCCTTCTCGCCGAAGATGGCGCGGAGCAGCTTCTCTTCCGGCGTCATCGGGCTTTCGCCCTTCGGCGTCACCTTGCCGACCAGGATGTCGCCCGGCTGCACCTCGGCGCCGATGTAGACGATGCCGGCCTCGTCGAGGTTCCGCAGCGCCTCCTCACCGACATTCGGGATGTCGCGGGTGATCTCTTCCTGGCCCAGCTTGGTGTCGCGGGCCATCACCTCGAATTCCTCGATGTGGATCGAGGTGAAGACGTCGTCCTTCGCGATGCGCTCGCTGATCAGGATCGAGTCCTCGAAGTTGTAGCCGTTCCACGGCATGAACGCGACGAGCACGTTCCGGCCGAGGGCGAGTTCACCGAGCTCCGTCGAGGGCCCGTCGGCGATGATGTCGCCGGCCAGCACCTTGTCGCCCACCTTCACCAGCGGACGCTGGTTGATGCAGGTCGACTGGTTGGAGCGCATGAACTTGCGCAGACGGTAGATGTCGACGCCGCGGGTCGTGCCGTCGTCGCCCGTCGCGCGTACCACGATGCGCGCGCCATCGATGCTGTCGATCACGCCGTCGCGCTTCGCGACGATGGTCGCGCCGGAGTCACGCGCGACCGCGGCTTCCATGCCGGTGCCGACCAGCGGCGCATCGGCGCGGATCAGCGGCACCGCCTGGCGCTGCATGTTCGAACCCATCAGCGCGCGGTTGGCGTCGTCGTTCTCGAGGAACGGGATCAGCGCCGCGGCGACGGAGACGAGCTGCTTGGGCGAGACGTCGATCGCCGTCACTTCCTCCGGCTTCACCAAGCGGAAGTCGCCGCCCTGGCGGACCGAAACGAGCTCGTCCTTGAAGGCGCCGGCGTCGTCGACATTCGCATCGGCCTGCGCGACGACGAGCCGCTCCTCCTCCATCGCGGAGAGATAGCGCGGGTCGCCGACGATCTTGCCGTCCTTCACGAGGCGGTAGGGCGTCTCGATGAAGCCGTACTTGTTCACCTTGGCGAAGGTCGCGAGCGAGTTGATCAGGCCGATGTTCGGGCCTTCCGGCGTCTCGATCGGGCAGATGCGGCCGTAATGCGTCGGGTGCACGTCGCGCACCTCGAAGCCGGCGCGCTCACGCGTCAGGCCGCCCGGGCCAAGCGCCGAGAGGCGGCGCTTGTGCGTCACCTCGGACAGCGGATTGGTCTGGTCCATGAACTGCGACAGCTGCGAGGAGCCGAAGAACTCGCGCACCGCGGCGGCGGCCGGCTTCGCGTTGATCAGGTCGTGCGGCATGACGGTGTCGATATCGACCGACCCCATGCGCTCCTTGATCGCGCGCTCCATGCGCAGCAGGCCGACGCGGTACTGGTTCTCCATCAGCTCGCCGACCGAGCGCACCCGGCGGTTGCCGAGATTGTCGATGTCGTCGATCTGGCCGCGGCCGTCCTTCAGGTCCATCAGCACGCGCAGCGTCGCGACGATGTCGTGCTTGCGCAGCGTGCGGACGTGGTCCGGCACTTCCTCGGTGCTGAAGCCGAGGCGCATGTTCATCTTCACGCGGCCGACGGCCGAGAGGTCATAGCGCTCGGCGTCGAAGAACAGGCCCTTGAACAGGGCTTCGGCGGTCTCCGGCGTCGGCGGCTCACCCGGGCGCATGACCCGGTAGATGTCCATCAGCGCTTCGTCGCGGTTGGTGTTCTTGTCCACCGCGAGCGTATTGCGCATCCACGGGCCGACCGACTGGTCGATCGCGAGCGTCGGGAGGCGGTCGAGCCCCGCGCCCTCGATGGCCGCGAGCTTCGGCTCGGTCAGTTCGTCGCCGGCCTCGGCCCAGATCTCGCCGGTCTGCAGATCAACGAGGTCCTCGGCCACGAAGCGGCCGAGGAGGTCGGCGCGGCCGACCAGCACCTCGGTCGTCCCGGCCTCGGCGATCTTGCGCGCCGCGCGCGGGGTCAGCTTCGCGTCCTTCTCGGCCACCACCAGGCCGGTCTTGGCGTCGACCAGCGGCTCGGCGAGCTTCACGCCGCGGAAGGCCTCGGGATCGAAGGCGCGGGACCAGCCCTTCGGCCCGCGGCTGAACACCACCTGGCCGTAGAAGGCGTTGAGGATCTCCTCGGCGTCCATGCCGCGGATCTCGTTCGGCTCCAGGTCGCGGCCCTCGGCGGCGGCCTGGGCGCGCAGCCCTTCGGTGCGCGTACCGTCCAACGCAAGCAGCAGCGTCGTCGTCGGCAGCTTCCGCTTCCGGTCGATGCGGACATAGCAGATGTCCTTGGCATCGAACTCGAAGTCGAGCCAGGAGCCGCGATAGGGGATGACGCGCGCGGCGAACAGGTACTTGCCCGAGGAGTGCGTCTTGCCCTTGTCGTGGTCGAAGAACACGCCCGGCGAACGGTGCATCTGGGAGACGATGACGCGCTCGGTGCCGTTGATGATGAAGGTGCCGTTGTCCGTCATGAGCGGCATGTCGCCCATGTAGACGTCCTGCTCCTTGATATCGCGGACGGAGCGGGACCCGGTGTCCTCATCCACGTCCCATACGATCAGGCGCAGGCGCACCTTCAGCGGCGCGGCGAAGGTCAGCCCGCGCTGGATGCATTCCTCGACGTCGTACTTCGGCTCCTCGAGCTCGTACTGCACGAACTCCAGGCGGCCACGCCCGGCGAAATCGTCGATCGGGAAGACGGACTTGAAGACTTCCTGCAGGCCGGTATGCGTCCGGCTGTCCGGGCTCACCTCCATCTGCAGGAAGGCCTCGTAGGAAGCCCGCTGCACGTCGATGAGGTTCGGCATCGGCGCCACTTCGGGGAGACGCCCGAAGCTCTTGCGGATCCGCTTGCGCCCCGTGAACGACTTCGTGATAGCGTTCATGCCTGTCCTGCTTCCCTATCTGCCCCGGCCCGAACACCCCGGCCGGCGGGGAACTCTCGCATCGCCATCCCTGGCAACGCAGGAACGGGCGGCATTGCCGGACCCTTCCGGCAACCCCACCCGCACCCTCTCAACACTGTTCCCCCATCCCCGCCCGTCGCCGGACGGGGACGGAGGGCGAGATCACTTGATCTCGACCTTGGCGCCGTTCTCTTCCAGCACCTTCTTGATCTTGTCCGCCTCGTCCTTGGACACGCCTTCCTTGACGGTCTTCGGGGCGCCCTCGACCAGGTCCTTGGCTTCCTTGAGGCCGAGGCCGGTGATGGTGCGGATCTCCTTGATCACGTTGATCTTCTTGTCGCCGGAGGCGGCAAGGATCACGGTGAACTCGGTCTGGGCCTCGGCAGCCGGGGCGGCAGCACCGCCACCCGCGGCCGGCGCCGCCGCAACGGCGACCGGCGCCGCGGCGGAAACGCCCCACTTCTCCTCAAGCATCTTGGAGAGCTCGGCGGCTTCCAGGACGGTCAGGGACGACAGCTCGTCCACCAGCTTCGCGAGATCGGCCATGTTTGAATGCTCCTCGATCTAATGGCTTGACTTCGGTTCTGCAACTCCCCGGCAACCCATGCCAGGGAATGATTCCACTCGGCCCTCAGGCCGCCTGGGCCTCGTCCTTCTTGGCGTAAGCCGAAAGGACCCGCGCCACCTGCCCACCAGGGGCCTGGAGGATGCCCGCGATCCGCGTCGCCGGGGTCTGGATGAGACCCAGCAGCTGCGCGCGCAGCGTCTCCAGGGACGGCAGCTCGGCCAGAGCCTTCACGCCATCGGCGTTCAGCGTCTGGGTTCCGAGCGCACCGCCCAGGACAACGAACTTGTCGTTCGTCTTGGCGAACTCGACCGCGGTCTTCGCCACCGCCACCGGATCCGTCGACCACGCGAGCGCGGTCGGGCCCTTCAGCAGCGGCTTGACGCCGTCGAAACGGGTGCCTTCGAGGGCGAGGGTGGCCAGGCGGTTCTTCGCGACCTTGTACGTCGCACCCGCCGCGCGCATCCGCCGGCGCAGCTCACTGACGTCCGCGACCGTAAGACCCTTGTTCTGGGCCACGAGCACGAACGACGTGTCTGCGAAGACGGCCGCGAGGGAGGCGACGAACTCACGCTTCTCCGTACGGTCCACTCCACGTCTCCGTCGGTGGCCGGCGCCTTGTGGAAGGGCTCCGGCCGGTTCACTCGGGGGCGCGGGACCTGCCCCACACCCCGGTTCGCCTGTCAGGCCGGAACACCAAGCCAAGCCATACCCGTGCCAGCGGCACGGGATACGTCATCGCTTCGGCACCCCGTCTCTCCCCTGCGGGCCCGAGGGCCCTTCACCACCCCGAGGGGTGACAGGAGGTCTCCGACAGGTTTCGGGAACGGCCAAGGCCGCCCCCTGCCCGCCCGGCCCCGAGGGACCGGGCGTATCTCGTCAGGCGCCGGCCGCGAGGCTGGCGACGTCCACCCGCACGCCCGGGCCCATCGTCGAGGACACGGCGACCTTCTTCACGTAGGTCCCCTTGGCGCCGGTCGGCTTGGCGCGCTGGATCGCGTCCACGAAGGCGCGCGCATTGGCCAGGAGCTGGTCCTCGCCGAACGACGCCTTGCCGATGCCGGCATGGATGATGCCCGCCTTCTCGGCGCGGAACTCGACCTGGCCGGCCTTGGCGGCCGTCACGGCGCCCTTCACGTCCATGGTCACGGTGCCGAGCTTCGGGTTCGGCATCAGGCCGCGCGGGCCCAGCACCTTACCGAGGCGACCGACCAGGGCCATCATGTCCGGGGTCGCGATGCAGCGATCGAACTCGATCTTGCCTTCCTGCACCAGCGCCGCGAGGTCGTCCGCGCCCACCACGTCGGCACCGGCGGCCTTGGCTTCCTCGGCCTTCGGGCCGCGGGCGAAGACGCCCACGCGGACCGTCTTGCCGGTGCCGTGCGGCAGGCCGACCACGCCGCGGACCATCTGGTCGGCGTGACGCGGGTCGATGCCGAGGTTCATCGAGATCTCGATCGTCTCGTCGAACTTCGCCTTGGCGTTGGTCTTGGCGAGCTTCACCGCCTCTTCCAGCGCATAGGCCTTCTCGCGGTCGAAACCGGCGTAGACGGCCTTCAGACGCTTGCCCTGCTTCGCCATGGGATCAGCCCTCCACCACGGTGAGGCCCATGGAGCGCGCGGACCCCGCGAGCATCCGCACGGCCGCGTCGACGTCGTTCGCGTTCATGTGCACCATCTTGGTCTTCGCGATCTCGACCAGCTGGGCCTTCGTCACGCGACCGACCGGACCCGACTTGCCCGGCGCGGTGGAGCCCTTCTCGAGCTTCGCGGCCTTGAGCAGGAAGTAGGTGTTCGGCGGCGTCTTCGTCACGAAGGAGAAGGTGCGGTCGGTGTACGCGGTGATGACGACCGGCGTCGGGGTGCCGGGCTCCATCTGTTGCGTCGCCGCGTTGAATTCCTTCACGAACTGCATGATGTTCAGGCCGCGCTGACCGAGCGCGGGCCCGACGGGCGGCGACGGGTTCGCCTTGCCGGCCGGGATCTGCAGCTTGATGTAGCCTGCGATCTTCTTCGCCACTGTGGCAGTCCTCTGCTGTTACTCCAGAGGCCCGCGGTCCGTGCGAGCCCTGAGGCTCTCCCGCGTTCCCTGAAACGCCGAAGGCCGGGGAAATCCCCCGGCCGGTCGGCGAGGCCGGGCATCTAGCCCGCCCCGGCGGATGAGTCCAGTGCCTTTAGCAGATGCTAACCGCCGCCGCTGCGGCAACGTATATGGGGCGGAACAGGAGATCCCGCCCGCATGCCCTGGCGCGACCGCACCGGCGCCTTCTCGCCCTTCAAGGCCGTCGTCTTCGCCGCTCTCTTCCTCCCCGCGCTGCTGCTGGCCGAGGCGGCCTGGACCGCCACCCTCGGCCCCAAGCCCTGGCAGGCGGCGACGCATGACAGCGGCACCTGGGCGATAAGACTGCTGCTGCTCTCGCTCGCCATCACGCCGGCGCGGCAGATCCTGCGCCAGGCCCGCATCGCCGAGCTGCGGCGCATGATCGGCGTGGCCTGCTTCGCCTATGTCATGCTGCATCTGGTCATCTACGCCGGCGACCTCGCCTTCGACTGGCTGAAGGTCGCGAGTGAGATCCTCCGCCGCATCTACCTCACGATCGGCTTCGTGGCGCTGCTCGGCCTCGCGGCGCTGGCCGCGACCTCGACCGACGGGGCAGTGCAACGGCTGGGCGGGCCGGGCTGGCGGCGGCTGCATCGCCTCGCCTACCCGATCGCGGCGCTCGCGCTGGTCCATTTCACCCTGCAATCCAAGGCCGACGTCACCGAGCCGATGCTCATGGCCGGGCTCTTCGCCTGGTTGATGGGCTACCGGCTGGTCGCGCCACAGGGCGGGGCGCCGTCGCTGCCGGTCCTGCTGGCGCTGGCCGTGGCGGCCGCCGCGGCGACGGCCGGGATCGAGTTCGCCTGGTATGCGCTGGCGACAGGGATCAACCCCTGGCGCGTACTCGAGGCCAATCTGGACGTGACCTTCGGCCTGCGGCCGGCGCTGTGGGTCGGCATCGCCGGCCTGGGCGCCGCTGCGTTGCGGGCCCTGCCGCGCCGGCGCACCGCCCGGCGGCCGGCCGAAGCCTGACCGGGGCGCAGCCCCCCTCCGCATCAATTGCATGGCGCGGGCGGCTCGCCTGCGCGCAGGATCGGATCGTTTCGAAGGAGATCCGCACTTGTCCGAGACGTTGCGCCCGCTGATCCTCGACCTCGTGGCCTTCGTCGCGGAGCGGCCGCGGCCCTATGCCGAGGTGCTCGACGCCTGGCGAACCTCCTGCCCGCGCCTGACGGTGTGGGAGGATGCGGTAGAGGGCGGGCTGGTCGCCTGCCGGGAGGGCATGGTCGAGGCGACCGTGCGGGGCCACGAAGCCCTGGCCTTCCGGCCGCGCTGAACGCTCTTCGATGGGCTGGATCGATCCGCATCGGACTGGTTAGGCTCGCGCGACAGCATAGCCAGGGCCGGAAACATTGAGCGGCGAGGATGATTCGCGGCGACGCCGCTTCGAGGGCCTGCATCGCGGCCGCCGCGGGCGGTTCGAACTGCACTGGTTCCGCGCCGACCCTGGTGCGCCGCGGGCTTCAGCCCGCTGGATTCGGTTCACGTTCCAACTGCTGCTGGCAACGATCGCCATCGCGGTCGGCGTGTTGACGCTGTTCCCTTTCGTCTGGGAACGTCAGTCCAGCCCCTGCGCGGCGGTCGAGGCGTTGGTCTGGCGGCGCACCTTCGGGGCCGTTCAGGTGCAGAACGGCGCGCGCCCTGGCTTCATTCCCGGCATCAGGATGCAGGTTGCCCCGGGCGGGACGCTCCCGGAGCCCATCCGATGCTACATCGCCTACTGGCGGCGCATCTGATTCGGCATCCGGCGGGGTCCGGGGTGGCCCGGCAACCCCGGCGGGGATTCGCGGGCAGCTCGCCCGAGGCCCTTACAGCTTCTCGACCTGCCCGTATTCCAGGTCGACCGGCGTCGAGCGCCCGAAGATCGAGACCGACACCTTCACGCGGCCCTTCTCCTCGTCGACTTCCTCCACCACGCCGTTGAAGGACGTGAAGGGACCGTCGGCGACGCGGACCTGCTCGCCCACCTCGAAGACCACGGCGGGCTTGCGGGGCTTCTCGACGCCTTCCTGCACCTGCTTCAGCAGGCGTTCGGCCTCGCTCGCCGGGACCGGCTGCGGCTTGTTGCGCGCGCCGAGGAAGCCCGTGACCTTCGGCGTGTCCTTCACCAGGTGCCACGCGTCGTCGGTCATCTCCATCTTCACCAGCACGTAGCCGGGGAAGAACTTGCGGTCGGTGTCGACCTTCTGGCCGCGGCGGACCTCGGTGATCTGCTCGGTCGGGACCAGCACCTCGTCGAACTTGTCCGCGAGGCCCTTCTGCGCGGCCTGCTGCTTGATCTGCTCGGCGATCTTCTTCTCGAAGCCCGAGTAAACATGGACCACGTACCACTTCTTGTCGGCCACGGCGGCGTCCCCTTCAGCCGATCTTGAACACAAGGCGCATGACCAGCTGGATCAGCTGGTCCGTCACCAGGAAGAACACCGCGGCCAGCGCCGACAGCGCCAGCACCAGACCGGTGGTGACGAGCGTCTCCTTGCGCGAGGGCCAGGTCACCCGGGCCACTTCCTGGCGGACTTCCCGGACGAACTGCGCCGGATCGAGCTTGGCCAAGACCATTACCTCTGGAACGAGTGCGGGCGGCGTCCCGTCAGGGTCGCCACCCACGCTGAGAATTGCCGCGACGGGCAGGAATGGCAGGGGCGGAGGGTCTCGAACCCCCAACCTCCGGTTTTGGAGACCGGCGCTCTAGCCAATTGAGCTACGCCCCTATCCGGTCCCGGCGCGGGGCGGCAACACTACCGCCGCGCGCCGAGGACTCAAGGCCCTGACGGCCCTTTTTACTTCGTGATCTTGGCGACGACGCCGGCGCCGACGGTGCGGCCGCCTTCGCGGATCGCGAAGCGCAGGCCTTCGTCCATCGCGATCGGCGCGATCAGCGTCACGTCCATCGACACGTTGTCGCCCGGCATCACCATCTCCACGCCCTCGGGCAGCGTCACCACGCCCGTCACGTCCGTCGTCCGGAAGTAGAACTGCGGACGATAGTTCGTGAAGAACGGCGTATGACGCCCGCCCTCTTCCTTCGTCAGCACGTAGGCTTCCGCCTTGAACTCCGTGTGCGGCGTGATCGAACCCGGCGCCGCCAGCACCTGCCCGCGCTCCACGTCCTCACGCTTCGTGCCGCGCAGCAGCGCGCCGATGTTGTCGCCCGCCTGGCCCTGGTCGAGCAGCTTGCGGAACATCTCCACGCCCGTGACCGTCGTCTTCACCGTGGCCTTCAGGCCCACGATCTCGACTTCCTCACCGACCTTGATGATCCCCCGCTCCACGCGGCCCGTCACCACCGTCCCGCGGCCCGAGATCGAGAACACGTCCTCGACCGGCATCAGGAACGGCTTGTCCACCTCGCGCGCCGGCTGCGGAATGTAGGCGTCCACCGCCTCCATCAGCTTCAGGATCGCCTGCTCGCCCAGCTCCGGCTCGCGGTCCTCGAGCGCGCACAGCGCCGAGCCCTTGATGATCGGAATGTCGTCGCCCGGGAACTGGTACGACGACAGCAGCTCGCGCACTTCCATCTCGACCAGCTCGAGCAGGTCGGGGTCCGCCATGTCGCACTTGTTCAGGAACACCACCAGCGCCGGCACGCCCACCTGGCGCGCCAGCAGGATGTGCTCGCGCGTCTGCGGCATCGGGCCGTCGGCCGCCGAGACCACCAGGATCGCGCCGTCCATCTGCGCCGCGCCCGTGATCATGTTCTTCACGTAGTCGGCGTGGCCGGGGCAGTCCACATGCGCGTAGTGCCGGTTCGGCGTCTCGTACTCGACATGCGCCGTCGAGATCGTGATGCCGCGGGCCCGCTCCTCAGGCGCCTTGTCGATCTGGTCGTACGCCGTGAACGACGCACCGCCCGACTTCGCGAGAACCTTGGTGATCGCCGCCGTCAGCGACGTCTTGCCATGGTCCACGTGCCCGATCGTGCCAATGTTGCAGTGCGGCTTGTTCCGCTCGAATTTCGCCTTCGCCATGGCCCTGTCCTGCGTCCTCGTTCCGATCCGTCAATGCCAACCGACACCCGCGCTTCGCTGGAGCGGGTGACGGGAATCGAACCCGCACAACCAGCTTGGAAGGCTGGGGCTCTACCATTGAGCTACACCCGCGCCGGAAGGCGCCGCGAACCCACCAAGTTCCGGCCGCCCGGACCGGGAAAGTCACCCCGTTCGACACGGGCGGGCGATATGGAGGGGGTTGGATTCGAACCAACGTAGGCGCAAGCCAACGGATTTACAGTCCGTCCCCTTTAGCCACTCGGGCACCCCTCCGCAGCCGCTCACCCGACCGAGGCCGGCGGGAGCGCGCGGGGTAAAGCCCATGGCGCCCGGCCTGTCAACGGAGAGCGCGCGGTTGGCGCTGATCGGACGTCCAGGGCAGGATGGTCGTCATGCGACGTCCCCCGAAGCGGCCCGAAGGCCGCCCCCCCACGCGCGGCCCTGCCGGTCCGCCCGGCCGCGGCCGCTTGCCGCGCCCCGACGCGGAGCCCGCCCGCCGTCCCGAGCCCGTCGAGGCCGCGCCCGAACCGCCCCGCCCGGGCGCCGGCGCGGGGTCCGGCGCCTATTGGATCTACGGTCAACATGCCGTGCTCGGTGCGCTGTCGAATCCGCGCCGCAAGCCGCGCCGCCTGCTGACCACCGCCGAGGCCGAGGCCGCGCTGCGCGAACGCTTCGCCGGCCCCTGGCGCGTGACGCCCGAACGTTCGGACAGATCCCGCTTCGGAACCTTCCTGCCCGAGGACGCGATCCACCAGGGCATCGCCCTGCTGGCCGAACCGCTCGAGGCCGTGGCCCTCGAGGACGCGATCGAGGCCGGCGAAGGGCCGGTGCTGCTGCTCGACCAGGTGACGGACCCGCGCAATGTCGGCGCGGTGCTGCGATCCGCCGCGGCCTTCGGCGCCGCCTGCGTCGTGCTCCAGGACCGCCACGCGCCGCCCGAGACCGGGGCGCTCGCCCGCGCGGCCTCCGGCACGCTCGACGTGGTGCCGGTGGTCCGCGAGGTGAACCTCTCCCGCGCCATCGCCACGCTGCAGAATGCGGGCTTCTGGGTGATGGGCCTGGCCGGCGATGCGAAGCGGACCCTGGCCGAGGCCGCGCCGCGCGACCGCCGCGTCGCGTTGGTCCTGGGCGCCGAGGACACCGGCCTGCGCCGGCTGCAGCGCGAGACCTGCGACGAGCTGGTGCGGCTGCCCATGGCCGAAGGCGTCGAAAGCCTCAACGTCGCGGCCGCCGCGGCCGTCGCGCTCTACGAGATCGTGCGCCGCTAGGCCTCGAGAGCCCCCACCAAAGGCCGAAATGCCCTTGGAAACCGGGTTCCGAGGGCCTTTCGGCCCTCGGCGGGGTGAGCCCGAGAGGGGCGGCGCCCCTCTCGGTGACCGTCATGCCCCGCCCGGCCACAACACCCTGAAGCAGAACGCCGCGACCGCCGCCGCGACGATCGCGCCGACCGGTCCCGCCCTCTCCCCCCACCGGCGCGGGAAGAAGACCGACGCCGCGTAGATCGCCGCGAGAGCCCCGGCAAGCAGCACGATCCCGTCGATGACCAGCGTGCCGAGGAAGGCGAAGAGCCCCGTCCGTTCCTCGAGGGCATCCACGTCGCCGGTGAGGGGGTTCACCACGGCCGCGCCCGCCACCAGCGCCGCCACCAGCAGCATCACCCTGTAGCGGATGTACATCGCCGCCTCCCTTGCCCCGCGCCCGGCCCGCGGCGACCATGTCCGCACGCAGGGAGGACACACCATGGCATCCGACGCCGCCGAAGCCATCATCGAGGCCCGCCGCAGCAAGCGCATCCTCGCCCCGCTCGGCGCCATCGCGCCGAAGACGCCGGAAGCGGGCTACGCCGTGCAGAAGGAGGTCGCGCTGCGCCTGGGCGGCCTGCCGCCGGCCGGCTTCAAGATCGGCGCCACCACGAAGCAGATGCAGGCGATCCTCGGCCTGTCCGGCCCCGCCGGCGGCTTTACGCCCAAGGCCGGGCTGCGCCCGACGCCGGCCACCGTCCGCTACGCCGATTTCCTCAACCCCGGCGTCGAATGCGAGGTCGCCCTGCGCCTCGCCCGCGACATCCCGCCGGGGCCCTGCACCCGCGACCAGGCGGGCGACGCCGTGGGCGAGGTCTTTCCCGCCATCGAGATCGTCGAGAAGCGCTACGACGACCTCGCGGTGCTGACCACGCCCACGCTGATCGCCGACCAGGTCTTCCATGCCGGCGGGGTGCTCGGGACCCCGGTCGCGGGATGGCGGGCACTGGGCCTGGATCTCGCGGCCACGCGCGGGCGGATGACGGTGAACGGGACGGTGCGCGGGGAAGGCGTCGGCGCCGACCTGCTCGGCCATCCCTTCGAGGCGCTGGCCTGGCTCGCCTCCTCGGCCTGCGCGACGGCATTCGGCGGGCTGCGGGCGGGGCAGGTGGTGTTCCTGGGGTCCGTGACGCCGCCGATCTGGCTCGACGGGCCGTCCACGGTGGTGGTCGAGTTCGACACGCTCGGACGGGTCGAGCTGACGCTGACCTGAGAAAGGACGCGGGGGAGCGAACTCCCCCGCACCCCCACCTTCATTGGCTGCGCCCCCCGGGCCGATGGCCGGGGACGGGAGACAGGCATGGACGGCATCCACATCACGGGCGGGGGCTGGGAGGCGACGGTCCAGCCGGCCGACGGGGCGGGACTGACGCGGCTGCGCTTCGCCGGCCAGGACATCCTCGTCCCGGCGCCGGGGGGAACGCGCCTCGGCGGGCCTTTCGGCGCCTTCTGGATGATCCCCTGGGCGAACCGGCTCGATGGCGGGCGACTCGGGCCGCACCGGCTGCCGATCAACCGGCCGCAGGACGGAACGGCCATCCACGGCCTGTCCCGCGACCGCGCCTGGACCGTCGCGCAGGCCGCGCCGGATCGCGTGTCTCTGACCCAATCGGTCGAGGGTTCGCCCTACCGCTACGCCGCCCACCTCGCGATGACGGCAGCGGAGGACGGCTTCACCCTGGACCTTGCCGTGACCAATACGGGACAGGATCCCATGCCCTTCGGCGCCGGCTGGCACCCCTGGTTCGTCCGGCCGCCGGGCACGCGCCTCGCCTTCCGTGCCACCCATCGATGCACCCATGACGCCCGCTGCCTGCCGGTCTCGGCGGCGCCCACCGCCGGCCTCGACGGCGGGGAGGACGCCTTCCTCGGGCTCGACACCCATTTCGCCGGCTGGGACGGCGCCGCGCGCATCGCCTGGCCAGGCCTGGACCTGACCATCGCGGCGACGGGCGCGCTGGCCACCAACCTCCAGGTCTACGCTCCGCCCCCGCAGCCGGTGCTCTGCGTCGAGCCGTCCTCCCACCTCCCGGACGCGCCGAACCGGCCGGATCTCGCGCCCCTCGGCCCGATGCGCGTCCTTGCCCCGGGCGATGTCTTGACCGGCGTCATCCGCCTGACCGCGGAGTGTTCACACCCGCCCGGCGGCGCGGCATAGGATGGCCGCGATGGCATCCCCTCCCACCGCACTCGTCCTCGGCGCCGGCATCATGGGGCTCTCGGCCGCATGGGGCCTGGCCCGCCGGGGCTTCTCCGTCAGCATCGTCGAGCAGGACGAGATCCCGAACCCGCGCGGAGCCTCCGTCGACCACCACCGGCTGATCCGCCACGCCTACGGCGCCCAGGCCGGCTACATGCGCATGGTCGATCCCGCCTATGCCGCCTGGGACATGGTCTGGCGCGACATCGGGGAGGCGCTGCACATCCAGACCGGCGTGCTCGCCGTCTCCGGCAGCACCAGGGGCTGGCTCGGCGAGAGCCGCGCGACGCTCGCCGCCGACGGCCTCGCCTTCGACGACCTGACGGCAGCCGAGGTCGCCGCCCGCTTCCCGATCTTCACTGAGGCCGGCATCGGCGCCGCGTTCCACATGAAACCCGGCGGCGTGCTGCTCGCCGGGCGGATCGTCGAGGGCCTGGCGCGGCACCTCGCCGCCCGCGGCGTGACGATCGAGCGCGCCCGCGCCGCCGCCGTCGATCCCGACCGTGCCACGCTGCGCCTCGCCGACGGCACGGAGCGCAGCGCGGACCTGCTGGTGGTCGCCGCCGGGCCCTGGGCGCCGCGCCTAATCCCCGCCGCGCTGGGCCCGCGCGTCGTCGCCTCCCGCCAGATCCTCGTGCTGCTCGAACCGCCGCCGCAGCACCGGGACGGCTGGTCGAAGGCCCCGATGCTGCTCGACCTCGCCGAGGACGGCGGATTCTACGCCGTGCCGCCGGTCGCGGGCACGCCGCTCAAGATCGGTGACCACCGCTTCTCCCGCGTGGGCGATGCCGAGGCCGACCCGCGCGACGCGACGCCGGCCGAGGCGGAGGAGATCCTCGCCTTCGCTCGCCCCCGCCTGCGCGACATGGCGGGCTACCGCATCCTCGGCGCGCGGGCCTGCTACTACGACGTCGAGGACGCGGAGCGCTTCGTCCTCGAGCCCGCCACACCGCGCTGCCTGGTGATGTCCGGCTTCTCCGGCCATGGCTTCAAGTTCGGCCCGCTGCTCGGCCTGGCGCTCGCCGCCGCGGCGGCCGACCCGGCGCTGCTGCCGGCCCTCGTCCCCTGGGCGGCCGGCGAGGCACCGCCCGCCCCCGGCCTCCTCTCCGCGCTCGAAGGCATTCCCGCATGACCACGACCGCCGCCACCGACCTGATCTTCGGCCTGACCCGCGTGGTCGGCCTGCCCGCCGTGAGCGAGAAGGCCGGCGCGCCGCTCTCGGCCGAGGACATCGCCCAGATCGTCACCGAGGCCGACCGCTTCTGCACCGAGGTGCTGCAGCCCAACGCGCTCGCCGCCGACCGTGCCGGCGCGGTCTATGCCAATGGCGTCGTCACCACCCCGCCCACCTATCCCGCCGCCTATGCGAAGTGGGTCGAGGGCGGATGGCAGTCGCTCTCCGCGCCCGCGGAATACGGCGGCCAGGGCCTGCCGCACTCGCTCTGGACCGCGATGACCGAGCTCGGCATGGCGGCCGACACGTCGTTCATGCTCGGTCCGATGCTGACGGCCGGCGCCATCGACTGCCTGATGCACTATGCGACACCCGACCAGGCGGCGCGCTGGCTGCCCAGGATGGTCAGCGGCGAATGGACCGGCGCGATGTGCCTCACCGAACCCAATGCCGGCAGCGACCTCGGCGTGCTGCGCACCCGCGCCGAGCCCCTGCCCAACGGCAAGTACGCCCTGCATGGCCAGAAGATCTTCATCACCTGGGGCGAGCACGACTGCACCGACAACATCGTCTACCTGGTGCTCGCCCGCCTGCCCGACGCGCCACCGGGCTCGCGCGGCATCAGCCTCTTCGTCGCGACCAAGGTGAAGGAGGATGGCAGCCGCAACGACCTCCGCTGCGGCGGGATCGAGCACAAGCTCGGCATCCATGGTTCGCCCACCTGCGTGATGCTGTTCGAGGGCGCCGAGGCCGAGATGGTCGGCGAACCCAATCGCGGCCTGAACGCGATGTTCGCGATGATGAACAACGCCCGTCTCGGCGTCGGCACCGAGGGCGTCGCGCATGGCGCGGCGGCGCTGCGCCTCGCCGAGGCCTATGCCGCGCAGCGCGTGCAGAGCGGCCGGGTCATCGCCGAGCACCCCGATGTCGCACGCATGCTGATGGAGATGCGCGCCGTCACCCTCGCCTCCCGGCTGCTCGCGCTGGAAACCGCGATCTGCGTCGATCGCCACGCGGCCGGCGATACGGGCGCGCAGGCGCGGCAGGCGCTGCTCACGCCCATCCTCAAGGCCTGGTGCACCGATCGCGGCGTGGAGACGGCCTCGACCGGCGTGCAGGTGCATGGCGGCATGGGCTTCATCGAGGAGACCGGCGCCGCGCGCATCCTGCGCGACGCCCGCATCGCCCCGATCTACGAAGGCACCAACGGCATCCAGGCGATCGACCTGCTGGTGCGCAAGGTCGCCAAGGACGGCGGCGCGGAGATGCGCGCGCTGATCGAGGAGGTGAAGCGCACCCCCGACGCCCGGCTGCGCGCCGCCGCCGACACGCTGGCCGCCGCCACCGCGACCGTCATCGCCGCCCAGGCGCGCGATGCCGATGCGGGCCAGTCCGTCGCCGTCGCCTATCTCGAGGCCGCAGGCTGGGTGCTGGGCGGCTGGATGCTGGCCCGTGCGGCTGCCGAGGACCCGGCCGCCTATGGCCCGCCGGCCGATTTCTACTTGCGCCGCCTGCTGCCGCGCGCCGCGGGGCGCGTCGCCGAGATCGAGGGCGCGCTCGCCGCATAAGGAGGTGACCTTGCAGGCGCGCAATCCGGGGCAATCTGCGGTATCCAGGATCGGATACGAACAAGCCGGATGAACGCTCCCCTGCCTGCCATCGCCCGCACCCGCCCGCGCGTCGCCATCGTCGGCGCCGGACCCGGCGGCCTCGCCGCCGCCATGCTCCTCGCCGCTGCCGGCGCGCGAGTCACGGTTTTCGAGCGCGACGATGTGGTCGGCGGGCGCACGCGCACGGTCACCGCGCCGGGCGGCTACCGTTTCGACATCGGCCCGACCTTCTTCCTCTACCCGCGCATCCTGCGCGAGATCTTCGCCAGCTGCGGCGCGGACCTCGACGCGGAGGTCGAGCTGATGCGCCTCGACCCGCAATACCGGCTGGTCTTCGAGGGCGCATCGCCGGTCAGCGTCGACGCGAGCCCCGACCTCGCGCGCATGGAAGCCGAGATCGCGAAGCTCAGCCCCGCCGATGCGCGCGGCCTGCGGAGCTTCATGGAGGACAACCGCACCAAGCTCGAGGCCTTCCGCCCGGTGCTGGAACGCCCCTTCGGCGGCCTGTCGGACTATCTGGCGCCCGAGGTGGTGAACGGGCTGCGCTACCTGCGCCCCTGGGCGTCGCTCGATCAGGACCTGCGGCGGCACTTCGCCGATCCGCGTACGCGCCTCGCCTTCGGCTTCCAGTCGAAATACCTCGGGATGAGCCCCTTCCGCTGCCCGAGCATGTTCACGATCCTGTCCTTCCTCGAATACGAGCATGGGGTGTTCCATCCGCGCGGAGGCTGCGGTGCCGTGTCCGAAGCGATGGCGCGCGTCGCCGGGCGTCTCGGCGTCGAGTTCCGCTTCGGCGCCAAGGTCGATCGCCTCGCCTTCGAAGGCCGGCGCGCCGCGGGCGTCGAGGTCGGCGGTACGCGCCACGCCGCCGACGCCGTGGTGGTGAACGCCGACTTCGCCCACGCCATCCCCGGCCTGATGCCGGAGGAGCTCCGGCCGCAATGGCCCGACGCGAAGATCGCGAAGGCGCGCTACTCCTGCTCGACCTTCATGCTCTACCTCGGCATCGAGGGGCGGCTGCCGAACCTTGCGCACCACACCGTGCTGCTGGCCGAGGATTACGAGCGCAATTTGCGCCAGATCGAGAGCGGCGAGATCCCGGACAATCCCTCCGTCTACGTCCAGGCGGCAGCAGGCACCGACCCCTCCCTCGCGCCGGAGGGGCATTCGACGCTGTATGTCCTCGTGCCCGTGCCCAACCTGCGCGAGGGCGGGGACTGGGCGGCGGAGGCGCAGCGCTACCGTCGCGTGGCGCTCGACCGGCTGAAGGCCCTCGGCCTCGGCGACATCGAGCCGCGCATCCGCTACGAGCGGATGCTGACGCCGCAGGACTGGCGGAACGAATACGCGGTCGGCTATGGGGCGACCTTCAACCTGGCGCATGACGTGCGCCAGATGCTGCATTTCCGCCCGCGCAACCGCTTCGGCAAGGCGCAGGGCGTCTATCTGGTCGGCGGCGGCACCCATCCGGGCAGCGGCCTGCCGGTCATCTACGAAGGCGCGCGCATCAGCACGCGGCTGCTGATGGCCGATCTGGGCCTGCAGCAGGGCGTGACGGCGGGCGGCGGGCATGGCGCGGCGCACTCCGCGCTGGGCGGCTGAACGGTCAGGAGGCGCAGATGAGCGCGAAGGTCGTCGTCATCGGCAGCGGTCTGGGCGGACTTGCCGCCGCCGCCGTCGCGCAGGCGCGCGGGCACCAGGTCACGCTGCTCGAGCGCAACCCCTGGCTGGGCGGCAAGGCCGCGGTGCTCCACCTCGACAATCCGACGGGCCCGGGGCGGTTCCGCTTCGATATGGGCCCGACCATCCTGACCGTGCCGCGCGTGCTCCGCCGCATCTACGCCGAGGCGAACCGCGTGCAGCAAGACGAGCTGCCGCTGATCCGCCTCGACCCGCAGTGGCGCTGCTTCTTCGACGACAACACGCGCATCGACCTGATGGCCGATGTGGACACCATGGCGAAGTCCATGGACGCCTTCGCGCCGGGCAAGGGAAACGGGCCGGGCTACCGCAAGTTCCAGGAAGTCTCACGCCATCTGCACGAGATCAGCGAGAAGTTCTTCTTCTGGAAGCCGGTGGAGGGCATCGGCGACACGCTGAACTTCGCCAGCAACTTCAAGCCGGAGGTCCTGCGCGATGTCCTCGCGCTGCGCATGGGCAAGACCGTCGCGAAGGTGATCCGCGGCCACGTGCCGGACGAACGCCTGGCGCAGATGCTCGACCACTTCACCCAGTATGTCGGCTCGAACCCCTACCTCGCCCCTGCGGTGCTCTGCGGGATCGGCGACATGCAGGCGAGCGAGGGCGTCTGGTATCCCGTCGGCGGCACCCGCGCCGTGGCGGAAGGACTGGCGAAGCTCGCCCGCGACCTCGGCGCCGACCTGCGCACCGATGCCGAGGTGACGGATATCGAGATCGTCAACGGCGCCGTGCGCAGCGTGACCGCGAACGGGGAACGCATCCCCTGCGACGCGCTGATCTCCAACATGGACGCGATCCGCACCTATACGGAGCTCGTGAAGGGACCGCCGGCCAAGACCATGCAGAAGCGCGGCTACCAGCCGGCCTGCTCGGGGGTGGTGCTCTATCTCGGCCTGAAGAAGAAGTACGACCACCTCGCGCATCACTGCTTCGTCTTCTCCCGCGATGCGGAGGAGGAGTTCGACAGCATCTACCGCAAGGGCGAGCCCGCGCCGGATCCGACCGCCTATCTCTGCGCGCCCTCCGTGTCGGACGACACGGTCGCACCCGAGGGCGGCGAGGCGCTCTACATCCTGGTCCACACCCCGCACCTGCGCCACGGCCATGACTGGTCGAAGATGTTCGCGCCCTACCGGCAGCAGATCCTCGATAAGCTGAAGCGCACCGCTGGGATGGAGGACATCGAGGAGCGCATCGTCGTCGAACGTGCGCTGACGCCGGTCGACATCCACGAGCGCTACAAGGTGCTGGACGGGGCGATCTACGGCCTCGCCTCGCACGGCGCCTTCCTCGGCGCCTTCAAGCCGTCGAACCGGTCGAAGGCGATCAAGGGGCTCTACCTCGCGGGCGGCGCGGCGCATCCGGGGCCGGGCATGCCGATGGTGATGATGTCGGGCTGGATCGCGGCCGATGCGCTCGACCGCGACCTTGGCGGGCGCGGCATGTCGGCGGCGGCGGAGCGCGCCGGGCTGCGGGACGCGCTGCTCGCAGCGGAATGACCGGCGCGGACCGACCACAGCCCGATCCGGTGCCGCTCCGTTCGGAGCGGTACATCGCCTTCTTCGACCTCGCCTTCACGCGATTCTTCCGCCGCCACATGCGCGCGGCGCGCGTCGCGCGCTGGGGCCTGCCGCAGATCCCCGCCGGCGCCCCGGCGGTGATCTTCGTGAACCACCCCTCCTGGTGGGATGGCGTGGCGGTGATGCTGCTCGGGCGGCGACTGTTGCGTGAACGGCGCGTATTCACCCCCATGGCCGCCTGGGCGCTGGAGAAGTACGGCTTCATGCGCCGGATCGGCGTCTTCGGGGTCGAGACCGGCACCACGCGCGGCACCGTCGCCTTCCTGCGCACGGCGGAGCGCGTGCTGCAGGACCCGCGCCATGCGCTGTGGGTCCATGCGCCGGGGCGGTTCTGCGATCCGCGCGAACGGCCCATTCCGATCGCGCCGGGACTGACGCGGCTGCCGGAACTGGCCCCGGCGGCCTGGTTCGTCCCCCTCGCGCTCGACTACCCCTTCTGGTCGGAACGCAAGGCGGAGATGCTCGTCGCCTTCGGCCCGCCGATGCCGGCGTCGGGCTTGCTGGCGATGGACCGCGAGGCGCGCGCGGCGCGCCTTGCCGACGCGCTGGAGGCGGTCGCCGACCGGCTGACGGAGGACGCGATCGCCCGCGATCCGGACCGCTTCGAGACCCTGGTGCAGGGCAAGGAAGGCATGGGCGGTATCTACCAGGGGTGGCGGCGGCTCGGCGCGCTGCTGCGCGGGCAACGCTTCGACCCGCGCCACGACCACCAGCCGGATCGCCCCGCATGACCTGGGATCCGACGACCATCGCCCTGGCGCTTGCCGCCCTTCCGGCGCTGAACGGGCTCGTGAACCTGTTTCTGTTGCGCGCGCCGGACGGCCCGGCGCCGGCGGGCACGCTCGTCTCCATCCTGATCCCGGCGCGCGACGAGGCCGCGAATATCGGCGCCTGCCTCGAGGCCGCCCTCGCCCAGCAGGGTGTCGACATCGAGGTCGTCGTCATGGACGACGGTTCGACCGATGGCACGCCCGATATCGTCGGTGCCATCGCCGCGCGCGACCCGCGGGTGCGCCTGATCGCGGCGCCGCCGCTGCCCGAGGGTTGGTCCGGGAAGATGCACGCCTGCGCGCAGCTCGGCGCGGCGGCGTGCGGGACGCACCTGCTCTTCATCGATGCCGATGTGCGCCTCGCCCCCGGCGCGGCGGCGGGGCTCGCGGGCCATGCGGTCGGCCACGGCCTCGGCCTGGTCAGCGCCGTGCCGCGCCAGCGCATCGAGACGATCGGCGAGGGCCTCACCGTCCCCATCATCAACCTGCTGCTGCTCGGCTATCTGCCGGGCGGCGGGCGCGCCTTCACGCGCCTGCCCGGCTTCGCCGCCGGCTGCGGGCAGATGATGATGGTCGCGCGCGACGCCTATGCCGCGACGGGCGGGCATGGCGCCGTGCGCACCACGCTGCATGACGGGCTGAAGCTCACGCGCCTGCTGCGCACGCGCGGCTGGCGCACCGAGATGGTCGCCGGCGCCGACCTCGCCGCCTGCCGGATGTATCGCGGCTTCGGGGAATCCTGGCGCGGCTTCCTCAAGAACGCGCGCGAAGGCATGGCGACGCCGCTCGGCCTGCCGGTATGGACGGTGGTGCTGGCGGGCGCGCATCTCTGGCCCTTCGCGCTGCTGCCGGCGGGCGCGGCCTGGCTGGCGCTCGCCCTGGTCTTCGCGCTGCGCGCGGCGGTGACGCTGCGCAGCGGGGAACCCGCCTGGACCATCGTCCTGCATCCCGCCGCCGTGGTGGTGGCGCTCGCGATCCAGTGGACCGCGCTGGCGCGCGTGCTGACGGGGCGCAAGGAAGGCTGGAAGGGGCGCAGCTACGCGGCGCCGGAACCTTCGTGACCGTCGCCGCCGGGCCGCCCAGCCGCGACGCGGGCAGCGAGAACTTTCCCGTCGCCTCGCTGCTGCTGGCCCGCGCGCTGCGCCCGAAGGTGCTCGGCTTCTACCGCTTCGTGCGCACCGCCGACGACATCGCCGACAGCGCCGCGCTTTCGCCGGAAGAGAAGCTGGCACGCCTCGACGCGCTGGAACGCGCCATCGACGATGCCGCCACCGACGAGCCCGCCGCGCGGCCGCTGCACGACAGCGGCGCGGGCACGACGGAGGCGCGGCGGATGCTCGCCGCCTTCCGCCAGGATGCGACGCAGCTTCGCTATGCCGATTGGGCAGCGCTCGAAGCCTATTGCGCGTCCTCGGCCGTGCCGGTGGGTCGGATGCTGCTGCGCCTGCATGGCGAGGAGGATCCGCAGGCGATCGCGGCCTCCGATGCGCTCTGCACCGCCCTGCAGATCCTGAACCACCTGCAGGACCTGGTGCCGGACCGCGACGGAATCGGCCGCATCTACCTGCCCGAATCCTGGATGGCGCTGGCCGGGGGCGAGGCCGCCTTCTTCGATCCCGCCAATGCCGTGCCGCGCCGCGCGGTGCTGGACGCCGCGCTCGACCGCATCGAGGAACGGCTGGAGGCCGCGGCCGCGCTGCCGCGCCGGATCGCGTCGCGGCGGCTCGCGATGGAGGCGACGGTGACGCTCGCCCTCGCGCGGCGGCTGCTGGCGCGGCTGCGCGCGGGCGATCCCGTCACGGGCCGCGTCGCGCTGACGAAGGCCGACTTCGCACGCGCCTTCGCCGCGGCCCCCTTCCGCGGCCCCTCCGACGCGGCGCTGGTGCGGGCGCGGGTGAACGCGGCGGGATCCTCCTTCTCGCGCGGCATGTCGGCACTGCGCGGGGAACGCCGCCGCGCCCTCTGGGCCGTCTATGCCTTCTGCCGCGCGGTCGACGACATCGCCGATGGCGCGCTGCCGGAAGCGGAGAAGCACCGCTTCCTCGCCGAATGGCGCGCCAGGCTCGACCGCCCAGACTGCGCCCTGTCGCGCGAACTCGCGCACGCGCGCGCCGGCTTCGCCCTGCCCATCGAAGAATGCGCGGCGATGATCGCGGGCATGGAAACCGACGCCGCGCCATCCGTGCGCATCGCCGATCGCGCCGCGCTCGATCTCTATTGCCGCCGCGTCGCGGGCAGCGTCGGGGCCATGTCCGTGCGCATCTTCGGCGCGCCGGAAGCCGCAGCGTTCGGCCTCGCCCTCGGCCGCACGCTGCAACTGGTGAACATCCTGCGCGACATGGACGAGGACGCGACGCGCGACCGCGTCTACCTGCCGCTCGACCTGCTTGCCGCCCATGGCGTCGAGGACGGGCCGGCGGCACGGATGCTCGCCGCGCCCGGCACAGCGGAGGCCGCACGCACGCTCGCCGCCGAGGCCGAGGCCGGCTTCGCCCGCGCCGAGCGCGAGCTTCGCGACTTCGACGCCGCCGCACTGCTGCCGGCGCGGATCATGATGTGGGGCTACCGGCGCCTGCTCGACCGGCTGCTGACGCGGGGCTTCGGCCCGCCGCGCACGCGCCCGCGCCTGACGGCGTCCGAGAAGGCGCGCATGGCCGCCTTCGCCCTGCGGCTCGCCCCCGTCGGGGCGCGATGAGCCGCGCCGTCCACGTCGTCGGCGCCGGCGTCGCCGGGCTGGTGGCGGCACTTGCCCTCGCACGTGCCGGCCGGGCGGTGACGCTGCACGAAGCCGCGCCCGTCGCCGGCGGCCGTTGCCGCGCCCTGCCGGACGGCACCGACAACGGCACCCATGCGCTGATGGGCGCGAACCGCGCCGCGCTGCGCTTCCTCGCCGACATCGGCGCGGCGGAGGGCTGGATCGAACCCGAACCGGCGGGACTGCCGGTCCTCGACCTCGCGGACGGCGCGGCGCGGCGGATCGCGGCGTCGCCGCTGGCCTGGCGCGATCCCGCGCTGCGCCCGCCGGGACTGACGGCCGCCGGGTTTCTCGCGTTGCTCGGCATGGCGCTGCCCTTCACGGACAAGCCGGTCGCGGAGGTGCTCGCGAAGCATCCCGCCCTGCTGCGCGGCTTCGTGGAACCGCTGACCGTCGCGGCGCTGAACACGCCGGTCGCCGAGGCCTCCTCCGCCCGCCTGGGCCAGGTGCTGCGCCGCCTCGGCGGCGCGGGTGCGGCACGGCTGCTGGTGGCGCGGGAGGGACTCGGCCCGAACCTGGTCACGCCCGCGCTTGCCGCGCTGCAGGCCGCCGGGGTCGCGATCCGCTTCGGCAGCCGGCTGCGCGCCATGACCCAGGCCGATGGCCGCATCGCCGCGCTGCATCTCGGCGAGGACTCCCTCGCCGTCACGGAAGGCGACGCGGTCCTCCTCGCACTGCCGCCCTGGGAGGCGGCGCGGCTCATCACCGGCCTGAAGGTGCCGGAGCGCCACGCGCCGATCCTCAACCTGCATTTCGCGATCGACGGCGTCGGCCCGGTGCGTTTCCTCGGCCTCGTCGGAGGGCTCGCGCAATGGGTGCTGGTGCGGCCCTCGGGCGTCTCGGTCACCGTCAGCGCCGCGGATGACGAGAGCGAGGAACCGGTGGACACCCTGGCCCCGCGCGCCTGGGCCGAGATCCGCCGCGCCGCCGCCGCCTTCGCCCTGCCTGGTGCTTGGCCCGAGGCGCCGCCGCCCTGCCACGCGGTCAAGGAACGCCGCGCCACGCCGCGCCATGCAGTCGGCTTCCCGCCACTGGCGCCCCGCCGGCCGATGCGCAACCTGGCGCTGGCCGGCGACTGGACCTGGCCCGGCCTGCCCGCGACCATCGAAGCCGCCGCCCTGTCCGGCGAGGCCGCCACCAAGGTGCTGCTGCGCCTGGGGCCCACCGCATGACGCCCGCCGAGGCCCTCGCTGCCCTGCGCGCCGCCGAGGCCCGCGACGGCGCGCCGGACGCCGCGCGCCGGCGCGACCTGCTCGCGCGCCTCGCCGCCGAGGTGAAGCGGCGTGGGGAGGAGATCGCCGCCGCGGCCGATGCCGATTTCGGCGGCCGCGACCGGATCGAGACGCTGCTCGCCGACGTGCTGCTGGTCGCCGACATGGCGCTGTATGCGCGGCGGCGGCTGCGGCGCTGGATGCGGCCGCGGCGTGTCGGCGTGCCCTTCCCCTTCCTGCCTGCCCGCGCCTGGGTCGAGCCGATGCCCAAGGGCATCGTCGGCGTCATGGCGCCGTGGAACTACCCGGTGCAGCTCGCCCTGGCCCCCGTGGTCGACGCCATCGCGGCCGGAAACCGCGTGGCGGTGAAGCCGTCGGAGCACACGCCCCGCTGCGCCGCCCTGATCGGGGAGGTGCTGGAGGCCGCCCTGGGTCCGGACATGGCCCGCTGCGTTACCGGGGATGCCGCGGTCGCCGCCGATTTCGCCGCCCAGCCCTGGGACCACCTGGTCTTCACCGGCGGCACCGCGACCGGCCGGCGGGTCGCGCAGGCGGCGGCGGCGAACCTGGTGCCGGTCACGCTGGAGCTGGGTGGGAAGTGCCCCGCCGTCGTGCTGCCGGGGGCCGACCTCGTCGTCGCGGCGCGCGACCTGCTCGCGGGCAAGGCGCTGAATGCCGGGCAGACCTGCGTGGCACCCGACACCGTCCTGCTCGTCGGCCATGCGCCCGAGGCCTTCGCGGCCGCCTGCCGTGCGGCCGGCATCGCCGTCCCGGCCACTGCCGTGCTGAACGCGACCCAGGCGACGCGGCTCGAACGCCTCGCAGGGGATGCGACGCTGACGGCCCTCGGCCCGCCCGGCGAGGGCCTACGCCGCCCCCTGACGCTGGCGGAAGCGGCGGACGATGCCCCGTTGCTGCAGGACGAAGTCTTCGGCCCCGTCCTGCCCGTGCGGCCCTGTGCCGGGCTAGCCGACGCGATCGCCTGGATCGCGGCGCGTCCGGCGCCGCTCGTCATCTACATCTTCGGGGCGACGCCCGAGGAAGAAGGCGCCATCGCCGCCGGGACCCGCTCGGGCGCGCTGGTCAGCGAACGCTGCGTCGAGCATGTCGGATTCCCCGCCCTGCCCTTCGGCGGCATCGGCGCCTCCGGCCAGGGTCGGCTGCATGGGGAAGAAGGCTTCCGGAGCCTGTCCAACCTCCGCACCCGCGTCCGGCATCGGCGCTTCTCCCTGGCGCGACTGTTCGACCCGCCCCGCCGGCGTGCCGCTGAACTCGTGGCGAGGCTGTTATTGCGTTAAGACTCGTTCCCTAAATTCCCCACATGGTTGCGGCCTTGTCGATTTTGCCCGCTGTCGAGACTCCACGCCTGCGCCTCCGATGTCCGGAACCCCGCGACGCCGAAGCGCTGGCGACGTTGATGAACGAGACGATCAGCCGGCGGCTTGCCTCCTGGCCGGTGCCCTATACGCCTCTCATGGCGCTCGACCGCATCGCCGGCATCCGCATGGCCGCCGAGGCGGGCCGGTCCCTGCCCCTGGTGATGGAACGGCGGGAGGACGGCGCGGTCACAGGCTGGATCAGCATCTCCTGCGCGCCGGGAAATCCCCGTACGGCGCTGATCACCTACTGGCTCGGCGAGCCCTTCCATGGCCAGGGATTGATGCGGGAGGCGGCGCCGGCCGCCCTCGCCGAGGCCTTTCGTGTCCTGGACATCGACCGTGTGCGCGCCGCGGTGCAGGTGGACAACGGCGCCTCCCTCGCCGTGGTGGAGTTGCTCGGGATGAGGCCGATGGGGACCGGCCGCATCTGGTGTCCGTCGCGCGGACAGGAGGAATCCTGCCTCTGGTTCGAGGTCGCTCGGCCGGACGCCGCGGGCCGCTAAGGCACCTCGCAGACGAAATCCTCGAACTTGCCGGCGACGCTGCGCGGGACCTCCGACAGCACCTCGACCGTCACGGCGAAGTCCGCGCCGAACTTCCCACGCGCCCAGGCGATCGCAGCCGCCTGCTCAGCCGTCGACGGCGTCCGTTCGACCGCGAGGACCAGGCGCAGCCGGTCGAGCGCCTCCTGCACGACCTGATACTGGCGCAGCCCCGGCACCGCCGCGACGAGCGCGCCGAGGTCCGACGACGACAGCAGCGGCCAGCGCCGCTCCCCGCCCGGCAGGCGCAGCATGTTCTGCCGGCGCCCGATCACGCGGTTCAGAACGGGTAGGCCCCGCCCGCAGGGGCAGGGTGCGCCGACCTCGGCCGCATCGCCGATGTCGTAGCGGATCAGCGGCATGGCGAGGTTGTGCAGCGGCGTGACCACCACGCGGCCGACCTCGCCCGGCCTGCAGGGGCGTCCGGCCTCGTCCAGCACCTCGACGCGCACGCCCTCCGACTGCACGTGCAGGTGCGGATGGTCGGGGCATTGCAGAGCGAGGTAGCCGGCCTCGCGCGTGCTGTAGACCTCGGCGACCGGCGCCCCCAAGGCGGCCTCGATCGTGGCGCGCGTCTCGGGACGCAGCGTCTCGGCAATGGCGATCACCTGGCGCAGCCGGGTCGGCCGACGTCCGGTGCGGCGCGATTCCTCGGCGAGGCGCGCGAGGATCGAGGGATGCGACAGCAGGTAGTCGGGATCGCGCCGCAGCAGCCAGCCGAGTTGCTCTGCCGGCGGTGTCATGACGTTCAGGCCGACGAGAGGGCCGGTCGCGATCAGGCCGCCGCCCGCGCCACCCCAGCCAGGCGCCGTCATGCCCTCCGGCCAAGGTGCGGCCCCTGGCGTGCTGTCGCGGATTACGGCGAGCGTCCCGGCGAAGTCCCGCCGATGCCACAGATGGTCGCGCAGGGTGAAGGCGCTCCAGATCAGTTCCCAGAGCTGGCTGCGTATGGCGCGCACCGGGCGGCCCGTGGAACCCGAGGTGAAGATCTCCCGGTACTCGCCATGCCCGGGCGGCAATGATTCGGCGAGCAACGCCTCCTCGGCGTCGGCGGCCTGGATCTCGCCGCGGGTCAGAATGGGCAGCGCCTGCCAGGCGGCCTCGAAGGCCGCGCCGTCGTCGGGATCGGGCATGGCGACAGGCAGCCGCGCGGCGTGGAAGGGCACCGTGCGCCGCGCATGGTCCAGCAGCGCCGCGAGCTGCCGCCGCTGCGACGCCTCGATCCGCGCCGCCGGCCACCATTGGCTGCGTTCGAACTGGAACAACAAGGCGAGCAGCGCCGAGCCCGCCGGATCCGGCAGCGCCGGCCAGGCGACCCCGGGAACGGCTGAAACCAAGTCGAGCGGCGGAACGTTGTGCAATCCGGACCTCCGTGGACAGCCATGGCGGCTGCCTCAATTCCTGCCATGACATGGCCACAACCGGCCGCGAGAGTATGAACAGATGTTCATGTCCTGCCTGAAGCAAAGGAGTGACGCCATGCGACAGGGTGCGATCAGCGCGGTGCTGCTCGGCGTCGCGCATGTGACCTTCGCGGCCGGCCCGGCCGCTGCCGCGCCCGCCGCCGCGACCGCGGCGGTGCCGGCGGCGATTGCCGATGGCGGGACGGGCGTGACGCTCGCGCGCGCCGGTGCCAGCAGTTTCCTCGCCGCGCCGCAGACCGAGGCGGCCGACATCGTGCCGGTCGGCGAAGGCGGGCGGGGCCGTGGACGCCGCGGCTACTACGCCTATCCGGGCTGGGGTCCGCCGCCGGGCTACTACTACGCGCCCCCGCCGCGGCCGCGGTACTACCGGCCGCCGCCGGTCTATTACGCGCCGCCGCCGCCCGTGTACTACGCGCCTCCGCCCCCGGCCTATTACGCGCCGGCGCCGGGCGTCAGCCTGAACTTCCGGTTCTAGGGACAGGGCGCGGGCGCGATTGGTGCCCGCCGCCGGACTCGAACCGGCACATCCTTGCGGATTGCGGATTTTAAGTCCGCTGCGTCTACCATTCCGCCAGGCGGGCGTGCCGAATCGCGAGCGTGCAGGTTAAGGCCGGCCCGGCCTCATGCAATCGGGCCGCGCCGTCACGCCGGCATCGGCACCCGGGCCGCGAGCGGGTCGATCAGCGCCTCGATCGCCACCGGCTCGTCCCATTCCAGCCGCACCGTCACGACCGTCACCCGGTTGCGATAGGCGGGCGGCAGACGCACCCAATCCTTCTTCGTCGTCACCGGCGTGGCGCGCAGAGTCTCGGCTTCGGCGAACAGGTCGCGCAGGTCGCCCTCGTCATAGGGGTAGTGGTCGGCATAGGCCTGCCGCCCCGCGATGAAGGCGCCGGCCTCCTGCAGCGTGGCGAAGAATTTCCGCGGATTGGCGATGCCGCAGAAGGCGAAGACCGGCTGGCCGGACAGGAGCTCCGTCTCCGGCCCGGGTACGAGCCGTGCGCGCAGGACAGGCAGCGCCTCGGGCAGCTGCGCCAGCGCCCCGGTTTCGTCCTCCCCGATCAGCACGGCCGCGCGGCTGCGCGCGGCCGCGGCGGCGACCGGTTCGCGCAGCGGCCCGGCCGGGATGACCCGGCCATTGCCGAAGCCGTAGGACCCGTCGATCACCAGCAGCGACAAATCCTTCTCGAGCGTCGGATTCTGCAGCCCGTCATCCATGACGATGGCTTGCGCCCCGCCCGCGATCGCCGCCTGCGCGCCGGCGGCGCGGTCGGCCGCGACCCAGGTCGGGCGCTCGGCGGCCAGCAGCAATGCCTCGTCGCCCACCGCAGTGCTGTCATGCTGCGCCGGGTCCACGCGCGCAGGCCCCTTGATCCGGCCGCCATAGCCGCGCAGCAGGAAATGCGCGTTGATGCCGCGATTGCCGAGCCGCCGCCCGATATCGAGCGCGACGGTCGTCTTGCCGGCCCCGCCGGCCGTGGCATTGCCGCAGCACAGCACCGGCACCGGCGCCGTCCATCCATGGCGCGCCATACGCCGCGCCGTGGTCGCGGCATACAGGGCGGAGACGGGCGAGAGCAGGAAAGGCACGAGCCCCCCGCCACCGCCGCTCCAGAACTCAGGAGCGCGCATCAGTTCGTGTCGTCCACCTTCACAATAGCCCCCGCGGCCCGGAGGCTTCCGGAACCGCCCGCGATCAGCCGCCCGACGCGGCTGCCGCCTTCCCATCCGCAGACAGCAGCGGCAGCAGCGCCGCCGCGACCCGCCCGGGCAATCCGGCCTCCTCGGCCGCGATCCCGGCGGCGGCCTCGGCCTGAGCCCGCCCCCGGTCCGACTCCGTTAGCATGGCGGAAACCGCCTCGGCCAGCGCGGCGGCCGGATCCGTTCCGATATCGATCCTTGTAACCCCACCCACGGCATCGAGTCGCGCCAGGATCTCGGCGAAGTTCCAGGTGTGCGGGCCGGTCAGGACGGGGCAGTGCAGACGCGCGGGCTCCAGCGGGTTCTGCCCGCCATGCGGCACCAGGGACCCGCCGACGAAGGCCAGCCGCGCCAGGCGATAGAAAAGACCGAGCTCGCCAAGCGTGTCCGCGATATAGAGCTCGGCCGTAGGTGATGGATCCTCGCCCGCCGCGCGGCGCGCGACGATGAGGCCGGTGCCGAGGGCGGCAACCTCCGTCCCCCGCTCGGGGTGGCGCGGCACGATCACCGTCAACAGCCCCGGATGCGCGGCGGCGATGCGGCGATGGGCGGCGATGACGATCGCCTCCTCCCCGGGATGCGTGCTGGCGGCCAGGAAGACCGGGCGATCGCCGATCATGGCCGCGAGGCGCCGGCGCTCGGCCTCCTCCACCGGCAGCGGGGCGGCGGCGTATTTCAGGTTGCCCCAGCAGGCCGCGCCGGCGGCGCCGAGGGCGCGGAAGCGCGCCGCATCGGCTTCGGTCTGGCCGAGCACGAGGCGGAATGTCGACAGCAGGCTGCGCGCAAGGCCCGGCACGCGCGCCCACCAGCGCGCCGAGCGCTCGGACATCCGTCCGTTGATCAGCGCGAGTGGAATGTCGCGCGCCGCGACCGCGGCGATCATGTTCGGCCAGATCTCGGATTCGACCAGCACGGCGGCATCGGGCCGCCAGCCATCAAGGAATCGCGCCACCCAGCGCGGCACGTCGAGCGGCACGAAGCGGTGCAGCACGCGCGGTGCCAGCGCGGCCGGAAGGCGCCGCGCGAGCAGCGTCGCCGAGGTGACCGTTCCCGTCGTCAGCAGGATGGTCAATGCCGGATCGGCGGTGGCCAGCGCCTCGATCAGCGGCAGGACGGACAGGGTCTCGCCGACGCTTGCCGCATGCAGCCACAGCAATCGCCCGGCGGGTCGGTCGGCGTTCAGGCCGTAGCGCTCGGGCAGGCGGTCCGCGATCTCCTTGCCGCGCGCGACGCGGCGGCGAAGGTGCAAGGGCAGCGCCGGCGCGATCGCCGTCGTACCCCAGTGCCAGACGCAGCCCCCGATCGTCACCGGCGCCTCATGCAGCGAGCGCATCCGCCTGGTCGCAGGCGGCCGTCAGCGCGGCGGCGATGGCCGGCAGCGCGGCGTCCGCCCCGTCCCGCGGCACGGCGATGGGCGGCCCCATGACCGCGACGCCGCGCGCGAAGGGCAGCGGGAAACGCATCCGGTCCCAGGACCGCGCCAGCCGCATGCGCGTCGACGCCACGGCGCAGGGCAGCACCGGCACGCCGGTCAGGGCGGCGAGCTGTGCGACCCCCGGCGCTGCGATCCGCGCCGGCCCGCGCGGCCCGTCCGGCGTGATGACCGCGACCCCGCCATGGGACAGGATCCGCGCCAGGCCGCGCAGTCCCGCCGCACCGCCCTTCGAGGAGGAGGCGTGCACGACGTCGATCCCGAAGGGCCGCACCGCGGCCGCGATCAGCCGTCCGTCCCGGTGGCGCGAGATCAGCACCTGGGCCCGGCGCCCGCCGGACTGGGGCACCCGCTTGGCAAGCAGGCGCCAGCCGAGCGCCGCGAGCGGCAGCCGTTCGTGCCAGAAAGCGAGGATCATCGGCTGGTCGGCGAAGGGGCGGGCATGGTCCTCCCCCACCAGGGTCCAGCGCGTCGTCCCCCAGACCACCCGCAGGTAGACCGCGACCAGCCACGCCAGCAGCCCCTGCACCGCGGGGTGGCGGATCAGTCGTTTCGCCATGGGAGGGTGCGAAGGGCGGGGGTCACGAGCCGGCCCTAGCACGCCCGGGCGCGGCGGCGAAGGCGGCCCCCCGCGCGAAGGGCCGGCGATTTGCAACGCGACGGCAATGGTGGCGGGCGCGCAGGGCGCGTAGTCTGGCGCCGACATCATCCTGTGTTCGAGGGGCAGGCGGCATGGTCGAGGCGCGTGAGGGGCAGGTTTCGTGGCGTGCCGGGACCTTGGCGACGGTGGGGCTGGCGGCCGTGCTGACGCTCGCCGGCTGCAAGGACGCCGCGCCGCCGGCGCGCCAGGCCGGCCCGCCGCCGGCGGTCGGCGTCCAGCGCGTCGCGATGCAGTCCATCACGCCGGCGGCGGAGTTCATCGGCCGCGTCGAGGCCATCGACAAGGTCGACGTCCGCGCCCGCGTCACCGGCTTCCTCTACGCGCGGCACTTCAATGAAGGCGACGCGGTGAAGGCCAACGACCTGCTCTTCACCATCGAGCAGGCGCCCTTCGCCGCCGAGGTCGCACTGCGCCAGGCGCAGGTCGACCGTGGCGTCGCGGACCTCAACTACGCCACCGCCCAGGTGGCGCGCGGGCGGGAACTGGTGCGCACCAACGCCATCCCGCAATCGACGCTGGATGAACGCATCGCCGCCGAAGCCCAGGCCAAGGCGGAGATCGAGGCCGCGCGCGCGCAGCTCGAACAGGCGCGCATCCAGTACGGCTACACCGAGATCCGCGCCGCCTTCGACGGGCGCGCAGGTCGCTCCCCGCTCAGCCCGGGCAACGTGGTGGGGCCCGATTCGGGCGTGCTCGTCACCATCGTCCGCGAGGACCCGATCCGCGTGAACTTCCCCGTCACCCAGCGCGAATTGCTCCGGGTGCGGCGGGCGAGCGGCACCAACGGCGCTCCGGACGGCGTGCAGGTGCGCGTGCGCCTGCCCGACGGCACGCTGATGGATACGACCGGGCGGATCGATTTCGTCGACGTCACCGCCAACCGCTCGACGGACTCGGTGCTGGTGCAGGCCGTCGTGCCGAATGCCCAGCGGCTGCTCACCGACGGCCAGGCCGTCGCGGTGGTGGTGGAGGCTCCCGAGCGGCGCCATGCGATCGTCATTCCCCAGTCCGCGCTGCAGATCGATCAGCAGGGGGCTTTCGTCCTCGTGGTCGGGGCGGACAACAAGGTCGAGGTCAAGCGCATCCGCACCAACGCCGGCCCGGCGGGCCAGGTCGTCGTGACCGAAGGGCTCGAGGTCGGCCAGCTCATCATCACCGAGGGCTCGCAGGGCGCCCGGCCCGGCCAGCCGGTCACGCCACGCCCGCAGGATGCCCCGCCCCTCGGCGCCGATCCCGCCACCCCGGCTCGCGGCGGCTGAGTCCATGATCAGCAAGGTCTTCGTCGATCGGCCGCGCCTGGCGGTCGTCATCGCCATCGTCATGACGATCGCCGGCATCGTCGCGCTGAAGCAGATCCCGGTCGCGCAGTTCCCGGACATCGTGCCGCCGCAGGTCTCGGTCACGGCCTTCTTCCCCGGTGCCTCCGCCGAGGTGGTGGAGGCGACGGTCGCCCAGCCGATCGAGAGCCAGGTCAACGGCGTGGACAACATGATCTACATGCGGTCCACCAGCGGCAATGACGGGTCCTACAACCTCACCGTCTCCTTCCGCGTCGGCACCGATCCGGACCAGAACACCACCAACGTGAACAACCGCGTGCAGCTCGCGCTGGCGCAGCTGCCCGAGGAAGTGCAGCGCCAGGGCCTGACGGTGCGCAAGAAGTCCTCGGCGCTGCTGCAGGTCATCACGTTGCGTTCGGTCAGCGGGGAGCAAGACCCGCTCTTCCTGTCGAACTACGCGACCATCAACATCATGGACGTGCTGAAGCGCGTCCCCGGCGTCGGCGACGCGTCGATGTTCGGTGCGCGCGACTACGCCATGCGCATCTGGTTCGAAACGGACCGGCTGACGGCGCTCAATCTGACGCCGAACGACATCGTCTCGGCCATCCGCGCGCAGAATCAGGTCGCGCCGCTGGGGCGGATCGGGGCGCAGCCCTCGTCCAACGACACCTCCTACCAGCTCAATATCCGCACCACCGGCCGGCTCGAGGACGTGGAGCAGTTCGGCGCCATCCTGGTGCGCGCGAACCCCGACGGATCCGTCCTGCGCGTGCGTGACGTCGCCAGGATCGAGCTCGGCGCCTGGAACCAGGACCAGGCGATGACGCTGAACGGGCAGGACGCGATCGGCATCCAGATCTACCTGGCCCCCGGCGCCAATGCGGTCGGCACGGCGGAAGCGGTGGCCCAGACCATGCGCGGCCTCGCCGCCCGCTTCCCGCAGGGCGTCGAATACGCGGTCACCTACGACACCACGGGCTTCGTGAAGCTGACGATCGAGGTCGTCATCCACACCCTGATCGAGGCCTTCGTCCTCGTCGTGCTGGTGGTCTTCATCTTCCTCGGTTCCGTCCGCGCGACGCTCATCCCGCTCATCGCCGTGCCGGTCAGCCTGATCGCGACCTTCGTGGTCATGAACGCGATGGGCTATTCGGCCAACACCGTCTCGCTGCTGGCCATGGTGCTCGCCATCGGCATCGTGGTGGACGACGCCATCGTGGTGGTCGAGGCGGTCGAGGCGAAGATGGAGGAGAACCATTCGCTGTCCGTCGCCGATGCGACGAAGGCGGCGATGGAGACCATCACCGCGCCGATCATCGCCATTACCCTGGTGCTGCTGTCGGTCTTCGTGCCGCTCGCCTTCATCCCGGGCATCTCGGGTGAGCTGTTCCGCCAGTTCGCGGTCGTCGTCTCGGTCGGGATGTTCTTCTCGGCGATCAACGCGCTGACGCTCTCGCCGGCGCTCTGCGCCGTCCTGCTCTCGGCGCATCACGGCCCGAAGAAGGGGATCATGGGGCGCATCTCGCGCGGGATCGACCGGGTGCGGGACGGCTACGCCGGGCTGGTCACCCGGCTCGTGCGCATCGCCGCCATCTCGCTCGTGCTGCTGGCGGCCTTCGGCGCCGGCATCGTCGGCGTCGGAGCCCGCACGCCGACCGGCTTCCTGCCGCAGGAGGACCAGGGCGCCTTCTTCGCGGAGGTGGCCCTGCCCGACGGCGCCTCGCTGAACCGCACGCGGGTCATCGCCGGCCAGGTCGAGGCGGCGATCCGCGACCTGCCGGGCGTGCAGGACGTCATGACGATCAGCGGCTACTCGATGCTGAACGGCCTCGCGCAGTCGAACTCCGCCATCATCATCGTCACGCTCAAGCCCTTCTCGGAGCGGACGGCGCCGGGCACGGACGTGAATGCGCTCATCCGCGCGACGCTCGCGCGCACGGCTGCCGTGCCGGCCCGCGTCATTCCCTTCAACCTGCCGCCCATCGTGGGCCTCGGCACCGCCGGCGGCTTCGAGTTCCAGCTGCAGAACCTCGAAGGCCGTCCCGTGGGCGAGATGGCAGCGGTCATGCGCGCCCTGGTGCTGGCCGCGAACCAGGATCCGAATCTCACCCGCGTGTTCTCGACCTTCGCGGCCTCGACGCCCTCGGTCTTCCTCGACATCGACCGTGACCGCGCGCAGGTGCTCGGGGTGTCGCTGAACGACATCTTCTCCGCCCTGTCCTCGGCGATGGGCGGGGCCTATGTGAACGACTTCAACCTGTTCGGCCGCACCTGGAAGGTCAGTCTGCAGGCCGAGCAGGCCGATCGCGCGGGCATCCCGGACATCTACCGCGTCCATGTTCGCAACCGGGACGGGGAGATGATCCCGCTCCGCGCGCTGGCCGATGCGCGCATCGAGTTCGGCCCGCAATCCATCATCCGCTACAACAACGTCCGCAGCCTGACGATCAACGGGGAGCCGGCCGCCGGGCGGTCCTCCGGCGATGGCCTCGCGGCCATGGAACGCGTGGCGGCCGCGACGCTGCCGGCGGGCTATTCCTATGAATGGACGGGCACGGCCTTCCAGGAAAAGGCGGCGGCCGGGCAGACGGGGACGATCCTCGCCCTCGCCGTCCTGTTCGCCTTCCTCTTCCTGGTGGGCCTCTACGAATCCTGGACCATCCCGGTGCCGGTGCTGCTGTCGGTCTCGGTGGGCGTGCTGGGGGCGATGATCTCGATCGGACCAGCAGGCCTGGCGCTGGACCTCTATGCCCAGGTCGGCATCGTGGTGCTGATCGCGCTCGCGGCGAAGAACGGCATCCTCATCATCGAGTTCGCGAAGGAACAGCGCGAGCACGCGGGGAAGTCGATCCAGGAGGCAGCAACCCTGGGCGCGAAGCTGCGCTTCCGCGCGGTGATGATGACCTCCTTCGCCTTCATCCTCGGCCTCTACCCCCTGGTGGTGGCCGAAGGCGCGTCGGAGATCAGCCGCCGTGCCGTCGGCACGCCGGTCTTCTGGGGCATGCTGGCGGCCTCCTCGGTCGGCATCTTCATGATCCCGATGCTCTACGTCGTGTTTCAGACCGTTCGCGAAAAGCTGAAGTCCCGGCTGCTGGGCTGGAAGCCGCCGGAGCCTGCGGCGGCGCCCGACGACGGCGCTGCGCCGCACGCTTGACCCGGCGCGCCCGCCGCACGATCTCTGTTACAACCGCGGCGGCCTTCCGCCCCCGCCCCACATGGAGACATCCCCCCGATGGGTGACCTCACCAAGCCCGTCTCGGACGACACCTTCAAGCAGGACGTGCTGGAGGCGCCGGGCCCGGTGCTCGTGGATTTCTGGGCCGAATGGTGCGGCCCGTGCCGCATGGTCGCGCCGATCCTGGACGAGCTTGCCGCCGAATATGCCGGCAAGCTGACCGTTGCGAAGGTGAACATCGACGACAATCCGATGACGCCGACCGAGTATGCCGTGCGCGGCATCCCGACCATGATCCTGTTCAAGGACGGCAAGCCGCTCGACACCAAGGTCGGCGCCATGCCGAAGGGCCAGCTCAAGGCCTGGATCTCGGGCGCCATCGGCGAGTGATCCCGCCCCGGGGCGCCCCGCGCGCCCCGGCTTCGCCCGCCCGGCCCCGCCGCGGTGCAGGAGGCCGCGCCTGCCCACCGAGTCGCCGCTTGTCCGACGCAGCCTGTTCCTCGGCCTTGCGCTCGCCATCACGGTGGGGCTGGTGGCGCTTGCCGTCGCCGTGCTGGCACCGGGCGGCTGGACGGCGTGGGAAATCCTGATCCTCCTCTGCTACCTCGGCACCGTCCCCTGGAGCGCGCTGTCCGCGGCGAATGCCCTGGTGGGGCTGGTCATCCTGCTGGCCGCCAAGGACCCGCCGGCAGCCGTCCTGCCGGCGCTCCGCGCGGCCCGTCCCGACCCACCCAGCGGGCGCACCGCCATCGCCATCTGCATCCGCAATGAGGACATGGGCGCCGTGCTGCCGCCGCTCGGCCGGCTGATGGATGGGCTGCCGCCGGACCTTTTCGCGCTCTGGGTGCTGTCGGATACGCCCGGCGGCCCCAGCGCCGAAGCCGAGGAAGCCGCGGTCCGGACCTTCGCCGCCGACCGCCCCAACGTCCATTACCGCCGCCGATCCGTGAACGAGGGCTTCAAGGCCGGCAACGTGATGGATTTCCTCGATCATCACGCGGCGGGCCTCGACTACTTCCTCTGCCTCGACGCCGATTCGGAGATGACGCCGGCCGCCGTGCTGCGCCTCGTCGCCTGCATGGAGGCCGATGATCGGCTCGCCATCGTCCAGCAGCTGATCCATGGCCTGCCGGCCACCGCGGCCTTCCCGCGCCTGTTCCAGTTCGGCATGCGCCAGGGCATGCGGTCCTGGGCGACCGGCCAGGCCTGGTGGCAGGGCGACGAGGGCCCCTATTGGGGCCACAACGCGCTGATCCGCATCGCGCCGTTCCGCGAGCTCTGCCGGCTGGAACCCCTGCCCGACGGGTCGCGCATCCTCTCCCACGACCAGGTCGAGGCGACGCGCCTGCACGCCGCCGGCTGGAAGGTGCGGGTGCTGCCCGACGACACCGGCAGCGCCGAGGGCAACCCGCCGACCTTCGGCGATTTCGTCATCCGCGACCTGCGCTGGGCGGGGGGGAACATGCAGTACCTCGCGCTGCTGCGCCTGCCGGGCATGACGCCGATGGCGCGCTGGCAGCTGATGCAGGCCATCCTCCTCTTCCTCGGCGCGCCGCTCTGGTGCGCGATCCTCGTGCTGGCCGCCGGCAACGCCCTGACGGGCGGCGGGGCGACGACCCCGACCGGTGCGCTGGTCGCGCTGCTGGCGGCGACCTGGGCCTGCCACTATGCCCCGAAGCTGGCGGGCTATGCCGAGGTGCTGCTGAAGCCGGCGCTGGCCGACCGCTATGGCGGGCGCACCGCCTTCGCCCGCGGCGCGGCGGCCGAGATCGCCTTCACCACCCTGATGGAACCGGCGCGGCTGATGGCGCAGACGCTGTTCCTGATCGCCCTGCCCTTCGGGCTCAAGGTCGGCTGGACGGCGCAGAACCGGGCCGATCGCGGCGTTTCCTGGGTCGATGCGGCGCGGCAATTCTGGCCGCCGACGCTGGCGGGACTGGTACTGACCTGGCTCTTCGCCATGGCCTCGCCGCTGGCCCTGCTGCTGGCCCTGCCGGTGCTGGCCTCGCTGCTGCTCACCATCCCCTTCGCGGTGGTCACCGCCGATCCCGGTGTCTCCGCCCGGCTGCGCCACGCCGGGATCTGCGCGTTGCCCGAGGAGATCGGCGGAGCAATGCGCTAGAATGCCGCGATGCGCTCGCTGAAAGCCCTGCTGCGCCCCCCGCTCCTGCTCCTCGCCTTCCTCTGGGTGGTGCTGGAGGAGACCCTGTGGTCCTGGTCCAAGGCCATCGGCGGGCTGATCGCGCGCATCCCGCTCTTCGCGGTTCTCGAGCGCCTGATCCTGCGACTCGACGCGCGGATGGTGCTGCTGATCTTCGCCATCCCGATCGCGCTGCTGTTCCCCGTGAAGATCGCCGCGCTTTGGCTCATCACCAACGGCCAGCCACTGGGCGGGCTCGCGGTGCTTTTGGCGGCCAAGACGATCGGCACGGCCTTCTCGGCGCGCCTCTACGTGGTCGCGGAGCCGAAGCTGATGACGATCCCGATCTTCGCGAAGGTGCGGAACTGGGTGGTCGCGCTGCTCGCCCGGGCACACGCGTTCCTCGATTCCTCGCCCGCCTGGCAGGCGGTGCGCCATGCGATGAAGCGGGCGAAGGCCGCGATCCATGCGGCAGCGCGCCGCGTGCGCCTGGCGTTGCTCGGCGAGGCGCCCTCGCTGCTCGAGCGTGTGCGCTCCGCGCGCCGCACGTGGCGAGGCCAGGCGTGAGCGCGCGCCTGCGGCTCTACGCCGCGATCTCCCTCGATGGCTGCCTCGCGGACGACCGCGGCGAGGTCGGCTGGCTGCACCCCTTCGATGTGCAGGATTACGGCATGGCCGGCTTCCTCGCCGGCATCGGTACGGTGCTGACGGGCCGTGCGACCTACGACCAGGCACGCGGATTCGGGGATTGGCCCTATGCGGGCAAGCGTGTCGTCGTGCTGACGCGCCGCCCGCTGGACGCCGACCCACCCGCCGGCGTCGAGGCCATGCAGGGCGAGATCGGATCCGTCGTGGCGCGCCTGCGCGCCGAAACGACGGGCGACATCTGGTTGCTCGGCGGCGCGGCCGTGGCGCAGGCCTGCCTCGCGCTCGACCTCGTCGACTCGCTGGAGCTCTTCGTCATTCCCCTGGTGCTCGGCGCGGGCCTGCGGCTGTTCTCGCCCGCCGGCATGCCGCAGGGTTGGCGGCTGGAGGCGGCGACGACCTATGCGAACGGCGTGGTGGGGCTGACCTACCACCGGGCTTGATCGAACGCGAACGAAGCGCGAACGTGCGGCATGGACGTCCCGGCCCGCACCCTCGCCGTCACCCGCGCCGCCGCGCGCTTCTGCGCCCTGCGCGGCTGGGCGCCGGTCGAGCAGGTGCCCCTGCCCGACGGCCGCCGCGCCGACATCCTCGCCCTGCAGCCGACCGGCGACTTCACGATCATCGAGGTGAAGTCCTGCGCGCGGGACTACCTGTCCGACGGCAAATGGCCGGACTACCGGGCCTGGTGCGACCGGCTCTACTTCGCCGTGGACCTCGACTTCCCGCAGGACCTGCTGCCGGACGACATCGGGTTGATCGTCGCCGAGGACCGCGAGGCGGCGCTGCTGCGCGACGCGCCGGAACATCGGCTGGCGCCGGCGCGGCGACGATCGTTGCTCCATCGGTACGCGATGCTGGCGGGCGGGAGGCTCGCGGCGCTGGCGGATCCGACAGGGGCGGCGGAAATGCGGGCGGCGCTCAGGGTGGAATAGGAGGGGCTCCGCCCCTCCAAACCTCCCCGCCAAAGGCCGAAAGGCCTTTGGAAACCGTTATCCGCCGCGGAGGGGGCAATGCCAGGTTTCCATTGGCCTTTCGGCCGATGGGAACCCGTGGCAGGGAGAGGCCGAGAGGGGCAGCGCCCTTCCCGGTCGTGCATCAGCCCTTGATGCGCGCCACCGTCGCTGTCGTCGAATTCCCCGGCAGCAGTTCCGCGAGCTTCACCTGCCCGCCGTAGTCCAGAACGATGTTCCCGCCGACCACCTGCTCGACCGTGTAGTCCGAACCCTTCACCAGCACGTCGGGGCGCAGTTCGCGGATCAGTTCGATGGGCGTGTCCTCGTCGAACAGCGTCACGCAGTCGACTGTCGCGAGTGACGCCAGCACGGCCGCGCGCGCCGCCTCCGACTGGATCGGCCGGGCCGGGCCCTTCAGCCGCTTCACGGAAGCATCCGTGTTCAGCCCGACGACGAGCCGGTCGCACCAGGACCGCGCCTGCTCCAGCAGGTGCACATGGCCGGGATGCAGCAGGTCGAAGCAACCGTTGGTGAAGCCGATGCGCCAGCCGCGGCGGCGCCAGCGTTCCACCTGCTCCAACGCGGCGGACCGGTTCATCACCTTGCGCAGCGCCCCGCGCTCGGGCGTCAGCGCCTCGAGCAGTTCTTCCTCGCGCGCCACGGCCGTGCCGACCTTGCCGACCACGATGCCGGCGGCGATGTTCGCGAGCCGCGCCGCGACCGGCAGCTTCAGACCAGCGGCCATGCCCGCCGACAGGGTCGACACCACCGTGTCCCCGGCGCCAGAGACGTCGTGCACCTCCTCGGCCTCGGCGGGGAAGTGGTGGATGCGCCCGTCCTCGAGCAGCGTCATCCCGTCCTCGCTGCGCGTGACCAGCACGGCGCGGAAGTCGTGGGCCTGCTGCAGCGTGCGCATGGCGTCGAGGATCGCTTCCTCGGTGTCCACCGGCAGGCCCGTGGCCTCGGCGAGCTCGGCACGGTTCGGGGTGATCAGGTCCGCCCCGGCGTAGCGCGAATAGTCCCGGCCCTTGGGGTCGACCACCACCGGCCGGCCCGCCGCGTGCGCAGCGTCGATCAGCCGCTTGGCCGTCGTCCCGTCGAGGACGCCCTTGCCGTAGTCGGACAGCACCAGGACGGTCGTCGCGGCCACTGCATCGCCGGCGATCTTGACCATGCGATCGGCGAGGCGGGGATGGATGCCCTGCACCACCTCCTGGTCCGCGCGGAGCATGTGCTGGCCATTGGCGATGAAACGGGTCTTCGTCGTGGTGTGGCGGCCGCCCTGGACCAGCAGCCAGGGTTCGACACCCGGCTGGCCGCCGATCAGGCCTGTGAGGTCGCTCCCCGCCTGGTCGTCGCCGACCACCGACACGAAGGCGACGGCGGCGCCGAGGGCGGTGAGGTTCCGCACGACGTTGCCCGCGCCGCCCGGCATCGCGACCTCGCGCTCCACCGCCAGGACCGGAACGGGTGCCTCGGGGCTGATGCGCTTGACGGTGCCGTAGACGTAGCGGTCGAGCATCGCGTCGCCGACCACGAGCACGGAGGCGCGACGGAGCGCCCGGACCGCGGCGACGAGGTCCGCCACAGGAATTTCCGGCATCGGCCGGTCGGTCTCGGGCGTGGGGCCTTCCATGGTTACAGCCCTACCCTGCCATCGTGTTGCAACGCAAGGTAACGCTCACGACCCAGCCATGGTCAGACCCTCGATCCGCACGGTCGGGCAGTCCATGCCCGTGCGAAACCGCAGGTCGTTGGCCGGAATCATGTTGAGGAACATATCCTTGAGGTTGCCCGCGACGGTCACCTCGCTGACCGGTTCGGCCAGTTGCCCGTCGCGGATCATGAAGCCCGCTGCGCCGCGGCTGTAGTCGCCGGTCAGGCCGTTGATGCTCGAGCCCATCATCTCGGTGACGTAAAGGCCTTCGCGGATATCGGCCATGAGTTCGGCCGGGCTGGCCGTCCCGGGCAGGAGCCACAGGTTCGACGGCGCCGGGCCGGGCGGCCCCGCCGTCCCGCGCACCGCATGGCCGGTCGAGGCGAGGCCGAGCTGCCGTGCGCTGCGCCAATCCATGAACCAGGTCGTCAGCACGCCGTCGGCGACGATGTCGCGGACCGCGCCGGGCATGCCTTCCCCATCGAAGGGACGGGACCGCAGGCCGCGCCGGCGAAACGGGTCATCCCGCACGGTCAGCCCGGCGGCGAGTACCTGCTGCCCCATCCGGTCCTTCAGGAAGGACGTCCCGCGCGCCACCGCGGCACCGTTGATCGCCCCCGACAGATGGCCGAGCAGGCTGCCCGACACGCGCGGGTCGTAGACCACCGGCAGGCGCGCCGTCTTGGGCCGGGTCGGATTCAGCCGGCGCACCGCCTGTTCCCCCGCCCGGCGGCCGATCGCGGCCGGGTCCTCGAGGTCCGAGAGGTAGACCGTGCTGCCCCAGTCGTAGTCGCGCTCCATGCCCGTCCCGCTGCCCGCGAGCGCGGTCGCCGAGATGGTGTGCGCGCTGCGGACATAGCCGCCGGCCAAACCCGTCGAGGCGACGAGGGCGATCTCGAAGCGTCCCCAGCTCGCATCCGCGCCTTCGCTGTTGGTGACGCCCTTCACGGCGAGCGCGGCTTCCTCGGCCGCCGCCGCGCGCTGCAGCAGCGATTCCGCGCTGGGCTCGACTGGATCCTCGAGGTCGAGGTCGACCGGCGGGATCGGCACAAGATCCGCCAGGCCCGCGAAGGGATCCTCGGGCACCACGCGCGCCATGGCGACGGTGCGCTCCGCGAGCGCGGCGAAGCTGCGCGGGTCCGGATCGTTGGAGGAGACGATCGCCTGACGCTTGCCGACGAAGACGCGCAGGCCGATGTCGAAGCCCTCGGCGCGTTCCAATTGCTCGATGGCACCGAGGCGGCGCTTCACCGAGAGCGCGGTCGAGGCGACGAGGACGGCGTCCGCCGCGTCGGCGCCGGCGCGCTTCGCGGCGGCGATCAGGTCGGACAGGGTGGAGAGGCGATCCATCTCGGCTCCTTGGCGGGGGAGAAGGGAACGTCTCCCCCGCACCCCCTCAACCTTTTCTGACTTCTGGCGCCGGTCCCCCAACGGACAAGGACGGTTGGGGGGTGCAGGCTTCAGGCGGCGAGCCGCTCCATGATCGCGTCGACGCCCGGCACATGCTCCGCCGGGCCCATGGCCGCGAGCGTCGGCCGCGCGCGGAACATGCGCGCCGCGGCTTCCTGCACCTGTTCGACGGTGACGGCGGCGATCTTCGCCTTGGTCTCCTCGACCGGGATGACGCGGCCGAAGACCTGGAGCTGGCGCGCGAGCTGCTCGCAGCGGCTGCCCGTGCTCTCGAGCGACATCAGCAGCGAGGCGCGCAGCTGAGCCTTGGCGCGGGCGAGCTCCTCCTCGGTGACGTCGCGCTGGACCGCGCGCAGCGCCTCGATCGTCACGGGCATCAGCTCCCCGGCCTCCTTCTCGCCGGTGCCGGCGTAGATCTGGAACAGTCCGTGATCCCGGAACGGGGAGGCGAAGGAGTAGATCGAATAGACCAGGCCGCGCTTCTCGCGGATCTCCTGGAACAGGCGCGACGACATGCCGCCGCCGAGCAGCGTCGAGAGCAGCTGCGTCGGGTAGTGCAGCGGATCGCCATGCTTCACCGAAGGGAAGCCGAGCACGATGTGCACCTGGTCGAGGTCGCGCGTCTCGCGGAACTCGCCGCCCGCATAGAGCGCGGCCTCCGGGGTCGCGGAGGCGGTCTGCGGCAGGTCGGCGAAATGCGTGCGCACGAGGTCGAGCAGCGCGTCGTGCTCCAACGCGCCCGCCGCCGCGACGACCATCGCGCCCGGGCCGTAGTGCGTGCGCATGTAGCCGGTCAGCGCCTCGCGGCTCATCGCCTTGATCGTGTCCTCGGTGCCGAGGACGGGGCGGCCCATGGGCTGCGCCGGATAGGCGGTTTCCTGGAAGTGGTCGAAGACGATGTCGTCCGGCGTGTCGTTCGCCTGGCCGATCTCCTGCAGGATCACGCCGCGCTCGCGCTCGATCTCCTCGGGCACGAAGGTGGAGTGCGTCAGGATGTCGCCGATGATGTCGACGGCGAGCGCCGTGTCCTCCTTCAGCACCTTGGCGTAGAAGGCGGTCTGCTCGCGGGCGGTGTAGGCGTTGAGGTGCCCGCCGACATTCTCGATCTCGCGCGAGATCGCCGCGGCGTCGCGGCGCGCGGTGCCCTTGAAGGCCATGTGCTCGAGGAAGTGGGACACGCCGTTGACGTCGGCCGTCTCGTGCCGCGTGCCGGCGGCGACATAGGCGCCGACCGAGACGGTCTCGACGCGCGGCATGGTCTCGGAGACGACGGTCAGGCCGTTGGGCAGGCGGGTGACGCGGATCGCGTCGCTGGCGGTCAAGGCGATGCTCCTCGTGGGGACTGGTGCAGTCCCCCTATGTAGCCCGTCGGGGCGGGTTTCGCAGGGGGGCGCGCCGGCTGGGCGGGCACCGCCTCCCCGCGGCGGGCCGCTGACGAGATCACCGCCCGACGCGGCCTCGTCAGGCTGCGTTGCGGCGGGCATGGGCCCGGACCGCGGCCTCGATGACGCCGAGATCGTCCGCCAGGACGCTGAACCGCTCCTCGCGCTCGTACAGATCGGCGAGCCGCGCGGGCAGCGGCGGGCGGAAGCCGGTGGCGCGCTCCACCGCATCGGGGAACTTCGCGGGATGGGCGGTGGCCGCGACGATGGCCGGCACGGCCGGGTCGGCTGGGGCCAGCGCGCGCGCCGCCGCCGTGCCGACGGCGGTGTGCGGGTCGGCCAGGTAGCCCGAGGACGTCCAGAGGTGGCGGATCTCGGCAAGCGTGCCGGCATCGTCGAGCGTGAAGCCGCGGAACAGCGCGGTCGCCTGCTTCCAGGCGGCGTCGGGCACCGGCATGCGGCCTTCGGCGCGGAAGCGCGTCATCGCCTCCGCGGTCGCCGCGGCGTCGCGGCCGAGCAGTTCGAACAGCAGCCGCTCGAAGTTGGACGAGACCTGGATGTCCATCGAGGGCGAGAGCGAGGGCTCGACCGGCTTCGCGCTCATGTCGTTGGACGCCAGGAAGCGCGCGAGGATGTCGTTGCGGTTGGAGCCGATGACGAAGTGGCTGATCGGCAGGCCCATCCGCCGGGCCGCCCAGGCCGCCAGCACGTTGCCGAAATTGCCGGTGGGCACGCTGACCGCGACCTCCCGATCCGGCGCACCGAGCGCGAGCGCGGCCGCGACGTAGTAGGGGATCTGCGCGGCGATGCGCGCCCAGTTGATGGAGTTCACGGCCGAGAGCTTCATCTCGGCGCGGAAGGGCGCGTCGTTGAACATCGCCTTCACCAGGTCCTGGCAGGCGTCGAAGTCGCCCTGGACCGCGATGTTCTTCACGTTCGGCGCCAGCACCGTGGTCATCTGGCGGCGCTGCACCTCGGAGGTGCGGTTCTCGGGGTGCAGGATGACGATGTCGACGGCGCTGCGGTCGCGGCAGGCCTCGATGGCGGCCGAGCCGGTGTCGCCGGAGGTCGCGCCGACGATGGTCACGCGCTCGCCGCGCTTTTCCAGCACGTGGTCGAACATGCGCCCGAGCAGCTGCAGCGCCATGTCCTTGAAGGCGAGCGTCGGCCCGTGGAAGAGCTCGAGCGCGAAGGTCCGGTGGTCGAGCTGGACCAGCGGCACCACGGCGGCGTGGCCGAAGCCGGCATAGGCGTCGCGGCACATCGCCTCGAGCGGCAGGCCACCGGCGCCGAACAGGGAGAGGATGCGCGCGGCGAGGTCCGCATAGGGCAGGCCGCGGAGGGCGCGCCATTCGGCCGGCGTCAGCGTCGGCCAGGTCTCCGGCACGAACAGCCCGCCATCCTCGGCGAGGCCCGCCAGCAGGACGGCTTCGAAATCGCGCGGGGCGGCCTGGCCGCGGGTGGAGATGTAACGCATGGCGGGGTCTTTACCGGCTTGGCGCGGTGGGGGCGAGAGGGCGCCGCCCTCTTGCGCTCTCCCGGCAGGGGCCGAAAGGCCCCCTGCACCCCATCACCTTCCGAGGCGCGACGCCAGGTAACGGTTTCCAAAGGCCCTTCGGCCTTTGATGGGGGGTCGAGGGGGGCAAGGCCCCCCTCTCCTCGCATCAGGCCGTCAGGTACCGCGCCGTCAGGTGGTCGATGAAATCCTGCGGATCGAGCGGCTTGCCGGTTGCCGCCCGCAGCAGGTCCTGGAACCCCAGGAACGACCCCTTCGCGTGGACGTTCGTTCGCAGCCAGCCCAGCAGCGGCGCCATGTCCCCCCGTGCCAGCGCGGCATCCAGCCCCGGTTCCGCCGCCCGTGCCGCCTTCATCAGCTGCGCCGCGGCCATGGCGCCGAGGGTGTAGGAGGGGAAGTAGCCGAAGGCGCCATCGTGCCAGTGGATGTCCTGGAGGCAACCCTTGGCGTCGTCCGGCGGGGTGATGCCGAGCATGGCCTGCATCCCCTCGTTCCAGGCGGAGGGCAGGTCGGCGACCTCCAGCGTCCCGCCGATCAGCGCGCGTTCGAGGCGGAAGCGCAGGATGACGTGGGCGGGGTAGGTGATCTCGTCAGCGTCGACGCGGATGAAGCCGCGCTCCACCCGGCGCCAATGGCGGGCGAGGTTCGCCGCCTCGACGGACGCAGGCTCGCCGCCGAAGGCCGCGTGCAGCTCGCGGCCCAGGAAGGCGAGGAAGGCATCGGACCGGCAGGCCTGCATCTCGACGATCAGGGACTGGGATTCGTGCGCGGCCATGCCGGCCGCCTCGCCGACCGGCTGGCGGGCATAGGCCGCCGGCAGGCCACGTTCGTAGAGCGCGTGCCCCGTCTCGTGCAGCACGCCGAGCAGCGCCTTCGCGACGTCGTGCTCGTCGTAGAAGGTCGTCAGGCGCACATCCTGCGGCGTGCCGCCGCAGAACGGGTGCAGCGATTCGTCGAGCCGCGCATGGTCGTAGTCGAGCCCGATCCGCGCCGAGAGGTCGCGGCAAAGCCGCCGCTGGATTTCGACCGGGAAGGGCCCGTTCAGCGGCAGCGGCGCGGGCTTCGCGGCCTGGATCGCCTCGGCGCGCGGCAGCGCGTCCTTGAGGAAGGCCTCGTAGGCGGCGAAGACCGGTTCGACATCGGCGGCCGTCACGCCGCGCTGGTAGCCGTCCATCAGCGCGTCGTAGGGATCCATGGACAGCGCGGCGCCCAGCGCCCGCGCCGTCTCGCGCTGCAGGCGCACGACCTCGGCCAGGGCGGGGCGGACATGGGCGAAGTCGGCGCGTGCCTTGGCCTCGCGCCACAGCTTCTCGCAGGCGGAATTGGCGCGCGCGGCCGCTTCCACGAGTTCGGTCGGCAAGGCGGTGGCGCGCGCATGGGCGCGCTCCATCAGCGCGAAGTTCGCTTCCTCCCACGCGCCTTCGGGATGCGCGATCTCGAGGTCCTCCTCGACCACCGGTGCGGTCAGCAGTTCATGCGCGAGGCCGGCGAGCGCGGCGAGTTGTTCCCCGCGCGATTCGCCGCCGCCCGGCGGCATCATCGCGCTCGCATCCCAGTGCAGCATGGACGCCGCCTCGCCGAGCGCGGCGATGCGCGCGAAGCGGGCCTTCAGGCGGAGATAGGCAGCATTCTGCATGGGCGCGTCACTCCTTCAGCCGCCGCCGCGCCCAGACGAGGAAGACCCCGACCAGGGCCAGCGCGGTGCCGTACCAGGTGATGGCATAGCCGAGATGGTTGTTGGTGGGCCGCGGCAGGGCGCGGTCCGCCTCGGGCAGGCCGGGCCGGTCGTCGATCGCGACCAGGGTGAAGGGCGCCACGCGGCCGAGATCCAGCGCCGCGCCGATCGTCTGCGGGTCGTAGGTGTAGAAGCGCCGCGCCACGGGATCGTCGGCAGGCGCGAAGAACCCGGCGGTCTCGCCGGGCCGCACCCAGCCGGCGACGGCGACCTCGCCTTCGGGATGGTCCACGGGACGGTCGCGCTCGAGCGGCACCCAGCCCCGGTCCACCAGCAGCGCGGGCGCGCCCTCGCGCTGCAGCGGTACGAGGAGGCGCGCACCGAGGGTCGTGCCGCGGACCTCGAGGCCGACCAGGGCCTCCCGCGCATTGTCGAAGCGGCCGGTGGCCTGGACCTTGGCGAAAGGTTCCGGCCGGTCGGTGAGCGGGACGGGCGGGCCGGCCTCGGCCGCGTCGATGCGCGCGAGCAGGTCGGTCTTCCAGGCCAGCCGATGCGCCTGCCAGGTGCCGAGGCCGACCAGCACGGCCAGCAGCACCAGCGTCGTTGCCGCCGGGACCGCGAGACGCCGCGCGGCGCGGGAGAAGGACATGCGGCCTCAGCGGTCCTGGCCGCGGTGGCGCCACTGCAGCGCGACCAGCGCGGCCTTCGCGACGCGCATGGTCAGCAGCGAGAACGGCAGCACCAGCGCCGGCCACAGCACCGCATGGACCCAGAGCGGCGGTTCGAACTTCACGTCGACCCAGATCGCCGCGATCACCGTCACGGCGCCGATGACGAAGATGCCGGCAACCGCCGGCCCGTCCCCCGCATCGTGGCCCCGCAGGTCGAGGCCGCAATGGTCGCAGGTCTCGCGGATGTCGAGCAGGCCGCGGAACAGCTTGCCCTTGCCGCAGCGCGGGCAGCGTCCGAGCAGCGCGGCCGTCACCAGGGAAGATCCTTCAGCCACCGGAAGCCTCCAGCAGGAGCCCGAAAACGACACCGGCCGGACCCACAGGCCCGGCCGGGAAACATTGTGCGCCGAAGGGCCGGCCTGCGGCCGCCAGCGTCCCCGCCCGGGGCGGTCAGTGGTGCGCGATCTCGCCGGCGCCGAGCCAGTAGATGCAGACGAAGAGGAACAGCCACACCACGTCGACGAAGTGCCAGTACCAGGCCGCCGCCTCGAAGCCGAAATGCCGCTCCGGCGTGAAGTGGCCCTTGATGGCGCGGAACAGGCAGACCAGCAGGAAGGTCGTGCCGACCATCACGTGGAAGCCGTGGAAGCCGGTGGCGAGGAAGAACACCGAGGGATAGACGCCGCCCGAGAAGGCGAAGGGCGCCATCGAGTATTCCCAGGCCTGCAGCGACGTGAACATCAGGCCCAGCGCCACGGTGATCGTCAGCGCCTGGATCGACGCCTTGCGGTCGTTCTTCAGGATCGCGGCGTGCGCCCAGGTCACCGTGGTGCCCGACAGCAGCAGGATCATGGTGTTGAGGAAGGGCAGGCCCCACGGGTCGAAGGTCATGACGCCGTGCGGCGGCCACACATGCGGCACCGCGGAACCCGACACGTGCTCGGGATACAGCGCGAAGTGGAACCAGGCCCAGAAGAACGCGACGAAGAACATCACCTCGGAGGCGATGAACAGCGTCATGCCGTAGCGCAGGCCGAGCTGAACGACTGGCGTATGGAGGCCCGGGGTGCGTGATTCCCGCACCACGTCGCGCCACCAGAAGAACATCGTCGACAGCACGCCGAGCACGCCGAGCCCGAACACCCAGTGGATGCCGTTATGGGCCCACAGCACGATGCCGAGGACGAGCGCGCCGCCGCTGAAGGACCCGACCAACGGCCACGGCGACGGATCCACCAGGTGGTAGGGGTGCTTGTAATGGGGTGCGCCGTTGCCGTGCGCCGCGTCGGCGGAAGGGGTGCTGGCCATCGGGTATCCTGGACTCCGGGTCGCGCGCCAACGGCCGGGGCCACCGGTGCGCATCGCGCCGCATCAATCCCGAAAAGGCCGGGAGGATCAAGCCCGGCAGCGTCATGACGGGCAGGTTTTGTGCAGGGCGCGGCCGGTTGGCCGCAGGGTCAGTTCGTGCGCGAACCGGCCCGGCCGACATGCGGCCCGGCGCTGGCCACCGCACCGGCGCGTTGCGCATCCTCGATGGTGCGGAAGAAGGTGTAGTGCAGCGTGATGGTGGTGATGTCGCGGGTGTTCGGATCCTCGGCGATCTTCGGATCGACCCAGAAGGATACCGGCATGTCGACGCGCTGGTTGGGCTCGAGCGTCTGCTCGTCGAAGCAGAAGCAGGCGACCTTGTGGAAGTAGCGGCCGACCTTCTCGGGCGTCACGTTGTAGACCGAGATGCCGGTCACCGGCGTCGCGGCCCGGTTGGCCGCCGTGTAGAAGGCGAGTCCTTCCTCGCCGAGGCGCACCGTCATCGCGGGTTGCTCGGGCTGAAAGCGCCAGGGCAGGTTCGGATGGGTCGTCGCCGCGAAGCGGACGGTGATGGTCCGGTCGGTCGCCCCAGGGGCCTCCTGTCCGCGTTGGACGGTACCGTTGTAGCCCGTCACCCGGCAGAACAGGTTGTAGAGCGGCACCGCTGCGAAGGAGAGCCCGACCATGCCGCCCACGGTCCCGAAGGCCATGAGGGCGGTGCGGCGGTTCTTGCGGGAGAGGTCGTCGCGATCCATCGCGCCTTCAATGGTCCTTCGGAGCGGCCGGCGCAAGCGTCAGCCGCGCAGGATCCGGGACATGCCGACGAAGTAGAAGATGACCGTCAGCGCCAGCAGGGCGAGCATGATGGCGATGTTGCGCCCCCGCCGCCGCTTCTCGAACAGGGCGCGTTCCTCGGGCGTCATGCGCCGAACACCAGCCGGTCGACGGCCAGGGCCGCGAACAGGATGAACAGGTACGACAGCGAGAAGCGGAAGCAGGCCCGCGCGGGGGCGTCGCGGGTCAGGCTGCGCCCGGACCCATCCTGCGGGTCCCGCAGCACGGCCACGGCATGGCGAAGGAACATCACGCCGAGAACGGCCGCCACCGCGGCATAGGCGATGCTCGAAAAGCCGACCAGCCACGGGGCGAGGCTCAGGGGGGCGAGCAGCACCGTGTAGATCAGGATCTGGCGGCGGGTTTCCCTGGCGCCCGCGGTGACCGGCAGCATCGGCACGCCGGCACGGGCGTAGTCGTCATGCGCCCAGAGCGACAGCGACCAGAAATGCGGCGGCGTCCAGACGAAGATGATGGCGAAGAGGAGCAGCGGCACCAGCGTCACGTCGCCGGTCACCGCGGCCCAGCCGATCACCGGCGGGAAGGCGCCCGCGGCGCCGCCGATGACGATGTTCTGCGGCGTCCGGCGCTTGAGCCACATGGTGTAGACGAAGACGTAGAAGGCGATGGACCCCGCCAGCACGACGGCCGCCACGGTGTTCGTCACCATCCACATGACGGTGACGGATCCGACCGCGAGCAGCACGCCGAAGCTGAGCGCCGCCCCGGGGGCGATGCGGCCGTCCGGAATGGGACGCTTCGCCGTGCGGCGCATGACCGCATCGATGTCGCGATCGTACCACATGTTGATGGCACCGGCCGCACCCGAGGCCACGGCGATGCACAGGATGGCGCTCACCGCCATGACCGGGTGCATGGACAGCGCGCCCGGCGCCACCAGCAGCCCGACCAGGCCCGAGAAGACCACGAGCGACATCACGCGCGGCTTCAGCAGCGCGACCCAGTCGCTGACTTCCGACATGTCGTAGGAAGCAGGAAGGGGGGCAGCGCCCCCCTGTCCCGGTTCCATGGCGGTCTCGCTCATGGCCGCTCCGTTCAGGCCGCGTCCATTACCGGACGCGGGGCAGTTCGTCGAAGGTGTGGAAGGGCGGGGGCGAGGAGACCTGCCACTCGAGCGTCGTCGCACCCTCGCCCCACGGGTTGGCCGCGGCCTTCTCGCCGGAACGGAAGGTCAGCCACACCACGTAGATGAAGAGCAGCAGCGAGGCGGCCGAGATGTAGGCCCCGATCGAGGCCAGCATGTTCCAGCCCCACAGCGCCTCCGGATAGTCCGGGTAGCGGCGCGGCATGCCCTGGTTGCCCGAGAAGTGCATCGGGAAGAAGGTCAGGTTCACGCCGATGAAGGTCATCCAGAAGTGCACCTTGCCCCAGAACTCGGGGTACTGCTTCCCGCTCATCTTGCCGATCCAGTAGTAGAAGCCGGAATAGATCGCGAAGACGGCGCCGAGGCTGAGCACGTAGTGGAAGTGCGCCACCACGTAGTAGGTGTTGTGCAGGATCTGCGTCAGCGGGGCATTAGCCAGCACCACGCCGGTCACGCCGCCCACGGTGAACAGAAAGATGAAGCCGATCGCGAAGAGCATCGGCGTCCGCAGGTCGATCGACCCGCCCCACATCGTGGCGATCCAGGAGAAGATCTTGATGCCCGTCGGCACGGCGATGACCATCGTCGCGGCCATGAAGTAGGCGCGCGTGTCCACGTCGATGCCCGACTGGAACATGTGGTGCGCCCACACGATGAAGCCGACGAAGCCGATCGCGACCATGGCGTAGGCCATGCCGAGGTAGCCGAACACCGGCTTGCGGCTGAAGGTCGACACCACGTGGCTGATGATGCCGAAGCCCGGCAGGATCATGATGTAGACTTCGGGGTGGCCGAAGAACCAGAACAGATGCTGGAACAGCACCGGGTCGCCGCCGCCCTCGGGGCGGAAGAAGGCCGTGCCGAAGTTGCGGTCGGTGATCAGCATGGTGATCGCGCCGGCGAGCACCGGAACCGCCAGCAGCAGCAGGAAGGCGGTGACCAGCATCGACCACACGAACAGCGGCATCTTGTGCAGGGTCATGCCCGGTGCGCGCATGTTCAGGATGGTGGTGATGAAGTTCGCCGCGCCAAGCAGCGAGGACGCGCCCGCGAGGTGCAGCGAGAACAGCGCCAGGTCCATCGACATCGAGGGGTGGTAGGTGCTGTCCGACAGCGGCGGATAGATCGTCCAGCCGGCGCCCGGGCCCTCGCCCACGAACAGCGAGGCGCCGAGCAGCAGGAAGGCCGGCACCAGCAGCCAGAACGAGATGTTGTTCATGCGCGGGAAGGCCATGTCCGGCGCGCCGATCATGATCGGCACGAACCAGTTGCCGAACCCGCCGATCAGCGCCGGCATGACGACGAAGAACACCATGATCAGGCCGTGGGCCGACACGAAGGTGTTCCACATCTGGCCGTTCGCGAAGAACTGCAGACCGGGCTGCTGCAGCTCCATGCGCATCAGCACCGACAGCCCGACGCCGATCACCCCCGCGAAGAGCGCGAAGATGATGTAGAGCGTCCCGATGTCCTTGTGGTTGGTCGAGAAGAGCCACCGCGCCACGAAGCCGGGCGTGTGGTCGTGGTGGTCGTCGTGATGCGCGTCGGTTGCGGTCGCCATCGTTCTTCCTCCGGGTCGCGCCTTAGCGGCGCGCCTCCGCGATCTGCAGGGTCTCGGTCTGGGCAGGGGCCGGGGCGGCGGCGATCGCCGGCGCCTCGGTGCCGTCCGCGCTGGCGAAGCGCGTGCGCGCCTCGGCGACCCACTTGTCGAAGTCCTCGCGGCTCACCGCGCGCACCGCGATCGGCATGAACCAGTGGTTGGTTCCACAGATCTGGTTGCACTGGCCGTAGAAGACGCCCTCGCGGTCCGCACGCATCCACGTCTCGAGCGCACGGCCCGGGATCGAGTAGCGCTGCACGCCGAGCGCCGGGACGAAGAAGGAATGGATCACGTCGCGGCCGGTCGTGATCACGCGGATATTGGCGCCCACGGGGATCACCAGCTCGTTGTCGACCGCGAGGCGGAACAGGTGGCGACGCTCCGGCGGGAGCTGATCCTCGGCCAGCGGATAGCTGTCGAAGTTGAAGTTGCCGTTATCGGGGTAGGTGTAGTTCCAGTACCACTGGCGGCCCTGCACCGAGATCGTCAGGTCCGCGTTCGGCGTCCGGTCCTCGTAGTAGATCAGGCGGAAGGACGGGATCGCGATCACCACCAGGATCAGCACGGGAACGACGGTCCAGGCGACCTCGAGCAGCGTGTTGTGGCTCGTCGTCGACGGGTTCGGGTTCGCCGAGGCGCGATAGCGCCACACGCACCAGACCAGCAGCGCCAGCACGAAGATCGTGATGACGACGATGATGCCGAACACCAGATTGTTGAAGTGGTGGATCGCTTCCTTGATCGGGCCGCCCGCTTCCTGCAGGCCCATGCCCCAGGCATGCGGCGCACCCACCATGCCCTGCGCCATCGCCGGCGCCGCCGCCATCGCCAGGACCACCGCGGCGATTCCGCCGATCACGGCCCAGATGCGCTTACCGTCGCTCAACCGCATCACCATTCCCCGGGCGTGCTGGCCACGCCGACTTGAACCATCCTGCGTCGCGGGCCAGGCCGGTGCCACCGGCGCGGCCACGCGCACGCCGCACACCAAGGGCGCACGACGCGCGCGGACCATAGTCGGCCCACCCCGCACCGCACAAGTGAGCACGCCCCGCTTCCTGCCAATGGCTGTGGCCGCGAAACGATCGGCCATGCCGGGGAGTCAGGTCTCGGCCTCGGCCGAATCCTCTTCGCTGACGTGATCGACCATGTCGGTGAGCATCGACCGGATGTGCTCGTCGCCGACGACGTAGAAGACCTGGCGGCCGCGCCGCTCCGCCTGCAGCAGGCGGGCCGCGCGCAGCAGTCGCAGGTGATGGGACGCCAGCGAGGCGGAGATGCCCAGGCCCTCCGCCATCTCCCCCACCGCGGCAGGCGCGTCGAGGCAGGCGAGGATGATCTTCAGGCGCGTCGGGTCGCTCATCAGGCGGAAGGTCTCCGCCAGTTCGACCACGAGGTCCTCGCCGGCCCGCTCCCGGGCGCGCATGCCCATTGTCCTGAGCCCTCCCGCGACCAGCCTCGCCTGCCGGCAGGCCGGCGGCAAGCCGGCCGTCAGGGGGAGGACGTGACGGCCGGCGCCAGCGCCGGCGACTTGGCCGCCGGATGGGAGGGATTGCGGAAGCGCAGTTCCCCCTCCGGCGCCGCGTCAGGCGGCACGAAGCCGAACATCTCCATGCGGGACGCACAGACCGCCGCCACCACGGGGCGTGCCGACGCCTCGGTCAGGAAGCGCCGGGCCGCGCCCTCGAGTTCGAGCGTCTCCCGCAACGAACGCCATTCCACCTTCTCGAGGTCGTCCACGAAGACGGAAAGGATGCCCGGGGCACTGCCGGTCAGGCGCGACTCGGCGGCCAGGCGCATCCGGGTCACCACCGCGCCCGCCACCGCGTTCTCGCGCCCGGCCCGCGCCGCCATGACGAAGACCGAGCCGCCCGCGCTGTCCGCCGTGACGGCGAGATGCGCCTCGGGGCCGAACTGCTCGCGCAGGCGCTGGGGCAGCGCCGGCCCGGCCTGGGCGCCGGCGAGCACGAGGGGATCGAGCTTCAGCACGGCGTCGGCGCTGGAATCCTGGCGGCGGCGATCCGCCAGCAACGCCATGATCCGGGACTGCAGCTCGGCCGCCTTGGCCGGCCCGGACAGGCCCTCGGGCAGCGTCATCTTGAGCAGGTAGCGGCCGGGATGGGCAGCGAGCCAGGTCTGCAGGCCCGGATGGACCCGATCGACCAGGGCACACCAGTCGCCGCGATGGACCGGACGGCCTTCCTCGGCCGAGACGGTCTCGCAGACGACCTCGGCCACGGCGCCGCCGCGGGAGATGCGCAGGTCGAACGGCGCGCCCTCGGCGAGGCCCGCGAAGTCGACGCTGAAGCCGCGCTCGCGGTAGCGCGCCGCGGTGCGGAGCAGGTGGCACAGCGGAATCAGCGTCTGCTCGCCGGTCAGGCCCTCGAGGATCAGGGCGCGCAGCCGGGCGCGCGGTTCTTCCGGAAGGGTCCGGGCGAGGCGCACCGCATCCTGCGCGAAGGCAAGCACCTGCCGCTCCGCGGGGCCGAGGCGCTCCGAGCCGCGGCCTTCGGCCACCCGGGCCAGCACGAACTCGACGGCATGGCGCTGTTGCGCGGCGCGGCCCGACAACGGCCCCGACTGGGCGCGACGTCCGAGCTCCGCGAGGCGCGACGTCCAGGCGCGCCGGCCGGCCAGACGCAGAAAGGCGGCGGAAGAATTGGGGTCCGGGGAAGTCTCGGCACTCGGCATGGCTCACCTCGACGCGCGGCGGCCCCGAGGGGCCTCGTTCACCCGCCGGAGGGAATGCCGGCGTGCTGCAGGATCTGCCTAGCCATCCTCAGGCGCCCGCCCCCGGGGGGTCGGTCGCCGATGCCGGTCTTGGTGCCGGACACTCACTCCTACCAAGGATTGACGGGGGGCCGTCAAGGCATGCTGACAGGATCAGCGCCGCTATCGTGGCATGGGCGCGATCGACGCGCGGTCGGCCCGCGCCCAGTCCGGCCAGCCGACGACCCGCTCCACGGCCACCAATGCCAGGGCGGCGCCGATGGCGACGACCATGATCAGCAGGTGCGTGCGGGATGGAGGACGGCGCATCCATTGCGCCGCCTGGACAAGGATCCTCGCGACGGGATCCACGCCTCAGCCGCCCACGGCGCGGAGAACGATGCCCTCGGTGAGGAGCTGCGGCAGCACGTCCGGCGCGCCGCCGCCCGCCGGATAAACGAGATAGAGCGGCACCCCGTCCCGCCCGTGGGCGCGCAGCAGGGCCGTGATCGCCGGATCGCCGGCCGTCCAGTCGGCCTTGAGATAGGCGATGCCGCGCGCGGCGAAGGCGGCGCGGACCGCCTCGGCCCGCAGGGCGACGCGCTCATTCACCTGGCAGGTGATGCACCAGGCCGCGGTGGCGTTGACGAAGACCATGCGGCCCTCGGCCTGCAGCGCCGCGACCCGCTCGGCGCTCCAGGCCTCGGCGCCTGGGCCGGGCGCGGCGGCCTCGGCCGGGGTGGCGGCGATGCGCGGCAGCAAGGCCAGGGCGCCGATGACGCCCAGGGCGGCGGCGGCGAGGGCGAGGCGCGACCCGCCCGCCCGCTGCGCCTGGCCCAGCGCCCAGGCGCCGAAGGCGATCAGCAGCCCGCCGGCGAGCACCGCCAGCACCGCGTCCGGCCCGCCCTGCTGCGCCAGGACCCAGACCAGCCAGATCGCCGCGGCGAACATCGGGAAAGCGAGGAACTGCCGCAGCCGCTCCATCCAGGGCCCTGGCCGCGGCAGCCGCCGGGCAAGACCAGGGAAGACCGCGAGGACTCCGTACGGCGCCGCGAGCCCCAGCCCGAGGGCCAGGAAGACCGCCATGGCCGACGGCGCGTCCATCGCGAGCGCCGCGCCGAGCGCGGCCGCCATGAAGGGCGCCGTGCAGGGCGTGGCCACGAGCACCGCCAGCCCACCCGTCGCAAAGGAGCCCAGATGGCCGCCCCGCGCGGCGATCCCGGCGCCGGCGCCCACCGTCCGGCCGGCCTCGAACACGCCGGCGAGGTTCAGCCCGACCCCGAGCATCAGCCACGCCATGGCGGCGACGAAGCCCGGCGCGGTGAACTGGAAGCCCCAGCCTGCCGCCGCCCCGCCCGCGCGGAGCCCCAGCATCAGCCCGCCCAGGGCGGCGAAGGCGACAAGCACGCCGGCCACATAGGACAGCGCATGGGCACGGACCTTGCCGCGCGCCTCCCCCGACATCCGCGCCAGTGCCATGGCCTTCATGGCGAGGACGGGGAAGACACAGGGCATCAGGTTCAGGATCAGCCCGCCCAGCAGGGCGAACAGCGCCGCCTGCCACAGCGGCATGGCGGTGGCCACGAAGGGCATGACCGGCGCGGCGACCTCATAGGCGACGCGTCGGCCGCCGCCATCGGTCACCAGCAGCACGCCGTCGAGCGAGTCCGGGACCGACGCGCCCCCGACGGGCGTCAGCGCCAGGTCGAGCCGGCCTGGCGCCAGCGCCATCCTCTGGGGCGCGACGTTGTCGAGCACCCCCTCCCGCGCCGGCAGGAAGACAGCGCTGCGCACCGTCTCGCGCGACAGGCCCGGGCCTTCGAGGACCAGCGAGCCGCCGCCGGACCCCAGCGCCAGCTGCGCCTGCCACGGGGAGGGCCGCGGCACGGCCTCGGCCGCCGCGGCGAAGAGCGGTGCGGTCGCGGGATCCGGCTGCGCCTCGGCCGCGACCGGGATGTCGAGCCGGAAGGCACCTTCCTCGGGGATGCAGACCTGTTCGCAGACCAGCCATGTGGCGCGCGCCTCGACCGGCAGGCTGCCGCCCACCGGCAGCGAGGCCGGCAGGCGCACCCGCATCGGCAGCAGCACCTCATCGTGGTAGCCGAAATTGACCAGCGGGCCGTATTCGATGCGCTCCGGCGCCGGCCAGGCGATCGGGCCGACCGTGGCGCCCTCCGGCAGGGTCAGCGTGACTTCCGGCGGGGCACCCGCATCGCCTGCGTTGCGCCAATAGGTATGCCAGCCGGGGGCGAGGCGCAGCCGGAGGCCGATCGAGACCTCCCCGCCGGGCGACACCGCCGCCTGGTCGGCCATCAGCACCGCCACGGCGCGGTCCGAACGCACCGGCGCGCTTTCCGCCCCCAGGGCGGCGGCGGGCAGCAGCATCAGCAGTGCGGCAAGGGACTTCAGCATCGCGCGCATACAAGGTCCGGCCGGCGACGGATCGCAAGAGCGGGCGGCATGCACGGACCCGCAATCTTTGCCGGTCAGCATGCGCGGCATGCGCGCCAGCCTCCTCCTGAGCCTCGCCCTCGCCCTGCCCGCCGCGGCGCAGCCGCCCCCCGTGTGCAGCCCGGCGCGGGAGGGCCAGGTCGCCTGCATGGGCGGCACCCTCTGCGCCTGCCGGTTCGAGCGCGGAGGCCAGCTCACCGGCCGGCCCGACCGTTTCGCCTGGGACTGCAGCGCCCTGCGCCCGCCCTGCCCGCCCGATCCGACGATTCAGCCGGCCCAGCCCTGGGGACCGCCAGCCGGGGTCTGGGTCGCACCCGGCGCCGCGCCGCCGCCGCGATGAGGTACCGGACCCCTGTTCTGGCACGATTCTTGTTCGCTGCCGGCGGCTTTGGTTGACCCGCCCGAGTCCGGGCACCATACAGGCGACGTGAACGCCCCGTCCCTGCATCCCGACCTCGTGGCCGCCCGCCGAGTCCTCACCCTGGAATCGGAAGCGCTGGCCGCTCTTGGCGAGTCGCTCGACGACCGCTTCGCCCAGGCCTGCACCTTGCTCGCGGGCGCCAGCGGCCGCGTCGTCGTCTCCGGCATGGGCAAGTCGGGGCATGTGGCGCGCAAGATCGCCGCGACGCTCGCCTCCACCGGCACGCCGGCCCTGTTCGTCCACCCGGCCGAAGCCTCCCATGGCGACCTCGGCATGATCGTCGCGGGCGATGCGGTGCTCGCGCTGTCGAACTCGGGCGAGACGCCGGAACTCGCCGACCTGGTCGGCCACGCCAAGCGCTTCGGCCTGCCGCTGGTGGGCATCACCGGCCGTGCCGGCAGCACCCTCGCCCGGACCGCCGATGTCGCGCTGGTGTTGCCCGAGGCGCCGGAGGCCTGCCCGATGGGCCTCGCGCCCACCACCTCGACGACGATGCAACTCGCGCTCGGGGACGCGATCGCGGTGGCGCTGCTCACGCGGCGTGGCTTCACGGCGGCCGATTTCCGCGTCTTCCACCCGGGCGGGAAGCTCGGCGCGCGGCTGTCCCGCGTGAAGGACCTGATGCATGTGGGCGAGGAACTGCCCCTCGCCCCGCCCGGCACGCCGATGGACAAGGCGATCGTGGCGATGACCGCCCGGCGCTTCGGCTGCCTCGGCGTCCAGGGTGCCGACGGGGCGCTGCTCGGCATCATCACCGACGGCGACCTGCGCCGCTGCCTCGAAGCCGGGGGTGGCAGCGCGCTGCTGACCCGCACGGCCGAGCAGGTGATGATGCGCACGCCGCGCACCGTGACGCCGGACACCCTCGCAGTCGAAGCCCTGCGCGAGATGAACGCGCGCGCCATCACCGCGCTCTTCGTGGTGGACGAGGCGCGGCGGCCGGTCGGAATCCTGCACGTCCACGACCTGCTGCGGGCCGGTGTCGCGTGACACGGCGCGAAGAACCCCGCGAGCCCCAGGCCCGCCCGCTGCGGGCCGGCGGGGCGCCCGGGCTGTCGCGCCGCATCCTGCCGCCGTCCCGCGAGCGCTGGGCGCCTTCGGCCGGGCAGATCGCACGGCGCCGCATCGCCGTCAGGCTCGCCAAGATCCTGTTCCCGCTGCTGGGCGTGGCCCTGCTGGTCGGCATCGCGGTGTGGCCGGAACTGGACCGGATGGAGGACCGCGCCCGCGTGTCCTTCCGCCGGGTCGCCGGCACCGCGCCGGACGCCGTGCGCGTCATCGATCCGCGCTACCAGGGCATCGACGAGCAGAACCGTCCCTACACCGTGACCGCCGAGGTCGCCGCGCAGACCGATGCGCCGGATATCGTCGATCTCAACCGCCCCCGCGCCGACATCCTGCTCACCGACGGAAGCTGGGTGCTGCTCGAAAGCCGCGAGGGGCGCTTCGACAAGGCGCGCAACCTGCTGGACCTCTCGGGTGACGTCACGCTGTGGCAGGACGGCGGCAACCTGCTCGTGACGGAGGCGGCGGAGATCCAGCTTCACGAGGGCTCGGCCTCGGGCGACAGGCCGGTCGCCGCGCAGGGGCCCTTCGGCACCCTGACCAGCGAAGGCTTCCGGCTGACGGACCGTGGCCAGGTCGTGGTCTTCACGGGGCGCGCCCGCGCCATTCTGGAGGGCGGCCAGTGAAGGCACCCATCATCGGCCTCGGCCTGGCGCTGCTGACCGGCACGGCCCTCGCGCAGAACATCGATCTCAGCCAGGGCGGCCCGGTCGAGGTCACCGCCGTCGACGGCATCGAATGGCGCCAGAACGACCAGGTGGTGATCGCGCGCGGCGAGGCCCGCGCCGTCCGCGGCGGCGTGACGGTGGAATCCGATCGCCTCATCGCCCGCTATCGCCCGCGGGGCGGCGCGCAGGCGCAACCGCAGGCGTCGCGGTCCCCCACGGAAGGACCGGCGGGCGGCGGCGAGATCTGGCGGCTCGAGGCGGAGGGCAACGTCGTCATCTTCACCGCGACCGATCGCGCGGAGGGCGACCGCGCCGTCTACGACATGGACCAGTCGGTGATGGTGCTGACGGGGCAGAACCTGCGCCTCACCAACCCCGACAACACGCTGACCGCGCGCGACAGCATCGAATACTGGTCGCAGCGCCGCATGGCCGTCGCCCGCGGCAATGCCGTGGTGGTGACGAATGACGGAAGGCGCGTGCGCGCCGACACCCTCGTCGCCTATTTCGCCGAAGGGGCCGCGCCCGGCACGCAGCAGGCCGCCGCGCCGCGCCCGCAGCCGGCCGCGGCCTCCGGGACCCAGTCGCCCGGACAGGGATCCAACCTCGAGCGCGTCGAGGCCTACGGCAATGTCGAGATCCGGACCGCCGAAGAGGTCGTGCGCGGCGACCGCGGCGTCTACAGCCCGCAGACCGGGCTCGCGCGGCTGCTGGGCAATGTGCGCATCGTGCGGGGGGACAACACGCTGACCGGTCAGGAAGCTATCGTGAACATGCAGACCGGCGTTTCCCGCCTGATCGCCGCCCCTGGCGCGCGGGTGCAGGGCCTCGTCGTGCCGCAGCAGGGCCAACAGCCGCAACAGCAGCAACAGCAAGGTCAGCAGCCGGTGATCCAACCCGCCCCCCAAGGCCAGGAGACGCCGCGATGAGCGAGGCGCTGCGCGTGGTCGAAGGGTCCGGCTGGCTCGTCGCGAAGGGCCTCGGCAAGCGGTACAAGAAGCGCCCGGTGGTGCGGAACGTCTCGATCTCGGTGCGCCGGGGCGAAGCGGTCGGCCTGCTCGGCCCCAACGGCGCCGGCAAGACGACAACCTTCTACATGATCACCGGACTCGTCACGCCGGACGAAGGCCAGGTCCTCATGGACGGGCACGACGTCACGACGCTGCCGATGTACCGGCGCGCGCGGCTCGGCCTCGGCTACCTGCCGCAGGAAGCCTCGATCTTCCGTGGCTTGAACGTCGAGGACAACATCCGCGCCGCGCTCGAGGTGGTGGAGCCGATCCGCGACCGGCGCGAGCAGATGCTCGACGAGCTGCTGGCGGAGTTCGGCATCTCCCACCTGCGCCGCGCGCCCGCGCTGGCGCTGTCGGGCGGCGAGCGGCGCCGTTGCGAGATCGCCCGCGCGCTGGCGACGCATCCCGCCTACGTCCTGCTCGACGAACCGCTCGCGGGCATCGACCCCATCGCGGTGGGCGAGATCCGCGACCTGGTGAAGCACCTCAAGGACCGCGGGATCGGCGTGCTGATCACCGACCACAACGTCCGCGAGACGCTCGAGATCATCGACCGCGCCTACATCCTGCACGATGGCCAGGTGCTGATGGAGGGCAGCCCGCGCGACATCGTTGCGCATGAGGGCGTGCGCCGGGTCTACCTCGGCGAAAGGTTCAGTCTCTAGTTTGCGCGCGCCCGCCGACCTCGCCGCCGTGCACATAGGGTTGGCAGGGCCGCTGCCGGCTCGGCGGCACGGACACGACTGATGTCCCTCGCGCCGCGGCTCGACCTTCGCCATTCGCAGCAGCTGGTGATGACGCCGCAGCTGCGGCAGGCGATCAAGCTGCTGCAATCCTCGAACCTCGAGGTCACGGCCTTCGTCGAGGAGGAGCTCGAGCGCAATCCGCTGCTCGAACGCGACGAACGCGTGGATCCCGGCCCCGACGCCGGCCGCACCACCGACCCGCTGCCCATCGCCCCCGAGGCGCCCGACGCCGCAGAGGCGGCACGGTCCGACGCGCTGCCGGCGGAGAACGCCGCGCCGCTCGATACCGAATGGGACAATGTCTACGACGCCGGCACGCCGCCCATGGGCAGCGGCGGCCGGTCGGATTTCGAGGACGACCTCTCCGGCATCGAGGCGATGGCCGCGCCGGAGAAGAACCTGCGCGAGCATCTCGGCGAGCAGGTGCGCCTGACTTTCGCCTCGCCGCGGGACCGCATGATCGCGGCGAACCTGCTGGCGCTGGTCGACCCTGCCGGCCGGCTGCCGGTGCCCGATGCGGCGATCGCCGCCGCGCTCGGCTGCGAGGAATCGGTCGTCACCGCGGTCCGGCGGCGCATGCAGCGCTTCGACCCGGTCGGGATGTTCTGCGCCGACCTGCGCGAATGCCTGATGGTGCAGTTGCAGGACCGGAACCGGTTCGACCCGGCGATGGCCGCGCTGCTCGACAACCTCGAACTGCTCGCGCGGCGCGACCTGCGCGGGCTGCAGCGGGTCTGCGGCGTGGATGCCGAGGACATGGCCGAGATGGTGGCCGAGCTCAGGCGGCTCGACCCCAAGCCAGGTGCGAGTTTCGATGCGCCGCCAGCACCGACCCTGGTGCCCGACGTGCTGATGCGGCGCGCACCGAAGGAAGGCTGGATCGTGGAGCTGAATCCCGAGACCCTGCCCCGCGTCCTGGTCAACCGCGGCTTCCACGCCCGTGCCACGGTGGGTGCCAAGTCGCGCGAGGAGAAGGCCTGGGTGGCGGAGCGCTTCCAGACCGCCTCCTGGCTCGTGAAGTCGCTCGAGCAGCGGGCGAGCACGATCCTCAAGGTCTCGGCCGAGATCGTTCGCCGGCAGGACGGCTTCTTCCGCCACGGTGTCGCGCATCTCAAGCCGCTGATCCTGCGCGACGTAGCCGAGGAGGTGGGGATGCATGAAAGCACCGTCTCCCGCGTCACCTCGAACAAGGCGATCGCGACGCCGCGCGGCACCTTCGAACTGAAGTACTTCTTCACCACCGCGATCTCCGGCACTGCAGGCGGCGAGGCCGTCAGCGCGGAGGCCGTCCGCCACCGCATCAAGGCCATGGTCGAGGCCGAGACTCCCGCCGACATCCTGTCGGATGACGCGATCGTCGACCGGCTGCGCGCGGAAGGCGTGGACATCGCCCGCCGGACCGTGGCCAAATACCGGGACGCGCTGCGGATACCGTCATCGGTGCAGCGCAAACGGGAGAAGGCCGTCCCGGCCTGATCCGACCCAGCCTGGGCGGGCCCGCGCGGAGGATGCGGACCCGGCGAAACGGTCGCCACGGGGCGGCCCCTCCCCTTCACTGAGGAAGGAGGGCAAAGCCCCATGCATGTCACCGTTGCAGGCAAGCAGGTCGAAACCGGAGACGCGCTGAAGACGCATGTGCGCGACGGTCTCGACGCCATCACGCGCAAGTATTTCGACCACGCGCTGGAAGCCAACGTGACCTTCCACCGGTCGCGCGCGCATTTCGCCTGCGACATCAATCTCAAGGCGGGCCGTGGGCTCACCATGCGGGCCGAGGGCGAAGGCCCCGACGCGCACCGCGCCTTCGAGGAAGCGGCCGAGCACCTCGCGAAGCGCCTGCGCCGCTACCGCCGCCGGATGAATGAGCATGCGCGTTCCGCCGCGCCCGAGCGGGACCAGCCCCTGGGCCGCGAACGCGTCATCGAGGCGACGGCCGAGGAGGAAGACGCGCCCGTCCCCAATGGCGCCGACCACGGCGCCATCATCGCCGAGCACCCGGCCGCCATCGACCTGCTGACGGTCGGCGAGGCGGTGATGCGCATGGACCTTGCGCATGTGCCGGTCCTGATGTTCCGCAACAAGTCGACGCGTGCGCTGAACGTGGTCTACCGGCGCGGCGACGGCCATGTGGGGTGGATCGATCCGACAGCCGAGTGAGGCCTGGCGGCGCCTCATGGCCCGGGTCCGGGGCGGCACGCCCGCCCCGGACCCCTCGACGCCGCCCCCCGACGATGTTCCGCCGCTGCTCGCGCTGCTGCGCGCGGCGGACGAGGCCCCGGATTGGCGGCGCGACCGCCCCGATCCGGAGGCGGAGGCGCTTGCCGCGCGGCTGGCCGCGGAGGCCGCTGACTGGTCGCGCGCCCATATCCTGGAAGCCGAGGTCCTGCTCGCGCGCCGGCGGCGGGATGCCGCGGCGGCAATCGAGGCGCTGTGCGCGCTCGCGCGTGTGGCATCGCCCCGCCGGCGCTGGGCGCTCGGCGAGATCGCGGTCTTCGCCGATCGTTGGCTGAACGTGGAAGGCCGGCTGGACGCGGCCAGCACCAGGGCCTTGCGAGGCCGGGCGGAGGCTGCCCTCGGCGCACTGGCCGGGGCGCTGCCGCGCGAACGCGCCCCGCATGTCGCACTCGCCCGCGTCATCGAGGCCCGGCACGGGCCGACGGCGGCGGCCGAGGCGCTCGCCACCGCCGAAGCAGGCGGCGCGCCCGTGCTGGATCGCTGGCTCCGCCTGCTCGCCGCCGCGCTGGATCACGGGCCCGACGAGGCCGCCTTCCGCCGCGCCTTTGCCGTGCCGCAGGAGTCCGCGAAGGGCGGCGACCACCATTGGGCGGCATTCCGCCTGCATCGCGCCGTCGCCTGCGCGATGGCCGCGCCTGTCCTGCCCTTCGCAGCGGGCCTGCCGGCGAGCGAACGCGACATCGCAGCCCGCATGGCGGACGCACTGGCCCTGGCGCCGTCCCTGCCGGCGCGGGACGAGATCCGGCTGCTGAAGGCGCTCGCCGCCGGACGCCTGTTCCGCCATTGCCCGCTGCCGGAGGCCGAGGCGGCGCGGCAGACGCTCGTCGCCGCGATGCGGGCCACCTGCGCGCGACCCGACCTGGCGCCGGAACACCGCCGCGCGCTGCTGGTCGGCCTCAGCGCCGTCCTGCCGGACGGCGCGCGGTACTGGGAGGACGCGGCGTATCGCGACGAGACGTCGCGCGAGATGATCGCCGGCGCGGCGTGGCTGGAGGAACCGCAGCGGTCCTGGCAGCGCGGCAAGTTCGCCTTCGCGATCGGGGACCACGACCTCGCCGCCGAGGCCTTCGCGGCCTCCGCGCGGATGGAGCCCGCAGGGCCGGGGGCCCCGACCTATCTCGACATGCGGCGCATCCCCGCGATCCTCGCCGCGCGCGGCGAGGCGCCGCTGCTGGGTGCCGGGGGCGGCACCTTCGAGATGCTGACGGGACCGCACGACCCATCCCGTCCTGTCGCAATCGTCGTCGCGAACGATCTCTATCTGCGCCACCACGCGGCCCGCTTCGCGCGGCGCCTTGCCGAGGTCGCGCCGGGCTCACCGCTGCATGTTCACCTGGTGGGCGATCCGGCGGCCTGCGGACCGGACATCGCCGGGATCGCGACGGCGGCGCGCGGCCTGACGCTCAGCCTGTCGAGCGAGAGGGTGACGATCGACGCGCCCTTCTACTTCGCCAGCGCGCGCTTCCTGCGCCTGCCGGACTGGCTCGACCGCTTCCGCGGGCCGATCGTCGTCACCGACATCGACGGCCGCTGGCACCAGGACCCGGCGCGCTTCCTGGCGCGGCGGATGGGGGATGCGGATGTCGGGATCAGCCTCAGTGCGCGCGTGCGCATCGGACGCAAGGCGGGGCTCGGCTATCCCGTCAACGTCTATCCGTTGCCGTTGCCCTGGACGGCGGTCACGGCCTGGCCCTTCGCGCTGGCGCCGACGGACGGCGCTCGCCGCTTCGCGGGGCTCCTCGCGCACGTGATGGACGCACGGCTGCGGGACGCGGCCGCGCTGCCAGGACGAGGTGCGTGGTTCGTCGACCAGAACGTTCTCTGCGCCGCGCACGCCCATGCCGCGGCGCAGGACCGCGGCATCCGCTTCGCCGATCTCGGCCTGCCCTCGGAGATGGGGCAGGCCTGATCGGTCGCGGCTTCAGTGGACCGAAGCGGCCCCCATGCCGTGCTGCAGGATCGCCGCGTTGGCGAGTGCGAGCGTCGGCGCGGCGCCGATCGGCGTCCCGTCCGCGGCGTGGATGGACACGGCCTGCTGGCCGTTCACCACCACGGGGCGGACATAGGCGATGCTGCTGACGCCGTAGCGCGCCCAGGCGAGGGGGGAGAGGGAGCGCAGCGCCTCGGGCGGCAGCGCGTCTTCGTCGCGTTCGGCGTCCTCGCGCTCGATCTCGTCACGGTCGATGTCGTTGTCGTTCATGACCTGGTCTCCTTCCGGCACGTCCCGAAGGCCCGCGCGGATATTCCGGCCCGAATGGGCCCGGTTGCACTGAAAGGCTTCACTCCCGCTCGCCAGGCCCCGCCACCAGCGGCGTGGGGCTGCCATTGCCCCTGGCGCCGATGCGGATCGTCTTGACCCGGCTTTCCGGCTGCGGGCGCTTCAGCTCGAGGTGCAGCAGCCCGTTGTCGAGCCATGCGCCCTCCACCTCCATCCCCTCGGCGAGGACGAAGGCGCGCTGGAACTGCCGCGCGGCGATGCCGCGATGGAGGAAGATCCGGCCCTCGGAATCATCCTTCTGCCGGCCGCGGATGACGAGCTGGTTGTCCTCCTGCGTGATCTGCAGGTCGTCCATCGCGAAGCCGGCGACGGCTAGCGTGATCCGCAGGCGGTTCTCGCTGATCTGCTCGATGTTGTAGGGCGGATAGCCGTCGGCATTCTTGCCCACCCGGTCGAGCATCTGCTCGAGGTGGTCGAAGCCGAGGAACAGGGGCGAGCCGAAAAGCGACTGACGGGACAACAGCAGGGCCTCCTCATCCGAGAGCGAAGCGGCGGACCGGGCCCGAAGCACCCGATCCGCCACAGGATTTTGGCGGCCCGGGCCGCGGTTGCAAGGGGGTGCCGGGGGGTCTACACGCGCCCCCGACGCCATGACCGAGCCCGAAACCCTCCCGATCCTCTTCGTTCCGGATCCCCGCCTGCGCGCGAAGGCGAAGCCTGTCGGCACGGCCGATGCGGACCGGGTGCGCGCGCTCGCCCCGCGGATGCTCGCCACCATGTACGCCGCGCCTGGCATCGGCCTCGCCGCGCCGCAGATCGGGGAGATGCTCCGCCTGGTGGTGATCGACCTCCAGAAGGATGAGAGCCGTCAGCCCCTGGTGCTGGTGAATCCCGAGATCGTCGCCGAGAGCAGCGAGATCGCGACGCGCGAGGAAGGCTGCCTCTCCCTCCCCGGCCAGTATGCCGACGTGACGCGGCCGGCCCGGGTCAAGGTGCGCTATCTGGACCTCGACGGCGCGAAGAAGGAGATCGAGGGCGAAGGGCTGCTTTCCGCCTGCCTGCAGCACGAGATCGACCACCTCGATGGGGTGCTCTTCGTCGACTACCTGAGCGCGCTGAAGCGGAACATGCTGCTGAGGAAGCTCGCCAAGGAGCTGAAGGCGAAGGCGCGGGATTGAGCGGGGCGGGCGCCGCCCTCCCCGGACCCCACGCGCCAAAGGCCCAGAGGCCTTTGGAAACCAACACCGGAGTGCCGCCATGCGCATCGCCTTCATGGGCAGCCCGGATTTCGCGGTGCCGGCGCTGCGCGCGCTGCACGACGCGGGGCACGAGATTGCCGCGGTCTATTGCCAGCCGCCGCGTCCGGCGGGGCGGGGGCAGAAGGAGACGCCCTGCCCGGTCCATCGCGCGGCGCTGGACCTCGGCCTGCCGGTGCGCACGCCAGCGCGGCTGAAGCGCGACGCCGTGGAACACGAAGCCTTCGCGGCGCTCAACCTCGATGCGGCGGTGGTCGCCGCCTATGGGCTGATCCTGCCCAAGGCGATGCTGGACGCGCCGCGGCGGGGTTGCCTCAACATCCATGCCTCCCTGCTGCCGCGCTGGCGCGGGGCGGCGCCCATCCATGCCGCGATCCTAGCCGGGGACGCCGAAAGCGGCATCACCATCATGCGCATGGAAGAAGGCCTCGACACCGGCCCCATGCTGCTGAAGGACGCCGTGCCGATCGGCCCGGACACGACCGTCCAGGCCCTGCACGACCGGCTCGCGGAGATCGGCGCCCGACTGATCCTGCAAGCGCTCGCCGAGGACCCGGCGCCGGTCCCGCAGCCCGAGGACGGCGTCACCTACGCCCCGAAGCTGACCAAGGAGGACGGCCGGCTCGACTGGTCCCAGGACGCGGCGGCGCTGGAACGGCGCGTCCGCGCCCTGAACCCGTGGCCCGGGACCTTCTTCACCCTGGGCGGCGAGCAGATCCGCGTTCTCGCCGCGCAGGTCGCGGCGGGCGACGGCGCGCCGGGCGCGGCACTCGATGATGCGGCGCTGATCGGCTGCGGCACCGGCGCCCTGCGCCTGACCCGCCTGCAGCGCCCCGGCCGCGCCGCGATGGACGCCGAGGCCTTCCTGCGCGGCTTCGCCCTGCCGCGCGGGACGGTGCTGGGCTGATGCCCTCCTACGCGCTCCTCATCGAGTATGACGGCGCGCCCTTCGTCGGCTGGCAGCGCCAGGACACGGGCCTGTCCGTCCAGCAGGTGCTCGAGGACGCCGCCGCGCGGCTCAATGGCGGGGAGGAAGCCGTCCTGACCGCCGCCGGGCGCACCGATGCCGGCGTGCATGCGGAAGGCCAGGTCGCGCAGGTCACGCTGACCGGCGACCTGCCGCCCGAGCGCGTGCGGGAGGCCCTGAACTTCCACACCCGCCCCCACCCCGTCGCGGTGCTCGGTGCCGCCGTGATGCCGGAGGACTGGTCCGCGCGCTTCTCCGCCACTGGCCGGGCCTACCGCTACCGCATCCTGAACCGCCGGGCGCGGCCGGCGCTCGACCTCGGGCGCGTGTGGCATGTGCAGAAGCGGCTCGATGCGGGCGCGATGCACGAGGCGGCGCAGGGACTGCTGGGGAAGCACGATTTCTCGGCCTTCCGGGCCGCGGCGTGCCAGGCGAAGTCGGCGTTGCGCACGCTCGACCGGCTGGATGTCGCGCGTCTGGGCGAGGAGGTGGTGATCACCGCCGAGGCGCGGTCCTTCCTGCACCATCAGGTGCGCAACATGGTCGGCACGCTGGCCGAGGTGGGCCTCGGCAAGCGGCCGGCCTCCTGGCCGCGCTCGATCCTCGAGGGCCGCGACCGCACCCGCGCCGGTCAGACGGCCCCCGCCGAAGGCCTGGTCCTGACCGGCGTTCGCTACGCGGATGCGATCGATTGGCGCTGATCAGCCGAGCGCGATGCGGGCCGTGAGCCCGGAGAGGAACACCGACAATCCGAGGTCGATGGCGACGAAAGCGGCCGCGCGCACGCCGCTGATCTCGAGTGCCGCGCGGGCGGCGAACCACTGCATCCAGATGGCGTAGCCAAGCCCGACCAGGCCCAGCGTGTCGGACACGGCGCTCGGCGCGTCCAGCATCGCCGGCAGGGTCAGCACGGCAAGCACGAGATACTGGACGAAGTTCACCCAGTTCCACGCCGCGATCATGCGCGGCCACAGGGCACGGCGGCCCAGCGCCTCGGTCATCGGCAGGGAGGCCAGGGCGAATCCCGCCCAGGAACAGACATAGGCGATGAGATCGGCGGCGAGGCCGCGCGCCGGATCGATCGTCGCCACCCCCGGCGCCGGAAAGCCCATGCGGAGCAGCAGGAAGATCGGCAGGCTGAACAGCGCGGCGAGAAACGAGGCGCGCGCATCGTCGAGCGTCGGCGCGAAGGCGCCGATGCCGGCCGCGCGGCCGCGTGCCAGGAGCAGCGCCCCGGCAATGCCCCGCGTGACGGGGCCGGCCGGCGGGGGCCCGGCGGCGGTCAGCCGAGCAGCTCCGCCAGGACCTCGCGATACGTGCCAGCAAGACGGCGCAGCTCGTCGACGGGGGCACTCTCGTTCACCTGGTGCAGCGTCGCGCCGACGGCGCCGAACTCGGCGACCGGGCAGTAGCGCGCGATGAAGCGCGCATCCGAGGTCCCGCCGCCGGTGTCGAGCGCAGGGACGACGCCCGTGCTGCGTTCGATGGCGCGCGACAGGGCGTCGACGAAGGGGCCGGGGCGGGTGAGGAAGCTCTCGCCCGAGCATTCGGCGACGAGGTCGTAGCTGCAGCCCGCGGCGCGCAGCGCGGCGTGCAGGCGTTCGGTGAGCGCCGCGCTGGTGTGGTGGTTGTTGAAGCGGATGTTCAGCATCGCCTTGGCGACGGCCGGGATGACGTTCGTCGCGGTGTTGCCGACGTCGAAGCCGGTGACCTGCAGCGTGGTCGGCGGGAAGAAGTCAGACCCGTTGTCCAGCGGCGCGGCGAGCAGCGGGCCGAGGGCCGCGACCAGCCGGTGGATCGGATTGTCCGCCTTGGCCGGATAGGCGCTGTGGCCTTGGACGCCGGTGACGGTGATGTGGGCGTTGAGGCTGCCGCGCCGACCGATCTTGATCGTGTCGCCGAGCGTGCTGCGGCTGGTCGGCTCCCCCACCAGGGCCATGTCGGGGATGTGGCCGTTGGCGGCCATCCATTCGAGGACCCGCGCGGTGCCGTCGACGGAACGCGCCTCCTCGTCCCCCGTGATGAGCAGCGAGATCGAGCCTCGATGGCCCGGATGGACCGCGAGATAATCGGCCAGCCCCGCGACGAAGGCCGCGATGCCGCCCTTCATGTCGCAGGCGCCGCGGCCATACAGCACGCCGTCCCGCACCACGCCGGCGAAGGGATCATCGGTCCAGGCGGCGAGGTTGCCCGGGGGGACCACGTCGGTGTGGCCGCAATAGCAGACATGCGGCCCCTCCCCGCCCCGCCGGGCAAAGAGGTTGTCGACCCGATAGTCCTCCGGCCCGAAGACCAGGCGCGTGCAGTCGAAGCCGAGCGGTTCGAGCAGCCGCTGCACCACGTCCAGCGCACCTTCGTCGGCGGGCGTGACGGAAGGGCAGCGGATCAGCGCCTGGGCGATCGGGACCGGATCGGTGCTCACGGCGCGGATCAGTCGCGCAGCAGCTCGTTGATCGCGGTCTTGGCGCGGGTCTGCGCGTCCACCCGCTTCACGATCACCGCGCAATAGAGCGAGGGGCCCGGCGAGCCGTCCGGCAGCGGCTTGCCCGGCAGCGAGCCCGGCACCACCACCGAGTAGGACGGCACGCGGCCCATGAAGACCTCGCCCGTCGCGCGGTCGATGATCTTGGTCGAGGCGCCGATGAAGACGCCCATCGACAGCACGGCGCCCTTCTCGACGATCACGCCCTCGGCGACCTCGGACCGGGCGCCGATGAAGCAGTCGTCCTCGATCACGACCGGGTTGGCCTGCAGGGGCTCGAGCACGCCGCCGATGCCGACGCCGCCCGAGATGTGCACGTTCTTGCCGATCTGCGCGCAGGACCCGACGGTGGCCCAGGTGTCGACCATGGTGCCCTCGTCGACATAGGCGCCGAGGTTCACGAAGGAGGGCATCAGCACGACGTTGCGCGCGATGTAGGCGGACCGGCGCACCACGGCGCCGGGCACGGCGCGGAAGCCGGCCTCGCGGAAGCGGTTCTCGCCCCAGTCGGCGAACTTCAGGGGCACCTTGTCGTAGGCGCCGGCGGCGGTATCCATCGGTGCGGAATCGGTCAGGCGGAAGGACAGCAGCACCGCCTGCTTCAGCCACTGATTCACATGCCAGGCGCCCTTGCCGTCGGGCTGGGCGACACGCGCCTTGCCGGAGTCCAGCATCTCGAGCGCGTCCTCGATCGCCGCGCGGTCGGAACCGCCGGTGCCGGGGTTCACGCGGTCGCGCGACTGCCAGAGCGTTTCGATGCGGGCCTGAAGGGCGGTGGCGTCCATGGGCGTCCTCGGGCGTTCCTTGGGATGGTCGCGTTCCTTGCGGCCCCCTGCTCCGGCTGTCAACGCGGCTTCGTGACCTCCGCTAACCGGCGATTCACTGCTGCGGCGCTTCCATCGCGGCATGGACACGGCGATCCGCCCAGGGGACCGGACGGTGACGGTACCGCCCAGCGCGGCGGCGGCCGGTGCGTTGCATGGTGCGCTGCTCGAATCCCGTCAGCGGTGGCAGGACCTCGCCTCCCTTGCCGCCGACCTGGTCTTCGAGACGGACAACGAGGGCCGCTTCACCTTCCTCTGGCCCGATACGGTTCTCGGCCATCGCGCGGCGACCTTGCTGGGGCGGCGGGCGGACAGCCTCCTCCTCGGTGTCGCGCCGAACCCCTTCGCGCTGCGCCAGGCGGTCCGGCATCACCGCGCCTGGGTGGCCGATGCGGCGCGGCAGCCGCGCTGCCTGTCGCTCTCGCTCGCACCGCTGGGCGATGCGCGGGGCGGCTTCGCGGGGCTGCGCGGCGCCGCCCATGACGTGACCGAGCAGGAGACCGCCGCCGCCACCGCCGCGGCCGGCCTGCGCCGCGCCGCGCTGCTGGACGCCCTGGTCGAGACGATCCGCCACGCCGGCACCGCCGCCGAGGCCGTCACACGCGGCCTGGCCGGGCTGCGCGACGCCCTGGGCTGCGGCGGCACCGCGCTGATCGTCCCGGGCGAGCCTGCGCCGGAGATCGCCGCCTCGGTCGGCGAGGTCCCGCCCGGGCTGCTCGCCGAGGCCGATCGCGCCTTCGGACGGGAGGCGGACTGGACGGGCCTGCTCGGCGCCGGGCTCCCGGCCGCGCTGTTCCATCATCAGGGCCGGCACCCGGCGCGCTCCATCCTGGCGGCCTGGCGCTTCGGCCAGGGGCGCACCTGGGACGCCGAGGACCTCGCGGTGCTGCGTTCGATGGCGGCGACGCTGGGCGCCGTGCTGGGCTTCCAGCGGCTGCAGGAGGAACTCGAGCGCCAGGCGACGACCGATCCGCTGACAGGCCTCGCCAACCGCCGCGCTTTCATGACCGCGCTCCAGGCGCGTCTGGCGCAGGATCCGGGGCACGCCGGGGCGCTCGCCTTCCTCGACCTCGACAACCTAAAGCCACTGAACGACGCCCATGGCCACGAGGCCGGGGACGCCGCGCTGCGCGCGACCGCGCGGCTGCTGCGGGAAGCGGCGCGGACGGGAGACATCGTCGCGCGGCTCGGCGGGGACGAGTTCGTGATCTGGCTGGAAGGCGCCGACCGCGCCGAGGCGACCGCGCGCGCCGCGGCGCTGCTTGGGGCCGCCAGGGCGTTCGACAGTCTCTGGGCGCCGCGCTTCAGCATCGGCATCGCGGCCTGGGAGCCAGGGGCCGGCGAAGGCCTCTCGCGCCTGCTGGCCCGCGCCGATGCCGCGCTCTACGCCGCCAAACGGGAAGGCCGCGGCGGCTGGCGCCTGGCGGAACCCGCGGCATGACCAGCCAGAGCGAGGTCACCCGCATCCTGGGCGAGGGCGCGGCGGAGGCCCGGCGGAGCCTCGCCGCCGACGCCGCTGCACCGCCCGAGGCGCTGTACTACCTGATGGGCGACGCCGATGCCGGCGTGCGCGCCGCGGTCGCCGCCAATCCCGCCACGCCGGCGCAGAGCTTCGCCGTGCTCGCGGCCGACGCCGAAGTCACGGTCCGCGGTGCGCTCGCGACCCGGCTCGCAGCCATCGCGCCGGGCCTGCCCCCGCCGCAGACCGACCGGCTCGCCCACATGGCCTGGACGGCGCTCGGGCGCCTCGCAGCCGATGCGGTCGAGGAGATCGCCGCGACCATCGCCGAGGCGGTGAAGGATCTCCCGGCCGCGCCGCGCGACCTGGTGCTCGCCCTCGCCCACGACCCGCGCGCGGCGGTGGCCGGCCCGGTGCTGCGCCTGTCGCCCCTGCTGACCGAGGAGGATCTGCTCGGCCTCGTCGCCGCACCGCCCGTCGCAGCCACGCTGACCGCCATCGCCCGCCGGCCGGCGATCAGCGAGGCGGTCGCCGAGGCACTGGTGCACACGGGGGACGAGATCGCGATCGGCGCGCTGCTCGGCAACGGCACCGCGGCGATCCGGGAGAGCACGATCGACGCGCTGGTGGTCCAGGCGGCCGAGCGCACCGCCTGGCAGGAACCGCTGGTCCGCCGCCCCGCCCTGCCGCCGCGCGCCGCCATGGCGCTGGCCGGCTTCGTCGCGGAGGAACTGCTCGCGCCGCTCGCCGCCCGCACCGACCTGCCGCCCGAGGTGCAGGCGCATCTGCGCGCCTGTGTCGCCCGGCGCCTGGCTGGCGAGGCGCGGCCCGGCGAGAACGCGGCCGACGCCGCTGCGCGGGCCGGGACGCTGCAGCGCGCCGGTGCGCTCGACGACCGGATCCTGCAGCGCGCGGCGGAACGCGGGGAGAGCGCCTTCATCGCGGCCGCGCTCGCCGAACGCGCGCGGCTGCCGCGCCAGGCCATCGACCGGGCCGTGGCGACGCGCTGCGCGAAATCCATCGCCGGGATGTGCCGCCAGGGGCGCATCGACGCCGCGGCGGCCGAGGCGGTGACCGGGCTGCTCGCCCCCGGCATGCCGGGCGTCACCGCCGTCGCCCCGGCCCTGGTGGGGGACGGGGAATTGAAGTGGCGGATCGACGCCCTCGCCCGCGCCGCGGCGCGGTGAGGTCGTTCAGGCGCGGATCAGCGTGCCCGCGCCGCCATCGGTGAAGAGCTCCCGCAGCACCGCATGCGGCACGCGGCCGTCGAGGATGACCGCACCCTTCACGCCGCGCTCGATGGCGTAGATGCAGGTCTCGACCTTCGGGATCATGCCGCCGGAGATCCAGCCCGCCTCGATGCCCGCCTTCACCTCGGCGACCGTCATCTCGGGGATCAGGCGCTTCTCGGGGTCGAGCACGCCGGGCACGTCGGTCAGCATCAGCAGCCGTTCGGCCGCGAGCGCGCCGGCGATGGCGCCGGCCGAGGTGTCGGCGTTGATGTTGTAGGTCTGCCCGTCCGCGCCCACGCCGACCGGCGCGACCACCGGGACGATGTCAGCCCCGATCAGCAGCTGCAGCACCTTGGGATCGACGTGTTCCGGCTCGCCCACGAAGCCGAGGTCGAGCACCTTCTCGATGTTGCTGTCGGGATCGCGGTAGGTGCGCTGCAGCTTCCGCGCGCGGATCAGCCCGCCATCCTTGCCCGAGATGCCGACCGCCATGACGCCGGCCCGCGTGATCGCCTCGGCCACCTGCTTGTTGACCGGGCCGGCGAGGACCATCTCGACCACGTCGAGCATCTCGGCGTCCGTCACGCGCAGGCCCTGCACGAAGGTCGACTTCACGTTCAGGCGCTTGAGCATGGCGTTGATCTGCGGCCCGCCGCCATGGACCACGACCGGGTTCACGCCCACCTGCTCGAGCAGCGCGATGTCGCGGCCGAAGCGGAGCGCGGTCTCCTCCTCGCCCATCGCGTGGCCGCCGTACTTCACCACCACCGTCGCGTCGTCGTAGCGCTTCAGGAAGGGCAGCGCGCCGGCGAGGATCTGCATGGCGTCGGGCATGTCGGACGTTTCGGTCATACGCAGCTCGTGGTTCTGGCGGGGCCGGGGATGGCCGTGGGCCGAACCCCTTAGAGCAGATCGGGCCGGCTGAAAATCGCCCGGCCCCATGACGGTTCCGCGCCTTGCCGCCCGGTGACCCGGCCCGCATAGTCCCGGCCAAGCGCCAGAATAACCGCCACGGCCGCCACGCACCCGGAGGTCCTATGGCCCCTACCGCCGCCGCATCGCCACGAGGCATCCATCCGTGACCCAGCGCCGGATGCACCTGGTCGCCTACCTCAAGACCGGCCCCACCGCGAACCACCCCGGCGCCTGGCGCCACCCCGAAGCGCCGCTCGACGACATCCTGCGGCCGGAACGCTACGAGCATATCGCGCGCGTCCTGGAAGAAGCGTGCTTCGATGCCTGCTTCTATGCCGACACCTTCGGGCTGCCGGACATCCATGGCGGCAATTTCGATGCCTATCTGCGGCTCGGCGGGCAGACCTCGTATCTCGATCCGCTGGTGGTGCTGCCGGTCATGGCGCGGGTGACGAAGCATCTCGGCCTCGGCGCGACGCTCTCGACGACCTTCCTGCATCCCTACTGGATCGCGCGGACCCTCGCCTCGCTCGACCTGCTGACGGCCGGGCGGATGGCGTGGAACATCGTCACCTCGGCGACCAACCTCGAGGCGAAGAACTTCGGGATGGACGGCATCCCCGGCAAGAACGAACGCTACGATCGCGCCGATGAGGTGCTGGCGGCCTGCAACGCGCTGTGGGAATCCTGGGACGAGGACGCCTTCGTGCTGGACAAGCAGGGCGGCGTCTTCATCGACCCGTCCAAGGTCCGCTACACGAATTTCGAAGGCAAATGGGTGAAGACGCGCGGGCCGCTCGCCATGCCGCGTTCCCCGCAGGTCCGCCCGGTGTTCATGCAGGCGGGATCGTCCGATCGCGGCCGCGACTTCGCCGCGCGCTGGGCCGAACTGATCTTCTGCACGCCCCACAGCAAGGCCGATACCCTGGCCTTCACCACCGATGTGAAGGCGCGCATGGCGAAGCACGGCCGCGCGCCCGAGGATTGCAGGATCCTGCCGAGCTTCATGACCGTGATCGGCGAGACCGAGAGCATCGCGCAGGAGAGGTACGAATACCTGCAATCGCTCATCGATCCCGAGGCGCAGCAGATGCTGAACTCCTCCCTGATGGGTGCGGACCTGTCCAAACACCAGGACGTGACGAGCTTCGCCGCCGCGATGGGCAACCAGGGCATCAGCGGATCGATCGACCGCGTGATGCAGGTGATGCAACAGGAACGCCTGACCTTCACCGAGGCGACGCAGAAGCCGCGCGGGCTGCTGGTCGGCACGCCGCAGACGGTGGCGGACACGCTGGAGGACTACTTCACCTCCGGCGCCTGCGACGGCTTCATCATCACGCCGACCGTGCATCCCCGGATGTTCGAGGAATTCTGCCGGCTGGTGGTGCCGGAACTGCAGCGGCGAGGGCTGTTCCGGAGGGAGTATGCGGGGGCGACGCTGCGGGAGAATTTGCAGCGGCCGTGAATGGAGAGGGGCCCTGCCCCTCTCCAAACCTCACCCCGCCAAAGGCCTTAAGGCCCTTGGAACCCTTGAATTGAGTGCGGCGAAGACGGGATGATCTGGCGCTTTGCCGATCAGGAGCTCGCGGATGCTTCGATTGTTCCTTGCCGTTTGCTGCGTCGCATCGGTGATGACGCAACCGGCGGGCGCGCAGGCCCTCCTCAATCGCGACTCGTGGCGCCCTTCATTCGAGAATGATCCGCAAGGTGGCGTGCTTTGCGTGTGGAGCATCTACATCTCGATCCAGCGGATCGGCGCCGTCTGCTTCCCGGAAGAGACCGCATTCCAGACGGCACTCGACGAGACGGTGCGCCGCATGGATGACTTCATCATCGCCAACATGCCAACCACCCGCGAGGTTCTGGACGCAGCGAGGCGCGAGGGCCTGCGCATGTCCGGCACTGATGAAATAGTGCCGCAGCGCTGCAGAGGCAGCGATCGGCGCGCCAGGGACATGTTGAATATGTACCGTCATTCGCGCATGTCCGGGGCTGACTCGATGCGCGCGGAGGTAGACCGGCTGCTGGCCACGCCACGGCGGCCCAGCATGAACCCCTGCCTGTAGCGCCTCGGCGGATCACGCCGCCAGCGACGCAATCTCCGCCCGCAATTCCGGAATGCCCTGCCCGCTCTCGCTGCTCGTCACCAGCACCAGCGGATGTGCCGCAGTATGGCTGCGCGCCAGTGCCTCCGCTTCCTTGATGCGCGCCGCGAGCTTCACCGGCCCCACATCATCCGCCTTGGTCAGCACGATCTGGAAGGCGACGGCGGCGACGTTCATCAGTTCCATCGCCGCGCGGTCGGATGACTTCGTCTCGATCCGCGCATCGAGCAGCAGCATGACGCGCATCAGGTTCGGCCGGCCGCGCAGGTAGTCGAACATCACGCCCTGCCAGTCGCGCTGCATGTCCTTCGACGCCTTGGCATAGCCGTAGCCCGGCAGGTCCACGATCACCAGGCGCTCGGCCAGGTTGAAGAAGTTGAGCTGCCGCGTGCGCCCCGGCATCTGCGACACGCGCGCCAGCGCCTTCTGTCCCGTCAGCGCATTGACCAGCGACGACTTGCCGACATTGGACCGCCCGCAGAAGGCGACCTCGGGCAGCCCCGGTTCCGGCAACTGGTCCGACTTCTGCGCCGCGTAGAAGAAGGTGCAGGGCCTGGCGAACAGCAGCCGCCCCGCCTCGATGAGCGCCTCGCGCTCCGCCTCGTCTCTCGCTTCAGAAAGCCCGGTCATCGCTCGTCTTTCGCTTGATGGGCCGAACCGTCGCGTTTGCGCCCCTTGGTGACAGACAGGAAAAGGCGGGGGCGCGGGGGAGTTCCCTCCCCCGTCCGTGTCTTACTTCGCCTTGCCCGGCGTCCCGGACTTCGCGGCCTTCGCCGCCGCCCGGTCGTGGCGCATGATGTAGTACTGCTGTGCGACCGACAGCGTGTTGTTCCAGGCCCAGTAGATGATCAGCCCGGCCGGGAAGGATGCCAGCATGAAGGTGAAGATGATCGGCATCCACTGGAAGATCTTGGCCTGGATCGGATCCGGCGGCGGCGGGTTCAGCTTCTGCTGCACGAACATGGTGATGCCCATGATCACGGCCCAGGCGGGCATGTGCAGGAAGTGGCTCCACTGTTCCGGCTGGAAGGGCAGCAGGCCGAACAGGTTGAACAGGTTCGTCGGATCGGGCGCCGAGAGGTCGTGGATCCAGCCGAAGAAGGGCTGGTGCCGCATCTCGATGGTGACGAACAGCGCCTTGTAGAGCGCGAAGAAGACCGGGATCTGGATCAGGATGGGCAGGCAGCCGGAGGCGGGATTCACCTTCTCCGTCCGGTACAGCGCCATCATCTCGGACTGCGCCTTCTGCGGGTCCTCCTTATAGCGCTCCTTGATCTCGGTCATCTTGGGCGCGAGCGCCTTCATCCGCGCCATCGAGTGGTAGGCCTTGTTGGCCAGCGGGAAGAACGCCGCCTTGATGAGCACGGTGAAGATCAGGATGGCGACGCCGAAATTGCCGGTGAGGCGGAAGATCCAGTCCAGCGCCAGGAAGAACGGCTTCACCAGGAAGTAGAACCAGCCGAAGTCGATCGCCTTATCGAAGTCGGTGATGTTCAGCCGGGCCATGTAGCTGTCGAGGAGGTGGACCTCCTTCGCGCCGGCGAACAGGCGCGTCCCCATCTGCGTCGACGCGCCCGGGGCGACCGTCACGGGCGCCGGCGTCGCCATGTCGACCTGCCAGCGGTCACCCGCCGCACCGCCGCCTTCGTTCGCGTGGCGGTAGGACGCGCGCAGCGTCTGGTCGGGACCGGCCGGCATGATGGCGGCGAGCCAGTACTTGTCGGTGAAGCCGGCCCAGCCGCCGGTCGTCTCCTGCTCGAAGGCGACGCCCGAACGCCGCGCGGCCTCGGTCTGGGCGTCCTTGTAGGTCACCTCGTGCAGGCGGCCGCCGATCACGCCGGTGAAGCCCTCATGCAGGATGTAGAAGCCGGCGGTCTGCGGCGTGTGCTCGCGGCGCACCCGCGCCCAGGGCAGGACCGAGACCGGCTCGCTGCCGCTGTTGCGCACGCGCTGCTCGGCCGTGACCATGTACTGGTCGTCGAGGGAGAAGACGATCTCGAAGACCTGGCCCTGGCCGTTGTCCCAGGTCAACGTTACCGGGCGGCCGGGGGCGAGCGGGCCGCCGGTCGCGGTCCAGTCCGTCTCGTTGTCCGGCACGCGGGTGCGGCCGTCGGCCGCGGTCCAGCCCCACTGGGCGAAATAGGGGCTCGCGGAATCGCGGCGGTCCAGCAGGCGCACCTGCGGGGAATTCGGCGCCAGCGTCTCGCGGTAGGTGGTCAGAACCAGGTCGTCGATGCGCGCGCCGCGCAGGTTGATGCTGCCGGCGACGCGCGGGTTCTCGATGGCGACGCGCGCGGCCGCGGGCCGCGGGGCGGCGGCTGCAGCCGCCTGTTCGCCGGGCGCGCCGGTGGCAGGGGTGGGCGTGCCGGCCGAAGGCGCGGGCACCGCGGGCGTGGTCGTCTGGGCCTGCTGCTGCTGCGGGCGCGGCGGCGTCGGCGGGGTGTTCGTGCGATTCCACACGTCGAAGATCAGCAGGATGCCGATCGAGAGCGCGATCGCGGCGAACAGGCGCTTCTGGTCCATCGGGAGACGTCTCAGCCCTTCGGCGGTGTCGGTGGGGGCACCGGGTCGTAGCCACCCGGATGCCAGGGGTTGCAGCGCAGGATGCGCTTGGCGCTCATCAGGGCGCCGCGGGAGGCGCCGTGCGTCGAGAGCGCTTCGAGCGCGTAGTCGCTGCAGGAGGGATGGAAGCGGCAATTGGCGCCGATCACGCCACGCAGCGTGTAGCGGTAGGCGTGGACGCAGCCCTTCAGCATGACGGCGGGCGCGCTCATCGGACGACCCCGGCCTGCTTCAGTGCGCCGCGCAGGTCCTCGATGAGTTTCGCGAAGGGGCGTTGGCCGGTGCCGTCGCGCCCAATGAGCACCAGATCCCAGCCCGCCACCTGTTCGGTCGGCAGGCTGAGCCGAACCGCTTCCTTCAGCCGGCGGCGCGCGCGGTTGCGCACCACGGCGTTGCCGACCTTCTTGGTCACGGTGAAGCCGACGCGCACCTGGCCCGGCTCGCCTGCCACGGCCTGCAGCACGAGGCCCGGCCGCGCGGCGCGCTTGCCGCGGGAGGCGGCGCGCAGGAACTCCCGACGCTTCTTCAGCCGGCCGGCGGGCGCACCCGGACGGGGCTCGGCCTGTTCGGCGTGGCCCGACATGCGACCCTCCGCTCGGCGGAAGCGGTCAGGCCGAGAGGCGCTTGCGGCCCTTCGCGCGGCGGTTGGCGAGGACCTTGCGGCCGCCGACCGTCTCCATGCGGGACCGGAATCCATGCCGGCGCTTCCGGACAAGCTTCGAGGGCTGGTAGGTACGCTTCACGACAAGTCTCCTAGAACCTCGGGGCCGGCGATCGCAGCCTGCCGCCAGCAAAACGGGCCGGCGGCGGCCCGATGAAAAGGGGCGCCCCGGCGAGGGGGGGACGTATAGGGAGGGGGATTGCCGGGCGTCAACCGCGCGGGGGCCGAAACCATGTAACGCTGGCCCCGGAAAGGTCGAATCCGCCTTCATTCCATGGACAAAAGTCGCTCCCTCCTCCGTCGCGCCTGGCCGCTGGCGGTCCTGCTGGCCCTCCTGGCCGCCGTCTGGGCGACCGGGCTGGCGGACCTGCTGTCCTTCGACGCGCTGGCCCGGCACCGGACGGCGCTGCTGCGCTGGGTGGCCGAGCGCCCGGTCGGGTCGGCCCTGGCCTATGTCGCGGTCTACGTCACGGCCGTGGCGCTGTCCCTGCCCGGGGCGGTGGTGCTGACGCTCGCCGGCGGCTTCCTCTTCGGCCCGTGGGTCGGCACGGCGCTGACGGTGGCCGGCGCCACGGGCGGTGCCTGCATCCTGTTCCTGGCGGCGCGCGGCGTGTTGGGGCCGATGGTCTCCCGCCGGGCGGCGGGCCTGGTCGGGATCCTGCGACCGGGGCTGGAGCAGGACGGCTTCTTCTATTTGCTGACGCTGCGCCTGATCCCGCTGGTGCCCTTCTGGCTGGTGAACCTCGCCCCCGCCCTGGTCGGGATGCCCTTCGCCCCCTTCGCGGCGGCGACGGCCATCGGCATCATCCCCGCCACGGCAGTCTTCTCGGGCATCGGGGCCGGGCTCGGGGACGTGCTGGACGCGGGCGGACGGCCGGACCTGTCGGTCATCCTCACGCCCGGCATCCTGCTGCCGCTGCTGGGGCTGGCGGCGCTGTCCCTGCTCGGCGCCTGGTGGCGGAAAAGGAAGCGCGATGCCTGACTTCGACGTGGCGGTGATCGGCGCCGGCGCGGCAGGGCTGTCGGTGGCGGCCATCTCGGCCGGGCTCGGACTGAAGGTCGCGCTGTTCGAGCGCGGGCGGATGGGGGGCGACTGCCTCAACACTGGCTGCGTGCCCTCCAAGGCGCTGCTGGCCGCCGCGCTCGCCGCCGCCGCCGCCCGCCGGGCCGGACGCTTCGGCGTGCGGCTGCCGGAACCGGACATCGACTGGGCCGGCGTCCGCGCCCACGTGACCGGCGCCATCGCCGCCATCGCGCCGAATGATTCCGAGGAACGCTTCACCGCCATGGGCGTCACGGTCGTGCGCGCCCACGCCCGCTTCGTCGGTCCGCGCACCATCGAGGCCGCCGGGCGCCGCTTCACCTTCCGCCGGGCCGTCATCGCGGCGGGCTCGGCCGCGGCGGCGCCGCCCATCCCGGGCCTCGCCGACATCCCCTACCTGACCAACGAGAGCCTGTTCCACCTGCCGGAGCGGCCCGAGCACCTGGTGATCCTCGGCGGCGGGCCGATCGGGCTCGAGATGGCACAGGCCCATGCCCGGCTCGGCTGCCGCGTCACCGTCGTCGAGCGCGCGGCGATCGGGGCGCGGGAGGACCCGGAATGCGTCGCCCCGCTGCGGGAGGCCCTGGAGGCGGACGGCGTCGCGATTGTCGAAGCTGCCGAGGTTGCCGCGGCCGACCGCGACGGGCCCGGCATCGCACTCCGCCTGGCGGATGGGACGTGCATCGCGGGCAGCCACCTGCTGGTGGCGGTGGGGCGTGTGCCGCGGCTCGGCGGGCTGGGGCTCGAGGAAGGCGGCATCGCCCATTCGCCCGCCGGGATCGCGACGGATCGGGGCCTGCGGTCGGTCACCAACCGCCGGGTCTGGGCGGCGGGGGACATCGCGGCACCCGAGGGCCTCGGGCCGCGGGCCTTCACCCACCTCTGCTCCCAACACGCCGGGGTGATCGCCAGGGCGATGCTGTTCGGCCTGCCGGCCAAGGTCTCCTACGATGCCTTGCCCCGCGTCACCTACACCGACCCGGAGATCGCCCAGGTCGGCCCCACCGAGGCCGAGCTGCGCGCTGCCGGACGCAGCGGCCTTTCGACCCTGCGCTGGCCCCTCGCCGAGAACGACCGCCTGGTCGCCGAAGGCCGTGCCGAGGGCCTGGTGAAGCTGATCGCCGACGCGAAGGGGCGGCTGCTCGGCGCCTCGGTCGTCGGGCCCGGCGCGGGGGACATGGCCGGTGTCTTCGCACTGATGATCGGGCAGCGGCTGCCGCTCTCGGCCCTCGCCGGCGCCGTGCTGCCCTATCCGACGGCGCAGGAGGCCGCGAAGCGCGCGGCGGGCGAGTTCTATACGCCGCGCCTCCTCTCCCCTGTCACGAAACGCATCGTTGGCTTGCTCAAACGGCGCCCCTGAGCCTTGATGCCGTCCCGGAAACAGGACCTTGCCGACATGGAACAGACGCTTGCGGGCCGCACGGCCCTGATCACTGGCTCCACCTCGGGCATCGGGCATGGCATCGCCATGCAGATGGCCCGGGCGGGCGCGAAGGTGATGCTCAACGGCTTCGGCAAGCCCGAGGAGATCGCCGCCGCGCGCGCCGAGGTCGGGGCCGCCATGGGCGGCGGCGACGCGCCCTATTCGGCCGCCGACATGTCGAAGCCCGACGAGGTCCGGGCCATGGTCGCGGATTGCGAGAAGACGCTCGGCGCCTGCGACATCCTCGTGAACAACGCGGGCATCCAGTTCGTCAGCCCGGTCGAGGAGTTCCCGGACGCGAAGTGGGACGCGATCATCGCGATCAATCTCTCGTCCAACTTCCACGCCATCAAGGCGGCGCTGCCGGGCATGCGGAAGCGCAACTGGGGACGCGTCGTCAACATCGCCTCGGCCCACGGCCTGGTCGCGAGCCCCTACAAGGTGGCCTATGTCGCCGCGAAGCACGGCGTGGTCGGCATGACCAAGGTCGTGGCGCTCGAGGTCGCGCAGACGCCCATCACCTGCAACGCCATCTGCCCCGGCTTCGTGCGCACCCCGCTCGCCGAGGCGCAGGTCAAGCCGCTGGCGGAGAAGCACGGCGTCAGCGAGGAGGTCGCGCTGCGCGACTACCTACTCGAGAAGCAGCCCTCCAAGCGCTGGATCGAGGTGGACGAGGTGGCGAGCATGGCGCTGTGGCTGTGCGGGCCCGGTTCGGGCGGCGTGAACGGCGCCGCGCTGTCCGTCGACGGCGGCTGGCTGGCGGCGTGAGCCAAGCGAACGGACAACCCGCCGCGCCGGCGGTGGCGAAGCCGCCGGCGAAGCGCCGCATCTCGCTGGCACTGCAGGGCGGGGGGACGCACGGCGCCTTCACCTGGGGCGTTCTCGAACGGCTGCTCGAGGACGAACGGCTGGAATTCGACGGCCTCTCGGGCACCTCGGCGGGCGCGATCAACGGCGCGATGCTGGTGGAAGGGCTGCTGGAAGGCGGGCCGGAGGCGGCGATCGCGGCACTCGATCGCTTCTGGCGGTCGATCGCCGGCAAGCTCGCGATCAGCCCGCTGCAGGCGACGCCGATGGAGAAGCTCGTCTGGGGGCACGACCTGACCTGGTCCTTCGCCTACCGGACCTTCGACACGCTCTCCCGCGTGCTGTCGCCGTACCAGATCAATCCCTTCCCCTATAACTACAACCCGCTGCGCGACGCACTGGTGGACAGCATCGACTTCGACCGCCTGCGCATGGAAGCGAAGGCGCCGAAGCTCTTCGTCTCCGCGACCTCCGTGCGTACGGGCAAGCCACGCGTCTTCACGCGGCGCGAGCTGACGGTGGACGCGCTGCTCGCCTCCGCCTGCCTGCCGCAGGTCTTCAAGGCGGTGGAGATCGACGGCGAGCCCTACTGGGACGGCGGCTACCTCGGCAATCCGGCGCTGTGGCCGCTCTACGACCAGGGCGGGCCGCCCGACATCGTGCTGGTGCAGCTCAACCCCACGGTGCGCGAGGAAGCGCCGACCACGGCCTCCGACATCGTGAACCGGCTCAACGAGATCACCTTCAACGGGTCGCTGATGGCGGAGATGCGCGCCATCGACTTCGTGCAACGGCTGCTCGACACCGGGCGTCTGGAACAGCCCCGCTACCGGCGCCTCTTCATCCACCTCATCGAGGATGAGGACCGGATGCGGAAGTTCAAGCTGAGCACGAAGTTCAACGGCGACTGGGACTTCCTCTGCACGCTGCGCCGCTATGGGCGCGAGGCGGCGGAAGGATGGCTCGACGAGCATTTCGACAAGTTGGGTCGGGAAAGCAGCGTCGATATCCGCGCGAGGTTCCTGTGATGGGGAGCTGGGACGCCACGCAGTATCTGCGCTTCGAGGATGAGCGGCTGCGTCCGGCGATCGACCTGATCGGGCGTATCCCGCATGCGGGTCCGCGGCGCGTCGTCGACCTCGGCTGCGGGGCGGGGAACGCACTGCCCTTGCTCGCCGCGCGCTTTCCGGGCGCGGCTGTGACCGGCGTGGACGGCAGCGCGGCGATGCTCGCCAAGGCTGCCGCGACCGGGTTCGCGACCGCGCAGGCCGACATCGCGACCTGGTCCCCCGCCGAGCCCGTGGACGTGCTGTTCAGCAACGCGGCACTGCAATGGCTGGGCGGGCACGACGCGCTGTTCCCGCGCCTGCTGTCCTGCCTCGCGCCGGGCGGCGTGCTCGCGGTCCAGATGCCGTCGATGCACGCAGCCCCCCTGCGCGCCGAGCAGGAGCGCGTCGCGCGCGAAGGACCGTGGGCTGCGGCGCTGGCCCGCGTGGGCAGCGCGCCGCCGATCCTGGCACCCGGCGACTACTACGACCTGCTGCGGCCGCGCGTCGCGGCGCTGGACCTGTGGGTGACCGAATACGTCCATGTGCTGCGGGGCGAGGATCCCGTCGTGCAATGGGCGATGGGGACCAGCCTGCGGCCCTTCCTCGATGCGCTCGAGGGCGACATGCGGGAGGGGTTCCTCGAGGCCTACCGCGCAGCGATGCGCGCGGCCTATCCGCCGCAGGCGGATGGGGCGGTGCTGCTGCCGTTCCGGCGGTTGTTCATCCTGGCGCGGATGGGGTGAAGGTCGGGGGAGGAGAACCTCCCCCGAGCCCCCTCCCTTCTTTGCCTTTTGGTTCCAAAGAAGGTTGAGGGGGGTTCGGGGGGAGAAGTTCTCTTCTCCCCCCGCCCTTTCCTCGACAAGCGCTCCCGGCCTCGCCAGAGTCCGCCCCATGTCCGTCGCCACCCTCCGCCAGATGATCGAGGACGCGCGCCGCGTCGTGATCTTCACCGGCGCGGGCATCAGCACGGAATCCGGCATCCCCGATTTCCGCGGCCCGAACGGCACCTGGACCAAGGTGAAGCCGATCATGTTCCAGGACTTCGTCGCCTCCCCCGCCGCGCGGCGCGAGGCCTGGCGGCGCCGCTTCGAGGGCGATGCGACCATGCGCGCCGCCCAGCCCAATCGCGGGCATCGCGCCGTCGCGCTGCTGGTACGCCAGGGCAAGGCGAGCAGCGTCATCACCCAGAACATCGACGGGCTGCATCAGGCCTCCGGCATTCCGGAGGAACAGGTGATCGAACTCCACGGCAACTCGACCTATGCGCATTGCCTGGAGTGCGGGACGCGCTACGAGATCGGCGCCCTGCGCGCGACCTTCGAGGCGCTGGGCGATGTGCCCGACTGCACCGCCTGCGGCGGGCTGGTGAAGACGGCCACGATCTCCTTCGGCCAGTCGATGCCGGAGGAGGCGATGCGGCGCGCGGCAGCCGAGACGCGCGCGGCGGACCTCTTCATCGTGCTGGGGTCGTCGCTGGTCGTCTATCCGGCAGCCGGCTTCCCGGAGCAGGCGAAGCGCAACGGTGCGCGGCTGGCCATCGTCAACAACGATCCGACGCCGCTCGACGACCTCGCGGACCTGGTGGTGAACGCGCCGATCGGGGAGGCGATGGGCGGCGCGGTCGGCATCAATTAGCGCGCCACCAGCCGCCGGAAGGCGAGGAAGAAGGCCAGCGCCGCCATCAGCAGGCCGGCGGCGAAAATCACCGGTGCGACCGTTCCCGCGCGGTCGGCAAGCCACCCCGCGACCGGCGGGAATCCCGTACATCCGGCGTAGAAGAAGATGAAGTACACGCCGAGGCCCTGCGCCCGCCGTTCCGGCGGCACGGCCAACGCCGGCAGGGCCGAGAAGATCGTGATCGGCAGCGCGTAAAGCAGCCCATGCGCCGCGAGAAGCAGCGCGGCAAGCCCGACATCGGCGAACGGCAGCAACGCGGCGAGGACGGCGGCGGCGGTGATGCAGCCCACCACCATCGGCAGCACCAGCGCCGCGCGTCGCGCGATCACGGCACCCGCCGGCACCGCGAGGATGTTCACCCAGGACATCAGCGACGTCGCGAAGCCGGCGCTGGCAACCGACAATCCGCGCTCGACCAGCAGCGGTGGCGCGAAGGTGACGAGCACCATGTAGGTCCCGTTCACGCAGGCCCAGGACGCGCCGGCGAGGCACATCAGCCGCACCTCCCGTCCCGTCAGCCGCGCCTGACCGGGCGGCGGCGCCGGCGGTCGCTCGACCTGGCGTGAAGCCGCGGCAAGGGCCACGAAGGCCAGCGCGCCGGCCACCGCCGCCACCAGGAAGGGCAGTTGCCAGCCGAGGTTCAGCGCCAGCGGCGGCAAGACCGCCTGGGCCGCGGCGATGCCGATCGGCCAGCCGAGGACGTAGACCGACATGGCGAGGAAGAGGTCCGCGCCCTGGAAGCGGTCCTGCATCATCTTCGTCATCAGCAGGATGACGAGCACGGTGCCGACGCCCATCAGCAGCCGCCCGGCGTAGAGCGGCACCGCGCTGTCGACCGCCGCAGCGCAGACCACGGCGCCGAGCGTCAGGAAGCCGAGCCCGAGCAGCGATCCCGTCCGGTCCCCCAGCCGCCGCGCCGCGAGGCCAAGCGGATAGACCAGCACCAGCCCGGGGAACCAGAACAGCCCGACCAGCGTGCCGAAGGCCGTCCAGTCGAGTCCGAACTCCGGCACCAGCACCGGTCCGGCGGCGCCGGGCGCCTGGAACAGCGCGCCGAGCGCCGCGCGCACGGCGAAGACGGCGCAGAGGAAGGGGATGGCGCCCCTCATCGCAGCACCAGCAGGCGGCTCGGCGCGCGCAGGCGCACGCGCAGGACGGCGTGCTGGCGGAAGCGGCGCGCCAGCACGATGACGGGGCGCAGGTCGCCGAAGATCAGCAGGTGTTCCTCCGCCCACGCAGGGCGCGTCGCCCGACCGCGGCCGTCGAGAAACCGCAGCCCCGCGCGCCGCGCCAACACGCGCAGCCGGTCCAGCATCCGGTCATTCCAGCGGCGCGGCATCATCCGGCTGAGCGGATTCCAGGCCCCGACGAAGGCCCCCTGGCGCACCCGCGGCGCCGCCAGCAGCGCATCCACCGCGCGCGACCCTCGCCCGAGCCGCGCCACCGCGCCCGCCGCCTCATAGGCGGTGATCCGCCAGCCCCGCGCGAGCCGCGGCCCGACCGGCAGCGGCGCCGCCGTCAGCACGCGGACATTCGGCAGGGCGCGGTCGGCATTCACGGCAGGTGCAGCAGCATGCCCTTGAGGTACTGGCTTTCCGGCAGCATCGGATGCAGCGGATGGTCGGGCCCGGCGCCACCCATGTGCAGGATCCGCGCCTCCCGCCGCGCGCGATGCACGCCCCAGGCGACCGCATCGGCGAATTCGCCCGGCGCGACGTGGTGCGAGCAGGAGGCGATGAAGAGGAAGCCACCGCGCTCGACCAGCCCCGCCGCGATGCGCGCGAGCTTGCCATAGGCCCGCAGCGCCGCCGGCTGGTCCTTGCGCGTCTTGGCGAAGGCCGGCGGATCGGTAATCACCACGCCGAAGCGCTGCCCGGCACCGAGCATGCGCTCGAGCGTCTCCATCGCCTCGCCGCGCTGCGTCGTCACGCGATCGGCGACGCCGTTCATTGCCGCGGCCTCCTTCGCCGTCGCCAACGCATGCTCGCTACGGTCGAGCAGCGTGACCCGCGTCGCCCCCGCCACGGCACAGCCGATGCCGAAGCCGCCGGTGTGGCAGAAGGCGTCGAGCACCGCCGCACCCGTGGCCAGCCTGGCGACGCGCGCGCGGTGCTCGCGCTGGTCGAAGAACCAGCCGGTCTTCTGGCCGCCCAGCAGGTCGACGGGGAAACGCAGCCCGTTCTCCTCCACCGTCGCGCCGGCGGCATCGCCGGCAAGAAGGCGCACCTCCTCCTGCAACCCCTCGAGCGCGCGCACCCCGGCGTCGTTGCGGGCGACGATGCCGCGCGGGGCGATCAGCGCCGTCAGCGCCTCGACGATCATCGGCGTCGCGGCGTCCATGCCGGCGGTGTTCGCCTGCAACGCAACGACGTCCCCGTAGCGGTCCACCACCAGGCCGGGCAGGCCGTCCGCCTCGGCGTGGATCAGCCGGTATTGCGGCCGGTCGAACAGGCGGTCGCGCAGCGCCAGTGCCTCGGCCAGCCGCGCGCGGTACCAGGCGCCGTCGCAGGGCGCGGCGGGATCGGGGTCGAGCCGCCGGGCCGCGATCAGCGAATGCGGGTTGAAGTGCCAGGCGCCGTGCTTCACCCCGTCATCGCCTTCCAGGCGCACGACGCTGCCGGGCGGCAGGGCCTTCGTGGCCGGGGTCATCGCGATCTCGTTGGAGAAGGCCCAGGGGTGGCCACCCTTCACGCGGCGGTCGCGGCCGGGCAGCAGGCGGATCAGCGGTCGGTCTTGCGTTGCGGTCATGGCATGGCGGACCATGCCGAGACGCGGCTTGCCCGTCCATGCATGCCCGCTAGGGTGCCGCCATGCAGATCTGCCGGGACCTGCCCTCGCTCCGCGCCGCCACCGCTGCCTTGCGCGCGGATGGCCAGCGCCTTGCCATCGTGCCGACCATGGGGGCCCTGCATGACGGGCACCTCGCGCTGGTTGCCGCCGCGCGTGCCGCGGGGGCCGATGCGGTGTCGGCGTCGATTTTCGTCAATCCGCTGCAGTTCAACGCCAATGAGGATCTGTCGCGCTACCCGCGCGACGAGGCGGGGGATCTGGCGAAGCTGAAGGCCGCGGGCTGCGACCTGGTCTGGATGCCGCCGGTCGAGGCGATGTACCCGCCGGGCAGCGCCACGGTGATCGAGGTCGGCGGGCCGAGCGCCGGCTGGGAGGGCGACGCCCGCCCAGGCCATTTCCGCGGCGTCGCGACGGTCTGCTGCAAGCTGTTCCAGCAATCCCAGGCCGAGATCGCCGCCTTCGGCGAGAAGGACTGGCAGCAGTTGCAGGTCGTCACGCGCATGGTCGCGGACCTCGATATCCCGATCCGCATCCTGCCGGTGGCGACCGTGCGGGAGGCGGATGGGCTCGCCATGTCCTCGCGCAACCGGTTCCTCTCGGCAGAGGAGCGGGCGACGGCACCGGTGCTGCTGCGCGTCATGACCGCGGCGGCGACGGCCATCGCGGGCGGCGCGGCGGTGGCGGCGGCACTCGATGACGGGCTCGCGCGGCTGCGCGCGGCAGGCTTCGAGCCGGACTACCTCGCGCTGGTCGAGGCCGAGACGCTGAAGCCGCTGACCGCGCGACGCGCGGACGGACCGATGCGGCTGGTCGCCGCCGCGCGGCTCGGCACCGTTCGGCTGCTGGACAACATCCCGGTCGGCTGAACCTGGAGCCGGCTCCGTGCGCCATGGCTCACGGCAACGCCTCCAGGTACTTGTTTTCGCGAGCATCTTCACCCGATCAGGCGATTCCACCTGATCGGGATCTGCTCTAGCCGCGCACCGCGAAGGCGACGCCGGACAGCGTCAGGGCGAGCGCCGTCGCCTCCCGCCAGCCGAAGGGCTCGCCGAGGAAGATCGCCGCGCTCGCCACGCCCACCATCGGCGTCAGCAGCGTGCCGAGGGAGGCGACCGAGGCCGGCAGCCGCCCCAACGCGGCGAACCAGGACAGATAGCAGAGGCCGAGGGCGAAGACCCCGCCATAGGCAATCAGCGCCCAGCCGCCCGCCGACAGTTCGCCCAACGCCGGCGGGTCGACGAGCAGCGCCGCGAGCGCGAGCGGCGCGATTCCGAGCCCCACCTGCCACACCGCCGAACTGACCGGCGGCAAGCCCAGCGGCCAGCGCTTCGTCACCACCGTGCCGAGCGAGAACAGGATCGCCGAACCGAGCCCGAAGGCGACGCCCGGCAGCTTCGCGAGGCCGACGTCGAGTCCCCGCCCGAGCACCAGCAGCACCAGGCCCGACAATGCCAAGGACATGCCGAGAAGCCGTGCCGGCCCGGGCTTCTCCCCCAGCACCGCCCAGGCCATCAGGGAGGCCCAGACCGGCATGGTGTAGCAGACGATGGTCGCCTCGGCCGCCGCCAGCCAGAGCAGCGAGAAGGAAGCGAGCCCCATCCAGGCGGTCACGTTCAGCGCCGAGACGAGCAGCAGCCGCGGCCAAAGCCGCAACGGGACGGCGAGGCTCTCCCGCCGCCACACCGCCACGGCGGCCAGCACGAGGAAGCCGAGCGCGCCCGAGGTCGCGCGCGTCGAGAGCACCGGCAGGTCCGCCAGCAGCACCTTCATGGCCGGCCAGTTCAGGCCCCAGCCGATCGTGGTTCCCAGCAGCAGCACGAGGCCGGTCGCATCCGGCCGGCGTGCCGGGGGCTGGGTCAATGCATGAAGTCCGGTTCTTCGCGCGCCAGGATGCGCTTCACGCTCTCGAGATGCAGACGCGCGCTCTCGCGGTCGCCCTCGCGCATCTGTTCGTAGGTGCGCCGCGCCATCTCCGGCGGCACGACCTTGAGCGGCCGGCCCATGGTCATCGCCATGCGCTGCACCTCGGCCGCGCGCTCGAGGTAGTAGAGGTCGTCCCAGGCCTCGGCCACGGTCGGCCCAACCACCATCACGCCGTGGTTCTTCATGAAGACGATGTCGGCATCGCCGATGCTGGCGGCGATCCGGTCGCCTTCCGTCTCGTCCAGGGCAAGGCCGCCATATTCCTCGTCCACCACGGTGCGGCCGTAGAACTTCAGCGCGGTCTGCCCGGCCCAGGCCAGCGGCGGGCCTTCCAGCATGGCGAGCGCCGTCGCGTTCGGCATATGCGTGTGGAAGGCGGCCTTGGCGCGCAGCAGGTTCTTGTGCACGCGGGCATGGATGAAGAAGGCGGTGGCCTCGGGCACGCCCTCGCCGGCCACCACGTTGCCGGCGAAGTCGCAGACCAGCAGGCGGGAGGCCGTGATCTCGCTGAAGGCCCAGCCGTAGGGGTTCACCAGGAACAGGTCGTCGCGCCCCGGCACCACGAAGGAGAAGTGGTTGCAGATCCCCTCATGCATGCCGAGCCGCGCGGCCATCCGGAAGCAGGCCGCGAGATCCACCCGCGCCTGGCGCACCGCATCGGCGTCGAGCTCGGTGTTGCGCAGGATGGCGGGCGCGGACGGCGCGCCGAGGGCATGGGCCATGGTGGTACTCCCGGATCGAGGCGGCGAAGGTTCCTCCAGCCCGCCTGGCCCGGCAAGATGCGCGAAAGGGAGGGAAGCCATGCATCGCCGCGTGTTCTTCGCCGCGCTCGCCGCGCCGGGGGCGCTCCGCGCGCAGGAGGTGGCGCCGCTCAGGGTCTTGGCGACGGGCGCCGTCTCGGCCTCGGCACGCGACCTGGCCCAGGGGTTCACGGCGCGGACCGGTCGGGCGGTGGTCGTCGCCACCGCCAATGCGGGCCTCGCCGCGCGCCGCCTGCGCGAGGGCGAGGCAGCCGACCTGATGCTGAACAGCGCCGAGCAGGTGGCGCGGCTGACGGCGGACGGCCTGCTGGACGGCGCCACCCTGCGGGAACTGGGCCGGATGCTGATCGGCGCCGCGGTGCGCGACGGCGCGCCGCGCCCGGACATCTCGACCGACGCGGCACTGCGCGCGGCGATCCTCGCCGCGCCGATGATCGCGCATTCCGATCCTTCGACCGGCGCGACGGCCGGCACGCATGCCGCGCGGCTGATCGAACGGCTGGGCATCGCCGATCAGATGCGGCCGCGCACGCTGGTCTTCCCGGGCGGGGGTGCGGCGGTGCAGTCGGTCGCCGATGGCCGCGCGGCACTCGCGATCTCCCAGGTCAGCGAGATCGTCGAGGTGCCGGGCGTCGCCTTCCTCGGCCCGCTGCCGGACAGCGCGCAGCTCGTGACGCCCTATCTCGGCGCGGTGACGTCGCGCGCGGCGGAGCGCGAGGTCGCGCTGGCCTTCCTGCAGGAGCTGACCGGCCCGGCTGGGCGCGCGCGGTTCCGCGCCGCGGGCTTCGCAACCGACCCGACCCCCTAGCCTCGCGCCGCGCGCATGGCATCATGCGCGCCAACAACGACCAAGGTTGGGAGTGAAACGAGAATGAACCGCCGGCACCTCCTGGGCGGCGCGGCCGCCCTGCCGCTTGCCGCCATCCGTCCGTCTGTCGGGCGCGCCCAGTCCGGGATCTCGGACGGCGTCGTGAAGATCGGCGTGCTGGACGACATGTCAGGCGTCTTCGCCGACCAGCAGGGCATGGGCGACGTCGTCTCCGCGCGCATGGCGGTCGAGGATTTCGGCGGCCGCGTGAACGGCATGCCGATCGAGCTGGTCTATGGCGACCTGCAGAACCGGCCCGATGTCGGCCTGTCCATCGCGCGCCGCTGGTACGACCAGGAAAAGGTCGATGCCATCTTCGGCCTGGGCAATTCGGCGGTCGCGCTCGCGGTGCAGAACCTGGCGCGCGAGAAGCAGAAGATCGACGTCGTCGTCGCGGCCGGCACGACCGACCTGACGGGGAAGGATTGCTCGCCCTATGGCGTGCACTGGACCTACGACAACTACGCGCTGTCGCGCGGCACCGTGGGCGCGGTGATGCAGGGCGGCGGACGGCGCTGGTACTTCATCACCTCCGACTACGCCTTCGGCCATTCCCTGGAAGCCAATGCGGTCGCTGTGATCCGCCAGCTCGGCGGCCAGGTGGTCGGCAGCTCGCGCGCGCCGCTGGGGGAGACGGACTATTCCTCGCACCTGGTGCGCGCAGCCGGGTCGGGGGCGAACGTCGTCGGCATCGCGGCGGCCGGGACGGACTTCATCAACATCGTGAAGCAGATGGGCGAGTTCGGGCTGAACCGTCGCGGCATCCAGCCGGCGGCGCTGCTCTGCCTGCTGACGAACATCAAGGCGATCGGGCTCGACACCGCGCAGGGCATGGTCTTCACCGAGGCCTATTACTGGGACCAGAACGACCAGACCCGCGCCTTCGCGCAGCGCTTCCAGCGCATCCATGGCCGCCCGCCGACGATGTTCCAGGCGAGCATGTGGGGCGCGGTGACGCATTACCTGAAGGCGGTGCAGGCGGCCGGGACGGATGCATCCGAACCCGTGATGGCGAAGATGCGCGAGACGCCGATCAACGACTTCATGACGACCAACGGCACCATCCGCGCCGATGGCCGCGTCATCCGCGACATGTACCTGATGCGCGCCAAGCAGCCGTCCCAGGCGCGCGGCGAATGGGACCTGCTGGAGGTCGCGCAGACCATTCCGGGCAACGAGGCCTACCGACCGCTCGCGGAAGGCGGCTGCCCCCTCGTGCGCTGACCCGCCTCGGGTTCAGACGACGCCGGCGGCTTTCGCGGCGGCGATCTCCGCCGCATCCATGCCGGCGAAGTCGGCGAGCACCTCCTCGGTATCCCCGCCCGGCGCGGGGATACCGTGTCGATAGGTCACGGGCGTCGCGGACAGCCGCAGCGGGGAGGCCGGCACGCGCACCTTGCCCGCCGCGTGGTGCGGCACGTCGATGATCATCCCGCGCGCCTGGATGTGCGGATCGGCCTCGACATCGGCGGCGGTGTTGATCGGGCCGGAGGTGATCTTCGCTTCTTCCAGCTTCGCGAGCCATTCGGCGCGCGGGCGCGTCTTCAGCAGCGTGCGCATGCGATCGAGGAGCGCGGCGCGGTGTTCGACGCGGTCGCGCGCACGCTTGAAGCGCGGATCGTCCGACCATTCCGGATGGCCGAGCGCGGCTGCGAGCCGGACGAATTCCCGGTCGTTCAGCACACCGATGACGAAGCGGCCGTCCGATCCCTCGAAGACGCCATAGGGCACGGCGACCGGGCTGTCGTTGCCGCTGCGCGGCACCAGGCGCCCGGTGTTCAGCCAGGAGGAGTTCGGCGCCTGGATCAGCGACATCATCGTTTCGAACAGGGAGACCTCGACATACTGCCCCTCCCCCGTCGCGTCGCGGTGGCGGAGCGCGGCGAGGATCGAGACCGCCGCGGCGAAGCCCGTGAACATGTCCGCGACCGGCACGCCGACGCGCTGCGGCCCGCCGCCCGGCGCGCCATCGGCCTCGCCCGTCACCTCCATCAGCCCCGCCATGGCCTGGGCGACGAAGTCGTAGCCCGATCGCCCGGCATAGGGTCCCGTCTGCCCGAAGCCGGTGACCGAGCAATAGATCAGCCGCGGATTGACCGCGCGCAGTTCCTCCCAGCCGAGGCCGTAGCGCGCGAGGGTGCCGGGGCGGAAATTCTCGATCAGCACATCGGCGTTGGCGACCATACGCTTGAGGATCGCCGCTCCCTCGGGCTTGGCGAAATCCACCGAGACGGACCGCTTGTTGCGGTTGAGCGTGACGAAATACGCGCTGTCGTCGCTGCCCTTGATGAAGGGGGGCCCCAGCGCGCGCAGATCGTCACCGTCGCCCCGCCGTTCGACCTTCGCGACATCGGCGCCGAGATCGCCGAGCATTTGCGCGCAGAGCGGACCCGCCACCACCCGCGTCAGGTCCACCACGCGCACGCCGTCGAGAGCCCCGGCCATGTGTCCTCCGCCACGTTTCCTCGCGCGGAAGGTGGCGCAGGTCGCGGCGCGCGAAAAGGTCATCCGGCGCGTGACCTTGGTTCTGGACGCCCCCGGGCGGGCTGTGCTGCCCTGCGCGCCATGATCCGCCGCCTGCTCATCACCGCACTTCTCGCCCTGCCGCTGCCGGCCTTCGCGCAGACCGGGCCGTCCTTCGACTGCAGCCGCGCCCGCGCCTGGGACGAGCGCAGCATCTGCGCCTCCGGGGACCTCGCCGCGCTGGACCGCCAGATCGCGGCAGCATGGCGCACCGTGACCGGGCGGGCGTCGGAGGAGGAACGCGCCAGGCTGCAGGCGGACCAGCGCGCCTGGCTGACCCAGCGGCGCGCCTGCCAGGGGCCGGTGGAACGCGAGGCGGTGTCCTGCCTGCGACGCAGCATGCAGGCGCGCGCGCGGGACCTCGATGCCTTGGCGCAGGGGGGCGGCGCTTCGGCGTCCGCCTCCGCCCTGCCATCGGCGAAGCCCGCCGCCGCCCCGGTGCCGCCGCCGGCCGCCTTGCGAGCGACGGATTGCGCGGCACCCGCCGGCTGGGCGCAGCAGCGCATCTGCGCCGTGCCCGGCATGCGGGCGCTGGATGCGGCCGTGGTGCAGGACGTGCAGACGGCGCGCGCGCGCTTCGCCCTCGATCCCGCCGTGCGCGCGGAGATCGAGGCGTCGGTCGTCCGCTACCTCAGCGACCGCGAGGCCTGCCAGCGCGCCGCCGGCCGCGTGCCGGTGGACTGCCTGCAGGAGACCATGGAGGACATGCAGGCGGCGCTACGGCGGCGCATGGCGGTTGCCTCCGCGACGACGCGGGTGCCCTAGATCAGTCCTGGCGCAGCGTCCGGCGCAGCTCGAACTTCTGGATCTTGCCCGTCGCGGTCTTGGGCAGTGACCCGAAGGTGACGTGCCGCGGCGCCTTGAAATGAGCCATGTTCGCGCGGCAATGCGCGACGATGTCGGCTTCGGTCGCCTTCGCACCCGGCTTCAGCGTGACGAACGCGTGCGGCACCTCGCCCCATTTCGGGTCCGGATGCGCGACGACGGCGGCTTCCATCACATCGGGGTGCTTGTAGAGCGCTTCTTCGACCTCGAGGCTGCTGATGTTCTCGCCGCCCGAGATGACGATGTCCTTCGCGCGGTCCTTCACCTCGATGTAGCCGTCGGGGTGCAGGACGCCGAGGTCCCCGGTGCGGAACCAGCCATCGACGAAGGCCGCCGCATTGGCCTTGGGATTGCGCAGGTAGCCCTTCATCACCGTGTTGCCGCGCAAGGCGATCTCGCCGAGCGTCGCGCCATCCGCCGGCACGCGGGCGCCGGTCTCCTGGTCGAGCACGGTCGCGTCCTCGAGCGTCGGCAGCGGCACGCCTTGCCGGGCCATGAATGCGGCCTTCGCGGGCAGGTCGAGATTGGCGAGTTCCGGCTGCCAGGCGCAGAGCAGCGACGGGCCGTAGCATTCCGTCAGGCCGTACAGATGCGTGACGTCGAAGCCGAGGCGTTCCATCGCCGCGATCACCGGCGAGGGCGGCGCCGCACCCCCGGTCGCGATGCCGACGCGATGGGGGAAGGCGCGCTTCTGCTCCTCGGGCGCATGGATGAGCATGGTCAGCACGACGGGCGCGGCGCAGAGATGCGTGACGCCATGCTCGGCGATCAGCGCATAGATGCGCGCGGGATCGATGCGGCGCAGGCAGACATGAGTGCCGCCCTGCAGCGTGACGGCCCAGGTGTAGGTCCAGCCGTTGCAGTGGAACATCGGCAGCGTCCAGAGATAGACGCTGCGCGGCGACAGCCCGAAGGCCAGCGCATTGCCGCAGGCATTCAGGTAGGCGCCACGGTGGTGCACCACGACACCCTTCGGGTCGCCCGTGGTGCCGGACGTGTAGGAGAGCGAGATCGCCTGCCATTCATCGGCCGGCGGTTCCACGGGAAAGGACGGATCGCCGGTGGCGAGGAAGTCCTCGTAGGGCGTGGCGTCGATCTCCGCGCCGCCCGGGCCTTCCGGGTCGTCCACGACCACGATGCGCGGCGCATCCGCGGCGCCGTCCAGCGCGACAGTGACAAGCGCCGCGAATTCGCGGTCCAGCAGCAGCACCTTCGCACCCGAATGGCCAAGGATGAAGCGCACCGTCGGCGCATCGAGCCGCGTGTTGATGGGGCACAGCACCGCGTGCGCCATCGGCACGGCCATGTGTGCCTCGAGCATCTCCGGGATGTTCGGCAGCAGCGCGGCGACGACATCGCCCTGACCCACCCCGGCCGCGCGCAGCGCGGAGGCGAGGCGCCGGCAGCGATCCAGGTACTGCGCGTAGGTGACGCGCCGCGCGCCATGGACGATCGCCGTGCGCCCCGGCCAGATGCGCGCCGCGCGGGCGAGGAAGGAGACCGGCGAGAGCGGGACGTGGTTCGCGGCCGATTTCGGCAGGTCGTCTTCCATGGCGTTCATCCCTTGCCGAGCGCACGCGGGGCGCTGACGACGCAGCGCGCGCGGGTCAGGTCGTCGAGCAGTGCGGCCGCCGCACTGTGATCCGGCGTGCCGGGATCGAAGCGGCCGGCGCGGATCGCGGCGGCAAAGCCCCGCGCGTCGCTCGCCAGCGCGGCGATGCGCGCCAGCGCCCCCGGCTCCCAGGCGTCCAGCCCGGCATCGCGGGCGGCGATGGCCATGGCGTTCGCCACCATGCGGGCGGCGAAGGCCTTGTCCGGCGGCAATGCGGGCAGCAGCTCGTTCAGCAGCACCTCCCGCGCCGTGGCGAGCAGGTCGGCCGCGCCGGGTTCCTCACGCAGCATCGCGGACCTCCACCATGCGCAGGATCTCCCATTCGAGGCCCGGGACCATGTGGCCGGTGAGCGCGAGTTCGAGGTTGCGCTCGACGCCGGAGATATGGCGCTCCGCCTGGTCGACGGCGATCGACGCCCAGCGGATATGCGCGCCGAGTTCCCACCAGCGCACCCGGGCATCGTCCACGTCGCCGTAGCCCTCGTAGAGCGCCGCCCGCGGGCCGATGCCGCCGGCCTCCTGCGCATCGCTGCCGAAGCGCCAGCACTTCGCGCAGAGCCAACCGAGATCCGCATGCGGATCGCCCCACAGCGAGAACTCCCAGTCGAGCACGGCCGTCACGCCCTGCTCGTCCAGCATGATGTTCCCGGTGCGGAAATCGTTGTGGCAGAGCGTGACGGGCACCGGCGGCGGCGCGGTGCGCTCAAGGTGCCGCAGCCCCCATTCCAGCACCGGCCGCGGCGTGCGCTGGCGATCGAGCGCCGCCCGCTGGTCCGCGACGAAGGCACGGCAGGCGTCGACGGGCGGCTCGCCCAGGAAAGCGAGGTCCGACCGCGGCGGCCGGATGGTGTGGATGCGCGCGAGTTCCCGCCCCAGCGCGCGCACGCAGGCCTCGCGCCCGCCGCCCAGCGTCTCGCTCCTGACCACGCGATGCGCGGCGGCGGTGCCGGCGACGCGGCGCATGACGAAGAAGGGCGCGCCCGTCACGGCGGCGTCCTCGCAGAGGAAGAGCGGCTCGGGCACCGTCACGCCGGCGGCGAAGGCCGCGCGGAGCAGCGCGAATTCCTGTGCGCGACCATGGCTGACCGCGAGCGTCGCCGCATTGTCCGTGCGCAGCACCCAGGCGCGGCCGTCGGAGACGTCCACCGCCCAGTTCTGCTGGATGGCGCCGCCGGAGAGCAGCGCCATCTTCTCGATGACCAGCGCGGGATCGCCCGAGGCAGCGCGCAGCCAGGCGGTCAGGCGGGCGCGGCGCGCCTCATCCATGCCCGGCCTGGCCCCAGCGGAAGAAGCCGTCGCCCTCGGCGCGCAGCAGGTTCGCCAACACCATGCGGTGCACTTCCGAAGCCCCGTCCACCAGCCGCGCCTGGCGGGCGTAGCGGTAGATCCATTCGATGACGGTGTCCTTCGAATAGCCCCGCGCGCCGAGCAGCTGCAGCGCCGTGTCCACCGACTTCTGCAGCGCGTCGGCGACCACGATCTTGGCCATCGACACCTCCTTGCGCGCGAAGGACCCCTGATCGAGCGCCCAGGCGGCACGCATGGTCAGCATGCGGCCGATCTCGATCTCCATCGCCGCCTGGCCGACCAGGCCCTGGACGCTTTCGCGGTCGATCAGCTTCACGCCGAAGGAATCCCGCACCTTGATGCGCTCCATCGCGATCTCGAGCGACCGCCGCGCCAGCCCCGTCCAGCGCATGCAATGCGTCAGCCGCGCGACGCCGAGGCGCATCTGCGTCAGCTTCAGCCCGTCGCCAACGCCGAGCAGCCGCTGTTCGTCCGGGATCTCGAGCCCGTCGAATTCGAGCTCGCAATGCCCGCCATGCTCCTCCGGGCCCATGATCGGGATGCGGCGCACGATGCGCCAGCCGGGGGATTCGGCGTCGAACAGGAAGGCGGAGAGACCTTTGCGCTCGTCGTCCGAGGTACGGGCGATCAGGATGAAGACCTTGGCGTTGCCGGCCCCGGTGATGAAGTGCTTGCGTCCCGTGATGCGCCAGCGGTCGTTGCCGACGCGCTCGGCCTTCGTATAGGTCAGGTTGGGGTCGGAGCCGCAGCCATCGGGCTCGGTCATCGCGAAGGCCGACTGCACCGCGCCGTCGACGACGGGCTTCAGCCAGCGCTCCTTCATCGCCTCGGGCAGCACCCTATCGAGGATCATCATGTTGCCGTCGTCGGGCGCGGCGGAATTGAACACCACGGGCCCGAAGATGGAGCGGTTCATCTCCTCGTAGCAGGCGGCCATGCCGATGCGCGGCAGTTCCATGCCGCCGAGGCACCTGGGCATCTGCAGCGCCCAGAGGCCCGCGGCCTTCGCCTCCCGCCGCATGTCGGTCAGCACATGCGGGGCGATGTTCTCGTGCTCGTCATAGTTGGCGCGATCGGATTCCAGCGGGATCAGCCGTTCGTCCACGAAGCGGCGGATGCGCTGGCGGATCTCCTCGATCTCGGGCGGCAGGGTGAAGTCCATGGCGCGTCGTCCTACAGCGGGTTGACCGAATGGCCGCCATCGACCGTCAGCGTCGCGCCCGTCATGTGGGCGCCGGCGGCGGAGGCGAGAAGCAGGAGCGGACCGGTCAGGTCCTCGGGGTTGCCGAGCCGGCGCTGCGGCACGCGGCGGATCATCGCCTGGCCGGGCTCGGAGGCGAAGTAGTCGCGGTTGATGTCGGTCGCGACATAGCCCGGCGCCAGCGCATTCACGCGGATGCCGTGGCGCGCCAGTTCCACCGCCATCTGCCGCGTCAACTGCAGCAGCCCGGCCTTGGCGGCGGTGTAGCCGGCCACCCCCGGGATCACGCGTTCGCCGAGCACCGAGGCGATGTTGACGATCGCCCCCGGCTGCTTGGCGGCAACGAGGCGCTTCGCGGCCTCCTGTCCCACCAGGAAGCAACCGCGCAGGTTCACGGCCATGACGGCGTCCCAGTCCGCGGCCTCCTGCTGCAGGAAGGATTTCGTCACGGCGATCCCGGCATTGTTCACCAGGATGTCGCAGGGCCCGCCCAAGGCCGTTTCGGCGGCGTCGAAAGCGGCAGCGACATGCGCGGCATCGGTCACGTCGAGCGTCACCGCGGCGGCGCGCGGCCCGAGTTCCGCGGCCAGCGCCGTGACGGCATCCGTGCGCCGCGCGGCGAGGGCCACCTGTGCCCCGGCGCCGTGCAGCACCCGCGCGAAATGCGCGCCCAGCACGCCCGACGCGCCGGTGATGAAGGCGCGCCGCCCGTCCAGCGAGAACAGCCCGGCAAGATCCATGGCGCTTCTCTCTCCCTCTCCTTGAGGGGTGCCACCCGTTGCGCCGCCCGGCAAGCCCCGCGATGCTCCCGACCAGGCTGGAGGACGGGGATGAGCGGGACCACCAAGGGCGTGCTGGTGACGGGCGCGCAGCAGGGTATCGGGGCGGCCGCCGCACGGGGCTTCGCCGCGGCGGGCTACGACGTCGCGGTGAACTGGCTCGACGACCGCGCCGCGGCCGAGGCACTTGCCGCCGAGGTCGCCGCCCTCGGCCGCCGCGCCGTGCTGGTGCAGGGCGATGTCGGCACCGCCGCCGCCTGCGCCGCTCTGGTCGATGCCGCCGTCGCGGGCCTCGGCCGCATCGAGGTGCTGGTGAACAACGCCGGGATCTTCCCGCGCGTCCCCTTCCTCGAGATGACCGAGGCGGAATGGGATCGCGTGCTGGACGTGAATCTCAAGGGCAGCGCCTTCTGCGCCCAGGCGGCGGCACGGCACATGGTCGCCGCGGGCATTCGCGGAACGATCCTGAACCTCTCCTCCTCCGCGGTACGCGGCGCGGTGTTCGGGGTGCATTACTCGGCGACGAAGAACGGTGTTATCGGGCTGACGCGGTCCATGGCGCTGGCGCTCGCGCCGCACGGCATCCGGGTGAACGCCATCGCACCGGGCCTGACGGATACGGCCCAGCCGCGCCACGGCAATTCCGAAGCCGAACTGGCCGAGATGGCCAAGGCCTTGCCCCTCGGCCGCATGGGCCGGCCGGAGGAGATCGCCGGGCTGATGACCTGGCTCGCCTCGGATGCCGGGGCCTGGGTGACCGGGCAGGTCTATCACATCAACGGTGGCGCCTACATGGCCTGACCGCTGGACCGGCGGGCCGTGGCGCGGCAGCATTCATGCGCAGTCACGGAGGTTCCGATGCGGATCGCGGCGGGTCTGGTGCTTCTCGGTCTCGGGGCGACGACACCGGCCCTGGCGCAGACCGAGCCCGGGGACGCGCGGGCCGGGCAGCGCCTGGCGACGACCTGGTGTGCCAATTGCCACCAGATCGCGACGGGAGGCCCTGGCTCGGCGAACGATGCCGCGCCGTCCTTCCCGGCGATCGCGGGCATGGTCTCCACCACCTCGATGTCGCTGCGCGTCTTCCTGCAGTCGCCGCACGGGAACATGCCGGACTACCGCCTGTCGCGGGAACAGATCGACGACGTGGTGGCCTACATCCTGTCCCTGCGCCGCTGACCCTCCGTCTGGCGCATCACGGCGAGCCGCGCTACCCAGGGCGCGGTTCGCAAAGGGGAAACGCCAGGTGTCCGCAGCCAGTGATCGCTTCCGTCTCGCCTATCTGATCCGGGTGCCGCACCCGACCTTCCTCGAGACGGCCGCGAAGGATCCCGCGCTCGAGGTCGTGCGGATGACCCTCGACGACGGCGAGGAAGCGGCGCTCAAGATTCTCGAGACCTGCCAGGGCTACTATGTGAAGGCCTCGCGCGACGAGTTGCCGAAGCCCTTCCATGTGAACGACGCGCTGCTGGCGCGACTGCCGAACCTGCTGATGGCCGCCTCCCAGGGCGCGGGCTACGACACCATCGACCCCGGCGCCTGCACGCGGGCCGGCGTGCTGCTGGTCAACCAGGCCGGCGGCAATGCGGAAGCCGTGGCGGAACACGCCGTCGGCATGATGCTCGCGCTTCTGAAGCGCTTCCCCGAATGCCACGCCGCGATGCGCGAAGGCCGCGCGCACAAGCGCGAGGAATTCATGGGCCGCAACCTCTACGGCAAGACGGTCGGCCTGGTCGGCATCGGCAATGTCGGCACGCGCACTGCGGCGATCCTCAACGCGGCCTTTCATTGCCGCGTGCTCGCCTACGATCCCTATGTCGACGCCGCGACGGTGTCCGACCGCGGGGCGGAGAAGATCGACAGCCTGCGCGAGCTCTGCGCGCAGTCCGACATCGTCTCCCTGCACTGCCCGCTGACGCCCGAGAGCCGTGCGATGATGGCCGCGGATTCCTTCGCGGCGATGAAGCCGGGCTCGGTGCTGGTGACGACCGCGCGCGGGTCGATCCATGACGAGGGCGCGCTGCTCGCCGCCCTGCAGAAGGGTCACATCGCGGCCGCCGGCCTCGACGTGTGGGAACAGGAGCCGCCGCCGAAGGATCATCCGCTGCTCTCCCACCCCGCGGTGATCTGCACCCAGCATACCGCCGGCGTGACGCATGAAAGCCGCGCGATGATCACGCGCATCGCGGCCGAGGCTTTCTCCTCCTTCGCCGCCGGCCGTTTCCCGCCGCGCATCATCAACCCCGAGGTCAAGGCGCGCGTGGCGGAACGCTACAAGGCCGCGCTGGGCCGCCCGATCACGGACTGATCGGGCGCTTGTCCGGCTTGGCGGCGGCACGCCGCGGCGGGAGGATGGCGCGATGACCGCCACCGCCAACCGCGCGCTCACCGTCGCCGTGCTGGGGACGACGCAGACCCTCTCCTGGGGGTCGTCCTATTATCTCCCCGCCATCCTCGCGACGCCGATCGCGACCGAGTTCGGCATCAGCCGCGCGACGGTCTTCGGCATCTTCTCCGTCGCGCTGCTGCTGACGGCGTTGCTTGGCCCCGCCGCGGGCCGGGCGATCGACACGCGCGGCGGGCGGGACGTACTCGCCGTTTCGAACCTGGTCTTCGCCGCGGGGCTCGCATTGATGGGCTTCGCGCCGGGGCCGGTCGTCTTTGGCCTCGCCTGGGCCGTGCTGGGCGTCGCGATGGCGATGGGCCTGTACGACGCGGCCTTCGCAACACTGGCCGGGCTCTACGGCAAGGACGCGCGCAACAGCATCACCGGCATCACCCTGATCGCAGGCTTCGCGAGCACGGTGGGGTGGCCGCTGACCGCGCTGATGGATGCCGAATGGGGCTGGCGCGGGGCCTGCTACGGCTGGGCCGTGCTGCATGTGCTGCTCGGCCTGCCGCTGAACCGGTTGCTGATCCCGCGCGTCCCGCCGCCGGAACGCGCCGCCACCGTCACCGCGGCGGCCGGACCGCCGCCGCGGATGGCGGACATGGCTCTGCTCGCCTTCGTGCTCGCGACGGCGGGCTTCAGCGCCTCGGCGCTCGGGGCTCATCTGCCGGGGCTGCTCCAGGCGGCGGGGACGACGGCGGCGGCGGCGGTGGCGGCCGGCACGCTGCTCGGCCCCGCGCAGGTGGGCGCGCGGATCCTCGAATTCGGCTTCCTGCGGAAAATCAGCCCCCTGGTGTCGGCGCGCATCGCCGCGTCGGCCCATCCGATCGCGGTGGCCGTGCTGCTGGCCGGCGGAGCGCCGATGGCGGCGGTCTTCGTGCTGATCCACGGCGCGGGCAACGGGATGCTGACGATCACGCGCGGCACCTTGCCGCTCGCCCTGTTCGGCCCGGTCGGGTACGGGCAACGGCAGGGGTTCATCACGGCACCGGCGCGCGCCTCGCAGGCCTTCGCACCGTACTTCTTCGGGCTGCTGGTGGATGCCTATGGCGCGCAGTCGCTGCTGCTCACGGCGGGGCTGGGCCTTGCCGCCGTGGCGGCGCTGTTCGTCTTGCGGGCCCGCTGACGGCCGTTACTCGGGCAGCGTCTCGACGAAATACTCGTAGTTGTCGGCATTCTCGGCGGCGCGGGCGGAATTCTCCTTGGCCAGCCGCATCGCCCCGTTCGGGCGATAGGCGTGGTCGCGCGTATTCGCCGCGATGTGCGATCCTTCGTGCACCAGGATTCCCCAGCGGGAATCGGTGCCATCCATCCGCGCGCGGAAGAAGGGCGGGCAGACGCCAAGCACGAGATCGCGTTCCCGGGCATAGGCGAAGCGTCCGCCGGGACAGGCATCGGGATCGTTGCAGCGGATATCGAGAGCCGACACGTCGGCGAGCCGCGCGGCGGTCAGCTCCAGCGTCATGCGGATGACCTTGGGCGAGGCATCGCCGAACCACCGGCGGACATGCGCATGGTCAGGCTGCTCGCGCACCATGCGCAGGGCTGCGGCAAGCCGTGGGCGCGCGGCGGCCAGCGCCTCGTCGATCGCGGCGCGATGCTCCGGCGTGCAGACGGGGCCGGGAATGTCGGCCAGGCCACGCTCGAGGGGTGGCGGCTTCTCGGTCGGCGCCTCCACCTGGAGAACCTGGCGAGGCGGCTCGAGCGCGGGGGGCTTGGACGTCGGCAGGTCGGCCTGAGCCGCCGGGGGATTGGCGTCGTGCGGAGGCTGCCCGGTCGGTACGTCCGCCAGGGCCGGCACCGCCAGGATCAACAGGCCGATGGCGGGAAGACTCCGCGATCCTCGCGGGAAGATGTGCGTCATTCGCATGGTCGGCATCCAACCAAGCACGTCGCGCGCCCGCGCGCCATGAACCACTGCACGGCGCGTCGGCGGGTCGCAGCCAGGCCTTCCAGCAATTCGCTGCGGGAGCGTTCGCACGCCGGGGCGATCAAAATCGCGGCAGGGTCTCGACGAAGTAGCGGTAGTTGTCCGCATTCTCCGCGGCCCGCATCCCGTTCTGTCGCGCCAGGGCGAGGCTGTCGTCGCGGCCATAGGCATGGTCGCGGGTCTCGGCAGCGACATGCGATGCCTCATGGATCAGGATTCCCCAGCGCGTGCCGGTGCCGTCCATGGTCGCGCGGAAGAATGGCGGGCAGACGCCGATGACCTGGCCCTCATCGACCCGGTAGCTGACGGCAGGTCGCCCCTGCGCGTCGCGGAGGACCCGCGACATCACCTGCACATAGGCGCCGACCCTGGCGCCGCAGCGGGCGGGATCGTTGCAGTGGATCTCGAATCCGGCCGTATTCGCCAGCCGCGTCGAGGTCCGCTGCAGCCTGCCAAGGACCAGTTGCGGCGAGGCCGCGCCGAACCATTCCCGGACATGGGGATGCCCCGGATCGTCGCGGACCAGACGCACCGCGGCGACAAGCCGCGTGCGAGCCTCGACCAGCGCCGCGTTGAACACCGGGATCTGCTGGATGGTGCAGGCGGGTCCCGGCACGTCGGCCAGCGCGGCCGGTACCGACGCCACGGGTCCGCCCGCTTGCGGCCTGACCTGCGGGATGCCGCCCAAGGCCTGCGGCTTCGTGGCCGGCGCCTCCGCCCCGGCAGGCGACGCGAGGCACAGCACGGTCGCCGCGGCGCACGACCACAGCCAGCCTGTGGCGATCGCCATGCGGGCCGGGCCGCGGCGCATCAGGCGCCGTCGCGCGGCCCGGCCGCCACGGCCGCGAGCCGTGCCTCGTCGAGCACGAACAGGAACGCCTTCTCAGTGTCGTAGGAGACGAGGTTCGACGCCCGCCAGGCGTTCAGGATCGAGATGATGCTGCGCGTCGTCGCCCCCAGCAGGTCAGCCAGGTCCCCCTGCCGGAACCGCGCCGCGAGCCGCGTTCCCTTGTCCGTCTTCACGCTGTCCGCCTTGAGCAGGTACATCACCTGGCGCGCCAGCCGGACCTCCAGCGGCGCGAAGGTCGCGTCCTGCAGCAGCCCGAAGGTCCGCCGGAGCCGCGACGACAGCAGCCGGGCGAGCGCGAGGCCGAGCGCGGGCTCGCTCTCCGCCGCCTCCAGGAAGGCGACGGCCGGGATACGGACGAGTTTCACCTCGCCGATCACCACCGCGTCGGCGCTGCGCGGCGCCCCGTCCAGCACCCCGATTTCCCCGAAGATGTCTCCGGCGCGGAAGACCTCGACCATCAGGCGCTTGGCCGCATTGTCCGGCGCCCCGACGCGCACGCGCCCGCGGCCCTCGAGGACGGCATAGATCGCATCGGACGGATCGCCCTGGCCGAACAGGGGCGCTCCGTCCGCCGGCGCGATCCGACGGGCGCCCTCGGCCAGGCGTGCCAGCGCCGTCGCCGGCAGCGACTGGAACAGGTCGATGCGGCCGAGATCCTCCGCCAGACGCGTATCGCTCATGCCAGTTCCTCCTCGGCGCCCGCGCGGCGCAGTGCGTAGAGCGGCAGCGACCCAAAGCCCTTGGCCGTCGGGATGCGCCCCGCATAGTCGCAGGCGAGGCCGGCGCTGCGCGGCAGCAGCGCGATCTCGCAGGCGAAGGCCTCGGTCGCGAAGATACGGCCGGGCGGCGTGACCGGCTCGATGCGGGCGGCGCGCGTCATGGCGCGGCCCGAGAACTTGTCGGCCTGCTGCACGGCGTCGTGCACCGGCAGCAGCGGGCCGAAATCCAGTGCGAAGCGCGGATGGATCGGCGGGTCCTGCGCCGCCAGGGCGGCACGCATGTCGAAGGCGCACCCGGCCGCGTCGCGCACATCCTCGAAGGCGACCTGCACGGCATCGCCCCAGGCGTTGCGATAGGCCGCCGGATAGCGGTCGAGCGCCGCGCCCATCGCCGCGAGCGGCCCCTCGTAGAAGGTCTCGAGGCCATGGTCGTCGAGAGCGCTGAACCTCGGCAGGTCCCCGAACAGCACCGCCATGGGCCGACGGCGCGTCTCGGGCGGGCCGTTGCCCACGCCGATGCGGCGCCAGGGCCAGCCGAGATGCAGCGAGCGCCCGCCCGCTGCCGTCCAGGATCGCACATCGGCGCCCGTGCCGGCCGCGCCGCGCGCCGGCAGCGCATCCCAGGCTGCGACCTGCACCGCTTCCCCGTCCCGGTGCCGCGCCGTCAGCCGCGCGAGGCCCATCGCCCGCCGCGCCGCCATGGCGAGATGCAGGTCGTCGTCGGGGAAGGGACGCTCATCGAGCTGAACGAGCCGCACTTTCGGCAGCAGGGCGCGGAAACGGGGCAGCCAGCGCTCCCCGGCCGGCGCGACCGAGGAGGCCTCGTAGGTGTCGGGGTCGCAGGGCAGCACCGCGGTCGGGGTCACGCCCGCCCGCAACAGCGCCTCCACCGCCAGGATGTCGAGGCCGGCGGCCAGCCCCCCGAAGGCCGCCCCGATGTGCTCGGCGGCGATCGCGGCATCGAGGCTCGCCGCCAGTTCGCCCTCGACCGCCGGATCATCCTGGCCGGGCTTGGGCATGTGGCCCGTGTAGTGCAGCACCGAGGGGACGCGCAGCACATTGACGAAGGTCGGCGACAGGCCGAGCGCGGCGGCTTCCCGCCGCATCTGCCGGCGAGTGGTGGCGAGGGCGGAGAGGTCGCCGCCGGCGCGCTCCTGCGCTTCCTCGAGCGCCCGGTGCGCCTCGCTGATCCGTCCGGCGACCAGCAGCGCCTCGGCCCGGGTCGCGGCGGACCAGTAGTCGCCGCTGTCCCGCAGGCTCGCGAGCACCTGCTCGGCGATGTCGGCGGCCGGGCCGGGTTCCCCGCCGATCAACCGCAGGCCGGCGGCGTTGACGCCGTGCCACCCCGCCCCGCCCCGCTGCCAGAGGTCCTGGTAGCGTCGGGCGGCCTCGGCGAGCAGCGGCCCGCGCTCGGCGGCGGGCCGTTCGAAGGCGCGGTCCTTGATGAGCCGGGCACCGAGGGCGGCCACTTCGGGGTCGGCCTCGGCATCGAGATGCAGGCGGTGGAAGAGGTCGAGCGCCATTCCCGTCGCCCCGGCGCGGGCGATGGTGAGGGTCGCGCGATAGCGCAGCGCCACGTCGTCCGGCCGTTCGGCCAGGGCAGCCATGGCCCGGTCATGGGCGGAAAACAGGAGGCCCTCGGCCTCCAGCGCCAGGACCTCCGCGAGCGGGTCGGACATCTGGCCTCGGCCGCGGGGTGGGGAATCGAGTCTACGGGTGGGGCCCATGGGCGGCAATGTATGCAGGCGCATGGCGCGAAATGCCATGCTGTGCCAGAAACGACGTCCCCGGACGCCGCACATGCCGCATGACGTTTTCCTGAGCTACGCGTCAGCCGACCGTGCCGCCGCAGATGCGGTGTGCGCGGCGCTGGAAACGCGCGGCATCGTCTGCTGGATGGCGCCGCGCGACGTGCCGGCGGGCGCCGACTGGGGCGAGGCGATCCTGACGGCAATCGGCCGCGCCCACGCCATGGTGCTGATCCTCTCCCGCAACACCGCCTCCTCCGTCCATGTCAGGAACGAGGTCGTGACCGCGGTCTCGCAGTCCCTCGCCCTGGTGCCGGTGCGCATCGAGGACTGCCAGCCCGGCGGCGCGCTGCGCCTGCACCTGGCCGGATCGCATTGGCTGAACGTCTACCCGCCGCCGGTGGAGCAGCACGCCGAGGCGCTGGCGGTCGGCGTGCGTCTCGCGCTCGCCGCGGACGCCACGATCGAGATCCCCCGGGGCCAGGCGGCGGCGCTGGTGGCGGCGGCCCGGGCCAGCAGCGCGCAGCGACCCGCAGGCCCGGTCGCGCAGGAGCGCCCGCTCCCGCGACCCGCAGCCCCGCCGCCGGCGATGGCCTCCAAGGCGGTGAAAGCCGCCGACCCGTCGCCGCATGCGCCGCAGCCCGGCGCGGGCCGCGGCGCGACCGTCGCGCTCGGGCTCATCATCGTCGCGCTCGTGCTCGTCCTGGGTGCGGCCGCCTGGTTGTACGAGCCGCGGATCCGCGCGCTGCTCGGCGCGGCGTCGCCCGCCGCTCCGGCGGCCCCGCAGGCCCCCGCGCAGGCCGCAGCCGTCGAGACCCCGGCGCCAGCGGCGGAGCCGGCCTCCGCGCCGCGGTCCTTCACCGCGGCGAGCCCGCGGCCCGCCGCGCCCGCACCACGACCGGCCGCACGGCTGATGAACGCGGCCGACGGCACGATCACAAATCTGTTTGTCGCACGCGTCGAGGACGGGATCGGGCGCGAGGACTGGCTCGGCAACGCCCAGATCACGTCGGGCAATGCGGTGCTGGTGCGCGCGCCGGAGGGACAGGGTTGCCTGTTCAACCTTCGCGTCGTCTACATTGGCGGCAGGACCGAGGACCGTCCCGGAGTCGATCTGTGCGCCGCCGGCGAGTTGCGTTTCGAGGGTGGGAAGGCCTTGGCTGGGTCGTCGCGACCGTAGTCGCGATGGTGATGCCCGCACTTGCGCAGGAGCGGCGGCCGCATCCCTTCATGCTGATGAACCTGGGCCCGGCGCCGGTGGTGGGCGTGGAGCTCTCGCCGACGGGCGAGCAACGCTATGGCCCCTCCCTCATGGGACGCGTCGAGCTGCCGGCCGGCAGCGCGCTGCACCTGACCCCGCCGTCCCGGTTCGACTGCGTCGCCGACCTTCGCATCCGCTTCGCCGATGGGCGGGTCGAGGAACGCCCGCGCGAGGATCTCTGCCAGGCCCAGCGCGTCCTGCGCGTGCCATCCGCCCCCCGCTGACGAGGAAACGCCCGAACATGACCAGCGACTGGACCGCGCGCGCCGGCACGCGCTTCACCTGCGAGAAGCGCCCCGCGACGGGCACCAAGGGCATGGTGGTGACGAACCACCCGCTGGCGTCGGCGGCGGGGGCGGAGATGCTCGCCGCCGGCGGCAACGCGGTTGACGCGGCGATCGCGGCCCTGTTCGCGCTGACCGTCGTCGAGCCGATGATGGTCGGGCTGCTCGGCGGCGGTACGGCGCATCTGCGCCTGCCGGACGGAACGCACACGGTCATCGACGGGATGGCCTGCTGCGCCGCCGCCGCGCGGCCGGACATGTTCACCCCCGCGCAGCCGGACAATCCGCGCAACCTCGAATCCGTGGGGCGCGCCAATACGGTCGGCGGGCTGTCGGTCGCGGTGCCGGGCAACCTCAAGGCCTGGTGCGAGATGCTGGAGCGCTTCGGCTCCTTCCCGCTCGCCGACGTCATGGCACCGGCGATCCGCCACGCCGAACGCGGCTACCGCGCGACGCCCTACCTCGCGGAATGCGCGGGGGAAGCCGCGCCGGACCTGCTGAAGGACCCGGCCATCGCCGCGCTGTACGTGCCGGGCGGGGAGAAACTGAAGGCCGGCCACCGCATCGTGCAATCGGATTATGCCGAGACGCTGAGGATCATCGCGAGGGAGGGTGTGGCCGCACTCGACGGCGCGCTGGGCGATGCGATCGGGGACGGCATCGCGCGGGCGGGCGGCATCGTCACCGCCGCCGACATCCGCGCCTATCGCACCGTCGAGCGGCAGCCGTTGCGCGGCGCCTATCGCGACGTCGAAGTCGTGCTGCCGCCGCCGCCCGCCTCCTCGGGCGTGCATGTGCTGCAGATGCTGAACATCCTGTCGGGCTACGACCTGACGGCGCTCGGTTTCGGCACGGCGGACACGCTGCACCTGCTGGCGGAATGCCTGAAGATCGCCTTCGCGGACCGCGCCGCGGCCTCGGGCGACCCCGCCTTCGTGAAGGTGCCGGTCGAGCGCCTCACCTCGCGCGCCTATGCCGATGAGCGCCGGGCGCTGATCGACATGGCGCGCGCCCAGGCCTGGGGGCCGGGTGTCGCGCCCGAAAGCCCGAACACGACGCACCTGACCGTGGCGGACGGCGACGGGCGGATCTGCTGCTTCACCCAGACGATCAACTCGACCTTCGGGGCGCGGTTCCTCGTGCACGGGACGGGGATGATCCCGAACAACTACCTCGCCACCTTCGACCCGCGGCCCGGCAACGCGCTGTCCATCGTGCCGGGCAAGCGGGTGACGACGTCGATGGCGCCGATGATCGTGCTGCGCGGCGGCAAGCCGGCCTATGCGCTCGGCATGCCGGGCGGGCTGCGCATCTTCGGTTCGGTGATGCAGGGGATGCTCAACCTGGTGGATCACGGCATGACCCTGCAGGAAGCCGTCGAAGCGCCGCGCCTGTGGACCCAGGGCGAGGCCGTCGAGATCGAGCCGGCCGTGCCAGAGGCGGTGCGCGCCGACCTCGCCGCGCGCGGCCATCAGTTGCAGCGCATGCCGCATATCGGCGGCGGCATGTGCGCCATCGCCTTCCATGGCGACGGAGTGATGGAAGGGGCCGCCTGCTGGCGCGCGGACGGGACCGCCATCGGGGTCGGCGGGGGCCTGGCGCGCGCCGGGGCCCGCTTCTGGCCGGATGCCGCAGGGCCGCGTTGAGGGCCGCGCGAATCCCTGGTTTCCGGCGGGATTCCCGGCCTTTTGGTTGACAAGGCCGGGGGCCACCCATAGACGGGTTGTTTGACTTGATGATGCGCGGCGTGGGGGCGACGCCAGCACGGACGGGGTTGTTGCCGAATGACCGAACGCCTGCAGCTGACGACCTTCGCGGGGCGACCCTACGAGATCGTCTTCGAGCCTCCGACCCGGGCGGAGACCTTCTACTGCGTCGCGCTCCACAAGAGCGGCTCGGTGCTGTTCGACAACATCGTGAAGGGACTCTGCGCGGCGGCGGGCCAGTCCTACCTCGACGTCGAGGGGCAGCTGTTCCGCCAAGGTCTGAACTTCGGCCATTGCGACCACCTGCTGCTCGATTTCTGCGGTCGGCCCGGCTTCGTCTATTCGGGCTTCCGCGGCCTGTGGCAGATGATGCTGCTGCGGCGCTTCCGCGCCTCGCGCAAGCTGATGCTGGTGCGCGACCCGCGCGACATCGCGATCTCCTTCTACCATTCGATGGCCAAGAGCCATTCGGTGCCCGCCGACGGCCCGGTGCGCGAGACGCTGATGGGCATGCGCAACGAGGCCGCGACCAAGGGTCCGTCCGACTACGTGCTGCAGGGCGGCGTCGACGGCGTCTTCGCGAACTTCATCGCCTACGCGAACATCACGCGGGGCAAGGCCTCGGGCGAGTGGAAGGTCTACCGCTACGAGGACGTCATCTACAGCAAGCTCGACTGGGCGAAGGACATCGCCGCGCAGCTGCAGCTCGACCTGCCGGAGGAGCGCATCGCCGCCATCGTGGCGCGGGAGGATGTCTTCCCCGAGAAGGAAGACCCGACCAAGCATATCCGGCGCGTCCATCCCGGCGGCTTCCGCGAGTCCCTGACGCCGGAGGCCATCGCCTATATCGAGCGGCGCTGCGCCGCGGCGATGGACCACTTCGGGTACGCAAAGGAACCCGCCGGCCAGCCGCAGCAGGTCGCCTGACAGGGTGACGGGCGCGGCGCGGGAGCCGAGCGCGGCGATGGACGTCACCGAAACCGAGCGGGACGGGCTGCGGCGCGCCTACGACGTCGTCATCCCCGCCGAGGAGATCACCAGCCGGCGCGACGCCCGCCTCGGCGAGATTGCGCGCACCGTCTCGATGCCGGGCTTCCGGCCCGGGCGCGTCCCCATCGCCGCCGTGAAGGACCGCTACGGTGCGGCCGTGCTGGCCGAGGTGATCGAGGCGCAGGTCAAGGCCGCCTCGGCCCGCGTCGTCGCCGATCACGGCCTGCGGCCCGCCCAGGATCCGCGCATCGAGATCCGGCGCTTCGCCGAGGATGGCGATCTCGCCTTCCACATGGAGCTCGAAGTCCTGCCGGAGGTGACACTGCCGGATTTCGGCGCGATCCGGCTCGAGCGGCTGGTCGTGGAGCCGACGCCGGAGGCGGTGGAGCGCGCGCTGCTCGAGGTCGCGGAACGGCACGGCCACCTGGTGGAAGTCGAGCCACGGCCCGCCGCGCGCGGCGAGGTCCTGGTCTGCGACGTCACCGGCCATCTGCCGGCGGACCTGCTGCAGAACGGCCCCGCGCTCGGCGCGCTTGCCGGACAGCCGGGCGCGGCACCCTCGAAATGGGGGCTCGATGTCTCCCCGGGGCTCGAGCGCGCGATCGTCATCGCCGGGACCAACGGAACCTTGCCCTTCTTCGACATGCTGGTCCGCGGGACCGCGCGGAAGGGCGGCTTCATCCGCGTCTTCCCTGGCGCCGCGGCGGGCGTGCCCGCGGCGCCGGGCCAGGTTCTGACCCTCTGCCTGCAGGCCGAGATCGCCTCGGGGGCGTTGCCCGAGGGGGCGGCGGTGCGCCTCGGCTTCAACGAGCGCGCAGCGAACGCGATCCTCAAATCATCGCGCGTACCGGTCGAACCCGGTCCCGCCGAGATGCGCGCGACGATCACGCTGACCGACGACCGCGCGCTGACGGTGGTGCGGCCGCTGCTCGAGATCTCGCTGCCGAACGAGGGGGCGGTGAACCTCGTGTTGCGCGTCGGCCCGGCTCGACTCTTCGCGGGCGACAGGGAGCCGGAGGTGCCACCCTTCGACGGCGGGACGCTGCGCGACGTCGCGATCGAGATCGGCGGCGCCGGGCCCGTGCCGGGCCTCTCGGGCTTGCTGGACGGCATGGCGCCCGGCGAGACGCGGGAGATGGACGTCGTCTACCCGGCCGACCATGCCGCTGCGGAGCTCGCGGGGCGGCGCGCGCGCTTCGTCGTCACGGCGCGGGCCCTGCGCGTGCGCCAACGGCGCGCGGTGGACGACGACCTTGCGGGCGCCGTGGGGGCCGGCGACCTCGGCGCCTTGCGCGAGCAGGTCCGGCAGGGGCTGCAGCGCGATTACGACCGGCGGTCGCGGCAGGTGCTGAAGCGCGCCGTGCTCGACGCACTGGCCCAGCAGGCCGATTTCGCCGTGCCGCAGGGGCTGGTCGACCTGGAGTTCGCCGAGGTCTGGCAGCGCTTCCAGGCCGAACGCCACAGCGGGCGCGTCGGCATCGCGGAGGCGACGACGCCCGAGGATGCGCTGCGCGCGCGTTACCGCGCCCTGGCGGAGCGGCGTGTCCGCCTGCGGCTGCTGCTCGCCGAGATCGGTCGCGCGCACGACGTGCAGCTGCCGTCCGAGGAGGTCGCGCACGCGATCCGGCGCGAGGCGAACCGCTATCCGGGACAGGAAGAGCAGGTCATCGAGTTCTACCGGAGGACGCCCTCGGCGACCGAGGCACTGCGTGCGCCGCTGCTCGAGGAACGCATCATCGACTTCGTCGCAGGCCGCAGCACCGTCGTCGAACGGCGGGTATCGGCGGCCGAGGCGCAGACCGCGGCATGAGGCGGGCGCCCGGACGGGGCGCCGCGGATCAGGTGCCGCTGTCCATCCGGGCCGTCTCGGACGGCAATTCCCCGAACAGGGCTCGGTACTCCTGCGCGAAGCGACCGAAATGCCAGAAGCCGTACCGCAATGCGGCTGCCTTCACCTGGGTCTGGCCGGCGCCGGCATCCGCACGGAGCGAACGGCGGGCCAGGTTGAGCCGCCGGATGCGCAGATAGCGGTGCATCGACATGCCGTGCACCGCAATGAAGGCGTCGTGCAGCGTACGCATCGGTACGCCCAGCGCGGCTCGCACTTCCTCGGAGTAGAGGGACTGGTCGATCCGGCTCGCCATGTACTCGTCGGCGAGGCGCACCAGTTGGACCCGACGACGCAGGGCCCGAAGGCTGACGCCGCCGGCCAGGTCCGATTGCGTGACCTGCCGGGCGAAATGCTGGAACTCGTCGGCGATCGCAGACTGCACGGACGTGGCCAGTAGCCTCTGGGGATCCGCCGCCGCGATGGCGCCGATCTCCCGGACCCTTGCCTCGGTGCCCGCGCGCAGGGAAGCGCTCAACCGCCGCGGCGCGAACTCACCGAGCCCCGGTGCGTCACCCTCTCCGATCGTTCGAGCGAAGGCATCGGCGTCGAAGGAAACCGCGGCCCATTCGATGGGCGCCGTGACGCGGCTTTCGACGGCGCCACCCGGGCCGAGCAGCATCAGGTCCGCCCCCGACATCGCGTGGCTGTTCACCATCGGGCTCGTCTGCGGTCGGCCAAGCGCGAAGAGCATCGCGGCGTTGCCCGAAGCAACCGTGCCGCGGCTCAGATGCGGTCCGTCCGACATGATCTGCAGCCGGACCCCCGAGAAGGCGACCGAGGTAAGCTTCGCGCTGAACTGGCCCGGGGCGAAGGACAGATACTCGACCGCTGCGTCCCGCAGGGCGGATGCGACCACCGCGGGATCGTCGAACTGCATCACCAGCGGCATGGCCGCAAACTGGTCCATCGTGACCTTATCCAGACCAAGGCGCTGCCGCGGGGGCACCGTGGGGGCTGCCCCGAGGCTGGTTGACAGGATCCCGGAATGCCTAATGGCCATCCCTGCCAAAAACGGACAAGGATTATTCCGCACCCGATGGAGGTGGATGGATGGTTTCCCCGTGTGCGGCCGGTCTATGTCGATCTCGGTTGGGTCGGACGGGGCTGCATCGATGAAACGTCACGTGTCGACGGGCGCTGAAGCCGGTCGCAGCCGGTGTGGACCGGCGCCAGCGTGGATTCGGCCCCCGTGTCGCGCGACGGCGCGCCTTCCGGGGCGCGCAGCCTCCGATATCAGGAACTGCCTCATGCCACACTTCGCCCGCCGCACCCTTGCCGGCAGCATGCTTGGACTGCTGGCGCTGGCCGGATGCGCCTCGGACCTCCCGGAGACGCCACCCCCCGCGGACGCGGTGCCGGGCCCGGGCCTTTACGCGCTGTCGCCAGGAACACCGGCCGACGGCACCGTGCGCGTGACGATACCGCGCACCGGCGGTACCGCCCGCGGCGTGCTCAACACCAATGGGCAGAACGTCCGCTTCACCATCACGGGGCTCGGCACACAGGGCCCTGCGCCGGCACGCGTCCAGGTCACCGGCAATGTCTACGGGCTGCAGCGCGTCGGCGACTTTGCGGGCACCTATCGGGCGGTGGGCGGCGCGGCCACGGACCTCGGCGCGGCCTTCAGGATCGGCAACGACAACCTCGTGCTGATGGTGCTGCGGCCGACGCCGGACACCGTGGTGCTGACCGTTCCCGCCGACGGCGCGGCCGTCGCCGTGCAGCCCTGACCAGGACGCCTGCCTGACTCCGCGCGGCCGGCGGCAGGTCGCCCGCCGGGGTCCGCCATCCCGCCCACCCCCTGCCCCTCGGACCACGATGTCGCGACATCTCGCTTGCCTGTTCGCAGGCCTCATCTTCCTCGCAGGCTGCACCAGCCTGCAGGTGCAGATGAACCGCCCCCTGCCCATGACGCCGGAGGGCGCGCCCGACTTCGCGTCCAACTACGGCATCGGCAACTTCGAGGCGGCGACTGTCGCCGGCACGTCCGATTGGCCGGCGGCGCAGAGCGATTTGCTGGTCTTCGTGGCCTTTTCCGGCGGGGGGAAGCGTTCGTCCTCCTTCGGGCACGGCGCGCTGCGCGGCCTGCGCGCCATGCCGGTCAATCCGCCCGGAAGCGCCGGTTGGACGATGCTGGACGACATCGACTACATCGCCGGCGTGTCCGGCGGCAGCTTTCCTGCCGCCCATTACGGTCTCTACCGGCAGCGGCATTTCGAGACCTTCGCCGAGGATTTCCTCAAGCGCGACATCAACGCCTACATCTACGGCATCTACCTCCTGCCCTGGAACTGGGACTGGCTGGCCAACCCGACGGTGGGCACCAACGACTTCATGGCGCAGGTCTATGACCGGCTCATGTTCCGCGGCGCGACCTTCGCCGACCTTCGCCGCATGGGCCCGCCGGTCGTGTCGGTCAACGCGACGGACATCACCAACGAGGTGTCCTTCCCGTTCCTCGGCGGCCCCTTTGGGGCGCTGTGCTCTGACCTGAACAGCTTCCCCATCGCGCGCGCGGTCGCGGCAAGCAACGGCTTCCCCGTCCTGTTCAGCCCCATCACGCTGCAAAGCTACGCCGCGCGATGCCGCGGCCGACGGCCTCCAGGCACGCCGCCCGCCTCCGCAGCCGAGCCGGCCAGTTCCACCGCCCGTCGCGCCGAACTCGCGCGCATCGTCAACGTCTACGAGAACCCCGAGATGACGCGGTACGTCCACCTCATGGACGGTGGCATCGCAGACAACCTCGCGCTGCGCGGGCTGCTCAACGTTTTCATCTCGCTCACGCCGGACGATGCCTTCTACCGGGCCGCCGCCATGCGCACGCGGCGCGTCCTGGTGCTGAGCGTGGACGGCGAAGCCGCGCCCGACCGCAGCCTCGGCCGCCAGCGGATGGTCAGCGGGCTCGGGCAGATCTTCTCCGCCGTCAGCGGGACGCAGATCGATTCCTACAACTTCGAGACGCTGGCCGTGACGACCGACATGGTCGCGAACCTGGTGCAGCAGTTCCGCCGCATCCGCTGCGAGGCGGGCCGGACCGTCAATGGCCGCCCCTGCGACGACGTCCAAGGGCAGGTGGTCCATGTCTCGCTGGGTGGCATCGACGATCCGACCTGGCGGCAGCGGCTCGAGAGCATCCCGACCGGCCTGACCATTCCCGACGCGGATGTCGACGCGCTGGTCCAGTACGGCGAGCAGCTGGTCCGGGACCATCCGGCGATCCGCGCCGTGGCCGCCGCCGCCGGGCTCAACCCGCCGGGTCAGGCGGTCGTCACCGGCCCCGGCGCGCGACCGCGGCGCTGAGGACCGGCGATCTGCGATGGGCACGCAGATCCAGGATGTCGGTTTCTGGGGCCAGTCGTGGCTCGTCGGCGTACCGCTGATCGCCCTGACGGTGGTGGTCCATGTGCTCGGCCTCGGCCTGATCCGCGCGGCCTTCGCACGGGCCTTCCGGGACCGCGAGCGCTATCACCGCTTTCCGCTCTATCACTTCGCGCTGGTGATGTGCTTCACCGTGACGCTGGTGACCGGGCTGCATGTCGTCGAAGCCACGATCTGGGCCGCGGCCTTCATGCTGATCGGCGCCATGCCGAACCCGCACCTGGCCATGCTCTATTCGATCAGCGCCATGACGGCCTATGGGCACGCCCAGGTCTACCTCGAGGATCATTGGCAGATGCTCGGCGCGCTCGAATCCCTGACCGGCCTGATCCTGTTCGGTCTGACGACCGCCTTCCTCTACGGGATGATCCAGCGGGCGTGGCCGGGGCGCGAGCAGTGATCCCGGCCCGCCGGGCGTATCAGTTGCCGTAGTAGTTGTTCACCACCGTCGGCGGCTGGCCGTAATTGTAGACTGTCGTCGTGGCCGGCCGGGATGCGGCCGCGGCGCCTGCCATGCCGCCCATGACGGCGCCCGCGGCGAAGGCGCCACCCGGGTGATACCATGGCGTCGCCACCGGGACCGGCGGCCGGTACATGTCGCCGTAGTGATAGGCGCCGCCATAGCCGTGATAGGCATAGGCGCCGTGGTATGCGCCGTAGCCCGTACCGCCCGCGTGCCAGTGATTGCCCCAGGCGGTCGTGCCGCCGGCATGCCACCAGACGAGTTGTGCGCCCGGTGCGTTGGCCCGCAGGGCCAGCCGCGTCGACTGGCTCGTCTCCGGCGGCGCCGCGACGGCCGGTAGGATGATGCCGCCAATGGCGACGAGCGTGAGGAGCGTGCGCATCATCCGATCTCCCGTCTCAGCGGTCGAGCCCGTGATCCTGGACGAGCTTCCGCCAGTCCGCGAGGCTCCGTTCGCAGAAGCTGCGGTCGACCGCATGGGACGACCCGGCGCCGAAGGCCGAGGCGAAGCGGAACGCGGCGTTGGAGCCGAGTTCGGCGACCAGCATGCCGTTGAACAGCAGGACTGCGCGCTGGGCGCGCGGCTGCTCGCCCTCCGGCAGGCACTGCACGGCATGCCCGGCCATCAGGCCAAGGTTCGACAGCCCACGGTCGAGGCCCTCCGCCGTCATCGGACCCTGTGGGGTCTGCGCCTGGGCGGCGGTGGCGAGGGCGAGGGCAAGGGCGAGAAGGGCCGTTCCGGGGATGCGCATGGCCATGTCCTGTCCCAGGGATGCGCTCGGAGCCTATCGCGACGTGCAGGGCGCGGGAGGCGAAATCGATGTCCCTATTCCGCGACTCGGCGTTGCCGCAGGAGGGCGACCGAGGGCTGCACCAGCGGCGTGCCGCCGCCCTTGAACCCCGGCGATGCCGCGGTCCGGGCCCTCGAGGGTGCATAATTCCGGCCATCGACGTATACGGGGCGTTCGTGACACAAACGGCAGGACACCGGCGTCGCCCGACGCCCCTCTCGATGCAGAACGCCCCGACGCCGCAATGACGCCCGTCACCAGGCAGGACGCCAGCAGGCGGCGGTGCCTGTTCACGAGCGCGGGCGATCGCAACATCGTCGCGAGCTGGATCGATCCACGGCGGCCGCGCTCGTTCGACCTGATCGTCGCCTACTACGGCGACGACGACGCGATCTTCGCGGACCTCGGGCAGATCGCGGACCGCTGCGTGCGGATCAAGGGCGGCAAGTACCCGAATGCCTGGAATCTGTGGCGGCGCGGCGAACTCGATCTCTCCCGCTACGACCATGTCTGGCTCGCGGACGATGACATGCGCATCGACCCGTCGGACATCGACAGGTCCTTCCTCCTGGCCGAACGTCATGGATTCTGGGTCGCGAGCCCGTCGCACGATCCTGCCGGCAAGATCTCGAACCCGTTCATGGTGCGCGAGGACGGCGCCCATGACATCCGGATCGTCAGCTACATCGAGGTAACCTGGCCGTTGTTCCGGGCCGACCGGCTCGAAGCCTTCTTCGAGGTCTTCGACGGCTCGCTGACCTGCTGGGGCGTCGATCATTGGTTTGCCCGCGTCCTGGACAGCGAGCGCAACTTCCGCTTCGCGATCTTCGACTGCATATCCGCGATCAACACGCCTGATGCGGACAAGGGCGGCCAGCGCGAGATCGGCCGTCTCATCTCGGACCAGTCGCTGGCCGACGCCTATCGGATTGCTCGCGAGAAGCACGGATTCTCGGGCGTCCGGGCACGGACCTTGGCGCGGATGTCGCTGGAATGGGATGTGCGCCTCGCCGCCTTCGGTGATCGCCCTGGCCCTGCCCCGGCGATCACCCTGGTCGCGCCGGCAGCCGATCCGGCGCCTGCCGACGGCGGCGGCGAGCAGCCTGCCAGGCGCTTTCCTTCTCCGCTGCCGGAGGAGATCGATCTCGTCCGCCGCGCCATGAGCACGGCGCGGAACCTCAGCCTCTTCGGTGCGTCCTGGATCCTGCCCCTCGCCGCCGAGGTGCAGCCACGGCGGATCGTCGTGGTCGAGGCGGACCGGGGCGCCTGCGAGGCGCTGGTCCAGGATGCGTCGTTGCAGGACCGCCTCTCGCCGTCCTGCCTGACCATGCTGCATGCGGATGTCGGGCCGTTGAGCTCGACGGGCCTGCCGACCGGCCAGGCTGGAATGGCGCGGTGGCGGGCCTATCCCGAAGCGCCGTGGGCGACCTGGCGGCTCGTCGGCGAGGCGCCGGACCTCCTCATCGCGGCCGGGCAGTTCCGCAAGGCCTGTTGTCTCCTGGCGTACATGCATTGGCATTCGCTCGGGGTGAGCGGAGGCCGCATCGTATTGCGCAACGCCACGGGACCGAGCTTCGACTTCGCGGATGAGCTGTCGGGCTATTTCGAGGTGGTCGAACGTGCCGGCAGCTACGCGCTGCTCGCGCCGCGACCCATAAGACCGGGCGATGACGGCTCCCACGCCGGCTTCCTGCTGCAACGGTGGCTGCGCGATGTCCGCTAACCCGTCGCCGGCGCGGATGCGCCCGATACCGGCCTTGAGGAGAGACGCCCCGCGATGAAGTGGAGCGAGACGGTCGTCGACTATTATCCGGTGAACCCGCGGTCCCGATACGGCCACGGCCTGCCGACGCACCGCGCGATGGCGGAGCGGCTGACGGCCCAGCGGCCCGTCTTCGCGAAGGTTCTGCACGAGATCGAGGCGGCACGGACCGTCCTGCACGCCCTGCCGCACGAGGCGGATCCGACAGACCCGACGCGCCCCTACTGGAAGAACGTCTGGTTCACGGCCCTCGATGCCGCCGCCCTGGTGGGCCTCTTGCTCGCGCGCGCGCCGCGCCGGTATCTCGAGATCGGATCGGGCTTTTCCACCAAATTCGCCAACTACGCGAAGGTGGCGGGCGGTCTCGACACCGAGATCATGTCGATCGACCCGCGCCCGCGCGCCGAGATCGACGCGCTGTGCAAGCATATCGTCCGCAAGCCGCTCGAGGATTGCGACCAGTCCGTCTTCGACGAACTCGAGGCGGGCGACATCCTCTTCTACGATGGTTCGCACCGGGTCTTCACCAACAGCGACGTCACGGTCTTCTTCCTCGAGATCCTGCCGCGCCTCAAACCCGGCGTGCTGGTGCACATCCACGACATCTTCCTGCCGGACGACTATCCGCCGAGCTGGGGAAAGCGGCTGTACTCCGAGCAGTACATGCTGGCGCCGCTCCTCATGACGACGCATGACCTCTTCGAGGTCACCATGCCGGCCTATTTCGTCAGCCGGGACGAGGAACTGGGACCCCGCGTGCGGGCCCTGTTCCGGGCGCCGCCGGGCGGCAAGGACATTCCCTTCGTCTATCCCAATGGCACCAATTGTCCCGGCGCGTCGTTCTGGCTGACGGTCGGGACGCGGGAGCCGGCGACGCAGCGTTTCGCGCTGCCGCCACCGGAGATCGGCGGCACGGCGCAGCCACAGGTCGCACCGATGCCATCGCTCGATGTCATCTCGCGACGGATGCGCGATCTGAAGCCGAGGACGATCCTGGACGTCGGCGCCAATGCCGGCGTTTCGACGCAGCAGTTGCGGATGCATTTCCGCGACGCCGACATCCTCGCCTTCGAGCCTGTGCCGGGTTCCTTCGAGACGCTCCGCGAGACGGCGGGCAGCCTGAAGCGGACCGAGCTGCTGCCGATGGCCCTTGGCCGGCAGACCGGCACGGCCCTGATCCAGGCGCGGCCCGGCCATCCGATGAATCGCTTTCTCCGCAAGGGCGAGCCGATCGCTCAGGCGATCGAAGTGCCGGTGACCACCGGCACCGCCTTCTGTCGCGAGCGCGGCATCGAGACGATCGACTTCCTGAACATCGACACGGTCCAGGACGACCGCGAGGTCCTGGCCGGCTTCGAGGAGATGCTGGCCCGGCGGGCCATCCGGGTCGTCCAGATCCGGGCCGGGCTGAGCCCGGACAACGACCGGCACCTCCCGCTGTCCGGGCTTCTGTCGCATTTCGGCCGGCACGGTTACCTGCTGCTGAACCTCTTCGACGAGTTGCGGCGGAATCATCGGCTCCCGGCGGAGCGGCAACAGCTCACCGGCATGTGGGCCGCGACGGCCGTTTTCGTTGCGGAGGACCCTGCCTCCTTCGTCGCGCCTTCGGCGCCGGCGGGCTCACGCTAACGATGTCCATCACGCCCCGCCCCGCGAGCCGCACCGGCCTTGCGGCGCCATCTTGGGACCGTCCGGCATGACCGCGCCGCCGCCCTCTTCCGCCGACATCTTTGCTGAAGTCGAGGCCAATCAGACACGCCTGGCGGATATCCTTCTGGGGGTGGGCAACGAGGCGCATGCCGGCTCCGTCCTCGCCCGGGCCGAGGCTTCGCGTGCCCGGCTGGCACGGCTGATCGGTCGCGGTGAGCTCACGATCTGCGGTGGGCTGCTGCCGGCGCCGGACATCGCCCGTGAGCTCGGCGTCGAGAAGGTGTCCGTCGTCGGCTTCGAGCAGGTCGTCGCCGGCAGGGCACGCTGCGATCTCCTGCTCGCGAACCACCACCCCTTCTTTCAAAGCGATGCCAACAGGGCGGCGCTGGCGCGCCTGGCCGCGGACCCGGACTTCGTGTCCGCGATACAGCTCCGCGACCATCATCATCTGTATCGCCGCAACCTCGAACTCGCCGCCGTCGCCGACTTCATCTTTCCCGGCCATCAGTACAAGCACGAGTACCTGCGCGCCGCGAACATGAACGTGCTCGCGGTGATTCCGATGTGTTGCGGGCAGTGGCCGGAGCCGCTGATGGCGCGGATGTTCCAGGACACTGTCGATGCGCCGCGCTCCGATGCGCTGTACGGCGGCTACGGCTTCTACCCCCGCTACCGCGCCCGGACCGAGTTCATCGATCGGCTCGGCGAGGAGATCCCCGGCAGCCGCGTCATCCAGTGGCGGCCTGGCATGGAAGGTTCGTACCAGGCCTTGGATCGCGAAGCGCGCTTCCGAGACTGGCTCGGGCACAAGGTGTCCGTGGTGGTGAACACCGACTTCTGCATCCCGAACCGGATCTTCGATGCCCTGGCGGCAGGCCAGATTCCGCTGGTGCCCTTTGGCCTGTCACAACTCGAAGCCGTGATCCCAGCGGAGATGCAAGCGCACCTGCCGATCATCCGCTACGGCGATTTCGACATCGCGTCCGTGCGACGCGCCTACGCCGTTGCGATCGAACGCTTCGATCGGGAAGGTCGCGACGGGATGATCCGCCGGCACGGGTATGCGCTGCGCTTCCACACCTTCGCGGATCGTGCGCGACGCATGCTGCGGGAACTGCGGCGCGTCGGCACGTCCTAACGGAACCGGCGCCGCTTACGGCGCGAGCACAATCACCTTGGGCTGGCTCGGCACGATCCGCACGCCGGGCACGTTCGTGCTGTTCTGGATCGTGCTGGACGTCAGCCGCGTCGCCGGCGCGCCGACAATCAGCGTCTTGAAGGACGCCGTGAGATGGCGAGACGGCCCCATGACGGTGCCGGACGCCACGCCCGTCGCGAGGCCGGCGTTGTCGCCATTGGTCAGCGGCGTCGTGGTCGCGAGGTTATGCGCCGGCATCGCCATGACCAGCACCTTCACCTGGCTCGGAACCGCGGTCGGGCCCATGGCGATGTTCGGATAGGGAATGGGCACCGGCGCCGGCGCGGCGGGCGTGAGGCAGACATCGGGAAAACCCATGTCCATGCCCATCATCTGCGTATTCATGAACATGCGTCGGTCCTCCGCCGCGTTGGCCTCGACTAGCCGAGGTGGATCTGCCCGCCATCCACCTTCACGAGCGTCGCCGCGGTCACGATTGTGGTTTCACCATTCGCGTGGAAGGTGCCGTTCGCCCGCAGGTCAATCTGACCCGCCCGCACATGATCGCTCTCTTCGGAAATCCGAAGGCTGCGCTTCGTCCGCGTCAGGATCCGGTCGACGACGGTCTCGACGGTCCGGCCGATCGTCCGGACGCGGCCGATATGGGACATGGCGCTGCGCCCGATGAGGACGAGGTCATCGAGCAGGAAGCGGCCACTGCCTGCCTTGACCGAGACGGCATCCGCCTCGATGACGATCTCCTCCCGAGCTGCGATGTCGACCCCCTTGCCGGCAGCAAGGCGAAGCTGGCCATCGCGGGCGCGGATCTCGACATCGCCCTCGATGCTGAGGCGTGCCGGGCCCTCACCCGCGCGGTCAAGAACCGCAAGGACATAGCAGCGCGCGAGGTCACCGCCGATCAGGACCGTGTCGCCTGGCGCCGGTTCCAGGAGGCAACTGGCGGCCCGCCGCGCCATGATGCGCCGGGCGCCAGCCTGCACCATCATCGATCCGCCTTCGTGGCTCACGACCTCTGCGATCTCGCCGAAACCGAGCCGTGTCGGATGTTCAGGGATTGCGTTCACGCGCGGTACTCCATCTCCTGCGCCCGGCGCCTGCCGAACGTGGTCCTGTCTGTGGCGGCCGTCACCGAGGCGCCTCCGGCTGGACCGGCCAGCGAGCATGCCAGTCCTCGGCCGTGGCGCGGTCCGCGTCCGGTCGAAGCGCTGCGCGGCGGCTCGGCACCTGGGCCCCTTCCTCGGCAGCCCTGTGGAAATTCGTCCGGAACACCGTCGCGCCGGACAGGTCTGCGCCGTCCAGGATCGCGTGACTGAGGTCCGCATAGGTGAGATCGCTATTCACCAGGCGGGCTTCCTGCGCCTTCAGCTCGGTCCCGATGGCTTGATACAAGCGTGCGCCGGTGAAATCCGCGCGGGTGAGGTCCGCCCCGATCATGATCGCGTTCGAGAAGTTGGTGCCGCGCGCGCTGGCCCCTGCGAAGCGCGCGCCCTGGCAAACCGTCTGGGTGAAGTTGGCGCCGTCGAGCCGTGCCCGGTCCAGGACGGCCCCCCCGAACCCCGCCCCCGACACGTCCGCCCCCTGCAGGTCGCATCCGGTCAGATCGGCCTCGGCAAACTGGCACATCGGGAAGGCCTGCCGCGCGAAGCTCCGCCCGGCAAAGATCGACTTGCTCATCACGGTCCGGAGAAACCTGGCGCCTTCCAATGCCGTCTGGCGCAGGTCGGTTTCCATCATGACGGCGGATTCCAGATTCGCGCCGCGCAGGTCCGTCCCCATCATCGAGGCCTTGAGCAGCAGGCATCGTTCCAGGTTGGCCGAGCGGAGATTCGCGCCGTCCAGCTTCGGTTCGGTCAGGATCCCGAGGTTGAGGTCCACACCCTCCAGGTCCGCCTGAGTCAGATCGGCCTTGTTCGTCTGAATGGTCGCCATCCGCGCACCACGGGCCCGAACACCCTTCAGCGAACATCCGTCGAAGATCGTCTTGTGGAACTCCGCCCCTTCGAACATGGCGCCGTCGAAGGTGCATCCGAAGAACACGCCCTCATTGAAGGATGCACCGGTGAAGTTGGCCCCGGTGAAATCCACGCCCTCCATGACGGCACCGCCGAGGTTCGCCCCGCGGTAGGCTCCGCCGGCGAGCGAGACATGCACAAGGGTCTCGCCCTCGTGGATCCGACGCTCGAGTTCCGCCTTGTTCATGTGATCCGCCGCGGGCGCAGCCGCATGCGCACCTGGAACATGCCTTGATGCTTCGTCGTGCCGTCGGTCCGGACGCGAGCGAGGTCCGCCTCGTAGAAGCTCGCCTCCGTGAGATCCGCACCGCGCAGGTCGGCCCGCGCCATCAGCGCCTGCATGAAGTCGCTGCGGGCGAGGATCGCATCGCGAAGATCCGTGACAACGAACCGAGCGCGACGCGCACGGACATGCAGGAGTCTGGAGCCAGCGAGCTTCGCATCGGACAGATCCGCGTCGTCGAGGATCGCATCCGTGAAATCGCATCCCTGCGCCGCGACCTCGCGGAGGTTGGCCTCCGCCAGGTTCGTCCGCACGAAACGACACCCATCGAGACGGCATCCTTCCACGAAGCGGACCTTGCGCATGTCCGCGCCCGTGCAATCCATGCTCGCCGCCTCGCACTTCAGGAACACCGATTCCACGAGACGCGCCGACGCGAAATTCGCACCGTCCAACGGTGTTTCGAGGAAGAGCGTTCGCTGGATCTCCGCACCGGAGGCGCTGAGACCGGTCAAGTTCGTATTGATGAACTGCACATCATTCAGGACGGCGCCGGCGAGGTCGGTGTCCGTCAGCATCGTCTCGGTCAGGCGCGCCCCTTCGAGGGTCGCACCGCGGAGCGAAGCGCCGGACAGGTTCGCATGATCGAGAATCGCGCCGCCGAGCACCGCGCGCCGCAGCGAAGCGCCCGAGAGATCCGCGCGCCCCAGGTTCGCCCCCGCGAGGTCCGCGCCGTCGAGCCGCGCCTGAGCGAGGCGGGCATGGGCGAGGACCGCGCGGCCCAGCCGCGCGCCCGTAAGGTTGGCCCCCGTCAGATCGGCACCGTCGAACCAGGCCTCCGACAGATCGCGGCCCGACAGGTCGACACCACGAAGATCCACGCCGCAGAAGTTGCCCCGCGGCCAATCTCTCTGCGAGGCTAGGTTGGCCGCGATCTCCTGTTGCCGGAATGCGGCCACGCGTGGCGCCGGATCCTGCTCCTGCGCCGTCTGCTGGTACGCGTCGCGCAATTGCTGCTCGGCATCCTGCCACAGCGACTGCATCGCGCGATCGTTCAGGATGTTCTGCACATCGGCGTCGTCTGCGCCCGCCGCACGCATCTGCGCGGCGAGCAGCTCCAACTCCATGCGCTTGCCCGCGGCGGTGAAGGTCGGCGGTCCCGCGGGCTTCTGGGCCCGCTCCTCCTGGAGCTTCTCATACGTCATCTCGGGCCCGGTCAGGAGATCCTCGAGCTCGCGGTCGCGCTCGGCACGCCACGCCGTATGCTCCGCCTTCTGGCGTTCGCCTTCGGCCAGGATGCGGTCGATGTGGGCGGGCAACTCGTCCAGCGTCGGGGTCCGCTCCTCGGGCTCGAGACGCTTGGGGCCATGCTCATCCGGATCGAGGCCATAGGAAGCGACCATCGCCCGCCTCTCGGCCGTTTCCTTCTCGAGGCGGCGACGGCCGTTCGCGTAAGCCAGGCCTTCCGTCGCATGGAGTGCCATTTCGGCTTCCATGGTCGGGTCGGGAACGAGGAGTTCCTGCGGCACCAGATCGGCATCGCGCAGCGCGGCAACCGCGCCGGTATTGGGATCGAGGCGCCGGCGCATCACGTCCTCGAAATGCGACACCGGGCGGCTCGTGCCGTTCGTCTCGGCCCCGATCATCGCGACCTCGATGTCGCGGCCATCCTCCTCCTCGATGGGCGTCTCAGCGTGATGCACGAGCACGAGGCGCATCCGATGGGGGAAGAACCAGACGGTGGTCAGCGCGAGCGGGATGTCCTCGAGCGCGTCGCGACCCCGTCGCCGCAACAGCAGGCGGGGACGGATGCCCGGAAGGCGGCCTGTCAGGACCGGCTGCTCCGGATGCATGTTCTCCAGCGCATACTCCTCGTCGCCAGACAGGAACGCCGGAAACTGCTGGTCCTCCGGGGCGGCGTTGAAGATCCGCCAGTCCATGTCGCGCGCGAAGCCGGGGAAATCGTCCCGCAACCAGCGATCGTCATGCGTGCCGGCAAAACGTGCGCGTTGCGGCCAGGCGATGTCCATCGCACCAAAGCCGGCCGGGCGTTGCTGGCGATACTCAGGCGCGACGGATGGATCCTCGATATTGGCGAAGGGAATCCGCGGCCCTGCAGGCGTGGCAACGGGCGAGCGCCCACGCCCGAGCGGATTCTCCGCCACGCCGGGACCGCCGGCCGCGCGGGTCCAGTCGAGCGGCATCCGGGTGAAAGGCTCGGGCTCACGAGACCCGTCGGCATCGCGGAAGCGATCGCCGACGACAAGCAGCGACTTGCTCCGCTGCCCCAGGCGCGCCGATACCCGCAGCGCGCGGACGGGCGTGCCGCCGGGGGCGAAGGCATGACCTGCGACAAGGAACTCGGCACGACGCTTCGCCATCGCGATGTCGAGCGGCTGATCGGGTGGCAGTTCCTCGGCCACCATCTTCCACATCGCCGGATCCGCGAAGAGCGCGCGCTCGGTCCCGAGGGGCACGAAACTGAGCACCGCCGCGCCGAGCCGGAACTGGCGCATGAACTCGAAAGGCCGCGTGAGGAATCCCAGGGCCATGGGCTTCATGACGCGCATCAGGGCAGGTCCCGCGCGGTCGTCATGGCATGAGCGCCACACGCGGCGGCGGGCCCGGCTGGTAGCGCACGGACAGCGACTGCCCCGGCATGAAGCGGGGCAGATCGGCAGTGCCCACGACGCGAACGACCTCCGCCGTGAAGGACAGCCCCGATCCCGGCGTGACGTCGAGACGGATTCGCATCTCCGGCATGTTGTTGAAGAAGTTGCCCGTCTGCTCGAGCCCGAGCACGCGGGCCTCGGCCGGCAAGCCGTCGGACAGCACCTGGCGATCCCGGAAATCGCGGATGATGCCGCCCCCATAGGCGAATGCGACGGTCGCCAGGGCGATCGCCCCGAAGAACGCTATGACGATGGCGTTGTCGCTCATCCGGTTCGGCCGTGCCGGCATCAATTGACAAGGAAGACGCCGATGAAGTGACAGTTCAGGGCCGCCTGCCGGATGGCGTTGCCTGCCGTCTTGATCTCCGTGGGGCTGTTCTTGAAGACCGTGGCGGACATGTCCACCTTCGACTTCACGAAGTCCACCTTGTTGTTGATCACCGACATCGCGAGGATGCCCACCATATCGGTCTTGTTGGCCACGATCGAAAGCTTCGCGCCGAAGGCATCCGCCGTGAAGCCGCCGGTCTTGTCGAAGAAGCTGTCGACTGTCTTCGTGCCCGCCGGCGCCACGAGGGTCCAGCCGCCGGCGGCGGTGAAGGTGACGGGACCGGCACAGGTGATCGACATCGGTCCGGTGACAGTCTGGGTATAACTCCCCGTCACCGTCTGGGAGACGGTGCCGGTGATCGTCTCGCTCATCTGGGACATGATGGTGCGCGTTTCGCCGGCCATCATCTTTTCGGTGACGGCGCCCATGACCTGCCGCGTCTCGGTCCCCATGATCTTCTCGTCGAAGCTGCCGGTGACCTCGGTCTTCTTGTTCCCACCAATCTTGGTCGTCTCGTTGACATCGATGTTCGTCGTGCGGTTGACCTTGACGTGTCGCGTCTCGTTGTTCTCGACGACGGAATCGAGATCCTTCTGGGCGTGAACAAAGATCTGCTCGCTGCCGCCCTTGTCCTCGAAGCGCAGTTCGTTCGACCCGCTTGCGCCGACCGAGTTGGTCTTGATGCCGTACTGCGTCTTGTTCGCCGGCAGCGTATAGGGCGGCATGTTGTTGGAGTTGTAGAGCCGCCCGGTGATCAGCGGCCGGTCCGGGTCGCCCTCGAGGAAATCGACCACCACCTCCTCCCCCACGCGGGGGATGTGGATCTGGCCGAAGCCCGCGCCAGCCCATCCCTGGGAGACACGCACCCACACCGACGCGCTCGCGTCCCGATCCCAATGGAACTGGACCTTCACGCGGGCGTACTTGTCGGTATCGATGTCGCCCGATCCGACGACGAGCGCGGTCTGCGGGCCGTGCACATAAGGCCGGGGCGCGCGGACCTCCGGGCGGAACTGGACGGTCTGGGGAATGCAGGTGAACTCGTTCTCGTAGTACGGCTCCTGCGGCTGGCGATCCCCCCACATCTTGTCGGTCCAATGGCTGTAGTCCGCGGCGCGGTGGTGGACCGAGGTGATCAGCACCTCGGGTTCCGTCAGCCCCTCGGCCGAGAGCTTGAGGCGCCGGCCGGGATCGAGGAGCGAGATGTCGCTGGCGCCACGCCGCCGGTGGTACTTCGCCTCCTCGCGTTCGATGGCGACGGTCGTCAGCCCGGACCCGGTCGTCAGGAGGCCGATGTCATCCGGCGACTTCCACTTTTCGCCATAGGCGCCGGGGTAGTCGTAGACCTCGTATTCCGTGGACATCCCGGCCGAGGACAGTTTGGTCGGCTGGGTGTTGGTCTGGCTTGCGACGCCGAGGTAGTCGAAGTCCCGGGTCACCCATTGCCCCGTCTGCACGGAGAAGTCCTCGTCGAAGCGCCAGACGCTACCACGGCTGCGATGCCCATGCAGCGGCACGGGGTCCAGCGACCAGGCAGGGCAGGACGCATTCAGGTCCACGACCTTCAGGTTCGTCGCGCCGTCCGTGTGCTCATGGAAGTAGAAGAGGCCCTCCTTCTCCATGAGCCGCGACAGGAAGTCGAGCGCGTTCTCGCGGTACTGGACGCACAGGTCCAGGTTGGTCATGCCGCGGGAATTGGCATTCACCTGGGGCGACATGCCGAACTGGTTGGCGACTTCCTGGATGATGTCGAGCGTCGTCTTGCTCTGGAAGATCTTGACGTTCGCGGAGCGCGACAGGAACCAGATCTTCGGCACGACCTCGGCCTGCCATTCGGTCATGCCGCCGACGTTGAAGAATCCCCGCGAAAGCCGCCGGATGTAGCCCCGGAACTTGCGGCGCTCGACGCCAACCGTCGGCGCATCCGCGTCAGGCGGCATGCCGAATTCCAGGGTCACCTCGGTGCCGAGCAGTGCCTGCACGGATGCCACCGGCTCCTCGGTCGCCATGCGGATCTTGAAGAGGAAGGGCTGCGAGATCTCATCGCGCCCTTCGAGTTCGGTCAGCAGGACCTTGTCCCGACCCAGTTCGGTCGTGATGGCGAGGATGCGCCGCGTTTGATCAAAGGCCATTGTGCTGACATCCACGGCATCTGCGGGTCCATCCTGACAGGATTCGCCGCGCGTTGATGGGTCGGTGGCGGATAATTGTCCGGCAGCAAGGGCGCAGGCAAGCCGCTTGCCCGTGCGGGCGCCGTCCACGCTGAAGCGTTTCAGCCAGGGAGTTCCCTCGGTGCCAGGACTGAAGGCATCGGGGGGCATAAGGAACGCGGCGGCACGGTGTGATCTCCGGCACAACGGCGTGGCCCACCTGCGCACCCTGCGCGTCGATACCGATGCCGCTCATGCCCACCAGGCAAAGTCGGGGCTGGAAGGCGCTGGCATCCATGTGGCCGCCGTGCCGGTCCGACACCACGGATCTGACGCGCCTCCTGCGGGAATTCTGAGGCGGACGTGATCGTCTGCGGCACGGCGATGCCGACCGGATCTCGGCGGCGTTCGCGGCCGATGTCGTCGATAACCTGGCCCCACTCGCGTCGGCCCGGCACTCGAGGTCGCGATCAGCCGCTTCGGTGCCTTCCAGGCCCTACGGGCCGAACGTGACGCGGCGGGCGATTCCCTCGCCGAGCGGACGGTGACGGAGCGCGCGAGAGGCGCACTGACGCCGCGGCGCCGGCTGTCCGAGCCGGAGGCCTGATGCGGCGATGGGCGATGGATCCCGGACTGAAGATCGCGGCCATCGCGGAGCAAGTGCCGTCGGAAACGTAGGCACGCCGCCTCGCAGAGCAGCACCTTCCGTCCCACGCCGACATGTGGCCTGCTCCTTATGTGCGATTCCGCTTCGTCGCGCTGCGCCGCCGCGTGTGGCGCGCAGTGGTAACACCTTCGTCATCTCCCCAGCATTCGGCGCCGCGGTCGGTCCGTTCGGCCGGCCGCGCGATCCGCGCCGTCTTGCCGCCCAGCGCGCCCGGGCCGCCGTCCCGACGGCAGCGGTCATCGAGGCGTCGCTGTGGCTCGAGGATCCAGCCGCCGGCAGCTTCCGCGCCGCGGATCTGGCGGGCGGGACGCTGGCAGGCACGCCCCCCCTCGCGCCGGAGGCCTGCCCACCACCGCTCGCTTGGCTGTCCGCCCTGATGTCCTCCGGTGGCTGGCACCGTCGGATCGGGCAGCCGGCGGGGCGCGGGAGGCGACGACGCCAGCCGGCTGGCGTCGGGTGCGCCGGCGCAGGCCATCATCGGGAAGGTGGTCGCGCCCGGGGGAAGGCGGCGCAGCGGCGCTACGCCCAAGTCGCCTAGACGTGCGGGACGCCTTCCGCCGGACCCGAGAAGCGCCGCAGCGGCCGGCGCCGTGTCGTCGCGAGGCGCTCCAGCGCCAGGTAGACGACCGGCGTCGTGTACAGCGTCATGACCTGCGACACGATCATGCCGCCGATGATCGTGATGCCGAGCGGCGTACGAAGCTCCGCGCCGGCGCCGGTTGCGAAGGCCAGCGGCACAGCGCCGAACAACGCGGCGAGGGTCGTCATCAGGATTGGCCGGAAGCGCTCCCGGCAGGCCTCGAGGATCGCGGTCATGCCACCCTGCCCGCCTTCGCGCTCATGCTCCAGGGCGAAGTCCACCATCATGATCGCGTTCTTCTTCACGATGCCCATCAGGAGGATCACGCCGATCAGCGCGATGAGCGTGAAGGACAGCCCAGTCGCGAGCAACGCCAGCAGCGCCCCGATCCCGGCCGTCGGCAGGGTGGAGATGATCGTCAGCGGATGGATCAGGCTTTCGTAGAGCACGCCGAGCACGATGTAGATCGCCACCACCGCGGCCAGGATCAGCAGCGGCAGGCCTGACTGGAAGTTCTGGAAGGCGCGGGCGTTGCCGGCGAACTCGCCGCGGATCGTCGCCGGCATCTGGATGTCGAGCGCCGCGCGTTCGATCGCCGCGGCGGCCTCCCCCAGCGAAACACCGGGCGCTAGATTGAAGGTGATGGTGGCCGCCGGGAACATCCCCTGATGGGTGATCTGGCGCGGAGAGATCGTCCGCTCGAGCCGCGCGACGGCGCCGAGCGGGACAGGCCCGTCTCGGCCGGCGAGGAAGATCCGGTCGAGATCCTCGGGCCGCTCCGTCAGTTGCGGATCGATCTCCATCACCACGCGGTACTGGTTCCGCAGGCGGTAGATGGTCGAGACCTGTCGTTGCGCGAAAGCGTTGTTCAGCGCCGCATCCAGCGCCTGGACGGAGATGCCGAGCCTGGCCGCCGCATCCCGATCGATGACGAGGCGCGAGACAAGCCCCGTGCGCTGCTGGTCGCTCGAGACGTCCTCGACCTGCGGCACCGTGCGGAGTTGCTGCACGAGGCGCTCACTCCAGGTGAAAAGGTCGTCGAGATCCGGTGTCAGCAGCACATACTGGTAGGACGCGTTGCCCTGCCGTCCGCCGACGACGATATCCGAGACGGGACGCATGAAGACCTGCACGCCCGTCACCGCGGCAAGCGGCCGGCGAAGGCGGTTGATGACGTCATTGGCGGTGATCCCGGGGCGTCGGGCCTGCGGTATCAGCGTCAGCTGCAGCCGCACCGAAGCAGAGGAACCGAAGAAGCCCCCGCCGCCGACGGCGGCCGACACGTTTTCCACGGCGGGGTCGGCGCGGATCACCTCCATCACCCGCTGCTGGTAGGCGGTCATCTGCTGGAAGGAGGTATCTGGCTGGGCCTGGGCCGCCCCGAAGATCAACCCGCTGTCCTGGTCCGGGAAGAACCCCTTGGGCACCGCCGTGTAGAGCCAGACCGTCAGCCCGACGAGCCCGAGCGTCAGCGCCAGCATGGTCCGTCGCCAGCGCAGCGCGACCGTCAGGCTGCGGATGTACGCGTCGATCAGGCGGCTCATCCCGGCCTCGAAGACACGGCCGAAGCGGCCCGGCTTGCGCGGTTCGCGGCTCGCGAGATGGGCGGCCGCCATCGGCGTGACGGTCAGGGATATCAGCGCCGAGATGGCCACCGCGATCGACAGTGTCGCAGCGAATTCCCGCAGCATCCGCCCGACCAATCCGCCCATGAACAGCAGGGGGATGAACACGGCCACCAGCGACAGGCTGATCGAGACGACGGTGAAGCCGATCTGCTTCGCACCCTCGAGCGCCGCCTGCATGGGTTTCAGGCCGCGTTCGGTGTAGCGCGCCATGTTCTCGATCATGACGATGGCGTCGTCGACCACGAAGCCAACCGAAATGGTCAAGGCCATGAGCGTGAAGTTGTTGAGCGAGAAGCCGGCCAGCCACATGCAGCCGATGGTGCCGAGCAACGACAGCGGCACCGCGATGCTGGCGGCGAAGATCGCCGACTTGCTGCGCAGGAAGGCCGCGACGACCATCACGACCAGCGCGATGGAAATCAGCAGCGTGTGCTCGACCTCCTTCACGCTGGCACGGATGGTCTGCGACCGGTCGCGCATGATCGCGACATCGATGCCGGCCGGCATCCAGCGCTGGAGCTCCGGCAGCAGGGCGCGGATGCCGTCCACCACCTCCAGCACGTTGGCGTCGGCCTGCTTGTAGATGGTGACGATGACCGCCGGGCGCCCGTTGTAGAGACCCGCCTGCCGCCGGTCGCGCGCGCCCTGTTCGACGCGCGCGATGCCGTCCAGGCGCACCAGGGCGTCGCCGGCGCGGCGGACGATGACGGCGCCGAATTCGCCGGGCGTGGTCAGCCGGTCGTTGACCGAGATCGTCGCCGCTTGGTCCGGTCCGTCGATCAGGCCGGTCGCCTGGGTCACGTTGGCGGCGGTGATGGCGCTGCGGATCTGATCGAGCGACACGCCCGCCGACGCGGCTGCTGCCGGGTCGACCGCGACGCGGATCGCGGGCTGCTCGGCACCGGCCAGGCTAACCTGCGCCGTGCCCGGCACTTGCGCGATGCGCGGCGCGAGGATGCTGTCCGCCGCGTCGTAGATCACGCCAGGTGCCACGGTGTGCGACGTCAGCGCCAGGATCAGCACCGGCGCATCGGCCGGGTTCAGCTTCCGGAAGGAGGGCGGCGCCGTCAGCCCCGATGGCAGGTCAGGCCCGGCGGCGTTGATCGCCGCCTGCACGTCCCGCGCGGCGGAGGCGATCGAGCGCGACAGGTCGAACTGCACGATGACGTTGGTGGTGCCGAGGCTCGAGGTCGAGGTGATCTCGGTGACGCCGGGAATCTCCCCGAGCCGCCGTTCGAGCGGCGCGGCGACGGATGACGCCATGATGGTCGGATCGGCCCCCGGCTGGCTCGCCGTCACGGCGATGGTGGGGAAATCCACCTTCGGCAGCGGCGCCACCGGCAGATCGAAATAGGCGACGATCCCCGCGAGGGCGAGCCCGATCGCCAGCAGCGAGGTGCCGATCGGCCGCGCGATGAAGGGGGCGGAGATCGCCATCGCCTATTCCGCCGGCTGCGCCCGCGCGGGGTGGACCAAGGCGACGATGCGCGCGCGCAGCTCCTCCAGCGCCAGGTAGATCACCGGCGTGGTGTAGAGCGTGATCACTTGGCTCAGCAGCAACCCGCCGATCACGGAGATACCGAGCGGCAGACGCAGCTCGCTGCCCGCGCCGTGCCCCAGAACCAGCGGGACGGCGCCGAGGATCGCCGCCATGGTCGTCATCATGATGGGCCGGAAACGCAGCAGGCAGGCCTCGGTGATCGCCTCACGCGGGGTCATGTCGTGTTCGCGCTGCGCCTCGATGGCGAAGTCGATCATCATGATCGCGTTCTTCTTGACGATGCCCATCAGCAGCACGATGCCGATCAGCCCGACGACGTTGAGGTCGAGCCCGAACAGCTGCAGCGCCAGCAGGGCACCGATCCCGGCCGAGGGCAGCGTCGAGAGGATGGTGATCGGATGGATCACGCTCTCGTAGAGCACGCCGAGAACAATGTAGATCACCACCACCGCGGCGAGGATCAGCCAGCCCTGGCCGGCCAGGGAGCGATTGAACTCCGCCGCGTCGCCGCCATAGCTGCCGACGATGGTGTCCGGCATGCCGAGGCCGCGCTCGGCCCGGGCAATGGCAGCCACCGCCTCGCTCAGCGATACGCCGGGCGCCAGGTTGAAGCTGAGCGTCACCGCCGGAAACTGGTCCTGCCGGGTGACCGTCAGCGGCCCCGACACCCGGCTGATCGCCGCCAACTCGGCCAGCGGCACCTGCGCCGTGGTGGTCGAGGTGGTGCCGTTCGTCGTCGTGCTGGTACTGCCCGTCACCCGGATCTGGCCGATGATGGCCGGGTCGCTGGCGAGCGCGGGATCGACTTCCAGCACCACGCGGTACTGGTTCGCCTGTCCGTAGATGGTGCTGATCTGCCGCTGGCCGAAGGCGTTGTAGAGCGCGTCGTCGATCGCCTGCATGGTCACGCCCAGCCGCGCCGCGCGGGCTCGGTCGACCTCGACGGACAGGCGAAGCCCGTCCTCGCGCCGGTCGGTCGCCACGTCGCGCAGTTCCGGCAGGGCACGCAGCGCATCGAGCAGCCGCGGCGCCCAGGTCGTCAGCTCGGCGGCCGAGGAGTCCATCAGCGTGTACTGATACTGCGTGCTCGATGGACGGGTGCCGATCTGGATGTCCTGCACCAGTTGCGGATAGGCGACGATGCCGGGCACCGCCGCCAGCTGCGGCGTCAGGCGGTCGATCACGGCCTGCGTATCGTCGCGCCGTTGCGCCCGCGGCCGCAGCACGACCGTCAGCCGCCCGGTGTTCGCCGCAGGATTGATCGTGCCGGCGCCGGCAACCGAGGCGACCGAGATGACCTCCGGGTCGCGCGCGATGATCTCGGAGACCTCGCGCTGCAAGGCGCTCATGCGGCGGAAGGAGACATCCTGCGGCGCCTCGGTCGTGATGGTGATGATTCCGGTGTCCTGCAGCGGCAGGAAGCCCTTGGGCATCACGACGTAGAGCCAAACGGTGCCACCGAGGGTCGCGAGCGCCAGCAGGAGCATCAGACCTTCCCGCCGCAGTGCCCAGGCGAGCGTCCGCCCGTAGCCGCGGCGCATGGCATCGAAGCCGGCCTCGAAGGCACGGTTGATGGCACGGTTGATGGCACCGGGGCGCTCCTCCTCGGCCGGCCGCAGCAGGTAGCCGCACATCATCGGCGTCAGCGTCAGGGATATCACCATCGACACCAGCACGGACACTGACAGCACGATGGCGAATTCGCGGAACAGACGCCCGACCACGCCTTCCATGAACAGCAGCGGGATGAACACCGCGATCAGGGAGACGGTCAGGGAGACGATGGTGAAGCCGATCTGACGCGCGCCCTCGAAGGCCGCTTCAAGCGGCGCCATGCCCTTCTCGACCAGACGGACGACGTTCTCGATCATCACGATGGCGTCGTCGACGATGAAGCCGGTCGCAATGACCAACGCCATCAGCGACAGGTTGTCGATGGTGAAGCCACACAGCGCCATCACACCGAAGGTGCCGAGGATCGACAGCGGCAGCGCGATGCCCGGCACGATGGTCGCCCGCAGCGTGCGCAGGAACAGGAAGATCACCAGCACCACAAGTACGACGGCAATGACGAGCGTCAGCTGCACCTCGGCAACCGAGGCGCGGATCATCTCGGTCCGATCGGCGACCACCGACAGTTGCGTGCCTGCCGGCAGGGCGCGCTCCAGCGATTGCAACTGGGCCCGAAGCGCCGCCACCGTCGCGACGATGTTCGCCCCTGGCTGACGCTGCACATCGACCAGGATCGCCGGGCGGCCATTGTACCAGGCGGCAGTCAGTGTGTTCTCGAGATCCTCCACCGCCACGCCGACATCGCGCAGCCGGACCGGCGCGTCGCCGCGCCAGGCGATGATCACGTTCTCGAAGGCCGCCGGCGTGCTGATCTGGTCGTTCGCCATCACCGCGGAGGCCTGCTGGGGCCCGTCGACCGAACCCTTCGGTCCGGCGACGTTGGCGGCGGCGATCGCCGTGCGGACGTCGTCCAGGCCGATGTTGTAGGCCGCGAGACGGCGCGGATCGACCTGCAGCCGCACCGCCGGGCGCATGTTCCCCTGGACTGCGACGCGCCCGACGCCGCCCACTTGCGCCAGCCGCTGCGCCAGAAGCGTGTCCACCGCATCCGAAAGCCGCGCAACCGGCAGCGTCTCGGAGGTGAGCGCCAGCGTCAGGATCGGCGGATCCGCCGGATTCACCTTCGCATAGATCGGCGGGTACGGGAGATTGGACGGCAGCGTGCCCCGCGCGGCGTTGATCGCTGCCTGGACGTCCTGCGCCGCGTCGTCGATGTCGCGGCCGAGGTTGAACTGCAGCGTGATGCGGCTGACACCCGGGCCACTGACGGAGACGACCTCGCTCAATCCGGAGATCTGCGCCAATTGCCGTTCCAGCGACGCCGTGACCAGCACCGCGACGGTGTCCGGCGACGCACCGGGCAACTGCGTCGTGACCTGGATCGTCGGAAAGTCGACCTCCGGCAGAGAGGAAACCGGCAAACGCAGATAGCCGTAGAGCCCGGCCAGCAGCATTGCCACCGCGAGCAGCGAGGTCGCGATGGGCCGCGCGATGAAGGGACCGGAGATGTTCATCCGTGCGCCATCACCGCGGCGGGCCGGGCGGTGCCCCCTGGGGTGGGCCACCCTGCGGCGCCTGGCGGCGGCGCTGCTGCGTCGCGCCGGTCGGCGGGCGGACCGGCTCGGCGACCTGCACCACGGCCCCCGGCGTCAGGCGAAGCGCGCCCGAGGTCACGACGCGTTCCCCCGGCCGCAACCCGCGCTGCACGACCGCCTGGGCACCCGAGATGATGCCGACCGTCACCGGCCGCTGCTCCACCGTGTTCTCCGCCGTGACGACGAAGGCGTAGGCGCCGTCCGGGCCTCGCTGGACGGCCACCAGCGGGATCGCGGTCACGTCGCGCAGCATCGCGACCTGCAGGCGGATATTCACGAAGGCGCCGGGCCAGAGCCGCTGGTCCTCGTTCGGGAAGGTCGCCTTGAGCCGGATCGTGCCGGTCGCGGCATCCACCTGGTTGTCGACCGTGACCAGCGTGCCGACCGGATTGGCCGGCGCCGGGGTCCCTTCGGGGCGCGGAATCGCGGGGTCAGGCAAACGGGCTTCCACGGGCACGGCGCCGGCCGCGATCGCCTGCATCACCTGCGGCAATGCCTGCTGCGGCAGGGTGAAGGTCACGCTGATCGGGCGGATCTGGGTGATGGTGACAATGCCGCTGGAACTGCTCTGCACCAGGTTGCCATTATCGACCTGGCGCAGGCCGACGCGGCCGTCGATCGGCGACCGGATGACCGTGTAGTCGAGCTGCACCTGCGCATTGTCGATCGTCGCCTGATCGAACTGCACCTGCGCCTCGAGCTGCGCGACCGCGGCGCGTTGCGTGTCGAGCGTCTGTTGCGAGGTGCCGCTGATCCGCATCAGCTGCTGGTAGCGCTGCAGATCAAGCCGCGCATTCGCGAGCTGCGCCTCCCGCTGCGCCTTGGTCGCGATCGCCTGGTCGAGCGTCGCCTGGAAGGCGCGGGGATCGAGGCGCACCAGCACGTCCCCGGCCCGCACCTCCTGGCCCTCGGTGAAGGCAATTTCGGTGATGCGCCCTGTGACCTGCGGCACGACCGTGATGGTGTTGAAGGCCTGTACGGTGCCCAAGGCGTCGAGGACGATCGGCACGTCGGCGACCAGCGCCTCCGCAGCGCTGACCGGGATGGCGATCCGCCCCCGGGGTCCGCCGCTGGGGCCAAAGCCGGCCGGCGGCGTTGTGCTCGCCGCGGGTTGCGGCTGCGGCAGGAACGGGAGCCAGCCTTGGCGCCACGCATACCAGCCGCCGCCGGCCATCAGCGCCAGCAGGAACACCCAGGGCGAGACCCGGCGACGTCGCGGCGGGCTCTCCGTCTCCACCGCCATGGGCGATTGCGGACGTGGCGGGCGGGGCAGGTCGTTCATGGCGTCGTCCCGGCCAGGGCCTGGCGCACGCTGCCGGCCGTCCAGCCGCCGCCCAGCGCGGTGAACAGCGCGGCAGCGGCCTGCAGCCGCGCCGTCTGCGCCTGGACCAGCGCCAGGCGGGCGTTGAAGAGAGTCGTCTGGGTGATCAGCACGGTGAGCAGGTCGATGGTTCCGGCACGGAACTGCGCTTCCGACACATCATAGGCGCGTTGGGCCGCTTCCGCCCGTGCTGTCTGAAGGGTCACAAGTTCCGTGCTGCGCTGCAGCGCGGACAGGCTGGTCTCCGTATCCTGCAAGGCGGCAACGATGGCCTGGCGGTAGTTCGCGAGAAGCTCCAGGCGCCGGGCCCTGGTCTGTTCGAGCTGCGCGCGCAGGGCACCACCGTCGAACAGGGTCTGCGTCAGGCTGGCCGCGATGCCGTAGATGGTCGCGCCGGGGCGCAGCAGAGTCTGGAGCGCGATGCTTTGCAGCCCGCCTTCGGCCGTCAGGGCGATGGTCGGAAACAGAGCGGCGCGAGCGGCGGTGACGTCCGCGCTCGCCGCCGCGAGATTCGCTTCGGCCAGCCTGACGTCCGGGCGGCGGGCGAGGACTTCGGACGGCAGGCCGGGCGCGACCTCCGGCACGTGGACGGAGGCGAGGCGCTGTCCCGCGATCGTGACCTCGGCGGGCGTCAACCCTGCCAGCGCCGCCAATGCGAAGGTATTGGCCTCGATCGCCTGGCGCAGCGGCGGCACCTGGGCGCGCTGCTGGGCGACGACGGTCTCCTGCTGCGCAACGTCAAGGCCGGTCGCCGTGCCGACGACGAGGCGCTGGCGCAGAATGGTCAGCGTCCGTTCGGCGATGCGCAGGTTATCCTGCTGGATTGCCAGCTGTTCCTGTGCGCCGAGCAGGTCGAACAGCGCCGTGGCGACGGCGGACTGGGTTGCGAGGGTGACGGTGCCGACGCCGAACTCCGCGGCGACAACGCTGTCGCGTGCCGCCTGTTCCTGGGCCCGCAGACCGCCCCAGAAGTCGACCTGATAGCTGGCGCGGAGGGATCCGCCGTACTGCCGCCCCGCATTGGCCGGCGTGCCTGGCGTGGAGGATGTCCCTCGTGTCCGCGCCACGGAGCCGCTGACATCGACGAACGGCAGCAACTGCGCCCCGGCGATGCGCAGCGCGGCGTCAGCCTGCTGCAGGCGTGCCACCGCGGCGGCAAGGTCGAAGTTTCCGCCCATCGCGCCAGCCATCAACCGGTCCAGGTCAGGGGTCCGGAAGCCATTCCACCAGGCGGGATCGGGCGCCGCGGCAGGCCCGAGCGCCTGCGCGGCGCTCACGAAGCGCTCGGGCGCGCGAAGACCGGATTCGACCGGTTCGATCGGCAAGGCGCACCCGACCAGCGCGAAGGCCATCAGCATGGTCCCGGACGGCACGGGCATCCGCCGCCGCTCGGGTCGAGGTCCTGGAAAAGCCGGCATTCCGGGGCGATCTAACCGCGAGCGAGCCACATCAGGCTTCTCTTTTCGCGTGATGGAGACGGAAGCGCCAGTGACGAAGCGAAACCATGCATTGCGCCATACGCCGACGTCGCCTGGTCGAAGCGCCCCTTCATATCGCTGCGCGGCCCCGTTCCCCAGGATTGCAAATGATTAATCCGGTTGCTAGTCGCCCTGGCATCGACATCGCCCCTGAGCCGCGGCGCGGGGCCAGCAGTCCGCAGGGCATCGTCACCTTTGGTGGCCGGCCCGCCAGAACCTGAGCGAGGACATGCCGCACCCAACGGCGGAGGCGGCTCTCCCGGAGGAGTGCATGAGCATCTCGGATCGGATCCCGACCGCGAACATCGTCCTGGACCTGCAGGCGAGCAGCAAGCGGACCCTCCTGCAGGCCCTCGCCGCGGAGGCGGCGGAACGCCTTGGCCGTTCCGAATCGGAAATCCTGGCCGCACTGCAGGATCGCGAGGCGCTGGGATCGACCGCGCTCGGCCGGGGCGTCGCGCTGCCGCATGCGAGGCTTCCCGGCAATGGCCAGCCGATCGTCCTGTTCGCGCGGCTTCGGCGGGCGGTCGACTATGAGGCCCGGGACGATGAGCCGGTCGATCTCGTCGTGCTCGTCCTCTGGCCGGAAGCGGAGGCGGATGGCTTCCTTCCGGCGCTCTCCGAGACATGCCGGGCCCTGCGCGAACCGCATGCCCTGCGCCAGCTTCGGGCCGCGGCGTCCGAGGCTGAGGTGGCCTCGGTGCTGAACCGCGCGGCGGACACGACGGCCGACGAAGGGGACGACGCTTGAGACGGACGACGAGCGGCGTCGCCCCACCCCCGGTATCGCGGAACGCGTGATGCCTGACAGCCTGCTGCTTCTTGCTCTTGTCTGCCTGCCCTTCCTGGGCGCCCTCGCCGCGGGCCTTCTGCCGACGCGCGCGCGCGATGCGGCCTCGGGCATCGCGGGGACCGTCGCCCTGGCATGCCTGGGGCTGGTCTGGGCTGCCTATCCGACGGTGTCGAGCGGGGGGGTTCTGAGGGCGGAATTCGCCTGGATGCCGACGCTGGGGCTGAACCTGACGCTGCGCCTCGACGGCTTCGCCTGGCTATTCGCCGGGCTGATCAGCGGCATCGGCGCGCTCGTGGTCCTCTATGCACGCTACTACATGTCCTCGGACGACCCGGTGCCGCGCTTCTTCGCCTTCCTGCTCGCCTTCATGGGCGCGATGACGGGCGTGGTCGTGTCGGGCAACCTGGTGCAGCTGGTCTTCTTCTGGGAACTGACGAGCCTCTTCTCCTTCCTGCTCATCGGCTACTGGCATCACACGGCGGCCGCGCGCGACGGCGCGCGCATGGCGCTGACCGTCACCGGTGCGGGCGGGCTGGCGCTGTTCGGCGGCGTGCTGCTGATCGGGCACATCGTCGGCAGCTACGACCTCGACGCCGTGCTGTCGGCCGGCGACCGCATCCGGGAGCATCCGCTCTACCTGCCGGCGCTCATCCTGATCGTGCTCGGCGCCCTGACGAAAAGCGCACAGTTCCCCTTCCACTTCTGGCTGCCGCACGCGATGGCGGCGCCCACGCCGGTCTCGGCCTATCTGCATTCGGCGACGCTGGTGAAGGCCGGCGTCTTCCTGCTCGCCCGGCTGTGGCCGGTCATGGCGGGCACCGACGCATGGGCATGGACGGTCGGCCTGGCAGGGCTGACGACGCTGCTGCTCGGCGCCTACATCGCCATATTCCAGAATGACCTGAAGGGGCTGCTGGCCTACTCCACAATCAGCCATCTCGGGCTCATCACGCTGCTGCTCGGGCTGAAGAGCGAACTCGCGCTGGTCGCCGCCATCTTCCACATCATCAACCACGCGGCCTTCAAGTGCTCTCTGTTCATGGCGGCCGGCATCATCGACCATGAAACGGGCACGCGCGACATCCGGCGCCTGTCGGGCCTCAACCAGTCGATGCCCTTCACCGCGAGGCTCGCGATGGTGGCGGCGGCGGCGATGGCGGGCGTGCCTCTGCTGAACGGCTTCCTGTCGAAGGAGATGTTCTTCGCCGAAGCGCTGACCGCGGAGGCCCCCCTCTCGCCGCTGCTGAACATCCTGCCCCTTGCCGCGATGCTGGCGAGCGCCTTCTCCGTCGCCTATTCGCTGCGCTTCATTCACGGGGCGTTCTTCGGCCCCGTGGCAACCGACCTGCCGCGCACGCCGCACGAGCCCGCAAGCTGGATGCGCCTGCCGGTCGAAATCCTGGTCCTGACCTGCATCGTGGTCGGGCTGCTCCCCGCGGCGACCGTCGGGCCCTACCTGGCCATCGCGGTGCACGGGGTCCTGGGGGACGACGTTCCCTACTACAGCCTTGCCGTCTGGCATGGCTTCAACCTGCCCCTGGTGATGAGCCTCATCGCCCTGGCCGGCGGCGTCATGCTCTATGCATTGTTGCAGCAGCGGCTGCGGGGTGACGTCGAAGGGCCGCCCCTCATCCGTCGACTGGATGCGCAACGCATCTTCGAGCAGGTGATGGTCTTCCTGTCGTGGCGCCTGGCGCGGCGGCTCGAGACCCTGTTGGGCACGCGCCGCCTGCAGCCACAACTCCGGCTGATTGTCGGGATCGGTCTCCTCGCCGGCGCCGGGGCGGTCTGGCTCCGTGGCTTCGGCCCCGGCAACCTGCCTTCCACTCCGGTCGATCCGGTGCTGGCGCTGGTCTGGATGGTGGGCGCCGCCTTTGCGCTCGGGACCGCATGGCAGGCGAAGTTCCACCGGCTGGCGGCGGTGATGCTCCTTGGGGGCGTGGGTCTGGTGGTTTGCATCACCTTCGTCTGGTTCTCGGCACCGGACCTGGCCCTGACGCAGTTGACGGTCGAGGTGGTGACCACGGTCCTGCTGGTGCTGGGGCTCCGGTGGCTCCCCAAGCGCTTCCAGGTTGCCGGCGACAGGGGACCGGAGGTGCTGACCCGCACGCGCCGGGCCCGTGACCTCGCCATCGCCGTCGGCGCCGGTTGCGGTCTCGCGGCCCTGTCCTATGCCGTGATGACCCGGGTTCCCCCGGAGCTCCTGGCGAGCCACTTCCTCGAGCGTGCATACACCGAAGGCGGCGGCACCAATGTGGTCAACGTCATTCTGGTGGATTTCCGCGGCTTCGACACACTCGGCGAGATCTTCGTGGTGGCGGCCGTGGCCCTGACCACCTACGCCCTGCTCCGTCGCTTCCGCCCCGCCGCGGACAGCGTCGAGATTCCGGAGCAGCAGCGCGACCAGGATGGAGCCACGCAGCATGACGACGCCGTGCGACCGACGGCCGACTGGCTGTTGGTTCCCTTCACGCTCACGCGACTGCTGTTCCCCGTCATGCTGGTCGTCGCGGTGTTCCTGATGCTGCGCGGCCACGATCTTCCGGGCGGCGGCTTCTCCGCCGGCATGGTGGTCGCGATCGCCATCCTGCTGCAGTACATCATCGGCGGCGCGGCCTGGACCGAAGCCCATCTGCGTCTGCGGCCCCAGATCTGGCTCGGCGCGGGGCTCCTGATCGCCTCCGGCACCGGTATCGTCGCCTGGTTCTTCGGTCGCCCGTTCCTGACCACCTACTTCGCCTATGCGGAACTGCCGCTGATCGGCAAGGTGCCGACGGCCAGCGCGCTGATCTTCGACATCGGCGTCTTCGCCTTGGTCGTCGGCGCAACGCTGCTCATGCTCGTCGCACTCGCGCACCAATCGGTCCGCGGCCACCGAGCCGCACCGCGCCGCGTCGGCAGCCGAGCCGGAGAGGCATGATGGAGATCGTCGTTTCCCTCGCCATCGGGGTGCTCACCGGGTCGGGCGTGTGGCTGCTGCTGCGGCCGCGAACCTTCCAGGTCATCGTCGGCCTGGCGCTGCTGTCCTATGCGGTCAACCTCTTCATCTTCTCGACCGGAGGGCTGCGCAGCGGTGCGGCGGCCGTCCTGTCGCCGGGGGAGGCTGGCACCCTCGGTCTCTACGTGGATCCGCTGCCCCAGGCGCTCGTCCTGACCGCCATCGTCATCGGCTTCGCCACCACCGCCCTTCTGCTGGTCGTGCTGCTCGCCGCACGCGGCCTGACGGGCACCGACCATGTCGACGGACGGGAGCGCGAGCGGTGACCGGTTGGATGGAGCATCTGGTCGTCGCGCCCATCGTCGTGCCCATGGTGGCCGGCGCGGCGATCATCCTCGCGGGGGATCGCCGGCGCCGGCTGACCGCAGCGATCGGCTTGATGTCGACCGTTCTTCTCGTGGTCCTCGCGGCCATCCTGCTTGGGCTCGCCGACAGCCCGACGGTGCATGTCTACCGCCTGGGCAACTGGCCGACGCTGTTCGGCATCGTGCTCGTGCTCGATCGGCTGTCGGCGGTCATGTTGGCGCTGGCGGCGCTCCTCGGGCTTGCGGCCTTTCTCTTCTCGCTCGGCCGCTGGCAACGGGCCGGGGTGTATTTTCAGCCGCTGTTCCAGTTCCAGCTCATGGGACTGAATGGCGCCTTCCTGACCGGCGATCTGTTCAACCTCTTCGTCTTCTTCGAGGTGATGCTCGCCGCATCCTACGGAATGGCGTTGCATGGGTCCGGTGTGGCGCGCGTTCGTGCCGGCCTGCACTACATCGTCGTCAACCTGGTCGCCTCGCTGCTCTTTCTCGTCGGCGTCAGCGTTGTCTATGGGGTCGCAGGCACGCTCAACATGGCCGAACTCGCCCACCGGATGCGTGAGGTGGCGGCCGAGGATCGCGGATTGCTGGAGACCGGCCTCGCCGTGCTCGGCATCGCCTTCCTGGTCAAGGCGGCGATGTGGCCGCTCGGCTTCTGGCTTCCACCGACCTACGCGGCTGCGACGACGCCGGCGGCGGCCATCCTGTCGATCCTCAGCAAGGTGGGTATCTACGCCGTCCTGCGTGTGTGGCTGCTGCTGTTCGGTGGCACCGCCGGACCGTCCGCGGGGTTCGGCGAGGCGTGGCTCCTGGTGGGCGGGTTGCTGACCATCGCCTTCGGATCGATCGCGATGCTGGCGACGCAGAACCTGCCACGCCTCGCGGGCGCCAGCGTGATGATTTCCTCCGGCACGCTGCTGGCCGCCATCGGAGCCGGTCAGGTGACGGTCACCGGCGGAGCCCTGCTCTACCTCGTGAGTTCCGTCCTCTCGATCGGGGCGTTCTTCCTTCTGATCGAACTTGTCGAACGCGGGAGGGAAGTGGGCGCGGACGTGCTTGCGGTCAGCCGCGAGGCCTTCGGTGCCGGTGAGGACGAGGAGGAGATGGACGAGCAGGACACCGTCGGCGTTGCCATCCCCGGTACCATCGCCGTCCTCGGCTTCGCCTTCATGGCCTGCGCCGTGCTGCTGGCCGGCCTGCCGCCGCTGTCAGGCTTCCTCGCGAAGTTCGCCATCCTCTCGACCCTGCTCGCCAGCAGCGGGCCATCCGTGTCCCCGACGACCTGGGCTCTGATGGCGGCCCTCATCCTGTCCGGCTTCGCGACCGTCGTCGCGATGCTGCGCAGCGGGATCGACGTGTTCTGGACATCGCCGGCAGCCCGCGCGCCGCGCATCGGCCTTATCGAGATCGTGCCTGTCGCGATGTTGCTGCTGCTCTGCGCTGTCCTGACCGTCGGTGCCGGCCCGGCGAGCGCCTACCTGCAATCCGCGGCCGAGGGGCTCCACCTCCCGGCCAGCTACCTCCAGGGCGTCATCGCGGCCCCAGGCGAGAGTGCCGGCCCGTGAAGCGATGGCTTCCCTACCCCGCGATCGGCCTGACACTGATCCTGTTGTGGCTGCTGCTGACCGAGAGCACCTCCGTCGCCGCGGTCCTGCTCGGCACGGCCCTCGCATGTGCCGGTTGCGGCGCTCTGGCGCTGGTGCGGTTCCCGAGAACCCGCCTTCGGCGCCTGGCAAGCGTGCCCGGCCTGTTGCGGGATGTGGTGGTCGAGGTCTTTCGCTCGAACAACGCCGTCGCCCGCATCATCCTGCGTCCTTCGCGCGCGCAGGCGCGCCGATCGGGCTTCGTTCGCATACCGCTCGACATGCGCAGCCCGCACGGTCTGGCCGCGTTGACCTGCATCCTGACGGCCACGCCGGGCACGGTCTGGGTGGATTATGATTCGAGCGACGGCACCATGTTGCTGCATGTGCTCGACCTGATCGACGAAGACGCCTGGGTCCGGATCGTGAAGGACCGCTGGGAGCGCCGGCTGATGGACATCTTCGAATGAGCGCGATGATCCTCTCCTCCGCCATTCTGGCGGCACAGATCCTGCTGGTCGCCGCGATGGGCTGCGCCGCGTTGCGCGTGCTCCGTGGGCCGCGGGCGCAGGACAGGGTCCTCGCATTGGATACGCTGTATGTGAACGGTGCGATGCTGCTGCTCGTCTTCGGCATCCGCACCGGAACCACGCACTACTTCGAGGCAGCGCTGCTCATCTCGCTTCTCGGCTTTGTCGCCACGGCGGCGCTGTCGAAGTTCCTCATGCGCGGCGAGGTGATCGAATGACCCATGCCGCCGACGTCCCTCTCTGGGCTGCCGTTCCCGTCGCATTCCTGCTCCTGATCGGCGCGGGCCTCGCGCTGGCTGGCTCGATCGGCCTGGTGACGCTGCGCAGCTTCTACGACCGGATGCACGCCCCGACGCTGGGGACGACGCTCGGCATCGGCAGCATCCTGGTCGCCTCGATGCTGTATTTCAGCATCCTTCAGACGCGCTTCGTACTGCACGAGATCCTGATTGCCGCCTTCATGGTCGTCACGACGCCTGTGACGCTGATGCTTCTGGCGCGCGCCGCCCTCTACCGCGACGAACGGGAGGGCAACCCCGATGCTCCGCCCCGACGGCCTACGCCCGTCCAGGACTGAACCGTCAGCCTGTCCGGACCCGCCAACGCTGCAACCTGCTCAGCAAGACCGCGTCGAGCAGCAGGTGCAACAGCTTCACTGCGATCGCCGTGACCACAATGCAGGTCGCCATGGCGGCGGCCGCGGCGATCGCGCCAGCCTCGTCCATGTGCACCACGGCGATCGAGGCGAGCTTGGTGCCTGGTCCGTAGAGGAAGATCACCGCCGAGACCGTGGTCATCGCATTGACGAAGAGGTAGACGGCGATGTCGAGCAGCGAGGGCATGCAGATCGGCACGGTCACGCGCCGCAGCGTCGTCCAGAACGGCACCTTGAGCGAGGCCGACACCGACTCGAATTCTCCATCGATCTGCTTCAGCGCCGTGACCGCCGTGATGTGCGCGACGGTGTAGAAATGCGCCAGGCTGTTCAGCGCCAGAACGGCGATCGTGCCGTACAGGGCGCCGAGCGGGTTCCATGGTGCGTTGAAGAAGAACACGTAGCCGAGGCCGAGCACGAGCCCGGGCACCGCCATCGGCAGCATTGCGAGGAAATGCGCGAAGAACCGCCCGAGCGCCGCGGCCTGCGCCTTCTCGATCAGGTAGGCGCCGAGGAAGATGACCGGCGTCCCGATCAGGGCCGTCAGCCCGGCCATCTTCAGGGAGTTGAAATAGGGCTGCCACCCGTCGGGTTCGAACTCGGCGAAGTCGTAGTTCGAGAGCGTGAGCGAGAGGTTGTACGGCCAGTACTTGATGAAGGAGGCCCAGACCGCGACCCCGAGGATGCTCGCCACGAGCCCACCCACGAGGATGCAGAACAGCAGCAGCGCCGCATCGCGCCGGCGCTCCGGCCGCGGCGCGTAGGGCACAGCGCGTGCGGAGAGGAGCGCAACCTGCCGGCGTTTCAGGATCTGTTCGACGAGGAAGGCGAGCACGGCCGGCACCAACAGGACCATGCCGACGACAGCCCCCATGCTGAAGTTCTGCTGCCCGACGACCTGCTTGTAGGCATCCGTGGCGAGCACGGCGAACTGCCCGCCGATCACCTTTGGAATGCCGAAATCGGTCACAACGAGAGTGAAGACCACGACCGCGGCTGAGACGACACCATAGCGCGCGCCCGGCAGGGTGACCGTGACGAAGACCCGCCAGCGCGTGGTGCCGAGCGCCGCGGCCGCCTCGTAAAGGCGGCCATCCGACAGGGCGAGCGCGGCGACCAGGATCATCGTCGCATGCGGGAGGCAATAGAAGACCTGCGCCATCACGATGCCAATCGGCCCGTAGATGGTAGCGCCGAACAGCAGGTCCTTCAGGAATCCCTGGTTGCCGAAGATGTAGATGAAGGAGAGGGCCGGCAGGAGCGACGGCGCGAAGATCGGCAGCAAGGCAAGCGCGTAGAACAGCCCTTTCGCCGGGATGCAACTGCGCGTCAGCGCATAGGCGTAGGTGAAGGCCAGCGGGACCACGATGCAGGTCGCGAGCGACGCCACCATCACGCTGTTGATCAGCGATTGCACCAGCGCCGGCGTCGCGAAATACCGTGCGAAATTCGCGAGGCCCACGAACCCGCCATCCGCGTTCAGGAAGCTCTTGGACAGGAGTGCCCAGAGCGGCAATGCGATCGCCACCAGCAATGCCAGGCAGAGCAGCCCCACCAGGGCGGCGACGACCCGCTGTTCGGTGATGAACCGCCTGGCCGTCGGAAGGACGTCCTCCGACGATTGGAGGACCGCACTCACGACGCCGACGCCTCGTCGGCCATCGGCGACGACCGCACGAAGACGCGCAGGGCGTCCGGCGGCAGGGCGACCAGCAGCGTCTTGCCGACTTCGACGCCGACATCCCGCATCAGGTTGGCGGAGAAATCCGCCAGCAGCGCCAATCCCGGAGCGTCCCGCGCGACGAGCCGGGCCCGGCAGAAGGCGCCAAGGAACTCGACATCCTCGATGGTCGCCTCGAACGCGTTCTCGTCATCCGGATGAACGCCACGAACGCGCACATCCTCGGGCCGTAGGCCGACCCGTGCCGCGCAGCCGGGTACCAATGCACGCCCGTCTGCGACACGCAGGCTGCGGGCGCCGACCCGTATCTCGCCCGGTGCCGCGACCGTCGCGTCCAGGAAGCTCATGGTGCCCACGAAATCGGCGACGAAGGCACTGGCCGGCGTGCGGTAGATCTCCTCGGGCGTCCCGACCTGCTCGATCACGCCGTGGTTCATCACCACGATGCGGTCGGCCATGGCGAGCGCTTCCTCCTGGTCGTGCGTCACCATGATCGTGGTCACGCCGAGCCGGTTCTGCAGGGCCCGGATCTCTTCCCGCAGATGCAGGCGAACACGCGCATCCAGCGCCGAGAGCGGCTCGTCCAGAAGCAGAAGCCCGGGCGATGTCGCAAGCGCCCGCGCCAACGCGACCCGTTGCTGCTGACCGCCTGACAACTGCACCGGGAACTTGGCACCTTGGTCGGGCAACCCGACCAGCGCGAGCAGTTCCTTGACCCTTGCGGCGATCTCCGCGCGTGGGCGGCGGCGGTTCACCAGGCCATAGGCGACGTTGTCGTCGACGGTGAGGTTCGGGAACAGCGCATAGGACTGGAAGACGATGCCGAAGTCGCGGTCGGCCGGGGGCGCATGGGACACGTCGCGCCCACCGATCTCGATCCGCCCCTCATCCTGCCGGTCGAGACCGGCGATGGCGCGTAGCAGGGTCGTCTTGCCGCAGCCCGATGGACCAAGGAAGCAGACGAACTCGCCGCGCCGGACCTCGAGGTCGATGCGGTCCAGCGCGGTGAAGGCGCCGAAGCGGCGCGTCAGACCACGCACCACCAGATAGGCGCGCGGCGACGCCGAGGCTCCGGCCGTCGATGCGCCGGCGGGCCGGGGCGCGGCTGCATCCACCGTCTCGAAGCGCAGGCTTGTCATGGTGCCGGACCCTCATTCGCCGCCGATGCGACGCGGGCCGGATGGCCCGCGCCGCGAGCCGTTCAGTTGCGTGGCGCCGCCTTGGACTCGTAGCGGCGCGACCACTCCGCGAGGATGCGTTCCCGGTTATCCGCCATCCAGGTGAAGTTGTTCGGGAACATCCGCGCCTCGGCATTCGCCGGATAGTTGGCCGGCGTATTGGTGACGCCCGGATAGGCAACCACGGCGTAGAAGCGGCTGTAGAGCTCGTTCGCCTGGCGCGTCGCGACCCAGTCGGCGATGCGCCGCGCCGCTTCAAGGTTGCGGGTGCCGCGGACGATGGAGGTCGCCTCCATGTCCCAGCCCGTGCCCTCGGCCGGGATGATGACCTCGATCGGCGCGCCCTGGGTGCGTTCGCGCGCCCCGCGCATGTCGAGCGAGATGCCGGCGACGCGCTCGCCGCGGGCGGCCTGCACGCAGGGCGCGGAACCGGAATGCGTGTAGACGGCCATGTTCTCGTGTAGCGCGTCCATGAAGCGCCAGCCGGCTTCCTCGCCCATCTGCTGCAGCCACATCGCGACCATCAGGTAGCCGGTGCCGGAGGAGGCCGGGTGCGGCATCACCAGCCGGCCACGGAACTCGGGCTTCGTGAGGTCCTGCCACGTCGCCGGCATCGGCGCGTTGAAGCGCCGGGCCTCGGTCGTGTTGAAACAGATGACGCCGAGATAGGCATCCATGCCCGTCCAGGTCGCCGGCGGCGCCGAGTCTCGGAACGCCGGCTTCAGCGCATCCACCCCGGCAGGAGTGTAGGGCTCGAGCAGGTTCATCCCCTCGAACATGAGGAGCGATGAGGCCGCCAGTCCCATGATCATGTCGGCGCGCGGATTCTCGCGCTCGGCGATGACGCGGGCGGTGATGACGCCCGTGGAATCGCGCACCCAGACCACCTCGACGCCTGGGACGGCCGCCTCGATCGCCTGTTTGAAGGGCGCGAGCTGCTCGTTCTCGAGCGCGGTGTAGATCGTGACGCGGGTGCGCTGCTGCGCGTCCGCCGCGCCGGAGCCGAAAGCGAGGGCGATCGCCGCCCCCGCAGCAAGCAACCATCGCCTCATTCGCAAGCCTCCGTCCTGTTTCGTCCGTTACGCCGGCCAGGGCAGGGAGTAGGTCCTGATGGTGGTGAAGCTCTTCATGGCTTCGACCACCCCCTCCTTGTGCCCCAGTCCGGAATCCTTGACGCCGCCGAACGGCGACATCTCGATCCGGTAACCCGGCACCTCCCAGACATTCACGGTGCCGACCTCCAATTCGTTCACGAAGCGGGTGATGTAGTCGAGCCGGTTCGTGCAGACGCCCGACGACAACCCATAGGTGGTCGAATTCGAGATGCGGATGACCTCCGCAATGTCGTTCGGGCACCGCAGGATCGGGATCACCGGACCGAAGGTCTCCTCGCGCACCAGTTCAGCATCGTGTGGGACGTGATCGACCACGGTCGGCGGGTAGAGCGCGCCCCTGCGGTCATTGCCATGCAACAGCCGTGCCCCCTGAGCGACGGCGTCCGTCACCCGGCGCTCGAACTCGCAGGCGGCGCGTTCGTGGATCACGGTGCCGACATCGACGGTCGGGTCCATCGGATCGCCGGCGACCAGCTTGCGGGCCTTGGCCAGCACCAGTCGCGAGAATTCGTCGGCGACGCTCTCCACCGCCAGGATGCGCTTCACCGCCGTGCAGCGTTGGCCGGAGTTCTTGGTCGCGCCCTGGACCGCAAGCTCCGCCGCCCTGTCGAGGTCCGCATCCTCCATGACGATCAGCGGGTCGTTGCCGCCGAGTTCCAGCACCACGCGCCGATAGCCCGCGGTCCGCGCGATGTGCTTGCCGACGCGCACCGAGCCGGTGAAGGTGATCAGCTCGGCGTCCGGGTCGGTGATCATGGCGTCGCCCATGCTCGCCGGGTTGCCGGTTACGACGGAGAGCATCTCGGGCGGCAAACCCGCCTCGTACAGCACGTCGGCGAGGGCGAGCGCGGTCAGCGGCGTCAGCTCGGTCGGCTTCAGTACGACGCGGTTGTTGGTGGCGATCGCCGGGGCGATCTTGTGGCTGACCATGTTGAGCGGGTGGTTGAAGGGCGTGATCGCGGATATCACACCGGACAGCGGCACCCGTGTCGTGAAGATCTTGCGACGCTTGCCCATCGGGCTGATGTCGCAGGCATAGGTCTCACCGTCGTCGAGGATCGCAAGTTGCGCGGCGAAGGAATAGACGTCGTAGGCGCGCGAGGCCTCGTACAGCGAATCCTTCCAGCACAGGCCGGATTCGGCCGTGATCAGGCGGGCGAACTCTTCCTTGCGGTCGCGCAGGGCTTCGGCCGTGCGCAGCAGGATCTGCTGGCGCTCGTAGCGGGTCAGCTTCGGGGTGAAGGCACGCGCGGTGGCGAAGGCTTCCCGCACATGCTCCGGCCGCGCGGCGGGGACGGTGCCGACCAGCTGGTTGTTCCAGGGGTTGAAGACCTCGACCACCTCGTCGGTCGTGACCTTGCGTCCGGCGATGCGCATCGCCTCCCGGCGGACCGGGGGCTTGGCCTGGACGTTCATGGCGCCTGCACCAGGTTGAGCGCCACGTCGAAGACATCGAAGTTGCGCAGGGTGTGCCCCCCCCGGAAGGCGACCTTCCGGTTGGCGATCATCGGCACGGTCTGCTCGGTCAGGCCGCCATGGGAGCGCAGCGGCTCCGTCAGGCCCGACAGATCGTGCCGCGCCGCGCTGGTGCCGAGTACCTTGTGCCGCGTCGAGATCACCACCAGGTCGCCGATGCGGTCCGCCGGCAGTTCGAAGCGGGCGCAGGCTTCCGGGCTGTCCAGCGCGACCTCGACGCCGTCCAGCGCGCGCAGCTTCGCCAGCAGCGCGGGGCGGTCGGCGCCATCCGGCAGGTAGACCGTCGCCCAGGACCCCAGCGCGCCATGGTGCACCACATAGGGATCGGTGATCGGCAGGATCACCCGCGCGACGCCGGCGCCGAGCCAGCCATCCATCAGGTCCTGCAGGTAGATCACGTCCGGCGAGCCGTCCGCCTTGTGCTTGTCGTTCATGCCGTGATCGGCCGTCAGCACGACCACCGCGCCCGCCTTGTCGAGCGCACCGACATGGTGATCCAACATGGCGTAGAAGCGGTTCGCGAACTCCGAACCCGGCGCGGCCTTGTGCTGCACATAGTCGGTCGTCGAGAGGTACATCACGTCGGGGCGCATCATCTCGAGCAACCGCACGCCGGCGGCGAGCACGAAACCCGACAGCTCCTGCGAATAAACATCCGGCACCGGCATGCCCGTCAGGCCGAGGGCATCCGCAATGCCGTTCTCCGCCGGGCTGACCTTGTCCGCCTTCTCCGAGGAGAAGGCGACTGCGGTGCCGCTGCCGTAGTCCAGGCCGTAGCCCAGCAGCGTGCGCAGCTTGTCCTTCGCGGTCACCACCGCGACCTTCGCGCCGCCCGCCTGCAGCGCCTGCATGATGGTCCCGGTGCGCATGAAGCGCGCATCGTTCATCATGACTTCCTCGCCCGCGGCGCGGTCGTAGAAGTAGTTGCCGGCGATGCCGTGCACGATCGGCGGGCGCCCCGTGATGATCGAGATGTTGTTCGGGTTGGTGAAGCTCGGCATCGCCGACAGCGCCGTGGTGCTGGTCCCCTCGCGCATGATCCGGCCAAGGTTCGGCGCGAGGCCGGCCTCGATCGCGGCTTCGATATAGCCGGGCTCGGAGCCGTCGATGCAGACCACGACGGTCGGCGTCGAGGGGATGCGGTAGGTACGGCCGTTGGCTTCGACGGTGCGGATGGGGCGGTAGACGTTCATCGCTCTGCGTCCTTCAGGCGGCCATCGCCGCGTCGGTCATGCCGAATTCGGCAAGCGCCTCGCGCACGGCTGCAAGCGCACCCTCGATTTCAGCGCGACCGAGGTGGCCGATGCAGCCGATGCGGAAGCTGTCCGCGACGGTCAGCTTACCCGGATAGATCACGTAGCCACGGTCCTTCAGCGAGTCGTAGAAGCGCTGGAAGACGAAGCGCGGATCCTTCGGCATGTGGAAGGTGACAATGATCGGGGCCTGCAGCGCGTCCGGCAGCAGAGGGCGGAAGCCGAGCGCGCGCATCCCGTCCACCAGCAGCCTGCAGTTGGCGGTGTAGCGACCGCCGCGGCCCGGTTGGCCGCCCTCGGCGAGGAATTCGGTCAGCGCCTGGTGAAAGGCGACGATCACCTGGATCGGCGGGGTGAAGCGGTACTGGCCCGTCTTCTCGAAGGCCAGCCATTGGTCGTGCAGGTCGAGCACCAGCGTCGTCGCATTGCCCTTCGCCTTCGCCAGCACGTCGCGCCGGCACAGCACGAAGCCGAGCCCCGGCACGCCCTCGATGCACTTGTTGGACGACGCCGCGATCGCATCCGCATGGACGGCGTTGGCATCGAGCGGCAGCGCGCCGAAGGCCGACATGGAGTCGAGCAGGAAGGACTTGCCGTGCTTCGCGGCGAGCGCCCCGATCTGCGCCACGGGGTTCAGGATGCCCGAGGTCGTCTCGCAGTGGACGGCGAAGACATGGGTGATCGACGGCATCGCAACCAGGATGCGCTCGACCTCGGCGAGGTCCGGCGGCGTGTCCTCGGCGGTCTCGTGCACCAGGGCACGACGGCGGGCGATGTCGAGAATGCGCTTGGCGCGATGGCCATAGGCGCCGTTGACGAGCAGCAACACCTCGCCGTCGGGCGGCACCAGGCTGGTCAGCATCGCTTCGACGGCGAAGGTGCCGGATCCCTGCACCGGCACCGTCACATGCGTCGCCGCCGCGTTCGCGATGGCGGGCAGGCGCTCCAGCACCTCGCGGTTGATGCGCAGGAACTCCGCGTCACGCGAGCCCCAGTCATGGACCATGGCTTCCTTGACGCTGCGGGAGGTGGTCAGCGGGCCGGGCGTGAGCAGGAAGGGGTCGCCCGTCTCGGACGCGGCGCGGCGGGACGGGGAGGTCACGGTCATGGCAACTCGCTCCGGCTGGATCGCGGAACCGAAACGTGATCCCGAGCCATCCATCGGTCCAATATTTCATCTCGATACAGGGTATAGATCACATCTATAGATTATTCGGAGATCGTCATGGCCATCGCGACCGCGCTCCGCGCCTTCCACCTCGTCGCCGAGGCCGGCTCCTTCTCCGGCGCGGCGCGCGCGGGCGGCGTCAGCCAACCGACACTCTCCGCCCAGGTGAAGGCGCTGGAGGCAACCTATGGCGTCGCCCTGTTCGACCGGCGTGGCCGGGGCGCAGGCCTCACCCCGCTCGGCCAGAGCCTGCACGCCGTGACCACCCGCCTCCTCGCGGCCGAGGAGGAAGCGCGCGCCCTCCTGGCCGGCGAGGCGACGCTGATGCGTGGGCATCTGCGCATCGCGGCCGACAGCGCGTCGCACGTCATGCCGATCCTCGCACGCATCCGGCAGCGGCACGCCGGGCTCACCTTCTCATTGGCGATCGGCAATTCGTCGGATGTGGTCAGCCGGGTGCTGGATCACCATGCCGATGTGGCGGTGACCGCCAGGCGCATTTCCGACCCCCGCCTGCACAGCCGGCTGTTGCAGGAGGATCGGCTCGTTCTTTTCGTGCGGGACGATCACGCCCTGGCCGCGAGGGAGAGCGTGGGCATCGCCGCCCTCGCCTCCGAGGACCTGGTGATCCGGGAGCGCGGCTCCGTAACGCGTGAGGTCTTCGAGGCCCGCCTCGCCGAGGCGGGCATACGCCCGCATGCCTTGCTCGAAGTGCAGTCGCGCGAGGCGGTCCGCGAGGCGGTCCTGGCGGGCTTCGGCATCGGCGTGGTCTTCGAGGCGGAACTGCCGGTCCAGCCGGGCCTGCGACGCGTGCTCGTCGCCGATGCGGACCTCGCGGTTGCGGAGTACGTCGTCTGCCTCGAGGAGCGCCGTCGTCTGCCGCTCGTGCGGGCCTTCCTCGGCGCAGGTGGACCGCCGCCGCAACCGGCCAGCACCTAGCCGCCCACGCTCCTCACGAATTCTCGCATTTCACCACATTTTGCCTCATTGTTTTCGGTCCTGACCTCTGCGAGGGTTCGGGAAGGAGACGGCCAGGCCGATGCAAGCCACGCAGATGCTCGCCCAGTTGCTCGGAAGCGTCGCGCTCATCCTGTGGGGTGTGCGGATGATCCGGACGGGCGTGACGCGCGCCTATGGCGCGGAGCTGCGGCGGGTCGTCGGGGCGGCTGCGCGGACGCGGCTCGGCGCCTTCTTCGGCGGGGTGGGCGCGACCGCCCTGTTGCAGTCCAGCACGGCCACGGCGCTCATCATCGGTGCCTTCGCGGGCAAGGGGCTGATCGCGCTGCCGGCCGCGCTGGCCGTGATGCTGGGCGCGAATGTCGGCACCACGCTGGCGGCCCAGTTGCTGGCCTTCGACGTGAAATGGCTCTGGACCGTCTGCGTGGCTGCCGGCGTGTTCCTGTTTCTTGGCACGCAGCAGGAACGCTGGCGGGGGCTGGGGCGCGCCATCGTCGGCCTCGGACTCCTGTTGCTGGCGCTTGACCAGATCGGCCAGGTCTCCGGTGCGCTGCGCGGCTCGGAAACGGTGCGCACCGTCATGGCCGCGATGGGCGGTGAGCCCATCGTCGCCGTGCTCGTCGCCGCGGCGCTGACCTATGCCGCGCATGCCAGCCTGTCGATCGTGCTGCTGGTGATGTCGCTGTCCGGCGCCGGGATCCTCGCGGCGCCGACCGCACTCGCACTGGTGCTGGGCGCGAATCTCGGCGGAGCACTGGTGCCGTGGATCGCGTTGTCCGGGTCGTCGGTGTCGTCGCGGCGCGTCCAGCTCGGGAATTTGATCACGCGCGCCGCGGGCGTTCTCGCCGTGCTGCCCTTCGTGAACGAGGTTGCGGGCTTCGCGCAGGTTCTGGCCGGCGACCATGCGGAACGCCTGGTGGTGCACATGCACACCGGGTTCAACGTGGCACTGGCGATCGTTGGCCTGCCGCTGGTCGGCCTGCTGGCGCGCCTCCTGGAGCGCATCCAGCGGGATGTGCCGGAGACGCGCGATACCGTCACCCCGCGTCACCTCGACGACTCCGCGCTCGAGGAGCCCGCGGAAGCGCTGGCCTGCGCGATGCGCGAGACGTTGCATATGGGCGATCGCGTCGCCGATATGCTCCACCGCGCCTTGCCTGCCATCGAAGGCAGCGAATTGCGCCTGGTGCGGGAGGTCGAGGACGCGGACAATGCTGTCGACCGGCTGTACGAGGCGATCAAGCTCTACCTCGTCCAGGTCTCGCGGTCGGAACTGACCGCCGAGGAAAGCCGCCGCTACGTCGAAATCCTGACCTTCACGACGAACCTCGAGCATATCGGCGACATCATCGACAAGAACCTGATGGAGCTGGCGACCAAGAAGATCCGCAACCAGCTCGCCTTCTCGTCGGAAGGTCTCGACGAGATCCGGGCCTTCCACACGCGCGTGGAGGAAACGATGCGTCTCGCCTGCAACGTCTTTGCCACGCGCGACGTCGTGCTGGCCCGACGCCTCTTCGCCGACAAGGGTCCCACGCGCACGGCGGAACGCGAAGCCGCCGAACGCCATTTCGCGCGGCTCAAGGAAGGTCGGCCGGAATCCATCGCGACGAGCGCGATCCACCTCGACATCATCCGCGATCTCAAGCGTATCCACGGGCACCTCACCGCGGTCGCCTATCCGATCCTCGAAGGGTCGGGCGAACTCGCCGAATCCCGCCTGCGCGCGAGCGAGGAAGCGCCCGCCCGTCTCTCGCCCCTCAGCCGAGGCGGATGAGCAGCGCGCCGCCGAGAATCACGGCCGCCGCGACCAGCCGGAATGGAGCCAGGGGTTCGCGCAGCATCACGACCGCCAGCAGCGCGGCGAACAGGACGCTCGTCTCGCGCAGTGCCGCGACAAGGGCGATCGGCGCCGAAGCCATGGCCCAGATCACGATCCAGTAGCCGGCAAGCTGCATCCCCGCCCCGAACAGCGCCGGCGGAAGCGTCCGCGGGGCAACGCGCAGCGCCGCAGCCCCACGCCGCATGAGCAGGAAGGCGCAGGTCACCGCGCCGTCGATCACGAACAGCAGCACCGCATAGCCATGGGGATTGCCCGACAGGCGGGACCCCTGCCCGTCCACCAGGGTGTACGCTGCGATGAAGCCGGCCGTGGCCAACGCGAAGACCACGGCGCGCCGGTCGGCGTGCAGCAGGTCCGAGGGCCGGCGCACCGACATCCCGGCAACGCCCGCGACGATCATGGCGACGCCGAAGACCCCGGTCGGCGCGAGAGCCTCCCCGAACAAGGCCGCGCCGGCGATGGCCACGACAGCCGGCGCGGCGCCACGGGCAATCGGATAGACGAGGCCAAGCCCCCCGGTCCGGTAGGCCTCGGCGAGGACGAGGTTGTAGCCGAAATGCAGCGCGACCGAGGCCGCGACGAACGGCAGGGATTGCATCGACGGCAGCCCGACCACCGGCAGCAGCGGCAAGGCGATCGCGCCCGCGAGCACCACGATCAGCGTCACGCCCAGGACCGGGTCGAGCGCCCGTTTCGCCAGTGCGTTCCAGCCCGCATGGGCCATCGCCGCGCAGAGCACCGCAGCGAACGTGGCCGGGTCCATCCCGGTCATGCGCGCATCCGAAGCCCCTTGGGGTCGTGGAAGGGGCGCAGCGAGGCACGCACCGGCACGCTGTCGCCGCCGATGTCGAGCCGCAGCGGCCTCGCGTCGAGCCAGGCCTGGTCGATGGCCTCCTCGGCACGAACCCAGGCAAGTGCGACGATGCCCCCAAGCGTATGTCCGAAGGCGGCCGAGGTGACGTCGCCGACCGGCGCGCCGTCCCGCAGCAGCGACTCGCCGCCCCAGGCCAGCGGCCCATTCGGCGCCTCGGCGAACAACGACACCAGGCGCCGCCGCAAAGGTGCGTCGCGCGTCGCCGCCAGGGCGGCCCGGCCGGTGAAGTCGCAGCCCTTGTCCAGCGCCACCGCGAAGCCGAGCCCCGCCTCCCAGGGCGTGTCGTCGGGACCGATGTCGCGGCCCCAGGCACGGTAGCCCTTCTCGACGCGCAGCGAGTCGAGCGCCGCATAGCCCGCATGGCGCAGCCCGAAGGCGGAGCCGGCCTCGACCAGCGCGTCATGCGCGCTGAGGGCGAATTCCGTCGGGATATAGATCTCGAAGCCGAGTTCGCCCGTGTAGGAGCGCCGGCACGCCAGGGCCGAGGCATAGCCGACATCGACCATCCTGAATCCCCCGAAAGGCAGTTCCGCATTGCCGATGCCCTCCGCGCCCGCGTGCTGCAGCACGTCGCGGGACCGCGGCCCTGACAGCGCCAGCACGGACCAGGCGGAGGTGACATCGGTCAGCACGGCGCGCGCGTCCCCCGACATGGCGCGACGGATCCAGTCGGCGTCGCGCGTCGCCTGGGCCGTGCCCGTCAGGATCAGGAATTCCTCGGCACCGATGCGCGCGACGGTGAGGTCGCTCTCGATGCCGCCACGGGCGTTCAGCAGGGGCGTGTAGACGCTGCGCCCCACGGGGACCGCCATGTCGGCGGCGCAGAGTCGCTGAAGCACGGCCTCGGCATCCGGCCCCTGCAGCAGAAGCTTCGCGAAGGAGGTGACGTCGAACAGCGCCACGCCTTCCCGCGCCGCCCGATGCTCCTCGGCAGCCGGGCCGAACCAGGCGCCGCGGCCGAAGCCGTAGCCGACCTCGCACGATGCGCCCTCGGGTGCAAAGAACAGGGCCCGCTCCCAGCCCATCTTCGAACCGAACACCGCGCCGCGCGCGGCAAGACGGTCATGCAGCGGCGATCGGCGCGCCGGTCGCGCGCTGTCGAGCTCACGGTTCGGCCAGGGCATGGCGTAGTGCAGGCCGAGCGTCTCCTTCACCCGGTCGTGCAGCCAGCGCCGATTGCCGTTGAAGGGCGCGAAGCGGCGGATGTCGACCGCCCAGAGATCGGCCGACGGCTCGCCTTCGACCATCCATTCCGCCAGGTGCCGCCCCGCGCCGCCAGCCGACGCGATACCCATCGAATTGAACCCCGCCCCGACGAAGAGCCCCCGCAACCCCGGCGCGGGCCCGAGGATGAAGTTGGCGTCCGGGGTGAAGCTCTCGGGGCCGTTGAGAAAGGTCTTGATCTCCGCATGCTCGAGCGCCGGGACGCGCTGCAGCGCGCCGCGCATCAGCGGCTCGAACTGGTCCCAGTCGTCGGGCAGCAGCTGGAACTCGAAGTCGTCGGGGATGCCGGCCATGCCCCAGGGCTTCGCATCGGGCTCGAAGCCGCCCATCACCAGGCCGCCGACCTCCTCCTTGAAGTAGACGTAGCCATCGGGGTCGCGCAGCACCGGCAGGTCCGGATGTGCGCCCTCCATACGGCCAGTGACGATGTACATGTGCTCGGCCGAGTGCAGCGGAATGGTCACGCCGACGCGCCGGCCGAGCTCACGCGACCATTGCCCGGCGCAGATCGCAGCGGCTTCGCACAGGATGGCGCCGCGATCGGTGTCCACCGCCTTCACGACGCCGCCTTCGATCCTGATGCCCGTGACGCGCGTCTTCTCGACGATGCGGGCGCCCTTCATGCGCGCACCGCGGGCGAGCGCCTGGGTGATGTCGGCCGGATTGGCCTTGCCGTCGCCGGGGATCCAGACCGCGCCGCAAAGGTCGTCGGTGCGCATCAGGGGCCAGCGTTTGCCGGCCTCGCGCGGGGCCATCTCCTCGATGTCCACGCCCTGGGCGCGCGCCGAGGCGATCTGCCGGCGCAGCAGCGTCATGCGTTCCGGCGTGCGTGCGACCGAGATCGACCCGCAGCGCCGCCATCCGGTCGCGAGGCCGGTCTCGGCCTCGAGGCGCGCGTAGAGTTCGGTCGAATACCGGATCAGCCGCGTCAGGCTGCGCTGGGACCGCAACTGCCCGACCAGGCCCGCCGCGTGCCAGGTCGTGCCGGAGGACAGGCGCCCCTGTTCGAGGAGCACCACATCGGTCCAGCCCATACGCGTCAGGTGATAGGCGAGGGAGCAGCCGACGATGCCCCCGCCGATGATCACCGCCCGCGCCTGGGTAGGAAATGGCTGCTCTGCCGTCGCCATGCCGGGTGACCCTCCGATGGAGGAGGAGTAGGCCGGCGCTTCCCTCAGATCAACGCAATTTCACACATTTTCCCACATTATCGCGCAACGACGAGGTCGATGCGCCGGCGCGCCAGGGCCTTCCGGAGCGCAGGCGGCGGTTCCGCATCGACCACGAGGCCGACCGGGTCGCCAGGGGGAGTCTCGAGGCGAACGGGCGTGAGACGTCCGAACTTCGTGTGATCCATCAGCAGCCATGTCCGCGCGGCGGCAGCCATCATCCGGCGCCGCTGCTCAGCGCCCGTGCGGCTGTAGTCGGTGACCTCCCCGTCCGGCGTCAGACCGCCGGCGCCGATGAAGGCTAGGTCGACGCGGAAGCGGTCGATGGCGGCCATGGCGTCGACGCCGCCGGTCGCTTCCTCGGTACGGTCGACTTCACCGCCAAGGACATGAACCACATGCGGGGTCTGGCGTGCGAGGTGCAGGGCGACCGCGAGGCTGTTGGTGCAGATCGTCAGGTCCCGCTTGCCCGCAAGCGCCTGCGCGAAGGCCAGGGTCGTGGTGCCTGAATCGATCAGGAGCACGCTGCCGTCTGGGACCAGGTCCGCGGCCGCGCGGGCAATCGCGGCCTTGCCTGTGGCATTCTCCTCGGCACGCTCGGCGAAAGCGGGCTCGGTCGACCTGTGTGGCACGGCGCCGCCGTGCACGACGGCTAGCAACCCGCGCGCCGCCAGAACTCTGAGGTCGCGCCGGATCGTCTCGTGCGAGACAGAGAGCGCTGCTGCGAGCTCGCCTACCCCTGCGCCGCCATCAGCGCCGATGCGACGTAGAATCTCGTCATGCCGTCGGATTGCGAGTTTGCGGGCCATGATATCCGGTGCCGGGGTCGTCCGTGCATGGATACCATCCTCCGACGTTGGTGAGGGAAGAGGCGCCTGCGGCGGGCCGATACGCGCCGGGCATGAAGCGAGGGGACGATCCGATGCTGGACTACGTGACGATCGGCGCAAACGACCTGATTCGTTCAGGCCAGTTCTACACGGCCATCCTGGTTCCTCTCGGATATGAGCGAAACCAGACCGCGGAGGGGATCGAGTTCACGCTGCGGCATGCGTCAGGCCCGGTGAGCGGCGCCGTTTACGTCAAAAGGCCTTTTGACGGGCAGAAGGCGACGGCGGGGAATGGATCCATGAATGCCTTCCGCGCCGCGACGCAGGCGATGGTCCGCGACCTTCATGCGGCCGGCCTGGAGGCCGGCGGCAGCGACGAGGGCGGACCAGGCTTCCGGGCTGAGTACAGCGACCACTTCTATGTCGGTTACCTTCGGGATCCGGTTGGCAACAAGATCGCGATCTTCTGCTCGAATCCTGCCGAGGGGCGGCGGGATGGCGGTAGCAGCTCACGGGGCGCCGGATAGGCGATGGTTCGAAGGAGAGCTGGGCGCGTGAACCGTCTGGGCGGATCGATGCGTACAGGCAGGGCCGTCGGACCGCACCGGGCTCTGGGCGCCGGAAAGGCCCGAGCGCTGGTGCCATCGGGCCTTGGGAAGGGTGCTTTTCCGAGCCGCCTGCCGGGGCGCGCATCGGTTCAAGCCGAACCCGCCTGGGATGATCTTGCGGCCGACACTTGCGCTCCGTGCGACCCCGACCCGGCCCGTTCTCGCCGGACCGGCTGGACTGGCCGATGCGGTGCGGACCTCAAGGACCACGGGACACGGCCGATTTCAGCGCGAACCGCACACGCCCAGGTTCGCATGCGAATGGCCCAGATCGCCGGTTCACTCCCGAACTGACGGCGCGGAGTGCGGCGAGAGGCTCCATCGGTGAGCCTTTGCCTATCTCTTGCCGCGCGCGGCGCGCCGCTCGGCCAGCCGCGCCGGCAGTTGCAGCGTGACCGTCCACCAGGCCAGCTTCGCCGTCCTGCGGGCCAGCCGCGCAACGCCTGGAACGGCATGGCCCGCGCTGCGCAGCGGCGCCGTCAGTCGCCAGGACGTGCTGTGCTCAAGGACCTGGGCGCGCTGCTCTGCCGTTGCGCGCGCCGTACGCTCCGACTCCAGCGCGGCGCGCGTCGTCTCCAGTGCCTGCCGCGTCACCTCCCACTGCGCCTGCGCGTGCCACCGGTCGCCGATCGCCCCGAAGCGCTCGCGCAGCAGGTGGGTGCGCTCCGCGTCGGCCCCGCACAGTCCGCGCACCGCCTCGGGGGCATGGGCGCCAACGCACAGGACGCCAAGCCCGTGGGAATGGAGGAACAGAAACCCCGGCCAGCGCGCCGAGACCTCCTCCCAGAAGCGCCAGACGCCGAAGTCCGCCCTCCGCTCGTTGGCATCGTGGAAGAGCACCACACCGCGGTCGGAAAGCTTCGGCAGCCACGTCTCGAAGTCGTGCCGGACTGCCTCGTAGGTATGCAGCCCGTCGATATGCAGGATATCCACCGAGCCGTCGGGGAAGCGCGCCAGCGCCTCGTCGAAGGTGCAGCGATGCATGGTCGAAATGGCCGCGTAGTTCGCATCGTTGTGGCGCTTGAAGTCCTCGTGGACCGAATCATCGTACTGGCCGGCATGGGCGTCGCCCTGCCAGGTGTCCACGGCGTGGCATCGGCAAGCGACACCTTCGGCGACCACAGCCTGGCAGAAGGCGAAGTACGACACACCCGCGAAGCTGCCGAGCTCGACGATGCTGCGCGGACGCGCAGCGCCGACCAGCCAGGCGGCGAAGGGCACGTGCCCCCACCAACTGCTTTGCGTGCCGCGCCGGTCGGGCAGGCGAAAGTTCGCGCTGGCGCATCGAAGTCTCGGCGATGCGTAGGGCTGAGGCTGCGTTCTCCAAGCAGGAAGTGCCGTTCAGCCTCGTTGTTACCATCCGTGATCCCGACGGGGTTGCAACCGGTGTTCCCACAACTTCGCCGTGCGCTCCAGGCCGGCCGAGTTCAGCTCGCGGAACTGCGTACGCATCAGCGGGTAGGCGCCAGAGGCACCTAAGTGCGGACTGAAGACGCGCAGACCAATCGACCCTTCAGCGACCTAACGTGGAGGTGATCCTTGCTTCAGCCTTCGCGCCGATCATTGGCATCCGGTAGGCGATATGGAATTCCTCCCGAAACCAGGATTCGCCGAAAACCAGCGGTTCGCGATCCTGATCTGACAAGGTGTAACGGCGGATCAGCACCGGCGCATTCGGTTTGACCTGCAGCAGGCCCGACAATCGCTGATCCGCTGCATCCGCCTCGATGTAGCCATCGGTATGCACCACCGGCCGGCCGATGTCCTCGCGCAGGATATGATGGATCGAATGCTGCGAGATGGAATCTACGCTGATCCGCTGCCCGAGATTGACGGTCATCCAGCGCACGACCAGGCTCAGCGGAACGTCGGCGACAATGCGAAGGCGCTCGATGCGAAAGACCTCGCTGCCTTCCGCGACGCGCAGCCCGGCCGCCGCGGAAGCCGTGGCAGGCGCGCGCCGTACGTCCAGCACGCGATAGGAGATGCAGCCATGCTGCGTCCCGACCGCCTCCTCGAAGGACTGGATCTGCGTCGGTTCGAAGGGAACGCTGACGGCGAGCGGCGCGACGAAGGTGCCGCGACCGATCTCTCGCGTGATCACCCGGGCGAAAGCGAGTTCGCGCAGCGCGCGCGCCACGGTTGCCCGGGTCGTCCTGAACCGCGCCGAAAGCTCCGCTTCCGAGGGCAGGCGGTCGCCGGGGCCGAATTGCCCCGCCGCGATGCTCTCGCGGATATGATCCTGGATCCGCACATAGACCGGCCGGTCATCGGCGCCGCGCTGCATCCCCTGCCCCGCCATCCGCTCGGTCCTGGCATAGAGGCGGCGGGCGGAAGCAGCAACCGTCACCGCGCGCTGCGGTAGCCCCAGTCGCGATCGCGCGCGGCGAGGTCCGCCGGCCGCTGTTCCGGCGGCCCGTAGCCGCCACCGCCCGCGGAAAGGCAGACCACCACATCGCCGGGCCGCACCACCACCCCCGCGTCGCGCGGCCCGATCGGCACCACCGTGCCATCGGCGCGTTCCAGGCTGTAGGCATGGCCGAGCCCGTCCTCCCCGTCGAGGATGCCACGTGGCCGAACCACGACGCCCTCGCCCGCGGCGTTCAGCACGGCAGGCGCGGCGCCCTCATAGCGCATCCGCAGCACGCCGCCGGGGCCGCCGCAGCGCAGGCCCGCGCCGCCGGAATCCGGCCGCAGGGCATATTCCTCGATCAGCAGGGGATAGCCCGCCTCGGTGCGTTCCACGCTCGGCGAGGGGCTGCCACCAGGGTTGTGCACGCCGCCGAGGTTGGTCCAGCCATCCGAGCGCGCATTCGCCCCCGCGCCACCACGATTGAGGAAGTAGTGCCAGATATAGGGCCGCCCCTGGCGGTCCTCGCCGGCCAGCGCGAAGCGGAAGCGGCGCGTGAAGCCGGCCACCGCCACGTCCGGTGCGGCCTGTTCCAGCGCGGCCATCACCGCCTCGATCAGCGCCGCCGAGGTCAGCGAGGTGCAGGCCACGACGGGTGCCGGCAGCACCGGATCGACGATGCTGCCCGGCCGCGTGAGGATCTCGATCGCCCGTGCGCTGCCCTCGTTGAGCACGTGCGCGTCCTCGCTGAGATAGAGGAAGGCGACGTTGACCGCCGCCCGCGTGTTGGCGATGGGGCTGTTGAGGAAGGAGGGCACCTGGTCCGGGCAGTCGCGCAGATCGACCAGCGCGCTGCCGTCGCGCAGCGTGACGCGGGCGCGGATGGGGATCAGCGGATCGCCCTCACGGCCGGGTTCGAGCCAGCTCACGCCCTCATACGCGCCGTCGCGCCAGCGGCGGATCTCGCGGCGCATCACGGCCTCGCCGCCGTCGAGGATGGCATCGGCGCAGCGTCCCACCTCCGCCGCGCCATAGCGTGCGAAGAGGCCATCGAGACGTTTCGATCCGACCGTCACCGCGGCGAGCTGCGCCATCACGTCGCCGTGCAGATCGTCCGGCTTGCGCGAGTTGGCCGCGACCATGCGCAGCAGATCGGCGCGCAGGCGGCCGCCTTCCACCAGCTTCACCGGCGGGATGCGGATGCCCTCGTGCCAGATCTCGGTCGCGCCGGCGCTGTAACCGCCGGCGGACAGTCCGCCGATATCGCCCTGATGCGCGCGCAGCGCGACCCACAGCCGCAACGCGCCAGCGGCGAAGACCGGCAGCGCAAGGGTGATGTCCGGCAGATGGCTCCCGCCCCAATAAGGGTCGTTGGCCATCAGCACGTCATCCTTGCCGATGTCGCCGTCGAAGGCTTCGGCCATGGCGCGGATCGCCCAGGGCATGGCGCCCATGTGAATCGGCACGCGTTCGGCCTGGGCCAGCGTCTGCCCCGCCGCGTCCAGCACCACGGCGGAAAAGTCCTGGTTCTGGTTCAGGATGGGCGAGAAGCAGGTCTGCGTCATGGTCTCGACCATCTCCTCCGCCACCGCCTGGAGCTTGTGGCGAATGACGGCGAGGGTCAGCGGATGCGGTGCGGCGGTCATGCGCGTTCTCCCGTCACGGCGATGCGCAGGCAGCCCAGCGCGTCGATCTCGGCGATGCTGCCGGCAAGGACCAGCACGGTGGTGCTGTCGGATTCCACCAGCGCGGGGCCTGCCACGCGCAGGCCCGGCGTCAATGCATCGAAGCTGAAGACGGGGATGTCCTGCCAGCCTTCCAGGAAGACGCGGCGTGTGCCCGTGCGTGGTGGGCCGCCGGCGCCGCCGGGCGGCGCGGCGAGGGCGTCCGGCGTGATCTTCGGCAGTTCCCCGAACACGGCGAGGCGGCAGGTGTCGAGGATGCCCGGCTCGCCATGCGCATGGTGGTAGAGCGCCCGATAGGTTTCGGTGAAGCGCGCTTCCAGTCGCTGGGCGGGATCCTCGGCGGCGAGATCCTCCTCCGTCACCGCGACCGGGATGGCGTGGACCTGACGGATATAGCGACAATCAGCGGTGGCGCGCAGGCGGATGCGGTCGAAGCCCTCGCGCGCCAGCAGGCGGCGGCCTTCCTCGGCAAGCCCCGCGAAGACGGCGCGCAGCGCGTCGCCGCCGAGTTCGCAGATCGGCCGCCCGACGCTGCGCTGCACGTCATGGCGCATGTCGGCGGCCAGGAAGCCGAGCGCCGAAAGCACCGAAGCCTGGCGCGGGATCAGCACCGTCGGGATGGAGAGTTCCTTCGCCACGGCATTCGCATGCAGCCCGCCCGCACCGCCGAAGGAGATCAGCACGAAGTCGCGCGGATCCATCCCGCGCCGCACGGTGGCGAGGCGGATGCCTTCGGTGATCTTGGACGTCGCGAGTTCATGGATGGCGCGCGCCGCGGCCTCCGTGGCAAGGCCGAGCGGGACGCCGACGACGCGGTCAATCGCCTCCGCCGCCGCGTCGCGCGACAGGGGAACGCGGCCGCCGAGGAAGCGTTCCGGCGCGATCAGGTTCAGCACGACATTCGCATCCGTGGTGGTCGGCTGGTCGCCGCCGCGGCGGTAGCAGGCCGGACCAGGGGCGGCGCCGGCGCTTTCCGGGCCGAGTTCCAGGATGCCGCCGGCATCGAGCCGCGCAATGCTGCCACCGCCGGCGCCCAAGGCTTCGATTTCCACCGCGGGCGTGGCGATGGGCAGGTCGGCGACTTCGACGCGCTGGCGTTCCAGCGGCACGCCATCGGCGATCAGCGCGATGTCGGTGCTGGTGCCGCCCATGTCGTAGGTGACGGCGCGGGCGAAGCCGCCGGCGCGGGCGAACAGCGCGCCGGCCATCGCGCCACCGGCCGGGCCGCTGGTGACCGCACCGACCGCGTGCTGGCCGGCCTGGGCGGCGGGCAGCACGCCGCCGCTCGACTGCATGATGCGCAGCGGCGCCCGGATGCCCTGCGCCGCGAGCCTCGTCTCCAACCGGTTCAGATAGGTGGCGAGGCCAGGCCCGACATAGGCGTTGACGATGGCGGTGCCGAGCCGGTCGAACTCGCCCTCCCGTGCCAGCACCTCGTGTGAGAGGGAAACATAGGGCGACCAGCCGCTGGCTTCGATCGCGTCGCGGACGGCGCGTTCATGCGCGCCGTTGCGATGGGCATGCAGCAGGCAGACCACGACGCCATCCACCTTCTCCGCGCGCAGGGCGTCGATCGCGGCGCGCAGATCGGCCAGGTCGAGCGGTGTCTCGATGCTGCCGTCCCAGCGGATGCGTTCCGTGACCTCGAGCCGCAGCGGCCGCGGGATAACAGGTTCCGGCACCGGGGCGCGCAAGCGGTAACGGTCGGCCTTGGTGCCGTTGCGCAGTTCCAGCAGGTCGCGGAAGCCGCGCGTGGTGATCAGGCCGAGCCGCGCGCCGCGCCGCTGCACCAGCATGTTGGTCGCGACGGTGGTGCCGTGGATGAAGACGTCGACGCCGCCGAGAAGGTCGTCGGGCGAACGCCCGGTCTCGGCGGCGAGCAGGGCCAGGCCCTCGACCACGCCGCGCGACGGATCGTCGGGGGTGGAGGGTGTCTTCACGAAGCGCAGCCCGGCGGCGGGATCGACCGCAACGAGGTCGGTGAAGGTGCCGCCGATATCCACGCCGACCATCATGATGCGCATTCCTGCTCGCTGACGAGGGTTTCAGAGTAGTTGTATAGTCTGATTCGTCAATCAGGTTGTACGGGATCGCCGCTGCGGCACAGCGAGGCTCACGGCCTTCGAGGCTCCACGCTGCCATGAATCCGCAGCGCTCAGCCAGATTCCAGGAGACGACGCCATGTGGGAACGCGGGGCGGCGATGCTTTGCCTCCCGGCGCAGGTGACGTTGCGCGGGATGCTGCTGACGATTTTGTCTAGACAGGTCAACTAGTCAGGCTCACGCTGACCTCGCCCAGCCGGAAAGGACCCGTCCATGCGCCGTCGCGACCTTCTTCTCGCCGCTGCCGCCCTGCCGGCAGCACCGCGCCTCGGCAGCGCGCAAGCCGCCAGCCGGGTGCTCCGCTTCGTGCCGCAGGCGGATCTCGCCTCGACCGATCCGGTGTTGTCCACACCGACCGTCACGCGCAACCACGCCTTCCTCTGCTACGACACGCTGTACGGCCTCGACCACGCCTATCGTCCGCAGCCGCAGATGCTCGAAGGCCACCACGTCGAGCAGGAGGGACGGCAGTGGCGGCTGGTACTGCGCCCCGGCCTCAAGTTCCACGACGGCGAGCCGGTGCGGGCGCGCGACGTGGTCGCCTCCATCCGCCGCTGGGCCGCGCGCGACGGCTTCGGCCGCACGCTGATGGAATCGACGGACGAGCTTTCCGCCCAGGGCGATCGCGAGATCCGCTTCCGTCTCAAGCGCCCCTTCCCGATGTTGCCGGATGCGCTGGGCAAGATCCAACCGCCGGTGCTCGTCATCATGCCCGAGCGGCTCGCCAGCCTCGATCCCGCGCACCCGGTACCGGAGGTGATCGGCTCCGGCCCCTTCCGCTTCGTGGCGGCGGAGCAGGTCTCCGGCTCGCGCGTCGTCTATGAGAAGTTCGATGGCTACGTGCCGCGCGAAGACGGGCCGATGGGCTTCACCTCCGGCCCCAAGCGCGTGCATCTCGACCGCGTCGAATGGCTGATCATGCCGGATGCCGCTACGGTCGGTGCCGCGCTGCGCGCCGGCGAGGTGGATTGGTGGGAGCAGCCCCATCCCGACCTGTTGCCGATGCTGCGCGGCCTGCGCAACGTCGCCGTCGAACTGAAGGACCGCAGCGGATCGGTGCCCGTGCTGCGCTTCAACAGCATCCAGCCGCCCTTCGACAATCCGGCGATCCGCCGCGCGGTGCTCGCCGCGATCGACCGCGCCGATGTGATGCGTGCGGTGGCCGGCACCGACCGTTCCACCTGGAACGACCGCATGGGTATCTTCACGCCGGAAAGCGCGCTCGCCAGCGATGCCGGGCTTGATCGCTTCGACGGGCCACGCGACCTCGATGCCGCGAAGAGCGCCATCACGGCCGCCGGCTATGGCGGGGAGCCGGTGGTGGTGTTGTCGGCCAGCGACGTGCCGCTGATCAGCCTCAGCACCGAGGTGGTGGCCGATGTGATGAGCAAGATCGGCCTCAAGGTCGATCTCCAGGTCAGCGACTGGGGCACGGTGGTGCAGCGCCGCGGCAACCGGCGGCCCGTGGGCCAGGGCGGGTGGAGCGCCTTCGGCGTGCGCTTCGACGGCGTCACGCTGCTGAATCCCGCGGTGGCGCTGATCACCCGCGGCAACGGCAACAATGCCTGGTTCGGCTGGCCCGACCTGCCGCGGCTCGAGGAACTCTACCAGGCCTGGCTCGCGGCGCCGGACCTGGCGGCGCAACAGGCGATCTGCCGCGACATCCAGATGCAGATGTGGCAGGACGCGCCGGCGATTCCGCTCGGCCAAGTGATGCTGCCCTTCGCCTTCAGCCGGCGGCTGGGCGGGATCCTCGATGGTTTCCCGAAATTCTACAACGTGACCAAGAGCTGAGGAGCGGCATGGCGGCAGGCACCGAGGAAAGGACGACCGGCGGCGCCGAGGCAGCCGATGCCCACACCCCGATCTACGCCCGCATCCAGGCGCATATCCGCGGCGGCATTGCGAGCGGCGGATTCCGCCCCGGCGAACGCCTGCCTTCCGAGACGCAACTGGCGGCGCAATTCGGCACGACGCGTTCGACCGTCGTGCATGCGCTGCAGAAGCTGGTCTTCGACGGCGTGGTCGTGCGGCGCGCCGGCTCGGGCACCTATGTGAGCGAAGCAACGCCGCGTACAGGGGCCGCTTCGGCCTCCGGCTTGCTGGCCAGCGAGGCCGGCATCGGCCTCGGCGCCGTCGAGTACCGGCTGCTGTTCTTCGCTCCGCTGGCCGGCGCCGGCCGGCACGGCGCCAGCCCGCCCGCGGAAGGGGAAGCCGACGACCTGATGGTGGAACGCGTTGCTCTCGAGAGCGGGCAGCCGGTTGCACTTGAGGTGATCCGCCTTCCGTGCGCCGTCGGCCAGCGTGTGACGCCCGCGATGCTGCGTCAGCACAGGACGCCGGACATCCTGGCAGCGCTCGACCTGCCGCTACAGTGTCTCGAAGGCACTATTCGTTGCGCCAACGCCACGCGGCGCGCGGCGAAGCTGCTGCAGATCGCGCCATCGACGCCGGTGCTGGTTCGCGACTACCAGATCCTCGATCGGGCGGAGCGGCTGCAGGCGCGCGCCGTGGTGTGGCATCGACCCGGATTCCGGCTCCACTATGGAATAGCCGGCCGCTGATTTCGGGATGCATCCGGACACCTCCAGAAACCCTGATTTTCGGGATCGTGATGGTGGCGTGGTGCGTGGTCAGTCGCTGTGCGCCGGGGTCACGGACATCACGCTGCTGATGGATTTTTGCCGGGGCGCGATGGTGATCGGCGCGGCGGTTGCGGACCCTACGCTGGCGCGGGCCTGCTGCTGAGCCAGACGAACCGCTTCAGATTGTAGGCCAGGTTGGCGATGCCGATCTTTACCCGCGCCCGGGCGATGCCGATGGTGCGCACCACCAGCGCCATCGGTCCCTTCTGCCGGGCAAAGACGTGCTCGACGGCTGAGCGCACCGCCGATTTGCGCGCGTTGGCCTGCCGCGTCCTTGCCGCCATCGGCCGGCCTGGCGGCTTCTTGCGGTGGATGCGCGACACCAGGCCGCGCTCGGCCAGCCATGCCTCGTTCTTCGCCGAGCGATAGGCTGTGTCGGCCCAGACATCGCCGGCGGTGTTGTCGGCATCGATCACCTCAGCCAACCGGGCGCCGTCATGGGCCGCGGCGTGGCTCGCGGTCCAGCCGCGGATCAGGCCGTGCCGGCGGTCGATCGTGACGTGGTTCTTGTAGCCAAAGGCCGGCACTGCGAGATCGACCTGCGGCGCGCCATCCTCGCGTGGCCTGGCCTTGGAGAACTTCACCGTCCAGCGCGCATCGCGATCCTTCTGGCGCAGCTTCGCGGGCTTCTCCGCCCAGCCCTCGGGGATCCGCCCCGCCTTGATTGCCGCCCGCTCGGCCTCGGTGTTGCGCTGCTTGGGTGCTGCGACGATGGTCGCGTCCACGATCTGCCCGCCCATCGCCAGGTAGCCCGCAGCACGCAGCGTGGCATCGAACTGCGCGAACAGCCGCTCCACCGCGCCGGCACGCTTCAAAGCCTCGCGGAACGCCCAGATCGTGTTGGCGTCCGGCACCGGATCGGCCAGCCCCAGGCCGAGGAAGCGCATGAAGGAGAGCCGATCCTTGATGAGGTACTCGCAGCGTTCGTCCGACAGCCCGTGCATCGCCTGCAGCAGCAGGATCTTGAACATCAGCACGTGATCGAAGGCGGGCCGTCCGCCCTTCGTGCCGTCCGCGCGCGGCACGGCCTGCTCCAGTTCGCCCCGGAACATGGCGAAATCAACCAGCGCGGCGATCCGCTCCAGGTCATCGCCCTTGGCCGACAGCTCACGCAGCCGCTCCTCCACATCGAAGAACCCAGGCTGCCGGACCATCGCCATCCCCCGCGCCGATCCGCGTCAGTGAATCAGCCAGCGATCATCATGACGAGGGGGTTTCTGAAGGCGTCCACCTGGCCCAGCAGATCGTGGCGGCCGGTGAGCCCGAACCGATCCCCGTGCTGCACCCGAACCTGCCGGCGCTGTACCGGCGTCGGGTCGAGGCGCTGGAGCAGGCGCTGGCCGGCCCGGTTGCCGCGATGGCCGCGACGGAGGCGCTGCGCGCATTCACCGACCGGGTCGAGGTCCGTGCCTCGGCGGAGCCCCGTGCCCTCCCCCCCTGGAGTTGATTGGCGAGCTGACGGCGATGCTGCGTGTGGCGGGCGTGGGTGGTGAGGGCGGCCCTCGGACATCAAAAAGCCCACTGGCGGCTGCCAATGGGCTTGATGTGTTCTTGGGTACGCGATCGTTGGATGCGGG
>NZ_JABBKX010000010.1 GCF_012927745.1 Neoroseomonas marina
CTGCTGGCCTCCTGCCCAGCCAGCAGCTTGAATCACATCAGACGCCCGTGCCGGAATCCCCCACGACTCAAAAAGATGCGATCATGCTCTAGCGCGCCGGCCGGATGACGACGCCGCGCAGCACCAGCCGGCCGCCCTCGAGCGCGAGGCGCGCCTCGGCAATGCCCCCGGTCGGGCAGCAGGGCGGGTCGGTGTGCCGGATCAGGCGGAAGGCGGCGGTCAGCCGCTCGGGGTCAAACCGCGGCTCCGAAAAGACGTCCATGGCTGGCGGCAGGTGGCGCTCCAGCCCGCTCTGCCAGGCCCTCGGATCCATGTCCTCCCAGCGACGGAAGGACGGCGGGCCCGCGCGGCGATAGAGCTGTGGGATCTGGCTGCCGGCCGTGCCGGTCTCCTCGCAGGGGAGGAACAGCAGCGTCTCCTCCCCATGACGGGCGATCACGGGGCGCATGCAACTCGCATGGGTCAGCCGCTCGGCGATCTCCACGGTCCATTCGCCCGGCTGGCCCGCGGAGAATACGAGGATGGCGGTCTCGTGCGGCAGTTCGCCGGTCGGATCGGGCGTATACTCATAGAGCGCATGGGCGAAGCGCCGCCCATCGACCGTGCCGAGGATGCGGAACTCCGCCACGCGGCAGGGGCGCCGTTGCGCGGCGGCGTCCTCGAGTGTCGGCAGCGCGAGGCAGGTGGTCCGCAACCGGCGCTCCGGCGCTTCCTCGAGCCCATGGGTGGAGAACCAGGCGTTCTCTTCCCGCAACGCGGCCAGGCGCGCCTGCAGGCCGCGGCGGATCGCTTCCGGATCCTGGGCCGCATCGCGGCGCAGCACGGCAATGGCGGTCTCGTGTCGCTCGCGCAGGCCGCGCCGCCAGGGAATGCCCTGCATGCCGGCGAAGGTCGCTGCGACCTCGGCCTCGAGCGCCGTCAGCGTCGGATCGGCACAGATCGTGCGCTGCCAGTCATCGGCGGGGCGCGTGCAATCGACGCCAGCGGCCTTCGCAGGAACGGCGAGCAGGGCCGCCAGGCCCAGAACGGCGAGAGGAATCTTGGTCACGACGAGTCCTGGTGCGGTGATGCAGCGGACCGCCGTCCTAGCGCAGCGTTGGCGACCGGGCGACGACCCGGGTCACCGCGCGGTGAAGGGTTTCACCGCGCGGCGTTGCCGCGACGGCCTTACGCGATCTCGGCCAGGACCTGTGCCGTGTGCTCGCCGAGCGCCGGCGCCGGTGCGTGCCAATGGCCGAGGCCCGGGAGCATCGGCAGCGGCACCTCGCCCAGTTGCGGCTGCTTCACGCGGGACGCCGCGCCATAGGCGACGACATGCTCGTTCGCCAGCCAGTCGAGCGGGGAATTCACCCGGTCCGCGAGCAGGCGCGCGCCCTGCAGCCGCGCGATCCAGTCCTCGGACGGGCGCGTGGCGAAGGTCGCGCGCATGATGGCATAGAGCGCCTCGCGGTTCTCGTAACGGAGCTTGAAGTCCTGGAAGCGCGGATCCTGGGCGATCTCCGGGATGCCGAGCGCGTCGCAGATGCCGCGCCATTCGGATTCCCGCACCAGCGTCACCATCACCCAGACGCCGTCCGAGGCCTGGTAGGCGCCGGCCGGCACGTTGGGCGGCGCCGCCGACTTCCCCTGATAGCCCCATTCGGCGATCTGATGCGTCATGAGGTTGGTCGTCGCGGCCATCAGCGACATGTCGATGACGCGCCGGCGCGGCGTCGCGTCCTGCGCGCGCGCCGCAAGCGCCGCCTGCACGGCCGAGAAGGCATAGATCCCCGTCGCCATGTCCGCGAGGAAGCAGCCCGCCTTGTGCGGCGCCCCGTCCGCGCCTGGATTCAGCGCGACGAAGCCGGTGAAGGCCTGCGCCACCGAATCGGTGCAGGGGCGTTCCGCATAAGGGCCGGTCTGGCCGAAGCCCGAGATCGACAGGCACACCGCGTCCGCCTTCGCATTGTCGGGACCGAGGCCGATGCGCGCGGCGACGCCGGGGCGGAAGGCCTCGATCAGCACATCGGCCTGCGATGCCAGCTTCGCCGCGGCCCGCTTGCCGTCCTCGGACTTCAGGTCGAGCACGACGCTGCGCTTGCCGCGGTTGAAGCAGACCGTCATCACCGAGACGCCGTCCCTCGCGGTGCCGAGCCCCCGCGACCAGTCGCCTTCCGCCGGTTCGAGCTTGATCACGTCCGCGCCGCAGGCCGCGAGCATCATCCCGCAATACGGCCCGGCGATACCCTGCCCTGCGTCCAGCACGCGGATGCCCTTGTAGGGGCGCATCGCCTCGTCCATCGCGTTTCCTCCTGCGCGTTCCGGGCCTATCCTGACGCGAAGGCCGCCGAAGGGAAGGGGACCGGATGAAGATCACGCGACGCGCCGCACTCGGGACGTTGCTCGCCGCGCCCGCGCTGGCGCAGGATTGGCCGACGCGGCCGGTACGCTGCATCATCCCCTATCCGCCCGGCGGGCCGACCGACCTGGTCGGCCGCGTGATCGCGCAGCGGGCGCAGCAGGAGCTCGGCCAGCCGCTGGTGCCCGAGAACAAGCCCGGCGCGTCCGGCACGATCGGCGCAGCCGAGGTCGCGCGCGCCACGCCGGATGGCCAGATCTTCCTGATGAACGCGTCGATCCACGTCATCATCCCGCACCTGAACCGCAACCTGCCCTTCGACGCGCTCAACGACTTCACGCCGGTGACGAACATGGCGATGGTGCCGCTCGTCGCGCTGGTGAATCCCGGCCTGCCGGTGCGGTCGCTGCGGGATCTCGCGGACCATGCGAAGGCCAATCCGGGCCGGCTGTCCTACGGGTCCTCGGGCAATGGCGCCGCCCAGCACCTCGCGGGCGAGATGTTCAAGCAGATCGCGGGCGTCGACATGACGCACGTCCCCTATCGCGGCGCCGGGCCGGCGATCCAGGACCTGATTGCGGGCAACATCCAGGTGATGTTCGACAGCGTGCCGGCCGGCGCGGGCGCTGTGCGCCAGGGGCTGCTGCGGCCGCTCGCGGTCACGACGCCGGCGCGCATCGCCGCCTATCCCGACCTGCCGACCACCGCCGAGGCGGGCTTCCCGGGCCTGGTGATCTCCACATGGTACGGCATCTGGGCGCCGCCGCGCATGCCGATGGCGATCGCGGAGCGGATGCAGCGCGCCGTCGCCGTCGCGGTGCAGGACAGCGACGTGCGGGCGCGGCTCGCGACGCTCGGCGCCGATCCGGTGGCCGACACGCCGGCCGACTTCGCCGCCTTCTGCCGCAGCGAGTACGAGAAATTCGGCGCGATCGTCCGCACCGCGAACATCAGGCTCGACTGATGCGCGCGATCCTCTGCGAGACCTGGCGCGACTTCGACGAACTCGAGATCCGGGACGTCCCGCCGCCGCCGATGCGCCCGCGCGGCGTGCGCATCCGGGTCGCGGCCGTCGGCGTCTCCTTCGCGACGCAGCTCGTGGTCGCGGGCAAGTACCAGCGCAAGCCGCCGCTGCCCTTCATCCCCGGCACCGAGGTGGTGGGCACCGTCATCGAGGCCGCGCCGGACGCCGAGGCCCCGCCGCCCGGCACGCGCGTCTTCGCCGTGCTCGACTGGGGCGGCTATGCCGAGGAAGCGGTCGCCGACGACATCCATGTCGTGCCGATCCCGGACGGGCTGCCGATGGAACCGGCGGTGGCCTTCCCGATCTCCTACCCCACGGCGGGATCGGGCCTGCTGTGGCGCGGACGCATCGCGGCCGGCGACTGGGTGCTGGTGCATGGCGCGGCCGGCGGCGTCGGGCTCGCCGGGGTCGAGATCGCCAAGGCCATGGGCTGCCGTGTCATCGCGCGCGCGGGCGCGGCGAAGCACGACCTGCTGCGCGCGCGCGGCGCCGATGTCGTGCTCGACAGTGCGCAATCGTTCCGAGAGGCGGTGCGCGCGGCGACGGGCGGCGCGGGCGTCGGATGCGTCCTCGACACCATCGGCGGCGATGCCTTCGACGATTCGCTGCGCTGCCTCGGCGATGGCGGCACGCTGGTCGTTGTGGGCTTCGCGGGCGGCGGCATCCCGACCGTGGCGGCGAACCTGCTGCTGCTGAAGAACATCGCGGTCGCGGGGGTGAACTGGGGCACCTATGTCGGCTGGTCGCCGGGCGACAATCGTCGGGCCCATGCGCCGCGGGCGCACGAGCTCTGGGCGCAGCTCATGGCCTGGTGGAAGGCCGGCGCGTTGAGGCCCGAGGTGCACGCCGCCTTCCCGCTCGAAGGCTTCCGCGAGGCGATGGCCGAGGTCCGCGCGCGCCGCAGCGCCGGCCGGGTGATCCTGACGCCGTGAGCGAGGCGCGCGACCATCGCGGCATTGCGCTGATCGTCGCCTCGGCCCTGTTCATGCAGAACCTCGACAGCGCGGTGCTGGCCACCGCGCTGCCGGCCATGGCGCGGGACCTGCACGAGGATCCCTATCGCCTTGGCGCCGCCATCACCTCCTACCTGGTGGCGCTGACCGTCTTCATCCCCTTCTCCGCCTGGATCGCCGACCGCTTCGGGGCGAAGCGCGTCTTCATGTTCGCGATCCTGACCTTCGTCGCGTCCTCCGTCCTGTGCGGTCGGGCGCAGGGCCTGGGCGAACTCGTCGCGTTCCGCGTGCTGCAGGGCCTGGGTGGCGCAATGATGGTGCCGGTCGGGCGGCTTCTGCTGCTCCGCGGCGTGGCGAAGAAGGACATGCTCTCGGCCATGGCCTGGCTGACCATGCCGGCGCTGCTGGGGCCGGTGACGGGCCCGCCGCTCGGCGGCGTGCTGACGGACCTGTGGTCCTGGCGCGCGGTGTTCTGGATCAACGTGCCGATCGGGCTGATCGGCTTCGCGCTGGTGGCGTGGAAGATCCCGCATGTGCCGCCGACGCGGCCCGGGCCGCCGGACGTGGTGGGCCTCGCGCTGACTGGCACGGCGCTGGCGCTGGTGATGTTCGGCATCGAGACGGTGGGCCGTCACGTGGTGCCGGGATGGGTGTCGGTGCTCGCGCTGGCGGCCGGGATCCTCGCCGGATGGCTCGCGGTGCGGCACTGCCAGCGCGTGCCGCAGCCCGCGCTCGACCTCTCGCTGTTCCGCATCGCGACCTTCCGCGACCCGGCCGTCGCTGGCAGCCTGTTCCGCACCGGCGCGGGCGCGGTGCCATTCCTGATCCCGGTGATGCTGCAGATCGGCTTCGGCATGAGCGCCTCGCAGAGCGGCTTCGTGTCCTTCGCGACGGCACTCGGCGCCTTCGCGATGAAGCCGCTGGTGCGGCCGCTGCTGCGGCGCACCGGCTTCCGCGGGGCGCTGGTGATCAATGGCGTCGTCGCATCCTTCGGCATCGCCGCGCTGGCGCTGGTCACGCCGGCCTGGCCGGCCGCTGCGATCTTCGCGCTGCTCGCGGCCGGCGGCCTGGCGCGCAGCCTGCAGTTCACCGCGCTCAATACCCTGGCCTTCGCGGATGTCCCGGCCGAGCGCATGTCGCGCGCGACCGCGCTCTACGGCACGCTCCAGCAATTGACGCCGGCGCTCGGCGTGGTGCTGGCGACGACGACGCTCGAGACCTGCCTGGCGCTGTCCGGGCGCTCGGCGCTGGTCGCCGCCGATTTCTCCTGGGGCTTCGTCGTCGCGGCGGTCGTGGTGCTCGCCTCCATCCCCCTGCATGCACGGCTCGCACCGGATGCGGGGGCGGAGGTGTCGGGGCACAACCGCTAGAGCAGATCCCGATCAGGTGGAATCACCTGATCGGGTGAAGATGCTCGCGAAAACAAAAATATAGAGATGTTGCCGTGAGCCATGGCGAACGGAAACGGCTCTAGAACAGCTCCATCAGCTTCGCGTGGTCGTCGAGGTCCGCGGGCGTGCCCTCGTAGATGAAGGCGCCGGAGCGCATCACCAGCACGCGGTCCGAGACGGCGAAGGCCTCGCGCACATTCTGCTCGACCAGCAGGATCGACATGCCGCGGGTCTCGCGTAGCGCGGCGATCGGGCGGATCAGGTCCTGGAACAGCTTCGGCGCCAGGCCGATCGAGGGTTCGTCCAGCAGCAGCACCTTCGGGCGCGTCAGCAGCGCCCGCCCGATCGAGACCATCTGCTGCTGCCCACCCGAGAGCGTGCCGGCACGCCGCGTGCGGAACTCCTTGATGCGCGGCAGGACCTCGAGGACTTCCTCGATGCGCTCGCGCTGCTCGGCCTTCGCCACGCCGGCCGACCACAGGGCGAGGCCGAAGATCTCCTCCACCGTCAGGTCGGGGAAGACGCCGCGGCCTTCCGGCACCAGCGCGACGCCGACGGCGCCGAGCGCGGCTGGCGTATAGGTCCCCGGCGTCTGCCCGAAGATGCGGATGCTGCCGGCCGAAGGGCGGTGCAGCCCGAACAGCACGCGCAGCAGCGTCGACTTGCCCGCGCCGTTGTGGCCGATGAGGCAGAGGATCTCGCCGGCCTTCAGCGTCAGCGCGACATCCTGCAGCACCTCGCGCCCGCCATAGCCGGCGGCGAGGCCCTGCGCCTCGATGGCGTCCTGGCTCATGCGGCCTCCTGCGGGCGGTCGCCGAAATAGATGGCGGCGAGCGCCGGGTCGCGGAGGATGGTCTGCGGGTCGCCTTCCGCCAGCACCTTCCCCTGGTCGAGGAAGGCGATGCGGTCGGAGAGTTCCGTCACCACGTCGAGGTTGTGCTCGATCAGGCAGATCGCGACGCCCCGCGCGGTCGCGCCGCGCAGCAATTCCCCGAAGCGCAGGCGCGAGGCCAAATCGAGGCCCGAGGCGGGTTCGTCGAGCAGCCAGATATCGGCCTCGGCGGCGAGGATGCGCGCCATGGAGAGGAACTTGCGTTCCGCATAGGCGAGGTCGACCGCGCGGGCATGGGCGAGCGCGGCGAGGCCGGTCGCCTCCAGGGCGCGCGCTGCCCGGTCTTCCCGCGCACGTCGCGCCGCGCCGCCGCCGGGCTGCCAGAACCACGAGGCGGTCTCGGTCGCGGCGAGCACGTTCTCGCGCACGGTCATATGCGTGAACAGACGCAGGTCCTGGAAGGAGCGCGCGACGCCGAGCCGCGCGACCTGCCAGGGCTTCAGCCCCATGATCGGCTTGCCGCGGATCTGCGCCGCGCCGGAATCGGCGCGCAGGTTGCCGGTGATGAGGTTGAAGGTCGTCGTCTTGCCGGCGCCGTTCGGCCCGACCAGTGCCGTGACCTTTCCAGCATAGAGCGAGAGCGACACGCCGGCCACCGCCTGCAGCCCACCGAAGGCGCGCGCCAGGTTCTCGGTGCGGAGGACCTCGTCCGTCATGCCGTGGCCCTCCCCTTCGAGAGGTCGCCGACCAGTCCGGCCGGGCGGAAGATCATCAGCAGCGTCATGGCGAGGCCGTAGATGATCTGTTGCACGGCCCCGACCTCGGTCGCCGGGATGAAGGGCACGAAGGCGAGGCCCGCCGGCAGCGAGAGCAGGATGATCGCGCCGATGACCGGACCCCACAGCGTGCCCGTGCCGCCGATGATGACCATCGCCATCACCAGCACCGATTGGTCCATGGTGAAGGATTCGACGTTCACGAAGGACAGGTGCAGCGCGAACAGCGCGCCCGCGATGCCGGCCCCGGCACAGGCGAACAGCATGGCGAGTGTCTTCGCCGCCGCGACGTTCTTGCCCAGCGCCTCGGCCGCGCTTTCGGCGTCGCGCAGGGCCTGCAGCGTGCGCCCGAAGGCGCCGCGCTGGAGCAGCGCGGTCGCAAACAGGATCAGCGCCAGCGCGACGAGCGCGAGCGGCAGCACCGAGACCTCCATGCCGAACAGCGTCGGGCGCGGGATGGCGACCAGCCCGCCGATGCCGCCGGTGAAGGCCTTGGCTTCCGAGAACAGCGTGGTCGCCATCATCTGCAGCCCCAGCGAGGCCGCGACGAAGTATTCCCCTCTCACCCGCAGCGCCGGCAGCGCCAGGCACAGCGACAGCCCGCCCGCCACCACCGCCGCGACGACGCAGGCGAGGAGTGCATCGGGGACGATGTGCAGCGCCACCTGCGCCCCCGCATAGGCACCGAGGCCGAAGAACACGGCGTGGGCGACCGAGAAGATCCCCGCGAAGCCCACCACGAAGTTCAGCGTGGCGGCGAGGATCCCGAAGATCGCGACGATCGTCGCGAGGTTTGCGGCATAGGCGATCATCGCGTCTGGGCCACCCCGAAGAAGCCGCTCGGGCGGAAGATGATGAAGGCGAACAGCACGAGGAACGACACCGCCTCGGCCCATTGCGTGTCGACGAACTGCAGGGCGACGGATTCGGCCACGCCCAGCATCAGCCCCGCAAGCGCCGCGCCGCGCAGCGACCCCACGCCGCCGACGATGGTCGCGGCCATGGAGATCAGCATGACGTGGTGGCCGATCGCCTCGTTCAGCCCGGTCGTCATCGCCGTCAGGATCGCCGCCGGCGCCGCCATGGCGGAACCCACTGCGAAGGCCAGCATCGACAGCCGGTTCGAGGACAGTCCGTAGGCCCGCAGCAGGTCCGGGTTCTGCGCCAGCGCCCGCAGCGCGACGCCCGCATGGGTGCGCGTGAGGAAGGCCGACAGCGCGGCGAACAGCACGACCGCCACCGCGATCGCGATCCAGAAGATCGGCGCGAGGAAGACGTCCGGCAGCACCTCGGTCGCGAGCGACAGCCGCGTATCCACCGATGCGAAGCCGCGCCCGGCGACCATGCCGACCAGGTTCTGCACCACGACGGCGACGCCGAAGGCAGCGACGAAGACCGTGAAGAAGGACCCCTCGTGCCGCTGGATCGGCCGGTAGACCAGCCGTTCCATGGCGAGGCCGAACAGCATCGCGACCGCGATGCCCGCGAGCGTGCCGATCCATCCCGGCAGCCCCCCGTTCCAGCAGAACAGGAAGGCGTAGCCGGCAAGGGTGAAGGAGGTCCCGTGCGCGAAGTGGAAGATGCGGGTCGCACCGAAGATCAGCGCGAAGCCGGCGGCGGTCAGCGCATACAGGGCACCCGTCTGGATGCCCTGCAGCAGGAGTTGCAGGAAGAGCACGCGGGGTCTCAGGCGATCGGGACGACGCGCCCGCCGCGGATCTCGTTGACCTGGATGTCCGCCGACATGTTGCCCTGGTCGTCGAAGCGGCCCTTGCCGCCGACCAGGTCGAATTCCCGCACGCGCAGCAGCGTGGCGCGCAGGCTGTCCCCGTTCACCTCGGTGTTCTGGGCCTCGAGGTCCTTCGCCAGCAGGGCGAAGAGCCGCACCGCGTTGTAGTAGTTGGCGTTGTAGGCGCCGGGTTCGCTGCCGTGCTTCGCCTTGAAGTCGGTCGCGAAGCGGCGGGTGATCTCGGATCCGCCGGTGTAGTCGAACTTCTGGCTGGTGAAGATCACGCCCTCGGCTTCGGGCAGCGCGGTGACGGACGCGATCGACAGCGCCGAATAGCCGACGATCGGCTGGCGGATGCCGTTGTCGCGCAGCCCCTTGATGATCTGCGCCTGCTGCGCGCCGAAGGAGGCGACATAGACCGCATCCGCCCGCACCTGGCGCACGCGCGCCGCGACGGGGCCGAACTGCTGCGCCGTGCGGGGCACCGAGAAGGTGCCGGCCAGCTCGCCGCCGGTCTTCGGCAACTCGGTCCGCAGCAGGCCCAGGATCGCATCGCCCAGCGGATCGTCCACATAGACGAGGGCGATGCGCTTCAGGTTCCGCTGCATCAGGAAGGGCAGGAAGGCCTGCGTCTCGAGATGCGCGAGGGGGATGACGTTCCAGAAATAGGGCGACAGGCCGGCCAGGTCCGGGCCGACGGCGCCGCCATTGACCATGATGGTCTTCGCCCGGTCCCCGACAGGCGCGACCGCCTTGGACACGGCGGTGAAGCCGACCAGGACGTAATGCGCCTTGTCCACGTTCACGAGCTTGGTCATGCCGATGACGCCCTGCTGCGGCAGGGCCTGGGTGTCCTCGGCCTGGATGCGCATCGGACGGCGCAGCATGCGATCTTGCGCGGCGTGCTCGATGGCGAGCGCCGCACCGCTGGTGAACAACGTCCCGTACTCGCCGTTCGGGCCGCTCATCGGAAACAGCGTGCCGATCACGTAGGGATCGCCGCCCTGCGCGGCGGCGGGGCGGATGAAAGGCGCGGCCAGCGCCGTGCCCATCAAGGCGCGGCGCGCGATCTGCGGACCGGACATGGACGATACTCCCACGGGGATTTGCTTAATTGCGCAAAGGTTCCGCTGCGCGCTGGCGCCTGTCAACCGTGCGGCAGGCGGAATCCCGGCTCATGCCACGGCATCGCGACCAGCTTCCCGCTGGTGGACAGGGTGATGTACGCGGTCCGCATGTCGGCGCCGCCGAAGCAGATGTTGGTCGGCATGCGCTCGGGCATCTTCACGACGTGGACGATCTCGCCGGCGGGCGAGACGGTGGTGATCTCGCCGCTCACCAGCGTCGCGACGACGATGTTGCCCGATGCCGCGATGGCCAGGCTGTCGAGCCGCCGGTAGCCCGGGAACTGGCACAGCACCCGCCCGCCATTCGACGACGGCCAGGGTTCCTTCCGCACCTTGCCCGGCCCCTCGATATCCCAGGCCCAGAGCCGCCCGGTCTCGGTCTCCGCGACATACAGCGTCTTGCCGTCGGGGCTGATGCCGATGCCGTTGGCGCCGCCGAAGACGGGGAAGGCGGCCTCGACCACGCGGGATCCGTCCGCCGCGCCCCAATAGGCGCCGCCATGGTCGCGGTCCCGCGCGCGCACCTTGCCGAGGTCGCTGAACCAGAAGCCGCCCTGGCCGTCGAACATCAGGTCGTTCGGCCCGCGCAGCGGCCGCCCGTCGACGGCGCGATACAGAGTCTCGACCTTGCCGGTGGCGGGGTCCACCGTCTCGATGCGGCCGCCGGAATAATCGGGCGACTGGCCGGTGGGGCGCAGCATCCCGGGCTCATCATGCCAGGAGAAGCCGCCATTGTTGCAGACGTAGAGCACCCCCTTCGGCCCCAGCGCCAGACCGTTCGGCGCGCCCGTCACGGTGGCGATGGTGGATTTCGTGCCGTTCTCTGCGACGCGGGTGATGCGCCGTGCCTCGATCTCCACCAGAGCCACGGAACCGTCCGGCATGCAGACCGGGCCTTCGGGGAAGCGCAGCCCGTCCGTGACGATGCGCAGGTCCGGGTTCTCGACGGTGACGGTCATGGCGCTTCCTTCCCTTGGAACTTGCGCGGGATCATGGCCCGGCATCCCGCCGCTGCGAAGCCTTGACGCCGCGCGCGCCGCGCCGGAGCGTGCCGTCCCATGACGACGCCCGATCCCGTGACGCTCTCGGTCCTCGACAATCGCTTCCGCGCCATTGTCGAGGAGATGGGGGAGGCGATGCTGCGCACCGCCTATTCCCAGATCCTGAACTCCTCGCGCGACTTCTCGATCGCGCTGTGCGACGCGGGCGCGCGGCTGCTCGCCCAGGCGGACCACATCCCGGTCCATGTCGGCGCCATGCCCTTCGCCGTGCAGGCGGTGGTCGAGGCCTTCGGCGCTGGGATCGCCGAGGGCGACATCTACCTGCTGAACGATCCCTATCATGGCGGATCGCACCTGCCGGACCTGACCATCGTGGTGCCGGTCTTCGCCGACGGGCGACTGATGTTCTTCTCGGTGGTGCGCGCGCATCACACGGACATCGGCGGCGGCACCCACGGCGCCTACAACCCTGCGGCGACCGAGATCTTCCAGGAAGGCCTGCGCCTGCCGCCGATCCTGCTCGGCCAGGGGCGGATGGCGCGACCGGACCTGGTGCGGATGATCGTCACCAACACCCGTCTGCCGCGCGAGGTGCGCGGCGACCTGATGGCGATGATCGGCGCGGCGCACCTGGGCGAGAAGCGGCTGCTCGCCGTGCTCGACAAGCATGGCGCGGCGGAGACCGAGGCCGCGGTCGCCGCCATCCTCGCGCTGTCCGAGGCGCATGCCCGGCGCATCATCGCGTCCTGGAAGGATGGCGAATGGAAGGGCGAGGCCTTCCTCGACGACGACGGCTTCGGGCACGAGGATATCGCGATCCGCGCGACCGTCACGAAGAAGGGCGATTCCATCACGGTGGACCTGTCGGATTCCGCGCCGCAGGTGCCCTCCTTCCTCAATTCCTCCTGGCCCAACACCGCGAGCGCGGTGCGCATGGCGATCGCCTTCCTGCTCGACCCCGAGGTCGCGAAGAACGACGGCTGCTTCCGCCCGATCGAGATCATCGCCAAGGAAGGCACCATCGTCCTGCCGCGCGAGGGCGCGCCCGTGACCATGTGCACCTCCCACTGCTCGAACGAGATCGTGGAGGCAGTGGTCAAGGCGCTGGCCAATGCCTGTCCCGAGCGCGCCATGGGCGGCTGGGGCCGGCGCTTCCGCGTCGCGATCAAGGGCAGCGACGCACGGCGGCCGGGCCGGTCCTTCGTCTGGCACCTGTTCCATGCGCGGCCTGGCGGCGGTGGATCCTCGCGCGGCGACGGCTGGTCCACCGCGGGCGAATGGCATTCCGCCGGCGGCCTGAAGTTCGGCAGCGTGGAGATGGCCGAGGCGCGCTTCCCGCTGTTCTTCGCCAAGCACGAATTCCGTCCCGGCAGCGCCGGCGACGGCACCTATCGCGGCGGCCTCGGCGGCGAGCTCGTCATGCGGCTCGAGACCGATGGCCCTTCGGTGGCGAACACCGCGGGCGACGGCGTGCGGTATGGCGCGGCGGGGATGCTCGGTGGCCAGGACGCGGCGCCGCACCACTACACGCTGAACCGCGCGGATGGGACGTCGCGTGATCTGAAGACGAAGGAAGTCGGCATTCCGCTCGCGCCGGGCGACACGCTGCATGTGCGCGCGGGTGGCGGCGGCGGGTGGGGCCCGCCGGAGAAGCGCGATCCGGCGGCGCGCGCCCGCGATGCCGAGGAAGGGCTGCTGTGATGCGGGCGATGAAGGTCGGGGGGAGTGAACTCCCCCCGAGCCCCCCTCCTTCTTCTGTCACCTCGGCGCTGGCCGCGGCAGTCAGTTCCCCAGTTTCCAGAGAAGGGAGGGGGATCGGGGGAGGTTCCCCTCCCCCGACCTTCCTTTTCTCCGGAGCGCAGCCATGAGCGCCACCTACCGCATCGGCGTCGACGTCGGCGGCACCTTCACCGACGTGGTCTGCGTCGCTTCGGATGGCGTGACGACTCTCGCCAAGGCATCGAGCACGCCCGCGGACCAGAGCGAGGGCGTCGTGAACGGCCTCGGCGTTCTGGCGGATCGCCTCGGCCTGTCCCTGAAGGATCTCCTCGCGCGCACCGAGCGCATCGTCCACGGCACCACCGTCGCGACGAATGCGCTGCTGGAGCGCAAGGGCGCCAAGGTCGCGATGCTCACCACGGAGGGCCACCGCGATGTCATCGAGATGCGCGAGGGCCTCAAGCCCGACCGCTACGATCTGCGCCTGCCGGCCGCGCCCGCGCTGGTGCCGCGCCGCCTGCGCCTGCCGGTGCGCGAACGCATCCGCCCGGACGGGCGCGTGGAAACCGCACTGGACAAGGCTTCGCTCGACGCCGCCATCGCCACGCTGAAGGCCGAGAAGGTCGAGGCGGTCGCGGTCTGCTTCCTGCATTCCTGGCGGGACGACGCGCATGAACGCGCGGCGGCCGAGGCGGTGCGCGCCGCGATGCCCGGCATCTTCGTCACGACCTCGGCCGAGGTCCTGCCGCAGATCAAGGAATTCGAGCGTTTCTCGACCGCCTGCGTGAACGCCTATGTCGGCCCGATCGTCTCGCGCTACCTGGCGCGGCTGCGCGGGCGACTGTCGGATGCGGGCTATGACGGGAACGTCTTCGTCATCCTTTCCCATGGCGGCGTCGCGCCGGTCGAGGAAGCGGCGCGCCTTGCGGCCGGCACGGCGCTGTCCGGCCCGGCGGGCGGCGTCGCGGCGGGCGTGGCGTTGGCCGAACGCGGCCTCGGGCAGGATCTCATCACCTTCGACGTCGGCGGCACCTCCACCGACATCGCGCTGGTCCAGGACGGCGAGGCTGCGCTGGGCCGCGGCCGCACCGTGGCCGGCGAGCGCATCGCGCTCGAGAGCCTCGACATCGTGACGCTCGGCGCTGGCGGCGGGTCGATCGGCCATGTCGGCGCCGGCGGCACGCTGCAGGTCGGCCCGCGCAGCGCCGGCGCGGTGCCGGGCCCGGTCGCCTATGGCCAGGGCGGGACCGAACCCGCGGTGACCGACGCCAACCTGGTGCTCGGCTACCTCGACCCCGGCAACTTCCTCGGCGGCGCGCGGAAGCTCGACCGCGATGGCGCGCTGCGCGCCTTCGAACGGCTGGGCGCCGCGCTCGGCATCGATGCGCTCGCGACGGCCGAGGGCGTGCATCGCCTGGCGAATGTCCGCATGGCGGACGGCATCCGCGTCGCGACGGTGCGCCGCGGCGTCGACCCGCGCGACTTCACCCTGCTCGCCTTCGGCGGCGCGGCGGGGCTGCATGCCTCTGCCGTGGCGCGCGAGCTCGGCATGCGCAAGGTCGCGGTGCCGGTCTTCGCGGCCGGGCTGTCGGCCTGGGGCATGCTGCACACCGACCTGCGCTACGAGATGGCGCGCAGCGAGCTCGGCACCGGCGGGGTGCCGGACGATGCCGCGCTGCGCACGATCTGGGCGGGCCTCGAGCAGGAGGGCCGTGCCCGCGTCGCTACCTGGTTCGGTGGCGAGGTGGAGACCAAGCGCGCCGCGGACATGCGCTACGGCGAACAGGTCTTCGAGATCGCCGTGCCGCTCGAGCACCTGGCCTGGGACGCACCCGGCCTCGCGGGGCGCGTCGCCGAGGCCTTGCACGAACGCCACGAATCCCTCTTCACCTACGCGCTGCGCGGGGAGGAGGTGGTGCTGGTCAATGCCCGTCTCGCGGTGATCGGCCGGCTGCCGCCCATGCCGGTGCCCGAGGGCGCGGGTCGCGCCGAGCCCGCCGCGCCCTTCGCGCGGCGCCGCGCGCGCCTGGGTGGCGCCGAAGCCGACCTGCCCGTCTTCGACTTCGCCGCGCTAGCCGCGGGGCAGGACGTCGCGGGCCCGGCGATCGTCGAGAGCGACACCACCACCGTGCTGCTGCTGAAGGGCGATGTCGCGCGCATGGACGGGCGCGGCTGGCTCTCGGTGACGCTGCCTGAGGAGGGGTGATGGAGACCTGGGCGCCGCCCAAGGACTTCGCCGGACGTTGGGTCCTCGCCTGCATGGCGGGGCTCGCGATCGGCGCGCCGCTGGCGACGCTGTGGGGGTTGTCGGTGCGGCCCTCGGTCCTGGCGACGGAAGCCGGGCGCTTCGGCGCCTTGCTGGTGGTGGTTCGGGCCGTGGGCGGCGCCATCGCGGGCGGCGTGCTCGGCGCGGCGCAGGCCTGGGCGCTGCGGCGGGCCTATCCGGACCTGCCTGCGGCCGCCTGGATCGGTGTCTCGGCCGGGGCGGGTTTTGCGGTGGCGGTGGTTTCAGGCCTCGCCATCGGGGCCTTGGCGCGTCATGGCGGCGCGATGCCGATCGCCGGCTATGTCGTGGTGGGTGCGGCGTTGCACGGCGTCCTGGGCGGCGTCCTGGGCGGCGTGCTGTTCGGCATCGGGCAGGCGCGGGTGCTGCGCAGCGTGACGGACCGGCGTGGCACCTGGCCGCTGGTGGTCACGCTCGGCGTCATGCTCGGCACGCTGGTCGCGAGTCTGCGCTGGATCTTCGGCCTCGGTGCGGCAGGGTCGGTATCGCTGGTGGTGGGCGCCGCCATCGGCGGGGCGGTCGAAGGGCTGGTGCTCGGCCTGGTGACGGCCGGCGCCTTTCGCGTCATGCCGCCGCGGCGAGCGAGGTGATCTCCGCGGCGAGGTTCTCCCGCGCCGGCACCTCGTAGGCCGCGCCCAGGCGCGTGCGGAAGATCGCGGGTGCCGCGGCGAAGCCTTCCAGCACGCGACGCCGCCCGGCACGCCAGACCGGCTCGGGCACCGCCGCGTATTCGCGGCGCAGGAACGCGGCGTTGCGCGCGAAGGCTGCGGGACGTTCGGCAAGCGGACTCAGATCGAGGTCGAGCAGCCGCAGGACCCGGCAATCGGCCCCCGCATAGGCCATGTGGTCGCCCGTCGCGAGGATGGCCTGCTGTGCCCAGGCGGTGTCGCCGGGGACCATGGCCGCGAGCAGGGCCGCGGACTGCGCCTCGTTGTCCTTCGCGCGCGGATCGTAGACGGCATCGTGGAACAGGATGGCGAGGGCGAAGTCGCGGTCGCCCGGATCGCCGCCATGCAGCAGGTGGCGCAGCCACAGCAAGCCGACATGCGCGGCGTCGTGATAGGCGCGATGCGGCTCGGCGTGCCGGCGGCGGATCTCGCTCGCCGCACTGGCCGGCAGGTCGGCGCGCGCCAGGAGCGCGCCGAAGCCGGCGCGGCATTGGTCGAGATCGGCCGCGAGATCGAGCGAGGCTTCGATCTGGGAAATGGACATGCCCATCGCTGCTATCCCGCGCGCCGGAAGGCCAGGCGGCCACCGGTGTCCTCAAGGAGAAGCGTGTCGCCGCCGCGAAGGGCGTACCGATAGGTCTCGCCCGGCAGCATCCGGATTTCGGCGCATCCGGTCAGGCCGCAGGCCTGCCGGGGCGACCAGTCCTCGATCACCAGCCGGAGCCAGGGGGCCTGGTCGGCCAGCGTCCAGTGCCCGGTGACGGTCGTCGCGCGGCCATCGGGGCCGATGTCGCGGCGCGCAAAGCGGCCATCGGCGGAGAGCTCGATCTCGACCGTCTGGCCGTCCGCGGCCAGGCGCCAGGTGCCCGCCAGCGGATTCGCCCCTGCCACGGCCGGCAGGGCCAGCAGCAGGACGGCGAGAACGGCGATGCAACGGCGAATCATGGCCTGCCCCCGGGATGCGGATGCGATGACGCAGCGTGGCCCGGAGCGGCGAGGGGGGCGCTGAAGCGTTTCAGGGGGCGGCGAAGATCCGGCCGAGCGGGGCGAGCGGCGCCGTCGCGACCCCGGCCATGGCGAGCAGCCCGGCCAGCCCGGTTGCGGCGCTGTCCAGGACGGGAATGCCGAGTTCGGCTTCGAGTGGCGCCATGGCGTCGAAGCCGGGCAGGTTGGTGCTCCAGACCAGGATGGCGTCGGGGGCGGCCTCGATGGCCAGGGCACGGACCACCGCGGCCATGGTCGAAGGGGCGACCGCGGCGGCGGCGAGGTTGTCGCGGCACCCCAGCCCCCGCGTCGCGACCGTGGCGAAGCCCGCCGCCGCGAAGCCGACGGCGTGGGCATCCGCTTCCATCGTCGCGCCGGGTGCGAGGATCGCAATCCGCCGGGCGCCGAGCCGCTCCAGCACCTCGGCCGTAAACAGCGCCGTGGTGGTCGCCGGGCAGCCGGCCGTCCCCGCCATCAGCACGACCAGCGCGCGGTCCTTTGCCAGGCCCAGCGCCGCCCCGCGCGTGCCGTTCCAGGCGACTGCCGTGACCCCGGCATGGCCGAGCAGCCGGGCCGCCTCGGCATAGGACGCTGCGTCATAGGCCCCCGCCGGCTGGCCGCTGCCGTCGGGCGCATAGGGGATGCGGGCGATGCAGGAATCGACCCCGGGCAGGTGGCGCAGGATCGACGCCGTCGTCCGTTCCACCACCCGGTTGGAGGAGGGGACGATGCTGCCGATCGCGATGCGGGCCACTACCGGCTCGCCGCCGTGCCTTCGGGTGCGTGGTCGAATTCGGGCACCAGCCGCCCGAGCTGCTGCAACGCCGCGCGCGGATTGCCGCTGCGCGCCGCGCCGGCGATCTCGTCGATGGCCCGGCCGACCAGGGCGGCGTCGGCCGTGCGCGGCGTCGCGACCAGCAGGCCAGGATACTCGGTCGGGCGCGGCGCTTCCTTGCCGTGGAAGAGTTCCTCGAACAGCTTCTCGCCGGGACGCAGGCCGGTGAAGCGGATCTCGACATCCTCCTCCGGCCGCAGGCCCGCGAGGCGAATCATGCGCCGTGCGAGGTCGACGATCTTCACCGGCTCGCCCATGTCGAGGACGAAGATGCCGCCATCGGCGAGCTCGGGCGGCATGTTCTCGGGATCCGTGGTGCCGACCACGGAGGCCTGCAGCACCAGCCCGACCGCCTCGCGCACCGTCATGAAGTAGCGGCGCATGTCGGGGTGCGTGACCGTGAGCGGCCCGCCGCGCTCCAGCTGCCGGCGGAACAGCGGCACCACCGAACCGGTCGAGCCCAGCACATTGCCGAAGCGCACGGTGATGCAGCGCATCGTGCCCTGGCCGTGCCGCGCTTCGCGGTCGAAGGCCTGGCAGTACATCTCCGCCAGGCGCTTCGATGCGCCCATCACCGAGGTCGGGTTCACCGCCTTGTCGGTCGAGATGAACACCATCGCGGTGGTGCCGACCGCGCGCGCCGCGTCGGCGACGATGCGCGTGCCGAGCGCGTTGGTGAGCAGGCCTTCCAACGGGTCGTTCTCGACCATCGGGACGTGCTTCAGCGCGGCGGCGTGGAAGACGAGCTCCGGCTTGATCTCTTCGAACAGGCGGCGGATGCGCGCCTCGTCGCGCACATCGGCCAGCACCGCGCGGCGCACGACCTCTGGGTGCTTCTCCCGCAGCTCTAGGTCGATCTCGTAGAGCACGTATTCGCCGTGATCGAGCAGCGTGAGGCTCGCCGGGCCGAGGGCCGCGACCTGCCGCGCCAGCTCCCCGCCTATGGTCCCGCCGGCACCGGTGACCAGCACGCGCCGCCCCTGGACCAGCCGCGCCATGCCTTCCCGGTCGAGCGGCACCTGCGGGCGGTCGAGCAGGTCCTCGATCGAGACGGGGCGCAGTTCGACGCGCCGCGCCTCCTCGCCCCCCGCGGGGGCGAGGCGCGTCGGCGCCGGGGCGCGGCGCACCGGCACGCCCTGGCGGTCCGCGGCGTCCAGCACGTTTTCCAGCGCCGGACCGGACAAGCCGGAAGCGAGCACGATGACGGAAGGCAGCCGCCCCTCGGCGCGCATGGTGTCGAGCACCGCCTCGATATCCTCGACCGTGCCGAGGATCGGCGTGCCCTGCATACGCCGCCCGGCCTGCCGCGCGCGGAGCGACAGGATGCCCATCACGCGGTAGGGCGCCCGGCGGTCATGGGCGAGGGCGCGGAGAAACAGGTCGGTGCCCTCGGCCGCGCCGACCAGCAGCACGTTCTGGGCGTCCGGTGCCGCGTCCCGTGCATGACGGGCGGCCTGGAGCAGACTCGCAACCCGTCCGCCGACCAACAGCACGGCCATCGTCGCGGCATGGATCACCGGGAAGGCGGGATTGGGCGGCTGCCAGGTCCCCGCGACCCAGAGCCCCGCGGCGAACAGCGCCGCCGCGCCGATCGCCGCGCCGCCGACCGCCAGCAGGTCCCGCAGCCCGGCGAAGCGCCAGTATTGCAGCGGCAGGCGCAACGGGGCCCCGGCCGCGGCCAGGGCCAACACCGCTCCGGGCAGCGCCCCGGTCCACCAGGAACCGGGCGGCCAGGCGCCGGGCGCGGCGAGCCAGACCGCCGCCGGCAGGGCCGCGCAGGCAAGCAGGCTGTCGAGCGCCAGGTTCAGCAGGATTCGGTGCGAGGGGCCTCGGGCCATGCCCGCGCTATAGGCCCACGGCGCCGCCGGGGCCAGCGCCGAGGTCGCGGTAGAGGGCCACCAGCCGGGCGGCTTCGCCTTCCCAGGCATAGGGGCCGCGGGCGGCCTGCCAGCCGGCCTCGCCCAGGGCCGCGCGGCGGACCGGGTCGGCCAGCGCCGCGACGGCGCCGGCGATGGCGGCGGGGTCGCCGGTATCGACCAGCATTCCGCAGCCGGCAGCGCGCAGGATGGTGGCGACCTCCTCGGCGAAGTCCGGGGCGATCACGGGCACGCCGGCAGCCATGGCGTCGAACAGCTTGTGGGGCAGGGCCAGGCGGTGGTTCTCCTCCCCACGCTGGAACAGGACCAGCGCGACGTCGCAGGCGCGCAAGCGGTCGATGGCCTGGCCCTGGGGCAGCCAGCCCGTCACCTCGACGCGTCCGGACAGGCCGAGCGCGGCGGCGCGGTCGTGGAAGTCCCCTTCGGTCCCGTCGGTGAAGCGGCCGACCAGCAGCAGCCGGGTCGTGGGCGGGCAGCGCGCCAGGGCGTCGAGCATCTGCGGCCAGCCACGCGACCGGCCGATGGCGCCGAGATGGCCCAGCACCAGCGGGCCCTTGGCGTGCGTCCGTGGTGGCATCGCCGGGGCGGGCGCGTAGTTCCGCACACGGACGATCCGGGCCCCCGCGAAGGCATCGTCGAGCCCGTCCTTCGCCACGACCACCGCAGCCGCCGCGCGGCCCATCAGCCGGCAGGCGAGGGCGATCGCCCCGCGCGCGACCGGCCGCAGCGGCGCGGGCAGCCTGGCATCGAGCCGCGAGGGGTAGTGTTCATGCACGTCGAGCACGACCCGCGCTCCGCAGCGCCGTGCCGCGATCAGCGCGGCGAGCCAGGCGTCGGGCTCGGAGGCATGGATCACGGCGGGCCGCAGCGCCGCCGCATCGCGCGCGAGGGCGAGCAGCCCACGGATGCGGCGGTGGCGGTGCGTGCGGATCGTGACGCCGTCGACGTGGTCCGCCGCATCGCCGCCAGGGCAGAGATGGATCACGCGATGACCGGCGGCGGCCAGCGCCGCGCCTTCCTTGCGGACCACGCGGGTGTCGGCCGGGGGGTGGGCGGCGGACAGGAGAAGCACAGGGGGAGTGAACTCCCCCCGAATCCCCCCTCCTTCCTTGGATACCTGGGTGCTGGCCGCCGCGGCAGGCGCCCGAAAATCCAAGGAAGGGAGGGGGAACGGGGGAGGTTCTCCTCCCCCGCCCTTCTCAACGACCTGCATTCGCGAAGACCTCCGCGAGATGCGCCCGCATCCTCGCCCCCGCCTTGCCATCCCACAACGGGATCGGCGCCGAGCGCCGCGGCGGATCGGCCACCGCTGCCGGCAGTTCCGCCGCGGTGACCAGGCGGTTGCCGCCCGCCTCGATCGTCACCGGCCGTTCTGTGGTGTCGCGCAGCGTCAGGCACGGCACGCCCGCCGCCGCCGCTTCCTCCTGCACGCCGCCGCTGTCGGTGGCGACCAGCCGCGCGCGGGAGAGCAGGGCGAGGAAGTCGAGGTAGCGCAGCGGCGGCAGCATGGTGACGCCGGGCGGCGGCGCGAGGCCGAAGGCCTCCATCCGCTGCCGCGTGCGCGGATGCAGCGGCCAGGCGAGCGGCAGGCGCCGCGCGGCCGCCTCCAGCGCGGCGAGCAGCGCGGCGAGCGCGGCCGGGTCATCCACATTGGCCGGCCGGTGGAGCGTGACGATGCCGTAGTTGCCTGGCGCCAGGCCCTGCGGCAGCGGGCGCCGCATCGCCGCGGGCAGGTGGCGCAGCAGGCTGTCCACCATGGCGTTGCCGACGGCGCGGACGCGGGCGTGACCCTCGCGGCGCAGGCGCGCGGCGGAGGCGTCGTCCGGCGCCCAGTGGATGTCGCTGATGGCATCGAGCGCGCGGCGGTTGATCTCCTCCGGCATGTCCGGATCGCCGGAGCGCAATCCTGCTTCGAGATGCGCGACGGGGATGCGCAGCTTCCGTGCTGCGAGCCCGGCGGCGAGCGCGCCGTCTACGTCCCCCGCGACGACGACCAGGCCGGGGCGCGCCTGCCGCCACGCGGCCTCGCAGGCGATCATCGTGCGCCCGGTCAGCTCGGCATGGCTGCCGCCGCTGACACCGAGGGCGATGGCCGGTGCCGGCAGGCCGAGATCCTGGAGCAGGTCCCCGAACATGGCCGCGTCGTGGTGCTGGCCCGTGTGCAGCAGGAGCGGCGTGCAGATCGGCGGCGCCTCGGCGAGCGCGTGCCAGAGCGCGGCGATCTTGGGCAGGTTCGGCCGCGCGGCGACGACCAGATGGACGACCGGCAGGCTCATGGCCGGCCCGCCACCTGGATCAGCCCGCGTGGCGCGGCGACGGCGCCCTCCAGGATCGAGACGAAGCGCGCGGCGAGCAGCCGCCGGTCCCAGCGCTGCACCGCCTGCCGGCGACCGGCGGCCCCGCGCCGCGCGCGCAGCGACGGATCATGCGCGAGCCGCATCAGCGCGGCGGCCAGCGCGCCGGGATCGTTCGGCGGCACGGCGATGCCGGACGGCCCTTCCTCGACGATGCGGGCGGCGCGGCCGGGCTGGTTGGTCACCACCGGCAGGCCGGCGGCGAGCCCGTCCATGATCTTGTTGGGCGAGGTCCATTCCGCGAAGGCCGGCACGCCAGCCAGCAGGTGCAGCGCGACCTGGCAGCCCGCGTGCAACGCCCCGAGCGCTGCGCGCGGCATCGGATCGAGGAAGGTGACGTTGGTCAGGCCGAACGTGGCGGCGCGGGCCATCAGCGCGGGTTTCTCGGAACCCTCGCCGACCAGGAGGATGCGGATGTTGCGTTCCCCGCGCGCCTGCAGCATCGCCGCGGCGTCGAGCAGCACGCCAAGCCCGTTCGCCCGCCCATGCGCGCCGGCATAGAGCGCGAGGCATTCCCAGGGTGCGGCCTCGGCCGGGCGCCAGGGCGCGACATGCGGGCCGAACAGCGCGAGGTCGCAGCCATTCGGCACGACATGCACGCGGGCGGGATCGGCGCCGCGCGCGATCGCCGTCTTCGCCATGCCGTCCGACAGCGCGACCACGGCCGCGGCGCGGCGGCAGGCGGCGGTGGCGAGGCGGTCCATGGCCCACAGCGCCGACGCCGGCACGCCGCCCATGGCGCGCGGCAATTCTGGCCAGGGGTCGCGGATCTCGAAGACGAAGGGCGTGCCGCGCAGCGCCCGCGCGGCCAGCGCCGGCAGCGCGACGGTGAGCGGCGTCGAGGAGGCGAAGACGAGATCGGTCCCGCCCGCGGCAGCGAGCGGTGCGGCGGCCGCGGCGAAGCGGAGGAAGGCCGCGCTGCGCGCCGCGAGGCCCATCGCATTGCCGCAGGGGATGTCGAATTCCACGACGTGGTGGCGGCCGACGCGGCCCTCGCGCCGCCCGCGCCGGAAGGGTCCGTCGAGGCCGGTCGCCGCACCCGCGTAGCGGCCGCAGGCGATGGTGACGTCGTGGCCCGCGGCGGCGAGCGCCTCGGCGAAGGCGTGGCTGCGCGTCGCCGTACTGCCGCCGGGTCCGGAGTGATGCTGGTGCAGGTAGAGGATGCGCATGCTCAGCCGCGGCAGACGCCCCGGATGGCGGCGATGACGCGGTCCTGCTCGGCGGCGGTCATGCCGGTGCCGGAGGGCAGGCAGAGGCCCTCGTCGAATAGCGTGCGCGCGACGGCGCCGCCGGCCGATGGCGCGTCGCGGAAGACCGGCTGGTCGGGCAGGGGCTTCCAGACCGGGCGGCTCTCGGCGCCGATCGCCTCCAGCGCGAGACGCACCGATTCCCGGTCCGCACCGAAGCGCGCGGGATCGATGCGGATGGCGCTGAGCCAGCGCGTCGCGCGGGCCCAGTCCGCCTCGGGCATGAAGCCGATGCCCGGCAGGTCGGCGAGGCCCGCGACATAGCGCGCGAAGACCGCCCGCCGCGCGGCGACGCGCTCGGCCAGCACCGCGACCTGCGCCAGCCCCACCGCGGCGAGGATCGAGGACATGCCGTAGGCATGCCCGGTGGTAGAATGCTGGTAGTGCGGCGCGTGGTCCTTGGCCTGGCTCGCCAGGTGCCGCGCGCGCGCGACCAGCACCGGATCGTCCGAGGCGAGCGCCCCGCCGCCGCCCGCGGTGACGATCTTGTTGCCGTTGAAGGAATAGGTCGCGATGCGTGCGCCGCGCCCCGCCGGCCGGCCGTGCAGCGTCGCGCCGAGGCCTTCCGCGCTGTCGCTGACCACCGGCACGCTCCACCGGTCGCAGGCCGCGACGATGGCATCGAGGTCCGCCGCCTGGCCGTAGATGTCGACCGCCACCACCGCGCGCGGCAGCCGCCCGCGCCGTGCCGCCGCACGCAATTCCCGCCGCAGCAGGTCGGGGTCGAGCGTCCAGGACCCCGGATCGACATCGAGGAAGCGCGGCACCGCGCCCATCTGTACCGCGGGGGCGATGGTCGCGACGAAGGTGAAGCCGGGTGTCCAGATCTCGTCCCCCGGCGCGATGTCGAGCACGCGATAGGCAAGGTGCAGCGCCGCGGTGCCCGAGGCGGTGGCGAGGACATGCGGGAAGCCGGTCGCTGCGCCGACCGCGGCCTCGAAGTCCTGGATGGCCGGGCCGGCGGGGGCGACCCAGCCGCTGTCGAGCACCGCCGCGAGGAAGGTCAGTTCCCGCCCCGTCAGATGCGGCGGGGAGAGGGGGATGCGCCGGCTGGCCCAGCCCTCCGCGGTCGCGTCGGGCAGGGTGAGTCCATGTCGGGGAGGCAGCAGGACCGTCACACTCAGGATTTAATTATAGTAACTCAAATCAACCAAGAGTTATATTCGATCCGTTGTCAGTTCCGGCATGGTGGCGTGCCCGGGCGCCGAGGCGCCGCGGCCCGTGAGCGCGAGAATCGCGCAGCGCCGCAGGATGGCCGCATCGCGAAGCAGGTATGGCGGCGTCGTCGCATAGCGGGCATCGAGTTCGAGGCGTTCCGCCCAGCCTACGGCATTGCGCCCCGCCGCCTGCGCGAGCCCCGCGAGCCCGGGACGCACCGACAGCCGCAGCGCCTCTCGCGGCGTGTAGCGGTCGAGATACGCGATCGGCAGCGGCCGCGGGCCGACCAGGCTCATCTCCCCGCGCAGCACGTTCACCAGCTGCGGCAACTCGTCGAGCGCGAAGCGGCGCAGCAGGCGCCCCATTGGCGTCAGCCGCGCCGCGTCCTCGCCCGGGCCGTCGCGCATGGTGCGGAATTTCAGCAGGGTGAAGGGCGCGCCGCCGAGCCCCGCGCGGTCCTGCCGGAACAGCACCGGCGCGCCGAGGGCGATCCGCACCATGACCGCGACAACCGCCATCACCGGCGCGAGCGCCGCCAGCAGCAGCGCCGCGCCGACGACGTCAGCGATCCGCTTGCCGCAGCGCGCATACATGCCGGGGTTCCGCCGTCACGCCGAGGCCGAGTGCGAGGCCCAGCGCGAACCAGGCCATGCGGTTGCCGAGGTCGGTCGAGACCATCACCGTCAGCGCCACCGGCAGCACCAGCGCGGCGATGCGGGCCACGCGCCAGCCGTCCTCCCGCAGGCCGAGCCGCATCGCCGCCACCGCCCCGCCGCCGAAGGCGCCGAGCCAGAGCAGCAACCCGGGCAGGCCGCCCTCGGCCAGTGCCTCGATGGCGTGGTTGTGGGGGTGCGCGCCGCGCCAGTCGCCGTTGCCGGTGGCGATGGCGAAGCCGCCGGTGCCGAGGCCGAAGGGCAGCGCCGCGCCACCCTCCTCTGCCGCGACCGACCACAGCCAGGATCGGCCGGAGGTCTCGAAATCGCCTTCCGTGAAGCGTTCCACCGTTCGCAGCCCGGCCGAGAGCGAGGGATCGGCGAGGATGATCGCCAGCGCCGCCAGCGCCGCGCCGATGGCCCCAAGCGGCCAAGTCAGCGCCAGCGCGCGCCGCCCCTGCCGCCACAGCGCGACGGTCGGCGCGATCGCGACGGCCAGCGCGAGCCCCGCCAGTGCCGTCCGCCCGCCCGGCAGCAGCGCCGCCGCGCCGAGGCCCGCGACCAGCGCCGCCCAGGCCAGCACCGGCATGACGCGCCGCACCTCCGCCGCCCGCACCGCGGCGAGACCGGCGGCCGAGGCGATGGCGAGCCCCGCGATCTGGTACTGCACCCGCACCAGGTCCGGATTGGCGCCCACCTGCCCGCCAAGCACGACCTGGTCCGTCGCGATGCCGAACGCCACGGATCCCGCGGTGAAAATGCCGATCATGAGGCTGGTCCGCGCCGCCGCGCGCAGCGCGCCGGCATCGGCCGCGACGGCGATGCCCGCGGCAAGCATCGCCGGGCCCACCAGCACTGTCTCCTGCAGCTTTGCCGACAGCACCAGCCGCGCCGGGCTCCAGCTGCCCGCGACCACCATCCAGAGCCACAGCGCGCCGACGGCGGCGAGGGGCAGCGCGATGGCGCGGTCGGCCCGCCAGTCGCGCGCGGCCACCAGCAACGGCAGCACCGCCAGCAGTCCGAGCCCCGCGGCCAGCGTGAGATCGAAGGGCAGCGACGCGAGCGCGGGCGTCGACTTCAGCGCGCCCGCGAAGTGCAGCGTCGCGGCCAGCCCGCCGACGAGTGCGGAGAGCATCGTCATTCGGCCGGCGTCGGTGGCGCGATCTGTGGTTCGTGCCGCGGCCGCGGCAGGGACGGTGCCGAGCGCAGCAGCGCCAGCGCCGCGCCGCCCAGCAGCACCGCCACCGGCCCCGCGACGCCGAGCAGCGCCAGCAGCAGCGGACGGTTCGGCTGCGACGGCCGCGCTTCCACGACCGGCGCGGAGACCAGCCGCGCGGCGACCGCCTCGTCCGCCGAAACGACCAGCCCGGCGCGCTGCTGCTGCGCCAGCAATTCATAGAGGCTGTTTCGGACGAAGAGGTCGCTCTCGCGCGCCAGCCGCTGCTCGAGCGCCGCGACGCGCCGCGCCGCCTGGTCGGCGAGGTCGGCGCGCACCTTGGCCTCCGCGAAGGCATGCAGGCGACGCAGCATGTCGAGGGCCAGGGCGGCCTCCTGGCTCGGCAGCTCGATCGTCCAGGTGACGGAGACAAGGCTCTGCGTCGTCGCGAGGTTGCGGCCGAGCCAGTCGAGCACGTCGTCCGCATCGGTCGGCCGGTCGGCGCCGAGCGCGATGCGCAGCGGCGCGAGCAGGCTGCGCGCGCGGATCGCGGCGAGGGAGGAGAGGATCGGCGTGTCGCGCGCCAGCATCGCCGCTGCCTCGGCCGAGCGCAGCGCGCCGAGGTAGATCGCGAAGTTCCCGGTCGGCCGCGTGTCGAGCAGCCCGCCGGGCGCGAAGGGGCTCGGCGAGAGCAGCGACGACACCGCGAATGAGGTGGTCTCCGCCGGCGCGACCACGGCGCGCGCGACGTAGGATTGCGGCGCGGTCAGCACGATCGTCGCACCCGCGCCCCAGACGATGGCGAGCGCGAGGGCGAGGCCACGCCGCATCTCCCACAGCGCGCGGAGCAGGGCGGGAAGCGTCATGGCGCGACCTCGAGGCATGTCGTGATGCGGCTGACCGGCGCCTCGGCCGCGAGTTCCAGAACCGGAGCGGGGCGCACCACGCCGTAGGCGGGGCTTTCCCAGCCCTGGGTCAGGCGGATTCGGGCCGGCGCATCGGCGGCGAGCGTCAGCGCGACGTCGTCGCACGCCGCGCCGAGGCCGGTCGTGCGCCAGTCGCGCGGCGCCAGGCGCCAGCGCAGCACGACGCTGCGGAAGGGGCCGGAGAGGTGGTCCTCCACGTCCAGCCGCCGCGCGCCGAGGCGGAAGCGGCGTTCGTGGCGGCGGCCGCGCGCGTCGGTCAGCGCGGCGCCGTCGGGCAGAGCCTCGCAGCGCGGCCAGCGGCCCATCAGGAAGCGCGACAGGCGCGGCATCTGCGCCTCGCCGTCGAACTCGACGGTGTTGTGGCCGGCGGATCCGGCGAATGCTTCCGCCCACCAGCCGCAGCCCGGCGGCGGGTTGTAAGCACCGGTGCCGCCGTCGCGCAGCAGGGCTTCTTCGCCGTGGCGCAGGTCGAGATGCAGCAGGTCGGCATGGCCGGGGCGGAATCGCAGCGGCGCGCCCGTGCGCAGCAGCAGCGCGAGGTCGCCGGCGCGCGCGCCCACCCAGCCCTCGCTGCGCCAGGCGCCCGTGTCGGGCAGGCGAGAGGCGGGGCAGGGCAGGCCGAGCGCGGCGCAGCCGGGATCCTCGGGCCGCCCGGCGCCGGCGTCGCAGAACAGCCGCGCGGCGCGCTCGATGGATGCGCGCGCATCCTGCGGGCCGGCGCGCGAGAAATCTGCGAAGGCCGAATCGTCGGTCGGCCCGCAGCGCGGCAGCGCGCCGCCCGGCGAGGCGATCCGATGCAGCCAGTGCGTCGCGGCGCGCGCGCGATCGGCGAAGGCGAAGGCTGCGGCGCCGTGGCGGCGGCGGAACCACTCGGCGACCGCCAGCGTGTCGAGCAGCAACCGTTGATAGCCCGGCGATGCTTGCGCGAAGGCGCCATCCGGCGCGACCAGCCGGTCCACGGCGCGCGCCAGGTCTGCCGCGCCCTCCCGCGCCATCGCCGCATCGCCCAGCACCAGGCCGAGCACGAACAGTCCCGCCGGCTCGCTGACCGCGTGGTTGTTGTCCTGCGCGGCCGCATAGGCGCGCGTCGCCAGGATCCGCCGCGCATGGGCATCGAGCAGCGCGCGCATCGCCGCCGTCGGCGCGCGGTCCGCGCCTGCCAGCGCGAGCGCCAGGGCGAGGTGCATCCCCCTGAGCGCCGCTTCCTGCCCGCAGGCCCAGGCCGGGCCGCGAAAGGGCGGGTTGGCGTCGCGCCAGGCGGCGAGCAGCGCCTCGGCCTCCGCCGCACGGCCGTCCATCGCGAGCAGCGGCACCGCCAGCAGCCGGTTCCGTTCCCAGACCGGCCGGATGTCCCCGGGGCCGAACAGGTCGAGGTCCAGCGCATGGACGCCCGGATCGAAGGGGCCGTACCAGTCCTCGGCCGCTGGGGCGCCCGGTGCCGCGCCGGGCGCGAGCAGCGGTCCGTCCGGAACGTCCGCGTCCGGCAGCGCCGCGCGCGCCAGACCCGCGTGCAGGCGCAGCCGGTGCCAGGCCATCCGCCCGCAGGCCCGCGGCCCCAGCCGCCAAGCGGCGTCGGCCAGCAGGGCCAGCCGGCCAGCCGGCCGAACGGGAAACCCCAGGGTCGCGCCGCGCGTCAGTTCTGCCTCCGTGAATGACGGCCGACGATACTCGCAATCGCCAATAAGTTGTATAGAGTCCTTATAAATCACTCTCGAGTTCTGCCGGAGCGCCGTCGCCACCCATGCCGAATCTGCCCCGCTGCTCCCGAACCTGGCTGGGCCTGGCGGTTGCGCTTGCGGTGGCGCTCGGCGCGACGCTCGGCCTGGCGCAGACGGGGCCGGGGCCGTCGCCGCTGTTGGCACCCCCGACGCTGCCCTCGGTCCTGCCGAGTGGGGCGCCGCTGCCCAGCCTGCCGCCGGGCGTCCAGCAGGACGTGCTGCAACGGCTGCTCGACGCGGGTGCGACGCGCGGCCCTCCCTCCGGCCTGCCGGGCAGCGCACCACGCGCCCCCGTCCAGGCCGCGCCATTGCCTGCCTTCGCCGCGCCCGCCGCGCCCGAGGAACCGCTCTCGGCCGCCGAGGCCTTCTTCGCCGCGCGGCTCGACCCGCCGGTGCTGCGCCAGTTCGGCTACGAGACCTTCCGTGCCGGCCCCGCGCCGCCGCCGGGGTTCGGCGCGCTGCCCGAGGACTATGTGCTCGGTCCCGACGACGAGGTGATCCTCGCCTTCCGCGGCCGCGCGCGGCAGACGCTGACGCTGCGGATCGGCCGCGACGGGATGCTGATGCTGCCCGACATCGCGCCGGTGCCCGCCGCCGGGCGCAGCCTCAAGGACCTGCGCGCGCATCTGGAAGGCCTCGCCGCGCGGGACCTGGCGGGGTCGGAGGTGTTCCTCTCCATCGGCCAGGTCCGGCAGATGAACATCTTCGTCGCCGGCGAGGTCATGCGGCCCGGCTTCCAGCCGCTCAACGCGCTGTCGACCGTGCTCGACGCGCTCTCGGCCGCCGGTGGCGTGCGCAAGACGGGGTCGCTGCGCGCCATCCGCATCGAAGGGCCGCGCGGGCGGCGCGTCGTCGATCTCTACAGCGTCATCGCCGATGCGCCGGGCGATGCGGACCTCTCGCTGCGCGAGGGCGACCGCATCATCGTCCCGCCCGTCGGCGGCACCGTCGCGGTGGCGGGCGACGTCGCGCGGCCGGCGATCTACGAACTGCCGGCGGGCCAGTCCGGCGCGCCGCTCGCGGCCATGCTGGCGCTCGCCGGCGGCACCATCCGCCAGGGCGGCAACCGGCTGATGGTGCAGCAGAACGACGGCGCGGGGCGGCGGTCCTACGCCGAACTCTCGCCCGCGCAGACCGTGCGGCGCGGCGATGCCGTGCTGGTGCAGCCCGGCGCCGACGTGGTGGCGAACCAGGTGCGGCTCGCCGGGCATGTCTCGATCCCGGTGACGCGCGCTGCGGCGGGCGGGCGGCAGAGCCAGACGCTGCGCGGTCTGATCTCCGACCGGCGGCTGTTGCGCAACGATCCCTACGTCCGCCTCGGCGTCGTGTGGCGCGCCGACCGGCAGACCGGCAGCCGGGGGTTCATCCCCTTCGACCTCGGCCGCGTGCTCGAAGGTCGCGCCAACTTGGCGCTGCACGAAGGGGACGAGGTCATCGTCTTCGGCCGCGCGGACATCGCCTGGCTCGCCTCGCCCGCCGTGCAGCGCGCGCTGCGGGGCGAGGCGCCCGCTGCCGCCATCCCGCAGCCCGGCGCCCCGCCGCCGCCCGACTGCGCGGCGCTGACGACGCTCGCGCTCGCGTCCCGCGCGTCGCCCCAGCGCTTCGCCCATGTGAAGGGCGCCGGCTTCCCCGAGATCGGGCCGACCACCTGCCCGCAGGTGATGGCCGACTACCCGGACCTCGCCTCCTACCTGCTCGACCAGACCGTCGTGCTGACGGGCGAGGTCCGCGCGCCTGGCCCGATGCCGATCGTGGACGACACCGGGCTCGACCTGCTGATCGCCTCGGCCGGCGGGCTGTCGGATGCAGCCGACCTGCGCGTCGTGGAATTCGCGCGCGAGCCGCCTGACCAGGGCGGGGCCATCCCGCTCGCCCGCACGCGGCTTGACCTCAGCAGCCGGAACTTCGCCGCGGTGCGCCTGTCCCCACGCGACACCGTGCGGATCCCGCGCGCCTTCGGCGACCGCGACACCGGGCCCGTCATCCTGGTCGGTGAGTTCCTGCGCCCCGGCACCTACGACATCCGCCGCGGCGAGCGCCTGTCCGAGGTCATCGCCCGCGCCGGCGGCCTGACGCCCCAGGCCTACCCCTACGGCGCCGTCTTCACGCGCGATTCCGTCCGCCAGCGCCAGCAGGAAGGCTTCGCCCGCACCGCGCGCGAGCTCGAGACCAGCCTGATCCAGGTCGCCGCCGGGCAAGCGGTCGCCGGCACGCGCGGATCGACCATCGACGTCGGCTCGGCCATCACCGCCGGGCGCGAGCTCGCCAATTCCCTCCGCGAAGCCCGCGCCGCCGGCCGCATGGTCGTCGAGGCCAACCCCGTCATCCTCGCCGCGCGTCCCGAACTCGACGTCCTCCTCGAGCCCGGCGACGTCATCGCCATGCCCAAGCGGCCGAGCGAGATCACCGTCGTCGGCTCGGTCCTCAACCCCGGCTCGCTGCAGTTCCGCTCCGGCTGGCGCGCCAGCGACTACGTCCGCGCCGCCGGCGGCACGCAACGCTTCGCCGACCCCTCCCGCGCCTTCATCGTGCTGCCCAACGGGCAATCCACCGCCGCCGGCCTGTCCGCCTGGCAGCAAGGCGGCCCGCCCGTCCCGCCCGGCAGCCTCGTCGTCGTCCCCCAGGACCCAAGCCCCTACGAAACCTGGGGCTTCGTGCGCGACCTGACCCAGGTCCTTGGCCAGGTTTCCGTCTCCGCCGCCGCCCTGGCGGTGATCGCCCGCGAGGCGAACCGGTAGCCGGTGGAGGCGCTGGCAGGCGAAGGTCGGCCGCAGGGGGGCGCCGCCCTCCTGCACCCCCCGCCAGAGGCCGAAAGGCCTCTGGACACCGTCAATTGGCCGGTTGGGGGGAGGGGCACGGCGCGTCCGCCGGGTCCGAAGCGCGTTCCGTGCCCCTCCCCCCAGCCGGCCAAGTATTGGGTTCCAAGGGCCCTTAGGCCTTTGGCGGGAGGGGTCCGGGGAGGGCAGCGCCCTCCCCGCGCCGCCATCGCTACCTTCGCCCTCCTCCTGCTCCTGTTCGCTCCCGCGCGAGTCGCCGCCCAGGTCGTGGAGGGGACGGGGTCGGACTGGGGCGGGGTCGGGTTGATCGAGATGCGCAATGCGCGGTTCCGGCCGGATGGGACGATGGAGGCCGGGACGTCGCTGCGGCACCAGCGGCAGTTCTATTTCCTGGGGTTCCAGGCCTTGCCGTGGCTCGAGACGACCTTCCGGGTGGGGGAGCGGCTGAACGGCACCACCGGGCAGGGCATGAGTTCCGACCGGTCCTTCGACATCAAGATCCGGCTCTGGGAGGAGAATGACTGGCGGCCGGCGCTCGCCGTCGGGATCCAGGACATCGCGGGGACGGGGATCTATGGCGGGGAATACCTGGTCGCGTCGAAGCGCTTCTGGGATTTCGACCTTTCGCTGGGCATCGGCTGGGGGCGGATCGGGACGGAGGCGGATGCGCCCAATCCGCTGACGGATCTCTGGTCGGGCTTCGCGAACCGCACGCGCAATGTGGGGCAGGGCGGCACGCCGCGCTGGGGGACCTATTTCCACGGCGAGGACATCGCCTTCTTCGGCGGCGTGGAGTGGAGCGTCCCGCCGATCCCGACGCCCTGGGGCGTGTTCGAGGGGCTGCGCGCGAAGGTCGAGGTCAGCGGCGACCGGCTGCGGGACGAGCGCGGCGGCTATCCCGGCAACACGACGAACCTGCGCGGGGAGACGCGCACGCGAGTGAATGCGGGGCTGCAATGGGCCAACGACTGGCTCGATCTTGGCGTGCACTACGTGAACGGGACGGATGTTCTGCTGCGGGCGTCGATCCGCATGGATGCGGCCGATCCGCCGCGCGCGCCGCTGCCCGCGCCGCCAGCGATGGCGCCGCGCCCGGCCGAGGGCGGTTCGGCTGAATCGCGCGCGCTGGCGCCGCGCATCTTCGCAGCACTCGAGGAGGCAGGGCTGCGCGGGACCGCCTTCGCGATCGAAGGGCAGGAGGCGCGCATCGCTGTCTCCGGCGGGCGGTTCCGGACGCTGGCGCAGGTCGCGGGGCGCGTGGTGCGCGCGGTGCAGCCGGTGTTGCCGCCCGAGGTCGAGCGCGTGGTCATCGCCTGGTCGCGCGACGGGCTCGAGATCGCGCGGCTGATGGTGCTGCGATCGGCGATGGAAGCCGCCGCGCGCGGCCATGGCAGCGCGGAGGAGGTCTTCGCCACCGCGATGCTGATGGCCCCCGGCGATCCCTTCGCGAATGCCGCCCGTGCGACCGGCCTCTTCATCGACTGGGGGTTCGAGCCACGGGCGCGGGTGATCCTGGGCGATCCGTCGCGCACCGTGCTGTGGCAGGTGGCGCTGGCGGCGAGCGCGCGGGTCGAGCTCGGCGCCGGCGTCTCGATCGCGGGCAGCGTGGCGCAGGTGGTGGCGCAGAATCTCAACAGCGCGCTGCCGTCCGACAGCGTGCTGCCGCATGTGCGGTCCGACTACGCATTGTATGCGGAGGAAGGACGCACCCTCGCGGTCCCGACGCTTTATGCCGAGGGGCTGTGGACGTTCGCGCCCGACGTCTTCGCGCGCGCCAGCGCCGGCTACCTCGAGCCGATGTTCGCCGGCATCTCGGGCGAGGTGCTGTGGCGGCCGCATGACCGGCCCTGGGGGCTCGGGCTCGACATCGCCCATGTCGGGCAGCGCGATTACGACCAGCGCTTCGGGCTGCAGGACTACCGGGTCACGACCGGGCAGGTCTCGGTCTATGCCGACCTGCCCTGGTGGAACCTGACCACGACGCTGCGCGGCGGGCGGTACCTGGCCGGAGACTGGGGCGGCACGGTCGAGATCGCGCGCCGATTCGATTCCGGCATCGAGGTCGGCGCCTTCGCGACGCTGACGGACGTGTCCTTCTCCCGCTTCGGCGAGGGGTCCTTCGACAAGGGGATCTTCTTCCGCATCCCGCTCGACATCTTCGGGGTGCAGAGCCGGTCCTCCTTCGGCGCGGTCATCCGCCCGACGCAGCGCGACGGCGGACAGCGACTGCAGGTGGACAACCAGCTCTGGGACCTGACGCGGGACGGGCGGGAGGACTCGTTGCAGCGCGGGGCGGGGTGGTTCACGCGGTGAGGGTGCCGGGCGGAGAGGGGCTTCGCACCCCTCCGGACCTCCCCCCACCACGGGTTCCCAGCGGCGTTGCTTCGCAACGTCACTGGGTGCCCGCAGAGGCCGAAGGGCCTCTGGACACCAGCAGATGGCCGGGAGAGGGGAGGGGCACCGTGCGCGCGCCGGGCTCGGCGGCCGCCTCGCGCCCCTCCCCTCTCCCGGCCATGTTGAGGGTTCCAAGGGCCTTTAGGCCTTTGGCGGGTGGGGTCCGGGGAGGGCAGCGTCCTCCCCGTCTGGACGCCCCGCCCGGCGCGGGGCATAGCCCCCGCCCATGCTGCTCGAAGCCGTCATCCGGCACCTGGCCTTCGCGGCCGCGCTGGCGCTGCTCTCCGCGGCGGCCGTGCGGGCGATGATCGCCTGGCCGATCCTCGACCATCCCAATGCGCGGTCGAGCCATGTGCGTCCGACGCCGCGTGGCGGCGGGGTGGGGGTCGTGCTCGCCTTCGTGGTGGGGATGGCGGTGTTGTATGTCGCGGCGGACTTCGCACGGCTGCCACCGCCGCAGTTCATCGGTGTGATCGCGGCGGCGGTGGCGATCGCCGGCGTGTCGCTGTGGGACGACGTCGCGGACCTGCGCTTTTCGGTGAAGCTCGCGGCGCAGGCGATCGCCGCGCTGGTGGCGATCGGCTCGGGCCTGGTGCTCGAGCGCGTGGCGCTGCCCGTCTGGGGCGAGGTGCCGCTGGGCTGGGTCGGCGTCGGGCTGACGCTGTTCTGGATCGTCGGCTGCACCAACGCGATCAACTTCATGGACGGGCTGGACGGGCTGGTCGGCGGGTCGGTGTTCCTGGCATCCGTGATCCTCTGCGTCATCGCGGGGCAGGAGGGCGGGTGGTTCGTCTACGCAGCCTCCCTGTTCCTCGCGGCGGGGCTGGCGGGGTTCCTGCCCTTCAACCTGCATCCGGCGCGGATCTTCATGGGGGATGTGGGCAGCCAGTTCCTCGGCTTCGTGATGGCGGTGCTCGCGGTGGCGGCGGCGCGTTTCGACGCGGCGCAGATCTCCTTCCTGATCGTGCCGCTGCTGCTGTTCGGGCTGCTGTTCGACGCGGCCTTCACGCTGATCCGCCGCGCGGCGATGGGGGAACGGGTGGCGGCGGCGCATCGGACGCATCTGTACCAGATGGCGCAGCGCTCGGGCCTTGGCGTGCGGGCGGTCGCCGCCGTGCATTGGGGCTTCGTGCTGTTCCACGGGCTGCTGGCCTGGGCCTTCCTGGAACTGCCGGTCGGCAGCAAGCCGCTGGTGGTGCTGCCGGCGCTGGCGGTGCAGCTGGGCTGGTGCGCCTATGTGGTGCACCGCATGCGGCGGGCCGGGCTCACCTGGGCAGGGTGATGACCTCGGCGGGCGGTGCCGCGCCGACCACTTCGACCACCAGGGGCGGCAGGTCGTCACCGATCCATTGCTCGGAGCGGAAGACGGCATAGGACCGAGCATCCGCCCAGAATCGGTTGGTGAAGCGCGCGGCGCCGCGGCAGGTTTCCTCGAACAGCAGCGTGTCCTCGGCGGGGGAGGGCGCGGCGCGAAGCAGGCAATCGAGCCGCAGGCCGAAGCGCATCCGCGCGGGGTCGCTGGCGGACCGCATGACGTCGATCACCCGCGCGCTGCGGACGCTGGCGTCCCCGACCTCCGACAGGCGGGACAGCGGATCGGTGGTGCCGTCGAAGCGCGTCGCGGCGAGGACCTGGCGCAGCCCCGCGGTGGCGACCACGCGCGGCCCCTCGGTCGCGACCACCACGCCGCCCTGGGTCCGCCACATGCGGCGTTCCCCTTCGGCCTGGGTCAGACGCGCGAGGCCCCGGCGGCTGCCGAGGGCGAGCGCGAGCGCCGTCTCGCCGTCCTCCGTCGGCGCTTCGGCCGCGTCCCATTCGGCCTGCGGCAGGGGGTCAGAGGGCGTGAACAGCGAATCCGGCAGCGGGATCGGCCAGACCGCGGCCCGCAGCAGGTCGGCGCCCGTGGCATTGCCGCAGGCGGCGAGCGGCAACAGCAACAGGAGGGTCAGCAGGCCTCGCACAATGCGCGAATATAGACGGAAAAATTAAACCGTCACGCGCATTGGAGGGCTACTGCGTCACCAGCCGCTCCAGCAGCACGCGCAGCAGGCCGGCACCTTCGGCCAGGGCCTCGACGGCCACGGGCTGGCCCGCGGCCGCACCGTTGCCTGGTGGGAATGCCGCGCGATCCTGCCCCAGCTCGGCCGCCGAAAGCCGGCCATCGCCATCATAGTCGAGGCTCTCGACCAGCAGCCGGGCCGCGGCGACGGCCGCGACGGCGCCGATGGCGCTCGCGGCGGCGAAGGTCTCGGCCTCGCCGCCATCCTGCGCGGCGAGCGCCCAGGCGGCCCCGCGCAGCAGCCGCGCGATTTCCGCCGTGCCGAGCAGCCCGTCGCCCGATACGTCCCCCGCCTGGACCACGGCCTGCAGGCAGGCCGGCGCGGTGCCGCCCTGGCAGGCGGCCTCGATGCGTTCCATCGCGCCCAGGAAGGCGATGCCTTCCCCATGCAGCAGCGCGAGGACGGGTGGCGGCGCAGGGCAGCGTGTCCAGCGCGTGACCGGCGCGTTGCCCGGCAGGCGGTCGTCGCGGGTTTTCGGGTCGGGCTCGACGGTCTCGATGGCGTCGCCGGCGGGCCGCAGCATGACGCGCGGCGCCTCGCCGCCACCGCCGGTGCCGAGCGTCCAGCCATCCTGGGCCTGCACGCTGCGGAAGCGCACCAGCCGTGCCGGTCCCTCGGTGGGAAGTCGGGCGACGCTGCGCGCCGTCACGTGCAGCAGCGCCTCCGGCGTCGCGCAGTCGCCCACCGACCAGGTGCCCCGCATGGACTCGGGGATGCCCTGCGCCACGGCCGGCGTCGCCCCGAGCAGCAGCGCAGCGAGGAGGATGCGCTTCACTGCACCACCACCTCGACCCCGGCGCAGAGATCGGTCGCGGGCAAGGTCACCTCCCGCCCGTCGCGGAAGACCGCGGTGAGGTCGGCACGGCAGGGAATGCCCTCGGGCGGGGCGAAGTCGACCGTCTCGCCCACGCCGAGCACGGTGCGGCCGAGCCGGTCCGGCCCGCGCGCCGCGCCAGGCGCATCGGCGTAGAGTTCGGCGATCGGCACCGCGCCGCCGTTGCGCAGCCGCACGCTGCCCGGCCGTGGACCGGGATCGGGCACCTCGCCCTCATCGAGACGCTCGGCCAGAGTCCAGCCCGGGCGCAGCACGATCGTGCCGACCTCGCAGAGGTTGATCTGGGCGCGTTCCTCGGCGGCGCGGCGCTCCTCGAAGACGACGCGCAGATCGGCCTCGCAGTCGCGCAACCGTGCGGAGACCTCGCGTCGCGCGCCGCGCGGCAGCACCTCGTCGCCGAGCCGGTCCGGGCCCCAATCCTCTTCCGAGGTGCCGGAGATGTAGACCTCCTGCACCATGGCGGCGTGGCGGTTCACCAGGGTGACGCGGCGTTCGGGCGGTCGCGGGGCGCCGGATCCGTCGAAGGCGACCTGACGGGTCGTGCAGAGGTCGACGCCCGGCTTCACCTCCTCGGCGGAATCCTCGTAGACGGCGCGGAGATCCCACAGGCAGCCCTCGCCGCGCACGCGCAAGGTGAAGCCGGATCCGGCCGGCAGCAGGTCCGCGCCGAGGCGGTCCGGCCCCCAGGCGGCTGGCGCCCGGGTCGAGGCGTAGAACTCGCGCATTGTGCGGTCGGACGTGTTGTCGATTCGCGCCTCGCGCCGCGGCGCGTTGGGGTCGCCGAAGACGAGGCGCGGTTCGCGGCACAGGTTCACGCCACGGCGGATGTCCTCCTCGCCATCCTCGAACACGGCGACGACGTCAAAGACGCAATCGCGCGTGCGCCCCAGGCGGAAGCGGAACTCGCGCCCGGCATCGACGACGTTCTCCCCGAGTCGGTCCGGCCCGCGACCGCTCGTGCCCGAAGGCGCGGCGAACAGTTGCAGGATGATGGTGTCCGTCTCGTTGCGGACGACGCCTTCGCGCAGCGGGATGGCCGGGTCGCCGAACTGGACGCGGCGATTCTGGCAGATGTTCTGCCGGCGGCGTTCCTCCGACCCGTCCTGGAAGACAGCGCGGAATTCGAGGTCGCAGGCCGTCCCGGCGATGCGGGCGCGGAAACTGCCGCGATCGGGCACGGTATCCGCGCCGAGCAGGTCGGGGCCGAAATCGGTGGCGCCCGGCGGGGCCGCATAGAGCTCCCGCAGCGTCAGGCCGGACTGGTTGGCGACGGTGGCTTCGCGCTCGCGCGCGGGCGGCGGCTGCGGCGCGGCCTGGCGCGGCGCACCCTGTCCCAGCGCGGCGAGCGGCAGGAGGGCGAGCAAGAGGGCCAACGCCATGGGGGGAAGGCGCATCGGGGGCCTTTCGGGGGAAACGGCGACCCCAGGATGCGGGCCTTGTGCACCGCGGCGCAAGGACATGGATGCAACACTGTGGCGGAAAAGCGCCACAGTAGATGCTGTGCCTCAGGGGGCAGGCAGGACCACGATCGTGACGGTGCGGGCCGGCGGTTCGGCGGCGCGGACACGGGGGCTGAACTGGGCGCTGCGGGCCTCGGCGCGCAGGCGGTCGCGCTCGATGCCGCGGGTGGACAAGGCCTCGGCGACCGCGCGGGCGCGCTCGGCGGCCAAGCGGATCGAGGTGCTCGCCCCGCCTTCCTGCCCCGAATGGCCCAGCACGCAGGCGACGCGATCCGGGTTGGCGCGCAGCGCTTCCTCGGCCGAGGCGAGGGCGGTCCGCGCCGCGTCGGTGACCCGCGCCGAACCCCGCGCGAAGGGCACGGAGAAGACGTCGTCCTCCACCTGCTCGGCGCCGACGCAGGAGAAGGGACGGACCTGCGCCGTGGCCGGAAGGGCGAACAGCAGCAGCGGCAGCAGCGCCGCGAGGTGGATCATGCGGCGAGCACCCCCGCATCCCGCAGCCGACCGATCAGCGCCGCCGCGTCGAGCGCGGGATAGGCGGCGCGCAGCTCGGCCTCCGACACGCTGGGCCGGGCGAGGATCCAGGCCGAAGCCTCGACCTCGCCGTAGGACATCGCGATGACGCCGGTCCCGGTCTTCAGGCCGAACTCGTTGCCGCGCCGCACGGGGCGGGCCTCCCCGACCACGCGCAGGGACGGGCCGGCGGGCGCGGCCGGAGCGGGGGCGCTCGGCGCCGCTGTCGGGGCCGGTGTCGTCTCGCCGCGGGCGGCGAGCAGGTCGTAGCCGCCCCGCTGGAAACGGTAGTCGCGCACATAGCCCTCGAGGATCTCCATCACCCTCGGTTCGCGTGCGAATTCCGCCAGCTTCTGGCCGAGCAACGCAGCGCGCTGGGTCAGCGCGTACTTCGCCGCCGGGCTGCCGTCCTGGCGCGGCAGCGGCTTGCGGAATTCGGGGTCGTGCAGCGCGCGCTCGGCGAGGATGTTCGCGAAGTCGAGGCCGAGCGGGGCGTGCACACCGTAGGCGACGTGGACGGAGTTCGGCGCCTCGGCCAGCGCGTCATGGTACCAGCCGCGCGGCAGGTAGAGGATGTCGCCCTTCTTGATCACCAGGCGCTGGCGCAGCGCGCCCTTGGCCTGCTCGTGATGCTCCTGCTTCTGGCCGCGGAACAGCGGGTGGGCGATCGGCCACTCGGCGCGCCCTTCCCAGATGTTCCAGGCCTTCTCCCCTTCCACCTGCACCGCCCAGACGTCGTGGGTGTCGTAATGGGCGTGGAAGGCCTTGTGCGACTGCCAGGAGATGTAGACGTTGCCCTGCGCCTTCCCCAGCCCCGCGCCTTCCAGCGCCGCGGAGACGGCCGCGAGGCCGGGCGTCAGGCTGTCCACGTCGTTCATCACCACCGAGGCGCCGCGCCTGACCCAGTCCAGCACCTTCGCCGCGACGGGCTGGAGCACCTGTGCGCCATCGCGCGAGGTCGCCTTCACGCTGTACTGGGCGGGCGGCACCGGCACGCTGTCCATCACGAGGCGGAAGCTCGTCTCGGTCCAGATATGCGTCATGTCGAGCAGGCGATTGATCGCCGCCCAGTCGAGCACCTGCGCGAACTTGTCCGCCGCGCCCGGGATATGGAGCGGCTGGCGGTCGTAGTACTCGGCCATGAACTGCTCGGGCGTGATGGGCGCGAGCAGGGTTTCGAAGGTGATGCTCATGCCGCCTTTCTAGCCTCTCGCCGCGCCGCGCGGCAGGGGAATGGTGGACGGACCCGCCCCGCCCGGCGCACCCTGCGCCACCCGGAGGAACACGGAGACCCAACATGCCGGACGATACGGCCGCCCTGCCAGACACGGCGCGCGGGGAAATCCTGCGGGTGGCGGAGGAAGCCCTGGCCCGGCTCGCCCCGAACCTGCCGGGCGACGCCGCCGTGCTGCTGCGCCTGCTCCATGCCGGGGTGCCCACCGCCGAACTCGCGACCGAGCCGCCCGAGGCCATCGCGGCCGCCGCGGCCAGCCTGTTCTCCTTCGCGGCCGAGCGCGCCCCCCGCACGGCCAAGGTCCGGGTGCTGCCGCCCGGCCCGCGTACCGGGCCGCGTCCGGTCGCCGAGATCGTCACGGACGACATGCCCTTCCTGGTCGATTCGGTGCTCGCCGCGCTCGCGCTGCACGGCCGCGCGGTGACCTCGCTGCTGCACCCCGTGCTCGGGGTGCGGCGCGATGGGGCGGGGCGGCTCGAGACGCTCGACCCGGCCGCCCCGACGCGGGAGAGCATGATGCGCGTGACGCTCGGCGCCGCGGGTCCGGTGCTGTCCGGCATGCCGGCCGGCGCGGGCGATACGCTGGAGACGCTCGAGACCGCGCTGTCCAACGCGTTGCGGGACGTGCGCGTCGCGACCTCCGCCTTCCCGGCGATGCTGGCGCGACTGCGCGGGGCCGCGGCCGAGGTGGCCGCGCCCGGCGGCCCCGAGGCCGAGGAAGCCGCCGCCTTCGTGCAGTGGCTGAGCGAGGACAATTTCGTCCTGCTCGGCCACCGCCGGCTGGAAGTGCGGCCGGATGGCTCGATCGCGATCGACGAGGCCGAGAATCTGGGCCTGCTGTCCAACCCTGCGGTGCCGGTCTTCGACGTGCTGCGCGACCTGTCGGCCCTGCCGCCGGCGGTCCGCGCCGCGCTGTCCGACCCGACGCCCCTGACCGTCGCCAAGGCGAACATGCGGGCGACGGTGCATCGGCCGCAGCACGCCGATGCCATCGCGACACGCATTTTCGACGCGGAAGGGCGTGTCGTCGGCGGGCGGATCTTCCTCGGCCTGTTCGCCGCCGCGGCCTACAACCGCAATCCGCGCTCCATCCCGCTGCTGCGGATGAAGTGCGAGCGCATCCTCGAAATGGCGGGCGTCGAGCCGGGCAGCCATGACGGCCGGGCGATGCGCAACATCCTCGACACCTGGCCGCGCGACGAGCTGTTCCAGGCGCCGGAGGCGGCGATCCTCGCCGGCGCGCGGCGGGCGCTCGACCTCAGCATCCGCCCGCGTGCCGCGCTCGCGGTACGCCACGATCCCTTCGAGCGCTTCGTCTCGGCCATCGCCTGGCTGCCGCGCGACACCTTCGACACCAAGCTGCGCGAGCGCATCGGCCAGATGATCGCGCGCGCCTATGGCGGTCGTCTCTCGGCCTTCTACATCGCGCTCGGCGACGCGCCGCTGGCGCGCGTGCACTACATCATCGCGACGCGTCCGGGGCAGGTGCCCGTGGTGGACGTGCCGGTGCTCGAGGCCGCGGTGGCGCAGGCGGCGCGCGGCTTCGGCGACCGGCTGGCCGAGGCGCTGGCGGCCGCGCAAGGCGAGGCCGAGGCGCCGGCGACCCTGGCGCGCTGGCGCGACGCCTTCGCCCCCGCCTATCTGGAATCCGCGACGGCCGCCCAGGCCGTGGCGGACATCGGCCTGGCCGAACGCTCCATCGCCGCCGGCGGCGCGCGGGCGGAGCTGGTGCGCGCACCGGGAGACGGACCGCGGGTGCTCACGCTGCGCCTGGCCAATCCGGGCGGGCCGCTCGCGCTCGCGGATGCGCTGCCGCTGTTCGAGAGCCTCGACCTGCGGGCCATCGAGGAACAGCCGCATCACCTGCGCCCGGCCGGCGGGCCGGAGGTGGTGCTGCACGTCTATCGGCTCGAGGCCGGGGTGGAGGCACCCGAGGACCGCTTCGAGGCGGTGCTCGAGGCGCTGGGCGCGCTGCTGGACGGGCGGGCGGAAGCGGACGGCTTCAACCGCCTGGTGCTGCGTGCGGGCATTTCGTGGCGCGAATCCTGGCTGCTGCGGGCGATGTTCCGCTGGCTGAAGCAGGTCGGCTTCCCCTTCGCGCAGGCGAGCGTGGAAGCGGCGCTCGCGGCGCATCCCGAAGCCGCGGCGCTGCTCGTCGCGATCTTCCGGGCGCGCTTCGAACCGGGTGGGTCGCGGACGGAGGAGGGGTTGCTCGCGCGCTGGACGGCGTTGCTCGACGCGGTGGCCAACCCCGACGAGGACCGCATCCTGTCGCGGCTGCGCACGCTGCTCGATGCCATGCTCCGGACCAACTACTTCCAGGGGAAGGAATATCTCGCCTTCAAGCTGGACAGCGCGCGGGCGGGCGAGATGCCGGCCCCGCGCCCCTGGCGGGAGATCTTCGTCCATTCGCCGCGCATGGAAGGCTGCCACCTGCGCGGCGGTCCGGTCGCGCGCGGCGGCATCCGGTGGTCCGACCGGCGGGAGGATTTCCGCACCGAGATCCTCGGCCTGATGAAGGCCCAGGTGCTGAAGAACGTCATCATCGTGCCGACCGGGGCGAAAGGCGGCTTCGTGCTGAAGCAGCCGCCCGCCATGGCCGATCGCGAGGCGTTCCAGGCCGAGGGCATCGCCTGCTACCGGCTGCTGGTGCGTGGCATGCTCGACCTCGCGGACAACTACAGCGGCGTCGAGGTGATCACGCCGCCGGGCATCGTGCGGCGCGACGGCGACGATCCCTACATCGTCGCGGCCGCCGACAAGGGCACCGCGACCTTCTCCGACATCGCCAACGGGCTGTCGGCGGAGTATGGCTTCTGGCTGGGCGATGCCTTCGCCTCGGGCGGGTCGGCCGGCTACGACCACAAGGGCATGGGCATCACCGCGCGCGGTGCCTGGGTGATGATCGACCGGCATTTCCAGGAAGTGCTCGGCAGGTCGGTGCAGGACGCGCCCTTCGACATGGTCGGCGTCGGCGACATGTCGGGCGACGTCTTCGGCAACGGGCTGCTGGTCTCGCGCAAGACCAGGCTGCGCGCGGCCTTCGACCATCGCCACATCTTTCTCGATCCCGATCCGGACCCCGAGGTCTCCTACACCGAGCGCGAGCGGCTGTTCCGCCTGCCGCGCTCCTCCTGGGCCGACTATGAGGCGCGGCTGATCAGCGAGGGCGGCGGCGTCTTCCCGCGCAACGCCAAGTCGCTGCCGCTGTCGCCACAGGCCCGCGCGATGCTCGGCATCGAGGCCGAACGCGTCGAGCCGGCGGCGATCATGCAGGCGATCCTGCGCATGCCGGCGGACTTGCTCTATTTCGGCGGCATCGGCACCTATGTGAAGGCGACGAACGAGACCCAGGCCGATGCCGGCGATCGCGCCAACGACAGCATCCGCGTCGATGGCCGCGAGTTGCGCGTGAAGGTGGTGGGGGAGGGCGCCAATCTCGGCGTCACCCAGGCCGGGCGCATCGAGGCGGCGCGCCAGGGCATCCGGATCAACACCGATGCGCTGGACAATTCGGCCGGCGTCTCGACCTCGGACCACGAGGTGAACATCAAGATCCTGCTCGCCGATGCCGAAGGCGAGGGCGTGCTGACCCGCCGCGCGCGCGACGAGCTGCTGCGCGAGATGACGGACGAGGTCGCGGGCCTGGTGCTGCGCGACAACGACCAGCAATCGCTGGCGGTCACGCTGGAATCGATGGGCGGGGCGGACGACCTCGCCGCGCAGGGCACGCTGATGGAACGGCTCGAGGCGGCGGGGCTGCTGGACCGCGCCGTCGCCGGTCTGCCGGATGTGGCCGTGATGGCGCGGCGCATCGCCGCGGGCGATGCGCTGACGCGGCCCGAGATCGCGGCGCTGCTGCCCTTCGCCAAGCTGTGGCTGACCGATGCGCTGGGGGATTCCGACCTGCCGGACGACCCGGCGCTGCTGCCTGCGCTGGTCGCGTATTTCCCGCGGCCGCTGCAGGAGCGCTACGGGCGCTACATCGAGCGGCACCGGCTGCGGCGGGAACTCGTCGCGACGATCGTCACCAATGCCGTCGCGAACCGGCTCGGCTGCGCGGCGATCGGGCGGCTGACGACCGGGGCGGATCCCGTCGCGGCCTGCCGGGCGGCGCTGCTGGCCAGCGAGGCCTTCGGGCTGGAAGCAGCGTGCGACGTCATCGATGATGCTGCGGCACCGGCCGACACGCGACTGCCCGCGCTGCTGGCGTTGCGGCGCCTGCAGGAGGCGGCGGCGCATGACCTGCTCGGCGCCCCGGCGCAGCCGCTGGAGGCGGCGCTGGCGGAGTTGCGGCCGGGCATCGCGGCGCTCGCGGCTGCGGCGGCCGACGACGTCACGCCCCTGCCAGGGCTTCCGGAAACGGCGGCAGTGCTTGCCGCTGCGGCGCCGCGCCTGGCGGCGGCGCCGGCCGTGGTGCGCCTCGCCGGGGCGACAGGCGTCGGCGCGGCTGCGGCAGCCGATGCCTGGAACGCGGTCGGCGAGGCCTTCGCCATCGACGCGCTTCGCGCCGGGATCGCGGCAGCGCCGGCGCCCGGCGCCTTCGGGCCGCGGGCCCGCGCAGCCCTGTTCGACGATCTGGGCAGCGCGCAGGCACGGCTGGCGGCGCGGCGGCTTGCCGGCGGACTGCCGGACGCGACGGAGGCTGCAGCGTTGGCGCGGGAGGCGGCGGCAGCCCGGGACCTGGCGGCCGCGACGGTGGCGGTGCGGGCGCTGGCGCGGCTCGGGTAACGGGCGGAGTTAGGGGCCTTCTCCCGAATGCCCCTTCTGTCGAACCGGCGGGCAGGGCGGACACGCCGAAGGCCGCCCCGCCGACGCTGACACGTCGGCCACGCGGCGTCCGGGTGCGCCGGCAAGCGGCCGATCAGACGCCGGCGCTGCGCGCGGAGGGCGCGGTTTCGTCGCGCGCAACGCTGTCAGGCGTGGAGACCTGGTGCCTCCTGACCCGTTCGCGCGACGTATTCGGTGTAGCCACCGTCATATCGGTGCACGCCGTCCGGCGTCAGTTCCAGGACGCGATTGGACAGGGCCGCCAGGAAGTGCCTGTCGTGCGAGACGAAGAGCATCGTGCCCTCGTACTGCGCCAGCGCCGCGACCAGCATCTCCTTCGTCGCCATGTCCAGGTGGTTCGTGGGTTCGTCGAGCACGAGGAAGTTCGGCGGATCGTAGAGCATCCGCGCCATCACCAGCCGCGCCTTCTCCCCGCCGGACAGCACGCGGCAGCGCTTCTCGACATCATCGCCGGAGAAGCCGAAGCAGCCCGCCAGCGTGCGCAGCGATCCCTGCCCGGCCTGCGGGAAGGCGCTCTCCAGCGCCTGCAGCACGGTGAGGTCTCCGTCCAGCAATTCCATCGCGTGCTGCGCGAAGTAGCCCATCTGGACGCTGCCCCCCACGGACACCGTTCCCTCGTCCGGCTGCGCGGCTCCGGCGACCAGCTTCAGCAAGGTGGACTTCCCGGCGCCGTTGACGCCGAGCACGCACCAGCGCTCTCGCCGTCGCACCATGAAGTCCAGCCCGGCATAGATCGTGCGCGTGCCATAGCGCTTGTGGACCTGGCGGAGGTTCACCACGTCCTCGCCGGAGCGCGGCGCCGCGGGGAAGTCGAAGGAGACGGTCTGCCGCCGCTTCGGGGGCTCGACGCGCTCGATCTTGTCGAGCTTCTTCACGCGGCTCTGGACCTGGGCCGCGTGGGAGGCCCGCGCCTTGAACCGCTCGATGAAGCTGATCTCCTTCGCCAACATGGCCTGCTGCCGCTCGAACTGCGCCTGCTGCTGCTTTTCGTTCAGCGCCCGCTGCTGCTCATAGAAAGCGTAGTCGCCGGAGTAGGTGGTCAGGGCACCGCCATCGATCTCGATGATCTTCCGGACCACGCGGTTCATGAATTCGCGGTCGTGCGAGGTCATGAGCAGCGCGCCCTCGTAGCCCGCCAGGAACTGCTCGAGCCAGATGAGGCTCTCGAGGTCCAGGTGGTTGCTCGGCTCGTCGAGCAGCATGACGTCGGGCCGCATGAGGAGGATGCGGGCGAGCGCCACGCGCATCTTCCAGCCACCGGACAGTGCGCCGACGTCGCCGTCCATCATCTCCTGGCTGAAGCCCAGGCCGGCCAGCACTTCGCGGGCACGGCCATCCAGCGCGTAGCCACCGAGTTCCTCGAAGCGGGACTGCACTTCGCCGAAGCGCTCGATCATGCTGTCCATCTCGTCGGCGCGGTCCGGGTCCGCCAGGGCGGTCTCGAGCGCCGCCAACTCCGCCGCCACGGCGCTGACGGGGCCGGCGCCGTCCAGCACCTCGGCCACGGCGGAGCGCCCGGCCATCTCGCCGACATCCTGGCTGAAGAAGCCGATGGTGACGCCCCGATCCACGAGGATCTGGCCCTCATCCGCGGCTTCCTGTCCGGTGATCAGTCGAAAGAGCGTCGTCTTGCCCGCACCGTTGGGGCCGACCAGGCCGATCTTCTCCCCCTTCTGGAGTGCCGCCGAGGCTTCCACGAAGAGGATCTGTCGTCCGTTCTGCTTGCTGACGTTGTCGAGGCGGATCATGGGGCGCGGAAGGCTCGTAACTGTGACGCCGCCTTATGCCACGAGAACCTGCCGCGTGAAGGTGCGGCCGGCGGCCGCATGCGCCGGATGTGTGCGGGCAGTCTCGTGCCCGTTCGGCACCGACCAACCGTCGTCGCCCGGTGCTGAACGGATGCGATGGCGGGGTCCGCCGGGGCTTAGAGCGCCGGCCAGTCCTCGGGGCTCACGCGCCTGCGTAGGCCGGCCCACGCTGGAGGCGTTCGCCGCGCACGGCCCGCCCGCGGGTTCCAGGGCGGGACCGGGGAACTCCAGGTTGACGGCCTTTGCGGTGCCTGAGGTGCAGTTGCAACGCGCGTCAAGCAAAGCTTACGCTTTCAAGCGAGGGGACGCCTGGGGGGCGTAGGATGCTTGGTAGGCCTGACGCCGAACCGGAAGGAACAGCGCGCGCCACCGCCGTTGGCAAAGGGATCGCCGGCGCCCTCATCGTGTCCGTCTGGAGCGTCACGAGCGCCATCGCCTATGCCGGCCTCCTGTACGCCGGGTTCTCGACTGCCGGGCTGCAACTCGGGATCTCCGGGGCGCTGCTCGGAGTCCTGACGGTGACCCTGGTCGGCGCGCTGGCCAGCGCCCGGTCCGGCATCGCCTTCGCCGCCCTGGGAAGCGCGGCGGTCCTGCACGCGGCTGCGGTGCAAGCCGTGGATGCTGCGCTGGAGGCGAAGGGCGTACCGGCCGGGCTGGCTCGCGAAGGTGCTGCGGTGCTGGCCTCCGGCATCATGACGGCGACGACCGGCGTGGCCCTTGCCGCGGTCGGGTTTGCGCGTCTCGGCTCCCTTGTCCGGCTCCTGCCGCACCCGGTTGCGGTCGGCTTCTACGCCGGCCTCGGCGTGGCGTTCACGGCGGGCGGGATCACCCTGGCAACCGGGATCGCGCCGCGCCTGGAATCCCTCGACGCCCTGGCATTGCCGGAGCACCTCCTGCAGGCGGGCGTCGCCTGTGGCGTCGCATCGCTCCTGGTCGTCCTGCCGCGATGGATCCGGCACGGCGCCGTCATGCCGGCCGTCCTTGCCGCTGCCATCCTCGTCTTCCATGCGTCCTGGGCGGCCCTTGGCCGGAGCGTGGCGGACGGCCAGCAGGCGGGTTGGCTGCTCGGCCCGTTTCCGTCGGGGCGCATCCTCTCGCTCCCGCCGGCGCTGTCGTTCGATCTGTTCGACGGGGATCTCGCCACGAGCCTGCTGCCCTATGCGGCTTCTTCGGCGCTTCTGAGCGCCACCACCCTCGCGCTGATGGTGACCGGCATCGAGGCCCTGACCGGCCGCGCCATGGACGTCGACCGCGAGATGCAGGTCGCCGGATTCGCGAACGTCGCGGGAGGGGCGCTGGGTGGCTTGCCGTCAGGGCATGCGCTCGCCCCGACCACCCTGCTCGCACGGTCCGGCCTGGTCGCCCGCTGGGTCACCGCGGTGCCCGCCGCCGTCGCGCTGACCGTCCTGCTGGTCGGCGCGGATGCGCTGGAGCTGATGCCGCGGCCGGTTCTCGCCGCCTTGCTGATCGCGGTCGGCTTCGAATGGATGGTCCTGCACAGTTGGCGCGAGGCCAGGGTCCTGCCGCGCCATGAAGTCGTGATCCTTCTATGCGTGGCGACGTCCATCGTGGTCGTGGGAATCCTCGGCGGAATCGGCATCGGTCTCGGCCTGTCACTGCTCATCTTCGCCTGGACCTATCGCCGCGTCCCGGTGATCCGCAGCACGGTGCGCGGCCACGAGATGCGCAGCAGCGTGACGCGGTCGGCCGCGATGGCGCATGTGCTCGAGACGCAGGGACGACGGATCCTGCTGCTGCGCCTGCAGGGCTACATGTTCTTCCTCAATGCCGAGACGGTCCAGCGCGCCTTCGCCGCCGCGGCGGCCGACGGCGTCCGCTTCCTGATCCTCGACTTCCAGCACGTTCTCGGCATCGACAGTTCCGCGATCGACGTCTTCGGCCGGCTGGAACGCGATGCGCGGCAGCGCGGGGTCGTCATTGCGCTCAGCGCCGTCCCCGAGGTGGTGATGGATCGCTTCGCGGCCCGCGACGTATTCCACGCCTGCGCGCGCGTTTCGAGCGCTGATCAAGGGCTGGAGCAGGCGGAGGAACTCGTCCTCGCGGAACAGGGCAAGTCCGTGCACGAGGAGCGGGCGAGTTTCGCGGCGCATCTGGCCGCAGCCGCCGACATGCCCGACGCCGGGCGGCGGCTCGAGCCCTTCGTCACCCGGGTCGTCTTCGCGCCCGGTACGGTCCTGATGCGCCAGGGTCAGCCGGCTGACCACATGATCTTTCTCGAGAGCGGGCGGGTGTCGACCGTGCTGCACGAAGGCAGCGCGACGCCGATCCACCTGCGCACGCTCACGCCCGGGACGCTTGTCGGGGAGATCGCGCTCGTCCGCGGCGGCAGCCGCACCGCGTCGGTGATCGCGGTCACATCCTGCGAGGCTGTCCGCATCGGCCGTGCGGAGCTCGCGCGCCTCGAGGTCGAGGACCCGGCGCTCGCCTTCGCCCTGCATCGCCTGATCATGCTGCAGGTGTCGGACAAGCTGGTCGACAACACCCGCGCCATGGAGTTTGCCCTGCGATGAGCCTGCGACGCCATCCCGGGAACCGTGCGATGCGCAACTGGTGCGATGCGCGGCGCTCCCCTAGAGTCCAGCCATCGATCGGCGGAAGATTCGGTTCCGACATGGCGAAGCGCGGCGCAGTTCCAGTGAAGCGGTTATGCGCCGCGCTGTTGGCCATCATCATCCTCGGCGACCGCCACGCGGGAGCGCAGGCGCCGGCCGTCCCGGATGCGGCGGCGGTCTGCCTGTCATGCCACGGCCCCTTCGGCCGGCCGGAGACACCGGAGTATCCCATCATCGGCGGGCAGAACGCGGCCTACCTGGCATCGGCATTGCGCGCCTACCGCGCCGGGCAGCGAACGGGCGAAGCCGCCGGCGTGATGACGGGTGTCGCGGAGCCGCTCGACGACCGCACGATCGAGGACCTCGCCGCCTTCTTCTCCTCACTGAGGTCGCTGCGATGACGCGCCGGCTCGCCCTTGCGCTCCTGCTCTGCGGGCTTCTGTTTCCGTGGCACCTGCGCGCCCAGCTGGTGGCGCTCGACACGCCCGATGGCGCGGCGCGCTTTCACCGCGCCATCGGCGGGCCTCAGGCACTCGGTCTGCTGGCGAACCTCGAGACGGAGGTCTTCCTGACCTTCTGCGGGCCGGCCTCCCTGGCGACCGCGCTGAACGCGCTCGGCCTGCACGAGCCTTCGCCCGCGGCCTTCTTTCCGCACCGGCGGATGACCCAGGATTCTCTGTTCACGCCGGCGAACCTCGCGGTGAAGAGCTACGCCGCCGTGCAGGCCGGCGGACTGACGCTCGAACAACTCGCCGATTTCGCGCGCAACCTCGGCGCGGCGGCCGAGGCCGTTTATGCGGACACAGTCGACGCCGCTGCGCTACGCGCCAGGATCTCGGCCGCCCTGGCCGATCCGGCGAGCCGCGTGATCGTGAACTATTCGCGCATCCCGCTCGGGCAGGAAGGCGACGGGCACATCTCCCCGGTCGCGGCCTATGACGCCGAATCCGACAGCGTCCTGATCCTCGATGTCGCCCGCTACAAGTATCCGCCGGTCTGGACGCCGATCGCGACCCTGCTCGTGGCGATGCAGCACGTGGATCCGGATGCGGGGCGTGTCCGGGGCCTGCTGTTCCTCACCGCGCGACGGGCGCAATGAGGCGGCGCGACCTCCTCTGCGGAACAGCGGTCGCCCCCTTGCTGGTCGCGGCGCCGCTCGGCGCGACGCCGCTGGGTGGTTTCGAGGAAGCGGCCGTTGCGCTCGCCGGCAGCCGCGACCTGCCGCCCTTCGTGCTGGACATGGCGCAGCGCATGCTGGTGGCGGAGTTCGGAGCGGCGCCGGTCGGTGATCTCATCGCCGCTGTGGCGGCTTGGCGCCGCGGCGCCGCTCTGCCGGACACTCTGGAGCCGCTGGCGCAGCGGCTGCTCGTGATCCTCTACACAGGTGAGACCGACGCCACCAATCCGCGTGCGCAGGTCGGCCATTACCCCTGGGCGCTCGCGTGGCAGGTGCTTCGCTTTGCCAAGGCCCCAGGGCTGTGCAGCGGCGGCTTCGGCGACTGGGCCCGCACATGACCGCCGACGCGAACGAAACCTGTGACGTCGCCATCGTCGGGTCCGGCGTCGCCGGAGCCCACGCGGCGCACGGCCTGGCGGCCAAGGGCCTGCGGGTGATCGTGCTGGAGGCCGGGCAACGGCGCAGCCGCGCCGAGCTGACGCGGACCTTCTTCGACAACCCGGTCAAGGGGCCGCAATCCGCCTACCCACCCGACCCCTTCGCACCCTTTCCGGAGGACGATCGCTACGCGGACTTCTACGTGCAGGGCGGGGAGATGCCGTTCATCGGCGCCTATCTGAGGCTCGTCGGCGGCACCTCGTGGCACTGGACGGGCTTCGCCGACCGCCTGCGGCCGAACGACCTGCGCATGCGTTCCCTCTACGGGGTGGGCGAGGACTGGCCGATCGCCTACGCGGAACTCGAGCCCTATTACGAGCGCGCCGAGCGCGAATGGGGCGTGTCCGGGGATCCGCGCTTCACCTGGGGGGCGCCGAGGCGCGGACCGTTTCCCCAGCCGCCGATTCCGCCGAGCGCGCTCGATCTCGCGCTCGCGCCCGCGTTGGCGCAACTCGGGCTGACGGCCGGGCTCTTCTCGCATGCCCGCAACGCGGTGCCCTTCGACGGGCGCCCGGCCTGCTGCGGCAACAACACCTGCGTGCCGATCTGCCCGATCGGCGCGAAATACGATGCCTCCGTGCATGTGGCGAAGGCGGAGGGCGCGGGCGCGCGGCTGATCGAGCGCGCGCGCGTCGACTTCATCGAACTGGACGCCGCGCGCCGGGTTTCGGCCCTGGCGGCGAAGCGCCCGGATGGCTCGACGCTGCGTGTGACCGCGCGCCACTACGTGCTCTGCTGCCATGCGATCGAGACGCCCCGCCTGCTGCTCGCGAGCCGCCAGGCCCAGGCACCCAACGGCGTGGCGAACGGCAGCGACAATGTCGGGCGTTGGCTGTTGACGCAGGCGAACCAGGATTGCCAGGGACTGACGCGCGAGGCCGTCCTGCCGTATCGAGGCCCGCAGCAGACCAGCGGCATCGAACAGCTGCGCGACGGACCCTTCCGCAAGGACCGCGCGGCGGTCGGCACATCCTTCATGAACAGCGGATGGTCGGGCAACAGCGATGCGACCCGCGTCGCGCGGGACCTCATCGCGCAGGGGCTGAAGGGCAGCGCGCTGGTCGAAGCCCTCAACCAGCGCGTCTCGCGGCACCTGCGGCTCAATGCCTCGGCCGAGACGCTGGCGCGACGCGAGAACCGCGTCGAACTCGACCCCGTGCTGCGCGACGTCGCCGGCATCCCGCGGCCGCGGGTCACATTCGCGCTCGACGACTACACGCGCCGCGGCCTGGAGGAGGCGCTGAAGGTGAACCAGCGCATCCTGGATGCGATGGGCTCGACCTACGTCACCTGGAACGCGCCCTACCTGTCGAATGCGATCATCGCCGGCACGACGCGCATGGGCCGCGACCCGGCAAGTTCGGTGGTCGGCCCTGATCTGCGCACGCATGAGCATCCGAACCTGTCGATCCTCGGCCCGTCGACGCATGTGAGCGCGCCGGTGAACGCGCCGAGCCTGACGGTCGCCGCCATGGCCTATCGGCTCGCCGATCGCCTCGCCGCGCCGGGTGGGCTCGACTAGTACCGGTCAGCCGGTGCCGGGGTCGGCCTCTTCGCCCGACGGCATCCCGGCCCGCCGGAGCCCCTCGACAAGGGCATCGACGGCCGCCGGCTTCTTGATCGACACGCTGTAGTAGGCGCGGATGCTCGCCTGCGTTTCCTGCGGGCTGAAGGCCAGCAGGCGCAGCACCGCCTCCCGCCCTTCGTCGAGGCGGCCGAGCAGGCCAAAGCATGCGGCGCGCATGCGCCAGGCCGGGACGTAGTCGGCCTTCTCCTTCAGCGTGCGGTCCGTCCATCCGAGGCTATCCTCGTAGCGGGCGGCCGTGAAGCTGGCGAAGGCGGCGGCGAGGAACTTGTTGTAGGTCTGGGCATCGAGCGGACTGAGACGATGCGCGCGCTCGAGATGCGCGAGCGCGACGTCGCTCTCCCCGAGATAGGCCCGCGCCATGCCGCTGTAGGTCAGCGCGTCGGCCGAGTTCGGATTGATCTGCAATGCCCGGTCGATGAGCGCGATGCCGCCCGTCACGTCGCCGCCCGCCAGGGCGACCACGATCCCGGCCATCCACAGCACTTCGGAATCGTCCATCGCGAGTTCCGCCGCGCGACGGCCCATCCGCGCGCCTTCGGCGATCGAGGGATGATTCGGTGGAACCCAGCCCTGCACCTTGCGGTGCAGGCGGCAACGCCCCCCAAGGGCCAGGTTGCGCGCGCTGTCCGGGTCGAGGCGCAGCGCGCGGTCGGTCAGTTCCTTCGCCTTCTCGATGTCGTCGCGCGTCATGCGGTAGAAATGGCCGGTGGCGCGCAGGAACAGGTCGTAGGCCTGGATGCTCTCGGGCGGCCGCCGCGCGACGCGTTCGACCTCGGCGAACAGCACGCGCGGCTCGATCACCGCGGCCACGCCCTCGGTGACACGGTCCTGCAGCGCGAAGATGTCGGCAACCTCGCCCTCGAACTGGCCGGCCCAGATCTGGATGCCCGTGTCGGCCTCCACCAGGTGGCTGGCGATGCGGATCCGGTCGCCGGCCCTCCGCACGGTGCCATCGAGCGCATAGCGCACGCCGAGCTCCCGTCCGATCTGACTGACCGGCACGTCGCGGTTGCGATAGGTGAAGGACGACCCGCGCGCGATCACGAAGAGGGAACGGATCCGCGACAGCGTGTTGATGATGTCCTCCGCCACGCCATCCGCGAGGAATTCCTGGTCGGGGTCCGTGCTCATGTTGGCAAACGGCAGCACGGCGATCGACGGCTTGTCCGGCAGCGGCGGGAAGGCACGCTGGCCGGCGACCTCGGCGGTCAGCACGCGGAAGCAGCGCACCCGTTCCGCGACCCCCCGCACGTCCAGCGCGCCGAGATCCTCGAAGCCGCAGTCCACGGCGCCGCGGACCGCCTCGTGCACGGGGCCGGAGACGATGATGCCGCCAGGCTGCGCGATGTTCTGCAGCCGGGCGGCGACGTTCACCACGCTGCCGAAGACCTTCTCCCCCCGCATCACCACGTCGCCGGAATTGATCCCGACCCGGCACAGCAGCCGCTGGTCTTCCGGCTCGGCCGCACCGGCCGCGGCGAGGTCGTCCTGGAACTGCCGGGCCGCCCGCAGCGCCGCCGGAGCGGTCTCGAAGCACGAGATCAGGCCGTCGCCGGCAATGCTGACGACGCGGCCGCCCAGGCCGGAGATCGTGCGGGAGATGTGTTCGATGAGCGCCGAGACGCGCTCGAAGGCGCGCTCCTCGTCGGACTGCATCATCGCGGTGTAGCCCGCGACATCCGCGGCCAGGATCGTCGCGCTGCGCCGCTCGTTCATTTGACAGCCATCATGCGCCAGAATGGGATTATCATAATCTCGTGAGATCGCATCAAGGCGCTTGGACAATCGATCCGCCATCGCAGCGGCGGGCAATCCGGGACTTTGGCCACTATAGGGGCGCGTGAGGGAGCCGTCATGACCAGGAAGACGAGCGCGCCGTGGCAGGCGGTTGTCGCAGCCGGCATTCTGCTGGCGCCCGCCCTGGCGGCTGGCCAGCATGGCGACCACGGCGCCGCGCTCGGCCGCGCGCATATGGCGGTTCAATGCAGCGCTGCGGCGCAGGCGGCCTTCGACCAGGGATTGGTGCGCCAGCATTCCTTCGACCACGCGGCGGCGCGCGAGCACTTCGCCGCGGCGCTCGCCGCCGATTCGTCGTGTGCGATGGCCCGCTGGGGCATGGCGCTGGCGACCCTCGACAACCTCTTCGGCGTGCCGTCGCCGGAGGAGGTCGCGCGCGCGGCCGCGCTGCTGCGTGAAGGACCCCCTCCGCCGCCGCCCTGGAACGGCTGGATCGACGCGCTGGCTCAGCTGGTCCGGCCAGGGCCACCCGGCTGGCCGGACCGGCTCGGCGGCTTCGCCGGGGCGATGGAGCAGATCGCCGCCGCGGCGCCCGACAACGACGAGGCGCAGATCTTCTACGCGCTCGCATTGCTGATGGCGGCGCCGTCGGACGACCCCGTGGACGCCGCCCAGCGCCAGGCGGCTGCGATCCTCGAGCCGATCTGGGCACGTCAGCCCGAGCATCCGGGCGCGATGCACTACCTCATCCACGCCTATGATACGCCCGCGCTGGCGGGCCGTGGGTTGCCGGCGGCCAGGCGCTACGCGACGGTCGCCGCGGCCTCGCCGCATGCGGTGCACATGCCGTCGCACATCTTCACCAGGCTGGGCGACTGGCCCTCCTCGATTGCGGCGAACCAGCGTTCCGCGGCCCTCGCCCGCGCGGCCGGCGAGGCGAACGACGAGCTGCATGCGCGCGACTACCTCGTCTATGCCTTGCTGCAATCGGGCCGTGGCGGTGCGGCGCGCGCCGCCTGGAACGAGGCGGCGGAGGCCGCGGCGAACCGGAATTCCGACCATCTCGCGGGCCCTTTCGCCGTGGCGGCGATGCCGGCGCGCCTGGCGTTGGAGACCGGCGACTGGGCGGGCGCCGCGGCGTTGGCGCCGGTGGAGAGCGGTTTCCCGCAAGTCCTCGCCATCACCCACTTCGCCCGCGGGATCGGTTTGGTTCGCAGCGGCCAGCGCGCCGAGGCCGAGATCACGGCCCTGGCCGCGCTCGAAGCCGGCCTGCGGAGGTCAGGGCAGGCGGCCTGGGCGGCAGAGGTCGGCGTCCAGCGTGCCGCGGTGGCGGCCCTGGCGGCCATCACGACCGGCGACGCCGCGACCGGCCTCCGCGACCTGCAGGCTGCGGCGGAGGTAGAGGACGCGTTGTTGAAGAGCGTCGTCGAGCCCGGTCCGCTCGCTCCGGCACGCGAACTGCTCGGTGAGGCCCTGCTCGCCCTGGGGCGGAATGCCGAGGCCGAGGCCGCCTTCGAGGCGGTCCTTCGCGTCAACCCGAACCGCTTCAGGTCGCTGGCCGGCGCGGCGGCGGCGGCCGAGGCGAACGGGCGGCCTGAGGTGGCGGCGGCCCGCTACCGGCTCCTGCTGGCCGTCGCCTCAGGGGCGGATGAAGCCCGCCCCGAGCTCGCCGCGGCCTCCAGGGCGCTCGGCCGCCGGGGGGAATGACCCGGCCGGCAACCGCGGCCCGGATCGGTCCCGATTGTGGCCCCCTGTGGTCAACGTTGCAGTGCCACTCGGACCGACGCCAGGCCCGTTCTGAGCTCCGTGGCGCAGGCCAGCCCGTCCGCCGTGTTGCTGCGGCCAAGTGCGTCGCACAGGAGGCCGAGCCGCGCTTCGGCTCGCTCCGGCGCAGCCACCGCGGCGCCGAGGCGGAGCCTCGGTCTTTCGTCGCCGAGCGCGAGGGCGGCGGCAAAGCGGGGGCCATGGGAGCCGAGCCTGGCAGAGGCCTCCGCTTCGTCCGCCGCCGCCAGCGCCAACCGGCCCTCTCGCCCGTGGCCGATGGCGACGACGAGCCCGCCGGCGCCTTGCTGCCGGGCAGCGAGAAGCCCGCCGTACAGGAGATCGAGAGATGCGGCCTGGGCCGCGGACCCAAGGGCATCGGCACCGCCCTGGTGGCATGCGGCAGGCGAGGCGGACGGGACCTCCAGCACGCCGGCCTGCTCGGCGAGGATCTCCGCGATCAGGGAGTCGCGCTGCTGGCTGTACTCCGGCTCGGTGGTCAGAAGGACGACGACGGCGTCACCCGCCTGCCAGCTCGCGGGCAGATTCAGCAGTGCCGTCGTTTGGCAGCCGGTCGCGCTCGATGCGCCGGCAGGCGTCACGAACAGCGAGAGATAGGTGGCGTATTCGTCGGCCACGGCGGGCCCGGAGAGGCCGGCGAGGAGTGCGGTGGCAATCAGGGTCCTACGCATGGTCATCCTCCTGCTCGGGCGGTGGGCGGAATCACGTGATGGAGGCCGGCGTGGGCTGATGCTCCGAGGGCAGGCGCGCCGTCACGAGGCGAGCGAGCCATCGGTCGATCTGCCGGTGGAACCTCGCCGCACGGTGCTGCGCCGGCCGCTGCGAAGGCGGGGGTCTCCGTGGACGAGGTCCCTCGGATCCTGACTGACGCGGCGGCGATGCCATTTCGGACCATCAAGAGGCCTCGGCCATGCTTGCGGTGCGCCGACGATGGCCGTCCCGCACCGGTCGCGTGGTGCCAAACGGCACAGTCCGGGTTGCGTCCGGGCAGGGGTGCCGACAGACTCCGTCATCGAGTCCGATGGCTATGCCCGACCTTCTGAGCCTGCCGTTTTTCCGACCGTTCACGCCGCAGGCCGTGGCGCCGCTCTCGGCGCAGGCGCGCTGGCGCAGTTGCGAGGCCGGCCAGACGGTGATCGAGGCTGGCGACGATGCGCCGGACGTCTATTTCGTCGTCCAGGGGACGCTGCGGGTCGCCACGCGCAGCATCGGCGGGCATGAGATCATCCTGAACGAGATCGGTCCCGGCGCCCTGTTCGGCGAGATCGCGGCGATCGATGGCGCGAAGCGCTCCGCCGGGATCGTGGCCGTTACCAAGACCCAGCTCTGCGTGATCGCGGCGGGCCCATTCCTGGAGTTCGCGCTCTCGACGAGGGACGCGACCCTGCACCTGATGAAGACCCTCGCCGCGCTGGTGCGCGAGAAGGACAAGAGGATCTTCGAGCTCAGCGTTCTGGCGACCCGGCCGCGGTTGATCGCGCTGCTCTTGCGACTGGCGCGGCCTCGGGAGGACTCGGGCCTGATCGTCTCGCCGCCGCGGCCGCACCATGAGCTCGCCGCGATGATCGGCACGCGCCGGGAGGTTGTGACACGGACCCTGGCCGGCCTGCAGCGAGACGGGCTTCTCGAGCCGATGCGCGGGGGGCTTCTATTGCCGCGACCGCAGGCACTTAGGGCGGAGCTGGATGCCGCCTGGGCCAATGCACCTGCCCGCTAACGAGGTGACGTGCAGCGGCTGCGCGAAACGTCGCATGGCCCTGCGGGGCGGGCCCCGAAGGCCGCGGGTTGTCGGAGGACAATCCCGGCCGGTCAGACTTGGACGCGCCCGATGGCTGTCGGCGGCGATCCTGGCGCCGCCCTTCGTCGAACGATCGCGTCCGCGAGCGCCGAGTGCCCGGCCAGAGCCCGAAGCGTTGGGGGACGCCGCATCGTTGGCGGACGGGGCCTCCGCACCGCCGCCTTGAGTCCCAATCCGCATGACGAGGTCGCCTGCAGGAAGGGCGACAGCGGTACGTCCCGCAGAACGACCTGGCCTGACGTGACGATGTAGACCGCACCCGGCATCGGCGCGCCGGGCACGCAGACCAGGAGCCGGCCATCACGAAAGCATGGCGGTCCCCATCCTCGATCGTGGCCGGCGCAGGCCGCATCGCGCGCCCCGCCGGTCGAGACGCAGTCCCTCGCCCGTGAAGGCCTTGGCGGGCCGAAATGCCGGACATCGCTCGACCGGCAATGCTTCGAGCACCTCCCCGCGAGCGCCGCCCCGCCGCGGAACGGTCGCCAGGCCGATCGCCGTGCAGCGGGTGGCGCGTGCGACGACGGATACGACCGCGGATTGACCGAACGGGCCCGGGGGGCCGCCGCGCGCTCGAGGACCTTCAGGCCGCCGCGTCCTCCCGGATCATCGCCGCGCCCTTCTCGCCGATCATGATGGTCGGCGCGTTGGTGTTCCCGGTCGTCAGCGTCGGCATGACCGAGGCGTCGATCACCCGCAGCCCGGCGAAGCCGTGCACGCGGAGCCGGCTGTCCACCACGGCGTCCGGCCCTTCGCCCATGCGGCAGGTGCCGACGGGGTGGTAGATCGTCGTGCCGTATTGCCGGTTGAAGGCGAGGATCTCGTCGTCCGAGGCCACGCCGGGGCCGGGCAGGATTTCCTGCACGCTGTGCTGCGCGATGGCGGGCTGCGCGAAGATCTCCCGCACCATGCGGATGCCGGCAGCGAGCAGCGCCTGGTCCGACCGCGCCGAAAGGTAGTTCGGCCGGATCGCAGGCTTCTCGAAGGGATCGGCCGAGCGCGCCATGACCGTGCCGCGGCTGTCCGGCTTCACCGGGCAGATGGCGCAGGTCATGCCCGGTTCCTTCTCGAGCACGCCGAACTGGCCGAGCGCGTAGGAGGCCGGCGTGAACAGCAACTGCAGGTCGGGGCTGGCGAGGCCTTCGCGTGACCGCGCGAAGACCTGCGCGGTGGTGACGCCGAAGGTCAGCGCGCCGTTGCCGCGCAGGAAGAAGCGCGCGACCTCGCCCGCCAGCCGGATGCCGCGCGCGAGCTGATTGGTGCTGAGGCCGTCCTTCACGCGGTGCTGCACGCGGGAGACGTAGTGGTCCTGCAGGTTGGCGCCGACCGCCGGCATGTCGGCCAGCACCTCGATGCCGAGGGAACGCAGGTGCTCCGCCGGCCCGATGCCCGACATCTGCAGCACATGCGGGGAATTCACCGCGCCGCCGCACAGGATCACTTCGCGCGTGACCGTGATGCGCCGGATGGCGCCGCCCTGGCGGAACTCGGCGCCGATGCAGCGGCGGCCATCGAACACCAGGCGGCTGACCTGGGCCTCGGTCTCCACGCGGACGCGGTCGCCGGCGCCGCGCAGATAGGTGCGCGCCGTCGACCCGCGCCAGCGGCCGACGCGCGTCATCTGGGAATAACCCACACCTTCCTGCTCCTCGCCGTTGAGGTCCTTCCGGAAGGGATGGCCGGCCTGCTGCGCGGCCTCGATGAATCGATGCGTCAGCGGCAGGATGGTGCGGTAGTCCTCCACCTGCAGCGGGCCGTCGGTGCCACGGAACTCCGGATCGCCGCCGTTGCGGTAGGTCTCGGACTTGCGGAAGAAGGGCAGGACCTCGTCAAAGGACCAGCCGCGGCAGCCCATCTGCGCCCAGATGTCGAAATCCGCCGGATTGCCGCGGACGTACAACATGCCGTTGATCGAGGAGGTGCCGCCGAGCGTGCGCCCCCGCGGCCAGCGGATCTCGCGGTCGTTCACGCCGGGCTGCGGTTCCGCGACATAGCCCCAGTTCATCAGCGACTGGTTCTGCAGCAGCTTCAGCATCCCCGCGGGGATGTGGATCCAGGGATGGCGGTCCTTGGGCCCGGCTTCGAGCAGCGTAACGCGCGCGCCGGTCTCGGACAGGCGCGCGGCGACGACGCAGCCCGCTGAACCGGCGCCGATGACGAGGTAATCCGTGTCCATGGCAGCCTCAGCGTGACGTGCCGAAGTCGCGCCCTTCATAGGCGCCGAGCATGGCGCGCAGGCGGTCCGGAATGGGGATCGGACGGCGGCTCGCCTGGTCGGTGAGCACCCAGACGATCTCCCCGGTGGCGAGCAGCGTGTCCTCGCCCTGCGGGAAGACCGCGGGCAGGAAGGTGATGGAGGACCGCCCGATGCGCGTCGTGCGCGCCGCGATCTCGATGCGCGCGGCGCGGCCGATTGCGACCTTGTACTCGACCAGGCCGCGGACGACGTGGAAATCGGCGCCCGAGGCCTTCACCTCGGCCTGGTAGCTCCAGCCGGCGGCGCGGATGTAGTCCGACACCGCCTCGTCGTACCAGGTCAGGTAGTGGGCGTTGAAGACGATGCCCTGGGTGTCGAGCTCGACGTAGCGGACCTGGTGCGGGCGGAAGAAGCGGAAGTCGGCGCGGGTGGGCAGACCCGCGCCCGCGCCGTCCGGCATCAGCCCCGCGCCACCTTCACCGCCGCCGTCGCGGCCTGGACCATCAGCCCGACCTCGTTGGCGATCGTGACGAGCTTGAAGCCCTTCTGGATCATCTTGTTGGCATAGGCCGGCGAGCCGTTGTGCAGGCCGGCCGCGATGCCGCGCTTGCCCGTTTCGGCGAGCAGCATGTCGTAGATCGCGAGGATCTCGGGGTCCTCGACGTCGAGCTTCGGCTCCTTGCCGTAGGAGAAGGAGAGGTCGGACGGCCCGACATAGATGCCGTCGATGCCCGGCACGTCGAGGATCTCGCGGATGTTCTCGATCGCCGTCTTGGTCTCGATCATCGGGATGACGAGGATCTCGTCATTCGCGGTCTTCTGGTAGTTGCCCGAGGAACCGTAGGCGCCGGCGCGGATCGGACCGTTGGACCGCGTGCCGGCCGGCGGGTACTTGCTGTACTGCACCAGGGCGCGGGCCTCGGCGGCGGTGTTCACCATCGGGCAGATCACGCCCATCGCGCCGGCGTCGAGCACCTTGCCCACGATGCCCGGCTCGTTCCACGGCACGCGCACCATAGGCGTGGCGGGCGAGAGCTGGATGCCCTGGAAGCAGGCCACGCAGGACAGGTAGTCCTGCACGCCGTGCTGCATGTCGACGGTGACGGAATCCCAGCCCGCCTTGCTGTACATCTCGGCGCTGAAGGCGTTGGGGATGGCCAGCCACCCGTTCACCACGGCCTTGCCGGCCTTCCACGCTTCCTTGACCTTGTTCGCCATTGCGCCGCTTCCTCTCTTGTCGGGCTGCTATGGCAGGGACGCTAGGACGCGACCCCAGATGCGTCAAACGCGCCCCTGGACGGGCAGGCATGCCGCAGGCAGGGTGCGCGCCATGGCCGACTGGACCGTCTCCTCGGAAACCGGCGCGCTGACCGACGTGCTCGTCTGCCCGCCCGATCACTACCGCTGGATCCCCACCAACACGATCGTGCGGCGCACGCTGGCGGGCGCGCAGCAGCCCTCGGCGATGGCGCTTGCGGCGCAACACAAGGAACTGGTGCACGCCTTGCGGCAGGGCGGCGCGCAGGTCCATGTGCTGCCGCCCGAACCGCATCTGCCCTACATGGTCTACACGCGCGATTCAGCGGTGGTGACGCCCTGGGGGCCGGTGCTGTGCCAGCTCGAGCGTCCGCAGCGGCGCGGGGAATATGCGGGCATCATCGACTTCCACGCAGCGCGGTTCTGGCGCAAGTCGAGCGCCGGCACGCTCGAGGGCGGCGACATCCACGTCATGAAGCCGGGTGTCGCGGTGGTCGGTGCCTCGGGCGGGCGCACCGACCTCGCGGGCGCGGAGCAGTTCGCCGGCTGGCTGCGCGCCGAAGGCTGGGAGGTGCGCGTCGAGCCCTTCGACGAGCATTTCCTCCATCTCGACGTGCTGTTCTGCATGGCGACGCCGGGCCTGGCCGTGGCGTGCCTCGACGTCCTCGATCCCGACTTCATCGCCTGGCTGAAGGGCCACGGCATCCGCTGCATCGACGTGCCGTACCGCGACGCCATGGCGCTCGGGTGCAACATCCTCGCCCTGGGTGGCGGGCGCGTGGTATCGGCGCGCGGTTCGGCCGGGCTGAACGCGGCGCTGCGCGCGGAGGGCCTGTCCGTCCTCGACCCCGACCTCTCGTTGTTCACCGCCGGCGGCGGCGGACCCCATTGCCTGACCTGCCCGCTCAAGCGGGAGGAGTGACCATGACCACCACCACCGAAGCCGATACCGTCATTGCCGCCGCGCGCGGCTTCCTCGGCGATCGCATCAGCGTCAACCGCGCCATCCGCGAACAGCACAGCCGCGGCGAGGACACCACGCCGCCGACGATGCCCGATGCCGTCGCCTTCGTGGAGACGACGGAGGAGGTCAGCCGCCTCCTCGCGCTGTGCCACCAGCACGGCGTGGCGGTGACGCCCTTCGGCGCCGGCACCTCGCTCGAAGGGCATGTGAACCCTGTCCGCGCGGGCATCTCGCTCGACCTTTCCCGCATGAAGGCGGTGCTCGAGGTGAACGAGGAGGACATGGACTGCCTCATCGAACCGGGCGTGACGCGGCAGGAGCTCAACGCCTTCCTGCGCGACAAGGGCCTGTTCTTCCCGGTCGATCCCGGCAGCCACGCCTCGATCGGGGGCATGTGCGCGACTCGCGCCTCCGGCACCAACGCGGTGCGCTACGGCACGATCCGCGAGAACGTGCTGGGGCTGGAAGTCGTGCTGGCCGATGGGCGCGTCATCCAGACCGGCGGGCGCGTGCGCAAGGCGTCGAACGGCTACGACCTGACGCGACTCTTCATCGGCTCGGAAGGCACGCTCGGCGTCATCACCAAGGTGCGGCTGCGCCTGCACGGCATCCCCGAGGCGATCTCCGCCGCCGTCTGCCAGTTCCCGTCTCTCGCCGCCGCGGTCGAGACCGTCATCACCGTCATGCAGTCCGGCATCCCCGTCGCGCGGATCGAACTGCTCGACGAGGACCAGATGGAGGCCTGCATCAAGTACTCGAAGCTGGAAGGCTTCGAGGCGCTGCCGACGCTTTTCCTCGAGTTCCACGGCACCGATGCCGGCGTGAAGGAACAGGCGGAATCGGTCGAGGCGATCGCGGCCGATTTCGGTGCTTCGGGCTTCGCCTGGGCGACGGATGCCGAAAGCCGCAACCGGCTGTGGCAGGCGCGGCACGATGCCTATTGGGCGGCGGTGAACCTCAAGCCGGGCCATCGCGGCATCACCACGGATGTCTGCGTGCCGATCTCGCGCCTGGCGGAAGCGGTGCTCGGCGCCAAGGCGAAGTCGCGCGAGAGCGGCCTCACCTCCTGCATCGTGGGTCATGTCGGCGACGGCAATTTCCACTGCCTGATCCTGTTCCCCGAGGACGATCCGCAGGGGCTCGAGCGCGCCTGGGCGCTCGACCGCGCGATCGTCGCCGAGGGCCTCTCGCTCGGCGGCACCTGCTCCGGCGAGCATGGTGTCGGCCTCGGCAAGCGCGAGTTCCTCGAACAGGAGCATGGCGTCGAAGCGCTGGCCGTGATGCGCAGCGTGAAGACGAGCCTCGATCCGCGTGGTATCCTGAATCCGGGGAAGATGTTCAGGAACTGACGGCGATGCGGCTGATCGCGCACGACGCGCCGGAGGCACCGGCGGCGCAGGGCGGCTACGCCCAGGCGGTGGAGGTCGTCGCACCGGCGCGGCTCCTGTTCGTCTCGGGTCAGGTGCCGCTGTTCGCCGATGGCAGCCGGCCGGACGACTTCGCGGGACAATGCCGCCAGGCCTGGGCCAATCTCGAGGCGCAGCTGCGCGCCGCCGGGATGGGCCTCGACAACCTCGTGAAGGTGACGACCTTCCTCGCCCGGCGCGAGGATGCCGTCGAGAACCGCGCCATCCGCAGCGAGATCCTCGGCGGACGGCGCGTCGCGCTGACCGTGATCCTGCCGGCCATCTTCGACGAGGCCTGGCTGATCGAGATCGAGGCGGTGGCCGCGGCGTGAACGCGCTGGGACTGGCGATCCTCGCCCTGGCGCTGGGGCATGTCTTCTCCAACGCGGTGCGCACGCTGCCGGCGATGGCGGCGGACGTGCTGCAGCGGGATCTCGGCGTCACGGCGGATGGCCTCGCGGCGCTGACCGGCGCCTTTCCGGCGGCCTTCGCGCTCGCGATGCTGCCGGTGGGCGTGGCGCTCGACCGCTATGGCGTGAAGCCGACGGCACTCGCCCTGCTGGCCATCGCAGCGGTCGGGTCGCTGTTCGGCGCGGTGGCGACGGGGCCGTGGTCGATGCTGCTGGCGCAGGTGGTGCTCGGCATCGGGTGTTCGGGGATGCTGATGTGCCCCGTCACCTATGCGGCGAAGAACCTGCCGCCGCAGAAGTTCGGCCTGTGGGGTGGGGTGATCCAGGCCTTCGGCAATACCGGGATGCTGCTGTCGGCGAGCCCGCTCGCCCTGCTCGTGGAGGCCTCGGGCTGGAGGGCGGGATATGTCGCCTGCGCGTTGCTCGCGGTGGGTGCGGCGACGGCGGTGTTCGTCCTGGTGCGGGAAGCACGTGCGCCTGTCCAGGCGCGCCGCAGCGTCGCCGAGGATGCGCGGGACGTCATCCGGCTCGGCCTGTCGCGCGACATCCGCGGCCCGGTGGTGATCGCCTTCGCCTCCTTCGCCGCCGTGCTCGGCGTGCGCGGATTGTGGGGCGGGCCCTGGCTGATGGAGGTGAAGCACCTGGCGCGCGTGCCGGCGGGCAACATCCTGCTGATGTGCACCCTCGCCCTGATCGCCGGGCCGGCGATCGCGGGCATCCTCGAACGGCGCTTCCAGGCCCATCGCCGCGCGCTTCTGGTGGGCGGCCATCTGGGCGCGGCGCTGATGGTCGCGCTGATGGTCGCCGGCGGGTCGCTGGGTTGGCCGGTCATGGCCGACGCGGTGCTGCTCGTCGCCTTCGGCCTGATGATCTCGCTGCAGGTCATCTGCTTCGCCCTGGTGCGCGCGGCGGTGCCGCCCGAACGGGTGGGGCGGGCGTTGTCGGCGATGAACGTCTCCTTCTTCGGGGGGGCGGCTGTGCTCCAGGCGGCTTCGGGTGCGGCGGCCGCGTGGGGCGGCGTCGGGGCGGCGCTGCTGGTCTTCGCCGCGGCGCTGGTGATCTGCAGCCTGGCCTTCCTGCGCCTGCCGGGGCCGCGCTGACGGCCTCGGCCTTCGCACCGCACGGCCGGGCGGCTAGATTGCCCGCAGGAGAGGACATCGCCGCATGATCCGCAGCATCCTGGTCGCGCTCGACGACACGCCCGGCGCGCAGCGCGCGCGGGATCTGGCGATCGCCTTCGCGCGACACACCGGCGCGGCGCTGACGGCGGCGGCCGTGCTCGACAATCCGGCGGATGAGCATGAGGCCGTGCCGCCGGGCGCGGGTGCCTTCAAGGAACGTCGGGACGCGGCCCGCGCCCGGCGGATGGCGGCGGAAGCCGATGCCGCCTTCGCCGCCTGTGCGGCCGCGGCGGGTGACACGCCCTTCACCCCGATGCGCCTGGCCGATGCGCCGGAGCCTGCCCTGATCGCGGCCGGCGCCGCGCACGACGTGATCGTGATCGGACGGGATTCGACCTTGGGCCTGGAGGACAATCCGGACGGCCTCGCCCCGGTGATCGAGGGCCTGCTGCACGATGGCGCCCGGCCGTTGGTGGTCGTCCCGCCGGGCGACGCGCCGGCCTCGGGCAAGGTCCTGGTGGGCTATGACGGGTCGATCCCGGCGATGCGCGCGCTGCAGCTCTTTGCGCTGCTGGGTCTTGCGCATGACATGCAGGTCCGGGTGCTGTCGATGGCGGCGGACCGGGCGGATGCGGTGCGGATGGCGGGCACCGCCGCGGATTACCTGCGCAAGCATGGCTTCGAGGCCGAGGCCGTGGGGGTCGAGGGATCGCATCCCGTCGACGCCCTGCTGGCCGAGGCGACGGCCATGCCGGCCGGGCTGCTGGTCATGGGTGCCTATGAGCACTCGGGACTGCGGACCTTCTTCACGGGCTCGGCCACCCGCCGCCTTCTGCACGCAGCGCCCTGTCCCGTCTTCGTGGCGCGATGAGGCGTGACGCCGTAACCTCGCGCCGGATTGCAGCGCGCGGCGCTTGACGCAGCGCATCATGATCGACATTTGGGACCGAAACAGTCGGATGCTGCCGATGCTGCGTCTTGTCGCGGGTGCCGCGGTTGTCCTCTTCCTGGCCGCTGGCCCGGCAGCCGCCCAGTTCGGGCCGCAGGGGCCGCCTGCCGTGGGCGTGATGACAGCCGAACGCCGACCGGTCACGGAAACCATCGAGTTCGTCGGGCGCGTCGAAGCCACGGATCGCGTGAATATCCGCGCGCGCGTCACCGGCTTCCTCCAGGAGCGCCTGTTTCGCGAGGGTGGCGACGTCACCCAGGGCGAGATCCTGTATCGCATCGAACGCGCCCCCTTCGAGGCGCAGGTCGAGCAGGCGCAGGCGAACCTCGCCGCGGCCAATGCGCGGGTCGAGAACGCCCGCGTGGCCCTGGCCCGGGCGCGGGACCTGCGCCAGACCGGGGCGGGGACCCAGGTGTCGCTCGACAACGCCCAGGCCGCGGAACGGACCGAGGCCGCGGGCGTGCTGGCCGCGCAGGCCGCGCTGCGCGTGGCGCAGATCAACCTGGGCTACACCGAGATCGAGGCGCCGATCGCGGGCCAGATCGGCCGGTCGAACCTCGCGGTGGGCAACGTCGTCGGGCCGGATGTCGGGACGCTGGCCACCATCGTGAGCCAGGACCCCATGCGGGTCGCCTTCGCCGTCAGCCAGCGGACCGCGTTGGAACTCCGCAATCGCTTCGAGGGCCGCGGCGGGGCGGATGCGACGCGCGTGCGGATCCGAACCACCGACGGGCGGCTGTATCCCGAGGCCGGGCGGATCGACTTCATCGACAACCAGATCGACCGCAACACGGACACGATCCTGGTGCGCGCGCTGATCCCGAACCCCATCCGCCGCCTGCAGACCGGGGAGGTCAGCGTCTCCCCGCGCGAACTCGTGGATGGTCAGTTCGTCAGCGTGACGGTCGAAGGGGCGGAGCCGGTGATGGCGATCGCCCTGCCGCGCGCGGCGGTGCTCCAGGACCAGCAGGGTTCCTTCGTCTTCGTGGTCGGCGAGAACAACCTCGCCCAGCGGCGGAACGTGATGCTCGGGCGGTCCTCGGCCGAGACGGCGGTGATCGAGGGCGGGTTGAACGGCGGCGAGACCGTGGTGGTCGAAGGCCTTCAGCGCGTGCGGCCCGGCCAGCCGGTGAACCCGGGGCCAGCCAGCGGACCGACCGTTCCGCAAACGGTGCCGGGGCGGGGCTGAGGGCCGGTGTTCTCCGCCATCTTCGTCGATCGGCCGCGCTTCGCGATCGTCATCGCCATCGTCACCGCCCTGGCGGGCGCGCTGGCGATGCTGCGCATCCCGGTCTCCCAGTTGCCGGACATCGTGCCGCCGCAGGTCTCGGTCACCACCCGCTTCCCCGGCGCCTCGGCGGCGGTGGTCGAGCAGACCGTGGCGCAGGTGCTCGAATCCTCGGTGAACGGCGTCGACCGCATGATCTACATGCGGTCGAACAGCGCCAATGACGGGTCGTACAGCCTCAACGTCTCCTTCGCGCTGGGCACCAACCCGGACATCGCGACCGTCAACGTGAACAACCGGGTGCAGGCCGCACTCGCGCGCCTGCCGCAGGAAGTGCAGCGGCAGGGTGTCACCGTCCGCAAGCAATCCTCGGCGGTGCTGCAGTTCATCTTCCTCTACTCCGAAAGCGGCGAGCACACGCCGCTGTTCCTATCGAACTACGCGACGATCAACATCATCGACCGGCTCGCGCGCGTGCCGGGGGTCGGCCAGGTCCAGCTCTTCGGCGCGATGGACTATTCCATGCGCATCTGGTTCGAGGTCGACCGGCTGATCAGCCTGAACCTCACGCCCTCCGACGTGGTGGCGGCGATCCAGGCCCAGAACGTCCAGGCGCCGGTCGGGCGCATCGGCGCGCGCCCGATCCCGGACGACCAGCAGTTCCAGATCAACCTCGAGACCCAGGGCCGCCTGACCACCCCCGAGCAGTTCGGGGAGATCGTGATCCGCGCCAACCCCGACGGTTCGACGCTGCGCGTGCGCGACGTCGCGCGCATCGAACTCGGCGCGGCGAGCATGGATACCGAGAGCCGCTACGATGGCCAGCCGGCGGTCACCTTCGGCGTCTACCTCGCACCCGGCGCCAATGCCGTCGCCGCGGCCGAGAATGTCCGCCAGACCATGGCGGACCTGCATTCCCGCTATCCGGCGGGCGTCAACCACCGCATCTTCTTCGACACCTCGGACTTCGTCAGCGACACGATCCACGAGGTGATCAAGACGCTGCTCGAGGCCTTCATCCTGGTCGTGATCGTGGTGTTCCTGTTCCTGGGGAACATGCGTGCGACCATCATCCCGACGGTCGCGGTGCCGGTCAGCCTGATCGGCACCTTCGTGATCCTGCTCGCACTCGGGTATTCGGCGAACACCATCTCGCTGCTCGCCATGGTGCTGGCCATCGGCATCGTGGTCGACGACGCCATCGTGGTGGTGGAGAACGTCGAACGGGTGATGGAGGAGGAACCGCACCTCACCCCATCCGAGGCGACCAAGAAGGCGATGGCGCAGATCACAGCGCCGATCATCGCCATCACCCTGGTGCTGCTGTCGGTCTTCGTCCCGATCGGATTCATCCCGGGCCTGTCGGGCGAATTGTTCCGCCAGTTCGCGGTGACGATCTCGGCCGCGATGGTGATCAGCGCGATCAATGCGCTGACCCTCTCGCCCGCGCTCTGCGCCGTCTTCCTCCGGCCGCACGCCCATGCCGGCGGACACCGGCCCGGCATCATGGGCCGCTGGCTGCGCGGCATCGACTGGGTGCGGGACCGCTATGCGGGCGTGGTGCGACGGTTGGTGCGCGTCGCGCTGCTGTCGATCGTGCTGACCGGTGGGTTCTTCGCCGGCATCTGGTACATGGGCCAGCGCACGCCTTCGGGCTTCCTGCCGCAGGAGGACCAAGGGGCCTTCTTCGTGCAGATCCAGCTGCCGCAGGGCGCCTCCGTCGCGCGCACGCGCCAGGCGGTGGTGCAGGTGGAGGAGATCCTGCGTTCCATCCCCTCGGTTCAGGGAACGCTCGCGATCGTCGGCTTCTCGCTGATCGACGGCGGGGCGCAGTCGAACTCCGCCTTCCTCGTCGCGCGGCTCAAGCCCTTCGCCGAGCGCACCACGGCGGAGATGTCGGTGCAGGCGGCGATCGGGCGGGTGTTCGGGGCCGGGCAGGGGGTGCGGACGGCGAATGTCTTCGCCTTCAACCTGCCGCCGATCATCGGCCTCGGCACCGGCGGCGGCTTCGAATACATCCTGCAGGATTACGAAGGGCGGCCGCCGGCGGAACTCGGCGCCACCATGCTCGGGCTGATCGCGGCGGCGAACCAGGACCCGCGGATCGCCGCGGCCTTCTCGACCTTCAACGCGACCAATCCGACGCTGTTCCTAGACCTCGACCGTGACAAGGCGCAGGCGCTCGGCCTGCGCATCGCGGACATCTTCACCGCGCTGCAGGCGACGCTCGGCGGCTTCTACGTCAACGATTTCAACCTGTTCGGCCGCACCTGGCAGGTGAACCTGCAGGCCGAGGCATCCGACCGGCGCGACATCAGCGACATCTGGCGCATCCATGTCCGCAACGCGCGGGGCGAGATGGTGCCCCTGCGCGCCGTGGCGGATGTCCGCACCCGCGTTGGGCCGCAGACCATCTTCCGCTACAACAACTACCGCGCCATCTCGATCCAGGGCGCGCCGCGGCCGGGCGTGTCCTCGGGCGACGGGCTCGCGGCGATGGAGCAGATCTCGGCGCGCGTGCTGCCGCCGGGCTACGGCTACGAATGGACCGGCACCGCCTTCCAGGAGAAGCAGGCCTCGGGCCAGACGGCCTACATCCTCGCGCTCGCGGTGATGTTCGCCTACCTGTTCCTGGTCGCGCTGTACGAATCCTGGGTGATCCCGATCCCGGTGCTGCTGTCGGTCGCGGTCGGCGTCCTGGGCGCCTTCGGGGCATTGTGGGTGGCGAACATGCCGCTCGACATCTACGCCCAGATCGGCCTCGTGGTGCTGATCGCGCTCGCGGCCAAGAACGGCATCCTGATCGTCGAATTCGCCAAGGAGAAGCGGGAGGAAGGCCTGCCGATCCGAGACGCCGCCATCATGGGCGCCCGGCTGCGGTTCCGCGCGGTCATGATGACCTCGATCGCCTTCGTCCTGGGCCTGGTGCCGCTGGTCTTCGCGACCGGCGCCGCCATGCTCTCCCGCCGCGCGGTCGGCACGGCGGTGTTCGGCGGCATGATCGCCGCCGCGCTGGTTGGCATCTTCGTGATCCCGATGCTTTACGTGGTGTTCCAGTCCATGCGGGAACGCACGAAGCGCATGTTCGGGCGCGCGCCGGCCGAAGGCTGACGCGTCCCCCCCTTCCCATCCCCGGCCCGCATCGCAGATGATGGGCCGAGGAACCAAGGGAGACCCCGCGCATGGCGAAGTTCGGCCTCAGCCAATCCATCCGCCGCGTCGAGGATCCGCGCCTTCTGAAGGGCGGCGGCCGCTATACCGACGACGTGGCCGTCCCCGGCCAGGCCGAGGGCTACGTCCTGCGCAGCCCGCATGCGCATGCGCGCATCAATTCCATCTCGACCGCGGCGGCCAAGGCGATGCCCGGCGTGCTGGGCGTCTGGACCGGGGCGGATCTCGCGGCGGCGGGCATCGGGCACCTGCCCTGCCTCGCGCCCGTGAAGTCGATCGACGGCCGCCCGACCTCCGACACGCCCCGCCGGGCGCTGGCCGAGGGTGTCGTGCGCCATGTCGGCGATCCCGTCGCCTTCGTCGTCGCGGAGACCATCAAGCAGGCCCGTGACGCCGCCGAGGCGATCGAGGTCGACTACGACACCCTGCCGGCCGCAACCGACCTGGCGACGGCGACCGATCCGGGCCAGCCGCAGGTCTGGGCCAGCGCGCCGAGCAATACCTGCTTCGACTGGCACGTCGGCGACGCCGCCAAGGTGGACGCGCTGATCAAGGGCGCGGCGCATGTCGCCCGGCTGCGCGTGGTGAACAACCGCGTCGTCGTCGCCTCGATGGAAGCGCGCGCCGCGCTCGCCGACTACGACGCCGCGCGCAACCACTGGACGCTGACGACCAACACCCAGGGATCCTGGCTGGTCCGCAACGTGCTGGCGAAGAACATCTTCAACCTGTCGAGCGACAATTTCCGGGTCGTCACGCCCGATGTCGGCGGCGGCTTCGGGATGAAGATCTTCATCTACCCCGAGCACGTCCTGACCTGCTTCGCCGCGCGCGAGCTGAAGCGCGCGGTGCGGTGGACCTCGGAGCGCACCGAGGCCTTCCAGTCCGACACCCATGGCCGCGACAACATCACCATCGGTGAATTGGCCCTCGACAAGGACGGCAAGTTCCTCGCCCTGCGGACCAAGAACTGGGCGGGGATGGGGGCCTACCTCAACACCTTCGCGCCCTTCATCCCGACCGGCGCGGGGACCAAGGTTCTGGCCTCGGTCTACGATTTCCAGGCGATCCACGCGCAGGTGATCGGCGTGATGACGCATACCGTCCCGGTGGACGCCTATCGGGGCGCCGGCCGGCCCGAGAGCAACTACCTGGTCGAGCGCCTGATCGACACCGCGGCGCGCGAAATCGGCATCGACCGCATCGAGCTCCGCAAGCGCAACATGGTCCCGTCCTCGCGCATGCCCTACGTCTCCGCGATGGGGCAGCGCTATGACTCGGGCGAGTTCGCGAAGCTGATGGACGCGGCGCTGGCGAAGATCGACTGGGCCGGGTTCGGGGCGCGCAAGGCGGAAGCGGCGAAGCGGGGCAAGAGGCGCGGCATCGGCCTCGCCTACTACCTCGAGGCCACGGGCGGCGCGCCGACCGAGAACGCATCGGTGAAGTTCGCCGATGACGGCTTCGTCGACGTCTATGTCGGCACGCAGTCGACCGGCCAGGGCCACGAGACCGCCTACGCGATGATGACGAGCTTCGAGCTCGGCATCCCGATCGAGAAGATCCGCGTGAAGCAGGGCGATTCCGACACGCTGCCGGATGGCGGCGGCACGGGCGGCGCCCGCAGCCTCTATTCCGAGGGCCAGGCGATCCTGGTGACCACCGCCTCGGTGGTCGAGAAGGGCAAGATCGCGGCCTCCGAGCATCTCGAGACCTCGGTCGCCGACATCGAGTTCTCCTCGAAGGGCGGCACCTTCGGCGTGGTCGGCACGGACCGCGCGGTGGGCATCCTCGAACTCGCGGCCGCACAGCGGAAGAAGGCCGCGGCGGGGATCGAGGCGACGCTGCTCGACGCCACCGAGACGGCCGAGATCAAGTCCCACACCTTCCCCAACGGCTGCCACGTGGCCGAGGTGGAGGTCGACCCCGAGACCGGCGTCGTCTCCATCCCCCGCTATATCGTGGTGGACGATGTGGGCCATGCGCTGAACCCGCTGATCGTGCGCGGCCAGGTGCATGGCGGCGTGACGCAGGGCATCGGCCAGGCGCTGCTCGAGCGCACGGCCTATGATTCGGAAAGCGGGCAGCTCGTCTCGGCGTCCTTCATGGATTACGCGCTGCCGCGTGCGGACGACCTGCCGCCGATCGACGTCGACCTGATCGAGGTGCCCTGCGAGACCAACCCGCTCGGCGTGAAGGGGGCGGGCGAGGCCGGTGCGGTGGGCTCGCCGCCGGCGGTGATCAACGCGCTGGTCGATGCGCTCGGCGTGGCGGTGGACATGCCGGCCACGCCGGAGACGGTGTGGAAGGCGCTGAGCGCGGCGAAGGCGGCCTGACGGACACCGAGAGGGGCGCTGCCCCTCTCGGGCTCTCCCCGCCAAAGGCCCAGAGGCCTTTGGAAACCAACACTCGAGTTCCCGCGGTCCAGGGGGCCGTCGCCCCCTGGCGGGGTGGTTCGGAGGGGCAGCGCCCTTCCGATTCCTACACCGCCGTCCAGGCGATCCGCCCGACCGTCCCGCAGGACGCGCACTCCGCCTTCCAGGCATTGTGCTCCGCCCCGCAGGCCGCGCAGCGCCAGCGCGGCGCGCCTTCGGCGTTCGCCGCCGCGCGCAGCCATTTCGCCTGGGCGGCGCGCGCATCGGCGGTGTCGCCGTGCTCGACTTCCTCGAGTTCCGCCATCAGCAGCCAGGTGCGCCGGTCCGGCGCGCCGCCGGCGACCAGCGCATCCAGTTCTGACCGCGCTCGTCCGGTGAGGCCGGCATCGATCGCCGCGCGCGCCATCAGCAGCCGGCTTTCGGGATGCTCGCGGTTCCGGTGCGTCAGGTCCTCGACCGCCTTCACGCGGGCGAGGGCATTGCGTTCCCCGGCGAGCCAGGCCGCGCCGATATCCGGATGCGGCCGCGCCTGCCAGGCCTGTTCCAGCACGCCGCGCGCCTTGCGCGCCGATCCCGCCGCGGCGAGCCGCTTCGCATGCGCCAGCGCACCCGGCGCGAAGGCCGGATCGGCGGCGAAGGCCTGCTTCTCGAACTCTGCGGCGCGGGCCGGGTCTTCCTCCTGCTGCGCAGCGGCGAGGGCGAGGGCCGCGCGCGGCGCATCGGGCGGGGAGAGCGCCAGCGCCTCGCGCCAGTCATGGGTGCGCAGCGCGAGCAGCTGGCGCTCCTCGCGCAGCCAGGCGGCGCCGGGCTGGGCGGCTTCGGCCTCCTTCGCCAGGCGTTGTGCCGCGGCCCAATCCTCCCGCTGCATCGCCTGGCGCAGCAGCCCGCGCAGGCCGAGGAAGCGGGCATCGGGCCGCTCGGCCAGCGCCTTGAAGGCCGCCGCCGCGCCGTCCTCCCGGCCGCCGAGGCGTTCGGCCTCGGCCGCCAGCAGCAACGTCTGCGGCGTGTCGCCCAGCAGGTGCCGCGCGCGACGGACCTCGATGCGCGCGGTCTGCGCGGTGCCGGCGGCCAGCGCGATCAGCGCGCGCGTCACCGCCGCATCGCCCTCGGCGCGCCGGGACGCCGCGCGGGCCGCGCGGCGCCGGTCGGGCAGCCGGCGGAACCAGCCCAGCACCGACAGCACGACGTGCAGCAGCAGGAAGACGACCACCAGCCCCATCACGGCGACGGGGAAGGAGACGCCGATCCAGACCTCGCCGACGGCGATCTCGACGGTCCCGCCCACGCGGGCGAGCCAAAGGGCGATGGCGGTGACGGCCGAAAGCGCGGCCAGCAGCAGGAGGGCGCGACGCATGGCCGGGCCTCAGCGCGCCGACAGGCCGGCGAGGGCGGCACGCGCGGCAATGAGCCCCCGGGCCTGCTCGGTCCAGGGCTGCATCGCCTCCTGTGCCGGCGGCGGCAGGCGGCCGAGCCGCCCGATGGCGCCGTCGAGGTCCCCGGCATCGAGTGCCCGGCGGGCGCGCTCGATCTCGGCGGCGGCGGCGTCGCCCCAGACGACCTGCTCACCGCGGCGGACGGTGACGAGGCCCGAGAGGCGGGCGGCGGCGGCGTCGAGCACGCCCTGGCCTTCGCGGGCCGGCTCGCTGGCGGCGAGCGCGGCCCGGGCGGCGTCCTCGAAGGTCAGGCGCAGCGCGGCCTCGGTCGGCGGCGCCATGCCCGCGTAGCGCGTCAGCGCGGGCGGTGCCGTGGGGAAGGCGGCAAGAGCGTCCCCGAAGGCCTGTCCGGCCTCGAGGCGCTGGCGCAGCGTGTCGAGCGCGGCGGCGCGGGCTGCCCGCGCTTCGAGCGCCGCGATGCGCTCCTGCGCGGCTTCCAGCGCGGCGATGCGGCGGGCCAGGGTGGATTCGGCCCCGGCGATGCGCTGCGCCATGGCGTTGCCGGCGGCGGCGATGCGCTCGGCCTCGGCGCGCTCGGCCTGCGCCAGGCGGTCGGCGAGACTGCGCGCCAGGTCCTCGGTGCGGCGGATCGCTTCGGCATCGGCCGCCTGCTGCCGGGCGGCGAGGGCGTCGAGGCGCTCGGTGAAGCGCTCGGCGCGGGTGGCGAGGCTGTCGGTCGCGCTGCGCGGGGCGAAGGCGGAGGGATCGAGAGCCGGTCGACCTTCCAGCGCGGCGAGGCGGCCGGTCACCGCGTCCAGCCGTTGCTCGAGCGGGCGGATATCCGACGGCGCGGGCAGGGCGGCGATGCGACGCTCGATCGGGGCGAGGTCCACCGGCGGGCGCGATTCGAGCGCGGCGATGCGCGCCTCGAGCGGGGCGAGGTCGGGACCGCGGCGGCGTTCCATGGCGGCGAGACGGGCCTCGACGCCTTCCAGCGCGGCAATGCGGGCCTCCAGCGCGGCGACCGCGGCGGCGGTCGGGTTGGGCGGCGGCACCGGGCGCGGCGTCATCCAGAGCCAGGCCGCCGCGAGCACCAGGACCGCCCCGCCGGCCAGCAGCGGGATGGCGGCGGGATCAAGGAAGCGGCGCGGGGTCGGGGTCTGGTCGGTCATGCCCGGTCCTATGGCTGGCGGGCGGGCGGTATAGCAACCCGTGAGGCCGATGGCGCGCGCGGCGTGACGTCATGCCGCAGGCGGACCGAGCAGGGACGGCAGCAGGCCCGGGTCGGGTCGCGGCGTGATCGCGATCTCCGCCCAGGGCAGGGGTTTCAGCGCCTCGGCGATTCGGGGGCTGATCGCGAGGGCCCGAATGGCCCGGGTCGCCTCGGCAAGGTCGGCGCCGCGCAGCAGGGCGAGAGTGATTCGAACACCACGCGGAGACGTGAACAGTGCGGCGCCGACCCGGCCGCCGCGCAGCGCGGCTTCGGCCTCGGGCGGCAGGTCTGTGGCCGGGACGGCCTCATAGGTCACGCGGCGCAGCACGCGAAACCCGCGGGCACGCAGCGCGGCAGCGAGCTCCACGCTGTAGCCGCGCCCCACCGCGAGCAGCAGCGGCCCGCGCGCTGGATCGAGCCGGGCGGCGGCCAGGACCGCCAGCGTCGCCGCCTCGCCCTCGGCGGCGATGACGTCGGTGAAGCCGCGCGCGCGGGCTTCAGCGGCGGTGCCTTCTCCGACCGCCAGGACCGGCAGGGCCATCGGTTCCAGCGCCCGGGCGGCGGCGCGGCTCGGCAGCAGCAGGGCCTGGGCGGCGGGCAGGCGCGCGGGTGCGCAGGGACGCAGCAGCAGAGCCGGGGCGAGGACCGGCGTCCAGCCCAGCGCGGCGACGGCGGCAGCGGTCTCGGCCGCGCCCGGCTCCGGACGCGTGACGAGAACGCCGTGCCTAGGCAAAGAGGTCGGCAGGGCTGTCCCGCCGCAGCGCGCGGCCGAGCTCGCTGCCGAGCCGGATCGCGTCCTTCGCGCTGCCTTCCTCGCTGCGCTTGAGCAGGAAAGACCCATCGGCGCGCGCCACCAGGCCCGTCAGCCGCAGTCGTCCGTCCGCCAGCACCCGTGCATGGCCGCCGATCGGCGTGCGGCAGGACCCGTCGAGAGCAGCAAGCAGCGCCCGCTCGGCCGAGGAGACGGCCCGCGCCTCGGGGTCCTCGATGCCGGACAGTAGTTCGTGCAGCTCGGTGTCGTCGGCGCGGACGGTGACGCCGACGATGCCCTGGCCGGCGGCGGGGACCATGACCTCCGCGTCGATCGGGACGCTGCCCGCGGGCTCGAGGCCCAGGCGGCGGAGGCCGGCCAGCGCGAGCAGGGTCGCCGCTGCCTCGCCCTCGGCGAGTTTCCGCAGCCGCGTCTGCACGTTGCCGCGGAACATCACGACGTTCAGGTCCGGCCGGCGGTGCAGCAGCTGCGACTGCCGCCGGACGGAGGAGGTGCCGATCACCGCCCCCTGCGGCAGGGCGGAGAAGGGATCGCCCGGGTCGGCCGCGGCCAGCGCCGGGCCGGGCAGCAGCACGTCCCGCGCATCCTCCCGCTTCAGGGTGCAGGCCAGCACGATGCCGGGCGGCATCTCGGTCTCGAGATCCTTCAGCGAATGCACGGCGAAATCCACCCGGCCGTCGAGCAGCGCCTCGTGGATCTCCTTCGCGAACAGGCCCTTGCCGCCGATCTCGGCCAGCTTGCGGTCCTGGATGCGGTCGCCGGAGGTGATGAGCTGGTGTTCCTCGAAGGCCTTGGCGTCGCGCAGCACCGGGCAGAAGCGCGTGACGCGCTCGAGGAAGTCCCGCGTCTGCCACAGGGCGAGCGGCGAGGCCCGCGTGCCGACGCGCAGCGGCAGGGACCGGCGGTGCTTGGGCACGGCGGCGGGGTGGGCAAGCGACATGGCATCGTCATAGAACCCCGCCCATGGGCGCGGAAGGTGGCTTCGACTTGGACAGGCCGGTGCTGGGGCTGGAGAGCAGCTGCGACGAGACGGCGGCGGCCGTGCTTGCTCCCGACGGCCGCATCCTGGCCGAGGGCGTGCTGAGCCAGGAGAAGGAACACGCCGTCTTCGGCGGCGTGGTGCCGGAGATCGCCGCGCGGGCGCATCTGGAAGCCCTGCCGGGCCTGGCGGAGCGCGTGCTGAGACGGGCCGGGCTGGGCTTCGGGGATCTCGGCGCCGTGGCGGCGACATCGGGCCCCGGGCTGATCGGCGGGCTGATCGTGGGGGCCTGCTTCGGCAAGGGGGTGGCGATCGCCCATGACCTGCCCTTCGTGGCGGTGAACCACCTCGAGGCCCATGCCCTGACCGCACGACTCCCGGGCCTGCTGCCGCAGGGCGCGCCGGCCTTTCCCTACCTGCTGCTGCTGGTCTCGGGCGGGCATTGCCAATGCGTCGCGGTGGAGGGGCTCGGGCGCTACCGGCGGCTGGGCTCGACGCTGGACGATGCGGTGGGGGAGGCCTTCGACAAGGCGGCCAAGCTGATGGGCCTGCCCTGGCCGGGCGGGCCGCATCTGGAACGGCTGGCGGCCGAGGGCGATCCGCAGGCGGTGCCCCTGCCGCGGCCGCTGCTGGGGCGGCCGGGTTGCGACTTTTCCTTCAGCGGGCTGAAGACCGCTGTGGCCCGGGCGGTGGCGCAGGGCAGCGCGTCCCATGCCGACATCGCGGCGGCCTTCCAGGCCTCGGTCGCCGCGGTGCTGGCCGACCGGGCGCGCCATGCGCTCGAGATGGTGCCGGAGGCGACGGGCATCGTCGTCGCCGGCGGCGTCGCGGCGAACCAGGCGGTGCGCGCGGCGCTCGCGGGGGTGGCGGGCATCGCCGGGGTGCCGATGCTCGCCCCGCCGCTGCGCTACTGCACCGACAATGCGGTGATGGTGGCCTGGGCGGGGATCGAGCGGCTGCGCGCGGGGCTGACCGACCGGATGGACCACAGTCCCCGGCCGCGCTGGCCGCTGGCCGACCTGACCGGCGGCTAGAGCGCGGTCTTCCCCGCCAGCGCCGCCATCCGCGCCGCGTCGGGCTGGCGCCCCTCGAACCAGATCGCCGCGCAGACCTTGGACATGGCGTTGCCGTCATGGCCGATGCCGGGGACGACCTCGAGCCGCCAATGGCAGGGCACGCCGCGACGCGCCGCTTCCTCCCGCGCGAAGCGAAGGAAATTGTGGGCGCGGGCGAAACGGTGCGGACCCTGGGCGATGGCCTCGGGGTTGGAGGGCAGGGAGGGGCCGGAGGTCTCGATGTCCGCATCCCCGGCGAGGATCAGCAGCGGATAGGCGAGCCAGGCCTCGAGATCGGCATCGGTCACGCCGAGCCCGCCCAGGCCTTCCGGAAAGCGTCGATCGAGCGTCGGCAGCGAATACCAGCCGGCGTTGCCGCAGCCGATGGCGCAGAACGGCGAGCGGTCGGTCAGGGACGCCATGCGGTGTGCGAACTGCGAGCCCGCCGAATGGCCGAACAGGAAGGCCTGCCGCCGGCGCGTGACGTCGCCGGCCTGCACCGCCGCGAAGACGCGTGCGGGGATGTGATAGGCCCAGGTCACCGCATCCGTGACGGCGCCCGAGCCATCGAGCACGCCGCCATTGTTGTAGGGCTCCGCACCCGGATGCGTGTCCGCCGCGAAGGTCGGCGCGAGGATCAGCAGGCCGTGGCGGTCCGCGGCCTCGATCCAGAAGTCGCGATACTCGTCGCCATTGCGGCCCATGCCGTGCTGGACGAAGACGACCGGGCTGTCCGGCGTCGCGCCCGGCGCGCGGTAGGCGTGGAGGATCAGCTCCTTGCCCGGCGCATGCGTCGCGTCGGTGAAGGGGAAGGCGAGGCGGCCCGGCGCGGCGAGCGCGCGGGCCAGATGCTGCGGGTCGATCATCGGGCGGGCTTGATCTCGGATGCGGGGGTGGTCTGGTCCATGCGGCCTTCGAAGGCGAGGTCGCGGCGGAAGGCCCAGGCGGCATTCTCGAAATGCACGGGGATGACGGGCAGGCGCTCGATCACCAGGCGGCTCGCCTGTTCCATCAGGCGCTCGCGGTCGCCCTCGTCCATGGTGGCGAAGGCGGTGCGGGCGAGGCGGTCGATCTCGGCGTCGGAGAACTCGCCGTAGTTGCTCATGCCGAAGCCGCGTTCGCGGTCCATCGTGGTGACCCAGGCGCGGAGGAAGAGCTGCGTCTCCTCGGCCGAGGCCGCCCAGCCGCCCATCGGCACCGAGAATTCCTTCCGCCCGCGGCGTGGGAAGAAGACGTTCGACGGCATCGCGTCCACCGCCACCGTCACGCCGATGCGCTGGAAATACTGCGCCAGCGCCTGGGCGACGCGCGCATCGTTGACGTAGCGGTTGTTGGTCGAGTGCAGCGTGAAGGAGAAGCCGGCCGGCACGCCTGCTTCGGCCAGCAGCGCGCGGGCGCGGGCGGGGTCGTAGGGCAGCACGCCCGCGCCGGGGACGGTGCCGCGCATGCCTTCGGGCAGCAACTGGCCGGCAGGTGTGGCGAGGCCATCCATGATGCGGTCGGCGATCGCACGGCGGTCGATCGCCATCGACAGCGCCTGGCGCACCCGCACGTCGCGCAGCGGGTTCGATCCGTTCGGGCCCTGCACGAAGGGCGCATTCTCGCGCTGGTCCATCTGCAGGAAGATCAGGCGCGTGGTCGGCGAGACAGCAAGCGCGAAGGCCTGGTTCTGCCGGATGCGCGGCACGTCGGCGGTGGCCGGCGCCTCGATCACGTCGAGATCGCCGGCGAGCAGGCCGGCGAGGCGCGGCCCCGCGTTGGTCACGGGGCGCAGGCGCACCTCGGCCCAATGCGGCTTGTCGCCCCAATAGGCGTCGTTGCGGGTGAGCTCGATCAGGCTGCTGCGGTTGTAGGACCGCAGGCGGTAGGGACCGGTGCCGATCGCGGCGCGGCCTTCGTTGAAGTCGGCGACGCTCGGCCAGGGGCCTTCCTTGCCGCACCCATCCGCGGAGTAGGTGAGGCCGGTGCGCTCGCCGCGCGGGATGATCGCGATGGACGCGAGGTCCGAGAGGAGCAACGGCTCGGGTTCCCGCGTGCGGATCACCAGGCGGTGCGGGGATTCCACCTGCATCGCCGCGATGCGCCGGACCTCGCGCGAGAAGGAGCCGACCACCTCGCTCTCATTGTTCAGCGTGCGGCAGTAGGAGAAGACGACGTCCTCGGCCGTGAAGGGCTGGCCGTTGTGGAAGGTCACGCCCTGACGCAGGTCGAAGACCCAGGTGAGGTCGTCGCGGCGCGACCAGCCGGTGGCGAGCGCCGGCTTCGGACGCAGCCGCGCATCGAGTCCCGTCAGCCCTTCAAAGACGTGGTCGCGATAGGTGGAGTTCGGTGCCGCCGCATAGTTGTGCGGATCGGCGGCGGAGGTTTCCGCCGCCATGCCGATGCGCAGCGTCTGCGCAAGGACGGGCGCGGCGAACAGGGCGTTGAGGGCGAGCGCAAGGGCCAGGCGGCGCATGGTCTTGTTCCGGCAGGTGGCAAGGTGGCGTAACCTATGCGCAACCGGTCCCGCCTGTCGTCCCGCCACGGCGCCATGGCTGCAATGAGCCGCATGGATGATGCCGTCGCATCGTTTCGGGGTGCTCTATTGAGTGACGTTCGACTGCGCCCAGGCGCCGGCGAAGTCGCGGGCCATATCCTCGATGACGCGCCCGCGGCGGGCGCGAAATGCGGACGCGGGCCCGCTGATCATCGCGGCGCGCAGGAACAGCGTGACGTTGCCCGTCGTCGAGGCGCCGGTACCGACGACGCGTGTCGGTTCGACACGTCCCGTCACTTCGAGACCGAGATATTCCGCGCAGACGCCGCGCGAGACAACGAGGGAGATGGCGGAGACGATCAGGAGCGGCGGTTCCTCCCACGGCGTCAGGGCGCGTCGCGCGGCGTCCTCGGCGCGTTGGGCCTCGCGCCGCGCCTCGGGGGGCGCCGCGCGGCTGGCCGCCTCGGCCGCGCGATGGGCGGCCGCGAGCCGCTGATACTCGGGGTGAACCTCGACGGCGTCGGTGACGGCGCGCGCCCCGCGGGCGGCGACGAGGCGCGTCGGGGCGAGCGCCGTCAGGACGCGTCGTTCCATATCGCCGACCTCGGCGCCGCAGGCGCGGCGGTCTGCCGGGCTGCCGTCGCTGGTTGCCACGACCGCCACGGCGACCATGCCGTTGAGTTCCGCACGCGGTCGCGTCTGGGCGTCGGCGTTCGCTGGGGCGGCCCCCCAGGCGAGCAGCAGCGTCAGGATGGGACCAACGCGCCATCGTGCCGGGCGGATCGCGAGGACATGCAAGGGCAACTGGTATCCCATCTGTCTCTCCGCGTGGCCGGGGTGTGGAGGTGGGCCTCGCCACGGGAACGGGGTTGTTGCTGGCCGGCGTCGTTCCGCCCAGCCCGGCGGCCACGGAATGCCGGGCATGCAAGGTTCGGCGGGACGCCATGCCGGGTGAGGGATTCGAACCCCCGACCTTCGGTTTACAAAACCGCTGCACTACCGCTGTGCTAACCCGGCGCGCCGCCTTGGTGTAGCAGAGCGCCCCCAAGCGGCAACCCGATCCCGACTCCGATTCGGACATTCCGCCCACACACTGGAGCAGGATCCCCGGTTCTCTTGATTCGCCGTCCGCCCAGCGCCCGAACCGAGCCGCCACCGCCGGCGGCGCCAACGGAGGCCGTGCCGCCCGGACGGCTGGCCATGCGGCGCCGCCCGGGGCCCGGCATGCGCATTCCGGCGGCCGTGTCGGCAGCGCTGCACGGGCTGTTCATCCTGGCCGTGCTGCTCGAATTCGATCCGCGGTCCCGGCGGGCCCAACAGGAATTGCCGCCGCCGAGCTTCGCCATGGTGTTCCAGGGCGGATCCGACCAGGCGCCCCGCGGGGCGGAAGCGCCCGAGGAAGGCCCGGTGGTGACGGCCGAGGCTCCGCCCCCCGCGCCACCTCCGCCGCCGCCTGCGCCGCCGCGGCTGGCAGAAGCGCCGCCGGTGCCTCCCCCGCCGGCGCCACCGCCGCCTCCGACCCCGACGCCGCCGGCGCCACCCCCTCCGCCGGCCCCACGGACGGAGACGCCGCCGCCGCCACAGCCCCCGCCGCCCAGCACCGCGCCGCCCGCCCCGACCATCCCCGAACCGGCGCGCCCGGTGGAGGCCGGCCCACCGCCGCCGCCACCCGCGCCTCCGGTGCCGACACCCGCCCCGCCCGACCGGCCGCCGCAGCGCCAACTCGCTGAGGTGCCGCTGCCGCCACCCCCGCCGCCGCCGCCGCCGCCGACACCGGCGCAGCCGCACCAGCAGCCGCTGGACCTGACGGACCGGCCGCCGATCCGCCTGGGCGAGAACGACCCCTCGCGCGCCCGCGCCCCGCAGCGCGGACTGGACCTGCGGCCGGGTGCGACCATCCCGGGGCCTGGCGACGTCGAAAACCTGCGGGTGCGCGGCGCCCAGGCAGGCCCGGACTGGCGCAACGCCTTCCGCGCCTGGCTCGACCGCAACCTTCGCTACCCGCGGGAGGCCGCGGATCTCGGCGAGGAAGGCCCGGTCACGGTGCGGATCACCACCGGCGCGGACGGGCGCGTGCGGGGCGTAGAGCTGCGTTCGGCCTCGCGGTCGATCTACCTGAACTACTATTCGCAGGCAGTCTTTCGTGGCGCCAACCTGCCGCCCTTCCCGCCGGGGACGGCGGAAGAACAGGTCACCATCGACCTGACGATCAACTACTACATCGTCCGGCGCTGACGGCCGCGTTCAGGCGTGGCCCACGGCGCCGAAAGCGTCGCGGTTGGTCGCCCGCACCACGGCGGCGAACAGCCGGAGCGCATCCGGCCCGCCGCGGTCGAGCAGCGCGCCGTCCTCCATCTCCCGCGCCAGGATCTCGGCGTGGTCGGCCAGGGTTTCGGCGGCGCGCCGCAAGGCTTCCCGGGAGAGGGTGAGTTGCAGGTCGTCGCTGAGGTGAGTCCAGTCGGCAGGCCGCATGGAGTTTCCATCCGGATCATCCGCCGTCCTGGCGCGGTTCGCGGCTCGGGGGGCCACGCCGTGGATCATGCCGCGTGCTGGTTAACGCGGCATGAGTGGCGCGAGCGCCTCACTTCCCCATCGGCTTCGCCGGCGCGGGGGCCGGTTTCGGCGCGGGTGGACGCGGCGGCGTGGACGGGCCGGAGATGACGTCGAAATCGTAGTCGGAGCGGTGCATGGCGGGCCTCTGGATGGTGGGGCCGCCGGGTCCTGGTGTCTTGCGGGATGCGGGAACTCAAGGTCCCGAAAGCGCGAAAGCCGCCAGGGCTCGGCGGCTTTCGGGAGATCTGGTCGCGTGACGGATCCCTAGGCCGCTGGTGGATACCAGCGGTACCAAAATCGGGACGTCAGGATGCCGTTCGCAACCATGCCCGCACCCTATGCCCGCGGGTGCGGCGATGGCAAGCCTGCTTCGCGCGCAACCGCGGACGCGATTGCCGCCACCTTCGGCAGGGCGCGCGGTGCGCGCCGCGACAGGCACGGCATAATGCTTGCACCGTAACGGCGCTCGGATAGGTTGGGCCCGATCCTTTCCGACGGAGCGAAGACCATGGATCGCCGCCACCTCCTCGGCGCCGCCGCAGGCCTGCTCGCCGCGCCGGCCGCGCTGCGCGCCCAGGCCCTGCCCAAGATCACCATCGGCATGTCGGGCTGGACCGGCTTCGCGCCGCTGACGCTCGCCGAGCAGGCCGGCCTGTTCCGCGCCAACGGCATCGAAGTGGAGACGAAGTTCGTCCCGCAGCGCGAGCGCAACCTTGCTCTCGTCTCCGGCGCGCTGAACTGCGTCGTGACGACGGTCGACACCATGATCCTCTGGGCGAGCTCCGCGCCGCTGACGCAGGTGCTGGTGCTCGACCGCTCGCGCGGCGGGGACGGGATCGGCGTGCGACCGGCGGTCAATTCCTGGGCCGACCTCAAGGGCAAGACCGTCGCGGTCGATGGCGCCGGCACCACGCCCTACTTCGTCCTCGCCTACATGATGCGCGAGAACGGCATGTCGGTCCGCGACGTGACGACCGCGACGCTCGCCCCGCAACCGGCCGCGCAGGCCTTCGTCGCCGGGCAGTTCGACGCCTGCTCGACCTACGAGCCCTACCTGTCCCAGGTGCGCGCCATGGGCGCGGACAAGGGCAAGATCCTCGCGACGACGCTCGACCACCCCTGCGTGGTGGACACGCTCGGCTTCACGCCCGCTTTCATCCAGGCGAACCCCGAGGCGGTGCGGCGCGTGGTGAAGTCGTGGTTCGACGCCGTGGCGATGATCGCCCGCGAGCCCGACCGCTCCTTCGAGATCATGGGCCGCCGCGTCAACCAGACGGGCGAGCAGTTCAAGGCCTCCGCACAGTTCATCGAATGGCTCGACCAGGCGAAGAACAAGGAATACGTCGCGAACGGCCTGCCGCAGTTCATGCAGAAGGCCCACACCGTGCAGCGCGAAACCGGCGTGGTGCGCCAGGACGTGAACCTCGGACCGCTGCTGAACACCTCCTTCCTCGGGTGAGATGAAGCCTCTCGTTCCTGTCTCGGCCGGCGCGCGGGTGGTCCTGGGCGCCGGCTTCTTCGTGATGTTCGTCGCGCTCTGGGCGGTGGCGACCTATTCCGGCTGGGTGCCGCCGCTCTTCCTGGCGAGCCCGGGGAAGACGTTGCTCGCCGGCTGGTCGCTGCTGACCGAATTCGGCTTCGCGGGCGACATCGCGATCACGGTATTCCGCGTCGTCGGCGGCTTCCTGATCGCGGCCGCGATCGGCGTGCCGCTCGGCCTATTGATGGGCGCGTTCAAGCCGGTCGAGGCCTTCTTCGAGCCCTTCGTCTCCTTCGCGCGCTACCTGCCGGCCTCGGCCTTCATCCCGCTGCTGATCCTCTGGGCGGGCGTGGGAGAGGCGCAGAAGCTCTCGGTCATCTTCATCGGGTCGTTTTTCCAGATCGTCATCATGGTGGCGGTGATCGCCGGCGCGACCCGGATGGACCTGGTCGAGGCGGCCTACACGCTCGGCGCGCGGTCCGGCGGCATCGTGCGGCGCGTGATCATCCCGTCCTCCGCGCCGCAGGTGATGGAGACGCTGCGCCTCGTGCTCGGCTGGGCCTGGACCTACGTCATCGTGGCGGAGCTGATCGGCGCGACCTCGGGCATCGGGCACATGATCATGGACAGCCAGAGGCTGCTCGACACCGGCCAGATGATCTTCGGCATCGTGGTGATCGGGCTGATCGGGCTGGTGACGGATTTCCTGTTCAAGGCGCTGAACCGGCGACTGTTCCCCTGGGCGGTGCTGTGAGATGAGCGGCAAGACCCTCCGCATCGCCGGCGTGACGCGCACCTTCGCCGGGCAAGGGCGCGCGAAGCCGACGCTCGCCTTGCAGCCGACCGACCTCACCGTCGCGCCGGGCGAGTTCGTGGCCATCCTCGGGCCTTCGGGCTGCGGCAAGTCCACGCTGCTGCGCATCGTCGCCGGGCTCGACACGCCGACCGCCGGCAGCGTCACGCTGGATGGCATGACCGTCGCCGGGCCAGGTCCCGACCGCGGGATGGTGTTCCAGTCCTACACCCTGTTTCCCTGGCTGACTGTCGCGCAGAACATCCGCTTCGGCCTGCAGGAACGCGGCCTGCCCGAGGCCGAGCAGCACGCCATTGCTGAGAAGTTTATCGCCCGCACAGGCCTCAAGGGCTTCGAGAATCATTGGCCGCGGCAACTCTCGGGCGGCATGCAGCAGCGCTGCGCGCTCGCCCGCGCCCTGGCGAACGATCCCGAGATCCTGCTGCTCGACGAGCCTTTCGGCGCGCTCGATCACCAGACACGCGAGCTGATGCAGGAATTGCTGCTCGAGATATGGGAAGCCGACCGCAAGACCGTGCTGTTCGTCACGCATGACATCGATGAGGCGATCTTCCTGGCCAACCGCGTCGTCGTCATGTCCGCGAGGCCTGGCCGCATCAAGGCCGAGGTGACGGTGCCCCTGCCGCACCCGCGCGACTGGACGATGAAGACGACGCCGGACTTCGCCGCCCTCAAGGCCTGGCTGATGGGCGAGATCCGCGAGGAGGTCCGCAAGGCGGCCGCGGCCTGACGGGCCCGGTTGCTCCGGCCGCCCGATGACGAAGGGGCCTCGGCGCGCTACATCCCCGCCGATGTCCTTTCCGATCCCCGACACCATTCCGCGCGCGGCGCTGGTGACCGGCGGGGCCAAGCGCCTCGGCCGGGCCATGGCGCTGGCGTTGGCCGATGCCGGCTTCGACCTGGCGATCCACTATGCCACCAGCGCCACCGAGGCCGAGGACGTCGCGGCCGCGATCCGCGCCCGCGGGCGCCGTGCCGTGACGGTGCAGGGCGCTTTGGAGCGCGAGGCCGATGTGGCGCGCCTGCTGCCTGAGGCCGAGGCGGCGCTGGGGTCGCTCGGCGTGCTGGTCAACAATGCCTCGACCTTCGAGCGCGACGAGTGGGACGACGCGACACGCGAATCCTGGGATCATCACATCGAGCCCAACCTGCGCGCCCCCTTCGTCCTGACCCAGGCCTTCGCGCAGGCATTGCCGCGGGGTCGGCACGGCGTCGTGGTCAACATGCTTGATCAGCGCGTGTGGTCGCTGACGCCGCATTTCGTGTCCTACACCGTCTCCAAGGCGGGGCTTTGGACGCTGACCCAGACCATGGCGCTCGCGCTGGCGCCCCGCATCCGGGTCAATGCGATCGGGCCGGGACCGGCGCTGCCGAGCCCGCGCCAGACGGCGGAACAATTCGCGCGCCAGGCGCATTCCGTGCCGTTGCGCCACGGCACCTCCCCCGACGAGGTGTCGCGCGCCTTGATCGCCATTCTCGCGCTCCCGTCGATGACGGGACAGATGATCGCCCTCGACGGCGGACAACACATGCAATGGGCTCCGAGCCTCGGCGTCGGACCGGAGGAATGAGCATGGGCCCCGATGCCGCGCGCGGCCTGCGGCACGTTTTTGTGCGTGGCCTGACCGTGCAGGCGCTTCTTGGCGTTCATGCGCACGAGCATGCTCAACCGCAACGCGTCGTGATCGGCGTCGATCTCGCGGTGCGCGATCCGCATGCGCCGTCGAGCGAGGGGCCGGATGAGTTGTCGCGAGTCGTCGACTACGGCGCCGTCGCGGCGACGGCGCGCCGAATCGCCGCGGCTGGGCATGTCCGCCTCGCCGAGACCCTCGCCGAACGCATCGCGGTTGCGCTGTTGAATGACGACCGCGTGCTCGTCGCGCGCGTATCGGTCGAGAAGCCCGACGTACTCGCTGATGTAACAAGTGTCGGCGTTGTCGTTGAAAGGACGCGATTTTGAAACAGGGGCGGGCCGGATTTTGTCCACTGATCGTCCTGGGCGGGACCTCCGGCCGGTCGGGTCAAGCAGAAAATGCCTCTTGACCTATTCCCCGACCTGTATCTTGGACAAATTGGCTTCCAAAACAATGACTTGGACGGGCGTGGCCACACGGTGCGCATTTGTCGCAATTCTTTGAATCCAGGCTTTCACCTGGGACGCCGACGGACGACCTGGACTTTGCCCACAGGGTTTTCCACAGGTTTGGTGGACAACCTGACCGCCCTGCACAGTAACAGAGCAGTCGCATGACCGCACCGGATGAACCGTCGGTCTCGGACGGCGTGGCGGTCATCGAGGCCGCGTTGCCGCGGTTGCCTCTGACGCCCGGCGTCTACCGGATGCTCGATGCGAAGGGCGATGCGCTTTACGTCGGCAAGGCCCGGTCGCTGCGCCGGCGCGTCACGGCCTACACGCAGGTGTCGCGGCTCTCGGAGCGCCTGCGGCGCATGGTGTTCGAGACGCGCAGCCTCGAGGTCGTGACGACCGCGAGCGAGGCCGAGGCGCTGCTGCTCGAAGCCAACCTCATCAAGCGGCTGCGGCCGCGCTTCAACATCGTCCTGCGCGACGACAAATCCTATCCGTGGCTCGTCATCACGGACGATCATCCCTATCCGCAGATCGCCAAGCATCGCGGGGAACGACGCAAGGGCGCGTCCTATTACGGGCCCTTCGCCTCGGCCTGGGCGGTGAACCAGACCATCACGGCCCTGCAGCGGGTGTTCCTGCTGCGGTCGTGCCGCGACACCGTGTTCGACAGCCGCACGCGGCCCTGTCTCCTGTTCCAGATCAAGAGATGCTCGGCACCCTGCGTCGAACGCATCTCGCACGAGGACTACGCGGCGCTGGTGCGGGAGGCGAAGGAATTCCTCTCCGGTGGCACGCCCTCGATCCAGAAGCGGCTGGCGGCGGAGATGGAGCACGCCGCGGAGAACCTGGAATTCGAGCGTGCGGCGGCGCTGCGCGACCGCATCCGCGGCCTGACGCATGTGCAGGGCAAGGACCGGGTGAACCTCGACGGCGTCGGGGATGCCGACGTCGTCGCGTTGCACCAGGCAGCGGGGCAGGCCTGCGTGCAGGTCTTCTTCTTCCGGGGCGGGCGCAACAACGGCAACCGCCCTTACTTCCTCAGCACCGCGAAGCAGGACCAGACCCCGGAGGAGGTGATGGGCGCCTTCCTCGCGCAGCTCTATGACGATCTGCCGCCGCCCCCGCTCGTCCTGCTGTCGCACGAACCGCCGGAGGCCGGACTGATCGCCGAGGCGCTGTCGCTCAAGGCGAACCGCAGGGTCGAACTGCATCGTCCGCAGCGCGGGGAGAAGAAGGATGCCGTCGAGCACGCCGCCACCAATGCGCGGGAGGCGCTGGAGCGCCGGCTGGCCGAAGGTACGGCGCAGGCGCAGCTTCTCGACGGGGTCGCGAACCTGTTCGGACTGGCCGGTCCGCCGGAACGCATCGAGATCTACGACAACAGCCACATCCAGGGGGCCAACCCCTACGGCGTCATGGTGGTGGCGGGACCCTCCGGCTTCATGAAGCAGGCCTACCGGAAGTTCTCGATCAAGACGGCGCCCGGCAACGACGACTTCGCCATGATGCGGGAGGTCTTCGAGCGCCGCTTCGGCCGCGCCCTGCGCGAGGACCCGGGGCGCGAATCCGAGTCCTGGCCCGACCTGGTGCTGATCGACGGTGGCGCGGGACAGCTCTCGGCCGCGCAAGCGGTGATGGCGGAACTCGGGGTCGAGGACGTGCCGCTGGTCGCAGTCGCGAAGGGCCCTGACCGCGACGCCGGCCGCGAATGGTTCCACATGGCCGGGCGCGATCCGATCCAGCTGCCGCCGCGGGACCCGGTGCTCTATTACCTGCAGCGCCTGAGGGACGAGGCGCACCGCTTTGCCATCTCGGCCCATCGCGCGGGGCGGTCGAAGGCGCTGACGAAGTCCGAACTCGATGACATCCCGGGCGTGGGCACGGCGCTGAAGCGCCGCCTGCTCAATCATTTCGGATCCGCGCGCGGCGTCCGCAACGCGGCGCTCGAGGACATCGAGAAGACGCCCGGCATCGGTCCGGCCGTGGCGCGGAAGGTCTACCAGCATTTCCATCCGACGGGCGGGTAGCCCACGGTAGCGGCGCGACCCGGCCCGCGGTAACACCGGTCCGCGCTTTCGGGAGCCGGCCACCGTGCTGCACGCCCTCTATGCCCGCGTCATGCTCCTTGCGCAGCACCCGCGCGCGCGGTTCTGGCTCGGCGCCGTGAGCTTCGCCGAAAGCAGCGTCTTCCCCATCCCGCCCGATGCGATGCTGGTGCCCATGGCGCTCGCCCGTCCGGACCAGGCTTGGCGGCTGGCGGCGATCTGCACGGTCACCTCCGTGCTCGGGGGCATCCTCGGCTATGCGATCGGCTACTTCCTGTTCGAGGCCATCGCCGAGCCGATCCTGACTGCCTACGGCCATGCCGATGCGCTGGCGCGGTTCGAAGGCTGGTTCCAGCGCTGGGGCGCCGCGGTGATCCTCATCAAGGGGCTGACCCCGATCCCCTACAAGATCGTCACCATCGCCGCCGGGGCAGCGAAGTTGGACTTCGCGGTCTTCCTGGCCACCAGCCTGGTCACCCGCGCCGCGCGCTTCTTCCTGCTGGCCGCGCTCATCCGGCATTATGGTCCGGCAGTGCGCGACTTCATCGAGAAGCGGCTGATGCTGGTGACCACGACCGTCGCCGTGCTGGTCGTCCTTGGTTTCCTCGCCCTGCGCTATGTCTGAGGGCACCCGCCTCGCCGCGCGGGGGCGGTTCTGCTAGAGAACGGAATACATGCCGACCGACCTGCCGAACCTGCTGACGATCTCCCGCATCGCGGCCATACCGGTGCTCGTCATCTTCGCGGCGCTCGGCAAGCCCTGGGGCGATCTGGCGGCCTGCCTGGTCTTTTCCGCAGCCGGCATCACGGACTACTTCGACGGCAAGATCGCGCGGGACCGGGGGGTCACGTCGTCCTTCGGGCGGATGCTGGATCCGATCGCGGACAAGCTGCTGGTGGGCGCGGCACTGATGCTGCTGGTCGGCCTCGACCGGCTGTCCCATCTGGCGCTCTATCCTGCAATTGTGATCATGCTGCGCGAGATCATGGTCTCGGGCCTGCGCGAGTACCTCGCGGAGCTCCGGGTCGGACTTCCGGTCACCAGACTCGCGAAATGGAAGACCGGTTTCCAGATGGGGGCACTCGGGACCCTGCTGGCCGGCGATAGTGGCGCATCCGTCATCGGCCTGGAATTCCTGCCGATTTCCCTGGCCGGCGAGGTGGGGCTCTGGGTTGCCGCGGCGCTGACCCTGGCGACGGGTTGGGACTACCTTCAGGCCGGATTGCGCCATGCAGGAGCGCAGGATGCAGCCGCCGCGCCGCAGGGCGAAACCGTGGCGCGCCCTTGAGCGTGCGGCGCAGCAGGGTCATGTTTCCCGTGAAAAGGGCGGAGCTGGAAGCGATGCGAGGCAATACGACAGGCGGCCTGGCCGTAGCGCTGCTGGTGGCGCCCTTGCTGGCCGCCTGTGGGCCGGATTGGCAGCCATCCTGGAACATGTCGAGCACGCCGGTGATCCCGGGCGATGGCCTGACAGTGCGCCGCGTGGCCGGCGAGGAGGCCCCGTTCGAGCCGGTGCGGAGTCAGGACATCGAACAACTGCGCCTCACGGTCGGAGCCTTGCTAACCTCGCGGCCAGGGTCGCCCGAGGCGGCGATGACGCGCGTTCCCGACTACAATCCCGTCCCGCGCCCGGACCTGGAGCGGCAGACCACGCCACCCGGCGGCGCCGACGCCACCCCGCGGACGCGGGGCAGTTCGACGCCGCCGCCGGTCGCCTCCGTTCCGCCGCCGAGTGCCCCGCCGCGGACCCGGGTGCCTGCCGCCCCGCCGCCACCCGAGCCCGAACGGGTCGAGGGTCGCGTCCTGAACATTCCGGGCCAGCCGCCCGCCGTCGTGACCGGCGGCACGGGTCGCGTCCAGTCGATCACCCAGCCTGGCAACCCGGCGGGCGGTGTCGCCATCCAGGATGGCGGCACCACCACGGTCATCCAGCCCGGCGGGCGCGTGACGACCATCCCGACGCCGCGCTGAACCGCCATGCGCGTCCTCTATTTCGCCTGGGTGCGGCAGAAGGTCGGCATCGCCGAGGAGATCGTCGCGCCGCCGGCCGAGGTGCGCGATGTCGCCACCCTGGTCGCATGGCTGGCGGCGCGATCGCCGGGCCACGCGGCCGCCTTCGCCAATCCGAAGCAACTGCGCGCCGCGGTGAACCAGGATTTCGCGACGCCGGACCATCCGGTCGCGGCGAATGACGAAGTGGCGTTCTTCCCACCCGTGACCGGGGGGTGACATGGCGAAGGTCCTTGTGCAGGCGGCGCCCTTCGATGCGGGCGCCGAGACCGCCGCGCTGACGGCGGGGCGCACCGATGTCGGCGGCGTCGCCTCCTTCCTCGGCGCCTGCCGCAGCGATGACGGCCTCGAGGCCATGGTGCTCGAGCATTATCCCGGCATGACCGAGCGTGCGATCGAGCGCATCGCGGAGGAGGCCGAGGGCCGCTGGCCGCTGACCGGCTGCACGGTGATCCATCGGGTGGGTCGGATCCTGCCGGGGGAGCCGATCGTGCTGGTGCTGACGGCGTCCTCGCATCGCGCGGCGGCGCTGGAATCCTGTGCCTTCCTGATCGACTGGCTGAAGACCAAGGCGCCCTTCTGGAAGCGCGAGGAGTTTGCCGGCGGTGCGGAGCGCTGGGTCGAAGCGCGGGCCGAGGATGACGCCGCCGCCGCCCGCTGGTGAGGGCCGGGGAGGGTGATCCTCCCCCGCACCACGACCGCCCCAGTTGCCAAAGAAGGTTCGGGGGATCGGGGCGAAGTTCCCTTCCCCTCGATCTTCCTCGGAGCGGTGCTGCTCGTCTGGCCTGCCCTGCTGAACGGCTATCCGCTGGTCTTCAGCGATACCGGCGGCTTCCTGCACCAGACGATTGGCCCGCTGATGCTGTGGGACAAGCCCTGGGTCTACGGCCCGTTCCTGCACCTGTTCCATTGGGGCGTGACGCTGTGGCTGCCGCTGGCGGCGCAGGCGCTGATCGTCTCGCACATCCTGTGGGTGGCGCAGCGGGTGCTGTGCGGCGGCGCGACCGGGGCGGGCCATCTGGGCGTGTGCCTGGTCGCGGCGGCACTGACGACCGCGCCCTTCACGGTGGCGATGCTGATGCCGGACGTCTTCGCGCCGGTGGTGGTGCTCGCCCTAGTGCTGCTGGCCTTCACGGCTTCGTCGCTGTCGCGGGCGGAACGGGTGTGGTTCTCCGCGCTCGCAGCGCTCGGCATCGCGTCGCACTTGTCGCATGTGCCGGTGGCGCTCGCGATGGTGGGGATGGCGATCCTTGCCGGACGCTGGCGCGGCGCCGTCGCGGCGGCGGTGCCGCTGGTTGCGGCCGTGGTCGTGCTGCTGGCCACGAACGGGGTCGGGCACGGTCGGGCGGCGCTGTCGCCGCATGGGGCGGCCTTCCTGCTCGCGCGGCTGCAGGCGGATGGCCCGGCGTCGGAGGTGATCCGCGCGCGGTGCCCGGCGGCCGGGTGGTATCTCTGCGCCTTCGCCGATCGTCTGCCGATGGATGCGAACGATTTCCTCTGGGCGCCGGACAGTCCCGTGAACCGCGATGCGGAGGGGCGCGCACGCTTCCTCGGGGGCGCGCTGCTGTCGCCGGAGGCGGGGGAGATCGTCGCGGTCACGCTGCGTGAACATCCTGTCGCCGTGGCGGTGGCAATCCTGCGCAACACCGTCACGCAGGTCGCGACTGCGGGCATCGGCGACACGCTCGGCAACGATCACCTTGCCGCTGCGTTGCGGCCGCGCATCCTCGAGGGCTTCCCCGCACGAGAGGTCGCGGCCTTCGATGCGTCGCGCCAGGCGAGGGGAACATTGCCCGAAGCCGTCGCCTGGCTTGCGCCGCTGCACGCCGCCGCGCTGCTGGCTGCCCTGCCGCTGATCTGCCTCGCGCTCTGGCAACGGGGCGGGCGAACCAGGGTGTGGTTCGCGGCCGCAGTGGTCGTCGGCGTCGTCGCCAATGCGACCGCGACCGGCGGGCTGTCCGGTGTCTTCCCGCGCTACCAGGCGCGGGTCGCTTGGCTCCTGCCGGTGCTGGCGACCATGCTTCTGCTGCGGAGGCGAGGGTGATCGCCTGGCTTGCGATCATCGCCGGCGCTGCGGTTCTCGCCTGGCCGGCGCTGCTGAACGGCTATCCGCTCGTCTTCATCGACAGCGTCTCCTACCTCGGCCACACGCTGTTTCCCGAATGGCCCTGGGACAAGACGGCGGCCTACGGGCCCTTCCTGCACCTGTTCCACTGGGGCTGGTCGCTCTGGCCGGCGCTGGCCGGACAGGTGCTGATCCTGTCGCACCTGCTGTGGGTGACGCAAAGGGCGATGCGGGGAGATGTCACCGCGGTCGGGCACATCCTGCTCTGCGGCGCGCTGGCGGGGCTGACGTCGGCGGCGTGGTTCGCTGCGACGCTGATGCCGGACATCTTCGCCGCCGTCGGGCCGCTCTGCCTGCTGCTGATCGCCTTCGCGCGGGAAAGGCTGACGCGGCCCGAACTTGCCTGGCTGACGCTGCTCGGCGCCTTCGCCGTCGCGACGCATCTGTCGCACCTGCCGACGGCGTTGGTGCTTGTCGCCTTCGCGGCCTTCGTGACACGGCGGTTCGCGCCGCCGTTGCGGGCTGCGCTGCCGGTCGCGATCGCGGTTGTCGTGCTGGTGGCGGCGAATGCCTGGGCTTTCGGCAAGCCGTCCCTGTCGCCGCATGGGGCCGCCTTCCTGCTGGCCCGGCTGCAGGCCGACGGCCCGGCCACGCAGACCTTGCGGGAACAATGCCCCCGCGCCGGCTGGGCGCTGTGCGCGCAGCTTCAGCGCCTGCCGATGGACAGCGACCGCTTTCTCTGGGATTCGGACTCGCCGCTCAACCGCGCGGCGGACGGGCGGCCGATCGCCATGGGCGCGATGCGCATGGCGCCTGAGGCCTCGGCGATCGTGGGGGCGACCATTCTCGACCACCCGGTCGAGGTTGTCGTGGCGATGGCGCGCAACACGCTCGCGCAACTCGAACGGTTCGAGGTCGGCGACACGCTCGGCAGCACTCACTTGTCGGCCTCGGCCCGCCGGGCGGTCGAGGACCTGCCGCCTGACGAACTGGCGGCCTTCGATGCGGCGGCGCAGATGCAGGGGCGGCTGCCGGACCTGGCGGCCCCCTTCGTCGCGGCCCATCTGCCGATGCTCGTGTTGAGCCTGCCGCTGCTGCTGGTCGCGCTGGGGCTCGCAGCCTGGCGGGGGGACCGGGTGCGGCTGCGGGTGCTGGCGGGCATGGTGGTGGCCGTCGGGGTCAACGCCTTCGTCACGGGTGCCCTGTCCGGACCGGCGGCGAGGTACCAGGCGCGGATCGTCTGGCTGCTGCCGCTCGGCGCGATCCTCGGGTTGGCGCCACGTTTCGGTTCGGGCCTGACCGACGAGGAACGCATCCGCGCCAGGATGACCACATGGCCGACCTCATCCCCATCTTCCTCGTCTTCCTGATCGCCGGCGCCGTGAAGGGCGTGGCGGGCTTCGGCCTGCCGACGGTGAGCATCGCGCTGCTCGCGTTGTTCCGGCCGCTGCCGGAGGCGATCGCGCTGATGCTGGTGCCCTCGCTCGCGACGAATGTCTGGCAGGCCATGGCGGGCGGGACGCTCGCGACCGTCGCACCGAGGATCGGCGCCTTCCTGCTGACGGCGGCGGGCGCGGCGTACCTCGCGGCGGGGCACCTCGCGCGGACCGATGCGGTGCTGCTGTCGGGCATGCTCGGCGTCGTGCTGGTGGGGTCCTCGGCGCTCGCGCTGGCGGCGCCGCAGCTGCCGGCGCCCTCGCCGCGCACCGAACGCTGGCTCGCCCCGCCGATGGGCGCGGTCTCGGGCGCCATCGCGGGGTTCACGGGCAGCTTTCTCGTGCCCGCCGCGCCCTGGCTGCAGGCGATCCGGCTGCCGCGGGAGCAGTTCGTGCAGGGCTTCGGTCTCGGCGTGGTGCTGGTGAACGGTGCGATGGCCGCCGGGCTTTCGGGGGCGGGCCTGTTGCCGGCGCATCTGGGCCTGATGTCGCTGGCGGGGTTGCTACCGGCCTTCGCAGGCATGGAGGCAGGGCGTCGCCTGCGCCAGCGCCTGAACGAAGCGGCCTTCCGGCGCGTGGTGCAGGTCGCGCTGGGTTTGCTCGGCGCCTGGCTGGCGGTGCGGGCGCTGGCCTAGGCTCCGCGCATGGGCCTGCGCGCCTGCTGCATGGCCTTCGTCCTCGACGCGGTACGATTGTGCGGCGCACGCTGCGCCGCATGAACGCCCTGCGCCCCGCCCTGCCGATGCTCGTCGGGGTCTCGGTCATGCTGTCCCTGGCGATGGGGCTGCGTCAGAGCCTCGGCCTGTTCATGGCGCCGGCGACGCGCGACATCGGCATGGCGGTGGCGGAGTTCACCTTCGCGATCGCGGTGCAGAACCTCGCCTGGGGCTTCCTGCAGCCCTTCGCCGGGGCGGCGGCGGCGCGCTGGGGATTCCGCCCGGTGCTCGTCGTGGGCGTCCTGTCCTACCTGGTCGGGCTCGGCGTCATGGCGATGGCGCAGGGCGCCTTCGCGATCCTGGTCGGCGCGGGGGTGCTGATCGGCATCGCGCTCGCCTGCACGGGCAGCGGCATGGCGCTCGCCGTTGCCTCGCGTCCCGTGCCGGCGGCCCTGCGGTCGAGCGCGCTCGGCATCGTCTCCGCCGCCGGGTCGGTCGGCGCGCTGGTCGCGGCGCCGGTCGGGCAGGTGCTGGCCGACGGCTGGGGGTGGCGGGCAGGGGTCTGGGGCTTTCTGCTGCTCGGCCTCGCCATGATACCGGCGGCCTGGATCGCCGGGCGCGTGGACAAGGTGCCCGTGCCGCCGCTCGCACCGCAGGAGGCGCCGCGCATGGGCCTCGCGCTCAAGCGGGCCATGGCGCATCCGCCCTTCCTGGTCATGGCCGGCGCCTATTTCGTCTGCGGGCTTCAGCTGGTCTTCCTGACGACGCACCTGCCGTCCTACCTCGCGCTCTGCGGCCAGGACCCGATGCTGTCGGCCAAGGCGCTGGGGCTGATCGGCGGGTTCAACGTGCTCGGCTCGCTGGTCTTCGGCTGGGCGGGCGGGCGGTGGAACAAGGGCGCGCTGCTCGGTGGCATCTACCTGGTGCGCTCGCTCGTGCTGGGTCTGTATTTCGCCTGGGCGCCCAGCGAGGCCTCGACCCTCGTCTTCGCGTCGATCATGGGATTCCTGTGGCTCGGCGTGGCGCCGCTGGTGTCCGGCATGGTGATCGAGATGTTCGGGCTGCGCTTCCAGGCGCTGATCCAGGGCCTCGCCTTCATGTCCCACCAGGTCGGGTCGTTCCTCGGCGCCTTCGGCGGCGGGCTGCTGTTCGACCTGAACGGGGATTACGTGCTGGCCTGGAAGCTCGGAGTGGGCATGGGCCTCTTCGCGGGGGCGGTACAGATCATCTTCGCCCTGCGTGAGGCGAGCCCGCCGGCCCCGGAAACGGGACCGCCGCGACCGGCACCGGCCTGATCCTTTCCCCCCGCCGCGCAATCCCCTATGTGGCGGGCGTCAGTCCCATGCCTGAACGGGAGGAATCCGCATGAACCGCCGTGTCCTGATGGGGGCTGCGGCTGCCGCCGCCCCTGCAGCTCTTGCCGCGCCCGCGCTGGCCCAGACCCAGATGCCGGAGATCCGCTGGCGGCTCACCTCCTCCTTCCCGCGGAACCTCGACGTCCTGTTCGGCACGGCGGATGCGATCGCGCGGCGCGTCGGGCAGCTGACGGACGGCAAGTTCCGCATCAGTGCCTTCCCGGGCGGCGAGATCGCCCCGCCGCTCGCGGCCCTCGATGCCGTGCAGTCGGGCGCCGTCGAATGCGCGCACACGGCGCCCTACTACTACGTGGGCAAGGATCCCTCCTTCGCCTTCTTCACCGCCATGCCCTTCGGCCTGAACAACCGGCAGATGACCGCGTGGTGGCGCCATGGCGGCGGCCGCGAGCTCGGGAACGAGCTGTTCCGCGACTACAACTGCATCGGCTTCACCGCCGGCGACACCGGCGCGCAGATGGGCGGCTGGTTCCGCAACGAAGTGCCGAACCTCCAGGCCCTGCAGGGGCTGAAGTTCCGCATCGCCGGTTTCGCCGGGCAGGTCTTCCAGAAGCTCGGCGCCGCGCCGACGCAGGTGGCCGCGGCCGACATCTACCCCTCGCTCGAGCGCGGCACGCTCGACGCGGTCGAGTTCGTCGGCCCGCATGACGACGAGAAGCTCGGCTTCGTGCGCGTCGCCCGCTACTACTACGCTCCCGGTTTCTGGGAGCCCGGCGCGCGGCTACACCTGCTGGTGAACCAGCGTGCCTGGGATGCGCTGCCGGACCTCTACAAGCATGCCATCGAGGTCGCCTGCAACGAGCAGGACTCCGAGATGCTCGCGAAGTATGACGACCTCAACCCGAAGGCGCTGCGCCGCCTCGTCGCCGCGGGCGCGCAGCTGCGCTTCTGGCCGCGCGACATCATGCAGGCCGCCTGGCGCGCCTCGCATGAGGTCTATGAGGAGACGGGGGCGCGCAACGCACGCTTCAAGCGGATCTGGGAAGCCTATCGCGCCTATCGCGACGAGGAATACCAGTGGTTCCGCGTGGCCGAGAACTCCTTCGACAATTTCGCCTACCCCGCCGCCGCCGCGCGCTGAGCGGCCGGCAGATGACAGGGCCGTCATCCTTCGGGATGACGGCCTTTTTCATGTCCGGGCCCGATTCACGCCATCTTGGGCGCGCCATAAGGTGGCCTGTCCCTGAATTCGGATTCGCCCATGGATATCGGCTCGCTGTTCTCCGCCCTGTTGATGGGCATCGTCGAGGGACTCACCGAGTTCCTGCCGATCTCCTCGACCGGGCACCTGATCCTGCTCGGGGAACTGATCGGCTTCGAAGGCCCCCCGGGCAAGACCTTCGAGATCTCGATCCAGCTCGGTGCGATCCTCGCGGTGGTGCTGATCTACCGACGGCTGATCGTCGACCTCGTGGTGAACATGTGGCGGCCGGGGCTGCAGCGCTTCTACGTGATCAACCTGGTCCTCGCCTTCCTGCCGGCCGCGGTCCTGGGTGCGACGCTGCACAAGACGATCACGGGCCTGCTCTTCAATCCCTGGGTCGTCTGCGTGGCCCTGATCGTCGGCGGCGTGGCGATCATCGTGATCGAACGCAACCGTCCTTCGCCCAGCATCCATTCGGTGCCCGAGATCGGACCGCTTGCAGCGCTTCTGATCGGCTTCGGGCAGGCGCTCGCGATGATCCCCGGAACGTCGCGATCGGGAGCGACGATCATCACGGCGCTGCTGGTCGGCGTCGAGCGGAAGGCAGCGGCCGAATTCTCCTTCATGCTCGCCGTCCCGACCATGCTCGCGGCGACGGTCTATTCGCTGTGGAAGGCGCGATCGGATCTCGACTTCTCGGCCTTCGGGCAGATCGGCGTCGGGTTCGTCGCGGCCTTCGTGGTCGCCTTCCTGACGGTGCGCGCGCTGCTCGCGGTGATCGGGCGCATCGGCTTCACGCCCTTCGGCTGGTACCGGATCGGCCTCGGCGTCGTCATGATGCTGGTGCTGGCGCTCCGCTAGCGCCGGCCCCATCACGCCGCGCGGCGGGCCTCGATGCCGCCGCGCAGGTCCATCACGCCCACGACCTGGCTGAGGTTGCCCGCCACCAGGTGGACCATTCCCGCCGGCATGGCATCGAGGGCGATCTCCACCCGGACGCAGTCGCCCTCGCGTCGTGCGAGGACGAGGTCTGCGACGAGGTCACGCTTGGCCAGCGGCTGCAGGAGCCTGGCCAGCAGACCGGGTGAGGCCTCCGCGAGCAGATGGAAACGCGCGGGGACGAGGCTGTCGGAGTCGGTCATGGCGATGAGGTATCCGGAAGGGGAATAGGCGGGGCGGGACCATGCGCGCGGCCGGAGGCTCGCCCCGCCCGGGGGCGGCCTTAAGCGGCCGTGCCGGTAATTCGTCCCGTCTGGAACCCGATCCTGCTCATCGCGGAGAAAGTTAGCAGGCGCCGGCGTCCTTCGCCAGTGGCGCGAAAGCGCAGGCCGTTGCGCAAATGGTAAAGATTCAGTCTATGCAGGACAAAAATTGAGAGGTATCTAGCTTTTATATATGGCCGTCTGCCGGGAGCAGCGGTCCATCCGCTGGAGCCGAGGAGACCCGTCCATGCCGTCCGTAATCTCCCATCGCCGCGTCGCGGCCCTGCCGGCGCTGCTTGGTCTGATGCTGTTGAGCGGTTGCGGCACCTATCACATCCGGGCGGACAGCTCGGCGCTCGACGGCCAGCAGAAGCCCCCCGAGTGGAACGGCACGATCACCATCTCCTCCGACCCCGCCGGAGCCCGCTGCAGCGTCACCCGCGACGGTTCGCTGGTCACCGAGATCGCGTCCACGCCGGCCAACGTCCAGCTCCAGCGCGGCAACAGCCCGGCGGTCGTGAGCTGCTCGGCGCCTGGCCGCATGCCGACCACGGAGACGCTGCGCCCGCTGCGCGACTTCGGCCTGCATCACCACCAGCCGACCGGTCCGAACGGGATCGTCCAGGGCCGCATCGACATCGAGACCGGGCGCGTCCGCCGCTTCTACGACACGACCGTCGCGCTGCCGCCGGCGTCCTTCGCCTCCGCGGCCGATCGCGATGCGTGGTTCGCATCCCGCGCGCAGGCGATCCGGAGCTACTGGGCGCTGCATATCGCCCGGGCCGAGCGCAATTCGGACGCGACCATCGACACGGCGCAGACGCTGCGCGGCTACATGGACGCCGACCTCGCCGCCCTCGATCGGCAGAAGTCGGGCGCCGTCGTCGCCGCGGTCCGCCGCGGTCGCTGAGCCCCCCGGCCGTCCGGGGTCGCCGGGGCCCCGGACGTGCTGGCGACGGGCGCAGGCAGCGCCACGGATCGCTGACGCGTCGCCGCGAACTGGTCTAGAACGGCGGCGCAACCAGCGACCGGGAGTCCCGCCTTGCGCCGCCGTTCCCTTCTCGCCGCCGCGCTGCTCGCGCGCCCGGCCTTCGCGCAGTCCTATCCGGGCCCGGTCCGGCTGATCGTCCCCTTCGCGACCGGCGGCACCACCGACATCATCGCCCGGCTGATCGCCGAGGACATGGGGCGGCGGCTCGGCACGGTCGTCATCGTCGAGAACCGGCCAGGCGCTGGTGCGACGCTCGGCACGGGGCTCGTCGCCCGGGCGGCTCCGGACGGCACGACGCTGCTCGTGTCGACCATCTCGGGCATGGCGGTCGGCAACACGCTGTACCGCGACCGCATCCAGTGGGATGCCGACCGGGACTTCGCGCACATCGCGACCATCCTCGGCACGCCGTACCTGCTGCTCGTGAATCCGCAGACGCCCTACCGCACGCTCGCGGAGTATGTGGACGCGTCGAAGCGGCCGCCGGGCCTTGCCTTTGCGACGAGCGGCATCGGGTCGGTGCCGCATCTTGTCGGTCTGCGGCTGGCGCAGGCGGCGGGCTTCGAGCTGCAGCACATCCCGTATCGCGGCGGTTCGCAGGCCGCGACGGATGCGATCGCCGGCGTCGTGCCGTCGGTGATGGACAGCCTGACCGCGGCGTCCGCCTACATACGCGCCGGCCAGCTGCGCGTCCTCGCCTTCACGACGCGCGAGCGTGTGGCCGATTTCCCGGAGGTGCCGACCTTCGTCGAAGCCGGCTATCCGGACATCGTGGCCGATGGCTGGGCCGGCATCGCGGCACCGGCGGGCACGCCGCGCGCCCTCCAGGAACGCCTGGCCGCCGCGATACGAGAGGCCATGGCCGCGCCTCACATCGCGCGGCGCTACCAGGAGACGGTGACGCAGCCGGGGCGGCTTTTCCTCGATGACGCGCAGGCCTTCGTGCGCGCCGAGATCGCCGCCTGGGCGCCGGTCGTCCGTGCGTCGGGGGCGACGCCGGGCTGATGTGATTTGGCGCTGGCGCGCGTCGCGCCGGTGGGTTTTGATCCGCGTCAAGGACCCCGCCGGGCGTGATGGTGGAAATGGCCGGGGACCGAGAATCCGCACAGGGAGAGACCAGTCATGGCACGCGTCGCACTCGTTACCGGAGGCCAGCGCGGCATCGGCGCTGCGATCAGTGAGGCCTTGCAGGCGGCCGGCCGGAAGGTCGTCGCGTCCTATGCCGGCAACGACGCCGCGGCCGAGGCCTTCACCAAGCGCACCGGCATTCCCTGCTACAAGTTCGACGTCGCGGACTACGAATCCTGCGCCGCCGCGCTGAAGCAGATCGAACAGGAGGTCGGCCCGGTCGAGGTGCTGGTGAACAATGCCGGCATCACCCGCGACGCGACCATGAAGCGCCTGTCGCGCGACATGTGGGACGCGGTGATCGATACCAACCTCGGCTCCTGCTACAACATGTGCAAGCTGGTCTGGGACGGGATGACGGCGAAGAAGTTCGGCCGCATCGTCAACATCGGTTCAGTGAACGGGCAGGCGGGCCAGTACGGCCAGGTGAACTACGCCGCCGCGAAGTCCGGCATCCATGGCTTCACCAAGGCGCTGGCGCAGGAAGGCGCCCGGTCGCAGATCACGGTGAACGCCATCGCGCCGGGCTATGTGGACACCGAGATGGTGCGCGCCGTGCCGCCCGACGTGCTCGAGAAGATCGTCGCGCGCATTCCGATGGGGCGTCTCGGCCGCGCCTATGACATCGCGCGCGGCGTGGTGTTCCTGACCGCGGACGATGCGGACTTCATCACGGGGTCCACGCTGTCGATCAACGGCGGGCAGCACATGTACTGATCGCGGCAGCGGGGGCCGCGCTGCGCGGCCCCCGCCCCGGATCCATTCTGCGCATGGCGGACGGTGTCAGGGCAGGAATCAGGGCCCATGCCATCCTGGCCTTCGACGGGCCGGATCCGTCGCGGCGTGCCGCGACGCGCGAGAGGCACATCGCTGCCATCGGCGAATTCGCAGCGGATGGAACGCTTCTGCTCGGCCTGCCGCTCCACACGCCGGAGGGACGTTCTCGCGGATCCCTCATGGTCGTCTCCGCGGCGGATGAGACCGACGTCGGAGCGTATCTGGCGCGCGAGCCGTTCGCCGTCGAACGCGTCTGGGGCGAGATCGCCTGCCGTCCAATCTGGATTCCGGCCCTGCCATTCAGGCCCTGGCCGACTGAGCAGGCGGCCCTCCCGTCGGGTCGAGGGCACACGATCCTGATCGCTGAAGGTGCCCTCGGCGTCGAGCGGCTTTGGCAATGGGCCGAAGCAGGGACGTTGTGCTTCGCCGCGGAGACGCTGGACGTGCCAGGTGGCATCCTGGTGGGCCGGCACGCGTCGGATGAGGCGGCGCGCGAATGGCTGGTGGCAGATCCAGTCCTCGATACGTGCCGATGGACGCTGCACGCGACGATGTTTCGGCCGCTGCCTTACCGCCGCCTCCCTGGCATGCGCTGACGGCGCCGGCGGGACGTGCCAGTCTGCCGCGGAAGGGCTGGGGAGGAAGCACATGGGTTACGCCATCATTGCCTGGGACGGACCTGATCCGGAGCGCCGCATGGCGGTGCGCGATCGCCACCTGGCCGTCATCACGCGCTGGGCTGCGGATGGGCGCCTCGCGCTCGGCGTGCCGCTGTTCACGCCGGAGTGGAAGGCGGCGGGATCGCTGATGGTGCTGGAGGTGCCGGACAAATCCGGTCTGGACGACTATCTCGCCGAGGAGCCCTTTGCGCGGGAGGGCGTCTGGTCGCGCTGGGCGGTGCATCCGTTCCGCATCGCGCCGCTGCCATACCAGCCGCTGCCGCAGCCCGGGACGCCGATCGCGACCAGCCGCACGCACACGGTCATCGTGGCGATGGACGGGACGGATGCGGGTGCTCCGGCGCGCCGTGCCGCGGTGCGCGAGCAGCACCTGGCGCGAGTGGTTCCGGCGGCACAGGAAGGGACGCTGGCGCTTGGCGGGGCGATCCTGGACGAGGCCGGCGCCATGCGCGGATCCATCGCGGTGACCCGCCACGCGAGCGATGCAGAGGCACGCGCGTGGATGGCGGCGGATCCGTATGTGACGGGAGGCGTCTGGCAGGATGTGGCCCTGCACGGGACACGGTTTGCGCCGTTGCCGTACCGAGGGTTACCGGGACAAGCCTGACATGTCAGCGTCGGCCCAAGATTCCAGCATAGAACGCAGCAAAGCCATTATCGGCGTAAGGGTCACTGGGACCGTAGGGAGAGGCTCCGTAAAGGATCGCATACAAGTGCGCCGAAATGATCTGTACAACGAGAAGGAACACGAGCGTCGCAAGAACTACTCGACGTCGACGCTCGGACGCCGATGGGAACCAGTTCGCCACCCGTAATGCACCGAGCCCTGCGAGTACAAAAAATAGTGGCATGAACTCTACACGATAACGGAAGCTCATGAACCAAGCGACCAGCATCAGCGTCGGCGCAAAGGTCAAGCCCGCCAGGATTGCTATCGCCCTCCCTGGCGCGACCTGCGGCAGGCTTTGACGTAGCAATGCCACACCGCCAATAGCGGCTAACACCACGGTCATGGGGTCGGTTAGGAAGAAGCTTGAAGGCGGCAATTCTAGGGCGTCAACGAGGCGACTTGCATCCTCCTGGAACAGCAAGCGTCCGTTCCAGCTTATCGCCCAGAGCGGAAGGAAGTAGTACGAGAGTCCGAGCCAGAGTCGATCGAGGTTGAAAAGCCCGTAGCGATCCAGACGATCCAGACGATCTGGGAAAAGACGAATCTGCTCAGTTTGAGCGCGCATGTCAGCGAATGTGAACGGGTTATCCCACCGCGCGTAATTCACACCGCCTGCGGCGAGTATAAAGAGCAGGGCTAAAGCCGCAGGAAGGAGAAAACGGACCTCCCGAATGGCGAGTAGGAAGCGCGTAAACGCTCCTGCCTGCTGACCGCCGCGTGGCTCCAGCATCAGCACGATAGTCAACAAGCCAGTCGCAAGGAGCAGTCCGATACCTGTCGTCGGACGCGTCAGAAGGCACAAGCCGCTCAAAGCGACTAGCCAGATTAGTCTGCCCGTTGTTGCATTCGACCCGGCGCGCAAAAGCGGCCAAGCGGCCGCTACGAACCAGGACGCGAACGCCCAGGCCCAAAGCGTAACTTCATTGTAGATATCCCAGCGCAGTGACAGAAGGATTGGAGGCCCGCTGAAGATCGCCGCCCGTACAAGAATGCCGACTAAAAAGTCGTGCGCATGACTTTCTGGAAACATCTCTGCAAGCTGTTCCACAATCTTCAATGTCCCAATGGCGGCGATGACCATTGCCGCGTAGCGCATTGGCCCTTCGACCTGCACGGTTGACAGATCAATAAACGGTAGAAGGGGCAATCGGAGTAGGGCAGGCAGAATTCCGAAATACGCATAGGTCCGACCGTCTCTATCGAATCCTTCGTAAAGTATCGAATTTGGATCTACGTCGAATCTACCTTGTAGTATATTGATCGCCATACTGTTTAAAGCGAGTCCAAGATTTGATGTGGACATAATACTAATTTCTCTTCGAGCGATCATGATCAATAATGCAAAATGGAATGCTGAGAGCAAGATGAGTTCTGGGCGGATTACGCGGCGGCGGATCGGTCTTGGGTGGTGGTTGAGTTTCATCGCGAGAATCTCGTAAAAAGGTGCTTCATGCCCATTGTGTATCGAAAATAAGCTGAGTTAAAATATTATTGAAGCGCTGATTTTGGCGCATACTGGAGGGTCGGCCCCATGCGCCCCTTCGAGGGTGGCGAAGCAGAGATGCTGGATTTAAGCGATGCGCCGGCCGTTCACGAGGTGGCGGTTACGCGCCGGTTGCTCGTGTTGATCGTTGCGTACGAGGCGGAGGCGACAGTTGCGTCCGTCATCGCTCGTATCCCCGCAGTTGTGCCGGGGGTCAATGTTTCCATCCTAGTTCTGGACGATGGGAGCTTGGATCAAACTTTCGAGGCCGCATGCGCTGCGTCCACGCCGCATCCGGTCCACGTGCTTCGTAATCCGGTGAACCAGGGCTACGGCGGAAACCAAAAAATCGGTTACCAGTTTGCCGTGGCCAATGGCTTCGACATCGTGGCGTTAATCCATGGGGACGGGCAGTACGGTCCGGAACACCTGCCTCGCTTGATCGCTCCTCTGTTGGCTGGTGAGGCCGAGGCGGTTCTCGGGAGCCGCATGATGGATCGTCGTGGCGCTCTAAGGGGGGGGATGCCGCTCTACAAGTTTCTGGGTAATCGGATACTAACTGAAATACAAAACGGAATTACTGGAGCGAAATTACATGAATACCACACGGGATACAGAATATACTCAGTTGAAATTCTGAAGAAATTACCCTTTCATAGAAACACTAATAATTTTCATTTTGATACTGAGATTATTTTGCAGCTTATGTCATTGAGCGCACGAATTACCGAACTTTCCATTCCGACATATTACGGCAATGAGGTATGCCGTGTGAACGGTCTTACTTACGCGGCCAAGGTAGTTGCCACCACGTTACGCTGGCGTATGCGTGCGAGCGGCCTGTTGCAAGACTCGAAATATCCCTTCGCGGCGGGCCCCGCAGTCTACCAGCCCAAACTTGACTTCCCTAGTACGCATAGTTGGGTTGTCGATGCCGTGCCGCATGGCAGCACAGTCTTCGATATCGGCTGTTCAGATGGGCATGTTGCCGCGAGCCTTGCAGCCAAAGGTTGCCGCGTGATTGGCGTCGATCAAGTACCTCCGGCTGATCCGCGCCCCTTTGCGCGATTTCTGATGCATGATCTGGAGCATGGGCTTCCTGATCCCGAAGAGCGAATCGATTACATACTAGCACTCGATGTTATCGAGCATTTGCGAGTTCCTGAACGACTGCTCGAGGAAATTCATGTCATCTCAAGCCGCAATCGTGGCGCACGCTTGATTATCTCCACCGGGAATGTCGCATTCTTCATAGTTCGTTTTATGCTTCTGTTTGGAAAATTTAACTATGGCGTTCGTGGAATCCTAGATTTTACTCATACGAGATTATTCACTTTCGCCTCGTTGTCGCGCGCCTTGCGAGATAGTGCCTTCAGCGTGGAGCGCACCGTGGGCATCCCCGCTCCCTTTCCGCTTGCCTTAGGGCGCAACCGAATCGCTCGCGCGTTGCTTTGGCTGAACCAGGGGCTCATCCGGATTTCACGAGGTCTATTCGCATTCCAGATGCTGATGGTGTGCCGGCCTGTACCGTCGCTCGACTGGTTACTTGAGGATGCGGTAAAGGAGGCTCTAAAGCGCACTTCCGCCTCCGTGCCCGCAGCCACGGAGGAGGTCAGTACTGGGCGCGCCTAGTTGCCGAGGCAGTCTCAAGCGGTCGCCGTGGCCACCTCGAACCCCGCTTCCGTCTTCTCCCGCATCTCCTCGAGGCTCACCCCCGGCGCGAGTTCGGTCAGCACGATCCGCTCGGGCCCTTTGCGCGCGATCTCGAATACGCCGAGGTCGGTGATCACCATGTCCACCACGCGCGCGCCCGTCAGCGGCAGCGTGCAGGACTTCAGCAGCTTAGGCTTGCCGCCGGCAGTGTGCTCCATGAGCACGATGACCTTCTTCACGCCCGCCACCAGGTCCATCGCGCCGCCCATCCCCTTCACCATCTTGCCGGGGATCATCCAGTTCGCGAGGTCGCCATTCGCGGCCACCTGCAGCGCGCCGAGGATGGAGAGGTCGATATGCCCACCGCGGATCATCCCGAAGGACTGGGCGGAATCGAAGAAGGACGACGTCGGCAACTGCGTGATCGTCTGCTTGCCGGCGTTGATCAGGTCCGCGTCCTCCTCGCCCTCATAGGGGAACGGGCCGAGACCGAGCATGCCATTCTCGGATTGCAGCTGGACGTTCATGCCGGCCGGGACGTGGTTCGCCACCAACGTCGGGATGCCGATGCCGAGGTTCACGTAGAAGCCGTCCTGCAGTTCGCGGGCGGCGCGCGCCGCCATCTCGTCGCGGTTCCAGGCCATGGACGTTCTCCTCGGTCAGCGCGGCAGGTGGTCGGGGCCGGCGGCAGGCGCGGCATGCTTGCGCACCGTGCGCTGCTCGATCCGCTTCTCGTAGCCGGCGGGGCAGGCGATCATCCGCTTCACGAAGATCCCCGGCGTGTGGATGTGGTCGGCATCGATCTCGCCGGCGCGGACCAGGTGCTCGACCTGCGCGACCGTCACCTTCGCCGCCGTCGCCATCATCGGATTGAAGTTCCGCGCCGTCTTCCGATAGACGAGGTTGCCTTCGGCATCGCCCATGTAGGCGTGGACGATGGCGAGGTCGGCGAAGATGCCGCGCTCCATGACGTAGGTCTCGCCGTCGAACTCGCGGGTCTCCTTGCCCTTCGCGACCTCGGTGCCGACGCCGGTCTTGGTGAAGAAGGCCGGGATACCCGCGCCGCCGGCGCGGATGCGCTCGGCCAGCGTGCCCTGCGGGTTGAACTCGATCTCGAGCTCCCCGGCCAGGTACTGGCGGGCGAACTCCGCATTCTCGCCGACATAGGAGGAGATCATCTTGCGGATCTGCCGCGTCTTGAGCAGCAGGCCGAGCCCTGCGTCGTCGATGCCGGCATTGTTCGACACGACGGTGAGGTCCTTCACCCCCGATTCGCGGATCGCCTCGATCAGCAGGGAGGGGATGCCGCAGAGGCCGAAGCCGCCGGAATGGATGACCATGCCGTCGCGCAGGACGCCGGCCAGTGCTGCCTTGGCGTCTGGATAGACCTTGCCCATGGGTACTCCCCGATCACGAGCCGTGAGGGCTTCTCCCTACCGTCCCGCGCGCCGCGCCGAAAGGGGTTCGTGCCCCCTTGCAGGGTTCCGCGGCGGGGGTTATACGGCGCGCCTCTTCCCGGGGGGCCATAGCTCAGTTGGGAGAGCGCTTGAATGGCATTCAAGAGGTCAGGGGTTCGACTCCCCTTGGCTCCACCACCCCACCAAGGGCGCCGCGCCGCAAGGCCGGCGCCCTTCGTGTTTTCAGGCGATGCCCACCACGCGGTAGGCAAAGGCAGCCCCGTCGGGTTCCGTCACGGTCACATGTTCGCCCGGGCGGACCGGCTCCGCACCGCAGTCGAACTGCGTCTCCGGGGCGTCGGGGCCCTCGGCGACGCGCCCGTAGAAGCGAATCGACCAGCCGTGATCGGGATCGTGCTGCACGTCGCCTGCTTCGGGCTCCGCGCCCGGGACGATGCGCCGTGCCCGCCAGGGCTCCGGGTCAGCCGCCCAGGCAGCCGCGTCCGGATGGCCAGCGGCATCGAGCGCCAACTCGATCTCGTAGCGGTGTTCCGGGCTGCCTTCGGGGAAGCCGGGGCCGGCGGCGAGCGCGAGAAGGACCGTGATGGTCGCCATGCTCAGATCGCCACCCGCACGCCGAGCTCCACGACGCGATCGGACGGGATTCGGAAGAACTCGGTCGCGGGGACCGCGTTGCGGGACATGATGGTGAAGAGCCACTGCCGCCAATGCGACATCTTGGGCACCGCGGCGGCGACGACGGTCTCGCGCCCCAGGAAGTAGGAGGTCTGCATCGGCTCGAAGGCGATGCCGATGTCGCGCAGCGACTCGAGCTCCTTCGGGATGTTCGGGCTTTCCTGAAAGCCGTAGCGGAGCGAGACCCGGTGGATGTCCGGGGCGAGCTCCTCGACCGTCCGCCGGCGTTCGGGCGGCACGACCGGAATGCCCTCATTGGTCACCGTCACGAACAGTACGCGCTCGTGCAGCACCTTGTTGTGCTTGAGGTTGTGCAACAGGGCGCCGGGCAGGAAATCGGCCTGGCTGGTCATGAACACGGCCATGCCCGGTACCCGCACGGTGCGGGACTGCGGCAGGCGCGCGATGAAGGATTTGAGCGGCAGCCCGTCCTGGCGGAACCGGGCGAACAGCAACTCGCGGCCGCGGTGCCACGTCGTCATCATGGCGAAGAGGGCGGCGCCCAGCACCAGCGGCACGTAGCCGCCCTGCGGGATCTTCAGCACGTTCGACAGGAAGAACAGCAGGTCGAGCAGCAGCAGCGGTCCGAACACCCCGATCACCAGCGGCCACGCCCAGCCGAACTGCCGGCGGAACACCAGCAGCGCCAGGCAGGACGTGCAGACGAAGGTGCCGGTGACGGCGATGCCGTAGGCGGCGGCGAGGTTGTCCGAGTTGTGGAAGGACAGCACCAGGATCACCACGCCGATCAGCAGCAGGATGTTCACCTGCGGCATGTAGATCTGCCCTTCCTCGGTCTCGCTGGTGTGCTTCACCTCGAGCCGCGGGATGAAACCAAGCTGCACGCACTGCCGGGCGATGGTGTAGGCCCCCGAGATCATCGCCTGGCTCGCGATGATGGTCGCTGCGGTCGCCAGGATGACCATCGGCAGGCGGAACCATTCCGGGGCAAGGAGGTAGAAGGGGTTTTCCAGCGCCTCCGGGACGCGCAGGACCAGGGCGCCCTGGCCGAGGTAGTTCAGCGTCAGCGACGGCAGCACCAGCCAAAGCCAAGCCCAGCGAATCGGGCGGCGACCGAAATGGCCCATGTCCGCATAGAGCGCCTCTGCCCCGGTCACCGCCAGGACGACCGAACCGAAGGCGATGAAGGCGGCGAACCGGTAGGCGAGGCAGAACTGGATCGCGTAGTGCGGCGACAGCGCTGCCAGCACGGACGGGTTTTGGACGATCTCGACGATGCCGAGGATGCCCAACGCGCCGAACCAGGCCGCGCAGACCGGACCGAAGATGGCGCCGATGCTGCCCGTACCGCGGAACTGGACGAGGAAAAGCGCCAACAGGATGATCACCGCAATCGGGATGACCATGTGATCGAAGGCGTCCGAGACGACCTTCAGACCCTCCACCGCCGACAGCACCGAGATGGCCGGCGTGATGATGCCGTCGCCGAAGAACAGGCAGGCGCCGCTGATCCCGACCAGCGCGACGAACCACTTCGCGCGTTCGCCTTCAACCGTTCGCTGCGCCAGCGCCATCAAGGCGAGGATGCCGCCTTCGCCGCGGTTGTCCGCCTGCAGGATGAAGACGACGTACTTCACCGTGACGGTGAGGATCAGCGCCCAGATGATGAGGCTGAGGACGCCGAGGATCTCCCAGCGCTCAAGCCCGTCACTGCTGAAATGGAGGAGCGCCGCGCGGAGTGCGTAGAGCGGCGAGGTGCCGATGTCCCCGTAGACGACGCCAAGGACCCCGAGGATGAGGGCCGGGGTGAGCGCCTGGCGTGCTGGGGACTGAGCCTGGTCGGCGGCGGGAGCGGTCACTCGGGGCCTCGCGGCGGTGCAAAATCGGCGCGATTGATAGACACACCGGCACCGCCGCCGCAATCCTGCCGCAAAGAGGCCGGTGCGCCGCCGGTACGAAGGCGGCGGGCCCCGTGCCCGCCGTCTCGGCCTTCAGTGACCCCGGAGGATCTGGCTCAGGAAGAGCTTCAGGCGCTCCGTCTTCGGATCGTTGAAGACGGCGTCCGGCGTGCCGGATTCCACCACCTCGCCGCGGTCCATGAACACGACGCGATCGGCCACCTGCCGGGCAAAGCCCATTTCGTGGGTCACGCAGATCATGGTCATGCCTTCGGCCGCCAGCATGACCATGGTGTCGAGCACCTCCTTGATCATTTCGGGGTCGAGCGCGGAGGTCGGTTCGTCGAACAGCATGATCTTGGGCTTCATGCAGAGCGCGCGCGCGATGGCCACGCGCTGCTGCTGACCGCCCGAGAGCTGCCCGGGGTACTTCTTTGCCTGCTCCGGGATGCGCACCCGGGTCAGGTACTCCATGGCGAGTTCCTCGGCCTGCTTCTTCGGCATCTTCCGCACCCAGATCGGCGCCAGGGTGCAGTTCTCGAGGATGGTGAGGTGCGGGAACAGGTTGAAGGACTGGAACACCATCCCGACGTCGCGCCGGATGGCGTCCAGCGCGCGGACATCGTCCGACAACTCGATCCCGTCGACCAGGATCTTGCCTTCCTGGTGCGTTTCCAGCCGGTTGATGCAGCGGATCATGGTGGATTTGCCCGAACCCGAAGGCCCGCAGACCACCACGCGTTCACCGGTGGCGACCTGCAGGTCCACGTCGCGGAGGACGTGCAGGGCGCCGAACCACTTGTTCACCTTGTCGAGCACGATCGCCGGCGGGGCGTCGGTGCGCATGGCGGAAGCGACATGGACTTCCGTCGTTTCGATGGCTGCACTCATGCGGTCACGTGTCCCAGATCGTTGAATGTTGCGCCCGTCGGGCGGATGTCCTTCGGCATGTCGGGTCTCACCGGCGGCGGTGGCGGTTGAGTTCCGCCTCCAGCCCCTGGCTGTACTTCGACATGGCGAAGCAGAAGCAGAGGTAGATGAGGCCGACGAAGACGTAGACCTCGACGCCGAAGCCCTGCCAGGAGGGTTCGACGATCGCGGTCTTGCCCGCGGTCAGCAGATCGAAGATGCCGATGATCAGCACCAGCGAGGTGTCCTTGAAGAAGCCGATGAAGGTGTTGACCAGCGGCGGGATCACCAGCCGCAGCGCCTGCGGCAGGATGATGAGGCCGGTCTTCTGCCAGTAGGACAGGCCCATGGCCTCGGCGGCCTCGTACTGGCCCTTCGGCAGCGCCTGCAGGCCGCCGCGCACCACTTCGGCGAGGTAGGCGCCGGCGAACAGCGTGATGGCGATCTGCGCGCGCAGCAGCTTGTCGATGTTCATCCCTTCCGGGAGGAAGAGCGGGAACATCACGGAGGCCATGAAGAGCAGGGAGATCAGCGGCACGCCGCGGATCAGCTCGACATAGAGGACGCACAGCACCTTGATCGCCGGCAGGTTCGACCGCCGCCCCAGCGCCACAAGGATCGACAGCGGGAAGGCGAGGGCGAGCCCGAAGGTCGCGAGGATCAAGGTGATCGGCAGGCCACCCCAACGCTCCTGCGGGACATAGGGCAGGCCGAGGATGCCGCCCCACATCAGGATTCCGATCGTGGTCAGCGTGCCGATCCAGATCGGGATGAGCGTCCAGTTCCAGAAGCGCCGCATCGAGGAGACGATGTAGAGCCCGATGAACAGCAGGCAGACGATGGCCGGGCGCCAATGCTGCTCGTAGGGGTAGGTGCCGAAGAGCATGAAGCGGTGCTTTTCGGTCACCACGGCCCAGCATGCCCCCGACCCCTGGAGGTCGCGACAGGCCTGGGTCTGCGCCACGCCGGTCGGCGAGACGGGCACCGACCAGATGGCGTTGATGAAGGCCCAGTCCACGAAGCCGATGACAGCGCGGACGATCAGGTAGCCCAGCGCCAGCGTGACGGCCGTGGACAGCCAGCCGGAGAACAGGTTGGTCCGGAGCCAGGCGATCGGGCCCACCGCGGTGAGCGGGGCGCTCCGCGGCTCGCTCGATGACATGGCGGGTGTGTTGGCGGTGATGTCGCTCACGGCCGGGCCCTCACCGTTCCACCAACGCGATCTTCGCGTTGTACCAATTCATGAAGAGGCTGATCGAAAGGCTGATCGTCAGGTAGACCAGCATGATGATCGCGATGCCCTCGATCGCCTGGCCCGTCTGGTTCAGCGTGGTGTTCGCGATGCTGACGATGTCCTGGTAGCCGATGGCGACCGCCAGCGAGGAGTTCTTCGTCAGGTTCAGGTAGTTCGAGGTCATCGGCGGGATGATCACCCGCAGCGCCTGCGGCAGCACGATCAGCCGCAACACCTGCCCGTGGCGGAGTCCGAGCGCCTGCGCTGCCTCCCACTGGCCGAGGTTCACCGAGAGGATGCCGGCGCGGACCACCTCGGCGATGAAGCCGGCGGTGTAGGTGACGAGGCCGATCAGCAGCGCCGCGTATTCGGGGCTGATCGACATGCCGCCGCGGAAATTGAAGCCGCGCAGCGCGGGCCAGTCGATCTCCCACGGGGCGCCCATCACCTGCCAGGTCAGCACGGGCAGGCCGAGGATGAGCGCGACGGCTGCCGGCCAGACCTTGCGGGGCTGACCATCGGCCATCTGCTTGGCGCGCGCCGAACGGGCGTAGAGCCAGGTCAGGACGATGCCGGCGATGCAGGCGATGAGCGCTGCGGTGTGCGCCGGTTCCCAGACCAGGGCGGGGACCTTGAAGCCGCGGTTCGACAGGAACACGCCCTCGACCGGCTTCAGCGCCTGCCGCGGTCCGGGCAGGCCCTGCATGATCGTGTACCAGAACAACAGCTGGAGCAGCAGCGGCAGGTCGCGGATCACCTCGACGTAGAAGCCGGCGATCTTCGCGACCAGGAAGTTCTTCGACAGACGCGCGATTCCGATGGCCGTGCCGAGGAAGGTCGCGAGCACGATGCCGACCACGGCCACCTTCAACGTGTTCAGCACGCCGACGAGGAGGGCGCGGAAGTAGGTGTCGGTCGGCTCGTAGGAAATCAGGCTCTCGGCGATCGGCAGCCCCGCTTCGCGGTTCAGGAAGCCGAAGCCGGTCGCGATGCGGCGGACCTCGAGGTTGTGGACGGTATTCGACCACAGCCACCAGATGATCGAGCCGATGATGCCGACGACCAGGACCTGCCAGACGATGCCGCGGATCCGTTCATCGGCCCAGGACAGGCGGATTGGCCGTTTGGGCGGTTTGCGACGGAAGCGTGGGTCGACGGTCGCATCGGACATCAGGTTGAGCCTCACCAGGATCTTGTTGCCCGCCGGAGCGGCGGGGAAATGCAGCGGGGCGGGGGATCGCCCCCGCCCCGCGGTTCACGTTGTCAGCGGAAGGGCGGCGCGTACTGCAGGCCACCCGCGGCCGGCCACACGGCATTCGGGCCGCGCTGGATGCCGATCGGCGTCAGGCTGCGCTCGAACATCTGGCCGTAATTCCCCAGCCGCGTGACGATGTTCACCATGAAGGCGTTGTCCACGCCGAGCATCCGGCCGAGATCGCCCGTGCGGCCGATCAGGCGCTGCACGTCCGGACGCGCGTCGGCCGCGGCCTGGCCGATATTCTGGCTGGTCAGCCCGAGCTCCTCGGCCGTCACGAGGCCGAAGTGGATCCAGCGCACGAGATCCGCGAAGCGCTGGTCGCCGTGGCGCACGGCCGGGCCGAGCGGCTCCTTGCTGATCACGTCGGGCAGGATGACGTGGTCGGCGGGGCGCGGCTGGACCGAACGGGTGGCGGCGAGGCCCGACACGTCGGTCGTGTAGGCGTCGCAACGGCCGGCGAGGTAGGCATTCACCACTTCCTCGAGCCGCTCGATCACCACCGGCTGGAACTGGATGCGGTTGGCACGGGCCCAGTCCGTCAGGTTCTGCTCGGTGGTTGTGCCGGGCTGCACGCAGATCGTGGCGCCGTTGAGCTCGCTCGCGCTGCGCACGCCGAGGCTCGCCTTCACCATGAAGCCCTGGCCGTCGAAGAAGGTGATGGCGGGGAAGTCGAAGCCGAGGGAGGTGTCGCGCGACAGGGTCCAGGTCGTATTGCGCGCCAGCATGTCGACTTCGCCGGACTGCAGCGCGGTGAAGCGGTTCTGGGCGGTGGTCGGGACGTAGCGCACCTTGTCCGGATCATTGAACAGGGCGATCGCGACGGCACGGCAATAATCGACGTCGAAGCCGCGCCAGACGCCCTGGCTGTCCGGTTGGGCGAAGCCGGCGAGGCCGGTGTTCACGCCGCAGATCAGGGTGCCGCGGGCACGGATCGCGTCCATGGTGGGCGAGGAACCGCCGGCCGCGGGTTGCTGCGCGGCGGCGGGCATCGCGACGGCAGCGGCGATAACCGCCGCGCCGATCGCCCGCAGAAAGCCGGGCCGTGAAATCTGCTGCACTGTCAGTCTCCCTTGATCTTTCAGCCCGTCCAACCGTCCCGGCGGGCCCGTTCCATCTCCCGAGGGGCCATGCTGCGCCACGGCCGGGCACGGATCAACGCGCATCGCACGCCCTTGCCCTCTTCTTCGACGCCCCCTCGGGTGGGCGGGCCTAGCAAAGGACGGGCCGGAAAGGCAAACCGTTCTTCCCAGCCGGAGACCGATCGAGGATGCTGCAACTGGACCGCGAGGCCGTACGCGCCGCCCTGCCGTGGGATGCCCTGATCGAGGCGCTGGAGGCCATGTTCCGCGATGGCTGCGAGGCGCCGCTGCGGCACCGCCATGCCATGCCGGACGGCGAGGGGACCGAGAATACGCTGCTGTTGATGCCCGCCTGGCGGGCCGGCGGGCATACCGGCGTCAAGATCGTGCACGTGGCGCCCGGAAACGCGGCACGGGGACTGCCCGCGGTGCACGCCGCCTATCTACTTTCCGACGCCGTAACGGGCGCGCCGCTGGCCCTGCTGGATGGCGGGGAGCTGACCGACCGCCGGACCGCCGCGGCGAGCCTGCTGGCGGCGCGCTTCCTCGCCCGTCCGGACTCCTCGCGGCTCCTGCTGCTGGGCAGCGGCAAGGTCGCGCGCGCCCTGGCCGAAGGCTATGCCGCGCGGTTCCCGATCCGGGACATCCGCATCTGGTCGCCGACGGCGGCGAATGCCGCGCGCCTGGCTGCGACCCTGGCCGAGGAAGGCCTGCCGGCGCGTGCGGTTGATCGGCCGGATCCGGCGGGGGCGGATATCGTCTCCGCCGCCACCTTGGCGACGTCTGCCCTCGTGCGGGGCGCGGAGGTGGCGCCGGGAACGCATGTCGACCTGATCGGCGCCTATCGGCGTGACATGCGCGAGGCCGACGGCGCCCTGCTGGCGCGTGCCACCGTGGTCGTCGACACGCGGACAGGAGCCTTCGCCGAGGCGGGCGACATCGTGCAGGCGATCGCGGAGGGCGCCATCACCGAGGCATCGGTGGTGGCAGACCTGGCCGAATTGTGCCGGGGCGTGCATCCGGGACGCCGCTCGGCCCAGGACATTACGCTGTTCAAATCGGTCGGCTGGGCGGGCGAGGATCTTGCCGCGGCGATCCTCGCCTATCGGCGCACGGGGGCCGTCTGATCTCCCGCAGGGGTCAGCGGGCCTGGAAGCCGGCCGGCGTCAGCGCATAGTGGCGCAGGTCGATGCCCTGCTGCTGGGCGACCGTGGCGGCGACCTCGGCCCGGAAGGCGGTGAGGGCGGTGCCATTGCCCGCGACGCGCAGGTCGTTCGCACGGGCCGCGGCGGCCATGGCGTAGAAGGCGAGCGTTTCGGCGGTCGCCTGGCGCTCGGCCTCGGACTGCCGGGCGAGAGGCGAGTTCCCGGCCAGCATCTGACGTGCCTGCCCGCGCACGGCGGCGATGCCGGCGCGCTGGGTGGTGGCGTCACCGCCCGTCGCGACCTCCCAGGCGATGAGGTAGAAGGCCGCCACGACATCGGCGAGGTCGCGCGGGTCATACCCATGCTGGATCAGCAGCCGGTCGAATTCCTGCCAGGGCGCGCCTGAGTCCACGGCCTGACGCAGGCCCGCGGGGTTCGGGCTGGAGGGCATCGCGGCGGCGAGGACCTGCGCGCGCACGCGCTGCGAAATGGCCGGATCGGGCCGGAAGGCGGTCGGGCTGGCCGAAGGCATGGCCGCCGCACCGGCGCGGGGGAGGGGAAGCGGTTTGCCAGCCGTCGCGATCGGTTGCGGCGCCGTTGGCGCCGGCTTGGTCGCGGGACCGGCCACGGCGGCGGGCGCCACGGCCGGCGGCGGCGCCGGCTGCGGAACCGCCGTGGAGCCGGGGAACAACCGGAGGCCGGCGCTGATCGCCGCGCTCCCGTCCGCGCCGAGCGATCCCAACCCAAGGCCGCCGACCGCGGGGCTCTCGGCCCCGGTCTTTTGCGCCAGGACCGGGGCCGCATGAGCGACCAGAGCCAGCATTACTGCCTGTCGAAGGAAGCGCCGAGACATTCCCGTGTCACCCGTGCTGCCGAACGCGAGGCCCTACAATCGGATGGCGGAGGCCGCGGTTCAAGCAATGCGCGGGCGGCGCCCTGAAACGCTTCGGGGCGCCGCCCCTGGCGCCCCGTTGCGGATCACTCGAAGCGGGCGGCTTCTTCGAAGTCGAGCCGCGGGTTGCGCGGGAAGAGGCCCTCGGGATCGCCATAGCCGAGGTTGACCAGGAAGTTGGTCTTCCAATTGGTGCCCTGGAAGAAGGCCTCGTCGACCTTCGCGGCGTCGAAGCCGCTCATCGGGCCGGCATCGAGGCCGAGCGCCCGGGCGGCGAGGATCAGGTAGGCGCCCTGCAGCGAGCCGTTCCGGAATGCCGTCTGTTCGGCGAAGGACAGGCTGCCGGTGAACCAGTTCCGCGCATCCGGCGCATGCGGGAAGAGCTTCGGCAGATTGTCGTAGAAGTGCAGGTCATGGGCCACGATGACGGTGACCGGCGCGTTCATCGTCTTCTCGAGATTGCCGGCCGACAGCGCCGGCTTCAGCTTCGCCTTGCCTTCCGGCGTGCGCACGAAGACGAAGCGGCCGGGCGAAGCGTTGGCCGAGGTCGGCGCGAACTTCATCAGGTCGTAGAGCTCGCGCAGCTTGGCATCCGGGACGGGGCGGTCCTGCCACTTGTTGTGGGTGCGGGCCTCGCGGAAGAGCTGATCGAGCGCGCGGTCGTCGAGGGTCTCGGTGGCCATGTTCACGTCCATGTCGGGGTTCCTGCGCAAGCAGTATCGCTGTGCCCTCGATATGGCGGCTAGGCCCGGTAGGGCCAGGGCAGGCAACGAATGGCGGCGATCAGCAAAAAAAATGACGCGCCGGTCCGCGGGGGGGGGGGCGGCGCGCCCCGGACCTGGATCAGGCCTCGACCTGTTCCACGGCCACCACCTCGGGGACGTAGTGGCGCAGCATGTTCTCGACGCCATGCTTCAGGGTGGCCCGGGAGGACGGGCAACCCGAGCAGGCGCCCTGCATGCGCAGCCGGACGATGCCGTCGCGGAAGCCCCGGAAGACGATGTCGCCGCCGTCGCCGGCCACGGCCGGGCGCACGCGGGTGTCGAGCAGTTCCTTGATCTGGGCGACGACTTCCTGATCGGCGGTGTCGAAATCCTCGCCGTGCTCGCCATCGGCCTCGCCGGCCTCCATGATCGGCAAGCCCGACAGGTAATGCTCCATGATGGCGCCCAGCACGCGGGGGCGCAGCAGGGTCCAGTCGGCATCCTCGGTCTTGGTGACCGTCACGAAATCGGCGCCGAGGAAGACGCGGGCGACTTCGCCCACCTGAAAGACCCGCTCGGCGAGCGGGGAGCGGCCCGCCGCATCCCCGGGGCCGGTGAAATCCGCCGTCCCGCGGTCGCCGAGCACATCCCGCCCGGGCAGGAACTTCAGCGTGGCGGGGTTCGGGGTGGCTTCGGTCTCGATGAACATGGCGGCGTTCCGCGGTTGGCGTTGATTCCCGACTTATGTGGTCCGGAATCCGGCCGGGCGCAACAGGCGGGTCCGCGGCCTGCCGTTCGGGCATGAAAAAGGGCGGCCGCCCCACGGGCGCCGCCCTTCCATCCGCCCGGAGGCGGCGCGGTTCAGGCCGCCTTCTTGGCCTGGGCGCGCTCGATGCGGCGCTTCAGGGTCACCGCCTCGGCCGCCAGCTTGCGGTCCGGGGTGCCGAGCAGGAAGGCGTCGAGGCCGCCATTGTGCTCCACGGTGCGGATGCCCGTGGTGGACAGGCGGATCTTCACCTGGGTGCCGAGCACGTCGGACCAGAAGGAGGTCTCCTGCAGGTTCGGCAGGAAGCGCCGGCGGGTCTTGTTGTTGGCGTGGCTGACGTTGTTGCCCGTCAGAACGCCCTTGCCGGTGATGCCGCAGCGGCGGGCCATGATGGTATTCCCGAAACGATCAGGGCGCGCGGAAGGACTCCCGCACGCGGGTGGAACCGAGGAAGGCGCGGCTTTTGGCCCAGCCGGGCGGCCGCGTCAAGCCTGCGGTGGCTGGCCCTGCCGCGCCTCGGCCAGTTCGCCGTTCTCGACCGAGGCGAGCGCATTGCGCAGCACGGCCGCCACGGACCGGTCGTCCATGGTCCGGGCGAGCAGGCCGAGCGCCCCCCCGAGCAGGGCGGACGCGATGGAGATCGGCGCGATGCGCTGCTCCATCATGTACTCGATCGCCTTGTCCACGACCGAGCCGGCGTGGCTCAGATCCTCCGGGGCCATGCCCGAGGGGTCCTGTTGCATGCCGTGTTCTCCTTGTTTCCTTGGGGCAGATAGGACTGGCGAGGGCCGCGGGGAAGCCCTGCGGGCTTCACACGGCGGCTTCCCCGATGCGTGTGCCGCGGGGACGGTCAAGGTCCGCTTCGGCCTGGGCGCGGGCAGCCGCCTCGGCCGCCGCGACGGCCTGGGCCTGGCGCCGCCACATCTCGGCGTAGAGGCCGTCCGCGGCGATCAGGGTCGCATGGGTGCCGCGCTCGGCGATGCGGCCGTCCTGCAGGACGATGATCTCGTCCGCCTCGACCACCGTGGAGAGTCGGTGTGCGATGACAAGGGTCGTGCGGTTGCGCGAGACGTCGCGCAGCGCGGCCTGGATCTCCTGCTCGGTGCGGGTGTCGAGGGCGCTCGTCGCTTCGTCCAGGATCAGGATGCGCGGGTCCTTGAGGATGGTGCGCGCGATGGCGACGCGTTGCTTCTCCCCGCCCGAGAGCTTCAACCCGCGCTCGCCCACCCGGGTCGCATAGCCTTCGGGCAGCCGCATGACGAAGTCATGGACCTGGGCGTGGCGGGCGGCGTCCTCGATCTCGGCCTCGGTCGCTCCCGGCCGGCCATAGGCGATGTTGTAGCGGATGGTGTCGTTGAACAGCACGGTGTCCTGCGGCACGACGCCGATCGCCTGGCGCAGGCTCGCCTGCGTCACGCCCCGGACGTCTTCGCCGTCGACCGTCACGCGGCCGCCGGTCGCATCGTAGAAGCGGAAGAGCAGGCGGGAGATGGTGGATTTGCCCGCGCCGGTCGGCCCGACGATCGCCAGCATGCGGCCGGGCGGCACGGTGAACGACACGCCCTTGAGGATCTCCCGGTCCGGGCGATAGCCGAAGCGGACGTCCTCGAAGCGGATCTCGCCGGGGCCCTTGGCGAGGGCGGGCGCGCCCGGCGCGTCCTTCACCTCGGCCGGCACCTCGAGCAGCGTGAACATCTGCTCCATGTCGGTCAGCCCTTGCTTGATCTCGCGATAGGCGAAACCGAGGATGTTCAGCGGCTGGTAGATCTGGATCAGGTAGGTGTTGACCATCACGAAGTCGCCGACCGTCATGTGCCCCTGGGCGATGCCGGATCCCGCGAGCAGCATGGTGATCGTCAGCCCGACCGCCATGATGAAGGCCTGGCCGGCGTTCAGCATGTTGAGCGTGGTCTCGGACCGCACATAGGCGCGCTCGTAGCGCGTCAGGCTTTCCTCGTAGCGGCGGGCCTCGTGCGCCTCGTTGTTGAAGTACTTGACCGTCTCGTAGTTCAGCAGGCTGTCCACCGCCTTGGTGTTCGCCTCCTCGTCCAGCTGGTTCATCTGCCGCCGGAAGCGCAGGCGCCAGTTGGTGAAGAGCAGGGTGAAGGCGACGTAGGCCGCGATGGTCCCGAGCATCGTCACGGTGAAGGACACCGCGAACAGCCACCACAGGATGACGGCGACGAACAGGATCTCGACGATCGTCGGGATGATGTTGAAGAGCAGGAAGTTCAGCGAGGTCGCGATGCCGCGCACCCCGCGCTCGATGACTCGCGACAGGCCACCCGTCGCCCGGTCCATGTGGAAGCGCATGGACAGCGCGTGCAGATGCTCGAAGACCTCGAGTGCCACGCGCCGCGCGGCGCGCGCCTGCACCTTCGCGAATATGGCGTTGCGCAACTCGCCGAAGGCCGAGGACATGACGCGCAGCAGCCCGTAGCCGACGATCAGTGCGACCGGGATGGCGAGGATGGCGCCGACGCCATCCTTCGGTGCCAGCGCGTCCACCGCGCGCGCATAGGCGATCGGCACCAGCACGTTCGCCGCCTTGGCTGCGGCCACCAGCACCAGCGCGGCGATGACGCGCAGGCGCAGTTCGACCGCCCCCTTCGGCCAGAGATAGGGGGCGATGCGGATCAGGGCGCGGACATGGCTGCCATCGGCCTTGTCTGTCGAAGGGGGCAAGCGATCTGGACTCCGGTCTGGCTCGCGCAGATGGGGCCGAAGCGCGGCGAGGGGAAGCGCGCCCCGCGCATGGACGCCATCCTGGCGCGCTGGGGCGGACGCAGGATGCCTCGAAACGCCGCCCGCCCGGAAGTCCGGGCCGGCTGCCGAGGCTGCGCCGGAAGCGTCGCGCGCAATTGGCGTGGCCCGCGTGGCGGGGCACAAGATCCGCCCATGCCCGACCCCAGCCTCCAGCGCCACATCGACGCCTGCAACAACATCACCTCGCCGGCGGGGCTGATCCCCTTCCGGATCGGCACGGCGCAGGTCGGCTGGGTCGACCCCGACCTGGCCCAGGCGCTGACCTTCCGCCCGCGCGACTTCCATTTCGGCGCGGATGGCGTCGCGATGGCCGGCCGGCTGCGCAGCCCGGGGGCGCGCAGCGAGGCACTGGCCCAGGCGCTGCCATCCCTCGCGGCCGGCGCCTTCCTGCGGATCCGCCGCGAATTGTTCGACGTGCGGGAGACGAGCAACGGCCCGGTGCTCGCGACGCTCGATCGGGGCGCGCTGCCGGCCTTCGGCGTGATGTCCCAGGGCGTGCACGTCAACGGCATCGTCCGACGGGCGGACGGGCTGCATCTTTGGATGGGCGTGCGGTCGCGCGACAAGGCCGTGGCGCCGGGGCAGCTCGACAACATCGTCGCCGGCGGGATCCCTGCCGGCCTGTCGCCCGACGAATGCCTGGTGAAGGAGGCGGGGGAGGAGGCGTCGCTGCCACCTGGCCTCGCCGTCACGGCGCGGCGTGCCGGCCGCATTTCCTACGTCATGCGGAACGGGGAGGGGCTGCGGCGGGACGTTCTGCATGTCTACGACCTCGAGATCCCCGACGGCGTCGCGCCGCGGCCGAACGACGACGAGGTCGAGCGTTTCGAGCTCTGGCCCGCCGCCCGGCTGCTCGACGCCGTGCGCCGGACCGACGAGGTGAAGTTCAACGTCAATCTGGTGCTGATCGACCTGTTCCTGCGCGAAGGGCTGATCGCGGACCCGGATGGCCGGCTACGTGCGGGGCTGGACCAGGGGCCCGACTGAGCACGGCCACACGCGCTACGTGCGCGCCTGCAACCTGGCGTGACTGGACTCCCGCGGGCAGCTAGCCCCTTGCTATGTGCGATGCCGTCGCGGGACGGAGATCCCGCGCGTCGCCGGACCGAAGGAGAGGCCCCCGCAATGCCGCGATCCCGCGCACTCGTGAAGGCGGCGCTGCTCGCCTCGGTCAGCCTTCTGCCGGCCTGCGGACTGACGGTGGAACGCAGCGCGCGGGTCGAGGGCCTCGAACGGGACCTCGCGGCGTCACAGGCCCGCAGCCAGGACCTCGCGACGCGGGTCGGCGAGTTGGAGCAGGCCCTGGCGGCGGAGCGGCAGGCGCGGGGCGACCTCGCAGCGGTTCAGCGCCAACTGGCTGCGGCACGGCGAGACCTGGCGGCCGCCCACCAGAATCGGGGCGCGGCGGACCAGGAAGCCGAGGCCATGCGGCAGCGGCTCGAGGCGCAGACCCGGCGGCTCGAAGCGCTGCGGGCCGAATCGCAGCAGACCCGGTTGCAGCTGGAGAACCGGATGGCCGAGGCCGCCGCAGCGGAACGTCGACTCGGCATCCTGCGTGGCGATACCCAGGCCGAACAGCAACGCGCTACCGCGGCACGCGGCGAGGTCGCCGCCGCCGAAGCCCGGCTCGGCACGCTGATGGCCCGCGCCGGCGAGGAGGAGCGCCGGCGCGAAGGCCTGCGCGCCGAGGTCGCCGCGGCGGAGCAGCGCCTCGTCCAGACGCGCGAGGCAGCGAATGTCGCGCAGGGCGAGGCCAATGCCCGGCGGCAGGGCGTGGCGCAGCTCGAAGCCGAGATCGGCAGGCTGACGTCCTCGCGTGACCAGGCCGCGACTGATCTGAGGGGCCTGCAGGGCCGCGTGGGGGAGTTGCGTGCCGAGGTCGCCGCCGCCGAACGCCGGGCGACGGAACTGCGCGACATGACCGGGGGCGAGGAACGCCGCCTGGCTGCCCTGCGCGGAGAGGCCGCAACGGCCGAGCGAACAGCGGCGGAACGGCGCGAGGCCGCGGCGGAGGCCGATCGCCGCGCCGTGGCTGCCACCCGGGCGGCCGACCAGGAAGCCGAGCGCGCCCGGGCCCAGGCCGAGGAGGCCCGCCGCACCGCCGGGACGGTGCAGGCCGCGCGCGGCGAAGCGGAGGCGCTGCAGCGCCAGGCCGAGGCACTGCGCCAGGAGGTGGCCGCGTCCGAGCGGCAGCGCCAGGACCTCGCCCGGCAGAACGAGGCGCTGCGCGGCGAGGTGACGGGGGCGGATCGGCGGCGGGCCGAGCTGGCCACTCAGAACGAGGCGCTGCGCGCCGAGGTCGCGGCCGCCGACCGTCGGCGGGGCGAGCTCGCCGCCCATGTCGACCGGCTGCAGGCCGAGGTCCAAGCCGCTGATCTGCGGCGCGGCGAGGCCGCGGCGCAGGCCGATGCGGTTCGCTCGGCCCTGGCCACGGCCGAGCAGCGGCGCGCGGAGGTCGCCCAGCAGGTCGACGCCATGCGGACCGAAGTGGCGGCCGTCGAGCGCCGCCGCGCCGAGATCGCCGGCCAGATCGCGGCGACCGAGGCGCGGCTCGCGGAACGGCGCGCCGAGCTTACGGAACTCGAGGCGCGGGTGCGCCGGGCGCGGGAAGCGGCGGGATCCGATTCGATGAGCATCACCGTGCCGGGCCAGGCGCCGGCTCCACGCTGATCCTGCCCCCCCGTGAGGCGGGCGCGGCTTTGCGCTATGGCTTGTCGATGACCCGACCGGATCCCTTACCCCATTTGCGCGCGGTGGCCGCGGCCATGATCCTGCCCGGCCAGCCGGCCGCGCTGTTCGCGGCCCTTCAGGCGGCGACCGCCGCCTGCATCGGCCATCGGCTGTTCACCGTCATGCGCCACGACGCCGCGGCCGGCCGCAATCGCCGCGTCTACAGCAGCGATGCGGAGGCCTATCCCGTCGCCGGCTTCAAACCGGTCAACTGGGAGCACCCCTGGACGCAGCGGGTGCTGGTCGAGGGACGCGCCTGGATCGGGCGCGACGCCGCCGACATCGCCTGGGCCTACCCCGACCATGAGAAGATCGCAGCCTTGGGCCTCGGGAGCGCGATGAACCTGCCGGTGCGCTGGAACGGGCGGCCGCTCGGGTCGGTGAACCTGTTGCACGCCGCGGGCCATTTCACCGAGGAGGACGCGGCGCTCGGCGCGGTGTTTGCAGCGCTGGCGGCGCCGGCCCTTCTCGCGCCGGATGACGATCGATGACCCGGGAGACCTCCATGCACCGCCTGATCCGCCGCCGGCCGCTGCTCGCCGCGACGGCACTCCTTGCGCCCTTGCCGCTCGCCGCGCAGACTGCCTTCAGCCGACCGATCCGCCTGATCATCCCCTGGGCGCCCGGCGGCACCACCGACATCCTCGGGCGGATCGTGGCGGAACCGCTGGGCCAGGCGCTGGGGCAGCCCGTGCTGGTCGAGAACCGCACCGGGGCATCGGGCAACATCGGGTCCGATACCGTCGCCAAGGCGGCGCCGGACGGGCACACCCTGCTCTTCGGGTCGATGTCGACCCACGCGATGAACCACGCACTGATGCGGTCCATGCCCTTCGACGGGGTGGCGGACTTCACGCCGCTCGCCATGCTGGGCTTCGCGATCAACACGATGGTCGTGCATCCGTCGGTGCCCGCGCAGACGGTGCCGGAGTTCATCGCCTATGTCCGCGCCAACCCGGACAATCTGGCCTATGCCTCCGCCGGGCCCGGATCGACCAACCACCTCTGCGCCGCGCTGTTCGAGAGCATGACCGGCGTCCGCATGGTGCATGTGCCCTATCGCGGCGGGCAGCCGGCGGTGACGGACACGGTTGGCGGGCAGACACAGCTGTTCTTCAGCGCCGCGACGCAGACCATGCCGCATGTCGAGGGCGGACGGCTGCGCCTGCTGGCGGTGACCGAAGCTGCGCGCTGGAGCCGCCAGCCGAACGTGCCGACGGTGGGCGAAAGCGTACCCGGCTACGAGATGGCGGTGTGGTACGGCGCCTTCGGTCCGAAGGGCATGGATCCGGCCCTGCAGCAGCGCCTGAACGCGGAGCTGAACCGCATCCTCATGACGCCCGCGGTGAAGGAACGTCTCGAGGGCATGGGGGTGGAGATGGCGCCCGAATCCACCGCCGCCTTCGGGCAGCGCGTGCGTACCGACGCGGAGAAGTGGGGGGCGCTGATCCGGCGCCTGGGCATCGAGGCCAGCTGAGCCCGGCTTGCCGGGTCCGCGGGCGCGCTCCATCCTCCGCCGCCTCATACGGGGGAAATGCCGATGGACGCGCCGCTGAAGGTCGAGATCGAGGAGGGCATCGCCCTCCTCACCATGAATCGTGCGGAGTCGCGCAACCCGCTCGACCCCGAGATGCAGGACGCGCTGCTCGACACGCTGTCCTCGCTCGATGCGGGGCAGGAGGTGCGGGTCGCCATCCTGACGGGCGCCGGTACGGCCTTCTGCGCCGGCGGCAATGTGCGCCGCATGGGCGAGGCGGCGAGTGGCCCGAAGGAGCGCACCCCGGCTCAGGCGCGCGGCTATTACCGCTGGGGCATCCAGCGCATCCCGCGCCTGCTCGAGCAGCTCGAAATGCCGGTGATCGCGGCGGTGAACGGGCCGGCGATGGGCGCGGGGTGCGACCTTGCCTGCATGTGCGACCTGCGGATCGCGGGCGAGAGCGCGCGCTTCGCCGAATCCTTCGTGAAGCTCGGCATCATTCCCGGCGACGGCGGTGCCTGGCTGCTGCCGCGCATCGTCGGCTTCGCCAAGGCGTCCGAGATGGCGCTGACCGGCGATTCGCTGACGGCGCAGGACGCGCTGGCGGCGGGGCTGGTGTCGCGCGTGGTGCCGGATGCGGAGCTGATCCCGGCGGCGAAGGCGCTCGCCGCGCGCGTCGCCGCCAACCCGCCCCAGGCTGTGCGCATGGCGCGGCGGCTGCTGCGCGAGGCCTGGAACAACCGGCTCGACACCGTGCTCGAGATGTCGTCCGCGATGCAGGCGGTCGCGCACACCACGGATGACCACAAGGAGGCGCTGGCGGCGATGCGCGAGAAGCGCAAGCCGACCTACAAGGGCGCCTGAGATGGCCTTCGCGCCGGGGCTGCTCGCCGGCCGCCGCGCCCTGGTGACGGGCGGCGGCACCGGGCTCGGGTGCAGCATCGGCAAGCGGTTCCTGGAGCTCGGCGCGTCGCTCGCGATCTGCGGGCGGCGCGTGGCGGTGCTGGAAACGACTGCCGAGGCCTTGCGCGCGGAGGTTCCGGGCGCGCAGGTCACGACGCATCCCTGCGACGTTCGCAACGCGACTGCGGTGGAGGCGATGCTGGACGATGTCTGGCGGCACGGGCCGGCCGACATCCTGGTGAACAATGCGGCGGCGAACTTCCTGGCGCAGACGCATCGCCTGTCAGCGCGCGCGGTCGATGCGGTGCTCGGCACGACGTTGCACGGGGCTGCCTACTGCACCATCGGTTGCGGACGGCGCTGGATCGATGCAGGGCAGCCGGGCGTGGTGCTGTCCATCCTGACGCTCTCGGCGCTGCAGGGCGGCGCCTTCACCGCGCCATCCGCCATGGCGAAGGCGGGGTTGCTGGCCATGACGCAGAGCCTCGCCGTCGAGTGGGGACCGCGCGGCATCCGGCTGGTGGCGATCGCGCCCGGCACCTTTCCCACGGAGGCCGCGGTCGCGCGCCTGCGCCCCGGTGGCGTCGAGCATGACGGCGTGCCGCTCCGCCGCGCCGGGAAGCACGAGGAACTGACCGACCTCGCCGCCTTCCTCGTCTCCGATCATGCCGGCTACGTCACCGGCGAATGCGTTGTCGCGGATGGCGGCCGGCGGCTGCTGGGCGGTGCGCGGGCCGGGGCGCAGGAGATGCTGGACTGGACCGACGAGCAATGGGCGGCCCAGCGCGCCCGCACGCCGTCGCGCTGAGGAACCGCCCGCCATGGCCTTCACGGAAATCACCTACGAGGTCGCCGACCGCATCGCGACGATCACGCTGAACCGGCCGGAGAAGCGCAACGCCTGGTCGCCGGTGACCGAAGCCGAGGTGCGCGAGGCCTTCGGTCTGATCGCCGCGGATGACGACGTGCGCGCGGTGATCCTGACCGGCGCGGGCAGCACCTTCTGCGTCGGTGCCGACGTCACCGGCATCGCCGGCCGCAAGCCCGACCGGCCGCCCTTCACCGGCGTCACGCCCCCGCCGGGCGATCCGCCGCCGGTCGAGGATCTGTCGCGCCGCTACTCCTACATCCTGAACATCGGCAAGCCGGTGATCGCGGCGATCAACGGGGCGGTGGCGGGCGTCGGGCTGGCCGTGACGATGTATTGCGATGTGCGCTTCATGGCCGCGGGTGCGAAGCTCGCTTGCGCCTTTCCGCGCCGCGGGCTGATCGCCGAGCACGGCATCGCCTGGACCCTGCCGCGTGCGATCGGACCGATGAACGCCGCCGACCTGCTGCTGTCGGGCCGCACCATCACGGCGGAGGAAGCGGCCGCGATGGGTCTGGTGCGCGCGCTGCCGGCCGACGGCTTCGCCGCGACGGTGCGCGCCTATGTCGCCGATATCGTCGGGAACTGTTCGCCGCGATCGCTGCGCATCATCCGGCGCCAACTGGCGCTGGCCCCGCTGCAGTCGCTGTCCGAGGCGATCGAACTCGCCGAGACGGAACAGGCCGCGACCATCGGCACCGAAGACCGGCGGGAAGGTGCTGCGGCCTTCCTGGAAAAGCGCAGGCCGAGCTTCACCGGCCGCTGAAGCGCGGCCCGAGGCCCCCGGCTCCGCGGACCGAATCCCGCTCGCCTTCGCTCATGCCGAGCAGACCGCCCAGGACATCGGCCTCGTGCTGGTTCAGGAAGGGGCTCGGGGCGAAGGCCGGAGGTGGCGCACCTTCGATCCGCAGCGGCGTCGAGGGCAGGACGACATGGCCGACCTCGGGGTGGTCCACCCAGCGCAGCATGCCCCGGTCGTGCATGCCGGGGTCGTTGAGCACTTCCTCGAGCGTGCGAACCGGCGCGGCGGGCACGCCGTGCTCGCGCGTCAGGGCTTCGAGCTCGGCGCGGCTGTGGGCGGAGGTCCAGGCGGTGACGAGCCGGTCGACCTCGGCCATGTGCTTCACGCGGTCGGGGTTGCTGCGGAAGCGCTCGTCGCCGATCAGGTCCGATTCTCCCATGGCGCGGAGCAGGCGGTCCCAATGGGCTTCCGTCACGACGATGATGGCGATCCAGCCATCCTTCGCCGGGTAGACATTGTAGGGCGCCATGGCGAGGCCGGCATGGCTGTTGCCCGTGCGCGGCGGCACGTTCTTCAGCTGCCCGCCGAAATGCATGCCGATGGCCGAGGCGAGCGTCGAATAGGCCGCGTCCTGCATCGCGACCTCGACATAGGTGCCCTTGCCGGAGCGCTCGCGCGCGAAGAGTGCGGTCATGATCGCACCGTAGAGGTGCGTGCCGCCGAGGAAGTCGCAGACCGTCGGCCCGGCCTTGGTCGGCGGCCCGTCCGGATAGCCGGTGGTGTGCATGATACCGACCGCGGCCTGGACGGTGAGGTCCATGGCCAGCCGGTCCTTGTCCGGCCCCGTCTGCCCGTAGCCCGAGCCCGCCGCGTAGACCAGGCGCGGGTTGCGCTTCAGCAGCGCCTCGTGCCCCAGGCCGAGCCGGTCCATCACGCCGGGCGAGAAGTTCTCGATGACGACGTCGGCGCGGTCGACAAGGCGCAGGAAGACCTCCTGCCCCTTCGGGTTCTTGAGGTCGAGCGAGAGGCCCTTCTTGTTCGAATTCAGCATCGCCATCGGCACCGAGCCGCCGGCAACCATGGCGCGGCGGCGCAGCGGCTCGCCGGTCGGCGGCTCGATCTTGATGACGGTCGCGCCGGCCTGCGCCATCAGGAAGCCGGCATAGGGCGCCTGGTAGATGTGCCCGAGGTCGAGGACGAGGAGACCGTCGAGCGGCAGCGCCACGGCCTCAGACCTTCCCGCCGAGCGTGCGGCGGCCGATCGCGCTGCGATGGACCTCGGACGGGCCCTCGTAGACCCGCATCAGCCGCACCTGCTGGTGCATCAGCTGCAGCGGCAGTTCCTTGGTGACGCCCATCGCGCCCCAGGTCTGCATGGCGTTGTCGAGCACCGACTGCGCCATCTCCGTCGCGCGCACCTTGAGGATCGAGGCCTCCATGCGGACATCCGCACCGGCATCGAGCTTCGCCGCGAGGTCCTGCACCATCAGCCGGCAGGCATGGATCTCCATCACGGCCTCGGCCGCGAACCACTGGATCGCCTGGCGGTCGGCGAGGCGCACGCCCCAGGTGACGCGGTTCTGCGCCTGCTCGGTCATCATCTCGAGCGCGCGGCGCGCCATGCCGATGCAGCGTGCCCCCATCTGCATGCGCCGCACGTTGAGGCGCAGCTGCATCGGGGCGTAGCCGCGGCCGAGCTCGCCGAGGACATTCTCGGCCGGCACGCGGCAATCCTCGAAGACGAGCTCATAGGTGCGTCGCCCGCCCACCATCGGGATCTCGCGCTCGATGACGAAACCGGGCGTGCCCTTCTCGACGATGAAGGCCGTGATGCCGTCCTGGCGCTTCCCATCGCCGGTGCGGGCCATGAGGATGATGAAGTCGGCGCGCGGAACGTTCGAGACCCAGATCTTCCGGCCATTGATGACCCAGTGGTCGCCGTCCTTCACCGCGCGCGTCGTCATCCCCGCGGGATCGCCGCCGGCGCCGGGCTCGGAGATCGCCATGGCCGAGCGCTGCTCGCCGCGCGCATAGGGGTCGAGGTACTTGGCGCGCTGCAGTGGGCTCGCGACCGAGAGCATCATGTGCAGGTTCGGGCTGTCGGGCGGGATGGTGAAGGGCACGCAGGCGCGGGCCATCTCCTCCTCCGCGGCCGCGAGGGAGAGCAGCGGCAGGTTGGCGCCGCCGAATTCCTCCGGCACGTCGAGGCCCCACAGGCCGAGTTCCTGGCAACGGGCGAGGAGGGTCTTCTCCTCCTCCTCGGACAGCTTGAAGCCGCCGCCGGTCGCCTCGCGCTTCAGAACGGCCGGTTCCAGCGGCATGAGGTCGCGTTCCACGAACTTCGCGACCAGGTCCCGGAGCATCCGGGTCTCCTCGCTGGCGGCGTGGGGCTGGTTGTGGTCCATGGTGCGATCCTCCGAATTCGCCGGAACCGACCACCCAGGGGCGGCGGCGTCAAGCAGGGGTCAGGGTCAGCGGATGTAGCGCCAGCGGAAGCGGTCTCCGTTCGCCTCGATGCGACCAACCGTGGGGTTCGGGAAGTGGATCGGAAGGATCTGCGCATCGGTGCCGGCCACCTGGCCGAAGAAGGTGCGGCGGCTGGCTTCCGCCTCGGCGGCATCCCAGCAGAAGACCGTGGACCAGTCCGGCTGATGGACCTGCAGGGCGTGGTGCATCAGGTCCCCCGTCACGACGGCATGCTGCCCGCCGCTGCGGATGTGCACGCAGCAATGGCAGGGCGAATGGCCTGGCGTCGGCTGGATGGTGATGCGGTCGTCGAGCTGGAAGTCGTCGTCGACCAGCAGCGCCTGGCCGGCCTCGACGATCGGTTCGCAGTTGAAGCGGTGGACGTTGCCGCCGCCGCCGGGGCGCTCGATGCCGGCCTTGGTCGTTTCCGCCCACGCCGCATATTCGCGCTTGTGGAAGACGTATTTCGCGTTCGGGAAGGTCGGCACCCAACGGCCGTCGCGCAGCACCGTGTTCCATCCCGAATGGTCGATGTGCAGGTGGGTGCAGAAAACGTAGTCGATGTCCTCGAAGGACAGGCCCTCGGCCTTTAGCCCGTCGAGCCAGGGCTGCTTCGGGAAGTCCATCGGCGCTGGCCAGCCCTTGTCCTCCCCGGTGCAGGTATCGACGAGGATGGTGTGGTGCGGGGTGCGCACGACATAGGTCTGGTAGGTGATGACCATCTTGCCGGAAGCCGGATCGTAGGTCTCCGGCTCGACCTCCTTCAGGCGTTCGGCGAGCAGGTCGGGCGCCGCGGCAGCCTTGGGGAACATGGCCTCGGGCGCGCGCCAGGGGCCGTCACGCTCGATGATGCTGGTGATGGTGACGTCGCCAATCGTCAGCTTGCGCATGGTCCGTCCTGTCGTCGGTCTATCGGTCATTCGGCGCGGATGCCGGCCTCGGCGGCGACGCGCTGCCAGGTCGGCACGTCTTCCGCGAGGCGGGCTGCGAGGATGTCGGGCGCGCTCATCAGCGGCTCTGCGCCGAGGGTGGCGAAGCGCGCCCGGAAATCGGGGTCGGTGGCGAGCTGGGCGAGTTCCGCCGAAAGCCGCGCCAGGACCGGTGCGGGCAGGCCGCGTGGCGCGGCGATGGCGAACCAGTTCGGCGCGACATAACCCGGCACGATCTCGATCGCCGCCGGAACCTGGGGCAGTGCGGGAATGCGCTGCGTCGTGGTGACCGCGAGGATGCGCGCCCGGCCTTCCCTCGCATGGCCGAGAGTTTCGACCGTGCTCGCGAAGACGAGGTCGACATCGCCGGCATAGAGCGCGTTCATCGCCTGCGCCGCCCCACGATAGGGCACATGCACCAGGTCGAGCCGCGCCGTGGCGGCGAGCAGAGCGCCCGAGAGATGGTTCGAAGAACCGATGCCGGAGGTTCCATAGGTCACGCTGCCGGGCTTGGCGCGGGCTTCGGCGAGCATGTCCTGCAGCGTCGCGAAGCGATGATTGGCGCGCACGGCGATCGTCGTCGCGATCTCGGCGACCAGGGATACGGGCGTCAGGTCCGTCCGCGGGTCGAAGTTGAGAGTCGCGTAGATGGCCGGCAGGATGGCGAGGGAGGAGGAGGTGAGGACGAGCGCATAGCCGTCCGGCGCGGACTGCACGACCGAGCGCAGGCCGATCGATCCGCCGGCGCCGGCGCGATTGTCGATGATGAAGGGCTGGCCGAGCCGTTCGCGCAGTCTTTCGCTGACCAACCGGCCGACGGTATCGATCGGGCCGCCGGGCGCGAAGGGGATGACGATACGGACGGGCCGGCCTGGCCAGGCTTCCTGGGACATGGCGAGGGACGGCGCGGCGAGTGCGGCCGCCAGGGCCGCAAGGCCGCGCCGGCGCAGCGGCGCCGTCATCGTCATGCATTCCTCCACGGCACCATTCCCGGGCACCTTCGCGGCAACGATCCGACGGACCGGCCGCGGGCGCAAGCCGGGGTCAGCGCGCCCTTGCTTCGCGCCGGGCGATCCAGGTGGTGGCGGTGAAGATGACGGCCGCGCCGGCGAAGGTCCACGCCGAGGGAATCTCGGAGAAGACGATCCAGCCGAGGGTCGAGGCCCAGATCATGTCGACGAACTTGATCGGCTGCGTGGCCGAAATGTCGGCGATCCGGAAGGCCTCGGTCAGGCACCAATGTCCTGCGCTCCCGAGAAGGCCGGTCATCAGGAACCAGCCGAGTTGCGTCGCGCTCGGCCACGTCCAGCCGGGGATGGCGAACGGCAGGGTGAAGGCGGCGACGGTGAGCGCCTGCCAGGCGACGATCACTTCCGGCCGGTCGCGCCGTGTCAGGGCCTTGGTGATGAGGAAGGAGGCCGCGAAGAGCGGTGCCGAGGACAGCATCACCAGCGACCAGAAGCCGCTGCCCGTGCCGGTGAACTTCGGCGCCACGATCACGAGCACCCCGAGAAAGCCGATACCGGCCGCGACCCAGCGCGCGCGGACCATGGGCTCGCCGAGGAAGATGACCGCGCCGGCCATGATGAAGATGGGGCCGGTGAAGCCGATCGCCGTCATGTCGGCCAGCGGCACATGCGGCAGCGCCCAGAACCAGAGCAGCAGACCCGCGGTGTGGATGGCGCCGCGCCAGCCTTGGCCCTTCAGGTCATGCGGCAGCCAGGCCGTGAGGCCGGTGCGCAGCATGAACGGGACCAGCACCAGCAGCCCCGCGAAGTAGCGCAGGAACTGTGTCTGGAACGGGTCGAGCTCCATCGCGAGTCCGCGCGCGATGGTGTTCAGGAGGCAAAACTGGAAACCGGCGGCGGCCATCCAAGCCATGCCGCGCAGCGTGGCGGCGCGCGTCGGGCGCCCCGGCGGCAGTGTCACGCCGCGGCCGCGTCACGAGCCAGGACGCGGGCGAGGGCGCTGTTGAACGCGTCGGCTGCCTCATAGGCCACCCAATGGCCGGCGCCGGGGATCTTCTCGGTGCGCGATCCGGGGCGCATCTCGTGCACCAGGTCGAGGCGCAACTGCACATGGGGGCGGGCGATCGCGTCCTGTTCGCCGTAGATCGCGCCAAGCGGCGCGCGGCTGCGCAGGATGGCCTGCTTGAGGGAGTCGGTGTTCGCCCAGCCACGGCTCTTGAAGCGGGCCCGGCGGGTGTGGAGGTCCTGCATGGCCAGTGCGACCTCATCGATACGGGTCGCGTCGGCGAACATCAGCTCGGCCAGGTTGTGCCGGTTCGCATCGTCGCGGGCGGCGCCTTCGAGGTGGCGCACCTTCACGAGCTCCGTCGGGCTGCGCGTGAAGCCGAGGGCGCCGGCGCCGACGATCGTGAGCGACCGGCAGCCCTCGTGGTCTTGCGCGGCGAGGTGGCCCGAACAGAGTGCACCGAACGAGAAGCCGACCAGGTCATAGCTCCGGCCGCCGAGCAGGAGGCGAAGCCCGTCCCGCAGCAAGGCGCCGATGCCGTCCGGTGAAGCCTGGCCTGGCGGCATGTCGCTGTCGCCGAGGCCAGGGAGGTCGGGGCACAACACCATGTGGCCCGTGGCCAGGACCGGGATATTGCGCAGCCAGTGCCGCCAGGATCCCGACCCGCCATGCAACAGGACGATCGGCTGGCCCTCGCCCCATGCCCGCCAGACCATGGAACCGGTACCGCAGGGCGTTTCGGCCCGCCGGGCCTGCTCGGCGACCGCCCGGAGGACGGGATGCGGCTCCTCGCGCCCCGAATTCGCGCTCCAGGTCCCGAAGCCCATGCGTTCCTCATCCATTCCGCCGTGCGTGCCGCCATCCTAGGCGAGCGCAGCGCGGGGTCCAGACGGCAGGGGCTAAGCGGCCTCGATCCGTTGCAGGGCGGGACCAATCGACATGTCAGCGACGCCCAGCCGACGTTCGAGCTCGGGCAGGGTTGAGCGGGCAATGGCAATGACGTTCGCCTGGAGCTCGGCGGCCGCGTCGCCGCCACGCGCCGCCTTCTGCAGAATCTCCGCCTCGAGCGCGAGGCGGGCGGCACCGAGGGTGCGTGCCGCACCGACAAGGCGATGGGCCGCATGTTCGACATGGGCCGCGTCGCTGCGTTCGCCGGGTGACGCATTCGCCAGCAGCGCCAGCGCCCTGCGCAGCTCGCCGACGAACTCGGCGAGGATGCCATGCGCGGCGTGCCCCAGCTCGCGTTCCAGGACGTCCAGGGCCGACGGGTCGAGGATAGGAGCGTCCGGACGCTCCGGCTGCGCGTCGGCCTGGGTCGTTCGGGACGGCATGTCGTGCATCAGCTGCAGAAGGGCGGTGCGGTCGAGCGGCTTCGACAGGTGCGCGTCCATGCCCGCGCGGCGCGTCGCCTCGATCTGTTCGGGCAGTGCGGACGCCGTCAGCGCGACGATCGGCACTTCGGAGGCGGGCTTCTCCATCGCACGGATCCGCCGCGTCGTCTCGAAGCCATCGACCTGCGGCATCTGCAAGTCCATCAGGACGACATCGAAGGTTTCCTGACTCAAGGCGAGCAGCGCGGCGGCGCCGTCCTCGACGACCGTCACGCGGTGGCCGGCCGATTCCAGCATGGCCTTCGCGATCTGCCGATTTGCGGCCACATCGTCGACAACGAGGACACGGCGGGACACCACGTCCTTCGGGTCCAGGTCCGGCAAGCGCGTCTCGCTGCGGATGTCTTCGGGGCGCGCCGCTTCGAGTGGAACTTCCAGCCAGAAGAGAGCGCCGCCCGCCGCCGGCGATTCGCAGCCGACGCTCCCGCCCATCAGTGCCGCGAGCCGGGCCGAGATCGCGAGGCCGAGGCCCGTGCCCTGCGCCTCGGGCCCGGCGTTGGGCGTCAACTGAACGAAATCCTCGAAAAGAAGGTGCTGCTTGTCCTTGGGAATGCCTGGCCCGGTGTCGGCAACCTCGATGCGCATGCGGGAATCGGGTGTGGCCATCACTCGTAGATCGACGCGGCCGCCTACCGGCGTGAACTTCACGGCATTGGACAGCAGGTTCAGCAGCAACTGACGCATGCGGAGCGGATCGAGGCGGGCCGCCATCGGCAGCGTCGGATCGACATGGAGCGTGAAGGCGAGAGCCTTCCGCACGATCTCGGGTTCGAGCAGCGTCGCACAGCCATTGAGCAGGCGCCGCAGGTCGACCGCTTCGGGCGCGAGGTCGAGGCGTCCAGCCTCGATCTTCGAGAGATCCAGCAGGCCATTCACCAGGTCCAGGAGATGGCGGCCGGCCTCGCGCAGCGTGTTGACCTGTTCGCGCTGCTCCGGCGTCAGGCGGGGATCATGCAGTAGGACCTGGGCGAAGCCGAGCACGCCGTTGAGCGGCGTCCGCAGCTCATGGGACACGCGGGCGAGGAAGCGCGTCTTCGCCTCGCCGGCGGCGGCCGCGGCGTCGCGTGCCGCGGCAAGGTCCTGCATGGCGCGCTTCAGCGCCGTGATGTCGGTCCGAATGCCGACCGTGCCGCCATCCGGTGTCCGGCGTTCCGTGATCAGGACCCAGCGGCTATCCGGGAGGAGCCGTTCCATCGGCGGCTGGTTGCCCAGGTGGAAGATCTTGCTGGCGGCGACGAAGGCTTCGATGTCGTCGCCCGCCTGGGGATACTGACCGACGCGGAAGCCCTCCCGCATGATGTCCTCGAAACGGGCCCCGGGTTTGATGAATGCCGCACTGAGTCGGTAGAAGTCGAGGTAACGGCTGTTGCAGGCGACGAGACGGTCATCGCCGTCGAACATGACGAAGCCATCGGACATGGCTTCCAGCGCGTTTTCCAGCGTCTGCCGCGCACGGGCGCGTTCCGCCTCCGCCTTATCGCGCTGACGTAGGATCAGCATCAGCGCGATCGCGATGAGGATGACGACGGCGCCGAGCATGCTCGAGATGGACAGCGCGCGAATGCGATCCTGGTCCCAGCCCGACATGGCGGCGTCGACATCGAAGCTCGTCGTGATGACCAGCGTCGCGTAGAGCGCGGGCCGCGCGACTGCGAAGACCAGCGCGGCATCGAAGCGGCTGTTGGCAACCCGCACCGGCGCCGCCGGGCCAACCGGGATCGACGGCCGACCGATATTCTGCCCGATGCGCAGTTCGTCGTGCGGGACCGATGCCAGGAGCGTGCCGTCGTCGCGTTCGAGCGTGGTACGGATGCCCGGCCGTTCGCCAGCCGCGGAGAGCAGGGTCCGCACCGATGGCACCGGGACTTCGGCCACGGCGAGCACCGGACCGACGCCGGCGACCACGATGTTCCGGGCGAAGAAGAGCGTCCATTCGCCCGTGCTCGGATTTTGGACAGGCCCACCGATGGACAACCCGCCGCTTGTCGCCGCGAGGTCGGAGAAGCCCGTGTCGACCGGCAGCGGCAGGCGACGCCGGCGCGACACCGGCAGGGCCGTCGCGATGGGCAGGCCACTCGGGCCGAGCAGGAGGATGTCCCGGTAGGTGAAGTTCTGGTTGATCAGCTGACGCAGGACGCGGTTGAGGGAATTCACGTCCATCCGGTCATTCATCGCAAAGGGCGCCACCATCGCCGGCAGGCCGGCGAGCATGGCGTCGATCTGGACGAAGGCACGGTTGATCGACGCCTCGGTCGCGATGCTGACGCGCTCGACCGTTTCCTCCGCCGCCCGGACCTGCGCGTCCCGGGCCCGCCCGATGATCGTGAGGGTCACGACCGTCTGCGCCACCAGCAGCACGACGGCGCCGAGAAGAATGGCGCGACGGAGGAAGCGCGTGTTCTGCATCAGTCGTTGCGGGCGGTCACGCCGAGCGCTGGCGCCAGGCGGGTGTTCCAGGCGTCGACACAGGCTTCCCCGCAACGCCGCACCCATCCGGGCAGAACGCTTTCCGTCAGGAGGCGGAGGCGCCGTGCTTCGTCCGCTGCCGAGACAGGAACAAGCGTCATGCTCCCGCGACGGCCGGTCGAGCACTGACCCTGTCCGGTGTTGCAGGCCAATCCTTCACCGGTCTCGACCTCGGCCGCCTGCCAGATCTCCTGCTCGAGCTTCCCGACCTCCTCCCGGATCAGCGTGCGGGCCCATTCCGGCAATGCCTGCCAGGCACCCCGGTTGGCCCCGAAGACCGAAAGGCCCCAGGTGATGGCCATGGCGTGGACGTGGGTGGTCACTTCATGCAGGCCGATGGAGTTTGCCGACAGCGTGCCGGTCACCGCGCATTCCACGACACCAGAGCGCAGGGCGGCAAGCGTTTCTCCGAAGGGGATCACCACGGGCATCGCCCCCAGGGCCGCGAACATTTCGGATTGTCCGACCGACGAGGTCCGGATCCGTCGTCCCGCAAGGTCCGCCAGCCCGCTGAAGGCGCTTTTGCAGAACACGACCTGAGCCGGGTAGGTGTAGATGCCGAGGAGCTCGACATCGTACCGCTCGGCCAGCAGGGCCTCGAGATGCGGGCGATACAGGGCGATGGTCCGGCGCAGTGCCGCCATGTCGGGGTTCACGACCGGCAGGTCCACGGCGTTGAACTCCGGCTCCTCCGTGCTGACGACGGCAAGCAGCACGGTCCCGAAAGGAACGACGCCCAGGCGCATCAGGGCGAGCATTTCCTGGGCCCGAATGCCGCTTCGGTCGAAGGGGGCGATCTCCGCGCGCAGCCGCCCGCCCGAGACTTCCTGCAGGTGCTGTCGCCAGAATGGTTCCTCGTACCGCACGTACTGGCTGACATCCGCCAGGCCGCCCACGATCTTGAGGCGGATCGGAGCGGCATCGCCCGTCGCCGCGGGCTGGGCACGTGGGGGCGCCGCCGGAACAGCCAGAAGCCCGGCGCCTAGCACCGCGGATGCGATCCCGCGGATCACGGACCGGACCATTCATACCTCCTGCCACGCGAGCCGAGTGCTGTTATTGCCACCACTGGGTGAAGCGTGTCACAGCTTTCCTTAACGAAAGCGGGTCCGGCGGCGCGTCCCTGCGCTCATCTCGCGGAGAAGGGCTGCCTTCGACGTCCCGGGCTGGCACTACACAATCGAGACACCGCGCCATGACCACGCCCCGCACCGCCATCGCGAGCCACCGCGGCGGCGCCTTTCTGTGGCCCGAGAACAGCATGACCGCCTTCCGCGCGACCGCCGGTCTGGCGCTCGAGCAGGTGGAATGCGACGTCCATGCTTCCGCGGATGGCGATGCCGTGGTGATGCATGACGCAACCCTCGATCGGACGACGGATGGCAGCGGGCCAGTGGCAGCGCTTCCGACCTCGGCGGTGGCCCGTCTGCGGGTGAAGGGCTGCGCAGGTGGTAGGGTGCCTCTGCTGGCCGAGATGCTGGGGGTCTACCGCGGCACGGCCATCGCCCCGCGGATCGAGATCAAGGGCGATGCCGAGGGCCGGCCCTATCGTGGCTTGGTTCAGCGGGTCATGGCGGCGCTCGATCAAGCCGGTCAGCGGCGCACTGCCTGGGTCATCGCCTTCGACGCGAGGGTTGCGGCGGAAGCCCAGGCGGCGGGTGGGCTGGCCGGCGTTGCCTGGCTGATGGAAGGCAGGACCTACGCCTCGCTCGGCATCCGGGGGGCGGTCGCGGTCACCAAGGCCTACGGATTCCCGGAGATCGGCTTGCCGGAATCGGTGCTGGATGCCGAGGGCTGCGCGGCTTTCCAGGGCGCGGGCATCCGTGTCTCGGTCTGGGGGGCGAACCATGAGGCGTCGATCCGCCGGATGCTCGGCCTCGGCATCGAGTGCCTGACCACGGACGACCCGCCACTCGCGATCGCCCTGCGGGGGTAGCCTGCGAAGACGCTTGGCATGACGCGTCCCGGCGGCGATCCTGCGCGGGAGGAGGCGCCATGTCCAAGAATCAGATCCCGACCCTCGACTTCGGCCTTGGCGACGAGGTCGACATGCTGCGCGACACGGTCCGCTCCTTCGCCTCCGAGCGGATCGCGCCCATTGCCGCCGAGATCGACCGCACCGACGAGTTCCCCCGCCACCTGTGGCCCGAGATGGGCGCGCTGGGCCTGCACGGCATCACGGTCGAGGAAGAGTATGGCGGCGCGAACATGGGCTACGTCGCCCATTGCGTCGCGATGGAGGAGGTCAGCCGCGCCTCGGCCTCCGTCGGCCTCTCCTACGGGGCACATTCCAACCTCTGCGTGAACCAGATCCGCCGCAACGGCAGCGAGGAACAGAAGCGGCGCTACCTGCCGAAGCTGATCTCAGGTGAGCATCTCGGTGCGCTCGCAATGAGCGAGCCCGGGGCGGGCAGCGATGTCGTGTCCATGCGCCTGCGCGCGGACAAGCGCGGCGACCGCTACGTGCTGAACGGCACCAAGATGTGGATCACCAACGCGCATTACGCCGAGACCATGGTGGTCTATGCCAAGACGGACCTCGCGGCCGGCCCCAAGGGCATCACCGCCTTCATCGTCGAGCGCGACTTCAAGGGGTTCAGGCCGGCGCAGAAGCTCGACAAGCTCGGCATGCGCGGATCGCCCACCAGCGAACTCGTCTTCGAGGATTGCGAGGTGCCCGAGGAGAACGTGCTCGGGCAGGTCGGCGGCGGCGTGCGCGTGCTGATGTCGGGACTCGACTATGAGCGCGCGGTGCTGGCGGCGGGCCCGCTCGGCATCCTGCAGGCCTGCCTGGATCTTGTTGTGCCCTATGTCCATGAGCGCAAGCAGTTCGGCCAGGCGATCGGCGAGTTCCAGCTCATCCAGGCCAAGCTCGCGGACATGTACACGGTGCTGAACGCTTGCCGGGCCTATGTTTATGCTGTGGCGCGCGCCTGCGACCAGGGCAAGACGACGCGCAAGGACGCGGCCGGGGCGATCCTGTTCGCCGCCGAGGCCGCGACCAAGGCGGCGCTGGATGCGATCCAGATCCTCGGCGGCAATGGCTACATCAACGAGAATGCGCCGGGGCGGCTGTTGCGCGACGCCAAGCTCTACGAGATCGGCGCCGGCACCAGCGAGATCCGCCGCATGCTGATCGGCCGCGAATTGTTCAGGGAAACCGCGTGAGCCACGTCCTTTCCTCCTCCGTCGACACGCGCTCGGAAGCGTTCCGCGCGAATGCGGCGACGATGCGCGGGCTGCTCGACACGCTCGGCGCCCGCACGGCCGAGGCTGCGGCCGGCGGGCCCGAGGCGGCGCGGCAGAAGCACGTCGCGCGCGGCAAGCTGCTGCCGCGGGAGCGCGTGGAGCGTCTGCTCGACCGCGGCGCGCCGTTCCTGGAGCTCTCACCGCTGGCGGCGCATGGCATGTATGGCGGTGAGGTGCCGGGCGCCGGGATGATCACTGGCATCGGCCGCGTCTCGGGCCGCGAATGCGTCATCGTTGCCAATGATGCGACGGTGAAGGGCGGGACCTACTACCCGATCACGGTGAAGAAGCACCTGCGGGCGCAGGAAATCGCCGCGCAGAACCGGCTGCCGTGCATCTATCTGGTTGATTCGGGCGGGGCGAACCTGCCCAACCAGGACGAGATCTTCCCCGACCGCGAGCATTTCGGACGCATCTTCTACAATCAGGCGCGCATGTCGGGGGCGGGGATTCCGCAGATCGCCTCGGTGATGGGGTCCTGCACCGCCGGCGGCGCCTATGTGCCCGCCATGTGCGACGAGGCGGTGATCGTGAGGGAACAGGGCACGATTTTCCTCGCCGGCCCGCCGCTGGTGAAGGCGGCGACTGGGGAGGTGGTGAGCGCCGAGGATCTCGGCGGCGCGGATGTCCATACGCGGCTGTCCGGCGTGGCCGACCATTTCGCGGCGGACGACATGCATGCGCTCGGCATCGTGCGGCGGATCGTCGCCAATCTCGGGGCAGGGCCGCGCGCGACACTCGCGACGCGCGATCCGGCGCCGCCGCGCTACGACCCGACGGAACTGCACGGGATCGTCCCGCCTGACCTGCGTACTCCGGTTGAGGCGCGGGAGATCATCGCGCGGATCGTCGACGGATCGGAACTCGATGAGTTCAAGCACCGCTATGGTACGACGCTGATCTGCGGCTTCGCGCGCATCTGGGGGATGCCGGTCGGGATCCTCGCGAACAACGGCATCCTGTTCTCGGAATCGGCGCAGAAGGGCGCGCATTTCGTCGAGCTCTGCTGCCAGCGCGGTATTCCGCTGCTGTTCCTGCAGAACATCGCGGGCTTCATGGTGGGCCGGAAGTATGAGGCCGGCGGCATCGCCAAGGATGGTGCGAAACTGGTCACGGCCGTCGCCAGCGCGAACGTGCCGAAGTTCACGGTCATCACCGGCGGGTCCTTCGGCGCAGGCAACTACGGCATGTGCGGGCGCGCCTATTCGCCGCGCTTCCTGTTCACCTGGCCGAACTCGCGCATCTCGGTGATGGGCGGGGAGCAGGCGGCGAGCGTGCTCGCCACGCTGCGGCGCGACAACATCGAGGCGCGCGGCGAGATCTGGAGCGAGGAGGCGGAGGACGCCTTCAAGGCGCCGATCCGCGAGAAGTACGAGCGCGAGGGCGATCCCTATTACGCCACCGCGCGGCTTTGGGACGACGGCATCATCGACCCGGCCGACACGCGCGATGTGCTTGGCCTTGCCATGGCCGCCTCGCTGAACGCCCCGATCGAGGAGACGCGCTTCGGCGTGTTCCGCATGTGATGTTCCGTAGTCTTCTCATCGCCAACCGGGGCGAGATCGCCTGCCGCATCATGCGCACGGCGCAGCGCATGGGCATCCGTTGCATCGCGGTGTTCAGCGAGGCCGACGCGAACGCCCTGCATGTCGCGCTGGCCGACGAGGCGTACCCGATCGGCGCCGCCCCGACGCGCGACTCCTACCTGCGCGCCCACCGCATCATCGAGGTCGCGCGCACCGCGGGCGCGGAGGCCATTCATCCAGGCTACGGGTTCCTCTCGGAGAATGCCGACTTCGCCGAGGCCTGCGCGGCGGTCGGCATCGCTTTCGTCGGCCCGCCGCCTTCCGCCATCCGCGCCATGGGCAGCAAGGCGGAATCCAAGGCGCTGATGGTCGCCGCGGGGGTGCCCGTCGTGCCGGGCTACCATGGGGAGGACCAGTCGGAGGAACGCTTGGCAGCCGAGGCCGCACGCATCGGCTTTCCCGTGCTGATCAAGGCGAGCGCGGGCGGCGGCGGCAAGGGCATGCGCCCGGTCCATTCAGCCGCGGATTTCCTCGACGAGCTGGCGGGCGCGCGGCGCGAGGCGCGCGCGGCCTTCGGAGACGATCGCGTGCTGCTGGAACGCTACCTCCAGAAGCCCCGGCACGTGGAGGTGCAGGTCTTCGCCGACCGGCATGGCAACACGCTGCACCTGCATACGCGCGACTGCTCGGTGCAGCGGCGGCACCAGAAGGTGCTCGAGGAAGCGCCGGCGCCGGACCTCTCGCCCGCGCTGCGTGCCCGCCTGCACGATTCCGCCGTCGCCGCGGCGCGCGCGGTCGGCTACGTCAATGCCGGCACGGTCGAATTCATCGTCGAAGGCGAGGACGCCTTCTTCATGGAGATGAACACGAGGCTGCAGGTCGAGCATCCGGTGACGGAGATGGTCACGGGCCTCGACCTGGTCGAGTGGCAACTCCGTGTCGCGGCTGGCGAGGCGCTGCCGCTGACCGCCGCGCCGGAACCGCGTGGCCACAGCGTGGAGGTGCGCCTCTACGCCGAGGATCCGGCGCATGATTTCCGCCCCTCCACCGGCCGGCTGCGCCACTTCGGCACGCCGGCGGCGTCGGACGATCTTCGCATCGAGACCGGCGTGCGTTCGGGCGATGCCATCACGCCGCACTACGATCCGATGATCGCCAAGATCGTCGCCTGGGGGCCGGACCGCCCGGCGGCGCTGGCCCGGCTGCACGCGGCCCTTCTGGGAACCGAGGTCGGCGGCCTCGCTACCAATCTTGGCTTCCTCGCGCGCCTGGCGGCCCACCCGGCGATGCGTGCGGCGGAACTGGACACCGGCTTTCTCGCGCGGCATCGCGAGGCGTTGATTCCGTCCCCGGAGGCCGCACCAGCCGAAGCGGTCGCCGCGGCGGCGGCGATGCATCTGCTGTGGCGTTGGGGGGAGGATGCGGGCGCGGCGCTGCGTGGCGGGACGGCTTCCCCCTGGGACCGGAAGGATGGATGGCGGCTACAGGGGGTAGCGGCCGTGCATCTCCGCCTGAAGGACGGCGCGGCGATCCGCGAGGTGAACGTCTCCTTGCGACGTGGGGCGATGTCCATCGCCGTCGATGGCGGTGCGGCGATCGATGTCGCCGCGCGCTGGCGCGAGGGCGGGGCGAGCGTGAGCCTCGGTGGTGTGGAGCGCCGCATCTGCTACGCCCAGGACAACGAGGTGATCGAGATCGGGTGGCGCGATGACCGCTTCGTCTTCGGTCTCATCGATTCCTACGCACCGGCGGGGGGCGAGGCGGCAGCGGAGGGCCGGCTCTCGGCGCCGATCCCGGGGCGCGTCGTGCAGGTGCTGGTCGCAGCCGGCGACCGCGTTGCGCGGGGCCAGGTGGTCGCGATCCTCGAGGCGATGAAGACGGAGTTACGCATCGCCGCGCCGGCCGACGGCATCGTCGCCCATGTCGGCTGCGCGGCAGGCGACAGCGTGGAGGAAGGGACGGAGATCGTCACCCTCGCGCCGCCGGACGGGGACGGATCGCCTCCCTGATCGGGTGGCGCAGCAGAAGCCCGGCACGGCGCAGCGCGCAGCCCAGGTGGATCGCCGCGGGCATCGCGCCGTAGGCGGATTGCAGGGGCAGCAGGCGGAGGAACGCGGCGAGCGCCTCGCTGCGCACGCCCCGCTGGGCGAGGGCGGAGGCGAGCAGCAGGGCGGCCTCCTGTGGCAGGACGCGCGGACAAAGGGGGCAACCAGCCGAGATCGGGGCCCAGCGCAGCAGCGCGTCGAGCGGCATCGCTGCGGATCCGGCCTCTTCGGTCACCAGCACGAATTGGGAGGCCGGTAGCGGCGGTGTGCTCATCCGTGCCGCGGCGTGCCAGGCGCGTATCGCGTCCAGCAGCAGGCGTTCCGGCGGAGGCAGGTCATCCGCCACGGCGCCGGCCCAGGGCCAGGTGGGAAGGCCGCCAGTGCTCATCGGGGCTCCTTTCGCTGCGCAAGCCCCAGATACAGCAAATGAGAATGATTCGCAATCATGGCGGCTTCATGCCTGCGTGCCGCTCAGCGGAAATCCCGGCTGGCGGGCATGCGCATCCGGGGCGGCGTATCGCGGCGGTAATCCGGATGCCGCACCTCATCGGCGCGGGCCATGGCGTTCTCCCAGCGGGCATCATCGAGGTGATGCAAAGTCGCCAGCAGGCCGGTCCGGTCACTGAGGCGTCGGACCAGCAGGTGTATGATCGGGACTTCACCGCCTTCGACCCGCTCCACGGTGCCTTCGGCAATCACGAGCTTGGCGGCGACGACCGCCGCGCGGAAACGTTCCGCGACATCCGCATACATGACCAGGTTGGCGGTGCCGTGCTCATCCTCGATGGTGAAAAAGACCACACCTTTGGCGCTGCCCGGCCGTTGGCGTACCAGCACCAGGCCTGGCAGGCGGAGCCTTTGTCCCCGTCGCGCGGTTGCGAGGAAGCGGGTATCCGCCAGCCCCATTTCCCGGAGTTTCGGGCGAAGCAGGCGCAAGGGATGCGCCCGCAAGGTCAGGCCGGTCCCGGCATAGTCGAGGACGGTTTGCTCCCCGGCCGTCGCGCGAGGAAGGTGAGGGGTGGTCTCCCGCCCCTCGGCGGCGGCCAGCGGAGGTGCCGGCCCTGACAGGGCGGCCGCATCCCAGAGCGCTGCCCGGCGATCGCGTCCGAGGCCATGGAAGCCATCGGCCCTGGCGAGGGCTTCCAAGGCGGTCCGATCGAGGTGCGCGCGCGTGGCAAGATCGGCGATCGACCGGAAGGGGGCCTCGGCCCGCGCGACCCCGAGCCGCTCTGCCTCTTCCTGGCCAAGTCCGTTGACGAGGCGCAGGCCCAGCCGCAGGGCCAGGCCCTCGGCACTGCCAGGATCGGGTTCCAAGGTGCAGTCCCAATGACTGGCGGTCACGTCGATGGGCCGGACCGCGACGCCATGATCCTTTGCATCACGCACGATCTGCGCCGGGGCGTAGAAACCCATCGGTTGGCTGTTCAGCAGGGCGCAGGCGAAGATTGCCGGGTGGTGGCATTTCACCCAGGCGCTCGCATAGACCAACAGGGCGAAGGACATGGCGTGGCTTTCCGGAAAGCCGTAGCTGCCGAAGCCTTCGATCTGGTGGAAGCAGCGCTCGGCGAAGTCGGACGGATAACCGCGACGGAGCATGCCGGTGATGAATTTCTGTCGGAAGGCGGTGACCTTGCCTTCATTCCGAAAGGTCGCCATGGCGCGGCGCAGAGCGTCCGCCTCGGTCGGCGTGAAGCCGGCGGCAACGATGGCGATGCGCATCGCCTGCTCCTGGAAGAGCGGCACGCCGTAGGTTTCCTGCAGTACAGCCTTAAGCTCATCCGGGTCGCCGCCGATGGGGGAGGGGATGTCCGGCGGTTCCAACTTGTCGCGTCGCCTCAGGTAGGGATGCACCATGTCGCCCTGGATCGGCCCCGGGCGGACGATCGCGACCTCCACTACCAGGTCGTAGAATCTCCTGGGCTTCAACCGGGGCAGCATGTTCATCTGTGCGCGGCTTTCCACCTGGAAGACGCCGACCGCATCTGCCCGGCAGAGCATGTCGTAGACGCGCGGATCGTCGCGGGTCATGTCGCTCAACGCGATCCGCCTGCGATGGTGCCGTTCGATCAGATCGAAGCCGCGGCGCAGGCAGGTCAGCATGCCGAGGCCCAGTATATCGACCTTCAACATGCGCAGTGCCTCGATGTCGTCCTTGTCCCATTCGAGGGTGGTGCGATCTTCCATTGCCGCGTTCGAGACAACGGCGAGTTCGACGAGCGGCCCCTCGGTGATGACGAAACCGCCGACATGGGTGGAGAGATGGCGGGGAAAATCCTGGATCTCTTCCGCGAGTTCCAAGGCCATGGCGAGGCGGGGGTCGCCTTTCGCGTCCAGTCCCAGCTCGGCTGCGACATCGGTCATGTCGCGGTCCCCGCGCGGCCCCCAGACGGCTTTTGCCAGGCCGGCGGTGACATCCTCCGTGAGACCGAACGCCTTGCCTACTTCACGAATGGCGCTGCGCGGGCGATAGCGGGCGAGCGTGGCGCAGAGTGCGGCTCTGTCGCGGCCGTAGCGCGCGTAGATATGCTGGATCACCTCCTCGCGCCGCTCGTGCTCGAAATCCACATCGATGTCAGGCGGCTCATTCCGGGCGGTGGAAAGGAAGCGCGCGAAAAGAAGGTCGTGCGTTTCGACATCGGCGGCGGTGATGCCGAGCACGTAGCAGACTGCCGAATTGGCTGCCGAACCGCGGCCCTGGAACAGAATCTCCTTGCTTTGCGCAAAGCGGATGATTTCGTGAACCGTCAGGAAATAGGGTGCGTAATCGAGCTGCGCTATCAGTGCGAGCTCCTCATCGAGCAGGCCTCGGAGTTTCTCCGACGGTCCTGACGGCCAGCGTCTGACGAGCGCTTCCTCGACGCGCGCCTCGAGGGTCTCTTGCGCGCTGCGACCAGTGTCGAGAATCTCCTTCGGATACTCATAGCTGAGCATGTCGAGGCTGAAGCGGCAGGCCTCGACCACCCGTCGCGTATTCCGCACGGCTTCCTCATGGCCGTGGAACAGCCGGAGCATGTCCGCCGGCGGCTTCAGATGGGCCTCGGCATTCGCCTCCGCGGCGAAACCCAATGCATCGACCGTCGTGCGAAGCCTGATGGCCGTCAGCACATCGGCAAGGCGCCGCCGTTCCCGTGCATGGAAACGTGTGCCGCCAGCGGCGAGCAGCGGGATACCGAGCGACGCAAGGCTATCCCGCCGCGTGCGGTCATCGCCGCGATAGCGATGCGGCACCGCGCAGAACAGGGGCAGGGCAAGATGAGGTTGCAGCGCTGCGGCGTCAGCCCGGAGCCTTGCCGAGAAATCCGTTCCTATGTCTTCCGGCGCCATCGTTGCCATGACGCTGCCTTGCGCGTGCGCAATCAACGCGTCGCGGCTGATGTGGCATTCGCCTTTCGGGGCGGCCATGCGCCCTTCCGAAATCAGTCTTGTCAGTCTTCCCCAGGCGGTGCGGTCTGTCGGCCAGGCCAGATACTCGCCCCCGTCGGTGAGGCAGAGCCGCACACCGGGGACGAAACGCAATGCCTCTTCCTTGGCGGCGACATGCGCCCGCACCACGCCGGCAAAGGAATTGCGGTCCGCCACGCCGATGGCGAGATGACCGAGTGACTTGGCAGTCGCCACCAGTTCAGAGGGATGCGACGCTCCTTCCAGGAAGGAGAAGTTCGTCAGGGCGCCGAGTTCGGCGAAGTCGCTCACGGCAGATGCCCGTGCAGCACCCAGCGGGCTTCAGGTCCCATCGGGCCGCTTCGGCAGACCCACAGCCGCGCGCCTGAATCCAGTTCCACGGGGTAATAATCGCGCGCCAGGCGATTGGGCCCGTCCCGCCACCATTCCGGTTCGATCCGCTCGGCGTCTTCGGCGCGCCGGACACGATGCCAGATGCGACCGAGCCGAATGCGGAAAGGCGGGCCGTCCGGGACCTGCGCCATCACCTGCAGGAAGGGAGGACGCCGCAGCAGGCGCACCGGCCGCGGTCGCGGTACCCAGCAATGCGACAGTTCCGCGGTTTCGAACGCATTCATGCGCGCCATGGCCCGTTCCGGCCAATGGCTGGCCCGCACCGCCAGGCGCCATACCGGCAGCCGTTGCGACAGGCGGTCGAGCAGTTGTGCCAGTTCCTCCCGCCGTTCGGCGCGGCCTGCCGTCCCGAGATTCTCCTGCATGCCGGTCAAGGGATTGGTCATCGACGCTTCCAGCGTCAGGCGATCGAAGCCGCAATCCGGTTCGAGGCCTTCCAGCTTTCCCTTGAACAACCGCGCGAGATGCTGCGGATCGCGTGTCGCGAGCCCGGTGCCGATCGTGAGTTCCTGCACATTCCCATCGACGCGATATGCGCGCAGCAGGATCCGCCGGGCTCCACGCCCGGCTTCACGCAGGGCGCGGCACAACGCGGCCAGCAGATCGGCCAGCGCGGCCTCGATGCCTTCCCGTGTCACCACCGGGTCGACAAAATCCCGCATCACGGCCATTTCGGGCGGCAGGCGGATCGGAATGATCGGGCGCGCGGTCAACCCGAGGGCCTCATCGAGCGCGTGCACCAGACCGGTGCCGAAGCGGCGTGCCAGTGCCGGCCGTGGCTGGGCGTCCACAATGCCGACGGACCGCAGGCCAAGACCCTGCAATGCGCTGATCATCGCCGGTTCCAGGTTCAACGCTGCGAGCGACAACGGTGCAACCGTGCTTCGCTCCTGTCCCGACGGCACCTCCCCTTCCCATCCGGCATGCACCAGCGCGAGCGCCGTGCCGGCCATGCCTGCGACGGCCGTGATGGCGGTCAGGCCCATCCGCGCCAGCCTGGCCAGCACCTCCTCGCGCAGGGCGGCTTCGCCCTTGAAGAGATGCTCGACGCCGGTGATGTCCAGCATCAGGCCATTGCGCCCAATGACGCCGACCAGCGGGGTGAAGCGCAGGGCCCAGAGGGCGAGACGTTCCAGGGCCAGCGCGTCGCCGGCCGGATCCTCCGGTGCCAGCGCCACGTCGGGCAGGATGGCCTGCGCATCCGCGAGGGCCTGACCCACCTCCAGCCCGGCCGCCTCGGCATCCGCATTGACCGAAACCACAACCCGCTTTGCTCCCTGCTGTGCCCAGACGGCAGCCGGGCCTGAGCGGAGAAGTCGCTCCACGGAAAAGCGGGGGAAGAGAATGGCGAGGATGCGACGCCGCGCCTGCCCGCGAATCTCCATTCCGCGGCTCTGGGTCGGACAGGATGCGGTTTCCGGTCCTTCCACGGCTCCGCGCGCGAGGAGGGGAAGGGATGGCGTCCGCGCCTCCGTCGTCGCGGGGAGTTCCATGCGCGGTGGTCTGCAGCATCTCCGCCTCATGCCCGTCTCCGTGCCGGGGCATCGCGTGTCGATCTCTCGTCGGTGACCAACTGGTCGCCGTGCCAGGCGGCTTGCCAGCTTTTCGGCCGGCCGCTCCGGCAACGCAGCAGGTCGAGCGTCCAGGCAGGATCGCCCAGTTCGTGCGGACTGTTGGTGGCGGACGGCGCGGCGCCGATGCGCCAGCGGGTCAAGGCCGCGGTCGGGGCGGCGTTGTCCTCGTCCGGCCGCAGCAGCAGACCGAGCACGCCGCCGGCCTCGGCGGCCAGTTGCAGCCGGCGGGCGGCGGTGAGGTCGAGTTCGCCCGTGACCAGCAACGCGGCGCCGACGGCCGGGCAACGCAGGGTTTCCTCCATGGCCCAGAGCGCGTCCTGCGTGTGCGGCGCCCGCACCAGCACGAGCTGCGCGGGGGAAAGGCCAAAGCGCGCGAGGCCCGGCGGCCAGGCGTCCGGCTCCGGCGCGATCCAAAGAACGGTGCCGCCGGCGCGGGCCAGCACCAGCGCAGCGAAGCCGGCGGCGGCACCGGGTTCAGCGGCCAGCACCTCGTGCAGGGCCGCGCGCGGCAGGCCCCCCCAGGGCAGGGCGGCGTCGATGACGGGGGAGAGCGGGATCGCTTCCTCCCCGCGGGCCGACAGGGCCTCGGCCGCGCCGGCGCGCTCCAGCCGCGCGATGCGGGCGCGCAGCGCGGAGATCAGGGCGGGACGGTCGAGCGGGGCTTGGGTCTGGGGGGCGGACATGGCCAAGGATGGGGGCCGTTGATGTTCGCTTTATGTTCTCGTATCGCCTGCCCGAAGGTCAAGGACCGTGGATGGTTTGGCTTTCCCGGGGGCGGAAATGCCAAGGATTTCTGCCTGCAAGGTCTTCAGGAGAAAGGATTTCCGGCCCCTTGCCCCGCCCGCCGCGCCACCCGACCATCACCTTTATAAGAGAGTAAGGAACGCCCCCGATGGATGCAGTCCCGCCCCCCGCTCCCGGCATCGTGGACGGTTTCGAAGGCGCGGTCGGCAATACGCCGCTGATCCGCCTGCGCAGGGCCAGCGCGGCCACGGGCTGCGAAATCCTCGGCAAGGCGGAGTTCATGAACCCCGGCGGATCGGTGAAGGATCGGGCGGGACTCGGCATCATCCTCGATGCCGAGAAGCGCGGCCTGCTCACCCCCGGCAAGCCCGGCACCATCGTGGAAGGCACCGCGGGCAATACCGGCATCGGCATCACCCTGGTGGCCAATGCGCGCGGCTATCGCAGCGTCATCGTCATCCCCGAAACGCAGAGCCGGGAGAAGATCGACTTCCTGCGCATGATCGGCGCCGACCTGCGCCTGGTGCCGGCCAAGCCCTATTCTGACCCCGGCAACTACGTGCATTTCAGCCGGCGACTCGCCGAGGAGCTGGGCGCCGTCCATGCCAACCAGTTCGACAACACGGCGAACCGCGCCGCGCATGAGGCGACGACGGGTCCGGAGATCTGGAACCAGACGGATGGGCGTGTGGACGCCTTTACCTGTTCCTGCGGCACCGGCGGTTCGCTCGCCGGCGTGGCGCGGGCCCTGAAGGCCCGGAAGCCCGGCCTGCGCATCGTCCTCGCCGACCCGATGGGCAGCGCGCTCTATGCCTGGGTGAAGACCGGCACGCTGAAGGCCGAGGGCAACTCGATCACCGAGGGTATTGGCCAGGCCGCCCGCGTGCCCGGCAACCTCGAGCCCGACCGCGCGCTGATCGACGACGCCGTGCAGGTGACGGACGACGAAGCGCTCGAGCAGGTCTTCGATCTGCAGATCCATGAGGGGATCTCGATCGGCGGTTCGGCCGGCATCAACGTTGCGGCGGCGATCAAGGTGGCGAAGGCGCTCGGTCCTGGGCACCGCATCGTGACGCTGCTCTGCGACGGCGGCGCCCGTTACCAGTCCAAGCTGTTCAATCCGGAATTCCTGCGCGGCAAGGGCCTGCCCGTGCCGCCCTGGCTGGCGTGATCCCATGGAAGCCGTCGAACTCGCGCGCACGATCCGCAACCGCGACCCGGCGCGGCCCTCCTGGCCGGAGGCTATCCTCTGCTACGCCGGGCTGCATGCCGTGCTGTGGCATCGCCTGGCGCATGCGCTGTGGCGGGCCGGACTGAAGGGGCTCGCGCGCTTCGTCTCGCATATCGGCCGCTTCCTCACGGGGATCGAGATCCATCCCGGCGCGCGGATCGGACGACGGTTGTTCATCGACCACGGCATGGGCGTGGTGATCGGCGAGACGGCGGAAATCGGCGACGACGTGCTGATCTATCATGGCGTCACGCTCGGCGGTCTGTCGGGCCAGCCCGGCAAGCGGCACCCGACCATCGGCAACGGCGTCGCGATCGGCGCGGGGGCACAGGTGCTTGGCCCGATCCTGGTCGGCGATGGCGCGCGCATCGGCGCCAATGCCGTGGTGACGAAGGACGTGCCGGCGGGCTGCACCGTCGTCGGCATTCCGGCGCGGCCACCGGCGGGCTCGCTCTGCGCCGACCCGACCGTCGGCTATGGCATCACCCACCCCGAGGACGATCCCGTGGGCGAGCAGATCGCGGCGATGCGGGCGGAACTCGCCGCGCTGCGCACGCGCGTCGCGGAACTGGAGCGCCAGCCCGTCACGATGCGCTGAGGTGCCGATGCCCGTGGCGCCGCGGCGGCGCCATCGCCACGCGCTTCAGCATCTCCGCCGCGGCGAGATAGAGTACCACCAGCCCGCCCATCGCGAGCAGCAGCGATCCCGGTAGCGGCGCGAAGCCGAAAGCCGTGCCGATCGGCGTCAGCGCCAGCAGCAACGCGGCAGAAAGTGCACCAAGCGACGTCGCGACCAGGATCGCGTTCGGCCGCGACCGCCAGGCCGGGGCCGAGGTACGGATCAGGAAGATCACCAGGATCTGCGTCGCCATGGATTCGACGAACCAAGCGGTGCGGAATTCCTCGGGCGCCGCGCCGAAGCCCCAGATCAGGATGCCGAAGGTCGCGAGGTCGAAGACCGAGGAGAGCGGCCCGAGCACCAGGGTGAAGCGCAGCACCTCCGCCATGTTCCATCCGTGCGGCCGCGCGGCCTCGGCCGGGTCGACGGAATCGAAGGGGATGCCGGTCTCGCTGAGGTCGTAGATCAGGTTGTTGAGCAGCACCTGGATCGGCGTCAGCGGCAGGAACGGAATGGCGAGCGAGGCGACCGCCATCGACAGCATGTTGCCGAAGTTCGAGGAGGTGCCCATCCGGACATACTTCATGATGTTCGCGTGGGTGCGGCGGCCTTCCTCCACGCCATCCGCCAGGACGCCAAGGTCGTGGTCGAGCAGGATCATGTCGGCCGCTGCGCGCGCGACATCGGTCGCGCCGTCCACCGAGATGCCGGCATCCGCGGCATGGATCGCCGGCGCGTCGTTGATTCCGTCACCCAGGAAACCGACGCGATGCCCGCGCGCCTTCAGCGCCCGGATGATGCGTGTCTTCTGGTCCGGGGAGACGCGCGCGAAGAGGTCCGTCCGCAACGCCTGCGCCGCGAGCGCCCCGTCCGACAGGTGCGCGATCTCCGCCCCCGTCAGCAGCCCATGCGCCTTGATGCCCAGCGTTTCCACCAGATGTCGCACCACGGCCGGCGAATCGCCCGACACGATCTTCACCCGCACGCCGAGCCGTCCGAGCCGCGCGATCGCCTCCGCCGCACCGGCCTTGGGCGGATCGACGAAGACGCAGAAGCCGGCGAAGACGAGGCCGGTCTCATCCTCCATGGCAGCGTCGTGGGCGTCGACCGGCATGGTGCGCCATGCGACGGCGAGGCAGCGCAGCCCGGCCGCGGCCTTCGCTTCCTCGAGCGCGGCGATCCGCGCGCGTCCCGCGGCGTCGAGCGGCACGGCCGTCCCGTCCGGCAGGCCGGTCGCGATGCAATGCGGCAGGACCTCCTCGGCCGCACCCTTCACGACCAGCAGCCGTCGCCCGTCCTGCCCGGCGAGCACCGAGTTGCGCCGGCGGTCGAAAGCAAAGGGGACATCGGCGATGTGACGCCAGCCCTCGGCCGGCGAAGCGGCGGCAAGGATCGCTGCGTCCAGCGGGCTGCGCAGCCCCGTGCCCAGCCCGGCCGCGATCGCCGCGAGGTCCCGCACCCGCGGATCCTCCGCGCCGTCCGCACCGGGATGCCCGACCAGGGCGATGCGCGCCTCGGTCAGGGTACCGGTCTTGTCGGTGCAGAGCACGTCCATCGAACCGAGGTCGTGCACGGCGGCGAGCCGCTTCACGACCACGCGCCGCGCCGCCATGCGCAGCGCGCCGCGCGACAGCGTCACGGTCATCACCATCGGCAGCAGCTCGGGCGTCAGCCCGACCGCGAGGGCGACGGCAAACAGGAAGGATTCGAGCGCGGGCCGCCCCGAGACGAGGTGCGTCAGCAGCACGAAGAGCACGAGGAAGCCGGTCAGCCGCAGGATCAGTACGCCGAAATCGTGCAGGCCACGCTGGAAGGCGGAGGGCGGGGCCTCGGCCCGGAGCGCCGCGGCGATGCCGCCGAAGCGCGCGGCGGCGCCGGTCGCGACGACCAGCATCCGGGCCTCGCCGGCGACGATCGAAGTGCCGCCGAACAGGGCCGAGGTCGCTTCGGCCGGCGTCTCGGCGGCGACGGGACCGGGACGTTTCTCGACCGGGTAGGGCTCGCCGGTCAGCAGGGCCTCGTTCGCCTGGGCGGCGTGGGCGGAGAGCACGATGCCGTCGGCCGGCACCAGGTCACCGGCGGTGAGGTCCACGATGTCCCCGGGCACGACCTCCTCGGCCGGGATTTCCGTGGGAGTGCCGTCGCGCAGCACGCGGGCATGGATGGCGACGGAACGGCGCAGCGCCTCCGCCGCGGCCTCGGCGCGGTGTTCCTGCACCACGTCGAGCGCCACGGAGGCGGCGAGGATGCAGAGGATGATGGTGAAGCTCGCCCAATCCCCGGTCGCGCCGGAGATCAGGGCGGCGACGATCAGGATCGCAACGAGCGGTTCGGTCAGCCGGGCCAGGATGCGGGCGGGGATGCGCCGCGCCGCGGGAGCGCCGGCGTCGTTGCGGCCATGTTGAACAAGGCGCTGCGCGGCCTCCTCCTGCGTCAGCCCGGTGGGCGACGCGCCGAGGTCGGCGAAGACGGTCTCGGCCGGGACGGCCCAGAAATCGGGGCGGATGGGGGCGGGCATGCGACGCTCCGGAAGATCCGAACGCATGCTGCCGCAGCGGATGCGGCGGCGTCTTGCGCCGCCGCATGGCGGGGCCTCAGCGCCGCGGAGGCGTCAGGTCCCAGGGCGCGCGGGCCGCTTCCTCGAGCGCCTCGGACCGCGTGATGCCGATGTCGGCGAGCATCCGGCGATCCATTTCGGCGAGGAGCCGGCGGCTCGCGGCGGCCTGCAGGACGCGTCGCAGCCAGGCGATCCAGGCCGTGCCCTGCACGGCAAGCGTCCGGACGGTGTGGGTGGTGGCAAGGCTGCGGGTCGTCATGTGGCGGTCCTCCTGAAAGCGCCTGGGCCGGGATCCTGGCAGCAGGTGCAGCATCAGGAAAACGAAATCCCTTGACGTTAAAGATCAGCGTCATTGATATCGGCGGTCTGGAGAGCAAACCCATGCTGGCCATCCCCCCTGGCATCGATCCGGATCTGCTGCGGTCCTTCGTCTTGATCGCAGAAGGCGGGTCCTTCACCCGCGCGGCGAGTGCCGTCGGGCGCACGCAGTCCGCCGTGTCGATGCAGATCCGCCGGCTCGAGGAGACGCTGGGCCAGCCTTTGCTGCTGCGCGGGCCGCGTGGGGTCGAGACCACGCCGCATGGCGCCTGGCTGCTCGACCGGGCGCGGCGGCTTCTCGCGATGCATGACGAGATCGTCACGACCTTCCGCGCCCCGGCGGTATCGGGGACCGTGCGGCTCGGCACGCCGGACGATTATGCGTTGCGCTGGCTGCCGGGCATCCTCGCCCGCTTTGCTGAAGTTCATCCGGCCGTCGAGGTCGAGGTCACCTGTGCGCCCTCCAACGAACTGGTGGAGCGGCTGGAGGAAGATGAGATCGACCTGACGCTCCTGTCCGGGGGCAATGAACGGCCCGGCATGCTCGGCCAGCCCCTGTGGCGTGCCGGGTTGCGTTGGATCGGGTCCACCCAGCACGCGACGCATCGCCGGTCCCCCATTCCGCTCGCCACGGCGCAGCCGCGCTGCGTCTGGCATCGGGCGGCGGTCAAGGCGCTGGACGAGGCCGGGCTGCCGTGGCGCGTCGCCTATACCAGCACGTCCCAGGCCGGGACGCTGGCGCCGGCGCTCGCGGGGCTCGCCGTGACGATCGGGTTGCCGGGGCCGCTGCCGGCAGGGCTTCGGTTCCTCGGGGCCGAGGACGGCATGCCGGCGCTGCCGGACTTCGCCATTCTTCTCTTCACCGGGGCCGGCAGCAGTCCGGTCGTGGAAACCCTGGCCGAGGCGATACGGGCCGGATTCGCGGAGGCCGCGGTCACCCAGTCTTGAGCGCGCCGCGCCGCCGTGCCATCTGCCGGCCAACTTCGCTATCGGGAGTCTCCAGGGATGAATCGTCGCGCAGTGCTGGCCATCGCGACCGCAGGGCTGGCCGCTCCACGGTTGGTGCTGGCCCAAGGCAACTGGCCCGAGCGCCCGGTGCGGGTGATCATTCCGTTCCCGCCGGGCGGGTCGACCGACACGATCGCACGCCTGTTCCAGGCAAAGCTATCCGAGGGTCTCGGCAAGCCGGTCATCATCGACAACCGCGGCGGTGCGTCGGGGTCCATCGGCGGCATCGAGATGGCCCGGGCCCAGCCCGACGGCTACACCTGGATGCTCGCCTACGACAACGAGGCGACCAACCAGACCGTCATGCGCCTGCCCTACCGGGCGATGGAGGCCTTCGCGCCCGTGAGCCTGGTGGCCACGGGGCCGCTTGCCCTGGTGGCACACAAGGATACGCCGTACCGGAATTTCCAAGACGTGGTCGACGCGGCCAAGCGCGCGCCGGACACGATCGGGTATGCGACATCGGGTGTCGGTGGTCTGGCGCATGTCTCGACGACGCTGCTGACGAGTGAGGCCGGCATCCGGCTGACCCATGTGCCCTATCGCGGCGGCGGGCCTGCCGTGCAGGACGCGGTGGCGGGCAACGTGCCGCTCTTCATGTCGAACGTCGTCATCATCAGCCAGCACATCCGCAGCGGCATCCTGCGGCCGCTCGGCGTGACGACGAAGGAGGAGACGCGCCACGTGCCGGGCGTGCGATCCTTCGCCCAGCAGGGACTCGCGGATTTCGAGGCGCCGACCTGGTGGGCCTTCCTCGGCCGCGCCGGCACGCCGGAGCCCATCATGCGCAGGATGCACGAAGCGCTGACCCGCGCCGTGCTGGATCCCGACGTGAAGGCCAAGATCGAGGAACAGGGCTGCGACGTTCGGGCGTCCTCGTCCGAGGTGTGCGGGCGGTTCCTCGCGGCCGAGATCGACAAGTGGGGCCGGGTGATCCGCACCAACGGCATCACCGCGGACAGCTGAGATGGAAGAGGCCGCACGCTTCGCGGCGATGATGGAGGAGGGCGCCGTGCTGCGGCGCCGCCTCGCAAGCGAGGCCGCTGAGGCCGTGCTTGGCGTCGTCGCGGCCTGTGAGCAGGCGATCCGCGGCGGCGGGCGGCTGTTCTTCTGCGGGAATGGCGGCAGTGCGGCGGATGCGCAGCATCTCGCGACCGAGTTGTTGATCCGCCTTCGGTCCAGCGTGGAGCGGGCATCCTGGCCCGCCATCGCATTGACGCTCGATCCCACGGCGCTGACGGCAGGAGGCAACGACTACGGCTTCGAACAGGTCTTCGCGCGGCCGCTGTCGGGGCTCGGGCGCAAGGGCGACGTGCTGTTCGGCATCACGACGAGTGGCAAGTCGCCCAACGTGCTGCGGGCTTTCGAGACGGCGCGGGAGATGGGCATCGTTACCGTCGGCATGCTGGGCGGCGATGGCGGACCGGCAAGGGCGCTATGCGACCACGTGCTGCTGGTGCCGAGCCCGGTGACGGCACGGGTGCAGGAGGCACACATCGCGCTCGGGCACGCCGTGATGGAGTTGCTCGAGGACCGGCTGATCCGCGCATGACCGTCCTGGTGACCGGCGCGGCGGGCTTTATTGGCATGCATGTCGCCGAGTCGCTCCTCGCACGCGGGGAGCGGGTGATCGGCGTCGACAATCTCTCGACCTACTATGACGTGCGGTTGAAGCGGGCGCGCCTGGCTCGCCTCGAAGGCCATGCAGGGTTCACCTTCGTCCAGGCCGATGTGTCGGATCGCGAGGCGATGCTGTCGCTGGCGGAACGGGAGCCTGACGCGACGCGAATCGTGCATTTGGCGGCGCAGCCGGGGGTCCGGCATTCATTGGTCGATCCCTACGCCTACGTCCAGGCGAACGTCATGGGGCATCTCGTGATGCTCGAAGCCGCGCGGCGCCTGAAGCGGATGGACCATTTCGTCTACGCGTCGTCTTCCTCGGTCTATGGCGGCAATCGCAAGCTGCCCTTTGCCGAATCGGATCGGGTCGACCACCCGGTGTCCCTCTACGCCGCGACCAAGCGCTCGGCCGAGCTGATCAGCGAATCCTACGCGCACCTGTTCGGCCTGCCGCAGACAGGACTTCGGTTCTTCACGGTCTACGGACCATGGGGGCGGCCGGACATGGCACCGTGGCTGTTCGCGGATGCGATTCTCTCCGGCCGGCCGATCACGCTCTACGACGCGGGCCGGCTGAAGCGCGACTTCACCTTCGTCGAGGACATCGCGGCCGGTGTGCTGGGCTGCCTGGATCAGCCGGCGCCCGGTAACGCGCCGCGGTTACTGAACATCGGGAACCATCGCAGCGTCGAGGTGCGGCGCTTCGTCGAGGTGCTGGAAACAGCGCTCGGGCGGACGGCGGCCGTGGTCGATACGCCGCGGCCGGCGACGGATGTCGAGGAAACCTTCGCGGATATCGCGGCGATCGAAGCGCTGTGCGGCTTCGAACCGCGCACGTCGATCGAGGTCGGGATCCCGCGTTTTGCGGAATGGTATCTTTCCTGGCGGAAGGGGGGTTGACCGGTTCCGCCAGGGGGCATAGAAGCCCGCCACGCCGCTGGTGGGGCGGGGTTGACGGACGGGGGTTGAGGCCTTAGGTTCGTTGGCCCGCTGAGGAAGCGGGGTTTCGCTGG
>NZ_JABBKX010000011.1 GCF_012927745.1 Neoroseomonas marina
AGCTGGTGAGATGGGTGCATAGGGGCCACGCGTACAGACCCCCACTGAAGTTTGAAAAAAAAACAAATTCCATCAGCGCGCCCGCGGCCCCGTCCGCCGCGGCGCCGGCGTGCGCACGGCCTGGGCGGGGGCGGCCTGCGTCGCGCCTGCCGCCGCCTTCGCCGCCTGCGCCCGCAGGTCGGCGATGGTCGCGCGGTTGGTCACCTGCTCGGGGTTGGTCCGCACCTCGACGATCGCGGGCTTGCCCGAGGCGAGCGCGCGCTTCACCGCGGGCACCAGTTCCTCGGTGCGCTCGACGACCTCGCCATGGCCGCCGAAGGCGTCGATGAACTTCGCGAAGTCGGGGTTGGTGAGCGCCGTGCCGGAGACGCGGTGCGGATAGGTGCGTTCCTGGTACATCCGGATGGTGCCGTACATCTGGTTGTTGAAGACCAGGATGATGGGGTTCACCGAGTGGTGGAACGCAGTGGCGATCTCCTGCCCCGTCATCAGGAATCCGCCGTCGCCCACGAAGGCGATGACCGCGCGGTCGGGGTGGGTGATCTTGGCGCCGATCGCCGCCGGGACCGAGTAGCCCATCGCGCCATTGGTCGGGCCGAGGAAATCCTGCTTCTCGCTGAAATGCATGAAGCGGTTCGGCCAGGTGGCGAAGTTGCCGGCGTCGGTGGTGAAGATCGTGTCCTTGGGCAGCTCCTTCTCCAGCGCCTGCAGGGCGGTGGCGAGGTTGAGCGGCCCTTCGTAGTCCTGCGGCTTGGCCTGGGCGACGCGCAGGTCCCGCAGTTCCTTGGTCCAGGCGCTCCAGGCCGGCTTCTTCACCGCGCCGGCGGCCTTGGCAGCGGCGGCGAAGGCGTTGAGCTCGGAGACGATGCCGAGCGCCGGACGATAGACGCGGCCGATCTCGGCCTGGTCCGGGTAGACGTGCACGATTGGCGTCGCACCGGCCATGTCGAGCAGCGTGTAGCCCTGGCTCACCGGCTCCCCGATGCGGGTGCCGATGGCGAGGATGAGGTCGCTTTCCTTCGCCTTGGCGACGAGGCCGGCATCGGCGCCGACGCCGAGGTCGCCGACGTAGTTGGCCGAGGTGCCGTCGAACAGCCCCATGCGGCGGAAGGCGACCGAAACCGGCAGGTCGTTGGCGACCAGCCAGTCGCGGATGTCCGCCTTGCCCTGGTCCGTCCAGCGCGACCCGCCGAGGATGGCGAGCGGCTTCTTGGCCGCGCCGAGCATCTTCATCACCCGCGCCATCGCATCGGGCGCGGGGTGCGGCGGCAGGACCTCGGCCGGGCCGATGTCGGGCACGTTCGCGAGGCGCTTCTGCATCTCCTCGCTGATCGCGACCACCACCGGACCGGGGCGGCCGGAGGTCGCGACGTCGAAGGCATGGGCCATCAGCTCGGGAATGCGCTTCTCGTCGTCGATCTGCGTCACCCACTTGGCGAGCGGGCCGAACATCCGGCGGTAGTCGACTTCCTGGAAGGTCTCGCGGTCGGTCTCGTCGACCGGGATCTGGCCGACCAGCAGCACCAGGGGCGTCGAATCCTGGAAGGCGACATGCACGCCGATCGCCGCATGGCAGGCGCCCGGGCCGCGGGTGACGATGGCGACACCCGGCTTGCCCGTCAGCTTGCCATAGGCCTCGGCCATATGGACGGCACCGGCCTCGAAACGGCAGGTGACGAGCTGGATGCGGTTGCGGACCGAATACAGGCCGTCCAGCAGGTCCAGATAGGACTCACCCGGGACGCAGAAGGCATGGGTCACGCCCTGCGCGACCAGCGCATCCGCCAGCAGCTTTCCCCCCGTGCGCCCAGCAGCGGCGCGACGTGCCTCGGTCATCCGGACATCCTTCCCGTGAATCGAAACAGAGCGGCGCGAAACCTAGCCGTTCCGGCCGCGCCCGTCACTCCGCCGGCTGCGGCCCGTGGCCATGACCTTTCCCGCGGCTGGCCTCGAGTTCGGTCAGCTTCGCCGCGATCGCCCCGATCGGCTTGGTGTAGGGGGCAAGCAGCAGATACAGCGCCGGCACGGCATACAGCGTCACGAAGGTCGACAGGGTGATGCCGCCGACGATGACCACCCCCAGCGCCTGGCGGCTTTCCGCCCCTGCTCCGGTTGCGGCGGCCAGCGGCACCGCCCCCAGTACGGTGGCGATGGAGGTCATCAGGATCGGCCGCAGCCGCACGACGGAGGCCTCGAGCACCGCCTCGCGGATCGACAGGCCGCGGTCGCGCAACTGATTCGCGAACTCGACGACCAGGATGCCGTTCTTCGCCATCAACCCGATCAGCAGGATCATGCCGATCTGGCTGAAGATGTTGAGCGACTGCCCCGTCCACCACAGGGCCAGCAGCCCGCCCGTTACGGCGAGCGGCGTCGAGAGCAGGATGACGAAGGGGTGGATGAAGCTCTCGAACTGCGCGGCGAGCACCAGGAAGACCACCAGCAACGCCATGGCGAAGGTGACGTAGAGCGCGCCGGAGGATTCGCGGAACTCCAGCGACTGGCCGCGGTAGGCGATGCGCGCTTCACCCGGCAGTACCTCCCGCGCCACGCCATCGAGATAGTCGAGCGCGTCGCCCAGCGAATAGCCGGGGGCGAGCGAGGCCGTGATGGTGATGGCCCGCACCCGGTCCTCGCGCGCCAGGGTCTGGGCGCGGGCGCGCTCGGACATGGTCACGACGTTCGCCAGCGGCACCAGCCCGCCCGACGATGTCCGAACGAAGACGTTCTGCAGGTCGTAGGGCGACAGACGGAGTTCCTCCGGCGCCTGGAGCAGCACCTTGTATTCCTGCCCGCCCACGACATAGGTCGTGACCTCGCGCGAGCCCATCATCGTCTCGATGGTGCGGCCCACGGCGGCGATGGAGATACCGAGGTCGGCGGCCTTGCGCCGGTCGATCTCGACGCGGACCTCGGGCTTCGTCTCCTTGAAATTGTGGTCGAGGTTGAGCAGGCGTGGATTCTCGCGCGCGCGCTCCATGAAACGGTCGCGCCACTGGATCAGCGTGTCGTAGTCCGGCCCGCCGATGACGAACTGGACCGGCGGCTGGAACCCGCGCTGGCCGAGCGAGGGCGGGTTCAGCGCGAAGCCGCGCACGCCGGGGATCTGCGAAATGCGGGGGAAGACCTCGGCCGCGATCTCCTGCTGCTTGCGGCTGCGGTCGGCCCAGGGCGCGAGACGGATGAAGATGTTGGCGATGTTGCCCACCGCCGGCCGCTGGAAGCCGCCGACGGTGGCGAAGACCGCCGCCGCCTCCCCGTTGTCGACGTAGCGCTGGAGCAGGCGCTCGATCTGCGTCACGTGCTCCATCGTGTAGCCGAAGGACGCGCCCTCGGGCCCCGTGGTCGGGATGATGACGACGCCGCGGTCCTCGGTCGGCGCGAACTCCTTGGGCAGCGCGGCGTAGAGCAGCACGCCGACGCCGCAGAGGGCGGCCGAGGCGCCGAGCACCAGCAGCGGCGCCCGCAGCGCACGATCGAGCGTCCAGCGCAGCGCGGTGTTCATGCCGAGGAAGACCGGCTCGGTGACGCGCACCAGCCAGGTCTCCCCCTGGTGGGATTTCAGCAGTTTCGAGCACATCATCGGCGTGAGCGTCAGCGCGATGAGGCCCGAGAAGAGCACGGAAGCGGCCAGCGCCAGCCCGAACTCGGTGAACAGCCGCCCCGTATTGCCGCCCATGAAGGACAGCGGCACGAAGACGGCGACGAGCACGAGGGTCGTCGCGATGACTGCGAAGGCGATCTCCCGTGCGCCATAGAGGGAGGCCAGCAACGGCTCTTCCCCTTCCTCGATCCGCCGGTGGATGTTCTCCAGCACCACGATGGCGTCGTCGACCACGAGCCCGATCGCCAGCACCAGGCCCAGCAGCGTCAGCACGTTCACCGAGAAGCCGAGCGCGGCCATGGCGATGAAGGAGGCGATGATCGAGACCGGTATCGCCACCGCCGGGATGATCGTCGCGCGCACCGATCGCAGGAACAGGAAGATGACGCCGATGACGAGCGCGAGGGCGATCATCAGCGCGTGCTCGACCTCGTAGATCGACTGGCTGATGAACAGGCTCTCGTCGTAGCCGATGATGGTGTCCACGCCCTCGGGCAGCGAGGGACGGATCAGCTCCATCTCGGCCTTCACGCCGTTCGCGACGGAAAGCGTGTTGGCGGTGGACTGGCGCAGGATGCCGAGCCCGATGGCGGGCCGGCCGTTGATGCGGTACGCGCCGCGGGTGTCCTCGGCGCCAACCTCGATGCGCGCGACCTCCCCGAGCAGCACCTGCGCGCCGCCGGCGCCGCGCGAGACGACGATCTCGCGGAACTGCTCCGGCCGGCTCATGCGGCTGTCGGTGCGCACGGTCAGCTCGCGCTGCTGGCTTTCGATGCGCCCGCCGGGGAGTTCCACATTCTCCCGCCGGATCGCCTCCTCGATGTCCTGCACGGTGAGATTGCGCGCGGCGAGCGCCTGGCGGTCCAGCCAGATGCGCATGGCGAAGCGTCGCTCGCCCTGAATCAGCACCTGGGCGACGCCTTCGACGATCGCGAGGCGGTCGACGATGCGCCGCCGCGCGATGTCGGTCAGGTCGAGCGGCGACAGCCGGTCGGAGGCCAATGCGATCCACAGGATCGGCCGACTGTCGCCGTCCACCTTGGCGACGACGGGCGTGTCGGCCTGTTCCGGCAGCCGGGCCAGCGCGCGCGCCACGCGGTCGCGCACGTCGTTCGCCGCGGCATCCACGTTCCGCGTCAGGCGGAACTCCATGATGATCTGGCTGCGCTCGTCCCGCGATTGGGAGGAGATCGTCTTGATTCCCTCGATCCCCGCGACGGCGGCCTCGAGCAGCTCGGTGATCTGGCTGTCGACCACGGGGGCGGAGGCGCCCGTATAGGTCGTCGTGATCTGGATGATCGGCGGGTCGATCGCCGGATATTCGCGGATCGGCATGCGCATCAGCGCGAACAGGCCAAGCACCGTCAGCATCAGGCTGATGACGGTGGCGAAGACGGGTCGCTTGATCGAGACGTCGGACAGGACCACCGGCGCGCCCTCCCCCTCAGCTCGTCGGTCTGGCCAGCGTCTCGACGACGCGCACGGGCAGGTCGTTCCGCAGGCGCTGGACGCCGCGGACCACCACCGGCTCGCCGGCGTTCAGCCCATCGCGTACCTCGACCTCGCCGGGCAGCCGCAGGCCGAGCTTCACCTCCTGGCGCCGGGCGCGGCCGTCGCGCACGACGAAGACGAAGGCGCGGTCGCCGACCGGGTCGATCGCCTCCTCGGCGACCAGCAGGGCCCGCTCGCGTTCCTCGAGCACCAGTTCGACCGTCAGGAACAGGCCGGGGCGCAGCGCCTCATCGGCATTGTCGAATTCGGAGATAACGCGGACCGAGCGCGTCGCCGGGTCGAGGCGCGTGTCGATGACCGCGACGGTGCCCTGGAAGCGGCGGTTGCCGTAGGCGCTGCTGCGCGCGGTGACCGCGCTGCCGACACGCACACGGGCGAGGTGCACCTCGGGGACCGAGAATTCCACCCGCACCCGCGCCGTGTCGTCGAGCGTGGTGATCGCCGTGCCCGGTTGGATCAGCGCGCCGGGGCTGACCTGGCGCAGGCCCACGCGGCCGCCGAAGGGTGCGGTGACGCGCAGTTCCTCGAGCCGTGCCTCCGCCTGACGGACCCGGCCTTCGGCTTGGCGCGACAACGCCTCGAGCGTCTCGAGCCGCTGGGCGGCGATGGTCTGGCCTGGCTGGAGCTGACGGGCGCGGATCAGCTGGTTGCGCGCGTCGTCGAGGAGCGCCCGCGCCTGATCGAGCTCGGCGCGCAGGGCGGCGGCATCGAGCTGGACGAGCGTATCGCCGGCGCTGACGCGCTGGCCCTCGGTGAAGCGGATCTGCTCCACGATGCCGGCGACCTTGCTGGTGATGGTGACGGCCTCGCGCGCGCGCACGGTCCCGACGCTTTCGACGCGCTCGACCACCGGAGCAATGCGGACAGGCTGCACCACCACGCCCACCGGGCCACCGGTGCCGCCGCCGCGACTGCCCCCCTGCGGCGCGGGCTGAAGGCCCACCAGCTGCAGCGGCGGCGGCAGGCCAACCCGATCACCGTAGTAGTGCCAGCCCGCGCCGGCCCCGGCCACGAGGGCCAGAACCGCCAGCTGCGTTACCGTCCGCATTGCCGCCCTGCCATGAAACTCGCCCGAATGTGACCACGGCCACGCGTTTCGGCAAGATTCCGTCCGCCCGATCGCTCACGCCGCCGGGATGCGGATGCAGCGGGCCATGCGGTCCGGCCGGACGAGGCGCGCCGGCGGCACGCCCGCAAGGCAGGCAGGTTCCGCCGTAGGACAGCGCGGGGCGAAGGCACAGCTGGTCGGCTCCTTCTCGAGGCTCGGGGGGGCACCGGGAATGGTGGTCAGCCGCTTGCCGCGCATGCTCGGGTGGACGGTGGCGCCCAACAGCCCCTGCGCATAGGGATGCATCGGGCCGCCCATGAAGGGGCCGATCGCGGCCTCCTCGACCACCCGGCCGGCGTACATGACAGCCACGCGGTCGGCGATCTCGCCCGCCACGCCGAGGTCATGGGTGACGAAAATGACACCCATGCCGAGCTTTTCCTGAAGCTCCCGCAACAACAGCAGGACCTGGATCTGCACCGTGGCGTCGAGTGCCGTGGTCGGCTCGTCCGCCAGCAGCAACTTGGGCTTGCAGGCCAGGGCGACCGCGATCATCGCCCGCTGGCGCAGCCCGCCCGACAATTCGTGCGGATAGGCCGCCAGTCGCCGCTTGGCCGAGGGGATCTGCACCAGCTCGAGCAGCTCCAGCGCGCGCGCATCGGCCGCGGAGCGCGAGACGCCCTCATGCCGCTGCACCGCCTCGGCGATCTGCCGGCCGATGGTGAAGACCGGGTCCAGCGCGGTCATCGGCTCCTGGAAGATCATCGCGATGTCGCCGCCGCGGAAATCGGCCAGTTGCCCCTCGGACATCGCCTGCACGTCGCGCCCCGCGACCTCGATGCTGCCGCCGACCTTCGCCTGGCGCGGCAGCAACTTCATCAGGGCCCGCAGCGTGACCGACTTGCCCGAACCGGACTCGCCGAGCAGGCAGAGCACTTCGCCCTGCGCGAGGTCGAGGTCGACGCCGTTTACCGCATGGACGGTGGCATCGCGGTTGACGAAGCGGACCGTCAGATCCCGCGCGCGGACCAGCGGCGCGGGGGCCTCGGGCTTCAGGGCGGCGCTCATGCCGCGATCCTCGGGGCGGCGGAATGGCCGCTGCCCGGCATCACGGCATGGCAGGCAGCCTCGTGACCAGCCGAGAGTGGCGCCGCGACGGGCACGCGTTGGGCACAGACATCCTCGGCCAGGGTGCAGCGAGTGCGGAAGCGGCAGCCGGAGGGCGGGTTGACCGGGTTGGGCGGATCCCCCGTCAACGGGGGCGCCGTGCGGCGCTTGGCCGGATCCATCGAGGGCCGGGAGGCGAGCAGCGCGCGGGTATAGGGATGCGCCGGACGTTCGTAGATCTCCTCGACCGGCCCCTGCTCGGCCACCTGGCCGAGATACATCACCAGCACGCGGTCGGAGATGTACTGCACCACGTTCAGGTCGTGGCTGATGAAGGCGTAGGTCAGGCCGAACTTCTCCTTCAGGTCGACGAGGAGGTTCAGCACCTGCGCCTCGACCGACTTGTCCAACGCGCTCACCGGCTCGTCGAGGATGACGAGGCGCGGCTGCAGCGCCAGCGCCCGGGCGATGTTGATGCGCTGGCGCTGGCCACCCGAGACCTCATGCGGATAGCGCCGGGCGAATTGCGCCGGGGCGAGGCCGACGGCGGCGAGCAGCTCATGCGCCCGTTCCCGCGCCTCGCGACCCGACACGCCATGGACCTGGGGGGAAAAGGCGATCGTCTCCTCGATGGTCAGGCGCGGGTTCAGCGAGGCGTAGGAATCCTGGAAGACCATCTGCACCTGGCGGCGATAGTCGCGCAGCGTCACGCCGCCGGTCTGGTCGGTGCCGCCGACCTGTTCCCCGTCGAAGACCATCTCCCCGGCGTCGGGATCGAGCAGGCGCATCAGCAGCCGGGCGGTGGTGGATTTCCCGCAGCCGGATTCCCCCACGATGCCGAGCGTCTCGCCCTTCCGGATCGTCAGGCTCACCCCGTCCACCGCGCGGACCGTCGCGACCTGGCGGCCGAGCAGCCCGCCATGGATGGGAAAATGCTTCACGAGGCCGGTCACCTCGAGCAGCGGCTGGGCGGGTCCCCCCCGGTCGGGGGCCTGGGTGAGTGCGGTCATGCCCGATCCGAAAGCAACCGGCGTGCCGCGGTCTGACCGCCCTGCGACTCCGCGCCCGCACGGCGACTGCCCAAGCCTTGGGCGCTCCGCCCTGCCCCTGGCCACGCCATGCCCAGCCAGGGGCCGGCCACTCCTGCTTCTGCCGCGCTGCCGGACGTGGGACACTGCGTCAGAACGGGCCGCCTGGCGGCCCCAGTGTCGAGGGACTGCGGATGCGCGCGATTTTCGTCATGGTGAAATGCGAGATGGGCCAGGCCTACCGCGTGGCCCGCGAGATGGCCGACACCATCGAGGAACTGTCCGAGATGCACTCGGTGTCGGGCCAGTACGACCTGCTCGGGAAGTTCTACCTCGAGCCCGGGCGGGACATCGGCCTGTTCGTCGTCGAGAAGATCCAGACCGTGCCCGGCGTGAAGGACACCTATACGCTGCAGACCTTCAACGCCTTTTCCGGCGCGCGCGCCTGACCGGATCATGGCACGGCGCCGCAATGGCGCCGCGCTGCCGACACCAGGGCTGCCGATCATGCAGGGGTCAGGAGGATCCCTGCCATGCGTACCCTTCCCGCCTTTGCCCTGTCCGCCAGCCTGCTGATCGCGGGCTGCCAGCACCCGGACGGCACGACCGACTGGGGCAGCACCGCTGCCCTCGGCATCGGGGCCGCGGCGCTGGTGGGCCTCGCCGTCGCGGCGTCGAACAGCCAGGACGACGGCTACCGCTCCTACCAGCGGCGGCCCTATGACCGCCGCGGTGACTGGCGGCGCTACGGCAGCTACCAGGACCGGCGCTACAACCGCGCCTATTGGTGATCAGCCCGGCGGGGCGACCGACAGCCCCTTCACGCCATGCTTCGCGATCAGGCGGGCGACCAGGCCGCTCGCCTTCGCCTCCTCGACGAATGCGCGCAGGAAGGCGGCGCCCGCAGTATTCTTCCGGGCCGTGCCGATCGCCTGCTGCACCGCGCTGAACTGGCCATCCAGGATGCGCGCACCGGGCATCGACGCCGCATCGGAGATGAGCTTGGGCCGCAGCCCGGCCAGAGCGTCGAGCCCCTTCTCCCGGAACAGCGCGAAGGCGCCGTCCAGGCTCTCCGCCCGCAGCAGCGTCGCCACGCGGATGTTGCGCTCGAGCCAAAGGTCGTAGGCCGCGCGCGCCGTGCTCGCGATGCGCACGCCGGGGCGGTCGACCTCGGCGATGGAGCCGATGGGCGATCCCGGCGGCACCAGGAAGGTCGCCTCGATCTCCGCATAGGCCGCCGAGAAGGCGATCGTCTCGGCCCGCTGCGGCTCCGCGCCGATCAGGCCGATGTCCCACGCATCGGTGCCGCAGGCATCCGCCAGCAGGCCGGGGCTGGCAAACGGCACCAGGCGCAACGGCACGCCGAGCCGCTCGGCCACCGCGCGCGCCATGTCCGGGGCGACGCCCTCGGGGCTGCCGTGCTCGTCACGGCCGGTGACGAGCAGGAAGTTCGAGAGGTTGATGCCAGCCCGTAGCACCCCGCGCGGTGCGAGCTCGGCAATGACCGTGGCGTCCATGGAGATCAGTCCCACCCCACCGCGCCGGGCATCTCCTTGACCGGCGGCGCGGCGCGCAGCGCGGCGAGGTCGGGTGCGGGGCGGCGCAGCACCGGGTCGTGGACGAAGGCGTCCTCGATCGCCGCGGCAACGCGCAGCACCAGCGCATCCCCGCCGCGCGGCCCGACGATCTGCAGGCCGAAGGGCATGCCGAGCTTGTCGACGCCCATCGGCAGCGAGATCGCGGGATGCCCGCACAGCGTCACGTAGTAGGCGCAGGCGAGCCAATGGAAGTAGGTCCGCGTCGGCTTGCCGTCGATCTCGGCCGGATAGAGCTCCTTCCAAGGCCGCGGGGAGAGCGTGATCGCCGACGTGATCAGGATGTCGTGCCGGGCGAAGAAGTGCTGCCAGGCGCGGTACATGCGCGTCTGCGCCGCCGCGGCATTGGCCGCGTCCTCGAGCGTGTAGCGCAGGCCTTCCTCGACATTGGCGCGCACGTTGGGACCGACATCCTGCGGCCGCTCCCGCACCTTCTGCAGGTGGGAAGAGAGGAACCCCGTGGCGCGCAGCACCTCGAAGGCCTCGTCGCCGCCGCGGCAATCGGGGTCGGCCTCCTCGGCCACGCCGAACAGCTTCGCCACTGCCTGGGCACGGCCGGCGAAGACCTCGCGGATGTGCTTCTCGACCGGCGCCTGGCCGAAATCGACGCTGACGGCGAGGCGCAGGGTCGAGAGATCGATCGGCTTCAGCGGATGGTAGTCCTCCGGCACGCCGCGCACGGCGCGCTGCGGCAGGGTGTAGGCGAGCGGGTCCATCGCGTCGTCCGACGCCATCGCCGAGAGCAGCAGCGCCGCGTCCGGCACGGTGCGCGCCATCGGCCCCAGCACCGGCAGGCCCGACCAGCCATGGCCGCGCTTCTCGGACGGCACCAGGCCCGGGGAGGGCCGGTAGCCGACGATGCCGTTGAAGGCCGCCGGGTTGCGCAGCGACCCGCCGGTGTCCGAACCCGAGCAGATCGGCGCCATGCCGGTCGCGAGCGCCACGCCCGACCCGCCCGAGGACCCCGCCGCGGACTTGGTCGGATCGAAGGGATTGCCCGTCACGCCATAGACGGCGTTGCGCGTGTTCGCCCCGGCGCCGAATTCCGGCGTGTTGGTCTTGCCGATGACGACCGCGCCCGCCTTGCGCAGGTTCGCGACCATGCCGCAATCGGCCTCGGGCACGAAGTCCTTGAAGATCGGGCTGCCATAGGTGGTGCGCAGGCCCTTGGTTTCCTCGAGGTCCTTGATGCCGACCGGCAGGCCGTGCAGCGCGCCGAGGCGCTCGCCCTTCATCACCGCCGTTTCGGCCGCCTTGGCGCCGGCGCGGGCGGCGGCCTCGTCCACCGCGACCATCGCGTTCACGGCGTGGTTCACCTCGCCGATGCGCTTGAGGCAGGATTCCATCAGTTCGACGGGGGAGAGCGCCTTGCGCCCGATCAGGCGCCGCGCCTCGAGCGCGGAGAGGTCGCAGGGTTCCGTCATGCACTCAGTTCCTTCGTGTAGGTGTCGAGCGTGTGCTGGTCGAAGCAGGCGAAGGTGACGTCGAGATCGCCGTGGGCGGCAATCTCCTCCCGCACGGTCGCGACGGCAATCCGGGTCGCGGCGGCGAGCGGGTAACCGAAGATGCCGGTGGAGATCGCCGGGAAGGCGATCGAGCGCCCGCCCGCCTCCCGCAGCAGGCGCAGGCTTTCGCGGTAGCAGGATGCGAGCAGCGCCGGCTCGTCCCGGTCCCCGCCGTACCAGACGGGGCCGACCGCGTGGATGACGTGGCGCGCCTTCAGGGCGAAGCCCGGGGTGATGCGCGCCGCGCCGGTCGGACAGGGCGCAAGGGGCGCGCAGGCGCGCGCGAGGAGCGCTTCCCCGGCTGCGCGGAAGATCGCGCCGCAGACGCCGCCGCCCTGGGCGAGCCGCTCATTGGCCGCATTGACGATGGCGTCGACGTCGAGCGCCGTGATGTCGGCGCGGATGGCGCTGAGCGTCATGGCTGTCCTCCCCGCGCCCGCTGCCGGACGCGGGGGGCAGTCTCGACCCGCGGGCCGGGGGCGGCAAGCGCCCCTGGCCCGGCGGATCAGTAGCCCATCGCGCAGCCGTCCTTGCGCGGGTCGGACCCGCCGACCAGGCAGCCCTTCTCCCGGTCGATCAGGATCGCCTGGCCGCCGCCATGCGGCTTGTCGATCAGCTCGCAGACATGACCCATGCGGTTGAGCTGGTCGACGACCGACCCCGGGATGCCGCGTTCGATCTGCACCTTGCCGTCCTGCGGCATCAGGCGCGGGAAGTCGATCGCCGCCTGGACGTCCATGCCGAACTCGAAGTGGTTCGCCAGGAACAGCGTCTGGCCGGTCGGCTGGAAGCGGCCGCCCATCACGCCGTAGGGCATGATCGCCTGGCCGTCCTTCATCACCATGCCGGGGATGATGGTGTGCAGCGGGCGCTTGTTCGGCGCGATGCAGTTCGGGTGGCCTTCCTGGATGCGGAAGCCGAAGCCGCGGTTCTGCAGCATGACGCCCGCCTTCTCGGCGAGGATGCCCGACCCGAAGCCCTCGAACAGCGAGTTGATGAACGAACAGGCGTTGCCGTCCTTGTCGACGACGCAGAGGTAGACGGTGTCCTTGTGCTTCGCGAGGTCGCTCTCGCCCGCCGGCGGCAGTTCCGGCAGCGCGGCGTCGTCGCGAATCAGCGCGGCAAGGCGCTTCAGGTAGTCGGCCGAGGTCAGCTTCGCGACCGGCACGTCGACCATGGACGGATCGGCGAGGAAGGCGTCGCGGTCGCGATAGACCATGCGCGCCGCCTCGATGTGCCGGTGGTAGCGCAGGGCGGAACCGGCGCCCTCCTCAGGTGTCTGCAGGTTGCCCAGGATGCCGAGGATCTGCAGCACATGCATGCCCGAGCCGTTCGGCGGGCACTGGAAGACCTCGAGGCCGCGCCACTTGATCGAGATCGGCTCGACGAACTCCGCGGCGTCGGCGCCGCGGGCGAAGTCCTCCTCGGTGTGCAGGCCGCCGGCGGCGCGCAGGGTCGCGACCATGTCGGCCGCGATCTCGCCCTCATAGAAGGCCTTCTTGCCGCGGGTGGCGATGGCGCGCAGCGTGCGGGCCAGTTCCGGCTGCACGAAGCGGGTGCCGAGGGCGGGTGCCTCCCCGTCCTTCAGGAAGCGCCGCGCGGAGGCCTCGTTCTTCGACAGCTTGCCGACCGAGCCCTCCCAGTCCGCGGCAACGCGCGGGGACAGGGCGAAGCCTTCCTCGGCATAGCGGATCGCCGGCTGCAGGATGGCGTCGAGGCCGAGCCGCCCATGCGTGCGGTTCAGCAGCTCCCAGGCGCTGATCGCGCCGGGGATGGTCACCGAATGGGCCGAGGTATTGACCATGGCGGTCAGCCCGGCGGCGCGCAGCGCCTCGGGCGTCGCGGCACCGGGCGCGCGGCCCGACCCGTTGATGGCGATGACCTTGGCGGAGCCCGCCGGGACATAGAGGCAGAAGCAGTCGCCGCCGATGCCGGTCGACTGGGGCTCGATCACGCACTGCACCGCGCAGGCGGCGATGGCGGCGTCGAGCGCATTGCCGCCGGCGCGCAGGATGTCGAGCGCGGCGAGCGTCGCCTGGGGCATGGAGGTCGCCGCCATGCCGTTGGTGCCATAGGCGGCGCTGCGGCCGGGAAGGTGGAAGTCGCGCATCTCGGGTCCGTTTCCGTGAAGACGTTGCGCCTTCCATGCAACGAGAGGGCCGTCAAGGAAAGGCCACCCCGGCGCCGCCCTGCCCCGCGCCGGGGCGATGGCGGGCCGGGCAAGCGCCGGAACCCCTCGCGCGGCGGGCGCTTCTGCTCTAAGGGCCGGGGATGGACAGCACGGCCACCATCGAGGATTTCGACCGCCTCGACATCCGCGTCGGCACCATCGTCGACGCCCAGCCCTTCCCCGAGGCGCGCAAGCCTTCCATCCGTCTCTGGGTGGATTTCGGCGGCACCCTGGGCGTGAGGCGATCCTCGGCGCAGATCACGGTGCACTACGCGCCGGACCGGCTGATCGGGCGCCAGGTCATGGCGGTGGTGAACTTCCCACCGCGCCGGATCGCGGGCTTCGAAAGCGAGGTCCTGGTACTCGGCGTGCCGGACGAGAACGGTGCGGTCGTGCTGCTGAAGCCGGACCTGCGAGTGCCGGACGGAGGGAGGATGTTCTGATGGCGCCGCGCTACTACACCGTCACCTGGGACCAGTTGCACCGCGACAGCAAGGCGCTGGCCTGGCGGCTGCTCGAACGCGGTCCCTATAAGGGGATTGTCGCGATCACCCGCGGCGGGCTGATCCCGGCCGCGATCATCGCCCGCGAGCTCGATTGCCGGCTGATCGAAAGCGTCTCGATCGTCACCTATGACGAGGAGAAGCGCGGCCAGCCCCATGTCGCCAAGGCGCCGGACGCGGCGGGGGACGGGGCCGGCTGGCTGATCGTGGACGACCTGGTCGACACCGGCACGACCGCCCGCGTCATCCGCGCCCTGCTGCCCAAGGCGCATTTCGCGACGGTCTATGCGAAGCCGGCAGGAAAGCCGACCGTGGACACCTTCATCACCGAAGTGTCCCAGGACACCTGGATCCTGTTCCCCTGGGACACTGAGCCGCAGTTCATCGCGCCGATCGCGCGGAGTGCAGCGCAATAGCAGCGAGGGCGGGGACCAGCAGCGCCTCGAGCGGCCGGCCCGTCCGTTCCGCCACGGCCGCCTCCAACGCGCGCGTCGGCACATCCACCACCGGTATCGCAGGATGCCGGCGGCGGAACAGCCGGCCGAGCCCGAAGGCGGCCCCAGCCGCCCCGCCGCCAGGGCATCGAGTTCCTCCGGCGTACCGAGATACAGACGCGCCAGCGCTGCATCCAGCACCGCCAGCGCCGCGCCGGCATCCGTCTCCAGGGACAGCAGATAGGCCGTCACGCCGTCGGTCCACGGCCCGCAGCGCGGCCACTCCCAGCGGCGCACGCCGAGCGGCGGCACGGACATGCGCGCGAGCACCTGCCCCACGATGAAGTGCCCGTCCTGCCGGTGCCGTTCGCCTTCGAGGGCCAGGCGTTGGGCGCGACGCACCTCGCCCCTGGCCCGGGCGGCCAACAGGCGTTCGATGTGGACGGCCGGCGCCGCGGCTGGCAGAGGGCGCAGGTCCGGCAACGAGCACAGCCAGGCGGCATTGGCCGCGGTCAACGCCCGGACCCCGCCGGCCGCGAAGAACGCCGCATCGGTCTCGTCGAGCATCCGGTCCGGGCCGTCGAACCCCGCCTCGGAGAGTATCCACAGCGCGTCGGGATGGGCCTCGACGAAGCCGACGAAACGATCAAAGACGGTGGCGAAGGCGGCGTCGGGCAATGCACGCAACGCGGCTCGGCACTCCGCCACCGCGGCGGGCGTCCACTCCGGATTGGCCACGAACTGCCGGTGCCCGCCGTTGTGGACCTCGCCGCGGTAGCGGTCGACCGCGACGGACCGCAGCAGGCTGCCGGGCAATTCGTCGCGCGCGTAATGCCCGTCCCGCGTCAGCGTCTGGGCGAGGCCCCCGAGGTCGGCGATCAGTTGCTCGCCGGTCTCCTGGTCACCGGTACCCGGGCCACCACGGCCGCGTCGACGGGGATCTCGGTCAGCCCTTGATCCTCCCCGTCGTCATGCCGCAACGGCAGCCTAGACCGACGCCTCCTCCCGCATCGCCAGCACCTTGTCCACGCGCCGGCCATCCATGTCGACGATCTCGAAGCGCCAGCCGGCCCAGACGATGCGGTCGCCCTCCTTCGGGACGCGCTTGAGCAGCGCGAGCATCAGCCCCGCCACCGTGTGGTAGGTGCCGGCCGCGGGAAGTTGCGGCAGGTCGAGCCGTGCCCGCAGTTCGTCCGACGGCATCGAGCCGTCGAGCAGCAGGGACCCGTCCGCACGCTCGATCGCGACGCCGTCGGCGACCTCCTCGGCCGGGCCGAGCTCGCCGACGATGGCTTCCAGAAGGTCCGAGGCGGTGACCACGCCCTCGAAGGACCCGTACTCATCCATGACGAGCGCCATGCCGAGCGGATCCTCCCGGAGGCGTTCCAGGGCGTCGAGCGCCGTCAGCGTATCGGGCAGCACCAGGGGCTGGCGCAGGGCGGCCGCGATGGACATCGGCGCGCCTTCCAGCATCTGGTCCAGCAGATCCTTCGCCGCCACGACGCCGACCACGTTGTCCACCCGCCCGTCCGCGACGACGAAACGGGTGACGTGGCTCGCGCGCAGCCGCGCGGCGATGTCCTGCGGCGGGTCCGAACGGTCGAGCCAGGCGAGGTCGTTGCGCGGCGTCATCAACGCGCGGACCGGCTTGTCGGCAAGCCGCAGCACGCGCTCGATCATGTGCCGCTCCTCGGTCTCGAGGGCGCCGGCCTCCGCACCCTCGGCGACCACGGCCTTCACCTCCTCTTCGGTGACGGCCTGCTCGCCGGTCGGAGCGGGGCCGAGCAGCCGCAGCACGACGGCGGAGGACTTTCCGAGCACCCAGACGATCGGCGAGGAGAAGCGCGACAGCGCCGACAGAGGCCGCGCGACGACCACGGCGACGCGTTCCGGATTGCGCAGCGCGACCTGCTTCGGAACCAGTTCGCCGAGGATCAGGCTGAGATAGGTGATGGCGATGACCACCAGGCCGAAGGCCATCTCGGAGCCATAGGGCGCGAGAAGGGGGATCGCGTTCAGCACTTCGCCGAGCGTGGTTGCGAGGCGGGCGCCGCCGAAGGCGCCGGCGACGATGCCGACCAGGGTGATGCCGACCTGCACCGTGGGCAGGAATCGCTGGGGATCGTCCGCCAGCGCCAGGGCCGCTTCGGCCCCGACGCTGCCCTTGCGTTGCAGCGCAACCAAACGCGAACGACGGGATGAGACGATGGCCAGTTCGCTCATCGCGAAGGCGCCGTTCAGCAGCACGAGCATGACAATGACGGCGATTTCGAGAGCTATGCCCATCTGATCCTCTGTTTCCATGCGGGTCTTAGAGCATCGGGGCGCGCGCTGGAATTGGCGGTGCGATGACGGCAGGTCGAGCGCTCGGGATCGGAGCGGCGCAGCCCGCATCTACCGATCAGCTTGAGATTTATCCCATAATAAATTGATATAATTGAATTCTTCTTCGATCTCGACCGATCCTGGCATCATCCAGAAGATTTTTGGCGACGAGATTGAAAAATCGAGACGAATTCACCTCGCCTCAGCTGTTGAGATTCGCTAATAATTCGTTAACGAACCGTCGCCGAGGTCCCCATGCCTGCCGTCGATACGCCTGAGGATCCGAGCGAAACGCCTCGGCTCGCCATCTTCCCCCAACGTCCGGAGGACCGGCTTCGCCTCGCGCTGCGGCGCCTGGAGGACGCGCTCGGCGAACAATCCCAGGCCGCCCAGGGGCTGCGCTCGGCGATCGGCGACCTCACGGGCACGATGGCACGGCTCGGTGCCGGCGTGGCCGGCTATCGCTGCGCGCTCGACGTGGCCGCGACCGAGATCGAACGGGCGCTCACCGCGACCCGAACCCTCCAGGGCACCGCCGACCGCATGATGGGCTGACCGCAGCGCCCTTGCCCGGGGCGCGCGGACGGCCAAGCATGGCGGCCGGAGGATCACTGCCATGCACCCCCTCGTTCCCCGCCTCAGGGCGGCGCGCATCATCCCCGTGGTGCGGGCCTCGACCGCCACGCGCGCCGCGACCGCCGTCGCCTGGCTGCAGGAGGCCGGGATCACCGTCTTCGAGATCACGATGACGGTGCCCGAGGCGCCGGCCCTGATCCGCGCGCTGGCCCAGGATCCCGCCCTGCTGGTCGGCGCCGGGACGGTGCCCGACGCCCGCACCGCCGAGACATGCCTCGAGGCCGGGGCGAAGTTCATCGTCGCCCCCTGGGTCGATGCGACCCTCGCCAGCCCCTGCCAGGATGCCGGCGCTTGCCTGATGCTCGGGGCGATGACGCCGACGGAGGTCCGCGCCGCACTCGACGCCGGCGCCGACGTGGTGAAGATCTTCCCCGCGAGTTCCGCCGGCGGTCCGGCGCATATCCGCTCGATCCGCGCGGTGTTTCCCGATGTCGCCTTCTGCCCGACGGGCGGCGTCGATGCCCGCAACGCACCGGACTATCTGGCGGCAGGGGCCGCCTTCGTCGGCATCGGCGGCAAGCTGGTGGACGAGACGCTGGTCGCCGCCGGCGACCGCGCCGCGGTGCAGCGCGCGGCCGAGGAAGCGCTCGGCATCATGAAGGCCTGAGGCATGCCCGACCTGCTCTGCATGGGCGAGCCGATGCTGGAGTTCAACCAGCAGGCGGTGGGGCCGGACGGCCGGGTGCTCTACCTCGAAGGCCATGGCGGCGACACCTCGAACGCCGCGATCGCGGCGGCGCGGTCGGGGGCGTCCGCCGGCTACGTCAGCGGAATCGGCCAGGACGGTCCGGGCGACTCCTTCCTCGCGCTCTGGGCCCGGGAAGGCGTGGATGCGGCGACTGTGATCCGTCGACCGGAGGCACCAACCGGAATCTACTTCGTCACCCACGATGCGCGCGGGCACCACTTCACCTTCTACCGGACCGGCAGCGCCGCCGCCCTCTACGCGCCCGAGGAGGTTCCCGAAGCGGCGATCCGCAGCGCGCGGATCCTGCACCTGTCCGGCATCAGCCAGGCGATCTCGGCGAGCGCCTGCGACGCCGGCTTCCGCGCCATGGAGGTCGCCCGGGCGGCGGGGGTGAAGGTCTCCTACGACACCAACCTGCGGCTCCGGCTCTGGCCAGCGGCCCGGGCCGCCGCGGTGATCCATGCGGCGATCGGGATGGCCGACATCGCCCTGCCTTCGCTCGATGACGCGACGGCGCTGACGGGCCTGACCGACCCCGATGCGGTGGCGGACTTCTACCTGCGCCTCGCGCCGTTGGTGCTGCTGAAATGCGGCGCGGCGGGCTGCCTGGTCGCCACGCGGCAGGGCCGCACACGCATCGCCGCCCACAAGGTCCAGGCGGTGGACGCGACCGGCGCGGGGGATACCTTCGCCGGCACCTTCCTGGCCCGTACCCTGGCCGGCGATGACCCGGTCGCGGCGGCACGCTACGCCAACGCCGCGGCGGCGCTGTCGACGACGGGATACGGCGCCGTCGCGCCGATTCCGCGTGCACCTGCCGTGCGCGCCCTGCTGGAGGCTTCAGCCTGAAACTGGTCGGCGTGGCGATGATGCTCGCCCTGCTGCTCGGCGGGGCGGACGAGGCCCCGACGGACGCGATCACCTCCTATTGCGGTGGCGGCGTCACCGGCGGGGGCGGCGGGTTGCGCATCGCACCGGACGGTGCCGTGGTCCGCCTGCGGCGCCCGCACGCCGGCGCGCCGCTCGAGGAAACGCGGCTCGAGGATCGCGCCGAGGCCTATGCCCGCATCGCGGCCCTGCTCGACACGGCCCGTTTCGAGCGCATGCCGCGCGGGGAGCCGTCGAACATGACCTGCTCGCTCGCGCGACGGCGGGGCGGCCAGTCCCATCTGGTGATGTGGGGCATCGGCCGTGCGCCGGCCGCGCTGCAGCCGGCGTTGCGCGAGATGGAGGCGCTGGGGCGCTGACGCCCCGGACGTCAGATGCCGAAGAGCGGCTCGGTGACCGTGACGCGCAGCACGAGATCGTTGAAATCGGCGTCGCCGTTGGCGAGGCGCAGATCCTCCATCCCGATCACCAGGCTGCCATCGGCATCGAGGCGCGACAGCATCTGCACCCGCCCGCCCGAGTTCAGCGGATTGACGGCATCGAACGGATTCGCATCGAGGCTGTGAAAGATGTCGCCGACGATCGCCCCGCCCCCGGGGCCGTCGCGGACCAGCATCGGGTCATGGGAGCCGAGCCGGGCATCCTCGCCGGTCTGCCTGTCGACGAAGCGGAATGCCCCGCCGAGATCGTCGTTCAGGAAGGCCCCGTTGGCCACGAGGAAGAGCCCGATGCGGCTGCCTGCGTCCGGGGTGCCGAGGTCGATGCCCTGCGTCGCGGCCTTGAGATCGATGAACCGGGCCGGGCCGAAGCTGCCGTCCGCACGCATGTCGAACCAGCCCAGCGCGTTGTCGTAGGACGATCGGCCACCAAGGACCGTCACGGTATAGGCCGCGTCGCCGCCACCGGTCATGAAGCCTGCGCCGACGCCGTTGATGGCGCGCCCGGCGACCGGAATGCCCTCGTTCAGCCTCACCTGGCCGACGTCGGAGGTCGTCGCGGTGGTGTTCTCGTAGACGTAGAGATAGTCCTTGAAGGGCCCGAAGAAGTCCGGCTTGCCATCGCCGTTGAAGTCGAGCCCGGCGCCGCCGTCGATGTCCGTGCCCAGCGTCATGCCGCCCGCCCCATAGGCGAAGCTGCTGCCGGTCGCGGTCCAGTCGAAGCCGAAGAACATCCCGGAAGCGTTGCCATCCGCGACCATGACGTCCGGGCTGCCGTCGAGGTCGTAGTCGAGCGACGTGCCGAGATTTCCCCGCGGGGTATTCGAGATGGAGGTGTCCTGGTTCAGCGTACGGTCGGCGTTGAAGCTCGCGATGTGCAGCGAGGAGTTGAACGCGATGACCAGCTGGTCCGCCGTGGCCGAGGCCGAGGGTCGCACGGCGAGCGCGTCCTGCGGATTGTCCCAGCTGTTCGTGTAGGTGTTGCTGGACGCCACGTTGAGCACCGGCGTGCTCGAGGAGGAGCCGGCATCGCCCCAGACGATGAACGCGGTCGGATAGGGGGTCGAGAAAGGCAGGCCGTTGTCGGGGTGATAGGCGAAGGCGACGTCGACCAGGCCGTCGCCGTCGAAATCCCCCGCCGTCACGCGGGCCAGGATCCCCGATTGCAGCCCGGCGGTCCCGCTCTGCCCGCCGGCTTCGGTGCTGGTGTACTGGAAGCCCTGGAAGGCGAAGGTGCCGTCGCCGTTGCCAAGGCCGATGGCGTAGCAGCCATAGACGTCGATATCGTTCCCGCCGCTGACGCCGCTGACGTCGTATTGGTTCACGCCGGCGACGATGATGTCCATCCTGCCGTCGCCGTTGAAGTCGGCGAAGGCCGAGTCATGGACCTGCACGATGTCGTTGCTGCTGAGCATGACCATCGCGCCGATCGGGATCGTGTTGTAGGAGCCCGCGCTGAAGGGTGCCGCGCCGGGCGCGGCGTCCGGCTGCGCGACGTAGTTGTAGACGCGGACGCTGTTTGGATCCCCGGAGGTCGGGCTGTCGCGGTTGGTGCCGACGAGGTCCAGGAAGCCATCATTGTTGAGGTCGACGGAGTGGACGTAATAGGCGTCGCCCGCGCCCCCGAAGACGACAGACCCGTCGAAGGCGTTCGACGACGGGTCATAGGCTCGCCAGTGCAAGCCGTCCGCCTGCGCGAAGACCAGGTCACTGTAGGGGCCCTCGCGATACAGGCCACCTGTGACGCTGTAGATCTCGTTCGATTCCTTCAGCGACTGGAACAGGGTGTAGCTGAAGGTCCCCGATGAACTCGACTGCGCCCCGATCACGACATCATCGGGCAGACTATCCAGGCCAACCGGCAAGACCGCGTTCCCATTCCCAGCGCCGCAGAAACGCGACCAGAACGAATTTGGCGATCCCGATCGATCCGCTCAAGTCACGATTCTGCGGCGCAGGCGCGCAGATTCAGCCGGTGCGGCGGTTGTCGCCCGGCCGGAGGCGCAGTCCAGGTCGCAAATTCGTGAAGGGCAGCACCGCGGGATCTGCCACCACGGGGCCCGGCGCCGTCACGACGATCACCTCGGAGGCAATCGGCTGGAAGTCGGCACGGAAATGCACACTCGACTTCACCGCGACGATCTTCTGCTCCGCGGGCTCGATGCCGAGGAAGCGGAACAGCGCCTGGTCATGCGCCTGCATCTTGCGGCTGACCAGCACGACGCGCACGCCCGGCGCCACGCGGATCAGGGCGGAGGGGCCGAGATTGGCCGGATTCCCCTTCCCCATCGGGCCGGTCAGCGTGAACTTGCCGTCCGACAGCTTCTCGACCAGCGCAGTCACGCGCAGCGGCGCGCCGTCGCTCTTGCCGCCGAGGTCGAGCTCGATCGTCGCCCCCTCCCCGGCCGCATGGCAGGCGGCGGCGGCCTCGGCATCGTTCATCGGCGCCAGCACCGCGCCCTGCGCGTCCTGGCGGATGAGTTCCGCCAGCAGCCCCGTCGTGTCGCCGTGCCCGCCGCCGCCCGGATTGTCCTGCGTGTCGGCGAGGATGACGGGTCCCTCCCCGCGCATGGCCATGGCGCGCTTGACGCCTTCCGCCGCCGCGACGACGCCGAGCGCGAATTCGGGTTCCTTCGCCGCGATGAAGCGGGCAAGGCCGTCGGCCGCCGCATCCGCCTGGTCGAGCGTATCGGCATAGGTCGCGATCGCCATGCCGCAGCCCGGGAAATCCGCATAGGGAAAGCCGAAGCAGAAGCCGACTTCCCAGACGCCCTCGCCCTCGCCGAGGCGCGCGCGTTCCTCCATCACCTCGGACATCGGCGCGACCATCGTGCACTGGCCGGGCAGCGGGGTCCAGAAATCGAGCTCGCGGAACGCCTTGGCGGGCTTGCGGCCTTCCCGGATCATCCGCAGCAGCAGGCGCATCGCCTGGGCGCCCGCGGGCTTCATGTCGATGTGCGGATAGGTGCGGTAGGGCACCAGCACGTCGGAATGCGCGACCATCGCCGCCGTCTTGTTGGCATGCGGGTCGAGGCTGACGGCGATCGGCCGGTCGGGGCCGACCACGGCGCGGACACGACGCAGCACCTCGGCCTCGGCATCGGGGAAGTCGTCCGAGACCATCGCCCCATGCAGTTCGAGGTAGACGCCGTCGAGCGGCCCGGCGTCCATCGCGTCCGACAGGGCGGCGACGATCAGCGCCGTGATGCGCTCGAAGGCCTCGCGCGTCACGGGGCCGGCGGGGTTGGCGAAGGCCCAGGCGAGCGGCGCGATCTCGACGCCCTCCGCCTCGGCCACCGCGATGGCGCCGGCGCAGGGGACCGAGGTCGGGCGCAGCGTGTCGAGCAGCGTCGCCGCGTGCTGCACGGGCGGGAAGCCGCCCGGCTTCACGAAATCCATCCACGCGGTAGGGCGCGGGGCGAAGGAATGGCTCTCGTGCTGGAAGCCACCGATGGCGATGCGGGTCATGGGGTCAGTCCTTGGCAATGCCGGCGGTGGCGAGCACGGCGTCGGCGAGCACGCGCATGCCGGCCTCGGCCCATTCGGGGGTGATGCTCTCGGCCTCGTTGTGGCTCAGGCCGCCATGGCAGGGGCAGAAGATCATCGTCGTCGGCACGCGGCGCGCGACATAGACAGCGTCGTGGCCGATGCCCGTCGGCATGTCCATGTGCGGATAGCCGAGCCGCTCGGCCGCATCCCGCACGCGCCCGACCAGCACCGGGTCGAAGGGCGTCAGCGGCGAATACCAGAAGTCGGCGACGGTGATCCTCACGCCGCGCGCGGCGGCGATCGCTGTGGCCTCGGCGCGGATCTCCTCGGCCATCTTCGCGAGCAGGTCCGGGTCGCCATGGCGCGTGTCGACCGAAAACCAAATGCGGGAGGGGGCGATGTTGCGGCTGTCAGGATAGACGGTCAGGCGCCCGACCGTCGCACGGCCCGGTTCACCCGATGCGCTGACGGCGCCGAGCGCGATGCGCTCGATCGCCGCGATCAGCGGGGCGGCGGCCATCAGCGCGTCGCGCCGCCCGGCCATGGGGGAGCCGCCATGCGCCTCCTCGCCCTCGACCGTCACCTCGAGCCAGTTCTGTGCCAGCGCCTTGGTGACGACGCCGATATCCTTGCCGGCATCCTCGAGCAGCTTCCCCTGCTCGATATGCAGCTCGAGATAGGCGCCGATGTCGCGCAGCGCGGCGGGGTCGGCCGCGCCCTTCCAGCCGATCCGCGCGAGTTCCTCGCCGAAGACCTTGCCCTCGGGGTCCTGCTTCGCGAGGACCTCTTCCTCGGTGAAGATGCCCATGGCTGCACCGCTGCCCATCATGGGGGGCGAGAAGCGCGCGCCTTCCTCGTTGGTCCAGTTGATGAGCATGAGCGGCGCCTCGGTCTCGACGCCGGCCTCGTGCACCGCGCGCAGGATCTCGAGGCCCGCCAGCACGCCGAGGATGCCGTCGAACTTCCCGCCCGTCGGCTGGGTGTCGAGATGACTGCCGAAGGCGACCGCCTTGCGCGAAGGATCGCGGCCGGGGCGCGTGAGCACCATGTTGCCGACGCGGTCGACGGACATGGTGCAGCCCGCCGCCTCGGCCCAGCGCTGCAGAAGGTGGCGGCCTTCGGAATCGAGGTCGGTCAGCGTCTGCCGGTTGCAGCCGCCCTTCGCGGTGCCGCCGATCTTCGCCATCTCCATCAGGCTGTCCCAGAGCCGCGCTCCGGACAGGGGGACGTTCGTCGCCATCACGTCGTCTCCACCCCGCACCACTCGGCCATGGTCAGCGCGATGGTGCGCGTGATGTCGTGCATCGAATCCAGCCCGACACTCTCGTCGATGCCATGGATCTCCTGCGCGTCCGGCCCGAAGCAGGCGACCGGCGTTTCCTGGTACAGGGTGAAGAAGCGCCCGTCGGTCAGCCCCGTCGCCGGGTAGTCGCGCAGGAAGCCACCCGAGACATCGGCGAAGTTGCGCTTGGCCATGGTCACGATCGGCGCGTTCATGTCGAAGACGCAGGGGTCTGCCATGAAGCCCTTGAATTCCAGCTTCACGGTCGCGCCCTTCAGGGCGGGATCCTGCGCGGCCTCGGCCACCAGGCGCTCGATGTCGGCCTTCGTCTGCGCCGCCGTGTAGCCCATCATCACGCCGACGCGCATGCCGATGCGCGCGCGGGTGGGCACCGAGGAATTCCACTCCCCGCCCTCGATGGTGCCGAAGTTCACGTTCACCGGATGGTTCACGCCGCGGAAGGAGGGATGGATGCGCTCGGCCTTGTTCATCTCGGCCTGATAATCCTCGAAGCGCGCGGCGATGGCGTTGGCGGCCTTGATCGCGTTGAGGCCGGCCTGCATGTCGCGCACATGTGCCGGCCGGCCGCTGACCGTCACCCAAGCCCAGACCACGCCGACCTCGGCCGAATACATCGCCGGCAGGCCGGGGCCGGGTTCGGGGATGATGACCGCATCGGTGCGCGGCAGCGCCAGCATGGCGGCGAGCGCGCCGTTGCCGGTGCATTCCTCCTCGATCACCGACTGCATCTGCACTTCGGCGGCCGGCTGCAGGCCGGCGAGGCGCAGCGCCTTGAAGGCCGTGACGTAGGACACGATGCCCGCCTTCATGTCGCCCGCGCCGCGACCATACATGCGGCCGCCGCGGATGGCGGGCTCGTAGGGCGGCGTCTCCCACATGTCGGCCGCCCCTTCGGGCACCACGTCGACATGTCCCTGCAGGGCGAGGCTGCGGCCCTGCCGCTCGCGCGGCGTGAACACGGCAACGACGTTGTCGCGGCCTTCATAGGAGACGAGCGGCGGCGAGAAGCCGGGATGCGACGCAAGCCGAGCCGGTACCGTCGGCACGCGGCGCGGCGCGAGGCCCAGCCCTTCGTAGATCCGCGCCATTTCGTTCAGCGCCGACTGCTCGTTGCCGAGCGTCGAGGGGCAGCGCACCAGGCGCTCCAGCGTGCGGACGGCGTCGTCGCGCAACGCGTCCACGGCATCCAGGATCGAGCGCCGCGCGCCGGGGTCCAACATTTCAGTCATCATCAACTCCTCAGGCGGCGATCACCGGCGGGGTCCAGGACCGCCCCGGGATGCTGTCCAGCAATTGCCGGGTATAGGCGTGCTGCGGGCTGCCGAACACCTCTGCGGTCGGCCCCTGCTCGACGATCGCGCCGCGCTGCATCACCGCGATGCGATCGCAGACCTGGGCCGCGACGCGCAGGTCATGCGTGATGAAGAGCATCGTCAGCCCAAGCCGTGCGCGGATGTCGGCAAGCAACGCCAGCACCTGCGCCTGCACCGAGACATCGAGAGCCGAGACCGGTTCATCCGCGATCAGCAGTTCCGGTTCCATGGCGAGCGCCCGGGCGATGCCGATGCGCTGCCGCTGCCCGCCGGAGAATTCATGCGGATAGCGGTCCATCGCGCCAGGATCGAGCTGCACCAGCCGCAGCAGGTCCCGCGCCCGGGCCAGCGCCTCGCCCCGTTCGACGCCATGCGTGACGGGCCCCTCGGCGATGATGTCGCCGACGCGCCGCCGCGGGTTCAGCGAGGCGAAGGGGTCCTGGAAGACCATCTGGATCTTCTTGCGATAGGGCTTCCAGGCCCCCCGCGAGAGCGGGCGGAGGTCGGCGCCTTCGAAGATGATCTCGCCCTTCTCGGGTTCGACCAGGCGCACGACGCAGCGCGCGAGAGTCGACTTGCCGGAGCCGGATTCGCCAACCAGGCCGAGCGTCTCGCCCTTGCGCAGGACGAAGTCGGCGTCGTGGACCGCTTTCACGACCGGCTTCGGGCCGAACCAGCCGCCGGGGCGACGGTAGGTCTTCTCGACGCCCTTGGCCTCGAGGACCAGGGGCGCCGTCGAGGCCGCGGCGCCGCTCGGCGCGCCATGCGGCACCGCGGCGATCAGCGCGCGCGTGTAGGGGTGCTGCGGGTTGTTCAGCACCTCCGCGGCCGTGCCCTGCTCGACGATGCGGCCCTTCTGCATCACGGCGACGCGGTCGGCGATCTCGGCCACCACGCCGAAATCATGGGTGATGAACATGACGCCGGTGCCGCGGCGCGATTGGATCTCGCGGATCAGGCGCAGGATCTGCATCTGCGTGGTCACGTCGAGCGCCGTCGTCGGCTCATCCGCGATCAGCAGCGAGGGTTCGAGCGCCAGCGCCATGGCGATCATCACGCGCTGCCGCTGGCCGCCCGACAGGCGGAAGGGATAGGATCGCGCCGTCGCTGCCGGATCGGGCAGGTTCACCGCGGCGAGCAGTTCCGGCACGCGCTTCGCGGAATCGCCGCCGGCGCCATGGACGCGCATCGCCTCCGCAATCTGGTCGCCCACCCGCATGACGGGGTTCAGCGCCGTCATGGGCTCCTGGAAGATCATGGAGACCCGCGCGCCCCGCAGGCGGCGCATGGCCTCGGGGCCAAGGGGCAACAGGTCCTCGCCCTCGAACAGGATGCGGCCGGACGTTACCGGCAGGCCCTTGGGCAGTAGCCCCATCACGGCATTGGCGGTGATCGACTTGCCGGATCCGGACTCGCCCACGACGCAAACGATCTCGCCCGGGTTCACCGACAGGGTGATGTCTTCGACAGCGTTGGGGCGGTCGCCGCCGGGGGGCAGGGCGACGGTCAGCCCTTCGACCGACAGGAGGCTCATGCCGCGCCTCCCCGCTGGCGGGCGAGGCGCGGATTCAGCGCGTCCGACAGCCCCTCCCCCACCAGGTTGAGCGCCAACACGGTGAGGAAGATGGCGAGGCCCGGAAAGACGCTCATCCACCACGCCAGTCGGATCACGGACCGCCCGGACCCGATCAGGAAGCCCCAGGTCATCAGGTTTGGATCGCCGAGGCCAAGGAAGGACAGCGCGCTCTCGAGCAGGATCGCGGAGGCGACCATCAGCGAGGACAGCACCACGATGGGCGACAGCGCATTCGGCAGGATGTCGGTCACCACGATGGCGATGCGCGACTTGCCCAGTACCTCCGCCGCCTGGACGAATTCGCGCGAGCGCAGGGAGAGGAACTCGGCCCGCACAACCCGCGCGACCGGCGGCCAGGAGACGACGGCGATGGCGAAGACCACGGACCCGATGGTCGGCGTGAAGATCGCCACCAGCAGGATGGCGAAGACGAAGGAGGGGATGGTCTGGAAGAACTCGGTGAAGCGCATCACCGCATCGTCCGCGACGCCGCCGAGATACCCGGCAACGGCCCCGAGCGAGACCCCGATGAACAGCGCCGCGACCGTCGAGACCGCGCCCACCATGAGCGAGATCCGCGCCCCATGCGCGATCCCCGCCGCCACGTCGCGCCCGAGGCTGTCGGAGCCAAGCAGCATCCCCTCCTCGCCCGGCGGGACGAAGGGGGCCGTCGCCATGTCCCAGGGGCTGCCCGGGAAAAGCACGGAGGCGAAGGCCGCGACCGCGATCACCAGCGCCAGGATCACCAGGCCCACCACAGCGCCGCGGTTGCGGCGGAAGCGTCGCCAGAAGTCGCTCATCCTTCGACCTCCACGCGCGGATCGACGACGGCATAGAGGAGATCCGTCACGAGATTGAATCCCACCACCATGACCGAGGTGCAGAAGAACACGCCGAGCAGCACGGCGTAGTCGCGTGCCAGCAGCGCATCGAAGGCAAGGCGCCCGATGCCCGGCCAAGCGAAGACCGTCTCCACCAGGATCGACCCGCCGATCAACTGCCCGGCCTGGATGCCGGCGAAGGTGATGACCGGCAGCAGCGCGTTGCGCAGGATGTGCCGCCGGACGACCTGCCCTTCCGGCACGCCCTTGGCACGCGCGGTCTTCACGAAGTCCTGGTCCGCGACCTCGAGCATCGTCGCGCGCGTCAGCCGCGCATAGACCGCGAGGTAGAAGAGCCCGAGCGTCAGCGCCGGCAGCAGCAGGTGCTTCGCGACGTCCAGCACCGCGTCGATGCCGTGCAACTCGACGCCGACCGTCGCCATGCCGAAGCTCGGCAGCCATTCCAGCCACACCGAGAAGAACAGCACCAGCATCAGCCCGACCCAGAAGAGCGGCGTCGCGTAGAAGGTCAGCGCAATGACGGTGATGATGGAATCCGCCCAGGTGCCGACCCGCCGCGCGGCCAGCGTCCCGAGCGTCACGCCCGCCGCGACGGCGAAGGCGAAGGCCGCCCCCGTCAGCAGCAACGTCGCCGGCAGTCGTTCCCGGATCAGCGTCCAGACCGGCATCTGCTGGCGATGGCTGAAGCCGAGGTCGAGCGTCAGCACGCCCTTGAGGTAGATCCACAACTGCACATGCAGCGGCTGGTCCAGGCCGAACTGCTGGCGGAGCTGCGCGAGAAAGCGTTCATCCGCTGCACCGGACTGCCCGGCGATGACGCTCGCCGGGTCGCCGGGCGCCGCATGGATCAGGAGGAAATTGCAGACGACGATCGCCAGGATGACGACCGCCGCCTTGACACCACGCCGCAGCAGGAAGCCGGGCAGCCGCGACGGGTCCATCCGTCAGCCGGCGATGAAGACGTCGTCGAAGGACTTGCTGACGCCGAGGCCGGTGGTGATGACGTTGCGGACCTTCTTGTCGTAGACGGTCGGGAAGGACAGCTCCATCAGCCAGATCTGCGGCACATCCTCCACCAGGATCCTCTGCACCTCGCTGAAGGCACGGGCGCGGTCGGCCGCCGCGGCCGCGGCGCGCGCCTGCTGGAACAGCGCATCCACCTGCGGATTGGCATAGCCGCCGGTGTTGGTGAAGGTGACCTTCTGGATGTTGGTCGAGACATAGGTGCGCTCGACGCCCAGCGTCGGGTCGCCGAACTGGTAGACGAAGTTGATCGTCGTCTCGTACTCCCAGTTGCCGACGCGCCGCGCCCAGGACCCGGCATCGGTGCTCTCGAGCTCCAGCGCGATGCCGACGTTGCGCATCGCCTGGCGCAGGTACTCGGACAGGCGCGTCCAGATCTCGCCATAGGGCAGCGGGATGTGCTTCAGCGTGAAGCGCACGCCCTGCGCGTTGCGCGGATAACCCGCCTGGTCGAGCAGCGCATTGGCCTGCTGCACGTTGAAGGCGGCGATCTTCGCATTGGCGTCGAAGAAGCGCGTGGTCGACGCCACCGGCCCGGTCGCAGGCTTGCCGACGCCGAACCACAGCCGGTTGACGATGAAGTTGCGGTCGATCGCCATCGACATCGCACGCCGCACGCGCGCATCGTCCAGCGGCTTCACACGATGGTTCAGCTCGATCCATGACAGCGGGGAGAAGTACTCCCAGCCCTTCGTCTCGACCTCGAGGTTCGGCCGCTGGCGCAGCTGCGGGATGTCGAAGGGCTCGATGTCCGAGGACTGGCTCAGCAGCACCTGGCCGGATTCCAGCGCGAGGCGACGGCTCTGGCTGTCGGGGATGATGCGGTAGATGATGGTGTCGAGGTAGGGCTGACCCGGCTTCCAGTAGGTCTCGTTGCGGTCCATGCGCACGAAGTTGCCGCGCTGCCATTCGGTGAGCTTGAACGGACCGGTGCCGACCAGGCGCTGCACCGCCGGCGCCGTGCGGTAGTCCTGCCCATCGAACAGGTGCTTGGCCACGATCGCTGCCGCGGTCGCGTCGAACATCAGCAGGAAAGGCTGGAAAGCCTGCTTCAGCACGATCCGGACCGTGAGAGGGTCCTTCGCCTCGCAGGTCTCGATCAGGCTGAAGATCGCCCGCGCGCGGGGCGAGAGCTCCATGTGGAACTTCATGATGGAGAAGACCACGTCGTCCGCTGTGAAGGGCTGGCCGTCATGCCACTTCACGTTCTCCTGCAGGGTGAACACGTATTCCTTGCCGTCCGGGCTGATCGTCCAGGACTTGGCGAGGACCGGCTGCGGTTCGAGCGTCGGGGAGAAGGTCAACAGCCCCTGGAAGATCTTCGGCGCGGCCGCGAGCGTGGGTCCCTGCTGGTTCACGCCGATCTGCAGCACCGGTGGTTCCGGCGTCAGCATCATCTGCAGCGTCCCGCCGCGACGCGGGGCGACGCCCTGGGCCATCGCTTCCTGCACGGTCATCAGGACGGGGGCGGAAGCAGCGGCAGCCATGAAGCCACGACGCGAGACGGCCATGTTCGAAGTCTCCCTGGATTGTGCCGCGAGGCTATCCCCCCGGCCGCAAGGGGGACAAGGGGACCCGCGCCTCGGTGCGTGGACAAGCGCGACGTGCCTGCCTAGCCTCGCGCCACGATGAAGACCTTCGCGCATCCCGATCAGGCAGGGCATACGCCCACCTTCTTCCTCCAGCGCGGCCAGGTTCGCCGCAACTTCGAGATTCCGGCGCGCGCCGAGGCGCTCGAAGCGGCGCTGCACCGGATGGGGCTCGCACCTTCCGCACCGCCGCCGCTCGCACCCGGCGCGCTCGAGGCCGTGCATCGCGCGGATTATCTCGACTTCCTCGCCACGGCCGCGACCGACTGGGCCAAGCTGCCCGAGCCGGGCCCGGAGGTCGTCGCCAACATCCATCCCGTCCCCGAGATGGTCGCGCAGGGCGGGCGCACGGGCGCCAACATCATCGCGCGGACTGGTTGGTACACCGCCGACACGGCCTGCCCGATCGGGCCCGGATCCTGGGCCGCCATCCAGGGGGCGGCGGCCTGCGCGCTCGCCGCCGCGGCGGAGGCGGCCCAGGGCCGCACCGCCTATGCGCTCTGCCGTCCGCCCGGCCATCACGCCTATGCGGGCCGCGCCGGCGGTCATTGCTATGTGAACAATGCGGCGCTCGCGGCGCAGGCGCTGCGCGACGCCGGGGCGGCGCGCGTCGCGGTGCTCGACATCGACAGCCACCACGGCAACGGTACGCAGGGTATCTTCTGGGAGCGCGGGGACGTGCTCACCATCTCGATGCATGGCGATCCGGACAACTACTATCCCTGGTTCGTCGGCCGCACCTCGGAACGCGGCGCGGGCGCCGGCGACGGACGCAACATGAACCTGCCCCTGCCCTTCGGCACGCCGGATGAAGGATGGCTCGATGCGCTGCGCTACGCGCTCGCGCCGATCCGCGACTTCAAGGCGGATGCGCTGGTCGTGGCGCTCGGCTTCGATGCATCGAAGGACGAACCGCTCGGCGCCCTTGCCGTAACGGAAGACGGCTTCGCCCGCGCCGCGCAGATGATCGGCGCGCTGAAGCTGCCGACCGCGATCACGCAGGAAGGCGGCTACAACGTCGACGTCATCGGGACGCTGCTCGAGCGCTTCCTCGGCGCCTGGGGTGACGCATGACCGACGCCGCGACGATCCACGCCGCCACGCTGACGCTGGACACGCATATCGACATCCGCTGGCCCGAACCGCCGGATGCGACGCGCGAGACCGACCGGCGCGTCGACTTCCCGAAGATGCTGCGCGGCGGCCTGAAGGCGGCGGTCTTCATCGCCTATACGCCGCAGGGCAAGCGCGATGCGGAAGGCCTCGCCGCCGCCGCGACGCGGGCGGATGCGATGCTGCGCCACATCCGGTCCCGCGCGGACGGCAAGGCGCGCCGCTTCTGCGCCACGGCCGCGGAACTGGAAGCCGCGCATGCGGCCCGCGCGCTCTGCGTCCTGTCCGCCGTCGAGAACGGCAACGCGCTCGCGCGCGACCTCTCGCGCCTGGCGCTGTGGCGGGATCTCGGTGCGATCTACCTCACGCTGACCCATGACGGGCACAACGACCTCGCCGACGCGGCGCGGCCGCGGCCCGAACTCGGCGACGGCCCGTCCGAACATGGCGGGCTGTCGGAGCTCGGGCGCGCCGCCATCGCCGAGATGAACCGAGTCGGATTGCTGGTCGACGTCTCCCACGCCGCCAAATCCAGCATGATGCAGGCGGCCGAGCTCTCCCGCGTGCCGGTCGTCGCGACCCATTCCTGCTGCAAGGCGCTGTGCGACCATCCGCGCAACCTCGACGACGAACAGCTCGACATGCTGCGGGCGACGGCGGGGCTGGTGCAGATCACCGCGCTCGACAGTTTCCTCCGCGCGGCGCCGTCCGGCGGGAAGTCTCCGGCGACGGTGAAGGACATGGCCGACCACGTGGACTACGCGGTCGCGCGCATCGGCATCGACCATGTCGGACTGTCCTCGGACTTCGATGGCGGTGGCGGCATTCCCGGCTGGAAGGATGCCTCCGAGACGATGAACCTCACGGCCGAACTGCACCGCCGCGGCTATGGCGCGCGGGAACTCGACCTGCTGTGGTCGGGCAATTTCCGGCGGCTGATGCGGCTCGCGCAGCGCGCGGCCGCCTAGTTCCGCGCTGGCTCGCAGCGGCCCGAATAGGCGAGCGCGCCGCCGCCGCCGAGGCGGAACCAGATCTCGCGCGTCTCGCCACTTGCCGGGTCGCGCGCCGTCTGGACGTCGTAATAGCAGCTGCCGCGGTTGACCAGAGCCTGCACGCCCCGCTCCAGGCCCATCAGGCGCAGGATCGCATATTCCGCGGGGATCGCCCCGCCGACCACGAAAGCCGTCTCCGGCGTCAGCCCGTCGCCCGATGTCAGGATCCGGCGGACGTTCCGCTCCGCCTCCCGCTGCTCGGGCGGAAGGGTGTCGGGCGCGGGCACGCGGAAGTGGATCTCGTGCTCGGCGCCATCCGTGCCGCGCACTGTCCAGATGTCGAGCACGGTCGCGTTCTCCTCGACGGATCGCTGCCGGAGGAAGGGCGACCTCAGGTGCAGGATCACCGAATGCGCCTCGATCGCGCGGGCCACGACATAGGCCGTGGCGGGTCCACGGCCATCACCACTCGCCAACACACGGGCGATCGCCGCATCCCGCTCCGCTTGGGCGGCATCCGGCGCCTGCGCCCGGGCAGGCAGCATCAAGGCGATCGCAACCAGGATGAGACATGCAGCGCGCATGACAATGACCATTGGCTCAGACCGTAGCTGGTGGGGCAGTGGGTTTGAGAAGGAAACTAATAGGTTGATTATTGCATCAACCAACGCTCGTATGCAGCAATCATGTCCATCGCGCGCATTGCCACCTTCGCCTTTTCCGGCGTCGATCCCGTGCCGGTCGAGGTGCAGGTCCAGATCGCGCCTGGCTTGCCGGCCTTCCTTCTCGTCGGCCTGCCTGACAAGGCGGTCGCCGAAAGCCGCGAACGCGTCCGCGCGGCGCTGACCGGGCTCGGCCTCTCCCTCCCGCCGAAACGCGTGCTGGTGAACCTCGCGCCCGCCGACATCCTGAAGGAGGGGTCGCATTTCGACCTCCCCATCGCGCTCGCCCTGCTCGCCGCGATGGAGATCGTCCCGAAGGAGGAAGCGGCGGGCTATGCCGCGCTTGGTGAGCTGGCGCTGGACGGGTCGATCAATCCAGTCGCCGGGGTGCTGCCCGCGGCCCTCGGCGCGAGCGAGCGCGACCTCGGCCTGATCTGCCCCGCCGCGCAGGGTGGCGAGGCCGCCTGGGCCGGGCGGATAGAGGTGCTCGCCGCCCCCGACATCCATGCCCTGCTGAACCATTTCCGCGGCACGCAGTTGCTCTCGCCGCCGGCCCCGCCTGTGGCCGAAGCCGCTCCGCGCGCCCTGCCCTGCCTGTCCGAGGTGAAGGGACAGGAAAGCGCGAAGCGCGCGCTCGAGATCGCCGCCGCCGGCGGGCACAACCTTCTCATGATCGGGCCTCCAGGTGCGGGGAAGTCGATGCTGGCAGCCCGGCTGCCGGGCCTGCTGCCGGACCTCTCGCCGGCGGAGGCGTTGGAGGTTTCCCTCGTCCACTCCGTCGCCGGGATGCTGGAAGGCGGGCGCCTGGTGATGCGGCCGCCCTTCCGCGACCCGCACCATTCGGCCTCGATGCCCGCGCTGATCGGCGGCGGGCACCGCGCGCGCCCGGGCGAGATCAGCCTCGCGCATCGCGGCGTGCTGTTCCTCGACGAATGGCCGGAGTTCCCGAGGCCGGCGCTGGAGGCGCTGCGTCAGCCGATGGAAACCGGCCGCACCGTCATCAGCCGCGCGAACGCGCATGTCACCTATCCCGCACGCTTCCAGTGCATCGCCGCGATGAACCCGTGCCGCTGCGGCTATCTCGGTGAGGCCGGGCGCGAATGCGGCCGCGCGCCGCGGTGCGGGGAGGACTACCAGGGCCGCCTCTCGGGCCCGCTGCTGGACCGCATGGACCTCACGATCGAGGTCATGCCCATCCCCGCGTCCGAACTGACGCGCGCCCCGGCGGGCGAGACCAGCGCCACCGTCGCCGCCCGCGTCCAGGCCGCGCGCGACGCCCAGCGCGCCCGCTGGAGCGATGCGGGCCCACGCAACAACGCAGAGGCCGAGATCGGCCACCTGCACCCCCTGCTCGACGCCGAGGCCGAGGCGCTGCTGGAAACCGCGGCGACGCGGCTGCGCCTGTCCTCCCGGGCCCATGTGCGCATGATGCGGGTCGGCCGCAGCATCGCCGACCTGGCGGGCAGCCCGACCATCCGCCGCGCCCATGTCGCGGAGGCCCTCGCCTTCCGCCACCGCATGCCGGGTCGCGCCGCCGCCTAGTCGCCGATCCGGAAGGCGTCCGCTATCCGCCGCACGGTGCCGTCCGCCGCGACGATGACGACGTCGAAGCGCATCCCCGCCTCCCCGTGGCCGGGATTCGCCGCGACCCACCATTCGGCCGCCGCGACCAGGCGCATCCGCTGCCGGGCGCCAAGGGCGAAGGCGGCCTCGGTCAGGGACGGCCTCGCCTTCACCTCGACGAAGGCGAGCAGCCCGTCGCGTTCCGCCACCAGGTCGAGTTCCCCCGCCGGAGTCCGCGTCCGCCGCGCCAGGACCCTCCAGCCGTCGCGGGCCAGCGCGGCCGCGGCGACATCCTCGGCACCGCGCCCGGCGGCCTCGGCACGCCGCCCGCGCAGCAGGCGTCGTGTCGTGTCGCCGAAACCGCTCATGCCGCTATCATGCCGGCATGATCCTGCGCCGCGCCATCCTCCTCCTGCTGCTCCTGACCGGCGTCGCCGCCGCGCAGGCGCCGGCGCGACGGCAGATGGTCGCGGCGGGCCATCCGCTGGCCGCCGAGGCCGGGCTCGAGATGCTGCGCGCCGGGGGCAGCGCCGTCGACGCCGCGGTCGCGACGCAGATGGTCCTGACGCTGGTCGAGCCGCAATCCTCGGGCATCGGCGGTGGCGCATTGCTGCTGCACTTCCAGGGCGGATCCGGCCGCATCGTCGCCTGGGAGGGCCGCGAGGCCGCACCCGCCGCGGCGGGTCCGGACCTCTTCCTCCGCGACGGGCGGCCCATGCCCTTCCTGCAGGCGGTGGCGAGCGGCCGCTCCGTGGGAGTGCCAGGCACCGTCGCGATGCTCGAGGCCGCGCATCGCGAGCATGGTCGCCTCCCCTGGGCGCGCCTGTTCGATCCGGCGATCCGCCTCGCCGAGGAGGGCTTCCCGGTGAGCGAGCGCCTGGCTCGCGACATCGCCTCCGACGCGACGCTGCTGCGACGCGACGCGAACGCCGCGCGCTACTTCTTCACCGAGCAGGGCGCGCCCCTGCCGGCCGGGCACCGCCTGCGCAACGCCGCCTTGGCCGCGACGCTGCGCGCCATCGCCGCAGAGGGTGCGGCGGCCCTGGCGCAGGGGCCGATCGCCGAGGACATCCTCGCCGCGGTCACGCACCATCCGGTGCTGCCGGGGGCCATGGCGGCGACGGATCTGTCGACCTACGCGCCACACCGGATGGAAGCCGTCTGCGCGCCCTATCGCCGCTGGCGCGTCTGTGGCTTCCCCCCGCCCTCCTCGGGCGGGATCGCGGTGGCGCAGATCCTCGGCCTGCTGGGGCATTTCGACATGCCGCGGATCGATCCGCGCGGCGTCGATGCAGCGCATCTGATCGGGGAGTCCGGGCGCCTCGCCTTCGCCGACCGCAACGCCTATGTCGCCGATCCGGCCTTCGTCTCCGTGCCGGTGCTGGGTCTCGTCGATCCGGGATACCTCACGACGCGCGCGCAGCTGATCGACCGCGACCGTGCCATCGCCGCCCCGCGCGCCGGCAACCCGCCCTGGCGCGAGGCGACCTATGCCCCCCAGACCCAGGACCACGAGGCCGGCACCAGCCATGTCTCGATCGTCGATGCCGAAGGCAATGCGGTGTCCATGACCACGACGATCGAGGCGCTGTTCGGCGCCCGCATCATGGTCCGTGGCTTCATGCTCAACAACGAGCTGACGGATTTCTCGTTCATTCCCGAACAGGATGGCCGCCCGGTTGCGAACAGGGTCCAGGGCGGCAAGCGGCCGCGGTCGTCCATGTCGCCAAGCCTCGTCCTGGATTGCGAGGGACGACTGTCCATCGTCGCGGGATCGCCGGGCGGGGCGCGCATCATCGGTTATGTCGCGCAGGCGTTGGTGGCGATGCTGGACTGGGGGATGACGCCGCAGGAAGCGGCCGCGCTGCCGCATGTGGGCAGCGTCGGCAACGGGATCGAAGTGGAGGCGGACACGCCGGCAGCCGCGCTCGCCCCCGCGCTGCGCGCGCTCGGGCACGAGGTGCAGGTCCGCGAGATGAATTCCGGCCTGCAGATCATCCGCGTGACGCCCGAAGGCCTGGTCGGCGGCGCCGATCCGCGGCGCGAAGGCGTCACGATCGGTGACTGACGCCCTGCCCTACGCCGTCGAACAGGCCGCCGCGTCGAAGGCCGAGACGACGCGCATGCGCAAGCGCGCCGACGAGATGGATGGCGGCGGACGCACGCATTTCGGCATCGCGCCGGTCGTGCTGATCATCTTCGCAGCGCTCGGGCTGCTCGACTACGCCTTCGGCATCATCGACACCGCGTCCTGGATCGTGCTGATCGTCGGATCGATGATCCTGCTGATCCCGGCGGCAATCATCCATCGTCGCGGCGCCGCGGAATCGGAGCGCGTGCGGCAGGTCGCCCTCGCGCTGCGGCGCGACGCGAAGGCCGGGTGTGTCCAGCGCCACACGCTGCATCGCGACGCCCGCCACTGGTTCGTGGAGCACGAGCACGGCGTGATGCACCTCAGCCCAGCCGGGCCGGGCCGGACGCTGTTCCTCGACCTGTCGAGCGTCAGCGACGACCCGCGCCACGATGGCTGGTACGCGAAGCGCCGGATCGACCGCGACACCTGGCGATGGACCAGCGCGGCCGATGGCGCCGTGCTGCTGTTCTTCGCCGCCGAAGGCGCGCCGGTGGCGCCGAACAGCTTCGCCGCCGCGCTGGGCCGCGAGGATTCCGACCTTGCCGCGGCGATCTTCGAGGCCGTCGGCTCCCCGGGCGACGGCGACATCATCCCGCGCGACTTCGCGGAGATCGACGCCGATCTCCGCGCGCGGATCGCCGCCGCGAAGGCGACCTAGGCCGCCGTCCGGGCGATCGCCGGCATCGGCATGGCGTCGTCGCGGCCTTCCTCGACGGCGTGGCAGGCGACCATCGCGTCGCCCGCCGGCTTCATCTCCGGCCGTTCCCGCTTGCAGCGTTCGTTCGCCAGCGGACAGCGCGGATGGAAGGCACAGCCGGACGGCGGGGTGATCGGGGACGGCACCTCCCCACCCACCGGAATGCGCTCCCGCCCCGTCATGTCGAGGTCCGGGATCGCTTCCATCAGCGCGCGCGTATAGGGATGCCGCGGGCGCTTGAAGAGGCTTTCGGCCGGCGCGAGTTCCGCCAGCCGCCCGAGATACATCACCCCGATGCGGTCCGAGATCTGCCGCACCACCGCGAGGTTGTGGCTGATGAAGAGGTAGGTCAGCCCGAGCCGCTGCTGCAGTTCCTTCATCAGGTTCAGGATCTGTGCCTGCACCGAGACGTCGAGGGCCGAGGTCGGCTCGTCGCAGACGAGGAATTCCGGGTTCGAGGACAGCGCGCGCGCGATCGAGATGCGCTGCCGCTGGCCGCCCGAGAATTCGTGCGGGAACTTCTCGCCATCGAGCGGGGAGAGGCCCACCTGCGTCAGCAGCTCGGCGACGCGGTTCTCCTCCTCGCCCTTGCTCTTCACCAGGCCGAAGGCATGGATCGGCTCGGCGATGATGTTCTTCACCCGCCAGCGCGGGTTCAGCGAGGCATAGGGATCCTGGAAGATCATCTGCATGCGCCGGCGCTGGTCGGCGAGCGACCGCGCCTCCGCGAGGTCGCGGCCCTCGAAGCGGACGGACCCCGCGGTGGGGCCGTAGAGGCCGACGGACAGCCGCGCCACGGTCGACTTGCCGCAGCCGGATTCCCCGACCAGGGACAGCGTCGTTCCCTTCGGAATGGTGAAGGAGATGCCGTCCACCGCGCGGAGCGTGCGTCGTTCCTCCCGCGCCAGCAGGCGCTGCAGGAAGGGACGCGAGACGTCGAAATGGCGCGCCAGGTCGCGCGCCTCGAGCATCGGCACCGGGTCAGCCACGGGGCGCCTCCGTGTCGTAGAGCCAGCACGCGGCCTGTGTCGTACCGGCGTTGATCAGGTCCGGACGGTAGGTCCGGCATTTGTCGAAGACCTGCGGGCAGCGCGGGTTGTAGGCGCAGCCCTTCGGGATGGCCGACAGCCGCGGCATCGCACCGTCGATCTGCGCGAGGCGTTCCACTCGCCGGTCGAGCGGCGGAATCGAGGCCATCAGGCCCGCCGAGTACGGGTGGTTGGCGTGCTTCACCACCTCCCGCACCGGGCCGATCTCGGCGACGCGGCCGGCATACATGACCGCGACGCGGTCGGCGGTCTCGGCGATGACGCCCATGTCGTGCGTCACCAGCATCATCGCCGTGCCCTTCTCCCGCGCCAGGCGCTTGAGCAGCGCGATGACCTGCGCCTGGATCGAGACGTCGAGCGCGGTGGTCGGTTCGTCCGCCACGATCAGCCGCGGCTCGGCGCACAGCGCCAGCGCGATCACGACACGCTGGCGCATCCCGCCCGAGAACTCGTGCGGGTAGCTGTCGATGCGCTGCGCCGCGGCGGGGATGCCCACCATCTCGAGCCATTCGATCGCGCGCTTGCGCGCCTCGCCTGGCCCGATCGGCAGGTGCGTGGTCATGGTCTCGGCGAGCTGGCGACCCACCGTGTAGAGCGGGTTCAGCGTCGTCAGCGGGTCCTGGAAGATCGCGCCGATCTCCTTGCCGCGGATCCGGCGCATCTCCTCGTAGCGGAGATTGTCGATACGCCGGCCGCCGAGGAGGATCTCGCCCTTCGCGATGCGCCCGGGGGGTTCGAGCAGGCCGATGATGGCCGCCCCCGTCATGGACTTGCCGGCGCCCGATTCACCGACGACGCCGAGCACCTCGCCCGGCGCGATATCGAAGGAGACGTCGTCGAGCGCGACCAGCGTGCCACGCCGGGTCGGGAATTCGACGCGCAGGTTCTTCACCTGCAGCAGGGGAGCAACGTTGGACATCAGCGCAGCTTCGGGTTGAGCGCGTCGCGCAGCCAGTCACCGAGCAGGTTGACCGACAGCACCATCGCGATGAGGGCGACGCCCGGGAAGATCGTGATCCACCACTCGCCCGAGAACAGGAAGTCGTTGCCGATCCTGATCAGCGTGCCGAGGGAGGGCTGGGTCGGCGGCACGCCGACACCCAGGAAGGACAGCGTCGCTTCCGACAGGATCGCCAGGCCGAGGTTGAGCGTCGCGACGACCAGGATCGGCCCGATCACGTTCGGCAGGACGTGGCTGAACATGATGCGCAGCGACGGCACCCCGATGACGCGCGCCGCCTGGACGTATTCCTTGTTGCGCTCGACCAGCGTCGACCCGCGCACGGTCCGCGCGAATTTCGGCCATTCGCTGATGCCGATGGCGAAGATCACGACGAACAGGGCGATCTGGTCGTGCACCTCGCGCGGCAGCACGGCACGCACCACGCCGTCCACCAGAAGGGCCACCAGGATGGACGGGAAGGTGAGCTGGATGTCGCAGATGCGCATCAGCACGCTGTCGACGTGTCCGCCGGCATAGCCTGCCGTCAGGCCCAGCGAGACGCCCAGCACCGTCGCGAAGATCGTCGCGGACAGGCCGACCAGCAGCGACACCCGCGCGCCGTACATGATGGCCGAGAGCACGTCGCGCCCCTGGTCATCGGTGCCGAGGAGATACTCGGCGGCGCCGTCCTCGTCCCAGGCGGGCGGCTTGAAGGCGTCGCTGAGGTTCAGGCTGGCGAGATCGAAGGGGTTGTGGGGCGCGATCCAGGGCGCGAGCACGGCGCCGAGGATGCAGACGAGCGCGACGATGGCCGAGACCACCGTTACCGGAGACCGGCGGAAGGACCACCAGAGGTCGGAATCGAGGAAACGCTGCACGGCGGCGGCCATGGTTCAGTGCCCCCCCTTCCCGCGCCCGATGCGTAGCCTCGGGTCCACCGCGTAATAGAGGAGGTCGACGATCAGGTTGATGGTGACGAAGACGAGGGCGATCAGCATCAGGTAGGCGCTCATGACGGGGATGTCGGCCGCACCCACGGACTGGATGAACAGCAGGCCCATGCCCGGCCACTGGAAGACCGTCTCGGTCACGATGGCGAAGGCGATGATGGCGCCGAGCTGCAGGCCGACGATGGTGATGACGGGCACCAGCGTGTTCTTCAGCGCATGGCCGAAATGCACCACCCGGTTCGGCAGGCCGCGGGCACGGGCGAACTTGATGTAGTCGGTGCGCAGCACCTCCATCATCTCGGCGCGCACCAGGCGCATGATGAGCGTGAGCTGGAACAGGCCGAGCGTGATCGCCGGCAGCACCAGCGCCTTGAGGCCCGACACCGTCAGGAAGCCTGTCGTCCACCAGCCCAGGTTCACCGTGTCGCCCCGCCCGAAGGAGGGCAACCAGCCGAGCCAGACCGCGAAGACCAGGATCAGCAGGATGCCGATCAGGAAGGTCGGCAGCGACACGCCGATCAGGCTGAAGGTCAGGAAGAAGCGGGACAGCCAGGAATGGCGGTAGAGGCCCGTGTAGACCCCCATCGGCACGCCGATCAGCAGCGCGAGCGCCGCCGCGGTGAAGGCCAGTTCCAGCGTCGCCGGCGCGCGCTCTGCGATCAGCTCGGCGACCGGGCGGGACAGGCGGTAGGACAGGCCGAACTCGCCCTGCGCCGCATGACCGATGAAGGTGGCGAACTGCACCCAGAAGGGCTGGTCGAGGCCGAGGTCGCGCACGAGCTGGTCGCGCTGCGCCTCGGTGAAATCCTGCCCGAGCATGATCGCCACGGGGTCGCCGACATAGGCGAACATCGCAAACGAGATCAGGGCGACGGTCAGCATGACCGGCACCGCCTGCAGGATACGGCTGATGATGAAGGCGAACATGCTCTCGCTCCGGTGCGGGCGCGGCGGCGATGGCCACCGCGCCCGCGTCACTCCTCAGTTCATGCGCGCCCAGCGGAAGTAGGGCTGGTTGTTCGCCATGTGCGGAATGGTGAGGTTGGACCGCATCGCCCAGGGGATCATCTGGTGGTGCAGCGGGATGTGGGGAATGTCCTCGCGGTAGATCCGCAGGGCTTCCCGGATCGCCGCGTCGCGCGGCGCGCCGGACTGGTTGGTCATGATCTCGATCAGCTGGTCCATACGGGGGTTGGAATACCGCCCGTAGTTCCAGATGCCGTTGCCCTGCCCACCGTCGCGAGACCGCAGCAGCGACTGGAACGAATACAGCGCATCGAGCGTCGGCACGCCCCAGCCGAGCAGGTAGATCGAGGTGTCGTCACGCTGGATCTTGGCGAAGAAGGGCGCCAGCGGCATCGCGTTCAGCCGCGCCCGGACGCCGACGCGCGCCCACATCGCGACGATCGCCTGGCAGATCTGCTCGTCGTTGATGTAGCGGTTGTTCGGGCAGTCGAGCGTGATCTCGAAACCGTTCGGATAGCCGGCCTCGGCCAGCAGCGCGCGCGCGCGGGCCTGGTCGTAGGGCAGGCGCACGTCTTCCTCGCGCGAATACCCGTTCACCTGCGGGGGGAAGAAGGTGCCGGTCACCACCGACTGGCCGCGCATCGTGGTGCGGTGGATCGCCTGGATGTCGATCGCCTGGTACAGCGCCTGCCGCACCCGGAGGTCCTTGAGCGGATTGCGCCCGCGCACGTCGGAGTACAGCAGCTCGTCGCGGTGCACATCCATCGCGAGGAAGATGGTGCGGACCTCGGGGCCCTCGACCACCTTGATGTTCGGCGCGGCGCGCAGGCGGTTGAGGTCCTGCAGCGGCGGGTCGAGCACGAAGTCCACCTCGCCGGACAGCAGCGCGGCGATGCGCGTCGCGTCGGAGGAGATCGGGCGATAGATGATCTCGGTGACGTTCGCCTCGCGGCTCGACGGCTCGTTCCAGCCCCACCAGTCGGTGTTGCGCACCATCACGGTCCGCACGTCCGGCTCGCGGCTCTGCAGGCGGAAGGCGCCGGTGCCGTTGGTGTTCCGGGTGGTGTACATCTCCTCCCGGTTGCGGGTGTTCTGCGGGCGCGTGGAATTGTGCGCCTCGGACCAGGACCGCGACATGATCATCAGCGACGCGATCTTGTTGGGAAGGATCGGGTCCGGCACGCGGGTGATGACGTCGACCACCAGCGGCTCCACCTGCACCGAGCGCTCGATCGTATCGACATAGATGGCGTAGTTCGAGGTGGGCTGCTGCGCGCGGGTCACGCTGAAGACGACGTCATCGGCCGTGAAGGCCTGCCCTTCGTGGAACTTCACGCCGTCGCGGAGCCAGAAGCGCCAGCGGGTCGGCTCGACCTGCTCCCAGCGGGTCGCGAGGCCCGGCGCCAGCCCGAGTTCCTGGTCCCGGGCGATCAGCGTGTCGTAGATCTGCTGCAGCACCATGGTGACGGTGCCGACGTTCTGGCTGTGGGGATCCATGGTGTTGGGATCGCCCGAGGCGGCCCAGCGCACGGTGCGCGCCTCCGCCCATCCCGCGCCGAGCCCGAGGGCCAGCGCGGCCGCCAACAGCAGCTTCCGCATCCTTTGTCTCCCATCCCTGCCGGCCCCGGCCAGCCCGGCCCGGCAACCCCCGGAGGCCGGGGGCTATACGGCCCCGGCCGCGGGCGGGGAAGGGGTTTGAGGCTCCTCCTCCGCCGCGCCGGCGAATTCCAGCATGAGCGTGTACCCCACCGCCAGCACCACGGGGCCGAGGAAGAGCCCGAGGAAGCCGAAGGCGAAGACCCCGCCGAGCGCACCGAGGAGGGTGAGCAGGAGCGGCAGGTTGGCCCCGCGGGCGATCGCCCAGGGACGGATGAAGTTGTCGACCGAGGAGATCACCAGCGCCCCGTAGAGCGCCATGAAGATGCCGGAGCCGGTATGCCCCTGCGTGAGCAGCCAGAGGCTGGCGGGGATCCAGACCAGCGGCGCGCCCACCGGCAGGATGGAGATGACGCCGGTGACCACGGCGAGCAGCACCGGCTGCGGCACCCCGGCGATCCACAGCCCGATCGCCGTCAGGACGCCCTGGGCCACGGCGGTGCCGACCAGCCCCCAGACGACGCCCCGCGTCACATCGGCCGCGAGCCCGAGCATGCGCGTCCCAGTCGGCCCGCCCAGCCGTTCCATCAGCGCCTCGGCGCGGCCGGCCATGGCGGGCCCGTCCCGATAGAAGAAGAAGGCCAGGAAGATCGCGAGCAACAGTTCGGCCAGGCCGGACAGCACCGCGAGCAGGATCGACACCGCCTGCTGGGTGATCGTCCCGGCGAAGGGGCGCAGCAGCCCGGCCACCCCGGACAGGTCGAAGGCCATTTCGCCGATCCAGCCGTGGATCCAGGCGCCGATCACCGGCAGCGACGACAGCCAGATGCCGACGCCCGGCAGGCCGTCGACCAGGAGGTTCTCGATCTGCCGGCTCAACGCCTCGACATCCTCGCGCCGGGTCGGCGCGGCGATGGCGATGGGCAACCCGACCAGGAGGAACATCGCCAGCACCATCAGCGTCGCCGCCCAGGAGGGCCGGATGCGCGCCTGGTCGCGCAGGAAGGCGTAGATGGGCCAGGTCGAGAAGGCGAGGATCGCCGCCCAGATCAGCGCGGAGATGAAGGGCTTGAGGACCAGCAGGCAGGCCACCGCCAGCGCCGCGATCGCAGCCATTCCAGCGAGACGGGCCGCACGCGGCGTTTGCATGGTCATGACACCCATCCTGCCCGATCGTCGCCGGATACGCGAGGCGGGCACTGGCCCGGCAGGCCTCGCGCCGCTAGCCTCCCGCCCCGCTGACCAAGGGGATCGCCACCATGCCGCGCTTCGCTGCGAACCTGTCGATGATGTTCAACGAGGCGCCGTTCCTCGACCGCTTCGCCCAGGCGGCCGGGGCGGGATTCAAGGCGGTGGAGTTCCTCTTCCCCTACGAGTTCCCGGCGGCCGAGATCGCCACCCGGCTCCGGGACAACGGCCTGCAGCAGGTCCTGTTCAACGCCCCGCCCGGCGACTGGGCCAAGGGGGAGCGCGGCATGGCCGCCCTGCCCGGCCGCCAGCAGGAATTCCGCGATGCGATCCTCAAGGCGCTCGACTACTGCGCGGCCCTCGCCTGTCCCCGCCTGCATGTCATGGCAGGGCTCAAGCCCCAGGGCGTGCCGCATGACACGCTCACCGCGGTCTATGGCGCGAACCTCGCCTGGGCGGCGGAGGAATGCGGCAAGGCGGGCGTGAAGCCGGTGATCGAGCCAATCAACCACCGCGACATCCCGGGCTTCTTCCTCAACACCACCGACCAGGCGGCGGCGATCATCAACGCGATCGGGCCGGACAAGGTCGGCATGCAGTTCGACCTCTACCACTGCCAGATCACCGAGGGTGACATCGTGAAGCGGGTCGAGAAGCACCTGCCGCTGATCGCGCACATGCAGATGGCCGACAATCCGGGCCGCAACGAACCGGGCACGGGCGAGGTGAACTGGCCCTTCGTGTTCCGGAAGGTGGACGAACTCGGCTTCCGTGGCTGGATCGGCTGCGAATACCGCCCGGCCGGGGAGACGACGGCCGGCCTTGGCTGGTTCCAGCCCTACCGGGCGTAGTCGATCCGGCGGACCGACGTGGCACCGCGGCGTGCTGCGACGGGCGTGGCGGCCGGCGGATCGCATTCGCGTGCGAAGTCGGTCATTTCGCGGACCAGCGCGTCCCGGTTCACCGCGAGGCCCACGGCATCGCCGATGACGATGCGGACCTCGGCATCCCGGGCCTCGGGGTAGTCGGCACGGGCCTGCATCAGGGCCGCGCGGAAGGCGTTGCGATCGAGGTTCACGCTCAGGCTGCGGTCCTCATAGCGGGTCGGCGCCGCATGGATCGGCGTCCAGCCGCCGCCAGGGTCGCCGAAACCCAGCATGACCGTGGTGCCGAGCGGCGCCCGCACGCCGTTGACGACGACGGTCCATGCCTGGCTGGCCGGGCAGCGCATCTCGAGCGACAGGCTGGCATAGGCCATGCCGATGCCGGTCCCCAGGATCGACAGGACCGGTCGGCCGGTGTCCGGGTCGGCGACGCGGACGAAGCTATCCTGCGCCCGGGCGGCAGGCGCGAAAAGCAGAGCGGCCAGCAGCACCGGACAGATATGCCAGCACCTGCTCAGAAATCGGGGGGACATGGCAGCGCAGCTCATTTTTTGGACCACGTTGCCAATTATTCTACCCGAAAAATCATTGACATCCAGCTAATTCTTTTCCTCGAACACAGCGAATCGGAAGCACCGCGGGGCGGCATGTTCGTCCCCCGAACCGTCGGCTATGTGTCGCCGTCCTGAGGCCGCATCCGACCCGCCGGGACGGCGCGCGGCCTCGTCCTCGACGGAGCGAAACGCATGAAGATCGCCTTCATCGGCCTCGGCATCATGGGCCGGCCCATGGCCGGTCACCTCAAGACCGCCGGCCACGACATCACCGTCGTCGAGCGGCGCAGCCTGACGGCCGAGGACCGGGCGAACTTCAGCGTCGCGCCGGACGCGAAGGCGGCCGCGGCGGCCGCGGAAGCCGTCATCCTCATGGTCCCCGACACCCCGGACGTGGAGGCCGTGCTGTTCGGCGCCGGCGGCGTGGCCGAGGGGCTGAAGCCCGGCACGCTCGTGATCGACATGTCCTCGATCAGCCCGACCGCGACCAAGGCCTTCGCCGAGAGGATCGCCGCCAAGGGCTGCGACTACCTCGACGGGCCGGTGTCGGGCGGGGAAGTCGGCGCCAAGCAGGCGACGCTGACCATCATGGTCGGCGGCTCCGAAGCCGCCTTCGCCAAGGCGAAGTTGCTGTTCGAGGCGATGGGCAAGAACATCACCCTCGTCGGGCCCGTCGGCGCCGGCCAGACCTGCAAGGTGGCCAACCAGATCATCGTCGCCCTGACGATCGAGGCGGTGGCCGAGGCACTGACCTTCGCCTCCAAGGCCGGCGCCGATCCGGCCAAGGTGCGCCAGGCGCTGATGGGCGGGCTCGCGACCTCCCGCATCCTGGAACTGCATGGCGAGCGGATGATCAAGCGGACCTTCAACCCCGGCTTCCGCATCCGCCTGCATCAGAAGGACCTGAACCTGGCGCTCCAGGCCGGCCGGGACCTCGGCGTGGCGCTGCCCAACACCGCCTCCACCCAGCAGCTGTTCGCCGCCGTCGCGGCGGCGGGTGGGGCGGAGCTGGATCATTCGGGGCTGGTGAAGGCGCTTGAGACCCTCGCCGCGCACAAGGTCGCGGAAGACGCCTGACCGCGCCTCACGGAGCTGTGTCACCTGCTGGAACCGGTGCGGATTTCCGCACCGGCGCCGCTGTTAGCAGAATAGCGTCTCGAAAATCTTAACGGCTGGGCCTATCCTGATACCGTCCTAGACTTCGGGAGCCTCCCATGCGTTTCGCGGAAATCGGCCAGCAGCTGCGGGCCTACCGGCTCGAATCGGGCCTGCGTGCGGAGGAAATCGCTGCGCGTCTCGGCGTTTCGCGGGCGGCCCTCTACCGATATGAGAAGGGCGAGGTCATCAAGCTCGACACCATCCGCCGCCTGGCGGAGCTGTTGAAGATCTCCCCCCTCTCATTGCTCGGCATCGGCGTGGAGTATTTCGCCCGCCCCGCCGCTTTCCAGGAACGCCTCCGGCAGGTCGAGGAACAGTCCGACCAGGTGCTGCAGGTGGGTGGCGCCCTGTGCTATCCGGTCAGCACGGATGCCTTCGACGGCGCCATCGCCGAAGCCTGGACCGAGGCCGCGGACGCGTCGCCCGACCGCCTCCTGGCCCGGACGCAGGTCGAGCAGATGCTGGGCCTGCTGACCGCCCGGAAGCGCCTGCACCAATCCCGCAAACCCAATGTCATCGCCATCCTCTCGGAGGCCGGCCTGCGGCGCATGCTGTCCGACGGCGTCGCCCCGGGCCTGACCGTCTCGGATCGCGCCCGCACGCGCTGCCGTCTTGCCGCGCGCGCCGAGGCCGAGAGCATCGCCGAGCAGATGGAAAGCGTGCCGATCGGCCTGCAGATCGGCCTGATCTCGGGCCCCGACCCCTCCGGCCCCTTCATGGTCATGCGCGGCCGCGAACGCGCCCATGTGGTCGGCAGCGCCTTCCCGGCCGACACGCATCCGGGCGCCACCACGGGCGTCGCCTTCATCACCTCGGCCGACGAGGCGATCGGTACGCATCAGCGCGTCGCGGAGAACACCTGGCGCGATGCGTTGAAGGGCGCCGAGGCCGCGGTCCGGCTGCGCGCCCTGATGGCCGAGGCTCCGGCCGCCGCCGCCTGAGGGCGTCGCGCGGCGGCTACAGCGGCAACCGCGCGTCCATCACCTCGGGGTCCTCGGCGCTGGCGCGCACCCGAAAGCCGAGGGCGCGGACGAAGGCGAGCATCGGCTTGTTGTCGGCCAGCACGGAGCCGACCACCTCGCCCACCCCGACGGCCCGGCCCCATTCGAACAGCCGCTCCATCAGATGGCGCGCCAGTCCCTGCCCCTTCCAGGACGGGTCGACGATGACGGCGAATTCGGCTTCCACCCCGCCGCCCTCGCGGATCAGGCGGGAGACGCCGACGGTACGGTCCGGACCGCCATCCACCCGCTCGACCGCGACGAAGGCGATCTCGCGGTCGTAGTCGATCTGCGTCATGCGCGCGATCTGGGTCGGGCTGAGCTCGGCCAGGGCCGAAAAGAAGCGGTAGCGGATGTCTTCGGGCGTCAGCCTGGCGAAGAACTCGGCATGCGCGGCGGCATCCTCCGGCCGTATGGGGCGAACCAGGACCTCCCGACCACCACGGCTGCGCCAGGTCCGTGCGAACTCGGCCGGATAGGGCGGGATGGCGAGCATCGCCTTCTCGCCCGGCGGACGGAGCGAGATCATGGCGTCGAGCGCAAGAACGCCCTCAGCATCGGCTCGTAACGGATTGATATTGCAGTTATCGATCTCGGGAAAATCGACGGCGATCTGCGACAGGCGGACCAGGGCATCCGCGACGGCCGGCACGTTGGCCGGTGGATGATCGCGCCAGCCGTCCAGCAGCCGCGCGGTCCGGGTCCGCCGGATCAGGGAATGGGCCAGCGCCAGGTTCAGCGGCGGCAGGTCGAAGCCCTCGTCCGGGTCGATATCGGCCGCCGTGCCGCCGCGCCCGAAGGCGATCCAGGGCCCGAACATGGCGTCGTCGCCGAGGCGCAGGCGCAGTTCCTGCCCGGCGCCGGCCTTGCGCTGCACCAGGAAGCCGGTGATGCGCGCCTCCGGCCGCGCGGCGGCGACCCGTTCGCGCATCGCCGTCGCAGCCGCCAGCACCGCGGCGTGGGAAGCGAGACCGATCGCGACGCCACCCACCTCCGTCTTCCGCGGCAGATCCGGACTCAGGATCTTCAGCACCACCGGGAAGCCCAGCATCACGGCGGCGTCGGCGGCTTCCTCGGCGCCTGTCACGGCACGGCCCGGCACGGTCGGGATGCCGTAGGCGGCGAGGACGGAAAGCGCCTCCTCCTCCGTCAGGTCGCACCGCCCCGCCGCCCGGACACGCGCGAAGAGCGCCGCGACGAAGCCGCGGTCGGGCGCGAGGTCGAGCACGTCGCGCGAGGGCAGTTCCGCCGCCATCGCCCGGTTGCGCCGGTCTTGGGCGAGGTGGAGCGCACCGCGGACCGCCGCCTCGGGCGTCGGGAAGGCGGCGACTCCGGCGGCGGCGAGCCGCGCGCGCTGCGCCCCGGCGCTGGCCTGGCCGGCCCAGCCGACCAGGATCGGCGCGCCGCGGCTCGCCTTCACCGCGGCGGTAAGGGATTCGCGGACGACCTCCGGGTCTTCCTCGGCCGCGGGAGCATGGAGGGCAACGACGGCGTCGACCTCGGGCAGCGCGGCGAGCATGGCGGCGGCTTCGCCCAGCCGCGCGCCGGCGGTGGGGCCGAGCGCAAGCGGGTTGCGCCCGCTCCAGCCCTCCGGCAGGCCGAGGGAGATGGCGGCCAGGCCGGTTTCCCCGATCTCCGCGAGGCGCGCCCCGCCCGTCAGCACCGCATCCGCGCCGAGCGCCCCGAAGCCGATGCCGTTGGTCACGATGGCGATGCGGTCGCCCGGGCCCGAGGCGCGGGCCGACAGGCGCACCCGCGCCAGGGTCTCGGCCGCGGACAGAAGGTCCTCGAAACCCGCCACCCGCAGCACGCCGGCGCGCCGCAACGCGGCTTCCATGACTTCGTCCGCGAGGCCCGAGGCATCCTGCAGCCGTCCGCCGGCCCGGATCGCGACGACCGGGCGCATCCGCGCCGCCGCCCGCGCGGCGGAGACGAACATCCGCCGGTTCTTGATGCGCCGCAGATCCAGAAGGATCGCGCCCGTCCCCGGATCCCGCGCCAGCCAGTCGAGCACCCGAGCGAAGCCGAGGTCCTGGTTACCGCCGATGCCGACGATGTGACTGAAGCCGACGGATTCCGCCGCCGCCCAGTCGAGCACGGCGCGCGCGATGGCCGAGGACTGCGTGACCAGCCCGAGCCGCCCCTTGGCCGGAACGACATGGCTCAGCGTCGCGTTCAGGCCGATGGCGGGCACCGCCACGCCGAAGGACCCCTGCCCGATCGCCCGCATTCCCGTCCGGGCGGCCGCGCCGGCGAGGTCCGGCGCCGGACCGGGCACGACCGCCGCGAAGCAGCCGCGCGTCGCCAGGCGCCTCATCGCGTCCTCGAGCGCATCCGGCGGCAGGCACAGCACGGCAAGATCCGGCGCGACCGGCAGGTCCTCGATGGTCGGGACGGTCTCGAAGCCGTCGCGTGACGCACCAACCGCGAGCAGCCGGCCCCGGAAGCCGCCGGCTGCCAGGTTCCGCGCCATGAGCGGCGCCTCGGCGCTCGTCTCGGCAGCCAGAAGGACCACGCTTTCGGGGTGAAGCAGCGACCGGTCGCGGTAGCCGCCGCTTCGGTACATCCCGGAGATGAAGTCAGGCATTGTGCGATGCAACATGGCGCCTGCGCCTCCCCATCGCAACCGAGGAAAGCGTTGCAGGACCGGGCCGTCCGCGCCAGCCCCCTTGCCGGCCGGGCCCTGGGCGCCTGAACTGCATCCACACCGCAGGAGTGGATGAATGAGCCAGGACCGCTGGGACCCCGAGATGCGCGCCTTCACCGCCATGATGGAGGAGCGCGGCCGCGCCTTCCCGCCGGTGGTGCTGGACCTGCCCCTGGACGGGGCGCGGGTGTCGAATGATGGGCCGGGCCTGACGCTCGCGGCGGCCGGTGGGCCGAAGATGGCCGAGAGCGGCGACCGCTGGCTGCCGATCCGCGGGCGGCGGCTGGTCTCGCGCGTCCATCGGCCGACGACGAACACGGCGCTGCCCGTGATGGTCTACATCCATGGCGGCGGCTGGGTCTGGGGCAGCATCGACACCCATGACCACATCATGCGCGGCTACGCCGGCGCGTCGGGCTGCGCGGTGGTCGGGCCGGATTACGCGCTGAGCCCCGAAGCCCCCTTCCCCCAGGCGCTCGAGGAATGCGCCGCGGTGGTGCGCTGGGTGGCGAAGAAGGGGGCGGAATGGGGCCTCGACCCGTCGCGCATCGTCATCGGCGGGGATTCGGCCGGCGGCAACCTCGCCCTCGCCACCGCGCTGCTGCTGCGGGAGACGGACCCGGACCTGCAGCTGCGCGGGCTGCTGCTGAACTACGGCGTCTTCGATTCCCGCCTCGACACCGCCTCCTACGGGGAATTCGCGACCGGCCACACGCTGACGCGGGAGAAGATGGACTTCTACTGGCGCTGCTACGCCCCGCGCGAGGCCGACCGGCTGAACCCCCTCGCCGCCCCGCTGCGCGCCGACCTGCGCGGCCTGCCGCCCTGCCTGCTGCACGTCGCCGAGCTCGACGTGCTGGCGAGCGAGAACCACGCCATGGAGAAGCGCCTGCGCGAGGCCGGGGTGGCGGTGGAAGCCACCACCTTCCCCGGCGTGCTGCACGGCTTCCTGCGCGCCATGGGCCATGTGAAGGCCTCCGACCGCGCCATCGCGGAGGCCGGGGCCTGGCTGAAGCGCGTCCTGGCCTGACGCCTACGCGACCAGCCGCTTTTCCTCGAGCCGCAGCGTGCGGTCGTGGAAGGCGGCGACCGCCGGGCGGTGGGCGATCGAGAGGATCGTGCTGCCCGGCAGCCTCTCCTTGAGCCGCGTGTAGAGCCGTTCCTCGGCACCCGGGTCGAGGCTCGCCGTCGCCTCGTCGAGGAACAGCCAGTCGGGCTTCAGCAGCAGCGCGCGGGCGAGCGCGATGCGCTGCTGCTCGCCGCCCGACAGGCGCTTGTCCCAGGACTCCGCCTCATGCAGGCGCGGGACGAGATGGGCGAGTTCGGCGGCTTCCAGAGCCTCGGTGACGGCTTCGTCGGTGAAGGCCGCCTCATCCTCCGGATAGCAGACGGCGCGCTTGAGGCTGCCGAGCGGGATGTAGGGCCGCTGCGGCAGGAACAGCGCGCGGCCCGTCGCGGGCAGGTCCACCCGCCCGCCGCCGAAGGGCCAGATGCCGGCGATGGCGCGGAACAGCGTCGACTTGCCGGATCCCGAGGGACCGGTGAGCAGCACCGCCTCACCCGGTTCGATCCGCGCCGAAGCCTGGTCCAGCAGCACTCGCCCATCGGGCAACGCCAGCGTGACATCGGCGATGCCAAGCCCCGCATCGGCGCCCTTCGCCGCCACCGGGCCGGTATGCGCCGCGGCGGCGGCCGTCACGCCGCGGGTGAAGCCGGTGAGGCGCTCCACCGTCGCGCGCCATTCCGTCAGTCGCGCATAGTTGTCGACGAACCAGGACAGCGCGCCCTGCACCTGGCCGAAGGCGGAGGAGGTCTGGATCAGCCCGCCGAGCTGGATGCGCCCGGCGAAATAGGCAGGTGCCGCGACGACGATCGGGAAGATGATGGCGACCTGCGTGTAGCCGGCGGTGAAGAAGGTCAGCCGCTTGGTGGCGGTCATGATCGCCCACCAGTTCTCCATCAGCGCGCGGAAGCGCTGGGTCAGGCCGCGCTTCTCATCCGCCTCGCCGCCATAGAGCGCGATGCCCTCGGCGTTCTCGCGGAAGCGCACCAGGGCATAGCGGAAATCGGCCTCGACCTTCTGCTGGGTGAAGTTCAGCGCGACCAGCGGCCGGCCGATCAGATGCGCGAGCCAGGTGCCGACCACCGCATAGATCAGCGCCACCCAGACCATGTAGCCCGGGATCTCGACACCAAGCACGTTCAGCGGCCCCGAGAGCGACCACAGCACCAGGATGAAGGAGAACAGCGTCACGACCGAGTTCATCAGCCCGAGCCCGAGCGAGAGCGTGTCGTCGACAAACAGGCGCGCATCCTCGGCGATGCGCTGGTCGGGGTTGTCGGTGACCGGGTCGGTCAGCGCCATGCGGTAATAGGCGCGGCCGTCGAGCCACTGCGTCAGGTAGATCTCGGTGAGCCAGCGGCGCCAGCGGATCTGCAGCGCCTGGCGCAGATAGAGCTGATAGACCGCGATGAGGATGTAGAGCGCCGCGACGATGGCGAAGGAGGGCAGGAAGCCCTCGGCCTCCGTGGTGTGCCAGGTGAACAGCAGCGCGATGAAGGCGTCCCAGTCCTTGGCCTCGAGCGCGTTGTAGAAGGCGCGCTGCCAGTAGGTGAGCAGCACCGTCATGCCCACCAGGGAGAGGTTCAACGCGACGACAACGGCCAGCAGCCCGCGCGCCTTCCAGCGATCCTCGCTCGACCAGTAGGGGCGCGCGAGATGCCAGGCATCGCGCAGGAAGGGTCCGATGCGGCGCATGCGCTCTCCTTCAGCGGCGGCGGAGCCGCGCCTCGATCTCCGTGAGCCAGGCCATCACCCGGGCGCGGTTCACCCCGAGATCCGACCAGCCGATGAGGCTGCGGGAATAGAGCCAGAGGCCGGTCCCCTGCCCGGCCGGCGCGGCCTCGGCGACGATGATGTCGGGGTAGTTCATCAGCCGCGTGCGCGCGACCCATTGCGCCTGGTGCCGTTCGGGAAAGTCGACGAGCGGATAGGTGCGCGGCTGCGCGGCAGCCGTCGCGCGGATGGCGGCGAGCAGCTCGTCCACCGTCACCGGGAAGGGATCGCGGTGCAGGTGGCCCGCACCCGGCGCCGTGGTCGGCGTCAGCAGGCAGGTGTTGGGCGATGGCGGCAGCGCCAGCGTCGCGAAATCGACCGGGCCCTGCGGCGGAATGCCGTTGGCGCCACGCGAGAACAGCAGGCCGATCATGGACGGATCCTCAGCCGGATGACGCCGCGGATCTCGGCCTCGGGGTCGACGGGCTTGCCCTTGCGGAGGATCTCGATGCGTCCCTCCCGTGCCAGCACGATCGCCTCCCGCCGCACGCGGGTCATCAGGGAACGCCATTCCTCGGGCTTCAGCGCGCGCGCGACCTCGGAGGGGCAGAGGCTCTTCTCCGCGCCGAGGGCTTCCGCCTGGGCGAGGATCTCGGCGCGGATGACGGGTTCGCTCATGGCGCGATCCAGCGGGCGGTGGGTCGGCCCGCCGCGTCCCATTCGGCATGGACGCGGCGGTGGCCGTCATGGTCGAGCAGCAGCCAGTCGAGGCTCTGGATGGTCAGCACGATGGCCACGAAGTTCCCTCGCCCCGCATCGGGATCGCGCGGCGCCGGGGGCGGCGCCGCCACCGTCTCGCCCGGGGCCTCGGCTGCGGCGTAGCACATGCGCGAGGAGTCGCGGCTGCCGGCCCAGGCGGCATCCGCCAGAGCGTCGTCGCCATGCAGCCGGGCGAGGCCGCGCAGCCGCACCTGCACCTGCGCCACGGCGTCGTAGGCGTGCAGCATGGCGCGCGGATCGGCGGCGAGTTCCGCCGCCTTTGCGCTGCGCCGGTCGGTGTGGATGTGCAGCGTCCGTGCCTTCGGGTCGAAGGCCCGCAGGATCACGGTGCGCAGGTTCGGCCCGCCCTCGGCATCGCGCGTCGCCAGCGTCGGGGTGTGGAAGGGGCTGCGCCGGTCCGTCACCCCGGCGGCGAGGCGTGCCAGCGCGTCGGCGAGCGCGTCCCCGGGCGAGGCGGGCGGCGTCACGCGACCGCCTGCGCAAGGGCGCTGCCGCTGTCCCAGGCGGCCTCGGCGCGGCCGGCCAGGCACCAGTCGCCGGCGAGGCCGATCCGCTGCGCGGGATCCCACAGGAAGGGGGCGCCGAGCGGGGCCTCGAGCAGCGAGTAGCGCCAGCGATGCGCCGCCGCCCAGGCCGGCGGCCGCAGCGGCGCCTTCGCAACGCAGGCGAACTCGGCGAGCAGAGGGGCGACGATGTCGTCGGCGCGTCGCTCGAGATGGGCGCGGGTCCAGGCCGGCGCGGCCTGGATCACCCAGCATTCGGCGGCGCCGTCGCGGCCGGGCTTGGAGGAATCGCGGGCGGCCCATCCGATCGCGTGTGCCTCGGGGCGCAGCGTGTCGGGCAGCGGCAGGGCCGCGTCGAAGCCCGCCATCACGGTCCAGCAGGGGGCGTAGCGCACGCCGCCGAGCGCCGCCGCGAAGCCGGGCAGCAGCTCCGCCGCCTGGGGCGCGGGGATGGTGAAAAGGACGGCGTCGAAGGGGCCGTCCTCCTCGGGCGGCGTGGCCGGCAGCGGGGCGCCGGGCTTCGCCTCCTTCGCGTCCCAGTGCCGTAGGCGCCAGGCACCGGGTTCCCCCACGACGGTGCCGACGTGGCGCGAGGCGCGCAGGTCGAGCCCACCGAGCAGCGCGCGCGGCAGCGCCGACATGCCCGGCACGCCGACGCGCCGGTCCGCATCCGGCCAGGGCGCGGCGCCGGCCTCGGCCAGGGCGGCGGCGAAATCCGCCCCGGCGGCGCGCAGATACTGCGCCCCATGGTCGAACTGCAGTCGGCGGCCGGCATGGTCGGCGCGGCGGGTGGCAAGGCGCCCGCCGGGCGCCCTCCCCTTGTCGAACAGCCGCACGGCGATGCCGCGCGCGGCGAGGTTCCGTGCGGCGGCGAGGCCCGCGAGCCCCGCACCGATGATGGCGACGGATCTGGTCATGCCCGCCGGTATGGCGCCGACGCGCCGGGGCGCAAGTCCCGGGCGGCGTCAGGCGGTCTCGCGTTCGACCAGCGGGCCGGGCGTCGGCAGGGCCGCGATCTCGCGGATGATCTTGCGGCGGACGGCGCCGGCGAAGGTCTCGTAGCCCTCGGCGACCATGAGGAAGGCCCCGGGGCCGCCGATCACCTCGTCGCGGTAGTACTCGTCCACCGGCGGGATGCCGGCGAGCAGCGCCGAAGGCTGCGGCGTGCGGTCGAGCACGGCGAGGCCGTTCAATACGATCCCCTGTTCCAGCGCATCGGCGCGTGCCTGGGCCAGCGGCCGGCCGGAGTTGTTCACCCCGTCGCCGGAGATGTCGACCACGCGGCGCAGCCCGCTGTAGCGCTGGCCGAACTGGCGGGAGGCGAAGTCGATGGCTCCGGAGATCGAGGTGTAGAGGTAGGTCTCGCGCGAGGCGCCGTCGACCGCGGCGGCGAAGCGCTCGCAGGCGGCAGGGCCGTCGAGCTTCGTCCAGGGCACCAGCACATTCTGGATGTTCCAGTCCGACCAGACGAAGAGCGTGACGGCGATGGCCCCGAGCGGCCCGCCGGCGATGCCCTCGGCCAGGCGCGGGTCGCGGAAGGCGGCGGCATAGCCCTGCATCTGCATCTCCATCTCCTCGGTGTCGACCGAGCGGGAGACATCCACGGCGAGGACCAGCTCGACGTCCACCTCCTCGGCCGCGGCGCGCGCGGGGCGGGCGGCGATGAGGGCCGGAGCGGCGAGGCCGGTGGCGAGGAGGAGATGACGACGGGACAGCGGACGCGACATAGGTACCCTCCGTAAGGGCCATGCGTCCGGGGTCTGTCCTTCCCGATGCCTCCGTCACCGGAGGTGTTGGCGAGACAAATAGGGAACTTTTTTGTGCATCGCAACAAAGATGCACGACGCGGAGGCTGATCGCGCCGCCTGAGGCGCTCGATGTGGCCTCCGCACCACAGGTCCTGGATGCGCCTCGGACCTCAGTCAGGTCCGCCGTGCGATCAGGCCGCGAAGGGATCCGCCTGCCCGATCGTGCTGAAGCTGCCCGATGGCAGCAGCTCCGCCAGGGTCGAGTCGATCGAATGCGCATCCATGCCCGTGCGCGGGCTTTCGAGGCGCACGACGCGGCCGAGCCAGTTGCCGACATTGCCGGTGTGGTTGATCGGATCGTTGCGCACGCGCAGGCAGGTGATGCGCGACCGCGTACGCTGCCATTCGCCTTCGACGCCGGACACCGCGGTGACCGCCGGGGCCGAGATGCCCACCGCCGGCACGCCGGTCCGCGCGGAGACGATCTGCGCGATGCCTCCCCCCAGCGAATGGCCGGTGATGAAGAGCCGGTGGCCGCGCCCCATCACCTGGTTGGCGTTGCGGACCATGTCCTCGGCGCAGGCGCATTGGTGCCCGAGCAGTCCGCTGCCCAGGAGGCCAAGCGCGCCGTTGACCATGCCGGTCAGCGCGCCGCCGAAACCTGCGTCGGCGACGATGTCGGCGACGTCGCCGTCGGTCGCCTGCGTGCCCGCGATCGCGACCACCCAGTCGAGGCCGCTGCCGTTGGCGCGCCGGAAGACGGCGGCCTGGAAGCCGGACAGGCGAAGGTCGAGGTCGCCGAAACGCGCGAAGCCGGCCGCCGTGGTGCAGCCCCGGTTGTAGATGCCGGCGCAGAGTGCGGCGAAGTCGCGGAAGGGGATGGGAGCGGGCATCAGGAGTTCCTCGGGCCAGGCGGACGAAGGGTCCGGCAGCGCGCCGCCCGTCGTTCTCGCTGCCGAAGCTTCTCCGCCATGCGCGGCACCGCCGCTCTGCAGTGCTTCAGGGAACCTCGATCAGAAGCCGCCCCCGGCGGCAAGCCAGGCGGCTTCCTCGGGCGTGCTCGCGCGGCCCAGCGCGGCGTTGCGGTGGGGGAAGCGGCCGAAGCGCCGGATCACGGCGCGGTGGCGCCAGGCATAGTCGATCGTGCCGCCCGGTGCGGCGTGGCGTGGGTCGTCGCGCAGGCCCTCGAACAGCGCGACCGAGAGATCCTGGTCGGCCATCGCCTCGGAATGCTCGAAGGGCAGATAGAGGAAGATCCGCTGCGTCGGCGTCAGCGCGACGTCGAAACCTCGCGCCAGCACGGCGTCCCGCGCAATGTCCCGCATCATCGGATCGGCAGCGAAGGCCTCGGCGCTGCCGCGGAACAGGTTGCGCGGGAACTGGTCGAGCAGGATGGCCAGGCCGAGCGCGCCCTCCGGCGTCGCGCGCCACGCGTTCAGGCCGTTGTCGCGCGCGGCGTCGACCAGCGACGCGAAGCGCTCGCGGATCTCGGCATCGAAGGCGTCGTCGCGCTTGAACCAGGCCTCGCGGAAGGTGTCGGGCCCCTCCGAGAACCAGAATCCCAGCAGCTTCTCTGGCCCGATCATGCGAGTGCCCTTTCCAGCACACGGACGGAATGCAGGGCCTCGCGCCCCGAGAGGTCGGCGATCTGGTGACGGCAGGATGTACCGTCGGCGACGATGATCGCGTCCCGCGATGCCGCCCGGACCGCGGGCAGCAGCGACAGCTCGGCCATGGCCTTGGAGGTGCCTAGCGTCTCCGCCTGATACCCGAAGGCACCCGCCATGCCGCAGCAGGACGATGTGATCGGCGTGACCTTCAGGCCCGGAATGCGCTTGAGCAGCGCGACCGCCGGCGGGAAGGCGCCGAAGGCCTTCTGGTGGCAATGGCCATGGATATGGGCTTCGGTTGCGATGGGCTTCAGCGGCAGTTCTGCCTTCTCGCGGTCGAGGAACTCCGACAGCAGGTACGCGCGGGCGGCAAGCGCCCGGGCGGCTTCGCCCGGCAGCACGGCGAGGAATTCGTCGCGGAGCGTGGTGAGCGAGGAGGGCTCGATGCCGATGACCGGCGAGGCGAAGGGCGAAAGGGCTTCGAGCGTGCGGAGGGCCTCGGCGCGTGCCTGCTCCACCAGGCCGGCGGCGAGCAGCGTGCGTCCCTCATCCAGCGGGCGCGTGCCGCGCGCAGGCCGCGCGACAGCGGGGTCGTAGCCGGCGGCGCGCAGCACGGCGATGGCGGCGCGCAGGTTCTCGGGCTCGAAGTAGCGGTTGAAGACATCGGGGAAGAGGATGACCTCCCCTGCCCTTCCATCCGGCGCGCGCAGCTCGTGGTCATGGAACGCGTTCCAGCGGAAGCGCGGCAGGCTGCGTTCGGCAGCAAGGCCGAGCAGCCATTCGGACATCGCTGCCAGACCCGGGATGGTGTCGCGCGCATTGGCCAGCGGCGGGAACAGCGAGGCCCAGCGCGCCCAGCGCGGCATGGTCGCGACGATGCGCTCCCGCCAGCCGATGCCATGTGCCTTGGCGCGCGCGGACAGAACCTCGATCTTCATCCGCGCCATGTCGACGCCGGTGGGGCATTCGCGCTTGCAGCCCTTGCAGGAGACGCAGAGCGAAACCGCCTGCGCGACCTCGTCGGAGGCCAGCGCCCCCGCTCCCAATTGCCGGGTCAGCGCAAGACGCAGCGTGTTCGCTCGTCCACGGGTCAGATGCTGCTCGTCCCGCGTGACGCGGTAGGAAGGGCACATGACGTTGGCGTCGAACTTCCGGCAGGTGCCGTTGTTGTTGCACATCTCGACTGCGCCCAGCAGGCCGCCGAGCGGGCCGGGATACTCCGACCAGTCGAGCACCGGCGTGACCGCCGGATCGGCCGCGTAGCCCGGCGCGTAGCGGAACAGCGTGCGGTCATCCATCTTCGGCGGCCGGACGACGCGACCAGGATTCAGCAGCGCATGGGGGTCGAAGGCGTCCTTCACTTCCTCGAAGGCGCGGGCGATGCGCGACCCGAACATCGGCTCGTTGAACTCGGAACGCACGATGCCGTCGCCGTGCTCGCCGGAATGGCTGCCCTTGTATTCGCGCACGAGCGCGAAGCATTCCTCGGCGATGGTCCGCATCTTCTTCACGTCCTCGCCGTCCTTCATGTTCAGGACGGGGCGGACATGCAGGCAGCCGACGGAAGCATGGGCATACCAGGTGCCCTTGGTGCCGTGCTTCGCGAAGACGTCGTTGAGCCGTTCCGTGTAGTCGGCGAGGTCCGGCAGCGCGACCGCACAATCCTCGATGAAGGAGACCGGCTTACCGTCGCCCTTCATGGACATCATGATGTTGAGGCCGGCCTCACGGACCTCAGCGATCGCAGCCTGGAAACCGGGATCGGTGGCGCGCACCACGGCGTCCGGATAGCCGAGGTCGGCCATCATCTCCTCGAGCCGGTCCAGCGCCTGCAGCAGCGGCGCGTCGTCATGGCCGTGGAATTCCACGATCAGCAGGCTGTCCGGTTCGCCCTTCACCATCCTGTCGATGGTCGCGCGGTAGATCGGGATCGACCGGCCGAGGTCGATCATCGTGCGGTCCACCAGTTCCACCGCCTCCGGATCCAGCGTGACCAGGTGCTGGGACGCCGCCATGGCCGCGCGGAAGGTCGGGAACTGGCAGATGCCCAGCATCTTGCGCGGCTTGATCGGCCACAGTTTCAGGTCGAGCGCCGCCGAGAAGGCCAGCGTCCCCTCCGAGCCCACCAGCAGCCGCGCGAGGTTGCCGCGCCCTTCGGCGCGCGCCGCCGGTGTCAGGCTCTCGATGTTGTAGCCGCCCACGCGACGCAGCTGGTGCGGGAAGCGGGCGGCGATCTCCTCCGCCTCGCGTGCGCCAAGTGCCCGCAGGCGCTGGATCAGTTCGGCCGCCGGCGCCGGGATGTCGCCGCCGAGGTTGTCCGGCAACTCGCCGAAGGCGAAGCGCGACCCGTCCGCGAGCAGCGCGTCGATCCCCGACACGTTGTCCGCCATCAGCCCGTAGCGGATGGACTTCGACCCGCAGGAATTGTTCCCCGCCATGCCGCCGATGGTGCAGCGCTGCCAGGTGGAGGGATCCACGGGAAAGAACAGGTTGTGCTTCTTCAGCACATCGTTCAGCGCGCCGAGCGTGATGCCCGGCTGCACGCGCGCCGTGCGTGCGTCCGCATCCACGCTGACGACGTTGCGCAGGTACTTGGTGCAGTCCAGCACCAGCGCGCGGTTGACCGTCTGCCCGCATTGGGAGGTGCCGCCGCCGCGCGGCAGGACGGGGATGCCGTCCTCCCGGCAGATCGCCATCGCGGCCTGCACGTCCTCGATCGAGCGGGGGACCAAAACGCCGTAGGGCTCGATCTGGTAGATGCTCGCATCGGTGGCGTAGCGGCCGCGGTCGGAGGCGCTGAACAGGACTTCGCCGCGCGTCTCGCGGCGCAGGCGGTCGGCCAGGCGGCTGTCGCCGATGGTCGGGCGGGTGGTGACGTTCATCCGGACTTATTCCTGCGGCAGCAGGACGAGGGGCGCCTCGGCCTGCCGGGATTCGAGAAGGTGGTGGGCGCGCGGCGCCTCGGCCAGGGGCAGCGTCGCGCCCGGCTCGGCGCGCACGGCACCGCTGCCGAGCACGGCGAACAGCGCGGCCGCCATGCGTTCGAGCGCGGCGCGCTCGGCGATGTAGTGGAACAGGATCGGCCGCGTCAGGCTGTTCGACTTCGCCGCCAGACGCTGCACCTGGAAGGGCGGCACGGGGCCGGAGGCCTGGCCGAAATTCACCAGGTGCCCGCGCATCGCGAGACATTCCAGCGACCCGTCGAAAGTGTCGCGCCCGACGGAATCATAAGCGGCGTCGACGCCGCGCCCGCCCGTGATGCGCTTCACCTCGGCGACGAAATCCTGCTCGCGGTAGAGGACCACATGCGCGCAGCCGGACGCCCGCGCGACCTCCGCCTTCGCCGCCGACCCGGCGGTGCCGATCACCGTCGCGCCGAGATGCGCCGCCCATTGGCACAGGATGCGCCCGACCCCGCCAGCCGCCGCGTGGACCAGGATGGTCTGCCCGGCCTCGACGCGATGCACCTGGCGCAGCAGCATCTCCGCCGTCAGGCCCTTGAGCAGCACGCTCGCGGCGAGCCGGTCGTCCATTCCGTCCGGCAGACGCAGCGCGATCGCCGCCGGCAGCACGCGGTGGGACGCATAGGCGCCGTAGGCGCCGGTCACGTAGCCGATGCGATCGCCGGGCGCGAAGCCCGTCACGTCGGGGCCGACCGCCTCGACGATGCCTGCGGCCTCGATGCCCGGCGCGCCCGGCAGCGGGAGTGTCCGATACAGCCCCGAGCGAACGTAGCAATCGTGGAAATTCACGCCGACGGCCGTCTGGCGAATGCGCAGTTCGCCGGGCCCGGGCGCAGGCACCTCGACAGATTCCAGGCGCAGCACTTCCGGCCCGCCGAAGTCGCGCAACATGATCGCCTGGGGCAAGCCTGCGTCCTCCCGTCAACCCGGCCGGACCCTAGCCGCGAAGCCCGCGCTTGTCCGATCCATAGTGTTCATCGCAGCGACAAGCCGAACTCATTGGCGCCGCCGCCCTGTTCCCGGCATGAAGCGCCCTGAAGAGAGGAGCCGCTCCATGGCCTATTTCCAGTCCAAGCCCGTCGCCGGCCGCCATTTCCTGCAGATCCCGGGCCCGACCAACGTGCCCGACCGCGTGCTGCGCGCCATGGACAACCCGACCATGGACCATCGCGGCCCCGACTTCGGCAAGATGGGCAAGGCCCTGCTGGAGAAGGTCCGCCACGTCTTCAAGACCGAGGGCCCGGTGGTGATCTACCCGGCCTCCGGCACCGGCGCCTGGGAAGCGGCGCTGACCAACACGCTGTCGCCCGGCGACCGCGTGCTGATGTGCGAGACGGGCTGGTTCGCGCATCTGTGGCACGAGATGGCCGGCCGGCTCGGCATCGTGACGGATTTCGTGAAGACCGACTGGCGGCGCGGCGCCGACGTCGCGCAGATCGAGCAGCGCCTGCGCGAGGACAAGGCCCACGCCATCAAGGCCGTCTGCGTCGTGCACAACGAGACCTCGACCGGCTGCACCTCCCGCATCGATGAGGTCCGCAAGGCGATCGACGCCGCCGGCCACCCGGCGCTGCTGCTGGTCGACACCATCTCCTCGCTCGGCAGCATCGACTACCGGCATGACGAATGGGGCGTGGACGTGACGGTGGCGGGGTCCCAGAAGGGGCTGATGCTGCCGCCCGGCCTGTCCTTCAATGCGATCAGCGCCAAGGCGCTGAAGGCGTCGGAGACGGCGAAGCTGCCGCGGTCCTTCTGGGACTGGAAGCCGATGCTCGCGGCGAACGCCACCGGCTACTTCCCCTACACGCCGGCGACGAACCTGCTCTACGGCCTCGACGCCGCTGTCGACATGCTGATGGAGGAAGGCCTCGACAACGTCTTCGCCCGCCATGACCGCCATGCCGAGGCCACCCGCCGCGCCGTGCGCCACTGGGGCTTCGAGATCCAGTGCGAGGAGCCGCGGCACTACTCCTCCTCGCTGACCGCGGTGCGGCTGCCGGAGGGCCAGAGCGCCAACGGCCTGCGCGCGACGATCCTCGAGAAGTTCAACATGTCCCTCGGCAACGGCCTCGGGCAGCTGAACGACCGGGTGTTCCGCATCGGGCATCTCGGCGATTTCGGCGACCTGCAGCTGATCGGCACGCTGGGCGGCGTCGAGATGGGGCTGCGCGCGGCCGGCGTGCCGCACAAGGCGGGCGGCGTCCAGGCGGCGATGGACTACCTCGGCGGCAACGCCTGACGCGGGACGCTCAGCCGAACAGGATCGGCGCCGCGGCCTCGGCCATCCCGGCATTGGAATGGCCGACGCCCGGCACCGTCACCACGCGCCAGGCGAAGGGCGCGCCGGCCTCGAGGGCCGCGCGCCGCGCCTGGTCGAAGAAGTGCCAACCGCGCGCGAAGCGATGGCTGCCCTGCGCGACGGCCCAGGGCTGGCGCGGCAGGCTGGGGTGATTGGGGTCGGTGTCGGCCTCGCCCAGGTGCAGCACGACAGGCCGCGCGAGAACCGCGCGCAGGACGGCCGGATCGGCCGCCGTCCCGCCAAGCCCTTCCGGGAAGGGCCGATCGAAGCGCGGCAGCGTGTAGGATCCCGCATTGGCGATCATCACCGCCTCGACGCGCGGCGCGCCGGTCAGGAGCGTGTAGCGATGCGTGAACTGCGCGCCGGCCGAATGGCCGTAGAGGATGAAGCCGTCGCGCTGCGCGCCCGCCATCGCCATCGCCGCCAGCACCACGCGATCGAAGGCATGGAAGGACCAGGCCGCCGACGGGGTCGCCCGTCCGGCGCCATCCTGCAGGTTGCCGAAATTGTACCAGCGCGTGCCGGGGAACTTGTCCTGTCCGAACTCGGGAACCAGCAGCAGGACGCCGTGACGGTCGGCCAGATCGCGCCATTCGTCCCGATACCGGTCCGCGTCGCGCCGCAATCCATGCAGCACGACGGCGACCTTGCCGCCCGGGCCCCAGGACGCCGGGCGATGGTACCAGACGGGCATGGGCCCGGGTGTCGCTCCGGTGGCTTCCGCCACCTCCACGCGACCACTGCCGACCGCGATCTCCGCCGCACGCGCAAGCCCTGGCGCGGCGAGCGCGCCGAGGATCACCGCGCGGCGGCGCATCTCAGTCGACCTGCGCGCCGGAGCGGCGCACCACCTCCGCCCATCGCGCCACGTCCGCGCGGAGCGTCTGGGCGAACTGCTCGGGCGTGTTCGGCGCAACGGGCGGCGTGATCGCCTGGTTGTTGATGAGCCACTCGCGGAATTCAGGTGTGGAGATGATCCGGTTCACCTCCTGGTTCATCCGCCGCACGATCGGCTCCGGCAGGCCCGCCGGGCCGAGGATGCCGTACCAGGTGGAAGTGTCCATCGGCGGCAGGCCGCAGGCCTCGGCGACCGTCGGCACGTCCGGCAGCGCGGCCAGACGCTCACGCGTCAGAACGAAGATCGGCCGCACCTGCCCCTGGCGGATCGGGCCCATCGCCGCGCCGGACTGGTTGAAGAACAGGTCGGTATCGCCGGCCAGCAGCGAGGCCATCGCCCCCGGCTGCCCGCGATAGGGCACGTGCAGCACGTCGAGGTTCGCCGCCGCAGCGAACTGCGCCCCGGCCAGGTGCGTCGAGGCGCCGTTGCCGGTCGACCCGTAGGACACCGCCTGCGGCCGCGCGCGCGCCGCGGCGAGCACGTCCTGGCAGGTCCGCAGGTTCGGCCGCTTCTCCGGGCTGACGATGAGCACGTTCGGCACGTCGCCCAGCAGCACGACAGGCGTGAAGTCGCGGATCACGTCGAAGGGCAGCGAGCGGTAGAGCGCCGCGTTGATCGCATGCGTCCCTGCCGTGCCGAAATAGAAGGTGTAGCCGTCCGGACGCTGCTTCGCGACGTAGTCCGATCCGATGTTGCCGCCCGCACCGGTTCGGTTGTCCACCACGACAGGCTGGCCGAGGACGCGCGACAGCGGTTCGGCGAGGCGCCGGGCATAGATGTCGGTGCCCGCCCCGTTCGGGAATCCGCCCATCAGGGTGATGGGGCGTGATGGCCAGGCATCCTGCGCGATCGCCGGCAGGGCGGTGGTGGCAGCGATGGCGGCGGCCATCAGCGAACGACGCAACATGGTTCCCGGTCTCCTTGCTTCCAGAACGGCACAGGCTGGGCCAGGCCACGAGGGATGCTAGCCTGCCCGGCCATGAACGCATCCTCCCCTGCCCCGAGCCTCGCGCGGATCGCGCGCGGCGGGAAGTCCGTCTACGGCGCGCCGCTCGGCATCATCATGCTCGAGACGCGCTTTCCCCGAATTCCCGGCGACATCGGCCATGCAGGAACCTGGCCATTCCCGGTGCTGTATCGCGTGGTCGCCGGTGCGACGCCGGAACGGGTGGTGCTACAGGGGGCGAAGGGCCTGCTGCCGGACTTCATCGCGGCGGCGAAGGACCTGGTCGCCATGGGCGCAGAGGCGATCACCACCTCCTGCGGCTTCCTCTGCATCTTCCAGAAGGAAATCGCGGCGGCGGTCGGCGTGCCGGTCGCGACGTCGTCCCTGCTGCAGGTGCCCTGGGTGGAGGCGCTGCTGCCGCCCGGCAAGCGCGTGGGCGTCGTCACGGCGAGCAAGGCGTCGCTGACACCGGCGCATTTCGCCGCCGCCGGCATGGCGCCGGACACGCCGGTGATGGGCATCGAGACCGGGCGGGAGCTGTTCCGCGTGCTGGTGCGCCAGGACAAGCCTGACCTCGACATCGACGCGGCCGAGCAGGACATCCTCGAGGCCGGCCGCGCGCTGGTCGCGGCGCATCCGGAAGTCGGCGCGATCGTGCTGGAATGCACCAACATGCCGCCCTATGCGGCAGCGCTGCAGGCCGCGCTCGGCCTGCCGGTGCATGACATCCTCTCGCTCGGGACGTGGCTCCAGGCCGGGACCCGGCCGCGCCGCTTCGCCTGATCAGCCCTTGAAGAGGCTGAGCAGCGACTGCGGCGCCTGGTTGGCGATGGACAGGGACTGGGTGCCGAGCTGCTGGCGGATCTGCAAGGCCTGCAGTCGCGCCGATTCCTTCGCGAGGTCCGCGTCGATCAGCGCCCCGAGTCCGGAATCGAGCGCATCGAGCTTGTCCCGGTTGTAGGCGATCTGGCTGTCGACATAGCGGCTGTCCGAGCCGAACTGGTTCAGCGCGTTGGCGATGACCGTGTTGATCGTCGGCCAGTCCCCGCCCGCCGCGATGGCTGCCTGCGCGGCGGCCGCATCGGCCGGGGCGGCCGCCACCACCATCGTCCCGGCGCCGTCCACGGCCGTGAGCGTGTAGGTCGTGCCGGCCTCGTTGCGGGTGGTGGTGATGTCCCCGCCCTCGGGCGGGGTGATCGAGATCAGCGTGCGCCCGTTGTAGGTCGCGTCCGCCAGGAAGTTCTGGATCTGCGTGCGCAGCGCCTCGTACTGGGAGTTGTACTGCGTGCGCTGGTCGGCGTTCAGCGTGTCGTCGGCGAGGCGCACCAGGGTCTCGCGCACCTTGATCATGGTGTCGGAGACCTTGTTCAACCCGGCCAGCGCGGTGTCGAGCACGCCCTTCACGCCGCCGAGCTGTTCGTTCGCCGCCGTCAGGCCCGCGACGTCGGCGCGCACCGATTGCGCCACCGCGAAGGCCGCGCCGTCATCCTTGGCGTCGGACACGCGATAGCCCGTCGAGACGCGCTTCTGGGTCGCGTTCAACGCCTCATTGGTACGGTTGAGCGACTGCAGCGCCACCATGGCGCCGACATTCGTGTTCACGGAGTTGAGGCTCATCGGGATCTTCCCTTCGGCTCGGCCGGATCTTCCCGCCGTCGACTCACTCTGGCGCGCAAGCATGAAAGGATCGCTAACGACGCCCGGGATCCCGAAACGAAAAAGCCCCGCGACCTTGCGGCTGCGGGGCTTTCGCGGACCGATCGGGAGATCAGTCCTTCATGTTCACCGCCTGGCGGCCACGCTGGCCGTCGCGCACCTCGAGCGAGACCTTCTCGCCCTGCTGCACGTCCTGCTTGCCGGCGCGCTGCAGGACGGAGGAGTGCAGGAACACGTCCTGGCCGCCATCGTCCGGCGTCACGAAGCCGAAGCCGCGGACCTGGTCGAACCACTTGACCGTGCCGTTGATGTCGTAGGTCGGCCCACCCTCGTCGCGGCCGAAGTCGCGGCGCGGCGGACGGTCGCCGAAGGAACGCGGGCCGCGGTCGCCGAAGCCACCGCCGCCGCCACCGAAGCCGCCGCCGCCGAAGTCGCGACGCGGCGGACGGTCGCCGAAGCCGCCGCCGCCGCCGAAGTCCCGGCGCGGGGGACGGTCGCCGAAGCCGCCGCCACCGCCGCCGAAGTCCCGGCGCGGGGGACGGTCGCCGAAGTCACGACGCGGGGGGCGATCACCGAAGCCACCGCCGCCGCCGAAATCGCGACGCGGCGGGCGAGCCCCGCCGCCTTCGCCGCGCTTCAGCTCGACGATGCGGGTGACGAGGCGCCGGCCCTGTCGGTCGGTGCCGATCTCACAGACGAGCTTGTCGCCGGTGTCGGGCGTATCGATGCCCGCCTCGGTCAGCGCCGAGGCATGAAAGAAGACATCGTTCCCATCGGGGCCGAGAACAAAGCCAAAGCCTTTCCGGCCATTGTACCACTTAACTTCGGCCTCGATCGGGCCGGAGCCACCCTGGTTGTCGTATTCAGACACGTTCCTGCAGGTCCACACAAAACACGCGAGCCTGCGGGATGCAGGGCCGCTAACTGTCAGGATGGCACCAGCGCCCCTTGAATGCGAGAGAAATCCGCTGGCCGCCGGTCAGGCGAATCGGCGGGGATCGTAGGGCCCGATGGGAATCTCGGGCGCCTGTCCGGCCAGCAGGGCGGCGACCACCCTGCCCGTCCGCGCCCCGGCGACCAGCCCGGTGTGCCCATGCCCGAAGGCGTGGATGATGTCCGGGGATGCGCTGGACAGCCCGAGGCAGGGCTTCCCGTCCGGCATGGACGGCCGGTGCCCCAGCCAGACCTTGACCCGGTCGGTCGGCAGGTCCCGCGGCAGGCCCGGGAAGCAGCGCAGCAAGTGGTCCCGGAGGATCTCGGCCCGCTTCCAGTTCGGCGCGGCCTCGAGGCCCGCGATCTCCACCTGGCCGGCGCAGCGCAGCCCGTTCCGGGTCCGCATCACCGACATCTTCCCATCCGAGGGCATCAGCCCATGGCGCGGGGAGACCTCGGGGTCCGCGACCTCGGCGTGGTAGCCGCGCTCCGTCTCGAGCGGCACGCGGTCCCCCGCGGCGGCGGCGAGCGGCTTGGCATGGGCGCCGGCGGCGAGCACCGCGGCGTCCGCGGCGATCTCCCCCTGGTCGGTGCGCACGGCACGCAACTGTCCGCCCTCGATGGCGAAGCCCGTCGCGCGCGCGCGCGCCAGCGTCGCGCCCTGCGCCACGGCATGGGCGACGAGCGCCGCGGTGTAGGCGCCGGGGTCGGTGCAATGACCGCCCTCCTCCACCATGATCCCGAAGGTGTAGCGGCGGTCGAGGTCCGGTTCGCGCTGGCGCAGTTCGTCGGCGTCGAGTTCCAGCCAGCGGACGCCGACGTCGTGGCGGATCTGCCAGGCCTTCGCCTCGGCCTCGAAATCCGCGCGCGAAGGATAGATGTAGATCAGGCCGCGGCGCTCGATCAGGTGGCCGACGCCGGCTTCCTCGGCCAGCGCCCGATGCAACGCCGGGGCGTCGACGACCAGCGGGCGCAGGGCGCGGGCGGCCGCGGCCACGCTCTCCCAGGTCCAGCCGGCGCGCAGGTACTGGATCAGCCACGGCGCGACGCGCGGGAAGTAGGACCAGCGGATCGCCAGCGGCCCCAGCGGGTCCATCAGGAACTTCGGGACCTTCTTCCACAGGCCCGGCACCGCCGGCGGGATGACCGACATCGGACTCAGCCAGCAGCCATTGCCGTAGGAGGCCGATTGCTCGCCCCCAGGTTCCGCCGGATCGACGATGGTGACGCGATACCCCGCCCGGACCGCCTCCACGGCCGAGCAGGCGCCGACGATGCCGGCGCCGATGACGACGACATGCCTGGTCATGATGCGCGCGTCTTGCCGATCACCTTGGACGGGCCGGACTGCACCTCCACGCCCGCGAGGTACTGGTCGAGGAAGAACAGCCGGTCCTGTCCCCACAGCCAGATGTCGCCGCAGAAGAAGGTCGGCGCGCCGAAGACGCCGCGCTGCACCGCCTCCTGGTCGTTGCGCTCCCATTCCGCGAGGATCGACTGGCTCTCCTCCTCCCGGTGCAGGGCGTCGCCAGGAAGGCCTTCCTCGTCGGCAATCGCGATGCGGACCTTGGGGTCGGCGATGTCGCGTTCCTCGACCCACAGCGCGCGCAGCATCGCGTGGGACAGCGCCATCGCATCCATCCCCCGCGCCTGCGCGGCCATGACCATGCGGCCCGCCGGGCGCTGGTCGGTCGGCGGATAGTGCTTTGGCTTCAGCTTGAGCGGCATCTTCAGGAAGCGCGACCAGCGGTCGAGCTCCAGCGCGTGGTAGTCCTGCCGCGGCTCGGGGCGCGTCCGCAGCGGGATGCCGCCGGTGTGCTTGATCACCAGGCGGAAATCATAGGGCTTGAGCACGAGCGTGGCGCCATGGCGCTTCACGATCTCGGTCAGCTGTGGCCCGCCGAGGTACATCCACGGCGAGGACAGCGTGTAGAAGCATTCGACCGTCTGGCCCATGGCGCTCACCCCTTCTGCGTGCGGCCGGGATCATGCCCCGCGAGCAGCGAGACATGGGCGGAGACGACGCGCCAGCCATGTTCGGGCAGGCGGGCCATGATCTTGGTCTCCCGCCCGATCAGCCCGGTGCCGACGCGTTCGTATTCAAGATGGGTGCAGGCGAAGTCGCGCCCGAAGGCAGTGATGTGCACCTTGCGCGTGATGCGCGGCGCATAGGACTTCACCGTCGACCGGAAAGCACGGATGGCATCGATGCCATACAGGATCTCGGTGACGCCGAAGCGGACCGTGCGCGGGTCCGGCCAGAAGGAGGCGTCGAGAACGTCGGTGTCGTTCGAGGCGATCGCGGCTTCGTAGCGGTCGAAGACCGCACGGGCCTCGGCGATCACATCAGGGTTGTCGATCTCCACGGCGGGGCTCCCGGATTCGGGGGAAACCATGCCGTCACGGTGCGGGCTTGGCGAGAGGGGAAGACGGAGAGGGGCGCCGCCCCTCTCCGAACCTCACCTCGCAAAGGGCCGAAAGGCCCTTTGAACCCCGGTCGTCAGCCGGCGGCGGCGATGGCGCGCTTCGCCATTACGCCCACCAGGTGCGCGCGGTATTCGGCGCTGCCGTGGATGTCGCCGTTCAGGCCATCGGCGGACTGCTTCACGCCGGCGACGGCGTCGGCGGACCAGTTGGCCGCAAGGGCCTTCTCCATGTCCGCCTGGCGGAACACGCAGGGGCCGGCGCCGTTGACGGCGACCCGGACGGCGCCGCCGGTCTTGGCGACGAAAACGCCGGCCATGACATAGCGGCTCGCCGGGTTCTTCATCTTGGCGTAGCCGGCCTTCTCCGGGATCGGGAACTCGATCGCGGTCAGGATCTCGTCCTGCTCAAGCGCGGTCGTGAACATGCCCTGGAAGAAGTCGTCCGCGGCGATCTTGCGCTTGGAGGTGTGGATCGTCGCCCCGAGGCCAAGCACCGCGGCCGGATAATCCGCCGCCGGGTCGTTGTTGGACACCGACCCACCCAGCGTGCCGCGGTTGCGCACCTGTACGTCGCCGATATGGGAGGCGAGATAGGCGAGCGCCGGGATCGCGGCCTTCACCTCGGCGCTGGTCGCCACTTCGGCGTGGCGTGTCAGCGCGCCGATGACGATGGCGTTGCCGACGCGCTTGATGCCCTTCATCTCGGCGATGCCGGACAGGTCCACGACCGCCGAGGGCTTGTTCAGCCGGTGCTTCAGCGCCGGGATCAGCGTGTGGCCGCCCGAGATCGCCTTGGCGTCCGGATCGGCCAGCAGCTTGACGGCGTCGGCGACCGTGGCGGGCTTGTGGTAGGCGAAATCGTACATGGTCTGACCCCCTTACTCCGCCGCCATCCTGCGGCCGCCATTGATGATGCCCCAGATCTTGGACGGCGTGGCGGGCATGTCCAGTGTCCGCACGCCGTAGTCGCGCAGCGCATCCACCACCGCGTTGATCACGGCGGGCGGCGAGCCGATCGCCCCCACCTCCCCGCAGCCCTTCACCCCGAGCGGGTTGTGGGTGCAGAGCGTGGTGTGCGTCGCGACCGAAACCGGCGCCAGGTCGTCCGCGCGCGGCATGGTGTAGTCCATCATCGAACCCGAGAGCAGTTGCCCGTCCGCGTCATACACGCAGGTCTCGAGCAGCGCCTGGCCAATGCCCTGGGCGATGCCGCCCTGGACCTGCCCCTCGACGATCATCGGGTTGATGACGCGGCCGACGTCGTCCACGGCCGTGAAGTTCACCATCGAGACCTTGCCCGTCTCGGGACAGATCTCGACCTCGGCGATGTGGCAGCCGCCGGGATAGGTGAAGTTCTTCGGGTCGTAGAAGGCCGTCTCTTCGAGGCCGGGCTCGAGCTCCTCGATCGGGTAGTTGTGCGGCACGTAGGCCGCGACGGAGATGTCGACCAGCGCCTTCGTCTTGTCGGTGCCGGCAACGCGGAAGATGCCGCGTTCGAACTCGATGTCGTCGACATCGGCTTCCATCAGGTGGGCTGCGATGCGCTTGCCCTTGGCGATGATCTTGTCCATCGCCTTCATCATCGCCGACCCGCCGACAGCGAGCGACCGCGACCCGTAGGTGCCCATGCCGAAGGGCACCTTCGCCGTGTCGCCATGGACGATGTCCACCTGCGCGACCGGCACGCCGAGCTTGTCGGCCACCAGCTGGCAGAAGGTCGTCTCGTGCCCCTGCCCGTGGCTGTGCGCCCCGGTCAGCACCGTCACGCTGCCCGTCGGGTGCACGCGGATGGTGCCGACCTCATAGAGGCCCGCACGGGCGCCGAGCGAGCCCACCACGGCCGAGGGCGCGATTCCGCAGGCCTCGAGGTAGGTCGAGATGCCGATGCCGCGCAGCTTGCCGCGCTTCGCGGCTTCCGCCCGGCGCGCCTCGAAGCCCGCCCAGTCGGAGGCCTTCAGCGCCTGGTCCAGCGTCGCATGGTAGTTGCCGCTGTCGTATTGCAGCGCGACCGGCGTCTGGTAGGGGAAGGCGTCGGTCGGGATGAAGTTGCGACGGCGGAGCTCGACGCGGTCGATGCCGGTCTCCTGCGCCGCCACGTCCATCAGGCGTTCCAGCAGGAAGGTCGCTTCCGGCCGCCCGGCCCCGCGATAGGCGTCGACCGGCACCGTGTTGGTGAAGACGGCCTTCACCTCGCAGTAGATCACCGGGGTCGTGTACACGCCGGCGAGCAGCGTGGCGTAGAGGTAGGTCGGCACGCAGGGCGCGAAGGTCGACAGGTAGGCGCCCATGTTCGCGAGCGTCGAGACCCGCAGGCCGAGGAACTTCCCGTCCGCGTCCAGCGCGAGTTCGGTGTGCGAGACATGGTCGCGCCCATGCGCGTCCGACATGAAGGATTCGGTGCGATCTGCCGTCCACTTCACCGGCCGCGCGAGCTTGCCCGCCGACCAGGTGACAATCGCCTCCTCGGCATAGTGGTAGATCTTGGACCCGAAGCCGCCGCCGACATCCGGTGCCACCACCCGAAGCTTCGATTCCGGGATGTGCAGCACGTTGGCACCCATCAGCAGCCGGATGACGTGCGGGTTCTGGCTGGTGGTGTGCAGCGTGTAGTCGCCGGTCGTCGGGTCGAATTCACCCAGCGCCGCGCGCGGCTCCATCGCGTTGGGAATGAGGCGGTTGTTCACCAGGTCGAGCTTCACGACCTTGGCCGCCGAAGCGAAGGCCGCGTCGACCACCGCCTTGTCGCCGATATGCCAGTCGTAGCAGAGGTTCCCCGGCGCGCCGTCATGCACCTGGGGCGCGCCGGCCTTCAGCGCCGCGTCCATCGACACGGCGGCCGGCAGCACCTCGTAGTCGACGCCTACCGCCTCGGCCGCGTCACGCGCCTGCTGGCGGGTCGCGGCGATCGCGACCGCGACCGGGTCGCCCACATGGCGCACCTTGTCGAGCGCGAGGACGGGATGCGGCGGCTCGGCCATCGGCGAGCCGTCCTTGTTGTGGATCTGCCAGCCGCAGGGCAGCCCGCCGACATTGTCCTTCGCCATGTCGGCGCCGGTGAAGACCGCGACCACGCCCGGCATCCGGGACGCGGCCGAGGTGTCCACGCCCTTGATCCGCGCATGGGCGTGCGGGCTGCGCACGATCCAGGCGTAGAGCTGACCCTGGCGGTTGAAATCATCGGTGTAGGCGCCACGGCCCTGGAGGAAGCGGAAATCCTCCTTGCGCCGGACGCTCGCGCCGATGCCTTCGAACGGTGCCACCACGTTCATGACCTGTCCCCTCCCTTGAAGGGCTTTTCCGTTGCTTCGGCCCGGGATTTGCCGGTGCCGGTCTTCCTTGGGGCGCCCGACGGCGCCCGGGGCGCGGCCTTATTCGGCCGCGCGCGCGATCTCGCTCCGCTTGCCGTGCATGACCTCGGCCGCGGCGGCGATCGCCTTGACGATGTTGTGGTAGCCCGTGCAGCGGCAGAGGTTGCCCTCGAGACCCTCGCGGATCTGCTGCTCGGTCAGGCCCTCGGGGTGCTTCTGCACCAGGTCGATGGCCGACATCACCATGCCCGGCGTGCAGAAGCCGCATTGCAGGGCGTGGTACTCGCGGAAGGCTTCCTGCATCGCGTGAAGGGTGCCGTCGGCCTTGGCCAGGCCCTCGATCGTCGTGACGTTCGCCCCGTTCGCCATCACGGCGAGGGTGGTGCAGGACTTCACGCTCTCCCCGTTGATGTGAACGACGCAGGCGCCGCACTGGCTGGTATCGCAGCCCACATGGGTGCCGGTGAGGCGCAGCGTCTCCCGCAGGAGCTCAACGAGGAGGGTCCGGCCCTCCACTTCCGCCGTGTGGGTCTGGCCGTTCACGGTCAGTGTGACCTGCGGCATCGCGCGTCTCCCCAGAAAGTCCGGTTTGGATGTCGGGCATGTGGCGCCCGGCCGTCGGGGCGCAAGCCTCGCCTCGCCGCCCATGCCTCGTCAAGCGTCGCTGGCGGGGCCCCGCTGATTCCGCGTCAGCAGCATCAGGATGAGCAGCACCGGCGTCGCCACGGCCCAGACGGGCCCCAGCACAGGCAGCAATCCCAGCGGCAGCACCAGCACGCGCAGGACGGGCGAGGCCGGCGATGCCTCCTCGATCAGCAGCCCGGCGACGAGCATGACGAGGCAGATGGCCGCGACCGCCTGCAAGGCCCAGAAGGCCCGGCGGACCAGGAGCGCGACGCCGCCCGCGGGCGGCGCCGTCTGTCCCCCGCGGTCAGTGATGCGCGATCACCGCCGCGCCCCGGGCACCCGCGAGCGGGTTCTCGGCCGCGGGCCGGTCGTGCAGGTGGCAGGCCGCGAAGTGGCCATCCTCGGTCTGCCGCAGCTCCGGTTCGTCCTGCCGGCACCGATCGAAGGCATACGGGCAGCGCGTATGGAAACGGCAGCCCTTCGGCGGCTTGATCGGGGACGGCACGTCGCCCTTGAGGATGATGCGCTCGCGCGCCGCGCCTGGCTCGGGCACCGGCACGGCCGACAGCAGGGCCTCGGTGTAGGGATGCTTCGGGGCCGCGAACAGCTGACGCCTCGGCGCCACCTCCACGATCTTGCCGAGGTACATGACCGCGACGCGGTGCGTCATGTGCTCGACGATCGCGAGGTCGTGGCTGATGAACAGCAGCGCCAGGCCGAGTTCCTTCTGCAGGTCCTGCAGCAGGTTCACGATCTGCGCCTTCACCGACACGTCGAGGGCCGAAACCGCCTCGTCGCAGATGATCAGGTCGGGTTCGGGCGCGAGCGCGCGGGCGATGCAGATGCGCTGGCGCTGCCCGCCCGAGAACTCGTGCGGCCAGCGGTTCACCGCGTCCCGCGGCAGGCGCACGCGGTCCATCAGTTCACCCACGCGGCGTTCGAGGTCCGCCGAGTCCTTGGCCAGGCCGAAGTTGCGGATCGGTTCTGCCAGAAGGTCCCGCACCCGCATGCGCGGATTGAGCGAGGAGAACGGGTCCTGGAAGACCACCTGCATCCGCCGGCGCATCGGCCGCAGCGTGCCGGGCGCCATGTCGTCGATGCGCTGCCCGTCGAGCACCACCTGCCCGGCCGTGATGTCGAACAGCCGCAGGATCGCCTTGCCGACCGTCGACTTGCCGCAGCCCGATTCACCGACGAGGGAGAGCGTCTCCCCCTTGGCGATCGAGAAGGACACGCCGTCCACCGCATAGACGTAACCCGTGGTGCCGCCGAAGAAGCCAGCACGGATCGGGAAATGCTTCTTGAGGTCGTTGACCTCGAGGATCGGCGTGCTCATGCGGCGACCGCTTCCTTGATGGCGTAGTGGCAGGCCGCGATGTGACCGGGGGCCTTCTCCTCGAGGGCCGGGGCGACCTTCCGGCAGAGATCGGTCGTATGCGGGCAGCGGCTGGCGAAGACGCAGCCTTCGATCTTCTTCTTCAGGCTGGGCACCAGGCCCGGGATCTCCTGCAGGCGCGTCTCCTCGCCCGTCAGGGAGGATCCGAGCTTCGGCATCGAGCCGAGCAGACCCTGGGTGTAGGGATGACGGGGCGCGCCGAACAGCTTGTCGACCGCCGCCTCCTCCACCTTCCGGCCGGCATACATGACGATCACCCGCTCCGCGACCTCGGCCACGACGCCGAGGTCATGGGTGATGATGACGATCGCCGCGCCGACCGTGCGCTTGAGGTCGCGCATGAGATCCAGGATCTGCGCCTGGATGGTCACGTCGAGCGCCGTGGTCGGCTCGTCCGCGATCAGCAGCTTCGGATTGCAGGCGAGCGCGATGGCGATCATCACGCGCTGGCGCATGCCGCCCGACAGCTGGTGCGGGTACTCCTTCACGCGCCGCTGCGGTTCGGGAATGCCGACCAGCTTCAGCATCTCGACCGCCCGGGCCTCGGCCTGGGAGGCCGACATGCCCTGGTGCAGCCGCAGCGTCTCGCCGATCTGGCGGCCCACGGTCAGCACCGGGTTGAGGGAGGTCATCGGCTCCTGGAAGATCATGGAGATCTCGTTGCCGCGAACGGCACGCATCTCCCTGTCCGACAGCTTCAGCAGGTCGCGCCCGTTGAAGCGGATGGAGCCGGCGATCTTGCCCGGCGGCTCAGGGATGAGCCGCAGGATCGACATGGAGGTGACGGACTTTCCGCAGCCGGACTCGCCCACGATCGCGACCGTCTCGCCGGCCTCGACGCTGAAGGACAGCCCGTCGACGGCGCGGTTGACGCCGTCGGGGGTGCGGAAATGGGTCTGCAGGTTCTCGACTTCGAGCAACGCCATCTGAATCAGAGCCTCTTGGCCATGCGCGGATCGAGCGCATCGCGCAGACCGTCGCCGAGGAGGTTCACCGCAAGCACGGTGATGGACAGGAACACCGCCGGGAAGAAGACGATGTAGGGCTTCACCTGCCACAGGGCGCGGCCCTCGGCCATGATGTTGCCCCAGGACGGGATGATCGGCGGCGTGCCGGCGCCGATGAAGGACAGGATCGATTCCACGATCATCGCCGAGGCGCAGACATAGGTCGCCTGCACCGTCATCGGCGCGATGGTGTTGGGCAGGATGTGCCGCCAGATGATGACCGGCGTGCGCGTGCCGCAGGACACCGCCGCGTCGACATAGGGCTGTTCGCGCAGGCTGAGGACCACGCCGCGCACGAGGCGCGACACGCGCGGGATCTCCGCCACGGTGATGGCGAGGATCACGTTGCCGACCGAACCGCGGGTCAGCGCCATCAGGGCGATGGCGAGCAGGATCGACGGGATCGACATCAACCCGTCCATGACGCGCATGATGATGCCGTCCGCCCAGCGCACGAAGCCCGAGATCAGGCCGATGGCCAGACCCGCGACCGAGGCGAAGAAGGCGACCGCGAAGCCGACGATGAGGGAGACGCGGGCGCCGTAGACGACGCGCGAATAGACGTCGCGCCCCAGCATGTCGGTGCCGAACCAGTACATCGCCGAGGGTTCGCGCGTGCGCCGCGCCGGCGCCAGCGCCGTCGGGTCGACGGTCCAGAGCAGCGGCGCGAAGACCGCCATCAGGATCATCAGCAGCACGATGGTGCCGCCGATGGCGATGGACGGGTTGCGGTACATGAAACCCCAGAGGCCCTTCCGGACCTTCACGGGGGGCATGATGTCGGGCGTCGGCGCCGCGGCCTTGACGGCCTCCGGCGCGACGTCGCCCGGGCTGAGAACGGAAGCGGACATCAGTACCGGATCCTCGGGTCGAACAGGGTGTAGAGCAGGTCGATCGCCAGATTGACCAGCACATAGACGAAGGAGAACAGCAGCACGACGCCCTGGATGACGGGGTAGTCGCGCCGCAGGATCGCATCCACCGTCAGGCGTCCGAGGCCGGGAATGGCAAAGACGCTTTCGGTGACGACCGCGCCGCCGATCAGCAGCGCGATGCCGATGCCGATGACCGTCACGATCGGCACGGCCGCATTCTTGAGGGCGTGGAGGAACAGGATCGACGTCTGCCCCGCGCCCTTGGCGCGCGCGGTGCGGATGTAGTCCTGCTGCAGCACCTCGAGCATGGTCGCGCGCGTGATGCGCGCGATCAGCGCGATGTAGACCGACCCCAGGGCGACCGCGGGCAGGATCAGGTTCTCGATCCAGGGCACGAAGCCCTGCGAGAACGAGGTGTATCCCTGCACCGGCAGCCAATCGAGCTCGAGCGCGAAGATGTAGGCCAGCAGGTAACCGACCACGAAGACCGGCACCGAGAAGCCCAGCACCGCGAAGCCCATGACGGCGCGATCGATCCAGGTCCCGACCTTCCAGGCCGCGACCACGCCCATCGGCACCGCGATCGAGACCGCGAGGCAGAGCGTCACGATCATCAGCGACAGCGTCGGTTCGATGCGCTGCTTGATCATCGTGACGACCGGCAGGTTGGTGAAGATCGACACCCCGAGGTCGCCCCGCATGATGTCGAACACCCAGGATCCGAACCGTACCAGGTACGGCCGGTCGAGACCGAGGCTCTGGCGGATGCGTTCGACATCCTCCGGCGTGGCCTGGTCACCCGCGATCACCGCCGCCGGGTCGCCAGGGGCGATGTAGAGGAGACTGAAGACGAAGAGCGCAACGATGGCCATCACCGGGATGGTGGCCAGCACGCGCCTGACAACATAGGCGAACATGATCGCGGATTACCCGTTCAGTGGATCAGGACTTGGAAACGCCCCAGACGAAGGGAATTGGACCCTTCACGATGCCGGAGACATTCCGGCGCCAGGCCTGGTAGCCAACGAAGAAGCCGGTCGGGCAGTAGACGACATTCTCGACCGCGGCGCGGTTCAGGCGACCGATCGCCGCACGCTCCTGCTCGATACTCGTCGCGGCGAGCCAGTTCGGAACCTCGGCCTCGACCGCGGGCACGTTCGGCCATCCGAACCAGGCACCATCGCCGTTCGCGCGAACGGCGTTGTAGATCACCGGATTGATGGCGTCCGCGCCGGCGTGCCAGGTGTGGAACATGCTCCAGCCGCCCTGGTTCGGCGGGTTCTTCATCGCGCGGCGCTGGCCGACCGTGCCCCAGTCCGTCGCGACGAAATCGACGTTCATGCCCAGCCGCTTCAGCAGGTCGGCCGTGACGTCGCCGAAGGCCTTCGTGATCGGCTGGTCCTGCGCGACGATGCAGATCACCGGCTCGTTGTTGTAGCCGGCCTCGCGCAGCAGCTGCTTGCCGCGCTCGAGGTTCGCGGCCTTCATCATCTCGCCGCCTTCCTCGGTATAGAGCGGCGTGTTCGGCGTGAAGAAGCCGCCCAGCGTCTTCCACAGCGCGGGGTCGTCGCCGACCAGCGCGCGCATGTAGTCTTCCTGGCGCAGCGCGGTCATCACCGCCTGGCGTACCTTCACGTTGTTGAAGGGCGGGTGCAGGTGGTTCATCCGGAAGGATCCGATATTCCCCAGCGGATCCGCGATGTCGACCATGATGTTGCGGTTGCGCCGCAGCACCGGCACGAGGTCGGTGATGGGGTTCTCCCACCAGTCCACCTCGCCGTTCTGCAGGGCGGCGGACGCGGTCGCCGGGTCGGGCATCACCACCCATTCGACCCGGTCGATGAGCGCACGCTTGCCGCCCGCGAGCCAGGAGGCCGGCTCGTTGCGCGGCACATACCCGTCGAACTTCTGGAACACGGCCCGCGCGCCCGGCACCCATTCGTTGCGCACGAAGCGATAGGGGCCGGAGCCGACATACTCGTTGATCTGCGTGAAGGAGTCGGTCTTCGCGATCCGCTCCGGCATGATGAACGCCATCGGCGTCGCATTCTTGCCGAGCGCCATCTTCATCTTCGTGAAGGGCGCCTTCAGGCGCCAGCGGAAGGTCCGGTCGTCGACCGCGACCAGTTCCTCGTTCAGCGCGCGCAGCAGCTGACCCATCGGGTCGCGCGGCATCCAGCGGGTGAGCGAGGCGATGACGTCGACCGAACGGACCGGTTCGCCGTCGTGGAACCGCAGGCCCTCGCGCAGCTTGAAGGTCCAGGTCTTGCCGTCCTGGGACACTTCCTCGCCTTCGACCATCTGGCGCTGCGGCTCAAGTTTGTCGTCGAAGCCGTACAGCGTGTCCCACACCAGCACCGCGGCGTTGCGGACGACGTACTGCGTACCCCAGATGGGATCGAAGTTGGCGAGGTTCGCCTGCGGCACGAAGCGCAACGTGCGTGCCGCTGCGCCCTGCGACAGCGCCGGCGCGGAAATGCCGCCCGAGGCGCCGATCGCCACCGCGCCCGCCTTGAGGAACGTCCTGCGGTCCATTCACCGTCTCCCTTGTGTCATCCGGGCCAGCCCCTGATGCCCGTCTTGAAGTCACATTGCATCAATAACGTGCGGCCGACCAGCGGCCCGGCGGGGTCTACCCCCGCCGGGCCGCGGCCTGGCGTCCGCTCGCACCGTCAATGCAGCACGGGGCGTGCCAGAGCCCGCTCAGGTCTTGCTGATGTTCCAGAAGACCGTCGCAGGGGCACGGAAGACACCGCTGACGTTCCGCCGCCATACGGAAGGCTGCCAGTAATAGCCGAGGGGGATGTAGTACATGGCCTGCATCGCCTCACGGTTGAGCGCCTCGGCAATGCGGCGCCCCTCGGCCGGGTTGCCGCCCTTCTCGACCCATTCGGCACGCAGGCGCTCGACTTCGGGGACGTCCGGCCACCCGAACCAGGCATCGTTGCCGTTCGCGCGCAGGAACAGATGGAAGACGGGCAGCGCCAGGGACTGGCCCGAGGAGGTGGTGTGGATGATGCTCCACCCGCCGCGCTCCACCGGCTCCTTGCTCGCCCGGCGCTGGATCAGCGTGCCCCAGTCCGCCGAGATGAGCTCGAGATTCATGCCGAGGCGGCGAATGATGTCCGCCGTCATCAATGACAGCGCATTGATCTGCGGGTAGTCGCCCGGCGCGATCAGGACGACCTTCTCGCCGTTGTACCCCGCGGCCTGCAGCGCGGCCTTGGCGCGTTCGATATTGCGCACCTTGAGCACGTCGCTGCCCACCTCATTGGCAAGCGGCGTATCGCAGGTGAACACGCCTTCGCATGCCCCCCAGCCGGCCGGGTCGTCGCCGGCCACCGCACGCAGGTAGTCGCGTTGATCCACCGCCATCGCGACCGCCCGACGGATGGCCGGGTTGTTGAAGGGCGGCTGCAGCGTGTTGAAGCGGCAGATGCCATAGGTGCCGTCGGTCAGGCGCTGCTCGACCACGACCCCGCGGTTCCGCCGCAGCATCGGCAGCAGGTCGTGCAGCGGATACTCCCAGTAGTCCTGCTCGCCCTGCGCCATGGCGCTGCCGCTGGTGGCCGGGTCCGTGATGATCGTCCATTCGACGCGATCGAGCCGCGGCACGCGTCCGCCGGCGAGGCCGTCCACCGCCTCCTGCCGAGGCACGTACCGCTCATTCTTCGCCCAAACGGCGCGCTGGCCGGGGTTCCACTCGTCGCGCAGGAAGCGGAACGGGCCGGAACCGACCGTCTCGCGCACCTGCTGGAAGGCATCGGTGCGCGCGATGCGCTCCGGCATGATGAAGCAGGGGAACTGCGTCTGGCCGAGCGCCACCAGCAGCAGCGGCGTCGGCTTGTGCAGGCGGAAGCGGAAGCGCCGGTCGTCGAGCGCCGTCAGCTCCGCGACATTCGGCCACAGCACCTGGGTGAAGGGATCGCGCCGCCGCCAGCGGTCGATGGAGGCGACGCAATCCTTCGCCAGGACCTTCTCCCCGTCATGGAAGACGAGGCCCTCGCGCAGCGTGAAGGTCCAGGTCAGGCCGTCCTGGGAAATGTCCCAGCCCTCGGCCATCTGGGGCTTCACCTCTCCCTTTCCGTCCGTCGCGCAAAGCTGGTCATAGACCAGGAAGGCGTGGTTGCGGGTGACGACCGCCGTCGTCCACACCGGGTCGAGGCTGGTGAGGTTCGCCTGGGGGATGACGCGCAGCGTGCGCGCCGCAGCCCCCTGCGACAGCGCCGGCGCCGACACGCCGGCCGTGGCAATGCCGGCCGTGGCGCCGAGGAAGGTCCTGCGTTCCATGATCCCTGCCCCTTACGTGCGCCGGATGTTCCAGAAGAGCGCGAGCCCCGGCACGCGGCCGGTCAGGTTGCGGCGGATCGCCGTCATCGACATGTACGACCCGATCGGGACGTAGGGCAGGTCATCCATCGCGACCGTCTGCATCTCGCGCGCGAGGCGCTGTTCGGTCGCGAGGTCCGGCGCCTCGAACCAGGCGTCGCGCAGTTCCTCGAGCCGCGGGACGGTCGGCCAGCCGAACCAGGCATTGGCCCCATTGGCACGCATCGGGAAATGCGCCGCCGGGTCGACGAAATCCACCGAGGAGAAGGAGGTGAACAGCATCGACCAGCCGTTGCGCTCCACCGGCTCGCGCGACGCGCGGCGGGTCACGGTGGTGCCCCAGTCGGACAGCGCGATGTCGGCATTGAAGCCGAGCCGCCGCACCAGATCCGCGCCGACCTGCGTCATGGCGGCGGGGGCGAGGATGTCGGTCGGCCCGATCAGTCGCATCAGCTGGTTGGTGTAGCCGGCCTCGCGCATCAGGGCCTTGGCGCGGTCGATGCTGCGCGGACCCATCAGGGGCGCGAGCCCGGCATCGTTCGCGAGCGGCGTGCCCGGCGTGAACAGGCCAACCCCGGTGCGGTAGATCGAGGCATCGGTGCCCACCACCGCCTGCATGAAGTCCTCCTGGCTGATTGCCGGAAGGATCGCCTGGCGCATCTTCTTGTCGTTGAAGGGCGCATGCAGGTGGTTGAAGCGCAGGATGCCGGTCAGCGGCAGCGGGTCGATCGCCTCGATCGCGATGCCGCGGTTCCGGCGCAGCAACTGCTGGATCTCGGGCGGCGGCTGCTCGTACCAGTCGATCTCGCCGGTCTGCAGCGCCGCCGCGGCGGTCGAGGCGTCGGTGATGATGTTCCACTCGACGCGGTCGAAATGGGCGATCTTCGGGCCCGCGGTCAGGCTCGGCGTACCGGAGGACAGCGGCACGTAGTCGGCGAAGCGTTCGTAGACGACGAGGCTGCCGGAATTGAACTCGTCCGCCTTGAACTTGAAGGGGCCGGAGCCGATCGCCTCGCGCACCTGCTGGAACGCGTCCGTCTCCGCAAGACGCTGCGGCATGATGAAGGCCGGGCTGTTGGAGACCTGGCCCAACGCCTTGAACAGGAGCGGGAACGGCCGCTTCAGCTTGAAGCGGAGCCGGCGGTCGTCCACGACCTCGAGCGACTCCACAACCGTCGCGAGCTTCTGCCCGAACGGGTTGCGCTTCATCCAGCGCGCGATCGACGGTACCGCGTCCTGCGCGCGCACCGGTTCGCCGTCGTGGAACTTCAGCCCCGGGCGCAGCGTGATCGTGACGGTCTTGCCGCCATCGTCGAGGACATGGCCTTCCGCCATCTGCGGCTGCGGCACGAAGTTCGCGTCGAGGCCATAGAGGCTGTCGAAGATCATGTGCCCGTGGTTGCGGGTGATGTTCGCCGTCGTCCAGATCGGATCCAGGCTCGTCAGATTCGCCTGCGGCACCATCTTGAGGACGCGGTTCTGCGCAGGTTGCGCGGTCGCGAATCGCGGCAGCGCCCCCGCGGCCCCAGCCACGGCGGAGGCCTTCAGCAGGTCACGGCGGTTCATGTCAGTCTCCCAGCCTTAAAGCGGCCGGCATCAGACCAGCCGCGGCCGGGATCGGCAACCCTCGGATCAGCCCTTCTGAACGTTCCAGAACAGGGGCAGCCCCTTGAGCAGGCCCGAAATGCCGCGCCGATAGGCGGTTGCCTGGAAATACTGGCCGAGCGGCAGATAGGCCCCCTCGCGAAGGGCCTCGGCCTGAATCTGGCGCGCGAGGCCCTGCTGGGCCGCGAGATCCGGCGCGTCGAACCACTGCGTGCGGAGTTCTTCCATGCGCGGCATGGTCGGCCAGCCGAACCAGGCGCGTTCGCCATTGCCGCGCAGCGCCTGGTGCACGCCCGGATTGGCCGTGTCGATGCCGGACCAGAAGGTGAAGAACATGCTCCATCCGCCCTCGGACGGCGGGGCACGGTTCGCACGGCGGCGCACCAGCGTCGCCCAGTCGTCGGCGACAAGCTCGACCTGCATGCCCACGCGGCGCAGCAGATTCGCCCCGGCATTGGCGATCGCCGCCAGCGTGGGAAAGTCCGTCGCGGCGAGCAGCACGACCTTCTCGCCCGCATAGCCGGCCTCGGCGATCTCGCGCTTCACCTTGTCGATGTCGCGGCTGCCGGTGAGGACCGACAATCCTTCATCATTCGCGAGCGGCGTGCCGGGGCCGAAGATGCCGACATCGTCGCGCCACAGGCTGCGGTCGGCCCCGACGACCGCGGTCATGAACTCTTCCTGGTCCACGGCGCCGAGCAGGGCATGGCGGATCGCCATCCGATCGAAGGGCGGATGGAGGTGATTGAAGCGCGCCATCCCCACGAAGCCTGTCGGGTCGGGGATCTCCATCACCACCGCGCGGTTGCCGCGCAGCGCGGCCTGGCGATCGACCGGCGGGTTCTCCCACCACTGCGCCTCGCCGGCGATCAGCGCATTCGCCGCCGTGCCGGAATCGGGCATGGCGAGCCATTCGACACGGTCGAGATGCACCCGCTTCGGACCCGCGGTCCAGGTGGTGACACCCTCCGCCCGCGGCACATAGTCGGCGAAACGTTCATAGACCGCGCGGCTGCCGGGTTCGCGCTCCGCCGCGACGAAGCGGAACGGACCGCTGCCGATGATCTCGGTGACCGGCTGGTTCGGCGGGGTTGCCGCGATCCGCTCCGGCATGATGAAACAGACGGGCGGCGTCACCTTCGCCAACGCATCGAAGAGCAGGGGGAACGGGCGCTGCAGGCGGAAGACGATGCTGCGCTCATCGGGCGCGACGATCTCCTCCGTCCGCGCCATCAGCACCTGGCCCATCGGGTCGCGCGCCGCCCAGCGACGGATCGATGCGACGCAGTCGGCGGCCCGCACCGGTTCCCCATCGTGGAACTTCAGGCCCTCGCGCAGGCGGATGGTGACGCGTCGGCCGTCATTCTCGACGGCGTGGCTCTGCGCCATCTGCGGTTCGGCCGCATAGTCCTGGTTCAGGCCATACAGCGTGTCCCAGACCGCGAAGCCATGGTTGCGCGTGGCCGCGGCGGTCGTGACGATCGGATCGAGCACGGCCGGGTCGGCCTGAGGAATGAACTTCAGGACGCGCGAGGCACCGGAGGTCCCCTGCCCCAGCGCAGCCCGCGCAGGCGTGGCGGCCGATGCCGCCGCGGCAAGGAAATGGCGTCGCTTCATTCTCGGGCCTCGGCTCACCGGGCCCCTTCTGGCCGGATCGCCCGGCGCCTTGCAAGGGGGCGCCGGGCATTCACGGACCCGTGTCAGGCCCGCCGGACGTTCCAGAACAGCGGCGGCTGGCCCTTCAGGATGCCGGTCAGGTTCCGGCGATAGGCGGTCGGCTGGTAGTACATGCCGGTCGGCACATAGGGCACTTCCTGGAAGGCGATGCGCTGCATCTCCGTGGTCGCCGCCAGCGCCGCGGCCGCGTCCGGCGCGTCGAACCAGGCGTTGCGCTGGGCCTCGATGGCCGGGATGGTCGGCCAGCCCGGCCAGGCCGCGTCGCCATGGCCGCGGATCGAGGCGTGGCTCGCCGGGTTCCAGTGGTCCACGCCCGACCAGAAGGTGAAGAAGCCCGACCAGCCGCCCTGCTCGAGCGGATTCTTGCTCGCGCGGCGCTGCACCACCGTGCCCCAGTCGGCCGAGACCAGGTCGACATCGAAGCCCATGCGGCGGAACAGGTCCGCACCCACCAGGGTCGCGGCATTGATCGAGGCCAGGTCCGTCGCGTTCATCAGCACCAGCTTGGCACCCATCGCGCCCGCCGCCTGCAGCTCCGCCCGCGCGGCATCCACGGACTTCTTCAGCCGGTCGATGCCGACGGTCGAAGCCGAGGGGGATTCGGGCGCGAAGTAGCCGATGTTCTCGCGCTTCAGCGTCTGGTAGCCCGGCACGGTCGCATCGCCGATCACCGCCGTCATGAAGTCCATCTGGCTGATGGCGGTGATGACCGCGCGGCGCACCGCGGGATTGTTGAACGGCGCGGTCAGGTGGTTCGGGCGGAAGATGCCGATCAGTCCGGTGGCATTGATCACGTCGACCGCGACGTTGCGGTTGCGCGCGACCAGCGGGAAGAGGTCCGCGGTCGGCTGCTCCCACCAGTCGATCTCACCCGATTGCAGCGCGGCCGCGGCGGTCGAGGCGTCGGGAATGATGCGCCATTCGACGCGGTCGAAGTTCACCACCTTCGGGCCGGCGGTCATCGACGGCGTGCCATTCGGCACCGGCACGTAGTCGGCGTTGCGCGTGTAGACGACGTTCGACCCCGGCACCCATTCGTTCTGCACGAAGCGATAGGGGCCCGAGCCCACCGCCTCGGTGATGTTGGTGAAGGGATCAACGTTGGCGAGCCGCTCGGGCATGATGAAGAGGCAGCTCGTCGTGACCTTCGAGAAGGCCTCGAGCATCTTCGGGAAGGGCCGCGACAGCTTGATGGTGAAGACGCGGTCGCTGTCCTCGGTCATGTCGGCGACGCGGGCGATCAGCTCCTGCCCGAAGGCGTCGCGCCGGCCCCAGCGCTTGATGGAGGCAATGCAGTCCCGCCCGCGCACCGGCGTGCCGTCGTGGAACTTCAGCCCCTCGCGCAGGGTGAAGCGCCAGAGCAGGCCCCCGTTCTCGACCACATGGCCCTGCACCATCTGCGGCACGGGCTCGAACTTGTCGTTCATGCCGTAGAGCTGGTCGAAGACCAGGAAGGCATGGTCGCGCGCCACGAAGGCGGTGTTGGTGAAGGGGTCGATGTTGGGCAGGTTGGCGTGCGGGACGTATTTCAGCGTGCGCGCCGCGGCCGGCTGCGCGATGGCGAAACGCGGCAATGCGGCGGCAACGGCCGCGGCGGCCAGCAGGTCGCGTCGGAACATCGGAACTTTCTCCGTTCGGTGAAGCCGAGGGGGAGCCTAGCGGCGCGCGCTCATCCGATCCAGCGGGGGCCGCGCCCCTTCCGCGCGGCCGGACGGGACCGGTATGCACGCTCTGGACGGGCGGCGGGCGGGCCGACCTAGTACCCCGCCGGCCGGTGCCCGAAGCCGAGCGCCGGGGTTTCCGCGGTGTCGATCCAGACCGCCTTGGACTGGGTGAGCTCCGCCAGCACCTCCGCCCCCGAGGACCGTCCGTAGCCCGAGGCCCCGAACCCGCCGAAGGGCACCGAGACATGGATGGTCCGGTAGCCGTTCACCCAGAAGGTGCCCGCGCGCACCGCCGCCGCGACCCGGTGTGCACGGCCGACGTCGCGCGTCCAGACCGCCCCGGCCAGGCCGAATCGCGTGTCGTTGGCCAGCGCGATCGCCTCCGCCTCGTCGTCGAAGGGAATGGCGGCGACGACCGGCCCGAAGATCTCCTCCTGCGCCGGCCGGGCGCCGTTGGTCAGGCCCGCGAGCACCGTGGGCGGCACCCAGAAGCCCTCGGCCGGCAGGCCCGCGGGCGGCGATGCGGCGATCACCTCGGCACCTTCGGCCGCGCCTGCGCCGACCAGGGCGCGGACATGGTCGAATTGCCGTGCGTTCGCGACCGGGCCCATCTCGGTCGCGGCATCGAGCGGATCGCCCATGCGGATGCGCCGCGCCGCCACGGCCATGGCGGCGACGAAGCGGTCATGGACGGATCGCTGCACCAGCAGGCGCGATCCGGCGACGCAGGATTGCCCGCTGCCGGCGAAGATCGCCTGCTGCGCGCCCTGCACCGAGGCCGCGAAATCGGCGTCGTCGAAGACGATGTTGGCGCTCTTGCCGCCGAGCTCGAGCACGCAGGGAATGGTCCGCGCCGCGCAGGCCGCCGCGACCGCCGCACCCGAGGCCGGGCCGCCAACGAAGGTGACGCGCGCCACCTCGGGCGCGCCGAGCAGCGCCGCCCCGGTCCCCTGCCCCGGCCCGCAGATCACCTGCACCAGGCCGCGCGGCAGCCCCGCCTCGAGGCACAGCCGCCCCAGCGCGAGGGAGGTCAGCGGCGTGAATTCGGACGGCTTCAGCACCACCGCGTTGCCCGCCGCCAGCGCCGGGAACACGTTCCAGCCGGCGGTGAACAGCGGCGCGTTCCACGGCGTGACGGCCAGCACCACCCCGTAGGGCTCGCGGCGGACGATGACGGTGTGGCCCGAGGGCACGGGCACCGTGCGGCCCTCGATCTTGTCGCACCAGCCGGCCCAGTACTCGGCCATCTCGGCGACGCGCGCGGCCTCGGCGCGGGCATCGCGCAGCGGCTTGCCGGACTGCGCGGATTCGAGGCGGGCCAGCGCCTCGGCATCGCGCCGGACCAGGGCGCCGACAGCCCAGAGGCGCCGCCCACGCTCGGCGGCCGACAGCGCCATCCACGCGCGCTGCGCCCGCGCCGCGCCGGCGCAGGCCGCCGCGACCGTCGCGGCATCCGCCGCGGCATAGTCCAGCAGCGCGGACCCCGTCGCCGGATCGGTCAGCGCGACCCGGTCGCCGCTGCCTTCCACGACCTCGCCATCCACGAGGCTCCCGGCGCGCCCGCCGAGCAGCGCGTCGAGACCGGACAGCAGCGTGTCCCTGGCGGCGAAGGCGGTCATGCGGTCGCCCCCTCGAAGATCGCGGCGGAGAGGCGATTGAAGTCCTCGACATCGGGCACGGCACCGGACAGCGCCTCCCAGGCAGCGGCGGCGCGGGCCGTTGCGTCGAGCGGCGCGCCGACCGCCTCGGCCAGGGCGACCGCGAGGCGCACGTCCTTGCGCATCAGCCCGGCGCTGAAGCCGGAATCGAAGGTCCCGCTCGCGATCCAGCGGGGCCAGTTGATCTCCGTCGCGGCGGAACGCCCGGTCGCGCCGTTCAGCACCGGCAGCAGGGCCTCGGGCGCGACGCCGGCGCGGGCACCGAGGCGCAGCGCCTCCCCCGCCACCACCAGGTTGGTCGCGACCATCAGGTTGTTCACCAGCTTCGCCACCTGGCCCGCGCCCGAGGCGCCGATATGCAGGATCTTCGTTGCGACGCGATCGAGGTCCGGCCGAGCGCGGTCGAGGGCGGCTGCCTCCCCCCCGATCATCATCGCCAGCGTGCCCGCGGCCGCTCCCGCCGGTCCGCCCGAGACCGGCGCGTCGAGATAGGCGCAGCCCGCCGCCGCAACCCGTGCCGCGAAGTCGCGAACGGCGCCCGGCGAGAGCGTCGAGGTGTCCGCGATCACCGCCCCCGCCGGCAGCCCGGGCAGCAGCGCTTCGAGAACGGCCGCGACGGCCGCCTCGTTCGGCAGGGAGAGCAGCACGACCGCATCGGCGATCCCGCCGAGCCCTTCCGGGACCACCGCCCCGGTCGCTTCCGCCGCCGCGCGCTTCGCGGGATCGAGGTCCCAGGCCGGGGGCGCCAGCCCGAGGCCGCGCAGGCGGGTGACCATCGCCATGCCCATGTTGCCGAGACCCACCACCGCGACCATGCAGCACCCCGTGCGGACGACGCCGCGGAAGGTGGCAGCGGGGCCGAGGCTGGGCAAGCCGCGCCGGCCGCCCTACACCCCTCCCCCATGACGGAAATCCCGATCATCGGCCCGGCGCTGACACGGCTGCTCGGCGCCCCACGCGCCGCGTTGCTGCAGCAGTTCCTGCGCTTCGGGGTCGTCGGGGTGATCGGCTTCGTGGTCGATACGGCGGTGCTCTATGCCGGGCTCGCGCTCGGCGCGGGCCTTTATCTGGGCCGCGCGGTTTCCTACGTCGCGGCGGCGACGGCGACCTGGGCGCTCAACCGCGCCTGGACCTTCCGCGGGCGCGGCACCGGCGGGCCGATCCACCGGCAATGGCTGCTTTTCGTGGTGGTCAATCTCGGCGGCTTCGTCCTCAACTACGGGACCTACGCGCTGCTCGTGACCTTCGTGCCGACCGTCGCCGCGCACCCCGTGCTGGGCGTCGCCGCCGGTGCCCTCGCCGGCATGTTCGCCAATTTCGCGCTGTCGCGGCAGATCGTCTTCCGCGACGGCTGACCGCGTCAGGCCTCCGGCCCCTTCGCGCGCATCATGCCGAGCAGGGCGACGAAGAACGCCCCGAAGGCGAGTTGCAGCCCGAGCAGCATGGACGTCACCGAGGCGATGGTGACGCGCATCGCGGCCATGCCGGTGAGCGGCCCGAAGCGCTCGGCGCCCCAGATCGCCACCGCCGCGACGCCCAGGCCCAGACCCAGCACCACCAGCACCGCCGCGACGATCAGGGCCGGCTCGAGTCCGAAGCGCCGCAGCGCGGCGGTCAGGCGCGGGTCTTCGGGCACGACGCCTTCCTGCGCGCCATAGATCCGGGCGAAGACCCAGAACTGCACGGCCTGGAACCCCATGACCATGGCGCCCGAGGCATAGAGCAGAGTGTGGACGTCCAGCGTCACCCGGCCCAGATGCAACGACCCCGGCAACAGCAGCGCCATGCCGACGGCACCGAGCAGGAACAGCGCGGCACCCGGGTAGAGGAACAGCCAGCGCGGACAGAAGGCGAGCAGGAAGCGCAGGTGCCGCCATCCGTCCCGCCAGGAGCGCAGATGCGGCGGGCGCGACCGCCCGTCCGGGGATAGGGTCGTCGGCACCTCGGTGATGCGCAGGCCCTTCACCGTCGCCTTCACCACCATCTCGGAGGCGAACTCCATCCCCGGCAGCCGCAGGTCGAGCGCCAGCATCGCGTCGCGGTTGAAGCCGCGCAGCCCACAATGGAAGTCCCGCACCGGGCTGTGGAAGAAGACCCGCCCCACCGTCGAGAGCACTGGGTTTCCGAGGTAGCGATGCAGGGGCGGCATGGCGCCCGGCTTGATGCCGCCGCGGAAGCGGTTGCCCATCACCAGTTCGTAGCCCTCGCGCAGCTTCGCGACGAAGGGGTCGAGCGCCGTGAAGTCATAGGAATCGTCGCTGTCGCCCATGATGACGTAGCGCCCGCGTGCGGCCCGGATGCCGGCGATCAGCGCCGCGCCGTAGCCGCGCTCGGGCACGGGTAGGACGCGCGCGCCAAGCCCTTCGGCGATGGCCTGACTGCCATCGGCGCTGCCGTTGTCGGCGACCAGGACCTCGCCGCGGACGCCGCTGCGCGCGAGGTAGTCCATCGCCTTGCGCACGCAGACGCCGAGGGTCTCCGCCTCATTCAGGCAGGGCATGAGGATCGTCAGTTCCACCGTGCCGCCGTCCGATGCCGAGCCTGGCCGCGTCGCCGTATCCATGTTGTCCTGCCGCTCCCGTTACGGCGCGCTACCGCAGGTCGGAGTCCCCGTCCAGCGGCCCGCACTTGCTTCTTTCATCTAGATTTCGTGATTCCGAGGGCAATAGTGTCGGGGGCGGCCTGCGCCGCAGGCGGTCCGGGGGTCGGCTGCCCCCGAGCGCCGACGACAGGGAGAAAGCCGTGACCGCGCCCATATCCGATGCCGCAGCCGAGGACCCCGCGGCGCGTGGTCTCTGAGATCCGACCGTTGCCGGGGGAGACGGCCCTTGCCGCCACGCCGCTGGCCCGCGCGATGGCCGCCTGCCGGCGGCAGCTCATGGCGGTCGGTGTCTTCAGCGGCGTGGTCAACATGCTGCAGCTCACCGTCTCGCTGTACATGATGCAGGTGTTCGACCGGGTGCTCGCCACCCGCAACGTCAACACCCTCGTCTACCTGACGATCATCGCCATCGCCGCTCTCGGCCTTCTCGCGGTGCTCGAGGCGGTGCGCACCCGCGTCATGCAGCGCATTGGCGGCTGGATCGAGGCGAAGGTCGCCCCCGAGGGCTTCGCCCGCGCGGTCGAGAGCCAGCTGCGCGGCCGCCCCTACCGGATGGAGGCGCTGCGCGACCTCGCCACCTGCCGGACCTATCTCGGATCGCCGGCGTCGCTGTCGCTGTTCGACGTGCCCTGGGTGCCGGTCTTCCTGCTCGTCATCTTCATCCTGCACCCCCTGCTGGGCGTGGTCGCCCTCGGTGGGGCGCTCATCCTGCTGGCGCTGACGCTGCTGAACGAGGTCGCGACCTCGAAGCTCCTGCGGGAGGCGAACAGCGCCGGCCTCGCCAGCCAGCGCCGCGCGGAATCGATCGTCCGCAACGCCGAGGTGATCGACAGCATGGGGATGCTGTCGGCCGTGCTGGCGCGGTGGCAGGCGAGCGTGGCCCGCACCGCCGAACCGATGAACCGCGCGCTCGACCGCGGCGCGCCGCTGCTGGCGCTGACCAAGTTCGCGCGGCTCGCGGTGCAGGTCGCGGTGCTCGGCGTCGGGGCCTGGCTGGTGCTGGAACAGCAGCTGACCTCCGGTGCATCGATCGCCGCCTCGATCATCATGGGTCGGGCGCTGGCGCCGGTCGAACAGATGATCGGCGGCTGGCGACAGCTGGTGCAGGCGCGCCAGTCCTGGAAGCGGCTGCAGGCGTTCCTGGTGCTGCCGCGCCTTCGCCCGCCGGGCATCGCGTTGCCGGCCCCGCACGGGCACCTTTCGGTGGAGCGCGTCACCTTCGGTTTTCCCGGAACCAACGTCCCGGTGGTCAAGGGCGTCACCTTCGCGCTCGAAGCCGGCGAGAGCCTGGCGGTGATCGGCCCGTCGGCCGCCGGCAAGACGACGCTGATCCGGCTGCTGACCGGCACGCTGCAGCCGGCCTCGGGCGCGGTGCGGCTCGACGGCGCGGATGTCCACGCCTGGCAGCGGGAGGATTTCGGCCAGTATGTCGGCTACCTGCCGCAGGATGTGGAGCTGTTCGACGGCACGGTGCTGGACAACATCGCCCGCATGGCCGAGGCGCCGGCCGAAGCGGTATTCGATGCCGCGCGCCTCGCCGGCTGCCATGACATGATCCTGCGCCTGCCCAAGGGCTACGAGACCGAGATCGGCGAGGGCGGCCAGCATCTCTCCGGCGGGCAGCGCCAGCAGATCGGCCTCGCCCGCGCGATGTTCGGCGGTCCGCGATTCGTCGTGCTCGACGAACCCAACAGCAATCTGGACGGCGATGCCGAAGGCGCCCTGCTGCGCGCCCTGCATGAGTTGCGCCGGCGCGGCACGACCGTCGTGCTGGTCTCCCATCGCCCGGTGCTGGTGCAGGGGGTCGAGAAGGTCCTGCTGCTGCGCGACGGCGCCGTCGAGATCTTCGGTCCGCGCGCCGAGGTGATGAAGCGCCTGATGAAGCCGGCCCAGCCGACGCCGATCGCGGCACAAGCGGGCCGGGAGGCGCAGGCATGAGCGACCTGTCCACCCTGCCGCCGGCCCGGGACGTCGCCGAACAGCGCACGCCGCTTCCGCCGATCCGCCTGGCGCTGCCGGCCCTCCCCGAACCGCCCGCGGCGCCGCGCACGCGCGGTGCCATCCTGTTCGGCTTCGCGGCCATGCTGGTCTTCTTCGGCGCCTTCGCGGCCTGGTCGGTGCTCGCCCCGCTGTCCGAGGCCGCGATCGCGCCCGGCATGATCAAGGTCGAGGGCACGCGACGGACCATCCAGCACCTCGAAGGCGGCATCGTGCGGGAGATCCTGGCGCGCGACGGCGACCGCGTGCGGGCGGGCCAGTTGCTCATGCGCCTGGACGACGTGCGCGCCGCCGCCGACCTCGAGGCGCTGCGCAGCCAGCGCTGGGCCTACCTGGCCCAGGATGCCCGGCTGACGGCCGAACTCGAGGACCGGCTCGACATTCCCTTCCCGGCGGAATTGCTGGCCGCCAATGAGCCACGCGCGGCGGACGGCATCGCCGGACAGCGCGCGGTCCACGAGGCGCGGCGCGCGGCAATCCTCAGCCAGGTGGCAGTCCAGGACGCAAGGATCGCCCAGCAGGACGCCCTCATCGCCGGCGTCGGCGGCCAGTTGCGGGCGCAGCGCAGCCAGCTCGAGCTGATCCGGCGCGAGGAGGAGCTGACCCGCACGCTGGTCCAGCAGGGGCTGCAGCGCCTGCCCACCCTGCTCGCCCTGCAGCGCACCGCCGCCGGGCTGGAAGGGCAGATCGAGGACCTCCAGGGCCAGATGGAGCGCGCCCGCCAATCGATCGCCGAGGCGCGCAGCACCATCGACAGCATCGTCGGCCAGCGCCGCCAGGATGTCGCGGCCGAGCAGCGCGATGTGCGCACACGCCTCGCCGAGGTCGAGGAACGCCTGCGCGCGGCACAGGACGTCGCGGTCCGGCGCGACATCGTCGCCCCCGAGGACGGAACCGTCCTGAACCTGCGCCTGTTCAACATGGGCGCCGTGGTGCGGCCCGGCGACCCGGTGATGGACCTCGTCCCGGCGCGCGATCGCCTGATCGCCGAGGTCAATCTGCAACCCTTCGACATCGACGTGGTCCATCCCGGCCTGCTCGCCGAGGTGCGCCTGCCGGCCTTCAAGCAGCGCCTGGTGCCCTACCTGCACGGCCACGTCACCTTCGTCGCGCAGGACGTCACGATGGATGAGCGCACGCGCCAGACCTATTACCGCGTGCACATCCTGATCGACGCCGACCAGCTCGAACGCCTCCAGGGCGTGCAACTTGTCCCCGGCATGCCGGTCGAGGCCATGATCCAGATCGGCGAGCGCAGCTTCCTGCGCTACATCACTCAGCCGCTGCGCGACAGCTTCGCGCGGGCCTTCCGCGAACAATAGGACGAGGACACGCCAGCATGGCCGATATCCGCCCCACCGTCTTCTGCGACGGCGTCATCGAGGCGCAGGTCGCCCATGGCGTCGCGCGCATCTCGCTCGCGGTGACCGGCAGCGACGGCAAGGCCCTGCCCTGCGCCACGCTCTGCGTGCCGGTCACGCAACTGCCTGGGCTGGTGAACGGCATGGGCAACCTGCTGCGCCAGATCGAGGAGCGCGTCCGCGCCCAGGTCGCGCAGCAGCAGGCGCAACTCCAGGCGCAGCAGGGCGCCGCTCAGCCGGCGGAACAGCCCGCCGCCGACGGATCCCAGCCGACCGGTGCCTTCCGCTTCGACAGCTGAAGGTCAGAGCGCCACGCCGGGCCATTCGTCGCCGGTGATCTCCGGCTCGTCGAAGGCGGCGAGCCGTGCGGCGTGCACCGCGACATCCGCGGCGAACAGCCGCGCACAGATTCCCTGCGCCAAGCGTTCCGCACCGGCGCCGATCGCCGGGATGTCGCCGGTCAGTTTCCCGTGGCTCAGCGTCGCGGCGAAGTTCAGGCAATGCAGGCGGGCGAGGTGCGGCGCGGTGCCCGGCACCCGCTCGGTGAAGGCGAAGGCCTCGTCGAGCCAGGGGTTGAGGCCGAGTGCCGCGTCGCGTTCCTCGGGTGGCGGCACGTAGACGTCGCGCCAGAGGCGGATCTGCTCGGCCACGTCGGCGAGTTCCGGCCGCATCCCCGCATCCTGGAGGAAGCCGGTGCCGAGGATGACGAAATCGGCGCGGATCTCCCCACGCGGCGTGGCGAGGCAGAGTGCTTCGCCCTCCAGACGCACCCCCTCCACGCCCGCGCCCGTGAGCAGCGTGGCGTTGGCGTGCGCGCTGACCCGGCGCACGCTTTCATGCGGCGGCGGGGTCTGGCGGCGCTCGACCGTCAGGGCGAGGCGCCAGCGCCATTCCGCCGGCAGGCCGTGCCAGCCATGCCAGGTGCCCCGCCCTTCCAGCGCCTTGCCGGAGTTGACCCGCGGCAGGGATGTCCGCCGCAGCAGCATGGTCATCCGCCCGCAGCCGGCCTCGAGTGCGGCCGCGGCATTGTCGAAGGCCGACGCGCCCGCGCCGATCACCACGACATGCCGCCCGGCAAGGGCGTGGAAGTCGATCTCGTCGGCGGAATGCGCCCAGAAGCGATCCCGCCAATCGGGCTGAAACCCGTCCAGGATGCGCGGACCGCCCAGCCCGTCGCGTCCGGTCGCAAGGACCACGTGCCTGGCATGGGCCGTGGCGCCATCCGACAGATCCAGTCGGAACAGCGCACCCTGCGGGACGATCCGGACGACGCCGATGCCGTTGCGGACGTCGAGCCCGGAGACGCGGCGGTACCAGCGCAGGTAGTCCATCCACATCCCGGTCGGGATCTTGCCGAGCGCATCCCACGCCTCGGCGCCGTGCTGCGCCTCGAACCAGGCGCGGAAGGTCAGGCCCGGCAGGCCGAGCGCGGGTCCGGCCAGTTGCTTGGGGCTCCGCAGGGTCCGCATGCGGGCATAGGTCGCCCAGGGGCCCTCCAGCCCCTCGGGCGCGGGATCGAACAGCGCGACCCGGCCCACGCCTTCCCGCCGCAGCGCGAAGCCGACGGCAAGTCCCGCCATGCCGGCGCCGAGCACCGCGACGTCCAGTGCGATCGCTCCGTCCGGGCCCATGGTCGGCGGCACCCAGCCGGTCGAAGGTTCCTGGAGGCGTTCGAGGTCGGCGGCGAGGCTCGCCTCGAGCGCGGCGAGACCGGGGGCGCGGAGATGCTGCATCGCATCACCTTAGAGCCAATTCCGGTCACCGGCACCGGCCCTTCGCCGCCCAACGTCCGTGCCTCAGGCCGGCGAGGCGAGCGGCTTGTCCTTCTCCACCGTGAAGGTCACCGCGGCCTTGCACCCGGCCGCCCCGGCGCGTTCGACATGCGGGCGGGCATTCGGGATCAGCAGGCTGTCGCCGGCCTTCAGCGTCGCCGCCGGCACGCCGTCGATCACGAGTTCCAGCTCGCCCTCCAGCACCAGGCCGGTGGTCACGCCCGGATGGGTATGGCGCGGATTGCCCCCATTGGCGGGGAATTCGACCATGACGAGATGGGTGACCATGTTGGTCCCCGGTACCTCGGCCGATTGCAGGATGGTGCGTCGCGTCGCGGCGGGCTGCGCACCCGCCTCGCGGGTCGCGACACCGATCGCCGCGCAGATCGCGCAGCCGGCGAAAACCCTGCGTCCCAGTGCCATGCGCTTCCTCCCTTGCTGGCAACGCGAAGCCTAGCGCCATTTCGCGGGGGAAACAGCGGGTCTGCGTGGCTTCACAACGCCGCGACATTGATCTGGCCCATTGCGGGGAGCCCGGGCGAAGCGCATCCGTGCGCCGCGACCCGCATTGCGGGCGCCCAGACAGGCACAGGAGCAGAAGAGATGGAACGGAGCACGCCGCATCAGGCCGCCCCCCGGACCGGAAGCCTGGATTTCGGCCTGGCCGCCCTGCCGAACGGCGAGGCCGTGGCCCGCGCCGCGACCACCATGATGAAGGAGGGCATGGACTTCATCAGCGATCGGCTGCGCGCCGACTCGCGCCTGTTCGAACAGGCCTGCGGCTGCGGCAACATCGCGGACCTCGCGGCCCTGCAGCAGCAATGGATGACCGAGGCGGTCCGCGCCTATTCCGAGGTGACGAACCGCATGCTCACCCAGGCCCTCGCCGCCGCGACGCCCGCCGAGACGACGGAAGCCGCGGGCGAGCCCGAAGGCCCGCCGTCGCACGCCGGCAAGCAGGCGGCGGCCGCCTGACGGGGCTCAGCTCCCCGCCAGCGCCCGCTTCGCCGTCTCGGCGAGGAACTTCGCCGCGACGGGCAGGATGTCGTCGTTGAAGTCGTAGCGCGGGTGATGAAGCTCGCGTCCGTTCTCGGCCGGCCCGTTGCCGATCCAGACGAAGGCGCCCGGCACCTCGCGCAGGAACCAGGCGAAGTCCTCGCCGGTCATGGCGGGCAGCACGTCGCGGCGCAGGTCCGTCACCGCGGCCGCGGCATCGGCCGCGAGGTCCCGTTCCGCCGCGTGGTTAGCCGTGACGCCGACGCCGGCGCGGAAAGAGAAGGTCGCGCGCACGCCGAAGGTCTGCGCGATGCCGTCGGCGATCCGCGCGAGGCCCTGTTCGATCGTCGCCTGGTCCTCGTCCCGCAGCCAGCGCGCAGTGCCCTTCAGCGTGACACGGGCGGTGATCTGGTTCTGCGCCTCGCCACCCTCGACCACCGTGACGGACACGACGCCGCCGGTCAGCGGATCGAGGTTGCGCGCGACGATCGACTGGATCGCGACGATGGCGTGCCCGGCGGCGATCATCGGATCGCGCGTCAGGTGCGGCAGCGCGGCGTGGCCGGCATGGCCGTCGAAGACGATCTCGAACCGCGCCCCGGCGGCCATCACCGCGCGGTCGTGCACGCCGATGGTGCCCGCGGGCAGGCCCGGCCAGTTGTGCCAGCCGAAGATGCGCTCCATCGGGAAGCGCTGGAACAGCCCGTCGGCGATCATCTTGCGCGCGCCGCCGCCGCCTTCCTCGGCCGGCTGGAAGACCAGGCGGACCGTCCCGGTCCAGTTGGGGTCGTCGAGCAGCACCTTCGCCGCGCCGAGCAGCGCGGTGGTGTGCCCGTCATGCCCGCAGGCGTGCATCACGCCGGGCACGGTGGATTTCCAGGGCAATTCCTCGCTCTGCTCCTGGATGGGCAGCGCGTCCATGTCGCCGCGCAGGCCGACAGAGCGGTTGCCGCCGCCCCGCCGCAGCGTGGCGACGACGCCGTGACCGCCGATACCCTCGGCGATCTCGGTGACGCCCATCTCGCGGAGACGGGCGACGACGAAGGCGGCGGTCTCGCCCTCGTGAAGCGTGAGGCCCGGGTTCGCGTGCAGATGGCGTCGCCAGGCTGTAAGGGTCGCGGGAAGATCGGTGCTCATGATTTCACCACCCTATCCCGGTGCCCTGCGCAGCACCACCGCCCGCGGGGCCTTCTTCGCCGCCCTGGCCCTGGCATTGCCGGCGGCGGGGCTGGCGCAGGAAGCAGCCCCGGAACCGCCCTCGGTCCCCTACACGGCCGAGGTGACGGCGCCCGATTCGGATGCCCTCGCCGCGCTCGGCAACGCGGTGGCGCAGACCGTGACCCTGCGCGAACGCGCGCCGACGGACGCCTTCGGCCTGATCGGCCGGGTCCGGGCCGACCTGCCGCGCCTGCAGGATGCGATGCGCGCCGAGGGCTACTGGGGTGGGTCGGTCGCCGCGACGATTGCGGGCCGGCCGCTGGACGATCCCGCCCTGCCCGCCCTGCTGCAGGCGGCGACCGCGCCGGTGCCGGTGGTACTGACGCTCACCCCGGGGCCGCTCTACCGCATCGGCCGCGTCACCGTGACGGTCCAACCGCCCGATGACGCCCCCGCGGTACTGGCCGCCGTGACCGAATCGGGCCTTGCGGAGGGCGAGCCCGCACGGACCGCGACGGTGACGGCCGCCGAAGGTGCGATGACCGACGCCCTGCGGCGTGGCGGCCACCCGACCCCACGGATCGAGGACCGCGAGATCTGGGTCGATCACGACCGCCGCGCCATGGACATCACCTGGCGCATCGCGACAGGCCCCGTCGCGACCTTCGCCCGTCCGACCGTGACGGGGGAGGTCCGCACCAATGCCGGCCTGTTGGAACGCACCGCGGCCCGCCAGATCGAAGGGCGCGAGTACTCCCCCGCGACGCTCGAACGCGGCCGCCGCGCCCTCGTCGCCCTCGGCGTCTTCGACAGCGTGCGGGCGGAACCGGCGACGGAACTCGTGCCGGGCAACCGCCTGCCGGTCACCTTCCACGTCACCGAACGGCCGCTGCGGGCGATCGGCGGCACCATTTCGTGGGAGACCAACTACGGCCTCGGCATCAGCGCCTTCTGGGAACACCGCAACCTGTTCGGCGGCGCCGAACGGCTGCGCCTCGAAGCCGAGGCGACGCGTCTGACCGAGACCGACGCGCCCGACGCCACCTACCGCGCCTTCGCCACGCTCACGGTGCCCGAGGTCCTCGGCTACGACGCGCGCCTGATCGCCCGCGTCGGCGCCGTGCGCGAATTCCTCGACGCCTATGACCGCCAGGCCGTGGTCGCCTCCGCGCTCGCGGAGCATTCGCTCTCCCCGCGGCTTGCCGTCCAGGCCGGGCCGACCTTCGAAGCGGGGCGCATCGGGCGCGACGGGAACCTCGATCCCTATTCGCTGCTCGGCGTCGTCGGCGGCGTGCGCTGGGACGGCACGACGAGCCTGCTCAACCCGACCTCCGGCCAGCGGGCGAGCGTCACCGCGACGCCGTACTGGTCGATGCAGGACGGCAGCACCTTCACGCGGTTGCTCGCGACCGGCAGCACCTATTTCGATGTCTCGGGCGATGGCGGCAGCGTGCTGGCACTGCGCGCGGCAGTCGGATCGGTGGTCGGCGCCTCCTTCGACCAGATCATCCTCGACAAGCGCTTCTACGCCGGCGGCGGCGGATCGGTGCGCGGCTACACCTACCAGTCGATCGGGCCGCGCGACGCCCAGAACCGGCCGCTCGGCGGCGCCAGCCTGCTCGAACTGAGCGCCGAATGGCGCCAGCGCATCTCCGGCCCCTGGGCGGCCGTTGCCTTCGTCGACGCCGGATCGGTCAGCGAGGACGTGATGCCCGGCACCGGCACCATGCGGATCGGCGTCGGCGGCGGCATCCGCTACAACACCGCCATCGGGCCCATCCGCGTCGATATCGGCATGCCGCTCAATCCCCAGACGGGCGATGCGGCCTATGCGCTCTATGTCGGCATCGGGCAGGCCTTCTGATGCGCCGGATCCTCCGCATCACCGGCTTCCTGCTGCTGGCGCTGCCGGTGCTGCTTCTCGCGATCCTCGGCGGCGGCGTGTTCTGGGCGAACACCGAAGGCGGACGGGCGACGATCGCGCGGCTGGCGTCCGAGACCGTCCCCGGCCTGCATGTCGAAGGGCTGACGGGCCCCCTGCCCGGCCGCATCGGCGTCGCGCGCCTGACCATGTCCGATGCCGAGGGCCCCTGGCTGGAGCTCGAGGATGCGCGCATCGCGCTCGACCTGATGGCGCTGGTGCGGCGGGAGGCGCGCATCGAGGTGGTGACCGCCCGCCGGGTCGCCCTGCTGCGCCTGCCGCCCGGCGACGGCACGCCGCCCCCGCCGCCCGATCCCGACGCGCCGCTGATCCCCGCGGTGCCCGATCTGCCCGTGGCGCTCCGGCTCGATCGGCTGGCGGTGGAACGCATCGAACTCGGCGCACCCGTCATCGGCACGGCCGCCGTGCTGTCGGTCGATGGCGAGGCGGCCCTGACCGCCGGGCGACTGTCGGCGCGCGTCGAGGCACGACGGATCGACACGCCCGCCGAGGTCCGGCTGACGCTGGACCTCGCCCCCGGCTCCGACCGGCTGATGGCGCGGCTGGACGCCTCGGAGCCGGCTGGCGGACTGCTCGCGACGATGATCGGCCTGCCGGACCGCGCGGCGACGGCACGGATGGTGCTCGACGGGCCGGCCAGCGGCGCGCGGCTCGACCTGCAGGCGTCGCTCGGGGCGGACATCACCCTCGCCGCCGAGGGCCAGGTCAGCGCCGCGGCGGATGGCGCGGCCGCGGCGGCCCTCACGCTGCGCGTCGCCGCCGCCCCGCTGCTGCCCGAGGACCTTCGCGCCCCGGCCATGCCGGCCGAGATCGCGGTCGACGCCGGCATCGACGCCGCGCGGCGGGTCGCGCTGCGGCGCCTGGCCGTGCAGGTGCCGGCGGGTCGCATCGAGGCCTCGGGCCGCGCCGACCTCGCCGCGGAAACCCTCGACATCGCCCTGCGCGCAGCGATCGGGGAGAGCACGCTTCTCGGCCCGCTGCTGCCGCCGGTCGCGCGGTGGGACGCGGTCACCGCCGAGATCCATGCGGACGGCGCGATGCGTGCGCCACGGGTGAGCGCCGACATCGCCCTCTCGGGCTTCGGCAGCGAGACGCCGCAGCTCGTCGCCGCCCTCGGACCGACGCCGCGCCTGAACCTGCGCGCCGTGGCGCCCGACCGGATCGAGGCGCTGACGCTGATCGGCACCGTCCTGCGCGTCGAAGCCGAAGGACAGGTCGGCGAGACGCTCGACGCCACGCTGCGCGCGCAGGTCGCCGACCTCGCGCCGCTTGTGCCCGGCCTCGCCGGCGCATTGCAGGCTGAACTGCGCGCGACCGGGCCGCGCAGCGATCCTTCGCTCGCGCTGACCGCACGCGGGGAACGGGTCGAGCGCCAAGGCCAGGTGCTGGAAGCGCCGGAGGTGACGCTCTCGGTCGCGACGCCGCTCACCGCGCCGCGCGCGGAAGGCCGCGCCACCGCGGTCTTTGCGGGCCTGCCCGTGTCGCTCGACCTGCATGGCGTCCCGGACGGCGAACGGCTGCGCCTGGAACGCCTGATCGCCGCCTTCGGTCCTGCGCGCCTGCAGGCGCAAGGCGTGGTCGATCCGCATGCGGCCACCTTCGTCGGGTCCGCGGCGCTCGATGTCGAGAACCTTGCTCCTTTCTCCGCGCTCGCCGGCACGCCGATGGCGGGGCGTGTCGCGCTGCGCAGTACGCTCGACCTGCGTGAGGGCGTGCAGGGCTTCGACGCGACGGTCGAGGTACCCGGCGCGACGATCGGCGGCACGCCGCTCGGCGGCACCCTGACGGCCCGCGGGACGCTCGCTGCGCTGGAGGCGACGCTCGAGGCACGCGCGATGGATGCGCGCCTAACCACCCGCGCGCGCGTCGCCCAGGACGGCGATACGCGGCGCATCGAGGTCCCCGACCTGCTGCTGCGTCGCGGCGCCGACAGCCTGCGCCTGACCGCCCCGGCGCGCCTCGGCATCGGCGGCGACGGGGCCATCGCGATCGAAGCCTTGGCGCTCACGACCAGCCGGGGCGGCACGCTGCGGGCGGAAGGCCGCTGGGGGCCCGAAACCGCCGACATCCGCGCCAACCTCGCCGCCCTGCCCGTCTCCGCCATCGCTGCGCTGGCCGCGCCGGAACTCGCGGTGCAGGGCAACATCAGCGCCGAGGCCAGGATCACCGGCCCTGTCGCCGATCCCGCCGCCCGCTTCCGGCTGGAAGGCACCGGCCTGGGGTCGACCGATCCGTCGCTGCGCGGCCTGCCGACGGCACGGCTGGTGATCGAGGGAACCGCCGCAGCCCGCAGCGCCGAAGCGCGGCTCGATCTTTCCGCCGGCCAGGCGCTGCGCGCGACGGGCACCGCCCGCCTGCCCGGCGGCTTCGAACCGCGGTCGCCCATCGCCGCGCGGCTCGATGCCAACGCCGATCTCGGCGCCGTCGCCGGGCCGCTGCTGGCTGCTGGGGCTCAGCGCGTGAGCGGTCGCGTGACGCTCCAGGCCGAAGCGGCCGGCACCGTTGGCGCACCACGTGCGACCGGACGGCTCACCCTCGCCGACGGGTCGTTCCGCGATCTCGCCCAGGGCGTGACGCTCACGGCCATCGCCGCGACGCTGCGCGGGGACGGCGACCAGGTCACCATCGAGCGCTTCGAGGCGCGTACCCCCGGCAACGGGACGATCGGCGCGACCGGCACGCTGTCCCCCGCCGCGCCGGGGCTGCCGGCGGAGATCAGTATCACGGCGCGCAATGCGCGGCCGCTGCGCTCCGACATCGTGACCTCGGTCTTCGATGCCGATCTGCGCCTCGTCGGGCGCATCCTGCAGGATTCGCGCCTCACGGGCCGCATCGGCATCCAGCGCGCCGACATCACCGTGCCGGAGCGCCTGCCGCAGGGCGTGCAGCGTCTGGACGGCGTGCGCGAGCGCGGCCGGCGGCCGCCGAACACGCCGCCGCTCGCGCCTCCCGCGCCGGCGTCGGCGGCGTCACCGGGGCCCGACATCGGGCTCGAGATCGCGGTCGAGGCGCCGCGCGCCGTCTTCGTCCGGGGCCGCGGCATCGATGCGGAGTTCGGCGGCACGCTGGGCATCGGCGGCACGGCCGCGGCGCCGGCGGTCACCGGCGGGCTGAACCTGCGGCGGGGGAGCATCTCGGTCTTCGACCGCCGGCTCGAGTTCCGTCGCGGCACGGTCGCCTTCAACAGCGGCACGCTGACGCCGACACTCGACTTCCTCGCCACGTCCAGGGCACGGGAGGTGACGGCGAACGTCACGGTGACGGGGGCGGCCAATGATCCGAAGATCGAGTTCTCCTCGAGCCCCGAGCTCCCACAGGACGAGATTCTCGCACGCCTCCTGTTCGACCGGCGCGCCAGCGAGCTGAGCCCGTTCCAGCTCGCGCAGCTCGCGCAGGTGCTGGCTGGCGCCGCCGGGATCGAGACGCCGGGCGCCGGCGGCATCCTGGACCGCATCCGGCGGACGCTGGCGCTCGATCGCCTGTCCGTCGGGGAGGAACGGAACCGCCAGAACACCCGCACGGAAGGGGCGTCCCTCGAAACGGGGCGCTACGTGGCGGACGGCGTCTACCTTGGTGTCCGCCAAGGGACGGAAGGCGGCCCGCCGCGCGTCGGGGTGCAGGTGGACCTGCTGCCGCGCGTCCGCGTCGAGGCCGAGACCGGCGGCAACAGCGCCGGCGGCGACCGCGTGGGGCTGTCCTTCGAATACGAATACTAGCGGGGCTCAGCCCCTCACATAGCCCAGCCAGTCCCACCAGGTCGCGGTCAGCAGCAGGATCAGCACATAGCCGATCCCTGTGAGGACGATGCCCGACCGCATGAAGTCGCGCGCCTGGAAGGCGCCGGTGCCGAAGGCGACCATGTTCTGCGGCGCGTTCACCACCAGCATGAAGCCGAAGGAGATGGTGAACTGCAGGACCATCGTCAGGCCGACCACGTTCACCGGCACGCCGGCGCGCGCGACCTCCTGCAGCACGGAGATGACGATCGGGATGAAGGCGGCCGACAGCGCGGTGGCCGAGGCGAAGCCCAGATGCACCACGATCAGGAAGGCCGCCATCACCGCCACGACCACGAAGGGGGTCGCGTGGCGCAGCGCGAAGAGGTCGACGATCTGGTTCGCCATCCACCCCGCCCCGCGCGTCTGCACCAGCACGGTGCCGAGTGCGATGCCCACCGAGAACAGGATCAGCGTGCCCCAGGGCACGGCGGTCTGGGCCTGCTTCCAGCTCATCACCCCGATGCGCGGCAGCAGCAGCACCGTGACCACCATGATGGTCGAGGAGGCGGTGTCCAGGGCGTGCAACTTCGTCTCGGTCGCCCAGAAGCCGAGCAGCACGATGGCGGCGAGCAAGGTGCGCTTCTCCGCCCCGCTCATGGGTCCCAGCGCCTGCAGGTCACGCGCGATAGAGTCCGCCCCGCCCGAGGCGACCTCGGCCTCGGGCGTGTGGAAGCGCCACAGCACGACGAAGACCACCGGCGTCATGATCAGCCAGAAGGGTGCCGCAGCCATCAGCCAGTCCAGCCAGGTGACATGCGCACCCGGAATCGCGCGCCCGATCAGGCCGAGGAAGGTCGCGTTCTGCGCCGCAGCCGTCAGCACGCCGATGTTCATCACCGAGCAGATCTGCGCCGAGCCGATCATCAGCAGCGCGGCGAGCCGCGAATCCCGCTGCATCCCGAAGGCCGCGATGATGCCGAGCACGATGGGCACAACGGCTGACACGCGCGCGGTCGCGGACGGCACCAGGAAGGCGAGCAGGATGCCGACCGCGAGCGTGCCCGCGAAGATCCCCTGCGGCTTCGTGCCGACGCGCGAGAGCGTCGCGAGCGCGATGCGCCTGTCGAGCCCCGTCGCCGTCACCGCCGCGGCGAAGACGAGCGCGGCCGCGACGAGGGCAACCGCGTTGTTGGCGAAGCCGGCGATCGCCATGTCCCGCGCGCGGGCGATGCCGATGACCTTGGTCGGGTCCTGCATGTCGGGCGCGGTGCCGACCAGCAGGATGATGCAGGTGCCGATCAGGAAGGCCGAGACCGTCAGGTCCACCGCCTCCGTCACCCACAGCACCACGGCAAAGAGCAGGATGCCGATGGCCCGCTGCCCGGCGACCGGCAGACCGGCCAGAGGAGGCGCAAGCACCGCGGCGGCCAGCACCGCGAGCGCGAGTCCGAGGCCGATCCACCGCCGTGCCCCGTCCCCAGCCTCCGCCGCTGCCGTCGCCATGTGCTCGCCCCTTCCCCGACCTTGGCGCGGAGGATCGCTTCAGACGCGGGGGCGTGCCTTGACGCGCATCAAGCGGGCGGCGCGCCCAGCGCCTCGAGCACCGCGGCGCGCTTCTCCATCCACCAGCCATGCTGCGGCGGCCAGCAGGCGAAGATATCCTCCGTCGTGCCGGGTTCGAGGACGGCGCGGGCCATGAGCGCCCAGTTCGGATTGTTCATCGCCTCGCGCCCCACGGCGACGAGGTCGGCCTCGCCGTTCGCGAGCACCGCCTCGGCCTGGTGCGGGCCGATGATGAGGCCGACGGCCATGGTCGCGAGGCCGACATCGCGGCGGATCTCGGCCGCATAGGGCACCTGGAAGCCGAAGCCGCGCGGGACGCGTTTGCTGCCCGTTGCCGACCCACCGATGCCGCCCGAGGAGCAGTCGACCACATCGACCCCGAGCGGCCGCATCGCGCGCGCGAAGGCGATGCTGTCGGCCATCTCCCAGCCGCCCTCCATGCCGTCCACGGCCGAGATGCGCACGAAGACGGGGCGGTCCTCCGGCCAGGCCTCGCGCACGGCGCGGATCACCTCGAGCGGGAAGCGCATCCGGCCGGCCAGGTCGCCGCCGAAGCCGTCGTTGCGCGTGTTCGACAGCGGCGAGAGGAACTGGTGCAGCAGGTAGCCATGGGCGCAATGGACCTCGACGGCCTCGAAGCCGGCGGCGTGGGCGCGCTTCGCGGCGGCGGCGAAGGCATCGCGGATGCGCGCCATGCCCCCGGCATCGAGGGCGGCGGGCGTCAGGTGGCCCTCGGCGATCGGCTTCGCGACGGCCGAGACGATGTCCCAGGTCGTCTCGCCCTTGGCGAATTCCCGGGCGCCGAGCGGCCCGTTGCCTTCCCAGGGCCGCTGCATCGACCCCTTGCGCCCGGCATGGCCGAGCTGGATCGCCGGCACCGCGCCCTGGGCCTTGATGAAATCGACGATGCGCTTCAGCGGCGCGACGTGGTCATCCGACCAGAGGCCAAGGTCGCCATGGGTGATGCGCCCGTCGCGCAGCACGGAGACGACCTCGGAGAACACCAGGCCGAAGCCGCCGACCGCGAAGCGGCCGAGCTGGACCATGTGCCAGTCGTTCGCCATGCCCTCGACCGCCGAGTATTGGCAGAGCGGCGGCACCACGGCGCGGTTGGGGATGGTCAGACCGCGCAGCATCAGCGGCGAGAACAGCAGCGATCCCATGCGGGGACGTCCTCCTGGGGCGGTTGGTTGCTCCCAGGATGGAACGGGTGGCGCTACCCCGCCAGATGCCGCCGCCGCAGCAGGCGCGGCAGCAGGCCGTCGACCGGGCCGATCAACACCGACACGGCCCAGGCGCCGCCGGCGACGAGCACGATGGCTGGTCCGCTCGGCACATCCGCGTGGAAGGACAGCACGAGGCCGGCATAGGAGGAGACCAGCGCGAGGCCGACCGCGGCATAGGCCATGCCCGAGACCTCCCGCGCCCAATGCCGAGATGCGATGGCGGGCAGCATCATCAGCCCCACCGCCATCAGCGTGCCGAGCGCCTGGAAGGCGGACAGCACGTTCACGACGACCAGCGCCTGGAAGACCATGTGCCACAACCCGCCGCGCGCGCCGGCGGCAGCGGCGAAGGCGGGGTCGAAGCATTCCAGGACCAGCGGCCGCCAGGCGAAGGCCAGAACTGCCAGCGTCACCGTCGCGACCCCCGCCATCAGCAGCAGCGCCGGGTCGTCCACGCCGAGAACGGATCCGAACAGGATGTGCGTGATGTCCGCCCCGCCGCCCCCGCCCATCGAGATCAGCGCCACGCCAAGCCCGAGCGCGAGCAGGTAGAGCGCGGCAAGCGTCGCGTCCTCCCGCCCGCCGGTCGCGCGGGACAGCGCCCCGGCGCCGACGGCGACAAGCAGCCCCGCGACCAGCCCACCGAACCACAGCAGCGGCGCCGAGAACCCCGCCAGCAGGAAGGCCAGCGCCACTCCGGGCAGCGCGCCGTGGGCCAGCACATCGGCCGTGAGGCTCATCCGCCGCAGCACCAGGAAGACGCCCAGCACCGGCGCCGAGACCGACAGCGCAAGGCATCCCACCAGCGCCCGCCGCAGGAAGCCGAAATCGGCGAAGGGGGCGATCAGCAGATCGTACATGTCAGGCGATCAGCCCCATGACCAAGGCGGCCCGATGCGGCGGCATCGGGCCGGGAGCGCAAAGCGCGACCGCGCCCAGACCGCCCGCTGCGCCCAGCGCAGCAGTCCACGGCGCGCAAGCCAAGCCGGCGTACGCCGGCGGCGGCGCCTGAGGCCCAAAACAAGCGGCCCGATGCCCTGCATCGGGCCGGGAGCGCAAAGCGCGACCGCGCCCATACCGCCCGCTGCGCCCAGCGCAGCAGTCCACGGCGCGCAAGCCAAGCCCGCAGATGCGGGCGCCGGCGCTTGAGGCTCCAAATAAACCGGCCCGGGGCGCCGCCTCGGGCCAGGGGCGCCGGCGCCTGAGGCAAGCATTACGCCGCCCGATGGCAGTGCTCGGCCTCTTCCGACCAGGCCTCGGCCATCATGCGCGCCTTCAGGCGATTGGCGGCGGACAGCGCCTCGGCCGTCGGGCCCCAGGCGATGGCGTCGCGCGCCAGCAGCAGCGTCTCGGGGAATTCGCGGGCAACGAGGTCGAGGTCGTGCAGCACCGCGATCACCGTCCGCCCCTGCCCGTGCCAGTCGCGCACCAGGCGCAGCAGGTCGGCCGAGGTCTTGGCGTCCACGGCGTTGAAGGGTTCGTCCAGCAGCAGGATGTCGGCGTCCTGCACCAGCAGGCGGGCGAACAGCAGCCGCTGCGTCTGCCCGGCGGAGAGCGTCCCGACCGGCCGCTTCTCGAAACCGCCGAGGCCGACCGCGGCCAAAGCATGCTCCGCACGCAGCCGATCCTCGGCAGACACGCCGCGGAAGGCGCCGATGCGCGGCCACAAGCCCTGCATCACTACGTCGCAACAGGCGATCGGAAAGGCGCGGTCGAGCGCGGCCAACTGGGGCAGCAGCGCGATCCGGGCGGTGCCCTCGGCGGTAATGCGCCCGCTCTCCGGCTTGTGAAGACCGGCCAGCGCCCGCAGCAGCGTCGTCTTGCCAGCCCCGTTGGGCCCGACGACGGCGGTCAGGCTGCCCGGCGCGAAGCGGCCCGAGACGTGGTGCACGGCCGGCCGCTGCCCGTGGGTCAGCGTCAGGTTCTCGAGCGTCAGGCCCGCGGGGAAGCGATGCGTGCTCATGCCGCCAGCGCCCAGGCGACACCCGCCCACAGCACTGCCGCCACGCCGCCCGCCAGCATCAGGCGGGACGCGGCTCCGGAGGAGAGCGCCAGGGGGTCGGGAAGGCCGAACATGATACGATATGATGTAACACTACGATCCCGCTGGGCAAGGCGCCCGTCGCACCCTATCTCCGCGACCCATGCAGGGCAGCCCCGCGACCGACCCCGACGCCGACCTCCGCCGCGGCCTGCGGCGCCACCGCATGCTGGCCACGGGCCTGCTCGCCGGCATGGGCGGGCTGCTGGTCGGCACCTACTACATGCCCCCGGGCTACTGGACCGAGCTGCTGCAGGCCTCCGCCAAGGCAGGCGTGGTGGGTGGCCTGGCCGACTGGTTCGCGGTGACGGCGCTGTTCCGACACCCGATGGGCATCCCCATCCCGCATACCGCGATCGTGCCGAACCAGAAGGAACGGCTCGGCCGGGCGCTCGGCCGCTTCGTCTCCTCCCATGTGTTCACCGAGGCCGAGGTCCGCCGCGTCATCGGGCGGCTCGACCTCGCGCGCATCGTGCAGAAGTTCCTGGCCGACCCGGCGGCGTCGAAGCCGGCCGCGGCGGCGCTGGCGCGCAGCCTGCCGAAGATGGTCGAAAGCCTCGAGGACGGGCGCGCGCGCCGCCTGCTCGTGCGGCTGCTGCCGCGCATCGTCTCAGGCCCTGCCGGGGCGCGGCTGGTCGCGCGCGTGCTGCGCGCCTTCGTCGCCTCCGGCCGGCACCAGGAGGTGTTCAGCCTCGCCATCGGCCAGCTGAAGGTGCTGATGGCCGCGCGCGAGGAGGCTTTGCGCACAGCGATTGCGACCCGGGTACGGGCCGAGGGCGGCGCGGTGATCGGCTGGCTCGCCGGGGCGACGGTGGCGAAGCGCGTGCTGCATGCCATCAACACCGAGCTCGACAAGGTCGAGCCCGAGGATTCCGACCTGCGCGCCGCCTTCGCCGAATGGCTGGGGCACGAGATCGAACGGCTCGAGACCGATCCCGAGCGCGCCGCGGCGATCGGCCGCGTGCTGCGGGAGGCGCTGGCTCATCCCTCCGTCGCCGCCTGGCTGCTGGATGTGTGGGCGCGTCTCCGGGCCGCGCTCGTCGCCGACGCCCAGCGTCCGGACGGACGGACGGTCGCGCTGCTGACCGGCGTCTTCGCCAATGCGGGCACGCTGCTCGCCGAGGACGCCGGCGCGCGGGAGAGGCTGAACCGCGCGACCGAGGGCGTGCTCATCACGCTGCTGCCTTCCGCACAGGCCCAGCTGTCGGACTTCATCGCCACCGTCGTCGGCAACTGGGATGCCAAGGCGGCGGCAGAGAAGATCGAACTGCGCGTCGGGCGCGACCTGCAATACGTCCGCATCAACGGCACGTTGGTCGGCTTCCTCGCCGGCGGGGCGCTGTTCGCGCTGCTGACAAAGGTCTTCGGCGGCGTCGCGCACTGACCCCGCGAGATCAGCGCCCGAGCCGCACGAGGCCATGGATGAGGCCCACCACTGCGCCCGCGGGGAAGCCGATCGCGCCGAACAACAACCCGAACACGCCGACGCCGATGGCGCAGTTCCCGCTGCTGCCGGGCCGCGTGCAGTCCGGATTGAGCGCCGAGTTCGCGAGTCCGAGCAGCACGCCGCCGATGAGCCCGATCGCGCAGAAGATCGCCGCATAGAGCAGCATCCGGCCGAACATGCCCGCGACCGTTCCCCTGGCACGCGGATCCCCGGCCAGGATCTGCGCCTGGTAGCCCATGGCCTGCACCGCATCCCGCAGCGCCCGCGCCGGCGCGGCCGAAGAGATGGCGATCCGCCCCCGGGCCCAATCCGTCCAGACCTGCGCCGCCGGGTCGAGCCGCCGGATCGCGTCCTGCACCGCCGCCTGGTCCGCCGGCACATGGAGGCCCGACAGGCCCAGGATCACCGCCCCCGATGGTGGCTGCATCGTCATCCGAAGCGGCCCCTGCCCTCTGCCCCCGGACGCATCATCGCCGGCGGCGGCGCAGGAAGGCGAGCGCGAAGCCGATGGGCGCACCGAGCAGGGAGGTGCCGATCGCGATCATCGGGATGCCCATCGCGCAGCCTCCGGAATCCCCCGGCGCATTGCAGGACGGATCGAGCATCAGCGCCGCGATTCCGAGGGCCGCGCCGACCAGACCGCCAAGCACGAAACCTGCGAAGGTGAAGCCGATGACGCGCAGGATCATCTCGCCGATGCCGCGCTCCGGCGCGGTGGGCACGCCATGCAGCAGCGCAGCGATGAAGCCGGCATCCTGCACGGCGCGGCGCAGCGCTTCGCCCGGCACGACCGACTGCACGGCGACCATCCCCTGCGGCCAGTTGGTCCACAGCCGCGCGGCGGGGTCGTCGCGGCGCAACGCCTGCTCGACCCGCATCCGGTCGAGCGCCCCGCGCACGCCCTGCACCGACAGCACGACCGCGTCGGGCGGCGGATCGCCGGTCAATAGGGCACCTTGTCGGCCTGGGCGTCCCAGAGGCGGAAGGCCTCGATCGCCTCCGCCGCCAACAACCGCCGCAGCGGCAGGCGCCGCGCCGGAAGCGGCCGGCACACCTCCTCGTAGATCGCCGCATCGTCGAAACCGATCGCCGCGGCATCGGCACGGTCATTCGCGTAGACGATCTCCCCGATGCGCGCCCACCAGATGGCGCCGAGGCACATCGGACAGGGCTCGCAGCTGGTGTAGATGACGGCGCCGGTCAGATCGTGGGTGCCGAGCGCCGCACAGGCGCGGCGTATGGCGACGACCTCGGCATGGGCCGTCGGATCCTGGTCCGGCACGACGGCGTTGCGGCCTTCGCCGACCACCAGGCCGTCCTTCACCACAACAGCGCCGAAAGGACCTCCGCCCGCCGCGGCCCCCTGGCAGGACAGCGCGATTGCCCGTCGCATGAAGGCCGCTTCGTCCACCGGCATCGTCCCGAACCATCCGACCGCCACCATAGCCGGGCACCGTGGCACCGACGCAACAGGTCCCCGGCAAAGAAGCGCCATACAGCCATCGGGCGAATACGAATCGGGAAAGGACAACCATCGCGAGAACAAGATACTGGGGCTGCACCATGCGTGATCCACCAGATCTGGTGTTCACACAAGGTCAGTGCCTCATCTCGCAAGCAATTGATTACACTGATTCTTTACCCTTAGACTCAGGCGCCGCTCCGGTTTGGGGGAACAATGAGCAGCATTCTGATCGCCTCTCTTCATCAGGAAGAGGTCGCACTTCTCGAGGAACTCCGCGCATCGACGATGTTCCGTCGGTACGAGGAAATTCGCCGCCTTCTCACCCTGTATGACGTGCCGCGCCCCGTCGGGGCCGAGCTCGACGCCATGCTGGCCGAAGTCGAGGCCAAGGCCCTGCCGGACCGCGCTCGCCGGGCGGCGACCTCGTCCATCCTGGCAAGCCTGGGATCGGAGATGCGGCGCGCCGAAGTCGCCTGACAGCAAGCGGCGGTGCGGCGCCGCAGCGATCGCCCCGCTGCCGCCGCGGCGCATTCCGTTCTAGCCTGCCGCCATGACCGGCTTCACCCTGTCCGTCCTCGACCAGTCTTCCGTCGCCTCGGGCCGCACGCCGGGCGAGGCGATCCGGGAGACCCTGGCCCTCGCCCGACATTGCGACGCGCTGGGCTTCCGTCGCTACTGGTGCGCGGAACACCACAACAGCGCATCGCATGCCGGCGCGGCACCCGAGATCCTGATCGCGGCCATCGCCGCGACGACGCAGCGCATCCGCGTCGGTTCGGCCGGGGTGATGCTGCCGCACTACTCCTCCCTGAAGGTCGCCGAGCAGTTCCGGGTGCTCGAGGCCATCGCGCCGGGGCGCATCGACCTTGGCGTGGGCCGTGCGCCGGGATCGGACGGGCGCACCGCCTTCGCGCTGAACCCGAATGCCAACCAGGCTGCCGACCGCTTCCCGGCGCAGGTCATGGAGGTCATGGGCTGGCATGGCGACGGGCTGCCAGAGAACCACCCCTTCCGGAGCATCGTCGCCCAGCCCAACGTCGCGACGCGGCCGGAGATGTGGATCCTCGGCTCGTCCGACTACGGGGCGCAGGTCGCGGGGTATTTCGGCCTGCCCTACTGCTTCGCGCATTTCTTCTCGGATGGCGGCGGATCGGAGCAGGCCATCGCGGTCTATCGCGAATCCTTCGAGCCGAAGCCCGGCATGCCCGGCCGGCTCGCAGCGCCGCATCCCGCGCTCGGGGTCTATTGCCTGGTGGCGGACACGGAGGCCGAGGCGAAGCGCCTGTTCCGCTCGCGCGAACTCTGGCGGCTCAAGCGCGACCGGGGGCTCTACCTGCCGCTGCCGAGCGTCGAGGAGGCGGAGGCGTACCAGTATTCCGACCTCGAGTTCGCCCGCGTGGAGAAGATGCGCGAGGGCGCGATGGTCGGCACGCCGGAACAGGTGAAGACGAAGCTCGAGGCGCTGTCGGCGGCGCACGGCGGCATCGCCGAATTCGCCGTCATCACGCATTGCCACGACCCGGTCGCGCGGCGCCGGTCCTATACGCTGCTGGCCGAGGTGTTCGGCATCAGGGCCGACGGCGTGCCGCTGGCCGCCGAATAGGCTGTGCGGCGGCTACCGCCGGACGAAGACGAAGCGCACGGCCTGCGGGGCCACGCCGTCGCGCCGGGCCCGCCGCGACCGCAACCAGAGAGAGCCCGCGCCCAGCGCACCGGCCACGATCGCCACCGGCACGAGGATGCCGATCGCGAGGATCGCAAGGCCGGCGAGCAGCAGCCCGCCGGTCGCGGCCGCAACGAGCACGCCCCAGGCGCCGAGACGCTCCAGCAGGCGGTCGAAGGTCCCCACCGGACGCGAGGGCTCCGTGTCGCGGAACTCCCCTTCCGGCGTCATGTCGAGGACAGGCGGGCGGCGATGTGGGTCCATGGTGCTTCAGACGTGGCCCATCGATCCGTGCGGATCAAGGGCCGTTACGATCCGTGACGCAGGGCATCGAGCCGCGCGAAGACCTCCGCCCGCGGCAGGCCCGTCAGGTCGTGATGCGCTTCCGCCGCCAGCGTCCGGCGCTGCTCCGGCGGGACGTGCCCCAGCACCGCCTGCGCCACGGGCGCGGGGGCGATCACGGCGAAGCTGTCGGCCTTGCCGCTCCGCAGGGCGGCGACCAGGTCCTCGGCCATGCGGCGCGCCAGGTCGCGCTTGGCATGCTCCTTCGGGCTGTCGTCCTTGTTGTCGTATTCCATCGCGCTGCGCGCGGTGGCGCCGGCCCCGGCGAAGGCGCGACCGGGCTTGTCCTCGCCCTGCGCCGAATCCTTGAGGCGGGCGCCGGGTTCCTCCCAGGACATCAGGGCATCGTACCCGCTCTCGCCGAGGCGCTTGAGATAGGCCTTGCCGTGGCTGCCATTGGCCACGAGGAAGATGCGGCGGGCATGGCCGCCCTCGATGCTGGTGTCATGCTCGGTCATGGCGTCCTCCGTTCGGATCGTTCCTGCCCCCGCCGCGGCCGGCGGGACTTGATCCGTCGCAAGGTAACCGTCAGTCGGGCCGAACGATCAGCGTGGTGCCTTCGACACCTTCCACGCGCACCCTGGTCCCGGCCGGGCTGTCCGACACGTCCCGCGGCAGGCGGGCCGCCCAATCGGAATCGCCCACCCGCACCCGCGGGCCCGACAGGCCGGGTTCGGTGAGGACGCCGAAACGCCCGACCAGACCTGCATCCGGCGTGTTCACCCGGGGGCGGGGATGCTCGGAGCGACGCAGACGCAGCGCCGCGGCGATCCCGGCCGCCAGCAGGACGATGAACACGGTCACCGTCAGCCAGAAGGGCGGGGTCGCCAGCAGCAGCATGAGCCCGGTGCCGACCGCGGCCAGCCCGATCCACAGCAGGAACACGCCGGGCAGAAGGGTTTCCGCGCCGAGCAGCACCAGCCCGACGAGGATCCAGATCAGCGCTGGGTCCACGGCGACGGCACCTCCGGCATCGGCGGGGCCGAGGGACGCGGCGGCGGTGTTCCACCCCCACCGCCGGCCGGTGCCGGCCCACGCAGCAATTCCATCGCCTGGGTGATCCCGCCGGCCATCGCACTGGCTTCCATCGGCACGATCACAAGCTTCTGGGCGTTGTTGCCGGCCAGCACCTCGAACGCCTTCACGTATTTGTCGGCGATGAAGTAGCGCAGCGCGTCGGTGCCGGCGCCGGCGGCGACCTCGGCCACCATGCGTGTCGCGGCCGCCTCGGCCTCGGCCAGGCGCTCGCGTGCCTCGGCGTCGCGGAAGGCCGCCTCGCGACGGCCCTCGGCGGACAGGATCAGGGCCTGCTTCTCGCCCTCGGCGCGCTTGATCTCGGCCTCCCGTTCGCCCTCGGCCTTGGCGACGGTGGCGCGACGCTCGCGCTCGGCGGTCATCTGCAGGTTCATCGCGCGGATGAGGTTGTCCGGCGGCTCGATCTTGCGGATCTCGACGCGGCTGACCTTCACGCCCCACGGGTCGGTTGCCCCGTCCAGGATCGTCAGCAGCGAGGAATTGATGCGTTCGCGACCCGACAGCGTGGCGTCGAGTTCCATCTCGCCGATCACGGCGCGGATGTTGGTCATCGACAGCGCGGTCAGCGCGATGCCGAGGTCCTGGACGGCATAGGCCGCCTTCGCCGGATCCATGACGCGGTAGTAGACGATGCCGTCCACCGCGACCGTCGCGTTGTCGCGCGTGATGACGGCCTGCTCGGGGATGTCGAGCACCTGTTCCTGCACGTTCACACGCCGGCCGATGCCGTCGATGAACGGGATGATGAAGTTCAGGCCCGGCCCGAGCATGCGGGTGAAGGCACCGAAGCGTTCCACCGTCCAGACCTCGCCCTGCGGCACGGTGCGGATGCCGCGCGTCGCGGTGAGCACCGCGAGGAACAGCAGGACGACGAGGACGATCGAGGACGCGGAGATGATGCTGAACATATCCATGGCGGGCGACGATACGCCCCCCGGGCCCGGAACGGAACGACGCCCTTGCGACCTGGCGCACAACCCGGAAGCATGGGCTGAAGCCTTTCAGGGAACGGAACCGCCATGAGCGCCTGCAACACCCCGCTGACCGTGGATCTCACCGGCCTTCGGGTCGCGATCAGCGCCGGGGCCGGCGGCATCGGCCGCGTCATGGCCGATGCCTTCGCTTCCCGCGGTGCCCGCGTCTTCGTCTGCGACGTCGATGACGAGGCTCTGGCCACCTGCCCGCATCCGAAGATGCGCGCCGACATGGGGGAGACCGCCGATTGCGAACGCTTCGTGGACGAGGCGGCCGCGCAGCTCGGCGGTCTTGACGTACTGGTCAACAACGCCGGCATCGCCGGCCCCACCGCCCGCGTCGAGGACGTGACCCCCGAGGCGCTGGAAGCCACGCTGCGCATCGACCTTGCGGCGATGTTCCACTGCGCGCGTCGCGCCGTGCCGCATCTGCGCGCCGCCGGCCGCGGGTCGATCGTGAACCTCTCCTCGGCCGCCGGGCGCTTCGGCTTCCCGCTGCGCAGCCCCTATGCCGCGGCGAAATGGGGCGTGGTCGGCTTCACCAAGTCGCTGTCCATCGAGCTCGGCCCCGATCGCATCCGGGTCAATGCCATCCTCCCGGGCCTGGTCGCCGGCGACCGGATCCGGCGCGTGATCGAGGCCAAGGCCCAGGCCCAGGGCGTCGCCTTCAAGGAAAAGGAGGGCGAGCTGCTGAAGGACGTCTCGATGCGGACCTATGTGACGCAGCACGACATCACGAACATGGCGCTCTACCTGTGCTCCCCCTTCGGCGCGACGATCAGCGGCCAGGCGCTGGCCATCGACGGGGACCTGCAGCGGCTGGGATGACGGCCCCCGCTGGCGTAGGGTCGGCGCCGATGACCGACCCGATCCGCTCCCTCGACGACCTCGCGCCCGGCATGGCGTGGGACCTCGGCACGCTGACCCTCTCGCTCGAGGAGGTGGTCGCCTTCGCGTCGAAGTACGACCCGCAATACTTCCACCTCGACGCCGAGACGGCGAAGGAGAGCATCTTCGGCGAACTGGTGGCGAGCGGGCTGCACACCCTCTCGGCCGTGTTCGGGCGCGTGATGGGCAGCGGGTTGCTGTCGGCGGTCTCCCTCGGCGGCAACCAGATCGATACCAAATGGCCGGCGCCGTTGCGGCCCGGCGAGGAGATCGCCATCCGCACCGAAGTCGTGGAGGTGCGGCCGTCGCGGACCGGCCGATCGCTGGGCATCGCGAAGTTGCGGCATACGGCGCGGCGGCTATCGGACAACGTGATCGTGCTCGACGCGCTGGGGACGCATTTCCTCAGGCGCTGAGGCGCCGTTCCGTCACCGCGCCGTCCGCCAGCGCGACCGACACCAGCACCGGATCGGCGATGTCCGGCGCGCCATTCCCGGTCATCAGCACCAGGTGGCGTGGGCCGGGCAGGACGCTGCGCACCGCGGCCATCGGCAGCGTCGCGCGCCACAGCACGCGCCCATCGGGCGCGATGCGTATCAGCCCGAGGAACTGGTCAGACCCCGCGTGCAGCAGCAGAAGGCTCTGCGGGTCCGACGCCAGGATCGGCGCCGCGGTCCCGGCCGTCAGGAAGCCCGCAGAGTTCAGCCCCGTCATCCCCGCGACCAGCGCGAGGTCCAGCAGTCGTTCGGCCTGCCCCCAACGGTCGGGCATGTTCGCGGGCCAGCTGGGCGGCGCGGCCGAGGCCAGGCGCACGGCGCCCCGCCACAAGGCCTGGCCCGTGCCCGGCGGCGGGCCGGCGGGGGACAGGAAGCGCCCGTCCTGGCCGCGCGGCGGCAGCGGCGGGATCAGCTTCTCGGTCGCCGCCGGCAGGCCGAGCCAAGCCTCGCCGAGACGCGCCTCGTTCACCCGGAATGCCGTCGGACCACCCTGCCCGACCGGCGCCGCCGCATTGACCGCCGGCAGGGGCCGGTCCGCCGCGCCCTGGGCGACCGAAGCGTGGAAGTCGCGGGGGTCGATCCGCCAGGCGGGCCAGTTCGGCGCCACCTGCAGCAACAGCGCATCCGCCACGCGCCAGGCCGAGCGGGAGGTCGCATCGGCAACCGGCAGGCCGGGATTGAGCTCGGCCAGACCCGGCTGGTCCGCCAGCACCCGCCCGTCGACCGCCGAGAGCGCGCCGATGCCGCCGAGCCAGGTCCAGATTGTCGCTCCCTGCTCGGCCATCAGCCCTGCGTCGCGCAGCGCACCGAGAGGCACCGAGGCGAGGTAGGCCTCGAAGCGCGGCGCGAGCGTTGCGGCGTCGAGTGCCAGCAGGTCGATCCGCTCGCGCGGCGGCGGGGCATCAGGCGGATCGGTCGCGTCCTGCTCGGCGCGCCGCGTCAGCAGGAAGACGCTGTCGTCCTGGCCCACCCGTGCGCGGAGCAGCGGGGGCAGCAAGCGACGGGGGCCATGGCGCTGCGGCGGCGGAGGCCCCTCCGGCCACAGCATCCAGGCGGTGCCGGCGATGCCCCCGAGCAGCAGCGTCCCGGCCGTGCCGAGCACGACCCGGCGTCCGAGCGACATCGGCTGACGACCTGGCAGGACAGGTCCGGGCGGGGCGCCATTCATCGCGACGGCGATCTCCGGCCGCCGGCGCTCCGCTGCTTCAGCGGCAGAGGCAGGTCCACCCTGCCCCGCCGACATCGCGTTGCGCGGAGAATTGCGCGTCGGAGAGGAAGCCGAGCTTCGGCCCCATCCGGCAGACGCCCGACCCGCGCGCGATGCGCCTCTGGTCCGGACTGCGGCCGACCGCCGCGATCCGGCTGCTGGCGCAGTGGACGTCGTCATCGGCCTGCGCGGCGACGGGGGCGACCAGCGCGGCCACGGCGAGGGCGAACCTCATGCCTGGACTCCTCCGGTGGGACGGCACGGCGAGGATGGGCTTCCGGGCAGGCGCGCCGCAAGGCCGGAACGATCCCCTGGCCCTACTCCACGCGCGCGCCGGAAACCTCCACCAGGCGCCGCCAGCGGGGCGTTTCGCTCGCGATCATCGCGGCCAGGGCCATCGGGCTGTCGCTTGGCGCGGGGTCGTAGCCCAGCGGGCGTAGGGCATCGCGGAAGGATGGCTGGGTCGCCACCTGGCGGATGCCGGCGAACAGACGCCGCACCTCGGCCTCCGGCGTCGCGGCTGGGACCATCATCGCGTTCCAGGACCGGATATCGATGTCGCCGAGGCCGAGATCGGCATACTCGGCAAAGGACGGCACGTCGGGCAGCAGGCCGAAGCGCCGCTTGCTGCTCACGCCCAGCGCACGCAGCCGGCCCGCCTCGACATGCGGGATCAGCGCCGTCGGCAGGTCCGCCGCCCCGTCCAGCACGCCGGCGACGGCATCCGTCGTGGCCTGCGCGCCGCCGCGATAGGGCACCTGGGTGATGGGCGCGCCGCTGGCCGATTCCAGCGCGGCGAGCGTGAGGTGGCTGACCGTGGCGACGCCCGAATGCGCAAGGCGCATCGCGCCGGGATTGGCCCGCGCCCAGGCCAGCGTGCTGCGCAGGTCGGTCCAGCCGCGCTCGTTGGCGCGCTGGGCATTCACCACCAGCAGCACCGAGGCATCGGTGATCTGCGTGACCGGCCGCAGGTCGCGTACCGGGTCGAAGGGCATGGAGCTTTGCAGGAAGGGCGCGGCGCAGATTGTCGCCGCGCCGATGATGCCGATCATGGTCCCGTCCGGCGGTCCCTTCGCGACGGCGTCGGCGCCGATCAGCCCGCCCGCGCCGCTGCGATTGTCCACCACCACAGGCTGGTCGAGCACTGCCGGCAGCCGATCGGCCAGCACGCGGCCGAGGCTGTCCACGCCACCTCCGGGCGGAAAGGGCACCACGACGCGCAACGGGCGCCGCGCGCCCTGCGCCCGCAGCACGCCGGGCGCGGCGAGAAGCGACGCGCCCGCAAGGAGGATCGAGGATCGGCGGGGGATCATGCGGGTCGTCTCCCGGTCAGGCGTGGGCGGGTGCGGCGCGACCTGCGCGCTCGGCGACGCTGCGCGGGATGCGGCCGCGGCGCAGCGCTTCCTGCCAGACGCGCTCGATGGCCGCCGCACCACGGCGCGTCACGGCGCGTTCGTCCGCGACGGTCACCCGACCGTCGCGGAGCAGTTCGCGGCCCTCGACCATGACGAGGGAGAGGTCGGCCGCGCTTCCGTTCGTCACGAATGCCTTCAGCGGGTCCCAGACCGGCTGGTAGCGCGAGGAGGAGAGATCGATCGCGATCAGGTCCGCCCGCGCGCCGGGCGCGACGACGCCGAGGTCCGGCCGCCCGAGCGCCAGCGCCGCGTCGCGCGTCGCCGCGCGCAGCACGCGCGGGGCCGACAGGCCGTGCGGCGCCGCCGACTGCACCTTGGCGAAGATGGAGGCGGTGCGGAGTTCCTGCACCATGTCGAGCGTCACGCCGTCCGTGCCGATGCCGAGGCGCACGCCCGACGCCTCGAACCGCGCGAGGGGCACGAAGCGGCCGCTGCGGGCGAAGGCGAGCGGGCAGGATGCGATCGCCGCTCCGCCCGCGCGGGCCAGCTCGAGCTCGTCATCCGTCGCGTACATCGCATGCGCGAGCACCACCCCTTCACGCAGCAGGCCGAGGTCGCGCAGATGCTCCATCGGCGCCTTGCCGTGGCGCTGCCGGACGATCTCGACCTCGTGCAGGTTCTGGGCGGCGTGGATGGAGACGATGGTGTCCATCTCCCGCGCCTTGGCCTCCACGCGCCGCAGCAGGTCCGGGGTGCAGGAATCCGGGCCATGCGGGCCGAAGCCGACGCGGGTGCGGCCACGCGGGCCTTCGTCATGCGCCTCGATCAGGCGGACGATGGCGTCGAAGCCGGGATCCGCGCTGCCTTCGGGGCGATAGAGCGGCGTGCCGTCGGGGGCCATGTCGAGGCCGGGCGTCGAGAACAGGTAGGGGCAGGAATAGCTGCGCAGGCCGAGGCCCCGCGCCCGCGCGATGAAAGGCGCCTGCTGAAGCCGATAGACGTCGAGCACCGTCGTCATGCCGCAGCGCAGCCCTTCGAGCAGCGCCATCTCGGCGGCGTCCCCGACCTCCGCCTCGGTCATGATCTCGGCGGCGAGGTCGCCCATCGGCATCAGCAGCGAGAAGACGATGTGGCCCGGCAGGTCGCCCGGCGCGATGTCATCCGCCAGGCCGCGGAACATCGGGCCGGACATGGCGTGGTTGTGCAGGTTGATCAGGCCGGGCAGCAGCAGCGAACCGGGCAGGTCGATGCGGCGCGCGTCGATGGCGGTGCCGTCGGGCAGGACATCGAGAATGGCGCCGTCGGCGCCGACCAGCACGGCATGGTTCTCGCGCAGGCCGCCTTCCGGGCACCACACCCAGCGCGGCGCGAGCAGCGTCATCGACATCCCGACATCCCCCGGCGGCAGGCCGGCGGTCCGGCATTGCCTCTCCGCAACGATGCGGCGGCGGGCGGCCCCTGTCGAGGCCCCGAAACGCAGGACGGCGCGGAGGGTCTCCCCTCCGCGCCGTCCCGTGAGACCCGTTCAGGCCGGGATGATCAGGCGGACTTCGCCATGATCTCGTCCGCGACGTTGCGCGGCACCGGATCGTAGTGGTGGAACTGCATGGAGAAGGACGCACGGCCCTTCGTCATGCCACGCAGGTTGGAGATGTAGCCGAACATCTCCTTCAGCGGGACATGCGCACGGACGATGACCGAGGTGCCGGCCATGTCCTGCGACTGGATCACGCCGCGGCGGCGGTTCAGGTCGCCGACGACGTCGCCGACATGGTCCTGCGGGGTGGTCACCTCGACGTCCATGATCGGCTCGAGGATGACCGGGCCGGCCTTCTTCATGCCTTCGCGGAAGCAGGCCTTGGCGGCGATCTCGAAGGCCAGCGCCGAGGAGTCGACGTCATGGTACTTGCCGTCGACCAGCGAGTACTTGAAGTCCACCGTCGGGAAGCCGGCGAGGACGCCGGTGTCGGCCTGGACCTTGATGCCCTTTTCGACCGCCGGGATGTACTCCTTCGGCACCGCGCCGCCGACGACGCCGTTCACGAACTCGATGCCCGTGTTCCGCTCCTTCGGCTCGAAGATGATCTTCACTTCCGCGTACTGGCCCGAGCCGCCCGACTGCTTCTTGTGGGTGTAGGTCTCGGTGTGCGGCTTGGTGATCGTCTCGCGGTACGCGACCTGCGGGGCGCCGATGTTGGCGTCCACGCCGTATTCGCGCTTCAGGCGGTCCACGATGATCTCGAGGTGCAGCTCGCCCATGCCGGACAGGATGGTCTGGCCGGTCTCCTGGTCGGTGCGCAGGCGGAGCGAGGGGTCCTCGCCGGCCAGCTTCTGCAGGCCGAGGGTCATCTTCTCGATGCCTTCCTTGGTCTTCGGCTCGACCGAGATGTCGATGACCGGGACCGGGAAAGCCATGCGCTCCAGCACCACCGGGTCGGCGGCGTCGGCCAGGGTGTCACCCGTGCCGGTGTCCTTCAGGCCCACGAAGGCCGCGATGTCGCCGGCGAAGACTTCCTTGATTTCCTCACGCTTGTCGGCGTGCATCTGGAACATGCGGCCGATGCGCTCGCGCTGCCCCTTCGTCGTGTTCATCACCATGTCGCCCTGCTTGAGGACGCCGCGGTAGACGCGCACGAAGGTCAGGTTGCCGTACTTGTCGTTGATGATCTTGAAGGCGAGGCCGGCGAAGGGCGCGTTCTCGTCCGCCGGGATCACGCGGCGCTCGGCGGTGTCGTCCTGGCCTTCCTCGGGGGCGACCTTGATGCCCTCGATGTCGACCGGGGACGGCAGGTAGTCGATCACCGCGTCCAGCAGCGGCTGCACGCCCTTGTTCTTGAAGGACGACCCGCACACCACCGGGCGGAACTCGCCGGTGATGGTGCCCTTCTTGATGGCGCGCTTCAGGAGCTCCACGGGGACGTCGCCGTCCTCGAGGTACTTCTCCATCGCCTCGTCATCGGCGGCGACCACGGTGTCGAGCAGCTTCTCGCGGTACTCGGCGGCCTGGTCCTTGAGGTCGTCCGGGATCTCGACCTCGTCGTACTTCGCGCCGAGGTCGTCGCCCTGCCAGACCAGCGCCTTCATCTCGACGAGGTCGACCACGCCCTTGAGGTTGTCCTCGATCCCGATCGGGATCTGCAGCGCGACCCAGTTGATGCCGAGCTTCTCGGTCAGCGTCGCCGCCGCGCGGAAGAAGTCCGCGCCGGTGCGGTCCAGCTTGTTGATGTAGATGATGCGCGGAACGTTGTAGCGGTCGGCGAGGCGCCAGTTCGTCTCGGACTGCGGCTGCACCCCCGCCACGCCCTCGATCACGAACACGGCGCCGTCGAGCACGCGCAGCGAACGGTTCACCTCGATGTTGAAGTCGATGTGGCCGGGCGTGTCGATGACGTTGATGCGGTGGCCCTTCCACTCCGCCGTCACGGCGGCGGAGGTGATGGTGATGCCGCGCTCACGCTCCTGTTCCATGTAGTCGGTGGTGGTGGCACCGTCATGGACTTCGCCGATCTTGTGCGACTTCCCGGTGTAATAGAGGATGCGCTCGGTCGTGGTGGTCTTGCCGGCGTCGATATGCGCCGTGATCCCGATGTTTCGGATCTTCTCAAGCGGGGTGCGCGCCACGATGGGCCTCCATAAGCAGAAATGGGCGCCCACGCCGAAGCCTTCGCCCCGCGCCGCCCTCAGGTCTCGCCGATCAGTCGGTCGCGGCTATCTGCTCTGTCCGGGCGCGGTTTGCAAGCGCAACATGGCCGAAAGGTCACGCGCCGCCCGTTTCCCGGCCATGTCGTCCAGGCAAGTCACGCTTTGTCGCATGTCCGGAAAGGATGGATCGCGTAGCATGCCCGCATGGACCTGAAGGCCGCCATTGCCGCCGTCCGCTTCGGCCAGGGACGCCGCCCCGGCGACCCGATCCCGACCGACCCGGTCGCCTGGCTCGATTCGCAACTCGCGCCCGGCCTGCCCGGTCCCGCGCTGCCCGAGGACCTGCCGAAGGATCTCCCCGCCCTCTATCTCGCCGCGGCCGAGGACACCGAACGCCTGCGGACCGGCGGCCAGGGGCGTCCGAACCAGCAACTGATCAACCGCGCGGAGACCACCGCGGCCCTCGGTCTCGAGATCGCCGGCGACCAGGGCTTCCGCGAAAGACTGGCGTCGTTCTGGACCAACCACTTCTCGATCGCCCGATCCCGCGTGCAGTACGTCGCCGGGCATTATGTCAGGGAGGCGATCCGCCCCCACGTCACCGGCCGCTTCGAGGACATGCTGATGGCGGTGGTCCGCCACCCGGCCATGCTCGGCTACCTCGACAACACGGCCTCGGTCGGGCCGAACAGCCCGGCGGGACAGCGCGGGCGCCGGGGACTCAACGAGAACCTGGCCCGCGAGGTGCTGGAACTGCATACCGTCACCCCGGCCTCGGGCTACGGCCAGGCCGACGTCACCGCCTTCGCGGCGGTGCTGACCGGCTGGAGCTTCGATGGCGCCCGCCCGCCCTACGGCTTCCTGTTCCGACCCAACGCCCACGAGCCCGGCGAGAAGACCGTCCTCGGGCGGCGTTTCGCCGAGGGGGAGCAGGGCGGGATCGCCGCCCTGCACTTCCTCGCCAACCACGACGCGACCCACCGCCACCTCGCCACCAAGCTCGTGCGCCACTTCGTGGCCGACGATCCGCCGCCGGCAGCGGTGCAGACCATCCATGGCGTGTTGCGCGACACCCGCGGGGACCTCGGCGCCGCGGCGAAGGCGCTGGTCCGGCTGGAGGCGGCCTGGGATCCGCCCCTCGGCAAGTTCCGTTCGTCGCATGACTACGTCGTCGCCGCCCTGCGCGCGCTCGAGGCCCCGATCGAGGTCGCCGACAGGGCCTTCGGCGGCCTCCAGTATCTCGGCCAGCCGATGTGGAATCCGCCGGCACCCATCGGTTTTCCGGATACGAGCCGCGACTGGGCCGCGCCGGAGATGATGGTCCGGCGCATCGAATGGTCGAACGGCATCGCGACCCGCGGGGCAGGCCGCGACGCCGCCGCCCTGGCCGAAGCCGTCCTCGGACCGCTCTGCCGCCCGGAGACTTTGCGGGCGGCCAGCCGCGCCGGATCCGCCCGCGACGCGCTGACCCTCGTCCTCACCAGCCCGGAATTCCACCGCCGATGAGCGCGCACCAGCCCGCCTTCGGGCGCCGCACCGCCCTGCTCGGCCTCGCCGCGGCCCTCACCCTGCCCCGCGCCCGCGTCGCCTTCGCCGAGGCGCCGGGCGAGGCCCGGCTGGCCGTGGTGCTGCTGCGCGGCGGGCTCGACGGGCTGTTCGCCGTGCAACCCTATGGCGAAGCGGATTTCCGGGAACTGCGCGGCGGTCTCGCCCTGCCGGAACCGGGCCAGGAGGGCGGGCTGCTCGACCTGGGCGGCCGCTTCGGACTGCATCCCCGCCTGACCCAGATCCACGCGATGTATCTGGCGAACGAGGCCCTGCCCATTCACGCGGTGGCGGGGAACTGGCGGTCCCGCAGCCATTTCACCGCCCAGGACCTCCTCGAATCCGGGGCAGACCACCTGATGTCGAGCGGCTGGCTGAACCGGGCGCTGTCCACCCTGCCGGCGCGGCCGGGCGCGCAGCCGACGGGGCTCTCGGTCGGGACGGACCTGCCGTTGATGATGCGCGGGCCGACACGGGTCGGGACCTACGCGCCGCGCGGTGCGGGCACGCCGCCGCCGGATCTCCTGGCGCGCATCGCCGAGCTCAACGCGGCCGACCCGGTCGCGGGGCCGGCCATCGCGGAGGGCCTGCAGGCGCGCGGCTACGCCATCTCGACGCTCGGGATGGACGCCACGGCCCGGCCACAGCCTGGGGGCGCCTTCCGCGCCCTGGCGATCGCCGCCGGCCGGCTGCTGGCCCAGCCCGACGGACCGCGCGTCGCGGCCTTCGAGCTGAATGGGTGGGACACCCATTCGGCCCAGGCGAACCGGCTCAACGCGCCCCTGTTCCAGCTCGACGAGGGTCTGGGTGCCCTGAAGGAGGCCCTGGGCGAGCACTGGCGCCGAACGGCGGTGCTGGTGGTCACCGAGTTCGGCCGCACGGTGCGCGTGAACGGAACCGGCGGCACCGATCACGGCACCGGCGGCGTCGCCTTCGTCCTCGGCGGGGCCGTGGCGGGCGGAAAGGTCGGCGGGGCTTGGCCGGGCCTGGCCCAGGGCCGGCTGTTCGAGAACCGGGACCTGGCGCCGACGACGGATCTGCGCAGCCTCGCCAAGGGATTGCTGCGCGACCATCTCGGCCTTCCCGGCCAGGCCGTGGCCCGCGCCTTCCCGGGCAGCGAGGCCGCCGCGCCCATGGCCGGCCTGCTCCGCGCCTGAGCGGGCGTCAGGACCCGCGATAGGTGGTGTAGGACCAGGGGCTGCAGAGCAGCGGTACGTGATAGTGCCCCACCCCGTCCGCGAGTCCGACATTGACCGCCACGATGTCGAGGAAGAGCGGCTCCGGCGCGATGCCGCGGGCGCGGAAATAGGCGCCGACGTGGAAGCGCAGCTCGTAGCGGCCGGCGCGGAAGGCGCCAGGGGGCAACATCGGGTCGCGCGGGCGGCCATCCGCGTTGGTCACGGTCTCGACCACCTGGGCGGGCTCGGGGTCGAGGCGCCAGAGTTCGATCTTCACGCCCTCGGCCGGAATGCCCTGGGCGGTGTTGAGGACGTGGGTCGACAGCGTACCGGGGCCGTTGCCTGTCATCGGCGAGGATCCTTGGTGTCGGCGGCCGGCCTTCCAGGACCGCTCCGCCGGTTGGGGAACACGTACCGCGCCGGCTCAGTCCGGCGGCGCGCCGGCGGCGACCCAGGCGAGGAGCTTCGCCCGTTCCTCCGGCGTGATATCGGTGAGGTTGCCAGGCGGCATGGCCTCGGTCTGCACCTGCTGGCGGAGCCCTGCGGCCCAACGGCGGATCTGCTGCGGCGTCTCGAGCATCACGCCCTTGGGCGGGGCGGCGAAGCCGTCCATCGTCGGACGGGCGGCATGGCAGGCGACGCAGCGGCTGGCGACGATGGTCTGGACCTCGGCGAATGGCGGGGCCTCGGCGGCCGATCCCGTCGCGCGGTCCGGCGCACCGGCCCAGACCAGGAAGGCGACGACGGCCGCGGCGCCGGCGGGCAGCCAGACCGGGTTCTTCCCCTTCTGGCGCGAGACGAAATACTGCCGCACGAGCGCGCCCGACAGGCCGATCGCCAGCAGCACCGCCCAGTTCCAGCGCGACTGCCAGGTCATGGGATAGTGCGGCGAGATCATGATGAAGAGCACCGGCAGCGTCAGGTAGGTGTTGTGGACGCTGCGCTGCTTGCCCCAGCGCCCGTATTTCGGATCCGGCGCCTCGCCCTTCTGCATCGCCGCGACCATCTTCCGCTGGCCCGGAATGATCACCATCGCGACGTTGGCGACCATGATGGTGCCGGTCATCGCGCCCACCTGCAGGAAGGCGCCGCGACCGCCGAAGACGTGGCAGGCGGCGAAGGCGACAACGGCCAGGGCAGCCGCGCCGATGACGCCGAGCAGCGCCTCGTTCTCGCCGAGCTTCGAGCGGCAGACCAGGTCGTAGGCGACCCAGCCGCCGGCGAGCATCGCCGCGCTCACCAGCACCGCGACCCAGGCCGGCATGTCGAGCACGGCAGGATCGACCAGGTAGGTCGAGGCCTGTCCCCAATAGATCAGGACGAAGAGCGTGAAGCCGCTGATCCAGGTCCAGTAGGCCTCCCATTTGAACCAGTGCAGCTTTTCCGGGAGTCGCTCCGGCGCCAGCAGATATTTCTGCTTGTGATAGAATCCGCCGCCATGGACCGACCATTGCTCGCCGGCGACGCGCGGATTGCCGTCCTTGGGCGGGTCGAGCTGATTGTCGAGGCCGATGAAATAGAAGGACGTGCCGATCCAGGCGATGCCCGTGATCAGGTGCAGCCAGCGCACCAGCAGATTGGCCCAGTCCAGAAGATAGGCAGCGTCCATGAAGCATCCCCGCGCGACGCAGGCGGTCGCCGCAGTGCAGCATTGCGGGCGGATGGCGAGCGGGGCAAGGGCTTCGGCAGGCTTGTGCGGCAGGGCTTTCGGAGGCAGGAAGCGGCCCCTTCCCCACCGAGCGGCCGCCCCCCATGTCCCCGACCCGCCTGTCCCTGCCCAAGGACAAGATCAAGATCCTGCTCCTCGAGGGCATCGCCGACAGCGCCGTCGAGCGCCTGGCTGAGGCTGGCTACGCGAATGTCCGGCGCGAGCCGAAGGCGCTGGACGGCGCGGCGCTGACCAAGGCGCTGAAAGGGGTGCACGTCCTCGGCATCCGGTCCCGGACCCAGGTGACGTCCGAGGTGCTCGCGGCCGCCGACCGCCTCTTCACCATCGGCTGCTTCTGCATCGGGACGAACCAGGTGGCGCTGGACGACGCGGCGGCGCGCGGCATCCCGGTGTTCAACGCGCCCTTCTCGAACACCCGCTCGGTGGCCGAACTGACGCTCGGCGAGATCGTGATGCTGATGCGCGGCATCCCCTTCAAGTCCGGCGCAGCCCATCGCGGGGAGTGGATCAAGTCGGCCGAGAATTCCTGGGAAGTGCGCGGCAAGACGCTCGGCATCGTCGGCTACGGGAATATCGGCAGCCAGTTGTCGGTCCTGGCCGAAGCCTTCGGCATGCGTGTCATCTATTGGGACCACACCGGCAAGCTGCCGCACGGCAACGCGCAGCCCGTCGCCTCCCTGAAGGCGCTGCTGGCCGAGGCGGACGCCGTCACGCTGCATGTCCCCGAGACGCCCGACACGATGAACATGATCGGCGCGCGGGAAATCCGGGCCATGAAGAAGGGCGCCGTGCTGATCAACAACGCCCGCGGCACGGTGGTGGACCTCGAGGCCCTCGCGGCCGCGATCCGCGACGGCCATGTCCTCGGCGCCGCGGTGGACGTCTTCCCGGTCGAGCCGTCGGGCAAGGATGAACCCTTCGCCTCTCCGCTGCAGGGGCTGCCGAACGTCATCCTGACCCCGCATATCGGCGGGTCGACCGGGGAGGCGCAGTGGCGCATCGGCGAGGAAGTCAGCCGCAAGCTCATCGAGTACTCGGATACGGGGGCGACGATGGGCGCGGTCAACTTCCCGCAGGCCCAGTTGCCCGCGCGGCCGACGGGCGCGCGCTGGGTGCACATCCACCGGGACGCGCCCGGCATCCTCTCCCGCATCAACGAGAGCTTCGCCAAGCGCGGCCTCAACATCTCCGGCCAGTACTACCAGACCGCCGGATCCATCGGTTACGTCGTGGTGGACAGCGTCGAGGCGCGGAAGGATGCGGAGCAGATCCTCGAAGAATTCCGCGCCCTGCCCGGCACCATCCGCGCGCGCCTGATCTACGAGCGACGCTGAGGCGCAACCCTTGCGGCCGCCGCCGCGTTCCTCTGCACGAGAGCGTTCGTGCAGAGGAAGGTGGACATGCGATCGATCATTCTGTGGCTGCTGGGCGTGCCGATCACGGTGATCATCCTGCTCAACGTGTTCGGCTGGCTGGGCTGATCACCGGATCGGCGGAGCGTACATCAGGCCGCCGCGCGTCCAGAGGTCGTTGACGCCGCGCGGCAGGCCGATCGGCGAGCCACTGCCGAGGTTGCGCTCGAAGATCTCGCCGTAGTTCCCCACGGCCTTGATGGCGTTGTAGGCCCAGCGGCGGTCGAGACCCATCAGCGGTCCGTGGTCGCCGGCATTGCCCAGCAGGCGCCGGACGGACGGGTTCTGGCTGTTCAGCATCTCGTCGACATTGGCCTGGGTGATGCCGAGTTCCTCGGCCTCGATCAGCGCGTAGACGGTCCAGCGCACGATGTCGAACCACTGGTCGTCGCCGTGGCGCACCGCCGGGGCGAGCGGCTCCTTCGAGATGATGTCCGGCAGGATGACGTGCTCCTCCGGGTTGCGCAGGGCGGTGCGGATGCCGGCGAGCTGCGAGGCGTCCGTGGTGAAGGCGTCGCAGCGGCCGGAATTGTAGGCATTGCGCGTTTCCTCATTCTGGTCGAACACCAGCGGCTGGACGCGGACGTTGTTCGCGCGCGCCCAGTCGGCCAGGTTGAGCTCGTTCGTCGTGCCCGACGTGACGCAGATGGTCGCACCTTCGAGGTCGCGGGCCCGCTGCACATTCGTCGATCGGCGCACCAGGAAGCCCTGACCGTCGTAGAAGTTCACGGCGGTGAAGTTCAGCCCGTTCGCGGTGTCGCGCGTCTGGGTCCAGGTGGTGGTGCGCGACAACAGGTCGACCTGGCCCGACTGCAGGGCCGGCAGCCGCGCCTGGGAGGACAGCACCACCCAACGCACCTTGTTCGCATCGCCGAGCGTCGCGGCGGCCACGGCCCGGCAGGTGTCGGCATCGAGGCCGCGATACACGGCCTGGCTGTCGAGCACGCCGAAGCCGGGCGCGCCCGGATGAGCACCGCAGACGAGCGCATCGCGCGACCGAACGGTCGAGAGCGTCGGCCCGGGGGCCGCGGTCTGCGCGATCGCGCTGCCGGCCGTGAGCACGGCAAGGGCGGTGAGGGGAACCAGCTTCATGGTGTTTTCTCCCGGTGGTTTCTTGTGAACGGGACACCGGAGGGGCGCCGCCCCTCCGGACCTCCCCACCAAAGGCCGGAAAGCCTTTGGGAACCGATAGGTGGCGTCAGCGGATCGGGGGGCTCCAGAGCAGGCCGCCGGCATTCCACAGGGCGTTGGGGCCGCGCGGCAACTGGACGGGGCTGTTGGCACCGAGGTGGCGGTCGTACATCTCGCCGTAGTTGCCCACCGCGCTTATGGCGTTCAGCAACCAGGCGCGGTCGAGCCCGACGGTGGGGCCGAGATCGCCGGAACGGCCCAGCAGCCGCTGCACCGCCGGACGGTCGCTCTCGGTCGCGAGGCGCGCGGCGTTCTCCCGGGTCACGCCCAGTTCCTCGGCTTCGATCAGGCCCAACACGACGAAGCGAACGATGTCGAACCACTGGTCGTCGCCATGCCGCACCGCGACGGCATACGGCTCCTTGCTAATGCGCTCCGGCAGGACGCGGTGGCGCGAAGGTTCGGGGAAGCCCGCGCGGACCGAGGCGAGCTGGCTGGAATCGCCGGTGTAGGCGTCGCAACGGCCGCTTTCATAGGCGCGGCGCGCTTCGTCCTTGTCGGCGAAGACCACCGGCTGGAAGCGGATGTTGATGCTGCGCGCCCAGTCCTGGAGGTTCAGCTCATGCGTGCTGGCGCTGACCAGGCAGATCGATGCACCGTCGAGCTGGTTGGCATGCTCGATCCCGCTGTCCGCCTTCACCAGAAAGCCCTGCCCGTCCATGAAGTAGGGCGCGGCGAAGTTCAGCCCGTTCACCGCGTCCCGCAGGAAGGTCCAGGTGGTGGTGCGGGCCAGCATCTCGATCTGCCCCCCGGCGAGCGCCGGGAAACGCGTCTGCCCGGTCAGCGGATGCCAGGCCACCTTGGACGGATCGCCGAGCACCGCCGCCGCGACGGCGCGGCACAGATCCGCGTCGAGGCCCTGCCAGACGCCCTGGTTGTCGGGTTGGCTCCAGGCAGGATCGCCGGTCGAGATCCCGCAGTTCAACACGCCGCGGGAGCGGACGCCGGACAGGGTCGGTCCCGCCTGCTGGGGCGCGACGGTCTGGGCGAGCAGCGGCGTCGTGATAACGAGGCCGAGCAACAGGGCCGATATGCGCATCATCGCGTCCTTCCGGGTGAACAGGAACTGCGCCAGGCCGACGCCACCAAGCGTCGCGGCGGAAACGGCAAGCCGGAGAGTGTCCGGCGCGACATGCCCGAAGGCAGCGAACAGTCCGACCGCGGCGAAGGCTGTCCGAACCGGCCATCCCATCGGTCTCAGCAGGTATCCCGCATAGGCCGAGGTGATCATCACCAGCGCGATCACCTGGATCGAGGTCGCGGAGAGGATCTCGAGGAGCCCGCCGCGCAGCATGATCCCCGGATCGTAGAGGAAGGCGAATCCCACCGTGAACCCGGCGATGCCGAAGCGGGAGGCGTGGATGCTGGCAATTGTGGGACTGGCCTTGGCGATCGCCGCGGCGGCGAAGGCCGATGCGGCGACCGGCGGCGTCGCATCGGCGATCACCGCGAAGTAGAAGATGAAAAGGTTCGCCTGCAACAAATCGATGCCGAGGGGCCGGCCGAGCTCGAGGAGCTGCGGCACGCCGATCGCGGCCGCGATGATGTAGGAGGGCGTGGTTGGGATGCCGAGGCCGAGGACGAGCACGGTCAGACACAGCATGACCGCAAGCAGCCCGAAGTTGCCGCCCGAGAATTCCTTGATGATGCCGCCGAAGGCCACCACCATCCCGGTCGCTGTCAGCACCGAGACGACGACGCCCGAGGCCGCGATGGCGACCGCGAGCGGGGCCATGGTGAGACCCGCATTCGTCAGCGCCTCGACCACTTGGCGCCAGCCCATGCGCGTGCGCTTGCGCAGCAGGGAGACGGCAACCATGGCGAGCGAGGCGCAGAAGGCCGAGTAGTTGCCGCTCCATCGCTCCATCATCAGGTAGACGAGCAGTCCGATGGGCAGGACCAGATGGACATCGGCCAAGACCTCGCGCCAGGCGGGGATGTCCTTCACCGCCATGGGCTCGATGCCGATCTTCTTCGCCTCGAAGTGCACGGCGGCGAGAATGGCGAAGTAGTAGAGTACGGCGCCGATCGCCGCGGCGACCAGGATGTCGCCGTAGGGGATGTTGGTGATCTCGGCCATCACGAAGGCGGCCGCACCCATCACGGGGGGCATCAGCGCGCCGCCGACCGAGGCCGCGCTCTCGATCCCGGCGGCGACCGCGGGCTTGTAGCCGATGCGCACCATCAGCGGGATCGTCATCGCCCCGGTGGTGATGACGTTCGAGACCGAAGACCCGCTCATCGTCCCGAACAGGCCCGAGGACACGACGGCGACCTTGGCCGGCCCGCCGGTGTAGCGCCCTGCCACCGCGGCGCCGAAATTCGCGAAGAGCCGCCCCGTTCCGCTGCCCTGCATGAAGGAGCCGAACAGGATGAAGACGGCGATGGTGGTCGCGACGATACCGGTCAGCGGCCCGTAGACGCCTCCGGCCGTCGGCACCAGCCAGGCGGCCTCCATGATCTCGGCGGTGGTGAAGACGCGGGTGTTCAGCACGCCCGGCAGCTGATGGCCGACGAACATGTAGAGCAGGCAGCCCGCGGTCATCCAGGCGAGGCCGGGTTCGACCGCGCGGCGGATGGCTTCGAGCATCGTCACCATGCAGGTGATGGCGAGCGCCATCATCAGCGGCGTGAAGGGGTCGACGTATTCCATGCGGTCGTTGACCGCGTCGGCATAGATGAAGACCCATAGATGCGGCGCCGCCGACGCCGCCGCCCACAGCCAGTCGAACACGCTCGGCCGGCTCCCGGGCGAGCGGTTCTCGAAGGCCGGGTAGAGCAGGAACAGCGGCGGCGTGAAGACGAGGAGATGCAGGCTCCGGATGGTGATCGGCTCGGGGAACCCGAAGCCGCCCCAGTAGAGATGGACGGCCGCCCAAAAGGCGAGCCAGCCGAAGATGGCCGTCCGGAGCCAGAAGGGAAGTTCGCGCACCGCGCTCTCCTCTTAACGACTGTCGCGGTGCGCGGGCATCACGCCGGCGGGTTGAAGCCGGCGGCGCGGAAGGCGGCGGCCGCGCCCGGATGGAAGGGCACGCCGCGGTAGTTCACCGCCTTGGCCGGCGTCCAGCCCGCCATGGACGGATGGATCGTCGCAAGGCGCTGGCCCTGATTCTTGATGAGCGTGGCGGTGATCTTCTGGACGATCTCGTTCGGCACGGTCTCGTTCACGACGATGACGCTGTCCATCAGCGTGACCGGAATCGCGCCGTCGAGCAGCGCCGGGTAGTCGGACTTCTCCAGCGTGCCTTCGGCATAGGCGTACTGATCGATCAGATGCTTGCGGATGTCGTCCGGGAAGGCCGTCAGACGGCCGCCGCGGCGGCCCTGGGCGATCTCGGTCATCAGCGCCGCAGGCTTGGCGAGCGCGACATAGACGTAGTCGACCTGGCCGTCGTTGTAGGCCGCGCCGACATCCGAATAGGAGCCGTTCAGGTAGCGGCCCCCCTCGGCGCGGATCTTGTCCGGGCTGGTGCCGAGGAAGCGGAGGATGCGCTGCAGCGTCATCTCGTCGGTCGAGGAGCGCTGCGGCGCCCCGATCTTGAGCCCGCGCTGCGTCAGGATGCTGCGCATGTCGTCCGGTCCGGCGCCGGTGTGGCGCAGCAGCAGGTGCTCGGTCGGCGAATAGCCGGTGCCGAGGCAACGGATCTTCTCATGCTTCGCGCTGTAGGGCTCCGCGCCCTGCACCGCGGAGGCGGAGAACGCATCGATGCCCCAGCCGATCTGCGACTGGCCGTTGTTGATGCGGGTCGGGTTGGCGAGGCCACCGCCCGGCACGACGCGGATCTGGATGTCGGCGTTCTCCTCCCGGATCAGGGAGGAGAGGCCGGCGGCCATGGTGTACCAGCCGCCGCCGACCGAACCGGCCACCCATTCGAGCGTCGTCTGGGCCGAGGCCGTCCGCACGAAGGGCAGCGCCAGCGCCCCGCCGAGCGCGATGCGGCGGGTGGTAAGGATGGGCATCGTCATTCTCCGTGGTTCCCGGTGTTCCTGTCCGGCCGCTCAGCGGATCGGCGGCGAGTACATCAGACCGCCCCGTGTCCAGAGGTCGTTGATTCCCCGGTCGAGCCCGATCGGGCTGCCGCGGCCAACATGGCGGTCGAAGATCTCGCCGTAGTTCCCGACGGCGCGAATGGCGTTGTAGGCCCAGCGGCGATCGAGCGCCATCATCGGCCCGTGATCCCCCGCCTGGCCGAGCAGCCGGCGGATGGACGGATCCTGGCTCTGCAGCATCTCCTCGGCATTCGCGCTGGTGACACCGAGTTCCTCGGCCTCGATCAATGCGAAGATCGTCCAGCGGACGATGTCGTTCCACTGGTCGTCGCCCTGGCGGACGGCCGGCGTCAGCGGCTCCTTCGAGATGCGGTCGCGCAGCACGGTGTGGTCGGCGGGCACGCGCATGGCGGTGATCAGGCCGATCAGCTGCGAGGCGTCGGTCGAGATCGCATCGCAGCGACCGTTGTCGTAAGCGATGCGCGCCTCGTCATTCTGCTCGAACACCAGCGGCGTGTACTGCACGCGGTTGGCCCGCGCCCAGTCGGCCAGGTTCAATTCGCTGGTCGATCCGGCGAAGGTGCAGATCGTCGCCCCGGCGAGGTCGGTTGCCTGGCGGATGTTGGCCGATTTCCGCACCAGGAAGCCCTGGCCGTCATAGAAGACCGGCGTGGTGAAGTTCAGTCCCACCGCGGTGTCGCGCGAATGCGTCCAGGTCACGGTGCGCGGCAGCAGGTCGATCTGGCCCGACTGCAGCGCGGCGAAGCGCGCCTGGCTGGTCAGCGGAAAGAAGCGGACCTTGCGCGCATCGCCCAGGACCGCAGCCGCGACGGCGCGGCAGACGTCCGGATCGATGCCCTGCCAGTCGCCGCGACTGTCCGGCGCACCGAAGCCGGGGGCATTGGGGGCCGCGCCGCAAAGCAACGCATCGCGCTGCCGCACGGTCAGCAGGGTCGGCCCAGGCTGGACATTCTGGGCCACGGCCTCTGAGACGAGGCCGATAGAGAGGCAGAGGGCGAATGCCCTCAGGAGATTCATCATCGCGAAGGCTCCCTTCGGCCTTCTTTGTCCACGCCTTGCTGGCATGGACCGGGCCGGGAAGGAGCGTGGCACGCGCTGGCGAACGCGCGCAAGCCGCCCTGGGCGTGGCTTCAGCAGGTCTCGGGTGCGAAGAGCCGCGACGGCGCGACGAATTCCTCCTGCGCGGCGACGGTCAGGATCTCGCGCGATCCGGCTTCCGCCGTCCGTCGCAGCAGCCCGAACACCGAGGAGGCCGCGGCCGCCAGCGCATCGGCGGCGGAACCGCTGCGCAGGCGATGGAACAGGAACAGCGCGGCGATCGCGTCGCCCGCGCCGTTGACGGACAGTGGCAACATGGGCGTCGACAGTCGCCAGAAGCGCCCGCCTTCTCCCGCCAGCATGCCGATCTCGCCCTCCGGCGTGTCGGTGAGGCGAAGCGACGTCACGAGCACGCAGCGCGGGCCGCGGGCCTGCAGCGCCGCGACCGCCGCCTTGGCGTCCTCCAGCGTCGTGACCTCCCCGCCGGTCAGCCATTCCAGCTCGAACTGATTCGGGGTGGCGATGTCGGCTGCGGGCAAGGCTTCGTCGCGCAGGAACTCGGGGATGCCGGGACGGACGAAGATGCCGCGGCCGACATCGCCGATCACCGGGTCGCAGCACCACAGGGCCTGCGGATTCGCCGCCTTCACGCGGCGGGCCGCATCCAGGATCGCCGCCCCGATCTCGGCGGATCCCATGTAGCCCGACAGGACGGCATCGCAGCGCGGCAGGACGCCGCGCTCCTCGATGCCCTGCACGCAGTCGCGGATCAGCTCCGCCCCGAAGACCTGGCCCCGCCAGGCGCCGTAGCCGGTGTGGTTGGAGAACTGGACCGTATGGACGCCCCAGACCTCGGCGCCCAGGCGTTGCAGGGGAAAGATGGCGCTGGCGTTGCCGACATGGCCGTAGGCGACCCAGGATTGGATGGACAGGATCGAGGGCATCGCTGCAACCGCCGGATGAAGGGGCGCGGACGCTAGGAAGCGTCGGCCCGCCGGTCAATCGCCGCCCTGCTTGCGCGGGTGCGCGGCTCGCGTCCATTCTGCAACCGATGCGCGGGGCCAACCCGCCGCTCCAGGACCCTTGAGGGAGGAACCCCATGACCACGACGCTTTCGCGCCGCGAAGCGCTTGTCGCCGGCTTCGGCGGCGTGATGCTGCCGGCCACGCTGTCCGCCCAGCCGGCGCAGAAGCCGGCCGAACTCAAGATCGGCGTCACCACCTTCCTCTCCGGCCCGGCCTCGGTCTTCGGCGTCCCTTCGCGCAAGGCGTGCGAGATGCTGATCGACCAGCTCAACGCCGCCGGCGGCATCGCTGGCGTCCCGGTCCGCGCCTTCTTCGTCGACGAGGCTCCGGGCACCGACCACCTGGTCGGCGAGATCCGCCGCCTCGTGCAGTCCGAAGGGGTGCACGTCCTCTTCCAGTCGATCTCCTCCGGCTCGTGCCTCGCCTGCACGCCGCTGTCGCGCGAACTGTCGAAGCTGATGCTGCTGTGGGACTGCGGCACCCAGCGCATCTTCGAGGAGAACCGCTACGAATACGCCTTCCGCACCCAGGGCTACGGCACTTCGGAAGTGCTGGCGCCGCTGCTGTACCTCCTCAAGCACAAGCCGGACTTCCGGACCGTCGCGGTGCTGAACCAGGACTACGCCTGGGGCCGCGACTCGTGGGAACTGTGGAAGACCGCGATGGACGCGCTGAAGCCCGGCGTGCGCGTGGTGGCCGAGATGTTCCCCCGCTTCGGCTCGACCGACTTCTCGACCGAGATCACCCGCCTGCTCGCGCTGCGGCCGGACGTGATCCTGTCGACCTCCTGGGGGGGTGAACTCGTCACCTTCGTGCGGCAGGCAACGGAGCGGCGGCTGCATGAACGCTCGATCTTCGTCCTGCCGGTGGCCGAGGCCTCGATGCAGATCCTCGGCCGGTCGATGCCGGAAGGCCACATCATCGGCACCCGCGGCGACCACTGGAACAACCACCCGGCGCCGAAGGACCCCGCGGCGTTCAACGCCTTCGTCAACGCCTACCGTCAGCGCTTCAACGAATACCCGATCTATCCCTGCCACCACATGGCGCAGGCGGTCTGGGCGCTGAAGGCGGGCCTCGAGAAGGCGGTCGCCGCGAAGAACGGCGCCTGGCCGTCCGATGCCGAACTCGCCGCGGCCTTCCGCGGCCTGACCTTCCCGACGCCGACGTCGACCATCACGCTGCGCGAGGACGGCCAGGGGCTCGAGGACCAGATCGTCGGCCTCTCCTCCTTCAACGACCGGTTCCCCTTCGCGGTGCCGAAGGACATGATGCTCTACCCCGGTGCGTCGGTCTCCGCCCCGGTCGGGCAGAAGAGCACCGACTGGCTGAAGACGCTCCAGCCTTCGGTCGTGCAGACCGCCGGCCGGTCGATCTGAGGCACGCGCGCCATGGCCGAGTGGTTCCAGGACAATGGCCTTCTGCTCGGCCTGGCATTGCTGGACGGGCTGTCCTCCGCGGGTCTGATCTTCCTCGTCGCGGTGGGGCTCAACCTCGTCTTCGGGGTGCTGCGCATCGTCAACGTCGCGCATGGCTCCCTCTATGCGATCGGCGCCTATGCCGCGGCGTCGATCGGCATCTTCCTCGCCGGCCTCGGACTGCCGGACTGGGCCTCGATCCCGACGCTGGTCCTGTCCGCCGCGCTGGTCGGCGCCATCCTCGGCCCGCTCATCGAACGCTTCCTGCTGCGCCGCATCTACGCGCAGGAGGAAGTGGTCCAGCTCCTCGTCACCTTCGCGCTCTTCATGATCCTCGAGGACGTGCAGAAGCTGATCTGGGGCGTGCAGCCGATCCATCATGACACGGCGATGAAGTACCTCGGGACGATCGACGTGCCCTTCGGCGCCGACTTCATCCCCTTCACCAACTACCAGCTGTTTGTCCTGCCGGGCTTCGCCGTCGTGACGCTCGCCGGGCTCGCCTGGTTCCTGCGGCGGACCTTGACGGGCCGCGTCATCGTCGCCGTCACCACCGATCGCGAGGCGGCGACCGCGATGGGCATCGACGCGGCGAAGGTCTTCCTGCTGACCTTCACCTTCGGCGCCATGCTGGCCGCGCTCGGGGGCGCGCTCTCCTCCCCCACCGCGGCGCTGGTGCCCGGCATCGGGGCGCAGACCATCGTGCTGTCCTTCGCCGTGGTGGCGACCGCGGGCCTCGGGCAGATCGAAGGCGCGGCACTCACCTCCCTGATGATGGGCCTCGGGCGGTCCGTCGCCGTCTATTTCGAGCCGGAACTGGAAGTCGTGGTCCCCTACATCATCATGGTGCTGGTGCTGCTGGTACGGCCGCAGGGCCTCTTCGGCGTGATCGAGACGCGCCGCGTATGAGGAAGATCGAACCCATCCTGGCGATCCTCGTGGCGGCTGCCATGATCGTGGCCGCCATCGCCGCGCCCTGGCTGCGCTTCGTGCTGACCATCGCGCTCGCCAAGGGGATCGCGGTGATGGGCATCCTGCTGCTGCTGCGCGCGGGGCAGGTCTCCTTCGGCCATGCGCTCTACATCGCCTTCGGCGCCTATACCGTCGCCTTCCTCGCACCCCGCTTCGGGGATGCGATGATCCTGCTGCCGCTCGCCGCCCTCGGTGCCGGCGTACTCGGCCTGCTCATCGGCCTCTTCGTCACGCGCTACCGGCAGATCTTCTTCGGCATGCTGAATCTCGCCATGGCGATGGTATTCTATTCGCTGCTCGAGAAGCTCTACGCCATCACCAAGGGCAGCGACGGCATCCGCGTCGAGATCATGCCCATCGCCGGCCAGGCGCTGGAACGCGTGACCTACGAATGGACCATCTTCGGCATCGCGCTCGGCCTCGCCTTCGTGCTGGGGTTCCTGCTCCGCCTGTACCTCGCCTCCCCGATGGGCGAGGCGCTGGCCGGCATCAAGACGCGCGAGACGCGGCTCGAGTTCATGGGGGTGCCCGCGCGGGGCGTGCTGCTGTCCGCCTACGTCATGTCGGCGGTCCTGGGCGGCATCGGCGGGGCGCTGATCGCCATGACCTCGCGGCACGTCACGCCGCTGCTCTCCTACTGGACCTCTTCGGGCGAGCTCGTCTTCATCGCCATCCTCGGCGGTGCCGGCGGGGTGCTCGGGCCGTTCCTCGGCGCCGCCGCCTATGAGCTGGTGCGGGTCTATGCCGCGGCGTCCTTCGCGGATGCCTGGCAGATGATCCTCGGTTCGGTGCTGCTGCTGGTCATCCTCTTCGCCCCCGGCGGGCTCTGGGGCATGGCAGCGCGGGCGATCGGGGGGCGCGGCCGATGAGCGAGGTGCTCCTCCAGGCCTCGGGCCTCCGGCTCGCCTTCGGCGGCGTGAAGGCGGCGGACGGCATCGACCTCGGCGTGATGAAGGGCGAGTTCCTCGCCATCATCGGCCCCAACGGCGCCGGCAAGACCACCTTCATCAACATGACGACGGGCTACCTGCGGCCCAATGCCGGCGAGATCTCCTACGAGGGCCAGCGCATCACGGGGATGTCCCCGCGCGCGATCGTCAAGCGCGGCATCGCGCGGTCCTTCCAGCTGCCGCAGCTCTTCCTCGAGCATACGGTCGAGCAGAACGTCGCCCTCGCGGTCGCGTCGCGCGACGGCATCTGGTCCCCGCTGACGCCGCTGCTGCGGCCTGGCTACCGGGACGAGGCGCGCGACCTGCTCGAACGCTTCGGCCTGACCGGCATCGCGGACACCCGCGCCGATGCGCTGAACGAAGGCGCGCGCAAGCTGGCCGACATCGCGATGGCAGTGGCGCTGAAGCCGCGCCTGCTGCTGATGGACGAGCCGACCTCGGGTGTCGCGGCCTCGGAGAAGATGGACGTGGTCGAGACCCTCGCCCGCGTGCTGCGCGAGGCGAAGGTGACGGCGGTCTTCGTCGAGCATGACATGGACGTGGTCGAGCGCTTCGCCGACCGCGTCGCGGTCTGGAGCCAGGGGCGCATCGCCGCCCTCGGCCCGCCGGGCGAGGTCCTCTCGGACCCCGCCGTGCAGCGTGAAGTGATCGGGATCGAGCGCCATGCTTGAGCTGTCGGGCGTCTCCGTCTCCATCGCCGGCGTGCCGGTGCTGCGCAATGTCTCGCTGAAGGTGCCGGCCGGCGGCCGCGTCGCGCTGATCGGGCGCAACGGCGCCGGCAAGACCACCACGCTGCGGACCCTGATGGGGCTGGTGCCGGCCGCCCAGGGCAAGGTGATGATCGACGGGGAGGACGAGACGCGCCTCCCCCCGCACCACCGCCCCCGCCACGGCATCGGGTACGCGCCCGAGGAACGGCGCCTGTTCGGGTCGTTCACGGTGGAGGACAACATGCTCCTCCCTGCCCAGGTGCTGAAGCTGCAGGAACGCGAGGTCGCCGAGCGGCTGGCGCGGGTCTATTCCCTGCTCCCGGAACTGAAGGACCTCGCGCCGCGCAAGGCGGCGGGCCTGTCGGGCGGCCAGGGCAAGATGGTGGCACTCGGCCGTGCGCTGATGGTCGGCACCAAGGCGGTACTGCTGGACGAGCCCTTCCAGGGGCTCGCGCCGGCGCTGGCGCTGCGCTACGCGGAGGCGCTGAAGCGCCTGCGCGCCGCGCTGCCCGACGTCGCCATCCTGATCACCGAGAGCAACCCCGAGCTGCTCCGCCCGCTGGTCGAGCAGACCTACGTCATCGAGCGCGGGGAGATCGCGCCGGGCTAGGATGCCCGCCCTGCCCCGCTCGCCCGGGACCCGCTAGTCTGGGCGGGCGATTCGCAGGGACGCGCATGCCCGGTCCGATCATCGTCACGGCGACCGACCGGTCCCTGTTCTGGCTGGCGAAGGGGCTCGTGCTCTCGACGCTGGCGCAGCGCCGGCGCGACGGCATCCGCATGGTTTGCTTCGACCTTGGCCTCGATGCCGGTCAGGCGGCCTGGTTCGCCGGGCAGGCGGTGGAGGTGCTGCCGCCCCCGGACCTGCTCGACGCCACCCGTCGCGAGGGCTTCAAGCCCTATATGCTGGGCCAGTTGTGCCGGCCCTATCTGCCCGAGATCCTGCCGGGCCATGACGCCTATGTGTGGCTCGATGCCGACACCTGGGTCGCGCATGACGAGGGCCTGGGCGGGCTGCTCCACGTCGCTCGCTTCGGTCTCGCCGCCTGTTGCCCGGAGGTCCACCCGGCCTATTCGACGACCGGGCGCAACGCGGCGCCGACGCAGCGCTTCTGGGCCCAGGCCTGGCACGACGCCTACGGCCCCGATGCGGCGCAGGCGTTCCAGCCCATCCCGATGCTCAACAGCGGGGTGCTGGCCATTCCGGCCGCGCACGGGCTCTGGGAGCGCTGGCAGGCGGAGCTCCTCCTCGCGATCCGGCGGCCGCTGACGCATCTGAGCGAGCAACTCGCGTTCTTCCGTGCCGCCCTGGACCGGCCGGACATCGAGCGGCTGCCGGCCCACTGGAACTGGCTGGCCAATTTCTGCCCCCCGCGCTGGCATGGCCGGATGGGCCAATGGATCGAACCCGCCTATCCGCACACGCCGATCCGGATCCTGCACCTGGCCGGCGCCATCCTCCGGCCGCAATACCTGCAGGCGCGGATGCTCCACGCCGGGGGCGCCTATCTGGAACCGGGCGACCTGCCCGCCGAACTCGACCTGCCGACGCCGCAGGAGGCCTGAGGGCCGCCGCGGTTGCGCGGGAGGACGGGCTCCCCTATACGCCCCGTTCCCTGCCCGCCGGTCGGCATCGTCGGGCGTTCCTGCATGAGTGTCCTTCCATGAAGCCCGAGATCCACCCGGACTACCACGAGATCACCGTCATCATGACCGACGGCACCGAGTTCAAGACGCGCTCCTGCATGGGCAAGCCCGGCGACGTGCTGCGTCTGGACATCGACCCGAAGTCGCATCCGGCCTGGACGGGCCAGCAGCGCGTGATCGACACCGGCGGGCAGATCGCGAAGTTCAACAAGAAGTTCGCCGGCATCGGCGCCCGCAAGAAGGCCTGACCTTCGGCACAGGCGCCGGCGCGCATGCGCGACCGGCTCGACAGCGCGGCCCGGGGCACCTGCTCCGGGCCGTTGTCGTTCGGGGGGCTGCCCCCCTTGAACGCACCTCGCCACAAATCCATCTCGATCGTGTCGGCGGTGCCCTGATGGGGCCGGCGACGCGGAACGGCACGGCCGCCCGGCAGGGGGCCGATGAGCCCGGATCCGCCCCGCAACGAACCTTGCTACCGCAGGAGGTTCCTCGTGAACGCGATCGATTTCTCCCCCCTGTTTCGTTCCGCCATCGGTTTCGACCGCCTCGCGCGGCTGATGGACAACGCGCGCAACGTGTCCGAGGGCAACGGCTACCCGCCCTACAACATCGAGAAGACGGGTGAGGACAGCTACGTCCTGACCATGGCCGTGGCCGGCTTCTCCGAGGGCGACCTCGAGATCACCGCGCAGGAGAACACGCTGACCATCGCCGGCCGGCCGCAGCCGCAGCCGGAGGACGGGCGCCGCTTCCTCCATCGCGGCATCGCCGGTCGTGCGTTCGAGCGCCGCTTCGTCCTCGCCGACCACATCGTGGTCGAGGGCGCGGACCTCGCGAACGGCCTGCTGCACGTGCAGCTGAAGCACGTGGTGCCCGAGGCGCTGAAGCCCCGCCGCATCCCGGTCCAGGGTGGCCGCCCGGTCATCCAGTCCGAGGCGACGCCGGCCCAGGCCGCCTGACGACCGCAGGGGCCGCCCCGAACCCCTTTCCCCGGGGCGGCCCCGGGCCGTGCAACGCCGCGTGCCGGAAGGTGCGCGGCGTTCGCGCGTTCAGGGTATGGCGGCGTCAGGTCCCGCAGAAGGTGGCGAGGACGCGTTCCTCGGGCTGCGGCGGCGCGGCATAGCGCTCGCGGCCGGGCTGCTCCTCGAAGGGGCGGGCCAGGACGGCCAGCAACGCCTCGAAAGGTCCGAGGTCGTCCTGCTGCACGGCGGCGGCCAGCGCCGCCTCGACGATGTGGTTGCGCGGGATGTAGGCCGGGTTCACCGCGCGCATGGCCACGGCGCGTGCCGCTGGTGCTGTGCCATCCGCCGCGATCCGGGCCTGCCACCGCGCCGCCCAGGGGTCGAAGGCCGCCGGATCGGCAAACAGCGACCGCACGCGGTCCAATGCGGCGGGATCCTCCACGGCGTCGCAGAGGCCGCGGAAGGTCAGGGTGAAGTCCGCCTGGCCCTTCTCCATCAGGTCGAGCAGGTCCTGCACGATCTGCTCGTCGCCCTCCGCCGCCGCGGCGATGCCGACCTTGCGCAGCAGACCCTCTCGCCAGGCCCCGCCGAAGGCCGTTGCGAAGCCGCCCAGCGCCTCGCGCGCCAATGCCACCGCCTGGTCTTCGTCCCCGGCGAACAGGGGCAGCATCGCCTCCGCCAGCCGCGCCAGGTTCCAATGCGCGATGCCCGGCTGGTTGCCGAAGGCGTAGCGCCCGCCATGGTCGATCGAGGAGAACACCGCCGCGGTATGGAAGGCGTCGAGGAAGGCGCAGGGACCGTAGTCGATCGTTTCGCCGGAGATGGCGCAGTTGTCGGTGTTCATCACGCCATGGATGAAGCCGACCAGCATCCAGCGCGCGATGAGGTCGGCCTGCCGCGCCACCACGCCGCGGAACAGCGCGAGGGCGGGGTTCGCGTCCGCGGCCGCCACCGGGTCGTGGCGCGCGATGGCGTGGTCCGCCAGCGCGCGCAGCGCGTCGGTGTCCCGCCGCGCCGCGAAGTACTGGAAGGTGCCGACCCGGATATGGCTCGCCGCCGTGCGCGTCAGCACCGCGCCCGGCACCGCATCCTCGCGGAAGATCCACTCCCCGGTCGCCACCGCCGCGAGCGAGCGCGTCGTCGGGATGCCGAAGGCCGCCATGGCCTCGCTGATGATGTATTCGCGCAGCACCGGGCCGACGCCGGCGCGCCCGTCCCCACGGCGGGAAAAGGGGGTCGGCCCCGAGCCCTTCAACTGGATGTCGCGGCGTTCCCCGGCCGGCGTCAGCACTTCCCCGAGCAGGATCGCCCGCCCGTCGCCGAGGGCGGGGTTGAACTGGCCGAACTGGTGGCCGGCATAGGCCTGCGCGATGGGCTCCGCGCCCTGCGGCACGTGGTTGCCGGCCAGGGTCGCGACCCCGGCCTCCGACCCCAGCCAGGTGGGGTCCAGGCCGAGTTCCGCGGCCAGCCCCTCATTCAGCCGCAACAGACGCGGTGCCTTGACCGGCGTCGGCGGTAGGCGGGCGAAGAGCCGTTCCGGCAGCCGCGCATAGGAATTGTCGAAGTCCGGCGGGGTGCCGGCCTCGGCGGGCGGGGCTGGGGGGATGGTCGCGTCGTCCGGCATGGTTCCTCGCAGATCGCGTGCCGACGATGACCCTGCAAGGCCCAGGCGTCAGGGCTTGGGTGTCAGGGCTTGCGGAAGAAGGCCTCGGCCGCCGAGCGGTGGTCGTTGCGGGCGCCGATCGCGACCTCGGCGCGCGCGATCTCGGCCTTGAGCTCGGCAATGTAGTCCTGCAGCTGGGACACGTCCCACCCGTCGAAGCGGGGCTTTTCCAGGACCTGGCGCCGGCGCGGCAGCTCGTCCTCCTCGATGGGTGCCATGCTCCCTCCTTTCCGATCAGGGCTTTGACCCTGGTGTCCCGCATCATTATACGGGGCGCAATTCCGTCGCGGGGGTTCGCTCTCGCCCCTCCGGCCACCCCGAGGTCCGCCCATGCCCCAGCCACTCATGCCGAAGGCCACCGCCGTGTGGCTGATCGACAAGACGTCGCTCTCCTTCGAGCAGATCGCCGAATTCGTGAACATGCACCCGCTGGAGATCCAGGCGATCGCCGATGGCGAGGTCGCGCAGGGGATCGTGGGCTTCGACCCGGTCGCCTCCGGTCAGCTGACGCGGGAGGAGATCCTGCGCTGCGAGGCCGATCCCGCGGCGCGCCTGCGTCTCCAGGAAAGCAGCATCGTGCTGCCGAAGCAGCGCGCCAAGGGCGGCCGCTACACCCCTGTGTCCAAGCGCAACGACCGGCCGGACGGCATCGCCTGGCTGCTGCGCAACTACCCGTCCCTGCCGGATCCGGTCATCGCGAAGCTCCTCGGCACCACCAAGGACACCATCGCGAAGGTGCGCGACCGCACGCACTGGAACAGCGCCAACATCAAGCCGCGCGATCCGGTCATCCTCGGCCTTTGCACGCAGGGCGACCTGAACGCCATTGTGGCGGCGCATGGTGCGGCCCCGGCCGACCTTCCGCCGGCCGAGGACGCTGCCTGAAACCGTTGGGGCGCGGTCTCCGTGCCGCGCCCGGCCGGTCAATGCATCCGGGTCGTCCGGAGCTTCTCCATCTCCTCCTTGAGTCGCAGCTTCTCGCGCTTCAGACGGGCCAGTTCGATGTCATCGGGCCGCGGGCGGCTGTCTTCGTCCAGGATACGGCGCTCGAGGGCGGCATGGCGTTCCTCGAGCGAGGCAATCCGGGCATTCAGCGGCATGCGTGATGCGTCCTCATGCTGTGGCGCGCCGCAGCGGGATGCCGCGGGCACATCGCGGGGACCGGTGGACCGGCCCCGTTCGAAACCAAGGGCGCGACCGCCGGGAATGGCCTGTCGCGCCCCGGCCCGGGCATGATAATGGCGATGCGACGACGAATGCATCCTCAACTTCGCTTCATCGGGGCCGCCGGCCATGATCGCCGACCGTGACGCCATGCTCCGCCGCCTGCATGAACTGCGGAGCGAGCACCGCGACCTCGACACCGTCATCGCACGGCTCGACAGCTCGCCGGTGGACCAGCTGCAGCTGCAGCGGCTGAAGAAGCGCAAGCTCAAGCTCAAGGACGAGATCGCCTGGCTCGAGGGTCGGCTGGTCCCGGATATCATTGCTTGACCCTCAAGCGCCGGGCGCGGCCCATCCGGGCCGCTTGGCTGCGCGCCATGCGCTGCCGTATTGGCGATTGCTGACGGGCTGGGCGCGGTCGCGCTTCGCGCTCCCGGATCGAGGCACGGCCTCGATCCGCCTTCGTGTTGTGGATTCCGGCTGACGGTGACGTGAATGACGGGTGAGACGGGTTCGGCGCCGCTGGTCGGCATCATCATGGGCAGCCGCTCCGACTGGGAGACGATGCGCCACGCCGCCGAGACGCTGGAGAAGCTCGGCGTCGCGCACGAAACCCGCGTGGTCTCGGCCCATCGGACCCCGGAACGGCTGTTCGACTATGCGCGGACCGCCGCCGGGCGGGGCCTGAAGGTGATCATCGCCGGGGCCGGCGGCGCAGCGCATCTACCGGGCATGGCGGCCTCGATGACGGCGCTTCCGGTCCTCGGCGTGCCGGTCGAAAGTCATGCGCTCAAGGGCATGGATAGCCTGCTGTCCATCGTTCAGATGCCGGCCGGCATTCCGGTCGGCACGCTGGCCATCGGCCGGGCGGGTGCGGTGAATGCGGGCCTGTTGGCCGCGGCGATCCTCGCCACCTCGGATTCGGCGCTTGCGGGCCGGCTGGACGCCTGGCGCGCGGCGCAGACGGCCTCGGTGCCGGACAGCCCGGCATGACCGCCTTCCCGCTGCCGCCGGGCGCGGTGATCGGCATCCTCGGTGGCGGACAACTGGGCCGCATGTCGGCGATGGCCGCCGCCCGCCTCGGCTATGCGTGCCACGTCTACGCGCCGGAGGAGGATTCCCCCGGCATGCAAGTGTCGGCCCACCGCACCGTGGCGCCTTACGAGGATCGCGAGGCGCTCGCCCGCTTCGCCGCCTCGGTGGCCGTCGTGACCTTCGAATTCGAGAACGTCCCCGCCGCGGCGCTCGAGGCGCTGGCCGGCCTCGTCCCCTGCCGGCCGGGCCTCGCCGCGCTCGCGACCTGCCAGGACCGGGTGGCGGAGAAGGCCTTCCTGCAGCGGATCGGCGTGCCGGTTGCGCCCTGGCGGGCAGTGACGAGCGAATCGGATCTCGCCGCGGCGGTCGCCGAGATCGGTCTGCCGGCGGTGCTGAAGACCACGCGCCTCGGCTATGACGGGCGCGGCCAGGCGGTCCTGCGCACGCCCGAGGACCTCGCCCCCGCCTTCGCGCGGCTGGCGCCGAAGCCCCTGATCCTCGAAGCCTTCGTGCCCTTCGTCGCCGAGGTCTCGGCGATCGCGGCACGGGCCGAGGACGGCAGGGTCGCGGTGTTCGACCCGGCGGAGAACCGCCACGCCCACCACATCCTGGACCTCTCCTTCGCCCCGGCGCGGCTCGCACCCGAGGTGGCGGCGGCGGCCCGCGATCATGTCGCGGCGGTGGCGGCTGGCCTCGAACTGATCGGGCTCGTCGCGCTCGAGATGTTCGTGCTGCCGGACGGGCGGCTGGTGGGGAACGAGATCGCCCCCCGTCCCCACAATTCCGGTCACTGGACCATGGATGCCTGCGCGGCGTCCCAGTTCGAGCAGCATATACGGGCCGTCGCGGGCCTGCCCCTCGCCTCGCCCGAACGGCACCACGACGCGGTCATGCGCAACCTGATCGGGCCGGAAGGGATGGCCGCTTGGCCGCGACTCGTCGCGACGGCGGGGGTGGTGCCGCATCTGTATGGCAAGGGCGCGGCCCGCCCAGGTCGGAAGATGGGCCATGCGAACCGGTTGATCCCGCTCGGCCGGCTCGGCGGCATGACCGAGGACGAAGCCCTGCACGGTCTTTAGGCAGGCGCCGCGGGAGGGCTGTTGCGATGATGCCACAGCGTGACCTGCAGCATCGCACGCGGCGTCGTCCCGACTTTGGTTCACCGTCGGTTGGGTGCTAGGAAGTCCTTGTTCCGTGGCGACGAAAGTCGGTGCGGCCAGTTTTCCGGTTCCCCCGGGGACCACGAGCAGGAGAATACCTATGAGCCTGAGGAAGGCGCTTCTGGCGGCGACGCTGCTGAGCATGCCGATCGCCGCGAACGCGCAGAGCTGGGATCCGCGCGTGCAGGGCATCTACGTGGGTGCCGGCCTGGGCACGAACTACCTGCAGACCCA
>NZ_JABBKX010000012.1 GCF_012927745.1 Neoroseomonas marina
GGATCGCTCCTCCACTACTTCAGCCCAGATGAATGCTCAAACTATCTCCGTCACGCCGGATACGACCAAAACTGATCCGATCATGCTCTAGGCGTCGCGCGATGTCAGGGCGAAGACGCGCAGCGTGCTGGCGAGCGGCGCCCCATCCACCGCACGGGCGGCGTCGAGTTCGGAGACGAGCGCCGCCAGGCTGAGGCCGCGCTTCAGGGCGATGGATTCGAGCACCGCCCAGAAGGCGGGCTCGAGCGCGACGGAGGTGCGATGGCCGGCGAGGGTGAAGGACCGCTTCGCCAGGTGCGGCGTCACCCGCCGCCCTCCAGCCGGACCCCGGGACGGATCATCTCCTCCGCACGCACCCAGCGGTCGAAATCCTCCGGCGCCACATGGCCGAGACGGTGCGCGGCGTCCTTCAGGGTGAGATCCTCGGCCAGCGCCTTCTTCGCGATCGCGACCGCCTTGTCGTAGCCGATGCGCGGATTCAGCGCGGTGACGAGCATGAGCGACTTCGCCACCTGGTCGGCGATGCGCGCAAGGTTCGGCGTGAGCTTCGCGACCATGTGCGTCGCGAAGGACCGCGCGGCGTCGCCGAGCAGATGCGCGCTTTCCAGCACGGCCTCGATGATCACCGGCTTGAAGACGTTGAGCTCGAGATGCCCCTGCGCGCCGGCGAAGGTGACCGTCGTCTGGTTCCCCATGACGCGGGCGCAGACCATGGTCAGCGCCTCGGCCTGGGTCGGGTTGGTCTTGCCCGGCATGATGCTGCTGGACAGGCCGTCGGCCGGCACGACCAGCTCGCCGAAGCCGCCGCGCGGCCCGGAGCCGAGCAGGCGGATGTCGTTGGCGATCTTGGTGAGCGAGACCGCGACCGTGTTCATCGCGCCATGCAGTTCGACGAAGGCGTCGTGCGCGGCCATGCCTTCCGACTTGTCGGGGTTGGGAGCGTAGGCTTCCCCGGTCCGTTCGGCGACGATGGCGCAGAAGACCTCGTCGAACTCCGGATGGCGGTTGAGGCCCGTGCCGGCCGCGGTGCCGCCCTGCGGCAGCAGCAGCAGGCGGGGAATGGCGCCGGCGACGCGGGCGATGCCGTTCTCGACCTGGCGCGCCCAGGTGGCGAATTCGCCGCCCAGCGTGACCGGCACCGCATCCATCATGTGGGTGCGGCCGAGCTTCACGATGTCGGCGTATTCGGCGGCCTTGGCGGTGAGCGCGGCGTGCAGGGCGGCCAGGCCGGGCAGCAGGCGGTGGCGCACCGCCCGGACGGCGGCGAGGTGCATCACCGTCGGGAAGGAATCGTTGGACGACTGGCCGCGGTTGACGTGGTCGTTCGGATGGATCGGCGTCCGCGCGCCGAGCGGCTGGCCGAGCATCTCGTTGGCGCGGTTCGAGATGACCTCGTTCGCGTTCATGTTGGTCTGGGTGCCCGAGCCGGTCTGCCAGACGGGCAGGGGGAAGTCGGCGTCGCGGCGGCCGTCGATGATCTCCTCGGCCGCGGCCTTGATCGGTTCGGCGATCGCCTCGGGCAATTCGCCGAGGCGGCGGTTGGCCTCCGCCGCCGCCCATTTCTGCAGGCCCGTCGCGCGGATGACGCCGGGGTCGAGCCGGGCATCCCCGATGCGGAACAGCGCGCGGGCGCGTTCGGTCTGCGGGCCCCAGTAGCGATCCGCCGGGATCTCGATGGTGCCGAGGCTGTCGGTTTCGGTGCGCGTCGTGCTCATGACGCGCAATCTAGTCACTCAGGGCGCGGTTCCGTAGGTCGCGATCTCGATCAGGTTGCCATCCGGATCGCGGCAATAGACGGAGGTGATCGGCCCGAGCGCCCCGTCCTTCGCGACCGGGCCCTGTTCGACCGCGATGCCGCAGCGCTGCAGATGGGCGATCACCTGCTCGGCATCGACGGTGACGATGAAACACAGGTCCTCGGTGCCCGGGACGCCGCCGGCGGCGCCGGTCCACCATTCCTGCTGGGTGGATTCGACCGGGCGAAGATTGATCTTCTGGCCCCCGAACTTCAGGGCGGTGCGGCGATGGGGGCCGAATTCCTCGACCTCCATGCCGAGCACGCGCTGGTACCAGGATGCGGAGATGGTCACGTCCCGGCAGGTGACGACCAGGTGGTCCAGGCGGTCGACGGCAAAGCGCATGACAGGTTCCGATCGGATGGCGGACGGCGCCCTGTACCGAACGCCGCCGCCCCTGTCACCCGCGGGATCAGCGGTCCCAGCGGCCCGGGTAGTAGCCCCAGCGGCCGTCGCGTTCGACCCATTGCGGTTCGCGGTAGTGGCGGCCGCGGCGTTCGCGGATCCACTGGCCCTCGACCCAGACGTGCCGGCGGCCGTTCCAGCGGTAGTGGCCTGGCGCCCAGACATAGCCGCGACGGGGTGGCGGCACCGGCCGGGCGTAGGGCGGCGGGGGCGGCGGGCCGAAGCTGAGCGTGACGCTCTGCGCCTCGGCGGCCGAGGGCAGCGTCAGCGCCGCTGCGGCGAGCGCGGGAAGTGCGGCCAACAGGCCCCGGCGTGTCGACATCGTGGTCTCCTTCGCTCTGGGCGGGACTGTGAGGTCCTGCCCGCGGCACCGAGCCTCGGCGGCGCTTGGGGCGCCGGCGGGGCAGCAATGCTGCGAAGGGTAACGTCACGTTGCGGTGAGGGTTGCCTCACGGCACCCGGATGGATGACCGCGATCAGGCGGCGCTGCCGCGCCGGACCGTCACCTCGACCTCGATCTTCATATCGGGCGACATCAGCGCGGTGTGGATCAGGGTCGACGCGGGGCGCGCGCGGCCGAGATACGTCTTGATCACCGGCCAGCAGGGTTCCCAGTCCTTGGGGTCGGGCACGATGAAGAGCACGCGCACCACCTCGTCGAGCGAGGCGCCGGCCTGTTCGAGCGCCGCGGCGATGTTGCGGAACACCTGGTCACATTGCGACACCACGTCGGGGCGCATCGTCATGGTGGCGTAGTCGTAGCCGGTGGTGCCCGACACCCAGATGTCGTCGCCGACGACGACGGCGCGCGAATAGCCGATCTGTTCCTCGAACGTCGAGCCGGAGGAGATGAGGCGGCGTGGGGGCATGGCTTCGGTCCTCAGGCGGTGGTGGGGCCGCCGCAGCGTTCGGGGCGGTGGATGCGGTCCGTCGACGCGGGGAACTTTTCGAGCTTCGCTACGGGGCGGATCGGGCGCCGGACCAGCTCGCCGCCGCAATTGGGGCAAAGCCCGCCCGGCAGCTTCGTCCGCGCGCAGTCGACGCACCAGGTGCATTCGAAGGAACAGATCAGCGCGTCACGGCTGTCGGGGGGCAGGTCCCGGCCGCAGCATTCGCAGTTGGGGCGGAGCGCGAGCATGGGGACGATGCCTCCGTCAGGTTGGGCCCAGCGCCATCACCAGCAGGACGCAGGCGAGCAGTGACGCAAGGCTACGGACATGGTTCCACGCGGTCCAGGGCGCCGAATAGGCGCGCCAGGTCTCGGCCGATGCCGGCCCGTCCGGGTCTTCCTCCGCGAGGCGGAGGTTGAGCGGCACGTTCGCGACGATGGTGACGACAAAGGCGCCGAGCCCATAGGCCAGGAACGCCGCCCCGGCCCACACGGCGCGTAGCGCCTGCCCGTCGGCCCAGGCGGCGAGGGCGAGCAGCAGCGGCAGCGAAAGCGCCCCGAAAAAGGTGAAGTCGAAGAGCGGCGTGCGGATCCCTGCGTTGATCCGCTGCATCGCGCGCATCGCGGCCTGCGGGGCCGTGGCGTCCAGGCCGCGCATCACCACCATCGAGAAGGTGCAGAAGAGCCCCGCAGCGAGGACCGCGGCGAGCAGCGCCACTGCATGGAGGAGGACGACCAGGCTTGCCACGGTGCGCCTCCTGCCCCTTCCCTATTGGACCGCGACGACGCGTGAGACCAGTCGCCGGACGATCGGCAGCACCACCAGCACGGTGGGGAAGGCGACCGACCAGGAGGTGATCCAGGCAACCGGCCAGCGCGCCAGCATCTCGGCGCCCGGCCCGAGGGCCAGCAGCGTCGAGATGCCGGAGATGATGACCGTCATGACCCCCGACAGGATGAAGCCGGTCACCGGCAGGGTGTAGCGCGCCGGCAGGCGGCGTTCGCCGCCTCCGCTCACTCGAGCCCCTCGTAGAAGTCGTTCCCCTTGTCGTCGACGACGATGAAGGCGGGGAAGTCCTCGACCTCGATCCGCCAGACCGCTTCCATGCCGAGCTCGGGGTATTCGAGGACCTCGACCTTCTTGATGCAGTCGCGCGCGAGGCGCGCCGCCGGGCCGCCGACGGAGCCGAGGTAGAAGCCGCCGTACGTCTTGCAGGCGTTCAGCACGGCCTTGGAGCGGTTGCCCTTGGCGAGCATGACGAAGGACCCGCCGGCGGCCTGGAAGGCCTCGACATAGCTGTCCATGCGCCCCGCCGTGGTCGGGCCGAAGGAGCCGGTGGCATAGCCCGTCGGCGTCTTGGCCGGGCCCGCGTAATAGACCGGGTGGTCCTTGATGTACTGCGGCAGCCCCTGCCCGGCATCGAGCCGTTCCTGCAGCTTGGCGTGCGCGATGTCGCGCGCGACCACCATGGTTCCGGTCAGCGAGACGCGCGTCTTCACCGGATACTTCGACAGCGTGGCGCGGATCTGGTCCATCGGCTGGTTGAGGTCGATCTTCACCACCTCGCCGCCGAGGATCTCGTCGGTGTGCTCGGGCAGGTAGTGCGCGGGGTCGCGCTCCAGCTGCTCGAGGAAGACGCCGTCCGCGGTGATCTTCGCCTTGATCTGGCGGTCGGCGCTGCACGACACGCCGATGCCGATCGGCAGCGAGGCGCCGTGGCGCGCCAGGCGGATCACGCGGACGTCGTGGCAGAAGTACTTGCCGCCGAACTGCGCCCCGATGCCGAGGTTCTGCGTGAGCTTGTGGATCTCGGATTCGAGCTCGGTGTCGCGGATGGCGTGGCCGGCCTTGCTACCCTTCGTCGGCAGCCCGTCGAGGTAGCGCGTCGAGGCGAGCTTGACGGTCTTGAGGTTCATCTCGGCCGAGGTGCCGCCGATCACGATGGACAGGTGGTAGGGCGGGCAGGCGGAGGTGCCGAGCGTCTTGATCTTCTCCTCGAGGAAGGCGAGCAGCTTCGGCTTGTTCAGCACCGCGCGGGTCTGCTGGAACAGGAAGGTCTTGTTGGCCGATCCGCCGCCCTTGAGGATGAACATCAGGTGCATCTCGTCGGCGTGGTCCTCGCCGGGCTGCGCCAGGATGGAGAACTCGACCGGCATGTTGTTGCCGGTGTTCGTCTCCTCGAACATCGTGATCGGCGCCATCATCGAATAGCGCAGGTTGGTCTCGGTGTAGGTGCGCGCGACGCCGTAGGCGAGCGCTTCCTCCTCGTCGCCCTCGACCCAGACGCGCTGGCCCTTCTTGCCCGAGACGATGGCGTTGCCGGTGTCCTGGCACATCGGCAGCACGCCGCCGGCGGCGATGTTCGCGTTCTTCAGCAGGTCGAGCGCCACGAAGCGGTCGTTCGCCGACGCCTCGGGGTCCTTGAGGATGTTCGCGAGCTGCTGGAGATGCCCCGGGCGCAGCAGGTGGGAGACGTCCTTGCAGGCCTGGAAGGCGAGTTCGGTCAGCGCCTCGGGCTTCACCTTGAGCACGCGCTTGCCGTCGACCTCGACCGTGGAGACGCCACCGATGTCGAGCTTGCGGTAGGGCGTGGTGTCCTCGGCGAGCGGGAACATCGGGGCGTACTGGAAGCCGGCCGGGCGGGCGGGGGCGGCGGCGTCGAGCGGCGGGGTCATGCGCAATCTCCGGGCGCGCGAAAGGGCGCGGATGAGCGGGACTTAGCGCAGCCGGGGGCGGGGCGCCAACCTGGACCAACAGGGCGGCCCGAGGCGGAGCGTCGGGCCGGGAGCGCGAAGTGCGACCGCGCCCGGACCGACCGTGGCGCCCGGCGGTCCAGCCCACCGCGCGCAAGCCGAGCGCGCGAATGTGTGCGCCGGCGCTCGAGGCCTAGATCAGACTTCCTTCGCCGGCTTGCGGCGGAAGGCGTCCAGGCTGACGACCTGGCCCTGCGGCGGCGGCGCGGCTTCGGCCGGCGGGGCCTCCTCGGCGGCGGTTTCCTCGGCCGGGGCGGCATCGTCGAAGGTGGGCGGCTCGGCGCCCGTCACGGGGAAGCGCAGGCCGAACCGGACATGCGGGTCGTGGAACATGGTCAGCGCGCCGAAGGGCACCGAGAGCCGGGACGGCACGCCACCGAAATACAGCGTCACCTCGAAGCGGCGCGCCTCGCGGTCGATGCGAAGGTCCTCGAACTGGTGCTGCAGCACGATGGTGATTTCGTCCGGGTAGCGGGCCTTGAGGTGGCCCGGGACGGTCGTGCCCGGATGGTCGGTGCGGAAGGTCAGGTAGAAGTGATGCTCGCCGGGCAGGCCGTTCGCGGCAACGCTTTCCAGCGCGCGGATGGCCACATCGCGCAGGGCTTCCTCGGCCCAGACGTCGTAGGGCAGGAGGCTGTCGGGCGGGGCGGCATCGTCGCTCATGCGGGCCATCTAGGCCAGGAGGGGGCAGGCTGCCAAGGGAAGTGGGGGGCTTCTGTTGCCCGGTGCCCCCCGAACCGCGCTTACCTATTTAGGCAGCGAGCGCCACAGCCTCGCGGCTGTTGTCGTTGGCACTTGTGATTTGGTCCGATGACGGCGGTACCATGCCGGGCAAAAGACGGATCTTTACCGCGCGCGTCGAGCCTATTTCGCCCCCATCTGCCGCTGACAAGGCGGGGTTGATGGTGGAGGCGCCGGGTACCGCCCCCGGGTCCGCAACGCTTATTCCATACGCCGTTTATCGCCATAGTCACCGAGGTGACGGCGCTCATATAGGCGAGCGCGCGCCGGATTTCGAGGGGAATTGATCAGCGGTTCAGGCCGCGTTCCACGATCCGCGCATAGAGCGCCGCGCCGTAGGGGATCGCTTCGTCGTTGAACTGGTAGCGCGGGTGGTGGGGCATCTCGCCCGGCCCGTTGCCGACATGGAGGTAGGCGCCGGGGACCTTCTCCATCATGAAGGAGAAATCCTCGGACCCCATGCCGGGCGGGTTGTCGCGGGCGACATTCGCCGCGCCGACCAGGTCCGCGGCGGCCTCAGCGTAGGCGTCGGTTTCCTTGGGGTCGTTGATGGTGGGCGCGAAGATCAGCCGCCAGTCGACCTCGGCCGTGGCGCCGAAGCCGGCGGCGACACCCGCCGCAACCCGGCGCAGGCCCTCCTCGATCTGAGTGCCGACCTCGCGGGTGAAGAAGCGGGCGGTGCCGGAGATCGTCGCGGTCTGCGGAATGACGTTGTAGGCCTCCCCGCCCACCACCTTCGTCACGCTGACGACGGCCGGGTCGCGGGGCGAAAGGGTGCGGCTGACGATCGACTGCAGCGCGGTGGTGACGTGGCAGGCGGTCAGCACCGGGTCGATGCTCGCCTCGGGGCGCGCGCCATGGGCGCCCTTGCCACCGATCACGATGTCGAAGAAGGCGCCGCCGGCCGCCGTGGGGCCGCTGCGGATGCCGTATTCGCCCACCGGCATGCCCGGGCGGTTGTGCATGCCGTAGATGGCATCGCAGGGGAAGCGTTCGAACAGGCCGTCCTCGAGCATCGCCAGCGCGCCGCCGCAGCCTTCCTCGCCGGGCTGGAAGATGAAGTGGACGATGCCGTCGAAGTTGCGCGTCTCGGCCAGGTATTTCGCGGCGCCGAGCAGCATCGTGGTGTGCCCGTCATGGCCGCAGGCATGCATCACGCCCTTGGTCGTGCTGCGGTAGGCGACGTCGTTCAGTTCCTCGATCGGCAGGGCGTCCATGTCGGCGCGCAGGCCGATGGCGCGGTTGCCGGACCCGTTGCGCAGCACGCCGACGACGCCGGTGCGGCCGATGCCGCGATGCACCTCGATGCCCCAGGATTCGAGCTTGCGGGCGACGATCTCCGCGGTGCGATGCTCCTCCATGCCCAGTTCGGGATGGGTGTGGAAATCGCGGCGGATGGCGGTGAGCTCGGCATGGTCGCGGCGGATGGCGTCGAGGGGGGACATGGGCGGTTCCGTGTTTGACGGAGGGCATGGTGCGGCGGGGGGAGGCGCCCGTCGAGGGGGCGCCGCCCCCTCGAGCTCCCCCGCCAGGGGACTGCGGTCCCCTGGACCCGCGGGGACTTAGGGGATTGGTTTCCAAGGGTCTTTCGTCACCTGGGCCGGGGAGGCTGTGACGACTCGGCTCCGGCCCCCTATGAGGCAGGTTTAGACCTACAGGGGGCCGGCATGGCGCTGACCGCGGAACAGCAGCAGGAAATCGACGCCGCGCGCGCCGCCGAGGGCCGCACGCGCCGCCCCACCGTGCCGGCGCTCGAGGCGATGCTCTTCCAGGCGATCCCCGTGCTCGACCACGGCTTCGTGCGCGTCATCGACTACATGGGCGACGATGCCGCCATCGTGCAGGCGGCGCGCGTATCTTACGGGCGCGGCACCCGCGCGGCGAACGAGGATCGCGGGCTGATCCGCTACCTCATGCGGCACCGCCATTCGACGCCGTTCGAGATGTGCGAGATCAAGTACCACGTGAAGCTGCCGATCTTCGTGGCGCGGCAGTGGATCCGCCACCGCACCGCGAACGTGAACGAGTATTCCGCGCGCTACTCGATCCTCGACCGGGAGTTCTACATCCCGGGGCCGGATCACCTGGCGGCGCAGTCGGTGGTGAACCGGCAGGGGCGCGGCGATGTCCTGGAAGGCGAGGAAGCCGCGCGCGTACTCGACCTGCTGCGTGAGGACGCGACGCGCAACTACGACCATTACCTCGAGATGCTGAACGAGGACGATGACGGGCAGAAGCGCGACCCCGGCCGGCAGGGCCTGGCGCGCGAACTGGCGCGCATGAACCTCACGCTCAACGCCTATACCCAGTGGTACTGGAAGACCGACCTGCACAACCTGCTGCACTTCCTGTCGCTGCGCGCCGACGCCCATGCGCAGTACGAGATCCGCGTCTATGCCGAAGCGATGCTCGACACCGTGAAGGCCTGGGTGCCGATGGCCTACGACGCCTTCCGCGACTACCGGCTCGGCGCGGTCACGCTGTCCGCGCAGATGATGGGCATCGTGAAGCGGATGCTGGCCGGCGAGGCCGTCACGCAGGAGGGCTCGGGCCTGTCCAAGCGGGAATGGCGCGAGTTGATGGAGACCCTCGGCCGAGATGCAGCCTGAGCGCGCCGCGGCGATCCTCGACTTCCTCGCGCTCGCCGACCGGCTGAAGACGGTCGAGCGGCGCGGGCGGGTCGTTCTCCCGGACGGCGCGACGCGGCGCGAGAACAGCGCCGAGCATTGCTGGTCGCTCGCGCTGATCGGCACGCTCCTGCATGCCGAGGTGGCCGAGCCGGTCGATCTGGGCCGCGCGCTGATGATGGTCGCGATCCATGACCTGGTGGAGATCGAGGCCGGCGACACCTTCGCCTATGACGTCGCCGGCCGCGCCACCCAGGCAGCGCGCGAGGCCGCCGCAGCCGAGACGGTCTTCGGCCTGCTGCCAGGCGACCTCGGCGGGCGGCTGCGCGCGCTGTGGGAGGAGTTCGAGGCCGGCACGACGTCCGAGGCCCGCTTCGCCATGGCGTGCGACCGCATGCAGGGCTTCCTGCAGAACGTGATGACCGGCGGCATCGCCTGGAAGGAACACGGCGTCAGCCGCGCGGACACGCTGCCGCGCATGACGCCGGCGATGCAGGTCGACCCGGTCTTCGCCGCACTGATCGGGCGGCTCTATGACCGGGCGGAAGCGGAGGCCCTTCTCGGGCCGGAGGCATGAGCGGCGCGGCCAAGGGGCGGCGGGCCGCGGCGCCGGCGCGCAAGCCGAAGAAGGCGGCGGGATTGTCGCCGGTGGCGCGGCGCTGGATCTTCATCGCCGGCTTCACCCTCGCGCTGCTGGTCGGGTTGCCGCTGGCGCATGCCATGGTCGGGGATATCGGTGCCATCCTGCTCGGCACCTTCGCCTTCGGCTTTGTCGTCGGCCGCATGACCATCCGGCGCTGAGGCGCCCCGCGTAACCCATCGTCGCGCGCCGGCGAATCCCAGGGCACACCCGCCCAAAGGGAGCACGCCCATGTCGCGCACGGACCGCATCCTCCGCTGGCTCGCCTGGCCGGCGGCGATCTGGATCGCCTACGAATTCCTCTGGTACGAGCAGTACAAGCTCACCGGTCACCCGGGCTCGGTGAACTACATCTTCCAGCCGCTCGCCGACTGGTTCGGCATTCCGGCCTACGAGAAGCCGTTCCGCCTCGCGGTCGCGAGCCTGGAGATCCTCGCCTCGGTCCTCGTGCTGGTGCCGCTGACGCGGGCCTGGGGCGGGCTGCTGACGATCGGGCTGATGTCCGGCGCGATCTTCTTCCACACCATCGGGCCGATCGGCATCGACCCCTACGGCGATGGCGGGCAACTGTTCAAGGAGGCGATCTTCACCTGGTGCATGGGCGCGCTCGTCGCCTATGCGCACCGGCAGGAGATCTTCGCGGTCGCGTCACGCTTCGGCCTGCCGGTGCCGGCCCCCCGCATCGGATAGGGCCTCCGCCCCGGCCGCGTTTCCCCCCGCGGCCGGGGCGCCGTCGTCAGCGGCGGCGGACGCCCGAGACGTCACGCACCGCGCCGCGCGAGGCGCTGGTCGTCAGCGCCGCATAGGCCTTCAGCGCCGCGGTCACGTTGCGCTTGCGCGGGGCGGCCGGCTGCCAGGCATCCGCACCCTTCGCTTCCATCGCCGCACGACGCTGGGCCAGCACCTCGTCCGACACCGCGAGGTGCAGGCGCCGCGCCGGGATGTCGATCTCGATGATGTCGCCGTCCTCGACCAGGCCGATGGTGCCGCCCTCGGCCGCTTCCGGGGAGCAATGCCCGATCGACAGGCCCGAGGACCCGCCCGAGAAGCGGCCATCCGTCACCAGCGCGCAGGCCTTACCGAGGCCCTTCGACTTCAGGTAGCTCGTCGGATACAGCATCTCCTGCATCCCCGGGCCGCCGCGCGGGCCCTCGTAGCGGACCAGCACGACTTCGCCGGCCTTCACGGTGCCGCCGAGGATGCCCTCGACCGCCGCGTCCTGGCTTTCGAAGACGCGCGCTGGGCCGGTGAACTTGAGGATCGAGGCGTCCACGCCCGCCGTCTTCACGATGCAGCCTTCCTCGGCGATGTTGCCGAACAGCACGGCGAGGCCGCCATCCTTCGAGAAGGCGTGCTCCATGTCGCGGATCACGCCCGTCGCGCGGTCGAGGTCGAGCGTCTCGAAGCGCGCGGACTGGCTGAAGGCGACGGTGGTCGGGATGCCGCCGGGGGCGGCGCGGTAGAAGGTCTGCACCGCCTCGGACGGCGCGCGCTTCACGTCCCATTCGGTGAGTGCCTCGGCGAGGCTCGGCGCATCGACGCGGGAGACCGAGGTGTCGATCAGCCCGGCGCGGTCGAGCTCGCCCAGGATGCCCATGATGCCGCCGGCATGGTGGACGTCCTCGACATGGACGTTCTGCACCGAGGGCGCGACCTTGCAGAGCACCGGCACGCGGCGCGACAGCCGGTCGATGTCGGCCATGGTGAAGGGCACCTCGCCTTCCTGGGCGGCGGCGAGGAGGTGGAGCACCGTGTTGGTCGACCCGCCCATGGCGATGTCGAGCGTCATCGCGTTCTCGAAGGCGGTGAAGGTCGCGATCGAGCGCGGCAGGACCGAGAAATCGTCGGTCTCGTAGTGGCGGCGCGTGATCTCCACGATGCGGCGACCGGCTTCGAGGAAGAGCTGCTCGCGGTCGGCATGGGTCGCGACGACGGTGCCGTTGCCGGGGAGCGCCAGGCCCAGCGCTTCGGTCAGGCAGTTCATCGAGTTGGCGGTGAACATGCCCGAGCAGGACCCGCAGGTCGGGCAGGCGGAGCGCTCGATGACCTGGACTTCCTCGTCCGTCACGGTGCTGTCGGCGGCGACGATCATGGCGTCGATCAGGTCGACCGAGCGCTTCACGCCGCGATGAACGACCTTGCCGGCTTCCATCGGCCCGCCCGAGACGAAGATGGTCGGGATGTTGAGCCGCATCGCGGCCATCAGCATCCCCGGGGTGATCTTGTCGCAGTTGGAGATGCAGACCAGCGCATCGGCGCAATGCGCATTGACCATGTATTCGACGGCGTCGGCGATGAGCTCGCGCGACGGCAGGCTGTAGAGCATGCCGTCATGGCCCATGGCGATGCCGTCATCGACCGCGATGGTGTTGAATTCCTTGGCGACGCCGCCGGCCTTCTCGATCTCCCGCGCGACCAGCTGGCCGAGGTCCTTGAGGTGGACATGGCCGGGGACGAACTGGGTGAAGGAGTTGGCGATGGCGATGATCGGCTTGCCGAAGTCGCCGTCCTTCATCCCCGTCGCGCGCCAGAGGCCCCGCGCGCCGGCCATGTTGCGGCCATGGGTGGTGGTGCGGGAACGGTACTGCGGCATGCGGGGTTTCCTCGGTGGCGAACTCTGTCGGGGCGGGGGTTTAGCGCGGTTGGGGGGCCGCGCCAAAACGGTGGGTCAGTCGAGGACGATGGCCGGGCCGGCCTCGGCCTTGGCGCGCGCCTTCTCCCAGACGCGGGCGGCGATGCGGCGGTAGGTCGCGGCCTCCTCGGTCTCGGGCTTGGCCGTGACGATCGGCGTACCGGCATCGGCCAGTTCGCGGATTTCGAGCTTGAGCGGCAATTCGCCCAGGAACTCGACGCCGAGCCGCTCGGCCTCCCGCTTCGCCCCACCATGGCCGAACAGGTCGGTGCGGTGGTTGCAGTTCGGGCAGCAGAAATAGGACATGTTCTCGATCAGCCCGAGGACCGGAACGTTCACCTTCTCGAACATCCGCACGCCGCGGCGGGCATCGAGCAGGGCGACGTCCTGCGGCGTCGAGACGATCACCGCACCCGCGAGCGGCACGCGCTGGGACATGGTGAGCTGCGCGTCGCCCGTGCCCGGCGGCATGTCGACGATCATGATGTCGAGGGCGCCCCAGTCGACCTGGCCCATCATCTGCTCGAGCGCGCCCATCACCATCGGGCCGCGCCAGATCATCGGGGTCTCTTCCTCGACGAGGAAACCGATCGACATGGCCTTGAGGCCCCAGCGCGACAGCGGGGTGATGCGCTGGCCGGTCGCGCGCGGCTTCTCCCGCGTGCCGAGCATCTGCGGCAGCGACGGGCCGTAGATGTCGGCGTCGAGCAGCCCGACCTTCAGCCCCTGCGCGGCGAGCGCGACGGCCAGGTTCACCGCCGTGGTGGACTTGCCGACGCCGCCCTTGCCGGAGGCGACCGCGACGATGGCCCCGACCTCCGGCAGCAGCATCGGGCCCTGGCCCGACGGCGCGCGGGCGGCCTGGCGGGGGGTGGCAGGCTGCGGCGCGGCGTCGCGATGCGCCGTCAGCACGACGGTCGCGTTCAGCACGCCGGGCACCGCGGCCGCGGCCTTCTGCGCGGCGACGCGAAGGGGTTCGAGCTGGGCGGCGCGTTCGCGCGGAACCTGCAACGAAAACTGCACCATGCCGTCGCGGGCCGCCAGGCCCTGCACCATGCCCGCAGCCACCACGTCCTGGCCCGTCGCCGGGTCCTTCACGGCGCGGAGGGCGGACATCACCGCTTCCGCCAAAGTCTGAGCCATTGCTTGAAAAGCCCTCGTTCCTGGACAATATCGGCGCGGCGGGCGAGGGTGCCTCACATCTTCAGGCGGCTCCCCGGCACCCGGCCGGCGTCCATATGGTCGGGCGCCGGTTCGCTTGCACCCCTCATGGCAGGCGGCGGGTGAGACGTCACCACTGCTTCTGCTGGGAGGCCCTTTCTCGAATGCCCTGGAACAACAGCGGCGGCCAAAGTCCCTGGGGGAATCCGCGGCCCGGCGGGCCGTGGGGCTCGCCGCCCCCGCCCGGTGGCGGCGGAGGCCCCCCTGGCGGCGGCCGCGGCCCCGACCTCGACGACATGATCCGCCAGGCGCAGGACGCGGTTCGCCGCTATCTGCCGCGCGGTGGCGGCAAGGGCATTGCGCTGCTGGGCGTGCTGGTGGTGGCCGTCTGGGCGGCCTCGGGCTTCTATCGCGTGCAGCCGGACGAACAGGGCGTGGTCATGCGCTTCGGCGCCTTCGACCGCACGGCCCCACCCGGCCTGAACTACCATATCCCCTGGCCGGTCGAGACCGTGACGACGCCGCGCGTGACGCGCATCAACCGCGTCGACATCGGCTTCATCGGCGCCTCCGATGCCCCGGTGATGGGCGGGCGGGTGCAGCCGGCGCGCGATGTGCTCGCGGAATCGCTCATGCTGACGGGCGACGAGAACATCATCGACATCGACGTGGCGGTGTTCTGGCGTATTCGTGATGCCGGCGAGTTCCTGTTCAACACGCGCAACCCGGAAAGCACGGTGAAGTCCGCGGCGGAATCGGTGATGCGCGAGGTGATCGGCCGCACCCCGATCCAGCCCGCGCTGACCGAAGCGCGCGCCCAGATCGAACAGGAAGTGCGTCGCGGCACCCAGGCGATCATGGATCAGTACCGCGCGGGCATCGAGATCGTGCAGGTACAGCTGCAGAAGGTCGATCCGCCGGCGCAGGTGATCGACGCCTTCCGCGACGTGCAGCGCGCCAATGCCGACCGCGAACGCGCCCGCAACGAGGCGGAATCCTTCCGCAACGACATCATCCCCCGCGCGCGCGGCGAGGCGGAACGCCTCGTTCAGGAAGCCCAGGGCGTGCGCGAAAGCCAGATCGCCCGCGCCCGAGGCGAGGCGGCGCGCTTCAACAGCGTCTATTCGGCCTATCAGGCGGCGCCGGACGTGACGACGCGCCGGCTCTACCTCGAAACGATGGAGGACATCCTGCGGCGCAACCCGATGATCATCGTGGATGATCGCCTGCAGGGCGTCGTGCCGTTCCTGCCGCTCGGCGAAGGCGCGGCCGCGCCGCGGCCCGGCCAGGCGTCGATGCCGACCACCAGGCCGCAGCCGCTGCCGTCCGGGCCGCAGGGCCAGGGCACCGTGCCGAGCCGCAGCCCGGGGGCCACGCGATGAACCGCACCTTCATCCTGCTCGGGGTGCTGGCCGTGATCGTGGTCACGGCGGCGTCCTCGCTGTTCACCGTCCATCAGACCCAGCAGGTGCTGATCACGCAGTTCGGCCAGCCGATCCGCGTCATCCGCGAGCCCGGCCTGCACTACAAGCTGCCCTTCATCCAGTCGGTCATCACCTTCGACCGCCGGCTGCTCGACTTCGACGCGCCGGGTGAGGAAGTGATCCTGGGCGACCAGCGCCGGCTGATCGTGGACAGCTTCACCCGCTACCGGATCATCGATCCGCTGGTGTTCTACCAGACGGTCGGCGCGACGGAGCAGGGCATCCGCGCCCGGTTGAACTCGATCGTCTCCTCCTCGCTGCGCCGCGTGCTCGGCAACGAGCCGCTGCTGTCGGTGCTGTCGAACGACCGTCCGCGAATCATGACGGAGATCCGCCAGCAGGTGAACACCGAGGCGCGGCAGTTCGGCATCGAGGTGGTGGACGTCCGCATCCGTCGCGCCGACCTGCCGGAGGAGAACACCCAGGCCATCCTGTCGCGGATGCAGTCCGAACGTGAGCGCGTTGCGCGGGAAGCCCGCGCGGAAGGTGCCGAGGTCGCCCAGCGCGTCCGCGCCGGCGCCGAGCGCGAGCGGACGGTGCTGCTCGCCGAGGCGCAGGCCCAGGCCGACATCCTGCGCGGCCAGGGCGAGCAGGAGGCGATCCGCATCGTGGCGGAGGCCTTCAACAAGGACCTGGACTTCTTCCAGTTCTGGCGATCGATGCAGGCCTACCGGGATGCCTTCCAGGAAGGCAGCACGCGCATGGTCATGACCCCGGATTCGGAGTTCTTCCGCTACTTCCGGGACAGCAACGGCCGCGGCGCAGCGGTTCCGACGCCCGCACCCGCCGCGCCGACCCCTGCGCCCGCGCAGTGACGCTGGTCAATCTCCTCCAGGGCGTGGCCGTGGTCCTCGCCCTGGAGGGCCTTCTTTACGCCGTCGCCCCCGGCGCCATGCGCCGGGCGCTGCGGAGCCTGGCCGAGGCGCCGGAGCAGCGCCTGCGCATCGGCGGGCTGGTCGCGGCCATGCTCGGCGTCGGCCTCGCCTGGCTGCTGAAGGGCTGATGGTGCCCTCTGAAACGTTTCGATGCATGATGACCGCTTCCCCCGGCAGGGGATGGGCGGCACACGACTTGCTCACCCCGACCGGAGTCTTCGCATGAGGTTGCCCAGCATGCGCTTCGCCGTCTTTGCCCTCGCCGCCGCCATGGCCGCCGCGCCCCTGGCGCCGACCGCCCAGGCGCAGCGCGCGCCGGAAACCTTCGCGCCACTGGCGCGACAACTCCTGCCCGCGGTGGTGAACATCTCCTCCACCCAGGCGGTGCAGGCGCGCCCCGGCCGGCCGGACGCGCCGGACGTGCCCCAGGCCCCGCCGGGCAGCCCGTTCGAGGAATTCTTCCGCGACTTCTTCAACCGCAACCGCCCCGAGGGCGGGCCGCAGCAGCCGCAGCGCCCCCAGCGGCGCGGCCAGTCGCTCGGGTCGGGCTTCGTCATCGATGCCCAGGCCGGCATCGTCGTGACGAACAACCACGTCATCGACGGCGCGGACGAGATCAACGTCATCCTCGCCGACAACACCTCGATCCGCGCGGAGCTGCTCGGGACCGACCCGCGCACCGACATCGCGGTGCTGCGCATCCGCACCGACAAGCCGCTGACCGCGGTGACCTTCGGCAACTCGGATGAGGCGCAGGTCGGCGATTGGGTGCTCGCGATCGGCAACCCCTTCGGCCTTGGCGGGTCGGTGACCGCGGGCATCGTCTCGGCGCGCGGACGCGACATCCGCCAGGGGCTGTATGACGACTTCATCCAGACCGATGCCGCGATCAACCGCGGCAATTCGGGCGGCCCGCTGTTCAACATGGCCGGCCAGGTGATCGGCATCAACACGGCGATCTACTCGCCGTCCGGCGGGTCGATCGGCATCGGCTTCTCGATCCCGTCGAACCTTGCCCAGCGCATCGTCGCGCAGCTGCGCGACGGGGGGCGCGTGCGGCGCGGCTGGCTCGGCGTGAACATCCAGCAGGTGACGGACGAGATCGCCGAGGCGCTGCGCCTGCCCGGCGGGGCGCGCGGCGCGCTCGTGGCGCGCGCCCAGGATGACGGGCCTGCCGCCAAGGCGGGCATCCGGTCCGGCGACGTGATCCTGCGCTTCAACGGGGCCGATGTCCGGGAGATGCGCAACCTGCCGCGCATCGTCGCCGACAACACGGTCGGCACGCAGGTGCCGGTGGTCATCTGGCGCGACGGCAAGGAGGAGACGGTCACCGTCACGCTGGGCGAACTGCCGACCGAGCAGGCCCAGGCGGCCGGCGGCCAGCCCGCGCAGCCGGAGCCCGCACGGCCGGTCGAGCTCACGGGGCTCGGCCTGCTGGTCGCGCCGATCACCGACGAGCTGCGCCAGCGCTTCAGCCTGCGCGCCGAGCAGCGCGGCGTCGTGATCGTCGAGGTCGCGCCGAACAGCCCGGCGGCGGAGCGCGAGCTGCGCCCCGGCGACGTCATCGTCGAAGTGCAGCAGGAACGCGTGAGCACGCCGGCCGAGGTGCAGGAACGTATCGCCCGGCTGCGCCAGCAGAACCGTGGCGTCGCGCTGTTCGCCGTCGAAGGCCAGGGTGGACAGCGCTTCGTCCCGCTCCGCCTGCGCGGCGAGCGCGGCGCACCCGGCTGATGGTTCCGGACGGGGGCGGGCGCACCGCCCCCGTTCCGCCGCCGCCCGAACGGGACGGTGGCAGTCGTTTGGCGGAGTGGGTCGGGACCCTTGCCGCCGCCGCGTTGGGCTGCGTCATCGTGGCCGAAGCGTTCGGCACCAACATTCTCCCGCCGTCGCATACCGGATGGATGCTCTCGGGCCGGATCGGGCCCGATCCTGTGCAATACTGGCTCGGCTGGACGGCCTTTGCCCGGGACCACTGGCGTTGGCCGCCCGGCGCCAATCCGGGCTGGGGCCTGGAGCTCGCGTCCTCCGTATTCTACGCCGACGCCATCCCGATCCTTGCCTTCCTGTTCAAGCTCCTCCGGCCGGTGGTCGAGATGCCGCAGTATTGGGGGCTGTGGATCTACGCCTGCGGGGCGCTGCAGGCGGTCCTGGCCTGGAAGCTGATGGGGCTGGCGACCTCGTCCCCGCTCGCGCGCCTGTCCGTGGCGGGGCTGTTGGTGCTGCAGCCGGCCTTGCTCGGGCGGCTCGGGGGGCATTTCGCCCTGGGCGGACAGTTCCTCCTGCTGGCAGGCCTGTGGCTCTGCGTCACGCCGGGCGGCGGATGGCGCCGCATGGCGGCCTGGGCGGGGCTCGTCGGGGCGACCTGCCTCGTGCAGGCCTATCTGGTTCCGATGGTGCTGGCATTGTGGGCGGCCGATTGGCTGGCCCGCGCGACCGATCCCCTGCGCCGCACCGGTCTGGCGGTGCTGGAGGCCGGAGCCGTCCCTGCCGCCGGCGTGCTGGCGCTGTGGGCGGCCGGCTTCTTCCTGCTCGATGCCGGCTTCGGCGGGACCTGGGGTGGCTACGGGCAGATGCAGCTCGACCTTCTCGCGCCGCTGGACGGCGGCGATTGGAGCCTGTTCCTCCCCGATACCGTGACCGCCGACCACCTCGATGCCGGGAGCTCCTATCTCGGCCTCGGGGCCATTCTGGTGATCGGTGCCGGCCTGCTCGCCTGGCTGCTCGGTCCGCGCGGCCGCTTGCGGCGACGTTGGCCCCTGGTGGCGGCGCTGCTGGGCTTGCTGGTCTTGGCTGTATCGCATCGGGTGATGGTCGGCGGGCAGCACGTCGCGACGCTGCCGCTGCCTGCCTGGATCGTGGGCCATGCCGACGCCCTGCGCGCGTCCGAGCGTTTCGTCTGGCCGCTGTTCTATGCGGCGATCCTCGGCGCGGCCGCCGCGCTGGTGCGTCGGATCGGCGGGAGGGCCGCGGGTGTGGCGCTATGCGCGGCCGTCCTGGTGCAGGCGGCGGATCTGAGGCCGGGCTTCGCGCGGCTCCAGCACTTCTTCATCCCCCAGCCGGCGCAGCTTCCGCTGCGGCTCGCCGACCCCTTCTGGCAGCAGGCGGCCCGGCACTATGCCCGGGTGCGCGTCGTGCCGACCGGGATGCAAGCGCCGAACTGGGAGGAAGTGGCCGTCTACGCCATGACGCTGAGGCTCCAGACCGATGCCGTCTATCTTGCCAGGCTAGATCCGGAGGCGGTCGATGCGGTGAACGCCGCGGTCGGGCAACGCCTCGAGAGCGGCGACCATGAACCCCGCACCTTCTATGTCCTCGGCGACGAGACCGCGCTGGCGCGGGCCCGGGCGGGCATGGATCCGGCGCGCGACCTGCTCGACCGCTTCGACGGGCGCTGGGTGCTCGCGCCGGGATGGCGGGAGCAGGTCGGAGGCGGATGATCCTGTAGGGCCGAGGGCGGTCGCCGTCGGCCCTCAGTCGAGGACGATGTCCGCGGCGCGGTACCCTTGCGCGAAGAGCAGCCCGCGCAGGTCGCCGTGGTCGATCCGCACCCGCGCCGCCGCCGCGACCACCGGCTTGGCGCGGAACGCCACGCCGAGCCCCGCCGCCTGGATCATGTCGAGGTCGTTCGCCCCGTCGCCGACGGCGACGGTCGCGTCGAGCCCGATGCCCTCCTCGGCCGCCAGTCGTTTGAGCGTCGCGAGTTTCGCGTTGCGCCCGAGGATCGGGTCAGCGACATGGCCGGTGAGGCGCCCATCGGCCTCGAGGAGCATGTTCGAGTGATGTTCGTGGAAGCCCACCAGCGCGGCGACGCGGCCGGTGAAGAAGGTGAAGCCGCCGGAGACGAGCGCGCAGCGCGCGCCGTTCGCGCGCATGGTCGCGACCAGCTCGCGCGCGCCGGGCATCAGTTCGGTCTCTTCCCAGGTCCGCTGCAGCGCCTCGACGCCCAGGCCCTTCAGCATGCCGACGCGTTCGCGCAGCGCGCCCTCGAAGTCGAGCTCCCCGTTCATCGCCCGCTTCGTGATGGCGGCGATGCGGTCCTTGATGCCGGCCTGGCCGGCAAGCTCGTCCAGAGTCTCGGTCGTGACGATGGTGCTGTCCATGTCGGCGATCAGCAGGCGCTTGCGCCGGCCGGCCGATCCCTGGGCGATGATGTCGACCGCCTGGCCCTCGAGTGCCGCGCGCCCGGCGGCGTCGGCCTGCTGGGGCGCAAGGCCCGCGAAGGGCAGGTCCGCCGCTTCGTCGGGCGAAAGCCAGTCCGGCGTGCCGGTGGTGGCGCCGATCGCCGCGAGCGCATCGCGCGCGGCGTGCAGCGTCGCGGGGGAAAGGCCGCCGCGCGGGGCGACGAGGGTCAGAACATGGTCCATCGGCGCCGGGGTATGCCCGCGCGATGACGGCGGATCAACCACGGGCGCTGCTGGTCGCCGGCCCGACCGCGAGCGGCAAGTCCGCCCTGACCCTGGCGATCGCCGCGCGGTTCGGCGGGACGGTCATCAACGCCGACAGCATGCAGGTCTACCGGGAGCTGCGGATCATCACGGCGCGGCCGACGCCGGAGGAGGAGGCGCGGGTGCCGCACCGGCTCTATGGCGTGCGCCCGGCCGCGGAGGCGGCGAGCGTCGCCTGGTGGCGGGCGACGGCGCTGGCGGAGATGGAGGCCGCCCGGTCGGCCGGACGCCTGCCGATCCTGTGCGGCGGGACGGGGATGTATTTCGCCAGCCTGACCCAGGGCCTGTCCGACATCCCGCCCATTCCGGACGAGGCGCGGGAGGAGGCGCGGCGGCTGTTGGCCGAGGAGGGGCCGGCGGCGCTGCATGCGCGGCTGGCGGCGGTGGATCCGGGGACGGCGGCGCGGCTGCGTCCGTCCGACAGTCAGCGCATCGCCCGGGCCTTCGAGGTCTGGCGTGGGACGGGCAGGGGCCTCGCCGCCTGGCAGGCCGGGGGCGGGACGGGCCCGGCGCCCTGGCGCTTCGCCGCCATCCTGATCGATCCGCCGCGTGACGCGCTGCGCGCGGCGATCGCGGCACGGTGGGAGGCGATGATCGCCGGCGGGGCGATCGAGGAGGTCCGGGCGCTGGTGGCGCAAGGGCTGGACCCGGCCCTGCCGGCGATGCGCGCCCATGGGGTGCCCGAACTCGCCGCGCATCTGGCCGGGACGATGACGCTGACCGAGGCATCGCGGCGGGCGATCCTCAACACGGGGCAATACACCAAGCGCCAGGCGACCTGGTTCCGGCATCACGCGCTGGCCGATCTGTCGAGGCTGCATACGATCCATGCGCGCATCGCGGGTGACGCGCAATTTTCGGAAAGATTCAACGCCGACGTCTTCTCTTTTGTTGATCGCTGCGTTGACGCAGCGCAGCGAGGGGTCTAAGGAGCGCCCCTCGCTCGCCGGACCCCGGCGGGCGGGTCCCGCATTTTCAGGAGAGAGAGACCCGATGTCCGCCGCCACCAAGCCCGCCAGCACCGAAGCCGCCCTGACGATGTCGGGCGCCGAGGTCGTCCTGCGCGCGCTGAAGGACAACGGCGTCGAGGTTATCTTCGGCTATCCCGGCGGCGCGGTATTGCCGATCTACGACGCGCTGTTCCAGCAGAACGCCATCCGCCACATCCTGGTGCGCCACGAGCAGGCCGCCGTGCATGCGGCCGAGGGCTATGCGCGGTCGACCGGCAAGGTGGGCTGCGTGCTCGTCACCTCGGGCCCCGGCGCGACCAATGCCGTGACGGGCCTGGTGGACGCGCTGATGGATTCCATCCCGGTCGTGTGCCTCACCGGCCAGGTGCCGACGCACCTGATCGGCAACGACGCCTTCCAGGAAGCCGACACGACCGGCATCACCCGGCCGGCGACGAAGCACAACTACCTGGTCAAGAAGTCCGGCGACCTCGCGCGCGTGGTGCATGAGGCCTTCTACGTCGCGAAGTCCGGCCGCCCGGGCCCGGTCGTGATCGACCTGCCCAAGGACATCCTGATCAACAAGGCGCCCTACACCGAGCCGCCGATCGCCGCGCATCGGTCCTACCGCCCGCAGACGGAGCCGGACGCCGAGCAGATCCGCAAGGCGGTGCGCCTGCTGAAGGCCGCGAAGCGCCCGATCGTCTATGCCGGCGGCGGCGTCATCAATGCGGGGCCCGAGGCGTCGCGCCTGCTGACCGAATTCGTGCGCATGACGGGCTTCCCCTGCACGAACACGCTGATGGGCCTCGGCGCCTTCCCGTCCGAGGACCCGCATTTCGTCGGCATGCTCGGCATGCACGGGACCTACGAGGCGAACCTCGCCATGCATGGCTGCGACGTCATGCTGAACATCGGTGCGCGCTTCGACGATCGCGTGACGGGGCGGCTCAACGCCTTCGCGCCGAACTCGAAGAAGATCCACGCCGACATCGACCCGTCGTCGATCAACAAGAACGTCCCGGTGGACGTCGCGATCGTGGGCGATGCGGGCCGTGTGCTGGCCGCGCTGATCGAGTGCTGGAAGGCCGAGGACGCGCCGCAGGACAAGCATGTCCTGACCGCCTGGTGGCGCCAGATCGACGAATGGCGCGCCAAGGACTGCCTGCGCTACCGGCAGTCCGGCAAGATCATCAAGCCGCAGCACGCGGTGAAGCGGCTGTATGAGATCACGAAGGAACTCGGCCGCGAGACCTTCATCACCACCGAGGTCGGCCAGCATCAGATGTGGGCCGCGCAGTATTTCGGCTTCCAGAAGCCGAACCGCTGGATGACCTCGGGCGGCCTCGGGACGATGGGCTACGGCCTGCCGGCGGCGATGGGCGTGCAGATCGCACACCCGGATGCGCTGGTGATCGACATCGCCGGCGAGGCGTCGATCCTGATGAACATCCAGGAGATGGGCACGCTGGCGCAGTACCGCCTGCCGGTGAAGGTCTTCATCCTGAACAACGAGTATATGGGCATGGTCCGCCAGTGGCAGGAACTGCTGCATGGCGGGCGGTATTCGGAATCCTATTCCGCCGCGCTGCCCGACTTCGTGAAGCTCGCGGAATCCTTCCACGCCAAGGGCATCCGCGTGACCGACGCCGATGACCTCGACGCCGGCATCCGCGAGATGATCGCCTACCCCGGACCCGTCATCGCCGACATCGCGGTGGCCAAGGACGAGAACTGCTTCCCGATGATCCCCTCCGGCGCCGCGCACAACGAGATGATCCTCGGCGAGGATCAGGAGGGCGGCGTCGCCGGCGTCACCGACGAAGGCAAGGTCCTGGTCTGAGGGGCGCGGAACATGTCGGAAGCAGGAAACGCGCAGCGCGCGGCGACCATCGCCGTGCTGGTGGAAAACGAGGCGGGCGTGCTGGCCCGCGTCATCGGCCTGTTCTCGGGCCGCGGCTACAACATCGACAGCCTGACGGTGGCACCGGTGGACGAGACGGGGCGGATCAGCCGCATCACCGTCGTCACCTCGGGCACCGAGATGGTGATCGAGCAGATCAAGGCGCAGCTCGACCGCCTGGTGCCGGTGCACAAGGTGTCGGACCTGACGCTGGAAGGCCCGCACCTGGTCCGCGAGCTTGCGCTGATCAAGGTGGTGGGCCGCGGCGAGAACCGCGTCGAGGCGCTGCGCCTCGCGGACGCCTTCCGCGCCCGCGTGGTGGATGCGACGACGGAATCCTTCGTGTTCGAGATGACGGGCGCGGCGGAGAAGATCGACGCCTTCTGTGCGCTGATGCGGCCGATCGGGCTGGCGGAGGTGTCGCGCACCGGCGCGGTCGCCATCGCCCGCGGCCCGCGCGGCCTGAGCTGAGTTATTCGAGAGACCCGTAGGAAGAGAGGGAGAGCGCAGCCATGCGCGTTTACTACGACCGCGATGCGGATGTGAATCTGATCAAGGGCAAGAAGGTCGCGGTCATCGGCTTCGGCAGCCAGGGCCACGCGCATGCGATGAACATGCGCGATTCCGGCGTGAAGGACGTCGTGATCGGCCTGCGTCCGGGCGGGTCCTGGGCCAAGGCCGAAGCGGCCGGATTCAAGGTGATGTCGCCGGCCGATGCCGCGAAGTGGGCCGACGTCGTCATGGTGCTGACGCCGGACGAGCTGCAGGGCGACCTGTATCGCGACCACCTGCACGCCAACATGAAGGCGGGCGCGGCCATCGCCTTCGCCCACGGGCTCAACGTGCACTTCAACCTGATCGAGCCGCGTCCGGACATCGACGTGTTCATGATCGCGCCGAAGGGCCCCGGCCACACGGTGCGTTCGGAATACCAGAAGGGCGGCGGCGTGCCCTGCCTGGTCGCGGTGCACCAGAACCCGTCGGGCAATGCGCTCGAGATCGCGCTGTCCTACGCCTCCGCCGTCGGCGGTGGCCGCTCGGGCATCATCGAGACGACCTTCAAGGAAGAGTGCGAGACCGACCTGTTCGGCGAGCAGGCGGTGCTCTGCGGTGGCCTCGTGGAGCTCATCAAGGCGGGCTACGAGACGCTGGTCGAGGCCGGCTACGCCCCCGAGATGGCCTATTTCGAGTGCCTGCACGAGGTGAAGCTGATCGTCGACCTCATCTATGAGGGCGGCATCGCCAACATGAACTACTCGGTGTCCAACACCGCCGAGTATGGCGAGTACGTCACCGGCCCGCGCATCATCACCGCCGAGACCAAGGCGGAGATGAAGAAGGTCCTCGAGGACATCCAGACCGGCCGCTTCGCGCGCGACTGGATGCTCGAGAACAAGGTGAACCAGGCCTCCTTCAAGGCCATCCGCCGCCGCAACGCCGAGCATCCGATCGAGGAAGTCGGCGCGAAGCTGCGCGCGATGATGCCCTGGATCAGCAAGAACGCGCTGGTCGACAAGGCGAAGAACTGAGGCGCGGACAGCGCTTCTCGGAAGGGCCGGCGGGGCAACCTGCCGGCCCTTTTCCGTTCTTGTGGGGCCGGGCGGGGCGCGGCAGGCTTCGGCCATGACGACCAAGCCGCATCTCCTCGCCGCCGAGACCGACTATCCCCGCGACTTCCGCGGCTACGGGCCGAACCCGCCCGACCCGCAATGGCCGGGTGAGGCGAAGCTCGCGCTCTCCTTCGTGCTGAACTACGAGGAAGGCGGCGAGAACACGATCCTCAACGGCGATGCGGGCAGCGAGCTGTACCTGCACGAGGTGCCGGGCGGGTCGCCGATCCTCGGCGAACGCAACCGCACCGTGGAATCCCAATTCGACTACGGCGCCCGCGCGGGCGTCTGGCGCGTGCTGCGCGCCTTCGCCACGCATGGCTTCCCGCTGACGGTCTATGGCGTCGGCCGCGCGCTGGAACTGAACCCGGAGGCCGCGCGCGCCTTCACCGCGGCCGGGCATGAGGTCGCCTCCCACGCCTGGCGCTGGATCGACTACCACAAGGTCGACGAGGCGACCGAGCGCGCCGAGATCGCGCGCTGCGTCGAGACCATCGAGCGCCTGTGTGGCCAGCGCCCGGTCGGCTGGTACACGGGGCGGATCAGCCCGAACACGCGGCGGCTCGTCGCCGAATACGGCGGCTTCCTCTACGAGTCCGACGCCTATGACGACGACCTGCCGCACTACGTGACGGCGGCGGGCAAGCCGCTGCTGATCATCCCCTACACGCTCGACAACAACGACATGAAGTACGCGGTCCCGCCGGGCTTCGGGGATCCCGATGGCTGGGAACGGCACCTGACCGACGCCTTCGAGGTGTTGTTGGCCGAAGGCCGTGCCGGCGCGCCGAAGATGATGTCGGTCGGGCTGCATTGCCGCCTGGTGGGCCGCCCGGGACGGGCGGCGGCGCTGCAGCGCTTCCTCGCCCGCGTCGCGCGGGAGAAGGAAGTCTGGGTCTGCCGCCGCGCCGACATCGCGCGCCACTGGTGGGCGACGCATCCGCCGGCGGCATAGGGATTGCCGCATCGCCGGGGCCCGGATCCGCGCAGGAGAGCCATGATGACCGACCGCCGCACCGCCATTGCCCTCCATCGCCGCGCGCTGCTGGCCTTGCCGGGGCTGGCCTGGGCCGGCGGGGCGCGGGCGCAGGGCGCGCGGACCGTCGAACTCATCGTCCCCTATCCGCCGGGCGGGGGGAACGACATCGGGGCCCGCGCGCTGGCACCGCTGCTCGAACGCGAACTGGGCATGTCCGTCGTGGTGCAGAACCGGCCCGGCGCGGGCAGCCAGATCGGCATGGCGCAGGTCGCGCGCGCCCGGCCGGACGGGCTGACCATCGCCTACGGCCTCTGGCCGCAGACCATGACGCTCTACCTCGATCCCGGCCGCCAGGCGGGCTTCACGCGGGAGAGTTTCACGCCGCTCGCCCTGCATGTGACGGATCCGGGGGCGATCGTGGTGCGGACCGAAAGCCCCATCCGCAGCCTTGCGGAGATGATCGCGGCGGCGAAGGCGCGGCCGGACGATTTCCGCATGTCGGACAACGGCATCCTGGGGCATGAGCACCTGGCCTCCATCCGGCTGCAGCGGCTGGCGGGCGTGTCCTTCAACCAGGTCCATTTCAACGGGGCGGGGCCGGCGCTGACGGCGCTCCTCGGCGGGCAGACCGAGGCGGCGATCTTCGCCGTCGGCACGGCGAGCGCGCAGATGCGCCAGGGGGCAATGCGGGCGATCGCGGTGCTGTCGCCGCAGGAAAGCCCCTTCCTGCCCGGCGTGCCCACGGCGCGGTCGCAGGGCTACGACATCGTCGCGGGCTCGACGCGCGCCTTCGTCGGGCCGGCGGGGATGCCGCCCGATGTGCAGGCGCGCCTCGCCGGCGCGCTGGAACGTGCAATCAAGGCGCCCGAGCACGAGGAGCGGATGCGCCAGCTCAACATCCCGATCACCTTCCAGGGCCCCGACGGCTTCGCCGCCTACTGGGCGCAGGAGGAACGGGAGTTGCGCCCGCTGATCGAGGAGCTGGCGCGGGCGGGGCAGACGCAGTGATGCGCGCTGCCCGCGTCAGCGGCGGGTGAGGGCGGTCAGTTCAGCTTCTCGATGTTGTTGCGCTCGACGACTTCGCGCCAGCGTGCCACCTCGGTGCGGACGTGCTCGGCGAAGCGCTCGGGCGAGCCGCCTTCGGGGCGTGCGCCGAGGTCGCGCAGGCGCCGCTGCACGTCGGGGTCGGCATTCGCTTCGTTCAGGATGCGGTTGAGCCCGGCGACGACGTTCGCCGGCGTGCCGCGCGGCGCCATGTAGCCGAACCAGGGCTCGACCACGATGCCCTCGATGCCCGCCTCGGCGAAGGTCGGGACCTCGGGCAGGGCGGGGTCGCGCTCTCGCCCGGTCACCGCGATGGCGCGGATCTGGCCGGCTCGGATCGCCTGGATCTTGGTCGGCACGTTCTCGATCATGACCTGGACCTGGTTCGCGAGCAGTGCCTGCAGCGCCGGCGCGCCGCCGCGGAAGGGCACATGCACCATGCCGGTGCCGAGCCGCCCGTTCATCAGTTCCGGGATCAGGTGGTTGGAGGAGCCGAAGCCCGAGGAGCCGTAGTTGACGCGCCCCGGGTTCGCCCGCGCCCAGGCGACGAATTCCTGCAGCGTCCGGGCCGGGACCGCGGGGTTCACGGCGACCACGTTCATCACGCTGCCGCTCCAGAACACGGGCACCAGGTCGCGCTCGATGTCGTAGGGCATGCGCGCGTAGATCGCGGGGTTGATGGCGCAGTTGCCGATGGTGCAGGCGCCCAGCGTGTAGCCGTCGGGCGCGCTGCGCGCCGCGGCCTCCATCCCGATGTTGCCGTTCGCGCCGGACCGGTTCTCCACCACCCAGGGAAACGGCGCGGTGCGGCTGATCCGGTCGGCGAAGATGCGCGCCACGAGGTCGGTCGCCCCGCCCGGCGGAAAGGGCAGGATGATCCGCACCGGGCGATCCGGGGTCCAATCCTGGGCGAGGGCAGGCGAGGCGATGAGCCCCGCGACGAGCGCGAGGGCGATCCGGCGCAACATTGTTTCCTCCAGTTTTCGTTGCGGCCACCCTGCCCGCGCGGGGCGGTGGCGGCAACATCGGCGCTTGCGGCGGGTTCGTGCCGCCCGTAATCTCCCGCCTGCGATGACCCTGCGCGCAAACCCGGCTGGGCTGGACCTGGGGCTGATGGCCCCGGCTTCCGCGCGCGCGCCGCTCGGCCTCCTTCTGCTCCTTCGACTTACCCGCCCCTGGGCGTGACGCCCGGCTGAACTCGGCCGGACATCGCTCAGGGGAACCTGGGACCGAACGCGCACATCCACATCATCGCCACACAGGAAACGCCTGACATGGCCATCACCCATCCCTCCTTCGGCACCCTGGCCGACGACCGCATCATCATCTTCGACACGACCCTGCGCGACGGCGAGCAGTCGCCCGGCTTCTCGATGAACCTCGAGGAGAAGCTGCGCATGGCGGAAGCGCTGTGGGAGCTGGGCATCGACGTGATGGAGGCCGGCTTCCCCATCGCTTCCCCCGGCGACTTCGAGAGCGTGCTGTCGATCGCGCAGCATTTCGCCAAGGACGGCCCGGTGGTCTGCGGCCTGTCGCGCACCGCGCCGGCCGATATCCTGCGCGCCGCCGAGGCGGTGAAGCCCGCCGCACGCAAGCGCATCCACACCTTCGTCTCGACCAGCCCGCTCCACATGCGCGTGAAGCTGCGGCTCGAGCCCGAGCAGGTGCTGGACCTGGTCACCAGCAGCGTCTCCCTGGCGCGCCAGCACACCGACGACGTCGAATGGTCGGCCGAGGACGGCACCCGCACCGATCCGGACTTCCTCTGCCGTTGCGTCGAGGCCGCGATCAAGGCGGGTGCGACGACGATCAACATCCCCGACACGGTCGGCTACGCGCTGCCCGAGGACATGCACCGCATCTTCACCATGGTGCGCGAGCGCGTCCCCGGTGCGGACCGCGTCATCCTGTCCACGCACAACCATAACGACCTCGGCCTCGCGGTCGCGAACACGCTGGCGGCGATCCGCGCCGGCGCCCGCCAGGTGGAATCGACCATCAACGGTATCGGCGAGCGCGCGGGCAATGCGAGCCTCGAGGAGGTGGTGATGGCGCTGCGCACGCGGCATGACGCCATCGCGACGCAGAACAACATCGTCACCGAGCGGATCCTGAAGACGTCCAAGCTGCTGGCGACCATCACCAGCTTCGACGTACAGCCCAACAAGGCGATCGTCGGCCGCAACGCCTTCGCGCATGAATCGGGCATCCACCAGGACGGCGTGCTGAAGGACAAGTCGACCTACGAGATCATGACGCCCGAGAGCGTCGGCTGGTCCAACACCTCACTCGTCATGGGCAAGCATTCGGGGCGTGCCGCCTTCCGCGACAAGCTGAAGGGCATGGGCTACGAGATCGGCGACAACCAGCTGAACGATGCCTTCCGCCGCTTCAAGGACCTCGCGGACCGCAAGAAGGTCGTCTACGACGAGGACATCGCCGCGCTGGTCGATGACGAGATCGTCCGCGGCAATGACCGCATCAAGCTGACGGCGCTGACGGTCGCGACGGGCATGGCGACGAAGCCGACCGCCTCCATCACGCTCGAGGTCGACGGCGTTGCGCATGACGGCGTGGCCGCCGGCGACGGCGCGGTGGACGCGACCTTCAACGCGCTGCGCAACGCCTTCCCGCACGATGTGAACCTGAAGCTCTATGCCGTGCAGTCGGTCACCGGCGGCACCGACGCCCAGGCGCGCGTGACCGTGCGGCTCGAGGAAGGGGGCAAGCTCGTGGACGGGCAGGGGGCGGACACGGACACCATCGTCGCCTCCGCCCGCGCCTATGTGCACGCGCTGAACAAGCTGCTGGTGAAGCGCGAGCGGACCGAGCCGCCGGCTGTCCTGCGGGCATGACCGGCCTGGGCCGCCGCATCCTGCCGGCGGCCCTCCCTTGCGTACCGGGCGGCTGAACTATCCGCCTGGCCCGATGACGGCACCGGGCTGCGCCATCCGGGCGGGCTAGGGACGGGCGAAGGGAGCCCGTCCCGCCCTACCCGTGACGGAATCGCCCCGCGGGATCGGGGTCAGCGATAATAGCCCTGGTTCTGCGGGGCGGTGACCGCGCCACCCACGGCGCCCACGGCGCCACCGATCAGCGCACCGGCACCGGCATTGCCCGACAGGGAGCCGATCGCCGCGCCGCCGCCCGCGCCCAGAAGGCCGCCCGTCAGGGCGCGTTCGCCCGGCGTATTGCCGCAGGCCGCCAGGGCCAGGCCGGCAGAGGCGAGGATCGCGAGGGTCATCCGTTTCATTACCGATCTCCCATGAGGCTTCTGCCCGGAGAACGCAGGCACCCCGCTCCTGGTTTCATGCATTCGGCGCATCAGGAAACCGGCTTGAGAGTCCTCGCCCGGGGGGGTAAACGCCCCCGTCCTCTCTCGCCCCATCACGCGCCACGGCGGCCCTGGCCCCGGCGCGGGCTGCGCGGCCCCCGTCGGAAGGTCCGGTACGCATGTTCTCTCGCCTGTTCGGCTTCCTGTCCGCCGACATGGCCATCGATCTCGGCACCGCGAACACCCTGGTCTACGTGAAGGGCCGCGGGATCGTCCTGAACGAACCGAGCGTCGTCGCCATCTCCGACCTGCGCGGGCGCAAGCAGGTGTTGGCGGTGGGCGAGGAGGCCAAGCTGATGCTGGGCCGCACCCCGGGCAACATCGCCGCCATCCGCCCCCTCCGCGACGGCGTCATCGCCGACTTCGAGGTCGCGGAGGAGATGATCAAGCACTTCATCCGCAAGGTGCACAACCGGCGGTCCTTCGCCTCCCCCATGATCATCGTCTGCGTGCCCTCCGGCTCCACCGCCGTCGAGCGCCGCGCGATCCAGGAAAGCGCCGAATCCGCCGGCGCCCGCCGCGTGCTGCTGATCGAGGAGCCGATGGCCGCCGCGATCGGCGCCGGCCTGCCGGTGACCGAGCCCTCCGGGTCGATGATCGTCGATATCGGTGGCGGCACGACCGAGGTGGCGGTGATCTCCCTCGGCGGCATCGTCTATGCGCGGTCGGTCCGCGTCGGCGGCGACAAGCTGGACGAGGCGATCATTTCCTACATCCGCCGTCAGTTTAACCTGCTGATCGGTGAATCCACGGCCGAGCGCATCAAGCTCGAGATCGGCGCCGCCGCCTCGCCGGAGGATGGCGAGGAAGGCCCGCTCGCCGAGGTGAAGGGCCGGGACCTGATGAACGGCGTGCCGCGGGAGGTCGTGGTCAGCCAGCGTCAGGTCGCGGAATCCCTCTATGAGCCGGTCTCCCAGATCGTGGAGGCGGTGAAGGTCGCCCTCGAGAACACGCCGCCCGAACTCGCCGCGGACATCGTGGACAAGGGCATCGTGCTGACCGGCGGCGGGGCACTGCTCAACCGGCTGGACCAGGTGCTGCGGGATGCGACCGGACTGCCCGTCGTGGTGGCAGAGGATGCCCTGTCCTGCGTCGCCCTCGGCACCGGCCGGGCGCTCGAGGACATCAAGCGGCTTCGCCATGTCCTGAGTTCGATGTATTGATTCTGCCCCGGTCGGCGGACTGCGCCGTCCGGGTAACAGGGCTCGCAGGGGGACCTTGGGCGCGTGATCCGGCTGAGCATTCCGCTCCGTCAGGCGCTGGCGCGGCTGTCGCTGCCGCTGATGATCGCGGCTGCGTTCGGCGTGATGCTGCTCGGCAAGGCCGATGCCCTGCTCGCCGAACGGCTGCGCAGCCACCTGGCCGACGCCCTGTCCCCGATCTATGCCGCGCTGGCCGAGCCGATGAGCGCGGTGCGCGCCGCCGTCGAGGAAGTCCAGGCGCTGGCGCAGCTGCGCGAGGAGAACGCCGCGCTGCGCGAGGAGAATGACCGGCTCCGCCGCTGGCATTCGGCGGCCCTGGCTCTCGAATCCGAGAACGAGATGCTGCGCCGGCAGTTGAACTTCCTGCCGGAGGCGGCGCCTGCCTTCGTGACCGCGCGGGTCGTGGCCGACGGCGGCGGGACCTATGCGCGGGCCGTGCTGCTCGCCACCGGACCGCAGCATGCCATCCGCAAGGGCCAGGTCGCGCTGGACGATCGGGGCTTCGTGGGCCGGGTCACCGAGGTCGGCAGCCGCTCGGCCCGCGTGCTGCTGGCGACCGACATGAACAGCCGCATCCCCGTCACCCTGGAATCGAGCCGGGCCCGCGCGCTGATGGTCGGCAGCAACGCCGCCCGGCCGCGCCTGTCCCAATGGCCGGAAGGCGTGATGCCGGTGGATGGCGAGCGCGTGGTGACCAGCGCCGAGGCCGGCGCCTTCCCCGCCGGCCTGCCGGTCGGCGTGGTGCGCCTGTCGGATCACGGGGCACCCGAGGTCGAACTCTTCGCCCGGCTGGATCGGCTCGATGCCGTCCGCCTCTTTGACTACGGGCTGCGCGGGATCCTGCCGCCCGAGGCCGTCGCCCGGCCGGAACCGCGTCAGGGCCGTCGCTGACGGGTGCAGGCGATGGCCAGTCCCCCCTTTCGTCGGCCTGAGGGTCGGCCGGCGCCGGCCCCGGGGCTGCTGCGCCGGATCGACGCCTTTGCGCGGCTCGCCTTTCCGGGCGTGTCGACGGCGGTGCTGATGGTGCTGGCGGCGGCGCCGGTCAGCCTGCCTTCACCCGTGCTGGCGGCCGCCCTTCCCTGCGTGGCGTTCTGGACCGTGTTCCGGCCCGCCGCCATGTCCCCGCCGGTGACCTTCGCGCTCGGCCTGCTGCTGGATCTGCTGACCATGGCGCCGCTCGGCGCCGGGGTGCTGGTGCTGCTGGCCTTGCATGGCGTGGCGCTGCGGCTGCGGCGATTCCTCGCGCGGCAATCCTTCCTCGCGGTCTGGCTCGCCTTCTGCGCAGCGGCGGCGGGCGGCGCGGTGCTCTACTGGGCGCTGCAGGCGCTGCTGGCGCTCAGCCTGCCGCCCATTGCCCCGGCGATGCACGGGGCCCTTCTGGCGGCCGGGCTCTACCCGCTGATCGCCCTGGTGCTGACCCGCATCCACGAGGCGATGCGCATCGCGGAGAACACGCCATGAGCTGGCGTCCCTGGGGCGGCCAAGGTGCGCTGGGCGGCCAGCGCGGCGTGCGGAAGGAGGAAGAGCGCCGCCGCGGCATCTTCACCCGCCGCGCCGCCGTGTTGGGGGCGATCCAGCTCGGCGCCTTCGGCTTCCTCGGCAGCCGTCTGTACCGGCTCCAGATCGAGGAGGGCGCGCGCTACGCGACCCTCGCCGAGGAGAACCGCGTCAGCGCCCGGCTGTTCGCCCCGCCGCGCGGCCGTGTCCTCGATCGGAACGGGCGGGTCGTCGCCGGCAACCGGCTGAACTGGCGGGCCCTGCTGGTGGCCGAGCAGACCGCCGACGTCGCGGCCACCCTGCAGACCTTCTCCTCCATCGTGCCGCTGGCCGACCACGAGAAGGCGCGCATCGAGCGTGAGGTCCGCCGCAACCGGCGCTTCGTGCCGGTGATCATCCGCGAGTTCCTCTCCTGGGAGGACATGGCGCGGATCGAGGTGAACGCCCCCGACCTGCCGGGCGTCACGGTCGACATGGGCACGACCCGCATCTACCCCGAGACCGAGCACCTGGCCCATGTCGTGGGCTATGTCGCGGCGCCGGCCGAGGCGGATGCCGGGGAGGACCCGCTGCTGCAGCTGCCCGGCATCCGCGTCGGCCGCGCGGGGGTGGAGCGCCACCACGACCGGGTCCTGCGGGGGCGGGCGGGTGCCGTGCAGGTTGAGGTCAACGCCGTCGGCCGGGTCATCCGCGAGCTCGACCGCCGCGAGGGCATTCCCGGCCAGGACGTGCAGATCAGCGTCGATTCCGAGCTGCAGAAGGCGATCCGCGCCAAGATCGAGGAAGGCACCTCGGCCGTGCTGCTGGATGCGCGGAACGGGGAAGTGCTGGCCATGGCGACCAAGCCTTCCTTCGACCCCAACATCTTCAATGCGGGCGTCTCGGCGGCCCAGTGGCGGCAATGGACCGCGAGCCGCTCGACGCCCCTGATCAACAAGGCGACCAACGGGCTCTACGCGCCGGGGTCGACCTTCAAGATGATCGTGGGCCTCGCCGCGCTGGAAGCAAAGGTCTGCCGGCCGGGCGACATCGTGAGCTGCCCGGGGCATCTGGACTACGGCGACACCCGCTTCCATTGCCACCTGCGCAGCGGCCATGGCGGGATGAACCTGCGCAGCGCCATCATGGCGTCCTGCGACGTCTACTTCTACGAAATGGCGCGCCGCGTCGGCATGGACCGCATCGCTGCCATGGCCAACCGTTTCGGCCTGGGTGTGGATCTCGAGATCGAACTGCCGGGCACGCGGCGCGGGCTGGTGCCGACGCGCGGCTGGCGCCAGGCCCAGGGCAAGCCCTGGTCGATCGGCGATACCATCGTCCACGGGATCGGGCAGGGCTTCTACCAGATCACGCCGCTGGCGCTGGCGGTGATGACGGCGCGGCTGGCCACCGGCCGCGCGGTGCAGCCGCACCTGACCCGGGCGATCGGCGGGCGGCCGGTGCGCGGCGCCCGACCGGAGGATTGGCCGAGCCTCGGCATCGCGGATGCCGACATCCGCCTGATCCGCGAGGCGATGTGGGGCGTGGTCAATGGGGGCGGCACTGCCGGCGTCGCCCGCCTGCCGGGACAGTACGGGCAGATGGCGGGCAAGACCGGCACCACCCAGGTCCGCCGCGTGACGCGCGAACAGCGCGAACGGGGCTTCAACGTCTCCCAGGTGCCGCGGGAATGGCGGCCGCACGCGCTGTTCGTCTGCTACGCGCCGCACGACAACCCCCTCTATGCGCTGTCGGTGATCGTCGAACACGGGTCGAGCGGATCGGGGGCCGCGGCGCCTCTGGCGCGCGACATCATGGTCGAGGCCTTCCAGCGGCTCGGGTCCCAACGGCCCGGGCAGCGCGTGGCGGAGGCCGGGCGATGATCTTCGAACGCCGTCTGCTGACCCGCGACCGCGGGGCCGGGATCCTGGAGAAGTTGTGGCAGATCCCGTGGTCCTTCGTGCTGCTGCTCGGCGGCGTGGCGGCGATCGGCTATGTCGCGCTGCTGTCGGCCGGCAGCGGCAACGCGGACCTCTATGCGCAGAAGCATGCGATCCGCTTCGGCTTCGGCGTCGTCGTGATGCTCGGCCTGGCGCTGGTCGACATCCGGCTGATCGCCCGCTTCGCCTCGCTGGGCTACCTGGGCGGCATCGTGCTGCTGGTGCTGGTGCTCATGCACGGCAACGTGGGCAAGGGCGCGCAGCGCTGGATCGACATCGGCCCGGTGCAGCTGCAGCCCTCCGAGCTGATGAAGATCATGCTCGTCGTGGCGCTGGCGGCCTGGTTCCATCGGGCGTCGTGGGAGCGGATCGGCAACCCGTTGTTCCTCGTTCCGGCGGCGATCGCCGTGTTGCTGCCGGTGGGGCTGATCCTCAAGCAGCCGAACCTCGGCACGGCGCTGATCACGGGCATGGTCGGCGCGGCGGTGTTCTGGGCGGCGGGCGTGCGGTGGTGGAAGTTCGCCCTCGTCGGCGCGGCCGGCGCGGTGGCGGCGCCGATCGCCTATGAACGCCTGCACGACTACCAGCGCGCGCGGATCACGACCTTCCTGGACCCCGAGAGCGACCCGCTCGGCGCCGGGTACAACATCATCCAGTCCAAGATCGCGCTGGGGTCGGGCGGGCTGTGGGGGAAGGGGTTCCTGCAGGGCACCCAGGGCCACCTCAACTTCCTGCCCGAGAAGCAGACCGACTTCATCTTCACCATGATCGCCGAGGAGTTCGGCCTGGTCGGCGCCCTGACGACCCTCGGGATGCTGATGCTGGTGGTGGCCTTCTGTTACGTCGTTGCCTTCCGCAGCAAGCACCAGTTCGGCCGGCTGGTCGCGATCGGGCTGGGGACGAACTACTTCCTCTACATCTTCGTGAACGTGGCGATGGTGACCGGGTCGATCCCGGTGGGCGGCGTGCCGTTGCCGCTGATCAGCCATGGCGGCTCGGCGATGCTGACCGTGATGGTCGGCTTCGGGCTGTTGTTGTCGGCCTACGTCCATCGCGACGCCGAGATGGGACCCATGCGGGAATGATCCTCCGAGGGTGCTGAAAGGGGCTGGACAAAGCCGGGGCGGACGTTAAGAAGCGCGTCCTCGGCACCGGTGCTGGCACCGGTTCCCGGCGGGCGCATAGCTCAGTTGGTAGAGCAGCTGACTCTTAATCAGCGGGTCCAAGGTTCGAATCCTTGTGCGCCCACCACTCTTTCCGCCGGTTCCCGACAATCAGCCGCAAGTACCCATCTGCCGCCCCGCAGGGGCGCGGATCCGGCGCGAGCGTCAGGCACCCGGCGCATGCCGCGCGCCCAATCCGGGAAATCGGCGAGGCCGAAGCCGCTGCCGCTGACAGGGCCACCGTCGCCCGGTGAGGCGCCGGCGCGTCAGGCCCCCCGCTTGGCGATGGACGGGCAGGGAGCGCGTCGAGAAGGCGATCGTCGAGGAGGCGACCGGGGAGGGGTCGTCGTCGGGCCTCGGCCTCGCGGCCGGGTCCACGGTCCCGGCCCGCGCCTTGCTCCATGGGTTTCCTGTAGCATGGATACGCCCCCGGGTCGTCGGTCGTCCCCGACGGTCCCGCGGCACATTGCCCTTGGACCTGCGACGTGGGAGACAGGTTGCGGGTGTCGGGTGATGTCGCCGGGCAGGTCTTGTGTTGGTCGGGCCGCCAGCACGGAGAACCTGCGACCATGCCGATGATCCGACCTGTCCTCCATCCCATGTGCCGTGGTCCGGCCCCTGTCGCCGAGGGGCTTGCGCATGGTTGACCGGTTGGGGGCCATGGCGCGGCGGCCGGTATCGCTGCTGCGGGGATTCCTCGAAAGCGGGGCCGCTGGCGGCTTGCTGCTCATGGGGGCGGCCGCGCTGGCCCTGATCATCGCCAATTCGCCGCTCGCGGCCACCTATCGCGGGGTCCTCGGCACCTATCTCGGGCCGATGAATGTGGCCCACTGGATCAATGACGGGCTGATGGCGGTGTTCTTCCTGCTCGTCGGGCTCGAGATCAAGCGCGAGGTCCTGGATGGCCAGCTCGCCTCCTGGTCCAACCGCGCGCTGCCGGGCTTCGCGGCCGCCGGCGGCATGCTGGTGCCAGCGCTCATCTTCGTCGGGTTCAACGCCGGTTCGGCGGACACGCTGCGCGGCTGGGCGATCCCGACCGCGACCGACATCGCCTTCGCGCTCGGCGTGCTGTCGCTGCTCGGCCCGCGCGTGCCGGCGGCGCTCAAGGTGTTCCTGGCCGCCCTCGCGATCCTCGACGACCTTGGCGCCGTCGTCGTCATCGCCCTGTTCTACACGGGTGAGATCTCGCTGACCTACCTGGTCCTCGCGGCCGGGACTTTCGGCGTGATCATCGTCATGAACCGGTTGCGGGTGCCGGCACTCTGGCCCTTCCTGCTGGTGGGCCTGGTGCTGTGGTTCTTCGTCCTGCGATCGGGCGTCCACGCGACGATCGCGGGCGTGTTGCTGGCGCTCGCGATCCCTCTGCGGCCCGCGCCCGGCCGGCCGGACGATCTGTCGCAGTCGCTGCTGCACCAGCTCGAGCACGCGCTGCACAGGCCCGTCGCCTTCCTGGTGGTGCCGGTCTTCGGCTTCGCGAATGCCGGGGTGTCGCTCGCCGGCATCGGGTGGCAGGCGCTGAGCGAACCGCTGACCCTAGGCGTCGCGGTCGGGCTGCTGGTGGGCAAGCTGGCCGGTGTCCTGGGGGCCGCGGCGATCGCGATCCGCCTCGGCCTCGCCGTGTTGCCGTTCCGCGCCACCTGGACGCACCTGTTCGGCGTTGCGCTGCTCTGCGGCATCGGCTTCACGATGAGCCTGTTCATCGGCTTGCTCGCCTTCGAAGGCGCGCCCGACCTGCAGGAGAGGATGAAGATCGGCATCCTCGGCGGATCGCTTCTGGCGGGGCTGCTCGGCTACGCCGTGCTGCGGCTGGCGCCGCCGCCCACCGAGGTGCGCCGGGACTGACCGGCGCCCCGTCGTTCCGGGCGGGCCCTGGCGGGCCCGCCCGGCGGTGGTTCAGCCGGCCGCCTTCTGCACCGCGGGGATGACCCAGGACCCGTCGAGGATCGACGGGTCGGCTTCCCGCGGCCAGTAGAGCCGCATCATCAGGATGAACTTGCCCGAGGGTGCGGGCAGCCAGTTCGCCTCCCGATCCGCGCCGGGCGACGCGTTCTGGATGAGGATGTCCACCGATCCGTCCGCGTTGCGCTTGAGATCCTGCCGCGCGCTGATCGAGTACCGGTTGAGCGGGTTGGCGACGAAGAAGTAGTTCGCATCGTACATCGTGATGGACCAGAAGCCCTCCGCCGGCGGCAGCTGTCCGGGCGGGAAGCGGACCACGTAGCGGTTGGCGCCGGAATACTCGTCCCCGTTCGCGTCCTTCAGCGAGGTCGGATAGATCGCATCCTGCGGCCGGTTCGCACCGAGCCCGATGGCGGTGATCAGCGCGCGCATCAGGTAGTCCGTGCCGTAGATGCCGGTGCGCGTCGTGTAGGCCCAGCCGTTGATGTCCTTGACGGCCGGATTGATCTTGAACTGCAGCATGATGCGGTCGAAGCCGACCTGCGGGATGCGGCTGGCGAAGTCGGCGCGCAGCCTGGAGGCATCGAAGTCCTGGCCGGGCACGAGCCCGATGCGGGCGAAGCGGGCCAGCGCCGGCGCGTCTGCGGACACCGGCGGATTTCGCTTCATCAGCTGGGCCAGCAGCGTGAAATACTGGACGGCCGACATGGCGTTCACCTGGTCGCGCACCGCGGTGCGCATGTCGACCGAGGTATCCACCGTGGCTGCGGGCGGCGTGTAGGGACGGCCGTAGGAGCTCAGCGGCACTACCGAGATCTGGTCCTGCAGCGCATGCACCTCGGCATAGTCCTGCGGCGTCCCGGTGCAGTAGATGCGGCCGAGCAGCCAGACGATGCTGGTGCGGGATTTGTACTCCGTGACGCCGGGCGGCAGCGTGCCGGTCCAGCCGGGACCGGTGATGGCATAGGTCTGCGCGCCGGTGCCCGTGGTGCGCTTGCCGGGCACCTGGAACACCGTCGTCCAGCCATCGAGCATCGGGAACAGCGCGTAACGGCCCTTCATATCGGGAAGGCTGACGATCCAGGGCTCGTTGCCGACATCGAGCCACGTCGTCGTGTAGAGCGTGTCGGCATTGGGCGCCGTCACGTCGCGGAAGGTCGCATCCGGATAGGACCGCGCCTTGATGATCTGGCCCATCGGCGCGTGTAGACCACCGGCCGTGGCGACATTGGTCATGACGCGCCGCGTCATCTCCATCGTCACGAGCGGGTAGCCGAAGATGTAGGCGTCCGTCGCGATCCAGAAGTCCTCGACGCCTTCGAACAGGCGGAGGCCTTCGGCGAGCGCTCCGGTGGGCGGCACCGCGGCGCCGGCAAGCAACCCGAGGCCGCCGAGGGTGGCGGTGCGACGTGTGACGTTCATGCGAGATTCCTTGCGGCCGGGCCGCGATGATGGGTGTGCGAAGCCTAGGGCCGCGACCGGCGGCCCGCGAGACGATTTCGCATCCGGAAATGGCGGCGGCGGCGCCCCCTATCGCTCTCCGCTCACCCGGGCAATCATCCCCGCGGAAACATCTCCAAGAAGGAATGCAAGCGCATGTCTGCCGCTGTGCCTGTTGCCGGCAACAAGTTCATCATCGTGGGCGGGGCGAGCCTGGTGGGTTCCGCAACCGCGGCCGGGCTGCTCGACGCCGGCGCGTCGGAAGTCGTGCTGTTCGACAATTTCTCCATGGGGTCGGAAGGCGCGATCGCGCATATCCGCGACAATCCGCGCCTGAAGCTGGTGCGCGGCGACGTGATGCGCCTGCCGGACCTGCTGCGCGCCATGGAAGGCTGCCACGGCGCGCTGCTGCTCGCGGCCTACATGACGCTGAACATGGATCGCGATCCCTGGGGCGGGCTCGACGTCAACATCCGCGGCGTGCAGAACGCGCTCGAGGCGGCGCGTGCCAATGGCGTGAAGAAGGTCGTCTTCGCGTCGTCGAACGCCGTCTACGGCTACGGCCCGGGCGTGAAGGGCGACCTGGTCGAGACCACGCCCTTCCATTCGGTCGGCGCCCCGCCGGCGGCCATCCTGTATGGCGCGACCAAGATCATCGGCGAGCAGCTCTGCCGCGACTACAAGCGCCGCTTCGGCCTCGACTACGTCGTGCTGCGCTACTCCACGGTCTATGGCGAGCGCCAGCACTACCGCGCGGCGAATGCGCTCTACATCATCGAGACCTGGGACAAGGTGAAGAAGGGCGAACGCCCGCAGGTCTATGGCGACGGGTCCGAGACCAAGCACTTCGTCTATGTCGGCGACCTCGCGCGCGCCAACCGCATGGCCTTCGAGGCCGATGCGACCGATGTCGCGGTCAACACCTCCGGCCCCAAGCCGGTCACCACGCTCGAACTGGTGCGCATGGTCACCAAGCTCGCGGGCAAGGACATCGAGCCGGAATTCGTCGGCGACACGCCGGGCAAGGTGCGCTTGACCTCCGGCGGGGCCTTCCGCATCGCGCATGAGGAAGCCTTCAACGCCATCGGCTGGAAGCCGGAGGTACAGATGGAGGAAGGCCTCCGCCGCCTCATGGCCTGGATCGAGAGCAACGAGGGGAGGACGACATGACGACACGCAGACGGACGCTGCTCGCCGCGGCGGGCGCCTCGCTGGCTGCGCCGGGCTTCGCGCCGGCCCTGGCGCAGACCAACCGTTGGCCGGAACGCCCGGTCGAGATCGTCGTCGGCTTCGTGGCCGGCGGCGCCACCGATCTCGACGCGCGCGCCGTGGCGCCGCTGCTCGAAAAGCGCATCGGCGGATCGGTGGTGGTGGTGAACCGCCCCGGCGCGGGGGGCGAGGTCGCGCTCGCCTCGGTCGCGCGCGCGCGGCCGGACGGGCATGTGCTCGCGACGACGAACATGCCGGGGCTGCTGACCATCCCGATCGAGCGCCAGGCGCAGTTCAAGCTCGACGACTTCGCCGGCATCGCGAACATCGTCACCGACCCGACCGCGATCACGGTGCACGAGGACAGCCCGTACCGCACGCTCGCGGACTTCATCGCCGCGGCCAAGGCGCGGCCCGAGGCACTGACCTATGCCTCGCCGGGCGTCGGCACCGACGACCACCTGCAGCTGGTGCTGCTGCAGGCGGCGACCGACACGCGCTTCACCCATGTCGTCTTCCAGGGCGATCCGCAGCTGCTGGCGGCCGTGCTCGGGCGGCAGGTGGATTCGATGGGGCTGAACCTCGGTCCCGTCTCGGCCAACCGGGACAAGCTGCGCACGCTGGCGATGGCCGGCGCGGCGCGCAGCCCCTTCCGCCCGGACGTGCCGACGCTCAAGGAACTGGGCTTCGACATCGAGATGGCCTCCGAGCGCGGCCTGGTCGCGCCGGCCGCGACGCCGCCCGCGGTGCTGGCGAAGCTGCGCGAGGCGATGGGCGAGGTGGTGCAGGACCCGGACTTCGTCCGCATCATGCGCAGCCGCTACACCGAGCCGCGCTACGAGGAAGGCAGCGCCTGGTTCACCCGCCTGCGCGGGCTGCAGGACAGCTACCGCACGCTGTGGCAGCGCACGCCCTGGAACCAGCGCTGAGCGCAAGCGGGGTACAGGTCAGGCCGGCATCCCGCCCGCATATTGCTTGACCCCGCCGGTGCGGCGGGTGAGTCCGCCGGCGATCACCTCGTTGTCGACCGAGTTCGGCGCGTCGGTGCCTGACAGTGGCGAGGAATCCGTCTCGCGGCAGATCACGCCCTTCTGGACCTTGTGGATGTCCTTCACGATGGGCGTCGTCGCGTCGCAGAGGTTGTGCGCGAGCTCGTGCAGGATGCAGTTCGCGACCAGCGTCTCGCGGTTCGTCGTCGCGTTGCCGCGCGGGTCGCCGCCCTGCACGATCTGGCGCATGTAGACCTCGGACACCACGGCCTTGTCGGCGCTGCCGAGCATCGTCGATCCCGAGGCGCCGAGCGTGATGTCGGTCGTCGCGCGGGTCGCGACGATGCTGTCCGACGGCGTGGTCAGCAGGTAGCAGACCAGGTCGCCGCCCTTCACGTCGCCCTGCTTCGAATCGCTGCGCACCGACACCGCGTTGTAGGTCGCGACGGGCTTGATGGCGTCCTCGAAGTATTTCTGCAGCGTGCTGCAGCAGGTCTTGAGGTGGTTCGCATCGAACCGCCCGCTGAGGTCGCCCGCCTTGTTCACGACGTGCACGGTCAGGGTGGTCGCCGCCATGGCGTGTCCCTCCTTCGCCTTGGGCCCGGCGCGGCAATCTGCACCCGGAACGGCACCCGAAGCGAGTGATGCGGCGCACCCCGCGACTTGAACGCAGCGGTTGAATCCCGCAGGGTCCGGCCGCAACGACAACGGAACCGGGACCCCGATGGACGATCGGACGGCGCCGCCCATCGTCGGGGTCATCGAGCAGGTCGCGGGCCAGGCCCCCCACCGGCCGGCGCTGATCCACGAGCACGGGGCGGTTGGCTATGGGCGGCTCGTCGCCGAGGTGCGCGGCCTCGCGGCGCAGTTCGCGCGCGCGGGGTTGCGGCCGGGCGATGCCGTGGGCGTCGCGCTGGGCGAGGAGCGCGCGGCGATTCCGGTGAGCCTCGCGCTGCTGCGCCTCGGCTGCCGCCAGGTGGCACTGCCGCCGCGGGATCCGGCGCCGGTGCGCGAGGATCTCGCGACGCGGCTGGCGCTCGTCGCAGTGGTCGGGCTTTCGCCGTCGGACGCCGCCGGCAGCGCGGCGCTCATCGTCCCGGATATCGAGGCGGCCGCGCGCGATGACGGACCGGTCGCGGCGCCGTCCTTGGCGGGCGACGTCGTCGTCGGCACCTCGGGCACCACCGGCCGGCCCAAGCTGATGCTCGCGGACCAGGGGCAGCTGGTGCACCACGCGGCGACGCTCGCGGGCTATGGCACGGTCTTCCATCGCCAGGTGCCCTTCGACAGCAACTACGGCAAGCGCCTGACCCTGCGCAGCCTCGTGACCGGTGGGACGGAGGTGCTCGGCACCGACCTTACGCCTGATGCGTTGGCCGAGCTTTGCGCCCGCCACGGCGTCACACGGGTGCACATGCCGCCCCAGGTGGCGGAGGCCCTGTTCGCCGCCGGCGCGCGGATCGGCGCGACCTGGCCCGATGCGACGCGCATCTTCACCACCGGCGCGCGCATCCCGCAGGCGTTGCGGCTCGGGCTGCAGGAACGCCTCGGCTGCGGGGTTCATGTCCAGTACGGCGCGACCGAGGCCGGCATGGTCACCATCGCCGGGCCCGAGGAACACGCCGCGCATCCCGACACGGTGGGATACGTGCTGCCCGGCGTCGAGGTGATGCTGGTGGACGAGCATGGCCGGCCTGTCCCGCAGGGTGAGGAAGGCCTGGTGCGCATCCGCTCGGCCGGCGCGATCGATCGCTACCTCGACGATCCGGCGGCGACGGCGCGGCACTGCATCGACGGCTGGTATCAGCCGGGCGATGTCGGCCGCTTCGCCCCCTGGGGCGCGCTGCTGGTGGCGGGGCGGCGGGACGACATGATGACCCTCGGTACCATCAAGATCCTGCCCGCCGAGATCGAGGCGGTGGCCGAGGGCTTCCCCGGCCTGCGCGACTGCGCCGCCTTTCCGGTGCGCGCGCCGGCACTGGGCGACATCCCCGTGCTGGCGGTGGTGGGCGATGCCGGCTTCGACGCGGCGGGGCTGCTCGCGCATTGCCGCGCGCGGCTCGGGCTGCGCGCGCCGCGCAAGGTGGTCGCGGTGGAGGCGATCCCGCGCAACGCCATGGGCAAGGTGCTGCGACAGCAGTTGGCGGAGATGGCGCGATGAGCCGCGATCCCGCCGCGATGCGCGCGTTGGTCGTGCGGGCCGTGCTCGCCAACCCCGTCACGCTGTTTCCCGACGAGGCCACGCGGGCGCGGCTCGAGGATCCCGCCGCCGACTGCGCCTTCGAGGAACTCGGCTTCGATTCCCTCGCACGCATGGAGTTCTGCATCTGGATGCAGCTCGAGGCCGGGATCGAGATCGCCGAGGCGGCGCTGCTCGACCATCCGTCCGTCGCCGCGCTCGCGGCCCATCTGGCGGGACGCTGATGGATCTCGCCGCGGCCTTCGCCGCCTGCCGTACGGAGGCCGATTTCTACCGCGTGCAGATCGAGGCGGAGACGCTGCTCGCCCCGGCCGAGATCGCAGCGCAGGCGCCGGAGGCGCTGGCCGACCCGGCGCGCGGCTGGCTCGAACGCCTGCATGGTTCGCTGAGCCGGATCGGTTCGTCGGTCGCGCCCTTTCGGCGTCGTGCGCTGGCCGATGCGGTGACGCTGTTCGAAGGCCCGGCGACGCCGGGGGTGGCGCGGACGCTCGTCATTGCCTTCGCTGGCATCGCGCAGCGGATGAACATCCCGACGGCGGTCTTCCTGCAGGCCCTGCCGGCGGAGCGATGCGACGTCGTCATGCTGCGCGACCCGGCGCGCGCAGCCTTCCTGACCGGCGTGCCGGGCTATGCGGCGGACCTCCGCGCACTGGCGGCACGGCTCGCAGAGGATGTGCCGCTCGCGGCCTATGCGGACGGGATGCGCTGCATCGGCACCAGCGCGGGCGGCGCGGCGGCGCTGTGCTTCGGGCTGCTGGCCGGGGCACGGCGGGCGGTCAGCGTGGATGGCGCGCATCCGGCCGCGCTGCGCCTGCGCTTTGCCGAGGGGGCGGATCGCGGCGCGCTCGATGCCGCGATCGCCGGGGTGGAGCCACGCGGCACGGCGCTGCTGTCGGCCTACGGCGCCTTCCATCCGCAGGACGGGCTGCGGGCGCGGCTTCTGGCGCTGGGTCTGCCGGGCGCGCGCAGCATCGGCATCGCGGTGCAGGGTGGGCATGGGCTGCTCGCGCCGCTGCTCGCCGCCGGCGCGCTGTCGCGTTTCCTGACCGAGTTCCTCCTCGCCGACACGCCGGCCGAGGCCATGCCCGATCCCTGGCAGGCGTGACGCCTCAGGTCGCGGGGGCCTCGAGGCTGTCGCGGATGAAGCCGATCAGCGGATCGACCAGCGCCGAGCGGCCCTCGGCGTCGCCGAACAGGCACATCTCGGCCGTGCCGCACTCCGGCAGGCCGTGGAGTTCCGCGAGCCCCGCCGGCAGGCCGGTCCGACCGAGAACAGTCGCCGCGAAGCCCGCCTGCGCTGCCGCCGCGACGCCGAGCAGCGAGGCCGAGGTGTAGAGCACCTCGAAGGCGATCCCCGCGCGCGCCAGGGCGGTCAGCGCGCGGTCGCGGAACATGCAGCCCTGCGGCAGCATCGCGATCGGCAGCGGTCGGCCCTCGGGCGGCACCCAGCCGGGGGATGCGACCCAGACGATGGTCTCGGTGAAGACCGGACGGCCCTCGGTCTCGCCGTCGCGACGCTTGCCCAGCACCAGGTCGAGCGCGCCATCGGCCATGGCCGCGCGCAGCTCGTGGCTGCGACCCACCTCCACCTCCAGGCGGACCTCCGGATAGGTCTGGGTGAAGCGGGCCAGCACCGGGGCCAGGTTGCGCGGGATGAAATGATCCGCGACGCCCAGGCGCAGGCGGCCCGCGACCGGGGGGGCGACCATGCGGCGCACCGCCTCGTCGTTCAGGGCCAGCATGCGCCGCGCATAGGCGAGCAGCGTCTCGCCCTCCCGCGTCAGCGCCACGCCGCGGCCGCCGCGGTCCAGCACGCGCTTGCCGAGGATGTCCTCGAGCCGCTTCACCTTCAGGCTGATCGCCGATTGCGTCAGGCCGAGCGCCACGCCGGCGGCGGTGAAGCCGCCGCGCTCGGCCACCGTGACGAAGCCGCGCAGCAGGTCGAGGTCGAGGTCGGGAACGCGCATGGTGGGATGAGGAATCATCATGCCGCGATTGGAGTCAATGAGGGGCGCAAATGAGAACGGGGAGGGCGCCGCCCTCCCCGAACCCCACCCGCCAAAGGCCGAAGGGCCTTTGGAAACCAATACTCAGATTTCCTCGTCGCCGCCCGCGTCGCCGCCATCGTCCTGGGCGCCCCAGGCGTCCTGCTCGACGGGCGCGGCATCCTGCTGGCCCCAGCCGGTGTCGGCGGGCGCCTTCGCGCCGCCGTCGAAGCCCGCGGTGCCAGCGGGGTCCGTCCAGGGGGAGGAGACGGGGGCCGCATCGGCGCCACCGGTGCCGAAGGGGCTCGCCGCCTGGGCGGCGCCGCCATGCCCGCCGAAGGCGCTGGACAGCATGTTGCCGATCAGCATGCCGCCGGCCACGCCCGCGGCAGCGGCCGCGGCGGTACCGAGGAAGCCCATGCCTCCGCGGCCCTGCGGCTGCAGCGCCTGCGGGTTGTAGCCCTGCGGATACTGCGGCTGCGGGCGGGGCGGCATCGGCGGGGGCATCTGCGCGTTCGACCGTCCGCCGAACAGGCCGCCGAGCATCCCGCTGCCACCGGCCTGCGCCGCGGCGGCCTGGCCCTGCCGCCGGGCGTTCTCCACCTCCCATTCCAGTTGCTGGATGCGGTTGTTTGCCTCGATCAGCGCGGCTTCCTGCACGAAGGCCGTCTGCGTGATGCGGTAACGTGCCTCGGGATAGCGGGCGAAGAGGTCGGCGATCAGCCGGTCCGCCTCGGGGTCCACGGGCGGCAGGGATGGGCGCTGCGGCGCCGCGGCGGCGCCCCAGGGGCTGGTCGATGGCTGCGGCACGGGGGCCGCGCCGCTGATCCGTTCAACGAAGGCGGAGATGATCCGCCGTTCTTCTTCCGTCATCCTCAGAATCCTCTCCCGGGCTGGGTCAGGGGCGGCCCTCCATCGGGCGCACTCTCCCGCCGCGCGGCGAAGTGGCCCGGCGCAGCGTCGCTTTCAAGCGGATTCGGTGCGCTGTTACCGGCCTGTAGCAATCCGCGGGGGCAGGCCGAGCCGGCCCCATTCGATCGCCGGGCAGCGATCCATCACCACCACGAGGCCCGCGGCCCGCGCGCGTTCCGCCGCCGTTTCGTCGATCACGCCGAGTTGGAGCCAGACGGCGTTGGCGCCGAGGCGGATCGCCTCATCCACGACGGCCCCCGCATCGACGCTGCGGCGGAAGATGTCGACCATGTCGAGCGGGCCGGCCTGGGCCAGGGTGGCGACCGAGGGCACGCCGTGGACCGCCCGGCCGTCCAACGCGGGGTTCACCGGCACCGCGTCGTAGCCGCGGTCGAGCAGGAAGCGGAACACGCCATGGCTCGGCCGGCCCGGCCGATCCGAGGCACCGACCACGGCGATGCGCCGCGTGCGCAGCAGAAGGTCCCGGACCTGGTCGTCGGTCATCGTGCGGCTCCCGGTGCGTCGAGGATCTTTTCCATGAAAAGCAGGTCCAGCCAGCGGCCGAACTTCCGCCCCACCTCGTGCAGCACCGCGCCGCGCACGAAGCCGAGGCGTTCATGCATGCGGATCGAGCCCTCGTTCGAGGCATCGATGCCCGCGATCATCACATGCTTCCCGAGGGCGACCGCGGGGTCGAACAGCGCGCCGACCAGTGACGTGCCCAGGCCCTTGCCGCGCGCATCGGCGCGGATATGCACGGAATGCTCGACGGTGTGGCGGTAGCCGGGGAAGGCCCGGAAATCCCCGAAGGTCGCAAGGCCGAGCACCCCGTTCCCGTCATCCGCCACCAGCACGGGATACCCAGCCGATTGCCGCGCAGCGAACCAGGCGCGGCGGTCCTCGAGCGACACGGGATCGTCCATGTAGATCGCGGTCGAGGTTGCGATCACCTCGTTGTAGATCGCCGTGATCGCGGGCAGGTCGGCCTCGGTGGCGGGACGGATGGGCATCAGAATTCCTCGAGCAGCCGCCCGCAGCCCTCGACCTTGTCCATGATCCCGTTGGCGCGCAGGGCATGCCAGTAGGTGGCGGCGTTGATGGCGATAACCGGCTTGCCGAGCCAGAGTTCCGCCATGGCGGCGAGCTTCACCATCGAAAGGTTGGTGCCGACCTGGATGATCGCATCGACGTCGTCGCCGTCGATCTGCTTGATCGCCGCGACGCATTGACGCGGCGTGACCTGGGCGATGCCGGTCCAGGACCGGCACTGCAGGGCGATGTCGCGCACCACGCTGAAGCCCATGTCGCCGAAGTAGCGCGCGACCTCGGTGTTCATGGCCGGCCAATAGGGCGACAGCACGGCGAGCCGCTTCACGCCGCCATAGGCGTTCAGCGCCGCGGTGCAGGCATGGCTGCCGACCGAGATGTCGAGGCCCGAGACCTCCTTCACCTGGCTGATGAAGCGGTCCGCGCCCTTCGCACCGTCGAAGAAGGTGACGGCCGACATGCCCATGACCAGGTAGTCCGGGTTGCAGGTCATCACCGAGCGCACCGCGTCGAGCGTGTTCGCCCCGATCAGTTCCGCGCCGGCGCGGAAGGTCTCGTTGGACACGGCGTCGGCGTTCGGCGTGAAGATGCGCGAATAGTGGTTGGTCACGCCGGCCGGGCGCATCATGTCGAAATCGGGCTGCACGACCGTGTTGGTGGACGGCCCCATCACGCCGAACAGCTTGCGCCAGCCAAGGATGTCGCGGCCCATCGCCTTCTCCCGCTTTCGTCAGGGCGTGCAGCCTGCCACAGGCGCGCGAACGCGCCAGCCCTTGCCGGCACGCCGCATGCAAGCATCATGTCTGTTGCTTCCCGCCGGAGACCGACACCGATGGCCGCCATCCGACGCCGCGCCCTGATGCTTGCCGCGCCGGGCCTCGCACTGCCCTTCGCCGCGCGCGGCCAGGGCGCCTGGCCCGACCGCCCGATCCGCTGGATCAATCCGGGGCCGGCGGGCGGCGCGGGCGACGTGATGTCGCGCCTGGCCGGGGACCGGCTGTCGGCGAAGCTCGGCCAGCCGGTGGTGGTCGAGAACCGGCCGGGGGCGGGGACCAATATCGGCATGACCGCGGTCGCGCGCAGCGCGCCGGACGGATACACGCTGGGGCTTGCCTCCATCGCCTCCCACGCGGCGAATAAGTGGCTCTATCCGAACATGCCCTTCGATCCGGAGAAGGACTTCGCCGCGGTCGGCATGATCGCGCTGGTGCCGAACATCGTCGTGGTGCCGCCGTCCATTCCGCCGAAGACGCTGCAGGAATTCGTGGCCTGGGCGAAGGGGCTGGGCCGGCCGCTGAATTTCGGCTCGGTCGGGATCGGGTCGTCCCAGCATCTGGCGGCGGCGCAGTTCGGCCAGATCACGGGCATCGAGATCATCCACGCGCCCTACAACCAGGCAGGGCAGATGAACACGGACCTGATCGAGGCGCGGCTCGACGTGCTGTTCCAGTCGATCTCGGCGGTGGCGTCGATGGCGCAGGCGGGGCGCATGCGGCCGATCGCGGTCTCGGGCCCCGACCGCGTGCCGGCCTTCCCCGACCTGCCGACGATGCGCGAGCAGGGCGTCGACGTGACGACGACGGGCTGGTTCGGACTCGCCACCCCGGCGGGCGTGCCGGAACCGATCCTCGCACGGCTGGACGAGACGCTGGCCGCCTCGCTCGGGGAGGAGGACCTGCGCCAGCGCATCGCCGCCGGCGGCTCGGTGCCGACCATCATGCGGCGCGCGGAATTCGCGCGCTTCATGGCCGAGCAGAGCGAGAAGATGGGCGCGATCATCCGCGCCTCGGGCGCCCGGCTCCAGTAGCTCAGGCGAGGGCGCTGCGCAGCGCGAGGCCGACGGGCACCATCCCGGGGATCACCTCCCGCGTGAACAGCCCGAGGGTCGCGAGGAAGCCGGGTAGGGCGGCAGGTGCGGCGGGCGCCGGGCCCAACGTGGCGATCAGCCCTGGCGCCGCGGCCGCGGCGGCCGCGACGGCGGCGTCCCGCGCGTCGCGCAGCGCCGCGCCGGCGAAGAGTGGCGCGAGCAGTCCCGGAAGCCGTGGCAGCACCTCAGGCCAGTGGGCGAGGTGCAGGTACAGGCTCGGGACCACCGCCGGGTCCGACAGGCCATGCGCGGCGGCGAGCGCGCGCACCGTGGCGGCCTCGGCCGGCGGCAGCGCGTCGAGGCGCGGCAGGGGCGGTGGCGCCGGCAGCGCGGGGCCGGCAAGGGCCGTGGCGCCAGGCTGCCCGGGCGCCACGCCCTCGGTGCGCATCCGTACCGCCGTCAGCACCGCGAGATTCGTCAGGTTGCCGCGATTGTAGGTTTCGATCAGGGCAGCGACGCCTTCGGGCGCGGTGCTGTGCGCCAGGGCCGGCACGCGCACAGCGGCCGCGATGCGGTCCCGCGCGCCTGCGGCGGCGCCACTGTCCAACGCCGGCCGCGCCTGTGCCCAGAGCCAGTCCAGCACGCCCGGGAGTGCTGCCGCATGGCGCCAGATCAGGTTGACCTGCGGCACGCCCATCGTCGCGCGCAGCGCCGCGTAGACCGTGGCGATGTCGGGCGAGGCCTCGCCATCGCGGATCTCGATCAGGCTCATCGCGGTGCCGTCCAGTCGGCTTCGAGTTCCGCGCGCGTCATCAGGTCCGCGTATTTCTGACCCATGTCGAACAGGTTCGCCTCATGCGGCGCGATCGCCCGGTCGCCGACGCAATCCACCACGCAGACGGTGCGGAAATTGTGCTGCATGGCGTCGACCACCGTCGCGCGCACGCAGCCCGATGTGGTGCAGCCCGCGACCGCTACCGTGTCGACGCGCCGGAACGCCAGCCAGCCCGCCAGGTTGGTGTCGAAGAAGCCCGAGGCGCCCTGCTTGCGCACGATCAGTTCGCCCGGCAGCGGCGTGAGTTCCGGCACGATCTGCGACAGCGGGCTGGTTTCCGTCAGCTTGCGCAGAGACGGCGCCTTCAGCGTGAAGACGCCGGCATCCGACCCGTCCTCGGCATAGACCACGCGGGTATGCGCGACCGGCCAGCCCTGCCGGCGCGCGAAGGCGAGCAACTGCACCGTCTGTTCGATCGCGGGGCCGATGTTGCCGCCGCCGAAATGCGCGGGGTCGGAGAAACCCACCACGAAATCGACGATGACGAGCGCGGGCGCTGCGCCCAGGCCCGAGCGGTTGCCCATGCCCTGCCGGTGGTAGATGTCCGCTTCCGGATGTCCGCTCATTTTTCTTGTCCCTCAGACGGCGGGCGCCGCACATCCGTGCGGCTTGCCTTCGCGCCAAGCACTGGCGCGTCGGCGGCGGCGGGTGGTCTGGGCGCGGTCGCGCTGTGCGCTCCCGGCCCGAGGCGACGCCTCGGGCCGCCTTCCGCCCCCTGGCACGGTCACGCGACGGCCTCCAGGTCGCGCAGCGACTGGATCATCGAGCTGCGCAGCAGGAAGGCACGGTGCTTCGCCGGGTCGGCGGCGGTGGCGCGAAGGTCGTCGTGATAGGCGCGCCGCACCTCAGGGTCGCGCTGGTTCAGGATCTGGCGGTTGCGCAGCGCCGTCGCCTGCACCGTCTCGAGCGCCACCTTCCGCCGCTGGCGCGAATAGCGCTCCATCAGCGCAAGGTCGGCGCCGCGCCACACCTCGATCAGCTTGCCTGCCAGGTTGAAGGCGTCGTGCACGCCCCCGTTCATCCCCATCCCGCCGAGCGGGTTGTTGATGTGCGCCGCATCGCCCGCGATGAAGCAGCGGCCCTTCGCATAGGTGTCCGCCACGCGTTCGTGCACGCGGTAGGCGGTGCGGTGGCGCAGCTCGTAGCCCGCGGGGTTCGGGATCATCGCCTGCAGCCGTTCCTCGATGCGCGCGGGGTCGAGCATGCGCTCCTCGCTCTCCCCCGGATCGGTCGGGAAGAGCACCCGCCACAGCGAGGCCGTGCGCAGCAGGACGAACCATTCCTCGGGGTCGGAGATGTAGGCGATGTTCGTGAGGTCCCCGATCGCCTCGTGGAAGGGGAAGGTGGTCGAAAGGGTGAGGAAGATCTCCGGGATCGTCATCCCCTCGAAGCCGATGCCGAGCGACTTGCGCACCGCCGAGGACGCCCCGTCCGCGCCCACCAGGTAGCGCCCGCGCAGCGGTTCGCGCGACCCGTCCGGGCGCTCGACCGTCAGCGTCACGCCATCCGCGTCCTGCGCCACCTCCACCGCCTTCGCGTCATAGACGAACGTCACGTCCGGATTGGTCGCGAGACGGTCGCGCAGCATCCGCGTCAGCCGCCACTGCTCGCATTGCAGCCGGTAGGGATGCCGCGTGTCGTCCTTCAGGTGGCCAAGATCGAAGGTGGCGATCACGCCTGTGTGCCGGTCGCGGAACTGCCAGGTCGGGCAGATCAGCCCCTGTTCGATCATCGCCCCCGTCACGCCGAAGCGGTCGAGCATGTCGAGCGTCGGCGGGTGGAAGGTCGAGGCACGGAGGTCGTCGGGCAGGTCGCGCGCCTGCTCGACGATCAGGACGGGAATGCCCTCATCCGCCAGCAGGGCGGCGGCAACGAGGCCGGCGGGGCCGGCGCCGGCAACGATCACGCGGTTCTCGGTCATGGCGGCATGACAGCGCGGGGGAGGCGAACCGGCAAGGCGGCTTGATGCGGGGCGCGGCGTCGGCATCTATGGGACATGCGTATTCCCTTCCTCGACCGCGCGCCGCGTGTGGCGCTGGTGCGCCTGGCCGGGCTGATCGCCGCGCGGCCCGATCCGCTCTCCGGCGGGCTCAATGCCGCCGGGGTGCAGGCGCTGCTCGACCGCGCCTTCTCCGTCAAGCGTATCGCCGCCGTGATGCTGGTGATCAACTCGCCGGGCGGATCGCCGGTGCAGTCCTCGCTGATCGCGCGCCAGATCCGGCGCCTGGCCGAGGAGAAGAAGGTCCCGGCCATCGCGGTGGTGGAGGATGCGGCGGCCTCGGGCGGCTACTGGATCGCCTGCGCGGCGGACGAGATCGTCGCCGACCCGGCTTCGATCCTCGGGTCCATCGGCGTCATCAGCGCCGGATTCGGCTTCGGCGAGGCGATGGCGCGGCTCGGTGTGGAACGCCGCCTCCGCACGGCGGGGGAGGAGAAATCCTTCCTCGACCCCTTCCGGCCGGAACGCGCGGAGGATGTCGCGCGGCTCGAAGACCTGCTCGCCAAGCTGCACGAGGAATTCAAGTCCTGGGTGCGCGAACGGCGCGGCGCGAAACTCAAGGCGCCGGACGACACGCTCTTCACCGGCCGCTTCTGGACCGGGCGCGATGCGGTGGGGCTCGGCCTCGCCGACGCGCTGGGCGATGCCGAGAGCGAGGCGAAGCGCCGCTTCGGGGAGAAAGTGAAGATCATCCGGCTGGGCCAGCGCAAGCGCGGCTTCCCCTGGCGGCTGATCCCCGGCGCGCGGGAAGGCGCCGAGGCCGTGGCCCATGCGGTCGAGGAACGCGCCGCCTGGGCGCGGCTTGGCCTCTAGATCGGTGTGCCGCCGAGGGGTTCCCAGAACTCCTCGCTGGAATTGACCTTCGGGAAGGGCTCCTCGGGCGCCGGCACGCCGAGGAAGCGGCACAGCGGCTCCCAGCCCTCGGCGACGTCGAAGACGAGCAGGCGGCCCGGCGGGATCGCGTCGCGCACCTCGGCTTCCCGCTTGCGGTATGCGGCGAGCACGCCCTCGCGGTCATCGGCGGGGCAGCCGAAGGTCTGTTCCTGCACCATCGAGATCCCGGCCTGGAGCATGTCATGGACATGCGGGGGCAGGGGCGGCAGGGCGTCCCGCTTCACCGCGAGCCGCCCGATCGTCGAGGAGAAGCTGCGCCACCACGACTCCTCGGGCCGGACCGAGTGGATCACCTTGGCGTCCGGGTAATGCGCGGCGAGTTCCCGCCAGACATGGGCGCCGGGCCAGTCCACCTGGGACCTGTAGCCGGCGAAGATCGTGTCCCAGTCGACTGCCTTGCCCGCCGCGACGGCCTGCCAGTGCGGCACCTGGGGCGGGTTCGCGAAGACCTCGTGCATGTGGTGGCAGGGCCCGAAGCCAAGCCGTTCGAGGGCCAGTTTCAGCGATGCCGTGCCGGTGCGTCCGAAGCCGCTGCCGATGATCTCCAACGCCATGGATGATTCCTCTCGCAGGCCCGGCCTGCGGAGGATGGACCGGCCCCGTGACGATGTCACGGAGCCGTGTGTTCTCTCAGAGCCCCGCGGTGCCGGGCCCCAGCGTCTCGAACAGCCGCGCCAGCAGCCGGGTGCGGGGGACCAGGCAGCGCAGTTCGACGAACTCCTCCCGCGTATGCGGCCCGCCACCGATGACGCCGAGGCCATCGAGCGTCGGCACGCCGAGCGCGCCGGTGAAGTTGCCGTCCGACCCGCCGCCCGCGACGCGTTCCCCGGCCGAGGGCAGTCCGGCTTCCCGCGCCAGCGCCGCGGCATGGTCGTAGAGCGCCTGGATCGCCGGCGTCTTGCCGAAGGGCGGGCGACCGAGGCCGGCCGTCACCTCGGTGAAGACGTCGGGGTCATGCTGGGGCAGGGCATGCACCGCCTCGCGCAGCTCGCGCTCCTCGACCGCCGTCGTCACCAGCGCGTAGCAGATGGCGCGGCATTCGGCCGGGACCATGTTCTCGTGCGTGCCGCCCTGCACGATGCCGATGTTGACGAAGAAGTTGCGCGGATGGTCGGTCAGCGCCTCGAGGGCCAGGATGTGGTGCGCCATCTCGCGCACCGCGGAACGCCCCTCGGCATGGTAGGCGCCGGCATGGGCGGGACGGCCGATGGTGCGCAGGTGCCAGCGCGCGATGCCGTGCCGCGCGACGGTGAACTTGCCGCCCTCGCCGGAGGGCTCGACCACCAGCGCGGCGCGATGGCGCAAGGCCTCGGCCTCGATGGCGGCACGGGAGGAGGGGCTGCCGACCTCCTCGTCCGGGATCATCATGACGCTGACCGGCAGGCGGGGGCGGCGGCCCGTCGCGTGCAGGTGCTGCAGCGCGGCGACCGCCATCGCGTTGCCGCCCTTCATGTCGTAGATGCCCGGGCCATAGGCGCGCTCGCCGTCGCGGCGATATGCGAAGGTCCCGCGCTGGTGCACGGTATCGATGTGGCCGAGCAGCAGCAGGCCCGGACCTGGTTCCGCGCCCGGCACGCGGCCGATCAGGATGTCGCCGTAGCCGTCGCGGCCCGGGGTGCGCTCGATCGTCGCGCCGATGCCGCGCAGCAGGCCTTCGGCATGGTCCGCGACGCGGTTCACGCCGGCGGCGTCGTTGGTCGGGCTCTCGATTTCGACCCATCCGCGGACGGCGTCGAGCAGGGCGTCGGTCGTGAGGTCGTGCATGTCCTATCCGGTCGGCAGGCGGCGGAAGCCGGGCTCGGCGGGCGCCTCGGCGAAATCCTCGGCGATGTCCTCGACGCGCGCCATCACCGGGCCGCGGCGGCAGAGCAGCAGCAGCGCCTGGACGGCGGCTTCCTCGCCGGCGACCAGTGCCTGCACGGTCCCGTCGCGGCGGTTGCGCACCCAGCCATGCACGCCGAGGCGCTCGGCCTCGATCACCATCCAGTCGCGATAGCCGACGCCCTGGACGCGGCCGCTGATGATGACGATGCGCGCGCTCATGCCCGCACCAGGGCGAGGAAGCGCTCGGCCAATGCCAGCTCCTGTGCGGCCCGGGCGCGGCGTTCGAGGCGTTCGGGATCCTCGCCCCAGCGGCGTTCCTGGAACACCTCGTCGATGACCGCGAGGCGATGCGCCTCCGCCGCCGCGATCCGGCCGGCCGACAGCGCGAGCCCGAGCACCAGGCTGCCGAGCGACGGCACGGCGACGCCGAGGGCCGCGAGTTCCTCCGCGCGATGCGCCGCGACCGCGTCGCGCAGCGCAGCGAGGCTTGCTTCCGGCTGCGTGACGGGCATCAGCCCCGCGGTGACGGTCAGCGGCGCGCCGTGTTCCGCCGCGGCCCAGTCGAGCAGCGGCTGCCATTCGCGCGACTGCAGCTCGGCGAGCGCCGGATCGTCGGCGCGGTAGCAGAGCAGGTCGGTCTCGCCATACTTCGCCAGGCCCGCGACCATCGCCGCGGGATCCGGCGCGACGCGGTCCTGCGCGGTGCCGAGCAGGCGCGTGAGCGGCACATGCTCCATCGTCATCTCGCCGCCCTTGGCCTCGCCCGCCGCCTGCCATTCGGCGGCGATCGCCTCGGCCAGCGGGCCGGAGGCGGTGGCGAGCGGCTTGCCGCCGGGCAGCCGCAGCGGACGCCCGTCGAGCAGGACGGCGTGGCCGCCCTCGGGCCGCGTCACGGCGACGGCGTTGTCCCAGAAGCGTTTCATCCTTGTTGGCCCTCAGACGGCGGGCGGCCGGCATCCGCCGGCCTTGCCTTCGCGACACTTGCCGCGGGCCGCGTTCGCGGCCTCGGCCCTTCGGGCCGCAGGGCGTGCGGGTCTTCGGCGCGTGTCATGCCGTGCCTGTACTCCCGTTCGGGCGCGGGCTCTACCGCCGCCCGCCGCCGAACAGCCCGCCGAGGCCGCGCAGCAATTCCTGCGTCGTGCCCTGCAACTCGCGCGGCACGCCGGGGACGAATTCCTGCGGCGGCGGCACGGGGCCGTCGGCGCCGAACCGCGCCAGGCGCAGTTGCGCGTCGCAATCCCCCGCAGGATGCCCCCCGGGGATCCGCCCGCGCAGCCATTCCACGGTGGGATTGCGCCAGAGCCGGTTCGCCACCGTGTCCTCGACCACCCGGGCGAGCGCGCGCGCCGGCTCGGCGCCGATGCGCGGCGCGGCCAGGGTGCCGCCCACGCCGACCGGCGCGCGCACCCGCACGCCGAGCAGCGTGACGTCGGGCAGCAGCCGCGCGGCGATCGCCTCGGAGCGGAGGTTCACCGCCACGGAACCCTCGATGCGCCCGGCCGAGGTCTCGGCGAGCAGCGCCTGCGTCGTGGCCATCCCGTCCTCCGCGCTGATCCGCACGGCGAAGCAGCGCAGGTCCAGGCCTTCCTGCGGCGCCCCCGGCAGCAGCAGCCCCAGCAGGTCGGGCCCGAGGCGCAGCATGCCCGCGCGGTCGAGCCGCCCGTTCACCAGCGCGAGGCCGGCTTCCCCCGTCAGCGTGCCGGCCAGGGCGCGTGTGGTGGCGCCGCGGCCATGGCCCTCGATGCGGATCTGGGCCTGGCCCTCGATGCTCGCGGCCTCGCGCCGGGCCAGGCGCAGCGCGGCGAGGTCGAGGCCCGCGCCTTCGCTCCTGATGGCGAAGGCGACGGCGGGCGGCGATTGCGCGGCGTCGATCGTCACCTCGCCCTGCACGGGCCCACCCGGCGTGACCGCGGCGAAGGGGGTGAGGCGCGCGACGCCGTCGGCGATCGCGAGCGTGCCGCGCACCTCCCGCCACGCCGCGCCGCCGAGGATCAGTTCGGCGGCGGAGACCTCGACGCGTCCATGATAGGCGCGCACGGCGGCGATCGGCAGCGGGATGTCGGGAATGACCCGACGTTCGCCGGATGGGGCCGGCGCGGGGGCGGGCGCCGGTGCCGGCGCCGGCGCGGGCGACGGCGCGGGAGCCGGTGCCGCGGTTGCGGCCCGGGCGGCGAGGCGTTCGCCCAGCGTGTCGAGATCGGCGCGGCTCGCTGCGATGCGGCCCGTGACACCGAGCGGGCTGCCCGGCCGCAGCGCGAGGTCGCCCTCCGCGGCCAGCAACGGGGAGACGACGCGGAAGCGCCGGACGCGGATCTCGCCATCGCGCCCGGCCGGCAAGGCGAGGTCGGCCTCGATGGCGAGATCCGTCAGCGGCGGCGGGTCCGGCAGCAGCGGCGCGAGCGCGGCGAGGTCCGGGATGGCAATGCGCAGCGCGGCGGAAGCGCCGGACCGGCTGAGCGGCTTTTCCACGCGCCCTTCGGCGCGCAGCGTGGCTCCGGCCGCCGCGGCCTCGGCCAGCACCGAGACGGGCCGGTCGGCCAGCAGCGCTGCCGGGGTTCCGATCCGCAGCGTCGCGGCGACGGCGAGGCCCGCGCGCGTCGCCTCGATCCGGGCTTCCGCCGGCTGGTCGAGGGCCGGCGCCTGCAGGGTCGCGCGGGTCAGCGCGAGTCCTTCGCTCAGGGCGCCGAGGTCGGCCGCGCCAAGGGTGGCCGTGATCTCCGAGGGCCGCAGCGCAGCATCGAGCGTGAAGGCAGCCTCGATGGGCGGCAGCGGCGCCGTCTCGGGCAGGGCGGGCACCAGTGCGGCGATCAGGGGCCGCAACTCGGCTGGCTCGGACAGGGCAAGGGTGACGCGCAGCGAGGTGCCGGGCCGCCCTTCGAGGCCCATGCGGTTGCCGCCGGTGACGAGACTGCCCCGGATCGCGCCGATCCCATCGCCCTCGGGCCAGGCGTCGCCTTCGATGGTGGCGACGAGGCCCAGCACGCCGACCCGCGCCGCGAAGCCCGGTGGGCGGCCGCTGCCGATGCCTTCCACTCGCGCCCGGGCGAGGGTGACGACGCCGAGGCGCGGATCGGGCAGGGTAACGCGGCTGTCGGTGAGGATGATCTCCTCGATCACCACCGGCCGGGCGGCGGTGGCCGGCCGCGCGGGGGTGGCGGGGGCCGCGGGCGCGGGGTCGCGCGGCGCCGCGCGGAACAGCCAGTTCGGCGCGCCGCCGGCCGTGCGCTCGAGAAGGATGTCGGCGCCGTCGATCTCGATGCCCTCGATGCGGATATCGCCGCGCAGCAGCGGCAGCAGGGCAAGGCGGACCTCGAGCCGGCGGATCGTCGCCATCTCCGGCCGCGACCCGCCGGGCAGGTTGGCCAGGGTGGCGCCCTGGACCTCAAGGCGCGGGGACAGGCCGGGGCGCAGCGAGACGGCGCCGAGCGTCGCCGCCCGGCCGGTCGAGGCCTCGATCGCGGCCAGGATGCGCGGCGACAGCGCGCCGGCATCGAGCGCCATGGTCAGGGCCACGACGCCGCCGATCGCGAGGAGGATCAGGCCGAGGACGATGCCCCCGCCCCATTTCAGGGCCCGCATCGCCGGCGCCTCAGCGCACCCGCCGGCAGGAGGGCGTGCGCGGCCGGTCGAAGCCGAGGAAGGCGAAGGTGTCCTTCATGTGCGGCGGCAGGGGGGCTGCAAGTTCCAGCATGCCGCCTTCGGGGTGCGGCACCCGCAGGGCGCGGGCATGGAGGTGCAGGCTGCGGTCGCCGAAACCCTCGGGATGCGCGGCCGCGCCGCCATACTTGCCGTCCCCGAGGATCGGGCATTTCAGCGCCGAGGCGCAGTGGACGCGCAGCTGGTGCGTGCGGCCGGTGAGCGGCGTCAGTTCCAGCAGCGCCGCCTGCTTCTGCGCGGAATCGATGGTGCGGAACAGGGTGACGGCCCGCGCCGCATCCTTGGCGTCGGACGGGACGACGCGCTCGCCATGGCCGCCGGCATGCTTGGCGAGCGGCATGTCGATACGGCCTTCGAGCGGATGCGGCCGGCCGACGACGATGGCCCAGTAGGTCTTCTCCGCGTCGCGCCCGCGGAAGGCCGCGGCGAGCTTCGACGCCGCCGCCGGGGTGCGCGCGAGCAGCAGCACGCCGGTCGTGTCGCGGTCGAGCCGATGCACCAGGCGCGGGCGTTCCTCATTGCCGAAGCGCAACGCGTCGAGCATGCCGTCGATGTGCTTCGCGATGCCCGGCCCGCCCTGCACCGGCATGCCCTGCGGCTTGTCCAGGGCGATGACCGAATCGTCGCGGTAGATCACCAGCCGTTCGAGGGCCGCGGCCTCCCGTGGGTCGATCGGCTTGGGCTCGGCCTTGGGCGCCGGGGCGTCGGGCATGGGCGGGATGCGCAGGACCTGGCCGGGGACCAGGCGGGTGTTGGACTCGGCGCGCTTGCCGTCGACGCGGATCTGGCCGGACCGCAACATCTTCTGCAGCGCACCCTGGGTGAGGGCGGGGAAGTGGCGGTGGAACCAGCGGTCGAGGCGGATCTCGCCATCCGCGGGGCGGACGGTACGGGTGGTGACGGGCATGGCGCCCTATAGCACGGCTTGGCGGGGGGTGCTGACGGCTGCCCGGGGCGGGCCTATCGTCGGGCCCCATGACCCAGACCGCGATCCCCTGCACCCTGATGCGCGGCGGCACCAGCCGCGGCCCCTATTTCCTCGCCTCCGACCTGCCGGAAAGCCGGGAGGGGATCGCGCAGGTGCTCCTCGCGGCCATGGGATCGCCCGATGCGCGGCAGATCGACGGCCTCGGCGGCGCCACGACGCTGACGAGCAAGGTGTGCATCGTCTCCCCGGCCGCGAAGGGGGAGAAGCAGCAGGTCGACTACCTGTTCGCGCAGGTGTCGGTGGACAAGCCCTTCGTCGATTTCGGGCCGACCTGCGGGAACATGCTGGCGGGCATCGGACCCTTCGCGATCGAGAAGGGGCTGGTCCCGGCGCGGGATGGCGAGACCAGCGTGCTGATCCGCGCGGTCAACACCGGCGCGCTGATCGACGCGGTGGTGCAGACGCCGGGGGGCAAGGTGACCTATGAGGGCGATACGGCGATCGCCGGCGTGCCGGGCACGGCCGCGCCCATCGTGCTGAACTTCGCCGATGCGGTGGGCGGGGCGACGGGCAAGCTGGCGCCCACCGGCAACATGAAGGACATGATCGAGGGGGTGGAGGTCACCTGCCTCGATGTCTGCATGCCGGTGGTGATCGCGCGCGCGGCCGACCTCGGCAAGACGGCGCGGGAGAGTGCGAAGGAGCTCGACGCCGACAAGGACTTCATGGCGCGGATCGAGCGCATCCGCCGTGCGGCGTCGCTCGCCATGGGCATGGGCGATGCGGAAGGGCGCGTCATCCCGAAATTCGCGATGGTGGCCGAACCGGCGGGCGGGTCGGGCATCGCGGCGCGCTACTTCACGCCGCTCGCCTGCCATGAGGCGATGGCGGTGACGGGCGGCATCTGCATCGCCACAGCGACGATGCTGCCGGGCACGGTGGCCGATGGGATGGCGCGCATCGGGCCGAACGAGCGCGAGACGGTGGTCCTCGAACACCCGTCCGGCCAGATGGAAGCAGTCATCAGCACGCGCCGCACCGGCAACGAGAATGTCGAGGTGCTGGGCGGCGGCACGCTGCGCACCGCGCGCAAGCTGATGTCCGGCGAGGTCTTCATCCCTTCGCGTGTCTGGGCCGGCCGCTGACCCAACCGACCATCTACATCGACGGCGACGCCTGCCCGGTGCGCGACGAGACCTATCGCGTCGCCGGCCGGCTGGGCCTGCCCGTCGTCGTGGTCGGCAACGGGTCGCGCGGCGTGCGCCCGCCGCCGCTGCCCAATGCACGCATCGTCGTGGTGGGGGAGGGGGCCGACGCCGCCGACGATTGGATCGTCGAGCACATCGCGGCGGGCGATGTCTGCGTCACGTCCGACATCCCGCTCGCCTCCCGCTGCCTTGCGAAATCGGCCAAGGCGGTGGCGCCGAACGGGCGGGTCTGGGACAGCAGCAACATCGGCGGTGCGCTGGCGAGCCGCGAGATCGGCCGCAGCCTGCGCGAGGCCGGGATAGCGACGGGCGGGCCGCCGCCGCTCGACAAGGCGGCGCGGTCTCGCTTCCTCTCGGCGCTCGATACGCTGGTGCAGGCGTCGCTGCGCGGGCGTTAGCGCCGGAAAAGCCAGAACCCCGCGACGCAGCAGGCGACGCCGAGCGCGACGGACGCCGCCACATAGGCGACCGAGAGTACCGGCGCCCGTTCCCACAGCATCGTCGCCTCGAGCGAGAAGGCCGAGAAGGTGGTGAAGCCGCCGAGCAGGCCGGTGACGAGGAGGAAGCGCGCATTGCCCTCGACCCCGGCGCCGGCCATGGCGCCGATGACGAAGCTGCCGACCGCGTTGACGGTCAGAGTGCCCCAGGGGAAGGCCGGACCCAGCCATTCCAGCGCGGCGACCGAGGTGAGGTAGCGCAGCACCGATCCGGCGGCGCCGCCGATGGCGACCAGCAGGACCGCCGTCAGGTTCACCGGCACCGCTCAGCCCCGCTTCCTGCGGCGGCGGATCTCGTCCCACCGCGCCATGCGTTCGGCGATGGCGGCTTCCGCGCCGCGGTCGCTCGGGCGGTAGAAGGATTGGCGGTGCATCTCGTCCGGGAAATAGTCCTGGCCGGAGAAGGCTTCGTCGGCATCGTGGTCGTATTCGTAGCCGCTCCCGTAGCCGATCTCCTTCATCAGCTTCGTCGGCGCGTTGAGGATGTGTTTGGGCGGCATCAGCGACCCGGTCTCCTTCGCGGCGCGCATCGCCGCGCCGAAGGCGGCATAGACGGCGTTGGACTTCGGCGCTGTCGCCAGGTGCACGACGAGTTGCGCGAGCGCCAGTTCGCCTTCGGGGGAACCGAGCCGCTCGTAGGTCTCCCACGCCGCGATGGCGAGGGGCAGGGCGCGCGGATCGGCCATGCCGACATCCTCGGCCGCGAAGCGCGTCAGGCGGCGGGCGATGTAGCGCGGGTCCTCGCCGCCCGTGAGCATGCGCGCATACCAGTAGAGCGCCGCGTCGGGGTCCGATCCGCGCATCGACTTATGCAACGCGGAGATGAGGTTGTAGTGCTCCTCGCGGTCCTTGTCGTAGAGCGCGGCGCGCTTCGCGAGCAGGTTCGACAGCGCGGCGGTGTCGAGCGGCCTCGTGCGCTCGGGCAGCGCGAACAGCTGCTCGGCCATGTTGAGCAGGTAGCGCCCGTCGCCGTCGCCCATGGCACGCAGCGTGGCGCGCGCGGCAGCATCCAGCGGCAGGGGCCGTCCGGTCAGTGCCTCGGCACGGTCCAGCAGCAATTCGAGCGCGGCATCGTCCAGGCGCTTCAGCACCATCACCTGGCAGCGCGAGAGCAGCGCGCCGTTCAGCGCGAAGGAGGGATTCTCGGTCGTCGCACCGACCAGGGTGACGGTGCCGTCCTCGACCACCGGCAGGAAGCCGTCCTGCTGGGCGCGGTTGAAGCGGTGGATCTCGTCCACGAACAACAGCGTGCCCTGGCCGTTGGACTTGCGCGCGCGCGCCTCGTCGAAGGCGCGCTTGAGGTCGGCGACGCCGGAGAATACCGCCGACAGCGCGGTGAAGCGCAGCCCCGCGGCTTCCGCGAGCAGGCGCGCGATCGTCGTCTTGCCGACGCCGGGCGGGCCCCAGAGGATCAGCGAGGCCAGCGAACCGCGCTCCAGCATGCGCGCGATCGCGCCTTCGGGGCCGAGCAGGTGGTCCTGGCCCACCACCTCCGCCAGCGTCTGCGGGCGCAGCCGGTCGGCGAGGGGACGCGCGGCATCGGGCGCCGATGCGGATGCATCCTCCGCAGGGGCGCCAAAGAGATCGGAGGCGGGCGCGGGATTGCCCTGCGGACGGCGAACGGCCATGACCCGAGGATACAACGCCAATGGGACGGGAGCGACAGATGACGGGCGGAACGATCCTCACGCGGCGGGCGGCGCTGGCCGGGCTTGCGATCCCCGCGGTCGCGCAGGCCCAGGCGCCGGCCTGGCCGACGCGCCCGGTGCGCATCCTGGTGGCCTGGACGCCGGGTGGGGGCGTCGACGTGCCCGTGCGCCTGCTGCTGCCCAGGATGCAGGAGGTGCTGGGCCAGCCCGTCGTGGTCGAGAACCGCGGCGGCGCCTCGGGGTCGATCGGTGCGGGCTTCGTCGCGCAACAGCCGGCGGATGGCTACACGGTGCTCGCCGACGCGGCGGCGCATGTCAGCAACAACAGCCTGATGCGCCTGCCCTTCGACTATGCGCAGGCTTTCGCGCCGGTGACGCAGGTCTCGGTGCTGCCGCACCTGCTGGTCGTGCGGCCCGACTTCCCGGCGCGGACGCTGGCCGACCTCATTGCGATGGCGAAGCGGGAACCGGGGCGGCTCACCTATGCCTCCTCGGGCATCGCGGCGGGGCCGCATCTCGCCTCGGCGCTGCTCGCGCGCCAGGCGGGGATCGAGGTGGTCCACGTGCCCTATCGCGGCAGCGCGGCGGCGATGGCGGACGTGCTGGCGGGGCAGGTGTCGTTCAACTTCTCGACCATTCCGCAGGCCTCGCCGCTGGTGCGTGAAGGGCGGCTGCGCGCGCTCGCCGTCTCGACCAAGGAGCGCCTCGCCGCGCTGCCCGACGTGCCGACGGTGGCCGAGCAGGGCTTCCCGGGCTTCGAACTGAACGAGTGGGTCGCGCTCTGGGTGCCGTCGGGCACGCCGCCCGCGATCATCGCGAGGCTGCACGAGGCCGCCACGGCCGCGCTCGCGGAGGAGTCGGTGCAGCGGCGCTACGCCGAGATCGGCATCCTGCCGGTCGGCAGCACGCCGGCGCAGCTCGCCGCCTTCGCGGCGGAGCAGCGCGCCCGCCTGACCGAGCTGATCCGGGTGGAGAACATCCGCCTCGAGTGACGCGGTGTCATCGTCGCGTCGCTTGACGGATCCGGCGGGCATGCCCACCCCAGGGGCCATGCTGCGCCGCGCCCTGCTCGCCCTGACGCTCGCCACCCCGGCCCTGGCCCAGGACCGGCCGGTGCGCCTCGTCATCGCCTTCCCGCCGGGCGGGTCGACCGACATCCTCGGCCGGCTGGTCGCGCCGCGCATGTCGGAGCTGCTGGGTGCCGTCGTGACGCCGGAGAACCGGTCCGGCGCCTCGGGCGCGGTCGGCGCGGGCTATGTCGCGCAGGCGGCGCCGGACGGGGCGACGCTGCTGCTCGATTCCGGCGGGCAGAGCGTCAATCCGTTCCTGCTGCGCGGGCTTGCCTTCGACTACGTGCGGGACCTGGCGCCGGTCACGCTGCTCGCGACGCTGCCGTTGCTGCTGGTGGTGCGGGCGGAGTTCCCCGCGCAGGACCTGCCCGCGCTGCTCGCGCGGCTGCGCGCCGATCCATCCCAGGCGCGTTACGGCAGCGTCGGCGTGGGGGCGCGCACGCACCTCGCCATGGCGGCGCTGCTGCGCCGCGCGGGCGTCGCGGGCGAACACGTGCCCTATCGCGGCGGCGCCGACCAGATCGCGGGGCTGCTGCGCGGCGACCTGCCGATGGGCTTCACCTCCGTGGCACTCGCCGCGCCGCTGCTGCGGGACGGGCGGCTCAGGGCGCTCGGCATCTCCTCGGCGGAACGCAGCACGCTGTATCCCGACCTGCCGACGGTCGCGGAACAGGGCTTCGCGGGCTTTGCCATGGGCGACTGGCTCGGGCTGCTCGCGCCCGCCGCGACGCCGGCGCCGACCATCGCGCGCGTCGCGGCCGCAGCCGCCGATGCGGTGAACCAACCGGCGATGCGCCCTCGGCTCGATGCGCTCGGCCTGCTGCCGGCGGCGGAGGGGCCGGAGGCTTTCGCCCGCTTCCTCGCGGCCGAGCGCGCCTTCTTCGGCGCCTTGATCCGCGACGAAGGCATCCGCCTCGACAGTTGAGCCGCATCGGGCGAGCATCGGCGCAACGGGAGGACCACTGATGCTTCGTCGCGCGCTGCTCGCCACGGCCTTTGCCACGCCGGCCCTGGCCCAGGGACCTTGGGCGCCGACGCGGCCGATCCGGCTGATCGCACCCTATCCGCCGGGCGGCGGCGTCGATACGACCTCGAGGCTGCTCTCGGTGCCGATGGGCGCCTTTCTCGGCCAGCCCGTGGTGGTGGAGAACCGCGGCGGCGCCGGCGGGTCGATCGGCGCGCAGGAACTCGCGCGCAGCGCACCGGACGGGCAGACCATCATGGTCGATGCGCTCGCCCATACGGTGAACCCGCATCTGATCCGCGGCCTCGGCTTCGACTACGCCACCGCCTTCGCGCCGATCAGCCAGGTGGTGGTGCTGCCGCAGATCCTCGCAGTGAATCCGCAGAAGGTGCCGGCCAGGACGGTGCAGGACTTCATCGCCTGGGCACGGCCGCGGCAGCGGGAACTCTCCTACGGCTCCTCGGGCAATGCGACGGCGGCGCATCTCGCCGCGGCGCTGTTCCTCAACCGCGCGGGGCTCGACATCACGCATGTGCCCTATCGCGGCGGCACGCCGGCGCTGCAGGACCTGCTGGGCGGCAACATCGCCTTCGTCTTCGGCACCGTCTCCTCGACGCTGCAACTGGTGCGGGACGGGCGGCTGGTCGCGCTCGGCGTCACCACCGCCCAGCGCATCCCGCCGCTGCCCGAGGTGCCGACGATCGCCGAGCAGGGTTTCGAGGGCTACGAGCTGAACGAGTGGAACGGGCTCTATGCGCCGGCCGGCACGCCCGCGCCGGTGGTGCAGCGGCTGTACGAGGCCGCGCAGCATGCGCTGGCCGATGCGACGGTGCGCCAGCGCCTCGATGCGCTGGGGGCGATTCCGCTCGGCACCGATCCCGCTGTCTTCGCCCGCTACGTCGCCGAGCAGCGCGCCCTGATGGGCCGCATCGTGCGGGATGCGAGGATCGAGGCCGGCTGAGCGCCCCAATTCTTGATCCGCGTCAAGGCGCCGGGCTCGGACGCGGACACATCTTCACCAGCACTCACGGAGGAATGCCCATGCGCGCCCGGGACATCATGACCCCCGACCCCGTTTCCGTCCCGCCCGAGACGCCGCTCGAGGTCGTCGCGGCGCTGATGTCGGAACGCCACATCTCCGGCCTGCCGGTGGTCCAGACCGATGGCCGCCTGGTGGGGCTGGTGACGGATGGCGACCTGATGCGCCGCCTCTCGGCCAAGGAGGACAAGCCGGCGTCGTTCTTCGCGGCCATCCTCGGCGCCAATGCCGACCAGGCGCTCGCCTATGCGCGCGCCCACGGCCGGCGCGTGCGCGACGTGATGAGCACCAACCTTGCCACCGTCGGCCCCGACGCCACGGTCGAGGAAGTCGCCCATATCCTCGAGACCAAGCGCATCCGCCGCGTGCCGGTGGTCAGCGACGGGATGCTGGTCGGCGTCGTCTCGCGCGCCGATCTCCTGCGCGCGGTCATGGCCCCCGTGGCGAGCGGCGCGGAGGAGGAAGCCTCCGACCCGCGCATCCGGCGCGAGCTCTACGCCGCCATGCAGGCGCAGCCGTGGGTCAGCACGCGCTTCGTCTTCCCCGAGGTGAAGGACGGGACCGTGACCTTCCACGGCTTCATCGCGGGGCAGGAAGCGAAGACGGCGCTGCGCGTCCTCGCCGAAGGGGTGCCCGGCGTGAAGCAGGTGTCCTTCGACACCTCCGAGCCGCCCGGCATCATGATCGGGGTGCCCTGATCGGCCGGCACGCCGGGGTCAGTCGCGATCCCACACCGGCGGGTCGCCGAAGGCCCGCCGCAGATGCGCGACCAGTGCGCGCAGCTTGGCCGAGCTGCGCCCGCGTTCGGCGTGGACCAGCGCGATGACTTCCGGCTCGGGTTCCGCGCCTGGACGGATCGCGACCAGCCGGCCGGCGCGCAACGCCTCGCCGGCGATGAAGGAGGGCAGCATCGCGATGCCGAGGCCCGCCTCCGCCGCGTCGCGCATCACGTCGCCATTGTTGACGGCGAGCGCGGCGCGGGCGCGCACCAGGACCGGTCCTGCCGCGCCCATCAGCCGCCAGTCCGCGACGCCCCGATGGGCGTAGAAGATTCCGGCATGGCGCTCGAGCTCGGCGATGCTGTGCGGCATGCCATGCCGCGCCAGATAGGCCGGCGAGGCGACCAGGCAGCGCCGGCTGGTGGCCAGGCGCAGCGCGACCAGCCGGCTGTCCTCCACCGATCCATGGCGGATCGCCGCGTCATACCCTTCCGCGGCGACATCGACGCGACGGTCGTCCAGTTCCAGCGACAGCGCGATGCCCGGATGCGCGGCGAGGAAGGGATACAGTGCGGGGCCCAGATGCATCCGCCCGAAGGTGACGGGCGCCGATAGCCGCAGCGGCCCGGTCAGGCTTCCCCGCCGCTCGGCGAGCTCCGCGGCCGCGTCCTCCACCTCCCGCACGATCCGTCCCGCGCGATCGAGGAAGGCGACGCCGTCCTCGGTCAGCGAGAGCCGCCGGGTGGACCGATGCAGCAGCACCGCGCCCAGGCTGCGCTCCAGCTCGGTCAGCCTTTCGCTCACCACCGATTTGGCGAGGCGCAGGCGGCGCGCCGCCTCGCTGATCGAACCGGCCTCGGCCACCTGGACGAAGGTCGCGATGGCATCGAGCTTGAGCATCGTTCTGCTTTTCCGAATTTCGATTTCGGCATTTGCAGTCTGCTCCGAACGATACGAAAGCGCCATCGTCTGCCCACCCAGGCGGCCGGGCTGGCCGCCTCCCAGGAGACAGATCATGATCCGTTCGCTTGTCGGCGCGGCCTTCGCGCTGGCCTTCGCCCTGCCGGCCGTGGCAGAGGTGCCCCCTTATCCCAGCGGCTTCCGGACGCAGCAGGTCCAGGTCGACGGCGCCACCCTCCATGTCCGCATCGGCGGGCAGGGCCCTGCGGTGCTGATGATCCACGGATACGGCGAGACCGGCGACATGTGGTCGCCGCTCGCCGCCGCGCTGGCCGCCGATCACACCGTGATCGCGCCCGACCTGCGCGGCATGGGCCTCTCCTCGAAGCCCGAGGGTGGCTACGACAAGCGGACCCAGGGCGTGGACATGGCGCGGATGCTCGATGCGCTTGGCGTCGCGCGCGCCGATCTCGTCACCCACGACATCGGCAACATGGTCGGCTACGCCTTCGCCGCGCAGTACCCCGAGCGCGTGACGCGCTTCGTGCTGATGGATGCGCCGATCCCGGGCGTCGGTCCCTGGGACGAGATCCTCAAGAGCCCGCTGCTGTGGCATTTCCGCTTCGGCGGCCCCGACATGGAACGCCTGGTGGCGGGGCGGGAGCGCATCTACCTCGACCGCTTCTGGAACGACTTCTCCGCCAACCCCGCCCGCTTCGACGAGGCCTCCCGCGAGCACTACGCGCGGCTTTACGCCCAGCCGGGTGCGATGCGCGCCGGCTTCGCGCAGTTCCTCGCCTTCGACCAGGATGCGGTGGACAACCGGGCGCTGCTGGCGCGCGGGCCGCTGACCATGCCGGTGCTCGCGATCGGCGGGGCGGCGTCGCTGGGCCCGGTGATGGGCGCGGTCGCGCGCGCCGCCGCGACCAATGTGGAGGAACTGATCATTCCCGATTCCGGCCACTGGCTGATGGAGGAGCAGCCCGAAGCGACCGTCGCGGCCATCCGCGCCTTCCTCGCCCGGCGCTGAGGCGCGGGCCGGCCTCCACCGACGGGAGGTCGGCCTATTTCGTCCGCTTCAGCGCGTCCTCGACCATGTCCGCGAGGGTGGAGATGACCTTCACCCGCGCGTGCAGCTTGTTGTCGGCCTCGACCAGCGTCCAGGGCGCCTGGCCGGTCGAGGTGCGCTCCACCATCTCGCAGACCGCTTCCTCGTAGGCGTCCCACTTCTCGCGGTTGCGCCAGTCTTCCTCGGTGATCTTGTGCTGCTTGAAGGCGGTCGCCTCGCGTTCCTTGAAGCGGCGGTGCTGCTCGTCCTTGCTGATCGCGAGCCAGAACTTCGCCACCACGGCGCCGTGGGCGACGAGCTGCTCCTCGAAATCGTTGATCTCGCCATAGGCGCGGCGCCAGTCGGGTTCGGCCGCGAAGCCTTCCACGCGCTCGACCAGCACGCGGCCGTACCAGGACCGGTCGAAGATGGTCAGCCGCCCGGGGCGCGGCACGTGGCGCCAGAACCGCCACAGATAGGGCTGGGCGCGTTCCTCCTCGGACGGGGCGGCGACCGGCACGATGCGATAGGCGCGCGGATCGAGGGCGGCGCCGAGGCGCCGGATCGCGCCGCCCTTGCCGGCGGCGTCGTTGCCCTCGAACACCGCGATGACGCGGATCTTCCCGTAGCGCTTGTGGCGCGTGGCGCGGGCGAGCCGCCCCTGCGCCTCGGCGAGCGCCTTGTCGTAGTCGTCGCGCGACATCTCCTGCTTCAGCGTCAGGGCGCGGATGACGTTCACCTGGTCGGGCGGGGCGGCCTTCGCCTTGAGCTTGGCCGGCGGTTTCGCCGCCGCGGGTGCCGGCGCATCGAGACGCGCGCGCATGGCGGCGAGCAGATGCCGCCCGACAAAGAGCGCGCGATAGCGGTCATCCGCCGCCGGGACCACGGTCCAGGGCGCGTTGCCGGTCGAGGTCTCGCGCAGGAACGGTTCGCAGACGTCGATGAAGTCGTCGTAGTGGTCATACAGCTTGCGGTCGTAGCGGGTGACCTTCCAGGAGGTCCCCTTGTCCTTCTCCAGCGCCTTGATGCGCTTCTTCTGCTGCGCCTTGGACAGGTGGAACCAGTACTTGATCAGCAGCACGCCCTCGTCGGTGAGCATCCGTTCGAGGCGAATGATCTCCTCCATCCGCGCGGCGAAGCCGTCCGGGGCGAGATGGCCGAGGACACGCTCCAGGATCGGCATGGTCTGCCAGGCGCCGAAGAAGACGCCTATGCGGCCCTTGGCGGGCAGCGCCTTCCAGAAGCGCCAATTGGGCGGGTGCGCGGCTTCCTCCTCGGTCGGGATGGCGAAGCCGGTCACCTCGACGAAGCGCGGGTCCATCCATTCGTTCAGGAGGTGGACCGTCTCGCTCTTGCCCGCGCCCTCGACGCCGGCGATGAGGACCAGGACGGGAAAGCGCTTCCGCTCGCCGAGTTCGCGCTGCGCCTGGATCAGCGCACGGCGCAGTTCCGCCTCTTCCGCCTTGAAGGCTGCCTTGTCGACCTTGTGGTCGAGTTCCGCCGCTTCGAACATCGCGATCCCATCCTGCCGCGCGCCTCGGGACGGGCGCTTCACGGGATCGCATCATGCATGCCTGCGAACGCATCCGGTAGCGCGGCGATCAGCCGGCGCGGGGATGGGCCTTCTTCCAGGTCGCGAGCAGCCCCGCCGCGTCGACTGCCGTGTAGCGCTGGGTCGTCGACAGGCTGGCATGGCCGAGCAGGTCCTGGATGGATCGCAGATCCGCCCCGGCGCCGAGCAGATGCGTGGCGAAGGAATGGCGCAGCGCATGCGGCGTCGCGTGCTCGGGCAGGCCGGCGAGGCGGCGGAATTCCCGCAGCGACTTCTGCGCCACCGCGGGGTCGAGCCGCTTGCCCCGGGCCCCGATGAAGAGCGGTTCGTCCGCCGCCCCCGGCCCGCGATGCTTCAGGTAGCCGGCGATCGCCGTGCGGACCGCGGGCAGGACGGGGACGACGCGTTCCTTGTTGCCCTTGCCGCGCACCCGCAGCGCATCGTCGCGCCCCGGCAGCGGGGCATCGCCCAGGTCGAGCGACAGCGCCTCCGCGATGCGCAGCCCGGCGCCGTAGAGCAGGGTGAAGAGCGCGACGTCGCGCGCGGCCTGCAATTCGGGGCGTTCGTGGCGGCCGAGGGCGTAGACCTCGCCGGCCTCGGTCGCGACGGCGCGGGCGGCTTCGGGCGTCAGGGCGCGCGGAATGGGTGGCTTCGGCCGCGGGCCGCGCAGCGCGCCGAGCGGCAGCGCCGCCATGCCGTGATGCCGCGTCAGGTAGCGCAGGAAGCCGCGGATGGCGGCGAGCCGCCGGGCCCGCGTGGCCGGCGAATCGCCCTGCGCCGCCCGATGCGCGAGGAAGGCGCGCAGATCGGCTGGCGTGAGCGCGCCAAGGGTCGCGAGGTCGGGCTCCCCGCCCATGTGGTGCGTGAGGAAGCCGAGGAATTCCGCGGCATCGGCGCCATAGGCCTCGAGCGTATGGGGGCTCGAGCGGCGTTCGCCCGCGAGCCAGGCGAGCCAGGCGGCGCGCGCCTGATCGGCGGTCATCTCACCGGGACAGCGCCGCGGCGACGGCGCGGCCGAGGAAGGCGAGCACCGCGACGGTCTGGCGCATCGGCAGGGCGGCGGCGTCGCGCGCGCCGATCGCGATCAGGGCCGGGTTGTGTCCGGCCAGCGGCACGCGGGCCAGCGCGTCGCGCAGCACCAATGGCGCGGCTTCCCCATGGAGCAGCGTCAGGTCGCCCGGCGTCTGGCGCACCACGGCGTCACGGCCGCGCCCGATCAGCCGGCCGACCGTGCCGGGCGGCAGGGACCGCACGCCGAGCGGCAGGAAGGCGAAGACCGGCGCGGGCGCGGCCTCGATGGCGAGCGTGCAGGTCTCGACGCCGAGCAGGGCGGGCAGTTCCTGCGTCACCGCCTCATGCACGTCCTGCGCGCGCATCAGCGCGAGGACGGCGAGGCGGACGCGGACGGTGAAGCCGGCCCCGGCGCGCCCGGCCTCGAGCGCGGCGCGGACCTCGGCTTCGAGGGCCCGGGTGCGCGTGCGTTCGGCTTCCAGCATCGCGGCCATGTGGTCGGCGAAGCGTTCGCCATGCAGCCGGCGGGGCGGCTGCAGGCTGCGGTAGATCTCGGGGCGTTCGGCAAGGAAGCCGGGATTGGCCTCGAGGAACGCGGCCACCTCCTCCGCCGTCGGGCCCGGCGGGATCTCTTCGGCGGGGAGGTGGCGCGTGCTCACAGGATGGTTTGTCCCGTCTTCTTCCAGTCGGCCAGGAAGGCCTCCAGGCCGCGGTCGGTCAGCGGGTGCTTCAGCAGCATCCGGATGACGTTCGGCGGAAGGGTTGCGACATGGGCGCCGAGCTTGGCGGACTCGACGAGGTGGATCGGATGGCGGACCGAGGCGACCAGCACCTCGGTCTTCAGGTTCGGGTAGTTGCGGTAGATCTGCACGATGTCCGCGATCAGCCGCATGCCGTCGGTGGCGATGTCATCGAGCCGCCCGACGAAGGGAGAAATGAAGGTGGCCCCTGCCTTCGCGGCAAGCAGCGCCTGCGCCGCGCTGAAGCAGAGCGTGACGTTGACCATCGCACCTTCGCCGGCGAGCGTGCGGCAGGTGACCAGGCCCGCTTCCGTCAGCGGCACCTTCACCGCGACGTTCGGCGCGATCGCCCGCAGCACCCGGCCCTCGGCGATCATGCCGGCGGCGTCGGTGGCGGTCACTTCCGCGCTGACGGGCCCTGGCGTGATGGCGCAGATCTCCGCAATGACCTCCTTGAAGTCGCGGCCGGATTTCGCGACGAGGGAGGGATTGGTGGTGACGCCGTCCACGAGGCCAGCCTCCGCGAGGGAGCGTATCTCTGCCACGTCGGCGGTATCGACGAAGAACTTCATGGTAGGGGACCTTGTGATTCCAGAATGGCGCCGGAAGCCTCGGCCGGCGGTGCCAGGGGTCACACAATAGGCGATGGCGGCAGGGAAAAGAACGCGTGGCGGCGTGACAGCGGAGCCTGTGGCACCGGCGCCACGGGTGCGCGTGCTGCTGCCGTTGCCATTAGGACATGCTTACGATTACCGCGTGCCCGACGGGTTTGCGCTCGCACCGGGCGCCTTCGTGGTCGTTCCGCTCGGTGGACGCGAAACGATCGGGGTGGTGTGGGATGGCGACCCCGATCCTGCCCTGCCCGAACACCGCTTGCGCAACGTGGTCGCGGTGCTCGACGCACCGCCGATGACCGCGGTGCTGCGCCGCTTCGTCGACTGGGTCGCGGCCTATACGCTGAGCCCGCCCGGGGCGGTGCTGCGCATGGCGATGAGCGCGCCTTCGGCGCTCGAGCCCCCGGCGCCGCAGGCCGGCTGGCGGCGTGCCGGGATGCCGCGGGACGGCGTCCGCATCACGCCGATGCGCCGCCGGGTGCTGGACGTGCTGGCGGATGGCGCAGCACGGGCGGGCGGGGAACTGGCCGAGGCGGCGGGGGTCGCGCCGGCCGTCCTGCGCGGCATGGCCGATGCCGGCCTCATCGAACCTGCCCTGATGCCCCGCCGTCCGGTCTTTGCGCTGCCGGACCCGGAGCACCCCGGCCCCGCGCTGGGGGCCGAGCAGCGCGACGCCGCCGATGCGCTGCGCGCCGCCGTCGCGCGGCATGGCTTCTCGACCACGCTGCTGACGGGTGTGACGGGGTCGGGCAAGACCGAGGTCTATTTCGAGGCCATCGCGGAATGTCTGCGCCAGGGCCGCCAGGCGCTGGTGCTGCTGCCGGAGATCGCGCTGTCCGCGCAATGGCTCGACCGCTTCCGCGCCCGCTTCGGCGTCGCGCCGGCCCTGTGGCATTCAGAACTGACGTCGCGGACGCGGCGCGAGACCTGGCGGGCTGTCGCCGAGGGCGCGGCACCGGTGCTCGTCGGTGCGCGGTCGGCGCTGTTCCTGCCCTATCCGGACCTCGGCCTCATCGTCGTCGACGAGGAGCACGAGACCGCATTCAAGCAGGAGGAGGGCGTCGTCTACCACGCGCGGGACATGGCGGTGGTCCGCGCGCGGTTGTCGGACGCTGCCTGCGTGCTGGCGAGTGCCACACCCTCGCTCGAGAGCGCGACCAATGCGCAGACCGGCCGCTACGCGATGGTCCATCTGCCGGCGCGTCATGGTGGGGCGGAGATGCCGGCGGTGGAGGCCGTCGACCTGCGCCGCACGCCGCCCGAGCGCGGACGCTTCCTCTCGCCGCCGCTCGTCGTGGCGGTGGGCGAGACGCTCGATCGCGGCGAGCAGGCCATGCTGTTCCTGAACCGGCGTGGCTATGCGCCCATGACGCTGTGCCGCACCTGCGGGCACCGGCTGCGCTGCCCGAACTGCACGGCCTGGCTGGTCGAGCATCGCGCCCAGCGCCGCCTGCAATGCCACCATTGCGGCCATGTGGAGCCGATCCCGGAAGCCTGCCCCGAATGCGGCAGCGCCCATTCCACCGTGCCGATCGGTCCGGGCGTGGAGCGGGTGCTCGAGGAAGCGCGGGCGCTGTGGCCCGAGGCGCGCGTGCTGGTCATGGCCTCCGACACCATCCCCGGCCCGGCGGCGGCGGCAGCGGCGGCGAAGGCGATCCAGGACCGCGAGGTGGACCTCATCATCGGCACGCAGATCGTCGCCAAGGGCTGGCATTTCCCGCACCTGACGCTGGTGGGCGTGGTGGATGCCGATCTGGGCCTGGCCGGCGGCGACCTGCGCGCGGCCGAGCGGACCGTGCAGCTGCTGCACCAGGTCGCCGGCCGGGCGGGGCGCGAGGAACGCCCCGGCCGTGTCCTGCTGCAGACCTTCGCCCCCGAGCATCCGGTGATGCAGGCGTTGGTGCATGGCGACCTCGAGGCCTTCATGGAGGCCGAAGCGGATGGGCGGCGGCCGGGCCATTGGCCGCCCTACGGGCGCCTCGCGGCGTTGATCGTCAGTTCGGAGGACGAGCGCGCCGCCGACCGCACCGCGCGCGACCTCGGCCTCGCCGCGCCGGGCGGGGAGGGGGTGGAGGTGCTGGGGCCGGCGCCGGCGCCGCTCGCCGTCCTGCGCGGGCGGCACCGCCGGCGGCTGCTGCTCAAGACGCGACGGGACATCGCGGTGCAGCCTCTGCTGGAGGACTGGTTGGCGAAGGTCGACGTGCCGGGGAGTGTCCGCGTCCAGGTCGACGTGGATCCAGTGGGATTTCTTTAGGCCGGGTGCCGGGCCGGTCCGATCCTGCGGCTGGAACGGAGGGCCTGCGAGCGCAACGGCGCCGCCTGGTACGACCCGCCGGGCGCGGCATTTGGCTTCGCCTCGGGCGCAACATGGTGCAGCATGCACCGGGACCCCGTCGTCCCTAACCAATGACCGGCGCCGACCAACACAGGCGCCGTCAGGAGGCCAGATGGGCGAGCCGAAAGACGTTTCCGTGCAGCAGGGAAGCGTTCAGAGCGACCCCTCGATCTCGGTCGAGATCGTCGAGGATGGACCCTATCGCGTCCGAGGTGCTCTGCCGCTGCACACCCAGGAGATCGTGCGCAACGAGGAGGGACGATCCTGGTCCTACAGGCAAGGTCGCGCATACCCGGTCAAGGACGGGACGATGCTGTGTCGCTGCGGGCATTCCCGCAAGAAGCCGTTCTGCGACGGATCGCACAAGACGGCCGGAGTCGATCTGGCGGAGACGGCTTCTTTCGAACCCATGCTGCAGGAGGCGGAGGAGATCGACGGGCCGCGGTACAGCCTGACCGATAACGAGCGCTACTGCGCCTTCGCGCGCTTCTGCGACAACGGCCAGAGGATCTGGAACGAAGTGCGGATCGAGGGCGAGGAGCATGCGCGGCTGGCCATCTACATGGCCCATCAATGCCCGGCGGGGCGGTTGCTGGTCTGGGACCGCAGCACGGGCAACCCGGTCGAGGAGCCGCTCACAGCGAGCCTGTCGCTGATCCAGGATCCGGGGGCCGGGGTCAGTGGTCCGCTGGTTCTGCGCGGAGGCGTTCGCGTCCAGAGCGCCAGCGGCGAAAGCTACGAGGTGCGCAACCGCCAGGCCCTGTGCCGCTGCGGGGCCTCCTCGAACAAGCCGTTCTGCGACGGCAGCCACGCCTCGACGAAGTTTCGCGACGGCCTCGAATGACGGCGCCCGGACCCGCCCCGTCGGAAGATGGGGCGGGATGCGGCTGGGTCTGACCGGTCAGCTCGGATCGCCATACGCCGGCGCCCCGACGCGTGGTGGGCGCCGATCCTACTGCCCCGCCCCACGCCCATCGCAATCGTCCGCTCATCCATGCGCGGATCGTGCGTGAAGCTGCGCAGTTGTTCACGTACGGGATGACCTGCATGTACGGCCCCCCCGGCGTAGCGGGCCACCGCCTCGTGTCGGATCGCCTCGCGGCGTTCATCCTCGAGTGTCGCCGACCCGCGCCGAGGACAAGTGGCCGTTGTTGTGTGCGCCAGTCAGGCGCGACCGTCTGGGTGATGCGCGATCGTTCGGCCAGCAACCCCTTCGCCCCTTCGGCGTCGTAGACAGGCGGGCGGGTGTCGCGGGCGCTACTGCGCCCGCCGGACCCCCATCGCGATGGTGCGTTCGTCCATGCGCGGATCGTGCGTCAGGCCGCGGCGCAGCGCCCAGGTGTTCACGTACTGGACCAGCTGAATCAGCGGCTCCTCCTCGGCATAGAGCGCGACGGCCTCGTGCCAGATCGCTTCCCGCCGTTCGTCGTCGAGCGTGGCCGAGCCGCGCGCGGCCAGTTCGTCGAATACGGGGCCCGAGAACCGCGCATTGTTGTTCGCCCCGGTCAGGCGCTGGCGGTTGTTGGTCGCGAGCGTGTTGATCAGGAAGTTCGAGCCTTCCCCGGTGCTGCTGCCCCAGGCGCCGATCTGCATCGCGTATTCGATGCGCGTGCGGCGCGGCACGAAGGCCGTCCAGGGCGCCGCATCGACCTGGGTGCGCACGCCGATGCGAGTCCACATCTGCGCGACGGCCTGCGCCAGCCGCGAATCATTCGGCCAGCGGTCGTTGGGCGTGTTGAGCGTGATGCGGAAGCCCTCCGGATAGCCGGCTTCCGCCAGGAGGCGCTTCGCGCCCTCGGGGTCGTAGGCGCGCGGGCGCACATTCGCATTGTAGCCGAACGCACCTTCGGGCAGCCATTGCGCGGTGGCCGTCGCTGCGCCTTCCATCACGCGTTCGACCAGCGCCTCGCGGTTGATCGCCATGGACAGGGCGCGACGCACGCGCACGTCCTTGAACGGGTTCACCGGCAGCGGGTTGCCGGCATTGTCGGTCACCAGGGGCGTGCCGCCGTCCCGCGAGTAGTCGGGGGCCATGTAGACGGTGCGCAGCGAGGGGATCTCGGTGACCGTGATGCGCTGATCGCGCCGCAGACGCGCGAGGTCCGAGGTCGGCACCTGTTCGATGATGTCGAGGTCGCCGGCCAGCAGGGCGGCGGTGCGCGCGCCGTCATTGGCGACGATGCGGTAGTTCACGCGCGCCCAGGGTTCGGCGCCGCGGAAATACGCGTCGTTGCGCACCATCTCGATGCGGTCGCCGGAACGATAGGCGATGAGGCGATAGGGCCCCGTGCCGACCGCCGCGCGGCCGCTGTTGAAGTCCTCCGTGCCGAGGCCTTCGGCGGCATGGCGCGCGACGATCGAGACCGAGGCGAGGTCCAGCGGCATCAGCGGATGCGGCGTGCGGGTATGCAGGCGCAGGGTGTGCGGATCCACCACCTCGACCCGTTCGATCGCGCGCAGGAAGCCCTGGAACCCGCCGGGGCTGTTCGGCACGTTCGGCACGCGGGAGAAGGTGAAGACGACGTCGTCGGCCGTGAAAGGCCGGCCGTCATGCCAGGTCACACCCTGCCGCAGCTTGAACTCCCAGACGGTCTCCGAGACGACGCGCCAGGATTCCGCCAGCGAGGGATGCGGCCGCGCACGGCTGTCGCGTTCGACCAGGCGATCGAAGATGTGCATGGTCAGCGCGTTGTTTGGCCCGACATTGTGGAAATGCGGGTCGATCGTCGTCACCGGTGCGGCGGAACCGAGCGTCAGCGTCTGCGCCCCGACGGCGGGCGCAACGAGGGCGATGGCGCCGGCAAGCGCGGCGCTGGCAATCCTGGACATTGGACAGTCTCCCGGGGTCTTTGCCCGGAAGGCTAGACCCTGCGCGGGAGGATACGCCACCCCTCGAACGGAAAAACGCCGCGGCCCCATCGGGACCGCGGCGTCTCACGTCGTGGCTGGCGCGGCGCGTCAGCCCTGGCGTTCGACCATCAGCTTCTTGATCTCGCCGATCGCCTGCGCCGGGTTCAGCCCCTTCGGGCAGGTCCGGGTACAGTTCATGATGGTGTGGCAGCGATAGAGCTTGAACGGATCCTCGAGCGCGTCGAGACGCTCGCCGGTCGCTTCGTCGCGGCTGTCCGAGATCCAGCGATAGGCCTGCAGCAGCACCGCCGGCCCGAGGTAGCGGTCGCCGTTCCACCAGTAGGACGGGCAGGCCGTCGAGCAGCAGAAGCAGAGGATGCATTCCCAGAGGCCGTCGAGCTTCGCCCGTTCCTCCTTGGACTGCAGGCGCTCGCCATCGGGCGGCGGGGGCGTGTCGGCCTTCAGCCAGGGTTCGACCGAGCGCAGCTGCGCGTAGATCTGGGACAGGTCCGGCACCAGGTCCTTCACCACCGGCATGTGCGGCAGCGGGGAGATGCGGACGTCGCCCTTCACCTCATCGATCGGCTTGAGGCAGGCGAGCGTGTTCAGCCCGTCGATGTTCATCGCGCAGGAGCCGCAGATGCCCTCGCGGCACGACCGGCGGAAGGTGAGGGTGGTGTCGACCTCGTTCTTGATCTTGATCAGCGCGTCCAGGACCATCGGGCCGCACTGGTCGAGATCGATCTCGTAGGTGTCGGTGCGCGGGTTGGCGCCGCCATCCGGATCCCAGCGGTAGATCTTGAACGACTTGACGTTCTTCGAACCGGCAGGCGCCGAATAGGTACGGCCCTCGCCGACCGTGGAATTCTTCGGAAGCGTGAAGGTGGCCATCGGTCGGTATCCTCAGTACACGCGCGGCTTCGGCGGGAAGACCTGCACTTCGTTCGTCAGCGTGCGCATCTTCACGTCGCGGTAGTCGAGGCTGACGGCGTACTTGTCGTCGACGCGCGCCAGGGTGTGCTTCATCCAGTTCTGATCGTCGCGCTCGGGGTAGTCCTCCTGCGCGTGGGCGCCGCGGGATTCCTTGCGGGCGTCGGCGCCGTAGACCGTGGTCAGCGCGTTGCCGATCAGGTTGTCCAGTTCCAGCGCTTCCATCAGGTCGCTGTTCCAGACCAGGGAACGGTCGGCGATCTTGATGTCGCTGTAGCCTGCGGCGACCTTGTCCATCTTCTCCACGCCCTCCTTCAGCAGTTCGGAGGTGCGGAACACCGCGGCGTGGGTCTGCATGGTGCGCTGCATGTTGAGGCGCAGCTCGGACACCGAGGTCGAGCCCTTCGCGTTGCGCACGCGGTCGAAGCGATCGAGCGACGCCTCGCCGGCCTTGGGCGGCAGCGGGGCCTGGGTCGCGCCGGGGCGGATCGTCTCGGCGGCGCGGTGCGCGGCGGCGCGGCCGAACACCACGAGGTCGAGCAGCGAGTTGGTGCCGAGGCGGTTGGCGCCGTGCACCGACACGCAGGCCGCTTCGCCCACCGCCATCAGGCCGGGCACCACCTTGTCCTGGTCCTTGCCGGTGGCGGCGAGGACCTCGCAATGGATGTTCGTCGGGATGCCGCCCATGTTGTAGTGGACGGTGGGCAGCATCGGGATCGGCTCCTTCGTCACGTCCACGCCGGCGAAGATCTTCGCCGTCTCGGAGATGCCGGGCAGCCGCTCATGCAGGATGTCGGCGCCGAGATGCTCGAGGTGCAGGTGGATGTGGTCCTTGAGCGGACCGACGCCGCGCCCTTCGCGGATCTCCATCGACATGGCGCGCGAGACGACGTCGCGGGACGCCAGGTCCTTCGCCGTCGGTGCGTAGCGCTCCATGAAGCGCTCGCCCTCGGAGTTGGTGAGGTAGCCACCCTCGCCGCGGGCGCCTTCCGTCACGAGGCAGCCCGAGCCGTAGATGCCGGTCGGGTGGAACTGGACGAACTCGTTGTCCTGCAGCGGCAGGCCGGCGCGCAGCACCATGCCGCCGCCATCGCCCGTGCAGGTGTGGGCCGAGGTGCAGGAGAAGTAGGCGCGGCCATAGCCGCCGGTCGCGAGCACCGTGGTCTGCGCACGGAAGCGGTGGATCGATCCGTCCTCGAGGCACCAGGCGATCACGCCGCGGCAGGCGCCTTCCTCATCCATGATGAGGTCGAGGGCGAAATATTCGACGAAGAACTCGCAGTTGTGCTTGAGCGACTGCTGGTAGAGCGTGTGCAGGATCGCATGGCCCGTGCGGTCGGCCGCGGCGCAGGCCCGCATCGCAGGCTCCTTGCCGTAGTACTTCATGTGGCCGCCGAAGGGGCGCTGGTAGATCTTGCCGTCTTCCGTGCGGCTGAACGGCACGCCGTAGTGCTCGAGCTCGATGATCGCGGGGATCGCCTCGCGGCACATGTATTCGATGGCGTCCTGGTCGCCCAGCCAGTCCGACCCCTTCACGGTGTCGTACATATGCCAGCGCCAGTCGTCCTCGCCCATGTTGCCGAGCGCGGCGCCGACGCCGCCCTGCGCGGCCACGGTGTGGGAGCGCGTGGGGAAGACCTTGGTGATGCAGGCGGTCTTGAGGCCCGCGGCGCCCATGCCGAAGGTGGCGCGCAGGCCGGCGCCGCCGGCGCCGACCACCACCACGTCATAGGTGTGGTCGACGATGCGGTAGGCGCCGTTGGAAGGCTTGCTGATCGCGTTCATCGCTTCCGTCTCGTTCTTCACCGCGGCGAGGAGAGGATCCCCCGTCCCGCGGTCGTCATCCATGCACCCAAGCTTGTCATCCCTGGCGAATTCGCCAGGGGTCGTCAGATCGCGATGCGCAGCACCGCGAGCGTGGCCGACAGCCACAGCAGGAAGCAGGCCCCCTTCAGCGCCAACAGGGCGCCGACCTTGGCGAGCTCGCCGCGCACATAGTCCTCGACCACTTCCTGCAGGCCATAGGCCATGTGGTGGAAAGCGGCGGCGAGGAAGGCCAGCAGCAGCACCGCGTTGAACGGGCGTCCGATCCACGCCGTCGCCTGCTGCCAGGTGGCGTCCGGCATGCGCGCCAGCGAGAAGACCAGCCAGATCGTCAGCGGCAGCAGCGCGACCGAGGTCACGCGCTGCAGCCACCAGTGATGCGTGCCGCCCTTGGCGGCGCCCAGGCCGCGCACGCGGCCGAGCGGGGAGCGGAGGGAGCGTATCGTCGGCGCGGCCATCGGCGTCAGATCCAGGTGATCAGCATGATGAGCCAGGTCAGCGCCGTCAGCGCCGCGGTGCCGATCAGCACCGCCCGGCCCGTGAGGTAGGTCGTCGGCAGGTCGAAGCCGCGCCCGCTGTCCCAGTAGAGGTGCCGGACGCCGGCGAGCGTGTGGTACCAGGCGACCGCGGTCAGCCCCATGAGCCCGACGACGCCGAAGAAGGATCCGAAGAACCACTGCGCCCCGTTGAAGGACGCTTCCCCGGACGCGGCGGCGACGAGCCACCACACCAGGAACACCAGGCCGATCGACCACAGGGTCCCGGTGATGCGGTGCGTGATGGAAAGGGCGCTCGTCATCTGCATCATGTCGTAGGCCTGCAGATGCGGCGACAGCGGACGGCGGACGAGGGTGCCGTCCGAGCGGCGGCCGACCATGACGGCCTCGCGCGCGTCGGTGATCTTGGACATGGGTCCGAAACTCCAGACGGCCGCTTGCCCCGATCCCCGAGCCGGGGGCCGGCCTTGCGACGTCTTGTATGGTGCGGCGCCACACAGCGTCAAATCCGCGCGACGGCCGGGGGCCATGCCGAGATCGCACGGCCGCCACGGTCATCGAACCGCGGCCGGACGTCCGGGACGGGGGATGTGCCGAGTCGGGCGACCGCGGGCGCTTGGGGTCAGGAACTCATCGCCGCCGCGTTGATGATGCCGACGGCGATGGCGACGCCGCCCTTCACGACGGCGCCGGCCGCCTCGTTGCGCTGTTCCATCGCCTCCCGCCAGCCGGGGCCGAGCATCCGCGTCACCCCGAAGAAGCAGCCGAGCTGCGCGATCAGGGCAATCAGGCCCCAGACCGCCGCATCGACCAGGTTCGCCGAGTTCGAGACCGAGGCACCGACCGGGATGGCGAGGCCGATCAGCGCGCCGGTGAAGGCGATGGCGGCCGCGGTGTTCCCCTGGCGGATCAGCGCCACCTCGTCCTGCGGCGTGATGCGGCAATAGATCCAGCCCCCCACCCAGACGAGCGCGATGCCCGCGATGAAATGGGTCAGGAAGCCGGGCAGGGTGGCGAGGCTCGTCATGGTCTTCCCCCCAGGATCAGTCGAACAGGTGCGGCACGAAGCGGCTGGTGTCGCGCGTCACCGGCGTCGCATCCTCCCGGATGCCGAGCCCGCGCGGTTCGCCGGCGATGATCCAGGAGCCCAGCACCGGGTAGCGGCCGCCGAAGACGGGCAACTCGGCATATTCCTGCCAGACCCGCGGCTGGTCGGCGTAGGGGCCGTCGGTCTCGATGCCGGGGGCGGAGATGTTCGACCCCTCCCGGCCCCAGAGCGGCTTGGCGATCTCGGGCTTGCCGGTCCGGCCGGGCTCGAGGAAGGCCGCGAGCAGGTTCGGATGGTCCGGGTAGAGGTGCCAGAGCAGGGAGAGGAAGGCCTTGCTCGCCGGGATCAGTCGCCAGGCGGGCTCGATCCAGCGGGTGCGGGCGCGGGGGATGTCGGCGCCGAAGGCCTCCCGCAGCAGCCAGTCCCAGGGGTAGAGCTTGAACATCGCCTCGATCGGGCGTTCGTCGAGGTCGGTGAAGTCCACGCCGTTCCAGCCGATCTCCTCCATCGCCAGGAAGGGCGCGTCGAAGCCCGCCTGCATGGCGGTGTCGCGCAGGTAGTCGACGGTGCCGCGGTCCTCGACGCTCTCGGCGTGGCAGCAGAAATGGACGGTCGACGGAAGGCCGAAGCGCGGCCAGGCTTCGATCAGCGCCTCGTGCAGGCCGTTGAACTGGTCGTGGTTCTCGGCGCCGTGGCCGTCATCGAGACATTGCAGCCATTCCCACTGCACCACCGCGGCCTCGAACAGGGCGGTCGGCGTATCGGCGTTGTATTCCAGCAGCTTGGGCGCCCCGGTGCCGTCCCAGCGCAGGTCGATCCGGCCGTAGAGGGAAGGTTCCCCCCGTTCCCAGGACCGCTTGGCGATCGGCCAGGCGCCGGGCGGGATGCCGAGGGGCTCGTTGAGGTCGTTCGCCACGGCATAGGCCACGGCCTCGCGGCTGATGCGCTCGATCTCCGCCGTCGCGGCCTCGAGGACGTCCACCTCGTCCTCGGTGAAGCGGTAATAGGCGCTTTCGTCCCAATAGGGCTCGCCCTCGATGTCGGCGAAGGCGAAGCCCATGCGGCGGGCGCGGTCGCGCCGGTCGGCGCGGGGGTCGAGGCGCCGGCGCTCCACCCCCTCAGGACCCCGAGGAGGAGAAGCCCCGCGCGGTGGAGCCGAACCCCCCGCGGGAGGAGGTGACCGCGGCGGTGCGGAAGCCGCCCGACCCGACCAGGGCCGAACCGCCGGAGGTGCTGGTCCCGCTGCCGCTGCGCCCGAAGAACCAGGCGCCGCCGCCGTGATAGCCGCGGCTGGAACTCGCCCCGGCGCAGATCTGCTCGGCGTCGGGGCGGCCGGCGCCGCGGGCTTCCTGGCAGGCGCGCTGGCGGTCCCGCGCGGCCGGGTTGCTCATCAGCATCGTGGCGCCGCCCAGCACCACGCCGCCGCCCAGCAGAACGAGGGTGATGGTCCGGGCCATTCTCATGGCCGGAATGTTAGGCATGGCGGAGATTGACGGGAAAGCGTCCCGCGCCCAGCGTTGTGACGGATTTCACAGGGCGGACCCGATGAGCGCCGATCCCACCCCCGGCATGGGCCGCGACGCCCGCATCATCACGCTGATCGGCACCGGGCACTTCCTGTCCCACTTCTACATGCTGTGCCTGCCGCCGCTGTTCCTGTTCTGGCGGGCGGAATTCGACGTCTCCTTCGCGGAACTGGGCCTGGCCGTCGCGCTGATGTCGGGGACGACGGCGCTGCTGCAGACGCCGGTCGGCTTCCTGGTGGACAAGCACGGGGCGCGGCCCTTCCTGGTGGGCGGGACGCTGCTGATGGCGCTCTCGGTCTCGGCCATGGCGGCAGCACCCGGGATCTGGGCGATCTGGCTCCTGGCGATCCTCTCGGGCGTGGGCAATTCGGTGATCCACCCGGCGGACTACGCGATCCTCGCCGGGTCGATCGACAAGGCGCGGATGGGGCGCGCCTTCGCACTGCACACCTTCACCGGCAACCTTGGCTTCGCGCTGGCGCCGCCGGTGATCGCGCTGCTGGCCGCGACGATGGGCTGGCGCTGGTCGCTGCTGCTGGTCGGGCTGCTCGGCGTGCCGGTGGTCGCGGCGATCGTGGTGCAGAGCCGGATCCTGCACGACCAGGCCAAGCCGAAGAAGGCCGAGGACGGGCCGACGGGACGCGAGATCCTGCTCTCCCGCCCCATCCTGCTGTTCTTCGGCTTCTTCCTGCTCTCCTCCATGGCGGGGTCGGGCATCCAGGCCTTCGTCATCACCGTGCTGGGCAAGCTGTGGGGGACGCCGGTCGCCGTCGCCTCGACCGTGCTGACCGGCTACATGATCGGCGCGACGGCAGGCACGCTGGTGGGCGGCTGGGTGGCCGATACGTCCAAGCGCAACCTGATCGGCTTCGTCGTCGTGCTGACCGGCTTCGCCATGGCGATGATCCTCGCGCTCGGCCTGATGCCGATGCCGGAATTCGTGCTGCCGGTGGTCGGCCTGCTCGGCGGGCTCGCCATGGGGGCGTCCCGCACGCCGCGCGACGTGATGCTGAAGGACGCTTCGCCGCCCGGGCAGATCGGCAAGGTGTTCGGCTTCGTCTCCTCCGGTCTGCCGCTGGGCGGGGCGATCACGCCGGTGCCGCTCGGCTTCCTGATCGACATGGGATACCCGCAGCTGGTGCTGCCGGTGGTGGCGGCGCTGCTCGGGCTGTCGCTGCTCTGCGCCGGTTCGGCCCAGGCGGATGCGCGCAGCCGCCGGGCGGCCGCGATGCCCGCCGAGTGATGCCGGACCTCCGGGGGCCGGGGCCCCGGTGACGGCCTTCGACGATCTTCTGCTGGCGCTCACCTGGGCGGCGGTCGCGGTGCTGGCGGTCGCCGGGGCGCTGAGCGCGTCGCGCAAGCAGCTCGACCCGGTGGGGTTCATGCTGGTCGCCTGCCTGTGTGCCTTCGGGGGCGGCACGGTGCGGGACGTGATCCTGAACCAGCCTGTCTTCTGGCTGAACGTGCCGGGGATGGTGGGGCTCGCCGCGGGGCTGGCGCTGCTGGTCTTCTTCACGGCGCATCTGGTCGAACGGCGCTTCGTGGTGTTGCTGTGGGCGGACGCGGTGGGGCTCGGCCTGTTCGCCGTGCTGGGGGCGGAGGTGGCGCAGCGCGCCGGGGCGACGCCCTGGGTCGCGGTCCTGATGGGCACCATCACCGCGACGGCGGGCGGCATGCTGCGCGACATCATCTGCGCCGAGATGCCGCTGATCCTGCGGCGCGAGATCTACGCGACCGCCGCGGCTCTGGGCGCGGCCGTCTTCGTGGTGCTGCAGGACGCGGGCGCCGGGCGCACCGTCGCGGTGTCCATCGGGATCCTGGTGGGTTTCGGGGCGCGGGCGGCGGCGATCCTGACCGGCTGGTCCCTGCCGACCTACCGGGCGCGGCCGGGCAGGGACTATCCGGACCAGCGATGAGCCAGCCTGTCCTTGCCGTGGCGCTGACCCTTGGGGCGGGGCTGCTCTACACGCTCGGCTACGCCATCGCGAAGATCCTCGCGGCGACGCTCGACCCGGTGCAGATCACCTTCCTGCGCTCGGCGATCGTGCTGGCCGGCGCGGCGGTCTTCGCGCTGCGGCTGCGCGATCCCGCCGCGGCGCTGCGCCGGCTGGTGGCGCCGCCGCAGGCGAAGGACCAGCGCCTTGCGGCGGTGCTGCTGATCGTCTCCACCACGCTGGCGGTGGTCGGCTATTCGCTCGTGCCGGTCACCGAGGCCTCGGCGCTGGGCTTCACCGCGCCCATCATCCTCGTGCTGCTCGGCGCGCTGGTGCTGCGGGAGCATGTGACGCCGCGGCGATGGGTGGCGCTGGCGCTCGGCTTCGCGGGGATGCTCGCGGTGGTGCGGCCGGGGGGTGATCTGTTCACCTGGGCGGCGGCGGTGCCGGTGTCCGCCGCGCTGATGTACGCGCTGTACCAGGTGATGACGCGGCGCATCCGCGGCGTGGCCGACGAATGGGATGCGACGCTGCAGGGGGCGTTGGCGGGCGTGGTGATGCTCGCCCCCACCATGCCGTTCCTGTGGCGTGCGCCGGATGCGGCGGCGCTCGCTCTCGTCGTGGTCTATGCGGCGGTGCAGACGGCGGCGCTGCTGTGCATCGCCGGCGCGGTGCGGCGGGCGGAGGTCTCTGGCCTCGCGCCCTGGCATTATTCGCGCATCGTCTTCGCGCTGATCCTCGACGCGATCCTGTTCGCGCGGGTGCCGGGCGCCTGGGCGCTGGTCGGCTGCGCGCTGATCGCGGCGGGCGGGCTGGTGCTGGCCTGGCCTAGGAAGCCTGCGGCCCGATGAGGCCCTTGCGGTGCAGCTCCTCCGCGATCTGCACCGCGTTCAGCGCCGCGCCCTTGCGCAGGTTGTCCGCCACGCACCAGAAGGCGAGGCCGTTCGGCACCGTCGGGTCCTTCCGCAGGCGCGAGACATAGACCGCATCCTCCCCCGCGATCTCGAGCGGCGTCGCATAGCCGCCGTCGTCGCGGGTATCGAGCAGCGTCACGCCGGCCGCGGTGCGCAGCGCCTCGCGCGCCTGGCGCTCGGTGATCGGCTTCTCGAACTCGACATGCACGGCCTCGGCATGGCCGATCATCACCGGCACGCGCACGCAGGTCGCGATCACCTGGATGTCGGGGTCGAGGATCTTCCGCGTCTCGACCGCCATCTTCCATTCCTCCTTCGTCGCGCCGTCGTCCATGAATCGGTCGATATGCGGGATGACGTTGAAGGCGATGGGCTTGGTGAACTGCTCCGGCGTCGCCGGGTCGTTGACGAAGACGCCGCGGGTCTGGGACCAGAGCTCGTCCATCGCCTCCTTCCCCGCGCCCGAGACGGACTGGTAGGTCGCCACCACCACGCGCTTCACCTTCGCGATCTCGTGCAGCGGCTTCAGCGCGACGACCATCTGGATGGTCGAGCAGTTGGGGTTGGCGATGATGCCCTTCTTCGGCCGCTTCGCGATGGCCTGCGGGTTCACCTCCGGCACCACCAGCGGCACGCCCGGTTCCATCCGGAACTGGGAGGTGTTGTCGATGACCAAGCACCCTGCCGCCGCCGCGCGCGGCGCATGGACGGCCGAGACCGCCGCCCCCGGCGAGAACAGCGCGAGGTCAGTGCCGCTGAAATCGTAGCGGTCGAGGTCGCGCACCTTCAGCACCGCATCCTCGCCGAAGGAGACCTCGGCCCCCGCCGAACGGCCCGATGCGAGGGCGACCGCCTCCCGCACCGGGAAGCGGCGCTCGGACAGCGTCTTCAGGATCTCACGCCCGACCGCGCCGGTGGCTCCGACGACCGCGACCTTGTACGCCATGACACCACTCCAGCCTGTCGACGGCGGCTGTAGAGCAACTTGGCCTGCAAGGGAAAAGGCTGGAGGGGCGTCGCCCCTCCAGACCACCCGACCAAAGGCCGAAAGGCCTTTGGAAACCGAGACTTGTCAGGCGGCGCGGACGGCCTTCAGGAAGCCCTCGGCCCGGGCGCGCAAGGTTTCCGCGTCTCCGCTCAGGGCGCCGGAGGCCTGCAGGACGGCCCCGGCCGAACCGCCGGTCGCATCGGCGGCGGCCCGGATGCCTTCGATCTTCCGCGCCACCGTCTCGGTCGCCTGGGCCACCTGCGCGGCACTGCGGGCGATCTCGCGCGTCGTGGCACCCTGTTCCTCGACCGCGGCGGCGATCGCCGTGGCGATGTCGCTGGTCCGGTCGACCGTCGCACCGATGGCGCGGATCGCATCCACCGCCTGGTTCGTCGCGCCCTGCATCTCGCCGATCTGCCGGCCGATCTCCTCGGTCGCCTTCGCCGTCTGGCCGGCGAGGTTCTTCACCTCGCTCGCCACCACGGCGAAGCCCTTGCCGGCCTCGCCCGCACGCGCCGCCTCGATCGTCGCGTTGAGTGCCAGCAGGTTGGTCTGGCCCGCGATCTCCCCGATCAACCGCACCACATCCCCGATGCGCGACGCGGCCTCCGCGAGCCCACGCACCGTGGTGTCGGTCGCCTTGGCCTCGGCGACCGCCCGGCGGGCGACTTCGGCCGCCTCGGCGACGCGTCGGGTGATCTCCTCGACGGAGGCCGCCATCTCCTCCGCCGCCGCCGCGACCGCCTGCACATCGGCATTGGCCTGGGTGCCGGCCTCCGAAACCGTCATGGCCTCGCGCCCCGCATCGGCTGCGGCGTCCGTCAGGGTGCGCGCCGCCTGCTGCAATTGCGCGGCGGAGGCCGCGACGGAATTCACCACCGCGCCGATGTCCTCCTCGAAGGTATCGGCGAGCCGCGCCTGCTCGGTCGTGCGCTGCCAGGCCAGCATCGCGCCGACATACTGCCCGGACGGGTCGCGCAAAGCCGAGGCGTTGAGGTCCAGCGTCTCCGTCCCCAGCCGCAGCCGCGTCTTGTGGGGCAGGTTGGCCGGCTCCGACAGCATCGCGCGGATGCGCGCCGGTCCCTTGTCGAAGATGTCGATGCTCTGCCCGACCAGGTCATCCGCCTTGATGGGCACCAGCGCCTCGAGGGTCCGCAGCAGGTCCTTGGAGAAGGCGTTGGCGTAGGTGATGCGGAACTCGTTCCGCGGATCGGCGACCAGGACGCCCACCGGCATCTGTTCGATGATCTGGCTGCGCGCGAAGGCATCGGCCACGGTCAGGCGAAGGCCTTCCACGGCCTCGGCGATGCGTCCGATCTCGTCGCGACGGCCGCGGTCCGGCACGTTGACGCCCGTCTCGCCGCCCGCGATGGCGCCGATCGCCGCCGCGAGCCGCCGTAGCGGGGTGCCGATGGTGCGCGCCATGGCCCAGGCGGACAGCAGCAGCACCAGGGCGATGCCGGCGGCGGTCCCGAGCACGATGTGCGACTGGCGCCGCAGCTCGGCGCCGATCGCGGCCTCGGCCGCCGCGTCGATCTCGGACAGACGCGCATTCGCCGCGGCGAAGGCGGCCAGCAGCGCTTCCTGGGCCGGCTGTGCCCGTTCCGCGGCCAGTCGCTCGAGCTGCGCACCGGTCTCGATGGTCGCGATGGCGCCCGTCGAGGCCTGATCGGCCAGCCCGCCGATGCGTTCGAACTCCTCGCGAACGCGGGCCACCCCCTGGGTGGCGGACACCGCTCCGCGCAGATGCACGCGGGATTGCGCCGCCGCGCGGCGCACGCGCTGCGCCATCCGCTCGTCGCCGGTGGCGAGGTAGCGCAGCGCGGAGGCGCGGACGTCGTTGAAGCCCTGGTGGAAGGCCATGAAGCGCGTGCGGGCGTCGCTCTGCGCGTCCCCCGTCAGGTCGAAGTCGATCGCCGCACTCGTGCCCTCGAAGGCCTGGTCGTAGTCCTGGGCGCGCGCGAGGAAGGTTTCGTCCCGCTGGCGCAGGATCTCGAGCCGCAGCCGCGCCTGTTCATCGAGCAGCAGGGCATAGGCCGCGGCACGCTCGGCGATGGTGGCGACGAGCGCCGTCGTCGCCGAGTCATCGAGCCGCACGGCGGCCTGCCGCGCCTGCACGGTCGCTCGTTCGAGGGCCTGGACCGCGGCGGCGCGGGCGGCCTCGACGGCGGCCGGCGTCTGCGCGACGGACAGGGTGCGGGCCTGCGAAGGCGCTTCCGCTGCGCCGACCGCGGCGGCCGACAGGATGCCCCCCGCGGCGCCGCTTTCGGACTGCCGCCGGATGGTGGTTTCCACCGAATCGCCGGTGATCTGCATCGTCGCGACGATGGCGCCGACCATCAGGAGGGCGACGAGGCCCGAGGCCGCGATCTTGGCGGCGACGGGAAGATGGAGGAATGCGCGCATGGGCCACCCTGACAAAGGATCGGCCGCGAGTGTCCCGGACCGGGCTTAAGCGCCGGTGAAGCGCTCCGCCGCGGCGCGCCGTTCCCAGGACCGCCCGAAGGCGAGCAGGATACCCACCACCACGAGCGTCATGCCCGCGTGCCAGACCAGCGCCTCGGCAGCACCTTCCAGTTCGTGGAACAGCCACAGCCCCGCCGCCGACAGCGCCGCACCGGCGAGGCCGCCCATCACCGCCACCGGCACCGGCCGGATCGCCACCGCGTAGCGCAGCATCCACACCAGCGACCCCGCCAGCGGCAGGCCGAGCCCGAGGACGAAGGCCATGCAGCCTGGCGAGAACCCCGGCCACAACGCCGCCGGTCCGACCTGTCCCGCCTCGGCCAGGCAACCCAGGCCGAGTGTGCCGACCCACACCACCGCCGCGGGCAGCGGCAGCAGGGCCCAGCGCGGCGAGCGGTCGGGCAGCGAGAGCTGGAACGCGGCGATGGTCGCCAGCACGCCGGTCGCGGCCGAGGCGACCCACTGCGCGACCTCGCTGGCATCGCGCAGGCGCTCGGCGACATCGGGCCGCAGGCCGAACACCGCGACCGCGGCCGCGATCAGCAGGGTGGCGAAGCCGAGCCAGCCCGCCGCGCGGCGCATCGGCGGCGCGAGGCGGCGGACCGGGCGGAGATCGGCGGACAGGCGCGCGATCAGGTCGTCGGTGGCGGTCACGACTTGTCCTCCGCGCCGAAACGCCGGCGCAGGGTCTTGAGGGCACGGTGCGTCGCGACCTTCAGCGCCCCGACCGACAGGCCGGACTTCGCGGCGGCGTCGGCGAGCGGCAGGTCCTCGAGCTTGGCGAGGCGCAACGCGGTGCGCTGGCTTTCGGGCAGCTCCGCGACGGCTTCGCGCAGCTGGCGGCCGGCGATGCGGTCCTCGCCCGTTTCGGTGATCGGGGCGGCGAGGGTCTCGGCGTGGTCGTCGATCGGCGTCTCCCGCCCCGCGCCGCGGCCGCGGCGGCGCAGGCGGTCGATGCAGCGGCGCTCGGTGATGGCGATGAGCCAGGGGCGCAGCGGCCGGCCCGGGTCGTAGGTGGCGAGCATGCGATGGATGGTGAGCAGCGTGTCCTGCACCGCGTCCTCGGCCTCGTGCGCATCGGCGATGCGGCGGCGGGCAACGCCGCGGAGCAAGGGCAGGCAGTCGCGCAGCAACTGGTCGTAGGCCCGCGCGTCGCCGGCCTGCGCCGCGACCATCAGGGCCTCCCAGCGTCCGTCGCCATCCGCCACTACGACCGTGCCGCTCCGTTGCCGTCCCAATCTAGGGGCGCGCGGGCCGTCCGCGAAGACCGGCCCGATGGCGGCGCAGGCGCTCATGGGGTGACGGGGGCCGTGACGGCGCGGCGGCGTTCGGCGACCAGCGCGAAGCCGACCAGCAGTGCGGCACCGGCCAGGGTCAGCGCGGGATCGACCCACCAATGCGGCGGCAGCAGCCGCAGGCCGACCGTTACCGCCCAGGACAACAGGATGCCGATGCAGAAGACGTTGAGGCTGTGCCGCCCGACCGCGGCCAGCGCCTGCGCACCCGCGCGGTGCATCCAGGCCGCGTCGCGCGGCACCAGCACCGCGACCAGATACGCAAGCGCCAGGCCGTGCAGCAGGTTGAACGGGCCGAGATGCGATTTGGCGGCGAGGATCCAGATCGTGTCCTCGTTGAGCGCCAGGGGGCTGCCCAGCCGCTCCGCGACGCGCTGGGCGAAGCCCGCCGTCACCACCACGGCCGCGAGGACCACGCCCCAGCGGCGGTACGTGACCGCCGCGCCGGTCAGCAGCGACCGCCGGCCGAACCAGGCCCCGAGCAGGAAGACGAATTGCCAGGCCAGCGGGTCGAGCCCGGTCGGCAGCCAGGACCAATATTTCCAGAGCCCCGCCTGCACCCCGGCCCAGACCGCGAAGGAGGGCAGCAACGCCCAGGCCCCCACCCGCCCGGCCAGCAGCAGGAAGCCGGGCAGCAGCAGCATGGCGAGGACGAAGACCGGCAGGATGTCGACGTAGTTCGGCATGTAGAGCAGCAGCGCCGCGCCCGGCAGGGCGTGCATTGGGTCGTCCACCAGCATTCGCCAGGCCAGGCGGTCGATCTCGCCGGGCAGGGGCAGGGCCATCTCCGACCAGATCACGGTCGCGCCGAACATGAAGAACAGGATCAGGTGGACCACCCACAGCCGCCCGGCCCGGCGCAGCATGTCGGTCGTCGCGTCCCAGGCGCCGCGCCGATGTTCCTTCAGCAGGAAGACCGAGGCCAGCACGAAGCCCGACAGGAAGACGAACTGCCCGGAACTGTCCGAGACCCCCCAGGCGGCATGGATGCCATACGCCCCGAAGGCCGACCCCACCGCATGGGCGCCGAAGATCGAGATCTGCATCCAGCCCCGGACGATGTCGAGGCGCAGGTCCCGCGCCGGGCGGGCCAGGGGCCGCGGGACGGGGGCAGGGGCGGGAAGGGACATGCGGCGTCTCCGGGGCGGCCCGAAGGACCGCGCTCACCGGGAATTTCGCCCCCCTGGCCGGGCTGGTTACGGCGCCGTCGCGCTCGCCCCTTGCCGACTCGGGCCCCGGCGCGAGATGGAAGGGTGTGCTGCACCTCATCAAGCTCTCGGTCGGGCCCAAGGACGTCGCCGCGCTCGTGGCGCTGCAGAAGGAACGGCTGCGCACCGACCCGCCGCTGCGTGCCTGGACCCGCATGTTCCCCAAGCGGATCGCCGAGATCACCGATGGCGGTTCGATCTACTGGGTAATCGGCGGCTTCGTGCGGGTCCGCCAACGCATCCTCGAGATCCGCGAGGAAGCCTGGGACGACACCACCCAATGCGCCGCGCTGGTGCTGGATCCGACGCTGGTCCCGGTCGAGGCACGGCCCACCAAGGCCTTCCAGGGCTGGCGCTACCTGAAGCCCGAGGAAGCGCCGCCCGACATTGCCGCCGACCGGCCGCCGGCGATCGGGCTGGACCGGCTGCCGCCGCGCCTGCGCAAGGACCTGGCCGAGCTCTGCCTTATCTGACCGGCCGGCTTGGTTGCTCAGATGTAAGGACACTGCCACCGGGAGGAGAGGCCGCACCTGCGAAGGTCCTCTCGTCGCGGCGGCTTATTCCCGGCAGGCCGCCGTCAGACTGGCCCCCCTTCGGGGTGGGCTTATGGGCCGGCTGGAGCAATCCGGCCGGCCCTATTTTCTTTCCGGGCCGGCTGAGCCTCGGCTTCCAGCAGAGACAGAAGCCCTTCCAGCAATTGCGTGGGGGAGGGCGGGCAGCCCGGGATCAGCAGGTCCACCGGCAGCACCGCGCCGACGCCGCCATGCACGGCATAGGATCCCTTGAAGACCCCGCCATCCACCGCGCAATCGCCTGCGGCGACGACCCAGCGGGGTTCGGGCGTGCAGGCCAGCGCGCGTTCCATCGCCTCGGCCATGTTGCGGCAGGCGGGACCGGTCACCAGCAGCACGTCGGCATGCCTGGGCGAGGCAACGAAGCGCAGGCCGAATCGCTCGAGGTCGTAGGCGACGTTCTGCAGCGCGTTCACCTCGAGCTCGCAGCCGTTGCAGGATCCGCTGTCGACCTCCCGGATCGCGAGGCTGCGGCCGAGCCGCGTGCGGGCGGTGGCCGCGAGGCGTTCCGCCAGCGCCTGGACCGTGTCCTGCGGCACCGGGGGCGCCGGGTCGGTCAGCGGCTTGCCGATCAACGCGCGGGCGAGGCGTGGCCAGAGCATGTCGATATCGCCTATGGCAGGGGGCGGCCGACGCCCGGCAGTGCCGGGGCGGCGCGGAGGATGGCATGGCCGAGCGGCGCTTCGCCTGCACCCTGGACGGGCTGGCGATCGCGATGACCCTGGTGTCCTGGGTTACGAGCCTGGGCGCGGCGGCCATCATACTCGTCGTTGTCGGGCTGACGCTGCCGCTCCTTGCGGCACCCTTCCTGCTCATCTTCGTCGGGGTGCCGGTCTGGACGATGCTCGTCGCCCCGCGCGGCTACCTGGTGGGGCCGACGGGGCTGACGGTCCTGCGCCAGGTCGGCGGGCGCGTGGTTCCTTTCGCCGCCATCGCCGGGGCGCGGCGCATTGCCAGGTCCGACCTCGGCTGGGTGTGGCGCACCTTCGGTTCGGGCGGGGCGCATGGCTATTTCGGGCGCTATCGTTCCAGGACGCTCGGCCCGCTCGTCCTCGAGGCGACGCGGCGGGACCGCTGGGTCCTGGTGCAGCGGCGTGACGGACAGCCGGACCTCGTGCTGAGCCCGGACGACCCGGACGGCTTCCTGGCGGCGCTGGACGCCGCTCACAGGTCGACCCCGCTGTAGGAGCAGTTGAAGGATTTGTTGCACAGGGGGAAGTCGGCGACGATGTTGCCCTCGATCGCGGCCTCCAGCAGCGGCCATTGCAGCCAGGAGGGATCGCGCAGGAAGACGCCGCGGATCAGCCCGCCATCGTCGAGGTGCAGCCAGGCCAGGCAGTCGCCGCGGAAGCCCTCGACGAGTGCGCAGCCCTCTCCCGCATGGGCGGGCAGGGCGACGAGGATCTCGCCTTCGGGCAGGGCGCCGAGCAGGCGGCGGACCATGGCGATGGAGGCGCGCAACTCGGCGATCCGGACGCGCACCCGGGCATCGACATCGCCGCCGGCCTCGACCACCACGGGCGGCGCGAGCAGGTCGTAGGGCGCGTAGCCGGGCGCCATGCGGGCATCGAAGCGCCGCCCGGATCCACGGCCGACGAAGCCGCCGGCGGCATAGGCCCTGGCGAAGTCCGGATTCAGGAAGCCGGTGCCGACCACCCGGTCCTGCAGGCTGGCATGGCTCTCGTAGATCCTGACCAGTGCCGGGATCTCGGCCTCGACGGCGGCGAGCACGGCGAGGATCGTCTCGGCCCCGCCCGGCGCGATGTCGGGGCCGACGCCCCCCGGCAGCACGCAATCCATCATCAGCCGGTGGCCGAAGGCGACCGCGCAGGCGCGCAGCACCTGTTCGCGCAGATAGCCGCAGCGGGCGTGGGGGAAGGCGAAGGCCGCGTCGTTGCAGACGAAGCCCCAGTCGTTGAGGTGGTTGTGGATGCGTTCGAGCTCGCCCATCACGGCGCGCAGTGCGGTGGCACGTTCCGACACCGTGACGCCCAGTGCGGCCTCGGCCGCGGCGGCGAAGGCCCAGGCATGGGCCACGGTGGAATCGCCCGACAGCCGTGCGGGGAAGACCGCCGCGGCGCGCGGCGACTTGCCGAGCATCAGCGACAGCGTGCCCTTGTGCTTGTAGCCGAGCCGTTCCTCGAGCCGGACGACGATCTCGCCCTGGATGTGGAAGCGGAAATGGCCGGGCTCGATGACGCCGGCATGGATGGGGCCGACCGGGATCTGGTGGATCCCCTCGCCCTCGACCGGAAGGAACGCGGGCTGCGGCGGCTCGGCGCCGCCAAGCGGCGCGGGCTGGCCGGACAGCGGTCCCAGCACCGGCCAGCGGCCGTGATCGAGCCAGGGGCGGAGATCGACCGCATCCTCCGCGGCCAGGCCCCAGAGGTCGCGGATCATGCGTTCGAAGCGGATGGCGCCGGGACGCGCGGGGGAAAGGGCGGCGTAGCGGCCGCCCTCCGCCGGGGCGGAGGCGAGCAGCACGCCGCCGGCGACGTCATCCAGGAAGGCGGCATGGACCAGGCCGGGTTCGGCCCAGAGGGCGAGCAATGCGAGGGTGGGTTCCGCCTGCAGCGCGGCGGGCAGGCGAGCCCAGGCGTCCGCGGACAGCAGGAAGCGCTCGAAGGGCCGTGCCCCCTGGGGGGCGCCGGCGCGGATCAGGGCGGTGGCGCTCATCCGATGATCCTCGCGGCTTCGGCCAGCATGGCGCCGAGCGCGCCCGGCATGGCGAGGCCGAGCAGCGTCGCGACGGCGAGATGCAGCCAGAGCGGCGCGGCCGCCGCGGCTTCCCGCCAGCCGTCCAGCGCGCCGGCCGCGTCCGGCGTCGGCGGGCCGAAGCAGAGCGCCTGCAGGACGGTGATCAGCGCGGCGAGCGCCATCACCATGCCGACGACGAGCGCGATCCCGAGCCAGGGCGCCTCCGCCGCCGCGGCGGTGAGCAGGCGGAATTCGGAGACGAAGAGCAGGAAGGGCGGCATCCCCGCGATGCCCGCGATGGCGAAGGCGAGGCCCCAGCCCAGCGCCGGATGCGTCGCGACCAGCCCCGAGATGTCGGCGATCTTCTGGCTGCCCTTGGCCTGCGCGGCGCGGCCGACCCCGAAGAACACGGCGCTCTTGATCACGGAATGGCCGAGCAGGTGCAGCAGCCCGGCGAGGTTCGCCGCCGCGCCCCCGAGCCCGAAGGCGAAGGCGACGATGCCCATGTGCTCGATCGAGGACCAGCCGAAGAAGCGCCGCACATCCCGCCGCCGCCACAGCGAGACGGAGGCGAGCAACACCGAGGCGAGGCCGAGCGCGAGCAGGAAGGGTCCCGGCGCGATGGCGTCGGGATTGGCGCCGACGATCGACTTGGCCCGCAGCACCGCGAGCATCGCCGCGTTCAGCAGCAGGCCCGACAGCACCGCCGAGATCGGCACCGGCCCCTCGGCATGGGCGTCCGGCAGCCAGGAATGCAGTGGCACCAGCCCCGCCTTGGTGCCGTAGCCCAGCAGCAGGAAGGCGAAGGCGAGGTTGAGCGTATTCGGGTCGCACCGCGCGGCCACGCCCATCAGTGCCGCCCAGGACAGGCCGGTTTCCTCATGCAGCAGGGGCTGGGCCGCGAGGTAGAGGACGATGGTGCCGAACAGCGCCAGCGCGATGCCGACCCCGCAGAGGATGAAGAACTTCCACGCCGCCTCGAAGGCCGCGGGGGTGCGGTGGACACCGACCATGGAGACGGTCGCCAGCGTGGCGATCTCGATCGCCACCCACATCACGCCGAGGTTGTCGGCGAGCAGCGCAAGGGTCTGCGCCCCCATGAAGACCTGGTAGGCGGCGTGGTAGGCGCGGATGCGCCAGTGGTCGAAGCCCTCCTGGTCGAGCGTCGCCGCCGAGAAGACCGAGGTGGTCAGCCCGACGAAGGCCGAGACCAGGATGAAGGGCGTGTTCAGCGCGTCGGTATGCGTCCAGCCGTGCTGCGCGAAGGGCTGCAGGGCAAGGGCCACGGCCAGCAGGAAGAAGACCGCGCTGATCCCGACGTTGAGCATCGTCGCCGTGCGCAGCCGCGGCACGGCGGCCAGCGCGACGGCGCCGCCCCAGGCGAAGAAGACGATGGCCCATTGCAGGGGCATCACCGACCCTCCCCGCGATGTTCCTCGAGGCTGCCGGTGTCCAGCGTGTCGAAGCGCTCGCGGATCTGGAAGGCGAAGACGCCGGCGACGACCGCGACCATCAGCACCAGCGCCGCCGTGGACAATTCCACCACCAGCGGCATGCCCGCGACGCCGATGGCGGCCAGGATCAATCCGTTCTCGAGCGACAGCAGCCCGATCACCTGGCTGATGGCGTTGCGCCGCGTGATCATCATCAGCATGCCGAGCAGCACGACGGACAACGCCAGGGCCACATCTTCCCGTGCCAGGGCGCGCGCACCCTCGGTCGCCGGCAGCACCACCAGGATGGACAGGCCCACCAGCGCGACGCCTGCCGTCATCGACAGGCCGACGCCGAGCGCCGTTTCCACGCTGCGGTGCAGGTCGAGCCGCCGGACAATGGCGTGCAGCGCCAGCGGGATCAGCACCCCCTTGGCGGCGAAGGCGAGCACGGCCGTGAGGTAGAGCCCCGGCGCCCCCTGCGCATGGGCCTGCCAGGCCGCGGCGAGGGCGAGCAGCGTGCCCTGGGTCGCGAAGGCGTTGATCACCGCCCCGATGCGCCGCTGGTAGAGCAGCACGAAGGACAGCAGCAGGACGCCGCCCCCGAGCAGATGCGCGACGTCGTAGCCGAGCTGACCGAAGCTCATGTCAGCCCCGTCGAGACGAAGAGCAGCACCGCGCCCAGCAGCCCAAGCAGCAGTGCAGCGCCAAGGAATTCCGGCACGCGGAAGACACGCATCTTGGCGATGGCGCTTTCGAAGGCGGCCAGCGCCAGCGCCAGCGCGCCCATCTTCGCCACCCAGGCCACGAGACCGAGGATCCACAGATGCGGCCCGGCGCCGGCCGGCGCCTGTCCCAGCGGCAGGAAGACCGCCGAAAGCAGCGCGAGCCACAGCGTCAGCCGCAGCATCGCCGCGAAGTCCCAGAGCGCGAGATGCCGGCCGGAGGCTTCGAGGATCATCGCCTCATGCACCATGGTCAGTTCGAGATGGGTGGCCGGGTTGTCGACCGGGATGCGGGCGTTCTCGGCGATCGCGACGGCGAGCAGCGCGACGAGGGCGAGGCCGAGCGAGACGCGCAGGCCAAGCCCCCCTTCGCGGAAGGCACCGGCGATGGCGTCCAGGTTCGTCGTGCCCGCGAGGATCGCGAGCGACAGCGCGGCGACGACGAGGGCCGGTTCGGCGAGTGCGGCGAAGGACATCTCCCGCGCCGCGCCGAGCCCGCCGAAGGGCGTGCCGACATCCATCCCCGCCAGCGCCATCGCGACGCGCCCGAGCGCGAGCAGCCCCGCGACGACGATGAGGTCCGAGAGCGGTGCGAAAGCCATGCCCCGCGCGAAGGAAGGCACCAGCGCCGCCGCCGCGACCGCCGCCCCGGCCGCGAGGTAGGGCGCGGCGCGCGAAACGGGCGAGGCGTTCTCCGCCAGCACCGGCGTCTTGCGCAGCAGCTTCAGCAGGTCCCGCAGCGGCTGCAGCGGATGGGCACCGCGCCGGCCCATCATCCGCGCCTTGAGCCACCGCAGCACGCCGGTCAGGACGGGTGCCGCGGCGACGATCAGCACGATGTGCAGCGCCTGGGAGAGGATCGACCACACGATCGCCATCAACGCGCCTCCAGCCAGGCGAGCAGGGCGAGCATCAGCACCACCGCGCCGAAAGTCAGGCCGAGGCATTGCCGGATCGACAGGTCGCGCAGCCGTTCCGCCTGCGCCGCGGCCGCGTCCCGCCAGCGCGGCACCGGCCCCTCGAGCGCGACGAGGGCGGGGTCGTCGAAGCCGGAGTGGAGGATGGCGGGCCCGGTGGCACCGGGCGGCGGCATGGTCACGCCCTCCCGCGCCACCAGCAGGCTCGTGCCGAGCATCCGGCGCAGCGGCTGGCCGAAGCCCGATGCGGTCGGCTGCGTCGAGGGATCGCCGAAGGGCAGGTGGTGCGGCGCGGCGATGAAGCCGCAATCCCAGATCGGTCCGCGCGCCACGCCCGTCGGCGCGCGCCGGCGCACGGCCCAGACCACGGCGCCGATCGCCGCTGCGAGCAGCAGCGCGACCAGCAGCGGCCAATAGCGGGCCCCGCCTTCCGCCGCGCCGATGGCGACGAAGCCCGCGCGCGGCGCCGCGGCGCGCGTCATGAGCCGCAGCGCCGGTTCCGCGAGGTCGAGCATGAGGCCGGGCAGCAGTCCGAACAGCACGGTCAGCCCGGCCGGCAGGATCAGCGCGGCCTGGACCAGCCGCCCGCCTTCCTCCGCCCCCGCCGCACGCGGCGTCCGCGGCCTGCCGAGGAAGACCAAGCCCCAGAAGCGGACCATCGCCGCGGCCGCGAGGGCGGCGGCCAGCGCGGCCAGCGCCGTCGCCGCCGCGGCACCCATCTGGAAGGCGAGGTCGCCCACCCGCCAGGAGGCCAGCAGCGCCTGCAGCAGCAGCCATTCGGAGGCGAAGCCCGACAGCGGCGGTAGGGAGGCGGCCGCCGCCACGCCCGCCAGCGCCGCCCAGGCGGTGACCGGCATGCGATGGATCAGCCCGCCCAGCCGGTCGATCCGCCGCGACAGCGCCCCATGCAGCACTTCCCCGGCGGCCAGGAACAGCAGGGTCTTGAAGACGGCATGGTTCAGCGCGTGCAGCAGCGCCGCCCCGGCCGCGAGGGCCGCCAGCGCCGGCAGGTCCGCGCCGCGGAAGGCCAGTGCGAGCCCGAGGCCGATCGAGATCAGCCCGACATTCTCGATGGTCGAACAGGCGAGGAGCGTCTTGATGTCGTCCTCGAGATTGGCGCGCAGCGCGCCGATCACCGCCGAGGCCGCGCCGAGTGCCACCAGCGGCGCGCCGAGCCAGAGCGGCTGCGCCGTCCCCATCAGGTCGAAGGCGAAACGGGCGAGGACATAGAGCGCGACCTTGGTCATTGCGCCCGACATGAGCGCCGAGACATGGCTCGGCGCCGCCGGATGGGCGAGCGGCAGCCACACATGCAGCGGCGCGAGCCCTGCCTTCGATCCGGCCCCGGCGAGCACCAGCGCCAGCACCAGCGCGGCACGCCATCCATCGGGCGGCGCTTCGCGCAGCGCGGCGAAGGCCACATCGCCGGCACCGCCGGCCAGCATGCCGAAGGCGAGGATCAGCGACAGCCCGCCGAAGCCCGCGAAGCCGAGATAGATGCGCGCGGCACGCCGGTTCGCCTCCTCCTCATGGTCGTGCGCGACGAGCACCCATGAGGCGAGGGACATCGCCTCGAAGCCGAGCAGGAGGGTGAAGCCGTCGGCAGCGAGCAGCGTGACCGCCATGCCGGCCAGGAAGAGCGGGTAGGGGACGAGGCGGCGCGGCGCTTCCGGCCCGTGCAGGCTGCCCAGGGCGAAGATCGAGGCGGCGGTTCCCGCCAGCCCCAGGATCAGCAGGAACCAGGCGGACAACGCATCGATCGCGACCCGCGCCGGGCCCCAGGGCGGGCCGAACGGCAGGTCGGCGGCTTCCGGGCTGCCGAGCAGGCCGCCGATGGCCCCCATCGCGATCAGCAGGGACGCTGCCGCGCAACCACCGAACACGGCGCGACCGCCGGCCTCGTGGCGGGCCAGCACGGGCGCCGCCACCGCAAGCGCCAATAGGCTCCCGGTGGCCAGGAGCAGCAGGGTCAGCATGGCAAGGCGGAGTCGCTGGTCACCGGCAGAGGATACCCCCCATGGCCATTCAGGGAAGCGCATGCTTCAGCGGCACCGGGGTGGAGAAACCCTCATTTTGTGAATTGTCCCAGGGTATGATACCGCCGCTCCGCTGGCGCGCGGTGGATCGCGCGGCGCCTGCCTGCGAAACGACCAGGATCGGGAATCGGACGTGGAACGCCGTCACCTCGTCGCCAGCCCCATGGCCGGGCTCGTCCAAGCCGTGCACGCGGCCCGGGGGCGGGGGAACGGGGCATGAGGCCGTTGCTCGCCTTCAGCCGCGGCATGGACGCGGTCAGCGCCGCCTTCGGCAGGATCGCGGACTGGATGGTCCTCGCGGCCTGCGCGGTCAGCGCCGGGAATGCGGTGATCCGGTACGGCTTCTCGATGTCGTCCAACGCCTGGCTCGAGGTGCAGTGGTACCTCTTCGCCGGCGTGGTGATGCTGGGCGCGTCCTACACGCTCGAGCGCAACGAGCATGTCCGCGTCGACCTCGTCTATGGCAGCGTCAGCGCGCGGGCACGGCTGTGGATCGACGTCTTCGGCATCATCTTCTTCCTGCTGCCGGGCATGGCGCTGCTGGCCTGGATGACCTGGCCCTTCTTCTGGGACGCCTGGGTGCGCGGGGAGGGCTCGCCCAATGCCGGCGGCCTCATCCGCTGGCCCGTCAAGATCGTGATGCCGCTCGGCTTCCTGCTCGTGACGCTGCAGGGCCTGTCCGAACTGGTGAAGCGCATCGCCGCGCTGAAGGGCACCGCGCCCGAGGCCGCGCATCTCGCCGAATACCACCGACCGGAGCAGTGAGATCGTGCTGAGCCTGGAAATCATGCCGCCGCTGATGTTCGGCGGCCTGGTGGTCTTCCTGCTGATGGGCTTCCCGGTGGCGTTCTCGCTGTCCGCGGTCGGGCTGTTCTTCGGCTTCCTGTCGATCGAGATGGGCTTCTTCACCACCGCCTATCTCGGCAACCTGCCGCTGCGGGTCTTCGGCATCCTGTCGAACGACCTGCTGCTGTCGATCCCGTTCTTCACGCTGATGGGCGCGATCCTCGAACGCTGCGGCCTGGCGGAGGACCTGCTCGAGGGCACCGGGCAGCTCTTCGGCAAGATCCCGGGCGGTCTCGCCTATGCGGTCATCCTGGTCGGCGCGGTGCTCGGCGCCATCACGGGCACGGTCGCGGCCTCGGTCATCGCCATGGGCATGATCTCGCTGCCCATCATGATGCGCTACGGCTATGACATGCGCATCGCGACGGGCGTGATCGCCGCGTCCGGCACCATCACGCAGGTGATCCCGCCCTCCCTGGTGCTGATCGTCCTCGGCGACCAGCTGGGGAAGTCGGTCGGCGACATGTATGCCGGGGCGATCGGCCCGTCCTTCCTGCAGGTGTTGCTCTTCGTGCTGTTCATTGCGGGGGTGTCGATCTTCGCGCCGCACAAGGTGCCGCCCCTGCCGCCCGAGGCGCTGGCGCCGCGCGGATGGTCGCTCTGGTGGCGCGTGCTGAAGGGCATGGTGCCCTCGATCGTGCTGATCTTCCTCGTGCTCGGGACCATCTTCCTCGGCCTTGCGACACCCACGGAAGCGGGGGCCATGGGGGCGGTGGGCGCCGTGGCGCTCGCGGTGATGAACGGCCGGTATTCGTGGAAGCTGATGCGGGAGGCGATGGCGAACACGATGCGGATCACCTCCATGGTGATCTTCATCCTGATCGGCGCGACCGTGTTCAGCCTGGTATTCCAGGGCGTGGACGGCAGCCACTGGATCGAGCACCTGCTGTCGCACCTGCCGGGCGGTCAGACGGGCTTCCTCGTCTTCGTCAACGTCTTCGTGTTCTTCCTGGCCTTCTTCCTCGACTTCTTCGAGATCGCCTTCATCATCATCCCGTTGCTGGCGCCGGTGGCGGCCAAGCTCGACATCGACCTGGTGTGGTTCGGCGTCCTGCTCTGCATCAACATGCAGACGTCCTTCATGCACCCGCCCTTCGGCTTCGCGCTGTTCTACCTGCGCGGCATCGCGCCCAAGGAAGTGCTGTCGAAGGACATCTACTGGGGCGCCATCCCCTGGGTGGGGCTGCAGCTGCTGCTGGTCGCGATCGTGATCCTGTGGCCCGAAAGCGTGACCTACTGGCTCGACAGGGGCACCGGCGTCGATCCCTCCACCGTGCGGATCGAGGTGCCGATGCCGGATACGAGCGAGGAGAACGAGGTGCCGGTCTTTAGGTAAGGCAGATCCCGATCCGGCGGGGCCGCCTGATCGGGTGAGGATGCTCGCCGGGCGACGACACGGATAGGCCGCCCTGCGCCGGGCCTACGACAGCGGCGCCGGCGGGCGGCTACAGCATCGCGAGGCTGCGCTTCCTCGTCGGCGGCGCGAAGCCCCGGTCCAGCGTCGTGAGGTCCTCCGCGGTCAGCACGATGTCCCGCGCCGTGGCGTTCTGGCGCACATGGGCCGGATCGGAAGCCTTGGGGATGCTGACGACGTGCGGATGGCGCAGCGTCCAGGCGATGGCGACCTGCGCCGGCGTCACGCCGTGCCGCTGCGCGACCTCGGCCAGCGCCGCGTTGCGCAGCATCCGCCCGCCCTGGCCGACCGGGGAATAGGCCATCACCGGCATGCGGTGGCCGGCGCAGAAGGGCAGCAGGTCGAACTCCACGCCGCGATGCTCGAGGCTGTAGAGCACTTGGTCCGTGGCGCAGTCCGGCAGCGCGGCGCCGAGCTCCTCGAGGTCGTCCACGTCGCAGTTGGACACGCCCCAGTGGCGGATCTTGCCCGCGGCCTTCAGCGCCTCGAAGGCCGCGACCGTCTCGGCCAGCGGATGCGATCCGCGCCAGTGCAGCAGATAGAGATCGATGGTCTCGACCCGCAGGCGCTTGAGGCTGCGCTCGCAGGCGGCGACGGCGCCGCGGCGCGACGCGTTGTGGGGATAGACCTTGGAGACGAGGAAGACGCCGTCCCGGCGGCCGGCGATCGCCTCGCCCACCACCTCCTCGGCTCCGCCCTCGCCATACATCTCGGCGGTGTCGATCAGGGTCATGCCCAGGTCGAGGCCGAGGCGCAGGGCATCGACCTCGATCCGGCGCTGGGAGGCGAGTTCCCCCATGTGCCAGGTGCCTTGGCCAAGGGCCGGCACCGGGGTTCCGTCGGGCAGGGTCGGCATGGCGGCGTCTCCGCGGTCGTTCCGCGAAGACTATGCCGCCTTGCCGGTCGGCGCGACCCGGCGGGTCAGTCCGCCGCGACCTCGACCATCACCAACTCGGCATCCTCGGTCGCCGTGATGGTGAATTCCGTCTCGTCGCGGATGGCGATGCCGTCGCGCGCCGAGGCGGGGGTGCCGTTAACGGTCACCGCGCCGCGGGCCGGCACGATGTAGGCCGCGCGGCCCGGGGCGAGCGCCTGCACGAGGCTCTGCCCCTTCTTCATCGTGGTCGCGAGCACCGCACCGTCGACGTTGATCGGCAGGGCGCCGTTGCCGCCATCCTGCGGACGGCCGGAGGCGAGCACCTCGAAGCCGGCCTCGCGCTGTTCCTTCGGGAACTGCTTCGCCCCCCAGGCGGGCTTCACGCCGCGGCGGTCGGGCATGATCCAGATCTGGAAGATGCGCGTGGTCGTGGGCTCGAGGTTGTATTCGGCATGCACCACCCCGCTGCCGGCGGACATGATCTGCACGTCGCCGGCCTCGGTGCGGCCCTCGTTGCCCATGTTGTCGCGGTGCGTGATCGCCCCTTCGCGGACATAGGTGATGATCTCCATGTCGCGGTGCGGGTGCGGGTCGAAGCCGGTGCCGGGCGCGATCTCGTCGTCGTTCCAGACGCGCAGCCGGCCCCAGGCCATGCGCTGCGGGTCCATGTAGTGGCCGAAGGAGAAGTGGTGGTTGGCGTTCAGCCAGCCGAAATTGGCCTTGCCGAGGCTCGAGAAGGGGCGGATGTCGATCATCGTCGTGATCTCCGTTTCGGGGCGGGCCGCGCCCGCCGTTCGGCATCCGAGATAGGCCTCGGCCCGCGCCCCCGCCACGCCGGGGGTGCAATCGCCCCCATTCATGCCCTGAATGGGGGAAGGGCTTGCACCCTGCCGAAAACGGATCGCGTTTCGCTCCTGCCGCCGCCCTCCGGACGCGCCACAATGGCGGTCCCGTCCGACGAGGAGGAAAGAGATGCGTCGCACCTTCCTAAAGCTTGCCGTGGCGCCGGCGGCGCTCGGGCTGCTCGGCCTGACCGGCTGCGTGTCCATGGAGCGCTACGAGGAACTCGAGCGCGCCTACCAGCAGCTGCAGGGCCGCTACACCGCGGACGAGGCCGAGATCCGCATGCTGCAGGGCCGGCTGCGGGTGACCATGACGGACCGCATCCTGTTCCCCTCCGGCGGCTATCGCATCGAGGAAGCGGCGCGGCAGCAGCTGCGCAAGATGGTGCCGACCCTGCAGGGCCTGGTGCAGACCCGCGTCATCGTCGAGGGCTACACCGACAACACGCCGGTCGGGCCGGAGCTCCGCCGGATGGGGATCAGCTCGAACCTCGATTTGTCCTCGCGCCGCGCCGACACGGTGGCGGACACGCTGATCCGCGAAGGCGCGCCGCGGAACCTGATCTCGGCCGACGGGCGTGGCGAGTCGAACCCGATCGCCTCCAACGACACACCGCAGGGGCGGGCGCAGAACCGGCGCATCGAGATCACGCTGGTCGGTCCCGGCAACTGACCGGCGCGGCGCGCGGCGGCGGTACCGGGGGGCCGGCCGCTGCCGCGTTGCGCCTCAGCGGCACATCAGGACGGGGATCTCGGCGTTCTCGAGCACGTGCCGCGTCACGCCGCCGAGGATGAGCTGGCGCAGGCGCGAATGGGAATAGGCGCCCATGCAGAGCAGGTCCGCCCCGAAATCCCGCACCGCCCCGAGCAGCCCGGCGCCCACTTCGCGCGTCGTCGGCTTGAAGGGGACGATCTCGGCATCGATGGAGTGCCAGCGCAGATAGGCCTGGATCCCTTCGGCCTTCGGGCCCCGGCGCTGGTATTCGTCGGCGCAGAGGATCCGCACCGCGGTCGCCTTGTGCAGCCAGGGCAGGGCGGCGGCGACCGCGGCGGCACTTTCCGCGGTGCCGTTCCAGGCGACGCAGACGCGGTTGCCGATATCGGGCGGGGCGACGCGCGGGGCGATCAGCACCGGGCGACCCGAGTCGAACAGGATCGCGTGCAGCGCGTCGGAGGACGAGACGTCCTCCCCCGCTTCCGGATGCGGCACCACGGCGAGGTCATAGAGGCGGGACTGCTGTGCGACGATGTCCTCCTCGCGCCCCGCGATGGATTCGAAGGACAGCGTCGGGCCGCCCGACTTGGCCGCGGTGTCCGGATTGTCGGCGAGCGTCACGCCGCCGAGGCCGGAGGTGAACTTCTCGAACAGCGTGCGCACGCGCTCCGCGCGTTCGCCGCTTTCGCGTTCGGTCGCGGCCATCATCTCCTCGATCATCGCGCCCGACAGGCCTTCGCCGGCGAGCGGCGCGACGTCGCGCGCATCGACGCGGACATGGAGGCAATGGACATGCGCGCCCCAGGCGCGCGCGGTGATCAGCGCAGTGGCGAGGGCCGCCTCGCCAGCGGCGGTCCCGGTCAGCGGCAGCAGCAGCCGGCGATAGGCCATGATGAGAAGCTCCCCTTCCTCGCTGCGTTCTGCGTCAGTCGATCACGCACACTAGCACACGGAATGGCGTTCCATGCCAAGTGCTACAAGTGCGGCCGTGCAGGCGGCCTCATCGGCGGGGATGCGATGCCAGGCGATGGGGCCGGGATCGACGGCGGCGGCGCGCAGCAGGACCGCCTCGTTGGCATCGGAGGCATCGCCGCGCCGCGCCGCGAGGCGCGCGCGCAGCACGTCGAGCGGCGCCTCGAGCCACAGGCCGTCGAAGGGCACGCCCGCGTCGCGCGCAGCCGCTTCGGCGGCGTCGCGCTGCGCCAGGTCGAGGAAGACGGCATCGGCGATCACCGCCTGGCCACCCGCGAGCGCGGCGCGCGCCATGGCAAAGACCTCGGCATGGACGGCGCGGCTCACCTCCTTGGCATAGGCTTCCGAGGGGAGACGTTGTTCGGGGGTGAGGCCGAAGCGACGCTTGCGGACCTCATCCGTGCGCAGCACCAGGGCGCCGGGACACCGCCCGAGCAGCGGCGCGATGGCGCGGGCGAGCGTGGATTTCCCGGTCCCCTGGAGCCCGCCCACCGCCACCATGCGCGTCGGCGCGGGCACGAGATGCCGTTCCGCCGCCGCAAGCAGTGCGTGCCAGTCGCGCCCGCGCGCCGCTTCGACATGGGCGCGGATCATGGCCCGCATCGACAGCCAGAAGGGCAGGCCGGCGACGATGCCGGCATCGCCGGTGCGCGCGACGTAACGGTTCAGCACCCGGTTCGCCGCCGCGCGGCCATGCCGCAGGTCGAGGTCCATCAGCAGGAAGGCCAGGTCGTAGCCGACGTCGATTCGCGCCAGCGTCTCGTCGAATTCCAGCGCGTCGAACAGCGTGGGCCGACCGTTCCACAGGCAGAGATTCCCGAGGTGGAGGTCGCCATGGCAGCGGCGTGTGAAGCCTGCGCCCGAACGCGCCGCGAGACCCGGCGCGATGCGCGCGAGCTCGGCGCGCGCGGCGGCAGCCCAGGCATCGACGCGCGGCGCATCGAGGCCCGCGCGGCGCGCCGAGGGCACGTTGCCCTCGAGGATCGCGCCCATCGTGCCCGGCGCGTCGACCGGGGTCCGTTCGGCGGCGCCATGCATCGCCGCGACCGCGTCGGCCATCGCATCGAGCAGCCCCGGCGTCGGCGTGACCCGGTCGAGGAAGTCCCCGGCGGGAATCGGGGCCATGCGCAGCACCCATTCCACCACCGGACCGTCCCCGCCGTCCTGCAACGCACCATCCGGGCCGCGGGTGAGGGGGATCACATCGCGATAGATGCCCGGGGCGTGGGGCCGGTTGAGGTCCAGTTCGCGCCGGCAGAAGCGCGCCCGGTCCTCGAGCCGGGTGAAGTCGAGGAAGCCGAGCGCGACCGCCTTCTTCATCTTCCAGGCGGTGTCGCGGCCGACATAGACGGCCGAGATGTGCGTCTCGACCGGCGCGGCACCGGAGAGGCGGGCGAGGAATTCCGCCGCCTCGGCCTGCGCCGCGGGGATGGTCACGGGTAGAGCGTCTCGATCCGCCAGCCTGTGCCCTCGCGATGGAAGACGCGGCGTTCGTGCAGTCGGAAGGGCATGTCGCGCCACAGCTCGATCCGCCGCGGCAACACGCGGAAGCCGGACCAGTGGGGCGGGCGCGGGATCTCGCCCACCGCATATTTCAGCCCGTACTCGGCGACGGCCTTTTCCAGGGCGAAGCGGGATTCCAGCGGACGCGACTGCTTCGACGCCCAGGCGCCGAGGCGCGAGGTCCGTGCGCGGGAGGCGTAATAGGCGTCTGCCTCCGCGTCGGTCACGCGCTCGACCGCGCCCTCGACGCGGACGGACCGGGCGAGGGTCTTCCAGTGGAAGCACAGGGCGGCATTGGGGTTGGCCGCGAGTTCGGCGCCCTTGCGGCTTTCGAGGTTGGTGTAGAAGACGAAGCCCCGCGCATCGACGCCCTTGAGCAGGACCATCCGTGCCGACGGAACGCCGTCCGGCGTCGCGGTGGCCAGGCAGACGGCGTTGGCGTCGTTCGGTTCGGTCTTCGCCGCCTCGGCCATCCAGGCCTCGAAGATGGCGATCGGATCCTCGGTGGTGGGGGTGCCGTCCATGCGCTGTACTCCTCGTGCCGCCTGTATCGGGGCGGGGGGCGGGGGCGACAAGGGGGCCGGAACCTCTTGCCCGGCGGACCCCGCCATGGCACCACCCCAGCCCTGCCAGTCAAAAACGGGTCCTGCCAGTGATGAACGACTCTGCGCCTGAGCCCCGGATCGCCTCCGGAAACCTGATGCAGGGCAAGCGCGGGGTGATCATGGGCGTGGCCAACGACCGGTCGATCGCCTGGGGCATCGCGCAGGCCGTGGCCGCCCAGGGCGGCGAGATCGCCTTCACCTATCAAGGCGAGGCGCTGGAGAAGCGCGTCCGGCCGCTGGCCGAGAGCGTGGGGTCGCGCCTGGTGCTGCCTTGCGACGTCGCCGACGACGCCAGCATGGACGAGGCCTTCGCGGCCATCGGCAAGGCGTGGGGCAAGATCGACTTCCTGGTCCATGCCATCGGCTATGCCGACAAGCAGTTCCTGCGCGGGCGCTACCTCGACACGCCGCGGGCGGCCTTCCTGCAGGCGATGGACATCTCCTGCTTCTCCTTCGTCGCGGTCGGCCAGCGGGCGGCGGCGCTGATGGAGGGCGGCGGGTCGCTTCTCACGCTGTCCTACCTCGGCGCAGAGCGCGTCACGCCCCACTACAACGTCATGGGCGTGGCCAAGGCGGCGCTCGAGGCCTCGGTGCGCTACATGGCGACCGACCTCGGCGAGCGGGGGATCCGGGTGAACGCGATCTCGGCCGGGCCGATCAAGACCCTGGCGGCGAGCGGCATCGGCGACTTCCGCTACATCCTGAAGTGGAACCAGTACAATTCGCCGCTGCGCCGGAACGTGACGATCGAGGAAGTGGGCGGCTCGGGCCTCTATCTGCTGTCGGACCTTGCCCAGGGCGTGACCGGCGAGATCCACCACGTCGATTCCGGTTACCACATCGTCGGGATGAAGAATCCGGACGCCCCGGACATCACCGTCGAGAAGGGCTGAGGCCCCTGCGCGGCCATTGAGCCGCGGCCCCGTACAGGCTAACCCAACGGGCGATGAGACCCCCGTCCTGCCGCGCCTTGCTGCGCCTTGCCGTCCTGGCCGCCCTGCCGGCGGCCGGTGCTGTCCTGCCGGCCCGGGCGCAGTTGCCCGACGAGGGACGCTGCTGGGTCGCCATCCGCGTCACCGGCCCGGAAAGCCAGCGCGTCAGCGAGGAGGAGGCGCATTCCCGCCTGCGCCTGCGCTGCCGCGCGGGGGACGCGATGGTGTTCCTCAGCGATGCCGGCCAGCCGCTCGGGGCCGTCGCCGCGCGGTATTGCGACCTGACCAGGTCCATGGTCATCGAGCGGACCTCCGAGGAAAGCATCGACGGGGCCGGCAACCAGGAAATCCGGGTGCCGGTCAGCATGTTGACTTGCGTCTATCGCGGCGCGCCGCGCCCCGACCGCTGACGGCGATGGAAGGAGCCTTCCGCGAGGCTTCCGTTGCCGCTCCGATTCACCCTGCCGATTGTTGACCGCCCATGTCCCACAATTCCTTCGGCCACCTGTTCCGCGTCACCACCTGGGGCGAATCCCACGGGCCGGCCATCGGCTGCGTGGTGGACGGCGTGCCGCCGCGCATCGCGCTGAGCGAGGGTGACATCCAGCCCTGGCTCGACAAGCGTCGGCCGGGGCAGTCGAAGTTCGTGACGCAGCGGCAGGAACCGGACCAGGTCCGCATCCTGTCGGGTGTCTTCGAGGGGCTGACCACCGGCACGCCCATCGCCCTGCACATCGAGAACACCGACCAGCGATCCAAGGATTACTCGGAGATCGCCGAGCGGTTCCGGCCGGGGCATGCGGACGTCACCTACGAACTGAAGTACGGCATCCGCGACTATCGCGGCGGCGGCCGGTCCAGCGCACGCGAGACGGCGATGCGGGTCGCCGCCGGCGCGGTGGCGCGCAAGGTGCTGGGGCCCGATGTGCGCATCCGCGGCGCGCTGGTGTCGATCGGCGGGGACTGGGTCGATCCTGCCGCCTGGGACTGGGCGGCGGTGGAGGAGAACGCCTTTTTCTGTCCCGACCGTGCGGCCGCCGCGCGCTGGGAGGAAAGGCTGCTGGAACTCCGCAAGGCGGGGGATTCGGTTGGCGCGGTGATCGAGGTGGTGGCCGACGGCGTCCCGCCGGGGCTTGGCGCGCCGATCTACGGCAAGCTGGATTCCGACCTGGCGGCGGGGCTGATGTCGATCAACGCGGTGAAGGGGGTCGAGATCGGCGATGGCTTCGGTGCCGCGGCACTGACCGGGTCGGCCAATGCCGACGAGATGCGGATGAACCCGGACGGCACGGTGGCGTACCAGTCGAACCACGCCGGCGGGATCCTGGGCGGCATCAGCACCGGCCAGCCGATCGTCGCGCGCTTCGCGGTGAAGCCGACGAGCTCGATCCTGACGCCGCGCGCCGCGGTGGATCGCCAGGGGCGGGAGGTCGAGGTGCAGACCAAGGGCCGCCATGACCCCTGCGTCGGTATCCGCGCGGTGCCGGTGGGCGAGGCGATGCTGGCGATCGTTCTGGCGGACCACCTGCTGCGGCATCGGGCGCAGAACCCGGATGCGCCGAGCATCGCGCGGCTGCCGCGCAACTGAAGCGGCGCCACAGGCGCAGAGAAGACGCGACCCGAAGGGTCGAGCGCCCGAATGGGCGCCGCGGCGAGTGCCGCGAAGCCAAGCCGCGCGGATGCGCGGCGCCCGGCGTCTGAGGGGCGTGACAGCGTCACGCACGAACGAACGCGGCCCGAAGGGTCGAGGCCCGAATGGGCGCCGCGGCGAGTGCCGCGAAGCCAAGCCGCGCGGATGCGCGGCGCCCGGCGTCTGAGGGGCGCGACGGCCCTGCCGTCGCGCGCACCAGATCAGTGGCTCAGGATGTCCGGGTCCTCGTAGCCCAGCAGGTCGAGCTTCCCTCGCGTGGGCAGGAAGCGGAAGCAGCCCTCGGCGATATCGAGGCGCCCCTCGCGCTTCAAAAGTCCCTCGAGCTTCGCCCAGAGCGCATGCAGATGCAGCACGTCCGATGCGGCGTAGGCGAGCTGCTCGGGCGACAATTCCGGCGCGCCCCAGTCGGAGGATTGCTGCTGCTTCGACAGGTCGACGCCGAGCAATTCCTTGCAGAGATCCTTCAACCCATGCCGATCGGTGAAGGTGCGCACCAGCTTGGCGGCGACCTTGGTGCAGACCACCGGCGCCGTGGTGACGCCGAGGTACCGGTACAGCACCGCGACGTCGAAGCGCGCGAAGTGGAACAGCTTCGTCACCGCCGGATCGGCCAGCATGCGCCTGAGGTTCGGCGCGCCGTAGCCCTGGCCGCCGAGGCTCTCGGGGATGAGCTGCACGAGATGCGCCGTGCCGTCGCCGGAGGAGAGCTGCACCAGGCAGAGCCGGTCGCGATGGGGGTTGAGGCCCATCGTCTCGGTGTCGATGGCGACGACGCGGCCGAGGTCGAGCCCATCCGGCAGGTCGTTGCGGTGCAACCGGATGGTCACGCCGGCATGGGTGAAAAGGGTGGTGCCCACGATCGCGCCGAACCTCTCAGACAGGGGCCGCGCCGCCCCGCCCCGGTCCCGGGGGAGGCTGGCTTGCGCCTACTGTCTCTCGGGGAGTGGTGCCCAGGAAAGGACTCGAACCTTCACAGCCTTGCGGCCACAGGTACCTGAAACCTGCGCGTCTACCAATTCCGCCACCTGGGCAAGGGGGTCGGCGCCTTGCGGCGAGGGCGGCGATTTACGCGGGGGCGGAGAGGCCGTCAAGCCATGCCCGCACTTTCATGCAGCGTGACGCGTGCCATATCGTCGGAACAAGGAAATCAGGGGTGCTGGCGATGGCGGGACGTCGTGTCGCGACGGTCTTCGGTGGTGCGGGATTCATCGGGCGGCACGTCGTGCAGCGATTCGCGCGCGCCGGCTTCATCGTGCGGGTCGCAGGGCGCGACACGGAGAAGGCGGCGCGACTGCGCACGCTCGGCGATGTCGGCCAGGTGGTGCCGGTGTCGGCCTCGGTGACGGACGAGGCCTCGGCCGCCCGCGCCGTCGTCGGCGCCGAGGTGGTCGTGAACCTGGTCGGCATCCTGTTCGAGAAGAAGCCTGGCGACTTCACGCGCATCCAGGCCGAGGGCGCGGGGCGCGTCGCGCGCCTTGCCGCGGCAGCGGGGGCGTCGCGGCTGGTGCATGTCTCGGCGATCGGCGCGGATGCCGGCAGCGAGAGCCTCTATGCCCGCAGCAAGGCGGAAGGGGAGGACGCGGTGCGCGCTGCCTTCCCGGCGGCGACGATCCTGCGGCCCTCGGTGGTGTTCGGGCCCGAGGACCAGTTCTTCAATCGCTTCGCGGCACTCGCCGCAATGCTGCCGGTGATGCCGGTGGTCGCCGGCGAGACCCGCTTCCAGCCGGTCTATGTCGGCGACGTCGCCGATGCCGTCTTCGCCGCAGCGACGCGCGCCGACACGATGGGCAGGACCTACGAACTGGGCGGCCCGCGGGCGATGAGCATGCGGGACGTGCTGCGTTTCGTGTGCGAGCACGCGCATCGGGACCGCTTCATGGTCGACCTGCCGCACGGTTTCGTCGCGCTGCAGGCACGGCTGGGCGAGATGCTGCCGACGCCGCCCCTGACGCGGGACCAGCTGATCCTGCTCGGCCGGGACAATCTGGTGGGGGAGGGGGCGCTGGGCCTGGCGGACCTTGGCATCGAGGCGAAGGCGGCGGAGGCGATCGCGCCTGCTTATCTGGCACGATACCGGCCAGGAGGCCAGCGACAACAAGGACTTGCAGGATAAAATAACCGAATCGGACATAAATACCGATGCCCCCATGCCGAAACCCAGGTCGGGACGGAGGTGGATCAGAAAATAGGGCAAAAAAACTGACCTATTGGTGCAGAAAGGACTCGCGCTGCCGAATTTGTTGCCTTATCTGACCCTCCGCCCCTGATGCAGCGCAGCATCCTTCGTGCCTGCGCCCCGCCGGGGTCGACACAGTCCCGCGGGGGTTTCGCATGGCCGAGAAGATGCTTCAGTTCGTCCGCCTGCAGCAGCGGCAGCCGGACAAGCGCGATGCGTCGGAACGCCGCGCCGACTGGGGCGAGGTCTATCAGGCCTTCGCCGCCGATGCCGCGTCCCAGCAGGCCTCGCGCTGCTCGCAATGCGGCGTGCCCTTCTGCCAGGTGCACTGCCCGCTCAACAACAACATCCCCGACTGGCTGAAGCTGACGGCGGAAGGCCGGCTCGAGGAGGCCTACGAGGTCGCCGCCGGCACCAACACCTTCCCCGAGATCTGCGGCCGCGTCTGCCCGCAGGACCGGCTCTGCGAGGGCAACTGCGTCATCGAGAAGGGCTTCGACAGCGTCACCATCGGCGCCGTCGAGAAGTACATCACCGACACGGCCTGGGAGAAAGGCTGGATCAAGCCGCCCATGCCGGTGCGCGAGCGCCAGCAATCCGTCGGCATCGTCGGCGCGGGCCCCGCTGGCATGGCCGCGGCCGAACGCCTGCGCACGATGGGCTACCAGGTCACGATCTACGACCGCCACGACCGCGCCGGCGGGCTGATGATCTACGGCATCCCGAACTTCAAGCTGGAGAAGGACATCGTCGTCCGCCGCTGGAAGCAGTACGTGATGGGCGGCATCCAGTTCCGCCTGAACACCACGATCGGCCGGGACGTCACGCTGGGCGAACTGCGCCAGCGGCATGACGCGCTGCTGGTCGCGACGGGCGTCTATAAGGCGCGCGACATCGACAACGCCGGCGCAGGGCTGCCCGGCGTCGTCGCGGCGCTCGACTACCTGATCGCCTCGAACCGCAAGGGCCTCGGCGACGACGTGCCGGATTTCGAGAGCGGCGCGCTGAACGCCGAGGGCAAGCATGTCGTCGTGGTCGGCGGCGGCGACACCGCGATGGACTGCGTACGCACCGCGGTGCGCCAGGGCGCGGCCTCGGTCACTTGCCTCTATCGCCGCGACAAGGCGAACATGCCGGGCTCGATGCGCGAGGTGAAGAACGCCGAGGAAGAGGGCGTGCGCTTCGAATGGCTCGCGGCCCCCGAGGCCTTCTTCGGTGAGGGCAAGGTCGAGGGCGTGCGCGCGCAGCGGATGCATCTCGGCCTGCCGGACGCGACCGGCCGCCAGCAGGTGGAACCGATCGCCGGGGCGCATTTCAACCTGCGCGCCGACCTGGTCATCAAGGCGCTCGGCTTCGACCCCGAGGACCTGCCCGCCGCCTTCGGCGAGCCCGAGCTCACGGTGACGCGCTGGGGCACGCTGAAGATCGACTACCGCACCATGATGACCGCGCTGCCCGGCGTGTTCGCCGCCGGCGACATCGTGCGCGGCGCCTCGCTCGTCGTCTGGGGCATCCGGGACGGGCGCGACGTCGCCGAGCAGATCCACCAGTTCATCCAGGCACGGGGCGCGGCCCCGGCCATGGCCGCGGAGTGACCGCCATGACGCAGCACGAGACCGGTTCCGCCTATGTCGAATCCTACGCGCGCGGCCGCGACCTCCTCGCCTCCGCGGCGCATATCGACCTGACCGAGCACGATGCCTGCGGCGTCGGCCTGGTCGCGGCCCTGAACGGCAAGCCGAGCCGCGAGGTGGTGCAGGCCGGCATCGACGCGCTGAAGGCGGTCTGGCACCGCGGCGCCGTCGATGCGGACGGCAAGACCGGCGACGGCGCCGGCATCCATGTCGAGATCCCGCAGGACTTCTTCGCGGAGGTCGTCGAGCGCGGCGGCGACAGGCTCCGCCCGGGTCGCATCGCCGTCGGCATGGTCTTCCTGCCCAAGACCGACCTGGGCGCGCAGGAACGCTGCCGCCAGATCATCGAGACCGAGATCCTCAACGCCGGCTACAACATCTATGGCTGGCGCCAGGTGCCGATCAACGTCGCCTGCATCGGCGAGAAGGCGAACGCGACGCGCCCCGAGATCGAGCAGATCCTGATCTGGGATCCCGAGTTGCGCGAGATCGCGACCGCCGAGCGCGACATGTACGTGATCCGCCGGCGCATCGAGAAGCAGGCGATCGCCGCGCAGATCCCCGAGCTGTACCTGTGCTCGCTGTCGGCGCGCTCGGTCATCTACAAGGGGATGTTCCTCGCCGAGAGCCTGACCGAGTTCTACCCGGACCTGCTCGACACGCGCTTCGTCAGCCGGTTCGCGATCTACCACCAGCGCTACAGCACCAACACCTTCCCGACCTGGCGCCTGGCGCAGCCCTTCCGCATGCTCGCGCACAACGGCGAGATCAACACGCTGCACGGCAACGCCAACTGGATGAAGAGCCACGAGACGCGGCTCTCCCATCCGCTGCTCGATCCCTTCATGGACGACCTCAAGCCGATCGTGCAGGCGGGCGGCTCCGACACCGCGACGCTCGACAACGTCTTCGAACTGCTGGTCCGTGGCGGGCGCGACGCGCCCATGGCCAAGGCCATGCTGATCCCCGAGAGCACCGGCAACAACGCGACCATGCCGGAGAACCACCGCGAGCTGTTCATGTATTGCAACGCGGTGATGGAACCCTGGGACGGCCCGGCGGCGATCGCCGCCACCGACGGGCGCTGGGTGGTCGCGGGCCTGGACCGCAACGGCCTGCGCCCGATGCGCTTCACCATCACCGATGGCGGGCTGCTGATCGTCGGCTCCGAGACCGGCATGGTGAAGGTCGCCGAGGACCGCGTGGTCCAGAAGGGCCGCGTCGGCCCGGGCCAGTGCATCGGCGTCGACCTCGAGGAAGGCGTCTTCTACGAGGACCGTGCGCTGAAGGACCTGCTCGCCGGCCGCAAGCCCTTCGGCAAGTGGACCGCGCGCACCACGCGCATCGACGAGATCGTGAAGGCCGAGGGCGACGAGCGCGCCCATTTCGCGGTCGAGGAACTGCGCCGCCGCCAGCTCGCCATGGGCTACACGCTCGAGGAGCTCGAGCAGATCCTCCATCCCATGGCCGAGGACGCGAACGAGGCGGTCGGCTCGATGGGCGACGACACGCCGATCGCCGTACTGTCCACGCAGTATCGCGGCCTGCACCACTATTTCCGCCAGACCTTCAGCCAGGTGACCAACCCGCCGATCGACTCGCTGCGCGAGACGCGGGTGATGACGCTGAAGACGCGCCTCGGGAATCTCGGGAACATCCTCGACGAGGACCCGACCCAGTGCGACATGCTGATGCTGGACAGCCCGGTGCTGTCGAACGCGCAGTTCGAGGCGATGCGCGCCTACATGGGCGCGACGGTCTGCACGGTGGACTGCACCTGGCCGGTCGAGGACGGCGAGACGGGCCTGCGCCGCGCCATCGAGCGCATCCGCCGCGAGGCGGAGGAAGGCGTTCGGTCCGGCTGCGCCCACGTCATCCTGACCGATGAGGCGCAGGGTCGGGAACGTGCGGCCATCCCGATGATCCTCGCGGTCGGCGCGGTGCAGACGCATCTCGTGAAGCACGGGCTGCGCACCTTCACCTCGCTCAATGTCCGCGCGGCCGAGTGCATGGACGTGCACTACTTCGCCGTGCTGATCGGCGCGGGCGCGACGACGGTCAACGCCTACCTCGCGCAGGAGAGCATCGCCGACCGGCACCGCCGCGGGCTGTTCGGCAATGTCGGCCTCGGCGACGCCGTCGCGAAGTACAAGAAGGCGGTCGACAAGGGCCTGCTGAAGGTCATGTCCAAGATGGGCATCGGCGTGCTGTCCTCCTACCGCGGCGGCATGAACTTCGAGGCGATCGGCCTGTCGCGCGCGCTGGTGGCGGAATTCTTCCCCGGCACGCCGTCGCGCATTTCGGGCATCGGCCTGTCGGGCATCGCGCGGCGCCTCCTCGCGCTGCACGACAAGGCCTGGCAGGAAGGTGCGATCACCCTGCCGGTCGGCGGCCTGTACAAGCTGCGCCGGCGCGGCGAGGTGCACGCCTTCGACGGCAGCCTGATCCATACGCTGCAGAAGGCGGTCGAGACCGACAGCTACCAGACCTTCAAGCGTTATTCCGACGCGGTGCGGAAGCTGCCGCCCGTCGCGCTGCGCGACCTGCTCGACTTCCGCATGGAAGGGCGCACGCCGGTCACGCTCGAGGAAGTCGAGAGCATCACGGAGATCCGCAAGCGCCTCGTCGCGCCCGGCATCTCCCTCGGCGCGCTGTCGCCCGAGGCGCATGAGACGCTGTCCATCGCCATGAACCGCATCGGCGCGAAGTCCGACAGCGGCGAGGGCGGCGAGGATCCGTCCCGCGCCAAGCCGCGGTCGAACGGCGACAACGCCAATTCCGCCATCAAGCAGATCGCCTCGGGCCGCTTCGGCGTCACCGCGGAGTACCTGAACAACTGCCGCGAGATCGAGATCAAGGTCGCCCAGGGTGCCAAGCCCGGCGAGGGCGGGCAGCTGCCCGGCTTCAAGGTGACCGGGCTGATCGCGAAGCTGCGCCATTCGACGCCGGGCGTGACGCTGATCTCGCCGCCGCCGCACCACGACATCTACTCGATCGAGGACCTGGCGCAGCTCATCTACGATCTCAAGCAGATCAACCCGGATGCGACGGTTTGCGTGAAGCTCGTGTCGCGCTCGGGCATCGGCACCATCGCCGCCGGCGTCGCCAAGGCGAAGGCCGATGCCATCCTGGTGTCGGGCCATTCGGGCGGCACCGGCGCCTCGCCGCAATCCTCGATCAAGTATGCCGGGCTGCCGTGGGAGATGGGGCTGTCCGAGACCCATCAGGTGCTGCTGCTGAACCGGCTGCGCCACCGCGTGAAGCTGCGCACCGATGGCGGCATCAAGACCGGGCGCGACGTCGTGATCGCGGCGATGCTCGGTGCGGAGGAGTTCGGCATCGGCACGGCGTCGCTGGTGGCGATGGGCTGCATCATGGTCCGCCAGTGCCACTCCAACACCTGCCCCGTGGGCGTCTGCGTGCAGGACGAGGCCCTGCGCCAGAAGTTCACCGGTACGCCGGAGAAGGTGATCAACCTCTTCTCCTTCGTGGCGGAGGAGGTGCGCGAGATCCTCGCCTCGCTCGGCTTCCGGAAGCTCACGGACATCATCGGGCGCACCGATCTGCTGCAGCAGGTCAGCCGCGGGTCGGAGGATCTCGACGACCTCGACCTCAACCCGCTGCTGGTGCAGGCCGATGCCGGCCCGCATGCCGCCTACTGCACGCTCGAAGGCCGCAACGAGGTGCCCGAGACGCTGGACGCGGAGATGATCCGCGACGCCGACGCGCTGTTCCGCCACGGCGAGAAGATGCAGCTGCAGTACAACATCCGGAACACGCATCGTGCGATCGGCACCAAGGTGTCGTCCCGCATCACGCGCCAGTTCGGGATGAGCGGCCTGCAGCCCGGCCATCTCAGCGTCCGGCTGCGCGGGTCGGCGGGTCAGTCGCTCGGCGCCTTCGGCGTGCGGGGCCTCAAGCTCGAGGTATTCGGCGACGCCAACGACTATGTCGGCAAGGGCCTGTCGGGGGCGACCATCGTGGTGCGCCCGGCGCCGTCCTCGCCGCTGGTGTGGAACGAGAACACGATCATCGGCAACACCTGCCTCTATGGCGCGACGGCGGGCGAGCTGTTCGCGGCGGGCCAGGCGGGCGAGCGCTTCGCGGTGCGCAATTCGGGCGCCACCGCGGTGGTCGAAGGCTGCGGCGCCAATGGCTGCGAGTACATGACCGGCGGCACCGTCGTGATCCTCGGCGCCGTGGGCGACAATTTCGGCGCCGGCTTCACCGGCGGCCATGCCTTCGTCTACGACGCCGACGACAACTTCGAACTGCGCGTCAATCCCGACACGCTGCTCTGGAACCGCGTCTCCCACCCGCATTGGGAAGGCGTGCTGTGCGACCTGATCGCCCGGCATGTCGCGGAGACCGGCAGCCGCTTCGCCGCCCGCCTGCTGAACGAATGGGCGACCGAACGCGGCCGCTTCTGGCACGTGGTGCCGAAGGAGTACGTGAAGTACCTGCCGGTGCCGATGGCCAAGACCGACGCCGTCGCCGCCGAGTAACCCCGCGCACGTCGCCCGGTGAAGCGCTTCACCGGGCGACCGTGCCCGCTCTTCCGCTCGCATGTCCTGCCTGTCATGATTCGTCCGCGAAGCCGGCGCCCCCGGACGGACGAAAGGAGCAGCGCGTGCGTATTCTGGCCCTGGCCCTTGCGGCCGTTCTCGTCCTTGCCGTGCCGGCCTCGGCGCAGGTCCGCGACATCGCGGCGGTGAATGGCTGGCGCGCCTATGTCGCGCAGACGGACAACGGGCCGCTTTGCGGCATGGGGACGGATGCCAACCGGCTTGGCCGGTTCTTCTGGATCAAGGTGGAGCGGATGCAGGGCAACCTGCACGGCTTCGTGCAGGTCGGCGACCGGAGTTGGAACGTGCGCCAGGCCGCGACGGGGCGCATCGTCATCGCGATCGACAGCCGCCGGGCGGAACTCAACTACCACGGCACCAGCCGCGCCGACATGATCGAGGCGTCCTACCAGGGCGCCTTCCAGAACTTCCTGAACTTCGTCGAGGCCTTCGCCCTCGGCCTGCGGATGCAGGTGCTGTTCCCCGGCGAGAATGTGTCGCCCTGGTCGGCGGACCTGCGGGGAACGCGCGCGGTGACCGAGGCCTTCCTGGCCTGCGCCCGGCGCATCTGAGCCCCAGGCGGCCGGAGGGTCGGCCGCAGGCCCGGTCGCCGGTGCGTCGCCGGCTCGATGCGGGGGCGGCAGGGTCGCGAAAGATCGGGCCAAGCCCTGGCCTCACGACGGTCCGGATGGCATAAGCCCCGCATCGTGAGGCTGCTGTTCCACCTTCCCCTCTCGCCCTTCTCCCGCAAGGTCCGTCTCGCCCTGGCGGAGAAGCGCATTCCCTTCGACCTGCGCATCGAGCGCGTGTGGGAACGGCGGGACGACTTCCTCGCCATGAATCCCGCCTGCACCGTGCCCGTGCTGCAGGAGGACAACGGCCTCACCATCCCGGATTCCTACGCGATCTGCGAATACCTGGATGAGGCCTATCCGGACACGCCGCTGCTCGGCCGGACGCTGGCCGAACGTGTCGAGGTGCGACGCCTGGTCGCCTGGTTCGACGGCAAGTTCCACGCCGAGGTCGGCATGAATCTGCTCTATGAAAAGCAGTTCAAGCGGGCCATGGGGCGCGGCAACCCGGATGCGTCCTCGATCCGCGCGGGATACGCGAACCTCAAGCCGCACCTCGCCTATCTCGGCTGGCTGGCCGAGACGCGGCCGTGGCTGGCAGGCCCGATGCTCTCGCTCGCGGATCTCGCGGCGGCGGCGCATCTCTCGGCCCTCGACTACATCGGCGACATCGACTGGTCGCTGAGCGACGGGGCGAAGGACTGGTACGCGCGGGTGAAGTCGCGCCCGTCCTTCCGGCCGTTGCTCGCGGACCGCGTCAGCGGGCTCGAGCCGCCCGACCACTACGCCAACCTCGATTTCTGATCCCCCTGCGGGCCTCAGCGCTGCGCCGGGCCCGCTTCGATCAGCGCCATGTTCTGCGCGGCCAGGTCGGCGGTCGGGCCGTCGGGCGCGAGTTCGATCACCCGTTCCCAGTCCGAGCGTGCGCCGCTCGCATCGCCCTGGATCTGGCGGATCACCCCGCGCTCGAGCAGCGCTTCCACATTCTCGGGCTCGAGGCGCAGGGCCTGGGCCACGCTTTCCGCGGCGGGCGCGATGCGGTCCAGCCGCCGCAGGGCGGATGCGCGCAGCACCCAGGATTCCGCATTCGAGCCATCGGCCGCGACGGCGTGGTCGAGGTCGTCGAGCGCCTCGGACGGCCGGTTGAGCGCCAGCAGGGCCACCGCGCGCGCGGTCAGCAGGCCCGGATCGGCCGGCACCAGCGCCAGTGCCAGCGTCAGCGCCGCCTGGGCGCGGTGCGGCTTGCCGGCGGCGGTCCAGGCTTCGCCGGCCTGACCGAAGACGGCGGCGCGTGCGGCGATGCCGGCCTGGCTGCGCGCGGCGATGCGTTCCAGGGCTTCGGCGGCGCGTTCGGCCTCCCCGAGCGAGAGGGTGGCGAGCGCCGCGCAATGCGCGGCCGATTCGCCGCCGCCTTCCATGCCCCAGGAATCGGCGAAGCGACGCGCGCCCTCCGGGTCGTCCTCGAGCATGTCGAGGCAGCGTTCGTATTCCGGCGCGTCCGACAGGCGCGGCGGTTCCGGCGGGGTTGGCAGGATTTCGGGCGTGCCGGCGCCGGACAGCCACCACCATGCGCCGCCCGCGCCGGCGACGAGCACCAGCGCCGCGGCACCTGCAAGCAGGAGGCGTGTGAGGGGGGGCATGCGCGCAATCTAGCCGTGCAGCGATGTGCATGCCAGATGAGCAGGGGAGGGACCGGATGCTTCTCGTTGCTGGACTGGGATATGCGGGCCGTGCCGTTGCCCGGGCAGCGGCGGACGCGGGCTGGCAGGCGGGGGGCACGGCACGGGACCCGGGGTCCGCCGCTCCCTTGCCGGGCGTGTCCGTGTTGCCTTTCGCGGGCGCCGGCGAGGCGATCGGGCGCGCAAGTCATCTTCTCGTCACCGCCGCGCCGGGGGAGGGCGGGGACCCTGTCCTCGCCGCGCACGGACCCTCGATCGAACGGGCCCTTGTCGCGGGGACGCTGCGCTGGGTCGGCTATCTCTCGACGACGGGCGTCTATGGCGATCGCGACGGCGGGGCGGTGGATGAGGCGACGCCGCCGGCGCCCGGCCAGCCGCGATCCATCCGCCGCCTCGAGGCTGAGAACGCCTGGCGAGACTGCGTCGCCGGCCGCGTCGCGCTCGACATCTTCCGCGTCGGCGGGATCTACGGGCCGGGGCGTTCGGCCTTCGATGACCTGCGCGCCGGCACGGCCCGCTGCGTCGTGAAGCCGGGCCACGCCTTCTCCCGCATCCATCGCGACGACATCGCGCGGGCGGTCTGCGCCGCGATCCGCCAGGACCTGCCGCCGGCCGTCCGCGTGCTGCACCTCGTGGACGACGAGGCGGCGGAGAGCGCCGTCGTCACCGCCCACGCGGCGGAACTGCTGGGTGTCGCGGCGCCGCCGGCAATCCCGTTCGAGGAAGCGCGGTCGCGCATGTCGCCCATGGCGCTGTCCTTCTGGGCGGAGAACCGGCGCGTGACGAACACGGCCACCAAGGCCGCGCTCGGCATCGCCTGGCGCTATCCGACTTATTGGGAGGGCCTAGCGGCCATCCTCGCGGAGGAGGGGCGCGAGGGTCTCGCCCAGTAGCGCGAGGTCCTGCGGGCGGGAGAGGCGGTGGTCCCCGTGCTTGATCAGGTGAACGCGCACGTCGCCACCCGTCACCGCCTCGGCGATACGCAGCGCGTGCCGCCACGGCACGTCGGGGTCCTGCTGGCCCTGCAGGATGCGCACGGAAACGTCCAACGCGATCGGCGCGCGCAGCAGCAGGTGGTTGCGGCCATCCTCGATCAGCGCGCGGGTGATGGGGTAGGGGTCGCCATACGCGCTCGGACGGTGCCAGACGCCGTCGCGCTCGATCGTCGCGCGCTGCTCGGGCGTGAACCCGGCCCACATCAGGTCCTCGGTGAAGTCGGGCGCCGGCGCGATGCCGACCAGCGCGCGGATCGCCATGCGCCGCGCCAGCAGCAGCGCGATCCAGCCGCCCATCGAGGATCCCACCAGCACCTGCGGGCCGTCGGTCAGCGCCGCGACGACGCGCGCGGCGTCCTCGGCCCAGCGGCCGATGGTGCCGTCCACGAAGCGGCCGCCGGAGGCGCCGTGGCCGGAATAGTCGAAGCGCAGGAAAGGCGTGCCGCGGGCCTCGCACCAGCCGGCAAGGAATTCCGCCTTGCTGCCGGTCATGTCGGAGTTGAAGCCGCCGAGGAAGACCACGCCGGGTCCGCGGCCGGACAGGCGCCGCCAGGCGAGGGCGACCCCATCGCCGCGGTCGATCGTGCCGTGTTCTTCCTTCATCGCGTCGGACTCCTGGGGAGGGCTTCGCCCTCCCCATACCCCACCCACCAAAGGCCGAAAGGCCTTTGGAAACCAGTACCGGGTGCCGGCGCCAAGGGGCGTGCCGGGGGGAGGTGCGGAAGGGCGGCGCCCGGCCACCTCACGGCCGCGGTAGGCCCCGCCGCATCAGGGATGCGAACAACGCCCCGGTCCCGAAGGCCCAGGGCGGGCACTCGTCGGTCCGGTCCACCTCGTTCACCAAGGCGCCAAGCCGCGGCGAGGCGATCCGCACCATGTCGCCCTCCTTGTGCGTGAAGCCCATCCCCGGCGCGCCACGGTCCTTCGAGGGCGAGAAGGGCGTGCCGAGATACAGCACCGCCCCGTCCGGATACTGGTGGTGCGCGCCGATCATCTGCGCCACCAGGTCGGTGGGATCGCGGCTGATCGAACCGACCGCGCCGCGTTCGTCCAGCGTGAAGCCGTCGCGGCCCGAGATGGTCAGCGCGATCTCGGCGCGACGGATGTCCTCGAGCGAGAAGCCGTCGTCGAACAGCCGGACCATCGGGCCCAGCGCGGCCGAGGCGTTGTTGTCCTTCGCCCGGCCGAGCAGCAGCGCCGATCGCCCTTCCACGTCGCGCAGGTTGACGTCGTTGCCGAGCGTCGCCCCCTGGATGCGGCCGCGGCTGTTCACCACCATCACCGCCTCGGGCTCCGGGTTCGACCAGGCGGAGTTCGGATGCACGCCGATCTTCGATCCGAGGCCGACCGGGGCCATGGGCGGGCATTTGGTGAAGATCTCGGCATCGGCGCCGATGCCGACCTCGAGGTACTGGCTCCACCAGCCCTTGGCGACGAGGGCTTCCTTGACGCGCATCGCCTCGGCGCTGCCGGGGACGAGGTTGGCGAGGTCGTCGCCGATGATGCCGCGCACTTCGACCCGCACCGCGGCAGCGAGGGAGGCGTCGCCGCGGCAGCGCTCCTCGATCACCCGTTCGAGCATGGATCGCACATAGGTCACGCCGGCGGCCTTCACCGCCTGCAGGTCGATCGGCGCCAGCAGCCAGGGCTTGGACGGATCGCGCGCGTCATGCGCCGAATTCGCGAGCAGCGCGTCGAGGTCGATGGCGAGCGGCGCGCCGCGCTGGCGGATCGCCGCGACCGGGCGCTCCTCCTCCATCCAGCGGGACATGGTGCCGAAGGCGCAGGTCATGTCGAAGGCCGCGCCGCCGAGGAAGCCGACGATGCACGGCCCGTCGGCCGTCATGATGCGCGCCGCGAAGGCGCCCTTGGCGAAATCCTCCGGCAGGCAGGAACGGTCCAGCCGCATGCGTTTCTCTCCCCGTTGTCGGCCCACAGGCTGGCCGGGCCGGGGGAGGCTGCCAAGGGGGGTCAGCAGGCCGGGCGCATGGTGGTCTCGTGCCGCTCCAGGCCGCGGGCATGCCGCCAGGCCTCGTGGCGGCGCCGGATGGCGCGGGCGAGCAAGGCGGGCTCGCGTGCCGCCGCGGTGGCGACGGTCGCGGCGTCGGGGGCGCCGGTGGGCGCGACCCCGAGTTCCATCTGCAGGTCGGTCAGCGCCTGCATGGTCCCGGCCTCGGCGGCATAGGCGAAGAGGGCAAGGTCGGGCCCGGCCGCGAGATGGTCGGCGTCGAGCGGTGCCCAGACCATCTGTCGAAGGATCCGCGCTGCGCCGTCGGCTCCGAGGCGGCGCAGCGCGGTCTCGTCGGCGGGCCCCCCGACCCAGACCGAGAGAAGGCCGAGTCCGATGCCGTGGGCCGAAGGCCCTTCGAACACCGGGTCGTGGGGAAGGAAGGGTCCGCGCGCGGCGATGACCGCGGCGGCACAGGCGTCGAAGCGATCCGGGGCGGCGGGCGTCATGCGGCACTCTGACGCAGGGAGGCTGAAGGAAGGGTTAGCGCGGCCTCAGGCGGGCAGCGTGACCTTCCACGGGTAGCCCGCCTCCGCCTTGGCGAAGCCGTAGCCGAACAGGGCCCGGAGGTAGGCGGGGTCGAAGGGCTCGGTCTCCTCGGCGGTGAAGTCGTCCTCGATGTTCGCGAGCCGGAAGCCGATGCCGTGCCGCATCGCCGAGACCTGGATGCGGTAGATGTCGTTGACCCCCGCCGCCCCGATCAGCGTCGAGATGGCGCGCTCGGCGATCGAGACGGCGCGGCGGCGCACCGGTCCGCCGCTTTGCGTCAGCCGCGCGTTGCGCACGATGTAGGCGGTGACGGAGGGCGGGGTCAGCCCGAGGCGGATGCGCTCCACCCGTGTGTCCCCGAGCGCCGGCGGGTAGAGATAGGCCTGCGCATAGGTGCCGCCGTCGACATGCATCTCCTGGTAGGGGCGGCCGTCCACCGTCACGTCGATCATCACCGGCGGGAAGATGCCGGGGATGGAGGCGGAGGCGAGCAGGATCTGGCGCACCAGGTCGAGCGCTCGGGGATGGCCGCTGTCGGCGATGGCGCCGATGTTCCAGCCGACCGGGCGCTGCGCGTCGAGATTCGTCGTCCCGATCACGAGCTGCGCGCCGTTGCGGTAGCGCTGGGCGATCTCGGCGAGCAGCGCGGCGTCCATATGGCGGGCGATGGTGCGCGCGAGGGGCGCGCTGTCCGCCACCGCGTCGTCGGTCAGCGCGGCGAGGAAGCCGCGCTGCGTCAGCACGTCGGCAACCGTGATATCGGTGTAGGCGGCGCGCAATTCGTCGTCGCGATGCGGGCCGACGAAGACCAGCGGCGCCGTCAGGGCGCCGGTGCTGATGCCGGTGACGAGCGCGAAGCGCGGCCTGGTGCCGTTCTTCGTCCACCCGCAGGCGAGGCCGGCGCCGAAGGCCCCGTTCTCGCCCCCGCCCGAGAAGGCGATGATGTGCGCCGGCGGCAGCGGGTCGCGCGGGCCGAGGCCGAAGGCGCGTCGCTGGCGCCGGCCGGCGAGGTTGAATTCCTCGACGATGCGCGGCACGTCGGCGGCATCCGAGACGCAGAAGCGTTCGTTCGGCAGGCCCAGCACCTGCGCGTTGCGCACCCGGTCGACCGGCACCGGGTCGTACTGGCGCGGCAGGGTGCAGCCCGCGAGGACGCTCGCAGCCCCCGCCAGCGCCGCGCGCCGTGCAAACCCCCGTTCCGAACCAAAGCCTGGCATGGCGGGGAGACTATCGCGCGACGGGTTCCGCGGTGAAGCGCCAGCCGTCAGACCGGCGGCTGCTTGGCCCAGGTGTAGCCTTGCTGCGCGCGGGCGAAGGCGAAATCAAAGAGACCGCGCATGTAGGCCTGCTCGAAGGGCTGGGTGTAGGACCCGGTGAAGTCCCGCCCGATGAAGGCCAGGTTGTAGTCGACGCCGTCCCGTTGGCAGGAATTCCAGATGCGGATGACGTCGTTGAGGCCGCTTGCCGCGATCATGGTCGAGATGGCCCGCCCGGCGATGGTCAGGGTCCGCCGGTCGACCGAGGCCCAGTCCGGGTCGAGCCGCCCGTTGCGGATGATGTAGGCGGTGGCCGGTATCAGGCGCTGGCCGCGCTGCGCGCGGGCGCGCCGCGCCTCCCCGACCTGCCGCGGATACAGGAAGACCTGCGCGAAGGCGCCGCCGTCGACATGCATCTCCTGCCGCGATTCGCCGTCCACGGTCACGTCGATCATGACGGGCGGGAAGGCGCCGGGGATCGCCGCCGATGCGAGCAGCAGCCGCCGCACGAGATCGAGGGCCCGGGGGTGGCCGCTCGCCGCGATGGCGCCGACGTTCCACACCACGGGCACCTGGGCGTCGAGGTTGGTCGACCCGACGAAAAGCAGCCGGCCCTCCTGGTAGGCGCGGCCGATCGCCGCGAGCATCCGTTCGTCGAGGTGGCGCGAGATGGTGAGGAAGAGCGGCTCGTTGTCCGCCAGCGCGTCGTGGAAGACGGCCGAGAGCAGCCCACGGCTGCGCAGCACGTCGTCCGGGGTGATGTCGGTGTAGACGCTCTTGAGCTGCGGATCCCATTCGGAACCGAGGAAGGCGAAGGGTGCGGTGAGCGCGCCGGTCGAGACGCCGGTGACGAGCTCGAATTCCGGCCGGTCGCCCCGTGCGCTCCAGCCGCAGAGCAGGCCAGCGCCGAAGGCTCCGTTCTCGCCGCCGCCCGAGACGCCGAGCAGGTCGTAACGCGGCATCTGGTCCAGCCGCCGCAGGCCGAGATGGCGCAGACGCCGCGCTGCCGCCGCGGCGAATTCGCGTTCGATCGCGAGCCCGGCGGAGCCCGGCTCTCCGGCGAAGACGAAGCGCTCGTTGGGGATGCCGAGCACCGTGGCATCGGCCGCGCGGCCGCTGGCCACGGCCGGCAGCCGTTCTGGCAGCGCGCAGGCGCTCGTGGCGCCGAGCGCCGCCAGGCTGGCGAGCTTCAGCACATCGCGGCGCGCGCCGCCGTTTCGCTGCTTCGTCACGGGGAGATCTCCGGATGGATCGATGCGCCCGGCTTCTAGCGCGCCTGCCCTTGCCGCCCAAGGCACCCGGCGTCCAATGTGACGCCAAAGCAATCCGGAGGATCGCCATGACCACCCGCCGCGCCGCCCTTGGCGGTCTCGCCGCCGTCGGCACACTGGCGCTGCCGCGCCTGGCCCGCGCCGCCTGGCCCGCCGACCGACCGATCGAGGTGATCGTGCCCTATCCGCCCGGCGGCGGCGTGGACACCATGGCGCGCGTGGTGCTGCCGGCGGTGCAGAACCGGCTGCCGGGCGCCCGGTTCGTGGTGGTGAACCGCCCCGGCGCGGGCGGGCAGACCGGCTGGGAAGCCGCCTTCACGGCGGCGCCGGACGGCTTCACGCTAGCGGCGACCAGCGTGCCGGCGCTGGTGACCTACCCGATCGAACGCCAGGTCCGGTATCGCCCGCTCGACTTCACTTTCATCGCCAATGTGGTGGACGACCCGGGCGGGCTGTTCGTCGCGGCCAACTCGCCGCTGCGCTCGCTCGCCGACCTGGCCGCCGCCGCCAAGGCGCGGCCGGGGGCGCTGTCCTACGGCACGACCGGCGTCGGATCCGATGACCACCTGCTGGTCATCGCCTTCGAGGAGAAGGCGGCGCTGCCGCCGATGACCCATGCGCCCTTCAACGGCATGGCGCCGCTGTCCACGGCGCTGATGGGCGGGCATCTCGACGTCGGCGCCTTCAACATGAGCGAAGGCCTGACGCTGTGGCGCGACGGGCGGATCCGCTGCCTCGGCCAGGCGGGGGCGACGCGCTGGTCGGTCACGCCGGACGTGCCGACCTTCCGCGACCAGGGCTTCGACGTGATCAGCGGCGCGACGCGCGGCATCGTCGCTCCGCCGAACCTGCCGGCGGAGATGCGGCAGCGGCTGGAGGAAGCCTTCCGGGCCGCGCTGGCGGATACGGATTTCGTGCGGGAGGCGGATCGCCTCGGCCTGCCGCTGTCCCCGCGCATCGGGGCCGACTACCGCGCCGACGTCGCCGCGCTCGAGACGGAGCTGCGCGGCCTGTGGCAGCGCCGCCCGTGGAAGGAATCATGAGCGAGGCGGCGACGCTGCATGTCGAGGCCGGCGCGCTCGAGGGATTCGTGCGCGCCATCGTGGCGGGAACCGGCAGCACGCGGCAGGAAGCGGAGGAGGTCGCCGCGCACCTGCTGGAAGCCAACCTGCAGGGCCATGACAGCCACGGCATCATGCTGCTGCCCCGCTACGTGCAGCATGTGCGCGAAGGCAAGCTGACTCCGAATGCCGCGCCCGATCCGGTACGGCAGGATCCTTCGCTGGCGCTGTTCGACGGCCGGATGGGCTATGGCCAGCATGTCGGGCGGATCGCGATGGACTGGGCGATCGAGGCTGCGCGCCGGCACGGCCATGCGGTGATGGGGCTGCGCAACGTCCACCACATCGGCCGCGTCGGCACCTATGGCGAGCAGGCGGCGCGGGCGGGGATGATCTCCGTCCACTTCGTCAACGGCGTGTCGGGGCCGCCGGCGGTCGCACCTTTCGGCGGTTCGGCGGCGCGGCTGTCGACCAATCCGGTGTGCATCACCATCCCGCCGGCCCACCCGAACGGCCAGCCGCTGGTGCTGGACTTCGCGACCTCGGCGATCGCGCTCGGCAAGTGCCGCGTTGCGTTCAATGCGGGGCGCGCGGTGCCGGACGGCGCGCTGGTGGACGCGGACGGGCAGCCGACCAACGATCCGGGCGTGCTCTATCGCGGGGAACCACGCGGGGCGCTGCTCTCCTTCGGGGCGCACAAGGGCTATGGGCTGGCGCTGGTGTGCGAGCTGCTGGCCGGCGCGCTGCTCGGCGGTGCGACGGCGTGGCGGCCGGAGATGCGCGACCGCGGCATCGTCAATTCCTGGCTGGCCTTCGTGCTCGACCCGGCGCGCTTCGGCGATGTCGAGGCGTTCCGCGCGGAACTCGCGGCGGTGATCGAGGACGTGAAGTCCTCGCCGGCGGCCGATCCGGACAGTCCGGTGCTGGTGGCCGGCGAGAAGGAACGCATCACCAAGGCGCGGCGGCTGGCGACCGGCGTGCCGGTGGATGCGAACACCTGGGCGATGCTGGTGGACGCCGCGCGGAGCCTTGGCATCAACGAGGTGCCGGAGGCGAGGTGACCCGCGGCCCCGCGGTCAGATGCGGGGCAGCGCCTTGTTGGTGAAGTCGCGGGTCAGCGGGTTCACCTCATGGACGAAGCAGGACCAGCCGGCGGTCGTCCGCTCGCCCCAGACGAAGGCCGGAATCTGGTAGTCGCCGCGCGCGAGCCGATGGGTGAGGGTAAAGCCGCGTTCCGAGGCGATGTTGATCGCCTCCTTGTCCTTGCGCACGTTGTTCGTGTTCCGGTCCTCGCCATCCGAGTTGAGATTCCCGTGGAAGGCGAGCAGGCGGTGGCCAGGCTTGGCGGCGATGTAGATGTTGCAGCCGGTGAGCGGCCCGGTCAGGAAGAGGGTCGCGTGGTTGGACATCTTGGTGAGGGTGCAGCGGTCCTCCTGCCAGGGCAGGAAGCAGACGCGCTCGGTGCCGCGGCCGCCCTCGGTCACGCGGATCAGCGGCAGTCCGGGCATGTCGCGGATGGCGGTCATGATCGTCGCCGTCAGGCGCTGGTTGCCCGTCCGAAGGAACTCGATGCCGCGGGAACCGCAGGTCGCACGATCGAAGGTCTCGTTGGTGAGCGCGGTCGAGCCTCGCGCCGACAGCAACTCCGCGTGCAGCAGGCAGGCGTGGGTGCGGATGTAGCCGGCCGGATCCGCGGCGAACAGCGCAGCATGGGCATGCGGTGTCTCGGTGGCAGCGCCCCCGGTGGGGGCCGAGACGGTCACGGACATGGCTGTGCTCCTGGCTCGGACCTGATCCTTGCGAAGCCTAGTTGAAAGGATGTCGCATCGATAAGCGCAAACTGATCCAGCAGGTGACGTCAGTCCACGCGTGCGCCGGAGGCGCGGATCAGCGGCGCGAAGGCCGCCTCGTTCTGCGCGCGGAAATCGGCGAGTCCCTCGGGCGTCGTCCACCACGGCGTCGCGCCGTTCTCGCGGAAGCGCTGCTGCAGGTCCGCGTTTTCGAGGGCCTGCTTCGTCAGCGCGTTGATGCGATCGACGATCGGGCGCGGCATTCCGGCGGGACCCTGCACGCCGCCCCAGGAGGTGATCTCGAAGCCCGGCAGGAATTCGGCCATGGCGGGGATCTCGGGCGCCATGGGGCTGCGCTGCGCGCCGGTCACGGCGAGCGCCCGGACCTTGCCGTCGCGCGCCTCGGCCAATGCCTGGGGGATGTTGTCGAAGATCATGTGCACGCGCCCGCCGATCAGGTCGATATGCGCCGGGGCGCCGCCGCGATAGGGCACGTGGAGGATGTCGAGACCCGCCATGTGCTTGAACATCTCGCCGGAGAGGTGGACCGTCGTCCCCGAGCCGGACGAGGCATAGGTGTAGCGCCCCGGATTGGCGCGGATGAGCGCGATCAGTTCCGGCACGCTGCGCGCCGGGACGTCGTTGTTCACGACGAGCAGGTTGGGCAGCTGCCACAGCCCCGAGATGAAGGTGAAGTCGCGCCGCACGTCGAAAGGCAGGCGCGCATACAGCGTGGGCGCGATCGACAGCGAGGACACCGAGGCGAGCCCGATCGTCGTGCCGTCAGGGTTGGAGCGCGCGATCGCTTCCGTCCCGACGTTGCCGGCGCTGCCCGAGCGGTTCTCGACCACGAATTGCTGGCCGGTGATCTCGCCCATCTTGGCGCACCAGAGGCGGGACAGGATGTCGGTGCCGCCACCTGGCGGGAAGATGCCAATGAAGCGGACCGGCCCGGTCGGCCAGGGGCCCTGGGCGAGGGCCGGCGCGGCGAGCCCCGCGGCGGAGGCGACGAGCAGCGTGCGGCGTCCGAGGACGGACGGACGAAAGTCCGGCGACAAGGTCATGAACGCGTCTCCCAGGTGGCCTTGGATGGCCTTGCCGTCATGGGAGGCGCGGCGGAGTGGGCCGTCAAGCGCGGCGCGTCAGGCGGCCGAGCGGCCGCCGGAGGCCTGAGCGGTCCGGTGTCGTCCCCGGCGGGGCGCTATCCGATCGGAACCCCCGCCGCGTCCTTCGCCGTGCGGATCGTCTGCAGCGTCTGCACCCGCAGCACGGACGGCGCGTTGGTGAGCCGCGCGGTCAGTTCGTTTTCATGCGCCGTGTCGCGCGCCACGAGGCGCAGCAGGAAGTCGCCGCCGCCGCGGATCATGTGGCACTCGCGGACCTCGGGCCAGGAGGCCGCCAGCGACTCGAAGGCGTCGAGCACCGCCTGCTTCTGCGATTCGAGCCCGACCAGGGCGAAGAAGGTGATCTCCCAGCCCAGCGCGACCGGATCGATATCGGCATGGTAGCCGCGAATCACGCCCGCTTCCTCGAGCCGGCGCACGCGCCGCAGGCACGGCGGGGCGGAGAGGTTCACCCGCCGCGCCAGTTCGACATTCGTCATCCGGCCATCCCCCTGCAGTTCGGCGAGGATGTTGCGGTCGACGGAATCGAGGTCCGGGTCGTCTTGGTCGCGGGGCATGAGATCCAGGAATCACTTGTTTCGTTGCCGTACAGCGCGGCTCCGCGCAATATCATTGCACGGGACGGCAGTATCAAGGCACCGGGTTGTGACTGGCGCAGGTCTGCCCGATATCGGACGCATTGCAACTGAGTTGGGACCCGCACCGTGGCCGAGACGCATCGCACCCGCCTCCTCATCATCGGCGCCGGCCCGGCGGGGTACACGGCGGCGATCTATGCGGCGCGCGCAGGGCTCGCGCCGCTGGTCGTCGCGGGGCTGCAGCCGGGTGGGCAGCTGACCATCACCACGGATGTCGAGAACTATCCGGGCTTCGCCGAGGCCATCCAGGGTCCGTGGCTGATGGAGCAGATGCAGAAGCAGGCCGAGCATGTCGGCGCGCGCGTGCTGTACGACATCATCACCTCGGTCGACCTGTCGCGCCGTCCGTTCCGCGCCATGGGGGATTCGGGCGAGTCCTACGAAGCGGAGGCGGTGGTCATCGCGACCGGGGCGCAGGCGAAGTGGCTCGGCATCCCCGGCGAGAAGGAGCTGGGCGGCTTCGGCGTCTCGGCCTGCGCGACCTGCGACGGCTTCTTCTACCGCGGCAAGGACGTGGCCGTGATCGGCGGCGGCAATTCGGCGACCGAGGAGGCGCTCTACCTCGCGAACCTCGCGAAGCACGTCACGCTGATCCACCGGCGCGACTCGCTGAAGTCCGAGAAGATCCTGCAGAAGCGGCTCTTCGCGAAGTCGAACGTGACGGTGCTGTGGGACACGGTGACCGAGGCGGTGCTGGCCGACCCGTCGGGCCGCGTGCCGGTCGCGCGCGGCCTCGCGCTGCGCAACGCCAAGACCGGGGAGCGCAGCGAGCTCAAGGTGGACGGCGTCTTCGTGGCCATCGGCCATGCGCCGGCGACGGCGCTGTTCCAGGGGCAGGTGGAGATGGACGGGGAGGGCTACATCGTGACGGTGCCGGGCACCACGCGCACCTCCGTCCCCGGCGTCTTCGCCGCGGGCGACGTGCAGGACAAGGTCTACCGCCAGGCGGTCACCGCGGCCGGCACCGGCTGCATGGCGGCCCTGGAGGCCGAGAAGTTCCTGGCGGTCGTCGACGCCGAGACAGAGCAAGCGGCCGCCTGATGCCGATCGACTGGGACAAGCTGCGGGTTTTCCACGCGGTCGCCGAAGCAGGATCCTTCACCCATGCGGGGGAGACGCTGAACCTCAGCCAGTCCGCCGTCTCGCGCCAGATCCAGGCGCTCGAGGAAGCGCTGACGGTCCCGCTGTTCCACCGCCACGCGCGCGGCCTGATCCTGACCGAGCAGGGAGAGACGCTGAACCGCACGGTGCGGGAGGTCTTCGCGAAGCTCGCGATGACCGAGGCGCTGCTGACCGAAAGCCGCGAGCGGCCCGCCGGGCGGCTCAAGGTCACGACCACGACGGGTTTCGGCAGCGCATGGCTGGCGCCTCGCCTGCGCCGCATGATCGACCTGCATCCCGAGATCAGCGTCACCCTGCTGCTCGACGATTCGGATCTCGACCTCGCCATGCGCGAGGCGGATGTCGCGATCCGGATGCATCCGCCGCGACAGCCCGACCTGATCCAGCGGCACATCGCGACCTTCGGCTGGAAGGTCTGCGGCGCGGCGTCGTATCTCAAGGCGACCGGGATTCCGCAGCGGGTCGAGGATCTCGATGCCCACCGGCTGATCGTCTACGGGGACTACCGGCCGCCGATCGACAACATCAACTGGTTGGCCGAAGCCGGCCGGCGTCCGGGGACCCCCCGGCGCGCGGCGATCGAGATCAATTCCCTGCCGGGCATGATCGAGGCGGTGCGCAGCGGGCTCGGCCTCGCCGCGCTGCCGGACTACGTCGGCGACCAGCTGACGGACCTCGTCCAGGTCCTGCCTGGCGTGAAGTGCCCGCGCATCGAGGCCTTCTTCGTCTATCCGGAGGAGATGCGGCACTCGAAGCGCGTTGCCGTCTTCCGAGATTTCCTCGTGGCGGAGCTTGCCGGCACCGGCAACTGACCTGTCAGTGCGGCAGATTACCCGGCCGTAGGGCAAGCCATGCGCTTATCGCATGTCGGCTTGTCCGAGATCGAGAAACACGCATGCGCCAGGAAGGGTATGTTTTGCGTGTTCGACGACTTTGTCGAACGGGGTCCTTTTGGATCCCTCGTCTCCCAGACGTGAAGCCTCCCTGTTGACTAGGCCTGGAAAACTTCGGTTTTCCGGGCCTTTCTTTTTGCGCGATGGCAGCACGGGCACGTCACGGGCACGGATCCGGCCGGTAGGCTGGCGCGAATCGTCTTCCGATCCACAACCTTTGGTCGCGTCGTCTTTGTCGGGCGACGACTCTTGCGCGGCCGGCACGGCGTGCCGGCCGCGGGGACGTACTCAGCGGCGCGCCGGATCCGTCCTGTCGGTCATGACGGCCGCGTCACCCGACAGAAAACGGCAGATTTTCAGGCTTTTCAGCGGCTTCGTGGCCTGCCCATCCTGTGCCCAGGAACACCCCTGAGGCCTGCCCCGATGTCCAACTTGATCGCCCTCGCCGATATCCGCGCCCGCCGCTCCCCCGCGTCCCAGGCGGCCGAGGAAGTCGCTGCTGACGCCGCCGCCTGCGCGGCCGCCCGGGGGGCGCTGCAGGGCTTCCTCGGCCGCATTGCCGCGATCGAGGGTGAGCATCCAGGCCTCTGCGTCACCGGCGTTGGCCTGAACGAGCTGCTGCGCGGCGCCATGATCGCCCGGCTCGCGGAGGGCTACGACCGGGCTGCCGAGCTGGTCGAGCATGTCGCTGGCCTGGCAGAGGTGGTGGCGTCCGAGGCCGCCGAAGAGGTAGCGCCGTAGCGCCGCCCGGCTAGCGCCCAACGCTGGCACCCGACGGCAGGCTTCCGGTGCACTGAACCGCATGGTCAGATCGCGCGGGGGCCGACGGAGGAATTGCTATGCGCGCTCCCGTTCTATGGCTCGCCCCCGCCCTTGCCCTTGGGGCCTGTACCCCTGAACGGCCGCAGCAAGGGCCCGAGACCTTCTATGTCGACATTGCGCGTCGGCCTGGCGCCGGCCAGCCGGCTCGGAACGATATGGAGCTGCACCGAGATTTGGCCCGTTGCAGAACCCAGATCGCACCCCTCTTCGTGGTCGCCGCCCCGGCGCAAGGTGTTCCGCCTGCTGCAGAATGCGGCCGACGAGCAGCTCATCGGCGCCCAGGTCGCGCACCAGGGCCGTGGCCACGCTCTTGCGGATGGTGTGAGGGGACCAGGCGGTGCGGGAGTCGAGCGCCTTCCTCAGCGCAGCGGCTCCCCGTTTCCAACCCGAGAATGGCGCCCTGTGGTCGGGCACAGCGAAAACATGCTCCCCGCGGCCCGTGATCTTCTTTCGCGCCTCGAGGATCGCAACGGCCTGGGAGGGAAGCGGCACATTCGCCGGCCGCTTGCCCTTCATTCGCGCGGCCGGCACTGCCAAGGCTGACCCGGTCCAGCCGTCCCCGGCAAAGGCCTCCCGAACCTCGGTCCAGGGAAGATCGGTCCATTCGTCGCGCCGAAGCGGGACGAGCAGCATGCACCTGACGAGGTCGCCCAGGACCGCGCTGTTGATGCGCGGCGCGGTGCGCCAAAGGCGCGCGAGATCGTCCATGCTCAGGAGCGGTTCGGTGCCCTCGCGCAGGCGAATGGCCGACGGCTCGAACTTCACCGGCTTCTTCAGCAGGATGGTCGGGTCGTCGGGCCGGATGTCCATGGCCGCGCACCAGCCGAAGAAGCCGCGCAGGCTGGTGTAGGTGCGGTTCGCCTCCACCGGCTTCGGCGCGGTCCCGAACGCCATATCGTGGAGGAGTTCGGCGAGGTCGCCGCGGGAAACTTCACGCACATCCCGGGTGCCGATGACGGGCTCCACGTGCAGTGCCATCCGGCGCTTCTCAAGCTGCATCGATCGATTTCCGGCCTTCGTCGCCAACCAGCGTTCCAGGGCCATGGCGACGGTCGCCCCAGGGGGCGCCGCCGGCGGCCGGATCACGTGTTCGGGATCCTCACCTCTTCCCGCGCGGCGGCGGGCCTCCGTCGCCAGTTCCCGGGCCTGGGCGAGGGTTGTCCCTGGGTACTCCCCGAGGTCTAGTCGCCTCTGGCCGCCGCCATGCACCCGGAGGCGCAGTGCCCAGGCCTTCCGGCCAGACTTGAAGACCCGCAGCGACAAGCCGGGGACCGTCCCATCTGCCAGGTCCCGGTCGACCTCGCCCTTCTTTGCGGCGCGGGCCGCCGCATCCGTAAGAACCGCCATCCGACCCTCCACGGGCACATCACGGGCACAGGAAGGCGCTGCCGGTGAGTTCCGCGTATTACCAGCGGCTGCCACGGGCACGATAAAATCGATATATGGCAAGCATCAAGCGGAAATCGGACGTAGAGCCCGGAACTGGGCGGGATGCAGCCCTCACAACTCCCAGACGTGAAGCCTCCCTGTTGACTAGGCCTGGAAAACTTCGGTTTTCCGGGCCTTTCTTTTTCACATACATGTGATCGTTACACACTGTGATCGAGCATGCGGAATGCTCGTATTGATTGTGTTTCTGCGGAAAAGAGCGCGTTTCGCGGGTAGGGCGCTGCCTCTCCCTCGCTTCTGGTAGCGGGCGCGGTCATTCCCGGCGCGTCGCGGCCTGCCTTGGTCCGTTCGCATTTGTGCGGCAAGCAGGCGGCAGGACGTTGTGAAGGGACCGCGCGCTCCATGCCCCTCCTGATCACCGGTGGCTATGGCTTCATCGGGTCGGCCGTTCTGCGCCGGCTCCTGACCACGACGGACGAGGTCATCGTGAACCTCGACCGCATGACCTACGCCGCCAGCCCGGAAAGCCTCGGCGCGCTGCGCGGGGACCGGCGCCACGTGCATATCCAGGCCGACATCTGCGACGTGGCCGCGGTACGGGACGCCTTCGCGACCTGGAAGCCCACGCGCGTCATGCACCTGGCGGCCGAATCGCATGTCGACCGGTCGATCGACGGGCCCGCGGAGTTCATCCGCACCAATGTCGTCGGCACCCAGGTGTTGCTCGAAGCCGCGCGCGAGCACTGGTCGACGCTGGAAGGGGAGGCCAGGTCCGCCTTCCGGTTCCACCATGTCTCGACGGACGAGGTGTTCGGGTCGCTCGAAAGTCGGGACGACGCACCCTTCGACGAGCACACGCGCTACGATCCGCGCAGCCCCTATTCGGCGTCCAAGGCCGCGTCGGACCATCTGGTCCGCGCCTGGCAGCACACCTACGGATTGCCGACCTTCGTCTCCAACACGACGAACAACTACGGGCCCTGGCAGTTCCCCGAGAAGCTCATCCCGCTAGTGACGCTGAACGCGCTCGAGGCTCGCACGCTCCCGGTGTATGGCGACGGGTCGAACATCCGCGACTGGATCCATGTCGAGGACCATGCCGAGGCGCTGTGCCTCGCGCTGTTCCGCGGTCAGCCCGGAGCGACCTATTGCCTCGGCCCGCGGCAGGAGCGGACGAACCTCGAGGTGGTGCGCGCCATCTGCGCGACGCTCGACCGGCTGCGGCCCGACCCGGCCGGCCCGCGGGAGCGGCTCATCACCTATGTGAAGGACCGGCCGGGCCACGACTTCCGCTATGCGATGGATCCGGTGGGTGCGGAGCGGGCGCTTGGCTGGACGGCCCGGCGGGACTTCGAAAGCGGCCTCGCCGAGACCATTGCGTGGTATCTCGACAACGAGGCTTGGTGGCGTCCCATCCGGGAGAAGCGCTATGCGGGCCAGCGCCTGGGGGGAGTGAAGGCGTGAAGGGCATCCTGCTGGCGGGAGGATCGGGGACGCGGCTGCATCCGATGACGCTGGCGGCGTCGAAGCAGTTGCTGCCGGTGTACGACAAGC
>NZ_JABBKX010000013.1 GCF_012927745.1 Neoroseomonas marina
CCAGCGAAACCCCGCTTCCTCAGCGGGCCAACGAACCTAAGGCCTCAACCCCCGTCCGTCAACCCCGCCCCACCAGCGGCGTGGCGGGCTTTTACGGGCCTCCTCGAACCATGTCAAACGGGTTTCATGCGGTTTCGTGCAATGCGCTGGACGCATAGGTCGGACTCTTGATCATTCGTCGAATCGCTTCGGCAGCATTACGCCCTTGTCATTCGGACCCGATCCATGCCCCCTGCGCTCTCGCGATCCTAAGCCAGGGAGCCACGTCGACCATGCGGCCACTTCGCGCCAGAACCGCGCTCGTCCTGCCTTTCCTCACGTTCTGCCTCGCCTCCAGCCCCGCCTTGGCCACCCCGCAGGACGCACCTCAGGAGTCTCCGGCGGCCTCCGAAGCCGCCGACTCCGCCCCGACGGAGCGCGTGCTCGTCGTTCGGCGGGGCGACACCCTCGCGGGCCTTCTGGGTAGCGCCGGCATCGATGCCTCCGCCGCGCATGCGGCCATCGCCGCCCTCTCCAGCCTCTACCGGCCCTCGGGGCTGCGTCCGGGCAACGAGGTCGCCATTCGACTTTCGGCCGGCGATGCCCCCGAGCTGCTCGAGATCGAAGTCGAGCCCCAGCCCGGCCGGACCGTCCGCGCCTTACGGCAGGCGGACGGCACCTGGCGGGCCGCCGAAACCGTTGCCCCCCGCAGCCGCTTCCTTGTGCGTGCCGAGGGAACCGTGGATGGGGGCCTCTTCCCGGCCATGACGACGGCGGGCATCCCGCCGGGCCTTGCCTTGTCGCTCATCCGCATCCTGGGTCACCAGGTCGACTTCCAGCGGGACCTGCAGCCCGGCGACCGCTTCTCCATCCTGTTCGATCGCTACCGCGGCAGCGACGGCGACATCCTCGGTCACGGCCAGGTCCTCCAGGCGACGCTGACCCTGTCGGGCCGCAGGCTGGCCGTCTGGCGGCACAAGGATCGCGGCGGCGCCTATGACTGGTATGATTCGGACGGCCGCAGCCTTCGCCGCTCCTTCCTGCGCACGCCGCTCGACGGGGCTCGCGTTTCATCGGGCTTCGGCATGCGGAGCCACCCGGTCCTGGGCTTCAACCGGATGCATCAGGGCATCGACTTCGCCGCGCCGAGCGGCACGCCGGTCTATGCCGCCGCCGATGGCGTCGTGGCGTCGGCGAAGCGCGAAGGCGGCTACGGCCTGATGGTCCGGCTGCGCCACGCCAACGGCACGGAGACACGCTATGCGCACCTCTCGCGCTTCGGCCGCGGCATCACCGGCGGCCGCCGCGTCCGCCAGGGTGACGTGATCGGCGCAGTCGGATCGACCGGCAGGTCGACCGGTCCACACCTGCACTACGAGGTCATCGCGCGGGGCCGCGCGGTGAACCCCTCGCGGCATGTGCAGCCCGCGACGCGCCTCGCGGGCGCCGAACTCAACGCCTTCCGCACGCGCCAGCGTTCGCTCGACCGCATGGCGACCAACCTCCGCACCCGCGAAGAAGTCGCGATGGCGCCGGATTGAGGCGGACAGGGCCGGCGCGCATCGCGCCGGCCCGTCGTTGCTTCAGGCCGCCGCGGCCAGACCCGGCCTCACTTCGAGGCCATCCTGGGACGCCGTCACCCCGACCGTGTCGCCATCCTTGATGCTGCCTTCCAGCAACAGCCCGGCCAGCCGGTCCTGCAGGTTCCTCTGGATGACCCGCTTCAGCGGCCGCGCGCCGTAGATCGGGTCATAGCCCGCCTCGGCCAGCCACTCCCGCGCCTTCTCGTCCAGCTCCAGCGTGACCTTGCGGTCCTCCAGCAGCTTGCGCAGCCGCTGCAGCTGGATGTCGACGATCGAGGCCATGTCGCCGCGCGCCAGGCGCCGGAACAGCACGATCTCGTCAAGGCGGTTCAGGAACTCGGGCCGGAACCGCTCGCGCACCGCCCGCATCACCGCCGGGCGCGCCGTATCGACATCGGCATTCTCCGGCAGTTCCGCGATCGCCTGGCTGCCGAGGTTGCTCGTCAGCACGATGATCGTGTTGCGGAAGTCGACGGTCCGCCCCTGCCCGTCCGTCAGCCGCCCGTCGTCGAGCACCTGCAGCAGGACGTTGAAGACGTCGTCATGCGCCTTCTCGACCTCGTCGAACAGGATCACCTGATAGGGCCGGCGCCGCACCGCCTCGGTCAGCGTGCCGCCTTCCTCGTAGCCGACATAGCCCGGCGGCGCGCCGATCAGGCGGGAGACGGCGTGCTTCTCCATGAACTCGCTCATGTCGATGCGCGTCATCGCCCGCTCGTCGTCGAACAGGTACTGCGCCAGCGCCTTCACCAGCTCGGTCTTGCCCACGCCCGTCGGGCCGAGAAACAGGAACGACCCGATCGGGCGATGGGGATCCTGCAGCCCGGCCCGCGCCCGCCGCACGGCCTTGGAGACCGCTTCGAGCGCCTCCTCCTGGCCAACGACGCGCTTGCGCAGCTCGTCCTCCATCCGCAGCAGCTTGGCGCGTTCGCCCTCGAGCATCTTCTCGACCGGCACGCCCGTCCAGCGCGACACGACCGCCGCGATGCCTTCCTCGGTCACCGCCTCGTTCACCAGCCGCGCATCGCCCGAACCCGCGTCGGCGAGCTTCTTCTCGAGCTGCGGGATGGTCGCATAGAGCAGCTCCGACGCCTTCGTCAGGTCGCCCTTGCGCTGCGCCAGCTCCACTTCGGTCCGCGCCTTGTCGAGCTGCTCCTTCAGCTTCTGGCTCTCGACGACCTTGCCCTTCTCCGCTTCCCAGCGCTGCGTCATCTCGCGCGAGCGCTCCTCGAGGTCGGCGAGTTCCTTCTCGAGCTTCTGCAGCCGGTCCCTGGAGGCCGCGTCCTGCTCCTTCTTCAGCGCCTCGCGCTCGATCTTCAGCCGCATCAGATCGCGGTCGATCGCGTCGAGCTCCTCGGGCTTCGAATCCACCTGCATGCGCAGACGCGACGACGCCTCGTCGATCAGGTCGATCGCCTTGTCGGGCAGGAAGCGGTCGGTGATGTAGCGGTTCGACAGCGTCGCCGCCGCCACCAGCGCGCTGTCCGTGATGCGGACGCCGTGGTGCAGCTCGTACTTCTCCTTGATGCCGCGCAGGATCGAGATGGTGTCCTCGACGCTCGGCTCACCCACGAAAACGGGTTGGAAGCGCCGCGCCAGCGCCGCGTCCTTCTCGACATGCTTGCGGTATTCGTCGAGCGTGGTCGCGCCGATGCAGTGCAACTCGCCGCGCGCCAGCGCCGGCTTCAGCAGGTTGGACGCGTCCATCGCGCCATCCGCCTTGCCCGCGCCGACCAGCGTGTGCATCTCGTCGATGAACAGGATGATGTCGCCTTCCGCCTGCTCCACTTCCTGGAGCACGCCCTTCAGGCGCTCCTCGAACTCGCCGCGGTACTTCGCACCCGCGACCATGGCGCCGAGGTCGAGCGCCATCACCTTCTTGTCCTTCAGCGCCTCCGGCACGTCGCCCTTGACGATGCGCAGCGCCAGGCCCTCGACGATCGCCGTCTTGCCGACGCCGGGCTCGCCGATCAGCACCGGGTTGTTCTTCGTGCGCCGCGCCAGCACCTGGATCGACCGGCGGATCTCCTCGTCGCGCCCGATCACCGGGTCGAGCTTGCCCTCGCGCGCCGCGGCGGTGATGTCCCGCGCGTACTTCTTCAGCGCGTCGAAGGATTCCTCGGCGTTCTGGCTGTTCACGGTGCGTCCCTTGCGCAGGTCGGCGACCGCCTTCTCCAACCGCTGCGGATCGGCCCCCGCGTCGCGGAAGGCGCGTCCGGTCTCACCCTCGCTCGCCGCCAGCGCGACGAGCAGGCGGTCCTGCGCGACGAACTGGTCGCCGGCCTTCGTCGCCTGCTGCTGCGCGGCATCGAGCACGCGCACGATGTCGGGGGTGAACTGCGGCTGGCCCGCGCCGCCGCCCGATACCTTGGGCAGCTTCGCGAGGATCGCCTCGAGCGCCTGCTTGACGCGCGCCGGATCGGCGCCGGCGGCGCGGATCAACCCGGCGGCGGCGCCCTCGGCATCGTCCAGCAGCGCCTTGGCGAGATGCGCCGGCGTCACCTGCTGGTGATATTCGCGAATGGCGATGGTCTGTGCGGCCTGCAGGAAACCGCGGGCCCGGTCGGTAAACTTCTCGATGTCCATGCGTCCCTCTCCAGAGCGGACAGGCGGTAGCCTACCCCCGATCGGGCAGCAGGCACGCCTCTATCGGACACCCATGTGGTATGCGTCCTTGATCTGCTTCAAGGGGCCGCCATGCGCATCGAGACGATCTATCGCTACCCGGTGAAGGGCCTGACGGCCGAGGCCATGGAAGAGGTGACGCTGACCCCCGGCGAGACCCTCCCCCACGATCGCCGCTTTGCCCTGGCTCAGGGCGACTCCCCCTTCGACGCGGCCGCCCCGGCCTGGCTGCCGAAGCGCAACTTCGCCTGTCTGATGGTCAACGCCCGCCTCGCCCTCGCCCACTCGGCCTTCGACGGCCGGACCGGCGAACTCGCCATCCGGACCCCCGGCGCGCCACCGTTCCTGGGCGACACGCGCAGCCCCGAGGGCCGCGCCGCCATCGCCGCCCACCTCGCCGCCTTTATGGGCGAGGAAGCTCGTGGCACCCCGCGCTTCGTCGAGGCTCCCGGCCATTCCTTTTCCGACGTCGCGAAGAAGGTCGTCTCCATCATCGGGTTGTCGAGCCTGCATGCGCTCGAACAGGCGACGGGCACGACGCTCGACCCGCTGCGCTTCCGCGCCAATGTCTACGTCTCGGGTGGCAGCCCCTGGGCCGAGTTCGACTGGATCGGCCGGGAGATCCTGCTCGGCCAGGCCAGGCTGCGCATCGTCAAGCGCATCGTCCGCTGCCCGGCGACCGAGGTGAACCCCGCCACGGGCGAGCGCGACGCCGAGCCGCCGCGCTGGCTGCGCCAGCATTTCGGACATGCCGACCTCGGCGTCTATGCGGAGGTGATCGCGGGTGGGCGTATCGCCGCGGGCGACGCGTTGCAGCTGCACGACGACGACGCGCCCTGAGCGCCCGCGTCCCTACCGGCCGGCCTTGCCCTCAGCCGAACAGGCGCCAACCCTTGCGGCCGCTGTCCAGATAGCCCTCCCAGGCCGGCGGCACCGGGAATGCACGTTTATGGGCCGCCTGCTCGGCCGGGCTCAGCGCCGCATCACGCTCGCGCACCTGGAAGAAGTGGGCCTCGCCGCCCACGCGCCAACCGATCGAATCGCTCGGCCAATCAGGCCGCACCATCCATGGCGGCGGGAATGCAGCCGGATCGAGGCTTCGGGACACGGGAAGGCCGCGACGGATCGTATCGCGCAGCCTTCGCCCGCATGCCGCCAGCCGGGCGACCGCACGCCCTGCCGCCGTCACGCGGGTGTGCCCGGATTGGGCTCACCCGAGGGCCGTGACACCCGCCTGGGCGGCGACCGATGTCGCCGCCGGCCAATCACGCGGGTTCGCGGGCCTCGCCCTCGGCGCCTTCCGCCTCGGGCATCTCGGTCGGCCCGGGGCTGGCCATCTCCACGGCCTCGCCCTGCGCCTCGCCCTCGCCGGGCTGCTCCTGCCCCTGGTAGCGCCGCTGCTGGGGCTGCTGCTGCTGGTGCTGCGCCGCCGCCTGGTTCATGGCGTTGAGGATGCGGAAATAGTGCTCCGCATGCTGGAAGTAGGATTCCGCCATCACCCGGTCGCCGCCGCTCGTCGCGTCCCGGCCGAGCTGCAGGTACTTTTCGAAAAGCTGCTGCGCCGTCCCGCGGAGCCGCATGTCCGGCCCATTCGAGTCGAAGACGTGGTTCCGGTTGAGAGGCTGGCGGTCACCGCCACCCCCACTCCCGCCGCCGCTATGGCGGAACTGCCCGCCGCCCCCGTGGCGATGGCCGCCACGACCGCGCATGCGCTTCATGTTCATCGGTGTGCTGTTTCGCTGTCTCGCATCCGCGCCGCACCGGCTGAAACGACCCCTTGAGAGGGCCGAGGGAGCCAGCACGCATCCGGTTTCGTTGCATCCACGCGGCCCCGGATCCTTCGGGCGGGAGGACCCGCCACGGGGCCGTCCGGATCTTGGGGAGGGTTCCGACCTTCCCCGGCCGCTTCCGCAACCTAGCCGCGACCGTCCGGGCAGCCAAACTGTTTTTTGGGGCCCTACTGCGCTGCCAGAACGAGCGCCCGCTCCACCCCGCCCAGGTCCTCCCGCGCGCCGAGCGACCGAAGCCCCTCCGCCGCCGCGATGGCCTCGACCGCCGACCGCTGCCCGATCCCGAGTTCCAGCACCGCCCGCCCGCCCGGCGCCAGCAAGGCCGGCAGCCGCGCCGCGATCCGCCGATAGGCGTCAAACCCGTCCGGCCCGCCGTCGAGCGCCAGGCGGGGCTCGTGCCGCGCCACCTCCGGCATCAGCCCGGCGATCTCGTCGGACGCGATATACGGAGGGTTCGACAGCACCAGGTCGAACCGCCCCGCCAGCGCCGAATCCCAGTCCCCCGCCAGGAAGGCCGCCCGCCCGCCCAGCCCGTTCGCCGCCGCATTCCGGGCCGCCAAACCCGCCGCCGCGGGCGAGAGATCGACCCCGACGCCCCACGCCCCCGGCGCCTCGGCCAGCACCGCCAGCAGCAGCGCCCCCGTCCCGGTCCCGAGGTCCAGCACCCGCCGAATGGCGTCGACCCGCGGAAATGCCGCCAGTGCCGCCTCCACGATGGCCTCCGAATCCGCGCGGGGGATCAGCGTGTCGCCCGAGACCTCCAGGTCCAGCGTCCAGAACCCCTGCCGACCCAGGATATGCGCGACGGGCTCATGCGCCGCACGCCGCCGCAGGGCCTCCCCGAAAGCCGCCGCCGCCCCGCCCGGCACGGCCGCCCGCGGATCGCGCAGCAGGTCCTCCTCCCGGCAGCCCATCGCATGGGCCAGCAACCGCCGCGCCTCGAGCCTCGGCGCCTCGATCCCCGCCGCCCGCAGCACCTGGCCCGCCTGGCACAGGAAGGCGCCGACGGACCCGCCAGGATCCGCGCAGCCGCTCACGCCGCCTCGGCCGCCAACCGCGCCGCCTGGTCCTCGGCGATCAGCGCGTCGAAGATGTCGTCGAACTCGCCCAGCATGACGCGGTCGATCTTGTGCAGCGTCAGCCCGATGCGATGGTCGGTCACCCGCCCCTGCGGGAAGTTGTACGTGCGGATCCGCTCGGAGCGATCGCCGGTCCCCACCTGGGACTTCCGGTCCGCCGCCCGCGCGCTGTCGGCGGCGGTCCGCTGCGCATCGTACAACCGTGCCCGCAGCACCTTCATCGCCTTGGCGCGGTTCTTGTGCTGCGACTTCTCCTCCTGCATCGCGACCACGATCCCCGTGGGCAGATGCGTGATGCGCACCGCGGAATCCGTCTTGTTGACGTGCTGCCCGCCGGCACCTGATGCACGATACGTGTCGATGCGCAGGTCGCCCTCATTGACCTGCACGTCCACCTCCTCGGCTTCCGGCAGCACGGCCACGGTCACCGTCGAGGTATGAATGCGCCCCTGCGTCTCCGTGGCCGGCACGCGCTGGACCCGGTGCACACCGCTCTCGAACTTCAGCCGCGCGAAGACGCCGCGGCCGGCGATCTCCGCGGTCGCGCCCTTCACGCCGCCCAGGTCGCTCTCGTCGTAGTCAAGTACCTCGAACCGCCAGCCGCGCCCCTCGGCATAACGCTGATAGGCGCGGAACAGCTCCGCCGCGAACAGCCCTGCCTCGTCGCCACCCGCCGCCGGCCGCACCTCGAGGATCGCGCTCCGCTCATCCGCCGCGTCGCGCGGCAGCAGCAGCAGGCGCAGCTCGCGCTCGAGCACCGGCACACGCTCCTTCTGCTCGAGCCATTCGGCCTCCGCGAGGTCGCGCATCTCCGGATCGGCCATCAGCGCCTCGGCCTCGTCGCGGGCTCGCTCGGCGGTGCGCAGCTCGGCGACCTTGGCGACCAACGGCTCCAGTTCCGCCAATTCCTTCGACAGCGCGCCGATCTCCGCACCCGGCGCGGTCTCCAGCGTGTGGCGGATTTCCTCCGCGCGCGTCAGCAGGCGGTCGAGGCGGGACGGAAGGCTCATGCGAAGCGGTCCAGGCAGGTCGGGGGAGGAGAACCTCCCCCGATCCCCCTCCCTTCTTTGGATACCTGGTTCCAAAGAAGGTTGAGGGGGGTGTGGGGGGAGAAGTTCCCTTCTCCCCCCACCTCTTCGATCCCCGCGATCACCCAAGCCGCCCCGGCACCTCCGACAGAGGCACCTTCTCCTGCGTCCCGGCATCGAGGTCGCGCAGCTGCGCCACCCCTGCCGCAATCTCCTCCTCGCCAAGGATCACGGCGGCCCGCGCCCCGATCCGGTTCGCCCGCTCCATCCGGCGCTTCAGGTTCCCGCGATAGGCGATCTCGGCCACCACGCCCTGCCGCCGCAGCGCCTGCAGCACGTCCAGCGCCGGCCCTTCCGCCGCGTCGCCCACGGGGATCACCGCCACGGGCCGCGCGGCCGCCGGCGCGACGGGCAACAGCATCGCCAGCCGCTCGATCCCCGCGGCCCAGCCGACCGACGGCGTTGCCGGCCCGCCCATCTCCTCGACCAGGCCATTGTACCGCCCGCCCGCCATGACGGTGCCCTGGGCACCCAGCCGGTCGGTCACGAACTCGAAGGCCGTGTGGCTGTAGTAGTCGAGCCCCCGCACGATCCGCGGATTCTCGCGGAACGGCACGCCGAAACGCACCAGATGCGTCTTCACCGCGGTGTAGAAGGCTGCCGCGTCCGCCGTCAGATGGTCGCCGATCACCGGCGCTCCCGCGACGATCGCCCGGTCCTTCTCGTCCTTGCTGTCCAGGATGCGCAGCGGGTTCTTCTCCAGCCGCACGCGGCTGTCGTGGCTCAGCGCGTCCTGGTGGGCGGAGAAATACGCCACCAGCGCCGCGCGATAGGCCGCCCGGCTCTCCGCATCCCCCAGCGTGTTGATCTCGAGCACGGTGCCGTCTGACACCCCGAGCGCACAGAGGATGTCCCACCCCGCGGCGATGACCTCGGCATCCGCCAGCGGCTCGGCGGCGCCCAGCACCTCGAGGTCGATCTGGTGGAACTGCCGGTAGCGCCCCTTCTGCGGCCGCTCGTAGCGGAACATCGGCCCGGTCGCGAAGACCTTGCGCGGCAGGTTGGTCTGCGTGAGCCCGTTGCTCACCAGCGCCCGGCACAGCCCGGCGGTGTATTCCGGCCGCAGGGTCAGGCTCTCTCCGCCGCGGTCCTCGAAGGAATACATCTCCTTCGAGACGACGTCCGAGGTGTCGCCCAGCCCGCGCGAGAAGACGCGCGTATCCTCGAAGATCGGCGTCGCCCATTCCTCGAAGCCATAGAGCGCGCTGATCCGCCGTGCCGTCTCCACGACGGCGTGGTGGCGGCGGAAATCCTCGCCGATGAGGTCGCGCGTGCCACGGACGGGCTGCAAGGCTGTCATCACGGTATCCAGTCGAAAGGGCGTCTAGCGGCGCTGCGGCCGGGCCTGCTGCGTGCCGGGGCGGGCCGGAACGGGGCGAAGCACCTCGTCCCGCACCTGGTTCCCGACGCGAGAGGCCATGACCAGCGCACGCCTGTAGGTCTCCGCCTCGCCTTCGTCCAGGCATTGCGCAGCGTCGCCCAGTTCGACCAGCGTCCGCAGCCGGCCCATCCACTGGTCCAGCCATGCGAGCATCTGCAGCGCCTGGGGCCGCGCATCCGTCTCGAAGCCGGCGGACAGGGAACTCGAATGCTGCCGGATCACCAGCGACGCCTCGAAGGCGCGGGCGTTGATCTCGGTGCAGAAGGCCGAGCCTCCCCCGCTGCGGCCGGCCCCACCGTCCGTCGCGTCCTCGCCGCCGGTCTGCGCCGCCGCCGGTTGCACCAGGAGGAGGAAGCCCCCCAACAGGCCGGCAACGGGCGACCGGCGCCACAGGGGCGCCGCCAGACGACGCGGCGGTGGCGTCATTCGGCCGCCTGCCGATCTGCCTCGGAGGCCTCCGCACGCTTCGCCTCGGCCATCGCCTCGGCCTTGGCCGTCACCAGGCCGACGATGTGCTCCACCATCTCCTCGGTGCGGATGGTGTGGTCCGTCTTGCCGGCGGCATAGACCATGTGCGTGCCGGCACCGCCGCCTGTCAGCCCGATGTCGGTCATCAGCGCCTCGCCGGGCCCATTCACCACGCAGCCGATGATCGACAGCGTGATCGGCTCCGAAATGTGCGCAAGCCGTTCCTCGAGCGTCTCGACCGTGCGGATGACGTCGAAGCCCTGCCGCGCGCAGGACGGGCAGGAAATGATCTTCACCCCGCGATGGCGCAGGTGCAGGGATTTCAGCAGGTCCCAGCCGACCGCGACCTCTTCCTCGGGCTCCGCGCTCAGGGAGACGCGCAGCGTGTCCCCGATGCCTGCCCAGAGCAGCGACCCGAGCCCGATCGCGCTCTTGACCGTCCCCGCGCGCCGCCCGCCGGCCTCGGTGATGCCGATATGCAGCGGATGGTCGCAGGCCTCGGCGAGCTGCTGATACGCCGCGACGGCCAGGAAGACGTCGGACGCCTTCACGCTGATCTTGAACTCGTCGAAGCCTTCCTGGAGCAGGTGGTCGGCGTGCCACAGCGCGCTCTCGACCAGCGCCTCCGGGTTGGGCTCCCCGTACTTCTCGAGCAGATGCTTCTCGAGGCTGCCCGCATTCACCCCGATGCGGATCGAGCAGCCATGGTCGCGCGCGGCCTTCACGACCTCCTTCACGCGCTCCTTCGACCCGATGTTGCCGGGGTTGATGCGCAGGCAGGCCGCGCCCGCCTCGGCGGCCTCGATGGCGCGCCGGTAGTGGAAATGGATGTCGGCGACGACCGGGACATTCACCTCGCGCACGATCTCATGCAGCGCGGCGGTGCTTTCCTCGGTCGGGCAGGACACCCGGACGATGTCCACGCCTGCGAGCTCGCAGCGGCGGATCTGCTCGATTGTCGCCTTGGCGTCCTCGGTCGGCGTGTTGGTCATGGTCTGAACCGAGATCGGCGCATCCCCGCCCACGCGCACCTTGCCGACGCCGATCTGCCGCGACGCGCGGCGCAGGATCTGCTGGTACGGGCGATAGGACATGCAGGCCTTCCGATCTCGGGCAAACGCCCCTGGCAATATGGCCCGTGGTGCTGGCGGCCGGAAGGCCGGAACGCGCCTTTAGGGCCGGGCGCCCTGCGGTGCCGGACGTGGCGCAGCATCCGGCGTCGCCGGGCGGAGCTGCGGCGCAGCCGCCGCCGGTCCGGCCGCAGGCGCCGCCGGCGTCGTCGCCGCGGCCGCCGGTCCCGCCGCACGCAGGCGCTCGGTATCGAGCGCCAATCCGCGGCGCACGCCGGTCGCGCCGACCAGCACCGCGACGACCTGCCCATCCAGCAGAACGTCGAGGTTCTCGGCCTTGCCCGTGGTCAGGACCATGCCGTCGCGGGGCGGCACCTGGTAGGTGTCTCCGGCACGCAACACGCGGTCGAGCACGGTCTGGTTCTGCCGGCTGTCGCGCACCTGGACCCAGGTCTCGCCCCGCGCGCGCAGCACGACGCCCGCCATGCCCGGCGGGACGGGTGCCGCGGCCGGGGCGGGTGCGGGCTGCGCCGCAGGTGCGACGGACGCCGCCGGTCCGGCGGGCGCGGCCGCAGCCTGCGTCGGCGCGCCGGGCGTCCCCGGGGCGGCGGTCTCGCGCGGTCGCTGCGCCTCCGGCACGGCGGGATCCAGCCGCGCGGGCACCGGCGGCACCGCATCGACGACCCGGCTCCCGGATCCGCTCCAATTGTACCAGGCGACATAGGCGCCGACCGCGAGCACCGCGCCCACAGCCACCAAGGCGCCCGCCGGGACGCCGCGTGACGGCACGGGCTCCGGGAAGACCAGTTCGCCGTTCTTCGTCGCCGCCCCGCCTGTCACGTCGCGGAACCGCCGCACCGCCTCATCGGGATCGAGCCCGAGCGCGGCGGCATAGGACCGGACGAAGCCGACGGCATAGGCGGGGCCCGGCAGGTCCTTGATCCGCCCTTCCTCGAGCGCATGGATATAGCGCCGATTGATCCGCAGCCGTTCCGCCATGTCCTCGACGCTGGCGCCCAGCGTGAGCCTCGCTTCACGGAGGTCTTCCCCCACGCGGGCAGCTTCGGCGGCGGTCAGGTCGGGGCGGGGAGTCCGTTTCATGAGCTCTCGGTATCGACCCGCGGCTTCTAAACCTGCGGGCCGTGCCCGCAAAGGCCCTTGGCGCGGTCAGGCGCCCTTGTTGCGACGAGCGGCGATGGCCGCCGCCGCCTGGTCCACCAGCTCCGCAATGATCTCGGCGGCGGGCTGTTCCTTGGTCACCATGCCGACCGACTGACCGGCCATGACGGACCCGCTCTCGACATCGCCGTCGATCACCGCGCGGCGCAGGGCGCCGGCCCAGAAATGCTCGATGTCGAGCTGCGCGGCCTCCTTGTCGAGCTCGCCCGCCTTGAACCGGCGGATGGTCTCGGCCTGGTGCTCCAGGAAGCGCTTCGTCCCCTGGTTCTGCAGGGCGCGGACCGGGATCACCGGGAAGGCGTCATCCAGCTGGATCGTCGGCATGGCGTCGCGCGCCTGGCCGCGGATGAAGGCCTGCTTGAAGTTCGGGTGCGCGATGCACTCGCTCGCGCAGACGAAGCGCGTGCCGACCTGCGCACCCGCCGCCCCCATCTCGAGGTAGGACAGGATCGCCTCCCCGCGCCCGATCCCGCCCGCGACGAAGACGGGGACATCGGCGATGTAGGGCAGGATCTCCTGCGCCAGCACGTTCAGCGACACGGGGCCGATATGCCCGCCCGCCTCGGAACCCTCGATCACCAGCGCATCCGCCCCGCTGCGGATCAGCCGCTTCGCGAGCACCAGCGCGGGGGCGAAGCAGACGACCTTCGCCCCACCCTCCTTCGCCTTCTTGATCGCGGAGCCCGGCGGAATGCCGCCGGCGAAGACGATGTGCCCGACCTTCGCCGCGAGGCACACATCCACCAGCTGATCGAGCCGCGGATGCATGGTGATCAGGTTCACGCCGAAGGGCTTCTGCGTGAGCGCCTGCGTCCCCGCGATCTCCTCCGCGAGGCGGGGCGGCTCCATCGCCCCGCAGGCGATCACCCCGAAGGCGCCCGCATTGGACAGCGCGGCGACCAGGTGCCGCTCGCTGACCCAGGACATGGCCCCGCCCATGATGGCGTAGCGGCTGCCGAGGAACCCGGCGCCGCGCGCCATCAGGCGGTCGAACTCGGCATAGGCCCAGTCGGGCGCGCGGTCGGCGGCCTGGCTCACGCGGGGGCGTCCAGCCCGTAGGCGGTGTGCAGCGCCCGCACCGCGAGTTCCGTGTAGTCGGCCGCCACCAGCACCGAGACCTTGATCTCCGAGGTCGAGATGACCTGGATGTTGATCCCCTTCTCGGCCAGTGCCTTGAACATGGTGTTCGCGACACCCGCATGGCTGCGCATGCCGATGCCCACGACCGAGATCTTCGCGACCTCGGGGTCGGCCAGCACCGCCTCGTAGCCGATCTCCGGCTGTGCCTTGCCCAGCACGTCCTGCGCCCGTGCGAGGTCCGCCTTGCCGACCGTGAAGGTCATGTCCGTGGTGCCGTCGGCGCCGATGTTCTGGACGATCATGTCCACGTTCACGTTCGCCTTGGCCATCAGGCCGAAGACGCTCGCCGCCACGCCCGGCCGGTCCGGCACGCGACGCAGCGTCACCTTGGCATCGTCGCGGGAATACGCGATGCCGGAAACCACGGGCTGTTCCACGATCTCGTCCTCATCCACCACGAGCGAGCCGGGCTTGTCCTCGAAGGAGGACACGACCTGCACCCGCACGCCGAGCTTCATCGCCAGTTCGACCGACCGGGTCTGCAGCACCTTGGCGCCGACCGAGGCCAGTTCGAGCATCTCCTCGAAGGAGATGCGCTCCAGTTTCCGGGCCCGCGGCACGATGCGCGGGTCGGTCGTGTAGATGCCGTCCACGTCGGTGTAGATGTCGCAGCGGTCGGCCTTCACAGCCGCGGCGATCGCGACCGCCGAGAGATCCGACCCGCCGCGCCCGAGCGTCGTGATCCGGTGCCGCGTGTTCTCGATGCCCTGGAAGCCGGCGATCACCGGCACCTGGCCCGCTTCCATCCGCTCGATCAGCACCGCGCCGTCGATCTGCTCGACCCGCGCCTTGCCATGCGCCTGGTCGGTGACGATGGGCACCTGCCAGCCCTGCCAGGACCGCGCATCGACCCCGATGGACTGCAGCGCGATGGCGGTGAGGCCGGTCGTCACCTGCTCCCCCGTCGCGACGACGGTGTCGTATTCGCGCGCGTCGTGCAGCGGCGAGAGGTCCTGGCACCATTTGACCAACTGGTTGGTCACGCCGGACATGGCCGAGACCACGACGGCGACCTGGTTGCCGGCGTCCACCTCCCGCTTCACGCGGTTGGCGACGTTGCGGATGCGATCGAGATCGGCGACGGAGGTGCCGCCGAACTTCATGACAATACGAGCCATCGGCGGCGGTCGGTCCCTGGGGCCGGGCGGGGCGGAAAGGTCACGCCGGCGGCGCTGCCGCACGACGGGGCCGGACAGATACAGACCGCCCGGGGGCCGCGCAACCCGCGACGGGCCCCTCCCCCCTCGCCTCGGGGCGGAAAACCCGGCATGTGGTCCCCATCTCGACCGGATGCCCCCGATGACCGCTCTCGGCGCAGAGATCGCCAAGTTCGACGCCCTGGCCGCCCGCTGGTGGGACCCCGACGGCCCGATGAAGCCGCTGCACCGGATGAATCCGCTGCGCATCGGCTGGATCGCCGACCGCCTGGCCCGCCGTCACGGCCGCGACCCGAAGGCGCCGGACGCCCTGACCGGCCTCGCGATCCTCGATGTCGGTTGCGGCGCGGGCCTCGCCTCGGAAGCCCTGGCCCGCCGCGGCGCCCGCGTCACCGGCCTCGACGCGGCGGGGGAGGCCCTGGACGCCGCCCGCGCGCACGCCGCCGCCGCGGACCTTTCGATCGACTACCGCGAGGGCCTTCCGGAGGACCTCCCCGAGGGCGAGACCTTCGACGCCGTGGTCGCGCTCGAGGTCATCGAGCATGTCTCGGACCGCCAAGCCTTCCTCGCCGCCCTCGCCCGGGCGGCGAAGCCCGGCGCGCCGCTCTTCCTCTCCACGCTGAACCGTACGCCTCGGTCGTTCCTGATGGCGAAGCTCGGCGCCGAATACGTCCTGCGGATGCTCCCGGTCGGCACGCATGACTGGCGGATGTTCGTCACCCCGGGCGAACTCGGGGACGGCCTGCGCGCCGTGGGCTTCCGGGTCACCGACATCGCCGGCATGACCATGGACAAGCTCACGGGGCGCTGGCGCGCGACGCGCGACGTCGGGGTCAATTACATCGTGATGGCGGAGGCGCGCTGAGCCTGCCTCAGAACGAGAACCGCGCCCGCGCCGCGAAAACCTGGGAATTGTAGCCCGCGCCCGCCTGCCCGTCGTAGGAGACCTGGATCACCCCCGCGACCAGCGGCACCCGCACCCGGATGCCCCATTGCGCCGCCCAGCCCTCGGTCTGCGGCCCCGCCAGGTTCACCTGGCCCGCCCCCGGCACGGTCGCGAAGATCGCGTTCATCGAGGCATCCGTGTCGCCCCAGATGTTCATCGCCCGGACATAGACGCGCGGCTCCACGCGGAAGTTCCACACCTCGTATTCGTCGCGCCACACCGCGCCGAGCCACATGCGCTGTCGCTGTGCCGATCCCGAAAAGCCCTGCAACGCCAGCGGATTGCCCGTCTCGGTGAAGCCCTCGTTCTCGACCCGCGCATACTGGTAGCCGAACTGCGGCGTGATCGAGGTGCCGATCAGCCGCTTGAGGTCGAAGGAGAACTGCCCCCCGCCCGTCGCGGTCGTCAGCCCATAAGAGGCCGAGGCCACCCCGCCCACCTCCTGCGACCCGTTCCGCGTGCTGTTGTCGCCCCGGCCCATCACGCCGAGCAGCGCCACCGTGACGTCGCCCAGGCGATAGGCCCCGAACGGCCCGGTCTTCATCAGGTCGAGCCGACTCGATTCCGGCGCGAAACTGTCGTTGGTCGACATGTCGACGCGACTGACATCGGCAATCCAGCCCAGCATCAGCCCCGGCAGCGGCGCACCCGCGACACCGCCCGTCACGCCGCCGAAATCGCTCCGCGCCCCGGGCACGTACTGCCCCGGATTGGCGTTGAGGAATCCATAGCCGCCGTAGGCCTCGGCGAAGACCGTCCAGGGCCGGTCGCCGATGTCGAAGAATCCGGGATCGCTCGCCTCCCCCAGGATCCGGTCGGTCAGCCGGTCGAGGTCCTGCAGGGCGCCGATCCGGCCCAGGGGATGGGCGGTCCCGATCCGCACCACGGGCGTCCCGGTCACCTGGTAGAGGTCGGTCGTCGCGGTCAGGATCGTCTGCGGCGTGTTGGTGTTCACCAGGGTGAAGCCGCCGCCGATCGGCACATTCGCCACGTTCGCGTTGTTCTGGCAGCCCGCCGGCAATGCCCCGCCGCTGCCCAGCACCCCGGACACGCCCGCGCTGCCGCAGACACCACGATCCCCGATCGCGATGGCCAGCGGCTGGAAGGTGCTGGGGTTGGTCCCGGTGACCGTCACCTGGAACGGCGCCCCGTTGATCACCTGCTGCGTCGTTGTCTGCCCGACCAGCAGCGGGTTCGACAGTTGCACCCGGACCGGCGCGGCCGCGTTGGTGATGGCAACCCCGGTCTGCGCGACGGCCGACTGACCGGCCGCGCTGCCGATCGTGTCACCGAAGGTCGTGGTGAAGACCGTGCCCGGCTGGCCGCCGATCACCCCGTCGATGCGCGTGGTGGAGCCGCCATTCTGAAAGGTCTGCGTGACCGAGGAAGAGGTAAGGTCGAGCGGCGCCACCTGCGCACGGGCGCCAGGTGCGGCTGCGGCCAGCACCGAGGCCGCCAGCACCCCAGCCCGGAGCGAATCGCCGAATCGCACCACCTGCCGCCTCCTTCCCCAGAGCAGACCGAATCTCGGCTTTCGGGGGGCGCCGGCGCAAGCATCCCGGCGTGCGCGGGATCACGCGTCGGACGGGGGCACCCAGGGAATGCGCGCGACCTCGATGCCTTCGTCGCGCAGGGCCTCGGTCTCGGCGTCGGTCGCCTCGCCGAAGATGCCGCGGCGCTCGGATTCGCCGTTGTGCATGCGCCGCGCCTCCTCGGCGAAATCGGCGCCGACGTAGTCGCAGTTCCGTTCCACTTCCTGCCGGAGGCGTTGCAGCATGGCGCGCATCTGCGCCGGCATGGGCCCGGCCGCCGCCTGGCCGGTCGGCTGGCCCGAGGACTCCGCGGGCGCCCGGGGCGCCTCGACCGGCGGCGCCGGCATGGGCACCACGGCATTGCGGGCCGGGCGGCCCTTCTTCGGAATGGCCGGCGCCATCAGCGCGCGCGCGACCTCGGTCCCGCCGCAGACCGGGCATTCCACCAGGCCAGCCGCGGCCAGGGTGTCGAAGGCGGCGCTGTCCTTGTACCAGCCGTCGAAGGCGTGCTCCTCGGCCGTGCTCGTGCAGCGCAACTGATAGTGGATCATTGCTCCGTATCCTCGGCCCGCCGTCTCCGCGGCGCAGCCTCTCCCCTGGATCTGGCACTCATCGGCCGAGACTGCCAGAGGGCGGCTTACGCCGCCAGCAGGGCATCCAGCTTGCCGGCGCGGTCGAGCGCCGCGAGGTCGTCCGACCCGCCGAGCGCCTGCCCGTTCACGAAGACCTGCGGCACGGTCGTCCGCCCGCCCGAGCGTTCGGTCGCCTGCCGGCGCGCCTCGGACCCGTTGGGCGCGTAGATTTCCTCATAGGCGACGCCCTTGCGGTCGAGCAGCGCCTTGGCGCGCGCGCAATAGGGGCAGAAGTCCTGAACGTAGATCTCGATCTTGGCCATGCCGGAACAGTTGGCACGACGCCAGCCATGGTCAAGCCGCAGCCCTCAGGCTCAGCCATCCCTCAGGCGCGGATCGGGCACGCGCGCCACGGCGAGCACATCGACCGCCGCCGCCCCCGCCGCGAGCAGGACCTGCGCGCAGGCCTCGGCCGTGGCGCCCGAGGTCATCACATCGTCCACCAGCAGCACCTGCCGCCCGGTGACCAGCTGGCGGTCGTGGCGGCCCATGGCGAAGGCGCCATCGACCGTCGCCGCCCGCTCGGCCGCCCCCTTCTGCCCCAGAGGCGGGGTCCGCCGCGTCCGCCGCAGCAGGTCCGGCACGACCGGCCGTCCGGCGATCCGCCCGACGGCCTGGGCCAGCAGCGCCGCCTGGTCGTAGCGCCGCCCGATCAGCCGCCGCCAATGGGCGGGCACCGGGACGACAAGCTCCGCCCGCGCCAGCAGCCCCGCCCCGGCCCGGGCCATCTGCCGCGCCAGCGGCAGCGCCAGATGCGTCCGGTCGCCATGCTTGAAGGGCAGGATGAGCCGTTTCGCGCCCTCGTCGTAGCGCAGCGCCGCGCGGGCCTGGCGGAAGGCCGGCGGCCGGTTCCGGCAGCGCGGGCAGGTCCCCGCCTCGGTCCCGGCCTGGGCGGCATGGGCAAAGGGCACCCCGCAGCGCGTGCAGAAGGGCGCCGTGATGACCGATAGCCCCCCGAAGCACGACGGGCAGAGCGTGCCCTGCTGCGCCACCTCCGCCTCGCAGCCGAGGCAGCGCGGCGGCAGCAGCACGTCGAGCAGGCCGCCCCCCGCCCGGCGCAACCGGGCCGTGAGGCGCCCGAGGGGCTCCGGCTGCACCCCGCCCGTCAGACCCAGAGGCCGAAGGGCGCGTCCCCGTCCTTCTCGACCTCATGCACGAGGTCGATTTCCCAGGAGAGGTATTCGCGCATCGCCTCCTCGATCCCGGAATTGCGGTCATAGGGGCGGAGGTAGAAATCGGCGCAGTCCGCATCCGCCGGCACGGTGCGGTCGGCTTCGAGCGGGAAACCCGCCGCCTTCCACGCCGCCGTCCCGCCCGACAGCACCTTTACCGGCGCCTTGGCGAAACCGAGCAGTTCCTTCGCCGCCAGCCGCGCCTGCGCCTCCTCCGGCGCCGCCACCACGACCTGCCGGTCGCCCGCGATCTGCCCCGCGAGCCGGTCGAGCCGCGTCCGGATGCCCCACATCGCGCCGGGGATATGCCCGTCGCGGAAGTCGATGGACCGCGCCAGGTCCACCACCTGCGCCGCCCCCTCGGCCGCGAGCACGGCGAGTTCCGGCGCCGTCACGTGCGGAACCTTCACCGCATCGGCTTCCGGGCAATCGGCCTTCCAGAACCCCTCCTCGAGCCGACCGTCCAGGCCGTCGGCGAGGACATGGACCTCCCAACCCCCCAGTTGCCGGAGCCAGCCGCCGGTCATGCGCGCACGCACGCCGGTATCGTCCACCAGCACGATCCGCGCCCCGCGCACCGCCACCCACTGGTCCGTCGCCTGCACCAGCTGCCCACCCGGCGCCGAGCGGCTGCCGAGCAGATGCCCCGCCGCGTATTCCGCCGGGTCCCGGACATCGAGGACATAGGTCGTCCGCTTCGCATCGCCGCGCATCTTCTCGAGCTCGGCGCGCGTCGTGACCTGCACGCCGTTGCGGCGGGCAAAGCGGTCGGCCCGCGCGAAGGCGTCGTCGAGGCCCGTCGGCGTGCCCTCCGGGTAGCGCACGTCACGGCCACGGTCGCAGGCGAAGCCCGCGAGTTCCCAGCCCATGGTGCCGTTGCGCAGCGCCACGACCTTGTTCGGGATCCCCGCGCTGCGCAGCGATTCCGCGCCCAGGATGGATCGCGTCCGCCCCGCGCAGTTCACCACGACCGTCGTCTCCGGCCGCGTCACGAATTCCCCGATGCGATAGACCAGCTCGCCGCCCGGGACGTTCACAGCCGTCGGGATCGTCATGCGGCGGAATTCGTCGATCGGCCGGCTGTCGAGGACGACCATGTCGGTCCCGGCATCCATCATCGCCTTGAGCTCGCCCGGATCGACCGAGGGCGTCTCGTAGTGATGCTCGACCCATTCCCCGAACGCCTTGGACGGCACGTTCACGCCCGAGAAGGCGACATATCCGGCCGCCACCCAGGCCGGCGTCCCCCCGGTCAGCACCGAGACCTTCGTGCAGCCGATCCCCTCGAGATAGGCCGCGAGCCGCGCGGCGTACCCCTCCCCGCCATCGACGCAGACGACCGGCACGTCGCGCCGCGGCAGCAGGGTGCGGGCGCGCATCTCCATCTTCGACAGCGGGCAGGGCACCGCCCAGAACAGGTGCGACCTGCCGAACTCGCCTTCCTCGCGCGCGTCCAGCACCGCGAGTTCCTGCCCTTCCTGAATCAGGCGCTTGAGCGTCGCGGCGTCGATCTGGCTGGCCATGCTTTCCATCCCCTTGTCCAACGCCACCTGTACTCCCGCTTGATACGCGGCGGAACCGGGCGCATGTCGCGCCCAGCATGTCCGATCCCGTCCAGGTCTTCGACCGCCGACTTGTCCGCCTCCGCCGCGACCGCGCCGCGTCCACGATCGACCGGGTCGCCCCGGTCCTCGAGGATGTCGCAGACCGGCTGCTCGACCGCCTGGACGACACGACGCATCGCTTCACCCGGGCCCTCGACCTCGGCGGCCGCGGCATCGTGGCCCCGCGCCTCGCCGCGCGCGGCATCCCCTTCGTCGTCTCCGCCGACCTCGGCCCCCGCATGGCCGCGCGCGCCGGCGGCCTGCCCGTCGCCGCCGACGAGGAATGGCTCCCCTTCGCCGAGGGCGCCTTCGACCTCGTCGTCGCCGCCTTCTCGCTCCATTGGGTCAACGACCTTCCGGGTGCCCTGGTGCAGATCCGCCGCGCCCTCGCCCCCGATGGCCTCTTCCTCGCCGCCCTGCCTGGCCTGCCGACGCTCCAGGAGCTCCGCGGCGCGCTCGCCGAAGCCGAAAGCGAGATCCGCGGCGGCCTCGCCCCCCGCGTCTCTCCCTTCCCGGAACTGCGCGACGGCGCGGCCCTGCTGCAGCGCGCCGGCTTCGCCCTGCCCGTCGCGGATGCCGAGGACATCGACCTCCGCTACCGCACCCCGCTTGGCCTCATCGCGGACCTCCGGGCCGCCGGCGAGACCAGCGCCGTCCTCGCCCGCGACGCGCGCACCCCGCCGCGGGACCTCTTTCCGCTCGCCGCCGCCCGCCTGGCGGGGTCGGACGCCGGCATTCCCGCGACCTTCCGCCTGCTGGTCCTGACCGGCTGGTCGCCCTCCGCCACGCAATCGAGGCCCGCCCGGCCCGGCAGCGCGACGGCGCGCCTCGCCGATGCGCTCGGGACCGTGGAACGCAGCGCCGGCGAGAAGACGGGCCACTGACGCCACACACGATCGACCGCCGCCTTCCCCCGGCGGCCTCAGGTCAAACCGTTGGCGGCCCGGCACGACACCCGCACCGCTTGCAACCGCCGGGTGCGAAGCGCATCTTCGGCCCTTCAACGAACGCCGCTATCCGGACCGGACCCTCATGGATCAGCAGGGCGGCGAAGCCCGCCGCATCATCATCCATCGCCCCGAGGACTTCGAGGGCATGCGCAAGGCCGGACGCCTGGCCGCCGAGACGCTCGACATGATCGCCGAGCACATCCGTCCCGGCATCACCACGGGCGAGATCGACCGCATCTGCCACGACTTCATGGTCGCCCACGGCGCCGTGCCGGCGACGCTCGGCTATCGCGGCTACACCAAGTCGACCTGCACCTCGGTCAATCACGTCGTCTGCCACGGCATCCCGGGCGACCGCGTGCTGGCCGACGGGGACATCGTGAACATCGACGTCACCGTCATCCTCGATGGCTGGTACGGCGACACGAGCCGCATGTTCGTGGCCGGCACGCCCTCGACCAAGGCACGCCTGCTGATGGACGTGACCTACGAGGCGATGATGCGCGGCATCGCCGTCATCAAGCCCGGCGCGACGCTCGGGGATATCGGCCACGCCATCCAGACCTTCGTGGAACGGCATCGCTTCAGCGTGGTCCGCGACTTCTGCGGCCATGGCATCGGGCGCCATTTCCACGCCCCGCCGAACGTCCTGCACTACGGCCGCCCCGGCGAGGGCCCCAAGCTCAAGCCCGGCATGTTCTTCACCGTCGAGCCGATGGTGAATGCCGGCCGGCCGGAGGTGAAGATCCTCGACGACGGCTGGACCGCCGTCACGCGGGACCGCTCCCTCTCCGCCCAGTTCGAGCACATGGTCGGCGTCACCGAGACCGGCGTGGAGATCTTCACCCTCTCCCCCGCCGGCCAGCACCGCCCCTACCACCAGGGCTGACGAAACCCCTTCTCAACTATCGGTAGAATTCCCTAACCTGCCCGCGGCCGGCGCCATTCGCCGGCGCGGGACAGCATGGGCAGGAAGCCGGGGCTGGCCGAGGCATCGCCCGGCCTGCTCGCCATCATCGACAGCGACGCCGCCAGCACGGCCGAGGCCGCACCGCCCGGCCATCTCGGCCATCGTGCCCGCATGCGCGCCAAGCTGCTGACCGCCGGCGCCGACGCGCTGCTCGACCACGAACTGCTCGAGATGGTACTGTTCCTCGCCCTGCCGCGGCGGGACACCAAGCCGATCGCCCGCGCCCTGCTCGCCCGCTTCGGCTCCTTCGCCGGCGCCCTCGCCGCGCCGCCCCAGGAACTCGGCACCATCGAGGGCCTGGGCGAGGCCGGCATGGCCGCGCTCAAGACCGTCCAGGCCGCGGCGCTGCGCCTCGCGCGCGCCGAGGTCATCGACCGTCCCGTGCTGAACAACTGGGACCGCCTGCTCGCCTACCTGACCGCCGCGATCGCCCGCGAACGAATCGAACAGTTCCGCATCCTGTTCCTCGACACCCGCAACCGCCTGATCGCCGACGAGGCGCAAGCGCGCGGCACGGTGAACCACACGCCCGTCTACCCGCGGGAGGTCGTGAAGCGCGCCCTGGAACTGCAGGCGACGGCGCTGATCCTCGTCCACAACCACCCCTCGGGCGATCCGACACCCTCGCGCGCCGACCTCGAGATGACGCAGGAGATCAAGGCGGCCGCGGGCAGCCTCGGCATCGTGCTGCACGACCACCTGATCGTGGGCAATGGCCGCCACGTCTCGTTCCGCCGCGAGGGCCTGCTCTGAAGCACTTCGCGTCGGGACGCGGCGCGCACGCAGGTGCCGTTGACCGCAAGGCCCGCACATCGGCACCTTTCGCCCATGCGCAACGCGACCCCCGTTCTCGTACTGGCGGCAGCCCTCGCGGCCGGTTCCGCCGCGGCCCAGAAGCCGGGTGCGTCCGGGGGCTCGCTCGGCAACCTGCCGTCGCCCCCGCCGCCCCAGGCCTCACCAGGCTTCCGCCCCGGCCCCCAGGTCAACCTGCCGCGCGACAAGCCGCCGCCACTCGGCGCCACGCCGCGGCCCTTCGGGCAGGGCAACGACCGCCCGCCGGGGCCGGTCGCCTCCCTGCCGCGCGACAAGCCGCCGCCACTCGGCGCCGGACGCCCCGGCCCGCCGCGCCCCCCCGGCGAGCAGCGCCAGGTTTCCTCCGGCACCGGCTTCATCGTCGCGCCGCGCCAGATCATGACGAATCACCATGTGGCCGAAGGCTGCGCCGCGATGCGCGCACGGCTGAACTCCGGTCAGGAGATCGACGTCACCATCGTCGCCGTGGACGCCCAGCGCGACCTCGCGCTGCTGCGGGCCGAGGCGGATCCGGGACCGGCACTGATCTTCCGCCGGGCGACCGACGTTCGTCGCGGCGAGAACGTCGTGACCTACGGCTTCCCCCTCGCCGGCCTGCTTTCCTCAGGCCCGACGCTGACCACGGGTGACGTCTCCGCCCTCGCCGGGCTCGGCGACAACCCGCGCCAGATCCAGATCAGCGCGCCGGTGCAGCAGGGCAATTCCGGCGGGCCGCTCCTCGACCTGCGGGGTCACGTCGTCGGCGTCATCGTCTCCAAGCTGAACGCGCAGCGCATCGCGCAGGCGACCGGCGACATCCCGCAGAACGTCAACTTCGCGGTGAAGCACACCGAGGCCGTCGACTTCATGCGCGAACACGGCGTCCAGCCGGTCCTCGACGATGCCGGCACCGTGCGCACCGCCGCCGAGGTGGGCGAGCTCGCCCATGCCTCGACAGTCTTCCTGCGCTGCATGCGCTAGGCCGAAGCGCCCTACCGACCGCGGACGGCGTGGATGGCGCCGGCGGCGAAGGCCGGCGCATCGGCCGGCGCCGGCGTCCGCGCGGCCATCGTCACCTGGATCTTCACGAAGCGCCCCTGCGCGCCGCCGACGCACAGCGTCCGCGCCACGGGCGCGCGACCGAAGGACCCTTCCATCCGCGCGCAGCGCAAGCCCGCATCGGTCAGCGTGACGCGCTCCCGCTCGGTCAGGCGACGGCCGGTGCGGCCCGCGGGTGCCTCCGTCACTTCCATCACCGCGGCCGACAGCTCGCGATCGATCTCGGGTGCGGACGCGTCCTCGGGCGCCGCGCGGCCGCGGGTCTCATAGACCAGCACGGTCGCGACCGCCGCGCGGTTCGCCGTCGCATAGTCCATCGACAGGATGGGTCCGGGGCGCTGGGCCGTCTCGCCCAGCACGAAGCCGGCAATCTCCCGCGGCATGCGCGCCTCGATCTCGTCGAGGGAAGGCCGCTGCGAATCCATCACGCCCGCACAGGCCGCCAACAACACACCCGCCGCGATCGCGGCGCTCCGGGCCAGGCGTCCCGCCAGGGGGCGGCCAGGGCGACGCATCCGCGCCGCCTCGGCCAGGGCGGGGCCTTCCGCCCCGTTCGCTCGCTGCCTCATGGGCGCAGACATAGCGCACCCGGCTGAGGAAGAAACGTGGCGGGCCCGAGACACAACCAAGGCCGGGCCCGCCGGTCGCATCTCAGCTCGCCGGCCGGGGCCGCATGGCATCGCGGATGACGCCGGCCACGAGGGTGATGACGGAGGTGTATATGACCATCTGCATCACCGTTGCGCCGACCCACAGCCAGACCGGGAAGACGCCCGCGATGGCCGGCGCCAGGAACCCGAGCGGCAGGAACAGGTAGGCGTAGGCCTCGGGCACCTCGCTCGTCACCTGGTGCGTGCCTTCGTAGATCATGTTGAAGGCGACGTAGAGGATCACCAGCAGGCCGACCCACGCGATCCAGCGATGCTTGTTGAGCAGGTTGGCGATCAGCGTCGCCGCCACGCCCATCAGCACGACCGAGAAGGCGAGCCCGACGATGAGGATGTAGGGATGGTCCTTCGCCGCGCCGGCCACCGCCAGCACGTTGTCGAGGCTCATCGAGACGTCGGCGACCAGGATCTGGGTGATCGCCTGCCGGAGCGTCTTGCGCGGCGCCCCGGGCGTCGCCTGTCCACCCAGCGCGGCCGCGCCCTCGTGCTGCTCGGTCGAATCCGCGTCGTCATGCCCGCCGTCGCGCAGCTCGCGATACATCTTCCAGCAGACCCAGAGCAGCAGCACGCCGCCGGCCAGCACGATGCCGACGATCTGCAGCAGCTGCACCGTGATCGACGCGAAGGCGATGCGCATCACGGTGGCCGCGATGATGCCCCAGAAGATCGCCTTCTTGCGCTGATCGACCGGCAGGCCGGCCGCAGCCATGCCGACGACGATCGCATTGTCGCCGGCGAGGACGACGTCGATGAACAGCACCATGGCGAGCGGCTGAAGCCACTCGGGCAGCATTTCCAACATTTGGTCTCAGCCCCGCAACGCGTTGCAAGAAGTTAATCCCAAGCGCAATACCGGGGCGCCCGGATACCCGCAACCCTCAATGCGGCCCCGGCTTGCGCCGCGACGCGGCAGGCCCCAAACCCCGCCCCGTCAGTCCCTCCCCGGAGCCGCCCGCATGGTCCCGCGCTATTCCCGCCCGCAGATGGAGGCGATCTGGTCGCCCGCCACCCGCTACAAGATCTGGTTCGAGATCGAGGCCCTGGCCGCCGAGGCCATGGCCGACCTCGGCACTATCCCCGCCGAGGCGGCGCGCGCGATCCGGGACAAGGGCGCCCCCCGTGCGGCCGCGATCGGCGATGCCGAGGTCGCCCGCATCGACGAGATCGAGCGCGTCACCCGCCATGACGTCATCGCCTTCCTGACCTTCATGGCGGAGGGCATCGGGCCCGAGGCGCGCTTCATGCACCAGGGCATGACCTCGTCCGACGTGCTCGACACCTGCCTCGCGGTGCAGATGGCCCGCGCGGCGGACCTGCTGATTGCCGACATGGACGCGCTGCTCGCCGCCCTGAAGGCCCGGGCGATCGAGCACAAGACGACGCCGACCATCGGCCGCAGCCACGGCATCCATGCCGAGCCGACCACCTTCGGCCTCAAGCTGGCAGGCCATTACGCCGAGTTCATGCGCGGGCGCGAGCGCCTGGTCGCCGCGCGGCGGGAGATCGCGACCTGCGCCATCTCCGGCCCGGTCGGCACCTTCGCCTCCGTGGACCCGCGCGTGGAGGCCTTCGTGGCCGAGAAGCTCGGCCTCGCGGTCGAGCCGGTCAGCACCCAGGTCATCCCCCGCGACCGCCATGCCGCCTTCTTCTGCGCGCTCGCCGTCGTCGCCTCGGGCATCGAGCGCCTGGCGACCGAGGTCCGCCACCTGCAGCGCAGCGAAGTCCGGGAAGCCGAGGAATACTTCCACCCCGGCCAGAAGGGCTCCTCCGCGATGCCGCACAAGCGGAACCCGGTGCTGAGCGAGAACCTGACCGGCCTCGCGCGCCTGGTGCGCGGCTATGCCGTCCCCGCGCTCGAGAACGTCGCCCTGTGGCACGAGCGCGACATCAGCCATTCCTCGGTGGAGCGCGTCATCGCCCCCGACGCCACCATCGCGCTCGATTTCGCCCTGGCCCGGCTGACCGGCATGATGGAGAAGCTCACCATCTATCCCGCGCGCATGACCGCGAACCTCGAATCGCTCGGCGGCGTGGTGCACAGCCAGAAGGTGCTGCTGGCCCTCACCCAGGCGGGGATGAGCCGCGAGGACTCCTATGCCGCCGTGCAGCGCGCCGCGATGGCGACCTGGACCGCGCTCGGCACTCCGGACGGCCGTTCCTTCCGCGACAACCTGCTCGCCGACGCGACCGTCTCGGCCCTGCTGACGCCCGCGGCGCTCGACACCGCGATGGATCCGCGTCGGGACTTCGCGCAGGTCGACACGATCTTCCGCCGCGTCTTCGGCGACTCCTGAGCATTGGTAAAGAAATTGTGAGAATCGCGCCGTCTTTCCGCCGCAAGGCGTTACTACAACGTCGAGCCTAAGGAGGAGGGACTCACATGCGCCCCCTGACGTTCGTCGGTACGGTCGCCATCGCCGCGATGGCCGGCCTTTTCGCCACCCAGGGCCAGGCCGTGGCCGACCCGCCCTGGCGTGGCGGTGGCGGCCCGCCCGGCCATGGCTGGGGCCACCCCGGCCGCGGTTGGGGCCCGCCCCCGCGCCCGGTCTACGTGGCGCCGCCGCCGGTCTACTACGCCCCGGCCCCGCGCGTGTACTACGCGCCGCCCCCGCCGGTGTATTACGCCCCGGCGCCGCGCTACTATTACTACGCGCCGCCGCCTGTCTATTACGGCCCGCCCGGCGTCTCGCTGAACTTCCGCTTCTGACCCCCATTGCCGGCGGGCGCGGGCGACCGCAGCCTGCCGGCATGTGCACCGTCATCCTGCTGCGGCGGCCCGGCCATCCCTGGCCCCTGCTCCTCGCCGCCAATCGCGACGAACGCCTCGACCGCGCCTGGGATTCGCCGGCCCCGTGGTGGCCCGATCTTTCAGGCGTGACAGGCGGGCGGGACCGAACCGCCGGGGGGACGTGGATGGCCCTGGGTTCCACCGGCGTCGTCGCCGCCGTGTTGAATCGCCCCGGAAGCCTTGGCCCGGCGGCTGGCAAGCGATCCCGCGGCGACCTGCCCCTCGCCGCGGCCAGCGCCACGACCGCCGCCGCGGCCGCAGATGCCATCGCCGTCCTGCCCGCGGAGGACTGGCGCCCCTTCAACCTGGTGATTGCCGATTCGCAGGATGCCTACTTCATCCGCGGCCTGGGCATCGGGCGCCCGGAGATCCTGCCCCTCCCCGCCGGCCTCTCCATGGTCACGGCCCACGACCCGAACGACCTCACGAGCCCGCGAACACGCCGCCACCTCCCGCGCTTCGCCGCCGCCCCGCCGCCCGATCCCGACGCGCCCGACTGGACCCTCTGGTCCACCCTCCTCGCCGACGACGCCTACGACCCCGCGACCGGCATCGCCGAAACCCTCAACGTCCCGCCCGTCAACGGTTTCGGCACCGTCTGCTCGAGCCTCATGGCCCTCGCCCCGGACGGCCGCCGCCACTGGCTCTTCTGCCCTGGCCGTCCCGGAGAGGCGCATTTCGCGCCCGTCCCGCTCCCCGCCGCCTGACGCACACCAGCCCTGGCCGGGGGGCAATGGCCCTCCCCGCCCACGCTTGCTATACGCCCCCGGACACACCGCCAGGCACCCCGGCCCGGCGGCCCGAGGGATTCCAACCGCCATGGCACGTCGCCGACAGCTCTACGAAGGCAAGGCCAAGATCCTGTTCGAGGGCCCGGAACCCGGCACCCTCGTCCAGTACTTCAAGGACGACGCCACCGCCTTCAACGCGCAGAAGAAGGGCACCATCACCGGCAAGGGCGTGCTCAACAACCGCATCAGCGAATACCTGATGACGCGGCTGACCGAGATCGGGATCCCGACCCACTTCATCCGCCGCCTCAACATGCGCGAGCAGCTGATCCGCGAAGTCGAGATCATCCCCCTCGAGGTCGTCGTCCGGAACGTCGCCGCCGGCTCGCTCGCCACCCGCCTCGGCATCCCCGAGGGCCAGCGCCTGCCGCGCTCGATCATCGAGTACTACTACAAGAACGATCAGCTCGGTGACCCGATGGTCGCCGAGGAACACATCACCTGCTTCGGCTGGGCCTCCACCCAGGACCTGGACGACATCGTCGCCCTGACGCTGCGCGTGAACGACTTCCTCACCGGCCTCCTCCTCGGCGTCGGCATCACCCTCGTCGACTTCAAGCTCGAATTCGGCCGGCTCTGGGAGAACGAGGAGATGCGCATCGTCCTCGCCGACGAGATCTCCCCCGACAATTGCCGCCTGTGGGACGCCAAGACCGGCGAGAAGATGGACAAGGACCGCTTCCGCCGCGACCTCGGCAAGGTCGAGGAAGGCTACCAGGAAGTCGCCCGCCGCCTCGGCATCCTGCCCGAGGCCGGCGCCCGCGACATGAAGGGCCCGGAGAGCATGCAATGACCTCCGATCGTCGGAGGGCGGAGACGGCGCGCGGAGAGCGCGCTCTCCGCGTGGCGTCGAGCACCGGAAACGTGAATCGGATGTCCCATCGATGAAGGCGCGTGTCTATGTGATGCCCAAGGCCGGCGTCCTCGACCCCCAGGGCAAGGCCATCTCCCACGCCCTCGAAGGCCTCGGCTTCGCCGGCGTCAACGACGTCCGCGCCGGCAAGGTCATCGAGCTCGACCTGGCCGAGACCGACCCCGCGAAGGCGAAGTCCGCCGCCGAGGACATGGCCCGCAAGCTCCTCGCCAACACGGTGATCGAATCCTTCCGCGTCGAGCTCGCCTGACATGATCAAGGCCAGCCTCGTCGCGATGATGGTGCTCACCTTCCTCATCGCGACCGGGCTGCGCTGGCGGGAAGACCGCCTCGCCACCTCGCGCCCCACCCCCCGCCTCGACATCATCACGCGCGGCAAGCGCACGGTGAACCGCTGGGTCACCGCCGCCGCCATCGCCGCCGGCGCCACCATGATCGTCCTCGGCGGGATCCACTGGCTCCGCCTCGCCATCGGCTGACCCCAGGAAGCACGCCATGAAAGCCGCAATCGTCGTCTTCCCCGGCACCAACCGCGAACGCGACATGCGCATCGCGCTCAAGCGCGTCACCGGCCGCGACCCGCTGATGCTCTTCCACCGCGAGGAGTTGCCGAAAGGCCTCGACCTCGTCGTCCTCGCCGGCGGCTTCTCCTACGGGGACTACCTGCGCTGCGGCGCCATGGCTGCGCAGTCCCCCATCATGAAGGACATCAAGGACTTCGCCACGAAGGGCGGCCACATCCTCGGCGTCTGCAACGGCTTCCAGATCCTGATCGAGGCCGGCCTGCTGCCCGGCGGCCTGCTCCGCAACGCCTCGCTGCGCTTCCTGTCGATGGACTGCCACATGCGCGTCGAACGCGCCGGCACGGCGTTCACCTCCCGCTGGCAGAAGGGCGCCGTCTTCCGCGCGCCCATGGCCCATGGCGACGGCAACTACTTCGCCGACGACGCGACGCTCGACCGCCTGGAAGGCGAAGACCTGGTCGCCTTCCGCTACACCGACGAGAACGGCACCGTCACCGAAGCCGCCAACCGCAACGGCTCGGCCCGCAACATCGCGGGCATCCTCTCCCCCAACCTCCGCATCTGCGGCCTGATGCCGCACCCGGAAGACCTGGTGGATCCGCTGATGGGCGGCACCGACGGCCTGCCCATGTTCGAAAGCCTGGCGGACACCTTCGTCTCCGCCTGACGCCCCCAAAGGCGACGGCGGGCCGCCCTCCCGGACAGCCCGCCCGCCCGGCTCAGCCCTTCAGCTTCGCCGCGATGCCGGCCACGTGCCGGCCCTGGAACTTCGCACCGGCCAGTTCATTCGCGCTCGGCTGCCGCGACCCGTCGCCATTCGCGATGGTGCTCGCGCCATACGGCGACCCGCCCGTGATCTCCGAATTCGTCGTCTGGCCCTGGAAGGAATAGGGCAGCCCCACGATCACCATGCCGTGGTGCAGCAGCACCGTGTGCGTCGACAGGATCGTGCTCTCCTGCCCGCCATGCTGCGTCGCCGTCGAGGTGAACACGCTGCCTGCCTTCCCCACCAGCGCGCCCTTCATCCACAGCCCGCCGGTCTGATCCAGGAAGTTCTTCATCTGCGCCGGCATGTTCCCGAACCGCGTCGGCACGCCGAGGATGATCGCGTCGTAATCGGCGAGCTCCGCCACCGTCGCCACCGGCGCCGCCTGGTCGAGCTTGAACCCCGACGCCTTCGCGACCTCCTCCGGCACCAGCTCCGGCACCCGCTTGATCACCGCCTCGGCACCGGCCTCGCGCACGCCCTCCGCCACCGCGGAGGCCATCTGCTCGATATGGCCGTAGCTCGAATAGTACAGGACAAGGACCTTCGTCATCGCAGTCTTCCCTCGGATCGTGGTGCGGGCCCACGCCGTTCCCGGCCGGGCCTCGCGTCACCCCGGAATCTGCACCCCCGGACCCGCCCGCATCCAACGGAGGTCGCAAATGGCGACCATCACGCCTCGCAATGCAGCATGACCTTGCATGCTGGCCTACGACCCCATCGCACCCGGCCCTCAGGCCCGGCACCGGCCGCGGCCACGGGCTGTGACCGCGGCCCGCCCCGTCACCGCGTCGCCATCTCCAGGTTGTTCGGGTTCAACCCCAACGCCTGCGCCGTCACCGGATTGATCTGCCCGGTCGCCTCGATCCCGCGGCCCCGCTGGAACCGCTCCAGCGCCGCCTGCGTCCCGGCACCCCAGATCCCATCCGCCGGCATCTGGTAGAAACCGAGCGCCCGCAACCGGGTCTGCACATTCCGCACCGCCCGCGGGCTGAGCGGCACCGCGACCGCCGGCGCCGCCGCCGGTTCCGCCCCCACCGGCGGCATCAGCCGCGGCATCCCCACGCCGAGCGCCTGCGCCGTCGCGATGTTGATCGACCCCGTGACCGGCATGCCGCGCGCCTGCTGGAACCGGTCGAGCGCGGCCTGGCTCTCCGGCCCCCACACGCCATCGGCCGCACCCATGTAGACCCCGGCCTCCCGCAGCCTCTCCTGCACCGCCGAGGTCGCGGACGGCGTCAACGGCTGCACGAAGGCGAGCGGCGCCGGCGCCTGGGCCCACACCGGCCCGGCCGCCGCCACCGCGAGGATGAACGCCACGCCAACCACCCGAGACGTCCTGCGCATCGGTCTGTCCTCCGACTGTCCTGGGACCAGAACGAGGAGAACAGGGCCGGAGTTGCACGGGGCGGCGGAGGACCCGGCGACAGGGCGACGGCAACGACGACGCGACGCTCGACCGCCTGGAAGGCGAAGGCCTGGTCGCCTTCCGCGACACCGACGAGAACGGCACGGTCACCGAGGCCGCCAACCGCAACGGCTCCGCCCGCAACATCGCGGGCATCCTGTCCCCCAACCTGCGCATCTGCGGCCTGATGCCGCACCCGAAAGACCTGGTGGACCCGCTGATGGGCGGCACCGACGGCCTGCCGATGTTCGAAAGCCTGGCTGACGCGTTTGTTTCCGCCTGAGGCTGTGGTGACGCAGGGGCTCTGCCCCTGCACCCCGGCAGGAAACTCAGTTTCCTGCACCTTCGTTGTGTTCATCGTCCAACCCGCTGATAGCCGTCAGCATGGTTTGGCACTTCCCAAAGCATAAATTGGCCGATTATAATTTCACTCAGTCTCGCGCAGTCTGGATAAGCCCATGATTTCCGTAGCGTTTTTTAATAACAAGGGCGGCGTCGGGAAAACGACCCTCCTGTGTAATGTGGCCGCCTTTGCCTCTCTTCATTTGGGCAAGAAGATCTGCGTCGTTGATGCTGACCCTCAATGCAATGCGACACAGTACTTATTTGATGAAGCCACTTTGGAGAACATTTACGGACAAGATTGGTATACAATTAACAAATTTGTTCGCCCCATCACCGAAGCTGGCGCCTTAGATGAAAAGATACTTATAACAAAATCCCCTGAATTTTCTGTTGATGTACTCTGCGGAAGCCCTGATTTAGCATTGACTGAAGATTTCTTAGCGCAAGATTGGTCATCTGCCCGCAGTGGTGATATTAGAGGCATTAAATCTAATCTTTTTTTTGCGGAACTTCTTCAAAGATTAGCTGGATATGACTATGTTTTTGTTGATGCGAGTCCCTCTCTTGGGGCCATAAATCGATCCGTTCTTCTAACTTGTGACTTTTTTGTAAGCCCCATGTCGATTGATATCTTCTCACTAACTGCATTCAAGAATATCTCGCAGTGGATCTCCGAGTGGTGGTCGGACTGGTTACGGGGTATTCGGAATGTAAAGGACCAATCAAGACTTCCCGCCTTAAAGTATGGCCGATCAAGATTTCTAGGTTACGTAACTCAGCAGTATTTAGCAAAGCGCGACTCGGCAGGCGAGCGGCGCGGTGTCAAGGCGTATGAGGCAATCCGGAGCCAGATTGACCAAGTGATCATTGATTCCGGCCTAAACCAGTATATTTCAAATGAACCATTCGAGATCGGTACCGTTCCGAATCTCTTTAGCTTAATTCCGATGTCCCAATCGGCAAATAAGCCCGTGTTTGAACTTCGGGCCCCAGATGGAGTTGTTGGGGCGCACTTCGCGAAGGTCAAGGATGCATATGGCATTTTCGGAGAAGTAACAAAAGAAATACTAGAGCGCTGCAATGGTTGATTGGCCGACTCCTCTTGTTCGTGATATTGCGCGGCGCCGATGTGTAATAGTTGTCGGTTCGGGAGTTTCTCGTCACGCCAAGGGCGTTAACGGTGAAATTCCACCAACCTGGGATAAATTCCTTACGGAATGCAATACTGAACTCAGAGGCGGACCACAAAATCATATATCTGATGCAATTGCACAAGGCGATTTACTGCATGCTTGTGAATGGCTACACCGCGCATACGATGCGGAATGGAGCGCAAAATTACGCGCAAAGTTCAGCGCACCAAAATATGCAATATCTGATGTTCATCGACTCATCTGCCGCCTCGATGCCAGGGTAATTTTTTCATTGAATTTTGATGATATTATAGATCGCGCAGCCCAAGAGATATATTCCGGTACATCCATAAAGAAAACATATCAAGATCCCGATGTATCGGAGTTTCTTCGGGGAACAGAGCGTTATTTAGTTAAGGTTCACGGCTCTCTTGATAACCCAATTCACATGATATTTACACAGAAACAATATGCGCGCGCCAGAATTGCCGCCTCGGCGTTCTACAATGCATTTGACAGTGCCCTTATGACGCATACATTTCTATTTTTGGGAGCTGGATATAGAGATCCAGATATAAATCTTATATTGGAAAATCAGAATTTTACTTATAGTGAGTCATACCCTCATTATTTTTTATCTTCGGCAGGAATGCACGATGATCTGAAACTATCATTGCGTAGTAACAGAAATCTTCAGGTCATCGATTACGACAAGATTGATGATGATTACTCAGGATTCAAATTAGCAATAGAGAATTTGCTCGGTCTGGTTGAGGTTCAGCGAGGTCAGATTGCTTCGTCTCAGGAATGGTAGGCACGATCCCGCCCTTTGTCGGCGGGATCATCTTCCGATTTGGGTATGGGAATTTCTTGCTATTTTTTGTGCCCCGTGGTAACTAGGGCGGCATGCAGCCCCTCACCCCCACCCAATTCCACGCCCTCCTCCCCTACATCCTCCCCCGCTCCCCCGCCGGCCGTCAGATCGGCGACCTCCGCGCCCGTATGGACGCCATATTCCACCTCACTTCCACCACCGCCCCCTGGCGCGCCCTCCCGCCCGAACACGGCAAGCCCGACACCGTCTCCCGTTACTTCCGCCGCCTCACCCATGCCGGCCTATGGGAGAAACTGCTCGAAGCCCTCAAGGACAATGATCCCAAGCACCCGTTGAATGAGATCGCGCCCCTCATCTTCCGCGCCTGCCGCCGGGCCATCCGCCTCCGAGGGCTCAAATTCATCGCCCTCATCCGCCGCCTCGGCTTCCTCACCGCTTTGAACGGACCGCCCGAAAAGGTCCCGAACCCCAATTTGTCCGAAAACATGCGGCGCAACCTCCGCCTGCCGCCCGCACCGCAGAACAAGGTGCAGGACGGCATCTTCATCGGCCTCCTGCGATCCCTCCGCAGGCTCCATCGCCGCTGCGCCGGGGTCCGCTACCTCCCCCGCGCGCTCCGCCTGGGCTGGTCATGACAGGCCCCGCGGCGAAGCCTCTGGACAGCGCGGCCCGGCCGGTCGACATGGCGCACATGACCGCCGCCGCCCCCGTCTCCCTCGACCCCGCCCGCGCCGCCCAGCTCGCCGCCGAATTCGGCCTCAAGCCGGATGAATACGAACGCTGCCTGGCCATCCTCGGCCGCACGCCCTCCCTCACCGAGCTCGGCGTCTTCAGCGTGATGTGGTCGGAACACTGCTCCTACAAATCCAGCCGGGTCTGGCTGAAGGAACTGCCCACCAAGGCCCCCTGGGTCATCCAGGGCCCGGGCGAGAATGCCGGCGTCATCGCCATCGGGGATGGCCTCGCCGCCGTCTTCAAGATGGAATCCCACAACCACCCCAGCTGGATCGAGCCCTACAACGGTGCCGCCACCGGCGTGGGCGGCATCCTGCGCGACGTCTTCACCATGGGTGCGCGGCCCATCGCCAACCTCAACGCGCTGCGCTTCGGCGCCCCCGACGCGCCGCGGATGAAGCAGGTGATCGACGGCGTGGTCCGCGGCATCGGCGGCTACGGCAACTGCGTCGGCGTCCCGACCGTGGGCGGGGAGGTCAACTTCCACCCCGCCTACAACGGCAACCCGCTGGTCAACGCCATGACCGTGGGCATCGCCAAGGCCGACCGCATCTTCACCGCGGCCGCCACCGGCGTGGGCAACCCCGTGGTCTATGTCGGCTCCAAGACCGGCCGCGACGGCATCCACGGCGCGACCATGTCGTCAGCGGAATTCAGCGCGGACAGCGAGGAAAAGCGCCCCACCGTCCAGATCGGCGACCCCTTCGCGGAAAAGCTCCTCATCGAGGCCTGCCTCGAGCTGATGGCCACCGACGCCATCGTCGCCATCCAGGACATGGGCGCCGCCGGCCTCACCAGCTCGGGCGTCGAGATGGCCGGCAAGGGCGGCATGGGCGTCGAGCTCGTGCTGGACAACGTCCCCCAGCGCGAAGAAGGCATGACCGCCTACGAGATGATGCTCTCCGAGAGCCAGGAGCGCATGCTCATGGTCCTCAAGCCCGGCCGCGAGGCCCTGGCCGAGGCCATCTTCACCAAGTGGGAACTCGACTTCGCGGTGATCGGCCACCTGACCGACACCGGCCGCATCGTCATCCGCCACAAGGGCCAGGTAGAAGCCGACATCCCCCTCGCCCCGCTGGAATCGGAAGCCCCCCTCTACCGCCGCCCGACCGAGGAAACCCCGAAGCAGCCCGTCCTCGCCCCCGGCGCGGTCGCGAACCCGACCACGATCGAGGACGCCCTGCTGCGCCTGGTCGCCACGCCCGACCTCTGCTCCCGCCGCTGGATCTGGGACCAGTACGACAGCCTGGTGAACGGCCTGACCGTGAAGCGCCCCGGCGGCGCCGACGCGGCCATCGTGAAGATCGAGGACCACGACCGGGCGCTGGCCATGACCACCGACTGCACCCCCCGCTACGTGGTCGCGGACCCCGAGGAAGGCGGCAAGCAGGCGGTCGCCGAGGCCTGGCGCAACATCACCGCGACCGGCGCCCTGCCGCTCGCCATCACCGACAACATGAACTTCGGCAACCCCGAGAAGCCGCGGATCATGGGCCAGTTCGCCGCCTCGGTGCGCGGCATGGCCGCGGCCTGCAAGGCCCTCGACTTCCCGGTCGTGAGCGGCAACGTCTCCCTCTACAACGAGACCGAGGGCCGGGCGATCCTGCCCACCCCCGCGATCGGCGGCGTCGGCGTCATCGACGATGCGGCGGACGCGATCGGCCTCGGCATGCCCCACGGCGCCGACCTGATCCTCATCGGGGAAACCGAAGGCTGGCTCGGCCAGTCCCTCTGGCTGCGCGACATCGCCGGCCGCGAGGAAGGCGCCCCGCCGCCCGTGGACCTCGCCGCGGAACGTCGCAACGGCGACTTCGTCCGCGCCCGCATCCTCGCCGGCGAGGTTCTCGCCTGCCACGACTGCGCCGATGGCGGCCTGCTGGTCACCATCGCCGAGATGGCCATGGCGACCGGCATCGGCGCCACCCTCGCCGCCCCCGCGACCAAGGCCCCCGAGCACGCCTTCTGGTTCGGCGAGGACCAGGGTCGCTACGTCCTTGCCGTCTCCGACCCGGCTGGCATTCTCGCCGAGGCCGAGGCCGCCGGCGTGCCTGCCGCCCGCATCGGGCGTTCCGGCGGCGGGGCCTTGGTAATGGCCGACGGCCGGTCCATATCGGTTGCGGCTCTGCGGGAAGCGAACGAGGCGACGCTCCCCGCGCTGATGGGAGGGAAGGCCTGATGGCGATGCAACCGGCGGAGATCGAGGCGCTGATCAAGGCAGCCCTCCCCGATGCCGATGTGACCATCGAGGATCTCGCCGGCGACGGCGATCACTACGCGGCCAAGGTCGTCTCGGAATCCTTCCGCGGCATCTCCCGCGTGAAGCAGCACCAGATCGTCTACGCCGCGCTGCAGGGCCGCATGGGCGGCGTCCTGCACGCCCTCGCGCTCCAGACCTCCGCTCCGGAATAGGACCCCGACCCGATGTCCAACCCGACCTTCGACCGCATCCAGGCCACCGTCACGGAGAACCCCGTGGTGCTCTTCATGAAGGGCACCCCGGTCTTCCCGCAGTGCGGCTTCTCCGCCCGCGTCGTCCAGATCCTCAGCCACATGGGCGTGCCCTTCGCAGGCGTGAACGTCCTCGAGGACATGGAGATCCGCGAGGGCATCAAGGCCTTCACCAACTGGCCGACGATCCCCCAGCTCTACGTGAAGGGCGAGTTCGTCGGCGGCTGCGACATCGTCATGGAGATGTTCCAGTCCGGCGAGCTGGCGACCCTGCTCGCGGAAAAGGAAATCCCCCACAAGGCCGAGGCCTGATCGCTGCGCCGGGCGCTATCGCCCGGCCAGCTTGGCGACGTTGATCGCCCGCGCGTAGGCGAGTCTCGCCTCCGCGGGCGCGTCGCCCTGCACCTGCACCAGGATGCGGTTGTCCACCAGCATCTGGACATTGCCGTCCGTGCCCTGGATCGCGCGCTGGTCGCCGATCCGCACCAGCCGCCCCATCGCCCCGGCCAGCATCGGGTTCGACATCACCGCGCCGAGCTGCGCGATCATCGGATTGTCGCTCATCACCTGGATCTCGACCGACTGATCCTGCGCATTGGTGTAGCGACGCGAGGCGTTCGCCCCGCCGAAGAATCCGGCGGCACCCGTGGCGGAGGAGCTCGCCTCCTCGGCCGTCCAACCCGGCAGCGCATCCGGCAGCGCGGCGGCAAGGTTGGCTGCGGCGCGCTGGGCCAGCAGCTGCAGCGCTTCCTGCAGCGCCGTCTGCGCTGCCTGGATACGCCCGCCCTGATAGGCGCGCTGCGCCTCGGTGATCGCATCGGCGACATCGTCCGCCCGCGCCGGGCCGACGGCGAGCAGCGTGACGACGGTCGTGGCAAGCAGGATCGATCGGCGCATGGCGGCCCCCTCCGGTTGGTGGCGGCACCATAGGCGCACGGCGTCCCGCCACCCATGCGCGACTTCATGGCGCCGGGCCGCCGCGTGACGCAGGTCGCTCAGACCTCCCGCAGGATGCGCAGGATCTCCGCGCCGTAGCGTTCGACGCGCGACCGCCCCATCCCCGGCACCTCGAGCAGCGCATCGATCGTCGTTGGCCGCCGCGCCGCGATGCCGGCAAGGGTGCGGTCATCGGCCACGACATAGGCCGGGATCGACTGCTCCTGCGCGACGCCGCGCCGCCAGAGGCGCAGCGCTTCGAAGCACGGATCGTCGGACCCCACGCGCGCCTCGGCCGATCCGCCGCGACGCGGCGTCGGCTGGACCGCCTCCTGCCGCATCATCACCGGCGTCTCGCCACGCAGGACGGGACGCGCGGCTTCCGTGGCGACAAGCTCGCCGTGGTTCTCCACCGCGACGTCGAGCGCCCCGCGCGCGACGAGCTGTCGCGCGACGCCGCGCCAGGCGCTGTCGCTGAGGTCCTTGCCGACGCCGAAGGTCGGCAGCTTGTCATGGGCGAACTGCGCGACCTTGTCGGTCAGCCGGCCGCGCAGCACGTCCACCACATGGCCCACGCCGAAGCGCTGGCCGGTCCGCACCACGGCCGACAGCAGCTTCTGCGCCGCCACCGTGCCGTCGAACATCCGGGGCGGCGTGCGGCAGACGTCGCAGGCGCCGCAGTCGTCGGATGCGGGTTCCTCGCCGAAGCAGCGCAGCAGCAGGGCGCGGCGACAGGTCGCGGCCTCGGCGATCGCGATCATGGCATCGAGGCGCGAGCGCTCGACGCGCTTCTGCTCCTCGCTCGCGGGGCTTTCGGCGATGCGGTGGCGGGCGATCGCCATATCGCCGGCGCCGAACAGCAGCAACGCGCGGGCGGGCAGCCCGTCGCGCCCCGCGCGGCCGATCTCCTGGTACCAGCTCTCGGGGCTGCGCGGCAGGTCGAGATGCGCGACCCAGCGGACGTCCGGCCGGTCGATGCCCATGCCGAAGGCGATGGTCGCGGCCATGATGACGTCGTCGCCGCGGGCGAAGCGGCGGTGCGCCTCGCGCTTCGCACCCGCATCCATGCCCGCGTGGAAGGCGAGCGCGTCATGGCCGTCGGCGCGCAACCATTCGGCGGTGCTCTCGGTCTTGGCGCGGCTGCCGCAATAGACGATGCCGCAGCCGCCGACCTCGCGGATCAGGGCGCGCAGCTGGCCGCGCTCGCTGTCCCGCGGCGCCGCCGAGACGAAGATGTTCGGCCGGTCGAAGGAAGCGCGGAAGACCGGCGCCTCGGTGAGGTCGAGCTGGAGGCGGATGTCCTCGACCGTGCGCGGGTCCGCGGTCGCGGTCAGCGCCAGGCGAGGCACGCCGGGGAAGCGTTCGCCCAGCACGCCGAGGCCGCGATACTCGGGCCGGAAGTGATGGCCCCACTGGCTGACGCAATGCGCCTCATCCACCGCGAAGAGTGCGATGGGCATCTCGTCCAGCCGCTGCAGCGTGCCGTCGAGCGTCAGTCGCTCCGGCGAGACGTAGAGCAGTTTCAGCCGCCCGCCATGCAGGTCGCGCAGCACGGCGCGCGCCTCGTCCGGCGGCAGGTCGGAATGCAGCGCCGCGGCCGCGACGCCCTGCTGGCGCAGGGCGGCAACCTGGTCCTCCATCAGCGCGATGAGGGGCGAGACGACGACGCCGACACCCGGCCGGCAGAGCGCCGGCACCTGGAAGCAGAGGCTCTTGCCGCCACCGGTCGGCATGAGAACGAGACCCGATCCGCCCGCGGTCGCGTGACGGATGATCTCCTCCTGCCGGCCCCGGAAGGCCTCGTAGCCGAAGACCCGGCGGAGGACCTCCGGAGGGTCCTCCAGGAGGTCCATCACCCGGCGATGCGGATCTCGACGCGGCGGCTTTCGGTCGGCATGTCCTGGAACGGCACCGGGCCGCGCGGCACGATGCGGATGCGATCGCGCGCCACGCCGTTGGCGGCGAGCAGGTCGGCCACGTGCTGCGCACGGGCCTCGGACAGGGCGCGGTTGTAGGCCGCGCCACCGGCGGGGCCGGCAAAGCCGAGCACCGTCACCGGACCGGTGGCGGAGGTCGCCCGACGGGCGGCGGCCTTCACCACGTCCTGCGCCTCCGGGTTCAGCGTCGCGCTGTCTTCCATGAAGAAGACCGTGATGGCCGGCGACGCCGGCTCATTCGCGCAGGCGGCGGCCAGCAGGACGGGGGCGGCAGCGAAGAGGGAGCGGCGGCGCATCGGGGATCGACTCCGGTTCGAAGGCCCTTCTTGGTCGCGCGAAGGGGCCTGTGTCGTCAACCGTGAGTCGAGGCCTCTAGCGCGAGCAGGCGGCCCCGCCGAGGACGCAGAATGTCGCGCAATGCGGATGGTTGAGCGAAACGGGCCGCGACGCCTCGGCAAGGGTCGCGCCGACTTCGAAAGCGGGATCGTAGGGCAGCAGGGTGCAGGCGACGACCGTGGGTGCCGCGGCGCCGCGCCGCTTCACCACCATGCGGGCCGAGGCGCACATCATGCTGTCGGGCGATTTGCGCAGGATCCCCCAGCAGGCCTCGGTGATCTCGGGTACGTCGGCTTCGGCGTCCATCTCGGGGAACAGCATCAGGGCCACCGGATCGGCGGCGTCGACCGGGATGCCGTGGGCGGCGAAGAGCGCCGCATAGCCGCGGCGCATCTCGGCCTCGTCCGCCCCGCCGAAGGCGGCGCGGCCGGCGACGTGGAGACCGAAGCCGTGCCGCGACAGCCAGTCGAGGCCTTCCATCGTCCTGTCGAAGGTGCCCTCGCCACGTTCGAGGTCGTGCAGGGCGGCCTCGTGGTGGTCGAGCGAGACGCGAATCGTCAGCCGGTCGCCGAACGCGGCACGCAGGTCGAGCAGCGCCGCCGCGTGGTTCATCATCGGCTTCATGGCATTGGTCAGCACCAGCGCACGCAGTCCACGGCCGAGCACGTCGCGGAGCATGGCGGGCAGGTCGCGGTTGAGGAAGGGCTCGCCGCCGGTGAAGCCGACCTCCTCGAGTGGCGTGCCGAGCGCGGCGGCCTCATCCAGACAGGCCGCGACCTCCTTCGCCGCGATGAAGGCGAGCGCGTCGTTGCGCGGGCTGCTCTCGATGTAGCAATTGCGGCAGGTGATGTTGCAGAGCGTACCGGTGTTGACCCAGAGCGTCCGGAGGCCGGTGAAGGCAACGACGGCACGTCGCTCACCCTTGGACGTCACGTCGGGGTCCTGGAACTTGGAGGGATCGAGCCGCTTGGGCGCGGCGGGAACGAGACCCGTCACGCAGCGGTGTCCGGTCCGATTGATCCGGGGCCATGCAGGCGGGCATGCCGATGCCCAGATGCGAAGCATCCGGCCAGGCCGGGTGACGACCCGGTGGGCCCTTTCGTCAGGAGGGATGACGTCATGGTCTCGCGTATTCCCATGTCTCCATCCGGGTCTTCGCCGGATCTCTTTGGAACGTTACAGCGCGAAGTGAACCGGGTGTTTGACCAGATGTTCGGTGGGGGTGGCGGCTTGGCAAGGGCCGGCGGCTTCGCGCCCTCGCTCGAGATGAAGGACACCGACACGGGCCTGGTCATCACGGCCGAGTTGCCGGGCCTCGAGGAGAAGGATGTCGAGTTGTCGCTGGAAGGCGATCTGCTCACGCTTTCAGGTGAAAAGCGCCGCGAGACGGCCGAGGACAAGGGCGGATTCCACCTGTCGGAACGCAGCTATGGCGCTTTCCGCCGCAGCGTGCGCCTGCCCTGGGCGGCCGACCCGGCCAGGGCGAGCGCCAGCTTCGACAAGGGCGTGCTGACCGTGACGCTGGAGCGGCCGCCCGAAGCGAAACCGGTGACGAACCGCATCCCGATCGGCGGCGCCAAGCCGCCGGCCTGAACGCCCCTCAGCCGGTGGCCGGGATGGCCCGTCCCCCGGCAAGGCGCAGGATGCGGGTGGGGCGTTCGACGCCGATCAGGTGATGGAGGATGAGGATCACGCTGCGGCCGGCCGTCGCTTCGTCCAGTGTCTGCAGGAAGGCGCGTTCGGTATCGGCATCGAGGCCGGCGGCCGGTTCGTCGAGGATCAGGACCGAGGCGGGCGAGAGCAGCGCGCGGGCGAGGGCCAGGCGCCGCCCCTGTCCCCCTGAGAAGCGCGTTCCGGCTTCGCCGCACAGCGTCTGCAGCCCATCCGGCAGCGACCGGACGAGGTCCCCGATCTGCGCGCGGTCGAGGGCACGCCAGAGTTCGGCATCGGTCGCGCCCGGCGCGGCGAGGCGCAGGTTCGCCGCGATGGTATCGTCGAACAGACGTGCATCCTGTGTCAGCCAGGTGATGCGACGGCGAACCTCGGCGGCCGGCAGCGAGGCGATATCGACACCGCCGAGCGTGATCCGCCCGGCCTGCGGTGCGGCGAACTTCAGCAGCAGCGCGGCCAGCGTGGACTTGCCGGTGCCCGAGGGGCCGAGCAGCGCGATCCGGGCGCCTTCGGGCACGTCGAGTTCGAGGTCCTCGAAGACCAGGCCGCGATCGTCGGCCCAGGCGAAACGCAGGCCGGTCACCTTGAGGGCATGGCCGGACGGCGCCGCTGCGGGCGCGGCCGGATCGGGGACGGGTTCGGGCGTGTCGGCGGCTTCGAAAAGGCGCCGCGCGCCGGCCCCGGCTGCCGCGAGCGCGGCCCCGGCGCGTGGCATGAGGCCGAGCGCCTCGGAGGCCGCGATGGCGAGGAAGACCGCCATCAGCCCGGCCGTCGCACCCGAGGGGCCGGCCGTGATGGCCCAGCCCAGGCTGCCGAGCAGCGCAGCCTGGACGAGCAGCGAGCCCGCCGCGCCACCCACGGCCGCCCGGCGCGACAGCGCCCGCTGCGCGGCGGCAAGCCCCGCGCCCTCCGCCGCGACGCGTGCGGCGGCGCGCGCTTCGCCATTGGCGGCGAGGGTGTCCTCGATGCCGGTCAGCGGGTCGACCACGGCGGCGCGGAGCGCGCCCTGCGCCCCGGCGGCAGCCTCACCGGCGCGCGCGGCGGCGGGAGCGAGCAGCAGCGGCAACAACAGCGCGGCGATGAGCGGCAGCGCCAGCACCGCCGCGAGCGCCGGTTCCGCCTCGCCGATGACGAGCGCCAGCGACAGCACGACCGCGAGCGCCGCCGTCCCGGGGACGATCACCCGCAGATAGAGGCCGTCGAGCGACTCGACGTCTGCGACCAGGCGCCCGAGCAGGTCGCCCGCGTGACGCAGGCCGAGGCCGCTCGGCAGGCGCTCCGCGAGGCGCGAGAAGAACCAGACGCGCATGTCGGCGAGCGCCCGGAACGTCGCCTCGTGCGTGACCAGGCGTTCGAGGTAGCGCGCCACGGGGCGGAACAGCATGACCGGGCGCAGCCAGAGCAGCGCGGCGAGCGCCCCGCCAGCCAGCAGCACGGCACCGCTCTGGCCATGCGCGACGGCGCCGGCCACGACGCGCCCGGCCAGCGCCAGCAGCGCGACGCCCGCCAGGGCTGAGAGCGCCGCCACCAGCAGGCCGCCGACAAGCCAGACGCGGCGCGTCTGCCACAGGCCAAGGACGCGGAAGAGGTCGCGACGCATCAGTTCCCCGCCATCCGGTCCGAGACGGCGCGGCCGCCCGACATTTCCAGGACGCGGCCGAAATACCCGCGCGCCGCCCGCGCATGGGTCGCGACGATGGCCGTCCGCCCGACGCAGAGCCGCCGCAGCGCATCGAGCACGGCCGCCTCGGTGCCCGGGTCGAGATGAGAGGTCGGTTCGTCGAGCAGCACCAGGGGCGTGTCGCGCAGGAAGGCGCGCGCGACCGCGACCCGCTGGGCCTGGCCACCGGACAGGCCGAAGCCGCCCTCCCCCACCAGCGTGTCGAGACCCTGCGGCAGGTCGGCCGCGAAATCCATCACCTGCGCCGCGCGCGCGGCGGCTTCGATGGCGGCGTCGTCGGCATCGGGGCGGGCGAAGCGGATGTTCTCGCGGATGGTGGCGCGGAAGATGTGCGCGCGCTGGCCGACATAGGAGGAGAGGCGGCGGAGTTCGGCGGGCTTCAGCAAGGTGATGTCGTGGCCGTTGATGGCGACGCGCCCGCCATCGGGGCGGCGGAAGCCCATCAGGATCCGCAGCACGCTCGTCTTGCCGGAGCCCGAGGCGCCGGTCAGCAGCAGCGTCTCGCCCGGCAGGACGCGGAAGGACAGGCCGTCCAGCGCCGGCGGGCGGGAGGGATCGTAGGTCAGCCGGGCCTCGTGGAAGGTCACGGTGACCTTGGGGGGGATTTCCTCGAGCAGCAGGCCGGTGGGCTCCTCGCCCTCGAGCAGCGGGGCGAGGTCGGCCGCGGCGCCGCGGGCGGCGAGCTGTTCGTGATAGGCCGCGGCGAAGGCGCGCAGCGGCTGGAAGAAGACCGGCACCGCCAGCAGCGTGAACAGCGCCGCGACCGGGGCCGGATGCGTGCCGGCGACGAGGTGGCCGTGGCGGTAGGCGAGCGAGGCGATCGCCGTCGCCGCGATGAGTTCCATTGCGCCCGCGGAGAGGAAAGCGACGCGCAGCACGCGCATGGTGCGGACGCGCAGTTCCTCGGCGGCTTCGCGCAGGCGGCCGGCCTCGGCCTGCTGCTGGTTGAACAGCACGAGGGTCGGCAGGCCGCGCATGCGGTCGAGGAAGCGGCCCGACAGGCGCTGCAGCGCGGCGAACTGGCGGCGGCTGGCCGCGCCCGCGCCGATGCCGCTCATCGCCTGGGCAACCGGGACCATGATCCCGGCACCGAGCAGGATCAGGCCGCTGACGGGGTCGGCGACGGCGGCCGCACCGGCGACGAGCAGCGGGCCCAGGACCGCGAGCGCGGCGGCCGGGAGCCAACGGGCGAAGTAGCCTTCCAGGGCCTCGACGCGCTCGACGACGAGGGCGCTTTTCTCGCCGACCGCGCGGTCATCGGCTGGGCCGGCGGCGAGCAGGCGGCCGAAGGCGGCGGCGCGGAGTCGCGCCTTGGCGTCCTCGCCGGCCGCGACCTGGGCGCGTTCCTGCGCGACGCCCAAAGCCGCCATCAGCAGGGCGAGGACCGCCGCCGCGGCGAGGTCGGCCCAGCCGGCGTCGGCCCGCCCCAGCAGGGTCGCGAGCAGGCGGGCAATGAGCCAGGCCTGCGCAACGCCGCAGGCGGCGATGCCGAGACCGAGCAGGATCGGAGCCAGGAGGCGGGCGCGCTCGGTGCGCGCTTCCCGGCGGAGGAGCTGCGCGGCACCGGCCTCCACGCCCCGCGGTGGGGAAGCCATGCCGCTCTCTTAGGCGAAAGCCCGCCGCACCGCCACGGCCCCCGTCTTGCTGGAACGGCAGGTCAGCCCCATCAGGGGCGTTGCAGGAGAGATACGATGCTGCCGACCCATGGGCGCTACGACTACCACCCCTGGCCGACCCGCCGCGCCTATGCCTGGCCGGGGGATGCGCGTCTCGCGGTCTATCTCGGCGTCAATCTTGAGCATTTCGCCTTCGGGGAGGGGCTGGGCGCGGAGCTGGCGCCGGGAGGGCCCCACCCCGACGTCCTGAACTTCGCCTGGCGGGACTACGGGAATCGCGTCGGTGCCTGGCGGCTGATCGAGCTGCTGGACGAATTCGCCCTGCCGGCGACCGTGCTGCTGAACAGCGCGATGTACGACTACGCGCCTGCGCTCGTCGCCGCCCATCGCGCGCGGGGCGACGAGATCGCGGGGCATGGACGGACCAATTCCGAGCGGCAATCCGTCCTGCCGGAGGAGGAGGAGCGTCGCCTGATCGCCGAAAGCACGGCGGCCATCCTGCGGCACGAGGGCCGGGCACCGCGCGGTTGGCTGTCGCCCTGGATCGCCGAGAGCCACGCGACGCCGGACCTGCTGGCCGAGGCCGGCTACGCCTACACGCTCAACTGGTGCGCTGACGACGCGCCGATCTGGATGCGGACGAGCAGCGGCCGGCTGCTCGCCATCCCCTACCCGCAGGAGATCAACGACGTCCCGGCGATCGTCGCGCGCAAGGATGCCGCCTCGCAGTTCGCCGACATGATCGTCGACGATTTCGAGGAAAGGCTCCGGCAGGTGCGCGACGGCTTGCCGCAGGTGATGGGCATCGCCCTGCATCCCTATCTGGTCGGCCAGCCGCATCGGCTGCGACCGTTGCGCCGCGCCCTGACGCATCTTTCCGCGTGCCGGGGCGTTGTCTGGATCACCACAGCGGGCGGGGTGCTGGACCATGTGGCCACGCTGCCGCCCGGAACCATACCGGGAGACTGACATGCGCCTGGGGATCGCTGCCCTCGCCCTGCTCGCCGCTGCCTGCACGACCGAACCCGGTCCCGGCACGCCGCGGACGGTCGGGTCCGTCGACCTCCAGCGCTATGCCGGCACCTGGCACGAGGTCGCGCGCTTCCCGACCTCCTTCCAGGACAATGCGCGGCTGCGCTGCGAAGGCGTGACCGCGACCTACACGCTGCGGTCGGATGGCAAGCTGGAGGTGGTCAACCGCTGCCGGAATGCGCTCGACAACGGGCGGGAGAAGGTTGCGAACGGCGTCGCGTACAGCGCCGCGCCGACGAATGACCGGCTGCGCGTGTCGTTCTTCTGGCCCTTCTACGGGGACTACTGGGTGATCGGGCTCGACCCGGACTACCGGTGGGCCGTCGTCGGGGCGCCGGACCGCGACTACCTGTGGATCCTCTCGCGCGACGCGGCGATGTCGACGGCCGACTACACGACCGCCGTCGCCATCGCGCGGCGGGAAGGCTTCGACGTCAGCCGCCTGCGCCGCTCGGCGCCCTGACCCGTCTCAGCGGCCGCGCGACGGCGTCAGCAGGACGTCGAAGGCACCGGCGCCCGAGCCGATGACGGAGGCGCGGAGGAACAGGTTGCCCTTGCGGTCCGACGGCACGACCAGGCGCGATGCCAGGCCGTCCCCGCCGTCGTCGTCCTCCGCCAGCACGCGGCCCGCTTCGTCGATGATCTCGAGCACGGTGTCGGTGCCGTCGCGAAGGTTCTCGGTGACCGCGACATGGTCACCAGGGGGCAGCCGGAAGACCGCCGCCTCGCCGCGCCGCAGGCGGACCGGCACGCGAACGCCGCGTTCCAGCGGCGGCGCGGCCAGCGCCTGCGCGATCGACAACGGCACGGGCGCGCCCGAGGAAGCATCCGCCTCGACCACGAGATCGAAGCCGCCCGTCGCATCCCCGAGCAGGCTCGCCCGGATAAAGAGCGGCCGCCGTTCGCTGGCCGGCACTTCGAGGCGGGAGGCGAGGCCGCCGCCGCCATCGTCGTCGTCCGCGATCTCCTGCCCCTCGGCATTGATCAGCGAGAGGACGGTGTCGGCCCCGCGGCGAAGGTTGCGGGTCAGCACCGCGATGTCCCCATCGGGCAGCCGGTAATAGGCCGCCTGGCCGCGGCGGAGCAGCAGCGACACGGACTGGCCGACCTCGAGCGCGGGCGCGGCCGATGCCTCGCGCAGGCTGCGCGGGAAGGGCGGCGTGGCCGGGGTCGTGTCGGGCAGCACCACGACCTCGAAGACGCCGGCGCCGCCGGCGATCGACCGGGCGCGGAGGAAGACCGGGCGGCGCTGGCCGGCCGGGATCTCGACGCGCGAGGCGAGGTTTTCCTCCCCGCTGTCGTCGTCCTCCGCAATGTCGCGGCCGTTGGCATCGAGCAGGGTCAGGGTCGTGTCGGTGCCCGGCTGCAGGGCGCGTGTCAGCGCAACCAGGTCCTGGCGCGCGGCCGGGAGCCGGAAATAGGCCTCCTGCCGGCCCCGGAGGGTGACGGAGACAGCCTGCCCCACGATCAGTTCGGGCCGCGTCGCCGCTTCGGCGAGGGTTCGGGCGGGGGCCGAGGGATCCACGGGCGGCGCGGCCTCGAGCACCAGTTCGAAGCGGCCGGCCGCATCCTCGAGAATGCCGACGCGCAGGTAGAGGGGGCCACCCTGATCCGCCGCGACCTCGAGCCGCGAGGCGAGCGTCTCGTCCCCGCCGTCATCGTCCTCCGCCAGGATGCGGCCCTGGGCATCGAGCAGCGCCATGACCGTATCGGTCCCGCGCGCCAGGCGCCGGGTCTGCGCGATGACGTCGCCGCCGGCCTCCGGCAGTCGGAAGAAGGCCGACTGGCCCGGGCCGAGATCGACGTCGACGGTCGCGCCGAGCGCGAGCGGCGGCAGCAGCGCGGCATCCGCGAGGTCGAGCGCAAACGGTGCCGCGGGGCTTGCCTGCGCCGGCTGGGGGGGCGGTGCCGCGCGCTGGGCGAGCGCCGGCGGCGCTGCCAGCAGGGCTGCGCCGAGGAGCGCGAGGCCGGTGCGACGGAGCGTGCGAAGCCGCCGGCTGGTCTGGTCGTGCATCGTCGCGGCATCCCTCGTCTGGCGCGGCCGCAGGGCTAGCCCCGGCGCGTGAAGCCGGTCAACCGCGCAGCCGAGTCTCAGCCGAGTTCGAAGGTGGTGATGCCGTAGATGTGCACCAGCGGCAGGTCCGGCGCGGGGCCGGCATACATGCGCGCCGTCTCGAAGGCCGGGGCCATGCCGGCGGCCGTCGCCATGGCGATGGCGTCCGCATTGGGCTCGGGCAGGTCGAGGAAGACGGGACCCGGCGGGGCGGCGTCGAGCAGCGCAGAGAACAGCGCGCGGGCCGCCGCCGGGGTTTCGGCGAAGAGCGGCCCGATCTTCGATCCGTCCCGGCAGGGACGCAGGACCCCGTAGCCCAGCAGGCCGGCAGGACCGGTCGCCGCGACGGCGACATGGCCGGGTGCGGTGATCCAGGCGCGCAGGAAGGAGTTGCGCGGGGCGGGGAAGAAGCGGCGGTCGTAGGCCGCGAGTGTCGCGAAGGGGATCGCGGCAAGCGCGACGATCGGCGGCGCGTCCTCGACCGGTGGCGCAACAGGCGCGGCCGCGCCGTAGCGGACGTTGCGATGGACCAGGGTGAAGCCGGATGTCCGGTAGTTCGCCTGCTGCGCCACCACGCCGTCGAGCCCGACCACGCCCGGTTGCAGCCTTGCCATCGCCGCCCGCCACAGCGCCATGCCATGGCCGCGGCCACGGAATTCCGCACGCACGATGTAGAAGCCGAGGAAGCCGAAGCCGCCCGGATAGCGCACGGCCGAGACGCAGCCGGCCGGCGTGCCGTCGACCTCCCCGACCAGGAAGCCGTCCGGGTCCGCCGCGTGGAAGCATGCGGCGTCGGCGAGGCCGGGGTTCCAACCCTCGGCGGCAGCCCAGTCGAGGGCGAGGGCCAGGTCCTCGCGCGTCATGCTGCGGATCTGCATCAGTGCATCACGTCCCCGCCATTCGGCGACAGGCAGGCGCCGACATAGAAGTCGCCGCCGCGCCCGGCGAGCAGCAGCGCGGTGGCGGCGATGTCCTCGGGGCGGCCGAGCTTCCCGGCGGGCAGCGCCGCCTCGATCGCCGCGCGCCATTCGGGGCCGCGGGACCGGGTGAGGTCGGTGTCGACCGGGCCAGGGGCGATGCTGTTCACGCGCACGCCGCGCGGCGCCGCTTCGAGCGCGAGGGAACGGGTGAAGGACAGGATCGCCCCCTTCGCCGCCGTGTAGGGTGTCAGGTTGGGCGAGCCCTTGAAGGCGAGTTGCGAGGAGATCGTGATGATCCGCCCCCGCCCGCGCGCCGCCATGCCGGGATAGACCGCCTGCGCGGCGACGACCGTGTGCATGAAATGGACGTCGAGGATGCGGCGGAAGGTCTCCTCCGGCAGCGTCTCGAAGGCGCCGCGCAGGTTCATCCCGGCATTGGTGACGAGGATGTCGACGGGACCGAGCGCGGTTTCGGCGGCCGCGACGAAGGCGCGCAGCCGCGCGGTATCGGCGACGTCGAGCGATTCGGCATGGCAGCGGCGGCCGAGCGCGGCGAGGTCCGCGGCGACGGCCGCCGCGCCCTCGGCGTCGTCGAGGTGGCAGAAGGCGACGTCGGCGCCGGCCCGGGCGAAGGCGCGCACGATGGCCGCACCGATGCCACGGCTGCCGCCGGTGACGATCGCGACCTGGCCGGCGAGGTCGGTCATGCACGCTTCTCCTGTTGCCGTGCCCGAATCCATCGCGCATCGGGGGCGGGGCGGCAACGGCGCGCATGGCGTCGGCCGCCACGCTGCGGCAGCATGGCGGCAGCCTGCCGGAGGAACGACATGGACGACGCGGCGCCCGCACCGGGCGCGATCCAGGACATCGTGCATCGCGGCGTGCCGCTGGCCGCGGCCTGGGGGATCGAGGTGGTCTCGGCCGCCGGCGGCAGCGCGGTGTGCCGGCTGCCCTGGCGGGAGGAACTGCTGCGGCCGGGCGGGACGGTCTCGGGGCCTGCGCTGATGGGGCTCGCGGACGTCGCGATGTGGGCCGCGCTGCTGGGAGAGACCGGCGGGCGGGACGAGAGCCTGACCTCCAGCCTGTCCATCCACTTCCTGCGGCGGCTCGATCCCGGGCCGGTGCTGGCCGAGGCCCACGTGCTCAAGCGCGGGCGGATCATCTTCGGGGAGGTGACGATCCGCAGCGAGGGCGTCGAGACGATCGCGGCGCATGTCACGACGAGCTGGGCCTCGGTGACGCGGCGCGGATGATCAGCGCTTCGGCGCGCCCCAGGCGATGAAGGGGCCGTTGCGCCAGCCGGTCGCGGCCTTGCCGTAGCGGAAGGGATCTCCGTCCGGGGTGACGACGGCGCCGCCGGCCGCGGCAAGGACTGCCTGGCCGGCCGCGGTGTCCCACTCCATGGTCGGGCCGAAGCGCGGATAGACGTCGGCCTCGCCTTCGGCGAGCAGGCAGAACTTCAGCGAGGACCCGACCGAGCGCAGGCCCGCGATGGGGCGGTCGGCGAGGAAGGCGTCGGTGGCGGCATCCCGGTGGGAACGGCTCGCGACGGCGACGAGGCCGTCATCTGCGGGGTGCCGGCAGCCGATCGGCTGCGGCGGAGCGTCGCCGTGGGATGCCTCCGCGCCCGCGCCGAGCGCGCCCAGCCAGAGCCGGCCCAGCGCCGGGGCGTAGACCACGCCGGCGACCGGCACGCCGTCCTCGATGAGAGCGATGTTCACGGTGAACTCACCGTTTCCTGAGAGAAATTCCCGCGTGCCATCGAGGGGATCGACGAGGATGAAGGGACACTCCGGCGCGGCGGCGGCAAGGGCCGCGTCTTCCTCGGAGATGACGGGGAATTCGGGGCAGCAGGCCCTGAGGCCCTCGAGGATGGCCTCGTGCGCGGCAAGGTCGGCCGCCGTCAGCGGGCTGCCATCGGCCTTCTGTTCGGCCGTCGTGGTCCCATAGATTGCCATGATGCGCGCCCCGGCCTCCCGCGCCACGGCGACGAACCGCCGGGCCAGGTCCTGTCGCATCTCGGGGGTGGTTCGCATCGTCTCGGTCGTCCGTCTCGGGCAGGGCACGGAACTTGCGCAATGCCAGGCGCCATGGGAAGACCCGGACCATGCCGGAAGGCCATTGAAACCCGGCAAATTCCGCCCGTGAGGGATCCTTGACCATCGCCAGCCCACGATCCCCGCTCACGCCGCACCTCGCGCGGCTGGAAGCGGAATCCATCGCCATCATCCGGGAGGTCGCGGCCTCCTTCCGCAAGCCGGTGATGCTCTACAGCATCGGCAAGGATTCCGGCGTGATGCTGCACCTGGCGCTGAAGGCCTTCGCGCCGGGCAAGCCGCCCTTCCCGCTGATGCACATCGACACGACCTGGAAGTTCCGGGAGATGATCTCCTTCCGCGACGCCATGGCGAAGCAGGTCGGGATGGAGCTGCTGGTCCACACCAATCCGGACGGGATCGCGCGCGGCATCAACCCGATCGCCTCGGGGTCCGCGCTGCATACGCAGGTGATGAAGACCGAGGCGCTGAAGCAGGCGCTCGACAAGTTCGGCTTCGACGCCGCCTTCGGCGGGGCGCGACGCGACGAGGAGAAGTCGCGCGCGAAGGAACGCGTCTTCTCCTTCCGCGGGCCGGGGCATTCCTGGGATCCGCGCGCGCAGCGGCCGGAGCTGTGGTCGCTGTTCAACACCCGCATCCGCGACGGCGAGAGCATCCGCGTCTTCCCGCTGTCCAATTGGACCGAATACGACGTGTGGGACTACATCCTCGCCGAGGACATCCCGGTCGTGCCGCTGTATTTCGCCAAGCCGCGGCCGGTCGTGAAGCGGTCGGGCACCTGGATCATGGTGGATGACGATCGCTTGCCGCTCGAACCCGGCGAGACGCCCGAGATGCGCATGGTCCGCTTCCGCACCCTCGGCTGCTATCCCTTGTCTGGCGCGGTCGAGAGCACGGCGGCGAACCTGCCCGACATCATCGCGGAGATGCGCGCGGCCAGGACCTCCGAACGCCAGGGCCGGCTGATCGACACGGACGAGGACGCGTCGATGGAGAAGAAGAAGCGCGAGGGGTATTTCTGACATGGCCGCCCGCGCGCAGCACGAACTCCTCCGTTTCCTCACCTGCGGGTCGGTCGATGACGGCAAGTCGACGCTGATCGGGCGGCTGCTCTACGACAGCCAGCTGATCTTCGAGGACACGCTCGCCGCCGTCGCCCGCGACAGCCGCAAGCACGGCACGACGGGGGAGGACATCGACCTCGCGCTGCTGGTGGACGGGCTCGAGGCCGAGCGGCAGCAGGGCATCACCATCGACGTCGCCTACCGCTTCTTCGCCACGCCCCGGCGGTCCTTCATCGTCGCCGACACGCCGGGGCACGAGCAGTACACGCGCAACATGGCGACGGGCGCGTCGAACGCCTCGCTGGCCGTCATCCTGATCGACGCGCGCAAGGGCGTGCTGACGCAGACGCGGCGGCATTCCTACATCTGCTCGCTGCTCGGCATCCGCGACATCGTCGTCGCGGTGAACAAGATCGACCTGGTGAATTTCGACGAGGCGACCTTCGAGCGCATCGTCGGCGACTACGTGACCTTCGCGGCCGAGCTCGGCTTCCGGTCCATCGTGCCGATCCCGATCAGCGCACGCTTCGGCGACAACGTGACCGCGAAGTCGGGGAATACGCCCTGGTATCACGGGCCGACACTGCTCGCGCATCTCGAGGGCGTGGACGTCTCGCAGGACCTGTCGGCGAAACCCTTCCGCTTTCCCGTCCAGTGGGTGAACCGGCCGAACCTCGACTTCCGGGGTTTCGCGGGGACCATCGCGAGCGGGACCGTGGCACCCGGCGACCAGGTGGTGGTCGCGGCTTCGGGAAAGGCGACGCGCGTCGCGCGCATCGTCGCCGCCGAAGGTGACCTCGACCGCGCCGAGGCGGGCCAGGCGGTGACGCTGACGCTGGCGGACGAGGTCGATGTCGCGCGCGGGGACGTGCTCGCGCGCCCCGCCGAGCGGCCCGCCGTCGCGGATCAGTTCGCCGCGCATCTGCTCTGGATGGATGAGGAGCCGATGCTGCCCGGGCGCGGCTACCTCATGCGCATCGGCAATGTCTGGACGCCCTGTTCCGTCACTTCCATCCGGCACCGGGTGGACGTGAACACGCTGGAGCAGCACGCGGCGCGGCGCCTGGCACTGAACGAGATCGGCTTCTGCAACTTCTCCGCCGGCCAGGCGGTGCCCTTCGATCCCTATGAGGAGAACCGCGCGACCGGCGCCTTCATCCTGGTCGACCGTTTCACCAACCGCACCGCCGGCGCGGGGATGATCGCCTATCCGCTGCGGCGGGCGTCGAACATCCACCAGGAACACTTCACCATCGACAAGGCGTCGCGGGCGGCGCTGACGGGCAACCGGCCGATCGTGCTGTGGTTCACCGGCCTGTCGGGGTCGGGCAAGTCGACCATCGCGAACATCGTGGAGCAGGCGCTGCACCGCGCCGGGCGCGCGACCTATGCGCTCGACGGCGACAACATCCGCCACGGGCTGTGCCGCGACCTCGGCTTCACCGCCGAGGACCGCGTCGAGAACATCCGCCGCGTCGGCGAGGTCGCCAAGCTGATGGTCGATGCAGGGATGATCGTGATGTGCTCCTTCATCTCCCCCTTCCGGGCGGAGCGACGGATGGTGCGCGACCTGCTCGGGGCCGGCGAATTCGTCGAGGTCTTCGTCGACACGCCGATCGAGGATTGCATCGCGCGCGACCCGAAGGGCCTCTACGCCAAGGCGCAGGCCGGTCAGATCAAGAACTTCACCGGCATCGACAGCCCCTACGAGCCGCCCGAGGCGCCGGAGCTGCACATCCGCACCGCGGGCCGCGCGCCCGAGGATTGCGCGGCGGAGGTACTCGAGAAGCTGCGCGCCGCCGGCGTCAGGTGCTGACGGAAGGCCAGGCGAAAGGCACGGCGGGGTCGCCCGCATAGGGGTCCGGCCCGTCCGCCAGCAGCGCGGCGAGGCGCGCATCGGCCGCGCGGGCGATGAGGCCGAGCTGCGTCCGCCAGAAGGACAGCAGCTCCGCATCCGGCGCCGCGCCCGCCATGGCCTGGTCGAGCCAGCGGCCGAAGGCGCGCGGCAGTTCGCCGACGAGGCGCAGCACCAGCAACTCGTCGCGCGGCGAAAGACCGATGCCAGAGCGCCATGCGCCATCCGCTGTCAGGCCCGCGGTGACGGTGCCGCCACCCGGCGCGCCGAGGGCGAGTTCCGTGCCCCCTGCCCCGGCCTGGATCGCGAAGGCGAGGTGCGGCTGGGGCGTCGGACCGAGGCGCGCGCCGTCGAGCCGCAGGTCGAGCAGCCGGGTCTCGCCTTGGCTGCGGAAGGACACCCAGGGCTTTCCGGCGGCGACCGGAAGCCGTTCGGCCAGAAAGCGCCGGCCAGCAATGAGCGCGGCGGATTCACGCGCCGGCGCGGGACCGTCGTCGGCGGACTCGATGGTCAGCGTCGAGAGGCGGAAGCCGACGCCGCGCATGCGTTCGCCCGGCGCGGGCAACTGCGTGATGCGGTCGGCGAGGAACCAGAATTCCAGCGGTCCCGCCCCCTCGGCCGCGGCCGCGTCCCAGGCGAAGTCCAGCACGCCGGAGGCGCCGAGGCGCCGCGGCGCGACCGCGAGGCGTTGGCCGTTGAGGAAGACCGCGACATCCGGGATCGCCTCGCCGGGATCGAGCACGATCTGCGCCTCGCCCCGACCCGGGCCGGGAGGCGCCGCCACACGCAGCACCGAAAAGCGCCCCGGCCCCGACCAGCGGAAGCCGACGGCGTCGCGCATGGCGGGTTCGTGCCAGCCGCTGCCGTCGATCGCGAAGACGAGGTCGTGGACGGTGCGCCGCCGCCAGGGTCCGGTTGCCATGGTCCTCAATCCAGCCGCAGGGCCTCGCGCTCGGCGAGGCGAACGACCTCAAGCCCGAAGCGGGTGCCGGCGACGGTGATCATCTCGGCCACGGGATAGCCTTCCTCCTCGCGCGAGGCGATGGCGAGCAGCAGGTCGGCGACCGCCTCGGCGACGGGGCCGAGGCCGAGGGCCCCGAGCGCCGCCCGCCGCGGCGCGAGATGCGCCATCAGCACCCGCAGCGCGCGCCGCCAGCCCGGCTGGTTCCAGGCGGCCTTGTGGGCCAGGTGCCGGATGCCGTCGCAGCGAACCGCGCGCACCGGCAGTCCGCGCAGGAGCGCGTCGAGCACGATCCAGTAGTCCCACCACGGCACGCCGAAGGCGAAGCCGGTCAGGTCGATGCGCTGCGCCATCGCGGCCGGCATCAGCACCAGGTCGTAGCCGTAGCGGTAGGCCGCGCCCTCGGTCTGCGCGGCGTGCTGCACGTCCATGCGGTTGCAGGCGAGCATCGCCTGGCGGGCCTCGGCGGCCAGCGCCGCACGGCGGGTGGCATCGAGGTCGAGGCGGATATCGGCGTTCACCAGGCCCACGACCGGCGCGCCGGTCGCGACCGCCTGGCGCAGCGCGTCGCCGACCCAGGCGCCGGGGCGGCCATAGGCCTCGGCGACGCCGGGTTCGGCGGTGCGGCGTTCGATGGTCTCCGGCAGGCCGGCGAGGCTCGCGGCTTCCTCGGCCGGGTTCACGGTCAGGATGCGCCAGCCCGGAGCGGGCCAGGAAGCGATGCAATCCTGCCGCCAGATGGCACCCGCCTCGGCACCGCCCGGCCCGGGGCGCTTCATGCCCGGCGGGATGGAGGTCGCGAGGGCGACCTCAGTCGCGGGCATCGAGCCGGCGCAGCTTGGCGACATTCCAGGCGATGCCGATGGCGCGGAAGGCATGGCCCGGAATGGTGCGCAGCCGCGTCTCGACCGGCGCGGCGATGTCCTTCAGCGGCGTGCCGTTGCTCGCCTTGGCGAGCTCGCGCCCGAGCGCGATGCCGAGGGCGACGCCGCGGCCGTTGCAGCCGGTCCAGGACAGCACGCCGGGGGCAAGTTCGTAGACATGCGGCATCCGGTCCGCGGTCCCGGCGACATAGCCCCACCAGACGTAGTCGAAGGTGACCTCGCCGATCTGCGGGAAGACGCGGCGGACGCGGTCGGTGATGCGGGCGCGGATACGGCTGTCCCAGCCGACGGGCACGATCAGCCCGCCGCCGGTGACGAGCCGGCCATTCGCGTCGAACCGGTAGAAATAGAGGTCGCCGCGCGTGTCCGACAGCGCGTGCCCTTCGGGCAGGATGGTCTTGCGGATGTTGTCCGACAGGACCGAGGTGGCCATCTGGTAGGAGCGCACCGGCACGATGGTGCGCTTCAGGCCGGGCCAGAAATCGCCGGTATAGGCGTGGGTCGCGACAATGACGCGATCCGCGGTCAGCGTGCCGCCCGGCGTCCTCACCTGCCAGCCGGCGGGGCCCTTCTCGATGCCAGTGACGGGGCTTGCGGTGTGGACGATCGCGCCGGCGCGCATCGCGGCGGCGGCCATGCCGCGCGCGAGGCCGAGGGGGTTGATGCGCCCGCCCGTCGCATTGCCCCAGCCGCCGAACCAATGGTCGGTCCCGGTCAGCGCCGCCATCTCGGCGCGCGAATACATCCGCACCGGGGCGCCGCGGCGGCCCCATTGCTCGGCGCGGGATTCGGACAGGCGCAGGCGGCCCTCGCGATGGGCGGGCTGGATCCAGCCGTTCTGCACCGCCTCGGCGTCGATGCCGTGCTTGCGGATGAGGTCGAAGGTGAACGCGGCGCTGTCGCGGATCAGGCCGACCAGTTCCTCGCCCTTGTCGCGCCCGCCATGTTCGGGGGTCACGGCGGCGGCGATCTGGTCGGGATCCAGGCGCGAGAGCGTCGGGATGACCTGGCCGTTGTTGCGGCCGGAGGCGCCCCAGCCGATCTCCGCGGCCTCGAGCACCGTCACGGGCACGCCGGCCTCGGCCAGGTGCAGCGCGGCCGACAGGCCGGTGAAGCCGCCGCCCACCACGACGACGCCGGTGCGCGCGTCGCCGGCAAGCGCCGTGGTCGGCGGCGCCGGCGGGGCGGTCGCGGCCCAGAGGCTCGGCGGCATCGGGGGGGAGATCGCGTTCATGCCGTCTTCCTACCCGTGAACAGCACGGCGGCCAGCATGCCGCCCACGGCGAGCGACGCACCCATCCCCTGCAGCCAGGAGAGCGGTTCGTGCAGCACGAGGGCGGCGAGCAGCAGTGCGGTCACGGGCACCATGATCGAGAGGGTGGCGGCGCGCGTCGCTCCTAGCAACTCCACCGCGCGCGCATAGAGGAACATCGCGAGCGCCCCGAGCACGATGCCCTGCATGGCGAGGTGCAGCAGCAGCGACCCGGTCGGCAGCGCCATCACGGTCGCCGCACGCCACGGCAGCCAGATGGGCAGGACGGCGAGTGCCGAGACGATCGTCACAGCCGCCGTCGCGGGAATGGCCGGCACCTGCCAGCGGCGCAGCAGCAGGGTAAAGACCGCCCAGGTGCCGCCGGCCAGCAGCAGCAGCAGGTCGCCCCGCCAGGCACCGGGATGCGCGCCGGCAACGCCGTCCCAGCCGATCATCAGCACGCCGGCCGCCATGACGGCGAGCGCGGCCGCGCGGCCGGGGCTCGGCTTCTCGCCGATCAGCGGCACGGCGAGGACCGCCCCGGCGATCGGCACGGTCATCGGCGCGATGGTCCCGCCATGGGAGGCCGGCGCATAGACCAGCGCCGAGAGGAAGAGCAGCAGGTTCGGCGCACCGCCGAAGAAGGCGAGCACAGCCAGCCGCCGCAGCCCGATCCGCGCCAGTGTGTCCCGTGCCGCCCAGGCGAGCGGCGCCAGCAGCAGCGCGGCCGGCACGTAGCGGAAGGTCGCGAGGTCGAGCGGGTGGAAGCCCTGTCCCGCCAGCGCCGGCCGCGCCACCACGGCGTGCCCGCCCCAGATGAGCGACGAGGCAACGCCAAGCGCGAGGCCGAGCAGGATTTTCGGATTCATCGCCGCCACCCTGCCCTGTCGACGAGCGCCGCGAAACGGCGCCGCGGCGCGGGGCAGGCATGAAGCCGCAGGTCAGGCCGCGTGGATGCGGTTCAGGTCCGTGCAGAAGCGGGCGTAGGGCAGGCCGTAGGCATGGATCGAGATCGCCGTCTCGGTGCCGAGGTTGGCCAGGCGATGGATCGCGTCCGGCCGCGCCGGGCCGAAGGTGATGTCGCCCGGGCGCCGCATCGCGATGCCGGAGGGCACGGGCGGTTCGCCCGGTTCGTAGAAGGTCTCGGTCAGGATGCCGCGATGCACGCCGACGGCGCACCATGCCTTGTGACCATGGACGGGAGACATCTGGCCGGGGCGCCAGACCAGGGCGGCGACCGCCCAGCCTTCCTCGGCATCCTCGTGCAGCAGGTGGCGGATGTAGGTCTCGGCCCGGCAGGGACAGTCGCGGCCGAGCAGCAGCATCGGGTCGGCGGCGAAGCGGCCGATGACCTCGGCGACCGCTGCGGAAGGGTCGTCGCCGGCCGTGCGAAGGGCGGCGGAGATGCCGTCGGTCATGGCATCGAGGGCGCTGCGGGCGGCGATGACGTTCATGCGCGGATCCTGCGGGCGGACCGGCGGTGAGCCGGAGAACGTGTCTGTCGCCACACCCTATCCGGAGAGAGAAATCTTCTTCAAGTCTTTTATTGCAGGAAAACTTCAACCCCCACGGGCCCTGCCCAAGGATTCCGCATCTCTACGGGCTACCTGCCCATTGCCTGGGCCCTGAAACGCAAAACGCCGGGACCCGAAGGCCCCGGCGCTGCCAGGCGACGATCCGAGGAACGGATCAGCGGCTGTAGAATTCGACGACCAGGTTCGGTTCCATCTGGACCGGGTAGGGCACGTCCGAGAGCTTCGGCGCGCGGAGGAACTTGCCGCGCATCGCGCGGTGGTCGACCTCGATGTATTCCGGCACGTCGCGCTCGGCGGACTGGGCGGCGTCGAGCACGGCCACGAGCTGCTTCGACTTCTCCTTCACCTCGATCTGGTCGCCGTCCTTCACGAGGTAGGAGGGGATGTTCACGCGCTTGCCGTTCACGGTCACATGGCCGTGGTTGACGAACTGGCGGGCGGCGAACGGCGTCACCGCGAACTTCATGCGGTAGATGACGGCGTCCAGGCGGCGCTCCAGGATCTCGATCAGGTTCTCCGAGGTGTCGCCCTTCCGGCGAACCGCTTCCTCGTAGTACTTGCGGAACTGCTTCTCGCCGATGTTGCCGTAGTAGCCCTTCAGCTTCTGCTTCGCCATCAGCTGCACGCCGAAGTCGGTCGGCTTCTGCTTGCGGCGCTGGCCATGCTGGCCGGGGCCATATTCACGCTTGGCGATCGGGGACTTGGCGCGGCCCCAGAGGTTCACGCCGAGGCGGCGGTTGATCTTGTACTTGGATTCGGCGCGCTTGGTCATGCGCTGCACCCCGCCGCGTTGCGCGTGCGGGCCTTCTTACTGTGCCCCGGAGGGCTGTTGTCCCGGTAGGCCTGGGCCCAGGCTGGGCGAAGGCGGGCGCAGGCCCCGAAGGCCTGTCCACGTTCCCGGAAGGTGGCGGTCGTCTAGAGGTGCGGGCCGGGCTTGTCAAACCAAGGCCTTGGCCCCTACTCCGCCGCCATGGTGACGCGATCGGACATCCTGGTGCTCGGCCTCACGGCGGGCGTGGTCGGCAGCCTCGTGGGCGGGCTGATGCTCTATGCGGGGCTTGCCCTGGTGCTCAACGGCAATCATGCGGGGTGGATCCTGGCGCTGCCGGCGGCGCCGGCGGGCGGCGGGCTCGGGCTGCTGCTGGCGCGGAAGCTGGCGGCCAAGCTGTAACGCGAGACGGGGCTTCGCCCCGAAACCCCACCAGGGCTCTGCCCTGAACCCACCAAGGGCCTAAGGGCCCTTGGAACCCGATACCTGCCACGGCGCCGCAGGGTCGTCCTTGTCCGGGCGGCCGCGGCGCATGCGGCCGCGGGAGAGTTCCGTGACCACGCCATGCAGGGTGCGGAGCTCCTGTTCCGTGACCTCGCCGCGCTGGAACCAGTGGCGCAGGTTGCGGACCATCCCCGGGCGCTTTTCCAGGTTGTCCAGGAAGCCCGTCGCGTCGAGCTCGGCGACCAGACGGTTGAGGAAACCCTCGAGCTCGCCCTTCGTCGCCACGCGCGTCTCGTTGGTCATCAGGGCGCGCGGCGGGGTCGTCTCGGCGGCCGTCCACCATTCATAGGCCAGGATCATCACCGCCTGGGCCAGGTTGAGCGACATGTGCTCGGGGTTCAGCGGATAGCGGACCAGCGTGTCGGCGCAGGCCATGTCCTCGTTCTCGAGGCCCGCCCGCTCCGGCCCGAACAGCACGGCGGACCGCAGGTTGCGCGCGGCGATCTCGCGGAGGTCCTCCGCCGCGGCGCGCGCGGTGCGGACCGGGACCACGACATGGCGCGGGCGCGGGCAGGTCGCCATCACGCGGTGGCAGTCGGCGACCGCCTCCGCCACGGTATCGAAGACCTGGGCCGCATCCAGGATCGCATCGGCACCCGAGGCGGAGGGATAGGCATCGGCCTGCGGCCAGCCGTCGCGCGGGGCGACGATCCGCAGGTGGAAAAGCCCGCCATTGGCCATGGCCCGCGCCGTCGTGCCGATGTTGCGCGCCATCTGCGGGCGCACCAGCACGATGATGGGGCTCTCGCCCGCCGGCGGCGTCAGCCTCGCCCGCCCATCCTTCCGCCCGCCGGTCATCGCGGCTGGGTGCGGGCGAGGAAGGCGCGCAGCTGCGCGATCTCCGCCTCCTGCGCGCGGATGATGTTCTCGGCGAGCGCGCGCATCTCCGGGTCGGAGCCATGGCGCAGGACGACGCGGGCCATGTCGATGGCGCCCTGATGATGCGGGATCATGCCGGCGGCGAAGTCGCGATCGGCATTGCCCGTGTAGCGGATCGCCATGTCGCGATGCATGCGGTCCGACGCGGCGCGGTATTCGCGCGTCGAGGCCGGTTCCTGTGCGGCGGCCGCGGCAGGGGCGCCATGGCCCTGATGCGACGGCTGCGCGAGGGCGGGCAGCGCGACCAGGGCGGCGGCAAGGGCAAGGACGGGACGGATCATCTGTGTTTCTCCCGGTTGGAGTGGACCGGGTGGGGAGATGGGGTTTCCCACAATGGGAAGGTCAAGCGCGCCGCCAGGTGGTCCCGCCGGCGCCGTCCTCGAGTAGGATTCCCTTGGCCTTGAGGTCGTCGCGGATGCGGTCGGCCTCGGCCCAGTTCTTCGCCTTGCGGGCTGCGAGGCGGGCGGCGATGGCGGCCTCGACGTCAGCGGCGTCGTCGCCCCCACCCTGCAGCCAGGCGGCAGGATCGCCGGTGGCGACGCCGAGCACGGCGGCGGCCTCGCGGAAGGCGGCGGCGGCTACGCCTGGCGCGGGTGGCGTGGTCAGGCCCGCGCGCTCCATGGCGACGGCCGGGGAGCCGCCGACGGTCACGGCATTCTCCAGCGTACGCAGGTCGCGCAGACGCGCGAGGGCAAGCGGCGTGTTCAGGTCGTCGAGCAGCGGCGCGATGACCCAGTCGGCCAGGTGCGTCGCGGCACCGCCGCCGGGCGCGGCCGGCGCGCGCGAGAGCATGGCGTAGTGGTCGTCGAGCTCAGCCTTGGCCTCGCGCAACGCCTCCATCGTGAAGTCGAGCGAGGCCCGGTAATGCGTGCGCAGCAGCAGCAGGCGGAAGGCCTCGCCGGCCCAGGGGCCTTCGGCGAGGATGTCGCGCACGGTGCGGAAATTGCCGAGCGACTTCGACATCTTCTCGCCGTCGACGAGCAGCATGCCGTTGTGCATCCAGTAATGCGCGAAGGCATGGCCCGGGAAGGCGCAGACGGATTGCGCCACCTCGTTCTCATGGTGCGGGAAGATCAAGTCGTGCCCGCCGCCATGGATGTCGAATTCCTCGCCGAGATGCTTCCACGACATCGCGGAGCACTCGATGTGCCAGCCCGGGCGTCCGCGGCCCCAGGGGCTACCCCAGCCAGGCGTGGCGTCGTCGGAAGGCTTCCACAGCACGAAATCGCCGGCATCGCGCTTGTAGGGTGCGACGTCGATGCGCGCGCCGGCGAGCAGTTCGTCCGGCGTGCGGCCCGATAGCTTCCCGTAGTCGCCGAAGGAGGGAACGCTGAACAGGACGTGGCCATCGGCCGCATAGGCGTGGCCGTTCGCGATCAGGCGCTCGATCAGCGCGATCATCTCGGCGATGTGGCCGGTCGCGCGGGGCTCGACATCCGGCGGCAGGGCGCCGAGGGCGGCCATGTCGCGGTGGAAATCGGCGGTGGTGCGGGCGGTGATGGCGGCGATCGGCTCGCCGGAGTCACGGCTGCGCGCGTTGATCTTGTCGTCCACGTCCGTGATGTTCCGGACGTAGGTCACCTGCGGATAGAGCCGGCGCAGCAGCCGGGCCAGCACGTCGAACACCACGACCGGGCGCGCGTTGCCCAGATGCGCGAGGTCGTAGACCGTCGGGCCGCAGACATACATCCGCACATGAGCCGGATCGATCGGCTGGAACCGGCGCTTCGTGCGCGCGGCGCTGTCGTGGAGGAAGAGGTCGGTCATGGCGGTCCGTCGTCGGCGGAGGTCGGGGGCGTCGTGCAGGCGCGCGGGGAAGCATCTTCCCCGGAAGAGCGGTTCAGCGACAGAGCGCGGGCGCGCGGAGCCTGGACGCGGACATGCCTTGCTTATGGCGCGGAACCCGCGCCCGGTTCAAGCGCCCGCTGACAGGCGCAACCGGAACGCCGCCCTTTCCCGCCCGATCAGCGGCAGCAGGGTGCCGAGGTCGGGGCCCTGTTCCTCCCCGGTCAGGGCCAGGCGCAGCGGGTGGAACAGGCCCTTGCCCTTGCGGCCGGTGGTGGCCTTCAGGGCCTCGGTCCAGGCGCGCCAGGTGCCGGCATCCCAGGGTTCGGGCGGCAGGGCAGCGAGGGCCGCGGCGAGGAAGTCGTGCTCCCCGTCCTGCACCGGCGGGATGATCGTGCCGCGGACGATCTCGAACCAATGGCGGGCTTCCCGCATCAGGTCGAGGTTGCCGCGGATGGCGAGCCAGGCGGCCTCGTCCGCACCCTCGGGCAGGCGGGCGCGGATGGCGTCGAAGGGCGCCTCGTGCAGCACGCGGCGGTTCAGCGCCAGCATGTGCCGCGTATCGAAGCGCGCCGTGGCGTGGGAGGTGCGGGCGATGTCGTAGGTGGGCGCGAGGTCGCGCGGCATCCCCGGCACCGGATCGGCGGATGTGCCAAGCGCGGCGAGGTAGCCCACCAGCGCCGCCGGCTCGATCCCATCCTTGCGCAGGTGGCGCAGCGAGATGGAGCCGAGGCGCTTCGACAGGGCGCCGCCTTCCTCATCCGTCAGCAGCGGCAGGTGGCCGAAGGCGAGCGTCGCGGGGTTCCCGCCCAGCGCCTCGAAGAGGTCGAGCTGGATGCCGGTGTTGGTGACGTGATCCTCGCCGCGGATGATGTGCGTGACGCCCATCTCGAGGTCGTCGACCACCGAGGTGAAGGTATAGAGCGGCGAGCCGTCGGCGCGGACCAGCACGGGGTCCGAGATGGCGCTGAGCTTCACCGTGCGGTCGCCGAGCACCAGGTCCCGCCAGCCGACCGAGCGCATCGACAGCCGGAAGCGCCAATAGGGCTGCTTGCCGTTGGCGAGGGCGCGCTCGATCTGCTCGGGCGTCATCTTCAGCGCCTCGCGGTCGTAGATCGGCGGGCGGCCTTCGCGGCGGCGGCGCTCGCGCTTGTAGGCGAGTTCCTCCTCGGTCTCGAAGCAGGGGTAGAGGCGGCCGGAGGCCTTCAGCTTTTCCGCGGCGGCGGCGTAGCGGTCGAGCCGGTCGGACTGCGCGACGCGCTCATCCCAGTCGAGGCCGAGCCAGCGGAGATCCTCCTCGATCGCCTGCGCGAATTCGGGCTTGGAGCGTTCGAGGTCGGTGTCGTCCAGGCGCAGCACGAAGGCGCCGCCGTGGTGGCGCGCGAAGAGCCAGTTGGCGACGGCCACGCGGGCATTGCCGACATGGAGAAGACCCGTCGGCGACGGGGCGAAGCGGAGTTTCATGCGGAGGGATCGAGCGCCTGGTAGTCGGTGTCCGCCTTGCGGGCGGCGGGATTGGCGATGCAGTGGGCGAGCCAGGCCTGCAGGTCGAAGCCGGGCGCGATCGCGTATTCGCCGAAGGAGAGATAGGCGTCGCGCAGCGCATCGGGCGACGCGTATTCGCCCCGCAGGCCCTCGATCTGGTCGCGCACGAAGCGGCGGGCGTATTCGGCGGCGGCCTCCGCGGTGCGGAAGCCGTCGACCGACCATTCCTCGTCGGGGTCCTGGTAATGCGCGAAGTCGCCGCAGAGGACGGAATGGCTCACGCCTCGTCCTCCTCCTCGTCGTCGTCCTCGTCCTGGCGGGGATCGAGGACGCGCCAGTTGCGCTCCTCGGCGTCGCGCACGGGCGTGTCGGCGAAGTCCTTGAGTTCCGAGCGGCTCACCCAGGCATCGTCATCGGCGCCGAGCACCTCGGCATCCTCGCCATAGGCGAACCAGGCGTCGAGCACGGCCTTGGCGTCCATCCCCGGCGCGCGGCAGCGTTCGACGGAATCGCGCACGTAGCGGCGGGCGAAGGCGTTGGCGTGCTCGATGCTGATGAAGCCGGTCACCGTCTCGACCGGATCGGAACCGTTGGCGCCGGACATGTCCATGATCTGCACGGCGAATTCGCCGCGCGGGAAGACCTCGGCCTCGAATTCCCCGCTCATTTCACCAGCGCCGTGAAGCCGTTGGTGATCGGGTAGCGGCGGTCGCGGCCGAAGGCGCGGGCGGTGATCTTCACGCCCGGCGGCGCCTGGCGGCGCTTGTATTCGGCGCGGTCGAGCAGCTTCCAAACGCGCAGCACGGTCGGGCGGTCGAAGCCGTCCGCCACCAGGGCGTCGACCGATTTCTCGCCCTCGATCAGCCCTTCCAGGATCGCGTCCAGCACCTCGTACTCCGGCAGGCTGTCCTGGTCCTTCTGGTTGGGGCGCAACTCGGCGGAGGGCGGCTTGGTGATGACACGTTCGGGCATCACCGCCCCCGCCGGGCCGAGCGCGCCGGCCGGGACATGCGCGTTGCGCCAGCGGCAGAGCGCGAAGACCATGGTCTTGTAGACGTCCTTCAGCACGGAATAGCCGCCGCACATGTCGCCGTAGATGGTGGCGTAGCCGGTGGACATCTCGGACTTGTTGCCGGTGGTCAGCAGCATGTCGCCGAACTTGTTGGACAGCGCCATCAGCGTCACGCCGCGGATGCGGGACTGGATGTTCTCCTCGGTGATGTCCGCCGGGCGGTTGCCGAAGGCGGGGGCGAGCATCGAGGTAAAGGCATCCATCGCCGGCCCGATGCCGATCGTGTCGTAGCGGATGCCGAGCAGGCGCGCGCATTCCGCCGCGTCCTCGAGGCTCTCGCCGCTGGTGTAGGGCGAGGGCATCATCACCGCGCGCACGCGGTCGGGCCCCAGCGCATCGACGGCGACGGCGGCCGAGATCGCGGAATCGATGCCGCCCGACAGGCCCAGCACCACGCCCGGGAAGCCGTTCTTGCCGACATAGTCGCGCAGGCCGAGCACCATCGCCGCATAGACCTGCCCGAGCCGGTCCGGGACCTTCGCGATGGCGCCGGGCTTGCAAACCAAGCGCTCGCCCTCCCGGTGCCATTCGGTCAGGCGCACCTCCTCGGCGAAGGATGGCATGAGCTGCGCGAGCGAACGGTCGGGATTGAGCACGAAGGAGGCGCCGTCGAAGACGATCTCGTCCTGCCCGCCGACCTGGCCGAGGAAGACGAAGGGCAGGCCGGTCTCGACGACGCGCGTCACCGCGAGCGGCAGGCGCTGCGTCTCGTGCTTGTCGGCCTCGAAGGGGGAACCGTTGATCGACAGCAGGATCTCGGCGCCGGTCTCGCAGAGAGTCTCGGCGACCGTCGGCAGCCACCAATCCTCGCAGACCATCAGGCCGATGCGGAAGCCGCGGAACGGGATCGGACCGGGCACCGGGCCGGCATCGAAGACGCGCTTCTCGTCGAAGACGCCGTAATTGGGCAGCTCGTGCTTGGCGCGGCGGGCGGCGATGCGCCCGCCTTCGAGGAGGAAGGCCGCGTTGTGCAGCTTGTCCCCGTCCTGCCAGGGGCCGCCGACGATCAGGCCGGGGCCGCCATCGGCGGTCTCGGCGGCGAGTTGCGCGATGATCTCGGCGCAGGCCGCGACATAGGCCGGCTTGCGGACGAGATCCTCGGGCAGGTAGCCGCCGACCGAGAACTCCGGGGTGACCACAAGGTCCGCGCCAAGGCGCGCCCCTTCGGCCCGCGCCGCGCGGATGCGGTCCGCATTGGCGGTGAGCGCGCCCACATGGGTGGTATTGATCTGCGCGAGCGCGATCTTCAGCGTGTCGGCCATGATCCGCGGAACCTAGGTATCGCCGGGGTGGGGGTCAACGCGATCCGCCGATCCCGAGCAGCATGCCCGCCGAGACCAGCAGCACGGCCAGCAGCCCGACGGGGGGCAGCGCCTCCCCCAGCAGCGGCCAGGCGACGAGGGCGACAATGCCCGGCACGGCGGCGCCGATCATGGTCGTGACGGTCGGGCCGAGGGCGGTGACCGAGCGGGTGAACAGGACGCCGGCGATGATCGCCGCCCCCGCCCCCTGGAAGGCCGCCTGGCCGAGGATGGCCGCCCAGGAGGCCTCGGCCAGCCCCGAAGGCAGGAACAGCCACCAGACCGGCAGATAGACCGGCGCGGCGGTCAGCCCGATGGCGAGCGTGGTGTCGAGCGCCGGCAGCCGCCAGCGCTGGACCAGCAGGGTGTAGACCGCCCAGCTGCTGACCGCGGCGAGGAACAGCAGGTCCCCCCGCCAGGCCCCCGCCCAGGCCCCGCCCGTCGTCACGGCGAGCAGCAGGCTGCCCGCGATGATCGTTCCGATGCCGAGCATCCGCCGACGGGAGGGCATCCCCTGCCCCGCCAGCGCGGCGAGGATGGCCGTCACCGCCGGCAGGCCGGCGGCCATGATCGTCGCGCCATGCGCGGCCGGGGCGAGCCGGTAGCCCGCATAGGCCATGATCGGGAAGCCGAGCCCTGCGAAAACCAGCGCCGCCGGGATGCGGGCGACGGGAACCCGCGGCAGGCCGCGCAGCGCCAGGAAGGGCAGCACGCAGAGGAAGGCCCCGCCGTAGCGCAATGCGGCGACATCCCAGGGCGTCAGCGTCTCCCGCACGACGAAGCGGGAGACGAGATGGAAGCTCGCCCAGACCAACAGCAGCAGCACGGCGCAGATCCAGCCGATGCGGCGTTCGCGCGCGGCCGCGTCGGGCGTGATCGGGGCCCGGGCGGGCGGCGGCGTCGGATCCGGCATAGACGTCGATCATCGCCGATCGGCCTCGATCCAGAAACCGGTTCCGGCCCACACATTCCGGTGCGAGATTGCTGCCATGTCGAACAGCGCCTCCCTCGGGCAAGGGGATCTCCTCCTCTCGCTCACGCTCCCCGACGCGGCCGGGAAGAACGTCGACCTGCACGGCCAGGCCATCGCCGGGTCGCACCGCGTGCTGCTGCTCGGGATCGAGCCGACGCCGGAGCGCCTGGCCGCCGCTATGGCACAGCTCGCGGAGCGCGGGGCGCAGCTGTTCCTGGTGGTGTGCCAGATGCCCGCCGGTGCGCCGCGGCCGGGCGGCCCGCAGCGGCTGTTCGACCCCGCACGGCGGCTGCTCAACGGGTTCGGCCTGCCCGATGTGGGCGCCGTGGTGCTGACCCCGCGCGGGCGGATCGGGTTTCTCGGGGCGGGCGAGTCGGCGCTCGACGCCGCGATCGAGTCCATCCCGCCGCCACAACCCGCCGCCGCGCCGCGCCGCCAGGGCGCGCCCGTGCTGATCGTCCCGAATGTCCTCGAACCCGCCTTGATCGAGGCGCTGCTGACCCATTGGCGCAACGGCACCAAGAGCCAGGGGCGCGTCGCCATGGGCAGCGAGGCCGTCGGCACCGGCGCGGTCGCCGACATCAAGCGCCGCACGGATGTCTTCCTCGACGACCGGGCGCTCTATGACCGCTTCCAGCAGCGGCTCGAACGGCGCGTGGCGCCCGAGATGTGGCGCGCCTATCGCTTCCGCGCCGCGAGCTTCGAGGCGCCACGGATCGGCTGCTACTCCGCGACCGACGCCGGCGCCTTCGGCGCGCATCGCGACAACCGCACGCCGACCACGGCGCATCGCCGCTTCGCGATGAGCCTGAACCTCAACACCGGCGACTACGAGGGCGGGACGCTGCGCTTCCCCGAATTCGGCTCCGAGGAATATGAGCCCGAGGCGGGCGGCTGCGTGATCTTCTCCTGCGACCTGCTGCACGAGGCGCTGCCCGTCACGCGCGGGGAGCGCTTCGCGATCTTCACCTTCTTCACCGATGCCGAGGGTGCCGAGCAGGAACGCCGCCTGATTGCCCAGGCCATGGCGCAGGGCAAGCAGGGTGTGGACATGCGCTGATCGCGCAGGGTGGCGCCGTCAGGCGCCCCCGCGCCGGCGCGCCCCGTTGCGCAGCAGGAATTCGCGCCCGACCTTCACCCGCGGCGTGCCGTCATAGTCGACGATGTCGGCGGTCGCGTAGGTCTCCGACCAGGCGTCGGGGATGAAGGATCCGGTGCCGACGACGTCGATCGGCGCCTTGGCCTCGGCCATCACGCGGCACTTGCCGACCCCGAAGCCGGAGGAGGCGACGATGCGGACCTTCGGGAAGCCGGCGGTGTCGAGTTCCTCGCGCATCTTCCAGATCGCCGCGGCGGAAACGCCGGTGCCGACCAGGTGGCGCAGTTCCGTCTCGCTGCGGTAGCGGCGGATCGCGCCCGGCGCGTGGCGTTCCAGCACGGCGTAGGATTCCGCCGGGTCGAGGCCCTCGAGGAAGCGGCCGCCATGGGTGTCGAGGCGCACCGCCAGCCGGCCCTCGGCGGCGAGTTCCGGGAAGCGCCGCGCGACCGCCAGGCCGTCCGTCACCTCGCGCCCGAAATAGTCGACGAGGACGGTGAGAGGCTCGGTCGGATAGGTCTCGTGGAACATCTCGGCCGCACGGACGGTGGTGCCGGCGTAGCCGATCAGGGCGTGCGGCATGGTCCCGTAGCCGGACTTCTGGCCGAACCAGTGGGCCGTCGCGTCATTGGCGTTGCCGATGAAGCCCTTGGCCCCTTCGGCCTGCGCCGCTCGGCTGCCGACGGAGGCGGCGTAGGCCATCATCTCCTGCATCTCGGCCCCGGCACAGTGCCGGGCCTCCATGGCCAGGAAGGCGACCTTCGGCAGTTCGAGGCACATCTGGTAGGCGTTGTGGGCGGCGACGCAGGCCGCGCCGAGCTTCTGCAGCAGCAGCGTCTCGAGGTCCGACAGCGCGACGAGCGAGCCGGTGATGTAGAGCAGCGGATCGCCGGCGCCGACCCACACACCTTCCTCGTGCATCACCTCGATGTGCACGTCGGTGCCGCGGGCCTTCGCCACGGCCCGCAGCCAGTCGAGCATCAGCCGCGGCGCGCAGACCACGGGACGGCGCAGGAAGACCGCGTAGGTCACCCGCGTGTCGCCGAAGCGCGCGACGATCTGCTTGGTGCGGTTGAAGTAGGAATCCGTCCGCGCGGTGATGACCGCGTCCGACGTGTCGGTAGGCGGCGTGGCGGCGGGGGCATCCCGCCGCGGCACGCCGGTCGCCAGCGCGGCGCCGAGCGTGGCGCCGCCGAGCGGGGGCGGCTTGTTCACTGCGCCGCCTGGGCCGGGGTCGCGAGCGCGGCGGCCTTGCGGGGCTTCAGCTCCTCCGCGCTCAGGAAGGCCAGTTCCAGCGACTGCTCGGCATTGAGCCGCGGGTCGCAGGGG
>NZ_JABBKX010000014.1 GCF_012927745.1 Neoroseomonas marina
CGGCGGGCGCTGAGCGGGTGCCCCTCGCGCGGTACGACGACGAGGAATTCGTCCTCGAACAGCGGCGTGAAGAGATACCCGTCCAGAGCCGCGTTGCGCGACAGGATGCCCATGTCCACGTCGCCGCCGCGGAGCATCGCGACGATGGCCTTGGAATCCGCATCCCGCAGCCGCACCTCGATGCCCGGATGCGCCGCCCCGAAACCGGTCACCACTTGCGGCAGCAGCGTCGCGGCGAGGGAAGGCAGCACGGCGACGCTGAGGAAGCCCTTATGCAGCGCCGCCTCCTCACGGAAGTCCTTCACCATGCGGTCGAGGTCGCCGCAGATGCGCCGCAGCGCTGCCTGCGCAACCTGGCCCTGCGCCGTCAGCACCACGCTTCGTGTTGTGCGGTGCAGCAGCGGCACGCCGAGCGCCCGCTCCATCTGACGCACCTGCACGCTCAACGCCGACTGGGAGATGTGCAGCCGCTCAGCCGCTCCGCGGAAACTGCCGATCTCCGCGACGGCCAGAAAAGTGAGGCACTGCGTGAGGTTCACGTCGCGAAGTTGCCGGGTGAACTCGATATCGCGCATTGATCGTCTTTCAAGATCAATACGCGAAAACCTAGCGTTTGACGCTCTCCGGCGCCACGCTCAACGTCGTTGAGCTGCCGGCCTGAGGGCATGGCGGCTCACAAGAAAACGTCCGAGGAAGTGCCATGAACACAGTGCGGCGGCGCGATGTCGGCCGGCTCTCCTTGGCCCTGGTCGCCGGCGGTGGCGCCCGGGCCGCGGCGCAGGACGCGCCCTGGCCGAACCGCCCGATCACCCTGATCGTGCCTTACGGCGCCGGGTCCAGCACCGACATCCTCGCCCGGGTCGTCGCGCGGCGCATGACGGCCGAGCTCGGGCAGCCGGTGGTTGTCGAGAACCGGGCAGGCGGCGGCGGGACCATCGGCAGCGCCGCGGTCGCTCGCGCGGCGCCGGATGGCTACACGCTGGTGATGGGCACGATCTCCTCGCATTCCATCAACGCCGCGATGATGGCGAACATCCCCTACCGCGTGCTCGAGGACTTCACTCCGGTCTCACTCGTCGCGCATTTCCCGAACCTGCTCGCGGTGAACAAGGACCTGCCCGCGAACACCATTCCCGAACTCGTCGCCTATGCCCGTCAGCGCGGTGGGCTGAACTTCGCGACCGGTGGCGTCGGCTCCTCCGGGCAACTCGCCGGAGAACTGCTGAAGCTGCGTACCGGTGCGCCGCTCAACCACGTCCCCTATCGCGAGATCGGCCAGGCCATCACCGACACCATGGCCGGCCACGTGCCGATCGTGATCTACCAGGTGCCGGCCCTCGTCGGGAACATCCGGAGCGGTCAGATCAAGGCCATCGCCGTCCTGGCGCCGGAGCGCACGCCGCTGCTGCCCGAGGTGCCGACGCCGCGCGAGCAGGGCGTGCAGGACTTCGACGCGACGGCCTGGATGGGGCTGTTCGGCCCGGCGCGCCTGCCACCCCGCATCACCGCCTCGCTCCAGGGCATTCTCGCCCGCGCGGCCGCCGACAGCGAGCTGAAGGCGCAGGCCAGCCAGCAGGGCTTCACCCTGGTCGGCAGCACGCCGGCCGAGTTCCAGACCTTCGTCGCGGCCGACATCGCCAAATGGACCGAGGTTGTTCGCATGACAGGAGCGACCATTGACTGACACCCACCTCGTCCCCCTTCGGGAGATCGCCCACGCCCGTTCCGGCGAGAAGGGCAACAGCTCGATGATCTCCGTGATCGCCTATGATCCGGCGGAGTACGGCCTTATCGCCGAGCAGGTCACTGTAGATGCCGTCAAGCGCATCTTCGCCCCGATCACCAAGGGCGGCATCACGCGCTTCGAGGTCCCCGCCATCGGTGCGCTCAACTTCGTGCTCGACGAAGTGCTGGAAGGCGGCCGCTCCCGCACCCTAGCTTTCGAGGAATCCGGCAAGGCGCTGTCCTCTCTCATGCTGACCCTGCCGGTCCGCGTGCCGGTCGGCCGTACCCGGCCGCAGTCCGGCCCCGCGCCAGCGACGCGGCCGCCGATTCAAGGGCGCACGATCCGCCTGGGCTCCGCCACCGCCTGGTCCCGCGACCGCTTCGAACCCGCGAGCGACCTCATCGATCGCGGCAGGATCGACTACCTCTGCTTCGAGACGATGTCGGAAGTGACCATGGCTGCGGCGCAGACCGCGCGGATGGAGAACCCCGCGACGCCGCTCTACGACCCCTATCTGGTCCCGCGGATGGAGCCGATCCTCCGGCGCTGCAAGGACCAGGGTATTCGCATTATCACGAACCAGGGTTGGCTCGACCCGGTCGGCGCCGCGCAGCGGCTTGCAGCGCTGGCCGAGGAGCTCGGCATCGAGAGGCTGCGCATCGCTGCTGTGGATGGCGGCATTCTGACCGACCGGATCACCGGCCTCGGTGCGGCCTTCCTCGAGACCGGGGCGGCGGTCGGCGCGCAGCGCGATGCCATCGTCTCCGCCGAGGCCTACATGGGCGCGGCCGGCATCGCCGAGGCCCTCGCGAAGGGCGCCGATGTCGTCGTGACTACGCGCGTCGCCGACGCCTGCCTTTATCTCGGCCCGATGATGCATGAGTTCGGCTGGTCGATCGACGACTACCGGCGCATGGCGCGCGGCATGATCATCGGCCATCTCATGGAATGTGGCGCGCAGGTCTGCGGCGGCTATTTCGCCGACCCTGGCTACAAGGACGTCCCCGGCCTCTCTGACCTCGGCAATCCCATCGCCGAGGTCAGCGAGGACCGCGTCATCCTGTCGAAGCTGCCCGGCAGCGGCGGCCTTCTGACCCCTGCCACCTGCAAGGAGCAATTACTCTACGAGGTCGGCGACCCCGCATCATACCTTTGCCCTGACTGCGTGGCCGACCTCACCAAGGTCCGCTTCGAACAGGCTGGCCCCGACGAGGTCGAGGTCCTCATCGAAGCCGAGGCCGGGCGGCCACGCCCGCCCACCCTCAAGGTCTTGGTCGGGCTGCGTGAGGGCTTCATGACCGAGGAGATGGTCATCTTCGCCGGCCCCGGCGCGCTGGCGCGCGCACAGGCGACGCAGGCGCTGCTGGAGGATCGCTTCCGCAAGGTCGCGCTGCAGGCCGATGAATTGCGCTTCGACTATCTCGGCATCAACGCGGTGCATCGCGAGGCATCGCCCCCGCCCGCCGCGGATCCCTATGAGGTGATCCTCCGCGTCGCCCTCAAGACCTCGAGCCGTGCCGAGGCCGACAAGCTGCGGCGTGAGATCGATCCCCTCGCGGTGAACGGCCTCGCCGCCACAGGGAAGTGGGCGACCAGCGCACCGGGATCGCGGGTACGGCCGGTCGTCGGCCTGAGCTCATGCCTCGTGCCGCGGGACCAGGTGCCGACGCAGGTGACGATGATCCAAGCCCGTTCGAAGGTGAGCGCGTGATGAAGTTCCTCGCTCTGGTCGCGGCGGCCGCCGTCGCCGCTGCGGCGCCGGCACAGGCGCAAGCCTGGCCGGAGCGCCAGACCATCTCGATGATCCTGCCAGCCGGTGCGGGCGGTTCGTCGGACCCTCTTGCGCGTCTGCTGGCTGAGGAGATCGGCAAGCGTATTGGCCAGAGCATCGTCGTGCTCAACCGTCCCGGCGCCGGCGGCAACATCGGGATGGCGCAGGCGGCACGGGCGCGCCCGGACGGCTACACAATCGCCATCTCCTGGACCGGGCCGATGGCGACCAACCTCGCGCTGTACCGGGACACCGGCTACGATCCACGGCGCGACTTCATGCCCATCGGCATGGTCGGCTGCACGCCGAATGTCCTGGCCGTCAGCCCGACGACGTCGGTGCGGTCGCTCGAGGACTTCATGGCGTATGCCCGCGCGCACCCCGGCGCGACCTCCTACGGCACGACCGGCGTCGGCAGCTCCTGGCACATCGCCGGCGAGATGGTCAGCCAGCGCGTCGGCAACAGCCTTACGCACGTCCCCTATCCGACGCCGGCCGGCGCGTTGACGGACCTGCTGGCGGGCCGCATCCAGGCGATCTTCCCGGTCGTCCCGATGACGGTGCCGCATGTCCGCGGCGGCACGCTGCGCGTCGTCGCCGTCTTCTCGGCCGAGCGTTCCCCCGTGCTGCCGGACGTGCCCACGACGACCGAACTCGGCCTGCCCGCCCTCATCAGCGAAACCTGCTTCGCGCTGCTCGCGCCCACCGGCGTGCCTGCGGAGGCGATCGCCCGGCTGAATGGTGCGCTGAACGCGGTCGCCGCAGACCCGGCCATGCGCGAGCGGCTGCGTGAGATGGGACTCACAGTCAGGACTGGAGCGCCCGACCTCGTCACCGCCTACCTCGCCGAGGAGATCCCCCGCCAGGCCGCCATAGTGGCCGCGTCGGGAGCCAGAGCCGAGTAGCTTTGCAAACTTGGTGGTTCTTTCCCTCCCCCGGAAGTTGCGAGGACACCCGACGCCGAGGGACGCGGCAACGCCAGTGAAGCGCCTGGCTTCCATCGCAAGGTACGCCAGGTTGAATTCGCGAACCCGCCTCACTGCGTGCCCGCTGTCACGGGAACATCGTCCGCAGGGTTGCCTTTCTGATCCGTACGGAAGGCGGCCAACTGCTGTCTGCTTCGCGCCCAACGTAGTCATTCACTGCCGCTAGGCCAGACCCTGAAAGCTGCTGTCTGTTAGGTGCATTGAGATCGTGCGGTTACGTTTAGCGCGGTCCGCAATCGACCTTCAGGCGGCAATAACCTCAATCTCGTCGTCAGCGAACCAGCCACGCTCGAGGAGGGCGGTGCTCGCCAGGACGGGATTGTCGGAATAATAAACGATGGCGAGGCTCTCCTCGGCACGACTGCAAGTCACGTAGAAAAGGCGACGGGTGCGGTCGATGCTGGTGTCGTTGCCCGCTGCCTCATTTTCGAGGTCGGTCTTGGTCTTGTCCTTGGTCCCCATGAGCTTACCGTAGCTGAACAGGAAGCCGCGCGCTTCGTCGTCGCTGATCACCACCATCACGCGCGGAAACTCGCGGCCCTTCACGCCCTGATGCGTATCGAACTGCGACACGCCGCGGACGTAGCGATCATATTTCTCGATATCGGGGAATGGCGCGTCGAGCGCCCTACGCCAAGCACCCGCTTCGGTGCTCGCGTCTTCCTCCGGCTCGGCAGCCGCCGCATCCGTAGGCCCCTCGGGGACGAACGGTTGCAGCACATCAGGAATGACGAACAGCTCGGTCGCCGCCACGTAGCGCAGTACGGCGCGCAGGGTCGGCGGGTTCTCGGCCAGCAGCAGCGACTTGAGCCCGTCGCACGCGGCCTTCGCGCGTGCCAGCTCCTCCTGCTGCTTCTCCCCGGCTTCCGCCAGCCGCTGCCGATCGAGCAGCGGCGAGGTCTGGCGGATCGCCGCCGCGATCGCGAAACGGTCGCCCGCCGCTAGCGCGATTGCGAGCGGGAGCAGCTCGCGGGTGAAGAAACCGAGACCGCGGCCCGTGCCGTCGAGCAGCCCCGTGCGCATCGGCTCATAGGCATAGAGCGGCCCGAAAAAATGTTCGAACCCGAACCGGCGCGCAGACATCAGATGCTCGAGCGCGAGCGTCTTCACCCCATTACGGCCGGGGAGCCAATCCTCATCGCCGGTCAGCTCGGCCATTCTCGTCGCTGCGGCCGCTTCGACACCCCTCTTGTTGGCGACGGTCTCGGGCGCGAGGAATAGCCGGACAGTCCCTTCGGGCGAGTCGCTCCGCGGCTGCTGATCCTGTTTGTCATCATCGGCGCGGATCTTATTGATGAGCGCGATCACGCGCTTGGGACAGCGATGATTCATTGCCTTGCGCGGCCTCGCCCAGGCTTCGGGGATCGCCTCGGCGAGGCCGACCTTACCATCGGCGTAGATGCGCTGCATGGTGTCGCCGAATAGCCCCAGGCAGAACTGCGCCGGGAAAGCCGCCTGGACGTCGAGCAGCGCGTCCATGAGGCGCCTTGCGGTATCCTGGCTCTCGTCGATCAACAGGATCGGATAGCGGGCGAACAGGAGCCGGCGCAGGCCCGGCTTCGTGTTGAGGAACACCGCGGTCATAGCGATAACCTCGGCGTGATTGAGCGAATCGCGCGTGCGATTGTCTCCGGTCGGGCTGTAGATGAACCGCGTAATCTCGCGGAGACCTTCGCGGCGCCGGGTCTTGCTCTCGATCGACTGCGCGCGCTCGATCGCCGCCTTGCCCGCCCGGCCTTTCGCCTGCTTCTGCTCAAGCTCGGCAATTTCGGCTACCAGGTTCGCGTCGAGCCACTTGCGGATGTCGCCGTCATAGCCGCGGATCAGCGACCAAGCGAAGGCGTGGATGGTGGATACGTCAACCCGCGGATCGAATTCGAGCCGCTGCACGATCTCGTCGCGGGCGGCATTGGTATAGGTGATGATCGCGATCTTCTGGCCGGTCAGCGCCAGCTGGCGGCCTTGGCGCTCGCACAGGTCGCGCACTGCCTGGACCAGAGATCGGGTCTTGCCCGAGCCGGCGCCGGCGTACAGGAAGAAGCTGCGCGGCGCGGCGAGATCGAGGCATTCGCGAATGGTCTCGTCCGCCGCCGCATCAATCAGATCGTCGGCGTCCTCGCCGGTCATGCCGCTGCTCCCTCAATCGCCGGCAATATCTCGTTCTGCTTCTTCTTCAGCCGCTCCTGCAGCCAAGTCAGCCCTTCGGCGATGTAGCGCGGCACCGTCAGGGTTTCGAACATGTCGGCATCAAGCACGTCGAGCGCGAACTCGGCCTTTTTGCCTGTCTTGAGGGCCTCGAACATCGCCGCGCCGACCGCGGCCGCGCCGCCACCCGCGGCAATCGCGTTTCGGAACTTGGAGACCAGCCCCGGGCCGGGAAGCGCGGCGAAGAAGGCGAGGTTCTCGAATGCAAGCGCATCCTCGAACGTGTAGGGATAGGCCGTCTCGCTCGCGGCGGTGCCCGGAAGCGTCACTTCGACCGGCAGCTGATAGGCGGCACGCACCGCGAACAGCGGGTCGCCCGCGGGTTCGAACGTTCGCTCCGCTGGCGTCGCTCCCCATAGCGCGTCGACGTTGGCTTGCTTAGGAACCCATTGCTGCAGTGTCGTGTTGTTGGTGGTCTGCCCGGCACCCGGCGTGGGTGGCGCCGATGTGGTCGTACCGGCCGCTTGGCTGTCGAGGTCGGTGATGATCAGCGTCAGCAGGCCGAGATGGTCGATCAGCGGGCGAAGGCGATGGGCATGGCTGCCACCAATCTCGAGCAGAGTAATGTAGCTCTTGCTGAGCACCTCGAATTTGTGGCGGATGAAGTTCGGCACGATCATGCGTTCCGCAGGCCCTTCGACCAGGATGGCAGCATCCGCGAAGAACAGGTCGGCGTGTTGCGCGCGCAGGTAGCGCGTCACGAAACGGGCAGTCTCGTTGCCCGCGCCGAATACCTCCGAGAGGTTGATCACCGTGGAGACCGGTATCCGCGACACCATGCCGGCGGGCAGGCGCCGGAAGTAGCGCAGGCATTCGAACGATACTTCATGCGCGACATGGCTCGAATGGGTGCTGACCACAAGTTGGGTGCGCCGCAGCTTGGTGCCTCTGAGGTCGGGATGCGCGCGAAGCACCTCATAGGCCTTGTTGATGAACACCTGCTGGACCTGCGCATGGAGGTGCGCCTCGGGCTCCTCGACAAGGACGAGGTGCAGCGGCTCGATCACGGCAGCGGGATTAGTGCTCGCAGCCTTGCCGACACGCATCCACGAATCCCGGAAGCTCATCAGCCGGAAGATCATCGAGATGAGGTTCTGATAGCCGAGCCCATTGTTGTTCTCGGGTAGGCGCAGCACCGGCGCCACCACGTCGCCCTCCGCCGGTGTCACGTCGACCACGAAGGTCACCGCCGCGGAGTGGTTGAGGCCGTCGATTGCCTTGAGCCGCGTCGACACCTTCGGCTTGGGGTCGGTGACGCCGGGATAGCCCATGCCCTCGACTTCGCTGAACGCCGCTTCAAAGCTCTCAGTGAGCTTCTGATCGAACGCGTCCTGCGCCGCTTCGATCGCCTGCAATGCCCCCAAATCCTTGACGTCCGGTCCCTTGGTCGGATCGAGGTGCTTGGAATAATAGCTACGCAGCTGATCGGAGAGCCGACTGCCGGGCGATCCGGCCGGCGCATCCTCGTCATCGCCGCGCGGCGCTTCCTCGCCGAACCCGCGTTGCGCCGGAATATCGTGGATGCGCACCAGGCCCTTTAGCGGTTCCCCCTCGAGGCTGAGCGAGGCGGCGGGCAGCGATTGCGGGCGCGCCTGGCCATTGAGCGGAGCCTGAAGCTGCGCGGGATCGAGGGTGAACGCGCGGATGGTGAAGCTCTTGGCCAGCCGCTGGCTCAAGTAATCGACGAGCGTCGACGGCCATAGCGTGAGCTTGAGCTCGGGCATCTCCTGACCCTCGGCCGCCATCTTCTCGGCGTGTGCCTGCGTCGCGGCAGCGCGCAACGCCTCGGCATCGGCGACCGCGGCCAGGAAATCCTTGTAGAGATCGCCGAGATTGGTCGGTTCGTAGCGGAGCCGCACCCCGAGCAGTCCGCCTTCCCAATCGAGCGTCGGAATGAGGTCGCGAACGTGGTGCATCTCCCCGGCGTCCACGTCGAGCCAAAGATCGAGCGCCGGCAGCAGCGGCAGCCACGTCTCAAGCGTGAGCTCGACTACTTCATCGGCCCGCTTTGCATCGATCCAACTCTGGCCGATCCGATCGATCGCCGGCCAATGACACAGCGTAACGTCATGAACCTCAAACGGGCAGCGCCGCGGTACGAGGAAACGCCGCAATGCGAGCATTGCCGAACTTTTGCCGCTGTTGTTGGCGCCGACGAACAGAGTCTGCTTCTCTGCGAGGTCGATGCGTACCGATAGCAGCTTACGAAAGTTCGCAATCTCGACAAACTTGATAAGCACGTTGTTCTCCCGGAGCAGGTACCTTGATTACTTCAGCCCTTCCGCATGGTTGCCGCGCAATGACGATCAAAATTGATTGTAGGGCCACTTATAGACTGAGGATTTAGACGGTTATTCCAAATGGGTCAATTGATTGGAGCCCGGCTGGCCTTCTGCCCAACTTCCGCTAAGCCGAGTATCTTTCCTGAAATCGGAATGGCAGGAGACGGCCAATCTCCGTCGCGCCGCGACGCCGCGATCCGGCGGTCCTTCGGCAAGAGGCAATTCGCCGCACGCGTACTGTCGCCTCCTTCGTGGTGGGTGTCGGAAGACGCAGGCACGCAGCGGAGAGATAGCGCCGAGGCCGGTTCGGCCATCGGTACGGGTCTCTCCAAGCGCGCGGTGCCGTTTGGGCGCCGCTCTTGAACGCACGTCTATGGCCGGATGCAGTTTGCCAGTGCCCCTGCCTCGAGCAGCGTGGCGGCTTCGATGACGGCATTCATCTGAACGGTGTGCGCGAACTCGAAAGCGTCACCGTAGATCGTTTCGTCCGGGTATTCCGTCGTGAGGGCGAAGGGCAGAATCAGATCGGGGTTTTCTTTCAGCGTGCACACGATCCCATTCAGCACAGGGGCAGGCACTGCGCCGAGATGTGCTTCGAACGTGCGGATTTGGGATTCATTTAACGCCCTCAGCCCAGGGAGCTCGGCCATCCTGGCCGAAAGCCGATGGAGAAACGTCGTCGCCGGATCGCGCAGTCCCGGCTTGAAGTGCATGATGAGAAAGAATCCCCGCGGGATAGCCCATTGCAGTGAATCGCGCGGGACGTAGCCGGTGTGGGGCCGCGTGAACTCATGCGCAGGATACCCGTGCATGTTGACGTGCAGCACGGCACTCGTCCGCGCGTAGGCCTCTCTGCGTGCCTGGAGTTCCCCGAAGGGCGGATCGGTCCTGCTCGACAAGTCGTCGCCCGCTGCGCTGAAGCGGGCGGCATGATTGATGTGACGTGGATTGGCGACGCGGAGCTCGCGATGAAGTGCGTAGCCATCCGGGTTCTCCAAAGGGATCAGCGCGAAGCCGAGGCCACGGTCCTTCAGCTCAGCGGCAGCGCGAAGGGCGCCGACCACGCCGGAGGTCTCATTCGCATGCTGCCCTGCCGTGACGACCAAGCCGATGTTCCGCCCGGAGAACTCGGCGGCCATAACCCGTCGACCGCGATGGGAAACTGCGTCGAAGCGCTCTCCGCCCAAAGCGCCCAACTCGGTCGCGATCTGGTCTGGGTCCAGAGGCCGGGTGGCCTGGCGAAGAACCTGCTCTCCATCGGGGCATGGCTCCTTGGTGGCAGGGGGGTCAACCGTCACCCGAAGCCGGGTGGCACCATCAGTCGACCGGATATCCGGCACGACCTGACCAAGCCGGAGCGTACGGTCGCTGGTCGGCAAGCGCGCGCGCCGCTGGAAATACTCCCGAATGGAGAAGTAGAGATCCTCGTGCAGCGCCTCGCGCGTGCTGACGCACTCATCGCCGTAGCTCAGGCGATGTTCGATGCCACCCGTCTCGACAGTGATAGAGAGGGTGTCGAAGAATGGTGCGACCGCCGGCCAAGGCGCCGCGGCAAGCGCCTCAAACACCGCTGCGAAGACTGTCTCGTACTCTGTCTGAAAGGGCTCACCAGGGCCGTTCGGATCGGGCCTCACCCAACCGCATGGAGCCAGCACTGCGCCGCCGAGGGGATCGCGTCGCTCCAAATTCGGCGCGAACACGCGATGCTCGGTGCGACGCGTCTCGTGCTCGAGGAGGACACGGTAGTGCAGCAGCTCGTCGCCGACCTCGAAGCGCAGCGCCACCCCCGGAAGCAATCCCGCAAGCGGGTAGGCCTCAAGCTCGAAGCGGCGTTCAGACGCCGCCCGGTGAATGGGCGTTCGGATCGTTACCGCTGTCAGGCCCGTCAGCTGCACTTCCTCGAGGAAGAAATGCAGCAGCGGCTTGTAGGCACTTCGCAGCCGAGCCCTGACGCCTGCGGCGCGCAGCGCCGTTTCGAGTGATCGACGGGTCAGTTCGTCTTCGAACACCCATGCCTCGAAAGACTGCCCCGGCGGTTCGGCCAGCAGCTGATCAACAGCTCGGGGGATCTGGACATCGATCAGTGTCTTCAACGCCATCTCCGCGAACTCAGAATGGGAAGCCGGAGCGCGATCCTGCCACCGCCCGGGTAACTCTGGCACAGCACCGCAGACTGGAGGACCGTCACATGCGTGGCTACGAGGCGCCCGCGCACGAGCCGCGTCGGGAATGTTCGGATCAGGACCCCCGACATCGAATTCCTTTGATATCCCCAGAGCTGACAGGAAATGGGGCGACAGCAACAGCCCGGTCTGCAGCCCGGCGGCGCCCCGTGGATGCCCAAAACCATTCAGCTCGTGCGCACATTCCGCTCGACTTCCTTTCGACAGGAAGCATTGGTGCTGACGCGCCGCGGCCAAGAGAGCCCGCGAGAGCAAACCCGGCAAGTCCCGGGCTTCGGGTGGTGGGGGCGCTGCATGGGGCGGTGCTCCGCACAAGGAACCATCCCGATGTCCACCACCAAGACGCTCACCGTCGCCCAGCTGCTGATCCTCACCACCGCCGCGCAGCGACCCGACCACATGGTCCTCCCTCTGCCGCCGACGATCCGCGCCCGCGGTGGCGCCCAGCGCAACCTGCTCAGCGCCCTGCTCAAGATGGAACTCGTCGAGGAGGTGCCGGTCGATGACGCGACCCTCGCCTGGCGGACCGACGAGACCGGCAAGCACCACGGCCTCCGCATCACCGCAGCTGGTCTTGCCGCCGCAGGGGTCCATACTAATGGGTCGGCGGAGTCGACGGATGCTGACGCCGACACCAGCGCCGAAGAGGTTGAGGCTTTCACTGGCAGCGACGCGGCTGCGGTCGACGAGGACACCGCTGAGCATGGTTCGCAGGAGGCGCCACCCGGCCGCCCGACCGGCAAGCTGGGCGAAGTGCTGCAGGCCATCTCGGCCGAGACGGGTGCGACGCTCGACGAGATCACCACGTTGACCGGCTGGCTGCCGCACACCGCCCGTGCTGCGGTGACTGGTCTGCGCAAGCGGGGTTTTGAGGTGGCGCTCATCCAGCAGAACGGCCGCAAGGCCTACCGCCTGACGGCGGCTGACTAAGGAGGCCGCGATGCCCCGACCGCGCAAGGCAGGCTCCGACCTGCCCGGGGGTGAATCTCCTGCCGCCGCGCGGCGGCAGGAATGGGAACGCCTGCACGGCATGGCTGCGCCCACCGCTCTGAGTCCAGACTTCCTTGAGCGGGACATCGCCTATCGCCTGCAAGCAGATCAGTACGGCGGGCTCAGCGCCGATGCCCGTCGCCGCCTGGCCGCCCTGGCCGGCGACGATCCCGGGAGGGCAGGGGAGCCCCGAGTTCCGACGCCGCGGATCAAGGCGGGCTCAACCCTGCTGCGGGAATGGCACGGCAGGACCTACACGGTGCTGGCCCTGGAGGACGGGTTCGAGATGGCGGGGCAGCGCTTTGCCTCCCTCTCGGAGGTCGCCCGCCACATCACTGGCGCCCACTGGTCCGGCCCAAGGTTCTTCGGCATCCGGCGGGGAGGGGAGCATGCTGTGGCCAGCCCTTCCGGCCGACGGGTTGGGGTTGCCCCCAATGCGTAGCCGTCGAACCTCAGGCCAGCCTGCCCCCAGGACCGGCCTGCGCTGCGCCATCTACACACGGAAGTCCTCGGAGGAGGGGCTGGAGCAGGAGTTTAACTCCCTCGACGCCCAGCGGGAGGCCTGCGAGGCCTACATCCGCAGCCAGCGGCACGAAGGCTGGAACCTGCTGTCCGCCCGCTATGACGATGGCGGCCTTTCCGGCGGCAGCATGAATCGCCCGGCACTGCAGCGCCTGCTTGCCGATGTCGCGTCGGGCCGGGTCGATCTGGTCGTTGTCTACAAGGTCGACCGGCTGACCCGCTCGCTGTCGGATTTCGCCAAGATCGTCGAGGTGCTCGATGGCCATAGCGCCTCCTTCGTCTCGGTCACCCAGCAGTTCAACACCACCACCAGCATGGGCCGGCTGACGCTGAACATGCTGCTGTCCTTCGCGCAGTTCGAGCGCGAAGTCACCGGCGAACGCATCCGCGACAAGATCGCCGCCTCCAAGCGCAAGGGGATGTGGATGGGTGGATCGGTCCCCCTTGGCTACGAAGTCGGGGATCGTAAGCTGGTCGTTCACCAGGTCGAGGCCGAGCGCGTCCGGTCCATCTACCGGGCCTATCTCGACCTCGGCACGGTCCGGCTGGTCCAGCAGCACCTCGCGGAGAAAGGCATCGCGGGCAAGGGCGGCCGTTATCTCGCCCGTGGAGCCCTGTTCCACCTGCTGCAAAACCGGGTCTACCGGGGCGAGGTGACTCACCGCGGCAATGTCTATCCCGGTGAGCACGAGGCGATCGTCGATGCGGAACTGTGGGAGGCGGTGCAGCAGGGTCTTGCCGAAAGCCGCGCCGACCGCCGCCTGGGAGGCAATGCCAGCTATCCGAGCCTGTTGGCCGGGATGGCCGCCGACGCCACTGGTGAGCCGATGGTTCCGACGCATGCGAACAAGTGGGGGCGTCGGTATCGCTACTACGTCTCGAACCGCCTGATCACCGAGACACGGGAGGATCATGCCGATGCGCTGCGGGTGCCGGCGGCGGCGTTGGAACGGGTCGTCATTGGCCGCATCACCCGCCTTCTGTCCGATGGGTCGGAACTGCTGAGCGCGATGCGATCCGCCGGGGCGCTGCCGACGGAGGCCGCGCAGCAGCGGCGGATGCTCGAGGCCGCAGGGAAGCTGGCGCGCCGCTGGCATCAGCAGGGCCATGCTGTGCAGCGGGAGATCCTGCTCGCCCTCCGGGCCGAGATGACGGTGCAGCGGCATGAGATCACCATCCATCTCGCGTCGTGTGGATTGCTTGCAGTCCTCGCAGGCAAGGGCGGCAGCGCTGCCATTGCGATCGACAAGCGCAACGACGATGGCAACGGGCGCGGCAACGGGGAAGATCGACACCTCCTGCGAATCACGCTCATTGAGCCCGTGTCCCTTCGGCGAGCCGGTCGTGAGATGGCGCTGCTGGTGGGATCGACCTTTGCCGCGGATCGGTCGGACCCCTCGCTGGCTCGCCTCATCGCCATGGCCTGGGCGCTGCGCGAGGCGCTGGTGTCGAGCACCGCGCCGAGCCTGACCGCCGTCGCGGCGGAGCAGGGCATCTCGCAATCCTATGCGACCCGGCTGGTGCGCCTCGCCTGGCTGGCGCCGGATATCGTCGAGGCCATCCTCGGGGGCTGCCAGCCGACGAACCTGACGGCATCGCGGCTGATGCAGGACACCCGCATTCCTACTGACTGGCAGGACCAGCGCAGGGCCCTTGGGTTCGTTTGACGCGGGAGTGGTGCGGCCGGCTGCTACGGCTGGAGCAGCATCTCGCCTGGTTTCAAGCCGGCCGAAGCACATGTGGCACGCCAGAACCGGGTAGAGCGCGTCAGCCCTATGCTACTCCGTGGACCCTGGTATCTGACCCCATCCGTACATACCGAAATGGCCCGGAGAGACAGAACCGGCATTCGGCCTACTGAATCCGTCGGGCCAGCGTCTCTCAGGTACGCCTCGAGAGAGGCGCCCGCGTGCCTGGCCGGAAAGGCGGGGCATTCGTGCGTTGGGTCTGCCGACCCGGAAATCGTCTGCGACACCGTGACTGCGTGGTTGGGGCGCCAGGATTCGAACCTGGGAATGGCGGTACCAAAAACCGCTGCCTTACCGCTTGGCTACGCCCCACCAAGGCCAGGAATATCCTGGGCTTCGGTCCCCTTCCCGATCCCGCTCCCCGAAGGCCTGTGCCGGGTTTTGTGCCGGCTCACCATATTGGGAACGAGATCGGAACGAGGCTGCCCGGCGAAGTGCGGGCCGGGCGAGGGCCTTATCCTAGACCAGCGCCGGACGTGCAAGCCGACCTCTCACCCCCTCGGGTGCTCCCGCAGCCACTGGACATAGTACTCGGTCGTCTTGATGTTCGTGTGGCCCAGGTGGAAGGACAGCGGCCAGAGCTTGCCGCCCTTCTGCAGCCAGCGGATCGCGAAGGTGTGCCGAAGGTCATGGGCCCGGAAGCGGCGGAACCCCCCTCTCCTGCTCCAGGGCCTCCCGCTCGGCCGCCAGCACCGCTTCCCGGATATTGGGCGAGAGGTTGTGGTAGCGGGACGGCTCACCCCGTTTGTGCCCGGCCACATGCCAGAAGACGAAGGCGCATTTCGGGTGCCGCTTCAGGTGGGCGAGCTCGCGCGCGCATTGGGGGCTGATCTCGATCGCGCGCGGCCGCCGGGTCTTCGTGTCCACGAAGGTGACGGTGCGGGTGGCGAGGTCCACCTCGGGCCATTCGAGCGAGGCCGCCTCCTCCAGCCGGCAGCCGGCGCGCGCGAGGACGCGCCGGGCCATAGGTCCGATGATGCCGGTGGCGCTGGCGACGATGGTGCGGCTGCTGAACCACAAGAGCGGCTTCGTGCAGCATCAGGCCGCTGCCGACCTGCTGGATCGTGGTGGCTTCCGTCCTCCCGAGCGTCACCAGCACGCGGTGGTCGGCAAGGTCGAGGTGGACATCAGGCTCACCGACGACTGAGGGGACAGGAGACGCCTCTCCACAATTCGCTGTGGGCTTCGTGCTTTTCCTTCGAGGCCCCGAAAAAGCCGAGGGCAGTGAGATGGGAGCACCCTCGCGCAGGGTTGGCCTGCACATAGCCAAGCATTTCGAGGCAGGCGGTAGATCAGGGCGCCGCACGTCGCCGCCGCTTGACCTCGCGGATGGAAATCCCGTTGATCGAAGCGAGTTCTCGATTGGTGTGGTGAGCGTCGAAAATCGGCCGCTCACGAATGTGCTGCTTCACCGCCGCGAACGCGAAGGCTTGAAGCCGCTCGGCCAGGAGGCGATCGATTGCTGCGCTCAACTCAGTCAACAGCTTATCTTGCTTGGCTACAACCCGCGCCTCAGCCGCCGCGCCGGCGGCGTTCAGGCGGCGCTCCATGGAGGCCAAGAGCACTTGGTTCTCTTGCTCCTGCACTGCGATGCTCTGGTTGACCTGTCGCGTCGTTAAAGACTTCTGCGCGATGACCGAACGGCGCAATTCCTCCTTCATGCCCTCGATCATCTCAGCCTTCTGCTCAGCAATCTTCGCGCGCTCGTCCTTGATGGCTTTTGCCACCACTGATTCCAGGCGCTTCAGGATTGTCTGAACCTCACTCGTGATGCGCTCAGCCATGGGCTTTGCCTCGTCTTGAGCCAGGAACTCTACGAGGACCGCGAACAGCGCGCCCTTCACGGCAGGATCCAGGAGCAGCCCAGGAAGGTGTGCAGCAAGCGCTGTACGCCCGACGTCCGACCTGAGGACGTTCGCGGCCTCAGAGGCCGCAGCTTCTCGAACAGAACGCTCTCGAATGAGCATGGCAAGACCCGCTCAGTGGTTGGGGCGGCTCACAACGATCAGAGGGTCCCGAGCCGGCCTGTCCGCCTTCATCTCGTCACAAGAGGCCGCGACGCGCGCCAACGCTCCGCCACCCCACCCGGTTCCACGCCCCACCGCCCGATCGGAGGGCTCCGGGCAGGTCAATTCCTGCTGTTGCGGCCCACGTCCGCTGTCCGCTTCCAATCGGCCACGCATGGTGCATCCGGTGTGGAGTCATTCGGCCGTCCGCCGCCGCTCCCGCGAATGATCGAGTGACTGGCATTCTGCCTAGCCGTTTCACCTCCACAATCTCCGGGGAACCACCCCCGGCAGTGCAGTCCCGCTGGTTAGGCAGGTCTGGGCCGTTGTGAGCCAACACAGAGCGTAGCGAGGCTGAGGCGCACGAAACAATGGGCTTCCTCTGTGTGTGGTCCGCCTTCCGGTCCAAGGGCAGGGATCAGGCCGCCTTTTCGGGATGAGGAGCGGGCCTGATGGACGACCGGCTGCGGCGGATCGAGCGATACGAGGCGCTGCGCGCGCGTCTCGCGGAGGCGATTCGCCTCATGCACTTCAACAAGGCCGAGGCCGTGGATCTCGACAGCCTGGAAGGTGCGGTCGGGCTGATCGAACGGGTCGAGGCCGGGCAGCGCGTCGAGGTCGTCTCGGCGCAGAAGGCCGCGGCCGAGTTGCGCGCGGTGGTCAAGCAGGTCCCGCCGGTCTCGAAGCCGGGTCGCCAGCGCGGCTGGCGCCCGACAGGCGACCGCGAGGCTGCCGGGGACGAGGGCTGATGGCGCTGGCGAGCGATGGCTGGTGGAGCCGGCACCCGGCCGATCATGTCGCCGCCGCTCGGCGCTGGGTGCGCTGGCGGCTGCTGAGCGACCCGCACATGACCGACGCCGCCTGTGATCGCTTCATCGCGTCGCTCGACGAGGACAAGCGCGGCGACCTGGTGCGGCGCGCCGTCGAGGGCCATAGCCCGGCGGGGTTCTGAGTGACGGCTTACAAGCTGAAGTGGCGCCCGCCCGGCGCTGTCGCGGCGCGCTTCGTGGCGCATCGCCCGCCGGTCGATCCCGCCGCCATCCCGCTCGACATCCTCCGCGGCCCCATCGCCGGCGGGAAGTCGGTCGCCTCCATGGTGCGGGTCTTCACGCACATGATGGAGCAGACACCCGGGCCGAACGGCTGGCGGCACACGCGCTGGGCGGTGATCCGCAACACCAATCCGCAGCTCGAGATGACCACCATCAAGACCTGGCTCGAATGGTTCCCCGAGGAGCATTTCGGGAAGCTCCGCTGGGCGAAGCCGTTCAAGCACGACTTCGTCTTTCCCCCGGCGCGGGTGAAGTCCGAGGTCTGGTTCGTCCCGCTCGATGACCTGGCGCAGGTGCGCAACCTGCTGTCGCTGGAACTGAACACCCAGCGCGCCGACGCGCTGAGCATGGCCGAGCCGCATCTCGAGCCCTTCGTGCCGCATGTCTGGGTGAAGGACCGGGTGCGCGAGGGCCGCGAGAAGCTGATCGGCATCGTTGGCGATTTCTGGCACGCGCAGGCGGGGCACACCTGGGCCGACGCCGCGATCCGCGCCGAGGTCGCCGTCTCGCACCTGATGGGCGAGGCGGTGCATGAGACGCTGGAGCGGGTGCTGTTCCGGCACCTCCGCCTCGGCGGCCTGGCGCCCGACCTGTCGGCCGACCGGGCGAAGGCGCTGGCGCAGCCGGTCGTGGAGGCAATGCGCCGCCGTTCCCCCGGGCGCGTGGCGAAGGAGATAGCCTCGGCCTTCGGCGCGCGGCTCGATCCCGTGGACAAGGCCGGCATCCCGCAGCTCGTGCGCGACGCGCTGGCGCAGGCCGGCGTGCGCGGTCAGGTGCCGCAATCCCCGTCGCAGAGCACCGCCCTCGGCCTGGCCCCCGGCGCCCTGCCGCCGCCGAAGCCCGGCGCGCCCGATGCGCTGGACCGGTTGATCGGCGAGATCGTGGACGTTTCGAAATCCGCGCAGGGCGACCGCTGGGCGGACTTCAACCGTCCCGGCCACGCGCGCCAGCGCACCATCGACGTGCCGACGGAGCGGATCGCCGAGTTCCTGGATCTCAGCCAGCGCACCGGCGGGCTGCAATACGCCCGGCGTATCGGCGCCTCCATCGAGATGAGCCGCCAGTTCGGCGACCCCTCCATGCTCGGCGAGCTCTCGCGCAGGCGTGCGGACGCCTGCGCCACGGCGGCGAAGTGCATGGTGATCTCCTGTTTGGGTGTGCGGTGCGCCGGGCATGCGGACGCGCGGAAACCGGCGCGCGACGGGGCGTGCGCCGGGTAATTCCCTGTGCCGGCTTTTGTGCCGGGTGCCTGTGCTGAAAGGGCGTTTCAGGCGGTTTGGGCGCCTCGGCGACCGCCCTGAACGCCTAGAGTTTCTTGGTGTCTGCGATTTCGCAGGATCGCGGCCGAGAAACCAAAAACCGCTGCCTTACCGCTTGGCTACGCCCCAGCCGTGCTGCCTCATACCCTTCACGCGCCCGGTCCGTGAAGCCCCCCGCCCCAGCGCCACCACGCCTCGGGCAACAATTGCGCGGCTGCCACCGCGTCGTCCGCCCCGCCGAACAGCGCGAAGCACGTCGCGCCCGACCCGCTCATGCGCGCCAGCAGGCAGCCGGGCAGGGACCGCAAGGCCGCCAACGCCTCGGCGACCGGGGGACACAACCCGATCGCCGGCGCTTCCAGGTCGTTGCCCAGCGCGGCCAGATCCGCCGCCATCCCGGCCGCGTCATCCCAGCCCGACGGCAGCGCCGCGGGGGCCGAGAACCCGCCCTGCCGCGCGCGGAACACGGCCGGCGTCGGCAACGCAACGCGCGGATTCGTCAGCACCATCCCGACCGGCGGCAGGCGCGGCGCCGGCCCCAGCACCTCGCCGATGCCGCCCATGCGGCAGGGCCGGGACGCGACGCAGGCCGGCACATCCGCGCCCAGCGCCAATGCCACTTCCGCCAGCCGCGCCTCAGGCCAGCCCAGCCCCCACAGCGCATTCAGCGCCCGCAGCGCCGCGGCTGCATCCGCGCTGCCGCCGCCGATGCCGGACGCCACCGGCAGATGCTTGTGCAGCCGCAGCGCAGCACCCGCCGGCACCCCGGCCGCCGTCGCGAGCGCCCGCGCCGCCCTCAACACCAGGTTGTCCGTCTCCCCGGCCAGGGCCGCTGCCGCGGGGCCGTCCACCGCCAGCGTCAGCCCCGCGGCGGGCGCGGCGAGCAACTCGTCACCCACCCCCGCGAAGGCCACGAGGCTGTCGAGCAGATGGTACCCATCCGCCCGTCGCCCCGTGACATGCAGGTAGAGGTTGACCTTGGCCGGCGCGAACCAGCTCAGCGCCGGTTCTCCGCCACGGGGTTCGCGGGCAGACCGTTGCGGATCTTGGCCTCGATCTTCGGGCCATCGTCGCCCTCGGGGCCGAGCGCCAGCGCGCGACGCCACTGGAACTGTGCCTCCCGCTGCCGCCCCGCGACCCAATAGGCGTCGCCCAGGTGGTCGTTCACCACGCTGTTGCGCGGCTCGAGCTCCACGGCGCGTTCCAGCCAGCGGATCGCGCCGGCGATGTCGCCCAGCTTGAACAGCGCCCAGCCGAGGCTGTCCGCGATGTTGCCGTCCTGCGGGCGCAGCGCCACCGCGCGTTCGAGCATGCGGCGCGCCTCGACGATGTGCTCGCCGCGCTCGACCCAGGTGTAGCCGAGGTAGTTGAGGACATAGGGCTGCTCGGGGCTGAGCTCGAGCGCGCGGCGGAAATCGGTCTCCGCCGCCGGCCAGTTGCCGCTGCGCTCGAGCGCGATGCCCCGCGCATAGAACAACGGCCAGGAGGACGCGTTGGGCGAGGGCACGCGGCGGATCGCGTCGTCATAGGCGGCGACCGCATCCGCCCATCGACCCCGCGCGCGCATCATGTCGCCGAGCCGCACATAGGGCTGCGCCGCGCCGGGATACGCGGCCGCGACGCCCCGGAAGGCCACGATCGCCTCCTCCGGCCGGTCGAGCCGGTCGAGCAGCTGCGCGCGCCGAAGCCCGGCCAGCCCCGCCAGCGGATCATCCGCACGGATCTGGTCGAGCTCGGCCAGCGCCGCGACGTACTGGCGCTCATCCGTCAGCGCGTCGGACGCCATCAGCAGCGCAGGCGAGAAGCCTGGCCGCAGCCGGAGCGCGAGCCGGGTGAGCGCGAGCGAGAATTCCGCCGCGCCCTGGCCCCGCAGCGCGCCGGCAAGGGCGAGATGCGCCTCCGCCATGCCCTCGACGGGGGAGGCGACGGCGCGGTTCGTCAGCATGTCCCGCCGCGCGACATCGCCGGTGGCGAGCGCGATCTCGTCCTGTCCGCGGGCGATGCTGTCGATCAGGCGGTTGGCCTCGTCCTCCCGACCGCCGCGCGCGAGGATGCCGGCCGAGATCTGCACCATCCGCAGGTTCGGCGGCTGGCTGTCGCCGATCGCGATCCGCACGAAGCGCTCGGCCTCGCGCGGGCGGTTCGCCAGGTCGCAGATCAGCGCGGCGTGCAGGGCATAGAGCGACCGAAGCCGCCCGCTTTCCGACAGCGGCCGGAGCAGCGCGACCGCTGCATCGGTCTGCCCCTTCCCGTGCAGGGTCCAGGCCAGCAGCATCGGCTGCAGCAGCTGCGCGGCACCCTGGCGCGGCAGGGTGCGGATCCGCTGTTCGGCGCGGTCCCAGCGCCCCGCCTGCGCATCGGTTCCGGCGATCAGCATCGACGCCAACGGATTGTCGGGCAGACGGCGCGCGAGCCGTACCGCGTCCGGCCGGCCATCCAGCAGCGTGGCGATGAAGGCCCGCTGCACCACCTCGGCCTGGTCCGGATCGGCCCGCAGCGCCGCGAGCAGCGATTCCGCCGCGGTTCGCGTATCGGATTCCGACGTCGCGAAGCGGCCTGCCAGATAGGCCCCGAAGGCATTGCTCGGGGATGGGGCGAAGCCAGCCTCGCCCCCGGCCCCGCCATCGGCGGCGGCGCAGGCGGACAGCAGGGCGACGGCGAGGAAGGCGAGGCGGAACGGCGGGAAGGGACGCGTCATGGGGTCATCCTAACCCCCGCCGTCGGGCCTCGCCACGCCGGATCGGCGCCCGGTCGTTACTCCAGCGTGATGCCGGCCGACCGGATGACGGCGCCGAGTTCGGCCACTTCCTTCCGGGACAGGGCGTCCAACTGCGCGAGGGTCATGGCGTCCGTCACGGCCCCCGCCTGCTCGGCCCGCTGCCGCACCACGGGTTGCAGCGCGACGTCCCGGAGCGCGGCGTTCAACCGGTCCTGCACGGGCCGGGGTGTCGCCGCCGGCACCGCGAAGGCGAACCAGGCATCGAGGGTGAAGCCGGGGAGCCCGGCCTCGGCGGTCGTCGGCACCTCGGGCAGGCCGGCTGCGCGCCGGGCGCTCGCTATGGCCAAGGCCTTGACCCGGCCGGCCTGGACCAGCGCGACGGCCGAGGACGGGGTGGTGATGAACATCTCGACGCGACCGCCGGCGACGTCCTGCAAGGCCGGCGCGGCGCCGCGATAGGGCACGTGCACCATCTCGGCCCCGATCGCGCGGGCGAACAGCACGCCCCCGATGTGCTGGATCGAACCGTTGCCGGAGGAGGCGTAGTTCAACTTCCCGGGATTGGCCCGCGCATGGGCGATGAATTCCGCGAGCGTGTTCGCGGGCACGTTCGGCGCGACGAGGATGACGTGCGGCGCCATCGTCGCCATCCCGACCAGGCTGAGGTCGCGGATCGGATCCCAGGTCAGGTCGCGCATCATCGCCGGATTGCCGGCGTGATAACCGTTGTACTGCAGCAGCAGGGTGTGCCCGTCCGGCTGCGCGCGGACCACGGCGTTGATCGCGATGTTGCCGTTCGCGCCGGGGCGGTTCTCGATCACCACCGGCTGGCCGAGCGCGGCCTGCAGCCCTTCCTGGAACAGCCGGGCCGCGAAATCCGTCCCGCCGCCGGGCGGGTTGGGCACGATCACCGTGACAGGGCGGTTCGGGAAGGCAGCTTGCGCGCGCGATATCATCGGCACCGCGAGCACGGGGACGGCGCCGAGCAGAGCGCGGCGGGTGGCGCGGATCATGGCGGGTTCCTCCGGTCCTCGGCCCTTGCGGCCGATTTGCGCGGCAGGATCGTTCAGCCATGCGCCCGGGGCAAGCCGCCCCGGCTGGCCCGGCGCCCGTTGCGGGACTAGTGTGCGCGCCGACCGCAATCCCGGAGGAAGGCGCCGATGTCGTATCCGAACGTCCAGCTGCATGTGAACGGGGAGTGGCGCCCGGCCCGCTCCGGCAAGACCATCAACGTGATCAACCCGGCCACCGAGGAAGTGATCGGCAACGTCGCGCATGCCGAGAAGGCCGACCTCGACGAGGCGCTCGCCGCCGCCGACAAGGGCTTCGCCGTGTGGAAGAAGGTCCCGGCCTTCGAGCGCTACAAGCTCATGCGCAAGGCCGCCGACATCTTCCGCTCCCGCGCCGACGCGACGGCGCGGCTGATGACGCTCGAGCAGGGCAAGCCGCTGCCCGAGGCGAAGATGGAAGTGATGGCGGCCGCCGACATCATCGACTGGTTCGCCGAGGAAGGCCGCCGCGCCTATGGCCGCGTGATCCCGGCGCGCGCCGATGGCGTGTACCAGCTCGTGATCAAGGAGCCGGTCGGTCCCGTCGCCGCCTTCACGCCGTGGAACTTCCCGATCAATCAGGTGGTGCGCAAGCTCTGCGGCGCCGTCACCACGGGCTGCTCCATCATCGTCAAGGCGCCTGAGGAAACCCCGGCCTCCCCGGCTGAGCTCATCCGCGCCTTCGTCGACGCCGGCCTGCCGCCGGGCGTGGTGAACCTGGTCTACGGCGTGCCGGCCGAGATCAGCGAATACCTCATCGCGCATCCGGTCATCCGCAAGGTGACGTTCACCGGCTCGACACCGGTCGGCAAGCTGCTCGCGGGCCTCGCGGGCCAGCACATGAAGCGCGTGACGATGGAACTCGGCGGCCATGCGCCGGCGATCGTCTTCGACGATGCGGATCTCGACCTCGCGGCCAAGACGCTGGCGGGGGCCAAGTTCCGCAACGCCGGCCAGGTCTGCGTGTCGCCCACGCGCTTCCTCGTGCAGGAGAAGCTGTACGACGGCTTCGTCGAGAAGTTCGTCGCGGCCGCCAAGGCGGTGAAGGTCGGCGACGGCCTGGTCGAGGGCACCACCATGGGCCCGCTCGCCCATGACCGCCGCGTGCCCTGGATCGAGACCCTGGTGCAGGACGCGCAGTCCAAGGGTGCGAAGGTGCAGACCGGCGGGTCCCGCATCGGCAACAAGGGCTACTTCTACGAACCGACGGTCATGACCGACGTCCCCAAGGACGCCCGCGCTATGAACGAGGAGCCCTTCGGCCCGATGGCGATGATCTCCCGCTTCAAGGACCTCGACGAAGTGGTGACGGAGGCGAACCGGCTGCCCTACGGGCTCGCCGCCTACGCCTTCACCAGGTCGGCCAAGACGGCGAACGCGATCGCCTCGCGTGTCGAGAGCGGCATGATGACCATCAACCACCTCGGCCTTGCCCTGCCGGAAGTGCCCTTCGGCGGCGTGAAGGATTCCGGCTACGGCTCGGAAGGCGGGTCGGAAGCCATCGAGGCCTACCTGAACACCAAGTTCGTGTCGCAGGCGGGGCTCTGATCGAAGGCGGGGGGAGAAGGGAACTTCTCCCCCCGCACCCCCCTCAACCTTTTCTGGCCCTTGGGGACTGACATCCGGGGCCGGCACCAAGAAACCAAAGAAGGGAGGGGGTCTGGGGGAGGTTCACCTCCCCCGGCCTGCCGATGTCGGACCCAGCCTGGCGCACCCTGTTCCGCGACCGCGACTTCCTGCGTCTCTGGATCGCGGGTCTTTGCACCTTCGTGGTCCGCTGGCTGGAAACGCTGGCGGTCGGCGTCTTCGCCTACAACGCGACCGGCTCTGCCTTCGTCGTCGCGATGCTCACCATGCTGCGCCTGCTGCCGATGGGCCTGTTCGGCGCCTTCCTCGGGGCGGCGGCCGAGCGCATGGATCGTCGCCTCGCGCTGCTGCTCATCGTGCTGTCGCAGGCGGCGACCTCGGCGACGATCGCGCTGCTCGCGGTGTTCGATGCCGTGCAGGTCTGGCATCTCGCCTGCGCCGCCTTCATGAACGGGATCGCCTGGGCCGCCGACAATCCCGTGCGCCGCGCCATGATCGGCCAGGTTGCCGGCGCGGCGCGCATGGGCACGGCGATGTCGATCGACGTCGCGACCAGCAACGGGAGCCGCGTCTTCGGCCCCACGCTCGGGGGCGTGCTGCTTGCGGCGGTCGGCCTGGACGGTGCCTTCGCGCTGGGTGCCCTGCTCTATGTCCCGGCCGTCGTCGCCGTGCTGCGCCTGCCGGTTGCCCCGGTCACGCGGTCGGCCGCCGGCCTGTCCGTGCTCGCCAGCATCGCCGAGGGCCTGGCCCTGGTGCGACGAGAGCCGCGGCTGGTCGGCACGCTGCTCGTGACGCTGCTGTTCAACCTGTTCGGCTGGCCCTTCACCTCGATGGTGCCGGTGATCGGCCAGGACCAGCTCGCGCTCGGTCCGCGTGGCATCGGCGTGCTCGCGAGCATGGACGGCGTCGGCGCCTTCCTCGGCGCGGTGATCGTCGCGGTCTTCGCGCGGCCGGCGCAGTACCGGGCCATCTATGTCGGTGGGATCACGCTCTACTTCGCGATGCTCGCCGCCTTCGCGCTGGCGACGGATCCCTTCGTCGCGGGCATCGCGCTGGTCCTCACGGGCGTCGGCGGCGCGGGCTTCGCCATCATGCAGCCGACGCTCGTCTTCCTGGCGACACCGCCCGAGATGCGCAGCCGCGTGCTCGGGCTGCTATCCGTTTGCATCGGCCTCGGCCCGGTCGGCTTCCTGGCACTGGGCGCGCTCGCCGAGGTCCTCGGGGCACCGGTGGCGACGGCGACCATGGGCCTCGCCGGCCTCATCGCCATGGCGGCAACCCACAGCTTCTGGCGGCGCATCTGATCCCTCGCATGAGCGGCGCGCATGGCGTAAATCCTGTTTGACACCATGCCGACCGCCGACGCCTCATCCCGGCCAATGACCGCGACACCCGCCAGGCTGGCGGCGGGCCACGCGCGGCGAGCGGTCCTGACCGCCACGCTGATGGGCTTTTCGCTGATCGCGATCTGGACGGTCGCGGTGTTGCTCGTGAACCAGGCGACCCGCAGTGCCTCGGAAAAGGCCATTGCCCAGGCGGAAGTGGCGGCACGCGTCCTGGAACAGTTCGTCCTGCGGACGGTCGAGGGCGTGGAATCCAGCCTGGCGTTGCTCCGCGCGCGCCGCCTGCTCGAAGCCTCCGGCGATGCGGGCGCTGCTGAACAGGTGGCGCAGCGCCTGACGGAGGCGACGGTCTTCGGCCGCTTTGGCCTCCGCCGCATTTCCGATGTCACCCCCGATGGCGCCACGCGCTGGTCCTTGCCGCCGGGACGGGAAGGCACGCCGCAAGCTTCGGGCGTCGTCTCGTATCTGGCCGAGCCCGCGCCGGGACCGGGCCTCTTCGTCGGCGCCCCGCGCCGCGACCCCGCGTCGGGCCACTGGACGTTGCAGATCAGCCGCCCCATCGAGGATCCCGGAGGCAATATCGTCGGTACGGCGGAAGTCGTGATCGATCCGGTCTCGTTTTCCGCCGATCTCGCGCAGATGTCCCCCGGGCCGCTCGACCTGATGTTCGTGATGCGGCGCGACGGCACCTACCTCGCGCGTTCCGACGCGGCGGAACGCGCCCTGGGCGAGGAGATGGGCGCCGGGCGGCTGCTCCTGTTGGCGGCGGAACGGGCAGGCGGGGGCGCCTTCCGCGACGTGAGCCCGATCGACGGGCGCGACCGCTTCTTCGCGCTGCGCCAGGTGCCGGGCACGCCTTTGGTGGTCGCCGCCGGCGTGGACGCGAACAGTGCGTTGGCGCCGGTGCGCGACGTGTTGGTCCTGTCGCCGATCACGGCCCTGCTGACCAGCGCCCTCGTCGTGCTGATGGCGCTGTTCGGGCGCCGCCGGCACGAACGCCTCCATACGCTCGCGCAGTTGCAGCAGGCGCGCCTTGCCGAGGCCGCGGCAGGCGCCGCGCGGGCCGAGATCGAGGCGTTGCTCGCCGGCCTGCCGATAGCCGTCTATCGCGCCCGCGTCACGCATGCCCGAGGCCTCGAAGTGACCTATGCGAGCGCCGCCATGGGGGACCTGGTCGAGGCGAACGCGGCCATTGCCGCCACCGGCTTCCTGACGAGCCTGCTCGAAGGGCGGGACGCCACCGTCGAGTACGAGGTCGCGCGACCGGGCCGCCCATCGGCCTGGCTCCGCGAAGGCGCCCGCGTCGTTGCCACCCGTCCCGACGGCGTGGAGGTCGTCGGATACCGCGCCGACATCACGACCGAGCGCCAGTTCGCCAGCCAGGCGGCGGAGGCCTCCAAGCTCGCGACGCTCGGCGAGATGGCGACGGGCCTCGCCCATGAACTCAATCAGCCGGTGACGGCGATGGCGCTCGGTGCCGACAATGCCGCGGATGCGCTGGAGGCGGACGGCGCCTCGGGCATCGCCGAGGCGGTCGAGACCCTGCGTCGCGTCGCCGGCCAGGCCTCGCGCGCCCAGGCGATCATCGACCACCTCCGCGTTTTCGGCCGCCGCGATCCGGGGCCGCTCGGCCCGGTCGAGGTCGGCCGTGCCGTCGAGGGGGCGTTGGTCCTGGCGGCCAATGCCCTGCGGTCCGCCGGCATCGTGGTGGAACGGCACATCCCGCAGGACCTGCCGGTGGTGCAGGCCCAGATCGTCCTGCTGGAGCAGGTCCTGCTGAACCTCTTCCTCAATGCGCGCGACGCGCTGGTCCTGCGTCCGGAAGGGACGCGCCGGCTGATCATATCCGCGCGGGTCGATCCGTCGGGTCGGGTCCTTCTGCTGGTGCGCGACACCGGCGGCGGCGTGCCGGCCGAAGTCATCGACCGCGTGTTCGAGCCCTTCTACACGACGAAGCCCGTCGGCCAGGGCACCGGGCTGGGCCTGGCGCTGTGCCATGGCATGATGGCCGCGCTCGGGGGCTCGATCCGCGTGGCGAACGTCGAAGGCGGTGCGGAGTTCGTCCTCGATCTCGCGCCCGTGCCGGCCGCGTCACCGCCGACGGAGAAAGCCCGGGACTTCGTCTGAGGGCATCGGCTTGCCCAGCAGGTAGCCCTGGCAGGCACCCACGCCCACTTCCCGCAGGGCGGCGAGTTGCGCCGGTGTCTCCACGCCTTCCGCCACTGTCGCGAGGCCCAGCGCGCCCGCCAGGCGCACCATGCCGAGCAGCAACGCGCGATCGGGCTCGGTGCCCGGAAGTCGCTCGGTGAAGCGCCGGTCGAACTTGACGATGGTGGCCGGCAGGTCGCGCAGACGGGCGAGGGAGGAGTGCCCCACGCCGAAATCGTCGATCGCGATGCCGAAGCCGGCCTGGTGCAGGGCGGCAAGGGTCGGCAAGGCCTCGGGCGGCAGGGCTTCGCCCTCGGTCACCTCCAGGCACAACCCGCCCGGCTCGAGCCCGTTCGCGGCGACCATCGCGGCGAGCGTCGTCGTGAAGGCCGGGTCGCGCAGCTCGCTCGCGGCCACGTTGACGGCCATGCGCCCGAACTGCAGCCCGGCGGCTCTCCAGTGCGCGGCGGCTTCGAGTGCCATGGCCATCACGCGCCGGCCCAGGGCGCCCATCAGTCCGAACTCCTCGGCGACCGGCAGGAACTCGTCGGGGTCGCAGCGACCGAGCGCGGGATCGTTGAAGCGGACCAGCGCCTCGAAGCCCAGCATGGCGAGATCGGACGCCCGCAACACCGGCTGGAAGGCCAGTGCGATGCCGTAACCCGACCCCGACAAGGCGGTGCCAAGGCTCGTTGCGATCCGCGACCGGCGCAGCGCGCCCTCGGCTTCGGCCTCGGAAAGGCTCGCGGTGCGGTTTCCGCCGCGACCGCGCGCCGTCCTCACGGCCGCCTCCGCACCGTGCAGGCAGGCCGCCCCGTCGCCGTCCCAGGCGGCCGCGTAGCCGACGCTGGCCGTCAGCGTCCGGCGCGTGCCTGCGCCCTCGATCTCCTGCGTGACGGCCAGCCGCAGGGCTTCGGCCAGCGCCGGCAGGGCCGCGACGCCGGCGTGGCCCTCGACCAGGACGGCAAATTCGTCGTCGCCGAACCGCGCGACCAGCGCGTCCTGCGCGGCCGCTGCGCTCGCGCGCTGGGCCGTGGCGGTCAGGATCGCGTCGCCGGCGGGCATGCCCAGCGCCTCGTTCACCAGCCGGAAGCGGTCGAGGTCGATCAGGATCAGCCCGACCGGGCCCGCATGCGGCGCGAGGAGCCGGCCCACCAGATCCGCGCGGCCGGCGAGGCCGGTGAGGCTGTCCTGCAGGGTCGTCGGCGCGACAGTGGCGCGGCGGCGCGACACCGCCCGGTCCATCGCGGCCGAGACGGCCGTGGCGAGTTCCGCGGCGCGCAGCGGCTTGCGCAGGAAATCGGCGGCGCCGATGCGTACGGCGCTCGCCGCGTCCTCGATCGTGGCATGGCCGGTGACGAAGACCACCTCCGGCCGGCTCGCATCGTCCTGGCCGGTGAGGCCGCGGGCGAGGGTGAGCCCATCCTGGCCGGGCATGCGGATGTCGGTGACGACGACGCCGATATCCGCCCGGCGGGCGACCACCTCGGATGCCTCCGACGCCGATCCGGCCAGCGTCACATCGTAGCCTCGACGGCGGAGCGCGGCGGCGATCTGCTCGAGGATCACCGGTTCGTCGTCCACCACGAGGACGCCGAGCGGTGTCGGTGCGCCGGTCTCCGGGGTCGCGAGGATGGACATCATGACGCGGCTCCCTGGGGCCATCGTGCGCAGATTCGGACCCCCGACGACCAGTCACGTTTGCGTTAATTTATAGACAAGTCTCCACGTTCGGCAAGCGTCGGTCCCGCAGTAGCGCTGTGCGCTGCTTCCTGCTTCGCTGTACGGGGTCGGAGGGGAAGCATGGAAGGTTTGCTGCCGGCGGCGCGCGACGTCGCCGAGAAGCTGACGGCACGGGGCCAGACGGTCGCCGTGGCCGAGAGTTCGGCGGGAGGTCTGGTCGCGGCGGCTCTGCTCGCGCTGCCCGGGGCCTCCGCCTATTTCCTGGGGGGCGCGGTCATCTACACCCGCGCCGCCCGGGCGGGGCTGTTGGGGGTGACCGACGCGGACATGGAGGGGCTGCGCCCGTCGACGGAACCCTACGCGTTGCTGCTGGCGGGACGGGTTCGGGAACGGCTCGGCGCCGACTGGGGCCTCGCGGAGACGGGGGCCGCAGGACCGGACGGGAACCGCTACGGGGATGCGGCCGGCCATGCCTGCATCGCGGTGGTGGGTCCGGGCATCGAGCGGGTGACGACGCTCGATACCGGCGTGTCCGGCCGGGCGCAGAACATGCGGGCCTTCGCGACCGGCCTGCTGCGCCTGACCTCCGAAGCCCTCGAATGATCCCTTGCGCGTTCGGGGTCGCGGCCTGACCTTTGCCGCCGAACCGTCCAGGGGGATCAGGCGTGGCGCAGTTCAGGGGCACCGAGAGTTATGTCGCTTCCCGCGAGCTGGAGGTGGCGGTCAACGCCGCCGTCGCGCTGCAGCGCCCCCTGCTGGTCAAGGGCGAGCCCGGCACCGGCAAGACCGTCCTGGCGCAGGAGATCGCCAAGGCCCTCGGCTACCCGCTGATCGAATGGCACATCAAGTCGACCACCAAGGCGCAGCAGGGGCTCTATGAATACGACGCGGTGTCGCGCCTGCGCGACGGCCAGCTCGGCGACCCGCGGGTGCACGACATCGCCAACTACATCGTGCGCGGCAAGCTGTGGGACGCCTTCGAGCACGAGACGCCGGTCGTCCTGCTGATCGACGAGATCGACAAGGCCGATATCGAGTTCCCGAACGACCTGCTGCTCGAACTCGATCGCATGCAGTTCTTCGTCTACGAGACGCGCAAGACGGTGCAGGCGCGGCACCGCCCGGTCGTCATCATCACCTCGAACAACGAGAAGGAACTGCCGGACGCCTTCCTGCGCCGCTGCTTCTTCCACTACATCCGCTTCCCCGACCGCGAGACGATGGAGATGATCGTCCGCGCCCATTATCCCGACATCCGCCGCGACCTGCTGCGCGAGGCGCTGAATGTCTTCTTCGAGATCCGCGAGGTGGACGGGCTCAAGAAGAAGCCGGCGACGTCCGAGCTGCTCGACTGGCTCAAGCTGCTGACCATCGAGGACATGCCGCCCGAGGCGCTGCGCTCCTCCGACGCCAAGACGGCCATCCCGCCGCTGTACGGCGCGCTGCTGAAGAACGAGCAGGACGTGCACCTGTTCGAACGCCTGGCCTTCCTGGCGCGGCGGCGCGGCGGCTGAATCGATGTTCGCGCCCTTCATCCTCGCGCTGCGCGCCGCCGGCGTGCCGGCCTCCATCATGGAGTACCTGGCGCTGCTGCGGGCGATGAAGGAGGGCGTGGCCGGCTTCAGCGTCGACGATTTCTACCACCTGTCGCGCGCCGCGCTGGTGAAGGACGAACGTCACCTCGACCGCTTCGACCGCGTCTTCGGGGAGGTCTTCAAGGGCCTCGAATCCCCCCAGGGCGAGGCGCCGCGCGAACTCCCCGAGGAATGGCTGCGCAAGCTCGCCGAGAAGGTGCTGACGCCCGAGGAGATGGCCCAGATCAAGGCCATGGGCGATTTCGACTCCCTGATGGAGACGCTGAAGAAGCGGCTCGAGGAACAGAAGGGCCGGCACCAGGGCGGGTCGAAATGGATCGGCACCGCCGGCACCTCCCCCTTCGGTGCCTATGGCTACAACCCCGAGGGCGTGCGGATCGGGCAGGACAAGTCGCGCCACCGCCGCGCGGTGAAGGTCTGGGATCAGCGGCAGTTCCGCGACCTCGACGAGGACGAGGCGCTGTCGTCGCGCAACATGAAGGTGGCGCTGCGCCGCCTGCGCCGCTTCGCGCGCACCGGGGCGGCGACGGAACTCGACCTGCCGGGCACGATCGGGGCGACGGCGCGCAACGGCGGCTCGCTCGATCTGCACATGGTCCCGGAGCGACACAACGCCGTGAAGGTGCTGCTGCTGATGGACATCGGCGGGTCGATGGACGACCACATCCGCATCTGCCAGGAGCTGTTCACCGCCGCGCGGTCCGAATTCAAGCACCTCGAGTTCTGGTATTTCCACAACTGCCTCTACGAACGCGTCTGGCGCACCAACCGCCGCCGGCGCGAGACCGAGCGCCCCACCTTCGAGATGCTGCGCACCTACGGCCCCGACTGGCGGGTGGTGATCGTCGGCGACGCGACCATGAGCCCCTACGAGATCATCCAGCCCGGCGGATCCGTCGAGCATTGGAACGAGGAAGCGGGCCAGGTCTGGATGTCCCGCCTGACGCGGCATTTCCGCAAGGCGGCCTGGCTGAACCCGGTGCCGCAGGACCATTGGCGCTACACGCAATCCATCGGGATCCTGCAGCGCCTGATGGAGAACAGGATGTACCCGCTGACGCTGGCGGGGCTCGAGACCATGGCGCGCGAACTCGCGCGTTGAGGAGAGGAAACGACCGATGGACGTGAAGCCCCGCCTGCCGCGCGGACGCCAGTTCTTTGCCAATCCCGGCCCGACCAATATCCCGGACTCGATCCTCAAGGCCGTCGCGCATGTCAGCATCGACTTCAACGACCCCGCCTTCCTGAAGGTCTATGACGCGGCCGTCGCGGGCGTGAAGCGCATCCTGAAGACGCAGCACGAGGTCTTCCTCTACACCGGCTCCGGCCACGCGGCCTGGGAAGCGGCGCTGGTCAATCTCTTCTCCGCCGGCGACGTGCTGCTGGTGCCCGAGACCGGTCACTTCTCCGACTCCTGGGGCAAGATGGCGAAGGATTTCGGGCTCGGGGTCCGCACGCTGGCGGCCGATTGGCGCCGCGGCATCGACTTCGCCGAACTGCGCGGGGTGCTCGCGGCCGACAGCGGCCACGCCATCAAGGCGATCTGCGCCGTGCACAACGAGACGGCGACGGGCATGGTCCTGCCGCTCGCCGAGATCCGCGCCGCCCTCGATGCCACAGACCATCCGGCGCTGCTGCTGGCGGACACCATCTCCTCGCTGGGGTCGATGGAGTTCGCGATGGACGCCTGGGGCGTCGACGTCGCGGTGGGCGGCAGCCAGAAGGGGCTGATGCTGCCGACGGGGATGTCCTTCACCGGCGTCTCGCCCAAGGGCATGGCGGCGCATGCCGGCTCGACGCTGCCGAAATCCTACCTCAACTGGACCAACATGCTGACGCGGCGGCACAAATCCTTCATCGGGACGGTGCCGACCTCGCTCTTCTACGGCCTCGAGGAATCCATCCGCCTGCTCGAGGAGGAAGGTCTCGACGAGGTCTTCGACCGCCACGCCCGGCTGGGGGAGGCCGTGCGCCGCTGCGTGCGCCACTGGTCCGGCAACAACGGCCCGTCGCTGTTCTGCCTCTCGCCCGACCGCTATTCCAACTCGGTGACCGCCGTGCTGATGCCGGAGGGCCATGACGCGGAGGCGGTGCGGCGCATCGCGCTGCAGACCTTCAACGTCTCGCTCGGCGGCGGGCTGTCGCGGCTCGGCGGCAAGGTGTTCCGCATCGGACATCTGGGCGACCTCAACGAACCGATGATCCTCGGCACGCTCTCGACGGTGGAGATGGCGCTGCGCCTCGCCGGCGTCCCGCACACGCCGGGCGGGGTGAACGCCGCGATCGCGTACCTGGCCGAGGTGGCCCAGGGCTCGTGACGATGGCGTGACCGTCGCGCCGTCTTGCGGCGGCGCAAGACACGCGACGGCCGGGCTGCGCTAGAAGGGCGGCATGAGCGCATCTCCCGCCCGCCGCGCGCCGCGCAAACCTGCCGCGAGGCCTTCCCCGGTGCCCAGCCCGGCGTCCCCGCCCCCCGCCGCCGCGGCGGCGCCAGAGGCGGCGCAGCTGGGTCCGACCTTCCGCACCTTCGATCGCGTCCTGCGCGCGGCCGAGGCACGGGTCACGCAGGGCCTGTCGCCCACGGCGATCGGCGGCGCCTGGCTGGACTGGGCGGTGCATCTTTCGCGCGCGCCGGGCAAGCGCATGGAACTGGCCGCCCGGGCCTGGATCCAGGGGCTGCGCTGGCTGCTCTGGCTGCGGCACGCCGCGACGCGGAGCGACCCGCCGCCGCTGGTGCGCCCCAGCAACGGCGACACCCGCTTCGCCGACCCCGCCTGGCAGGCCTTTCCCTTCAATGCGCTGGCCCAGGCCCATCTCCTGACCGAGGCCTGGTGGACCGAGGCGACGCGTGCCGTGCCCGGGCTGTCGCGCCGCCACGCCGACCAGGTCGCCTTCATGCTGCGCCAGATGGTCGATGTCTGGGCGCCGTCCAACCTGCCCTGGATGAACCCGGCGATCGGCCAGCGAACGCTCGCCGAGTTCGGCACCAACCTCGTGCGTGGCGCTGGGAACTTCCTGGACGACCTGGAACGCAGCGTCACCGGCGCGCCGCCGCCGGGGACCGAGCGGTTCCGGCCTGGCCATGAGGTCGCCATCACCCCCGGCCGGGTGGTCTTCCGCAACGACCTGATGGAGCTGATCCAATACGAGCCGACGACGCCGAAGGTGCATGCCGAGCCGGTGCTGATCGTGCCGGCCTGGATCATGAAGTACTACATCCTGGACCTGATGCCGGAGGACTCGCTGGTCCGCTGGCTGGTCGGGCAGGGCTTCACCGTCTTCATGGTGTCGTGGAAGAACCCGGACGAACGCGACCGGGACACGAGCCTCGACGACTACCGCAGGGAAGGGGTGATGGCGGCGCTGAACGCCGTGTCGACCATCCTGCCGGACCGTCGCGTGCATGCCTGCGGCTACTGCCTGGGCGGGACCATCCTGTCGATCGCGGCGGCGACCATGGCCCGCGACGGGGATGACCGGCTCGCTTCCATGACGCTGTTCGCCGCGCAGACCGACTTCGCCGAGGCCGGCGAGCTGATGCTGTTCGTCGACGAAAGCCAGCTCGCCTTCCTCGAGGACATGATGTGGGACCGCGGCTTTCTGGATACCAACCAGATGTCCGGCGCCTTCCAGGCGCTGCGGTCGAACGACTTGGTCTGGTCGCGGCTGATGCGGGACTACGTCCTCGGGCAGCGCACGCCGATGACCGACCTCTTTGCGTGGAATGCCGACCAGACCCGCATGCCGGCGCGGATGCACGGGGAATACCTGCGCGGCCTCTTCCTCGAGAACCGCCTGACCGCCGGGCGTTTCGCGGTCGAAGGCCGCGTCATCGCGCTGTCGGACATCGGCGCGCCGATCTTCGCGGTGGGCACCGTGAAGGACCACATCGCCCCGTGGCGGTCGGTCTACAAGATATCGCTGTTCAGCGACACGGACGTGACCTTCGTGCTGACCTCGGGCGGGCACAATGCCGGCATCGTCAGCCCGCCCGACAAGGACGGGCGGCACTTCCAGATCATGACCCGCGTGCATGACGACCGGTATCTCGACCCCGATTCCTGGGCGGCGATCGCCCCGCGGCGGGAGGGGTCCTGGTGGCCGTCCTGGGCCGAATGGCTGGCGCAGGCCGGCAGCGCGGAGATGGTCGCCCCGCCGGCCCTGGGCGCGCCGGATCAGGGGCTGCCGCCGCTCGGCCCGGCGCCCGGCACCTACGTCCTGATGACGTGACGCGGCCATGGGCATCGAGATCGAACGTCGCTTCCTCGTGACCGGGGAGGCCTGGCGGGGCGGGGTGACGGAGGCGTGCCGCCTGGACCAGGGCTACCTCGCGCGGGAGGACCGCGTGACGGTGCGGGTGCGCGTCGCCGGCGCCGCCGCGAAACTGACCATCAAGGGCCCCGGCGGCCTGGTGCGTCCGGAATTCGAGTACCCCGTGCCGCTCCAGGACGCGGAGGCGATGCTCGCGACGCTGTGCGGCGGGCGCCGCGTCGCCAAGACGCGCCACCTCGTCCCGCATGGTGGCCTGACCTGGGAGGTCGACGTCTTCGAGGGCCCGCTCGCCGGTCTCGTCATCGCCGAGGTCGAGTTGCCGGCGGCGGACCATCCGCTCGCGCTCCCGGCCTGGGCCGGGCGCGAAGTCACCGACGATGCGCGCTACTCCAACGCCGTGCTGGCCTCGCTGGATGCGCCGCCCCGGGGGTGACGAGGCGCGTCACCGCCCTTAGGCTCGCGGCACCGAAAGCAAAGAGCCAGGGGAAGCGTCCGCATGACCGTCACGAGCCGCGCCGTCTATCGCCACGGCGACATGGCCCGCCTGTTCGATCCCGCCTCCATCGCCGTGATCGGCGCGAGCCCCCGCGCCGGCTCCTTCGCGGACCGCACCATCCAGGCGCTGAAGGAGTATACCGGCCGGCTCTACCTGGTGAATTCGCGCTACGAGAAGATCGGCGATCGGGCCTGCTTCCCCTCCATCGCCGCGCTGCCCGAGGTGCCCGATTGCTGCATCCTCGTCGTCGCGAAGGACGCGGTGGAGGAGATCGCGGCCGACTGCGCCAAGGCCGGCGTCGGCGGCATCATGATCTACGCATCGGGCTTCAGCGAGACCGGGCGCGACGACGATGTCGCGGCCCAGAAGCGGCTCGCGCAGATCGGGCGCGACGCGGGCATGCGCATCGTCGGGCCGAACTGCATCGGCATGCTGAATTTCCGCACCAAGGCCGGCGTGACCTTCATGATCCCGCCGCCGATGGAGGCACCGCTGCCCCATGCCGTGGGCCTGGTCAGCCAGTCGGGCGCGCTCGGCTTCTCGCTGGCGCAGTCGGTGATGCGCGGCGTCTCGGTCAGCCACCTGCTGACCACGGGCAACTCCTCGGATGTCGACGTGGCGGACTGCGTCTCCTTCCTCGCCGACGATCCGACCTGCAGCGCCATCGGCTGCGTCTTCGAGGGCATGCCCGACCCGATGCGCTTCATCCAGGCGGCCGAGGTCGCGGACCGCGCCAACAAGCCACTGGTCGTCTTCAAGCTCGGCACGGGCGAAGCCGGCGCCGCGGCGGCGATGTCGCACACCGGCTCGCTGGCCGGCGAGACCGCCGCCTACCTCGCGGCCTTCGAGCGCGCCGGCGCGATCGTGGTGAAGGATTTCGAGGCGCTGGTCGAAACTGCCTCCTTCCTCGCCAAGGCGCCGCCGCCCAAGGCGCGCGGCGTGGCGGTGGTCGCCGTCTCGGGCGGGGCGGCCATCATGTCGGCCGACAAGGCGGAGGCGCATGGCGTGCCGCTGCCCCAGCCCACGCCGCCGGTGCGCGCGATCCTCGAATCCCGCATCCCCGATTTCGGCTCGGCGCGGAACCCGTGCGACGTGACCGCGCAGGTGGCGAACGATCCCGAGAGCCTGACCGCCTGCGCCGGCGCGATGCTGGGCGAGGACCACTACGGCGCGCTGATCTACGCGCAGATCTACTCGACGGAACTGTCCGCCAAGCGCCCCGGCGAGCTCGCCGCCATCGCCGAGAAGGCGGACAAGCCGATCTGCGTGGTCTGGACGACCGAATGGCTTGAGGGCTTCGGGTCCAAGGAGGCCGAGCAGAACCCGCGCATCGGCCTGTTCCGGTCGATGGACCGCTGCTTCGCCGCGCTGTCGCACTGGCATGCGCGGGAGGAACGCCGTGCCGCCGGCCCGCGCGCCTATGCACGCCTGTCGCGTCCCGAGGCGGCGGCCGAGGCGGCCGCGCTGATCAGGGCCGCCGGCAACCGCACCCTGACCGAGCGCGAGGCCAAGGCCGTGCTCGCCGCCTATGGCGTGCCCGTGGTGCCGGAGAAACTCACCCAGACCGAGGAGGAGGCGGTCGCCGCCGCGACTGCGCTCGGCTTCCCCGTCGCGATGAAGGTCGAGAGCCCCGACCTGCCGCACAAGACCGAGGCCGGCGTCATCCGCCTGAAGCTCAAGGACGCGGCCGAGGTGCGCGACGCCTATCGCGCGGTCATGGCCAATGCGAAGCGCCACGCGCCGAATGCGCGCATCAACGGCGTGCTGGTGCAGCCCATGGCCAAGCCCGGCGTCGAGGTGATGGTGGGCGGCCGGGTCGACCCGTTGATGGGCCCCCTGATCGTTGCCGGGCTCGGTGGCGTGCTGGTGGAACTGATGCGCGATTCCGCCCTCGCGCTGGCACCGGTCACGACGGGCGAAGCCCGGTCGATGTTCGAGCGGCTGCGCGGTCGGGCGGCATTCGAGGGCTTCCGCGGCGCGCCTGCGGCCGATCTCGACCGGCTGGCGGACATCATCGTGCGGCTGTCGGAATTCATCGCCGACCAGCGCGGGTTGGTATCCGAGCTCGACGTCAACCCGATCATCGTCGCGGGCAGCGACGCGGTCGCGGTCGATGCGCTGATCGTGAAGGCCTGACGGCGCGAAGCATGGGGCCGCCTGGGCCGGCCCCGTTCGCAGATGGAGGCGCCGGGGGCTCCGGCGCCTGAACCTGCCCGGTCGAGGAGCCCCCACCACCACCGCACGCGCGGTGGCCCCAGGCTCGACCGTGTTCTGTCGTCCTGTGGAACGACAGCAAGCGCATTCCTATTCGATCCGCGGTCGATCCGGGATGCAAAGTCTTCAAGAGGCTTAGTGGCGCAGGCGATGACCCGGTGGGGCAGGCCGGCCGCGCGCGAGACCGCGGCCAGCCGCTCGAAACGGGGCCCGAGAGGGACGCCACGCTTCCCGGGGATATCGGCGCTGCGGCCGTCAGCCCCAATCGGCCGATGATCGACGTCCTGACGGGTTTGCGCTGAATGGCATCGCCGGCTCGTGGGCATCAGGAAACCGCCGGAGGGGACGATGCCGTGTCGCCACGACCGGGCTTACGTGGCGGCCCGGCCTGCAGGGCGGCCGGACCAACCTTCGCCTGATCCGGCGTACCCGGCCCCCGCTTCGGGCGGCAGGCCGGAGGACGCTCGAGGGCATGGACCCTCGCCGCGGCGCCTACCGCAGCGGCGTCAGCGACTTCGAGGGGATCAGGGTCGACGTCTTCGGATCGATGACGAGGAGCTTGCCGCCGAACAACGCTTCCAGGCACTGGTCCTGTAGCTGCGCGTCGGCGCCGCCCTTCATGCGGGTCCCGATCTCCAACCCCACGCGGTCGTTGTGCAGGTCCATGCGCGCTTCGAGCTTGTCCTGAGCCTTGCCGGAATCGAGCGCACCGAATTCGTGCGTCACCACGACGCGCATCGCATCGTTGTAGGGAATCTTGCTGGCGAGCAGGGCGGACCAGTAGCAGTGCCGCGCGGCATCCGCGGGACCGTTGTGGATCGAGATGCCCGCGCCGGCGGCGTTGGTGCCGAAATTCGCGAGGCTCTTGGCCCATGCCTCGGCCTTGTCCGCCGATTCCTTCAGGACCAGCCCGTTCATCGGGTTCGCGGCGATGACGTCGCGATACGCATCCTGCTCGGCGGGATGCATCTTGTCGAAACGCTTCCAGACACGTTCGAGATCGTCAAAGAAACCCATGACAGTGCGTCGCTCCAGAACACAGAGCAGCGATGGTATTTCGGCAAAAGGACCTTGGCGGTGAAGCGATTCACCTGGAATGCGTGTGGGGCCTTCGAACCAGTCTGGCAGTCGCGGCGGGCCAGCCGCGTGGCGAGCGATGGTCCCGGACTGCTGCGGCCATTCCTGTGACGCGCAGCGGCGCTCGCATAGGGGGGACTTGCCGGTCTGTCCCAGGCCGGGGCGACCGGGCCATCCTGGTGGGGCCGATGCCATTCAGGTGCTTTGGAAGCCTGGAGCGGGCGATGGGAATCGAACCCACGACATTCAGCTTGGGAAGCTGACGTTCTACCTCTGAACTACGCCCGCGCCGGAGGTTGCGCCCTTATACGGGGGCGTGCGGCCCGCCGGCAAGACGGGCCGCTTGACCCGTGGCCCCACCCGGGCGTAACGACATGCTCGGCGGTGACGCCCCTCGCGATTTGTCCGGCCAGCTTGCGGCGAGGTCCCTTCGGGGTCGCATCGGCAACGATGCGGAAAACAAGCGCGCTAAACGGCCGCGCGGATGCCCCGCATCCGCCGCCCGCGAAGGGGCCGGACGCCGTCATTGACGCGAAGGTGCCGCCCCATGGCCACGAAAAGCCCGAACCGCCCGCTCCGCCCCGCCACCCTGCTCGTGCGCGGCGGACAGATGCGCTCGGGCTTCGACGAGACGGGGGAGGCGCTCTTCCTCACCTCCGGCTTCGTCTACGACAGCGCCGCCCAGGCCGAGGCGACCTTCGCCGGCACCGTCGAACACTACCAGTATTCGCGCTTCGGCAACCCGACCGTCTCGATGCTCGAAGGCCGGATCGCCGCGCTGGAAGGGGCCGAGGCCTGCCGCGTCACCGCGACCGGCATGGCCGCCGTCCACGCCGCGCTGCTCTCGCACCTCAAGACCGGTGACCGCGTTGTGGCCTCGCGCGCGCTGTTCGGGTCCTGCCACTGGATCGTCTCGACCCTGCTGCCGCGCTACGGCATCGCGACCGAATTCGTCGACGGCGCAGACCTGGCGCAGTGGGCATCCGCCCTGTCGAAGCCCGCCGCCCTCGTGCTGCTCGAAACGCCATCCAACCCGATGCTCGAGATCGTGGACATGAAGGCGGTCTGCGACCTGGCCCACAAGGCGGGTGCGATCGTCGTGGTGGACAACGTCTTCGCCACCCCGCTGCTGCAGAAGCCGCTGCATTTCGGCGCCGATGTCGTCGTCTATTCCATGACCAAGCATTTCGACGGCCAGGGCCGCGTCCTCGGCGGCGCGGTGCTCGGGTCGAAGAAGTGGGTGGACGAGGTGCTGCAGCCCTTCATCCGCAACACCGGCCCCTCGCTCAGCCCGTTCAACGCCTGGGTGGTGCTGAAGGGGCTCGAGACGCTCCACCTGCGCATCCCCGCCATGTGCCGTTCGGCGGCCGCCGTCGCCGACATGCTCGCCGAGCGGGCCGAGGTGGCGCGCGTGCTCTACCCCTTCCGCGCCGACCATCCGCAGCAGAAGCTCGCCCAGGCACAGATGTCGGCCGGCGGCACTCTCGTCACCTTCGACCTGAAGGGCGGCAAGGAAGCCTGCTTCCGCTTCATGGATGCGCTGCAGCTCATCGACATCTCGAACAACCTCGGGGATTCGAAGTCGCTCGCGACCCATCCGGCGACGACCACGCATATGCGCGTCGGCGCGGAGGAGCGTGCCCGGCTCGGCATCACCGACGGCACGGTGCGGCTGTCCGTCGGGCTCGAGGACGTGGCCGACATCATCGATGACCTCTCGCAGGCCCTGGATGCGGCGAATGCCGCGCCGGCCCGCGCCGCGGAGTAACCCATGTCGACCGAAACCTGGCTTGCCTTCGTCGCGGCGACGGCGGTGATGCTCGCGATCCCCGGCCCGACCATCCTGCTGGTGATCGGGCAGTCGCTGGGGGCGGGGCGGCGCGCCGCCCTGCCGCTCATCGCCGGCGTGGCGCTCGGGGACCTGACGGCGATGACCTTGTCGCTCGCCGGACTCGGCGCGCTGCTCGCGGCGTCCGCGACGTTGTTCACCGTGCTGAAGCTGGCGGGCGCGGCCTATCTGGTCTGGCTTGGCGTGAGGCTGTGGCGTGCGCCGGTGGCGGCGGAAGCGCAGCCGGCGGTGTCGGCGCGGCGTGCGATGCGCGACGCCTATGTCGTCACGGCGCTGAATCCGAAATCCATCGCATTCTTTGTCGCCTTCGTGCCGCTCTTCGTCGATGCCGGACGTCCCTTTGTTCCGCAGGCCCTCGTTCTCGTTGCGACCTTCGTGACCCTTGCGGCCGCAAATGCCGGAATCTATGCGCTTCTCGCTGCCCGGCTGTCCGGTGCGGTCGCGCGCCCGGCGATCCGGCGAGCCTTCAATCGGACCGGTGGGACGCTTCTTGTTGGTGCCGGCCTGGCCACTGCGGCGATGCGAAGGGCCTGACTCAGGCCCATCACGAGATCGTCAGCCCTGTGGACAAGCTACCCCGTCCGGGTCTTCAAATATCCGCGGGGAGCGGCTTCGGCATGGCCAAGAAGGACGAATTCACCGCCACGACCCGCGACATCCGGGTCTCGGTCCGCGCCTTCTACCTGGCGGATCAGTCGGAGCCGGATCGCGGACAATTCGTCTGGGCCTACCGCGTCGAGATCGCGAATGTGGGTCGCGAGACCGTGCAGCTCATGCGCCGCACCTGGCACATCACCGATGGCCTCGGCCGGACCCAGACGGTCCACGGCGCCGGCGTGATCGGAGAACAGCCGGTGCTCGAGCCCGGCGGGCGCTTCGAATACACCTCGGGCACGCCGCTCGCGACCGCTTCGGGATTCATGCAGGGCGCCTACCACATGGTGGTCACCGACAGCGGCGAATCCTTCGACGTGGCGATCCCGGCCTTCAGCCTCGACAGTCCCCATCAGCCCTCGGGGCGCGTGCACTGACATCGTGCCGCTTGCGGACTCGCGGTACCCCCCCATGTGCATCTCCGTCGATGCGCCCGTGACGCGCCTGCCGGTCCCCGCCGGCGATCGCGTCCCGTTCTTGGAAAGACCAGGCCCGTGAACATCCAGATCCCTTCCGCCCCAGGCACGGACGACAAGGCGACGAGCCTTGCCCGTCCGACGCAGGACGAAGCCGAGGCGGCGGTTCGCACCCTTCTGCTGTGGGCCGGCGACGATCCCAATCGCGAAGGGCTGCTCGACACGCCGAAGCGCGTCGCCAAGGCCTATCGCGAATGGTTCTGCGGCTATGAGGACGACCCGGTAGAGCTCCTCGCCCGCTCCTTCGAGGAGGTCGAGGGCTACGACGAGATGGTCGTGCTGCGCGACATCCGGCTCGAGAGCATGTGCGAGCACCACATGTGCCCGATCATCGGCAAGGCGCATGTCGCGTACCTGCCGAACGGGCGCGTCGTCGGCATCAGCAAGCTCGCCCGCGTGGTCGAGGCCTACGGCAAGCGGCTGCAGATCCAGGAGAAGATGACGGCGCAGATCGCCAACACCCTGAACGACGTCCTCAAGCCCAAGGGCGTCGCGGTGGTGATCGAGGCCGTGCATCAGTGCATGACCACGCGCGGCGTGCACAAGACGGGTGTGTCGATGGTCACCTCCCGCATGCTGGGCGCCTTCCGCGACGACGCCTCCACGCGGCGGGAGTTCATGGCGATGATCCAGGGCAGCCGCGGCGCTGGCGAGGGCTGAACGGCGCGACGGGGCAGGGGCCCGGCCACGCGCCGGGCCTTTTTCTTGACCTTCAGATGTAAAGTGTACACTTTACACTTGTGAGCAACGATCCAGACCTTGGCCCCCGCCTGCGCCGTGCCCGCCTCGCCCGCACGGCCGGGGATGCGCGCGGCTACTCGGTCCGCGCCGTGGCCGGCCGGCTTGGCGTCTCGGCGACCTATCTCTCGCTGGTCGAACGCGGCGCGCAGCGGCCGACCGAGGCCTTCCTGCGCGCCATCGCCGCCGATCTCGGGCTGGAGGCCGAGGCGTTGCTCCCCCTCGCAGGCCGTGTGGCCGAGGACGTCACCGCCGCCCTGCTCGCCCGCCCCGCCCTGGCCGAGGCCGTCCGCGCCCTGCGCGACCTGCCGGAGCCCGAGCTTCGCCGCACCATCCGCCGCATCCGCGACGGGGACTGGTAAGACCCGGAAGGACACCGCCATGGCCCTCGGCCTCGACCGCGACGCGCTCCTCTTCGAGTTTCCCGACATCCACCGCGACGCCGTGCTGCGCGTCGAGTTCCAGCGGACGCTGCGGGTGCCCGACGACGGGAAGCGGCACCGCCTGCCGCCCGGCTTCGGCCGCTTCCCGCTCCGCGCGGTGGATGACCTCGACCCGGCGCGCGTGCCGGGGGATTGGATCAAGCGTGGCGGCGTCGCCATGCCGATGTGGCAGGCCGAGGCCTGCTGGCTCAGCTTCTCCTCCCCCAACGGCTACCCCTTCCTGCTGAAGGTCGCGGCGGGGAAGGTGAACGCGGTGAACGGCAAGCCTTGGGACAACGCGCCCGACTTCGCCGACCAGGATCATGTCGAGGTGCCCGGCCAGCCCTGGCTCGACGGTTTCTGCGTCTCCAAGGGCGTGGTCCGCCAGTTCGTCGCCATGCCCCTCGGCGCCGGCTATACGGCCGAGGAACAGGTGGCGGGCAAGGCCGAGCATGGCGGCGTGCAGCTGCTCGCCCACCCGATCAAGGCGGCAATCTGGGAGGAACGCCGCGCGGCGCGGGAGGCCGCGATCTGCCCGGTCCCGTTCGACGCGCTCGCGATCCCGCTCCCCCCGCCCGCGGCCGCCCCGGCCATGGCGATGGGCCTCGCCCCCGGCGGTTCCATCGTGCAGGAGATCGCCAGGCCCCGCGAGAAACCGGACGCCTGGGATCTCTTGGCCCGCTCGCGCTGCTTCGTGCACCTGGCGAACAGCCTTGCCTGGCGCGCCATCACGGGGGAGGCACCGCCGACGGTCCCGCCCACCGCCGCGGACTATGCCCGCGCCGGCCTGCCCTGGTTCGAATGGTATGCGGACCAGCCGGCGAAGGAGGGATCCTCCATCCTCGCGGCGCTGAAATCCGTCTTTGCCCTCGGTGCCGAAAAGGGCGAGACGCCGCTGCCGGAGAACGAAAGTTTCGATCCGCCCGAGCCGATCCGCCTCGGCCCCGCGGCGAAAGAACGGCTCGACGGGCGCTGGTGACGCGGCCTCAGCGCGCCAGGGCCACTGCCATCGCGGCGACCGCCTCGGCGATCGCCCCGGCCCGCGCGCCATCGACGCTGTGCGGCCAGCGATCCTCCGGCGCATGGAACCAGGGGTTCTTCCCGATCAGGGAGAGGTAGCGGCCGCCGCGGCCCTCGACCTCATGCGCTTCCCCGTTCGCCTTGCCGCCGGTCACCACCTCGAGCGGGGCGCGCGGATGCCCCGCGGCGACCAGCGCCTCGGCCATGCGCGCCGCGAGGCCCTCGACATTGCTCCGCACCGTCAGCCGCTCGTCGCCCGCCGCGCCGAGATTGGCGCCGAGATGGATCACCACCGGCGCGGCGGTTGCCAGCGACGGCTCCGCGGCGAAGGCATGGTGCGCGCCGATATGCCCCAGTTCGTGCCCGCAGGTCGCGAGCGCGACCACGCCCCGGGCGCGCGGCGTGCGCGCCAGCGCGCCGAGCGCGGTGAGCCAGGCCAGCACACCCCCGCCACGCTCCGCCGTGCTGGTCCACCACGATGTGCGCGGCGTCAGCAGCACGAGCGGCGGCCCGGCCCCCGGCAATTCGGCGCGGATGCTGTGGGAGAGGCCCGGGCCGCGCGTGCCGGTGACGCTGAGACGCGCTCCCACACCTGCGGCCGCGAGCGCGCCGATCCGCGCGGCGTCGCGGCCCGCCACCTGCAGTACCGGCGGGCCGAAGGGCGCCCCGGCGTCATGGGCGTTGAGCGGCGCGAGCCCGTCGGGCAGCGTGCGCAGCGCGATGACGATGCCGGCATGGCTGCTCTCGGCCCGCGCGCGGGCGAAGGCGTTGCCCGGCAGGCTCGCCGCCGCGGGGTCCATCTCGGCGAAGCCGATCGGTGCGGCTGAACCGAGCGGTCCCAACGTCCCCTCGATCCCGTCCGCGAGCCCGCCGTCGAACAACGGCAGTCCCTCGAAGGCCTCGTCGCCGACCTCGAGCCGCGCCTGATCCGGCGTGAACCGCGTGAAGGGCACGGCGAGCAGCCGCGCCTCGGCCCCCGCAGCCGCCGCGCGGTCGCGGAGCCATGTGGCTGCCGCGTCATCGCCCTCGCCGCCGGTGCGGCGCTCCCCGAAGGCGTCGTAGTCGGTGAAGAAGGCGGCGGGGTTCATTCGGCGCGCGCCCCTGACAGGCCCACCAGCTCCTGCAGCCGGCGCAGTTCCTCGGGCCAGGCGGCGGCATAGGCGGCGGGACTGTCGGACAGGGTGACGTCGCCACCCTCCCCCGCGATCGAGGCGACGAGCGCAGGGTCTCGCATCGCCGCGGCGAAAGCCGCGTGCAGCTTCGCCACCGCCTGGGCCGGCAGCCCGGCCGGTCCGACCACGGAGGATCCGCTCGTCACCACCGGCCCGCCCGGCACCGCCTCGGCCAGTGTCGGCACCTCGGGCAGCGCCGACATCCGGCGCGACCCGGCAGTGAGGAGGATGCGCACCGCGCCCTGCTGGTGGCGCGGAAAGGCGATGTTGCTGATGGCGAAGGCGAAGTCGACCTCCCCTTGCTCGACGGCGAGGGTCGCCTGGTTGGCGCCGCGATAGGGCACATGCGTCCCTTCTGCGCCGATCAGCTTCAGCATCGCGGCCGCCGCCATGTGCGCCGGCGTGCCGACGCCGCCCGAGCCGTAGCGCAGCCCTCCGCGCGTCGTCTTCGCCGCGGCCAGCAGTTCCGCCGCGGTCCGCCACGGCTGGTCGGGCTTCACCGCGAGCACGGCCGGATGTTCGGCGAGGGTCACGACGGGCGTGAAGTCGCGCAGCACGTCGTAGCCCGGATTGGCCTGCATCACCGCGTTGGTGATGGCGGTGCCGCCGCCCCAGAGCAGCGTGTAGCCATCGGGTGCGGCGCGGGCGACCGCCTGGCTGGCGATCAGCCCGCCGGCCCCCGCGCGATTGTCGACGACGAAGGTGCCGCCGAGCGGATCGCCGGCCTTCGCCGCGATCAGCCGCGCGAGCGTGTCGGAGGACGCGCCGGGCGCGAAGGGCACGATGAGTCGCACGGGCCGCGCCGGCCAGGCGTCCTCCGCCCGTGCCGGCATCGCGGCCAGCGCGCCGAAGCCAAGCAGGGCCGTCCGTCGCCGCATGGCACCGTTCCTTCCATCCCGTGGCGCGAGGCTAATGCCTTTCGCCGCGGGGCGGAACGCGCCGCGCAATCAGGCGACGGCCTCGGCCTCCACCTCGACCTTGAAGGCGGGGCTGGCGAGGGCCGCGACGACCAGCAGCGTGCTGGTCGCGGCATGCCCGCCCATGAAGGCGTCGCGCTTGCCCCGCCAGGCGCCGATCAGCGCCGTGTCGGTCAGGAAGACCGTCATCTTCACGATGTTCGCCGGCGTCATGCCGTGGGCCGCCAGGATCGCGCCGAGATTGGCCAGCGCCTGGTCGATCTGCGCCGCCGGATCCGCGACCGGCGTCCCGTCCGGCGCCACGCCCACCTGGCCCGAGATGACGAGCCGCTTTCCCTCGCCCTCGATCAGTGCGGCCTGGGAATAGCGGGAGGCCGGCTTCGGCGCCCCGTCGGGGTTGGAGAAGGTCACGCGGGCCATGGCAGCGGTCTCCGTCAGGTGGCGGGGGCAGGCACGATGGTGGGCGCGGGCTCGCCGGGCGGGCCTTCGGCAGGCTGGCCTTCGGCGGGCGGCGCAGCGCCCGGCGCCTCGGGTGCGCGCAGCAGGGACCGCAGGTTGCGCCGCAGCTGGAACTCGAATTCCACGTTCAGCGCGTCGCCGGCGGCACGGACGATCGATTCCGCCGACCGCGCCTGCTCGGCCTGGTTGGAGGCGGCGGCGACGAGGCCGCGGCGGACCTCGGCATCCACGAAGCCGACCTGGGATCCATCCTCGCCGAGGATCTCGAGCCGGCAGCGCATGACGCAGGACAGGCGCTCGGATGCCGCGGCGAACATCCCGCCCGAGGAGACCTCCCGCGTCAGGGTCGCGATCTGGATGCGGAAGCGCGCCGTGCCGGGGCCGCCGGCGGCCTGCAGCCGGTCCTGGGCCATGGTGCGGACCACGTCGGCCGGGACCAGCGGCGCGGGCGGCATGGTCCGCGTCGCGTTCGGATCGGTCGCGCCCACCACATCGATCCGCCCCACCGCGAGTCGCAGCGGCAGCAGGTGACCATAGGATGGCGGGCCGGCCGGCGGGGGCGGCGGTTCCTCGGTCGATCCGCCACAGGCGGCGAGGCCGAGGGAGGTGGCGATGGCAGCGCGGCGGGACAGCGCCACGGGCCTAGCGCTCCGCACCGGGCAACTCGGCCCGGTCGAAGCGGAAGCCCAGGTTGCAGAACTCGCAGGTCATGGTGATGGTCCCGTCCTCCGCCATGTGATCGAGGTCCTCCGCGCTGAAGCCGCCCAGCACGCCCGCGAGCTTCGCGCGCGAGCAACGGCATCCGTAGGAGAGCGCGCGGGCGCGGTCGAGCGCCAGCCCCTCCAGCCCGAACAGCCGGTGCAGCAGTTTCTCGCCGGGCAACGCGTCGTCCAGCAACTCGGCATCCGTCAGCGTCGCGGCGAGGGCGAGGGCGGTGCGCCAGGCATCGTCCTGCGCCTCGGCATCGAGCTCGGCGCCGATCCCGCCCGCGCCCGCCACGCGTTCGAGGATCAGGGCCGCGGCGCGCCAGCCGGATTCGGTCTTCGCGCAGGCGAGGTGCACATGGGTCGCGAGCTGCTCCGAGGTGCGGAAATAGGTCCCGGTCATCTCGGTCAGGCTCGCGCCTTCGATGGCGACGATGCCCTGGTAGCGGTCCATGTCCGGACCCTGGTCGCAGGTGAAGGCGAGGTATCCCTGGCCGAGCAGCGCCGCCGCCGAGGGTTCCGCGCCGTCGCCCAGCAGCGGCGCGAGCTTGTCCGGGTTCGGCCGCGCATAGCCGCGCAGCGCCCCGCCATCGGTGCAATCGGCGAGCAGCATGGGCACCGCCCCGTCGCCCTTGGCCTGCAGGCTGAAGGAGCCGCGGAACTTCAGCGCCGCGGCGAGCCCTGCCGTCAGCGCCAGCGCCTGGCCGGCGAGGGCGGTGACGACCGGCGGGTAGTCGTGCCGGGCCAGCAGCGCCTCGGCCAGCGCGCCGAGCCGCACGAGGCGCCCGCGCACCGGCTTGTCGCGCAGATGGAACGGCTGCACGCCGCGCGCGACGACGATGTCGGGCACGGGCGGGCGGTCATGGTTGAGGAAGTCGGGCGTGGCGGATGGATCGGTAGGGCTGGACACGGGTGGGCCTGAATGTTCAGGCCCCTAGATAGTGTCCCCCGGCCGCCGCGTCCAAGACGCCCGGGGGTGTGCGCGCCTCAGCCGCCCGCGAGCGACCAGAGCAGCACGCCCTTCTGCGCGTGCAGGCGGTTCTCCGCCTCGTCGAACACCACCGATTGTGGGCCGTCCATCACCTCGTCGGTGATCTCCTCCCCGCGATGGGCGGGCAGGCAGTGCATGACGATCGCATCCGGCGCCGCGTGCTTCAGCAGCGCTGCGTTGAGCTGGTAGGGCGCGAGCAGGTTGTGCCGCGCCGGGCCCTTGCCGTCGCGCTCGTCCGCCATCGACACCCAGGTGTCGGTGACGACGCAGCGCGCGCCCTTCACCGCTTCCTGGGGGTCGGTCGTCAGCTCGATCTTGGCACCCTGGGCGCGCGCCCAGTCGATCAGCGCGGCCGGCGGGGCCAGTTCCGGCGGGGTCGCGATGCGCAGGATGAAGCCGAAGCGCGCCGCGGCCTGGATGAAGGATTGCGCGACGTTGTTGCCGTCCCCGGTCCAGGCGACGACCTGGCCGGCGATCGGGCCGCGATGCTCCTCGAAGGTCATCACGTCGGCCATGATCTGGCAGGGATGCGAGACGTCGGTCAGCCCGTTGATCACCGGGACGGTCGCGTATGCGGCCATCTCGCGGATCTTCGTGACGTCGTCGGTGCGCATCATGATCGCGTCGACGTAGCGGGACAGGACGCGGGCGGTGTCCTTCGGCGTCTCCCCGCGGCCGAGCTGCATGTCCTTGGACGACAGCACCACCACCTCGCCGCCCAACTGGCGGATGCCCACCTCGAAGGAGACGCGGGTGCGGGTGGACGGCTTCTCGAAGATCAGCGCCACGGTCTTGCCGGCGAGGGGGCGGTCGGTGACCTCCCCGCGCTTGGCCTTTTCCGCGAGGTCAAGCATCCGGCGCAGCGTCGGTGCGTCGACGTCCATGATCTCGAGGAAGTGGCGGGGGGCGCTCGGCCCCCCGCTGATCGGCTTCAGCACAGCACTCACTTCGCCGCCACCTTGGCGGCGGACGGCGTCATGCGGCGGCAGGCGCGATCGAGCAGCTCGACCGCCTCGTCCGCCTCGGCCTCGGTGATGACGAGCGGCGGCGCCAGGCGCAGCACGTTCATCCCCGCCGCCACCGTCAGCAGGCCCTCCGCCACGGCGGCACCCTGCATGTCGCCGTTGGACACCTCGGGCTTCAGCTTCAGGCCGCAGAGCAGGCCGCGGCCGCGGACGGCCTCGACCACGCTCGGGTGCTTCGCGACGAGGCCTTCCAGCCCGCGCCACAGATGCGCCGAGACGCGCTGCACGCCGTCGAGGAAGCCCGGCGCCAGGATGACGTCGAGCACCGCGTTGCCTGCCGCGCAGGCGAGCGGGTTGCCGCCATAGGTCGAGCCATGCGTCCCCGGCTTGAGGAACTGCGCGACCTTCTCCTTGGCCAGGACGGCGCCGAGCGGGAAGCCGCCGGCGATGCCCTTGGCGGCCGACATGACGTCCGGCTCGATCCCGGCCCATTGATGGGCCCAGAGCTTGCCAGTGCGCCCCATGCCGGACTGCACCTCGTCGAGCGCCATCAGCAGCCCGTATTCGTCGCAGACCGCGCGGATCTCCTGGAGGAACCGGTCGGAGCAGGGGCGCACGCCGCCCTCGCCCTGCACCGGCTCGATCATGATCCCCGCAGTCTTGCCGCTGATGGCCGATCGCAGCGCGTTCATGTTGTCGAAGGGCACGTGCTGGAAGCCCTCGACCGGCGGACCGAAGCCGGCGAGATACTTCTCGTTCCCGGTGGCCGCGAGCGTCGCCAGCGTGCGCCCGTGGAAGGCGCCCTCGAAGCAGATGATCTCGTAGCGCTCGGGGTGGCCGGTTTCCGCGTGATACTTGCGGACGGCCTTGATCATGCCCTCGTTCGCCTCGGCGCCCGAATTGCCGAAGAAGACGCTGTCGGCGAAGGAATTGGCGACATGGCGCGCCGCCAGCCGCTCGGCCTCCGGGATGCGATAGAGATTGGAGACGTGCATCACCCGGCCCGCCTGCTCGGCGATCGCCTTCGTCAGGTGGGGGTTGCCGTGGCCGATGCTGCTGGTCGCGATGCCAGCGCCGAAATCCAGGAATCGTCGCCCATCCACCGTCCACAGGCGCGCGCCCTCGCCCCGCTCGAAAGCAAGGTCGGCACGGTTGTAGGTCGGCATCAGGGCGGGGATCACTGAATCCACTCTCCGCTTGTTTCCCCCCGCACGGGCGAGCGCGACCATCGCGGTGCTGGCGCGAGGGAAAGGGCGGAGAATGGCGCAAAAGACGACGCGGAAAAAGGGGCACGGACCCCGAAAAGGTCCGTCCCCGACATGGCAGGGCTGCCCTTTGGGGAGGGCTCACACCCTCCCCATGCCACTGTCAGAGGCCCGGCGCGCCCGGATAGCGGCGCGTCGGCGCCGGGGCGTCCACCGCCCGTTCGAGCGCCGTGCCGGACGGATTGGCGGCCGTCCCGTCACGCTGCTGGGGATAGGCGCCGGACATGTTGGTGCCGAGCGCCCGATCCGTGGCCCGCCCCGCGGCGGAACCCGGCGGGTCGCCCTGCTGGCGGTCCGACGGGTCGCAGGCGGCCAGGCCGCCGATCAGAAGCGTCGCGATGGCGACGCGAGGCAGGATGGAAGCAGGCATCGTGTTTCTCCCGAGCGAACCGATGCCTTTGCAACGCCGCGATACAAAGCGGGTTGCATCACGCCGCCGTCAGGCGGGATCGCCATGGTCGGCAACGAGGCCGGCCGCCTCGATGCCCGCGATGCAGCACTCCTCGTCCTTCGGCGACGCATCGCCGCTGATGCCCACCGCGCCGAGCAGCACATTGTTCGCGTCGCGCACCAGCACGCCGCCTTGCACGGGCACGGCCTTTCCGCCGGTCAGGTCCGACAGCGCGTTGGTGAAGCCCGGCACGGCCTGTGCCCGGCGGGCGAGCTCGCGCGTGCCGAAGCCCATGGCGAGTGCGCCGAAGGCCTTGCCGGTGGCGATCTCGGGCCGGAGGATCGAAGCGCCGTCCTCGCGCTTGGCGACCTTCAGCTGCCCGCCGGCGTCGAGCACCACCACGCAGAGCGGCAGCAGGCCGATCGCGCGGCCCTTGGCCAACGCCGCATTCGCGATCGTCTCGGCCTGGGCGAGGGTGAGGCCGTTGATCGCGGCGGGATGGGCGGGCTGGGGCATGGCGGTTCCTCCATCGTGAAGCCGCCGGCGGATAGGCGGTCAGCGCCGTCGTGTCGAGCGGCCGCCGCCGCAGAGCCGCTCGCAGGGCACCCCGTCCCGGTCGCCGTCGAGGCGCACGACGCCACAGGTGCGGAAGTGGAACATCGCCTCCTCGCAGCTCGTCATCTGGGTGCAGTAGGTCTTCTCGCCGCAGCGCCAGGGCGGATTGCCCGGCTGTGGCGGGACGGTGCCGGGCGTCTGCCCGGCGGCGGCGGCGGTCAGCAGGACGAGGATGGCAAGGGTCAGGCGGGTCATGTCCGGATGCCTCCCGCCCGGCAGCCTGTCGTGCGGACCCCGCCCCGCGCAAGGCGCATGCGCCGCCGCTTGGGCCCGCCGCCGCCCCATGCGAGAAGGCGCCCATGTCCATCGACCGGGATGAAGGGAAATCGCGCCGCCGCCAGGCGCGCCCGGCCGGCCAGGCGCCGAATGCGGCCCGGCTGCGGGAGGCGGCGCTTGCCCATCTCGCGCGCTTCGCCGCGACCGAGGCCGGGCTGCGCCGCGTCCTGGAACGCAGGGTCGACCGCTGGGCCCGCGCCGCGGAGGCCGAGGACCAGCCGCGCGAAGCCGTGGCCGCGGCCGCTGCCCGCGCCCGCGCCGCCGCCGCCGAGGTCGCCGCCGCCATGACCGCCGCCGGCGCGGTGGACGACGCCGCCTTCGCCGAAAGCCGCGCCCGGCGCCTGGCCCGCGCCGGCCGGTCGCGCCGCGCCATCGCCGCGCACCTGTCCGCGAAGGGCGTCGATGCCGAGACCGCCGCGGCCGCCCTGCCCGAGGGCGAGGAGGCCGAGCTCGACGCCGCGCTCGCCTTCTGCCGCCGCCGTCGCATCGGCCCTTTCGCCCGCGCCGCCGAGGACATCGAGGCCCGTCGCAAGGCGCTCGCCGCCCTGGCCCGCGGCGGCTTCGCCCAGCCCGTCGCGCGCAGCGCGCTGTCGATGGACCCCGCCACCGCCGAGGACCGGCTGATTGCGGCACGACGCGGATGAGCGGATCCGGCGTCAGCTTCACCCTGAACGGCGCGCTGCGCGGGGCGCGGGCCGCGATCCCGCTGGTCGTCGGGACCTTCCCCTTCGGCATCGTGGTCGGCGTGATCTCGGACGCGAAGGGGCTGTCGCTGCTCGAGACGCTGGCCATGTCGGCGCTGGTCTTCGCCGGGTCCTCGCAGTTGCTGGCGCTGGAACTCTGGAGCGAGCCGGCGCCGGTGCTGGGGGCGAGCCTCGCCGCGCTGGTGGTGAACATGCGCCTCGCGCCGATGGGCGCGGCGCTGGCGCCGTGGCTGGACCGGCTGAGGGGCCTCAAGCTGTGGGGCACGCTCGCGACGCTGGTGGACCATTCCTACGCGATGTCGGCGGCCGAGCAGCGGCGCGGCGGGCGGGACGCCGCCTATCTGCTGGGCGTCGGGCTGATGCTCTGGGCCTTCTGGCTGGTCGCGGTCGGGCTCGGCCATGTGTTCGGCGCCGTGGTGCGGCTGCCGCCGGGGCATCCGTTGTATTTCGCGGCGACGGCGACCTTCTGCGCCATCCTGGTGCCGGTCTGGCAGGGCGTGCGGCGGGACCTGCTGCCTTGGGCGCTCGCGGTGGCGGTGGCGCTGCTGGCCTGGCGGGCCGGGCTCGGCGCGCCCTGGCCGCTGCTGGCGGGCGCGCTGTCCGGGGCGTCGCTCGGCGCCTGGCTGGAACTGCGCCGGGCATGACGCTGCGCACCGACGTGCTGCTCGCCATCCTCGGCATGGCGCTGGCGACGTACCTTTGCCGGGCCGGCGGCTACGCCCTGTTCCGCGCCCTGCGTCCGCCGCGCTTCGTCGAGGTGATGCTGCAGCACCTCCCCGGACCGATCTTCATCGCCTATGTGGCCCCGGCGCTGGCGACGCAGGGGGTCAAGGGATTCGCCGCCGCCGCCGCCGTGGTCGTGACCCAGGCGACGACCCGCAATCTGGCCGCGGCGATCGCGGTCGGCGTCGGCGCGCTGTGGCTGCTCGGCCTGGTGGGCTGAGCGAGGAGAGCAGATGACCGATCCCGAGCTCGCCGGCGCCATGGCGCTGCACCAGGCCGGCCGGCTGGACGAGGCGATCCGCGCCTATCGCGCGCTGCTCCCGCGTCGCAAGACGGACCCGCAGCTCAACCACCTGCTCGGCCTCGCGCTGTTCGCGAAGGGGGAGGCGAAGGCGGCGCTGGAGCCGATCCGCGCCGCGCTCATCCGCGTGCCGGGGCATCCGCAGCTGCTCAACGACATGGGCAACGTGCTGCGTGCGCTCGGCCGGCAGTCCGAGGCGGCGGAGGCCTTCCGCCGCGCGCTCGCGGCGGATGCGAATTTCCACTTCGCGCGGTTCAACCTCGCCGACGCGCTGCTGGAACTGCGGCGCTTCGCCGAAGGCCTCGCGGCCTATGACGAGATCCTCGCACGGCGCCTGCCGGGCATCGATGCCGACCTGCACTGCAACCGCGGCGCCTGCCTCGCCGGGCTGAAGCGGCAGGAGGAGGCGGTCGCCGCCTTCCGCACGGCGCTGTCGCTGCAGCCCGGCCACGCGGGGGCGACGGCGAACCTCGCCACCGCGTTGCAGGCGCTGGGCCGCGATGCGGAGTCCGTCGAGGCGCTGATGGCCTTCACCGCGCGGCACCCGGCGACGACGGAGGTCCTGCTCGTCCTCGGCAAGGGGCTGCTGGGGCTGAAGCGGGGGGAGGAGGCGCTCGCCGCCTTCGCCCGCGCCGCGGCGGCCGATCCGAAGTCGGACAAGCCGCTCACGGGCCGGGCGCTCGCGCTCGATGCGCTCGGGCGCCATGCCGAGGCGCTGGGGATGCACGACCTCGCCATCGCGGCGAACCCGAAAAGTGCGGAGGCCCATTCGAACCGCGGCGTGACGCTGCGGAAGATGTGGCGCCTGCGCGATGCGATCGCCGCCTTCGAGGCCGCGCTGCGCATCGCGCCGGACAGCGCCGACGCGCTGGTGAACCTCGGCAATGCGCTGACGGATGCGAAGGAGCACGACGCGGCGATCCGCGCCTACCGCAAGGCCATCGCGCTCGAGGCCGACCTGACGGACGCGCATGCCAATCTCGGCACCGCGCTCGCGCGCACCTCGGACCTCGCGGGCTCGGTCGCGGCCTATGAGGCGGCGCTGGCGCGCGGGAAGTCAGGCACGACGGCGCATGTGCTGACCTCGCTCGCCTTCACCAAGCTGCGCGGCTGCGACTGGAGCGGGATCGAGGAATTGCAGGCGCTGATCCGTACCGGCGTCGCCGCCGGGACGGTCGATGCCGGGCCCTTCGAAGTGCTGGGCCTCGCCGACGACCCGGCGCTGAACCTGCTGGCGGCGCGGCGGCATGTCGAGGTGAACTTCGGCGCCATCCGGCGTGCCGTCCCGACGCCCCCCCCCGGGCCGCGCATCCGCATCGGCTTCGTCTCGACTGACTTCCGCAGCCATCCGACGCTGCGGCTCTGCGTCCGCATGCTCGAGCTGCTGGACCGCGAGGTGTTCGAGGTCAGCGCCTTCTCGATCGGCCCGCAGATCATCGACGCCATGGCCGAACGCGTGAAGGACGGCGTCGACCATTTCCACGACTGCACGCCGATGCCGGACGAGGCGGTGATGGACCTCGCGCGCCGGTCGGGCCTCGACATCGCGGTCGACCTCAACGGCTACACGCAAGGGGCGCGCACGGCGCTGTTCGCGCGCGGCCTGGCGCCGGTGCAGGTGAATTTCCTCGGCTATCCCGGCACCATCGGCGCGTCCTTCGCCGACTACATCCTGGCCGACCCGACGGTGGTGCCCCCGGGCGACGAGCGCTTCTACGCCGAGCAGGTGGTGCGGATGCCGCATGCCTACCAGCCGAACGACGACCGGCGCGAGATCGGCGGCAGCGTCCCGACCCGCGCCGTGGCCGGCCTGCCCGAGGACGGCTTCGTCTTCTGCTGCTTCAACAATTGCTGGAAGATCCTGCCCGGCACCTTCGCCACCTGGATGCGGCTGCTGGCCGCGGTGCCGGGCTCGGTGTTCTGGCTGCTGGACGAGAACCCGGCGGCGACGCGCAACCTGCAGCAGGCCGCGGCGTCGCACGGCATCGATCCGACGCGCCTGGTCTTCGCGAAGCGCGCGCCGAACGCGGACCACATCGCGCGGCACCGGCTGGCCGACCTGTTCCTCGACACGCTGCCCTACAACGCGCACACGACGACGAGCGACGCACTCTGGGCCGGGCTGCCGGTGCTGACGCTGGAAGGCCGCGCCTTCCAGGCGCGCGTCGCGGCGAGCCTGCTGCGCGCGGCGGAAATCCCGGACCTGATCACGACCAACGAAGCGGAGTACGAGGCGCTGGCCCTGGCGCTCGCGCGCGATCCGGAACGGCTGCGCGGCATCCGCGCGCGGCTCGCCGCCAACCTCCCGACCTGCCCGCTGTTCGACAGCGCGCGCTTCGCGCGGGACGCGGGCACCGCTTTCCGCCGCATGCACGAACGGCACATCGCGGGCCTGCCCCCCGAAGGGTTCGACGTCTAGCGAGACGAGGCCGGGATCAGCCGGATCTCGGGCGCGCCGGCCACCGGCGCATCCGCCGCCCTGACGCGCACCGCGGCCGAGGCCGCCGCGCCATCCGCGTCCAGCACCGTGATGCGGTAGAAGCCCGGCCCCGGCGGCACCCAGGCAGCCTCGCGGCGCGCGGCTTCATGTTCGATCGGCGCGCCGTCGACGAGGAAGGCGAGGGGCCGCCGTCCGCCCGCGGCGCGCAGCGTGACCGGCCCAGCGCCTTCGGCAAGTGCCGCGCCCTGCGGCGGGAACAGCAGCCGCAGCCGGTCGGCGGGCGCCTGCTGCCGCGGTGCATCGGCGACGACGCGCATCCGCTGCAGCGGCGCTTCCGGCAGCAGCGCGAAGACGCGCGCGAGCACGGGCAGCGCCGCCTGGCGCCCGGTCGCGCCGGGCATCGCCGTGCCGTCCGGCCGCCCGATCCAGACGCCGGCGACGTGCCGCCCGTCGAAGCCCATCGCCCAGGAATCGCGCCCGCCCCAGGAGGTCCCGGTCTTCCACGCCACGCCCGCCGGCCCGCCACCGGGGAAGTTCTGCACCAGGATTGCGGCGACAGCATCCGCGGCACGGCGTTCCACCGCCTGCTGCGCCTCGGTCACAGGGCCTGGCGTCAGGCGCAGCGCCATCGCCCGCCCATGATCCGCGATGGTGGCGTAGAGCGTCGTGAGCTCGCGCAGCGTCGTCCCTGCACCGCCGAGCGCGAGCGGCAATGACGCGTCCGCCCCGCGCGGCAGGCGCGGACCCGCGCCCGCGGCCTTCAGCGCCGAGGCGAAGCGCAGCGCGCCGATCTGGTCGAGCAGCGCGACCGCCGGCAGGTTCAGCGACATGCGCAGCGCATCCGCCGCCGTCACGCGGCCGGCGAAGTCGCGGGAGAAATTCTCCGGCGCATAGGCGCCGAAATGCCGCGGCAGGTCGGCGATCAGCGTGCCTGGCTGCGCGATGCCGCGTTCGAAGGCCATGGCGTAGAGGAAGGGCTTCAGCGCCGAGCCTGGCGAACGCACCGCGCGTGTCAGATCGAGCGCGCCGGCGCGGGATTCAGCCCCCCATTCGCCGCCGATCAGGGCGCGGACCTCGCGCGTGCCGATCTCGGCGACGACGATCGCCAGCGCGACGCGATCGGGCAGGGTGGGCAGGATGTCGGCCGCCAGCCTTTCGGTCGCGCGTTGCAGCGGCGCGTCGAGCGTCAGCGCGACGTTGCCTGTCGCACCGCGCGCCATCTCCCGCGCCAAGTGCGGGGCGAGGCGCGGCATGGGCAGGCGCCGATCCGGCATGGCGGCGGCGAGCGCGAGATCGCGATCTTCCGGCGAAAGCCCCGCCGCCGGGCCGCCGCGCCGCGCGAGCACCGCATCCCGCGCCGCGCGCGCATTCTCCGGATGGCGATCCGGCCGCAGCGCGGCGGGCCGTCGCGCGAGCGCGACGAGCAGCGCGGATTCCGCCGCGTCGAGCCCCGCCGCCGGACGTCCGAACCAGGCGAGGCTGCCCGCGCGGATGCCCTCGATGTTGCCGCCCTGCGGCGCGAGGGTCAGCCAGATGCCGAGGATCTCGTCCTTGCTGAAGCGCGCCTCGAGCTGCACGGCGCGGAAGATCTCGATCAGCTTCGATCGCAGCGTGCGCGGGCGCGGTTCGAGCAGCCGCGCGGCCTGCATGGTCAGCGTCGAGCCGCCCGACACGACGCGCCCCGCGCGGATCCACTGCACCGATGCGCGCGCCAGTGCGACCGGATCGACGCCGGGATGCGAGCGGAAGCGGCGATCCTCCGCGGCGATCAGCAGGTCGACCAGTTGCGGCGGCACGTCGGCCGTGGTGGTCCGCAGCCGCCAGGTGCCGCCGGGCGCGGGCAGGACCGACAGCGTGCGCCCCTCGCGGTCGAACACCTCGATGCCCGTGGTGTTCAGCCGCGCCAGGTCCGGCGGGAAGATCCGGTCGAGCAGCACGGCACCGAGCAGCAGCGCGGCCGCGGCGATCAGGGCGGCGCGGATCATGGGGCGGGCGACCGGAGGGGCGCCGCCCCTCCGGACCTCCCCGCCAAAGGCCTAAGGGCCTTTGGAAACCTCGAATTTTCATCGGGGATTTCGGGGAGGGGCACGGCGCACGCGTGACGCAGGGCGTGCGGACGAGGCCCCTCCCCGAAATTCCCGACCAAGTCCCGGTGTCCAGAGGCCTTTCGGCCTCTGGCGGGTGGGGTCCGGGGAGGGCAGGGCCCTCCCCGCCCGCGCGCCCTGATCACGGCAGCACCGTGATCCGCGCCGTGTTCTGCCGCGCGAAGATCCCCGGCCGGTACATGTCCTGCGCTTCGCCGCCCGGCAGTTCGAAGTCGCCTGGCGTCACCGCGCGCAGCCGCACCGCCACGCGGGCGAAGGGCCGTTGCGGCGTGAGCGTCACGGCGGCCGCATAGCGGTCGTCGAGTGCCGGTTGGCTGTCGACCTCGGTCAGCGTGCCGAGCCACGGCATGCCGGCGATGTCGCCGGCCGGCAGGCGGGAGGCGATTTCCCAGCCCGCGGGCAGGCCCTGGATCACCATCGCCTCGTGGCGGTCGTTGGTCTCCGAGCGGAGTTCGACGAGCAGCACGAAGGAGGTGTTCTGCGTCACCCGGTCGAGGTCGAGCGGCTGCCCGTTCAGCGCGAAGAAGCGGCGCGTGACGCGGAAGCCCTCGCGCGCCGCGGGCAGCGGCTCGCGCGGGATGCCGTTGATCGAGACCGAAGCCCAGACCGGCGCGGAACCGAGGTTGCGGGCCGTGCCCGGCCCGCTGAGCGGCGTCGCGATCACCGGCCGGGGGGGCAGGGCCGAGCCGTTGACGGCAACACTCGCCGTCCGCGTGCCCTGACCGAGCACCTGCGCCGCGAGCACCGCCCAGGCCTGTTCCTGCGTACTGGCCCGGGCGGGGATGAACTCGGCGCCGGGCAGGACCTGCATCGCCTGGTTGAGGCGGTCCTGCATCAGGTTGCTCTCGCGCAGCAGCGTCGCGGTGGCGAGCGCGTCGCGTGGCGCGCTGCCGTAGTCGAAGCCCCAGAAGCGCCGGCCCGTGGCGGTCAGCGCCGAGGAGAAGGCGAGCTGGGCCCGCTGCGCATCCCCGCCGCGTGCGAAGGTTGCGGCGAGCTGCGCGCGGGAGAGCTGCGTCGGCAGTTCGTTGAGCTGCTCCATCAGGCGCCGCGCCGCACCCAGGCGCGGCTGGCCCGCCAGTGCCAGCGCATAGAGCCGATAGGCCTGCGCCGCGCGTTCCTCCGGCGTGTTCGCGGCGGTGTCCTCGATGGCCTCGTCGAGGAAGCGCAGCGCTTCCCGCAACGCGCCCTCGGGCACCGTGGCCCCAGCCGTCCGCGCGCGGATCAGCGCCTCCACGGCATAGGGCGTCAGCCATTGCTGCGCCTCGCCATTCGCGCTCCACATCGAGAAGGAGCCGTCGAAGCGCTGGCGGTCCAGGATGGAATCCACCGCACGCTGAAGCCGCGCCGCGCGCTCGGGATCGCCTTCATCGGTGATGCCCGCGGACAAGGCGAGCGCGCGCGAGGCCGATTGCTCGAGGCAGTAGAGCGGGAATTCCTCCACCGCGCGCAGCATCCCGGCCACGTCGTAGCGTACCGCCGCGCCGAAGGAGGCCGAGGCCCGCCAGGCATCGCGCACGAAGCGGTCGATCGGCGGGTTGAGCGGCATCTCGACGCCCGGCGGCAGTTCGGCGCCCGCCACTTCCGTCACGCGGGGGCGGGAGGAGCGGATGGTGATGCGGCTCTCGCGCTCCACGCGGAACCCGTTGGGCCCGGTGACGGCGAGGCGCAGCGTGCCTTCGCCGCCTTCCGTCGCGCGGAGCGTGGTGAAGGGCTGCGCCCGCGCCCCCGTGGCGAGAGTCGCCGCGAGCCGCGCCGGGCCGGTGATGGATAGCCCGCCGGAGGCGCTGACCTCCGCGACGATCTCACCCTGCGGCAACTCGATGTTGTGGAGCAGGACGGACAGCCGCGCCTCATCGCCGGGGGCGAGGAAACGGGGCAACAGTGCCTCGGCCACCACCTCGTCGCGCACGGTCAGCGGTTTGGAACCCGCGCCGATCCGCGTGCCTTCCCAGGCGACGACCATCAGGCGCAGCTCGCCCGCGAAGTCGGGGATGTCGAGCGGCACCATCGCCGTCCCGTCCGGCCCCGTGCGCACCACGCCGGAGAACAGCGAGACGAGCCGTTGCGGCGGCTGCAGCGCGTCCGCCGCGGCATCCTCGTCGCCGCCCTGGCGCAGCAGCGCGAGCTCGCCTTCCGCCGGCGCGATCAGCCGGCCGTAATCGTCGCGGATATCGACGCCGAGGCGCCGGCGCCCGAGGAAATGCGCGCCCGGATCGGGGCTGGCGAAGTTCGTCAGGCGCAGGATGCCCTCGTCCACCGCGGCGAGGGTGAGCAGCACCGGGCCGGAGGCGTTGGCGATACGGACGGGCACCTCCACGCGCTGGCGCGGGCGGACCATCTGCGGCGTGTCGATCGTCACGCCGAGCGTGCGCGGTGCGGGATCGATGCCGACCCAGGCGAGGCCGAGGCCACGGCCGGGCTGGCCATTGCGCGCCTCGCCGGGGCGGAAGACCGTCACGGCGACATAGGCGCCCGGGCCCCAGGACGCATCGACCGGCACTTCGACCTCGGCGCCGCCCTGCGGCAGGTCGATCTCGCGCAGCGACACCAGGCGGTCCGACAGCACCGCCACGGACGCCCGGCCGGCGAAGGGCGGGGTGATGCGGATGCGCGCGGTCTCGCCGGGCATGTAGGCACGGCGATCGGCGGCGACGTCGACGCGGTCCGGCACCTCGGCGCTCTCGACGCCCGCCCAGCCGGAGCGGAAGCGGATCGAGGTGATGCCGAGGCCGTTGGCGTCGCTCACCTCCAGCCGGTAGCGGCCGAAGGGCAGGGAGCGGGCGAAGCGCGCCGGCTGGTTCGCGGCGACGCGCAATTCCTGCGCATCGACGGGTTCGTCGCGCCAGACGGTTTCCCATCGCGCGATGGAACCGCGCACGACGATGCGCCAGTTCGGCCGTTCGCGCACCAGCCGCGCACGCAGCGCGCCGGCCACGGCGCGGCCTTCGGGGGAGACGGCGGCGATGTCGAAGGCCGCTTCGGCGCCCGCGTCGATCGCGTCATTCTCGAAGCCCGGGCGCACGGCGATGAGCGTGCGGGTCGAGCGGACGGGGACGGTGAAGCGCGTGCGCGTTTCGCGCCCGCCGGGCTCGGCCATCGAGACCGAGACCTCGCCCTTCACCGGGCGCGTGGTGTCGGGCGCCTGCGGCAGGTCGAGCGTCAGGGTGGTGCGGCCCTGGTCGTCGGTCTCCGGGATCTCGAAGGTGATGAGGTCGGGGGCGAACTGCTCCTGCGCCAGGCCGAAGCGCCAGCCGCGCCAGTCGGGGAAGGGCTCGGGGTCGGTCAGCAGGCGCATCTCCGCCTGGCCGGTCAGGCCAGAACCCGGCGCGCCATAGAGGAAGCGTGCGGTGACGGGCACGCGCAGCCCCGTCGGGCCAGGCACCAGCGGGCCGGGCACCGGGCCGGTGGTGACCTCGAGACGTTCCGGCACGAAGGCGTCGACGCGGAAGGTGGTCCGCCCGACCGGCGGCGCGTCGGGATCGGTCAGCGCCTCGAGCGTCCAGAGCCCGAAGGGCGCGCCGGCCGACAGGCGCAGCGGCCAGTAGATGGCGCCGCCATCCTGGCGCGGCGGGACGATCTCCTGCGCGATCTGCCCGTTCGGTCGGCGTAGGCGCAGCCGGATCGGCAGGTCGAGTGGACGCCCTGCGGGATCGCGTATCAGGGCGGCGGCATTCACCGTCTCCCCGGGGCGGAAGATGCCGCGGTCGAGCCAGAGGAAGGCATCGACCGGCCCTGGCGTCGGCAGCCCCGTCGCGCCGCGGTCCGACAGGTCGAAGGACGCGGCTTCGAGCGACAGCGCGGCGACGTCGTCGCTCGTCTCTGCATGGATGGACACGGGCGCGACGGGCCCGCTGCCCCGCATCAGCGCCGCGGGGAAGCGGACGAGACCATCGTCGCCCGTCCGGGCCTCGGCGAGGATCTCGTTGTTGCGCGCCATGAGCATGACGCGCAGGCCGGGCGTGACGGCGGCCGATTGCAGGCTGCGCGCCTGCACCGCGAGCCCGTCCGCGCCGCGCCAGGCCGTCAGGCCGATATCGGTGACGAAGAAGGGCAGGGCGGCGGTCTGGCCGCTGTCGCGGCGGCCCTCATCCTGGCGCAGGATCAGCAGGTAGGCGCCGGGGCTCGCGGATTTCAGCACGTCCGGCAACGGCAGGACGGAACGATGGGTGCGGTTGGGCTCGACCCGCTGCAGCTCGGCGGTGCCCTCCCAGAGGACGCGGCCCATTTCCTCGCTGATGCTGGAGGCCGACCAGGATTCGAGGGCGTCGCCGGGGGTCCAGTCGCGGCGCATCGGCACCAGGTTGCGTTCCGCCACGCGGATCAGCCGCATGCTCATCCTGGAGATGTTGACCGTGGCGACGCCGATCCGCGCTTCCTGCCCGCGGGGCAGGATGAAGGTCGCGGTGTCGAAGGCGATCCGCGGGTCGCGGCTCGGCATGGCGATGGTGACGGGCGTGTCCTGGCGCAGGGACTGCCGGCCCTCGCCGGGCAGGCCGGCCCGCAGGATCAGCCGCGTGCTCGCACCCCAGGGCAGGCCGGCGACGCAGAGGATGTCGCCCTCCCGCTCGACCGCGAGGGAGGGCACTGGCGGGTCGGCGCGGATCCAGTCGCCCGGGTTCCAGTCGGTGCGGCGCGCCGGCGGGTTGGTGAAGGAGATGCAGGCCCGCGCCGGATCGGCGTCGGGCTCGGTGGCCACGCGGCGGACCAGCATGCCGGCGGCGCGGCGCGCGGCTTCCAGGCGCTCGCGGTTATCCGGGCTGTCGGTGCGCTCGAGGATCGCTTCCAGCGCCTCGATCTGCTGCACAGGGCGATCGAGGCGGCGCAGCGCCTCGGCGATCACGAGCAGCGGGGCGACCTCGGGTTCGCCATAGGGGGCGAGCTGGAAGGCCCGCCAGCCGGCCTGCAGCGCACGCTGGTTGTTGGGCGGCTGCCGGTTCAGCTGCGCCTGGGCGAGGGAGAGCCAATGGTCCCCGTTCGCCTGGCCCATGCCGATGCGTTCCTCCCACGCCGTCGCGGCGCCGGCGTAGTCGCGCCGGCCTTCGGCCTGGCCGGCGCGCTGTTCGGCCGCGATGCGCTGCTGCGGCGTGCCGCCGGCGGGGAAGCGGCGCTGCAGTTCCTGCTGATAGGCGCTGGTATCACGCCCAAGGCCGGGAAGGTCGAAGGTCTGGGCTGCCGCCACGCCGGGCACCGCCAGAGCGAGAAGGAGCAGCAGGCGAAAGAGCTGGCGCATGGCGGTCCCTGGGTTCCTGGTATCCGGGGGGCGAGGATGGCACGGCGGGCATCGTCTGCGCACGTCACCGGAACCGGCAGTGTGAACGAGCTCACATGAAGCTGATCGGCCGACGGCTAGAGCATGATCGGATCAGTTTTGGTCGTATCCGGCGTGACGGAGATAGTTTGAGCATTCATCTGGGCTGAAGTAGTGGAGGAGCGATCC
>NZ_JABBKX010000015.1 GCF_012927745.1 Neoroseomonas marina
CTGCTGGCCTCCTGCCCAGCCAGCAGCTTGAATCACATCAGACGCCCGTGCCGGAATCCCCCACGACTCAAAAAGATGCGATCATGCTCTAGCGCCCGGCACGCGGCTCAGCGTTCCGCCCGCCAGCGCGCCCAGGGCGCGACTTCGGGTTGCCGCCGCGGCGCCTCGGCGGGGCCTGTGACCCGCAGCGCGATGGGGGGCGCGCCGTCACCCGGCGGCTGGACCGCCAACCGCAGATCCAGGGCGCCGCGCACGATGTCGATGCGCCCTTCGATCGTCCCGGTCGCGCCACCTTCCGCCGCGAGGCCCACGCCTTCCAGCGAGACCTCCCCATCCGCCGTCCGCCAGCCGCCCGTCAGCCGGTCGACCGCCGTCGCTCCGCCCTCGAGCGCCTCGCGCACCCCCTGCTCGGCCGCGACGCCGTCGTCCAGCGCGGCCGCCGAGGCGGCGCCCGCCAAGGCGACGCCGCCGAGGACGCCATTCGCGATGGCGAAGCGTCCCTCCCCCGTCAGGGTGGACAGCAGCGCCGAAGCACCGTGTCCGCTGGCGGTGAACCGCCCCTGCGCATCGAGTTGCCCGGACGCGATGTCGATCGGGGTGCCGAACAGCGGCCCCGTCAGCGTCGCCCCGGTGAGGCCCAGGGCCCCCGAGACGACCGGCGGCTGCGCCATCGCGTCGAGGGCGAGCCGCCCGTCGAGCCGCCCACCGCCCAGGCCGGCGCGCAGGCCGTCCAGGACTGCCCGCCCTTCCTCGATCGTCAATCGTGCCGCGAAGGCCTGGAGCACGGGCAGATCGGGGGTGACGACCTCGACGGCCTCGACCGCGACATCCGCATCGATCCGGCCGATCGGCGCCAGCACGAGCGGCGGCGCCTCCCGACCGGGCAGGCCCGGCAACGGCAGCCGGTCGGCAGCCAGGCGCCCCGTCAGCCGCGGCCGGGCCCCGTCCAGCGCCAGAGCCAGTTGACCGCGCGCCCGGAGGCCGCCCGCGACCAGTTCCAGGTTCTCGGTCGTGACATTGTCCGGCGCGACGGCCAGCGTCGCGACCAGCGAGAGCGAGCCCTCCCCGAGCCATTCCGGCGGCTCGGGCGCCCCCAGCAGGAAGGCCAGACGCGGCGCGCCCGGATGCCGCAGGGTCACCGAGCCGGTGCCGCGCCCCTGGCCCAGCACCAGATTGGCCTGGCCGGCGAGGCGGAGCTCGCCGAGTTCGCCCTCCGCCGTCACCGCCAAGGCATCGGCGGGGCCGGTACCGGCGATGCGCACCCGCAGGGGCTGACCGAGCAGCGCGTCCGACAGCCCGGCGTTGGGCAGCAGGGCCCGCGCCACGCCGCCCGCGGTCCCGCCGCCGAGGTCGAGCGCGACATCCGTGAAGCGCGGCGTCGCGCCGAAGGCGATGGTGCCAGCCAGGCTCACATCATCCTCGCCCAGCCGGGCCGCGGCGCGTCGGATCGTCAGCCGGCCCTGGTCCACCGCCGCATCGAGGCTGGCGCGGTCGGCCCGCACGCCCGCCCAGGCGATGCTCTCCGCCGCGAGGCGCAGGTTGACGTCCATGCCGGGCGCCGCGCGCAGCGCGTCGAGTGGCGCGATGCGGGTGGGCAGCAGACCGTCCAGGTCGAGATGATCGAAGGTCAGACCCGCGGCAATGACGGGCCGAACGCCGAAGCGCAGCACGCCCGCGCCGCTGAGGCGGGCGCCGTCCACCATGCCCGCGAGTTCGGGCACCGCCAGCTGCGCGGCATCGAGGTCGACGCGGCCCGTTCCCTCGAAGGCGCGCAGGCGCGTGGCGGCGAAGCGATCGACCGGCACGCCGAAGGCCGCCAGGGTGGCGCGCAAGCTCGGCCCGCTCACCTGGCCGGTCAGTTCCAGTCGCCCCCCCTGCGCGCTGCCGGAGGCCGTGAGCTGCGCCTCTCCCGGCAACATCGTCGAGATGTTGGACAGGACCAGGCGATCGCCTTCCCGCATCACGCCGCCACGCAGGCCGCGCAGGGTCGCGCCGTGGAAGGCGGCGACCTCGGCCGAGAGATCCAGCCCCATGGGCAGCGGCGGCTGCGGCGCGCGCCGCAGCGCCGCGACCCACGCATCAAGGTCGAGCCGCGCCAGGGCCAGCGCGACGTCGAGCCGCGGTTCCGGCGCAAAACGGAAGGTCGCCGCCCCGCGCCCGGTCACCCCGGCGATGTCGAGGGCCAGGTCGTCCGCGGCGGCGAGCTCCCCGGTGACGGCAAGCCGGCCGGTCGCCCGGAAGGCGCCCGACGGCGCGGCGAACAGCGCCGCGATATCGCTGCCCGACGCTTCCACCCGCCCTTCGAAGCCGCCTTCCGCCACCAGCACGCCGCGGGCCGAGGCCGAGGCCCCGGTCACGCCCAGCACGACGTCGAGCGTCGCGACGCCGTCATGGCCCGGACGACCGACCACGGCCTGGAAGCGCACCGGCGCGCTGCGCCAGGTGAAGCTGCCTTCGATGCGGACCGCGTCGAGCGGGCCGGGAGCCGCGAGCCGTGCCGCCACGCCTTCGAAGACCGCGCCGCCAACCGAGACACGGCTGGATTCGATGCGCGCGTCGAAATCCGTCAGCCAGGGCGGCGGCCGCAGCGCGCCGATGGTCTCGGGCGGCCAGGGGAGCCGGACATCCGCGCCCACCAGGACGAGGTCGCGCGGCTCCAACCGTCCGAGCAACAGCGGCAGCAAGCCGAGACGCAGCCGCAGCGCGCGCGCGGTGATGCCAAGTCCGTTCCCATCCGGCGTCCCGACATGCACACGCGATGCCTCGACCATCGGCTGCGGCAGAAACGTGACGCGCAGCGGGCCGCCGAGCCCGACCGGTCGGCCAAGCCGCGCCTCGGCGATCGCGGCAACCCGCAGGCGCTGCGCCTCCCAGTCGAGCAACCGCGGCGCGAACCAGGCGAGCCCGAGCAGGGCAAGCGGCAGGCCGAGAAACAGGAGGAGAAGACGACGGCTCACCCCGCGGGCGGCCCCCACCCGCCGCCGCCCGGCGTCTCCAGCCCGAAGACGTCGCCGGGTTGCAGGGAGGCGCGGTCGCTGCCCTTCAGCACCTGCACCGCGCCATCAGCCCGCTCCACCCATTGCCGCCCGGCCGCGCCGTCCCGCCCGCCATGCAGGCCATGCGGCCCCACGTCGCGGCGAGAGGCGACGATCACGGCCTCCATCGGGCGGAGGAAGCGGATGCGCCGGCGCGACCCGTCGCCGCCGCGCCACTGCCCTGCGCCACCCGAGCCGCGACGGATCCCGAATTCCTCGAGCCGCACCGGGTAGCGCAGTTCCAGGATCTCGGGGTCGGTCATGCGCGTGTTGGTCATGTGCGTCTGCACCGGCCCGCTGCCGTCGAAGCCGGGGCCGGCGCCGGTGCCGCCGCAGATCGTCTCGTAATACTGGTAGGTCGCGTCGCCGAAGATGAAGTTGTTCATCGTCGCCTGGGCGGAGGCGCAGGCGTCGAGCGCGGCGAGCACCGCGTTGCAGGTCATCTGCGAGACCTCGGTGTTGCCCGCGACCACCGCCGCGCCGGGGCGCGGCGAGAGGAAGGTGCCCTCCGGGATCACGATCTCCAGCGGCTTGAGGCAGCCGTCGTTGAGCGGGATGTCCTCCCCCACCAGGCAGCGGAAGCAGTAGAGCACCACGGCCCTGCACACGGCGGAGGGCGCGTTGAAATTGTCCGGCCGCTGCGGCCCGGTGCCCGCGAAGTCGATCACCGCGCGCCGGTTCGCGTGGTCGACGCGCACCGCCACCTTGAGCGGCGTGCCGTCGTCGATGGTGGTCGCGAAGGCGCCGTCCGGCAGGCGTTCCAGCACGCGACGGACGGATTCCTCGGCATTGTCCATCACGTGACGCATGTAGGCCCGCACCGTGTCGAGGCCGAATTCCGCGACCGCGCGCTGCAGTTCCTGCACCGCCTTCTCGTTGGACGCCACCTGCGCCTTGATGTCGGCGACGTTCACGTCGGGGCTGCGCGCGGGATAGGTCGCGGCGGCGAGGATGGCGCGGAATTCGGCCTCGCGGATCCTGCCGCCATCGACCAGCAGGAAATCGTCGATGACGACGCCTTCCTCCTCGAGCGTCTTCGATCCTGGCGGCGTCGAGCCGGGCGTCAGCCCGCCGACATCGGCGTGGTGGCCGCGGCTGCCGACGAAGAACAGGATCTCGCGCCCCGCCTCGTCGAAGACGGGGGTGATGACGGTGATGTCCGGCAGATGCGTGCCGCCGTTCGACGGGTTGTTGAGCGCCACCACGTCGCCCGGCTTCAGCGTCGTACCGCGGGACCGGATGACGGTCCGCACGCTTTCGCCCATGGCGCCGAGATGCACCGGCACATGCGGCGCATTCGCCACCAGGAAGCCCTGCGCATCGAAGATCGCGCAGGAGAAGTCGAGCCGTTCCTTGATGTTCACCGACAGCGAGGTGTTCTGCAGCACCGCGCCCGCCTGCTCGGCGACGTTCATGAAGAGGTTGTTGAACAGCTCGAGCATCACCGGATCGGGCCGCGACGCATCCGCCAGCCGCGCCGCTGCGCGCTTCTCGGTCCGGCGCAGGACCAGGTGGTTGCGCGCCGTGATCTCGGCGGTCCAGCCAGGCTCGACGACGGTCGTCGCATTGGCCTCTCGGATCAGCGCGGGGCCCTTCAGCCGATCGCCCGCATGCAGCGTGTCGCGGTCATAGACCGGCGCGGCATGCTCGGCGCCTTCGGTGAACAACGGCACGGTGTCGATGACCGCGGGCGCGTCACCACCGGCACGGGCGGGCAGCGCGGCTTCGTTCACCTGCTCGCCGGGCATGGTGACCTCGGCGATGCAGGCCTCGACCACCACCGGGCGTTCGGGTGTCGCGAAGCCGAAGCGGCGGCGATGCGCGTCGGTGAAATCGGCGAGGACCGTCGCGTGGTCCCCGAAGGCCACCGGCAGGAAGGCGTCGGTGCCGGCGTAGCGCAGGTGCAGGCGCCGGGCGACCTGCAGTCGCGCCGGATCGGCCCCCTGCCGGATCAGTTCCGCCCGCCCCTCCCCGGCCAGCGCGTCCAGCCGCGCGGCGAGGTCCGCCATGCCCTCGGCCGAGAGCGGCGCCTCGACCGCGCCCTCCCGGATTGCCGCCTGGTCGGCGAGGCCCATGCCATAGGCCGACAGCACCCCGGCGAAGGGATGGATGAACACCGTCTCCATCCCCAGCGCATCCGCGACCAGGCAGGCATGCTGCCCGCCCGCGCCGCCGAAGCATTGCAGCGCGAAGCGCGTCGCGTCGTGGCCCTTCTGGATGCTCACCTGCTTGATCGCGTTCGCCATGTTGGCCACTGCGATGCGCAGGAAGCCTTCCGCGACCTTGCGCGGGTCCTGCGGCGTGCCGGTCGCGCGCGCGATCTCCGCGGCGAGCGCGGTGAACTTCTCCCGCACGACCTCGGCATCCAGCGGCTGGTCGCCGTCCGGGCCGAAGATCGCCGGGAAATGCCGCGGCTGGATCTTGCCGACCATGACGTTCGCGTCGGTGACCGCGAGCGGCCCGCCGCGCCGGTAGCAGGCCGGCCCCGGCACCGCGCCGGCGGAATCCGGCCCGACGCGCATCCGCGCGCCGTCGAAATGCAGGATCGACCCGCCGCCGGCCGCCACCGTGTTGATCGCCATCATCGGCGCGCGCATGCGCACGCCGGCGACCTCGGTCTCGAAGGCGCGCTCGAACTCGCCGGCATAGAGCGCGACGTCGGTCGAGGTGCCGCCCATGTCGAAGCCGATGATGCGGTCGAAGCCGCCCATCCCCGCCGTGCGCGCCGCACCGACGATGCCGCCCGCCGGGCCCGACAGGATCGCATCCTTGCCCTGGAAGCGCCCGGCCTCGGTCAGGCCGCCATTGGACTGCATGAAGTATAGGCGCACGCCCGGCAGTTCGGATGCCACCTGGTCGACGTAGCGACGCAGCACGGGCGACAGATACGCATCGACCACCGTCGTATCACCGCGCGGCACGATCCGCGGCAGCGGGCTCGCCTGGTGGCTGAGCGAGACCTGGGTGAAGCCTTCCTCCCGCGCGATCTCGCCCAGGCGCATCTCATGCGCCGGATGCGCCCAGGCATGCATCATCACGATGGCAACGGCGCGGATACCATCGGCGAAGCCCGCCTTGAGCGCCGCCCGCGCCGCGGCCTCGTCCAGCGGCTCGATCTCTGCGCCATCGACGGCGACGCGCCCGCCGACCTCCGTCACGCGCTCATGCAGCAGTTCCGGCAGCCGCACGTCGAGGTCGAACAGCCGCGGCCGCGCCTGGTTGCCGATGCGCAGCATGTCGGCGAAGCCGCGGTTGACGATCAGCAGCACGCGTTCGCCCTTGCGCTCCAGCAGCGCATTGGTCGCGACCGTGGTGCCCATCTTCACCGCGTCGATCGCGCCGGGCTGGATCGGCGCGCCCGGGGCGACGCCCAGCACCTCGCGAATGCCGGCCACGGCGGCGTCGCGGTAGCGCTCGGGATTCTCCGACAGCAACTTGCGGGTGGACAACCGTCCCTCCGGATCGCGCGCGACGATATCGGTGAAGGTGCCGCCGCGATCGATCCAGAACTGCCAGCCGGCCATGAGGTCCCCGTCCTTGCGTGAAGTCGGCCGGAGAATGCGAGCCCGGCCGCGCCAGGACAAGCCGGACCGGCGCTTCAGGCCGCGGCGAAGCTGTCCGGCCGCGCCATCGCCCAGGCCGCCGCGAAGCGCGGATCGTCGGTCCCCTCCAGCAGCGCGCCGGGCCGCAGCAGGGGATAGAGCGTGGCGAAACTCGCCACCTCATGTTCCGAGATGCGGCGGAAGAGATGCTCGCGCCGCACCTCGGCCGGGGAGTCGAGCCCCGCCGCGGCGACCAGTTCCGCCAGCGCATGCAAGGTCTGGGCGTGGAAATTCGCCACCCGCGGCGCCTTGTCCCGGATGACGAGGGCGCGCTGCCGCGTCGGGTCCTGGGTCGCCACGCCGGTCGGGCAACGGTCGGTGTGGCAGGACTGGGACTGGATGCAGCCCAGCGCGAACATGAAGCCGCGTGCCGCGTTGCACCAGTCGGCCCCCAGCGCCATGGCGCGCACCATGTCGAAGGCGGTGACGATCTTCCCGCTCGCCCCGATGCGGATGCGGTCGCGGGCATGGATCCCGACCAGCGCATTGTGGACGAAGTCCAGCCCCTCGCGCAGCGGCGTGCCGAGGTGGTCCATGAACTCCATCGGCGCGGCGCCGGTCCCCCCTTCCTTGCCGTCCACAACGATGAAGTCGGGATAGATGCCGGTCTCGAGCATGGCCTTGCAGATGGCAAGGAACTCCCAGCGATGCCCGATGCAGAGCTTGAACCCCGCCGGCTTCCCGCCCGAAAGGCGCCGCATCTGCGCGACCATCTCCAGCAGGCCGATGGGTGTCGAAAAGGCGGAATGGGACGAGGGCGAGATGCAATCCGCCCCCATCGGCACCCCGCGTGTCGCGGCGATCTCGGCACTCACCTTCGCCGCCGGCAGCACGCCGCCATGGCCGGGCTTGGCACCCTGGCTCAGCTTCAGCTCGACCATTTTCACCTGCGGATGCGCCGCCGTCTCGGCGAAGCGCTCGGGCGAGAAGCGCCCCTCCGGCGTGCGGGCGCCGAAATAGCCCGACCCGATCTCCCAGATGATGTCCCCGCCGGGCGCGAGGTGATGCGGGCTCAGCCCGCCCTCGCCCGTGTCGTGGGCGAAGGTCCCCAGCCGGGCCCCCTCATTCAGCGCCCGGATGGCGTTGGCGCTGAGCGACCCGAAGCTCATCGCCGAGATGTTGAAGACGGACGCGGAATAGGGCTGCGCGCAGTCCGGTCCGCCCACCGTCACGCGGAAATCCGCACGTGGCAGCGGCCGCGCTGCGATCGAATGCAGCAGCCATTCGTAGCCGCGGTCATACACCTCGAACTGGGTGCCGAACGGTCGCTTGTCGGGCTGGGTCTTGGCCCGCTGGTAGGCCACGGCACGTTGGTCGCGGCTGAACGGAAGGCCCTTCTTCTCATCCTCGAAGAAGTACTGCCGCATTTCCGGACGGATATCCTCCAGGATGAAGCGCAGATGCGCCGCGATCGGGTAGTTGCGCAGGATCGCGTGGCGGTCCTGCGTCAGGTCGTGCAGGCCGAGCGCCGTCAATCCCCCGAACAGGCCAAGACCGGGCAGCCACCAGGCCCAGGCGCCGGGGCTGGCTCCCAGGCCGACAAGGCATACGAGGCTCGCGGCCGTCACCAGGGTCAAGGTGACGTAGCGCGGCGCGAAGGCGAGTTGCCAAGCCTGCATGAGCGATTCCCTCCGGGGTTACGCACGCTAGCGGAACGCTCGCCGTCTGGTGAGGGGGGCGGAAGGCCGCCGGGCCGGCCGGAGGGGCATCCGAAGCGCCTGACGCGAGCGCGCCGGCGTGCTAGCACGGCCGCGACGATGAGCTTCTGGGGCAAGATCCTGGGCAGCATGGCAGGCTTCGCCATGGGCGGCCCCTTCGGCGCGATGGTGGGCGCGGCGCTCGGCCATGCCGCCGACCAGGGCGCCGGCCCTGGCGGCGCCCGCATTCCGCCCAATGCGGCGGACATGGTCCACATGCTCGGCGGGAAGGAGAACCTGTTCTCCTTCGCCATCGTCGTGCTCTCCGCCAAGCTCGCCAAGGTGGACGGCCCGGTGAAGCGGGCCGAGATCGACGCCTTCCGGCAGATGTTCCGCGTGCCCGAGGAGTCGCTGCGCGATGTCGGCCGCCTCTTCGACCAGGCGCGCGAGGATGCCGAGGGCTGGGAATCCTTCGCCGAGAAGCTCGGCGAGGCCTTCGCGGACAACAAGGCGATGCTCGAGGACGTGCTCGCCGCGCTGGTCCGCATCGCCCGCGCGGACGGCCCGGTCACCAGATCCGAAGGCGACATGCTGCGCGGCATCCATGCGCGCTTCGGCCTCGATCGCGCCGCATGGGAACGCGCCAAGGGCGGCACGCCGCGCGGCGTCACCGCGCAGCAGGTCGAGGATCCCTACCGCATCCTCGGCCTGACGCGCGACGCGACGGACGAGGAAATCCGCGCCGCCTGGCGCCAGCTGATGCGGGAGAACCATCCCGACAGCCTCGCCTCCCGCGGCGTGCCCGAGGAGTTCGTGAAGCGCGCCACCGCGAAGGTCGCCGACATCAACGCCGCGTGGGACTGGATCAAGCGGGAGCGCGGCCTCTGACGCTGCGCGTCATCGATGCCCCGAGCCCGAACCAGGACGACCGGCCCGACGGCGTCCCGGTCGATACGCTCATCCTGCACTACACCGGCATGAGGACCGGCCCGGACGCGATCGACCGGTTGCGCGACCCCGCGGCCAAGGTCTCGTCGCACTATGTCGTCGAGGAGGACGGCACCGTCTTCCGCCTGGTGCCCGAACAGCGCCGCGCCGCCCACGCCGGCATCTCGCACTGGCGCGGCCACACCGCGCTGAACGGCCGCTCGATCGGCATCGAGATCGTCAATCCGGGGCACGAATGGGGCTACCGCCCCTTTCCCGCGCTGCAGATGGCCGCGGTCTGCGACCTCTGTCTCGAGATCATCGCCCGCCACCCCATCCCGGCGCGCAACGTCGTCGCGCACAGCGACGTCGCACCGGACCGCAAGGAGGACCCGGGCGAGCTCTTCGACTGGGACGGCCTCGCGCGGAACGGTGTCGGCCTCTGGCCTCGGCACGATCCGGCACCGCCGCCCGACGCCGCAACGCTGCCGCTGCTCGGTACCATCGGCTACCGGACCGACCTGCCGCTGCCCGTGCTCGTCACCGCGTTCCAACGCCACTGGCTGCAGCATCGCACGGATGGCATCGCGGATGCGGACACCCGGGCGCGCATCGCCGCGGTCGCCGCGCTCTGCGGCTGACCAGCCGGTGACCCTCGCGCAGGTCGTCGCGCGCGAGCCGCATCTGATGCGGGCGCTGTCGGCCGTGGCGGCGCATGGCCCACCCGGCGCCTGGATCGGCGCCGGCCTGCTGCGCAATGCGGTCTGGGACCGTCTCTCCGGTCGCGACCCCGCAGAGATGCCCCCAGCCGACATCGACGTCGTCTTCCACGACCCCACGGATGCGACCGCGGCGCGCGACGCCGCCTACGAACAGGATCTGAGGGCCACCGCGCGTGACCTGCCCTGGTCGGTGACGAACCAGGCCCGCATGCACGGGCGCAACGGCCACGCGCCCTATGCCGACGTCGAGGACGCCATCGCCCATTGGCCCGAGACCGCAACCGCCATCGCGGCGCGGCTCGGGCCGGCAGGCATCGAGATCCTCGCCCCCTGGGGCGAGGCCGACCTTTTCGCGCGCGTCGCGCGCCCGACGCCGGCCCATCGCGCCGATCCCGCGGCGATGCTCGCGCGCATCGCCGCCAAGGGCTGGATCGTGCGCTGGCCGACGTTGCGGGTCAGGCTCGACTAGCGGTTGGTCGGATCGCGCCACCATGGCAGGATCGGATCCGGACTGGCGTGACCGAAACGCGCGGCCCGATCGATGTCGCTGCGCGTGATGCCGATGTCTTTCAGCATGCGGTCTTCCATCTCCGCCATCAGGGTGCGCGCGCGTTGGCGCTCGACGAACGCCGCCAGCGCCAGCCAGACGCGCGTCGCGATGCCGGGCGCGGTCTCGCGCCGGCCGGTCGCGGCACGGATCGACAGGGCAGAGGGCTCGACGGACATGGGTCTCTCCATCGGCGCGGGGGTTACGGTCCGCGCCGCGGGAGAAGCCTTGCGCTGAAGGCATGGCTCGCGGAAGCGCCTAGCATTCACGCCGCATGTGAGGAATACTCACGCCCATGCGCCCGACCCGCCTGCCGAGCATGGAGCAGCTCCGCGCCCTCGACGCGGCGCTCCGCGCAGGCTCCTTCGGGCGCGGCGGCGCAGCCCTCGGCCTGACGCATGGCGCCATCAGCCGTCACATCGCGGCACTGGAGGAGATGCTCGGCGCCAGGCTCTTCACCCGCGGCCCCCGTGGGGCCGAGCCGACCGCCCTCGCGCTGCGTTACCACGCCGAGGTCACGCCCCTGCTCGCCGCCATCGAGGAGGCGACGCAGCGCGCCGCGGCCCCCCGACGCCGCCGGGCGCAGGATACTGCCGGCGAGGTCCGCGTCGGCCTCGTCCCGTCCTTCGCCGCCCGCTGGCTGCTGCCGCGCCTGCCCGGCTTCACCCGCGCGCATCCCGCGATCCGCGTTGACCTGATGGCCACGACCGACCTGCAGGATCCCGGTCGCAGCGGCCTCGACTTCCTGGTGCGCTACGGCGTGCCACCCTGGCCCGGGCTCGAGGCCGAACGGCTGCTCGCCGAGACGCTTCGTCCCGTGTGCGCGCCAGGCTTCCCGCTGCGCGGCACGCCGTCGGTGCGCGCCATCGCGACACGACTGCCGCTCCTGTTCGACACCAACGCCGACACCTGGGAAGCGTGGCTGTCGGCGGCTGGCTGGACCGGGCCGCGGCCGACCAAAGGCACCGTGTTCAGCGACTACACGCTGACGCTCGAAGCCGCGGCGGCGGGCATCGGCCTCGCCCTCGCGCGCGGGGACCTCGCGGATCGCGAATTGCTCTCGGGGCGTCTGGTGTACGCGCATCCGCTCACGGCGCCCGGACCCCGCGCCTTCCATCTCGCGAAGCCGCCGGGGCCCTTGCGCCGTCCCGCGCAGGCGTTCTGGGACTGGCTGCGCGCGCAGGCCGCCGCGCCGGCTTGACGCGTGGCCTCGCGCCGGCGCACACCGCGCACGGCGTCAGACGGCCGGGCGGCCGCTGGCGCGGGAGCGATCCCGCGCTGGAGGAAAGTCCGGGCTCCACGGGACTACGGTGCCGGTCAACGACCGGCGGGGGCGACCCCAGGGAAAGTGCCACAGAGAACAGACCGCCCGGCCGGCTTCGGCCCGACGGGCAAGGGTGAAACGGTGGGGTAAGAGCCCACCGCGCTTCCGGCAACGGCGGCGGCACGGCAAACCCCACCGGGAGCAAGGCCGAATAGGGGCGGACGGCGAGGCGCCGAGAGGCGCTGACGCAGGGGCGGTCCCGCCCTTCCGCCCGGGTTGGCCGCGCGAAGTCCGCAGCGATGCGGGCTCCAGAGGAATGGCCGTCCATGCCCGAAAGGGCATGACAGAACCCGGCTTACAGGCCGTCTGACGCCGCCTTCCGCACACCATTCCGCGATTTCATTCGCCATGCTTCAGCAGGCCATGCAGTCTCGCGCCGCAAGCATCTCGATTCATGTTGTTTTTCGAGTTGCTCCTTGATCCGGCAACAACGTTTCTCGCTTGCTGTCCCGGATTTTCCCATGTTATCCCATGTCATCCCGTGAGGGTCCCACAGCGCTCGGGGGGGCGAGCGGGGCACGGAGCGGGATGGTCGGGCGAGCCGGCGGGGTCGGGGGGCCTCGCCGGCCGCTGACCCGGAACAGTGAAATTTTCGGCGGCATCGCGCAGCCGGCAGCGGGGGGCGATGACCCAGTTCCTGGGCACGCACAAGGGCAAGCTGGACAAGAAGGGCCGCATCTCGGTCCCGGCCCAGTTCCGTGCGGTCCTCGAAGCATTGGGTACCGCTGACATCGTGCTCTTCCCCTCCTTCCGTCATCCCTGCATCGAAGCCTGGCCCGCGCCCGCGTTTGCCGCGCTGTCGGCCGGCCACACGCGCCTCGACGTCTTCTCCGACGCCTCCGACAATCTCGCCGCCGCGCTGTTCGCCACCGCGCATCCCGCGCGCCCGGATGGCGAGGGCCGGCTGGTGCTCCCCGAGGATCTCGTCGCCGAAGCCGGCCTGTCGGAAGCGGTGTCCTTCATCGGCGCCAACCAGTGCTTCCAGATCTGGGACACCGAGCGCGCACTCGCGCATATCCGCGACGCTCGTGCCCGCGCCCGCGATTTCCGCCTCACCCTGCCCTCGCCGGGCCGCAGCGACGGAGAGGCCCGATGAGCGGCCATCTCCCCGTGATGCTGCGCGAAGTGCTCGACACGCTCGCCCCGCGCGATTCGGCGACCTACCTCGATGCGACTTTCGGCGGCGGCGGCTATTCGGCGGCTATCCTCGACTCCGCGCCGCACTGCACCCTGTTCGCAATGGACCGCGACCCAGACGCGATTGCGCGCGGCGCCGGCCTCGTCGCGCGCTACGCCCCCAGGCTGCACCTGATCGAGGGCCGCTTCGGCGACATGCTCGAGCATCTCGCCGCGCGCGGCGTCACCGCGCTCGACGGCGTGGTGATGGATCTCGGCGTCTCCTCCTTCCAGCTCGACCAGGCCGAGCGGGGATTCTCCTTCCGCGCCGACGGCCCGCTCGACATGCGGATGGAGAAGTCCGGCCCCTCCGCCGCCGACCTCGTCAACACGCTTCCCGAGGCCGAACTCGCCGACATCTTGTTCCGGCTCGGCGAGGAACGCTTCGCGCGCCGCATCGCGCGGGCCATCGTCGCGCGGCGGGCCGAGCAGCCCTTCGCCACCACCGGCGACCTCGCCGCGCTGGTGCGATCCAAAGTGCCGCGCGATCCGTCCGGCATCGATGGCGCGACGCGGTCGTTCCAGGCGCTGCGCCTCGCGGTGAACGACGAACTCGGCGAGGTGGAGCGCGGTCTCGACGCGGCCGCGCGCCTGCTCGCCCCGGGCGGGCGGCTCGTCGTCGTCGCCTTCCATTCGCTCGAGGACCGCATCGCCAAGCGCTTCATGGCCGAGGCCACCGGCCGCGCCGGCGGCGCCTCCCGCCACGATCCCGGTGCGCTGACGCAGCGTGCCGCACCCCGCTTCCGCCTCGTGACGCCGCGCGCCCTGCGCCCGGCCGATGACGAGACGTCCGACAACCCCCGAGCCCGGTCCGCCCGCCTGCGCGCGATGGAACGGCTGGAGGAGGCCGCATGATCCGACCCCTGACGCTGCTGAGCATGGCCGCTGCCGCCGGCGCCGGCCTCTACCTGTACCAGGTCAAGCATTCCGTCGCGGAGCTCGATCGGGAGCTGCGGAACATCAACCGGCAGACCGAGCAGGCGCGCGAGCGGACGCAGGTGCTGCGCGCCGAATGGGCGCTGCTGAACGAGCCGGAGCGCCTGCGCCAGGTGGCGCAGCGGCACCTGCCGCTCGAGCCGATGGCGCCGACGCAGTTCGTCCGCCTGAGCGAGATGGAGCGCCGCCTGCCGGCCGCGCGCCTCTTCGCCGCGCCCGCCTCCCTCTTCGCGCCCACCGAGCCGGCCGGCGACGGTCGTGCCGCGCCGCTCGCCATCGCCACGGCCGAACCGCGGAACCGGCCGGCCGCTGCCGCACCGGCCGCACCCGCGACGCCGGTCGCGGCCGAGCCCGCCCCCACGGAGCCGCCGGCCGCAGCCGTCATCGCCGCCGCCATGGCGCCCGCCGCCGCTGCGACGCCCGCGCCCCTGCCCGCGCCCGCCGCCGCCGCGGCTGCCGTCGCGGCCGTGCAGGCGACGCGGGCGGCAGCGCCGCGCACCACCGAACCGCCAGCGACGCGCCTCGCCGCCGCCGCGACCCGCCCGGCGCCGGCGCCGGCCGCGCCGCGTCCGCCGGTTCAGCGTGCGCTGCATGTCGAACAGGCGGCGCCGACCGCACCGGTGCAGCGCGTCGCGGCGCCGCCGATCACCTCCGTGCTCGCCACCGGCGGGCCCGCGCTGGCGCCGCCCGTTCCCATCTCGCGCGCATCCGCCGCCACGCTTTCCGGCGGGGCGGGGCGGTAGCCGCCGCGCAGACCATGACCCACATCCCCCCCCACACGCCGGTCGCCGCTCCGGCACCGCATTCGGCCCCCGCCGATGCGCCCATGCTGCGACGTCCCGCCATGCCGGCCGATCCGCCGCGCGCCGTCGTCCGGGTCACCCAGCCCGACCTGATGCGCCGGGCGATCCTCGACAAGACGCGCGGCCGCCTGGTCATCGCCGCCTTCGGCTTCGCCACGCTGTTCGGTGCCGTCGCGCTCAAGCTCGCGATGGCCACCGTCATCCATCCGGCCGAGCCGCGCCGCGCGGTCGCCCTCTCCCGCCCGCCCGCGCCGCCGGCCGAGGCACCGGTCGCCCGCGCCACCGTCACCGACCGCAACGGCGAGATCCTGGCCGTCTCGCTGCCGCTGACCGCGCTCTATGCGAACCCGCGTCAGATCGAGAACGCCCCCGAGGCCGCCGACCGGCTCCGCCGCGTCCTGCCCGAGCTCGACCGCGAGCGCTTGATCCAGCGCCTGTCGGGCGAGCGGCAATTCGCCTACATCGCGCGCGCCCTGACCCCGCGCCAGGTCGCCCAGGTCAACACCCTCGGCATCCCGGGCCTGTACTTCGAGGAAGCCGAGCGGCGCTTCTTCCCCCAGGGCCGCACGGCCGCGCACATCATCGGCGGCGTCGACGTCGACGGGAACGGCATCGCCGGCGTCGAGCGCTCCTTCGACCAGCGCCTGCGCGCCCAGCCGAACGAACGCCTGCGGCTGTCGCTCGACATCCGCGTGCAGCTCGCGCTGCGCGAGGCGGTGCAGCGCGCGATCGACGAGTTCAACGGCATCGGCGGCGCCGGCGTGGTGATGGACGTCAACACGGGCGAAGTGCTGTCGATGGTCAGCCTGCCCGACTACGACGCCAACGACGTGGGCGCGGCCACCAACGACCAGCGCTTCAACCGCGTCACGGTCGGCGTCTACGAACCGGGCTCGACCTTCAAGCTGCTCACCGCCTCGATGGCGCTGGAGAACGGGCTGCAGCCCTGGCAGGGCTATGACGCGTCGCGTCCGATCTCGGTCGGCCGCTTCACCATCAACGACTATCGCGGCAAGGGGCGTTGGCTCGCCCTGCCCGAGATCCTCGCCTACTCGTCCAACCTTGCCTCGGCGCACATGGCCGCCGCCGTCGGCGTCAATCGCCACCGCGACTTCCTGCAGCGCATGGGCATGACCGCCCGCCTGCGCATCGAGATCCCCGAGACCGCGCTGCCGCTGGTTCCCTCCCAGCGGACGTGGCGCGAGCTCAACACCATGACGATCGGATTCGGCCACGGCATCTCGGTCACGCCCCTGCATGTCGCGACGGCGGGCGCGACCATCGCCAATGGCGGCATCCTGCGCCAGCCGACCATCCTCGCCGTGCCGCCCGGCACCCAGCGCGAGGGCACGCGCGTCATCAGCGAACGTACCTCCGAGATCATGCGCCGCATGATGCGCCTGGTGGTGACCGACGGCTCGGGCCGCGGCGCCGACGTCCCCGGCTATTTCGTCGGCGGCAAGACCGGCACGGCGCAGAAGACCGGCCCCCGCGGCGGCTACCTCGAAAACAAGCGCATCGCCGCCTTCATCGGCGCCTTCCCGATGTACGCCCCGCGCTACGCCGTCTACGTCATGGTCGACGAACCGAAGCCGAACGCCCGCAGCCACGGGTTCGCGACGGCCGGCTGGGTCGCGGCGCCGGCGGCCGGCATGGTCATCTCCCGCATCGCGCCGATCCTCGGCATGCTGCCCGAGCCGGTCACACCCGAGATCACGCGCGCCATCACCATGCCGATGAACGGGCGCGGCATCCCGGGCTACAACCCGCCGGCCGCCGCGCCGGCCACCCGACCTGCCGCGCCCGCCCGCCCGTCCGGTCAGCCTGCCGCCGCCGCTCCGCAGCGGGAGGCGAGCCTTGTTCCTCGGTGAGCTCATGCGGCGCGCCGGCCTGCCCGGGTTCCCCGAGAACCGCGACGTCGCAGGCCTGACCGCGGACAGCCGGGCCGTCGCACCCGGCATGATCTTCGCGGCGCTGCCCGGGCTGCGCGCCGATGGCCGCGCCTTCATCGCCGATGCGGTGGAACGGGGCGCCGCCGCCGTGATCGCGCCGGACGGCACCGACTGGCCGCCGGGCGTGCCGGTGCGCCCGCTGATCACCTCGGGCGACCCGCGCCGGACGCTCGCGCTGATGGCCGCCGCCTTCCATGGCGCGCAGCCGCGCACCGTCGTCGCCGTGACCGGCACCAACGGCAAGACCAGCACGGTCGATTTCCTGCGCCAGATCTGGTCCCTGGCTGGCGAGCGCGCCGCTTCCCTCGGCACCCTCGGCCTGATCGCCGAGGGCTTCCCGCGCGGCCCCTCCCTGACCACGCCGGACCCCGTTGCGCTGCATGCGACGCTCGCGGCCCTCGCCCGTGCGGGCTTCGGCGCGGCGGCGATGGAAGCCTCCTCCCACGGCCTCGACCAGCGACGCCTCGACGGCGTGGTGCTGACTGCGGCGGGCTTCACCAACCTCACGCGCGACCACCTCGACTACCACGGCTCGATGGAGGCCTATCGCGCGGCCAAGCTGCGGCTGTTCGACACGCTGCTGCCGGCCGGGGCGACCGGCGCCGCCTGCACCGAGATGGACGCCGCGACTCTCGACGCCCTGCGCGCCGCGGCACGCGCCCGCCACGTCAACCTGCTGACCGTGGGCGAGGCCGGGGAGGATGTGCGCCTCCTCGCCGCCCGCCCGTTGCCGGATGGCCAGGCGCTCGAGGTCGAGGCCTTCGGCGCGCGCCACGACCTGCACCTGCCCCTGCCCGGCCGCTTCCAGGCCGACAACGCGCTGCTGGCCGCGGCCCTCGCCGTCGGTGCGGGCCTGCCGGCCGACCAGGTCTTCGCCACGTTGCCGCGCCTCGTCGGCGTGCATGGGCGGATGGAGCGCGCCGCCGTGCTGCCGAACGGCGCCGCCGTCTATGTCGACTACGCGCACACGCCTGATGCCCTGGCGCGCCTGCTGGCGGCCCTGCGCCCCCACACCCCCGGCCGCCTCCATGCCCTGTTCGGCGCCGGCGGCGACCGCGATCCGGGCAAGCGTCCGCTCATGGGTCGCGCCGCGGCCGAAGGCGCCGACAAGGTCTGGGTCACCGACGACAATCCCCGCAGCGAGGATCCCGCCACCATCCGCGCCGCGGTGATGTCGGGCGCACCGGGCGCGATCGACGCCGGCGCGCGGGAGGACGCCATCGCCGCCGCGCTCGCCGACCTCCGTCCCGGCGACGTGCTCGCCGTCGCCGGCAAGGGCCACGAGGCCGGCCAGGAGATCGCCGGCATCAAGCACCCCTTCGACGACATCGAGGTCGTCCGGCGGCTCGCCGGGGTGGTATCGTGACCGCCCTCTGGACCAGCGACGAGCTCCGCGCCGCCACCGGCGGGACGCTGGCGGCCGAGGTCGCCGTGACCGGCATCTCGATCGACACGCGCAGCCTCGCGCCGGGCGACCTCTTCGTCGCGCTGCGCGATACGCGCGACGGGCACGACTTCGTCGCCGACGCGCTGGCCAAGGGCGCGGCCGCCGCGCTGGTCGACCGCGACCCGCCCGGCGTCGCGCCGGACGCCCCGCTGCTGCGCGTGGCCGAGACGCTGGCCGGCCTCACCGCCCTCGGCGCCGCCGGCCGCGCGCGGTCGGATGCGCGCGTCGTCGGCGTCACCGGCTCGGTCGGCAAGACCACGACGAAGGAGATGCTGCGCGTCGCGCTCGCCGCCTTCGGCCCGACGCATGCCTCCGCGGCCTCCTTCAACAATCACTGGGGCGTGCCGATCACCTTGGCCCGCATGCCGCGCGACGCCGCCTTCGCGGTGATCGAGATGGGCATGAACCAGCGCGGCGAGATCGCGCCCCTCACCCGCCTCGCCCAGCCGCATGTCGGCGTCATCACCACCACCGGCACCGCGCATATTGGCAATCTCGGCAGCGAGGAGGCGATCGCCGAGGAGAAGGGCGACATCCTCCTCGGCATCGAAGCGGGCGGCACGCTGGTCATCCCGGCCGACAGCCGCTTCGCCACGCGCCTCGCCGCCCGCGCCAAGGAGACCGGCCTCGCCGTCCTGACGCATGGCGAGGCGCCCGGCGCCGATGCCCGCCTGCTCTCCTATGAGGGCTCCGAGGATGGCGGGCGCGCCGAGATCCTTCTGCGCGGCGAACGGATCGGCGTCATGCTGGCCGCGCCGGGCCGCCACGTCGCGCTCAATGCCTGCGCCGTGCTCGCCGCCGTCGCGGCCCTTGGCCTGTCGCCGCGGACCGCCGCGGCCGCCCTGCCCGCCTTCGGCGCGCCCGCCGGGCGCGGCCGGCGCAGCCGGGTCGTCGTGCCGGGCGGCGAGGCGCTGCTGATCGACGATTCCTACAACGCCTCCCCGCCCTCGATCCGCGCCGGGCTTGCCGTGCTCGCGGCCCAGGCCGCCACCCGCCGGATCGCCGCCCTTGGCGACATGCGCGAATTGGGCGATGAGGCCCCCGCCATCCACGCGAGTCTGGCGCCCGACGCGGCGCAGGCCTGCGACCTCGTCTTCTGCTGCGGGGAGATGATGGGCCACCTCTACCGCGCTTTGCCCGAGGGGCGGCGCGGTGCGCACCTGCCGGATTCCGCGAGCCTCGCGCCGGTGCTGAAGCAGGCGCTGCGTCCGGGCGACGCGGTGCTGGTGAAGGGCTCGCTCGGATCGCGCATGGCGGTCGTTGTGGAGGCGCTGACCGAAGGCATGCGGCCGTGATCTATAATTTCCTCACTCCCTTCGCCGAGGATTTCGCGCTCTTCAACCTCGCGCGCTACCACACCTTCCGCGCGGGGGCCGCGTGCCTGACGGCGCTGCTGATCTGCCTCGTCTTCGGCGGCGCGATCATCCGCTGGCTGCGCTCCTTCCAGCGCGGCGGCCAGCCGATCCGCGACGACGGGCCGGAACGCCACCTGATCGAAAAGAAGGGCACGCCGACCATGGGCGGGGTGATGATCCTGCTCGCCCTCGTCGTCTCGACGCTGCTGTGGGCCGACCTGCGGTCCGGGATGGTGTGGGCCGTGCTCGTGGTGACCATCGGCTATGGCGCGCTCGGCTTCGCCGATGACTGGCTCAAGGTGACCAAGCGCAACACCAAGGGCGTCTCCGGCCGGATGAAGCTGATCTGCCAGGCCGGGCTCGGCCTCGCGGTCGCCGTGTGGATCACCGCGCTGATGCCCGGCCCCCTGGCCGACAAGCTCGCCTTGCCGGTGTTCAAGGAATTGCTGATCCCCTTCGGCATCTTCTTCCCGCTCATCGGCATGCTGGTGATGATGGGGTCGTCGAATGCAGTGAACCTCACAGACGGGCTCGACGGACTCGCCATCGTGCCGGTCATGATCGCCGCGGCCGTCTTCGCGCTGATCGCCTACCTGGTCGGCAATCGCGTCTTCGCGGACTACCTGCAGCTCCATTACGTCCCGGGTACGGGAGAGCTCGCGGTCTTCGCCTCGGCGCTGATCGGCGCGGCGCTCGGCTTCCTGTGGTTCAATGCGCCGCCGGCGGCCGTCTTCATGGGCGACACCGGCTCCCTGTCGCTCGGCGGCGCGCTCGGCGCGCTCGCGGTCGCCACGAAGCACGAAATCGTTCTCGCCATCGTCGGCGGTCTCTTCGTTGTCGAAACCGTCTCCGTGATGATCCAGGTCTTCTGGTTCAAACGGACCGGTCGCCGCGTCTTCCTGATGGCGCCCCTGCACCACCACTTCGAGAAGAAGGGCTGGGCCGAACCCACCATCGTCATCCGCTTCTGGATCATCGCGATGATCCTCGCACTCGTCGGCCTCAGCACGCTCAAGATCCGATGACCGTCCCGGCCCCGCCCTTCACCCCGTTTCTCGGCGCGCGCATCGCGGTCGTCGGGCTCGGTCGGGCCGGGCTCCCGGCCGCGCTGCGCCTCGCCGATTGGGGCGCGGAGGTGGTGGCCTGGGACGATGAGGAGACGAAGCGGCGCGCGGCCGCCGCTGCGGGCCTGGTGGTCCGCGACCCCACGGAGGGCCGCTTCCGCGCCGACGCCCTGCTGCTGTCCCCCGGCATCCCGCACCGCCTGCCGAAGCCGCACCGCATCGCCGCGGCGGCACAGCAGGCCGGAACGCCGATCCTGTGCGACGCGGAATTCCTCTACCGCGCGGTGCTCGCCGCCCATTCCGGCGCCCGCTTCGTCGGGGTGACCGGCACCAACGGCAAGTCCACCACGACGGCCCTGATCAACCACATCCTGCTGCGGGCGGGGCGCGAGGCGGAGGTCGGCGGCAACCTGGGGCCGCCTGCGCTGGGACTCAACATCTTGGGGTCCGAAGGGGTCTACACCCTCGAAATGTCGAGCTACATGTTGGAGCGAATCGCCACGCTGCGCTTCAACGTGGCTGTCATGCTGAACCTCAGCCCGGATCACATCGACCGCCATGGCAGCATGGCCGGCTATGCCGCTGCGAAGGCGAATATCTTCGCGCGGCAGGGGGTCGGGGACGTCGCGGTGCTGGGGCAGGACGACGCCATGACCGCGGCCTTGTCCCGCGGTATCGCCGCGCGGATCGTTCCGGTATCGGGCCTCGCGCCGCAGCCGGGCGGGGTCTGGGCCGAGGGTCGCTCCCTGCGCGACGATTCCGGTCCCATCCTCTCGCTCGACGACGCGCCGGCCCTGCCGGGCAGCCACAACGCGCAGAATGCGGCCGCCGCCGCAGCGACCGGCTTCGCGCTCGGCCTGTCGCGGCAGGATGTCGCGGCCGGCATCGCCACCTATTCCGGCCTGCCGCACCGGCAGGAACGCGTGGGCACCGCCCGCGGCGTCACCTTCGTCAACGACAGCAAGGCGACCAACGCCGACAGCGCCGCCCGGGCCTTGGCCTCCTACGACCGCGTCGTCTGGATCGCCGGCGGCATGGCCAAGGAAGGCGGCATCGAGGGCTTGGCCCCCTTCTTTCCCCGCATCGCCAAGGCGCTGCTGATCGGCCGCGATGCCTCCGCCTTCGCGGCGACGCTCGCCGCTCATGGCGTTGCCCATGAGGTCGTCGGCACGCTCGATGCCGCGGTGCCCGCCGCCGCCGCGGCCGCCTTCGCCGGTGCCGCGCCCGTCGTGCTTCTCTCCCCGGCCTGCGCCTCCTGGGACCAGTTCAGCGGCTTCGACGCCCGCGGCGACCGCTTCCGCGAGCTCGTCGCCGGCCTGCTTTCGGCGGGTGCCGCCTGATGGCCTTCTCCCGCGCCGACACCTCCGTCCTTGGCCGCTGGTGGTGGACGGTCGACCGCTGGACGCTCGGCGCGCTGCTGATCCTGATCGGCTTCGGCTACGTGATGATGCTCGCCGCCTCCCCGGCGGTCGCCGAGCGCATCGGTGCCTCCTCGCGCCACATGTTCTTCATCAAGCAGGTCGCCTACCTCGCCATGGCGGCGCTGCTGATGGTCTCGGTGTCGCTGCTCTCGGTCCGCGGGGTGCGGCGGCTGGCCCTGTTGGGCTTCACGGCGGCGCTGGTGCTGACCGCGGCGACGCTGGTCGTCGGCGTCGAGATCAAGGGCGCGCGACGCTGGCTGCCGATCCCGGCGCTGTCGCTGCAGCCGTCGGAATTCCTCAAGCCCTTCTTCGCCGTCGTTGCCGCCTGGCTGATTGCCGAGGGCAAGGCGCCGGGATCCAAGGTCTGGGGCGCGACGATCGCGCTGGTCCTCTACCTGACCATCGCGGCAATCCTGAAGGGGCAGCCGGATATCGGCATGCTCATCGTCATCTCGGCGGTGTTCTTCGCACAGTTCTTCGTCGCCGGCATGAACCTGTTCCTGGTCGGCGCGGTCGGTGGGATCGGCGTCGCGGGTGCGGTCGCGGCGTATTTCATGTTCCCGCACGTGCAGTCGCGCGTGCAGCGCTTCCTCGACCCGTCGTCCGGCGATTCCTACCAGGTCAGCGTCGCGCTCGAGGCCTTCGCCAATGGCGGCCTGCTCGGCCGCGGCCCCGGCGAGGGCCGCGTGAAGAACGTGCTGCCCGATGCCCATGCCGACTTCGTCTTCGCCGTGGCGGCGGAGGAATACGGGATGGTCCTCTGCCTCGTGATCATCGCGCTGTTCGCCTATGTCGTGGTGCGCGGGCTGATGCGGCTGCTGGGCGAGAGCGACCTCTTCGTCATGCTGGCCGGCACGGGCCTGCTGACGCAGTTCGGCCTGCAGGCCTTCGTCAACATGGGCTCGACCCTGCACCTCATCCCGACCAAGGGCATGACGCTGCCCTTCGTCTCCTACGGCGGCTCCTCGGTGCTCGCCATCGCGATCGGGATGGGCATGCTGCTCGCGCTCACGCGCCGGCGGACCGGCACGCGGGCCGGAGAGGATGCCGACCCCGCTGCCCCCGCCGTCCCGGCGGGAGGACTCCGGTGAGGGGCCCCGCCGTGCGCCCCATCGTCATCGCCGCCGGCGGGACCGGCGGCCATCTGTTTCCGGCCGAGGCCCTGGCCGCCGAGTTGCTGCGCCGTGGCGAGCGCATCGCGCTGATGACCGATGCGCGCTCCGCCGCGTACGAAAGCGCCGCCTTCGCGGCGGCGGAGCGCTTCGTGCTCAGCGGCGCCGGCCTGTCCGGCCGCGGCGTCCGCGGCGCGGCCAAGGGCGCGGTCGCGCTCGTCGCCGGCACGGTCCAGGCGCGCCGGCACCTCGCGGAGCTGAACCCCTCGGCCGTGGTCGGCTTCGGCGGCTATGCCTCCTTCCCGCCCCTCGCCGCGGCCCGTCTGACGGGCGCGGCACGCCGCCCCGCCATCGTGCTGCACGAACAGAATGCCGTGCTCGGCCGCGCCAATCGCCTGATGGCCCGCGCCGCCGACCTGCTCGCCCTGTCCTTCGAGGGCACGACGAATGTCCCCGCCGGGACGACCACCGCCGTGGTCGGCAATCCTGTGCGCCCGGCGCTCGCCGCGCTGGCGGGCCAGCCCTATCCGCTGCCGCCCGAAGGCGGCGCGCTGCGCCTGCTGGTCACCGGCGGCAGCCAGGGCGCGCGGATCTTCGCCGATGTCGTGCCCCCCGCCGTCGCCGCGCTGCCCGAGGAGATCCGCGCGCGGCTGCTGGTGACGCAGCAATGCCGCGCCGAGGACCTGGCCCGTACCGAGAGCGCCTATCGCGCCGCGGGTGTGGTCGCCGACCTCGCGCCCTTCTTCCCCGACATCGCCGGGCGGATCGCGACCGCGCATCTCGTCGTCGCCCGCGCCGGCGCCTCGACGGTCGCCGAACTCGCCTGTGCCGGGCGGCCCTCCATCCTGGTGCCGCTCCCCTCGGCGATCGACGACCACCAATCCGCGAACGCCCGCGCGCTCGCCGAGGCCGACGCCGCCTGGGTCTACCCGCAGCCCTCCTTCACCTCGGCAGCGCTGGCCGAACGCCTCCTCTCGCTGTTCGCGGTTCCGCTTCGCCTTGTCTCGGCCGCCGCCGCGGCGGCCGCCCTCGCCCGCCCGCATGCGGCGCGGGACCTTGCCGATCGCGTGCTCGCGCTCGCCCACCACGACGCCATGGGGACCGCCTGATGCGCGCGCTTCCGCTCAACATCGGCCCGATCCATTTCGTCGGCATCGGCGGCATCGGCATGTCCGGCATCGCGGAGGTGCTGCACAACCTCGGCTACCACGTGCAGGGCAGCGATCTCGCCGAGGGCTACAACGTCACGCGACTGCGCGAGGCCGGCATCCACGTCGCGGTCGGCCATGACGCCGCCCATCTCGGCGACGCGCAGGTCGTCGTGGTCTCCACGGCGGTGAAGCGCGACAATCCCGAGGTGGTCGCCGCCCGCAAGCGGTTCATCCCGGTCGTCCGCCGCGCCGAGATGCTGGCCGAGCTGATGCGGCTGAAATGGTCCATCGCCATCGGCGGCACCCACGGCAAGACGACCACCACCTCCCTCGTCGCCGCGGTGCTCGAGGCCGCGCGCCTCGACCCCACCGTCATCAACGGCGGCATCGTCAACGCCTACGGCACCAACACCCGCATGGGCGCCGGCGATTGGATGGTGGTCGAGGCCGATGAATCCGACGGCTCCTTCCTGAAGCTGCCCGCCGTTGTCGCGGTCGTGACGAACATGGACCCCGAGCACCTCGACCACTGGGGGACGGGCGATGCCATGAAGGAAGGCTACGCCCAGTTCGTCGGCAACATCCCCTTCTACGGCTTCGCCGTGCTCTGCATGGACCACCCCGAGGTCCAGGCGATGATCCCGCGCCTGTCGGACCGCCGCATCGTCACCTACGGCTTCTCGCCGCAGGCCGATGTGCGGGCCGAACGCATCATCACCGACCGCATGGGTGCGACCTTCGAGGTGACGGTGACCGACCGCGCCACGGGCCGGTCGCGCACGATGAAGCCCTTCCGCCTGCCGATGCTGGGCCAGCACAACGTGCAGAACGCGCTCGCGGCCATCGCGATCGGCGTCGAGATGGACGTCGACGAGAGCACCATCCGCACCGCGTTGGCCGGCTTCAAGGGCGTGAAGCGGCGCTTCACCCGCACCGGCGAGGCCGGCGGCATCACCGTCATCGACGATTACGGCCACCACCCGGTCGAGATCGCGGCCGTGCTCAAGGCCGCCCGCCAGGCCGGCGCGCGGGACGTGATCGCCGTCGTCCAGCCGCATCGCTACTCGCGCCTGCATACGCTGTTCGAGGAGTTCTGCACCTGCATGAACGACGCCGGCACGGTCATCGTCGCCGATGTCTACGCGGCGGGCGAGCAGCCGATGGCCGGCGTCGACAAGGACGCGCTGGTCGAGGGCCTGCGCGCCCGCGGCCACCGTTCGGTCGTGCCGCTGCCCGGTCCCGACAGCCTGCCCGAGATGATCCACGCCATCGCCAAGTCCGGCGACTACGTGGTCTGTCTCGGCGCCGGCAACATCACCGCCTGGGCCCATGCGCTGCCGGGGCAGCTCGGCGATCTGCAGTCGCGCGCGCGCGGGCGTCTGGCCGGAGCGATGAAGTGAGGCCCGGGATGGAAGCGCATGCCACGCTGCCCCCGCTGCGCGGCCGCGTGCAGCGCGATGCGCCGCTCGGCCCCGCGACCTGGTTCCGCGTCGGCGGCCCGGCCGATGCGCTCGTGCGTCCGGCCGATGTCGATGACCTGCTGTTGTTGCTGCGCGACCTCCCGGACGACGTGCCGCTGACCGTGATCGGCGCGGCGTCGAACATGATCGTGCGGGATGGCGGCGTGACCGGCGTCGTGGTGCGCCTGGCGCGCGGCTTCGGCGACATCGTGGTCGAGAATGACGGCATCGTCGCCGGTGCCGCCGCGCTCGACGTCACGGTCGCGGAGACGGCCGCCGCCCATGCCCTGGGCGGCCTTGAATTCCTCGTCGGCATCCCCGGCACCATCGGCGGCGCGGTGGCGATGAACGCGGGCGCCTACGGGGCCGAGATCAAGGACGTGCTGGACTGGGCCGAGGTCGCCACACCCGCCGGGCTGTTGCGCCTGACCGCCGCGGAACTGCGCTTCGCCTATCGCCGTGCGTCGCTGCCCACCCGCGCCGTCGTCACCCGCGCCCGCCTCCACGCGACGCCTGGCGACGCCGCGGTCACCGCCGCGCGCCTCAACGAGATCCGCGCCGCGCGCGAGGCGACCCAGCCCGTCCGGGCCCGCACTGGCGGTTCCACTTTCAAGAATCCACCAGGTGCGAGGAAGGCCTGGGAACTGATCGATGCCGCCGGCTGCCGCGGCCTGATGCACGGCGCCGCGCAGGTCAGCGAGAAGCACTGCAACTTTCTCCTCAACACCGGCGGCGCCACCGCCGCCGATATCGAGGCTCTCGGAGAAGAGGTGCGCGCCCGCGTGCGCGCCGCCTCGGGCATCGACCTCGAATGGGAGATCAAGCGCGTCGGGAGGCCCGCATGACCCAGAACGTCGCGGTCCTCTACGGCGGCATCTCGGCCGAACGGGAGGTCTCCCTCTCCTCCGGGGGCCAGGTCATCGTCGCACTGCGCGAGGCCGGCTTCCACGTCACGCCGATCGATGTCGGGGAGGACCTTGGCGCCGTCATCCACGCCCTGACGCATCCGCGCCCGGACGTGGTGTTCAACGCCCTCCATGGCCGATTCGGCGAGGATGGCTGCATCCAAGGCGTGCTCGACTGGCTCGGCCTGCCCTACACGCATTCGGGCCTGCGCGCCTCCGCCCTCGCCATGGACAAGGCCGCGGCGAAGGCCGTGTTTCGCTCGGCCGGCCTGCCGGTGGTGCAGGACCGCCTGGTGACACGCGAGGAACTCGAGGCCGCCGATCCCCTGCCTCTCCCTTACGTCGTGAAGCCGGTGAACGAGGGCTCCTCGGTCGGCGTGCACATCCTGATGGCCGGCGACAACCGCCGCGCCGAGATCGCGCGCAACTGGCGCTATGGCGCCCACGCCATGGCCGAGACCTATGTCCCAGGCCGCGAGCTCACCGTCGGCGTGATGGGGGACCGGGCGCTCGCGGTGACCGACATCCTCGCCGACGCCGGCACCTTCTACGACTATGACAGCAAGTACGCCGCGGACGGATCGCGCCATGTCCTTCCGGCGCAGATGCATCCGGACGCCTATGCCCAGGCGCTCGACATCGCGCTGCGCGCGCACCAGGCGCTGGGCTGCCGCGGCGCCTCGCGCGCCGACCTGCGCTACGACGACACGACGGGCGAACCCGGCCGCCTGGTGCTGCTGGAAGTGAACACCCAGCCCGGCCTCACGCCGACCTCGCTGCTGCCCGAACAGGCGGCCCATTGCGGCATTCCCTTCGGCGCGCTCTGCGCCTGGATGGTGCGGGAGGCCCGGTATGGCGCGTGAGCGGCTCGCCCGCACCTCCGCAACCCAGAAGGAACCATCCCGCCCGTCACGGCTGCGCATCTGGATGCGCCGGCGGCGTGGTCTCGCGCGGCCGTCGCTCTATGCCGCGATGGGCCTCGGCGCGATCGGCGTGCTGGTGCTCGCCGTCCGCGCGATCGACCCGGGGGCGCGGATGCGCGACGTCGCCTCCTCGCTGGCCGGCCTCGGCGATACTGCCGGGCTGAGCGTGAACGCGGTGATCCTGGAAGGCCGTCACAACACGCCACGCGACATGATCGTGGCCGCCCTGGGTGTCTCGCGCGGCGATCCGATCCTCGACTTCTCCCCCGAGGCCGCGCGCCAACGGCTCGAGACCATCGCCTGGGTCCAGCGCGCGCATGTCGAGCGGCACCTGCCCTCGACCATCGTGGTGCGCATCGAGGAACGCCAGCCCTTCGCGATCTGGCAGCACAATGGTCGCTTCGTGATCATCGACGCCGCCGGCAAGGTGGTGGCGACGGAACGGCTCGACCAGTTCGGCTCCCTGCCGCTGCTCGTCGGCGCCGGCGCCGACACCAGCGGCCACGCGCTCTACACCGCGCTCGCCCGCCACACGGAACTGCGGGATCGCGTGCAGGCGATGGTGCGCATCCAGGAGCGCCGTTGGAACCTGCGCCTGCACAACGGCACCGACGTGCTGCTGCCGGAAGGCCATGAAGCTGCGGCGCTGGAGCGCCTCGCCGAGTTGCAGCAGGAAGCGCGCCTCCTCGACCGCCCGCTCGCAGCGATCGACATGCGCCTGCCGGACCGCCTGGTACTGCGCCCCACCCGCCAGGCCGAGCCCGCCGAGCAACCCTCTCCCCAGCAGGCCAGCCGGGCGCGGCGCGGATGAACCAGTTGACCCGCCTGCCCGCCCCCATCGAGCCTGGCACGCCACAACGCAAGCGCCGCCACGCGCGCAGCGGCACCTTCGGCGTGCTCGACATCGGTTCGACCAAGGCGGTCTGCCTGATCGCGCGGATCGAAAGTGACGGGGCACCGCGCGTGCTCGGCTTCGGCTGGCAGCGCGGCCGCGGGGTGAAGGGCGGGTCGATCGTCGACCTCGAGGAAGCCGAGCGCGCCATCCGAGCCGCTGTCGGGCAGGCCGAGGACATGGCCGACACGCGCCTGCCCGGCGTGATCGTCAATCTCTCCTGCGGCCAGCCGGACAGCCGGCAGCTGCACATCCAGTGGGGCATTGGCGGGCGCGCCGTCACCGATCAGGACCTGCGCGCCATCCTGCACGAAGGCCGCCGTCGCACCTCGGAGGAAGGGCGCGAGACGGTCCACGCCATCCCGCTCGGCTTCACCGTCGACGCGACGCCGGGCGTCGACGATCCGCGCGCGATGATCTGCGACACGCTGGCCGCACGGCTGCACATGGTCTCGGCCTCCCAGGCCTCGCTGCGCAACCTCGGCGCCTGCCTGATGCGCTGCGACCTCGAGGTGGAGGAACTGGTCTCCGCCCCCTTCGCCGCGGGTCTCGCGACGCTGGTCGAGGACGAGAAGCAGCTCGGCTGCACCGTCATCGACATGGGCGGCGGCGCGACCAGCCTCGCGGTCTTCAGCGAGGGCCATCTCGTCCATACCGCCCAGGTCGCGGTCGGCGGGGGGCAGGTGACGAACGACCTCGCCACCGTGCTGTCGACGCCCGTCGCGCATGCCGAACGCATCAAGACGCTGCACGGCAGCGTCCATGGCGGCGCCGACGACGACCGCGAATTCCTCCCCGTCCCCTTGCTCGGCGAGGACGAGCACGCCATCGCGCGCATCCCGCGCGCCATGGTGGTCGGCATCATCCGCCCGCGGCTCGAGGAGACCTTCGAGCTCGTGCGCGACAGGCTGGAGGCCGCGGGCCTCGGCAAGGAAGGCGGCAACCGCGTCGTGCTGACGGGCGGCGCGAGCCAACTCGTCGGCGTGCGCGAACTCGCCGCGCGGATCCTCGATCGGCAGGTGCGCGTCGGACGCCCGCTGCCGGTGCGCGGACTCGCCGAAGCAGCGTCCGGCCCGGCCTTCGCCGCGGCGATCGGCCTGCTGCTCTGGGGTGCGGGCGAAGGTCGTCCCGTGCTCGACATCGCGCCGGGCCCCGCGCGGTCCGAAAGCGCGTTCCGCCGCTTCGTCAATTGGGTGAAGGACCGCGTGTGATGCGACCCCTCGCCCCGACTCGATTCCACCGCGTAGAGAACCTCAAAGAGGAGGCTCGCCCATGACCCTGAACCTGACCGTGCCGCAGAGCGCGCACACGGATTTCAGCCCGCGCATCACGGTCGTCGGCGTCGGCGGCGGCGGCACCAATGCCGTGAACAACATGATCGCGATGGGCCTCGACGGCGTCGAGTTCCTCGTCGCGAACACCGACAGCCAGTCCCTCTTCCACTCGCGCGCCGAACGTCGCGTGCAGCTCGGCCCGCACCTGACGCAGGGGCTCGGCGCCGGCGCGAAGCCCGAGATCGGCCGCGCGGCCGCCGAGGAAGCGATGGAGGAGATCGCGCGCCACATCGAAGGCGTGCACATGATCTTCATCACCGCCGGCATGGGCGGCGGCACCGGCACGGGTGCCGCGCCGGTCATCGCGCGCATGGCGCGCGAGCGCGGCATCCTGACCGTCGGCGTGGTCACCAAGCCCTTCGACTTCGAAGGCCCGAAGCGCCGCAAGTCGGCCGATTCCGGCATCGAGGAACTGCAGTCCTTCGTCGACACGCTGATCATCATCCCGAACCAGAACCTGTTCAGGCTGGCCAACGAACGCACCACCTTCCAGGAAGCGTTCAAGATGGCCGACAACGTCCTCTACATGGGCGTGCGCGGCGTGACCGACCTGATGGTCAACCCGGGCATGGTGAACCTCGACTTCGCCGACATCCGCACCGTGATGGCGGAGATGGGCAAGGCGATGATGGGCACCGGCGAGGCCGAGGGCGAGGATCGCGCCCGCAAGGCCGCCGAGAGCGCGATCAACAACCCGCTGCTCGAGGACATCTCGATGGCGGGTGCCAAGGGCGTGCTGATCAACATCACCGGCGGCTACGACATGACGCTGTTCGAGGTCGACGAGGCCGCGAACCGCATCCGCAAGGAAGTCGACGAGGAAGCCAACATCATCTTCGGCACCTCGGTCGATGAGGGCATGAACGGCCGCGTGCGCGTCTCGGTCGTCGCCACGGGCCTCGATGCCGTCGCGGCGCGCGAGGCCGAGCGTCCGCGCCTCGTCGCCGTCGGTGGTGGTGCCGCGGCGCCGGTGTCCGCCGTCGCGACCCAGGCGGTCCCGACGGGACCGGCCGCGGCAGGCGGCGCGCGCGCGCCGCAAAGCTTCATCCGCACCGCCACCCAGCCGGTGGCGATGCCGACGATGCGGCCCGCCGTCGTCGAAGCTGCACCGGAGCCCACCGCCGAAGCCCATGCCGCCGAGCCGGTCGTGATGGAGCCGACCTACGTCCATGCCCAGCCCGCCATGCGCGAGGCGCCGGTCGTGGTCGGTGAACCGGTGGCGGCTCCCGAGCCCGCGCCGGCGCCCCGCCACGCCGCCGCGGAGCCGATGAGCCGCAGCGGCTCCATGATGCGGGGCCTGTTCCAGAAGGCCACCGGCCTGGGCAGCATGATGCGCCGCAGCCTGCCCGAAGCGCCTGGGCCGCTCGGTCACCCGACCGCGCCGCGGGTCGAACCCTCGGTCATGGCGCCGCAGGCCGCGGCTCCCGCCCCGATGGCGGCTGCGCCCCGCCCGGCGCCGCGCCAGGTGCAGCAGGACGAAATGGGCCTCGAGATCCCGACCTTTCTGCGCCGTCAGAGCAACTGACGCCGCATCCCGCCCGAGCCGCCATGCCGGCATCGGGCGGGATTTCCGCGCAGCGGCGGCGGGTCGAGCTCCGCATCTCCACCCGCCAGGGTTGCAGCATTGGCCCCAATTTTGCCCCATTTTGCCGCGCACCAATTCAATGTTTTCAATGGCTTGCGGCGTAATATAGAGAAACAAGGCTTGAATTGGCTCCACACCCCCCGTGGTGCTTCCTTGATGCGGGGCGTTGTGCACCGCCGCAGTGACAGCAGGTTCTCCGGACCGAATGTCCCTGGCGGCCCAGGTACGGCGCCCCGGAAAGGCACGAGGGTTATGGACGGTTTTCTTCCGGCAGAAGCGGGACGGCGCAGGACGCTGAAGGCACCCATCGGGTGCGTCGGCATCGGCCTGCATTCCGGTCGCCGTGTGTCCATGACCCTGCGCCCGGCCGCAGCGGGAACAGGCATCGTGTTCCGCCGCACGGACCTCGGTGTCGACATCCCCGCCATCTTCGACGAAGTGACGGACACCCGCCTCTGCACCGCCATCGGTGAAGGCGCGGCCCGCATCGGCACGATCGAGCATGTCATGGCTGCTCTGGCCGGCACCGGCATCGACGACGCGATCGTCGAGGTCGACGCCGCCGAGTTGCCGATCATGGACGGCTCCGCCGCCCCCTTCGTCTTCCTGATCGACTGCGCCGGCATCGTGACCACGGCCGCGCCGCGCGCGGTGATCGAGGTCCTGCGCCCCATTCGGGTCGAGGATGCGAACGGCGCCTTCGCCGAACTCCTCCCCTCGCGTGAGGCCGCCTTCGACGCCGAGCTCGAGATCGACTTCCCGAACACCGCCATCGGCCGCCAGGCCTTCGCGCTGCGCCTGTCGCCGCACGCCTTCCGCGAGGCGCTGGCCGACGCCCGGACCTTCACGCTCGCCGAGGACATCGCGCGGCTGCGGGCTGCCGGCCTCGCGCAGGGCGGCAGCCTCGCGAACGCCGTGGTGGTGGACGGTCCGCTGGTGCTCAATCCGGCCGGCCTGCGCCGTCCTGACGAATTCGTGCGTCACAAGCTGCTCGATGTCGTGGGCGACCTTGCCCTTGCCGGCGCCCCGATCCGCGGGCGCTTCCGTGGCGCGCGGTCGGGTCACGCCCTGAACAACCGGCTGTTGCGCGCCCTTTTCGCCGACGCCTCGGCCTGGCGCTACGCGGGCATCCCCGTGCTCGCGGAAAGCGGCGCGACGGTGCCGATGCGTGCCGCCGCCGCCCCGGCCATCGCCTGACCGGGCCCGGTTGGCGGCCCGGCGGGCCGCCGTGATATAGAGCGGCCCGACATCATGGCTGCCCCGATGATTCGCATAATCCTGCCCGTCCTTGCCATCGTGCTGCTCGCCGGTTGCAGCGAGCGCTACCGCTTCCGGCAAGGCACCGGCGCCGACCCCTCGCTGACCCGCACGGCGGTGCCGGACGATGCCGCGAACCAGTCGCCGGAAGCGCTCTACGCCGCCGGCATGGCGGAACTCCGCCAGAACCGGTTCCAGCGGGCGGTCGATCTCTTCGACTCGGTCGAACGCGAACATCCCTATTCGACCTGGGCGACGAACGCGAAGCTGATGGCCGCCTATGCCGACTATCAGCGGAACCGCTACACCGAAGCGATCGGCGCGCTCGACCGCTTCATCCAGCTGCACCCGGCGCATCGCGACATCGCTTATGCCTATTATCTGCGCGCGCTCGCGCAGTACGAACAGATCAACGACGCGCAGCGCGACCAGCAGCAGACCATCGTCGCCATGGCGGCGTTGCAGGACGTGGTGAACCGCTTCCCCGACACCGCCTACGCCCGCGACGCGCGCCTCAAGATGGACCTGGCCCGCGACCACCTCGCCGGGCGCGAGATGAATGTCGGCCGCTACTACCAGCGGCAGGGCCTGTATTCCGCCGCCATCGGCCGCTTCCGCCGCGTGGTGGACGAGTACCAGACCACGAACCACGTGCCCGAAGCGCTGCACCGTCTGACCGAGATCTACATCGCCCTCGGCCTGACGGATGAGGCACGCCGCACCGCCTCGGTGCTCGGCTTCAACTATCCCGGCAGCCCCTGGTACCAGGATTCCTATGCGCTGCTGGTGGAAGGCGCGCGGCCGGCCGCGCAGGACCGGCCGGGCTTCTTCACCCGCGCCTTCAACTGGCTGTTCTGAGCAGGGGCACGGCGCCACCGTGCTCGCTTCCCTCGCCATCCGCGACGTGGTGCTGATCGAGCGCCTGGACCTCGCTTTCGGTCCGGGCCTGACGGCGCTCACCGGCGAGACCGGCGCGGGCAAGTCGATCCTGCTCGACAGCCTGGGCCTCGCCCTCGGCCAGCGCGCCGAGGCGGGCATGGTGCGCGCCGGCCAGCCGCAGGCCTCTGTCGCCGCGGCCTTCGCCCCACCGGCGGGCCATCCGGCCTTCGACATCCTCCGCGAACAAGGCATCGAAGCGGAGGACGAACTCGTCCTTCGCCGCGTCGTGCAGTCCGACGGCCGTTCCCGCGCCTTCGTCAACGACCAGCCCGTCGGCGTCGCGCTTCTGCGACGTCTCGGCGCCGCATTGGTCGAGGTGCAGGGCCAGCACGACCAGGTCGGCCTGGCCGATCCGGCCTCCCATGGCGGCCTCCTCGACGCCTTCGGCGCGCTCGAGCCGCGCCGCGCCGCGGTCGCCGAAGCCTGGTCCGCCTGGCGCACGGCGACGAAACGCCTCGTGGAAGCGCGCGACGCCATCGCCGCCGCGCAGCGCGAGGAGGAATGGCTCCGCCACGCCGTCGCCGAACTGAAGGACGTCAACCCGGAAGAAGGCGAGGAAGACCGCCTCGCCGCCGAGCGCCAGCGCCTGCAGCAGGGCGAGCGCCGCGCCGAGGCCATCGCCGCCGCCATCGCCGAGCTCACCCCGCGCGACCGCCGCAGCCCCACGCCCTCCCGCGCGCTGCGGGAAGCCGCCCGCGCCCTCGAACGCCTCCCGCCGCCCAACGAGGACGCGCAGCCGGCGCTGGCCGCCCTCGCCGCCGCCCAGGACGCCCTGGCCGAGGCCGAGGCCGCCCTCTCCCGCCTGATGAACGAGGGCGGCCCCGATCCGCGGCGGCTCGAGCAGGTGGAGGAACGCCTCTTCGCGCTGCGCGCCGCCGCGCGGAAGCATTCCGTCGCGGTCGTCGAACTGCCCGCGCTGCTCGCCGACCTGCGCGCGCGGCTCGAGGCACTCGACGCCGGCTCCGGCCGCGTCGCCGCGCTCGAGCGCGACGAGGCCGCCGCGCGCAAGGCCTACCTCACCGCCGCCGCCGCCCTGACGGAGGCGCGCCGCGAGGCCGCCGCGCGGCTCGAGAAGGCCGTCGCGAAGGAACTCCCGCCGCTCAAGCTCGACCGTGCGCGCCTCGCGATCGAGGTCGCGGCCAAGGAGGAGACCGCCTGGGGACCCGATGGACAGGACCGCGTCACCTTCCTCGTCGCGACCAATCCCGGCCAGACCCCCGGGCAGCTCGCAAAGATCGCCTCGGGCGGCGAACTGTCGCGCCTGATGCTCGCGCTCAAGGTCGTGCTCGCGCGGGGTTCGCCGGTGCCGACGCTGGTCTTCGACGAGGTGGATTCCGGCATCGGCGGCGCCACCGCCGCGGCGGTCGGCGAACGGCTGGCGCGCGTCGCCGAACGCCTCCAGGTCCTCGTCGTCACCCATTCGCCCCAGGTCGCCGCGCGCGGGGCCGCGCATATGCGCGTCGCCAAGCAGGTGAAGGGCGGCCGCGCCGAGACGCGCGTCGAAACCCTGCCCGACGCGGAGCGCCGGGAGGAACTCGCCCGCATGCTGGCCGGGGAACGCGTGACGGACGCCGCCCGCGCCGCCGCCGAAAGCCTCCTCGCCGATGCGCGCTGAAGGAATCCCGGCCCCGTGACCGCGCGGCGGGCCACCGCCGACGATGCCGCGGCGCTGCACGCGCTGATCCTCGACCTCAACCGCGACCAGGGCGACCCGACCGACTTGCTCACAGCGGAGCATGTCGCGCGCGACCTGATCGCGGCCCCGGCCACCATCGTCGTCGTCGCCGAGGCGCCGGACGGCGTGCTCATCGGCTACGCCACCGCCCACCCGACCTACGAGACCGGCACCGCCGAACATGGGCTTTATGTCGGGGACCTCTATGTCGTGCCGGCGCATCGCCGCCAGGGCACCGCACGGGCGCTGCTCGCCACCCTTGCCCGCGCCGGCCATGCACGGGGCGCACGCCATCTCTGGCTGACGGCGAAGCAGGACAACGCCGCCGCGCACGCCTTCTACCGCCGGCTCGGCAGCCGCGGCGAACCGGTCATGGCCTTCGCCGTGGTCGAGCAGGATTTCCGCAACCTCGCCGCCGAGGCGCCATGACCACCGGCACCATCATCCGCGCAGCGACGATGGCCGAGGCCGACGAGGTCGCGGCGCTGTTCAACGCCATCAACAGCCTCGACAGCGAGGGCCCCGTGGTCACCATGACCGGGGCCCATGTGCGGCAGCACCTGCTCGGTCCGCGCCCGCTCTCGATGCTGCGCGTCGCCGAGGCGGGTGGCGTCCTCGCCGGCTTCGTGACCGGCAACCTTGTCTATGACTCCACGCGCGCGGCGGCCGGCTGCATCGTCGTCGACCTCTATGTCCGTCCCGATTTCCGCCGGCGCGGCATCGGCCGCGCGCTGATGGCCGCGCTTGCCGCCGAGACGCGCCGTGACGGTGCCGTCTGCCTGTGGTGGGGCGTCGACGACGGAGACGACGAGGCGACGGCGTTCTACATCTCCCTCGGCGCGGAATCGGAAGGGGCCTTCGAGGGCCGCATCCTCACTGGCGCCGCCTATGAGACCCTCGCCGCCGAGGCCGCGCCATGACCACGCTCCGAACCCGCGACGTCGATCGCCTGACCGAGACCGAGGCCGCCGAGGAACTCGCCGCGCTCGCGCGGGAGATCGCGCATCACGACGCGCTCTACCACGGCCAGGACGCACCCGAGATCAGCGACGCCGACTACGACGCGCTGGTGCTGCGCAACCGCGCCATCGAGGCCCGCTTCCCCCGCCTGGTGCGGGAGGACAGCCCCTCCCGCCGTGTCGGCGCCGCCGTTGCCGAAGGCTTCGCCAAGTCGCGCCATGGCGAGCCGATGCTCTCCCTCAACAACGTCTTCTCCGAGGAGGAGTTCGCCGAGTTCTGCGCCTCGATCCGCCGCTTCCTCGGCCTGAAGCCGGAGGACAGGCTGCCATTCGTGGCGGAGCCCAAGATCGACGGCCTCTCCATCAACCTGCTCTATGAGAAGGGCGCCTTCGTGAAGGGGGCGACGCGCGGCGACGGCAGCGAGGGCGAGGACGTCACCCAGAACCTCCTCACCATCGCCGACCTGCCGCGCCGGTTGCACGCGCCCTATCCCGATCGCATCGAGATCCGCGGCGAAGTGTTCATGGAGAAGGCGGACTTTCTCGCCTTCCGCGCCACGCAGGAGAAGGCCGCGGAAGAACGAGAGCAACGCCGGGTCCGCGGCGAGAAGCTCGGCGACGCCGTCGTCATCCCCGCCAATCCGCGCAACGCGGCGGCTGGATCGGTACGGCAACTCGACTCCCGCATCACCGCGTCACGACCGCTCAAGCTCTTCGCCTATGCCATGGGGGCGACGAGCGCAGCACCCTCCGACTCGCACCATGCCTTCCTCGAGCGCCTGAAGCATTGGGGCTTCCGCGTGAATCCGCTCTCCACGCTGCTGGGCAGCGAAAGCGACGCCGCGGCCTTCCAGCGCCGCATGGGGGAGGATCGCGCGGGCCTCGGCTATGACATCGATGGTGTCGTCTACAAGCTCGACCGCATCGACTGGCAGCGCCGCCTCGGCTTCGTCGGCCGCGCGCCACGCTGGGCCACCGCGTGGAAGTTCCCGGCGGAGCAGGCGACCACGAGGCTCCTCGACATCGAGATCCAGGTCGGCCGCACCGGCGCGCTGACGCCGCGCGCGGTCATGCAGCCGGTCACCGTCGGCGGCGTCGTCGTCCGCCACGCGACGCTGCACAACGAGGACGAGATCGCCCGCAAGGACGTGCGGATCGGCGACACCGTGATCCTCCAGCGCGCCGGCGACGTCATCCCCCAGATCCTCGGCGTCGTGCTGGACAAGCGCCCGCAGGACGCGCAGCCCTTCGTCTTCCCCACCACCTGTCCGGTCTGCGGCAGCCACGCGATCCGCGACGGCGAGGACGTGGTCCGCCGTTGCACCGGCGGCCTCACCTGCGCCGCGCAGACGGTCGAGCGCCTCAAACACTTCGCGTCCCGCCGCGCGATGGATATCGAGGGCCTCGGCGAGGAGAACATCCAGCTCCTGTTTGACCGGGGCCTGGTGAAGAGCCCCGCGGACATCTTCCGGCTGCGCGACCGGCGGGGCGCGCTGCTCGAACTCGAAGGCTGGGGCGAACGCAAGGTGGGCAAGCTGCTCGACGCCATCGAGGCGCGGCGCAACGTCCCGCTCGAACGCTTCATCTTCGCCTTAGGCATTCGTCGGATCGGGGAACAGAACGCCAAGCTGCTCGCGCGCCACTACCACACGCTCGACGAATGGCGCGCGAAGATGATCGCTGCGCACATCGTCGGGTCCGAGGCGCGCGAGGAGCTCGGTTCCATCCAGGGCATCGGCCCCGCCATCGCCGAGGAGCTCGTCGAGTTCTTCGCCGAACCGCGCATGCTCGCAGCACTCGACGACCTCGCGCAGGAAGCCCCACCCCTCGCCGCGGAAGCCCCGGCCGCCGCCGACAGCCCCTTCGCCGGCAAGACCCTCGTCTTCACCGGCACGCTGGAAACGCTCACGCGCGACGAGGCCGAGGCGCAGGCCGAACGCCTCGGTGCGAAGGTCACGAAGTCCGTTTCCAAGAAGACGGACTTCGTGATCGTCGGCGTGGATGCGGGCTCGAAGGCGACCAAGGCCGCCGAACTCGGCCTTCGGACGCTGACCGAAGCGGAGTTCCGCGACATGGCGGGCGTGTGACCGGCGCCGTGCTTGTCCCCGGGAGCCCGCGGCCCACCTGATCTGTATCGTCAAACGGGAGAGCACCATGGACAGGATCGACCCCAAATTCACCGCCACCGCCACGGCCACGGGCGGCCGGAACGGCCACACGGCGGCCGATGACGGCACCGTCTCGGTGGACCTGTCCGTTCCCAAGGCCATGGGTGGGCCTGGCCGGCCCGGCACCGCGACGCCGGAACACCTCTTTGCCGCAGGCTATGCGGCATGCTTCGGCGGCGCCGTCGACTTCGTGGGGCGTCAGCACAAGAAGAACGCCGCCGGCGCCAAGGTGACGGCGGCCGTGTCGATCGGCCCGCGTGACGGTGGCGGTTTCGGCCTCACGGTCGAGCTGACCATCGAGGACCCCTCCCTTCCCCAGGCGGAGCTCGAGGCGCTGGCGAAGGAAGCGCACGAGAAGATCTGCCCGTATTCCCACGCCACGCGCGGCAACGTCGATGTCCGCCTGACCGTGAAGGGCGGCTGACCGGCATCAGCTCTTCTGATGCATAGCATCAGGCCAATGCGTTGGACGAATGGCATCATGGGACGGCATCCGGTCGTCCATGATGCCCGTCGATCCGGATCTTCTTGCCGGCTATCTCCTGGCCTGCCTCGTGCTCATCGTGACGCCCGGGCCGGACATGGCCTTCGTGCTGGGGCAGACGCTGGCCGGCGGAGCCCGTCGCGGCTGGGCGGCGACAGCCGGCGTCTATGCCGGCGTCTGCATCCATATCGGCCTGGCGGCCGCCGGCGTGGCGGCCCTCGTGGCGGCCAGCCCGGTTCTGTTCACGACACTGCGGATTGCCGGCGCCGCCTACCTGGTCTGGCTGGGAACGCAGGCGCTACGCGCCGCGATGCGCCACGATCCCTCGGGACATCCTGTCGAAGCGACGCCGAGCCTGCTCGCCGCGTTCCGGCAGGGCTTCCTGACCAATCTCCTGAACCCGAAGGTGGGCCTCTTCTTCCTCGCCTTCGTGCCGCTGTTCGTGGATCCGGCACGCGGTCCGGCCTGGCTGCAGATGCTCATCCTGGGCCCGATGGCCCCCACGCTCGCGCTGCCCTTCTACGCGATGCTGATACCGGGCGCCGCCCACGTCGCCGGCCGGTTGCGGACGTCCTCCGCCGGCCGGTGGCTCGACGCCGCGGCTGGGGCGTTGTTCCTCGGCCTGGGCGTCAGGCTGCTGGCGGGATCGCTGGGCTGACCAGGAGATCCAGGCCCGCCCGCATCAGCCCGACCGGGTCCCGGCCCGGCCCGCCGCTCACCGTCGCGATATGGCTGCCCGGCAGGATCAGGTGCCGGGCGCCGGGGATGAGAGCGCTCGACACAGGGACCAGGCCGTCATTCGGCCCATGGCCGCGCTTTTCCATCCATTGCGCCGCGGCCAAATGCAGGCGTTCCCGGCCGCGGGCATGCCCATCGTCGAGCGCCGTGGCGAGGCACACCACCGGCAACGCCGCCAGGAGGCGGCTCACGCCCGCCGACGCCGCCGCCATCCAAAGCCGCCGCGCCCCGGTCGTCAGGTCGCGCAGGCCGTCGCCGGAGCCGATGCGCAGCAACCGCGCGAGGCCCCCCGCGGCAGCCTCCATCGGCCGAGCGGCAAGGACGGCGTCCGCAACCGGGCTTCCGAAGAACGGGGACTGCATCGCCAGCAACCCGAGGCACCGCGCCTGCGCCGCCGGGTCGATCAGCGCCGCCAGCGTTTCGAGCCCCCCCTTGCTGTGCGCCACGATCAGCGCCGGCCGCGGATCGTCCAGCAGCACCGCCCTCAACCGCGCCGCGTTGGCGGAGACGGATTCCGCTGTCCGCAGCGGCACGACGGACACATCCGCCCCCTGCCCGGCCAGCCAGTCCCGCAAGGGATGCATGTAGTCGAGCCCGAAGGGATGGAACGCGGCGACGAGCTCGCCCATCAGCCCATAGACGAGAAGGACGCGTTGACCGGCGAGGATCACGTCGGTCAGCCGCCGCCCTCCTGACCGTCCTCGGGCAGCGCCAATCGATACCCGAGCCCGCGCACGGTCTGGACCACGACCCCCGCCCCGGCCGCCGCCAGGCGGCTGCGCAACCGGTGCACGCAGACCTCGACGGCATTGGGCTGCAGCACGCGGTCGATCCCCGCCAGGCGACCTTCCAGCGTCTGCTTCGCCACGGGCCGCGGCACGCTGCGCAGCAGGGCCTCGAGCAGCGTGCGCTCCCGCGGCGGCGGATCGAACGGAGCGCCGCCAACCGACAGCGCCCGGCTGACCGGATCGAAGGACAGCGCGCCCAGGGTCAGCGGCGTCACGTCACGCGAGCCGCGCCGCTGCAACGCCTTCAGGCGAGACACGATCTCGGCCAGCGTCACCGGCTTCACCGCGTAGTCGTCGGCGCCCAGATCGAGACCCTGGCAGATCTCCTGCACCGTGCCCCGCGCCGTCATGATGAGCACGGGCGGGGCCCCCGGCCGGGTGCGCAGCTGGCGCACGAGGTCGAGCCCATCCCCGTCCGGCAATCCCCGATCCAGCAGCACGACGTCGTAGTCGCCGGTCATCGCGGCCGCCTCGGCTTCCTCGAGCGTCCCGACGCCCTCGGACTCCCAGCCCGCGCGCCGCAGCCCCTCCGCCAGGAGGTCACGGAGCCGCTCGCTGTCCTCGACGATCAGAACCCGCATGCGATCCCGTCTATCCCTGCATGCCCCGTCCGCGCATGACATCCCGGCCATGTGGCACGGCGCATCTTCGCAGACATACACGCCGGACCGGCCCAGGGGCTAGACTGCGTCATGCCCGCCGCCCGAACCACGGACGACCAACCGAGCCTGCTGCGGCAGCTCGCCGCCATCCATCTCTGCCTCGGGCTGATCGCGCTGGTCGTCGGCGCCATCGTGCTGCACCGGACGCTCACGGACGTCGTGTGGGACCAGCACCGGCGCAGCCTGCTCGCATCCGGGCAGGACGTGATGCAACGGCTGCGGCGGGAGGGCGTCGAGGGCCTGCGCCGCCCCCTGCCCGCCGAATCCAACCGCCGCTTCGATGCCGCCACCGGGTCGATGCGCTATGCGGTGCTGTCCCTCGGTGGGGAGGTCCTCGCGATCTCGCCCGGCGCGCAGGAGGTCCTGCCGAAGCGGGACGAAGGCCATCTCGCATCCTTCTTCCGCGAAGGCGCCGACGGTTCGAACGTGTGGGGCATCACCGAGCGCATCACCACCCCGCGCGGACCGGTCATCGTGCAGATCGCGCAGGACATGGATCGCTCCTACGTCGTCGTCGACGATATCGCCCCGGCTGCGCTGTGGCCCATCCTGACCGTCCTTGCGACCGGCTCCCTGATCCTGTTCGGGGCCAACGCGCTGCTTCTGATCCTGATGCTGCGCCCCATCCGCCGCGCGGCCGCCGAGGCCGCCCGCATCGGCCGCGGCGGGACGACGCGGCTGAGCGAATCAGGCCTGCCCGATGAGATCCGCCCGATGATCGCGGCGGTGAATGGCGGCCTCGACCGGCTCGACGAAGCCCTCACCTGGCAGCGCGCCTTCTCCGATGAAGTGGCGCACGAGCTGCGAACGCCATTGGCGATCATGCTGGCCGAACTCGAACTGCTCGATCCCGGCCCCGCGCGCGACCGGCTGCAGCGCGACATCGAAGGCCTGTCCCAGCTCGTGAGCGACCTGCTGGAGGCTGCGGAAGCGTCCCGGGAGTTGCCGGTCGGCGATTCCCCCTTCGATCTGGCCGAGCTCGCACGCGAAGCGGCCGCGCGTCTCAGCGCCATGGCCGAACGCAGCGGCCACCGGATTGTCTCCCCGCCGGCCGGCCCGCCACGCCTTGTCCGCGGCAACCGGGACGCCATCGGGCGCGCCCTGCGCAATCTGCTGGAGAACGCCCTGGCGCATTCCCCGCCCGGTGCGCCGGTCGACGTGCTGATGCCGGAGACAATGCCCGACGAAGTGGCGGTCGCGGTCGCGGATCACGGCCGCGGCGTGCCGCCGCCCGAACGCCAGAAGGTGTTCCGCCGCCACTGGCGCGCGGGGGACAGCCACCGGCCCGGCCTCGGGCTGGGTCTTTCGATCGTGGAGCGGGTGGTGCGGGCCCATGGCGGGCGCGTGGAGGTCGGCGACACGCCCGGCGGCGGCGCCCAGTTCACCATCACGCTGCCATCGGCAGCGCACCAGCCGACGCCGGAAGCACGGCAGCGGCAGGTCGCGGCGGCGTCCGGCGCCGCCGACTGAACGTGTCGATCAGTCCGCGGTCGCGGCGCGATCGACGAACAGGGCTCCGCCCGTCACGACCCGCGCACCCGGCGCGACGCCCTCGGTCACCTGCACGAGGTTCCCGTCGCGCAGGCCCGTGCGCACCGGCCGCAGGATGAAACGCGTGTCCTCGAGCGCCTCCCACACGGCGGCCTCGGCCCCGCGATAGATCAACGCCCCGGTCGGAATCGCCACCGAGCCCTGGCTGTCGCCGACCGCGATCCGGAACGACGCGAACATCTCGGGCTTCAGCACATGGTCCGGATCGGCGATCGCGGCGCGCACCGGCAGGCGCCGGGTCGAAGCGTCGAGCGCCGTCGCCACGTGTTCGATCCGCGCGGGAAAGCTGCGACCAGGCAGCGCATCGACGCTGACCTGCACCTGCTGCCCCACCCGCACCAGCGGCGCATCCAGTTCACGCACCGCGGCCACCAGCCAGACGTCCGACAGGTCGGCGATGGTGAAGACGGGGTCGGACCCGCCGGCATTCAGCCATTGGCCGGGGCCAATCCGGCGCTGAACCACGGTGCCGGCGAGCGGCGCGACGACCGGCACCACCGCATTGACGCGCCGGGTGCGCTCGATCTCCGCGATCGCATCGGCATCGCGGCCGAGCACCCGCAGCTTGTCGCGCGCCGCGGCCAGCGACGCCTCGGCGGTGCGCAGGTCGGCCTGGGCATTCTGGTGGTCGGCCTCGGCCTGCTCGACATCGCGCCGCGCAGCCGCACGCACGGTGAACAGCTCGCGCTGCCGCGCCTCGTTGCGACGGGTGAGCTCGAGCTGATTGCGCGCCCGCGCCAGTTGATCGCCGGCGGCCAGCAGATCGTTCGCCGCACCGGTAAGGTCCGTGGTCTCGATCTCGAACAGGACGTCGCCCGGCGCCACGGCCTGGCCGGGCTGGGCGACCACGCGCACCACCCGGCCGTTATAGGGCGGGTAGATCGGCGTGGAGCGATCCTCGTTGTAGGAAATCCGTCCTTCGGCAACACGCTCGGGGCGGAAGTCGCGCACCGCCACCGGCTCGACGCGCAGCATCCGCGCCTCGGCCGAGGAAAGGCGGAAGCTGCCGTCCGGCAGGCGTGCGCTGGTCGTCGCAGCCTCCGCCGGCGCGACGATCGCCGGCGCATGACCGTGCTTGAACCACGCGGCGCCGCCGCCCCCGGCGGCGATCGCGATGGCGATCGTACCCAGAAGCAGGGCGCGGCGCCGCGGCCGCGCCGCAACGGGCGCCGGAGCGATCTCCGTCGGGGTCATCGGCGTGGCTTCGACCTTCGGCGCCTCGGCCGGGGGAGCGATGTGCATCTGAGCCGAACCTTCCATGTCTCGGCCCGCGGATCGCGTCGGTAGCTGCGACACGATGCAAGCCGGGTCCGTGGCTTTCGGCAGCTTTGTCGCCCATGCCCCTTACGGCTGCCTTACGGCGATCCCGCCCCCGGCGGGCGCAGCCTTACAGGCGGCTTTCAGCGCGAAACGCCCCCTTGTCGGCATCGGGACGCGCATCCTAGTCCATGACGCCCGGTGCGCCGTTGCACCGTCGGAGTTGGTCCCGTGCAGCATATCGTTGCCTTCTCGCTCGAGCGCCGTCCGCTGGTGCTGCTGCTCTTTGCCGTCTTCCTCGTCGTCGGCGCCGTCGGCTTCCGATCGCTGAACATCGAGGCCTATCCCGACCCGGTGCCGCCGACGGTCGTGATCATCACGCAGAATCCCGGCCAGAATGCCGAGGAGATCGAGCGCACCATCACCATCCCGATCGAGGTGGCGATGTCCGGGCTGCCGAACCTGACGACGGTGCGTTCCACCTCGCTGTTCGGCCTGTCGGACGTGCGGGTGCAGTTCAACTTCAACTACACCTACGACGAAGCGGTGCAGCAGGTGCTGAATCGTCTCGGGCAGCTTGGCGAGTTGCCGGCGGGCGCGCAGCCGGGCATCTCCCCGGCCTCGCCGATCGGCGAGATCATGCGCTACCGCCTGGTTGGGCCGCCCGGCTTCGCGCTGGACGACCTCAAGACGTTGCAGGACTGGGTGCTCGACCGCCGGTTCAAGCGCGTGCCCGGCGTGATCGACGTGACCACCTTCGGCGGCCTGTCCAAGACCTATTCGGTCGAGGTGGATCTCGGCCGGATGCGCGCCCTCGGCCTCGAGCTACCCACCGTGATCGACCAGATCCGCCGCGCCTCCGTCAATGTCGGCGCGGGCACGATGAATCTCGGTCCGCAATCCGTGGTCGTGCAGGGCGTCGGCCTGATCCGCTCGCTCGACGACCTCCGTGCCGTCGTGCTGGGCAGCCAGAACGGCGTGCCGGTGCTGCTGTCGGACATCGCGACGGTACAGACGGGCAACCTGCCACGGCTCGGCATCGCGGGGCACGAGAACGACGACGACGTGGTGCTCGGCGTCGTGCTGATGCGGCGCGGCCAGCAGACCCTGCCCACCATCCACGGCGTCCAGGAGGCGGTCGCCGAGATCAACGGCGGCGGCGTACTGCCGCCCGGCGTGCGGCTGGTGCCGCTCTATGATCGCGAGGACCTGGTCGCCACCACGACCAAGAAGGTCGTGAAGAACATCATCGAGGGCGTGCTGCTGATCCTGGTGATCCAGTGGCTGTTCCTCGGCGACTTCCGCGGCGCGCTGGTCATCGCGGCGACGATTCCCTTCGCCTTCTTCTTCGCCGTCCTGATGATGCTCGGACGAGGCGAGAGCGCGAACCTGTTGTCCGTCGGCGCGCTCGACTTCGGCCTGCTGGTCGATGCGACCGTCATCATGGTGGAGAACATCTTCCGCCACCTCTCGCTCGCACGGAAGGCGCCAGGCGGACCGCATCCGGTGGCCAAGACCGTCCTGCGCGCGGCGAACGAGGTCGGGCCCGCCATCTTCTTCTCGGCGCTGATCATCCTCGCCGCCTTCATCCCGCTCTTCACCATGGGTGGCATCGAGGGCCGTATCTTCGGCCCCATGGCCAAGACCTATGCCTATGCGATCGGCGGCGCGCTGGTCGCGACCTTCACCATCACGCCTGCTCTCTCGGCCACACTGTTCAAGGCGGACACCGAGGAACGCGACACGCTGATCATGCGCTGGATACGTCGCGCCTTCGACGCGACCTTCGCGGCCGGCATGCGGCGGCGCCTCATCACCCTCGGCCTCGCAGCGATGATGGTGGTCTCCTCGATGGGTATCCTCACGCGGCTCGGCGCGGAGTTCCTCCCGACGCTCGAGGAAGGTTCGATCTGGCTGCGCGCGACCATGCCGAGCACCATCTCGCTCGAGGAAGGAAACCCCGTCGCCAACCGCATCCGCCGCGTGCTGATGGAGTTCCCCGAGGTCATCACCGTGACGTCCCAGCAGGGCCGCCCCGACGACGGCACCGACAGCGCCGGCTTCTTCAATGCCGAGTTCTTCGTCCCTCTCATTCCACAGGAACGTTGGACGACGTCGCATGACCGGGACGGGCTGGTGACCGCCGTGAACAACCGGCTGTCGCGCGAGTTTCCCGGCGTCGAGTTCTCCTTCTCCCAGACGATCTCGGACAACGTCCAGGAAGCGGCATCGGGCGTGAAGGGCGCGAATGCGGTGAAGGTCATCGGGCCCGATCCCGCCGTGGCGTCGCGCATCGCCGAGCAGATCCGGCGCGAGCTGGCGCAGGTCCAGGGTATCGCGGATCTCGGCGTGCTGCTCTCGGTCGGGCAGCAGACCATGTCCATCACCGTCGATCGTGCCCGTGCGGCGCGCCAGGGCCTCGCGGTCGGGGACGTCAACGCGGCCCTCGCCGCGGCGGTGGGCGGCCAGGAAGCCGGTCGCTTCTACGAACCCGGCGGCGACCGCAACTTCCCGATCATGGTGCGCCTGTCCCCGCAGTACCGCGACGGCATCGACGCCATCGGCCGCATTCCGGTCGGCGGCAACGCCACCCTCGCCGATGTGGCGCGGATCGAGCTGCTCTCCGGCCCGTCCTACATCTACCGCGAGAATTCCTCCCGCTACGTCCCCGTGCGCTTCTCGATCCGCGAACGCGACCCGGCGAGCGCGGTCACGGAGGCCCAGGAACGCGTCGCGCAGAACGTCCGGCTCCCGGATGGCTACCGCCTGGAATGGGTGGGCGAGTTCCGCAACCTGCAGCTTGCGGTCGCGAGGCTGACGGTCGTGGTACCGGTCGCGCTCGCCGTCATCGCCGTGCTGCTCTACATCGCCTTCGGTCGCCTGACGCAGACGCTGATGGTCTTCGCCATGCTGCCGCTGTCGATATCCGGCGGCGTGCTGGCGCTCGCGCTGGCAGGTCTGAACTTCTCGGTGCCGGCGGCGATCGGCTTCCTCGCCCTGCTCGGCATCACGGTGATGGAAGCGATCATCTTCCTCACCCACTTCCAGCACCTGCGGGACCATGAAGGCCTGGCCTGGGCGCGCGCCTTGACCCAGACCGGGACGGATCGCCTGCGCCCGGTGATGATGACCTGTTTCGCCTCCTTCTGCGGCCTGCTCCCGATGGCCATGGCGCACGGCATCGGCGCCGATGTGACGAAGCCTCTCGCCATCGTCGTCGTCGGCGGCATCGGTCTCGTCCCCCTGTTCATCCTTGTCGTGCTGCCCGCGGCCGTCGACCTCGTCATGCGCCCCAAGCGGGAAAACGAGGAGGACAGCCTCGAATCAGCCACGCGCAACCAATCCGAACCGCGCCCCGCGGAATGAACGCCCGGATGCCGACCGCCATGATCCGCCCGATCCTGATTGCCTTGGCCGTCACGGCCGCCATTGCGGATGCGCACGCGCAGACGGCCGTCATCACCCCCGCGCCGGTGACGACGGCTCCCGCCGCCGGACCGGCCGTAGCCGCGCCCGAGGCCTCGGCCGCGCAGGCACAGCTGCCCATATCCCTCCCGAGCCTCACGCTCGCGGAAGCCGAAGCGTTGCTGCTGGAACGCAATCTTGTCCTGGTCGCAGCGCGACGCGGCGTGGATGCGGCGCGGGCACAGGTCCTGGTGGCCGATACCTCCCCGCCGCCCACGATCGGCTATCAGCAGCAGGTGGGCGGCTGGAGCGAGTCGGCCCGCTTCCGGGGCTACAACGGGGCGCGCGGCACCTCGCCGCTGAGCAACGGCACGGCCACGCTGACGGTCACGATCGAACGTGGCGGCAAGCGCGAGCTCCGCACACGCCTCGCGCAGGAGAACGTCTCGGTCGCCGAGGCGCAGGTGCTCGATACCTTGCGGGGGCAGATCTTCCAGCTGCGCCAGGCCTTCATCGGTGGGCTGGAGGCCCGCGCCAATCTCGGTGTGGCGCTGGCGAACCGGCGCGCCCTCGACAACACCGAGGGGCTGCTGCGGCGCCAGGTGCAGGAAGGCCAGATCCCGGAATCGGACCTGCTGCGCTTCCAGGCGAGCCGCCTGCCATTCGAACAGGACCTCGCCAACGCCGCGCAGGCCTATGCGGCTGCGGCGGCGCAGGTCGCGGCCATCCTCGGGAGCAACGCGACGGCGATCCGGACCCTGTCGGGAGCGGCAGCCCGGGATCCGGTCGCGATCGTGCTGGCGCCGGTACCGTTCGACCTGCGCGGGCGCATCGAGACGGTCCCGCCGGCACCGCCAGCGCGTGAACAGCTTGCGGAGGCGGTCGCCGGACGTCCCGACGTGGTCGCCGCCCTGCGCAACGCCGCGGCGGCGGAGGCCAATACGCGGCTGGCGGAAGCCGCGCGGTCGCGGGACCTGACGGTGACCGGCTCGGCGTCGCGCAGCGAGCTGTCGCAGGATCTCCCTGGCGGCAGTCGATCCTTCGCCGCCGGTTCCGTCTCCCTGGGCGTGTCCATCCCGCTGTTCACCAGCCGCCTGGTCGAGGGCGGCGTTGCCTCTGCGACGGCGCAGCAGGGCCAGGCCCGCGCCCTGGCGCAGGCGGCGCTGGCGCAGGCCCAGGCGGACGTGGCCGGTGCCTGGGCCTCGTACATCCAGGCGCGCCAGCTCCTCACGTTGACGACCGCCCAGGCGCTGCGGCGGGCCGAGGAGGCGTACCAGTCGACCGAGGCCGCCTACCGCGCCGGTGGGCGGACGCTGCTCGACGTCCTGGACGCGCTGCGGACGTTGAACGCCACGCGCGTCGCGGCGAATGGCGCGCGGGCCCAGATGCTCCGGGCACTGGCTGGCCTCGAGCAGGCGAGCGGTGTTGGCGGAATCTCGCCGCGGCTTTGAATATCTGACCGCCGCATATGCTTGGCGTGGCGACGCCTAGGGTCCGGATCGACTCTGGGCGATCAGTGCAGCTGGTCCAGCGATGAGCAAAGGCGGCGAGTCACCGATACGGGCCATGTACGCGACGCCATGACACATGGCCCGATGCCGCGCGCGGTCACCGCTGACCCAGCCGGCGCCTTCGTCCCGCTGATTGTTCGATCGCCGTCGTCCTTGGATCCTGGTCATGGACCCGATTGACGATGGCAGTTCTCCCTCCGTCCCGACCGCCCACTGCCAACCGCTGCCGTGTCATCCGCGGCCGGGCGGTCGCGACAGCGCAGACAGGCGACCGCCCATTTTCACGTTGGATCAAGGCGGCACGAGTCGGTAACTATCTCGCCTCCTCAAGATCTGCGCTGAGGGCGGCACCCCCGTCGCGTCGAGTGCAGGAGCGAACGAATGGCCTACGACCAGACGAATCGCATACTCCGCATCGATACGGACCTCGGGCGAGACGCCGCCGTGCTGACCGAGCTCGTCGGGCACGACAGCATCTCCAAACCTTTCCTGTTCAAGATCCGCTTCGCGACTGCGGCTGAAGACGACCAGGTCCGAAAGCTCCTCGGCACGAACGTCGCGCTCTGGTTCGGGCAGCCCGGCGACCCTGCCGACGGACCGACGGGCGGCGAGCGGCGGGTCGTCCACGGCCGATTTCGACGGCTCGTCATGTCCGCCACGTCGCGAGCCGGCGAGCGGGAATGGCAGGCCGAGGTGGTACCGCAGATCTGGTTTCTCTCGAGCACCAGCGATCTCCGCATCTTTCAGGAGAAGACCGTCGTTGAGATCATCGAAGAGATCCTCAAGATCCATCACGTTGAGAATTTCTCCATAAAGACCCTCGAAAACTACCCAAAGATCGGATACTGCGTTCAGTATAGAGAGTCGGCGCTCGATTTCATTTGCCGACTCATGGAACAGTACGGTCTTTTCTTTTGGCATGAGCATGAGATCGGGCGGCATACGCTGATGATCTCGGATCACAACAGCACAACCTTTCCTGCTCCCTTCCCCGAACTGGAAGTGCGTTCATCCCTTCACCGCTACGGGATCACGGAGCTCGAAGACGAATTCAACGTGGGTTCGGGCACCTGGACCATGCGTGACTTCAACTTCGAGACGCCCTCGAACGATCTCGAGGTGACGGACCCGACTCACGTCGACGTCGCGGAAACAAAGAAGCGTGAGCTCTACGACTATCCGGGCCTCTATCCCGACAAGGGTGCGGGCAAGGCTCTGGCGCGCGTCCAGATCCAGGCCGAGGAGGTGCTCTACAGCCGCCGGCGGGGCGAAGGCGTGATTTCGGGGATGGATGCCGGCATGCGGGTCCGGATCGCCCCGCCGCCGACCAACACGGCGGCCGAGAAGGAGTATCTCCTGACCGAGGTTCGGCACGAAGCGAAGGACTACAGCCACTGGACCACGGACCGCTGGTCGGGCCGTGACCCCGAGGAGCCCTTCTACCGCAACGCCTTCAGCTGCATCCCGAACAAGGTCCCATTCAGGTCGCAACGACGCACGCCCAAGCCGTTCGTCCACGGCCCGCAGACCGCGATCGTCACCGGCCCGAAGGGCGAGGAGATCTACACGGACAAGTACGCGCGCGTGAAAGTGCAGTTTCACTGGGATCGCCTTGGACGGAAGGACGAGCGCAGCTCGTGCTGGGTACGCGTAAGCCAGTCCTGGGCGGGATCAGGCTACGGCTTCATCCAGATCCCTCGGATAGGGCAGGAGGTGATCGTCGACTTCCTCGAGGGCGATCCCGACCGTCCGATCATCACGGGGCGTGTCTACAACGCCGAACAGATGCCGCCGCACGGGCTGCCGGGCGCGGCGGTCAAGTCAGGCCTCAAGAGCAATTCGACCAAGGGCGGCGGCGGATCGAACGAGCTGACCTTCGACGACACCAAGGGGAAGGAGCAGACCTACTTCCATTCCCAGTACAACCACGTCGGCGTGATCCAGAACGATGAGACCCGCACGATCGTGAAGGGCAACCGCTCGATCACCGTGCAGACCGGCACGCACACCGAGACGATCAAGGGCGACACCAAGATCACGGTGGTGACCGGCGCCTACACGCACGGCGTCGCCACCAAGACCGCGACGCGGCTGTCGAAGCAGAAAAGCACGCTCGCCTCGACCGACGCCGACGTGCTGATCACGGCCAAGACGCAGATCAAGCTGCATGTCGGCGACAGCAGCATCACCATGCTCGCCGACGGCACGATCACGATCCATGGCAAGAACATCTCGATCCTGGGCGACGATTCGGTCACCGTCTCCTCCAAGAAGGTCCAGATCACCGGCAGCGAGGAAGCGAAGATCGGCGTCGGCGCGCAGAGCACCGTCTACGACAAGCAGAAGGTCGGGACGTCGGGCGCTGCGATCAACTCGGCGGCCGTCGGGCAGCACGAGATCACCGGGGCGATCGTCAAGATCAACTGAGCCGCCGCGCAGGCGCGGCGGTCAGTCCTCGTCGACCGAGGAATCCGTCAGCTGGCCCGACGCGTAGATGCGCGTCAGCGCCCCGCGGGGCCAGTCGGGAATGTCGCGGAACAGGTCGCGCGTGATGGGCGGTGCGGCGCCGCGGAGCCTTTCGAGCGCGGCGTCGATCACCGCGACCTCCTCGCGCCGCGACGCCATCGCGTCCTCGTATATCGTGCCGATCAGGACCGCCGGTCCGTCGAGCGCGCCGACCACGAAGTCCGCCGTCGCGGATCCGGGGTCCTCGAGGAAGCGCATGCCTTTCGCGAGCACGCGCGCGGCCGAGACGAGGGTGATATCGCGCGCATAGACCACCGCCTCGCCACTCGCATGGGGGCGTTCGTACTGCGCGACATGGTCGCGCACCAGCGCGACGCGGGCCTTGTCGGTCGGCGCGGTGCCCGAGGCAGCCGACCACAGCAGCTCGACGCCTTCGCGCAACAGCGGTTGGTTCTCGAGCTGCGCGGCCGCGGCGGGATGCCGCCGCGCCTCGGCCAGGCAGCGCTCGGCGCAGAACGCGACATAGGCGATGCGCGCCTCGTAGCTGAAATCCGCGAGCATCGCCTCGCGGTCGCGTGTGGTGATCCTGCGTGCCATGGGCCTACCAATGGTCTCCATGCTGCCCGGGCTTGCGGCCGAAGTCGGACACATTGTCCGAATCGCCGCCCCATCCCCCGGTGCCGTTCTTCTTCGCCGGCGTCTGGATCGCTGTGCTACAGCCTTCGCAACATGGGCGCGTCGGCGCGATGAAGGCAACCCCCTCGGCGTCCTTGTCGCAGTCGACCGCGCGTAGCCCGCGCTGCTCGGCGTGCTTGTGGGTGGACGGGTCCGTCTCGCCGTCGGGCCTGGTGCGCGGAAAGCGCCAGTCGTCCTGGTCCTTGCCCACCGGCGGCGGCCTGTCGTCACCATGGCCGACGACCCGTATGCCGTCGAACTCGTCGAGCACGCGCTGCGGCATCCGGGCAGGGTTGACGTTGCCGGTGACGACGACCTCGTAGGTCCCGTCCTTGCGCTTGACCACCATCGTCGCGAGCGTGACGCCGGCGGCGTTCAGCGGATGCACCTCGCCCTTGTCCACGGCCTCCTGGAGCGCCTTGCGCATGTTGTCGGCCACTTCCTCGGCCTCGCGCTTCGCCTTCTGGAACTTCTTGTCCTTCTCATCAGCCTCGACCATCGCCTTCTTCGGGCACGGCGCGAGGCCGTCGACGTCAACCATGTCGAGCGGCCGCGCCGGATAGCCGTAGAGGTTGACGCCGCCTTCGATATCGCGCGGATCGACCTGGATGTAGCGTCCGAGAACCGGGCTGTAATACCGATGGCGGTTGTAGTGGAGCCCGGTCTCCTCGTCGAAGTAGTGGCCTGGCCAGCGGAGGTTGAGCGAGACCTGCGCGTTGGCCGTGACCTTCGTCGCGCCATAGGGCTCGTGCTCCGCCCGCCACAGGACGCGGCCCTCTCCATCCTCGACGAGCACCGGGCACGACACCTGGTTCGTGAAGACGTGGCGCATCACGCCGGTCGCCGGATCCGCCTCGGCGCTGGCATAATCGACGAAGGCGAAGGGGCTCATCGCGTCGCCGTCGGCGTATACGTAGATGCGCAGCGCCCCACTCGGCGCGATCTCGGCCGCCAATCTCTCGCCGTCCCAGACGAATTCGGTGCGGCCCTGCCCCGAGGTCTTGGCGAGCCGCCGCCCAAGGCCGTCATACTCGAATGCGACGCGTCCGGCCGGCGTCTCGCATTCGACGAGCCGGTCCTCGGCGTCGTATCGGTAGCGCCGCACAGGCGCATCGTCCCATTCGGCGATCACCGCGTCGCGTGCGTTGTAGGTCAGGCGCCGGCCGTTCGCGCTCACCAGGCGGTTGCCCGAATGCGTCGCGCCGCTCAGGGACGGCGCCGCAAGCAGGTTCCCCGCGGCGTCGTACGCGAAATGCTGCGTCTCCCCCCGCGCCCTCTGCGCGCCGACCAACCGGTGCGCCGCGTCGTAGCGGTAGCTGGTGGCCCCGGCGAGCGAATCCGTCTCGGTCAGCAACGTACCCACGGCCGAGTAGCGGTAGCTGCGCGACCAAACGGCATAGGATTCCGAGCCCCGGAAACGCACCTTGGCCCGGCAGCGTCCGTTCCAGTCGTATTGCACCACTTCCTTCACGCCGGTCGCGCGCTCGAGCAGGAAGACACCGCCGTCGAGCTGCCGCACCGCGTGGCGACCGCCCATCGGATCCATGATCGACCAGCCCCCGCTGTCGTCATCCCGCCTGTACTGGATCGTGTAGCGGCCGAGCACGGTGATCTCGGCCAGCAACAGCCCCTCATGGACGCGCTCGACGCTGCGCCCGCCCTGGGTGTCGCGCACACGATGGCCGACCTTGTCGTAGGCGAAGGCGACCGCGGCCCCCTCATCCGACGTCACCGCCAATAATCGGCCGCGGTCGTCGTAGGCGCAGCGCCGTTCCGGCGCGCCCTGCGGCGCGACAAGCAGCGGCCGGCCATGCGGACCGGGAAGGAAGGCCACGCGCTCCTCTGCCTCCGGCCCGCCCGCCGCGACGATGCCGGCGGAGAGATCGTGGCGGAACCGGTCGCGCGGCTTCCCGTCGCGTGCGCGGGTGACCATCCGATCCTTGAGGTCGAAGCCGCGCTCGGTGCGCGTGCCGCCCGGATCCTCCACGCTCACGAGTTGTTCCGTCGGACCGTAGCCGAAGCTCGTCGCACCCCCGAGCGGATCGGTCTCCCGCACCAGAAGATTCCAGGATGCGTAGTCGTAGCGCCATTCGGAACCGGCATGGTCGACGTAGCGCACGGCATTGCCGTTGCCGTCGTATTGCCAGCGGCATCGCGACCCATCCGGCTGCTCATTGCCCAGGACCAGCCCGAAGGCATCACGCAGCACCCGCCCCGCATGCGCCGGCCGGGCCATCGGCTTCTTCGGCATCGGGTGGTCGGGCCGTGCCGGGATGGCCTCCGCGACGAAGCGGGGCGGCACCGGGCCGGGCCCCGCCGCCTCCCGTGGCACGCTCCCGCCCTCCGCGAATTGCAGCGCCGCGAGCGCGGCCCCCGGGAGGCTCACGCCCCATGCCCTGTAGGCATCGCGGGCCGGAAGGCGAATGGCCGCGTGGTCGCGCCGCGCGCCGAATCCGTCCCAGCCGATCGGCTCGCGCGGATAGGCGAGTTCCCCGGCCGGCACGAACCACGGGTCGCCGATCGGCAGCGCCATGCCATCCGGCGGTCCGTAGGGCGAAGCGACGAAGCCGGTCTCTGCGTCGACCACGGTGCGAAGCACTTCGCCTTCCGGCCCGGTCTCCTGCACCAGAGCCCCGTCGGGCCCGTAGTCGCGCCGCGTCACGCCGCCATAGGGGTCGACGATCCGGATCACGCGCCGGTCGAGATGGTGATAGGCCCAGGCACCGCCATCGGCCCGCGTCACCACCGTGTGCCGGTCGTCGGTGTGGAAGCGGAGCCCGACCGCCTGCAACCCGTCCTCGCCGGCCGACCAGGCGCAGCGCCCGACGCGGTCGTACTGCATGGCGAAGCCGTAGCCGTTGCGGTCCCGCCGCCCGGTCATGCGGTTCAGCGCGTCGTAGGCGAAGGCCTCGGCATTGCCGCGCGCATCGGTCACGCGCACGAGGTTGCCGGCCCCGTCGTATTCGCCGCGCCAGACGGCGCGCGGCGCGCTGCCGTCGTTGCTCCAGTCGATGCCGACGATGCGGCCGCCCGCATCCGAATGCAGCAGCAGCGGCGGCTCATTGCCGAATGTGAGCGCCGCCCATTGCCCGCTCTCGTCGTAGTGCAGCTGCTGGAAAGCTGCGCCACGATACACGCGCGTCAGCCGCGCAGGCCGCTCGGGATGCGTGAACTCGAACTCGACCGCCGGCTCACCGCTCGCCTTGACCCGGTAGGCGGCGCGCCCGACCTGGCGAAGCTGCGCCGCGGGCGAGGCACTCACGCGCGCCGCGCCCCCCGGCAGCCCGAAGCCATGCCGCACCCCCGCCGGCGTGACGTAGGTCAGCCCGTCGAGGTCGAATTCCAGCCGATGATCGTAAGAATGCGTGTGCCCCCAGCCGAGCGGCAGCGCCGCCGTCACGCGTGACGAATCGTAGTACCGCCGCCACACGAAGGGCACGTCCCATTCGATCCGAAGGTCGAGTGCGACGTCGAACAGAGCACCGGTAACGACGTTGACCGGCATGGCCGCCTCAGCCGGGACAGGATCCGGTGCCCTCGCCGTCCTGGTCGACCGGCTTCGGCGCCGCCTTGTAGCGCTTCAGCCTGTTGAGCAGCGCAGACACTGGATCGGGGATGTTGATCATCGGGAAGCCGCCGATGAGAACGGTCGCATGGCTCGGGTCGATGATCGCGCCCATGCTGCCGGTCGGCGGCAGCGTCGGGTCCTTCCACATCGTCGCCTCCACCGCCGCTTTCGCCTGGTCCATGGCGAGCTGGGCCGCCTCCATCGCCGCGGCGAGTCCCTTCGCGGCCGCCATTGCGGCGTCGTCCTCCACGGCGGCCTCGGCTACGTTCGCGGCGGCGCCGAGCACCCCGGCGGCAATGCCCGCGACATGCATCGCGCGGGAGGCGACATCGGCGGCCTTGCCGATCGCAGCCATGACCTTGCCGGCCGGGATGGGCGGCGGGTCGGGGATGTTCTTGCAGGCGACGCAGATGTCGCCAAAGCGTGCCGCGCGCGACCCGCCAATGAAGACGTTGGACGACCCGGTCTTGATCTTGAACCAGGCCGGCGGGATGCCCATGCAGGTCGGCGCGAGACCGATGTCGTCGCAGCGCGCGGCCGGCATCGAGTTGATCAGCACGCGCGGCGTCACGCCGAGCAGCACGGCTCCCATGCTCGGGCAGGGGGTCGGCGGCACGGGCGGCGGGCCGCTTGGCGGATGCGTCGGATGGGCGTGCGGCGTGCCGAGGTACATCGAGCCCAGCGTCGCCGCAGGCAGGCTCGGCATGATGGCGGCAAGCGGCGCCGTGAGGTCGGCGAACGCGACGTCGAGCGCGCTCTTGACGCTGCCGAGCGCACCCATCACCGCACCGACAGTCGCCTGCGCCGCGCGGATCACGCGCGCCGTCTTCTCGCCTGCGGTGGGGGGGCGCTCGTCCTTCTCGCCCTTGTGGACCGGCGCGTTGATGCCCTTCCAGGCATCCGCGGCATCGTGCGCGGCCTTCGCCTGCTGGCCGAAGACCGCCGCTACGTCGTCCTTGGTCCTGCCCGCTCTGTCGATGCCCTTGTTGACTTCGGCGATGCGCCGGTCGGCGGCGGCCCGGAGGCTGTCGGGAATGGCCATCGTCACAACGGCCCAGTGTGGCCGAGATCGACGAGCTGCGCGTGCCGCTCCCGCGCTGCCTCGACCTGGCCGCTGTCGCGGTAGTGCCGGAACAGCCGAAGGACCAGCCCGCGGCAGGCTGCGACGTCCTGCATCTGGGCGGCGAGGACCGAGCCATCGGTCCAGCTGCTCTCCGCCTCCTCGTAGCGGCGCTGCGCGTGCTGGCAGACACCGCGCAATTCCAGCGCCTGGATGCGCATCGCCACGCTGCGTGCCGGGATCGCCAGCTGCTGCGCCATGTCGAACCAGGCCTCGGCCTCAGCGTAGCGGTCCTCCTTCAACCGCAGCCTGCCGATGCCCATGGTGAGGTTGAGGAAGAGCGGCACCGGCGGATGCGGCTCCTGTCCGGCAATCGCCAACGCGCGCTCGTAGCAGTCGCCGGCCTGCGCATCGTCACCCAGCGCCTCCGCGGCGTCCGCCATGCCGTTGAGCGCCACCGCAGCCATCGCCGTGTTGCCCACCGCGGCATGGTAGTCGTTGAGGAAGCCGTACTTCTCGAAGGCATCGCGGTGCCGGTGCATGGCCTGATCCGCCCCGGCCAGGATCATCAGGGAGCCCATCCGCTCGTCGACGGGCAAGGATTCGTCATCGACGTTCGCACCGAGATGCCGCGCCACCGCATCGGGCCCGAGGTCGGGCCGGAAGGCGCGCACCCGCGGCTGGGCGGCCAGGGCCGCAGCCGCGGGGTTCGCCGGATCGACGCGGATGATGAAGCGCAAGCGCTGGCACCAGGGATCCGGGAGCTCGTGCTGCAGGAGGCGCGCGACCATGTCGCAGAATGAGACCTCGTCGCTGACCTCAAGCGGATGAAGGATCCAAACCGAGGCGCCGAAGCTGGTGTCCGGCAGCAGCTCGCGCGAGAAGGCACAGACCAGCCGCAAGCGCTCCACGGGCGGCAGGTTCGGGTCCCGCAGCGCGGCGGGAGGAGGGCTCCAGGAGGCAATGCCTTCCCTGGCGGCCGACAGCCGGACCGCTTCCTCCCGCGTCAGGAAGGTATCGACGAGCGTGTCGACATAGGCCGCCAGGTCGTTGAAGGGCTCGGTGACCAGCCAGAACTGGTCCGCCAGGGACTGCGCCTCGACATCCTCGAGTGCCGTCAGGATCGGCAGGGCATCCTCCGATCCGGATAGCAGCAGCATGCCGACATCCGACCTCTGCGCCACGAAGGAGCGCAACTCCTGGATTACGGCATCCAGCAATGCCTGCATGCTTCAATCCTGTTGAAGCCGCCGCTTCGTCGGCCGCGGGCGCGATCGGTTTCGGAACATGCCCATCATGCAGCCAAGCAGCCCAAGCTGCCTACTTCGAAATCAGCGTGGCGCGGAGCCATAGCGAGACTCGCGGGTCATGGATGGTGCCCGGAAACAGGTCTGCTCGGCGGAGTCCGGACGTCGCGAGCAGGCCGGTTTGGGTCGCTCGTATGGCAACCTCCTCGGGCGGCAGGCGTCGAAAGAGGACGCCCCGGACGGGGTGCTCGGCGTCCCAGGGCCGACCCTGGCGCTGGGGAGGCGCGCGCATTCACCGAACGGGTCGAGGTCCATCCCACCGACGGAGCCCCGCGCCCTCCCCCCCCCGGAGCTGATTGGCGAGCTGACGGCGATGCTGCGTGCGGCGGGCGTGTGTGGTGAGGGCGGCCCTCGGACATCAAAAAGCCCACTGGCGGCTGCCAATGGGCTTGATGTGTTCTTGGGTACGCGATCGTTGGATGCGGG
>NZ_JABBKX010000016.1 GCF_012927745.1 Neoroseomonas marina
CCCCCCCCCCCCCCCCCGGCCCCCCCCCCCCCCCCCCCCCCCCCCCCCTCCCCCCCGCGGCGGGGGCCCCCCCCCCCCCCGGCGCGCGGGGGGGGGCCTCGCCGTTCCTGGGGCCTTGCGCCGATGACCTTCAAGGACGCCGCCGCCGCGATCGCCGCCGCCGGGCGCCGGATGGACGCCATGGGCTGGGTGCCGGCGACGGCGGGCAACATCTCGGTCCTGCTGGGTGCCGATCGGATGGCCATCACCCGGTCCGGCCGCCACAAGGGCATGCTCGCGCCTGCCGACGTCATGCTGGTGGACGGGCAGGGGGCCTCGCTCGAACCCGGCGCCAGGCCCTCCTACGAGACCCTGCTCCATTGCGGCATCTACCGCCGCTTCCCCGGCACCGGGGCGGTGGTGCACGGCCATTCCGTCGCCAACACGGTGCTCTCGCGCCGGGCGGGGGCGGAGATCCGCCTCGCGGGGTTCGAGCTGCTCAAGGCCTTCCCCGGCGGGCCGACGCACGACACCGAGGTCGCCGTCCCCGTCCTCGACAACGACCAGGACATTCCCCGACTGCAGGCCGTGCTCGACGCGCTGTGGAACCGCACGTCCGATGCGCCTCCCGGCTACATCATCCGCGGTCATGGGGTATATGTCTGGGGTGCCGACATGGCCGCGGCGATGACGCGGCTCGAGGCGCTGGAATTCATGCTGCTCTGTCACCTGGAGGAAGGGAGGCACACGCGATGAGCCTGCTGACGATCCGCGACGCCGCGACCGGCGCCGAGACGCTGAAGACCGAGGACCCGGCGCAGATCGCCGAGGCGCTGCGCCCCATCGGCGTGCGCTTCGAGCGCTGGCCCGTCGCCGCCCTGCCGGCGGGCGCCGAGCCCGAGGTGGTGCTCGCGGCCTATCGCCCGCACCTCGACGCCTTCCTCAAGGAGACCAAGGCCGGCACGGCCGACGTCATCCGCCTGACCGCCGACCATCCGCAGAAGGATGCGATCCGCGCGAAGTTCCTCTCCGAGCACATCCACACCGAGGACGAAATCCGCTTCTTCCACGAGGGCGCGGGCAATTTCGTCATGCATGTGGACGGCAAGATCTACGACGCCCACTGCACGACGGGCGACCTGATCTCGGTGCCGGCGAACACGAAGCACTGGTTCGATGCCGGGGAGGTCCCGCACGTCACCGCGTTGCGCGTCTTCACCGACACCACGGGGTGGACGCCGCACTACACCGGCAGCGACATCGCCGCGCGCATCCCCGTCACGGTGGGCTGAGCGCGCATGGCCGTGCCCACGACCTGCATCCTGACGGACATCGAGGGCACGACGAGCGCCATCGCCTTCGTGAAGGAGACGCTGTTCCCCTTCGCGGAGGCCGAGCTCGACGCCTTCCTCGACGCGCACGAGGAAGAACCCGCCGTCGCCGCGGTGATGGCCGAGGTCGGCCACATCGCGCGCGAGCAGGACCCGCGCTCGACCCTGCGCATCTGGATGGCCGAGGACGCCAAGGTCACGCCGCTCAAGACCCTGCAGGGGCTGATCTGGCGGGCGGGCTACCTGGATGGGCGGCTCAAGGGGCATCTCTGGCCCGACGTCGCGCCCTGCCTCCGGGCGTGGTCGCGGGCGGGGCTCCGCCTCGCGGTCTATTCCTCCGGCTCGGTGGAGGCGCAGAAGCTGCTGTTCGGCCATTCCGTCGCGGGCGACCTCACGCCACTCTTTGACGGCTTCTTCGACACGAAGGTCGGCGGCAAGCGGGACCAGGCGTCCTATGCCGCCATCGCCGCGGGCCTGCACCTGCCGGCCGGGGAGGTCCTGTTCCTCTCGGATGTCGCCGAGGAACTCGACGCCGCCGCGGCGGCGGGGATGCGGACCTGCCAATTGGTGCGCCCGGCCGACGGCACGCAGCCCTGCGGCCGACACCCCGAGGCCGCGGACTTTCCCGGCGTCGCCCGCCTGTTCGGCCTGCCCGCGGCGGGCTGAGCGTGCCCTACGCGGTCGCGCTGCGCCTCGACGCCGCCGCGGCCGCGCCCATCGAGGCGATGTGGCGCGCCCTGGCCGTGGCCGGGCTGCACAATGACAGCCTGGCGCTCGGCTATCCGCCGCATGTCACGCTCAGCATCCATCCCGATGCCGCGGACCCGGCGCGCCTGCGCAAGGCGGTCGCCGGCTGCGCCGCGCAATGGGCGGCGGTCGATGTCACACTCGCGGGCTTCGGGGTCTTCGCCATGCCGCTGCCCGTGCTTTTCCTGGCCCCGGTCGTGACCGAGGCATTGCTTCTGCGTCAACGGGCGCTGGCCGAAGTCCTCGCCGGGCTCCCCGGCGACCCGCATTACCGGCCCGGCGCCTGGGTTCCGCATGTCACGCTCGCGAAGGGCGGGCCGGCCGGCGATCCGGGGTGGCTGGGGCGCGCCCTCGATACCCTCGCGCCCCTGTGGCCGGCGCTACGTCCGGCCCGTGCGGAATGCCTGGAACTGGTGCATTTCCGCCCCGTGACGGTCCTGCAAAGTCATCACCTGCCAAGTGGGTTGGCGCATGCCGCGGCAAGCGTCTAGAAGCCGCTGAACGCCCACAGCGGAGGTATCCCGTCATGCTGACGACCTGGACGGTCGAGGACGGCCGCTGTCGCGTGCGCGAGGGCGCGGTCTCCGACATCACCGCCGTGCTGCCCGCCGAGGCCCAGGCCGCCGCCGCCGCCGCCTGCGAGCCCGACGCCCTGCGCCGCGCCGTCTGGATCGACCTGTTGAACCCGACCCCGGCCGAGGAGAAGGCCGTGCAGTCGGCGCTGTCCCTCGAGGTCCCGACGCGCGAGGAGATGCAGGAGATCGAGAGCTCGTCGCGGCTCTATCGCGAGGGCGACGCGCTCTTCCTCACCGCGAACTTCCTCTATGGCGTGGACGCCGGGGAATACAGCTCGACGGCGATCACCTTCGTGCTGACCGGCACCTCGCTCGTGACCGTGCGCTATGCCACGCCGAAGGCCTTCAGCGCCTTCGGCGCGCGCGCGCAGCGCCAGCCGGGCAACCTGCTGGCCAGCGCGGACGGGGTGATGCTCCACCTGTTCGAGCAGATCGTCGATCGCCTCGCGGACGTGCTCGAACGGGTCGGCGCCGACATGGACCGCGCCTCCCAGCGCACCTTCCGCGCCGCGCGGGCCAACGTGAAGGCCAACCGCCGCGACGACCAGCTGAAGGAGACGCTGATCACCCTCGGCCAGGTCGGCGACGTCACCACGCGCGCCTCGGAAACCCTTCTTGGCCTCAACCGCATCCTGACCTTCGTGGGGGCGGAAAAGGCGACCGCGGTGCGCAAGGAGAACCAGAACCTCATCAAGACGCTGGTGCGCGACGTGCGTTCCCTGGTCGAGCACGCGAACGTCCTCAACAACAAGGCACAGTTCCTGCTCGATGCGGTGCTCGGCGTGATCAACGTGGAGCAGAACGCGATCATCAAGACCTTCACCGTGGCCTCGGTCGCGCTGATGCCGCCCACGCTGCTCGCCTCGATCTACGGCATGAACTTCGAATACATGCCCGACCTGAAATGGCAATACGGCTATCCGGTCGCCCTCCTGATGATGATCGTGAGCGCCATCCTCCCGATCTGGTATTTCCGCCGCAAAGGCTGGCTCTAGACCCGCAAGGACGTTCCGCATGGCCGAACCGACCCGCGTCGCCGCATCGCTGACCAATTGCCGCTGGGGCGCCTTCGATGCCTCCTTCCCGCCGGTCGCGTCGATCGACCCGGGCGAGGTCGTCATCCTCGAATGCCTTTCCGGCGGGCCCGAGCAGATGCCGCCGCAGGAAAAGATGATGGCGGTGCATCCGGTGCTGCGGGAGATCCACCAGAAGCTCCCGCGCCTCGGCGCCCACGTCATCACCGGCCCGATCGAGGTGAAGGGCGCCGAGCCCGGCGACGCGCTGCGCATCGACATCGAGAAGATCGAGCTCGGCGCCGATTGGGGTTTCTGCGGCTTCCGGCCCCTGTTCGGCACGCTGCCGGAGGACTTTCCCTACCGCCGCACGCTGCACATCCCCGTCGACAAGGCGGCGATGACCTGCCGCCTGCCCTTCGGGCCGTCCGAAGGCGGGATGGACCTGCCGCTGGCACCCTTCTTCGGCGTGATGGGCGTCGCCCCGCCGCGCGACTGGGGGATGATCAACACCAAGGAACCGCGGGCGAGCGGCGGCAACCTCGACAACAAGGAACTGACCGAGGGCAGCACGCTCTACCTGCCCGTGTTCAACGAGGGCGCGCTGTTCTCCGCCGGCGACGGCCACGGCGTGCAGGGCGATGGCGAGGTCTGCATCAACGCGCTCGAGATCTGCCTCACCGGGCATTTCCGGCTGTCCCTGGTGAAGGGCGGCGGATCGCGCGACCCGGTGCTGAAGTTTCCCCGCGCCGAGACCAGGACCCACTACATCACCATGGGCCTCAACGAGGACCTCGACCTCGCCATGAAGCAGGCGCTGCGCGAGATGATCGCCTTCATCTGCTCGCGCACGAACCTCTCCGACGCCGATGCGTACCAGTTCTGCTCCCTCGCGGTGGATTTCCGCGTCACCCAGACGGTGAACGGGGAGAAGGGGGTGCACGGGATGCTCAGGAAGGGGCTGCTGTTCTGACGGAAGCACCGGGAGGGGCGCCGCCCCTCCCGGACCCACCCTGTCAAAGGCCGAAAGGCCTTTGGAAACCGATACCCGGGTACCGATAGGCGGGGATGTGCTGAGAGAGGTGATCGGGCGCAGGTTCCGGCAGGTCCGGACCGAGCAGGCGAAGCACCTCTGGGGCTGCCGGGCCGAGGACTTCGTCACGGTCGCAAGGCCCGACGCGGATTGGTGGAAGCCGGGCGAACACGCCTATTTCGGCGAAGCCTACCGCACCATCGCCGCCCGCTTCCCACGCGATCCCACCGATTCCGACCTCACCGAAGCCGCTGTCACCACGCGCGAGGCCGATCTCGTTTGCCGCATCGTCGCGGCGCATTTCGGCGCGCGCGCACCCCGCATCCTCGACATCGCCTGCGGCACCGGGCGCCACGCCCTGGAGCTCACGCGCCGTGGCTTCGATGTCGTCGCGATGGACCTGCAGGAAGGCTGCCTGCGCATCGCCCGCGCGCAGGCCCCGATCGCCTGCACCGCGGCGGACATGCGTCACCTGCCGCTCGCCGACGGCTCCGTCGACCTCGTACTGAACATGTGGAATTCCTTCGGCTACTTCCTCGACGAAGCCGAGGAAGCCGGGGTGCTGCGCGAGTTCCGACGCGTCCTGCGCCCCGGCGGCATGGCCCTGCTGCACGGCGATCTCGACGCCGAGGCCGCCCTCGGCGGGCAGTGGGTCGAGCACATGAAGGTGCCGCTGGGCGAGGGCGCGATCTTCCTCGCGCGCCAGGTCCAGGTGCCGCAGCTCGGCGGCCTCGCCTGCCTGTCCTGGGTGGTCTTCCCCGGCGAGGAGCCCTTCCAGAGCCCCGCCTTCTTCATGCGTGCCCGCGACGATGCGAGCTGGATCCGACAGGGCCAGGCCGCAGGCTTCGACGCCGTGCGCATCGAGCGCCTGCCGGGCGCGGTCCGCCGGGAGTGGGTGGTGCGGCTGCTCGTCTGAACCGTCGCGGCCGGGCGGCCGTCAGCGGCCCGGGGTGAGCCGGAGGGGCGCGCCCCTCCGGCCGTCATCCTGCGTCAGCGCTCGACGCACATGGCGACGCCCATGCCGCCGCCGATGCACAGCGTCGCGAGCGCCTTCTTCGCGTTGCGCTTCTGCATCTCGAACAGCAGGGTCGTCAGCACGCGCGCGCCCGAGGCCCCGATCGGATGGCCCAGCGCGATCGCGCCGCCGTTCACATTGACCTTCGACGTGTCCCAGCCGAGGTCCTTGTTCACCGCGAGCGCCTGCGCCGCGAAGGCCTCGTTCGCCTCGATCAGGTCGAGGTCGTCGACCTTCCAGCCCGCCTTGGCCAGCGCCTTGCGGGAGGCCGGGATCGGCCCGGTGCCCATGATCGACGGGTCGACGCCCGCGGTCGCCCAGGACACGATGCGCGCCAGCGGCGTGATGCCGCGCTTGGCGGCCTCGGCCGCCGTCATCACCACCACGGCCGCGGCGCCGTCATTGATGCCCGAGGCGTTGCCCGCGGTGACCGTGCCGTCCTTCGCGAAGGCGGCGCGCAGCTTCGCGAGCACCTCCATCGTGGTGTCCGGCTTCGGATACTCGTCGTCGCTGACGACGACGTCGCCCTTGCGGCCCTTCACCGTCACCGGGACGATCTCGTCCTTGAAGCGGCCGGCCTTCATCGCTTCGCCCGCCTTGCGCTGGGAGTTGAAGGCGAACTCGTCCTGCTCGGCGCGGGTGATCTGGAACTTCTGGGCGACGTTCTCGGCCGTGTTGCCCATGTGGTAGCCGTGGAAGGCGTCCATCAGCCCGTCGCGCAGCATGGTGTCGACGAGGGCGAGGTCGCCCATCTTCTGGCCGGCGCGCAGCTGCTGGGCGTGCGGCGCCTGGGTCATGCTCTCCTGGCCGCCGGCGACCATGATCTTCGCGTCGCCCGAGGCGATCTGCTGGGCGGCGAGGGCCACCGCGCGCAGGCCGGAGCCGCAGAGCTGGTTGATGCCGAAGGCGGTGTGCTCGACCGGGATTCCGGCGTTGACGGAGGCCTGGCGGGCGGGGTTCTGGCCCGAGCCGGCGGACAGGATCTGGCCCATGATGACCTCGTCCACCTGGCCGCCTTCGACCTTGGCGCGTTCCAGCGCCGCCTTGATGGCGACGGTGCCGAGCACATGGGCTGGCAGCGAGGCGAAGGCCCCGTTGAAGGCGCCGACCGGCGTGCGGGCGGCAGAGGCAATGACGATTTCAGTCATGACTGGCTTTTCTCCCTTCGGGGGCATTGCGGTGCAGCATGCGCCCGGGTGGGGCGCGGAACAAGCATGGCCTGCGCGGGTCCGGCCTGCGCTTCAGGCCGGTGTGGCAACGGTGTCGAGCCACGCGCGGAAGGGGTGCCACAGCGCAGTCTCGGCGCCGCCGCCGGCGACCATGCTGATGTGCCCTGCGGGGGCGAGGTGAGTCTTGACGTCGCGCAAGCGCAGCGCGGCGGCGAGCGCGGATTCCGGCGGGACGATGCGATCGCGGTGGGGGATGCCGGCGAAGGCCGGGCCATCCCAGCCCGCGGGGTCCACCACCTGGCCGGCGACGTGCCAGGCGAGCCGCCCCGGTTCGTTGCGGCCATACCAGCCGGCGAGGCATTGCCGTGCGACGGGAGCGGGCAGGGGGATGCCGTCGTTCAGCCAGTCCTCCAGCGCGACGAACAGTTCCGCGCGTTCGGACTGCGGGTCGAGCCGCGCGAAGGCGCGGAACTTCTGCGCGATGCCGAAGGGATCGAGCAGCGCGAAGAGCGACTGGATGGCATCGACCGGCAGGGCCTCGGTCGGCGCCATCATGGTCTCGAGGCCGGGGAGCAGCGCGGCGGCGGTGCGCGCGCGGCGCGGCCCGTCCGGGCCCGCGTGGAAGTCCCAGGGCGTGGCGAGCAGCGCCAGCGCGCGCACCCGGTCCGGCCGGCGCAGCGCCGCGGCGAGGGCGAGCAGCCCGCCCATGCAGTAGCCCGCGAGCACGACCGGCCCGGGCGCTGCCATCAGTGCGCGTTCGAGGCGCCCGGCGACATAGTCGGTCAGGGTGAAGGTGCGCTCCGCCTCGCCCGGCCAGCCCCAGTCGAGCAGCAGGGTGCGGTAACCCTGGCCGGGTAGCCAGCGCATCAGGGACCGCCGCGGCGTCAGGTCGAGCACATAGGCGCGGTTCACCAGCGAAGGAACGAAGAGCACCGTGAGACCATCGCCGCCGAAGTCGAGCAGGCGGGATCCGCCCTCGGTCCAGATCGCCGGCGGGTCGGTCATGCGGCGCTGCCAGGGATGGCGGCGATAGGCGGCAAGCCCGCCGATCATGGCGCGGTCGGCCCGCGCCAGCCGGTTCAGGACGGCGGTGCCGAAGGCCTCAGGACCGTGGCCGGCGGCGGCGAGGGCGGCCAGGATCCGGTCGCGTTCCGCCTGGCCCGCCTTCGAGATCGGCCAGGCGGCGTTCGAGTTCCGCCAGGCGGTCAGCCATGGCGTCCCGGGCAGGCTGCTCGTCGCGGCGAGCGCCCGCAGGCCCGCCAGCCCCAGATGGAGCGGCAGCGGCCGCGGGCCGCGGCGGCGGAGGGGGGCTGTCATGCCCACCCGCCGGGTAGCGGGGCGCCATGGCGGTGGCCGCGCGCATCCACGCCGCCCCGAGCGCGGCCCAGGCGGCCCATTGCTCGGCCAGTTCGGGATCGGCCGCCAATCCGGCGATCTCGCTCTGCCACAGCGCGATCCAGTCCTCCGCGAGGCTGTCGAGATCCTCAGGCCGTTCCATCGGGGCTCCTCGCCGGGCCGGACCATACATTGCGCGGGCCGGCGACGGAACGTGCGGATTGCGCCTTTCGCTGCACCGCAAAGAGCGTGCTAGGCTGACGCATTGAGGGGCGGTTCAGAGAGCGGAGAACCCATGGCGGGCAGCACGGCGACGACCGGTGGGCAGGCGGGCGAGGCGACGGCCCCGCCGGTGGTGGTGAAGAAGTACGCGAACCGGCGCCTCTACAACACCGAGGCCTCGTCCTACGTCACCCTGGACGATCTTGCGAAGATGGTTCGCGACGGGCGCGACTTCGTCGTCTACGACGCCAAGACCGGGGACGACATCACGCGGTCGGTGCTGACGCAGATCATCGTCGAGGAAGAGAGCAAGGTCGGGCAGAACCTCCTGCCCACGGCCTTCCTGCGGCAGCTGATCGGCTATTACGGCGACAATCTGCAGGGGCTGGTCCCGCGCTACCTCGAATTCGCCATGTCCTCCTTCGGCCGGCAGCAGGACCAGATGCGCCGGACCATGGAGCAGACCATGGGCGGCTTCATGCCGTTCCCGCCGAATTTCGGGAACCTCGAGGAACTCGGGAAGCAGAACATGGCGATGATGGAGCGCGCCATGAGCCTGTTCGCCCCCTTCGGCCGCCGGGAAGAGGGTTCCGCCCCCCCGTCCGGGGAGGTCGAGGCGATGCGGGCGGAGATCGAGGCCCTGCGGCAGGAACTTGCGAAGTTGCGCGGCGCGCGATCGAAGGATTAGGCTGTCGTAAGGAACGTCACGTGACCGTGATGCTCGCATAAGTAGAAAATCTAGTTTTCTGTTGCAGTGCTGCGGTGTAGCCTCGAAGGCGGTGTCATGAACCTGCCCATCCCCCCCCAGGCGTCCGTGAACGACGCGGCCGCCGACGACGACAGCTCCACCCAGCGCGCGAGCCTGGTGGATCATCACGTGGGCGCGCGCATTCGCGAACGTCGGACGACGCTCGGACTGTCCCAACAGCAGCTCGCGCGCATGATCGGCGTCACCTACCAGCAGGCGCACAAATACGAACGCGGGCTGAACCGGATTTCCGCCGGCCGCCTGTTCGAGATCGCGCAGGTTCTGGACGTCCCGATTTCCTATTTTTTCGAGGGGCTTGGCCCGGGTTCGGAGGCGCAGCCCGTCTCCCCGCGCCAGCGCATGTTCCTCGAACTCGCGCGGAACTTCGCGCTGATCGACAACGACAAGCACCAGGAGGCGCTGAGCCAGATGGCCCGCGCCCTCGCCGCACAGTCGCAGGCCGCGCAACGCGATCGCGACGACTGAGCCGGGGCGGACAGCGCCCCGCCTGATCAAGCCGTCCGGCGATGTCGGACGGCTTTTTTCATGCCCGGATCCGCCCATTCGATGGGCAGATCGGAAATTTTCGGCTCAATCAGGCGCCTTTTGCTGCTTGACTGCCCGCGGTCTGGGCAGGGTCGCCTATGCTGCTCCGCAGCAACCCTGATGCAGCGGAGACCTTGATGCATCCGACCTTCAGCCGCCGGCGCCTCCTGAGCGGTGGCGCGGCGCTCGGCATGGCCGCGAGTCTGCCTTACGACCTCGCGCAGGCGCAGGCGCCGGCGGGCAACCTCCGCGTCGGCATGACCGCCTCCGCCGTCCCGCTGTCCAACGGCATGCCCGACCAGGGCGCCGAGGGGCACCGCTTCATGGGCATCACCATCTACGACCAACTGGTGCAGTGGGACCTGTCGATGAGCGACCGGCCGGCGCCTCTGCGCCCCGGCCTCGCCACCGCCTGGCGGGTCGATCCGGCCAATTCCAAGCGCTGGATCTTCACGTTGCGCGAAGGCGTGAGGTTCCATGACGGCAAGGTCATGACGGCCGAGGACGTCGTCTTCTCCTACAACCGCGCCTTCAGGAACGATGCGCCCGAATTCGACCCCCGCGGGTCGGCCCAGGTGCGCGGCCGCATGCCGACCATCGCCAACTGGTATGCGGAGGGCGAGAACACCTTCATCGTGGAGACCCGCACGGTCGACAGCCTGGTGCCCTATGGCGCGACCTGGGTCGGCATCACTCATCGCGGTGCCTGGGAAGCCGCCGGGCGCGACAACGACCGGTTCCTGACCCAGGCGATCGGCACCGGGCCCTTCAAGCTCGAGGCGTTCAGCATCCGCGAGCGCGCCGTCCTCGCCCGCAACCCCGACTATTGGGAGGCGCGGCGCATCCCGAAGGTCGCGCGCGTCACGCTGCTGCCGTTGCCCGAGGCAAACACGCGCGTCGCCGCGCTGCGGTCCAACCAGGTCGACTTCGTCGAGGCGCCGCCGCCCGATGCCATCCCGTCGCTGCGCCAGGCCGGGTTCAACATCGTCACCAACCAGTACGGCCACAACTGGACCTGGCACTTCAACCTCAAGGAAGGCTCGCCCTGGCGCGACGTGCGGGTGCGCCGGGCGGCGAACCTCGCGATCGACCGCACCGGCATGAAGGACATGCTGGCGGGGACGATGCTCGAGGGCGGTGGGCTGGTGCCGGTCGGCGGACCGTGGAACCCGGTGCGCAGCCCGCGCCTGACCTATGACCAGGCGGGCGCGCGGCGCCTGCTGGCCGAGGCCGGCATCACGCCGCGCACGCCGCTGCGCACCAAGGTCGCCATCTCCTCCTCCGGTTCGGGGCAGATGCAGGTGCTGGCGATGAACGAGGCGCTGCAGCAGATGCTGAAGGAGGTCGGCATCGAGGTGACCTTCGAGGTGTTCGACTGGAACTCGCTGCTCGGCACTTGGCGGGAAGGCGCGGGCGCGCCGTCCTCGCGCGGCTGCGATGCGATCAACGTGTCCTATACCGCGCTCGATCCCTTCACGGCGCTGGTGCGGCTGCTGAAGTCGGACCTGACGCCGCCGGCGGCGAACAACTGGGGCTTCCTGAACGATCCGGCCTATGACGCGATCATCAACCAGGTCTACGAGACCTTCGACCCCGCGGCGCAGGACGCGCTGCTGAAGCAGCTGCACGACAAGGTGGTGGACGACGCGCTGTTCCTGTTCGTCGCCCACGACATGAATCCGCGCGCGATGCATGCGCGGGTGAGGGGCTTCGTGCAGGCGCAGTCCTGGTTCCAGGACCTGACGCCGATCAGCATGGGTTGAGGACCGAGGCCACCCCGCCGAGGGCCGAAAGGTATCGGTTTCCAAAGGCCTTTCGGCCTTTGGTGGGGAGGGTCCGGGAGGGGCAAGGCCCCTCCTGGTCAGCCCTTCTTCGGTTCGGGAACTTCCACCGCCCCGCCGCCATTCTTCCAGGCGGTGAAGCCGCCGCCCACATGGGCGACCTTCTCGAGCCCCATCTCCTGCGCCGTCCGCGCCGCGAGCGCGGAGCGCCAGCCGCTCGCGCAGTAGAAAAGGAACCGCTTCGGTTCCTGGAACACCGGCTTGGCGTAGGGGCTGTCCGGGTCGATCCAGAATTCCAGCATCCCGCGCGGGCAGGAGAAGGATCCCGGGATGCGGCCCTCGCGCTGGATCTCGCGCGGATCGCGCAGGTCGACGAAGACCACGCCGTCATCGCCGTGCAGCCGCAGCGCCTGGTCGACGGGCACCGTCTCGATGACCGCGTTCGCTTCCTCGAGCAGCGCCTTGTAGCCCTTCTTCATCCTCGCCTCCCGTGTGACGGCGGGAGGATGCGGCGCGGCGGTCCGCGCGGCAACGCCCCTCAGGCGCGGGCGCCGATCAGGCGGCGGCGGACGCGGCCCGAGATGGCGTCGATGATCGCCACCGTCACGATCATCAGGATGATGATGAAGGCGACTTCGTCCCAGTGGCGGACGCGGATGCGCTCGGCGATCTGCAACCCGATGCCGCCTGCGCCGACCACGCCGAGGATGGCGGCCGAACGCGTGTTGCTTTCGAAGAAGTACAGCGCCTGGGCGAGCATGACGGGCGCGACCTGCGGCAGCACGCCGAAGCGGATGGCGGCGAGACGCCCGCCGCCGGCGGCGACGACGCCTTCGGCCTGCTTGCGCTCGGCATTCTCGATCGCCTCGGCATAGAGCTTCGCGAGCACGGCGATGTCGGCGGTGAAGATGGCGAGCACGCCGGCGAGCGGGCCGAGGCCGACGGCACGGACATAGGCGAGCGCCCAGATCAGCTGGTCCACGCCGCGGAAGCCGTCCAGCAGGCGGCGCAGCGAGAAACGCAGCAGCACGCTCGTCACGATGTTCCGCGCGCCGAGGAAGCCGAGCGGCACCGCGACCAGCGCGGCCATGACGGTGCCGAGGAAGGCCATGGCGACGCTCTCGGCCATGCCCTTGAGGATCTCGACCCACAATTCGCCCGGGGAGGGCGGGATCATCAACCGGACGATGGTCGCGAGCCCCGACAGCCCGTTCCACAGCCGCTGCGGCGTGAACCCGAACCACCAGAGCGCGCCGGCGAGCCAGGCGAGGAACAGCGCCCAGCCGGCAGCGCGGATCGCGCGCTGCACCGGGGTGGCGCCGAAGGCGGCGGGCATGCGGTCCCGCCACATCGCGACATCGGCGTTCATCGCGCCGCCTCCAGCCGGCCGATCGCGGCGTGGCGCAGGCGTTCGGACAGCAGGTCGACCATCGAGACGGTGAGGATGATCAGCAGGACGATGGCGCTGATCTCCTCGTAGTAGTTGAAGGAGATCACCTTGTAGAGCTCCTCGCCGATGCCGCCCGCGCCGACGAAGCCGATGACGCTGGCGGAGCGGATGTTCACCTCGAAGCGCAGCAGCAGGTAGGACAGGATGTTCGGCAGCACCTGCGGCAGCACGGCGAAGCGGCAGGCGTGCAGCCAGGATCCGCCGGCGCTTTCGACGCCGTCCCAGGCCTTGAGGTCGGCGTTCTCGATCGCCTCGGCGAACAGCTTGCCGTTGGCGCCGGCGGAATGCAGCGCGATGGCGAGGATACCGGCGAGCGGCCCGACGCCGAAGGCCCAGACGAAGATCAGCGCGTAGACGATCTCGGGGACGGTGCGCAGGGCTTCCAGCGAGCGCCGCGCCAGGTGGAAGGCGAGCGGCGAGGGCGCGATGTTGCGTGCCGCGGGAAACGCCAGCAGCAGCGCGGCCGCCGAGCCCAGCAGCGTCGCGAGGGCGGCCATGTTCGCCGTCTCGAGGATCAGCAGCGACCATTCGGGCAGGCGGTAGAGCCAGAAGGCGATGGAGCCTTCGGTCTCGGCGTCGGCCAGCAGCGCGTGCCAGCGCAGGTCGGGCAGGATGCGGGCGAAGTATTCGCCGATGCGCGGCAGGCCGGCCCAGAGCGTGGCGGGATGCGCCTCGCTGACCCAGGCGGCGGCGAGCAGGCAGGCGAGCAGCAGCGCGCCGCCGAGCAGCATCTGGCGGCGCTTCGCGCGGCGCGCGGCAAGGAAGGCTTCCTCCCCGCGGGTCACCGCGGGGAGGGGGGCGAGGCTCGATGCGCTCACGAGCGGCGGCGACGCGCGGCCGCTTCCTCGCGCCGCATGTCGACGAACAGGGCGTAGTCCTCGTGCCGTGCCTCGACCGCGCCGATCGTGTCGCCGCGCGCGATCTGGCGGGCGATGTCCGGATGCGACTTCACCAGTGCGAGCTGGAAGGTCTGCATGTCGCGCTTGAAATCGGCCGGCAGGTCGGTGCGCACGGCGAGCGGGCCGTTCATGATCGGCTCGCTGGTCCACACGATGCGGACGTCGGACATGCGCAGCATGCCCTTGTCCACCATCGCGCGCAGGTTGCCGCGGCTGTAGCCCTGGGCGGGATCGCCGAGCGTCGAGGCATGCGTCACCGCGCCGTCGTACTGGCGCTGCAGCACGGCGACGACGCCCTGTTCGTGCCCGCCGGCGAAGCCGGTGCGGCCGAAATACTGGCCGGACTCCACGCCGATGCCCAGGCGGCGGAGCTGGAAGCGCGGGATGAGATAGCCCGAGGTGGAATTCGGATCGGCCCAGGCGAGCGAGCGGCCGCGCATCTGCTCGAGGCTGGTGATGCCGGAATCCGCCCGCACCACCAGCACCGAGACGTAGGAGATCGACCCGTCGCCCTGCTGCGTGATGGTCAGCGGTTCGATCCCGCCATCGGTGTCCATCCAGGCGCCGGCATAGCCGGAGGGGCCGAGGGCCGCGAGCTCGAGCTGCTTCGCCGACAGCCCCTGCATGACGCCGGCGTAGTCCGAGGCGGGGAAGAGCCGCGTCGGGACGCCGAAGGTGCGCTCGATCAGGGCGCGGTAGCCTTCGAAGCGGCCGAGGCGGTCGGCCTCGTTCTCGCCGCCCATGATGCCGTAGCGGATCACCGGCACCTGGTCGGCCCATGCGCGACGGCTGGGTTCCGGCATCGTCACGTCCGGGTCCTGCGTGCGGCGCCGCCCGGGCAGGGCCTGCGCCTGCGCGAGGCCAGGGAGCAGCGTCGCGGCAAGCGCGGGCAGCAGGCGGCGCGTCAGCACGGGGCGGCCTCCGTTCAGGACCGGCGACGGCGGGCGGCGGCTTCCTCGCGCCGCAGCTCGACGATCAGCTCGAAGGTCTGGTGGGTGACCTCGCGGTAGCCGGTGCCGCCGCCGCGCTCGATCTGCTGGTAGATGTCCGGATGCGCCTTCGGCAGGGCGAGGTGGAAGCGCTTGATGTCCTCCTTGAAGGCGGCCGGCAGCGCGCTGCGTGCCGTCAGCGGGCCGTTCGGGATGGGATCGGAGGTCCAGATCACGCGGAGGTCGGCCATGTTGAGCATGCCCTTGTCGACCATCGCGCGCAGGTTGCCGCGGCTGTAGCCCTGCGCGACGTCACCCTGGCCCGAGGCCCAGGTCACCGCGCCGTCGTACTGGCGCTGCAGCACCGCGACGACACCCTGCTCGTGCCCGCCGGCGAAGCCGGTGCGGGAGAAGTACTGGCCGGATTCCACGCCGATGCCGGCGCGGCGCAGCGCGAAGCGCGGGATCAGGTAGCCGGAGGTCGAGTTGGGATCGGCCCAGGCGAGCGACTTGCCGCGCATCTGCTCCATGGTCGTGATGCCGGAATCGGCCCGCACCACCAGCACCGCGACATAGGCGATGGAGCCGTCATTCTCCTCGGCGACCACCAGAGGCTCGACGCCGCCATTGGTGTCGAGCCAGGCGCCGGCATAGCCCGAGGCGCCCATGCTCGCGATCTCGATCTGCCCGGCGGAGAAGGCCTGCAGCACGCCGGCGTAGTCGGAGGCCGGGAAGAGGCGCGTCGGCACGCCGAAGGTGCGTTCCAGCAGATCGCGATAGGCGCCGAAACGGCCGAGGCGGTCGGCCTCGTTCTCGCCGCCCAGCAGGCCGACGCGCAGTTGCGGGACCTGCTCGGCCCAGGGGCGGCGGCCGGCTTCCGGCATCGCGGTCGTCGCATCGAGCGTGCGGCGCATCGTCGGCTGCTGCTGCGCGGCGGCGAGGCCAGGCGCGATCAGCGCGCCGGCGGTAAGGCCGGCGAAGGTGCGGCGGGTGATCATCGTGTTTCTCCTGCGGGGTGGTCAGGCAGCGACGGCGGCGAGGCGCGGGGCGGCGCCGACGGCCTCGGCGGCCTCGACGGCGAATTCCTCCTCGCTCACGCCGTAGATCTCGCGAATGCGGGTGGCGGTGAGATGCGCGGGCGGGCCGTCGAAGACGAGCCGCCCGGCGTTCAGCGCGACGATGCGGTCGCAATAGTCGCGCGCGGTCGTGAGGTCATGGAGGTTCACCAGCACGGTGATGCCTTCGCGGTTCACGCCGCGCAGGGCGTCCATGACGATGCGGGAGTTGCGCGGGTCGAGGCTCGCGATCGGTTCGTCGGCGAGGATGATGCGCGGTTCCTGCAGCAGGGCGCGCGCGATGGCGACGCGCTGCTGCTGCCCGCCGGAGAGCGTGTCGGCGCGCTGCAGCGCGGCCTCGGCGAGGTCGAAGCGATCGAGCGCCGTGAGCGCCATGGCGCGCTCCTGCGCTGTGAACATGCGCAGCAGCGATGTCGCGAGCGGCCGCCGGTTCAGCCGCCCGACCAGCACGTTGGTCAGCACGTCGAGCCGCTGCACGAGGTTGAACTGCTGGAAGATCATGGCGCAGCGCATGCGCCAGTCGCGCAGCGCGCGGCCCTTCAGCGCCGTCACGTCGCGGCCGTCGAAGCGGATGCGGCCGTCCGAAGGATCGGTCAGCCGGTTCAGCATGCGCAGTAGCGTCGACTTGCCGGCGCCGGAACGGCCGATCACGCCCACCATCTGTCCGGCCGGGATGGCGAGGCTCACGCCGTCCACCGCCGTCTTCGCACCGAAGCGGCGCGTCAGCCCATCGATTTCCAGCATCGTGCACGATCTCCCTGGCCGCGGCGCAGTAGCAGCGGGGCGAGACTCTGCGATGACGGACGCATGACAGAGATGTTGCGGCGCGCGATTGCCACGATGGCAGCGCGCCGCCACGATGGCGGCAAGAAGACCGAGCCCGGAGGAATTGCCCGTGATCTCCCGCCGCCCCCTGCTGTTCGCGCCGCTCGCCTTGCCGGCGCTCGCGCGCCGTGCCGCCGCGCAGGACGCCTGGCCGAGCCGGTCCGTCTCCGTGCTGCTCGGTTATCCGCCGGGGGGTGTGACGGATTTCGCGTCGCGCGCGGTCTGCGAACGGATGGGGCGTGCGCTCGGGCAGACCATGGTGCTGGAGAACCGGCCCGGGGCCGCGACGGCGTTGGCGAACACCGCGGTCGCGCAGGCGCGGCCCGATGGCTACACGCTGCTGATGGGCACCTCGACGCTCGCCATCAACCCGGCGTTGCAGCCGACGCTGACGCCGCGCGACCCGATGAAGGACCTCACGCCGGTCGGCATGATCTTCCGCACCGCCTTCGTGCTCCATGTCCATCCCTCGGTGCCGGCGCGCAACACGGCGGAGCTGATCGCCTATGCCAAGGCCAATCCGGGGAAGCTGAACTTCGGGTCCTCGGGCACCGGGGCGGTGAACCACCTGTGCCTCGAGCTGTTCCGGGCGCGGGCGGGCATCGACGTGGTGCACGTGCCCTATCGCGGCGGGCCCGCGGCGTTGCTCGACCTGCGGCAGAACCGCATCCAGGGCATGTTCAACGCGGTGCAGGAGGCGCTGCCGGCGGTGCGGGAGGGGGCGACGCGGGCACTGGCCATATCGTCGAAGGAACGCGCGGCGGCAATGCCCGAACTGCCGCCGCTCGCCGATGTGCTGCCGGGATTCGACGGCGTGTTCTGGCAGGGGCTGTTCGGGCCGCCGGGATTGCCGGCGCCGATCGTCGCGCGGGCCGGTGCGGCTCTGCGCGACGCGACCACCGATACGGACCTGATCGCGCGCATGGCGGCGCAGGGCGTGGCGCTGACGCCGGGCGACGACGCCGTGCTGCGACAAACCCTTGCCGCGGAAACGGCGATGTGGGGGCAGCTCATCCGGGAGCAGAACATCCGCCCCGAATGAGGCGCCCTGGCCCGTGACTTGCTCCTCACGGCGGCGACGGGCGGCAGAGGGCCGCCCCGCCGACGGAGGAGACCGTTTCATGAGCAGGTTCCGGCGGGTGACCGCCTATGCGCTGGGCGCCGCGATGCTCGCGGCCTCCGGCGGTGCGCTGGCGCAGCAGCCGCGGACGCTGCGCATCGCCATGACCGCCTCCGACGTGCCCACCACCACGGGCATGCCGAACAACGGGTTCGAGGGGATGCGCTTCCTCGGCTACCCGATCTTCGAGGCGCTGACGCTGTGGGACCTGTCGGATGCCTCGAAGCCGGCGGGGCTGCGGCCGGGTCTGGCCGAGCGTTGGGAGCAGGACGTCAACGACCCGAAGGTGTGGCGCTTCCATCTGCGTCAGGGCGTGACCTTCCATGACGGCACGCCGTTCAACGCGGATGCCGTCATCTGGAACATGGACCGCTTCTTCCGGTCCGATGCGCCGCAGTTCGAACCGGGCGGTTCCGGCATCACCCGGGCGCGGGTGACGATCCTCGCCTCCTACCGCAAGATCGACGACATGACGGTGGAGATGACGACGACGCGCGTCGCCTCCTACTTCCCCTACATGGTCGTCTACATCCTGATGACCTCCCCGCAGTCCTGGGAGAGCGCGGGTCGCGACTGGGCGCGCGTGGGCACGCTGCCGCCGGCGGGGACCGGGCCGTTCCGCCTGTCCCGCTTCGTGCCGCGGCAGTCGGCCGAATTGTCGCGCCATGACGGCTACTGGGATGCGAATCGCCGCGCGCGTCTCGACCGCATCCTGTTGCTGCCGATGCCGGAGGCGAACACGCGGCTCGCCGCGCTGCGCGCGGGGCAGGTGGACTGGATCGAGGTGCCGCCGCCGGATGCGATCCCGTCCCTGCGTTCGGCAGGGTTCAACGTCACGACCGGGTCCTATCCGCATGTCTGGCCGTGGTTCTTCCAGATGCAGGGGGCGAACACGCCCTTCGGCGACGTGCGCGTGCGCCAGGGGCTGAACTACTGCGTCGATCGCGAGGGCCTGGTGCAGTTGCTGAACGGGACGGCGGAGCCTTCGGTCGGCTGGCTGAAGCCGTCCGATCCCGCCTTCGGCAACCCGCAGCACCGCTACCGCTTCGATGCGGCGCGCGGGCGGGCGCTGCTGGCGGAAGCGGGCTTCAATGCCCAGCGGCCGCTGCGCTTCCGGGTGATGATCTCGACCTCGGGGTCGGGGCAGATGCTGCCGCTGCCGATGAACGAGTTCCTCCAGCAGAACCTGCGCGAGGCCTGCGGCGTGCAGGTCGAGTTCGAGGTGACGGACTGGTCGAACCTGCTGGTGGCGACGCGGACCGCGCCGGGTTCGGGCGTGGTGGCGAATGTGCAGTCGCTGAACCCGTCCTCGCCATCCTCGGATCCGGGCGTCATGGCCCGGTACTTCCTGCGTGCGGGCACGCCGCCCAATGGCTTCAATTGGCCGGGCTTCAGCGACGACCAGTTCGAGGCGGCCTTCACGCGGCTGGAATCCGCGCGCACGCCGGCCGAGGCGACCGCCGCCTACGCCCAGGCGCATGAGCGGCTGGTGGACAACCCGCCCTGGCTGTTTATCGTGCACGACCTCAATCCGCGGGCGATGAGCCGGCGGGTGACGGGGTTCACCTCGGTGCAATCCTGGTTCCAGGATTTGGTGCCGGTGAGTCTTCAGTGATGCCCTCAGGCGGCGGGCGGCGGCCATCCGGCCGCCTTGCCTTCGCGCCGTGAACTGGCGCGAAGGCGACCGCTGACGGTCTGGGCGCGGTCGCGCTTTGCGCTCCCGGCCCGAGGCGTTGCCTCGGGCCGCAGTTTGTCGGGGGTGGCGGGGCCGGGCCGGGCGCGACATGCTGGGTCGTCCGTGAGGAGGATCCCATGATCGTCGACCTGCGCATCTACACCTGCCTGCCCAACCGCGTTGCCGAGTTCGTCGCGCTCTACGAGAAGATGGGCTGGCCGCTGCAGCAGAAGCACCTCGGCAACTGCGTCGGCTGGTACACGACCATCGAGGGCGAACTGAACACTGTCGTCCATATGTGGGGCTATGCCGACCAGGCCGATCGCGAGCGCCGGCGCGCCGCGATGGCGGCCGATCCGGCCTGGGGCGAGTACCTCGCCGAGGTCGGCAAGCGGGGCATCCTGATCAAGATGCAGAACCGCATCGTGAAGCCGGCGCCGTTCTTCGAGGCGCTGAAGAAATAAGGGCGGGGGAGGATGAACCTCCCCCGGGCCCCCTCCCTTCTTTGGATCCTTGGCGCTGGCTCTCTTGAGTTGCAGAGAAGGTTGAGGGGGGTACGGGGGGAGAAGTTCCCTTCTCCCCCCGCCTACCGCCCCAACAGCACCAGCACGACCCCCGCGACCACCGTCAGCGCCCCGATCACGTCTGTTCGCTTCATCCGTTCCCTCAGGAAGAAGCGGCTGAAAAGGAGGGTGAACAGGATCTCGACCTGCCCCACGGCGCGCACCAGCGCGACCGGCGCGTAGGCGAAGCCGGTGAACCAGCAGGCGGACCCGCAGGCCGACAGCGCGCCCACCTGCGCCGAGGATCGCCAGGTGCTGAACAGCTGCGGGATGGAGGAACGCTCCGTCGCCACCAGCCAGCCGCCCTGCATCACCGTCTGCATCATGTTGATGACGACGAGGGTCTCGAGCGCGCGCAGCGTCGCGTCCGGCCCGTCCAGCGTCTGCGTCGCCGCGCGGATGGCGAGCGCGCAGAGCGCGAAGGCGAAGCCGGCGCCGAGCCCGTAGATCGCCGAGGGCTGCATCGTTGCTGCCAGCACTTCCCGCGCGGAGGTCACGCGCCCGGCGAGCGAGAGGTACAGCGTTCCGCCCACGGATACCGCGATGCCGAGCCAGGCGAGCGGCGCGAAGGATTCACCCAGGAAGATCAGCGCGATGAAGGCGGCCTGCACGGCCTCGGTCTTGGAATAGGCGGTGCCGACCGCGAAGCCGCGATGGCCGAAGGACATGATCAGCAGGTTGGTCCCGATGATCTGCCCCAGGCCACCGAGCGCGCAGTAGAGCGCATAGGTCCAGGAGGGCGAGGAGAGGCTGCCGCCGATGAGCGTGAGATAGAGCGCGACGAACAGCATGCCGACCGGCACGCCGTAGAGGTAGCGCACGACGGCGGCCGCATTGACCGAGAGCTGCCCGCGCAGCTTCTGCTGCAGGGCGGTGCGCCAGGTCTGGAACAGACCGGCGAGGATCGTTGCGCCAACCCAGATCGGCATCAGCCGAGCCTCGGGTCGAGCCAGGGCTTCGGCATCGGTTGCCAGGGCGTCAGCCGCGCGCCGCCCTCATCGATCGCGTTGCCGAGGCCGGGCGCCGCGGGCAGCGTCGCGCAGCCTTGCGCGAAGCGGAGGTCGTGGCCGGTGACGAGGGTGAAGAAGCGATCCGTCTCGCCGAACTGGACCTCGAGCGGCAACAGGTTCGGCAGCGTCGCGCAGAGGTGCACCGAATGCGCGTGGCAGACCGGGCCGGTCGGGTTGTGGGGCGCGATCTCGACGCCGGCGGTGTGGGCGAGGGCGGCGATGCGGCGGATCTCCTCATGCCCACCGGCGTATTTGATGTCGGGCATCAGCACGTCGTAGCAGCCGGCCTCGATGATGGTGCGATAGGCGCCGAGGCCGGCGAGCGTCTCGGCGCCCGCGAGGCGCATGCCGCGGTCGTTCGCTATCGACCGGATGCGGCGGATCTCGGCGTGGTTGGCCTCGCTGACCGGGCATTCCAGCCAGAACAGCGCGAGGGGGGCGACGTCCTGCACCAGCCGCGCGGCGCCGCCGGGGGAGAAGCGCCAATGCGCGTCGACCATGATGTCGATGTCGCGCCCGACCGCGGCGCGGACCGCGGCGATGCGGTCGATGCCCTCGGCATAGGCGGCGCGCTGCGCGGGGTCGGCGGCGTCCTCCCAGACCAGGGGCTCGAAGGGGGCCAGTTTGACAGCGCGGAAGCCCTCCGCGACGGCGCGGCGCGCGGCGGCGGCGAAGCCCTCCTGCGTGCGCGGGTTCGCACCGCGATTGATGTTGGCATAGAGCGGCACGCGATCGCGCAGCGCGCCGCCGAGCAGCGCATGGATCGGCCGCCCGGCCTCCTGCCCCGCCAGGTCGCACAACGCCTGCTCGAAGGCGGAGAGCACCGCATGGGCGACGAGCCCGCCCGGCGCATGCGGGATCAGCCGCGCGAGGCGGTTGCGGGCGCGGGCGTCCTCGCCCGTGACATTGACGGCGAGGCGCGCGGCCTCGGCCTCCAGCAGTGCCTCCTGGTTCGCCAGCGTGCATTCGCCGGTGCCGGTGCGGCCGTCATCGGTGCGAACCAGCAGGAAGGACCAGTTGGTCTTGGGGGTGACGTTGACGCCGAGGAACTCGACGGAGGCGATGCGCATGCTCACTGGGCCTGGATGTTCGCGGCCTCGGCGAGGCGCTTCCACTTCGCGATGTCGGCGTCGATCCGCGCCTGGAACTCCTGCGGCGAGGAGACGACGAGATCGCCGCCGAGCAGCCGCACGCGTTCCTGCAGCGTCGCATTGCCGCGCAGCTTCAGCAACTCGCCATGCAGACGCTCGCGGATCGCCGCAGGTGTGCCGCGCGGCGCGAGCAGGCCGTTCCAGGCGAGGCTCTCGAAGCCGGGCAGGCCGCTTTCGTGCACCGTCGGCGTGTCCGGCAGGTCGGGCATGCGGGTCAGGGAGGTGACGGCGAGCAGCTTCACCTCCCCGCTGCGGACCTGCGGCATGACGTTGACCAGGTTGCCGAAGGCGAGCGGGGCCTCCCCGCTGATCACCGCCTGCACCAGCGCCGGGGCGCCCCGATAGGGCACGTGCAGGATGTCGAGGCCCGCCTGGTGCTTGAACAATTCCATGTTCATGTGCGCCGAGGAGCCGACGCCGGCCGAGGCGTAGGACAGCCGCCCCGGCTGCGCGCGGACGGTGGCGATGAGGTCCGTGACATTCGCCACCGGCAGCACGCGGCTGTTCACGATCAGCGCGTTGGGCCCGACCACCAGCAACGCCACGGGGTCGAAGGCGGTGGCGAGGTCATAGGGCAGGTCGCGGTAGATCGCGGCGTTGATGCCGTTCGACCCGGCATTGCCGAGCAGGAAGGTGCTGCCGTCGGGCGGGCTGCGGAAGGCGGCCTCGACGCCGATGCGCCCGCCGGCGCCGGGCCGGTTGTCGACGACGAAGGGCTGGCCGAGGCCCGCTTCCAGGTATGGTGCGATCAGACGCGCGGTGGTGTCGTTCCCCGCGCCGGCGCCGTCAGGCAGGAGAAGGCGCACCGGCCGCGTGGGCCAGGGCGCCTGCGCGAAGGCAGGACGCAGGGCGCCGGCCGCCGTGGCGGCCGCGAGCAGGCTGCGGCGTCGGATCATGGCATCGGGTCCTCCCGGGACACGCGCAGCGTGGCCCGAAGAGAGCCGCGCATCAACGCCGGGTGCGGCCCCAGCCGGGGTCCTCGGCGATCATGTCTGCCATGCCGGATTGTGCGAGCATCGCGGCGGTCTCGCGTTCGGCCGCCTCGCGGATGCCGGCCTCATCCACATGTGGCGCGACGCGGTCGCGCATCAGCACCTCGCCCCCCACCACCACGTCGCGGACGTCGGCGCCCGAGGCGAAGTAGACCACGCGATGCACCGGCATGTTGGCCGGCAGCATGTGCGGGGCGGTCAGGTCCACAGTGATGATGTCGGCCTCCTTCCCGACCTCGAGGCTGCCGATGCGGTCGGCCATGCCGAGGCCCCTCGCCGCGTCGATGGTGACCATCTCGAGCGCCTTGCCCGGCGGCAGCAGGCGTTCGTCGCGCGCGGCGCGCTGGTGGTAGCGCATGGCCTGGAACATGTGGCGGAACATGTCGGTGCTGCGATCCGGCGCGGTGCCGTCGGACCCGATCATCACCGTCACGCCGCGGTCCATCATGGCGATGGCCGGGCAATGCCCGCGCACCGCGGCGATGGCGGAGGGGTTGTGCACGACCGAGGTGCCGGTGCGCACCAGCGTGTCGATGTCGGCCTCGGTGAGGTCGGTGCAGTGCGACAGCCAGGCATCGGGGCCGAGCAGGCCGAACATGCGGTCGGCCATCTCGATCGAGCCGCTGCGGTGGCCGTCCTGGTGGAAGGGCGCGCCGGCCTTCTTCCCGATGTCGCGGATGATGCGGCCCTGGGCCTCGATCTCCTTGACCTTGGCGGGGTCGTGCGTGGCCTCGCGATAGACCGGCATCAGCGTCGCGCAGGTGATGCGGCCCTTGCCGTGATGGCGTTCGACCAGCGTGCCGATGGTCTCGGCCTGCTGTTCGAAGGGCACGTCGCGGATGCTGCCATCGACGCCGCGATAGGGGCGCGGGAAGGGCGGGCGGGTGGGGCCAAGCACCATGACGCGGCGGATGCCGATGGCGTTGATGCCGTCCACATGCGCGTCGCCATGGGCCGGGTCGTCGACGCGGCCGATGGAATCCCCGCCGCCGAGCAGCATCACCGAGGTGGTGACGCCGAACTTCAGCAGCTCGAGCCCCGCGAGCGCCGCCTCCGCCCGCCAGAAGGAGGGCGGGGAGGCGAGGGTGTAGATGACGCGGCAGGCTTCGGACCAGGCCTCGGAATCGCCGCTGCCCATGGTCTTGACCAGGCCGTGGCCGGCATGGGCATGGCCGTCGATCAGGCCGGGCAGGATCGCCTTGCCGCGCGCGTCGATGCGCTTCGGCGCGGCGTGCGCGGCCTCGACCTCGGCGCGCGGGCCGACCGCGAGGATCTTGCCGCCGGCGACGGCCACCGCGCCGTCGGGAATGACCCGGCGCCCCCCGTCCATGGTGATGACAGTGCCGCCGGAGACGATGAGATCAGCCATTCAATTCACCCGTACGTAGCGAAGGCGCAGCCGGTTGTCCGGCGATTGCGCGAGGTCGATGTTCCGCCGCGAGGCCCAGACGACCGGCTGCTGGTGCAGCGGGACGTGGGCGACCTCGCGCTTCTCGATCAGCAGCGCCTGGCGGATCAGGGCGCGGCGTGTCGGCTCGTCGCCTTCCTCGGCGATGCGGTCGACGAGGGCGTCGAATTCGGCATTCGACCAGCGGCCGACATTGAGCCCGGCGCCGGTCGCGGTGCGCGTGCGCAGCACCTCCGACAGGGTCGAGAAGGTGTCCGCCAGCGGCAGCCCCGCATGGCCCACCATGAACATCGACACGTCGAGGTTGTTGATGCGCCGCGACCAGAGGTTCACCGTCTCGAACTGCGGGATGATGCGGATGCCGACGCGCTGGAGCATGCCCGAGATCGCGATGCAGAGCCGCTCGTCATAGACGTAGCGGTCGTTCGGGCAGGCGAGGCCGACCGCGAAGCCGTCCGGATAGCCCGCTTCCGCCAGCAGCCGCTTCGCCGCGTCGGGGTCGAAGGGGAAGGTGCGGGTGTTGATGTCGGTCGGCGCGCCGCTCAGGAAGGGGCTCGCCATGGTGCCGGCGATCCAGGCGTTGTTGCGCATGACGGACCGGCGCAGCGTCTCGACGTCGATCGCCTGATAGATCGCGCGGCGGACCCGGACGTCCTTGAGCGGATTGCGGCCGCGCACGTCGGAATAGACCAGCTCGTCCCGGAAATGGTCGAAGCCGAGGTAGATCGTGCGGAGTTCGGGCCCCTGCACGACCTGCAGGTTCGGGTTGGCCTCGATGCGCGGGATGTCCTGCAGCGGGAGTTCCACCAGCGCGTCGACCTGGCCGCCGAGCAGCGCCGCGGTGCGCGTCGGCGCGCTGCGGATGGGCTGGAAGGTGACCTCGGTCAGGTTGTGCCGCGGCGTGTCCCACCAGCCCGCGAAGGGTTCGAGCACGGTCGAGCGGTCGAGCTCGCGGCTGCGTACGCGGAAGGGGCCGGTGCCGTTGGCCATGCGGGAGGCGCCGGTCTCCTCCCGCGCCTGCAGGTTGGTCGCCGCCGTCGCGTTGTTCGCCGCCGCCCAGCCGGCATCGAGGATGTGCATCTGGGTCAGCGCGTTGAGCAGGATGGGGAAGGGGCGCTCGGTCTCGATCTCGACGGTCAGCGGGCCGGTGGCGCGGACCTCCTTGATGATGGTCAGCACGCCGCGGGCGAGCGCGCCCGGCGTGTTCAGCCGCTGCCAGGAGAAGACGACGTCCTCGGCGCCGAAGGTCTCGCCGTTGTGGAAGCGGACGCCCTCGCGCAGGTGGAAGCGCCAGAGGGTCGGCGAGACCACTTCCCACCGCGTCGCCAGCGCCGGTTCGAGTTCCAGGCGCTGGTTGTGCCGCACCAGCGTCTCATAGACGTTGTCGAGGAAGGCGTTGGTGAAGGTGTTGTTCGACGCATGCGGGTCGAGCGTCAGGATGTCGGACGAGAAGGACCAGGTGAAGGACCTTGCCTGGACCGCCGGCGCAGCGGCGATCATCAGGGCGGCGGCGGCCGCGGGGATCAGGCGCATCGTCGCGTCCTCCGATTCGGGGCGGGCCAAGGCTCAGCCCGTCCCTGGATTGCCGTCAACGGGTCGGATCAGCCCGCATCGACCTGCAGGCCCTCCTTGCGGATGACGTCCGCCCACCTCGTGATCTCGCTGCGCACGAAAGCGGCGAATTGCTCGGGGTTGCCGTGCATCGCGAAGCCGCCGAGCTCGGCGAATCGGCGCTGCGTCTCGGGCAGGGACACCAGGGCCTCGACCTCGGCGTTCAGGCTGGTCACGGCCTCGGCCGGCAGGCCCACGGGGCCGAACAGGCCGAACCAGGTGTTGACCTCGTAATTGGCGAGTTCCGGCATCGTCTCCCGCATCGCGGGCACGTCCGGCAGCATGGCGTTGCGTTCCCGGCTGGTGACCGCGAGCGCGCGCACCCGGCCCGACTGGATGTGCCCCATGATGCCGGTGAGGTTGTCGATCATGAAGGTGACGTTGCCGCCGAGCAGGTCGATCTGGGCGGGCGCGGAGCCGCGATGCGGCACGTGGATCGCCTCGGCATTCAGCAATTGCAGCATCAGCACCGGGGAGAGGTGCGTCGACTGCCCCACGCCCGTCGAGGCATAGGGAACCTGGCCCGGGCGCGCGCGCAGCATGGCGGCGAGCTCGGCGACCGTGCGCACCGGCACGTTGCTGTTCACCACCAGCACGTTCGGCCCGGCGATGGTGCCGGCGATGGGCAGGATCTGGTCCGCGCGATAGGGCATGTTGCGGAACAGCGAATAGGCGATCGCCTGCGGACCGATGTTGCCGAGCAGCAGCGTCGTGCCGTCGGGGCGGGCGCGCACCATCTCGAGCGTGCCGATGGTGCCGCCGGCGCCGGTGCGGTTCTCGACCACCACGGGCATGTTCCAGCGCGGCTGCAGGAACTGCGCGAGCATCCGCGCCATGATGTCGGTGGTGCCGCCGGCGGCGGCGGGGACGATGATGCGGGTCTGTCCCGGCGGGCGCCAGGCCTGGGCGCGGGCCGCGAACGGCAGCGCGAGCATCGGCGCGGCCAGCGCCGCGCGGCGGGTGATCTCGGTCATTCTCGTTACCCTCCCTGTGCTTGCGCGACCCCGCCCCGGGGCGTCAGGTCGCGTCCATCTGCAGCCCCTCGCGGCGGATCACCTCGCCCCATTTGGCGATCTCGTTGCGGACGAAGGCGGCGAAGTGCTCCGGATTGCCCGGGGCGGGCACGCCGCCCATCTGCGCGAAGCGTCCCGCCGTGTCGGGCAGTGCGAGGAAGGCCTGGACCTCGGCATTCACGCTCTGGACGATCGGGGCCGGCGTGCCGGCGGGCATGAACAGGCCGAACCAGGTCGAGACGTCGTAGGGCGCGAGCGCCGGCAGGGTCTCGCGCAGCGCGGGCAGGTCGGGCAGTTCGGGGCTGCGGTCGGCGCTGGTCACGCCGAGGGCGCGCAGCCGCCCGCCGCGGATGTGCTCCATCGAGCTGGTGAGGTTGTCGAAGGCGAACTGCACGTTGCCGGCGACGAGGTCGATCAGGAGCGGGCCGGCGCCACGGAAATGCACCGCCTCGGACTTGGTGTCGGTCAGCTGGTTGAACCACACGCCCGACAGGTGCGGCGACTGCCCGACGCCTGAGGTGCCGTAGGAGGCGCGCCCGTTCTCCCGCTTCAGCCAGGCGACGAATTCGGGAACGGTCCGCGCGGGCACCGAGGGGTGCAGCACCAGCACGTTCGGCCCGCGGATGACATTGGACACCGGGGTGAGACTGTCCGGCCGGTATTGCAGGTTGCGGAACAGCGAATAGGCGATGGCCTGCGGGCCGATGTTGCCCATCAGCATGTTCCGCCCATCCGGGGCGCTGCGCACCACGTCCATCGTGCCGATGGTGCCGCCGCCGCCGGAGCGGTTCTCGGCGACGACCGGCGTGCCCCAGCGGCCCTGGAAGTAGGGTGCGAGCAGGCGCGCCATGATGTCCGTGGTACCGCCCGGCGCGGCGGGAATGACGATGCGGGCCTGCTGGCCGGGCCGCCAATCCTGGGCGCGGGCCACGGCGGGCAGGGCGAGCGGAAGCGTCAGCGCGACGCGGCGCGTCAGGCGGGTCATGGCGTTCCTCCAGTCTTCAGGCCGCCATCATTGCGTGCGGCGCGGCCGCCGTCACGTCCCGCGGCGGCCTGTGGCGAGCCGTGCCACCGCGATGCAGGACCGTGGGCGGTCCGGGGCGTGGGCCAGGCAGGCCCGGCGGTACAGCGCCTCGACGCCGGGCAGGCGATCCGGCGTTTCGGGCACCGCGGCGGCGAGGCGCCGGTTCCAGCGCCCCATGCTGCGTTCATCGGCGTCGGGCACGGTGGCGACGTCGCCGCTCACGCGCGGCTACTCCTCCATGCGGTAGCGGAAGTCGCAATGCGTCGCGCCGCCCATGATGGTCTGGGTGCGTTCAAGCTTGAGATTTGGGTGGTAGCCGTCGCAGAAGGCGCCGTCGCGATTGCAGGAGAGCACGGCGCCGAGGTCGGCGAGGCCCATCTCGCGGTACATCTCGGCGTAGCGGCAGCGGGTGACGTTGAAGTCGTAGTGGGTCTCGTCCTTGCGCAGCGTGTCGATCTGCAGCGCGTCGCCCTTGGTCCAGAGCGGCTGCAGCGCGATGAAATGCGCGAGGGAGGGTTCGCCGCCGGGCGCTTCCTTCGCCATGGCCGCCGCACTTTCCTTGGCGAGCTTGACGACGGCGCGGGAGAGGATGGCCTTGGCCCGGGCCTCGCCCAGCTCGGCCTTCATCTCCTCGTAGATGCCCTTGGCGAAGGCCGCCTCGATGCGGCGCTGCTCCAGGATGCCCAGGCGATCCTCGGCCATGAAAAAAGCCTCCTTGGCGTGCGGTGACGCCAAGGAGGCTAACGCGGTGCCGGCGGGCCGGCGAGGCGGTTACTGGGCGTAGAGGCCGGAATTCGTCACGACGATGCGGCTGGCGCGGCAGATGTCGACGCGGCGCAGCTCCGCGGCGCGGCCGTTCTGCCAGACGATGCGGAAATCGTACTGGCCCGCATTGTTCGCCGTGTAGTTCACGAAGCGGCCCGGGGCGAGGACGCTCTGGCCCAGCTGGTCGACGCCCCAGTTGGCGAGGCTCGCATGGCTGAAGAACAGCTGCATGACCGTCATCGAGGAGTTGTTCACCACCTGGAAGCGGGTGTCGCAGGCGACCGGCGCCGGGGCCATCGGCATGGGCTGCGGCACGTAGACGGTCTGCGGGGCGCAGGCCGAGACGGCGGCGGCGCCGGCGAGCGCGAAGAGGGCGGTGAGCTTGCGGCGGAACATGCGGAACGGGCCTCCCGGCGGCATCTGGGTCCCGGAGGGGTACCCTGTTTCGGTCAAGCGACGTTATGAAACGAAAGATGACCCCGCAAGGTGTCGTGCCCTTGCGCGAAGATGTCGGTGCGTGGTGCTGTGAAACGGTTCTGCGACGGGAGCGGGCAGATGGGGATCGGGAGCTGGTTCAGCTTCGCCGGGCGGATCAGGCGCAGGACCTGGTGGCTCGCCTATGTATTGCCGATTTTCGCGATCAGCGTTCTCGGCACCGTGATCGACGTCTCGCTGGGGTTTGTCACGCTGGTCGCGGAGGACGCAGCGCCGGCCGACGGGTTCGCGGTGGCCACGCACGGGTTCGGGCCGTTCAGCATCGTGGCGCTGCTGGTCACGATCGTGGGCGGGCTCGCCGGGCAGGTGAAGCGCTGGCATGACCGGGACAAGTCGGGCTGGTGGGCGCTGATCGCATTGATCCCGATCGTCGGGCCGATCTGGGCGCTCGTGGAACTCGGCTTCCTGTCCGGCACCGATGGGCCCAACCGCTTCGGCCCGGACCCGCGCGGCGGGGCCGGCGCCCCCCAATGGCAGCCTGCGGGCCCGCAGGGGTGGCAGCCTGGGCCGCCGCAATGGCAGCAGCCCGCGGCGCAGCCGCAATGGCAGCCGCCGCCCGCCCAGGGCTGGCAGCCGCCGGCCCAGGGGCAAGGGCAGGGCGCCTATCCGCCGCCAGGCTGGCAGCCGCCGCCGCAAGGCTATCCGCCCCCGCAGCCGGGATATGGCCAGCCCCCGCCCGGCTATGGCCAACCGCCCCCGGGCTACGGTCAGCCCCCGCCCGGCTACGGCCAGCCGCAGCAACCGCCCGGCCCCTGGCAGGGCCCGGGGCCGGGCGGCGGCAGCGTGCCGCCGGTGCGGCGCGACTAGACGGGGGTGCGCCAGGCGGCGTGGGCGTCGGTGGTGCCACGGACCACCGCCTCATAGGCCGCCTGCAACTGCATGGTGACGGGGCCGGGCTTGCCGTTGGCGACGGGCAGGCGGTCGACGGTCGTGATGGGCGAGAGCTCCTGGCCGGTGCCGCAGAGGAAGACCTCATCCGCCACGTAGAGCTCGGTGCGGTCGGCGCGGCGTTCCTCGACCGGGAAGCCGTTCTCGGCCGCCAGGCGCAGTACCGTGTCGCGCGTCACGCTTTCCAGGATGTCGCTGTCGCACGTGGGGGTGACCACCACGCCGTCGCGCACCAGGAACAGACAGGCGGCCGCGGTCTCGCTGACCTTGCCATCGCGCGTCAGCAGGATCGGCATGTCGTAGCCGTCGGTCTTGGCCTGCAAGGTGGCGATGCGCCCGGCATGGTAGTTCGCCGTCGCCTTGATGCGCGCGGGCATGGTGTTGTCCGCGATGCGCGTCCAGGAGGAGACGCAGGCGGCAAGGCCGCTTTCCCGCTTGGCGTTGCGTTCGCGCGGGATGGCGGCGCAGACCCAGCCGACCTTGCCGGTGGTGACCTGGGAGCCGCGGCTTTCGATGTGCACCTGGAGGCGGATGTAGCAGTCGCCGTCCGGCTGGTTGACGCGGATCGAGTCGAGCACGCCCTGGCGCATCACGTCGCGCGAGGGCGGGTCGTCGAAGCGCATGAACTTCATGCCCTGGTCGAGCCGCGCCAGGTGTTCCTCGAGCCGGAACACCGACAGGCGGCCGGTCGCGGGGTTCATGTAGGCGCGGATGCCTTCGAAGACCGCGGCGCCATAGGCGACGCCGACGGCGAGCGGGTGGATGCTCGCCTGCTCGAACGGGATCGCCTTGCCGTTCTGGATGATGCTGTGTGCGGTCCAGGCCATGTTCTTCCCCTCGGGCACCGTGATGGAGCAAAGGCTGTCCCGGAAGGAGCGTCCCGGCAAGGGGCGGGCACATTCCAGGCCAGCGTCGCGCGCGCTAGGATGCTGGCGCACGGCAAGGACGAAGGACGATGAGCGCGGCGATCGAAGGTGGAGCGACGGCACCGCTGCTGCTGCGGGCGGATGATTCGGGCGGGGTGACGGTGCTCACGCTCAACCGCCCGGCGGCGCGCAACAGCCTCTCGCTCCAGATGCTCGAGACGCTGGAGAACGCGCTCGCCGCGATCGGGGAGGATGCCTCGGTCCGCTGCGTGGTGCTCGCGGCGAACGGCCCCGCCTTCTGCGCCGGGCACGACCTGCGCGAGATCACCGCCCATCGCGCCGACACGGATGGCGGGCGCGGCTTCTTCGACCGCACCATGCAGGCCTGTGCGCGGGTGATGCAGGCGATCGTCGGCCTGCCGCAGCCGGTCATCGCCGCGGTGCAGGGCGTGGCGACGGCCGCGGGCTGCCAGCTGGTCGCGACCTGCGACCTCGCGGTCGCGGCTGAGGGCGCGCGCTTCTGCACGCCGGGGGTCGATATCGGGCTGTTCTGCTCGACGCCGGCCGTGGCGCTGGCGCGCGCCGTGCCGCGGAAATCGGCGATGGAGATGCTGCTGCTCGGCGACATGATCGAGGCGCAGGACGCCTTCCGCATCGGCCTGGTGAACCGCGTGGTGCCGGCCGATCGCGTGATGGAAACGGCGCTCGCGCTCGCCGGGCGGGTCGCGGCGCGCTCCGCGCTCACGGTGCGGATGGGCAAGAAGGGCTTCTACGAGCAGGTGGACCTGCCGCTGCAGGAGGCCTATGCCCGCGCCGCCTGCGTGATGACCGAGAACCTGATGGCGCGCGACGCGGCCGAAGGGATCGGCGCCTTCCTCGAGAAGCGCCGGCCGGTCTGGGAAGATCGCTGAGGGACGACACATGGCCGACTACGAGACGGGTCTCGCGCAGAACGCGGCGAACCACCAGCCGCTCACCCCGCTGCTGTTCATGGAACGCGCCGCGCAGGTCTATCCGGACCAGCCCGCGGTGGTGCATGGCGCGGTGCGGCGGACCTACCGCGAGTTGCGCGACCGCTGCGTGCGCCTGGCCTCGGCCCTGGCGAAGCGGGGCATCGGTAAGGGCGATACGGTCGCCGCGGTCCTGCCGAACATCCCCGAGATGCTGGAATGCCACTACGGCGTGCCGATGGCCGGGGCGGTGCTGAACACGATCAACACGCGGCTCGATGCCGCGACCATCGCCTACATCCTCGACCACGGGGAGGCGAAGGCGCTGATCGTGGACAAGGAGTTCATGCCGGCCGTGCGCCTCGCGCTGGTGCAGGCCAAGGCGAAGCCGCTGGTGATCGAGGTGGACGACGCGCTGGTCCCCGCCGCCGCGAAGACCGAGACTTTGGGCGGCATGGGCTACGAGGCGCTGCTGTCCGAGGGCGATCCCGCCTTCGCCTGGCCGATGCCGCGCGACGAATGGGACGCGATCACGCTCAACTACACCTCCGGCACCACGGGCAAGCCGAAGGGCGTCGTCTACCATCATCGCGGGGCCTACCTTCTCGCGGTGGGCAACGTGCTGTCGGCGGAGATGGGCAAGCACCCCGTCTATCTCTGGACGCTGCCGATGTTCCACTGCAACGGCTGGTGCTTCCCCTGGACGGTCACGGCGCAGGCCGGGCTGCATGTCTGCCTGCGCGCGGTGCGCGGGCCGGACATGTGGCGGCTGATGGCCGGTGAGGGTGTGACCAACATGTGCGGCGCGCCGATCGTGATGTCGACGCTGCTCAACACGCCGGAGGGCGAGAAGCGCGCCCTGCCGCACCAGGTGAAGTTCATCGTCGCCGGCGCGCCGCCGCCCGAGGCGGTGCTCGCCGCCATGAAGGCCGCGGGCTTCGCGGTCTGCCACGTCTATGGGCTGACCGAGGTCTACGGCCCCTCGGTGGTGAACGAGTGGCATCAGGACTGGAATGCGAAGCCCGCGTCCGAGCAGGCGGCGCTGATGGCGCGGCAGGGCGTGCGGTACCTCGCGCTCGAGGGCCTCGACGTCATGGACCCCGAGACGATGGCGCCGGTGCCGGCGGATGGCGCGACGCTCGGCGAGGTGATGATGCAGGGCAACGTGGTGATGAAGGGCTACCTGAAGGATGCGGCCGCGACCGGCTCGGCCTTCAAGGGCGGCTGGTTCCACACCGGCGACCTCGCCGTGAAGTATCCCGACGGCTACATCCAGCTGAAGGACCGCTCGAAGGACATCATCATCTCGGGCGGCGAGAACATCAGCAGCATCGAGGTCGAGGACGCGCTCTACAAGCATCCGGCCGTCGCGGTGGTCGCCGTGGTGGCCCGGCCCGACGAGAAGTGGGGCGAGACGCCCTGCGCCTTCGTCGAGCTGAAGCCGGGCGCGAGCGCGACGGCCGAGGAGCTGATCGCGTTCTCGAAGCAGCATCTCGCGGGATACAAGGTGCCGCGCCACGTGGTCTTCGCGGAATTGCCCAAGACCTCGACGGGCAAGATCCAGAAGCACGTGCTGCGCAGCCAGGCGAAGGAATGACGATGTCGGTGGACAAGGTCCTGGCGCGCGCATCCGCGTGCCGCGTGGAATCCCGAGCGCGGTGGTTCGAACTGCTGCGCATCCCCTCGGTCTCGGCGCAGCCGAAGCATGCCGAGGATTGCCGCAAGGCGGCGGACTGGGTGCGGGCGCAACTCGCCGAGATCGGCTTCCAGGCCGCGGTGCGCGAAACCCAGGGCCACCCGGTGGTGGTTGCGCATCACCCCGGGCCGACGGGCGGTGGGCGGCACCTGCTGTTCTACGGGCATTACGACGTACAGCCGCCGGAACCGCTCGAGCTCTGGACCAGCCCGCCCTTCTCGCCCGCGGTGACCGAGGGGCCGAACGGCCCGCGCGTGGTCGCGCGCGGCGCGGTGGACGACAAGGGCCAGACCATGACCTGGCTCGAGGCGCTGCGCTTCTGGCATGAGGTCGCGGGCGGCCCGCCCTGCCGCGTGACCGTGCTGGTCGAAGGCGAGGAGGAGATCGGGTCGCGCAACCTCGAACCCTTCCTCGAGGCCAATGCGACCGAGCTCGGCGCCGACCTCGCGGTGGTCAGCGACACCAACATGTGGGATGCGAACACGCCGGCGATCAGCACGCGGCTGCGCGGGATGCTCTACACCCAGATCGACATCACCGCGGCGAACAAGGACCTGCATTCGGGCCTGTTCGGCGGGTCGGCGCTGAATCCGATCAATCTGCTGACGCGCATCCTCGGCGATCTCAAGGACGAGAGCGGCGAGATCCTGATCCCGGGCTTCTACGACGACGTGCCGGAACTTTCGGAGGCGCAGCGGAAGCAGTGGGACGCGCTGGGCTTCGACGAGAAGGCCTTCCTTGGCGGCATCGGCCTGTCCGTCCCGGCGGGCGAGGTCGGGCGCGGCGCGCTGGAGCGGCTCTGGGCGCGGCCGACGGCCGACATCAACGGCATCTGGGGCGGCTACACGGGCGAAGGATCCAAGACCGTCATCCCGTCCGAGGCGCATGCGAAGCTGTCCTTCCGCCTGGTGCCGGGGCAGTCGCCGACCAAGGTGCTGGCGGGGCTGCGCGACTTCATCGTCGATCGCCTGCCGGACGACGCGCAGGTGAAGATCCAGGTCTTCAGCATGAGCGACGGCATCGAGGTGCCGGCCGACAGCCCCTGGGTGACCGCCGCCGCCGGCGCGCTGTCCGCGACCTTCGGGAAGGAGGCCGTGCTGATGGGCTGCGGCGGGTCGATCCCGGTGGTCAGCATGATGAAGCGCGTCCTCGGCCTGGACAGCCTGCTGGTCGGCTTCGGCCTCGAGGACGACCAGGTGCACAGCCCGAACGAGAAGTTCGACGTCGCCTGCTTCGAGCGCGGCATCGACAGCCACATCCGGATGCTCGCGGCGCTGGCCGAGCGCTAGAGCCGCAAGGAGGCTTCGTGAACGAGGATCCCTACGCGGTCCTGGGCGTCAAGCGCGACGCCAGCCAGGACGAGATCCGCAAGGCCTACCGGGCGCTCGCCCGCAAGCTGCACCCGGACCTCAATCCGGGCGACAAGGCGGCGGAGGAGAAGTTCAAGGCCGTCTCCGCCGCGAACGACATCGTGGGCGACCCGGAGAAGCGCGCCCGCTTCGACCGCGGCGAGATCGACGCCGCGGGCAATGAGCGTCCGCCGCAGCCGCCGCCGGGCTGGTATCGCGACCATGCCGCCGGTGCGGGCGCCTACGCCAACGATGCCGGCTACGCCGACATGATGGACGAGGACGAGCTGCTCGGCGCGCTGTTCGGGCGCGGGCGGCGGCGTGGCGCGTCCGGCGGGGCGCAGTTCCGCATGCAGGGCGGGGACATCCATGCGGGGCTCGACATCGATTTCCTCGATGCGGTGAATGGTGGGACGAAGCGCGTCACGCTGCCGGACGGGAGCACGGTGGACGTCACGATCCCGCCGGGCACGCGGGAGGGCCAGGTGCTGCGGCTGCGGGGGAAGGGTTCGCCCGGCCTTGGCGGCGGGCCGGCCGGCGACCTGCTGGTGGAGATCGGCATCGGGGAACATCGCCATTACACGCGGCGCGACGACGACATCCTGCTCGACCTGCCGGTGACGCTGCCCGAGGCGGTGCTCGGCGGGAAGATCGAGGTGCCGACGCCAGCCGGAGCGGTGATGGTCTCGGTGCCGAAGGGGTCGAACACCGGGACGGTGCTGCGGCTGAAGGGGCGCGGCGCGAAGCGGAAGGACGGCACTCGGGGCGATGCTTTCGTCACGCTGCGCATCGTGCTGCCCGATGCGCCGGATGCGGCGCTCGAGGCCTTCGCGGAAGGCTGGGCGGCAGGCAAGGCGCAGAACCCGCGCGAGGGCATGGAGAGCTGACATGGCCGAGGACACCGACACCCTGCGCCGGCTGCATATCGAGGTCGCGACGATGGAACGCTGGGTCGCCGCCGGCTGGATCGCCCCGCGCGCCCCGCAGGCGCCTGGCTATACCGAGGCCGACCTGGCCCGCGCCTGCCTGATCCGCGACCTGCGCGAGGCGATGGGCGTGAACGAGGAAGGCGTGGGCGTCGCGCTCGGCCTGCTCGACCAGATCCACGGGCTGCGACACGCGCTGCGGCGTGTGGCTGCGGCCGTGCACGGGCTGCCCGAACCGGCGCGTCAGGAGATCCTGGTCGTGCTGCGCGAACTCGACGAAGGACCGACATGAGCGCGTTTCACGGCGTCTTTCCCTATCTCGTTTCCCCCGTCGCGCCGGACGGAACCGTGCTGGAGGCGGAGCTGCGCCGCCTCGTGGACCATCTCATCGCCTCGGGCGTGCATGGGCTGACGCCGCTGGGCAGCACGGGGGAGTTCGCCTACCTGGATGCCGCGCAGCGGCGGCGGATCGTCGAGGTCGTGGTGGACCAGGCGAAGGGGCGCGTGCCCATCGTGGCCGGCGTCGCGGCGACGACGACGGCGGATGCGGTGCGCCAGACCAAGGACTATGCGGCGATCGGTGCGGACGGGATCCTCGCGATCCTCGAGGCGTATTTCCCGCTCTCGGAAGCCGCGGTCGTCGCGTATTTCACGGCCATCGCGGATGCGACCGACAAGCCCGTGGTGCTCTACACCAACCCGAACTTCCAGCGGTCGGACCTGACGCTGCCGGCGATCGACGCGCTGTCGCGGCATCCGCGCATCGTCGGCATCAAGGATGCCTCGACCAACACGGGGCGGCTGCTGTCGATCCTCAACCGCACGGAAGGGCGGATGGAGGTCTTCGCGGCCTCGGCGCATATCCCGCTCGCGGTGATGATGATCGGCGGCAAGGGGTGGATGGCGGGGCCGGCCTGCGCGATCCCCCGCGAATCGGTGCGGCTGTACGAGTTGTGTCGCGCGGGGAAATGGGATGCGGCGCTGGCGCTGCAGCGCGCGCTGTGGCGGGTGAACGAGCTGTTCGCCGCGCATTCGCTCGCGGCCTGCATCAAGGGGGCGCTGCAGATCCAGGGCTTCGCCGTGGGCGACCCGATCGCGCCGCAGGCGCCGCTGTCGGCCGAGGGCCGCGTCGCGGTGGAAAAGGCGCTGGCGCTGGCCGCGGAGGCGCTCGCCGCCGCGCCGTCCGCGTGAGCGCGCCGAGCCATCGGCGCCTGGCGCTGATCCTCGGCGCGCTGGCGGGGATCGGGCCCTTCTCGATCGACATGTACCTGCCGGCGCTGCCGGATATCGGCACGTCGCTCGCGGCACCCGCGGGGCAGGTGCAGGGGACGCTGGCGATCTACTTCCTGGGGCTCGCCTTCGGGCAGGTGCTCTACGGGCCGCTGTCGGACCGGCATGGGCGGCGGCGGCCGCTCTTCGTGGGCCTCGGGCTCTATACCGTGGCGGCGGTGGCCTGCGCGCTGGCGCCTGACATCCAGGTGCTGACCGCCGCACGGCTGTTCCAGGCGCTGGGCGGCTGCGCGGGAATGGTGATCGCGCGCGCCGTGGTGCGCGACGTGACCGATGAGCGCGGCGCGGTACGGCTGATGGCGCAGCTCATGCTCGTCATGGGCGTCGCGCCGATCATCGCGCCCGTGATCGGCGGGGCGCTGCTGCCGGTGTTCGGCTGGCGGGGCATCTTCTGGCTACTCGCGGGGTATGGCGCGACGATGCTGGCGGTGATCGCGCTGTTGCTGCCGGAAACGCTGGAGCCCGCGCGGCGGCGGCGGGAAGGCGTGATCGCGGTGATCCGCGTCTGGGGCGGGCTCGTCGCCGACCGGCGCTTCATGGGGTATGCGCTGACGGGCGGGTTCATCATCGGGGGGATGTTCGCCTACATCAGCGGCTCGCCCTTCGTGTTCATGGAACTGCACGGCGTGCCGTCCTCGCAGTACGGCTTCTACTTCGGGGCCAATGCGCTCGGCATCATGGTGGCGGGGCAGGTGGTCGGGAGGTTGGCGCAGCGCATTGCGCCGGCGCGGCTGCTGCCGGTGGTGATCTGGGTGCCCTTCGTCGCGGGTCTCGCGCTGCTCGCCGTCACGGCGACGGGCGTCGGCGGCTTCCCGGGGCTGCTCGTAACGTTGTTCTGCTACATCGCGATGATCGGGGCGGTGATGCCGCTGACCGTGGCGCTGGCCATGGGGCCGCATGGATCGGTGGCGGGCAGTGCGTCCGCGCTGATGGGGACGCTGCAGTTCGGGATCGGGGCGAGCGTGGGGGCGGTGCTCGGCGTGCTGCAGGACGGGACGGCGGTGCCGATGGCGGCGGTGATCGCGGGGTGCGGGGTGGCGGGGTGGACGGCGCTGCGGGCGTTGGCACACTAGGCGGCGGATGTCGTGAGGTCACGGACATGGCGGTGATCGTTAGAAAGTCCGTGGAACCTCGCTATGTCCCGGACATCCACTTGCTGCCGGAGGACGAGAAGTTCTTCATCACGCGGGAGCCGCGCCCATACACACTGCCACGCTATGATCCGGAAGAATTTCCAAAGCGGGTCCAATTCACGAGCGCACACAAGACTATTCCCGACTTCGTCCCGATCCACGGCCGCCTGAGCGTTTCTCCTGAGGCTAAGGCCCTGATCGAGGAGTTCGAACCCGGCATTCACCAGTTTCTCCCGGTCGAGATCGAACGCAGGCGTAGCACGCGGCCCATCTATCGCCTCGACGGGCGCGTTCTCGATACGCCCTACTACGTCTTCTTTCCGCAGGTGATGCTGGACGCCGTCTGGGTTGAGCGGTCCGAAGTGGCTGTCCGTCCGAGATTGCATGGACCGCCCAGCGTAAATCCCAAATCCTCCCGCGATCTAGACAAGCTGGTGCTGCACCGGGAAATCGTCGCCGGCCACCATGTATGGCGCGGGCACTATCAATGTCACATGGATCTGTTCTTCTCGAACGCCCTAGCTCACGAGATCGAAAAGCGTCGCTTGCGCAAGCTGAATTTCGTACCGCTCCAGGAAGCCTGACGCGCCCAGTGCCAGGTGAAGGGTCCCAAAGGCCTATCGGCCTTTGGCGGGGTGAGGTGCGGAAAGGGGCGGCGCCCCTCTCCGGTCCCGTTTACTGCCGCGCCCGCTCCGCGTGCTTCCCCATGGTCGCGTACGGCGCGTAGGGCGGCACTGCCCCGATCGCGCGCATGTCGACTTCCACCAGCGCCGGTCCCTTCACCGCCAGCGCCTGCGCCAGCACCGTGCCGACCTCCTCGGCGCTCGACACCTTGAAGAAGGGCAGCCCGGCGAGCGCCGCGAGTCCCTGCAGGTCCGGCGTCAGGAGGTCGTGGCCGAACTGGCGGCCATCGGCGACCGCGTCCTGGATGTGGCGGATGACGCCGTAGCCGCCGTCGTTCATCACCATGGTGACGAGGTCGGGCTTTTCCTGCGCGACGGTCCAGAGTTCGCACATGCCGAGCGAGAAGCCGCCATCGCCGCACATCGCGACGGTCTTGCGCCCCTGTGCCGCGATGGATGCGCCGATGCCGAGCGCGAGGCCCGGCCCGATCGCCGCACCGACCGGATAGACCGAGTTGCGCGGGTCGGTGATGGGGAAGATGCGGTTGCCCCAGGTGGAGTTGGAGATGGTGATGTCGCGCACCCAGACGCCGTCGCGCGGCAGGGCGGCGCGGATGGCGTCGGGGAAGGGCGCGTAGGGGCCGAGGGTGGCGAGGTATTCCTCTCGCGCACGCGCCTTCATCGCCCCGAAGTCCGCGGCGAAGCCCGGATCGACCGAGGCCTTGCCGGCCAGGCGGTCCGCAATGCCGGCCATCGCGAGGCCCGCGTCGCCATGGACGAACAGGCTGTTCGGATAGGTTCGCCCATTCGCCGTCGCGTCGCAGTCCACATGGATCAGCGTCTTCGGCAGCTTCATGGAGAAGTCGCCGGTCTCATGCCCGCGCAGGCGGGATCCGACGACGAGCATCGCGTCCACGCTGCCGTAGAAGTCCTGCACGCGCGGCGATCCGTTGCCGTGCAGGCCGCCCAAGGTCATCGGATGGTCCTCGGGGATGGTGCCGCGGCCATTCCACGACGACACCGCGCCGAAGCCGAGGTCCATCAGCCGCAGCGCCGCATCCCGCGCCTGCTTCGCGCCATTGCCGAGCCACAGCATCGGGCGCTTCGCGGTGGCGAGGATCTCGGCCGCCGCGTCGAGTTCCGCGGGGTTGGGCGGCAGCGGCGCGGCGATGGGCAGGGCAAGCGCATCGAGGCCGGCGGGACGGGCGATGGGCGCGCGCTGGAGGTCGATCGGGATCTCGACGGAGACCGGCCCGCGCGGGGCGGAGAGCGCCTCGGCCGCGGCGCGAACCAGCACGCCGAAGGCCTCGTTCGCGGTGCGGACGCGGTAGGCGGCCTTGCAGGCGGCGGCGAGCATCGCGGTCTGGCCCGGCACGTCGTGCACCGTGCCGGCGTCGCGGTCGATGTGCTTCGTCGCGGTCTGGCCGGTGATGTGCAGGACGGGGCTGCCGGCGAAGCGCGCTTCCACCAGGCCGGGGATGGCGTTCGCCATGCCGGGCCCGGTCGAGGTGAACAGCACGCCGAGATGGCCCATGACGCGGGCATAGGCGTCGGCCATGTGGGCACCGCCCATCTCGCCGCGGCACATCACGTAGCGCAGTGCGTTGCGCTTCCCGATGGCGTCCAGCATCGGGATGTTGTGGACCGAGACGATGCCGAAGACGGTCGAGACGCCCATGCGCGGCAGGATGTCCGCGACGAGGTCGGCGACCGTGTACTGACTTTCCATGATGAGACGTTCCCCATTCTGCGGGGCGCAGTGTGACGCGAATCGACGACACGCCAAGGTGCCAAGGAAGCAGGTCCGTATCCCGCCGACCCTGCGCCACGCTCAGGGGGATGGCGGCGACGGGGGAAGCCGACCTCCCCCGCCCCCGTGCCCTTACCGCGCGCGCGTCTCGGCGAGGTGGTCGAAGCGCCGCGTGTAGGTGCCGAGCCCCATCGTCTGCGAGCGCAGCTCGATGATCAGGTCGTGCAGCTCGACCTCGGGCACGAGGGCCTGCACCTCATCCCAGCCAGGCCAGCCGTCCTTCTCGGCATAGCCGAGGATCTGCCCGCGCCGCCCGGTCAGCAGCCGTTGCGCCGCGGCCGTGGCGTCCTGCGGCACCAGCACCGTCACCTGGTCGACCGGTTCGAGCATCACCGGCTCGGCCTTGGCGAGCGCTTCCTGCATCGCCATGCGCGTCGCGGTGGCGAAGGCCATGTCGGAGGAATCGACGCTGTGGAAGGCGCCGTCGTGCAGCGTCACGGCGATGTCCACCACCGGGTTGCCGAGCGGACCCTTCCGCGCCGCCTCCTCCGCGGCCTCGCCGACGGCGGGGATGAACTTGCGCGGAATGGCGCCGCCGACGATGCGGTCCTCGAAGGCGAATCCCTCGCCGCGGGCGCGGGGGGCAACCTCGAGCGTCACGTCCGCGAACTGGCCGTGCCCGCCGGTCTGGCGCCGGTGGCGGGCATGGTGGCGGGCCGCCTGGCGGATCGTCTCCTTGAAGGCGATGCGCGGACGGGTGGTCGAGACGCGCAGCCCATGGGCTTCGGCCAGTCGCGACACCGCATGGCCGAGATGGATGTCGCCCTGGCCATGGAGAAGGATCTGTCCGGCCTCGGCGTCATGCACGACGGTCAGCGAGGGGTCTTCCTCGACGAGCCGTTGCAGCGCGCCCGAGAGGCGGACGTCGTCCTTGCGGTCCTCGGTCGCGATGGCGAGCGCGTAGACGGGCGCCGGCGGCGCCGGAAAGGGGAGGGCCGGCGCGCTGCCCGAGGGTGAGACGGTGGCTCCGGACGGGATCGATTCGAGCCGGCCGAAGGCAACGACCTCGCCCATGGCCGCCTCGGAGACCTTCTGGGCCTCGCCGCCGGGGAAGCGGGAGACGCCACCGATCCGCACGCCGTTCACCGTGGCGCCGTCCTTCAGGCTGCCGCGCCAGATCCTCGCATAGGAGAGCTTGCCGCCGTGCCCGGCATGGACGGTGCGGAAGACCTGGGCGAGGGGTTCGCCCTCGGTGGCGACGCCGCGGCGGGCGGCGGTCTCCTCCGGGCGCGGCACGTCGTGGCGCAGCGCCTTCCACAGGCGGAGGACGCCGTTGCGCCGCTCGGCCGCGCCGATCAGCACCGGATCGAGGGCGCCGGCCACGATGTCGGCATGGAGCGGCTTGTAGAGCTCGGCCGGGGTGGGGATCGCGTCCTCGACGACCTTCTCCAGAAGGGTGTCGTCGTGGTCGGCGAGTGTCTCGGTCAGGGCGGCGCGGGCCTCGGCCTCCCGCGCCGCGACGGAGTCGGGCATGCGGATGAGTTCGGAGGACTCGCCCTTCCGCCAGCGGTAGGCGCGCTCGCTGACCAGGTCGACATAGCCGGTGACCTCACCCTTGTCCCGGATCGGCACCTGGCGGAGGACCAGCGGGCGGCGGGAGTGGGCCTGGAGGGCGGCGAGGGTGTCGCGGACATGCTGGTCGCCCAGCGTGTCCGCCTTGTTGATGAAGATCATCGCCGGGAGGCCGGACTGCTCGAGCGCCCGGAAGGCGGGGGCAAGGGCGGCGGCGCGGTTGGGGCTCGGCTCGCAGACCAGGACGGCGAGGTCGGCGACGGCGAGAGCCGCGGCGGTCTCCTGGCCGAACTCCACGGAGCCGGGGCAATCGAGCAGGGCCCAGGGCTCATCCATGAAAATACAATGACCGACTCGGGTCTCGGTCCCGGTCGTGCGGGATCTCGGATCTCCGGGGCGGCGGGCCGGCGCGGCGCCGGCGGTGGCGAGCAGGGCATCGAAGAGCGTGGACTTGCCGCTGCCCTGCGGGCCGATGAGGGCGACGGCGCGGGGTGATGCCCCGCCTGCTTGTCTCGACGCGGAATCAGGCATGGTGACGGGCTCCCTCGGGTCACCGGCCGTGGACCGGCCGTGTGCACGGCGGCCCGGCGGGGGGCCGCCAGCGGGAAGACTAGACCTGGCGGCCGGGACCGGCGCAGAAAATCCTCGGGCGCCGGCCCCGGTCACGGGAGCGTGGCCGCGCTACACAGCTGTGGCGCCGTCGCCACACTGGCCCGATTATCTCGGGGACAGGCCTCGGAAGCCGGGCCAACGCGCATCCGTTGTGTTTAAGTAGCGTTCGAACCCCGAGTGAGGGGGGAGCCATCAGCGCCGGCGCGGCCGGTGCGTGAGGACGCGAGGATGACGATGAGCTTCAAGAAGACCCTTCTGGCCGCGACGCTGCTGTCGCTGCCGATCGCCGCGAACGCGCAGAGCTGGGATCCGCGCGTGCAGGGCATCTACGTGGGTGCCGGCCTGGGCACGAACTACCTGCAGACCCA
>NZ_JABBKX010000017.1 GCF_012927745.1 Neoroseomonas marina
CTGCTGGCCTCCTGCCCAGCCAGCAGCTTGAATCACATCAGACGCCCGTGCCGGAATCCCCCACGACTCAAAAAGATGCGATCATGCTCTAATGGCTGCACACGGCAAAGGCGACGGTCCTCGAAGCGAGGACCTGATCAGATGCTGCCGCGGATGATGACCTCGAAGCCGACGTCGATGCGTGGTGCGGGTATGCCGCCCTCGGCACGCTCGACGATCAGGTGTGCGGCGGCGCGCCCGATCTCGTAGCCGCGCGTACGCACCGTCGTCAGACCTGGTACGACTTCGGCGGCGATCTCGAAGTCGCCATACCCGGCAACGGCGAAATCCCGCGGCACGACAAGACCCTGGCGCTGGCATTCGAACAAGGCGCCGACAGCGAAGATGTCGGTCACGCAGAACAGCGCGTCCAGCCGGGGTTCCTGCGCGCGAAGCACCGCCATCGCGAGGCGTCCACCGGCAAAGCCGGCTGTCTCCTCGGCGTAGAACAGCAGATCGTCGCGCAGCCCAGCCTCGCGCAGCGCCGCCTGGAAGCCCCGCTGGCGCTCCAGGAAGCGGCTGCGCTCGGCCGGCGCGTAGCCCGCGAAGCCAATATGGCGGTAGCCGCGGGAGACCAGCAGACGTCCCATGGCCTGCGCCGCTTCGTTCAGGTCGAAGCCGACGGCCATGTCGAGGATGGGGCCGCTCAGGATCCAGGTCTCGACGAGCGGGACACCCGACTGCCGCAGCAGGCGGATGGTATCCGGATGGTGCTCGTTGCCGGTGAGGATGATGCCGTCCGGCCGCCGGCCGAGAACGGATTCGATGGCTTGGCGCTCGCGTTCCGCCGTGTCGGCCACGGCGAGCAGAAGCTGGTAGCCCTGCTCGGCAAGCTGGTCACTCAGGCCCTGGACGGTGCGTGCGAAGCTCGAATTGCGGATGGACGGCACCAGCGCGGCGACCATCCTGCTGCGCCCTGAGGCGAGGGTCCCCGCGACACCGTTGGGCACATAGCCCAGGCGGCGTGCTGCGGTGAGGATGCGCTCGCGCGTTTCCGGCTGAACGATTTCGGGACGCTTGAAGGCGTTGGAGACGCTCATGGGGGACACGCCGGCCTCGCGCGCGACGTCGCTCATGCGGATGGTGCGTCGGGTCTGGCCGGGGCCGTGGGTCATTGGCGGATGCGGTTAGCACGATGCGAAAGACGCGGGCAGGGCTCGCCTATCCCGCTTGATTGTGTCAATTGTAGCGCTACAATTACGCTGTATCCACCGAAGAGGGCGCAATGACCTTCTCCCTAGCAGCTCAGGATCCGGAATCGGGGATGTTCGGGATCGTCTCGGCCAGTTCCAGCATCGCCGTGGGCAACCGATGCCCCTGGGCGCGTGCCGGGGTGGGCGCCGTGCTGACGCAGCATCGAACCGATACGCGCGCCGGTCCGCTGGGTCTCGACTTCCTCGCCCGCGGCTATGGCGCTCAAGAGACGGTGAATCTCCTCGTCGCCGGCAGCGAGTATCCGGGGCAGCGGCAATTCGCCGCCCTGGACCGGGACGGGCGGACGGCCTTCTTCAACGGCCCGCAGATCGAATCGATCAATGCAGGCCATGTGGGCAATCGCTGCGTCTCGGTGGGGAACTTCCTCGCGACCGGCGACGTGCCGAAGGCCATGGTGGACGCCTATGAGGCCGCGCATGGCCAGACCTTCGCCGAACGCCTGCTCGCCGCGCTCGATGCCGGCATCGCGGAAGGCGGGGAAACCCAGCCGGTGATGGCTGCGTCGCTGCTCATCGTGGACCGCCATTCCTGGCCGCTCGTCGATCTGCGCGTCGATTTCGAGCCCGATCCCCACCACACGCTGCGCCGCCTGTGGCGGGCCTACGAGCCGCTCGTCGAGCGCTTCGTCACCCAGGTGCTGCGGCCCTTCGAACTCAAGCCGCTCATCAATTCCGCGCTGACGATCTGACAAGGATCACGGAGAAGCCGATGACATTCCCGATCGAGGCCAACCGCCGCCTGGCCCTAGCTGCGCTGCTCGCGCCGCTCGCCCCGGCGGCGCGCGCCCAGGCGCCCGCTTTCCCGACGCGTCCCATCACGCTGGTCGTCTCCTTCCCCGCCGGCGGCAGCAGCGACGTCACGGCGCGCCTCCTGGCCGAAGGCATGTCCCGCGATCTCGGTCAGCCCGTAGTGGTGGAGAACCGGCCCGGCGGCGCGACAGTGATTGGCGCCATGGCCGTCGCCCAGGCCGCAAAGGATGGATACACGCTGCTCTTCGCCTCGACCTCGGCGTTGACGACCAATCCGCACCTTTATCAGGACCTGCCCTACAAGGTGTCGGACTTCCAGCCGGTGTCGCTGGTCGCGGTGGCGCCGTGGATCATCGCGATCTCGCCGACGGTTCCCGCGCGCACCCTGCACGAATTCGTGGATTATGCGCGGCAGCGGCCGGGGCAGCTCAACTATCATTCCTACGGCCCCGGCACCGGCGCGCATCTGTTTGCCGCGATGGTGCTGGCGGCGACGGGCATCGAGGCCGAAGCGATCGTCTATCGCGGCGAGGCGCCGGCCCTGACTGCACTCAACACCGGCGAGATCCAGATGATGCCCGCCAATATCAGCGGCGCCCTGATCGAGCAGCACAAGGCCGGCCGCATCCGCATCGTCGCGGTCGCGGATACGGCGCGCAGCCCGGTGGCGCCAGACGTGCCGACTTTCGCCGAGCAGGGCTATCAGGGGCTCGACGCCAATTCCTGGTTCGGCGTCGCGGCGCCGTCCGGCACGCCCGCCGCCGTCGTGGCCCGGCTGCAGCGCGCCGTGGCCGCGGCGCTGGCCATGCCGGACATCCGCAGTCGCATCGAGGCGACTGGATTCACCGCGCGATCCTCAACGCCGGAGGCGCTCGCACAGATGATCGACGAGCATTCGCGGCTGTGGGGCGGCGTGATTGGGCGGCTCGGGATTCGGCTGCAACTCTGATCGACGGCGGGTGACGGCATCGCGCTGGCGTTCTGCTGCCCGATGTCGACCTGCTGCTCGATCATCCCGCGACGGGGGAGACCGCCTGGGTGCAGGTCAAGACCGGCACGCCGCCAAGCGACCTCGATGACTATCTCGACCGCTACAGTCGGGATGGTAGCTGCGACCGGTTCTTCTTTGTCTGCCATAGCCCGGCTGGCGCACTGCGAGCGCCTGCCAGAGAGGCCGCGGCGGCATCTGTGGACCGGCACCGCCCTCGCCAACGCCGCCATCAAGGGCGGGCTGTTCGGCTGGCTGATGGACCGCACCCGGTAGGCCGCTGCTGCGGGCATGGAGGGCGGGGCGCCGGATGTGGCGGCCTCGCCTCCGATCGCCTGGCCGGGCCGCCTCAGGGTTGCCGGGACGCCGGCTGGATCCTGGCCTATCAGTCGGTTCCCCGCCAAAGCTTGTCCTGGTACGCCTTCACGTCTGCCAGCCATTCCTCTTTCGTGCCGGGATAGCCGTGCATGACCAGATAGCCCCCGCCATCGCTGACGGGCTGGTAGCGTTCCCGGAACTGGTCGAGCAGCCTGACCGCGGCCAGATCGCCGGACATGGCGTTTCGCATCAAGATCCGCAGCAGCAGATCCACCGTCGTCGGGCGAAGCCGCCGGTCAGCTTCAACGACGGGGTGCCGCTCCTGCGCGATGCGCTGCAGGATGGTCTTGCCGTTCTCCGCCCCCTTCGGCCGGCCGCCCCGCCGGGCGGGATCTGCGTTGCGCGCCCTCATCGGCCGAACCAGCGCATGTCGTATTCGCGCTCCCTCTCGTCGCGGGTCCTTTCATACTCGGGCCGAAACCGTGCGATCTGCCGCTTGGTCCAGGGTGGCCGCCCGTAGTTTTCCAACAAGGTGCCCGCCAGCCTTGGGGGAAGATCATCGGGCAGGTTGACCACGCCGCCCTGCTGAACCTTCGGGAGCTCGATGATGTCGTGCTTCTCGAACGCCTTCAGCATATGGGCGATCGAGCGCGTATCGCCCCTCAAGGCCTTCGCGAGGATCCGGCGGTAGGTGACCTCGAGACGTGACATCATCTGCGGACCGCAGTCGCGCGTCACGGCGACCGGCGCATAGAGCAGCGCCTCCATATCGACCTTCACGGTGCCGCTCTGCTTGGGGCGGCCGCGGGGATTGCCGGATTGGCCGGGTTTGAAGCGCGTATGGCGCGGCGGCCGGCCGTAGCCGACCGCCTCGTCCTCCGCCGGGGTGGTGGGGGCCTTGCTCATGCCGCCACGCCCTCGGCCGCCACGGCCTGCGCTGGGGCCGTCAGGGCCTCCGCCTGCCGTACGGCGCTGACCGCCGCGAAGGTTTGGCCGGTGCCCTCCAGCACCGCCTCCGCGGCGCAGGCGTCCTGCACGCGGCGCAGGATGACATCGCAATAGAGGGGATCGAGCTCGATGCCGTAGCCGCGCCGGCCGGTCTGTGCCGCCGCCACCAGCGTGGTGCCGGACCCGGCGAAGGCGTCGAGCACAATGCCCTTGCGATGCGAGCAATCGCGGATGGCGTCCGCGACCATGGCCACAGGTTTGACAGTGGGGTGCAAGGCGAGATCGTCGCGCTGGCCGCCGAAGCTGTTCACCCCGGCATAGGACCAGACATTGGTGCGGTAGCGGCCGTGTTTGCCGAGTTCGACATTGTTGATGTGCGGTGCCTTGCCGGCCTTGAACACGAAGACCAGCTCATGCTGGGAGCGGTACAGCGATCCCATGCCGCCATTGGTCTTGGTCCAGACGCACAGATTCTTGAGCTCGGTATACGCGGCCCGGCCGGCGGTCATGATCTCGCCGATGTGGCGCCAATCCATGCACTGGAAGTGCAGGGCGCCATCCTTGCTGAACGCGGCGAGGTGGCGGAACACGGTGGTGAGGAAGTCGGTAAAGGCGGCCTCCGTCATCTCTCCGGCGGCCATGGCGAATTTGCGATGCTTGACCCCGCCGAGGCCGCAGACATGGCCATCGATCGGCACGTCATAGGGCGGGTCGGTGAAGACCATCTGCGCGCGGCGCGTGCCGAGCAGGCGCTGGTAGGTTTCGGCGATAGTGGCATCGCCACAAATTAGGCGGTGCGGGCCGATGGTCCACACATCGCCGGACTGGGTGATGGCGGGGCCTGCTGGCATGGCAAGGACCGCGTCGGCCGGATCGGGCTTGCCGGTGTCGGGAACCAGCGACAGCTCCCCGATCAGGACATCGATCTCAGGCAGGCTGAAGCCGGTGAGCGTGACGTCGAGATCGATGTCGAGGTCGGTGAGGTACTGCAGCTCGAGACCGAGCAGGTGCCGATCCCAGCCGGCCTGCTCGGCGAGGCGGTTGTCGGCGATGACATAGGCGCGGATCTCGGCCTCGCTCATCGCGGCGAGGCGGATGGTCGGCACGGTGGTCCGGCCGAGCTTGCGGGCGGCCGCCACACGGCCGTGGCCAGCGATGATGCCATTGGCCTCATCGACCAGGATCGGATTGGTGAAGCCGAAGCGCTGGATGGAGGCGGCGATCTGGGCGATCTGCGCCTTGGAGTGGGTGCGGGGGTTGGTGGTGCGCGGGGTCAGCGCGTCCACCGGTTGGTCGGTGATGGTGAGGGGCATGGGACAGCTCTCAAGGGGCGGAGCTGGCACGAACATGTGGGCGCAGCTCCGGATGTGGATCCGAGAACCACGCTGTCCCCCATGGGATTGCGATGGACCTTCTCGAGCGGGGCCGAACCCATGTCCGGCGGTCCGCCCCTACAGCAGCGTCGCGATGCAGCCCATGCTGCGCGCGCTCAGTCCGCCTCAGGCAGGGCAGATATAGGGGCACCTCGATAACGGATTCAAGGCGCCGGAAGGGAGTGAATTACGCAGCATTCCGAATGGCATCGAGCAGCTTCGCGCAACACGTGCCGAAGCGAACCCATCTAGCCCGTCTATGGCCGTGGCATCCGGGTCTTCGTCAGCAGGATGCGCACGCACATCCGAGGCACGATCCTTCCGCCGAGGGCCGGATCGAGCGCAGCACCGTACTTCGAACTTGACCTCGCTCGCGGGCGCGGCACGACGCGGGCCAGTACAGTCGCCGGCTCGAGCGCTGCGGCTTGACCTGCCAGCGCAGCTCCACTGCGTGAGTTGCGCCGTCGCGGCGACGATCCGTGCCTTGCCGGCGTACGGCAACATCCAACGCCTACCAGGAGCCGAGAGCTTCATGGCGACGGCCACGGCAGGAACGGTGAGAGCCGCTGGAGGTCCGATGCTGCTCGATGGAGCGATGGCAACAGGCGATCCGTCGCGCCTGTCCGAGTTCCACTGGCCGGTCGAAGGATCTTCAGCGCCGCTACGGCTTTTCCCTCGCTGTCGTGCACTGCAACGCCGAGATGGACGAAGCGCGGCGTTCCGCTCGCCGTGACTGCATAGCCCATTTGCCTGGTGCGCTCGACCGCAACGCGCACCTCGTTCGGTCCGGTAAAGTACCGCCGGTAGGCATCGGTGTTGGCTGCCAGGATCTGCTCCACCTCAGCGTCTGGCATTTCCGAGAGAATGGCCTGCCCTCCTGCAGCGACACCGATCGGTCGGCGGACGCCCACACCACCAACCCAGCGAGGGGCCGCCGCCTCGCCACCGCGACGTCGCATCGCCTCACTGGCAGACGGTCGCACTTGATACGACGCGGGCACTGCACGTTGAACGCAGACCACCTCAAGGCCGCTCGGGACCAACAGGTGGGTCGGGTGTCCTGTGCGTTGCGCGAGGTCCTCCAACACAGGCGCACAGAGGTCGGCGGGATCGGGTCGGACCGCTGCCGCCAGACCGAGTTCGTAGGCCAGCGGTCCAATCCGGTACTCATGCGAGGCGGTATGGGTCACCAGCCCCTCAGCCTGGAGGGACTTCAGGATGCGATGGGCGGTCGGCGCCGCCAGCCCGGACCAGGCAACCAGGTCCGAAATGCGGGCCCCGCGCGCCCCGCGGGTGGCGATCAGGCGCAGCAGGTCGACGGCACGGCCGATGCTTTGAACGGTATCCCGCGCATGGGGGCGGCCGCCCCTCGAGGCGGCAGTGGCCGACATTGGTTGTCCCTCCCGCCACGTTCCGTGGCTCCGCGAGGCCTTGGTGCCTTGGCGGTTCGCAGCATCGTGCCAGCCAATGGCCGGTCGCGGTAGTCAGCTTGGGCTCGTACCAGCCCGATCGCCACTGAAGTCGGGCTCCTTGCGCTCGAGCATCGCCTTGACGCCAGCCCGGTGGTCGGCGCCGAGGAAAGTCAGAGTTTCCAGGCCGAGCTGGGCGTCGACGAGCGGCCGCAATGCCTGTTGCACCAGGAGGTTGATGGCGCGCTTGGTGCTGCGAATGGCCGCTTGCGAGCCGTTCAGCATCCGCTCCGCGAAGCCGAAGGCTGTGGCATCGAGTTCGTCGGCAGGAACGGCGCGGTTGATCAGGCCCATGGCGGCCGCGTCCTTTGCCGCAATCGCATCGCCCGTGAGGAGGAACTCCTTGGCACGCGGGAAGCCGATGCTCATCGGCCAGACCAGGGCGCCGCCATCGCCTGCGGCCAGACCGATCCGAACGTGCGGGTCCGCTATGCGCGCCGTCTCGACCGCGACAATGAAGTCGCAGAGCAGGGCGAGCGTGCAGCCAAGCCCGATCGCCGGTCCGTTGACGCGCGCGATGACAGGCTTGTCGAGGTCGATCATGCCAAGCACGATCTCCCGCGCTTCCCTCATGGCGGCCACCCAAAGTTCGGGCTGGTCCAGCCTCGTCCTCATCTCGTTCAGGTCGCCGCCAGCGCAGAAGCTGTCGCCGGCGCCGGTCAGCATCACCACGTCAGTCTCGGGATCCCTCGCGATGTCGCGAAAGACCATGGACAATTCCCGGTGCATCGCCGCGTTGCTCGCGTTCCGGGGGGGGCGGTCCATCGTGAGCGTGAGCAGGCGCCCCTTCCGCTCGATCCGCAGCGCCGAATAGGTCTCGTACATGCCCCGTCTTCGCCTCCTGCCGTGCTAATCTAGCGCGACGCGGCCGCGCAGGCGGCTGTAGAGCTCGACCTCGCGCGACACTGATGCGATGAACGCGTCGCGCGTGACCGGCGTCGGCTCGATCCCGACAGCGGCCAGGCGCTGGCGCACCGCCGGATCACCGAGGCCGGCATTGATGGCCGCGTGGAGCTTCTCCACGATCGGTGCCGGAAGATCTGCCGGGCCGTGGATCCCGAACCATGCGTAGACGGACAGATCCACCCCGCCTTCACGCAGGGTCGGAACGGCTGGGAAGCTCGCTTGGCGGGCATCACTGGTGATCGCGAGCAGCCGCAGGCGATCGTCGGCGGCGAAGGGCGCGACCTCCGAGAGGAATGCCGAAACCATCTGCAGCTGCCCGGCGAGGAGAGCCGTCACCGCTGGCCCGCCCCCGCGGAAGGGAATGTGCGCCAGCTCGGCCCCCGTGATCTGGCGCAGCAGTTCCATCACGAGGTGCGGGGTCGTGCCGATCCCTGCCGTCCCGTAGCTGATCGTGCCCGGCTGGGCACGAGCCGCGGCAATCAGATCCCCAACGGTCCGCAACGGCGATTGCGGCGATACTGCGAGGGCGAAAGGTCCCCGGCCGACCATGCCAACGGGGGTGAAGGAGCGGACGGTCTCCATCGAAAGGAGCGCCTCGCGCAGCGTCGGCAGGATCGAGAAGGTGGACGGTGTGCTCAGCACCAGCGTGTAGCCGTCGGGGCGGCTCTCCAGCGCGGCGCGCGTACCGATCACCCCGCCACCACCGGCGCGATTGTCCACGATGGCCTGAACGTTCAGCTGCCGGCCGATGATCTCTGCGACCAGGCGCCCGACCGCGTCCGCCGAGCCGCCGGCGGGGAAGGGAACGATGATGCGGATAGGGCGGTTCGGGTAATCCTGCGCCTGCGCGCGCATGACGAAGGCGGTCATGCCGGTGGCAGCCAGGAAGGACCGCCTGGCGAGCCTGGCACGGAAGCCGGGTGTGAACATCGACATCTCCTCATGCCTTGGCCTCGTTATCGATAGGCGGATTGCTCATCCGCCCATGGGCCATCTGTTAGCCGGCGCCGACGCGGGGCAGTCCGAGCACGCGCTCGCCGATGATGTTGCGCCGGATCTCCGACGTGCCGCCGGCGATGGTCTCGTGGAAGACATGGAGAAAAGCGCCAACCAGATCCTCTGAGGCGCCACCACGCATCAGGCCCTGGGGGCCGAGAACCCGCATGGCCATCCGATGTACGCGCTGCGACAGCTCTCCGTAGTACAGGGCGACGATTGCGCCCTCGGGACCCGGGACTGCCTCGCGCTGACAGCGGGAGATCTGGGCATAGGTCATGGATCGCAGCGCCGCGACTTCGGCCTTCAGTTCAGCCAGGTCGCCGGCGACCTCGTCGTCTCCGAGGAGTGCCGTGCCCCCCCGTCCTGGTAGTTCCCGTGCCAGCGAGATCAGTTCCTCGATCGCGCGCGCGAGATCCAACTGCTTCGCGACATAGCCGGTGCCGCGTTCAAACGAGAGTGTGGACATGGCAACCCGCCAGCCCTCATTGAGTGCGCCAACCACGTTCGCGAGCGGGATGCGGACGTTGTCGTAGAACACCTCGCAGAAATGGTGGTGACCGGCCAGAGTGCGGATCGGCCGCACGGTGATGCCCGGCGCGGTCATATCGCAGATCACCCAGGTCAGCCCCCGGTGCTTCGGGGCAGCCGGGTCGGTGCGCACCAGCAGTTCCTGCCAGCGCGCGAGATGCGCATGGCTCGTCCAGACCTTCTGCCCGTTGACGACAAGATCGTCGCCGTCGACCTCCGCTCGGGTTCGCAGGCTGGCCAGATCCGAGCCGCTCCCGGGTTCCGAGAATCCCTGGCACCAGACGACCTCGCCGCGCAGGATCTGCGGCAGGTGGAAAGCCTTCTGCGCTTCGCTGCCACGAGCGATCAGCGTTGGACCACCGTGATTCAAGGCGACGGTCAGGCACCCCTGCAGCGGCGCATTGGCGCGCGCGCATTCCTCGTACCAGATCAGTTGCTCGACCAGCGACGCCCCGCATCCCCCATGCTCCTTTGGCCAAGCCAGCCCGGCCCAACCGCCGTCATACTGCCGCCGCTGCCAGTCGAGGTCGAACGCGCGCATCGGTAGACCGTCGGTCGGCCGCGTTTCCTTGGGTCGATTGGCGAAAAGCCATTCCCTCACCTCGTCGCGGAAGGCGTTCTCAGCTGCGCTGAATCGGAGGTCCATGGCGCCCGTTCGATGTGTCGTCGCCGCGCGAGGCGCACGCCGTGCGCAGCGGTGTCGCGCATCTTCCGCCGCGTTCCACTCGGCACGGAAGACCAAAGGCAAAGAAATTCCACGATGCGGAAAAACCGAGCGATCCCTCGGCGTGACCGTCGGGTCGATCCCTATACTGGCGGCGTCGAGACGAGAGCGAGCGATATGGTCGATCTTCTCCCTGATCCCGAACAACGCCAGATCGAGGAGAGCTTCGCCGCCTTCATCGCCACGGAGTTTCCCATCGACCGCCTGCGCGGCGGCGAGGAGCGCAACCGGGATGGCGATCAGTGGCAGCGCATCGCAGACCTTGGATGGCTTGGTCTCGGCATTCCCGAAGGGGCGGGCGGCGTAGGTCTCAGTCTCGCCGAGGAGACGCTGCTGTTCCGGGCCTGCGGCCGCGCCTTGGTCACGCCATCGCTGCTCGCCTCGGTACTGGCCGCCCATATGGCTCGTGAGCTCGAAGACCATGGCCTGCTCAATGGCCTGCTCCGCGGCGAACGGCGGGCCGCCTTCGCCCTGCCGTTGCCTGCCTCTCGGCCACCGAAGCTGCTGTTGCTGGATGCACAGCCCGAAGACCTTCTCCTGCTGCTCACGCCATTCGGCGTCAGGCTGATCGAACCGTCCGAACTCGGTGCGCCGGAGGATGTCGATCCCTTCGATGGGACACTGACGCTTGCGCAGGTCGATGCCCCGCGAGCGGATCCGGCGACCACGCGGACAGCATCAGTCCAACGCCGCGCCGACCTCCTGCTCGCCGCGCTGCAGGTTGGCGCCGCGGAGGCGGCGCGCGACATGGCTGTCGCCTACGCCAAGGACCGCGAACAATTCGGTCAGCCCATCGGCGCCTTCCAAGCCGTGAAGCACCACTGTGCCGACATGGCCGTTCGCTGCGAGGCCGCTGGCGCTCAGCTCGCCTTCGCCACATGCGCCGAGCGGGACAGCATTGGCGAGGCCGAGGGGCCGGCGCAGACCCTCCTGATCGCCCGCGACGCCGCACTGCGGAACGCTGCTGTCAACATCCAGGTCCACGGCGGCCTGGGCTTCACCGCGGAATGCCATGCGCAGCTCTACATGAAGCGCGCCCAGGTCCTCGCACAGCTGGGCAGCGACGCGAGACGGGCCCTGATCGCCGCGCTGCGCGACGCGAATGCGAGCCGCGTTGCCTGAGATCCCATAGTCCCCGGAGCAGCTGACCATGCCTGCCATTGCCTATGAGTATCCGGAGGAAATCTCTGCGCTCCGCGAGGCCGTCACCGGCTTCATCCGTGCGGAGGTCATCCCGCGGCACGAGCGGAACCGCTCGCTGTTTGAGGATCCGCACCTCGCCTACGACCATCGCGGCCTCCACACGCCGGCGATGCGGCAGTTGTTGCTGGAGGTGCGGGCCAGGGCGGCCGAGGCGGGCTTCTACGCCCTGGCGACGCCGGAGGATCTGGGCGGGGCCGGCATGGGTCTCACCGCATACTTCGCCGCGTTCGAGCGGATCTTCCACGAATGCGGCTACCGCTACACGCTCGGACACCAGATCGTCAGTCATTGGGCCAAGGGGCCGAGCCCGCTCCTCCACAAGATGACGGCTCGTATGCGCGAGGGGATTCTGCCTGGCCTGATGTCAGGGCGCACCACGATCTGCTTCGCGCTCTCGGAGCCCGGTGCGGGCTCCGATGCCGCGATGATCAAGACTCGGGCGGTGCGCGACGGCAATGGCTGGCGGATCTCGGGGACCAAGATCTGGACGACCAACAGCCCGTATGCGGACTACGTCTGCGTCTTCGCGGTCACCGATCCCGAACGGGCGGCCGTTCGGAAGGGCGGCATCAGCTGCTTCCTGGTTCCCACGAACAGTCCGGGCTTCAGCGTCGGGCGGGTCATCATGATGTTCGGCCAGTCACATGGCGACGAAGCCGTTCTCACCTTCGACGAGGTGGAGGTCGGTGAGCATCAGCTCATCGGCGATCTCGACCAGGGATTCAAGGCGGCGATGCTCGGGGTGGGGCTGGGGCGCGTGTTCAACATCGCCCGCGCCGTTGGCACCGCGCGTTGGGCCCTCGAGCTCGCCCTGGAGCATGCCAAGGTGCGCGAGACGTTCGGTCGGAAGCTTTCGGATCGCCAGGGGATCATGTTTCCTCTCGCCGAGTCAGCGATGCAGATCCATGCAGCTCATCTGATGGCGCTGAACGTCGTGCAACTGTTGGATAGGGGCCTGCGTGCGCACAAGGAACTGTCGATGGCCAAGGCCTATTGCTGCAAGATCGCGATGCAGGCGGTGGACCGGGCCATGCAGACGCACGGCGCCATGGGTCTGACCAACGAGATGAGTCTCTCCGAGGCCTACATCGCCATGCGCAAGATCAACATCGCCGACGGCACCGCCGAAATCATGCACCATGTAGTCGCCAAGGAACTGCTGGGCGGCGATACCGACCTCTAGCCCTAGCGTAGGCGCCACGTCGCCTTTGGGGCGCTCCATCGATCGACCTCGGCTCGGCCGATGGGATTGCCGAGCTGGGTGTACTTCAGAGCATTGGTCATGGCCGCATGGCGGGGCATGTCGAGCGCCTCCCAGATCGCGCGCACGCTGCCTTGGATCGCCGCGGCAGGCTTCGCCGCAATGGCTGAGGCGATCTCGTGTGCCCGCTTCCACAACTCCTCGCGCGTCGGGGTGACCTCGGTGACCAGACTGATGCGCAGGGCCGTCTGTGCCGACATTCGCTCATCGTTCCCCAGCAAGGTCATTCGGATGACCTCTCCCAGCGGCATGCGAGCCAGGGCGCCGATGGGCTCGCACGCCGCGACCATGCCGAAGGTGACGTGCGGGTCGAAGAATTGGGCGTCCTCGGAGCAGAGAATGATGTCAGCCTCGTTCAACCAGTAGAAGGCGCCCCCGGCGACCATGCCGTGCGTGGCGAGGATAACTGGCTTCCAGACGTGATTACTCTTGGGCCCGAGGACCTCGCCGGGGTCCGTGGCGTCCCAAGGGCCGTCCTCCGGACGCGTCCATCCCCCTTCCTTGACATCGACCCCCGTGCAGAAGGCAGGGCAGTCCGATGCCCGCAGTACGACGGCGCGGACGCCATGGTCCGCCTTGACGGTAGCCCAGACATCGCGGAACTCCGCCCCCATCATTCTGTTGAAGGCATTCAGCCGGTCCGGACGATTGAGCGTGATCGTCGCGACGCCGTCGTTGCCCACGTCGTACAGAATGGTCTCATAGGACATCGGCCTCGCTCCCTACGGCATGAGCTGAGGGGGATCATAGGGTGCGAAGGCGCTTGAGACCGGCTTGGACGTCAAGGAATTCCGCATTGCGGAAATGCTTTGGATTTCGGCTTTCCGCGGAAACGTTGGCTTGGACATCATCCCACAGTGGCGTCCTGCCAGCCGCGTTTACATCGAAGGACGCGGGCGGATGGGGAGAAATCAGATGCGCCGAGCCATCCTGGCTGTTTCAGCCGCTGCTGCAGCACGCTGGACTTTAGGTAATGCGCAAGCACAGTCGCGATATCCCGACCGGCCTGTTCGAATCATCGTCGGCTATCCGCCCGGCGGAGGTGCTGACTTCCTGGCACGCGTTGCCGCCCAGGGTCTTTCGCAGCGCCTTGGACAGAGCTTCGTCGTCGACAACCGCGCCGGCGCCTCGGGGAACATCGGCGCGACGACGGCTGCGCGGGCGGAGCCGGACGGCTACACCCTGCTCATGGGGCAGATCGGCAGCAATGCCCTCAGTAATGCGCTGTATGTGAACCCCGGATTCAATGCGGCTACGGACTTCAAGGCCATCTCCCTCGTCGCCGAGTTGCCGAACGTCGTCCTGGTTCCGAACCGCTCTCCTGTACGGTCCTTTGCTGAGCTCATCAGCTACGCCCGAGCCAATCCGGGGCGGCTGACGTACGGATCAGCAGGTACGGCGAGCACGATCTTCATGTTCATGGAGCTTCTGAAGGCACGCTACCGGCTCGACATAACTCACGTGCAGTACCGCGGCAGCGCTCCCATGCAGACGGCGCTCATCGCCGGCGAAGTGGACATGACCAACGACAACATCACGACGGCGATGCCGCAGGTCCAGGCGGGTACCGTACGAGCACTCGCGGTGACCAGCGCGCGCCGCTCCGAGGCCTTGCCGGACGTTCCATCGGTGGTCGAGGCCGGCTTCCCGGACCTGGTGGTCACCTCTTGGTTTGGGTTGGTCGCTCCGACCCGGACCCCGGCAGCGATCATTGAGACAGTCAGCCGCGGTGTTCAGCAGACGCTCAGGGATCCGGAGATCATCGCCCGACTGAGACAGCTAGGTGCGGTCGCGGTCGGCAGCACTCCTGAGGAATACGAGGCGCTGATGGCGCGCGAGCGCACGCGATGGGCAGAGGTCATTCGCGTCGCCGGTGTTCGGCCCGAGTGAGCCGCTACGCGGCTAGCAGACCGTACCCTCGTGGACTGCCGAGGCGTGTTTCCCGGTCCGGGATGGCGAGAAAGCTGGTGCGCCCGTCCGCAACGGAATGGAATCGTTCGTCGAGGGATTGGGAGAGGCACCCATGAGCGATCTGCGGCCGGGAGACCTTGGTGGCTGCGCCCTGTCGGGCCGGGTCGCCGCCATCACAGGGGGAACAGCGGGATCGGCGCGGCCACGGCGCAATGGCTCGCAGAACAAGGCGCGCGTATCGTCATTGGGTACATACCGGGAAGGAACGGGCTAAGGCGTTGGCGTCGCAGCTTCCTGGGACCGGGTACCTACCGATGTTCCTTCCGGCGACCGACAGTGCCGCGATCCGCGCCGCGGCAAGCGAGATCGAGCATCGCCTCGAACGTGTGGATGTCCTGGTGGACTCGGCGGGAATGACGCGAGCTGTTCCGCATGGCGATCTCGAGGGCATGGACGATGAGACCTTCGATCGCATCCTCATCACCAATGTACGTGATCCCTTCGCGGTCATCCGGGCATTCCTGCCGCTGTTGCGGCTCAGCGGTGACGCAGTCGTCGTCAACATTTCCTCGTTTGCCGCGCTCAAGGGCGAGGGCAGCAGCGTGCCCTATGCAGGCTCCAAAGCAGCGCTCGATACGATGGGGAAGTCGCTGGCACTGGTTCTCGCACCACAGATCAGGATCATGGGGATCGCGCCAGCCGGGGTCGACACCGACTTCATCCCCGGGGCGTACCCAGGAAGGCTTTCTGCGGCACATCGCACAGAGCCCGTTGAAGGCAATCTGCCAACCGGATGAGGTGGCAATGGCCGTTTTGGCCGCGGTCACGTACCTCCGCCTGACGGCTGGTTCAACGATACTGGTCGACGGCGGCTCTCACCTCTGACGTGGACAGGGGGATCAGCGCCGCTTGAAGCGCCCGGAGCCGGCGATCCCCTCGCCTGGCTACTCGATCTGGGCGCCACTCGCCCGCACCAGCGGCGCCCATTTCTGGATTTCCGCCTGCACATAGGCGGCCGCCGACTCCGGCGTTGAATCGGTGACCGGCTCAATGGCGAGGCTCCGAAGGTCCCGCTGCAGGGCCTCGTCCTTCATCGTGGCCATGGCCGTCCGATTCAGGGAATTGACTATCCCTGCAGGCGCGCCCGCAGGCAGGCTCAGGACATTGAAGGTGCCGAACTCCGCGCCCGGAAAGCCGACCTCCTCACCCGTCAGAATCTCCGGGAAGCTCGTGGACCGCCGCGCGCTCAGGACGGCGATGATCCGAATGCGGCCGGTCCGGTGGTGGTCGATCAGCGGCCCGAATGTCTCGAGGAACAAGGGTATGGTACCTGCGAGCACATCCATCAGCGCAGGGTTGCTCCCGCGGTATGCGACATGGGTGATGTCCAGGTTCTGCGTCTGCTTCAGCCACTCGAAGGCGAGCTGGGTGATCGTGCCGACGCCGGCGGTCGCATACGAATAGTGACCAGGCCTCGTGCGAACGAGCTCGACCATCTCGCGCAGATTGTTTGCCGGGACGCTCGGATGGACGGCGACCACCAGGGGCGCGGTGCCGACGATCGCGACATGCGCGTAGTCGCGTATCGCATCATAGGCCGGCCGGACCATCATCGTGGGGTTCACGCCGTGGGTCGAAGCCGTGCCGAACAATGCCGTGTAGCCGTCGGGCGCGGCCCGCGCGACTTCTGAGGATCCCAGGATGCCACCCGCTCCGCCACGGTTCTCGATGACGATCGGCTGACCGAAGCCGGACGTTGCCCGATCGGCGAACTTCCGCGCGAATAGGTCGGTCGCTCCACCCGCCGCGAAGGGGACGACGATGCGCAACGGACGGGTCGGATAGCGTTCCTGCGCCGAGGCCTGCTTCCGGACGACGGGAAGACAACTTAATCCTGCCGCAGCCAGTAGAGACCGTCGTTCCACCATTGTTGCCTCCCTTAGATCGCGGTCGTCCCGCCCACACGTCGACGGGCCGCCGTCCGTGTTATTGGGCAATCACGTTTCATGGCGGTTGCGCATACGTAGTCGGGAGCAGGGAGCGACGGATTGAACGGGCTTGCATCGATGCCATGCCCAGCGCCGACGCCCTTGGGACTTGCCCGATTGTCGCTGCACACCCAGGCGCCGGTTTGCGCCATGCGCTCCATTTCCTCTGCTTGGCGAAGAGCTTTGCATCGGCGTGCCGAGCCGGCCAAGGACTGGTCCGGCCTATTCACATCCGTGAATGCACTGCCCTGACCAGGACGATGCATTGACGCTGCGTGCAGCGATGCCGACAGTCCCCGCTCATGGAAACGGATGGCCTCGCGCAGACGATGCGCAGCCGCTGGACGCAGGATCCGGCACGCCCGGCCCTCGGCTTCGGCGATACCTGGTATGACTGGCAGTGGGTCAGCGAGAACGCGACGCACATCGACGACACTCTCGCATCCGTTGCCTATTCGCCGCACGCCCCCGTCGCAGTCATCGCGCGAAACCGGCCGGGCCAAGCAGGCACCATCCTTGGACTGATGGCGACCGGTCGCCCTGCGGTCGTCATCTCCTCCATTCAGTCGCCCGATGGCATGGCCGCTGACATCGTCAGGCTCGGCGTCCTAGTCGTACTCGGAAGTGCGGACGACCTCGGATCGGACGCGGTCGCCGAGGCGCTGCGGAAGACTGGTGCGCTCGGGGTGACCCTCGTCGAGCACGGGCCGCCGCGATTTTCTATCGTGACACCCGTGCCTTCCGAATGGCCGTCACAACCGCGGGACCGCGACGCGCTGGTCGTGATGCTGACCAGCGGGACGACAGGGACGCCAAAGCGCCTGACCCTCGGCCGCATGGCCACCCTGTCCGCCATGGCGGATCTGACGGCGATGCTCGGGGAATGCGAGCAGCCCGGGCAGATCTCGCCCTCGATCCTCTTTCAGCCGCTCGCCAACATCAGCGGCATGTACCTGCTGATGCTCCTCGCCGCCGAGGGGCGACCCGCGCTGCTCCTGGAGCGCTTCAGGGCGGCCGAATGGGGGGAGGCGGTCCGAAGTCTCCGCCCGTCCTGGCTCTGGCTGCCCCCGGCCGCTATCCAGATGGTCCTGGATGCGGATATCGATCCCACGCACCTCTCCTCGGCCCGGGCGTTGCGGACCGGATCCGCGCCGCTCGGAGACAGCGTGAGGGCACGCTTCGAGCAGCGGTTCTCCATCCCCGTGCTGAGCCACTACGGCGCCACGGAGTTCTGCGGCATCGTGACGTCGCTGTCCCCCGATGACGTGGCTGGAAAGCCAGACCGCAGCGGCTCGGTAGGGCGAGCCAGGCCTGGTGTCCGCTTGCAGATCGTTGACTCGATGGATGGGACCGTGGTCGGCCCCGGCGAGCTCGGCATCCTGGAGGTTCAGGCTGACCGCCTCGGACCGGGTTGGACACGCACCACGGACCTTGCCGTCCTCGACCGCGAAGGGTTCCTGACTTTGCATGGGCGGGCTGACGACGCCATTAATCGCGGGGGCTTCAAGGTGCTCGCCGGCCGGGTGGCCGATGCCCTGCGCGGACATCCCGCCATCGCCGACGCGGCCGTCCTGGGCCTGGCGGATGATCGCCTTGGCCAGGTCCCGGTTGCGATCCTTGAGTGCCGACCCGGTGTCCTGCCGCCATCGGTGGAGGATCTCGCCGCCTTCAGCCGCGGCCGGCTCCTGGCCTATCAGGTGCCCGCCCGCTTTCTCATCGTGCCTTCCCTGCCCCGGACGGGGACGATGAAGATCGACCGCCAGGCCGCGCTGAAGCTGTTCGCGTCCACCGGCTGAGCTTGCCGGCGCCCCAGCAGCCTTCGAGCCCCTCCCGCATCGCAGCGATGAAGGTGGCATCCTCCCTCCGGAGGATGTCGGTGTCCGCGCTTACGCTCAGCGCGATGGGGCGATCCTGCAGGGGATCTAGGGGCAGCAACATCGCCACCGACCCGCGGCCCACCCGGACCTTGTCCACGACCTTTGCGTAGCCGCGGCGGCGGGTCTCCTCGACGGCCCGCATGATCGACGGAAGGCCAACCCGCTTCTCGGGCGGATGGAGCGCGTTGAAGTGCCTGACGAGTTGCCCGATGACGGCGTCGGCATAGCTCGCAACCACCGCAATGCCGGCCGCCGTATGGAACAGGGGGCGACGTGCCCCGGGCATGTAGGTCATGTCGCCGCTATCGGGTTCGATGATGGCCATGTACTGGACATCGAGACCCAGACGGCCGGCCAGGATGGTGACCTGACCGGTCGCGGCGTGGACGTGCTTCATCAGGTCGCTGATGCCGCCCTCGCCCCAGGTGGCCATGCCCACCCACTCCCCGAGCAAGGCGATCCGCGGCGTCGGCGCGTATCGCCGCCCCCGCGCATCCTGCTTCATGTAGCCCAGGTCGACCAGCGACCGCAGGAGAACGGCGGCGCTCGAGGCGGGGTAGCCCAGATATGTCGCCACATCCGTGACGCTGGCCGGCCGACGAAGTTTGTCGAAGAGCTCGAAGACCTCGAGCACGCGCTTCGCCGACTTCACCGGCGCGGCAGCAATCCGCTTCTTCGGCATCACCCGATGTTCCGTCGTGGAGGCGCGATGCCGCCGAGGCTAGGCATTCACATCTGTGAATGCAATGTCGCGTGGCTTGGCGTCCCGACAGCCCTGCCGCACGATCGCACACCCTAGCGGGTCGAGGTCTGATGGGCGGCGTTCCGGCGGCAGACGAATTGGACGGCTTTCGCGCCGAGGTGAGGGGCTTCCTGACGAGCGCCTTGCCTCGTGCGCTGGCGGCGCGAGCGAAGGCTGGTCATACGCTGTCGCGCGACGAACTGATGTTCTGGCACCGAGTTCTGCATGAGCGGGGTTGGGTCGCGCCCGGCTGGCCCCGCGACTACGGCGGCGCAGGATGGACGATCCTACAGCGGCACATCTTCGACGAGGAGAGTGCGCGCGCAGGTGCGCCATCCGTCATCCCGATGGCGCTGACGATCGTCGGGCCGCTGCTCATCGCCCATGGCACCGATGAACAGCGCGCCAGGTACCTGCCGCGCATCCTCGATGGGAGCGAGATCTGGTGCCAGGGTTGGTCAGAGCCGGAGGCAGGCTCCGATCTCGCGAGCCTCAGATGCCACGCAGAACGCGTCGGCGATGAATATGTCATCAACGGGACGAAGATCTGGACGACGTTCGCCCAATGGGCGGATCGCTGCATGCTGCTCGCGAGGACCGCGAGCGGCGACCGTCGGCAGTTTGGCATCACCATCCTGCTCGTGGACATGCGGCGTCCCGGTGTCTCCGTCAGACCACTACCATCGCTGGATGGCATGCATGTCCTCAACCAGGTCTACTTCGACGACGTCCGGGTACCCGTGTCGGACCGCGTCGGCCTTGAGGACCAAGGCTGGGGCCTTCTCAAGTCGACCGTCGGCCACGAGAGGATTCTCAATGCCGATGTCGGTCGTGCCCGCGCGATGCTGGATCGCCTGATCCGCATCGTGCAGGCAGGCCCCGGCGCGCAGCCGGGGTTGCGTATCCGTATAGCCCGCGCGGCCATCCGGTTCCGGGCCTTGGAAACCCTGGTGCTGCGGGCCTTGGACTCACCCGACCCGGCCAACGCTTCCGGCGCGTCCCTGATCAAGGTCCGCGGGACGGAGCTCCAGCAGGAGCTCTCCTGGCTCATGAGCGAAGCCCTTGGGTTGTATGGGCTGCCCCTTCTTCCAGACGTGATGCAGGACGGCTGGCAGGATGAGACGCCAATCGGCCCAGAGGATGCCGCGACGGTCACGCCATTCTATCTGTTCTGGCGCAAGGCCTCGATCTCCGCGGGCACCAGCGAGATCATGCGAAACTTGATCGCGCAGCAGGTCCTCGGCCGATGAGCCTACCATCCCGCCCCGGGGCAGACCTCCTCGCGATCGAGGAGGCCGCCCACGAGTTCCTGTCGCATGAGTATGGCTTCACCCGAAGGCGCGCCGACCTGCAGGACAACGGACGTCACGATCGCACCCTATGGCATCGCTTTGCCGAGCTTGGCTGGCTGGGACTGTCCCTGCCGGAGGATCGTGGGGGAGCCGGAGGCGGCCCCGCCGAGAGTTGGATGCTGCTCCAACAACTGGGCGCGCACCTGGTCTTGGAACCCTATCTCTCCAGTGTGGCCATCTGTGGCTGGTCGCTCGTCGCGTACGGCCGAGCCGACGTCCGGGACCGCCTGCTGCCGGAGCTGGCCGCAGGGCGGGCCCAGTTGGCCCTCGCGCATGACGAACCAGGCCGAGACCACCCCGACGCGCCTTCGGCCGTGGCGACGCCTCAGAATGGCGGCTGGAGAGTGCATGGCCACAAGGCAGTCGTCCTCGGTGCGCCGACCGCGGATCACCTCCTCGTCAGCGCAACCTGCGACAATCAGCGCGTTGTGCTGCTCATCCGCGCCGACGAGGCTGCCGTTACGATCCGTCCGTACCGTCTGATCGACGGGCGAAAGGCTGGCGAAGTTCGCATCTCTGGCGCCCGGGTCGGCCCGGATGAGCTGGTTGCGATCGGCGCCGACGCCGATACACTGCTTGAGGTCTCCCGCTTGGCCGGTGCCCTGGGATGCGTTGCTGAGTCGGTCGGCGTGATGAAAGCGGCTCTGGCGGCAACGGCCGATCACCTTCGCGCGCGCCGTCAATTCGGACAGCCGTTGGCGGCGTTCCAGGCACTTCGGCACCGCGTCGCCGACATGCACATCGCATGTGAGGAAGCCGACGCGTTGGGCTGGAGGGCAACGCAAGCGTTCGGAGCGGCGGATCCCACTGAGCGCTTCCTCGCAATTGCTGCGGCCAAGTCGCAGGTTGGAGATATGGCTCGCAAAGTCTGCGAGGAAGCAGTCCAACTGCATGGCGCCATTGCCATCACCGATGAGTTTCCCGTCGGTCACTACCTGAAGCGGGCTGTCGTCAACGAGCGTCTGTTCGGAAACAGTGAATTGTGGACTCAACGCTTCACTGAGACTGCCTTCGGGTGGATCTGAAGCGCAAAGGTCGAGCTGATCTAACAATAACCGCCCGCCCATGACCCGTCGTCCTGACGCTTACGGCTGGCTGGCCTTCACGGAGGAGATTAACGATCGCTTAGTGAAGAAGGTGCACCTTGATCAGCGTAGCAATCACTGCGCGCCATCCCGCCCACCGGTTAGTGGGTGATGGCTAGGGGGGGGGCATGCGACAGCTCTCGATGGCAGCGCTCGCTCGAACACACAGCGCAGTTCTGGACATGCACCCGAAACAGTACTGCCCCCCATGGGACGTGATGGACCTGCCCGAGCGGGGCCTAACCCACGTTCAGCACGTAGCTCCGCAGCAGCGTGGCGATGCAGCCCATGTTGATCGCGGTCAGTCCCGCCTCAGGCAGGGTCGATCTGCGCGCAGTGCCTCCGCGGCTTCAAGACGTGGCGATGCTTTGGATGATGCAGAAGCGGCAGCAAGAGCGGATAGCCGCGCCCGTGGCGGCAGTGAACACTACGGGCGCGCTCTATCCAGTCGGCCAGCCCTATGGTGGCTGGCCCGATGGGCGCCAGCGGGTCCGCCGCCATCCCCACCACCGCCCTCGATCCGCCCCACCGTGCGGCGTCTCCGGCGGTCCCCGCGCTTGGAGGGTCCTCCTGGTCTCCATCTCAGTGGCCAGCCCCACCCGGCCGCGCCGGCACTACGCCACGGCCGTCTGGCCATCCACGAGCTTGCGGAACTCAGTGAGCATCTCCGGCTGGTGCTGCTGGAGCCAGCGCTCGACCCGCGCATTCGCAACGAGCTTGGTCAGATAGGTTCGCGCAAGCACCATCCGCAGATGGTCCGGGCCGTAAGATTGCTCGGCGACCTTGATCTCCCGGTCGAGCCGCGCCGTCTCGCGCTCCATCAAAACCACCTGCTCGCGGGTCAGGGCCTTCGGCGCCTTCGGCTTGCCGTCCTGCACCAGCTGGTCTTCCGGTGTCGCGACCAGCAACGCCTGGACGTAGCCCTTCGAGTAGCGGTTCATGCCCACCATCATCTCGGCAGCTTCCATCTGTCGCAGCGGCATCATGCGCCGCAGAATGGAGAACACGCTCAGCGAGATCGGCTTGTCCTTCAGGATCTCGACGGCCTCCGGACAGATGCCTTGAAGGGCACGCTTCTTTTGGCGCAGCGTGCTGATGTCGATGTTGAGTGCACGGGCCAAGCGCTCTTCAGGAACGTTCCGGTCGACCGCCTGCAAGATCATGCGGTGCTCCTGCACCGCGGCGAGGCGGCTGATGCGCTTATTGTAGGTGAATGCCTCGTCGTCAGTCGCGACGAGGCAGAGGACATCGACAGCGCCCCGATCGCGCAAGATCTCGACCCGGAGATGCCCATCAAGTAGTAGGTAGGCGTCCGGCTCCGACGGATGGCGCACCACGATCGGCGGCTCGATCAGGCCCACCTCGGCCACTGAGGCAGCGATCTGCGCATACTTCGTCGATCTCCGCGTCTTACCGGAGACCGGGCGCAGCGGGCGGATCCGCTCCAGAGGAACCTGGATGCTGGTGGCCTCGAACGCACTCTTGATGCGCGGCGGCTTGTGCTCGGCGACCATCTCATGCCTCCCCGGGCGCGGGACCAACGCGTTCGGCAAGTTTGGCCGGCATCGTATAGAGGCCTTCGGCGCGCAGCAGATTCACGAAGCCCTCATCGGCTCGAAGGGCCCGCAGCGCCTCCACCACGAACAACAGCATGCCCCGCGTGTTCGTCGCATCACGCACGATCATGCGCTTCTTATCCACGTCCTGCCGATAGGTCCGCAGCAGGGAGTCCACCGACAGCGGTCGCAGCCGACGACGTTCGTTGGCTTTCACCCGCGGGCCCTGGCTGCGGCGCACCTCGATCAGACGTTTCGCGGACATCAGGTTGTGGCCGCGCAGCAGCTTCTTCTCATAGGCTTCGTGCAGCACGCGCTGGACATTCGCGTCCTCTGCCTCCGCGATCTCAACGGCGACGCTGACCGGCATCTGTCCGGCTTCCACCGCCCTCAGGAGGCGCGTCTCGCCGCCCGTGAGGAGCCGAAGAACGCCACGGACGTACTCCAGCGAGAGCCCAGTCTTACGGGCGATCTCGGGATCCGAATGGCCGCGCCGCCGCATGCCGTCGATATCGTGCAGCAGGTCGATGGCCTGATGCTGACGCCGGGCCACATTCTCGACCAGGCTCATCACGAGGCAATCTTCGGTCTCGGCGTCCACCACCACGGCCGGGATCTCCGTCTGGCCAAGTTCCCGGAAGGCTTCGAGGCGACCCTGGCCACAGATGAGATCGTACCGGAGGCCCTGCGGACCTTGCCGCAAGGCGACGGTGATCGGGCGCTTCAGACCGACAGCCGCGATGCTCTCGAGCACCTCCCGAAATACCTTCCGGTTTCGGGCTCGCGGATTGATCACATCGATCTTTGCGATCGGGATAGATTGCACCTTCGCGGCGGCGGGGGCAGGCATCAGGCAGCCTCCATGATGCTCACGCGCCGCGCCAGATCGGCGAGCGCTTCCAATGTATCGAAGCGGAAGGCCTCGAGCAGAAGGTCGTTCGTCTCTCCGATGCGCAGCCGACCCAGCGTCGCATCGCGGCGAGGCAGGAGGTAGTAGTCGCGGATACTCGCATTGCCGGGTGCCATGCGGACCGCGACGGTGATGTCCGGTGCGAGGCCCGTATCGAGGCGGATGTGCCAGCGCACCGTCCCCGAAGGCGTCTCCTGGCAGCGCGCGAGAACGATGGATACCGTGAACTCGCCATTTACGGTCAGAAGGTCTGTGGCCGGATCCTGCTCGACGGCTCCTCCGACATCCCGGATCCCCGCCATTGCCTGAGCGACGATCTCCGGATGGAGCCTGCGCAACGCACGGTTGACCTCGACATACCGGTAGTCGCGGTCCGGCGAGAAGCCGACGAGCTGGTATGCCCGCAGGAGGCTTCCGAAGCGGGACCGGTAGGCCGAACTGGAGGGGGCTCCGTCCACTTCGTCGATGACGAGGCCCGACAGGTAGCCGCGATTTGCGAGGATAGTCCGCAGAACCTCAAGCATCTCCTCATCCGTGAGGCGTCTTGATCGTTCTCGAATGATGATCTGCGCTGCCTCGAACAGCATATGGTCGACGAGAGGCTCGAAGGCGCCGTCCCGCCGTATCCACATGTCCGGGCGATTTCGCACCCGCGCGCCCTGCAGCTTGCACGAGACGCGGTTCCAGACATTGTCGCCGACATACTTCTCGTTGATGAGGATCTGGTGGACGGTGCCGCGCGTCCAGGGCCGCCCCAGATCCGTGCTGATGCCCTGGGCGTTCAGCAACGCGGCGATCTCGTTCTCGCTGCGCCCCTCCTCGACGAAGCTGCGATAGATCCAGCGGACCGCATCCACCTCCTCGGGAGGCCCCGGCACGAGGATCACGCGGTCCGTTTGAAGGCTCTTGTGCTCGCCGCGGGCCAGCGGTGCCTTGCGGTTCCCGGCACCATCCAGCAGATGGCGGCGCAATCCGAACCCGGCCGGACCGCCCTGGCGGAACCCAAGCTCGATCAGCCGGCCCTGCCCGGCAAAGACCCGGACTGACAGCAGGCGGCTGCCCTCGCCGGCGAGGGCTCGCTTGACGCCCTTGACGATCGTGGCGACCGGGCTGCCGTCATTCTCGAAGCCATCGATGCAGTACTCGACCTGGATCCCTGCCTTGCGGCACTGGTACTCGTAGAAGGCGCTTTCGTCGGCATCCTGGAAGCGTCCCCAACGGCTGACGTCGTAGACCAGGATCAGGTTGAAATCCGCCCGCCCGGCTCGAACATCGTCGATCAGGCTCTTGAGGCCGGATCGGCCAGCGAGGCTCAAGCCGCTCTTGCCGTGGTCGGCATAGGTGCGGACGATCTCGATGCCGCGTTCCGCCGCATATTTCCGGATTGCTGTCGACTGGTTCTCGGTGGAGTAGCGCTGGTGGTCGGTCGACATCCGGACGTATTCGGCCGCACGCCGCCGGACGCCTTCTGAATCGCCTGTGCTTTCCGTGGACGACCTCACACGCAGGCTCCCCGTCGCGAGCGCCGGCAGGCCGGCGGTCACCCTTCCAGCCGTGGTGCAAGGAACCAGCGAAGCCGCGGTGATGTCGCACCCTGCGCCGACCTTAGCGCAGGGACTTCAGCCACATGGGGACGGAGAAGGGCGGAACTCTGCCCGAATTGGGCGGAAAACTGCACCATTCGCAGAATGACGTGGACGCACGGCCTCGGCACGCGTCATTGCTGACCGAGGCGCTGCGTCGGGAGGCTCGCCGGGAACGAGGCGCCGTGAAGCGGCTGATGCGGTGGAGCGGCGCCAGCGAGGGTGCGGTAAAGGCATGGCTTCGGGGCGACAGCCAGCCACGGGCGGACCATCTCATTGCCTTGATGGCACACTCGGATCAGATCCTGGCTGCGGTGCTGACGGCAGCGGACCGCACATCTGCGATGCCCATCGCCGAGATCATTGCGGCACGCCGTCTTGTTCACGAGGCGGCGCAGAAGCTGGATGCACTCGCTGTGGGGCTGTAGCCAGCATCGGCCCCCGCCGTATCCGACCGGAAGCCCGCTCGTGCAGTGGCCCGGAGCCGTTGGGCCGCCCGGCCGGAAGTCATCGATGAACACCACCCCGTCGGCGCCCACCGGCCTTGCGAGCCGGAATTCCACGGCGCGCGAGGTGTTCCCACCTCGGCGCTATCGATTGCCTGATAGGTGGTCCGTTGTTCCCTGTTCCAGGGCGAAAAATTCCCTGTTCGCGAACTAGGGAATTTGAGGCCGTAGCGCCCATTTTCCCTGGGTTTGAGGCTCATGCTGATGCCAAAAACGGGCCCTCGGCCCGAGTTTTCCCAGTATTTTCCCTGTTAGCAGGGAATTCCGGCCCGAGACGGGTTCGCCAATGACTGCTTCCGCCGCCATGCACCGCCAATCGCATCCAGGCGCCGGAAACTTCAGGATCCGGCGCGCGAGTAGCCTCCCGGCCTGATATCGCAGTGCAGGCGAGCCGCGCCGCATGGCGAAGGCGCGTGGAGCACGCCACACGATGTGGGGCACGCGGGCGCAAACTGGCATTCAAGCGCCATCGCTGATCCACTGCGAATCTCGGCCACCGATGGCATTCTCGAGACACCTCGCTGAACGCCACGCGAGCCCCGCAAGCACTCCGTCCTGGCGCAGCAAACTGTTCAATGCATCATCGCATCACGCTTACGCGATTGATCCGACTCATATATGAACGCAGGTGGACCAAGCCTGGGTCTTCCCTACTGGGAGAGAGGGGGCTCCCTGGTCCGCGAGGGAAGATGCGCCAGTCGTATGTCTCTCGGCCCCGGCCGGCCCAGGCGGCCGGGGACCCTCCGCAGGCCTGAGACGAATGCGCTGCAACTGATGCCCGACCACAGCCTCTGGTATCGCCGCCGGTTCCAGGAGGTGTCGGACATCCGGGGTGGTGGCTGGCGCACCGTGATCCACCGAGCGGATGGAGCGCCTGAGGGCCGGGACACGATCATCGATCACATGCCTCCTTGCCCCCAGTTCCTCATCGATGAGGCGACATCGCGCGTCGATCGCCGACCGGACCCCATTGAGATCTGGCGACTTCCGGGTCGTCACAACCACATTTCGGCGGCGCATCTTCGGTCGCCCCTGCTCGCGCGATCCGCTGTACTGCCATTCGCAGAACAGCCGGGGAGAACGCCATGCCGATCTTCATTCTCGCCATCGCCATCGCACTCGCAGTTCTGGCGGTCGGTGCGCTCGCGCAGCCCGCATCGACGATCTCCGCTGCCCCTGCCGGTGATCCGGCGGTCGTGGCGCTCCGAGTGATCCGAGAGAACTTCTCCAGCGACGTTTGCCCGCGCATGAATCGCGCGAACCGGGCGCCGGACGGGTCCATCCGGGGCACCTGCAGCAATGGAGAGACGTTCCGCATATTCACGCTGAGTGACCGGGCGGTGGCGATGCGCTGTTCCGCCGCCGCTGCGCTCGGCATCGAGGGATGCTGAGGGTCGATTGCGCGGCTTCTGGGAGGGCCGCGAGATCAGCCCTGGAGCGGCTCGGCAGACGGAAAGCGCTCGATGACCATGCCGGCCAGGCGCTCGTGCACCCGCTCCAGGAGGGCGCCGAGCTTGGTGACGTGGAAGCGTGACAACGCCGCCGGCGAATGCGGTCGACGATGTGATGATCACTCTCGAGGAGCGATTGTCGGTGTCCGGGCCGTCCGGCACCGTGACCGCGGGGCCGGGCGAGAGCATCCAAACCCCCATCGGCAGGTGGTGCGGCGGTAAGCGCCCCGCGCCCCGGCTCGGTGCGCCGCCCCGCACTGCCAGGTCGTGCGCCGATGTTCCCGCGCTCAGTCCGCCGCGATGCGCGCGTCCCGCGTGATCTGCTGCCAGCGCCCGGCACTCGCCGCGATCCAGGCGTCGTTCTCGGTCACCGGCACGGCGATCGGATCCACGAAGGCGGCCTTGAGCCGTTCCACCGTGTTCTGCGACATCGCCTTGCCGAGCGCCTCGCGCAGCCGCGCCACGGCCGGCGCCGGCGTGCGCTTCGCCACCGCCAGGTTGAACCATATGCCGAGGTCGTAGCCGGGCAAACCCGCTTCCTGCATCGTCGGCACCTCGGGCAGTGCGCTCGCGCGCACCGTCGTCGTCACCGCAAGCGGTCGGAACGCGCCGGACCGGATATGCGCCGTCGAGGTCGCCGACGTGTCGAAGCCGAAATCGACATCCTTCGCCAGCATTGCCGCGACCAGCGGCGAGGAGCCGCGATAGGGCACGTGCGTCGCCTCGATCCCGGCCATCTGCATGAACACGGTTGCGGACAGATGCGAGGAAGAGCCGTTGCCCACGGAGCCGTACACCATCGGCCGGCGCTTCGCCTCGGCGATGAAGCTGCGCAGGTCGGTCGCCTCCACCTTGCCCGGGATCACCGACAGGATGTTCGCCACCTGGCCGAGCAGGCCGAGGCTCGTGGTGTCGCGCACCGCGTCGATGCCGGAACTCGCGTAGACGATCGGGTTCACGCCGAACAGCGCGGTGGTGCCGAGCAGGATCGTGTAGCCGTCCGGGGGCGACTGGATCACGTGCTGTGTGCCGATGTTCCCGCCCGCGCCGGCCCGGTTCTCGACGACCACCGGCTGTTCGAGTTCACGTGACAGCGGTTCGGCCACGATGCGTGCGACGATGTCGTTCACGCCCCCGGGCGGATAGGTGACCACGATGCGCAGCGGCCGGTTCGGCTCCCACCCCTGGGCGATGGCGGGGGCGGCGAGCAGGCTGCCGGCGCCGGCCAGGATCAGGCGGCGCGTCGTCGGATGCTGCATGGACGTTCTCGACCTCGTTGTCTTGCGCGTCGTACTAGGCCCGGCCAGCGGGCCATGGAAGCGCGCGGAGCACGCGTCAGGCGATGGTGCCACCCGGCGGGGCGGCACCACCGATCGCGGTGCGGCTAGCCCGGCAGGCCCAGCACATTCTTCGACAGGATGTTCCGCTGGATCTCGTTCGACCCGCCGTAGATCGTGGCGGGACGCGCCTGGATGTACAGGCCCGTCGGATTGAGATTGCGGTTGCCTTCCATCGGCTCGAGCAGCCCGGCGTTCTCGCCCGCGATGTCGAGCATCGTATCGGTGATGCGCTGAAACAGCTCCGTCTGGAACACCTTCAGCATCGACACGTCCGGGCCGAGCGTTTCGCCGCGGCGCAGCTTGTCCACGAAGGCGCCGTAGAGCGACTTCAGGTCCTCGAGGTCGAGGCGCAGCCGGCCGTAGGTCTCCTGGAAGGCCGGGTCCTCCCAGGCGCCCATGCGTTCGGCGAGCTGGCGCAGCCGCGTGAAGGCATAGGCGGACAGCCGCGGGGAGCCGAGGTAGATGCGTTCGAAGGACAGCAGCGCCTTGGCCATGTCCCAGCCGCGGTTCGGCGTGCCCACCAGGTTCTTCGCCGGCACGCGGACATTGTCGAAGAACACCTCGCAGAACTCGTCATGGTACTCGAGGTTGATGATCGGCTTCACCGTGATGCCCGGCGTCGCCATGTCGACCAGCAGGAAGGAGATGCCTTCCTGCTTCTTCGCGTTCTTGTCGGTGCGGACCAGCAGGAAGCACCAGTTGGCGTCCATCGCCAGCGTGGTCCAGATCTTCTGGCCGTTGACGACGTAGTGGTCGCCGTCGAGCACCGCTTCCGTGCGCAGCGCAGCGAGGTCGGACCCCGCATTCGGCTCTGAATAGCCCTGGCACCAGATGTGCTCGCCGTTCAGGATCTTCGGCAGGAAGTACTCCTGCTGCTCATCCGTGCCGTGGTTGATCAGCAGCGGGCCGACCATGACGATGCCGTGGTCGTTGGTGCGCGCGCAGCCGTGGCGCTCGATCTCCTCGGTGAAGATGATCTGCTTGGCCGGGGACAGGCCGAGACCGCCGAACTGGCGCGGCCAGCCGGGGCAGAGCCAGCCCTTCTCGGCCAGCATGAAGTACCAGGGCTTGTTCTCCTCCCAATGCAGGCGCTTGGGCGGATTGCGAAGTTCGGCCGGATAGTTCGCCTCGATCCAGGACCGGACGTGCAGGCGGAAGGCCTCGTCCTCCATGGCGTTGAGGTCGGTCGTTTCCTTCGGTGCGATGCTGACGGCCATGGTTCAGCCTCCGAACTTGGGCTTGCGCTTCTCGAGGAAGGCGGCGCGGCCTTCCTGGAAGTCGGCAGTGGTGAACAGCAGGCCCTGGAAGGTCTGCTCGTCGGCGAGTGCCTCGTCGAGGCCTTCCGACAGGATCTTCTTCGTGAGCTCGATCGGGCCCGAGGCCTCGGCGGCGAGGAAGTGCGCCTTCTCCATCGCGACCTCGAGCGCCTTGCCCGGCGGGGCGACGAAGTCGACCAGGCCGATGCGCTCGCCCTCCGGCGCGTTCACCACTTCATGATAGAAGAGGATGCGCCGCGCCCGCCCGACGCCGACGCGGCGCGGCAGGAAATAGGGCAGGCCCATGTCGGACATCAGCCCGATCTTGTGGAAGCCGGCGACAAAGCGGGCATCCTCGGCCGCGACGATGGTGTCGCAGGCGCAGGCCACCGCCATGCCGGCGCCGGCCGCCCAACCCTCCACCGCGGCGATCAGCGGCTTGCCGCCACGCGCCATCAGGCGGACCAGGCGGTGGGTGCGGCGCATGCGCTCGCGTCCCGCCAGCGCATCGCCGACATCCATCGCCGAGATGTCGCCGCCGGCGCAGAAGGTGCCCGCTGCGCCGGTCACGACGATGGCGCGGACCTCGCGATCGGCCTGGGCGCGTTCCAGCGCGTCCTCGAGTGCCGCGCGCACCGCGGGCGCGATGGCGTTCTTGCGCTGCGGGTAGTCGATGGTGAGGACGAGGACGTTGCCGACCTTCTCCTCGCGGACGCGGGCCTCGCTCATTCCACATCCTCCGGCGCGAGCGCCATGAAGCGGCGCCGATGCAGGTTCGCCGAGCCGTACTGGTTCATGATGACCATGCCGCGCCGCAGGTAGAGCCCGACATCGTATTCGTCCGTGTAGCCGATGCCGCCATGCAGCTGGATGCACTGGCGCAGCACCAGCATCCCGCTTTCGATCGCGCGATGCTTGGCCTTGGATACCGCGGCGTGCCGCACCGCGCCCGTCGCCCCGGCATCGAGCGTCGCCGCGGCGCTTTCGACCGCCGCGCGGATCAGCGCGATGTGGATCTTCAGGTCCGCCGCGCGGTGCTGCAGCGCCTGGAAGGTGCCGATGATGCGGCCGAATTGCTGGCGCGTGCGGAGATAGGCGAGCGTCAGTTCGAAGGCCTTCTCCGCGAGCCCCAGCATGTGCCCGGCGGTGACCAGCGCGGCCTCGTCCAGCGCCTGCTCGATGACCGCGCCGATGTCGTCGGCGACGCGCGTCGCGCGGCCGAGGTCGGCGCGCAGCGTGCCGAGGTTGCCGCCATCCATGGTCTTCTCGAGCGCCAGGTCGGCGCCGGCGGCTTCCAGCACATGCAGCGCGATGCGGTTGCCCTCGCGCACCGGCAGCAGGAACGCGTCGGCGCCGGCGGCCATGGGCACGAAGACGCGCGGGGCGTCGGGCGTGCCGGGTACGGCCAGCGTATCCGCCTTCTCCTGCCATGCGGTCAGCACGACCTTCCCGCCTTCGAGTAGCGGGCCGAGCAGCGCCTTGTCCTCCGAGGCCGCGAGCAGCCGCGCCGAGAGCATCGCCGGGATCAGCGGCTCGGGCGCGAGGCCGGCGCCGATCTCCTCGGCCAGCGCGACCGCCTCGGACATGCCGAGGCCGGCGCCGCCGGCGTCTTCCCCCACGGCAAGGCCGATCCAGCCGAGCGCGCCCATCTCGGCGAACACGGCGCGGTCGAAGCCGGGGGACTGGAAGCGCAGCGCGCGCACGCGCTTGGTGTCGCCGCCGCGCGGCGCGACCGCACCCGCGCTGTCGCGGATCATGCGGATGGATTCGGTTCTGTCGTCGAGTGCCTGGCTCATCATTCCAAGGAACCGGGGGAGGTGAACCTCCCCCGCGCCCCCTCCCTTTTTCTGTCTGGGTGCCCCGCCGCCGGCGGGGCACGATCTCACTGCGTGTGGAGCGGGGCGCCGGTGACCGACTGCACCTGCTCCAGCGTGAGGCCGGGGGCGAGGTCCACCACCACGAAGCCCTTGCCGGGCACGACATCGAAGACGCCGAGATTGGTGTAGACGCGCTTCACCGCGGCCGGCGTCGTCAGCGGATAGCCGCACTGTTCCACCAGCTTCGGACGGCCGTCCTTGGTGGTGTGCTCCATGATGACCCAGAGCCGCTTCGCGCCGGCGCCGAGGTCCATCGCGCCGCCCACGGCCGGGGCCGTGTCGTTCTCGCTGGTCGCCCAGTTGGCGATATCGCCATTGGCCGCGACCTCGAAGGCGCCGAGGACGCAGAGGTCGATATGCCCGCCGCGGATCATCGCGAAGCTGTCGGCATGGTGGCAGTAGGACCCGCCGGGGCGCAGCGTGACCGGTTGCTTGCCGGCATTCACCAGCCAGGGGTCCACCTTGTCCGCGGCAGGGGCGGGACCCATGCCGAGGATGCCGTTCTCGGAATGGAAGATCACCTCGCGTTCGAGCGGCACGTAGTCGCCGACCATGGTCGGGATGCCGATGCCGAGGTTGACGATCCAGCCTTCCGGGATGTCCTGCGCCAGGCGCGCGGCCATGCCCTTGCGGTCGAAGCCCTGCATTGCTCTCTCCTGTGTTGGGACATCCGATTCACGCCTCCGGGTGCTCGGGCCGATGGCCCTGCGCCTCTCCGGCGACCGGATGCCCGCCTCCTCTCGCGCCTAACGGTTAAGCCCAGGCCGGGCCGCGATCCACATGGATCACGCGGTTCACGAAGATTCCCGGGGTATGCACGTTCTCCGGCACCAGCTCGCCCAGCTCGCGGATGTGCGAGACCTGCGCGATGGTGAGGTCGGCGGCCATCGCCATCACCGGATTGAAGTTCCGCCCGGAGGACCGGTAGGTCAGGTTGCCCCAGCGATCGCCTTCCCAGGCCTCGACCAGCGCGACATCGCCCTTGAGCGCGTGTTCCATGACGTAGCGTCGGCCGTTGAACTCGCGCTCCTCCTTGCCGTGCGCGAGGATCGTGCCGACCGACGTCGCGGTGAAGAAGGCCGGCACGCCCGCACCCGCGGCGCGCATGCGCTCGGCCATCGTGCCCTGCGGCACGATCTCCAGCTCGATCTTGCCGGCGCGGTACAGCTCCTCGAACACCACGGAACCGGCGGAACGGGGGAAGGAGCAGATGATCTTCCTCACGCGGCCGAGTTCCATCAGCTTCGCAAGGCCGACGCGGCCGTTGCCGGCGTTGTTCGCAACGCAGACGAGGTCCTTCGCCCCCTGCTCGATCAACGCCTCGATCAGCTGGTCGGGCTGACCCACGGCGCCGAAGCCGCCGATCAGCACGGTCGAGCCATCCTTGATGCCTGCCATGGCGTCCGCCATGGATTGAACGATCTTGTTGATCACCGGCTTCAGTCTCCCTGGCCGCGCATGGCGGCACTCACTTCAGTCCCCGCAGGGCCGGCGTTGAGGCGGGCCAGGTCGCCCGCCAGCATCGCCCGCGCCAGGTCCAGCGTATGGGCATAGGCGGCGCGCGCCAGCAGGCCCCCCGCGCTCACCCGCCGCACGCCGGCTTCGGCCAGCGTCGCGAGCGGCACCGGCCCGCTGCGGGGGGCGATCAGGACGTTCACCGGCTTCGGCGCGACGGCTGCGACCACCTTGCGGATCGCCTCCATGTCCGGCAGCGCCGGCGCATAGAGGCAATCCGCCCCGGCTTCCGCGAAAGCGACCAGGCGGCGGACGGTGTCGTCGAGGTCCGGCCGGCCGTTGAGGAAGTTCTCCGCGCGCGCGGTCAGCACGAAGGGCCGCCCCAGGCCGCGGGCGGCCTGCACGGCGGCGCGGATGCGCGCAACGGCGTGGTCGAAGTCATGGATCGGCGCGGCGGGATTGCGTGTCGTGTCCTCGATGGTGCAGCCGGCGAGGCCGGCATCCGCCGCGGCGCGGATCGTCGCGGCGCAATCCTCGGGCGCGGGGCCGAACCCGTCCTCGAGATCCGCCGAGACCGGCAGCGTCGTGGCGGCAATCAACACCCGTGCATTCTCGAGCGATTCCGCCAGGCTGACGGCGTAGTCGCGCCGCCCGAGCTGCCAGGCGATGCCCGCCGAGGTCGTCGCGATCGCCACCGCGCCGGCATGGGCGAGGATGCGCGCGCTGCCCGCATCCCAGGCGTTCGGCAGCGCGAAGCAACCGCCCTCGTGCAGCGCGGCGAAGCGGACTGCGCGCTCGGCCGGGCTCATGCCGCCCCCGGGTGCCGGAACAGGCCGTTGCTGACCACAACCTTGTCGCGCTCGACGACGCGCGCGCGGAACGCCGCTCCGCCATCCTCGTGCCAGATCTCGGTGCGGATGGTCTCGCCCGGATAGACGGGGGAGGAGAAGCGCAGGTCCATTCGCCCGAAGCGCGCGGGATCGTAGCCGCACAGCGCCTTCGTCAGCGCATGGCACACCACGCCGAAGGTGCACAACCCGTGCAGGATCGGCTGCTTGAAGCCGGCCTTGGCCGCGACCGCGGGATCGATGTGCAGCGGATTGTGGTCGCCGTTGAGGCGATAGACGATCGCCTGCTCCGGCCGCGTCGCCAGGTCCACCGTGATGTCCGGCGCACGCTCAGGCTCCGGATGCGGCTTCTTCACCGGGCCGGACGGGCCGCCGAAGCCGCCGTCGCCGCGCGCGAAGGTGGTGCCTTCCAGCGTCGCGAGCTTCTCGCCCGTCTTCGCGTCCAGCACGATGCGCTCGTTGTAGAGCAGCGCGCCCTTGCCGGGGCCGCGGTCGACGATGCTGCTGATCCGCGACTTGCCGATGATCTCGCCTTCGGCCGGCAGCGGCCTGTGCAGGATCACCGACTGTTCGCCATGCAGCACCTGCGTCCAGTCCACGCCCGTATCCGGGTTGCGAATCCAGAAGCCGGGATAGCCCAGCACCACGGCCATGGACGGCATCGCCTTCAGCCGCGGCTCGTAGAGGAAGTCGAGCTGCTTCTCATCCATCGGGTCCTGCCCGAGGCCGATGGAGAAGTTGTAGAGCGCCGTGTCCTGCCAGCGGATGGTCTGGCGGATCTCCGGGATCGGGTAGTTGAGCAGGTGGTCGTGGTTGATCGTCACTGGCCTTCCTCCACCTCGATCACCGCATCCGCGGCGAAGGCGCCCTGGCCTTCGGGCAGCACCAGCAGCGGGTTCACGTCGACCGAGAGCAGCCTCTCGCCCGCGCCGGCGGCGAAGCGGGACAGCGCGGCGAGCGCACCGGCGAGCGCCTTCACATCCGCCTTCGGCCGCCCGCGCGCGCCGTCGAGCAGCGGGAAGCCCTTGAGCGAGCGGATCATCCGCTCCGCCTCCGCCTCGTCGAAGGGACAGCGGCGGAACGAGACGTCCTTCAGGATCTCGATGAAGACGCCGCCGAGGCCGACCATCGCCACCGGCCCGAAGACCGGATCGCGTGCGACGCCGAGCGCCATCTCGACCGCGCCCTTGATCTGCTTCGCGATCAGCACGCCCTCGATGCGCGCGCCGGGGGCGCGCTCCGCGGCACGCTGCAGCAGCGTCGCATGCGCCGCGCGCACCGACGCCGCGTCGGCGAGGTCGAGGATGACGCCGCCGATCTCGCTCTTGTGCAGGATGTCGGGCGACAGGATCTTCGCGACCACCGGGAAGCCGAAGGACTCCGCCGCGGCGACGGCTTCGTCGGCCGACACGCAGGCCTTCTCGGGCACCGCCGGCACGCCGGCCTTGGCCAGGATGCGCTTGCCCTCGGCCTCGGTCGGCGTGGTCGCCGGCAGGGTCACGTCGGGGACGACGATCTCCTCGGCCGGCGGGGCGGCGAAGGCGGCGCCGAAGCGGCCCATCGCCTCGATCGCCGCGACCGCGCGCGTCGGGTCCTCGAAGACGAGATACCCGTCCTCCTCATAGGCCTTCACCTTGTCGGCCGAGGCGATGGCCGAGAGCACCCAGAGCCGGTCGGCGAACGTCTCCCGCGCCTGCTTCAGATAGGGCCGCAGCTTCGGCGCCATGGTGGTCGACCCGCCGGTCTGCGTCAGGAAGACCAGCATCGAGCCATAGCCGCCGGCTTCCGCGGTGGTCTCGAGGAACTGCGGGAACAGCTCCGTCTGGTTCACCGCCTGGGCGGTGCAGTCCACCGGGTTGCGCGGCGCGCAGAAGGAGATCAGCGACTTGAGATGCGCCTGCGACGCCTCGGGCAGGGGCGGCATGGGCACGCCCATCGCTTCCGCGGCATCCGAGATCAGCACGCCCGCGCCGCCCGAGACGGTGATGACGCCCATGGTGTTGCGCACCGGATAGATGCGCTTCGTCGCCGCATAGGCGATGTCGAGCATCTGCTCCGTGGTGTTGGCGCGCACGACACCGAATTCGTCGAGCACGGCCTGGGTGATGGTGTCGTCGCCGGCGATCGAAGCGGTGTGCGACTTCGCCGCATGGCCGCCCAGTTCGGACCGCCCGACCTTCATCAGCACGACCGGCTTGCGGTTGCGCCGCGCGAGATCCAGCGCCGCGGTGAAGCGGGCGCTTTCGCGGATGCCTTCCGCATAGGCGCAGATCACCTCGACCTCGGGCGCCTGCGCCATCCAGCCGATGACCTCGCCGAGCGAGACGTCGCTCTCGTTGCCCGTGGTGACGCAGACCGGCGTGCCGATGCCGCGCTGGCGCGAGACCGCGAAGACATGCGTGCCGTAGGCGCCGGACTGGGAGGCGATCCCGATGTTCCCCGGCAGCGGCCAGCCCTGTTCGAAGGACAGGGAGAACATCGGGTAGAAGTTCACCGCCGCGTTGAACAGGCCGAGGCAGTTCGGGCCGAGCAGACGCATCCGGTGCTTGCGCGCCGCGGCCACCAGGCGGTCCTGCATGGCCTGCCCGGCCTCGTCCACCTCGGCGAAGCCGGCGGTGAAGACGATGGCCGCGCGGCAGCCCTTGGCGCCGAGATCGTCCACCGCCTGCACCGCGGCTTCGCCCGGCACGGCCACGATGGCGACGTCGGGGGTCTGCGGCAGCGCGGTGACCGCGGCGAAGGCGGGCAGCCCCTGCACCGTCGCGCGATTGGGGTTCACGGGCAGGATGGTTCCCGCGAAGCCCTGGCGCTGCATGTAGGCGATCGGCCGGCCGCCGATGCGCGTCGCGTCGTCCGAGGCGCCGATGATGGCGACGGAACGCGGGCGCACCATGGCATCGAGAGCGGCGAAGCCCGAGGCGGGCGGCGTTGGTCGCGGATGGCCGCCTTCGGCGGGCATGGTCGTTCCTCCGGTGATGTGCGGCGCGCAGGGTGGCTGCCATGCGCCGGGGCGGCAAGGGGGCCAGCCCTGCGCGGACGCGGAATCAGGCGCGCATGAAAAAGGGCCGCGACCTTGCGGCCGCGGCCCCTGTTCGACGTGCTGTGGCTGTCAGGCGCCCGGCGCGACGACCGTGCAGGCACCGCGGGCGCGCAGGCGGGAACACGCCTGTTCGGCCCCCTGGCGGCTCAGCCCCGTGACCCGCGCGCGGTACAGCGTCGAGCTGCCCTGCCGGACCGGAGTCACGGTGGTCCGGGCACCCATCAGGGCGACGGTGTCACGGGCCTGGTTGGCCGACGTGCGCGCGAGGTTCTCGGACGCGAAGGCGCCGACCTGAACGCCCCACTGGCTGCCGCCGCTGCTGGCGGCGACGGGCGTCGGCGCGGCGGCGGGCGGCGGCAGGGCGGCCTGGCGCACCGGCACCGGCGCGCTGGGCAGCGTCCCGGCATGTGCCGTGCCGACCAGGCCGAAGCCGCGGAACGGGGTGGCGGCCGGGGCGCGGCGCTCGGCGGCGCGGGCCGTCGCGGCTTCCTCGGCCTGCTGCTGCGCGCGCTCGATCTCGGACTGGCGCGCGGCCTCTGCGATCGCGAGGCGCGCGCTCGGCGTCAGCGTCGGGTTCTCGATGCCCTGCATGTAGGCGGGCGTGAGCGCCGCCTGGGCCTGACCGACCACCGACGGCGCCGGCGGGGCGACGGGGGCGAGGCTCGCGACCTGCACGGGCGGGGCTGCGGGCGGCGGCGGCGGCGCGGCGGCCACCTGGACCGGGGCCGGCGCGTCGCGCTGGTCGCGCAGCGCCAGGGCCGTGCCGCTGCCCACCGGGCGCGGACCGGCCGGGACGTAGAAGCCCATCTCGGCGGCGGCATAGACCTCGGGCGCCGCGCGGCGGTTCGGGGCGGCGCTGGCGATTCGCGGGCCGATGCGGGAGACGTAGTTACGGGTCTCGTTCGGCAGGCCGCGTCCGCCCCAGAGGTATTCCTCGAGCCGGCGCGGGCCGGCGTTGTAGGCGGCGAGGAAGGCCGGATTCCCATACAGCTCGTACATCTCGCGCAGATAGGCGGCGCCGGCCTGGATGCTGTCGTAGGGGTGGTAGGGGTCCGGGCCGAGGTTGTAGCGCGCCTGCAGTTCCCGGTAGGTCCCCGGCATCACCTGCATCAGGCCCATCGCGCCGGCCGGCGACACCGCGTTGGCACGGCCGCCGCTTTCCTGGCGCATGACCTCGCGGATCCAGAGCTCGGGCACGTCGAAACGACGGGAGGCGTCGCGAATCCACGGCCCCCAGGGGTCGCTCGGCGGTCCGGGCGGGGACGTGCTGTCCGGCCGGTTGTAGTAGGGCCCGTTCGACGCGCTGCGCGAGCCGGTCTGGGCGCAGGCCGACAGCAGTGCCATCAAGGCGACAGCCACGACGGCCCTGGCACCGCCCCTGAGAGTTCCGGTCATTCCCCCTGGTCCCCATTCGGCCCCGGCATGATGCCAGCCCCATCGCGGGACGGGCCGGATCCCCTTCCGGCCCCTCCGGGCTGGCCCGCCAGCGGGCGATACACAGTGCTCTGAAGTCTTGCGTAGGCCAGGCCCCGAGGTCGGGTCAAGCATTCCGCCGCACCGCATCATGTGGTGGGTGGGCTGCCGCCCCCGGTGCCAGGGGTGGAAGTCACGCACCATATTGCGGCCATTCCGGGGCGGTTGAATATGCTCTCCCGATTGCGCATGGCCCCGATTCTGGAGATCAGTCACATGCTCGACCCGCGCCGGCTCGCGCCGATTTGTGTCCTCCTCGCCCTCGGCGGCGGACTTGTGGCCTGCGCCCCCGCAACGAATTCCACGGTGGACCGCTCGGCGCTCGGCGCCTCGGGCTACGTCTCCTATGGAACGATCGTCGGCATGCGGCCGGTGTCGGTGCAGGGATCCCGGACGGGGCTGGGCGCCGGGACGGGCGCGGTCGCGGGCGGCCTGGTGGGCAGCACAATCGGCGGCGACTGGCGCGCGCGCACCGTGGCGGGCGTGGTCGGCGCGCTGGCCGGCGGCATCGCCGGCGCCGCCGTCGAGGAGGGCGTCACCCGGGGCAATGCCATGGAATTCATCATCCGCGACGATGACGGTTCGACGCGGGCGGTGGTGCAGACCAACGAACTCGGCCTGAACGTCGGCGACCGCGTGGTCATCACCCAGACCGACCGCATCCGCCTGTCGCGCGCCGGCGGGCAGGCTCCGGCCGGGTATGGCGGCTATTCGGGGGCCTATGGCGGCGGCGGCTATGGCGGGCCCGTCGACGCCCGCGGCGGCAAGTAACGGCCGCCACCCTTTCGGCCCGGGCGAGGGGGGTGTAGAAGCCGGCCCCCATGCATCACGCCGCAAATCCGGTTCGCGAGTTCGACGCCGCCGCGCCGCGCCGGCGCGAACGCGCCCGCGAGGACCTCGAGGGCGGCTTCGCCCGCTGGCGCCTGGCCTGGGCGCTGGCGCGCGGGGACATCACCCATCGCTATCGCGGTTCGGTCCTCGGTCCCTTCTGGCTGACCATCTCGACCGGCGTGATGCTGACCGCGCTCGGCGTCCTCTACGCCAAGCTCTTCAAGATGGATGTCGCGAGCTACCTGCCGTGGCTGTCCGTCAGCCTGATCGTCTGGGCGGTGATCTCGCAGGTGGTCACCGACGCCACGACGAGTCTGACGGGGGCGGAGGGCGTGATCCGCCAGATGCCGCTGCCCTACACGGTCCATGCGCTGCGCGTGGTGTTCCGCAACGCCGTGGTCGCCGCGCACAACCTGCCGCTGATCTTCGTGGTCTTCGCGGTGTTCGGCGTCACGCCATCCTGGACGGTGGTGCTGGCGATCCCGGGGTTGCTCCTGCTGGGGATCGCGGGCTTCGCCGCGTCCATCTTCCTTGGCATGATCTGCGCCCGGTTCCGGGACATCCCGCCGATCGTCGGATCGATCATGCAGATCGCCTTCTTCGTCTCCCCGGTGATCTGGAAGCCGGAGATGGTCGGGCACTGGGAGCCGTATCTGCCGATCAATCCCTTCTTCGCCCTGATGGAGACGGTGCGCGGGCCCCTGATGGGGACGACCGGCGGCATCGTCGTCTGGCTGACGGCGATCCTGTGGACGGGCCTGCTGACCCTGCTGGCCTGGACGTTCTTCGCCCGCTTCCGCGGCCGCATCGCGTTCTGGGTCTGACGCCATGGCGCTCGTCGACGTCGCGGACCTCGCCATCGAGTTCCCGCTCTATCACCACAATGCGCGGTCGCTGAAGCAGCGGATCCTCGCCTCCTCGCCCTTGCGGCTGAAGAAGGACGAGGACAACCGGATCGTCGTGGCCGCCTTGCGCGACCTCACCTTCCGGATCGGCAATGGGGAACGCGTCGCCCTCGTGGGCCCGAACGGGGCCGGCAAGACCACCCTGCTGCGCACCATTGCCGGCGTCTATGAGCCCGTCGCGGGCACGCTGCGGGTCGAGGGCGAGATCGGGTCCCTGATCGACCCCGCGGCCGGGATGGACCCCCTGCTGACGGGGCGAGAGAACGTCGTGCTGCGGGCACTGTATCGCGGCCTGACCGAGGCGGACGGCCGGGCGCTGGCGGATGAGGTGGCCGGCTTCGCGGGCCTTGGCGAATTCTTCGAGGTCCCGATCCGCGGCTATTCGGCGGGGATGAGCGTGCGCCTGTCCTTCGCCATGGCGACGGCGATGACGCCGGCCATCCTGCTGATGGACGAATGGTTCCTCGCCGGCGATTCCGACTTCATGAAGAAGGCCGAGACGCGCCTGTCCAAGCTCGTGACCGACGCCGAGATCCTGATCATCGCCACGCACGACATGACCATCGTGCGGAAGTGGTGCACGCGGGCGATCCGGCTGGAAGGCGGACGGATCCTCGCCGACGGGACGGTGGACGAAGTGCTCGGCGCCGAGACGGTGACCTAGATGTCGCTGCTATGGAGGTTGTCCCTCCGGGGCTGAGGTTGGAGGCTGTGGTTGCCACACCTTCAACGACCAAGCCGGAGCCCCGGA
>NZ_JABBKX010000018.1 GCF_012927745.1 Neoroseomonas marina
CTGCTGGCCTCCTGCCCAGCCAGCAGCTTGAATCACATCAGACGCCCGTGCCGGAATCCCCCACGACTCAAAAAGATGCGATCATGCTCTAGTTCACCGGGCGCGCGAGGTGGATGACGAAGGTCCGCGGATCCTCGATATCCATGCTGGCGACCTGGGCGCTGAGGCGGCGGCCGAGGACGTCGCGCCCCATCCAGCGCCGCAGCGAGGCGACGACATCGTTCGTCGTCACGGCGCTGCCGTCATGGAATTTGAGCCCATCGCGCAGGGTGAGGCGCCAAGTCAGCCCGTCCGACGAGGTGACGACCTCCTGGAGCATCTGCGGCTGGGCCTGGAGGTTGCCATCCCAGGAGAACAGGGTCTCATAGACCATCAGGCTGTACAGTCGCGTGATGATAATCGTGGAGAACATCGGGTCGAGCACCGTTAGATCGGCGCTCGGCACCACGCGCAATGTCGTGGTCTGTGCTTCCGCCGGCGCGCCATGCGCCAGACCGCCCGCAACCACCGCACCCAGGATTGCCTTGGCCACCCTGCGCTTCGCAGCCTGCACGACCTTCATGATTGTCTCACCTTGCTGATTCCGGGATATCTCGATGGTCTTCCCGAGGTCGGTGCAAACGATGTTTACTGACGCCTCTCGCAGTTTTCGTGAGGAGCTCTTCGTTTCGATGCGGCGCCCGCTGCCGTCCATGATGAGCCTGCAGGCATTCGAAGCCTCGGCCCGTCACCTCAGCTTTGCCGAGGCCGCCCGCGAGATGAGCCTCACGCAGGGCGCGATCAGTCGGCAGGTGCGCATCCTCGAGGACATGCTCGGCCGCGAACTGTTCGAGCGCACGCGATCCGGGCTGCTTCTGACTGTGGCCGGAGAGGAGTTCCTCCTTGGGATACGCCCTGGCCTGGAGCGCCTTGAGACAGCAACGACGCGTGTGTCCTCGCGGCGGGATGTAAACCGGCGGCTCCATCTGGCGACGCTGCCGGGATTTGGGGCCCGTTGGCTGGTGCCCCGCCTTGCGACCTTCACCAATGCGCACCCCGACATCGATATCGCCTTCTTCACGGCAACCGAGCCCATCGACTTCGAGAAGAACCCGCTGCACGACGCCGCCATCCATTTCGGTACAGCGCCTCAGGTCGGTGCGCAGGGTGACTGGCTCATGGACGAGGAGCCGATACCCGTTTGCCATCCGAGCCTGCGCCATCCTGAAGGCCTGTCACCGGTCGAGGCGATTGGACGCTATCAGCTTCTTCAGCCGCTGCGGCGCGCTTCCGGCTGGGCAGATTGGATGCTTGCCGCTGGCATGGCCGGCGCGCGGGCACGCCAGGGTCTTGCCTTCGAGCAACTACACCTACTGATCGAGGCAGCTCGCGCAGGCCTGGGTCTCGCACTGGTGCCGCGCTTCATGGTCGAGACCGAGATCGCGGGCGGGGCGCTTGTCTCTCCCTTCGACGAGCGCATCAATTCCGGCTGGTGCTACTGGCTGGTCTATCCGAGCAAACGGAAGCCTGGTGACGCACTGAAGCTGTTCCGTCGGTGGCTGTTGGAAGAAAGTCGCCGCGCGGATCACCGCGGCCCGATACGCCCGAGGATGGCTCACAGCCGTTCCCACGTGAGCGCTCAGGCTTCATCCCCGGAGATACTGCATCGTTCGTGATGCATTTCCCAGATGTGGCTGGCCCCAGACTCAAAAACGGACCAATCGAAGGGCGGCTTTCTGGCGCACTCTGACCGAGAAGGGAAGGTGCCATGCGGAGGACGCGGTCACGGAGGAGCAGACGGCCTTTGCGCTGCGACAGACGGAGAGCTGCGCGGCGTTGGAGGAGATCAACTGTCTCAAATCATCCGACGACGGACAGTCGTGAGCGGCCATTCCACCCCGCGGGTGCGCATCCCCCGCTCGGCGCGGTCGGGCGAAGGCATCGAGATCCGCACGTCGATCGAGCATCCGATGGAAACCGGACCGCGCATGGAGGGCGCCCGCGCCGTACCGCGCGACACGCTGGCGCGACTGCTGGTGGGCATGAACGGCGAGACGGTCTTCGCCGCGGGCGTCTGCAACGGGACGTCGGCAAACCCCTACTACGTGATCTTCGTCCGCATGGAGCGGACAGCCTCTTCGAATTCACCTGGACGGATGAGCGCGGACGTATTGCCCGCACGGATGTCCGCGTCAGCGTGAGCTGAGGAGCGAGGGCTTTAAAACCACACAAATCCATCGTCTAAAATCGTTTGGCATCGCGCATCGGCATCGCGACGGGCATTTGCCCGAATTCCATGCGGAATTGATTGTTCCAGAAAGCCAAGGCCGCGCAATCCGGCTGCCGCGATCAGCGTCGTATGGAGAAAAAACTACAGAACAACGTGATTTTGTTGACTCCACAAGAAACGGGCGTTTCATGTCTCCGCATGACGCCCCGCAGCGCCCCTGACGTCCTCGCAGTCATCACGCCATCCGGCGCTATGATGTGCGGCCGCTGCGCCGCCGCTCGCTGTCGACGCTGTCGTCGCGCCGGCTGAATCCACCCGACCAGCCCTTCTTCCACACCACCGGTCACCACCGTTCCCCGGGGCCATGCAGGTCCCGGCGACGGTCCGCGTGACCACCCTGCTCCAAAGGCTCCGATCGTCATGACCTATGCAAACCCCGAGACCATCGCGCTGCACGCCGGCTGGCGGCGCGATCCCGCTACCAAGGCCGTCGCGGTGCCGATCTACCAGACCACGTCCTACCAGTTCGACGACACCGGCCATGCGGCGCGGCTCTTCGCGCTCGAGGAACTGGGCAACATTTATACGCGCGTGAACAACCCCACCGTCGACGTGCTCGAACAGCGCGTCGCGGCGCTGGAAGGCGGGGCGGCAGCCCTGGCCGTCGCCTCGGGCCAGGCCGCCTCGGCCTTTGCGATCCAGAACCTGGCCCATGCCGGGGACAACATCGTCAGCAGCACCGACCTCTACGGCGGCACCTGGAACCTCTTTGCCAACACGCTGAAGGACCAGGGCATCGAGGTCCGCTTCGTCGATCCTTCGGACCCCGAGAACTTCCGTCGTGCCACGGATGTCCGCACCCGCGCCTACTACGCGGAGACGCTGCCCAACCCCAAGCTCGAGGTCTTCCCGATCGCCGAGGTCACGGCGATCGGCCGCCCGCTCGGCATTCCGCTCATCGTCGACAACACCGCGGCACCCCTGCTGGTGAAGCCCTTCGAGCACGGCGCGGCGGTCGTGGTGCACTCGCTGACCAAGTACATCGGCGGTCACGGCACCAGCATCGGCGGGATCATCGTCGATGGCGGCAACTTCGATTGGGCCGCGCATGCGGAACGCCAGCCGGCGCTGCACCGGCCCGACCCGTCCTACCACGGCGCAGTCTGGGTGGAGGCGGCGCGTCCGCTCGGCCCGATCGCCTATGTGCTGAAGGCGCGCGTCACGCTGCAGCGCGACCTCGGTTCGGCCATCTCGCCCTTCAATGCCTTCCAGATCCTGCAGGGGCTCGAGACCTTGCCACTGCGTACCCGCGAGCACGCGCGCAATGCGGAGGAGGTCGCGGACTTCCTTGCCGACCGCCCCGGCGTCACGCGGGTGATCCACCCCAAGCACCTGAAGGGCGAGCCGGCCGTCCGCTCCGCGAAGTACCTGACACGCGGCTTCGGCGGCCTGGTCGGCTTCGAACTTGCCGGCGGCGTGGAGGCCGGGCGCCGCTTCATCGATGCGCTGAAGCTCTTCTATCACGTGGCCAACATCGGCGACGCGCGCAGCCTTGCCATCCATCCGGCGAGCACCACCCACTCGCAGCTCTCGGCCGAGGCCCAGGGGCGCACCGGCGTCTCGCCGGGCTATGTGCGCCTCTCCGTCGGACTCGAGCATATCGACGACATCCTCGGCGATCTCGACCAGGCACTGGATGCAGCCGGGGCGCGGCGCACCGTGCCTGCTGCGGCGGAATGACGCCGTGACCGCGGGCAGGGTCATCGCCTTCCAGGCGACCACCCAGGGCCGCCTGGCGAGCGCAGCGCCGCACTCGATCGCGGCGCTGACGCCGATGCTCGAGGAGATCGCCGCGACCGCTGCAGTGCACGACCGCGACGGCAGCTTCCCCTTCGACAGCCTGGCGCTGCTGCAAAAGGCGGGGATCCTCTCGCTGACGGTGCCGATCGCGCTCGGCGGCGGCGGCGCGGGGCTGGCGTTGGCAGCCGAGGCCGTCAGCCGTGTCGGCGCCGCCTGCCCCGCGACGGCGCTCGTGCTCGCGATGCAGTTCGTCCGCCAGGCGGCGATCGCGCGCAGCGGCATCTGGCCGCTGGATCTCCGCCAACGCATCGGCCGCGAGGCCGTGACGGACGGCGCGCTGATCAATGCCCTGCGCGTCGAGCCGGAACTCGGCTCGCCCACGCGGGGCGGGCTGCCGGCAACGGTGGCGCGGCTGCGCGCGGGGCATTGGTCGATCAGCGGCCACAAGCGCTACGCGACGGGCGCGCCCGGCCTGCGCTGGATGGAAGTCCTCGCCCGCACGGAGGAGGAGCGGCCGCGCATCGGCACCTTTCTGGTGCCCGCCGACGCGCGCGGCGTCGCGCTGGTCGAGACCTGGAACCATCTCGGCCTGCGCGCCTCCGGCAGCCATGACGTGGTCCTGACCGAGGTGGCGGTGCCACTCGACCACGCCATCGGCCTGGTGCCCGCCGCCGAATGGGGGCGGCCGGATCCGGTGCAGTCGGCCTGGACCACGATGCTGGTCTCCGCCGTCTACACCGGCGCGGCGCGGGCTGCGCGCGACTGGATCCTGCGCTTCCTGCATGCGCGCGTGCCGTCGAATCTCGGGGCGCCGCTCGCGACCCTGCCACGGGTGATCGAGGCCGTCGGCGCCATCGAGGCCGCCCTTGCCGCCAATGCGCGCATCACCGAGGCCGTGACCCTCGCCACCGACGCTGGATTCCCGCCGACTACCGCGGAGAGCGGGCTGCTCAAGGTCACGCTGGCCGACAACGCAGTGTTGGCGGTCGAGCGCGCCGTGGCACTCGCCGGCAACCACGCCCACGACCGCGCCCATGCGCTGGAGCGGCACTGGCGCGACGTGCAGTGCGCGCGCGTGCACGTGCCGACCGCGGATGCCGCGCACCTCGCCGCCGGCCGCGCCGCATTGGCGGCCGTCAAACCCCAGGAGACCCCTAAGTGAGCCTGATCCGTCGCCGCATCCTGCTGGCGGGCGCGCTGGCGCTGCCCGCCGTGGCGCGTGCCTCCGAACCCTTTCCCTCGCGGCCGATCCGCTATGTTTGCCCCTTCCCGCCGGGGGCGACGAACGACAACGTCTCCCGCACCATGGCGCGCGCGCTGCAGGCGCGGCTCGGCGTGCCGGTGGTCGTCGAGAACCGTGCCGGCGCCGGCGGCGCGGTGGGTGCCCGCTTCGTCGCGGACAGCCGGCCGGATGGCACGACGCTGCTGAACGCCTCGGCGGGCAACCTCACCATCGCGCCGCATCTCAACAATGTCGGCTACGATCCGCTGCGCGCCTTCGCGCCCATCGCCTCGGCCGGCGAGAGCTACAGCATCGTCGCGGTGAACCCGGCGCTGCCCGTGCGCAGCCTGCCCGATCTGATTGCGTACGGACGCGCCCATCCGGGGAAGCTGAACTACGCCTCCGCTGGCATCGGCTCGGCCGGGCATTTCCGCGGCGCCCTGCTCGCCGAGGAAGGCGGGTTTGAGGCGCTGCACGTGCCGTTCCCCGGCAGCGCGCCCGCCGCGACCAGCGTCGTCACCGGCGACTGCCACGTGATGATCGATCCGATCACCGCCCCGCACGTTGTGGCGGGCCGGTTGCGCGGGCTCGCGACGATCGGGGAGGATCGCTGGGACGCCTTCCCCGATCTGCCCACCAGCGCCGAGCTCGGCATCGGCCACAACTGGCCCTCGGGCGGATGGTTCGCGCTCTTCGCCCCGGCCGCGACCCCGCCCGAGGTCGTCGCCCGCCTCAACGCCGCCTTCAACGACGCGCTGGGCGAGGCCGAGGTCGCCGGCGCGCTGCGCCGCTTCGGACTGCGCCCCGTGCCGCTGACGCCCGGCGAACTCGGCGCGCGCGTCGTCGCCGATCATGCGGCGACCGGCGAGGCACTCCGCCGGCTCTCCATCGCCTGACCGCAAAGCATAGGATCCGCCATGCCCACCAACGACATCGAATTCATCGGCATGATCTCCCACCGCGCGCAGTCGGAGATCCATCCTCCCTCGGGCCCGGTGCTCGATCCCGACTACGTGGTGCGCTTCGCCCGCGCGCACGAGGAAGGCGGCTTCGACCGCATCCTCGTCGCCTGGCATTCGACGCATCCCGACACGCTGCTGGTCGCGAGCCACGCCGCGGCCAACACCAGGCGCATCGGCTTCATGGTCGCGCACCGGCCGGGCTTCATTGCGCCGACGCTCGCGGCCCGGCAGTTCGCGACCTTCGATCAGCTCACCGGCGGCCGCGCCGCGATCCACATCATCACCGGCGGCAATCCGGCCGAGCAGAAGCAGGACGGCGACTTCCTCGATCACGACCAGCGCTACGAGCGCAGCGACGAGTATGTCGGCCTGCTGCGCCGCGTCTGGACCAGCGACGCGCCCTTCGATCATGCGGGGAAGCACTACCGGCTGGAGCGCGCCTTCTCGGATATCAAGCCGGTCCAGAAGCCGCACATCCCGATTTATTTTGGCGGTTCCTCGCGCGCCGCCATCGCGGCAGCCGGACGGCACGCCGATGTCTACGCCTTCTGGGGCGAGACGTTGGACCAGGCACGGGAGACCATCGCCCGCGCGCGCGAAAGCGCGGCCCGCGCCGGGCGCGACCCGGCGTCGATCCGGTTCAGCCTGTCAGTGCGTCCGGTGCTTGGCGCGACGGAGGACTTGGCCTGGGATCGTGCACGCGACATCCTCGAGCGCATCCGCGCGCTGCGCGGCGATGCCTTCGGCAAGGCCAACCCGAAGCCGGAAAGCGAAGGCTCCCGCCGGCTGCTGGAGGCCGCGAAGGGCGGGCGGGTGCGTGACCGTCGCCTCTGGACCGAGGTCGCGGCCGCTGTCGGCGCCGGGGCGAACACGACCGCGCTGGTCGGCACGCCGCTCCAGGTCGCGGAGGCGCTCGCCGAGTACCATGCGCTCGGCGTCACCACCTTCCTGATCCGCGGCTTCGATCCGCTGGACGACGCCATCGCCTATGGCCGCGACCTTCTTCCGGCCACGCGGGAGGTGATCGCCGCCCGCGCCCGTGCCGTGGCGGCCTGAGACCATGACGACGCTGCACGAATACCTGGGTCTCAAGAAGCAGGCCCATCGGGCGCTGAAGCAGAAGGCACGGACGCCGGACTACCGCCCGAACGAGCTGGTGGCACGGGTGACGGTGGAGGGCCGCAGCGGCGTGCGCCGCATCCGCATCCGCGACTTCCAGATCCTGACCGACAGCCCGCCGAGCTTCGTCGGCTACGACCTCGGCCCATCCTCCCCGGAGCTCGCGCTCGGCGCGCTTGGCAGTTGCCTGGCGCATACCTGGCTGATCCAGGCGGCGGCGCACGACCTGCCGCTCGATGCCGTGGAGGTGGAGGTGCGCGGCCGGGTCGACCTTCGAACCGGTGAACCCGGCCACGAGGACATCCCACCCGAGCCTCATGGCATCGCCTTCACCGTCAACCTACTCACCGAGGCCTCGCAGGCCGCCGTCGACGCCGTCGCGGCAGCGGTCGAGTGCACCTGCCCGATCCTCAACCTGCTGCGCCGTCCGCAGCAGGTGACCGCCCGCGTGAACCGCATCGTCGCCGAACTCGAAGGAGCCGCATGATGGCCAACCTGACCGCTTCCCGTCGTTCCCTGCTGCGTGCTGCCGGCGTAGCTGCCCTCGCCGTCCCGGCCGGCGCCATGGCGCCGCGCGCCGCCGCGCCGGTCAGTGCGCTGTTCGATCCGCTGAGCGATCCCTCGGCGATCTGCCGCACCGCGTCCGGGGCGACGCCGGCGCTCACGGCGCCAGGCGCGCGACGGCAACTCAAGCTGACCTGGAACGCCAACGCCATCTGCACCGCCGGCGTTCCGGTGGCGAAGGAGACCGGGATCTTCGAGCGCTACAACCTCGACGTGGAGTTCATCAACTTCGGCGGTTCGACCGACCAGCTGCTCGAGGCGATCGCGACAGGCAAGGCGGATGGCGGGATCGGCATGGCGCTGCGCTGGCTGAAGCCGCTGGAACAGGGGTTCGACGTGCGCATCACCGCCGGCACGCATGGCGGATGCATGCGGCTCTTCACCCAGCAGGCTACCGCGATCAACGCCGTCCAGGATCTGCGGGGGAAGCGCATCGGCGTTTCCGACATGGCTGCGCCGGACAAGAACTTCTTCGCCATCCTCGCGCGCCATGCCGGCATCGACCCGGACCGTGACATCACCTGGCGCCAGTTCCCCGGCGACCTGCTGGGCGAGGCCCTGAAGCGCGGTGATGTCGACGTCATCAGCCAGTCCGACCCGCTCGGCTGGATCGTGCGCGAGCGCGACAACCTGCGCGAGGTCGCGAACAACCTCACCGGACACTACTCCAACCGCGTCTGCTGCGTGGTCGGGCTGCGCGGCTCGCTCATCCGTGACGACCTGGCGGCGGCGCGCGCCCTGACGGCGGCGCTGCTCGAGGCACAGCACTTCGTCCATGACAATCCGGACCGCACGGCCGAGATCTTCGCGCCCTATGCCCGCGTGCCGACGCCGCAGCTCGCCGCCATGCTGCGCAGTCACACCCATGGGCACAATCCGGTCGGGCGGCAGCTCGAGCAGGAACTCGCGGGCTACATCGACGACCTGAAGCTTGTGAACGTCATGCGCCGGAATACCGATCCGGCGCGCCTCGCCGCGCGCATCCACACCGACGTGTTGGGAGGAGCGGTATGAGCAGCACGGCGCAGACAGCGGGCCTCGACCTCGCCGAACGCCTCGCGGCGGCGCGCCCGGCGCCGGGGCTGTGGGCGACCGGGCTGGTTGCCGCCATCGTCTGGCTCGTCGCGGCGTCGATCATCCTGGGGCTGCCGGATGCCGACGACCTCGGCCGCACCGAGGAACTCGCCGGGGCGGCGGCGCTGATCGGTGGCGTCATCCTGGCGGCCACGCTGCTCATCGGCCGCCTGCCCTCGGGGCCCGAGGCGCTCTCGACCCGCATCCGCGCCGGCGGCCCGTGGCTGATCGTGCTGCCGCTCGCGCTCATCGCCTGGGAACTGGTGACGGCGAAACTGGATTGGCTGCCGCGGCCGTTTTTCGCCGCGCCGCAGTCGATCCTCGAGGTCTTCACAGACGACTGGGCGCGCCTCGGGGAAAGCGTGTTGCGCTCGTTGATCCTCGTGGTGCCGGGCTACCTGCTCGGCGCGGCGCTGGGCTTCGTCACCGGTGTCGCCATGGGCTGGTCGCGCCTGGTCGGCTACTGGGTGCATCCGGTGATCCGCCTGATCGGTCCGCTGCCGGCCACCGCCTGGCTGCCGGTCGCCTTCTTCGCCTTCTCGACCAGTCGTGGCGCCAGCACCTTCCTCATCGCGCTGGCGAGCGGCTTCCCGGTCGCGGTGCTGACCTGGTCAGGCGTCGCTAGCGTCGGCAAGTCCTACTACGACGTCGCGCGCACCATGGGTGCCTCACCGTGGTTCCTAGTGCGCAAGGTGGCGGTGCCGGCGGCGATGCCCTCGGTCTTCGTCGGCCTGTTCATGGGCCTCGGGGCGTCCTTCTCGGTACTCGTCGTCGCCGAGATGATGGGCGTGCGCGCCGGCATCGGCTGGTACCTGCAATGGGCCCAGGGCTGGGCTGCCTACGCCAACATGTATGCCGCGCTGCTGGTGATGGCGGTGATGTGCTCCTCGGCCGTCTCGCTGCTGTTCCGCGTGCGCGACCGGCTGCTCTCCTGGCAGAAGGGACTCGTGCGGTGGTGAGCAAGGCCGGTTCCATCGGCATCGAGGGCGTGAGCCACGCCTTCGAGCTCCGCGGACGTACCTTGCCGGTGCTCGACGGGATCGACTTCACCGTCGCGCCCGGGGAGTTCGTCGCGCTGCTCGGACCCTCGGGCTGCGGGAAGTCGACCCTGCTGCGGCTGGTCGCGGGGCTCGAGCCGCCGCGCGCGGGACGGATCCTGGTCGATGACGAACCCGTCGCCGGGCCCGATCCGTCGCGCATCATCATGTTCCAGGACCCTACGCTCTATCCCTGGCGCACGGTGCGGGCGAACGCGCAACTCGGCCTCGAGGCGCGCGGGCAACTGAAGGGGCAGGGCGCGCGGGTGGACGAGGCGCTCTCCCTCGTCGGCCTCGAGAACTTCGCCGGTGCCTATCCGCACGAGCTCTCGGGCGGCATGGCGCAGCGCGCGGCGCTGGCCCGCGCGCTGGTGAACGACCCGCGCGTGCTGATGCTCGACGAGCCGCTCGGCAAGCTCGACAGCCTCACCAGGCTGCAGATGCAGCGCGAGCTCTCGCGGCTTTGGGAACGGGAAGGCTTCACCGTCCTTCTCGTCACCCATGACGTGGAGGAGGCGCTGCTGCTCGCTGATCGCGTGCTCGTGCTGAGCGACCGGCCCGCGCGGATCCTGGCCGACATTGCGGTGGACGAGGCACGTCCGCGCCATCGTGACTCGCCGCGACTGATCGCGCTGCGGCGGGAGATCCTCGAACTGCTGGGGCTGGCGGAAGCGGCCTGACCCGCCGTACCGCCCGAGAAGGAGACAGCCATGCCCGATCACGTCCAGCCGGCCGGCGTCACGGTCCTGGCGTCGCTCAACTTCCTGCATCCTTCCGTCGTGGCGCCGCGCCGCTATGTCGGCGCTCCGCCGCGGGGGGAGGCGCAGGACAACACGCTGACCGCGCAGCATCTTGTGCCGGTCGCGAATGGCCGTGGGCACGAGCACCACTACACGCTCGACACCACCGGCTTCGCGCTGGTGCATGCGCCGAGCGAGGTTCCGGATCTCTACGACGAAGCGGCGATCCTCTCGGCCTACCGGCCCGAGACGGAGGCCCTCGTCCAGCGCGCCACGGGGCGCGACGCGCGTCGTCGCCTTCGACCACAATCTGCGCAATGCCGCGCGCGCGGCGACCGATGCGGCGCTGCGCGGGCCGGCGAAGCGCATCCACAACGACTACACGCCGCGTTCGGCGGCCCAGCGGGTGAGGGACATCCTGCCGGACGAGGCGGATTGGCTGCTCGCCCACCGCTTCGCCATCGTGAACCTCTGGCGCCCGATCGCGCCGGTGCTGGAAAGCCCGCTGGCGCTCGCCGACGGACGCACCGTGTCGGCTTCGGACCTTGTCACGACACGGCTGATCTACCCGGACCGTACCGGCGAGACCTACTCGGTCCTGTTCAATCCGGCGCATCGCTGGACCTACTTCCCCAACCTCCGCCCGGAGGAGGCATTGCTCATCAAATGCCATGACAGCGCGGTGGACGGCCGCGCGACGCTGTCGATCCACGGTGCCTTCGACGATCCGACCTCGCCGCCGGATGCGCCCCCGCGCGAGAGCATCGAGGTCCGTACGCTCGTCTTCTGGGCGCCGGAGCATCCCGCCGATGCCTGAGACGATCATCCTCCCTGGCGGGAAGCAGCGCATCCTTGCCCTGGCCGGGCAGGGCAGCGCGGATGACAGCGGGACGCTGCAACCGCGGGTCCTCCCGGATTATGCCCGGGCGGCCTGCAGGGACCTCGTGCTGGCGGAGCCGGCGTGGATCTCGCCGCAGGGCACGGGTGCGCTGCGCGCCCCTGGTATCGCCCGGGAATCGCATATCGCCGCCTGGTCGGCGGTGGCCGATGCCGTGCATGCCGCCGGTGGGCGCATCGCGCTGGTGATCACCGGCCGCAAGCGTTACCAGACGGCCGAGCGGCGCCGCCTTCCCCTGCTGGAAGCCACCGAGGACGGGCGCTTCCGCCTCAACCCCCTTGCCGCCTGGACGGCCGGGATGATCGAGGCCTATCGCACGATCCACGGCCTGCCGGCGCATCCGATGGCGGCGCAGGGCTACCCGTCGGTCGGTTGCCGCCATTGCACCGACCGGGTCGCGCCGGGCGAGGATGCGCGCGCCGGTCGCTGGCGCGGGCGGGGCAAGGCGGAGTGCGGCATGCACCCTCGCGCCGCCGGGCCGGCGGAGTAAGGAAGGGTCAGGCGGCCACCTCCCAGCGGGGGTGCGATCAGGCCGGCACCTTCGCGAGAAGGTCGCCGTAGTGCCGTTCCGCCACATCCGGATGCGACCGCAACCGGCCCTTGAGATAGTTCTCGCCAACCTGACGGAACAGCGGATTCAGTGGGTCCGCGGTCGGAACCGGCGACCGCACTCGATGCGGAACTCAGGGGGCCTCTCGCCGCCATCGGCATCATCAAGGGCAGGCCCTTCGCGCCGGATGCGCGCATGAAGCGCATCCTCACCGAGACGGCCGCGGTCGCGAACGCGACGCTGCGCGCGCTCTTCACCGCCACGCGCGACCCCGAATGGGCCTATTACCCGGGGCTCGGCCTGGCAGAATCCGCTCTTCATCAGCGGCTCGGAGTTCGAGACGCCGATCCCCGAGATCACCCGCGAGGGGGTGCGCGTGCACCCACCCACCGGCTACCGCGATGAAAATCCGCAGCATGTTCTTCTACGGCATCACCGGCATCACGCCCGCGATGTCGATGCGCCTGCCGGGCATCGGGTCGCAGTACCTTCTGGTCTTCCAGGATGCCGCGAAGCGGCCCTTCGACGGCGCGGCCCATTATCGGGTGACACTGCCGAGGGGCATCCCCGAAGCGAAGTTCTGGTCCTTCACGGTCTTCGACAACCAGACGCGCTCCATGCTCGACACACCGCAGCGCTACCCGCGCGCAGGCAGCCAGTCCTTCCCCTCGCCGGCCGCCACGGCGAGCCCGGACGGCAGCACGGTGATCCACTTCGCACCGACGCAGCCGAACGGCGTGGCCCGCGGCAACTGGATCCAGACGACACCGGGCAGGGGATGGTTCACCATCCTGCGGCTCTACAGCCCACTGGAGCCGTTCTTCGCCAAGACCTGGCGACCGACTGAGGTTGAACGCGCCGGCTAACGGTTCACACGACCCGTCTCGACAATTCGGCGAAGGCGGGGCGAGCCACCCTAACCGCCGACTGTGCCGTCGGCGGAGCGACGCAAAGAAGTATCCAGATTTGGCGCCGTCGCAGCGGAAGTTGCGACGGTCGCTGCTCTGCGACACCGCGCAAACCCGCAGCCTGCTGCGATTCTTCATCCCATTGACGTACATCAATCACCTAAGTTCTCCAGCGACAGTTGAGGATGGTGCGTATTGTCACGCGGGCCTTCCGGCAGGAGTTTGCGGGAGCAGTTTGAAGAAGATCTCCCCCGACGCTCCGGAACTACACCCCCTTGAATTTCAGGAGGACGAGATGAACACAATCCCGTTACTTCGTCGTGGCGCCCTAGCGCTTCCCCTCACCGCGCTTGCCACCCCTGTCTTGGCACAAGGCCAGCCTGTGACGGACGAAGCCGAGGCGACCCGCATCGCCACCGATGCCTACATCTTCGGCTATCCGCTGATCACCACCTTCATGACTCGGCGCGTGATGACGAATATCGAGCGCCCCGAGGGCACGCGAGCGCCGATCAACCAGTTCGCCAACGTGAGGGAGTACCCGAACGCGGCCTTCACCGGCGTGACGGCGCCGAACGCCGACACGCTCTATTCGGAAGGCTGGCTGGACCTGGGCCCCGAGCCGATCGTGGTTTCCTGGCCGGACATGGGCGACCGCTACTACCTGTTCCCCATGCTGGACGGATGGACGAACGTCATTGCGTCGCCCGGCGCGCGCACGACCGGCGGCAGGGCGCAGGCCTACGTCCTCACCGGCCCCCGCTACACCGGTCCTGTCCCAGCCGGCATGCCCCGCATCAGCTCGCCCACGGATCTGCTCTGGGTGCATGGGCGCACCTACTGCGATGGCACGCCGGAGGACTACCGCACCGTGCATGCGTTGCAGGACCAGTATCGCCTGGTGCCGCTCAGCCAATGGGGCCGTGGCGACTACCGGCCGCCGGCCGGTCGCGTCGATCCGTCCGTCGACATGCAGATGGCGGTGCGTGACCAGGTGAATCGGCTGAACCCCGACGACTACTTCAAGCTGTTCGCGCAGCTGATGGAGACGAATCCGCCGGTCGCTGCCGACGCCGCCGCCGTGGCGCAGTTTGCCCGCATCGGTCTCGTGCCCGGCCGTTCCTTTGACCTCAGCGCTCAGCCTGCGGCCGTGCAGCGCGGCTTCGCGGCGGCTCATCGTGCCGGCCTCGAGCGCATCATGGGGCAGGAGCGAAGCGGCGGCCTCGCCATCGAGAACGGGTGGATCGTCACGCTGAAGGCGGGCGTGTATGGCACGGACTACGTGCAGCGCGCCTTCATCACCGCCATTGGCCTCGGCGCAAACGAGCCGCAGGACGCCGTCTATCCGTTCACGCAGCGCGACGAGAAGGGCGAGAAGCTCGACGGCGCGAACCGCTACGTCATGCGGCTGCCGCCTGGTGAGGCGCCGCCGGCGCGGGGCTTCTGGTCGCTCACCATGTACAACGACAAGTGGTTCTTCGTCGCGAACCCGTTGAACCGCTACACCCTGAGCCAGCGCAACGACTTCAAGCGCAACGCCGATGGCTCCATCGACCTGCTGCTGCAGGCGGACAACCCGGGCGGCGATCTCGAGGCCAACTGGCTGCCCGCGCCGCGGGGCGAGTTCATCCTGATGCTGCGGCTCTACTGGCCGGCGCAGGCGCCGGCGTTCTCCGTCCTCAACGGAACGTGGCGGCCGCCGCCCGTTCGTAAGGTGTGAGGACGCGGCACGTTCGAGGACGCAAGGTCGGGCCACCGCGAGGTGGCTCGACCAACCATTGGTGGGAATATCGCTGGCAAATCCCAGCAATCCTGCCGCGCGAGATCAGCGTCGCCCGCGCGGCGCGCCATCAACCTGCCGAGAAGAGCGGCAGGTCGTCGGGCTCGCCGGACTCGAAGTTCGAGACAGTCACGCCGACCAGGCGGATGCCTGCCCGGGGTGGAAAGACGGAGCGGATGAGATCGCGGCTGGCCTGCCGCAGCCGCTCCTGCTCGTTCAGCACGGAGGCATAGCTTCGGCTACGGGTTATCTGCCGGAGGTCCGCGAACCTGACCTTCACTGTCACGGTGCGGCCAAAGGCCTGTGCCTTCTCACACCAGGCTCAGACGTCATCGGCCATAAGCCGACATCTGGCATGGTATCATTAGCGATAGAGGCTTCGTGCTCTTGTGGCGTCATCTGGCACGGCGCCCTCGCGGTGATCTGATCAGCTTAAGGGTCTCACGCTGCGTGAAGGCCTGGAAAGCTAGAATGCTCGGGCTGCGCGACCGTTCCGGGGGCA
>NZ_JABBKX010000019.1 GCF_012927745.1 Neoroseomonas marina
ATGGCCGCCTCGACACCTCCCGCCTGCAGGCCACCTTCGGCGCCTCCCTCCCACCCTGGACCGCCGGCCTCGCTCGAACCCTCGCGGCTCTCTCCCCTTGATCCAGCGGCGTTTCATGGCCGCCCTCGGCGGTCTCGTCCTCGGTCTCGCCGGCCGGCCGGCGGACGCTTCGACCGAGGCGTGCCCCGCCGTGCCAATGCCGGCGCTGTGGGTGCCGAGTTTCGCCGCCGCCGTCGCGCGGGGCGGGGCGGTGAAGATCGTGGCCTTCGGGTCCTCCTCGACCGCCGGCGCCGGCGCGACCCTGCCCTGGCGCAGCTATCCGGCCGTGCTCGAACGCCAGCTCCGGCGCGCCCTGCCGGGGCTCGCCATCACGGTCATGAACCGGGGCGCGGGCGGCGAGGATGCCGTCCAGATGATCGGCCGCATCGAGTCGGATGTCCTCGCGGACTCGCCGGACCTGGTGATCTGGCAACTCGGCGCCAATGCGACGCTGCGCGGCCTGGATCCGGGGACCTTCCGCCGATTGCTGCTGCAGGGGCTCGAGCGGTTCCGCCAAGCCCGCGTCGACGTCGTGCTGATGGACAACCAACGCGCGCCCCGCATCGCCGCGCAGCCCAACAACGGCGTCTATGACGCGATTCTCGCCGAAGCCGCCGCAACCCAACCGGGCGTCACGTTGTTTCGCAGGGGAGCGCTGATGGATTCGCTGGCGACGCGAGGTGTGTCGCACGCCGCCCTGTTGGTCTCGGACGGTCTGCACCACAACGACCGTGGCTACGCCTGTCTTGCCGAAGCGCTCGGTCGCGGATTGGTCGAGGGTTTGGCGGTCGGAACGTTGCGCGCCCGCCGCTGATCGGGCGCAGACCCGATCGTGAGTATGCATTCCTTGCGTTGCGCCTTATGCATATCGCTCTTGCGTAATGGATGCCTTGGATTCAGGGGCGCAACGGGCGCATTATAAACATAACAATTTCGTGAATTTTCGCGCCACGCAGCGAGAACGCTCGGGAGTCATCGATGCTGGAAGGCCTGGTGGCCAATGCGACGGGAGCCTTGCCGCTGCACGCGGTCCGTGCGGAGGGCCTGATGGCCTTCCTCGACGGGCAGGCGAGCAGCGCAGCGGCGTTCCTGCGCGCCACCGGCTTCTCGGCACGCCCCGGCGAGCTGGCCCTGCTGCCCGGGCCGGACGGCCTCGCGGGTGCGGTCATCGGTCTCGGGGCCGATAATGTGGCGTCCTTCGGCGCTGCCCCGCGTGCCCTGCCGGCCGGATCGGCCTGGCGTCTGACCGCGGGCCCGCAGCAGGATTCCCTCGCGACGATGGGCTGGGCGCTGGGCGCGTATCGCCCGCGGCGGCACAAATCCGGCGGGCCCGCGCCCGCTTTGCTCGAGATCCCGGCCGACGGCGCCGAAGGCGTCATGATGGCCGAGGCGATCTGCGCCGCCCGGGACCTGATCAACGCTCCGGCCGCCGACCTCGGCCCGAAGGAACTCGCGGAGGCGGTGGCGATGCTCGGCGCCCGCCACGGCGCCGCCTGCGAGATCATCGAGGGTACGCCTCTCGACTCCGGCTTTCCCGCCGTCGCTGCCGTGGGGCAGGGCAGCCCGCGGGCGCCGCGCGTCGCCGTGCTGCGCTGGACCGGCGCGGCGGACGGGCCATTGATCGCGCTGTGCGGCAAGGGCGTCTGCTTCGACACCGGTGGGCTCGACCTGAAGCCGCCGTCCTCGATGCTACGCATGAAGAAGGACATGGGCGGCGCCGCGGTCGTGCTCGCAGTCGCCGAGATGGTGATGCGCCGCGCGCTGCCGGTCCGCCTGCTGGTGCTGGTCGGCGCCGTCGAGAATGCGGTCTCCGGCACCGCGATGCGGCCGCTCGACGTGCTGCGTACCCGCAAGGGCCTCAAGGTCGAGGTGACGAACACCGACGCGGAAGGCCGGCTCGTCCTCGCCGACCTGCTTGCCTACGCGGCCGAGCAGGACCCGGATGCGATCATCGACTGCGCGACCCTGACGGGGGCGGCGCGCACCGCCCTCGGGCCGGATCTTCCGGCCCTGTTCAGCCATGACGACGCCCTGGCGGCGCGGCTGGTCGCTGCCGGGCAGGAGACCGGGGAGCAGATGTGGCGGCTGCCGTTGCACGCCGGCTACGATGGCTGGCTCGACAGCAGCATGGCCGACCTCGTGAATTCGGCGACGAAGCCGATGGCCGGCGCGATCACCGCAGCGCTTTTCCTGCGGCGTTTCGTGCCGGACAGCATCCCGTGGGCGCATCTCGATCTTTATGCGTGGAACGATGCGACGCGCCCCGGGCGACCGGAGGGCGGGGAAGCCCAGTGTGCCCGCGCCATTCTTGCAGCCATCCCCGAGATCCCACGCCGGCCCACTCGCGACGCGTGACTTTCCGGCGAGCGGCCACCGCCCGGCCGCTACAACGGCCCCGGCAGGACCCTCCGCCCCAAGCCTCCAGCAAAGGGAAGACCCAGATGACCAACATCACCAACCCCGACCAGCAGATCGGCATCCTGCGCGAGACCATCGTCGCCCTCGTCCGGGACGACGGGCCGGATCTGTCGGCCCGCCAGCTCGCGGTGCTGCTCACCGTCTATCTCAGCGAGGGCCCGCACACGGTCCGCGGCCTCGCCGCCGACCTGAACGTGTCGAAGCCTGCGATCACCCGTGCGCTCGACCGGCTTGGCGAACTCGACCTCGCGCGCCGCAAGGTCGACCCGGCGGACCGTCGCAGCGTGCTCGTGCAGCGCACGCCGAAGGGCACGACCTTCCTGCAGAACCTGCGCACCGTGATGATCGAGGCGCAGAAGGGCACGGCCGACGCGAAGCTGCTGCCGCCGCAGGCGAGCGGCGAGCCGGCGCTGCGCGCGGTCTGAACCGGCCCCGGCGGGGCGGCGACGAGCCGCTCCGGTCCGCCAGGACCACGAACGGCGCGAGGGGCACTCCCTTCGCGCCGTTCGCATGTCCAGGGCTCAGTAGCCGGCGGAAAAATCCACCAGGTTGATCAGCGGCCGGCCGTCCCGGGCGCGATGGATGTTCTCCACCACCTGCGGCGCCGCGCTCGAGGGAATGGTGATGGACGCCGCATGGGGCGTCAGGATCACCTTCGGATGCGACCAGAAGGGGCTGTCGGCGGGCAGGGGCTCGGGTTCGAAGACATCGAGCGCGGCGCCGGCGAGATGGCCGGAATCGAGCGCGGCCAGTACGTCGGCCGCGACCTGATGCCCGCCGCGCGCGGCGTTGATGAGGAAGCCGCCGGGCTTCATTGCGCCGAGCAGCTTCGCGTCGATCACGCCGCGCGTCTCGGGCGTCAGCGGCAGCAGGCAGACCAGCATGTCGGCCTTCGCGGCCATGGCCACCAAGCCGTCCGCGCCGTGGAAGGTCTCGACGCCGTCGACCTGCTTCGGCCGGCGCGACCAGCCCATCACCGGGAAGCCGAGCGCCCGTAGCGCGCGGGCCGCGTCGGAGCCGAGCTCACCCAGGCCGAGGATGCCGATGCGCCGCGCCGAGGTCTCGGGCGCCGGCAGTTCGAACCACACCTTGCGCGCCTGCTGGTCCCGGTAGTCCGGGTCCTGCCGGTGGAAGCGCAGCACGTTCAGCAGCACCCATTCGGTCATGCCCTGGGTGAGGCGCGTGTCCACCAGCCGCGCGACCGGCACGCCCGGCGGCGGGCCCGGCGGGCGGAACAGGTGATCGACGCCCGCGCCCATCGACACGATGACCTTGAGATTCGGGTAGCGGCGCAGCTCCATCATGTCGTGCGCCGTCCAGACGACCGCGGCCTCGATGTCCTCGGGGGCGCCGGCCTCGGGGAAGAGGCGGATCTCGAGCGACGGATCGACGGCCAGCAGCGCCGCCTTCCAGTCCTGCATCGTGTGTGCCTTGGTCGAGAGCAGGACCGCCATCAGGATTGACCCTTCAATTCGTTGTCGATCGCCGTCGCGAAGTCGCGCCAGGAATCGCGGCGCGTCGCCGCGCGTTCCGTGCCGTCGGGCATCTTCGCGTAGAGGCTGAGCACGCCCTTCGCCCACAGCGCGTCGAAATGCGCCGGGGATTGCAGGCCGAAGGCGGCGGTCCGTTCGAAGACACCGTCCTTCACCTTCGGCATGACCTTGGACAGCCACCACCAGCAGCCGGCCGCGAGCACCACCAGGCCGAGCCAGGATCCGCCCTGCGCGATGCCCAGGTCGGCGAGCAGCGGCCCGCCGATCTTGAGCGCCAGGAAGGAGCCGACGAGCACCACGGCTGGCGGCCAGATGTTCTCCCACGACCGGTAGACCGGGGATCCGGGCGAGTTCATCTGACGGATGCTCACGCCGAGCTTCACATGCCCGCCGTCCAGCAACGCCTTCAGCGTGTCGAGTTCGCTCAAATCCTCAGCCCCGGTGCCGTCTCTGCCCGCAGGTCGAAGGCTGCGGCCATGAGGGCCCGGGTGTAGGCTTCCCGCGGCGCGGCGACAACATCGGCCGCCGCCCCTTCCTCCACGACCTTGCCGTCCTTCAGGACGATGATCCGGTGCGCCATGGCGCGGACCACGCGCAGGTCGTGGGAGATGAAGAGGTAGGCGAGCCGGTGCTTCTCCTGCAGCCCGCGCAGCAGGTCGACGACCTGGGCCTGGACGCTCACGTCGAGCGCCGAGGTCGGTTCGTCCAGCACCAGGAAGCGGGGCTTGAGCACCAGGGCGCGCGCGATGGCGATGCGCTGGCGCTGGCCGCCGGAGAACTCATGCGGGTAGCGCTCGGCCATCTCGGGCTGCAGGCCGACTTCCTCGAGCGCCGTCGCGACGGTGGCGGCGCGCTGCTGGCGGGTCAGGCCGGGCTCGTGGACCGCGAGGCCTTCACCCACGATCTCGCCCACGCTCATGCGCGGGGAGAGCGCGCCGAAGGGGTCCTGGAAGACGATCTGCATGCGCCGACGCAATGGGCGCAGGTCCGACCGGGCGAGGCCCTGGATGTCGCGGTCCTCGAACCGGATCGCGCCCCGGCTCTCCTCGAGCCGCAGCAACGCCAGGCCCAGTGTCGTCTTGCCCGAGCCGGATTCGCCCACAAGCCCGACCGTCTCGCCTTCCCGCACGCCGACGGTCACGCCGTCGACCGCGCGCACCTCCGCCACCACGCGGCGGAGCAGGCCGCGCCGGATCGGGAAGCGGACCTGGATGGCGTCGCCGCGCATGACTTCGGGTGCCGCATCGGCGACGGGCGCCGGCGCACCGCGCGGTTCGGTGGCGAGCAGCATGCGCGTGTAGTCGTGCTGCGGGCTGGCGAAGACCTCGGCGACCTTGCCCTGTTCGACGGCGCGCCCGTCCTTCATCACCACGACGCGGTCCGCGTGCTTCTTCACGATGTTGAGGTCGTGGGTGATGAGCAGCAGCGCCATGCCGAGCTCGCGCTTCAGCCGTTCCAGCAGCTCGAGGATCTGCGCCTGGATGGTGACGTCGAGCGCGGTGGTGGGTTCGTCCGCGATCAGCAGCTTCGGGTCGTTGGCGAGCGCCGCGGCGATCATCACGCGCTGGCGCTGGCCGCCGGACAATTGGTGCGGATAGGCGCCGAGGCGGTCCTCGGCCTTCGGGAAGCCGGCACGGCGCAGCAGCTCGATCACCCGGGCGCGCAACGCCGCGCCGGCGAGGGGCTGATGCAGGGTGATGGCCTCGCTGACCTGGCGCTCGACGCTGTGGAGCGGGTTGAGCGAGGTCATCGGTTCCTGGAAGACCATCCCCGCGACGCCGCCGCGCAACCGGCGCAGTTCCGCATCGGGCGCGGCCAGCACGTCTGTGCCGTCCAGCATGATGCGGCCCGCCGGGTTCGCCCCGGCCGTCGGCAGCAGCCGCAGGCAGGACAGCGCCGTGACCGACTTGCCCGAGCCGGATTCACCGACCAGCGCGACCGTCTCGCCCTTCTCGACCGCGAAGGAGACGCCTTCGACCACGCGCTTGCCGCGGAAGGCGACGGAGAGGTTCTCGACCGTCAGCAGCGTCATCAGCGCCCGCCCCCCGGCAGCTTGCGGGGATCGAAGGCATCGCGCACCGCCTCGCCCACGAAGATCAGCAGCGTCAGCATGCCACCCAGCACCACGAAGCCGGTCATCGCGAGCCAGGGCGCGGTCAGGTTGTTCTTGCCCTGGTTCACCAGCTCGCCCAGCGAGGGCGAGCCCGGCGGCAGGCCGAAGCCGAGGAAGTCGAGGCTCGCCAGCACCGTCACCGACCCCGACAGGATGAAGGGCAGGAAGGTCAGCGTCGCCACCATCGCGTTCGGCAGGATGTGGCGGAACATCACCACGGGATCGGAGACGCCCAGCGCCTTCGCCGCGCGCACGTAGTCGAAGTTGCGACCGCGCAGGAACTCCGCCCGCACCACGCCCGTCAGGCCCATCCAGGAGAACAGCAGCAGGAAGATCAGCAGGACCCAGAAGGACGGTTCGATCACGGAGGCGAGGATGATCAGCAGGTAGAGCTGCGGCATGCCCGACCAGATCTCGATGAAGCGCTGGAACAGCAAATCCGTCAGCCCGCCATAGAAGCCCTGCACCGCGCCTGCCGCGATGCCGACGACGGAGCTCACGATCGTCAACGTGAAGCCGAACAGAACCGAGATCCGGAAGCCGTAGATCACCCGCGCCAGCACGTCCCGCGCCTGGTCGTCCGTGCCGAGCCAATTCTTCGCCGAAGGCGGCGAGGGGGCCGGCTGCCCGAGGTCCCGGACCACCGTCCGGTAGGAATAGGGGACCAGCGGCCAGACCATCCAGCCGCCCTTCGCCTCGAACTCCTCGAGGAAGCCGCGGTCGTGCCAGTCGACACCGGTGGGCAGGCCGTCCTCGACGATGTCGCTCTCGGCATAATCCGCCAGAACGGGGACGAACCAGCGCCCGTCCACTTTCGCGACCAGGGGACGATCATTCGCGATGAACTCCGCGAACAAGGTCACGAAGAACAGGAAGCCGAAGATCACCAGCGAGATATAGCCACGCCGGTTCGCACGGAAATTCGCGAGGCGCCGACGGGTGAGGGGGGAAAGCGTCATGGCGCTGCTCCGCCGTCGCGGGAGGGCGCTGCCCTCCCGCACCCACCCGCCAAAGGCCTAAAGGCCCTTGGAACCCAATACTTGGCCGGTTGGAGGGAGGGGCAGGGAGCGGCCGCCGGATGCGGAGCGCGCTTGGCGCCCCTCCCTCCAACCGGCCAATTCACGGTGTGCGGGGGGGCCTTGGGCCCCTTCGGGGGGGGGGGGGGGGGGGGGGGCCCCCCCCCCCCCCCGCCCCCCCCCCCGCCAGAGCCCGAAAGGCCTCTGCACACCAGGACTTGATCGCGGATTTCGGGGAGGGGCATGGCATGCGCGTCGCGCTGGGCGCACCGGTGATGCCCCTCCCCGAAATCCCCGAT
>NZ_JABBKX010000002.1:0-473988 GCF_012927745.1 Neoroseomonas marina
TGGGGTGCTGGCCCATGCCGAGATAGTCGTTCGAGCACCAGACGGTGACCTCGCGCGCCGCGCCGGCATCGTGGCGGATCGCGCGCGGGTATTGGCCGGCCTGCCGCTCGATGTCGGCGAAGACGCGGTAGCGGCCCTCGCGGCGCAGGCCATCGAGCTGCGAACGAAAATAGGCTTCGTAGTTCATGGCCTGCTCCCGTGGGGCTTCGGAACTGCGGCGCGCGGCACGACGCCGCACGACGGCACATGGAGGTCATCCGGAAAGGCGACCGGCCTCGCCGGGAGGAGTCGTCGGTAGAGCGCCTCGGGCGGGATCGGCAGCACCATGAAGGCGTGCTCCAGCACCCCGAGCGCAATGAGGCTCGCGAGCAAGGTATGGGCGGTGGCGGTCACCATATCGCTCCCCGGTGCCGCCGCGGTGGCGACCAGGCCGACGCAGGCCGCGGTCCCACCCAGGACGGAGAACGGGAAGAGCGCGTTCATCCGGCGCCGCGCGAAATAGGTCTCGAGGTAGCGGAGATGCTCCGGCAGCATGGCCTCGCCGAAGTTGCGCACGCCGAGGAAGAGGTTGAGCTTCGCGCTCAGCCGCATCGCGGCCAGGGCGAGGAAGGCGATCCCGCCATACGGGTTGGGCGCGTCCAGCGTCAGCAGCGCGACGATCGCCGCCACGCCGAGGATCGCCAGCTCGTGCCACAGGATCACGGCGATGGCCGCACGCAGGCGGTCCAGGCCACGCGCGCCGGCAGGGCACGGCGCGCGGCGCGGCCCGGTGATGAATCCCGTCAGGAAGGCGATCTCGATCCAGCCCCACACCAGGATCGCCGAAACGACGCCGAGATAGACGGCCGCCAGCGTCCGTTGCCCGGCGGTCCACCAGAGCCCCGCCATGCCGGCCATCATCAGGGCCGTGGCGCCGAGCATCGTCCACCGGAAGGTCGCGCGCGGCAGCCGGTCGAGGCGCAGGATCAGGCCCGTGCTCCCCCACCAGAGGGCCACCGCGAACAGCACCGGCAGAAGGTGCTCGACCATCGCGCCCTACCAGGTCGGCGCCAGGCGCACATCGGCCGGCAGCGCCTTGTGCCGGCCCCGCATGACCAGCATGTGCAGGAACTGCGCCGCCGCGCGGACGCCTAGGCCGGCGCGCCGCACGGCGCCGCCGATGCCCTTCGCACTCTTCGCCTCGAGCATCAGGTCACTCGTCCGGCGCAGCCGCTCCATGCGCTTCAGGAAGGCCGGGTTGTCGACGTCGAGCGTGATGGGGAAGACCTGCTCGCAGATCTTCGCCGTCGTGCGGAAGACCCGCATATCGTAGTCGGTCGGATCCATCCCCAGCGCCTCGTGGAAGGCCGGGCGCTGGTGGTCGCGCACGAACATCGTCGCGAAGACCGCGAGCTGGAAGAACTTCGCCCAGTACTTGTTCACGCCCTTCAGCAGGGAAGGATTCGCGTGCATCAGCAGCGCGAAGGCCTCGCCGTGGCGGAACTCGTCGTTGCACCACTTCTCGAACCAATTGAAGATCGGGTGGAAGCGGCGTTCCGGATGGCGCTCGAACTGCCGGAAGATCGTGATGTAGCGCGCATAGCCGATCTTCTCGGACAGGTAGGTCGCGTAGAAGATGAACTTCGGCCGGAAGTAGTGGTACTTCTTCGCCTTCCTCAGGAAGCCGAGATCCACGCCGATCCCGATATCCTTCAGGCTGTCGTTGATGAAGCCTGCATGTCGCGCCTCGTCGCGACTCATGTAGCCGAACAGGTCCTTCATGTCCTGATTCGTCACGCGCTTGCGGATCTCGGCATACAGCACGCAGCCGGAGAATTCCGCGGTCACCGAGCTCACCAGGAACTCCAGCAGCTCCTTCTGCAGCGGCTCGGGCAGCGCCTTGAGGTCGAAGTCGTCGAAGGCCTCGGTGCGGACGAAATGGCCCTTGTTCGGATCGGAACGGAACTCCTCCATCAGCGCGTCCCATTGGGCGCGCACCGGGCCGACGTCGATCGCGTCCATCGCCTTGAAGTCGGTGGTGTAGAAGCGCGGGGAGAGGACCGTCTCGGTCAGCGCGTGCTGCGTCGCGGCGTTGACCGGCGCGCGCGGCGTGGGGGACACGGCGTTCATGTGGCCTCCTTGGGCTCGAAGCCGCAGTGATAGAGTTCGGTGAGCTCGAACAGCGCCTGGACCTCGGTCCACAGGCGCTCGAGTCCGTTCGCGCGGATCACGGTCGCGCGGCAGGTCAGGTGGCGCGTCTCGCCGAAGCCCACCTCGGTCGGGGCGCCGTGGACGATGACGCGGTCGCCGGGGCGCAGATCGATGCCCTCGGGGATGGCGTGGGCGTGCAGGCTGTCGAAGCTCTGCTCGATGTCCACGCTGCAGGTGATCTCGATCCGCCGGCGGCCGCCGAGGCCGAGCCGGGACAGGAGGCCCTCGCTGCTCATGGCTGGTTTCCTTCGCGGGTGAGAAGACGGGCAAAGGCCTCGGTCTGGCTCGGTCCGAAGGCCTTGATGTCGATGCGCCGGCCGGTGGCCGGATCATCCAGCGTCATCCGGCCGTCCTGCCAGGTGACCAGGCGGAAGGGGATCTCGGGGCCTTGCGCCTCGCGCAACCGTTCACGTGCCAGGCCACGCAGCGCGGCCCTCATGAAGCCGTTGGTGCCAGGCTCGAGCACGGCGAAGGGCGCGGTCGCCTGCGCATCGCGCACCGTCACCGCGCCGTCGGCACGATCCTCGAAGACCAGGTCGCGCTGCTGCAGGGCGATGCCGCGCTCGGGTGCGGGCGCGGCGCCGATGAACGCCACGCCGACGGTGACGCCCAGCAGGCCCGCCACGCCCAGCAGCGGGAGCCTGGGGAAGGTGCGGTCCGTGGCGTGGTGGGTCATGCTCGCCTCCGCCTAGGCTGCCGCGGCCGCTTCGGGCGCGGCCGCGCCGCCGGGGCTGTCGCTTGCGGCATGCAGCGCGCGGGCCGGCATCGCGGCCGAGGCCGAGAGCGCCCGCGACAGGGCCTGCGCCGCGGCCTCGGCATCCGGCAGCGCGCGCAGGACAGGTGCGGGCTGCCCGATCCGCCACATGCGCACATGCGGCCAGAGCGCGACGTAGGAGACGCGATGGCCCGGCAGCAGGCGCAGCAGGATGTCCCCGCTCCGGTCGCCCGCCAGGCGCAGGTCGGCGCTGCGGATCGCGGCGAACGGGATGTTCACCGTCATCGGCAGCGCGACGCCGACGCGCATCACGATGCGGCGGTTGGTGATTGTGTAGAGCGTCGTGCGGCAGATGAAGCGCGACAGCACCGCGAGCACGACGAGCGCCACCATCCCGAAGGCGAGGATCCGCGCCGCGCCGAAGGCGGCGAGGGTCGCATCGGCCCCCCACCCTTCCGCCAGGTGCCAGGCCGCGAGCAGCCCGAAGTAGAGCGCGAGCCAGGGCAGGCGGAAGGCGTGCAGCATGAAGCCGCGCCAGGCCGGTGCGCCCTGCCAGAGGATCGCCTCCCCCTCCGGCAGGAGCTCCGGCAGGCCGGGCACCGGCTCGTTGTCGTGCTCCCTCACAGCACCGGCCCCAGCCGCAGCGGCGTGGCGTAGAGATGGCCGGAGGCGAAGTAGGCCGAGATCCGGTCCTCCTCGCGCAGCGTGATCTGCTCGGGCTCGCGCGTCGTCGGCGCGGCGGCGAGCTGCGCGGCGGTCACCGAGGCGAGGTTCACGCGACCGCGGCGATGGTCGATGCGCGCGAGCGTCATGGGCACGAGGACACGGCGGCCGCCCTCCACCTCGACCTCGAGGTAGCGTAGCAGCATGTCCGACCGGTCGATCCAGGCATCGACGACCTTGCCGCCCGATTTCCGGTCGATGCCATGGACCGGCATGCCGCGCGGATCGGGATCCTCCGGCTCGAGCGAATAGGCCGGGGCGACGCGCAGCGGCACGATCTTCGGCACCGGATCGTCGAACATCAGGTCCGGATGGTCGTCGCGCATTGCATAGGCCGCGGGGCCGACCCCGTCCTGCATCGGATCGCCGGTCGGTTCGAGTGGCGCACCCGGAAAGCCCGCGACGGGCCGCGCGGCCGGCGCCGGCTCGGTTTCCGGCCGCGGCACCTGGATGCTGTGGCCATTCGCCAGCTTGAATGTCTTGGGTGGAGGCACGGCCGGGAAGCCCTGCACGGTCACGCGCGCGCCGCGGTCGGACTGCAGCGGGTAGCCTTCCCGCTTGTCCTCGCGCCGCAGATAGAAGATCAGCCCGGCAAAGAAGATCCAGAACGCGTAGAGCGTGATCTGGGCCAGGTCGATGGAGCCGACGACGTTCCGCATGGCGTCCTCCTCGGTGTCACGTGACCGTCGGCGACCCGGCGAGGCCGAGCCGTGACGGATGCCCCGACCGGTTCTCCCGTGCCCAGCGCACGAGCGGACCGACCGCGACCAGGGTTGCGAACAGAAGCACGATCTCGATCAGGTAGACGGCGCCGTAGCCCGTGGCTGGCGTGGCGAGCGCGTCGCCCAGCGTTCCGTTGCGCGCCAGCGCGCCGATGCCGTCCCGCAGTAGGCCGCCGAGCGCGACCGCTGCGCCCGCGGTGCTCGCCTGCACGGCGCCCCAGGCGCCGAGGGCCAGGCCAACCTGCCCCTGAGGCGCCGCTTCCATGCAGGCCGTCAGCGTCGCATGGGCGAACAGCCCCGCGCCCATGCCGATGCCGAGCGTCGCCACGCCGAAGACAGGCGCGCTGTCGAGCGGTGCGGCGAAGATCACGAGGGCGAAGGCGATCGCGCCGAGCAGCGCCCCGCTGCCCGCGACGCGATAGGCATCCGCCCCCTGCCCGAGCACGCGTGCGCCCCACAGGAACCCCACCACGCCGCCGAAGGCGAGCAGCGCCGTCAGCACCGTGGTGGCCGCGACGCCGAGGCCCAGCACCTCGCCGCCATAGGGTTCGAGCAGCACGTCCTGCATCGCGAAGCCCGCGGTGCCGAAGGCGACGGCGACCAGGCGGCGCACCCACGGGCCATTGCCCCGCAGGTGTCGCCAGCTCTCGCGGAAGCCCGGCGCATCACCCCGGCCGCGCGTGCGCGACGGATCCCGCGCTTCCTGCTTCCACAGCGCGACGATGTTCAGCGCCATGGACGCGACCGCCGCCCCCTGGATCACCTGGATCAGCCGCAGCTGGCTGAACTGCGCGAGCAGCGCGCCGAAGACCAGGCCCGCCGCCAGCATCCCGACCAGCAGCATCACCGACAGCAGTGCCACGACACGCGGCAGGCTGCGCGGCGGCGCAAGGTCGGCGGCCAGCGCCAGGCCGACCGTCTGCACCACGTGCATCCCCACGCCCACCAGCAGGAAGGCCAGCGCCGCCGCGACATGCCCGGCCCAGGCCGGCCCGTTGCTGTCGCCCGACAGGATGATCAGCGCGAAGGGCATGATGGCGAGCCCGCCGAACTGCAGCAGCGACCCGAACCAGAGGTAGGGCACACGCCGCCAGCCCAGCACAGAGCGATGCGTGTCGGAGCGGAAGCCGATCAAGGCGCGGAAAGGCGCGAAGAGCAACGGCAGCGCCACCATCGCCGCGACCAGCCCGGCCGGGACGTGCAGTTCCACGATCATCACGCGGTTCAGCGTGCCGATCAGCAGCGCCGCCGCGATCCCGACCGAGACCTGGAACAGCGACAGACGCAGCAGCCGCCCCGCCGGAAGCTCCGGCGTCACCGCATCGGCGAAGGGCAGGAACCGCGGGCCGAGCCGCGTCCAGGCCTGCGCGATGGCGATGCGCCGTCCGTTCATGCCGCCCGCACCTCCAGCCCTTGGGAGATGTAGAAGCCACGCGCCACGCGGTGGCTGCGCCCGAGGCGATGCTTCGTCAGCAGGCCGGACAACCGCGCGTGGGAGACGGGCTCGATCGCGGGGGCACGGTTGCCGCGCGGGAAGAGCCGGCCGGCGGCGTGCATCGCGCTCAGCAGCGGCGTGCGCGGCGCGAAGGTGAAGACCACCGATCCGTCGGCCCGCTCGGCGAGCTGCGCCACCGCCTCGGCCATATCCTTGGCGCGGTAATGGATTAGGCTGTCCATCGCGACCACGTGGTCGAAGCGACCGAGCGCGGGATCGAGCATGTCGCCCACCAGGAAGCACACGCTGCCCGCGCCATGCCGGCCGGCCGAACGTTCCTCGGCCAGCGCGACCAGCGTGGGCGAGATGTCCACCGCGACAACCGAAGCCCCGCGACGCGCGGCCTCCACCGCCAGCGCCCCGGTGCCGCAGCCGGCATCGAGCAGCCGCGCCCCGCGCAGGTCCTGCGGCAGCCAGGACAGCAGCGTGTCGCGCATCTCCGTCCGGCCGGCACGCACCGTGGCGCGGATGCCGTTCAGCGGCGCGTCGGAGGTCAGCCGCTTCCACGCCTCGGCCGCGGTGCGGTCGAAATAGGTCTCGAGCTCGCCGCGGCGGGCGGTGTAACTGGACGAGCGCATCAGTCGAACCCCAGCAGGTCGAAGATCTCGCGGTCCTTGAGGGAACTCGCCTCGACCGTCTCGGTGCCCTCCCACAGGGAGGTCGCGAGGCGGATGTATTCCGCCTGGGCGGCCAGCACCTCGGGCGTCTCCTCCATCTCGAACAGCGTGGCCTTCTTCAGCCGCGAGCGGCGGATGGCGTCGAGGTCGGGGAAATGCGCCAGCGTTTTCATCCCCGTGGCGCGGTTGAAGCGCTCCACCTGGTCGGTGCCGGCGCTGCGGTTGACGATCACGCCGCCAAGCCGCACCGGGTAGTTCTTCTCCTTCGTCTTGATGGCCGCGACGATGCGGTTCATCGCGAAAATCGAATCGAAGTCGTTGGCCGCGACGACCAGCCCGCGATCGGCGTGCAGCAGCGGGGAGGCGAAGCCGCCGCAGACCACGTCGCCCAGCACGTCGAAGATGACGATGTCGGTCTCGTCGAGGAGGTGATGCTCCTTCAGCAGCTTCACCGTCTGCCCAACGACGTAGCCGCCGCATCCCGTCCCCGCCGGCGGCCCGCCGGCCTCGACGCAGAGCACGCCGCCATAGCCCTCGAAGACGAAGTCCTCGCGGCGCAGCTCGTCCGCATGGAAGTCCACCGCCTCGAGCGCGTCGATCACCGTCGGCGCCAGGCGCTTGGTCAGCGTGAAGGTCGAATCGTGCTTGGGGTCGCAGCCGATCTGCAGCACGCGCTTGCCGATGCGGCTGAAGGCGACCGAGAGATTGGACGAGGTCGTGCTCTTGCCGATCCCGCCCTTGCCGTAGATCGCGAAGACCCGCGCGCCGTCGATCCGCGAGGCGGGGTCGAGATGGACCTGCAGGCTGCCCTCGCCATCGCCCATGCCGGGACGGGGCCGCATGACGACGCTCATGTGGCGGCTCCTTCGGCAATGCCTTCGAGGCGGTCCTCGATCTCGTCGCAGGCGCGGCGCAGCGTCTCCATCATGGAGGCGTCGGGCTGCCAGTAGCGGCGCTCATGCGCCTCGATCAGACGGTTGGCGATGCGCGCGGAGGCGGTCGGGTTCAGCGCGGCGAGGCGGCGGCGCATCTCCTCGTCGCACATGTAGGTCTGCGCCAGGTGCTGGTAGACCCAGGGTGCCACCGCGCCGGTCGTGGCCGACCAGCCCATGGTGTTCGTCACCTGCGCCTCGATGTGGCGCACGCCTTCGTGGCCATGGGCGAGCAGCGCCTCGAACCACTTGGGATTGAGCGCGCGGGTGCGGGTCTCGAGCGCAACCTGCTCGGCGACGGTGCGCACCTTGCCTTCGCCGCGGGTCTGGTCCCCGACATAGGCGCTGGCCGCCTGGCCACGGACCGACTGCACCGCGCGGCTGATGCCGCCCAGCGTGTCGAAGTAGTGATCGATGGTGGTGATGCCGAGCTCCACGGAATCGAGGTTCTGGTAGGTCGCCTCCACGGTGCCGAGCATGTGCGTCAGCACCGCGTCATGGCGCGCGGGACGGCCGTCGAGGCCATAGGCGAAGCCCTTGCGCCGCCGCCAGGCGTCGCCGAGCTCGGCCTCGTCGGACCACGATCCGTTCTCGAGGATCATGTTCACGTTGGCGCCATAGGCGCCCTCGGCATTGCCGAAGACGCGCAGGCTCGCTTCCTCGATCGTGCCGCCGTGCTGGGCCTGGAAGGCCAGCGCATGCTTGCGGACGAAGTTCATCGCGGCAGGCTCGTCGGCCGAGGCGGCGAGGAAGGCGGCCTCCGCCAGCAGCTTGGTCTGCAGCGGTAGCAGGTCGCGGAAGATGCCCGACAGCGTGACCATCACGTCGATGCGCGGCCGCCCCAGCCGTTCCAGCGGCACCAGTCGCGCGCCCGAGAGGCGTCCGTAGCTGTCATGCCGCGGCTCCGCGCCCATCAGCCACAGCGCCTGGGCGATCGGCCCGCCCTCGGTCTTGAGGTTGTCGGTGCCCCAGAGCACGACGGCGATGGTCTCTGGCAGCGCGCCGCCGTCCTCGCGATGCCGCGCCAGAAGCCGTTCGGCCTGACGGGCGCCGTCCTCGACCGCGAAGGCGGAAGGGATGCGGAAGGGATCGAAGCCGTGCAGGTTGCGCCCGGTCGGCAGCACATCGGTGTTGCGCAGCAGGTCGCCGCCCGGCGCCGGGCGCACATAGCCGCCGTCGAGCGCATGCAGCAGGCCCGGGATCTCGTGGTCCTCGGCCATCAGCCGGTCGAGCGCCGCACGCCGCTGCGGGTCGGTGACGCCGGCCGCGTCCAGCGTCTCGGCCCGCTGCGCTGCATCCGGCGGCGCGCCGACGACATGCAGCCCGTGCGGGATCAGCGCGTATTCCAGTTCCAGCAGCGTGTCGCCGAGGCGCTCGATGGCGGCCTCTGCCTCCTCGCCCCAGGGCGGTTCCGCCGTGGCGAGGTCCACCGCCGCGGCCTGCGCCTGGATGAGGCCGGCCAGCGCCACGCGGGCCATCGGGTCGGCGCCGGGATCCATCGCGCGCCACCGGTCGCGCGACGCCTTGAGTTCCATCAGCCCGCGATACAGCCCCGCCTGCGCCACCGGCGGCGTCAGGTAGCTGACCAGCGTCGCCCCGGCGCGCCGCTTCGCGAGCGAGCCCTCGGACGGGTTGTTCGACGCATAGAGATAGATGTTCGGCAGGTCGCCGATCAGGCGGTCGGGCCAGCAGGCGCCCGACAGGCCCGCCTGCTTGCCCGGCATGAATTCCAGCGCGCCATGCGTGCCGAAATGCAGCACCGCATGGGCGGCGAAATCCTCGCGGATCCAGCGGTAGAAGCTCGAGAACGCATGGGTCGGGGCGAAGCCGTGCTCGAACAGCAGGCGCATCGGGTCGCCTTCCCAGCCGAAGGCGGGCTGGATGCCGACGAAGACATTGCCGAAGCGCGCGCCGAGCACCATCAGCCCGCCGCCATCGCTGTCATGCCGGCCTGGGGCGGGGCCCCACTGGCGTTCGATCTCGGCGAGGTGCGGCTCGCGGCGCACGATGTCGTCGGCCGGGATGCGCGCGGCGACATTCGCCGCTGTGCCATGGCGCGCCGCATTGCCTTCCAGCACCGCGGCGCGCAGCATGTCCACGCTCTCGGGCACATCCACGGCATATCCGGCCTCGGCCATGCCGCGCAGCGTCCGGTGCAGGGATTCGAACACCGACAGATAGGCCGCCGTTCCCGTCGCCCCGGCATTGGGCGGGAAGTTGAACAGCACGATGGCGACGCGACGTTCCGCCCGCCGCGACCGCCGCAGCGCCACCAGGCGCGCGACCCGGCCCGCCAGGCGCGCGACGCGTTCCCCATGCGCCGCCATCTGCCCGTCCGCGCCCCGCCCACCGAAAGTGAGCGGCGAGGTCGCGCCGTCCAGCTCCGGGATCGCGACCATCATCGTGGCCTCAACCGGCGTCAGGCCGCGCGTGTCGGAATCCCATTGCTGCAGCGTCTGGAATTCCAGCGCATGCGCGGCGATGTAGGGCACGTCGAGCCGCGCCAGCAGTTCCTCCGCCGCCCGCGCATCGTTGTAGGCCGGCCCGCCGACCAGCGAGAACCCGGTCAGCGACACCACCGCGTCAACGCTGGGCCGGCCATCTCGCAAGAAGAAGCGTTCCACCGCGGGGCGGGCGTCGAGGCCGCTCGCGAAGGCCGGCACGACGCGCAGGCCCTTGGCCTCCAGCGCCGCGATCACCACGTCGTAATGCGCGACGTTCTCGGCGAGCACGTAGGAACGCATGACCAGCAGTCCGACGGTGCCCGTCGCGCCGGCCGTGGGCAGCGCCTCGACGCGTTCGGCGATGCGGCTCTTCGCGCGCGGGTGGTAGAGCCCGACATCCGGATACTGCACCGGCGCCGCCACCTTCAGCCGGCCGGCCGTGTCAGCGACGTAGCGGTTGGCCAGCATCCGGACCAGGTTCGCGATGTTGTCGGCGGTCCCGGCCAGCCAGTACTGCAGGGCCAGGAAATAGGCCCGCACGTCCTGCGCCGTGCCAGGGATGAAGCGCAGCAGGCGCGGGATCTCCCGCAGCATCCGCATCTGGTCGCGGCCGGAGGAATGCGCCCCCTCCTTCCGCTTGCCGCGCAGCCGCTTCAGCAGTCCGGCGATGCCGCGCGCCTCGGCCGACATGTCGAAGCGGCCGAGCCGCGTCAACCGCATCACCTCACCCGCCGACAGGCAGCACAGCATCGCGTCGCAGGCATCCCGCCGCGCGGTCAGCGCCGGCAGCACGGCCCGGATGTGGTCCTCGAGGAACATCATCGTCGCGATGACCAGGTCCGCGCGGCCGATATCGGCGATGCAGGCCTCGAGCGCCGCGTCGTCCGACGCCCAGCGGTCGGCCGCGTGCATCGTCAGCGTCAGCCCGGGCATGTCCCGCCGCAGCGCCGCCTCCGCGTCCTGCACGACGCGCGCGAGGTGGCTGTCCATCGTCACGAGGACGACGCGCAGCGGGCGGGGCTCAGCGAGCGAAATGCGCCTTGGCATCGTAGAGCGTCTCGAGGGTGATGGTCGCGAGGCCGCGTTCCGCGGCGAAGGCCTCCGTGTTGCGCCGCGCCTTGCCGCGGACGAAGAAGGGGATCTTGCGAAGCTCGCTCTCGGCGTCCTGCGCCCAGCGCACCGCCTCGACGGCGACCGGCACGGGCACCGGCGCGGGGGCCGCGCCGAGATGCGAGGCGCCGGCCTCGTCATGGAACTCGAAATCGTCGCGGAACATCCGCAGCAGGTGTTCCTCGAGGCCCATCATCAGCGGATGGACCCAGGTGTCGAACAGGACGTTCGCCCCCTCGAAGCCCATCTGCGGGGAATGGCGCGCCGGGAAGTCCTGCACATGCACCGGCGCCGAGATGACGGCGCAGGGAATGCCGAGCTTCTTCGCGATGTGGCGTTCCATCTGCGTGCCGAGCACGAGCTCGGGCTGCGCCGCGGCGATCGCCGCTTCCACCGCCAGGTAGTCGTCGCTGATCAGCGCCTCGAGCCCGAGGTCCCGCGCCGCCGCGCGCACGTCGCGCGCCTGCTCGCGGGAATAGGTGCCGAGGCCGACCACCTCGAAGGCGAGTTCCTTCGCCGCCACCCGCGCCGCGGCGATCGCATGCGTCGCATCGCCGAAGACGAAGACCCGCTTGCCCGTCAGGTAGTTCGAATCGACCGAGCGCGAATACCAGGGCAGGCGCGAGGTCTCGGCCGCGAGGATCGGTCTCGCATCGATGCTGGCCAGGCCCGCAACCTCAGCGATGAAGTCCCGTGTCGCGCCGACGCCGATCGGCACCACCGTCGTCGCCTTCTGGTCGAAGGTGCGCGCCAGCCATTCCGCGGCGACGCCGGCGGTCTCGGGATAGAGCACGACGTTGAAGTCGGCCTCGCCGAGCCGCGCGAGATCGGCCGGCGTCGCGCCCAGCGGCGCGACAACGTTCACGTCGACGCCGAGCCGCGCAAGCAGCCCGCGGATCTCGACCAGGTCGTCGCGATGGCGGAAGCCGAGCGCCGTCGGCCCGAGGATGTTGCAGGTCGGGCGATCGCCGCGCGGCGTGCTGCGCGGCTGCGCGAAGGCGCGGACCAGGCGGTACAGCGTCTCCGCCGCGCCCCAGTTCTCCTTGCGCTGGTAGGAGGGCAGTTCGATCGGCACCACCGGCACCGGCAGGCCGAGCGTGCGGGCGAGGCCGCCCGGATCGTCCTGGATCAGCTCCGCCGTGCAGGAAGCGCCGACCAGCAGCGCCTGCGGGCGGAACCGCGCGACCGCATCGAGTGCCGCCGCCTTCAGCAGTTCCGCCGTGTCCCCGCCCAGGTCGCGCGCCTGGAAGGTGGTGTAGGTGACGGGCGGGCGCCGGTGCCGCCGTTCGATCATGGTGAAGAGCAGATCCGCGTAAGTGTCGCCCTGCGGCGCGTGCAGGACGTAGTGCAGCCCCTCCATCGCGGTGGCGACGCGCATCGCCCCCACATGCGGCGGCCCCTCATACGTCCAGACCGCGAGCTGCATGGCCTAGACCTCCAGCCGCGCGCGGCGCGCGAGGGGGCGGACGAACAGCTCGGCCAGGTCGCCGGCCTGCTCGTAGCCCTGGATGGGGGAGAAGACGAGCTCGATCGACCACTTGGTCGCGAGCCCTTCGGCCTCCAGCGGATTGGCGAGGCCCAGGCCGCAGACCGTCAGGTCCGGCCGCTCGGCGCGGAAGCGGTCGAGCTGGTTCTCCACATGCTGTCCCTCGACGATGCGCGTGCCCGGCGGCAGCAGCGCGACCTCGGGCGCCATGTGGTCCCGATGGAGGTAGGGCGTGCCGATCTCGGTCGGCACCATGCCGAGTTCCCGCGCAAGAAAACGCGCGAGCGGCACCTCGAGCTGCGAGTCGGGGAAGAACCCCACTCGCAGCCCGTGGAGCCGCTCGCGCCGGGCAGACAGCGCGCGCCTGGCGCGTTGCTCCCCGAAGGCAGTGGCCTCGTGGAAGGCGCGGGGAGTTACGCCCCAGTCATCAGCCGCTGCGCGGAGCCAAAGCGTCGTCCCCTCGGCGCCGAGGGGGAAAGGTGCGGGGACAAGCCGGGCGCCGCGCGCTTCGAGCGCGCGGGCCGTCCCGGCGAGGAAGGGCTGGGCCATCAGGAAGCGCGTCCCGGGCCCGACCGCCGGCAGGTCCGTCGACAGGCGCGGTGGCAGGAAGCCGACCGGCCCGATGCCCATCGCGGCGAACAGGCGGCGAAACTGGTCCTCCACCACCTCGGCCAGCGCGCCGACCACCATCAGGGCGGGCGCGTCGTCCCGCGCGGCGGGCAGTTCCGGCACCAGGGCGGCGAGGCAGGCATCCTCGCCTTCCGTGAAGGTCGTCTCGATGCCGCTGCCGGAGTAGTGCAGCACGCGGACCTGCGGCAGGTGTCGCCGCGTCAGCCGGCGTGCCGCCTCGGCGAGATCGAGCTTGATCACCTCCGACGGACAGGACCCCACCAGGAACAGCATCCGGATGTCGGGCCGGCGCGCGAGCAGCGTCCCGACGATCTGCTCGAGCGCCTCGTTCGCGTCGGCGAGGCCGGCGAGGTCGCGTTCCTCGATGATCGCGGTGGCGAAGCGCGGCTCGGCGAAGATCATCACGCCGGCGGCCGATTGCAGCAGGTGCGCGCAGGTGCGGCTGCCGACGACGAGGAAGAAGGCGTCCTGGATCTTGCGATGCAGCCAGACGATGCCGGTCAGGCCGCAGAACACCTCGCGCTGGCCGCGTTCCTTCGCGACGGCGGGCTCGCCGCAGCCCGCGGCGCCTGGCGACGCGGGGGATGCGGCGGCGAGCGTCATGTGGCGTTGCCGAAGGAGGCGTGGCCCGGCGCCTCGCGCCGTGCCATGCGCATCTTCACCAGGAACTGCGCCGCGTTGATCGCGTAGGCGGCATAGGCGGCGAGCGCCAGCAGCATCTGCCCATGCGCCTCGCCCACCCCGCCCAGCACCGCGCCGAGATAGGCGGTGTGCAGCGCGATCACGAGCATGCTGAACATGTCTTCCCAGAAGAAGGCGCGGGCGAAGAGGTAGCGCCCGAAGACCTCCTTCTCCCAGATCGCGCCGGTCACCATGATCGCGTAGAGCGCGAAGGTCTTGATGCAGACCGACAGGGTTGCGGCGAGGAAGCCTTCCCCGGTCGCGAGGAAGCGCAGCACCAGCCCGAGGCTCACGAGGAACACCGCGAACTGGCCGATGGCCAGCACGCCCTGCACCCGCGTCCAGGGCGAGAGGTCCCGCCGGCGCCGCTGCTCGGGCGTGTAGACCGGCCGGCGCTCGCGGTGGCGGGCGTACCGGCCGCTGCTGCACGCCCAGGGACTGCTGTCCAAGGCGTTGATGATGGGGTCAAGGAACCGAGTTGTAAGCATTGCTTGACAATGCTCCGTCAAAGGCGTCCGCTCGGACCGAAACGACCGGACGGCTCCTCGGAGCGCCCGGCACGGGGGAAGAGATGCTCCGGGAGCTTGAAGTCTCCGCTGCGGCTCATTCCGCCCCTCCCCACGCTATCTGCGTTGAAACGACGCTAGGCCCCTCGGAAGCGAAGTGTCAAGCAAGATAGACGTTCGATTTTCTTGACACTGATCCGCGCCGGGTTTGAAGTCGCAACGGGAGGATGGAATGACCGAAAAGGCGTCAGCCGCGTTGCGGACCATCTCCACGGAGGATGGACCCCTGGAGGACCGCTCGCGCCCGATGGACTGGCCCACGGAGTCCGGCTTCGACGCCTTCCGTGCCTGCCTCACCCCCGATGCCGTCTCCCAGGCCCGCCGGTCACGCGGGGTCCTGGCCCTGGCGGACATCATCGAGCGCGAGGTCATTCCGCGCCTGGTGCTCGCGCACCGCACCGCCCCGGCCTATGTCGACCGCGCCCCCGCCGCGTTGCCGACCGAGGAGGAAGTCACGACGCTGACCTCGCTCGCGGTCGCCGGCAGCACGGTCGACATCGCGGCCTATGTCGACGGGATCCTCGGACGCGAGGTGCCGCTGGAACGCGTCTACCTCGACCTCCTGGCCCCCGTGGCGCGGCGGCTGGGCGCGATGTGGGAATCGGACGCCTGCGATTTCGCCACCGTGACCATGGGGCTCTGCGCGCTGCAGCAGATCGTGCTCGACACCGGGCGCCGCACCCGCGAGCCCTTCCATCGCCCGCGCCCGGACCGGCGCGCCGTCCTCGCCCCGGTGCCGGGGGAGCAACACAGCTTCGGCCTGCTCCTGGTCTCCGAGTTCTTCCGGCGGTCCGGCTGGGAGGTCTGGAGCGGCGCAGGCGCCGGCGAGCCCGAGATCGCCGCCAAGGTGCGGGACGAGCGCTTCGCGATCGCAGGCTTCACCCTGTCCAGCGAGGATCGGGTGGGTGCGCTGGCGCAGCTGATCCTGGTGGTGCGGCGGGTCTCGATGAACCGCCGGATCGGCATCCTGGTGGGCGGCACGATCTTCCAGGGCCGTCCGGGCCTGGTGGCCGATGTCGGGGCGGACGCCACGGCTGCCGACGGGGCGGAGGCGGCCCTCCAGGCCGAGACTCTGATCGCCATGCGGGGGCTGCGGACGTGAGTCCGTCAAGCAACCCGCACACATGGAGTTGACCTTTGGGAGGAACGGATCGTCTAAGGAGTCCTCTGGCATGAAGGACGGGACGCAGCGTGAAGTCGTTCAAGGCCCCGAAGACCGCCCTGGGTCCGCTCGACGCGGAGGCGACGGCTGCGCTGGTCGCCGCCGCCGCGGACGTCGCCATCGTGCTTGACGAGTCGGGCACCATCCGCGACGTCGCCTTCAGCAACGACGAGCTCTTCGGCGAGTTCGGCCGCGGCGAGCGATGGCTCGGCCGCCCCTGGATCGAGACGGTCGCCCGCGACAGCCGCCCCAAGGTCGAGGACATGCTGCGCGACGGGCACGACCCCGACCGGCCGCGCTGGCGCCACATCAACCAGCTCGGCGCCGGCGGTGTCTCGATCCCGCTGCTCTACGCCGCCTGCGCGCTGGGCCAGCCCGGCCGGCGTGTCGTCTTCGGCCGAGACCTGCGGCCGCTATCGCAATTGCAGCAGCGCCTGGTCGAGGTGCAGCAATCGGTCGAACGCGGCTATGCGCAGCTCCGCCAGGCCGAGACGCGCTATCGCCTGCTGTTCCAGACCGCGGAGGACGCGGTGCTGATCGTCGACGGCGACAGCGGCAAGGTGGCCGAGGCCAATCCCGCCGCCCAGCGCCTGTTCGGCCCCGCCGCCCGCCGCCTGATCGGCCGCCCGGTCGCGGATGCCTTCGCCGCCGCGAGCCGCGAGGCGATCCAGGCCATGCTCGCCGCGCTGCGCAGCCTCGGCCGGGTCGAGGAATTCGAGGCCAGCATCGCCGACGCCACCTCCCTGCGGGTCGCGGCCACGGCCTTCCGGCAGGAAAACGGCCTCGTCTGTCTGCTCCGCCTGTCGCCCTCGGGCGACGCCGCCGAGGTCGGCGGCCTGGCCCAGAGCGGCCGGATGCTGCTGCGCGTTGCGGAATCCGCGCCGGACGGCCTCGTCGTGACCGATCCCGACGGCGGCATCCTGACGGCCAACGCCGCTTTCCTCGACATGGCGCAGCTGCCGGCCGAGGACCAGCTGCGCGGGGAGACGCTGGAGCGCTTCCTCGGCCGCCAGGGGCTCGAAGCCGAGGTACTGCTGAGCAACCTGCGCAGCCGCGGCGCGGTGCGGCTGTATGAAACCACCCTGCGCGGCGCGCTCGGCGCCTCACTCGAGGTCGAGATCTCGGCCGTCACCGTCATGGATGGCGGGGAACGGCGCTTCGGCTTCTCCGTCCGCGACGTCAGCACCCGGTTGCGCCCGCCGCCCTCCGCGCCGGCCGTGCATGGCCGGACGGTCCAGGAATTGACGGACCTGATCGGCAAGGTGCCGCTCAAGGACCTGGTGCGCGAGGCCGCGGATGCGATCGAGCGGCTCTGCATCGAAGCCGCGCTCGAGATCACCCGCGACAACCGCGCCTCGGCGGCCGAGATGCTCGGGCTGAGCCGGCAGAGCCTCTACGCGAAACTCCACCGCTATGGCCTTGGCGACCTCGACGCCGAAGCCAAGGACCAAGGGTAGCGATGCCCGGCCCGGCTCCGGCCCCGGCGGCGTCCGCGCAGCGGCGCGCCCATTGGCCGGCGCCGGGGGCGGTGCTGGAACTGCTCAAGCCCATCACTTGGTTTCCGCCCATCTGGGCCTTCGCCTGCGGCATCGTCGCCTCCGGCGCCGCTCTCTCCGAGATGTGGCCGCGCGCCCTGCTCGGCCTGGTGCTCGCCGGCCCGCTGGTCTGCGGCATGAGCCAGGCGGTGAACGACTGGTTCGACCGCCATGTCGACGCGGTGAACGAACCGCAGCGGCCGATCCCCTCGGGCCGGCTGCCGGGGCGCTGGGGCCTGTGGATCGCGATCGCCTGGACGCTGCTGTCCCTGGGCGTGGGCTGGGCGCTCGGCTCCTGGGGCTTCGCGGCGACGGCGGTGGGCGTGGCGCTCGCCTGGGCCTACAGCGCGCCGCCGCTGCGGCTGAAGCGGGACGGCTGGCTGGGCAACGCCGCCTGTGCGCTCTGCTACGAGACCCTGCCCTGGATCACCGCCGCCGCGGTGCTGTCGGGCGGCGCGCCCGATCCGCGGGTGGTGCTGGTCGCGCTGCTCTACGGCGCCGGCGCGCATGGCATCATGACGCTGAACGACTTCAAGTCGGTCGAGGGCGACCTCCGCTTCGGCATCCGGTCCCTGCCGGTGCAACTCGGCCCGGATCGCGCCGCGCGGCTCGCCTGCGTGGTGATGGCGGTGCCGCAGGCGGTCGTCGTCGCGCTGCTAATCGCCTGGGGCGCGCCCTTCGCGGCGGCGGCGATCGGTGCCTCGCTGGCGGCGCAGGGCGCCTGCATGGCGCGGCTGCTGCGCGACCCGCGCGGCCTCGCGCCCTGGTACAACGCAACCGGCATCAGCCTCTACGTGCTCGGCATGATGGCGAGTGCCGTCGCGCTGCGCGGGGGCGCGCCGTGATGCTCGGCTGGTTCGGCATCGTCCGGCTCGGCCTGGTGCAGACCGCGCTGGGAGCGGTGGTGGTGCTGACCACCTCGGCGCTGAACCGCGTCATGGTGGTGGAATATGCGCTGCCGGCGACGCTGCCCGGCGTGCTGGTCGGGCTGCACTACGCGCTGCAGATGCTGCGGCCGCGCATGGGGCACGGGTCCGATGTCGGCGGGCGGCGCACGCCCTGGATCGTCGGCGGCATGGCGGTGCTCTGCCTCGGCGCCGTGCTCGCCGCCGTCGCGACGGGCATGATGGGCGGGGCCCTGGTCCCGGCGATCGGGCTCGCGACCCTCGCCTTCCTGCTGGTCGGTGCCGGCGTGGGCGCGGCGGGGACGAACCTGCTCGTGCTGCTCGCCGCGCGGGTGGCACCGGAACGGCGGCCGGCGGCGGCCTCGCTGGTCTGGATCATGATGATCGCCGGCTTCGTGCTGACCACCGCCATCGCGGGCCGCCTGCTCGATCCCTATTCGCCGGAGCGCCTGGTGGCAGTCTCGGCCGGCGTCGCCGGCATCGCCTTCCTGCTCGCTGCCGTCGCGGTGGCCGGCATCGAGGGCCGCGCCGCGGCGGCCGACGCAGCGCGCCGTCCCACCGCCTTCCGCGCCGCGTTGGCCGAGGTCTGGCAGGAGCGCGAGGCGCGGCACTTCACGCTGTTCGTCTTCGTCGCGATGCTCGCCTACAGCGCGCAGGACCTGGTGCTGGAACCCTTCGCCGGCACCGCCTTCGGCATGTCGCTCGGCGAGTCGACGCGGCTCGCCTCGCTGCAGCATGGCGGCGTGCTGGCGGGAATGGTGCTGATCGCGCTGCTCGGCTCCTGGTGCCATGGGCGGCTCGCGGTGCTGCGGGGCATGATCCTCGGCGGCTGCTCGCTGGCGGCGGTGGTGCTGGCGGTCCTGGCCGGCGCCGGCTTCGCGCCGGACGGCTTCCCGCTGCGCGCGGCCTATGCGGCGCTCGGCCTCGGCAACGGCATCTTCGCCGCTGCCGCCATCGCCGCGATGATGGTGCTCGCCTCGCGCGGCGCGCCGGGGCGGGACGGCGTGCGCATGGGCCTGTTCGGCGCGGCGCAGGCCATCGCCTTCGGACTCGGCGGGCTCGCCGGGACGGTGATGCTCGATCTCGGGCGGCTCGCCACCGGCAGCGCGATCGGTGGGTATGCCGCGGTGTTCCTCGCGGATGCCGCGTTGTTCGTCGCCGCGGCGGCCATGGCCCCGCGCATCGGCCGCGCGGAGGCGCCGGGCCGCGACGCCTGGCCCAGCGCCGCATCGGCCGCCTGAGGAACCCTGCCATGACCCCGACCGGACTCGATGCGGACATTGTCGTGGTGGGTGGCGGCCCCGCGGGCGCGACCGCCGCGGACGACCTGGCGCGCGCCGGGCGGTCCGTCGTGCTGCTCGACCGCGCGGGGCGCATCAAGCCCTGCGGCGGCGCCATCCCGCCGCGCCTCGTGCGCGACTTCGACATCCCCGCCGACCTGATGGTCGCGCGGATCAGCGCCGCGCGCATGGTCGCGCCCTCGGCCCGCACCGTCGACATGCCCATCACCGACGGCGGCTATGTCGGCATGGTGGACCGCGACGTCTTCGATGAATGGCTGCGCGACCGCGCCGCATCCCACGGCGCCGAGCGCCGCACCGGCACCTTCGAACGCATCCTGCACGACGCGGACGGCGCCACCGTCGTCGAGTACAGCACCAAGGAGGGCGAGACCGTCCGCCTGCGCACGCGCTGCGTGATCGGTGCCGACGGCGCCCGCAGCGCGGTCGGCCGCCAATCCGTGCCGGGCGCCGAGCGCGTCCCCTGCGTCTTCGCCTACCACGAGATCCTGCGCACGCCCGACAACGCGCCCGCGCCCTACGATCCGCAGCGCTGCGACGTCTATTACCAGGGGCATCTCTCGCCGGACTTCTACGCCTGGATCTTTCCCCACGGGGAGACGATGAGCATCGGCACCGGCAGCGCGCGGAAGGGCTTCTCGCTGCGCGGATCGGTCAGCGCGCTGCGCGCCGCGACCGGGCTCGAGACCGCCGAGACGATCCGCCGCGAAGGCGCGCCCATCCCGCTCAAGCCGCTGCGGCGCTGGGACAACGGGCGCGACGTGATCCTCGCCGGCGATGCCGCGGGCGTCGTCGCCCCGGCTTCCGGCGAAGGCATCTACTACGCCATGCTCTGCGGCCGCCTGGTCGCCGAGGCAGCCGAGGAATTCTGCCGCAGCGGCAACCCGCAGGCGCTGCGCAATGCGCGCAGGCGCTTCATGAAGGCGCATGGCCGCGTCTTCTGGGTGCTCGGGATGATGCAGTACTTCTGGTACGCGTCCGACCGGCGCCGCGAGCGCTTCGTCGCCATCTGCCAGGACAAGGACGTGCAGCGCCTGACCTGGCAGTCCTACATGAACAAGGAACTGGTGCGGCGCGACCCGCTCGCGCATGTCCGCATCTTCTTCAAGGACCTCGCCCACCTGTTCGGCCTTGTCCGGGCCTGAAGGGCGATGCAGGGGAACGCCACGCCATGATCGCCTTTCCCGCCGGCACGACCGAGGTCGCCGACCGTCCCCTCGCCCCGCCGCAGGACGGCGCCATGGTGCGCCCGCATGGGCGGCTGCTGCCGCTGCGCGTCGGCACGCGCGGATCGCCGCTCGCGCTGTGGCAGACGCGCGACTTCCTCGCGCGCATCACCTGCTTCTGCCCGGTGCTGCGCAACGCCCGCGCCTTCGAGGAACACGTCATCGCCACCTCCGGCGACCTCATCCAGGACCGGGCGCTGGCCGAGGTCGGCGGCAAGGGATTGTTCGCCAAGGAAATCCACGAGGCGCTGCTCGACCGCCGCATCGATTTCGCGGTGCATTCGCTCAAGGACCTCGAGACGGCACTGCCGCCCGGCATCGTGCTCGCCTGCACGCTGCGCCGGGAGGATCCGCGCGACGCGCTGCTGCTCGGCGCGGGGTTCGAGGCCGCGGTCGATCCCGCCCACCCCTTCGACGCGCTGCCGCATGGCGCGCTGATCGGCACCTCCTCCGCGCGCCGCCAGGCGCAGCTGCTGCATGCGCGGCCCGACCTGCGCGTCGCGCTGATGCGCGGCAATGTGCAGACGCGGCTCGGCAAGCTCGCGCGCGGGGAGGTCGCGGCGACGCTGCTCGCGCTCGCCGGGCTGAAGCGCCTGGGACTCGAGGCGGAGGCCGACATCGCCATCGACGCGGATTGCATGGTGCCCGCCGCCTGCCAGGGCATCGTCGGCGTCACCGTGCGGGAGGATGATGCGGAACTGCGCGAGCTCCTCGCCGCCATCGAGGACCCGGTGGCGCGCGCGGTCTCCTCGGCGGAACGCGCGCTGCTCGCCGCGCTGGACGGGTCGTGCCGCACGCCGATCGGGGGCCATGCGGTGCCGCTGCCGGGCGGGCGGCTGCGCCTGACCGGACTCGTCGCGCGCACCGACGGGTCGTTCCTGCTGCGCCGGACGGTCGAAGGCGGCTGGCGCGATGCCGCCGCCCTCGGCTGCGACCTCGGCGACAGCCTCCGGCGTGATTCCCCCGCCGACCTGTTCTGCTGATCAGGCGAGGCCGGCGGGCAGGCGGAAGCGGATATCCTCCGTCACGCCGGCCTGTTCCTCCAGGCTGACCTCGGCCCAGTGCGACAGCGCGGCCGCGACGTCCTGCACCAGGTGCTCGGGGGCGGAGGCGCCGGCCGTGATGCCCACGGACCCGATGCCGGCGAACCATTCGGCGCGCAGCGCGGAGGCATCGGGGATCAGCCGCGTCGGCACGCCGCAATCCTCGCCGATCTCGCGCAGGCGGTTGGAGTTGGAACTGTTCGCCGCCCCGATGACGAGCAGCATCTCGACCTCGGCGGCGAGCGCGCGCACCGCCGCCTGCCGGTTCTGCGTCGCGTAGCAGATGTCGCGCGTCTCGGGGCCGACCACGTCGTCGAACCGCGCGCGGATGGCGGCGATGGTCGCGCGGGTGTCGTCGACCGAGAGCGTCGTCTGCGTCACGAAGGCGACGCGCCGGTCGCGCGGCAGCGGCAGGCGCTCCACCGCGACGGCATCGGCGACGAGGTGTACCTCGCCCGGGATCTGGCCGACCGTGCCGATCACCTCCGGGTGCCCGGCATGGCCGATCAACAGGATCGCGCGGCCATCCGCGGCGTAGCGGCGCCCCTCGACATGCACGCGCGTCACCAGCGGGCAGGTGGCGTCGATCACCGGCAGGCCGCGACGCTGGGCGTCCTGCTCGACGTCGCGCGGCACGCCATGGGCGCTGAAGATGGTCACCCGTCCATCCGGCACCTCGTCCAGCGTCTCGACGAAGACGGCGCCCTGACGCGCGAGGCTGTCGACGACATGGCGGTTGTGGACGATCTCATGGCGCACATGCACGCCGGGACCGTGGCGGCGGATGGCGTGCTCGACGATGGCGATGGCGCGGTCCACGCCGGCGCAGAAGCCGCGGGGCCGGGCGAGCAGCACCCGCAGCCGCGGCCGCGTCCCGCGGGAGAGTTCCGCGTCCGCCACTCCGTCGCTGCGCAGATGTGTCATGCCGGTTGGACGTCAGTGCGCCAGGGAGGCGTTCCAGGCGCCGCGGACCGGCATCGCCGGCTGGCGCCGCTGCACCTCGTCGGCCAGGACCCGGCGCAGCATGGCGATCTGCCCGTCGCCGAGGCTCGCGAGCCACAGCCGGGTGAAGCTCGCGTCGTGCACCGGGTCGAGGACGCGGCGCGGCAGCCCCATGCGTTCGGCATGGTCGCGGATCTCGGCCGCGCAGGCGGGGCTGTCGGCTTCGACCGAGCGCAGCTTCCGCGGGTCGCAGGCGATGGTGGCGACGAAGGCGTCCAGCGCCTCGTGCGCACGCGCCAGGGCCTCGGTTCCCGGTGCCCGGGCGGCATCGTCGATCGCCGCCTTCAGGGCATCATAGGTCGAGCGGTAGCTGATCCTGCCCATGGCAGCGGCCCTCCCGTGCCGGGCGGGCCGACGGGCCTCGCCTGGTCCGAACGCGCATCCTCGTTGGGCTTATCGAGCGCTGCACATCCCGGAATGTCAATTCGAATTTACATGTTTGACGCGGATCATTGACAAACAGGCGCGAGCACCGAACTCCTGTTCAGTCCCGTGGCTGCGCGCTGGCGCCGGGAAGCGCGCGAAGCCTTTGATGGAGGTCCGCGACATGCGCGATCAGCGCACCGGCGAGCGCCAGTCCCACCCAGCCCCACCAGGCGTCCGTCAAGGCCGCGCGCAGCGCGAGCGCCAGCATCACGCCCGGCAGGATCAGCGCAGCCACCGTGGTCATCCCGAGGCCACGGCCCGTGCGCCACCGCCAGGCCGCCAGTCCGGCTGCCTCGAGCGCCAGGCAGAGCAGCACCAGATCGGCGACCTGCCCGCTTCGGATCAGTTCGGCCATCGGCGCTTCTTCCTCCTCACCTGACACGCAACGTCCACGGAAAAGAACATCATGCGCAACGTCACGTCAGCCCTTCTCGCCACCGTCCTCCTCGCCGCCGCGCCGGCGATCGCCCAGGCCCAGTCCACCGGCGATGCCGAAGCGGGCCGCCGCGTCTTCAACCAGTGCCGCGCCTGCCACATCATCGACAACAACGGCCGCAACGCCGTCGGCCCGAACCTGTTCGGCGTGGTGGGCCGTCGCGCCGCCTCGATCGAATCCTTCCGCTACTCGGCGAACATGCGCGAACTCGGCGCGTCGGGGCACGTCTGGACGGTCGACAACCTGCGCGCCTACATCACCAATCCCAAGGCCGTCGTGCCGCAGGGCATCATGTCCTTCCCCGGCCTTCGGAACGAGACGCAGCTGAATGACCTGCTCGCCTTCCTGCAGACGCAGCACTAGCCGCGCATGATGGAGATCGTCGCCCTGCTCGGCTTCATCGCCGCGGTCGCCGCGGTGGCGAGCACGGGCGCGCTCTTTCCCCCGGATGGCTGGTACCAGTCGCTGCGCAAGCCACGCTGGTGCCCGCCGAACTGGCTGTTCGGCCCGGCCTGGACGGTGCTCTACCTGATGATCGCCGTCTCGGGCTGGCTGGTGTGGCGGGAGGCCGGCCTTGCCGGCGCCGCCGGCGCCTTCGCGATCTATGCGCTTCAGCTCGTGCTGAACGGCGCCTGGTCCGGACTCTTCTTCGGCCTGCGGCGGATGGACCTCGCCCTGGCCGAGCTCGCCATACTGTGGCTCGCCATCCTCGCGACGATCGTCGCCTTCGCAGCGCACGACGCGCTCGCGGCGTGGCTGCTGGTGCCCTACCTCGCCTGGGTGACCTTCGCGGGCGCGCTGAATGCGGCCCTGCTCCGGGCGAATCCCGCGCCGACGCGCTAGACCGCCGCCGCCGGTTTTCGCGCGGCGCGCGCCGCCCTAGAGTTGGCGCGAGGAGACACAGCCAGCCATGCCCATTCCCGCGATCTTCCAGGGTCGTCTTTCGGTGCCCGTCGTCGCGTCGCCGCAGTTCCTCGTCTCGGGTCCCGATTACGTCGTCGAATCCTGCCGTGCCGGCGTGGTCGGCACCTTCCCCACGCTGAACCAGCGCACCACCGAAGGTTACGACGCCTGGCTCGCGCAGATCGGGGAACGCCTCGCGGCCATCCCCGGCGCCGCGCCCTTCGGCATCAACCTGATCGTCCACAGGTCCAACGCGCGCCTGAAGGACGACCTGGCGGCGACGGTGCGGCACAAGGTGCCGCTGGTCATCACCTCGCTCGGCATCGTGCCCGAGGTGATCGCCGCCGTGCAGTCCTATGGCGGCCTCGTCTTCCATGACGTGACCAACATGCGCCACGCGGTGAAGGCGATCGAAGGCGGGGTGGACGGGCTGATCGCGGTCTGCGCGGGTGCCGGCGGCCATGCCGGACGGCTCAGCCCCTTCGCGCTGCTGCCGGAACTGCGCGCGATCTACGCCGGCCCGCTGCTGATGGGCGGCGCGATCTCGACCGGGCGGCACATCGCCGCGGCGCTCATGCTCGGCGCCGACATGGCCTACATGGGGACACGCTTCATCGCGGTGCGCGAGAGCATGGCCGTGCAGGCGCACAAGGACATGGTGGTGCAGGCCAAGGCCGCGGACATCGTCTACACGCCGGCCATCAGCGGGGTGCATGCGAACTTCCTGCGCGCCAGCATCGCCGCCGCGGGGCTCGATCCCGACAACCTGCCCGAGGCCGCCGGCGCCCATGTCGGCGACCACGACAAGCGCCCCTGGAAGAACATCTGGTCGGCCGGGCAGGGCGTGGGCGCGATCGAGGACGTTCCCTCCATCGCCGAGCTCGTCGCGCGGCTCGGCGCGGAGTATCGCGCCGCGCTGCGCGAGGCCGCCGCCGCGGCCTAGAGGTCTTCGCCGCGCAGCCTCGCGCCAAGCCGACTGCGCAGCGCGGTCAGGACCCGATCGGCCGCCTCCACATCCTCGCGCGGCAGACCACGCAACAAGGTCTCGTTCAGCTCGCGCCCGACCGCGATCATGCGGTCGAGCACGCGCCCGCCCCGCGCGGTGAGATAGACGCGGTTCAGCCGGCGATCCGAGGCGTCCGGCCGGCGCGACACCAGGCCCGCAGCCTCGAGACGGGCCACCATCGCGCCGGCCGCCACCTTGCCGAGCCCCAGCACGCGCGCGAGTTCCGCCTGCGTCATGCCGCCCGCCGGGTCGTGCCGCGTCAGCTGCGCCAGCGCCCACCACTGCGCGCGCGTGACGCCATGCGGCTTCATCGCCTGGTCGAACACCGTCTGCCGCAGGCGGGAGACGTCATGCACCAGGAAGCCGATGCGGAACTCGCTGCTGCCACGCGTGGCGCGGGTCCGGGGCGCGTCGGCGGCGCGGCTCATTCGCGCGGCAGGCCCGCGGCCTGGGCGATGCGGCCCCACTGCTCGATCTCGCGGGCCTGGAAGCGCGCGAGATCCTCCGGCGTGCCGGTCGAGGCAACGAGACCCAGGCTGAGCGAGTACCGGCGGCCTTCCTCGCTGTCGAGCACGGCACGGATCTCGCGGTTCAGGCGGGCGACCGCCGCCTCGGGGCTGCGCGCCGGCAGGAAGACCGCGACCCAGGAGGCGAAGTCGTAGCCGGGCACGCCCGCTTCCTGCAGCGTCGGAACGTCAGGCAGCATCGGGATGCGCTGCGCCGGCGTGACGCCGAGCGCGCGCAGCGTGCCCGCGCGGACATGCTCGCCCGCCGAGGCCAGGTCGCTCACCATGAAGTGCACCCGACCGGCGAGCAGGTCGGTCACCGCCGCGGGCGTGCCGCGATAGGAGATGCGTTCCGCCGAGATGCCGGTGATGCTGATGAGCAGCTGCGCCGCAGCCAGGCTGCCGATGTTGCCGGTGCCGTAGTTGAGGCTGTTCCCGCGCGCCTTGGCCTCGGTGATGAAGCCCGCCACGTCGGCCGCCGGGAAATCGGAACGGACCATCAGCACCAGCGGCGCGATGCTCGTCAGGGTGACCGGGGCGAAGTCGCGCACCGGGTCGTAGCCGGGTTCGCGCATCAGGTGCACGGCCGCCGCGTGGGTCGAATTGGTGGCGAAGAGGAAGGCATGACCGTCCGGCGCGGCGCGCGCGGCCTGCCGCGCGGCGATGGCGCCGTTGCCGCCCGTGACGTTCTCGACGACGACCGGCTGGCCCAGGCTGCGCGAGATGCGCTCCGCGACGAAGCGCGCCACGCCATCCGTCGCGCTGCCGGGCGGAAAGGGGACGATGGCGCGCAGGGGTCGCGTGGGAAAGGCGTCGCTGCCCTGCGCCCGCGCGGCGAAGGGCAGGAACGGCGCAGCGAGGACGAGCCTGCGTCCGATCATCGGGACCTCCCTCTCACGATGCGCCGAGCGCGCCGGCGGCGCGCAGCCCGGCGATCTCGTCTGCGCCGAAACCATAGGATGCCAGGGCCTCGGCCGAATGCTGGCCGAGCATCGGCGGCGGCGATCCGACCGTCCGCTTCCTGCCATCGAACTGGATCGGCTGCGCCATCGTCTTCAGCGGACCGAGCTGCGGATGGTCGTAGTCCATGACCATGCCGCGCGCGGCCATGTGCGGATGCGCCAGCATGTCGGCGATGGTGTTCACCGCCGCACAGGGGATGCCGATGCGCAGGCAGAATTCCACCCAGTCATCGGCGCTGCGCGTGGCGACGATCGACTGCACGACGGCCACGGTCTCGGCGAAGTTGGCCACCCGGTCGGCATTGGTGCGGAAGCGGGGATCCTCGGCCAGTTCCGGACGCTCGACGCCGGCGGTGAAGCGGCGCCAGAGATTGTCGTTGGCGATGCCGATCAGCACCGGCCGGTCGGCCGCGTCGAAGGCCTGGTACGGGCAGAGGGATTCATGGCCGGACCCGCATTTCTCCGGCAGGTTGCCCTTCTCCCAGAAGATCTGGAAATTGTAGCCGAGCAACGCCGCCGCGGTCTCGAACAGCGAGACCTCGAGCCGGCATCCCTGTCCCGTGCGATGGCGTTCCAGCAGCGCGGCGAGGATGCCGGAGAAGGCATTCATCCCCGTCGACTGGTCGATCGGGGAGAAGGGGCTGCGCGCCGGGCCGCCGCCGCGCTCGCCCGTCATCGCCATGATGCCGCTGAAGGCCTGCAGGATGACGTCGTAGCCGAGCCCGTCCTTCAGCGGCCCGGTCCGCCCGAAGCCGGAGATGGAGCAGTAGACGAGACGCGGGTTCAGCGCGCGCGTCTCCTCCGCCCCGATGCCCAAACGCTCCGCGACGCCCGTCGCATAGGATTCGATCAGCACATCCGCCTGCGCGGCCATGCGGCGTGCGGCGTGGCGCCCCGCTTCGGTCTTGAGATCGAGCGCGAGCGATCTCTTGTTGCGGTTCGCGCTGAGGAACACCGCGCCGACACCACCGCGGAAGGGCGGCCAGCCCCGCGTGTCGTCGCCACCGCGCGGCGGTTCGATCTTCGTCACCTCGGCGCCGAGATCGCCCAGCCACTGCGCGCAGAGCGGCCCCGCCAGCACCTTGGAGAAATCCAGCACGCGGATCCCGGCGAGCGGCGTCACGCGCGACACCTTGCGGCAAGGGCTCGCCTGCCGAGCGAAAGGCCCAACTCCATGCGCTTCCCCCGCGACTGCTTGCGCGATGATCGTACGCATGCTTACCATTTGCAAGCGAACGAGAACGATCGAGGAAACGGCATGCTGGACCGGCCACGCACGGTGCTGAGCGCGGAGCACGAGATGTTCCGCACCTCCGTGCGTCGCTTCGTGGAGGCCGAGCTGGTTCCCCACGCCCTGGCCTGGGACGAGGCCGGCATCGTCCCGCGTGACGCCTGGCGCAAGGCCGGCGAGGCGGGACTGCTGTGCTGCGACGTCGCGCCCGACTATGGCGGTCCCGGCGGCGATTTCGGCCATTGCGCGGTGGTGACCGAGGAACTGGCGCGCGCGAACCTCTCCGGCCCCGGCTTCGTCGTGCATTCGGACATGGTCGCGACCTACCTCGCGAAGTTCGGGTCCGAGGCGCAGAAGCGCCGCTGGCTGCCGGGCATGGTCGATGGCTCGCTGATCGGCGCCATCGCGATGACCGAACCCGATGCGGGCAGCGACCTCAAGGGCATGCGCACGCGGGCGGTGGCGGATGGCGACCACTACGTCATTCGCGGGCAGAAGACCTACATCTCGAACGGCCAGAACGCCGACATCGTCATCACCGCCTGCAAGACGGACGCGAATGCCGGCGCGCATGGCGTCAGCCTGATCGTGATCGAGACGAAGACGCCCGGCTTCCGGCGTGGCCGCAACCTCGCCAAGATCGGCATGAAGGCGCAGGACACCTCGGAGCTGTTCTTCGATGAGGTGCGCGTGCCGATGGAGAACCGCCTCGGCGCCGAGGGCCAGGGCTTCGGCATGCTGATGACGAACCTCGCGCGCGAACGCCTGGTGCAGGCGGTGCGCGGCACGGTGCTGGCCGAGGAAGCGATCCGCTGGACCATCGATTACACCCGCGACCGCAAGGCCTTCGGCCGCACCATCGCCGACTTTCAGAACACCCGCTTCGTGCTGGCGGAACTCGCCACCAAGACCGCCGCCGCGCGCGCGCTGACCGACCGGCTGATCGCGCTGCAGATGGACGGCACGCTCGATCCGGTCGAGGCCGGCATGGCGAAGCTGTTCTGCACCGACCTGCAATGCGAGGTGCTGGACCGCTGCCTGCAACTGTTCGGCGGCGCCGGCTACATGGTGGAAACGCCGATCGCGCGCGCCTGGGCGGATGCGCGCGTGACGCGCATCGCCGGCGGCGCGGCGGAAGTGATGAAGGAGATCATCGGCCGGCGCCTGTTCCAGGACGCCGCCCGATGACGCAGGATCGGAGGACAGGGCGCCGATGAGCGAGCGCACATTGCGCGGCAAGGTGGCGATCGCCGGAATCGGCGAGACCACCTACTACAAGCACGGGCAATCCCCCGATGCGGAGTTCAAGCTGGCGCTGCAGGCGATCCTCGCCGCCTGCCACGACGCCGGCATCGACCCGAAGGAGGTCGACGGCTTCGCCTCCTATGGCGACGATCGCTCGGACGCGCCGCGACTGGCGGCCGCACTGGGCATCAAGGAACTGCGCTTCTCCAACATGCACTGGGGCGGCGGGGGCGGGGGCGTCGCGGCGTCGGTCGCCAATGCCGCGGCGGCGGTGCATTCGGGCATGGCGAATTGCGTCATCGCCTTCCGCTCGCTCGCGCAGGGGCAGTTCGCGCGCTACGGCCGCAGCCGGCTCGGCGCGGCGGCGATGGGGGACGATGCCTTCCTCGCGCCCTATGGCCTGATCTCCCCGGCGCAGCGTTTCGCCATGAAGATCACCCGCTTCATGAGCGACCGCGGCATCCGGCACGAGGCACTGCGCGCCATCGCCATGGCCTCCTACCACCACGCGCAGTCCAACCCGCGCGCGGTGATGTACGGGCGGCCGCTGACGGAGGAGAAGTACGACGCCTCCCGCTGGATCATCGAGCCCTTCCACCGCCTCTTCGACTGCTGCCAGGAGAATGACGGCGCGGGCGCGGTGCTGGTGGTGCCGGCCGATCGCGCGAAGGACCTGCCGCACAAGCCGACCTATCTGCTCGGCACCGCACAGGGTGGGCACCACCGCAGCGCGGCGCCGGTGCACAACGCGCCGGACTATGCGTCTGCGCACTTCCCCACCGTCGCGAAGAACATGTGGGCCATGGCGAAGCTCGGCCCGCAGGATGTCGACGTCGTGCAGGCCTATGAGAACTTCACCGGCGGCGTACTGCTCTCCCTGGTGGAGCACGGCTTCGTCGACCCGAAGACGGCGAACGAGTTCCTGGTGCTCGAGAACCTGCTCGCACCGAGCGGGAAGATGCCGATGAACACCAGCGGCGGGAATCTCGCCGAGTGCTACATGCACGGGCTCGAGATGGTGAACGAGGCCGTCCGCCAATTGCGCGGCACCGCCAACAACCAGGTCGCCGGCGCCGAGGTCGTCGCCGTCCTCGGCGGCCCGATGGTGACGCCCGTCAGCAGCCTGGTCCTCGGCACGGAGGCGACCCTGTGAGCACGACCATGAAGCGCGCCCTGCCCGATGGCCTGCCCGCGCCCGACCAGCCGCCGCTGACCAAGCCCTATTGGGACGGGACGCGCGCCGGCAAGCTGGTGATCCAGCGCTGCAAGGGGTGCGGCGCGCATCAATGGGGGCCCGAATGGGTCTGCCATCGCTGCCACTCCTTCGATCTGGGGTGGGAAGAAGTGGCCCCGACCGGCCGCATCTGGTCCTGGCAGCGGCCGCATCACCCCGTCCACCAGGCGCTGACCGGCTTCGGGCCCTACACCATCGTGCTGGTGGAACTGCCCCATGCCGGCAATGTCCGCATGGTCGGTAACCTGATCTGCGAACCCACCGCGCCCGTCGAGATCGGCGCGGAGGTTGAAGCGGTGTTCGAACCGCATGACGAGGCGGACCCGCCCTATACGCTGGTCCAGTGGCGCCTGAAGGGCTGAAGACGATGGCAGGACTGTATTTCGAGGAATTCGAAGTCGGGCAGGTGTTCCGGCATGCGATCCGCCGGACGATCACCGAGACCGACAATGTCTGGTTCTCGGCGATCACGCACAACCCGGCGGCGCTGCATCTCGACGAGGAGTATGCGAAGGGCACCGAGTTCGGCACGCGCATCGTCAATTCCTGCTTCACGCTGGGGCTGATGGTCGGCATCTCGGTGGGCGACACGACGCTCGGCACCACCGTCGCCAATCTCGGCTGGGACGAGGTGCGCTTCCCGAAGCCGCTGTTCCATGGCGACACCATCCGCGTGGAATCCGAAGTGCTGTCGAAGCGCCCGAGCAAGTCGCGTCCGGGCCAGGGCATCGTGGAGTTCATGCACCGCGCCTACAACCAGCATGACGTGCTGGTGGGCCGCTGCCGCCGCCAGGCGCTGATGCTGGGCAAGCCGGCATGATCCGCTCCTGGCTCTTCGTTCCGGCCGACAGCGAACGCAAGCTCGCCAGGGGCGGGGAGAGCGGCGCGGATGCGCTGATCCTTGATCTCGAGGATTCCGTCGCCGCCGCGCGGCGCCCCGTCGCGCGGGGCATGGTGGTGGACTACCTCGCGGCACATGCGGGTGCCGCGCGGCGGCCGCAGCTCTGGGTACGCATCAATCCCCTTGACGGCGAGGGCCTGACCGACGCCGCCGCGGTGGTGCGTGCGGCGCCGGATGGCCTCGTCGTGCCGAAGGTGAACGGGCCGGACGATCTGCTGCGGCTGTCGCATTGGCTGGATGCGCTGGAAGCGCGCGACGGCTTGCCCGCCGGCGGCATCAAGCTGCTGGCGGTGGCGACGGAGACCGCGGCCGCCGTGCTGCGCCTGTCCGAATACGCGAAGGTCGCGGTGCCGCGCCTCGCCGCGCTGACCTGGGGGGCGGAGGACCTGCCGGCCGCGCTCGGCGCCAGCACCAACCAGGATCCCGCGGGCGGCTATGCGCTGACCTATCGTCTCGCGCGCTCGGCCTGCCTGCTCGCGGCGGTGGCCGCCAATGTGCAGCCGATCGACACGCTCGAGGTGGACTTCCGCGACGAGGCCGCGCTGCGCGCCGCCTGCGCGGATGGCCGCAAGCAGGGCTTCACCGGCAAGATCGCGATCCATCCCGCCCAGGTCGCCGCGATCAACGAAGGATTCCGTCCGACCGCGGAGGAAGTCGCCCATGCCCACCGCGTCGTCGCGGCCTTCGCGGCGAATCCCGGCATCGGCACGGTGGGGCTCGACGGGAAGATGATCGACATGCCGCATCTGCGCCAGGCGCAGCGCGTGCTCGCCGCCGATGCGGCATTCCAGGCCTGACGGGGAAGCCACGCATGGCGATCGACTACGACACGCTGAAGAACCGCGGGTTCGCGGACATCGAGCAGGCCTACGGCGTCAAGGACACGATGCTCTACGCGCTCGGCCTCGGCCTCGGGCAGGACCCGATGGATCCGAAGCAGCTGCGCCATGTCTATGAGGAAGACCTCGTCGCCCTGCCGACCATGGGCGTGGTGCTCGCCACGCCCGGCTTCTGGGTGAAGGAACCTGACACCGGCGTGGACTGGCCCAAGGTGCTGCATGGCGAGCAGGGCCTGACCATCCACAAGCCACTGCCGCCGCAGGGCCGCGTCGTCAGCAGGTTCCGCATCGACGAGATCATCGACAAGGGCGCCGGCAAGGGCGCGCTGATGTACACGACGCGCGAGCTGCGTGATGCCGCGAATGGCGACCTGCTCTGCAGCCTGACCAGCACCTCCTTCCTGCGTGGCGATGGCGGCTTCGGCGGGCCGGCCGGCCCGATCCGCCAGCCGCATCCGGTGCCCGAGGGCACGCCGGACGCGGTCTTCGACTGGACGGTCGGCCGGCACGCCGCGCTGCTCTATCGCCTGAACGGCGACTACAACCCGGTCCATGCCGATCCGAAGGCGGCCGCGAAGGGCGGCTTCGCGCAGCCGATCCTGCATGGGCTGTGCTCCTACGGCGTTGCCGGCTGGGCGGTGATGAACCTGGTCTGCGACGGCGACGCATCGCGGTTGCGCCGCTTCGACCTGCGCTTCACCTCGCCGGTCTATCCCGGGGAGACGCTGCGCACCGAGGTCTGGAAGCAAGGCCCCGGTGTCGCCGCCTTCCGCGTGCGCGTCCCGGCGCGGGACGTCATCGCGCTCAACAATGGTCGGGCGGAATACCTGCCGTGACGGCGCCGGCGGTCATCGTCAGTGGTGACCGCCAGGTCACCCGCGACGCGCTGATGGCCCGTGTACGTCGCGCGGCGACGGGGTTCGCGGCGCTCGGCGTGGCACCCGGGGATTGCGTGGCGCTGCTGCTGCGCAACGACTTCTCGTTCCTCGAAGCCAGCCTCGCCGCGACGACGCTCGGCGGCTATGCGGTGCCGATCAACTGGCATTGGAAGCCGGATGAGGTCGCCTACCTCCTGCGCGACTGCGAGGCACGAATCGTCGTCGTGCACGCCGACCTCGCGCACCTGCTGTCGGAAGCACCGGAAGGGCTGACGATCCTCGTCGTCCCGACGCCGCCCGAGGCCGCCGCCGCCTACGGCATCCCGCCCGCGCAGGACGCCACGGCCGGCGAGAACTGGGATGCCTTCATCGCCCGCCATGCCGAATGGGACCGTCCCCCCCAGCCGGCGCGGGAGAGCATGATCTATACCTCCGGCACCACCGGCCGCCCGAAGGGCGTGCGCCGCCAGCCGCCGACGCCGGAACAGGCCGCCGCCACCGCGCGCAACCGCGCGCAGATCTACGGCCTGGTTCCCGGCATCCGCGCGCTGGTGCCGGGGCCCATGTACCACTCCGCCCCCAACGGCTTCGGCCTGCGTGCCGTGCCGCTGGCCGAAGTGCTGGTGCTGATGCCGCGCTTCGACCCGGAGGAGACGCTCGCGCTGATCGAGCGCCACCGCATCACCACCGTCTTCCTCGTCCCGACGATGATGGTGCGCCTGCTCCGCCTGCCGGAGGAGGTGAAGCGCCGCTACGACCTCTCCTCGCTGCGCCACGTCACCCATGCGGCCGCCCCCTGCCCGCCGGAGGTGAAGCAGGCGATGCTCGCCTGGTGGGGCCCGGTCATCCACGAGTTCTACGGCGCGACCGACCTCGGCGCGCCGACCGCCTGCACGCCGGAGCAATGGCTCGCCAAGCCCGGCACCGTCGGCACGCTGACCGAAGGCGCGATCGTGAAGATCCTCGACGCGAATGGCGAGGAATGCCCCGTCGGCGTGCCCGGCGAGATCTTCGCCAGCGTCGCCTACATGCCGGACTTCACCTACAACAAGCGCGATGGCGAACGGCGCGCGGTGGAACTCGGCGGGCTGATCACCGTGGGCGATGTCGGCTACTTCGACGCGGATGGCTACCTGTTCCTCTGCGACCGCAAGCGCGACATGGTCATTTCCGGCGGCGTGAACATCTACCCCGCCGAGATCGAGGCCGTGATGATCGGCATCCCCGGCGTGCTCGACTGCGCCGTCTTCGGCATCCCGGACGCCGAATATGGCGAGAGCCTCTGCGCCGCCGTGCGCGTCGCGCCGGGCACGACGGAAGCCGCGATCCGCGAGGCGCTGAAGGCGAAGCTCGCCAACTTCAAGGTGCCGCGCGTCATCGACTTCCACGAGGAACTGCCGCGCGACGATTCCGGCAAGCTGCTCAAGCGCAAGCTGCGCGAGCCCTACTGGCAGGGCGCCGGCCGCGCGATCTGACGACATCGCGCCGGGAGCGCGCGACCAGGGAGGTCCAGGATGAACCGCATCGCCACCCCACGCCGCGCCCTGCTTGCCGCAGGCCTCGCGCCGCTGGCCGCCCCGCGCCTCGGCCGTGCGCAATCCGCGTTTCCCGGCACGCGGCCGGTCAGCCTGATCATTCCCTACGCCGCCGGCGGCATCCCCGATGTCTTCGGCAATGCCGTCAACCAGGGGCTGCAGGAACGGCTCGGCGGCACCTTCGTCATGGATCACAAGCCGGGCGCGAGCACGACGCTCGGCACCCGCCAGGCCGCCCGCGCGCGGCCGGACGGCTACACCCTGGTCTTCGCGGGGAACGCCACCTTCACCATCACGCCCTTCGTGCTGCGCAGCGCCGGGTATGATTCCGCGAAGGACTTCACCTGGCTTGGCATGACCGGCATCGCCGTCTACCTGTTCGTCGCGCATCCGCGCTGGGAGAGCCTCGAGCAGTTGCTCGCCGCCGCGAAGCGCCGGCCGAACGAGATCTCCTACGCCACCTGGGGCGTCGGCTCCTCGGCGCATCTCGGCACCTTCGACCTCGCCCGCCGTGCGGGGGTGGAGATGATCCACGTCCCCTACAACGGCACCGCCGCCGCGCTGGTCGACGTCTCGAGCGGCCGGGTCGACTTCATGCTCAGCACCCTCGCCCCGGCGCGGCCGCACATGGAGGCGGGGCGCGTGCGCGCGCTCGGCATCGCGACGGCGCAGCGCTTCCGCCCCCTGCCCAGCCTGCCGACCGTCGCGGAGCAGGGATTCCCCGATTACGTCGTGCCGAACTGGACCGGCATCGCCGCGCCCGCGGGCCTGCCGGACGGCATCGCGACGCAGCTCGAAACGGCCCTCGCGCAGACCTTCTCGGACGAGGCGCTGCTCACGCGACTCGAACCGCTCGGCATCACCGCATCGCCGACCGGCGCGCGGGCCATGCGGGACCAGGTCGCGAAGGATCTCGCGGAGAATGCGGAGCTGGTGCGCCGCGCGGGCATCACCCCGGAATAGACGGATCGCGGCGGACGGACGTAGCCTGCGCGCGGTTTCCGGGGAGGACTCATCGTGAACATCACGCGACGCCACGCGCTCGCCGCCGCCACACTGGCCCTTCCCACCGCTGGGCTGGCGCAGCCGCGCACCTGGCCGAACCGCCCGGTGCGCATCATCATCCCCTACGCGCCCGGCGGCCCGGTCGAGATCCCCGGACGCTTCCTCGCCGAACATCTCTCCGCACGGCTCGGCCAGCCCTTCATCGTCGAGACGCGCCCTGGCGCCGGCGGTGCGGTCGGCACCAAGCAGGTCATCGCCACGACGGACCAGCACACCCTGGCCATGGTGACCGGCGCCGTCGCCATCCAGCCGGCCGTGCAGCCCGACATCGGCTACGACCCGGTGAACGACCTCCTGCCCATCTCCCTCGTCTCGGAAGCGAGCATGGGCTTCATGGTGCGCCCCAACGCCGCCTTCCGCGACCTGCCGGCCCTGGTCGCCGCGGCGAAGGCCGCGCCGGGGCGGATCACCTACGGTTCCTCGGGCAACGGCACCACGACGCACATGGCGGCGGCACTGTTCGGCGCGCGGGCGGGCATCAACTGGCAGCACGTGCCCTATCGCGGCGGCGGGCAGCTCATCAGCGGGTTCCTCGCCGGCGACGTGGATGTCATGAGCGGCGACCTCGCGACGCTGCTGCCGCATGTGCAGGAAGGCCGCGGCGTGCTGCTCGGCGTGACCTCGCCGGACCGCGTGCCCGTGGTGCCGAACGTGCCTTCGATCGCCGAGGTCGTGCCGGGCACCGGCATCACCATCTGGTTCGCGCTCTTCGCCCCGCGCAACTTCCCCGAGGAGGCGACGGCGCGCCTCGTCGCCGAATTCGCGCCGCTGCGCAGCGGTTCGCCGCTCGGCGAACGCATGGCCGCGACCGGCGGACGCCTGCTGCTGACCGGGCCCGCGGACCTCTCCGAACGCCTGCGTCGCGAATTGCCGCTCTGGCGTCACGTCGTCGCCGAGGCCGGCATCCGCCCCGAGTGATGCACACATGATTCCGCTTCTGCCGGGCCTGCGCGTCCTCGATCTCACCAGCGTCATCTACGGCCCCTTGATCGGGCAGGTGCTCGGCGACCTCGGCGCCGAGGTCATCAAGGTGGAAGGGCCGGAAGGCGACCTCGCGCGCGGCATCCAGCCCCGCGGCCCGCAGGGCGACAGCGCGATGTTCGTCTGCAACAACCGCAACAAGCGCAGCGTCGTGCTCGACCTCAAGACCCCCGCGGGATGCGAGGTCTTCACCCGTCTGCTGCGCTGGGCCGAGGTCTTCGTCCACAACATGCGCCCCGCCGCGATCGAAAGGCTGGGCTTCGGCTTCGACAAGGTCGCGGCGATCAACCCGCAGATCATCTACTGCGCCGCGGTCGGCTTCGGCAGCGGCGGGCGCTATGCCGGGCGCCCGGCCTTCGACGACGTGATCCAGGCGGCCGGCGGCATCGCCGCGCTGCCCTCCTATCGCGGGCAGGACCCCGCCTATGTGCCCGGCGTGATGGCGGACAAGGTCGCGGCGCTGACCGCGACCTATGGCGTGATGGCCGCGATCGCCGCGCGCGGCCGCGGCATGGCGGGTCCGATCGAGGTCGAGGCCGCGATGTTCGAATCCGTCGCCGCCTTCGTGCTGAACGAACACCTGGCCGCCGCCGCCTTCGGCGGCCCGCCCGAGGTCGCCGGCTACCATCGCATGTTCGCCGCCGACCGCCGGCCCTACCGCACGCAGGATGGCTGGATCGCGGCCCTTCCGTACACCGAGCAGCAATGGCGCCGCCTGCTGGACTTCACCGGCCGGCGCGACGTGCTCGAGGCGCCGTGGTTCGCCGATCCCGGCGAGCGCAGCGCCCATATCGCCGAGCTCTACACCGTGCTGGCCGAGGAGATGACCCGCCGCAGCACCGCCGACTGGCTCCAGGCGCTGCAGGACCTCGACATCCCGCATGCGCGCGTCAACCGGCTCGAGGACCTGCTGACCGATCCGCATCTCCAGGACGTGGATTTCTTCGCACCCAACGGCAGCGGCCTGGCCCGGTCGGCGCGGCAGCCGGTGTCCTATCCCGGCCTCGCCGCGCAGCCGGATCGTCCGGCGCCAGTGCTGGGCGCGGATACCGAGGAGGTCGCGCAGATGCTCGGCTACGACGCGTCCGCGCTTGCCGCGCTGCGCGCCGGCGGCGCTTTCGGGAAGGCAGGCTGAACGCGATCAGCCGACATCTTTCACCCGCCAGCCATCCAGGCGGTCGCGCAGCTGGTAGGCGGTGCCCACCAGCGGCATGAACCACGGATTGCCGGTGTAGAAGGGCCGCGTCGGGAAGGTCAGGCGGGTGAAGGCGGACACGCTGTTCCCGCCCCCCATGATCTGCTGCGCCGCGACGCGCCCGAAATGCGTCATCGCGACCACGCCGCTGCCGTTGCAGCCCATCGCGTAGTGGATGCCGTCATGCACGCCGACATGCGGCATCATGTCGAAGGCGAAGGCGACGTTGCCGAACCAGCCATGGGTGATGCGCACGCCGGCGAGGTCCGGGATGAGGTCCACCATGAAGCGGTGCAGCCGCACGGAGGCGCGGCGCGCGTCGTTGTCGACGAAGCTGGCGCGGCCACCGAACAGGATGCGCGTGTAATCCGGCGAGGGCCGGAAGTAGTAGAGGATCTTCTTGGTGTCGCCATAGACGCGCAGCTTCGGCAGCGCGGCGCGGACACGCTCCTCACCGATCGGCTCGCTGGCGATCATGTAGCTCGCGACCGGGATCAGGCGGCGGAGATGCCAGGGCGCGGCGGACCCGGTATAGCCGTTCGTCGCCATCATCAGGTGCCGCGCGCGCAGCCTGCCGCGATTGGTCTCGACCGCGAAGGCGCCATCCGCCTGCCGTGTGGCGCCGCGGTACTCCACGCCGCCGATCAGCGTCGCACCCGCCCGCGCCGCGGCCTGCGCGAGCGACCGCACATACTTCCCGGGATGTATCGAGGCCGCGCGGAGCAGCAGCATCCCGCCATGGTAACGATCGGTCGCGATCTCCTCGTGCACGCGCTCGCGCGGCAGCAGGAAGGCTTCCTCGCTGCCGGTCGCGTTGATCATCTCGGCGCGGCGCTGCAGCGCCTCCATCGCCTTGGGGGCGTGCGCGCCGACGAAGCGGCCGCAGCGCACGTATTGGCAGTCGAGGCCCTCGCGCGCGACCAGCGCCTCGAAATCCTCGAAGGCCTGCTCGCCCTCGGCCGCGAGCTCCGCGACGAAGGTCGCGCCGAAGGTCTCGACCAGGTCGGATCGGACCTTGCCCAGGCTGCCCGCGCCGCTCAGCGCCCCGCCATTGCGCGAGGACGCGCCCCAGCCGATCGCCTCGCGGTCGATCACCAGCGCCTTCACGCCGTTGCGCCCGAGCTCCAGTGCCGTCGCCAGCCCCGCGATGCCGCCGCCGACGACCAGGACTTCCACCTCGTCCGGCAGCGGCGCCTCGGCCGGCGCGGGCGGCGCCTCCTCCCACCAATAGGGGCGTTCGACGAAGCCGGGGGCGAAGGGATCGGATGCGGTGCTCATGCCGCCGCCAGCCTGCCACAGCCGGGCGGCCCTGCATCCTGTCTTTCGGTCAGGCGGCGCGGATGCCGTCGGACGGCGCGTTCGGATCGCCCGGCGCGGTCTCCCAGCCGAGGCCCACGATGGCCACCACACGCCGTCCGCCACGGTCCGCGCGACAGACGATGCAGGATTGCTCCTCGAGCCAGGTCAGCAGCCGCCGCGCCCGCCCGGCCGAGCGGCTGCCATAGGCGAGCGCGATGGCGCCGTCCGGCGGGCAGGGCTCGCCGGCCAGCGCCGTGCGCGCGAGCAGCAGGTACACACCCTGCGCGTCCTCGGGCAGCGCCTCGGCGCGCTCGACCGCCCGCGGCCAGTCGGTGCCGTCCATCGCACGCATGTCGACCCCGGCGCGCGCGATGGCCAGCATCCGGCGGAAGGCCGGCAGGTCCGGCGGCGGCCCGCCGATCTCCTGGATCCGGCAGCGCACCTGGAAATCCTGGTAGAGCACCGCCGAGGGGCGGAACGGCGCCTCGGGATCGGCGAGGATCTGCCGCAGCACCTCGGTCAGCACCTTCTCGCGTTCCGCCGCTTCCTCGGGCGTCGGGGGCGGCGCCTCCGGCGCCTTGGCGCCGCGCGCCTGCGGCGGCTGGAACTGCGCGAGCTGCTGCAGGATGTCCGGCGCGGGCGCCCGCGGCTGGCGGCGCGGGCGCGGCGGCAGCGCCGCCTCGGCCTCCGGCATCCGCAGGATCATGTCGCGCGCTTCCTCCAGCGCGGTCGCATCCGGCGGCGGCACCAGGCGCGGGCCGCCGCTGCGCGAACTGGTCTCGACGTCCCCGATCCGGACCGGCAGCGGCCGACGCGACACCGCCGGCCCGAGCGCGATGAAGTTCCCGCGCGGCAGGTCGCGGAACATCTCCGCCTGGCGCCGCTCCATGCCGAGCAGGTCGGCCGCGCGCGCCATGTCGATGTCGAGGAAGGTGCGCCCCATCATGAAGTTCGAGGCCTCGGCCGCCACGTTCTTCGCGAGCTTCGCCAGGCGCTGCGTCGCGATGACGCCCGCGAGGCCCCGCTTGCGGCCGCGGCACATCAGGTTCGTCATCGCACCGAGCGAGAGCCGCCGCGCCTCGTCCGACACGTCGCCGCCGGCGGCCGGCGCGAACAGTTGCGCCTCGTCCACCACCACCATCGCGGGTGTCCAGGCGTCACGTTCCGCGTTGAAAAGCCCGGACAGGAAGGCAGCCGCCGAACGCAGCTGCTCCTCCACCTCCACATGCTCGAGGTTGAGCACGACCGAGACGCGATGCTGGCGCACCACCTCGGCGGAACGCTGCAGGGAGGCCTCGGTATGCTCGGCGACGTCGACGACGAGATGGCCGAAACGCTCGGCGAGGGTAACGAAGTCGCCTTCCGGATCGACCACGACCTGCTGGACCCAGGGCGCGCTCTGTTCCAGCAGACGGCGAAGCAGATGCGACTTGCCCGACCCGGAATTGCCCTGCACCAGAAGGCGCGTGGAGAGCAGTTCCTCCAGGTCGACGACCACCGCCTCCCCGGCGGTGCCGAGTCCCATGTCGACACTGATCGTCATTCACCCACCCGGCGCGCCATTCGTCCCGACCCTCGCCGCCGCGCGGCGGGCGGCGATGGATGGTCCTATCGTCGTTTGAACGGCGGATAAAGCCGGCCGAGTCGCCAACGAGCCTCCGCGCCGGTCAAGGTGGCCTCAGCCCCCGGGCAGCAGCCTGATGCGCGACTCGGTCGCCGCTTCCACCGCCGCGCGGCTGTAGAGCATCGGCACGTAACGATCCTCCGCCCAGAGCGGGAAGAGGTCGCGGTAATGCGGGCTCGCGGGATCACCGGACTGGCCGGGGGCGTTGATCGTCCAGCTCGCATCCCAGTTGCCGACGTCGAGCACCATCCGCCAGGACACGCCCGACATGACCCGGAAGTCGCTGCCGCGATATCCGTTGTTGTTGATCGTCAGGTTCGACCCGCCCTTCGGCGCCGGCCCGACATCGAGCCGCGCCGCGAGGTCCGGCGGCGCCAGGCGCGACAGCGGATGGCTGAAATAGCCCTGATGGATGCGGCCCCAGCTCCAGCTTGCGGTGTCCTCGCCCATGCGCTGCCGCGCCTCGGCCCAGGCCGCATCGAGGGTGTCGAGCAGCAACGCATCGCGCGCCGCCTTGGGATCGGCGCCGAAGCCCGGATCCGTCGCGGCCTCGAGCAGTTCCAGATAGAACTGCGTGTCCGGCACGCTCACCAGCGGGGCGAGGCCCGCGGGCCCCAGCCGCTTCGGGATGCCGGGCATGAGGTGATTGGTGAACCAGATCTCGAACAGCGCCGCCGGACCGCTGCCGGCCGTGAGGCGATGGTCCCAGCCGGCGAGGAAGGCCCGCGCCTCCGCCGCCGCCTCCCCCCGCACCGCGGCGAGCAACGCGCAGAGCCGCCGCGCCGGCACGCTCAGCACGTCCGTCTGCAGCGCCAGCGTCTCCTCGACCGACCAGCGCTTCTCGCCCGCGAGCGACTCCGACAGGCGCGCATAGCGGGCGACGTCGGTCCATTCGAAGCCGGTCTTGTGCCGGCGATAATCGAAATCGGGCGGCAGGTTCATCTGATTGGCGGACCCGACCCAGCCGGCGGCCGGATCGTCGGTGCCCGGCAGCGTCGAGGCCTGGATCGTCCCGGACCATTCGTAGCGCCCGTCGCCCGGCACGGGCAGCAGCCCGTCCCAGTTCGGGCGCGCGGGAATCTTCGCCGCCGCCTGCCAGGCGATATGCCCGTCGACATCGGCGACGACATGGTTCGTCGAGGGCGCGCCCCAGCCTTCCAGGGCGTCGCGATACTCCGCGACGTCGCGCGCTGTGAGGTAGGCGAGGCTCGCCATGTAGGCCGCCGTGCCGGGTTCCCACCACACGCTGCGCAGCGCATAGGCGCGGCGCGCCGTGCGATCGACATGCAGCACCGGGCCGTGGCGCGTGAAGCGCAGCTCCGTCGCCACCGCGTCGCCGTCGCGTACCGGGATGTGCTCGGTGACCACGCGCATCCGCTCCCAGCCCTCGCCGTAGCGATAGAGGTCGGGATCTGCCTCGTTCAGCTCATAGACGTAGAGGTCTTCCTGGTCCGACGGATGGATGGTCAGCGAGAAGGCGAGGCGGTCATTGTGCCCGAGGCTGACGCCCGGGATCGCCGGTTCCCCCGCCCCGATCACGTCGAGCCCCGGTGCCGAGAGATGCGCGACATAGCGCAGCGAGGGCTGGTCATGGACGCGATGCGGGTCGCTCGCGAGGATGGCGCGGCCGGTCGTGGTGCGCGACGGCGCCAACGCCCAGTTGTTGCTGCCCCACTCCCCGGCCTCCGCCAGCGCCTGCGCCGGATCGGCGCCGTCCATCGGGTGCGGTTCGCAGCCGAGCAGATAGGTGCGCAGCACCTCGGGCGGAATGACATGCGCCTCGAAGCCGTCGGGAAGCTGCAGCCGCCATTCCGGCTGCAGCCCCTTGTGCAGGCGGTCGGCCTCGATGCCGAAGCGCGCGACGATGTTCGCGCGCGTCACCTCGGAATCGAGGTTGCGGACCCGGGCATGGGCGCGGCAGCGCACCACGTCCTCGGCTGCCCAGCGCGCCGGGCGCGTGCCGAGCAGGCGGAACTCCAGCGGCAGGCGCGAAGGCTCGCGCTCCACCAGGTCGACATAGGCGTTGATGCCGGCGACGAAGGCCGCGGTGCGCGCCTCCGCCTCGGCGCCATAGCAGGCCCATTCGGCCGCCATGTCGCCGCGATACAGCAGCAGCCGCGCGGCGCGGTCGCGCTCGACATAGGCCGGGCCGAGATCGCCCGCCATCAGCCCGAGCCCACGCTTGCGCCACACATCGATCTGCCACAGCCGGTCGCGCGCGGCGTTGAAGCCCTGCACGAAGAAGGCGTCGCGCTGGGACGCGGCATAGATGTGCGGGATGCCCCAGCGATCCACCAGGATCTCGGCTTCCGCGCCCAGGCCGGGCAGCGTCAGCGTCTCGTTCGCCGCGGGCCGCTGCCCATTCCCCAGGTCAGCGACGGATCCGGTCATGTCACGCATATCCCCTGCACGGCGATGCCCAGTCGTGCAGGGGCGGCGGCGCGGCGTCAATCACCCCGCGAAGGGCACGTGCACGCGGCCTTCCATCAGCACCCGCGCGCTGCGGCTCATGATCGCCTTGGTCACGGTCCATTGGCCGTTGACCCGCTGCGCCTTGGACCCCACGCGCAACGTTCCGGAAGGATGACCGAAGCGCACTGCCTCGCGCTCGCCGCCGCCGGCCGCGAGGTTCACCAGCGTGCCCGGCACGCAGCCCGCTGTCGCGATGGCAACCGACGCCGTACCCATCATCGCGTGGTGCAGCTTGCCCATCGACATCGCCCGCACCAGCAGGTCGACATCGCCCGCGCCGATCTTCTTGCCGCTGGAGGCGACGTAGTCCTTCGGCGGAGCGACCCAGGCGACCTTCGGCGTGTGCTGGCGCGCGGCGGCCTCCTCGACCGACTTGATCAGGCCCATGCGCACCGCGCCATGCGCGCGGATCGTCTCGAGCTTCGCGAGCAGCGCCGCGTCGCCGTTGATGTCGTCCTGCAGTTCCGTGCCGGTGAAGCCGAGCGCATCCGCGTTGAGGAAGATCGTCGGGATGCCGGAACTGATCATGGTCGCCTGGAAGGTCCCGACGCCCGGCACCTCCAGCGTGTCCACCAGGTTGCCGGTGGGGAACATCGACCCGCCGTCGCTGTCGTCGGCCGGGTCCATGAACTCCAGCTGGACCTCGGCGGCGGGGAAGGTCACGCCGTCGAGCTCGAAGTCGCCGGTCTCCTGCACCTCGCCATTGGTCATCGGCACGTGGGAGACGATGGTCTTGCCGATATTCGCCTGCCAGATGCGCACGATCGCGGTGCCGTCGCGCGGGATGCGCGCGGGATCGACCAGGCCGTTGCGGATCGCGAAGGGCCCGACCGCGGCCGAGAGATTCCCGCAATTGCCCGACCAGTCGACGAAGGGCTTGTCGATCGACACCTGGCCGAACAGGTAGTCGACGTCATGGTCCGGCCGCGTGCTGCGGCTGAGGATGACGGTCTTGCTCGTGCTCGACGTCGCCGCCCCCATGCCGTCGGTCTGCTTGCCATAGGGATCGGGGCTGCCGATCACGCGCAGCAGCAGACGGTCGCGTGCGGGACCGGGAACGCGCGCCACCTCGGGCAGGTCCTCGAGCACGAAGAACACGCCCTTGCTGGTGCCGCCGCGCATGTAGGTGGCAGGGATCTTGATCTGCGGTGTGAAGCCCATGGTCGTTTCCTGCGATCTCGGCGTTCGGGGTCAGCTCGCCTGGCGGCCCTGCGGCGCAGCCTCGGCTTCCAGGAAGTCCTGCGCGAAGCGCTGCAGAACGCCGCCGGCCTCGTAGATCGAAACCTCCTCGGCGGTGTCGAGCCGGCAGGTGACCGGCACCTGCGTCGTCGTGCCGTCACGGCGATGGATCACCAGCGTGAGCTCCGCGCGCGGCGTGCGCGCGCCCGTCACGTCATAGGTCTCGGTGCCGTCGAGGCCGAGCGTCAGGCGGGTGGTGCCCGGCTTGAACTCCAGCGGCAGCACCCCCATGCCGATGAGGTTGGTGCGATGGATGCGCTCGAAGCCCTCGGCCACGATGGCTTCCACGCCCGCGAGCCGCACGCCTTTCGCCGCCCAGTCGCGCGAGGAGCCCTGGCCGTAATCGGCCCCCGCCACGATGATCAGCGGCTGGCGGCGTTCCATGTAGGTCTCGATCGCTTCCCACATGCGCATGACCTTGCCGTCCGGCTCGACGCGCGCGAGGGATCCCTTGCGCACGCTACCATCCTCCTTGCGCACCATCTCGTTCATCAGCGTCGGGTTGGCGAAGGTCGCGCGCTGCGCCGTCAGGTGGTCGCCGCGATGGGTGGCGTAGGAATTGAAGTCCTCCTCCGGCAGGCCCATCCGCGCCAGGTATTCGCCCGCCGCGCTGTCCAGCAGGATGGCGTTGGACGGCGAGAGATGGTCGGTGGTGATGTTGTCGCCGAGCACCGCGAGCGGGCGCATGCCGCGCAGCGTGCGTTCCCCTGCCAGCGCGCCTTCCCAATAGGGCGGGCGGCGGATGTAGGTGCTCTGCGGCCGCCAGTCATAGAGCGGGCTGACCTTCCGCCGCGCACCCTTGTTGCCGAACATCGGGGCGTAGACCTTGCGGAACATCTCCGGCTTCACGGCCGCGGCGACGACGGCATCGATCTCCGCATCGCTCGGCCAGATGTCCTTCAGCCGGATCTCCTTGCCGGCTGCATCGACGCCGAGCACGTCGCGCTCGATGTCGAAGCGGATGGTCCCCGCGATGGCATAAGCCACGACCAGTGGCGGAGAGGCGAGGAAGGCCTGCTTCGCGTAGGGATGGATGCGCCCGTCGAAGTTGCGGTTCCCCGACAGCACGGCGGTCGCATAGAGATCGCGGTCGATGATCTCCTGCTGGATCTTCGGATCCAGCGCGCCCGACATGCCGTTGCAGGTGGTGCAGGCGAAGGCGACGACGCCGAAGCCCAGCGCTTCCAGGTCCTCGGTCAGCCCGGCCTCATCGAGGTACAGCGCCACCGCCTTGGACCCCGGCGCGAGCGAGGACTTCACCCAGGGCTTGCGTGCCAGCCCCGCGCGACGGGCGTTGCGCGCCAGCAGCCCGGCGGCGATCACGTTGCGCGGGTTGGACGTGTTGGTGCAGGAGGTGATGGCCGCGATGATCACCGCGCCATCCGGCATCAGGCTGCCTTCCTGCGTCACCGGCGCCGCGATTCCGCGCGCCGCGAGGTCCGAGACCGGCAGGCGGCGATGCGGATTGGACGGCCCGGCCAGCGTGCGCACGACGGTCGAGAGATCGAAGCGCAGCACGCGCTCGTACTGCGCCTTGGCCAACGTGTCCGACCACAACCCGGCGGCCTTGGCGTAGGTCTCCACCAGCTTCACCTGCGCGTCCTCGCGCCCGGTCAGGCGCAGGTAGTCGATGGTCTGCTGGTCGATCGAGAACATCGCCGCCGTCGCACCGTATTCCGGCGCCATGTTGGAAATGGTCGCGCGATCGCCGAGCGTCAGGCTCGACGCGCCCGGTCCATGGAATTCCAGGTAGGCGCCGACGACCTTCTCCTTGCGCAGGAACTCGGTCAGCGTCAGCACGATGTCCGTCGCCGTGATGCCCGGGCCTGCCTTGCCGGTCAGCTCCACGCCCACGATGTCCGGCAGCCGCATCCAGGACGCCCGGCCGAGCATGACGTTCTCGGCCTCCAGCCCGCCGACGCCGATGGCGATGACGCCGAGCGCATCGACATGCGGCGTATGGCTGTCGGTGCCGACCAGCGTATCGGGGAAGGCGACGCCGTCCTGCGTGTAGATGACCGGCGACATCCGCTCCAGGTTGATCTGGTGCATGATGCCGTTGCCGGGCGGGACGATCTCCATGTTCTCGAAGGCGTGGCGCGTCCACTCGATGAAGTGGAAGCGGTCCTCGTTGCGGCGATCCTCGATGGCGCGGTTCTTCGCGAAGGCGTCCTTCTCGAAGCCCGCGTGCTCGACGGCCAGCGAGTGGTCGACGATCAACTGCACCGGCACGACCGGGTTCACCTTGGACGGGTCGCCGCCCTTCTCCGCGATCGCATCGCGCAGGCCCGCCAGGTCCACCAGCGCCGTCTGGCCGAGGATGTCGTGGCAGACCACGCGCGCGGGATACCAGGGGAAGTCGACGTCGCGCTTGCGCTCGATCAGCTGCTTCAACGCATCGGTCAGCAGCCCCGGCTCGCAGCGCCGCACCAGGTTCTCCGCCAGCACGCGGGAGGTATAGGGCAGCCCATCATAGGCGCCGGGCGCGATCGCCTCGACGGCGGCGCGCGCGTCGAACCAGTCGAGGCCCGTGCCGGGCAGGGGCTTGCGGAATTGCGTGTTCATGGCTCGCTCCCCGCCGGGCTGGCCCCGGCGATCTGTCGTTCGATGTTGAGGCGGGATGCGCGGATGTGCCGGCGCATCAGCATCTCGGCCAGTTCGCCGTCGCGCTCGGCGATGGCGTCCAGGATGCGGTGGTGCTCGGCGAAGGCCTGGCGCGGCCGGTTCGGCGATGTCGAGTACTGGATGCGATACATGCGCGCGAGCTGGTAGAGCTCGTCGCACAGCAGGCGGATCAGCATCCCGTTCCCGCTGCCCTGCACGATGCGGTAGTGGAAGTCGTAGTCGCCTTCCTGCTGGTAGTAGCCGCGGCCGGCCTGGAAGGCCTCGTCCCGCTCATGCGCCTGCAGCACGTCGCGCAGATCCTGGATCTGCCCAGGGCGCATGCGTTCGGCCGCCAGGCGGCAGGCGCTGCCTTCCAGCGCCTCGCGGATCTCGTACAGCTCGCTCAGTTCCTGCAGGCTCAGCGAGACGACGCGCGCGCCCGCATGGGGCACCCGGACCAGCAGCTTCTGCCCTTCGAGGCGGTGCAACGCCTCCCGCAGCGGCCCGCGGCTGATGCCGTAGGCGCGCGCGAGCTCGGGCTCGGAGATCTTGCTGCCCGGGGCGATGTCGCCCCGGACGATGGCCGACTGGAGCTGGCGAAAGGCGTGGTCCGAGAGCGTCTCCCCCTCGGCCGCGGCCTCGATCGGCAGTGTCAGCGCCTTGTTCATGTGTCGACAATCCGGCGGGATCGACCCGAAACCCGGGCGCAGATGAGCCCTTCAGGGCCGGATTGTCAACAATGCGCCCTCAGGGCCCGCCGGCTCACCCCTTCCGGATGTTGTGGAACAGCGGGAAGCCGTTGAGCATCCCCGTGATGTTCCGCCGGAAGGCGAAGGGCTGCATCCAGGCGCCGGTCGGGATGTAGGGCACGTCCTCCCAGGCCTGGACCTGGATGTCGCGGGTGATGCGCTGCTGCGCTTCCAGCGTGTCGGCATCCATGAATTCGTCGCGCAGCGCCTCGATGCGCGTGGAGGTCGGCCAGCCGTAGGGCCCGTTGCGGCCCAGGCCGCGCACATAGGATTGCGTCGCCGGCGAGGTCGCGATGATGCCGGGGATGTAGTTGCACCAGACGCTCCAGCCACCGCGGTCCAGGCCCTCGCGGTTGTTCAGCCGCGGCAGCACCGTGCCCCAGTCGAGCGCCTGGTAGTCGAGGTTGATGCCGACCTTGCGGAACATGTCGGCGGCGAGCTGGCTCATCGCGTTCAGCGACGGCAGGTCGGTCGGCACGACGAAGACGACGCGTTCCCCCTTGTAGCCCGCGGCCTCGAGGTCCCGCTTCACCTTGTCGAAGCTGCGCGGGCCGGTCATCACCTCGAGCCCCGCCTCGGTCGCGAGCGGGCTGCCCGGCAGGAAGAAGCCGCAGCGGTCGTTCCACAGCGACCGCTCCTCCCCCATCACCGCCTGCATGTATTCGGTCTGGTTCACCCCGGCGAGGAAGGCGCGGCGGATCGCCGGATTGTCGAAGGGCGGCACCAGGTGGTTGAAGCGGATCATGCCCATCAGGCCGCCGCGTTCCTTCGCCTCGACCAGGATGCTGCGGTTGCGGCGAAGCAGCGGCAGCAGGTCGGGCTGCGGCTGCTCCCACCAGTCGACCTCGCCCGATTGCAGCGCGGCGGCCGCCGTCGCGGCGTCCGGCAGCGTCACCCATTCGACGCGGTCGATGTAGGCGATCTTGGGCCCGGCCGCGAAGCTGGGCGTGCCGGAGGATCGCGGAACGTAGCCGGTGAACTTCTCATAGACGTTGCGCGCGCCGGCGACGCGCTCGCCCGCGATGTAGCGGAACGGCCCGCTGCCCACCATCTCGGTGACCTGGACGTTGGCCGGCGTGGAGGCGAGGCGTTCCGGCATCACCGGACAGAAGGCGGACGGCTTGGCGAGCGCGGCCGGCAGCAGCGGGAAGGGCTTCTTCAGCCGGAACTGGATCACCTTGTCCGACGGCGCGCTCAGCTCCTCGGTCGCCGCGCGCAGCGTCTGCCCGAAGGCGTCGGTCTGCATCCATCGGTTGATGCTGGCCACCGCGTCGCGTGCCAGCACCGGCGTGCCGTCGTGGAAGCGCAGCCCCTCGCGCAGAGTCAGCTTCCAGGTCTTGCCGTCATTCTCGATGACATGGCCTTCGACCATCTGCGGCTGCGGCATGAAGCTCTCGTCGAGGCCGTAGAGCTGGTCGAAGACCAGGAAGCCATGGTTGCGCGTGACCAGGCCCGTCGTGAAGACCGGGTCGAGCAGCGCAAGATCCGCCTGCGGCACGAAGCGGACCGTGGTGCGCTGCTGCGCGCCCGCCGGGGCGGAGAGCGCGGCGGCACCGGCCGCGGCAGTGGCAAGGAAGTCGCGACGCTTCATGGCACTCACTCTCCGCTGAGGGCTGACGGGTCTATTGCGCGAGGGGCGGCCGGTGCTGCGCCCAGGGGCGGGCTTCCTCGAAGGCGGCGGAGGCCTGCAGCACGCCGAGGTCGTCGAAGCGCCGCCCGACGATCTGCAGGCCGACCGGCAGGCCCGCGGGCGTGAAGCCGCAGGGCACGCTCGCCGCGGGGCTGCCGGACCAGTTGAAGGGGTAGGAGAACTCCGCCCACATCAGCCAGTCCCATGCGTGCTGCGGCCAGTGCTCCGGCTGCAGACGGTCGGCGGGGAAGGCGGCCACGCTCACGGCCGGCGAGAGCAGGAAGTCATAGCCCTCCATGAATTCGTGGATCTTCTGGATGTAGTCGAAGCGGCGCAGGCGCATCTGCATGAACTGCGGCGCGGTGAAGCCGGCCGCATGCTTGATCATCGCGACGAAGCCCGGATCCATGCGGTTTTCGAATTCGGGCAGGCTGACGATGCGGCCGCTGAAGGTGGCGGGCCAGAAGAAGCGCACCAGCTCGGGGCCGAGCGGCCCCCAGGCGGGCGTCACCTCCTCGATCTCGGCGCCCATGTCTGCGAAGACCTTGACCGCCCGTTCGACGACCTCGGCGACCTCCGGGTCGACGCGCGCATGCCCGAGGTCGCGCGTATAGGCGATGCGCCTGCCCTTCATGCTCGTGGCTGTCAGCGCGCCTGCGTAATCCCGCGGCGGCGTCTCGAGCGAGGTGTAGTCCCAGGGATGCGGGCCAGCCATCGCCTGCAGCATCAGCGCCGCATCCTCGACCGTGCGTGTCAGCGGCCCGATATGGGTGGCGAGGTCGTTGTTCGACATCGGCCAGTTCGGCACGCGGCCATGCGTGGGCTTCAGCCCATAGACGCCGGAGAAATGCGCCGGCATCCGGATCGACCCCGCCCCATCGCCGCCCTGGTGCAGCGGCCCATAGCCGCACGCCGCGGCGACGCCCGCGCCGGACGACGAGGCCCCGGCATTGAGTCCGCGACCCCAGGGATTGTGCGTGATCCCCGAGATCTCCGCATGGCTGACGCCCTTCCAGCCCCATTCGCCGGCCGAGGTCGTCTTGCCCATCATCATGCCGCCGGCCGCGAGCAAGCGGCTGACGCAGGGTGCATCCACATCGGGAATGGTGCCCTGCAGGATGGCCGTGCCGAAATCGGTCTGCACGCCCTTGGTATGCTGCAGGTCCTTGATCGTCACCGGAACGCCTTCGAGCAGTCGCGGCGCATCGCACTGCAGGAAGACCTGCTCCGAACGGCGCGCCGCATCCAGCGCATGGTCCGGCGTCAGCCGCATCATGGCATTCACGCGGGTGTCGATGCGCTCGATGCGCGCGAGCACCGCCTTGGCCACCTCCACCGGCGACAGCTTGCGCGTCCGGTACAACGCCCCGAGCTGTCGCACGCCGAGATAGCCAATCTCATCCAGGTCCATGATCCGGTCCTTGCTGCGGATCGCGATACTCGGTCCGCCTCAGCGGCCCTGGCAACTCCCGGGCCGCATCACGCCTTCTCGACATTCCAGAAGATCGGGAAGGATGATTCCATCAGTCCGCGCAACGACGTCCTGTAGGCCGCCGGTATCGTGAACTGCCCCCACATCACCGAGGGCGTCAGCGCGTAGGACAGCCGCTGTATCTCCGCCGCGATGGTCCTGCGGTCGGCCTCGGCTTCGGTATCCACGAACTGCCGCATCAGCGCCGGGATGCGGTCGTCGCAGGACCAGCCCGGATAATCGGCACAGGTGTTCGCCGTGTAGAAATGCGTGAGCGGCGACATCATGTCGACGCCATTCGCATAGACCGAGAACATGCTCCAGCCGTCGCGCCGCGCGCGGCGGGCCAGCACGGTGCCCCAGTCCATGACCTGCTCATCCACCGTGAAGCCGGCCTGCTTCATGTTCTGGATGAGCACCGCCGCGGCGACCTGGGAAATCGACCCGCCGACGCCGAGGAAGATCACCGGCTGCCCGCGATAGGACGTCCGTGCGAGCTCCGCCTTCGCCTGTTCGACCGACAGCCGCGCGACCTCCGCCCCCGCATCGGTCGTCAGCGGCGTCCCGCACATCCAGAAGGAGTTGCACGCCGTGCGGAAGCGCGGCGGGATGCCGATCGCCTGCAGCGCGCCGTCCTGGTCCGCGAGCTTCCACAGCACCCGCCGCACCTCGGGATCGTCGAAGGGGGCGAAGGCGTGGTTGAGCCGGTAGTTCCCCTGGAACTGGTGCAGCCCGCCGAGCGAGAGCAGCCGCACGTTCCGCGCCCGCTCCAGCCGGTCGATCATGTCGAAGGGCACGTATTGCTGGTAGTCGATCTCGCCGGCGATCAGCGCGGTCGCCGCGGTCATCTGGTCCGGCATGGCGCGCAGGGCGATGCTGTCGACCTTCACGCGCTTGCCGCCGGCGAGGAAGTCGGGCGCTTCTTCCCGCGGCACGTAGCCCGCGAAGCGGTCGAGCACCATCACATTGCCCGGCAGCCAGAGATCCGGACGGAAACGGAAGGGCCCGGAGCCGATGATCTCGGTGATGCGCTGGTCGGCCGGGGTGCGCGCGATCCGCTCCGGCAGGATGAAGGGCACCGGCGCGTTCGGCTTGCCCAGGATCTCGAGCACCAGCGGGAAGGGGCGCTTCAGCGTCAGCTCGACCGTGCGCGCATCCTTCGCCACCAGCCCGGCCTGCGCATCGCGCAGCATGCGCCCCAGCGCGTCCTTCGGCATCCAGCGCTCGAGCGAGGCGACGACGTCGGTGGCCGTGACCGGGGCGTCGTCGTGGAACTTCAGGCCCGGGCGCAGCGTGAAGGTCCAGGTCAGGCGGTCGGCGGACACCGTGTGCCCCTCGGCCATCTGCGGCTGGATGCGACCCTGGCCGTCCATGGCGAACAGCGTGTCGAAGATGTGGAAGCCGAAGGTCCGCGTGATCGCCGCGGTCGTCATGTAGGGGTCGAGGATGACCACCTCGGATTCCAGCACCAGGTTGAGCTGGCGTTCCGCGCGCGCCTCGCGGGGGCGGAGGATGCCGGAGGCCGCGATCGCGGCGCCGCCTGCGAGGACTCCGCGGCGGCCGGTTTCCAAGATGGACATTCTTCCTTCCTCTCCCCCGGCGGCGGGTCGGTGCCTCGCCTTTCGATATATCCTATGCCAGCCTGCACCCTGACATTGGCACGGCGCAAGGAGGATTCGCGACCATGGCCGACACCGAACTGCTCTTCATGCCGGCCACGCGCGCGGCGGCGCTGATCCGCCGCAAGGCGCTTTCCCCGGTGGAGCTGACCCGCGCCGTGCTCGCCGCCATCGACCGCGAGCAGCCGCGGATCAACGCCTTCGTCACCGTGCTGCACGACCAGGCGATGGCCGCCGCCCGCACGGCGGAACAGGCGGTGATGGACGGCGCGCCGCTCGGCCCGCTGCACGGCGTGCCGGTGCATGTGAAGGATCAGGTCGACACCGCGGGCATCCGGACCACGCATGGTTCGGCGATCTTCGCCGACAACGTCCCGGCGCGCGACGACGTCACAGTGACCCGGCTGCGGGAGGCGGGATCGATCCTGCTCGGCAAGACCACCATGTCGGAGTTCGGCCACAAGGGCCTGACCGACGGGCCCGCCTTCGGCACCACGCGCAACCCCTGGGACCTGTCGCGGACCACCGGCGGCTCCTCGGGCGGCGCGGCGGCCGCGGTGGCGGCGGGGCTGGGGCCGCTCGGTCTCGGCACCGACGGGGCGGGATCGGTGCGCATCCCGGCAGCCTGCTGCGGCGTCGTCGGGCACAAGGCGACGCTCGGCAGCGTGCCGTGGGAAGCCTCGGCGGACACCTTCGCGAACAACGTCTATGCCGGGCCGCTGACGCGCACGGTGACGGATGCGGCGGTGATGCTCTCGGTCATCGCGGGGCCCAGCGGGCGCGACGCGCAGAGCCTCCGCGGGCCTGGCTTCGCGCCGGTCTCGCCATCGCTGATCGGCGGCGACCTGCACGGGCTGCGCATCGGCTACATCGCGCGCGCCTGCAATGCCCGCGTGCAGGCGGAGATGGCGGCGAACACCATCGCCTCGCTCGACGCCTTCGCCGCGCGCGGCGCGCTGATCGAGGACGTCGCCGACGCCATCGACTGGATGGAGTTCCCCGGCCGCATCATGTACCAGGCCGGCTTCGCGGTTTCCTGCGCGCAGTACCTGCCCGAATGGCACAACCGGATGGACCCGGTGCTGCTCGCCTTCATGGAGCGCGGCGGCACGTTCTCGCTCAAGGAATTCCGCGAGGCACAATTCGCCCGCACGCGCCTGTTCCGCGCCATCCAGTCCCTGTTCGACCGCTACGACGTCCTCGTCACGCCGACGCTGACGCGCACCGCCTTGCCCGCGGATTTCGATGCCGCCACTGACGAGGTGGTGGTCGAGGGCGAGACATGCGGCATCACCCGCCAGGGCTGGTCCAGCTACATGTATCCCTTCAACCTCACCGGCCATCCGGCGCTGTCGGTGCCCTCCGGCTTCGCCGCAGACGGCCTGCCGACCGCGGTGCAGATCGTCGGCCCCTGGGGGCGGGACATGGACGTGCTGCGCCTCGGCGCCCTGCTGGAACAGGACCGTCCCTGGGCGCAGCACCGCCCGCCGCTGGCCTAGCCGAGCCGCGCCACCGCCGCGAAGCCCGCATCGGCCGCCTGCAAGGCGCGGTCGATGTCGGCCTCGGTATGCGCGCAGGAGAGGAACATGTTGTGCCGCGGGTGGAAGTAGGCGCCCGCCTCCAGCGCCGCGGAGCAGAAGGCATTGCCGAGGCGGAAGCCCTCGTCGCCCTCGAACAGCACCAGCGGCATCTGCGCCGGGCCGGACTGGCGGATCGTCACGCCGTGCCGCGCCGAGAGCGCATCGAGCCCCTTGCGCAGCCGCTCCCCCATCGCGCGCATCCGCGCCGGGCCGTCGATGCGGTGCAGCTCCTGCAGCGTCGCGAGGGCGGCCGCCATCGGCACCGCCGCGCACCAGAAGGACCCGGTCGTGTAGACCTTGGTCACCGCCTCGCGGAACCGCTCCGCGCCGGTGACGGCCGCCAGCGCATGCCCGTTCGCGATCGCCTTGCTGTAGGCCGCGAGGTCCGGCCGCACGCCGACCGTCTCCCACGACCCGCCGAGATCCAGCCGGAAGCCCGCGCGCACGTCGTCCAGGATCAGCGCCGCGCCCTCGCGGTCGCAGATGTCGCGCAGGGCCTGCGCGAAGGCGGGATCGGGCAGTTCCAGCGCGCGCGCCATGTCGTGGCGGAAGGCGGTGACGATGATCGCCGCGAGGTCGCCCTTCGCCTGCTCCGCCGCCGCCTGCGCCGAGGCGACGTCGTTGTAGTCGTAATAGGCGATATGCGCGCGGTCCTCCGCCGTCACGCCGGCGAGCGACGGCGAGCACCACGGCACCGCCCCGTGATAGGATCCGCGCGCGACCAGCACCTTGCGCCGCCCCGTGCCGGCGCGCGCGATGGTCACGCAGGCGGTCGTCGCATCGGTGCCGTTCTTCTCCAGCAGGCACCAAGCGGCATGCGGGATGGTGGCGACCAGCATCTCGGCGAGGTCCACCAGCACCGGCGCCGGCCCGTTCATGCAGTCGCCGAGCGCCGCCTGGCGCCGCGCCGCCTCCTCTACCGCCGGATGGTGGTGGCCGAGCACCACCGGCCCCCAGGCGCACATGAAGTCCACCACCTCGCGCCCATCCACGTCCCACAGCCGGCAGCCCTCGGCGCGCGCGAAGTATTGCGGGTAGCCGGCCGGCAGGTTGGCGGCGTTGAGATGCCCCCAGAGCCCGCCCGGGATGACCTGGCGCGCGCGGTCCCGCAGCGCGGCATCACGATGGTTGCGCTGGGTCGGCGAGGCGGTGTCGTCCATGGGGCGTTCCAAGGGGTCAGCGGGGGCGGGGCGCGGCGGCCTCGAGCGCGGCGAGGTGCCGCACCAGCCCCTCCCCGCCCTCGATCATGTCGGCGACGACGGCGGCGCGCGTCGCCGCGGCATCGCGTGCGCGCAGCCCGTCGAGGATGTCGAGATGCCGATGCCGCCCCGGATAGGTCGGCCGCGCATGCGGGTAGAGATGGTTCAGCATCGGCCCGTTGCGCAGCCAGATGCCCTCGATGACGGCGAGCAGTTCCGGCATCGCCGCCGCGCGATACAGGCCGTGGTGGAAGCGCCAGTTGGCGCGGATCGCCGGCGCGGATTCGCCGGCCTCCTCCGCGCGCATCAGCTCGACATGCGCGCGTTCCAGGGCACGGATCTCGGCATCCGAGATGCGCTGCGCCGCGTGTTCCGCCGCCAGGCCCTCGAGCGCCGCGCGCACCTCCCGCAATTCGAGGTACTGCGCCAGGGTCAGCCCCGCGACGGTGATCGCCTTGGCCAGTTCCATGCGCAGCGCGCGTTCGCGCACCAGCTGCATCACCGCCTCGCGCACCGGCGTCTCGGACACGCCGAGCGCCTGCGCCAGGTCGCGGATCTTGAGGCGCTGCCCGGGCTGCATCCGCCCTTCCAGCAGTGCCATGCGCAATTCGCCATAGACGCGGCCCGTCAGGTTCTCCCGCCCGACGGGCGTGAGGAAGTCGAGCCCACCCTCGTCCTTCCCGCGGGAAGGCCGGGCGGCGCGGCGGGGGCGCTCGGCGGTCATGGCGGTTCATCGTATTTGATATATCGACGGCAACGCAATGCCGCGCGATGCTGCCCTGAACCACCAGGGAAACGCCTGCCATGCCGCCTGCCCCCGGCCCCGAGACGCTTCGCGCCGCCCTGCCCCCGCTCGACGGCCGTCTGCGCCTGCCGGGGCTGGCGGCACCGGTCGAGGTGCTGCGCGACCGCTGGGGCATCCCCCATATCCGCGCCGAGGGCGGTCAGGTCGACGCCTTCCGCGCCCAGGGCTTCGTTCATGCGCAGGACCGCCTGTTCCAGATGGAGCTCAACCGCCGCCGCGCCCTCGGCCGCGCGGCGGAATGGCTCGGCGCCGGCGCGGCGGAAGGCGACATCCTGGCCCGCCGCCTCGGCATGGAGGCTGCGAGCCGGCGCGACTACGCCGCCCTGGGCGACGAGGGGCGGGCGATGCTCGACGCCTATGCCGCCGGGGTGAATGCCTTCATCGGATCCGGCGCGCCGCCGGCCATCGAGTACGTGCTGCTCGACGCGACGCCGGAACCCTGGGAAGGCTGGCACTGCATCGCCGTGATGCGCCGCCTCGGCCTGCTGATGGGGTCGGTGTGGTTCAAGCTGTGGCGCGCCGCGGCGCTGCCCGTGGTGGGGCCCGAGAACGCGCTGAAGCTGCGCTACGACGATGGCGGGCGCGACCTGCTGCTCATCCCGCCCGGCGTCGAGGCGAAGCGCTGGACCGCGACTATCGCGGACCTCCAGCCCGCCATCGCCGCCCTGCTCGTCGCCGAGGCGATCGACGCCACCGGCGGCGGCAGCAACAACTGGGCGGTCGCCCCGGCCCTCAGCGCCACCGGCCGTCCCGTCGTCGCCGGCGACCCGCACCGCGTCTTCGAGATCCCGAACATGTACGCGCAGGGCCACCTCGCCTGCGCCGATTTCGACGTGATCGGCCTGACGGTCCCCGGCGTGCCGGGCTTCCCGCATTTCGCGCACAACGGCCGCGTCGCCTGGTGCGTCACGCATGCCTTCGTCGACATCCACGACCTGTTCGTCGAACGCTTCGACCCCGACGCGCGCCATGTCGCCTTCCGCGGCGGCTGGCTACCGGTCGCACGGCGCCAGGAGACCATCGCGATCCGCGGGGCCGAGCCGCGATCCTTCGAGGTGGTGGAAACCCACCACGGTCCGATCATCGCCGGCGATCCGGCCTCCGGCACCGCCATCGCGCTGCGCTCCGTGCAGTTCGCCGAGACCGACCTCTCCTTCGACTGCCTGCCGCGCATGCTGCGCGCCGACGGCGTGGAGACGTTGTTCGAGGCGACACGCGGCTGGGGCCTGATCGACCACAACCTGGTCGCCGGCGACACCGCGGGCCGCATCGGCCATCTGGTGCGCGCCCGCCTGCCGCGCCGCCCGCGCAGCAACGGATGGCTTCCCGTGCCCGGCTGGACCGGCGCGCATGAATGGGACGGCTGGATCCCGCATGAGGAGATGCCGCGCGTGATCGATCCGCCGCTCGGGCTGATCGTCACCGCGAACAACCGCGTCGCCGCCGATGACGGGCCGGACTACCTTTGCACCGATTGCCATCCGCCCTACCGCGCGCAGCGCGTCCTCGCGCGGCTGCAGGCCGCACCCGAGGCGCGCGGCGTCGAGGGCGCGGCGAGCGTGCATGCCGACACGCTCTCGCTCAACGCGCTGCTGATCCGCGACCGCCTCGCCGCGCTGCCCGCGCCGCGCGACGCTGCCGCCGCCGCATTGCGTGACCGCCTGCTCGCCTGGGACGGGCGGATGGAGGCCGGCAGCAGCGCGCCGACCGCCTATATCGCCCTCCGCCGCGCCCTGACCGCGATCCTCGCCGAGCGCAGCGGGCTCGCTGCGCTTGCCGGAACGCCGCTGCTCTCGGTCGCGCCGGGCGTGCCGCCGATGAACCAGCTCTGGTGGGCGCTGCCCAACCTGCTGCGGGATGGCGACGCGGCGCTGCTGCACGGCTGGGACTGGGCGCAGGCCATGCAGGAGGCCCTGGCGCGCGCGGCGCGCGAGGACACGTCGCACCCCTGGGGCGAGGTGCACCGCCCGCGCTTCACCCATCCGCTCTCGCCGATGTTCCCCGACTGGGCGCCGCTGCTCGACCCGCCGGCGCTGCCGTTGGGCGGGGATACGGATACCGTGCTCGCCAACGGCTTCATGGCGGCCGCCGGACCGGTCGCGGCCTATGGCGCGCTCGCGCGCTACGCCTTCGACGTCGGCGCCTGGGAGAACAACCGCTGGACCGTGTTCCACGGCGCCTCCGGCCATCCCGGCAGCCCTCATTATGCGGACCAGCACGCGGTCTGGGCCGGCACGGCGATGGTGCCCATGACCTATGGCTGGGACGCGCTGCGCCGCACCGCGCCATGGCGGCAGGAGCTCGCCTGAAGGCCGCGCGAGCCCGCGATCGACCCGCGCGTGCTGGCCGCGATGCGCCGCGTGCCGCGCCAGGCTTTCGTGCCGCCGGCGCTCGAGGCCAGCGCTCATGACGACCGCCCGCTGCCGATCGGCCACGGCCAGACCATCTCCCAGCCCTTCATCGTCGCGCTGATGACCGACATGCTGCGCACCGCGCCCGCGCAGACGGTGCTCGAGATCGGTACCGGGTCCGGCTACCAGGCCGCGATCCTCGCCGATCTGGTCGCGACGGCACAGCATCGAGATCGTGACGCCACTGGCCCACGAGGCCGAGCGCCGGCTCCGCCGGCAGCGCATCCGCAACGTCACCGTCCATCGCGGGGACGGTGAGTACGGCGTGCCCTCGGCCGCGCCCTTCGACGGCATCATGGTCACCGCCGCCGCGTCGGTCATCCCGGTCGGCGGCGCCTCCGCCCTGCAGCACCTCGTCGTCGTGGAGAAGCTGCCCGGCGGCCAGATCCGTCATCGCGACGAGCTTCGGCGCGCAGGTCCTGATGACCCTCGGCGTGGTGGCGTATCTGTTCGCGGGGCTCGCGCAGCGGCGCATCCCGTAGCGGCAGGTTGCGCGCGGCGGCACCATGCGCGATGCCTTCGCACCGGAACCTGATGGGACGATGGCCGCATGTATGACGTGATCGTGGTGGGCGCCGGATCGGCCGGCGCCCCGCTCGCCGCGCGGCTGTCGGAGGACCCGCGCCGCCGCGTCCTGCTGCTCGAGGCCGGGCGCGACTGGCGCGCCGCCGAGGCGCCGCACGCGCTGCGCAGCGCCAACATCATCCCCTTCATGCACCACCCCGCCCACCAGGCCGACTGGCAATGGCCGGGGCTGATGACGCGCCGCACCGCCGCGCAGGAGCCGAGATTCTACTGGCGCGGCAAGACCATGGGCGGCTGCTCCACGGTCAACGCCCAGATCGCGATCCGCGGCGTCCCCGCCGCCTTCGACGCCTGGGCCGAAGCAGGCTGCGAAGGGTGGTCGGCCGCCGACGTCCTGCCGGTCTTCGACGCCATCGAGGACGATAGCGAGACCGGCACTGCCCCGGGCACCCGCCAGGGTGGCCCGCTGCCCGTTTGGCGCATGCCGCCCGACCGCTGGGGCGCCGTGGACCGCGCCCTGCGCGACGCCGCGCTGGCCGACGGCTACCCCTGGAAGGCGGACCTGAACGCGCCGGAGGGCGAGGGCGTCTCCTGCTACCCGATCAACCTCCGCGACGGACAGCGCGTCACCACCAATGACGGCTACCTCGAGCCCGCCCGGGGCCGCGCCAACCTCGACATCCGCGGCGAGGCGATGGTCGACCGCGTGCTGTTCGACGGCCGCCGCGCGCGCGGCGTGCGCGTGCGCTTCGGCACCGGCGCGTGGGAGGAGATCGCGGCGCGCGAGGTGGTGCTCTGCGCCGGCGCCATCCACAGCCCGACCATCCTGATGCGTTCCGGCATCGGCGCCGGCGCGGACCTCGCAGCACTCGGCATCCCCGTGCTGCACGACCTGCCCGGGGTCGGGCGCAACCTGATGGACCACCCCATCATCCGCGCCACCATCGCGCTGAAGCCGGACCATCGTTCGCGCGGGCGCGACGCGCGCCACACCAATTGCTGCGTGACCTACAGCAGCGGCCTGGGCGGCGGCGGCGAGCGCGACATGATCATGATCGGCTTCAACCACCGCGGCCTGACGGAGGACGACGAGCCCGCCGCCTCCGGCGCCATCGGCCTGTCGGTCTACGACGCCTTCTCGCGCGGCTTCGTGCGGCTGACCTCGGCCGACCCGGAAGCCCAGCCGGCGGTCGAGGAGAACATGCTCGACCATGCCGCCGACCGGCTGCGCATGCGCGACGGCGTTCGGCGCCTCGCGCGCCTCGCCGCGCTGGACCCGCTGAAGGCCATCGCCGAGTGCATCACCTTCTGCGAGACCGCGCTCAGCCTGCCCGAAGCCGCCGCGCTGCCCGAGGCCGAACTGGACCGCCTGATGCTGCAGGAAGCGGCCGACATCCAGCACGCGGCGGGAACCTGCAGGATGACCGCGCATGAGGACCCGCGCGGTGTCGTCGACCCCGACCTGCGCGTGCGCGGCGTCGAGGGGCTGCGCGTCGCCGATGCCTCCGTCATGCCGACCGATTGCCGCGCCAACCTGCACTTCACCTGCGTGATGATCGGCGAGATGCTGGCGCGGCGGATGCAGCGCGGGGGCTAGGCGCTACCCCGGCACGCGGTGCTGCGCGGTCAGCGATGCCAGCGTCCGCGGCAGCGTCGCGCCGCCACGCCGCCGGTGCGCGAGCCAGATGCCCGACACCGCCGCGGGGCTCGCGATCGGCAGCACGCGCAGTTCCGGCAGGCTGAGCCGGCACAGGCAGCGCGGCAGGATCGAGACGCCCATCCCCGTGCCGATCAGCGCGAGGATGGAGCCGTTCTGGTTCGCCTCCTGCTCGATGCGCGGCTCGAATCCGGCCGTCGCGCAGATCGCCGCGACATGTTCGTGCAGCGCGCTGTCCGATCGCGGCGAGAAATGGATGAACGGCTCCTCGGCCAGTTCCTCGAGCGGCACGGGCTTGTCCCCGCGCGCGAGGCGATGGCTGCGGTGGACGACGAGCATCATCGGCTCCCGCATCACCTCCAGCAGCGCGATGCCGGGCGGCACCTCGGGCCGCGTGGCGTAGCGGAGATAGGCGATCTCGAGGCTGCCGGCCGCGAGTTCCCGTACCGCGGCGTAGACAGCGCGCTCCCGCAGCACCAGCCGCACCCGCGGATGCTGCCGGCGGAACCCCAGGACCGCCGCCGCCACCGGTTCGGCCAGCAGCGCCGAGGGAAACAGCCCGACGGTCAGTTCCCCGATCTCTCCGCGATGGGCACGCGCCGCGGTCTGGCGCGCGCGATCGGCCTGGTCGAGCGTGGCCCGCGCCTCGGCCAGGAACAGCCGCCCGGCCTCCGTCAGCGCGACGTTGCGGCTGCTGCGGTCGAACAGCCGGACCTGGAGGTCCTCCTCCAGGGCGCGGATCTGCTGGCTCAGCGGCGGCTGAGAAATGCCGAGGCGTTCCGCCGCACGGCTGAAATGCAGCTCCTCGGCGACGACGACGAAGTACCTGAGGTGCCGGAGTTCCATCCATCCATTCGTAGAAGATATGGATTTCAACTCAAGTCATATTGGATGCCTTGGCATGCCCCTTCCTAAACTCGTGGCGCTACCGCAACGCGCTGGACGGACAGGATGAGCGACGCCACTCCGGAGCCCTTCGACCCCATCACCCTCGAGATCTACTGGAACCGGCTGATCTCGGCCGCCGACGAGGCCGCGACCGGCCTGCTGCGGACCGCCTTCTCGACCATCGTGCGGGAGTCGAACGACTTCGCGACGGTGCTCATGGACCGCGACGGCAACTCCGTCTCGGAGAACACCGGCGGCCTCGCCTCCTTCTCCTGCATCCTGCCGCGCACGACGAAGGACTTCCTCGCCCGATTCCCGGCCGAGACGTGGAAGCCCGGCGACACCATCGTCACCAACGATCCCTGGCTTGCGACCGGTCACCTGCCGGACTTCACCGTGGTGACCGGCATCTTCCACCGCGGCAGGCTGGTCGGCTTCTCCGGCTCGATCTCCCACTCGCCCGATGTCGGCGGCGCGCTGTGGTCGGCCGATTGCCGCGAGATCTTCGAGGAAGGCATCCGCATCCCGCCCTCCCGCCTGCTGCGGGAAGGCGAGTGGAACCAGCAGCTGCTCGACATCCTGCTCGGCAATGTCCGCGTGCCGCGCCAGGTGCTGGGCGACCTGCAGGCGCAGGTGGTGGCGGCCGAGGTCGGCGCGCGCCGCGTCGCCGAGTTCCTCGAGGACACCGGCCTGCCCGATCTGCAGGGCCTCTCCGCCGCACTGAGCGAACGCGCCGACCGCGCCATGCGCCGCGCCATCGCCGAGGTCCCCGACGGCACCTGGCATTCCGAGATCACCGCTGACGGCTTCGACGACAAGCACACCCGCATCGTCTGCAAGGTGACGGTGCGGGGCGACACGATGCACATCGACTATGCGGGCACCTCCCCGCAGATCGATCGCGGCATCAACTGCGTGATGAACTACACGCACGCCTATTCGGTCTATCCGGTGAAGTGCGCGCTCGATCCCTTCACCCCGCGCAACGAGGGGTCCTACCAGGCGATCACCGTCGCCGCGCCGGAACGCAGCATCCTCAACCCGCTCTATCCCGCGCCGGTCAGCGCGCGGCAGTTGACCGGGCACCTGCTGGCGGGCGCGATCTACCAGGCGCTCGCACAGGTCGTCCCGAACAAGGTCATCGCCGATTGCGGCGGCGCGCCGACCATGCGCGCGCTGTTCAGCGGCACCCGGCCCGATGGCGACAGTTTCTCCCAGGTGCTTTTCGCCTCGGGCGGCATGGGCGCCTGCCCGCACAAGGACGGGATGTCCGCCACCGCCTTCCCGACCAATGTCGGCGCCGGGTCCATCGAGGCGTATGAAAGCGTCGCCCCGATCATCGTGCGCAGGAAGCGCCTGCGCGTGGATTCCGGCGGCCCCGGCACCTTCCGCGGCGGGCTGGGGCAGGAGATCGAGCTGCAGCTCGACACCGACGCGCCGGCGCGGCTGTCGCTGCTGTCCGACCGCCATCGGAACCCGGCCGGCGGCATCCTCGGCGGGCTGCCGGGCGGCCCGTCGGTCATCGCCTTCGGCGACGGGACCAAGCCGCACCCGAAGTCCCGCACCTCCATCGGTCCGCGCGAATCGGTGCTGCTGCTCTATGCGGGCGGCGGCGGCTATGGCGACCCGAGGAAGCGCGCGCGTGAGGCGGTGATGGAAGACCTCCGCCACGGCTACATCACGGCCGAAGCGGCCAAGACCATCTACGGCGTGGAGTGACGCGCATGACCACCACGGCTTCCGCGCGCGTCGGCGTCGATGTCGGCGGCACCTTCACCGACCTGGTGCTGCACGACCCGGTGCGCAACATCGTCCGCACGGGCAAGCTGCTGACCACGCCGGACGATCCCTCCGAGGCCATCCTCAACGGCATCGCGCGCATCCTGCGCGAAGCCGAGCTCAAGCCCGAGGACGTGCACAGCGTCATCCACGGCACGACGCTGGTGACCAACACCATCATCGAGCGTACCGGCGCCACGGTCGGCCTGCTGACCACCGAAGGCTTCCGCGACAGCATCGAGATCGGGCGCGAGACGCGCTACGACCTCTATGACCTCTTCCTCGAAACCCCGGCACTGCTGGTCCCACGCGCGCGGCGGCTCGAGATCCCCGAGCGCATCGCCTCGGACGGCCGCATCCTCCTGCCGCTGGACGAGGCCGCCGTCGCCGCCGCCACGAAGCAGCTGGTCGAGACCGAGGGTGCCGAGGCCATCGCCGTCGGCTTCCTCCATTCCTACCACAGCCCGCAGCACGAGAAGCGCGCTGGCGAGATCATCCGCGCGCTCTATCCGAACCTGCCGGTCTCCCTCTCGGCCGAGGTCGCGCCCGAGATCCGCGAGTTCGAGCGCATCTCCACCGCCTCGGCCAACGCCTATGTGCAGCCGCTGATGGCCCGCTACCTCGATCGCGTGCAGTCGACGCTGCACTCGACCGGCTTCCGCGGGCACCTCTACATCATGCTCTCGGGCGGCGGCATCACCACGGTGCGGGAGGCGAAGGACTTCCCGATCCGCCTGATCGAATCCGGCCCCGCCGCCGGCGCCATGGCGTCCGCCTTCATCTCGCGCCTCACGGGGCTCGAGCATGTCGTCTCCTTCGACATGGGCGGCACCACGGCGAAGATGTGCCTGGTCGACCACCATGAGCCGAACCACAAGTTCGACTTCGAGGCCGGCCGCGTCCGCCGCTTCCAGAAGGGCTCGGGCCTGCCGCTGAAGGTCTCGGTCGTCGACATGATCGAGATCGGCGCCGGTGGCGGCTCGCTCGCGCGCATCGACCCCGGCTCGGGGCTGATGAAGGTCGGGCCGCGCAGCGCGGGCGCCAAGCCCGGGCCCGTCTGCTACGGCCGCGGCGGCACCGAACCCGCCGTGACCGATGCCGACCTCGTGCTCGGTCGCCTCGACCCCGGCTACTTCCTCGGCGGCGAGATGGCGCTGAACCTCGACCCCGTCCGCCGCGCCTTCGAGACGCGCATCAGCGCCGAGACCGGCATCGCCGTGGAGCAGGCCGCGCTCGGCGTGCAGCGCATCGTCGACGAGACCATGGCCTCCGCGACGCGCATGCACCTGGCCGAGAAGGGCAAGGATCCGCGCCGCTACACCATGATCGCCTTCGGCGGCGCCGGGCCCGTGCATGCGTGGAACCTGGCGCGCCTGCTCAAGATCAAGCGCCTGGTCGTGCCGCTCGGCGCCGGCGTCGCCTCGGCGCTCGGCTTCCTCGTCGCCCCGCCGGCCACCGACATGGTGCGGTCCTATGTCGCGCGCCTGGAACGCATCGACTGGGCGCGCGTGAACGCGCTGATCGCCGAGATGAAGGCCGCCGGCAGCGCTCTGCTGACCGAGGCCGGCGCCACCCCCGGCAGCATCACCTTCAGGCCCGTCGCCGAGATGCGCCATGTCGGCCAGGGCTTCGAGATCCCGGTGCCGCTGCCGGGCCTCGAACTCTCCGACGCCGACCTGCCCACGATCCGGGAACGCTTCTTCGCGGCCTATCGCGACCGCTTCGAACGCGTGGTCGAGGAAAGCCCGATCGAGGCGCTGAGCTGGCGCCTGTCCTGCTCCGCGCCCGGCTGGACCATCGACCTCGCCGGCGCGGTGCCCCGCACGGCCGAGGCCGGCCCCGCCGCGCCGCGCACGCATCGCCGCGTGCTGTTCGAAGGCGCCGGCTGGCAGGACTGCCCGGTCTACGACCGCTACGCGCTGCGCGCCGGCGCGCGGATCGCCGGCCCGGCGCTGATCGAGGAACGCGAATCGACCTGCGTCGTCGGCCCGGACAGCGAGGTCGTCGTCGACGACTTCCTGAACCTGGTCATCGACGTCGGCTAGCGCCGCGCGCCGGGCGATGCGGGATCGCCCGGCGGTTCGCTGGAAGCGCTAGGGCTTCGCCATCCCGGCGCGGCGCAGGATCGGGCCCATCTGCTCCGCGCCGCGCGCCAGCAGCGCCTCGTACTCCTTCCCCGGCAGCGCCTGCGGGTCGACGCCGGTCGCACCGATCTGCTCGGCGACCGCGGGGTCGCGCAGCGCGGCGAGCGACGCGGCCTCGAGCCGCTCCAGCACCGGCCGCGGCGTGCCGCGCGGCACCGCAACGCCGAGCCAGGAATCGATCTCCACCTCGTAGCCCGCCTCGCGCATCGTCGGGACGTCCGGGAATTCCTGCCAGCGCATCGGGCTGGCCGAGGCCAGCAGCCGCAGCTGCCCCGCCCGGATCTGCGACACCACGTCGGAGGGGTTCTGCACGATCACGTCCACCTGGCCGCCGAGCAGCGCCGTCACCGTCTCCGCACCCGAGCGGTACTGCACCTGCTCGAACTTCCCGCCGGTCAGGCGCCCCAGCTCGAACATCGCGAGGTTGTTCGGCGCCGAGGGCGCGCCGACGAACAGCCCGTTGCCCTGCTTCGCCGCGCGCACCAGGTCATCGAGCGTCCGGTGCGGCGAATCCGCGCGCACCGTCACGCCGTAGCGGAAGCGCCCATAGCCCGCGACGAAATCGAAGCTGCCGATGGTGTAGGGCACGTCGCGCACATGCGGCTGGATCGCGACGGTCGAATAGGTGACGACGCCCATCGTGTAGCCATCCGGGCGCTGCGTCGCGACGAAGGCCGGCCCGATCGTGCCTTCCGCGCCGGGCCGGTTGACCACGACGACCGGCTTGCCGAGCTGCCGTTCCAGCCCGCGCGAGAAGGCGCGCGCCGAGACGTCGGTATTGCCGCCGGCGCCGTAGTTGACGACCAGCTGGATCTCGCGCTCCGGCCAGTCGGCGCGCGCGGCGCCGGCACCGGCCACGGCCATGCCGGCCGCGAGCGCCGGCAGGTGCCGGCGGCGCAGGGTGATGCTCATCTACGTTCTCTCCCGTGCTGCAGAACTCGAACTCGGCCGGCTCAGGGCATGTAGCTGCCGCCGCCGACGTCGATGGTGGTGCCGGTCAGGTAGGCCGCGGCGTCCGAGGCAAGGAACTGCACCACCTCCGCCACCTCCTCCGGCTCGCCGAGGCGCCCGAGCGGGATACGCTGCAGGAAGGCCTCGTTCATCCCGGGCGCGGCGCCGGCGACCATGTCGCTCATGATGCGGCCCGGCGCGACGCTGTTGACCGTGATGGCGAAAGGGCCCAGCTCCGCCGCCAGGTTGCGCGCGAAGCCCATCAGCCCGGCCTTGGAGGTGCCGTAATAGGCGCCGGTGATCGTGCTCGGCACATGCGCCGCCTGGCTCGTCATCATCACGATGCGGCCCCAGCCGCGGGCCTTCAGCACCGGGATCGCCTGGCGCGACAACAGGAACGGCCCGGTGAGGTTCACCGCCAGCACGCGCTGCCATTCCTCGAGCGGGATCTCCTCGACCATCCGCTTGCGGCCATCGACCTTGGGCGAAATGCCCGCGTTGTTCACGACGACGCCGAGCCGATCCCACCAGTCGCCCAGAACCTGCGGCAGCGCCGCGATCGCGGCCTCGTCCGCGACGTCGAGGCGGATGGCGCGCGCCTGATGCCCCTGCGCGACGATGGCAGCGGCCGTCTCCTCCACCCGGTCGAGCACATCGGCCAGCACGACCGGATGGCCGGCGGCGGCCAGGCGCTTCGCGATGGCCGCGCCCAGCCCGCGCGCGGCGCCGGTGACGATGGCGACACGGTCGGCATTGCTCATGGGATCAGGATCACCTTGCTGGCCGCGCGCTGCCGCGCGAGTTCGAACCCTTCGAGCCCGCGATCAAGCGGCAGGCGATGCGTGATCATCGGCCGATAGGCTTCCGGTTCGCGCGCGAGCAGCGCGATGACGCGCTCCCAGGTCCGCGGTTCCGACCCATGCGAGGCCCGCAACTGGTGCCGGTTGCGCACGAAGACGGTCAGCGGCAGCGACAGCGGCGCCGCATGGATGCCGGCGACCACCAGCACGCCCTCCCGTCTCAGCACCGGCAGCGCGTCGGTGATGGATGACGGATGGCCGGTCGCTTCCAGAACGAAGTCCACCGGCTTGCCGCCGGTCAGCGCCAGCACCTGGTCCGCGAGCGACCCCTCCGCGACATCCACGATGTCGTGGAAGCCAAGCTGCCGCAGCACGGCATAGCGCGGCTGGTCCGCGCGCCCCGCGACGATCACGCGCCCCGCGCCCGCCGCCCGCGCCATCAGCGCGAGTCCCTGCCCAATCGTGCCCGGCCCCAGCACCAGCACCGTGTCGCCGAGCCCGACCTCGCCCACCAGCACGGCCTCGCTCGCGACCGCCAGCGGTTCCACCAGCGCGCCGAGCTCCGCGTCCACCGCCTCGGGCAGCGGCAGCACGTTGCCCGCCGGGACATTCACCTGCGCCGCGAAGCCGCCATCCGTCGTCAGGCCGAGCGTCAGCCGCTCGCCCCGCGCGCGCGGATCGCCCGGCCAGGCGATGCTGCCGTCGCCGCGCACGACGCGCGGATGCACCGACACGCGGGTGCCCGTCGCGACCGCCGCACCCGGGCCCGCCGCCACCACGCGCCCGGCGAACTCGTGCCCCATCGTCAGCGGCAGGTAGGGCACCATATGCCCGTAGCCATCCGTCCATTCATAGGCGTGGACATCGCTGCCGCAGATGCCCACCGCCTCGACGCGCACCGTGACCTCGCCGGGGCCGGGGGCGCCGGGCTCGGGCACCTCCAGCGCCTCGAGCCCGAAGCCGGCCTGCGTCTTGCGCAGCGCGAGCATGATCAGAACGGCTCCGGATACCCGCCATACATGGTCAGCGGCGGCTTGCCGTCCGGGTCCGTCATCACCTCGATCAGCGTCGGCTTGCCGGAGGCGAAGGCGGCGTCGAGCGCCGGGCCGACCTCCTCGCCGCGCGCCACGCGAACCCCGGCGATGCCGCAGGCGCGCGCGATGGCGGCGTGGTCCACCTCGGCGAAGTCGCAGGCGACGGTGTGGTCGCCGAACTTGGTGTCCTCGGCATGCTTCTGGAAGCCGAGGATGCCGTTGTTCAGCACCACCACCGTGACCGGCAGATCGAGCCGACGCAGCGTCTCGAGCTCCGCCCAGGAATGCCCGAAGCCACCATCGCCGACGAGGCACACCACGCGGCTGCCGGGGGCCGCGACCTGCGCCCCGATCGCCATCGGCACGCCCCAGCCGAGGCCCGCGAGCCCGCGCGGCGTCAGGAAGCGCTGCCCCGCGCGCTTCGCCGTCATGTAGATGTTGATCCAGTTCGACGAATAGGACGCGTCCGCGACCATGATGCCGTCCGCGGGCATGCGCCTGTCGATCTCGGCCGCGACACGCTCGGGGCGTACCGGCCCGCCGTCGCGCGTCGTCACGCCGGCGACGAGCGTCCGCCAGCCCTCGACGGCCTTGGCGATCTGCGCTTCGACCTGCGGCCGCGCCGCAGCGCGCGCGGCAAGATCCTGCCGCAGCATCGCCTGGCGCAGCGCCGCCAAGGTCAGCTTCGCATCGCCGGCGAGGCGCAGCGCCTCGTAGTTGCGCCCGATCTCGGAGGAATCCGGATCGATGTGGATGTAGCGCGCATCGCGCGGATACAGCGTCCAGGAATCCGTGCCGTTCTGGTTGGTGCGGTTGCCGACCAGCAGCACGACATCGGCCTCGGCGACCATCGCGCGCAGCTCATGCGCCCGCGCGCCGCGCCCGAGCGTATTGCCCATCACGCCGATGGACAGCGGATGCGTCTCGTCGACGCTGCCCTTGCCCATGAAGGTGGTCGCGACCGGCAGGTGCGCGTCCTGCTGCAACGCCGCCAGCTCGTCGGCAGCGCCCGAGATGTGCACGCCGCCGCCCGCGATCACCACCGGGCGCGCCGCCGTGGCGAGCAGCGCCGCCGCCTCCTCGATGCGCGCCGGATCGGCCAGGGTGCGATCGAGCGGGAACTCGCCCAGGAAGGCGCGCCGGCGCGACGCCGCTGCGGCCTTCTCGATCAGCAGGTCCGCCGGCAGCAGCAGCACGGCCGGCCCGGGTCGCCCCGACGTCGCGGCCGTGAAGGCCATGTCGACATAATCCTCGAGCCGATCGGCCCGGTCGATGCGGCGAACGAACTTCGCCACGCCCTCGAACAGCTTGAAGTGGTCGAATTCCTGGAAGGCGTTCTTGTCGGTCGTGTCGCGCGTGACCTCCTGCACCAGCGCGAGGACCGGGATGCTCGCCTTCAGCGCCTCGGCCAGCGGCGGCACCAGCAGCGTCGCGGCGGGGCCGTTCTGCGCCGTCACCACGCCGACGCGGCGCGAGACGCGCGCATAGCCGTCGGCCATGGCGCCGCCCATGTTCTCCTGCCGGTAGACCGTCTGGCTGATGCCGGCATGCGGCGCGGCCAGGTGGAAGGCGGACGGCAGGCTCTGCCCGAAGGTGGTGACCACGCCGTGGCGGGCGAGCGCCTCGGCCAGGCGCAGCGCGACAGTCGCATTGGCGATGGGACCGGTATCCGGCATCTGGGCGTCTCCAGGAAACGAATGTTATTTGCTATAGCAAACGGCAAATCGCTTGACAGGTCAACCTCGCCGCCCGGAGAAGCACGGATGCCCCCCGACGCGACCTTCGCCCCGGTCGACCGCGACGAAACCCTCGCGGAGAAGGTCTATGCGCGCCTGCGCAGCGCCCTGGTTGGCGGTCGGCTGGTGCCGGGGCAGAAGCTCGTGCACCGGCAATTGGCGCAGGACCTCGGCGTCAGCCCGACCCCGGTGCGGGAAGCGCTGCTGCGCCTGGTCTCGGAAGGCGCGCTCGACCTCGATGCGCGGGGCATCGCCTGGGTGCCGCGCCTGCCGCGCGACCGCTACGCCGAGATCATGGAACTGCGCGAGGAACTCGAAGGCCGCGCCGCCGCCCGCGCCGCCACGCTGGCCACCCCCGCCGACATCGCCGCCCTGCGCGCCATCCATGCGCGGCTGATGAAGGGCCGGCGCGCGGAGGACGGCGCCGTCGTGCTGGCCGAGAACGAGCGCTTCCACTTCGGCGTCATCGCCATCGCGCGGATGCCGGTGCTGCAGCGGGTGGTGGAGAATCTCTGGACCCAGGTCGGCCCGACGATCAGCCTGCTGTCCTCGGTGCCGCGGAAGATCTCCCCCGCCGGCCACCCGCATGACGACCTGCTGCGCGCGCTCGAGACCCGCGACCCTGCCGCCGCCCGCGCGGCGGTGGAACGCGACCTGCGCGAGCATGCGGCGATCGTCGCGCCGCTGCTCGGAACAGCCTAGAGGCCGAGGCGGTCCCTGATCCGCCCTTCCATCACCTTCGCCATGACGCCGAGCCGCCAGAAGCCGTGGAAGGCCATGGGGCGGATCGGCGTGACGGGCATGGCGATGTCCCGCGCCGGCGTGCCCGTGGCGAGCTTCGCGATCTCCCCGCCCATCGCCGTCGACAGCGCCACGCCGCGGCCGTTGTAGCCGAGGCAGGCGTAGAGCCCTGGCGCTGGCTCGTGGATATGCGGGTAATGGTCCTCGGTCATGGCCAGCTGGCCGTTCCAGCCATGCGTCCATGCCGCGCCGGCCAGCACCGGCCACAGCCGTTCCGCGTAGCGCACCAGATAGCGGACCGGCCCGGGCCCATCGATCGGCCGCTGCGGCCCCCGCCCGCCGATGAGCAGCCGACCGGCCTGGTCGACGCGCAGATAGACGGTGATGTTCCCGCTCTCGTACAGCGACCCGCGCAGCGGCAGGATGCCGCGCGCCACCTCCGGCGCCAGCGGCGCCGTCGCGACGATGGAACTGAACACCGGCACGACGCTGCGCCGCAGCCCCGGCCAGAGGTCATCCGTATAGCCGTTGGTGCCGAGCACCACCATGTCGGCCCGCACGACGCCCGCCGGCGTCGTCGCGCACCAGGTGCCGCCCTCCCGCGCCAGGCGCGTCACCGGCGTCCCGCCATGGATGCGCGCCCCCGCGCGCAACGCGGCATCGGCAAGACCGCGCGCATAGTCGAGCGGCTGCACGTCCCCGCCACTCGCATCGAGCATGATCGCCCGGTAGCGCCGATGCCCCGTCGCCGCCCGCGCCGCATCCTCATCGAGCAGGCGCACCGGGAAGCCGCGCCGCATGCCCTGCTCGGCCGATCGCCGCAGGCCCTCGGCATGCCGCGGCTGGTAGGCCGCGCGCAGCGTGCCGCCCTGGCGCGCATCGCAGGCGATCTGCCAGCGGCGGATCAGGGCGAAGGTCGTCTCCGGCGCTCCCCAGGCGAAGCGCACCATGCGACCGCCCAGATCGGGTCCGAAATCGCGCTCCACCTCGTCCGGATCGGGCTTGAGGCCCGGATTGACCTGGCCCCCGTTGCGCCCGGACGCGCCCCAGCCCGGTTCGGCCGCATCGAGCACGACCACGCGCACGCCTCGCTCGGCGAGGTGCAGCGCCGTGGACAGGCCGGTGAAGCCGGCTCCGATGACGAGGACATCCGCCCGCACGTCGCCGTCGAGCGGCGGGGTGGGCGGTGCCGGCCGCGCGGTGGCGGCGTAGAGGCTGGGCGGAAGCGACGGCGCGGCGTTCGGCATGCGGCGCGAGCCTAGGAGGGGCCGGTCGTCACGTCACCTGCCCGCGGTGTGCGACGTCAGCCGAAGGCGAGCTGCACCTTCATCGAGGCGCGTCGATCGGCGGCGAGGTCGAAGGCCGCCTGGGCATCGGCCAGCGGCCGCGTCGCGGTGATCAGGGGCCGCACGTCGATCTCGCGTCGCGCGATCAGCCCGGCGGCATGCTCGAATTCCGGATGGAACCGGAAGGACCCCGCCAGGCGCAGCTCCTTCGCCACCACGACGTTCATCGGCACGTCGAAACTGCCGCCGATGCCGACCTGCACGATGGTCCCGCGCGGCCGCACGCAGGCGATCGCCTGGGCCAATGCGCGCGGATTGCCGCTGCATTCGATCGCGAGGTCGAAGCGACCCTTGTCCATCTCCTCCGCCGCCAGCGCATCCCTGTCTGCGGCGACGTTCACCGCCGCCGACGCGCCGAGCCGCCGCGCGAATGCGAGCGGTTCGTCCACCACATCCGTCACCGTGACCTCGGCCGCGCCGGCATGCTTCAACGCGAGCAGCACCACGCCGCCGATCGGCCCGAAGCCGGTGACCAGCGCGCGCTTGCCGCGCACCTCGCCCGCCTGACCGACGGCATGCAGCGCGACGGCGAGCGGCTCGCTCATCGCCGCCTCCCCGATCGAGACGACATCGCCCACCGGCACGCATTGCCGTGCCGCGACCACCAGCCGGCGCCGGAAGCCGCCCTGGACGTGCGGCATGCGCATCGCACTGCCCCAGAAGCGCATCTCGAGGCAGTGCTGCGGCTCGTCGCGCGCGCAGTATTCGCAGGCGCCGCACGGGTGGGAGGGATTCACCGCCACCCGGTCGCCCGGCTTCAGCCCGACCACGCCGGCGCCCAGCGCCGCGACGGTGCCGGCGACCTCGTGCCCCAGCACCATCGGCTCGCGCACCCGCACCGTGCCGAAGCCGCCATCGAGGTAGTAGTGCAGGTCCGACCCGCAGATCCCGCCGGCGCCGATATCGACCAGCACCTCCCCGGCGCCGGGCGCCGGCAGATCGACCATCTCGACCCGCAGGTCGCGCTGGCCGTGGATCACGCAGGCTTCGGTCGTCGTCATGGCGCTCCCCCAGGGTCCCGGCGGGCCGGCCCGTCGGCGCGCATGATCGTCCAGTCCGGCACCAAGATCGAGACCGTGCGCGCGCCCTCGTTGCCTGACCGCGTCTAGGCCCGGTGCCCGAGCTGGCGCGACAGGTCGCGCCCGGCCTGCCGCACCCGCCGCGCGAGGCCCGCGAGCTTCGGCTGCACCCGCGCCAGCGGGCCGGCCAGCACGATCGCCGCCACGACCTCGCCGCGCGCATCGAAGACCGGCGCGGCGATGCCGACGACCCCATCGGTCGATTCCCCGAGCGTCACCGCATAACCCTGCTCCCGCACTTCCGCGACGATGCGGCGAAGCGCGCGGCGATCGGTGACGCTGGTCGGCGTCTCCGCGGTCAGCCGGGCGCTGCGCAGGAAGGCCTCCGGCCAGGGCGGCGGCAGGTAGGCCAGCATGACCCGGCCCGAGGCCGTGCAGTGGATCGGCCGCAGGTCGCCGACCGTCGCGGCGAAGCGCAGCGCGGTGCGGCTCTCGACCTTGTCCGTGTAGACCATCGCGCTGCGATCGGGGGTGAGAACGGCGAGCATCGCCGTCTCCCCCGTGCCCTCGGCCAGCGCCTCCAGCGCCGCGCGCCCGGCGCTGCCGAAGCCCGGCGACTGCCCCGCGAGGATCGCGCGCGCCAGGCCGAAGGCCTCCGGCCCCAGCCGCCACGCGCCTTCGGCCTGCACCGCGTATCCCGCCGTGGCGAGCCCCCGCAGCAGCCCGAGCAGCGTCGTCTTCGGCGCCCCCATCGCCTGCGCGAGCGAAGCCAGCGTCGCGCCCTGCGGCGCCGCCGCCAGGCAGTCCAGCAACTGCACGACGCGCCCGACCGAGCGCGGGCCGCTCGCGGCCTCGGGCGCGGCGTCGGGCACTATTGCGGCTCGATGCCCGCGATGCGGACGTACTCGCCCCAGACGCGCATCTGGTCGCGGAGGTACTGCGCGAACTGCTCCGGCGTCTGCGCGAAGGGCAGGAAGCCGAGCTGGCGCAGCCGCTCCTCCGTCGTCGGCCGCCGCAGCACCGCGTTCAGCGCCTGGTTGGCCCGCGCGATGATCGGCGCCGGCGTCGCACGCGGCGCCGAAATGCCGAACCACACTGTGATGTCGAAGCCCGGCACCACCGTCGCGACCGGCGGCACGCCCGGGGCGAGCGGCGTCGGGTCCTTGCCCGACTGCGCCAGCGCCCGCACCCGCCCGGCCTGCGTCTGCACCAGGCCGTTCGCGAGATCCGTGAAGGTGCAGTCGATCCGGCCGGCGGATACGTCGGTCAGCGCCTCGGCGCCGCCGCGATAGGGCACGCCGGTCAGCCGCGCGCCGGCGGCGCGGGCCAGCACCTCGGTCATGATCTGGCTGCTGGCATTGCCGTAGCTGAAGGTCAGCCCGTCCGGCCGCTGCCGCGCGCGATCGAGGAAGCCGCGCAGGTCGGCATCCGGCGCATTCGGCCCGACGACGAACAGGTACGGCGCCTCGGCGATCGACCCGACATGGGCGAAGTCGTTGACCGGGTCGAAAGGCATCCGCTTCAGGATGTGCGGGTTCACCGACGCCGCGCTGGTGCTGATGATGACCAGCGTGTGCCCATCCGGCGCGGCCTGCGCCACCGCCTGCGTGCCGACGATGCCATTGCCGCCCGCGCGGTTGTCCACGATCACCGGATGACCGAGTTCCTGCGACAGCGGCTCCGCGAGCACGCGCGCCAGCACGTCCGTCAGGCTGCCCGCCGGGAAGGCGACCACCAGGCGCACCGGCCGGTCCGGCCATTGCGCACGCGCCCCGCGCGGCAGCAGCAGTGCCGGCGTGGCGAGCGCCGCGCGGCGCCCCATCCCGGTCGCAATGGTCCCGTGCTTCGTCATGCCCTGACCTTCCTCCAAGGTAGTGTTGTTCGTATATTCGAACACAGTGTGAAATTTTCGAACGTTGCCGTCAATCCCGGCATTGACAGGGCGGGGCGGTTCTGGCCCTTCTCGATCCATCTCGGGGAACGTCCATGGCATTCGAACTGACGGCCGAGCAGGCCGAGATCCGCGACCAGATGCTGAAGCTCTGCGCCTCCTTCGGCGACGAGTACTGGCTGCGCAAGGACCGCGAAGGCACCTTCCCCGAGGAATTCCACGCCGCCATGGCCAAGGGCGGCTGGCTCGGCATCGCGATGCCCGAACAGTATGGCGGCGGCGGCCTCGGCATCACCGAAGCCGCGGTGATGATGCAGGCGGTGGCCGAGAGCGGCGCCTGCATGACCGGCGCCTCCGCCATCCACATGAACATCTTCGGGCTCAACCCGGTCATCGTCTTCGGCACCGAGGACCAGAAGCAGCGCGCCCTGCCGCCGCTCATCGCCGGCACCGACAAGCCCTGCTTCGCGGTGACCGAACCCGATGTCGGCCTCAACACCACGCAGCTCAAGACGCGGGCCGAGCGCAACGGCGACCACTACGTCGTGCGCGGCCAGAAGATGTGGATCAGCACGGCGCAGGTCGCCAACAAGATGCTGCTGCTGGCGCGCACCACGCCGCTCGATGAGGTGAAGCGCAAGACCGACGGCCTGTCGCTCTTCTACACCGACATCGACCGCGCCAAGGTCGAGATCCGCCTGATCGAGAAGATGGGCCGCCACGCCGTCGATTCGAACATGGTCTTCTTCGACGGGCTCGAAGTGCCGGTCGCCGACCGCATCGGCGAGGAAGGCAAGGGCTTCCGCTACATCCTGCACGGCATGAACCCCGAGCGCATCCTGATCGCGGCCGAGGCCGTGGGCATCGGCCGGGCCGCGCTGCGCAAGGCGACGGATTACGCCAAGGAACGCCGCGTCTTCGGCCGCGCCATCGGGCAGAACCAGGGCATCCAGCATCCGCTCGCGCGCTGCTGGGCGCATCTCGAGGCCGCGAACCTGATGGTGATGAAGGCCGCCGCGCTCTACGACGAGGGCAAGGACTGCGGCGCGGAATCCAACGCCGCGAAGTACCTCGCCGCCGAAGCGGGTTTCTCCGCCGCCGAGACGGCGGTGATGACCCATGGCGGCATGGGCTACGCCCAGGAATACCACGTCGAGCGCTACCTGCGCGAAAGCCTGATCCCCCGCATCGCGCCGGTGAGCCGCGAGCTCATCCTGAGCCATATCGCCGAGCGCGTGCTCGGCCTGCCCAAGTCCTACTAGGTGCCGCGCCGGCTCGACCCGGCGGCGCCGGACCTGGCCGGCCTCATACGCCCCGGCGACCAGGTCCTCTGGGGCCAGGTGACGGCCGAACCTCCGACCCTCGTCGAGGCGATGGTCGCGCAGCGCGACGCCCTCGGCCCCTTCTCGGTGTTCCTCGGCACCGGCATGGGCCGAGCGCTGCGACCCGAACACGCCGACCACATCCGCATGACCGGCCTCGGCGGCCTTGGCACCGCGCGCGCGCTCGCGAGCGCCGGCGTGCTCGACGTCCTGCCCGTCCATGGCGGCCAGGCCGGCCGCCTGATCGCGCAGGGCCGCATCCGCTGCGACGTGGCGCTGCTGATGCTCTCCCCGCCCGGCCCGGATGGCCGGCACAGCCTCGGCTGCGTGGTGGACTACGTGGATGCCGCCATCGCCGCGGCGCGCACGGTGATCGCCGAAGTCAGCCCGCGCGTCCCCTACACCTTCGGCCATGACACGATCGGCCCGGACCGCATCGACGCGATCCTCGAGACCGACCGCGCGCCCTACGTCACCCCGCCGTCCCGCATCGGGGACACCGGCCGCGCCATCGCCGCCCATGTCGCCGCGCTGATCGAGGACGGCAGCACCATCCAAACCGGCCTCGGCGAATTGCCCGAAGCGATCCTCGAAGGTCTCTCCGGTCATCGCGACCTCGGCCTGCATTCGGGCATCCTCGGTGATGCCGGCATGGCGCTGATCCAGCGCGGCGTGTTGACCAATGCGCGCAAGCCGATCGACACCGGCCGCAGCGTCGCGACCACGCTGGTCGGCAGCGAGGCCCTCTACGCCTTCGCCCATCGCAACCCGGACGTGCTGGTGCGATCCTGCGGCTACACCCATGCGGATTCGGTGCTGGCGCAACTGCCGCGCCTCGTCGCCATCAACTCGGCGGTCGAGGTCGACCTCACCGGCCAGGTGAACGCCGAGCAGGCCGGCCGCGCGATCGTCGGCGGCATCGGCGGCCAGGCGGATTTCGCCCGCGCGGCATCGCGCTCGCCGGGCGGCTGTTCCATCATCGCGCTGCCGGCCCGCGCCTCGGGCGGGGCCAGCCGCATCGTCGCGCGGCTGTCCGGCCCCGTGACGACGCCGCGCGCCGATGTCGACGTGGTGGTGACGGAATTCGGTGCCGCGGACCTGCGCGGCTGCACGCTGTCGGAACGCCGCCGGCGCCTCCTCGCGATCGCCGCGCCCGAGGCGCGCGAGGGGCTGGACCGCGCGGTGCGGGAGGAAGGATCGGAATGACGCAGCAGACCAAGGACATGCCCGGCCGCGGCTTCGGCGCGCTGGCCGGCATCCGCGTGCTGGACCTGACGGCCGTGCTGATGGGCCCCTTCTGCACGCAGATCCTCGCCGACCACGGCGCCGAGGTGATCAAGGTCGAAAGCCCCGAAGGCGACACGACGCGCCAGTTGCCCGTCTCCCGCGCGCCGGGCCTGGGGGCGATGTTCTACAACCTCAACCGCGGCAAGCGCGGCCTGGCGCTCGACCTGAAGCGGTCGGAGGCGCGCGCCGCCCTGCTGCGCCTCGCGGAATCCGCCGACGTCTTCATCCACGCCATGCGCTCGGACGCGATCGCGCGCCTCGGCCTCACCTATGCCGACATCGCCGCGGTCAACCCGCGCATCGTCTACGCGAATGTCTACGGCTTCTCGCGCCGCGGGCCCTATGCCAAGGGCCCGGCCTATGACGACACCATCCAGGCGATGTCCGGCATGGCCGCGCTGCAGGGGCGCATGCTCGGCGCGCCGTCCTACTCGGCGACGCTGGTCGCGGACAAGGTCTCGGGCCTCACCGCGCTCTACGCCGTGCTGATGGCGCTGCTGCACCGCGCCCGCACCGGCGAGGGCCAGGAGATCGAGGTCGCGATGTTCGAGACCATGGCGAACTTCGTGCTGACCGATCACATCAACGGCGCGTTGTTCGATCCGCCGGAAGGCGAGCCCGTCTATTCGCGCGCCGCCTCCCCCAACCGCCGTCCCTACCGCACCTCGGATGGCTGGGTCGCGGCGCTGATCTACACCGACAAGCATTGGCGCGCCTTCCTCGACGTCGCGGGCCAGCCCGCCTGGGCGAAGGACCCGCGCTTCGCCACGCTGAAGGACCGCGCCAAGGTGATCGACGAGGTCTATGCACGCATTGGCGAGACCCTCGTCACGCGCAGCACCGCCGAATGGCTCGACGCCTTTGCCCGCGCCGAGATCCCGGCCGCCCCCGTCAACGAGACCTCCGCCCTGCTGCGCGACCCGCATCTCGAGGCCGTCGGCTTCTTCACCGCGCAGGAAACCCCGCTCGGCACCGTCCGCTTCCCGGGCATGCCGGCCTGGTTCTCCCGTACCCCCGGGCAGATCACCAACCCCGCACCGGCGCTCGGCGCCGACGGCCGCGCCGTGCTGGCCGAAGGCGGCTTCACCGAGGCCGAGATCGACGCCCTGCGCGCCTCCGGCGCCCTTGTCCTGCCGGAGGCGTCGTGAGCGCGCCGCGCCAGGGCCCGCTCGCCGGGATCAAGGTCGTGGAGCTCGCCGGCATCGGGCCGGCGCCGATGTGCGCCATGCTGCTCGCCGATCTCGGCGCGACGGTGCTGCGCATCGACCGGCCGGAACCGCCACAACTCGGCATCCCGCGCCCGCTGCGCCACAACCTGATCCTGCGCGGGCGGCCCTGCCTCGCCCTCGACCTCAAGCGTCCCGAATGCCGCGACCTGGCGCTGCGCCTGATCGAGGAAGCCGACGCGCTCATCGAAGGCTTCCGCCCCGGCGTGACCGAGCGCCTCGGCCTCGGTCCGGAGGACTGCCTCGCGCGCAATCCACGCCTCGTCTACGGCCGCATGACCGGCTGGGGCCAGCACGGGCCACTGGCCCAGGCGGCGGGCCACGACCTCAACTACATCGCGCTGACCGGCGCGCTCGATGCGATCGGCCGCGAGGGCCAGCCGCCGACCCCGCCGCTCAACCTCGTCGGCGATTTCGGTGGCGGGTCGATGTATCTCGCGGTCGGCATCCTGGCGGCGATCATCTCGGCGCGCGCGACCGGCCAGGGCCAGGTGGTCGACGCCGCCATCGTCGACGGCACCGCCCATCTGATGACCGGCTTCCACGGCCTGCTCGCCGCCGGGCTGTTCAACGCGCAGCGCGGCACCAACCTGCTCGATTCCGGCGCGCCCTTCTACGATTGCTACGAATGCGCCGATGGCCGCTGGGTCTCGGTCGCGCCCATCGAGGGCCGGTTCCATGCCGAACTGCTGCAACGCCTCGGCATCGATGCGGCGGACTTCCCCGCGCAATCCGACCGCGCCCGCTGGCCCGAGGCGCGCGCGCGCCTCGCCGCCGCGATCCGCACGCGCACGCGCGACGAATGGTCCGCGCTGCTCGAAGGCACTGACGCCTGCTTCGCGCCGGTGCTGAGCATGGCCGAGGCCGCGCAACACCCGCACATGCAGGCGCGCGGCACCTATCTGGAGGTCGAAGGCGTCGTCCAGCCCGCCCCGGCGCCGCGCTTCAGCCGCACACCGCCGGACGCGCCGATGCCGCCGCAACCGGCCGATCCGGCCTCGGCCGCCGCGGCGCTGGAAGGCTGGCTGCCGGCGGAGGAGATCGCTGCGCGGCTCGCCGCTATTCCAGCCGCAGCCCGCGCGCCTGGATGAAGGCGCCCCACACGCGGCTTTCCTCCTCCAGCCGCGCGCGCAGCTCGGCCGCCGTCGAGAACAACGGCTCGAGATCCGCGGCATCGAGCCGCGCCCGCACGCCCGGATCCATCAGCGCCGTGCGCGTCGCGGCGTTCAGCCGCTGCACCGCCGCGTCCGGCATCCCTGCCGGCCCGACCAGGGCGAACCAGCCCGGGCAGATCGGGCCCGGATAGCCGGCCTCGGCCTGGGTCGGCACATCGGGCAGCACCGGGGTCCGCGCCTCCCGCACCACCGCCAGCGGCACCACCTGTCCGCCGCGGATCAGCGGCAGCGCGATGCCCAGCACCGCCGTCATCGCATCCACCTGCCCCGAGGCCACCGCCGTCATCGCCTGCGGCGACCCGCCGAAGGGCACATGCGTCATCTTCACGCCGGCGCGTTCGGCGATCATCTCCATCGCGAGATGCGTCGTGTTCGCGATGCCGGCGGAGGAGAAGGTCAGCTTCTCCGGTTCCGCGCGCGCCTTGTCGATCATCTGGCGCAGCGTGGTGAAGCCGCTCTGCTTGCTCGCGATGACGACGAAGGCGGTGTTCGTCACCGGCGCGATGTAGGTGAAATCCTTGAGCGGATCGTAGGGCAGGTTGCGATAGAGATGCTGGTTGAACGCCACCATCGACACGCCCGGCAGCATCAGCGTCTGCCCGTCGGGCCGCTGCTGCTTCACATAGGTCGCGGCGATCGATCCGTTCGCGCCCGGACGGTTCTCCACCACGATCGGCTGGCCGAGCTCGCGCGCCATGATCTCGGCCATCGAGCGCAGGATGATGTCGCCCGAGGATCCCGCCGCCTGCGGCATCACCACGCGGATCGGCCCCGAGGGCGCCCAGGCCTGCGCCGAAGCCAGCCGCGGCGCCAGCAGCGGCAGGACGGGCAAGGCACGTCGTGTCAGTTTGATCATTGGTCAGCCCCCGGCAATCAGGCGGTCAGTCTGGACGGCGCGGCGGCGGGGCGCCAGGGCAGATGCAGGCGCGACGCGCCCTGCCCCGTCACCACCGTCAGCAATGGCGGGCGGCCATGCGGATGCTGCCCGATATGGTCGGCATCGGTGCCGCTGACCGACAGGCGGACGCGGCTGCCGCGCGCGAAGGTCCAGCCGGTCGGCAGCAACGGGACGCGGATCGTCTCCGCCACGCCCGGCACCATCGGCCGCACATCGGCGCGCGCGAAGCTGCGCCACGGCCAGGTGCAGACATACTCCGGGGGATGCGGTGTCTCGGCGCGATGGATCAGGCGCAGCAGGCCCTCGGTCACGTAGCGCACGGTGCCGTCGGCCTCGACTTCGCTCAGATAAACCATCAAGGAGGCATCGGGCTCGGAACTCGCGACGGTCAGCTCCGCGATGGCATGCCCGGTCAGCGCCATGGCATCGTCCAGCGGCGCGCTGGTCCAGCTCGTCAGCCGCGCTTCGCGCGCCTGCCAGTCGGTGTGGTAGGCGCGCGCATCGATGGCGGCGATGCGCTCGTACCGCGTGCCCGAGCCACTGCCCCAGCGCGGATCGGTGCGGTGCGCGACCTGGCCCGGCGCATCGTCGAAGCCGCCGCCGGCGCCGAGCGCGAGCGTCGCCGCCTCGCCATGCAGCGGCCATTGCGCCGCCGCCTCCCAGGTCTCGGCATGCTGGTGGAAGACATGCACCGGCGCCTCGGCCGCGAGGCCCGTCTCGCGCCCCATCAGGTACTCGTCGAAGAAGCGGATCAGTTCCGCGACGAGCGGGAAGTCCGGCGTCTCCCCCGCCCGCCAGGGCGAGGTGTTGATCCGCGCCCCATGGTCCCACGGCCCCAGCAGCAGGTGCCGCCGGTTCCCGGCCATGGTCAGGTAGCGCGCGATCGCCGCATTGGCGTAGCCGGCCCCGTCCATCCAGCCCGAGACGCAATAGATCGCGACCTCCGGCCGGATGCCCTCCCGGTAGTGGTAGGGCGAGATCTTCGCGACGGTGAAGGACGGATCGTAGGGCAGCGCCTCGTCGCGATAGGGGAAGCCACCGATGAAGGCCGGCTGGCGCACATTGCCCGCATGCTCCTCGAGCGCCGCGCGCAGCAGGCTGCCATCCGTGTCCTCGTCCACCGGGGCCGGGCCACACAGCGCCGGATCGGCGAAGTAGGACACACGGCGCAGCATGTCGCGCCGGTCCTGGTCCATCGCAACCATCAGGTCGTCGTAATCCTGCGCGAGCGCGGAGAGCAGGATGCCGCCCGGCCAGTAATGATCCGACCAGGTGTCCCACACCGCGAACAGCGGCGCGATCGCCTTGACGGAGGGATGCCCCGTCGAGGCCAGGAAGTCGCTCGCCGCGCCGGGATAGGAGATGCCCGTCGCGCCGAGCCGCCCGTCGCTCCAGGGTTGCGCCGCGATCCAGTCGGCGATCACCGCACTGTCCGCGCGTTCGCGCGGGGAGCGGAAACTGTCGCGCGTGCCGAAGCTCGCCCCCGTGCCGCGTGCATCGACGACGACGAGCGCATAGCCGCGCGGCACGAAGGCGTCGCGGAACTTCGCGGCGTTGGGGCAGGCTTCCGCCGTCGCGCCGGGCGCCAGCGCGAAGCGCCGGTAATAGGGCGTGTGGATCAGGATCGCCGGCAGCGGCCCCGTCGCACCTTCCGGCAACCAGACATCGACGGCGATGCGCACCCCGTCGGGCATCGGCACGTAGCAGGAAACCTGCGGGCGAGGCGGCAGCGCATACTCGGCGGGACGGTTCGCGAGATAGGCGCTCGGCGGCACGCGCCAGGCGCTGCCATTGGTGTCGGTATCGGCCATGGCGCGAGGGTGGCCTCGCACCCGCGCCGCGTCAAACGGCCATCAGCCGTGAAGGTGGCACGCCACGCCGCCGCCGCCCGTGGCGGAGGTCCAGCGCGGCGCCGTGGTCGAACACACCGGCATCGCCTGCGCGCAGCGCGGATGGAAGGGGCAGCCCGGCGGCGGATTCGCCGCGGAGGGGATCTCTCCCACGATACGTGGCAGCACCCCGCGCTGTGCCGGGTCCGGCACCGGCGAGGCCTCCCGCAGCATCTTCGCGTAGGGGTGCAGCGGATCGGCCAGCACCCGGCCCGACGGCCCTTCCTCCACGATGCGGCCGAGATACATCACCGCCACGCGGTCGCAGAACCAGCGCACCACGGACAGGTCGTGGCTGACGAACAGGAAGGACAGCCCGCGCCGTTCCCGCAACTGCTTCAGCAGCAGCAGCACCTGCGCCTGCACCGAGACGTCGAGCGCGCTGACCGGCTCATCCGCCACGATGAGCTCCGGTTCCAAGGTCAGCGCGCGCGCGATGCCGATGCGCTGCCGCTGCCCGCCCGAGAACTCATGCGGCAGCCGATCCAGCGCACCGGGCGGCAGCCCCACTTCCTCGAGCAGCGCGGCGGCACGGTCGCGCGCGTCGCGCCCGGTGGCGATGCCGTGCACGCGCATCGGTTCCATCAGCGCGGACCCGATGGTCTGCCGCGGATCGAGCGAGGAATAGGGATCCTGGAAGACGATCTGCATCTTCCGCCGCAGCGCCTTCAGCGCCGAACCGCGCGTCGAGCGCACATCCTGCCCGCGATAGGTGACCTGCCCTGCATCGGGTTCGATCAATCGGAGCAATGCGCGGGCCGCCGTGGACTTGCCGCAACCGGATTCGCCGACCAGGCCGAAGGCCTCGCCCGGCGCGATGGTGAAGGAAACATCCTCCACCGCGCGCACGATCACGGTGCGCGGGCGGGGAAACCCCTTGCGCTGCACGAAGTGCTTGCGCAGGCCCTGGACGGAGAGGAGCGGCTCACTCATTGCGCAGCTTCGGGTCGGTGGCGTCGCGCAGCCCGTCGCCCACCATATTGAGTCCGAGCACCAGGAGAAGGATCGCCATGCCGGGGAAGACCGCGAGCCAGGGGCTGTCGAGGATGTTCTCGAACCCGTCGCGCGTCATGCCGCCCCAGGTCGGCGTCGGCGGCTTCACGCCAAGGCCGATGAAGGACAGCGACGCCTCCACGCGCACCGCCGTCGCCATCCACAGGGAGGCCATGACCATCACCTCCGGCAGGATGTTCGGCAGGATGTGGCGGAAGATGATGCGCAGGTGGGAATAGCCGAGCGCGTGCCCTGCCTCGACGAAGGCGCGTTCCTTCAGCGCGAGCGTCGGCGCGCGGGCGATGCGCGCGAAGGGCGCGATGGCGGTCAGCGCGATCGCCACCACCAGGTTCACCAGGTCCGGCCCCAGCAGCGCCACCACGATCAGGCCGAGGATCAGAGAGGGGAAGGACAGCAACACGTCCATCACCTGCATCACGAACAGGTCGAACCGCCCGCCGATATACCCTGACACCATCCCGATCGACCCGCCGATGACGCAGGCGACCGCGATGGCCCCGAGCGAGACCGTCAGCGAGATCCGCGCCCCCCACAGCAGGCGCGAGAGGATGTCCCGCCCGAACTGGTCGGTGCCGAGCGGATAGTCGCCGCCCGGCGGCGCCAGCCGGCTGATGATGTCCTGTTCCGCCGGATCATGCGGCGCGATCCAGGGCGCGAGGATGGCCGCCGCGAGGATGACGAGGCAGATCACCGCCCCGACCAGCGTCGTCGGGTTGCTGCGCGCCTTCCCCAACGCCTTGCGCCAGCCGGGCACGCGCGGGGCGACGGGGGCTTCGGCGGTCGCGCTCATGCCTGTTTCACCCGCGGGTCCATCACGCCGTAGAGCAGGTCCGTGACGAGGTTCACCACCACGATCAGGAAGCAGTAGATCACCATCAGCCCCTGCAGCATGGCGTAGTCGCGCTGGTTCAGCGCGCCGACGATGATCTTCCCCAGGCCCGGCCGGTTGAAGACGATCTCGGTCAGCACCGAATTACCGATGAGGATGCCGACATAGAGCCCGACGACGGTGACCACCGGCAGCGAAGCGTTGCGAAGCCCGTGCACCCAGACCACGCGCCGCCACGGCACGCCCTTGGCGCGCGCGGTGCGGATGTAGTCCTCGCCCAGGGAGTGCAGCATCGCGCTGCGCGTCACGCGCGTGATGTAGGCCGCCATGGTCAGCCCCAGCGCCACCGCCGGGAGCACCACCTTGTGCAGCCGGTCGCCGAAGTCGGACAGGTCGGCATTCCCGATCACCGGGAACAGCCGCCAGTACAACCCGAACAGCAGCAGCAGGTAGATGCCCGACACGAAGACCGGGAAGGACAGGCCCAGCAGCGAGAGCAGCCGCGCCGCCACGTCGATCGCGCCGTTGCGGTGCAGCGCCGCCCAGATGCCGACCGGCACGCCGACCACGACACCCAGGACCATCGACGCCAGCGTCAGGTCGATGGTGTGCGGCAGCACCGCGCCCACTTCCTCGAGGATCGGCCGGCCGGTGACGAGCGAGGCGCCGAAATTCCCCGTCAGCGCGTTGCTGACGAAGGTCCAGTACTGCACCCACATCGGCTGATCGAGGCCGAGGCGCGTGCGCAGCGCGGCGGCGGCCTCGGCCGTCGCCTGGTCGCCCAGGATCACCAGCGCCGGGTCGCCGGGCACGATGCGGACGATGATGAAGACCACCGTCAGCACCGCGAGCAGCGTCGGCACGGCCGCGAGCAGCCGCTTGGCGACGAACCAGATCATCGGCCGCCCGCGCCGCCCCTCACCGCAGCCGCGAGGCTTCGGTGATCTGCGGGCCGAGGCTCAGCGAGCCACGGAGCTGGTAGCCGTAGTCGACATTGTCGCGTCGGGCGAAGACCAGCAGCGTCTCGATCAGCGGGATGCCGCAGACATTCTCCACCAGCTTGCGCTGCGCCGCGGCCCAGAGCCGGAGCTGTTCGGCCCGATCGGTCGAGACGCGCGCCGCGTCGATCTCGGCATCGGCCATGCCGCAATGGGAGAAGTTCGTCACCGCGGTCGGCGTGCCGACGATGCTGCGCGAATGGTAGAACTGCGTCAGGTAGATGTCCGCGATCGGGAAGCGCGCCGCCGAGTAGTAGACGAGCGGCGAGAGATTCTGCCGGATCTGCTGGTGGAAGGTCGCGTGCTCCACCACCTGCAGGTCGAGCGTGATGCCCGCGCGGCGCAGCTGCTGCTGGATCACCTGCATCGCCGCCAGCATCTCCGGCAGCTGAGTGTGCACCACGCGCACCGTCAGCCCGTTCGGATATCCGGCCTCGGCCAGCAGGGCGCGGGCGCGGTTCAGGTCATGGGGCAGCAGACCGTTGTCCGCCGTGAAGCCGAGATAGCCGCGCGGCACCAGCGACTGCCCCTCGCGGCTGGTGTCCTGGCCGCGCCAGCGCACCATCTCGGCGCGGTTCACCGCCATGGCGAGCGCCTGGCGCACGCGGATGTCGTTGAACGGCGGCTGGGTGACGTTGACGTTGATGATGGCGAGCTCGGCCGGCTCGAACACGTCGACCGTGACGCCCTGCTGCTGGCGCACCCGGTTCACCCAGGTCTGGTCCGACCGCCCGTAGTTCAGGTCGAGCTCGCGGTTCTGGAACGCGAGGTCGCGCGAGGCATCGGAGGGGATGAAGCGGTAGGAGATCCGCGCGATCTGCGGCGCGCCGCGGAAATAGGCCGGGTTGGCGACGAACTCCGCGCTCTGGTTCGGCGTCACGCGCTCCAGCGCGAAGGGCCCGGTGCCGATCGGCGCGCGGTTGAAGCCGTCGCCCCGCTCCTCGACCGCGCGGCGGGAGACGATGAAGCCGCCGGCATAGTTGGTGAGGATGCCGAGCAGGTTCGGCACGTTCTCCTTCAGCACGATCCGCACGGTGTAGGGATCGACCGCCTCGACCGTCTCGATGGCGCGCAGGTCGGCGCTGAAGGCGCTGGTCTGGGCATTCGCCGCCTTGCGCAGGCTGAACACCACGTCGTCCGCAGTCAGCTCGCCGTAATTGCCGTGGAAGCGCACACCGCGGCGCAGGTGGAAGGTCCAGGTGCGGCCATCGGCGCTGGTCTCCCAGCGCTCGGCCAGGTCGGGCTCGATCGCCGCGGCGTCGATCGACCCCGGCGGGAAGCGCACCAGCCCGTTGAACACCCAGGGCATCGGCACGCGATCGATGGTCGAGACGGCGAAATGCGGATCGAGCCGTCCCATGTCCTGCGCCGCCATGCCGACGCGCAGCGTGCCCTGCTGCGCCATCGCCGCCGGCGCGACCATGGCGAAGGCCGCCGCCAACACTCCCGCGCGAAGTTTCATGGCCCCAGTCTCCCTGTTCGTCATCGGGTATCCTGCACCGCGGCACCCGCGGCCTCGAAGGCGGTCGCGCCGGTGGCGACGTGGCAGCGCGCGCGATGCGCGGCGCCGACATGCGCCAGCACCTGCGGCGCCTCGCAGCCCGCGCGCTTCTCCGGACAACGGGAGGCGAAGGCGCAGCCGACCGGCATGGCATCCAGCGGCGGCACCCGGCCCGGGATCGCCGACAGCGCCTGGTGCGGCTGATCCAGACGCGGGATCGCCGCGAACAGCGCGCGCGTATAGGGATGCGCCGGCGCCGCGAAGATGTTCGCGACCGGCCCTTCCTCGACGATCTGGCCGGCATACATCACCGCGACCCGGTCCGCGATCTGCGCCACGACGCCAAGGTTGTGGGTGATGAACAGCACCGCCATGCCGTGCCGTTCCCGCAGGTCCGCGAGCAGCCCCAGCACCTGCGCCTGGATCGTCACGTCGAGCGCGGTCGTCGGCTCGTCCGCCAGCAGCACGGCGGGCTCGCAGGCCAGCGCCATGGCGATCATCACGCGCTGCCGCATCCCGCCCGAGAACTGGTGCGGATACTCCCGCAGCCGCGTCGCGGCCGAGGGGATCTTCACCTCCTCGAACAACGCGCGCGCCTTCTCCAGCGCGGCGGCGCGCGACAGACCCTTGTGGATGACGAGCGCCTCGGCGACCTGGTCGCCCACGGTCATCACCGGGTTCAAGGAGGTCATCGGCTCCTGGAAGATCATGCCGATGCGGTCGCCGCGCAGCTTTTCCCACTGCTTCTCCGGCAGGCCCGCCACCTCCTGCCCCTCGAGCAGGATCCTGCCGCCCGCCACCCGGCCGAGCGGCGGCTGCACAAGTCCCATGATCGACAGCGCGGTCACCGACTTCCCGCAGCCGCTCTCGCCGACCAGCGCCAGCGTCTCGTTGCGCGCGAGGCCGAAGGACACGCCGCGCACCGCCGATCGCCAGGTTCCCGCGATGCGGAACTCCGTGCGCAGATCCTCGACCGCGAGGGCAGCGGGCGCTGTCATCATCGCAGCGTGACTTCGCCACGCCGCGCTGTCCAGCATCGTCGTGCACCGTTGCGGCGGCGCCGCGCCGGGGCTAGCGATGCCGCGGGCGCCGACGCCCCGCCACCAGGAGGAATCGCGCGATGCGCAGCATGGTCTTCGCCGAGGCGCTGCTGCCCGAGGGCTGGCGCCGCGACGTGCACGTGGAAGTGGATGCGGACGGCCGCATCGCAACCGTCACGCCCGATGCGGCTCCCGGCCGCCTGGTCGCGCTGCCCGGCATGCCGGACCTGCATTCCCACGCCTTCCAGCGCGGCATGGCGGGCCTGACGGAACATGCCGGCGCCAGCGACGATTCCTTCTGGACCTGGCGCGAGCTCATGTACCGCTTCCTCGCGCACCTCACGCCCGAGGACGTCGAGGCCATCGCCACCCTCGCCTATGCCGAGATGCTGGAGGGCGGCTTCACCCGCGTCGGCGAATTCCACTACCTGCATCACGACCCCGACGGCACACCCTACGCCGACCGCGCCGAGATGGCCGCGCGCATCACCGCGGCGGCGCGGGCGACCGGCATCAACCTGACCCTGCTGCCCTCCTTCTACGCCCATGGCGAGATCGGCGGCGCACCGCCCGTGCCGGGCCAGCGGCGCTTCCTCAACGACCTCGACGGCTTCGCCGCGCTGGTGGAGGGCAGCCGCCGCGCCATCGCCGGCCTGCCCGGCGCCAATCTCGGCCTCGCCCCGCATTCCCTGCGCGCCGCGACGATCGAGGAGATCCGCGCCGTCGCCGCCATGGCGCGCCCCGGCGAAACGCTGCACATCCACGCCGCCGAGCAGGTGAAGGAAGTCGAGGCCGCGATCCGCATCCTCGGCCTGCCGCCGATCGCCGCCCTGCTCGAGGCCGGGCTGCTCTCCGAACGCTGGTGCCTGATCCATGCGACGCATGGCACGGCGGCGGAGCTCGCGCAGGCGGCGGGATGCGGCGTCGTCGCGGGCCTCTGCCCGGTGACCGAAAGCAACCTCGGCGACGGAATCTTTCCCGCGCCGGGCTTCCGCGAAGCCGGCGGCCTGTTCGGCGTCGGCACGGATTCCAACGTGCTGATCTCCGCCCCGCTGGAACTTCGCACGCTCGAGTATTCGCAGCGCCTCGCCCTGCGCTCGCGCAACGTGCTCGCGCCGCGCGGCGGCTCGACCGGGCAGGCGCTGTGGCAATCGGCCGTCGCGGGCGGCAGCCGCGCGCTCGCCGCCGGTCCCGCCGGCATCGCGCCTGGCGCCTGGGCGGACCTGGTGCTGCTGGATCCCGCCGCCCCTGCCTTCGCCGCGCGCTCCGGCGAGCGGATGCTCGACAGCCTGCTCTTCGCCGCGCGCGACGGCGCCATCCACGAGGTCTGGGTACGCGGCACGCGCGTCGTCGCGGACGGCGTCCATCCGCTCCGCGCCGAAGCGGAACGGCGCGTCGCCGCCATCCTCGCGCGCGTCCTCGCGGCGTAGGGTTATGACGCCGCGCTCATCGCCGCGGCGGCCCGGCGCAGCGTCGGGTCGAAGGGATTCACCTGGCGGCTGATCGCCGCGGCTTCCTGCCTCAGCATCTCCGCGATGATCGGCTTGCGTTCCGCCGACAGCCGGTCGGTGGTGGTGCCGATCGACAGCGCCGCGACCGCGCGCCCGTCGCTGTCCACGATCGGCACGCCGACGCCCGCCATGCCCGGGATCAACCCGCTGGCACCGCCGCAGAAGCCGTCGCGCTGCACCTGGATCAGCTCGGCGCGCAGCGAGGCCTCGTCCGGCCCGCCATAATCACGCATGCGCGGCAGGTTGTGGCGGATGATCTCGTCCTGCTCCGCCGGCGGCAGGAAGGCGAGGATCGCCACCGAGCCCTGCCCGATGCCCAGCGGCACCCGTCCGCCGATATCCCCCGTGAAGGACCGGATGGGCAGCGGCCCCGCGCTGCGCTCGATGCACACCGCGTCGTAGCCGTTGTGGACCAGCAGAAACAGCGTCTCGCCCAGCGACGCCGTCAACCGCAGCAACGTCGGCCGCGCCAGGTCGCGCAGCCCCATCACGTCCCCCGCCTTCGCGGCGAGCAGGAACAGGTCGAGCCCCAAGGTGTAGCGCTTGCTGCGCGCATCGAAGGCGACCATGCCCTCGGTGCCGAGCGCGCGCAGGATCCGGTGCACGGTCGGTCGCGGCAGCGCGGCCCGCTCGGCGAGGTCGGTCAGCCGAATGCCGCCACCGCCCGCCGCGCCAATCAGGCGCAGCAGGCTGAACACGCGCCCCACGCCGCCGGCGGCGCCCGCATCCTGTTCCATAAAATGCCTACTCGTCGTTCGTCGGACACGGCAAAATTCCGGAGAATGAAATTCTCCGGCAAAAATTGCCGTTGTATGAAATTGGCACTTGCCGCACGTCAAAATGCAACGGGATAGTCACGCCCGACCGAATTTTCTCCGCGAGAGGGGCGAGCAGCATGGCCCGTTGGCGTGTCGGCGTGGATTCCGGCGGAACCTTCACGGATGTCTGCCTCTTCGATGAGGAGGCAGGACGCGTGGAGGTCTGGAAGGTCTCCTCCACCCCCGACGATCCCTCGCGCGGCATCGCCCAGGGTGTCGAGGAAGGCATGCGCCGCGTGGCCCCCGACGCCGCGCAGCCCGGCGCCTCGGTCGCCTATTTCGGCCATGGCACCACCGTCGCGACGAACGCGCTGATCCAGCATCGCGGCGTGAAGACCGGCCTGGTGACCACGGACGGCTTCCGCGACCTGCTCGAGATCGGCCGCCAGAAGCGCCCCGACCTCTATGACATGCAGGCGGACAAGCCGCCGACCCTGGTCTCGCGCGACCTGCGGCACGAAGTGCCGGAACGCGTGCGCCATGACGGCCGCATCGACCTGGCACTGGATGAAGCGCGGATGCGCGCGGCCGCCAAGGCCCTGAAGGAGGCCGGGGTCAAGGCGATCGCCGTCTCCTTCCTCTACGGCTTCATCCGCCCCGAGCACGAGAAGCGCGCCGTCGAGATCCTCCGCGAGGAGATGCCCGACGTCTTCATCAGCGCCGGCCACGAGATCGCGCCCGAGTTCCGCGAGTTCGAGCGCCTGTCCACCGTGGTGCTGAACGCCTATCTCGGCCCGGTCATGCGCAACTACATCGAGCGCCTGACCCCGCGGCTGCGCGACATCGGCATGACCGCGACGCCGCACCTGACGCAGTCGAACGGCGGCGTCATCGGCTTCGGCACCGCGGCCGAGATGCCGGTCCGCGCCGTGCTCTCCGGCCCGTCGACCGGCGTCGTCGGCGCCCAGGCGATCGGTGCGCTGGCGGGTTACGAGGACCTGATCACCTTCGACATGGGCGGCACCTCGACGGACGTCGCGCTGCTCAACGGCGGGGCGTGCAAGCTGACGTCCGAGGCCATCGTGCACGGCTATCCGATCAAGGCGCCGATGCTCGACATCCACACGGTCGGCGCCGGCGGCGGGTCCATCGCCTGTATCGATGCCGGCGGCCTGCTGAAGGTCGGTCCGCGCTCCTGCGGCGCGGATCCCGGCCCGGTCTGCTACGGCCGCGGCAACACCGAGCCCGCCACCACCGACGCCAACGTGGTGCTGCAGACGCTGAACCCGCAGTACCTGCTCGCCGGCCGCATGAAGGTCGACCAGGGCCTGGCGAAGGAGGCCATCGGGCGGCTCGCCACCCAGCTCGGCCTCGGCGTGATGGAAACCGCCCAGGGCATCATCTCGGTCGTCACCGCCAACATGGCGCGCGCGATCCGCGTGATCTCGGTGCAGCGCGGCTACGACCCGCGCGACTACACGCTGATGGCCTTCGGCGGCGCCGGCCCGCTGCACGCGGCACGGCTCGCGCGCGAGCTCGACATGAAGCGCGTGCTGGTGCCGCCCTACCCCGGCATCCTGTGCGCCATGGGCCTGCTGCTGACCGACCTGCGCGCCGACTTCGCCGCGACCAAGCTGCTGCCGGCGACGGCGGAGTCGGTCGGCGAGGTGGCGGCGGCCTTCGACGGCCTCGCGACCCGCGCGACCGAGTGGTTCGCGCATGAGGAGATCGCCCCGGCCGACCGGCACCTCACCCGCACGGCCGACATGCGCTACGCCGGCCAGAACTACGAACTCGCCGTGCCGCTGCCCGAAGGCCCGATCACGGCGGCGACCATCGCCACCCTGGCCGAAGGCTTCGCCGAGGCGCACAAGCAGCGCTACGGCTTCGTCGCGGAAGGCGAGCCGGTGCAGCTCGTCACCCTGCGCCTCGAAGCGACCGGCCGCGTGAAGAAGGCCGAGCTGAAATCCTTCCCCGATGCCGGCCCCGACGCCTCCGGCGCCATCATCGGCAAGCGCGAGGTGTGGTTCCCCGAAGCCGGCGCCTTCGTCGCCACGCCGATCTACGCGCGCGAGAAGCTGAAGCCCGGCAATACCTTCACCGGCCCGGCCATCGTCGAGCAGATGGACACCACGACCGTCGTCCTGCCCGGCATGACCGCCCGCGTGGATGCATACCTCAACCTGATCCTGGAGGTGGCGGCATGAACGACGCGCCCGCGACGCACACCCCCGTGCTCGACCCCATCACCGTCGAGGTGATCGGCGCCTCCCTCTCCTCGATCGTCGAGGAGACGGGGGAAGCGCTGATCCGCGCCTCCTACTCCACCAACATCAAGGAACGGCGCGACTGCTCCACCGCGCTGTTCGACACGGACGGCAACACGCTCTGCCAGGCCGAGCACATCCCCATCCACCTCGGCAGCTTCATCGGCATCGTCCCGCACGTCCTGAAGCTCCATCGCGTCGAGGACATGCGGCCCGGCGACGTCTTCGTCGGCAACGACGCCTATGAGGGCGGCGGCACCCACCTGCCCGACATCGTGCTGGCCGAGCCGATCTTCGTCGACGGCGCGATCGTCGCCTGGACGGTGAACCTCGCCCACCACTCGGACTTCGCCGACCGCGGCCACGCCCACATCTACCAGGAAGGCCTGCGCATTCCGCCTGTGCGCCTCTACCGCGCCGGCGAACTGCAGAAGGACATCCTCGACCTCATCCTGCTGAACTGCCAGGTCCCGCGCGAACGCCTGTCCGACCTGCGCGCCCAGATGGCGGCAAACCGCGTCGGCGTGCAGCGCTTCCAGGCGCTGTGCGCGAAGTACGGCACGGCGACCGTGAAGGCCGCCGGCGCGGCGCTGCTCGACTACGCCGAGCGCAAGATGCGCGCCGGCATCGCGGCGATGCCCGACGGCTCCTGGATCTTCGAGGACGTCTTCGAAAGCACCGAGGTCACCGAACAGCTTCCCCTGAAGGTGAAGGTCACCATCCAGGGCGACGCGATGTCGCTGCACTTCGACAGCCCGAAGCAGCTCCGCGCCGGGCTGAACATGACCTGGACCGCGCTCGCCGCCACCGCCTACTACGTGGTGAAGTCGGTGGTCGATCCGACCATCCTGCCCAATGCCGGCCTCGCGCGGCCGCTCACCGTCACCGCGCCGAACGGCACCGTGCTGAACTGCAGCCACCCGGCCGCGGTGAACGGGCGCGTGCAGACCTGCCAGCGCGTCGCCGACCTCATCCTCGGGGCGCTCGCGCAGGCCGTGCCGGATCGCGTGACCGCCTGCTCCAACTCCGTCTGCACCGTCGCGAGCTTCATTGGCCAGCGCGAGGACGACGGCGCGCTCTGGGTCTACCTCGAAACCATGGGCGGCGGCGGTGGCGCCCGCGCGACCAAGGACGGCCTCGATGGCATCCATGTCCACGTCACCAACACCTCCAACCTCCCGGTCGAAGCGCTCGAGATCGAGTATCCGCTGACCCTGCTGCGCTACGAACTGGTCGACGGGTCCGGCGGCGCCGGCACCCATCGCGGCGGCATGGGCCTGCGGCGTGTCTACCGCGCGGATGCCGACTGCCGCGTGCGCGTCGACGTCTCGCGCCTGTCCTCCAGCTCCTGGGGCCTGCTCGGCGGTGGCGCCGGCGGCCATGGCGCGGTGGAATGCGGGCCCGGCGTGGTGTTCGACAAGGACAGCGCGGTGCTCGCCCCCGGCCAGTGGTTCGCCGTCGTGAGCCCCGGCGCCGGCGGCTACGGTCCGCCGGACAAGCGCGACCGCGCCGCCGTGGCACGTGACCTGGCGGAGGGCGTGATCAGCCCCGCGACCGCCCGGGAGGTCTACGGCTACACTGGCTGACACAGGGTTCCGTCTGGGCAAGAAGCAAGGAGAGTCCCGCATGCGTCCGACCGCCTCCCGCCGCGCCGTGCTGGCCGGTTCCGCCGCCGCCGCGATGCTGCCGTTCCTGCGTGTCCCCGGCGCCCGCGCCGGCACGCCGGGCGAGCTGACCTTCGGCCTCTCCTCCTTCCCGCCCAGCATCCAGCCCTGGGCGAACACCGGCACCGCCGCCGCGACGGTCAAGCTGATGATCTATCGCGGCCTGACCTCCTACGGTCCCGACGGCGCGCTGCGCGGCGAGCTCGCGGAATCCTGGCAGCCGATCGGCACCCAGGGATGGGAGTTCAAGCTGCGCGACGCCCGCTTCCAGAACGGGGAGAAGGTGACGGCCGCCGACGTGAAGTGGACGATCGAACAGATCGCTGCCGAGCGCTCCACCGCCTATTTCCGCGCCGAGATGCAGGGCGTCGAGCGCATCGAGACGCCCGACGACCGCACCATCCGCATCTTCCTCAAGGCCCCCGTGGCGACGCTGCCGATCATGATGGCGTCCTACCACCTGCCGATCATCTCGCGGAATTCGCCGCGCGGCAGCTTCGTCGGCGCCGGCCCCTTCATCATCAAGGCGCAGGAACGCGGCGTCTCGCTCGAGCTCGAGCCCTTCGCCGGCTTCTTCCGCCCCGGCCTGCCGAAGCTGAAGCGCATCCGCGCCGTCGCCTATGCGGATGAGAACCTGCGCGTCGCCGCGCTGCGTTCGGGCGATGTCGACCTGATCGAATACGTGCCCTGGCAGTCGATGGACGCCATCACCGCCGACCCGGCGCTGAAGCTCGACACCGTCGACGGCGCCTTCATGTTCCTGGTGTTCAACGGCACCCGCGCGCCGTTCAACGACCCCCGCGTCCGCCGCGCCGTGGCCCACGCCATCAAGCGCGACGAACTCGTGCGCGCCGCCTTCTTCGGCCGCGGCTCCGCGCTCATGCAGTTGCCCGTCGCGGAATCGAGCCTCTTCTACAACGCCGAGTTCAAGGAAGGCTGGAAGTACGACCCCGACCTGTCCAAGCGCCTCCTCGCGGAGGCCGGGCACGCCGGCGGCATCTCCTGCTCCCTGCTCTCGACCGCCCAGTACGGCATGCACAAGGACACCGCCGAGGTGGTGCAGCAGCACCTGGCCGCCGTCGGCATCCGCGCCGAGCTCAACCTGCCCGACTGGGCAACGCGCGTCGCGATCGGCAACCGCGGCCAGTACGACCTCGCGGTGATGGGCACGGCCGCCGATTCCAACGACCCGGACGGCATCGCGAACTTCATCGACGGTTCGCTCGCGCCCTCCTACGTGCGCTCCTTCGGCCTCAGGATCGACCGCATCACCGAACTGCTCGCGGCCGGCCGTGCCGAATTCGACCAGGCCAAGCGCCGCGATATCTATCGCGAGATGGAGCGCATCGCGATCGAGCAGGCGCCCATGGTCGGCCTCACCTGGCGCAGCCAGGGCTACGCCATGCGTCGCCAGGTCACCGGCTTCACCAACCTGCCGGGCGCCCTGACCTTCTATTCGGGCCTGACCTTCGAGACGACCGACGTCGCCTGATCCGATGCTCGCCTTCGCCGCACGCCGGCTGCTGGTCTCGCTCGGGCTCGTCTGGGTGGTGGCTTCGCTGGTCTTCCTGGTGATCCACCTCATCCCCGGCGATCCGGCGGAACTGCTGCTCTCCCAGGGCGGCATCGCGCCGGACCCGGCGGCGGTGGAGGAGCTGCGCGAGCGGCTCGGCCTCAACGAGCCGCTCTGGGCCCAGTACCTGACCTACATGGGCGGCCTGCTGCGCGGCGATTTCGGGCTCTCCCTGCAGGACGAACATCCGATCGCCGAGGAGATCGCGCTGCGCCTGCCGCGCACGCTCGAACTGGTCGGCATGGCGGGTCTGCTCGCGGTGATCTTCGGCGTGCCGCTCGGCATCGCCGCGGCGATGCGGGCCGGCGGCGCGCTGGACCGGATCCTGTCGGCCTGGGCGGGCTTCGCGCTCTCGGTGCCGGTCTTCGTCGTCGGCACCCTCGCGGTGCTGGTGCTGGCCCAGCAGTTGAAGCTGGTCTCCGCCGGCGGCTACGTGCCGCTGGCGCGTGACCCGGGCCGGCATCTCGCCCTGCTGATGATGCCGGCGGCGACCATCGCGGTCGGCCTCGGCGCCGTGGTCTTCCGCGTCATGCGCTCCTCCGTGCTGGAAGTGCTGGAACGCGAGCATGTCCGCGCCGCCCAGGCGCGCGGCCTGGCGCCGGCCGCCATCATCCGCCGCCACGTGCTGCGCAATGCGCTGACGCCCGTCGTCACGGTGGTGGCGCTGCATCTCGGCTCGCTGCTCGGCGGCACCGTGCTGGTCGAGTTCGTCTTCAACTGGCCCGGCCTCTCCGGCTACCTGGTCCGCGCCGTCGAGGCGCGCGACTACCCCGAGGTGCTGGGCATCGTCCTCGTCATCTCGACGCTCTTCGTGCTGCTGAACTTCCTCGTCGACCTGCTCTACGCGGTGATCGACCCGCGGGTCAGGCACGGCTGATGCGGCGGTCCCCCATCCGGGCACTCGTGATACCGGGCGCCCTCGTCCTGCTGGTCGTGCTGGTCGCACTCGCCGCGCCCATCCTGCCGCTCGCCGATCCGGTCCGGCAGGACGTGGCGAACCGCCTGGCCGGCCCCTCCGCGGCGCATTGGCTCGGGCAGGACGAATACGGGCGCGACGTGCTGTCGCGCATCATCTGGGGCGCGCGCGTCTCGCTGACCGTCGCCGCCCTCGCGGCGGCCCTCGCCGCGGTCGTCGGCACGCTGCTCGGCATCCTCGGCGGCTATTTCCGCGGCCTGGTGGAACTGGTCACGGTGCGCGTCGCGGAGATCGTGCTCTGCTTCCCGCCGCTGCTGCTCGCCCTTCTGGTCGTCACGCTGCTCGGCCCCGGCGCCGGGACGCTGGTCTTTTCGCTCGCCATCCTCTTCGCCCCCGGCTTCGCCCGCGTGGCCTACGCCGAAACGCTCTCCGCCCGCGCCCTGGACTACGTCACGGCGCAGCAGGCGCTCGGGGCGCGGACGCGGCGCATCCTGTTCCTCACCCTGCTGCCGAACATCGCGCCGCCGCTGATCGTGCAGTTCTCCCTCACCGTCGCCGCGGCGATGGTGCTGGAAAGCGGCCTGTCCTTCCTCGGCCTCGGCGTCGTGCCGCCGTCGCCCTCCTGGGGCCTGATGATCCGCGGCGCGCGGGCGAGCATGGAACAGGCGCCGCTCCTGCTCTTCTGGCCCTGCCTCGCACTGACCGGCACGGTGCTGCTGCTGAACCTGCTCTGCGATCGGCTGCGGGATGCGCTGGACCCGCGTGGCAAGGCCGCGGGCCGGCCGGGCTTCCTCGGCCGCCTCGTCGCCCTGCCGCCGGCGCCCGAACCCCGCCAGGCGCCCGGCCTGCTGACGGTGGACGGCCTCACCCTCTCCGTCCCCGGTCCCCAGGGCCCGATCGAGGTGGTGCGCGACGTCGGCTTCACCCTCGCCCCCGGCGAGACCCTCGCCATCGTCGGCGAAAGCGGGTCCGGCAAGACGCTGACCGGCCTCGCGGTGATGGGCCTGCTCCCCGCCGCGGTGAAGCCTGTCGCCGGCAGCATCCTCTTCACCGCCCGCGACGGCCGCGTACGCGACCTGCTGCGCCTGCCGGAAGCCGAGATGCGCGCCCTGCGCGGCCGCGACCTCGCGATGATCTTCCAGGATCCGTCCAGCAGCCTGAACCCACTGCTGCGCATCGGCTCCCAGCTGGCCGAGACGCTGCGCGCCCATGGCGTGCGCGACGGCGTGCGGGACCGCGTCGTCGGCCTGCTCCGCCAGGTCGGCCTGCCCGACCCCGAACGCGCCGCCGACGCCTATCCGCACGAGATCTCCGGCGGGCAGCGCCAGCGCGTGATGATCGCCGCCGCCATCGCCAACGGCCCGCGCCTGCTGCTCGCCGACGAGCCGACCACCGCCCTCGACGTGACGGTGCAGGCGCAGATCCTCGCCCTGCTGGCCGAGCTCAAGTGCGCCGAGGGCGGCATGGGCATGGCCTTCGTCACCCACAACCTCGCCGTGGTGGGCGAGATCGCCGACCGCGTGCTGGTGATGTACGCCGGCGAGGTGGTCGAGGAAGGCCCCGTCGCGGACGTCTTCGCCGCCCCGCGCCACCCCTACACGGCGGCCCTCATCGCCTCCATGCCGGAAGGCGATGCCGAACGCCTCACCGCCATTCCCGGCGCCGTGCCGCAGCCCTGGGCCATGCCGGCCGGCTGCCGCTTCGCCCCCCGCTGCACTCTCGCCGCCGACGCCTGCCGCGCCACGGCGCCGGCGCTGAGCGAGGTCGCACCCGGCCGGTCCTCCCGCTGCCTCCGCTGGGAGGAGGTCGCATGAACGCGCCGCAGGACGCCCTGGTCCGCGGCGAGGGCATCACCCGCGCCTTCCATCGCCGCGGCGGGTTGTTCTCGCGCGGCACGCCGATGCTGGCGCTGCGCGGTATCGACATCGCGGTGAATCGTGGCGAGGCCGTCGGCGTCGTCGGTGAATCCGGCTGCGGCAAGAGCACCCTCGGCCGCGTGATGCTGCGCCTGCTGCCCCTCACGGATGGCCGCGTGCTGTTCGAGGGCGAGGACCTCGCGACCCTTCCCGCCGCCAGGCTGCGCGCGCTGCGCCGGCGGATGCAGCTGGTCTTCCAGGACCCGTATGGCAGCCTCGATCCGCGCCGCACGGTCGGCGCGCAGATCGCCGACGGCATGGTGATCCACGGCCTCGCGACCGGCACCGAGGCCGCCGATCGCGTCGCCGCGCTGCTGCGCCAGGTTGGCCTCGATCCCGACCATGCGAAGCGCCTGCCGCATGAATTCTCCGGTGGGCAGCGCCAGCGCATCGCCGTCGCGCGCGCGTTGTCGACGCAGCCCGACTTCATCGTCGCGGACGAACCGGTCTCGGCACTCGACGTCTCGATCCAGGCGCAGGTGGTGAACCTGCTCGCCGATCTGCGGGCGGAACTCGGCCTCGCGCTGATGTTCATCAGCCACGACCTCCACGTCGTGCGGCACCTCTGCGACCGCGTGGTGGTGATGTATCTCGGCCGCGTCATGGAGGAAGGCAGCGCCGCGGAGATCTTCCGCGCCCCCGCGCACCCCTACACGCGCGCCTTGCTCGCCGCGACGCCCTCGCTCCGCCATCGCGGCGCGGCCGCCGCCCCGCTCGCCGGCGAGGTCCCGAGCATCGCCCGCCCGCCTTCCGGCTGCGTCTTCCGCACGCGCTGCGCCTTCGCCCAGCCCCGGTGCGCCGAGGCGGTGCCGACCCTCGAACCCCTGCCCGGCGCCGGCGCGCGCCGCATCGCCTGCCACCGCGCCGCCGAGCTTCCATGAACGAACGACAGGAGGACGCCCGATGATGGACCCGAAGGGCCGGGTGGCCATGATCTCGGGTGCAGCGCGCGGCATCGGGCGCGCGGTGACGGAACGCCTGCTCGCCGCCGGCTACACGGTCAGCGCCGGCGTGCGCGACCCGTCGCGCCTGCCCGCCCATCCCGCCCTGACCGGCCATCGCTTCGAAGCCACCGATCCCGCCAGCGCGGAATCCTGGGTCGCCGCCACCATCGCGCAGCACGGTCGCATCGACGCGCTGGTCAACGCCGCGGGCATCAACCCGAAGGCGCGAATGCTCGACACCGACGAGACGAATTTCGACGCCATGTGGACGGTCAACGCCAAGGGCCCGATGCGCGTCATCCGCGCCGCCTGGCCGCACCTCGTCGCCGCGGACGAAGGGCGCGTGGTGAACATCTCCTCGCTGTCCGGCAAGCGCGTGCGCAACGAGAATCTCGGCTACGCGATGAGCAAGTTCGCGGTCATGGCACTGACCCAGGAAGTGCGCCGCCAGGGCTGGGAGCACGGCATCCGCGCGACCGCCGTCTGCCCCGGCTTCGTCGACACCGACATGACGGCCCACGTCACCAAGGTCACCCGCGATTCCATGTCGCGCCCCGAGGATGTCGCCGCGCTGATCGAGGCGGTGCTGCGGCTGCCCAACACCGCGACCGTCGCGGAACTGCTGGTGAACTGCCGGCACGAGGACACGCTGTGAAACTCGTCCGCCTGCGCGATGCGTCCCGCCCCCGCATCACGCTGACGCTCGAGGGGCAGCCGATCGAGGCCCAGCAGGGCGACACGCTGCTGACGGCGCTGCTCGCCGCCGGCGCCGGCCATCTGCGGGAAAGCGAATTCGGCGACGGCCCCCGCGCGGGCTTCTGCCTGATGGGTGCCTGCCAGGATTGCTGGGTGGTGGTCGAGGGCATGGGCCGGGTGCGCGCCTGCGCGACGCTCGCTGCCCAAGGCATGGAGGTCCGGCGCGGATGAAGGTCGCGGTGGTCGGCGCCGGCCCCGCCGGGGTGCGCGCCGTGGAACGGTTGGTCGCGGCGGGGATCTCGCCTGTCTGGATCGACGAGGCCCCCGATGGCGGCGGCCGCATCTACCAGCGCCCGCCCGCGGGGCTAGCGCGCGATGCGCGCACGCTCTACGGCTTCGAGGCGAAGCGCGCGACATCGGTGCACGAAACGCTCGACGCGCTGAAGCCGAAGGTGGATTGGCGACCCGAGACGCTGGTCTGGCACATCCGCCCCGAGGCGCGGACGCTGAACACCCTCTCGCGCGGTCGCCAGGCCGAGGTCGCCTACGACGCCGCCATCCTCTGCACCGGCGCGATGGATCGCGTCATCCCGGTGCCGGGCTGGACGCGGCCGGGTGTGACGACGCTGGGCGCCGCGCAGATCGCGCTCAAGACGCAGGGCTGCGGCATCGGGCGGCGCGTCGCCTTCCTCGGCACCGGGCCGCTGCTCTGGCTCGTCGCCCACCAGTATGCGAAGGCGGGTGCTGAGGTTGTCGCGGTGCTCGACACCACCTCCTTCGCGACGAAGTTGCGCGCCGCACCCGGGTTGATGCTCGGCGGCATGACCTTCGCCAAGGGCCTCTACTACACCGCCTGGCTGCGGCGCCGCGGCATCCACATCGCCGAGGGCGTCACGCCGATCGCCATCGACGGCGACGACAACGGCGTCACCGCCATCGCCTGGCGCGACGCGGCAGGACGCGAACACCGCGCTGAGTGCGACGCCGCCGGCATCGGCTGGGGCCTGAAGCCCGAAGCGCAACTCGCCGACCTCGCCCGCGTGCCGTTCCGCCACGACCCCGTGCAGGCGAACTGGGTGCCGGTGCGCGACGAGGCCGGCCGCACGCCGGTCGCCGGCATCTACCTCGCTGGCGACGGCGCAGGCATCGGCGGCGCCGAGGTCGCGGAGATCGCCGGCGCCCGCGCCGCGCTGACGCTGCTGGCCGATGCGGGTCATCGCATCGACCCCATCGAGACCGTCACGCTCGACCGCCGCCTCGCTTCCCAGGCGCGTTTCCGCGCCGCGCTGGAACGCGCCTTCCCCTTCCCCACGCATCTCGCGCGCAGCATCGCCGACGACACGCTGCTCTGCCGCTGCGAAGGCCTGCGCGCCGGCGAACTCCGTGCCGCCGCGCGCGCGGAAGCCGCCACCGGCCCCGCCACCGAGGTGAACCGCGCGAAGTCCTTCACCCGCGTCGGCATGGGCCGCTGCCAGGGCCGCGTCTGCGGCGCCGCGGCGGCCGAGGTGCTGGCCGCCGAACTCGGTTGCGACGTGGCCGCGATCGGGCGCCTGCGCGGACAACCCCCGGTCAAGCCGATCCCCATTCCTGCCCCGGTGAGCGCGCCATGACGACCGATTGCGATGTGCTGATCCAGGGCGGCGGCGGGGCCGGCTGCTCGGCGGCGCTGCATCTCGCGCAGCGCGGCGTGCACGTCATCCTCCTCGAACGCGGCCTGGTCGGCAGCCAGGCCTCCGGCGTGAACTACGGCGGCGTGCGCCAGCAGGGCCGCAACCCCGCGGAACTGCCCATCGCGAAGCGCTCGCGCGAGCTCTGGGGACGGCTGAAGGACATCGCGGGCACGGACGCGGAATTCACCGTCACCGGCCACCTGAAGCTCGCCCGCAACGACGAGGAGGAGGCGGACCTCGTCGCCTATCTCGACGTCGCGAAGCAATACGACCTGCCGCTGCGCCTGGTCGGCCGTAATTCGATCCACCAGGAGTATCCCTGGCTCGGCCCCAAGGTCGTCGCCGGATCCTTCGCGCCGGAGGATGGTGCGGCCAATCCGCGCCTGCTCTCCCCCGCGCTCGCCAACGCCGCGCGCGCCGCCGGTGCCGACATCCGCGAACACGCCGAGGTCGTCGCCCACGCCCATGACGGCACGCGCTTCCACCTGCGCACCTCGGCGGGCGAGGAGTTCACCGCGCCCATCCTGCTCAACATGGCGGGCTTCTGGGGCGGCAAGGTCGCCGAAGCCTTCGGCGAGCCCGTGCCGATCGAACCGCTCAACCCCAACATGCTGGTGACCGAGCCGATCCGCTACTTCATCGAGCCCAACCTCGGCGTCGTCGGCGGCAATGTCTATCTGCGCCAGATTCCGCGCGGGAACGTCATCCTCGGCGGCGGGCACGGCGAATCCGACCCCTCGGTGCCCTGGTCCCGCCCGCTGCCGGACGTGTCGGTGCGGGCCATGGAACTGGCGGTCGAACTCGTGCCCGCCATCGCCGGCGCGCAGGTCATCCGCTCCTGGTCCGGCATCGACGGCCGCATGCCCGACCGCATCCCGGTGATCGGGCCGAGCCGCACCACGCCCGGCCTCTTCCACGCCTTCGGCTTCTCCGGCCACGGCTTCCAGCTCGGCCCGGCGATCGGCGCGATCATGACCGAGCTCGTGCTCGACGGCCGCACCGACATCCCGCTCGAGGCCTTCCGCATCGACCGTTTCGGGACCACCGCCGCATGAAGATCACCCGCGCGCAGATCTATCTCTGCGAGATCGACGGCCGCCGCCCGCTCATCCTCCGCCTGTGGACCGACGACGGCACCCAGGGCCTGGGCGAGGCCGCGCTCGCCTACGGCATCGGCGCGACCGGCGCCGTCGCGGTCATCGAGGAGATGCTGCGCAGGATCGTGCTAGGGCGGAACGCGCACGACGTCGAGCCGATCTGGTCCGACCTCTACGACCACACTTTCTGGGCCAAGGGCGGCGGGCCGATCATCTACGCCGCGATCAGCGCCATCGAGACCGCGCTGTGGGACATCAAGGGCCGCGCCCTCGGCGTGCCGGTCTACCAGCTGCTCGGCGGCGCCTACCGCCACGATGTCCGCTGCTACGCCAATGGCTGGTCCTTCCGCGCCGTCACGCCCGAGGAGACGGCGCGCGCGACCGAGATGCCGCTCAAGGCCGGCTATGACGCGCTGAAATTCTACCCGCTCGCGACACCGATCCGGAACCACCCGAACGGCATCTTCGCCCATGTCTCCCGCCGCGAATTCGACCGTGACTTCGAGGACCTGGCCGTCGCCCGCGTGAAGGCCGTGCGCGACGCCGTCGGCCCCAAGGTCGAGCTCATGGTCGACATGAGCGCGGAACTCACGACCGACGCCATCCTCCGCCTCGGCCGCCGGCTCGAGGAGTTCGACCTCACCTTCTTCGAGGAACCCGTCGATCCCTTCGATCCCGAAGGCATCAAGTCAGTCGCCGATGGGCTGCGCATCCCCATCGCGGCGGGCGAGCGTCTCTACACCCGCTACGGCTTCCGCCGCCTGTTCGAGCTGCGCGCGGTCGCCATCGTCCAGCCCGACATCGGCATCGTCGGCGGCATGATGGAGACCAAGAAGATCGCGGCCATCGCCGAGATGTACAACATGCGCGTCCAGCCGCATCTCTGCGCCGGCCCGGTCGCGACCGCCGCGGCGCTGCAGCTCGATGCCTGCATCCCGAACTTCCTGATCCAGGAACTCTACCCCTTCCGCGTGCCGGAGCATTTCGACCTGGTCGACGCGCCGCTCGAACCGCAGGTGCGCAACGGCCGCGTCGCCATCCCGCAGCGCCCCGGACTCGGCGTCGACCTGGTCGAGGACCGCGTCGCCCCCTTCCTGCGCGCCGACATCTCCCTCGGGGACCTCTGATGACCGATACCGCCCTGCCGATGCATGTCCGCCCCGGCGTCTTCCTCCGCCGCGATCCCGCAGGCGACGCCGTCCCCGTCATCTTCGACATCCCGCGCAGCGGCGCCGAATACCCACGGTCCTTCCGCCCGACCGCCCCCTTCGCCGACGTGCAGCGTTCCATCTCGATGTATGTCGAGGAAGCCTATGCCGGCGTGGTCGATGCCGGCGCGACCTGGCTCTACGCCTGCTTCCCCAACGTCTTCATCGATCCCAACCGCAACGAGCTCGACATCGACCCCGATGCGCTCGAGGGCGAGTGGCCCGAGCCGCTGAAGCCGGGCGAGAAGACCAAGATGGGCATCGGCCTGATCCCGATGGTCTGCGCCGGCACCACGCGGCTGTATCCCGGCAGGCTGCCGGTCGCCGACGTCCGCGCGCGCCTCGACGACTACTACTGGCCCTACCACCGCGAGCTCGGCCGCATCCTGCAAGGCTTCCGCGAACGCCACGGCATCGCGCTGCACATGAGCTGCCATTCCATGCCCGCCATCGCCGCCGCCGGCCAGGCCGATGCCGGCCAGCGCCGGTCGGACTTCGACCTCGGCGACCGCCACGGCACCACCTGCAGCGCCGAGGTGCGCGACCTCGTCGCCTCGGTCCTCAAGGGCTTCGGCTACAACGTCACCCACAACAAGCACTTCATCGGCGCCGAATGCGTTCGCAAGCATGGCGATCCGGCCAACGGCATCCACAGCCTGCAGATCGAGATGAACCGCGGCCTCTACATGGATGAAGCCGCGCGGACCCGCAGCGACGGCCTCGCCCGCGTCCGCGGCCACCTGGCCGAGCTCGCCCGGCAGCTCGCCGCCTACGCCCGGACGAAATCCCCCGCCTGACCGCGCGTCAGCCCTTGCCATCTCCGCCCGAATCCGTCGCCATGGCGGCCTCGGGCGGATGGGGCTGGCGGGGGCTATGCACCAGGGACTGATGGAGGTCGACGGGCTGCGCCTGTCCTTCGGCGGCCTGGCCGCCCTGGACGGCGTGACCTTCGCCGTCGCCCCGGGACGCATCACCGCGCTGATCGGCCCGAACGGCGCGGGCAAGACCACGCTGTTCAACGCCGTCTCGGGCCTCGTTCGCCCACACGCCGGCAGCGTCCGGCTGGAAGGGGAGGAGATCCTCGGCCTCAAGCCCGAGCAGATCACCGCCCGCGGCATGGTCCGTTCCTTCCAGATCGCCCGCGGCTTCCCCAAGCTCTCGGTCTTCGAGCATCTGATGCTCTACGGCCAGGACCAGCCCGGCGAGAACTGGACCGCCGCGCTGCTGGGCACCGCCGCCGCGCGCCGCCGCGAACAGGCGCTGGCCGAACAGGCGCTGGCCGTCGCGCGCCGCCTGAAGCTGTCCCATGTCATCGACAACCAGGTAACCGCGCTGTCCGGCGGCCAGAAGAAGCTGCTCGAGATCGGCCGCACCCTGATGGCCGAACCGCGCCTGATGCTGCTCGACGAACCCGCCGCCGGCGTGAACCCGACGCTCGCCGAGGAGATCGGCGACCTGCTGCGCGCCATCGTCGCCGAAGGCCGCACCATCCTCCTCGTCGAGCACGACATGGCGCTGATCGAGCGCATCTCCGACCACGTCGTCGTCATGGCCGCCGGCCGCACGCTGGCCGAAGGCTCCTTCGCCCAGGTCCGCGACAACGCGGCGGTGCAGGACGCCTATCTCGGGGGCGCCCGATGACCGCGCTCACGGTCGAGGGTCTCCTCGGCGGCTATGCCGCGGCGGACCACGTCGTGAAGGGCGTCTCGCTCGCCGTCGCCCCCGGCGAGCTGGTCTGCGTCATCGGCCCCAACGGCGCCGGCAAGTCGACCGTCCTGAAGCTGCTGACCGGCCTGCTGCGCCCGCGCGGCGGCCGCGTCGCGCTGGACGGGCGCGACGTCACCGGCCTGCCGCCCCGCGCGGTGCTCGAGGCCGGGATGGTCCTCGTCCCCCAGGAACGCAACGTCTTCGGCACCCTGACGGTCGAGGAGAACCTCGCCATGGGCTGCTTCCTCGACGCGCGCCGCGCGCGGTCGCGCATGGCCGCGGTGATGGACCGCTTCCCGCTGCTGGCCGAGCGCCGCCGCCAGCTCGCCCGCACCATGTCCGGCGGCCAGCGCCAGATCCTCGCCATGGGCCAGGCGCTGATGAGTGAGCCGCGCGTCCTGCTGCTCGACGAACCCACCGCCGGCCTCTCCCCCAAGGCCGCGACCGACCTGTTCGGCCTGGTGCGTGCCACCGCGGCATCGGGCGTCGCGGTGCTGATGGTCGAGCAGAACGCGCTGCAGGCCATGGAGATCTCCGACCGCGCCCTGGTGCTGGTGGACGGCCGGAACGCGCATGAAGGCCCGGCCCCCGCCCTGGCGCGGGACCCCGCGATACGCCGCCTGTTCCTTGGCGGCCGCGGCGAGGGCAGGATGGACGCCACAGGGACCGCAAGGGAGACATCCCCATGATCATCACGACCCGCCGCACGGCGTTGATCGCCGGCGCCTCGCTGCTGGCCGCCCCGGGCCTGGTCCGTGCCCAGGAAGGCCCGATCCGCCTCGGCACCCTGACGCCGCTGACGGGCGCAGGCGGCCCCTACGGCCCGGTGATGGCGAACGGCGTCCGCGCGGTCGTGAACGAGGTCAACGCCGCCGGCGGCGTACGCGGCCGGCAGGTCCAGCTGGTCAGCGAGGATGACCAGACCAACCCCGAAGCCGGCGTGCGCGCCGCCCGCAAGCTGATCGACGTCGATCGCGTCGCCACCATCATGGGCACCTGGGCCTCGGCCGTGACGACCGCCGTCGCGCCGCTGTGCTGGGAAAGCAGGACCTTCCTCGCCACCGTGTCCGGCGCCGATTCCATCACCGCCTTGCCGCACAATGGCTGGCTGATCCGCACCCAGCCCAACACCACGCTGCAGGGCCGCAAGTTCGGCGAGTACGTGGTCGAACTCGGCGCCCGCAAGGCCGTCTTCATGGCGCCGCAGACGCCCTTCACCCAGTCGCAGGTGACCAACATGAAGCCGCCGATCGAAGCCGCCGGCGGATCGATCGACCTGCTGATCTACGACGCCACCAAGCCCTCCCTGCGCACCGAGGTCGACCAGGTGCTGCGCGCGCGGCCGGACATCATCGTGCTCGGCGGCTACACCCCCGACACGACGGTGCTGCTGCGGGACATCTTCCGCGCCGGCTTCCGCGGCAAGCTGCTGGCCTACGCCTATTCGGTGAACCAGCAGATGATCTCCTCCCTGCCGAACGACGTGACCGAGGGCATCCACACCCTGGCGCCGTCGCCCGCCGAAGGCACCAGCGCCTTCGACCGCGTGAAGCGCATCGCCGGCACCGACAACCCCGACCCCTACACCTGCCAGATCTACGACCAGATCAACCTGGTCCTGATGGCGATGGCGGTCGGCAACGACGCCACGGGCCAGGGCATCCGCGACAACATCCGCAAGGTCAGCCAGGGCGGCGGGGATCGCGTCGACAACGCGGTGGACGGGCTGCGCGCCATCGCGGCGGGGCGGAAGGTGGACTACGACGGCGCCTCGGGCCCCTGCGACTTCACCGATGCCGGCGACATCACGGACTGCAAGTTCCGCTACGAGCAGGTGCGGGGCGGACGGCAGGTCCTGATCCGCATCGCCTGATGATCGAGGCGCTCCTCCAGGCGCTGATCAACGGCGTGATCGCCGGCACCATCCTCGCGGTGCCGGCGCTCGGCTTCACGGCGATCTTCGCGGTGCTGAACTATCCCAACTTCGCCATCGGCGCGCTGGCGACGGTCGGCGCCTATGCAGGCTGGGCCGGCAACACCGCGCTCGGCCTGCCGATGGTCGCGGCGCTGGCCCTCGCCTTCGCCGCGACGGCGGTCGCCGGGCTCGCGGTGCAATGGGTGGCGGTGAAGCCGCTCGAATCCGCGGGCGCGCTGATGATGGCGATCGCCTCCCTCGCCGCGGGCCTGGTGCTCGAGAACGCGTTGCGCTTCACCTTCGGCAACGACCTGCGCGGCTATGACCTGCCGCTGCTGCGAGACTGGCGCTTCGGCGAATTCCGCGTCGGCCCGCAGCAGGTGCAGAACTTCGCCCTGGCGCTGGCCGCCATGGCACTGCTCTGGGCCTTCCTGCGCTACAGCCGCACCGGGCGCGCGATGCGGGCGGTGGCCGACAACCGCGACCTCGCGCTGCTGCGCGGCGTCGATCCGGTCCGCGTCGCGGCGGTGACGGTCGCGGTCGGCGCCGGGCTCGCGGGCATGGGCGGCATGTTGATCGGCCTCGACACCTCGGTCGATCCGCTGGTGGGCAACCGGCTCATCCTGTCGATCTTCGCCGCCGCCGTCCTGGGCGGGCTGGGCTCCATCCCCGGCGCCGTCGCCGGGGCCATCGCCATCGGCGTCGCCGAGGAGCTCGCCGTCCTCGCCTTCAACCCCGCCTACCGCCTGGTGGTCGGCTTCGTCGTCATCCTCGCGGTGCTGACGCTACGCCCGGCGGGCCTCTTCGGCGCGCGGGCCTCCTGATGGTCTCCTACGTCGTCTTCCTGCTCGTGGTGGCCGGCATCTACGCCCTTCTGGCGCAGAGTCTCTGCCTCGCCTGGGGCGTGACGGGCCTCGTGAACCTTGGCCTGGCCGGCTTCTTCGCCATCGGCGCCTATGCCTCCGCGACGCTGACGAAATGGGGTGGGGCGCCAGTGCCGGTCGGGCTGCTGGCGGCGATGCTCGCCGGTGCCGTCGCGGGCTTCGTCGTCTGCGTCTCGACGCTGCGATTGCGCGACGACTACCTCGCCATCGTCACCCTCGGCTTCGCGGAAGCGGTGCGCGTCGTCGCCTCGAACGAGATCTGGCTGACCGGCGGCACCGACGGCATCTCGGGCATCCCCGCCGGCCTGCCGCGCGACTGGGGCCAGGGCTTCCATCTCGCCGCCCTCGGCATCGTCACGGCGATCCTCGGCCTCGTCTGGTTCGCCCTGCGCCGCCTCGTCGCCTCGCCCTGGGGCCGCGCGCTGCGCGCGGTGCGGGAAGACCAGATCGTCGCCGCCGTCGCCGGCAAGCGCGTGACGCGCCTGAAGGCCGAGGCCTTCGCGATCGCCGCGGCCATCGCCGCCCTCGCGGGCGCGCTCTACGGCCACTACACCTCCTACATCGCGCCCGAGATCTTCCAGCCGCTCATCACCATCTACGTGTTCCTCGCCGTCACCGCGGGCGGCAACGGGCGGCCCACGGGCGCGGCCATCGGCGCCTATCTGCTGATCGCCTTCCTCGAGGCCACGCGCTTCGCCGCCGAGATCCTTCCCGGCGTCTCCGCCGTCCAGGCCGCCGCGCTGCGCGAGGCCTCGGTCGGCGTGGTGCTGATCCTGCTTCTTCGCCTGAGGCCGCGCGGCCTCTTCCCCGAACGCAACCAGAAGGCGCCCGCATGACGACCGACTTGCCGCCGGCCCTGATCGCCCTCGCCCGCGCCGCCGCCTCCGAAGCCGACCCCCGCGCCGTCTTCCGCGCCGCCGAGGTCGCCAACGCAGCCCTGCTCGGCCACCGCCTCTTCACCATCCTCTTCGTCGTCCCCGGCGGCGCGGAGGTCGAGCGCATCCATTCCTCCGACCCCGTCGCCTATCCCCTGACCGGGCGCAAGCACATGGGCCCGACGCCCTGGGGCGACGTGGTGCTGAAGCAGGGCCGCACCTGGCTCGGCAACGGCATGGACGACATCCGCTGGGCCTTCTACGACCACGAACTGATCGCGCGCCTCGGCTGCGCCGCCTGCATCAACATCCCGGTGCGGGAGGGCGGCGAGGTGGTCGGCACGCTCAATATCCTCGACGCCGCCGATTCCTACACGGATCGGGACGTCGCCACCGCCGAGGTGATCGGCGGCTTCCTCCCCGGCGCGCTCCGCCGCGCCGCCACTCTGGCCGCCGCCACCACCCGGGACTAGTTTTCCCGCCTTCCGCGCAGAGAGATCCGACGCATGACCGACGCCGTCCTGTTCGAGAACGCCGCCATCCTGGACGGTACCGCCGAGGGCGCGGTCCCCGGCCATGTGCTGGTCGAATCCGGCACGATCAAGGACGTCAGCGACAAGCCGATCGCCGCCGCCGCGGCCCGCCGCATCGACCTCAAGGGCCGCACCCTGATGCCCGGGCTGATCGACGCGCATGTGCATGTCGTCGCGGGCGTGGTGAATCTCGGCCTCAACGCCATGCTGCCCGACGCCGTCGTCGCCTTCCGCGCAGCGAAGATCATGCACGGCATGCTGATGCGCGGCTTCACCACCGTGCGCGACCTCGGCGGCTGCACCCACGGCCTGCGCATGGCGCGCGACGAAGGGCATTTCGACGGGCCGCGGCTCAACATCTCCGGCAAGGCGCTGTCCCAGACCGGCGGGCATTGCGACTTCCGCGGCCGCCACGACACGCGCGACACCGCCTTCTTCGCCGCGCGCCTCGGCAGCCTCGGCCGCCTGGTCGACGGCGTCGCCGATGTCCGCCGCGCCTGCCGCGAGGAGATCAAGGCCGGCGCCGACTACATCAAGATCATGGCCAATGGCGGCGTCGCCTCGCCGACCGACCCCATCGCCTTCGTCGGCTTCTCGCGCGAGGAGGTGCTGGCCGCCGTCGAGGAAGCCGAGAACGCCGGCACCTACGTCGCCGCCCACCTCTACACCGACAGCGCCATCCACCGCGCCGTCGATTGCGGCGTCCGCAGCCTCGAGCATTGCAACCTGATCCAGGCCGACACCGCGCGCTTCGCCGCCAAGTCCGGCGCCATCGCCTGCCCGACCCTCGTCACCTACCAGGCGCTGAAGGACGAAGGTGCGACGCTCGGCCTGCCGGCGGAATCGGTCGCGAAGATCGACGACGTCCGCCTCGCCGGCCTGCGCTCCATCGAGATCATGCGCGAGGCCGGCCTGACCATGGCCTTCGGCACCGACCTGCTCGGCGACATGCACCGCCACCAGTCGGAGGAATTCGTCATCCGCGGCGAGATCCTGCCCGCCATCGAGGTGATCCGCAGCGCCACCATCAACGCGGCGAAGCTGCTGATGTCCGAAGGCAGGATCGGCTGCGTCGCCCCGGGCGCCCATGCCGACCTGATCGTGGTCGAAGGCGACCCGCTGAAGGATCTCTCGCTGCTGACCCGCCAGGGGCAGCACCTCTCCGCCATCATGCTCGGCGGCCGCTTCGTGAAGGACCAGCTGGCGGCCTGAACCGTCCAACAGGGAGACCGAACCGATGAGCCTCACCCGCCGCCTCGTGCTCGGCGCCGCAGCCGGCACGCTTGCCGTGCCGTACGTGGTGCGCGCCCAGGCCGAGACCTTCCGCATCGGCGCGCTGAACCCGATCACCGGCGCCGGCTCGCCCTACGGCACCGGCATGCAGCGCATGATCCAGGCGGCGGTCGAGGCCATCAACTCGGCCGGCGGCGTCAACGGCCGCCGCATCGAGGTCTTCGCCGAGGACACCCAGACCAGCCCGCAGGCCGCCGTGCTCGCGGCCAAGAAGCTGATCGAGGTGAATCGCGTGCGCGCCATCCTCGGCACCTGGTCCTCGGGCGTCTCGCTCGCGGTCATCCCGCTGACCAACGAGGCCGACATCCTCCTGATGCACACCTCGGGCGCGCCGGCGCTGTCGACGCCCCCGGCGAACGCGAAGAATCTCGGCTACCGCTACCAGGCGACGAACGACCGCTTCGGCCGCGCCTTCGCCGAGATCGCGGTGCGCGAGGGCTTCCGCCGCCCCGCGACCATGGCCTTCAACAACGCCTCGGGCATCGGCAACACCGACGGCTTCCGCCGCGCCTGGGCCGCCAAGGGCAACCAGAACGGCGAGCACGTCGTCTACGAGCCGAACCAACCCTCCTACCGCGCCGAGCTGCTGCGCGTGCTGAGCACGCGGCCCGACGTGATCGTCATGGGCTCCTTCCTGCCCGACACCACCATCATCCTGCGCGAATGGTTCCAGACCGGCACGCCGGTGAAGTGGATCATCCCGGCCTGGGCGGCGAACCCGCAGCTCGTGCAGGCGCTCGGCCCGGCGGTGACGAACGGCATCATCGCGGTCGATTCCGTCTCGAACGAGGGCGCCGAGGCCTTCACCGCCTACGACGCCGCCTATCGCCGCGCCATGAACCAGCCCGGGGCGTCGAACGTCTATGCGGCGATGACCTGGGACATGGCGAACACCCTGGCGCTCGCGATCGAGCAGGCGAAGTCCTTCGAGACGGCGGCCATCAACGCCGCCATCCGCCGGGTCGCGAACCCGCCGGGCGAGGCCGTCTCCGCCTTCGCCGCCGGCAAGGCCGCGATCGCGGCGGGGCGCAAGATCAACTACGAAGGCGCCTCCTCCGTCCTCGACTTCGACGAGTTCGGCGACGTCACGCCCGATTTCGGCGTCTTCTTCATCGAGAACGGCCAGTTCAACCGGCGCTACGTCGTGAAGATCTGAAACGGTGTTCGGCGCGCTCCTCGTCGCCGGCATCGTCCATGGGCTGATCATCGGCCTCGCCGCCCTGGCGGTGACGCTGGTCTTCGGCATCGCCCGCTTCCCCAACGCGGCGGCGGGCGACACCATGACGGCCGGGGCCTATGCCGGCCTGCTGGCGCACCAGGCGAGCGGCTCGCTCGCCCTCGCCGGCGGGGCCGCGGTCGCAGCGTCGGGGGCGGTGTCGCTGCTCGGCTACCTGCTGGTGTTCCGCCCGCTGGCGCGACGGCCCGTGGCCTCGCTGCTGGTCGCGGCGATCGGCGTCGCCTTCGTCATCCGCGCCGTGCTCGGCCTGATCTTCGGCCACCAGCAGCAGGTCTTCCAGGTGCCGCTCGCCTGGCCCATCGAATTCATGGGCCTGCGCATCCCGCCGATGGACCTGACGCTTGCCGCCGTCGCGGCCTGCGCGCTGGCCGCGGCCTTCGGCGTGCTGCACCTGACCTCGATCGGGCGGCAGATGCGGGCCGTGGCGGACGACCCGGACCTCGCGCGCGTCTCGGGCATCCGGCCGCTGCGCGTCATGGTTGCGCTCTGGCTGCTCGCCGGCGCCGCGGCAGGGATCGCGGGGCTGATGCTCGGCGTGAAGACGGTCGTCTCGCCCGAGATGGGCTGGGAAGGCCTGCTGACCGCCTTCGCGGCCGCGATTCTCGGCGGCATCGGCTCGCCTGCCGGCGCCGTGCTCGCGGGCCTGCTGCTCGGCATCGCGCAGGAGGTCTCCACCCCCTATGTCGGCTTCACCTACAAGATCGCGCTCGCTTTCGTGGTGATGCTGGCGGTGCTGCTGGTCCGCCCGCGCGGCCTGCTCGGCCGGGTCGAGGGCGTGCGCTGATGGAAGCCTACATCGTCGCCATCGCCATCGTCGGCGCCATCTACGTCCTGCTGACCCTCGGCCTCACGCTGCAATACGGGCTGACGGGCCTGGTGAATTTCGGCCATGTCGGCTTCTTCGCCATCGGCGCCTATGCCTCGGCGATCGTGTCCATGCAGGGCGTGCCGCTGGTTGCCTCCTTCGCCTTCGCCGCGCTGCTCGCGGCGCTGGCCGCCTGGCCCATCGGCCTCGTCGCGCTGCGCCTGCGCGACGACTACTTCGCCGTGGTGACGCTTGGCTTCGGCGAGACGGTGCGCCTCGCCATCACCTCGGAGAAATGGCTCACCAACGGCGTGCAGGGCATTCCCGGCATCCCCCGCACCTTCGCCGGCCTCGGCGTCGGCCTGCCCGGCGCGCTCGCGACGCTCGCCGCCATCACCCTGGTCTGCGTCGCCGCCGCGCTGGCGCTCCGCCGCATCACCCGCTCCCCCTTCGGCCGCGTCATCGAGGCGATCCGCGACAATGAGGAGGCGCTGAAGGCGCTCGGCAAGGATCCCGCGCGCTTCAAGATCCAGGTGCTCGCCCTCGGCGCGGCGCTCGCCGGCATCGCGGGGGCCTTCTACGCGCACTACATCACCTATCTCTCGCCGGACCAGTTCATCCCGCTCGTCACCTTCTATGTCTGGATGGCGATGATCATGGGCGGCGTCGGGCGCGTCTCGGGTGCCGTGGTCGGCGCGCTCCTGCTGATGCTGTTCCTCGAGGGCACGCGCTTCCTGCGCGACATCGCCCCCGACGCCATCTCCGGCGTCGCCATGGCGAGCCTGCGCTTCGGCGCCGTCGGCCTCGCGCTGATCCTCTTCACCCTGTTCCGCCCGCAGGGCCTGGTCGGGGACTACACCCGCCGATGAGCCTCGTCGTCCGCGACATCACCAAGGCCTGGGGCGGCTTCCGCGCCCTTGATGGCGTCTCCTTCGAGATGGAGAGCTCCGGCCTGCTCGGCATCATCGGCCCGAACGGCGCGGGCAAGTCGACGCTCTTCTCGGTCGTGTCGGGCTTCATCGCCGCCGATGCCGGCAGCGTCGCGCTGGACGGCACGCCGCTCGATCGCCTCGGCCCCGCCGCGCGCGCCCGCGCCGGCATGATCCGCACCTTCCAGGTCCCGCGCGAATTCCACCACCTGACGGTGCGCGAGAACCTGATGGCCGCCGCCCCCGGCCAGTCGGGCGAGGGCCTGCTCGGTCTCTTCCTCCGCCCCGGCCGCGTGCGCGCCGAGGAAGACGCGATCCGCGCCGAGGCCGACGCCACCATCGACTTCCTCCGCCTCGCCCGCGTCGCCGACACGCCCGCGGGCCGCCTGTCCGGCGGCCAGAAGAAGCTGGTGGAGCTCGGCCGCGCGCTGATGGCCAAGCCGCGCCTGATCCTGCTCGACGAGCCCTTCGCCGGCGTGAACCCGGTGCTGATCGAGGAGATCATGGCGCGCATCCGCGACCTCAACGGCCGCGGCATCGGCTTCCTCGTCATCGAGCACGATCTCGACGCCCTCTCGCGCCTCGTGCCGCGCCTGGTGGTGATGGACCGCGGCCGCGTGCTGGCCACCGGCACGCCGCAGGCGGTCCTCGCCGACGCGGCGGTGCGCGAGGCCTATCTCGGGGGTGCGCCGGCATGAGCCTGCTCGAGATCGCGCAGCTCACCGGCGGCTATGGCGAGACCGACATCCTCAACGGCATCGACCTGACGGTGGAACAGGGTGAGATCCTCACCGTCGCCGGCACCAACGGCGCCGGCAAGTCGACGCTGGCCAAGGCCGTGATGGGCCTGCTGCCGCGCGCATCGGGCCGCATCGCGCTCGACGGCACCGACATCCTGGCCGAGCCCGTCGAACGCCGTCTCGCCCTCGGCATCGCCTATGTCCCGCAGGTCGGCAACGTCTTCGCCTCGCTTTCGGTGCTCGAGAATCTGCAGGTCGTGCAGGGCGTGCGCGACGCCAAGGCCCGCATCGCCGAACTGCTGGACGCCTTCCCCGCGCTGTCCGAACGCCGCCGCGCCCGCGCCGGCAGCCTTTCGGGCGGCGAGCGCCAGCAGCTCGCCTTCGCCCGCGCGCTCATGGCCCGGCCGCGCCTGATGATCCTCGACGAACCCACCGCCGCCCTCGCCCCCGCGCGCGTCGCGGACTCCTTCGAGCGCATCCGCGCCCTGCCCGCGCTCGGCGTCTCGGTGCTGATGGTGGAACAACGCGCGCGCCAGGCGCTCTCGGTCTCCGACCGCGGCTGCATCCTGGACGGCGGCAAGGTCGCGATGCTCGGCGCCGCCGCCGGCCTGCTCGCGGATGAACGCGCCGCCGCCCTCTATCTCGGCCGGGCCGGCGGCGCGTAGCGCTCAGTCCCGGAAGCCGGGATCCGTCCGGTCGAGCTGCCGCAGCAGGCCCGGCCATTCCAGCAGCCCGTACTTCCGCGAATTGCCCGGCGCGTACATGGCGCAGGACTTCTCCACCACCTCCGGGCTCGGCATCTCGAGTTCGGTGTTGCAGGCCATCGCCTGCAGCTGCGCCTGGCAGGCGCGCTCCAGCCCCCACATCGCGATGAAGGCCTCCGCCACGCTCTCGCCCACCGTGAGCAGGCCGTGGTTGCGCAGGATGCAGTAGTTCAGCGAGCCCAGCGACTTCGCCAGCGCCTCGCGCTCCGACGGGTCGCGCTCCGGCCCGCGGAAATCGTGGTACGCGATGCGGCCATAGAAGCGCGTCGCCGTCTGCGTCAGCGGCAGCAGCCCGCATTTCAGCGCGCTGACCGCCATCCCGGCGATGGTGTGCGTGTGCATCGCCGCGCCCACGTCGGGCCGCGCGCGATAGATCGCGGAATGGATGGTGAAGCCCGCCGGATGCAGCCCATAGGGCAGGTCGGGGCGATACAGGATCTCGCCTTCCGTGTTCACCTTCAGCAGCGAGGACGCCGTGATCTCGCTGAACAGCATGCCGTTCGGATTGATCAGGAACTGCCCCGGCGCATCCGGCACGCGCGCCGTGATGTGAGTGTAGATCATGTCCGACATGCCGTAGCGGTCGCACAGCCGGTAGCAGGCCGCGAGGTCCACGCGCGCCTGCCACTCCGCCTCGCTGACCGACCCCTGGATCGGCGCGATCTCGAGCGCCTGCACCTTCGTCATCCTGCCCTCCTTCCTCAGACCGTCGGCCCCGGGGCCAGGTCGATGCTCGCGATGTCGTCGAGCGTCTCCCCGAACCAGGCGCGGATCGCCGCCCTGTGTTGCCCGATCGGCCGCGGCACACCGTTCTCCATCACCATCGGCAGGTCGTGCCCGGGGATCAGCAGGCAGCCCGGCCGCGACCGGCAGATCTCCCACACCATGTCGATCGTCGCGCGGCTCACCGCCGGGTCGTAGGTCATGTCGGTCTGCCGCGTGGTCAGCTCGACGCGGTTCTTCACCGCATCCTGCAGCAGCACGCAGTCCTGCCCGTCGCCGGCGATGAGGAAGATCAGGTGCCCCGGCGTATGCCCGGGCGCGAGCCGCGCCACGATGCCGGGCAGCACCTCCTCCCCCTCGTCGATCAGGTGCAGCGTCGGCCAGTGCGCCAGCGCCTCGACCGCATGCTCCGGCACCGAGGTCTCGCCCCAGGCGACGCCGCGCGCCCAGGCGAGCTCCTTCCGCCCGATCGCGATCCGCGCCTCGCGGAACATCGGCCAGTTCACGCAGTGATCGTGATGCGCGTGGCTCAGCAGCAGGTCGGTCACATCGCCGGGCCGGATGCCGCGCTCCTTCAGCGCCGCGGCGAGCGGCTTGCGCAGCCCGTAGCCGCCGCCGTCGAGCACCACGATGCGCCCGTGCCCGCGCAGCAGCACCACCGTGCTCCAGCCGAGCCCGCCATGCGGCACCACCTTGCCCGGATAGCCGTTGACCAGGACCTCGAGGTCCCAGCCGCCGCCGCTCCATTTCATGGACATCTTCTCCCTGAAGCGAAGCGTAGAACCGCGCGCGCCGCCCGGCCAGCCCGCCCCCTGGACCGCGCCGCGCCGACAGGACAGGCTGGCGCCGAGAACGGAGGACGTATCCATGAACCTCAAGGGCGCAGTGGCCCTCGTCACGGGCGGCAATGGCGGCCTCGGCCAGCGCATCTGCCACGCCCTCGCGCGCGAAGGCGCCCACATCGCCGTGATGTACGCGCAGAGCCGCGACCCGGCCGAGGCGGTGGCGCGCGATCTCGCCGCGACGCATGGCGTCCGTGCCCAGGCCTTCGGCTGCGACATCACCGACGGCGCGGCGGTGGCCGCGCTGGTCGATGCCGTGACGACATCCTTCGGCCGCCTCGACATCCTCGTGAACGACGCCGCCTACAACAAGTCGATCCCCTTCAACGACCTCGACGACCTGACCGAGGAGGTGTGGGAGAAGATCATGGCCGTGAACCTCACCGGCCCGATGCGCCTGACCAAGGCGGTCGCGCCGGTGATGAAGGCGCAGGGGCGCGGGCGGATCGTGAACATCGCCTCGGTCGCCGGCCTCGGCCCGACCGGATCCTCCATCGCGTATGCCGTCTCCAAGGCCGGGCTGATCCACCTGACCAAGTGCATGGCCGTCGCGCTCGCCCCCGAGGTCCTGGTGAACTGCGTCGCCCCCGGCCTGCTCGAGGGCACGCGCGCCACCGCGAACCTCCGCCCCGAACAGGTCGAGCGGTCCGCCGCCACCTCCCTGTTGCGGAAGGCGGCCGACAAGGACGATTGCGCCGACATGGTCATCACCATGTGCCGCACCGGGACGATGACCGGCCAGACCATCGTCATCGACGCCGGCCGCGTGTTCCACTGACACCAGGTCCCGCCTCGCTGCCGCGCATGCCCTGGGCGCTGCTGGCGGCGGCGTGCCTCGGCATGTTCGCCGCCTCCTCCTCCGGGACGACGCGCGCGCCCTTCCTGCTGGACATGTCGCGCGACCTCTCGGCGAGCCTCGGCATGGTCGCGAACCTGATGGCGCTGACCTCGATCGCCTGGGGCATCAGCTCGCTCTTCGCCGGCGCCTGGTCGGATCGCTGGGGCCGGCGGCCCTTCCTGATCGGCGGACCGATCGGCCTGGCCGCCACCCTGGTCGGCGTCGCCCTGTCCCCGAACTACTGGAGCGTCGCCGTCGCGGTCAGCGCGGCCGGCGCCTTCGCCGGAGGCTTCACCGGCGTCATCATGACCGAGGCATCCGCCCGCACCGTGGACCGGCAGCGTGGCCGGGCGCTGGGCTGGGTCATGGCCGGCCAGTCCTTCTCCCTGCTGCTCGGCGTCCCGCTCGCCGCCTGGGTCGGCACCTATATCGGCTGGCGGGGCGTCGCGCTGGGCGTCGGCGGCATCGCCGTGCTGGCGGCCCTCGGCCTCTTCCTCACCACCCTCACGCCCGCCGAGGCCCCGCGCCGCGGCTCCGCCGCGCGGCACTCCATGCGCGGCGCCATGAGCGGCCCGGTGCTGCGCCTGCTCGCCATGGGGGTCGCCGAGCGACTCTGCTACGGCATCGCCGTCGTCTATTTCGCGACCTTCCTGCAAACGACCTACGGCCTCACGCCCGCCGGGGTGGCGATCCCGCTTGCCGTCATCGCCCTGGGCAACATCCTCGGCACCGTGGTCGGCGGACAGATGGCCGACCGCATGCGCAACCGGCTGCATGTCTTCGCCGGGGCCATGGCCGGCTCCGCCGTCGTGGCGCTCGCGCTCTATGGCTGGACGCCGGGGCTGGTCACCACGGTCGCGCTCGGCTTCGCCTATGTCTTCGTCAACGCCGTCGCCCGGCCGAGCCTCATGGCCGCCCTGGCCAACGTGCCGGACGAGATCCGCGGCACCGTCCTCGGCCTCAACGTCACCTCGGCCTCCTTCGGCTGGCTCGGCGCCGCGGCGCTCGGAGGCTGGGTGATGGCGGCGGTCGGTTTCGGCGGTTTCGGGCCGCTGTCGGCCGTCGCGGCCGTCGCCGGCGCCGCGCTGGCGCTCGCGCGCCCGATCCCGCGGGGCTGAATCCGCCGCTTCCCGCTTTCCTTCGCCGCCGTCCCGCGCGACCATCGCCTCACCCAGCAGCCCGGGAGGCCCCGACCATGTCCGTCACGAACCAGCCCGATCCGGAAGAACGCCGCCGCGTCGTCGCCCAGGACCTCGAGAACGTGATGCACCCGATCGTGCAGCACCGCGCGCTCGAGAAGTCGCAGATGGTCGTCACCGGCGCCCAGGGCTCGACCATCGTGGACGCGGACGGCTCGACCTATCTCGACGCCATGGCCGGCCTGTGGTGCGTCAACATCGGCTATGGCCGCACCGAGCTCGCGCAGATCGCCGCCGAGCAGATGGAGCAGATGGCCTACTATCCGCACACGGCCATGAACCTGCCCGCCGCGCGTCTCGGCGAGCAGATCAACGCGCTGATGGGCGGCGGCTACCACACCTACTTCGTGAACTCGGGTTCCGAGGCGAACGAGGCGGGCTTCAAGGTGGCGCGGCAATACGCCAAGCACGAATTCCCCGGCCAGTTCCGCTTCAAGACCATCGCGCGCCACTACGCCTATCACGGCACGACGCTCGCGACGCTGGCCGCCGGCGGCATGGGCGAGCGCAAGATGAAGTTCGAGCCCTTCGCCGGCGAGTTCATCCACGTCCCGGCACCGACCTGCTACCGCTGCCCGCTCGGCCTCGAATACCCATCCTGCAAGACCGCCTGCGCAACGGCCTTCGAGGCGACGATCCAGGCCGAGGGTCCGCAGACGGTCGCCGAGGTGATCGTCGAGCCGATCATGTCCGGCGTCGGCGTCGCCGTGCCGCCCGACGACTACCTGCCGAAGGTCGAGGCGATCTGCCGCAAATACGACGTGCTGCTGCACGTCGATGAGGTGATCAACGGCTTCGGCCGCACGGGCAAGATGTTCGGCCACCAGCACTACGGCATCAGCCCGGACATCATGGCGGTCGCCAAGGGCATCGTCTCCGCCTACCTGCCCATCGCCGCGACCGTGGTGAAGAACCGCGTCTTCGACAGCTTCCTCGGCGAGGTCGCCGAGGCCCGCCAGGTGATGCAGGTGAACACCTATGGCGGCCACCCCGCCGCCGCCGCCGTCGCGGTGCGCAACATCGAGATCATGCTCGAGGAGAAGCTGCCCGAGCGCGCCGCGACCATGGGCGCCTACCTGATGGACGGCCTCAAGGCGACGCTGTTCAAGCACGGCATCTGCGGCGACGTGCGCGGCAAGGGCCTGCTGATCGGCATCGAGCTCGTCACCGACCGCGAGAGCAAGGTGCAGCTCGACGGCGCGCTGGTCGGCGGCGTGGTCGAGTTCTGCAAGGCGAACGGCGTGATCGTCGGCCGCTCTGGCGGCGGGTCGCGGCACTCCAACACCATCGTGCTGTCGCCGCCGCTCATCATCACCAAGACGGAATGCGACACGCTGATCGAGGTGCTCGACAAGGCGCTGGCGCACACCGTCGCGAAGATGGCCGGGAAAGCCTGACGGCCATCGAGAGGGGCCCTGCCCCTCTCGAACTCTCCCCGCCAAAGGCCGAAGGGCCTTTGGAAACCCATACCGGGTTCCGAGGGCCTTTCGGCCCTCGGCGGGGTGGTCCGGAGGGGCGGCGCCCCTCCGGCAGCACCCTCACTTCACCGGCGGCGCCAGCACCTTGTCGTTGTAGTTGCAATACGCCCGCGCGACGCAGCGCCAGCATTCCGGCGCCCGTGCCTTGCACACGTAGCGCCCGTGCAGGATCAGCCAGTGATGCGCGTCCCGCAGCAACTCGGGCGGGCAGCGCTTCACCAGCTTCTCCTCCACTTCCCGCGGCGTCTTGCCCGGCGCCAGGCCGCAGCGATTGCCCAGGCGGAAGATGTGCGTGTCGACCGCCATCGTCTCCTGCCCGAAGGCGACGTTCAGCACGACATTCGCGGTCTTGCGCCCGACGCCGGGCAGGGCCTCCAGCGCCTCGCGATCGCCCGGCACCTGGCCGCCATGCTTCTCCACCAGGTCGCGCGCCAGCGCCGCGACGTTCCTCGCCTTGCCCTGCCACAGCCCGATGGTGCGGATGTAGGGACCGATCCCCTCGGCGCCGAGCGCGGCCATCCTCTCGGGCGTCGGCGCCGCCGCGAACAGCGCCGGCGTGCATTTGTTCACCGCCGCATCCGTCGTCTGCGCCGACAGCACCACGGCGACGAGCAGCGTGAAGGGGTCGTGGTAGATCAGTTCCGTCTCGGGCGCCGGATTGGCGACGGCGAGGGCGCGGATGAAGGCCTCCGCCTGCGCGGGCGGCATCAGGCGGGCGCGGCGCGGCGCCGTGGCGGTTCCGTGGTTCGGCTTCTTCGGCTTGGTCGGCATGGCTGGCACGGGCGCGATCCTCGCCTATCTTGCGGTGGCATGGCACCCCCCGCCGAGCCCGTCCTGTTCCAGGCCATCTGCACCCCGCCGCGGTCGCTGACGCCGGTGGGCTACCGCGCGCTCGTCCTGCTGCTGTGCGCCTGCGCGGGGCTGACGGGCCTGTTGTTCGTCGCCCTGGGGGCGTGGCCGATCCTGCCCTTCCTGGGCGGCGAGGTGCTCTTCGCCCTCGGCCTCGTCGCGCTGCATGCGCGCCGCTCGGCCCGCTCGTCGGAAGTCCTGCTGCTGACGCCCGGTCGGCTCGCCATCATCCGCACCGACCAACGCGGCCGGCGCGAGGAAATGTCGCTCGATCCCTATTGGGCGCGCCTCACCTATCTCGAGGACCCGGGCCATGCGGGCGTGCTGCGGATCGACAGCCGCGGCCGCACCCTCGAGATCGGCCGCGACCTCGCGGCCGAGGAGAAGAAGTCGCTGCACGACGCGCTGCACGACGCGCTGTCCGCCGCGCGGCGCCCGACCTTCGACAATCCGCAGCTGCGCGACGATTGATCGCCGCGAACGTGGCCCGCCGCAGCAGCGGCGAGCCAAGGCCGGCGGATGCCGGCCGCCCCGCGTCCGAAGGCCCTTCGACAGCGCGAGGGCGATGCCCTCGCACACATCCTAGAACGTCGTCCGCCGCAGCGGCTCCACGCCGCCGCCGGGCATCGCGCCGCGTCGCGTCATGCATTCGCGCCAGGCCCTTGGCAGCGCGATCAGCATCTCCTGCCGCACCCGCTCGTTCCACGCCTCATTGCCCGAGGCGGTGAACTGCGACGCGATCCGCCGCACCTCGGGGTCCTGCTCGGCCTCGCGTCGGCAGGCCTGGCCGTCGGGCGTATTGTCGGTCGGCACATTCGCCCAGACGCCGCCCGTCTCGCAGGCGGCGAGGGCCAGGAGGGCAGCGGCCAGCGCCGCGCCACGCCAGCGCTCGCTCATGACTCCATCCAATCCTCGATGAGGCGCCGCGCGATCGAATCCGGCCGCGGCAGGGAAAACCCGAGCGCTTGGTGATTGCGGATCTCGTCGCGCGAGAACCACCGCGCATCCTTCAACTCGCCCGGATCGATCCGGATCTCCTCCGACAGGCCCTCGGCATGGAAGCCGAGCATGATCGAGGACGGAAAGGGCCAGGGCTGGGAGGAGTGATAGAGCACGCGCCCCACCTCGACTCCCGCTTCCTCCTTCACCTCGCGCCGCACCGCTTCCTCGAGGCTTTCGCCCGGTTCCACGAACCCGGCGAGCGTCGAATACATCGTCACGTTGGGGAAGCGGTGCGAGTGGCCCAGCAGGCAGGATCCGTTGCGCACCACCAGCATGATCACCGCGGGGTCGGTGCGCGGGAAATGCTGCGCGCCACAGCCGGTGCAGACCATCACGTTGCCGGCCGAACGCGGCTCGCAGCGCTGGCCGCAGATGCCGCAGAAGCGGTGCTTGGTCCGCCAGTGCATCAGCCCGCGGGCGTGGGCGAGGACGCTCGCCTCGCCGGGCGGCAGCAGTCCCGCGACCTGGCGCAGGTCGGTGAAGGCGCCCATCCCGTCGGGCAGCAGCGGCAGCGGGTCGTCGGCGTGGGAACAATCCACCGCGAAGACCGGCCGCCCGTCCCATAGGCCGAGGAACGCCCAGGGGCCATCGGCCATGCGCACCGCCTCGGCTGCGCCGCCGGTCAGCAGCACCGCCTCGGGATGCCCCTCGGCGACGCCCTTCATCAGGCTGCGGGCCCGCCAGACGGGGGCGAAGAGGCTATCGGGATGCAGCAGGGCGGCGCCGATGAACTCGGCGTCGTCGCGCTTCTCGGCAGCCCGGTCGAGCGGGCTGCCCGTATAGGCATTGGGGCGGCTGGCGGGGATCGAGAGCATGCGGCCCGGACCCTGCCAGAAGGCCGCGGCTGCGTCCATCCGAGCGGACTTTTGCGTGTCGAGAACGGCACCGGCCCACATCCCCACCCGGCCCCCCAACGACAGTATCCTGGATGGGTGGCCGGGCGGGGGTGTGGGCCGGTGCCGCGAACTGGTAGCGCGCCCTACCGGACCCAGGCCCCCTTGCGCATCACCGGCTCCTCGCGCCCTTCGGCATCGATGCCGTCCACGTCGGTCTCCGGCGATCCGATCATCCAGTCGACATGGATCAGGCTGCGGTTCGCCCCGCGCTGCGCAAGCTCGGCCTCGGTCAGGTCCTGGTCGACGAAGCACTTGGAATAGGCCTGGCCGAGCGCGATGTGGCTCGCCGCATTCTCGTCGAACAGCGTGTTGAGGAAGAGGATCCCGGTCGCCGCGATCGGGTTCGCCGCCGGCACCAGCGCGACCTCGCCGAGCCGCCGCGCGCCCTCGTCGGTGTCGATCATCCGCTGCAGCACGTCCTGCCCGGTGCTCGCCTGCGCCTCGACGATCACGCCGCCCTCGAAGCGGACGCGGATGTCGCGGATCAGCGTGCCCTGGTAGGACAACGGCTTGGTCGCCACCACCGTGCCCTGCGTCTTCGCGGCATGCGGCGTGGTGAACACCTCCTCGGTCGGGATGTTCGGATTGCCCGTCGCGCCGTTGCGCGCGGTCGTCACGCCGCCCGACCAGGCATGGCCGTCCGCGAGGCCCACCACCAGGTCCGTGCCCGGCCCGCGGAAGCGCAGCGCGGCATAGCGCCGCTCGTTCAGCATCGCGCGCCGCGCCACCAGCGACGCGTTGTGCGCCGCCCAGGCCGCCACCGGATCGGGCGCATCGGCGCGCGAGGCCGCGAGGATCGCATCCCACAGCCGCGCCAGCGCCGTCGCCTCGTCCAGGTCCGGGAAGACCGCTCGCGCCCAGGCCGGCGTCGCGCCCGCGACAAGCGTCCAGTTGATCGCCGAGGTGGTGATCAGCTCGAGCGCCGGCTGATACGCCTTCGACCGCGCCTTGTTCGCCCGCGCAACCTTCGCCGGGTCCTCGCCCGACAGCAGCGTCGGGTCGTCGCCGACGATCGCAAGCCGCGCCGCCCCGCCCCGGAAGGCCGCCGCCATGCCGTCGAACAGCCAGCCCGGCGCGACGTCGAAGGCGTCATCCGACGACAGCCGGTAGCGGGACAGCGCCGACTGCTCGTCATGGAACAGCGTCGTCACCAGGGACGCGCCGGCGCGATACGCCTGCTCGGTGATGCGCCGCGCGAGCGGCACATGCTCGAGCGAAGCGGTCATTACCAGCTGCTGCCCCTTCTGCAGCCCGAGCCCGACCTTCACGGCGAGTTCCGCCAGGCGGTCGAGCCGCGCCTCGAAGCTCAGCGGCGTGGCGACGGTGGTGTGGTCGTTCATGCGGTCACCCTTGTGCGCGCCCCGGTCGTCACGAAGCCTTCATAGCCCGCGGCGGCGACCTCGTCGCAGACCCGCCGATAGGCCGGCATGCCGCCGGCATAGGGCATGAAGACCCGCGGCTTGCCGGGGACATTCGCCCCCAGATACCAGGAATGCCCCGCCTGGGGCATCAGCGTCGCATTCGCGACGTCGTTCACATGCGCGACCCAGCGGTCGCAGGCCTCCTCGGTCGGCTCGATGGTCGCCACACCGCGCGCGCGCATCGCCGCGATGCAGTCGGTGATCCATTCGACATGCTGCTCGATGGCGACCGGCATGTTGGTCAGCACGGACGGGCTGCCAGGCCCCGTCACGGTGAACATGTTCGGGAAACCCGCCACCTGCAGGCCGAGCTGGGTGCGCGGCCCGGCCGCCCAGGCGTCGCTCAGCGTCAGCCCGTCGCGCCCGGTGATGCCCATGCGCAGCAGCGCGCCGGTCATGGCATCGAAGCCGGTCGCGAAGACGATGATGTCGAGCGCATGTTCCGCGCCGCTCTTCAGCCGGATGCCGGTGGGCGTGATGCGCTCGATCGGGTCGGCGCGCACATCGACCAGCGTGACGTTGTCGCGGTTGAAGGTCTCGAAATAGCCGGTGTCGATCGGCGGGCGCTTCGTCGCGAAGGGATGGTCGATGTCGGTCAGCATCGCCGCCGTCGTCGGGTCCTTCACCACTTCCCGGATGCGGGCGCGGATGAATTCGGCCGCGGTGTCGTTGGCGCGCCGGTCGGTCAGGATGTCGCGGAAGGTCGCGCGCAGGCGCAGCCCGCCCTTCTCCCAGGCGGCACGGAAGATCGCCTCGCGTTCGGCGTCATCGACCTCGAGGGCCGAGCGATCGCTGACCGGCCAGGGATGGCCGTTGCCGGTCGCGTGCATCGCTTCGCGGATCTCGGCCGCGTTCTCCTTCGCCCAGCGCTTGAACGCCGAGGTCAGCGGCGTGTTGCGCGCGGGAATGGAATAGTTCGCGGTGCGCTGGAAGACCGTGAGATGCGCCGCGCTCCCGGCGATCACCGGCGCGGCCTGGATGCCGGTCGACCCGGTGCCGATCATGCCGACGCGCAGGCCGGCGAAGTCCACGCCCTCATGCGGCCAATGCCCGGTATGGACCCAGCGGCCCGCAAAGTCGTCGCGCCCCGGAATGTCGGGAATGTTCGCCGAGGACAGGCACCCCACCGCCGTGATCAGCCAGGTCGCCGCCCAACGCTGCCCGTCCGCGGTCGTGACGTGCCAGAGATTGTCCTCGGCATCCCACCGCGCGGAGGTGACGCGCGCGTTGAAGGTGATGTCGCGCCGGAGGTCCAGCCGGTCCGCCACATGGTTCAGGTAGCGCAGGATTTCCGGCTGTTCGGGGTAGCGTTCCGACCACTCCCAGGACTGCAGCAGCTCCTCAGAGAAATAGAACGCATAGGCATGGCTTTCGGAATCGCAGCGCGCGCCGGGATAGCGGTTCCACCACCAGGTGCCGCCGACGCCGTCCGCCGCTTCCAGCACATGCGCCGAGAGCCCGAGCCGGTCCCGCAGCGCATGCAGCTGATAAAGGCCCGCGAACCCCGCGCCGACGATCAGCGCGTCATGGACCGGCACCTCGACGGCCTTGCGGCCCGCGCCTTCGGACATTCCGTTTCCCTCACGTCGTGACGTTGCTTGGGACGAAGTGTCGGGGTCCGGGGCGGGTCGCGCAAGGCGGTGCGCCGGCGGGTCCGCTCAATCCGGCGCGACGTCCTCGGCGCGGTATTCGAGCAGGTCCCCCGGCTGGCAGTCGAGCGCGGCGCAGAGCCGCTCCAGCGTCTCGAACCGCACGCCCTTCACCTTGCCGGATTTCAGCAGGGACAGGTTCTGCTCGGTGATGCCGATGCGCGCCGCGAGGTCGCGCCCGCGCATCTTCCGCCGCGCCATCATCACGTCGAGCTTCACGAGGATCGGCACGGGTCACACGAAGCCCTGGTTTTCCTCCAGCGCCGCCGCCGCGCCGCGCAGCACCGGCCCCAGCGCCATCAGCGTCGCCCCCAGCGCGACCAGCAGCACGGCATTGGTCGAGACGCCGATCTCGATCGCCAGCCGCCCCGGCGCCAGCGTCAGCGCGGCGAGCAGCACGGCCCGCCCGATCGGCTCATACAACCCGACCAGCAGCACCGACAGGCCGAGTCGGTGCAGCGCGGCGCCGACGCGCGGCACCACCTCCCCCCGCCCGATCGACCGCAGCGCCGGCATCACGCCGAGCAGCCCCCAGGCGAGGCACAGCGAGGGCAGCAGCGTCGTCACGATCCCGACCGCACGCAGCGACGGCGACAGCGACCCCAGCACCACCCCCTGCCCGAGCAGCGCGTGTGCAACGAGCCGATCGTCGAACCAGATCGCCACCGGCGCCACCACGCTGAAGGCGATGGCGGCGATCACCGCCACGCCGGCGCGGCGGGCGGCGGGAGTCGCGAGCGTTGGCATGTCGGCCCTCCATTGACAGGTCGAATTTTACTGTTTCACGATAAGAAATCAATATTGGAAACGAAGATGCGCCTGCCGACGCTCCTCCTCGCCCTCGCGGCCACCGCCTGTGCCGCCATCCCCCCCGCCAGCCAGCAAGCCCTGCGGACGACGGATCCGGCCACCACCGACCTCGCCGCCCTGCGCGCCGCGGTCGATATGCCCGACGCCTTGCGCCCCCGGCCAGGCACGGCGCGGCTGGCCGTCCAACTGGGCAGCCGGACCGGTCATTTCGCGTTGGAGGAAGACGAGGCCGCGTCCCGCGCGGCGCAGCAGGATGCGCCGCCCGCGCCGGGCCGTCGCATCGTGGCGTTCCGCCTGACCCCGGCGGCGCGCGAGGAGATGGAAGACTTCCGCCGCTCGGCGGCGCGACGCATGACCATCGGCATCGCCGCCGACGCCTGCCGCGCCGGCCCGATCGAGGCCGGGCCGCTCATCATCGGAACCTGGCTGAGCACGGCGCAGACCGGGCGCTTCGTCGCCCTCGCGCAATTCGACCTGCGCCGGCTGGCGGGCGAGGCCGCGATCGCCGCCCTGCCATCCTGCGTCCCGCCGGGCACGGACCCGGCGTGACGTCCGGCGTCGTTACGCCGCTTCGGATTCCGCCCGCCGCGCGTGCTTCTTGCGCTCATGCGGGTCGAGGAAGCGCTTGCGCAGGCGCACCGCCGACGGCGTCACCTCCACCAGCTCGTCGTCCTCGATGTAGGCGATCGCCTGCTCGAGCGACATCTTCCGCGGCGGGATCAGCAGCAGCGCCTCATCCTTGCCGGCGGCGCGGATGTTGGTGAGCTTCTTTTCCTTGATCGGATTCACGTCGAGGTCGTTGTCGCGTGAATTCTCGCCGAGGATCAGGCCGACATAGACCTTGTCGCCCGGGTTCACGAACAGCGTGCCGCGCTCCTGCAGGTAGAACAGCGCGTACTGGATCGCCTCGCCATCGGCGTTGCTGATCAGGGACCCGTTGCGACGGCCCTCGATGTGCCCGGCCCAGGGCTGATAGCCCAGGAACAGCCGGTTCATCATGCCGGTGCCGCGCGTATCCGTCAGGAACTCGCCGTGGTAGCCGATCAGCCCGCGCGACGGGATGTGGAAGGTCAGGCGCACCTTGCCGCCGCCCGACGGCCGCATGTCCTGCATCTGGCCCTTGCGCAGCGACATCTTCTCGACGACGACGCCCGAATAGGTCTCGTCGACGTCGATGAGGACCTCCTCGTAGGGCTCCTCGCGCTCGCCGGTCTCCTCGTTGTTGCGCGTCAGCACGCGCGGGCGGCCGATCGTCAGCTCGAAGCCCTCGCGGCGCATCTGCTCGATCAGCACGCCGAGCTGCAGTTCGCCGCGGCCGGCCACCTCGAAGGCGTCGACCTCGTCCGAGACCTTCACCTTGATGGCGACGTTGCCCTCGATCTCCTTCATCAGGCGATCGCGGATCTGGCGCGACGTGACCTTCTTGCCCTCGCGCCCGCCGAGCGGCCCGTCATTGATGCGGAAGGTCATGGCAAGCGTCGGCGGATCGACCGGGATCGCCGGCAGCGGCGCGGTCACTTCGGGCGCGGCGATGGTGTCCGGGATCGTCGCGTCGGACAGGCCGGCGATGGCGATGATGTCGCCCGCCTTCACCTCGTCGACCGGCACGCGGTCGAGGCCGGAGAAGGTCATCAGCTTGGTCAGGCGGCCGGATTCCACGACGGTGCCGTCCTGGCGCAGCACGCGCACCGGCATGTTCACCTTCGCCACACCCTGCGCCACGCGCCCGGTCAGGATGCGGCCGAGGAAGTTGTCGGATTCCAGGATCGAGGCGTTCATCGCGAAGGGCGCGTCGAAATCGACCTGCGGCGCCGGCACATGCGACAGGATCAGGTCGAACATCGCCGAGAGATCCTGGCGCGGCCCCTCCAGCGAGGTGTCCGCCCAACCCTGGCGGCCCGAGGCGAACAGCGTGTGGAAGTCGAGCTGCTCGTCCGTCGCGCCGAGCGCGGCGAACAGGTCGAACACCTCGTCATGCACCTCGTGCGCCCGCGCGTCCTGGCGGTCCACCTTGTTGATGACGACGATGGGCTTCAGCCCGCGCGCCAGCGCCTTGGTCAGCACGAACTTGGTCTGCGGCAGGGGGCCCTCGGCCGCGTCGCACAGCACGATCGCGCCGTCCACCATGGACAGGATGCGCTCCACCTCGCCGCCGAAATCGGCGTGGCCGGGCGTGTCCACGATGTTGATCTTCACGCCCTTCCACTCGACCGCGGTCGACTTGGCGAGGATGGTGATGCCGCGCTCGCGCTCGAGGTCGTTGCGGTCCAGCGCGCGCTCGGCGACTTGCTGGTTGGCGCGGAAGGCGCCGGCCTGCTTCAGCAGCTGGTCGACCAGCGTGGTCTTGCCATGGTCGACATGGGCGATGATCGCCACGTTGCGGATCTCAGCGGCGCTCATCGCGCACTCCTCTCGCCCCCCGGGGGGCCCTGCCATGAACACGGCCACCCGCCTGCCCCGGTCGTGGGCGGGCGGCGCGGCCTGATCTGTCGGATGTTGCGGCGCAACACATAGTCGCTCGGCCCCGCCATGGCGAGAAAAAAAGCCTGTGCCAGTCATGGCACAGGCGCATGGCGGCCTCCGGATGAGGCCGTCAGGCCGCCGGCGGCGCGAAAATCAGCGGGATGCTTCCGATGACGGCAGCCGCCTGGGCGGCGTTGTAGACGATCCCACCCAGCTGCAGTCGGCGCAGCCGTCCCGCCGCGCCCCGGTCGCCCGCGTCCCGCGCCCGGATCTGCTCGTCCAGCCGCTGGAGGAACCAGGGCCGTGCCGTCACCGCCCCCGCGACGAGGACCCCGAAGCCCAATGCCGCGAATGGCCGCCCGGCCATGAGGAAGACCGCCGCGCCGAGGGAGCAGCAGACGGCGACGGCCAGGAAATACGCGCCGAACAGCCCGCGCAGCATCCAGGTCACGATCGGGTCGTCGAAGCTCCGCAGGTAGAAGGTCAGCGACGCGATCGCGAAGTAGAGCATCGGGAACAGCAGGATCACGGTGACGAGCAACGGGATGTCGAACCTGGCCATGGCGCGCCCTGTCGCGCCTGGCCTGTCCGGTCCCGGCCACCGCCGGCAGGCGCCTCCCCGCCTCCATACCGCGCCGCCCCCGGCGATGCCATGGCGGAACGCGCACGAAAAAGCCTGCGCCAGGACTGGCGCAGGCGTGCGGCGGCCCGCGGCGTGGGGGGATGGGGGGGCATGCGCCGCGGGCCGCCTTCGGTGACGGCACCGCACGGGGTGAGGGGAGGCCGACCCGTGCGGCCGCCGTCACAGACCCTGGGCGCGCGCCAGGCTCGCCGCTTCGGCGATCAGCATGGCGGCCGTCGAGCTGTCCCGCCGGGCGATCGCGGCGCGGGCCTCGGCCATCCGGGCCACCGGGCCCGACGTCACCGGCTGGGTTTCGGTGCCGACGATGGTCGACCGGGTCAGGGCCAGCGCCTCGGCGCGTTCGACCAGCTCGTTGGCCAGCGGCAGACGGCCCTGACGGGCAGCCTGTTCGGCCTGCTGGAGCAGCGGTTCGACCTGCTGGGTCGCGATGGCATCGGCCTGGGCGGACACGCGATCCCCGCCATTCAGCGGCGAATCGCCCGCGACGCCCTGCGCGAGGGCCGGCATGGTCACCAGGCTCAGGCCGAGCATTCCGCAACGGATGGCATGGTGTCGCATGATTGCTCTCCTCTCATTGTCTGAGGAGACAACACCCCACCGCCCCGAAGGTTGCGCGCCCCCTCACACGCCTGCGTGAGGCGCCTGCGGCGTCAGCGCACGCCGACCAGCGCCTTGAGGTCCGCCTGCGGGCGGGCTCCGAAATGGGAGATCGCCTCCGCCGCCGCGATGCTGGCCCAGCGGCCGCATTCCGGCAGCGGCCGGCCCGAGGTGAGCCCCGCCAGGAAGCCCGCCGCATAGGCGTCGCCCGCGCCCGTCGTATCGACCACCGTCGCGGGCGCGGCAGCGACCTGATGCGTGGCCGCCGCGGCGACGATGACGCTGCCCAGCTCGCTGCGGGTCAGCGCCGCGAGGGCCACGTCCTCGCGCGCCGCCGCGGCCGCTTCCTCGAAGGAGGCCGCGTGATACAGCGCGCGGATCTCCGCCTCGTTGGCGAAGAGGATGTCCGCCTCGTCGCGCACGAAGGCGCGGAACGCATCGCGATGCCGCTCGACGCAGAAGGGATCCGACAGGGTGATCGCCACCTTCCGCCCGGCCGCATGCGCGATGCGCGCCGCAGCCCGGAAGGCCGCCTGCGCGGCCGGCGGATCGAACAGGTAGCCCTCGAGGTAGGTCACCTGCGCGCCCGCGATCGCCGCCGCATCCAGGTCCTGCTCCCCGAAGGTGACGCAGGCGCCAAGGTAGGTGTTCATCGTCCGCTGCCCGTCCGGCGTCACCAGGATCAGGCAGCGCGCCGTCGGCGCCCCGCCCTGCAGCGGCGCGGTCGGGAAATGCACGCCCGCGGCGGTGATGTCGTGGCGGAACACCTGCCCCAGCGCGTCGTCCGCGACCTTGCCGAGGTAGCCGACCTTCGCCCCCAGCGCCGCCGCCGCCGCGCAGGTGTTCGCCGCCGACCCGCCGCTGCTCTCAACGCCCGGCGCCATGTCGGCATAGATCGTCTCGGCCTGCTCGGTGCCGATCAGCGCCATGCCGCCCTTGGCCATGCCGTGGCGGACCAGCATGTCCTCCTCGGCGCGCGCCAGCACGTCCACGATGGCATTGCCGATGCCGAGGATGTCGAGGGTGGTCATGTCGCGAGGCCTTCCGGTCGGGTCGCCGCCGCATACCCGCCGCGCGGGCAGGCGGCAACCGCCTGGCCGGCCGGCGACGGCATCCCCGACGGGTGGCCGGGAGGCGGTGCGGGCCGGCGCCGCGCCAACGCCTACGCCACGGCCGCCTCGACGATCCGCCCATCCTCCATCGACACCACCCGGTCCGCGATATCCAGGATGCGCGGGTCGTGCGTCACCATCAGGATCGGCGTGCCTCGGGACTTCGCCATGTCGCGCAGCAGATGCGCGACCTCGCCGCCCGACACCTTGTCCAGCGCCGCCGTCGGCTCGTCCGCCAGCACCAGGCCCGGCGCCGCCACCAGCGCGCGCGCGATCGCGACCCTCTGCCGCTGCCCGCCCGACAGCTTCGCCGGCGGCTTGTCCTCATGCCCCGCCAGCCCGACCGCCGCGAGCATCGCCCCCGCGCGTTCCAGCCGCTCGCGCTCCGGCACCGCCGCATCGACCTCGAGCGCCATGGCGACATTCTGCCGTGCCGTCAGGAAGCCCAGCAGGTTGTGGTTCTGGAAGATGAAGCCGATCGACCGCCGCAACCGCACGCGCTCGCGCTCGCTCGCCCCCATCAGCTCCCGCCCGAGCACCCGGCAGGACCCTTCCTGCATCCCCCGCAAGGCGCCGATCAGCGTCAGCAACGTGGTCTTGCCCGACCCCGACGGGCCGGTCAGCAACACCACCTCGCCGGCATGCACGCGCAGGCCGACATCGCGCAGCACCGGCCGCCGCAACTCGCCCTCGCCATACGCGTAGTTCAGGCCGGAGATACTGATGGGGTCGGTCATCGCGACGCAGGCGGAGAGGGGCGCCGCCCCTCTCCGAACCTCTCCCCGCCAGAGGCCGAAAGGCCTCTGGACACCATGAATTGGGTGGTTGGGGGGAGGGGCGTTGCGGAACCGCCGCGGCCGGCGCGCGCGCAGTGCCCCTCCCCCCAACCACCCAAGTATCGGGTTCCGAGGGCCTTTCGGCCCTCGGCGGGTGGGGTTCCGGGGAGGGCGGAGCCCTCCCCGCTGCGCCCGACGCCGCCCATCAGAACATGTCCGCCGGACTGGCGTCGCGCAGCTTGCGCATGGCGAGCAGTCCGGCCGCCGCGCACATGCCAAAGATCAGCGCGAAGACCAGGCCTGCGCGTTCGAAGGTCATGGCCAGCGGCAGGAAGGTCGCGCCGGCGACCACGTCGTACAGCCACACGCACAGCGCCGCCCCGGGGAGGAAGCCGATGACCGCGAGGATCAGCGCCGCGGCCATGACCACGCGCGCGAGGTAGCCGTTGGAATACCCGATCGCCTTCAGCGTCGCGTATTCGCGCAGGTGGTTGGCGATGTCGGAGAACAGGATCTGGTAGACGATCACCATCCCGACGATCAGCCCCATGATCGACCCGAAGGCGAAGATGAAGCCGATCGGTGTGGCGGTTTCCCAATAGTGGCGTTCATGCGCGACGAGCTGCTCATGCGTCAGCACGAGGACGTCGGGCGGCAGGATCTCGCGCAGCCGGGCCTGGGCGGCGGCGATGTCCGCGCCGGGCTGCAGGCGGATGGCGACGAGGTCGGTGTTCGAGGCCTGTCGTTCCCGCACCATGCGGCGGAAGTTCACCTCGCTCATCACGAGGTTCCCGTCCGCGCCGAAGGACGGTCCGATGGACACGAGGCCCGCGACTTCCACCATGCGGTTGCCGACCTGGACCTCGAAGGGTCCGCGTTCGGCGAACAGCCGCCCGACATCGCCGAATTCGGGGCGGGATCGCGTGTCGAAGCCGACGGCGTCGACGCGCCGCAGCGCCGGCATGATGGCGTCGAGGCCTTCGAAATGCATCGCGCCGGCCTCGACGTCGAAGCCGATCATCTGGATGGCGCGGCGCGACCCGTCCTCGGGGTTCCGCCAGGTCGACTGCGCCAGATAGACCGGCACGGCCTGCGCGACCTCCGGCAAGGCGAGCGCCTGGTGCGCGCGCACGCGCGGCATCGGCTCCGGCCGGAAGGAGGCGACGGTCAGCGGGTTCATCAGGAACAGCTCGGCTTCCATGGCCGTGAGCAGCCGCGTCGCGCTGTCGAACAGCGCCGAACGGAAACCGAGCTGCATGAAGACCAGCACGGCGGCGAACATCACGCCGGCCATGGCGGAGAACAGCCGCGCCCGTTCCGCCCGCAACTGCCGCCACGCCAGCCGGGCCGGGAGGAAGATGTGCTCGAACAGCCCCGGACCCCGCGCGCGGGCGGGGGTCGCGGCCGGCGCGGCGTTGCTTTCGCCGGTGTTCTCCGGCGCCCAGGGCAGCAAAGTGGGTTTGGCGATGACGTTCATGGCCGGATCGCTACCTGCACCTGCATGTTGGATCGGCGCCGCAGCGCCTCGGCGCCCGCCTCGTCGAGGGCGAGGCGCACCTCCACGGTGCGCGCGTCCACCGCGGCGACCGGGTCGGTGTTGGCCTGGGTCTGCCGCCGCACGGTCCAGCCGATCTCGCGCACCGTCGCGGCGAAGCGGCGGCTTTCGCCGGGGACGACGATCTCGGCCGGCGCGCCCACGCGCAGCCGCGGCAGGTCGGTCTCGTAGACATCGGCGACGACGTCCATCCGCGTGACGTCGCCGATCTCGAGCAACCCGTCGCTGCCCACCTGGTCGCCCGGCCGGGCGATGATGCGCAGGATGGTCCCTGCGAAGGGCGCGCGCACGCGGGACAGTTCCGCATCCGCCCGCGCCTTGGCGAGCGCGGCCTCGGCCGCGGCGAGACGCGCCTCGGCCAGCGCGATGTCCTCGGGGCGCGAGGACAGCAGGCTTTCCAGCTCGGCTTCCGCCTGCCGCCGTTCCGCGGTCAGGCGCACCGCGGCGGCGCGGTTGCGGTCGGCCGCGGCGACGGCGCCCGCGCCGGTCGGCAGCAGGCGTTCGGCGCGCTCGGCCTCGCGGGCGGCAAGGTCCTCCTGCGCCACCAGCGCGGCGATGCGCGCGCGCTGCGCCCCGATCTCGGTCGGGCGGCCGGCGGCGCGCGTCCGCGCCAGGCTCGCCCGCGCCTCCGCCACCGCGGCCTCGGCCTGGGCGACGGAGGCATCCTTCTGCGCCGCATCGGCGAATTCGGCGAGCAAGGCCCCCTCCGCCACCACGTCGCCTTCCGTGACCAGCAGCCGGTCGAGCCGCGTGACGGCCATGCCGCCCGGCTGGTTCAGCCGGCGGATGCGGGAGGCCGGCTCGACGCGCCCCAGCGCGCCGACGCCGACCGGCGCGGCGGGCGTCGCGGCGACCGGCCGCTGCGGCGTGTCGCCGGCCGCGCCATGCTCCATCCAGGCGTAGCCCCCGGCCGCGAGGCCGAGCACCGCCAGCCCGGCGAGGATCCGCCCGCGCCGCGTCATGCGGAGGAAGCCAGCAGCGCCTCGAGCGTCGCGCGCAGCGCCGCGCGCTCGGCATCGGTGTGCCGGTACAGCTTGAAGATATGGGCCATGAACAGCCCGTCGGAGGCTGTCAGCACCGCGAGCGCCGCACCCGTCGGCGTCCCGTCCGCGAGCAGTTCCGCTTTCATCCGCGCCGCGACCGCGCGCATCGGGTCGAGCAGTGCGGGATCGTGGTGGAAGGCCGCGAGGCACACCGCGGCCAATCGATCCGTCTGTTCGGTCCCCGGCGAGGTATCCTCCTCGCCGAAGGCCCAGGCGATGAAAGCCCGGGCGACGCGGCCACGGCCCTCGCCCTGGCGCGCCACCGTGGCGTCGAAGCTCGCCGAGCAGAACTCGGCGTAGCGCTCGAGCATCCCGCCGATCAGCGCTTCCTTGGAGGCGAAGTGATAGAGCAGCCCGCCCTTCGACACCCCGGCCCCGCGCGCCGCGGCATCCAGCGTCAGCCCGCCCACCCCCTTCGCCTGCACGATGCGTTCGGCGGCGTCCAGGATGCGGGTGCGCGCGGAACCGGGCGCATTCGTTGCGGTAGCGTCCATCATGGCGCGCATCTATACCGTCCGGACGGACTGTCAACCGTCCGGACGGTACAGCCTCATCACGACTGCGCGTTGTTCCGCCTGCGGCCGGGCTCCTCTAGCCTGTCCGGGACGACGAATGGGAGGAACGATCCGGTGAACCGACCCACGACCCGCCGGGTGACGCTGCTCGCGGCCCCCGCCCTGCTCACGGCCGGGACGGCGCTCGCCCAGGCCTGGCCGACCCGGCCGGTCCGCATCGTGGTCGGCTTCGCCGCCGGCGGCGCCAACGACATCATGGCCCGCCTGCTGGCCCAGAAGCTGAACGAGCGCATCCCCGGCAGCAGCTTCTTCGTGGAAAACCGCCCGGGTGCCTCCACCCTCGTCGCCGCGGACCACGTCGCGCGCGCCGCGCCGGACGGGGCGACCTTCCTCTACACCTCGCCGTCCACGCTGATCGCGGTGCTGGTGAACCGCACCTCCACGCTCGACCCCGTGCAGGCCTTCGCGCCGGTCGTCCTGGCGCAGGCCGCCCCGCTGGCGCTGATCTCGCGGCCCGACTTCCCGGCCCGGACGGTGCCCGAATTCCTGGCGCTGGCGCGGGAACGGCCGGGCCGCCTGACGGTCTCGCATCCCGGCACGGGGGCGGTGAACCACCTCGCCATGGTGCTCTTCGCGAAGCAGACCGGCATCGAGGTCACCTATGTCCCCTACACCGGCAACCAGCCCTCCATCACCGCGCTGATGCGCGGGGAGGTCGACCTCGCCCATGACGGCCTCTTCACCCCCCGCGCGCAGCTCGAGGCCGGGACGCTGCGCGCCATCGCGGTGACCAGCGCGGAACGCTCGCCGCTCTACCCGAACGTGCCCGCCTTCGCCGAGACGCTGCCCGGCTACGAGGTCGGCTTCTGGGGCGGCCTGCTCGCCCCGCGGGCGACGCCCGAACCGATCCTCGACCGGCTGAACACGGAACTCGACGCCATCCTCCGCCAGCCCGACGTGATCGAGCGCGTGCGCGGCTTCGGCGCCGAGCCGGTCGGCGGCCCGCGCGACCGCTTCGGCCGCGCGCTCGCCGGGGACTGGGCGAAATGGGGCCAGGTCGTGCGCGAGAACGACATCCGCGCCGACTAGGCCCGCCCTACCGGATCTGGAATCGCACCGGCACGGTGACCGTCAGGCTGTCCCCCGGCATCTCGGCCGGCATCGCGGGCAGGCTCGCGCGCTGGATCATCTGCTCCACCGCGCGGTCGAGGTCGGCATCCCCGGCGCTGCGGTCCACGCGCCAGCGCAGCACCCGCCCGTCCCGCGCGACGGTGAACTGCAGCAGCGCGACACCCATGGCGCGGCGCGCCCGCGCCGCTTCCGGATACCGCTTCTGCCGTTCCAGCGCCGCCGCGACGGCCTGCAGGTAGGACGGCGGCGGTCCGGACGGCCGCGCGGCGGTCGCGGCCGGCGCAGCGGCGGCCGGGGCGGTCGTCGCGGCGGGCGCGGCCGGGCGCGGCGGTGCCGGCCGGGGCGCGGGGCGCGGGCGCGGCGCCGGCTGCGGATCGGGCCGCGGTGGCGGGGGCGGCTCGGGCGCAGGCTCCGGCACGGGTTCGGGCGGCGGCGGTTCCTCGGGCACCGGCTCCGGCGGCGGCGGCTCGACCGGCGGCGGGGGCTCCGGCACCGGCGGCGGGTCGGGCTCCGGCGGCGTCTTGGGCGGGACGGGTTCCGGCGGCGGCTCCACCGCGGGCGGGGCCTCCTCGGCCGGGGCCGCCGCCTGCTCGGCCGGCGCCTCGGCGGGCGCCGGCGACTCCTCCGCGACCGGTTCGGCCAGCGCGACCGAGATCGGCACCTCCTCCGGCGTCGCAGGGCTGGGGGGGATGGCGGGCGTGAGCAGGAGGAGGCCCGCCAGCCCGACATGCAACAGCACCGCGACGCCGGAGGCGACGAGCCACGGCCCGCGCGTGGACACCTCAGGATCCGGCGGCGCCGCTTCGGGTGGCGCCGGTAATTTCGGCTGGGGCACGGCCATCGGTCAGTGCGCGGCCCCGCCGCGCTCGACATCCGAGATCAGCGACACGCGCGGAATGCCCGCCGCCGTCACGCGCCCCATGATCCGCAGCACCTCGCCATAGGGCACCGCGCGGTCGCCGCGCACATGGACGACGATCTCCGGATTCTCCGTCTTCAGCGCCATCAGGCGCTGGGCCAGCACGGCCTCCTCGATCCGCTCCTCGCCGATATGGATCGCGCCCTCGCGCGTCACCGACAGCACAACGGGCGGCGAAGGGCTCGCCGCGCGCGGCGCGGCGGTGCGCGGCAGTTCGACCGGCACGCCCGCCGTCATCATCGGCGCGGCGACCATGAAGATGATCAGCAGCACGAGCATCACGTCGACCAGCGGGGTGACGTTGATCTCGCTCATCGGCGCGGCGTCGTCGTCGTCCTCGGACCCGCCCACGGACATCGCCATGGTGCTACTCCGCCGCGCGGGCCAGGCCGCCGCGCGGCGGCCGCGCCGACAGCCGCGCCCCGATGGAGGAAATCGCCGCCAGCCCCTCCGCCCGCAGCCCCGCGACGCGGCGCGCGATGCGGTTGTAGCCGATCACCGCCGGGATCGCGGCGACGAGCCCGATCGCCGTCGCCAGCAACGCCTCCGCGATGCCCGGCGCGACGACGGCGAGCGAGGTGTCGCGCATCTGCGCGATGCCCTGGAACGACCCCATGATGCCCCACACCGTGCCGAACAGCCCGACGAAGGGACCGACCGCGCCCGTGGTCGCGAGGAACGCCGTGCCCGCCTGCGCCCGCCGCAACCCGCCGGTCAGTGCCTCGCGCATCGCGCGCTCGATCCGCTCGCGGTAGTCGGCGCGGCTCTCGCCGACCTCGCGCCCCTCGGCCCATTCCCGCGCCGCGGCGCGCTGGATGCGGGCGGCGAGGCCCTCGCCATTCGGCGCCTCGCCCTCCGACGCCGCGCCGAGCCGGCGGATCTCGCGCTGCAGCCCGCCGAGCACGATCGCCTTCGCGATCATGATGGTCCAGCAGATGACGGAGGCGAGCACGAGCGCCCCCATCACCCCCTGCACCACCGGCCCGGCCTGCAGCACCAGCCCGAGCAGCGAATGGTCGGCCACCGGCGCGAGGTGTTCGACCGGCGCGGCCTGCGCCGCGGCCGCCGCGGCTTCGACGGCAGGGCTGGGCGGCACGGCCGGCGCATCGGCGACGGCGGCGGGAGTCTCGGGGTTCATGCGACCTCCGCCCATTGGCGCAGCAGGTTGTGATAGACGCCGGTCAGCGCGACCGGCGCGTCGTGCCCCTCGGGCAGGTCCGGCGTCGCGGCGTTGATCGCCATGTCGAGGTCGAACAGCAGCCGCCGCCGCGTGTCGTCGCGGACCATGCTCTGGATCCAGAAGAAGGAGGAGACGCGGCTGCCGCGCGTCACCGGCTCCACGCGATGCAGGCTGGTCGCCGGATAGACCACGGCATGGCCCGCGGGCAGCTTCACGCGCTGCTCGCCATAGGTGTCCTGCACCACCAGCTCGCCGCCGTCGTACTCGTCCGGCGGGGTGAGGAACAGCGTGCAGGACACGTCGGTGCGGATGCGATGCGGCGTGCCGCGGATCTGCCGGATCGCGTTGTCCACATGCGCGCCGAAGGTCATGCCCGGGTCGTAGCGGTTGAACAGCGGCGGGAAGACGCGCTGCGGCAGCACCGCCGAGATGAACAGCGACGACCGCCCCAGCGCGCCCAGCACCGCATCGCCCAGCGCCTGGTGCACCGGCGATCCCTCGGCGATCTGCAGGTTCTGCTTCACCTGCGCCGACTGGTGCCCGGCGGTGACGCGGCCATCCGTCCACTCGGCGGCCTGGAGCGCCCGCAGGGCGTCCGCCGCCTCCGCGGGTGTGAGCAGCGCGGGGATCTCGACCAGCATCAGAAGGTCGCCTGCACCGAGGCGACGAAGGTCCGCCCCACGCCGGGCACGACATGGCCGGTGTAGACCGTGTCGTAGGTCCGCGTGTCCCCGATGTTGAGCGCGTTGAGCTGGAAGCGCAGCCCGCGCATCGCGCCGTCCTGCGGCTGCCAGGCGATCGCCGCGTCGAAGCGCGTATAGGCCGGCACCATCACCGTATTCGACGTGTTGCCATACCGCCGGTCGACATAGGACAGGCCGCCGCCGAGCTGGATGCCCATCGGAAAATTGTAGGTTGTCCAGAGCGAGGCGGTGTTCGGCGCGACGTTGGCGAATTCCTTGCCGACCTCGTTCGCGTTGTTCGACTCCACGATCTCGGAGTTCAGCCGCGTATAGCCGACCATGATGTTCCATTCCGGCGTGATCTGGCCGGTCGCCGAGATCTCGAAGCCGTCCACCCGCACCACGCCGTCCAGCACCTGCAGCGTGTCGTTGGCGGGATCCGAGGTGCGGGCGTTGCGCTTCTCGATCCGGAAGACCGACCCCTGCAGCCGGAGCCCGTCCATCAGGTTCCACGATCCGCCGATCTCGTAGGTCGTCGCCGTCTCGGGCGGCAGCGCGGCGTTGTTCGCCGCGAGCGTCAGCGATTCGGCCGACGGGTTGAACGAGGTACCGCCCGAGATGTAGGTGCGGATCTCCGGCGTCGGCTTGAAGATGAAGGCGGCGCGCCAGGTGGCCTCGCGGTCGGTGCGGTCGTAGGTCAGGCCGGTCGCGCGGTTCTCCTGCTCGGCCTCGAAGCTGTCCCAGCGGCCGCCGAGCATGACCTCGAACATCTCGCCCATGCGGATGCGGTCGACCGCGTAGACCGAGAAGGTGTTCGCCACCGTCTTGATGTCGGAGGTGAAGGTCTGGCGGATGTTCCCCGTGTCGTAGAAATCCGGGAACAGCAGGCTGGCCTGCGGACGTCCGGTCTGGCCGTAGCGCACGATCTCGGAGGATTCGCGCCCCAGCTCGACGCCGGCGACGACGCTGTGCACCAGGCCGCCCCAGGTTTCGAAGGTGAACTGCCCTTCGGTCTGGTTCACCAGGATCGAATCGTAGCCATTGCGCACCTGCGGCTGGCGGTTGACCAGCGAGGCGCCGGTGATGCCGTTCGCGACCGTGCTCGCCACCAGTCGCGGCGCGGTGGCCGAGACCTGCCGCCCGTAATTCGCCCAGCGCGTGGTGTTGCTGACGCTGACGCCCTCCTGGAACTCGTGCCGCAGCGTCGCCGTGACGACGTCGGTCAGCGTGTGCTCGCGGTCGGTCTGGTTCAGACCGTAGAAGGTGTTCGTCGCGACGCGCAGCGGGCGGCCCTGGTAATAGGGCACGCCGAAATCGGGCACGTTCGTCTCTTCCTGGTGCAGCCAGGACAGGGTCAGCGTCGTCGGCGTGCCCATGCCGAAGGTGACCGAGGGAAAGACGCCCCAGCGGCTGTTGGAGACGTTGTCGCGGCCCGAGGCGTCGATATGCGTCGCCATCACCGCCATGCGCGCCGCCACCTCGCCGGCGCGGACGTTGACGTCGGCGGTGCCGCGCACGCCGCTCGGCGAATAGGCGGACAGCCAGACCTCGCCCTGCGTCGTCGGCAGCGGCAGGCGCGTGATCTGGTTGATCACGCCGCCGGTCGATCCGCGGCCGAACATGATGGAGGACGGGCCCTTCAGCACCTCGACGGATTCGAGGAAGAAGCTGTCGCGCGTGTACTGGCCGAAGTCGCGGATGCCGTCGATGAAGAAGTCGCTGCGCGCGGAGAAGCCGCGCAGCGTGAGGTTGTCGCCCGAGAAGCCGCCCTCCCCGGCCGCGAGGCTGATGCCGGTGACGTTGCGCAGCGCCTCCCGCACGGTCGTCGCGGCGCGCTCCTCCATCACGATGCGCGGCACGACATTGACGGTCTGCGGCGCGTCGGCGGCGGTGAAGGGCGACCGGGGCAGCGGCGTGGAATCGGCGCGATAGGGATTGGGCGCCGACCCCTGCACGCTCATCTCGGGCAGCTGCGCCGTACCGCCGCCGGCAGCGGCCGAGGGATCCTCCTGCGCGAAGGCGGCGGCGGAACCGCCCACCAGCCCGATACCGACGAGACCGATCGTTGGCGCGCGCAACGCGGGCGCCTGGAGACGCAGCGACATGGAAAATTCCCCGGACCTGACGAAGTCGGCCGGAGATTATGAGATTGCGAGTGATTCGCAATAGCAAATCTTCGCAACGCCGACTCACCGCCGCGCGAGGACCCGCCCCGCGCGGCGCCGAACCCCAGGATTTCCGCCGCCTACAGCCCGAGAACCGCGGCCGCCTCCGCCACCGCCGCCTCGAGCGCGCCAGTTGCGAATGGCGAGGTCAGCCCCGCCGAGGCCACCAGTCCCTGGAAGGGCATCGACCCGCCCCGCCCGCACAGCGCGACATAGGCGTCGAGCGCGCCCTTCGGATCGCGCCGCGACCACACCCAGAACTGCAGCGCGACGCACAGCGCGAGCGTGTAGTCGATGTAGTAGAAGGGCGAGTTGTAGATGTGCCCCTTGGCCTGCCACCGCCCGCCCATCGCGGGATAGGCAAGGTCGCCATAGTCGCTCCAGGGCATGTAGTGCCGTTCGAGCCGCTGCCAGATCGCATGCCGCTCCGCCGGCGTGGCGTCCGGATTGGCGTAGACCTCGTGCTGGAAGTGATCGACGCAGACGCCATAGGGCAGGAAGGCGAGCGCGCCGATCAGGTGCATCCGCCGGTACCGCTCCGCCACCGCATCGCCCACCAGCAGGCCCATATGCGGATGGGTGAGGTATTCGAGGCCCATGGAGTGGATCTCGGCCGCCTCCATCGTCGGCCACAGGTAATCCACGCCCGGCTGGTGGCGGCTTTCCCAGCACTGGAAGGCGTGGCCCATCTCGTGCGTGAAGACGCCGATGTCGTTATGCGTGCCGTTGAAGTTCGCGAAGATGAAGGGCGCGCCGACCGTCGGGAAGGCGGTGCAGAAACCCCCGCCCGCCTTGCCCGGCCGGTTGTTCAGGTCGAGGAACCCGCCCTGCCGCATCATGGCGTAGAACTCCGCCAGGCGCGGATCCATGCGCGCGAACATCTCCTGCGCCGCGCCCACCAGCATGTCGTGGTCGCCGGCCGGCTTGGGGTTGCCCTCCGGGTCGATCAGCGCCTCATCCCAGAACATCAGCCGGTCCCAGCCATGCTGCGCCCGCCGCTGTTCCAGGATGCGCGCGACCAGCGGCGTGACATGCGTCGCCACCGCCTCGCGATACCGCGCCACATCCGCCGGCCCGTAGTCGAGCCGCCGCATCCGCCGGTAGGCGAGCGGCGTGAAGTCGGGATAGCCCAGCTTGCGCGCCATCCCCGTGCGCAGCGTCACCAGCGCATCGTAGATGGAATCGAGCTCCGCCCCGTTCGCCGCGAAGAATCCCCAGCGCGCCTGTTCGGCCTCGTGCCGCGTCGCGCGATCCTCGTCCTCGGCGAAGGGCGCGAGGCCCGAGAGGTTCACCTCCCTGCCCTTCACGCTCACCCGCGCGCCGGCCATCAGCGCGGTGTAGCGCGCGGTCAGGCGGCTCTCCTCCTCGGTCTCCGCGGCGATCTTGGGATCGAAGGCGGTGATGTCGGTCTCCCACAACGCGACGGCATGCGTCCCCGCCAGCGCCTCGAGCCCCGCGCGATCCGCCTCGCCCAGCAGCCGCCGCTTCAGCGCGGTCTCATGCGTCGCGGCCTCGGGCGCGAGCGCATCGGCGTATTCGCGCGCCGCGACAGCGTCCTTGTCCGTGGTGTCCTGCGCGAAGCGCAGATGCACCAGCGCCGACCAGGTCTCGTAGCCCCGCCGCGCCTGGTCCCATTCGGCGAGCGCCCCGGCGCGGTCCCCGGCATCGAGCCGCGCATCCACCGCCGCGTGCTGCGCGGCGAGCGTCTCCTTGTCCGGGCGCGGGGCGACGATGTCGTCGAAGCGGAGGGTCATGGTCGGGTCCTCTGGCGTCCCGACCACCTCGCGCGGTGCGCGCCCGAGCGTCAAGCGCCCGATGGACGCCCCTGCCCGATCGCGCCACGTTGCGCGGCGGGAGAACGCCGATGCCACGCCTGATGTCCACCCTCGCCCTCGCCGGCCTGCTGCGCGAAGCGGCCCCTGCCCTCGATGCCGCGCTCGGCGGCCGCGTGCAGGTGGACCTCGCGCCCACCAGGACGCTCGAGGCCCGCATCCGCGCCGGCGAACGCGCCGACGCCGCGATCCTGACCGCCGAGGCGATCGCCGCCCTCTCCGCCGAGAACATCCTCGACGGCCTCACGGCGCGCCCGCTCGCGCATTCGCGCGTCGGCCTCGCGGTGAAGTCCGGCGCGCCGCACCCTGACATCTCGACCGTCGACGCGCTGCGCCGCCTGCTGCTCGACGTGCCGACCCTCTGCTATTCCCGCGCCGGGGCGAGCGGCATCTTCTTCGCCGGGCTGATCGAACGTCTCGGCATCGCCGCCGAGGTCAACGCCAAGGCCATCGTCATCCCGCAGGGCTTCACCGCGGAGAAACTCGTCAGCGGCGAGGCCGCCATCGCCTTCCAGCAGATCAGCGAACTGATGGAAGTCCCGGGCATCGAGGTCGTCGGGCCTCTGCCGGACGGCGCCCAGACGGTCGCGGTCTTCTCGGGCGCCGTCTTCGCCGGGGCCGCGGACGGCCCCGCGCTGCTCGACGCGGTCGCGCGGCTCTGCGCGCCCGCGGCGCTGGTCGCGAAAGGCCTCGACGCGCCCGGCTGATCCGGACGGTCCGCCTAGGGCAGGTTCAGCATCACCCTGTGCGCGGCGCCCGGCGTCCCCTGCGGCAGCCGCGGCCGCAGCTTCGCCGACAGCACATGCACCCCCGGATGCCCCTTCACCTCGGGCAATTCCGCGCTCGCTTCCGCCAGCGGCCCATCCTCGTCGCAGAACTGCGCCAGCCAGTCGTTCAGCGCCCGCGCCGACGCCTGCGCCCCGCGCCCGCGATGCAGTTCCCGCTGCCCGCGCAGCGCCAGCGCATGCAGGAAGCGCCCGACCCCGAGCACCCAGGGCAGCCGCGCCGCCAACGCCGCATCGGACGTCGCGCCGGACGCATGAAAGCGCGGCGGCTTGTGCAGCGTCGGCGCCAGCAGCACCGCGGCGCGCTCCGCCCCGCGCGGCACCAGCAGCGTCAGGCCGAGCAGCCCGAACGCCACCTCCTGCCCGTCCGCCGGGTCGCATTCCGTCGGCACGCCGCCCATCGCCGGCAGCCCGGATTCCGTGCCGTGCTCGCGCCCCTCCATCGCCGCCGCCCAGCCCTCGCGCCGGAAGGCGTCGGCGATGCGGGATGCCAGCACCCAGCCGCCGCCCACCCAGCGCGGCGCGCCTTCGCCGCCGCGCGCCAGCACGCGCGGCCCGACGAGCGCGAGGAACCGTGCGTCCTCGCTCTCCCGCAGCGCGCGCCAGGCGATGTGCCTCGGCCCCTCATGCACCCGCGCGATGTCCTTCTTCGCCGGCAGCGCCGACCACTCCGGCAGGTCGAGCAGCCCCGGCGCGGCATGCGCCACCACCGGCACGAAGGCCCCGGCACCCCCGGCCGCGAGGCCGCGCATCGCCTGCACCTCCTCCGGCTCCGCACCGAACTCGTAATCGGCCAGCAGCAGGGAGAACGGCTCCTCGCTCCCCATCCCCTCGTGCCACAGCAACGCGCACAGGTCGCTGTCCTCAGGGTCCTGCACCGCGCGCTGGTCGCGGACGATCTCGCGCTTCGTCGCCGGCAGGACCTTCACCACCACCGGCCCCTCGCCCGGCGCGAAGACCAGCCGCTGCACCGACCGCCACGCGGCCTCGAGCGCCACGAAGCGCGGATGGTTCAGGATCGCCGCCTGCATCAGCGCGATCATCGCCTCCACCTTCGCGAGCGCCTTCGCCTCCGACCCGCCGCCCACGGTGACCGCCGGGCGCTGCGCCTCGGTCGCGGCGAGCACGGCGGCCAGCGGATCCTCGGCGCTGTCCTCGGGGTCGGCCATGATCACCTCCATCGTTCCGGCATGGCACGGTAGCGCCGGGCGCGGGACCTGTCGCCCGCCGGGTTGACGCGCCGCGCCGCGCGTCGACCTATGCGCGTGCTTGCGCCCCGACCTCGCCCTCCTGCCGCTCCTCGCCCTCGCCGGTTTCGCCGCGGGCGGCGGCATGCGCCTGATGGACCCGCTGCTGCCGCTGCTCGCGCAGGATTTCGGCGTCGGCGTCCCCGCCGTCGCCCCCGTGGTCGCGGGCTTCACCCTGGCCTACGGCGCCGGGCAGCTGATCACCGGCCCGCTCGGCGACCGCTACGGCAAGCTGCAGGTCGCCGCCGTCGCGCTGGTGCTCTACGGCCTCGGCCTCGCCGTCTCGACCCTGGCCTGGGACCTCTCCTCCATGATCGTGCTGCGCACCGGCACGGGTCTCGTGGCGGGCGCGGTGATCCCGCTCGCCATGGCCTGGATCGGCGACGCCGTGCCCTATGAGGACCGCCAGGCGACGATCGGCCGCTTCCTCACCGGCATGGTGATGGCGCAGCTCCTGGTCGGCCCGGCCTCGGGCATCGTCGCGCAGTTCGCCGGCTGGCGGGCGTCCTTCCTGCTGCTTGCCGCGCTCGCACTGGTCGTGGGCGTGCTGCTGGTCCGCCGCACCGGCCGCGCGCCGCCGCCGGGGGCGGGCAGGGGCCTCGGCCTGATGCAGTACATCGTGCTGCTGCGCGCCCCGGCCGGCCGGCGCCTGATGGGCGCGGCAGCCCTCGACGGCGCGGCGCTGTTCGGCGGCGCCTTCCCCTTCGTCGGCTCCTTCCTGATCGAGCGCTTCGGCCTCTCGCCCGGCGCGGCGGGCCTCTGTGTCGCCGGCTTCGGCCTCGGCGCCTTCGTCTACACGCGCCTTGCCCGGCGCCTCGTCGCGCGGCTCGGCGAAAAGGGCCTGCTCGCCGCCGGCGGGGCGATGCTCGCCGCGGCCCTCCTCGGCACCTCGATGGCCTCTGCCTGGTGGGCCGTCGCGCTCCTGCAGGCCCCGCTGGGGATGGGCTTCTACATGTTCCACGGCGTGTTGCAGGCCCGCGCGACCGAGGCCCTGCCCGAATCCCGCGCCACCGCCGTCTCCGCCTTCGCCATGGCGCTCTTCCTCGGCCAGAGCGTCGGCGCCCTGGCCTTCGGCGCCGTGCTGCACGCCGCCGGCTACGGCGCGGTCTTCGCCGGCGCCGCGACGGTCACCGCCGGCCTCGCCGCCTGGGTGGCGCGCGTCCCGGCGCGCTGATCCCGCAGCGCCAGCGCGACCGGCCGGACATGGTCGGCGTAGCGGATCACCCGCCCATAGACGCCGGCCTGCGCCCGCTCGGCGCCGAAGCGCTCATAGGCCGGCAGCGGGTCCATCGCGGCCGGCCAACCGTGCGCGGCCGGCAGGATGCGTTCCTCCGCCAGCGCCTCCGGATCGGCCTTCAGCAGCGCCGCCGCCTCCGCCGCCAGCGGCGTATAGGCCGCGACCGCCGCCCGCTTGCGCGCGAGCGCCGCGGCATCCAGCCGCCAGGCCCGGCCGCCCCCCTGCGCCGCCGTCAGCGGATAGGTCAGCCGCGCTCCGCCCGTCACGGCGGCGACCGCATCGGCCAGCGCCGCCGCCAGGTCGTGCATCGGGTTGTAGCCCTCGACCGGGTCGGCCACGACCGGCGCCCCGGCCTGCGCCGCCGCCGCGATCGCCCCCGCCGCCGCGCGGAACGGCCCGAGGTCGCCGGCCAGGATCGCCGCATACCAGTCCCGGTCCGGCATCATCCCGAACACCGGCCCGCACGGCGCGCCGCAGCCCTCGGCGAGCGCCGCGGAATACCGCGTCCGCGCCGGCGCCACGCTGCCCGACCCGTCGGTCAGGATGCACAGCAGCGGCCGTTCGCGCTCCATCCAGCCATGCAGGCGGAGCTCGTGGCCCGGATGCGCGACGATGAGGAGGGGACGTGTCATGGTTCCCCGCCAATGGCACATGCGCCCCGCGCCGCCCAGGGAGTCCCGCGCCTGCCCCGCACCATCCTGCTGACCAACATCACGTTGTCCGGCCGCAGCGGGACCGAAGTCGTGACCGAGCAGCTCGCCGACGGCCTGCGCCGCCGCGGGCACACGGTGCTGGTCTTCACCCCGCAGATCGGCCCGCTCGGGGACGCGATGCGCGCCCGCGGCCACCGCGTCGCCGACCGGCCCGGCGCGCTGCCGCGCCCGGACATCATCCACGCCCACCACACCGGCCCGGCCATGGCGGCCCTCGCGGCCCATCCCGGCGTGCCGGGCGTCTTCGTCAGCCACGACGCCGCCGCGCCCTTCGACGCCGCCCCGCCGCACCCGGGCATCCGCCGCGTCCTCGCGGTGGACGAACGCTGCCGCGCCCGGCTGGTGGATGACGGCCTGGCGCCCGCCGCGGTCGGCCTGCTGCCCAATGCGGTGGACCTCTCGCGCATCCCGCCCCGCACGCGCCCCCTGCCGCCGCGCCCCACCCGCGCCGTGGTGCTGACCAAGCACGACGCGCACCTGCCCGCCATCCGTGCCGCCTGCGCCGCCGCCGGCATCGCGCTCGACGCCTATGGCAGCGGCCCCGGCCGCATGACCGAGGCGCCCGAGACCCTCTTCGCCGAGGCCGACCTGGTCTTCGCGACCGCCCGCTCCGCGCTCGAGGCCGCGGCGGCCGGCGCCGGCGTCGTGGTCTGCGACGCCCGCGGCTGCGCCGGCTTCCTCACCCGCGCGGCGGCCGAGGCCTGGCTGCCCTGGAACCTCGGCGCCGGCATCCTCGCCAAGCCGGCCGACCAGGCCGGGATCGCCGCCGCCATCGCCGCCTGGTCCGCGCCCGAGGCGGAGGCCGCCACCGCCCTGGTCCGCGCCCAACGCAGCCTCGACACGCTGCTGGACCGCATCGAGGCGCTGCACGAGGAGGTCCTGGCCGAATCCCTCGCGACCGACCCGGCCGCCGAGGCCGCCGCCACCGGCGCCTTCATCGCCGGCTGGGTGCCGAACTTCGACCGCAACGCGCCCTGGCACCGCCTCGCGCACGCGGTCGGCGGCCCGGCCGAGCCCAGGCCCTGGGACGCCCTGTCCGCCCAGCTTGCCGCCCTGGCCGAAGCCCAGCCCGCCCGGATGGCGGTGCTGCAGGCCGAGGCGACGGCGCTGCGCGCCGCCGTGGCGACCCTGCAGGCCGACATGGCCTCCCAGGCCGCGCGGACCGAGGCGCTGCTGCGTCGCGGCCCGTTGCGGCGGCTGCGGGACGACCTGGCCCATCTGTGGCGCGCGACGGTGCCGCTCGCCATCCGCGCGCCGCTCTGGCGATGGCGCGCGGGGCGGACCGCGGCGCCGGGCCAAGGCGGTTCCGGATCGGGCCCGCCCTGAGCGCGACGCGCCGCAGGCGCGCGCAACCCTGCGTCAGGCCCGGGACGGCGCCGATGCCGGGCAGTCGGGCGCCGCCATGCGGACCGCCGGACTGCGCCCGCGGCGCCCGAACCAGGCGGCCACGCCGCGCAGCGGCGCCGTCATCCGCCAGGAGGTCGAGGCATAGGTCGCCGCCTGCAGGGCCTCGAGCGCCGCGATACGGTCCCGGAGGGCCGTCATCTGGCCTTCCAGCGCCACGCGTTCCCCGCTCTCGGCCCAGTCGGCCACCTGCGGCTCCGGCGGCTCCGCCGCCGGGACCAGCTCGTCCTCGTCATAGGGCTGCCGCGCCGCCGCCAGCGCGGTCAGCGACGGCGGCAGCGCCTCGGGCGCGAAGTGGCGCGCCAGCACGCGCCAGCGGTCCCAGGCGAAGTTCGGGACATGGCTCTCGAGGAAGCTCGCGATCGCCTGCCCATGCCCCGCATTGGGCGCCGCCGCCGCGCGGATGTCGGCATAGATGCCGAGCAGCCGTTCCCCCTGGCTGTCCAGGCCGCAGCGCCGCCGCACGCGCCGCGCGACCTCGGCGGCGCCTGCCGGGTCATAGGCGGCGATCGCCGCCGCCAGGGATCGCACGGAGGCCCGGCGCGCGAGCAGATGGATCCCCCAGTTGTAGTCGATGACCCGGTCGACATCCTCGGGGCGGATCGTCCCATGCAATCCGCGCCCTTCCGTCAGCACCACCGCGCAGCCGGTCGCCGCGGCCTCCAGGGCGCTGCGGCCCGAGGCGAAGACGATGTCGGCATCCCGGTAGAGCGACGGCAGGTCGTCCGAGACGCGCCCCGTCGCCGGCCCCACCTCCTCGAGCTCCAGGCCAGCGCCGGCGCAGGCCTCCCGCACCATGGCGGCGTGCGACCCGTGCTTCGCGACCAGCACGGCCCGCCGGGGCGCGGCCGGCAGGGGCGGACGGCGGGCGAAGCGGTCCAGGTCGACGGCGTTGTACAACCGCTCGATCCGCGACCCCGGGATCGTCGGCGACGACCAGCGGGGCGCCACCAGGGAGGAGACGGCGAAGTACCGGCGGATGCCCGGATGGTCGGGCGGCCGGTCGAATTCGGCTTCGACGCTGTGGCTGACGAAGATGGCCGGGGCCGAGGGGAAGGCGGCGAGCGCCGTCATGGTCGGGCCGGCATGGTGGCCGTGGATCACGTCCGGCGGCACCTCGATCGCCGCGATGCGATCGAAGACATGGTGCCCGCGCGACCGCATCGCCTCGCCCAGGGGCCCGATCAGCGGCGCATAGACGATCGGCGTATGGCCGCGCTGCCGGAACCACTCGGCGAGCTGTTCGACGAAGATCTCGGTCCCGCTGCGGCCCGCCAGAACCAGATTGGTCAGCAGAATTCTCAATCCGCCCGACCGATCCGCAGCCATGTCGGCATCGAGAGTCCGCAACATGACCGTATTGTTATCAAGAGTTCAGATCATGACAACCATTGCGCGATTCGACGCCTGTGATCTGGCGTACGACGCGCTTTGCCGCCGTGCATACACCCCGTCCCGCGGCCGATGGCCCACGGGCACGTGCCGACGCGCCCGGGATAGCGGCGCGCGGTGCTCAGCCGGCGTCTTCCTCCTCGACCATGGCCGCCTTCAGCTGCTCGGTGCTGATGAGGAGGATCTTCCGGCTGTCGAGGATCTGCGGCGCCTGGTGCTGGAGCGTCTCCCAGCGTTCCTCCACCGCATCGAAGGCCGCGTCCAGATCCGGGAAGGTTTCGGTCTCGGGGGCGGCGCCGGAGGCGCGCCAGCGCAGGTGGACGGGGCCTTGGATGCTCATGATGGTCCTGCCGGGATCTTGATCGGCCCTAGGGATATGCGCTTCGCCGGCGCGGGACAACTTGCCCAGGATGCCCGCCGCGGGCGATAAGGAGGCACTATGTGCATGGCCACTGGCACGCCGGCGCAGCCCAGGTCAGGCCGGACGCGTGACTGACCCCCTGCGCATCGCGCATCTGACGCCCACCTACTTTTCCGATGCCTCGGTCATCGGCGGCGGCGAACGCTACGTCGACAACCTGGTGCGCGCCCTGGCGACGGCCGGCGGCTTCGTGCAGGAGGTCGTCTCCCTCGGCAGCGCCGCCGCGACGCGCGGCATGGACCAGGCGACGCTGCGCGTCCTGGCCAACGACGCCCCGGAGGCCGGCGCCATGGCGGGCGTCGCCGCATCGCTGCGCGACGCCGTGCACGACTACGACCTCGTGCATGTCCACCAGTCGCTGACCACCTTCGGAGCCTACTGCACCGCCCTCGCACGATCGGCCGGCGTCCCGGCGATCGGCACCGACCTCGGCGGCGGCGCGGACGAGCTGATGCTCCGCCGCGGCGGGATCGAGCTGCTGGACGGCGTGATCTCCATCTCGGCCTTCGCGCACCGCCTGCTCGGCGGCGCCTTCACTGGGCCCTCCGACGTGCTGATCGGCCCCGTCGATACCGACGCCTTCACGCCCGACCCCACGGTGGAACGGGACCCGCGCCTGGTTCTCTGCGTCGGGCGGATCCTGCCGCACAAGGGCGTCGACCGGATCATCGCGGCGCTGCCGCCCTCGCTCCGCCTCGTCGTGATCGGCCGCGTCTACGACGCCGACTACCACGCCCTGCTCCGCGATCGGGCGCAGGGGCGCGACGTGCACTTCGTGCACGACGCCGACGATGCCGCGCTGCTCGACCATTACCGGCGCGCGTCGGTCCTGGTGCAGGCCTCGACCGCCCGGGACGTCTACGGACGCATGATCGAGAAGCCCGAGCTCATGGGCCTCACGACGCTCGAGGCCATGGCCTGCGGCCTGCCGGCGATCGTCTCGGACGCCGGATCGCTGCCCGAGCTCGTCCCGGACCCGCGCTTCGGACGCGTCTTCTCGACGACGGACGACCTCGCGGCCCTTCTCGGGGACCTCGCCGCGGGCCGGTGGCCGGCGCCGGGCGCCGCCGGGCTCGCCCGACACCACGTCGTCGCGCACCACGGCATGGCCGCGATCGGCCGGCGGCTCGCCGCCTTCTACCGCGCCGTCCACGCGGCGCCGCGCTGGGGCCGGCCATGCGCATCCTGATCGTCAGCAACCTGTATCCGCCCGTCGTCATCGGGGGCTACGAGCTTGCCTGCGCGCGGGTCACCGAGGGCCTGCGCCGCCGCGGCCACGACGTCCGCGTGCTGACGACATGGTCGCACCTGCCCGTGGCCGGCGACGGCCCGCCCCTCGCGGCGCGGCGTCTCGACCTGCCCTGGCTCCTCCCCGAACGCCCCGCCGATCCCGGCGCGCAGCAATGGCTCGACCACGCGGCGATGTGTTCCTGCCTGCCGAACACGATGGCGCTGCTCGACGAACTCCGCGCCACCCGCCCCGACGTGGTCTATGCCTGGAACCTGGCCGGCATCGGCGGTGCCGCGCTCGTCGACCTGCTCAACCTCAGCGGCGCGCCCTGGGTGTGGCACCTGATGGACCGCGCCCCGGCGGACATCGCGTCCGGCGTCCCGGGCGGCATCGGCGGTCTCTTCGGCCAGCGGCTCGGCGCCCTGCGCGGCGGTCGCGTCCTCGCCATGAGCCACCACCTGATCGAGGAGATCGAGGCGGCCACGGGCGACCGCATCCCCGGCCCCGTCGAGATCGTCCCGGGCTGGGCCGATGCGGAGGACGCGCTGCCGCATCTTCCCTACCGCCGCGGCGGCGTCGCGCGCTTCGTCACCGCCGGCAGCGTGCACGCCCACAAGGGGATCGGACTGATCCTCGAGGCGAGCGCCCGGCTCGCCGCCGAGGGGCTGCGCTTCGTCGTCGACATCTACGGGGCGGGCGCGGTGTCGGAATTCATCGGCCTCGCCCAGGCGATGCAACTCCAGGACCGGGTCCGCTTCCACGGGCCGCGCAGCCAGCAGGCGCTGTTCGCGCTCTATCGCGGCTACGACGCCTTCCTCTTCCCGACGCATGAACGCGAACCGTTCGGCTTCGCGCCCGTCGAGGCCGCCGCCTGCGGCACGCCACCGATCATGACGGCCACCTGCGGCGCCGCCGAGCGCCTGGTCGGGGGCGTCCACTGCCTCAAGATCCCGCGCACGACCGACGCCCTGGCCGACGCGATGCGCCAGGTCGCGACCGGCGCGGTCGACCTCGCGCGGCTCGGCCGCGCCGGCCAGCGCCTGGTGGCGCAGGATCTGTCCTTCCGGCGCTGCCTCGACCGCATCGAGGCCGTGCTGCAGGACGCCGCGGCGGGGCCGGGAACCCCGCGGATCGACGATCCATCGCTCGCTGCCCTCGTCTTCCTGAAGCACAATCTCTCGCTGCGCCTCAGATTCGCCTGAGGATAGGACACACCATGGACCTCATCGATCTCCGGCGGCGGGGCCTCTCGCCAACCCTGCGCGGCCGCCTGACGAACCCGATCCGCCGCATCCTGTGGCGGCTCGAATCCCCCTACTTCGCCGCGCTGCTCGACGAGATCGGGACGCTGCGCGCCGAACTGCGGGCGCTGCCGCCGAGCCCGCCGCCACCGGCACCCCCCGGCCCCGACCCGGACGTCGACGGGCTGCGCAAGGACATGATGGCCGTCGCGCACCGACTGGCCTCGCTTGAGGACGGCCTGGCGCCGCCGCCCCCGGCGGAACCGCCCCGCCCCTCCTACGCCCAGTGCGGCGAGGACCGGATCATCGCCTACCTGCTGCGCATCACGGGCGCGCCGGCGGCGATCCGCTACATCGACCTCGGCGCCGCCGTCCCCGACGGCGACAACAACACCTATCTCGCCTACCGCGACGGCGGCAGCGGCGTGCTGGTCGAAGCCGACCCGGCCTACCTGCCCGCCTACGCCGCGCTGCGCCCGCGCGATGCGGTCGAGGCGGTGGCGGTGGTCCCCGCCGCGCGCCGCCCCGCGGGCGACACGGTCGAGGTGCTCCTCGCCGAGAATCCGGGCTGGACATCCGTGCTGCCCGAACGGATCGAGGAAGCCGCGCGCCGCGGCAAGGGCGGCCTGCGCGCGCGCATCACCGTGCCCGCGGCGACGATCGGCGAGATCCTCGACCGCCACTTCGACGGCCAGGACCTGCACCTGATGTCCCTCGACCTCGAGGGCATCGACGAGGAGGTGCTGCACGAGGTCGACTTCGCCCGCCACCGCCCCTGGGTCATCGTGATCGAGACGATGGGCGCGCCCGGCCCCGAAACCTTCCTCGCCGGCCAAGGCTACGCGCTCTACGCGGATACCCACGTGAACCGCATCTTCGTCCGCCGCGACGTGCTGGCGCGCGCGACGCACTGACCGCCGCCCCTCGACGCCCGCCCCCCATCCGCCATGATGGCGTCCTCATCCGGAGGAACACCCATGGCTGCCCATCGCAGGACCGCGCTCGTCACCGGCGCGGGCCGCAACATCGGCCGCGCGGTCGCGCTCGGCCTCGCCGAGGACGGCTTCGACATCGTCGTCAACGGCTCCGCCGACCGCGCCGCCTGCGAGGCCGTCGCCGCCGAGGCCGCCGCCCGCGGCGCCGCGACGCTCGTCGCCATGGGCGATGTCGGCACGCCGGAGGGCTGCGCCCGCATCGCCGCCGAGGCCATCGCCCGCTTCGGCGCCGTGGACGTGCTGGTGAACAACGCCGCCCTGCGCCCCGCCAGGCCCTTCCTCGAAACCCCCGAGGAGGACTGGCAGCGCGTCATCGCCGTCGACCTCGACGCCGCGGTCCGGCTCTCCCGCGCCTGCCTGCCGGGCATGCTCGCCGCCGGCTGGGGCCGCATCATCAACTTCACCGGCATGAACGCGATCCACGGCTATGGCGGCCGCGCGCCGGTCAGCGTCGCGAAGCACGGCGTCTGGGGCCTGACCAAGGCGCTCGCGAAGGAATTCGGGCCGCAGGGCATCACGGTGAACGCCATCTCGCCCGGCCCGATCGCCGCCGACGAGGCTCCGTCCGATCCCGCGGCGGCGGCCTATCGCGCCAAGGCCGTGGCGCGCGTGCCGGTAGGGCGCGAGGGCACGCCCGCCGAGGTGGCCGCCATCGCGCGGCTGCTCGCCTCGGATGGCGGCGCCTACGTCAACGGCCAGATGCTGCAGGTGAACGGCGGCGCCGAGACCTGATCCATCCCGGTGAACGGAACCGCCCCGCCACCCGTCTCCGGGACGGCGTGGCCGGGCGGCGGGGCGGACCGCGCCCCCGGGCGCCGTCCGCACCACGCCGTCAGATGAAGACGCCCGTCAGCAGCCGCACCGCGATGTTCACGACGATGGCCACGCCGATCACCGCCAGGGTGAAGGTCAGCGCCTTTTCCTGCGGCACGCGCATCACGATCGGCACGCCGAGGTAGAGCGTGTAGAGCGCGTAGAGCCCGCCGACGAGCGCGACGATGCCGCCCAGGATCGGGATGATGATCGCCGCCCCCGCGACCCAGGCCACGGTCGGGGAGAACACGGCGAGCTTCAACGCCGCATCCGCGTCCTGCGGGCCGCCGAACTTCGGCGCCAGGATCTCGACGATCTTCGCCATCACGAAGACGCCGACCACCGACAGGATGTAGCCCACGATCATGCTGCTCAGGCCGGTGAAGAAGAGCCCGACCATGGCCAGCAGCAGGAAGCCGGCGATCGCCGGGATGGCGGCGAGCGGCATGACGTAGCGGGTGAAGACCGGAACGAGCTCGATCGGCTCGCGCGCGATCGTCTGCCATTCCTGCGCGGGCGACAGCGCCATGCCCCTGATGCGCGCGATCAGCTGTTCCACGTGGCTCCCCTTCTGCCCTCGTTCCAGGCGCGATACTGCCCAGGCGCGCCGCGCCGGGGCAAGGCCCGGATGCTGGCCGCGCGACGGGGCTTCTGCCAGCCTGCGCCCATGTCCGATTCGGCCCTTCCGCGCTGGCGCGACCGGCGACACCTGGTGATGCTCGCGCTCGGCTTCTCCGCCGGCGTGCCGCTGCCCCTCGTCGCCGGCCAGGTGCTGCGCCAGTGGTTCGCCGAAAGCGAGCTTTCCCTCAGCGCCATCGGCATGACGGCGCTGATCGGCCTCGCCTACGCGAACAAGTTCCTGTGGTCGCCCGCGCTGGACGGGCTGCGCCCGCCGCTGCTGCGCGGCCTCGGCCAGCGGCGCGGCTGGCTGGTCTGCATCCAGCTCGCCCTCGTCGCGACGATCGCCGCCATCGCGCTGACCGATCCGCAGGCGAACCCGCTGCCGACCGTCGCGTTGGCGGTACTCGTCGCCTTCCTCTCGGCCAGCCAGGACATCGTCATCGACGCCTACCGCATCGAGATGCTGGGCGATGACGACGGCACGCAGGCCTATGGCCTCGCCGCCTATGTCTGGGGCTACCGCTTCGCGCTGCTCGCCTCGGGCGCCGGCACGCTGCTGCTGGTCCAGCACATCGGCTGGCAGGGCGCCTACCTCTACGGCGCGGCGCTGCTGGTCGTCGGCCTCGCCGCCACCCTCGCCGCACCCGACGCGCCGCACACCATTCCCAGGGTCTCGGGCTGGAAGGCGCGGCTGCGCGTCTCGGTGGTCGAACCCTTCCGCGAATTCACCACCCGTCCCCTGTGGTTCGCGATCCTCCTCTTCATCTCGCTCTACAAGCTGGGCGAGGCGCTGGCCGGCGTGATGACGACGCCCTTCTACCGCTCGCTCGGCTTCACCCGCGAAGACCTCGCCCTGGTCGCCACCGGCTTCGGCATGTTCGCAACCCTGGCGGGCGCGCTCGCCGGCGGCTGGCTGGTCGGGCGCATCGGCATGGGCCGCGCCCTCATCTGGACCGGCATCGGGCAGATGACCTCGAACCTGATGTACGTCGCCCTCGCCCAGGCCGGGCATTCCATGCCGATGCTCTGGGCGCAGGTCGGCGTCGAATCCTTCACCGACGGGCTGGCGGACGCCGCCTTCCTCACCTGGCTGTCGTCGCTCACCAGCCGCGCCTTCACCGCGACGCAATACGCGCTGCTCTCCTCGCTCGCCGCGCTGCCCCTGCGCACCCTCGCCGCCTCCGCCGGCCACCTCGCCGAGGCCCTGGGCTGGCCGGCCTTCTTCCTGCTGACCACCGCGGCGGCGCTGCCGGCCATGGGCATCATGCTGTTCCTGCTCGCCCGCCTGCCGCCCCCCAAGCCGGGGCCGTGAACGGCCCCCGCCGCGACGCGGGCCTGCCGGCGACCTTCGCCGTCGACCTGCGCGCGGCGAACCCCATGGAGGGCCTGCGCAGCGGCATCGCCATCGCGAGCCTCGTCGCGCTGGCCGAATGGATCCACGCGCCCTGGCTGATGGCGATCGCGCTCGCCGCCTGGCTCACCTGCCTCGCGGATCCGGGCGGGCCGCTGCCCAGCCGCCTGCGCGCCATGGCCGTCTTCGGCCTCGCGGGGGCGGTGATCGACGCCGGCTACGGCATCCTGCTCGGCCATGCCCCGGGCGTCGTGACGGCGGCGCTCGCCGGGCTCGGCATCTTCGCGCTGTCCATGCTGCGCGCCATCGGCGCGACGGGGCTGCAGCTCGGCACCGTGCTCTGCCTCGTCGTCGTGCTCGGCCTGCGGCGCATGCTCACCCCCGGCGACGCCGTGGCGGAGGTCGGCCTGCTCTTCCTCGCCGGCGCCGCCTGGGCGCTGTTGCTGACGGTGCTGCTGTGGCGTCTGCGCCCCTTCCAGACCGCCCGGGCCGCGGTGGGCCAGGCCTGGCGGGATCTCGCGCGCCTGTCCGCCGATCTCCGCGCCCTGCTGCGCCGCCCGGGCGAGGACGCCGAGGACTGGCTCCGCCACGCCCGCGCGCATCGCCGCCAGGTCCGCGCCTCGCTCGAGGTCGCGCGCGCCCGCGCCCTCGCGCATGCGGAGGCGCTGCGCGACGCCGCCGGCCGGCTCGATCCCGTCTGGGCCCGGCTCGACGCCGCCGAGCAGGTCTTCGACGCCCTCGTCGCCCTGCCCGACAGCCTCGGCCGCGATCCGGGCCCGCCGGTGCGCGCCGCCGCCGCACAGCTGCTCGACCGGCTCGGCCCCATGCTGGCAGGGCTCGCCACGGCAACGGCACGCGGGGCGCCGGCGGCGCCCGGCGGCGACCTCGACCGCATCGCCGAGATCCCCGGCGCCGAGCCGCTCCGACCGATCGTCGCCCGCCTGCGGCGCGCCTTCGCCCAGGCCGCCGCGCCCGCCATCGGGGACGGCGCGGCCCGCCCCGCGCCGCCCGCCCCGCCATCCCCCTGGACGACGCTGCGCGCCCAGCTCACGCCCCGGTCGGCGGTGGCGCGCCACGCCGCGCGGATCGGCCTCGCCGCCGGGCTCGCCACCGCCGCGACGCTCCCCTGGCCCGCCGGCCACGCCTATTGGATGACGATCTCCCTGATCCTCACCCTGCAGCCCGACGTCGCCCAGACCATGGCCCGCGCCGCCGAGCGCATGGGCGGCACCTTCGCCGGCGCGCTGCTCGGCGCCGGCCTCGCCCTGCTGCTGCCCTCGCCCATGGCGATGGCCGGCGTGCTCCTGCCGCTCGCCGCGACCACCGCGGCGCTGCGCCGCGTCTCCTATGGCGTCTATGTCGGCGGCGCGACGGCGGTGATCGTCGTGCTGCTCGAGGTCGACCACCCCGGCCAGGCCGAGGCCCTGCGCATCGGCCTCGAACGCGCCGCCTACACGCTGGCCGGCGGCGGCCTCGCGCTGCTCGCCGCCATCGCCCTCTGGCCCGACTGGGCGGGCGAGCGGCTCGACCCCGTGCTGCGCGCCGCCGTCGCGGCGCATCTGCGCTACGCCGCCCTCGGCCTCGCCGAGGGCCTCGGGGAGGCCGACGCCGCCACCTCTCTCGCCGTGCGGCGGGAGGTCGGCACGACCAGCGCGGACGCCGAGGCCCTGCTCCAGCGCGTGCTCATCGAACATGTCCGCGCGCGCAGCGGCGCCTTCCGCGCGGCCCTGGCCATCGATGCCGCGCTGCGCCGCGCCGGCGGGCAGGTCGCCGCGATGCGCCTCGCCGGCGGTGCGACGGATGAAGGCGCCGCGGCCTGGCGCGCCTGGTTCGACGCGGCCGCCACCGCGGTCGCCGCCAGCCGGCCCCTGCCGGCTCCGCCGCCGGGCCACGCCGACCCGGTCCTCGCCGACATCGCCGCGCAGCTCACCGAAGCCGGCGAAGCCCTCGCCGCGCTCGGCGCCGCCGGTTCAGCCTGACGAGCGGCGCCCCGCGGCATCGACGACCGGCGCGCCGTCCTCCTTCGCGAAGGCGCCGCGCTGCGGCTCCGGCAGGATGTCGAGCACCGTCTCCGACGGCCGGCACAGCCGCACGCCGAGGGGCGTGAACACCACCGGCCGATTGATCAGGATCGGGTGCGCCGCGATGGCATCGAGCAACTGGTCGTCCGTCAGCGCAGGATCGCCCAGCCCGAGCTCCGCGAAGGGCGTCCCCTTCTCCCGCAGCAGCGCCCGCAACGGGATGCCCATGCGCCCGACCGCGTCCAGGATGTCGGCGCGGGACGGCGGCGTCTTCAGGTACTCGACCACGCGCGGCTCGGCCCCGCTGTTGCGGATCAGCCCGAGTACGTTGCGCGACGTGCCGCAGGCCGGATTGTGCCAGATCGTGATGTCGCTCATGGGATGCTCCTCGCGGGCCCACGGCGAGCCCCATCATATCCACATGTCGACGATAATCGACATGTCTTCGCCGTCAAGACAACCGCCCCGATCGGGCCTAGATGCCGCGCGCAACCCGTGAGGACCATCTGCCCGTGAGCCCCTGGATCGCCACGCCCCTGCTGCTCGTCGCCTCCAACGTGCTGATGACCTTCGCCTGGTACGGCCATCTCAAGCAGCCCTCCTGGCCGATGTGGCTCGCGGTCCTGATCTCCTGGGGCATCGCCTTCTTCGAATACTGCCTCGCCGTCCCGGCCAACCGCATCGGCTACGGCACCTTCACCGGCCAGCAGCTGAAGGTGATGCAGGAGGTGATCACCCTGGCCGTGTTCGCGGTCTTCTCCGTCGCCTTCCTGGGCGAAACGATCCGCTGGAACTTCATCGCCGCGGGCCTCTGCCTGGTCGCGGCGGTGGTCTTCATCTTCCTGCCGGTGGATTAGGCGCGGGCCGGCCGCAGCCGGCGCAGCGCGGCCGTGACCGCGGCCGCCGCGCCGTCCCGCGCGCCCAGCGCGGGCCGCTCCACCCACCGCCAGGACAGCGCCGCCAGGCCCAGCACCAGCGGCAGGCTCGCCGCCGTCAGGGTCCAGCCGCCCCAGCCCTCGGGGTCGAGGCTCACCAGCCCCTGCTGCACCGGGAAGGCATAGAGGTAGGTCCCGTAGGACAGGTCCCCCCGCCGCGCCGGATCGAGCCAGCCCGGCAGCCGCGCCTGCCCCGCCCAGTGCACCGCGTAGACCACCACGGCCGCCGCCATGACCGCATGCACCGGCCCCGGGGCGACCAGCGACGCGGTGGCCGCCAGCGCCGCGAGGACCAGCAGCACATCACCCCGCAGCGGGATGCGGTCGCGGTTCACCGCCAGCGCCGCACCGCCCGCGAAATGCAGCCACAGCCGCCAGAAGGTCTCCCCGAAGGGCAGCAGCCCCGCCCCGGGCAGCAGGATATCGACCAGCATGACCCCCAGCAGCAGGGTGAAGGCCAGCCGTCGCGCCAGGATCCCCGCCACGCCCAGCAGCCCGACATAGGCGTAGCAGCGCAGCTCGTAGGGCAGGCTCCACAGCGACCCGTTCACCACCCGCGGATAGGGATTCGCCTCGAACACGCCGGGCAGCTCGAAGGCGATCTTCCGCAGCAGGGCATTGCGCAGCAGGAAGGTCCAGGTGCCCTCCGCCGCCGCGTACTCCGCCAGCGGCAGCGTCGTCAGCGCCGCGCCCGCCAGCACCGTGACGACGCAGGCCGCGACCGCCCCCGGCCAGATCCGCAGCCCCCGCGCCACCGCGAAGGACACCAGGTTGCCCCGCCGCAGCCAGGACAGGGTCACGAGATACCCGCTCAGCGCGAAGAAGACGTTGACCGCCAGGTCATGGACCTGCTCGCCCCAGCCCGCGAAGGCAGCGAGCAGCGGGCTCAGCGGATCGGTCCCGCGCGTCAGCACGAAGGCATGGCCGAACAGCACGGCGACGGCCGCGCCGATGCGGATCGCCGCGTAGCCGTCCGCGCGGCCCGCCATACCTGCCGCGTCTGTTCCCACCGCGCGCCCCACTCACGTGCCCGTGAGCATAAGTCCTCGCATAGGTTTCGGCCAGGGCCCGCATCCGCCGGCCTGGAAACGCGTTAGGCTCCCCGACAGGATCGAGGAGGACCGCGATGCGCGTCGGCGTCCCGAAGGAAGTGAAGGTCCACGAATACCGCGTCGGCCTGGTGCCCGGCTCCGTCCGCGAACTCGCGCTGCAGGGGCACGAGGTCCTGGTGGAGACCAACGCCGGCGCCGCCATCGGCTTCCCCGATGCGGCCTACGCCGCCGCCGGCGCCCGCATCGTCCCCGATGCCGCAACCGTCTTCGCCGAGGCCGAGCTCATCGTGAAGGTGAAGGAACCCCAGCCCGTCGAATGGGCCCAACTGCGCCCCGGCCAGGTCCTCTTCACCTACCTCCACCTCGCCCCCGACCCGGCCCAGACGAAGGGGCTGATGGACTCCGGCTGTACCGCCATCGCCTATGAGACGGTCACGGACGCCGCGGGCGGCCTGCCCCTCCTCGCGCCGATGAGCGAGGTCGCCGGCCGCATGGCCGTGCAGGTCGGCGCCCATTGCCTGGAAAAGGAAGCCGGCGGCGCCGGCATCCTGCTCTCCGGCGTGCCGGGCGTCCCGCCGGGCCGCGTGGCCATCATCGGCGGCGGCGTCGTCGGATCCAACGCCGCGCGCATCGCCAACGGCATGCGCGCCAACGTCACCGTGCTCGACCGCAGCGCGCGCGTGCTGCAGGCGCTCGACATCGAATTCAACGGCCTGGTCGATACCGTCTTCGCGACGCGCGACGCGATCGAACGCGCCGTGCTCGACGCCGACCTCGTGATCGGCGCCGTCCTCGTCCCCGGCGCCGCCGCCCCGCGGCTCGTCACCCGCGACACGGTCGCGCGCATGCGCCCCGGCAGCGTGATGGTCGACGTCGCCATCGACCAGGGCGGCTGCTTCGAGACCTCGCGCCCCACGACCCATGCCGAACCGACCTACGTCGTCGACGGGGTCGTGCATTACTGCGTGACGAACATGCCGGGTGCCGTCGCGCGCACCTCCGCCGTCGCGCTGAACAACGCGACGCTGCCCTTCACCCTGCAGATCGCCGACAAGGGCTGGCGGCGTGCCGCGGCGGACAACCCGCACCTCGCCGCCGGGGTGAACGTGCATGCCGGCGCGGTGACGCATCCGGCCGTGGCGCAGGCGCTGGGGCTGCCGCTGACAGCGTTGCCACGGTAGCGCGCCCCGGAAGGGCGTCGTCCCTCCAGACCACCCCGCCGGGGGCCGGAAGGCCCCCGGAACCCATCATCCGGAACCAACCGGACATCGGTGGACGACGACAGGCGTTGAAATAGGATTCCCCCCTATCCTATACGTCCACCCATGACCCATACCGTCCGCGACAAGCAGAAGCTGCTCGCCCGTGTCCGCCGCATTCGTGGCCAGGTCGAGGCGATCGAGAGGGCGCTCGAAAGCGAGGCCGATTGCGAACGCGTGATGCACCTTCTCGCCAGCACCCGCGCCGCGATGGGCGGCCTGATGGCCGAGGTGGTTGAGGACCATGTGCGGCATCACCTTGTGGACGCCGAGCGGCATCCCGGGGCGCTGGACGAGGACGCCGCCGAGCAACTGCTCGCAATCGTCCGGACCTACCTGAAGTAGGGGCCAGCGGCATGCCTTCCTTCGCGGATCTCCTCCAGCAGGGCGCGACGCACGCCTGGGTGTTCGTCCCCTCGGCCATCCTGCTCGGCGCTCTGCACGGACTCGAACCGGGCCATTCCAAGACCATGATGGCCGCCTTCATCGTCGCCATCCACGTGACCGTCAGGCAGGCGGTGCTGCTCGGCCTCGCCGCGGCCTTCTCGCACACGCTGGTGGTCTGGGCAGTGGCGCTGCTGGGGCTCCACTTCGCCGACCGCTTCGATGTCGGCACCACCGAGCCGTACTTCCAGCTCGCCTCCGCCGTCATCGTCGTCGGCATCGCGGCCTGGATGTTATGGCGCATCCGGCGCGACCGGCAGGACGGCCAACAGCACGATCACGAACACGACCACCACCGCCACGGCGACGAGGCGCGTCGGATCGACACCGGCCATGGCGTCCTCGCGCTCGAGGTGTTCGAGGACGGCGTGCCTCCGCGCTGGCGCATCCGCTTCGGGGGCGGTCACGGCTGGCACGCCGGGCAGGTCGCACTCGAGACGCGCCGGCCGGACGGAGCACTCCAGGCCTTCGCCTTCGTGGAGCGCGACGGCTACCTCGAATCCGTCGAGGAAATCCCGGAGCCGCACGCGTTCGACGTCCGGCTGCGCCTCGCGCATGGCGACCACGCGCACGACTACGAGGTCGCGTTCCATGAGCACGGCCATCACCATGAAGGTCTGGACGTCTCCGCGCCCGGATTCCAGGACGCGCATGAGCGCGCCCATGCCGAGGACATCCGCCGTCGCTTCGCGAACCGCCAGGTGACGACGGGCCAGATCGTCCTGTTCGGGCTGACCGGCGGGCTGATCCCGTGCCCCGCCGCCATCACGGTCCTGCTGCTCTGCCTTCAGCTCAAGCAGTTCACGCTCGGCGCGACACTCGTGCTGTGCTTCTCGGTCGGGCTTGCCGTGGTGATGGTCGGGGTCGGCGTCGCAGCCGCCCTCGGCATGCGCCACGCGACGCGCCGATGGTCAGGCGTGTTCGACACGGTGGCGCGCCGCGCGCCCTATGTCTCTGTCGTGTTGATCCTGCTGGTCGGGCTCTACATGGGCTGGCATGGATGGACCGGCCTGCCCGGCTGACCACCTGGTCCGACCGCCGCGGCAGCCGATCGGGGTACAGTCAGTTCCCCCCGCCCCCCGGCGCCCGCAGCACGTGCACCGTCGCCGCCCCGTGGCTGCGCGTCGCCAGCATCTCGTAGCCCGGCAGGTCGAGCGTCTCGCCTTCGCCCGTCTCCGCCACCACCAGCGCGCCCGGCGCGATCCAGCCCGCGGCCGCCAGCCCGTCCAGCGCCAGCGGCACCAGCCCCTTGCCATAGGGCGGATCGAGGAACACCAGCCCGCAGGGCACCCGCGCCGGCGGCGGCTTCGTCGCATCGGCGGCGAGCACCGCCGTCCGCGCCTCCTCCTTGCAGGCGCCGATATTCGCCCGCAGCACATTCAGCGCCGCGCGGTCGCGCTCGATGAAGGTGCAGTGGTCGGCGCCACGCGACAGCGCCTCGAGCCCCAGCGCGCCGGTGCCCGCGAAGGCATCGAGCACGAGCTGGTCGTGCACCGCCGTCCGCCCGCCCCAGGCGGCGTGCCACAGCATGTCGAACAGCGCCTGGCGGACCCGGTCCGCGGTGGGGCGCGTCGCCTCGCCATCCGGCGACCGCAGCACCCGCCCGCGATGGCGCCCGGCGATGATCCTCACGGCGCCGGAATCGCGGCGGCGAAGACCCGGACCCGAATGTCGCGCGCCGTCAGCTCCATGCCGAACCTATGGAGCCTGGGCGCGGCCGCTGTCGAGCGTCCTTGCCGCCCGCCGCCGTCACTCCTCGCGCCCACGCCGCCCGTCGCGCCCGCGCACCGCGCGCCGCGGCCCCGCCCCGGCATTGCGCGCCCGCGGCGGCCGGCGCGGCCCCTCGGGCGGCGTCTCCGGCAGCGGCGCCAGCGCCGCCTCCCGCAGCCGCTTCGGCGCATCGAGGCCCAACTGGTCCCGCAGCACCTTCGCATTCACTTCCTCGACCGCCCCGCGCGGCAGCACGCCGAGCTGGAACGGCCCATAGGCGGTGCGGATCAGCCGCGTCACCTCGAGCCCGAGATGCGACATCACGCGCCGCACCTCGCGGTTCTTGCCCTCGCGGATGGACACGGTCAGCCAGGCGTTGGTCCCCTGCCGGGCATCGAGCCCCGCCTCGATCGGCCCGTATTGCACGCCCTCGATGGTCACGCCGCGCGTCAGCGCCGCGAGCGCCTTCTCATCCACCCGCCCATGCACCCGCACGCGATACCGCCGCAACCACCCGTTCGAGGGCAGTTCCAGCTTCCGCGCCAGCGCCCCGTCATTGGTCAGCAGCAGCAGCCCCTCTGATGTCAGGTCGAGCCGCCCGACGCTGACCAGCCGCGGCAGCCCGGGCGGCAGCTTCTCGAACACCGTCGGCCGGCCTTCCGGGTCGCGATGCGTCGTCACCAGCCCGTCGGGCTTGTGGTAGCGGAACAGCCGCGTCCGCTCCGGCGCGGCGACCGGCTTCCCGTCCACCGTCACGTGGTCGCCCGGCGTGATGAAGGTCGCCGGTGTCTCCACCACCTTGCCGCCGAGCTTCACCCGCCCCTCGGCGATCATCTTCTCCGCATCGCGGCGCGACGCGACGCCGGCGCGCGCCAGCCACTTCGCGATGCGCTCGCCGCGCTTCGGATCCTCGCCCGCCTCGTCCTCGCTCACCGGCACGCCTCCACGAAGGCCGCGAAGATCGAAGGATCGCGCGGATCGACCGCATATTCCGGATGCCACTGCACGCCCAGGGCAAACCGATGCCCCGGATGCTCGACGCCCTCGACAACGCCGTCCGGCGCCACCGCGTTCACCACGCCGGCGCCCGCCGTCGCCACCGCCTGGTGATGCGCCGAGTTCACCGCCATGCGCGCGCTGCCCACGATGCGCGACAGCAGCGTCCCCGCCGCGATCGCGACCTCATGCCCCGGCTCCGTGCGCGGGTTCGGCTGCTCATGCGCCAGCGCCCCCGCGACCTCGTCCGGGATGTGCTGGATCAGCGTCCCGCCGAAGGCGACCGCGAGCAATTGCTGCCCGCCGCAGATCCCCAGCACCGGCATGTCGCGATCGAGCGCGGCCCGCGTCGCCGCCAGCTCGAAATCCGTCCGCCCCGGCTTCAGCGTCACCTTCGGATGCGGCGCCCCGCCGCCCCACAGCGCGGGGTCCACGTCGAAGGCCCCGCCCGTCACCAGCAGCCCGTCCACCTCGTCCATGTAGGCCGCGGCGAGCTCCGGATGGTGCGGCAGCGCCACCGGCAACCCCCCCGCCGCGATCACGGCCGAGAAGTAGTTCTGCCGCAGCGCATACCACGGCAGCTTCGACCAGCCGCCGGCCGGTTCGGAATCGAGGGTGACGCCAATCAGGGGTCGCGTGCGCATGCGCCTCTCGTAGCGACCCGCCCCGCGCCGCGTCCAGCGACAGGGCGCTTTGCCCGTTGGCCGGCACCGGCCCGCACCCCCACCCGGCCGCCCACGCCAGTATCCTGGAACGGGTGGCCGGCTGGGGGTGCGGGCCGGTGCCGCCAACACCAAGACTCCCCCCTTGGCGCGACGCCGCCCGCAATGCAAATGATCCTCACATGTCGAGATTCGGCGAGCGGCGCGGCTACCACCACGGCAACCTGCGCGAGGCGCTGGTCGAAGCCGCCGTCTCCCTCATCGCCCAGCACGGCCCCGCCGGCTTCACGGTCGCCGAGGCCGCCCGCCTCGCCGGCGTCTCCCCCGGCGCGCCCTACCGCCACTTCCGCGACGCCCAGGCCCTCCTCGCCGAGGTCGCCATCCGTGGCTACGAACGCTTCGCCGACCACCTCTCCCGCGCCTGGACCGCCGCCGGCCCCAACCTGCCCGCCGCCTTCGAGGCCCTCGGCCGCGCCTATCTGGACTTCGCCCGGCGCGAACCCGCCTTCTACGCCGCCATGTTCGAGACCCACCTGGCGCCCGAGGACCACCCCGGCCTCGCCGCCGCCGCCGACCGCGCCTTCTCCGTCCTGCGCGAGGCCACCGAGAAGCTCGTCTCCCGCCTGCCCGAGACCGGCCCCCGCCCGCCCGTCCTCATGGTCGCGCTCCACATCTGGTCGCTCTCCCACGGCATCGCCTCGCTCTTCTGCCGCCCCGACGCCTCCCGCCGGAAGCTCCCCATGTCGCCCGAGGAACTCCTCGAGGCCGGCATCCTCATCTACTTCCAGAGCCTCGGCCTCGCCGCCCCCCGCTGACCTCCGCCGCGTGGCGAGGCCAGGCGTGGCGCCCCGGACGCCGCCCGCCCCCACGTAACGAATCATCGCGCCCCACCGATTCCGCTTGACCCCACCCGTTCCGATCCCCAATGTAAATGTCGCTTGCATTTACATCCTGCAGGCCGAAACCCTCACGAGGAGCCCCATGTCCGCCACCGCCACCCCCGACGCCGCCGCCTACGCGAGCCGCCGCGAGCGCCGCTGGCGGGACGACCGCAGCCACGGCCCCGCCGGATGGACCCCCTGGAACGCCCCCAAGCCTATCCTCATCGCCGCCATGGTCATCGGCTTCATCGCCTTCTGGCCCATCGGCCTCGCGATCCTGTTCTTCATGATCGGCTCCGGCCGCATCGGCCGCCGCTGGGCCCAGCGCTTCGCCATGGCCCCCAACGGCACCTCGGCCGGCCCCTGCGCCTGGGCCCGCTGGGGCGAGGACTCCCAGCCCTCCTCCGGCAACGCCGCCTTCGACGAATACCGCCAGGACACGCTGCGCCGCCTGGAAGAGGAACAGAAGGACTTCGCCGCCTTCCTCGAACGCCTCCGCTTCGCCAAGGACCGCGCGGAATTCGAGCAGTTCATGACCGACCGCCGCACCCGCCCGCCCCAGCCCCCGGCGGACGACCAGCCCCGCGCCTGACCGGACCGGGGAGGGCCCAGGCCCTCCCCGAACCCCGCCCCGACCCCCATGCGCGACGCCCCCGGCGCTGCGCATGGGACCCGCCACCACCACCCGAAACCCCCTCGGAACCCACCCCCCGGCGCGCTACACCCCCGCCGGATGACCCACCACCCGGACTTCGAGATCTTCCTCGCCACCGCCCCGGGCCTCGAACCCACCCTGGCCGAGGAAGTCGGCCTCAAGGCCTTCAAGCGCCCGAAACCCGTCCCCGGCGGCGTCATCACCCGCGGCACCTGGCCCGACGTCTGGCGCGCCAACCTCTGGATCCGCGGCGCAACCCGCATCCTCGCCCGCCTCGACGCCTTCCACGTCACCCACCTCGCCCACCTCGACGCCCGCGCCCGCCGCACCCCCTGGGCCGAGATCCTCCGCCCCGACACCCCCTTCCGCGTCGAAGCCACCTGCCACAAGTCGCGCATCTACCACTCCAGCGCCGCGGCCGAGCGCATCGCCACCGCCATCCACGCCACCACCGGCGCCCCCCACGACCCCGACGCCGAGGTCACGGTCATGGCCCGCATCGACCACGACCTCTGCACCCTCAGCATCGACACCTCGGGCGAGCCCCTCCACAAGCGCGGCTTCAAGGCCGAGGTGAACGCCGCCCCCCTGCGCGAGACCCTCGCCGCCCTCTTCCTCCGCCAATGCGGCTTCGACGGCAGCGAACCGGTCCTCGACCCCATGTGCGGCTCCGGCACCTTCGTCATCGAGGCCGCCGAGATCGCCGCCCGCCTCAACCCCGGCCGCGCCCGCCACTTCGCCTTCGAACGCCTCGCCACCTTCGACGTTGAGGCCTGGGCCCGCCTGCGCGAACCCAAGCCCCGCCCCACCCCCACGACCCGCTTCCACGGCGCCGACCGCGACGCCGGCGCGGTCGCGATGTCCCGCGCCAACGCCGAACGCGCCGGCGTCGCCGCCATCACCGAATTCCACCAGGCCCCGATCAGCGAGGCCCGCCCCCCCGAAGGCCCGCCCGGCCTCGTCATCACCAACCCGCCCTACGGCACCCGCCTGGGCGAGGCGAAATCCCTCGCCCCCCTCTACCAGGCCCTCGGCCGGACGCTGGCGACGCACTTCAAGGGCTGGCGCGTCGGCCTGGTCGCCGCCGACCCGAAACTGGCCCACGCCACCGGGCTGCCCTTCCTGCCGAGCGGACCGCCGGTGCCGCACGGCGGGCTGCGGGTGACGCTGTTCAGGACTGCGACGCTGGCGTGAAGGCGGGGAGGGCTCTGCCCTCCCGCGAACTGGGGTGTGACTGGAAGCGGGGAGGGCTCTGCCCTCCCCGAAACCCCACCCGCCGAGGGCCGAAAGGCCCTCGGAACCCGGGACTTAAACCGCATCATCCTTGGCGCGACTCGTCCTCTGGCCTATATGATCGGGCGTGGAATTCGAATGGGACGAAGCGAAGGACGCCGCCTGCCTCGCCGCGCGCGGCTTCGATTTCGCCTTCACCCTGGGCGTCTTCCGCGACCCGGATCGCGTCATCACCCGCGACGACCGCTTCGACTACGGGGAAGCCCGCTACCGCGCCGCCGGATACATCGAAGGGCGCCTCTTCATCGTGGTCTTCACCCGCCGCGGCGAACGCATCCGCATCATCTCGGCCCGCAAGGCCAACCGGAAGGAGGTCGCCCGCCATGGCAACCCGGCGCGTCAGGCTTGAAGCCGACGGCACCATCCACACCACCGGCGCCAACCCGCTGCCCGTGAAGGGCCGCGTCGACTGGGCGCGCGTGGACGCCACCACCGAAGCCGAGATCGCCCGCCACGCCGCCGAGGACGACGAAGCCGCCGCCCAGGCCGCCGCCGCCCACGCCCGTCGCATCCGCCGCCGCACCGGTCTCACCCAGGCCGCCTTCGCCGCGCGCATCGGCGTGCCGGTGGACACCGTGCGGAACTGGGAACAGGGCAAGCGGCTGCCCGCCGGCCCGGCCAAGGCCCTGCTCCGCATCCTGGACCGCGCGCCGGAGGCGGCGCTGGCGGCGTTGGGATGAAGAACGCAAGCGACACCAGGCGTTACTCGGCTGAGGAACTGAAGGCACTCCGCGCCCGCGAACGCTCGCGCACCGACTGGGCGCGCGTGGACGCGATGACCGAGGCCGACCTCGACGCTGCCATCGCCGCCGACCCCGACTGGAAGGACATCCCGCGCGACTGGCACAAGGACGCGGTGCCCGTCACGCCCGGCGCGAAGCGCCTCGTCTCGCTCCGCCTCGACCCCGACGTGCTCGACTTCTTCCGCAGCCAGGGCAAGGGTTACCAGACGAGGATGAACGCCGTCCTGCGCGCTTACATGCGCGCGGCCCGCGCACGGGGCGGGAAGGCGTCCTGAGCGAATGGCGACGGGGGGCTCTACCCTCCGCGAAACCCCACCCGCCGAGGGCCGAAAGGCCCTCGGAACCCGCAGTTTAGTCGGCCGTCACAGGGCCGAGCGGATGCCAAATGCTTGTCGAAGCCGTCTCGCCCGAACGCGTCATGCGGCCAGCTTTTTCGGCTTCTTTGACCCAGCCATTCACAAGGGTGGCGGTCACGTATGGGTGTTGCATCAGCTCCGCTCGAAGGTGGTCCGCGCGACGTGGGATGCCTCCCGATAACCAATCATCAAACTGCGCCTTGGCTGCAGCGTGAGCAGCATCCTGCCATCGCCTGAAGGCATCGAGTCCCGCGTCCTGCTGACCTTGGAATAGGTCGCCCATCCCAAGTTCCCGCTCCTGCTTGGCTCGAAAGGAATCCAGGGCGACCTGCTCTTGCACCGCTACGCAACGTTCCTCGCTCCGCCGGAAAACCTCCATCCCAGCAGGATGGCGAGTGCCGTAAGCGAGGTGGAAGTAAGTGCGGTCCTTGTCGGGGTTTCGGATACGTGTCGAGCCTACGAAGGTGAAGCCGCCGACCTTCTTCAGGCGGCGCAGATACAATTCAATTATAGCTTCGTCCCGCGAGCCCAGCCGCCGCAGAGCGTCGGCGAACTCGCCACGCCATTCGCCATCCCCAAAAAGCTCGTCCACACTCTCCTGAACGATCTCGTTTTCCGCATGCCGCACGAGGCCGTTGGTCATGACATTCACCAAGACCTCGCCCGGGCGATGACGGAGGAGCGGAGCAATGCGGCGCAGGGCGATCCCCTTCCAGCCGATTGGATCGAGGAATCCGAAGAAGAAGGTGTCACGATTGAGAGTAGCGGCAGCCTGAGGAACGATTTCTTCGAATTCCCCGTTGAACGCTGTGACGTCGATACGTGGAAACTTCGTGATTTCCTGACAGAGCCGTTCGTAGGAGGCCTTCTTCTTCTCGACGAAGATGGCCCTCATTCGCGGGAAACGCCCACTTGCGGCCAACCTCTCTCGTACTTCAGTGAGCTGCCGCAGAGCGATGGCGAAGGAAGTGTCCTCGAACGTCTCACCCTGCGCTTGCCAGGGGCCGGAGAACGCATCGAGGTATAAGAAATCCGAGGGAGCATTCGGGGCCTGAAGCACTTTGAAGGCCAGTTCGGTAAGGTACTGCTTCAGAAGAACGTGTTTTGCGAAGTTTTGACCTCGTCCCGCGTAGAGTTCGGGCTTCAGGCCTACTGACGGGTCCTTAGTCTTTCGTTTTGGCGCCCCTTCAGGCTGCGATTTCATTGCGTTCTCCCGGAAACTCGTTCCACTCCCTGCCTTTGAGGAGTCGGCCATTAGCCTTAGGCCGTATGCCGCCCCATTGCTTGAAGAAGAATGCCACGCTCTGCTCGGCACACTGCTCCTGAACCTCGTCCACCCATTCGGGCAGCATGGGCCGATGGCCGGGGCCTGACTCGCCCCCGACGATGACCCAATCGATATTCGAAAGGTCGATCTCGCCCATCGGCCCGATGAGCGGTTCTACCGACAGGAAGCGCACGGCTGCCGCCGTGCGCCTGAGATGCGCGATGCGGCCCTTCCGAAGTCCATCCTCGACGCTTACCCCCAGCCACACGTTTGCAGGCGGGATGGCTTCCCCGTAGCGCCGACGCGTGAACGTGGCCATGCGGGAACTACGCTTGGTCAACACTTGGAACACGTGATGGCTAGCCTGCTCCATCACGTCGAAGACGCGACCCACGAACTCGTCCGGTACGCCCTTATGGAACAGGTCGCTCATCGAGTTGACGAAGATGCGGCGAGGCGCCTTCCACTTTAGGGGCTGATCCAACCGCTCGGGGCGTAGACGTAGATCGAATCCATGCTCGAAAGGATGCCCCGGCACGCCACGGAAGCGCTCAGAAAACCGTTCCGCATAGCACCGCAGGCACCCGGGGCTGATCTTGTCGCACCCTGTGACTGGGTTCCAGGTCGCGTCGGTCCACTCGATTGCAGTTTGCTCAGCCATGACCATGAACGGATACAGAACAACACGATGCTGTCTCCGGGCCAGCTTGTCCACCAATTCAAGATGCGCCCAACGCGGGCTCCCTGGCCTCAGGCGTAATGGACCCGCTCATCCCCGCGAAAGGATTGTTGACGGAGACGGGAAATTTTCCTATTGCGCGCTTTTCGGTGAGTCGCCCCCCATGCCCCTCCCCCGCCCCTACCGCCCCCGCCCCTGGACCCCGCTCACCGACGCCGAGTGGTCCATCCTCAAGCTCTACATCGAAAACACCGGCCCCGGCCGCCCCCTCCGCGACCCCCGCGGCCGCCTCGATGCCATCTTCCGCATCTGCCTCACCAACATCCCCTGGCGCCACGTCGGCACGGACCATGGTCCTACGGCCACCATCGCCCGCTGCTTCCGCCGCTGGGCGCATGATGGCCTCTGGTCCACCCTGCTGAAGCAATCCGCCCGCCGCCGCGCACCCCGCCCGCTCCGCGCCCTCAGGCCCTGGCTCGCCGCCATCTTCCGCCGCTGCCACCGCATCCTCGGCCTCCAGGCGGTCATCCTCGCCCGTCGCCTGCACGTCTCCCGCGCGCTCCCCGGCCCCTCCTGGTACTTCCCGGACCCGGATTTGTCCGAATCGATCGCGGACATCCAGCAGGACGCGCTCACCCGCCCCGACGACCCCGACCTGCCCGAAATCCTCGCCCTCTGCCGCCGCCTGCTCGGCTGGCTGGGCCGCCGCCGGCCCGTCCCGCGCTACCTGGTCCCGGTCGGCTGATGCCCCGCGCGGCGTCCCCGGCCCCGCCACCCGCCCATCGCCGCCCCGGCGCCCGCCGGCGCGCCGGAACGCTTGCGCCCGCCCCGCACCCCTGCGAATCCCTCCCCATGACGCCCATCGACCGCGCCCTCCGCGAAGCCCAGGCCGCCGCCGCGCGCGGGGAGGTGCCGGTCGGCGCCGTCGTCACCGACGAAGCCGGCACCCTCCTCGCCGCCGCGGGAAATGAGGTCGAGGCCCGCTGCGACCCCACCGCCCACGCCGAGATCCTGGCCCTGCGCGAAGCCGCCCACCGCCTGGGCTCCCCCCGCCTGCCCGGCTGCACGCTCACGGTCACGCTCGAACCCTGCCCGATGTGCGCCCAGGCCGCGTCCTTCTTCCGCGTGAAGCGCATCGTCTTCGGCGCCTACGACCCGAAAGGCGGCGGCGTGGACCACGGCGCGAGGATCTTCGCCGCCCCCTCCTGCCACCACGTCCCCGAGGTCATCGGCGGCGTCCGCGAAACCGACTGCGCGGCCCTGCTGCGCGGCTTCTTCGAAGCCCGGCGTTGACCATGCCCCCCTTATGCCCATTGATCCCGGCAGCGACGAACGGAGAGCGCGATGCGTGAGGTGAACGGCAGCGAACTGCTCGGCGGCAGCGACCACGAATTCGTCGTGAACCTCTACACGGTCATCCTCAACCGCTGGCCGGACGAGGACGGCTACCGCCACCACCTCCAGAAGATCGAGAACCACCCCGAACGCCGCCGCGAAACCCTCGTCGGCGTCGCCGGCAGCCAGGAAGCCCGCAACCTCGGCGTGGTCCTCCGCTTCGATTCCGACCCGCCTCCCCCGCCGCCCCCCGCCAAGCCCGCCGCGAACAGCCTCGCCGCCGCCCCGGCCGAACCCGCCCCTGCGACCGACCTGATCGGCGCCCTGGCGGACCTGCGCGACCGCCTCGGCACCATGTCCCCCGCCGAACTGGCCTCCGCGCAGCGCCTCCTGGCCGAGACCCTCGCCGCCGTCGCCGCCCACCAGGCCGACCGCGTCGAGGCCCGCCTCGCCCGCCTGGAATCCCGTGTCGGCGGCTGACCGCCCCCGCCGACCACCAACCCTGCACCAAGGCAGGCCCGCTACCGCACACCCACCCCGCGCCAGATCGGCCGATTCCGGCCCGCGCCGACGCGCCCCTCGTCCGAGGGCGACGAAGGCGCAGCCTTCGCCCGCGCGCAAAAACGCCTACCGCGCGACGATCCGCCCATCCTCCCGCAGGCTGGCGAACCGCCCCTCCTCGATCGCCTCGGCCACCACCTCGTCGAGGATCGGTCCCGTGTCATACGGATCGAGCGCCCGGTCGCGGAACATCACGTACCCGTCGCCCCCGCGCCGCATGAAGTCGTTGGTCAGCACCCGGTACACCCGGTTCGGATCGAGCGGCACGAACTGCCGCCCCTGCGCCACCTCCGCCTGCCGCACCCGGCTCCCCGCCGGCGCATCCGGTGTCCACACGAAGCGCACCCCCGCGACCTGCGGGAACCGCCCCGCATCCACCCCCTGCGCCACCCCGTTCTCCAACGCCGCGAGCACATCCGCCCCCCGCAGCCCCATCACCGCGACCGTGTTCCCGAAGGGCAGCACCGTCAGCACGTCGCCATACGTCACCTGCCCGCCCGGCAACCCCGCCCGCAACCCGCCGCCATTGGTGATGGCGATCTCCGCCCCCGGTATCCGGGCGAGCATCGCCTCCGTCACCAAATTCCCCAGCGCGCATTCCCCGCGCCGGCACTCGGTGTTGGACATCGCCGCCGGCAGCGTCCCCACCACCCGCCGCCGCGTTTCGGCGAGTGGCCTGGCGAAGTCCTCGACGATCGCCGCCACCCGCGCATCCTCCGGCACCGCAAGCCCGAGCGGCACCGGCGCACCCGCGTGCGCCGCGACGCGCCCATCGGCCGCGAGGTCGAGGTCGAGCCGCCCGAGGAACCGCCCGAAGGCCCCCGTCTGCACGATCCGCACCGTGCGGTCGCGCCCTTCGACCAGCAGCGGCGCCGGCCCCTCCGCCTCCGGCTCGGGCGCGAGCAGCGTGTGCGAATGCCCGCCGACGATGACGTCGACGCCCGCGACCTCGGCCGCCATGCGCCGATCCGCCCCGATGCCGAGATGCGACAGCAGGATGATCGTCGCCGGTCCGCGGCTGCGGATCTGTGCGACCGCGCGCGCCACCGCCTCGGCAGGGTCCCCGAAGCGCAGGTTCCGCCCCGGGGAGGAAAGCTGCGGCGTCTCGGGCGTCGTCACCCCGATCACCGCGATGCGCGCCCCGCCCTTCACCGTCTCCCACCAGGGCCGCAGCTTCCCTTCGAGCTCCGGCTCCGCCCGCGCGTCGATGTTGGCGGCGAGGATCGGGAAGTCCGCCCCCGTCACGAAGCGCGCGAGATTCGCCACCCCATTGTCGAACTCGTGGTTGCCGAGCGTCATCGCGTCGCAACCCCAGGCCTTCATCACCGCCAGCTCGGCCGCGCCGCGATGCTGCGTGTAGAACAGGCTGCCCATGAACTCGTCGCCGGCGTCGATCGCGAGCACCGCGCGCCCGGCGGCCGCGGCCTCGGCCCGCGCCGCACCGATGCCGCCGGCGAGTCGCGCCGACCCGCCGAGGCATTCCACGTTGGGCCGACACGCCGCCCCGGTCGCACGCGCCACCGGCTCGTGGCGGCTGTGGAAATCGTTCACGTGCAGCAGCGTGACGGCGCGCGCCGGCTGCGCCGCGGCGGGACGCAGGAAGGGCACGGCGAGGGCGCTGCCGAGGAGAAGACGGCGGGAGACGAGCATCGGGTCGGCCTTGGTCGGAGGGTTGCCGCAATCCTGCCGCGACGCGCGGCGATTGTCCCTTGCCGCATGCGGCGTGCGGGTCCAAACCGGGCTCGTTCGAGTTTCCCACCGCAACCGGGATCGGGGCGCGATGCAGGTCTACCTGCCCATCGCAGAGATGAGTGTCGATGCCCTGCTGCTGCTCGGCATCGGCTTTGGCGTGGGCTGGCTCTCGGGGCTGTTCGGCGTCGGCGGCGGATTCCTGCTGACGCCGATCCTGATCCTCATCGGCATTCCCTCCCCCGTCGCCGTCGCCTCCGGCGCGAACCAGACGCTCGGCGCCTCGGTCTCCGGCCTCATCGCGCAGTGGCGGCGCGGCAACGTCGATGCCCGCATGGGCTCGGTGCTGCTGGTCGGCGGTCTCGTCGGATCGGCACTCGGCGTGCAGCTGTTCGCGCTGCTGCGGCGGCTGGGCCAGGTCGACCTCGCGGTCGCGATCTTCTACGTCGTCGTCCTCGGCACCGTGGGCATGCTGATGGTGCGCGAGAGCGTGCGCGCCATCTGGCGCCGGCGCCGCTCGGGCGGCGTCGCGACCAAGGCGCACGAGCACACCTGGCTGCACGGGCTGCCCTTCAAGGTGCGCTTCCGCAAGTCGCGGCTCTACATCTCGGTCGTGCCGCCGCTGCTGGTGGGCTTCGGCATCGGCCTGCTCTCCGCGGTGATGGGCGTCGGCGGCGGCTTCATGCTGGTGCCGGCGATGATCTACCTGCTCGGCATGCCGACCTCGGTGGTCATCGGCACATCCCTGTTCCAGGTGGTGTTCGTCTCGGCCAACGTGACGCTGCTGCAGGCCTGGCAGGTGGGCAGCGTCGACATCGTGCTGACGCTGCTGCTGCTCGCCGGCGGGGTCGCCGGGGCTCAGTTCGGCGCCGCGATGGGCACCAAGCTGCGCGGGGAGGAAACCCGCGCGCTGCTTGGCCTGCTGGTGCTCGCCGTCGCCCTCAGCCTGGGGTGGGACCTGGTGCGGGTGCCGGAGAGCCTGTTCACCATCGGCCCGGCACGATGAGGCGCCTGCTCGCCGCGCTGCTGCTGCTCGCCCTGCCCGCCGCCGCGCAGCAGCCGACCACGCCGCAGCTCGCCGCGGACCTGTCGACCGACCGGGTCGAGATCTCGACCGGCTTCACCGGCTCCTCCGTCATGGTGTTCGGCGCGACCGAGCGCCTGATCGGCCCCGAGACCGGCGACGACGTCGTCGTCGTGGCCTGGGGCCCGCCGCAGCCGACGGTCGTGCGCCGGAAGGTCAACGTCCTCGGCTTCTGGGTGAACGGGCCGGCGGCGACCTTCCCCGAGATCCCGGGCTTCTACGCCATCGCCGCCACCCGGCCGGTCTGGCAGACCCTGCCCGAGGAGGTCCGCCACTCGGCCCGGCTCGGCCTCGCCTCGCTGCCGCTGCGCGCGACGGGCAGCCAGGGGCCGGCGTTCCGTGCCGCGCTGCTCGACCTCAAGCAGCAGGACGGGCGGTGGCAGGAATACGCCGCGCCGATCACGGTGGCCGGCGGCCGCCTGTTCAGCGCGCGCATCGCCTTCCCCGACACGGTGCAGACCGGGGCCTACCGCATCGAGGTGCTGCTGGTGCGTGAGCAGCGGATCGTCGCGCGGCAGGAACTGTTCCTCCGCGTCGAACGCGTCGGCAGCGCCGCGTCCATCGCCCAGGTCGCGCAGGTGCAGCCCCTGGTCTATGGTGTGGTCTGCATCCTGCTGGCCGCACTCGCCGGCTGGCTGGGCAGCGTCATCTTCCGCAGGAGCTGAGACCCGATGCCCGGAAGCGAGGAAGCCGCCGCCGCGAAATCGGCCGCCAAGCGGGACCGCATCTTCCTCGTCGTGGTGGACGACAGCGCCGAGCGCGCCGTCGCGCTGCGCTACGCCTGCCTGCGCGCGCGCAAAGGCGGCGGGCGCGTCGCCCTGCTGCGCGTGCTGGAACCGGTCGGCCTCGTGGAATGGGCCGGCGTCGGCGTGATGATGCAGGAGGAACGGCGGGAGGAGGCGGAGAAGATGCTCTCGGGCCTCGCCGCCGAGGTGAACGAGATCACCGGCGGCTTCCCGATCCTCATCATCCGCGAAGGCGATCCGCGCGACGAGCTGCTGAAGCTGCTGGAAGAGGACCCGCGGATTTCCATCCTGGTGCTGGCCATGGCGCCGGGCAGCGGCGGTCCCGGGCCGTTGATCACCGCGCTGACCGGCCGTTACGCGAGCCGCCTCACCGTGCCGATGACCCTGGTGCCGGGCACGCTCGAGGAAAAGGAACTTGACCGGATCACCTGACGCTCGCCCCGCCGGGGGCGGTCAGGTCACCGCGTCATCCTCGACGACGTGACGGCCGGCGATCAGAAGCGGCGCAGCAACCGGTCGATGTAGTCGAGTTCCGCCGGCGGACGTTCGCGGTCCGCACCGCGCCGGCGCAGTTCTTCCTGGATCCGGCGCGTCTTCAGCAATTCGGCCTCGTCCGGCACGCGCGTGTCGGAGGCATTGTCCTGCCCGCCCGGGGCCTCCCGCGTGCGGCGGCCGAGGGGGTCGCGGCCCTGGCCCTGTTCCTGCGCCTGGTCCTGGCCCTCGCCGCCCTGCTGACCGCCGGCCATGCCCTCGCCTTCGCCCTCTTCCTCCTCGCCCTCGCCGGACTGGCCCTGGCCGAACTGGCGCTGCATCTGCTGGGCCATCTGGCGGCCGCCTTCGGTCAGCGCGCGGATGGCGCGCTGCTGGGCGTCGCGGCTGTCGCGGCCTTCGCGCAGGGCCTCGGCGGAATCGCGCATGGCGCGGTCGGCCTCGCCGAGTTGCGGGGGCACGTCGCCGGTCAGGTCGCCGAACTGCTGCATGAGTTCCCCGAGGGCGCGGCGCATCGCCCGCTGCACGCGGGCGTCCTGCTGGCTCTGCTGGTTCCGCTGGTCCTGGGCGCGGCTGTCGGCCTGGGGCTGTTGCTGCGGGGGCTGCTGGAAGGGGCGGAAGGACTGGCGCGGCTGCTGGGCGCGCTCGCGTTCGGCCTCGGTGCCGCGCTGGTGGGCGCGGTCGAGCATCTCGGCCTGGCGGCGCACCATGTCCTGCACGGCGCCCATCTGCTGGTTGCCGCGCTGGCGCTGCTGCTGCCGCTGGCGGTCCTCGGCGCGCATGTTGCGCCCTTCCTCGAGGCCGCGGAGCATTTCCTCGAGTTCCGCCAATTCGCGCTCGGCGTCCTCGGGGCGGCCCTCGCGGGCGGCCTGTTCCATGCGGCGCGTGCGGCGGTCGAGCTCGCGCTGGTCCATCAGGCGCTGCTGCGGGTCGTAGGGCAGGGCCTCGGCGTTCTCGCGCTGCAGGCGCTCGGCCAGTGCCTCGAGGTGGCGGCGGATCGCCTCGCGCAGTTCCTCGATGCGGCGCTGCAGCTCGGCGCGCTGTTCCTCGGTGCGGTTCTGCGGGTCGCGGCGCGCTTCCTCGAGCGCGTCGCGCAGCGCCTGGCGCGCTTCGGCCAGCGCGCGCGCGGTGCGGTCGGTGCGCCCTTCCTCGAGCGCGAGGGCCACGGTCCAGAGGATCTCCTGCACCTCGGCGATGGCGGCGGGGCGGCGGTCGCGCTGCAGGCGGTGCCGCGCGCTGCGCAGCGCGAGGTAGGTGCCGGTGTCGTGCTCGAAGGCCTCGGGGCTGGCGGCGATGCGGTCGAGCTCGCGGCGGGCGGGCTCGCGCCCGGTGGGATCGACGGACAGCGCCTTGCGCAGCGCGATGAGCTGCTGGGAGACCGGATGCGTGAAGGAGCGCTCGGGCAGTTCGAGGAAGGCGCCCTCGCTGCGGCCTTCCTGGCCGGCATGGTCGCGGGCGACCAGGCGGGCTTCGACTTCCAGCCCGGCCCAGGGATGGGCGGAGAGGTCGGGCTGCGCGGCGCCGCGGGCGCTGCGCGGATTGCCCGAGGGGATGGGCAGGTCGAGCACCACGGGCTCGGCTTCGGGGCGCGGCTTCAGGCGGAGTTCGACGCGCAGGCCGGCGAGGCCCCAATCGTCCTCCGCCCGCCAGGGCAGGCGGATGGCGAGGCCGCGCGTGGCGCGGGCGGGGGGCTGGTCCCAGGCGGCGGTCGGCGGGGCGTCGGCGCGGACGGCGAGGGTCCAGGCGGCGACCTCGGTCCCGTCGCGGCGGACGGCGAGGCGGCCACCCTGTTCGAGCGGGACCTCGATGGCGAAGGAGCCGCGGTCGAGGCCGCGGAACGGCATGGCGGTGCCGTCGAGCATCAGGTCGGGCGTGCCGCCGGACCCGCCGGAGAGCGCGACCTGCAGCCGGCTGCCGGCCGGGGCGGTGACGGCGCCGCCGGCGGGGTCGAGGAAGAGCGGCGCGGCGCCGGTATAGGCCGGCGGGGTGATCCAGGCTTCCAGGCGGACGGAGGGCGCGCTCGGCAGGGCGGTGCCGCCGATATGCGGGGTCAGGGCGCGGCGCAGGCGCTCGGGGGCCTCGGGGCCCGCGACGACGAGGGCGGCGACGAGGGCGACAACGAGGCCACCGCGCAGCGCCAGCCGGTCGCGCCGGGCGAGGCCGGGATGCGGGGCTGCGACGCGCAGCCGGGCCAGGCGTTCGGCGGCGCGGCGGCGATGCGCCTCCCACAGCGCGAGCGCGACGGGGTCGTTGCCGGACGGGCGGTCGGCGAGCGTCGCGATGGGGCGATGGGCAAGGCCGGAATCGCGTTCGAGGCGACGCTCGGCGGCGTCGGTGCCGGGCAGGGCGAGGTGCCGCGCGGCGCGCCAGGCGGTCCAGCCCAGGGCGGCGGCGAAGGCGGCGAGGAGGAGCAGGTGCAGCGGCCAGGGCAGCACCAGCGGCAGGCCGGACAGCGCCACCACGCCGAACAGGCCGATGACGCCGAGCGGCGGCCAGAGCGCCACCCAGGCCGCTTCCCACCAGAGCGCAAGGCGCGCGAGCCGGGTCCGGCGGACGAGCCGCGTGGAGAGCCGGTCGGGCGCCCGGGGCGTCATGTCGCGAGCCAGTCCGGCACCCGCTGGCCGTGCAGCAGTTCCTCGTAGGTCTGGCGTTCGCGCACCACGGCGTAGCGGGTACCGTCGACCAGGACCTCGGGCGCCAGGGGGCGGGCGTTGTAGGTCGAGGACATCACCGCGCCATAGGCGCCGGCATCGAGGAAGGCGACCGCATCGCCGGTGGCGAGATGCGGCAGGAGGCGGCCGCGGGCGAAGGTGTCGCCGGTCTCGCAGACCGGGCCGACGACCTCGGCCGCCGAGAGCGGCGAGGCGGCGCGGGCGCCGGAGACCGGGACGATGCCGTGCCAGGCCTCGTACATGGCCGGGCGGACCAGGTCGTTCATGGCGGCGTCGACCACCACGAAGCGATGCGACGCGCCCTGCTTCTGCAGCACGACCGAGGCGAGCAGCACGCCGGCCGGACCGGCGATCCAGCGGCCGGGTTCGAGCATCACCGGCAGGCCGAGCTCGCCCAGCGTGGCGCGAATGGCGCCGGCGAGCGCTTCGGGGGAGGGTGCGGGTTCGTCGCGGTAGGGGATGCCGAGGCCGCCGCCGCAATCGACGCGCTCCACCGGCAGGCCCTGGGCGCGCAGCGCCTTCACCATCTCCGCGAGGCGGGCATAGGCAGCGCGGTAGGCGGCCATGCCGGCGGTGATCTGGCTGCCGATGTGGGTCGCGATGCCCATGGGCGCGATGCCGGGCAGGGCCGCCATGCGGGCGTAGATCGCGGGCGCGTCCTCGAAGGCGACGCCGAACTTGTTCTCGCTCTTGCCGGTGGTGATCTTGGCGTGGGTCTTGGCGTCCACGTCGGGGTTCACGCGCAGCGCGACGCGCGCGGTCCTGCCCAGGCCGTCGGCGATGGCGGAGATCATGGCGATCTCCTCCGCGCTCTCGGCGTTGATCTGGAAGATGTCCTGCTCGATGGCGTGGCGGATCTCGGAGGCGGTCTTGCCGACGCCGGAGAAGACGATGGCCGAGGCGGGGATCCCGGCGGCGCGGGCGATGCGCAGCTCGCCCTCGCTGACCACGTCGGCGCCGAGGCCTTCGGCGGCGAGGACCTTCAGCACGGCGAGGTTGTCGTTGCACTTCATGGCGAAGTGCACCGTCGCGGTCAGGCCGGCATGGGTCAGGGCCGACTTCAGCGACCGGGCGCGGTGGCGCAGCGCGCCGGCGGAATAGACCCAGGCCGGCGTGCCGACCTCCTGCGCGATGCGGGCGAGGGGCACGTCCTCCATCACCAGGCCGTCCATAGCGTGGAGGGAGAGGTGGGGGCGAAGGGCCAGCAGCTCCGCGAAGGAGGGGTCGGCGGCGTCGGTCAGGGCAAGGGGGGCGGCCATCCCGCTATTGTCGGGACGGGACGCGGCATCCGCAAGGCGGATCAAGGGCCGGAGCCGCCCCTTGCGTTCCAAGGAAGGTTGAAGGGGGCTCGGGGGGAAAAGTTCCCTTCTCCCCCCGTCTTCACCTCCGCAGCGCCGCCCTGAGTGCGTCGATGACCGCATCCGTCGCCGCCTGGTATCCCGGCCCGTCCAGGTATCCGGGGAAGGTGCCGGTCCGCTCGAGGAAGCCGGTCCAGGCCGGTTCGTTCATCGCCCGGCGGAAGCGGTCGTGCAGGGAGAGGTAGATCTCGTCCGGCAGGCCGGCCGGAGCGTTCAGGCCCTTCATGTTCTCGATCACCACATCCAGGCCCTGTTCGCGCAGGGTCGGCACCTGGGGCAGCACCGGGATGCGCTCGGCCGAGCAGACCGCCAGCGCGCGGATCTCGCCCGACTGGATCATGCCGCCGGTCTCCTCGGGGGCCAGGACCGCGAGGTCGACCGTGCCGGCGAGCAGAGCCTGGAGCGAGGGCGCGCCGCCGCTGAACGGGACGTGCAGCATCTCGACCCCCGCCTTGTTGGTCAGCAGCACGAAGACCGCGTGGTAGATCGACCCGATGCCGGAGGAGGCGTGGGAGACGGTGCCGGGGGCGCGCTTCGCGGCGTCGATGAACTGGGCCACGGTCTCGTACCGGCCGCCGCGCTTCGCCACGATCAGCAGGGGCTGGCGCGTCATGCGGATGACGGCGCGGAAGGACCGTTTGGGGTCGTAGGGCAGGTCGCGGAAGGCGGCCAGCGAGGTGCTCTCGGACCCGCCGCCGACCAGCAGGTTCAGCCCGTCCGGCGCCATGCCAGCGACCTGCTGGGCGGCGATCGCCCCGCCGGCGCCGGGGCGATTCAGGGCGATCAGCGGCACGGGGAAGTGGCGCGCGGCGGCCTCGGCAAGGGCGCGGGCCTGCAGGTCGGTCCCGCCACCGGGTGGGAAGCCGATGATGAGCTGCACGGGGCGCGTGGGTTCCCAGGCGCGGGCAAGGCCCGGCGCGGCGAGGAGCCCTGAGGCGGCGGCAAGAAGGGCCCGGCGGGGGGTCATGGACGTTGCTCCCTGTTTTGTATCGTTGCCGCCGAGGCTAGGACGCCGGCGCGCCGGGGGACAGTCCCGGCCGGCGGGCTTCATGCCGAGGGGGGGCGCGCTTCCGACCCGCGGAGCAGCGCCAAGGTTGGGGGGCGGGAAGGCGACGCCATCGTGGGCGCGGCATCATGCCGCGCTCGCCGACATCTCCCGCGGCGCGCGCCGACCAGGACGGGCCGACCGAGGTGGGCTGCAGGCCGACCAGGGCCGGGCCGGCAGCGTCGCGCAGGTCCGCCCACGCAACGAACGCGGACCGCGTCTTGCGCCGCCGCAAGGCAGCCCGCGGCCCGGCGGGGCAGAAAGCGTGCGTCGCAGCATGGATCCGGGACTTGTCCCCCGACGCGCGGATCAATACATGCGATCCGTCATGAGCCCTGCCGCGCGCAGGGATCCCCAACCACCCCATCCGCGGCGGCGCTCGCCGCCGGTTCAGCACAGGGGGCGGGCACGGTGCCACCTCTCGGGCCGACCCCGCCTGCCGCAGAGGAGAGTATCGGATGAGCAAGGTCATCGGCATCGACCTCGGCACCACCAACTCGTGCGTCGCCATCATGGAAGGCAAGGACGTCCGGGTCATCGAGAACGCCGAGGGTGCCCGCACCACCCCCTCCATGGTCGCCTTCGCCAAGAACGGCGAGCGCCTCGTCGGCCAGTCCGCCAAGCGCCAGGCGGTGACCAACCCGACCGGGACGCTGTTCGCCGTGAAGCGCCTGATCGGCCGTCGCTTCGACGACCCGATGGTGCAGAAGGACATCGGCCTCGCGCCGTTCAAGATCACCAAGGCCGGCAATGGCGACGCCTGGGTCGAGGTCGACGGCAAGGACTACGCGCCGCAGCAGATCAGCGCGATGATCCTGACCAAGATGAAGGAGACCGCCGAGGCCTATCTCGGCGAGACCGTCTCCCAGGCCGTCATCACCGTCCCGGCCTACTTCAACGACGCCCAGCGCCAGGCGACCAAGGAAGCCGGCGCGATCGCCGGCCTCGAGGTGCTGCGCATCATCAACGAGCCGACGGCGGCCGCGCTCGCCTACGGCATGGACCAGAAGAAGGGCGGTACCATCGCGGTCTATGACCTCGGCGGCGGCACCTTCGACGTGTCCGTGCTCGAGATCGGCGACGGCGTCTTCGAGGTGAAGTCGACCAACGGCGACACCTTCCTGGGCGGCGAGGACTTCGACCAGCGCATCATCGACTACCTGGCCGACGAGTTCCGCAAGGAGCAGGGCATCGACCTGCGCGGCGACAAGCTCGCGCTGCAGCGCCTGAAGGAAGCGGCCGAGAAGGCAAAGATCGAGCTCTCCTCCTCCAAGGAGACCGAGATCAACCTGCCCTTCATCACCGCCGACGCCTCCGGGCCGAAGCACCTGGTGATGAAGCTGACGCGCGCGAAGCTCGAGGCGCTGGTCGACGACCTGATCACCAAGACGCTCGAGCCCTGCAAGCAGGCGCTGAAGGATGCCGGGCTGACGGCGGGCGAGATCGACGAGGTCATCCTGGTCGGCGGCATGACGCGCATGCCGAAGGTGATCGACGCGGTGAAGGCCTTCTTCGGCAAGGAGCCCGCGCGCAACGTCAACCCGGACGAGGTCGTGGCCATCGGCGCGGCGATCCAGGGCGGCGTGCTCAAGGGCGACGTGAAGGACGTCCTGCTGCTCGACGTGACGCCGCTGTCGCTCGGCATCGAGACGCTGGGCGGCGTGTTCACGCGCCTGATCGACCGCAACACCACCATCCCGACCAAGAAGTCGCAGGTCTTCTCGACGGCCGACGACAACCAGACCGCGGTGACCATCAAGGTCTACCAGGGCGAGCGGGAAATGGCGGCCGACAACAAGATGCTCGGCACCTTCGACCTGACCGGGATCCCGGCGGCGCCGCGCGGCGTGCCGCAGATCGAGGTCACCTTCGACATCGACGCCAACGGCATCGTGTCCGTCAGCGCGAAGGACAAGGCGACCGGCAAGGAGCAGCAGATCAAGATCCAGGCCAAGTCGGGCCTGTCGGACGCCGACATCGAGCGGATGGTCAAGGACGCGGAAGCGAACTCCGAGGCCGACAAGAAGCGCCGCGAGGCGGTCGAGAACCGCAACCAGCTCGACGCGCTGGTGCACTCGACCGAGCGCACGCTGAAGGAGAACGCGGACAAGATCCCGGCCGGCGACAAGGCCGAGGTCGAATCCGCGCTCGCCGACGCGAAGGCGGCGATCGAGAAGCAGGACGCCGATGCGGTGGCCAAGGCGAATGACCGCCTGGGCCAGGCCGCGATGAAGATGGGCGAGGCGCTGTACAAGGCGCAGGCCGATCAGAAGGCGGCCGAGGGCGCTGCCGGTGCCGCCGGCGCCGCTGGCGGTCCGGGCGGTTCGGCTCCGGGCGGCGACAAGGTCGTCGACGCGGAGTTCGAGGAAGTCGACCCGAACAAGCGCAAGCCGTCCTGATCGGGCGGGTTGCGTCGCCGTGAGTCACGCCGCCCGGTTCCCCAAGGACCGGGCGGCATCCGTATGGGAGGCGGTTGGGATCGCGGCCCGCCGCGATCCGGGAGCGCCCGGCGCGACCGCGCACGGACCAACTGTTGTCGCCGGAGCGGCAGTGCAGGGCGCGAAGGCAAGCCGCGCGGATGCGCGGCGCCCGCCGTCTGAGGGCACGAGCTATGTCGAAGCGTGACTACTACGAGGTCCTTGGCGTCACCCGCGACGCCAATGAGGAGGCCCTGAAGAAGGCCTATCGCAAGCTGGCGATGAAGTACCACCCTGACCGCAACCAGGGGGACGCGGACGCCGAGGCCCGGTTCAAGGAGCTGAACGAGGCCTATGACGTCCTGAAGGACGGCGAGAAGCGCGCGGCCTACGACCGTTTCGGCCATGCCGCCTTCGAACAGGGCGGGCCCGGTGGCGGCGGCTTCGGCGGCGGTCCCTTCGGGGGCGCCTTCGAGGACATCTTCGAGGAGATGTTCGGCCGCTTCGGCGGCGGCGGGCGCGGGGCGCGCGGCGGTGCCACGGGCCGCGGGGCGGATCTGCGCACGCAGGTGGAGATCAGCCTCGAGGACGCCTTCGGCGGGACCAAGAGCAACATCCGCATTCCCACCTCGGTCTCCTGCGAGGCCTGCAAGGGAACCGGTGCGGAAGGCGGGTCGTCCGCCGGCGCGCAGACCTGCCCGGGCTGCAACGGCCAGGGGAAGATCCGCGCGCAGCAGGGTTTCTTCCTGATCGAGCGGACCTGCCCGACCTGCGGCGGATCCGGGCGCATCATCAAGAACCCCTGCAAGATCTGCCACGGCGCGGGGCGCGTGCAGCGGGAGCGCTCGCTGAACGTGACGATCCCGCCGGGGGTGGAGGACGGCACCCGCATCCGGCTCGCGGGCGAAGGCGAGGCAGGGCTGCGGGGGGCGCCGTCGGGCGATCTCTACGTCGACATCGCGGTGAAGCCGCACCCGATCTTCCAGCGGGACGGCGCGAACATCTTCATCCGCGTGCCGCTGCGCATGACGCAGGCGGCCCTTGGCGGACATGTCGAGGTGCCGAGCATCGACGGCGGGCGCGCGAAGGTGACGATCCCGTCCGGCACGCAGACGGGCGACCAGTTCCGCTTGCGGGGCAAGGGATTCTCGGTGCTGCGGTCCGCAGCGCGCGGGGACATGTATGTCCAGGTCAGCGTCGAGACGCCGCAGAACCTGACGCCCAGGCAGCGGGAACTGCTCGAGCAGTTCGAGGCCGATGCCGGGACGGGCGGCAAGACGCACCCGGAGAGCGAGGGCTTCTTCGCGAAGGTGAAGGAGTTCTGGGACGGGCTGGGGCGCTGACGGCGCCGGGGAGGGCGTCGCCCTCCCCGTTCCGTGCGCCGGCTACACCACCGGCATCGCCCAGTAGTCGTCGATCGTGCCGCGGCGGTCCTGCCAGCCTTCCTCGGCGACCGGCGCGCGTTCCAGCTGCGCCTTGTCCAGCTTCACGACATAGCCGCCGAGCGTCGTGTCGTAGCGCAGCATGTCCCACGGCAGAGGGTAGTGCTTCGAGCCCAGGCCCATGAAGCCGCCGAAGGACAGCACCGCATAGGCGACGCGGCCGGTCGGCTTGTCGAGCATCACGTCCTCGATGCGGCCGATGTGTTCCTGGTCGAAGGAATAGACGTCGGTGCCGGCGACCTTGCCGCCGGCGATGAGGTGCCCGGTGGTCGGCGCGGTCATGTCCTTGGTGGTCGGGTGCGCGTCGCGGCGCGGGTCGATCGCGGTCATTGCCATGCTCCTGTCGTGGCTGCGGGAGGAACGCGCCGGGCCGCGGGCGGTTCCATCCAACCCATGACAAACCCGTGTGCTCCCGGCGGGACCCCGGCGGACGATGCGGGAGCCAGGCGGTCGTCGCGGCCTTGACCGCGCCCTGCGGCGTCCGCACACGCTGGGCCTCGGCCTGAGGAGGAGCACCAGCATGACCACCCGTATCGGCATCGCCGGCATCGCCGGCCGCATGGGCCGCCTGCTGGCCGAGGAGGTGCCGACCGCCGGCGCCTCCGTCGCGGGGGGCACGCTGCGGTCGGGGACGGCGCCGGCCGGCATCCAGGTGCTGCCAGATTTCGGCGCGCTGTGCGGCGCATCCGAGGTCGTCATCGACTTCACCCATGCGGGCAATGCCCGCACCCACGCCGCGACGGCCGCCGAGACCGGCACGCCGCTGGTGCTGGGGTCGTCCGGCCTGTCGCTCGAGGACGAGGCGGCGGTGGCGGAAGCGGCGAAGCGCGTCGCCATCGTCTACGCGGCCAATTTCGCGCCGGGGGTGAACCTGTTCCTCGCCATCGCCGAGCGCATGGCCGCCGCCCTGCCGCCCGAACAGTACGACGCCGAGATCGTCGAGATGCATCACCGCCAGAAGGTCGATGCGCCGTCCGGCACGGCCATCGCGCTGGGGCGCGCCGTCGCCGCCGGGCGGGGCACGACGCTCGAGGCCGCGGGGATCGAATCGGGGCGCGACGGGCATTGCGGGGCGCGCGGGACCGGCACGATCGGCTTCGCCGCGCTGCGCGGCGGCCAGGTGGTTGGCGAGCACACGCTGGTCTTCGCCGCGGGCTCCGAGCACATCAGCCTCACGCACAAATCCTTCGACCGGCGCGTCTATGCGACCGGGGCGGTGCGCGCGGCGCTGTGGCTCAAGGGCCGGGCGCCGGGCCTCTACGGGATGAAGGATGTGCTCGGGATGTGACGCGGGGCCGGCACGGTCCGGCCTGCCACGACGGCCGCCGGCGCGACCTCAGGCCGGCAGCAGGACTCGCCGTGCCAGCGCCGGTTCGCCGGCCGGGGTCGCGGCGAGGAGATCCTTGCGCGCCTCGACGATGGCCAGGCCCGCATGCCGCGCCGGCCAGGCGGCCCGTCCGATCGCCTCCCAGGTGCCGCCCGCGCGTAGGAAGGGACCGTAGGGCGGGGTGTAGAGGGCGGAGGCGCGACGCTCCACGTGAAACAGGTGCCGCGTCAGCAGCCGCCCCACCTGGCCCGGCGAATAGGGCTGGCCGTGCCCGAACGGGGTGTGCTCGGCATGCGCCCACAGGCCCCGGCGGTTGGGCGCGACCACCAGCAGGCGACCGTCGTCCTTCAGCACCCGCCAGACCTCGCGCAGCAGGCGCCGGGCGTTCTCGGCCGTTTCGAGCCCGTGGACGAGCAGGATCCGGTCGAAGGTGAGATCGGGGAAGGGCAGGCCGTCTTCCTCGGCGACCAGCGCCGCCGAGGGGCCGCCGGACGGGTAGGTCGCGACGCCGAGCTGCGCGGGGGAGAGCGCGATGCACCGGGCCGCCTCGCGCCGCCACAGGTCGAGATAGGGTCCGGCATGGCCGATGCCGAGCACGGCGAGGCGCGGCAGCGCCGGCCACAGCGCACGCAGCCGCTGGGCGACCAGGCGCCCCGCAGCCGCCCCCGCCGGCGACGCATAGAATCGGCCGAGACCGTGGACCTCACCGCCCATGCGGACGATATAGGGGGACCGGGGGGCGGATGGGATGCCCCTTCGACATACCCAAGGAGACACCGCCCCATGCCACTCAAGGTGACGGCCGTGCCGTGTCTTTCGGACAACTATGCCTGGCTGCTGCGCGCCGCGGACGGGCGCTGCGCCGTCTGCGATCCGGGAGAGGCGGCGCCGGTGGCCGCAGCGGTGGCGGCGGTGGGCGGCACGCTCGATGTCATCCTGCTGACCCACCACCATGGCGATCATGTCGCGGGCGTCGCCGACCTCGTCGCGCAGACCGGCGCGAAGGTGATCGGCGCCGCCGCCGATGCGCATCGCCTGCCGAAGCTCGATGTCGCGGTGTCCCCGGGCCAGGTGATCGACGTTCTCGGCGTGCCGGTCGAAGTGCTGGCGAGCGATGGCCACACGCGGGGCCACATCGCCTTCCACCTTCCGGATTCGGCCATCCTGCTGTGCGGGGACACGCTGTTCTCGCTCGGCTGCGGACGGCTGCTCGAAGGGACGGCGGAGGAGATGTTCGGGAGCCTGCAGCGCCTGGCCGTGCTGCCGCCCGAGACGCTGGTCTGCTGCGGCCACGAGTACAGCGAGAGCAATGCGCGCTTCGCCCTGACCGTGGAACCGGAGAACCCGGCGCTGCGCGCGCGGGCGGACGAGATCGCGATGCAGCGCGCGGCGGGGCAGGCGACGGTGCCGACGACGATCGGGCAGGAACTTTCGGCCAATCCGTTCCTGCGCGCGAAGGACGTCGCGACGCTCGCGCGCATCCGGACCGCGAAGGACAATTTCAGATAACCTTGCCCTCAGACGCCGGGCGGGCCGCATCCGCGGCCCTTGGCTTCGCCGCACTGGCGGCGGCGCCCGTTCGGGCGCCCGGCCCTGCGGGCCGCAGGGGATTGCTGCGTAGCGCTGTTGGAACCCTCGGGAGGAACGACCAGGCATGAAGCTGCACTATTCGCCCGCCAGCCCCTATGTGCGGAAGGTGATGGCCTGCGCCTTCGCGCGCGGCCTCGATGGGCGCATCGAGAAGGTGGACACCAACCCGCATGTCTCGCCGGCCGGGCTGCTGGCGGACAATCCGCTGTCGAAGGTGCCCGCGCTCGTCGCCGACGACGGGACCGCGATCTACGACAGCCCGGTGATCTGCGAATACCTCGACACCATCGGCGATGCGCCGGCGCTGTTCCCGCCGACCGGCACGCCCGCGCGGCTCGCCGCGCAGATCATGCATGCGACGGCCGATGGCATCATGGATGCCGCGGTGGCGCGACGGATGCAGATGGCGCTGCCGCAGGACGATGGCCGCAAGGCCTTCGACGCGCGGCAGAAGGCGGCGATCGACCGCGCGCTCGGCGTGCTCGAGAAGACCCCGCCCAAGGGGCTCGCGCATATCGGGGAGATCGCGACGGCCTGCGCGCTCGGCTACCTCGACTTCCGCTTCGGGCAGGAGCCCTGGCGGGAGGCGCATCCGAAGCTCGCGGCCTGGTTCGCCGAGGTGTCGAAGGCCGCACCGATCGCGCAGACCGTGCCGGTCGGCTGATGCCGCCCGACCTGCGCGATCCGTCGGTCACGGCCGCGCAGGTCATCGCGGCGCTCGGCCTGCAGCCGCACCCCGAGGGCGGGCATTACCGCGAGACCTGGCGCGACGCGCCGGCGGACGGGTCGCGCGGGGCGGGGACGGCGATCTACTTCCTGCTCGCGGCCGACGAGTTCAGCCACTGGCACCGCGTCGACGCGGCCGAGGCCTGGCACTGGTATGCGGGCGGCCCGCTCGCGCTGAGCATGTCGCCCGACGGGCACGATGCGGAGGCGGTGCATCTCGGGCCCGACCTGTCGCGGCACCAGCGGCCCTTCGCGATCGTGCCGAAGGGATGGTGGCAGAGCGCAGTGTCGCTCGGGCGATGGACGCTGGTGGGATGCACGGTGAGCCCCGCCTTCGACTTCGCCGGGTTCGAGCTGGCGCCGCCGGACTGGCGGTCACGGCCGCGGGCAGGTCGGGGGGAGTGAACTCCCCCCGAGTCCCCCCTCCTTCCTTCGATACCTGGGGACTGACCGGGGCGGCCGGCGCCCGGAATCAAAGAAGGGAGGGGGTCTGGGGGAGGTTCACCTCCCCCATGCTTCATCACCGCATCGGCAGCGCGTAGAGCAGCCCGCCCTGCGTGTGCAGCCGGTTCGGCCCGCGCGGCAGCGAGACCGGCGTGTTCTCGCCCATCGTGCGTTCGTACAGCTCGCCGTAGTTCCCGATGGCGCGGATCGCGTTGTAGGCCCAGAGCGGGTCGAGCTTGATCGACTGGCCCAGTTCCGGCGTCACGCCGAGCAGGCGGCGCGTGTTCGGGTTGGCGGCGGTGCGGCGCATCTCCTCGGCATTCGCCTGGGTGATGCCCTGTTCCTCGGCCTCGATGATCGCGGTCGTGTACCAGCGGACGACGTCGTACCAGTTGTCGTCACCGCGGCGGACATAGGCGCCGTAAGGCTCCTTCGAGAAGCGCTCGGGCAGGATGGTCCATTCGCGCGGGTTGGGCATGGAGGAGCGCACGCCGGCGAGCTGCGAGGCGTCGGTGCCGAAGCTGTCGCAGCGCCCGGCGACGAGCGCGGCCTGGGCCTGGTCCGTGCGTTCGAACACCACGGGCTGGAAGGCCACGTTGACCGAGCGGAAGTAGTCCGCCGTCACCTGTTCGTTCGTCGTGCCCTGGATCAGGCAGATGGTCGCACCCGCCATGTCGCGCACGCGCTGCACGCCGGCATTGGCGCGTACCATGAAGCCGTGGCCGTCGTAGAAATAGGTGGTGACGTGCCGCAGGCCGAGCGTCGTGTCGCGCAGCATGGTCTGCGTCGAGGTGCGGAACAGCACGTCGACCTCGCCCGACCCTAGCGCGGTGAAGCGCGTCGAGGAGGAGAGCGGGATGAAGCGGACCTTGGCGGGGTCGTTGAAGATCGCCGCGGCGAGGCCGCGGCAGAGATCGGCATCGAGGCCCTGCCACACGCCGCGGCTGTCGGGCAGCGCGAAGCCGGCGACGCCGGTGCCGATGCCGCAGTTGAGCGATCCGCGCGCGCGGATCGCGTCGAGCGTCGGGCTCGGGATGGTGTTCTGCTGCGCCTGAACGGTGGCGCTGAAACCCGCGCACAGCATCAGCGCGGCGGCCATAAGGCCCCGGTACATCATGGCTCTCGCCTCTCCTGTTGAAGTCTCCCGCGCGCATCGTCGGCGGCGGGCGCGCGGCGTGTCAACCGTCCCGGCGAGCGCGATGGCCCCTCGGCCAGGCGAAGCGTGCGCTGTAGGCTGAGCCCGGAGACGGCGAGGGGGCATGCGGATGGACTGGCCGGTGCAGGAGGGCGTGTTCGAGCTGGGCGACCTGGCGCTGCGCAAGGGCGGCACGCTGCCCGGGGCGCGGATCGTGTGGAAGGCGCATGGGACGCTCTCGCCGGCGCGGGACAACCTGGTGCTCTATCCGACCAGCTACGGGGCGCAGCATCCGGACCTCGAATGGCTGATCGCGCGGGATGGCGTGCTGGATCCGACACGCTGGTGCGTGGTGATCCCGAACATGTTCGCGGGCGGACTGTCGTCCTCGCCGAGCAACACACCGTCCTGGCCACGCCTGGTGACGGCATGGGACAATGTCGGCGCGCAGCGGCGGCTGCTGGCCGAGGTGTTCGGCGTGACGCGCGTTCATGCGGTCTATGGCTGGTCGATGGGCGCACAGCAGGCCTATCACTGGGCTGCGGCCTTCCCGGATGCGGTGTCGCGCATCGTGGTGAATTGCGGCAGCGCGCGGACCGCCGTGCACAACCGTGTCTTCCTCAAGGGCATGATGGCGGTGCTGGAGGCGGCGCCGGAGTACGACGGCACCGCGCTGTTCTCGGCGCAGCCGGCCGCCGCGCTGCGGGCCTTCGGGCGACTCTATGCCGGCTGGGCGCTGAGCCAGGATTTCTATCGCGCGGGGCTGCACCTGTCGGCGCTGAAGGCGCCGGACCTCGACACCTTCCTGCGCACGGATTGGGAGGAACGCTTCGCGCGCCGCGCGGCGGCGGACCTGCTGGCGCAGATGCGCACCTGGGACGCGGGGGACATCGCGGACGACCCGCGCTACGGCGGCGACCTCGCGCGCGCGCTCGCGGCGATCGAGGCGCGGGTGCTGCTGATGCCCTCGGCGACCGACCTGTATTTCCGCGTCGCGGACAACGAGGCCGAGCTGCAGCATCTGCGGCATGGGACGCTCACGCCCATCCCGTCCATCTGGGGCCATCGTGCGGGGAATCCGATGGCCAATGCGGAGGATGCCGCCTTCCTCCGTCACCACGTGCGCGCCTTCCTGGAGGCTTGAGATGACCGACCGCATCGAACGTGCCGTCACGGCGCTGGCGCGCGACTATCCCGGGCCCGGCGGGGCCGTGGCGGTGGTCCGCGCGGGCGAGGTGCTGGTGCGCCATGCCTGGGGCTACGCCAATGCGGAGCGGCGGATTCCCTTCACGCCGCGGACGCTGTTCCGCATGTGCTCCATCACCAAGCAGTTCACCTGCGCGGTGCTGCTGGATGCCTTCGCGGATCCCTCGGTGCTCGATGGCGATGTGCGCGCGCGGCTGCCGCTGCTCGCGGAACCGGCGCCGGGCGTGCTGCACCTTTGCCACAACCAGTCGGGGCTGCGGGACTACTGGGCGGTGGCGATGCTGCATGGATCGCCGGTCGAGGCACCGTTCGGGGATGCGGAATCGGCGGCGGTGATCGGCGGCACGCGCAGCCTGCAGTTCTCGCCGGGCACGCGGTATTCCTACGTGAACCAGAACTTCCGCCTGCTGTCGGACATCCTCGAGGCGCGGACGGGCCGGAGCTTCGCGGAGCTGCTGCGCGCGCGGGTCTTCGATCGCGCGGGGATGGGGAGTGCCTTCCTCGCGGCGGATGCGCGCGCCATGCCGGACGGGACCGAGGGCTATGAGGGCAATGTCGCGAGCGGCTTCCGCGCCGCGGTGAACCGCATCCTGTGGACCGGCGATGCGGGGCTCGGCGCCTCGCTGGACGACATGATCGGCTGGGAACGGCACATCGATGCGACGCGGGAGGACGAGACGTCGCTCCATGCGCGGCTGACGCGGCCCGCGCGCTTCGCCGATGGCGCGCCGGCGCCCTATGCCTTCGGGCTGCGCAGCGCGACCGAGTTCAGGCGCACCGTCATCGGTCATGGCGGCGCCCTGCGCGGGTGGCGCAGCCATCGCTTCTACGTGCCGGAGGAACGCGTCTCGGTGGTGGTGATGTTCAACCACCTGTCGGACGCGCATGGCGCGGCGCTGGATGTGCTGGCGGCGGTGCTCGGTGTCGAGCGGCCGGCGGCGCCGGCGGACCGGCCCGTGCCGGACTGGGCCGGCGCCTGGGTGGAGCCGGAGACGGGCCTGTCGGCGCGGATCGACGGTCTCGGCGGGGGACGGATCCGGCTGCGCTACGGGCATTCGGCGGAACGGCTGGACCTGCGGGCGGATGGCAGTGCCGGGAATGCCGGCACGGTGCTGCGCATGACCGTCGACGGGCTGCGCATGGAACGGCCCGCCGAGAACCAGACGGCGCTGCTGGAACGGCGCGGCGGCGCGCCACGGCCCGACATCGCCGGGCGGTATCGCTGCGAGGAACTCGACGCCGTGCTGACGGTCGAGGATGCGGGCGGCGTGCTCTACGGCGCCTTCTCGGGCTTCCTCGGGCAGGGGCGGATGGAAGTGCTGGAACCGATCGCCGAGGACCTCTGGGCCCTGCCCTGCCCGCGCGCGCTGGACCACACGCCGCCGGGAGACTGGACGCTGTCGGTCCAGCGGAATGCGGATGGGCGCGTCGACGAGATCCTGCTCGGCTGCTGGCTGGCGCGGCGGCTGCGCTACGAGCGCGCCGCGTGACCCGTGCCGTGGGCGGGACTTGACGCCGATCAATCCAGGGGCGCCCCATGCCGCTAGTCTCGGATGGGACGGAACGAGGTCGGAGGACGACGCGATGGCGCTGAAGGACATCCTGGTGCATCTCGACGAGACCGCGGCATCGCCGGCGCGGCTGCGTCTGGCGGTCGAACTGGCGCGGCGGAACGGGGCGCATCTGGTCGGCCTCTTCGTGGTGGACGTGATGCTGCCGGTGCTCGCGGCCTCCGATGCGTCCAGCGGCGCCGTGCTGGCGGAGATGATCGACCGCATGCGCAACGACGCGCTGGGCGAAGCGGCGAAGGTCGAAGCCACCTTCAACGAGACCATCCGGCGCGAGGGGCTGTCCGGCGAATGGCGGCTCGCGGAAGGGTCCGGGGCGGAACTCGTCCCGCTGCATGCGCGTTATGCGGACCTCACCGTGCTCGGCCAGGCGAGCGCCGACGAAGGGCTGCCGACGGCGGGCGCCGTCCTGTCGGCGACGCTGTTCGATAGCGGGCGGCCGGTCCTCGTCGTGCCCTACACCGGCGACTTCACGACCATCGGCACGCGCGTGCTGGTCGGCTGGAACGCAAGCGCGCAGGCCACACGCGCGGTGAATGACGCGATCCCCGTGATCGCGCCGAACGCGAAGGTCGTCGTCTCCTCGGTCAATCCGCGCCGCGGCATCGATGGCCATGGCGAGGAGCCGGGCGCGGACATCGCGCGGCACCTGGCGCGGCATGGGCTGAAGGTCGAGGTCGAGCACAGCGTCGCACCCGAGGTCGGCGCCGGCGACCTGCTGCTCAACCGGGCCTCGGAAATCTCCGCCGACCTCATCGTGATGGGCGCCTACGGGCATTCGCGCCTGCGCGAGACCATATTGGGGGGCGTGACGCGGACGCTGATGAAGCAGATGACCGCGCCGGTGCTGATGGCCCACTGATTTCCGGGCCCGGAGGATGCCGTGACCAGGCGACCCGGGACTGCTCGACCTTCCAGCGCCCGCCGGGATGCGACCCCCGGCGGGGACATGGTGGCCGTGACGACCGCGCCCCTTCCGGTCGAACGGCTCCATCGCGCCGCGGATCTTTCGGCGCTGCCCTTCGCGACGACGGAAGACCTCGCCCCGCTGCCCGGGCTGCCCGGGCAGGAGCGGGCGCGGGAGGCGATCGGCCTCGGCGCCGCGATCGGCGCGCGGGGCTTCAACATCTTCGCCATCGGCCGGTCCGGCGCCCGCATCGGCGGATCGGTGCGCGCGCTGCTGGAGGAACGTGCGAAGAGCCAGCCGCCGCCGCCCGACTGGGTCTATGTCAATTGCTTCGCGGCGTCGCATCGGCCGCACGCGCTGTCCCTGCCCGCCGGGCGCGGCCCGGCGCTGCAGGCCGCCCTCGCCGGCATGATCGAGGAACTGCGCGCAGCCCTGCCCGCCATGTTCGAGGGCGAGGACTACCAGCGGCGGCGCAGCGCGATCGAAAGCTCCCTCCATGGCCAGGCGGAGCAAGCCTTCGCGGCGCTCGCCGAGAAGGCGTCGGCCGAGGGCATGGCGATCGTGCGCACGCCGATGGGCTTCGCCGTCGCGCCGGCCAGGGACGGCAAGGTGGTGCCGCCCGAGGAATTCTCCACCTGGCCCGAGGCGCAGCAGAAGGAAGCGCGCGGCCATATCGAGCGCATCGAGAAGGAACTCGAACAGACGCTGCGGGCGATACCGCGCATCGAGAAGCAGCGCCGCGACGCCGTGCGGGCGCTGGACCGCGAGACGGCGAAGTTCGTCATCGACGAGGCGGTGAGCGAGGCCGCCGCGCCTTTCGTCGACCTGCCCGAGGTGACGGCGCATCTCGAGGCCGTCCGCGCCGACCTCGTGGAGAACGTGCAGCTTTTCGTCGGCGAACCAAGCGAGGGCGCGGAAGCGTTGCCGCCCGGGCTGCGGGCGGGATCGCCGCTCGACCGCTATGCCGTCAACGTGCTCGTCACGCACAACGGGGCGCCGGCGGGCGCGCCGGTGGTCGAGGAGCTGCATCCCACGCTCGCCAACCTGGTCGGGCGCATCGAGCACCTGCCGGTGCAGGGCGCGCTGGTGACGAACTTCCGGATGATCCGCGCCGGCGCGCTGCACCGTGCGAATGGCGGGACCATCGTCATCGACGCGCGCGCGCTGCTGACGGAACCCTTCTCGTGGGAAGCGCTGAAGCGCACGCTGACGCGGGGCGAGATCGTCATCGAGGATCCCGCGCGCTTCATGGGTCTCGCCCAGACCGTTTCGCTCGAGCCCGACCCGATCCCCTTCGATGCCAAGGTCGTGCTGGTGGGCGAGCGGATGCTCTACTACATGCTCGCCGCCTATGACCCGGACCTTGCGCGCCACTTCAAGATCGTCGCGGATTTCGACGACGAAGCGGTGCGCAGCCCGGAGAGCGAGGCGATGCTGGCGCGGCTCATCGCGACACTGGCCCAGGAGGGTGGCGCACGGCCGCTGTCGCGCGATGCGGTGGCGCGCGCGATCGAGCACGCGGCGCGGCTCGCCGGCGATTCCGAGCGGCTGACGCTGCTGGTGGAGGATCTGCGCGACCTCGTCATCGAGGCTGCGCACTGGGCCGGGGCGGCCGGGCGCGCGGTGACGGAGCGCGAGGACGTCGAGCGCGCGATCGCCGAACAGCGGCGCCGGCTCGAGCGGCCGGTGCTGCTGACGCGCGAGTCCATCCTACGCGGCGTGGCGCTGATCGACACCGCCGGCGAACGGGTCGGGCAGGTGAATGGGCTGAGCGTGCTCGACCTCGGCGGCCTCGCCTTCGGCCGGCCGACCCGCATCACCGCGCGGGTGCGGCCGGGCAGCGGACGGATCGTCGACATCGAGCGGGAGGTGGAGCTCGGCGGGCCGATCCATTCCAAGGGGGTGATGATCCTCTCGGGCTTCCTCGCCGGGCGCTACGCGCAGAAAGGCGGGATGTCGTTGCAGGCGAGCCTGGTCTTCGAGCAGTCCTATGGCGGCGTTGAGGGGGACAGCGCCTCCGCGGCCGAGTTGCTGACGCTGCTCTCGGCGCTGTCGGGGCTGCCGATGCGCCAGGATTTCGCCATCACCGGATCGGTGAACCAGCATGGCGACATCCAGCCGATCGGCGGCGTGAACGAGAAGATCGAGGGCTTCTTCGAGATCTGCGCCGCGCGCGGGCTGACCGGGACGCAGGGCGTGATCATCCCCGCGTCGAACGTGCAGCATCTGATGCTGCGCGCGGATGTCGTGCAGGCCTGCGCCGCGGGGCGCTTCGCCGTGCATGCCGTCGGCGGCATCGATGAGGCGGCGCGGCTGCTGATGGGCCGCGAGCCGGGCGAGCGCGGTGCGGATGGACGCTTCCCCTATGGCAGCATCAACGGGCGCGTCGAAGCCACCTTGGCCCGCTTCGCCGCCATCCGCCGCGCCAGGACGGGCCGGGGCACGAAGGAGGAGGAATGAGCGCGCCTCCGCCGCGACATCGGATCCTGCTGGAGCTCGGCCTGGCTGGCGATGCGGCGGGCATCGAGGCGGCGGCGCTGCTGGCGCAGCATCTGGGACACGAGCTGCTCGGCGTCTTCGTCGAGGACGAGGCGTTGCTGGCGCTCGCCGGCCATGGCTTCGCGCGGGAGTTGCGCCTGCCCGATCATGGCTGGCGGCCGATCGCGGCGGCGGATGTCGCCGCGGGGCTGGAGGCCGCCGCCACCAGGCTGCGGCGGCGGCTCGAGGCGGAATGCGCGCGGCTCGGCGTGCCGGCGGGCTTCGAGGTGATGCGCGGGGAGGTCGGCGTCTGCGTCGCGGGGCTGTGCGGCGTCGCCGACATCCTGGTGATCGGCGCGCCGGAAAGCGCGGCCGGGCGGGCCTTCGGCGGCTTCCGGCGGGGCTGGCGCGCAGCGCTGGGGTCCGAGGCCGGGGTGCTGCTGGTGCCGCCGCGCCTGGCACGCCGGCATGGGCCGGTGGTGGGCCTCGCGACGGATGCCGAGGCGGAGGCGATGGCGCGACGGATTGCCGCGGCGGCGGGGGAGCGGCTGGTGCTGCTCGAACCGCCGGGCGTGCCGCACCCGGCGGGGCGCGAGGCCGGGGTGACGCGGCGGCGCCTGCGCGCGCTGACCGGTGCCGCCATCCTGGAAGCCTTGGGCGGCATCGCGGAGAGCCTGCTGGTGCTGCCGCGCGCGGCGGTGGCGGCGCAGGACGAGGAAGCGGCGCCGCGGCTCGCCGTGCTGCGGCGGGTGCCGGTGCTGGTGCGCTGACGTGGTCAGCCCGGCTGGGCGCGCCAGGCCTGCATGATCTCGCTGCCCGTCGCGGACCAGACGGCCCCGCGCGCGAGGATGGCGTCGAGCATCGCACCGAAGGCGCGGATCCGGTGCGGCTGGCCCATCAGCCAGGGCGTGACCGAGACCGTCAGGATGCGGCCTGAGCCCGTCGCCTTTGCCTCGGCGTCGAGGGCGGCATGGGCGGCGAGGACGGCGTTCACGAAATCCTCGGTCGCCATGTTCTGCTGGTGCAGCATGCGCTGGTCCGCGAGGTCCTGCGGCAGCGGCATGGCGGTCAGCGTGCCGGCCTCGGTCGCGAAGGCATAGGGCATGTCGTCGTTCAGCCAGCCGCTGGTCCAGGCGTAGCCGGCGCCGGCGACGATGTCCGGCGTGCGGTGGGATTCCGAATGGGCGGGGGAATGCCAGCCCTGCACGGCATCGCCGAAGCGGCCGCGCAGCAGGGAGGTGGCGAGCGCGACCCAGGCGCGTTCGTCCGCTTCCGCGACGCCGCCGTGATGCAGGTGCGCCATGTCGAGGCCCGCGCAGGCGGGCTCCCACCCGGCCTTGGCGATGTCGTCCATCAGCACCGGATATTCGCGCGCCAGCATGGCGCTGATCAGCGCCGTGCCCTTCACGCCGCGCGATCCCATCGCCTGCATCAGGCGGTAGATGCCGATGCGGCTGCCGTAGTCGCGCTGGGTGAAATCCCAGAAGGAGGGATAGGGCCGTTCCATGCCGCCCGGCGCGGTGAAGGGCTTGAGCGGCATGTCCATCGGGAAATGCCCGGCATGCACCGCGACCCAGAGCGCGATGCGCGCCCCGCCTGGCCATTGCACCGGGCTGGTGCGCGGCAGGATGCGGTAGGGGTAGCGCGCATGGTCCATGCCCCGCCGGCGATGCGGGTAGACGAAATAGTCTTCGGGGAGGCCGATCACGGCGTGCCCTCCGCGATCCAGGCGTCATGGGCGGCGAGGTGGTGGTCGATGTAGTGCCGCGCGATCTCGCGCCCCGTCGCCAGCCAGACCTTGTCGTGGCCGGTGACGTGGCGCAGCACCTCCTCCAGCGCGGCGATGCGGTGGGGCTGACCGATCAGATAGGGGTGGATGGGCAGGCACATCACCGTGCCGGAGTCCGCGCCTTCCTCGTACAGCAGGTCGAACTGCGCCTTGCAGATGGCGGCGTAGCGGTCGGGCGGCGTGTTGCGCATGACGAAGAGCGGGACGTCGTTCACTTCCAGCGAATAGGGGATCGAGACGAGGCGCTGCCCGCCGCGGGTGCGGATCGGCGTCGGCTGGTCGTCGTGCAGCAGGTCCAGCGTGTAGAGGATGCCTTCCTCGGCGAGGATGTGCTGCGTCGTCTCGTCGTTGGAGATCGCCGGCGTCAGCCAGCCGTCCATCGACTGGCCGGAGGCGCGCAGGATGGTCTCGCGGTTCTCGCGGATCACGGCGCGCTGCTGCTCCTCGGTCATGCCGTAGAAGTAGCGGGTGTTGTAGGTGCCGTGGCTGAACAGCTCCCAGCCCAGTTCGCAGCAGCGTTCGACGATCTCGGGGTAGTGGTCGCAGACCGCGACGTTGAGGGAGACGGAGCCACGCACGCCGTGCCGCGCCATGACGTCCGCCATGCGCCAGAAGCCCGCGCGGTTGCCGTAGTCGCGCCAGGAATAGCCCGCGACGTCGGGCACCGGCCGCGGCCAGGGCATGCGCCGCGCATTGGGCGGCGGGTCGTATTCGTAATGCTCGATGTTCGGGGCCACCCAGAAGGCGATGCGCGCGCCGTTCGGCCAGGTGATGCGCGGCCGTCGGCGCCAGGGCATGAAGTCGTAGTGGCCGGGGGTCTTGAGCATCGGCATCCGCTTCCCGCGTGACGGGTGGAAGGTTCCATGGCTTCGCGCAGGCGACAAGGTGGGCGCCCCGGCCGCCGTCCGCGGGTTGCGGCCGCCGCCATGCTGTGAATGATGGGGCGCGAGAGGCGGATCACCTTCTCGTTGGCGGCTGGCCGGACCGGCGCGCGCGCCTTAGGAGAAGGTGCCGGACAAGGGGCGCCGCCCCACCGAACAGGGGATGTCGATGGCGGATGCGCTGGTCCTGGCGCTCCCACGCGTGGAATTCCTGCCGCCAGGGCGTGTCACCGACGACACCTCCATCCTGACCCTGCGCAGCCTGGTCTTCGAGCCACTCTGCACCTGGCAGGACGGTCGCGTGCGGCCGGGGCTGCTCGGCGCCTGGCGGCACGAGGATGAGGGCCGGTCCTGGATCTTCGCCATCCGCCGCCGCGCCACCTATCACGACGACCGGCCGGTCACGGCCGAGGAGGTGGCGGAGACGATCCGCGCGCATCTCCAGGGCCTCGACATGTTCGGGATGCCCTGGGCCTATGCCCGCTACCTGCAGGGCGCGCGCATCACGGCCGAGGGGCCGGGGCTGCTGTCGATCTCCACACCCGAGCCGGTGGCCGACCTGCCCGAGATCCTGTCGGAATTCTACCACATGCGCCCCGGGACGGATGGCGGCGCGACGCTCGGGACCGGGCCCTATCGCGTGATGCGCCACGTCCCCGGCGCGAGCGCGGTGCTCGAGGCGGTGGAGCCCGACCGGACCCCACGGCGCATCGGCATCGTCGCGGAACCCGATGCCGACCTGCGCTATCGCATGGTGGCCGACGGATCGGTGGACGCGGCGACGCATCTCGAACGCATGACCGACCCGCGCAGCCATGCCGGCGGCCTGGCCTGGGGCGCCGCGGCGAATGCGATGTCGGTGATGTTCTACCTCGATTGCCGGCGCGGGCTGTTCTCGCACGACGCGGCGCGGCGCGCGGTCAACCTCGCGGTCGACGGGCAGGCGATCGTGGACGAGGTGTTCCACGGCATGGGGTTGCCGGCGGCGACGGCGGTAAGCCCCTTCCACCTCGGCTTCCGGCAGGCGCGGGTGTCGCCGGTGGCGCAGGACCTGGACGCTGCGAAGCGGCTGCTCGACGAGGCCGGGGGCGGCAGCGAGCTGCTGCTCCGCACCCCGTTGCGGATGCCGGAGAAGGCCCCCGACATCAGCGCCATGGTGGCGCAGCAGCTCTCGCGGGTCGGCATCCGGGCGCGCGTGGAGGAGGAGCACGACCGCCCCGACTACGCCCGCCAGGTCGGGCGCGGGAAGATCGGGGACATGGCGATCTTCGATTCCACCCCGGCCTCGACCTATCGGGTGCTGAGCGACAAGGTCTCGTCCCTGGTGAAGGGGCCGTGGTGGCAGGGCTATGACGACGCGGCCTTCGAGCGGATGTTCGCCGCGGCCGGCCGGACCATGGACGATGCGGAACGTGCGGCCGCCTATGGGCGCTGCCTGCGGCGGCTGCAGGAGAATCCGCCCTGGCTCTACCTGTTCCATCCGGTCGAGACCTTCGCCGCGCGGCCCGGCATGCCGCCCATGGCGCTCGACCATCGCGGCATCCTGCGCATCGTGTGAGAGAAGGCTTGCGTCGCCCGCCGCTTTGCCGCGATGACGGCAGGCGAGGAGGAGACGCCCGTGACCGGATGCCGCCGGATGCGCCATGGGTGACCTGGCCAGCGCCTTCGGGACCGCCGCGGCGCTGGTGCGCGGCGCCGATCCTGCGCTGGTGCGCATCGTGCTGCTGTCGCTCGAGGTGAGCCTCGCCGCGCTCGCCATCGCCGCACTGGTCGGGCTGCCGCTCGGGGCGCTGCTGGCGGTGGCGCGGTTTCCAGGGCGCGGGGCGGTGGTGGTCGCGCTGAACGCGCTGATGGGGCTGCCGCCGGTACTGTGCGGCCTGCTGATCTACCTGCTGCTGTCGCGATCGGGGCCCCTCGGGTCCTTCGGGCTGCTGTTCACGCCGGCGGCGATGATCGTCGCGCAGGCGGTGCTGATCGCACCGATCGTCGCCGCGCTGGCGCGCCAGGTGCTGGAAGGGATGTGGGAGGAATATGCGGAACAGTTCCGCTCCTTCCGCGTCTCGGCGCTGCAGGCGGTGCCGACGCTGCTGTGGGACGGGCGCTTCGCGCTGTCGACCGTGCTGCTCGCGGGCTTCGGGCGGGCGGCGGCGGAAGTGGGCGCGGTGATGATCGTGGGCGGCAACATCGAGGGCTATACGCGGGTGATGACGACCGCGATCGCGCTCGAGACCTCGAAGGGCGACCTGCCGCTGGCACTCGCGCTCGGCATGGTGCTGATGGCGATCGTGCTGACGGTGAACACGCTCGCGCAGGGGCTGCGCGGCGCGGCGGCGCGCTGGGCGGGGTGAAGGCGTGAGCGGAGGGGCCGAGGCCCCTCCGGGCACGTCGGCTACGAGGTCGGCTCGGGCTGGGTGGCGTTGGGGAAGAAGAGCTGCTCGCCGTTGATCCTGTAGGCGGCGATCGCGGCCTGGCCGGCGGGCGAGAGGATCCAGTCGATGAAGCGCTGGCCGTCCGCCGCCTTCACATGCGGGTGGCGCTGCGGGTTCACCAGCATCACGCCGTACTGGTTGAACAGGCGCGCATCGCCCTCGACCACGATCTTCAGGTCCTGGCGGTTGCGGAAGGACAGCCAGGTGCCGCGGTCCGCGAGGATATAGGCGTTCTGCGCGGCGGCGGTGTTCAGCGCCGGGCCCATGCCCTGGCCGACCTCCCGGTACCATTGCCCGCGGCCGCTGGCGGGATCGATGCCGGCCTGCTGCCACAGGCGCAGTTCCGCCGCATGGGTGCCGCTACGGTCGCCGCGCGAGACGAAGGGCGCGCGGGCCTCGGCGATGCGGCGCAGGGCGGCGACGGTGTCGGTGGTCCCCGCGATCCGCGCGGGGTCGGCGGCCGGGCCGACGATGACGAAGTCGTTGTACATCACGTGGTGGCGCGGGCCGCCGAAGCCCTCCTGCACGAAGCGCTGCTCGGCGGCGCGGTCGTGCACGAAGACGACGTCGGCATCGCCGCGACGCGCCACGTCGAGCGCCTGGCCCGTGCCCAGCGCCACGACACGCACCTGGATCCCGGTCTCTCGCGTGAAGATCGGCAGGATGTCGCCGAACAGGCCGGACTGCTCCGTGCTGGTGGTCGACGCGACCGTGATGCTGCGGTCCTGCGCCGCGGCCGGCAGCGCGAGGACGATGGCCAGGCCGAGGCCGAGGATGGTTCTGCGGAACATGGGTCTCTCCCGGGGAAGTCGGTCAGCGCGGCAGCAGGTCGCCGCGGAGGAAGGCGGCGGCCTCGGCGGTCAGGGGAGCGGCGAAGAAGGGCTCGGCCGGGCCCTGTTCGAGGACGCGGCCGCCATGGAGGAACACCACGTCCCCGGCGAGGCGGCGCGCCTGGCCGAGATGGTGCGTCGTCATGACGATCTTGGTGCCGCGGGCGGCGAGGGCGGCGATGATCTCCTCGACCGCGGCGGTGGCGCCCGGGTCGAGGCTCGCGCAGGGTTCGTCGAGGAAGAGGATCTCGGGCTGGGTCGCGGCGGCGCGGGCGAGGGCGAGGCGCTGCTGTTCCCCGCCCGACAGGCGGCGCGCGGGACGGTCGGCGAGGGCGGCGAGGCCGACCAGGTCCAGCGCCTGGGCGGCGCGGGCGGCGCGCTCGGCGGCCGGGACCCCGGCGAGGCGGAGCGGGTAGAGCACGTTCGCGAGCGCCGAGCGGCGCAGCAGCACCGGGCGCTGGAAGACCATGGCCTGGCGGCGGTGGCCGCCGGCGCCGGCCCAGCGGACCTCGCCCTCGGTCGGCGCCAGCAGGCCGTGCAGCAGGCGCAGCAGCACGGATTTCCCGGCGCCGTTGGGGCCGAGGATCACGGTCGGGGCGCCGCCCGCGATGGTCAGGTCGATGCCGGAGAGGATGCGCAGGGAGCCGGCCGCGAAGCCGAGGCCGCGGGCTTCGAGCGGCAGGATGGTGCCGGGCGCGCGCATCAGGCGCGGTCCCCCTGCCATCCCGTCCTGTTCCCCGATGCCCGCATCCCGCGCCGCGTCTCCCGTTCCTCTCAGTTGCGCATGGCAGGCGATGCCGTCAACGCAGGAGAGGCTTGACGCCGACGCGGCATTTGCCGGGAATTGCCGGATGTTGCCGGATGTCCTGACCCTGAAGGAGGCCGCCGCCTGGCTGCGGCTGTCCGAACGCGCGCTGTACGACCTCGCCCGGGCCCGGCAGGTGCCGGCGGCACTGCTGGGCGGGAAATGGGTGTTCCCGCGCGGGTTGCTGGAACGCTGGCTGGCCGCGAAGGCCGATGGCGGGGATGCGCCGCACCGGGTGCTGCCGCCGCCCGTGCTGGCGGGCAGCCACGATCCCTTGCTCGACTGGGCGGTGCGGCAATCGGGCTGCGGGCTGGCGCTGCGCGCGGGCGGCAGCCTGGAAGGGCTCGAGGTGCTGGCGGCGGGGCAGGCGCTGGCGGCGGCGGTGCATCTGCTCGACCCCGACAGCGGGGAGTGGAACGCGCCGGCGGTGCGGGAGGTGCTGGGGCCGGGCGGGCATGTCGGGATCACCTGGGCCTGGCGGGAGCAGGGGTTGCTGGTGGCGCCGGGCAATCCGCTGGGCCTCGGCAGCGTCGCGGACCTGGCGCGGCCAGGGCTGTGGGTGGCGGGGCGCCAGAATCGCGCCGGCAGCCACGTGCTGCTGGTGCATCTGCTGAACGAGGCGGGGCTCCGGCTCGATGCCATCGCCTTCCTGGCCGAACCGGCAATGGCCGAGGACGAAGTGGCCGCCGCGGTGGCCGAGGGCCGCGCGGGCGTCGGCTTCGGCATCCGCGCCGAGGCGGAGGCGCGGGGCCTCGGCTTCGTGCCGCTGGTGCGGGAACGCTTCGACCTGGCGATGCCGCGGCGGGCCTATTTCGAGCCGCCGCTGCAGGCATTGCTGGCCTTCGCGCGGGGGCCGGCCTTCGCCGCGCGCGCCGCGCGGATGGGCGGCTACGACGTGGCGGAGACGGGGCGCGTCGCCTTCAACGGATAGCCGGCGCCGTGGCGGTCCCGCAGCAGGGCGAGGGTCGCGTCCACATCCTCGGCCGTGCGGGCGGCGGACCAGCCGAGCGTGTCGGCCAGTACGGCGGCGATTGCGCGCACGGCCTCCTCGCTCGCCTCCCCGCGCAGCGCGACCAGGGTGCGGCGCAGGACCACGTCGGCGAGGTGGGCGACCATCTCCTCCCGCGCGATCCAGGCGATCTCGCCGGAGGAATGGCGGGGCAGGCCCTCGAGCGGCGCGTCGGGCCCGGCGGCGATGGCGCGCGCGGCGTCCCGCGCGCGGGTGCCGTAGCGGGCGAGCAAGTCGGCGATGCGCGTGTCGGGCAGGCCGGTCTCGCGCGCCAGGTCGCGGATCCAGCCGGCGCGGTCCGCGGGGAAGCCGGCGCCGCCGCCGATCGGGCGGGACTGCGTGCCGACGCTGCGCGGCTTGCCGAGGCGATGGAGCACCTCGTCGGCCGCCTGTTCCCCGAAGGCGCGGAAGGTCGTCCACTTGCCGCTGACCATCGACAGGACGGGAAAGGGGCGCTCGGGCGTCGGTTCGCTCGGGACGAGGGAATGGGTGCGCGGGATCAGGCTCGGCGTCGCGGCGTCGACATAGGGCAGCGGGCGCACGCCGGAATAGCGGTAGCGGATGTGCTCGCGCCCGATCGCGACGTCGGGCAGCACTTCCTTCAGCACGGCGAAGAGGTAGTCGATCTCGCTCTCCTCGCAGCGGACGCCGTCGGCGTCCTCCACGCGGATGTCGGTGGTGCCGAGCAGCACGTTGCCGAGGAAGGGGAAGACGATGCAGGTGCGCCCGTCCGGCGCCTCGAAATACAGCATCGCGTCGCCGAGCGCGGCGCGCAGCCCGTCATGGTCGATGACGAGGTGCGAGCCCTTCGTCCCGCCGATCATGCGGGTGTTGATGCCGAGCGGAGCGTTGACGCGATCGATCCAGGCCCCGGCGGCGTTGACGACGATGCGCGGGGCGAGCGTCAGCGTCTCGCCGGTCAGCGTGTCGCGGATGCGCACGCCCTCGGGGCCGAGGCCCTCGGCCGCGGCGTAGGTGAGCGCGTCGGCCTGGGGCGCGGCGGCAAGCGCATCGAGCACGAGTTCGAGGTTGATGCGCTCGGGGTGCGAGACCCAGCCGTCCCAGTATTCCGCGGCCGAGGCGATGCTGCGCGTCAGGCCCGGCATGGCGGTGAGCGCGGCGTCGCGCGACAGCATGCGGTGATGCGGCATGGTGCGTTCGCGGCTGCCGAGCCAGTCGTAGAGCATCAGACCGATGCGGATCAGCATCGCACCGCGCCGGCCGGAGGTGGTCGGCCGGCGGAACAGCTTCGCGATCGCGGCGAAGGTGCCGCCCCAGAGGTCGTAGAGCGGCACCATGGTGCGCAGCGGGCCGACCAGATGCGGGGCGTTGCGCAGCAGGCGGTTGCGCTCGGTGGCGCCTTCGCGGACCAAAGCGAGCTCGGCGGTCTCGAGGTAGCGCAGGCCGCCATGGACCATGCGCGACAGGGCCGAGGAGGCGCCCTCGGCGATGTCGCCGCGGTCGACGAGCACGGCGCGCACGCCGTTGAGCGCGAGTTCGCGGAAGACGGCCGCACCGTTGATGCCGGCGCCCACCACCAGCACCTCCGGCGCCGGGTCGCGGCGGAGGCGCTCGATCACCGCCTGGCGGGAGAGATCACGCATGACGTTTCACTAGCGAGGCCGCGCGCGGGGGGCAACGCCGTCTTGCCGGGGCGCCGGGCGGCGCGCAGGCTGCCGGCAACGGAGGGCCGTCATGACCAACCTGACCATCCGCGAGGTGCGGACGACGCTGCTGCGCATGCCCTGGGCCGATGATCCCTGGCTCGCCGGCCATGCGCTGGGGCCGATGCGCGACCTGGTGGTGGTGGAGGTGGTGACCGCGTCCGGCCTGACCGGCATGGGCTACCTGCACCTGCTGAACCTGCCGCTGCAGCGCACCATCGGTGCCTGCATCCAGGAGGCAATGGCGCCCCGCATCATCGGGCGTGACGCAACCGCGGTGGAAGCGATCTGGCGCGACCTGTGGCGCGCGACGCTGACCGGCGGGCGCGGCGGCGTCGCGATGATGGCGCAGTCGGCGATCGACATCGCGCTGTGGGACGTGGTGGGCAAGGCGGCGGGGCTGCCGCTGCACCGGCTGTGGGGGCATTGCCGCAGCGAGATCCCGATCTATGGCAGCGGCTGCTTCCGCGGATCGCGCGGAGACGGGATGGTCGCCAAGGCGCGGCACTTCGTCGCGCAGGGCTACAGGGCGATCAAGATGCAGGTCGCGCATATCGGCGACTGGCGCACCGATGTCGCGAATGTCCGCGCGATGCGCGACGCGGTCGGGCCCGATGTCGAGATCATGATCGACGTGAACATGGGCTGGACCGCCGACGAGGCGATCCATGCCGGGCGGCGCTTCGAGGAATTCGACGTCTACTGGCTCGAGGAGCCGGTGCTGGCCGACGATTATGCGGGCTACCTGCGCTGCGCGGAGATGCTCGACATGCGCGTGGTGGGCGGGGAGACGCATTTCGGGCGGGCGGACCTGAAGCCGTTCCTCGAAAACCCGCGCCTGCCGATCCTGCAGCCGGACCCGATGCGCGGGGGCATGACCGAGCTGCGCAAGATCGCCGCGGTGGCCGACACCTGGGGCATGACCATCGCGCCGCATCTGTTCCCGGAACTGAACGTGCATCTTCTGGCGTCCATCCCGAACGCGATCTGGGCGGAGCAGATGGGGCTGCTGGACGATGTCTTCGTCAGCCTGCCGAGGATCGCGAACGGGATGATCACGGCGCCGGAGACGCCGGGCCATGGGCTGGCGTTCAAGCCGGAGGTGATGACCGACTTCGTGCTGCGCTGAGGGAGGCGGACCCTGGACGCGGTGCGGCCGGCGGCCCGATCATCGGCGCAACATGGACGGAGTTGCCCGATGCGTCTGATCGCCGAACCGCTGACCGCCGAGGCCTTCGCGCCATTCGGGGAAGTGCTGGCGGCGCCCGACGCGCCGGGGCGCGTCTACATCGACGCAGCGCTGGCGAACCGGCGGGACCATGCGAAGGCGAGCCTGTCCTTCATCCACAAGATGCCGAACGCGCTGCCGATCACGTCCACGACGATGGAGCGGCACCTGCATTCCTCGCAGTCCTTCGTGCCGATGGAGGCGGTGCGGTGGCTTGCCATCGTCGCGCCGCATGGCGCGGACGGGAAGCCGGACATGGCGCGCGCGAAAGCCTTCCTGGCGCGGCCGGACCAGGGCGTGACCTATGGCGCCGATGTCTGGCACCACCCCTTCACCGTGATCGACCGGCCGGCGCGCTTCGCCATCTTCATGTGGAAGGACGGCAGCAGCGCGGATGACGAATTCGTCGAGGTCGCGCCCTTCGAGGTCCACATGCCCTAGGTCGCGGCCGACCAGGCGGCGGCGATCGCATCGCGCCGGGCGACCCAGAAGCGGCGCGTAAGATGGCCTCCGGTGCCGGGCATGACTGCGCGACCTTCGCGGGGATGGGCGTGCCGTCGGCGATGCTGTTCCTACGCAACGCGAAGGGCTGCCACAATCCGGACGAGGCGCTCGACATGGCCGACGTCGGCGCGGCGCTGGCAGTGCTGGTGCGAGCGGTCGGCGAACGGCTGGGCTAGCGACGAGGGAGGGCTCTGCCCTCCCCGCCACGACCTCCTACGCCGCGTCGCCGCTCGCCAGGTACCAGTCCGCGATGTTGTCGCCTTGCAGGAAGGCGATGCGGGGATCGCCGGCGAGGTCGGCGCAGAGGGATTCCAGGGCCGCGATGCGATGCGGCACGCCGGTGATGTAGGGGTGGATGGCGATGCACATCACCTTGCAGCCGGCGCCGGCCTCGGCTTCCTGCAGGAGGCGGGCGGCCTGCAGGCGGGCGCGGCGGGGAAGTTCCCGTTCGTCGTGGTGTTGGATCATCACGACGGGGATGTCGTTGAGCTCCACGCTGTAGGGCATGGCGAGCATGGTGCCGTGCGCGGTGGCGATGCGGGCGGGCAGGTCGTCGACGACGAAGTCGCCGGTCCAGCGGATGCCGGCCTCGGCAAGGAGGTCGGGGGTCTCGAGGGTCTCGGTCAGGCCGGGGCCGAGCCATCCGGTGCAGGGCTTGCTGGTGAAGGTGCGGATGGCCTCGGCGGTCTGCGCGATCATGGCGCGTTGGTCCTCGACGCGGTGGGTCGGGACCTGGAACCAGCCATGGCCCATGAACTCCCAGCCGGCATCCCGGGCGGCGGCGACGACGCGGGGATAGGCGCCGATGACCGAGCCGTTGACCGAGAGCGTCGGGCGGATGCGGAGGCGTTCGAACAGTGCATGGAAGCGCCAGAAGCCGACGCGCATCCCGTATTCGTGCCAGGCCCAGTTGGGTAGGTCCGGCTGCAGCGCGGCGCCGGTGGGCGCGACGAGGACCTGGCGCGGCATTGGATTGTCGATCAGCCAGTTCTCGACGTTCACGACAGGCCAGACGATCAGCTTCGCGCCGCCCGGGCCCGCGTGGCGCGGGCGGTCGGCGGGGGCGGCGTAGCGGAGGCGCTCGACGGGCCGGGTCATGCGGCCTTGCGGGCGTGGTGGCTGTGCAGGCGGGCGGAGAGCTCGCGCCGTACCTCGTTGAACTCGGGGGAGGCGACGTCGCGCGGGCGGGGCAGCTCGATGCGGTGCTCGCTGGCGATGCGCCCCGGGCCGGGTTCCATCACGACCACGCGGTCGGCGAGGAAGATCGCCTCCTCGATCGAATGGGTGACGAAGAGGACGGTCAGCTTGGTGCGCTGCCAGATGTCGAGCAGCTCGTCCTGCAGGCGTTCGCGCGTCATGGCGTCGAGCGCGCCGAAGGGTTCGTCCATCAGCACCATGTCGGCGTCGTTCGCCAGCACGCGGGCGATGGCGACGCGCTGCTTCATCCCGCCCGAGAGCTGGTGCGGATAGGCATCGGCGAAGCGCGTCAGGCCGACCATGTTGACGAAGCGCTCGGCGGTGTCGCGGACCTCCTGCTTCGGCAGGCCGCGCGACTGCGGGCCGAAGCCGATGTTCTGGCGCACCGTCAGCCAGGGGAACAGGCCGTAATCCTGGAAGACCATGCCGCGGTCGGGGGCGGGGCCGTCGACCGGCTTGTCCCACATCAGGGCCTGTCCGGCGGAAGGCGGCTCGAACCCGGCGACGATGCGCAGCAGGGTCGACTTGCCGCAGCCGGACGCGCCGATCAGGCAGACGAACTCGCCCTTCCTCACGGTCAGGTTGGCGTCGCGCAGGGCCTCGATCTTCTGGCCGTTCAACGCGTAGGTCTTGCCCACGCCGCGCACGTCGAGGATCGGCAGCTCAGCCATGGTGGGACGGGCTCCAGCGCAGCAGGCGGTTCATGACCATGACGACGACGCGGTCGGAGATGAAGCCGGCGATGCCGATGACGATCATGCCGCAGATGACGAGCTCGGTGCGGGACAGGGTGCGCCCGTCCATGATGACGGCGCCCAGACCCTGGGGCACGCCGGTCATCTCGCCGACCACGATGACGAACCAGGCGAGGCCGAGGCCGAGGCGCAGCCCGGTGAAGATCGACGGCAGGGCGGCGGGCAGCACCACCTTGAAGAACTGCGCCGAGGGCGAGCAGCCGAGCATCGAGGCGGCTTCGAACAGGCGCTTTTCCACCCCGCGCACGCCGAAGATCGTGTTCAGAAGAATGGGATAGAAGGCGCCGAGGAAGACCAGGAAGAAGGCCGATCTGGCGCCGAGGCCGAACAGGATCATCGACAGCGGCAGCCAGGCGGTGACCGGGATGGGGCGCATCAGCTGCAGGAAGGGATCGAGCAGCGCGCGCACCGTGTCGTTCCGCCCGATCAGGATGCCGAGCGGCACGGCGACCAGCGCGGCGAGGGCGAAGCCGCCATAGACGCGCGACATCGACGCGAGCAGGTGCGTGACCAGCGTGCCCGAGAAGGCATCGTCCCAGATGCCGCCCCAGGCGAAGTCGACCATGTATTCCGCGACATCGTAGGGCGACGGGATGAGCCGCGTCATCCCCGCCTTCACCGCGACATGCCAGAAGGCCAGCAGGATCAGCGGCACGATGAGCGCCAGCACCGTGCCGCGCATCCGCTGCCAGAGGCCGATGGACGGGCGTGCCGCGGCGGCCGCGGGCGGCGCGCCGGTCGTGGTGGTGACGCTCATCGCCGCGCTGCCTTACGAGGTCGCGATCTCGTTGGAGAAGCGCGGGTTGAGGAACTTCGCGAAGTCCGGCAGCTGGCGGATCTGCCGCAGGGACTGCATGTGCTCGGCATAGGTGCGAGCCTGGGTCAGCACGGTGTCGTCCAGCTTCCAGGTGTATTCGACGTTGTCGGCGCCGAGCGCCTGGTCGACCGCGGCGCGCGGGGCGCCGAGGATGCGGACGGTGGCCTCGGCGACCTCGGCCTTGTTCGCCATCATGTATTCGCTGGCGCGGCGGTGGATGCCGAGCATGGTGCGCACCAACGCCGGGTCCTGGGCGATCAGCGCCTCGGAGGTGCCCATGGTCATGTTCAGCCCGCCCATGGCGGTGCCGTAGGGGTATTCCACCAGCTCGCCGACGCCGGAGGAGATCGACAGGCCCGGGCCGGGCTCGGCGCCGACATAGGCGTCGATGTCGCCGCGGGAGAGCATGGCGTGCATCTCGCCGAAGGGGACGCGGATGGGCTGGATGTCGCGCACCGACATCCCCGTCATGCGCAGGCGCTCGAGGATGAAGACCTCCTGCGTCGAGCCCGGCCAGATGCCGACGCGCTTGCCGCGCAGCCCGGCGATGTCGGTGATGCCGGATCCCTTCTTGGCGACGATCGCCATGCCCTTGTTGCAGAATGCGCCGACCACGACGACGGGTTCGCCCGCCGCGGCGCCGAGCGTCGCGGCCGCGATGCCGAAGCCGCCGACATCGACGCTGCGCGTCACGACCGCGTTCTTGCCGTCGGTCGGGCTGTCGAAGGTGATGATCTCGATGGTCAGGCCGGCGGGGGCGAAGCGCTGGTAGAAATGCGGCGTCATCGAATGGATCAGGCGCAGCGAGCCGACCTTCACGGTGCGGGCGGCCTGGGCGTTGGCGACGTGCGGCGCGGCGGCGGGCGCCAGCGCGGCGGCGGCAAGGAGGTGGCGGCGACGGATCATGAGGCGGCGTCCTTCTCGATGGTGCGTCAGGCGGGGGTGGGCGCGGCGATGGCGGCGAGATAGGCGCGCCAGCCGCCGAAGCGGGTGATGTCCTCGGCGCCCGTCAGACCTTCGGGTTCCACGAGGAAGCCCTTGGGCATGGTGCCGTCGTTGAGGAGCAGCGTGCCGATGCACAGCGGCGCGGGGATGCCGGCGACGAAGCGACCGAAGCCGTCATCCGGCAGGCCCCAGACCTCGGCGGCGATGGACGCACCCTCGCGGCCCGGCACGCGCAGCAGGCCGGGGCGGCGCGGCGGGCCGCCGGCGAGGGCGAAGAGCCGGTAGCAGGGCGTCGTCCCGGTCGCGCGGATGAAGCTGCCGCCCTGGGCGATCAGTTCGTGGTTGAGCGGCAGCCCGGTGAGGTGGGCGCCGATGACGGCGATCTCGATCATGCGGCGCGGGGCTCCTGCCGGCGGGCCAGGCGGGCGGTGACGTCGCGGGCGAGGGCCATCAGCGCGGCGTCGCTGCCGCGCGGCCCGATCAGGGTGATGCCGGCGGGCAGACCGTCCGGGCGCGCGGGGCCCGGGACGGCGAGGGCTGCGAGGTCCAGCAGGTTGACGAAGTTGGTGTAGGTGCCGAGCCGCGCATTGGGACCGAAGGGATCGGCCTCGAGCTCCGCGAGCGTCGGGAAGTTCGGCGCCGAGGGCACCGCGAGGACCTCGAAGCGGGCGAAGAAGTCCTCGGCGATGCGGCGATGCTCGGCGAGGCGGTAGAGGCCGCGGAAGGCGTCGACGGCGCTGAAGCGCGCGGCGCCGGCGAGGATCGCCTCGGTCACCGGATGCAGCGCGCCGGGATTCGCGGCGGCGAAGTCGCCGAAGGCGGCGGCCCGCTCGGCGATCCAGGGGCCGTCGTAGAGCAGCTTCGCGGCGTCGAGCAGGCCGGTGATGGGCGCTTCCTCGGGGGCCGGCAGCAGTGCGCGGGCGGCATCCCAGGCGGCGCGGCCAGGCGCGTCGTCGATGTGAAGGTCCGCCGGCGCGGGGATGGCGATGCGCGTCGGCACGACGCCGGGCTCGGCCCAGGCGATCGGGCGGCTGAAGGGATCGGCGCGATCCTCGCCGGCGATGACGCGGTAGGTCGCCCAGGCGTCGTCGGGCGTCGTCGCGAAGACCGAGATGCAGTCGAGGCTGCGGCAGGCCGGCAGCATCCCGCGCGAGGACACCGCGCCGACCGAGGGCTTCAGCCCGACGATGCCGTTCAGCGCGGCGGGGATGCGCCCGGAGCCAGCCGTGTCGGTGCCGAGGGCGGCGGTGACGATGCCGCGCGCGACCGCGACCGCCGAGCCGGAGGAGGACCCGCCCGGCACGCGGTCCGGGGCGACGGCGTTGCGCGGCACCGGATAGGGCGTGCGCACGCCGACCAGGCCGGTGGCGAACTGGTCGAGGTTGGTCTTGCCGATGATCAGCGCGCCCGCGTCGCGCAGCCGGGCGACGGCGACGGCGTCCTCGGATGGGACATGGGCGAAGGCGGGGCAGGCGGCGGTCATCGGGCGGCCGGCGACGGCGATGTTGTCCTTCACCGCGACCGGGATGCCCCAGAGCGGGAAGCGGGCGGGGTCGAAGGCCGGGAGCGCGGCCGCCGCGGCGTCCAGGTCGGCAGTGGGGGCGATGTCGAGGAAGATGCCGGGATCGGCGGCAGCCTCGAGGCGGCGCAGGGCCTCGGCGATGGCAGCGCCCGGCGTCAGCCCGCCGGCATAGGCGGCGTGCAGGGCGGCGCGGGAGAAGGGCAGCGTGGACAGGTCCATGCCGCCCCTGCTGCAAGCCTCGTGCCGCGGCCAAACGCCCTACAGGCGGAATTTGTATACAGTATTGCATGCAAATAAGGCGGAGCGCCGAGGCGATTGCCTGCCGACGCGGCGGGCTGGTCAGTCCATCAGCATCGGTGGCTGCCCCGCCATCAGACCCCAGGCGCCTTCGGTGGCGGACAGGTGCAGGCGGACGGCGTGCGCCGCGCCGGCGGCATCCCCCGCCAGGATCGCGCCGACGATCGCACCGTGTTCCGCATGGGAGGCGCCAAGACGATCCGGGCCGCCCAGCTGGGCCGCCCTGAACGGCGCCAGGCGCAGCCGCGTCGCCTGGGCGAGCTCGGCCAGGTAGCCGTTGCCGGCGCCGGCGTAGAGGGCTTCATGGAAGGCGACGTTCGCCGCCTTGTAGGCGCGCAGGTCGCCCGCCGCCGCCATCGCCGCCATGGCCGCATGGCGCGCGGCGAGGCGGGAGCGGGCGCGGCGGTCCATCGCGCGGGCGCAGAGCGCGGCGCAGGCAGCCTCGAGCTCCGCCATGGCCTGGAACATCTCGGCCAGGCGCCGCGGATCGGGCCGGGAGACGACGGCGCCGCGGCGCGGGCGCTGCTCGACGAGGCCGGTGGCGGCGAGCAGTCGCAACGCCTCCCGCACCGGGGTCCGGGACACGCCATGCGCCGCGGCAAGCCGCTCCTCCTCCAACGGCGTGCCCGGCGGCAGGGCGCCGGAGGTGATGGAGTCCGCCAGGGCCGCCGCCAGGGCGTGCGCCCGGGTGGGTCGGATCTCCGCCGGCGGCGCGGGGGCATCGTGGTCGAGCGGCATGGGCGCAGTCATCTGTCCTGGGCAGTCCGGCGACCCGTCCCAGCACGTGGCGTGCCGCCGCGATGTCCGGGCTTCCCTGACAGCTCGGTTTGCAAAGCGTCAAGACCTCGATACATGTGATGGCTTGGCGCATAACTTCGATCCATCACATCCAGGAGGCCGGCTTGCCCGACACGCTTGTCACCCTGCCGGCCGGCGGCCCCGCCTCCACGGCGGCGTCCGAGATGGAGGCCCATGCGGCGGCAGCCGCCGCCATGCTGCGCCTGTTGGCGAGCGAGCGACGGCTGGTCGTCCTCTGCACCCTGATCGTGGAAGGCGAGGCGCCGGTGGGCCGTCTCGCCAGCCGCGCCGGGCTGTCGCAACCCGCGATGTCGCAGCATCTGGCGAAGCTGCGGGAAGACGGGCTGGTCACGACCCGGCGCGCCGGCACCACGATTCACTATCGCATCGCCGACCCTCGCGTCGCTCGCATCATGGCGACGCTGCAGGAGGTGTTCTGCCCGCCGGCGACGTAGATCGCCGCGGCGGCGTTCGGCGTCCCGCCGCGGACCAGTCGGCATGACGGTGAGTGTAAAGCCTGTCGTGCATCGGACCGCAGCCCAGGCGGAGCGCCGGATTCCGTGATGACTGCGCCGGGTTGGAGGCCTGCGCTCGTCGATCGGCGGCGCGTGCATGGCGGCATGGCGAGATGCCGTGTGGCCGGGCCGGTTGCTGCCTGCCATGGTGGCCAGGAGCCGGAGGAAACGACATGCATGGCATCGCAGGCGGCGCGGCCGACGGGCTGATCGATTCGCGCGCCGCGTGGATGCGCCTGTTCGCCGCGGTGATGCTGTCCACCCTCGGCAGCGCACCGATGTGGTCCGTGGTCGTCGTGCTGCCGGAGGTGCAGGCCGAGTTCGGCACCGCCCGCGCCGGCGCTTCCCTGCCCTACACCATGACCATGGTCGGCTTCGTCGTCGGCGGCGTGCTGATGGGTCGTCTCGCGGACCGCTTCGGCGTGATGGTGCCGGTGCTGATCGGCACGGCATCGCTCGGCCTGGGCGGGATCGCGGCGGCGATGGCGCCGAGCCTGGTCGTCTTCGGCCTCGCCTATGGCGTGCTGCTGGGCTGCTTCGGCGCCGCCGCGGTGTTCGGGCCGCTGATCGCCGACATCTCCCTGTGGTTCAACCGCCGGCGGGGCATCGCCGTCGCCCTCGCGGCGTCGGGCAACTACCTGTCGGGCACCATCTGGCCGCCGCTGCTGCAATGGGGCGTCGCGAGCTTCGGCTGGCGGCAGGCGCATCTGGCGATGGCGGCGGTGTGGATCGTGACCATGCTGCCGCTCGCCTTCGCGCTGCGGCGGCGGGCGCCGATGCCGCCGCCGCGGCCGGTCGCCGCGGGCAGCAGTGCGGCCCGGCCGCTGGGCCTGTCCCCCAACACCTTGCAGACGATCCTCGGCATCGCCGGGGTCGCCTGCTGCGTCGCCATGGCGATGCCCCAGGTGCATATCGTCGCCTACTGCGTCGACCTCGGCTACGGGGCGCGGCGGGGCGCGGAGATGCTGTCGGTGATGCTGGCCTGCGGCATCGTGTCGCGCCTGGCCTTCGGCATGATCATGGACCGCATCGGCGGGCTGGCGACGCTGGCCCTCGGGTCGGTGCTGCAGGGCCTCGCGCTGCTGCTCTTCCTGCCCGCGGACGGGATGGTGGCGCTGTTCGCCGTGAGCGCCGTGTTCGGCCTGTTCCAGGGCGGCATCGTGCCGTCCTACGCGATGATCGTGCGCGAGCACTTCCCGCCCGAGCAAGCCGGCACGCGCGTCGGCATCGCGCTGTCCTCGACGCTGGTCGGCATGGCGCTGGGCGGGTGGATGGCCGGCGCGATCTTCGACGCCACCGGGTCCTACCAGGCGGCGATGTGGAACGGCATCGGGTGGAACCTGCTCAACCTCGCCATCGCGATGTGGCTGCTGCGACGGGGCATGGGGCGCCGCCGCAGCAGCCTCGCGACCGCCTGACGGGCGACCGGGAGGAGCACAGCCCCTCCCGGTCCCACGTCAGAGGATGAAGCGCGACAGGTCGGCGCTGCCGGCGAGCGGCGCGACGCGCCCCTTCACCATGTCGAGGTCGACCTTCACCGTCTCGCCCCCGCGGTCGGAGGCCGTGAAGGACACTTCCTCGAGCAGGCGTTCGAGCACGGTCGCGAGCCGCCGCGCCCCGATGTTCTCCACCGTCGCGTTGATCTCGGCGGCGAGGTCGGCGAGCGCGTCCACCGCGTCCGGCGCGAAGTCGATGGTCACGCCTTCGGTGCCGAGCAGCGCCGTGTACTGCTTGAGCAGCGAGTGCTCCGGCTCGGTGAGGATGCGGCGGAAATCGTCGCGGGTCAGCGCGGAGAGTTCCACGCGGATCGGCAGACGGCCCTGGAGTTCGGGCAGCAGGTCCGAGGGCTTCGCCAGGTGGAAGGCGCCCGAGGCGATGAAGAGGATGTGGTCCGTCTTCACCGGGCCATGCTTCGTCGTGACGGTGGTCCCTTCGATCAGCGGCAGCAGGTCGCGCTGCACGCCTTCGCGCGAGACGTCGCCGCCGCGGAAGCCGCCCTCGCCGGTGCGGGCGCAGACCTTGTCGATCTCGTCGACGAAGACGATGCCGTTGTTCTCGGCGTTGGAGACGGCGTCGCGCACCAGCGCATCCTGGTCGAGAAGCTTGTCGGCTTCCTCCTTCGTCAGCGCGATGCGGGCCTCGGCCACCGTCATCTTCCGCGGCTTCTGGCGGCCGCCGAACATCTTGCCGAGCATCTCCTGCATGTTCTGCATCTGCGCGCCCTGCGCGCCGGGCAGGTCGATCATGCCGATCGGCATCCCGCCGCCGACGTCGGTCACCTGCACCTCGACCTCGCGGGATTCGATCTCCCCGGCGCGGAGCATGCGGCGGAACTTCATGCGGGTCTCGCCCGAGGCACCTTCGCCCACCAGCGCGGTGAGCAAGCGCTCCTCCGCGGCCAGCTCGGCCTTGGCCTGCACGCCGCGGCGGGCCTGTTCGCGGCCCATGGTGATGGCGGCCTCGACCAGGTCGCGCACGATGGATTCCACGTCGCGGCCGACATAGCCGACCTCGGTGAACTTGGTTGCCTCGACCTTGAGGAAGGGGGCATTGGCGAGCTTGGCGAGACGCCGGGCGATCTCGGTCTTCCCGACGCCGGTGGGGCCGATCATCAGGATATTCTTCGGTACGACCTCCTCGCGCAGGCCTTCCGGCAGCTGCTGGCGACGCCAGCGGTTGCGCAGCGCGATCGCAACGGCGCGCTTGGCGTCCTGCTGGCCGACGATGTGGCGGTCGAGCTCGGAGACGATCTCGCGGGGGGACAGGTTGATGGCTTCGGACATTGTTTTAGCCCTCAGACGGCGGGCGGCCCGCATCCGCGGGCCTTGCCTTCGTGCCGTGCGCTGGTGTGCTGGCGATCGATGTCGGTCCGGGCGCGGTCGCGCTTCGCGCTCGCGGATCGCGGCGGGCCGCGATCCGGGTATGTGTTGCGCCTTCAGGCTGGCGGCGGCCCGCATCCGCGGGCCTTGCCTTCGCGCCCTGCGCTGGCGTGCTGGCGATCGATGTCGGTCCGGGCGCGGTCGCGCTTCGCGCTCGCGGATCGCGGCGGGCCGCGATCCGCGGGAGGGACATGGGTGCGGCGGACCTCACGCCTGGGCGTCCAGGCTTTCGAGGATGAAATTGCCGTTCGTGTAGACGCAGATGTCGGCGGCGATCTTCATCGACCGGCGGCAGATCTCCTCGGCGTCGATGCCATCGATCGGCAGCAATGCGCGCGCGGCAGACAGCGCGTAGTTGCCGCCCGACCCGATGCCGATGATGCCGTCCTCGGGGTCCAGCACGTCGCCCTGGCCGGTGACGAGCAGGGAGCGCCTGGCGTCCGCGACCGCGAGCAGTGCCTCCAGCCGGCGGAGGTAGCGGTCGGTGCGCCAGTCCTTGGCGAGGTCGACGCAGGCGCGCTCGAGCTGGTCGGGGAAGCGTTCCAGCTTGGCTTCCAGGCGTTCGAGGAGGGTGAAGGCGTCGGCGGTCGCGCCCGCGAAGCCGGCCAGTACCTTGCCGCCGGCGATGCGGCGGACCTTGCGGGCATTGCCCTTCACCACCGTCTGGCCGAGCGAGACCTGGCCGTCGCCGGCCATGGCGACGCGCCCGCCCTTGCGCACGCAGAGGATGGTGGTGCCGTGCCACCCGAGGGGGTCGTGTTGTGGGGAGTTCATGGTGCCGCGAATGTGGGCAGTCCTCGCGAATGACTCAACGGGGGGGTCGGCGGGCGGCGCGAGGGCGGCCTCGGCGCCAGCGATCGAGGTGTCGAGGCCGTACCCCGGAGCGGAATCCGACCCAGGGCGTCCGTACCGGCACACCGCTCGTTACATTGCGCTGCCTTAATCTTCATCGCCGGGCGGATCGCCGATGACGGCAGGCCGTCGTCCTCGTCTCCCGGCAGGCATGCGGTCCCGTTGGTCGCGGAAGCGCGACGCCGCGGCTGCATGTCGGGGCGGACGTGCCGTCATCACAATGCGCGGATCGCCGCCGGGATCGCCGGCCACTCAATCGTTTGCGCCGCGAAGCGCGCATGACGCGGAAACGCCCGCGCGCCGCGGCGATACGGCGCGGCCGCGGCACAGGATCGAACCGGGATGCGTGGCAGCCTCCGTTCCTTCGCACGGGCAATCCAGTCTTGCGGCGCCGTAACCTTTCGTCGTTCCATCCTGCCATTCGCCCGGAACGGGCCGCAGGGAGAGAACGCCATGACAATGAGACGCCTTCTGCTGGGCCTGGCCGGGATGCTCACCGTCGCGCCGGCCTTCGCGCAGCAGCCTGCGGTGCCGGGATGGGCGGTCGGCCGCCCCGAAGGCTCCACCCTGGCACCCCACGCGCCGCGGCTGACGGCGACACCGCTGGAGCAGGTGCCCGTCGGCGCGCTGCGCCTGCCGCCGGGGTTTCACGCGGAAGTCTTCGCCCATGGCATTCCGGGCGCGCGCATGATGGCCGAAGGACCGAATGGCACCATCTTCGCCGGGACGCGGGCCATCGGGCGCGTCTACGCGATCTCCCGCAATCCGGACGGCACGACGCGCACGCGCGTCATCGCGCAGGGCCTGTCGCAGCCCAACGGCCTCGTGGTGATCGGCAACAACCTCTACGTCCTCGCGGTCAATCGCGTGCTTCGCTACGACAATATCGAAGCGAACCTCGACAACGTGCCGGCGCCGGTGGAACTGACCCAGGCCTTCGGCCTGCCGACGGATGCCGATCACGGCGGCAACCATTCCTGGAAGTTCGCGTCGCTCGGGCCCGATGGCCGGATCTATACGAACGTCGGCGTGAACTGCAACATCTGCGAGACCGACCGCGACCGCTTCGCGCTGCTCGTCTCCTTCCTGCCCGACGGAAGTGGCCGCCGCATCGAGGCGCGCGGCGTGCGCAACAGCGTCGGCATGGCGCACCACCCCGTGACGCGCGAATTGTGGGCGACCAACAACGGGCGCGACTGGGCCGGCAACGACTGGCCCGACGATACGCTGCACCGCGTCCGCCGCAGCGGCGAGGACCACGGATTTCCGTTCTGCTCGAGCGGATCGGCCGACCCGCAGTTCAACGCCGGGCGCAACTGCTCCGAATTCGTGCAGCCGGCGGCGCGCCTCGGCCCGCATGTCGCCGCACTCGGCATGCGCTTCTACACCGGGACCATGTTCCCCGAGGCGTACCGGAACCAAATCTTCATCGCGCGCCGTGGATCCTGGAACCGGGAACGGCTGACCGGCTACGACGTGGTCGTCGCGCATCTCGACGCCCAGGGGGCCGTCACGCGGATCGAGGAATTCATGACCGGGCTGCGCGACGACGCGAACCAGCGCTTCCTCGACCGACCCGTGGATGTGCATGTGATGCGGGACGGCTCGCTGCTCGTGTCGGGCGAGCAGATGGGTGCGATCTATCGCATCACTTACCGACAGTGAGGTTGCGTCGCCTGCTGGCGGCGGCCGTCCTGGCCGCCGCCTTTGCGCAGCCCGGGATGGCGCAGGATGCCGCGCGCGGCGCACCGATCGCCGCAGATCGGTGCGCGGCCTGCCATGGAGCCGACGGCCGCAGCCAGATGCCGGACATCCCGTCGCTCGCCGGCCAGCAGGCCGGCTTCGTGACGCTGCAGATGATCCTGATCCGGGAAGGCATTCGCCACGTTCCGGCGATGGCCGATGTCACGCGGGGCATGCCGGACCAGGATATCGAGGACCTCGCCGCCTATTTCGCCAGCCTGCCGCCGGCACCGCCCGAGGATCGCCGACCGCGCGACGCGACGCTCGCGGCGGCCGGGGAGGCGCTGATCGGGCCGCGCCGCTGCGGCGTGTGCCATCTGCCAGCCCTGACGGGGCGGGATCAGATTCCACGGATCGTCGCCCAGCATGAAACGTATCTGGCGCGAGCGATGATGGAGTATCGCGACGGACACCGGGTCGGCGCCGACACCCAGATGAACGGCGCGATGGTCGGGCTGTCGGATGCCGACATCGCCGCCCTGGCCCACTACCTCGCGCATCGCGACTGAGATCAGCCGAATTCCCGATAGCGGAAGGTCGTGGCGCCCGCCTCGGCGATCGCCTCGGCGAGCAGCCCGTGATGCGGCGACAGCGCGCAGGCGGGATCCGTCGCCGCGGCGTCCCCGGTGAGCGCGAAAGCCTGGCAGCGACAGCCGCCCCAGTCGCGTTCGGCATGCGCGCAGCCACGGCAGGGCGCCGGCATCCAATCGGTACCGCGGAAGCGGTTGAACGCCGCGCTGTCCTCCCAGGCCGCGCGAAGCGACGTGTCGCGCACATTCGGGAATACCAGGCCGTCGATCGATTCTGCCGCATGGCATGGCAGCACGTTCCCGGACGGGGAGACGGCGAGGAAGGCGCTGCCCCACCCGCCCATGCAGGCCTTGGGGCGCGCGGCGTGGTAGTCCGGGACGACGTAGTCGATCACGAGGCGACCGCGCAGCGCCTCGCGCGCCGCAATGACCACGCGCGTCGCCTCGTCGAGCTGCGCGCGCGTCGGGAGCAGCGCGTCCCGGTTCCTCAGCGCCCAGCCGTAGTACTGCACATGCGCGACCTCGAGCCGCGCCGCGCCCCAGGCCAGGGCGATGTCGACCAGGCGCGGCAGACTGGACAGGTTCTGCCGGTGGACCACGGCATTGAGGGTGAGGGGCAGGCCGGCTTCGCGCACGAACCGCGCGGCGGATTCCTTGCGCTCCTGTGCGCCCTTCATCCCGCCGATGCGCTCGGCGCCCGCGGGATCGGCATCCTGCACGGAGAGCTGGACGTGATCGAGACCGGCGGCCTTGAGACGGCCCAGCAGCGCCGCATCCAGCAGCACGCCGGCAGTGATGAGATTGGTGTAGAGTCCTGCGGCGTGGGCGGCGCCGACAATCTCGACGATGTCGCGCCGCGCGGTGGGCTCGCCGCCGGAGAGATGCACCTGCAGGCACCCGATGGCCGCCGCTTCGTCGAAGACGCGGGCCCATTCCTGCGTCGTCAGCTCGGCCGACCCGCGGGTCAGCGCCACCGGATTCGAACAATAGGGGCAGCGCAGCGGGCAGCGATGCGTGAGCTCGGCCAGCAGCGCGAGGGGCGGCTTCATCCGGTCAGCGCGCCGCGCGCCACGAGATCCTCGACCATGGCGCGGACGTCCGTTGCGATGACGTCGCGGGGCGCGGCGTATTGCTGCGCAAGGTCGTCGACGATGGCATCGACGTCACGCACGCCGTCGACCAGGCGGAGGATCGCCAGGGCCGTGTCGTCGGGCACGAACATGCGCTCCGGCGCCAGGACGATCCAGCGGGCGCGCGCCCGGTCGTGATGCAGGCGCACGCCCGGCGCGAAGCGCGGCGTCACGGCCGGAACGCCCCGGGCGGCGGCAGGCCGGGCGCCACATAGGCGAAGTGCAGCGCGTCCAGCTGCGCCCAGAGCAGGTCGCACTTGAAGCGCAGCGCGGCGAGCACCTGTTCCTGCCGCTCCGCCGTATCCGCGTGGTCCTTCACGTAGGCGAGGGCGAAGGCGACATCCTGCGGCGCCTGCGTCAGCCGCGGGGTGAAGTAGGCGAGGGTCTGCTCGGTGACGAAGTCGTAGTTCCGCAGCATGCCCGACACGCGCTGGGAGATGATGTTCGGCGAGAACATCTCGGTCAGCGAGGAGGCGATCGCCTCGAGCAGCGACTTCTCCCGCACGAAGCGCACATAGGCGTCCACGGCGAAGCGCGTCGCCGGCAGAAGCCCCTGGAGCGAGACGACGTAGTCGCGGTCGAGTCCGAGCCCGTCCGTCAGGGCCAGCCACCGCTCGATCCCGCCCGGATGCACGCCGTCCCCGTCGTGGTCGACCAGGCGGCGGCGCCATTCGCGGCGCAGTTCCGGCGTCGGGAGGCGCGCCACCAGGGATGCGTCCTTCGCCGGGATGGATGCCTGGTAGTAGTAGCGGTTCAACGCCCAGGCCTGGACCTGGCCCTTCGTCAACTGACCGCCATGCAGCAGGTGATGGAAGGGGTGATGGATGTGGTAGCGCTCCGCCCCGATCGCGCGCAGCGCGTCCTCCAGCGCGTCGGGCGACAGGATGCTCACAGGCGGATCTCCATCCCGTCCTCCGCGACCTCCCAGCCCGCGGCGGCGAGGTGCGCGCGCTCGGGACTGTCGGCCAGCAGGGCGGGGTTCGTGTTGTTGACGTGAACGAAGATGCGTCGGCCGACCGGGAAGGCGGCGAAGGCTTCGAGCGTCGAGCCCGGCCCGGTCATCGGCATGTGCCCCATGCGCCGGCCGGATTTCGGGCCGGCGCCGAGGCGGATCATCTCGTCATCCGTGTACAGGGTGCCGTCGAACAGGACGCAGTCCGCACCTGCCAGGCGCGCGCGAAGGGTCGGCGTCATCATCGCGCAGCCGGGAATGTAGTGCAGGGTGCCGCCGCCGGCCGACAGCGCGACGCCCATCGCTTCGCCGTCCTCCGCGATGCCGGGATCGGTGCCGCCTTCGGCGAAGAGCGGCACCTTGCCCGGCACGGCGTAGGGGGTGACCGTGATGCCCAGGACCTCGATGGCCTGCCCGGGCAGGATGGCCCGGCGCGTGACGAAGTCGGGGTTGAGGGCCCGGAAGATCGGATTGGCATCCAGCACCGCGAAGGTCGGCGGCGCGGCGAGAAGCGTGAAGGCCTGGCGCTCCCGCAGGTGGAGAAGGCCGGCGATGGTGTCCACCTCCGCCCCGGTCAGCAGAACGGCCCCGATCGGCGAGTTCCGCAGGATGCCCGGGCGCGGGTGCATCGCGGGCGTCGCGGCGATCTGCTGGCGCAGGTCCGGGCTGGCGTTGACGAGAAGCCAGTGCTCGCCATCCGCCGACACGGCGATGCTGGATTGGGTACGGGGCGCGGCTGCCGGGTCCGCGGCGCGCGCGCGCACGCATCCCGTGCCGGCCGAATTCCATTGCGGGAACCCGCCGCCGGCTGCGGCGCCAAGCACGATCGCCCGGAGCATGTGCAGCGCCCCGGGGGCGTGATGGTCAGTCGACGTCCGCGCAGGCGTAGCTGTTGATCTCGAGGGCGAGGGAGATCTCGACGATCTTGGGCGTCTTCCAGGCCATGCTTGCTTCCTCCGACAGGTGCCGGCGGACCGCCGACGGTCCGAGGATGGCGTCGGCCGGGCGGGACATCAAGCATCGATCAGACTGCGGCGCCCGCCGCACCGCTTGGCAATCCGCCGGTCCCGGCGGTGTCGCCCATGTCGCGGCGATCACATCGCCGATAGGCGACGATGCGCACGACCGCCGGCTTGTCGGGCCCCACGCCGTTCATCGGGTGCAGCGCGGTCGCGATCCCGGGACACCGGGGCGCGCCGGAGGATTCGCATCCACGCTCCGCGATGCGGCCGGGTCGGGCGGGGGGCGACTAGGCGGGATGCTGCCGCAGGTGGTCGATCAGCAGCGCGGCGACGCGTTCCGGCATCTGGTCCGGGGCATAGTGGCCCGCACCGGCCAGGACCTCGAACCGGTACGGGGCGTCGACGAAGTGGGCCGTGCCTTCGGCCGCCATGCGCCCGACGGTGTCGTCGGCATCGCCCCAGACGAAGAGCGTCGGCACCCTGATGGGCCCGATCTCGCGATAGACCTTCCCCCGCGCGCGATACCAGGCGAGCGCGGCTTCCATCGCCGACGGCGAACCCAGGACGGCGAGATGCCTGGCGGTCGCTTCAGGCGGAACGCCGTTGGCGGCGTGGCGCAGGCGGATCCATTCGACGTCGTTCGCGAGCAGCATTGCCGCCGCGCCCGGATCCTGGAAGGCCTTGTGGTGACGCGATCGGTGCGGCTGGTCCGGATCCTCCCGCAACGCCCGGGTAAAGGCGGCGGGGTGCGGTCGCGACAGCATGGTCAGCGATGCGAGCCGGTCGGGGATGCGCGCCGCGATGTCCCACGACAGGCTGCCGCCCCAGTCGTGGCCGACGAGATGGAAGCGTCGGTCGCCGTGGCCCAGCGCGGCGACCAGCGCCAGCGCATCGCCGACCAGGCGTTCGATATCGTAGGCCGCGAGATCGGACGGGTCGGGCCGCGCGCCGGGGGAGTAGCCGCGCTGGTTCGGCGCCGCCGCGAAGTAGCCGGCCGCGGCCAGGGCCGGCAGCTGCGCGTCGTAGAGATGGCGGGACACCGCGAAGCCGTGCAGCAGCAGGACCAGCGGCCGGTCGGCCGTGCCGGCGACGGACACGTCGAAGACGAGGCTGGGGTCTGTCTCGATCCGGCGATCCTCGATCATGCCGCGTCTCTCCCCGGGTTTCATCGTGCCGGATACAGCATCACGGCAAGCCGCCGCCGTCGACCATGCGCGTCGATTCCGTGATGCGGGAACGGCCGGCGACCGGTCAGGTGTCGAAGGCGATGCGCACCTCCGCCGCGTCGCCGAAGACGGCCCGCACGGCCTGCCCCGCTTTGACCGGAAACATCCCGGTGGTCGAACCGGTGCTGACCACCTCACCCGCCCGCAGCCCATCGCCCCAGCGGCGGCGTTCATTCGCCAACCACAGCAGCGGCGCGAGCGGGTCGCCCATCACATCCGCGCCGCGGCCCTGCCGGCGCCGTGCGCCGTCGACCTCGAGCACGACCTCCATCGTGGCGAGGCGACCGCGCCAATCCCCGATCGCGCCACCGAAGACATAGCGCCCGGAGGCGCTGCCATCGGCGAGGATCGCGGGCAGGGGCGGCAGGTTGTCCATGCGGAAGCGGCATTCCGCGACCTCGATCCCGGCATGGACCGTCGCGACCGCCCCGATGATCTCCTCCATCGTCCAGGCCCGATCGCGCGGCGGCAGGTCGCGCGCGAGGGTGACGAAGAACTCGCATTCCACCAGGGGATCGAGCAGGTCCGCATGCGCGAGCCGCACGGGGGACCGCACCGCGAAGCGACGATAGGTGCGCCCGTAGATGGGATCGGTCACCCGCAGCTTCTCACGCATGGCGGGCGTGGTGCCGGCGATCTTCCAACCCAGCGGATCCCAGCCGAGACGCTGCGCCACGCGCGTGTTGATCCCGTAGCCTTCATCCGTCGTGGCCGGCACCAGACCAGGAGCAAGACCATCCAACTGTCGTGCGTCCCGCCGCGCGGCGACCAGCATGTCGGCGAGCTTTTCCTGACTCGGAGCATCCATCTTCCATCGCCTCCCGGTGCGACTTTCGGCGGTCTGGCGCTCGCCCCTGCGCTCGATCCCGACCGGCAGCGCCCAGGCGCCGGCCACGGCCTCGATCGTCGCCGGAGTCATGCCGCCGGCCATCCAGTACCGCGCGTCGGCGCCGCCCGAAAGGAGCGCGGGCCGGCACGGGGAGGATGCGTGCCAGGTTGATCGACACGCCCGCGAAGAAGGAGGCCGAGGCGCCGATCCAGCCAGCACGGCGGCTGTCGCCGGACCTTCCGTGTGCCGGTGACGTCGAGGCGTGGTCGGCGACTGTGGCCCGGCAGCACCGTTGCCCCGGCAAAGATATCGGGTCCCGTTCCGCCGTGGAGGTGCGGGATTCGGAGAGAAGACGAAGATCAGACTCCGGGTCGGACCGGGTCATTGGAACATGAGAACAAGAATACTTACGGAACGAATCGATTCGGCGACTATGCCGATGACGCAATCAGTATTCTGCGCATCGCCTTACTCGTGCGTAATTTTGGGTTGATGAATCAGATTTGAGCGCATTAAACTCACCTCACATCCGAACAAGGTGGATGCCGGGCGCTGATCTACGATTGATTCGCCACAGAATGAGGCCTCAATCCAGGGCCGTATCTAGACGTTCCTGCCTCGGTCGCTGCCAGTCAGCCGGGAATATTATGCATGCTTGAGAATCTGGCCCTGGGGTTTGACGTTGCATTAAGTATCAAAAATCTCACCTTCGCTTTCCTCGGGGCCTTTATCGGCACGGCGATCGGCGTTCTCCCGGGCCTTGGGCCGACCGCCACGATTTCCCTGCTGTTGCCGCTGACCTTTGGCATCGAGCCCACGACGGCGATCATCATGCTCGCAGGGATCTACTACGGGTCCCAGTACGGCGGCTCGACGACCGCGATCCTGCTGAACCTCCCCGGCGAGGTCTCCGCCGTCGTCACCGCCATCGAAGGCCACAAGATGGCGAGGAACGGCCGGGCGGGCGCGGCGCTCGCGGCCGCGGCGCTCGGGTCCTTCTTCGCGGGAAGCGTGGCCACGATCGTCGTCGCGGCATCGGGACCGATGCTGACCTCGGTCGCCCTGTCCTTCGGTCCACCCGACTACTTCTCGCTGATGCTCCTCGGGCTCATCGTCGCCTGCGTCCTCGCCCGCGGCAGCGTCGTGAAGGCGGTCGCGATGGTGGTCGTCGGCGTCTGTCTCGGCATGGTCGGGACCGATGTGCAGACCGGGCAGCAGCGCTTCACCTTCGGCGTCCCCGAACTCTCGGACGGGCTGAATTTCGTGGCGCTCGCGATGGGGCTGTTCGGCATCGCGGAGATCATCCTCAACCTCGAGAAGCCCGAGATCCGCACCGGCACGGTGCCGGTGCGCGGATCCCTCTGGCTCACGAAGGAGGAATGGCGATACGCCATCCCGGCCAGCATCCGCGGCACGATCCTCGGCAGCCTGCTCGGGATCCTGCCGGGCGGCGGCGCGGCGCTTTCGTCCTTCGGTTCCTACATGCTCGAGCGGCGGCTGACGCGCCGGCCCGAGAAATTCGGCAACGGGGCGATCGAGGGCCTGGCCGGCCCGGAAAGCGCGAACAATGCCGGCGCCCAGACGGCCTTCATCCCGCTGCTCACGCTCGGCATCCCATCGAACTCGGTCATGGCGCTGATGGTCGGCGCGCTCATCATCCAGGGCATTCAGCCTGGCCCGCGGATGGTGACGGCGCAGCCCGAGCTGTTCTGGGGGCTCATCGCCTCGATGTGGATCGGCAACCTGATGCTGCTCGTGATCAACCTGCCGATGATCGGGCTCTGGGTGAAGCTCCTGCAGGTGCCGTACCGCTTCATGTACCCGTCGATCATGATCTTCTGCGCGATCGGCGCCTACAGCATCAACAACAACCTGTTCGACGTCTACGCGGTCGCGGTGTTCGGCGCGTTCGGCTACCTGCTCAGCAAGCTCGCGCTCGAAGGGGCGCCGCTGCTGCTCGGCTTCGTGCTCGGCCCGATGATGGAAGAACACCTGCGCCGGGCGATGCTGCTGTCGCGCGGGGATCCGATGGTGTTCCTCGAACGCCCGATCAGCGCGACGCTTCTCGCGCTGGCGGCGATCGCGCTCTTCCTGATGATGAGCCCCAGCCTGCGACGGGGGAAGAGCATCGCGGTGGCCGAAGGGGGCTAGGAACCACAGGCCGGCCGCGCTGCGCTGAAGGCGAGGCCAGCCCCGGCCATCCCGCAGGGGTCGGGGAGCCGGCTCCCGGCCCGGACAGGCCCGCGATCCCGGTTCGGAATTCCGGACCGGGAAGACGCTGGTCACGCTGCGGATCACGCCGGTCTTGCACGGCATCCTCGCACCGGGCGAGCATGCCGTCATGCGTCCATTCCGCCTTCTGCTCCTGGCCCAGCTCGCTGCTTGCGCCCCGGACTACACGGCGGTGCGCGACTGGGCGTCGCAGGCCCGCGACGCCATGCTCCCAATCGAGGCGCCGCGCGCGCCGCGCCCGCCCGTCGCCCCCGTCCCTGCGGCGCCGGTGACGCAGGATGGCCGGGCCGGCGCGGTGCTCGCCCTACAGGAAGGCGCCGCGGCATGGCTCGGGATGCTCGCTTTCCTGGCCGACGATGGCTGGCCCCGGCAGCGCGAGAACCCGCTGACCGATCTCGTCGCGAAGGTGCAGCCCTATGATCCGGAGGGCGCCGCGGGGCTGCACGAGCTGGGCGAGGTGATGGCCTACGCGGCGCGGCGCGATACCCGGGCGCCTTGGCTGTCGACGGCCGTCGAGCGGGGCGACCCTTCCTTCCAGAAGATCATCGGGGCGCTGCAGCGGCAGTCCGCCGCGATGGCGGCAGAGGGGCCGTCCCCATCCCGCGGCGACCCGCCCCGCGGCGTGCCGCCGGCCCGGAGGACATTGGCGCAGGAGGTGGCCGCCATGCGCCAGGCCGATGCCGATCGCCAGCGCATCGCGCAGGACGCCCGGGCCGCGGCCCTGGCCCGTGTCGGCGAAGGCCACGCCTTCCTGGCCGCGCACACCGACGAGCTGTCGAGGAGCGACACGGCGCGGCTGCTCCGCGTGCAGGAAATGGAACTGCGCCGCCTGGTGCTGCTGGGCGCCGCCGGCTGAACGACGGCGCCGCCGGTCCTCAGAAGCTGATGCCGAGCCCGAAGGACGCGCCGGTGATGTTCCGATCGGCGTAGAGGTAGTTCAGGGTGAACTGGACTCGGGAGACCTCCAGGCCCATGGCGCCGAACTGCAGGCGTCCGACGTCGAACTCGATCCCCCCGCCGACCGTGGTCGACCAGGCGAAGCCCGTGGTCTGGCGCTGGTCCCCGAAGTAGTAGGACGCCGCGCCGGTCAGCACCCAGCGCAGGGGCCGGCGGAACACCTCGAGGCCGGTCGGCCAGCGATACTGGCCCCAGACCCCGAAGGTCGACGACGTCGAGGTTCCGCGCGACGCCGGCAGCGAATCCCCGAAGGTCTGCAGCCGCAGTTGCGTGTAGCGGGCCTGGACGTCGATCTGCCGCTCCACGCTGTAGTCGAAGTAGGTCAGCATCAGCGATCCGCCGACGCCCCAGACATTGGCGTGGACGTCGGACAGCGCGGACGGTTCGCTCTTGTTCCGCCACCAGGCGAGGAAGCTGGAGGCCAGCGCGACGTCGGAAGCGGCATAGCCCCCGGCGACGTTCAGGATCGGCGTCACGTAGAGGCTGTCGGCGAGATAGAAATCCCAGCCGATGCCAAGCGTGGTGGTGAAGTTGTTCCAGCGCACGGAGATGTCGCGCGTCGCCTCTCCCAGCAGGACCGCGCGCGGATCGTAGCGCGTGTAGGACGCGTAGATCTCGAGCCAGAGCGGAAAGCTCTCGTCCACCTCGAAGCCGAAGCCGAGCTGGCTGAGGGTCAGCGTCGGGTCGCCGTCCTCCGCGCCGGCGGTGTTGCGGTTGACCTGCAGCGTGCTGGCTGATGCGGAAGGGATCGCCCCGTAGCCCATCAGCCCCAGCACACCGCCGCGGCGTGGCTGGACCGTCTCGCGGAGCTGCGCCAATCGATCCGAAAGGGCGGCGCCGGCCGCCGCGGCCGTGACCGGCGAGATCGTCTGCGCGCCGAGAGGGTGGGCGACGGCCAGGAGCAGCCACCACGCGCCGACCGCCACTGCCAGCGCGACGATCCCCCGAAGGCGGGGCGGGGCGGCGACACCGGCCGCCCGGCCGTTGCCAGCCGGGCAGCGCCTCCAGTTGCCGCGTGCGGGGTCGAGGACGGCCGGCATCTGCGGCCTGGATAACAGTCCGGGCCATTCCGTGTCGATACCGATCCGGGCCCGGCCGGGTGCATGCGACCATGATGCGCGCCGCGTCGGAACGGGCGGCGCGCATGGCCCGCGCCCCGGGATGACAGGGGCGCGGGATGCCGCGTCAGACCGCCTCGGCGCGCAGCCTCCGTGCCGCGGCGACGAGGTTCGCCATCGCCGGCTTCACCTCCGCCCAGCCGCGCGTCTTGCAGCCGCAATCGGGGTTGAGCCAGAGCCGGCGGCGCGGGATGCGGGCCGCGGCGCGTTCCGCCAGCCGTGCCATTTCCTCGGCCGGAGGGACGCGCGGCGAATGGATGTCCCACACGCCCGGCCCGATCTCGTTCGGGTAGTCGAAGACCGCGAAGGCCTGCAGCAGTTCCATGTCGGAGCGCGCGGTCTCGATCGAGATGACGTCGGCATCCATCGCCGCGATGCTCTCGATGATGTCGTTGAACTCCGCGTAGCACATGTGGGTGTGGATCTGCGTGTCGTCCCGCACCGCGCTGGCCGAGAGGCGGAAGCACGCCACCGCCCAGCGCAGGTAGTCGGCGCGGTCCGCCTCGCGCAGCGGAAGCCCTTCGCGGAAGGCCGGTTCGTCGATCTGGACGATCGGGATGCCGGCGGCCTCGAGGTCCGCCACCTCGTCGCGGATGGCGAGCGCGATCTGACGGCAGACGGTCTCGCGCGGGATGTCGGTGCGCACGAAGGACCATTGCAGCATGGTCACCGGGCCGGTCAGCATGCCCTTCATCGGCTTGTCGGTGAGGGACTGGGCGAAGGCCGACCAGCGCACCGTCATCGGCGCGGGGCGCGCGACATCCGCCCAGATGATCGGCGGGGCGACGCAGCGGCTGCCGTAGCTCTGCACCCAGCCCTGCTTGGTGAAGGCATAGCCCGCGAGCTGCTCGCCGAAGTACTTCACCATGTCGTTGCGTTCGAACTCGCCGTGGACGAGCACGTCCACGCCGATCTCGTCCTGCCAGCGCACCGCCTCCGCCGTCAGCCGCTCCATCTCCGCGTCGTAGGCGGCCCCGTCGATCTCGCCGCGGGCGCGGCGCGCGCGCAGGCTGCGCACCTCGGCGGTCTGCGGCCAGGAGCCGATCGAGGTCACCGGCAGGTCCGGCAGCCCCAGCCGCGCCGCCTGGACATCCGCGCGCCGGGGATAAGGGCTGGCGCGGCGTTCCATCGCCGGCGTGACCGCCGAGAGGCGCGCGGCGACGGCGGCGTCGTGCAGCCGCGCATCCGCTCGAGCCTCGGCCAGCGCACGGTCGCTGTCCTCGAAGACGGCGGCGACGGCGCGCTCGCCCTCGTCGACCGCGCGGGCGAGGGTCGCGACCTCCTTCAGCTTTTCGTTCGCGAAGGCGAGGCGCCGCTGCAGCGCGGGGTCGAGGGCCGTCTCCATCGCCACGCTGTGCGGGACGTGCAGCAGCGAGCAGGAGGGCGCCACCATCAGCCGCTTCGCGAAGCCGGCCGCCTCGGCCTGGCGGAGCTGCGCGAGCGCCGCACGCAGGTCGGTGCGCCAGACGTTGCGCCCGTCGACCACGCCGAGCGACAGCCAGCGGTCGCGCGGCAGCGCCGCCAGCACGTCCGGCAGCTGCGCGGGCGCGCGCACGAGGTCCACATGCAGCCCCGCGACGGGCAAGGACGCGGCCAGTGCGAGGTTGTCGCGCAGCCCCTCGAAATAGGTGGTCAGGAGCAGCTTCAGACCCGGCGCCGCCTCGGCGAGTGCGCGGAAGGCGATGCGGTAGGCGTCGGCGGCGCCGGGCGGGAGGTCGGTGACGAGGCAGGGCTCATCGATCTGCACCCAGGCGGCGCTGGCTTCGGCCAGGTACCGCAGCGCATCGGCATAGGCCGGCAGCAGCGCCGGCAGGAGGTCGAGCGGATGGGACCCGTCCTCCGTCTTCGACAGCAGCAGCAGCGACACCGGCCCGAGCAGCACGGGACGGGTACGCGTGCCGTGCTGCAACCCCTCGCGCAGCGCGCGCGCCCAGCGATTGTCGATGAGCCGCGGGCGCATCGCGGCCGACAGGCGCGGCACCATGTAGTGGTAGTTGGTGTCGAACCACTTGGTCATCTCGAGCGCGACGGCATCGCCGGGAATGCCGGCCGCGCGCTCCGCCGCGGTCCCGCGCGCGCCGCGCGCGAGTGCGAACATGGTCGCGAGCGAGACGGGCCCTTCGCCCGACCAGCCATACCCCGCGGGCACCAGGCCGAAGGCGCAGGCGGTTTCGAGCACGTGGTCGTAGAGGGCGAAGTCGCCCGACGGCACGTGGTTGATGCCGCTGCCCTGCTGCACGGCGCGGGCGCCGGCGCGCAGCGCAGCGGCGGTGGATTGCAATCCGGCCTGGTCGAGCCGGCCGGCCCAGAAAGCTTCGAGGGCCGTCTTCAGTTCGCGGCGTGGTCCGATACGCGGGTAGCCGAGCGTCGCGGCGATCGTCATCGCACTTGGTCTCCGTCGCCCGGGGCACCCAGCCCGGCCGTGGGGGTGGCGCGCCCCCGCTGGCGGGGTGCACGGCGCGGGCAGGTCTCCTGGCTCGCGGGGGCGGGGCTTGCGCCCCGCGCCGCCGGTCCTGCCTTCCCGCTTGCGCAGTGGCGCCGCCCGGAGGGGCGGCACGGACCGGCGGGCTTCCCGCCGACAGTTGCTGGGGCAGCGTCCGACTTGGGCGAGACGCTTGGCGTCCTGCCCGCACGGACTTCCCTTTTCACCCGCTCGCGCGGGACCAACGCATCATAAAGATATCTTTATGATAAGAAGTACTCAAGCGCATTCGCGGGAATGCGGTCCGGACCCTGCCCGGGCTGCCACCGGAGCACCCACACCACGCGTCGGACGGGGGACGCCAGCGGGCATCCGGCCTCCGCGCGGAGCCGCCCCGGTGACCGATGAACGGCGCCTGTGAAGCGACGTCAGGGTCAGCAGCCCCGTCGACAGGGACCGCATGGGTGCCCAGCGCCGCGCTCCTGGCGCTGCGGTTCCCGGAAGCCCTTCCCTTGGCTAGAAGCCGGCGATGGACAACAGCATGGCGACGCGCCCCTACAGCAGGCTGAAGGGCGACCCTTATCGCGCGTATGAGGAACTTCCCGCGGAGGTTCGCCAGGCCCTGCAGGAAGCGCTGGTGGATTGGTGCCCTCTGCGCGCGCGCGAATGGCACATTCGCCTGCTGCGTGAGCGGCAGCTGAGGCCGGCGCAGGTGGTGTCCTACCTCGTGCAGACGATCCGCAGGCATGACCAGGCCGAGGTCGCCGCCTTCGCGAAGACCTGGCCGAAAGGCCACAAGGCCTATCCGCATCTCGCGGCGGGCGCGACGTTGCAGCGTTATGCCGGAGGCGCCGGCATCCCAATGGCCGAGCCGGTTCCCGTCGCCCCGAAGGGCAAGCGCCCCAAGGCCCCAGGCAAGGGCAAGGGCAAGGCAGGGCGCCGTCGTCGGCGCTGATCGGGAAGACAGGCAACGCCGCGGCCGTCAGCGGCGTGGCGCGGGACCGTCAGGAGGCGAGGCTGTCATGGACCTGCGTGGCGAGGTCGCGGCCACCGCCACGCGGAAACGCCTCCATCGTGCGGCCGACCACCCAGGCCGCCGGCGCGACAAGGGCAGACGCCCCTTGGATGGCGCGCGCCGCCACGCCGTGAGGCTCGGTGTCGACGGGCGCGGCCATCCTCAGGGCGCTCCCGTCAGTGGCCGCGGCGGGCGACGGCGCCCGTGCTCGCGTCCACGTAGAGCCCGACGCGGCGGCCCTCGGCGTCGGTCGTCTTCACTTCCCAGCGGCCGTGATCCCATTCCAGGTCACGAACCGGGCCATAGCCGGCGGCACGGACGGCGGCGATCGCCGCGGCGGCGTCCACGCGCGCGGCGGCGACGGCGCGGCTCTCCTCGGCGCGACGGCTGTCGCGATCGGACGCCTGGGCCGGCGCGAAGGGCATCGCAGCGGCCAGGGCCAGCGCGAGGGCGGCAGCAGGGCGGACGAGACGGGTCATGGCAATCTCCTGATGGCGTTTCGGTTGCGGCATCCCCGCAACGGCGCGCACTCTGTCGCGGCCCACCTGAACCGCCGCTGATCCGGCCGTTCAGCGGCGGTTCAGCCAGGATCCTCCAGCCTCGCCTCATGCGCCGCGCCCTGCTTCTCCTTCCCGCCGTCCTGCTTGCCGCGCCTGTTGCTCGGGCGGACGACCGGCGCGACCACGAACGCGCGCGCGCCGCCCTCGCGGCCGGGGAGATCCGCCCGCTCGCCACGCTGCTGGCCGAAATCGAACGCCGCTATGTCGGCGTCGTCATCGAGACCGAGCTCGAGCGCGACGACGGGCGCTGGATCTACGAATTCAAGTTGCTGCCGCCCTCCGGCCGCGTCTTCGAGATCAAGCTCGACGCCGCGACCGGTGAGGTGATCCGCACCCGCGGCCCGGTGCAGGAACGGCGCTGATGCGCGCCCTGATCGTCGAGGATCATGCGCCGCTCGCCGCGCAGCTGCGCGATGCGCTGGCCGAGGCCGGCTTCGTCGCCGATCTCGCGGCGGATGGGGAGGAGGCGCAGTTCCTCGGCGAGACCGAACCCTACGACGTGGTGGTGCTCGACCTCGGCCTGCCGCGGCTCGACGGGCTGACGGTGCTGAAGCGCTGGCGCGCGGCGGGGCGCGCCATGCCGGTGCTGATCCTGACGGCGCGCGACGCCTGGTCCGAGAAGGTCGCGGGCCTCAATGCCGGGGCCGACGACTACCTGGCAAAGCCCTTCGTCATGCCGGAGCTGGTCGCGCGGCTGCAGGCGCTGGTGCGGCGCGCGCATGGGCATGTGTCGCCGGAGATCGCGCTCGGCCGCCTGGTGGTGGACACCGCGGCGCAGCGCGTGCTGCTGGAGGGCGTCCCGGTGCGCCTCACCGGCCTCGAATACCGGCTGCTCGCCTATCTCGCGCTGCGCGCCGGGCAGGTGGTGTCCAAGACGGAACTGACCGAGCATCTCTACGCGCAGGATTTCGACCGCGACAGCAACACGCTCGAGGTGATGGTGGGCCGGCTGCGGCGGAAGCTCGGGGACGGGATGATCGAGACGCTGCGCGGGCAGGGCTACCGGCTGGCCGCGGCATGAGATGGCCGCGCTCCCTCACGCTGCGCCTCGCGCTCGCGGCGGGGCTGTGGGTGGCGGCGGGCCTCGGCGCGGCGGCGTGGTTCGTCACCGATGTCGCGATCCGGCAGGTGGAGGCGGCCTTCGACGCGCGCCTCACGGCCCTGCTGGATGCCGCGGCCGCCGCCGTCGCTGTGGATGCGGACGGGCGCGTCGCCGTCGTCCGCGCGCCCTCGGGGGCCGATTTCGATCGACCCTTCTCCGGCGCCTACTGGCAGGTGGCGGCGCCGGGCGGCGCGCCGGCCACCTCGCGGTCCCTCTGGGATCAGACATTGCCGACCCTGCCCGCGGGTGCCGGACCTGGCATCCGGCTGCGCGACATCGCCGGCCCGCGCGGCGATCCGCTGCGCCTGGCAGAACGCGACGTCGTGCTGCCCGGCGCCGCGGCGCCGGCGCATCTCGCCGTGGCGTTGTCGCTGGCGCCCACGCTCGCGGAGATCGGCCGGCTCCGCACCGTGCTGGCGCTGGTCTTCGCGCTGCTGGGGACGGGATTGGTGGCCGGCGTGGTGGCCACCGTCATCACCGGCCTGGCGCCGCTGCGCCGCGTGCGTCGCGCGCTGGCCGAGGTGCGGGACGGGCGGCGCGAGCGGCTCGCCATCGCGGCCCCGGCCGAGATCGCGCCCCTGGTGGCCGAGGTGGATGCGCTGATCGCGGCGAACCGAACGACGGTGGAACGCGCGCGGGCGCATGTCGGCAATCTGGCCCATGCGCTGAAGACGCCGCTCGCGGTGTTGCGCAACGCGCTCGACGCGCCGCGCCCCGATGTCGCGCAGGCGCGGACGGAGGCGGCGGCGCTGGACCGGCTCGTGCAGCATCACCTGGCACGCGCCCGGACGGCGGCGCTGGCCGGCGCGGCGACCTCGACGAGCGTCGCGCCCCGTGCGGTCGCCGAGGAGGTGGCCTGCGCGCTCCGACGGCTCTTCGCCGATCGCGGCCTCGACATCTCCGTCGCCGGCGATGCGGGCGTACGCGTGCCGATGGACCCGCAGGACCTCACCGAGGTGCTCGGCAACCTGATGGAGAATGCCTGCAAATGGGCCGCGGCCCGCGTCGGGGTCGCGGTCGCCGCGGCGGGCAGCGAGGTCGTCATCACCGTCACCGACGATGGGCCGGGCCTCCCGGAGGCGGAGCGCGATGCCGTGGTCGGGCGCGGCGTCCGTCTCGACGAACGCACACCGGGCAGCGGGCTCGGCTTGAGCATCGCATCCGATCTCGCGGCGCTGCACGGAGGCGGGCTCCGGATCGGGCAGGCCCCAGGTGGGGGCGTGGCGGCGACCCTGCATCTTCCCCGCAGCACGGCGACGGGCGCCCGGTCGATCCCTCCGGCGACGACTCCACGGACAGGAACGACCTGACCCGGCGCACGACCTCGTCGGCGTCCGAGGGCCCATCAACCGCGCCACCATTCGAGCCGCGCCGCGAATCATCGGGGCGGCCTGGGCAGGTGAGATCCTGTAGACCTACCGGTCGACGGGATCCGGAGCCGACACCCATGCGCATCGCGATCCAGACGCTCGGCACGCGGGGCGACGTGCAGCCTTATGTCGCGCTTGCGCGTGGGCTGAGGCGCCGGGGGCACGACGTGCAGATCGCGGGGCCTGCCCAGTTCGAGACGATGGTCACGCGACATGGGCTGGCGTTCGCCCCGCTGCCGGCCGAACTCCTGGCGCTGATCGACACGCCTGCCGGCAAGGCGGCGATCGCCGGCGGCCACGGCGTCCTCACCCGCCTGAGGCTGTTGAGGCAGATCGTTCCGATGATGCGGCGCCTGCTGGACGCCGAATGGGCGGCCGTGATGGGGTTCGCCCCCGACGTCATCGTGCATCATCCGAAGTCGCTGGCTTCGCGGCACATGGCCGAGGCGCTGTCGTGCCCCCGCATCCTCGCCTCGCCGTTGCCAGGCCTCACCCCGACCGCCGCGTTTCCCAGCCCGCTGCTGCCTTTCGCCTCGCTCGGGCCGTTCAACCGCGCGAGCCATGCGCTGGTGATGGGGAGCGCCAACGTCGTCTTCGCCGGAACCATCCGGACCTGGAGGATGGAGGCCCTCAAACTACCCGCCCGCCCCCGCCCGCCGCCCGAGCCCTCCGGCACCCTTTACGCCTACAGCCGGCATGTCGTTCCCATCCCGCCGGATTGGGGCCGGGATGTGCGCGTCACCGGCTACTGGTTCCTCGACGATCCTGACTGGCGTCCACCTGAGGCCCTGGCCTCCTTCCTCGCCGACGGCGAGCCGCCGGTCTATGTCGGTTTCGGCAGCATGCCTGGCCTGGATCCGCAGCGGCTGACGGCCATCGTGCTGGAGGCGCTGGCCAGGACTGGAAAACGCGGCCTGCTCGCGAGCGGCGGCGGCGCCCTGGCGGCGGAGACGCTGCCGCCGCAGGCGCGGATGATCGATGCGGCGCCGCACGACAGGTTGTTCCCCTTCGTTTCGGGAACCATTCATCACGGCGGTGCCGGCACCACCGCGGCTTCGCTTCGGGCGGGCAAGCCTTGCGCGATCTGTCCCTTCTTCGGCGACCAGCCCTTCTGGGGAAGACGCGTCGCGGCCCTCGGTGTCGGCCCGCCCCCGCTCGACCGGAGGACGCTGTCGGCCGATCGGCTCGCCGCCGCCATCGCCGCGATGGAAGACCAGGCCATGCGGCACCGCGCCCGGTTGCTCGGCGATGCGATACGCGACGAAGACGGCGTCGAGGCAGCCGTGCGCTTCATCGAGGCCCGATACCAATCCTCCGGAGTCAACTCATCCAACTCGGCAAAAAAACATCGATGACGCCGTAGAGCCACGCGAACGCGCAACCGCCACCGATAAGGATGATAGGGCGTGGAGTTCTTTATATGTTCTGAATTGGGCGGTGCTGTCAGTTGCTGCGAAGTGCGAACCTCCTTGCGCCGCGCCGTAAGCCCGACCTTACCCGCACTCCGCACACGTCATTAGGCCCCGCTTCTCCCGCGCCGGCTCGACGGCGTAGCCGCAGCGCATGCAGTTCGCGCCGCAGTCCTCGATGTCGAACGGATCTGCGACGCGTCGCGTCGGCGGGCTGCCAGGCTGTTTGCGAGGCCGCCCTCGGCTACGGTGCGGCTCCGCGACAGGCTCTTCAGCGCTCGCTGTAGCAGGGAGTGTCGCTACGGGCTGCCCAACCGGATGCTTGCGAGGCCGCCCGCGACCGCGACGCGGCGCAGCGACAGGCTCTTCTGCACTGGCCGCACCAGCCTCCGCCGCCGCTGGCCCCCAGGCGGGCATGACGTGGCCAACGGGCTGAGCAACCTCCGGACCTGCCGGCTCGTTGGCCATCGAACCGCTCGACGTCTGCTTCGTCGGGAAACCACCGTCCCAGGATGCGGCGCGGACATAGGGATCCTGTCGCTTTGGCCTGTCTCTAACGGCGCCGCCGGACCGCACGCGGACCACCTCGACCACCCGGCTGCCCAATGCGCCGGCTCGCTTGCGAACGGTCAGCGTCTCGCGACGTCCAGTCGCCGCGGACTTCTCATCCTTGAAGCGGGCGAAGACACGGTCTTTGTCGTCCATCAGCAATCCAGGCTCGTGAATTCAGCGACGCCAACGCGTCGGCTCAAATGTTGGGACCGAATCAACGGTTTGCATCAATGAAGCATTGCTCAGGCGACTGAGTTACTGAATTTCCCGAGCACCATTGGAAAAATACCGTTCGCTCTCAACAGCCTAAGCTTGAGGGTAAAATCGGCCTACCCTCAAGGTCCGGAGACTCTCCGCTCTCTCCGGCCGAAAAAGCTCGGTAGTTGCGCCGTCGAACCATCAAGGTCCGCGCGCGAACCCTTGCCAAACCTGCGCCTCAGCGCGGTGTCCTGACCAGGAGAGAAAGGTTGTGAGAGAGAAGAATGGAGCAGCGATGGAAACCGGGAACTGAAAGTCTCTGGCGAAGTGGCCCAGGATTGCCCAGGTTCGGGCCCTGAGGCAATTCGTGTCGAGCCATGGTGCGCAGCATAGCCTGTTGCTATGTCCGGATCTCAAATTCGCATTGGACGAATTGCGGCACGCGATGAACACTTGTCATACGCGGCATAGACCTCGGCCGCTCTCGTCTTTGGTTAGCGTGATGGAGCGCCCCCAATTATGACCAGCATCCTGATTGCAGGTGCGGTGATCCTAACGTGCGACGACGATCGGAGCATCATCGAACATGCTGCCATCGCTGTCGCCGACAACCGCATTGTTGCCGTAGGCCCCAGCAGCGAGCTCGAGAAGACTTACGCCAATTTCGAGCGCTTCGACGCCCGAGGCCTTGCTGTGCTACCGGGGTTCATCAACGCGCACACGCACACGGCGCTGACCGTCTTGCGCGGTACCGTGGAGGATTGGGACGGCAACGCCGTCTACGGCTACATGTCCCCTGTCTCCTACGAGATGTCGGACGAAGAGCGCGCCATCATGGTGCAGCTCGGCTGCCTCGAAGCCATCCGAAGCGGCTGCGCGACGCTCGTCGATCCGTTCCGCCACGTGCCGTCCTATGTGGATGCCATGGCGGCGACCGGGCTCCGGCTTTGGGTTTCGGAAAACTGCGCCGACATCAACACGCTGAAGATCCGCCAGGGCGACTACTCGGTCGATCGTGAGTTCGGCCAGGTCTTCCTGGATCGCACCATCCGCGGCATCGAGGCCTATCACGGTACGCACAACGACCGTCTACGCATCCAGATCGCGGCGCATGCGCCGGACAATTGCTCGCCCTGGATGCTCGACCAACTCATGCAACTCGCGCGCAAGCACGACCTGACGCGGACCGTGCACCTCGCGCAGAGCGTCGAGGAGATCAACGCCGTGAAGGCGGCCTACGGCCTGACGCCCGCGGAATACCTGGATCGCGAGGGCTTCCTAGGCCCCGAGCTGGTGGGCGCCCACTGGACCTATTGCTCGGCCTCGGATGTCGAGCTCCTCGCTTCCCGCGGCACGCAGATGGTGCATTGCCCGGCAAACTCCTCGCGTCGTGGCCCGCACACGGCGCCGGTCGGGCTGATCCGCGATGCCGGCATCAACATCGCCATCGGCACGGACAACATGACCGAGGACATGTTCCACGCACTCAAGATCGGGCTCATCGTGCACCGCGGTGGCCGCGGTCGCGCCAGGGAAGGCGGCGTGAACCCGCAGCCTCAGGCATTGCTCGATGGCATAACGCGCAACGCGGCACGGTCTGTCGGTGCCTCAGCGGAGATCGGGTCGATCGAAGTCGGCAAGAAGGCGGATCTGACGATCATCGACCTAAACGTGCCCGCGATGCGTCCGATCATCCGCCTCGTGTCCAATATCGTCCATTACGGGCACCCGGGGATCGTCCACTCGGTGATGACCGACGGCGTTTTCCTGATGCGCGACCGCAAGGTGCTGGCGCTCGACGAGGCCTCGCTGCTGAAGGAATCGCAGAAGGTCACGGAACGCGTCTGGCAACGGATGATGGCGAAGAACCCCGACATTCCTCCGCCGCCCGGTGGGCTGCAGTGGCTCGACGCGTGAGTGGCAAGGTAGCAGACATGACCTGTACTTCGCTTCGCGTTGCCGCCCTGCTCTCCGCGGGCCTCATGGCGCTGCCGGCCGCCGCCAACGATGTGACGATCGCCGTCGGCGGTGCCTTCACCTCGCTGGATCCGCATTTCCACAACCTGACGCCGAACAGCGGACTGACCCAGCACATCTTCGATCGACTGGTGAATCCGGACGCCGATCTGCGGCCGGAACCGGCGCTCGCATTGTCGTGGTCCGCGATCTCGCCCACCACCTGGGAGTTCCGCCTGCGGGATGACGCCCGCTTCCCCGACGGCACGCCCTTCACGGCCGATGACGTCGCCTTCACCATCGCGCGGGTCTCGGCATTGCGTACCGGTCCCGGCGGCTACGCGATCTACACGCGCCCGGTGCAGGAAGTTGTGGTGGTTGACCCGCGCACCGTGCGGCTTGTCACCGCCGAACCGGCGCCCCTGATCCCGGCCTTTATGGCTGCTCTGCCGATGATCGGTCGCCGCGCCGGCGAGGGGGCCGCGACCGCCGACTACAACAGCGGGCGCGCCGCCATCGGCACCGGGCCCTACCGCCTCGTCTCCTATGTCGCCGGCGATCGCGCTGTGTTCCAGCGCAACGACCAGTGGTGGGGGCCTGCCCAACCCTGGAGCCGCGTCACCGTCCGCCTCATTGCGAATGACAGCACGCGTATTGCGGCGCTCAAGGCTGGCGACGTCGATCTGATCGACCAGGTGCCGACGCGCGACGCGCGCGACCTCGCGGCGGATTCCCGACTGACCGTGTTCAGCAAGCCGGGTGTGCGCAATATCTACCTTTACCTCGATCAGTTCCGCGACCAGACGCCCTTCGTTACCGACCTACGCGGCAATCGTCTCGCCACCAACCCGCTCCGCGATCCGCGTGTGCGGCAGGCGTTGTCCATGGCGATCAACCGCCCGGCGATCGTGGCGCAGGTCATGGATGGCCAGGCGTCGCCCTCCGGCCAGTTCCTGCCCGACGGCACGATGGGCAGCGACCCCGGCCTGAGGCCCGATGCCTACGACCCGGCGGCCGCGCAGCGCCTGCTGGCCGAAGCCGGGTTCCCGCAGGGCTTCGCCGTGACACTGCACGGTCCGAACGACCGCTACGTGAACGACGCGCAGATCCTGCAGGCCATCGCGCAGATGTGGACGCGCATCGGCGTTCGCACGCGCGTCGAGGCCCTGCCCACCAGCGCCTATTTCACCCGTTCGGCGCGCGACGAGTTCAGCATCGGACTGGCCGGCTGGGGCACCGGCACGGGTGAGCCGGACAGCCCCCTGGCCTCCCTCGTCGCGGCGCGCGATCCGGCGCGCGGCCGTGGCGCGTCCAATCGCTCGGGCTATAGCAATCCCGCGATGGATCGCCTGCTGGACCAGGCATTGGCCACGCTCGAGCCGCCTGCCCGAGAGGAGCTTTACCGCCAGGCGACGCGCCTCGCTATCGGGGATCGCGCCATTGTCCCGCTGCATCATCAGGTGAACATTTGGGCGGCCCGCTCCGGCCTGATCTACGAGGGCCGGAACGACGAGCGGACCATGGCGATGTCCCTTCGCCCGGCGACACGCTGATGCAGCCGGCCATCCTCATTGACGGCGCAACGATCGTCACGGGGGATGCGGCCGGCACCATCCACCATGGTAGCACCATCGCGATTGAAGCTGACCGGATCGCCGCCATCGGCACTTCGGCAGAGCTGCTGGCGCGATATCCGGCGGCCACGGTGATCAACGGGCGGAACCGGGCGGTGATGCCCGGCTTCGCCAATACTCACACTCATCTGCATCTCACCCTCGCGCGCGGCATCTTCGAGGACATGTCGTCGCCCAACGCGCCGCCCTTTGATGCGGTGAATCGCCTGCCGCTGCCGCGCCTCTCCGACGAAGAGCACACGGTGATGTGCCAGCTCGGGGCGTTGGAGGCGATCCGCAGCGGCACGACCGCGTTGCTCGAAGACAATATCGGCATCGCGCGCTACGCCCGGCAGCTCGCCGATACGGGGCTGCGCCTCGTGCTCGCCGAGCGCGCCTGGGACAAGGCGGTGGGCAATATTGGTGGGGTGGAGCCGTTCGAGGCCTCGGACGCGCTGGCCGACGCGGGGCTGGAGCGCATGGAGCGGTTGCATGCCGAATGGCATGGAGCACGCGGCGGCAGGATCGCCGTCGGCCTCGCCGCCTGGGCGCCGGACATGTGCTCGCCGCGGCTGCTGAACCGCATCTCCAGCCTGCGCGAGAAGCTCGACGCGGTGTGCACCATCCACCTCAACCAGCTCTGGGGCGAGGTCGCGGCGGTGCAGCGCGAGCGTGGCTGCCTGCCCACCGAATACCTCCATGCCGAGGGGTTCCTGAACGATCGCGTCATCGCCGCGCATTGCCGCTGCATGACGTGCAGCGAGGAGAACCTGCTCGGCCGCTCGGGCGCCTCGGTCGCCTTCAATTCCTGCATCGCCGCGCGGCGTGGTCTGAGCCCCCGCATAGCCGCGCTGCAGGCCGCCGGCTGCAATATCTCCATCGGCACCGACAATATGGCCGAGGACATGGTCGAGGCGACGCGTACCGCCATGTTCATGGAGCGCATCCGCCGCACTGACGGCCGCGAGCCAACGCCCGAGGAGGCCTTTGGCTGGGCCACGCGAAACGGTTACCGCGCCATGGGCACGACCGACGGCGGCGTACTTGCGCCAGGAATGAAGGCCGACCTCGTGGTGGTGCGCACGGATCGACCGCATCTCGTGCCGCGCATGCGGCTGGCTTCCACCTTCGTGCATCAGGGCCAGGCCGCGGACATCGAATCGGTGATGGTGGACGGAGCCTGGATCATGCGCGACGGCGCCGTCCTGACGATGGACGAGGCCGCCATCGTCGACGAAGCCGACCGCATCGCGCGTCGTGCATGGGCACGTCTGTTACAGGACCGCCCCGACCTGGAAGTTCCTCCCGGCTTCAGCCCGGCGCCATGACGCAGCGGGCCCAGTACCCGCCAACAGAAAGGTGATACAGGATGAGCATCGCGCGACGGGACCTGCTTCTCGGCACCATGGCGAGCCCGCTCGTGCTCAGCAGAGCAGCTTCGGCACAGAATCGCCGCGTGATCCGCGCAGTACCGATTGGCGACCTGCGCATCCTCGATCCGATCTGGACCACGGCCTACATCACGCGCAACCACGGCTACCTCGTCTGGGATACGCTCTTCGGTCTCGATGAGAACGATGTGCCGCAGCCCCAGATGGTCGAGAGCCATGACGTCGGCGCCGACGGGCTCACCTGGACTTTCACGCTACGGTCAGGCTTGCTTTGGCACGATGGCGCGCCGGTGCGGGCAGCCGACTGCGTTGCCTCGATCCGGCGCTGGGGCGCGCGCGACGGCATGGGCCAGGCGCTCATGTCCGTCACCGCTTCGCTCGACGCGCTGGATGAACGCAGTTTCCGCTTGGTGCTGCGGCGTCCCGTCGGGTTCGTGCTTGAGGCGCTGGGCAAGATCGACAGCAACGTGCCCTTTATGATGCCCGAGCGCCTCGCCAATACGTCGCCGAATACGCAGATACGGGAGATGGTTGGCTCCGGTCCGTTCCGCTTCATCGCCGGCGAATGGGTGCCAGGCGCTAAGGTCGTCTACGAGCGCTTCGATCGCTACGTACCGCGATCCGAACCCGCGAGCCGCGCTGCCGGCGGGAAGGTCGCGAAAGTCGATCGAGTCGAGCTGATATACACTCCCGACGCTGCGACGGCCGCCAATGGCCTCATCACCGGTGAGTTCGACATCCTCGAATCTCCGTCACCCGATCTGCTCGGCCTGCTGCGGCGATCGCGTGGCGTGACGGTGGGTACGAACGATCCGCTCGGCTATGGGCTCTTTGCCGTGCTGAATCACCTTCATCCGCCCTTCGACAAGATCGAGGCGCGGCGCGCGTTGATGACGGCGATCCGCCAGTCGGAGTTCATGCAGGCGACGGTCGGCGACGGCAGTCCCTGGCGCGAATGCGCGGCGGTCTTCGGCTGCAGACCGAACGAGGACGCGCGATGGCAGGAGCTCGGCTGGCCGGCCTATGACCTGGGCCGCGCTCGCGCCCTGCTGGCCTCCTCCGGCTACGACGGACGGCCGATCCTGGTCATGGATCCGGCCGACAACCCGACACTGCACCCCCCGGCTTTGATGCTGGCCGAGGCGCTGCGCAGCATTGGCGCCAACGTGAACCTGCTCGCAATGGATTGGAGCGCGCTGGTGGCGCGGCGATCCTCAAGGGCGCCGGTGGATCAGGGCGGGTGGAACATCTACGCCACCAACGCGACGATGACTGGCATCTCGACGCCGCTGACGAACAATTTCGTCCGAAACTGCGAGCGTGCCGGCTTCGGTTGGCCTTGTGACCGCCGCATCGACGCCAAGTCCGACGAATGGACCTTCGAGACTGACGCGACGCGCAGGGCTGCACTGCTAACGGAGCTGAACCGTCTACACATTGAGAACGTGACCTCCATCCCCCTCGGCCAGTACCGCAACGCCATTGCCTATCGCGAAGGGCTGAAGGGCCTCATTCCCGCGCCGGCCGTCCTCTACTGGAACATCGAGAAAGCCTGATGGGCACGCTATCGCGCACGGCGCCGGGCCACAGGTGCCTTGCGGGTCCGCGCCGCCTCCCTGGGCGACGCCTGGCTGGAGGCGTCGAGCAAGGGTTGCAGATCCTCGGCCAACAGCGCCAGGAAGGCGTCGCGGGCGGCGCTCGGTGCGGCGCCGACGTTCCAGAGTGCGTAGATGGCGTAGTCGGCGGCAGGCTCGATGGGCCGGATCGCGATGCCCGGACTCTTGCCCATGGCTGCAGTGGTCATCGGTCCCGCTATCGCCAGATGGCCGAAGGTACGCACGGCCTCGTAGCAGAACAGCGGCGAGCCGATGGTCAGCTTCACGTTGGGCTGGATGCCATGGCGGGCGAACAGGCTTTTTGCCAGCCCGCCGAGCGGATCCCGATCGGATCCCAGGATGCAGGGATAGCGTGCGTAGTCGTCGAGCATCACGACCTCTCGCGACGCCAGTGGGTGCGATGCCGGCAGCACCGCGACGAGGCGCGATCGCCCGAATACCCTCGACGCGAGACTCGGCGGCGGTTCCGGCCCGGTCGCGATGCCCACATCGGCGCCGCGGCTCAGAAGCAGGTTGACCTGCTCTGCCTGCCCCTTGGTGTCGAGTTCGATCTCGAGGCCGGGAAAGCGCCGATGCAGGCGGCCCATCACGCGAGGCAGCGACGATGTCGCCAGCATGTGCACGCAGACGACCGCGATGCGTTCGCCAGCGCCGCGCGCGAGGCGCCGGGCGACCGAGGCGGTCTGCTCGACGCGGAGGAAGACCGCGTCCACCTCCTGGATGAGGATCTGCGCTTCCTGCGTCGGGCGGATCCGACCTTCGCTTCGTTCGAAGAGCGTATAGCCGAGTTGCTGTTCCAGATGCCGCAGCATGCGGCTGGCGGAAGGCTGCGATACGCCCGTACGCGCCGCACCGCCAGTGATGCTGCCGGACCAGTAGATCTCCTTGAACAGGGCCAAGGCACGGAGATTCAAGGCCATCTTTCATCGTTGCTCAATGGCGGGTCGATCGCAAGCCGGGGCTGCCGCATCGCCACCGACACTGAAAACCGCGGCAGCCTCCGCCGTCATGATGCCGTCCGCTGCATTTGGCAGTGGCGACACGGCGTGCACCCCGCCGGCGCAGCGAACGCTCTTTCTCAGCGAGGGAAGCGCGGCGCGCATCGAAGCGTCCACGAGGCTGGCCAGGTCCGCATCCTGGCGATCTCCGGCACCGAGCGGCACCCGGGATTGCCCAATGTCCCAACGGTGCGCGAGCAAGGCTTCGACTGGTCCGTGATGAGTTTCAACGCGGTCACCGCGCCGGCCGGCATCCCGCCGGACCGACGGCAACTGCTCGAGACGCCTTCCGCGCGGTGATGGGCGAAGTCGAGATTCGCGATCGGCCGACGGGCATGGGCTCGGTCGTTTCCTTCACCCCGGGCGCCGAACTCGACGCGAGGATGCGCCGGGAGCGTGCTTCTTGGACTCAACTTGTGCGCGATGCCCACATCGAGGTGAACTGACGCCATGACCCTGCTCATTCGCAACACGACCATCGTGACCGGCGACGATGCCGACACGATCCACTACGGCGCCGCACTCGCGGTGTCGGGGAACCGCATCGTCGCCATCGGTCCCGACGCGGAGGTCGCGGCCCGCCATCCCGGCGCCGAGACGATCGACGCCACCGGGCGGGCCGTCTTCCCCGGCTTCGCCAACATCCACACGCATCTGGTGATGACGCTGGCGCGCGGCGTGTTCGAGGACCTGTCCCCGCCGCATGAGCCGCCCTTCTGCGGGGGTCTCTCGCCGATCCCGCTGCCGGCCCTAGCACCGGCCGAGCAGGCTGCGATGTGCCGCCTCGGCGCGCTGGAGGCGATCCGGTCAGGCACCACGGCGCTGCTCGAGGACGCGGTCAACATCGAGAACTATGCGCAGGACATGGTCGATACCGGGCTGCGCCTGGTGCTCGCCGAGCGCGCCTGGGACCGCGCCGGCGCGTCGATCGGCGACCCGTCCGAATTCCGTCGCGACGCCGCCCTCGGCGAGGCCGGGCTGCGGCGCATCGAGAAACTGCACGCACGTTGGGACGGCGCCGGCGAGGGGCGCGTGCGCGTCGGCGTCTCCGCCTGGGCGCCGGACATGTGTTCGCCCGAGCTGCTGCGCGAGGTGCGCGCGTTGCAGGACCGGCTGGATACGGTCGGAACGATCCACCTGAACCAGATCTGGGGCGAGGTCGCCGCCATCCAGGCGCATCACAACATGCTGCCAAGCCAGTTCCTCGAAAGCATCGGCTTCCTGAACGACCGGCTGGTCGCGGCGCATTGCCGCTGCATGACGAACGAGGAGGAACGCATCCTCGGGAAGCACCGCGTGCATGTCGCCTTCAATTCCGCCATCGCCGCGCGGCGCGGCCTCAGCCCGCGCGTCTGCGAGCTGGTCGAGGCCGGCTGCAATGTCGGCATGGGCAGCGACAACATGGCCGAGGACATGGTCGAGGTCATGCGCACCGGGCTCTTCATGGAGCGCATCCGGCGCCGCGACGGGCGCAACCCGACGCCGGAGGAAGCGCTGCGCTGGGCGACGCGCAACGGCTACACCGCCATGGGCGTGGCGGATGGCGGCTGGCTCGGCGAGGGCAGGCTCGCGGATTTCATCATGATCCGCACCGACCGGGCGCATCTCGCGCCGTTCCTGCGGGCTGTCTCCATCCTCGTGCACCAGGGCCAGGCGCGCGACGTCGAGGACGTGATGGTGGACGGGCGCTGGGTCATGCGGGAGGGGAAGGTGCTGACCCTCGACGAAGCCAAGGTGATCCGCGAGGCGGAGGCGGTCGCCGACCAAGCCTGGGCGCGACTGTTCGAGGCCAACCCGCAATACCTGCGTCCGGATGGGCTGCGGCCGCTGCCCAGTGTCAGGCGGGACGGCATTGAGCGTGGGACGCTGCAACCGGTCGCACCACCGAGGAACTGAGCGCGCGCGCCTACGGTCCGGATGCCGCAGCCGGCGTACGGGACAGCCCCCGAATTGATTGGGCACGATCATCCTCCAACCCCTGCGGAAGTCGGGGGCTGTTGTCCAATCAACTCGAGGGCTGATTCAGCGGCACTGAACTTCGACGCTTTCATCGGATCCCCTCCTCCCGGCCCAGGAGACTCCCGGCACCGAAAGCTCTACCTTCAATCGCTCCAGTTTCTCGGGCTCGTATCAACCTGAAGTTGGCCGCGGTCTCGTGGACACCCCGAGGCTTGAGATGGAGGTGTCCGAGGCCGGAAAATTTTGGGTGCCCTACCGACCAGCCGCGACCGAGAAGCAGCCGGACCCTCAAGCTGTCTGGATCGCTGGTCCGCATTCCGTCCCGTACGAGTGCAGCAATGCGGACAGTGCTGGGGTTCCCTCGGCCGCCCGAGATCATCGTCGCGGATCTGTCCCCCACCATTCGGCACGCCCCGCTGCTGAACCGGCAGGAGCTGCCTCTCACCGCTCCTACCGGCCGACGATTGAGGTCACGCGCCTACTCCCGGCGCAGACCGGTCGCAGCGATAATCCGCCGGTAGCGCTCGACGTCCGCGGCGACAGCCTGAGCCGTATCGGCAGGACTTCCCGGCAATGCGCGAAGCCCGAGTTCGTCGAACCGCTTCTGTACGTCAGGTCTTTCGGCGATCTCGTTTGGCCTCTTCGCGGGATGCGAGACGGAGGCCCAGAAGGCGCGGCACCTGGCGAGCCAGGTCCTCGTCCATTCGAAGCCTCTGCCCGGTGCCTGGAGGAATTGGCTGCGAGCCTACCGCCAGTCCACGGCTGATCCGGCGGTGGCTATCGGACTCGACGGGGTCGACCCTACCCGCGGACCGCAGTTTGAGACCCTGAATCTGAGTTTCCAGGCGGTGGTGGAAGGCATCGGTATCGCGATCGGCATCGCGGCGTTTCTTCGGGGATGACATCGCCAAGGGCGTTCTGCACAGCCCCATTGCCTTTCAGCGGTGCGGTACGCGCCATTTTCACGTCGTTGCAGGATCGGCGGACCGAAGGCCAGAGCCGTGGGGCTCTATAAGGAGTGGCTCGTCGAGGAGGCACAGCGGTCCGACTGAGATCCGGCGGGTAGGCCACGACGCGAGGAGCGCGCATCGGCTTCCAGGCGGAGCAACGCCGGGTCGTTGCTGTAGCGCTGGAACACCCACGCGGAGCGGAACACGCCGTTTCCCGAGATCATGCTCGCCACGAACGAAGCTACGGGCCCTTGCCGAGCCTGTCACTGGTCCCAGGCAAGCAGATTATCGCCTGCTTCGGCGCCGAGACGCTGTCGTCGGGCTGTAGACTGCTGCTGGCGTTGCACGAGGTTGAGGAACGCCGCAGCGTGGTCGCGGCGCCTTGCCGCCGGCAGCGACGATCCACGCGCCCCGGAGCTGCCCAGCAAAGCGTTGCCGACAGCTGCACTTCCACGTGCCGATAAGCACTGCTGACCATGAGGACGGCAATGGCGCCCACAGGCAGCGCCGTTATCCGGATCGGAATCGGCGTCCTTCAGCAAGAATCTCCCCGTTCTCCGCGAGGCGTGACCAATCGGCGGTGCCTCCACTACGGTCCTCATCGACGGGGACCCGGACCCGAAAGCGCGGGGACCGCCGGAGACGCCGCACGGTGAGGCGGATCGAGGGCGGTGGTGGGGATGGCGGCGAACCCGCTGGTGCCCACCAGGCCGGTCGCCATAGGGCCGGCTGCATGGTTGGAGGCGGGTGCGGACACGGCGGTGCCGCACCCGCCATCGCGCTTACGGCGCCCGCCGCTTGGTCACCTGCACCGACAGCGTTGCCGGGCCCAGATCGAAGGTGGCCGGCGAGATGTTCCTGGCCATCACACGCACGGTGTTGTTGGACCATGCGGTGGCGTCGAGTTCGATGAAGCGCGTCGAGGACGCCAGCGCCGCGTAGGCGAGGTCTCCCTGCCGCGCACCATTGACGGTGACGTCGAGCAGGCTGGTCGCCCCAGGTTCGAGGCTCGGCAGATCCCACGCCACCTCTGCCGCGAACTCCCGCAGCCCTACTGGAAGGGTTGGCGTGCCGCAGAGCAGGGCCGGCGCGGCCTCTGGCAGACCATACAGGCGCAGTGCCTCGACCTCGATCTGCCCGTCAAAGCCGACGATGCCGATCTGCGCGAACGCCACGCCGGGCCCGAGCCGCACCGTCATGCGCTTGTTCAGGGAGGCGTCGGCCATGGCGGCACCACCGGTCCAGGCTTTCGATGGGACGTTCCACAGCAACGTGGTGATGGAAGCCAGCGCGTCGCCGGCGATGTTCTCGCGCACATTCATCGCCGCATCGAAGCAGCGCACGAAGATCCGCCCCCCGTCGGCGCCACCGACGAGCGAATGCACCAGCGCGAACTCCTTCGCCTGCCCGCACTCCACCACGAAGGCCAGCCCCCGCTGCGCCGCGAGCAGCAGCCCGCGCGCGGTCGGCGTGATGTCGTCCAGGCCGTTGAAGGACAGCCCGGCCAGCGTCGTGGCGCTGGTGGTCGAGGTCGCGACCACCGCCAGCCCCTCGACGCCGATCTCCGTCGCACTGTGCCGAAAGGCCCTGGCCCGGACATTCGGCACGGAGCCGAGCAGCCGCAGATGTCGCGAGGCCGGGGCACGATGGCGGTTGATCACGGTGTTGCCGCAGCGCGTCGCGGTCGCGGCGTAGTCGATGCCGACCTGGTAGGTGTTGCTCCACGCCACCTCATACTCGCAATCCTGCGCCGCGGCGGTGTGCCGTGCGACGATCGGCGAGCAAGCCTCCATGCGCAGCGCCCGGCCGATGATCGCCGAGCCGCTGGTCTCGTTCAGGAAGGGAATGGCGACGTTCGGCTCGAGCTGGCGCAGCTCGAAGTTTGGCGCGTCGAAGACGTGCCGGTTGTGGTTGTTGTAGGCGCCGTCGGCCCTAGACAGCCGGATCCCAAAGCGGTCCAGGCTGGGGTTGATTCCGGTCGCGATGGCGAAGTGCCCGCCATAGTAGCGGATCGAGGTGTTCCAGGCGGTCGCCGTGGCGCAGCGGATGTCGAGGCCGATGCGGTTGTTGAGGATGCGGCCGAGGTGGAAGGTGCTGTCCTCGACGCCGCGGCCGTCGCCCAGGGTCCGCATGCCGATGGTGAAGCCCGACACCAGGCGGAGTTCGACCACCGAGGCGTCGATGTTGCGCACCAGGATGCCGATGTCGGCCTCGTCGAGCCAGTCGGACTGGGTCTGCCGGGTGACCTGCAGCCCGGCATAGTGCTTCTCGCCGTTGCGGACAGTGCCGCCATCGCCCAGCGTCAGCACGGTCGCCGGAGCGGTGCCGGTGTAGCGGATGATCCCGTGCATGATCAGCCCCCGCGCGCCGCCGCCGAGGGCGACGCCGGCGGAGACGTTCCAGGTGCCCGGCGGGATGACCGCGAACTTCTGGTCGGCCGCGGCGCGGTCGAAGGCCGCCTGGATGGCGGCGCGATCATCGGCGACACCGTCACCGAGGCCGCCGAAGTCGGACGGCAGCACCGTCTCGCGGTCGCGCAGGTATTTCGCCAGGTCGGTCTTGCTGACCGCGGTGTCGAGCACCAGCAGGTCGTCGATGCGGGCAGGCATGTGGATGTCCCTACAGCGCGGTCGCTGTCACCGGCCCGGCCAGGGTCGAGACGTTGCCCTCGGCGGAGACGGTGCGCAGCCAGTACCAGCGGGTGTCGCCGGCGCTGAGGCTCGTGCGGTCCCAGAAGAGCCCGGTCGGCTCCGCCGGCAGCTTCGTCGCCGCAGCGAGGCTGCTGGTCGTCGCCTCGAATACTTGCAACTTCACCGCGTCGGCCGGAAAGCCCCCGGAGAGCCGGATGCCGCCGGCAATACCCGCGGCGGTGGGCGCCGCGACCGCGGCGGGGACGAGGGCCTGCCGCCAGCCCGACACCGCGCCACTGCGCGCCACCGCGCGCACCCGGAAGCCGGTGGGCTCGGCGGTGGGGATGGCCGCGGCGGTGGCGCCCAGAGACCCGCCGTAGCCCTGCCAGGCCGCGACGGAAGCCGGCAGGAACTCGACCTGGTAGCCAGCGAGGTGCGAGGAGCCGACCGCGGCCCAGGAGACGGCCAGGACGGCAAAGGCGGTCACCTGCGGCGTCTCCACCGCGATGCTGGCCGGTGCGGCGATGACGCCCGGGTTCGGCAGCACCACGGCCGGGTTGCTCCCGGTGGCGCGTTCATCCACCGCCGGGTTCCAGTCCCACACCGCGGGGTCCTCCTCCTCCAGGGTAAGATCGACACCGCCCTCGGCGGCGAGCGACCAGGCGGTGACCCGCGCCGGGAAGGGCGTGAGGCGGTCGAGCGCGACCGTCGCCGCCTCCCACGGCCGCAGCCGCAACGCCGAGAGGTTCGCCGGAAAGGCCACGGTGCGCTGGCGGCGGTTGCGCTCCAGCTCGACCTTCATCAGCCGCTGGACGGTGCTGACCGAGGTGGTCAGCGGGAACTCGAGGTCGCGATAGATCATCTCGCCGCCGTCCTGGGCGACGTAGTTGCTGGCCAGCAGCGGCGGGGCGTCGGTCGGCTGCCAGTTGGCGGCGGGCTCGACGTAGACGGCGCGCACCCCGTTGAAGAGATCCCGCCGCGGCCGCGCACCCTGGATGGTGACGTCGCCGCGGAGATCGTCCGAGGTCAGGGTGGCGGCCGGCAGCGCCGGCGCCCCGGCATGGATGAAGAACCGTCCGCCGGAGACCACCAGCGCACCGGCCATGGCAGCGGCGAGCTTGCGGGTGATGGCAATCTTGCCTTCGGCGAGCGACAGCACGCCGTTGGCGGTGTAGCGGCGCTCGTAGATCCCGTCTCGGGTGCCAACCAGCTCGTCGCAGATGTTGGCGGCGGCCATCAGCGCCGGGATGTCGATGTCGGCCCAGGACGCCCGCCAGCCGAAGGGAGCGGTGAGGTACCAGGCGAGCAGCAGGGCCGGGTTATCGGACCAGCCCACCATCCCGGTGCGCGGGTCGAGGATGGTGTCGGCACCCTCGACGATGGCGGCGATGTTGGGCGGGCCGGCGGGGAAGGCCTCGGCGGTGAGCTTGAGGCGGACGGCGACATAGGCGCGGCCACGGCCGCGATGGTCGCTGGTCCACTGGCCGCCGGTCTCGGCGATCAGATTGGCGTCGGCCGCTTGGTCTGGCTCCCCCAGGTGCCGGTCGATGCGGACCAGCCCGGCGAGCGAGCCATCGCTCTCCACCTTGTCGCCGAGGAATACCTCGCCGATGGCACGGACGCGGTGCGCGGCGAGCACGACGACGGAATAGAAGTAGCCGTCCGCGCGACCCTCATCGTCGGTCGCCGAGTGCAGGAAGACGATCGGCCCGGACACCTTGCAGCGGCCGAGGACGAGCTGGTGCTCGGTGACCGGCTGGCGGAAGGCCTGGGTGCGGCCGGCGCCCGGCTGGCCGGCGTCGAAGCCGGCGATCGCTGCCGCCTGCGGGCTGAGGCTGGCCTGCTTTTTCTGCTTTTGCGGAAAGACCGACTGGCCGATGGCGGAGACGATGAAGGCAGCGCCAGCGCCGACCACGGCACCGATGATGCCACCGCCGACCGCAGCGGAGGCGACGCCGGCAGCGGCGACAGCAATGAGGGGGACGGCGGCAGGCATCGGGCGCAGTCCTCCGGGGCGTCAGGCGATGCGCCAGGCAGTGGTGCAGGTGGTGAGCGGGGCGCGGACCAGGCCCCGGGGGCCGACGAAGGCGGCGCGCCCGCCATCGACGACGACGCCGAGGCGGGGCGGGTCACCCGCCAGCACGACGTCCCCCGCCCGCGCGAAGGCCGGCGGGATGCGCGGGAAGCCGGCGCTATCGGCCGTGGCCTCCAACGAGGGCAGGCTGCGCCAGGCAGGGATCCGGCCCGTGCTGGCGCGCACTGCGGCCAAGGCAAACCGCCCGCAGTTCCAGCGATGGGCATCGAAGGGGCGCATCTCCGCCGCGGCCAGCAGGGCTGCCAGCCGCGCGTGCCAGTCCGGCTGCCGCGCCATCAGCTGGCCGGCAGCCGGATCTCCGCCTCCTGCAGGGCGGGGACGAACTCGAAGAAGCGGTCCCCCGGATACTCCGCCTGCTGGTCAGCGTCGGTGTAGCGCCGCACCTCGGCGCGCTCGAGGTCGACGAGGCGGCTCTCGCAGGTGAGCGAGATCCTGGGCTCGGCGCCGTCCACCACCTGCATGGTGTCCATCAGCCCGGCCCAGAGGGGGAACGGGTCGGCGACAAAGGCGCCCTCGGCATCGAGCAGCGCGCCCCATAGCCGCGCCGGGCGCAGCCGAAAGGACTGCTCGGCGAGCGCGATATCCACCACTTCCTGAGGGACTGGCGACAGCGTCAAGGTGATGCGCACGGCGCGCAACTCGGCGGTCTCCTCGATATCGGAGACGGCGCCGATGGTGCCCATGCCCTCGTAGGTGACGCCGGCCCACTGCAGCGGCCCAAGCCCGGTCCAGGCGCGGATGGGCCCGGAGGCGAAGTCGAGCTCGACCAGCACCACCGGCATCGCCACCGGCGCGGTCGCCGCCGCGGCGGCCTGGGGCGAGAGGCGCGGCGTGGCAGTGATGCCCTCCGTCATGGCAGCGCCTCCTCGAGGCGGATGGTGATGGCGGTGAAGCGGCCCGGCCGGGTGGGGTTTATCCCCTCGTCGTCACTGGCGAGCCGCATGGCGACAGTGGGCGTGGTCAGCACCAGCGGCTCGGCGAGCGACGCCGCGGCGCGCAGCGGCGGGGCGATCGAGATGGTTGCCGTACCGGTGCCGGAGGCGACCACCGTCTCGGTTGCCATGTAGAGCCGGCCAGCGAGGCCGATATGGTCGCCCGCCCCGACCGCCACCGCGTTCGGCCACCAGCCCTGGGTGGCGAGGGAGAGGGCGCCGCGCGCGGCACCGGCGGCGAGCGACGGCGTGCCCGAGCCCACGACCATGCCTGTGCCATCGGTGAAGATGGTGGCGTCGGAGAAGGAGTACGGCCCCGCGGGCACCTCGCCCTGGCTCCGTGTATCGCCGGTGCGGTACTCGCGCCGCCAGTCCCAGATGCGGACGGTGTTGGCGGAGCCCGCCAGGGCCGCGAGCAGCCCCTCCAGCACGCCGGCCTGGATGCGGTTGAGGGGATCGAAGCTGGCCTCGGCGATCCAGCGGGCGCCATCGCGGCGCAGCACCTGGGTGGCGCGGCTGACCGGCGAGACGAAGCGCAGCGTGTTGTGCTGGAGGTAGAAGCTCAGCCGCGACGGGCGCAGCGTGGCGGGCCAGGCGTATTCGGTCATGCCAACCTCTCCCCGCTATCCGCGCACCGTGTCGTAGGCCGCGCCACCGCGGCGGATGGCATCCAGCGTCATCGCCGAGGCCTGGCGGGCGATCTGCCCGGCGAGCAGCCGCAGCCGTGCCTCCACCCCGGCGTCCGCGCCGCGCGCATCGATCGTGATGCTGGTGTGGATGGTCGGGCCACCCGGCGCGGTGCCGTTCGGCAGCACCGTGCCGGCCTGGCGTGGCACGAACCACTCCGGGCCACGCTCGCCGACGACATAGGGCTGGCCAGCAGCGACCGGCCCACCCTTGGCGCGGAACAGGCCACCGAGCCAGGAGCCGACATCGGTGAACAGGCTGTCGAAGGAGATGCCCGACAGCCCGGCCGTGACGGCATTGCCCAATGGCTCGGTGATGACCTTGCGCGCCAGGATGCGGGTGATGTCCTGCAGCAGGCCCTCCAGCACGGAGGAGAACTTCTCGCCCTTGACGATCGCGTCCTCGAAGGCGCTGGAGAAGGTCAGGCCCAGCTCCCGCACCACGTCGGAGGTGCGCGCCGCGCCCTCCTCGACACGGCGCTCGGCGCGCTCCAGCTCCTCCATCGCCGCGACCGCCTCGCGCTGGATGGTCTCGTCGGGCACCGCCCGGCCGGCGCGCTCGGCTCGCTCCACCAAGCTGGACAGAGTGGCGAGACGGCGCTGGTAGCGTTCATAGGCGGTCTCGTTCTGCTGGATCAGCCGCTCGCGCTCGCGCAGCAGGTCGTTCAGCTCACGCTCGGCCTCGCGCGCCTCCCGCGCCCCCTCGGCACTGGCGCGGCGGACGGCAGCGACGCGCGGCTCCAGCCGGCGCAGCGCCTCGTCGCGCTCCTGGAGCGCCAGTGTCTCGAGGCGGGTGCGCTCGGCGGTGGTGACACCGCCGGCGGCCTCGGCCTCGCGCAGGCGCCGGACGCGCTCCTCGTACTCCCGGTTGATCCGGAAGCGGTCGTCGAGGTCGCGGGTGAGTTCCTGGACGTCCTGGGTTGCGCGGCGCCGACGGGCATCGGCCGCGGCGGTGGCCGCGCTCTCCTGCTCGCTGCGCTGGCGCTCGCCGGCGGCCTGCTCACCGCGGGTGATCTCGGCCTGGAGCTCCGTGTATTGCCGGCGCAGCTCCTCCAGCCGGGCCGCACGATCGACCCCGGCCTGCTGCTCGGCGGTGCCGACCAGGCCGGGGCGGATGCTGCCGCGGCGGACCGGGGCGGTGAGGCTGGCGCGGCCGTCCTGCTGGCTCTCCAGCCGGGCGATCTGCGCCGCCAGCGCCTCGGCCTGGCGGCGCATGCCGGCGAAGCGTTCCTCCTCGCTGAGCATGCCGGCGCCCTGGCGGACGCCGTCCACCGCGCGGGCCGCGGCCGACAGCGCGCGGGCCAGCGCATTGGACAGGCCGATGGCGCGATCGAGCTGGCCCAAGAAATTCTCGGTCGCCGCCGTCAGCTGCCCGAAGGCGCGGCCGAGGGAGAGGGGGGCGCGGTCGAGCTCGGAGCCGAGCCGTTCGGTCGCGCGCAGCAGCGCCGGGAACACCCGCTCGGCGGTGAGCTTGCCCTCGCTGCCGAGCTTGCGCAGTTCGCCGATGGAGACGCCGAGTTCCTTGGCCAGCCCCTCGGCCAGCAGCGGCATGGTCTCGAGGATGGAACGCAGCTCGTCGCCCTGCAGCACACCGGAGGCCAGCGCCTGGGCCAGCTGGAGCGCGGCCGAGGAGATCTCCTGGGTGGAGGCACCGGAGACGATGGCGACGCGCTGCAGGCCGCCGACCAGGCGGACCACCTGGTCGGAGGTGGCGCCGATCTCGCGGGCGGCGATCGAGAAGCGCTGGAAGGCGTCGACGCTCTCGGAGACGGCGACGCCGGTGGAGAGCGCGTTGCGGTACAGCGCCTCGTAAACCGAACTCGCCCGCTCGACCGAGCCGGTGGCGTTCTGCAGCCGGGAAAGGCTCTGGGTTAGCGCGTCACCGGCCTGGACCAGGGCGCGCGCGGCAACAGCGACGCCGGCGAGCTGGATGCCGCGCACGGCGACGTCGAGCAGTTCGAGCGAGCGCGAGGCGCGTTCGGCGCCACCCTTGATCTGGTCGAGGGAACGCCGGCCGGTCTCGCCGACCTCGCGCATCTCCTGCTTGACGCGCGCGGCATCGTCCAGCGAGAGGCGGACCGAGACGCGGCGGGTGGCGTCGGCCATGTCAGGTGCTCTCCCCCTCGCGTCGAGCGGCGGCCCCCTCGGCCATGCCGATGCGGAGGGCGAGCAGCAATTCGGCGGCGGCCCAGCCTGCCGCCCCCATCTCGCGCGCCGCGGCGAGTGCGGCAGCGGTATCGAGCCTCAGGCCGGCCATGGTCGCCTCAGCGCAGGCGGTGCCGGCGGCCCAGCAGGCGTGGCCTTCGAGGCTGGTGGGGGCGTGCACGGCGTAGGGGCAGGCGTTGGCGCAGTCGCGGTCGAGGGCGGCGCAGCCGCGGCAGTAGTCGGGCCCGCGGCCGAAGTGCCACGCGGCGCGGGCCCTTAGCCGTTTCCCTCGGCGACCACCACGGCGACCGGGGCGGTGGCGCGGTCCCAGAACGCCGCGGCGATATCGTCGAGGTCCATCAGGCGCTCGACCGCCTCGGGCGAGAGCGGCAAGGGCTTGCCAGCGGCATCGCCGATGCCGTCCCAGGCGGTGACGGCGTGGCGAGCGAGCGCCTTGACCAGGAAGGCGAAGGACAGGCCGCGCGACATGTCGGGATCGAGGTCCGGATCGGCGATGCGGATCGCGGCCAGTCGGCGCGCGGCGGCGGCCTGAGCCGCGGCCATGACGGCCGTCGTGACGGGCCGAATTTCCACGCGCACGCCGCGCGGCAGGTCGAGCCAGTACGGCTCGACCGGGAGGTCGAGGGTGAGCATAAGCTACTCCGCTGGGTTATGATGGGGTGCACAGGCCACGCCGGCAGTCAGGGCGCGCGTGGTAGGGAAATTTGATGGGGCACCAGTCGGGAAGCCTCCGGGGGGAGGTCGGTACCCATTCGGCCACCTAATCATCGATCATCGTAAATCGAGATTGCGGTCAATCAGCAGAAGCACGGTTAGTCGGGTGCCCCTGGAGATTTCCTCACCCTTCCGGGCACCGCCCATTGCTTGAGAGCACGTCAATCCTCAGTTTTTCGGGCGAAGGAGACAACCGCGATGCCCGACGCCGCGTCCAAGACTCAATTGCTACAAGACGCCCGAACCAAGCCGCCCTCGTCGACTGAGAGGATCTGGGGAGAGCAAGTTCTCGCGCACGGCTACACGGCCATCCCCTCAATTCTGATCCGCGCCCAAGCGAGGCTTGGGATCACACCCTTGCAAATGAACATCTTGGTGCAGTTACTGGACTACTGGCGTGATCCGAGTCGCCGGCCCTTTCCGACCAAGAAGGAGATTGCAAGCCGCATCAAGGTTACCGACAAGACCATTCAGACGAACATTCGGCAACTCGAAATCGCAGGGCTAATTCGTCGAGAACAACGCAAGACCGCCGCTGGCGACTGGGGCAGCAACATCTATCATCTCGATGGACTCGTGGATCGGGTTCGCAAGCTCGAGCCCGACTTTGCCGCGGCACGCGAGAGACGCCGAAAAGCGAAGGAATTGGCGGAGACCCCTGCTGGTCGCCGTGGCCGTTGAAACCGCTGATCACCAAAGTCGCGCTCGGTCGTGGCCTCGCTAGAACGACAAAGCCGCAGAGCCGCTGAATGCCCTTCGCGACCGGAGGCTGGTTGTGACGAACATCGTTGTGGCTGACACCTCTCTCGTCCTGAACTTCCTTCGCTTGGATCGCATGGCGCTTCTGGGCGCGTGGCGCTTCGATGTGTTGGCAACGGACCATGTGAGTCAGGAAATCACCGATCCTGTGCACCGGGCACGCTATGCGAAGGCCGAGGCTTCAGGGCACATTCGAGAGGAGGCGGTGACCGACCTCGCGGAGGTCGCGATCTTTCTGAAACTCGCCACCAACAGCCGTCTTGGCCCAGGTGAGCGCTCTGCCATCGCTGTCGCGTTGAATCGAGGCTATCCGCTGGCAATAGATGACAATAGGGCGCTGAAAAGAGCCGTCGCTGAAGCCGGCATCACAAGGCAGCGTCTTGTCATCTACCGTACCCAGGACATTGTCCTCGATCTGATCAAGAGCGGTGCACTCGATGTTGGAGTCGCGAACGCCATGAAGGCTGCGTGGGAGCGACAACATCGCTTCAAGCTGAAGTTTGGCAGCTTCGCGGACTTACTGTGAGCAATGACCGCCTCTGACTTATCGTCCCGCGCCTCAATCGTCGGAGCGTGCGGCCTCGGCCAGGTCCACTAGGTCCTCAACGTTCAGGAGCAGCTTTGCCGCAATCTCCCGAAGGCGGCCCACAGAGATCTCCTCCCGTCGGAAGGCCTCGATTGCCAAGTGCACGATCTGGCTTCGAAGCTCCTTCTCTCGCCCGACCTTGTTGCTCTCCTTTGGCGAACCGTTGTCCAGGAGTTCATCGAAGTCGAGCATCTTCAGGTACTGATTACCGACCTCCTTCTGCGCAACGAGGCTCTGCGCCTCTGACTGCGACAGCCGATTCAAGCTTCGAAGACGCCAAGCCGCTGCTTCGTAGCTCACTCGGAAATGCCGGGCGATTAACGCGACATCTTGGTAGGTGATGGTCTGTGAGCCGGCAGGCGGCCTGATCTCCGTATCAGACATCGCGTTGTTGGCCACATCGAAGATGGCCTGAGTCAATCGGCTTGGATTGCCCTTATTCAGCAACCTCAATTGCTCGAAGACGCCATCGGCCGGCATTAGGTAGGCGGCCGCGAAGGCGTTAGCGCGCTTCTCCATAAGCGCGGACGCATTGGCGCCCCTGGTTGCGGAGACAGTTTCACCGCGGTCGAACAACGCATGGGCGTACTCGTGCGCATACGAAAAGCGCCGCCGTACGTCCGAGTGCCCGGCATTCACCAGGATGGCGAGGCCAATGTCCGGGTGGTTCATGAAAAGGCCCGACATGTCGCTGTGAGGGCCAAACTCGGTCTCGGCTACCCAGACACCCTCCGCGCTGACAAGTTCGGCGAGGCTTCCCAGCGGAGCATTGCCCAACCCTAGGCGACGTCGTTCTTCCCCAGCGACCTCCTCTGCCTGCCGAATCGCGTCCGCCGCACTTCCGACCGGGGCCGCATAGTTCGGGATCTTCGGTTCACGTCGGAGTTCGAGCAGCGAACGTAGGCGTGCACCCTCTTGGCAAAGGTCGACCAGGCGCTCGACGTGAGCCTTGAAGGCCGGCGAGCCCGAAAATTCAGGAAGAGCTCTCGGAAGTACTACGGAAAGATCTTCCGTATTCGACTCCTTGTCGGAGAGCAGCGCAGCCGGCGCGAAGCCATAAAGATTTGCGAGTTGGGTGAGCTCCAGGGTGGATACGGACCGCGTGCCCGCCTCGATGTTCGTGAGCGCCGTACGTGGGATATGGAGCGTGTCCGCGGCGGCCTGTTGAGTAATGCTGCGGCTCTCGCGCGCGGCCCGAAGCCTTCGACCCAGCGCTGCCGCGTCAAGCATGGTGATCTCCCGTTGCGTTCGAATCGGCCCTGGCCGGCAGACACACGTCTGCCGGCTTGGCAAGCCAAGAAGTCACCCACCGGACGCTCTCTGTCAAGATCATCCAGCGACGTCCGAAATTTCCCTTGACCGGCCTTGATCGGACTTCATATGGATAATTCATCCGAAACCGTCCGATTCCGAGGTGTGTGCCGTGCCGAAGATTGATCTCTTCTACCAGGCTGAGGGTGTCGCCCAGATCGAGCACATCGAGGTCGAGCCCGACGCCACCGTCGCCGCCGTGAAGGCCCGCCTCGTCGGGCTGCAGGGGTTTGCCGCCGAGGCCCTGATCTTCGTCGAGGACGAGGAGGAGCCCCTCAGCGACACCATCTGCGTGAAGGACCGCGCCGACCCCACGGGCCTCAAGGTCCACATCGGTCGATGCCGCCATGTCGTGGTGGAAGTCACGTTCAACGGCGAGACCGTCGAGCGGCGCTTCCCGCCGAGCGCGACCATTGCGCGCGTCAAGCGTTGGGCTGCCGAGCGCGAGTTCGGCATGACCGATGATGAGGCCGGCGAGCACGTCCTGCAGCTCGCCGGCACGCACGACCGCCCGTCGCCGGGGGCGCACATCGGCACTCTGGTGGCCGGCAAGGCATGCGCGGCGGCATTCGATCTGGTCGCCAATGAGCGGGTCAACGGCGCCGATGGCGGCGCGCCGTGAGTGGTCCCGACCAGCGCGCCTTCGAGGCAGACATGACGAAGGCCGCGTTCCGCCTCGGCGCGGTCGAGGGACGCTGGCGGCATATCCGCACCGCGTGGCCGTATGCCCTGATCGGCGTCATGGCGAAGGACGGCCGCGAGTACGTGCTCCGCCTGAACTGCGCCGGCTACCCGCAGGCGCCGCCCACCGGCGGTCCCTGGGATCCGGCGCGGGACCGGGTGCTGTCACCCGATCTCTGGCCGCGCGGCCAGGGCGGGCGCGTGTCGGCGGTCTTCCGAACCGACTGGAAGGAAGGGACTGCCCTCTACCTCCCCTGCGACCGAGAGAGCATCGAGGGCCACGACACCTGGCGTCACGAGATGCCTTCGAAGATCTGGCGTCCGGCCGACGGCGTCGTCCAGTACTTGGAGCTCGTCTATGAACTTCTCCATAGTCGCGACTATTCGCCGCCGCTTCGCGCCGCGGCATGAGCTCTCCTGCTCTTGGTTCCTGTGGCGACGGCTCTGCCGGAAGCTGCGTGAGCGCGGGCACCGTAGGTCGCGGGAAAGCGGCGCGTTCCTGCTCGGCGTTCGTCGGGACGGACGTGCCCATATTGCCGACTTCGTGCTTTACGACGATCTCGATCCACGCTGCCTCGACAGCGGAATAGTGCGCTTCAATGGCAGGCACTTCGGCGAGTTGTGGGCACTCTGCAAGGCGCGAGGGCTCACCGTCGTGGCAGATGTCCATGTCCACCCGGGCGGTTCGGGTCAGAGTGCGTCCGACCGCGCGCATCCGATGATCTCGCGGGCAGGCCACATCGCGCTGATCCTGCCTCACTTCGCGGATCCACCGCAGCGACGCAGCGAGATCGGGATCTATCGATATGAGGGCGCCAAGCAGTGGCTTGCTGTTCCGCCCGCCGACCGCGCTGCCTTCTTCCACATCGGGCTCTAGGAGCGATCGCATGTCTGTCTTCACGCCGGCTGAATCGCTGCACCGCCTCGTCAAGCACGCGATCGACAGTGGTGCGGCCGAAAGCATTACCCAGGCCGAGGCGATGTTCCGGGGCTACCGCCTGAACATCGACATCGGCGCCTCCGCTGCCTCCGACCCAGTGCACCAGGCGGCGCTGCTCACCGCGGTGGCGGTTGGCCGAAGGGTGTTCCTCGGTGGTGTCACTGTCACTGGTGATCTCGCCGTGCCGCTCAGCGCACTGGCGCCACTCGGCCCCAACCTTGCTGCTGCGGTGGCGGCGCTCGGCGGCAAGCCTGGATGCTTCACGCAGGGCGCACCGGAGATCGCTATTGGCGGCGTTGTCGAAGAACGTCGCAATGGATTTCGAATCCGGACTGCTGCTGCGGGGTGGCGCGGTGGCGTTCTGCCGTCCTATTCGCCGCTGTCCCCCGAGCCGGGCCCCGCTATGCCGATAGCGGGGATGCTGTCCGGCGCCCTCGCAGTCAATGAGGCATTTCTGTCCGTGAGCGGCGGCGCGCCCGCCGCAGGGCGGCGCGTGCTCGGCCTCTCGCTCTGGCAGCCTGACGCGGCGATTGATTGGCTCAAGGCGGACCCGGCGGAACCGGTCCTGACCTACCTGCCCTCGAACCTCTGGCTGCTAGGCCTGGGACATCTCGGCCAGGCCTACCTGTGGGGTCTGAGTCTTCTGCCCTATCGAGACCCGGCAAAGGTCTCACTCGTACTCCAGGACATCGACATCATCACGCCATCCACGGAGAGCACCTCGATTCTGACGGATGCGACCATGGTCGGACTCAAAAAGACCAGGGCCATGGCGGCATGGACTGAGCGGCGCGGCTTCGCGACCACGATCCACGAGCGGCTATTCGATGCAGACTTTGCCTGTCAGCCATCAGAGCCTGCAATTGCGCTCTGCGGATTGGATAACGCGAGTGGTCGTCGTGCGCTGGATCAGGTTGGCTTCAAGATGGTGATAGAAGCCGGGCTCGGCCGAGGACACCGTGACTTCCGGACGATGCGGCTCCACACCCTGCCTGGACCGCGTCAGGCTGCCGAAATCTGGAAGGGGACGGCGGCCAAGGAGAATGTGGAAGAACAGCGGGCATACGCTCAGCTCCTCGCGCGGGGCACCCTCGACCGCTGCGGGGTGACTCTGCTGGCCGGCAAGGCCGTCGGGGCGCCATTCGTAGGCGCGGTAGCTGGCGCGCTCGCAATTTCGGAGGTTCTCCGTCATCTGCACGGAGGACCGGTGCACCAACTCATTGACCTTGACCTGCTGAGCCTAGAACACAGGATCACCTCTAGGCATCGGCATGATTTTGGCGACTTCAACCCTGGTTTCGTGCCCGCGCGTTGAACTCGTCCTGGTCTAAGCTGCGTTGCTTGCGCATCAGGAAGCAGTCGTCAATCAGTCAAGATCTACGAACCAACCGGCGGACGGCGACGAGATCGCGGGCTGCAACGTCTATCGCCAGGCTGGTCTTGGACTTTTGAATCACTGCTACGGTGACGCGTATTCACCCGCTGCCTGCTGATTCCTGAGCGCCGCCGTCATCATCCGCGTGGCCGTCGCATTAAAGGCCGCGCGGAACTCGAAGCTGGCCTCGACGCCGCCCGGCCCTTCGACCGGCGTCTTGGCCAACGCCAGGTAGACTTCGTGCAGCGTGAAGGTCAGGCTGCAGTTGGCGTCGATCGTGTAGCTGAAGGCGAACTCCGCGGGCGCGTTGGTCTGTGCCTGGGTCAGCAGCGTGGTGTCGGCGAAGCGCGCGGTGATCTGGCCGGTCGCGCGCGCGATGCCGGGATCCACGCCCTCCACCTTCCGGTCGGCGCGGATGGTGCGGACCATCTCCATGCCGTTCGCGTAGGTCAGCCTAGCCCCCGTCACCTGCGCCAGCGCGGAGCCGTCCCGGCTGATCGCCCCCTGCGCCTTGTGGAAGGCGGTGTAGGCGGCGCTGGTCGGCGTGCCGCCCGAGCTCGAGGCGCCGCGCGTCGAGCCCTGCCCGATCAGCCCGAAAGTCGCGGTGGCCGGGCCGCTCGGCGAGAAGTCGATTTCCAGCGTGTCGGCGCGAACCCCGGTGCAGAGGTCGTAGTTCGGCACGTCCGGGTAGCCGATTTCGATGCTGTTGGAGGGCAACGCCGCCGCGCCCGAGCCGAAGCTGTGGATGAAGTTCGGGCTGGTGCCGGTGGTGGTCGGCGGGCCGAGCAGCAGGCGCAGCCAGTGGCCGATGTTCACCAGGTCGACCGGCACCACCGCCTGCCCCTGCACGGTGACGGTGTCGAGGAAGGGTGCCGCCGGATCCCGGCTGCTGCCGACGCCAATGACGTCGGCATCGAGCAGCGGCTGCTCGGCACCGAGGTCGCAGGAGAGGAACGGCATGCGCATCCAGTCGCCCGCGGGCGCGGTGCCGTAGGTCGCCTCGGGGATCATGAGCAGACGGCAATTGGCGCCGATGGCACGGGGCATCGGAGGTCTCCGGGATCAGCGGGGAGGAAGAACCGTCAGGCCAGCGGCGAGCCGACGACGGTGAAGAACAGGGTGACGGAGACGGAGGCAGCGCGGGCCGCGGCAGCGCCCTCGAGCTCGACATCCTCGAAGTCGGGCGCGCCGGGCTGCGCCCATTCCACGGAGCCGCCGAGGGTGCGGTCAGCAGCGATGGCGGCGGCGATGTCCACCAGCAGCGTGTCGAGCAGCGCGGTCCGGGCCGGCGGCGTTGCACCGCTGACGGTGACCTCGACCTCGGCGCGGTGCTCGATGGCCCAGGCGAGCGGCGAGAGGATCGCCGTCTCCTCCACGGTCTCGCCATCGCGCAGGACGACGAGCCCGCCCGGCGGCAGACGTTGCGGCATCGTCTCGCCGCGCAGCACCAGGGGAGCGGGATTACGGGTGCCGAGCGCCGCCGCCAGACGGCCATGCAACGCCGCGATCGCGGCCTCGCGCATGCTCATGGCGCCGCCCTCCCGCTCTCGCGCTCCCAGGCCGCGACAAAGCGCCCGGGCAGCCGGCGCAGGCCGCGTTCAGCGGCACCCTTCACGTCCAGCCGCTTGGCGAGCTTCACCTGCGGCAGCAGCAGGAACATCGGCACCATGCCGCGCTGGAGCATGCCGCGCGCCCAGGCCTCGCGACCCTTGCGGTTGCCGGTGCCGACCTCCGCGACGCCGCCTGCGATGAGGCGCGTGCGGCGGCGGCGGCCGGTCTGCTCGCCCTGTCGCAGTGGCAGGCACCACACGAAGCCCCGTCCGGACTTGAAGGGGCGGAGAAAGCCCTGTCCGGAGGCGACCATCTGTGCCGGTGTGACGCGCATGCCCTTCTCGCCGCGGCCCCGCCGCCCCCGCGCCGCGTTGAAGCCGGTCGGGATGGCGAGGAACTTCCGGCCACCCTTGGCCCGGATCAGCGCACCGCGCTCGAAGGCGTCGATGACGTTTGGCACCTTGGTCCAGACCAGGCCAGCGGGACGGAGCGAGTGGCCCGCGCGGGGAAAGACCTGCGAGCGCCAGGCATTGGCGATCCCTCGCGCATTGCCGCCGAAGCTGCTGGTCACCTGCCGCCGCAGATCCTGCTTGACCTGCTCGGTCTCGGCGCGGATCGCCGTCATCGCCGCGCGCTCGCCGGCGCGCACCTCGGCGGCGAGCACCTGCCGCAGGTCGCCGACAATGCGGGCGGCGAGCCTCACGGCGAGCCGCCGCCCGGCGGCAAGCCGGTGCGGTGGCGGATGATGGCGACGGCGAGATCGTGCAGCGCCGCCTGGCCGAGGTAGCCAAACACGAAGGCGAACAGGAACCGGCCGTACTCGTTGAACTCGAGGAAGCCGCCGAGGGCGTAACCGGCGCTGCCGACCAGCGCGGCGGAGGGCACCTCCCAGGCCAGGCACCAGCCAAAGCGCCGGCGCTCGGGGTTGTTCCAGCGCACGAAGCCACCGGCGAGGCCGGCTGCGGCGCCGAGCAGCAGGTCGCGCAGGATCTCCAGCAGGGTCAGGGCGTTCTGCGGCATGGCGGGAACTCCTATCGCTGGCAGAGCACGCGCCATGCGGTGCCGGAGGCGTCGCGCTCGGCATGGGTGACGATGAGCAGGTCGGCGCCGAGGGCGAAGCTGTCGCCGGCGGCGAGGTCCGGCAGCGTGGCGATAGCGACCGAGAGGATGTCGGTGGCCGACAGAATCTCGGTGCCGAAGGCGTCGGCCACGCGATCGGGCGACGACCGGAGAACACGGACCGGAACTGCCGGGCCAGTACCGCCCTGCCGATAGACTGCCTCGGCGCCCAGGTTCGGATCGGCGACCAGCGCCCTCATCGCATCGGCGAAGGCGTTCACTGCTCGCCCCCATCGGCCGGGTTGAGCCGTCGCACTGCGGCAAGCCGAGCGGCGCAGTCGGCATGGGCGGCGTCGTAAGCCAGCAGCAGCTCCGCCACCTGCCCTTGGGTCAGCCGGTCTGCGTTCGGCAGCGTCGGCGCCGCAGCACAGACGAGGAGGGCGTCAGGGAGACGGAGCGGCAGCAGCCGGATCTCCGGCAGCGCGGTTGGCGCGCAGGCGCTCGACAACATCGCGCAGCACAGGGGCAGCGCCGGCAGCGTGGCTCGGATCACGGCGGAGGGCCTCCAGGTTGGCGCCGAGGCGTGCGGCCTGGATGCGGGCGCGCTCGGCCTCGCCGGTCAGCGCGGCGATGTGGCGCGCGTGTTCGGCGGTGGCGCGGGCCAGCGCGGCGGCATTCGCCTCCGCCGTGCGGCTGGCCATCGCCGCATCCATCCGTGCCGCATCGCGCTGCGATCGGAAGTGCCACGCGGACAGCGCCGTCATGGCGACGGCCGCTGCCAGACCGACCGGCACGGCGTGCCGGCCGAGCAGCGCGAGGATCGCCACGCCCATCAGGGATAGGCCTTGCGGTCGAGCTCGAAATGCGGCCCGTCCCGGAAGGACGCCCAGTCGCCGCCCCAGACGATCGGCACGCCGAGCTCCTTCGCCGCTGCCTTCATCGCCGCGCCGATCTGCTCATACAGCGGCCAGTCCCAGCGGATCTCGCTCTGCTCCACCGCGCCGTCGCCATCGTCGAGCCAGTAGGCCAGATCGACAGCATGGCCGGTGAGGTGCCGGCTGTTCATGGTGCGCGAGGCACCGATCGCGACCAGCTGGGCCTGGCGCTCGCGCGAGCGCAGCCCCTCCGTCACGATGAAGGGCACCGCCTGGCGGGCCCGTTCGACGACGCGCACCAGGTCGCGGTGCACGCCCTCAAGGCGCGCGCGGTCGCGCGGCAGCAGCTCGGCCATCACGCCCCCGAGGCCGGCACGCGGGCCAGCATCACCCGCACCGTGGCATCGGCCGCCAGCGCGGCGACGGTGCAGAGGCCGACCTGGAAGTTGCCGGTCGCGGTGGTGGTGATGCGCCGGTTCGTGTTGTCCCAGAACACCCGCGCGCCCTGGCTGATGGCGAGGGCGGGCTCCTTGGTGAGTTCGAACTCGCCGCGGGTCTCGCAGTCGACGCTGGCGTTCTGCGCGGCGTCGGACGCTGCCACCCCGAAGAAGGCGCCGACCAGCATGCCCTGGCCGGAGAGGATCCCGCCGGCATAGGGCACCACCATCGGGATGGAGCGCGCGTCGGGACGGATGCAGTTGCGCATGGAAGGGTCTCCTGAAACGCCGAAGGCGCCCGGTGGGGCGCCCTCGACGAAGCTGCTGTGGTGGTGGGAAGGATCAGGTCCCCGGGTTGAACCAGGCCCCGCGCCAGTCGATGGCGCCGACGCCGAAGTCGAAGATCACGCTGACCTCGACGCCGTCCGCGCCCTGCACGGGGCCGGTGGTGACCTGCGGTCCCTCGGCCCCGTTGAGGTAGCCGTAGACATAGACCGGCGCCGCGACCGGGTCGGAGAACAGGTACCAGCGGTTCGCCTGGATCAGCGGTTCGATCACCGGCTGCACGAAGCCGGCAAAGACGTTCGCCTTGCCGATCTCGCTCGCCTGCACGACCACCGTCGCCTGCCGCGCGGCGAGTTCGAGGTTCGGCCCGACCAGCAGGCGCATGGTCTGGCCCATGGAGATCGGCAGCCCGTCCAGCGTGCGCTGCTTCATGATGGCGGTGCGGCCGGCGCCGATGGTGGTGGTGTCGAGCACCGAGCCGGTGCTGGCCTTGTTGGCCCGCGCGGCACCGGTGGCGAACACCGCGGCGCTGCCGGTGGTCAGCGTCGGGCCGTCGCCATTGGCGCTGTTCAGCAGGTTGTAGGCGGTGGCGTTCTCGAACTCGGCGACGCGGCGACCGATGGCGGCGGCGAAGTCGGTGAAGGCGCCGAGATCGTCATTGACCAGCATCGGCCGCGTGACGCGGATGCGTCGCGCGAAGGTCTGCAGCAGCACGATCTCCTGGCTCTCGGACATGGTGCCGACCTGGATCTCGCCGTTCTCGGCGAGCGGCAGCAGGGTCGGGAAGTCGCCGACGCGGAGGTGCCGGTGCGGCTTGAAGTCGCGGAAGTCCCGCCGGAGGAAGATCTGCCGGTAGGTCGGCTGCGCCGGCTGGTAGGCGGCGAGCAGCATCTTGTTGGCGGCGGCCGCGAGCAGCAGCGGAAAGTCCGAGCTGGTGTGGAAGGCGCGCTCGGCGAGCAGCGTCGGGTTGCGCGGCACGCTCCGCTCGCCGCGGGCGCGCAGCAGCTCGCCGATCATGTCGGACGGGCGCCAGCCCATGAACTCGGCGTGGCGGCCCGCGCGACCATTCTCCCCCTGGGGCTGATAGCCGGGCATGGCGCGGGCGGCGAGGGCCTCGGCCATGGCGTCGAGGATCTGCGCCGGGTCGTCGTGGCTTGGGCCGGTCTCGGGACGCGCGGGAATCGACGGCCGCGGGCCCTGCGCCACCAGGGCATCGAACAGAGCGCGGCGGGCCTGGTCGCCGGTCCAGCCCTGGGCGATGGCCTCGGCACGGATCGGGGTGATGCGGTCGGCCGGCAGGAGGGCGCGGGCGGCCTCCACCGCGACGTCGATGCCGGCGATACGCTCGCGTTCGGCGCGCTGGGCCTCGGCGCGGACCGCGTCGAGATCGGGCGGAGCGGCGCGGGTCAGCTCGGGCGGTGCGACCGCTGCGGGCGGCGTGGCGGACGTGGACGGGGCGGCCGGTGCGGGGCTGGTGGTCACGGCGATCTCCTGGGGCGGGGTGGGCGGCGCAGACGGCGCGGGAATGTCCCTGGCGGCCGGCGCGGCCGGGGTCTCGGGCATGGGTGGATCCTCGTCAGGCAGAGCTGGTTCGATCGCGACGGCGGGCGCGCCCTGCGGCGCCTCGCCGCGCACCGCCGCATCGCGGTCCACCGGGACCGGCACGACGGAAATCTCGAAGGGCTCCCAATCCACCGCGCGGTGGACGGTCTCGCCGGTGGCGGCGTCGGGCCGCGGCTCGTAGCGGTGCACGCGGTAGCCGACGCTCACCGCGCGCAGCGTGCCGTCGGCAACACAAACGCTTCTTCAGCATCGACGACGTCGGCGCTCATTTCGGTCTGTCGCTCGTCGACATGGGGGTCATGGCGGCCGAGGGGCAACTGCGGCTCAGTGTCCCGGTTGCTGGCCTGCGCGTGGAAATCGGCGACTGGGAGGAAGACGGCGATGGGCGGGGGTTCAGGATCCCGGCTGGCTTTCGCATGCTGAATGGCCTGGTCGATCTCTACCCCGTCGACGGCTGGACCATCTTGCGCAACGGCACCGGTGTCGTGCACGCACTGCCGACAGAAGGTGCTGGGTATATGAGCATCGAAAGCGGCAATCCGGATCAGGCGGGCCTGCTGGTGACGCGCGATGAGCTCGGGGTGCGCCGTGAAGAATGGCGTCGTCTCGAATCGCAGGACGGTGATCACGAGGCGGATGCGCCTGTCCGTTCTCGCCGTGGGGTGCAGCCGACCCATGATTGGGATGCCGCAAGGCTGGAGGCGTGCCGGCTGTTCTATTTCGAAGGGGTGCCGGAATCCCAGGCAGTCCTGATCCGCCACATGCAGGCTTGGTTCGCGTCCAAGGGGCTCAAGGTGCCCGATGACAGCACCTTGAAGCGCCGCCTTCGCGATGTGTGGGCGATGTTCGGACCGGAAGCGAAGAAGCGCGCCGCCTGATCATCACGTGCTGCGCAATGCCGTGAGAACGTCGCCGCGCAGATCCGTAGATAAGGGGCAGGACGACAATGGATCGCGATGCCCCCGCCTCCTGCCAACCTTCATCTCCCGCCCCACCTCCGCGAGGTCTGCGACGTTCTCGCTCGCGGGATCCTGCGGCTGCGCAGCCGCGCTGCCGAGGATCTCGCGCGCGACGCGGAACAGGCCGGGGGGCGGGGAGAGGTTCGCCTACACTCGACCGCCTGGCAGCGCCGTCATGCGAACCCCAGGAGAAAGGGAGTCGCATGACCCGACGATCGACCACGAAGGCGAAGCAGCAGGATGCCGCGCCGCCGGCGCCCACCATCCCGACGATCCCGCCGGCGCAGGTGCTGCCGCGCCTTGCCGCGCTACAGGCAGCGCCAATCGCGCAACTGAAGCAGCAGTGGCGGGAGTTGTTCGGGAAGGAACCGCCCCCGTTCAGCCGCAGCTACATCACCAGCCGGCTCGCCTATCGCACCCAGGAACTCGCCTATGGCGGGTTGAAGCCCGAGACGCGGGCGCGGCTTGAGGCGCTGGGAGAGCAACTGGACGGCGGGAACATCGTGCTCCGGCGGATCCGCGCCGACAGCCGGCCGCTGCCAGGCACGCGGCTGCTCCGCGAGCACGACGGCGTGCAGCACGTCGTCACCGTCCGCGCCGACGACTTCGAATATGAGGGGCGGCCGTATCGGTCGCTGTCGGCCATCGCGCGCCACATCACTGGCACGCGCTGGAACGGCTGGGCGTTCTTTGGGCTGCGCCAGCCGGGCGGTGGGGCATGAGGCGGAAGGCGCCCGCCGGCGCGGTGATGCCGGCGACCACGAAGAAGCTGCGCTGCGCGGTCTACACCCGCAAGAGCACGGACGAGGGGCTCGACAAGGAGTTCAACACGCTCGACGCGCAGCGCGAGGCCTGCGAGGCGTATGTCGCCAGCCAGCGCGCCGAGGGCTGGATCCTGGTCAGGGACCGCTATGACGATGGCGGGTTCTCCGGCGGCACGCTGGAGCGCCCGGCCCTGAAGCGGCTGCTGGCTGACACTGAGCAGGACCTCGTCGACGTCATCGTGGTCTACAAGATCGACCGACTGTCCCGCTCCCTGATGGATTTCGCCAAGCTGGTGGAGACCATGGAAGCGCACGGCGTGACCTTCGTTTCCGTCACGCAGTCGTTTAACACCACCACCAGCATGGGCCGGCTGACGCTGAACATCTTGCTCAGCTTTGCCCAGTTCGAGCGCGAGGTGATCGGGGAGCGCATCCGGGACAAGGTCGCCGCGTCGAAAGCGCGCGGCATGTGGATGGGCGGCAAGGTGCCGCTCGGCTACGACGTGCAGAATCGGAAGCTGATCATCAACGAAGCGGAGGCCACGCGCGTGCGGCGGATCTTCGAGCTGTTCATCGAAACCGGCTCGGGTGTGGAGACGGTGCGCCGCCTGCAGGCCGAGAGCAGCGCCAGCAAGTCGGGCCGCCTGCTCAACAAGGGCGACGTCTACAAGGCGTTGAACCTGCGGACCTACATCGGCGAGGTGACCCACAAGAGGAACATCTACCGCGGCGAACATGAGGCGATCGTATCGCGCGACCTGTGGGACCGGGCGCATGCCATCCTGCAGGTCAGCCCACGCACCCGGGCGGCACAGAACCGGCAGCACGCGCCGGCGTTGCTGAAGGGGCTGATCTTTGGGCTGGACGGAAGGGCGCTATCGCCGACCCATGCTGTGAAGAATGGTAGGCTCTATCGCTATTACGTGGCGCAGCGGGTGCTGAAGAGCGACGCCCACAGCGACGACAGCATCGTGCGGCGCGTCTCGGCGGCGCAGATCGAGGGCGCGGTGATCAGCCAGGTCCGCGCCCTGCTTCGACAGCCGGAGATTGTGGTCGGCACCTGGCTAGCCGCTCGACGCGAGGCTCCGGACCTGACCGAGCGCGAGGTTCGGGACGCGCTGCATCGGCTCGACCCGCTGTGGGAGGAGCTATTTCCGGCGGAGCAGGCGAGGATCGTCAGGGCGCTGGTAGAGCGGGTGGTGGTCGGGCCTGCCGGCGCCGACATCCGGCTCCGGGTCGAGGGACTAGCCGGCCTGGTTCGCGACCTCACGGCGATCGCGCCCGAAGCGCTGAGGGCCGCCGCATGACTGCCGCCACCAGCATAACGGTCCGGGTGCCGCTGAAGATCCGGAGGCGGCCGGGGCGGAAGACGGTGGTGACGCCGCTTCAGGATTGCGTCGACGCGGCCATCCCAACGCGTGCTGATCCGGCGCTGGTGAAGGCGCTCGCGCGGGCGTTCCGGTACCAGCGACTGCTGGACGAGGACCGCTATGCCTCGATCACTGATATGGCGGCCGGCGAGAAGATCGACCGAGGATATCTCGGCCGGCTCCTCAGACTATCTGTCTTGGCTCCGGACATCATCGAAGCATTGCTCAATAGGTCGCTGTCGAAGGATGCATGCTTGGCCTGGCTTATGGAGCCGCAGTCCACGAATTGGGAAGAACAGCGCAATGCACTGCTCACCCCACTCCTTCCTGGCAGCCGCGCGCTGGAACTGTAGCGCGGACTCTTCTCGACGACTGCAGTGCGCGATCAGTGCCGCAGGTGGACGCGCGTATGCTCGCCTTGGTCAGCGTGCGCCCTCACATCGTCCTCGATGCGGGACACCAGGTCGTCAATCTCGGCTTCCTCGACCACCTCCGGCGCCAGCGGTGCCTTCCGGATCATCGCCACCGCCTTGTCATAGGCGGAGGCGAGCGTCGGGTCTTGCGGCGCGCCGACGATGAGGTGGAGCTTAAGTTCCTCCGTCACGCCGTCCTTCACCGTCGTCAGATGACCGACCCAGCGCCGCGCCTTCTCGATGATGCCGTCCTGGCTGGCGAGATCGAGAGACACGCCCTCGTAGGCGTGCCAGTGTCCGTTCTTCCAGGCGTGCTGGAAGGTTATGGCGTCGACCTCGCCTGCAAAGGTCTTTTCCTCGAATGGCACCGAGACGCCGCGCGCGACCAGCTTCTCGCGCACTGGACGCCAGACCTCCTCATCATCGCGACGCCGCGTCACGCGCTCGTCGTGGCGCCGCACGAAGCGGTCATACAGGCGGTCGAGCGTCGCAGCTCCGTCGTCCGTGAGGCCAGAACCGACGGGCGACCACTGCAGCGCGCTGTCATCCTCGGGCATGCCGCGCCGCGCGAACGCCGCCGCGTCGCCAGCGGCTGCAAGGAGGCCGCCCTTCTGCATCTCACGGGCCACACGTTCTATGCCGCGCTCGACATCTCGCAGCGCCTGGTTGAAGGCTTCGCCGTCGAGATCGGGAAACGCCCGCTTCACCCGGCCAAAGGTCGAGCGGACGCGAACCAGCAGTTTCTGCTCGGCCGCGACGTGAAGGACCACGCCGACGTTCAGCGCCTCGCCAGCGCGCGGATCATGCACGTAGCGCAGAATGGTGTAGGTGTAGGGCCGCTGCGTCATGCCAGAACCCTCCCGATTTCAGCCAGGCATTCCTCCATCCGGTCGCGGACGTCCTTGATCATCCGAACCGCGGCGGCGGCGTCCGCCGCCGCGCTGGCCCATTCGACCGGCAAGGCGGCGACATAGCCGTCCACCATGCCATCCGACAAGGCCGCCCAGGCGGTCCGGATCGGCGCGAAATCCAGCACCTGCCCGCGCAGCTTGTCACGGAATATGTGGCGACCGGGTGTCATCAGGTCCTGCAAGGCGCCGGGGCGCCAAGGCGTGAGCCGAGGAATCACCATATGGTGTGTGAACGCCATCTCGTGATCGAAGATCTTGATCTGCTCGCCCTTCACCAGGCAGTTCGGGTTCTCGACGCGGCGGTCAGGGTTGGCGGTCAGCGCATCGAAGACAAAGACAGCGAGCGCGACCGGCACCATGGCTGCGCTCAGCCGCGTCTCTGGCTTCCAGGTGGAAAACTGGCTGCCGACATGGCGCGATCCGAACGCGACCGACAGGCCGGCACGCAAGGCCCGCTGCACCTCGGCATCAGTCACACTGCCGACCCAGGCGGGTGACAATTCCACCAGGAGCGGTTCGGCCACTGGCAGACCAAGGTCACCGGCGAGGCAGGCGGCGATCACCTCGCGCGCGAGGTTGACCTCCTTCTGCTCGCAGCCAGCCGACAGCTTCGCGACCACCTCAACCTCCTCGCCGGTTGCGTCGATGCAGGTGAGAAAGAGGGGACGCGTCTTGCCGCTGCGCGCGGGACGGTCGAACTGCGCGGCGACGACGCGCCTCAGCATCCCTTCGCACCTCCCACCTTGCCAGGTCGAACGTCATCACGCATGGCCGCCGCCACCTGACCCACTGAGCCGCGCGACAAGCGCATCGACCATCGCCTGGCTGTAGTAGGTCTTCTTGAGGGTCGACTTCGGATTGCTCAGGTCGAGGCGACGATCCTTCGCGAATCGCTCCTCGGCACGCAGCGTCCGCACATGCGCGTGGAATGCGTTGTTGATGATCACGCCCGGCATGCGCTTCTTCACCAGGGCGACCAACTGCTTGTGGTCATGCGGCCAGCGCTTGAGGAACTCGGCGTCTGTCAGCTCGACCAGCACCGCTCCCGGTCCCTTGCCAAGCTTGATCGCCACCGCGTCCGGCGTGCCAGCGCCAACGATCTTCGTCTCGACCCGTAGCGACACGGCAAAACGCCCATCGCTCGATATCGGCGCTTCGGCGATCGCCCGCTCCATGTGCGCGAGGAGGTTCTGCGCTTGCTGACTACGCTTGGCGGCGGGGACGACCTGCGCGGCGATAGCGCCGTCGAAGGACAACGGCAGGATCGCGAAACGCAGGGCGGAGATGTCATGCTCGAACCAGTCGGCGAGCGCGGTGGCGTAGTTGCGCAGCGCGGCGACGCCGACTTCATGGACGCGAATGGCGAGGTCGCGATCCTCGTTCACGAAGTGCACCGCGTTGTTGCGGACCTCGACCAGCAGTTCGAGGTTCTCCTTGCACGCCGTGTCGAGAGATTTCGCGGGCAGTCCGCATGCGCGCTCAATGGCGGCGGAGATGCTGATGGTGATGGGGTTGCCGGCCTTGTTCCGTCGGATAGCCCTGCGCTTGCTCGGCTTACCGTCCTTCCGCTTCACCGCCTCCGTCTCGTAGATCGCCTTCAGCTGATTGCCGTTCTCCTGGATCAGGCGCGCCTTCAGCAGAAGCTCCCAGGCTGCTACGACCAGGATAGCGAACGTCTCCTCGCGGTGCGGAACGACGGGCTTGTTGTAGATCTCAATCGCGGCGCAGCAGGCGGCGATGCTCTTGTCGACGAGGGCCTTCCAGCGGGGTGGGCGCATCTGACGGGTGTCCCCTATGTCACCACGTCGCGGAAAATCTCCTCCACAAGCGCCGGCACTAACGCGTCGAGCTCCGTCTGTAGTGTGCGAATGCGTGCGATACGTGCCGCGACGCCGTCCAGCTTCTTGAGTAGTTGGCGCTGTACGCTGATGTCTGGCAGCCGGATACGATGCTCGAGAATGCGCTCAGGATGGACACGCTTTCGACGGTCGCCCATTCCCTTTCCGCCCTCAGCCAAACGCGCCCAAACGGCGGGCCGGGAGAAATACCAGCCAATGAAGCCGGGCAGGAGCCGCTCCGGCTTGCATTCGAAGGTTGGGAACTCATTCGATACGAAAGCGCCATCAAACTCTTTCGGTACAACGGCGTAGGCACCTTCGAACGCGAAGAGACGACTGTAAATGAAGTGGTCTGCGCGAACGCGGAACAACGTCGTTGCACTCGTGCTGCTACCGTTGATCGGTGGCTTTTCGAAGACTCCACGGCCGAAGCTGTAGATTCCGATGTTTGGGTAGCTGCTCTCCGGTTGGACCCGATGTGGCTCTCCTGCGGGCGTTAGCACATCGCCTAACGGCACGATCTGCGAATGCATGTCTACACCACCCGCTCAGCGACTAAAGCCTTGATCTCGTCGAGCAGCGCCAGGACCCGCCGCTCCTTCTCGATCACGCTTGCGATGATCTCGGCCGGCGCGCGGTGGTCCACCGCCTCCTTCGCCGCCGGGTTCTTCAGATCGAGGTTCACCGCGACAACGCGGCCCGCCTCGTCGCGCCGAATCAGGTCCGGCCCGTTCACCTTCCAGGTCCGCGAGCCTTCCTCGCGCTGGCCCCACCAGGCCATGCAATCCGCGAACTCCTCGAACTGGATCGGCCGCGTCTTGGAGTATTTCCGCCGCCCCTCCGGCATTGGTTGCTCGTAGAACCACACGTCCCGCGTCGGCCCCGCAGTGTCGAAGAAGATCACGTTGGTTGGGATGTCGGTGTACGGTGCGAACACGCCCTCCGGCAGGCGCAGCACGGTGTGCAGGTTGAACTGCTCTAGCATGTCCGCCTTGATGCGCGCGCAGACGCCATCGCCGAACAGCGTGCCGTTTGGGAGAACCACCGCGGCGCGCGCTGGTCGCCCCGCCGACGTCTGCGCCCGCTTCAGCCGGCGCATGATGAGCTGAAGGAACAGCAGCGCCGTCTCGGCTGACTGTCGGTCCTCCGGGAAGTTGCCTTGGATGCCTCGCTCTTCTTCACCCGCAAACGGCGGGTTGGTGAGGATTACGTCCACCCGGTCACGCTCGCCGATCTCGGTGAGGCGATGGCGCAGCGCGTTGCCGGGGTCGATGCGCGGCGCATCCAGCCCGTGCAGCAGCAGGTTCATCTGACAGAGCAGATAGGGCAGTGATTTCGGCTCGCAGCCCGTGAGCGAGGCGGATTGCAGCACGCGCCGGTCGGCCACCGTCTGCACCTGGCCGGCGAGATGCGCGAAGGCCTCGACCAGGAACCCGCCGGTGCCGGCGGCGGGGTCCAGCACCGTTTCGCCCAGGCGCGGGTCGGTCACCTGGACCATCAAGCGCACCACGGCGCGCGGCGTGTAGAACTCGCCCGAATCGCCAGCCGCGTCGCGCATCTCGCGCAGCATGGATTCGTAAAGCGCGCCGAGGGTGTGCAGCTCCTCCGACGAGGTGAAGTGGATGCCGTTCACCTTGTCGATCACGTCGCGCAGCAGGTAGCCGCTGCGCATGCGGTTATCGACGCCGCGGAAGACGGTGGCGATCACGTCCCGCCGGTCATCGCCATTCACGCTCGTCAGCCCGCGCAGATAGGCGAAGAGGCCAGGGCCGCGCGTGCCGTCCGGCCGCACGCCCTCATCGTTGTTGATGAAGGCCAGCAGCTCATCGCCGGTTATCCCCTGCGGGTTCGCTGCCCAATCACGCCAGCGATAGGGCGGCTCGATCGCCGGCCGGAAGCGCGTGCCGGCCAACGCCGCTTCCTGCTCCCGCTGCTGCTCGAGGTCATCGAGGAACTTCAGGAACATGATCCAGGTGAGGAGCGGCAGCCGGTCGAGGTCGCCGTTCAGCCCCTTGTCCTTGCGCATGATCTTGCGGGCGGACGTCAGCAAGGAGCCGAGCGTCTGCGCGGTGGTCAGTGCCGGCTTTGTGGGGGCGGCGCGGGGCTTACGCGGCATAGAGCTGTTCCTGCAGTTCGGCGACGGCGGCGCGCAGCTGGTCCGCCCCGCCGAACAGGCGGATGATGTCGGCGACCTGGCCATGGTTGGAGATGGGCGGCACCTTCAGCACGTCCGGCAGGACGAATTCGGCCTCGCCGTGGGCAGCGTACTTCTCCAACAGTTCCTCCAGGATCGCGCGGCCCTCGGGGCCGAATTTCGTGAACACGTCAGGCTGCCGCGTGCGCAGCTGCTGCGCCCGTTCCCGCCGCGTGCGCAGCGGTGCGTTGAAGGCCAGGTGGCAAAGCAGGTCGAAGGGGTCGGCCTCCGGCTGCTGCGCCGCCTCGGCCAGCTGGTCGAAGCTGATGCCGCGTTCTGCGAGGCGCTGCACGATGGCGGAGCGCTCCGCCGCGTCCATCCAGGCCGCACGCAGCTCCTTCGAGGTCGGATAGAGGGAGCGGACGCTCTCGGCGGCATAGTCGGTGTAGCGAACGACGCGGAGCTGCGCGCCGGATGGATCGAGCTCATAGACGAGGTGGGCGGCGACCGCGACCTGACCGCCATCGAAGTAGAATTTCTGGCGCCTCGCCTCGGGTGGTTCGATGACCTCGGGCCCACCGGGCTTCGGCTCGGATTCCGCGCCCTCGATCGGAATGTCGGTCTCGGAGACGGTGTCGCCGGCTTCGTTCAGCTCCTCCTCGGTCAGGCGGGCGGGATCGCCATCGAAGGCGGGGTCAGCAAAGAGGCGCGTGGCGGAGCCGGTGTAGTCGATGATGTTGAACCAGAGCTTCCCGTAATCGTCCCGCACCCGCGTGCCGCGTCCGATGATCTGCTTGAACTCGCTCATCGAGCCGACGATGCGCGCCAGTACGACGTTCTTGCAGGTCGGCGCGTCCACGCCGGTCGTCAGCAACTGGGAGGTGGTGAGGATCGTCGGCGTGCGCGTGTCCACGTCCTGGAAGCGACTGAGGTGGCCGCGGCCGATGTCGCCTTCATCGGCTGTGACACGGCACACATAGTCCGGGTGCTGCGCCATCATGTCCGCGTTCAGCGCGACCAGTGCCTGGCGCATTTCGGCTGCGTGTTCCTGGTCGACGCAGAAGACGATGGTCTTGGCGTAGCGATCCGTCTTGCGCAGAAAGCCGTCGAGGTGCTTCGCGATGGCCTGGGTGCGAGCGCGCAGGGCGATGACGCGCTCGAAGTCCTGCGTGCGATACTCGTCGTCGGGGATCTCACGACCGTAGCGGTCAAGGTCGCCCTGGCTCGGCCGCCATCCGGCGGCGTCCCATTCTGTGATGACCCGGTGCACCCGGTAGGGGGCGAGGAAGCCGTCATCGATTCCCTGGCGCAGGCTGTACTCGTAGATCGGATTGCCGAAATAGCGGTAGCTGTCGCGGTTGTCCTCGCGCAGCGGCGTGGCGGTCATGCCCAGTTGGAAGGCCGGCGCGAAGTGTTCGAGGATCACGCGCCAGGAGCTGTCATCGCGCGCGCTGCCGCGATGGCACTCGTCGACGATGACGAGGTCGAAGAAATCGGGCGGGTAGGCGCGGAATAGGCCTTCGCGGGAGGCGTCCTCGGCAAGCGCCTGGTAGATCGCGAAGTAGATCTCGCGCCCCATGACGACCTCGCCCGACTCGATCTTGCAGCGGGCGTCGCCGAAGGCGGCGAAGATCCCGTCCTTCGGCTGATCCACGAGAATGTTGCGGTCGGCCAAATAGAGGATCTTCGGGCGGCGGTGGGCGCCGCCACGGTTCCATCGGCTGTTCCAGAGCTTCCAGCAGATCTGGAAGGCGACCGTGGTCTTCCCCGTGCCCGTCGCCATGGTGACGAGCAAGCGACGCTGGCCCTGCAGGATGGCCTCGACGATGCGGTTAATCGCGCTCTGCTGGTAGTAGCGTTCGTTCTTGCCGACGGTGTGATTGAAGGGGGTCAGCAGGCGATCGGCTGCCTGATCGCTCCCGAGGCCCGCCCCCGCCCGATAGCGGGACCAGAGTTCCGCCGGGGTTGGATAGGACGGGCGGGCGGTCTCGGCGCCCGTGAAGTAGTCGATCTCGATGATTTCGGGACCGTTCGTCGCATAGGCGAATTTCAGCCCTAGCATCTCGGCGTACTGCCGCGCCTGCTGCACGGCATCGGTGGCACGTCTGTAGCTGGCCTTGGCCTCGACCACCGCCAGTGGGAAGTCGCGTCGGTAGCGGAGAAGGAAGTCTACCCGCTTCGGCGGCTTGCGGACGAAGCCACGGCCGACCGGAACGATTCGGCCGTCCGTGATCGTGCGCTGCTCGGCAATGGAGTGCGGATCTGCGTCCCAGCCGGCACCCAGGAGGGCAGGCACGACATGCCGACGGCAGGTATCGGCCTCCGTTTCGCTCAAGCTGGTCGCCCCGATACCGACAGGCCAATCCGAATTCGCGCCATGGTTGGAAGGTAACACCACCTTCCTGAATTCAGAATACGGAACGATCTGACCCTGGATCTTGGGGCTGCGCCCCATGAATTCGGGCTGTCTGATAGTTTGCCTGAGCAATGCTGTCGCTGAATTCTCGAGGCGTGCTCCGGCCGAAAGCTCTGGAAAAACAACGCCCTAAACCTTGTCGACTCAAGCGGCCAAGTCCCAAGGTCCGGAGAGAATTGGGAGGACGGAGACGCCCGCCGAGCCCCTGTTGCGCAGTCGAAGTATCAAGGTCTGCGGGCGAACCCCTCCCAAGCCTGCGCCTCAGCGCGGTGCACCGTCCAGGAGAGACAGGTTGTGAGAGAGAAGAATGGAGCGGGCGAAGGGATTCGAACCCTCGACCCCGACCTTGGCAAGGTCGTGCTCTACCCCTGAGCTACGCCCGCGCTCCGTGCGGAGGCCGGGCTTCTACCATGGTCTTCCGGGATTGCAAGCCACCTCGGGACGGATTTTCCGCAACCCCTCGACAGCCCAGGAAATCCCGCGCGATCCTGCCGCCAACGGCCCTCGCCGGGAGGACAACCACCATGAACCGCCGCCATCTGCTGGGCCTCACGGCCGGCGCCCTCGCCCTGCCTGCGCTGACCGGCGCCCGGGCCCAATCCTTCGACCGGCCGGTGCGCATCATCGTCCCCTTCGCCCCGGGCGGGACCTCGGACATCCTCGCCCGGCTGCTGGCGCCGGACCTCACGCGCGGCTTCGGCCAGAATGTGGTGGTGGAGAACCGCACCGGCGCGGGCGGCAACATCGGCGCCGACGTCGTGGCGAAATCGCCCCCGGACGGCCATGCGCTGCTGCTGATCGATGTCTCGACGCTGGCGACCGCGCCCTCCCTCTACACGCGCCTGCCCTTCGACCTGAAGCGCGACCTCGCCCCCGTCACCATGCTGATCTACGCGCCGTACATCCTTGCGGTGCACCCCTCGGTCCCCGCGCGCAACGCCGCGGAACTGGTCGCCTACGCCAAGGCGAACCCGCAGCGCGTGAATGTCGGCCATGCCGGAATCGGCGTCGGCAACCACCTCACCGGGCTGCTGGTCACGCAGCATTGGGGCGCGGACCTCACCCAGGTCCCCTATCGCGGCGGCGCGGCGGCACTCACGGCCGTCGCGGCCGGCGAATCGCAGATGATCATCAACGGCGCGACCGCGACCGCCCCCTTCTGCAAGCAGGGCACGCTGCGGCCGATCGCCGTCACCGGCCCGGCCCGCCTCGCCGACTTTCCCGATGTCCCGACCTTCCAGGAACTCGGCTGGCCGGCGGCGGACAGCGGCACCTGGCAGGGCATCCTCGCCCAGGGCGGGACGCCGGCGCCGATGGTCAACCGCCTCGCGGGCGAGATCCGCACCGCCATGGCCGTCCCCGCCACGGCCGAACGCATCACCGCGCTCGGCGCCGTGAACCGCGTGGAAGGCCCCGACAGCTTCAGGACGTGGCTCGACAACGAGATCGAGGTATGGGGGCGGGTCGTCCGCGCCAACAACATCAAACTGGACTGAATGCCCGAAACGCCCGAGGGCCTGCTCGCCCGCCTCGCCGCCGCCGGCATCGCCGCCGAGACCCGCCACCACCCGCCCGTCTTCACGGTCGCGGAAAGCCGGGACCTGCGCGGCGAACTGCCCGGCGGCCACACCAAGAACCTGTTCCTCAGGCCCGCCAAGGGGGAGGGCCCCTTTCTCCTCGCGACGCTCGAGGAGGAACGCCAGGTCTCGGTCAACGCCCTCGCGCGCATGGCCAACGCCGGCAAGGTCCGGATGGCGAGCGCCGAGGAACTCGTCGCGACCCTCGGCGTCCCTCCCGGCTCGGTCACGCCGTTGGGCCTGGTCAATGCGCGCCCGGATCAGGTCCGCTTCGTGATCGACCGCCACCTCGTCGACGGCTTCGATCGGATCTGGGTCCATCCGCTCACCAATGCGGCCAGCACGGGCCTCGCACCGGCCGATCTGCTCCGGTTCCTGGCCGGGCTGGGACACGCGGCGACCGTGATCGACTTCGACGCGGCCTGACCGCGCGGGGCCTAGAGCACGAACTCGGCGAGGATCTCGAAGGCGAGCGTCGGGAAAACCGTCTCCCGCACCAGCCGCAGCCGGGTGACCGGGATCTCCGCCGCCACCGTCGGCGGCCGGTCGGGCAACGGCGCGACGGACGCACGACGGGCACGCAGCAGCGTCACATGGGTGATGTCCGGCATGCGGACCGGCCGCTGCGGCAGGGCGCAGGCACCGGCCAGGTCGCGCCGCAATGCGGCGAACGGATTGGCCTCGTCCATGGCGATCACTGCCCGGGCATCGACGCGCAGCCGGGTGAAGCGCAGCCGAAAGGGCCTCAGGCGCATGCAGGCCAGGGCGATGGCCGCCTGCCAATCCGGCCCGTGCCGGTCCCACAGCAACGACTTCGCGGTGGGGAAGGTCTCAGCCGCGTCGATCAAGGGCAACACCGTGACGTGCAGGGCCGCGGCCGGAACGACATGGAATGCCGCCGCGTCGAACTGCGCCTGCGCGGCGATCAGGTCCGTCGCCCCGTCGAGCCCCACCTGCAGCTGCCAGGATTCGCAGGGCGTCCCGAAGCGCGCATCGCCATCAAGGCGGGTGGTCATGGTCGGTTCCTCCGCCGCTCTGCCGCACGATGCGGCTTGCGTCGCGCTGTGGACGGCGCATATGGAGCCGAAGAGCGCCCGGCCATGCCGGACAAGCCCGAGGAATGCCTGACATGGACGTGATCTTCGACCCCGCCCGCCAGGGCGCGACCGCCGCCGCCGAAGGCGTGATCAAGGACGGCGACCAGAAGACCTTCATGCAGGACGTGGTCGAGGCGTCGCGCCAGGTTCCCGTCCTGGTGGATTTCTGGGCCACCTGGTGCGGCCCCTGCAAGACGCTGACCCCGGCGCTCGAGAAGGTGGTGAACGCCGCCGGCGGCCGCGTGCGCCTGGTCAAGATCGACATCGACAAGAACCGCCAGCTGGTCGCGCAGCTGACCCAGATGGGCCTGCCGCTGCAATCCGTGCCGACGGTCGTCGCCTTCTGGCAGGGCCAGATCCTGGATCTGTTCCAGGGCGCGCTCCCGGAATCCGAGGTGAAGCGCTTCATCGAAGGCCTGCTGAAGGCCGCCGGCGGCCAGATGCCCACCGCGGACCTGCTGGCCGAGGCCGAGGCGGCCGTCGCCCAGGGTGACCATGCCGCGGCGCTCGAGCTCTTCGGCGCGCTGTCGCAGCAGGAACCGGAGAACGCCAAGGCACTCGCCGGCGTCGCCCGCGCCCTGCTCGCGCTCGGCGAGGAGGAGCAGGCGCTGGCGATCCTCGACAGCGCGCCGGCGAAGATCAAGGACGCCCCCGAGATCACTGCCGCCCGCAGCGCGATCGAGCTCGAGGTCGAGGGACGCCGGGCGCGCGAGATGCTCTCCCAGTTCGAGGAGCGGATCGCCGCCAACGCCGACGACCACGAGGCGCGCATCGAGCTCGCCGTCGCGCTCAACGCCGCGGGCAACCGCGAAGGCGCGGTGGACGCGCTGATCGAGGCGATCCGCCGCGACCGCACCTGGAACGAGGAAGCCGCCCGCAAGCAGCTGCTGAAGTTCTTCGAGGCCTGGGGCTTCGAGGAGCCGGCGACCAAGGCCGGACGGCGCAAGCTGTCGACCCTGCTGTTCCGCTGAGAGGCCCATGGCGCCTTTCCATCCGCGGCTGGCGGAGCTGCCGGAGGAGATCGGGATCTTCCCGCTCCCCGGCGCCCTGCTGTTGCCGCAGGGAAAGCTGCCGCTGAACATCTTCGAGCCGCGCTACCTCGCCATGACGCTCGACGCCCTGGCGAATGGCCGCATGTTCGGCATGATCCAACCCGACCTGCGCCTGCCGCGCACCGATGGCGGGCCGGGGCTGTACCGCATCGGCTGCCTCGGCCGTCTGTCTTCCTTCAGCGAGACGGATGACGGGCGGCTTCTCATCACGCTGACCGGCCTGGCGCGCTTCCGCATCCTGGAGGAACGGCCGCTCGACGAAAGTGGCTACCGCAGCGCGCGCGTCGACTACACCGAGTTCTCGCGCGACCTGGTGCTCGACGGCAATGCGCCGGTGCTGGATCGGGCCGCGCTGCTCGGCGCCTTGCGGCCCTATTTCCGCGCCCGCGGCATCGAGGCGAACTGGGACGCGATCGAGCAGATGCCCGATGCGACGCTGGTGACCACGCTCGCGATGGTCTGCCCGTTCGACGTCCCGGAGAAGCAGGCGCTGCTCGAAGCCGCGGATCCGACGGAACGCGCGCAGATCCTCGTTGCACTCATGCACATGGGTGCGGCGGCGAATGCGCCGGCCGAGGGGAGGCCGAGCTGACGCGCGCGCTCGCATGGCGCAGCGGCGTGCCGAGTGGACGACGCGCCGCGCGGCAGTGAAGCTGCGGCGCCCTGGGACATGATGACCGAAGGACACGACGATGAGTGACGCACAGCCGGCGGGCGGGGCCGTCGATCCGAAACTGCTCGAGATCCTGGTCTGCCCCGTGACCAAGGGGCCGCTGCGCTACGACCGCGAGAAGGGCGAGCTGATCAGCGAACGCGCAGGCCTCGCCTACCCGATCCGCGACGGCATCCCGATCATGCTGCCGGACGAGGCGCGCAAGCTCGCCGACTGATGCCCGCGCCCACCGAAATCCGCCTCAAGCGCGCCGAGCAGGTGCTGGAAGTCGCCTGGCCGGACGGCGCGCGCTTCCGCCTGCCGGCCGAATACCTGCGGGTCGAGAGCCCCAGCGCCGAGGTGCAGGGCCATTCGCCGGACCAGAAGGTGATCGTCGCGGGCCGCCGTCATGTCGGCATCATGCGCATCGAACCCGTGGGCAACTACGCGGTGCGGATCGTCTTCGACGACCTGCACGACACCGGGATCTTTTCCTGGGAGTACCTGCGTACGCTGGGTCAGGACCAGGAAGCGCGCTGGGCGACGTATCTCGCCGAACTCGGCGCCCGCGGGCTGTCGCGGGATCCGCCGAAGCGGAGCTGAAGACGGGGGAACGTCTCCCCCCGAAACCCCCCCTCAACCTCCTTTGGAACCAGGTGACCAAGGAAGGGAGGGGGGTTCGGGGGAGGTTCCCCTCCCCCGACCTTCGATTAGCGCCTTGGGCGCCGCGCCGGCCCCTTCACCGGCTGCATCGGGATGATGCGGATATGGGCGTCCTCGCCCTCCGCGCGCCGCGCCGCGGCGGCGAAGCGCTGGGCGGCGTAGGGCGCGACCTCGAACTGCGTCTCCCGGGCCAGGACGCGGATGCGCCCGATCTCCTGCCGCGTGACGTGCCCGCGCCGGCACAGGAAGGGCAGCAGCCACTTCGGATCGGCGCGGCCGTCGCGGCCGACATCCATGCGGAACCAGACGCCGCCTTCGTCGGCGCCGCCCGGCGCGGCCGGGGCTTCGCGCGGCGCGCGGGCGGGCGGGCGATCGGCGATCTCGGCGATCTCCTCCGGTGCGGGCAGCGGCGCGCGCAGCACGCGCACCAGCGCGGCCGCCAGGCCTTCGACACCGCGCCCGGCGATCGCCGGGTCGGCCAGCAGGCGGCGGGCGACCGCGACATCGTCGTCCGCCGGTTCCTCGGCGGCCAGGGCGAGCGCCTGTTCCACCAGGCGTTCGGCATCGCGTGCGCGCACCGCCTCGGCCGAGGGCGCCGGCCCCCAGGTCGCCTTGATCTTGGCCGCGGCGACGAGCCGCTCGCCCACGCGCCGCCGCGTATGCGGCACCAGCAGCACCGAGATGCCCTTGCGCCCCGCCCGGCCCGTGCGGCCGCTGCGATGGAGCAGCGTCTCCGGGTCGCGCGGCATCTCGGCATGGATCACGAGGCCGAGGTCCGGCAGGTCGATACCGCGCGCCGCGACGTCGGTCGCGACGCACACGCGCGCCCGCCCGTCGCGCAGGTTCTGCAGCGCGCGGTTCCGCTCGGCCTGGGAGAGTTCGCCCGACAGCGCGACGGTCGAGAAACCGCGCTCCGACAGGTTGCCCTGCAGCCGCGCCACGGCGGCGCGGGTGGCGCAGAACACCATCGCGATGCGCGGATCCTCGAGCCGCAGCAGGTTCACCACCGCGCGTTCGAGTTCATGCGGCGCAACCAGCAGGGCGCGATGCTCGATATCGCCATGCGAGACGTCGGCCGATGTGGCCTCGATGCGCAGCGCGTCGCGCTGGTAGCCCTTGGCCAGGGCGGCGATGCCCCGCGGCACGGTGGCCGAGAACATCAGCGTCCGGCGGCCTTCCGGCACTTCCTCGAGGATCGCCTCGAGCTCCTCCTGGAAGCCGAGGTCGAGCATCTCGTCCGCCTCGTCCAGCACGACCGCGCGCAGCGCGGAGGGATCGAGGTTGCCGCGTTCCAGGTGGTCGCGCAGCCGCCCCGGCGTGCCGACGACGATATGCGCCCCGTGGGAGAGCATCCGCCGCTCCGCCACCGGGTCCATGCCGCCGACGCAGGAGACGATCCGCCCGCCCGCCGGCGCGTAAAGCCAGGCGAGTTCCGCCTTCACCTGCAGCGCGAGTTCGCGCGTGGGCGCCACGATCAGCGCGAGCGGTGCGGCGGCCGGCGGCAGGCGCGGCGCATCGCCCATCAGTTCCGGTGCGAGGGCCAGGCCATAGGCCACGGTCTTGCCCGACCCGGTCTGGGCGGAGACGAGAAGGTCGCGCCCGGCCGTCTCCGGCTGGAGGACGGCGGACTGGACAGGGGTCGGCTCGGCATAGCCGCGCCCGGTGAGCGCGGCCTGCAGCGGCGCGGGAAGGTCTTGGAAGGACATGGTGTGGGCCTCCCTTGATCCTCGCGCCCGGCCCGGTCAAGCGCGCGTTCGGGCGGCTTCCACGCGCGCGGCGCAGAGCTTGAAGCCGGGAATGTGCCCGATCGGGTCCAGCCGCGGGTCCGTCAGCAGGTTCGCCGCGGCCTCGCGGAAGGCGAAGGGCAGGAAGACCATGCCGTCCGGCAGCGCCGGATCGGCGCGGGAGGCGCATTCCACCATCCCCCGCCGCGTCGTCACCCGCACCCGGTCCCCCGGCGCGACGCCCAGCCGTCGCAGTTCGGCGGGGGCGAGGGAGACGGTCGCCGCCGGCTCCAGCGCATCGAGCACCCCCGCCCGGCGGGTCATGGCGCCGGTGTGCCAGTGCTCCAGCGCGCGGCCGGTGGTGAGCATGAAGGGGTAGTCCGCATCCGGCGCCTCGGCGGGGTCCGAAACCCCGGCCGGCACCAGCCGTGCCCGGCCGTCGGGCGTGGGGAAACGGTCGGCGAAGACGATCTCGCGCCCCGGCGCATCCGGCGCGGGACTCGGGTAGGTGACGGCGTTCTGCCGCGCCAGCCGCTCCCAGGTGATGTTCGCGAGGCTCGGCATGGCCTGCGCCATCTCGGCGAAGACCTCCCGCGGATGGGCGTAGGTCCAGGGCAGGCCGAGCCGCCGCGCCAGGTCCACGATGATGGAGAGGTCCTGCCGCGCCCCGCCCGGCAGCGGCACGGCCGCGCGGCCCATCTGGACCGTGCGGTTGCTGTTGGTGACGGTGCCGTCCTTCTCCGGCCAGGCCGAGGCCGGCAGCACCACGTCGGCCAGCGCGGCCGTCTCGGTCAGGAAGAGGTCCTGCACCACCAGGTGATCCAGCCGCGCCAGCGCCGCGCGGGCATGGGCGAGGTCCGGATCCGACATCGCGGGGTTCTCGCCCATGATGAACATGCCCCGGATCTCCCCGCGGCCCGCGGCCTCGAGGATCTCGACCACCGTCAGCCCGGGGCGCGGATCGAGGGCCACGCCCCACAGCGCCTCCATCGCCGCATGGGCGGCGGGATCGTCGGTGCGGTGGTAGTCGGGCAGCATCATCGGGATCAGCCCGGCATCGGATGCGCCCTGCACGTTGTTCTGCCCGCGCAGGGGATGCAGCCCCGCGCCCGGCTTGCCGACATGCCCGCAGACCAGCGCGAGGGCGATGAGCGCCCGCGCATTGTCCGTCCCGTGCACGGATTGGGAGATGCCCATGCCCCACAGCGTCAGTGCGGCGGGCGAGGCCGCGTAGCGCCGCGCGACGCGGCGGATCTGGTCGGCCGGCACGCCGCAGCGCGCTTCCATCGCCTCCGGCGCATAGGCCGCGACATGGGAGCGCAGCCGCTCGATGCCGTCGACGCGCCCGGCGACGAAGGCCGCGTCGTGCAGGTTCTCGGCCAGGATGACGTGCAGCATGGCGTTGAGCAGCGCGACATCCTGCCCGGGCGCGAACCGCAGCACCTCGGTGGCGCAGCGATCCAGCGCGCTGCCGCGCGGATCGGCGGTGACGAGCATCGCCCCGCGCGCCACCGCGTCCTTCAGGAAGGTCGCGGCGACCGGGTGGTTCTCGGTCGGCCGCGCGCCGATCAGGAAGATCAGATCGGCATCCTTCACCGCGGTGAAGGGCGCCGTCACCGCGCCGCTGCCGATCCCTTCCAGCAGCGCGGCGACCGAGGAGGCGTGGCAGAGCCGCGTGCAGTGATCGACGTTGTTCGTCCCGAACCCCGTGCGCACGAGCTTCTGGAACAGATACGCCTCCTCGTTCGACCCCTTGGCGCTGCCGAAGCCGGCGAGCGCGCCAGGCCCGGCGCCGTCGCGGATGCGCAGCAGGCCGGAGGCGGCGCGGCCCATCGCTTCCTCCCACGTCGCCTCGCGGAACTTCGCCCGCGCCCGCGCCGGGTCGAGGCAATCCGCCGGATCCTTGGCCGCGCCGTCGATGCGGACCAGCGGCGTCGTCAGACGGTCGGGATGCGCGAGGTAGTCGAAGCCGAAGCGGCCCTTCACGCAGAGCCGTCCCTGGTTGGCCGGGCCGTCGCGGCCGACGACTTCCTCGATGCGGCCGTCGCGCACGCGGAAGCCGACCTGGCAGCCGACGCCGCAATAGGGGCAGACGCTTGCGACCTCCCGCACCGGCGCCGCTGCGCGATGGCCGTGGTCGTCGAGCACCGATTTCGGCAGTAACGCCCCGGTCGGACAGGCCTGTACGCATTCCCCGCAGCCGACGCAGGACGACGCGCCCATGGGATCGAGCAGGTCGAAGGCGACGGTCACCCCGGCGCCGCGATGCGCGAGGCCGATGACGTCGTTGTGCTGCACCTCGCGGCAGGCGCGCTCGCACAGCCCGCAGGCGATGCAGGCGTCGAGTGCGACGGCCATGGCCGGGTGCGAGAGATCCGGCGCCGGCCGCGCATCGGGCGTGAAGCGCGATCGCGTCACGCCGAGCGTCGCCGCCCAGCGCGCGAAGGTGCCGTGCGTGTCGCGCCCTTCCGGCCCGGGCATGTCGGTCATCAGCAGTTCGAAGACCATCCGCCGCGCGTGATCGGCGCGCGGCGTCGCGGTCTTCACCACCATGCCCTCGCGCGGCGTGCGGATGCAGGACGCCGCGAGGGTCCGCTCGCCGTCGATCTCGACCAGGCAGGCGCGGCAGTTCCCGTCCGGCCGGTAGCCCGGCGCGGGGCGATGGCAGAGATGCGGGATCGCCACGCCCTCGCGCTGCGCCACGGTCCAGATCGTCTCGCCCGGCGCCGCCGCGACCTCGCGCCCGTCGAGCAGAAAGCGCGTCATGGCGCGGCCTCCTTCGGGAAATGCCGCAGCAGCGCGCGCACCGGGTTCATCGCCGCCTGGCCGAGGCCGCAGATCGACCCATCCGCCATGGCCTGGGCAAGGTCCTCGAGCAGCGAGCGGTCCCAGCGCGGTGCTTCCAGCAGGTGCACCGCCTTCTGCGTGCCGACCCGGCAGGGCGTGCATTGCCCGCAGGATTCATCGCGGAAGAAGCGCAGCAGGTTGCGCGCCGCGTCCGCCAGATCGTCGCGGTCCGAGAGCACGACGACGGCGCCGGATCCGACGAAGCAGCCCAGCGGTTCCAGCACGCCGAAGGCGAGCGGCAGATCTGCCATCGTCGCCGGCAGGATGCCGCCCGAGGCGCCGCCGGGCAGGTAGGCCGCGAAGCGGTGCCCCTCCTCCATCCCGCCGCCCTGGGCCTCGATGAGGTCGCGCGCGGTGATGCCGATCGGCGCGCAATAGACGCCAGGGCGCTTCACGCGGCCGGACAGGCTGAACAGCCGCTCGCCCTTGTGCCCGTTGCGGCCGGCGGCGGCGAAGCGCGCCGGCGCGTCAGGTGTCGCGAGCAGTTCCGGCAGCCACCACAGCGTCTCGACGTTGTGGATCAGCGTCGGGCGACCGAACAGCCCGCGCTCGCCGGGGAAGGGTGGCTTGTGGCGGGGATAGCCGCGCTTGCCCTCGAGGCTTTCGAGCAGCGCCGTCTCGTCGCCACAGACATAGGCGCCTGCGCCGCGCCGCAGATGCACCGGGCGTCGCGCGGGCAGGGCGGGGATCATCTCCGCGAGGATGCGCCGCGCCTCGGGATACTCGTCGCGGATGTAGAGCCAGATGGCGTCGGCATCGATCGCCTCGGCAGCGATCAGCGCGCCTTCCAGCACGCGATGCGGTTCGCGTTCCAGGCACCAGCGATCCTTGAAGGTGCCGGGCTCGCCTTCGTCGGCATTCACCACGAGGTGGCGCGGACCAGGCTGCGCCAGCACGGCGCGCCACTTGCGCGCGACCGGGAAGCCGGCGCCGCCCATGCCGCGCAGCCCCGCGACGTCCAGGGCGTCGAGGATCGCATCGCGCGTCAATCGGCCCGCGCGCAGCGCATCGAGCACCGGCATCGGCCGTGGCGCGGGCGTGGCGATGTCGCGCGGCCGGGCGGTGCAGGCCGGGGCCTCGTCGCAGGCGCCCATGCAGGGGGCCTCGACGATCCGCGCGCCGGCCGGCAATGCCGGCCGCGGCCGCATCGCGCAGGGCAGTCCGCCGCAGACATGGATCGCGGGCCGCGGTGCTGCCTCGCCATCGGCCAGCACCTCGAAATGCGCGTAGAAGGTCGCGACCTCGAACACCTCGACGGGCGCGAGGCGCAGCGTCTCCGCCAGTGCGACGAGATGCGCGGGCAACAGCGCGCCGTGGCGTCCCTGCAAGGCATGAAGATGTTCGATGAGCATGTCGCGCCGCAGCGGCAGATCGCCCAGCGCCGCGCGCACCGCGGCGCGGGCGCCATCGTCCGCGCTGCGCCCGCGCGGAAAGGCGCGCGGTGTCCGCTGCCTGGCGCCCGACGGCTGTCCCGTTGCCATGCCGTGGCGTTCTCCGTTTCCCCGATCGCCATTAGACCGCGAATGCGACGCGAGGGCCACTGGCCGCGCGCAGGGCGCGACGATAGGCTCGCGCCAGGGAGAATGACGCCATGGTGAACACGCTGCTGCCGACCTCGCTGGTCGGCTCCTATCCGCAGCCGGATTGGCTGATCGACCGGTCGCGCCTCGACAGCCGGCTGCCGCCGCGGGTGCGCGCGACGGAATTGTGGCGCATCGCGCCCGAGCGGCTGGAAGCGGCGCAGGACGATGCGACGCTGCTCGCCATCCGCGCGCAGGAACGCGCCGGGCTCGACATCATCACCGATGGCGAGATGCGTCGCGAATCCTATTCCAACCGCTTCGCCACCGCGCTCGACGGCGTGGATCTCGACAATCCCGGCAGCGCGATGGACCGCACCGGCAAGCCGAATCCGGTGCCGCGCGTGACCGGCCGCATCCGGCGTCGTCATGCGGTGGAGGCGCGTGACGTCGCCTTCCTGCGCGCCAACACCGACCGGATGATCAAGATCACCGTGCCCGGCCCCTTCACCATGGCTCAGCAGGCGCAGAACGACTTCTACAGGCATGAGGCCGAGATGGCGCTCGACTACGCGGCCGCGGTGAACGAGGAGATCCGGGACCTGTTCGCCGCCGGCGCCGACTTCGTCCAGGTCGACGAGCCCTACATGCAGGCGCGCCCGGAGAAGGCGCGCGAGTATGGGCTCGAGGCGGTGAACCGCGCGCTGGAGGGCATCACCGGCACGACGGCGCTGCACATCTGCTTCGGCTATGCCGCCCACCAGCACAACCGGCCGAACGGCTATTCCTTCCTGCCCGAGCTCTGCCGCTGCAAGGTGCGCCAGATCTCGATCGAGACGGCGCAGGCGAACCTCGACACCTCGGTGCTGAAGGGCCTGCCGGACCAGACCATCATCCTCGGCGTCATCGACCTCAACGACCAGCGCGTGGAATCGCCCGAGACGGTCGCCGCGCGCATCCGCCGAGCGCTGCCGCATGTGAATCCGGAGCGCGTCATCGTCGCCCCCGATTGCGGCATGAAGTACCTCTCGCGGGAGGTCGCGGACGGCAAGATGCGCGCGATGGTCGAAGGGGCCGCGATCGTGCGGCGCGAGCTGACGGGGGCGGCGTGATGACGCCCTGCCTTCCGCCGCTCGATGTGACGCCGGCGCCGTCCTGGCGCGCGCCGCCGCTGTCCTGCGACTGCCATTTCCACATCTTCGGCCCCTATGACCGCTTCCCGCTCGACCCCGGGCGGCACTACGACCCGGCGGCGGCGCTGATCCCGGCTTATCTGCGGGTGGCGGAAGCGCTCGGCATCGGGCGCATGGTGGTGGTGCAGCCATCCGTCTATGGCACCGACAATGCCTGCACGCTGGATGCCGCGGCGCGCTTCGGCCTCGACCGCGCGCGCGTCGTCGCGGTGGTGGACGACAGCGTGGACGACGCCGCGCTGCGGGAGATGCACGCCAAGGGAACGCGTGGGGTGCGCTTCAACACCGTCTCGGGCAACGGGGCGCCGATCGAGCAGCTCGACGCGCTGGCGCGCCGCGTTGCGCCGTTGGGCTGGCACATCCAGATCTACGCGACCGGGGAATCGCTTGCCGAGCTCGGCCCGCGCCTCGCGGCCCTGCCGGTCGAGGTGGTGATCGACCACATGGGCGGCGTGCGCACGGCGGATGGCCTGAACGGGGCCGGCTTCCAGGCGCTGCTGCGGCTGATGGACAGCGGGCGCGCCTGGGTGAAGCTGTGCGGCTACCGCATCTCCTCCTCGGGCCCGCCCTTCCACGACGTCGCGCCGTTCGCGCGTGCGCTGCTGGATGCGGCGCCGGACCGCTGCCTGTGGGGCACCGACTGGCCGCATCCCTCGCTCACCGACTGGATGCCGGAGGACGGGATGCTGCTCGACCGGTTTGGCGAATGGGCGCCGGGAGCGAAGGAGCGGCAGCGGGTGCTGGTGGACAATCCCGCCGCGCTCTACGGCTTCTAGCGCGGCGGCAGGATGCGCGCCGCGCGGTAGCCTTCCACCTGGGCGGCGAACATCGCCCAGGAATCGACGAAGCCGGTGAAGCCCGCCGCGCGCGCCGCCGTCATGGACGCAATCACGTCGTAGTCCATGTTCAGGAAGAAGTCCGCGAATTCCCACGACGCGACCTGCGCGATGGGCAGCGCCAGGCCGTGCCGCGCGCGGATCGCTTCCCACACCGGCCCCTTGTCCGCCATCCAATGCGCCATGCGCATGAGCCGCGGCCGGCCGCAGGGCAGGCCGAACAGATCCGCGAGGTATGGCCACAGGTCGCACCAGCGGAAGGCGTCGCCGTTCGTGACGTTGAAGGCGCGGTTGGCGCAGCGCGGCTCGCGCAGCATCCACAGGATGCCGTCGGCGAGCAGCGTCGCATCCGTCACCTCGTGCAGCTTCTCCCACACGCCCGCCTTGCCCGGGAAGTCGAAGGGCACGCCCAGCTCCCGGCAGATCGCCGCATAGGCGCCGAGCGTCGAGACCATGTTCCGCGCGCGGCCCGGCGCGACGTCGAGCACGAAGTTCGGCCGGCTCGCCGACCAGGTCCATGCCTTGCCCACCTGGCGGGCCGCGACCAGGTCCTGCTGGTCGTAATAGAAGTTCGGCGGCATGTGCCGCGGGTCGTCCTCCCGCGCCGGCGTGCGGAAGGGCCCGATATGCAGCCCGTACCACTTGCCGCCATGGATCAGATGAATGTGCGCGATGCGCGGCAGCGACGCCTCCGCCGCATCGAGGAGGTTGCGCAGCATCGCGACATTCGCCGGCACGTCCTCCACGCCGCTTTCCCCATGCGGGGCGCGCGACGCATACACGATGTGGGTGATATCCGGACGTTCGGCGAGTGCGGCGACCAGTCCAGGCGGATCGGTCAGATCCGCGGTGATCCAATCCGCCGCACCCTCGGGCCGGTTGCGCGACAGGCCGACCACGGCAAGGTCCGGCGCCGCCGAGGCGCGTTCCAGCACGCGCGTCGCGGCGGCGCCGCTGGCGCCGGCGATGAGGACGGTGCTGGTCGCGGTCATGGCGTTCCTCCGTTCGGTGGATGCTCGCCGCGCGCGTGCGGGCTCGTCAACCGAGGCGGGGTTGCGCGGCGCGCATGGCCAGATCACGCTTCGCAGCAACGACACCGGAGGAAGTCCCATGGCCACGCGCGCGCTCGCGGAGTTCGTCGCCGGATTGCATCCCGGGAGCCTGCCCAAGGAGGTGGCGGCGCAGGCGGCGCGCGTGGTGCTCGACGCCGTGGGCTGCGCCGTCGCTGCCTGGACCGAGGATGCCGAGAAGTCCCGCATCGCGCGCGAGATCGCCGCGATGTACCCGGCCTGCCCCGGCGCCGGCGTGATCGGGGCGCGCGGCATTGCCGCGCAGCCGGCCTTCGCCGCGCTCGCCAACGGCATCCTGGTCAACGCCGCCGACAACGACGACACGCACAAGGTCGCGCTGCTGCATGTCGGGTCCTGCGTGGTGCCGGCCGCCCTCGCGCTGGCCGAGGCGCGCGGCCTCAGCGGACCCCGCCTGCTTGCCGCGGTCGTCGCGGGCTATGAGGTCGCGGTGCGCGTCGGCATGGCGGTGATGCCGACTCATTACCGCTTCTGGCATTCCACCGCGACCAACGGCACCTTCGGCGGCGCGGCGAGCGCGGCGAATGCCATCGGCCTCGACGCGGATGGCGCGCAGCGCGCGCTCGGCCTCGCCGGCACGCAGGCGGCGGGGCTCAACACCTTCTTCGAATCCGGCGACATGACGAAGAGCCTGCATCCCGGCAAGGCCGCGATGAACGGCGTGCTCTCGGCGCAGCTCGCGGCCCTCGGCATGACCTCGCCGCCCGGTATCCTCGAACACCCGAAGGGCTATCTCGCGGCCTATTCGCTGGAACCGAAGGCGGCCGCACTGACGGCGGGGCTCGGGTCGACCTGGGAGATCCTGAACAACGGCTTCAAGTTCTTCCCCTCGATCCTTGCGAGCCATTCACCGATCCAGGCGACGCTGGCCATCGTGGCGAAGCACCGTCCCGACCCCGCGCGCATCGCCCGCATCACCAACGAAACCTACAACACCGTCCTGTCGCACTTCTCGGCGAAGGAGGCGGCGACGGTCATGGCCGCGCGCGTCTCCGTGCCCTACTGCATCGCCGCGGCGGCGGTGGACGGGGTGTTGACCCAGGCGCAGTTCGCCGCGGCGCGGATCCATGATCCGCTGATCCGCCGCGTGCTCGATCGCACCGAGGTCATCGCCGACCCGCAGCTGAACACGCTCTACCCGGCGAACTTCCCCGCCCGGGTGACGATCACCATGGAGGATGGCCAGTCCTTCCAGGAAACGGTGATGCTGCCGAAGGGCGACCCCGGCAATCCGCTGAGCGACGCCGAGCTCGAGGGCAAGTTCCGCGGCAATGTCGAGCCGGTCTTCGGCGCCGCCCAGGCCACCCGCCTGCGCGACGCCATCCTGCGCCTGGCCGAAGGCGGTCCGGTCGGCGCGCTCTCGGCCGCGATGGTGCCTGGCGGCTAGTCGAGCCGGCGCCAGCCCTCGTAGACCGTCTCCCTCGCGATGCGCCCGTCGCGCATCGCAAAGAGGTGCATCAGCCGCAATTCGACCCGGCTGCCGACCGGCAGCGGCGCGTTCACGACGCCGTTCCCGGTCAGGCGGAAGCGGGCAGTGCAGTCGTCCACCACGTGATCCACGGTCGCGAAGCGGGTGCCGGGAATGATCTCGACCTCGACCATGGATCCGAACATGGCGCGGTAGTTCGCCTCGATCGCCACCTTGCCCGTCAGGGTCAGGTTCCGCGTCGGCATCTCGAGCACGATGTCGTCCGTGTAGAGGTCCATCACCGCGGCGGGATCGCGCGCCTCGTCGCGGATATGGGCGTCCACGACCGCGAGGTTGCGGGCAATCGGGTCCATGGCTCAGGTCTTTCGTCAGTCTTTCTGACGATCACTAGACAGATTATCTGACGAACTGTCAACTACGCCCATGGACAACCGCCCCGTGACCGAGCGCCGCCGCACTCTCGGTGCCCTGCTCCGCCTGCCCTACGAGGCCCTGCAGCGCGAGGTCTATGGCGGCCTCGCCGCCCGCGGCTTCCCGGAGATCCGCCCCGCCCATTCGGCCGTCTTCCGCCACATCGGCCCGGACGGTGCGCGGCTGACCGCGCTCGCCGAACGGGCGGGCATGACGAAGCAATCGATGGCGTACCTGGTCGATGGGCTGGAGGAAGCGGGGCACCTGCGCAGCGCACCCGACCCGAATGACGGGCGGGCACGCATCGTCAGGCTCACGGTCAGGGGCGAACGCGTTCTCGACGCCCTGCTGGACCTCAGCGCCGAGGCGGAAGCCCGGGTGGCGGACCGGATCGGCAAGCGTCGGGCGGCCAAGCTCCGGAAGGCGCTGGAGGAATGGGTGGACGCGATCACGGTCGCCTCACCTCGGTAGGACCGACGCAACCCGGGCCGGCTTCATGCGTTTTCGGCGATGGAGGCGCAGCCCGCGCCGCGCCGGGGAGACGCTGTCGCAATGCACACCTGCTTTCGAACCCGATGGCTGGCGGTCCCGCCCGCGTTGCTTCTCGCCGCCGCGGTCGCGGCCGGCGGCGCGGCCGCGCAAGCCCCCGGGACGGTAGCGCCGCCGCCACCGGACCCGGCCGGGACCCTCAGCTTCGGCATCGAGAACGACGTGCTCGGCGGCACGGACCGCTACTACACCAACGGCCTGCAGATCGCGTGGCGGTCGCCGTCGGCGGATCTTCCTGCGCCGCTCGCCTGGTTGAACCGGCAGCTGGATTTTCTCCAGGGTCCGGGCGAGCTCCGCTGGGGCATCGCGGTCGGGCAGTCGATCTTCACGCCCGAGAACACCGAGCTCACCAACCCCGACCCGACGGACCGGCCCTATGCGGGCTATCTGTACGGCGCATTGTCGCTGTCGCGCGTCACGGCGACCAGCCTGTCGGTGCTCGAGATCCAGGCCGGCATCGTCGGGCCCTCCGCGGGCGGGAAGTTCGTGCAGAACGGCTTCCATTCCCTCATCGGCGATGCGCCGGCCCGTGGCTGGTCCTATCAGCTCTCGGACGAGCCAGTGGCGGCCCTGATCCTGGAACGCAAGTGGCGCGTGCCACTGGCCGGGGACGAAGAGCTGGGCCTCGAATTGCTGCCGGCCGTGAGCGGCAGCGTCGGCAACCTGCAGACCTATGCGGCCGCCGGCGCCATCCTGCGCGTCGGGCGCAACCTCGCCGCCGACTTCGGCCCGCCGCGGATCCGCCCGGCGCTCGCCGGCAGCGCCTTCTTCCAGCCGCAGGGCGACGATTTCGGCTGGTATGTCTTCGGCGGGGCCGAAGGCCGCGCGGTGGCGCGCGACATCTTCCTCGACGGCAACACCTGGACGGACAGCCGCAGCGTGAACTCCAGGCCGCTGGTGGCCGATCTGCAGGCCGGCGTGGCCGTCATCTGGCGCGGCGTGCGCATCGCCTACACCCAGGTCTGGCGCACCGAGGAATTCTATGGCCAGCGCGGCGGCATGCAGCAGTACGGCTCGCTGAGCGTGTCCTTCCGGTTCTGAGGCGCGCGGCCTAGGCCTGCTTCCGCTCGATCAGCTCGTGCCGGATCTTCCGGCCGCGCCGGATGCGGTCCTCGATGAACTCCGCCTGGCCGTAGCGTACCGCGCGGCCCAGGGCGTGCGCATCCTCGCTGAACCGCGCCAGCATCTCGAGCAGCGCCTCGCGGTTGTTGAGGAAGATGTCGCGCCACATGTCGATGTCCGACGCCGCGATACGCGTGAAGTCGCGGAAGCCGGAGGCGGCGAACTTCAGGACCGCCTCCTTCGTCTCCTCCGCGAGGTCGTCGGCCGTGCCGCAGATCGTGAAGGCGATCAGGTGCGGCAGGTGGGAGACCACCGCGACGATCTTGTCATGCGTCGCCGGGTCCAGCGCCTCGATCATCGAGCCGCAGCGGCGCCACATCTCGCGCACCTTCTCGACCGCCGCCGGGTCGCTGTCCGGCAGCGGGGTCAGGATGCAGTAGCGGCCCTCGAACAGCTCGGCGAAGCCGGCATCGGGGCCGGAATACTCGGTGCCCGCCATCGGGTGCGCCGGCACCAGCTGGACGCCCGGCGGCACCAGCGGCGACAGGTCGCGCACGACGCTGCCCTTGGTCGATCCCACATCCGTCAGCACGCAGCCCGGTGCCAGGTGCGGCGCGATCCGCGCCATCACCCCGGCATAGGCGCCGACCGGCACGCAGAGCACGACGCAGTCGCAGCCCTCGACGGCCTTGCCCAGGTCGTCCTCGACCACGTCGACGATGCCGAGCTCGCGCACGCGCGCCAGCGTCTCCGCCCGCCGCGTCGTCGCGACCACCGTGCGCGCGATGTCCCCGCGCTTCTTCGCCACCCGCGCGATGGACGACCCGATCAGCCCGATGCCGACCAGGCAGAGCCGGTTGAAGACGGGCTCAGCCATGCATGAAGGCCGTCAGCGCGTCGACCACCATGGTGCATTCCTCGGCGGTGCCGATGGTGATGCGCAGGCAGTGCGGCAGGCCGTAGCCGCCCATGGCGCGCGCGATCAGGCCGCGCTGCTTCATGGCCTCGTCCGCCGCCTTCGCCTTCGCCGCGGTGCCGAAATCGGCGAGCACGAAGTTGCCCTCGCTCGGCCAGACCTTGATGCCCGCGGCGGTCAGCGCGGCGGCGACCTTCGCGCGCCATTCGGTGTTGTGCGCGACCGACTGCTCGACCCAGCCCTTCTCGGCCAGCGCCGCCACGCCCGCGGCCATCGCCGCGGCATTCACGTTGAACGGCCCGCGCACGCGCCCCAGCACGTCGACGATCGGCGCCGGCGCATAGGCCCAGCCGAGCCGCATCCCGCCCATGCCGAAGATCTTCGAGAAGGTGCGCGTCATCACCGTGGTGCCCGAGGCATCCACCAGCTTCGCGCCCGCGTCGTAGTCCGGCCGCGTGACGTATTCGGCATAGGCGCTGTCGAGCACCAGCAGCACGTCGTCACGCAGCCCCGCGCGCAGCCGCTCCACCTCGGATTGCGGCAGGATGGACCCGGTCGGGTTGTTCGGGTTGGCGAGGAACATCAGCCGCGTGCGCGGCCCCACCGCGGCGAGCATCCCGTCCACGTCGGCGGTCAGGTTCTTCTCCGGCACCTTGATGATGCGGCAGCCGGCCCAGCGCCCGGTGATGTCGTACATCATGAAGCCGTGCGCGCTCATCACCAGCTCGGTGCCCTCGCCGCCATAGGCGAGGATCAGCAGCGCGAGCAGCTCGTCGGACCCGTTGCCGACCACGATCCGCGCGGGATCGAGCCCGAAGCGCGCGCCGATCGCCTCGCGGATCGCCTTGCCGTTGCCGTCGGGGTAGCGATGCGCCTCGGCCGCCATGGCACGGATCGCCTCCACCGCGCCGGGCGGGGGGCCGAAGGCGCCCTCGTTCGACGACAGCTTGATGATCCGGTTCACGCCCGGGATCTTGGACTCGCCGCCGACATAGGGCTCGACCGCCAGGATCGAAGGGCGGGGCATCACGGTCATGGTGCGTCTCCGGGAACCGGCGCGGCATAGGCGCCGAGGATGATGCGCCGCGCCCAGGGCAACGACGCGAGGCGCGGGTCCTCCGCGCGCAGGAAACCTTCGACCTCGGCGAGCGCGAGCGTTGCCGCCGGCGCGCGCGACAGGATCAGCGAGGTCGCGGCGAAGCCGGCGCCGGCGAGGGCCTGGGCGATGCGCGACCGCTGCGCGCCGGCCTCGGCCTCGACCATCAGGAGGCTGCGGTCCTCCCCGCAGGGGTCGGGGGCGACCGGGGCGACCACCAGCGCGCCGGGATCCGCGGCCGGCCCGGCCAGGAAGGGCAGCCGCGCGACCACCTGCAGCCGCGGCGCGTCGAGCCGCGCCCACCAGGCATCCTCCGCGGGTTCGCCGTCCACCGGTGCCGGCAGGACGGCGACCGAGGCCTCGCCGCCGGTCATCGCGGCCAAGGCCCGTGCCGGCGTCGGGTGCACGCGGATCGGCGTCAGCGGCCCGAAATGCTCCCGCGCCAGGCGGGTATGGCCCGATTGCGGGCCGGGGGCGAAGACGGCGGCGGAAAACCCGCCCTGGATCGCCGTGTTCGCCATGAAGATCTCGCGCCAGATCCGCACGATGCGGGCCCGCGCGAGCGGCCCCGCGTGGCGCGCGAGCAGACGGCGCAGCACCGCCGCTTCCCGCCCGGCGCGGAGCGGCGTGGTGTTGCCCTTGGCGCGGCTGCCGGCCATCCGCGCGACCACCGCCGCACGCCGCATCAGCAGGTCGTGCATGGCGTCGTCGAGCGCGTCGATCTCGGCGCGCAAAGCGGCGATCTCGGCCTCGGCAGGAGCGGGCGGGGAACTGTCGGGCATGGGGAAGGATGCAATAGACGGCGCGGCCCGGCGCGCCAAGCGTCCCGCCCGTTGCGGCGGCGGCCCGCCGGCCCTAAGGATCGCCCCCCATGTCCCAGGCGATCGCCCCCCTGCCGGAGGTCGAGCACCAGCACGCCGTCTTCGCCGACGGCCTGCCGCTGGATTGCGGCGCCGTGATCGTCCCGCTGACCGTCGCCTACCGCACCTACGGCACGCTGAACGCGGCGAGGACGAACGCGGTGCTGGTCTGCCATGCGCTGACCGGCGACCAGTATCTGGCCGAGCCCCACCCCGTCACCGGCAAGCCCGGCTGGTGGGAGAGCATCGTCGGCCCGGGCAAGCCGCTCGACACCGACCGCTACTTCCTGGTCTGCGTGAACGTGCTGGGCGGCTGCATGGGCTCCTCCGGCCCGCGGTCGGAGATGACGGACGCGGAGGGCCGGGGGCTTGGCCGCCCCTGGGGCACCGATTTCCCGCAGGTGACGATCCGCGACATGGTCCGCGCCCAGAAGCGGCTGATGGACCACATGGGCATCGCGCGATGGCTCGCCGTGATCGGCGGGTCGATGGGCGGGATGCAGGTGCTGGAATGGGCGGCGACCTACCCGGACGCCGTCCTCGCCGCCGCGCCGATCGCCTGCGCCGCGCATCATTCGGCGCAGAACATCGCCTTCCACGAGGTCGGCCGGCAGGCGATCCATGGCGACCCCGACTGGAAGGGCGGCCGCTACTGGGAGGACGGGCGCATCCCGGCGCGCGGCCTCGCGGTCGCGCGGATGGTCGCGCACATCACCTACCTGTCCGAACAGGCGCTGACCCGGAAGTTCGGCCGGCGACTGCGCGGCGCCTCGGCGCTGACCTTCCTCGAGGACGTGTTCGAGGTGGAGAGCTACCTGCGCCACCAGGGCAGCACCTTCGTCCGCCGCTTCGATGCGAATTCCTACCTGACCATCACGCGGGCGATGGACTTCTTCGACCTCGCCTCCGAGCATGAGGGCGACCTGTCGGCCGCCTTCCGCGGCACGGCGACGCGCTTCTTCCTGGCGTCCTTCAGCAGCGACTGGCTGTTCCCGACCTCGGAGAGCCGCAACGTGGTGCGGGCGCTGAACATGGCGGGCGCGAGCGTGTCCTTCGTCGAGATCGCGTCCGACAAGGGGCACGACGCCTTCCTGCTGGAGGAACCGGAGTTCCATGCGGCGTTGGGGGGGTTCCTGCGTGGAGCGGCAGAGAAAGCTGGCGTCTGACGACGCTGCCGCGGCAGGGGAACTGCGCTGCGGCATCGCGGCCGCACCGGATGGGCGACGGTATGCGGCTGGCCTCTTTGGACTGTCATGGTTCGCTTGGCTTGTCTGGCTTGCGCTGCTGCTTTTCACTCCGGCCAGTCCGGATCCCCTGCGGCTCTGGATCTGGAGTTGGTTCGCCCCGCTGCCTTACGCCTTCGCCTGGGCGGTGCTGACCGTCGCCTCCGCGCGCGAGGCAGGCATCGCGCTGCTTGCTCTGGCATTGACCAATGCGGGCCTTGCCTCGGCGGGACTCGTAGCGGGCATCTTCTCGGGTGGCATTCTTGGTCTGCCGGCCTTTCTGGTCTGTGGTGCCCTGTTCGGACAGGTGGCTGGAGCACTGCATCGGGAGGTCGCGCCGCGACTCTCCGAGGATTGGCGATGGATCCATCGCAGAGGAGGTGCCGCGGCGGGTGCGGGATTGGCAGCGGCGATGCTGATCGGCGGCATCGACGCGCAGCACTGGCCGTCGCAGATCCTGCGCTTCACGGTCCTCGGCGCAGTCCTCTCGATAGGTTTCGCTTGGCACGCACGGGTCAGTTGGTGGCAGTTGCGCGAAGACGAATGGCAATGTCGCTCTGAGGAGAGGGAGCGCGCGGCGGAGCAGCAAGGGCTTCACGCAGGCAGCGTTTAGGGCTCGTCCGGAGTGCCTCAGGTTGGCGCGACTTCTCGCTTCCGCGGCACGGCGACGCGCTTCTTCCTGGCGAGTTTCAGCAGCGACTGGCTGTTCCCGACCTCCGAGAGCCGCAACGTGGTGCGCGCGCTGAACATGGCGGGCGCGAGCGTGTCCTTCGTCGAGATCGCGTCCGACAAGGGGCACGACGCCTTCCTGTTGGAGGAACCGGAGTTCCATGCGGCGCTGGGGGGGTTCCTGCGCGGGGCGGCGGAAACCGCAGGGGTCTGATCGCGCCGCGGCGCCGCTGCGCGCGGAAGGTGCCAAACCGGCTTTCAGGGCCGCCCTGCAAACCCGCCGCCCATTCCTGAAGGGTTTGCCGCAATCCGGGACCGTCCGGGCCGAGCTGCGGCTGGCAAGGATCAGTCCCTCGTGCCGGAAACCCCTGCCGGTACCGGTCTCGTCAGGTTCCTCTCGACCGCCGACACCGGCCAGGCGAGAGCGTCCCGCAGTTCTCCCTGGCTGGCGGAAGCCGCAGCCACAAGGACGTAGGGCCCGAGGATGACGAGGGCGGCCTGCCAACGGGACGGCGAAGCCCGGTGCTCCCGGCACAACTGCCGAAGACTCGCCCATGCATGCCAGCCAAACCCCGGCACGGCGCCGGCAAGGCTCAGCGCGACAAGAATCCAGCCTGGGCCAAGGGAGGAGAAGCGGTCCCACGCACTCGGCGGCGGCGCGGGATGGGGCGCCGTAGCGACGAGGAGGACAGTGGACAGGACCCAAATGCCCGGCACGCCCCACCCGGCAATCAGAAATCCGCGGCGATGGATCCGCCGCCAGGCATCGGCGTCGCCGCCCATTTGGATCCGTTCATGCTCCCTGGAGACGATGTTGCCGAACAGCGCGGCGGCAACGGGAACGGCGACAAGGGTGAACCCGCTGAGGATCAGGGTCAGCCCCGCGACGAAGGCGAGCGCAAAGATCGCAAGGCTGACGCCGGCCAGGACTGACGACAGCCACAGCGCGGAGCCCAAGCCGGCAGCCAGGGTCGGGGCCGCAAGGACGCTCCAGGAAACGAGATAGGGAAGCGTCATCATGCCGAAGGCCCAGGGAATGATCAGGAAGCCATTCGGCCGAGGCAGGGGCGCCACGAAGACGCCCCACCACGTTATCGCGCAGCACCCGACGATGCCGGACCACCAGATGATGCTCCGGCTCACGGCCAGGAACCGTGACGATCGGTGCGTGCCAACATCGCCATGCGCGATCCCTCCCGACACCCTGAACGCGGCAATCGCCTTGCCTTACCAGTACCATCCGCCTACGGCTTCAGCGCACCGAGACACCGCCCCATGCCCGAAGCTCCCGCCGACATCCGCTACGTCGCCAAGAACATGCGCCTCGACCTCCGCCTGATCGCGGAGATGATCCCCCATGGCGCCAAGGTCCTCGACATCGGCTGCGGCGACGGCGCGCTGATCGAGCACCTGACGCGCGAGAAGCAGGCCGATGCGCGGGGGATCGAGATCGACATGGCCGAGGTGACCAAGGCGGTCTCCTCCGGCCTCGCGGTCATCCATGGCGACGCCGACAACGACCTCGCCTTCTATCCGGATGGGGGCTTCGACTACGTCGTGCTCTCCCGCACCCTCCAGGCGGTGGAACGCCCGCGGGAGGTGCTGCGCCAGATGCTGCGCATCGGGCGGCACGCCATCGTCTCCTTCCCGAATTTCGGCCATTGGCAGCTGCGCTGGCGGCTGCTGGTGAACGGGCGGATGCCGGACACCGAGACCTGGAACCGCCCCTGGTACGAGACGCCCAACATCCACCCCTGCACCATCCTCGACTTCACCGCGCTCTGCGCGCTCGAGGGCTATGGGGTGGAACGCTGGCTGGCGGTGGATGAGCGCGGCCTGAAGGCGCCCTGGAGGCGTTCGCTGCGCCTGGCGAACCTGTTCGGGGAGCAGGCGCTCTTCCTGCTCCGGCGCGCGGGGTAGGCGCCGCTGCTCAGTGGAACGGCTGGCAGCGCACCACGCCGGCCTTGGTCGAGCACTCCGAGGTCTTGGTCATCTGCACCAGCGTCGCTGCCTGCGCCGCATGTCGCGCCGCATCATGCGAACCGATGCGCATGCATTCCGCCTCGACATAGGCGAGCATCATCAGGATGGCACTCCGATCCGTGCCTTCGTGATCCTGCTCCGGGTACAGAACTGCGTGATCCATGACTGTCTCTCGTTGCATCCCGCCCGGCGGGACCAGACCTTCACGCCGGGGTGAACGCTCGACTATCTAACGCTGCGTTTGCGCAGGCCGACAGAGCCATCACGCGGCGCCCACCAGCATTGACGTCGATTTCACGCGACCTTCGCGGGAATGGGCTGATCGAGGGCCTTTTCATCACGTACCGTTAAGTGGTCGTGCTGCGGCACACGCGGTTTTCACGCAATCCGGCGCGCTTGGGTCTTGACGCGGCGCAACTTACGGCCAAACCAGAGGTGGAATTGTTGCGACAACAATGCGCGCAATACTTAAGCGCCCCTCCGTGAGCGCAATGGGCAATTCGACCTGCGGCGGTCCGCCGCCCGGCGGCACGCGCGTCAGCAGCGCCACGACCCCCTGCGCCGCCCGGGCCGTGGCGCGGGGCAGCAGCCCGGCCCCCTCGAGTGCCTGGATCGCGGCCGGGGCACCGATGACGCGGACCTGACCCGAACCCTGCGGCTGCAGCGCGGCGTCCAGCGAAAGCCGGACATTCGCCTCGCTCGCGACCGGGCCCCACCGGAGCGCCATCGACCGGACGTCGAGCTGGCCGCCCGCATCCCGCCATGCGCGCGCCCGTTGGGCCGAAGGCGGCATGGGCGAAGGTCCGGTCAGTGCGGCGACGATGCCGACCGACTCCACCTCCTGCCCCAAGGCGGCGGCAACGGCCGGGGCCACGGCACCGGCCGGCATCCGTACCCCGTCGGCCCGCAGCTCCGCCAGCAGCGCGGGCTCGGCGCCGGACCATGCGGGACTCAGCAGCAGCCGCGCCTGACGGGCCTGCAGCAGGCCGGCTGGGGTCGCGGCCGTCAGGTCCTCCGCCAGCACCTCGACAGGCCGCAGCGGCGGCATCGGCTCGAGCGGCACCTCGGCCTCGAGCCGCCGCGCCGCGACCGGCACCGCGACGGCGCCCAGGCGCAGCACCTGCTGTCCCTCCCAGCGCAGCGCCAGGCGATCGAGCCGCCGCGGCCCGACGCGCAGCACCAGCCGCTCCGAATCATGGCCGACCGCCTCGGCGAAGCCGCGCCCGCGCGCTTCCACCCGCAGGTTCGGCACCACGAGCTCGGCGGCCAGCGGCCAGCCCGCCGGGCGCGGCGGATCATGCTCCACCGTCCAGCCCTCGGCCCGGCGCAGGGCCGTCCAGTCGGCGAAGCCCGCCGCCATCATACCCGTGACGCGCCACCAGGCGAGGCCATGGGCGCCGGCCAGCAACAGCAGCAGAACGACCAGGGTGGACAGGATGCGCCGCCGGCGGCGGGGCGGGGCGGGCTTCGGCTTGGCGGGGGTCACGCACAGAGGTATAGCGCCGCGCCCGCCGCGCCGCGATGCCGCCGGTCCGCCGGCCGGGCGCGGGCTTCGACATGCATCACGACCAGGCCGCGCTGCGCGACGTCCTCGACGCCGACGGCCACCTCTATGTCTTCGGCTATGGCTCGCTGATCTGGCGGCCGGGCTTCACCCATGCGGCCGCGCATCCGGCGCTGCTGCGCGGGTTCCACCGACGCTTCTGCCTGTGGTCGCACCGCTATCGCGGGACGCCCCAGCAGCCCGGCCTGGTGCTCGGGCTGGATCGCGGCGGAGCCTGCAGGGGCCTCGCCTTCCGCGTCGCGGCGGCCGAGGCGGCCGAGGTGCTCGCCTATCTCGACGACCGCGAGCTGCCCGACGGGGCCGAGGTCGTCTACCACCGCCGCCTGCTGCCGCTGCGGCTGCTGGATTCCGGGCGGATGGTCCGCGCGGTCGCCTATGTCGCGAACCGCGGTTGCCGGCTGTATGTCGGCCGTCTCTCGCCCGAACGCGCCGCGGCGGCGATCGCCGCCGGGCATGGCCAGATGGGCGCCAACCGCGACTACCTGCTGAACACGCTGCGCCACCTGCGGGAGATGGGCGTGCGCGACGCCGGCCTCGATCGCATCGCGGAACTGCTGCCCGCGACCTGACCGCGAACCGCGGGGGGACCGATTTTCATCCCCTTATCCACACCGCCGGACTCCCGGTGCAGAATCATGACCTTTCAACGTCTTGGGTGGTGAATCTGAGGGGGTGGCTGAATTGCTCCGGACTCCTCTTCCCCAGACTTATCCACACGCCTGGGGAAGACGTGCCAAGCGGTCGCTTTCGCCTTCGATCGCCTGTTCCAGCGCGGCCATCAGCGCGGGTCGCGGCAGCCCCTTCGGCAGCGGCGGCAGGATCGCGACATGGATGGTCCCGGGCCGCTTGTGGAACGACCGCCGGCCCCAGACCAATCCGCTGTCGGTGGCCACCGGCACCACCGGGGCCCCCGAGGCGACGGCCAGCGCCGCGATGCCCGGCTGGTACGGAACCCGTTCCCCGGGCGCGGTCCGCGTGCCCTCGGGGAAGATCACCACCGGCCGGCCCGCCGCCAGCACCGCCTGCGCCGCCCGCACCATCGCCTTCAGCGCCGAGGCACCGCCTTTCCGGTCCACCGGCACATGTCCGCACTTGCTGGCCAGCAGCCCCCAGACGGGGATCGACAGCAATTCCTTCTTCAGCACGTAGACCGGCGCCGGCAGCAGCATCAGCCAGACGACGGTGTCGAAGGCCGACTGGTGCTTGGCCGCGATCAGCGCGCCGCCGGGCGGCAGGTTCTCCCGGCCCGAGACCTCGAGCCGGATGCCGCAGACGATGCGCAGCGTCGCCACCACGGCGCGCGCCCAGGCGCGCACATAGGCGATCATCGCCGCGGGCGGCGCGGCCAGCAGCGGCAGGGCGAGGATCGCGGCGATCGCGCTGCCCCCCAGGAAGAGCGCGTTGAACAGCGCCGAACGCAGCAGGATCAACTCTCGCGGGGCTCCCGACCATTGACGAACAGGCCGGACAGCCCGGCCTGCGCCGCCACGTAGCGCGCATACTCGCCGATGAGGAGCGCCCACGATCCCGGCCGCCACAAGGATCCGGGCGCCCGCAGCGTCCCCGTGGCCACGGGATGCGCCACGAGCGTGCGGTCGGGCATGGCGCGGCGCAGTTCCAGCATGGCGCGCGGCATGTGGTAGGCGGCGGTGACGACGCGGATCGACTTCACCTCCTGCGCCCGCGCCCAGGCCGCCGTTTCCGCGGCATTGCCGCGCGTGGACGCCGCCGCGTGGCCCACGGTCACGCGCCCCTGCACCGCCGCCGGATCGACGCCCGCGGCCGCCGCGATCTCCGACAGCCCGGAGGCCTGATGCGCGCCCGAGATCAGCATTCGCTGCGCCCGCCCTTCACCCAGCAGGCGGAAGCCGGTCGCCACGCGCTCGCCGCCGCCGGTCAGCACCACGATGCCGTCGGTTTCACCCGATGGCGGATCGGCGGCGTCGAGCACGCCGACCACGAAGACGACGAAGCCCGCGATGAAGGCGAGCGCCGGCAGCAGCAGCACGAGCGCCGCGATGCGCCGCTTGCGGGTCAGCGCCGTTCCCTCGGTCATGGCAGGCGCCTCAGCCAGCGGCGGACGGTGCCCTGCGTCGTCAGCCAGCCCACCGCGGCCGCCGCGAAGGGCAGCATCAGCAGGTCGAACCAGGGCAGGGAGGTCCAGGAGGTCTCGCCGGCGAGCGGTCCCGCCATCCGCACCAGCCCGGCCAGCGCCGGAACGGCGGCGACGGTGCCGACCGCGGCGCCGAGCCCCGCCAGCCAGGCCACCCGGGCGGCGAACCGGCCCGCGACCTCGGAATCCGTCGCCCCCAGGCCGTGCAGCACGAGCACGGCATCCCGCCGCGCGGACAGCCCGGCGCGCACCGCCACGCCGACCACCGCCGCCGCGACGCCCGCCACCAGCGCGACCACGGCCAGGGCGACGCCCTGCACCGCGCCGGCCAGGGCCACCAGGTGGGCAACCCAGACGCCATGCGCTTCGGTGACCGCGCCGGGCACTTCGGCCGCCACGCGATCCCCGATCAGCACCGGATCGGCCGAGAGGTCGGCGAGGTGGATCTCGATCACCCCCGGCAACGGCACGTTGTGCGCGCCGCCCAGCCACGGGCGCAGCAACTCCGCCATGCGCGCGGGATCGACCGCCTCCGCGGCCGCGACCTCCGGCAGGTCGCGCAGCACGGCGAGCGCCTTGGCCATGCGCGCCGCATCGGGCTGCGGCACCTGCACCGTCACCGCCGCCTGCGCGCCTTCCCGCCAGCGCTGCGCCAGCCGGTCCGCCCCGTCCCGCCCCGCCAGCGCCAGCGCCGCCAGCAGCGCCATCGCCGCCACGAGGCCCATCAGGAGCCGGTCCGCCAGCGCCTTGCGCAGGCCGAGCGGGTCGCGGGCCAGGCGGCGGCGCGATTCAGCCATCCGCGACGATCCGCCCGCCCTCGAGCACCAGCGTCCGTGACGGATGGCGCTCCGGCAGGTCCTCCGAATGGGTCGCCACCACGACCGTCGTCCCCTGCCGGTTCATCTCCAGCAGCAGGGCCAGCGTGCGCCGCGCCTGGCGGGCGTCGAGCTCCGAGGTCGGCTCGTCGGCGACCAGCAGGGCAGGGCGGGTGACGATGGCGCGGGCCAGGGTCAGTCGCTGCTGCTCCCCGCCCGAGAGCTCCGCGGGCCTGCGTTCCGCCTTGTCGGCGAGGCCGATCCAGTCGAGCAGTTCCGCGACGTCGCTGCGGATCGTCGATTCCGCGACACCCGACAGGCGCAGCGGCAGGGCGACGTTGTCCCAGGCCGACAGGTGGTTCAGCAGTCGGAATTCCTGGTGCACCACGCCGACGCGCCGGCGCAGCGGCGGCAGGTCCGATCGCCGCGCGCGGGAGATCGGGACGCCCAGCAATTCCACCTCGCCCGCCGTCGGCCGCAGCGCCGCGTGCATCAGCCGCAGCACCGAGGTCTTCCCCGCGCCCGACGGCCCGATGATCCAGGTGAAGGAGCCTTCACCGAGCGTGAAGGAGATGTCGCGCAACACCTCCGCTCCGGGGCGCCCGCGCGGATCCGGATAGGCCAGGGCCACGCGGCTGAATCGGACCATGGACATGTTTTGCCCGTGCCGGGCCTGCGCCTCAACCGCTCCTTGCCGTAGGCGCGACCAAGGTGGGATATGGAATGCATGCGTATCGCCTGTCCGTCCTGCGCCGCGACGTACGAGGTGCCGGAGCACCTGCTCGCCGGAGGGCCGCGAAAGCTGCGCTGTTCGCGGTGCAGGACGGAGTTCGGCCTGCCGGACCGGGGCGCGCCGGAACCGCCGGCACCGGTCGCAGAGCGAGCGCAGCCGGTCCCGCCCGCGACGCCGCCGGCAGCCCCGGCGGTCCCCGAACCCATCCCCGTCAGCGGGGATGATGCCGCCGATCCGCCCGAGGGACTCGTTCGCGCCTGGATCCTGTCGGTCGCAGCGGTGGTGGTGGCGGGGCTCGCCCTGGTGGCGTTCCGCGCGGACGTCGTCGCGGCCTGGCCGCCGGCGGCACGACTGTTCACCGCGTTGGGGCTGGCGTAGTTCATTGCTAACAAGCAACGAACAGGCTGTCGGGCTACGCGCCCGGGGGCGCCGCCCCCGGACCCCCGCCGGGGAACAGGCGTGCTCCCCGGACCCCGCGATTACGGAAGAAGGACCGTGCTGCCGGTGGTCTGGCGGGCTTCGAGCGCGCGATGCGCGTCGGCCGCGTCCTTCAGCGCGAAGGTCTGGTTGACGCGGATCTTCACGGCACCGGACCCCACCACCTCGAACAGGTCATTGGCGCGGCCGATCAGGTCCTCGCGCTTCGCCGTATAGGTCGCGAGCGTCGGGCGCGTGACGAAGAGCGAACCCTTCGCCGCCAGGATGCCGAGATCCGGAATCGCCACCGGCCCCGAGGCGTTGCCGTAGGACACCATCATCCCGAAGGGGGCGAGGCAATCGAGCGAGACGTTGAAGCTGTCCCGGCCGACGCTGTCGAACACCACCGGCAGCATCGCCCCGCCGGTGATCTCCTTCACCCGCGCGGGCACGTCATCCTTGGTCAGCAGCGCATGCGTCGCGCCATGCGCGCGCGCCAGCGCCGCCTTCTCCTCGGTGCTGACGACGCCGATCACCGTTGCACCGAGGTGCTTCAGCCACTGGCACATGATGAGCCCGACGCCGCCCGCCGCAGCATGGACCAGCACGGTCTGGCCCGCCTGCACCGGGTAGCACTTCCTGATCAGGAAGGCCGCCGTCATGCCCTGCAGCATCATGCCCGCCGCCTGCTCGAACGAAATCCCGTCCGGCATCTTCACGAGGCGATCGGCCGTGATGCAGCGCGCTTCCGCATAGGCGCCGATGGGGGCCGTGGCGTAGGCGACGCGGTCGCCGACCGCGACCTCGGTCACGCCTTCGCCGACCGCCTCGACGACGCCCGCGCCCTCCATGCCGATGATCGCGGGCAGCGAGGGGGCCTTGTAGAGCCCGGTCCGGAAGTAGACGTCGATGAAGTTGAGCCCGACGGCCTTGTGGCGGACGAGTGCCTCGCCGGCCTTCGGGGCGGGGAGGGACACCGACTCCCAGATGAGTTTCTCGGGCCCGCCAGTCTCGTGGATACGGATCGCGTGGGTCATGAAGGACGTGTCCGTCGCTGGGCCGGCAAGGTCCCGGCCGTGAACAGGGTTGCGGTCCCCGGCGCCGCGCGCTCGAGGTCCAGGAGGTACCGCTTGGTAGCCGGTCCGTCGCCTCCCGAATAGCCGCCGAGCGACCCGCCCGCGCCCACCACCCTGTGGCACGGGATCAGGATCGGAATGGGGTTCGATCCATTGGCCTGGCCGATCGCCCGCGCCGCGCGGCAGCCGACCTGGCGGCCGATGTCGGCATAGGTCCGGGTTTCGCCGGCGGGGATGGTGCACAGCGCGTCCCACACCTTGCGCTGGAAGGCCGTCCCGTGCGGGGCGAGCGGCAGGTCGAAGTCGGTCCGCTTGCCGTCGAAATAGTCCTGCAGCTGGTCGCGCGCGCGCTTCAGCAGCGGGGTCTCCGCCTGGTCGCGCCCGCGCCCCCAGTCGAGGGCGACGATGGCGCCGTCCTCCTCGGACACGGTCAGTTCCCCGAGTGGGGTATGGAGCGAGAGTTGCGGCATGGCCGGCACCGACAGACACCCTCAGGGCAGGGGGCGTCAAGCGTCCCGCCGGACGGGTTGGAGGTCCGCTCGGGCGGCTCTACATCCCCCGCACGCCCTTCCTCCGGAGCACCCCCGCGTGACCGACGCCGACCCGCCGCCCTTCTACCAGGCGCATATCTTCGTCTGCACCAACCGCCGGCCCGAGGGCCACCCGCGCGGCTGCTGCGCGGCCCGCGGATCCGAGAAGCTGCGCGACTACATGAAGGCGCGCGCGAAGGAGCTGAAGATCCCCGACATCAGGGTGAACACCGCCGGCTGCCTCGAGCGCTGCGAGTTCGGCCCGGCCATGGTGATCTACCCCGAGGGCGTCTGGTACCGCCCGACCACGGTCGAGGACGTGGAGGAGATCCTGCAGGTGCACGTCATCGGCGGCGGGCGCGTCCGGCGGCTGATGCTGACGGACAAGGACGTGCCCCCGCCGAAGGGTTAGGGCGGGTGTTTCACGTGGAACATCGGCGGTGAGCGCGACCGACACGGTCTTCGCGCTGGCGAGCGGCGCAGGGCGCGGCGCCATCGCAGTGATGCGGCTGTCGGGGGCCGAGACCGGGGCCATCGTCGCCCGGCTCGCCGGTGGCCTCCCCCGCGCGCGGCACGCCAGCCTCCGTCCCCTGCGCGATCCCGCGGACGGCGAGGTCCTGGACGAGGCCCTCGTGCTCTGGTTCCCCGGCCCCGCGTCGTATACCGGGGAGGACAGCGCGGAGCTCCACCTCCATGGCGGTCCTGCGGTGATGACCGCGGTCGGCGGCGCGCTCGCCGCCCTCGGTGCCCGCCCAGCCGAGCCCGGCGAGTTCACCCGCCGTGCCTTCCTCAACGGCCGGATGGATCTCACCGCCGCCGAGGGCGTTGCCGACCTGATCGACGCCGAGACCGAGGCCCAGCGCCGCCAGGCCCTGCGCCAGGCAGACGGCGCGCTGGCGCGCCTCTATGGCGCCTGGGCGGACCGGTTGACGCGGCTCCTGGCTCACCAGGAAGCGGCCATCGAGTTCGCCGAGGATGACCTGCCGACCGACCTAGGCGACCGTGCGCGGGACGGAGCCGCGGCGCTGCGGGCGGAGATCGCCGCGCATCTCGCCGACGGGGGGCGCGGGGAGCGCCTGCGCGAAGGCCTGCTCGTCGCCATCCTCGGCGCGCCCAATGCCGGCAAATCCTCCCTGCTCAATGCCCTGGCGGGGCGGGAGGCGGCGATCGTCTCGGCCCGTGCCGGCACGACGCGGGACGTGGTGGAGGTGCGGCTCGCGCTCGTCGGCGTCCCTGTCACCCTCGCCGACACCGCGGGGCTGCGGGAGGCGGCGGACGAGATCGAGCAGGAGGGCATCCGCCGCGCCCGTCGGCGGGCGGAGGAGGCGGACCTGGTCCTCGCCGTCTTCGCCGCGGACGTTGCCCCGGATCCCGAGACCCTAGCCTGGGTGAGGCCGGGCGCGCTGGTGCTGGCGAACAAGGTGGACCTCGCCGCGGCGCCGGCCGTGATCGGCGGTGTCGCGCCGCTGGCGATCTCGGCCCGGACGGGGCAGGGGCTCGATGCCCTGCGCGCCCATCTGGCCGCGGCGGCAACCCGGCTCGCCGGCGCCGGCGACGCGGCGCTGTTGACCCGCCCGCGCCACCGTGCCGCGCTGACCGAAGCCGTCGCGTGGCTGGCCGAGGCCGAGGCCGCATCGCTCCCGGAACTGGTTTCCGAGACGCTGCGCGCCGCGCTGCGTTCCCTGGGCCGCCTCACCGGCCGCATCGGCGTCGAGGACATCCTCGACGTCGTCTTCCGCGACTTCTGCATCGGCAAGTGACCAAAGAAGGGAGGGGGGCCGGGGGAGGTTCTCCTCCCCCGCGCTGCCGGCTTGTCCTATATCGCCCCCATGGATGAGAATTTCGACGTCATCGTCATCGGCGGCGGCCATGCCGGCGCCGAGGCCGCGGCTGCCGCCGCGCGATGCGGCGCGCGCACCCTGCTGCTGACCCACAAGGTCGAAACGCTGGGCGAGATGTCCTGCAACCCCGCCATCGGCGGCGTGGGGAAGGGCCACCTGGTGCGCGAGGTCGATGCCCTGGACGGCATCATGGCCCGCGCAGCCGATGCGGCGGCCATCCATGTGAAGATGCTGAACCGGTCGAAGGGCCCGGCCGTGCGCGGCCCGCGGGTCCAGGCCGACCGGGCGCTCTATCGCAAAGCCGTCCGCGGCCTGCTGGAGGCCCAGCCCGGCCTGACCATCCTCGCCGCCGCCGCCGAGGGCCTCGAGACCGCCCCGGATGGCGGCATCGCCGCCGTGCTGACCGGCGACGGCCGCCGCTTCGCCTGCGGCGCCGTTGTGGTCACGACCGGCACCTTCCTGCGCGGCGAGATCCATATCGGGGAGAAGCGCATCCCCGCCGGCCGCGTCGGCGATGCGCCGGCGATCGGCCTAGCGCTGGCCTTCGAACGGCTCGGGCTGCCGCTCGCGCGGCTCAAGACCGGGACCCCGCCCCGCCTCGATGGCCGGACGATCGACTGGGACGCGCTCGAAGCCCAGCCCGGCGACGACGACCCTGAGCCGATGTCCTGGATGACCGAGCGGATCACCAACCGCCAGGTTGCCTGCGGCATCACCGCCACCACGCCCGAGACCCACGCGCTGATCCGGGCCAACCTGCACCAGAGCGCCGTCTATGGCGGCCGCATCCAGGGGGTCGGGCCGCGCTACTGTCCGTCCATCGAGGACAAGGTCGTCCGCTTCGCCGAGCGGGAGCGGCACCAGATCTTCCTCGAGCCCGAGGGGCTGGACGATGACACCGTCTATCCCAACGGCATCTCGACCAGCCTGCCCGAGGACGTGCAGGCGGCGATGATCGCCTCCATCCCGGGCCTGGGCCGGGCGTGCATCCTCCGCCCCGGCTACGCCATCGAGTACGACCATGTGGATCCGCGGGCGTTGACCCCGGCGCTTGAGGTCCGGGCCGTGCCGCGGCTTTTCCTCGCCGGCCAGATCAACGGGACCACGGGCTACGAGGAAGCCGCCGCCCAGGGGCTGATGGCCGGCCTCAATGCGGCCGCGCGGGCCGGGGGCGCGGCCCCGGACCGGGTGCTGACGCGCTCCGAGGCTTATGTCGGCGTCCTGGTGGACGATCTGGTCCTGCACGGCGTGTCCGAGCCCTACCGCATGCTGACCGCCCGCGCCGAGCACCGCCTCGTGCTGCGCGCCGACAATGCCGGGCTGCGCCTGACGGAGAAGGGCATTGCCTGGGGTTGCGTGGGCCCGGAGCGCGCCGCCCGTCACCGTGCCTTCGCCGCGGCGCTGACCGACGCCCTCGCCCGCGCCCGCGACGATGGCGCGACCCCGTCCGTGCTGGCCGCCGTCGGTGTCGCCGTGAATCAGGACGGCCGCCGCCGCAACGTGCTGGAGGTGCTGGCCCTGCCCGGCGCCGACCCGGCCCGCATCGACGCCGCCTTCCCCTGGCTGCGCGACCTTGCGCCCGCGTTGCGCGCTCAACTCGAGGCCGAGGCCCTCTACGCCCCCTATCTCCGCCGGCAGGAGGCCGAGATGCGCCTGCTGGAACGGGAGGAGCGCACCCGCATCCCAGACGACCTCGACTTCACCGCCGTCCCCGGCCTCTCCTCCGAGATGCGCCAGCGCCTGACCGCCGCCCGCCCCGCCACCCTCGGTTCCGCCGGCCGCCTGCCTGGCGTCACGCCGGCGGCCATCGCTGCTCTGGCCGTCGCCCTTCGGCGTGAGGCCGTGCGTTCCACGTGAAACATCCGGTCCCGCCCCTGGCACCCGACCCCGACCGGGACGCCCGCCTCGCCGCCTTTCGCGATCTGCTGTTGCGCTGGAACGCGACGATCAACCTCGTCAGTGCCCGCACGGCCGCCGAGGTCGACAGCCGCCACATCGCCGACAGCCTGCAGCTGGTCCCGCTGCTGCCCCCCGAAGGCCCGATCGCCGACCTCGGCTCCGGCGGGGGATTGCCCGGCATCGTCATCGCCGCCGCGCTGCCGGACCGCGAAATCCACCTGGTCGAATCCGACCGTCGCAAGGCCGCCTTCCTGATCGAGGCCGCCGGCACGCTCGGCCTGAAGGGGGTGAAGGTCCACGCCGCGCGAATCGAGTCCGCGACGCTCCCGCCGCTGCCCGCCGTCACCGCCCGCGCCCTCGCCCCGCTCGATGCGCTCCTCGCCCATGCGGCGCGATTCCTCGCCCCGGGCGGCATCGCCCTGTTTCCCAAGGGCCGAACCGCCGAGCAGGAGTTGACGACCGCCGCCGCACACTGGCACTTCACGGCGGAGCGGTTCAGAAGCCGCACGGACCCCGAGGCCACCATCCTTCGCCTGAGCGAGATCCGCCGTGCCGGTGACTGATCGTCCCAACCTTCGCATCATCGCCCTCGCGAACCAGAAGGGCGGCGTCGGCAAGACCACCACCGCCATCAACCTCGCCACGGCCCTCGCGACGAAGCGCAAGGTGCTGCTGATCGACATGGACCCGCAGGGCAACGCCTCGACGGGGCTCGGCGTGCCCCGCCAGGACCGCGGCGCCGGCTCCTACGCGCTGCTGACCGGCGAGAAGCCCCTGCACGACCTGCTGCGCCCGACCAAGATTCCGAATCTCACCCTGCTGCCCGCCGACCCCGAGCTCGCCGGCGCCGAGATCGAACTCGTCGGCCTCGAGAACCGCGAACGCCGTCTGCGGGACGCGCTCGAAGCCCAGGCCGAGGCCCTCGGCGGCACCGAGATCATCCTGATCGACTGCCCGCCCTCCCTCGGCCTGCTGACGCTCAACGCGCTCGTCGCCTCGCACTCGGTGCTGGTGCCGCTGCAGACGGAGTTCTTCGCCCTCGAAGGCGTCTCCCAGATCACGCGCACCGTCGAACGCGTCCGCCGCGGCCTGAACCCGGCGCTGGATCTCGAGGGCATCGTCCTGACGATGTTTGATAAGCGGAATAATCTCTCGGAACTCGTCGCCGCCGACGTGCGCGCCTTCTTCGGGGACAAGGTCTATTCGACCGTCATCCCCCGCAACGTCCGCATCAGCGAAGCGCCGTCCCACGGGCTGCCGGTCCTCCTCTACGATCACCGCTCGGCCGGGGCGCAGGCCTATGTCAGCCTCGCCGCCGAGCTCCTGAAGCGCGAACGCAAGGCGAGGAAGTCCGCCGCATGAAGAAGCCCGCGCGCCTCGGCATGGGGCTTTCCGCCCTGATGGGCGACGCCGCCGCCCCGCCGGCCGCCCCCTCCGGCGCGCCGCGCACCCTGCCGGTCGAATCCCTCGAACCGAGCCCCTTCCAGGCGCGCTCGACGCCCGACCCGTCCGCGCTCGCCGAGCTCGCCGCCTCGATCAAGGAACACGGCATCCTCCAGCCGATCCTGGTCCGCCCCAAGCCCGGCACCGCGGGCAAGTTCCAGATCCTCGGCGGCGAGCGCCGCTGGCGCGCCGCGCAGCAGGCGAAGCTGCACGACGTCCCGGTCGTGATCCGCGACCTCGACGACCGCGCCGCCATGGCCGCGGGGCTGGTCGAAAACCTCCAACGGGAGGACCTCAACGCGCTCGAGGAAGCCGAGGGCTACCAGCGCCTGATGGGCGAGTTCGGCCTCAAGCAGGAAAGCCTCGGCCAGGCGGTCGGCAAGTCGCGCAGCCATGTCGCGAACACGCTGCGCCTGCTGAACCTGCCGCCCAAGGTGCGCGACATGCTGCGCGGCGGCACGCTGTCGGCGGGCCACGCCCGCGCGTTGCTCGGCGCGCAGGACCCCGAACGCCTCGCCGCCCTGGTGGCGGTGAAGGGGCTGTCGGTTCGCCAGACCGAGGCGCTGGCCGCCGCCGCCCCCCGCGACCCCGCCGCCCGCCGCGGCGCGAAGCCCGATGCGGATACCGCCGCGCTGGAACGGCGCCTGACCGAGCGCCTGGGCCTGAAGGTCGGGATCAAGGCCGCGGGCAAGGGTGGGACCCTCGCGATCACCTACCGCGACCTCGACCAGCTCGACGGCCTTCTGCGTCTGCTCGATCCCGACATGGCGTAAGGCGAGCCCGCCGGCGTCACTGCCCCGACAGCGCCCGCACGGCGGTTTCGCAGCGCTGCGCGGTTTCCTCCCAGCCGGCGCGGGTCGATGGCAGGTCCTGCGCATGGACCGGGGCGCCGATCGTCAGCCGCAGCTTCCCAGGGCGCGGGTATTTCCGCGTCGGCGGCCAGGCGGCGAAGGCGCCGTCGAGGTAGCACGGCACGATCGGGACCTCGGTGCCCGCCACCAGCGCGCCGATGCCGGGCTGGAAGCCGGCCATCACGCCGTCGCGGCAGCGCGTGCCCTCGGGAAAGAGGATGTAGACGAGGCGGTCCTGCAGCAGGCGCTCGCGCAGCGTCGCGATCTCGCTGGGGCGGGTGCGCTTGCGCCAGATCGGCAGCGCGTTGACGGCATAGGCGGCGAAGGCAGAACCGAGCGTCGAGGTAAAGAAGGTGTCGCCGGCCGCGAGCGAATGGGCGCGGCGCGCGGCCTCGCCCCGCAGCACGGCGGACAGCGTCAGCGCGTCGAGGTGGCTCGAATGGTTCGCGACGATGACGAAGGGCGGGGGCGGAAGGTGCTCGCGCCCCGTGACCTCGAGCCGATGGAAGCCGCGCATGTAGCCGCGCAGCATGGTGCGCCAGGCGCGGCCGAGGATGAGGCTGCCGAGGCCGCGCTCGCGCGAGAGGCTCTTCAGGCGGTCGGCGCCCTCGAGCCCATGGTCGCGCGCGGGGCGGAGGTCGAATTCCATCAGGGACCCGTGATCAGCCGCGCCGGCTGGGCCAGGCCGAAGCCGACGAAGAACTGGATGAAGTGGAAGGCGGCCGGGGCGACCAGCAGCAGCGAGTTGAAGCGATCCAGCACGCCGCCATGGCCGGGCAGGATCGTGCCCATGTCCTTGATGCCGATGTCGCGCTTGATCGAGGACAGCATCAGGTCCCCCGCCTGCGCGCCGATGCCGACCATCAGGCCGAACAGGATCAGCCAATGCGGCTGCGCCATCGGCGTGCCGCGGAAGATGAAGGACGCGAGCGTCGCGACGAGGATGGTCGTGACCGTCAGCGCGCCGAGCGCGCCCGAGATCGACTTGTTCGGACTGGTCGCGGGGCAGAGCTTCGGCCCGCCGATCAGCTTGCCGAAGGTGAAGGCGGCGACGTCGGACAGCGCGACGGTGGTCAGCAGCATCAGCAGGATCGGCCGGTAGCCCGGCTCGTTGGTCATGAAGGACAGGTGCGCGAGGCCTGCGCCGAACAGCATGTAGGCGAGGATGCCGAGTGCCGTGCGCTGCACGTAGCCCGCCGGGCGGTCGAGCGGGATGGTGCCGATGGTGATGACGCCGACCGTCAAAGGCCACAGCGCGACGAAGAAGCCGTACCAATGGTCGAGTGCCGCGAAGTTCGCGGCCAGGATGCCGATCACCACGATGGCGGTGACCAGCGGTTCGCGGAACAGGCCGGTGGCGCGGTCGAATTCGCGCAGGCACGCGATGCCGAGCAGCGTCACCGCGCCGATCACCCATTCGCGGCCGAGCAGCACCGGGCCCATCATCAGCGGCAGCAGCAGGCACCAGGATCCGGTGCGCAGCCACAATTCGCGCCGCAGGTCCGGCGTGCCGCGGCCCAGCAGCGTCATCACGCCGATCACGAGGCCCGCGAAGGCGAGCACGCCCGCCGTCGCGCCGACGATGGCGACGGTGACGGGATGGTCGAAGGCGGCCTGGCGGATCATCGCTTCGCCTCCAGCGCGGCGGCGGCGGCGGCGAGGCGCCGCCAGGCGGTGAATACCGACCCCAGCGTGATGACGACCAGGACGGCCCAGACCGCCGCGGGGCCGCCGATCTCGCCGGGGATGACGGCGCACCAGACGGCAAGGCCCGTGGTCAGTGCCATGCGGTGCTGCTTGGCCATCGGGCCCGCGAAATCCATCGGCGCGCCGGCGGCCTTCGCGGTGGTGCGGATATAGGCCGTCAGCATGGCGGCGAGCGCGGCGCCGATGCCGAGCGCCAGCGACCCGGCCGCCACGCCGAGCCCCATCAGCACCGCGGTGTCAGAGACCCGGTCGGGGACCTCGTTGTAGAGCTCGCCGACCGGGGAAGCGACGCCGCGCCCGATCGCGACCATGCCGTCGAGCAGGTTCGCCATCAGCCGCGCCTGGACCAGCAGGGCGCCGAGCAGCCAGAGCGGGGTCGCGGCCCCCGGCCACCAGGCGACGGCGGCGAAGGCAAGGCCTGCGCCCATCCCGGCCACCATGCCGACGACCGAGATGCCGTTCGGCGAGGCCCCGCGCGCCACCAGCGCCGCGGCCATGCGTTGCGTCGCGCCGAGGTTGCGCGCCGCGATCGGCCGCCGGTCCGCTTCGTTCACCATGCCTCACCCCCAAGCTGCGCCCCGACGATGACGCGGCGCGCCCCCATGCCGGAAGGAAGCGCTGCAGGGCTGTAACATGGGCCACGCGGCGGTGGCGTGCGAAGGACAGGGTTGTCCGGGCGGGGTCGCCGGCCCGCACCCCCATCACGGACACCGCGGGGGAGAGCCGGTGCCGATTCCGGCGGGTCGGAAGATGCTCTAAGAACCGACCCATGGACTCCGTCCCCCCGGCCGAGTCGCGCCCCCGCCCGGCGATCCGCCGCCTGCCCGAGACCACCGCCAACCGCATCGCCGCCGGCGAGGTGGTCGAGCGCCCGGCCGCGGCGGTGAAGGAGATCGTGGAGAACGCCCTCGACGCCGGGGCGTCGCGCATCTCCGTGGTGCTCGAAGGCGGCGGCATGGACCGCATCCTGGTCGAGGATGACGGCTGCGGGATGTCGGCCGACGACCTCGCCCTGGCGGTGGAACGCCATGCGACGTCGAAGCTGCCCGAGGAAGCGACGCTGTTCCGCATCGCGACGCTGGGCTTCCGGGGGGAGGCGCTGCCCTCCATCGGCGCGGTGGCGCGGCTGACCATCACCTCGCGGCCGCAGGACGGCGCGGCGCATCGCATCGCGGTCGAGGGCGGCCGCGTCAGCGAGGTCGCCCCGGCCTCGGGCGCGCCGGGCACGCGGGTCGAGGTGCGCGACCTGTTCTTCGCCACCCCCGCGCGACGGAAGTTCCTCCGCCACCCGCGCACCGAGGCCGAGCACGCGGTCGAGGCGGTGCGGCGCCTCGCCCTCGCCTGGCCCGGCGTGAGCTTCCGCGTCGAGAATGATGGGCGGGAGGCGCTGAACCTGCCCGGCACCGATTGGGAGACCCGCATCCGCCAGGTGCTGGGGCCGGATTTCGCCGCCGCGGCGGTGCCGGTGGAGGCGGTGGGGATGTCGCTCGACCTGCGCGGCCTGGCGGCGCTGCCGTCCTACACGCGGCCGACGACCATGGCGCAGCATCTCGTGGTGAACCGCCGGCCGGTGCGCGACCCGCTGCTGCGCGTCGCGCTGCGCGTCGCCTATCGCGACGTGATCGAGGCGGGGCGACATCCGGCGGCGGCGCTGTTCCTCGACGTGCCGCCCGAGAGCGTGGACGTGAACGTCCACCCGATGAAGACGGAGCTCCGCTTCCGCGAGGGCGATGGCGTGCGCGGCACGCTGATCAATGCGCTGCGGCGGGCGCTGGCGGTGGGCGCCGGGGCGGCGGTCGCGATGCCGGCGCTCACGCCCGCGGTGCCGCCGGAACCGATGCCGTCCATGGGCTTCGCGGAATCCTTCGTCCCGCTGACCCCGCCGCCCGCGCCGGTGCCGGTGCAGCGCGCGCTGGGCCTCGCCCCGGTCGCGCCGCCGCGGCCGGTGCTGCTGACCGAACGCGCGCCCGAGGCGCATCCGCTCGGGCGCGCCATCGCGCAATTCCTCGACACCTATGTCGTCGCCGAGGCGCCGGACGGGGCGCTGGTGCTGGTCGACCAGCACGCGGCGCATGAACGGCTGACGCATGAGGCGCTGAGCGCGCAGTTGGTCGAAGGCGGCGTGCGGTCCCAGCCGCTGCTGCTGCCAGCGGTGGTGGACCTCGGCGCGCGGGAGGCGCAACGCCTTCTGGACCATGCGGAGGACCTCGCGCGGCTGGGGCTCGAGATCGAGGGCTTCGGGGCGGGGGCGGTGCTGGTGCGGGCGTTGCCGGCGCTGCTGGGCAATCCGGAACCGGGGCCGCTGCTGAAGGACCTCGCCGAGGAACTGGCGGAACTCGGGGAGGCGGCGTCGCTGCAGAAGCGGCTGGATGCGGCGGTGGCGCGGCTCGCCTGCCACGGCAGCGTGCGGGCGGGGCGGCGGCTGACGCCGGCGGAGATGGACGCGCTGCTGCGCGCTATGGAAGCGACGCCGCGGGCCGCGACCTGCAGCCATGGACGACCGACCGTGCTGCGGCTGGATGCGGCGGCGCTGGAGCGGATGTTCGGGCGGCGTTAGGCGGCCGGGCAGCTACCGGGAAGGCTGCGGTCGATCCGGACAGGGGCCGCAATAGCTTGGCTCCAGGCACCGCAGCCGCATCCATTCCTGGAAGTCGACGTTCGGCGGCGGCAGGCCCTGCGTGCATTGAGGGACTGCACTGCTGCCGGGAACCACGGGGGTTCCCTGGCTCCGGATGCCCTCTCTCGTGGCCGGGATACGTGATTCGAGGCTGCTGGTTGCGGGCGGATCCGGGGGCGGAGGCATGGGTGGCGACGGCGGATTCGGCGTCAGCGGCATTCCCGGTTGGGCGTGCGCCGATGGGGCGAAAGCGATCAGCACATCAGTCATGAGCCATCGCGCGACGCTGGCATGCGCCGGTCGTTCCGGATGCTTTGCGCGAAGCATGTCGTTGTCCCAGCCACGAGGCGTCCGAGGCTAGAAGCGGACGATGGCCGCGCGCACGCGCAAAGTGCGCCTCGGCGCACTCAGCCCCCCGGCAGCCACACCCGAAAGGTGGTGCCGGTGCCTTCCTCGCTTTCGATCGCCAGCGTGCCGCGGTGGCGGTTCACGATGTGCTTCACGATGGCGAGCCCCAGGCCGGTGCCTCCCGCGCTGCGGGCGCGGCCCTTGTCGACGCGGTAGAAGCGCTCGGTCAGGCGCGGGATGTGCTCGCGCGGGATGCCGGGGCCGTCGTCGGTCACCGCGATCGTCACGCCGCGGCGCCCGTCCGGCGCGGCGCCGGGCCCGACCGCGAGGCGGATCTGGCCGCGCTCCCGACCATGACGGATCGCGTTGTCGAGCAGGTTGCGGATCACCTGCGCGACCTGGTCGGCATCGGCGGGGGCGGCGGTGGCGTCAGTTATCTCGGCCAGCAGCTTCGCCTTCCGCATGGCGAGCAGCGGGGCCATCGCATCGGCCTCGGCCTGTGCCACGGCGGCGACGTCGGCGCGGCCGGCGGGGGCCTGGTGCTCGGCCATCTCGATGCGCGACAGGCCGAGCAGGTCGTCGATCAGGCGCCGCATGCGGTCGGACTGCTCCGCCATGATGCCGAGGAAGCGCTGCTGCGCCGCCGGGTCGTCGGCGGCGGGGCCGCGCAGCGTCTCGATGAAGCCGATCAGGCTGGCGAGCGGCGTGCGCAATTCGTGGCTCGCATTGGCGACGAAATCGGCGCGCATGCGCTCGATGGCGCGTTCGCGCGTGCGATCGGACAGCAGCACGATGACGCGCCCGCCATCGGCCAGCGGCGGGTCCATCGGGATGATATGCGCGGCGACGTCGCGCGCGACCGGCACCGGCAGCAGCACGTCGGCCGTCGCCGGCGTGCCGGCGGCGAGCGCCTTGTCCAGCGCTTCGGCCAGGGCAGGGTGGCGCAACAGGGCGGCGGCGTCGGCGGGCGCCGGGCCCGCGGGCGGCGGGCCTAGCATCTCCCGCGCGGCCCGGTTGGCGCGCAGCGGGACCCGCGCGGCGGACAGCACGAGCAGGGGATCCGGCAGCACCTCGATGATCGCGGCATCGGCCCGCCGCAGCAGGTCCACCTGGGCGTTGCGCTCGGCGAGGCTCCGGGCCAGGCGCGTCACGCCATCGGCCACCGCCTGGACCGAGGGCAGCAGCGGCGGGACCTGCAGGTCCGGCACGCCGTCCCCCGCCGCGGCGGCGCGGATCTGGCGCGCCAGGCCACCAAGCGCGCCGAGCCACACGCGCGCCACGGCGGCGCCCGCCAGCAGCGTCGCCACCAGAGCCGCGAGCCCGGCGCCCCATGGCAGCTCCCCGGCGGCCATCAGCAGAAGAAGCGCGGCGGACGGGACTCCCGAGACCGCCAGGGCGGCCCGCAGCCAGTGTCGGGCGCGCGGCGCCTCGCCGATCATGCGGCAGCCGAAGGCCGGATCAGGACCCGGCCGCCCCCGGCGTCGGCGCACGCTCGACCATGCGCGGCTCGCCCGAGGGTTCGACGGCGAACAGCGCGAGGCCGCGCTGGACCACACCATCGGGCTGCAGCCGCACCGGACCGTCGACGCCGTCGAACACCTCGCCGGTGCTCGGGCCGGCCTGACCACGCGGGGTCAGCACGACGCGCGCGGCCACGCCGGCCGCATCGTAGGCGACGCCGGCAAGGCGCGGCGGGCGCTCGCCGAAGGCGCCTTCGTACCGGGCATCGAAGCGCTGGCGGCTGGCCGGATCTGGCGCGGCGAAGATCGCGCCATGCAGCGCCGGTTCCTGGCCCAGGCCGGCATCATTGGCCCACAGCGCATGGCCCAGGATGCGCGGCGCCGGGCTGTTCAGCCCGGCCGGACCGAGGGCAGCGGCGATCTGGCGCGCCTGCTGCCCGGTGCTGCCGAGCATCACCGCATCGACGCCGTTCACGCCGCGATTGGCGAGTTCCTGCGCCGCCGCCGTCGGATTGGCCCGAATGGCGTGCAGCACGATCACCGGATCGGGCAAGCCCCATTCGGTCCCCATGCGCCGCATGGCGGCGCCCAGGGCGCGGCCGAAGGCGTCGTCGGGGGCCAGCAGGGCGAAGCGCTGCGCGCCATTGGCCATGGCGGCCCCCATGGCCCGGCGGACCTGCTGGGCCGGCGTCACGCCCATGGTCCAGACGCCCGGCCCGGACTGCGCCGAATCGTTCGTGAAGGCGATGATCGGGATCCGCGCGGCGCGGGCGGGCGCGGAGGCCGCGGAGGTCTCGGCGGCGGTGAGCGGCCCGACCATGATGCGGGCGCCCTGGCCCTGCGCGCGGCGCGCGGCGGCGGCGGCGCCCGAGGCCGTGCCGCCGGTGTCCATCGGCAGGAAGTCGACCTGCCGGTTGCCGCGTTCGAACAGGGCCAGTTCGGCGGCCTGCTGCATCGCCATCCCGAGCGGCGCCTGCGGCCCCGACAGGGGCAGCAGCAGCGCGATGCGGTTGCGCGGCGGTTCCTGCAGCGGACCGGTGACTGGCTGACGCCCTTGCTCCCCACAGGCCGCGAGGCCCACAAGGGCGAGGACGGCAAGCGTGGAGAGGCGGCGTGGGAGGCGAAGGCGAGGCAGCGAAGACACGGTCCTTGGATCCTCCCGGTGATCCGGCCGGCCGGCCGGGCCTGGTGCTCGTCGCGACGCCGATCGGCAACCTCGGCGACATCTCGCCACGGGCGCTCGCCGCACTGAAGAACGCCGACGCCGTCCTGTGCGAGGACAGCAGGGTGACCGGCGGCCTCCTCGCGCGGCAGGGCATCGCGGCGACCATGATCCCCTTGCACGAACACAACGAGGCCGCGCAAGCCCCCAAGCTGGTGGAACGCATGATCGCGGGCGAGGGTTTCGCCCTGGTCTCGGATGCCGGGACGCCGCTGGTGAGCGATCCCGGCTTCCGCCTGGTGCGCGCCGCCATCGCGGCGGGCGTGACGGTCTCGGCCGTGCCCGGGCCGAATGCGGCGGTCACGGCGCTCGCGCTGTCGGGCCTGCCGCCGCACCCCTTCCTGTTCCTGGGCTTCCTGCCCGCGAAGGCAGGGCCGCGATCGGCGGAGATCGCGCGGCTGCGCGGGATCGAGCGGGCGGGGCTGTCGGCGACGCTGGTCTTCTACGAGGCGCCGCACCGGCTGGGCGAGGCGCTGACCGCCATGGCCGGGGGCTTCGGCGCCGACCGCCCGGCCGCCGTGGCGCGGGAACTGACCAAGCGGTTCGAGGAGGTCCGGCGGGGAACGCTGGGGGATCTCGCCGCGCACTACGCCACCGCCGAGGCGCGGGGCGAGATCTGCGTCGTGGTGGGCCCGGCCCCGGAAGAGGCGGCGGCCGGGCCGGAGGATCTGGATGCGGCGCTGCGTGCGGCGCTCTCGACCGGCATGAGCCTGCGGGACGCCGCGGCGAGCGTCGCCGAGGCAACGGGGCTGAAGCGGCGGGAGGTCTACGCGCGGGCGCTACAATTATTCCGTGACGATGGCTGAATGCGCCCCTCTCACTTCTGAGTGCAGCAACTGCTTGCACAAGGGTCGACGAGTTTGCTTATCATTTACCTTTTAAACAGCAGAGACGACTTGCTGCACGTGTTAAAGTTATCTCCACGCCAGTTCATCCAGTTATTCGATGACCGTTACAGGACGGTTGCTGGAACGCACGTGAATTTTGCTTTCATTGCAATGTTACCATTGGATATTGGAGCACATATTCCCACGGTAGATCCAAATGTTCGACTGAATGTCGACTATGCGAAGAAAATTGTAATTAAACACAATCTTCGATACGAAGCATTTTTTGTAATTCCTGATTTAATATCAGATTCTTACATAATAAAAGAGAAGAAAAATCATCTATTATTCATGGGAGAAGATCCAAGAACTAATGAACAGTATAATATGGTTCTGAAATCAGCAAAATCCGCAACCGAAACTTGGCTCGTTACGCTTCACAGAACCAGAGAAGAACAGGTCCGCAGCCGTCTTCGGCGCGCTAAAACCCTAGGCACAATTCTTCGGGAGCCCGAGAGGCCTTTTGATGAATGAGAAGTAAATGGGGGACAACCACTAAAGGCTGCCCCCCAATTGCGGTCGAGGACTCCAGATCTCCTCAAATCCACGCGCCAGATAAACTGGCGCGGGCACGGCATGGAGATTCACCGTGTCTCCGCTCCACATTGAATACGAATCGTCGCTCGCGCCGCCAAAATCACAAAATGTTACTAATCGATCCTTGTTCTATCGGCCGAATCTAACCCGTTGATCCGACTCGATTGTCGGCTGTCAAAAAAGATTCGCGACGATGTCGACGACCAGGTTGTTGCTGCCGAGCAGCACCAGCGAGGTGCCGATCATCGCGTAGGAATACCCCGGGTGGACCGGCAGCTGCGACACCAGCCCGGGCGGCACCTGCTGCCGCGCGATGCCGGGCGGCAGCGGGCGGCCGCGCGCGAGTTGCCGCATCTGGCCCGGCGGCAGCGGTCGCGGCGACCAGCCGGGATTGGCCGCCTGCCAGTTGCGCACCAGGGAGGACGTGTCGGGCGCGAAGCCCGGCGGGCCCCCGCCCTGGTTGCCGCGCCCCTGTCCCTGGCCCTGTCCGCCACCCTGGTTGCCACCCTGGTTGCCCCGCCCCTGCCCGCGGCCAGGCGGTGGGTCGGCATAGGCGCGCCCGGCAAGGGGCAGCAGCGGCAGGGCGAGCAGCAGGCGGCGATCCATCATGCCCGCATGATCGCGCCGCGGCGGGTCGATCCGCAATGCCAAGCTGGTGCCGTGGCACGCATCGCCCGGTTGAAGGCCGCCCGCACCCATTCGCCGCGCCTTCGGGGCGCCTGCCGCGCTACGTTCCGCCTGCGCGACGGCTGGGGTGCGGGCACCCCGCCCGGCAGTTCCCGGACGGGACTTGCGCGCCCCTCCCGCACCGCGCGCCACCACAGGCGAACGGACATGGGAGACACGACCATGCGCGACCAGGCGCTGCGGCTTCACGGTCCCGGCGGCGGGAGTGGTGCGTCATGAGCGCCGCGGCCCCGGCGGAACCCACCGCCCTCGACCTCTTCATGGGCAAGATGCTCGCCGACATGGGCGCGGCCATGGCGGGGGCGACCATCATGATGGGCGACCGGCTCGGCCTCTACCGCGCAATGCGGGAGCTCGGGCCGACGGATGCCCAGCGGCTCGCCGCCGCGACCGGGTGTTCGGCCCGGCTGGTGGGCGAATGGCTCGCAGCCCAGGCGACGAGCGGCTACGTCACCTTCGACCCGTCGCGCGGGATGTTCTCGCTGTCCCCCGAGCAGGCGATGGTCTTCGCGGACGAGGACAGCCCGGTCTTCCTCGCCGGCGGCTACAACGTCGTCGCCAGCGCCTGGCGCGACGAACCGCGCATCGCCGAAGGCTTCCGCAGCGGGCGGGGCCTCGGCTGGCACGAGCGCGACACCTGCCTGTTCCACGGCACAGAGCGCTTCTTCCGCCCCGGCTACAGGCATCACCTGGTGCAGGAATGGCTGCCGGCGCTCGACGGCGTGACCGCGAAGCTCGAACGCGGCGCGGAGGTCGCCGATGTCGGCTGCGGGCACGGCGCCTCCACGCTGATCATGGCCCGCGCCTATCCGAAGTCGCGTTTCACGGGCTTCGACTACCACCCGGCCTCGGTCGCCACCGCGCGGGAACAGGCAGCGCGGGAGGGACTGTCGGACCGCGTGCGCTTCGAGGTCGCCTCGGCGCAGGACCTGCCGGCGAAGGGTTTCGACCTCGCCTGCATGTTCGACTGCCTGCACGACATGGGCGACCCGGCCGGCGCGGCACGCAGCCTGCGGGCCGCGGTCGCCGGGGACGGCACGCTGATGGTGGTCGAACCGCGCGCGGGGAACTCCCTGGCGGAGAACATGAACCCGGTCGGGCGCGTCTACTACGCGGCCTCCGCGATGATCTGCACGCCGGCCTCGCTGAACCAGCCGGGCCAGGCGGGGCTCGGGGCGCAGGCGGGGCCGCGCAGGATCTCGGAGGTGATCCGGGAGGGCGGGTTCGGCCAGGTGCGCGTAGCGGCAGAGACGCCGTTCAACATGGTGATCGAGGCGCGGGCCTGACCGACGCAGGCCATGGTGCGGAGGGGCGTCGCCCCTCCGGTCAGCGGAGGCCGAGAAGCCCCGCCAGCTCCGCCATGGCCGCGAATGGCTCCGCGCCGTGCGCGGCCAGCACGCCGGCCGGCGTCTCGTGCGCGAAGCCCAGCACGCGACAGCCGGCCGCGCGGCCGGCGCGCACGCCTGGGACGCTGTCCTCGATCACCACGCAATCCTGCGGGGCGGCACCGCAGGACGCCGCCGCGGCGATGTAGATGTCGGGCCACGGCTTGGGCCGCGGCACGTCCTCGAAGGAGAAGACACGCGCGCCGAAGGTCTCCGCCAGGCCCAGCGCCCGCAGCTTCGCCGCGAGTTCTGCCCGCGCCGAGTTCGACGCGACCGCCACGGGGATGCCCGCCGCGACGACCGCGCGGACCGCCGCGACCGCACCCGGCACTTCCGGCGTGTTGCGCGTCATCTCGAGCGCGAGGAGCTGCGAGATCTCGAGCGCCCAGCCGTCCGGCAACGGGCCGACCCGCGCCTCGATGCGCGGCACCATGTCGGGCAGCGAGAGGCCGAGGAACGCCTCCCGCGATTCCGACGGCGTCATCGGCCAGCCCAGCGCCGTCAGCTGGTCGGCGACGACGGTGTTCACCAGCATCTCGGAATCCGCGAGCACGCCGTCGCAGTCGAACAGGACGGCGGCCGGTGGCCTCACGCCACTTCCTTCACGCGGGCGCGGCGGTCGTCGGCGGCAAGGCGCGCATGCGGGCAATCGCCGTGCTGCTTCGGGCATTGCCGCCCGCCGGCGAAGGAGCACAGCGCACGGCCCGAGCCGAGCGCGCCGCGCACCAGCGCCGCCAGCGCGCCGATGAAGGCCGGGTCGCTGTTCTGCGCCGGGACGCGGAAATAGCCGGGCACGCCGAGCTTCTCCGCGACCTCGCGGTATTCGACGTCGAGCTCGACCAGCGTCTCGGAATGCTCGGACACGAAGGCGATCGGGCAGACCAGCAGGGCGACCTTGTCGTACGCCGCGCGTTCGAGCTCCTCCTCGGTCGAGGGGCCGATCCACTTCTGCGGCGTCACGCGCGACTGGTAGCAGACGGTGTGGTCGAGGCCCTCGATGTCGAGCCGTTCGACCACGGCGGCGACGCTGCGCTCGACCTGCCACTGATACGGGTCGCCGGCGGTGACGATGCTCTCGGGCAGGCCGTGCGCGGAGAACAGGATGCGCAGCGGCGTCCCGGCCGGCAGTTCCGCGCGCGCCTTGGCGTAGGCGTCGCGTACCAGGGCGGCGGTCGCCTCGGCGAAGCCGCCGTCGGAATGCCAGCAGCACAGGGTGGTGGTCGGCACCGACAGGCCGGCCTTGCGGCGGGCCTCGTCCCAGGCCGCAACGGAGCTGCCGGTCGTGGTGGTGGAATACTGCGGGTAGAGCGGCAGCAGCAGGATCTCGTCCGGCGCCCAGTCCTTCACCGCGCGCGCGGCGGCGTCGCTCATCGGATGCCAGTACCGCATGCAGACGAAGGAGCGGACCTCGACCCCCGGGTCATCCGCCAGGGCGGCGTCCAGCGAGCGGCCCTGTTCCTCGGTCAGTTCCAGCAGCGGGGACCGGCCGCCGAGGATGGCGTAGTTCTCCATCGCCGGCCTGGTGCGCCGCCATGCGATGATCCGCCCGAGCCAGGGCCGCACGAAGCTTGGCACGCGCAGGATCGCCGGGTCGGTGAAGAGATTGACCAGGAAGGGCCGCACGCTTTCCGGGCGGTCCGGGCCGCCCAGGTTGAACAGGACGATGGCGATGCGGCGCTTGGTCATGGATGTGGCGCAGATGACGGTTGGGGGCCGGGAATCAAGCCCCCGCCCGCCTCAGGCGTTCGCCACGGGCGCGCCCGAAGGCTGGCCCCGACGCTGCTGCCACAGCTGCACGAAGTCGATCGGCGCCAGCAGCACGGGCGGGAAGCCGCCGTCGCGGGTGACGTCGGCCAGGATGTTGCGCGCGAAGGGGAACAGCAGCCGCGGGCATTCCACGAGCAGGATCGGTTCCATCATCTCGGCCGGCACGCCGTTCAGCGTGAAGATGCCGCAGTAGACCAGCTCCGCGATGAAGGCGGTCTGCCCCGCGGCCTTGGCGTCGGCGCGGATGTTCAGGGAGATCTCGAAGGTGTCCTGGCCTTCCTGGAGCCGGCGGGCCTGGACGTCGAGGGCGATGTCGATCTGCGGGGCCTCGCGCAGCGTGAGGAAGATCTGCGGCGCGCCCGGCACCTCGAAGGAAAGGTCCTTGGTGAACTGGAGGTTCAGCACCACGGGCCCCGTGGCGATGTTGGCGCCACCATTGGCGCCCGGCGCGGGCGGAATCGGCTGGTCGGACATGTCGGGACCTTCTCGCTGCGGCGCGGCGCGGCGCCTGACGGGTGGCGCGGCGGTTAGAACCTTTTCCGCTGTCGCGCAATCGGCGGGGTGCCCGCCGGGGCGGCGCGGCGGGTTTGTCTCGCGTCCGGGCCGCGCCTCCGCCTAGGCTTCCAGGCCACGGCCCCCGTCAGAGGGGCCCCTTGGGAGGAACGCCGCATGAGAGGATTCACGCCCGGCCGCCGCGCCATGCTGGGGCTGGCCGCGACCGGGCTTGCCGCGCCACGCCTCGCGGGGGCCCAGGACGCCTGGCCGTCCAGGCCCGTGCGCTACATCTGCCCCTACGCGGCCGGCGGCCCGACCGACACGCTGTCGCGGCAGTTCTGCCAGAAGATGTCCGAGATCACGGGCCAGCAATTCGTGGTCGAGAACCGCACCGGATCCGGCGGCGTGGTCGGCAACCTCGCCATCGCGCAGTCGACACCGGACGGGTACACCATCGGCATGGGCGGCATCGCGACGCATGCGATCTCCCCCACGCTCTATGCCCGCCTGCCCTTCGACCCGCACAAGGACTTCACCTTCGTGACCGGGCTGTGGCAGCTGCCGAACCTGCTGGTGATCAACAACGACATCCCGGCCCGCAGCGTCGCCGAGCTGATCGCCGTGCTGAAGGCCAATCCGGGACGGTATTCGTACGGATCCGCCGGGCCGGGGACGACACTCCATATCTCGGGCGAGCTGTTCAAGATGAAGGCCGGCGTCGACATGGCCCATGTGCCCTATCGCGGCAGCGCGGCGGCCTATCCCGACATCATCGCCGGGCGCGTGCACATGATCTTCGACAACATCCCCGGCGCCCTGGCGCAGGCCCGCGAAGGCCGCGTCCGCGCGCTCGGCGTGACCTCGGCCGCGCGCAGCCCCGTGGTGCCGGACGTGCCGTCGATCGCGGAGACCTTGCCCGGCTACGACATGTCGTCCTGGACCTGCCTGTGCGGACCGGCCGGGGTGCCGCGCGCGGCGATCGAGCGGATGTCCGCCTTCGCCCGCCGCGCATTGGAGGCGGAGGACCTGAAGCGCCAATACCTCGACCAGGGGTCCACCGCCTGGTGGACGACGCCCGAGCAGGTGGCCGATTTCCGCGCCGCCGAGGAACAGCGGCTCGCGCCCATCATCCGGGCGTCGGGCGCGCGGGCGGAATAGCGGGCGGCTCCCAGGCCGGGATGGCGAGGTAGGCCATGCGCCGCGCCTCCTGCCGGCCGCGGGTGACGTTGTCGAGGATGAGCCCGCAGGTGAAGGCGAGGCTCGCGAGGATGCCGAGCCCGGTGGCGAGGATCGCCGTGGGGAAACGCGGCACGAGCCCGGTCTCGAGGTAGGTGGGGATCAGCGGCAGTGCGATGCCGACCGCCGCCGCGGCCAGGAGCGCGCCGATGATCGAGAAGAAGGCGAGCGGGCGTTCGCGCTGCACGAGCAACAGGATGGTGCGCAGGATGCGCATCCCGTCGCGCCAGGTGCTGAGCTTGCTGACCGACCCGTCGGGCCGTTCCTTGTAGCGCGTGCGGACCTCGCCCACCGGCAGGCGCAGTTCGAGGGCGTGGACGGTGAACTCGGTCTCCGTCTCGAAGCCGGAGGCGAGGGCAGGGAAGGACTTCACGAAGCGGCGGGAGAAGACGCGGTAGCCCGAAAGCATGTCCCCGGTGCGGTCGCCGAAGACCCAGCGGACCATCCCCGTCAGCGCGACATTGCCGAAGCGGTGGCCGGGACGGTACGCGGCGGTGGCCTCCGCATCCGTCACGCGCAGGCCCGTCACCATGTCGAGACGATCGGCCAGCAGGTGCTCGACCATGCCGGCCGCCGCCGCGGCTTCATAGGTATCGTCGCCGTCGACCAGGACGTAGGCGTCGGCTTCGATGTCGGCGAACATGCGGCGGATGACGTTGCCCTTGCCCTGCAGGGGCTCGCGGCGGACCACGGCGCCGGCGGCGGCCGCGACCTCCCGCGTCCGGTCGCGGGAGTTGTTGTCGTAGACATAGACGGTGGCGCCGGGCAGCGCGGCGCGGAAGTCGGCCACCACGCGCGGGATGGCGACTTCCTCGTTGTAGCAGGGGATGAGGACGGCGATGCGCGCAGGGGTCATCGCCGCGCGGCTCACCGACCGGTCATGATCCTCTCGACCAGCTGCTTCACCGTCGGCACGAAGCCGTTCGAGTAGAAGGGGTCCTGGCCGAAGCGGTAGGCGTTGTGCCCGGCGAACATCAGGTTCCGCTCGAGCGCGCCGTCATGGCTGATGTCCTGCAGCGTCTTCTGGATGCAGAAGGACCGCGGGTCCGCCTTCTTGCCGTTCGAGAACTCGGGTTCGTGCTGCGACCAGTTGCTGAACCGGCACTGCGAGAGGCAGCCCATGCAGTCGATCTGGTCCTGCACGATCTCCTGCGACTTCTCGGGCGTCACGAAGATCAGCGTGTTGTCGGGCGTGCGCATCGCCTCGACGAAGCCCTCGGCTTCCCACTGGTTCACGCGCGCGAGGTCGTGCGGCGCGAGCCACACCTTCCGCTTCCGCGGGCCGACGCCGTATTCGGCGATGTGCTCGCCGACCGGCTCGGTGGTGTAGGCGACCTGGCGCTCGTTGCGTTCCTCGAGCTCATGGAGGAAGTCGTTGCGCACGGCCGAGGAATAGAAGCCCGTGGGCGAGAAGGGCTGCAGCAGCACGTCGCCGGGCTGCAGCGTCATCAGCCGGTGCTTCCAGGCATCCGAGATCGGGCTTTCCTTCGTCACCAGCGGGCGGGTGCCGAACTGGAAGGCGACGGGCCCGAGGTCGGGGTTGTCGATCCAGTCCTCCCATTCCTCGAGCCACCAGACGCCGCCCGCCATGATGATGGGCGTGTCGTCCAGGCCGAATTCGCGCATCTGCTGGCGCAGCTTCAGCACGCGGGGGAAGGGATCCTCGGGCTTCTTCGGATCCTCGGAATTCGACAGGCCGTTGTGGCCGCCGGCCAGCCAGGGATCCTCGTAGACCACGCCGCCCAGCCATTCGCGCGTCTTGTGGTAGGCGCGCTTCCACAGCGCGTTGAAGGCGCGGGCCGAGGAGACGATGGGGTAGTAGTGCACCCCATAGTCGCGGGCGATGTCGGCCAGGCGATAGGGCATGCCCGCGCCGCAGGTGATGCCGTGGATCAGGCCCTTGGCCCCTTCCAGCATCCCGCGCGCGACACGCTCGGCGCCGCCCATCTCCCACAGGATGTTGGCGTGGATCCGCCCCTTGCCGCCGGCCACGTCCCAGGCGCGCTTGGCCTGGGTGATGGCGCCGTCGATGGCGTAGCGGACGAGTTCCTCGTGCCGGTCACGGCGGGTCTTGCCGTGGTAGACCTGCGGGATCGGATTGCCGTCCGCATCGTAGGAATCCGCATTGACCGCGGAGAAGGTGCCGACGCCGCCGGAGGCCGACCAGGCCCCGCAGGACGAACCATTGGACACCGAGACGCCCTTGCCGCCTTCCACCAGCGGCAGGACCTCCACACCACCCATCCGGATCGCGTTGATCGCCTTCAAGACCGGCCGCTCCCAAGCAACTACGTGACAGGAATATGGCACCGGCCGGCGCCCCTGTGCAGGGCCCCGGCCGGTCCGCTCCGGATGGTTACTCGGCGGCCTCGCCGCCGCGGTCGGACCGCTCGCCGCGATCGCGGCGCGGGCCGCGGTCGCCGCGGTCACGGCGCTCGCCGCGCTCCTCGCCCTCGGCGCGGGGGCGCCGCGCGCCGACCTGCTCGGTGATGTCCGCACCGGTGGCCTGGTCGACCACGCGCATGGACAGCTTCACCTTGCCGCGGTCGTCGAAGCCGATGACCTTCACCTTCACCTGGTCGCCTTCCTTGACGACGTCGGTGGTCTTCTGGACGCGCTCGTTCGCCAGCTCGGAGATGTGGACGAGGCCGTCCTTGGCGCCGAGGAAGTTCACGAAGGCGCCGAACTCGGCGGTCTTCACGACCTTGCCGTTGTAGATCACGCCGACCTCGGGTTCGGCCACGATGCCGCGGATCCAGTCGATCGCCTTCTGCGCCGCCTCGGTCGAGGTCGCCGCCACCTTGATCGTGCCGTCGTCCTCGATGTCGATCTTGGTGCCGGTCTGCTCGGTGATCTCGCGGATCACCTTGCCGCCCGAACCGATGACGTCGCGGATCTTGTCCTTCGGCACGTTGATGACGGTGATGCGCGGCGCCGTCGCGGCGACGTCCGTGCGGGCGCCCGTGAGGCCCTTCGCCATCTCGCCCAGGATGTGCAGGCGGCCTTCGCGGGCCTGCTCCAGGGCGATCTTCATGATCTCGAAGGTGATGGACGTGATCTTGATGTCCATCTGCAGGCTGGTCACGCCGGTCTCGGTACCCGCGACCTTGAAGTCCATGTCGCCGAGGTGGTCCTCGTCGCCCAGGATGTCGGACAGCACCGCGAAGCCGCGGTCTTCCTTGATCAGGCCCATGGCGATGCCGGCGCAGGGGCGCTTCAGCGGCACGCCGGCATCCATCAGCGACAGGGAGGTGCCGCAGACCGTCGCCATCGAGGAGGAGCCGTTGGATTCCGTGATCTCGGACACCACGCGGATGGTGTAGGGGAACTTCTCCTTCTCCGGCAGCAGCGGATGGATCGCGCGCCACGCCAGCTTGCCGTGGCCGACTTCGCGACGGCCCGGGGAGCCCATGCGGCCCGTCTCGTTCACCGAGTAGGGCGGGAAGTTGTAGTGCAGCATGAAGTCCTCACGGTACTCGCCCGTGAGGGCATCGATGATCTGCTCGTCCTGGCCGGTGCCGAGCGTCGCGACGCAGAGCGCCTGCGTCTCGCCACGGGTGAACAGCGCCGAGCCGTGCGCGCGCGGCAGCACGCCCACTTCCGCGACGATCGGGCGCACGGTGCGCGTGTCGCGGCCGTCGATGCGCTTGCCGGTGTCGAGGATGTTGTTGCGGACGACGTCGGCCTCGAGCTCCTTGAGCAGGCCCTTCGCCGCCGCGACGTCGGCGCCCTCGGCCTCGAGCGCCGCGACCACGGCCTTCTTCACCGCGCCGACCTTCTCCTGGCGGAGCAGCTTCTGTGTCTCTGTGTAGGCGATCGCCATGTCGGCGCGGCCGAGCTCGGCGATGCGGGCCTTCAGCGCCTTGGTCGCGTCGGATTCCTCGGGGAGCGCCCAGGGCTCCTTCGCGGCGACCTCGGCCAGTTCGATGATCGCCTGGATCACCGGCTGGAAGGATTTGTGGCCGAATTCGACGGCGCCGAGCATGACCTCCTCGGTCAGCTCGCTCGCCTCGGATTCCACCATCAGCACGCCTTCGGCCGTGCCGGCGAGGACGAGGTCGAGCGCGCTCGACTTCCGCTCCTCGGCGGTCGGGTTCAGCACGTACTGGCCGTTGACGTAGCCGACGCGCGCGCCGGCGATCGGGCCGAAGAAGGGAATGCCCGACAGCGTCAGCGCGGCGGAGCAGCCGACCATCGCGACGACGTCAGCCTCGTTCTCCATGTCATGCGACAGCACGGTCGCGACGACCTGGACCTCGTTGCGGAATCCATCGGGGAACAGCGGGCGGATCGGACGGTCGATCAGGCGCGAGACCAGGGTCTCGAACTCCGACGGACGGCCCTCGCGCTTGAAGAAGCCGCCGGGGATCTTGCCCGCGGCGAAGGCCTTCTCCTGGTAGTTCACGGTCAGCGGGAAGAAGTCCTGGCCGGGCTTCACGCTGCGCGCGCCGACCGCCGTGCAGAGCACGATGGTGTCGCCGAGGCGGGCCACGACGGCGCCGTCGGCCTGGCGGGCGATCTTGCCGGTTTCCAGCACCAGGGTCTTGCCACCCCAGGCGATTTCCTTGCGGAAGTACTTGTCGAACATCTGTCGTCCTCTCGTGCACGGCGTCGCTCGCGCCGGGCGAACCGCGCCCGCCCGTCCTTCGCGGGCAGCCACGCGGCATGTCAGGCCCCTTGGGACCCCGGAGTGCGACACGGAGGGCGGAACAGGTCGGGACCGAGGGGTCCAGGACAAGGGGCCGGTGTGCTCGGCGTCTCGGGCGGCATGGGGTGGGCCCATCGCGGATTGCGCGACGGGAAGGCCGCCCATGTGGCCGGAAACGCCGCGGCGGTCCGATCCCGGGTCCCGCGGCTTTCTCTGTCAGCCCGCCGCAGTCGCGGCGGTCGGCCACGCCCCTGGGGCGCAGCCAGGGCGGGTGTATGGCGCGGTTTCGGGGGAAACACCACAGGAAAGTCCCCGGGGGAGGGCGCCGCCCTCCGGGGGGCCACCCGGGCAAGGGAACAGAGCCCTCAGGAAGCCTGTCCCGGGCGGCGGCAAGCGCATTGCGAACGGTGCAGGAATGGTGATCCTGGGTCGCGCCGCGAAAGGGGGGAACCGCCAATGCCCATGACGCCGATCGCCAAGGCCGCCAAGGATCTCGGCTATCTCGTATACGGCTACTCGCAGGGCGATCCGGAGTACAACTACAAGGATATCGGCCCCTGGGGCGACGTGCGCAACGGCTACTGCGCGGCGCTGGGCTTCCTCTGGATCAAGGCGCGGCTGGCCGGGGGCGACCTCGCCTACGACAAGGGCACCATGATGGCCGAGAAGGCCGACTGGCGCGTCACCCGCCTGCACAACCTGACCAAGCAGCTCGGCTACGGACCGGTGATGACCGAGCTGGGGCTGAAGGGGCATGGTGCCGTCGCCATCGGCAGCAATGCCGAGGCCGCCACCGTCTTCGCCCATATCAGGGACGCCGATTACGGCTGCTACCGGCTCTCCTACAAGCGCGACGGCGGCGGGCACCTCGTGGTCATCCAGAAGGATGCGCGCGTGCACGGCAGCGGACCCTTCGCCTCGCTGGTGCCGAGCTACCGGTACTTCGATGCCAATCACGGCCATTTCCGCTTCCAGAGCGGCGGCGCCTTCCTGTCCTGGTACCGGGACTTCATGACCGCATCCGGCTACGCCGCGCGCTACACGAAGCCGATGATCGTCGAGTTCGTCACCCGCATCTGAACGCGAGTCAGAGCCCCGCGCCGGGCGTGGCACCGAAGGCAGCGCGGAAGGCGGCACCGAAAGCCGGCGCGCTGGCGTAGCCGACCGCCGCCGCCGCGCGGGCCGGTGGCGTGCCGTTGGCGAGCATCGCGGCGGCTTCCGCCAGGCGCAGGGTCTGGCGCCAGCGGGCGAAGCCCATGCCGGTCTCGGCGTGGAACAGGCGGCGCAGCGTTCGCGGCGAGGCCCCAATCTCGACGGCCCAGGTCTCCAGCGTCTGGGGGCTTGCCGGGTCGGTGGCCAGCGCCGCGACCAGCCGCCGCAGCCGCGGGTCGCGGGGCTGCGGCACGGCCAGGGGCAGGGTCGGTGCCCGGGCGATCTCCTCCAGGATCAGGGCGGCGAGGTGCCCGCCGCGGCCCTTCTCGTCCCATTCCATCGGTTCGGCGCAGGCCGCGAGGATCAATTCCCGCAGCAAGGCGGAGACCGACAGCACCGCCGGGTGGGCCGGTCCCGCATGGGCGGCGTCGGCGCGCAGGAACAAGGCCCGCATGGCGAGGCCCCGCGGCATCGCCACGGCATGCGGCAGGCCGGCCGGCAGCCAGAGCGCCCGTGCCGGCGGCAGGGTGAACAGCGCCGCATCCGTCGTCACGCGCATGATGCCGGTGATGGCATAGAGCAGCTGCGCCCGGTCATGCGTGTGCCGGGGGACCGTCTCCCCTTCGGCGTAGTCCCGGGCGAAGCCGGCCAAGGGCCGGTCGACCCGGTCCTGCGGAATGTCGCGTCGGGGCGCGGCCGGTTGGCCGTTTGCCGACAGGATTTGGCCTGACGTCGCCATGCGGCCGAGCGTAGCCTCCGGGCAGGAGGCGGCGCCAGCCGCCCGTAGAGGAACCGCCATGACGCCGGCGCAACGCCAGGTGGTGTTCATCAACGCCGCCCACACCTTCACCCATTACTGCCTGCTGATCCTGGCAACCGCCGTGCTGGCGATGGTCACCCAGGAACGCGACCGCTTCGGTGCGGATTACGGCCCGATCCTCTCGCTCGGCACGGCGATGTTCGTGACCTACGGGCTCGGTGCGCTCCCCATGGGCTGGCTCGCCGACCGGGTGGGCCGGCGGGCGCTGATGATCGCCTTCTTCCTCGGCACCGGCTTCTTCATGGCGGCCGCGGGCTTCATGGACAGCCCGATCGCGATCGGCATCGCGCTCGGACTGATGGGCTGCTTCGCGGCGATCTATCACCCGATCGGGACGGCGATGCTGGTGGAGGCGGCGGGCAGCCGGGTCGGCCGCGCGATGGGCATCAACGGCGTCTTCGGCAATTTCGGCGTCGCCACGGCGCCGATCGTGACCGCCTTCGTCGCGGCGGCGCTCGGCTGGCGCTGGGCCTTCATCCTGCCCGGCGTCGCCTGCATGGTCGTGGGGCTGTTCTATTCGCGCGAACCGGAATTCGATGCCGTGAAGGCCGGCGGCGGGGCGAAGCCCTTCCCCGAGATCCCGCGCAGCGTGGTCCGCCGGGCCGTGGTGATCCTGCTGTCGATCGCCGCCGTCTCGGGGCTGGTCTTCAACGCCTACACGCTGCTGATCCCGAAGCTGATGGAGGAACGCCTGGCCGGCAGCCCCGACCTCCTGCCCGTGGTGGGGCTGCTCGCCTTCCTCGCGACGATCTGCGGCGGGCTGACCCAGTTCACCGTGGGGCGGATGATCGACAGCCGCACGCTCAAGACCGTGTTCCTGCCGCTCGGCATCGCGGTGGTGCCGGGCCTTGCGGCGCTGGCCTTCCTCGACGGGTGGATGGTGCTGCCGGTGGCCGGGCTCGTCGCGGCCTGCGTCTTCGGCCAGGTCACGGTGAACGAGACGATGACCGCGCGCTACGTGGCTCCCGCGCTGCGGGCGAAGCTCTATTCCATCCGCTTCACCATCGGCTTCCTCGGTGCGGCGATCGCGTCGCCCCTGATCGGCATGCTGCACGAGGCAACCGGTTCGCTGTCGGTCGCGATGCTGGTGCTGGCCGGGGTGGCGACGATCACGCTGATCTGCGCCTTCGCCTTCCCGAACCGGCAGGAGGAGCTCGAGCCCGAGGCCTGGGCGCGGGCACCGGAGCTCCGCGAGGAGCGCGGCGCGGCGGCGATGCCGGCCGAGTAGACCGCGGGCACCGCCGCGGAGACGGCGCCGGGCTTGCATCCGACGCGACGGCGCGGCTTCCTGCGGCGATGCGCCTTCTCACCGGTCACGCGCGCCTTGCCGGGGTCCTCGGCTGGCCCGTCTCGCATTCCCGCTCGCCGCGCCTGCATGGGCAGTGGCTCGCCACGCTGGGCGTCGATGGCGCCTACCTGCCCTTGCCCGTGCACCCGGATCGCTTTCCCGGGGCGGTCCGCGCCCTGGCCGATCTCGGCTTCCGCGGCGCCAACGTCACCATTCCGCACAAGCAGGCAGCCTTCGAGGTCTGCGACGTGGTGGACGCAACCGCTCGCCGGGCCGGCGCCGTCAACACGCTCGTCTTCCGGGACGGACGGATCGAGGGTTCGAACACCGACGGCTACGGCTTCCTCGAAAGCGTGAAGGACCAGGCGCCGGGCTGGCAGCCGGCGTCCGGGCCGGCCGTCCTGCTCGGCGCCGGCGGCGCGGCACGGGCGATCGCGGCGGCGCTGCTCGACGCCGGCTGCCCGCGCGTCACCCTCGTCAACCGGTCCCGCGACAGGGCGGAGGCCCTGGCCCGCGACCTCGGCGGCGCGATCGACGTCGCGACCGCGCCGCCCCTGGACGGCGCTGCGCTGCTGGTGAATACGACGTCGCTCGGCATGCAGGGGCAGCCGCCGCTCGAACTCGACCTGGCGCCGCTGGGCGCGACGGCGGTGGTGGCGGACATCGTCTACGTGCCGCTCGAAACGCCGCTGCTTGCCGCGGCGCGGGCTCGCGGGCTGCGGGCGGTGGATGGACTCGGCATGCTGCTGCACCAGGCGCGGCCGGGCTTCGAGGCCTGGTTCGGCGTTGCCCCGACGGTCGATGCCACGCTGCGCGCGGTGGTGGCTGCGGACATCCCGCGGCGATGATCGTCCTCGGCCTGACCGGCGGGATCGGGATGGGAAAGTCGACCGCGACGGCGACGTTGCGGCGGCTCGGGGTCCGGGTGTTCGACGCGGATGCGGCGGTGCATCGCCTGCAGGGCCCGGGCGGTCGCGCCGTCCGCCCCATCGGTGCGGCCTTCCCCGGCACCGTCGCCGGCGGGCGGGTGGACCGCGAGGCGCTGCGCTGGGCCGTGCTCGGCCATCCCGAGGCCATGAAGCGCCTGGAAGGTATCGTCTGGCCGCTGGTCCGCGCCGAGGAGCGCCGTTTCCTGGACCGTGCCCGGCGCGATCGCCGGCGCATGGTGGCGCTCGACATTCCCCTGCTGTTCGAGACCGGCGGGCAGGGGCGTGTGGACAGGGTGGTGGTCGTTTCCGCGCCGGCCGCGGTCCAGCGCATGCGGGTCCTGCGCCGCCCCGGCATGACGGAGGAGCGCCTGGCCTCCATCCGGGCGCGCCAGATGCCCGACCGCGAGAAGCGCCGCCGCGCGGATCACGTCGTCTTCACCGGCCTCAGCCGCCACTTTGCCCAGGCGGCGATCCAGCGCCTGGTGAGGACCCTCCTCCGCTAGCGCCGCCCGAGGCGGGTGCAGGGTTGGCCGCCCTGCTCTATCCTTGGGCCATGCGCCAGATCGTCCTCGACACCGAAACCACCGGCCTCGACCCCGCCCTGGGCGACCGCGTCATCGAGGTCGCCGCGGTCGAGCTGGTCAATCTGCTGCCCACCGGCGCCACCTTCCATCGCCTCGTGGATCCCGAACGGGACATTCCCGCCGAGGCGACGCGCGTGCACGGCTTCACCAACGGCGACCTGGCCGGGAAGCCGAAATTCGCCGAGATCGCGGAAGAGATGCTCGCCTTCCTCGGCGACGCGCCGATCATTGCCCACAACGCGCCTTTCGACTTCGGCTTCCTGGATGCCGAGCTGAAGCGCTGCGGCCAGCCGGTGCTGGACCGCAGCCGCATGGTCGACAGCCTGATGCTCGCGAAGCAGCGCTATCCCGGCATGCCCAACAGCCTCGATGCGCTGTGCCGGCGGCTCGGCGTCGACAACTCCATGCGGTCCTCGCACAACGCCATCCTGGACTGCACGCTGCTGGCCCAGGTCTACCTCGAACTGATGGGCGGCAAGCAGCCGGGCTTCGAGCTCGCGGCGTCGCTCGCGGTCGGCCGCGCGGCGATGGGGGGCGAAGCGCAGGTGGAATGGGTTCCCTGCCCCATCGTCGTCCCCGCCGATCGCGCCGCCGCGCACGCGGCCTTCATCGCCGCCAAGGTGAAGGACGCCCTGTGGCTGAAGCCGCCCTTCGCGCCGGCGCCCGCCGAGCCCGGCTGACCGGGCCGCGCCTCAGGCGGATCGCAGGATCCGCATCAGCGCGGTGACATGTTCCGGCGGCGTCTGCGGGACGATGCCATGGCCGAGATTGAAGATGTAGGGCCGGCCGCGCATCGCCGCGAGGATGGAGCGGGTTTCCGCCTCGAGCGCCGCGCCGCCGGCGACCAGGGCCAGCGGATCGAGGTTGCCCTGCAGCGCCATGGTCGCCGGCACGGCCTGGGCGGCCCAGCGCGGATCCATCGAGGTGTCCATCGCCGTGGCGTCGACCCCGGCACGCGCGGCGTAATCCGCCAGCAGCGGTCCCGCGAGGCGCGGGAAGCCGATGATCGGGATCCCTGGGCAGCGACGCCGCAGGTTCCGCGTGATGGACGCCGTCGGTTCGATCACCCAGCGCCGGAACTGGCCCGGCGAGAGCATCCCGGCCCAGGAATCGAACAGCATCAGCGCCTCGGCGCCGGCTTCGACCTGCGCGACCAGGTATTCCGTCGTCGCATCCTGCAGCGTGCGGATCAGCCGGCCGAACAGCGCCGGATCGGCGTAGGCGAGTCCGCGGGCGGCCGGGAATTCCTTGCTGCCCTTTCCCTCGAGCATGTAGCAGGCGACCGTGAAGCAGCCGCCGGCGAAGCCGATGAGCGTGGTCCGGGGCGCCTCGGCCGCGAGCCCCGCCCGGACCCGGGAGACCGTCTCCATCACCGGCGCCGCACGCTCCACCACCAGCGAGGGATCGAGCGCGGCGATCGCCTCGGGCGTTCGCAGCGGTTCGAGCAACGGGCCTTCGCCCTCGGCGAAGCGCAGGGGCTGCCCCAGCGCCCAGGGGATCATCAGGATGTCCGAGAACAGGATGGCGGCTTCCATCCCGTAGCGCCGGATCGGCTGGAGCGTGACCTCGGCCGCGAGCTCGGGCGTGGTGCAGAGCGCGATGAAGTCGCCGGCCTGGGCCCTGACCTGGCGGTATTCCGGCAGGTAGCGCCCGGCCTGGCGCATCAGCCAGGCGGGGGGTGGCCAGACCGCCTCCCCGGCAAGGGTGCGCAGAAGGGGCTTGGCCGGCACGGCGGGACGTTCGCTCTCCATCGCCTACCCTTCGCAAAGAAATAGGATTCAAGGAAGTGATGGAGGCTTGTAGGGCCTGTGGATGACGGGGACGCAAGCTGTCCGCCGGCGCCCCACATGGCTGTCCACAGGGGCCGAGCTGCCCGGGTGGCAGGTCCGGCGGGGCCTGCGGCCCCTTGTCCACGATTCCGGCAACGTCGTCGGGGGAACCATCCGGGGTTGTCCGGAAGCGTGCGCGCCATGCCGGTCTTCCCCCGGAGGGCGCTCCAGGCTGGAATCCACCCCCGTTATCCACACGGATTCACGCTATTCTCCCCGCGATGCCCAAGCGAACCATCAACCTGCACCTCGTGTCGGACTCGACCGGGGACACGCTCAACTCGATCGCGCGGGCGACGCTCGCCCGTTTCGACGATCATCACGTCATCCATCACCGCTGGTCCCTGGTGCGATCGCGCCTCCAGCTCGACCGGGTCCTCGAGGGGATCGAGCACGACCCCGGGCCGGTGCTCTACACCCTGGTGGATTCCAGCCTGCGCCTCGCGCTCGAGGAAACCTGCGGGCGCCTCGGCGTGCAGAGCTTCTCGCCGCTCGACCCGGTGATGGACCTGCTCCAGGGGGCGATCGGGGCCCGGGCGAAGGAAAAGCGGGCGGCCCAACACGTCATGGACGCCGACTATTTCCGCCGCATCGACGCGATGCACTACGTGCTGTCCCACGACGACGGGCAGGGCACGCTCGGCATCAGGGATGCGGATGTGGTGTTGGTGGGCGTGTCGCGGTCGTCCAAGACTCCCACCTGCTTCTATCTGGCGAACCGCGGCATCAAGGCGGCGAACGTGCCGATCGTGCCGGGTGCGCCCTTGCCCGAAGCGCTCGAGAATCCGCCTTGTCCCGTGGTCGGCCTGCATATCGACGTGAACGCCCTGATCGACATCCGGCGGCATCGGCTGAAGATCATCGGCGCGGCTGGCGTCCGGCAGGACGCGACCGATTACGTGGACCCCGAGGCCGTGAAGGCGGAGATCGTCGCCGCCCGGCGGCTGTGCACCGCGCGCGGCTGGCCCGTCATCGACGTCACGCGCCGCAGCATCGAGGAGACGGCCGCGACCATCCTGCAGCTGATGGACGCCTGGCACGCCCGGCGGAAGGACAACGTCGCCCCGCATCTGCCGGAAGATCCGGCCGCGGCCGTGCTGGGCCAGCCGGGCACATGATGCAGGCGGCAGCGCCGCGGGTCGTCCTCGCTTCCGCATCCACCGCGAGGCGGGCGGTGCTGGACGGCGCCGGCCTGCGTTTCGAGGCCCAGCCGGCCGCCGTGGACGAGGCCGAGATCAAGGCCGCAGCGCAGGCGGAGGGCATCCCGCCGGCCGATGCCGCGCTGATGCTGGCCGACGCCAAGGCCGAGCGCATCGCCCGCCGCGACCCCGAGGCGCTGGTGATCGGTTGCGACCAGTTGCTCGTCTGCGAAGGCGCCTGGTTCGACAAGCCCGCCGATCTGGCGGCCGCGCGGGTGCAGCTTCAGGCCCTGCGCGGCAGGACGCACGACCTCGTCACGGCGATGGTCTGCCATCGCCACGGCGGGCGCATATGGCAGCACGTCGCGGTACCGCGCATGACGATGCGGGACTTCAGCGGCGCGTTCCTCGACGCCTACCTGGATGCCGAGGGCGAGGTGCTGACCCGATCGGTCGGCGCCTATCGGCTGGAAGGGCCCGGCGCACAGCTCTTCGCCCGCATCCAGGGCGACCACACGGCCATCCTGGGCCTGCCGCTGTTGCCTCTGCTCGGCTTCCTGCGTCAGCACGGCGTGCTGGGAGTCTGATCGTCGCGGTTCGGGGGCCGGCGCCGGACGATTTCCGTCAGAGCACCGCCCTGACCACCAGCATCGCGAGAAGCCCCGTCATCAGGGCGAGCAGAAGGCGTTGGCGCATCGCGAGGCAGGCGGCGACGCCGACCGCAAGCCCGGCCAGGCGCGCGACCAGCGGCACCTCGGCCATGGCACCGGCCGGCGCGACGATGGCAAGGGCGACGAAGGCCGCAAGCGTCGCCTGCGCGACCGCCGTCGCCCAGGCGATCAGCGGATGGTCCGCCGCGAGACCGCCGGCCAGCCACACGCCGGCGAGCCGCAGCCCCAGGCAGGCGGCGGCGGTCAGCAGGAGGGCGAGGTCAGCCTCGGCCACGGCGCCGCCCCAGCAGGAAGGCCGCGGTTCCGCCGACCAGCCCGGCGGCCAGCAGCGCCATCGAGGCCGGCAGCACCGCGGCGAGCGAGGCCGCGGCCGCGCCGCACAGCACCGCCCGTCGCGGCGCCGGCTTGTCGAGGTCGCCGGCCAGCAGCAGCGCGTAGTAGAGCGGATTGACGAAGATGAGTGCGGCCCTGGCCTCGGGCCCGAGCGCGCCGGCCACATAGTAGCCCGACAGCGCGGCGAAACCAGCCACCACCCAGGAGGTCAGGCCGAAACCGAGGAACCAGCCGACGCGGCCCGGCCGCTCGATGGCCGGCAGCGCCCGCATGGCGGCTGCCCAGGGCGTGATGGCGATGAAAGGCACCGCCGGCAGCAGCCGCAGTCGCGATCCGGATGACAGGACCGGCGCGATCGAGACGGCCATGGGCAGGAAGCGCGCATTCACCGCGACGGCGCCCATCACCGCCGTGCCGACGCCGCCGGCCCAGCCGAGGGTCGCCGCCTGCACCAGGATCAGCTGGCCCGGCATGCCATAGATCCCCCAGCAGGCCAGCACGGCCCAGGCGGGGGAAAGCCCGGCCTCGCGGACCGCGGCACCGAAGGCAAGAAAGGTCGCCGCCATGGCGACCCCGGCCGCGCCGAGGGCCTCGCGCAGGCCCGGAAGGAACGCCTTCATCGGCGTCCTGGCCCTGCCTGGCCCCGCGGGCCGCCGGGGCCCGGTTTCGCGGGGGGCATCGCGACGCCCATGCGGGCCTGCGGCCCTGCGGGCCGCCCGATCGTGTATCCGGGGAGGCAACTCACCGGACCATGCTGCCACGCCCATCCCGACGCGCCAGCCTTGACGGCACCCCGTCCGGCGCGTTTCTGCCCCGCGCGCATCGAGGGACCACCGGCCGTGACACTGACGCTCTATCCCGCCATCGACCTGAAGGGCGGTCAGGTCGTGCGTCTCAAGCGCGGGGAGATGGACCAGGCGACGGTCTATGCCGACGATCCCGGCGCGCAGGCGCGGTCCTTCGTCGAGGCCGGCTTCGCCTGGGTGCATGTCGTCGACTTGGACGGCGCATTCGCCGGCAAGCCTGCGAATGCCGAGGCGGTGCGCGGCATCCTCGCCGCCGTGCTGGGGGCCAAGGTGCAACTCGGCGGCGGCATCCGCACCATGGCGGTGGCCGAGGCCTGGCTCGCGGCCGGCGTGACGCGGATCATCCTCGGCAGCGCGGCGGTGAAGGATCCGGATTTCGCGCGGGCCGCCTGCAAGGCCTTTCCCGGCCGTGTCGCGCTCGGCATCGATGCACGGGACGGCATGGTCGCGACCGAAGGCTGGGCCGAGACCAGCGACGTCAGCGCGACCGAACTCGCCCGGCGGTTCGAGGACGCCGGCGCGGCGGCGGTGATCTACACCGACATCGCCCGCGACGGGATGCTCGGCGGCGTGAACGTCGCCGCGACGGCCGCGCTCGCCCGCGCCGTGGCCCTGCCGATCATCGCCTCGGGCGGCGTCGCCGGCGTCGAGGACCTGGTGGCCCTGCGCGAAGCCAAGGCCGGCATCGAGGGCGCGATCATCGGACGGGCGCTCTACGACGGGCGGATCGATCCGAGGGCTGCGCTGGCGGCGGCGGGCTGACGGACATTCGACGGCTGGCCATCACAGGTGCGGCATTGCCCCGCATCCGGCTGGCGGAACATTCCGACGCATGGTTCGCTTCTCGCGTCAGCCGTGGCATCGGCCTGACCGGTACCCCAGCGCATCGCACCCTGTCACGGAGCCTCCATGTCGCGTCTCGCCGCCTTCGTCCGGACCTTCCAGCCGCTCATGCTCAGCCTGCTCCGCATCATGGTCGGCCTGGTGCTGCTGCAATACGGGCTGAGCAAGCTGTTCGGCTTCCCCGCCGCCGCCCCAGGCGGGTCGGCCTTCCCCGGCCAGGTGGTCTTCTCCGGCGTGCTCGAGACGGTGGCGGGCGTGATGCTCGTGCTCGGCTTCTTCACCCGCCCGGCGGCCTTCATCATGGCCGGCTACATGGCCGTGGCCTATTTCTGGATCCACCAGCCGCGGGATTTCTTCCCCGCGCGCAACGGCGGCAACCTGTCGATCCTGTTCTGCTTCTGCTTCCTCTACCTGACCACGGCGGGGAGCGGCCCGCTCGGGCTCGACCGCATCCTCGGCCGCGGCGGAAAGGCCTGATCGTCGGTCGTCATTCCGAACTGCTGCTTCCGCCGGTGTCGGACGAACCGCCCCCGCTGTCCGAGGATCCGCTGCTGCTGCTGCCGTCGGACGACCCGCTTCCGCCGTCCGACCCGCCGCTGAACCAGGACGACCAGGCGGAGCCGCTTTCGGTCCGCTTCTCCTCCTGCGACATCACGACAAAGGCGGCCCCGGCCGCCGCCCCTGCGGACGCGTTGTTGCCCGAGGACGTGTCGCTCGACCCGTTGCTGTCCTCGCGGTCGTCGTCGCGCTCGTCCTGCCGCGACTGGCCGCGCCGGGCGAGCACCCGGTCATAGGCCGCGCGCTTGCGGGGGCCCCACCAGAAGCGGGGGCTGCCGCGCGCGATCTCCTCCTCGGTGAAGGTGAAGCCGTCCTCGACCACGCCATATCCGCGCATCTGACCCGCCCTCCGGGCACAAGGCTTTACTTGACCGGCGCATCATTCCGCCTCACTCGCTCCTGTTTCCAGTGTCGCGGCGCACATCGCGCCGAAGCGCGCACAAGCAGAAAGGTCATCCGGTCCGGTGCTCGCCCTCCGTGTCATCCCTTGCCTCGACGTGAAGGACGGCCGCGTCGTGAAGGGCGTGAACTTCGTCGAACTGCGCGATGCCGGCGACCCGGTGGAGCAGGCGCGCGCCTATGACGCCGAGGGCGCGGACGAGGTCACCTTCCTCGACATCACCGCCAGCCACGAGAACCGGGACACCATCCTCGACGTCGTCTCGCGCACGGCCGCCGAGGTCTTCATTCCGCTGACCGTCGGCGGCGGCGTGCGGAGCGTGGAGGATGCGCGGCGGCTGCTGCTGGCCGGCGCGGACAAGGTCTCGATCAATTCCGCCGCCGTCGCCGATCCCGACCTGGTGCGCCGCTGTGCCGAGGCCTTCGGCAGCCAGGCGATCGTCGTCGCCATCGACGCGCGGAAGAAGGCAACGGGCGAGGGCTGGGAAGTCTTCACCCATGGCGGCCGCCGCGGCACCGGCATCGACGCGGTGGAATGGGCGAAGCAGGTCCAGGCGCTCGGCGCCGGGGAGATCCTGCTGACCTCGATGGACCGCGACGGCACCAAGCAGGGCTTCGACCTGCCGCTGACGCGCGCGGTCCGCGCCGCGATCCGACTGCCCATCGTCGCCTCGGGCGGCGTTGGCGCACCGGGGCATTTCGTCGAAGGCGCGAAGGCCGGCGCGACCGGCCTGCTCGCCGCCAGCGTGTTCCATTACGGGGAATTCAGCATCGCCGACGCCAAGGCCGCGCTCGCCGCGGCGGGGCTGCCGGTGCGCCGGACCCTGAAGGCCGGGGAGTAGGGCGCATGGCCAAGGCAGAGAAGAAGAAGGTCGCCAAGAAGGCGCCGCCGAAGACGGCCGCGACCAAGAAGAAGGTCGCGGCCAAGAAGAAGGTGAAGGTGCCGGTGCCCGCGGTGGTGCGTGCCACCAAGGCCGCGGCCAAGGCAAAGCTGCCCAAGCCGGTGAAGAAGGCCGACAAGCGCCTGCTCGCCCCGCTGATGCCCTCGATCGAGGGCGCCGACGCCGCCATCCTCGATCGCCTGTGGCAGGTGGTGGAGGACCGGCGGAACGCGGGCGACACCATGGCCTCCCATTCGGCCCGCCTGATCGCCCGCGGCACCGCCAAGGTCGCGCAGAAGCTCGGCGAGGAAGCGGTAGAATGCGTGATCGAGGCCGCGACCGGCAATCGTTCGGCGACGGTGCTCGAGAGCGCGGACCTGCTCTATCACCTCGTCGTCGTCTGGGTGGATGCCGGCATCCGCCCGCTGGAGGTGTGGACTGAGCTCGCGCGGCGCCAGGGCATTTCCGGCATTGCCGAGAAGGCTGCCCGTCCGCAGGGCATCATCCGCGCGGCGGGGACCACGAAGCTGCCATGAGCATGGCGCTGCGTCCCGCGCGAGCGGAGGATGCGGCGGCGATCGACGCGCTGCTGCGCGCCGCCTTCGGCGGTGAGGCGGAAGCGCGTCTCGTGGGCCTGCTCCGTGCGGAAGGCGCGGTGGTCGCGGAACTCGTCGCGGAGCAGGCGGGCGTCATCCTCGGCCAGGTGATGTTCACCTGGGCGCCGGTCGGCGCGGCACGCGTGGCGGCACTGGCGCCACTGGCCGTCGCCGAGGTCGCGCGGCGCCAGGGCACCGGCGCTGCGCTGGTGCGCGAGGGGCTGGCGCGCTGTGCCGCGGCCGGGGCGACGGCGGCCCATGTGCTGGGTGAGCCCGCCTATTACGGCCGCTTCGGCTTCCGCGCCGCGCAAGGCATCACCGGCGCGCCATGGTGCGGCCACCCGGCCTTCCAGGTCCTGACGCTGGTCCCGGACGCACCGCCGCCGCAGGGTGAGGTGCGCTATGCGCAGGCCTTCGCCGCGCTGGGCGACGCGTAGGCCGAGCCCGGCCTCCGCGCCCAGGTCGGCGCCCCTTCCGGTCAGGCCGCGTGGCGGCAGGCCGGCCCGGTGACGAGTTCCTCGAGCGCCTCGACCAGCGCCGCTTCCCGCGTCGCGGCCGCGATGGCGGTGCCGAGGGCCGCGGCCGCCGCTGCGTAGCGCGGGTCGGCCAGCAGGACCGCGATCGCATCGCGCAGCGCCGGCACCGATGCATCCGACGCCAGGCGGATTCCGGCCCCGCGCGCAGCCACGCGGGCCGCGTTGTCATTCTGGTCGCGCCCCATCGGCAGGCAGAGCATCGGGCGGTGATGCGCCAGCGCGCGCAAGACGGTGCCGTGCCCGCAATGCGTCACGACCAGCGATGCCTCGCGCATCAGCGCATCGTGGGAAGCGCTGGCGACGACATGCGCATTGGCAGGGACACGCAGCGCGACGCCGTCCAGCGCCGGACCCAGGGTGACGACGGCGCGTACCGCCAGCGTTTCCGTCGCGTCGAGCAACCGCTGGATGGTCCCGACCTGGTCCTGGAAGGTCGTGCTCAACGCGACCAGCACCAGCGGCCGCGCGTCCGCCGCATCCCAGGGCGACGCCCATGCGGCCGCCCAGTCCGGCGCGTCGAGCAGCGGCCCGACATAGCGCAGCCCCTTCGGCAGCGCGGTCGCCGGAAAATCGAAGGCCGGGCTGGTGGCGAGCACGGTCATCCGCGCCCGCCGCATCTGGTCCGCGGCCTCGGCCAACGGGACGAGGCCATGGGTCGCGCGCGCGGCATTCAGCACCGGCAGCCGCTCATTCAGCATGTCGCGAAACCAGGCGGCGACGCCCGCGGCCATCGCATGCTCCTCGGGTGTCGTCGGCGGCAACAGGCCCGGCCCGAGAGGCGGGATGCCCTCGACCGGCAGGATGCTCACATTGCTGCCGAACATGGCGAAGGGCACGCCGGCTGCCTCCGCGCCGATCGGCGGGCCGTAGAGCAGGTCGCAGCAGAGCAGCGCATCGGCCGGCGCGCGGCGCAGTTCGGCGAGCGTATCCGCGGCATAGGCCGCGGCGGGGCCGATGGAGATGTGGTCGAGCAGCCGCAGCAGCCCGCCGCCGGGCTCGGTCGCCATCCAGTCCTGCATCGGGTCGCTCTCGGGCCGCCGGTCGGACCGGTTCGGCGCCGTGGTCCAGGGGCGGAAGGACGCGCCGGCGGCTTCCATCTCCGCGCGCAGGACCTCGTCGCCGAGGACGCGCACGGCGTGCCCGCGCGCGACCAGGCGCCTGATCATCCCGACGCAGGGCGGGACATTGCCGCCGCCTTCGAAGGTGGTGACGAGGAACTCAGCCATGGTGCTTGCTCCCTGCGGCGACGATCGCCGCGATGATGGCGGCGATCGCCGCTTCGGTGTCGGTGCGGCTGCGCCCGGCGTCGTGCCGGAGCAGCTTCCAGGCGTAGACGTCGGTGGCGACGACGAGCCGATCGGTCAGCGCCTCGCGCTCCGCCGGCGGGCAGGCGGCGAGCGTGTCCACGAAGGCGCGGCGGACCCAGTCGCGGTGCTCGCGCCGGCCGTAGTTGAGGAAGGGGACGAGGGCCGGGTGGCGGCCTTCCTGGGCGAGCAGCCGCAGGATCGTCTCCCCGCTTGCCTCGTAGTCGTCGGCCATGGCGCGGGCGATGGCCGCGGGCGTGGCCGGGCGCGGCAGCGCGCGGCGCAGCTCGACCTCCCGGCCGAAATGCTCGGACACCGCGGCGAGCAGGCCTTCCTTGCCACCGAACAGGCGGATCACGGTCTGGCGGGTGGTCCCGGCGGCGGCGGCGACGTCGTCGAGGGTGATCTCGTCCAGCCAGAGTCGTTCGAGCGCGGCCGCGAAGGCGGCGACGATGCGCCGCCGCGTCTCCTCGGTGGCGGCGGCGCGGGCGACCTGGCGATAGGGGCGGGCCGGGGTGGCGGGCATTCGTGCGACACGCTGTTATTCGAATAACGGAGAGTTATTCGAAAACAGGCGCCCGGTGCAAGCACCATCTTCATGGCCTTGCGCGTCGGCCGCGGAGGCGGAGGATGCGGGCCTCAACGCCCAGGAGACCGCCATGCCCGTGTCCGGCCTGCCCCCCTATGACGACGGCAACATCTTCGCGCGCATCCTGCGCGGCGAGATTCCGGCCAGGAAGGTCCATGAGGACGAGCACGCGCTCGCCTTCCACGACATCGCCCCTCAGGCGCCGGTGCATGTGCTGGTGATCCCGAAGGGGCGCTACGTCTCGGTCGCCGACTTCGCCGCGCAGGCGAGCCCGGAGGAGATCGCGGGCTTCTGGCGCGCGGTGGCCAAGGTGGCGAAGGACCTCGGGCTCGAGCAGCCGGGGTATCGCGTGCTGATGAACATGGGCGCGCATGGCGGGCAGGAAGTGCCGCACTACCATGTGCACCTGTTCGGTGGCCGGTCGCTCGGGCGGATGGTGCCGCAGGCCGGGGATTGACCGCCGGCGCCGTTCCCCGGTCGGGTCGGAGGAGGGGCCATGCCCCTCCCCGGCTCAGGCGCGGGGCAGGAAGCCCACGATCTCCCGCGCCTTCGTCACGATCGGTTCGGCCATCGCGTTCGCACGTTCTGCGCCGAGCCGCAGCGCGGCGTCCAGCGCGCCCTGATCCTCGAGCAGCCGCTTCAGTTCCGCCTGGATCGGAGCGAGGTGATCGACCAGCGCCTCGGTCAGCGTGTTCTTGAACTGGCCGAAGCCCTGCCCGCCATGCTCGCGCAGCACGTTCTCCGGCAGCGTGCCGGTGACGGCGGCGAGGATGCCGACCAGGTTGCGCGCCTCCGGCCGGCCTTCCAGGCCCGCCAGATGGTCCGGCAGCGGCTCGGGGTCGGTCTTGGCGCGCTTGATCTTCTGCGCGATCGAATCCGCATCGTCGTTCAGGTTGATGCGCGACTGGTCCGAGGGATCGGACTTCGACATCTTCTTCGTGCCGTCGCGCAGCGACATGACGCGCGCGGCGACGCCCTGGATCAGCGGCTCGATGTTGGGGAAGAAGTCCACGCCGTAGTCGTGGTTGAACTTCTGCGCGATGTCGTTCGCGAGCTCGAGGTGCTGCTTCTGATCCTCGCCCACCGGCACCTTGGTCGCGTGGTAGGCGTGGATGTCGGCCGCCATCAGGTTCGGATAGACGTAGAGGCCCGAGGACGCCGCCTCGCGGTCCTTGCCCGCCTTGTCCTTGAACTGCGTCATGCGGTTCAGCCAGCCGAGCCGCGCGACGCAGTTGAAGATCCAGGCGAGCTCCGCATGGGCGCGCACATGCGACTGCACGAACAGCGTGCAGCGCTTCGGATCGAGCCCGCAGGCGATCAGCGTCGCGGCCATTTCCCGCGTCTGCCGCCGCAGGTCGGCCGGGTCCTGCCAGACCGTGATCGCGTGCAGGTCGACGACGCAATAGATCGCCTCGTGCTGGTCCTGCAGCGGCACCCAGTTGCGGATGGCGCCGAGATAGTTGCCGAGGGTGGGCACGCCCGAGGGCTGGATGCCGGAAAAGACGCGGGTCATCGGGAAAGGCACCGTTTCAATGGCTGCTGCGCGTGATCCCGCCTGCGGGCGGGCGCGTCAAGGCGGCGGGTGACGTAAAAGAAAGATTCAAAATCTTGCTTTTACCACGCCGGAGGTCCAGGGTGCGCCCACACCCTGCATGGGAAGCACGGCGATGACGGCCCTGACCAAGGCGTTCCTCCTGCCCGGCGAGATCGTGAGCGACCTGCTCGGCGCGGGCGCGAGCGACGACCGGATGATGATCCGCACCCTGGTGAACATGCTGGTGTGGAACCTCGTCGTGGTGCTGATCGTGGTGATGGTCTACTGACCGCGCCTGCCCCGACCCCAGCCCGGCCGCGATGCAGCTCACCGCCTTCACCGACTACACGCTGCGCACGCTGATCTACCTCGCGATCGAGGAAGGCCGGCGCGCGACCATCGCCGAGATCGCGGACGCCTACGGCATCGCGGAGAACCACCTGACCAAGGTGGTGCTGCTGCTCGGCCAGGCCGGCGACGTCGAGACGCTGCGCGGCCGCAATGGCGGGCTGCGGCTGGCGCGGCCGGCGAGCGAGATCAGCATCGGCGTGGTGGTGCGGCGGACCGAACCGGGCCTCGCGCTCGCCCCCTGCCTCGGCACCGGGAACTGCGTCATCACCCCCGCCTGCGGCCTGCGCCCCGTGCTGGCCGAGGCGCTCGACGCCTTCCTCGCCGTGCTGGACCGATACACGCTGGCGGACCTGGTGGGCCGCTCGCGCGGCGGCCTCGCGCGGCTCCTGGGCCTGCCCGCCCCGGCGGCATAGCGGTCGCGATTTCTGCTTGGCCGACGCGGCGGCCCCGGCGGAGGATGCCGCCATGGTGCTGCCCGGCTGGATAAGGAGCGTCACCGGCGCCACGCTGCGCGCGGATCTCGTCGCGGGGCTGATGCTCGCGGCCTACATGGTGCCCGCGGCGCTGGCGGATGCGGCGATCGCCGGGTTGCCGCCGCAGGCCGGGCTGCATGCCTGCATCTTCGCCGGCGCCGTCTTCTGGCTGTTCAGCGGGTCGAGCCGCACGGTCGTCACGGTCACCACCGGATTGTCGCTGCTGCTCGGCCAGACGGTCGCGGAGATGTCCGGCGGCGATCCGGCGCGCCATGCCGCGCTGATCGCGGCGGCGACGCTCTGGGCCGGGGCCTTCGCCGCGCTGGGCTGGGCGCTGGGTGCGGGGGTGCTGGCGCGCTTCGTCTCCGATACGGTGATGCTCGGCTTCAAATGCGGCCTCGCGCTGCATCTGGCGGCGGCGCAGCTGCCGAAGCTGCTCGGCTTCGCCGGGCATGGCGAGGACTTCTTCGCCCGCGTCGTCCACCTCGTCCTGCATGTGGGGGAGACGAACCGCGCCTCGCTCCTGATCGGCTCCGTGGCGCTGGCGGGGCTGCTGGTCGGCAAGGCGCTGGCGCCGACGCGGCCGGTCGCGCTCATCGTGGTGGTGGCGGGGATCCTGGCGGGCGCGGTGCTCGACCTCGCGCCGCACGGGGTCAGCCTGGTGGGCACGGTGCCACGGGGGCTGCCGATGCCCGGGCTCCCCGATGTCTCGCGCGCGGACCTGCGGGACACGCTGCCGGTCGGCCTCGCCTGCTTCCTGCTCGCGATCGTCGAGACCTCGGCGGTGGCGCGGATGTTCGCGCGGCGGGAGGGGCAGCGCTACGACGCCGGGCGCGACATGCTGGCGCTGGCGGCGGCGAACCTCGCGGCCGGGCTCGGGCGCGGCCTCGCGGTCAGCGGCGGGTCCTCGCAATCGGTGGTGAACGAGGAGGCCGGAGCGCGCACGCCACTCTCGGGGCTCTTCGCCGCCGGCGCGCTGCTGGTGGTGGCGGTGTCGCTGACCGGGCTGCTCGCGACGCTGCCGCAGCCGGTGCTGGCGGCGATGGTCCTCGCCGCGGTGACGGGGCTGATCGACATCAAGGGGCTGGTGCGGGCCTGGCGGTTCCGGCACTCGGAAGGGCTGGTCGCGCTCGCCGCGCTCGGCGGCGTGCTGGCGGCGGGGCTGCTGCAGGGCGTGCTGATCGGCGCGACGCTGTCGGTGGTGCTGATGCTGCGCTCGGCGCTGCGCCCGGCGGTCGCCGAGCTCGGCCGCGTGCCGGGCACCGACGTCTTCGCCGACCTGGCGCACCGCCCGGATGCCCTCCGCCAGCCCGGCGTCCTCGTGCTGCGGTGTCGTTCCGCCGTGCTCTACATGAATGCCGAGCACGTCATGGACGCGACGCAGGCGCTGCTCGCCGCGCGGCCCGATCCGGTGCACCGCGTCGTCTTCGACATGACCGCGGTCACCGCGATCGATCTGCCGGGGGCGGAGATGTTCCTCGAATTGCGCCGCGCGCTGGCGGACCGCGGCATCGCGCTGGTCCTGGCCGGGCTGCGCGACACCGAGGCCGCGACACTCGCCCAGGCGGGCTACGATGGCGGGCTCGAACCCCATCGCGGGGTGGCGGAGGTCCTGGTCTGACTCAGGCCGGCGCGGGGCGGTGGCCGAAGATCGCGGTGCCGACGCGCACCAGCGTGGCACCTTCCTCGATGGCGATCTCGAAATCCGCGCTCATGCCCATCGAGACGACGGGCAGGCCGTGCTTCGCCGCGAGGTCGCGCAGCCAGGCGAAATGCGGCCGCGGGTCCTGGTCCACGGGCGGGATGCACATGAGCCCGGTGACCGGCAGGCCGTACTCGTCGCGCGCGGCGCGGATGAAGGCGTCAGCCTCGGCGCGGGAGACGCCGGATTTCTGGCTCTCGTCGCCGGTGTTGACCTGCACCAGGCAATCGGGGCGGCGGCCTTCCTTCGCCATGGCCTCGGCGATGGCGGCGGCGAGCTTCGGGCGGTCGATGGTCTCGATGACGTCGGCGACGCGCACGGCGTCGCGCGCCTTGTTGGTCTGCAGCCCGCCGATGATGTGCAGCCGCATCGCCGGATGCGCGGCGCGCAGGCCGGGGAACTTCGCCTGGGCTTCCTGGACGCGGTTTTCCCCGAAGACCAGCTGCCCGGCGGCCAGCGCCTCGACCACCGCCTCCTGCGGATGGGTCTTGGACACGGCGACGAGGGTGACGGAGCCGGCGGGACGCCCGGCGCGGGCGCAGGCGGCGTCGATGCGGGCACGGATGGCGGCGAGGTTGGCAACGATGTCGGACATGGCGCGGAAGGTAGTGGATTTCGTGACGGGCGGCACCGGCCCGCACCCCCACCCGGCCACCCATCCAGGATACTGTCGTTGGGTGGCCGGGTGGGGGTGCGGGCCGGTGCCGCCAACGCTAAAGCCTCCGCCTTGCCCGGCGCGGCGGCGCCACGCTAGAGCAACCGCCCCGAAGGCTGCGCCTTCCCCTCCGTTCCAGGATCAGACCGGTGAGCGAAGCCGCCGAACATCTCCGCGCCGCCGAGGCCGCCTTCCGCGCCGGCCGCGGCCCTGAGGCCGAGCAGGCGCTGCGCGCCGCGATGCGCGCCGCGCCGCTGGAACCCGCGGTCCAGCACATGGGCGGGATGGGGTTGCTGCGGCTCGGGCGCCTGCCCGAAGCGCTGGCGCCGCTCGCCAGCGCCGCCGCCGAACCCGGTGCGCCGACCGCCTGGATCGTCGCCCACGGCAATGCCGAAGCCATGGCGGGCCATGGCGCGGAGGCCGAAGCCGCCTTCCGCCGCGTGCTCGAGCGCGAGCCGGCCAATCCGGTGGTGCTCCTGAACCTCGGCATACTGTTGACCGGCCGCGGCGCCTTCGAGGAGGCCCGCCAGGCGATCGAGGCCTCGCTCGCCGCGCGCCCGGGGCATCCGACCGCGCTGCTGGCGCTGGGCAACGTGCACGACAAGGCCGGCGATCCCTTCGCCGCCGCCGCCGCCTGGCGACAGGCCGTGGCGGCGAAGCCGGATTTCGCCGAGGCGCATGCCAATCTCGGCGGCGCGCTCGCCACGCTCGGCCAGGCGGCAGAAGCCGAGGCCACGCTGCGCCAGGCGCTGGCGCTGAATCCGGGTCTTGGTCTGGCGCGCCAGCGGCTCGGGGAATTGCTGCTCGCCGCCGGTCGCGCGGCGGAGGCCGAGGCCGAGCTGAAGCAGGTCACGGCGCGCGACCCGAGGGCGGGCGGGGCGCTGAACAGCCTCGGCCTCGCGCAGCGCGCGCAGGGGCGCCTGCCCGATGCGCTGGTGTCCTTCCGGTCCGCCATCGCCGCACAGCCCGACCTGGCCGAGGGTCATACCAACCTCGCCCTGCTGCTCGCCTGGCTGGGCGAGGCGCCGGCCGCGACCCAGGCGGCGGAACGGGCCGTCGCCCTGGCCCCGGCGGACGACCGCCCGCGGATCGCCGCCGCGGTGGCCGCCGCCGCGCGGGGCGACGTCCCCGCCGCGCAGGCCGCGTCGCGCGAAGCAGTGCGGTTGCAGCCCTTCACCGTCGTCCCGTCCCATGGCGCGACGGAAGCGACGGTGCTGGTGCTGCAGGCCCTGGGCGAGGGCCATTTCCAGCCGGCCCCGGGGGGGGCGAAGCTGCCCGAGGGGCACAACAACGCCTCGGACCACCTCGATCCGGCGCGCTTCGCGCGCGTGCATCTCTATGTCGATGCGCTCGAGGCCGATCCCGGCGTGCTCGACCGGCTGCCGCCCTGCGACGTGATCTACAATGCGATCACCGAGCCCGAGGGCATGAAGCGCGGGCTCGAGCTCGCGGCGATGGCGGTCGCGCGGCTCGGCCTGCCCGTCATCAATCCCCCGGCCGAGGTGCCCCGCGTCGCCCGCGACCTCGCCCCCGAGCTCTTCGCCGGCATCGAGGGGCTGGTGGTGCCGCGCACCGCCCGCGTCGCCGCTGCGCCGGACACGGCGGCCGCGGTGCGGGCTGCGATGCCCGCGGGCGGGCTCGCCTTCCCGCTCATCTCCCGTCCGGCCGGGACGCATACCGGCGAGGGGATGCTGCTGCTGGAGAAGGAGGAGGACCTCGCGCAACTGCCGGCGTCGACCGACCTCTTCCTCACCGAGTTCATCGACTACCGCGATGCCGACGGGCTGTATCGCAAGACCCGTCTTCTGGTGATCGGCGGGCGGGTCATGCCCGAGCATTGGGCGACGGCCGACCACTGGAACATCCACCATCGCAACTCCCGCGCCTGGATGGGCGCGCACCCCGAGGACCAGGCGCGCGAGCGCGACTACCTCGAGAACTTCGAGAAGCGGATCGGCCTGCCGCGCCTCGTGGCGCTGGGGGAGATGGCCGATCGTCTCGGCCTCGATTTCTTCGGCGTCGACGCGGCGCTGCTGCCCGACGACCGGCTGCTGGTCTTCGAGGCCAACCCGTCGATGCGCGCCATGTTCGCCGAGGCGAAGGAAGGCTTCGACTACCTGCTGCCGAACCTGGGGCGGATCTCGGCCGCCTTCTGCGACCTGGTGCTGCGCCGCGCGGGGCGCTGAGGGCGGGCCATGGGCCTGCCCGCGCCCATCGCGGCCGCGGCGCGCGCCTGCCGGCCGCCCGTGCGGCGCGGGCGGCGCCTGCCCGCGCTGTGGCTGTTCTCCGACCCGGTCCGCCTGCCCGACCCGCGCGACGCGGCGGCGGCGCTTCCGCGTGGGTCGGGGGTGGTCGCGCGCGGGGCGACGCGCAACGTCCTGGTCGGGCTGGCGCAGGTCGCGCGGCGCCGCGGTCTGGTGGTGCTGGTCGGCGGGGACGGACGGGCGGCGCTGGCGGTCGGCGGCGGCCTGCACCTGCCGGACCGGCATGGGGCGGCCGGGATCCTTCCGGTCCTGGCGGCGCGGCGCGGCGGGCGGCCGGGCGCGGTGCTGACCCTGGCGGCCCATGGCAGCGCGAGGGCCGCGGCGCGGGTGCGGCGCCTGCGGCCCGATGTCGTATTCCTCTCTCCGCTGTTCCCGACCGCGAGCCATCCGGGCGCCCCGGCCCTCGGACCCTTGCGCTGGCTGCGCGCGGCGGCGGCGCTGCGCCGCGCCGCGACGGCCGGCGTGGTGGCGCTGGGCGGCATCGGGGCGCGGACGGCGCGGCGTGTCCCGCGGCGGGCCGCGGGGGTCGCCGCGATCGGCGGGCTGGCGCAACAGGCTGTGTCCGCCTCGCCACAGTGTCTCAGGTAAGTCGCGGCGGCGGTCTCTGCGCCGTTGCCCCCCGGGTGAAGGCCGGGACATATTCGGCGCAGGCCACGACGCCGTCCTTCCGTCTTTCGTGGGGGAAGCGGCGGCGGACCTTGTCCGGGGGGGCAGGGCGGCCCAGGGAACTGCCGGTTCGCCGGCGATGAGGAGGACTAGAATGCGCAAGATTCTGCTGGGGACGACCGCTGTTGCCGGCGCCGCCCTGCTGGCGCCGGCGGCTTTCGCCCAGGCACCGGTGACGACGGCCCCGGGCAGCCTGGCCGGCAACAACCAGGTTGGCACGCAGGGCGTGACGGCTCCCTCGCCCGCCATCGCGGCGGCGAGCGGCCTTGCCGTCCGCATCGGCGGCTACTTCGACTTCTCCGCCGCCATGATCTACGACGACTGGGATCAGGCCCGGTCGCGCGTGCAGGGCGGTGCGGCCAACGGTGGCGCGGCGAACGCCCAGCGCCGTTCGCGCTATGACTTCCGCAACGACCTCGAGCTGTACATCTTCGTCGATGGCCGCGCTGCCAACGGCATGACCTACGGCGCGAACTTCGAGTTCCAGATGGACAACATGGGCGGCGCCGGCGCCGCCGGGTCCAACGGCTCGGGCTCGGGCGTCGACCTCGACGAGGCGTGGGGCTACATCTCCTTCCCGAACCTCGGCACGCTGCAGTTCGGTCAGCAGGACAACGCGGCCTCCCAGCTGCAGGTCCGCGCTCCGTCGGCCGGCCTGGTCGGCACGGACGGCGACTGGTACGACTTCATCGTGACCGCCGGCCTGTTCTCGGGCGCGTACATCGCCTCGGGCATCAACGACGGCAACGACGCGACGAAGGTGATCTACCTCTCGCCGCAGTTCGCGGGCTTCGACTTCGGCCTGTCCTACGCGCAGAACTCCTACGAGGGCGAGCGCCAGGACCAGCCGACCTCGACCCTGGCGCAGCAGCGTGACCGCACCGCGCTCGAGAACGAGATGTCGGCGGCCCTGCGTTACCGCGGCACGTTCGGCCCGGTGGGCCTGAACGCCGGCCTCGGCGGCATGTGGGCCAACTCCGGCGCGCTGACCGGCACGGGCGCCCCGACGGGCGTTTCCCGCCAGCAGAACGTCACCGCCTACACGGCCGGCCTGACGGTGTCCGCCTACGGCTTCGCGGTCGGCGGCGAGTTCACCTGGGGCGCCTACAACGGTTCCTCGGTGGGCCGTGCGGCTCTGAACCCGGGCCTGGACGACAGCTACCACTGGGTTGTCGGCGCGACCTACACGATGGGCCCGCTGCTGATCGGTGCGAACTTCGCCCAGGGCGTGCAGGACAACGGCACCTGCCGCGTCGGCAGCGCCGGTCCGCTCTGCGCCGCTGGGGCCGCCGGTTCCATCCGCAGCCTGCCGGATCGTACGCACACCATCTGGGGCGTCGGCGCGGTCTACACGCTCGCTCCGGGCCTGGCGCTGTACACGATCTACCAGAACGTCAACGACGAGAACATTCCGACCTCCGCGCCGGGTGACGCTCGTTACGGCGGCAACGGGACCACGCTGGCGACCTTCAACGGCAGCAACACCCGTACGATCAACGTCGGCATGGTGGGCATCCGCCTCGCCTTCTGATCCTCGGATCGGTCGAGACTGCGGGGGCGGCAGGGGAAACCCTGCCGCCCTTCGCTTTTTCAGGGGCCACCCCCGGCTTTGCAGTGGCCCGCTTCCGGCGCTACAACCCGCGGCCATGACCGTTGCCCGCCCGCACCTCGCCCGGACCGCCCTGCTCGCCAGCGCCCTCATCGGGCTCCTCGCGGCCTGCAGTGGATCGGACAACATCCGAGACGTCGGACTGAACGAATACGCCGCCGGCAGCGGACGAGACCGCGTGCGCGGCCGTCTGACAGGGCAGGACGACGGCATCGTGCTGTTCGGCACCGCGCGCACGCCGCGCCCCGGCGAAGCCGATGCGGGCGGTGCCGGGCTCGGCGTCAACGCCTTCCTGTGGCGCGCGACGCTCGACACCCTGGCCTTCATGCCGCTCGCCTCGGCCGACCCCTTCGGTGGCGTCATCATCACCGACTGGTATTCGCCCCCGGGCGCCGGCAACGAGCGGTTCAAGGCGACCGCCTACGTCATGGGTCGCCAGCTGCGGTCCGACGGCGTACGCGTCTCGGTGTTCCGCCAGGTGCGGCAGGGCAACAACTGGGTCGACGCCATCGTCGCACCCTCGACCGGTGCCGAGCTCGAGGACCGTGTCCTGGTGCGGGCGCGCGAACTGCGCAGCCAGTCGGCCGGGGCGCGCTAAGCCCCCAGGCGCCTGGCCGGCCGGCGTCGCCGCCGGCCCAGCAATCCGATCCCTGCGTCCCCAGCGCGTCCGGTCCGAGGACGCGCCGCGACGGCGGGTGCCCTACCCCCCCGTGCAGGGCGCGCGGCGCAGGCCGCGGGCGGCGCCCGCCTCGGGGGCTTGGACCAGGGTCAGCAGGCAGGGGCCCTGGTTGCGCGTGAAGCGCCAGTCCGCGGCGCCGTTGTGGCCCTCCACGGGCAGGTCCGGGAACAGGGCCATGGTAGGCGCCCGCCGCGTGGCGGCGCGTTCCTCGATCAACCGGGCCCGTGCCGCCGGATCCGGGTCGAAGGGATCCTTCTCGAACAGCGCGACCGCGACCCGCGGCCCCTCGGCCGGCAGGGCGGCGAGGATGCGGCGGAAATCCTCGAGCGCGGCCGGCAGGTTGTTGGGCCGCGCGGCCTCCCCGTGCGAGCCGGGGGCGAAGGCCAGCACGGCATGGATGAGGTCCGGCCGCTCGGCCGCGGCCATGATCGACTGCCATCCGCCGCGCGACTGCCCCGCGAGCACGATGCGCCCGTAGCCGGCCTCCCGCAGCAGCGGCAGGGCCCGCAGCATGGCGGTCAGGGTGGTCGCGAGCGTGTCCTCCGCGGGATCGCGGTCGAAGCGGAACACGTCCCATCCGGCGTCGTTCAGCATGGCGATGGACCCGGGCACGGATGTGCCCCGCCGGTCCGCGGCGGGGCCGCCATAGCCGTGCGACCACAGCACCACGCCGGCCGCAGCGGCGGGACCGTGGCGGAACATCAGCGGCGCGGCGCGGAAGGGGCCGATCCGGGCCTCGACGGGGCGGAAGACGGCCCCGGGGTGTGTCGCGACCGCGCCGTCCAGCGCCAGGATGCGGCAGGTCGCGCCGGCACCGAGCGCGCGCGCCGCATCGGCGTCGCAGGCGGGCTGGAGGTCCCGGCGCGCCGCGGCGGCGTCGGCGCGCCCGGTGACGAAGCGCCAGGTCGATCGCCCGTCCGGCGTCGTCGCGAGGCCGAAGGCCGCGCCCGGCACGGCGCCGCGGTACTGCAGGGTGAAGCCCGTGACGGTGGACGCCCCGCGCGCCGGCCCGAGGCTCGCCACCGAGAACAGCGCGCGATAGGCCGCGAAGTCCGTGTTCGGGTCCTGCGCCCGGGCAGAGGCGGCCAGCGCGGTGAAAAGGGCCGCGAGACCTAGGAATCCGCCCCGCCAGCGCTTATGCATCCGTCTCTTCTCTCCGCTATGGCCAGGTACGAGACGCGCGCGCGCAATGAACGACATTCCCGCTACCCAGGACAAGGCTGCCCCCCGCTACGACTTCCGCGCCGCCGAGCCGCGCTGGCAGGCCGCGTGGGACGAACGCGCCTGCTTCGCGGTGCCCGACGTGCCGCCGGCCGAGGCGAAGAAATACTACGTGCTCGAGATGTTTCCCTACCCCTCGGGCAAGATCCACATGGGGCATGTGCGGAACTACACGCTGGGCGACGTGGTGGCGCGCTACAAGCGCGCCCGCGGGCACCTGGTGATGCACCCGATGGGCTGGGATGCCTTCGGCCTGCCGGCCGAGAACGCGGCGCGCGAGCGCGGCACGCATCCGGCCAAGTGGACCTACGCGAACATCGCCAACATGCGCGAGGAACTGAAGCGCATGGGCCTGTCGCTCGAATGGGCGCGGGAATTCGCCACCTGCGACCCGGAATACTACGGCCAGCAGCAGAAGCTGCTGCTCGACTTCTGGAAGGCGGGCCTGGTCGAGCGCAAGGAATCCTGGGTGAACTGGGACCCGGTGGACGGCACCGTGCTGGCGAACGAGCAGGTGATCGACGGGCGCGGCTGGCGCTCCGGCGCGCTGGTCGAGAAGAAGAAGCTCTCGCAGTGGTTCCTCGCCATCACGAAGTTCGCGCCCGACCTGCTGGACGCGCTGGGCGGCCTCGACCGCTGGCCCGAGCGCGTGAAGCTGATGCAGTCCAACTGGATCGGCCGCAGCGAGGGCGCACGGCTGAAGTTCGCGCTGACCGCGCCGGTCGACGGCATGGCGGATGTCGAGGTCTTCACGACGCGCCCGGACACGCTGTTCGGCATGTCCTTCCTCGCCGTCGCGGCGGAGCATCCGATCGCGGCCGCCGCGGCCGCGCGCGATGCCAAGGCGGCCGACTTCGTCGCCGAGTGCCGCAGCATGGGCACCTCGGAAGCCGTCATCGAGCAGGCCGAGAAGAAGGGCTTCGACACCGGCTTCCGCGTGAAGCATCCCTTCACCGGCCAGGAGTACCCGGTGTGGATCGCGAACTTCGTGCTGATGGAGTACGGCACGGGCGCGATCTTCGGCTGCCCGGCGCATGACCAGCGCGACCTCGACTTCGCGCGCAAGTATGGGCTGTCCGTAACGCCGGTGGTGCTGCCGAAGGGCGCCGATCCCGCGACCTTCGCCGTGGGCAACGAGGCCTTCACCGACGACGGCACGGCCTTCAACTCGGGCTTCCTCGACGGGCTCGACGTCGCGGCGTCGAAGCGGCGCGCGATCGAGGAACTGGAACGCCTCGGCGCCGGCACCGGCGTGGTGAACTGGCGCCTGCGCGACTGGGGCGTCTCCCGCCAGCGCTACTGGGGCTGCCCGATCCCCTTCATCCACTGCGACGATTGCGGCGTGCAGCCGGTCCCCGACGATCAGCTGCCGGTGCGCCTGCCGGACGACGTGGATTTCGCGAAGCCGGGCAACCCGCTCGACAATCATCCGACCTGGAAGCACGTCGCCTGCCCGAACTGCGCCAAGCCCGCGCGGCGCGAGACGGACACCTGCGACACCTTCGTGGATTCGTCCTGGTACTTCGCGCGCTTCTGCTCGCCGCGCGCCGCCGTGCCGGTGACGAAGGGCGCGGTCGATGCCTGGCTGCCGGTGGACCAGTACATCGGCGGCATCGAGCACGCGATCCTGCACCTGCTCTATTCGCGCTTCTTCTCCCGCGCGATGAAGGAGACGGGGCACCTGTCCGTCGAGGAACCCTTCGCCGGCCTCTTCACCCAGGGAATGGTGCAGCACGAATCCTACAAGGGCGCGGACGGCCGCTGGCTCTACCCCGAGGAGGTCGAGTTCTCCCTCGCCACGGACGGCACGCGCACGGCGCATGTGAAGGGCGGCAACGAGCCCGTCACGATCGGCCGCGTCGAGGCGATGTCGAAGTCCAAGCGCAACACCGTCGATCCCGGCGCGATCATCGCGAAGTACGGGGCGGACACGGCGCGCTGGTTCATCCTGTCGGACAACCCACCCGACCGCGACATGGAGTGGACGGAATCCGGCGTCGCCGGCGCCTACCGCTTCACCCAGCGCGTCTTCCGCATGGTGGAAACGGCGCTGCCGTCCCTGCCGCCCGCCGGCACCGCGCCGGAGGCCGAGGGCCGCGCGCTGCGCCGCGCGACGCATCGCTGCATCGCGACGGTGACCGAGGCGCTGGAAACCTTCGCATTCAACGTCGCCGTCGCGCGGCTCTATGAGTTCGCCAATGCGATCGAGGCGGCGAAGGACGCACCGGGCGGAGCGCGGCGCGAGGCGCTCGAGATGCTCGCGCGCCTGTCCGCGCCGATGATGCCGCACCTCGCGGAGGAAGCCTGGTCGATGCTGCGTCCCGGCGATGCCTCGCTGGTCGCGGAGATGGCCTGGCCCGAGGCCGACCCCGCGCTGCTGGTGGCGGAGAGCGTGACGCTCGCCGTGCAGGTGCTGGGCAAGCTGCGGGCGACCATCGAAGTGCCGGTGGGGGCGAGCGAGGAGACGATCTTCGCCGCGGCGGAGGCCGAGGAGAACGTGCAGCGTGCGATCGCCGGCAAGCCGATCCGAAAGCGCATCCACGTGCCCGGCCGGGTGGTGAACCTTGTCGTCTAGGCGCGCGATCCTCGGCCTGCCGCTGCTCGCGCTGGCGGGCTGCGGCTTCCGGCCGATGTACGGGGATTCGCCCCGGGCCCTCGCGACGACCCGCGGGCTGGAGACGGTGCGCGTCGGCCTGATCCCGGAGCGCAACGGCCAGCTCATGCGCCGCCGGCTGGAAGAACGCCTCGGCACGGGCGGCGCGCTGGCGCAGTACGACCTGCGCGTCGGGCTCGGCTACGGCATCGAGCAGCAGGGCTTCCGCCGCGACGGATCGCCGAGCCGCGTGCGCATCACGGCGACGGCGCAGTGGTATCTCTACGACACGAACGTGCCGCCGCGGCTGGTCATGGCCGGCACGGAGCGGACCTTCGACGCCTACAACATTCCCGAGAACCAGTTCTTCGCGGCCGACGCGTCGCGGCAGGCGACGGAGCGGCGGCTCGTCGAGCAGCTGTCCGAGGACATCGTGCGGCGGCTCGCCGTGCGCTTCGAAGCCGGTCCGCCGCAGGCCGGCTGACGCGATGGCGAAGGTCGACGCGCGCCGGATCGCCGCCGTCCTGGCCGATCCCGGGCCCGCGCGCCTCGTCCTGATCTTCGGCGAGGATGGCGGTTTGGTGCGGGAACGCGGCGAGGCGCTGAGCCGCGCCGTCGCCGGCGACGATCCCTTCCGCCTGGTCGATATCCCGCGCGAACAGGCGGCCAAGGATGCCACCTTGCTGGCCGCGGAGGCCGCGACGCCGGCGCTGACCGGCGGCCGCCGGCTGGTCCGCGTGCGCGATGCCACGGACGGCCTTGCCAATGCGGCGAAGGCGGTGCTGGCGGGCAACGGCCCCGGCGTCGTGCTGCTGGAAGCCGGCTCGCTCGACGGCCGCAAGGGGCTGCGCGCGGCGCTGGAAAAGGCCGGACCCGAGGCCGCGGTGATCGCCTGCTATGCCGAGACCGGCCCCGCGCTCGAGGCATCCATCACGTCCCTGCTGCGCGAATTCGGCGTCGGCGCCGATCCGGCGGCCGTGTCCTGGATGGCCCAGCGGCTCGGCGAGGACCGGCTGGTGATGCGGCGCGAATGCGAGAAGCTCGCGCTCTATGTCGGCGCCGGCGGGCGCGCGACCGAGGAGGATGTGCTCGCCTCGCTCGCGGAGGGGTCGTCGCTCGACCTCGACGCGGCGCTGCTGGCAGCGACCGAGGGCGATGCGGCCCGCGCCGACCGGGCGCTGGACGCGGCCTTCGCCGAAGGGGCGGCGGCCGTGCAGGTGGTGCGCGGCGCGCTGCGTCATGTCCAGCGGCTGGAGGTCGCGGCCCTCGCCGTGGCCGACGGGGCCAGCGTCGCCGATGCCGTTGGCGGCTTGCGGCCGATGGTGTTCTTCAAGGCCCGCCCGGCCTTCGAACGGGCCGTGCGGCTGTGGAAGCCGGACATGCTGGCACGCGCCGGCACCGCCCTGCTGGAGGCGGAGCGTGCGACCAAGACGACCGGGACACCTGACGAAGCGGTGGCCCGTTCGGCGATCCTGGGGTTGGCGCGGGAGGCCGTCCGGGCGCGACGGGGCTGAGGGCCGGCCGGCGCGTCAGCCGGGCTGCGCCTTCAGGATCTCCGCCACCATCGGCGCCGTCGCCGGATCCTGCGGCGCATCCTGGCCTTCGAGCGCCGGCAGGATGTGCCCCGCCAGCACCTTCCCCAGCTCGACGCCCCATTGGTCGAAGGGATTGATCCCCCACAGCGCGCCGAGGCTCGCCACCTTGTGCTCGTAGAGCGCCACCAGCTGCCCGAGCGTGAAGGCGTCCAGCCGCGGCAGCAGGATCAGCGTGCTCGGCCGGTCGCCGGGGAAGACCCGGTGCGGCTTCAGCCGCGCGATCTCCGCCGCGCTGCGCCCGGCCGCGCGCATCTCGGCCTCCACCGCCGCGGCGTCCTTCCCGCGCAGGAGCGCCTCGGCCTGCGCCAGCCCGTTCGCGAGCAGCTTGCGATGGCTGTCGGCGAAGGGATGGTCGGGGTTCGCGACCAGGATGATGTCCGCCGGCACCGGCGTCGTGCCCTGGTGGATCAGCTGCATGAAGGAATGCTGCGCGTTGGTGCCAGGCTCGCCGAAGACCACGGGCCCCGAGCCACGTACCAGCGCCGTCCCATCCACCGCGACGCGCTTGCCGAGGCTCTCCATCTCGAGCTGCTGCAGATGCGCCGGCAGCCGCGCGAGGCGCTCGTCATAGGGCAGCACGGCGCGCGTCGGATACCGCAGGCCGTTGACGTGCCAGACCTCGGCCAGCGCCATCAGCACCGGCAGGTTGTCCGCGAGCGGCGCCGACAGGAAGTGTTCGTCCATCGTCCGCGCGCCGGCGAGCAGCCGTTCGAAGGCGGGCCAGCCCAGCGCCAGCGCGAGCGACAGCCCGATCGCGCTCCACATGGAGAACCGCCCGCCCACCCAGTCGCGGAAGCCGAAGACGCGATCCGGGGCGATGCCGAAGGCGGCCGTCGCGGTCAGGTTGGTCGACAGCGCGGCGAGATGCGCCCCTGCCCCGCCCTCGCCCAGCGCCTCGACCAGCCAGTCGCGCACCAGCGCGGCATTGGTCATCGTCTCCTGCGTCGTGAAGGTCTTGGATGCGACCAGCACCAGCGTGCGCGCGGGATCGAGCCGCGCGCGCACCTCCTGCCACGCATGGGCGTCCACATTCGCGAGGTGATGCGCCCGCATCGGGCAGGCGGGCGTCCACAGCGCCCGCGCCGCCATGGCGGGCCCGAGATCCGACCCGCCGATGCCGATGTTCAGCACATCCGTGAAGCGCTGGCCGGTCGCGCCCTTCAGCGTGCCGTCATGCACGCGCCCGACGAAGCCGCGCATGGCCGCCAGCGTGGCCTGCACCTCGGCTGCCGCGTCCTCCTCCCCGGCCAGGAAGGCCACGCCGGGCGGGGCGCGCAGCGCCATGTGCAGGGCGGCGCGCCGTTCGGTGCCGTTCACCGGGGCGCCGGCCGCCATGCGGTCCCGAAAGCCTGCGACGTCCGTCGCATGGGCGAGGTCGAGCAGCGCACGCAGGATCCCGGGCGAGATCGCGGTGCGCGACAGATCGACGAGCACGTCCCCCGCGCGGCGCGACATGCGCGCGAAGCGACCGGGGTCGGCGTCGAAGAGCGGCCGTATGGCGGCGGCGCCGGGGCGTCGAGCAAGGGCATCGAGGGCGGACCAGGCGGCGTCGGGCGTCATGGCGGTTCCTTACGCGGTCATCCTGCCATGGGCTTCATGCCGCGCGCAGGTGCCACCACAGCAGGCGCATATGGCACCCCCGTGGCGGGTGAAGCACTTCCTGGCCCGCATCCCCTGCGACGCCGAGCATACCGGCATCCTCGCAGGGGCGTGGCTTGTCCATTCCCGCGGTCCATGATTCTCGGTGATGTGATGACCAAGCACCTCCCCCTCCTGCTCGCCGCCGCCCTGATCCCGCTGCTGGCCGCCGGGCCCGCGCCGGCGCAAGGGCCTGCGTCCACCACGATGCAATCCGGCGGCGTCGCGCTGCGATCCGACGTGGCGGCGCTGCGCATCGTGGCGGCGCAGCGCCTGCCGCGTTCGCCGGTCGGGGAACGGCCGGACTTCTGTCGCCACCTGTTTGCCACGACGCGGACGCCCGCCGGCGGCCAGGCGATCGCCGCCGGCTGGGCCGTGACGCGGGAAGCGACGCTGGGCCCCTACCAGGCCGTGTCCTTCGTGCGGCGCGCCGAGCCGGGGACCAGCGGCACCTGCCGCATGCTCGACGGCAATGTCGCGATCTTCCGCGGCACGGATCTCGTCGCGATCGTCTATGCGCCGGGCGGCGGCGACGCGATCGGCAGCGTCAGCGCCTTCGGCGGTGACGCCTTGCGGATCTGGAGCGGGGATTTCCTCGGCCGGCCGGTCGCGGACCTGCAGGTGGGCGCCGATGGCGCCATCGCCGTCCGTCCGCTCGCCGCGGAGGAACGCGTCTGCGGCGGTCGCGCCGTGGTGCCCAACGTCTATGGCCGCCCGATCAACGAGGCCCGGACGATCCTGCAGCGCAGCGGCTGGACGCCGGGGCCGCCGCAGACGCGCGACGGCAACGACAGCCGCGTCGCCGACCTGGTGCGCCGTGGCGTGCCGGAGGTCGAGGATTGCTCCGGCACCGGCTTCGGCTTCTGCGCCTATACCTATGACAACGCCGCCGGGACGCTCAGCGTCACCACGGCCGGGGACAACGATTTCCCCGAGGTCGCCGGGTACAGCGTGCGCTGCCGGCTCGGCTGAGGCCGTCGGAGGGGCCCTGCCCCTCCCATCCTCCCCGGTGTCGGTTCCCAAAGGCCTTCCGGCCCCTGGTGGGGTGGTCCGGCGGGGCAAGGCCCCTCCGGTGCGTCACATCCCGGTCGGCTGCCCCGCCACGGTCACCGCGATGGCGTCGGGCTTCAGCAGCGTGCCGGCGACGCGCGTCGCCTCGGCCTGGGTGATCGCGCGCAGCCGGGCGTTCCGCCCGTCCAGCCAGTCCACCGCCCGGTTGTTCCGCCGCATCGCGAGCAGCGTGCCGGCGATCCGCCGGCTGTCGGTGAACTGCAGCGGTAGGGAGCCGGTGAGGAAGGCGACGGCTTCCTCGACCTCCTGCGGCGTCGGACCGCGCTGCGCCATGTCCGACCAGACCTCCCGCGTCACGCCGATCGCCTCGGCGACGCGGGCATTCTCGGTGGCGAAGGAGCAGGTGACGATCCCGCCGCCGAACAGGCTGTCGAGCCCGGCCCCGATCCCGTAGGTCAGCCCGCGCTGGACGCGGACGGCCTCCATCAGGCGCGAGGAGAAGCCGCCGCCGCCCAGCACCCGCAGCACGACCTGCGCGGTTTCCCAGTCGGGGTCGGCCGCGCCGATGCCGGGCTGGCCGAGGATGATCTGCGACTGCGGGCTCGGCACCGGCAGCACCTGGCGGCCGAAGGAGGTGAAGGCCGGCAGGGCGGGCGGGGTGTCGGGCGCGCCGGCTGGCAGGGGGGCGAACAGTTCCTGCATCAGCGCGGCGAGTTCGGCCGGCTTGATCGCGCCGGAGGCCGCGACGAGCACGCCGTCGCGCCGCATCTGCGCGCCGAGCATCGCCCGCATCCCGTCCACCGTGACGGTCGCGAGGCTTTCCGCCGTGCCGCTGGACGGCCGCCCCGCCGGGTGGTTCGGGAAGGCCGCGGCCCAGAAGGCGCGGCCCGCCTGGCCGCGCGGGGTTTCCAGCGACTGCCGCGCCCCGGCGATCGCCCGCGCGCGCACGCGTTCCACCGCATCCGTGTCGAAGCGCGGCGCGGTCATGGCCAGGCGCGCGAGACGCACCGCCTCGGGCAGCGCATCGGTCAGGGCGCGGAAGCCCCCTTCCATGGCATCGCGCCCGGCGGAGAACGACAAGCCGATCGCCGCGTCGCGCAGCGCGTCCTGGAAGGCGACGGAGCGCATCTCGCCCGCGCCCTCGGTCAGCATCGCGGCCGCCATGGCGGCGGTGCCTTCGGCGCCCGCCGGGTCGCGCGCCGCGCCCCCGGGCCAGGACCAGGAGAGCGAGACGACCGGGACGGAATGGTCCTCGACCAGCCAGGCGGTGAAGCCGCCGGCCTCGACGACCTGGATCGGCAGGGTGAAGGAGGTGGTCATGGGATCACGCCGCCTCCGGCAGGAGCCATCCGGTGGTGTGCAGCGGGCGCGGCAGCACCGCGCGCGTGGCCTCGGCCGCCTGGGCCTGGGTCACGGCGCGCAGGCGCGCGGGCCAGAACTCCACCACCTCGGCCGGCAGGCCGATGGCGAGCGTCCCGCCCAGCATCCGCGGCGCCGCGCCGAAGCTGTCCAGCGCGAGCAGCGCGCCGGCCGAGAGCTGGCGCGTCGAGCGCGCCACCTCGGCCTCGGTCGGGCCTTCCTGGACCAGGCGCTCGACCACGGCGACGGCCTCGGCCTCGAGCCGTTCCGGCGTCACGCCGCGGCGGGGCATGGCCCAGACGGTGAATTCGGTCTCGCCCGCCGCCTCGCTGTCGTAGGAGGCGCCGGCGGAAACGGCGAGGCCGGTCTCGACCAGCGCCACATGCAGCCGGCTGCCCTGCCCGCTGCCGAGCAGGTGCGCGACGACCTCGAGCGGCAGGGCGTGGCGCGTCTCCCCGGCGGTCAGGCTCGGCGCCATCCAGGCGCGCATCATCACCGCTTCGCGGACCGCGGCCTCGCGGCGGACCAGCCGCGCCTCATGCGGGGCGGAGGGCGCGACCAGCCGGTCGCGGCCGGCGCCGGGGCGGGCGGCCACCGGGCCGTAATGCCGTTCGACCAGGTCGCGCACCGCGGCTTCCTCGACGGCGCCCGAGATCAGCAGCGTCGCATTGTGGGGCGCGTAGAAGCGGCCGTAGAAGCCGGCGAGATCCTCGCGCGTGATGGCGCGGATCTCGTCCTCCCAGCCGATGATCGGCCGGCCGGCCCAGGATTGCGGGCCCCAGAGCGCGGCGCGGAAGGCTTCCTGGAAGCGGGCGCGCGGGCTGGAATCGGTGCGCTGGCGGCGTTCCTCGAGCACGACGCTGCGCTCGCTCTCGAACTCCGCGGCCGGGATCAGGGCGGCGGCGAAGCGGTCGGCCTCCATCGCCATGATCATCGGCAGGCGGGACGCCTCGACCTGCTGGTAGTAGGCGGTGACGTCGCGGGAGGTGAAGGCGTTGTCGTTGCCGCCTTCGCGCGCCACGCGGCGCGACAGCTCGCCCGAGGGCACGTGCGGGCTGCCCTTGAACATCATGTGCTCGAGGAAGTGGGCGACGCCCGAGCGGCCCGCGGGATCCTCGGCGCCGCCGGCCGAATAATAGACGTATTGGGCGACGACCGGCGCGCGCCGGTTCTCGCTGAACACGACGCGAAGCCCGTTGGGCAGGCGCCATTCCTTGGCCCCGAAGAGGGGTCGGTCCTGGGCAGGCGGAGGGGCGCCCTGGGCGAGGACGCGGGCGGCGGGCGTGGCGGCGGCGAGCGCCGCGAGGGCGCCGAGGCTGGTGCGGCGGGTCATGACGGGCATGACCCGAAGATGGGGCAGGGTCCCGGCCGGGGGAAGAACTCTGACGAAGGCGTAACCCTTCGCGTCAGAGTCCGAGCCACTCCCAGAAGGACCGCTGGCGCGGCTGGACCACGGGGGTCTGGCCGACCTCGGTATCGCGGCCGAGCGCCGCATTCTCGCGCAGCCGCTGCGCCTCGCGCTGCGGGTCGACCGCGACGCCGGGCGGCGGCGGGTCGCGCCAGAAGATCAGCCGGTCCGTCAGCGTCCGGTTCGGCTGGTCGAGGCGCAGGCTCTCCTCGTCCACCCGGCGGCGGATGTCGTCCGGCGCCTCGGGGCCGGCGCGCTGCAGCAGCGCGGTCTCGCCCACCGTGGTCCGGGCGCCGGGGACCCGGCGGGGATCCTCGAGCGACAGGTTCGGCACCAGCACCTGTTCCGCGGCGGCGCGGGCGCTGCGTTCCTGCGGCCGGCTGGCGCCAGGGCGCGGGCTCGGCAGCGTCGTCATGTCCGGCGGCATGGACAGCGGCGCGCGGGTCGTGACCTGGAATTCGTCCGGCGCGTCGCGCACCAGGCCGAGCGAGCGGGTGGTGTTGTCCCCGCAGGCCGAGAGCAGGATCCCGGCCGCCAGGGCAGGGAACAGGGCAAGGCGCGTCGTCATGACCCCTCCTTAGGCCCGGCTTTCGGCCGGAACAAGGCGTCTGCGACCAGGGCGATCACGCCGCAGACGATCGCCGCATCCGCAATGTTGAACACATACCAGTGCCAGCCCCAGGCATGGGCGTCGACGAAATCGACAACGGCGCCGAAACGAATACGGTCGATCACGTTGCCGATCGCCCCGCCCACGACGGCGCCAAGGGCGACCGCGGTCAGCCTGTTCTCGGCCCGCGCCATCCAGCGGATCAGGAAGGCGGCGATCGCCACGGCCATGAGGGCGAGCAGGACGTGGTTCCAGGTCCCTTCCCCCGACAGCAGGCCGAAGGTCACGCCCCGGTTCCACACCATGGTGAGGTCGAGGCCGAAGGGCCCGGCCTCGAACAGCGGGATCTGGCCGACCTCGGGCAGGCGGAGGCCGTTCAGCATCCACCATTTCACGTTCTGGTCGGCGACCAGCACCACGGCCGCGACCGGAAGACCCAGGCGAAGGCTCATCGTGCGTGCATGAAGGCGGTGCCTTCATGCCCCTCGGGCCGCAGGTCGGCGTTCATGTGGCGGTCCGGCCCCCTGCCTGTTCGGTCACGACATCGCCTCCACCGCGTCCTCGCAGCGCAGGCACAGCGTCGGATGGCGGGCGGAAGCGCCGACCTCCGTCAGGACGCGCCAGCAACGGGCGCATTTGGCACCCGGCGCGGCGTGGAACACCGCCACCGGCTCCTCCGCCTGGCCCAGCGCGAAGCCCGAGGTGATGCACACCTCCGCCCAGCCCTCGGCGGGCAGCAGCCCGGCGTCGCCCGCCGGCACCGCCAGCGAGGGTGCGGCCTGCAGGCTCGACCCGATGGTGCCCGCGACGCGCGCCTTCTCGAGCTCCGCGGTCACGAGGCCGCGCAACTCGCGCACCCGCGCCCACTTCGCGGCCAGCGCCGCGTCCTTCCAGCCCTCCGGCACGAAGGGGAAGTCGAGCAGGTGGATGCTGCCCTCCTCGTCCGGGAAGCGGGCAAGCCAGGCTTCCTCGGCGGTGAAGACCAGCACCGGCGCCAGCCAGGCGCAGAGGCAGCGATGCAGGATGTCGAGCACCGTGCGCGCCGCGCGTCGGCGCAGGCTGTCCGGCCGGTCGCAGTAGAGCGCGTCCTTGCGGATGTCGAAGTAGAAGGCCGAGAGGTCGGCGGCGCAGAAGTTGTGGATCTCGGGGTAGACGCCGTTCCAGGCGAAGCGCGCATCCGAACGCGGGTCCGCCGCGGCGCGGATCTTCGCATCGAGCTCGGTCACGCGGTGCAGCACCCAGCGCTCGAGCTCGGGCAGTTCCGCGTAAGGTACCATCTCCGCGTCGGAGAAGCCCTCGAGGCTGCCGAGCAGCCAGCGCAGCGTGTTGCGGATGCGGCGGTAGAGTTCCGCCTGCTGCTTCAGGATCTCCGGCCCGATGCGCAGGTCGAGCGCGGTGTCGGAATTCATCACCCACAGGCGCAGGATGTCCGCGCCGTACTGCTTCATCACGTCCTGGGGCGCGGTGACGTTGCCCAGGGACTTCGACATCTTCCGCCCCTGCTCGTCGAGCACGAAGCCATGCGTCAGCACCGCCTTGAAGGGTGCGACGCCATTGGTGCCGACGGATTCCAGCAGCGAGGAATGGAACCAGCCGCGATGCTGGTCCGAGCCTTCCAGATACAGGTCCGCCGGGAAGGGCAGGCCGCGCGGCGGGAGGACGAAGGCGTGCGTGCTGCCGCTTTCGAACCACACGTCGACGATGTCCATCACCTGCTCATACAGCGCAGGGTCGCGGTCGGGGCCGAGGAAGCGCGCCGTCGCCCCCGGCTTGTACCAGGCGTCGGCACCTTCGGTGCGGAAGGCTTCGACCACGCGTTCGATGATGGCGGGATCGCGCAACGGCTCGCCGGACTGCTTGGACACGAAGACCGGGATCGGCACGCCCCAGGCGCGCTGGCGGGAGATGCACCAGTCCGGCCGCGCCGCGATCATGGACCCGAGCCGGTTACGCCCGGCATCGGGGACGAAATAGGTCGCGTCGATCGCCGCCAGCGCCTTGGTGCGGATCTCGTTGCCGTCGTCCATGGCGATGAACCACTGCGGCGTGGCGCGGAAGATCACCGGCTTCTTGGACCGCCAGGAATGCGGGTAGGAGTGCGTGAGCTTGCCCGTCGCCGCCAGCGTGCCGGCCGCGCGCATCGCGTCGTAGATGGCGGTGTGCGCCTTGAAGACGTGCAGCCCCTCGAAGCCCGGCGCGTGGTGGGTGAAGGTGCCGTCGTCGTTGACCGTCTCGGGGATCGGCAGGCCGAACTGGCGGCCGAGGTTGAAGTCGTCCTCGCCATGGCCGGGCGCGATGTGCACGAAGCCGGTGCCGGCTTCGGTGGTGACGAAGTCGCCGGGCAGCAGCGGCACCTCGAAATCGTAGCCATGGCCGTGCAGCGGATGGACCGCGATCGCGCCGGCGAGCTCCGCGCCCTTCAGCAGGCGCTTGACGGTGTGTGCGCCGATGCCGGCGTCCTTCTCGAAGCCCGGCAGCAGCGGCAGGGCGACGAGCAGCCGGTCGCCGACCTCGAGCAGCGAGGTCTCGCTCACGCCCTCGACATGCACCAGCGCGTAGTCGATCTCCGGGCCGTAGGCGACGGCGCGGTTGCCCGGCATGGTCCAGGGCGTGGTGGTCCAGATCACCACATCGGCGCCGACCAGGTCCTCGGCCCCCGCCGACAGCAGGCGGAACTTCGCGTGCAGCGTCGGGCTGACATGGTCGTGGTATTCGATCTCGGCCTCGGCCAGCGCGGTCTTCTCGACCGGGGACCACATGACCGGGCGCAGGCCGCGATAGAGCGAGCCGTTCAGCAGGAACTTGCCGATCTCGCCGGCGATCTTCGCCTCGCTCTCGAAATCCATCGTCGCGTAGCGGTCCGTCCAGTCGCCGGCCACGCCGAGGCGCTGGAACTCGTCCGACTGCACGCCGAGCCAATGCGCCGCATAGGCGCGGCACTCGGCGCGGAAGTCGAGGACCGGGACGGCGTCCTTGTCCTTGCCCTTGGCGCGGTATTCCTCCTCGACCTTCCATTCGATCGGCAGGCCGTGGCAGTCCCATCCCGGGACGTAGTTGGCATCGAAGCCCGCCATCTGCCCCGCGCGGTTGATGACGTCCTTCAGGATCTTGTTCAGCGCGTGCCCGATATGGAGGTTGCCGTTCGCATAGGGTGGGCCGTCATGCAGGACGAAGGTCTCGCGGCCCTTCGACTGTTCGCGCAGCCGGTCCCAGATCCTCAGCCGCGCCCAGCGCTCGAGCATGGCGGGCTCGCGCTTCGGCAGGTCGCCGCGCATCGGGAAGGGCGTCTTGGGCAGGAAGACGGTGCCGCGGTAGTCGCGGGCCTCGGCGGGGCTGTCGGTCATCGGTGCCTGTCTCGGGCCGCCGGCCGCGGGTCGTGGCGGTCAGGGCGGCGGTTCATCGGTTGCGCGCGCGGACGGGGTTACCCGGCCCTCACCCGAGGGCCGGGACGGTAATTCGCCGAGGCGCAATCCGGACCATGGCAGGCTTATGGGGAGGGGGGGTGCCCAGCGTCAAGCGGCTGCGGCCCCGCTGTCCCCGGCCGTCGGCGCCGCGAACAGGGCCGCGTTCGCGTCGCCCCAGTCCTTCAGCGCCAGGATCACCGGCCGCAGGCTGCGGCCCCGGTCGGTCAGGCTGTATTCCACCCGCGGCGGCACCTCGGCGAAGACCTTGCGGGCGACGAGCCCGTCGGCCTCGAGTTCCCGCAGCTGATTGGTCAGCATGCGCTGGGTGACGGAGGGCAGCTTCCGGCGGATCTCGTTGAAGCGCAGCGTGCCGTCCAGCAGGTGGTAGAGCACCACCCCCTTCCACTTGCCGTCGATGAGGCCGAGCGTCGCCTCGACCGCGCAGCCCGGGCTGCAATCCAGCCGGCTGTGACGCATCCGCGGCATGGTCGGTATCCTTTTCGACACTATGGGCTGCAAATGTGCATTCTTGCGGCCCCAGGACGTAGCCCTCAGTTTCGCGCCACGCAACCGCATCCGCGCCAAGCGCGACCAGGAGACATCCCATGCGTGCCGTCGGCTACCGCCAGTCCCTGCCCATCACCGACGATGCCGCCCTGCAGGACATCGACCTGCCGCGCCCCGTCGCGGCGGGGCGCGACCTGCTGGTGCAGGTCAAGGCCGTCTCGGTGAACCCGGTCGACACCAAGGTCCGCAAGCGCGCCCAGCCCGAGGGCGACGCCTGGGCCGTGCTCGGCTGGGATGCCTCCGGCGTGGTGGTCGAGGTCGGGCCCGAGGCGACCCGCTTCCGCCCCGGCGACGACGTCTTCTACGCCGGCGCCCTGAACCGCCCCGGCACCAATGCCGAGTTCCACCTGGTCGATGAACGCATCGTCGGCCACAAGCCGAAGACGCTCGGCCACGCCGCCGCGGCGGCGATCCCGCTGACGGCGATCACGGCATGGGAGACGCTGTTCGACCGGCTCGACGTCCGCCGCCCGGTCCCAGGCGCGCCGCGCGCGGTGCTCATCATCGGCGGCGCCGGCGGGGTCGGGTCGATCGCGATCCAACTCGCGCGGCAGCTGACCGATCTCACGGTCATCGCCACGGCCTCCCGGCCCGAGACGCGGCAATGGGCGCTCGACCTCGGCGCGCACCATGTGGTGGACCACCGCAAGCCGCTCGCGGCCGAGGTCGCGGCCCTGGGCCTCGGCGCGCCGGGCTTCGTCTTCTCGACCACGAACACGGACCAGCACTTCGCCGAGATCGCGGCGCTGATCGCTCCGCAGGGCCGCTTCGCCCTGATCGACGACCCCGCGTCGCTCGACATCCTGCCGCTCAAGCGCAAGAGCGTGTCGACGCATTGGGAATTCATGTTCACCCGGCCCGTCTTCGGCACCGCGGACATCGCCGAGCAGGGCGCGCTGCTGGACGAGGTCTCCCGCCTGATCGACGCCGGCACGCTGCGCAGCACGCTCGCCGCGGAATTCGGGCCGGTCTCCGCCGCGAACCTGCGCCGCGCCCATGCGCTGATCGAAAGCGGCACGGCCAAGGGCAAGATCGTGCTCGAGGGCTTCGGCGCCTGACGGTTCAGGGCGGCGGGCGCAGGCTGGCCTGCGCCTGCGGGGGCGTGAGCGCCGCGATGCAATCCGCCGGGCCCTCGAGCCCCGCGGCGCCGGCGATGGCGGCGCAGAGCAGCGGCGCGCGCGCGGGCCAGTCCTCGACGGCATGCGGCAGGCGCCCCATCGCGAAGCGGGCGCGCCCTGGCGCATCGATGGCGATCGCCGCGGCCATGCGCGGGCCGCGCGGGCCCAGGACGGCCGCGGCGGCCGCCTCTTCCGCCGCCGCGAGCACGGCATCGCCATAGGATCCGAGACCGATCGCGACGATCAGCCCGGCTCCGGCCTGCACGGCCAGCGCGTCGATCGCGCCGAAGACTTCCGCGAGCGGTGGCGCCGCGCGACCGGGGCACTCGGCGTCCGATCGGCCGGCGGGAAAGTCCAGCACGGCCGCCTCCTCCTGGAGCAGGGCCTCGAGCAGCCTCGGCTGAAGCCGGTCGCGCAACGGGCCCGCCGAAGGGCCCATCAGCACGGCCGCGGCGTCGCCCGTCAGCCAGTACGGCGGCAGATCGGCCAGGACCAGCCGGGAACACCCCGGCGTGCCGCCGGCCTGTTCGGCCGGCTGCACCCAGAGCGTGTCGATGCTGCCGAAACCCTGGGCCGTGGCGTTCCCGGCCGCACCGACGGCGGCCGCCAGAACCAGCGCGATGCTGCGCGTGAACCGCTGCATGACAGGTCTCCCTTCCCCGATGATGGTCAGCGCGTCGCGCCGCACAGCACCGGCGCGGTGTCGGACAAGGGATCGCCGATGCAGGGCGGCCGGGGCGCCGTCCGGCTGGGCGGGTCCTCGGGTGTCGTCGCCTGCAGGGCGACGGAGACGAAGGCCGACAGGGTCGCGACCGCGGCGATGTCGGCGATGCGCAGAAGAAGCGTGCGGCGATGGGGCATGTGCTGCACTCCCTTGGGCGGGCTGGCGTGTCAGCGAGGCGCTTCGGCGATCTCGGGCGAACGGGCGAAGGCGGCGAGGCACTGCGCGGCGACCGGCGTTCCTTCGGCCCCCCCGAGGGCGCCGCAGAGTCGCTGGAAGCGGCTCGGCGCGCCGTCGCGCCGTTCGGCGGGCGGCCCGAGGAGGAAGGCCGCCTGCGGGCCGGCCACGGCTGCCGCCGCCGCGAAGCGCGGTGCGCCCTGTGGCAGGTACCGGGCGGCGACGTCTTCCCGCGCCGCGTCGGCGACGACGCCGGCGCCCGGCCCGACGCCGATCGCGACCACCGGCCCGGCACCTGCCCGCCGGGCGGCCCCGAGCAGCGCGAAGACGACCCCGAGTGGGTCCTCGGGCGGCGCCAGGTCGAGAAGCGCGTCCCGCTCGCCGTCGCAGGCGGCATGTGCGCCCAGGGCGACCTCCACCACCGCGGCGCCGTCCTGCAGCAGCAGCGCCAGCAGCGCGTCGCGCTGCGCGTCGGGCCGCGTCGTGTCGGCCAGCAGCAGGGCCGCGAGATGGCCCGGTTGCCAGCCCTGCGGGACGTTCATCAGCGCCACGCCGGCGCAGCCGGTGAGCGTGGTGACGTAGGGGATCGGCTGGAAGCGCGTGTACTCGGTCGCCGCGGCGGGAACGGCAGCGAGGCAACCGGCGGCGAGGGCGGCGCGAAGCAGGCGCGGCATGGCGAGCTCCTTTCGGGCCTGGACGGGGTGGCGGTGCGGACCCTGGTCCCGAGCCGGGTCTTCCCCGCCGGATGGATCGAACGCCCGCAGCCCCCGCCGAGTCCCGAAGGCGGGCCGAAATTTCCGTGAAGTCGTTGTCCGCGAAGGCCCCGCTGCGGCGCGCGTTCAGCCGCGCGCCGTGGCTGTTAGGCCGTCAGCAGGCGCGTCGGCCCAGCACGGCCCTGGCGTCCTCGACGTCCTGCGCGATCGCGGCCTTGAGGTCCTCGAGCCCCGCGAACTTCGCGTCGGGTCGCAGGAAGCGGACGAGCCGCACCCCGATCTCCTGCCCGTAGAGATCGCCGGCATAGTCGAAGATGAAGGTCTCGAGCCGCGTCTCGGGGTCGCCGCCCAGCGTGGGGCGACGGCCGACATTGGCGACGCCCTTGGCGACGCTGCCATCGGGCAGCGCCACGGTGACGGCATAGACGCCGCGTGCCGGTTCCAGGTGCCGGCCGATCCACATGTTGGCGGTCGGCCAGCCCAGCACGCGGCCGAGCTTGTCGCCATGCACAACCGTGCCGCGGATCTCCCACGGCCGGCCGAGCCGTTCCGCGGCATGGTCCGGATACCCGTCCTGCAGCAGCCGGCGGATGCGGGTGGAGGAGATCGCCTCCCCGCCGAAATGCACCGGCGGGACGATCGACAGCCCCATGCCGCGTGCCTCGGCCTCCCGCGCCAGGAAGCCGACATCCCCGCCGCGCCGGTGGCCGAAGGCGAAGTCCGGTCCGCAGGCCAGATGCTTCGCGCCGAGGCCGCGATGCAGCACCTGCTCGACGAAATCCTCGGCCGACATCGCGGCGAAGCCATCGTCGAAGGGCAGGGCGAAGACATGCGCCGCGCCGGCCGCCTGCAGCGCTGCGGCCTTGGCCGGGAGCAGCGTCAGCCGGAAGGGCGGGTCGTCGGGGCGGAAATGTTCGCGCGGGTGCGGCTCGAAGGTCAGCGCGGCGAGCGGCAGGTCGGGCCGCGCGGCATGCGCCGCCCGCAGCACGGCGACATGGCCGAGATGGACGCCGTCGAAATTGCCCAGCGCGACGGTGGCGCCTCGGGCCTCGCGCGGGACGTCGCGCCAGGAAGCGATGATCATGCGGCGGCTTTACCTGAAGCGCGGGGGAGGATGAACCTCCCTCACGCGGGATACGACGCGCGGCGTGGGCCGGATCTCGAGGGCCGCCGGGGGAGACGGTGCCGTCTCCCCTCGCCCCTCACGCCTCGCCCGGCCGCAGCCAGCGCGGCACGTCGAGCGGGACGAAGGTTTCGAGCGCGTCGAGCGCCGCGTCCGCATCGGGCGCCAGCATCGCCATCGGCCGCATCTCGGGCCGCAGCAGGCCTTCGGCCATCATGTGGTCGAACATCGCCATCTGGCGCCGCCAGAACCCCAGCGTGTCGACGAAGACCACGCCCTTGCGCTGGATGCCGAGCTGCAGCCAGGTCAGCGCCTCGACCGCTTCCTCGAGCGTGCCGTAGCCGCCGGGCAGCACGATGAAGCCGTCCGACATCTCGGCCATCATCGCCTTGCGTTCGTGCATCGAGGCGACGACGCGCAGGTCCGGCAGGTCGCCGTTGCCGGCCTCGCGCATCACCAGCCCATGCGGGATGATCCCCGTCACCGCCGCCCCGGCCGCAAGCGCGGCGCGCGAGACGATCCCCATCAGCCCGACGGCGCCGCCACCGAACACCAGGCCCAGGCCGCGCGCGGCGATGGCGCGACCGAGCGCTTCGGCCGCCGCGGCGTATTCCGGCCGCGCGCCGGCGGCCGACCCACAGAAGACGCAGACGCGACGCATCGGCTTATTCCGCAGCCTTCACGACATGCGCGCGCGACGGCACCGAGACATACGCCTCGCCTTCCAGCACCGGCTCGCCCTTCACGGTGCAGACGGTGCGCAGCGTGGCGCGGTGCTTTTCCGGGTGCAGGGCGGCGACCTCGACGGTCGCGGTCACCGTCTCCCCGATGCGGACCGGCGCGCGGAACTTCAGCGACTGGGACATGTAGATCGTGCCCGGCCCGGGAAGCTGCGTGCCGAGCACCTTGGTGATCAGCCCCGCCGCCAGCATGCCGTGCGCGATGCGTTCCTTGAAGATCGAGGTCGCGGCGTATTCCGCGTCGAGGTGCATCGGGTTGGTGTCGCCGGTGACCGCGGCGAAGAGAACGATGTCGGCCTCGGTGATGGTCTTGGAGAACTTCGCGGTGAGGCCGACGGTCAGGTCCTCGAAGAAGTAGCTTTCGGGCATGGGCTGGGGGGTCCCGTTGTGCGCTGCGGCAAGGTCGTTAACGGCCCCGCCGAGGATGGACAAGCGAAAACCCGCCTGCCAGAAGCCCGGGACCACCGCACCAGGACCCAGCACCATGCCGCAGACCGAGATCGGCTCCTCCGAACGCCTGCTCGAGGAACTCAAGGGCTGGGTGCTGCACGAGACGCCGACGACGGACGCGGCCGCCGTGAACGGGCTGATCGGCAAGGCGGAAGGGGAACTGCGCGCGGTCGGCGCGGCGCTGGAACGGATTCCCGGCCGCGACGGCTACGGGGACACGCTGATCGCCCGCACGCCGGGCGAAGGCGCCCCGGTGGTGGTCGCCGGCCACCTCGACACGGTGTGGGACATCGGCACGCTCGCATCCTCGATGCCGTGGACGATCGACGGCGCCAAGGCGCATGGCCCGGGCATCTACGACATGAAGGCCGGGTCTTTCTTCGCCTTCCATTCCGTGCGCGAGATCCTGCGCCAGAAGGTGAAGACGAAGCGCCCGATCATCCTGCTGCTCACGCCCGACGAGGAAGTCGGCAGCCCGACCTCCCGCGCGCCGATCGAACAGGCCGCGACCGGGGCGCGCGCCGTGCTGATCCCGGAACCCGCCGGCGGGCCGAACGGCGCCTGCGTCACCGCGCGCAAGGGTGTCGGCCGCTTCGTGATGAAGGTCCACGGCGTCTCGGCCCATGCCGGCGGCAACTGGCAGGACGGGCGCAGCGCGGTGGTCGCGCTGGCGAAGAAGATCCTCGAGGTCCATGCGCTGACCGACCTCGCCGGCGGCACCACGACGAATGTCGCGCCGATCTGGGGCGGCACGCGCCCGAACGTCGTCCCGCCGGAGGCGGGCTGCGAGATCGACTGCCGCGTCACCTCCATCCCGGAAGGCGAGCGTATCGAGCGCCTGATCCATGCCATGGCCGGCGAGGCCGACGGCATCCGCATCGAGGTGGAGGGCGGCATGAACCGCCCGCCGATGGTCGAGACCCCGGCGATCGCCGCGCTGTACGACATGGCGCGCGGCATCGCGGCGAAGCACGGCTACGACCTGCCGAAGCAGCATCGCGGCGGCGGGTCGGACGGCAACTTCACCGCGGCGATCGGCGTGCCGACGCTGGATGGCCTCGGCTGCACGGGCGCCGGCGCCCATGCGCCCTTCGAGCACATCCTGTGGACCGACCTCGCGCCGCGCTGCGCGACCCTGTGCGAGTTGCTCGAGACCATCGACTGAGGCGCGGTGTGCGCCCGGCGCCGATTGCACGTCGTGGTTGACGCCGGAATCGCGAGTTCAATTTGACTTGCCACCCTCCCGGCCGCTCGCCTGAAATGTGCCGGGGCGCGGATGAGGGAGTGTGGCATGTCAGGTTGGGGTCGGCCCGGCGGTCTTGCGGCGGTGATGGCGCCGCCGACCGCGCAGCAGCAGCAGGCGCAGGCGGATGCCGACGCGAAACGGAAGGCCGATGAGGCCGCCCGCGCCTTGCGCGCCCGCGCGGAAGCCCTGCGCGACAAGGTCGAGGATTGCATCAAGACCGGCGGCGGCATCAGCGGCAACTACGTCCAGGACGACCAGTACACCGCGCCCGGCTATTGGACGACGACCGAGACCACCATGGCCTTCGAGCTCTGGAAGCAGTTGTACGAGGCACGGACGCCCGGCAGCATCATCGCGCTGAATATCCACATGATGGGTCCGTCGGCGAAGTATACCGGCGACCGCAACGGCGCGATCCAGGCGAACTTCATCCGCTTCAAGCAGGCGGGCAAGGTGGGCCGCTACAACATCCACATCGACGTCCGCGACTGATCCGCCGGGCTAGGCGGTGGCGACCCGCAGCAGGCAGGCCAGCCCCGCCGCCGCGATCGCCGCCCCTGCCGCGCCGCGCATGGCGATGCGCCACCGCCGCGCATCGCGCGCCGCGGCCAGGCGCGCGGCCGCCAGCGCGTAGCCGCCATAGATGACGAGGCCCGTCCCGGCATAGGCGGCGGCGAGCACGCCGACCTCCGGCCAGGAGGGCGACGCGCCGTTCGACGCCGCCACGCCGATCGCGGCGAGGAACGGCAGCGACACCGGATTGGCCGCGACGATGCCGAAGCCCGCGAGGCCTGCCCCGATACGGCCGCCGGCGATGCGCGGCGGGGCCGCGCTGTCCGCCGCGCGCAGCAGGGCGCGCAGCCCGATCAGCAGCAACACCACGCCCGCCACGGCCTGCGCGACCAGGAGCCGGCCGGCCGGGGGCCGGAGCATGGCGCCGGCCGAAAGGCTCGTCGCAAGCAGCGTCGCCTGGCCAAGGACCTGCCCGAGGATCGCAGCCCCGGCCAGGCGCAGCCCGCCGACCAGAGCGCAGCCGACCACATGCGCCACGGCGGGTCCTGGCGCCGCCACCACCACGATCGCCATCCCGAGGAAGGCCAGCGGATCGATCATGCGGATCTCCCTTCGTCGGCGCGGCCGTCGCGCCGTGACGGGGAGGGATGGACACCGCGGGCGGCGCCGAAGTCCCGAGAGCGGGCTGAAGATCAGGCGAAATTCCGCCGAGGCGACCCCGTGCGGTAGGATGCCGGCGCGAAGCCACGGACGGGGCAGGCTGCGGTGCGGATCTGGGGTGTCTATGCGGCGGCCGCGGCGGCCGAGATCGGCGGCTGCTTCGCCGTCTGGGCGGTGCTGCGCCTCGGCCGCAGCGCGTGGTGGCTCGCGGCGGCCGTCCTGTTGCTGCTGCTGTTCGCCTGGCTGCTGACGCGCGTCGATACCGAGGCCGCCGGGCGCGCCTTCGCGGCCTATGGCGGCATCTACATCGCGGCATCCCTGGCCTGGATGTGGGCCGTCGAGGGATTGCGCCCGGACCGCTGGGACCTCGCCGGCGCGGCGCTCTGCCTGGCCGGCGCGGGGGTTATCCTGCTCGCCCCGCGGGGGGCGTGACGCGGCGCGTCCGCCGCCCCACATCCGCAACACGCTTCGACGAGGAACGCAGGCAATGCCGAAGGCCCTGATCATCGGCGCGGGGGACGGGCTCTCGGCCTCCCTCGCGCGGCTCCTGGCGCGGGAGGGCTACGCCGTCGCGCTGGCCGCCCGGAACGTCGCGAAGCTGGATGCCCTCGTGGCGGAAACCGAGGCCGTCGCCCATGCCTGCGACGCGGCGTCCGAACCCGACATCGCCCGCCTCTTCGACGCCGAGGGCGATGCCGAGGTCGTGGTCTACAATCCCTCCTTCCGCACCCGCGGCCCGATCGCGGACCTGGTGCCGGCGGATGTGCAGAAATCGCTGCAGGTCTGCGCCTTCGGCGCCTTCCTCGCGGCGCAGCAGGCCGCGCGGCGGATGATCCCGCGCAGGGCCGGCACCATCCTGCTGACCGGCGCCTCGGCCGGCGTGAAGGGCTATCCGCGATCGGCACCCTTCGCGATGGGGAAGTTCGCGCTGCGCGGCCTCGCGCAGTCCCTCGCGCGTGAACTGCATCCGCAGGGCGTGCATGTCGCGCACATCGTCATCGACGGCGGCATCCGCAGCGCGCGCCGGCCGGAATCCGGCGACGACACGCTGCTCGATCCCGACGCGATCGCCGAGACCTACCTCCAGCTCATCCGCCAGCCGCGCTCGGCCTGGTCGTGGGAGATCGAGGTCAGGCCGTGGGTGGAGACGTTCTGACCCGGCGGTTCGAGTTCAGTCCTCCGCCCGCAACACGACCACGACCACCTGCTCGCTGCGCACCTCGACATCGGCGGCGCTGCGCCCGTCGCGCCCTTCCCGCACGACGCGGTAGCGGCCGGGCGCGAGGGTGACGACGCCGGCCTCGGCGCGCGTCTCCTCGAGCACGGGGTCGCGCGATCCTTCCGGGGTGATCGTCAGCCGCGCCGGCGCCTTGGCGAAATCCTCGCTCCGCAGGGCGAGCATCCCGAAGCCGAGCGGCAGGCGCAGCAGCGCCACGTCCCCGGCTGCCACGGTCGCCGCGCCGCGCGCCTCGATCGCGCCCATATGCGCGACCATTTCGTGCGGCCCGGCGGGCACGAGGAAAGCGGGTCCGCCCTCGGTGATCTCCTCCTCGCCCTGCAGGAGCGCGACGCGCACCTCGCGACCGACACGCCGGCCCGAAGGGACGCTGCGGGCATCGCCCACCACCCAGCCGGCATCGAGCACGATCTCGACACGCCCCGGCCCGCTCGGCGGCACCGTCACTGGCACCGGGCCGCGACGGATCAGGGGCGTCTCGACCGTCACCTCGTAGTCGCCGGCGCGCAGGTCGAGGAACCGGCCGAACGGCTCGCCATCCATCGCGACCTGCGCGCCGCCGCGCAGCACGCGGATCCGCGCATCGCCCGTCATGGGGTCGCATTCGGCGCACAGCCGCACCGTGACGATCAGCCGGGGCTGCGGCACCTGTTCGGCCCGCGGGGAGTCCGCCCGCGATCCCGGCACCGGCTGCGCCGCCGCGCGGTCGAGCGCCTGGGCCAGTTGCGCCGCATCCCGCGCCACCATCGCGCGCCCGCCCGTGACGTCGGCCATGCAGCGCAGCTGCGCGACCGCCGCCGGTTCCGCAACCGCGAAGGCGACGGTGTGCACCACCAGGCGCGGCGTGGTGCGCACCAGCTGCTGCGCCACGGCGCAGGGGTCGGGATGGCAGGTCTCCACCCCGTCCGAGACCAGGATGACGCTGCCCCCGGCGGGGCCCAGCGCCTCGGCCGCCTGGCGCAGCGATTCCGCGATCGGCGTGCGGCCGCGCGGCATGATCCGCCCGGCCTGGGCCGCAACCGCGGCGGCGCCGGGCGTCGGGGCGCGCAGGACCTCGACGTCGCCGCAATCCCGCGCCCGCCGGTGGCCATAGGCGACGAGGCCCACCGGCCGCCCGGCCGGCCAGCGGCCCATCAGCGCTTCCACGGCCTCCCGCAGGATGTCGGTCTTGGTCCGCCCGTCCAGGCGCCCCCACATGGAGGAGGATCCGTCGAGCACGAGGACCGCCGGCTGCGCCGCGGCGCCCCCGGCGGTGAGAAGCAGGAATGCGAGGATCAGGCCCGCGCGGCGCATCGGGAAGTCTTCCGTCCTTGATGAAGGGACCGCCCTTGCCGCGGCGGTTCCCCGGAGATGATCATTCTGCGAGACTGCGTCCCGGGAGGTGAAAACCATGACCCAGGCCCGCGCCGCCATACGCGCCTTCTTCGATGAGCCGACCAACACCGTCTCCTACCTGGTGTGGGACCCCGCGACGAAGCGCGGCGCCATCATCGACCCGGTGCTCGACTGGGACAACCGCTCGGGGACTGCCGACGTCGCCTTCGCCGACCGCATCCTCGCCGCCGCGGGGGAGGAAGGCGTTGCCATCGACTGGGTGCTCGAGACCCACGCCCATGCGGACCACCTGACGGCGGCACCCTACATCAAGGCCAGGACCGGCGCGCCCATCGGCATCGGCGAGCACATCAAGGACGTCCAGGCGATCTTCCGCCCGGTCTTCCACGCCGACGACGTGAAGCCCGAAGGCGGCGATTTCGACCGCTTGTTCAAGGACGGGGAGCGGTTTCCTCTCGGCAGCCTCGAATTCGAGGTGTTGCACACGCCGGGCCACACGCCGGCCTGCATCTCCTACAGGATCGGCGACGACGTCTTCGTCGGCGACACGCTGTTCATGCACGACTACGGCACGGCGCGGGCCGACTTTCCCGGCGGCGACGCCCGCCAGCTGTTCCGCTCGATGAAGCGCATCCTTGCCCTGCCGCCCGAGACGCGCCTGTGGATCTGCCACGACTACAAGGCGCCGGGCCGCGACACCTTTGCCTGGGAATCCACCGTCGCCGAGCAGCGCGCGATGAACCCCCATGTGAAGGATGGCGTCACCGAGGAGGAGTTCGTCGCCTTCCGCACGGCGCGCGACGCGAAGCTCGCCGCGCCGCTGCTGCTGCTGCCGTCCATCCAGGTGAACATCCGCGCCGGCCGGTTCCCGCCGGCGGAAAGCAACGGCGTGCGCTACCTGCTGGTGCCGGTCACGCCCCGCACATCCACGGCGCTGGCCTGAGGACCGGCCCGGACCGCGACGTCCGGGCCGGTGCGACGCTTCCGGTCTTCCGTCACCAGTTGACCCGCAGGCCGGCGACGCCCTGCAGCGTATCCTGGCTGCTGTTGACGTCGTCGAGGGTCCAGCGATAGTCGGCGAGCGCGTAGAGGCTGACATTGCGCCCCACCCGCGCGGTGAGGCCGATGCCCGCCTGCAGCGCCGTATCCCCGATGCGCATGCCGATCGGTTCCGACCCGCCGAGCGCGACGCGGTCGCTGTCGGAATTGCCGTGCCACAGGTTCACCCTGGCGAAGGGCTGCCACAGCGTGTTGCCCGACTGCGCCGTGTACTGCACGCGTGCACCGACGCGGCCCAGGATTGCGCTTCCCGGCGACCAGCGCACCGACGAATAGGCGTCGGTCGTGTTGGCCACGTCGACGGTCTGCCAGATCATCTGCGCCTGCGGCTCGAGCTGCCAGCCGCCGCCGAGCGCCACCGGGTACCCGGCTTCCAGCGACGCCGCATAGGCCTGCCCGTCGGTATCGAGGCGCGTGCCGTCGCGCCCGGTCGCCCGCGCATCGATGAAGCTCGCCTGCAGCACGGCGTCGACGTACCAGCCCGTCGGCCCGAAATGCGTCCAGTAGGCGCCGACCGCGGGGCCATCCAGCGCGAGCTTGCCGACCGCGCTGTCCGCCACGCCGAGCGCCGTGCCGGAGATGTCGGCATTGTAGCGTGCCTGGGCGACGTAGATGCCGACATGGTCGCGATGTCCGTCCGAACCCGTGCGCCGGAAGAGATCGAGGCCCGCCTGGAAGCCGACCAGGTCGCCTTCGGCCGACGGCGCCGCACCGCCGTTCCAGCGGCTGTCGCTGCGTTCCCCGAAGCTGCGCGCCCAGGCGCCGTTGACGTAGGGGCTGCCGCTCTCGAGGCCGCGGATGTTCTCCTCCTCGCCGACGCGCGCATGCAGCGTGCCGAGCGTCGCCATCCCCATCTGGCGCATCAGCGCCGGGATCGGGGCGTAGAGGGCGACCTCCGGCCGGTAGAGCGGCACCGAATCCTGTCCCGGCCCGGCCGGGAGGGCGGAGCGCAGGAACCAGTCCTCCCCGGAGGTGCTGCCGCCGCGGAACAGCTGGTATTCGTAGGCGCCCGCGACGACACGGCTTTCGAGGCGGAAGGCGCCGGGCGCGGTGGTCGCGCCGGAGGCCGTCTCGAGCACGCGGATGCCGTCGCCGAGCGTCAGCGCGCCGGGCCCGCCGGCATTGGCGACGCGCAGCAGCGAGATGCCGCCCGCCGTGCCGCCGACCAGGCGGATGCGGTCCGTCGGACTGTTGTCGCCGCCGAGATAGGTGGTCAGCCCGATCACGCCGCCCTGGCCCACGACGCTGCCGTTCACCGTCAGCACCGTGCCGGGAACGTGGCCGAGGGTGGTGAAGCCGGCATTGACCAGCCCGCCGATCGTCTGGTCGCGATCGGCGAGGTCGAGCACGCCGCCGGCGCCCACGACATGCACCGAGGAGGCGCTGAACACGCCGGGTGCCCCGGCGCGCAGCGTGCCGGCATTGACGCGCGTCTCGCCCGTGTAGGACGCCGGCCCGTTCAGCACCGTCGTGCCCGGGCCGTTCTGCTCGACGCTGCCCTGGCCGGCGATGGCGCCGTCGAATCCGAGCGTTCCGGCACGGTCGAAGACCAGCGTGCCGTCATTGCGCACCGGGCCGAGCAGGCTGCCGTTCATGCCGCCGGCGCCGATGCGCAGCCGCGCGCCCGGCGCGATGGTGGTCCCGCCGGCATAGGCGTTCGCCCCCGTCAGCGTCAGCATGCCGGCGCCCGTCACCGTCAGCCCGCCGGCGCCGGTGATGCCCTGCACGATGGTGGGCGTGAAGCCGTTGGTGTCGATCGTGCCGCCCGGCGCGAGCAGGCTGATCGGCCGGGTCGCCGCCGGATCGAAGGCGGCGTCGAAGCGCAGCGTGCCGCCGTTGAAGACGATCGCCGCGGTCGGCGCGCCCAGCGCGTTGTCGGCCGCGACGGCGAGCACGCCGCCGGTCAGCCGCGTGCCGCCGGTGAAGCCGTTGCCCCCCGGATCCGCCGGCAGCAGCCGCAGCACGCCGGCGCCGGTCTTCTCGATCCAGCCGGTCCCCGTGATCAGGCCCGCATAGACGCCGGCATCCGGCTGCGCGAACCGCACCAGGCCGTCATCGGTGATGACGAGCGGCAGGTCCTGGCCCCGCCCCTGCAGGATACCCGGCGCATCGACGGTCACCGCGCCAGTGAAGCCCGCATTGTTCGCCGCGAGGATGAGCGTGCCTTCCTGCACGCGGATCAGCCCGACATCCGTCACCGGGCTGGTCAGCGTCCAGGTCCCGGTCCCGTTCTTGTAGAGCTCCTCGAAGGTGGTGAAGGTGCCGGCCATGCTGTCGGTGCCGGAGCCGCTCAGATAGACGAGGTCGTGTCCTTCCCCGCCGGAGAAGGTCCCGGTGATCACCGAGCCCGTGTAGATGCGCAGGATGTCGTCGCCGCGCAGCAGGTGCAGCCCGCCCAGGATGGTGCCCTGGTTGGCGAAGTCGACGCTGGCGAAGGCCGAACCGCCGAGCACGCTGCCCGGTGCCATGGACCCGCCGGGCGCTTCGATCACGCCGGTCGGACCGTTGATGATGGTGTTGCGGCTGTAGTCGGCCTGCAGCCAGATGGCGGTGGTGTACGGCGCCTGGATCAGCCCGTTGTTGATGACGGTGCTGCCGGTGCCCTGCAGGTTCACGGCCTCGCCCCGGTCCTGCGTGCCGAGGGCGAGCACCCGCCCGCCCTGGGTGACGGTCAGTACGCCGTTGTCGCGGAACTCGATGGTGTTGCCGCCGGTCTCGTAGGCACCCTCGCTCACGACCGCGGTGGTCGTGATCGTCCCGCCGACCGTGACGTTCGCGCCGTCGCGCAGGCTGATGCCCGGCGCATCCCCGACCGTGACCTCGGCCCCGGCATCCAAGCGGACGGTCTGGTTGTCGCCGGCGGGCGTGTTGCCGGCGCCGATGGTCGCGGTAACGGGATTGGGCGCATCGGCGGTGCAGGTCGTAGAACTGCCGACCGTCGTGCAGGCCGCGGAGACCGGGGCCGACCCGAGCGCCAGTGCCAGCGGCAGCGAGAATATCGACAGGCCAAGCCAGAAACGCCGATGGCAGGGCGCGGGGACGGGGGGATGGCGAGACATGACCGGCGGCTCCTCGTTCGTGGCGGCCGGACGTGGGCGGGCCGCGTCTGCGGCGCCTCGTTCTCACAAAAACGCGAGATAGAGATCGGAAAAGAGACGACGCACCCGATCGGTCTCACGGGCCCCTGCTCCGCGGCAGTCATGAATCGTTAAAACTCTTGCCGTGATTCGGCGCTGCGGCGGCCGTCGCCTCGGTTCAGGCCGGGCGGCCGGGCGTGGATCCGCTGCCGGCGGCCGGCCGCGCGCCGATCCCCATGCGCCAGGCCACGTCGTCCCGTCGCACGAAGGCGTGCCACAACACGGCGCCGACATGCAGCGCCACGGCGGCGAGCATGCCGTTCGCCAGCAGCTCGTGGACGTCCTTCACCGTGCGCCGCCATCCCGTGGAGGCCAGGCTGTTCGGCAGCGTGGCGACCCCGGCGAGGTCGAACGGCACGCGGCCCGACAGGGCCGTGAGGAGCCCGCTGAGCGGCAGCGCCAGCATCAGGACGTAGAGCAGCAGGTGCGCGGCATGGGCGAGGCGCACCTCCCACACCGGCGCGCCGGGTGCCGGCCCCGGCGCGCCGCCGGTCCAGCGCGCCAGCAGCCGGGGCAGCAGCAGGGCCAGCACGGCGAGCCCGAGCAACGCATGCCCGCCCACCACGAAGGTCCTGCTCGGGCCGCGGCCGAAGACTTCGGCCAGCTGGGCGCCGAGCCAGGCGAACGCGATCGCCAAGGCCATGGTCCAGTGCAGGACGATGGAAGGAATGGAATACCGCTGGCCGGTCACGGGCAGATCCTCGCTGGTCGGGGCGCAGGTCGCTGGCGCCTGCGACCGCAGCACATGGCGCCGTGGCGCCGAGGTGTCCTTGATGTGACGCAGCCCGAGGTCGAGGAACCACGACGCGATGCCGCCGCCCGGCGGACCGGGCGGCGGCATGCTCCTGCGGAACGGGCGGGGAGACGGGACCTGCCCCGCCCGGTCCGCTCAGTGCGACGGGCGGCCGCGTTCCCCGCAGGCCCAGCCATGGCTGTGGACCAGGCCGTCGTCGCGATCCTCGGTCGGCGCCGGGATCACGCGGGGGCGCTGCTGGGCCGGGCGGGGGGGCTCCGTGGCCCAGCCGTGGGAATGCACCAGGCCGTCGTCGTGGCGGTCGTTGCTCATGGATCGTCTCCTCGTTCTGGGGTCAGTGCGCCGGTTGCGGCTGCTTGGCGTTGCCCGTCCCGCGCGCCTCCGGCGCGACGAACTGCGCGGTCTCGGTGGAATGCGCCATCGCCGTGGTGGAGGACTGGCCGCCCGAGGCCGCCATCGCCACCGCGTCGAAGTAGCCGACGCCGACCTCGCGCTGGTGGCGCACGGCGGTGAAGCCGTTCTGCTCCTCGGCGAACTCGGCCTGCTGCAGCTCGCTGTAGGCGCCCATGCCGCGCTCGGCGTAGCCGCGTGCCAGCTTGAACATCGACAGGTTCAGGCTGTGGAAGCCGGCGAGCGTGACGAACTGGAACTTGTAGCCCATCGCGCCGATCTCGCGCTGGAAGCGCGCCGCGGCCTCCACGCCCATCTTCCGCTGCCAGTTGAAGGACGGCGAGCAGTTGTAGGCGAGCATCTTGCCGGGGAACTCGCGGTGGATTGCTTCCGCGAATTCGCGTGCATCGTCGAGGTCGGGGTCCGAGGTCTCCCACCACAGCAGGTCGGCATAGGGCGCGTAGGCCAGGCTGCGCGCGATGGCGTACTGCTTGCCGACGCCCGGCTTGATGCGGAAGAAGCCTTCCGGCGTGCGCTCGCCGCTGATGAAGGGCCGGTCGCGCTCATCCACATCGGCGGTCAGCAGCTGTGCGGATTCCGCATCGGTGCGGCAGAGCAGCACGGTGGGGACGCCTTCCACATCGGCGGCGAGCCGCGCGGCGTTCAGCGTGCGGATGTGCTGGCTGATCGGCACCAGCACCTTGCCGCCGAGATGGCCGCACTTCTTCTCGGATGCCAGCTGGTCCTCGAAATGCACGCCGGCGGCACCGGCCTCGATCATGGCGCGCATGAGCTCGTAGGCGTTGAGCGCACCGCCGAAGCCGGCCTCGGCGTCGGCGATGATCGGCGCCATGTAGTGGGTGCGGTCATCGGCCTTGCCGTCGAGCCGTTCCATCGTCGCGATCTGGTCCGCGCGGCGCAGCGAGGCGTTGATGCGGCTGATCACCTTCGGCACGGAGTCCACGGGATAGAGCGACTGGTCGGGGTACATCTGCCCGGCGCTGTTCGCATCCGCGGCCACCTGCCACCCCGAGAGGTAGATCGCCTTCAGCCCGGCCTTCACCTGCTGCAGCGCCTGCATGCCGGTCAGCGCGCCGAGCGTGTTCACGAAGGGCTCGTTGCGCAGCAGCTCCCACAGGCGGCGGGCGCCGTTCTCGGCCAGCGTGTGCCTCACGCGGAAGGACCCGGCGATGCGCGCGACATCGGCATCCGTGTAGTCGCGGCGGATGCCGGCGAAGCGGTTCGGATCCTGCGGCGGCAAGCCGCTGCCGGAACCGTCGGGGGCGAAGCAGGGCGTCGTGGTCGGGCGCATGGTCATCCTCGGGAAACACTCGGCCGGTGCATCCGGCGCCCGTGAATAATTCACATTGCACTGCCGAGAATCACCAGCGATCTTGGGTGCGGCGCAGCAAGAATGTGGATGTTTTCACATCTAGCGCCCCGAAATTGTGAAGGGTGTAAATTCATGGCACGCCCCCTGATCGGCCGGACCGTGCGACGCCTGCGCGCCGAGCGCGGCCTCACGCAGCAGGCGCTCGCCACGCGCCTCGGCATCTCCGCGAGCTACCTGAACCTCATCGAGCACGACCAGCGCGCGGTCACCGCCTCGCTGCTGATCAAGCTGACCGAGACGCTCGGCGTCGAGCTCGCCGCGTTGTCGGGGAGCGCCGAACGGCAACTGGAAGCGGGCCTGCGCGAGGTGCTGTCCGACCCGATGCTCGGCCTCGACGAAGTGCCGGAACCCGAGGTCGCGACGCTCGCTGCCTCCGCGCCCAACGCCGCGCGCGCCGTGCTGGCGCTCTATCGCGCCTGGCGCGTCGCGCGGGAGGATTCCTCCGGCCTCGCCCTGCCCACCGGCCGACGCATCCTGCTGCCGAACGAGGAGACGCGGGACTTCTTCCACGACCGCGCCAACCACTTCCCCGCGCTGGAATCCGCCGCCGAGGCGATCGGCCGCGAGCTTGGCGCCCGTCCCGCCGAGATGAACCACGCCATCGCCGAGCGCCTGCGCCGCGTGCATGGCCTGACGGTACTGGTCGGCCCGATGGACGGCGCGCTGCGCCGGCACGACGCGGCAGCGCGCGTGCTGCACCTGTCGGAATCCCTGCCGCGCGAATCCCGCGGCTTCCAGATGGCCTTCACGCTGATGCTGATCGAGGCGCGCGAGGCCGTCGACCAGACGCTCGCCGGTGCGGAGCCCTCGACGCCCGAGGCGGGGCAGATGATCCGCATCGGCCTGCTGAACTACGCCGCGGGCGCGCTGCTGATGCCCTATGCGCCCTACCTCGCCGCCGCGCGCGAGCTGCGCCACGACATCGAGGCCCTGGCCGCGCGCTTCGGCGTGTCCTTCGAACAGGCGGCGCAACGCCTGTCCACGCTGCAACGCGACGGCGCGCGCGGCGTGCCCTTCTTCTTCCTGCGCGTCGATCCGGCGGGCAATGTGGGCAAGCGTTTCTCCGCCGCCGGCTTCCCCTTCGCGCGCTTCGGCGGGTCCTGCCCGCGCTGGGTGGTGCACGAGGCCTTCGCGACGCCGGGGCGCATCCGCGTGCAGGTGGCGCGCCTGCCCGATGGAGCGACCTTCCTCACGGTCGCGCGCACCGTGCAGGGACCGGCGGCGCATTGGGGCGAACCCCCGCCCGTGCATGTCGTCGCCATGGGCTGCGACATCGCCCGCGCGCCGGACCTGGTCTATGCGGACGGCCTCGACCTCGACACCGCCGCGGTCGGCATCGGCCTGTCCTGCCGGCTCTGCGACCGCGCCGAGTGCCGGTCCCGCGCCTTCCCGCCGCTCGAGCATCGCCTGGTGCTCGACCCGTCCGTCGAGGGCGCCTCACCCTATGCCTTCGAGGCGTCCTCCCCCCGAGTCAGCCCAGGATCCAGCCCCGCGACAGATCGCCCCAGTCCCGGCTCATCGCCTCCCAATCCACCGCGGGGGCGGGGGCGTCGCTGACCGGGTCGGGGGCGGGTTCCGGCGCCAGCGCGGCCAACGCCGCGTCATAGGCTGCTGGATCCTCGGCGACCGCCGCATCGAGGCCGAGCAGGGCCGCGACCTCCTGCCGCAGTGCGAGGTCGGGACCGGGCGGCGGCGCCGAGGCCTTGGCGAAGATCGCGTCGAGTTCCGCCGCGGTGGGGAAGGCATCCTCCGGCACCACGGACGGCGCGGGCGCGGGCGCCGGATCGGCCGACGGCACCCAGACCTCGGTCGGCATCACCGGGTCGTCGGCCAGGATGAGGGGGACGTCGGACAGCGACAGCCAGGGGAACATGCGCGCGCCTCGGCAGGGAGGGATGGCGCGGCGTCCTGCCGCTGATTAACGACACCTTCACCAATGCCACGGGCGCGGGCAGGACTTAAGCGGAAATCGTGTGACGTTAACCATAAACAATCATGGGTTGAGAGAGCTGCCCGGGGCGCTCCCCACTGGCGCAATCCGCCCGGCAATGGCACGACCTCATCCCAAGCGGTCCGTCCCGGACCAGGATCAGGAAGTGCGCCCATGACCCGCAGCCTCCGCGTCGCGGTCCAGATGGACCCGGTCGAATCCATCAACATCGACGCCGATTCCACCTTCGCCCTGATGCTCGAAGCGCAGGCGCGCGGCCATGCGCTGTGGCACTACCACGTGCGCGACCTGGCGCTCCGCGGCGGCCGCGTCACCGCCTGGGCCAAGCCGATCACGGTCCGCCGCGAATACGGCAACCACTTCACCTTCGGCGCGGAGGAGGAGCTCGACCTCGGCTCCGGCGCGGACGTGGTGCTGATGCGCCAGGATCCGCCCTTCGACATGGCCTACATCACGGCCACGCACATCCTCGAGCACATCCACCCGAAGACGCTCGTGGTCAACGACCCCGCCGAGGTGCGCAACGCGCCGGAGAAGCTGTTCGTCACGCACTTCCCCGACCTGATGCCGATCACCATGGTCACCGCCGACCGGCGCCGCATCGCGGCGTTCCGGGAGCAGCACGGGGACATCATCATCAAGCCGCTGTTCGGCAATGGCGGCGCCGGCGTGTTCCACCTGCGCCCCGACGATCCGAACATGAACGCGCTGGTCGAGATGTTCACCGAGCGCTCGCGCGAACCGCTGGTGATCCAGAAATACGTCCCCGCCGTGCGGCTGGGCGACAAGCGCATCATCCTGGTGGACGGCGTCGCGATGGGCGCCATCAACCGCGTTCCCGCCATGGGCGAAGCGCGGTCGAACATGCATGTCGGCGGCCGTCCGGAACCGACCAAGCTGACCGAGCGCGAAAAGGAGATCTGCGCGGCGATCGGCCCCGAGCTGAAGAAGCGCGGCATGATCTTCGTGGGCATCGACGTGATCGGCGGGTTCCTTACCGAGATCAACGTGACCTCGCCGACCGGACTGCAGGAGATCGCGCGCTTCGACGGCGTGCATCTGGAAAAGGCGATCTGGGACGCGATCGAGGGGAAGGTCGGGGGAGGGTGAACCTCCCCCATACCCACCTTTGTCGAACCTGAGGCCAAGTCTGTTACGAGCCGGCACGCTGTGGCGTCCTCCTGGCGGGGAAAGGCCCCGCCAGCCTTGAGCATGGCCATGAGGTGGCCGACGAGTTCGATCTCTGGTGGCTCACCGGGGTCCTTGTTGGGGCTGATCACAACCTTATCGATCAGCGCACGGGCTGCCTCCAAGACCTCCGGTGCGTTGTCGCCCTCAATGGCCTGACGCAGCAACGCGACGCGCTTGGCGTAGACCTCGGCAAGGTTCGGGTGCAGGGCCGGCGCGGCAGCGGGTTCCTCTGCGAGCACGGTATCAACTGCTCCTTCCGCGCTTCCAGCTCCTCGAGCTTGCGCTGCATCCCGGGCGCGCGCACCCCATCGGCGATGGCCTCGACGAGGTTCTCCAGCTTCCGCTCCACCGCCTGAAGCTCCCGCCTGCCGGCTTCAGCGGTGGCCGAGGCCTCGGCCAGGCCCTTGTTCCACTCCTCGATAAAGGCCCTGCAGAATGCCGCCACATGCTCAGGCCGCATCAGCCGCGTCCCGAGCGCCTCCAGCACCATGGTCTCGAGCCTTGGCCGCCGGACGCGCCGGGTATTGGAGCAGACCCAGCCGCTCCGCACCGCGGCGCAGGCGAGGTAGTCCTTGCCAACGGAGCGAAACCCGTGCCCGCAAACGCCGCACACCACCTTGCCGGAGAGCAGGTCGCGCGGCCGCCGCCGGTCCCAGAACGCCGCCTCACCATTTTCGCTGCCAGGTGCAGCCTCGGCAGTGAGTCGAGCCTGCACACGCTCCCAGAGCTCGTCGTCGATGATCCGCAGCTCAGGGACGGGGACCTCGACGATCTCCTCCCGCGCGCGGGCACGGACAACCTGGGCCCCCGTCAGTGGGTCGCGCAGGCGCGCGTGGCGATTCCAGCGCAGCACGCCGACATAGGCGGGGTTGCGGAGGATGCCATCGCCGAGCCTCGGCCGGCCGCGGATGCTGGCATCATAGCAGGGCGCGCCTGTGGGACCGCGGATGCACTCCGCGTTCAGGGCCGCGGCGATGGCCCTCGGGCTGCGGCCCTCGGCGTAGTCCACAAATATCCGCCGGACGATTGCCGCCTCCCGCGGCTCGATCTCGCGCAGCCCGCGCTCCGGTTCTCCGTCAGCACCGAGGCGGCGGAGGAGACTATAACCGTAGGGCGTCCGCCTGCAGGCGCGCCCCTTGCGGAGGGGAGGGTTCCCTTCGGTCATGATGATGTCTTGATTGTGGGGAGTGATCATGCTTTGGCCAGTATGTGCCTGGCCGCGCCAGTCTCCTATATTGAGATTGGCGAACATTATATAATAATATAATCGAATATTTCAATATCTGTCGAAATTATGACATATTATCAGCCAAATATACTTGATTCTATTTTTCTCTGGCGTGCTCCGGGTCGTCGCAAAAGCGCTGCCCGGCCCTGCGTGCAAATCCATCGGAACCTGCCCGGCGTCAGCACCCTTGAGACAGAGCGGTGTGGTTTGGGAACGGAGGATTTCTGGCTCATCTTCACTCCATCGACCGTTACGACGAGCCAGAGATCCTCCGCTCCTCAACTCTGCCGATCTGTCTCATGGGCGCCGACGCCAGACATTGGGCTCCGTCAAGAGTGTTTTGGTGGCGGGGCTCCGGCCAAGGGCATAGTAGGACCGGCCCCGCGGCTAGCGCGGAGTGGCCTGCCTGCCCACGGAGATGTCACGGCGGAGCCGGCCCCTCGCGTCGGATCAGCTATCGGGTTCAGGACCACCCTTAACGCCTGCATTCCGAGAGCCAAATCCTCCAGCCGATCCAGCACCGCCGCGTCGAGACCGATGCCGCACCATGCGAATCCCTCTGCGCCGCGCCGAGATCGTCCAGGTGCTGACGCTGGATGGCGAAGAAGGTTCGGTGGTGGACGAATGCTCTGGTGGGGCGCGCTCAGCGGCGCAACAGACTGCCGATGCTGCGCAGCGGCGCCGTGACCCGCCAGGAAGTGGAGGCGCGCAGCGCCGCGTTCTCCGCGCGCAGGCGCGCGACCTCCTGCCGCAGGGCATCGGCCGCCTGCGTGGGCACGACATCGCTGTTCTGGCCGAGCAGCGGCGCTGGAGGCGGCGGCATCAATGCGCGCCAGCCCGGCGCGTAGATGTCCATCACCTCGGGCTGCGCGAAGTGGCGCTGGTTGAACTGCTGTCGCTCCCAGCCATCGCCAAAGGGGTCGAAGACCGGCGCTTCGGTGCGCCGAAAGAAGGCGGTGGTCAGCACGTCCTCGACATGCTCCCACATCCTGTCGTCGCGCAGCACGTCATAGAGCTGCCGGATCGTCGGGATGTGAATGTCGTCTACTACAAGGATGCCGCCGCTGCGGACGCGCGGGTAGAAAAAGTAGTATTCGAGATGCGCGAAGGGAAAGCCGTGCGGTCCGTCGATCAGCACCAGGTCAAGCGGGCGCGGGAAGTCGAAGGACGGCAACGTGCGCTGCGAGGGTCCGATCACGAAGTCCACGCGCTCGGCCTGCAGGTGCGGCACCGCGCGCACCTTCTCTAGCGAATCTCCTTCGGCGATGGTGAAGCATGTGTGGCGCTCGGCAATGGTGGAGAGCACGACCGTGCTAAGCCCGCAGCCGGTCTCCGCACTCTCGCGCAGTCCAATCCCCTGCCCATGGCGCGCGACAGCGTCGAGCACGCGGATGTTGAGGTTACCGGAATCGTGCCACCATGCCGGCTGGCGGCTCGCCCAGTCTAGCGCCTCCGCGGCGCTACCGCTAGGTGAAGAGGTCTCGCGATCCATGCGTCATGTCCCACACGCCGCCCGGCCCGGAGCGGTGCGCTCCGCGGCCTTATGTGCCCGTGATGTACCCTCCGAGCGCTTATGGCAAGCGGTGGACGGGCGGCCCGCCGCTGGCGCGGCCATGTTGCTTGCCTCGCCTGCGGACACTGCGTAGACATTGCCTATGAGTGGAGCTCACTCTGTAATAATGAGCCAAGCATCAAGTAATCGCCGCGCCGGGCGTCGGTTAGCCGCCAGTGGGCGGCTTCTCGTCGACCTGACCGGGCCGATGCGCCGCACGCATGGCAGCGCCATTCGGGCCGAGGCGGCGATCGCCCGCGTCCTGCTTGCGCGCGACGATTTGCGTGCGCTGCCGGTCGCCTTCGACGAGACCGGCGCGATCTGCGCCCTGGACGAAGACGCGGTCGCCGCGATACTCAGCCCGCCGACGCCTCGGACGCGCTGGCGCGCTGCCGCGCCGCAGCCGGCGCCCGAGCCGGCGCCCGAGCCGACGCCCGAGCCGACGCCGCCGCGTTCGAGGCTGGCGCCACTACGAATGGCGACCGCGGCAGCCCGGGCGGTGGCGCGCAACGCCATCCGCATGCTGCCGGAACCGATCCGCGAGGACAGCCGCGCTGTTCTCATCCATGGTCGTGCGATCGTGCGGACCGTGCTGCGTGGCCGCACCCCGCCGGAACCACGTCCAGCCGCCGCGCTCGGGGCCACCGGCGAGCAGGCACCGCCGGCGGCATCACCGCCGCGCCTAACACGGCTGCGCGCGATCGTGCATCCTCGGGCCGGCGATCTGCTCTGGACAGTCGGCGCGCAAGGCGGCACGGCGCCGCTGCGCAGGCTTCGCGAGGATGACCGCTACAGTGGCCTGCGCGTTGCGGCGCTCGCACCTGCTGTGCCAGGCCGCCTCCCTGTAGCCGGCGCACTGGCCGACCTGCCGGCGACAGCGCTCGAGGCCACGACCCTCGATCTGCTGGCTGTGGCGAGCCTTTTAGTGGTACTTTCCGCGAGCGATCGCGACGGGCTGCTGGCCTTCGCCGCGGATCACGCTCTACCCGCACCGGAGGTCGCGGCGGTCCCCTCTGGATCAACCCTGGTGGACCTGTCCGAGGCGCACGCGCGGGTCCCAGACCCAGCCGGGCTGACCGGTCCGCGCCGCTTCGCGCTGTTCGAGGCGCCACCACGGGGGTGCGCCGGCCTGGAGCGGCTCGTGCGCAGTTGGGAGGTCGCCGCGCAGCAGCCCGGCTTCGACCTCGACCTGGTGGTGACCGGCGGCGAGGAGCCCGGATCGCACGCCGCGGCGGCGCTCGAAGCGACTTCGCTGCTCGGCGAGCGCATCCATTGGATCGATCGCTGCCCGGACGAGTTCCTGGCCGCGCTCTACCGGTCCGCCGAGGCCGTGCTCGTGCCCAACGACCCCGTGCTCGCCGCCTTCGCTCTGGCCGAGGCGCGAGCCTTCGGCTGCCCGGTGGCCACGCTACCGGGTGCCGACGCCGCGGCGTTGCTGGTGGCAGACGCGGAAGCTTGGCTGGAGGGGCTGCGCCGCATCGCCACGGCGCCGCGCGGCGATGCTGGGCTGGTCGATGCCGAAAGTTGGGGGGGCTCGGCCGCGGCGATTGCGCCGCTGCTCGCGGCGCTACTCTCGGCGCGCGCGGACGGCTAGCGTGCGCATCCTGCAGTTCAGCACACACACGACGCTGCGCCCGCGCCATGGCGGGCAACTGCGCAGCCATCACATCGCGCGGGTGATCGAGGAGGCCGGCTTTTCCGTGTCGCGGCTGGCGATCGGCTTCCGCCCACCCGATCACCGCGAGGACAAGCGCGAGCCGCTGATCGACATCGCGCCGACCAGCTTCTGGACACGCCCTGACTATGTCGCGCAGCCGGCCTGCCTGTCGGTCATCGGCGACTTCGCCTCGGTCACCGGCGTGCTTGACTGCCCGCCTGTCCTCGCGGAATGCGACCGGCTGGTGGCGCAGGCGGAGGCGGACGTCATTCTGCTCGAGCACCCCTGGACCTGGCCGCTGGTGGCTCGGCTGCCGCAGGTCGCCTCCGGAACCGTGCCAGTGGTCTACAGCAGCCAGAACGTTGAGACGCAGCTCAAGCGCCGCATTGCGCGGGACACCGGCATCTCGGTACCGGAGCATCTCCTCGCGGCGATCGAGGCGCTGGAAACCGATCTCGTACGCAGTGCCGCGGCGGTTGTGGCCTGCACGGCGGCGGACGGCGCGGCCTTCACGGCTTGGGGCGCGCGCGAGGTCGTCATCGCGCCGAATGGCGGGATGCGGCGGGACCGCAACCACTTGCTGGACGTGCTGCCGGCGCCGCTTGTGCCTGGGCAGCGCTACGCGCTGGTGGTCGGAAGCGAACACCCGCCGAACGTCTCCGGATTCCTCGAACTAGTAGCGCCGGCGCTGGCCGGGCTGCGTCCGCACCATCGGATCGTGGTGGCGGGCCGCATGGGCGCGCCGGTGCTCGAGGAGATGCAGCGCGTCGGCGCCGCCGGCCACCTGTCTGGCCGGCTCGAAGTGATGGGCGAGGTGGACACGATTACGCTCGATGCGCTGATCGCGAACGCGCATGTGCTGCTGGTGCCCATCCTCTACGGGGGCGGGTCAAACGTGAAGACTGCCGAGGCGCTGCTATCGGGCCGCGCGGTGGTGGCGAGCGCAACGGCGCTCCGCGGCTTCGACGGATTCGAGGATCTTGCCGGCCTCACCGTCGCGGGCGATGCCCCGGCGTCCTTCCGCGAAGCGGTGCTCGCGGCGCTCGAGCGCGCGCCCGAACGCCCCGATGCGGATCACCCGGCGTTGCGCTCGCTCCTGTGGGATTCGACGGTACAGCCGATCGTGGAGCTGCTGCGCCGGATTGGCAGCCGGGCCGGCGCCGGGGAGCCCGGCGAAGCCAGGAGCGCGGTGGCGCGACCGTGACGCGTGTCCCGTCGGATCAGTTTACGATGCCCGCGCCTATCTACTTGCAATCATACATGGGTTGTCCCCGATTTGAACCTGTTAAGCGGCCCATCATGGGTTAGGGTCAGCCGGGCGGCATGCGAGTTCGGTAGAAGCGGCTCCGTGCCCCCGAACCCCCTCCCTTTTCTGGTCACCTGGCGCCGCCCGCGGCGGTCAGTCCCCAGGTGTCAAGGAAGGTTGAGGGGGGGCTCCGGGGGGAGAAGTTCCCTTCTCCCCCCGCACTTTGCTGCGCGGGGGAACGGATGCTGAAGCTCTGGGGCCGGGTAAACTCGGTCAACGTCAAGAAGGTGCTGTGGATGCTCGACGAGCTCGGGCTTCCCTATGACCGCGTCGATGCCGGCATGGAGCATGGCGTGGTCGACACGCCGGCCTATCGCGCGATGAATCCCAACAGCCGCGTGCCGACCATCGAGGATGGCGGCGTCGTGCTGTGGGAATCGAATTCGATCCTGCGCTACCTCGCGATGAAGCACGGCAGCGCCCTCTACCCCGCCGATCCGGCGGCGCGCGCGAGTGCCGACCGCTGGATGGACTGGCAGCTCTCCACGCTCTCGCCGGCCGAGCGCAACCTCTTCTGGGGCCTGGTGCGCACGCCCGCCGACAAGCGCGACATGAATGCGGTGATGGCCGCGGCGAAGGCGGCGGGCGACTGCTGGGCGATGCTCGACGCGCATGTCGCGCGGAACGGTGGCCCCTACATCGACGGCGCGGCGATGACGGTCGCGGACATCGTGCTCGGCTGCTACGCGCGGCGCTGGTTCGGCGAGGAAGTGCGCGTCGAGGGCATGCCGCACTTCCCCGCCCTCGCGGCCTGGTATGCCAAGGTGGGCGAGCGCCCCGGCTTCCAGCGCCGGGTCGCCGTGCCGATGACATGAGCGACCCGCCGGACGACCACGACGCCTATCTGCGGGCCTACTACGAGTCCAATCGCGCGGAGCGCGAGCGCCTCGCCGCCAGGCTCGACCGAACGCCCTTCGGGGAGAGGCTGGCGTCGCGGCTCTGGCGTGAGCTCAGCTGGTGCCGGGACGGCGAAGGCCTGATCCACGCCCACCACCGCGACTATTGCGGCCATGGCCTGATCCGCACCGCGACCGGCGTGATGCTGTGCGAGATCCAGGACGGGCACCAGCCGGGGCCGCCGATCGCCCAATGGCCGGACCGCGATGCGTTCGTCGCCTTCTTCGCGCGCCAGTCCGACTGGACCTGCTCCGGCTGGGAACCGGCCGAGCCGGTCTTCTACACGGACGACCCGTGGGCGCGGTCGAACCAACGGCTGACGCGCGCGATCATCGAGGGGTTCCTGCCCTTCTGGTAGTGAGGTCCGCAGCCCGGAATGCGAAGGGCGTCAGCCCTTCACGTCCATCGCCTGCCGCAGCCCGTCGCTCAGCAGGTTGAAGCAGATGCTCGTCACGAAGATGCACGCCCCCGGCAGCACCGCGACCCAGGGCTGCACGTAGATCGCCGTGCGCAGCGTGTTCAGCATCAGCCCCCATTCCGGCTCCGGCGGCTTGGTGCCGAGACCCAGGAACGACAGCCCCGACGCCAGGATCATGCACACGCTGATCAACGAGGTCGCATAGACGAAGATCGGCCCCAGCACGTTCCCCAGCACATGCACCCGCACGATGGTGAAGGCGCTCGCCCCCGACGCCCGGGCCGCATCCACGAAGTCGAGGTTCCGCACGCCCGTCGTAACACTCTCCGCCACGCGGATGATCGGTGGGATGAACACCAGCGTCAGCGCCAGGATCGCGTTCACGATGCCGGCCCCGAGCGCGCCCGAGATCGCCACCGCCAGCAGCACGGATGGGAAGGCGTAGAAGATGTCGGTGGTCCGCATGATCGCCATGTTGACCTTCCCGCCCGCGAAGCCCGCGAGCACGCCGAGGAACGTCCCGATCACGAAGGCGAGCAGCACCGGCGTGATCCCCATGAACCAGGACAGCCGCCCGCCGTAGAGCAGTCGCGTCAGCATGTCGCGGCCGAGCTCGTCGGTGCCGAGCGGATAGTTCGTCGTCCCGATTGCCCGCAGCCGGCGGATCATCGACCCCTGGTAGGGATCTTGCGGCGCGATCAGCGGCGCGAAGACGATGGCGAGGAACATCACCAGCAGCACCGCCGCACAGGCGATGGTCAGCGGATCGCGCCGCAGCCGCTTCCACACGCCGGCCCAATAGCCCTGGCTCTTCGCGACGGACTGCTTCGCCTGGACCGCCAGCTCGGCCTCGGCGGCGGAGGGTGTCGTGGACATGCTCATCGACCGTCTCTCCTCACGCCCCGCTTGATCCGTCGCGCGGTCATGCGCGCTTGATCCTGGGATCGAGCGCCGTCTGCACCAGGTCCACCGCCAGGTTCAGCGCCACGAAGAACATCGCGAGCACGAGGATCGTCCCCTGCAGCACCGGCAGGTCGCGCTGGAAGATCGCGTTGTTCAGCAGCAGCCCGGTGCCGGGCCAGGAGAACACCGTCTCCACCAGGATCGACCCGCCCATCAGGTAGCCGAGCTGCAGCCCCATGACCGCGAGCGCGTTCGGCGCCGCGTTCTTCACGACATGCAGGAAGATCCCCCCGCGCGTGAGGCCCTTGCCCCGCAGCGCAGTGACGAATTCCTGGTTCATGATCTCGGCGATGATGCCGCGCACCGTGCGCGTGACGATGCCCATCGGGATGACGGCGAGGGTCACCGCCGGCAGCACCAGGTGCTTCACATGCTCCCAGTCCCAGGCCCAGTCGCCCGACCCGCCCGGCCCCGCGCCCATCGCGGGCAGCCAGTTCAGCTGCACCGAGAAGATCACCACCAGTACCATGCCGAGCCAGTAATGCGGCACCGACACGCCCGCGACCGCGACCGATACCGCCGCGCGGTCGACGAAGGACCCGCGGAAGGTCCCCGCCAGCCCGCCCAGCACGCAGCCCAGCGTGAAGCCGATGAGCGACGCCGCGATCGCCAGCATCAGCGTGTTCTGGATCGCCCCCGACAGGTCGGACCACACGCTGCGCCCGGTCGCCAGCGACCGTCCCAGATCCCCCTGCGCCACCTTGGACAGCCAGATCCCGAACTGCACCGGCAACGGCTTGTCGAGCCCGTAGTCGCGCCGCACCTGTTCCACCACGTCGCCTGGCGCATCCGCCGGCACGATGGCGTTGATCGGATCGCCCGGCGCGATCTGCACCAGCATGAAGCAGACGAACCCGACCGCGAGAGCGATCGGGATCGCGTAGATGATCCGGCGGATCAGGTAGAACAGCATGCGGTCATCCCATGGGACTGCCGGGATGCAGCAAGGGTCGTGCCACCTCCCCCCGGGGGGCGACGGCGCCCCGCATCGGCCCAGCCCTGCCCAGAGCTGCGCCATCCTGCCCGCCGTGCGGGCGGGGTTGCGCCCTGCCTGCCCGCGTGCTGATCGATCCGGATGCGCCTGCTGCTGCTGAACGGGAACACCGATCCCGCCATCACCGACCTGGTCGCCACCCGCGCCGCCGAGGCCCTGCCCCGCCTCGGCCTGCCGCCCGCCGAGCTGGTGCCGGCCACGGCGCCCTTCGGCGCCCGCTACATCGCGACGCGCGCCGCCGTCGCCATCGCCGGCCACGCCGTCCTCGCCGCGCTGGCCGAGCAGATCGGCCCCGACAATCCCCGCGGCTTCGACGCCGCCATCATCGCCTGCTTCGGCGAACCGGGCATCGAGGCCGCGCGCGAGCTGCTGCCGATCCCGGTCCACGGCATGGCGGATGCCTCGCTGGCCGCCGCCTTCGCCATCGCCCCGCGCATCGCGCTGCTGACCGGCGGCGCCGCCTGGATCCCGATGCTCGAGGAATTCGCCCTCATCCGCGGCCACGGGCCCGACCGCGTTCTGGTGCGCGGGGTCGCCCCCACCGGGGACATGATCGCCCGCGACCCCGAAGGCGCCGTCGCCCTCCTCGCCGGGGCCGCGACCCAGGCCGCTGCCGACGGCGCCGGCGCGGTGGTCTTGGGCGGCGCGGGTCTCGCGGGCCTCGCGCAGCGCGTGGCGCCGCTCGTGCGGGTCCCGGTGCTCGACAGCCTCGACTGCGCGCTGGTCGCCGCGCTGGGCACCCCGCCAGCCGTGCCGCAACGGGTGCCCCAGGCGCCGCAACAGGGCCTTTCCCCGGCGCTCGCACGGCTCATGGCCGGCCCGGCCTGACCCGCGGCTTGCCCCTGGCCCCCGGGCCGCCTAGGTGAAGGGCAACCCGGCGGCCGCCTGGCCGCCCCCCGTAGTACGAGACGCCATTCAGAATGACCGACAAGCCGGAACCGCAGCCCGAAGAGGCCGCCATCACCCCCGAAACCGCCCCCGAACCGACCCCGGAGGAGCGGATCGCCGCGCTCGAAGCCGAGGTCGCGACGCTGAAGGACAAGTGGCTGCGCGCCGAGGCCGAGATGCAGAACCTGCGCGCCCGCACGGCGCGCGAGGTGCAGGAAGCCCGCGCCTACGCCACCCAGAAATTCGCCCGCGACGTCGTCGAGGCGGCCGAGAACCTGCGCCGCGGCATCGAGGCCCTGCCCGGGAAGCAGGCCAACGAGCCCGAGGTGCTCACCAAGATCCGCGACGGCATCGAAGGGGTGGAACGTTCCTTCCTCGGGATCCTCGAGCGGAACGGCGTGAAGTCCGAAAACCCGACCGGCAAGCCCTTCGACCCCGAGATGCACCAGGCGATGGCCGAACAGCCGGCACCCGAGGGCACGCTGTCCGGCACCGTGACGGCGTGCTGGACCCCGGCCTGGACGCTGAACGGGCGGCTGCTCAAGCCGGCGATGGTCGTCGTCGCCAAATGAAAGGACGCGGGGGAGAAGGACACTTCTCCCCTCGGCTTGCCGCGCAGGATCCTGTCGGCGGCGTCATCGCACCCAGCGTGGTTGGGACATGCGCGGCGCGGGACGCGGTGCGGCCGCCGGATTGAGCGCGGGCAACGCCGGCGTGGACACCTGTCCAGCCCGGTTGCGCAGGGCGCGTTCCGTTCGGCGGGCGGCATCGAGCAGCGCAGAGCCGGTCCAACGTGAATCTCGCGCGCCGAAGGCGCGATCCTCCAGGGCCTGCGCTTCGCGCGCGAGCGCGGGCACCCCGGCCTGCCGCGCCAGGGCAGCGATGGTCCGCTCTCCGCCGGGCGGGCGCACGGCATCGCTCCAGCGATACAGGGCGCGCACAGCCGCCTGGGCGTCGCCGCTCCGGCAGGCGCGCGCCAGCGCCGTGATCGGAGGTGCTTCGCAGCGATGCGGCCCCGAGCGGCGTCGCCAACCCCAGGCGATCCCCCCGACGATCAGCAAGCCCATTCCGGCGGCACCGAGCAGCGCAGCCCACCGGCCGGCCGTCGTTCCCGTCTCCGTGCCCGGCGCGTCCGCCGGCAGCACGTCGAGCCTTACGGCATCGGCCCTCACCTCCCGCGATCGGCCGCTGCGCGGATCGAACCACGTCACGGCGAAGCCCGGCAGTTCGAGGGGCCCCGCGCGCTCCGGCACGAAGGCGACGCGCTCGCTGCGGGACGCGTGGAAGATGCCGCGCTCGCTGCGGTCCTGGAGGACGGGCGGGTCGGGATAGACGCGCACGCCTTCCGGGCTGCCCCAGGCACCGGCCGGCAGCAGCATCGACGTGGTGTCGTCCGCCTGCATGCGCAGCGTCCGCACCACGGCCTGGCCTGCGCGAAGCTGGCCCACGTCGCCCTCGATCGCCGCCGTCATGCGGAAGGACGGCGCGACGACAAGCCGCGTCACGTCCGATACCCCGGGCGGCAGTCGCGCGGTGATCCGGCTTTCCGTCGTGGTGGCGTGCGCCTCCACCGGCTGGCCGTTCGGACCGCCGACGCGCAGCGCCATCGCGACGGGCGCGATGACGAGTGGACCGGCCTCCGCGGCGAAGACCGAATAGGTGTGCTGCAACGCCACGTAGTCCTTGCCATCCACGCGATCCACGCCAGGCACGGTGCCGCCCTCGGGCAGCAGGATCATCCGGCCCTGCGTGGCGGCAAGATCGGGCCAGGACGGCGGGTCCGCGAAGCGCAGGGGGGTCAGCGCGGTCAGCGTCACCGCGATGCGCTGGCCCACCCAGACCGGCCCGGCAGGTGCGACGGCGAGGCGCAGCACGAGGGGAGGCCCGTCGTGAGCCGGATCGGGCGCCTGCGCCCGAAGCGGTGTCGCGAGGAGCATCAGCGCCAGGGTGGGACGCCACCTCATCGCGCCGCCTCCGCCTGGCGCGCGAAGCGCTGACGCAGGAAATCGGCCGGCGTGCCGCCCACGCGGCGCATCCACATCTGTTGGATCTGGTCGTCCGACAGGCCTTGCTGCGGACCTTGCGGCGGCTCCTCGCCCTGCTGCTGGTCCTGCTGCGGCGTCTGGTCCGCGACAATCTGGCTCGGGTCGGGCGGGTGCGTCTCGGGCTCGTCGGTCTGGTTGGCGGCGCGCTGCGCCTCGGCCTCCTGCTGCTGGCGGCGGAAGGCCTCGGCGACGGCGCGATTCTGCTCCGCCTCCTGAAAGTCCGGGCGAAGCCGCAACGCCCTGTCATAGGCCGGGATGGCTTCGTTCCAGCCCTGCGGGCGCATCATCAGCGCATTGCCGCGGTTGTAGGCGGCGACCGCGCCGGGCGCCTGGGCGAAGGCGGCCGCGGCCCCGTCGTAGTCGCCCGCGGCGAACAGCGCCGCGCCGCGGCGCATCGGGTCGGTGAACAGCGCCGCCGCACGCGCCGGCTCGCCGCGGTCGAGCAGCATCTGCGCCCGCTGGTCCGGGGTGAGCCACAGTCGCCAGAACCAGTCGGCGCCGCCATCCGCCGCCTGCGCCGGACGTCCGGCCAGCAGCATCGCGACCAGCATCGCCGCGAGGAAGCCCCGGCGCGCGAAGACCGCCGCGACGGGGACCAGCAACAGCGCCAGCCACGGCCCGGCATCGCGCCATCGCATGGTCGGATCGTCGGAGGGTGCCAGCGCGAAATGGCGCTGCGCGCGCGCCGCGATCGCAATCACATCCGCGGTGTCCGGCGTGGGCGCGACGACCGCGGCACCGGGCGCGCCGTCGAACGGCCCGCCACCGGTGGCAAGCAGCAGCACGCCGTGGCGCGTCGCCCGTGCCGCGGCGGCGAAGGCTGCCGCCTCCGTCGCCGGCACCGAAGGTGTGACGAAGACCACCGTCCCCGCGCCCGGTTCGGCGTCGAGCATGCCGGTGGCCACGCCGAGGGCCGCCGCGGCGGCCGCGCCGTCCCGCGGCATCACATCCGGTGTCAGCGCGGCGAGGTAGGTCTCCATCAGCCTGGCATCGTCGGTCGGCGGCAGCACGCGGTGCGCCGTGCCGGCATAGGCGACGAGGCCGGTCCGCGCCCCCGCCCGCAGCGCCACCAGGTCGCGGATCCTGCGCTTGCCGGCATCGAGGACGGGGTTCGCCGCGCGCGAAAGATCGAGCGCCACGACCATCGTCGCGCGGTCGGTGACGAAGGGGTTCGGTTCGCGCTGCCAGCTCGGTCCTGCCAGCGCCAGCGCGGCCAGCGGAAACAGCAGCGCCGCCAGCACGGCCGGGCGGAGGCGCGCGCGCGGGCCCTCGGTGACCAGCAGCGCGGCCAACAGATGGGGGGCCACCACGCCGCGCCAGCCGCCCGCTTCCTGCCGCCGCGCGCGGTCCAGCAGCAATGCCGCGGGCCCGGCCAGCGCCAGCAGCAGCCACCAGGGCCGCAGGACGTGGAAGGCCCCCAGAAAGTCCGCCCATGCGCTCATGCCGGCCGCCGCCCCAGCGCGCGCAGGTCAGGCACCAGCAGCAGCAGCGCCGCGAGGATCGCGAAGGCGCCGAGCGGCCAGGCGAAGAGCGGCGTGCGCGGCCGCCAGGACTGCGCCTGCGCCGGTGTCGGTTCCATCTGGTCGATGCGCCGGTAGATCCCGGCCAGCGCGGCCGGGTCGGTGGCGTGGAAATACGCGCCGCCGGTGGCCTGGGCGATCCCCTCCAGCGTCGGGATGTCGAGCGCGGCCTCGCCCGCCGCCGCCGGGTCGCCGAGCGAGACGGCGTAGATCCGCACGCCGAGCCGCGCCGCGATCTCCGCCGCGCGGCGGGGCGGCACGCGGCTGCCGGTATCGTTGCCGTCGGTCAGCAGGATCAGCAGCCGGCCCTGCACCTGCGCATGCTCGAAGGTCCGGGCGGCGAGGCCGATGGCGTCCCCGATCATGGTCTGCGGCCCGGCCATGCGGGGGAAGGTCTCGTCCAGCAGCCCGGTCAGCACAGCGTGGTCGCGGGTGAAGGGCGCGAGCACGAAGGCCGCCGAGCCGAAGACGATCAGCCCCAGTCGGTCGTCCTTGCGGCGCGCGATGAAGGTCTTCAGCACCGCGCGGGCGGCGTCGACGCGGCTGATGCTGCTGCCGTCCGGCCCGGGCATGTCGGGCGTGTCCATCGACCCCGAGAGGTCGAGGGCCAGCAGCACGTCGCGCCCGCCGGTGTCGCGCGTCACGGGGGGTTCGATGCGGACCGGCGCGGCGGTGGCCGTCACGAGCAGCAGCCAGGCGAGGCCGGCCAGCACCAGCCGAGGAGCCCCGGCGCGCGGCGCTTCCGGCGGCGGCGCGCCCGGTCCTGCCAGGCGCTCGAGGAACGGCATGCGCAGCGCGACGCTCTGGTCGCGGTAGGCGGGCAGCAGGAACCACGCCAGCAGGGGCAGCGGCAGCAGCGCGAAAGCCCAGGGATGGTCAAAGGCGAGCGTCATGGAACCGGACCCAACGCTCGGCATCGCGGCGCGCATCGGACGGCGCGGGGGCATAGGCGAGCCGCGCCAGCCGCTCCGCCGCCGCGGTGTCGAGGCGCGCGCGCGGCGCCGTGCGGCGCAGGAACGCGGCCCAGTCCGGGCCCGAGAGCGACGCGACCGCCGCCCTCGGCCAGGCCGCGAGGGCCGTGCGCTTGAGGATGGCGGCGATCTCGGCGCCCTTCGCATCGCGCAGTGCGGCCAGAGCCTCCCGCCGATAGGCGTCGGCCCGCCACCGCCGCCAGGCGCGCCATCCCAGCCACAGCAGGAGCAGCGCCATGACCGCGAAGAGTGCGTACCAGGCAGGCGTGGACGGCCAGAAGGTCACGGGCGGCGGCAGGATCAGCCCGTGCATCGCCGCCCGCGACGGACCTGCGCCGGGGTTCACCGGCGCACCTGCCGCGGTGACGCGGCGGCGCCGAGCATCCGGCGCAACTGCGGGGCGGCCGGCTCCTCGGTGCCGATCGGCAGCACGGGGATCTGCAGGCTGAGGCCGGAGTCCCGCAGCCAGGCGATGCGTTCGGCATGGCTGCGCGGCACCTTTTCGCCGAGACCGTCGCGCGCCGGATCCAGCACGCCGACCCGTGCACCGTCCGTCGCGACGCCGCGCCAGGGCGCCGCCGGCAAGGCGCGCTCCAGCGGATCGGAGACGACGATCCCCACCACGTCGTTGTGCCGTGCCATGCGGCCGAGGATCTCGCGGCTCGTCTCGTCGGCCGCCTGGGCGTCGCCGACGACCAGGACCAGCCAGTCATGCGTCACCATCGCCTCGGCGGCGCGGAGCGCGGCGTTCAACGCCCCGGGCAGCGCGGGGCGCGACGGCGCGGCGGCGAGCCGCTCCGCCCGCGCCGACATCGCGCCGAGGATGCGCATGACCGCGGCGCGGCTGCGATGGGGGCGGTGTTCCTCGATGCCGTCGTCGCCGAACAGCACCGCGCCGACGCGGTCGCCGGACTGCAGGCTGCGCCAGGCCGCGAGTGCGGCGGATTGGGCGATGATCGCGGTCTTGGTCGCGTGCTTCGTGCCGAAGAAGGTCGCGGTGGTGAGGTTGACCACCAGCAGCGCCGGGCGGTCGCGTTCCTCGGTGTAGACGCGGGTCTGGGTGCGGCCGGTGCGCGCGCTGGCGCGCCAGTCGATCAGGCGGATGTCGTCGCCCGGGCGGTAGCCGCGGATCTCCTCGAAGGACAGTCCGCGGCCCCGGATGCGCGAGGCGCGGCGGCCGGCGAGCAGGCTCGTCACCGGCTGGCCATGCAGGAAGGAGAAGCCGCGCGCCTCGTGCTGCAGGCCGATCAGGCTTTCCAGCGTCGGGACGATGCGCGGGTCCATGGCGCGGTCACGCCACGGCGACGACGGAGATCAGCCGCTCCACCGCCGCTTCGGCGGTCACGCGCGCGGCGGTCGCCTCGTAGCTGAGGATCAGGCGGTGGCGCAGCACGTCCGGCGCGATGGCGCGGACATTCTCCGGCGTCACGTGGTCCTGCCCGGCGAGCCAGGCGTGGGCGCGTGAGGCGCGGTCCAGCGCAATCGAGGCGCGCGGGCTGGCACCCACCTCGATCCAGCCCGCGAGTTCGCCGTCGAGAGCCGACGCATCGCGCGTGCCGCAGACGAGGGCGACGATGTAGTCCTCGATCGCCGGCGCGACGGTCAGGTGCGACATCGCGGCACGGGCATCGAACACCGCCTGCTGCGGGATGGGCGCCGGTGCCGCGGCGGCGGGGCCGTGCTTCGCCTGTTCCTCCCCGCGGACGAGGCGGAGGATGGCGCCTTCATCCGCGGCGGGCGGGTAGTCCACCGCAACCTTCATGAGGAAGCGGTCGAGCTGCGCCTCGGGCAGCGGGTAGGTGCCTTCCTGCTCGATCGGATTCTGCGTCGCCATCACCAGGAACAGCGGCGGCAGCGGATGGGTGGCGCCGCCCACCGTGACCTGGCGTTCCTCCATCGCTTCGAGAAGCGCCGACTGCACCTTGGCCGGTGCGCGGTTGATCTCGTCCACCAGGATGATGTTGCCGAAGACGGGGCCTGCCTCGAAGCGGAACTCGCCCGTCTTCTGTTCGTAGATGGTGCTGCCCACCACGTCGGCGGGCAGCAGGTCGGGGGTGAACTGGATGCGCCGGAACGTCGCATCCAGGTTCTTCGCGAGCGCCTTGACCGAGCGCGTCTTGGCCACGCCCGGCAGGCCCTCCACCAGCACATTGCCATCGGCCAGGAGCGCGATGAGCAGGCGCTCGATCACATTCTCCTGGCCGATGATGGCCTGCGCCATGCGCGCACGCAGGTCCGTGAAGGCCGTGCGCGCATCGGTCGGCACCGCGTCGGGCATCACTGCGTCGCTGACTGTTCCATCTGGCGCATGACGCCGTCGAGATTGAAGGAGTCCGGCCGTTGCCGCGGCGGGAACTCCCTGAAGGTCTCGAGGAACTGCCGCGCCATCGCCTGCGCCGGAACAACCAGGAACGCGCGGCTGAAGAACCAATCCTGGTAGGTATTGCTGTTGTGCTGCGCGAGCTCGTAGGGGTCCATCCTGAGGTCGAACAGCAGGGGCACGCGCAGCGGGACGAACGGTTCGCGCCAAAGCTGCATCGTGTGAGCGCGCTGTTCCAGGAAGACGAGCTTCCACCTCTCGTAGCGCATGGCGACCAACTGGCCGTCATCGTTGAAGTAGAAGAACTCCTTGCGCCCGCCTTCCTGGGTCTGCCCCGTGAGCAGCGGCAGCTGGTTGTAGCCGTCCAGGTGCACCTTGTAGGTTCGCCCACCCACGGTGAAGCCGGCCAGCAGCTTCGCCTTGATGTCGGCGTCGCCTGCCGCGGCGATCAACGTCGGGAACCAGTCCAGGCCGGAGAAGATCTGGTTGGTCACGCCCGGCTGGATCCTGCCGGGCCAGCGGATCGCCGCCGGTACGCGGTAAGCGCCTTCCCAGTTCGAGTTCTTTTCGCTGCGGAACGGCGTCACCGCCGCATCGGGCCAGGTGTTGTAGTGCGGGCCGTTGTCGGTCGAGTAGATGACGATGGTGTTGTCGGCGATGCCGAGGTCGTCGATCTTCTTCAGGATCTTGCCGACCCAATCGTCGTGCTGGAGCATGCCGTCGGCGTATTCGTTCAGGCCTGACCGGCCGCGGAAGGTCGGCGGGACGTGGGTGCGGGCATGCATGCGCGTCGAGTTCAGCCAGACGAACATCGGCTTGTTCGCGGCCTTCTGGCGATCCATGAAGTCCAGGCCGGCGGCGAGGAATTCATCGTCCACCGTCTCCATGCGCTGGCGCGTCAGCGGGCCGGTGTTCTCGATGCGGCCGTCGGCATAGCTGCGGATCACGCCGCGCGGACCATAGCGGCGGCGGAATTCCGGATCGCGCGGATAATCCTCGTTCTCCGGCTCTTCCTCGGCATTGAGGTGATACAGATTGCCGAAGAACTCGTCGAAGCCGTGCGCGGTCGGCAGATGCTCGTCGCGATCGCCGAGATGGTTCTTGCCGAACTGCCCGGTCGCGTAGCCCATGCCCTTGAGGATGGTCGCGATGGTCGGGTCTTCGGCCTGCATGCCCGCGGAGGCGCCCGGCAGGCCGACCTTGGACAGTCCGGTGCGCAGCGTGCACTGGCCGGTGATGAAGGTGGACCGGCCGGCGGTGCAGGACTGCTCGGCGTAGTAGTCGGTGAAGGTCATGCCTTCATTGTGGATGCGGTCGATGTTGGGCGTGCGGTATCCCATCAGGCCGCGCGTCCAGTAGCTGATGTTGGACTGGCCGACGTCGTCGCCGAAGATCACCACGATGTTGGGCCTGGTCGGGGCGGCGGCCGGTGCCGGCGCCTGTGCGGGGCGCGGCGCCTGCGCAGGCGTGGCAGGGCGTTGCTGCGCCTGCGCCAGCTGAGGGGCGACGCCCAACGTCGCCGCCCCGCCGAGCAACATGCTGCGCCGGTTCATCCGACCCGATGTGTCCTGCTCGTTCATGCCTGTCCTCCGATTTTGGCCGAGTCCCGTATGACGCAGCGGAAGCCGATGTGGCTCATCCCGCTGTCGATCATCTGTGCGTGGCGCGCGGCCGGCCGGTAGCGCCGGCAATAGGACGGCGCACACAGGAACGAACCGCCCTTCACGACCTTGCGCGGGATCCGGATTGCCGGCTGGCCCGGATCGTAGGAGCCTTCGATCGAGGGCCCGCGCGGATTGACCGGCGCGCAGCAGGGCTTGTTCGGGTCGGCGGCGTGCTTCGCGCCCCACCAGTCGGTGGTCCATTCCCAGACATTGCCGCAGACTTCGTAGAGGCCGTACCCGTTGGGCGCGAAGGAGCGAACCGGGCAGGTGCGTTCGAAGCCATCGGCGGCGAAGTTCCGCCAGGGGAAGGGGCCCTGCCAGGTATTCGCGACATGTTCCCCGTTCGGCGCGAGTTCATCGCCCCAGGCGTATTCCGCCCCGTCGAGCCCGCCGCGTGCGGCACATTCCCACTCGGCTTCTGTCGGGAGGTCCTTGCCCGCCCAGCGCGCATAGGCTTCCGCATCCTCGTAGGCGACCTGAACCACCGGATGCTCCCCGCGGCCCGCAAGGTCGCTTCCCGGACCTTCGGGCGCTCGCCAGAAGGCGCCCGGCGTCCAATGCCACCAGTTCGACACGTCGCGCGTGTCCACGGGCCCTTGCGTCATGCGGAACACCAGCCCGCCCGGCGCGAGCATCGCCGGGTCGGCGCCAGGATACATGGCGGGATCGAGCGGCCGCTCCGCCACGGTAACGTAGCCGGTCGCCTCGACGAAGGCCGCGAAGGTAGCATTGGTGACGGCGGTCTCGTCGATCCAGAAGCCGGCGACGGTTGCCGCGTGCTGCGGCCGTTCCTCCGGATAATGATGATCGGAACCCATGAGGAAGGTGCCGCCGGGCACATGCGTCATCCCGTGATGGCGCGCCGTGGCGGCGTGTGCATGACGCTGTCGCGGTACGGGCGACATCCTTCACTCCCCGTCGATGTGCGCCCTGGCGCCGAGTGCCAGCATGGCCGCGTCGTCGCCACAGGCCAGTATGAAAGCCGAACTTTCGCATCCTGGTCCATGTTGAACCATCGGATGCCCTGAACCTCGGGCCCGCGCGATCTCCGGACCGGCACACGGCCTCGGGAGCGAGATGCATCCCTTCCGGCGGCGGGGCGCACGCAGCATGCGGGGTCTCACTCTTCCTCGGAGACCGTCACGGCACCTCGTCGCACGGCGGACTTGAGCTGATCATGGTCGCGTTCCGCCTGGTCGGCATAGGCCAGGCCAAAGCGACCGATGGCCTCGTCGAACCGATCGCTCGCACCGAGGTCGCCGGCGATCTCCGCCACCTCCGAACTCTTTGGCGTGCGCGCGTGCGAGGGACCAGCCGCAAAGCTCGGCGTGGATCAGCAGCGTGTCCGTGTCGAAGCTCTCGACCAGAGGTTTGATCTTCGCGTCACGCAACCGGCGGCCGTAGAAGTGTCGCCCCTCGAGGCCCGTCGTCCAGCCGAGGAAGATGTCGGAGACGGGCTGCATCAGGCGCTGTCCCACGACGACGCGCTGGCCGTGATGCGGGTGCGTGCTGGCGCCCGCGAAGGGCTCCAGGACGGACGCAACCGCCTCCTTGAACTGCAGGACGAGCGGCGCAGTGTCGGCCGACGCTGCCGCGTCCGCGCCGCGGACCCTGGCTGGCTTCTTGCCCATGGGAGAGACCTCCGCACCGTGGACGGGCCGAGAAGGCGAAAGGACGGGACGCGCCGGTTCCCCGCGGCCGGGCGGCATCATGGCGGGGGGATCCTGGCCGAACGCCGCAGCAATCGGCCGGCAAGCATGGGATAGATCAGGATGGTCAGGATCCCGCCGCCGACCAGGGCCGTGCCCTGCCAGGCCGGCATGGCGCCCTGCCGCACCGCCAGGCTGGCAATGGCGACGACCAGCGGCAGCTGCGTACCGAGATGCAGCGCGAGTGCGGCACGCTGCCCGCGGTCGAGGTCGCCGCGATAGAGCAGCATCGCGGGAACCCCTCGCGCCGCGAGCATGATGGCCGCGAACAGCGGCATCAGTGCGATCGCGAGCGGCTCCGCCAGTATCGCGCCGACCTCAAGGCGTGCGCCCGAGGCGATGAAGAAGCAAGGGACCAGCAGCCCGTAGCCGACCCCGTCAAGGCGCGCCATCAGCGACTCATGGAGATCATGCGGCATCGCGGCGCGACCGATCGCGCCGGCGACAAAGGCCCCGAGGACGAGATCGACGCCGGCGGTCTCGCTCAGCACCACGAGCACGACGGTCAGCAGCAGCGCGAGGCGCAGCGGCAACTGGCCTGCGCCGCCCATGGTGCGCGCCATCAACGCCGCGAAGCGGCCTTCGCTGAAGCGCGCCGCGCCGATCACCGCGGCGAGGGAAGCCAACGCACCCAGCAGCAGGATGGCCGACTGCGAGGCGATACTGGCGGCGCCGGCCAGAAGGAGAGAGAGCCCGATGATCGGCGCGGCCTCCCCCACGGCGCCCGCGGCGAGCACCAATGGGCCATAGGGCGGACCGAGCTGGCCGGCGTCCCGCAGGATCGGCATCAGCGCACCGATCGCGGTCGTCGTGACGGCCAGTGCGACGAAGCCAGGGCCCTCGATGATGCCGAAGCCGTGCAAGGCGAAGGCGACGGCCCCCCCGATGACGGCCGAGGCGACCCAGCCGCCGACGGCGAGACGCATCGGCCTGCCGCGCAGGACCGCGGGGTCGACCTCGAAGCCCGCCATGAAGAACAGGAGAGCCAGGCCAAGATCCGCCAGCAGCGAGACGATCGGGCCGACCTGGAGCAACCCCAGGCCAGGGGGACCCAGAAGCGAACCGAGCAGGATCTCGAGGACCACGCCCGGCACCGCGAGGCGCGGCAGCAGGGCGGGGACGGCCGCAGCAACGGCGATCGCAACGAAGAATGCGATCAGACCGAGATGGTCAGCATCATGCACGCCGTCGGTTCCTCGCCCAATGGGGGCGCGACGCGATCAAGACGCCGCTCGCGACCGCCCGCGCCCTCATAGGTGGAAGGGCAGGTTATTCCGATCCAGAACTCTTTCGCCAGGAGCAAACCCAGCGCGTCCGCAAGGCGTGCCGATCCGGCGCCGGGGCCCGGATCGTTGCCGCCCCGCCGCATCTCCGGCACGGTTCCGGGGGCCGACGAACAGCGAGGGTCCCGTGCTTACCACCGTCTCGATCGCCGTTGCGAGCCTCGGAAGCCTGGCCTTCGGCGCGGCGCTGTTCGTCGTCCTGATCGCCGCCTTCGAAGGCGGCAGGCGCACCGGCCTGCGGCGCGCATCCGAGGAAGCCGCCCGGGAGGGCGGTGGCGTCATCATCGGCAGCATGCTGGGCTTGCTGGGATTCGTCCTGGCCTTGACCTTGTCGTACGCCAGCGCGCGCTTCGAGGAACGCCGCCAGGGGACCCTGGCCGAAGCCAACGCGATAGGCACCGCCTGGCTGCGCGCCATGGCTGTCGGTCACCCGAAGGGCCCGGAGATCGCCGCGCAGATTCGCGAGTATGCGGATCTGCGGCTGGCCTTCGTCCAGGCGGAGGCGCGTTCGCCGGAACTCGCGGAGATCAATCGGCGCACGGCGACGTTGCAGACGGGGATCTGGCGGAACCTGACGGTCATCACGCAGGAACGGACCGACGCCGTGGCCGGCTATCTGATGGCGTCGCTGAACGAAGCGTTCGACCGCGCCACCGCGTCGCGCTTCGGCTTCGCGCTGGGGGTACCGCCGCAAATCCTGTTGCTGATCACCAGCATGCCGACCATCGCCCTTGCGGCGCTCGGCTTCCACCTCGGGCTACGACGGGATACGGAGCGATTGCTGCCGGCCGTCCTGAGCCTGATGCTCACCGCCGTCGTGACGCTGGTGCTGGACCTGGGTGCGCCACGGTTCGGCGACCTCCGTCCGAGCGCGCGCGCCTATGAGTGGACGATCGGCGGCTTCGCACCCGGTCCCGGCGGCCCGCCCACGCAGGCCCCGCGCTAGAACCCGGCGGGCGACGGTCGATCACTCGGCCACGCGTGGCCAATCCTGATCGGGATCGAAGGCTTCGATGGCGGCCGCCTCGCGCTCGGTCCCGGGGCCGAGGTCCTGCTCCCACACCATGCCGTCATGGCTGATCATGAACGTCTTGATGCCGGTGGACCCGCAGCGGGCGGGCGAGGCGATGATGGCGAAGCCCCCGGTCATGTGGCCGTTGACGACATAGTCCATCGCCCCGCCGGGCGCCGCAGGCCCCTGGCGCTCGCCCTCGGGTCCGCGGAAGTCCGTGCGGCAATCCCCAAGGACTTGGCACCGATGCCCCGCACGGGCCAACGACATGCCGACACGGCCCGCGAGGGGATCTCGTCCCACCCGTCGCGGCGCGCACGAGGTCACGGTCACGGCGGATCGGGTGCTCATCGCGGGAACACGAACACCAGGTTGAGGCGGATGCCCCAATCCGGCCCGCCATCCGGCTTCTCCGCGTAGTAGCGGACGCCGGCGCCGACCTGCACGCGCTGCTCGCCGATGGTGACGAGCTGGTTGACGCCCGCATTGATCGGAACCGTCCATTGCTGGCGCGACCAATCGTAGGTGGTCTCGGTATTGAGGAAGAAGGTCGTCTGCGACGGCGTCACGTAGTTGATGAAGGGCTGGAGGAAGCTCGAATTGGCGGACTGCGTGCCATCCGGCGCGCCGCCGAGACCCCAGATGTGATTGACCAGGGCGCCGTAGATCCATGGGCCGCTTTGCCGCAGCACGACGCCGGTCGGCCCCGCGCCCCACTGCCGCTGGCCGAGCCCGTCCGTCCCCGTCGGATAGAGGAAGGCCGGCCCGACGCCCCAGGTGATCCCGTTCACCGGCCGGGCGGGCGAGAAGAAGAAGCTCTGCGTGATGTCGCCGAGTCCGGCGCGGTGGTCGGGGTAGACACGCTCATTGTACAGCACCGGCAGGATCGTGCGGACGATCAGGTTCCAGTCCGAGGTGAGCGTGACCGGCACGACCGGCTGGATGTTGAGCGTGTAGCGGAAGGCGTCGCCGGTGCCGCCGCCGAAATCGAGGTTGTTCTGGAACGGCACGCTGACCAGGGCGGCGACCGGGTTGGCGAGCTGGGCGGCGAGATCGGCATCGTTCGGTTGCGCCAGCGCCGGTGCTGCGAGAAGCGTTGCACAGCATGCGATGCGGAACGGCGTCACCCTCGGCATCGACGGGTTCCTCAGCCAGGGAAGATGCGCGACCAGTCGTCGCGCATGGAGACGAGCTGCCAGCCGCGATCCGGCGCCTCGTCCATGGCGCGGGAAAGACGGCCGACATGGCTGTCGCGGTCATAGGCGTATTCGCGTTCAGCATCGTCATGGTGGACGATCATCCCGAAGCGCGGGCCGGGCCCCTCGGTGACGAAGCGCAGCATCTCATAGTCGCCGTCGGAATTGCCGAAGGCCGCGATCGGCCGCCGCCCGATGTGCCGCGAGATGCCGACCGGCTTGCCCGCGCCGTCGTCCACGAAGTCGATCTGCGGCTCGCGCGTCAGGGTGACGCGCCCGTCCTGGTCCCCGGTGCGCAGGGCGAATGTCGTGCCGATCACCTGGTGGGGCGGGACGCCGTAGACTGGTTCGGCGAAGGCCCGGATGAAGTCGACGCCGCCGCCCGAGACGATGAAGGTCGTGAAGCCGTTGGCGCGCAGGAAGGCCAGAAGCTCGAGCATCGGCTGGTAGACGAGCGCCGTGTAGGGGCGCCCCCAGCGCCGGTCGCGCGCGCCGGCGAGCCATTCGGCGACCACGCCCTGGAACGCTTCGGGCGAAAGGCCGGACTGCGCCGCGCCGGCGAGGCGCAGCAGCCCCGCGGTGCCGCCGGCGGTCGCGGCCCGCAGGTCGCCATCGATCGCGGCGCGGAAGACAGGATCGTCGCGCCAGGCGGGGTTCCGTGGCGCCAGCGCGCGGACGCGGTCGAGGATGAAGATGAACTGGACGTAGAGCGGCTGCTCGACCCAAAGCGTGCCGTCATTGTCGAAGGCGGCGATGCGTTCGGCCGGCGGGACGAAGCCGGGCCCGCCGTCGCGCGTCACCTCGGCGACGAAACGCAGGATGGCGTCGCGACGCGCGCCCGGACGCCAGGAGGGCAGAGGGTCACCGCCGCCTTGCGCCAAGGTGCGTCCGGCGAAGGCGGCGGCACCGATGACGCCAAGGGTCAGGCGCCGGGAAACGGGATGTCCGGTCATGCCACCTTGCCCTATCGCGCGGGCCCCGACGGTGCACCCGGCGACATCGCCGGGCGCCTCCGTGGCGGTATCCGAACCCGGCCCCATTCGCCTATTGCCGCGTTCGCAGCGTCTGGTTGATCACATCGGACATGTCGAAGGACTTGCCGCCCTGCACCGGCGGGTAGTCCTGCAGCGTCTTGATGTGGTTCGCGACCAGTTCGCCCATCGGCGCCATCAGCCAGGACATCTTCTGCAGGAGATGCCCGTAGCTGTCCTTGCTGGTGTAGCTCTCCATCGGGTCCATGCGGATGTTGACGAGGATCGGCACGGTGCGCGGGACCACATCGGCGTAATAGTCCTCCTTGGTCGAGTAATGCCACTTCCACGGCCCCATCCGCAGGGCCATCAACGTGCTCTCGTAATAGTGAAAGATGTGGTCGCGCGCGCTGTCCTGCCGCTCGCCGAGCCAGTAGGGCAGGTTGTTCACGCCATCGATGTACTGCCGCTTCTCGCGCATCATCCTGCCGGCCGCGTCAGCCTCCCCCGCAGCGGCGGAGAGGGTCGTGAACAGGTCCTGGTGGCACTGGATGCCGTTCAGCACCTGGCCGGGGCGGATGCGCGCCGGCCAGCGCACCATGCAGATCACGCGCACGCCGCCTTCCCAGGTGGTCATCTTCTCGCCGCGGAAGGGCGTCGTCGCGCCGTGCGGCCAGGACGAATGCTCCGGGCCGTTGTCGGTGCTGTAGAGCACGATGGTGTCACGGGCGACGCCCATCTCCTCGAGCGCCTGCAGCACCGTGCCGACGTCGTTGTCATGCTGCATCAGGCCCGAGCCGTGCAGATCGGCCTCGCTCGTGATGTTCTCGACCGCGTAGCGCCACTGGTCCGGCAGGTGCGTGTAGACGTGCATGCGGCTGGAATTCAGCCAGACGAAGAAGTTCTGGTTCGCCTGGACGGCGTTGCGCATGAAGGCGATGGCGCGCGGGATCACCTCCCCGCCGTCGAAGTTCCGCATGCGGTCGATGGGAAGCGGACCGGTGTCGGTGATGCGCTGGCGGCCGACGCGGCCGAAGCGCGGGTCCTCCGTCGGGTCATCGGTATCCGTCGAGACGCTGTGGATGACGCCGCGGATGCCGAACTTCCGTTCCCAGTTGGGATCGCGCTTCGACCAGTTCTCGTAGTCGCGCTGCTGGAACTGCTCCGAGACGTTGAGGTGGTAGAGGTTGCCGTAGAATTCGTGAAAGCCGTGGTTGGTCGGCAGGTGCTCGTTGCGGTCTCCGAGGTGGCTCTTGCCGAAATGGCCGCAGCGATAGCCCTGCGCGCGCATGATCTCGGCGATGCAAGGGCTCTCGACCTTGAGGCCGAGGCTGTCGCCTGGCTGACCGACGGTCGTCATGCCCGAGCGGATCGGGTACTGCCCGGTGACGAAGGCTGCGCGCCCGGCGGTGCAGGACGGCTGGGCGTAGTGGTCGACGAACTTGATGCCTTCGTTGGCGATGCGGTCGATGTTGGGCGTCCGGTACCCCATGGTGGCGAGGCCATAGGACGAGACGTTCTGCCAACCGATGTCGTCCCCCCAGATCACCAGGATGTTCGGGCGGCGGCCCTGCGCCGCCGCCTGCGCCTGGACCTGTTGGGCTGCCTGGGCGAGCTGGACGTTGGCCGGTGTCGCGGCGACGCCGGCGGGCAGCGTGCCCGCCGCCGCCGAGGCCGCGCCGGCGAGCAGCATGTCACGACGTGTGGATTGTTCAGCCATCGGGGCGTTCCTTTCAGGTTCAACCAGCGTGAATGGTCCTCGGTCCGGTCGGGGCGCGCAGTGCGGACCTGTCGCGCCGAGACTTGGCCGTGCCGCGCGCGGCCCGCGACAAGCCCCGGTTCGATGTCGTCGCGGGACCGGTCGGATGAGGGGACGCCATGTCGTTCATGCGCCGCCGGGCGGGTTGCCCCGCTCGGCCGGCGCTGATTCGATCAGCGCCGCCAGCCCGACCCCCCAGGACGAGATCGCCTTGAGGAAGGGCAGCAGCGGCACGTCGAGAAGCGTCACGCGATCCGGGGCGAAGACGTGCAGCGCACCGGACATCGATGTCGGCGAACCCGGCAGGAAGACGACAAACCGGCCGTCGGCCAGGCTGTCCATCACCAGCGCCGGACATTGCGCGTCGTCGAAAGCGACGAGCGCCGGCCGCATCGGCCTATCGTCGCCGCCGCCAAGCGGCCCTTCCGCGGTGAAGGCCCTGGCGAGGCGGTAGCCCGGAATCTTCTCGAACAGGGTGGCCTCGAGCGCACGGCGCGCGGTCCGCCCGATCGCCGAACGCACGATGAATCCGACGAGGAGGCAAAGGGCGACGAACAATACGATGCCCATCACCATCGGATGCACGAACTCCCCGGCGAGCGGGGCCGTCGCGTCGCGCAGCGAATGCAGGATCCCCAGCACCAGCAACACGACGGCGCCGATCGGCACGACGACCATCAGGCCTTCCAGCGCAGCCCGCAGAAAGGGCATGCGCATCCGGGATTCCTGGTGTGCCATGGCTTGTCAGCCCTCCGCCCAACTGTTGCCACTCACGCCCTTCGCGGAGGGCATCACGCCCCATGAGACGAGCGACGCTCGTGCCGCCGCGGTGCCTCGCGGCTTCCGCCACGCAGCGGCTGCCCGAACCCATGCGGAACGGGGCGCCCGGGATCCAGACCCTCTCCCCGGGGCGGTCGTCCGTGCTCGCTGCGGTCCATGGCGGCGCGACCCAACCCTCTCCACGGCGTTGCGGTTCCGGCGTTCGTTGCGCTCGTGGAGGATAGCGCGGCTTGTCGGCTACTGTGAGCGCCCTGCGGGTTTCCTGAACCGCAAACTGATCTTGCGTGGGTGGTCATGATCGATACGAGGCACATCAGGTTGATCGTCGCGCTGGCCGAGCACAGGAGCCTCGTGCGTGCGGGCCGGGTGCTCGGCCTGTCCCCGTCGGCGCTGACGCGCGCCGTCACGGCGATCGAGGCCAGGGTTGGCGGTCAGCTCTTCGACCGTTCCCGGCGTGGCTTCGAGCCGACGCCGGTCTGTCGCGCGATCATCCTCAAGGGAGCAGAAGTGCTGGCGAAGGCTGACGAATTGGCAGCCATCGTAACCCAGCTTCGGGGCTCGCAGACCGACAGGCTGGTCCTCAGCGCCGGCCCTTTTGCGCTGGAAGCGGTCGGCAGCACGGCCATGGCCCTGCTGCTCGCGCGGCACCCTGGCGTCCAGGTGCAGATCCTCGGCGGGTCAGCCGGGGATGCGGTCCGCGCTCTGGTCGAGCGGCGAGCCTCCATTGCGATCGCCGAGGTCTCCGACCTCGACAGCCCTGAAGAGCTGGCGATCACGCCACTCCGCCGGCATCCGATCTTCGTGTTCGCCCGGGCGGGCCATCCTCTCGTCGCGCTCGGAAATGCGCTGACGGAGACGGATCTCTTCCGCTACCCCTTCATCGTCCCCTCCTACGTGCCGGCGCGCTTCGCGCAGCGCGTGTCGTCGGCCCTGGCGGCTGCGCGCGTCGACGGCGCCGGCCCTCATTTTCCCGCCATCGTCTCCGATGACCTCGCGGCATCCCGTGATGCCGCCGCGCAATCGGACGCCGTCGTCGCCTGCACTGCCCGTGGGGCGCTTCCGCATCTTCGCGCGGGGGCGCTGGTGCGCCTGCCGTGGCGGCCCGAGTGGCTCGAAACCAATTTCGGCGTGATGCGGCTGCGCGGTGCGCGGACCGGCGCGGCGATCGAGCCGTTCCTCAACTGTGTGCAGGAGGCGGATCAGGCATCGCTCTCGATTGCGCAGGCGCTCTTGGGACCAGGCATGGAACCCATCTCCGGCGCATTTGCGGTCGCCGGCCGACGTACGGAACCCGCACTGCCGGCGGCTCCGTAGCCGATCCGGCCGTGGTTTGGCGGCGACGACGACCTCGACGCCCGATGCCCCGCCTTCCGCGCCGGAGGGGGCTTCGACCGGCCCGAAGCGACGGGACGGGCGGGAGGCGCGGCGGGAACACCGTCTTGGGGAGGACGGGGCCAATCGGGTCGGGCGGTCAGCGCCCGCCGAACATCGCGGCGATCGCGGCGGGATCCACGTCCTCCACGCGGGCCGGTTGCCACTTCGGTGCGCCGTCCTTGTCCACCAGCACCGACCGCACCCCCTCCACGAAGTCCGGGTGCTCGTTCACCACGACCCGGGTCAGCGCGAGCTCCATCGCGAGGCAGCCCGCCAGATCCTCCGCCGCGCCACGGCGCAGCAGCTCCAGCGACACGCACATCGAGGTCGGGGACATCCGCCGCAGGATCTTCGCCTGCGCCGCCGCCCATTCGGTGCCCTCCGCATCCAGCGCGGCAAGGATCGCGAGCACGCTGTCCTGGCCGAAGCAGCGGTCGATCGCCGCGCGATGCGGCGCGAAGGACGCCTCGGGCGGCGTCAGGGCGAAGCGCGGCAGGGCGTCCACGCCCTCGGCCACCAGGGCCGCGCGCAGCTCATGCAGCCGTTCGCGCGGGACGAAATGCGTCGCGAGACCCGCATGGACCGCATCCGCCCCGGTCAGCCGGGCGCCGGTCAGCGCCAGCCAGGTCCCGATCGCGCCCGGCAGCCGCGGCAGCACGTAGGAGGTCCCGACATCGGGGAACAGCGCGATGGCCGTTTCCGGCATCGCGATCAGCGCGTGCTCGGTGACGACCTGCGGCCCCTGGTGCACCGACACGCCGATGCCGCCGCCCATGCAGACGCCGTCGATCAGGCTGACCCAGGGCTTGGGGAAGGTCGCGATGCCCGAATTGACCTCGTATTCCTCGGAAAAGAAGGCTTCGACCGTCGCGCGGTCCCCCGCCATCGCCGCGGTGCGCAGCGCGCGGACGTCCCCGCCGGCGCAAAAGGCCCGGCCGCCGGCGCCTTCCAGGACCACCAGCTTCACCGACGCATCGTCCTTCCACGCCGCGATGGCGGCGGAAAAGGCGCGGATCATCGGCTGGTCCAGGGCGTTGAGGGCCTTCGGCCGGTTCATGAGCAGCGTGCCGGCCACCCCCTCCTTCTTGGCGATCAGGCTGGGCTCGGCGGTCTCGCTCATGGCGCGTCTCCTCTTTGGCTGCGAGGGCGTTACCGGCGGCGCAGGGCGTTGACAAGCGCCCCGCCCGCGCCGGAGGTATCGCCCCATGGCCGATCCGCTGGTCCGCTTCGAACGCGTCCGCAAGACCTACGGCACGGCCGGCACCACCGCCGTGCAATCCCTCGACCTCGACATCGCGCGCGGGGAGCTGATGACGCTGCTCGGCCCCTCGGGTTCGGGCAAGACCACCACCCTGATGATGCTGGCCGGCTTCGAGCTGCCGACCGAAGGCCGCATCCTGCTGGAAGGCCGCGACATCGCGCAGACGGCGCCGCACCGGCGTGGGATCGGCGTGGTCTTCCAGTCCTACGCCCTGTTCCCGCACATGACGGTCGCCGAGAACGTCGCCTTCCCGCTGTCGGTCCGCGGCATCGGCCGGTCGGAGCGCCAGGCGCGCGTGACGAGGGCGCTCGACATGGTCCGCCTCGGCGGCTTCGGGGAGCGGCGTCCGGCGCAGCTCTCGGGCGGCCAGCAGCAGCGCGTGGCACTCGCCCGCGCGATGGTCTTCGAACCGCCGATCGTGCTGCTCGACGAACCGCTCGGCGCGCTCGACAAGGCGCTGCGAGAGGAGATGCAGCTCGAGATCCGCCACATCCACCAGCGGCTGGGCGTGACGATGATGTACGTGACCCACGACCAGGCGGAAGCCCTCACGCTGTCCGACCGCATCGCGGTGTTCGAGGGCGGGCGCATCCGGCAATGCGCCGATCCGAAGGCACTCTACGACCGCCCCGCCGATGCCTTCGTCGCGGGCTTCGTCGGCGAGAACAACCTGCTGCCTGGCGTCATCGAGGCCCGTGACGGGGAGGATTGCACGGTGCGCCTGCGCTGCGGCCCCGTGGTGCAGGCCACGGCGGCCGATTGCGGCGGCCGCGGGGAATCCTGCGTTGTCGCGGTCCGTCCCGAACGGATCGCGGTCGCCGGCGTGACGGCATCGGACCTCGGGGAACGCGCGCTGCCGGCGACGGTGCTCGAGGCGATCTTCCTCGGCGACCATGTCCGCCTGCGCCTGGGTGTCGGCGATGGCGGGGAGATCCTGGCCAAGCGCCCGGCGGGCGTCGGCAGCCTGCCCGAACCCGGCGGGCCGGCCGCGATCGCCTGGCCGGAAGGTGCGGCCTTCGCCTTCCGCGAGACCGCGCCGCGGGTCTAGTCTGCCGCCCTGCAGCGACTGAAGGAGACGCAAGATGGACCGCCGCACGATCCTCAAGGGCGCACTCGCCGCCGCAGCGCTGCCCGCCGCCGCCAGGGCGCAGGGCCGCGACCTGACGGTGGTCTCCTGGGGCGGCGCCTACCAGGACGCGCAGCGCGAGGTCTATTTCCGTCCCTTCCAGCAGCAGACGCGCAACCGCCTGCTCGAGGAGACCTGGGACGGCGGCATCGGCGTCCTGCGGTCGCGCATCGCCTCGGGCGCCAATACCTGGGACGTGGTGCAGGTCGAATCCGAGGAACTGCTGATCGGCGCCGATGAGGGCCTGTTCGAGCCGCTCGACTGGGCCGCGATCGGCGGTAAGGACGCCTACATCGCGGAAGCGGTGAACGACTATGGCGTCGGCGCGATCCTCTATTCCTTCATCATCGCCTATGACCGTGCGCGCATGGCGCAGGGCCCTGCGAACTGGGCGGATTTCTTCGACACCGCGCGCTTCCCCGGCAAGCGCGGCATGCGCAAGGGCCCCAAGACGACGCTGGAAATGGCGCTGATGGCCGACGGCGTGGCCCCGGCGCAGGTCTATGAGGTGCTCGGCACCCCCGCCGGCGTGGACCGCGCCTTCCGCAAGCTCGATTCGATCAAGGCCGACATCGCCTGGTTCGAGCGCGGATCCCAGCCGCCGCAGTGGCTCGCGGCCGGGGAGGTCACGCTGACCGTCGCCTACAACGGGCGGATCTCGGCCGCCAACGCGACCGATGGGCGCAACTTCGCGATCGTCTGGACCAACAACATCTTCACCCTGGATTCCTGGGTGATCATGAAGGGCAGCCCGAACAAGGCGAAGGCGGTCGAGTTCCTGAAGTTCGTCGGCCAGCCCGCCGTGCAGGCCGGCCTGCCGCCCAAGATCCCCTATGGCGTGACGGCGAAGGGCGTGAACGAGCGCCTGCCCGCCGAGGTGCTCGCGAACCTGCCGACCGCGCCGCAGAACATCGCCAACGCGCTGCAGCTCAGCGACCGGTTCTGGCTCGACAACCTCGACCGGCTGACGCAGCGGTTCAATACGTGGGTGTCGCGCTGATCCGGAGGGGCTCTGCCCCTCCGGGCCACCCCGCCAAAGGCCGAAAGGCCTTTGGAAACCGATACCCGGCGCCTGGACCCCGTGATTGGTTTCCAAAGGCCCTTAGGCCTTTGGCGGGGAGAGGTCCGGAGAGGGGCAGCGCCCCTCTCCGGGACGCCCCGTGAGGCGCCCTGTCGGCGCGGCCCTGCTCACCGCGCCCCTGCTGCTGTTCCTGCTGGTGACCTTCGTCGCCCCGATCGGTGCGTTCCTGTGGCGCGGCGTGACGGATGACGAGGTCCGCCCGGTCCTGCCGCGCACCGTCGTCGCGCTGGCGTCGTGGAACGGCACCGGCACGCCCGGGGAGGAAGCCTTCGCCGCCCTGGTCGAAGACCTGCGCGCCGCGCGCAGCGGCGACCGCGGCGCCATCCCCCGCGCCGCCGCGCGGCTGAACGCCGACCGCCCCGGCTTCCGCGGCCTGCTGCCGATGACCGCCCGCCGCGTTGAAGCGCCCTTCGAGGGCAGCGCGCGCGCCGCCGTGCTCGCCATCAGCGCCGAGTGGGGCCAGCCCGAGACCTGGGGTGCCATCGCGCGCGCCGGCGGGCCGATGTCGTCCTTCCATGTGCTCGCCGCGCTCGACCTGCGCCGCGATGCGACCGGGGCGGTCCGGCAGGCGCCGGAGGACACCCGCGTCTTCCGCACCGTGCTGCTGCGCAGCCTGTGGATCTCCCTGCTGGTCACGGCGGTCTGCCTGGCGCTGGGCTGGCCGCTCGCCTGGCTGATCGCGACGTCACGGGGCCTGGCGGCGACGCTGCTGCTGGCGGCGGTGATGCTGCCCTTCTGGATCTCGCTGGTGGTGCGCACGGCGGCCTGGATGGTGCTGCTGCAGCGGGAAGGGATCGTGAACGCGGCGCTGCAGGCGGGCGGCATCATCGAGACGCCGTTGCCGCTGTTGATGAACCGCTTCGCCGTGGTGCTCGGGATGGTGCACATCCTGCTGCCCTTCATGGTGCTGCCGCTGGTCGCGGCCTTCCGGGGGCTCGACCCGCGGCTGCCGCGGGCGGCGGCCTCGCTGGGCGCCGCGCCTTGGCGGGTGTTCCTGCGGGTGACGCTGCCGCTGTCGCTCCCCGGGGTCGGGGCGGGGTGCATCCTGGTCTTCATCCAGGCCCTGGGCTTCTACGTGACGCCGGCGCTGCTGGGCGGACCGAACGACCAGATGCTGGCCTGGTTCGTGGGCTTCTATGCGACGCGCAGCGTGAACTGGGGCCTGGCGGCCGCGCTGTCGATCGTGCTGCTGGTCGCGGTCGGGCTGTGCGTGGCGCTGTACGGGCGGCTGGCCGGGTTCCGCCGGCCGGGGGCGGCGTGATGGCCCGCGGCATCCTCTGGGCACTGGGCGTGCTTGTGGCGGTGTTCCTGGTCGCGCCGATCGTGGCGATCCTGCCGCTGTCCTTCTCGGCCGGGTCCTTCCTGTTCTACCCGCTGCCGGGGCTGTCGCTGCGCTGGTACGAGGATTTCTTCGCCTCCCCCTTCTGGCTGCCGGCGTTCTGGAACTCGATGGGGATCGGCACGGCGGCGGCGGCGCTGGCGACGCTGCTCGGCACGCCGGCGGCCTTCGGGCTGTGGCGCATGACGGGCGCCTTCCGGGCGGTGGCGATGGGCGTCGTGCTGGCGCCGATGGTGGTGCCGGTCATCGTCGTGGCGGTCGCGCTGCTGCTGGCCTTCGGCCCGCTGGGGCTGGTCGCGACCCATACGGGGCTGGTCATCGCCCATGCCATGCTGGGCGTGCCCTTCGTGGTGGTGACGGTGCTGGCGTCGCTCGAGGCCTTCGACCCCGTGCAGCTGCGGGCCGCGGCGGCCTGCGGGGCGGGGCCGATGCGGGCCTTCTTCCGCGTCTGCCTGCCGCAGATCGCCCCCGGGGTGGCGGCGGGGGCGGTCTTCGCCTTCGCGACCTCGCTCGATGAGGTGGTGGTCGCCCTGTTCGTCGCCGGCCCGGCGCAGCGGACGCTGCCGCGGCAGATGTTCTCCGGCCTCAACGATCAGATCAGCCTGACGACGACGGCGGCGGCGGCGATGCTCGTGGTGATGTCGGTGCTGCTGCTGCTGGCGGTTGCCTGGCTGCAGGCCCGCGGCCGGCGGCGCCTTTCGGGCTGACCCCGGCCTCCTGCGGGCCGGGGCGGAGCCCGTTCTTCTTGACTCTTCGTCACCAGAAGCCTAAGCGCGGCGCGATCTTTCCGTATTGGAAAGGCATGCTCCCATCCGTGGGGGCCGGAACCGGGCGAACCGTGACGCGCCCACCCATCCGGGTCCGGATCTGCTGCCGCTGAAGGCGCGCCGGGCCAAGTCGTTCCCGCGACAGGCGGGCGCGCAAGCCGCATCCCCCGCCGCGCTGTGGCGGGAGACACCGGAAAGCACAGGACTGCATGGCCACCATTACCGCCGACCGCGCGGGCAGCGAGGATTTCGCCGCCCTTCTCGATGCCACGCTTGGCCCCGACACCGGCTTCGCCGGCTCCGTCGTCACGGGCCGCGTCGTCCGGGTGGACGATGATGTCGCGGTCGTCGACGTCGGCCTCAAGAGCGAGGGGCGCGTGCCCCTCAAGGAATTCGCCGCCCCCGGCGCCAAGCCCGAGGTGAAGCCCGGCGACCTGATCGAGCTCTTCGTCGAGCGCTACGAGGACCGCGACGGTTCCATCGTCCTGTCGCGCGAGAAGGCGCGGCGCGAGGAAGCCTGGACGAACCTCGAGAAGTCCTTCACCGCGAACCAGCGCGTGAACGGCGTGATCTTCGGCCGCGTGAAGGGCGGCTTCACCGTCGACCTCGGCGGTGCGGTGGCCTTCCTTCCGGGCTCGCAGGTCGACATCCGCCCGGTGCGCGACGTCGGCCCGCTGATGGGTTCGCCCCAGCCCTTCCAGATCCTCAAGATGGATCGCGCCCGCGGCAACATCGTCGTCTCGCGCCGTGCGGTGCTCGAGGAGACCCGTGCGGAGCAGCGCAGCGAGCTGATCCAGGGCCTCAAGGAAGGCATGATCCTCGACGGCGTGGTGAAGAACATCACCGACTACGGCGCCTTCGTGGACCTGGGCGGCGTGGACGGCCTGCTGCACGTCACGGACATCGCCTGGCGCCGCATCAACCACCCCTCCGAGGCCCTGACCATCGGCCAGCCGGTGAAGGTGCAGGTCATCCGCTTCAACCCGGAGACGCAGCGCATCAGCCTCGGCATGAAGCAGCTGATGTCGGATCCGTGGGACGGCGTGGCGCTGAAGTACCCGGTGAACGCGAAGTTCTCCGGCCGCGTCACCAACATCACCGACTACGGCGCCTTCGTGGAGCTGGAGCCGGGCGTCGAGGGCCTCGTGCACGTGTCCGAGATGTCCTGGACGAAGAAGAACGTCCATCCGGGCAAGATCGTCGCGACCTCCGAGCAGGTGGACGTGATGATCCTCGACGTGGACGAGCCGAAGCGCCGCATCTCGCTCGGCCTCAAGCAGGCCCAGGGCAACCCCTGGGAGCTGTTCCTCGAGGCGCACCCGCCGGGGAACATCATCGAGGGCGAGATCCGCAACATCACCGAGTTCGGCCTGTTCATCGGCGTCGGCCCGGACATCGACGGCATGGTCCACATGTCCGACCTGTCCTGGGACCAGCCCGGCGAAGTGGCGATGCAGGCCTACACCAAGGGCCAGATCGTCAAGGCGAAGGTGCTCGACGTGGACGTCGAGAAGGAGCGCATCTCCCTCGGCATCAAGCAGCTCGAGGCCGACCCGGCCGCCGAGGTGCTGGACCGCGTCCGCAAGGGCGACATCGTCACCTGCGTGGTGACGAAGGTCGAGGCGAACGGCATCGAGGTGAAGGTCGACGACGTGCTGACCGGCTTCATCCGCCGGGCCGAGCTCGCGCGTGACCGTGCCGACCAGCGTCCGGACAAGTTCGCGATCGGCGAGAAGGTCGACGCGAAGGTGACCGCCGTGGACCGCGCCGCCCGCCGCCTGGCCCTGACCATCAAGGGCAAGGAAGTCGAGGAGGAGCGCGAGGCGATGAAGGAGTACGGTTCGGCCGACTCCGGCGCGTCGCTGGGCGACATCCTCGGCGCGGCGATCCGCCGCCGTCGCGAGATGGCCGGCGAGGAGTGATCCCGAAACGCCTCACGGCGTGACGGCTTGGACCCCCGGGGCGGCGACGCTCCGGGGGTTTCTTTTTGACCGGCGCGGGAGGGGGGCACACACGCGCGCTTGAGGCGCCTTCGACGCTGCAGCATGATCGCCAATCCGTTGCGTCGGCGGAACTGGAGCTTCCCCGTTGATGCCGCCACGGATTCCGCTGAGGAAGGCGCGCCAAGAATGCTGATGGATCCGCAGAGAAAAATTGATCAGGAAAGCGAGCTGTGGTGTGGCGCCGCCTGCACGCAGTACATTCTGCGGGCTCTACAGCGATACAAGAAAGAACGTCATTCACAACAACTCATCATGAGCGAGATACAGACGCTCGGAATAGTGGATTGGTGCGGTAGCACCCCTGCCGCTATTGCTAGATATTTATTGCAGGAATGTACGGGCAGAAAAGAACCGATCCAGATCTTTCGATTGAAAAACGAGAATAAATATGCTGGCCGCCTTCACATATGGGCGTTGAAGCATGACCTGAAGGGTGTCTATCAGAAATGGAATCAGGCGGTCCCGTTCACATCGGATGAAGTCATCCTTCGGTTCGTGACACCGAAGGAGTCCGGGCTGTCCAGCCATTTTGTCGTGGAAACCCATTTCGAGAACTACAGCTCCCCGTTTCAGTTGATGGATCCCGCCCCGGGCGAGGATGTCTATGTCGGGCGCGATTTCGACGAGTGGCTGGCCACCAAGGGCGCCGACTACCAGCCGACATCCCTGGATCTCGTCATCCACGGCTGAGGGATCGTGCGGGCGTGCGGGCGCCGACCCGCGGCCGCCTGCGCGAAGGGCGAGCAAACGTCCAGCCCTCCGGACACGCGGGATCCCGTCCGCCGCGGGGCGCGACCCGGATCGGGGAGCCGCGGGTTGGGGCGGAACGGACTGCGCTGCACCCCTTGCCCCGTCCGCCGCGCATCGCCATTCAGGCGACATGTCCCTCGAAGCCGACCTCCTCGCCGACCGTCGCCGTCTTCGCCGGCGCCTGACCTTCTGGCGGCTGGTCGCGATCGCCGTCTTCTTCGGCGCCCTCGGCGTTGCCGCGGCCATGCGGGCGCCCGGCGCGCTGCCCGGCGCGCAGCACGTCCTGCGCCTGCCGGTCTCGGGCACGATCACCGAGGATCGCCGCATCGTGCAGGCGCTCGACCGCGCCGCGACGGACAACGCGGTGCGCGCCGTGGTCGTCGCCATCGACAGCCCCGGCGGCACGATGGCGGGCGGTGAGGCGCTGCACGCCGCGCTGCGCCGCATCGCCGAGCGCAAGCCGGTCGTCGCCGTGATGGGCGCAACGGCGGCCTCCGCCGGCTACATGATCGCGATGCCGGCCCAGCGCGTCTTCGCCCGGGAAGCGACCGTCACCGGGTCGATCGGCGTGCTGCTGCAGTCCTTCGACATCTCGGAACTCATGGAACGCGCCGGCATCCGCCCGCTGACCATCGCCTCCGGTCCGCTCAAGGACCAGCCGAGCCTGTTCCGGCCGCTCACCGAGGAAGGCCGCGCCGCGCTCGACCGCGTGATCCAGGATCTCCATTCACAATTCGTCGACATGGTCGCCGCCGGGCGGCACATGGAGGCCGCGCGCGTGCGGACCTACGCCGATGGCCGCGTCTTCACCGGGCGCCAGGCGCTCGAGGCGGGGCTGGTCGACGCCATCGGCGGGGAACGCGAAGCCCGCGCCTGGCTTGCCGCCGAACGCCAGGTGCCGGAATCCCTGCCGATCCGCGACGTGCAGACCCGCGGCACGGCGGAACGCCTGGTCTCCCAGGTGACCGAGAGCATGATGAAAACCCTTTTGTCGGAATGGCTTGGCGTTGACGCCCCTCGCGCCCTTTGGCAGCCTCGGCCCTGACGCGGGAAGCGCAGCGCGGCACAGCGACGCCGCGACCGAGGGAAGGCCACGCATGACCAAATCCGAGCTGATCGCGCACCTCGCAGGTGCCAATCCCCACCTGCGCCAGCCGGACGTGGAGCTGATCGTCAGCACCATCTTCGAGGAGATCACCGCCGCCCTCGCGCGCGGGGACCGGGTGGAGCTGCGCGGCTTCGGCGCCTTCTCGACCAAGGCGCGCGACCCGCGCACCGGGCGGAACCCCCGCACCGGGGAGACGGTGGAGGTCTCCGCCAAGTCGGTTCCCTATTTCAAGCCGGGCAAGGAACTGCGGGAACGCATCAACAAGGGCGCGACGTCCCCGGCGCGGCGCGCGCCGGCGCGTGCGACGGCCTGATGCGCCTGCTCCTCTTCATCCCGCTGGCCGCGCTGGTGGTGCTCTTCGCCCTGTCGAACCGGCAGCCGGTGGAACTGCGCCTGTGGCCCTTCGACGTGACCTGGACGGCGCCGGTCTCGCTCGCCGTGCTGCTGCCCGCGGCGGTGGCCTTCCTGATGGGCGCCCTGATCGTCTGGCTGGCGGATTTGCCGGCGCGCCGGCGCGGCTGGTCGGCGCAGCGCCGCGCCACCGCCCTGCAAAGCGAGATCGACCGCATCCACGCCGCCGAGAAGGCCGCGGCGGCCGATCGCCTGGCAGGACCGGCCTGATGCTCGCGAAACCGACGGGCGGCGCGGCGCGGATCATCCCGGCGCTCGACACCGGCGACCTCGCGCGCGCCGAAGCGCTGGCGGCCGCGCTGGCCGGGCGTTGCGGCGTGCTGAAGGTCGGGCTCGAGCTGTTCTGCGCGGCCGGCGGGCCGGCGGTCGCGGCGATCGCCCGGCATGCGCCGGTCTTCCTCGACCTCAAGCTGCACGACATCCCCAATACGGTCGCTGGCGCGTTGCGGTCGCTGCTGCCGCTGCGCCCCGCGATGGTCACGCTGCATGCCGGCGGCGGCCCGGCCATGATCGCCGCCGCACGCGCGGAAGCCGAGAAGGCCGGCGCCGACCGCCCGATCCTGCTCGCCGTCACGGTGCTGACCAGCATGGATGCCGCAGCACTTGCCGCGACCGGCGTCGCGGACACGCCGGCCGAGCAGGTGCGGCGGCTCGCGAAGATGGCCGTCGCGGCGGGTGCGGACGGGCTGGTGTGCAGCCCGCGGGAAGCCGCGCTGCTGCGCGCCGACCTCGGCCCCGGCCCGGCCCTGGTGGTCCCGGGCGTGCGCCCCCCTGGCAGCGATGCCGGCGACCAGGCCCGCATCGCCACCCCGGCCGAGGCGGTCGCCGCCGGTGCCGACTGGATCGTCGTCGGCCGCCCCATCACCGGCGCGCCGGACCCGGCCGCCGCGGCCGCCGCCATCGCCGCCGGCATCCCCGACTGACCGCGATGCCCGTCGAGGTGAAGATTTGCGGCATCCGCGATGCCGAGGGCTTCGACGCCGCCATCGGCGCCGGCGCCGACCTGATCGGCTTCGTCTTCTTCCCGCCCTCCCCGCGCGCGGTCACGCCCGGCCAGGCCCGCGCGCTCTCGGCACGCCATGCCGGCGGGCCGATCCGCACGGGGCTTTTCGTCGACCCGACCGACGACCAGATCGCCGCGGTGCTGGCGGAACTGCCCCTCGGCCTGATCCAGCTGCACGGCACCGAGACGCCCGAACGTGCCGCCGCCATCCGCGCGCGCTTCGCGACGCCAGTGATGAAGGCGCTCGGCGTCGGCACCGCGGCCGACCTCGACGTCGTTCCCGCCTATGCCGACGTTGTCGACCGCTTCCTGTTCGACGCGCACCCGCCGCCCGGCGGCCCGCTCCCCGGCGGCAACGCCCAGCCCTTCGAATGGCGCCTGATGGCCGGGCGGACGATCCCGAAGCCCTGGCTGCTCGCCGGCGGCCTGACGCCCGGCAACGTCGCCGAGGCGATCCGCACCGCGCAGGCGCCGGGCGTCGACGTCTCCTCCGGCGTCGAGCGCGCCCGCGGCGTGAAGGACGCCGCGCTGATCCGCGCCTTCATCACCGCCGCCAAGGGTTGACGCGGCCCGCGCCGCTGGAGGACCGTTCCGCCGACCAACGGAGGAACGACCGATGCGCGTGCTGACGCTTCTCGTGGCCCTGCTGGCCGCGGCCTGCTCGAGCGGCCCGCGTCCCGATCCGTTCCTCTATACGGGCTCCAACCAGCAGGCGATGGCCGGCGAGCTCTGGCTGCCCGAGGGCACCGAGCGCGTGCCCGTCGTCGTCCTGTCCCATGACGTGCGCGGCAAGCGCGACGCCCATCTGCAGGACTACATCAACGCGCTGAAGGGCTCGGGCGCGGCGGTGCTGGTGCTCGACCATTACGGGCCGCGCAGCGTGGATCCGTCGTCGGGCCCGCCGGCCAACCGCGCCTGGGTGACCGCGGTGGACTTCGCCTTCGATGCGCTCGGCGCGCTCGATCGCCTGGCGGACCATCCGCGCATCGATCGCCGCCGCGCCGGCCTGGTCGGCTTCGGCGAGGGCGGCGGGGCGGGCGTGCTGCTCGCCGCGCACCAGGCGGTGCAGGCCGGCCGGCCGGCCAATGCGCCGCGCTACCTCGCCTATGCCGCGGTGACGCCCGAATGCGCCTACCGGCTCGGCAACCGGGCCATCGGCCGCACGCCGATCCTGATGATCGTGGGCGATCGCGACAACCGCACCGGCAAGCCGGCCTGCGAGGACCTCGCCTCCTACCTCCGCGCCGCCGGCGCCAACGTGACGGTCAACACCTACCAGAACGCCCGCCACGGCTTCGACGACCCGGCCGGCCCGGTCCGCGCCGACCCGCAGGGCGAGAACATCACCCGCTGCGTCTGGCAGCAGGGCTCCGACGGGCTGTGGCGCGAACGCGCCTCGGGCATCTCGGGCATTTCGCTGTTCCGCGTCGGCGCCAACGACCAGACGATCGGCGCCTACAACCGGTCCCGCGCCGCCTGCCGGACGCTCGGCACCGAGACCCAGGGCGACGCCGCGCTGCGCGGCCGCGCGGTGGGCGAGGTGACGGGGTTCATGAAGACCCACGTCATCGATATCCGCGTGCGGTGAAGGCCCGGCCTGCGGGCGCCGCGCGGCGCCCGGGCAGGGAGCGTCCGGCGAGAATGTCCGAACCACGCGATCCGTGGCATCGGCCCCTCTTTCCAGACTCCGTTCCCCCTCCACCTATGGCCGGCCTCCAGCGGTTCCGCTAAAGGGACCGCTTTCCCGGGAACGCCGAGAGATCCCCTTGAACAAGCCGCTCCCCAATTCGATGCGCCAGGGCCCGGACGCCCGCGGCCGGTTCGGTCCCTTCGGGGGCCGCTTCGTCGCCGAGACGCTGATGCCGCTGATCCTCGAGGTCGAGAAGGCCTATGAGGAAGCCAAGAACGACGCGGCCTTCATGGCCGAGTGGCGGCGGCTGCTGACGCATTACGTCGGCCGGCCGAGCCCGCTCTGGTACGCCGGGCGCATGACCGACCACCTGCGCGCCGCGGCCGGCGCCGGGCAGGGCGCGAAGGTCTACTTCAAGCGGGAAGAGCTCAACCACACCGGCGCGCACAAGATCAACGCCGTGCTCGGGCAGATCCTGCTCGCGAAGAAGATGGGCAAGACGCGCGTCATCGCGGAGACCGGCGCCGGCCAGCACGGCGTGGCGACCGCCACGGCCTGCGCCCTGTTCGACCTGCCGTGCACGGTCTTCATGGGCGCGACCGACGTTGCCCGCCAGCAGCCCAACGTCTTCCGCATGAAGCTGCTGGGAGCGGAGGTCCATCCCGTCACCTCCGGCGCCGCGACGCTGAAGGACGCGATGAACGAGGCGCTGCGCCACTGGGTCGCGAATGTCGAGGATACCTACTACTGCATCGGCACCGTCGCGGGCCCGCACCCCTATCCGCAGATGGTGCGCGACTTCCAGTGCGTGATCGGGGACGAGACGAAGCAGCAGATGCTCGCCACCGAAGGCCGCCTGCCCGATGCGCTGGTCTGCGCCGTCGGCGGGGGATCCTCGGCCATGGGCCTGTTCCATCCGTTCCTCGATGACGAGGGCGTCGCGATGTATGGCGTCGAGGCCGCCGGCCGCGGCGTCGACACCGAGGAACACGCGGCGTCGATCACCCGCGGCCGTCCGGGCGTGCTGCACGGCAACCGGACCTATCTGCTGCAGGACGACCACGGCCAGATCCTGGAGGCGCATTCGATCAGCGCGGGGCTCGACTATCCGGGCATCGGCCCCGAGCATTCCTGGCTGCACGAGACGGGCCGCGTGAACTACGTCACCGCCACGGACGACGAGGCGCTCGAGGCCTTCCAGCTCTGCTCGCGGCTCGAGGGCATCATCCCCGCGCTCGAGAGTGCGCACGGCCTGGCCTACGTGATGAAGCTCGCGCCCACGATGAAGCAGGACGACATCGTGGTGCTGAACCTCTCGGGCCGTGGCGACAAGGACATCTTCACCGTGGCGCACCACCTTGGGGTGAAGCTGTGACGGCCCCGACCACCAGCCGCCACGTGCACGACAGCGCACGACGCGACAGCCAGGCGGCCCGAGGCCGCGCCCGGCGTCTGAGGGCATCCACATGAGCCGTATCGCTGCGCGCTTCGCCGCGCTGAAGGCCGAAGGGCGCGGGGCGCTCATTCCCTTCCTCGAGGCCTATGACCCCGATCCCGCCACCTCCATGGCGATCCTGCGCGGCTTCCCCCGCGCCGGCGCGGACCTGATCGAGATCGGCGTGCCCTTCACCGACCCGATGGCCGATGGCCCGACCATCCAGCGGGCCGGCCAGCGCGGGCTGAAGGCGGGCGCGACGCTCTCCGCCACCCTCGCCATGGTGCGCGACTTCCGGCGCGAGGACGACGCCACGCCGGTCATCCTGATGGGCTACTTCAACCCGATCCTGTCCTATGGCGTCGAGCGCTTCTGCACCGACGCGGCGGCATCGGGCGTGGACGGGCTGATCGTCGTCGACGTCCCGCCCGAGGAAGCGGACGAGATCGAGCCCCATGCGCGCGCGAACGGGCTCGACCTCATTCGCCTGGTGGCGCCGACCACGGACGAGGCGCGGCTGCCGCGGGTGCTCGCGGCCACCTCGGGCTTCGTCTACTACGTCGCGATCACCGGCATCACCGGGACGCGCAGCGCGACGAGCGAGGCGCTGGCCGCCGCCATCCCGCGCATCCGCCGCCACACCGACCTGCCGATCGCCATCGGCTTCGGCGTCCGCAGCCCCGAGCAGGCGGCCGAGGCCGCGCGCATCGCGGACGGCGCCGTGGTGGCCTCCGCGCTGATCGACACGCTGGCCGAGAACCTCGATGCGCAGGGCCGCGCGAAGCCCGACGCGGTGCGCAAGGTGCTCGACCAGGTCCGCGCGCTGGCCGAGGCGATCCGCGCCACGCCCAAGGCGGCATGATGCGAGCGGCGGGCGGCTCGGCCCCCCGCCTACGCCGCGCGCCCGTCGGGAAGCACGGTGATCGACCTGTCCTCGAAGAAGTGCGCGGCGCGCCGCGCCCCATGGGCGCGCAGCGTTTCCAGCAGCGCGGGCGACCGGTCGAGCTTCGACTGGTAGTCGAGGTGCAGGTCGAGTTCGATCTCCCGCACGGTGATCGCCGCGTAGCGGTCCGCGACGTCGGGTGAGGTCAGCCGCAGCCGGTTGAAGCGGCGGATCATGTCGAGCTCCTGGTCGAGCGGCACGTTGCCCGCCATCTCGTTCCGCCGGTCGTCGATCTCGGCGACGGTCATCGGCTCCTCGGCCCGCCGCCGCGGATTGAGCCGGATGACCCAGAGCTCGCGCGGCTTGGGGTCGAGGTCGAGCAGGTCGCGCAGCGGCGGGTTCTGGCTGAACATCCCGTCCCACCACAGCCCACCGCGGGTCCGGACCGCGCGGAAGATGGGTGGCACGGCGGCCGAGGCGACCACGTCGTCCAGCGTCAGGTCCTCGCCGCCGAAGATGCCGGCCTCACCCGTCAGGACGTTCGCGGCCGCGATCCGCAGCGCCGGGCCCGCACGGCCGGCGGGCAGCGCGTCGAGCCGCAGATACGCGCCGAGCAATTCGCGCAGCCGCGGCTCGGCCAGCGCGCAATAGGCATAGGGGCTGAGCTGCGCCGTCACCGGCAGCCGCGCGAAGGCGAGCGACCAGTCGTTGACCACCCGCTCGATCGGGTCCGAGGCGGCGACATGCGTCCAGAAGGCCTCGAGCCGCCGGCGCGCATCCGCGAAGCCGCCGGTCAGCAGCCCCGCCCAGGCCAGCGCCGCGCAGACCGCCCCGCCCGAGGTCCCCGACAACCCGCGCAGCGTGAAGCGTTCCGCGTGATGCGGCCCGAACAGCGCGTGCAGCGCCCCGGCGGTGAAGGCGGCATGGCTGCCCCCGCCCTGGCAGGCGATGGCGACGAGCGGCGGCTGGGTCATGGCAGGCTCCCTGCGGGGATGGGGGGACACCTGGGTTGCGCGCCGCCGCGCTTCTACTCCGCGACGCGGCTCCAGCCCGGCCCGGGATCGAAGGCCGTGATCTCGCGCGCCTCGCGGGCCGTGTCGGGGCCCAGGTCCTGTTCGTAGACCACGCCCGTGTGGCTCACCATGAAGGTCTTGATGCCGGAATTGCCGTAGACGGCCGGCCACGCGACGACCGCGAAGCCGCCGATCATCCGCCCGTTCACGACGAAGTCCGCCGCGCCGCCCGGCGCATTCGGCCCCTGGGCTTCGAGGATGCGGAAGAAGTAGCCGTGATAGGGCTGCGGCCGGTCGCCCGGCGTGCGCGCGTAGCCGCCCGCGCTCGCCGCCGCCATGAAGGGTCCGAGCGGGCTGTCCGCCTCGCCCGGCTGGGTCGGCCAATAGAGCCCGTCGCGCTGCCCGGGCGAGGAGAAGAAGCGCCGCGCATAGGCCTGGAAGGCGCCCTGGCGCCCGACGGTGCTCGCGAAGTCGCGCTGCGCGTCGACCACGGCGCGCAGCGTCTCGATGGTGTCGAGCTCGTTGCGGCCGATCCGGCGGTTGGCGATCTCCTGCCCGCCGGCGACGGCGTCGAAGCGCCAGGTCCCGCCGCGCTGGATCATCGGGATCGGCAGCGGCCAGCCATCGTCGCCGACCTGCAGGACGGCGCGGTCGGCGGACGGCCGGACGATCTCGTTCTTCCGGTCATAGGCGGCGAGGAAGCGCTCGCGCGCCGTGCGGTCGGCCACCGGATCGCCGGAGCGGATGTAGCGGGCGCCCGCGCTGCCCAGGACGCGCACCCCCTGCGCGTCACTGCGCGCGCGCAGCGCGGCGACGAAGGCGGCGAAGCCGTCCTCGGGCGAGCGGAACGCCTGGGGCGGGACGGGGCGCGGGGCCGCCTGCTGCTCAGCCGGGGACGCGGGTTCGGGCGCCGGGACCTGCGCGATCGCGCCGCCGGCCAGGAGAAGGGCCGCGAGGCCGCCGAGGATCGTGGTCCGGATCATGGCCTGTCTCCTCACCGCCGACCGCCGCGCCCACCGCCGCGGGCTGCGCGCCCGCCGCCGCCGCCGGCCGGACGTGCCGCGGCGCGCTGATGCGCCTGGGCGCGCGCGGCCGGCTGCCCCTGCCGGCTTGCCGCGCCACGCTGGGCTGCGGCGCGTTCCCGGCCGCCATCGCCCATGCCCTGGAAGCCCTGCGGCGCCTGGCGCTGCTGCCGTTGCGGCTGGAACCCCTGCGGACGCCCGGCGGCATTGTGCTGCACTGCGGGGCGTTGCTGCGCCGCGCCGCCGCCCGGGCGTTGCGCCCCGGCTCCGGCGCCGGCGCGGTTGGCCAGGTTCGCGCCGCCGGGCCTCTGGGCACCCGCGCCGCCGCGGTCGCCGAGCGACGGCCGGTTGCCCCCACCCGGCCCGCGATCCCCGAGCGTGGGCCGATCCCCGCCGCCTGGCCGCTGCGCGCCCGCACCGCCGCGATCCCCGAGCGACGGCCGGTCCGCGCCGCCCGGACCTCCACGGTCTCCGAGCCCCCCGCGATCACCAAGCCCGCCGCGATCACCAAGCCCACCACGATCCCCGGGCCCGCCGCGGTCGCCGAGGCCCTGCCCGCGTTCCGCCTGGTCCACGCGCCCGCGGAACTGGTCGCGCGCCTGCGCCCGGTCGCGGTCGGTCATCGCCGGACGCGACCCGTCCGGCCGGTTGGCATTCACGCGGTTGCGGACGTCGTCGCTGCGATAGGCCACGCCCTGGCGATGCGTCGTGTCGTGCCGCCAGGTGTTGCCGCTGATCTGTGCCCGGTTGACGTTGATGTTGTTGTAGCGGTTCGCGTTGACGTTGATGTCCCCGCGCCCCCAGTTCGCGCTGCCCCAGCCCCACAATGAGCCGACGATCGCCGCGCCCCCCGCGAAGGCCATACCGGTCAGCAGCGCGCTGCCCAGCCCCCAGCCCACCGGCGGCGGGTAGTAGGGCGGCGGATACTGCGGATAGGGCCAGGTGCCGTAGACCACGTTCGGGTTGTAGGCGGGCACGTAGACCGTGTCGGGCTGCGTCGGCGCGATGGTGATGACCTGCGGCGGCGGGGCGACCGCTGGCGTCGCGTCGCCCGCGGCGGGCGGGGGGACGGTCACGTTCTGCGTCACCGTCACCGTCTGCTGCGGCCCGGACTGCAGGGCGCCGTTCGCCTGGGCGCGGCCGCGCAGCACCTGGACCGCGTTCATCACGTCCTGCTGCTGCGCCAGCACCGCGTCGCCGACCTGCTGCGTCCAGTCGAGCTGGTCGTTCATCATCGTCAGCACGTCGGGGAACGGCACCAGCGACTTCACCGACGGGTCCCAGGACTGGGCGTTCAGCGCCTGCGCCAGCGCATCCCCGCGCAGCGCGCCGTTCTGCCCCTGACCGAGCCAGCGCTTCGCTTGCACCACCTCGAGCGGATAGGTCGAGGCCATCAGCATCTGCATCAGCAGGTCGTCGGGGTAGAGCGCGATCGGCGCGAGCAGTTGCTCGAGTTGCGCCTGGGTCAGCCGGTCCTGTTGCGGAGACACGGCGACCGGCGCGGGCGCCCGGGCGGTCGGCGGCGCGCCTTGGGCGAAGCCCGGCCGCGGCGCGCCGGCAAAGGCCGCGACCCCGCCGAAGGCCATGGCGAGCGCGATCAGGGCGGCCTTCCGCGCATCGCCGCGATCCCGGGGGAGGGGGGACTTGGAGGGGCAGGCTGGCATGGTCGTGTTCCTGGACGCCCGGCCGAAGTTTCGGCCTGCGTCATGTAAGCGCGGAACACACCCCGCTGGCCAGCGGGCTGCGCCCCCTCAGGCCGCGCCGTCGATCAGCGCACCGGTGCTGCGCCCGCGGCCCGGCTCCAGCGTCTTCATGTAGAAGCGCCCCGCCACCGTCTGGCCGCGCACCCGCGCGTAGAAGGGATGGGTTCCCCAGTGCTGGTAGCCCAGGCTCTCGAACAGCGCGATCGCGGTCGCCTGCGTCTCCCGCACGTCGAGGTTGATCACCCGGTGGCCCAGCGCGGCCGCCCGTTCCTCGACCTTCGCCACCAGCATCCGCGCCAGGCCGAAGCCGCGCGCATAGGGGGCGATGTAGGCGTGGGTCAGCGTCGCGGCGAAGGCCTGGGCCTCGTTGTTGCGCGGCGGGCGCACCAGCAGGGCCGAGCCCACGGCATGCCCGTCCAGCCGCGCGACGAACAACTCGCGCTCCGGCACCAGCAACACGCCCCGGAAATGGCGTTCGAGGGCGCCACGGCCCTGCGGTTCCACCCAGCCGAAGCCGCCGCTTTCGATGATGGCGGCGTCGGTGGCCTCGGCGAGGTCGGCGAGATCCGCCTCCGACAGCCGCTCCACGCGCTCGACGGCGAGTTCCCGCGCGGCCTGGAGGGCAGCGGAACCGTTCACGGTTCCCACCGCAGGAAATTCGCCAGCATCTTCAGCCCCACCGGTCCGCTCTTCTCGACGTGGAACTGAAGCCCGGCGAGGTTGCCCCGCGCGATGACCGCGGTCACTGGACCGCCGTAGTCGGTGGTGGCGACGACGTCCTCCGGGTCCTCGGCCTCGAAGGCGAAGGAATGGACGAAATAGACCTGGTCGCCCGGCTTCACCCCGTCGAGCACCGGGTGATAGCCGGCTTCGAAGGACAGCGCGTTCCATCCCATCTGCGGCAGCGGCAGCGGCAGCCCGTCCGGCCCCTTGGGGTCCATCGGCGCCACCGTGCCGGGAATCCAGCCGAGGCCCGGCGTCTCCCCGTGCTCGAGCCCGCGCGTGCCCATCAGCTGCATCCCGACGCAGATGCCCAGGAACGGCACGCCCTGCCCACGCACCCGTTCCTCGAGCGCGTCCACCATGCCCGGCAGGGCGTCGAGCCCCCGCCGGCAGGCCGCGAACGCCCCCTGGCCCGGCAGCACGATGCGGTCCGCGACGCGCAGGTCGGCGGCGGCCGTGACCACCTTCACCACCGCCTCGATCTCATTGTCCTCGGCCGCCTTCTCGAAGGCGCGCACCACCGAGGCCAGGTTGCCCGACCCCGGATCCACCACCGCGACACGCTGAGCCATGGTCGTCCCCTTCCCCTCAGCCGGCGGCCACGCGGGCCAGGTCGGGGCGGAAGGAGGCGAGATTGAGGACGGCCGCGTCCTCGTCCCGCGCCACCAGCACCGCCTCCGGCCGGAAGCCCTGAAGTCCCAGCCACCACGCTTGCAGGTTCCGTGCCTCGAAGCCGATGAAGCATTGCAGGCCGGCCAGCGCGAAGGGCACCGCCGCCACCGGCAGCAGCGCGCCGAGCAACGCCACCAGCGCGAAATGCATCGCCGCCAGCGCGATCAGCCCGTTCCACAGGAACCAGATCGTGGGGAACAGGAAGGCACCCCAGGAAAAGCCGTCCCGCACCAGCACCACCCTCGGCGCCTTCCTTTCGGAAGCCGGCCTGCCATGCACCGTCCAGACGCGCATCCTCAGGCCTCCAGCACACCCTTGGTCGAGGGCACCGCGCCTGCCGCCCGCGGGTCGGGCTCGACGGCCTCCCGCAGCGCGCGGGCGGCCGCCTTGAAGCAGGCCTCAGCGACATGGTGCGCGTTGGTGCCGGCCTTCAAGGTCATGTGCATCGTGACGCCGGCATTGAAGGCGAGGGCGCGGAAGAACTCCTCGAACAGCTCGGTGTCCATCTCGCCCACCTTGTCGCGGGCGAAGGGTACCGACCAGGCCAGGAAGGGCCGGCCGGAGATGTCGACCGCGCATTCCGCCAGCGCCTCGTCCATCGGCAACAGGGCGGCCCCGTAGCGGCGGATGCCGCGCTTCTCCCCCAGCGCCTTCTTCAGGCACTGGCCGAGCACGATGCCCACATCCTCGGCGGTGTGGTGGAAGTCGATGTGCAGGTCGCCCACCGCCGCGATTTCCATGTCGATCATGGAGTGGCGGGCGAGGGCGGTCAGCATGTGGTCGAGGAAGCCGACCCCGGTGGCCACGGTCGCGCGGCCCGTGCCGTCCAGGTCGACGGCGACGCGGATGTCGGTTTCGGCGGTCTTGCGGGCGATCTCGGCACGACGCGGCAGGGCGGGAAAGCCATCCATGGGCGCTTCCTACGCCTCCCGGGGCTATGCCCGCAACGGCCGCCGGCGAGCCGGGGCGGCGAACCACCAAGGCGGCCGCCCGGCGCCGCGTTTCCGAGCGGACCGGGCCTCACCGGGAGGGCCTCGGCCGGCACGTGCGGGGACGCACCTCGACAGCGTCGCGTCCGGACCCGGTTCGCAGGCGACGGACTGGCGTGCCGGTTCCGAAGTCCGCGCCATCCGGGCGCCGAACACATCGCCGACCCCCCCCGGCCGTCCCGATGCGACCAGGGAAGGTCAGGATCGGCGGACATCCCGGCGAGAGATCGGCGTCCCATCCGGCGGCGAATGGTTGACATATCCATATTCGGACACTAAATCCGAATATGGAGATACTGCCCATGAGACGTGCCCATCACCCTGCTCCGTCCATGGCCCCGGCGCCCGTGCCGCTCGACGCGTCCCGCTTCACCTCGGCCAATCGGCGGCGCCTGAGCGGCCCCGCCATGCGCACCTTCATCGCCATCGCCGATCTGTGGGCGCTGTCGCAGGACGACCGGCTGCTGGTGTTGGGGCTGCCGTCGCGCTCGACCTATTACGGCTGGGTCAAGGCGGCCCGCGACGGCGAGGACATCACGCTGCCCACCGACACCCTGTTGCGGATCTCCGCCGTGCTCGGAATCCACAAGGCGCTGCGCATCCTCTTCGCCTCGGATGCGGACGGCCTGCGGTGGCTGCGCGAACCGCATGCGGCGCTGCCCTTCGGCGGCCAGCCGCCCATCGCCCTGGCCCTGGGCGGCACGCAGGACGGGCTGATGCTGCTGCGGCGCTTCCTCGATGCGGCGCGCGGCGGGCTCTACATGGCGCCCAACGCCGCCGATGACGGCGCCGCGGCGCTGTCGGACGAGGACATCCTCATCACGTGACCCCCGAAGCCCTGGTCGAAGCGCCGCAGCCTGCCTGGCGCCTAATCCCTTCCAGGTTTCCCCCGATCGCCGCCTTCGACACGGTCGCGACACCCGGCGATCTCGAGGCGGTGATGGAACTCGAGGGATGGACCAACGATCGCCTCGTTGCGGAGCGGATCGCGCGGCTGCCGCGCGAGCAATGGGTCTACGGCACCCCGAACGCCAGCGTCGTCATGGCGTCCTTCCTTCATGCCGCGCCGGCGGGGTCACGCTTCAACGGACCCGAACTGGGCGGATGGTACGCGGCCGCGGCGCTCCCCACCGCGATCGCGGAGGTGGCGCACCATCTGCGCCGCGAAGCGAGGGCCCGTGGCAGGACCGAGGAGCGGCGGACCTTCCGGTGCTATACGTGTCGTCTGATCGGACGCGATTATCGCGACCTCCGCGGTCAGCAGGAGCTCCGGCCGGACCTCTACGCCAGCACCAGCTACGCCGCGTCGCAGGTCTTCGGGGAGGCCGTCCGCGCATCGGCGCAGTCCGGCATCGTCTATGACAGCCTGCGCCATCGGGGCGGGACGAATGTCGTGGCCTTCCGTCCCAGGCAGATCCTCGATGTCGTGCAGACGGGGCATTACGACCTGATCGTCCCCGTCGAAGGACGGATCATCGCGCGGACCCTGAGGGCGGCGGTCTAGAGGCGTTTCCGTTCGCCATGGCGCACGGCGATGCCTCGAGGTCTTCTGTTTCGCGGACATCTTCACCCGATCAAGTGGTTCCCCCTGATCGGGATCCGCTCCGGTTGCGCGTCCTGGCGCGCGACCCCGGCGCGCACCGGGCCGCGCCGTGCGGAAGCGACCTGCCCAAGGTGGCGCATCCGGAACGCGCCCCGCCTGCGCCGGATGCCGCGCGAGGATTGCCGCGACGGATCAGCAGGCGACGACATTGACGGCGAGGCCGCCGAGCGAGGTTTCCTTGTACTTGTAGGACATGTCGCGGCCGGTCTGGCGCATGGTGGCCACCGCCTGGTCGAGGCTGACGCGATGCGTGCCGTCGCCATGCAGCGCCAGCCGGCACGCGTTGATCGCCTTCACGGCGGCGATGGCGTTCCGCTCGATGCACGGCACCTGGACCAGCCCGCCCACCGGGTCGCAGGTCAGGCCCAGATTGTGCTCGAGCCCGATCTCGGCGGCGTTCTCCACCTGCGCGTTGCTGCCGCCGAGCGCGGCGGCCAGGCCGCCGGCCGCCATGGCGCAGGCCGATCCCACTTCCCCCTGGCATCCCATCTCGGCGCCGGAGATCGAGGCGTTGCGCTTGATGATCGCGCCGATCGCCGAGGCCGCGAGCAGGAAGGTCTCGACACCGGCCGGCGAGGCGCCGGGGACGAAGCGATCGTAGTAGTGCAGGACGGCCGGAATGATGCCCGCGGCCCCGTTGGTCGGCGCGGTGACGACGCGCCCGCCGGCCGCGTTCTCCTCGTTCACGGCCAGGGCCCACAGATTGACCCAGTCCATGGCGCCGAGCAGGTCCGGGTCGTTGGCGGCGCCCTGGACCTCCAGCCGGCGCAGCAGCGCGGCGGCGCGGCGGCGGACGCGCAGGCCGCCGGGCAGCTCGCCCTCACCCGCGAGGCCCCGCGCCACGCAGGCGCGCATCGCGCTCCAGATGCGGGCGAGGCCCGCCGAGAGATCGCGGCCTGGATGGGCGACGCTTTCGTTCCGCCGCACGAGCTCCGCGATGGTCAGCCCGGCGTCCTCGGCGCGGCGCAGCAGCTCGGCCGCGTCGCCGAACGGATGGGGAACCGGCGCTTCCGCCCGGGCGGCGGCATCGAGCGGTCCGCCAGCCTCATCGAGCACGAAGCCGCCGCCGATCGAGTAGTAGGCGCGCCCGACGGGATCGCCCCGGCCCGTGGCGGTGAAGGACAGGCCGTTGCTGTGCAGGGGCAGGGTTTCGCGCGGATGGAAGACGATGTCGGCGGCGGGATCGAGCAGCACCTCCTCCCCGCTCGGCAGGGTGAGGCGCCGGCGGCGCTGGATGGTGGCGAGGATCACCGCGGCGTCGTCGGGATCGAGCGTGTCCGGCTGTGCGCCGGTAAGGCCGAGAAGCAGCGCGGTGTCCGTCGCGTGGCCGCGGCCGGTCAGGGCGAGCGATCCGTAGAGATGGGCCGAGATCCGCTCGATGCCCGCCGGCAGGCGCGCGGCGAAATCCGCCGCCGCCACCATCGGGCCCACCGTGTGCGAACTCGACGGCCCGAGGCCAATCCGGAACAGGTCGAGAGGCCCGATCCATGGTGTGCCGCCGGCGCTTTCGGTCATCGGGTCGTCCCAGCCGTTTGGCCGAGCATGCCCTGCCGCCGATGATGAGGCGAGAGCGTGGGCCCGTCCGAACGTCGCCGCGGACGGCGATGCCGGCGGTCAGGCCCTGATCGGTAGACGCCCGGCCAGCGGTCCCGACTCCCGATCCTGCGGGCGCTTCTGCAACTGGCGCCACAGGTCGGCATCCCGGTTGTAGAAATCGGGCCGGAACTCGAGCCCGCCGGTAGGGCCCGCGAAGGCGGTCTGATAGACCAGGAAGACGGGCATCGGGGTCGGCAGGCGCCGGCGCGTCGTGCGACCCGTCGCGAGGACCGGTTCGAAGCTGTCGACCGGCTGGCGCATCAGCAGCGCCGCGAATTCCAGCGGGTTCTGCACGCGGATGCAGCCATTGCTGATGCGCCGGTTGTCGCGGGTGAACAGGTGCTTGTCCGGCGTGTCGTGCAGGTAGACGTCGAACCGGTTCGGCATGTCGAACATCACCACCCCGAGCCCGGCATCCGGCCCCGGCCGCTGCTCGATCTCGCCATTGGGGCGCATCACCATGTTGTGACGCTCGAGGTAGTCCGGTTCGCGGTCGAGCCTGGGGAGGATGTCGGCCGCGACGATGTCCTGCGGGATGATCCAGGGCGGGTTGAAGAAGCCGGCTTCGATCTGCGCGCGGAACTCGGGGCTCTGCTTGCGGTCGACCTCCTCCCCGACGATGACCCGCGTGGTGAAGACGGGCTGCTGGGCGCGATACAGCACCAGACGCTGGTCGGTCAGGTTCACCCAGACGCGGTCCGGCGGGAGCGCGCGCGGCAGCCAGCGCTGGCGTTCGAGATTGACCTCGATCTGCCGCAGGCGCGCCGCCGGCGTCGCCGGGCGGTTCCGCCGCAACGCCTCGCGCAGCGCCTGGTAGGACGTCGTGCCCGGCGCCAGCCCCTCGATCGCCGCCACGGGGTCGCGGGCGCCGATCGCGGTGTCGAGCACGGCGGCCACGTCGACCGGATCGGGGGTGAGGGCCTCGGACGCCTTGCGGCGATCGAGCGGGACCGCGCCGAAGGCCAGCGCCTCCGCATAGGTGAGGACGGCATGCGTCAGCAGGAGTTCGCGCCGGAGGGGCGGGAAGGTGTCGCGCCGCTGCAGCAGGCTGCCGAAGAACAGCTCGGGGTCGAGACCGTGTTCGCCCGACCGCAGCACCGCTTTGGCGAGGGCTTCCGCCTGGGCGGGCCTGGTGGCCCAGACGCGCGCGTAATCGTGACGTTCGTAGAAGCGGCGGAGGAGATCGACGTTCAGCTTCTCGCCGGCGACGACGACCTGGGCGCCGCTGCTGCGCAGGGCCTGGAAGGCGGCTTCCCCGGATGGCGGCCGCCCGACCGCGAGTTCGGTCTGCGGGTCGGCGCCGCAGGCGCTGAGCGCCATCGTCGCCAGCCCCATGGATGCGCCGGCGAAGCCGCGCCGCGACAAGCCGGGCCGGTCGGATGGGCCGGGCATTTGTCGATCCCCAGCGCTGTCGGGGACGGTCGCCTGCATCGGGTCCGCGAGGTGGTGCTGCAAGTTTACACAACTCATAGTTTGACTCTTTACCAAGAATTGCCGTTCGATCATCCTCTGTCCACGAGCGATCCAATTATGGAGAGTCAGATGTTCAGTGTCTCCAAGGTTGTCCGGAATGCGACCATGCTGGCGGCGCTCGCGCTCGTCGCGGCGTGCGCGCAGCAGCAGCCCCCGCCGCCGGCGCCTGCTCCGGCCGCGCCGCCGCCGCCCGCCGTGGTGCCGCCCGCCCGCGGCTGATCCGCCGGCCACCGCAGAGGCCATCGCGCCGCCGGACCAGGCCAAGGCCTGTCCGGCGGTCGCTTTTTGCGGCAGCGGTATCGCCCGCGCGACGCCGTACCGGGCCGCCGCCCGGTCCCGCGACAGATGAGGCTGCATCGCGCGGCGAGCCGCTTCAAACGCCGCCCAGTCCGCGGCGTCGGGCAGCACCGGAATGGTGACGGCCTCGCCAGGTCGAGCCCGGCCAGGGCGGCTGAGATCATCTCGTCCACGCCCACCACGAAGCCGGCCGGAAAGGCGCTGACATCGACGCCGGCGCGGGACCGGATCCCGGTCGGCACCTACCGGATCCTGCCCGCCGGCCGCGAGGCGGTGGAGGCCCACGACCGGCCCGGCTAAGGGCGCGGCGCCGCGCGACCCTTCTTCTCATCTCGTTGTGGACACGCGTGCGGAAGCAGGGCAGCGAAGAGGCCGATGCTCACCTCGACGCACCTGCTCCTGGCTGCCGGTTTCGCCCTCGTGCAACTGGTCGTCATCCTGCGCGCCCTGCTGGTCGACGGGCGGGACCCGATGTCGCGCGCGGCCTGGGTGCTGGCGCTGCTGCTGGTGCCGGTGGTCGGCGTCGTCGCCTACCTGCTGGTGGGCGAACCCCGGCTGACGCGGCGGCTGCGGCACCGCTCCCTGGCGGCGGCGGATCGGCTGGTCGCCCCCGCCCGCCAGGCCTGCCGGGCGGCCGAGGCGCCGCGGGATGCCATCCCCGATCGCTTCCGTGCCGCCTTCCGGCTGTGCGAGGCATTGTCCGGCCTGCCCGCCGTGACCGGCAACGCCGCGACCCTCGCGCCGGATTCCAACGCGGCCGTCGACGCCATCGTGGCGGCGATCGAGGGCGCGACCGAGACCGTCCACATCTCCTTCTACATCTGGCTCGCCGACATCAACGGCCTGAAGGTGGTCGAGGCGCTGTGCCGCGCGGCGCGGCGCGGCGTGACCTGCCGCGTCATGGCCGACGGGCTGGGCTCCCGAACGCTGGTGCGATCCGGGCACTGGTCGAAGATGCGTGCGGCCGGCGTGCGGCTGCAGAGCGCGCTGCCGATCGCGCGCGGGTCGATCGCCTTCCTCGGCAACCGGGTCGACCTGCGCAACCATCGCAAGATCGTGGTGATCGACAACCGCCTGACTTTCTGCGGCAGCCAGAACTGCGCCGATCCGGAGTTCCGCGTGAAGCCGCGCTTCGCGCCCTGGGTCGACGTCATGCTGTCCTTCGAGGGGCCGGTGGTGCTGGAGAACCAATTGCTTTTCGCCAGCGATTGGATGGCCGAGACGGGCGAGGACATGACGCCGCTGTTCGCGGCTCCGCTCGCCGCGCCCGACCCCGGCGGCTTCCCCGCCATCGCCTTCGGCACGGGCCCGGACTCGCCGAAGGGCGCGATGGCCGACGTGTTCATCGCGCTGCTCGGCGCGGCAGAACGCGAGATGGTGGTCTCCACGCCCTATTTCGTGCCGGACTCGCCGCTGCTCGCCGCCGTCGTGGCCTGCGCGCGCCGCGGCGTGGACACCCGGCTGATCCTGCCGGCACGCAATGATTCCTGGGCGGTCGGCGCCATCAGCCGGGCCTACTATCCGCAGCTTCTCGCCGCGGGGGTGCGCATCTTCGAGTTCCACGGCGGGCTGCTGCACGCCAAGACGCTGGTCGCGGACGGCACCGCGGTCCTGGTCGGGTCGGCCAACATGGACCGTCGCAGCATCGACCTGAACTTCGAGAACAACATCCTGCTCTGCGCCGAGGGCGTGGCCCGCGACCTGCGCGAACGGCAGAACGACTATCTGCGCCACGCGACCGAGATCCTGCCGGACAGCCTCGGGCGCCGGTCCGTCTCCCGCCGTCTGTGGGAGAACACCTTGACCATGTTCAGCCCGCTCCTGTGAGGGCTGCGCATCGGACCAGGGCGCCGAAATCGTTTCGCGACGGACGCCACGGCATTGACGCCGCGGTGGTTTCGGCGGCAACCATGGCGGGCTGCCGGTGTTTCGACTCGATCGGCGACGGCCTTCCTGTGGCCATGGTCGCAGCGCACACCGGCAAACCACCCTGGCTGCGCCCTCGTCTCCGAAAGCGCGGCACGAAGCATGAAGATGCATGACCGAAATTGATCGAGTCTTCGCTCGGTTCACCGAGAACAAGCAGGCTGCCGAGGACCGCCGCGAGACGCTGAGCATCCCGCGGCGCGGCGGTGCGACCGGCAGCCGGGCTGTGGAGGTCGTGCACGTCCGCTCGGGCGGCGGCCAGCCCGGCCAGGACCGGGCGCCCCGCAAGGATTTCCGGGTGCGCGCCCTGACCTGGGAAGGCGGCTTCCCGGCGCGGGAAAAGGCACCCGCCCCTGCCCCGGAACCGTTGCCTGCCGCCGCGGCATCCGAACCGACCGCCCATGTGATGCCGGCCTGGGAGCCGGCCGTCGCGGAGCCCACCCCGCCTGTCGAGGTGCCGGAACCGGTGCGGAAAGCCCCGGCGCCGCGCCGGGAGAAGGCGGAGCGACCGGCGGAGCGGCGCGTGGCGGATCCCTTCGACGCCAGCGATGACGGCGCCAACTGCCTGCGCTGCGGTTACGCCATCGACCCGATGCGGGAACGCCGCGGCCTGTTCACCTGCGCCGCCTGCGGCTGACCCGCCAAGCCACGGCCTATTGGCGCGCCCGCCGTCGCTGGCCTTGCGCGCCGCCCCAGCCGGCGCGTTGCACGCGGCGCCGCACCACCTCCACCCGCAGCCCGGCCGGATCGCCCACCGCGGCGAGCAAGCCGTCGAGTTGCGCCTGCTCGATGCCGATGCCCCCCGCGCTGGCGCGCGCGGCGCGCCCGGTGCCGTGCAGCAGCACCGGGCGGTCCCCGCCATCCGGCATCAGGATCAAGGCGCCGGTTCCCAGTGCGGTCCGCAGCGTCTGCGCGAGCCGGGCATCCCCTGCGCCGAAGGCGTCCTCTCCGCGCAGGTCCACCGCGCCCATCACGCGGTAGGTGCCGCTGCCGGTCACCGGCGCGGGCAGGGCGGCCATGGCCTCGGGGGGGTCCCAGGCGACCGGGACGGGGCCGAAGGCGACGCGGTCGCCGCGCCACAGCGCCAGGCGCGGCGTGTCCTGGCCGGGCATGGGGTCGATGCGCAGGCGGGTGGTCTCCGCGCGCACCCAGCCCGGGTCCCGCGCGGCGCGCAGCCGTCGGAAGGCCAGGACGAGGAAGGCGCCGCCGCCCAGCAGGAGGAGGATGCCGAGGGTCATTGCGGCGCCGCCTGCGGCTTTTCGGCCGGCAATGGCGCTGAGCGCGGCAGTTGCAGCGGACGGATCGGAAGGGACGGGACCTGGCGCAGGCGCTCCGTCGCCTCGATGGCGGCGCGTGCGGCGGGGCCGGGCAGGCTGCCCTCCACGGGGGCCCAGTAGCGCATGCCGCCGGCTGGCGGCGGGGAGCGGGCGGCCAGCGCGGCGGCCTCGACGAAGGCACGGTCGGTCTCGGCGCCGTTCCAGCGGCCGATCGCGACCAGCAGCCCGCCGAGGAAGATCATCGCGGCGCCGCCGACGAGGTAGAGCCGCACGCGGGGCAGGGCGTCGTTCATCGCGCGGCCCCCGGCAGGGCGAGGCGGCGGGCGAGCTCCTCTGCCGCTCCGGCGGCGCTGGCGCCGCCGGCGGCGAGGCCGGTGATCAGCCCCGGCAGGTCGCGCGCCAGCACCTGGCGGGCCTCGCTTTCCGGTGCGGTGGCGCCGGCCTCGACCAGGGCGAGCGCCGCGGCGCGTTCGCGCGGGGCCATGCGATCCGCCGCGCGGGCAAGTTCCGACAGCAGCAGAGGCAGGACCGCGGTCTGCAGTGCCAATCGCTGCGGCGGCGGCAGGGCGGCAGGTGCAGGCGGCGCCGGCGCAGCCGGTGGAGCGTCGCTGGCGATCAGCCGTGTTTCGAGCGCCCGGCCGGGGCCGGCGGCGAGGACAAGGCCGAGGCCCCCGCCGAGCAACGGCGCGACGACCACGGCGAGCCAGTAGAGGCCCCCGCGCGGCGGCACCGAGGCGCCAACGATGGCGAGCGCAACGCCGGCGAACAGCAGCACCAGCACCACGCGCCGCTGCCAATCCCCCATCAGGGCCGGTGCCGCGGGTGTGCGGGTCTTCGCGGCCATCGCTCAGCCCCCCGAGGAATAGGCGCGGCCCGTCGAGCCGAAGCCTGCGCGGGAGATGGTGGAGGCGGGGCGGGAGACGGTGGTGCCGCTCACCCGCGACCCTGAGCCGCCGGAATAGACCGCCATCCGGCCGGCGGGGGCGAGGCGCCGTGTCCCGCTGTCCCAGGCCTGCAGCGGACCGGTGCCGCTGGCCGGTCGATAGGCGGCGGTGGGCTGACGGTCGGCCGTCCAGGTCCAGCCCTGGTAGCGCGGCCCGATGCCGGCATAGGTCCGGCGGTAGCCCGCATTGTATCCGATCCACCACCCGGCCCACGATGCGATGCCGGTGGAACCGCTGGTGGCGGCCGGCGGCACGGTCTCGGCCACCGTCATGGTCAGCGCGCTTTCGGGCAGTTCCACCTCGACGCACTGGCCCCAGGCGGCGCGGCAGCTGTCCTGCGTCGCGAAGCGGTTGGGCAGCGGCACGGGGCTGCGCTCGCAGGCCTGCCATTCGGCGCTGCAGGTCGCCTCGTCCGGGTAGATCGGGGCGAGGCGGAGATAGGCGAAGGTCAGCGCCGGCGGGGTGGAGGCGCCGCTGGAGACCTGCGCCGCCTGTACGTTGCGCGGGGCGGGCTGCGTCGCGAGGGCGGCGCCGGCCTGCTGCACCGGGGCGGGCAGCGCCCAGTAGCGCGCGGCGCGGTCCTGCAGGACCGGTTCGAGCGTCCGCTGGTCCCCCGGCGCGTTGGTCCAGCCCGCCAGCACGGGGCGCCAGTTGGGGCCGGTGGCGGCGAGGGTCTCGCCCTCGCAGGCGCCGCGGCCGAAGGTCGCCTCGCAGGCCGCGACGGTGGTGAATTGCGGGCGCGTCGCGGCCTGTTCGCGCGCGATCACCTGTTCGAGCACGTCGCAGCGCGCGGGGTCCTCGCCGAGGCGGCGATGCGCGGCGCGGCAGGCATCGAGCCGCGCTTCCGTCTGGCCCGGCAGGTCAGGCGGCGGCGCTTCGTCGCAGGCGGTCGCGCCGATGCCGAGCGTGACCAGCGCCGCGGCCCGCACGGTGCGGGAGCGGCGCCGGGCCACGCCGGCCGTTTCAGCCGGACATGACGGCATTGTTCAGGATCCCGGCGCCGACCTGCATGAAGGCGATGAAGACCGCCGCACCACCGACCTTGTCCTCCTCGATCTCCTGCTTCAGCCGGCCCGCGAGCAGCGTGGTCAGCACGAGATGCGCGAGCAGCTGCACCGCGATGGCGACGATGCACCAGATCACCTGGTCGAGCGGCCCGGCCGCCGAGCGCGCCACCGCCGCGATCGGCAGCACCATGCCGACGGCCTTGCCGCCGAAGGCCAGCGCGCAGGGCAGGTTCCCCGCGCGCAGCAGCTCCAGTTCCTTCTGTGGTGTGACGAGCGAGACGATGACGAGGCCCGCCACCCAGAACGCCGCGCCGAGCGAGAAGGCGACGAGAAAGCTGAGCAGGGTGGCGGGAAAATGAGCGAGGATCTCGGCGGCGGTCATCCCGGTCGTTCCTTCTTGGCGCGTCAGCCGCGCAGGATATGGGGCACGAAGCGCGCGGCCGGGCCGGTGACGGGCCCGCGCGATTCGCGGAAGGACAGGCCGGCCGGCTGCCCGCCGACCATCCAGACCGAGGCCGCGCAATGCACCTGGCCGCGCGCCGAGGGGAAGACCGGCAGCGGGCAATGGGCCTGGTAGAGCAGCGGTCCGACCTCGGCCTCCGGCACCGCGCCGATCGGCTGGCCGGGGAGGAAGACGTGCTCCCCATCCCAGCCGCGGCGGGGCTTGGCCACGACCTCGCCTTGCGGCGGACGGTCGAGGAAGGTCGGCAGCAGGTTCGGCGCGCCGGGGAACATGTGCCAGAGGAGGGCCATCATGGTCTTGTCGGCGAGCAGCCTTACCCAGGCGCCGGGATAGATGCGGGTGCGCGACCGCGGCAGGACCTCGACGTTCGGCTCGTCCTCCATCCAGTCCCAGGGGTAGATCTTGATCATCGCATCCTGGGGTTCGTCGCGGTCGTCGGTGAAGCGCTGGGCGTCGGCGTCCCAGCCGACCTGCTCGATCGAGCAGATGCGCGCGGCGAGGTTCGTCTTGCCCGCGATCTCCGCGAGGTATTCGGCGTCGAAGCGTTCGGTGGTGTCGGCGGGACGGCCGTTCGCCTCCGTCGCGCCGCCGCAGGCGATCATGAAGCGCGCGGGCAGGCCGATCTGCGGGATGTGCTCGGACAGCTTCTCGTAGAGCAGGTTCTCCTGCGAATCCCCGCTCCGGCCGCTGGCCGACTGCCAGGATTCGAACCATTCCCACTGCACGAAGGACGCCTCGGCGAGGCCGAAGGGCGAATCCGCCTCGTAGTCCGTCAGCATGGGCGTGCCGTCGGGCGCGAAGGAGAAATCCATCCGCCCGTAGAGCGGGGCATCCTTGCTGCGCCAGGATTGCGCGATGGCGTCCTGCATCGCGGGGCTCTGGATGCCGAAATAGGCGTAGTCGCCCGAGGCGACGAGTTCCTCGACCGCCTGGTAGCAGCGCGCCTGGATGCCCTTGGCGGCCTCGAGCAGCGCATCCGACGCCGCAGCGTCGATCACATAGGCCGCATCCGTCACCCACCACGGTTCGCCATCGGGGTTCGGGACGTTGAGGCCGAGCTCACGCAGCCGCCCCTCGAAGAGCGAGGGCGTCGTCACAGGTTCGCGCCGGAAGGGCGGATAGGGCATGGCGGCCGCGTCTACAGGATGACGTGCGGCACGAAGCGGTCCTCGAAGGTCGTCACCCTGTCGTCCCCCTCCCGGATCCCGAGGCCGGCCGGTTCGTCGCCGACCATCCAGACGCCCATGACGGGATAGGCGAGGCCCTTCGGCGTCGTGTGTCCCGGCAGCGGCGCCCATTGTTGCCAGATGGTGGGCGAGGGGGGCAAACCTTCCGCGACCTCGGTCGATTCATCCCGCGCGGTCCCCTCGACCGTCATGCCCCATCCTTCGAGCCCCAGCGCCGGCTTGCCGATGGCCGGCCCATCGATCGCCGCGCGGTCGAGCGAGGCGGGCAGCAGCAGAGGATGGCGCGGGAACATCTCCCAGAGTGTGACGAGGATCGCCTTGCTCGCGTGCAGCATCCGCCGCGCCGGTTCGATCCAGCGCGTGCGGCCGAGCGGCAGCAGCCGGCCGCCTTCCTCGGCATCGAGCCAGTCCCAGGGATAGAGCTTGAAGCAGGCGGCGAGCGGGGCGCCGTCCGGCGTGACGAAGCCGGTCTCGGCCTGCCAGGAGATGTCGTCGACGGGCAGGAATTCGGCCTCGTGCCCCGCGGCGCGGGCGGTGGCCATGAGGTAGGCGACCTGGGCGATCTCGTCCTCGCGGTCGCGTTCGGCGGCGAAGTGGATCAGGTGTGGCAGACCCATCCGCGGCCAGCGCGCGACCAGCGCGTCGTCGATCGCGTTCCACTGGTCGCTGCCGGGCGCGTCGGGGGATTCCTCGAACCAGGCCAGTTGCACCGTCGCGGCCTCGAGCAGCGCGGCGGGCGTCTCGGCGTTGAACTCGTACAGTTTGACCGAGCCGTCGGCGGGATCGAGGCGGAAGTCGAAGCGGCCGTAGAGCGAGGGTTCCTCGAGACGATGGGATTCCTCGACGAGCGCAGCGAGGCGCGGGGTGAAACCGAAGGCCGCGTAGTCGCCGCGCGCGACGACGCGGTCGACGGCCGCGGCGATCATGCCGTTCAACTCGCGCGCGGCCGCCTCCATCGTCGTGACGGCTTCGGGCGTGACCGCGTAGCAGGCGTCGCGCGCCCAGTATTCGCGGCCGTCCGGGGTGTGGAAGGTGAAGCCGAGCGCTTCGGCGCGCCGCGGGAAGGCGTCGTCGCGTCGCAGCGTGCGACGGGCGATGGCGAGCGCGGTCATCGCGCGGCGCGGCGCGGGGCCTTGGCGGCTGGCGCCTCGAACGTCGCGAGCAGTTCGGCCCCGCGCCGCAGATCGGCGGTCCCGAATCCTTCGGTGAAACGGCCGAGCACGGGAGCGAGCAGGCCGTGCGCTTCCGCACCGCGGCGCCGGGCGGCGAGCAGGCGGGCGCCGCTCGTTGCGGCGCGCAGTTCCCAGGCGGGCACGCCCTGTTCACGCGCCAGCGCCAGGGATGCCTCGAAAAGGGCCCCGGCGTCGGGGCGCGCGAGGGCGATGAGCGCCTCCCCCTTCAGGCGCAGCAATTCGGGCAGGCACCAGCGCTCGCCTGTCGCCTCGCAGCGCGCCAGCGCCTCCTCGATGACGGCGAGGCCGTCCTCCGCCTGGCCCTGCGCGATCAGGCAGTCGCCGAGCGCGGCGAGGAAGGCGGTGAGGTACTGGGTGAAATGGGCGCGGCGGAGCTCCTCCACCGCGTCGCGCAGCAAGGGCAACCCAGTCTCAGGTCGTCCCGTGCGGGCGAGGAACTCGCCCTCGAACCCGTCGGCATAGGCGCGCCAGACATCGAGCGCCTGCGCCCCCGTATGGCGGCGCAGCAGCGCGAGATGCCGCGCTGCGGCGGCATGGTCGCCCGCGAGCAGCGCGATCGGGCAGGCCGCCTGCGCGAGCACGTTGCACAGCGACAGGGTATGGCTCAGCGAGATCGCGCGCGCGACGCTCGCCTCGACCTCCTGGAGCGCCTGGTCGGGGAAGCCCTGCAGCCACAGGATGCGCGCGCGGGTGATGCGCGCGGTGACGAGCTGGTCGAACTGGTAGCGCACCACATGCGACCGCCGCGACGGCGCGACGTAGCGTTCGATCATATGGTCGATATGCGCCCGGGCGCGGGCCTGCTCGCCGAGGAAATGCAGCGAGGCGCCGGTCATGCGTTCGCCCACCAGGCGGTCGGTCGCGTCGGCCTCCTCCGAGGCCATCAGGGCGCGGAAGCGGTCGGCGATGGCAAGCGCCTCGCGGAAGGCGCCGTGGTTGGTGCGGTCGGCCCAGAGCGCCCAGAGCGCGCGCTGCTGGTAGTCGCGGTCGCCCAGCGCTTCCGCAAGGTCGAGCGCGGCGCGCCATGCCGCCGTGCTGCGTTCGACGCGACCGATCGCGTACATCTGCGTCCAGCCCAGCGCGGCCTGCAGCTGCATGCGGCGTCGATCGTCAGCCGGCTGGCCGGGGCCGAGGGCGGCGAGCGCGCGCTCGGCCCAGGCGATGCCTTCGTCGACGAGCGAGAGCTGGAACCACAGCGGCACGGCCGCGACGGTGAGCGCGACGCCGAGATCCGGATCGCCGGCGGGGCCGAAGGCCCAGACGAGCGCGGCGCGCAGATCGTCGACGCGGCGGGCATAGGTGCCGAGCCATTCGGCGGTGGGACGGGTCTCCCATTCCGCGGCGGCCTGTTCGAACAGGCTGCGGTGGAAAGCGGCGTGGCATTGCGACGCGCAAGCGGCCTCCCCGCTGTCCTTCAGCCTTTCGCGTGCATAGGCGCGGGTGGTGTCGAGCAGCCGGTAGGTCACGCCGAGGTCGCCCGCTTCGGTCGCGATCAGCGACTTGGCGACGAGACAGGCCACGTCGTCCTCGAAGCCGGCGTCGTCGGCCGGGGGCCGCAGGGCGACGGCGCGCGCCGCGGCGAGGGTGAAGCCGCCGGCGAAGACGGCCAGGCGCCGCAGGATGGCCTTCTCAGGTTCCGTCAGGGTGCCGTAGCTCCAGTCCAGCGCCGCGCGCAGCGTCTGGTGGCGCGGCAGGGCGGTGCGGCGGCCGCGCATCAGGACACGCAGCCGGTCGTCCAGCAGCGTCGCCAGTTCCTGCAGTCCGAAGGCGTCCATGCGCCCGGCCGCGAGTTCGATCGCAAGCGCGATGCCGTCGAGGCGGCGGCAGATGTCGGCGACCAGCGGGGCCTGCGCGTCGGTCAGCGTGAAGCCGCCGAGGCTCGCGGCGGCACGCTCGACGAACAACTGCACCGCGGGGAAGCGCATCGCCTCGGCGGCGGTGAGCGTCGGGATCGCCGGCGGCAGGCCGAGAGGTGGCATGCGCTGCACCCATTCGCCCTCGGCGCGCAGCGCCTCGCGACTCGTCGCGAGGATGGCCGAGCCGGGCGCGCCGCGCAGCAGCACCTCGGCGAGGTGGGCCGCGGCCTCGACCACGTGCTCGCAGCTGTCGAGGAGGAGGAGGTGGCGCCGGCCCTGCACGGCGGCGAGCAGCCCCTCGGTGTGCCGTTCGGCGCGAATCGCGAGCCCAAGGGCGGCGGTGACGGCGCTCGAGACCAACAGCGGGTCGCTCACCGGCGCCAGGTCGACGAAGATCACGCCGTCGGGATAGGTGGCGGCGAGGTCTTCCGCCACGGCGAGCGCGACCGTCGTCTTGCCGATTCCACCGGGCCCGACGATGGTCACGAGACGCCGCTGCCGCAGATGCGCGGCGAGATCGCGCACCATCTCCTCCCGGCCGATCAGGCGCGTGAGCGGTGCGGGAAGCGTCGTGTTGCCGGGCGGTTCCACCGGGGCGGTGGTCGGGGCCGGCGCGTCGAGCGTGCCGACGAAGCTGTAGCCGCGGCCCGGCACGTTCATCACGAGGCGTCGGCCGCCCTGCCCGTCCCCCAGTGCCTTGCGCAGCGCGGCGACGTGGACGCGCAGGCTCGCTTCCTCGACGGTGGTGCCGGGCCAGGCGCGCGCGATCAGATCGTCCTTGGGCACCACCTCGCCCGCACGCGCGACGAGCGCGATGAGGATGTCGAGCGCACGGCTGCCCACCCGCACCATCCGGCCGCCTTCCAGAAGGAGGCGACGATCGGGGTCGAGTTGGAATCCGCCGAAGCTGAGCACGCGCCCGGACACGCCTGCCGTTCTCCCTGCCTTGTCCGCTGCGCGCGCAGTTTGCGTCAGCGAACACGGATTTGCATCGCTTAACTCGCGCCGTGAAGCGCGGTCGCGGAAGGTTCACGCCGTGCTGCAGGACAAGGGGCCGCGCGAGTGACCGGATTGCAGGCATCCCGCCGCGACGCCGCCCATGTGCTCGACAGCGCCGTGGCTGCCTTCCTGGCCGGGATCGCGCGCGACGGGAGCGGGCCGATGGCCGCAGCGGACATCGCCGGCACGCGCGTCGCGTTGGCGCGGCTGCAATCCGTGCCGGTCGATGCGCCGCAGGTGGCAACCGAGGACCTGGACCTTCCCGTCGGTCCCACGGGGCGGGTGGGCATCCGCATCCTGCGGCCCGCGATCGCGAACGGACGGCCGCTGCCCTTCATCCTGTACCTGCATGGCGGCGGATGGATCATGGGGGGCAAGGCGACCCATGACCGGCTGATGCGCGACCTCGTGGAGGGCAGCGGCGCTGTGGTGGTCTGCGTCGACTATGCCCTGGCGCCCGAAGTGACCTATCCGGCGCAGATCGAGCAGGCGTACGCGACCTTGCGATACCTGGCGGCACATGCGGCGGATCATGGCCTGGATGCGTCACGGATCGCCGTCGCCGGCGATTGCGCGGGCGGCACCATGGCCGCGGCGGTGGCGATGCTGGCCAAGCAGCGGCGTGGACCGGAGATCGTCTTCCAGCTTCTGTTCTACCCGATCCTGGCCGAGCCGCAGCCGACCGACGGTGCGTCGGGGCCCTGGCTGAACCGCGCGATGATCTGTCGCTATATCGACGCGGCCTTCCCTGATCCGGCAAGTCGCCGGCTGCCGACCGCCTTCCCGCTGCTTGCGACGCCCGAGGCGCTGAACGACCTGCCGCCGGCGCTGGTGATCGTCGCGGAGGCCGATCCGCTGTGCGGCCAGGGCGAGGACTACGCGCGCCGCCTGGTCGAGGCCGGGGTGCGCGCCACCGCGACGCGCCACCTCGGCACCATTCACGATTTCGTGGCGCTGAACGCGCTGGCCGATACCCCCGCGGCGCGGGGCGCGATCGCGGAGGCGACCGCAGCGCTGCGCCAGGCGCTCTACGGACCCTAGCGGCGCCGCCGGCGCCCGCACCGACAGGAGAACCCCATGCCGACCGCCACGCCGACCCCGGGCCGATTGCTGCTTTCCCCGGGGGACCACACGCTCATCATGATCGACTTCCAGTCGCAGATGTCCTTCGCGACCAAGTCGATCGACGCGGTGAACCTGCGCAACAACGCGGCGCTGCTGGCCCATGCCGCCGCCGGATTCGGTGTCTCGACCATCCTGACGACGGTTGCGGAGAAGAGCTTCTCCGGTCCGATGTTCTCCGAGATCACCGATGCCTTTCCGGGCCAGGCGATGCTCGACCGCACTTCGATGAATACCTGGGAGGATGCGGCGGTGATCGCGCAGGTCAACGCCATCGGCAAGGCGCGCATCGTGCTTGCCGGCCTCTGGACCAGCGTGTGCATCGTCGGGCCGGCACTGTCGGCGATCGACCAGGGATTCGAGGTGACGGTCATCGCCGACGCCTGCGGCGATGTCTCGACGGAAGCGCATGACCGCGCGATGGACCGCATGGTGCAGGCCGGCGCGAAGCCGATGACCTCCCTGCAATACCTGCTCGAGCTGCAGCGCGACTGGGCGCGTGGCGAGACCTACGACCTGACCACCGGAATCGCGAAGCGCTTCGGCGGCGCCTATGGCCTCGGCATCGTCTACGCCAAGTCCATGTTCGGCGCCGCCGAAGGCCATTGAGGGAAAGGACCCCCAGCATGCCCTTCGTCACCACCGCCGACGGCGTCGAGATCTTCTACAAGGATTGGGGTCCGAAGGACGCCCAGCCCATCGTCTTCCACCACGGATGGCCTCTCAGCGGCGACGACTGGGACGCCCAGATGCTGTTATTTCTCGGCAAGGGCTTCCGCGTGGTCGCGCATGACCGGCGCGGGCATGGGCGTTCGACCCAGGTCGGCGGCGGGCACGACATGGATCACTACGCGGCGGATGCGGCTTCCGTGGTGAAGGAGCTCGACCTGAGGAACGCGGTGCATGTCGGCCATTCGACCGGCGGCGGCGAGGCGCTGCACTACACCGTGAAGCACGGCCAGCCGCAGGGCCGCGTCGCCAAGCTGGTGATGATCGGGGCGGTGCCGCCGATCATGCTCAAGACCGCGTCCAACCCCGGCGGCCTGCCGATCGAGGTGTTCGACGGCTTCCGCGCGGCGCTCGCGGCGAACCGTGCGCAGTTCTTCCTCGATGTGCCGGCCGGGCCCTTCTATGGCTACAACCGGCCGGGCGCCGCGACGCAGCCGGGCGTGGTGAACAACTGGTGGCGCCAGGGCATGATGGGCGGCGCCAAGGCGCATTACGACGGCATCAAGGCCTTCTCGGAAACCGACTTCACCGAGGACCTGAAGGCCGTGACGGTGCCGACGCTCGTGATGCATGGCGACGACGACCAGATCGTCCCCATCGCGGATTCCGCGCTGCTGTCGGCGAAGCTCGTCAAGGGCGCGACGCTGAAGGTCTATCCGGGCTATCCGCACGGGATGTGCACCACGCATGCCGACGCGATCAACGCCGACCTGCTGGCCTTCATCCAGGGCTGACGCGTCATGCGGCTGTACCTTGCCGCACTCGGCGCCGGCCTTCTGGTCGGCGTCGTCTACAGCCTGCTGCAGGTCCGGTCGCCCGCGCCGCCGGTGGTGGCGCTGGTGGGCTTGCTCGGCATCCTGATCGGCGAGCAGGTCCTGCCCGTCGCGCGCCACCTGATCGCCGGCGAAGGCCTGCGCTCGGCGCTGGGCCTCGCCGGCTGCAGCGAGCATCTGCTGGGGCGTCTGCCTGGCCGCGTGGCGCGGGACGAACGGGCGCCACCTTCGTGACGGGAGCATCGCCGATGCCCGAGACCGCCGACCTGATCCTGCATCATGGCCGCATCACGACGCTGGACCGCGCCCAGCCCGAGGCCGAGGCCATCGCCATCCGCGATGGCCGCGTGCAGGCCGTGGGCAGGGCGGCGGACATCATGCCCCTTGCGGGCCCGGACACGCGGCTGATCGATGCGGGCGGGCGTCGCGTCATTCCCGGGCTGATCGACAGCCACATGCACGTCATCCGGGGCGGGCTGAACTACAACATGGAACTGCGCTGGGACGGGGTGCGGTCGCTGGCCCAGGCGATGGCGATGCTGAAGGCGCAGGTCGCCGTCACCCCGCCACCGCAGTGGGTGCGCGTGGTCGGCGGCTTCACCGAGCACCAGTTCGCCGAGAAGCGCCTGCCCACGCTCGACGAGATCAACGCCATCGCGCCGGACACGCCGGTCTTCATCCTGCACCTGTATGACCGCGCGCTGCTGAACGCCGCGGCGCTGCGTGCCGTGGGCTACACGCGCGACACGCCGAGCCCGCCCGGCGCCGAGATCCAGCGCGATCCCGCCGGGAACCCGACCGGGCTGCTGGTGGCGCGGCCCAATGCGGGGCTGCTCTACGCGACGCTCGCCAAGGGGCCGCGGCTACCACCCGAATACCAGAAGAACTCCACGCGGCATTTCATGCGGGAGGTGAACCGGCTCGGCGTCACCGGCGTCATCGATGCGGGCGGCGGGTTCCAGAACTATCCCGACGACTACGCGATCATCGAGGCCCTCCACCGCGAGGGCGATCTCACGGTCCGCATCGCGTACAACCTGTTCACCCAGACGCCGAAGGGCGAGCGCGAGGATTTCGCGCGCTGGACCGGCATGGTCGCACCGGGTCAGGGCGACGATCTCTACCGCCACAACGGCGCGGGGGAGATGCTGGTCTTCTCCGCCGCCGATTTCGAGGATTTCCGCCAGCCGCGCCCCGACCTGCCGGCCGCGATGGAGACGGACCTCAAGGCGGTGGTGCGCCTGCTGGCCGAGAAGCGCTGGCCCTTCCGGATGCATGCGACCTATGACGAGACGATCTCCCGCGCGCTGGACGTCTTCGAGGAGGTGGACCGCGAGCTCGGCTTCGACGGGCTGCGCTGGTTCTTCGACCATGCCGAGACCATCAGCCCGCGCAGCATCGAGCGCGTGAAGCGGCTGAACGGCGGCATCGCCGTGCAGCACCGCATGGTCTACCAGGGCGAGGATTTCGTCGCGCGCTACGGCGCCGCCGCTGCCGAACAGACGCCGCCGGTCGCGCGCATGCTGGAGGCCGCCATCCCGGTCGGCGGCGGCACGGATGCGACGCGCGTCGCGAGCTACAATCCGTGGGTCGCGCTGTGGTGGCTGGTCTCCGGCAAGTCGATCGGCGGGCTGCGCATGACGCGGCCGGACCGGCGGCTGGACCGCGAGGCCGCACTGCGCCTGTGGACCGAGGGCTCCGCCTGGTTCTCGGGCGAGCAGGCGGTCAAGGGTCGGTTGGCGCCCGGGCAGCTCGCGGATCTCGCGGTGCTCGGCGCCGACTACTTCGCGGTGCCGGAGGACGAGATCCAGGACATCGCCGCGGTGCTGACGATCCTCGGCGGCCGCGTCGTGCACGGGGCGGAGGACTTCGCGCCGCTCGCCCCGCCGCTGCCGCCGGCCATGCCGGACTGGTCGCCCGTGCGCCGCTTCGGCGGCTACCAGTCCCGCCTGCGCGCCGAGGCCGCGATCGCCGAGGCCTGCGCCTGCGCGGCCGCCTGCGGAGTCCACGGTCATGCGCATGCCTGGGCGCGGCTCGAGGCGCCGGTGCGTGACCAGGCGGGCTTCTGGGGCGCGTTCGGCTGCTCCTGCTGGGCCTTCTGATGGCGGACAGTGCCCTCGCGCCGCTGCGGCATCGTGTCTTCGCCGTGCTGTGGACGGCGACGGTGCTGGGCAACATCGGCACCTGGATGCGCGACGTCGGGTCGGGCTGGCTGATGACCTCGCTCGCGCCATCCCCCGTCATGGTCGCGCTGGTGCAGGCGGCGGGCACGCTGCCGGTCTTCGTGCTGGCGCTGCCTGCGGGGGCGCTGGCGGACCTCCTCGATCGCCGGAAGCTGCTGATCGCGGCGCAGTGCAGCCTGGGCGTGGTGTCGCTCGCGCTGGCGCTGTGCACCGCGACCAGGATCATGACGCCGTGGCTGCTGCTCCTGCTCGTGCTCGCCGGTGGCGTGGGGGCGGCGCTCGCCGCGCCGGCCTGGCAGTCCTCGGTGCCCGAGATGGTGCCGCGCGCGGACCTGCGGGCGGCGGTCGCGCTGAACTCGATGGGTGTGAATGTCAGCCGCGCCATCGGGCCGGCACTGGGCGGGCTGCTGGTCGCGACGCTGGGGGTGACGGCGACCTACCTCGCCGACGCATTCAGCTACGTGCTGGTGATCGCGGCGCTGCTGTGGTGGAAGCGCGTCGCACCGGAAGCCGATGGCCCGCGCGAGACCCTGCCTGGCGCGATGCGCGCGGGGCTGCGCTATGCGCTGCATGCGCGTGGGCTCCAGCGCGTGCTGTTGCGGGCGGTGGTGTTCTTCGCGCTTGGCGCTGCCCATTGGGCCCTGCTGCCGCTGCTGGCGCGACATGCGCTGGGCGGTGGGCCAGGGCTTTACGGCTTCATGCTGGCGGGCATCGGCGCCGGGGCCGTGGGCGGGGCGTTGGCCCTGCCCTGGCTGCGCGAGCGCTTCGGCGGCGCCGAGGGCCTCATGCTCGCCGGCGCGCTGGCGAATGCCGCGGCGCAGGCCGGGCTGGCGCTGGCGCCGACCGGCGGCGTCGCGGTCGTCTTCTGCGTCCTGGCCGGCGTCGCCTGGATCGCGGTGCTGACCACGCTCAACGCCGCGACGCAGGCGGTGTTGCCGAACTGGGTGCGGGGGCGGGGCCTGGCGGTCTACCTGACGGTCTTTTCGGGGGCGATGGCGCTGGGCAGCCTGTCCTGGGGCCAGGTCGCGTCCTGGATCGGCATCGGCGGGGCCTTGCTGGCCGCCGCGGCCGGCGGGACGGCGGCTGCGCTGCTGGGACGCGCGCTGCCGCTGCCGGCGGGCGAGGAACCGCTCGATCCGTCGCGCCACTGGCCCGACCCGCATGCGGCACATGCGGCCGACCACGCGCATGGCCCCGTGGCGGTACAGGTCGAATACCGCGTCGCGCCGGAGCGGCAGGCCGCCTTCCGTCGTGCCATCGCGCCGCTCGGCGCCATCCGCCGGCGCGACGGTGCGACCGCCTGGGCCGTCTTCACCGATACCGCGGATCCGGCGCGCGTCGTCGAATGGTTCACCTTGACCGACTGGGCGGAGCACATGCGCCAGCATGGGCGGGTCACCATCGCCGACCAGGCGGTGCAGGCGGCGGTGAACGCGCTGCACGAAGGCGCCGATCCGCCGCGGGTGACGCATCTGATCGGCCTGGCGGCCCGTCTGCGGGTTTGACCGCGGCGCATCGGCGCACCTAGGCTCCCGCCAACTCGCCCCAGGGAAAGAGAAGGCTGGAAACGCCATGGAACGTCGCACGCTTCTGCAGGGCGCCGCCGCTGCAGCCTTCGCCTCCGCCGCGCCCGCCATCGCCCAGCCCGCCCGCACGGCGACGCTGCGCTTCGTGCCGCAGGCGAACCTCACGGCGCTGGATCCGATCTGGACCAGCGCCATCGTCACGCAGATGCACGGTTACCACGTCTACGACACGCTCTATGCCGTGGATGGCAACCAGCAGCCCAAGCCGCAGATGGCCCAGGGCCACAGCGTCAGCCCCGATTTCCGCGTCTGGCACATCCGTCTGCGCGAGGGGCTGCGCTTCCACGACGGCGAGCCGGTGCGCGCGCAGGACTGCGCCGCGAGCCTCGAGCGCTGGGCGAAACGCGACCCCTTCGGCCAGATCCTCGCCAGCGTGGTGGACCGCTGGGGCGCGAGCGACGACCGCACCATCGAGATCCGGCTGAAGCGGCCCTTCCCGCTGCTGCTCGACGCGCTGGCCAAGCCCGATGCAAACGTGCCCTTCGTCATGCCGGAGCGCCTGGCGCGCATCGACGCCAATACCCAGGTATCCGAGGTCGTCGGCTCCGGCCCCTATCGCTTCGTGCGGGATGAGTTCGTCTCGGGCAGCCGGGTCGTCTACGCGAAGAACGACGCCTACGTGCCGCGGCAAGAGCCGTCGGACTGGGCCTCGGGCGGCAAGGTCGCGCATTTCCCGCGCATCGAGTGGCACATCCTGCCCGACCCTGCGACCGCATCAGCCGCGCTGCAGAGCGGTGAGGTGGACTGGGTGGAGCAGCCCCTCTCGGACCTGATCCCGACGCTGCAGCGCAACCGCAACATCGGGATCGACATCCTGAATCCGGCCGGCCTGCTGTCGATCATGCGGCTGAACCACCTGCAGGCGCCGTTCAACGACGTGAAGGTCCGCCAGGCGGTGGCGCTGTCGGTGGACCAGCCGGAATACATGCAGGCGACGCTCGGCAGCGACCGCTCGGTCTGGCGCGAATGCCGCAGCCTGTTCCCCTGCGGCACGCCCTTCGGCGTCGAGGATCTGTCCGAGTACAACCGCGCGCCGCGCAGCCTCGACCGCGCCCGCGCGGCGCTGCAGGCCTCGGGCTACAAGGGGGAGAAGGTCGTCATCATCAACCCGACCGACTTCCCGCTGATCGGCCCGCATGGGCAGCTCACCGCCGATCGCCTGCGGCGCATCGGCATGAACGTGGAACTGGCGGAAACCGACTGGGGCACCGTGGTGCAGCGCCGCGTACGCAAGGAACCGGTCGAGCAGGGCGGGTGGAGCATCTTCCATACCTATGGCTCCTCCCTCGCCTACCTGAACCCGGCGGTCTCCTCGCTGGTGAAGGGGCCGGGGGCCAATGGCTGGTTCGGCTGGTACACGAGCCCGCGTGCCGAGGAGCTGATCCAGGCCTGGCTGGATGCCGGGGAGCCGGACCGCCAGCGGAGTCTCGCGAACGAGATCAACAAGCTGGCGCAGGACGACGTCGCGACCATCCCGCTCGGCCAGTTCTACATCCGCACCGCCCATCGGCGCAGCATCACGGGCCTGGCGAAGGGCAGCATGCCCTATCCCTGGGGCGTGCGGCCGGCCTGACCGGGCGTCGGATGCGCTTCAACCACGTCGCCAACCGGCTGGCGCGCGAGCATTTCGACACCATCGTCGAGATGCTCGCGACCTGCCTCGGCTTCGCGACGCTGCGGCGGACGGAACGCGCGATCTGGCTGCGCCAGCCGGGCAGCAACATCGACCTGCAGTTCAGCCGCAGCAACACGACCGGACGGGATGCGGACAAGCTGCGCTCGCAGGTCTCCTTCCTGAGCGACACGCCGGAGCAGGACCTGGTGGTGCTCCAGGAGTGGCTCGAGGCGCGGGGCATCGCCGCGCAGGTCGGGGCCTATTCCGACCGGGAATTCTACCTCGACGCCCCGGCCGCCTTCGTCGATTTCGTCATCGAGGCGATGACGCCCGATCTCGCGGAGTATGGCGTCGAGGTGTGAGGCGCGCGCATGCGTCTGCTTGACGAGACCGGCACCGGGCCCCCCCCCCCCCCCGCCCCCCCCTCCCCCATGACTGCGCGGGGGGGCCGGGGGGGGGGGGGGGGCGGGCCGCGGGCCCCG
>NZ_JABBKX010000002.1:473998-991393 GCF_012927745.1 Neoroseomonas marina
GCACCCCCACCCGGCCACCCATTCCAGGATACTGACGTGGGTGGCCGGGTGGGGGTGCGGGCCGGTGCCGGACCCGGAATGCGCCGCAAGGCGCATTCCCGCGCATGCGCTCAGCGGAGCGCCACGCCCTCGTAGCCGCGTTCGGCGATGCCGTTCGCCCAGCCGCGATAGGTCGGCGCGCTGCCGGTGTAGCGCGCCACGCGCCGCACCTGCCGCCCGGCGACGTTGATGTTCACGCCGGTCATCCAGGAATCGACCTCCATAGAGAGCAGGCCCTGCGCCACCTCCATGACGTGCTCCATCCAGGTCTCGACCGCTTCGGGCGTCGCCTCGGCCCGCTTCAGGCCGTGGGCCTGCATGTGGCGCAGCAGCGCGGTGACCCAGTCGACGTTGAACTCGATGGATCGTGGGATGTTGCCCAGCGCCGTGTGCGGCCCGAGCAGCATGAACATGTTGGGGAAGCCGTCCTGCAGCATACCGACCAGCGAGGTCGCGCCGTCCTTCCACAGCTCCTTCAGCGTGACGCCGTCCTTGCCGCGGAAGTCGATGCGGTCGAAGGCGCCGCGCAGGGCGTCGAAGCCGGTGGCGTAGATGATGATGTCGAAGGCGTACTCCGCATCGGAGGTCCTGATGCCCGTCGGCGTGATGCGCTCGATCGGCGTCGCCTTGCTGTCGACCAACAGCACGTTGGGCTGGTTGTAGACCTCGTAGTAGCGCGTCTCGAGCGGGACGCGGCGGGTGCCGAAGCCGTGGTTCTTCGGGATCAGCAGCTCGGCGACCTTCGGGTCCTTCACCCGCTGGCGGATCTTGTTGGCGACGAAGTCCGAGATGACGCGGTTCGCCTGCCGGTTCGTCAGCATGTCCTTGAAGTTGCCGACCCAGATGCCGAAGCCGCGCTCGCCGTAGAGCTTCTCGAGGAAGGCGTTGCGCTCCTCCTCGGTCACCTCGAAGGTGCCGCGCGGGTCGGGGGTGTGCAGGAAGCAGGAGAAGGTCTCGTTGCAGCGGGCGAAGATCTCGTCGTAGCGGGCGCGGATCGCCGCCATTTCCTCCGGCGTGATCTTCCCGTTGTGCAGCGGCGCGCACCAGTTCGGCGTGCGCTGGAAGACCGTGAGCTGCGCCGCGGTCTTCGCGACCTCCTGGATGGTCTGCACGCCCGAGGCGCCGGTCCCGATCACCGCGACGCGCTTGCCGGTGAAGTCGACCGGTTCCTTCGGCCACAGCCCGGTGTGGAAGGACTGGCCCTTGAAATCCTCGATCCCCGGGAAGGTCGGCATGGTCGGCGCAGAGAGCGCGCCGATCGCGGTGATGAGGAAGCGGGTGCGGTAGCGGTTGCCGTCCTCGGTGCCGACGGTCCAGGTCAGGCTCGCTTCGTCCCAATGGGCGAAGGTGACGCGCGCGCGGAAGCGGATGTCGCGGCGCAGGTCGTACTTGTCCGCGACGCGATTGAGATAGCGCTCGGTCTCGGGCTGGGGGGCGAAATGCTCGCTCCAGCTCCATTCCTGCAGCAGGTCCTTGTCGAAGGAGAAGCCGTAGGAATAGCTCTCGGAATCGAAGCGGCAGCCGGGATAGCGATTCCAGTACCAGGTGCCGCCGACGCCGGTGCCGGCTTCGAGCACCCGGGCGTTCAGGCCCAGTTCGCGCAGGCGGATGAGCTGGTAGAGGCCGGACATGCCGGCGCCGATCACGAGCGCGTCATAGGTCTGCGTCGGCGCGGACGCCTCGGTGGCGGTGGCAGACATGGCGTTCGACTGTTCCTCCGTGGACGGCGCCCCGGCAGCGTCCCTGATAGGCTGGCAGCGGCCCATGACGCTTGACCACGATCAAGCCGCCCAGAGAAGCAGGACGATGCCGCGCGTCGCGCGATACGTCCAGCGCCGCGGGGCAACGTGCCAGGGCGCTCGCGCATTGCTTCCGGCCGCCCGACGTTGACCATGTGTCACGGCCGCCCATACCCTGCCCGTCAATGCCGGCAGACGACCCCGACCAAGGGGGCGGACAGGTCGGCGCAAGGGAAGGGAACCAAGACGATGACGCTGCGCCTGACCCGCCGTGGTGCGCTGGCCTCGGGCCTCGCGGCCGCCGGCGGCACCCTCGCCGCACCGGCCTACGCGCAGACGCGCGAACGTGTCGCGCGCATCTGGGGCGAACCCGGCCCCTATATCGGCGTCTTCACCAACGGGATGAACGAGTGGGCGCAGCGCAACGCGCCGGGCCTGCGCTTCGAATCCGAGCAGATCGCCTGGGATGCGGTGTACACCAAGCTCGCGACGGACCTCGCGGCGCGGCGGCCGCCGGCGCTGATCAGCGTGGAAAGCCCGATCGCCTATCAGCTCGCGGCCGAAGGGCTGCTGGAGCCGATGCAGGATGTGAACACGGCGATCCGCGCGCGCGAACGCCTGGTCGACGGCTTCACCGTCGACGATTTCGGTACCTGGAAGGGCACGCAGTATGCGGTGCCGCTGCATCACCAGGGATGCCTCTTCGTCGTTCAGGACGATGTGCGTCAGGAAGCGGGGCTGTCCGACCCGACCAACTGGACCTGGAACGACCTGCTGAACGGCGCCAAGGCCATCCAGGCCAAGCGCCAGGGCAGCGCCGGCTTCACCATGGCGCTGGGGCGCAACCTTTGCGGCGACTACCACATCCAGCAGCTGATCTGGCAGGCGGGCGGGATGACCTGGGACCCGGGCCGCAGCTTCGAGACGACCTTCAACAGCCCCGCGACCATCGAGGCCTATGAGTTCATCAAGGAGCTCTACGGCACCATGCCGCGCTCCGCGGTGGAATTCAGCTTCCTGCAGGTGGTGGACCAGCACGTCACCGGCCGCACCGGCAGCAGCTTCTACTGGGGCCGCACCATGGGCCGCGCCTTCGACGAGGCGAAGCCGATCTACGAGAAGATGGAATACTACCTGAATCCGGCCCACCCGCGCACCGGGCAGCGCTGGTCCTGGACCGACATCAACGGCTTCATCATGCCGCGCCAGAACAACCCCTTCATCCGCGAAGCGAAGGAGGCGATGGCCCATGTGATGAACAGCACCGACTGGATGGTGCGCTACGCCAACAGCCTCTTCCCCAATGTCGGGCCGGTGTTCAAGGACCAGGCGACGGCGCCTGCGCTGGTGAACAACCCGATGTACCAGCAGAAGAAGCGCAGCGTGGACGTGATCTTCACCGGCTTCGTCCCCTATGCCTGCAACTCGGGCCACGAGATCAAGAAGGGCATCAACCCCCTGGCCGGCATCGGTCACGGGCGCAACGTCTGGTCGCAGGTCGCGCAGCGCATCCTGGTGAACAACGAGAATCCGCGCGCCGCGGTGGAATGGGGCCATCGCCAGTTCGAGGACATCCGCCGCGAGAACCGGCGCCTGCTGGGATGAGGTTTCGCCTCAGCGATCGCCAGGTAGGGGTGCTGTTCATGCTCCCCCTCATCCTGGCGGTCGGCATCTTCCTCGTCTGGCCCATCGCCGAGGCGGTGCGGCTGTCCTTCGTCCGCTACAACCCGTTGCGGCCGGACGACCAGCCCTTCGTCGGGCTGGACAACTACCTGTTCGTGCTGGAGGACCCGCTCTTCTGGGAAAGCTTCTGGCAGGCCATCGTCTGGACCGGCTGGTCGACCGTGCTGCAGGCGGTGATCGGCGTCGGGCTCGCGCTGCTGCTGCACCAGCCGCTGAAGGGGATGAACGCCTTCCGCGGCCTGCTGCTGTTCCCCTACATCGTGCCCACGGTGGTGATCGCGCTGAACTGGCGCTGGCTGTTCAATTCCGAGATCGGCATCGTCAATCACCTGTTGCTGTCGGTCGGCCTCATCGACGAGAAGATCGCCTGGCTGTCGACGCCGTCCATGGCGATGGCGAGCGCGATCATGCTGAACGTGTGGAAATACACGCCCTTCGTCGTGATCGTGGTGCTCGCGCGACTGCAGACCATCCCCACCGAATTGTATGACGCGGCGAAGGTGGACGGCGCCGGGGTGCTGCGGCGCTTCCGCGACATCACCCTGCCGCAACTGGCGGAAGTGCTGGCGGTTGTCATCGTCTTCCGCACCATCTGGACCTTCAACAAGTTCGAGGAGATCTACCTGCTGACGCGCGGCGGGCCCGGGACCTCCACCTACAATCTCGCGCTCTATGCCTTCGACCAGTCCATCGCGAACCTTCGCATGGGCGTCGGCGCCGCGGCGGGGGTGATCATGCTCGTGCTGCTGCTGGCGGGATCGATGCTCTACATCCGGGTCTCCGGCTTCGGGCGGGAGGACAAGGCCGCATGAGACCCTGGATCGCCGCCATTCTCTATGCCGTGCTCGGCGCCATCACCTTCGTGGTGTGCTTCCCGCTGCTCTGGGCGATCTCCACCAGCCTCAAGCCGAAGGACGAGATCTTCCGCTGGCCGCCGACGATCTGGCCGGAGAACGTCACCTTCGATGCGTACCGCGAATTGCTGTTCGGCGGATCGGTCGCCAGCGCGCCGGGGGCGGGGGTGCCGCCCTCGGCCTACTTCCTCACCTGGTTCGGCAACTCGATCATCGTCTCGATCGGGTCCACCATCATCTCGATCACGGTGGCGACGCTCGCGGCGTATTCGCTCACGCGGTTCCGCTTCTGGGGCCAGCGTTCGGTGCCCTATATCGCGATCCTCGGCTACATGGTGCCGAGCGTGATCTTCGTCTTCCCGATGTTCCTGACCATGGTGTCGCTGGAACTGACGGACACGCTGTTCTCGCTCATCCTCGGCTATGTCTGCATCACGCTGCCCTTCTGCCTGTGGCTGATGTGGGCCTTCTTCCGCGGCGTGCCGATCGAGATCGAGGAAGCGGCGCTGGTCGATGGCGCCACGCGCCTGCAGGTCTTCCGCCAGATCGTGCTGCCGGTGGCGCTGCCGGGGATCATCGCGGCGAGCATCTTCTCGCTCATCGTGTCCTGGAACGACTACCTGTTCGGGCGGGTCTTCATGAACTCGATGGAGAACCTGCCGCTGACCGTCGGCGTGATGCACTTCTTCGACGGCACGCATGTGGATTGGGCCCTGATGATGGCGTCGTCCGTGCTGATGACGCTGCCCATGGCGATCCTGTTCGGCTTCATGCAGCGCCACCTGGTGGCGGGCTTCGGCGCGGGGGCGGTGAAGGGATGACGGACCTCGTTGTTCAGGGGCTCTCGAAGTCCTTCGGATCGAACCAGGTGCTCAAGGCGCTCGACCTGACCGTGCCGTCGCGGCAGTTCGTCACGTTGCTGGGCCCCTCGGGCTGCGGCAAGACGACGCTGCTGCGGATGATCGCGGGGCTGGAGAAGGCCACCGCGGGGGAAATCCGCTTCGGCGACCGCCGCGTGGACATGCTGCCGCCGGGCGAGCGCAACATCGCCATGGTGTTCCAGTCCTACGCGCTCTACCCGACCATGGATGTCGCGCGGAACATCGGCTACGGGCTCGAGGTCCGCGGCACGCCGAAGCCCGAGCGGACCGAGAAGATCGGCGCTGTCGCCAAGGTGCTCGAGATCGCGCACCTGCTGCTCCGCAAGCCGAAGCAGCTGTCGGGCGGGCAACGGCAGCGTGTCGCGCTCGGGCGCGCCATGGCGCGGCGGCCGGACATCTTCCTGATGGACGAGCCGCTGTCGAACCTGGACGCCAAGCTGCGGGCGACGATGCGCGGCGAGCTGCGCCGCTTCCACCTCGATCTCGGCACCACCACCGTCTATGTCACGCACGACCAGCTCGAGGCCATGACCATGTCCGACCTGGTCGTGGTGATGAACGAGGGCGTGGTCCAGCAGATCGGCACGCCGGAGGAGGTCTACGGCAAGCCCGCCAACCTCTTCGTCGCGGGTTTCATCGGCACGCCGCCGATGAACCTGATTCCGGCCAAGGTGGTCGACGGCGTGGTGACCGTGGCTGGCGCGCCGCTGCCCGTGCCCCTGCCGCCCGGCGCGCCGGCGGAACTGATCCTGGGCGTGCGGCCCCAGGACGTCACCATGGCCGCCCCGGGCGACGCCGGCGCCGTTCCGGGCAAGGTCTGGATGGTCGAGCTCATCGGCAGCGAACGGCTGATCGAGGTCGAGATCGCCCCGAAGCTGCGCGTCACGGCCGAGGTGCGGGCGAGCCACCGCGCGGCGATGGACGACCTCGTCGCGATCCGTCCTGACCCCGCCCACATCCATCTGTTCGATCCGGCGACGGGGCTGGCGATCCGGGCCTGAGGGGCGCTCCGGATTGCCGGGGTGCCCTTGCCGTCGCTACGGTCACCGCGCCGCCCTCAGGGACACCGACGCCGATGAACGCTCCGCCTCGCCTGAAGCCCCATTCCTCGCATTGGGGGGTGTTCCGCGCCGGCTGGCAGGGCGACCGCCTGGTGGTCGAGCCGCATCCGAACGACCCGGACCCCAACGGCATCCTGCAGAACTTCCCCGAGGCGCTGCGCCATCGGGCCCGCGTCGCCCAGCCGATGGTCCGGCGCGGCTGGCTCGAGAAGGGCCCTGGCCCGAGCGACCGGCGGGGGCGCGACACATTCGTGCCGGTGTCCTGGGACAAGGCGCTCGACCTTCTCGCCGGCGAATTGGCCCGCGTGCGCGACGCGCATGGCCCCGGCGCGATCTTCGGCGGGTCCTATGGCTGGTCCAGCGCGGGGCGGTTCCACCATGCGCAGAGCCAGGTGCACCGCTTCCTGAACACCGCGCTCGGCGGCTACGTGAAGTCGGTGAATTCCTACAGCGCGGGTGCCTCGGCGGTGATCCTGCCGCATTTCCTCGGGCCCTTCGAGGCGGTGTCGCGGCGCAACGTTACCTGGGACCAGGTGGTGGCGCACAGCGAGATCGTCGTCGCCTTCGGCGGCATGGCGCTGAAGAATTCCATGGTCGCCTCGGGCGGCATCAGCGCGCATGTCGAGCGGCGGTCGATGGCCGCCGCGGCGGCGCGCGGCTGCGCCTTCGTCAATGTCTCCCCGGTACGGGACGACCTGCCGGAGGAGGCGCATGCCGAATGGCTCGCGCCGGTGCCGAACACCGACACGGCGATGATGCTCGGCATGGCGCATACGCTGCTGGCCGAGGGGCTGCACGACCGTGCCTTCATCGAACGCTACTGCTCCGGCTGGGCCGAATTCGAGGCCTACCTGACCGGCGCGTCCGACGGCGTAGCGAAGACGGCCGAATGGGCGGCGGCGATCTGCGGGCTGCCGGCAGAGACCATCGCGGGCCTCGCGCGGCGCATGGCGGGCAGGCGGTCGCTGATCGTCATGGCCCATTCGCTGCAGCGCGCGGAGCATGGCGAACAGCCGGTCTGGATGGCGGGCGTCCTGGCCGCGATGCTGGGCCAGATCGGCCTGCCGGGCGGCGGCTACAACTACGCGCTCGGCGCCATCGCGCACTACGGCAAGCGCCACAACGCCGTGCCGGCGGCGGCACTGCCGCAGGGGAGGAACGGCGTCGGCGCCTTCATCCCGGTCGCGCGCATCTCCGACATGCTGCTGAATCCAGGCGCGGCCTTCGACTATGACGGGCAGAAGCTCACCTATCCCGACATCCGCCTCGTCTACTGGGCGGGCGGCAATCCCTTCCATCACCACCAGGATCTCAACCGGATGCGCCGCGCCTTCGCGACGGTCGACACGCTGGTGGTGCACGAGATCGCCTGGACCGCCACCGCACGTCACGCCGACATCGTGCTGCCGACGACGATGACGCTGGAGCGCGAGGATATCGGCGCCGCGCCGACCGACCCGCTGATGGTCGCGATGCACCGTATCGCCGAGCCCTTCGGCCAGGCGCGCGACGACTACGCGATCTTCACGGACCTCGCCGAACGCCTGGGCAAGCGCGAGGCCTTCACCGAGGGTCGCGACGTGCAGGGCTGGCTGCGCCACCTCTATGAACCGACGCGCAAGGCATTGGCGGAGAAGGGTCTGCCCGCGCCCTCCTTCGAGGAATTCTGGGAGGCCGGGGAGATCACCCTGCCGCAGGATCCCGACGATGGCGGCATCCTGCGCGCCTTCCGCGAGGACCCCGAGGGCGCGCCGCTGCCGACGCGCACGGGGAAGATCCAGCTTTCGTCTCCGACGATCGCGTCCTTCGGCTACGACGACTGCCCTGGCCATCCGGCCTGGCTCGCGCCCTCGGACGCGCCGGCGGAGGGTCGTCCGCTCTGGCTGGTGGCGAACCAGCCGGCGACGCGGCTGCACAGCCAGTTCGACTTCGGCGGGCACAGCAGCGCCATGAAGCGGCGCGGCCGCGAGGTGATGCGCATCCATCCGCAGGACGCGGCGGTGCGTGGGATCGCCGAGGGCGACATCGTGCGATTGTTCAACGCGCGCGGTGCCTGCCTCGCCACCGCCGCGGTGACCGAGGAGGTGCGCGCCGGCGTCGTGCAGCTGCCGACGGGTGCGTGGTACGACCCGGAGGATCCGGAGGACGACATGGCGCTCTGCGTCCACGGCAACCCGAACGTGCTGACCCGCGACGTGGGAACGTCGCGCCTGGCGCAGGGCTGCACGGGGCAGCTGACGAGCGTCGAAGTCGAGCGCTTCACGGGCAACCTGCCGCCGGTGCGCGCCTTCGATCCACCGGCCTAGGCGCACGCCGTCACGGTCGTCAGCGCCTGTCCAGGGTCCAGAAGACCTGCAAGGGCGAGACGATCATCCCTTTGAGACAGGCCAACGGCTGTTCGACAGGCCCGACACCCAGCCCACGGCGGGGCCGGCGTGTTCGGCACCGACAGCAGCCAGCGCGATGGCGTCGCCGGGCAGAAGATCTGCGACGCGCGGGCCCTGGCCTGGGTCATCCGGCGCGTCCGACGCCGCCGGCGGTCAACCCGCGGCGCCAAGGCTGCGCACCAGGGTGTAGGCGGCGACCACCAGAATCAGCCCCGCGAAGACCTTGGTGAGCAGCCCGCGCCTCCGGGCCAGCGCCTGTCCGGCACGGGCACCGAGCAGGCTTCCGGCGACGCCGCCCGCCACGAAGGCGGCGGCGAGCCACCACTCCACGAGTCCGGCCAGGGCATAGCTGCCGGCGGTCGTCAGCCCGAATGCGGTCACGGCGACCAGCGAGGTGCCGATCGCCTGCAGCATCGGCATCCCTGTCGCGAGGATCAGCCCCGGGACGATCAGGAAGCCGCCGCCGATCCCGAAGAAACCGGACAGCCCGCCGACGGCGAGGCCCGCCGTCACCAGCGCCGGCGCGTTGGCGCGCGACAGCCGCACCTGCCGGTCCTCGCCCGGTTCGCGTCGGCGCAGCATCAGCACCGCGACGACGACCATCATCACGGCGAACGCCGCCAACAGCGCCTGCCCGTCCATCATCTTGCCGAGCTGCGAGCCCAGCAGCGCGCCCACGACGCCGCTGCCGGCGAAGACGCCGGCGCACGGCCAACGCACATGGCCGGCGCGTGCATGGTTCAGAAGGCTGGCCGCGGCGTTGGCGGCCACCGCGACGGCGCTGGTGCCGATCGCGACATGCGGCAGGGGAACTCCCACCAGGTAGACCAGCAGGGGCACGGCGAGGATGGAGCCGCCTCCGCCGACGAGACCGAGGGTGAAGCCGACGAGCACGCCGGATCCGCTGCCGAGCAGCATCTGCAGCGCGGAGAGGGACATCATGGCACAGCACCTACCGGCCGCCGCGGCGTGCGGCCGCGGCGGTGCGTTCTTCCTGTGAGGCTGGGTCGCCCGCCGCGCAGGGCGGGCGGCGGTTCAGGCGGCGATCGGCGTATGCGCCGCGGTCGGGCGGTTCCACGGCATCAGCCGCAACACGCGCGCCAAGCCGCAGGTGCCCGTCACGCCGGCGAAGACGAGCCCGGCGCCGACGAAGCCCGACAGCCCGTAGAACCAGGGCGAGACCGTCGCGCCGAGCAGCACGCCCAGCACCACCAACGATCCCGCGGCAATCTGCACCTGGCGCATCAGTTCGAGTGGCTGACGCCGGTCCTCGGCCACCGGCAGCCCCGCGCGCTTCCAGGCATCGAGGCCGCCATCGACGACATAGGCCTCGCACAGCCCCGCCTTGGCGGCGAGCCGATCGGCATTCCCCTGGGTGCGCGCACCGGAGCGGCAATGGAACAGCACCGGCCGGCCGGCCTGCACGGCGAGCTCCGCCTCCTCGAGGCGCGAGAGCGGCAGGTTCCGCGCGCCGGGGATGCGTTCGCGCGCATGCTCGTCGGCTTCGCGCACGTCGACGAGCGTCGCGCCTTCCTCGCGGAGCAGGCGGGCGGCTTCGGTGGCGGTAATGGTCTTCAGCATGGTCGGGGTCCTTCGTCGTTCCTGATCAGCGTTCGGGCGGGCAGTAGAGGTCGCGGAGCACTTCCAGCAGGCGCGCCGCCTTCGGGTCGGCGAGGCGGTAGAAGACCGCCTGCGCCGCCTTGCGGGTGGCGACGAGCCCGTCCTCGCGGAGCATCGCCAGGTGCTGCGACAGCGCCGGCTGGGACAGGCCGACGGCCTCCGCCAGCGCGCCGACCGTCATCTCGCCTTCCGCCACCAGGTGGCAGAGCAGGAGCAGCCGGTTGGTATTGGCGAGCAGGCGCAGGAGGCGCGCGGCCTCCGTCGCCTTGTCGTGCAGCAGCCCCAGGTCGCCGGGGGCGTCGATGGTGGTCGAGCTCATCCTCGTGCCGATTCAATAAGGTTGTTCTTATTAAGTAGTTTCTTATATGAATTGCAAGCACCACCCGCGATGTGAGGACAGCACCATGCAGGGCGCAGAAATCCGAGCCTTCTTCGACGAGCCGACCAACACCGTCAGCTACCTGGTCTGGGACCCGGCGACGCAGGACGGCGCCGTCATCGACCCCGTGCTGGACTGGGACAACCGCACCGGCACCGCCGACACCGCCTTTGCCGACCGCATCCTGGCCGCCGCCGCCACGGAGGGGGTGACGATCCGCCGGGTGCTCGAGACCCATGCCCATGCCGACCACCTGACGGCGGCGCCCTACATCAAGGCCAGGACCGGCGCGCCCATCGGCATCGGCGAGCATATCAAAGAGGTGCAGCGCATCTTCCGCCCGGTCTTCGATGCCCGGGACCTGAAGCCGGACGGCGGCGACTTCGACCACCTGTTCCGGGATGGCGAGCACTTCGCGATCGGCGGGCTCGACGTCGAGGTGATGCACCTGCCCGGCCACACGCCGGCGGACATCGCCTACCGCGTCGGCCAGGACGTCTTCGTGGGCGATACCATCTTCATGCCCGACTACGGCACGGCGCGGGCGGACTTCCCGGGCGGGGATGCGCGCCGGCTCTTCCGGTCGATCCGCCGGCTTCTGTCGCTGCCGCCGGACACGCGGCTGTGGATGTGCCACGACTACAAGGCGCCGGGCCGCGACACCTATGCCTGGCAAACCACCGTCGCGGAGCAGCGGGCGCGCAACCCGCATGTGAAGGACGGTGTCGGCGAGGACGACTTCGTCGCCTTCCGCACCGCGCGCGATAAGACGCTCGCGGCACCGCTGCTGCTGCTGCCCTCCATCCAGGTCAACATCCGCGCCGGCCGCTTCCCGGACGCGGAGGAGAACGGCGTCCGGTACCTCCGGATCCCGGTGCGGCGCAAAGCCGCGTGACGCGGCCTGCCCCCGGCGTTGCGGCCGGGGGCGACGGTCCTAGGCCATCGTGCCCACCGTGGAGCGGAACCGCGCCAGCGCGTAGCCGAACAGCACGGCGCCGATCCCGGCCAGCCACACGAATTGCGGCCAGACGCCCCACAGGTCGGCGCCGCGGTACAGGATGCCCTGGGCCAGCATGACGAAATGCGTGGTGGGCGCGGCCATCATCACCCATTGCACGGCCTCGGGCATGCTCTCCCGGGGCGTCGTGCCGCCCGAGAGCATCTGCAGCGGCAGCAGGATCAGGATCACCAGCAACCCGAATTGCGGCATCGATCGCGCCACGGTGCCGATGAAGATACCCATCGAGGTGGTCGCGAACACGTGCAGGGCCGCACCGGCAAGGAACAGCGCCAGCGACCCGTGGATCGGCACCCTCAGCACGCCCTGGACGACGAGCAGCATGGACATCGCCGTCGCCGCCAGCACCACCACGCCCATCGCCCAGACCTTGGCCGACATGATCTCGAACGGCGTCACGGGCATGACGAGGAGGTGTTCGATGGTGCCGTGCTCGCGCTCGCGGATGAGAGCCGCCCCGGCCAGCACGATCGACAGCAGGGTGACGTTGTTGATCACCTCCATGATGGCGCCGAACCAGGCCGGCTCGAACTGCGGGTTGAAGCGTGCGCGCAGCACCAGGTCGACGGGTGGGGTGTCGATCGCGCGGTAGCGCCGCGCGAAGTCCGTCACCTCGCCGCCCACGATGGACTGGATGTAGCCGGCGCCGGTGAAGGCCTGGCTCATGCGCGTCGCATCGACGTTGAGCTGGATGGTCGGTCCGCGGCCGGCGAGAAGGTCGCGCTGGAAGTTGGGCGGGATGTCGATGGCGAAGGTGTCGCGGCCCGCATCCATGCGCGCATCCATCTCGCCCTGGGTGATCGCGACCGGGGGCAGGAAGAAGGGCGGGTAGAAGGCGCCCGCGATGCGGTTCGCGACCGGGGACCGGTCCTCGTCCACGATGGCGATGGCCGCGCGGCTGAGCGTTTCGGGCATCGCGGTCGCGGCCGCATGGATCGCGACGGTGAAGGAATAGACGATCAGCAGCAGCAGGACCGGGTCGCGCAGCAGGCTCCGCAGTTCCTTGACGCCCAGATTGCCGATGTTCGCGACGCGCATGGTTCAGCGCTCCTGCTTGCGGAGGAACGCTGCGCTCAGCCCGATCAGGACGGGCCCGGCGAGCGCCAGCGACAGCATCTCCGGCCGCAGGTCAGGGAAGTGCAGCGCCTTGGAGAAGACGCCACGCGCGATCGTCACGTAGGGGGCGGTCGGATAGATGTGCCCGATCACGGCGCCGATGCCCTCCATCGAGGCCACGGGATCGATCACGCCCGAGAACTGCACGGCCGGCAGGATGGTCAGGATCGCCGTCGCGAAGATCGCCGCGATCTGGCTGCGCAGGAAGGTCGAGCACAGCAGGCCAAGCGCCGTCGCGGCGCCGAGATACAGCAGCGTCGCCAGCGTCAGCGCCGGCAAGCTGCCTTTCAGGGGCACCCCGAACAAGGTCAGCGCCAGGATCAGCAGCAGGACGAAGTTCAGCATCCCCAGCACCATGTAGGGCAGCTGCTTGCCGAGCAGGAACTCGAAGCGCGTCACCGGCGTGACATAGAAATTGACGATCGAGCCGAGCTCCTTCTCCCGCACCACGCTCAGCGCCGTGAGCATGGCGGGGATCAGCATCAGCAGGATGGGGATGACCGCGGGGACCATGGCCACCAGGCTGCGGACGTCCGGATTGTAGCGGTAGCGCGTCTCGATGGTGAACAGCGGCGTGCCGCGGCCCTGGACGGACTGCGCCGCGCGCTGCGCCAGCCATTGCGCATGCATGCCCTGCACATAGCCGCGAATGGTCTGCCCGCGGGACGGCATGGCCCCGTCGATCCAGGCCGCGACCTCGGCGGGGCGGCCGCGGGCGATGTCGCGGGCGAAGCCGGGCGGGATCTCGATGGCCAGCGTCACCTCGCCCGACTGCATGCGACGGTCGAGTTCCTCGTAATCGCTGATCGGCGGCCTTTCCGTGAAGTAGCGCGACCCCGCGATGTTCAGCGTGTAGTCCCGGCTGGTCGTGGTCTGGTCGCGGTCGAGCACCGCGAAGGTGAGGTCCTCGACATCCAGCGTGATGCCGTAGCCCATGATGACCATCAGGATCACGGTGCCGAGCAGCGCCAGCGTCGCACGGATCGGATCGCGGCGCAGCTCGAGCGCTTCCCGCCGCGCATAGCTGCCCATGCGCCGCGCGTCGAAGCGGCGGCGCGGCGGCGGCGGTGCGGTCGAGGTGGCGAGCGGGGGCGCCGCAGCGGCCTCCGTCGCGCCGGTCGCTTCGCGGAGGCAGGCGACGAAGGCATCCTCGAGCGTCGCCACGCCCCGCTTCGCCTTGAGGGCTGCCGGCGTGTCGCTGACCAGCACCTTGCCCGCATGCATGAAGGAGATGCGGTCGCAGCGCTCGGCTTCGTTCATGAAGTGCGTGGAGATGAAGATCGTCACGCCGTCGCGCCGCGACAGCTCGACCAGCATGCGCCAGAAATCGTCCCGCGCGACCGGATCGACGCCCGAGGTCGGCTCGTCGAGGATGAGCATCTCCGGCCCATGGATCATCGCCACGGCCAGGGAGAGCCGCTGGCGCTGGCCCAGCGGCAGCGCGTCGGGCAGCGCGTCCATGATGCCGCCGAGGCCGAAGCGACCGGCCATCTCCTCGATCCGCGCCGGGATCGCGTCGCGCGGCATGCCAAAGAGACGCGCATGGAGGTCGAGGTTCTGCCGCACCGTCAGCTCGCTGTAGAGCGAGAAGCCCTGCGACATGTAGCCGACGCGCCGGCGCGTCCCGAGGTCGCGCGCATCCACCTGCCGGCCGAACAGCCAGGCCTCGCCCTCCGTGGCGGGAAGCAGGCCGGTCAGCATCTTCATCGTGGTCGTCTTGCCGCAGCCGTTGGACCCGAGGAAGCCGAAGATCTCGCCGCGCCCGATCCGGAAGCTGACCCGGTCCACCGCGGTGAAGTCGCCGAATCGCATGGTGAGGCCGCGCGCCTCGATCGCGACCTCACCATCCAGCGTCGCGGGGCGCGGCGGGATGTCGATGCGGCTGTGCCCGGCCCGCCGGTCCTCGGGGAGCAGCGCGACGAAGGCGGCCTCGAGCGTCTCGGTGCCGCTGCGCGCCAGCAGGTCGCCTGGCGTGCCGGTGGCGAGCACCCGCCCACCATCCATCGCCGCCAGCCAGTCGAAGCGGGCCGCTTCCTCCATGTAGGCCGTCGCGACCAGCACGCTCATGCCCGGCCGCCCGGCGCGGATGCGGTCGATCAGGTCCCAGAACTGGCGGCGGGAGAGCGGGTCGACGCCCGTCGTCGGTTCGTCGAGGATCAGCAGGTCCGGATCGTGGATCAGCGAGCAGCAGAGGCTGAGCTTCTGCTTCATCCCGCCCGACAGCTTGCCCGCCGGCCGGTCCAGGAAGGGTGCGAGGCCCGTCGCCTCGGTCAGCGTGGCGATGCGGCGCTGGCGTTCGGCGCGGTCATGGCCGAAGAGGCGGCCGAAGAAGTCGATGTTCTCGGCCACCGACAGCGTCGGATAGAGGTTCCGGCCAAGGCCCTGCGGCATATAGGCGATGCGCGGGCCGACCTCCCCGCGGTGGCGGGCCGAGCGCATGTCGCCGCCGAGAACCTCGATCCGGCCGGACTGGATCGCCCGCGCCCCGGCCACCAGCGCGAGGAGACTCGACTTGCCGACGCCGTCCGGCCCGATCAGGCCGGCCATGCAGCCCGCCGGGATGTCGAGTCCGATGCCGTCGAGCGCGATGGTGCGGCCGTAGCGCAATCCGACCTCGCGCAGGCTCGCGACCGGCGCGGTCATGACGGGGGCAGCCGCACCTGCAGCCGCGCGGGCCATTCCACGCGCGGGTCGACGCGGACATAGGCGACGCCGGGCAGGCCGGTCTTGACCTGGCTGGCGTGCTCCCGGAGCAGGTCCGGGCTGATGCGCGCGCGGACGCGGAACATCAGCTTCAGCCGTTCCTCGGCGGTCTCGACCGTGCGCGGCGTGAACTGCGCGACGTCCGAGACGAGCGACACCTGCGCCGGGATCACGAACTGCGGCACGGCGTCGAGCACGAGGCGCACCTCGGTGCCGAGCGCGACACGCCCGGCATCGGTCGTGGGCAGGAAGAAGGTCATGTAGACGTCGGCCAGGTCGACCAGGTTCACCACGCGCCCACCGGCGGCGATGACCTCCCCGGCCTCGGCCACGCGGTACTGCACGCGTCCAGCGCGCGGGGCGCGCAGCGCGCTGTCGTCGATGTCGACCTGGATGCGCTGGATCGTGGCGCGGGCGGCCTCCGCCTCGGCGTCCGCGCCGACCACCAGGGCGCGGGCGGAACTGATCGCGGCCTCCGCCGCCGCGACCTGGGCGCGCGCCGCCCCCTGGGCCGCCCGCGCGCCTTCGAATGTGGCGCGGTCATCGTCCAGGGTCTGCTGCGGGGCATTGCCGCGGGCGGCGAGTTCCTCGGTGCGGGACAGCCGCCGCCGCGCGGCGTCGAGCAGCGCATCGCGCTGCGCGACCACGGCCTGGGCGGCGCCCCGTTCCGCCTCGCGCTGCACGACCATGGCATTAGCGGTCTCGATGCCGATCAGGGCGCGCTGCAGGCGTGCCTGCGCCTCGCGCAACTGTGCTTCGAGCGCGGCGGTGTCCATCCGGGCGACGACCTGGCCCGCGGCAACGAAGTCACCCTCATTGACCAGGACGGCGGCGATGCGGCCGGCGATCTTGGCGGCGACGTCGATCTCCACCGCCTCCAGCCTGCCATTGCCGCTGGCGATGCCCGGCGGCAGCGGGGCCGGGCGAAGCGTCTGCCAGCCGACATAGGCCGCAGCGGCCGCCGCCGCGACCAGGGCGATGATCGCAATCGTCTTCAGGAAGGGTCGTGGCTTCACGGCAAGCGTCCGGCGCATCTGGGTTTGGGGCCGCACATAGGCCCGGCGTGACAGGCCGGCCTTGCGTGACCGCAAGGACGGCGACGGATCAGCCAGCCCGGTCGGTCAACGCACCGCGCAGGAAGATCTCCACCGCTTCGCCGGCGAGGCGCTCGATCTCGGCTTCGGATGGTGGGCCGTTCAGGCCGAGCAGCAGGAACATGTGCGCCGCGCCGATCGCCGCGCCGAACAGCATCCGCGCCGCCTGGTGGGCATCCGCCAGGCGCAGCTGGCCGGAGTCGATCTCGGCGGCGAGGCGCCGCTCGATGGAGCTCGCGCCGCGACCGGGCCCCGCGCGATGGAAGGCGTCGGCCAGTTCCGGGGCGCGGCGCACCTCGGCGATGATCAGGCGAAAGATCGCGACCTGCTGCGGTTCGAACAGGTGCCGCGCGAGGGAGACGAGCATGGCCCGAAGCGCGGTGGCGAGGTCGGGTTCGGCCTCCGCCGCCGGGTCGATGCCGAGGGGGCAGAGGCTGTCCTGCATCACCGCCTCGAACAGCAGGGCCTTCGAAGCATAGTGCTGGTAGAGCGTCCGCTTGGACATGCCGGCGGCGTGGGCGACGTCATCCATCCGTGCGGCGGTGTAGCCGTCGCGCAGGAAGATGCCGTGCGCCGCCGCGCGCAGCAGGCGATCGCGATCCGCCTCGGACAGGCGGCGCCGCGGGGCGGCCTCCGCCACGTCGCTCATGATGCCCCGGATCCCGCCCGCGCCATGGTTCCGCTCCGCTCCTGCCAGCCCCCGCCGAGGGCACGATACAGCGAAACCCGGTTCTGCTGCCGCTGCAATTCGAGGGCGATGAGCTCCTGTTGCGCCTGGAAGAGTTGCCGCTGGGAGTCGAGCGAGGCCTGGTAGTTGTCGAGCCCGGTCCGGAAGCGCAGCAGGGAAAGCCGGTAGGCCTCCTGGTAGGCGCCGACCAGGGCGCGTTGCGCAGCGATCTGCCGGTCATAGGTGCCGCGGGCGGCGAGCGCGTCCGAGACCTCCTGGAACGCGGCCTGGACGGAGCGTTCATAGGTCGCGACCTGGATGTCGGTGCGGATGCGCGCGGCATCGAGGCTGCCCTGCAACTGCCCGGCTTTGAAGATCGGCAGGTTGATCTGCGGCGCGAAGGTCCAGGACCCGCTGCCGGCGCCGAACAGCTGGTTCAGCCCTGCGCTCGCCGTGCCGGCATTGGCCGTCAGGGTGATGCTGGGGAAGAAGGCCGCGCGGGCGGCGCCGATCTCGGCGTTCGCGGCGGTGAGGTTGCGCTCGGCCGCCAGCACGTCCGGTCGGCGCAGCAGCACGGCGGAGGAGACGCCGGCCGGCACCTCGGCCACCGCGCGGCCGACCGAGGAGAGCGAGGCGGGCAGGATCTCCTGCGGGACCGGCGTGCCGAGCAGCAGCGCGAGCGCGTTCACGTCCTGCGCCTTCAGCCGGGTGTAGCGCTCGAGCCCCGCGCGGGCGGTCTCGACCGAGGTCTGGGCCTGGCGCAGCGCGACCTCGGTCGCCGTGCCGCCCTGGAAGGCCGCGCGGGTGATGGCGAAGGCTTCCTCCTGGTTCGCCAGGGTGCGGCGGGTCAGGTCCAGCGCCTCCTCGTCCGCCGCGATGGCGAGCCAGGCATTGGCCACCTGCGCGACGAGGCTGATCTGCGCGGCGCGGCGTGTCTCGCCGTAGCTCAGGTAGCGTTCGAAGGCCGCGGCGCTCAGGCTGCGGACGCGGCCGAACAGATCGATCTCATAGGCGCTGAAGCCGATGCCGGCGCCGTAGATGCGTCGGGTGATGCCGGCGGCGGCGTCGATCGGCACCGAGGAGGAGGCGACGGGCAGCGGCGTGCGGCTGGCGTCGAAGGACCCCGTGGCGCCGAGATGGGGAAACAGGTCGGCGCGCTGGACGCGGTACTGCGCCTCGGCCAGTGCGACGTTCTGCACGGCGATGCGCAGGTCGCGGTTGTTGGCGATCGCCGTCTCGATCGCGCGCTGCAGGCGCGGGTCGGCGAAGGCGTCGCGCCAGCCGATGGCGTCGGCCTCGCGGTCCGGGTCGACGGCCGCGACGGCCGCGGTGCTGCGATAGGCCGGGCCCTCGGGCCAGGCGGCAGGCACGCCGGCGTTGGTGGCGGGGGTGTCCGGGATCAGGCTGCAGCCGGTGGTCAGCAGCAGCGCGAGGGACAGGACGGGCAGTCGGGTCATGGTCACTCTCCGGCCTGCAGCACCGGGGCCGGCGGGGATGCTTCGGGGGTGTGGCGCCGCCGCGTGCGGAACAGCCGCAGCACCACGAGGAAGAAGACCGGCACGAAGGCGATGGCGAGCAGCGTCCCCGCCGCGACACCGCCCAGCACGCCGATGCCGATGGCGTTCTGCCCGCCCGCGCCGGCGCCGGTCGCGATGGCGAGCGGCACCACGCCGAGCCCGAAGGCGAGCGACGTCATGATGATCGGCCGCAGGCGCTGCCGCGCGGCATCGACCGCCGCTTCCACCAGCCCCATGCCCTTGTCGAAGTTCTCCTTGGCGAATTCGACGATGAGGATGGCGTTCTTGGCCGACAGGCCGATCGTCGTCAGCAGGCCGACCTGGAAGTAGATGTCGTTGGACAGCCCGCGCGCGAGGGAGGCTGCGACCGCCCCCAGCACGCCGAGCGGCACGACCATCATCACCGCCGCCGGGATCGACCAGCTCTCGTACAGCGCCGCGAGGCAGAGGAAGACCACGAGCAGCGAGATGGCATAGAGCGCCGGCGCCTGGCCCGAGGATTGCCGTTCCTCATAGGACAGGCCCGACCAGGCATGGCCGAAGCCGGGTGGGAGCTGCTGCATCAGGCGCTGCATCTCGGCCATCGCCTCGCCGGTGGTGCGGCCCGGGGCGGGAGCGCCGGCGATCTCGCGCGAGGCGATGCCGTTGAAGCGCTCGAGCCGCGGCGAGCCATAGGCCCATTCGGTCCGGCCGAAGGCGGAGAACGGCACCATCTGCCCCGCCGCGTTGCGTACGAACCAGCGGTCGAGGTCGCCGGGCAGCATGCGCGCGCCGGCCTCGCCCTGCAGGTAGACGCGCTTCACGCGGCCGCGATCCATGAAGTCGTTGACGTAGGTGGCACCCCAGGCCGTCGCGAGGGTGGTGTTGATGTCGTTCACCGTCAGGCCGAGCGCGCTGGCGCGTTCCCAGTCGATGAGGAGGTGGAACTGTGCCTCGTCGTTCAGCCCGTTGGGACGCACGGCCATGAGCACGGGGCTTTGCGCAGCGAGGCCGAGCAGCTGGTTGCGCGCATCCATCAGCGCCGCGTGGCCGAGGCCCGACTGGTCGAGCAGCTGGAAGGTGAAGCCGGTCGCATTGCCGAGTTCGGTGATGGCGGGCGGGGCGAAGGCGAAGATCATCGCGTCGCGGTGGCCGCCGAAGCGGGCCATGATGCGCCCGTTCAGCGCCTGCACCCGCTGGGCCGCGCCGGGACGGTCCCCCCAGTCGCGCAGCCGCACGAAGGCCATGCCGGCATTCTGGCCGCGGCCGCTGAAGTTGAAGCCGTTCAGGGAGAAGACCGAGGCGACCGTGTCGCGTTCCTCCTCGAGCAGGTAGCGGGTGACCTGGTCGAGCGCGGCCTGGGTGCGGCCCGCCGTGGCGCCCGGCGGGGTGATCACCTGGACGAAGCTGATGCCCTGGTCCTCGTCCGGCAGGAAGCCGCCGGGCAGGCGCAGGAAGCCGAAGCCGAGCGCGCCGAGCAGCGCGCCGTAGATCACCAGCATCCGCAGCGGGCGGCGCAGGCTGGCGCCGACGAAGCGCGCGTAGCCGCCGGTGAGGCGTTCGAAGCCGCGATTGAACCGGCCAGCGAAGCCCTTCTGCGACCGGCCCGGCTTGTGCGGCTTCAGCAGCGTGGCGCAGAGCGCCGGGGTGAAGAAGATGGCGGTGAAGACCGACAGCGCCATCGCCGTCGCGATGGTGATGGAGAACTGGCGGTAGATCACGCCGGTCGATCCGCCGAAGAAGGCCATGGGCAGGAAGACGGCGGCGAGCACCAGGCCGATGCCGATCAGCGCGCCGGTGATCTGGTCCATCGACCTGCGCGTGGCCTCGAGGGGCGACAGATGCTCCTCGGCCATCACGCGCTCGACATTCTCGACCACCACGATGGCGTCGTCGACCAGCAGGCCGATGGCCAAGACCATGCCGAACATGGTCAGTGTGTTGATGGTGAAGCCCGCGGCCTGCAATACCGCGAAGGTGCCCAGCAGCACGACCGGGACGGCGATGGTCGGGATCAGCGTCGCGCGGATGTTCTGCAGGAACAGCAGCATCACCAGGAAGACGAGCACCACCGCCTCGAACAGCGTGTGGATCACGCTTTCGATCGACAGCTTCACGAAGGGGGTGGTGTCGTAGGGGTAGATGACCTCGAGCCCCTGGGGCAGCAGCGGCCGCAGGCTGTCGATCGTCGCGCGCACCGCCGCCGCGGTGTCGAGCGCATTGGCGCCGGAGGCGAGCTTGATGCCGATCCCCGCCGCGGGGCGGCCGTCATACAGGGCGCTGACGGCGTAGTTCTCGGCGCCGACCTCGACGCGCGCGACGTCGCGCAGGCGGACCTGGGCGCCGTCCGTCCGCACGCGCAGCAGGATGGAGCCGAAGGCCTCGGGCGAGGTGAGATAGGACGGACCGATGACGGTGGCGTTGAGCTGCTGGCCCTCGACCGCAGGCAGGGCGCCCATCTCGCCGCTCGCGACCTGGACGTTCTGCGCCCGGATGGCGGTCGCCACGTCGCCCGGCGTCAGCCCGTAGTTCACCAGCTTCGCGGGGTCGAGCCAGATGCGCATCGCATACTGCGCGCCGAAGACCTGGTAGTCGCCGACCCCCGGCGTGCGGCTGATCGGGTCCTGGATGCTGGTGACGACGAAATCGGAGATGTCGGAGTTGCTCATCCGCCCGTCGGCGGAGACGAAGCCCACGACCATCAGGAAGTTGCTGGTCGCCTTGGCGACGCGGATGCCCTGCTGCTGCACGGTCAGCGGCAGGCGCGGCACGGCGAGCTGCACCTTGTTCTGCACCTGCACCTGCGCGGTGTCGGGGTTGGTCCCCTGCGCGAAGGTGAGAGTGATCGTCGCACTGCCGTCCTTCGCCGCATTCGAGGCGAAGTAGAGCAGGTTGTCGATGCCGCTCAGCTGCTGCTCGATCACCTGCACGACGGTGGATTGCACCGTTTCGGCCGAGGCGCCGGGATAGCTGACCTGGATCGAGATCGCCGGCGGCGCGATGGACGGGTACTGCGCGACCGGCAGGGTGCGCAGGGACAGCAGGCCGGCGAGCATGATCGCGATCGCGATCACCCAGGCGAAGACCGGGCGGTCGATGAAGAAGCGGGCCATGGGGATGCCTCGGTCAGCCGCCGGCGCGGACGGGGGTGGCCTCGGCGGTGGCCGTGGCCTCGGTGGCGTTCACGCGGGCGCCCGGGCGGATGCGCAGCACGCCTTCCGTCACCACGCGGTCGCCTGGGTTGAGGCCGGCCGACACCAGCCAGTTCGTGCCGACGGCACGGCTCGCCTGCAGGATGCGCTGCTCGACCACGCCCTCGGCGTTCACGACATAGGCCATGGGCTCGCCGCGCGGGGTGCGCTGCACGGCCTGCTGCGGCACCAGCAGCGCTTGGTCGACGACGCCTTCCTCGACGCGGGCGCGCACGAACATCCCCGGCATCAGCAGGCCGTCCGGATTGGCGAAGACCGCACGCAGCGTGACCGAGCCGGTGCCCTGGTCGACGATCACCTCGGAGAACTGGATCTCGCCGCGATGGGCGTATTCCGTCCCGTCCTCGAGGATCAGCGCCGCGGAGGCGCGGTCGGCGGAATCGCGCCGCAGAACGCCCTCGGCGACGTCACGACGCTGGCGCAGCAGCGCGGCACTCGACTGGGTCAGGTCGACATGGATCGGGTCGAGCTGGGTGACGGTGACGAGGGCATTGGCCTGGCTCGCCGTCACCAGCGCGCCGACCGTCACCGAGGACCGACCGGTGCGCCCGGCGATCGGCGAGTTCACCACCGTGTAGCCGAGGTTGATCCGCGCGGTGTCCACCGCCGCCTGGGCCGAGGCGACATCCGCCTGCGCCTGGCGCAGCGCGGCCTCGGCGGTGTCGAAATCCTGCTGGCTGACGGCGCGCGCGCCGACCAGCGGGCGGTACCGGTTGACCGTGGTCTGCGCCTGGTCGGCGGAGGCCCTGGCGCGGGCGAGCGCGGCCTCCGCAGTCTCGAGCGCCGCCTGGAAGGGGGCGGGGTCGATGCGGAAGAGCGGCTGGCCGGCGGTGACCTCCTGCCCCTCGGTGAACAGGCGCTCGCGCAGCACGCCGCCGACCTGCGGGCGGACCTCGGCCACGCGGAAGGCGGTGGTGCGGCCCGGCAGGACGGTGGTCATCGGCGCCGCCTGGCGCTGCAGCGTCACCACCGTGACCGAGGGCGGCGGCGGCGGCGTGGGCGCCGCATTGGCAGCGCCGGCGCCGGGCCCTTCGTCACAGGCGGCGACGAGGAGCAGGCCGGCGAGCAGGGCGCCGCGACGGGCGGAATAGGTCCGGTGGGGCATGGGGCCTCGATGGAAACTCGTCGGTTTTCATTTTGGAAACTGGCGAGTTTCTTGTCGGCCGTCAATCCGGATTGCTGCGTTGCAACAAAACGATACCGATCGTCAGCCCTGGGCCCGCCGCACGATCTCGGCCCCGACCTCGGCCAGGCTGCCCGGCGAGAGCACATGGCGCGCGAGGGGCAGGATGTCGGATTCCTCGAAGGCGAGCAGGCGCCGCAGCGCCTCGGCGAAGCGCAGCACCGCGGCGCCGAAGCCTGCCGGCGGTGGATGGTGCGCGACGACGAGGCGCAGCCCGGCGAGCACCCCCTCCCGGTCGTCGCGGACCGCTTGCAGGAGGCGGTCGAGCCGGGCAAGCGCGCCGGTCCGGTCGGCCGGGACCAGGCGGGGATGGAGGCATTGCGCCTCGGCCGCGAGGTGGCGGGGCAGGTCCCCGGAGAGCCAGCCCGCCAGCGCCCGCGCCAGGGCAACGGTCCCCGCAGCCCCGGGCGCCCGCGCCACCCGTTCGAGGTGACGCAGCAGCGCCCGCTGGCGAGCGTGCTCCGCGCTCAGGAAGGCGAGCGGATCGGCGAGGAGCCTGGCATCCAGTGGCCCGAACTCCGCGCCGCGCCGGCGCATGGCCGCCCTACTGTACGAGCGCCCCGTCGGCCGCCGCGAAGTCGAAGCCTTCGATCCGCGCGCGGCCGGCGAGCACCGCGATGTACTGCCGCACGGCGGCGCGCCAGGCCTGGGCGCGCAGGTCGGCGGCGACGCGCTCGGCCACCGCCTCGTAGGGCATGCGCGTGGCCGGGGCGTGGGCGTGCAGTTGCACGACGTGCATCCCGTAGCGGGACGTCACCACGACGGGACTGACCTGGCCGGGCGAGAGGCTCGCGAGGCACGTCTCGAACTCCGGCACGGTGCTGCCGCGCGCGACCTGGCCGAGATGGCCGCCCTGGTCGCGCGAGGGGCAGGCGGAATGCAGCCGCGCCAGGGCGGGCAGGCTGTCAGGGTCGGCCTGGATCTGGGCGAGGATCTCTTCGGCCCGCGCGAGGGCCGTGGCGCGCTCGGCCTCGTCCTCGGGGTCGGCCGCGATGAGGATGTGGCTCGCCTCCCACAGGTCCGGGGCGCCGAAGCGTTCCGGATGGGCGGCGTGCCAGCGGCGCGCGGCGGCCTCGTCGAGCGCGGGGACGGTGATCTCGGCCGCGAGCAGCACGTCGAGCGCGGCATCGTCCTCGGGGTCGAGGCCGCGCGCGACGGCCGCGTCCTGCAGCAGGCGGCGGATGACCAGCGCCTGCGCCGCGGCGTTCCAGGCGGCCTCGGCGGTGTCGGCGGGGTGGTGCTGCATCTCGGCGGCGACCTCGCGCGCCGTGATGGGGGTGCCGTCGACCAGGATGTCCTGTTCGGGCAGGTCCGGGCCCTGCCGCGCGGGTTCGGCGGGGCGTTCGGGCGGGGCGTGGAAATGGACGGCCATGGCGCCTACTCCGCCGGGCCTGCTTGCGGCGCGGCGACGGGGCCGGGCCGCGCGGTGGCGCCGCCGCGGCGGCGGACGATCTGCCAGTTGCGCCCGAGGTACCAGACGGGTGCGGAGAAGATGTGCACCAGGCGCGAGAACGGCGTGAGCAGGAACAGCGTCATGCCCAAGACCATGTGCAACTGGAACACCCAATCCGCCCCACGCACATACTCGGCGGCACCGCCGCGGAAGGTGACGATGTGCTGCGCCCAGGCCGAGAGCTGCAGCATCATCCCGCCGTCGCGATGCCCGATCGAGAAGGGCAGCGTGATGAGGCCGAGGCAGAGCTGCACCCACAGCATCGCCAGGATGACGATGTCGATGGTGGTCGAGGTGCGGCGGATCCGCTCGTCGAACAGGCGCCGGTGCAGCAGCAGCGTCAGGCCGATGAAGCAGAAGAAGCCTGCGATGCCGCCCGCGGTGATGGCGAGCGCCTGCTTCTGCTGCACCGTGATGAAGTGCTCATAGACCGAATGCGGCGTCAGCAGGCCGACCAGATGGCCGAAGAAGATGAACAGGATGCCGAGGTGAAACAGGTTCGACCCGATGCGGAACTGCCGCGCGCGCAGCAACTGCGATGATCCCGAGCGCCAGGTGTACTGGTCGCGGTCGAAGCGGATCAGGCTGCCGATGAAGAAGACGCCGGCGCAGATGTAGGGGTAGATCCCGAAGAGGAAGGTGTGCAGGTAGTCGGTGAAGCCGTTCCAGAGGGCGGACATCGCGGCTCTCCTTCAATGCCTGGCGGCGGCCTGGCGCACGGAGCGCAGGCGCTGGATCATGGCGGCGACCTTGGCGCGGGCGCCTTGCTGGTCGGGGTCGGATTCGGGGCCGAAGACCACGGGTTGGTCCTCATAGGCGGCATCGATGGCGGCGAGGTCGTCCTCGTCCGCCTGGTCCTGCGCGTCGGTCGGCAGGGTGGTGGGGGCGAGCCGCACCTCCGACAGCACGGCGGCGAGCACCGCGGCATAGCCGCGGGACGACGGCAGCCCGCGCGAGAGCAGCTTCGCGTGGATCTGCTGCAGCAGCGGCCCGGCCTGGGAGAGCAGGTTCGCCGCCGTTTCCGCCGGCGCGACCGCGCAGAACTCGAGCACGAGCGGCAGGTAGTCCGGCAGCTCATGCCCCGTCATGGCGAAGCCGTTCGCGTCGTAGATCGCGACCAGTTCCACCATGGCCGGGCCGCGGTTCCGCGTGTCGCCGTGGACATGCTCGAAGAGATGCAGGCTCGTCGCGCGGCCCCGGTCGAAGAGCCGCACGAAATCCTCCTGCCGGTCGAGCGGGTCGCCGGCCGCGAGCCGGCGCGCGAGCCGTTCCAGCGCGCGGCGGTCGCGGTCGGCGAAGCCCGCCGTGGCGATCGAGGACAGCACGTCCGGCAGGTCGGCGCGCAGCACCTCGTCCGGATAGCGCAGCAGGGTCGAGAGGATGGCGAGGCGCGTGTTCACGATTGGCCCTCCTTCTGCGCCTCGGCGGCCTCGCGGATGCGCGGCGGCGCCATGCGCCCGGCGGAGGGGCCGGAGGCGCTGAACAGGTTGCCCACCGTGCGGCCGTCGTAGCAGCCCTGGCCGAAGGAGAAGCCGCAGGACGACTTCAGGTCGAAGGCGTTCTCGGCGTATTCGCGGTGGGTGGTCGGGATGACGTAGCGGTCCTCGTAATTCGCGATCGCCAGCGTCTGGTACATGTCGTTCACCTGGTCCTTGGTCAGGCCGACCTTCGCCAGGATCTCCATGTCGTCGCGGTTCTCGACGGTGCGGGCGCGCATGTGCATGCGCATCGCCATCATGCGCTGCAGCGCGAGCACGACCGGGGTTTCCGCGCCCGCCGTCAGCAGGTTGGCGAGGTACTTCACCGGGATGCGGAGCGAGGAGATGTCCGGCAGCCCATCCTGCCAGCCGACATGGCCGGCCTCGACCGCGGACTGCACGGGCGAGAGCGGCGGTACGTACCAGACCATCGGCAGGGTGCGGTATTCGGGGTGCAGCGGGAAGGCGATCTGCCAGTCGATGCACATCTTGTGCGCCGGGCTCTTGCGCGCCGCCTCCAGCCAGGCTTCCGGCACGCCGTCCTTGCGCGCCTGCTCGATCACCTTGGGATCATGTGGGTCGCAGAAGATGTCGAGCTGGCTGCGATAGAGCTGCTGGTCATTCTCGACCGACGCCGCTTCCTCGATGCGGTCGGCATCATAGAGCAGCACGCCGAGGTAGCGGATGCGGCCGACGCAGGTCTCGGAGCACACGGTCGGCTCGCCCGCCTCGATGCGCGGGTAGCAGAAGATGCACTTCTCGGCCTTACCGGACTGCCAGTTGTAGTAGATCTTCTTGTACGGGCAGGCGCTGACGCACATGCGCCAGCCGCGGCACTTCTCCTGGTCGATGAGGACGATGCCGTCCTCCTCGCGCTTGTAGATCGAGCCCGACGGGCAGGAGGCGACGCAGGCCGGGTTGAGGCAGTGCTCGCACAGGCGCGGCAGGTAGAACATGAAGGTGTTCTCGAACTGCCCGTAGATCTGCTTCTGGATGCCTTCGAAGTTGCGGTCGGCGGAGCGCTTGCGGAACTCCGTGCCCAGGATCTCCTCCCAGTTCGGGCCCCACTTGATCTCCATCCGCTCGCCGGTGATCAGCGAGACGGGCCGCGCGACCGGCATCGCTTCCGATTCAGGTGCCGTCTGCAGGTGCGTGTAGTCGAAGGTGAAGGGCTCGTAATAGTCGTCGATCTCGGGGAGGTTCGGGTTGGCGAAGATGTTCGCCAGGATCCGCCACTTGCCGCCGATCTTCGGCTGGATCTTGCCGTTGCGCTTGCGCGTCCAGCCGCCCTTCCACTTGTCCTGGTTCTCCCAGTCCTTCGGATAGCCGATGCCCGGCTTGGTCTCGACGTTGTTGAACCAGGCGTATTCGACGCCCTCGCGGCTCGTCCACACCTGCTTGCAGGTGACGGAGCAGGTGTGGCAGCCGATGCACTTGTCCAGGTTCAGGACCATCGCGATCTGAGCGCGGATCTTCATGGCCGTTACTCCGCCGCCTTGAGGTCAGCCGCCTGGGGTGTCACCCGCGGCCCGTCCAGCCATTCGACATTCGCCATCTTCCGCACGAGCACGAACTCGTCACGGTTGGTGCCGATGGTGCCGTAGTAGTTGAAGCCGTAGGCGAGCTGCGCGTAGCCGCCGATCATATGCGTCGGCTTGATCGTGCAGCGCGTGACGGAGTTGTGGATGCCGCCGCGGGCATGCGTGATCTCGCTGCCCGGAACGTTCACGATCTTCTCCTGCGCGTGGTACATCATGACCATCCCCTTGGGGACGCGCTGGGAGACGACCGCGCGGGCGCAGAGCGCGCCGTTGGTGTTGAAGGCCTCGATCCAGTCGTTGTCCTCGATGCCGGCGTCCGCCGCATCCACCTCGGACAGCCAGACGATCGGCCCGCCGCGCGAGAGGGTGAGCATCAGCAGGTTGTCCGTGTAGACGCTGTGGATGCCCCACTTCTGGTGCGGGGTGATGAAGTTGAGCGCGATCTCCTTGTTGCCGTTCGGCTTCACGCCGTGCATCGGCCCCGTGGCCCGCAGGTCGACCGGCGGGCGGTAGAGGCAGAGCGCCTCCCCGAATGCGAGCATCCAGGGATGGTCCTGGTAGAGCTGCTGTCGGCCCGTCAGGGTCCGCCAGGGGATCAGTTCATGCACGTTGGTGTAGCCAGCGTTGTAGCAGACCTCCTCGCTCTCCAGCCCCGACCAGATGGGCGAGGAGATGATCTTGCGCGGCTGCGCCTGCACGTCGCGGAAGCGGATCGCCTCGTGCTCCTTCGGCAGCGCGAGGTGCGTGTGGTCGCGCCCGGTGAACGTGCCGAGCGCCTCCCATGCCTTGACCGCAACGTGACCGTTGGTCTCCGGGGCGAGGTGCATCAGCGTCTCGCAGGCGTCGATGTCGGATTCCATCTTCGCCAGCTTGCCCTCGACACCGGGCACTTCGACCTCGCCGTTGAGGTGGCGGAGGAACTCGACCTCATGCCCGGTCTTCCAGGCCATGCCCTTGCCGTTGTTGCCGAGCTTGTCCATGAGCGGACCGAGCGAGGTGAAGCGGGCATGGGTGTTCGGGTAGTCGCGCTCGACCACCGTCACCGCCGGCATGGTCTTGCCGGGGATCGGCTCGACCTCGCCCTTCTTCCACTCGCGCACGTGGTGCGTCTGGCCGAGCTCGGCCGGACTGTCATGCATCAGCGGGGTGAGGACGGTGTCCTTCTCCTTGCCGAGATGGCCGTTGCAGAGCGCGGAGAAGCGCTTCGCGATGCCACGGAAGATCGCCCAGTCGGTGCGGCTCTCCCAAGCCGGATCCACCGCCGCCGAGAGCGGATGGATGAAGGGATGCATGTCCGAGGTATTGAGGTCGTGCTTCTCGTACCAGGTGGCCGTCGGCAGCACGATGTCGGAGTACATGCAGGTGGTGCTCATGCGGAAGTCGAGCGTCACCAGCAGGTCGAGCTTTCCCTTCGGTGCCTCGTCATGCCACGCGGCCTCCTCCGGCTTCGCTGCACCCTGTTCGCCGAGATCCTTGCCCTGCACGCCGTGCTGCGTGCCGAGCAGATGCTTGAGGAAGTACTCGTGCCCCTTGCCCGAAGAGCCGAGCAGGTTCGACCGCCACACGAACAGGTTGCGCGGCCAGTTGGTCGGATGGTCGGGATCCTCGCACGACATCTCCAGCGTGCCGGCCTTGAGCGACTGCGCGACGTATTGCGGCACGGGCACGCCGGCGGCCTCGGCTTCCGCCGCGATGGTCAGCGGATTGCGCGCGAGCTGCGGCGCGGAGGGCAGCCAGCCCATGCGCTCGGCGCGGATGTTGAAGTCGATCAGCGTGCCCGTGAGCTGTTTCGGCGCGGTGGGAGACAGGATGTCCTTCACCTGCACCGTCTCGTAGCGCCACTGGTCGGTGTGCGCGTACCAGAACGACGTCGAGTTCTGCTGCCGCGGCGGGCGGGCCCAGTCGGTCGCGAAGGCGACAGGGATCCAGCCGGATTGCGGGCGCAGCTTCTCCTGGCCCACGTAATGCGCCCAGCCGCCGCCCGACTGGCCGATGCAGCCGCACATCACCAGCAGGTTGATGATGCCGCGGTAGTTCATGTCCGAATGGTACCAGTGGTTCAGCGCCGCCCCGAGGATGACCATGGACTTGCCCTTGGTCTTCTCGGCGTTGTCGGCGAATTCCCGCGCCACGGTGACGATCTGCTGGCGCGGCACGCCGCAGACGGCCTCGGCCCAGGCGGGGGTGTAGGGCGCCATGGCGTCGTAGTTGGTACCGCCGTCGCGCGCCACGCCGTAGTTCGCGAGGAACAGGTCGTAGACGGTCGCGACCTTCGCGCTGCTGCCATCGGCCAGCCTGACCCACTGCACCGGCACGTCATGCGTGACGGTGTCGCCAAGCTGCGTCGGGTTGAAGAAGGCCGTCGCGCCGTCGCCGAAATAGGGAAAGGTCACCGCCGCCGTCTGGCCGCCCTGCAGCGACAGTCGCGGCGTCACCGCTTCCAGCGTCTTGGCGTCGCGGCCCTCGAGGTTCCACTTGCCCTGCTCGCCCCAGCGGAAGCCGATCGAGCCGGTCGGGACGTAGGGATTGCCGGTGGCATCGTCGATCGCAATGGTCTTCCAATCCGGGTTGTTCGCCTCGCCCGCGTTGCCGACTAGGTCGGAGGCGCGCAGCTGCCGGTCAGGCACCAGGCGCCCATCCTTCTCGGTCAGCATGACCAGCATCGGCATGTCGGAATACCGGCGACAGTAGTCGAGGAAATAGTCGCCGCGTCCCTTCGCGTGCCACTCGGACAGGATCACATGGCCCATCGCCAGCGCGAGCGCGGCGTCGGTGCCCTGCTTCGGGTGCAGCCAGAGATCGGCGAACTTCGACGCCTCGGAGTAGTCGGGCGTGACCGTCACCACCTTGGTGCCGCGATAACGGGCTTCCGCCATGAAATGCGCGTCCGGCGTGCGCGTCTGCGGCACGTTGGACCCCCACATCATGATGAAGCCGGCATTGTACCAATCTGCGGATTCAGGAACGTCCGTCTGCTCGCCCCAGGTCTGCGGGGAGGACGGGGGCAGGTCGCAATACCAGTCGTAGAAGGACATGCAGACGCCGCCGATCAGCGAGAGATACCGGCTGCCCGCGGCGTAGGAGACCATCGACATCGCCGGGATCGGCGAGAAGCCGATGATACGGTCCGGCCCGTGCTGCTTCGCGGTGTGCACGTTGGCGGCGGCGACGAGCTCCTCCGCTTCCTCCCAGGTCACGCGCACGAAGCCGCCGAGGCCGCGCGCCGACTGGTATTCCCTGCGCTTGTCCGGATCGTCCTGGATCGACTTCCACGCCGCAACGGGGTCGACGTACTGCGCCTTGGCTGCACGCCACAGCTTCACCAGGCGCTTGCGCATCATCGGGTACTTGATGCGGTTCGCGCTGTAGAGATACCAGGAGTAGGACGCGCCGCGGGAGCAGCCGCGCGGCTCATGGTTCGGCAGGCCGGGCCGCGTGCGTGGATAGTCCGTCTGCTGCGTCTCCCACGTCACGATCCCGCCCTTGACGTAGATCTTCCAGGAGCACGAGCCGGTGCAGTTCGCGCCGTGGGTAGACCGCACGATCTTGTCGTGCGCCCATCGCGATCGATAGGCGTCTTCCCAGGCGCGGCTTTCGGTCGTCACCTCGCCGTAGCCGTTCGAGAACGTGCCGGCGTACTTCTTGAAGTAGGTCAGACGATCCAGGAAATGGCTCATCGTCTCTGTTCCTTCCCGGTCAGGCGTTCACGGCGGGGCCGGGGGTCCGGCCGCGCTCGATGTCGTGCAGCAGGCCGCCGCGGCGCGTGTAGACGCCCCAGGTCACGGCGATGCACAGCAGGTAGAAGATGAAGAAGGCCCACAGCGCCGCGAGCGGGCTGCCGGTCATCGCGATCGAGGTGCCGTAGCTCTTCGGGATGAAGAAGGCGCCATAGGCGGCGATGGCGGAGGTGAAGCCGATGATGGCCGCACTTTCCTTCTCGGCCTGGGCGCGGCGCGCGGCCGCGTCGACCCCGGGCATCAGCCGTCCCATCTCCTTGCCCATGATCGCGGGGATCATCTGGAAGGTGGAGGCGTTGCCCACCCCGCTCGCGAAGAAGAGCAACATGAAGCAGCCGAAGAAGCCCCAGAACGCGCCGGGTTCGCCCTTGATGCCGAGGAAGTGGATGACCCCGTAGACACCGATCGCCATCAGCACGAACACCCAGAAGGTCACGCGCCCGCCGCCCCACTTGTCCGACACCCAGCCGGTCAGCGAGCGCGACAGCGCACCGACCAGCGGCCCCAGGAAGGCGTATTGCAGCGCGTCCACCTCGGGGAACTGGGTGCGGGCCAGCAGCGGGAAGCCCGCGGAGTAGCCGATGAAGGACCCGAAGGTGCCGGTGTAGAGGAAGCACATGATCCAGTTGTGCTTGCGCTGGAAGATCACCGCCTGGTCGGCGAAGGACGCCTTCATCGAGGCGAGGTCGTCCATCTTGAACCAGGCTGCGAAGGCCGCGGCCGCGATGAACGGCACCCAGATGAAGCCGGCATTCTGCAGCCACAGGCTGCCGCCGGTGCCCACGGCCTGCGGGTCGCCGCCGAGCCAGCCGAAGACGCCGGCGGTGATCGCCATCGGCACCACGAACTGCACCACGCTGACGCCGAGGTTGCCGAGGCCGGCATTGAGCGCGAGCGCGTTGCCTTTCTCCCGCTTCGGGAAGAAGAAGGAGATGTTGGCCATGGAGGAGGCGAAGTTGCCGCCGCCGAAGCCGCAGAGCAGCGCGAGGAGCAGGAACACCCAGTAGGGCGTGTTCGGGTTCTGCACCGCGAAGCCGATGCCGAGCGCGGGCAGGATCAGCGACCAGGTCGCGAGCGTGGTCCACAGCCGCCCGCCGAAGATGGGCGGCATGAAGGAATAGAAGATGCGCAGCGTCGCGCCCGACAGGCCGGGAAGTGCGGCAAGCCAGAACAGCTCGTCCGTGGTGAAGCGGAAGCCGACCTGCGGCAGCTTCGCCACCACCACCGACCAGACCATCCACACCGCGAAGGCGAGCAGCAGGCAGGGGATCGACACCCAGAGGTTCCGCCTGGCGATGGCGCGGCCCTTCTCCTCCCAGAAGGCGGGATCCTCGGGCCGCCAGTCCTGGATGGCGCCGCCGCGCAGCGCGCCTTCCTGCGCCGGGCCGTGGATGGGCTGCATCTCGGGCAGCGCCGGCAGCTTCTCGAGCACCGGGGCGGCCGCCTCGCGTTCCATCCGCAGGATGGCGAAGTGCATCCACACCAGCGCGACGGCGCTGATCGCGAACAGCAGCATGAAGCAGGACTGCCGGATGCCGGTCAGGTCGTTCAGCAGGCCGAAGGCCATTGGCAGCACGAAGCCACCGAGGCCGCCGATCAGGCCGACGATGCCGCCGACCGCGCCGACGCGGTTCGGGTAGTAGACCGGGATGTGCTTGTAGACCGCCGCCTTGCCCAGGCTCATGAAGAAGCCGAGGACGAAGACCAGCACGATGAAGGCGGTCACCCCGGTCTCGAGGTGGAAGCGCATCGGACCGCCGATGCCCTGCACGAGGTAATCGGTCGGCGGGTAGGACAGGATGAAGGTGACCACGACCGAGACGCCGAGCGTCCAGTACATCACCCGCCGCGCGCCGTAGCGGTCGGAGAGGTGCCCGCCATAGGCCCGGAACAGGCTCGCCGGGACCGAGTAGGCGGCGCCGATCATGCCCGCGGTCTTGATGTCGAAGCCGTAGGTTTCGATGATGTAGCGCGGCAGCCAGAGCGCCAGCGCCACGAAGGCACCGAAGACGAAGAAGTAGTAGAGGCTGAAGCGCCAGACCTGGACGTTCTTCAGCGGTTCCATCATCGCCGCGAAGGATTCCGGCTTGGTGCCGGAGGCCTTGCGCGCCGCGAGGTCGGGATCGTCCTTCGTGAACAGGAAGAAGACCACCGCCATGACCACCAGCGCGGCGGCCCAGATCAGCGCCACCGCCTTCCAGCCCATCGCCACCATGACGAAGGGGGCGAGGAACTTGGTCACCGCCGCGCCGACATTGCCGGCGCCGAAGATGCCGAGCGCGGTGCCCTGCTTCTCCTTCGGGAACCACTTCGAGACATAGGCGATGCCGACGGCGAAGGAGCCGCCGGCGATGCCCACGCCGAGCGCCGCGATCAGGAAGGTGGTGTAGTCGTAGGCGAGGCTGAGCAGCGCGGTGGCCGCCGCCGCCGAGAGCATCACCGCCGTGTACACGATCCGCCCGCCATACTGGTCGGTCCAGACGCCGAGGACGAGGCGGATCAGGCTGCCCGTCAGGATCGGCGTGCCGATCAGCAGGCCGAACTGGAACTCGGTCAGGCCGAGGTCCCGTTTGATCTGGATGCCGATGATGGAGAAGATCGTCCAGGCGGCGAAGCAGATCGTGAAGGCGATGGTCGACAACCAGAGGGCGCGCGATTGCGCTCCGGGGTCGGGTGGCGGGGCTGACTGGGACATGCCGTCCTCCGTGCTCATGCGGCGGCGCGGGCACAGGTGACGGGAGGGGGGCGGCGGACGCTTGAGCAGGATCAAGTCGAAACGCGCAAAGCCAGGAGAATCCGCGCGAATGCCAAATGCGACAATCCGGACCGTGACGTAGTCCGGAATCACGGTTGATCTGCATCAACGCACGGACCGGGCGTCCTCTTTCTCATATGCAAAGCCGGGGGGAACCGTCATGCCGCAGCCATCGCGCGCCACGGCGCTGATCGAACGATCGGTCTTCTTTCAGGCCGCCGGGCCGGCGGCGATGGCCGACCTCCTGCGCCCCAGCTTCACGCAGATCCTGCCGCGCAGCGCCGTGCTGTTCGAGGAAGGGGACGAGCCGGACTTCCTGCATGTGGTGCTCGAAGGCCGCGTCGGCCTGCAGGCGTGCGTCGCGGGCCGCGGCAGGACCATGGTCGAGCTGTTCGGCCCGGGCGAACTCTGCCTTGCCGCCGCCGTGGTGCTGCGCTTGCCCTATCTCGCCACCGCCATGGCGCTGACTGAGATCCGCGTTCTGATGATCCCGGCCGAGGTGTTCCGCGAGACCATCGCCCGCTCGCGCGAGCTCTGCCACGCGACGACCGAGCTGCTGGCGCGACACTGGCGACTGATGGTGGACCAGGTGGTCGACCTCAAGCTGCGCAGCGCGGAGGACCGGCTTGCCCGCTTCATCGCACGCCGCGTCGACGAGGAGACGGGCGCCGGCGTCGTGGAGCTGCCGGAACCCCGCGCCGCGATCGCCGCGCGGCTGGGCATGACGCCTGAGACGCTGTCGCGCGCCTTCGCCGAGCTGGAGCGCAAGGGCAAGCTGCGCCGCGGGCCGGACGGGGCGACCACGGTGCCCGACCGGGCCGCGCTGATCCCTTGACCCGGCGGGGGTGACTGTCGCGGCGCGAGGCACCTATGCTGGCGCATGCGCCTCGCCGTCATCGCCGACATCCACGGCAATTGCCTCGCCCTCGACGCCGTGCTCGCCGACATCGCGCGGCGCGGCGTGCGGGACATCGTCAACCTGGGCGACGTCGCGTCCGGGCCGATGCGACCGCGCGAGACGGTGGAACGCGTCATCGCCGCCGGCATCCCGACCGTGCGCGGCAACCACGATCGCTGGGTGGCGGAAGGGACGACCGGTGGTTCCGACGCCTTCGCGCGGGACCGGCTCGATGCGGCGCAGCGGGCCTGGCTCGGCGCATTGCCAGTGACGCTCGCGCCGGCGCCGGGCCTGCTCGCCTTCCATGCGCGGCCGGACGACGACAATGCCTACCTTCTCGAGGAGGTGGCGGATGGCCGCATGCGACCGTCGCCGGCCGCGGTGGTGGCCGCGCGGCTGCCGCCGTTGCAGGCAACGCTGCTGCTCTGCGGCCATAGCCACCTGCCTGGGCTGCTCACCCTGCCGAACGGGACGATGGTGCTGAACCCGGGCAGCGTCGGCTGCCCCGGCTACCTCGACGACACCGACCCGGCGCATGTCTGCGAGGCCGGGTCGCCCTTCGCCCGCTACGCGATCGCCGAGATCGCGGATGGCCGGCTGACGGGCTGCGAGATGCTGGCCATCCCCTACGACCACGAGGCCGCGGCGGCGGAAGCCGAGGCGGCGGGGCGGCCGAGTTGGGCACATGCCCTGCGCACGGGCCGGATGCCCGGTTGATTCAGTCGAGGCTCATCAGGCTCGCATTGCCGCCCGCCGCGGCGGTGTTGGTGCTGACGGAGCGTTCGGAGAGCAGGAATTCCAGCGGCGCGGCATGCGCCGCGTCGACGCGGAAGACCGGCCGCAGCGGGCCGGGCAGGGCGGCGATGACGGGGCAGGCCTCGGGGAGCGCCGCGCCTTCCACCAGCGCCACGGACCATGGACCAGGGCCGATCGCCGGCGCCGCCGTTACCTGCGCGCGCTGGGCGGGCAGCAGGGCGTCGCGTAGCGCGGCGGGCGCGACCAGCCGCACACGGTTCCCGGCCGCGAGCGCCGCCTCGACCTGGGCGCGCAGCCCGGCCTCGGTGGTGGCGACGCAGAGCACCTCCCCGCGCGGTTCCAGCCGGTATTCGTTGCGCTCACCCACCGGGCCGGGCAGCAGGGCGACAGGCGGCAACGGCGGCATCGCAGGCGCGCGCGCGAGTAGCCGCCGCAGGTAGAGCGGCCCGCCCGCCTTCGGCCCGGTGCCCGACAGCCCATGCCCGCCGAAGGGCTGCACGCCGACCACGGCGCCGATCAGGTTCCGGTTGACGTAGACATTTCCGGCCGGCGCCGCCGCGACCAGGTGGTCGATCGTCTCGTCGATGCGGGAATGCACGCCGAAGGTCAGGCCGTAGCCGGTGGCGGCGATGGCGGCGACCAGCGCCTCGGTCTCCTCGCGCCGGTAGCGCAGGACGTGCAGCACGGGGCCGAAGACCTCGCGCTCCAGTTCGGCGATGGCGCCGATCTCGACAAGGGTCGGCGCGACGAAGGTGCCATGCGCGCAGGCCTCGGGCAGCGGGAGGGCGTGGACCGCGTGGCCCTTGGCACGCATCGCCTCGACGTGGCGCAGGATGGTGTCGCGCGCCTCGGTCGTGATGACCGGGCCGACATCGACCGGGAGCCGGTCCGGCACGCCGATCATGAGTTCCGCCATCGCGCCCTTCAGCATCGCGACTACCCGACCCGCGATCTCCTCCTGCAGGCACAGGACACGCAGCGCCGAGCAGCGCTGCCCCGCGCTGTCGAAGGCGGAGGCGAGCACGTCGGCGACCACCTGCTCGGGCAGGGCGGAACTGTCGACCACCAACGCATTCTGCCCGCCGGTCTCGGCAATAAGCGGCACGGGGCTGCCGTCGCCGCGCAGCCTCCGTGCGAGCTCGGCGTTGATCAGCCGCGCCACTTCGGTCGACCCGGTGAACATCACGCCCTGGATGCGCGGATCGGCCACCAGCCGCGCCCCCACCGCGCTGTCGCCCGGCAGCAGCTGCACGACGGCGGGCGGCACGCCGGCCTCCCGCAGCAGCCCGACGGCGAGGCTGCCGATGATGGGCACTTCCTCGGCGGGCTTGGCGAGCACCGGATTGCCGGCCGCCAGCGCCGCCGCAACCTGGCCGGTGAAGATCGCGAGGGGGAAGTTCCAGGGCGAGATGCAGGCGATGGGGCCGAGCGGTTCCGCGCCGTCCAGCCCACGCGCGCCGGCGGCGTAGTAGCGCAGGAAGTCCACCGCCTCCCGCACCTCGGCGATGGCGTTGGGCAGGGACTTGCCGGCCTCGCGCACGATGGGTCCGATCAGCAGGTCCATGCGTGCTTCCATCAGCGCGGCGGCGCGGTCCAGCAGCGCGGCGCGCGCGACGGGCGGCGTCGCGGCCCAGCCGGGCGCGGCGGCCTCGGCCTGCGCGATGGCGCGGTCGACCGTCGCGGCATCGGCTTCGACCACATGGCCGACCAGGTCGCGATGGTCGGCGGGGTTGCGGAGCTCGCGCGCCGCGCCCGCCGCGGCGCCGTCGCCGAGCAGCGGCACCGCCCGCAGCGGCGTCGCCACGCCCGCCGCGAGTGTCGCCGCCAGCGCTGCCAGCCGGTCCTCGTTCGCCAGGTCGAGCCCCGCCGAATTGCGCCGTTCCGCCCCGAACAGCGCCGGCGGCGCGGCGATGCGGTCATGCGGACGGCCGACCGGGACCAGTGCCTCGGCCGCCGCGACGGGGTCTTCCAGCAGCGCGTCCACCGGCACGTCCGGATCATGGATGCGATGCACGAAGGAGGAATTCGCCCCGTTCTCCAGCAGCCGCCGCACGAGATAGGCGAGCAGCGTCTCATGCGTGCCGACGGGCGCGTAGATTCGGCAGGCGCGGTTCAGCTTCGCCGGGCCGACCACCTCCTCGTAGAGCGGTTCGCCCATGCCGTGCAGGCACTGGAACTCGTAGCGCGCATCTGGTCCCGCCATGGCGTGGATGGCGGCCAGCGTCTGCGCGTTGTGCGTCGCGAATTGCGGGAACACCGCATCCTGCGCCGCGAGCAGCCGCCGCGCGCAGGCGAGATACGACACATCCGTATGCACCTTGCGCGTGAAGACCGGGAAGTCGTCCAGCCCGTCCACCTGCGCGCGCTTGATCTCGCTGTCCCAATAGGCGCCCTTGACCAGGCGCACCATCATCCGACGCCCGGTGCGGCGGGCCATGTCGACCACCACGTCCACCACGAAGGGCGCGCGGCGCTGATAGGCCTGGATGACGAAGCCGACGCCGTCCCAGCCCGCCAGGGCCTCGTCGTGGCAAAGCGCTTCCAGAAGGTCGAGGGAGAGTTCGAGCCGCTCGCTCTCCTCCGCATCGATGTTGAGCCCGATGTCGTAGCGCTTCGCGAGCCGCGCGAGATGCGCGAGGCGCGGCAGCAATTCCCCCATCGCCCGCGCCCGCTGCGCGCGCGCATAGCGCGGATGCAGCGCCGAGAGCTTCACCGAGATGCCTGGCCCCTTCTCGATCCCGCGCCCGGCCGCGGCCGCGCCCATGGCGTGGACCGCCTGCTCATAGGCCGCGAGGTAGCGCGCGGCGTCCGCCGCCGTCATCGCCGCCTCGCCGAGCATGTCGTAGGAATAGCGGAAGCCCTTGGCCTCCATCGTGCGGGCGCGGGTGAGCGCCTCCTCGATCGTCTGGCCGGTGACGAACTGCTCGCCCATCATCCGCATGGCGAGGTCGACGCCGCGGCGGATCACGGGCTCGCCGGCGCGGGCGATCAGCCGGGTCAGCGCGGCGCCGAGGCCCGCCTCGTTGCCCGTCGCCGTCAGCCGCCCGGTGATGACCAGCCCCCAGGTCGCCGCGTTCACGAACATCGACGGCGAATGCCCCAGATGCGCCGCCCAATCCCCGCCGCCGATCTTGTCGCGGATCAGCGCGTCCCGCGTCGCCGTGTCGGGGATGCGCAGCAGCGCCTCGGCCAGGCACATGAGCGCGACGCCCTCCTGGCTCGAGAGGGAGAATTCCTGCACCAGCGCCTCGACCCCGCCCTTGCGCGGATGGGCGCGCAGCGCAGTGACCAGGCGGCGGGCGAGGACCGTGGCCTGGGCCTGCTCGGGTTCCGACAGCCGCGCTGCCGCGATCAGCGGCGGCAGGCAGTCGGGCTCGGGCCGGCGATGCGCAGCGGTGACGGCACGGCGCAGTGCGTCGCGCGGGACGTGATCGCGGACCAGGTCGGCAAACGGCGCAGGCGGGGCGGTCACGGCAGGCGGTCCTTCCTCGGGTGGCGGAACCAGCCTATGGCGCAGGACGCCGAATGGGCACGCGCCGTTTTGCCTGCAGTGCCGTACAATTGAAGCCAAATCGCCGCAGGTGCCGAAGGATCATCGCCCATGGACAAGACCGACCTGCGCATCCTGGACATCCTCCAGCGGGACGGCCGCATCACGAACCTGGACCTCGCCGAGCGCATCGGCCTGTCCCCCGCCGCCACCAGCGACCGCTTCCGCCGTCTGCTGAAGGACGGCTACGTCACCGGCTTCGGCGCGCGGCTGGATCACCGGACGCTGGGCTTCGGCCTGCTCGCCTTCGTCGAGGTGCTGCTCGACAAGACCACCCCCGACGTCTTCGCCCGCTTCGCCGAGGCAGCGAACCGCGCGCCGGAGGTCCTCGAATGCCACATGGTCGCCGGCGGCTTCGACTACCTGGTCAAGGCGCGGCTCAAGGACATGGGCGCCTATCGCCGCTTCCTGGGCGAGGTGCTGCTCAGCCTGCCCGGCGTGAAGGAAACCCGGACCTATGCGGTGATGGAGGAGGTCAAGAACGACGGTCCCCTGCCGCTGCTGTGATGACGGGCCGCCAGCCCAGCAGCCGCAGCGCGTTCAGCGTCACCAGCACCGTCGCGCCGGTGTCGGCCAGGATCGCCGGCCACAGCCCCGTGATGCCCGCCATGGTGGTGACGAGGAACAGCCCCTTCAGCCCCACCGCCACGGCGACGTTCTGCTTCACATTCGCCATGGTCGCACGCGACAGCGCGACGAGCTCGGCGACTCCCGTCACGCGGTCCTTGAGCACCGCGGCGTCCGCGGTCTCGAGCGCGACGTCGGTCCCGCCGCCCATCGCCACGCCGACATCGGCGGCGGCGAGCGCCGGCGCGTCGTTGATGCCGTCGCCGACCATGACGACGGGCCCGGCCTCCCGCAGCGTCGCGATCTCGCGCAGCTTGTCGGCGGGCAGCAGCTCCGCGCGGGCCTCCAGCCCCAGGGCGGCGGCGATCGCCGCCCCGGTGCGACGGTTGTCGCCGGTCAGCATCACGGGGGTCAGGCCGAGCGCGGTGAGCGCGGCGATGCCCTGGGCCGCATCGCCGCGTGGTTCGTCGCGCAGGGCGATGAGGCCCGCCGCCATCCCATCCACGACGACCGCCGCGACCGTGTTGCCGGCCTGCTCGAGCCGTGTGGCCTCCTGTTCCAGCGACCCGAAGCCGACCCCTTCCTCCCGCGCATGGCGCGGGCTGCCGACGCTGACGCGCCGCCCCGCGACCGTGCCCGTCGCCGCGCGTCCCGGGATCGCCGCCTGTGCCTCGGCGGCGGGCACGGGTACGCCACGCGCCTCGGCTTCCGTCAGGATCGCGCGCGCGAGGGGGTGGGAGGAGCCCTGTTCCACCGCCGCCGCGAGGGACAGCACCGCGGCCGCGTCGCCGCCCTCCGCTGCCAGCACCTCGGTCACCCGGGGTCGGCCCTCGGTGAGCGTGCCGGTCTTGTCGAAGGCGACGGTCCGCGCCGCGCCCATCGCCTCGAGCGCCGCGCCGCCCTTCACCAGCAGCCCGCGCCGCGCCCCCGCGGACAGCCCCGAGGCCATCGCCGCCGGCACCGAGATCACCAGCGCGCAGGGGCAGGCGATCAGCAGCACCGCCAGGCCGCGATAGAGGCTGGTCCACCAGTCCCAGTCCAGCAGGACGGGCGGCAGCAGGATTGCGAGCAGCGAGACCGCCATCGCCCCCGGCGTCCACCAGGCAGCGAAGCGCTCGATGAAGCGCTGCGTCGGCGCACGGGATGCGGTGGCGTCCTCCACCATGCGAATGATGCGCGCGATGGTGTTGTCGGCCGCGGCGCGCGTCACGCGGATGCGGATGGCGCCGTCCGCGTTGATGCTGCCGGCGACGACGGCATCGCCGGGCCCACGCGCCACCGGCACGCTCTCGCCCGTCACCGGGCTTTCATCCAGGGCGGACTGGCCCTCCGCGATCACGCCGTCGCACGGCACGCGGTCCCCGGGGCGGACCAGGACCAGGTCGCCGACGACGAGCGCCTCGGGCTTCACATCCTCGATCGTGCCGTCGGCGCGCAGGCGCAGCGCGGTGCGCGGCATCAGGTCGGCCAGGGCCCGGATCCCGTCCCGCGCGCGGCCGGCGGCGACGGTCTCGAGCAGCTCGCCCACGGCGAAGAGCAGGACCACGACCGCCGCTTCCTCGGCCGCGCCGATCACTGCGGCGCCGATCGCCGCGGTGCACATCAGCGTCTCGATGCTGAAGGGGCTGCCGGCGCGCGCCAGCGCGATGGCCCGGCGCCCGAAGGGCACCAGGGCGACCAGCGTCGCGACCAGGAAAATGGCGTCGGTCAGCCGCTGCGGTAGCGCGAGGGACAGCGCATAGGCGCCGAGCACCAGCGCCCCCAGCACCCAGACGAGCCGCGCCTTGCCGGTGCGCCACCAGGGCAGGCCGGCCTCGGCGGGGTCGTCATGGTCATGGCCGTGCCCGACAGGGCCGTGGTCATGATCATGATCATGGTCGTGGTCGTGGTCATGGTCGTGACAACGGTCGCCGCCACCGACCCTTTCGGCCTGGCGTGGACCGCGTCCCGCCTCGATCGGTGCGACGCTGTAACCGAGCGCGGTGACCTGCTGTTCCACCGCCTCCCGCGACGTCGTGCCCGGGGCGAGGGTGAGCGACAGCCGCTCGGCCATCAGATTCACCTCGACGGCCGACACACCGGGCAGGCGCCCGACCGCCTTGGTCACCTTCGCGACGCAGGCGGCACAATCCATGCCGCCCACCCGCCATTGCAGTCTCGGTTCCGTCGGCATGCCCGCCGCTCCTTCGCGCCGGAGATGCATATGGGATCTCCAGTCGCTGGAGGTTCAAGCCCCGAAACCGCGCCGGCGGGTCATACGATCTCGATCTCGCCGGTCATGCCGTGCTGGGCATGGCTGCGCCCATCGGCGCCGACAATGCCGCAGCGCAGGTCGGTGATGCGCCCCGTGGCGACCGGCACGAACCACCATTCGGCGGCATGGCCCGGATAGACCTCGATCTCGCGGATCGCGCCCTTGAACTCCGCCAGGGTGACGCGCCGCCCATCCGGCCCGGCCTGCGTGACCTGGACCTTGCGCGTGAAGACGCGCGCGGCGAACTCGTCCGAGGTGAAGTAGTGCGGGTCCCGGCTCACATTGCGCAGGACCAGCCGGTAGAGCCGCCCGGTCTCGAAACGCAGCCGGTTCGGATGGAAGGCGTGCGCCCCGTCCGGGCGACCGAGTTCGACGACCGTTTCCGTCGGCTCCTGCCGCGTCATGTCGCCGGCCGCGCGCGCCGCCCGCGGCAGCGCCGCGGCCGCCGCCACAGCCAGGACCAGGGAGCGCCGCGTCGCCGGTGCCCGGCATTCCTTCGCCACCATCGTTTCCTTCCTTGTCCCGGATCAGTCGCCGAGCAGTGCGTCGCCCAGCACCTTGAGGTTCAGCGCCACGATCAGCGCCGCCGAGGCCCAGCCGAGCACCAGCTGCCAGCGCGGCGCCGCCAGGGCGCCGAGCCGCCCCTTGTCCGAGGCGAACATCATCAGCGGGATCACCGCGAAGGGCAGCTGCATCGACAGGATGACCTGCGAGAGGATCAGCAACTGCGCGGTACCCGAGGCGCCGTAGTACCAGGTGACGATGACCGCCGGCACGATCGCGATCAGTCGCGTCACCAGCCGCCGCAACACCGGCGAGAGGCGGAAGCGCAGGAAGCCTTCCATCACCACCTGGCCGGACAGCGTCGCCGTCACCGTCGCGTTCACGCCGCACAGCAGCAGCGCGACGGCGAACAGCGTCGCCGCGAGCGTGCCGCCCAGCAGCGGCGTCATCAGCTGGTAGGCGTCCTGGATCTCCGCGACCTCGGTGTTGCCGGTGGTGTGGAAGATGGCCGCGGCGGTGATCAGGATCGCCGAGTTCACCAGCAGCGCCAGCGCCAGGGCCAGGGTGCTGTCGATGGTGGCGAAGCGGATCGCCTCCTTCTTCCCGGCCTCGTCGTCCTGCCAGGCGCGGGACTGCACCACCGCGGTATGCAGGTAGAGATTGTGGGGCATCACCGTCGCGCCGAGGATGCCCATGGCGATGTAGAGCTGCGTCTGGTCCGTCACGATCGAGGAGGACGGGACGTAGCCGCGCAGCACGTCGCCCCACACCGGGTCGGACAGCACGATCTGGACCGCGAAGCACCCGAAGATCAGCATGATGAAGCCGAAGATCAGGGCTTCCAGCCAGCGCACGCCCTTGTTCTGCAGCCACAGGATCAGGAAGGCGTCGAGCGCGGTCAGCAGCACGCCGAAGATCAGCGGGATGCCGAACAGCAGCTCGAGCGCGATGGCGGTGCCGATCAGCTCCGCCAGGTCGGTGGCGCAGATCGCGATCTCGGCCAGGAACCACAGCGGATAGGCGATCGGTTTCGGAAACCGCTCGCGACACAGCTGCGCGAGATCCCGGCCCGTCGCGATGCCGATGCGTGCGCAGAGTGCCTGCAGCAGGATCGCCATCAAGGAGGAGAGCAGCGCGACGGAGAGCAGCGTGTAGCCGAAGGCCGACCCGCCCGCGAGCGCGGTCGCCCAGTTGCCCGGGTCCATGTAGCCGACCGCGACCAGGTAGCCCGGCCCCATGAAGGCGAACAGCTTGCGCAGGAATCCCGCCGAATTCGGTACGGCGACGCTGCGATGCACCTCCGGCAGGCTGGGGGGGCTGGCGGCGACGGCCTCCGATGGCGGGTTCATGCAGGACCTCCGAAAGTTAGCCTAGGCTAAGAAGTGTGCAGGCGGCTATCAAGGGGTTCACGTCGGGACTCCTTCATTCCATGCGCAGAACCCTGGCCCCGCGCCCCCTGCCCCCCGCCGAGGACCAGGCGGCCCGCTTCGCCCGCCAGCGCGAGGCCGACCGGACCGCCACGGCCGAGGACTATGTCGAGCTCATCGCCGACCTGCTGCGGGCGGACGGGGAGGCGCGGGCGGTCGACATCGCGCGCCGCATGGGCGTGTCCCAGGCGACCGTCACCGCCACCATCGGCCGGCTGCAGCGCGACGGGCTGGTCGAGACCAAGCCGTATCGCGGCCTGTTCCTGACCGATGCCGGCCGCGACATGGCCGCCGCCGCGAAGGCGCGGCACGAGCTGGTGGTGCAGTTCCTGATCGCCGTCGGACTCGATGCCGAAACGGCCGAGCAGGACGCCGAAGGGATCGAGCACCATGCCAGCGAGGCCGCCCTGCAGGCCTTCGAGCGCTTCCTCGCAGCCCGGAAGGCCGCCGGATGAGTGCCGCCTATTCCATCGGCGACCTGGCGCGCGCGACCGGGGTGAAGCCCACCACCATCCGCTGGTACGAGCAGGAAGGCTGGCTGCCGCCGGCGGCGCGGACCGCCGGCGGGCACCGGGCCTATGGGCCGGCGCATCTGCGGCGCCTCGGCTTCATCCGCCACGCGCGGGAACTCGGCTTCGAGAGCGAGGCGATCCGCGCGCTGCTCGACCTCGCGGATCATCCGGAGGCCGATTGCGGCGACGCGCACCGGCTGGCGACGGACCAGATCCGGGAGATCGACGCGCGGATGCGGCGCCTCGCGGCGCTGCGGGCGGAACTGGCGCGGATGGCCGAGGAATGTGCGGGCGGGACGATCGGCCGTTGCCGGATCATCGAGACGCTCGCGGATTTCGCTCACGGGCACTGCGCCGATCCCGGGCACGGCCGCGACTGAGCCGGCGCGGAACGCCGCCGTCTCGCTGGAGCCCGTGACGGTTTCCAAAGGCCCTTCGGCCTTTGGTGGGGAGAGCCCGAGAGGGGCAAAGCCCCTCTCGGCCCTTGCCCCCGGCTTCGCGGGTGCCCATTCCAGAACGGACCGCCCTGCCGTGCCGGGGCTCCCCCCGACACGACCGGATGCTTCATGCCCCGCTGGCTCCCCTTGCTCCTTGGCTTCCTGACCGCCGTCGGGCCCCTGTCCACCGACATGTACCTGCCGGCCTTCCCGGCCATCGAGGCCGAGCTCGGCACCGCGCGGGGCAGTGTCGAGATCACGCTGGCGGCCTGGTTCGTCGGGCTCGCGGTGGGGCAGCTGGTGCAGGGCACGTTGGCGGATCGGCTCGGCCGCCGCGGACCGCTGATCGTGGGCACGACGATCTACACCCTCGCCTCGGTGGGCTGCGCCATGGCCGGCGACATGGCGACGCTCGCCGCCTGGCGCTGCGTCGCGGCCTTCGGCGGCGCGGCGAGCGCCGTGATCCCCCGGGCCATGGTGCGCGACCTGGCCGAGGGGCTCGAGGCCGCGCGACTGATGTCGAAGCTGATGCTGGTGATGGGCGCGGCGCCGATCCTGGCACCCACGCTGGGCGGGCTGCTGCTCGGCGCCGGCGGGTGGCGGATGATCTTCTGGGCCTGCGTCGCCTATGGCGCGCTGTCCTGCCTGCTCGCCGCGCTGCTGCTGCCCGAGACGCTGCCGCCGGACCGCCGCGCGCGGCGGTCAGCCATCACGCTGCTGGCCGATTTCATCGAGATCGGGCGCGAACGCGGCTTCATCAGTCATGCGCTGATGGGCGCGATGGCGATGTTCGCGGTCTTCGCCTTCATCGGCGGCGCGCCGGACGTCTACATCGCGCATTTCGGCATCCCCGCGAGCCGCTTCGGCCTGCTCTTCGCCGTCAGCGCGACGGGCTTCATCGCGGCGTCGCAGTTCAACCCGACCCTGCTGCGCCGCTTCGGGCCGCGCCGCGTGCCCTCGATGGCGTTGCGCGTCAGCGCCATCGCGGCGGGGGGCGTGCTGGTGGCGGCCTTCACCGGCTGGGGCGGCATCTGGGGCGTCTTCGTCCCGGCGGCGATCGCGCTGGCGGCGACCGGGCTGATCTTCCCCAACGCGGCGGTCGGCGCGCTGGCGCGGCATCCGGCGCGGGCGGGCAGCGCCTCGGCCCTGCTGGGCACGCTGCAATTCACCTGCGCGGCGCTGGGCAGCGCGTTGGTCGGCGCGCTCGCCGACGGCACGCCGCGGCCGATGGCGCTGCTGATGCTGGTCGGCGCGCTCGCCGCGCTCGCCGCCGGGTCGCTGCGTCCGGCCGTGCGTCCATCGGCGTGAGGGCCGCTCAGCGCGGGTGAGGAGAACTCGGTTCCCCGCCCGCGCCCTGCGCGGGACCATCGCCCGGCATGACGGCGGTCCCGGCCTTTTCGCGCAGATCCTCGCGGCCCCTGAGCCGCCGCGCGACGGTCAGCACCCGCCGTCCTGAGACCCTGCGACGAGGCCTGCATCGGTCCGCCTTCGCCGACGCGCGTCTTCCTCCCGATCAGGGTCTGCATTCCATGTCCGTCGTTTCCGTCTGCGTCGCCTGGCTGCGGCGTCTGTTCCGCGTCGCGCCGCCCACGCCCCAGGCCGAGGCGCTCGACCCGCAGGGCCGGCGCGATGTCGGCCTGCCGCCCGCCCCGCGCAGCGCCGAGACCGAGCAGGCGCGCCTGCTGCAATACGGCCCCTTCTGGTGATCCCATGACCGCCGGCCCGTCGCTCCGCACGGTGGTGATCGTCGCCGCCCTGGTCATGTCCGTCTCGATGGGGCTGCGGCAGTGCTTCGGCCTGTTCCTCGGCCCGGTAGGGGAGGATCTTGGCGTCGCGGCGGCGTCCTTCGGCTTCGCGGTGGCGTTGCACAACCTGGTCTGGGGCCTGGCGCAGCCCTTCGTCGGCGCGCTCGGCGACCGCTTCGGGCCACGGCCGGTGCTGCTCGGATGCGGGGTGCTCTACGCGGCGGGGCTGCTGCTGATGGCGACGTCGCACACGCCCTGGATCGGGCTCGATCTCGGGATGGGCGTGCTGACGGGGCTCGGCATCGCGGGGACGGGGTTCGGCGTGCTGCTCGGCGCGGTGTCGCGCGCCGCGCCGCCGGAACGGCGCAGCGTGCTGCTGGGGCTCGTCTCGGGCGCGGGGTCAATGGGGATCCTGGTGCTCGCACCCGCGGGCGATGCGATGATCGCAGCCTTCGGCTGGCGCGGCGCGGTGTTGGGCTATGCCGCGGCCTGCGGGGCGATGGTGGCCGTGTCGGTCCTCATCGGCGGCGCGCCGCGCGGTCCCGCGGTGCGCGCGCCGGCGCTGCCGCTCGGGGCGACGCTGCGGGCGGCGCTGGCGCATCGCGGCTTCGTCGTGATGTCCGTCGCCTTCTTCGCCTGCGGCTTCCAGCTGATGTTCATCACCACGCATCTGCCGCGGTTCCTCGGCCTGTGCGGCCTGGCCCCGGCGGTGGGGGCGCAGGCGCTGGCGGTGATCGGGGTGTGCAACGCCTTCGGATCCTACGGCTTCGGACTGCTCGGGCAGCGCTTCAGCCCGAAGCGGCTGCTCGCGGGTATCTATGCCATCCGCACCATCGCGATCGTGGCGTATCTGTCGGTGCCGGTCTCGGCGGCGAGCACGCTGGTCTTCGCCGCGGTGATGGGGGCGACCTGGCTCGGGGTGGTGCCGCTGGTCTCGGCGCTGATCGGGCGCCTGTTCGGCCTGGCGCGGTTCAACATGCTGTTCGGCGTGGTGTTCCTCGGGCACCAGCTGGGCGGCTTCGCGGGGGCCTGGATGGGCGGCCTCGTGCTCGATGCGACGGGCGGCTACGCTGCGGCCTGGTGGGCGCTGGTGGCAGTGGGCGCGACGGCGGCCCTGCTGCAATGGCCGATGGACGACCGTCCGCGCCCGATGCCCGGAGTTGCCCCCGCATGAGCCTGTTGATCCACGTCGCCCCCGGAACCTGCGCCCTCGCGACGCTGATCGCGCTCGAGGAAGCCGGGGCGGACTACACGGCGCGGCGCGTCGACTTCGCCGCGGGCGAGCAGCGCTCGCCGGGCTTCCTCGCGGTGAACCCCAAGGGCCGCGTGCCGGCACTGGTGATCGAAGACGGCGTGCTGACCGAGACGCCGGCGCTGCTCACCTACGTCGCGCAGCGCTTCCCCGCCGCCGGCCTCGCGCCCTTCGAGGATTCCTTCGCCTTCGCGCGGATGCAGGAGTTCAACGCCTATCTCTGTTCGACCGTCCATATCGCGCATGCCCACCGCATGCGCGGGCATCGCTGGGTGGACGACCCGGACGCGATGGCCGCCATGCAGCGCAAGGTGCCGGAGAACATGGCCGCCTGCTTCGACCTGATCGAGACGACGATGCTGCGTGGCCCCTGGGTGCTCGGCGATCGCTACAGCCTGGCGGATGGCTACCTGCACACCATCGCGCGCTGGCTGCCGGCGGACGGCGTCGATCCCGCGCGCTTCCCGCGCGTCGCGGACCACGGCGCGCGCATGGCCGCACGCCCTGCGGTGCAGCGCGCCCTGGCGCGGGAGAGCGGCGGATGAGCCGCCCCGCGCTGCGCCGTACCGACAAGGCGATGACGCCGCACGACATCGCCGCGCTGCTCGCCACCGCGCGTGTCGTGAACCTCGCCACCGCCGGCGCGGATGGCGTGCCCTATGTCGTGCCCAACCTCTTCATCTGGGAGGGGGGCACGATGCGCGTGCACACCACCTCGGCGCAGGGGCATTTCGCGCGCAACCTCGCCGCCAACCCCCGCGTCTGCTTCGCGGTGCACGAGGCCGGGGAGGTGTTTCCCTATGGCGAATTCGACTGCGACACCTCGATGGCCTTCCGCAGCGTGATCGGCTGGGGCACCGTGACGATCGAGGATGCCGAGGCCGACAAGGCCCGCTTCTTCGACGCGCTGATGGCGAAGTATGGCGACCCGTCCTGGCAGCGCCCGCCCGGCTTCTATCCGCGGCTGGGCGAGGTCACGGTCTTCCGCATCGCGGTCGAGGAGCTCACCGGCAAGTCCGGCCCGCTGCCCGGCCCGGCGGAGCGCTGGCCGGCGGTCAACGCGACCCGGTCCCCCGGCGCCGTGCCCCCGCGGCGCTGACCGATGGATGCCGCCTTCCCGCCCGGGCTCGGCGCGATGCTCCTCGCCGCGGCGGCGCTGATGGGCAGCCCGGGCCCGTCCACCATCAGCGTCACCGCGGTCGGCGCCGCCTTCGGGCTGCGACGGGCGATGCCCTACGTCGCGGGCCTGATCCTGGGCACCACCGCCGTGTTGCTCGCGGTGGCGACGGGACTCTTCGCCGCGCTCGCGGCGGTGCCGCAGGCCGGGCCGGTGCTGACGGCCGCCGCGGCGCTCTACATCCTGTGGCTCGCGGTGCGGATCGCCCGCGCACCGCCGCTCGCGCGCGACGATCCCTCGGTGCCCGCGCCTTCGGTGCTGGGCGGGCTGCTGCTCGCCACCGCCAATCCCAAGGCGTGGATCGTGTTCAGTGCGCTGTTCGCGGCGTCGCGGCTGGAAGGCCTGCCGCCGGTGGCCGAGGCCGTCGCGAAGACGCTCGCCCTGATGGCGATGATCGTGCTGATGCACCTCGCCTGGCTGCTGGTCGGCACATCGTTGGCGCGGCTGCTGTCGCAGCCCGCCGCGTCGCGCGCCGTGAACCTTGTGCTGGCCGCGGCGCTGGTGCTGGCCACCGCCTGGGCCTTGCTGCCGCGATGACCGGAGACGCCCGATGACCGCCCCGATCGCCTTCTGGTTCGACTTCGCCTCGCCCTTCGCCTGGATCGCGTCGACGCAGATCGAGGATCTCGCGCGCCGCAACGGCCGCAGCGTCGATTGGCGCGCCATCCTGCTCGGCGTGGTGTTCCGCACGACGGGGATGGCGCCGATCCTCGACCAGCCGCTGCGGCGGGACTACGTGCCGCACGACCTCGCGCGCGTGGCGCGGCGGCAGGGGCTGACACTGGCGCGGCCGCTGGCACCGCCGGGCACCTCGCTCGCCTGCGCGCGGGTGTTCCATGCCATCGCGCTCGAGGATCCCGCGCTGGCCGGCCGCTTCGCCCGCGCCGCAATGACGGCGATCTTCGGGCAGGGGGCGGACCTCGACACCGCCCCGGCCGCCCAGGCCTTCGCCGCGACGCTGGGGCCCGAGGCGGCGCGCCTCGCCGTGCAATCCGAGGCCCCGCCCGCGCGCGACGCGCTGCGTGCCGCAACGCAGGAGGCGATCGCCCAGGGCGTCTTCGGCGCCCCCTTCATCGTCGTGGACGGCGAGCCCTTCTGGGGCCAGGACCGCCTGCCCATGGTCGAGGCCTGGCTGCGCGAAGGCCCCTGGTAGCCCGCGCAGCCCCGCCCTGCGCTGTGCGCGAGGCGCTTTCCGCGCCGCCGGTGCTACGGTCGCGCGCGATGGAGAGAGTCCCGCACAGGCTGCCGCCGCTCGCCGCGCTCCGGTTGTTCGAGGCCGCAGGCCGCCATGCCAGCTTCGCGGGCGCCGCGGGCGAGCTGGGCGTGACGCCGAGCGCCGTCAGCCATGCGGTGCGCACGCTCGAGGACCGGCTCGGCCTGCCGCTGTTCCGCCGCGATGCGCGCACCCTGGCGCTGACGCCGGCCGGCGAGGAACTGCTCGCGGAAGCGACCCGCGCCTTCGAGGGCCTGACCCGGGTGATGGATCGCCTCGATGGCGCGCGGCACCAGGCGGGGTTGCGCGTCAGCGCCGCGCCGACCTTCGCCGCCCGCTGGTTGGTGCCCCGCCTGCCGCGCCTGCGCCGCGACCATCCCGGCCTGACGGTCGCGATCAGCAGCGAGCAGGGCTGGGTGGAACTCGGCGACGGGCGCTACGACTTCGCCATCCGCATGGCGCGCGAACCCTCCGGTGCGGGGGAATGGCAGCACCTGTCCGACATCCGCCTGGTGCCGGTCGCCGCGCCGCGCTTCGCGGGGCAGGCGCTGGCCGCGGTGCTGGCGCGGCTGCCGACACTGCATGTCACCTCGACGCAGGAGGATTGGGACGCCTGGGCCGCCGCGCGCGGCGCGCCGCCGCCGGACCGCGCGCGGGGCCTGCGCTTCGACACGGTGCACATGGCGGTGGACGCGGCGGCGCAGGGGCTCGGCGTCGCGCTCGCCCGCCTGCCGGTCTGCGCGGAGGACCTCGCCGCCGGCCGCGTCGTGGCGCTGGATGAACCGGTGCAGGCGGGCGTCGCCTATTGGCTGGTGGCGCGCCCCGGCGCGTTGCGCCAGGCAGAGGGGCGCACCTTCGTCGCCTGGCTGCGGCGGGAACTCGCGGGCGAGCCTGTCCCGGCCTAAATGATGGCGGCCTCGGCCAGCATCCCGGTGCCGAAGTGTTCCAGCTCGACGCCGGACAGCGATGTGCCCGTGACGCGGCATTCGCGCACCACCGGCTGGCCGCGATGCAGCACCAGCAGCAGGCGGTCCCCGTCCCGCAATCCGGTCACGCCGCCGATCACCGCGCGCGTGGTGGACAGCATCCGCAGCACCGCCTCCCGTCGCTGCCAACCGAGCAGCACGGTGCAAGGCTCGTCGAAGGCGTAGAGCGTCGCGACGTATGTCGGGCCGGGAGGGTCCGGGCGCAGCGCATCGCGCGCCGCCATGGTCGTCATCTGGGGCCTCCTGCCGCCGCGTGCGCCAGCAGGGGCGCCGCCGGCAGCATGCGCGGGGAGGCCTTAACGAAGCGTCGCCGGCGCAACTATCCGCCGGCGGGAACGCCCTTCGACGTCGAGTATTCGAAATGCAGCGCCTCACCGGGGAAGACGCGCGGATGGATGGCGTGCGCGGCCATCGCCGCCTCGCTGAAGCCCTGCAGGATCAGCTTCAGCTTGCCCGGATAGGTCGCGATGTCGCCGATGGCGAAGACGCCATCGACGTTCGTCGCGCAGGTCGCGGGTTCCACCCGGATGTGGTTGTGGTCGAGCCCCAGCCCCCAGGACGCGATCGGGCCGAGTTCCATCGACAGGCCGAAGAAGGCCAGCAGGTGGTCGGCGGGGATGTCGCGTTCCTCGCCCTTCAACGTGGCGAGCGTCACCGCCTCCAGCCGCGACCCGTCGCCCTTCAGCCCGTGCAGCTGGTAGGGGATCGCCATCTCGATCTCGCCGCGTTCGGCGGCGGCTTCGAGCTGGGCGGAGGTCTCCGGCGCGGCGCGGAACTTCGGGCGGCGATGCACCACCGTCACCTTCGCCGCCACGTCCTTCAGCGACAGCGCCCAGTCCACCGCGCTGTCGCCGCCGCCGGCGATCACCACGCGCCTGCCGCGGAATTCCTCCCGCCGCGCGACCAGGTAGCGCACGGCGCCCGAGGCTTCGTAGCCCGGCAGCCCATCCAGCGGCGGGCGGTTCGGGCCGAAGGCGCCGGCGCCGGCGGCGATCACCACCGCCTTGCAGCGCACCGTGTCGCCCGCGCTGGTGCCGAGCACGATCGTCCCGTCCTCCCGCGCCAGCGTCTCGACGCGGCGGCCGAGCAGGAAGGTCGGCGCGAAGGGCTCGATCTGCTTCTCGAGGTGGCCGATCAGGTCCGCCGCCGCGATCGCGGGATGCGCGGGGATGTCGTAGATCGGCTTTTCCGGATAGAGCGCGGTGCATTGCCCGCCCACGGCGTCCAGCGCATCGATCACCACCGATTTCATGCGCAGCATGCCGCATTCGAAGACGGCAAAGAGGCCCACAGGCCCCGCGCCGATGATCGCGACATCCGTTTCGATGACGGCCGCCATGGCCACTCCCCCGAATCCTGGGCCGCGTGATAGACGGAAGCGCCCAAGGATCATAGCGGGCCGCACCCCCCTTTCATGCCCCGGACCGTCGCCCTGGACCTGCCCGACCTTTCCGCCACCCATGCCCTGGCCGCGCGGCTTGCCCGGCTGCTGCGCGCGGGGGATGCGGTGCTGCTGGAAGGGCCGCTCGGGGCCGGGAAGTCGGAGCTGGCCCGCGCCGTGCTGCGCGCCGCCGCCGGGGACCCGGCCCTGGAAGTGCCGAGCCCGACCTTCACCCTGGTCCAGTCCTACGACCTTCCCGCGGGCCCGGCGCATCACTTCGACCTCTACCGCCTCGACGGGCCCGAGGGCCTCGCCGAACTGGGCTGGGAGGAAGCGCGGGAGGGCATCGTGCTGGTGGAATGGCCCGAACGGCTCGGCAACGAACGGCCGGAGGGCGCGCTCACCGTGACCCTCAAACCGCTCGCGGCGGAGGAGGCGCGGCACGTCACCCTGTCCGGCTGGGACGAACGGCTCGGGGCGCTGGCGGCATGAGGGACGCGACCGACTTCCTGCGGGCCGCCGGCTTCGGCGCGGCGCGGATCGATCCGCTGCCGGCCGATGCCTCCTTCCGGACATACGCCCGGCTGACCGGCGGCCCGGCCCCCGCGCTGCTGATGGACGCCCCGCCGCCCGAGGACGTCCGCCCCTTCCTCGCGGTCCAGCGCCACATCGCGGGCATCGGCCTCTCGGCGCCGTCGATCCTTGCGGCCGACGAGGCGAACGGCTTCCTGCTGCTCGAGGATTTCGGCAACGCCACCCACGCCGCGCTGCTCGATGCCGGCGAGGATGCGCTGCCGCTCTACCTCGAGGCCGCCGAGACGCTCGCCGCGCTGCACGCCGCCCCGCCGCCCGCGCACCTGCCCGCCTGGGGCGCGGCGCGCATGGCCGAGACGACGGCGGCGACCTTCCTCGACTGGTGGTGGCCCGCGACCTTCGGCACGCCGGCCGATGCCGCGACGCACGCTGAGCTCGCCGCGGCCATCACGACGATGGTCACGCCCTTCACCACCGCCGGCTGCTTCGTCCATCGCGACTATTTCCCGGCCAACCTGATGCGCCTGGCCGCGCGCCCCAGCCCGCGCCGCACCGGGCTGATCGACTTCCAGGACGCCGCGCACGGCTCCCCCGCCTACGACCTCGTCTCGCTGGTCGAGGATGCGCGGCGGGACGTCGCACCCGGAATCCGCGCCGCTGCCATCACGCGCTACCTCGACGCGCGCGGCGACCTCGACCGCGAGGACTTCGCCGCCGCCATGGCCGCTTGTGCCGCGCAGCGGCACCTGCGCGTTGCGGCGCTCTGGGTGCGGCTCGACCGGCGCGATTCCAAGCCGCACTACCTGGTGCACGGGCCGCGCTGCTGGCGCCTCCTCGCCGCCGCGCTGGAGCACCCGGCGACACGCCCGCTGCGCGACTTCCTCGACGCGCGCGTCCCGCCCGCGCTGCGCCGCAACCCCGTGGCCGTGACGGAGCCCGCATGATCACCCTCACCCACGGCATGGTCCTGGCCGCCGGCCTCGGCACGCGCATGCGGCCGCTCACCGACGATCGCCCCAAGCCGCTGCTCGAACTCCACGGACGGTCCCTGCTCGACCACGCGCTCGACCGGTTGCAGGCCGCCGGGGTGCAGCAGGCCGTGGTCAACGCCCATTGGCATGCCGACCAGATCGCGGTCGCGATGTCCCTCCGCGCCGATCCCTGCATCACCCTGCAGAAGGAAGACACGCTGCTCGAGACCGGCGGCGGCGTGACCCTCGCCCTGCCGAACCTCGGCACCGGACCCTTCGCCGTGGTGAACGGCGACGCCTTCTGGCTCGACGGCCCGACCCCCGCGCTGACCCGGCTCGCCGCCGCCTTCGACCCCGAGCAGATGGACGCGCTGCTGCTGATGGTCCGCACCACCCAGGTGGACGGCACGGTCGGTCACGGCGACTTCCTGCTCGATCCCCTCGGCCGCATGCGCCGGCCGAAGGAACGCGAGATCGCGCCCTATCTCTACGCCGGCGTGCAGATCCTCTCGCCGGCCCTCTTCGCCGACGCGCCTGCCGGCGCCTTCAGCCTCAACCGCCTCTATAACCAGGCGATGGAGAACGGCCGCCTCTTCGGCCTGGTCCACGACGGTGCCTGGTTCCACCTCTCCACGCCCGAAGACCTGCACCACGCGGAAGAAACGCTGCGGGCAGGACTGGCGCGGGCGCTGTTCTGAATGGGGGACGCGGCGCGGCGGGGGAGGGCGCTGCCCTCCCCCGGACCCCCACCCGCCAGAGGCCGAAAGGCCTCTGGACACCAGGACTTGATCGCGGATTTCGGGGAGGGGCATGGCATGCGCGTCGCGCTGGGCGCACCGGTGATGCCCCTCCCCGAAATCCCCGATGAATCTATCAGTTTCCAAAGGCCTTTCGGCCTTTGGTGGGGTGAGGTCCGGAGAGGGGCAAAGCCCCTCTCCGCCAGCGCCGGGTGCCCCCGTTCATGACGCTCCACGCCATCCCCCCGCAGGTTCCCTTCCTCGGGGCGCTGGCCCTCGGCGTGCTGGACCGGGTGCCCGGCGGCGCCGAGGCCTTGGCGCGGGTGACGGTGTTGTTGCCGACGCGGCGTGCGGCGCGTGGGTTGCGGGAGGCGTTCCTGCGCGCGGCGGGCGGGCGGGCGTTGTTGTTGCCGCGGATGCGGGCGCTGGCGGGCCTGTCGACCGAGGAGGCGGAGGAGCTGGCGCTGCCGGACCTGCTCGACCTGCCGCCCGCGGTGGCGCCGCTGGCGCGGCAGTCGGTGCTGGCGGCGATGGCGCAGCGGATTCCGACGCGGGCGGGCGGGCCGGCGACGCCGGAACAGGCCTGGCTGCTGGCCGGCGAGCTGGCGCGGCTGTTCGACGAGATCGCGCTCGAGGAAGCGGACGTCGCGATGCTGGAGCGCGAGCCGCCGGAACGGTTCGCCGAGGTGTGGCTGGCGCGGCTGGATGGCCTGGTGCCGGAGAAGCACGCGACGCATTGGCAGATCACGACGACGGTGCTGCGCGCGGTCGCGACCGACTGGAACGACTGGCTGACGGATCGCGGGCTGCTCGATATCGGCGTGCGGCGCGTGAAGGCGCTGGCGGCGCAGGCGGCGGCCTGGCAGCGGTATCCGCCGGCAGAGATGACGGTCGCGGCGGGCATCGGCGCGGGCGGCACGATCCCGGCGGCGGCGGAACTGCTGCGCGTGCTGGCGGCGGCGCCGCAGGGGCATGTGGTGCTGCAGGGATTGCCGGAGCCGGTGGATGACGCGCTGTGGGAGGCGATCCGCGCGGCGCCGACTCATCCGCTGGCGGGACAGGCGCGGTTGCTGAAGGCGCTGGATGCGACGCCGGCCGATCTGACGCCGTGGCATGACGACGTGCCCGCGACGGCGCCGCGCGATCGCGCGGTGCTGCTCGGTCGCGCACTGCATCCGGCGGAGGGGCTGTCGAGCTGGACGGAGCGCGACCCGTCGCGCTGGCGCGATGCCGCGCGCGGCGTGACGCGGCTGCATGCGGCGGAGGCGCAGCAGGAAGCCGCCGCCATCGCGCTGCTGCTGCGCGAGGCGATGGAAACGCCCGAGGCGCGCGCCGCGCTGATCACGCCGGATCGCGATCTGGCGCGGCGGGTGTCGGCGGAACTCGCGCGGCACGGCATCACGGCGGACGATTCCGCGGGCGAGCCTTTGGCCGAGACGCCTGCGGCCGCCTTCCTGCGCCTGATCGCGCGGATGGTGGCGGAGGATTTCGCGCCGGTGCCGCTGCTCGCGGTGCTGAAGCATCCGCTCTGCACGGGCGGGATGGAGCGCGCGGACTGGCTGGCGGCGGCGCGGGCGCTGGAACGCGCGGCGCTGCGCGGGCCGCGGCCGGCGCCGGGGCTGTCGGGATTGCGCGCGAGCCTGACGGCGACGCGCGGTGCCGCGACGGGGTCGGTGACGGCGCTGCTCGATGCGCTGGAGGCCGCGCTCGCGGGCTTCGACGTGCTGCCGCAATCGCCGGCGCGGCCGCCGGCGGATCTCCTGGCGGCACATATGGCGGCGGCCGAGACGCTGGCGGCGACGCCGGACCTGCCGGGCGGGCTGCGGCTTTATGCCGGGGAGGAAGGCGAACCGCTCGCCCGCCACCTGCACGACCTGTCCGAGGCGCTGCCGCACCTGCCGCCCATGGCGCCGGCGGATTGGCCCGATCTGTTCGAGGCGTCGCTCGCCGGGCCGGTCGCGCCGTCGCTGCGCGCGGTGCGCAACCGCGGCGACGCGCCGCATCCGCGCATCGCGATCCTCGGCCTGCTGGAAGCGCGGCTGCAATCCTTCGACCGGGTGATCCTTGGCGCGCTCGAGGAATCCGTCTGGCCGCAGGCGACCGAGCCGGGTCCGTGGATGAGCCGCCCGATGCGCGGGGAATTCGGCCTGCCGGAACCCGAGGCGCGGATCGGCCGCGTCGCGGCGGATTTCCTCTATGCCGCGGCGGCGGCGCCGGAGGTGGTGCTGTCCTCGGCCGCACGGCGCGGCGGGGCGCCGACGGTGCAGGCGCGCTGGCTGACGCGGCTGGACACCTTCCTGGCCGGGCAGGGCGGGCTGGCGCTGGAGGCCTCGCCGGCGGCGGGATGGGCGGCGGCGCTGGATGCCCCCGCGACCGTGACGCCGGTGCCGCGCCCGATGCCCGCGCCGCCGGCGGAGCTGCGCCCGCGCCGCCTGACGGTGTCCGACGCGCAGCAACTGATCGCCGATCCCTACGCCTTCTATGCGCGCCGGATGCTGCGTCTGAATGCGCTGAAAGACCTCGACCTCGATGTCGGGGCGATCGAGTACGGCACGCTGGTGCATGACGCGATGGCGGGCTTCCTGCGCGCGCTCGGCACCGCCTGGCCCGGGCATGACGCCGCGCGTGCCGCCTGGGACCGCGCGGCGGCGGCGGCGCTCGACAAGCACGCCGACCGGCCGGGGATCCTCGCCTTCTGGGGGCCGCGCCTGTCCAACATCGGCGGCTTCGTCATCGAGGAGGAGGCCCGGCTGCGCGCCGGCGGCGGCCTGCTCGCCTGCCTGGTGGAGACCAAGGGCGTCGCCAGGCTCCGCATGGCCGAGGGCGAGGTGGAGATCGAGGCGCGCGCCGACCGGCTGGACCATCTCAGCCGCGGCGGCTGGCGCGTGGTGGACTACAAGACCGGCACGGTGCCGCGGGAGAAGGACCTGCTGGAAGGTGCGGCCCCGCAATTGCCGATCGAGGCCTGGCTGCTCGCCGAGGGGGCCTTCGCCGGCGCACAGGGCGAGGCCGCCGAACTGCTCTACTGGAGCCTGACGGGCGGCGAGCAGGCCGGGGAAGTGAAGCATATGAAGGCCGACGAGGACTATGCGGCGCTGGCGCGGGAGAGGCTGATGGCCCTCGCGGCGCGCTGGCTGCTGGGGGAAGCGCCCTTCGCGTCACGGCCCCACCCGGCGCGCAGCGCGGCGGGCGGGGATTACGATCACCTGGCGCGGATCGAGGAATGGTCGGCAGGGACCGGGGACGGGTGATTGCGGAATTGGAGGGGCGCTGCCCCTCCAAGCCTCCCCGCCAAAGGCCGAAAGGCCTTTGGAAACCATGACCTTGTGTGGCAGGCCGCCGGGGCGAGGCCGCGAGGGGCGGCGCCCCTCTCGGCCCGTCATCCCTCGGCGCGATCCGCCTCGGACTCGTCCTCGCGATCCTCGTCGCGCATCGCTGCGGGGCGCTCGGGGCCATAGATCCCGCTATGCGCCTCCGCCCCAGCAACCGGTGCGCGGTCCGCCGTCACGGCGCCCAGCGGCGCCAGCCACAGCGCGAACAGCCCGGTGACGGCAGCGCGGCGAATGGGTCGCATGTGAGGCACTCCCCTGTTCCTCGCGACCAGCCTCGACAGGCCGCGCGACGTTCAGGGGGCGGAAGAAGGGCAGAAACAAGGCGCCCTGTAACGCTTCAGTACAGCAGGTTACAGCCTGCGCTTCGTGCTGGCGCACAGGGCGAGCCCGTGCCAGCCGTCAGGCGCGCTCGGTGACGCCCTCGGCGAAGCCCGCCACCAGTTCGCGGATGCGCGCGGGGTCGGATTGCTCCATGACGCGCCGCGCGAAACGCGCGCAGTCCCCGATGTCGAGCGCCCGCACCGCCTGCTTCACGCGCGGCAGGGCGGAGGCATTCATCGAGAAGGTCCGCACGCCGAGGCCGAGCAGCAACCCCGTCAACTGGGGATTGCCCGCCATCTCGCCGCAGATCGACACCGGCATGCGCAGGCGCAGCGCCGCTTCGGTGGCGAACTGCACCAGGCGCAACACCGCCGGGTGCAGCGGGTCGTACAGGTGGGACACCTCCGCCTCCGCCCGGTCCACCGCGAGGGTGTACATGGCGAGGTCGTTGGTCCCGATGGCGAAGAAATCGGCTTCCAGCGCGATCGCGTCGGCGGCCAGGGCCGCGCCGGGCGTCTCGATCATCGCGCCGAGCAGGGGCAGCTTCTCGGGCAGCTTGTCGCCGCGGCGGCGAAGGCGACGGGCGACGCGGTCGTAGATCTCGCGCGCCTGCTTCACCTCCTCGGGGATGGTGACCATCGGCAGCAGCAGCCGGACGTCGCCGTCGCCGGCCGCGGCGGCGACGCGCAGCACGGCGGCGAACTGGACTTCGAGCAATTCGGGCCGCTTGAGCAGCATGCGCAGCCCGCGCAGGCCGAGCGCGGGGTTCGATCCGGCATGGACGGGCGCGACGCCCTCGGCGAGTGCCTCCATGTCCTTCTCGCCGCCCCAGTCGAGTACGCGGATGGTGACCGGCTGGCCTTCCATCGCGCCGACGATCTGGGTGTAGGCCTCGACCTGCGCATCCTCGTCGGGCAGGTCCTCGCGGTTCATGAACAGGAACTCGGTGCGCAGCAGGCCGATGCCCTGCGCGCCGGCCTGCGCGATGAGCGGCAGCTCCTGCGGGATCTCGAGATTCGCCTGCAGCTCGACCAGCTCGCCATCGGTGGTCTCGGCCGGCAGGCGCCGAAGCTTGGACAGCTTCGTCCGTTCCTTGGCGAAGGCGGCGAGCCGGTCCTTCGCCGCGCCGAGCGTGGGCGCGGAGGGATGCACCGTGACGACGCCCCCGGTGCCGTCGAGGACGACCTGGTCGCCGCGTTGGACCGTCTCGGTCAGCCCATGGGCGCCGAGCACCGCCGGGATGCCGAGGGCGCGCAGCATGATCGCGGTGTGCCCGTCGGTGCCGCCCTCCTCGGTCGCCACGCCCGCGATGCGCGCGGGGTCGAGCAGCGCGGCGTCGGCCGGGGTCAGTTCCTCGGCGACCAGGATGCAGCCCTCGGGCAGGTCCTTGAGGGTGCGGAAGGGCGTGGCGGTGAGGTTGCGGATCAGGCGGCGGGCGATGTCGCGCACCTCGTTGGCGCGCCGCGCCAGGCCCGCCTTGTCGTCGTCCTTGGCCGCGAGGATCGCCGCGCGGATGTCCTCGGATTCGTCGAGCACCGCGGTCTCGGCGGACAGCAGCTCGGCCTCGATGCGCTTGCGCGCGCCGCGGATCAGCCGCGAATTGCCGAGCATCATCAGATGCGCGTCGAGCAGCGGCGCGATCTCCTCCTGCGCCTCCTCGGGCAGGACGCCGATGCGCGTCTTCAGCTTGCCGATCTGCTTGCGGGAAAAGGCGACCGCGTTGGCGAGGTTCTGGCGCTCGTCCTCGACCGCTTCCGCGCCGATGGTCCGGCGCGGCGCCTCGGCCGGCGGGTCGGAGGTGTCGTAGACGGCGCCGATGGCGACGCCGGGCGACACCGCGATGCCCTGGACCGCGACCTCGCGCGGCTTCGCCTTCGCCTTGGTCTTCGGGGTCTCAGTCTTCATGGAAGCCGGCCTCGACCAGGCCGGCGACCGCCTCGAGCGCTTCCTTGGCGTCCCAGCCCTCGGCCTCGATCAGGATCTCGGCGCCCTGGCCGGCGCCGAGCATCATCAGGCCCATGATGGAGCAGGCCGGCACGCTCTCCCCGCCGCGCAGCACGTTGACGCAGGCGGAAAAGCGCTCGGCCGTGGTGACAAGCTTGGCGGCAGCGCGGGCATGCAGGCCGCGGCTGTTGCGGATGACGACGGTCCGCCGCAGCACCAGCCCGGAATCCCCGGGATCGCAGCCGCAGGGGTCGGCAGGCGGGGCCGGTTCGCCCGCCACCTTCGCCCCCGGCTCGTCGGGCCATTCGTTCACGCGCCGCTCCTCCCGTTGGGCAGGGCTGGGGCCGCCTGGGCGCCCGCCAGCACATCCCGTCCGCACGCGATGTACTTTCGCCCGGCGGCGACCGCGTGGTCCACTGCCTGGGAGAGGGGTTCGGTCCCGCGCACCTTCGCGAACTTCACCAGCAGGGGCAGGTTGACCCCGGCCAGCACCTCGACCGGGCGCTCGCCGCCGGCCATCTGCATCGCGAGATTCGACGGCGTGCCGCCGAACATGTCCGTCAGGACGACGACGCCGTCGCCCTGGTCCACGGCCTCGATGGACTGCCGGATGTCGGTGCGCGTGTGATCCATGTCGTCGTCGGGGCCGATGCAGACCGTCGCCACCGCCTGCTGCGGTCCGACCACGTGTTCCATGGCGTGGCGCATCTCCTCGGCCAAGCGGCCGTGCGTGACGATAACCATGCCGATCATGATGACTGCGTCAGGGCCTCCCGCCCCGGTGCACGGCTGGCGCGCGATCCCGCTGCGCCAGCCGCGAGCTCACGGTGGACCAGTTCCACGCGCCAGCCTTGCGCCTTTAGATGGTGTGTCAGACGTTCCGCCGCCAGGACCGAGCGATGCTTGCCGCCCGTACATCCCAGCGCGATCGTCAGGTACTTCTTCCCCTCCTGTGCGTAGCGGGGCAAGAGCGGCCCGAGCATTTCGGTCATGCAGCGCCAGAAGGGGCCGAAATCGGGGTCCGCCTCGATATAGGCGGCCACGGCCGGGTCCTGGCCGGTCTCGGGGCGCAGCGCGTCCACGTAATGGGGGTTACGCAGGAAACGCATGTCGAAGACCAGGTCCGCTTCCCGCGGCAGCCCCTTCGCGTAGGAAAAGGAGACGACCGACACGCCCATGCCCCCGCCGGCCTCGGCGCCGAAGCGGCGTTCCACCATCCGGCGCAGGTCGGGCAGCGGCAGGTCCGAGGTGTCGACCAGCAGGTCGGCGGTCACGCGCAGCGGCTCCATCAGCGCCGCCTCCCGCCCGATGCCGTCGGCGACCGAGGCCCCGAGCGGCCCGCCCGGCGCCAGCGGGTGGCGCCGCCGCGTCTCGGTGTAGCGACGGAGCAGCACATCGGCCTCGGCCGTCGCGAAGACCAGGGTGACCGCGATATCCGGCCGCAGGCGCAGCCGTTCGAGCAGCCGCAGCGCGGCCGCCGCGTCGAAATCCCGCGTCCGGCTGTCCACCCCCGCCGCGAGCGGCTGGTCGCCGTCGCCCACCAGCGCCTCGAGCACCGAGAGGGGGGGGTTGTCGACCGTTTCGTAGCCGAGATCCTCGAGCACCTTGAGGATGGAGGCCTTGCCGGCCCCGGACAGGCCGGTCACCAGCACCACCTGCCGCCGCTGTGGGGGGACGCCGTCCATCACGTCCGGAAGGCTCCGGCGCGCTGCTGCGCACGCCCCAGGGCTGCGGCCAGCGCGAGTTCCACCTTGTCGCAGGCCGAAGCGTCGAATCCGTGCAGCGCGACGCGCGGCACCCCGGCCGGCATCCAGGACGCCGGCTGCGGCAGCCGGTCCACTGCCGCCCGTTCCACCAGCTCGACGACGAGGGCCAGACGCGCGCCCTCAGCCACTTTCAGCCCCTCGAAAATCCCGAGTCCCCTTACTTCCAGCAAGCCCTTCAGCGCGGCCGGCGCTCCCACGGCGCGGTCCGCGACCACCACCTGGTCGTCCGCCACCAGATCCCAGCCCCGGCCGATCAGCCTGAGCAGGAGATCCGACTTGCCGGCGCCCGGCGCTCCCAACACCAGAACCGCCGCCCCGTCGCGCGAGGCGCAACTCCCATGGACCAGCATTCCCAGCCCGGCCATCCCGTCCGAGCGGCGGACCATGGCAGAAATGGGGCACCAGTCAAAGCGCCGCCTCGTCGCCCCCTGAAACGGCCCATGGACACCCCTCCGGGTGCCGGGCACCTTCCTGGCGCCATGGTCACCCAAGACGACATCCGCGCCGCCGCGGCGCGCATCGCCCCCCATATCCGCCGCACGCCGGTGATCCGCCTCTCGGCCGAGGACACCGGCCTCGGCTTCCCGCTCACCCTGAAGCTGGAACAACTGCAGGTCACCGGGTCCTTCAAGCCGCGCGGGGCCTTCAACCGGATGCTGTCGGCCTCCGTGCCCCCCGCCGGCGTCATTGCCGCCTCGGGCGGCAACCACGGCATCGCGGTGGCCCATGCGGCCAGGATCCTGGGGGTGAAGGCGGAGATCTTCGTCCCCGAGATCACCTCCGAGGCCAAGCGGGCACGCATCGCCGAGACCGGCGCGACGCTGATGGTGGGCGGGGCGGCCTACGACCAGGCGCGCCGCGCCAGCGAGGCCCGCGCGGCCGAGACCGGGGCGCTGATCGTCCATGCCTATGACCAGGCCGAGGTCCTCGCCGGCCAGGGCACCGTGGGGCTGGAGTTCGAGGAGGACGCGCCGGACCTCACTCATCTCGTCGTCGCGGCGGGCGGCGGGGGGCTCTATGGCGGCATCGCCTCCTGGTACCAGGAGCGCGTCGACATGATCGTCGCCGAGCCCGACGAATGCCCGACCCTGCTCGCGGCGGGGCTGGCGGGGCAGCCGGTCGACGTGCCCTCGGGTGGCATCGCGGCCGACAGTCTCGGCGCCCGGCGGGTCGGGGCCCTGCCCTTCGAGGTGCTGTCGAGCGTCGGCGGCCGGCTGGTGGTGGTGAAGGACGACATGATCCGCACCGCGCAGCGCTGGCTGTGGGACCGGCTGCGCGTGGTGGCCGAACCCGGCGGCGCCACGGCCTTCGCCGTGGTGCTGGGCGGCGGCTGGACGCCGCCCGAAGCGGCCGAGGTCGGCGTGCTGGTCTGCGGGGCCAATTGCGACCCCGCCAGCATCCTGGGCTGACGCCGCTCAGCCCGCTTCCTGCGCCACGGTGACGGCCCCGCGCCGCACCGCGGCCTTGAGCGCGGCATGGTCGCGCTCGGCCTGGTCGGCATAGGCGATCGCGAAATCGCCCATCGCCTCGTCGAACTGGTCGCTCGACCCGAGGTAGCCGGCGATCTCCGCCACCTCGGACGCCTTGGCATGGGCGCGGGCGAGCGCCCAGCCGCAGATCTTGGCGTAGAGCAGCAGCAACTCCTCGTCGAAGCTTTCGACCAGCGGCTTGATCTTCGCGTCGCGGAGCTGGCGCACGTAGAATTCCCGCCCGCCCGGCCCCGTCACCCAGCCCAGGAAGACGTCGGAGGCCGGCTGCATCAGCCGCTGCCCCTCGACCACGCGCCGGCCATGGTGGGCGTAGGCGCTGGCTCCGGCATGGGGTTCGAGCACGGAGGCCACCGCCTCCTTGAATTGCAGGAACAGCGGGGCGTTGCCCGCCGACATCAGCAGCGCGATCCAGCAGCGCCGCCCGACGCTGCCGACGCCCACGACCTTGATCGCCGCATCCACCACCCGGTAGCGGTCGAGCAGCACGCGCCGGTCATCCGGCAGCGTTTCGCGATAGGCCGCGAAGACCTGGTCGAGTACGGCGCCGAATTCGGGGGCGCGCGCTTCCTCGGGGTGGAAGATCAGCGGCGGTGCGTCGCGAATGGCCGTCCGCCCGCCGACCACCCCGGCCAACTTCGGGAAGTCGAGCTCGGAGCCGGTCCCTGCCTGCGCCTTGGTGAGCCGCGCCGCGAGCAGGTCGCGCCGGGCCGCCGGCAGCGTGTCGAGCACGGCCTCCGCCGTGACCTGCGCGTACCAGACGTCGAGGGGGTGCATCTCGGCGAATTCGCGCAGGCGCTTGCGATAGCTGCGCGCGGCCGCGGCCGCCGCGTCGCGCCCGACGCTGTCCTTCATGTTCAGCGATCGCGCCGCCAGCACGAAGGAGGCCGAGAGCCGCTTCACATCCCATTCCCAGGGTGCCGGCAGCGTCTCGTCGAAATCGTTGATGTCGAAGAGGATGTTGCGCTCTGGTGTGGCGAAGCCGCCGAAATTCATCAGGTGGCAGTCGCCGCAGGCCTGCACGCGCAACTCGCTGGCCGGCGTGCCGGCGAGGTCCGCGGCCATGATCGCCGCCGATCCCCGGTAGAAGGCGAAGGGCGAGGCGAGCATGCGCCCATAGCGGATCGGCACCAGCTCGGGCAGGCGCTCGGGGTCGGATTGCTGCATCAAGGCGACCGGATCGAACCGGTTGGCCGGGCGCTTCCAGGCGGCGTGGGCATCGCGCGCCACCCGCTCGCGCAGCGCCTTGCCCGCCGCCAGGCGCTCGTCGAGCGCGTGGGGATGGGCCTCGGTCGCGCGGGGACCCGGCGATGCCGGGGACGGCGTCGTCGCGGGCTTCGAGCCGTTGCGGGACTTGGACGACTTCTTCATGGCGCTGCCTCCCGTCCCGATGTGCGGACGCGTGGCGGGTTCACGGTGGCGTCTACCTACGCCCGGCCTGCGGGCCTCACCTTGCGCCGGATCAAGTCCGCACGCACGGATTTCAGACCCGAGCGCCCGTCGCGGGGGGTCTTCCGCCCTGCCGAGAGACCGGCGCGGCGCCGGGCCGCAGGCGGCAGGACCGCCCTAGCGGGTCAGGCCCAGGCCTTGCGGATCCTCCCGCCGGGCCGCGTCGCGGTCTTCCTCGTCGAAGGCGGACCGGGCGATGGTCGCGTCCATGTGGCGCATGTAGCGACGCACCTCCGCCGCCCTCGGGTCGGTGCCGAGCACCTCCTCGAGGCCCGCCAGCGCGGCGCGCATCCGCCGCAGCACCTGGACGGAGGTCGCGCCGAAGACGCGGATCTCGTCGAAGGCGAGGGCCAGGTAGTCGCTCCAGCTCGGCACGGGGAAGCGCAGGCGGGGCACGCCCTCCCCGTCCGTCGCGATGCCCGCCGCCAGCGGGTGCCGGGCCAGGCGCCGCAGCAGGTCCTCGATCTGGTCGAGCGCCTGCACGGCCGTGGTCGGGTCGTTGATCGCCGGGGACAGCGCCTTGATCGCGACGTCGACCAGCAGCCGCAGCGGGTATTTCGGATCCTGTTCGAAGGTGCGATCGGCGCCGAGCCGCACGGCGCGGCGCAGTTCCGCCTCGGGCAGCGAAGCGCCCGAACCGCGCACCTGCAGCATCAGCGTGCCGTCGAGCACCATGTCGCCGACGGCGCAGTCCATCTCGATGGCCCCGCCGGCGCGGCGGGCCAGCGCGACGAGCGCGGGGACGTCGTAGCGCTCGACGTAGCGCGGCGGGCCGTCATGGCGCAGCACCTGCGTCACCGGCGCGTCGGTGCCGTGACCGGCGGCCGCCTGGGTTCCCGCGGCGCTTGCGGCGAGGCTCGCGCGGATCACCTCCCGCCCGCGGTCGCCGATGTAGCGCAGTGTCTCCGTCACCTGCAGGTCTCCCAGGCGCCGCATCAGCAGGGCGAAGACGATCATGCTGACGAAAAGCAGCCCGACTGCGAGGAGGGCCGAGAGAGCCAGCACTTTCGCCGACCCGTCCCGGTCGGTCCACGCCGTCGCCGCCAGGGCGTAGGTGAAGGTGGCGAAGAAGATGCCGAGCGCGTGGTAGAGGATCGGGTCGCGCGCGAAGCGCGCGGCGAAGCGCGGCGAGTAGCTGATCGCGCTGAACTGCAGCATGACGAAGGCGACCGAGAAGACGATGCCGGTCAGCGCCATCATCCCCGAGGAGATCCCCGACAGGATCGCGAGCGCCGCACTTGGCGAGACGCCGAGGTCGAGCCCCGGCATCAGCGCGTGCTCGAGCCGCGGCAGGAGGACGGCGCCGAGGAGGCTCGTCACGGAGTAGATCATCGGGATCAGCCAGACGGGCATGCGGGCTCTCCGGCGCGAGGGTGGCCGCGCGGGACCAGCATGGCATCCCGGCCCGGCGCTGGCACGGGGGCCGGCCTGCGCCCGACGCGCCTCGGCCCCCCTTGCAGGCCCGTCCGCCCCCTGCGATGCACCGTCATCGCCGAAGGAGAACCGTCCATGGCCCTGACCGCTGCCCAGAAGACCGCCCTTGAGGGCGTCACCACCGCGACGCTGACGACCGTCCTGCTCAAGAAGGGCGTGCGCTTCTGCTACATTGCGGGGTCCCGCCCGATCGTGCCGGGCAACACCAAGCGCATCGTCGGCCCCGCCTTCACCCTGCGCTTCACCCCGACGCGCGAGGACCTCGCCACCGTCGATTCCTGGTCCTCCCCCCGGTCGACCCGCGCGGCGATCGAGGCGATGCCGGAAGGCTGCGTCGCCGTCGCCGATGCGATGGGCAGCACCGCGGCCGGCATCTTCGGCGACATCCTCTGCGCGCGCATGGCGAAGAAGGGCGTGGCCGGCCTGGTGACGGACGGCGTGCTGCGGGACGGCGCGGGCGTGATCGGCACCGGCCTGCCGGTCTTCTGCCAGGGCTACGTCGCCCCCGCCTCGGTCGCCGCGCTGAACTTCGTGGGCTGGGAGGAGACGATCGGCTGCGGCGGCGTCACCGTGATCCCCGGCGACATCGTCGTGGCCGACGCCGACGGCGCGGTGGTGATCCCGCAGGCGATGCTCGACGCGGTGGTCGAGGCCGCGGTGGAGCAGGAGCGCCTCGAGGCCTGGATCATGACCGAGGTCGAGAAGGGCGTGCCGCTGCCGGGGCTCTATCCGCCGAACGCGGAGACGAAGGCACGGTACGAAGCGTCGAAGAAGTGAGTTCGAGCGCCGGCATCCGCCGGCTTGGCTTGCGCGCCGTGGACGGGACCGCCTGACGCGGCGGGCGGTCCGGGCGCGGTCGCGCCGCGCTCCCGGCCCGAGGCGCGGCCGCGGGCCGCGTCGTCACGAGGATCGCTATTCGAGGACGACGCGGGACGGCGTGACCACCACGCCGTTCGACCGGCCATTGGCCGCGAAGGTCTCGATGCGCGTCGCATAGCCTTGCGCGGAGACCATCCCCGTCGCGACGTCGATCGCCACCCGGGCGAAGATCGCGACGCGCGCATCGGACTCGCCACCCCGCAGCCGGCCGGCCAGCTCCACGGCGCAGCGGGCCACCAGTACCGGCCGCCCGCCGATCATCCCCGTGCTGTCGGGACGGCAGATGCCGCCGCGCGGCGATCCTTCGACCGGCAGGGGGAACTGATCGTTCGGCGCGATGCGTCGGCCCTCGAGGCTCAGCGTCGCGAACTGCTCCCGCCAGGCCGACAGCAGCGCGGCACGGCGCGCATCCTCGGGCGGCGCGGTGCCGTCGGCGCGCACCGCCTCGAAGGTGCCGATCCGCCCATCGACGCCGCGCTGCGCCGCGATCAGCAGGCCGGTCGGCTCGTGCCGGAGGGTCAGCCGCACGCCGTCGCCCTCGGGCCGCGCCTCCGTCACCGCCAGGCAATCGCGCTGCGGCGGTCGCCCGGGCCGCAGCGTCTGCTCGCGGCAGACGCGCCGCCACGGGCCCCAGGCCTCGCCACCGATGGTCACGGGCTGGCGCACCATGCGCGTCGGCCCGTCGAGCGGCAGCAGAGGCGCCGCCGTGCGCCAATCCGTCGTGCCCGGTTGTTGCGCCGCCGCCGGCTGGGCCGCGAGCAGCAACAGCGCGAGGAGACGCCGCGTCATTCCAGCCGCAGCCGCGAGACGCCGCGCAACGCCACCCGGGGCGTGCGGCCGGCGGCATCCGCCTCGACCACCAGGTCGGAAGCATAGCCATGGCGGAGCACCATGCCGGTCTCCACATCGATCGCGAAATGCCCGGCGAGGGTCATCGCGATGCGCTGGCCCGGCCCCCCGATCTGTCCCGTGCAATCGGCCAGCAGCGCCCGGCGCCCGACGATCTGCGCTTCCCCGGTCGCGCGGCAGTCGAGGCCTCCGCCGTCGACGGCAAAGTCGCGGCCGACATCGCCGAGCGGCAACGGCATGACGAAATGCCCGCTCGCCGGCACCACGGTCTGTTCGATGCCGTTGGCGCGGAGCGCCGTGCGGAACACCAGGCCCATCTGCTGGCGTTGCTCGGGGCTGGGCGGCGCGACACCCGCCGGCGGGATCACGGCCACCGCGCCCACCCGCCCCCCGGCATCGCGGGTCGTCGTGAAGACGATGGGCGGCGCCGTGCCGCGGGCTTCGGTCAGCAGGGTGAGGTGCCAGGTCCCCGCTTCCTCGCGCGCCGCGGCGACGTCGAAACAGGTGGGGGATCCGATTTCCGCCTCCCTGCCATCCTCGCGCAGGGCCCCATGCGCGACGCAGAGCCGCCGGAACGACCCCCATCCGGTGCCGCCGACCGTGACCGGACCGGCGAAGGGCGTGACCGGCCCGTCCGTGACCACCCACGGCGCCCGCGCCATCAGGGCGGCGGTGTCCTCGGCTCGCGCGGGCGCGGCTGCCAGCAGCAGCAGCGCGACGATCAGGTCAGGCCGCCGCATGGACATCCGCCTGCAGATGGGCCCCCTGCCGGCGCAGCGCCGCGCGGATGGCACGTGGGGCGACCGCACGGGGTTCGATCCCCGCATCGGCCGCCAGCGCCGCGGCGACGCCCGCCGCCTGCCCGGTCAGCCAGCATTGGGGGATCTCCCGCAGGAAGGAATGGGACGTCGCGTCGCAGGCGAGGTGCCGCCCGGGTGCGAGCAGCCCGTCGAGACGTTCGGGCACCAGCGCGCCATAGGGCACCGAGACATTGGCGAATTTCGGCGCGAGGGAGGGCGAGACGCCGATCTCGTCCGCATGCACCCGCCCGTCCCACATCTCGCGCGTCACGCTGGTCGCGCCGCGCAGACGTCGTGCATGCCGCACCCCGATCTGCGGCGCGGAGAGCATGAGCGACGCGGTCTCGAATCCCGGCGCGTCGCGACGATAGATCCGCAGGTGTTCGAGCATCAGCCGGTGGCTGCGGATCTCGATCTCGCTGAGGTCGTCCACCTGCGTCGCATCGTAGCCCGCCAGGCGCGGGCCCATGAACAGCGCGACGTCGTCGCGCCAGGACACGAAGGCCTTGTCGAACAGTCCGATCTCCGCCTTGCCGCGCGCGAGGAAGGCCGAGAACTCCGACGGCTTCTCCGCCCGCCAGGCGAGGAAGCGCGGCATGTCCACATGCGCGAACATCCAGGAGGTGTTGATGCAGTGGTGGATGTCGCGCTCATCCGTGTCGCTGTCGGAGGCCGCGCCGGCGCGGGCGTAGAGATCGCCGTCGCCGGTCGCGTCCACCACCACCTTCGCGAGCACCGCGCGGCGGCCCTGCTTGCTCTCGAACACCGCGCCGCGCACGGCGCCGTCGATCAGCACCGGCTCGGCGCCCCAGGCGTGGAACAGCACGTCCGCGCCCGCTTCCAGCACCATCGCGAGCGCCGTCGCCTTCATCCATTCCGGATCGCAGGTCGGCGAATGGGTCACGATGCCGTGGAAGGCCGCCGTCCGCGCCGCCCACCAGGCCGCCGTCGCCGCGTCCCGTGCGCCCCACAACGCCGGCGGCGGACCCGCCACCGCGTCCTTCGGCAGCCGGTCGAGGTATTCCTCGGCGAAGCCGCGAATGACGCGGTTCCCGTTCCAGTCCGTCATCCGGTCGATCCAGATGACGAGGCCGCCGGTCGACAGGCCGCCCAGGTGGTTGTGCCGTTCCAGCAGCAGCGTCCGCGCGCCGAGCCGCCCCGCGGCCACGGCCGCCGCCGTGCCGGCCGGACCGCCGCCCACCACCAGCACGTCGCATTCGGCATGCACCGGCACCTCGCGCGCCGCTTCCCGCACCACCTTGCCGGTGGGCGGGCGGCGCGGGCCGCGTTCGGTGCGGAACACCTCCGACTGGAAGATCAGCCGGCCGCCATCCTTGGTTTCCATGGTCGCGAGACTATCCCGTCGCCCTGCCGCGCGGCTAGAACGGTCGGCATGACGCGGACGGCACGACGTTGCGACCTGCGGCCCGCGCGGCCGAGCGCCCGCCTGGGCGGCCGGGCGCAGCCAAGCCGGCGCCTGATGTGAGCGGATCCGCCCTCGACGCCCTGCGCGACGGGCTGGCCCGCGGCATGGCGCGCTTCCTGGCCCCGGCGCGCCTTCCGGATGGCTTTGCCCCCGCCTTCGCCCATGCCCCCCGCGGCACCCGCTTCGAGGTCGGGGCCAATGCGGCCGCGGCCGAGGCGCTGGCCCATCCGCTGCTCGGCGGCGCGGAGGGGGCGGTCGAGCTCCTGCTCTCGCTTGTCGCTGCCGGCCGGGTGCCGCGCAGCCTCGGTCCTGCACGGATCGCGGTGGAGGACGAGACCCCGCGATCCTTCCGCATCGCGACGCCGCACCACCGCTTCGAGGGCAACCTGCTGCGCGGGGAGATCCGTCAGTTCCTCCCCGGCGAGGACGGCCCCCGCGCGCTGCTGCATTCGGGGAACCTGGTCGAGTTCACCTGGCGCGGCCGCAAGCATTGCCTCGATGTCGAGGATGCCATCGCGCGGGCGGCGATCGAGCCGACCGATCACGGCGTGCGCCTGGTGCATGAAGGCATGGTCGCGGGGCAGGGGCGCTTTTCGCGCGGCGCTGCCACCGAGCTGGCGACGCTGCGCTACGCCTATGAGATCCGCGCCGACAGTCCCGCCGTGACGCTGACCGTGACGTTGACGCCGGTCGCCGGCGTGACGCTGGACCGCGTGCGCGTCACCACCGCCTGCGACGGCATGAGCGCCGGCGATGGCGCGGATTTCGGGACGTTGGTGTTCGGGGAAGGCGAGGCCGCGCGCCGCGTGCCGAGCCCGAACGGCGAGAATGTCACGCTGCACGAAGGGCCCGTCGCGGCCTTTGGCGCGCGGCAGGACCGCGCTGCGGCGCGCGCCCTGTCGCTGACCATCCGCCCCTGCGGCCCGGCGCCGCTGTTGAGCGTCAAGGCGAGTGGCCCCGCCGAGGGCCGCCTGCACTGGCTGCTGACGCGCTACGCCGCCGAACGGCTTACTGCAGGTGCGGCACTGGAGGCGCGCGAGGAGCGCGTGCTGCTGCGCGGCCTCGCTGCCCCGCTCGCGGTGCCGCGGGGCGCGGAGGCGAGCATGGCCGCGCCCATCGCCGCGGTTGCGCTGGCGCTCGCGACCCACGCGCTGCTCGCGCCCGGGGAACGCGGGGCGGCGCTGCGCGACGGCGCCGCCCGCGCGCTGATCGCCTTCGATGCCGAAGGCGCCGCCCCGGCGGACATCGCCCAGGCGTTGATGGCGGCCGAGGCGCTGCACCGCCTTACCGGCGAGGCGACGCTCGCACCGCGCATGGAGGCGCTGGCCGCCGCACTGATCGCCGCGCAGCGCGACGCCGGCGTGTTCCGCGACGTCGGCGCCGCGCGCGGGACCGTGGCCGACCATGCCACGGCACTCCTGGCCCTGGCCCGCCGCCAGATGCTGGCGCCGTCCGAGGCGCAGGGCGAGGCGATCCGCCGCGGCGTCGCGGCGATCGGGCTGGCGACGGTGGATGGGCCCCTCGACGTGCTCGCGCTGCGGAGGGAAGGCGATGTGCCCGCCATCGCGACCGAGGACCTCGCACGCCTGCTGCGCGCGCTGCGCGCCGTGCAGGCCGCGCGCGCCGCGCGGCGGCTCGCCATGCCGGAGGAGGAGGCCCGCCGCCTCGCCTTCCTCGCCGAGACCGCCACGACGCTGCTGCAGGCCCGCATCCGGCCCGAGGGCGACGCGCTGATCGTGGCCGCCGGCGCGCCCGGCTCCGCGTCCTCGCTCGCCGCCCAGGCGGCGACGCTCGCCGCCCTGCTGCCGCCCGAGAGCGCGGCGGTCCGGGTGGCGGCCTGATCCCCGCCCGGCTAGGCTCCGCCCCCATGCGTATCCTGCTGATCGTCTCGGGCTCGGTCGCCGCCTACAAGGCGCTGGAACTGACGCGCCTGCTCCGCCGCGACGGCGACGAGGTCATGGCCGTGCTGACCGCCGGCGGCGCGCGCTTCGTTACGAAGGAGGCGCTGGCCGCCATCACCGGCCAGCGCGTGCATGACGATCTCTGGGCCGCGGAGGCCGAGATCGGCCATATCCGCCTGGCACGCTGGCCCGATCTCATCGCCGTGGTGCCGGCCTCGGCCGACCTGCTGGCCAAGATGGCGCATGGGCTGACGGACGACCTCGCGACCTGCGTGCTGCTCGCCACGCGCGCGAAGGTGCTGGTCGCGCCCGCGATGAACCCCGCCATGTGGGCGCATCCGGCGACACAGGCGAACATGGCGGCACTTCGTGCGCGCGGCGTGATCGTGGCGGGGCCCGATGACGGGCCGATGGCCGAACCCGAAAGCGGGCCCGGCCGCCTCATGGAACCGCCCGCGCTGCGCGATGCGATCCGCGCCGTGCTGGCGGATGGCCCGCTCGCCGGGAAGCACGTGGTCGTCACCAGCGGGCCGACGCATGAACCGATCGACCCCGTGCGCTACATCGCCAACCGGTCCTCGGGGAAGCAGGGGCATGCCATCGCCGGCGCGCTCGCCGCGCTGGGCGCGAAGGTGACGCTGGTCAGCGGCCCGGTCGCGCAGCCCGACCCGCCCGGCGTGCGCGTGGTGCGGATCGAATCCGCGCGCGACATGCTCGCCGCCTGCGAGGCCGCGCTGCCCGCCGATGCCGCCGTCTGTGCCGCCGCGGTGGCCGACTGGCGCACTGCACGCGCCGCCGACCAGAAGCTGAAGAAGGTGCCGGGCGAGGCGCCGCCGCCGCTCGACCTGGCGCTGAACCCGGACATCCTCGCGACGCTCTCGGCGGCGGGACCGTCGCGCCCGCGCCTCGTCGTCGGCTTCGCGGCGGAGACCGAGAACGTCGTCGCCAATGCCGTGACGAAGCGCGCCAAGAAGCGCTGCGACTGGATCGTCGCCAACGATGTCTCGGGGGACGTCATGGGTGGCGCGGAAAACGCTGTCCATCTGGTGACGGACGCCGGCGTCGAGGACTGGCCGCGCATGGCGAAGGAAGAGGTCGCGCGCCGCCTCGCCGCGCGCATCGCGGAGGCATTGCAGTGACCATCCCCGTCATCGACGTCGTCCGCCTGCCCCACGCGCAGGACCTGCCGCTGCCCTCCTACGCCACCGAGGGCGCGGCGGGGATGGACCTGCTGGCCGCGGTGATGTCCGCGGTCGTCATCCCGCCGGGCGGGCGGATGCTGGTGCCGACCGGCCTGCGCATCGCCATTCCCGCCGGCTACGAGTTGCAGGTGCGCCCGCGATCGGGCCTCGCGCTCAAGAACGGCATCGTGCTGCCGAACAGCCCCGGGACGATCGACGAGGATTACCGCGGCGAGCTCGGCGTCATCGTCATGAACGCGGGCGACGCGCCCTTCACGGTAGAACGCGGGATGCGCATCGCGCAGGCGGTCCTTGCCCCCGTGGTGCGCGCTGCCTGGCGGGAGGTCGCGGAGCTGCCGGACACCGCGCGCGGCGCCGGCGGATTCGGATCGACCGGGACCGGCTGACCGCCGCGCGGCGCGCGGCAGGGTGGGAGGAAAACGCATGCCGACCGATGCCCAGGGCCAGGCCCTGACCGCAGCCTCGGACGCCGCCGCGGCGGCCTACGACCATGTCGTGCAGGGCTACCTGAAGTATCGCGCCGATGCCGGGCTGCGGCTGAAGGCGGCACTCGCCCTCGACCCGGAGATGGCGATGGGCCAGGTGCTGCAGGGCGCCTTCGCCATGCTCGCCTACAACACGCAGCACGTGCCGCGCGCGCGGGAGGCTGCGACCGCGGCTGCGCGCTTCGCCGGCAACGACCGGGAGCGCGCGCATGCCGCGGCGCTGATGCGCTGGGCGGACGGCGACGTGGACGGCGCGCTCGGGGCGTGGGAGGCGATCCTCGCGCAGCATCCGCGCGACATCCTCGCCTTCCGGCTGCACCATTTCTGCGCCTTCTGGCTCGGCCGTGCGGGGCAGATGCTGCGTTCGGTCGACGCGGTCGGGCCGCATTGGTCCGAGGCCGTGCCGGGCTTCGGCAGCATCCTCGCCTGCCGCTGCTTCGCCAATGAGGAATGCGGCCATTACACCGAGGCCGAGGAAGCCGGCCGCGCCGCCGTCACGCTCGATCCCGGCGATCTCTGGGCGACGCACGGCGTGGCGCATGTGCTCGAGATGCAGGGCCGTCGCGGCGAGGGCATCGCCTGGCTCAAGGCGCTCGAGCAGCATTGGGACGGCGGGTCGAACCTGCTGCATCACCTCTGGTGGCACCGCGCGATGTATCACCTCGAGCGTGGGGAGCATGACGAGGTGCTCGACCTGTATGACCGCGGCTTCCGCAACCTCGGCAGTGCGCTGACCCAGGCGATGCCGGACCTCTACATCGACGTGCAGAACGCGGCGTCGATGCTGTTCCGGCTCCGGCGCCAGGGCGTCGATGTCGGCAACCGGTGGGAGGAACTCGCCGACAAGGCCGAGGCGCGGATCGGGGACTGCCTGTCCGCCTTCACCCTGCCGCACTGGATGATGGCGCTGACGGCGACCGGGCGCTTCCAGGCCGCGGCGCGGATGCTGGACGGGATGCGGGAGGCGGCGTCGAAGCCCGGCACCATCGCGCCGATCCTGCGCGACGCCGCGATCCCGGTGTCGGAGGCGGTGCTCGCCCATGCCCAGGGCGACCATGCGCGGGCGGTGGAGGTGATGCGACCCGCCCTGTCCGTGATGCACCGCATGGGCGGCAGCCACGCGCAGCAGGACGTGCTGGAGCAGTTGTTCCTCGACGCGGCGATGAAGGCCGGCGCGACGGAGGATGCGCGGATGCTGCTCGAACGCGTGGCGGGGCGGCATCCGGTCGCGCCGGAACGGCGGGCGGGGTACGCGGAGGCGGCAAAGGCCGTGCGGCACTAGGCGTGCTGCCGAGAGGGGCGCCGCCCCTCTCGGGCTCTCCCCGCCAAAGGCCGAAAGGCCTTTGGGAACCATCACTTGGTTCCAGCGCGGCGACTGCCCGGCTTGGCGCCGGGTATCGGTTTCCAAAGGCCCTTCGGCCTTTGGCGGGGAGGTTTGGACGGGCAGTGCCCCTCCATCACCCGCCCTATTTCAACCGCCAGATCTCCACCGGCCCCCGTTCCTCCGGCACCGCGGCGACGAGGTCGTAGTTCTCCTGGAGCGCCTCATCGACCATCGCGGCGATGCGCGGGCGGACGTTCGGCCACCAGCCGCGGTCCACCACGATCACCTGCGGGTTGGTCGACAGGATGCGCTCGACCTCCTCGTTCGGGTCGATGCCGGTGACGCTCCAGTAGCGGCCGACGAGCTGGTCGGGAAAGGCGAAGCGCGTCGCGAGGCCCGCCTTGGCAAGCACGTAGACGGCCGGATGGTAGTTCACCACCCAGATCGGTTCGCCGGGCTCGATCTCCTGCCGCACCGCGCGGGCGACGGCGCGCACCGGGTCGGGCGACCCGAGCCCGATCGCGCTGTAGAGACGCGGGATGGTGGAGGATCGCCAGGCATCGGTCGCGACGCCGCCGACGATGACCGCGAAGGCCAGCACCACGAGGCTTGGCCGCGCCACGCGCGCCAGCCGGCGCGCGCCGAGCGCCGCGAGCAGCGACAGCGGCGGGATCCAGATCAGGTAGTAGTGCTGGAAGTACATGCCCGGCATCACGACGGCGGCCGTCGCCGCGGCGAACCAGACGATCGCGAGGCGCCGCAGCAGCGCGACGGGGCCCTGCTTCACCCGCGGCCGCGCCACCGCCGGGATCACCAGCATGAAGGCCCAGAACAGGATCATCGCCGCGATCAGCGTGTAGCGCCCGGCATCGAGCAGCCCGACGCGCGCGCCCGCGTACCGCATGGGAGCGAGGAAGGCGCCGACCACGAAGTCGTCGAGATGCCCGCGCACCCAGTAGGCAAGGCCGAAGAGCAGCGTCGGCGAGGCGCAGAGCACGGTATAGGCGACGGCGTAGAGCAGCACGCGCGACGTCGGCAGCAGGCCGCGCCACCAGGCGGGTCCGACCAGCAGCAGCCAGGCGAGGCAGCCCTCGAACACCGCGACCGGCTTGATCGCGAGCGCGAAGCCGATCATCACGCCCATCGCGAGGATCTTGCGGAAGGGCGGCGCCTCGTTGTTCTCGAGCGCGCGGCGTGCCGCGCGCAGGCCGAGCGCCATCGACCACGCCGTCAGCGGCGCGAAGAGCACTTCCGTGTTGGTCGCAAGCCCGCCGAGCAGCGTGGTGTGCGCGAGGTACAGCAGCCCGGCCGCGAGCCCGATCGCCGGCGGCGCGGTGGCGAAGCGCACCATGGCGTAGAGCGCCCAGGCGGTGAGCCAGGTGCCGAGCAGCCCGAGCAGCCGCGGCACCCAGATCTGTTCGCCGAGCAGCCCCATGATGGCGGCGAAGAGGGCCGGCGCGCCCACGGGGTGCATGTCCCACACCGCGTCGAGCGGCCAGTTCCCGCGCAGCCATTCGCGGGCCTGCAGCATGTACAGGCCTTCGTCGGAATCGATCACCGCCGCGGCAAAGGAGAAGGCGCGCAGCAGGGCGGCCGCGACCAGCAGGATGAGCGGCACCGACGCGCCGCGCAGGGCCCGCCGCATGCGCGAGCCCGCCGCGACGCGGCGCGACACCGTGGGCGTGGACGCTGCGAGGGTCTCGGGGGAGGTGCCGTCGGGGCTCATGGGGTGCCGCCCGGTGCGCCTCACGGCGCCGGGCGCATCTCCTTCCAGGGCGCCGCGCGCTCGTATCCGTAGGCGGCGCGGTAGACCGTCGCCTCGTCGAAGCAGCGGCCGACGAGCTGCAGCGACAGCGGCAGCCCCTCGGCCTGCGACAGGCCACACATCAGCGTCAGCGCCGGATGGCCGGTGACGTTGAAGGGCGTGCGCGCCTGGCGCGGATAGGTGATCTCCACGGCCTCGGGATCGTCGATGCGGCAGGCCGGATCCATGGAGGAGGCGGTGAGCAGCAGGTCGCACGCCCGAAGCGCATCCTCGACCGCGGCGAACAATTCCCGCCGGCGGCGCTGTGCCTGCACGTAGTCCTCCGCGCGCACAAACAGGCCCGGGGCGAGGCGCTTGCGCGTCAGGTTCGAATAGCCCTCCGGCGCCTCGCGCAGCCAGCTTCCGTGGATGGCCGCGGCCTCGGAGAGCAGGATGGCGCGGTTCACGCCGGCGAATTCGGTGAGCGGCGGCAGGGTGATGGTCCTCACCTTCGCCCCTTCTTTCGCCATGACGCGCGCGGCGGTTTCGAGGGCGGCGGCGACCTCGGCCGTGGCGGGCTGGTCGGTCTCGTGGAAGTGGCGGACGAAGCCGATGGTCAGACCCTTCAGCCCCTTCCGCAGATGACGGGCTTGGCTGGCCGACCGGCGCGCGACGCTGCCGGGATCCTCCGGATCGTGCCCAGCGATGGCGTTCAGCAGCATCGCGTTGGAGGCGACGTCCTTGGTCATCGGCCCGACATGGTCGAGCGTATAGGCGAGCGGGAAGACGCCGCGGCGGGACACGAGGCCGTAGGTCGGCTTCATGCCGACGATGCCGCAATGGCTCGCCGGATGCCGCACCGACCCGCCGGTGTCGGTGCCGAGCGCGGCGGGCAGGATGTTCGCCCCCACGATCGACCCCGAACCGGAGGAGGACCCGCCCGGGTGATGCGCCGTGTTCCACGGATTGCGCGCCGGCGGGAAGGGCAGGTCGAAGGCGGGCCCGCCGATGGCGAATTCATGCGTGGCGAGTTTCACGGGGAACACCGCGCCCGCCGCACGCAGCCGCCCGACGGCGTCCGCGTCCGCGCTCTTCATGTTGTCGAGCAGATGCCGCGAATGGCAGGTGGTCGGGTGGCCGGCCAGGTCGATGATGTCCTTCAGCCCGACCGGCAGCCCGTCGAGCGGCGACCGCGGCCCCGAGCGCGCGATGCGGCGCGCGGCCTTCTTCGCGTCCTCCCGCGCCGCGTCCCACAGCGGCAGGATGGTGGTGTTGAGCCGGGGTTCCAGCGCCTCGAAGCGGGCGCGCAGGGCATCGAGGTATTCGACCGGCGAGACGCGGCGCCGCGCGATCGCGGCCGAGGCCTCGGCCAGCGTCAGTTCGTGCAGCGGCTTCATCGCGGAGCCTGCCGCGGCGTCACCGCGAAGGCGGGCATCGGCTCGGCACGTTCGTCGGCGGGTCGCGGGAAGGCGGTGGCGAGACGCTTCGCATGCGCGACCGCCTCGGCGATTTCCGCGCCGCGGTCGCGCCACGCATCTCCCAGGCCCGCGGCGCGGGCCAGTGCTTCGTCGTCTGTCATGGTCTCCCGACCCCCGGATCTTCCAGGCACGGCAAGGTGCCGCAAAAGGGCCGGGGACGAAAGTTGCGCCGTCCCGGTGGCGACGGCGTGGCGAAGGTCAGGCGGCGGCGCGGCGCATCACGCCCGAGAGCAGCGAATAGGCAGCCGTCCAGGCCTCCGAGGCGTCCTTGGTCCAGGCCTCGCCGAGGCCCTTTTCCAGCGTCCAGAGCAGCGCGGCGCCGACGCTGTCGTATTGTTCCGCGGTCACGCCGTAGTTGACGTGGCGGCGGGCGAGCGCCTCCGCCGCCGGAACGATGTCGGCCGGGCGGGACAGGCCCGCGACGACCGAGTTCAGCATGAGCATGAGCTTGCGCTTCTGCTCCGGCAGCGTGTCCGACTTGAAGAGCGGCCGTGACGTCGGGTCGATCGCGAAGAGCCGATCGTAGAAGAGGTCCGCGGCGGTATCCGCGATGGGCAGCACCTGCTTCCAGGTATCCTGCACGATGCGAGTCTGGTCCGGGGTCATGCCTGCCTCCATCCAACCCGCGCCGAGCCTAGTCTTGTGCGATGCGGCCACGCAGCAAGGATCGTCACAGAAACGAACAGGCGGTCCCCGCTCGGCCCAGCCGGCCGGGTCGTGATCCACGGGTTGATGAGGCGGCAGAATCACTTCCTATAGGTTGATGCGGACATGGATTTTCCGCCCACCCCGTTCCGGCGTATGGATCGCGGCATGACGCAGGCACCGAACCTCCCGCTCGCCGGGCTCAAGATCGTCGAGCTCGGCCACTACATCGCCGCGCCCTTCGCGACGCGGCTGCTGGCCGACCTCGGTGCCGAGGTGGTGAAGGTCGAGCCGCCCGGCGGCGATCCGGTGCGCGGCTGGGGCTCGAGCATCGAGGGCAACGCCGTCTGGTTCAGCGTGCATGGCCGCAACAAGCTGTCGGTCACGCTCGACCTCAAGAAGGCGGAGGACCGCGATAAGCTCGCCGCGCTGCTGAAGCGCGCCGATGCGCTGATCGAGAACTTCCGCGCCGGCTACCTCGAGCGCATCGGCCTCGGCCCCGATGTGCTGCACCAGGCGAATCCGCGCCTCGTGATCGGGCGGATCTCCGGCTACGGGCAGGAAGGCCCCTATCGCGACAAGCCGGCCTTCGGCGCGATCGGGGAGGCGATGGGCGGCCTGCGCCACCTCACGGCCAATCCGGGGCAGACCGAATACCCCCCGCCGCGCTGCGGCGTGTCGATCAGCGACGACCTCGCGGGGATGTACTGCGCCATGGCGGTCACCGCGGCCTGCTGGCAGGTGAAGGGCGACCCGGCGGCGAAGGGGCGCGTGGTCGATGTCGACCTGGTGTCCAGCGTCTTCTCGCTGATGGAAGGCATGCTGCCGGAATACGGCCTGTTCGGCTGGGTGCGGCAGCCGCAGGGGGCGGCGATCAAGACCGCGGCGCCGACCAACACCTATCCCTGCGCCGACGGGAAGTGGCTGTGCATCGCCGGCAATTCCGACCTGATCTTCAAGCGGCTGATGGCCGCCATCGGGCGGCCCGCCATGGCCGAGGACCCGCGCTTCGCCAACAATGCCGGGCGCTGCGAGAACGTCGCCGAGCTCGACGCCGCCATCGCCGCCTGGACGAAGACGAAGCCCGCCACGGAAGCCGAGGCGATCCTCGAGGCCGCCGAGGTGCCCTGTTCGCGCCTGTTCGACATGGCGGATTGCGCCAACGACCCGCATTTCCGCGACCGCGGCTGGGTGATGGAGGTGCAGGACCCGCTGCTTGGGCAGGTGCTGCATCCCGCCGCCCCCTTCCGCTTCGACGGCGTCAGCCCGCAGCAGATGGTGCGCTGGCCGGGGCCGCCGGCCGGGGCCCACAACGACAAGGTCTTCGCCGCCGTCGCGCGTGGCGAGACCCGGCCGATCTCTCCCTGAACCAACCAAGGACAAGAACGATGACGAAGATCACAGCCGCGCTGCGCGGCATGCCGGCGCTGCGCTTCGGCGCGATGGCGCTGCTCGGCTCCGCGGTGCTCGCGGCGTCCGCGCAGATCAGCCTGCCGATGTGGCCGGTGCCGGCGACGCTGCAGTCGCTGGCGGTGCTGCTGCTGGGCGCGCTCGGCGGGTCACGCCTGGGCGCGGCGAGCGTCGGGCTCTACCTCGCCGAAGGCGCGATGGGCCTGCCCGTCTTCGCCCATGGCACGGCCGGGATCGCGGTGCTGGCAGGCCCGACGGCCGGTTACCTGCTCGGCTTCCTGCCCGCGGCCTGGGTCGCGGGCCTGGCCGGTTCGTCCTGGCCGCGCCAGGCGCTGGTGCTGACGGCCGCGCATCTTCTGCTGTTCGTGCCGGGTGTCGCCTGGCTCGCCGGCTTCGTCGGCTGGGAGCGCGCGGTGATGGCCGGCTTCGTGCTGTTCCTGCCGGGCACGGTCGTGAAGACGGCGCTCGCGGTCGCGGTGCTGCGGGTGACTCGCCGAGGCTAAGGCCCGATCCGGAGAGGCGCCTGCCCTCTCCGGATCCCCGCCATGGCCGAAAGGCCGCTGCAAGCGGAGTATTGGTGCACGGCGCCGTGGAACTCGTCCCGGTGTCGTTGCGTCACGCCCGATCTTCGGAAGACTCGCGGCGCCTGACGGAGTGCGGGGACGAGAGGGACGGCGCGCTGTCCTGTACCCGCCATTGCCCTCGACGGCGATGGATGCGTATCTGGGCGGGCTCTCACTCGAAAACAATCACGTCGACTGCCCACGAATACGCCAGGGAACCCGCACATATGCTTGACGGCCACCTCCTCGGCGGGGCGCTGTCGCGCCTCGACGAAGCTGCTCGCCATATCCAGATCGACCCGGACGTCATCGAACGCCTGAAATACGCGCGCGAGATGACCAAGGTCCGGCTGATGATCCGCATGGATGACGGGTCCCGCAAATCCTTCATCGCCTGGCGCTGCCGCTACGACGACACGCGCGGTCCGACCAAGGGCGGCATCCGCTTCCACCCCGACGCCTCGGCCGAGGAGGTCGAGACCCTCGCCTTCTGGATGACCATGAAGTGCGCGGTGATGGATCTGCCGTATGGCGGGGGGAAGGGCGCGGTGCGGCTCGATCCGCGCAGCCTGTCCCGGGCGGAGCTCGAACGGCTCTCCCGTGCCTACGTGCAGGCCTTCTCCAAGGTGATCGGGCCGGATCGCGACATTCCGGCCCCGGATGTCTACACCAACGCCATGATCATGGGCTGGATGGCGGACGAATACGCCTCCATCCGCGGCGAGCCCGTGCCGGCCGTGATCACGGGCAAGCCGATCGCGCTCGGTGGCTCGCTCGGCCGCAACGACGCGACGGCGCGTGGCGGCTACTACCTCGTGAACCGGCTGGCGGCGGATCTCGGTCTCGGGGCCGGGATGCGCGTCGCGGTGCAAGGCTTCGGCAATGCCGGGCAATTCATCGCGGAACTCCTCGCCGCCGATGGGCACCGCATCGTGGCGGTCTCGGACTCCCGTGGCGCGGTGGCCTGCGAGGCGGGCCTCGACGTCGCTGCGCTGATCGCGCTGAAGGCCGAAGGCCAGCCGGTGACCGCGCTGACCGGGCCCGGCGTCGCCGCGGTCACGGATGCGGAGGTGATCGGCGCGGCATGCGACCTTCTGGTCCCGGCCGCGCTCGAGGACATGATCCATGGCGGCAACGCGGGGTCGGTGCGGGCGAAGGTGGTTCTCGAGCTCGCCAACGGTCCGGTGACGCCGGAGGCCGACCGCATCCTCGAGGCGCGGGGCACCGTGGTGCTGCCCGACATCCTCGCGAATGCCGGCGGCGTCACGGTCTCCTACTTCGAGTGGGTGCAGAACCGGCAGGGCTACTACTGGACGCTCGAGGAGATCCAGGAGCGGCTGCGGTCGGTGATGGAGCGGGAGGGCGCGCGCATCTGGGCGATCGCGCGGGAGAAGCACGTCTCGGTGCGCACCGCCGCCTATATCCACGCCCTGAAGCGCCTGGCCGCCGCCATCGAGGCGCACGGCACGCAACAGTTCTTCGCGGGCTGACGCCGGGACGAGGGAAGCTCCCTCCCCGGCGCTGGCGTGCATCGGATGCGAAGGGGTCGGGCAGGGTTTCCTGCCCCGACCGCCCCGCGTCAGGCGACCTTCGGCTGCGCTTCCATCCAGCGCCAGTACATCTCGCGCGCCTGCGTCGCGAAACGGCCGATCTGCATGTCGCGGCCATTGTAGCGGGTGCAGGGCTGCACCTTGGCGTAGTTGCCGGTCGAGAAGATCTCGTCCGCCGTGTCGAGTTCCGCCGGCTTCACCGTGCGTTCCTCGACCGTCACGCCGGCGTCCTTGAACAGGCCGATGATGCGCTGGCGGGTGATGCCGTTGAGGAAGGTGTGGTTCACCGCCGGCGTGACGACCTTGCCGTCCTTGGCGAACCAGAGATTCGCGCTGGCGAATTCGGCGACATGGCCGAAGGCGTCGCACATCACCGCATTGTCCGCGCCCCGGGTCGCCGCATAGGCCGAGGCCCGCGCACCATTCGGATAGAGGCAGGCGGCCTTGGCGTCGGTCGGCGCCATTTCCGGCGTCGGGCGGCGGAAGGGCGCCATCACGGCCGAGAAGCCGGCCCATTTCGGGATCGGGCTGTCGTAGATCGCGAGGATGAAGTCGGTGCTGTCCGGATCGGGGCGCGCGGCGCCGAGGCCCTTGCGGATGAAGAACATGGGGCGGACGTAGAGTTCCGCCTCGGGGCCCATGCGGCGGATGCCCTCGCGGCACAGCGCCTCGATCTCGGCGGGCGTCTTGGTCGGCTTCATCAGCATCGCCTTGGCCGAGGCCACGGCGCGGGCGCAGTGGCGGTCGAGGTCCGGCGCCCAGCCCTTGATGGCCCGCCCCCCGTCGAAGATGACCGAACCCAGCCAGAAGGCGTGGTCCATCGGGCCGAGCACCTTCGGCTCCTCGGTCGACCAGGTTCCATCGTACCAGTAGACGCCGGCCATGGTGGCTTTCTCCCCTGTCAGCCCAGTGTCTGTGCCACGTCAGGCGAGGGTGTTGAAGTATTCATGCTCCCGCGTGTCCGCATGGGAGATGCGCATTTCCACCGGCCGGTCCCCGATCGCGAGCGCGATGCGCTGGATCCGCAGCACCGGTGCGCCTGGCGCCAGGCCGAAGGCGGCGGCGACCTCGGCCGGCGCCGCCACGGCCCGGAGCCGTTCGTCGGTGCGGATCACCGAATGCCCGAAGCCCTTCTGGTACAGACCGTAGACCGTGCCCTCACGCCCCGCGAAGGCGGCGCGGTCGAGGCCGGGGAACAGGACCTTCGGCAGCCACAATTCGTCGAGCACCACCGGCCGCTTGCCGATGCGCTGGAGGTTGCGCGCGACGATCATCGGCGCGCGCGGCGCGAGGCCGAGATGCGGCGCGATCCAGGCCGGGCAGGGGACCGAGGCGCGGAAGTCGAGCAGTTCCGTCTCGGGCAGCAGGCGCGCCCCGCCCTCGGCGCGGATATGGAAGAAGTAGAAGGCGGTGCGGTCGGGGCCGTCGCGCAGCGGGCGCGCCATCGCGTCGATGTCGGGCACGAAGGTGCCCTTGCCCTGCCGGCGCACCAGGGCGCGGGCGGCCACCAGCTCGTCCACCGCGCGGCGTACCGTGCCGATGGCGCAGCCGAAGCGCGCGGCGAGCTTCGCCTCGGACGGCAGGGGCGTGCCGGCCGGGTACTCGCCGGCGGCCAGCGCCGCTTCGAGCGAATCCCGGATCAGGCGCCAGAGGGGCGGTTCCGCGTTCACGGCAGTCATATAACTCATCTAGTTGACCGAGGGTCAAGCGCGGCCTAGCCTCCCGCCACCCAATGGATAGGGAGAGAACGATGACGATCCATTTCGTCGTCCACGACGAAGGCGATTCCGTCGGCGTGGTGGTGGTCGAGGGCCTGAAGGCGGGCACGAAGCTCACCGGCTGGATCATGGACCAGGACAAGCTGATCGAGTTCGACGCGAAGAACGACATCCCGATCGGCCACAAGCTGGCGATCAAGGGGATCGGCAACGGCGACACCATCATCAAGTATGGCGTCGACATCGGGCGCGCGGTGAAGGACATCGGCGCGGGCGAGCACCTGCACGTGCACAACGTCAAGACGAAGCGCTGGTAAGGGAGCCGCGACGATGGGCATCGACCTCAAGAACGCCTCCTTCGAAGGCTGGCGCCGCGACAACGGCCGCATGGGCGTGCGCAACCACGTCCTGATCCTGCCGGTGGACGACATCTCCAACGCCGCGGCCGAGGGCGTGGCGCGCAACATCCAGGGCTGCATCGCCATCCCGCACGCCTACGGGCGCCTGCAGTTCGGCGCCGACCTCGACCTGCACTTCCGCACCATCATCGGCACCGGCTGCAACCCGAACGTCGCCGCGGTCGTGGTGATCGGCATCGAGCTCGGCTGGGCCGGCAAGGTCGCCGAGGGGATCGCCAAGACCGGCAAGCCGGTCGAATACTTCGCCATCGAGCAGAACGGCGACATCGCGACCATCGCCAACGCCTCCCGCGCCGCCTACCGCATGGTGAAGTACGCCACCGCGCTCAAGAAGACGCGCGCACCGCTGCAGGACCTCTGGGTCTCGACCAAGTGCGGCGAGTCCGACACCACCTCGGGCCTCGCGTCCTGCCCGACCGTCGGCAATTCCTTCGACAAGCTCTGGGAGAACGGCAACACGCTGGTCTTCGGCGAGACGACGGAACTCACCGGCGGCGAGCACCTGGTCGCGGCGCGCTGCAAGACGCCCGAGATCCGCGACCAGTTCATGCGGATGTTCGACCGCTACCAGGCGGTGGTCGAGGCCAACAAGACCTCCGACCTGTCCGAGAGCCAGCCGACCAAGGGCAACATCGAGGGTGGCCTGACCACCATCGAGGAGAAGGCGCTCGGCAACATCCAGAAGATCGGCAAGAAGTGCACGGTCGACGGCGTGCTCGACAAGGCCGAGGAGCCGACGCATCCGGGCCTGTGGTTCATGGATTCGTCGTCCGCCGCGGCGGAGATGGTGACGCTCTGCGCCGCCTCGGGCTTCGCGGTGCACACCTTCCCGACCGGCCAGGGCAACGTGATCGGCAACCCGATCCTGCCGGTCATCAAGCTGACCGCGAACCCGCGCACGATGCGGACCATGTCCGAGCACATCGACGTCGACGTGACCGGCATCCTGCAGCGGAAGATGAACATGGATGACGCGGGCGAGGCGCTGCTCGACTGCATCATCCGCACCGCGGACGGGCAGCACACGGCGGCCGAGATCCTCGGCCACCGCGAATACAGCCTCACGCGCCTGTACGAAAGCGCCTGACCCGTGCCGGGGAGGGGCGTCGCCCCTCTCCGGACCTCCCCCGCAAAGGCCGAAAGGCCTTTGGAAACCGGGTATGTTCGAAGGAGGCAAGGCCCCCTTCGATCCGTCTCAGCCGACGCGTGCCAGCTTCTGCTCCACCAGCGTCGCCAGCATCCCCGCGCCATAGGGGATCGCCGCGTCGTTGAAGTCGTAATGCGGGTTGTGCACGTCGCAGCCGCCCGCATCGCCCGTGCCGTTGCCGACATGGATGTAGGCGCCGGGCTTCTCGAGCAGCATGTAGGCGAAGTCCTCGCTACCCATGACCGGGGAGCGGTTGCGCTCGACATGCGGCTCGCCGACCAGCGCGGCCGCGGCGTCGGCCATCGCGGTCGCTTCCTCGGGCGTGTTGATGGTCGGCGCGGCGATCTCGCGCCAGGTCACCTCGGCGGTCGCGCCGAAGCCGGCGGCGACGGATTGCGCGACGGCGCGCATCCGTTCCTCGAGCACGCGCATCGTCTCGACGCGGAAGGCGCGCACCGTGCCCTTCAGCGCGACACGGTCGGGGATGACGTTGTAGGCCTCGCCCGCCGTGAAGCCGGTCACGCTGATCACCGCGGAATCGAGCGCGCCGACGTTGCGCGACACGATGGTCTGCAGCGCCGAGACGATCTGCGCGCCGGCGATCACCGGATCCACCGTCGCTTCCGGCCGTGCGCCGTGCCCGCCGCGGCCCTGCACCACGATGTCGAAGAACACAGCGCCGGCCATCACCGGCCCCGGGCGGATCGCGAACTGCCCGACCGGCAGGCCCGGGCGGTTGTGCAGGCCATAGACGGCGTCGCAGGGGAAGCGCTCGAACAGCCCGTCGGCCAGCATCGCCTGGGCGCCGCCGCGGCCTTCCTCGGCCGGCTGGAAGATGAAGTGGACGGTGCCGTCGAAATTCTTCGTCTCCGCGAGGTAGCGCGCCGCGGCGAGCAGGATGGTGGTGTGCCCGTCATGGCCGCAGCCATGCATCTTGCCCTCGATGGTGGAACGGTGGGCGAAGGTGTTCGCCTCGGGCATCGGCAGCGCGTCCATGTCCGCGCGCAGGCCGATGCGGCCCTGGCCGTTGCCGTTGCGCAGCACGCCGACGACGCCGGTCCTGCCGACGCTGCGATGCACCTCGATGCCCCAGGAGGCCAGGCGCTCGGCGACGAGGGCGCTGGTACGCACCTCCTCGAAGCCGAGTTCGGGATGGGCATGGAAGTCGCGCCGCCAGGCGGTGAATTCGTCCAGCCAGTCGCGGATCCGGTCCACTGCGGTCACGCGTTTCTCCATTCTGTCATGGTGAAAGCGTCCCTATAGGGCGCGGCAAGGGTCCTGGGCTACGGTTCCTGCCAACAAGATCAACAGGAGGAACACGAATATGGTCCAACGTCGTACGATCCTGGCCGGCATTCCCGCGGCGGCGCTGTTCGCGCCTGCGGTCGCGCGCGCCCAGGCAGGCTTTCCCGACCGCACCGTCCGCTACATCGTGCCCTTTCCGCCCGGGGGGCTCACCGACATCATGGCGCGCCTGGTCGGGCAGAAGCTGTCCGAGATCTGGGGCAAGCCGGTGGTCATCGAGAACCGCGCCGGCGGCAATGCCCTGATCGGTGCCGATGCGGTGGCGAAAAGCGCGCCCGATGGCCACACCCTGCTCGCCATCACCATGACGCACACGGTGAACGCGACGCTGTTCCCGCACGCGCCCTTCGACTTCCGCCGCGACCTCACGACGGTCTCGGTGCTCGGCTCGCTGCCGCTCGTCGTGGTGGTGAATGCGGAGAAGAGCCCGGCGCGCAGCCTCGCGGACCTGATCGCGCTTGCGCGCACGCAGCGGCTGAACGCGGGATCCTCGGGCAACGGGTCGCCGCCGCATCTGGGGCTCGAACTCGTGCGTGGCGTCGCGCAGGCGGGCGACAACATCACGCACGTCCCCTATCGCGGCGGGGCACCTTCCGTGACCGACCTCGCGGCGGGCAATCTCGACTTCATGGTCTCGAACCTGCCGGAATGCATCGCGCAGATCCAGGGCGGGCGGCTGCGCCCCCTTGCCATCACCTCCGCCACCCGGCATCCCCTGGTGCCGGACGTTCCGACGGTGAAGGAGGCGGGCCAGCCCGCGCTCGAGATGACGAACTGGACCGCCATGATGCTGCCTGCCGCCGTGCCGGCCCCGCTGCTGGGGAAGATCGAGACGGATACGCTCGCCGCGATCCGCGACCCCGAGGTCTCCCGCAAGGCGCGCGAGGGCGGCTTCACGGTCGAGGCCTGGGACCGGGCGCGCTCCGTCGCCTATGTGGCGGAGGAGACCGCGCGCTGGGCGCGGCTGATCCAGGACGCGGGGCTGCGCGCGGACTGATGCGACTGTCACTCACCGAAGCGGAATCCCTCGCCCGCGCCGCACTGGCTGGCGCGGGGGCTTCGCCCGAGATGGCGGCGGCGACGGCGCGTGCGCTCGCCGCCGCCGAGGCCGCGGGCCAGGCGGGCCACGGCCTGTCCCGCGTGCCGCAGTACGCGGCCTTCCTGAAGAACGGCCGCGCCGACGGCGCCGCGATGCCGCGCATCGTCAATGAGCGCGGCGGTGCGGTGCTGGTCGATGCGCGGCACGGCCTTGCCTATCCGGCGCTTGCGCTGGCGGAGCGCGAGGCCGCATGGCGCGCGCGGGCGCATGGCGTCGCCTTCGCCGGCGTCACGAATTCCCACCATTCGGGGGCGATGGGCCTGCCGGTGGCGCGGCTGGCGGACCAGGGCCTGGTCGCGCTCGCCTTCACCAATTCGCCCGCGGCGATGCCGGTGCCGGGCGGGCGGCGTCCGCTGATGGGCACCAACCCGGTGGCCGCGGCCTTCCCGCGTCGCGGCGCACCGCCGATCGTGATCGACATGGCGCTGTCCGAGGTCGCGCGCGGCAAGATCATGGTCGCCGCCAAGGAAGGTCGTCCGATCCCCGAGGGCTGGGCGCTCGACGCCGAGGGCCGCCCGACCACCGACGCCAAGGCCGCGCTGTCGGGCGCGATGCTGGCGATGGGCGGCACCAAAGGGGCGCTGCTCGCGATGGTGGTGGAACTGCTCTGCGTCGCGATGACGGGCGCAGCCTTCGGCTTCGAGGCGGATTCCTTCTTCGAGGACGAAGGCAACCGCCCGCGTCTCGGCCAGGCGCTGCTGGTGGTCGATCCCGGCGCGCTCGCCGGCGCCGACGTCTTCGCGCAGCGCATGGAGGCCTTCCTCGGCGCCATGACCGCCGAGGAAGGCGTGCGCCTGCCGGGCAGCCGGCGCGATGCGCTGTCGGCCCGTGCGGCCACGGAGGGCATCGAGATCCCCGACGCGCTGCACCAGCGCCTGAAGGCTCTCGCCGCCGCGTGACCCGGGCCGCCGACCTCGACCGTCATTGCGGCCCCGCCGCGGTCGCCGCCGTCTTCGCGCGGCGGCCGCAGGACGTGATGCGCTTCTTCTACGTGGCCGAGCGGCGACGCGAGGCGGGGCCGCATTGCGCCGTCCTCGCCCGGCTGCGCCGGCCCTATCGGGAAGTGCAGCCGGCGGATCTCGCGCGCATCGCCGGCACGCAGCATCACGGTGGGATCGTCGCGCTGGCCCTGCCGCGGGCGGTGCCCGCGCTGGATCCCCGCAACCCGCCCGAGGCGCTGCGCGCCGCGCGCGTGACGCCGGTCCTCGATGGCATCGGCAATCCCCATAACCTCGGTGCCATCGCCCGATCGGCCGCCTTCTTCGGCTGCCGGGCCCTGGTGCTGTCGGGCGATCCGCGCCAGGCGGGGCTGTCGGATGCGGCCTTCCGCACCTCGGAAGGCGGGCTCGAGGCGCTGGACCTGTTCGTTGCCGCCGACCTGCCCTTGGCCCTGCGGGCGTTGGCTCCGGCCGTCCTGACCGTCGCGGCGGTGCCGCGCGGGGGCGTGCCCCCGGCCGCCCTGCCCCGCGGCGCCCCGGTGGCGCTCGTCCTGGGCAATGAGGAGGACGGCCTGTCCCCCGCCGCGGTGGCCGCCTGCGCCCTGCGCGTGACGCTGCCCGCCGCCGGTCCGGTCGAGAGCCTGAACGTTTCGGTCGCCGCGGCGGTCCTGATCCATGCGCTTGCGGGCTGAAATTCACTTGCCGTGACAGGCCCGACCGGTCCAATCGACGGCATGGATGGCATGGCCGCAGGCGCGGACGCACGGATCGAGGCGCAGGACGGCGGAGCGGTGCTGGCCGTTTCCGGCCGGCTGGATACGGCGACGGCCGCGCTCTTGTGGCCGCGCGCGCCCGATCCCGCGGTGACCGCCTTCGACATCGCCGGTGTCGAAAGCGTCGATTCCGCCGGGGCCGTGCTGCTGCTGGCCATCGCGCCCGAGGCCGAGCTGCGCGGCGGGTCCGAGCCGGTGCGCGCGGTGATCGAGCGCACCCGCAAGGCGCTCGCGGCCGCGCCCCCGCCCGGGCCGCCGCCGCCCTACCACCCCATCAGTTCCATCGGCCGGGCCACGGTCAATCGGCTCCGGGATGCGCGCGCGGGTATCGACTTCCTGGGGGAAGCGATCATCACCACCCTGCGCGTGCTGGCCAGGCCGCGGTTGCTGCGCTGGTCGGACGTGCTGCGGCACCTCGACGAGGTCGGCACGCGCGCCTTCCCGCTGACGCTGCTCCTGGGCTTCCTGATCGGCGTCATCCTGGCCTACCAGTCCTCGATCCCGCTGCGCCGCTTCGGCGCGGAGGTCTTCGTGCCCAACCTGGTCGGCATCTCCCTGCTGCGCGAACTCGGCCCGCTGCTCGCCGGCGTCGTCCTGGCCGGGCGCACCGGATCGGCCTTCGCGGCGGAACTCGGCACCATGACGGTGAACGAGGAGGTGGACGCGCTGAAGATCATGGGCATCGACGCGACCGCCATGCTGGTGCTGCCGCGGCTGGTCGCCGCGACGATCTCGATGCCCGTGCTGGCGCTGCTGATGAACCTCGCGGGCCTCGCGGGCATGACGCTGATCATGAGCACGCTCGGCTACCCCTGGGCGGCGGTGGAATCCCAGCTGCAGCAATGGCTGACGCTGAAGGACCTGGTCGGCGGCCTGTTCAAGGCGGCCTGCTTCGGCCTGGTGATCGCGGGCATCGGCTGCCGCGCCGGGCTGTCCGCGGGCCGCGGGCCGCGGGCGGTCGGCGATGCGGCGACTGCGGCGGTGGTGGGCGGCATCGTCGCCATCGTCGCCATGGACGGCGTCTTCGCCGTGCTGTTCTTCCGGCTGGGAATCTGAGCGTGGCCGAGGAACCGGTCATCCGCGCCGAGGGCCTCTCGGTCCGCTTCGGCGCCCGCACCGTCTTCAAGGACGTGACCTTCGACGTGCGCCGGGGCGAGATCTTCGTCATCCTCGGCGGATCCGGCTGCGGCAAGTCGACGCTGCTCAAGACGTTGATCGGCCTGGTGCCGCTCGCGGCCGGCCGCGCCTGGCTGCTGGGCGAGGAGATCGCCGCCGCGGGTGACGAGGCGCGGCGCGCGCTGTTGCGGCGCATCGGCGTGATGTGGCAGTCCGGCGCCCTGTTCGGGAGCATGACCCTGACCGAGAACGTGGAACTGCCGATCGAGGAGCATACAGGCCTGCCACGCCCGGCGCGGTCGATGCTCGCGCGGGCCAAGCTCGGTCTGGTCGGCCTCGGCGATGCCGCGGGGCGACTCCCCGCCGAGATCTCGGGCGGCATGGCGAAGCGCGCGGGCATCGCGCGGGCCATGGCGCTCGACCCGCCGCTGCTCTTCCTCGACGAACCGTCGGCAGGGCTCGATCCCATCACCTCGGCCGGTCTCGACAAGTTGATCGTCGAGATCGCGCGCGAGACCGGCACCACCTTCGTCGTGGTGACGCACGAACTCCAGTCCATCCTGGCGATCGGCGACCGCTGCATCATGCTCGACAAGGAGGCGCAGGGCATGATCGCCGAAGGCGACCCGAAACGTCTGCGCGAGGACAGCACCCACCCCACGGTGCGCGCCTTCTTCCGGCGAGAGGCCGCCTGACATGCCGCAATCCGGGCGTTCGCTCTATTTCCGCGTCGGGGCGCTGGTGCTGGTCGGCATCGGCCTGGCGGTCGGCTTCGTGCTGTTCCTCACCTCCGGGGCGCTGCGCGGCCAGCAGATGACCTTCGAGACCTACATCCGCGAATCCATCGCCGGCCTCGATGTCGGCGCGCCCGTGCGCTTCCGCGGCGTGCCGGTGGGGCGCGTGACGGAACTCGGCCTCGTCTCGGTGGTCTACAGCGCCTCGATGCGCGGGGCGGACGACCCGGCCTCGCGGCTGGTGCTGGTGCGTTTCGCGGTCGACCCCCAGCGCTACGGGGATGCGTCGGTCGAAAGCGCGGTCCGCGCCGGCCTGCGTGTGCGCGTCGCTTCCTCCGGCGTGACAGGCCTGGCCTATCTCGAGGTGGATTTCGTGCGCGACCCCGCAGCGGCCCCGCCGATCGAGGTGCCCTGGACCCCGCGCTATCCGGTGATCCCGTCCGTGCCCTCGACGATCACGCAGGTGACGAGCGCTGCGGAGCGGCTGATGACGCAGCTCGCCGACCTCGACCTGCGCGCGCTGATCGATTCCGCGACCGCCCTGATCAACGACTTCCGCGACCAGGTGGGCGGGCAGGGCGACCTCGCCACCACCCTGCGCGAGGCCGCGGCGACGATGACGGTCCTGCGGGAAGCCATCCAGGGCGCAGCCCTGTCCGAGACCATCGCCGACATCCGCCGCGCCGCCGATCGCGTTGCCGCGGCGGGGGATTCGGCCCAGACCCTGATCGGCGGGCCGGAGATGGCCCGCACGGTCGAGAGCATCGGCCAGGCCGCGGCCGACCTGCGGACGTCGATCGCGCGGCTGCCGGCGGTGATCCAGACGCTCGAACTGGCGCTGCGCAGCGTCCGCGGCACGACCACCGACGCGCAGGCCGACCTTGGCCCGCTGCTGCGCGACCTCCGCGCGACGGTCGCGAGCCTGCGCGACACCGCCGAGGCGCTGCGCCGCAGCCCCTCGCAGTCGCTCTTCGGCGCACCGCCGCCACCTCCGCCCCGGGATCGCCGCTGACATGGCCCTTCGCCGCACCCTCCTGGTCGCGCCGCTGCTCGCGGCCTGTTCGGTCCTGCCGGACCGGCCCTATATCGACACGTTGCGCTTCCCGCTGGAGCCCCGCCGGCCCGGCCTGCCGCGCACCGGCCGCGCGCGCCGGACGCTGTTGGTGCGCACCATCCGCGCCGGCGCGGGGCTCGAGACGCGCAACCTGCGCACGATCCGCCCCGATGGGACGGAGAGCCTCGACTTCTATGCCGAATGGGCGGCGCCGCCGGCCGAGGCCGCGGAGCAGTCGCTGCGCCGCTGGCTGATCGATTCCCGGCTGTTCGCCGGCATTCTCGCGCCAGGATCGCGCGTCGCGCCGGACTTCACGCTGGAAGGCGAACTGACCGCGCTGGCCGCGATGCAGGGCGAAGGCGTCGCGCGCGCCGAGCTGACCCTGCTGCTGGTCGACGACCGCGCCGGCGGCAACCTCGTCGGTCAGCTCGTCAGCAGCGGCACGGCGCCGTTGGCCTCCGGCACCAGCCCGCCGACGCCGGAACAGGCGGCCTCGGCGATGAGCGCGGCGCTGGGCAACGCCCTCGCCTCGCTCGAACAGGCGCTGGCGCGCTTCGCCTGAAGCGCTACTCGGCCGCCTTGGCGGGTGCCGGGGCGGCCTTCCAGGAATAGGCGTAGTCGCCCCATTCGACGGCGCTCGCGGCCTCCCCGATCTCGAGCGCGTCGCGCGTGTCGAGCATCACCGCATATTCGTCCGTCGCCGGCTTCTTCGGCGTGAAGGCATTGCCCAGCGCCTTGGGATGCGGGCCATGGGTGAAGCCGCAGGGGTGCAGCGTCATCATCCCGGCATGGATGTTGTCGCGACTGAAGAAGTCCCCCGCGTGGTAGAACAGCACCTCGTCGTAATCGTCGTTGTTGTGGAAGAAGGGCACCTTCAGCGCGCCGGGATCGGTCTCGAAGGGCCGCGGGCAGAAGGTGCAGATCACGAAGCGGTTGGCGACGAAGGTCGTGTGGGCGCTCGGGGGCAGGTGGTAGCGGTGGGACATCAGCGGGCGGATGTCAGCGACGTTCAGCTTCACCGGCGAGAGGTCCCCGTGCCAGCCCACCGCGTCGAGCGGATTGAACGGATAGGTCACGGTCGAGAGCGCATTGCGCCGCTTGATCCGCACCGCCCATTCCTGCCCGTTCGCCTGGTCGCGGAAGGCCTCGTCGAGCTTCGGCGTTTCCAGCACCGCGGGGTCGAAGACGGCGTGCTTGCCGACCATGCCGCGGTCCGGCAGCTGGTAGGTCGATCCCGTCGCCTCGATCAGCAGGGCGGTGACCGGCGCGCTGCATTCCATGCGCCACATGGTCGATCGCGGCAGCACGATGTAGTCGCCGGCGCGGAAGGGCAGGCGGCCGTAGTCGCAGAACAGGTCGCCCGCGCCCTGGTGGATGAACAGCAATTCGTCGCCGTCCCCGTTGCGCGCCAAGTGATCCATCTTCGCCGGCGCGCGCCAGAAGCGCAGCCGGACATGGGCGTTGAACAGGATCTCGGCGGCGTCCCAGGGGCTCGGCTGCGCGGCGTTGATCTTCACCAGGTCGAAGGCACGCGGGCGCAGCGGGCCCTGCCAGGACGTCCAGCCGGTCGGCGGATGCCGGTGATACATGTGCGTCGCCGGGCCGAAGAAACCTTCCTTGCCCATCTCGCGCTCGAAGGTGCTGTCGGGCAGGTCCGCATGCGCCTGCTTCGAGGAAAGGCCCTCGCTCCGCGGGAAGGGAATGTACTGGCGCGTCATCGCGGCGATTCCTCCGGGGCTGGACTTCGCGCGGAAGATGGTTTCAAGTGAAACCAATGTCAACCGCCTTCGATCTCGACGCGTTCCTCCCCTACCGGCTTTCGGTCACGTCGAACCTCGTCTCGCGGCTGTTCGCGCGGCGCTATGCGGAAGAATTCGGCCTGACCATCGCGGAATGGCGGGTGATCGCCGTGCTCGGGGCGGATGGCACGGCGACGGCCTCGGCGGTGCGTGCGCGGACAGGCATGGACAAGGCGAAGGTCAGCCGCGCGGTGGCGGGGCTCGAGGCGCGGGGCCTGATCCGCCATGTCGCGCATCGCGGCGACCGGCGGCTCGATCCGTTGGCGTTGAGTGCCGCGGGGCGGCGTATCCTCGATGCCATCGTCCCGCGCGCCCGCGCGCTGGAAGCCGAGCTCTTCGCCACGCTGCCGCCCGGCACGCGGGAGGCGCTGGAGGATGCCCTGCACGCGATCGCCCGTCGCGCAACCGTGATGGGCGCCGGCCCGGGCGACGGACCGGACTGAAGCGCTTCGCATCGGGATCACAGCCCGCACGGCCGCAACGTTGGCGAGGTACGCATGCCTCGGCTAGCCTGCGGGCGACCCGACGGGCGCTCCGCCCGCCATCTAGAAGGGGGAGAGCCCGATGTTCATGCGACGCTTCCTGACCGCCGCGACGGCGGCCGTCCTGGCCTGGGGCGGTCTGTCCGCCGCGGCGCAGGCGCAGACCGGCGACCCGTCCTTCAACCTGGTGAACCGCAGCAACCGCACGATCTACGAGGCCTATGCCTCCCCGGCGTCGGACAGCAACTGGGGCCAGGACCGGCTGGGGCAGAACGTGATTCCGGCCGGCCGGTCCTTCGTCGTGCGCCTGCCGCAGGGCGACTGCATCTACGACGTGCGCGTGGTCTACGAACGCGCCGGGGGCCCGGCCGAGGAACGCCGCAACATCAACCTGTGCAACCTGACCGAGCTTGCCTTCGACGGCAGCCGAGCGCAGGCGCAGCAGCAGGGCGGCCAGCGTCCGCAGCAGCAACAGCAGCGCCCGCAGCAGGCCGGCCCGACCGGCAATCCGTCCTTCAACCTGGTGAACCAGGGCCGCGCGACGGTGATGGAGGTCTATGCCTCGCCGACGACCGACCAGAACTGGGGCCCGGACCGTCTCGGCGCGGACACCGTGGCGCCGGGCGCGGTCTATCCGGTGCGGCTGCCGGAAGGCCCGTGCATGTATGACATCCGCTTCGTCTACGACAGCGGCCAGCCGCAGGAGCGGCGCAACGTGAACCTGTGCGAGATCACCAACGTCACGGTCCCGCTGCAGTAGCGGGGGCGGCGGGGGGACGCGTTGCGGCCCCCCGCGCGAGCTTCAGATCTTCTCCACCGGGCCACCGGCGTCGACCCAGCCCTTGAACCCGCCGAGGTTGCGGACGTTCTCGTAGCCCATGTCGTGCAGCGTCTTGAGCACGAGCGCCGAGCGCCCGCCCGAGGCGCAATAGGCCACCACGGTCTTCGCCCGGTCGAAATTCGCGTCATGCAGGGCGGAGTTCGGATCGGCGCGGAATTCCACCAGGCCGCGCGGGATGGTCAGCGCGCCCGGCACCTTGCCCGAGGCAGCGACCTCGTTCGGTTCCCGCACGTCGAGGAACACGACGTCCGGACGGCCGACCAGGCCCTTGGCCTCCTCGGCGGAGATGCGGGGCACGACCGCCTCCGCGGCAGCGAGCATCTGCTGGACGGTGAGCGTCATGGCGTTCCTTCCTTGGTGATGGAGGAAGTCTAGACCCAACCGCGCAGGCCGGCGAACAGGGCGCCCAGCGCCGCGACGATGATGGCCGAGAAGGTCCCGGCCATGCCGGCGACGCGGAAGCGGACATCCTCGGGGTCGCGGGCGATGCCGGCACCATGCGCGATCCGCCCGGCCAGGAGCAGACCGCCGGCGAGGTGGACCGCGGCGACCGGCGCGCCGCCCGCTTCCCCCAGCGCCATCAGCAGCAGCGCGAAGGGGACGTATTCGGCAAAGTTCGCCTGGGCCCGGATCGCGCGTTCGAGCATCCCGTCCCCGCCGCTGCCGAGGGCCACCCGTTTGCGGCGCCGCAGGCCGATCACCCGCAGCGACAGCCACAGGCAGACCGGCGCGAGCAACGCACCCCACAACGCCGTCGCGGGCATCAGGCCGCTTCCTTCACCTCCGCGACCGTCGCACCCGTCATGCGCACCAGCTCCGCCGCCGAGGTCCGGAAGACATGTTGGGGTGAACCGGCGGCCGCCCAGACCTCCCCCAGCGCCATCAGGTCGGCGTCCAGCAGCAGGATGGGTGGGGCGAGGTGCCCGACCGGGGAGACGCCGCCGATCGCGAAGCCCGTGGTGTCGCGCACCCAGCTTCCCTCGGCGCGCTTGATGGGCTGGCCGATGGCCGCGGCGACCTTGGACGTGTCGACGCGGTTGGCGCCGGACGCGATCACCAGCACCGCCCGCGGCCCGGCGCGGAAGACGATGGATTTCGCGATCTGCGCCACGTCGCAGCCGACCGCCGCGGCGGCGTCGGCCGCGCTGCGCGTGCCTTCGGGGAAGGCCTGGATGGTGTCCGGATGGCCGGCGGCCAGCAGCGCCGCCCGCACCCGATCGACAGAGGATCCGCTCATGATCCCGCCGCTACCACAGCCTGGTCCCGCCGCCGAGGGCGAGCAGCGTGACGGCGGCGAGCGCGGCCAGCGTCAGGATCATCCCGCCGGCGCGCAGCGGCACGATGTCCGGGTCCCGCGACATGCCGATGCCGTGCATGACGCGCCCGGCCAGCATCGCGCTCCCCGCCGCGTGCAGCGCCCAGGTCGGAGCGCCGCAGAGCTCCGCCGCGACCAGCGCCGCGAGGAAGACCGGCACGTATTCGGCGCAGTTCGCATGGACCCGCACCGAACGTTCGAGCCCCCGGTCCCCGCCGGTTCCCGCCACCACCTGCGCCCGGTAGCGCTGCGCCAGGACGCGCACGGTCAGCGCCAGGAAGACCGTCAGCAGCAGGGCGGCGTAGAGGGCGGCGAAGCGCGGCATGGGACCTCCGGTTCGACAGGGCGGGCCCGGCGCGCCATATGCCCGCCGTGACCGAGCCCCTCGCCCTCTACATCCACTGGCCCTTCTGTCTGGCCAAGTGCCCGTATTGCGACTTCAACTCCCATGTCCGCGACCGGGTGGACGAGGCACGCTTCGGCGCCGCCCTGCGCCGCGAACTGGCGCACGAAGCCGCACGCGTGGGCCGCCGGCCGCTCGCCAGCATCTTCTTCGGCGGCGGCACGCCCTCCCTGATGTCCCCGGACACCGCCGCGGCGCTGATCGAGGATGCGCGGCGCCTGTTCGATCCGGCACCGGACATGGAGGTGACGCTCGAGGCCAATCCCACCAGCGTCGAGACCAGCCGCCTCGCCGCCTTCCGCGACGCCGGGGTGAACCGCGCGAGCCTCGGCGTGCAGTCGCTCGACGAGGCCGCGCTGCGCTTCCTGGGGCGCCGGCACGACGTGGGCCAGGCGATCGCGGCGCTCGAGGCCGCGCGCGCGATCTTCCCGCGCCTGTCCTTCGACCTGATCTACGCCCGCCCCGGCCAGGCCGAGGCCGCCTGGCGGGCGGAGCTGCGCCAGGCGCTGGCGCTCGCCGCCGATCACCTCTCGCTCTACCAGCTCACCATCGAGCCCGGGACGCAGTTCGCGACGCTGCATGGCCGCGGCGACTTCGCCCTGCCCGAGGGCGACGACGCCGCGCGGCTGTACTTCGCCACCGCCGAGGAAGCCGCCCGCTTCGGCCTGCGGTCCTATGAGGTCAGCAACTACGCGAAGCCTGGCGCGGAGAGCCGCCACAACCTCGCCTATTGGCGCTACGGGGATTACCTCGGCATCGGCGCCGGCGCGCATCAGCGCGTGCTGCTGGAGGGCCGCATGATCGCGACGCGTCGCCATCGCGCGCCCGAGGAATGGGCCGCCCGCGTCGAACGCGGCGGCCATGCCGCGGTGGAGGAGGAGGCGCTCGCCCCCGCCGACCGCGCGCGGGAGGCGCTGCTGATGGGCCTGCGCCTCGCTGAAGGCATCGACCCCGCGCGCATCGAGGCGCGGTCGGGTGTGCCCTTCGCCGAGGCCGTGGACCCCGCGATGCTCGCCGCCCTGCTGGACGAGGACTACCTGGCCTGGACCGAGGCCGGACGACTGCGCGCGACCGAGGAGGGGATCCTCCGCCTCGACGCCCTGCTGCCCGTCCTGCTGCGCTGACGCGACTCGGGCGCGACTCGGGGCGGGGTCGCGGACGGAACGCGAACGCCCTGGTGGCCAAGCCGGGTGACCCACCACAAGTGCTTGATTTCAGGCTGTTCCGCGACTCGGGCGCGGGGAGTCAGCGATTCGTTCGCGCGACTCGGACCAAGTGCTTGATTCGGAATGGGCCCGAAAATGCGAATCGGGCGAGGGAATCACGTTCTGTTCCAGACGGGTGCTTCGTGGAGGGGCGCCGCCCCTCCACACCACCCCGCCAGGGGGCTGCGGCCCCCTGGACCGCGGGAACCTGGTATCGGTTCCCAAAGGCCCTTCGGCCTTTGGCGGGGAGAGCCCGAGAGGGGCAGCGCCCCTCTCGGAGAGCTCACGCCGGCCGCTGCGCCAGCAGCAGCGCCAGCCCCAGCAGCAGCACCGCCGCAATGCCCAGCGACACGCCGAGCCCCACCGTCGCCGCCCCCAGCCCGAACAGCACCGGACCGAGCGACTGACCGCTGAAGAAGGAGAAGGCGTGCAGCGACACCGCGCTGCCGCGGAACTGCGGGGAGAGTTCCGTCGCCCGCACCTGGATCGCGTTGTGGATCATGTAGAACGCCATCCCGAGCAGGAAGCCGGACCCCACGGCCACCCACAGCGCCGGCGCCAGCGCGAATCCGGACAGCGCGACGAACCCCAGCACGCCGCCGAGCCGCACGACATTGGCCGGCCCGAGCCGCCCCAGCAGCGGCCGCGCCACAGCCGCGTATCCCAGGCCACCGACGCCGAAGGCCCCGATGGCGAGCCCCGCCTCCGTGGTGCCGCCGATGCCGCGCGCGATCAGCAGCGGCGCGAGGAAGGGGAAGGACCCGAAGACCAGCCCGCCTTCTGTCGCGACGGTCGCGTAGAGCGGGATCGCCGAGGGGTTCTGCAGGATGCTGCGGTAACGCTTCGCCGCCACCACCGGGTCGTAATGGGTGCGCGGTTCGGGTGTGGCGCCGCGGCTCGCCAGGATCAGCGCCACCGCCCCGCCCAGCGCAGCGAGGGTGCAGAGCACCAGCATCCCCCGCCATCCCGCCACCGCCGCGACCGGCCCCGCAATCGCCCCGCCGGCGATCTGCCCGCTGATGCCGAAGATCAGCATCCGCGACAGCGCCACCTGGCGGTCCCTCAGCGGCACCGCATCGGCCATGATGGCGAGCGTCAGCGGCATCATCCCGCCGGCCGCGGCGCCTGAGAAGGCGCGGGCCACCATCAGCCAGCCGAGCGTCCCCGCCACCGCCGAGGCCGCGAGCATCAGCGTCAGCAGGCAGACGCACACGGTCACGACCCGTCGCTTCCCCACCGCATCCGCGACCGGGCCGAGGATGGGCTGCACGAAGGCGAAGGGCAGCGTGTAGGCGGTCCCGAGCAGCGCGGCATGGGCCGCGGTCGTTCCGAAGTCGTGCGCGATCTCCGCCACCACCGGGTCGGTGGCGCGGGTCGCCAGCGCGCCGGCGAAGACCGCGGGACCGTACATGGCGAGCACGCGGCGCATGCCGGCATGGCTCGCCGCCGCGTCGTGGTCCGGGGGCGGGGGTGTCATGCCGACAATGCTGCGCCGCAGCGAAGCGGGCGGCAAGTCGCGCGGACGCAGGGCTTTGCCGCGCCGCACGCGGGTCGATAGGCTCGCCCCCGAACCTGGGGAACGGACCATGGCCGAGACCTTGACCCATCCGGCGCGGGACGCGACGGGCACCGAGCATGTCGAGGTGCTGATCGTCGGCGCCGGCATCTCCGGCATCGGTGGCGCCTACCACCTGCAGGAGCAATGCCCGGGCCGCTCCTTCCTGGTGCTCGAGGCGCAGGACGGCTTCGGGGGCACCTGGCGGACGCATCGCTACCCGGGCATCCGATCCGACAGCGACCTTTATACCTTCGGCTACCGGTTCAAGCCCTGGGTCGGACCGCCCATCGCGACGGCCGAGGAGATCAGGAAATACATGGGCGAGGTGATCGAGGAGAACGGCCTCGACCGCTTCATCCGCTACGGCCACCGCATCCGTACCGCGCGCTGGGACAGCGCGACGAACCTCTGGACCATCGAGGCGGAGCGCAAGGACGGCACGACGGCCCGCTTCACCGCGAACTTCCTATGGATGTGCCAGGGCTATTACCGCCACGAGGAAGGCTACACGCCGCAATGGCCCGGCATGGACCGCTTCCGCGGCGTGATCGCGCATCCGCAGACCTGGCCGGAGGACCTCGACTACCGCGGCAAGCGCGTGGTGGTGATCGGATCCGGTGCCACGGCCGCGACCGTCGTGCCGGCCATGGCCGGGACCGCCGCGCATGTGACGATGCTGCAGCGCTCGCCGACCTATTTCCGCACCGGGCGCAACGGCATCGACATCGCCGACGAGCTGCGGATGCTCGGCATCAACGAGGAATGGATCCACGAGATCGTCCGGCGGAAGATCCTGTTCGAGCAGGCGCGCTTCATCGACCGTACGCACAGCGAGCCGGAGAAGGTGAAGGAGGACCTGCTCGCCGATGTCCGCCGCCATCTCGGCGAGGACTACGACGTCGCGACGCATTTCACCCCGCGCTACCGCCCCTGGCAGCAGCGCCTGGCCTTCATCCCCGACGCGGACCTGTTTCGTGCCGTCGCACGGGGCCAGGCCTCGGTGGTGACGGACGAGATCGAGACCTTCACCGAGACCGGCCTGCTGCTGACGTCGGGCCGGACGCTCGAGGCGGACATCATCGTCACGGCCACGGGCTTCCACCTCAACGTGCTCGGCGACATCGACTTCGCGATCGACGGCAAGCCGCTCGTGTTCGGGGACACGGTCACCTATCGCGGGCTGATGTTCACCGGCGTGCCGAACCTCGCCTGGGTGTTCGGCTACATCCGCGCGGCCTGGACGCTGCGGGCGGACATGGTGGCGGATTTCGTCTGCCGGCTGCTGAACCACATGGAGGCGCGCCAGGCACGGCGCGTGGAAGTGGCGCTGCGGCCCGAGGATGCGGACATGAAGCTCGGCCCGTGGCTCGACCCCGAGGAATTCTCCTCGGGCTACGTCGCCCGCGGCAACCACCTGCTGCCGCGCAGCGGCGACAAGCCGGAATGGCGGCACATGCACGACTACTGGGCGGAAAAGGACGCGATCCCGGCGATCGACCTCGAGGACGCGGCCTTCGTCTATCGCTGACGGATCAGAAGGCCAGCGCGACCAGGGCGAAGGCGCAGTCGCGCGGCAGCGCGTCGACGAAGCGGCGCAGCGCGGAGATGGTCTCGGCCTCCTCCGCGCCATAGACCTCGTCGATCAGACCGGCGATTTCGCAGGGTGAGACCAGCGCGCACCAGCAGGCCGTCGCCGTCTGCCGGCCGCACAGCGCGCCGCCGCGGATGCGGTCCACGACGACGTTGAAGACGTCGCAGCCGCAAGCGGGGAAGAAGGGGCTGATGCGGTAGGGCGCCCCATCCACCGGAGGCGTGGCGCCGCGCAGGACGGGGGCCACCAGGTCGGGCCCCGCGATGTAGACGTCCCTGTATCGCGCGGCGCTCATGCTCCTCAGCCGACTTTGTTGTCGATCAGTTCCTGCACCACGCCCGGGTCGGCGAGGGTGGAGGTGTCCCCCAGCCCTTCCGTCTCGTTCGCGGCGATCTTGCGCAGGATGCGGCGCATGATCTTGCCCGAGCGCGTCTTGGGCAGGCCGGGCGCCCACTGGATGGCGTCCGGGGTCGCGATCGGGCCGATCTCCTTGCGGACCCAGGCGACGAGCTCCTTGCGAAGCACTTCGGTCGCCTCGACGCCCGCCTTGAGCGTGACGTAGGCGTAGATGCCCTGGCCCTTGATCTCGTGCGGCATGCCCACGACCGCGGCTTCCGCCACGGCGGGGTGCGCGACGAGGGCGGATTCGACCTCGGCCGTGCCCATGCGGTGGCCGGCGACGTTGATCACGTCATCCACGCGCCCGGTGATCCAGTAGTAGCCATCGGCGTCGCGCCGCGCGCCGTCGCCGGTGAAGTACATGCCCTTGAAGGTCGAGAAGTAGGTCTGACCGAACCGGGCATGGTCGCCATAGATGGTGCGCATCTGGCCGGGCCAGCTGTCGAGCAGCACCAGGTTCCCCTCGGTCGCGCCGTCCAGCAGGTTGCCCTCGTTGTCGACCAGCGCCGGCTTCACGCCCGGCAGCGGCAGCGTGGCCGAGCCCGGCTTCTGCGCTACCGCGCCCGGCAGCGGGGAGATCAGGATGCCGCCCGTCTCGGTCTGCCACCAGGTGTCCACGATCGGGCAGCGCTCGTCGCCGACGACGCGATAGTACCAGAGCCAGGCTTCCGGATTGATCGGCTCGCCGACGGACCCGAGGATGCGCAGCGTGCTGCGGTCATGCTTCTTCACCGGCCCCTCGCCGTCGCGCATCAGGGCGCGGATGGCGGTCGGCGCGGTGTAGAAGATGTTGACCTTGTGCTTGGCGCAGACCTGCCAGAAGCGACCGTTGTCGGGCCAGGACGGCACGCCTTCGAACATCAGCGTGGTCGCGCCGTTCGCGAGCGGCCCGTAGACGATGTAGGTGTGCCCGGTGACCCAGCCGACATCGGCCGTGCACCAGTAGATCTCGCCGTCCCGGTAGTCGAAGACGTTCTGGTGCGTATAGGACGCCCAGACCATGTAGCCGCCGGTCGTGTGCAGTACGCCCTTCGGCTTTCCGGTCGACCCCGAGGTGTAGAGGATGAAGAGCGGATCCTCCGCGCCCATCGGCTCCGGCTCGCAGACCGCGGCCTCGCCTTCGGTCAGCGCGTCCCACCAATGGTCGCGCCCTTCCATCATGTCGACCTTGCCGCCGGTGTTCTTCGCGACGACGACGTGGCGGATCGACGGGCAGGTCAGCAGCGCTTCGTCGGCATTGGCCTTGAGCGGCACCTTGCGCCCGCCGCGCCGGCCTTCATCGGCGGTGATGAGCAGCGTGCACTCGGAATCCTGGATGCGGGAGGAGAGGCTGTCGGGGGAAAAGCCGCCGAAGACGATCGAATGGATCGCGCCGACGCGCGCGCAGGCCAGCATCGCGACCGCGGCCTCGACGATCATCGGCAGGTAGATGCAGACGCGGTCGCCCTTCTTCACGCCGAGCCGGCGCATCGCGTTCGCCAGCTTGCAGACGCGCGCGTGCAATTCGCGATAGGTGACCTTCGCGTCGCTGTTCGGGTCGTCGCCTTCCCAGATGATCGCGACCTGGTCGCCGCGCGTGGCGAGGTGCCGGTCGAGGCAGGAGACCGAGGCGTTCAGCACGCCATCCTCGAACCACTTGATCGAGACGTCGCCGTTGAAGTCGACGGCCTTGATCTTCGTCGGTTCCTTCATCCAGGCGATGCGCGTCATCTCGCCGCGCCAGAAGGCATCGGGGTCCTTCGCCTCGGCCGCGACCATCGCCGCGCGCTTGGCGGCGTCGATGCGCGCCTTCGCGGCGATCTCGGGTTTCACGGCGATGATGTCGTCTGCCATGGCGGCCTCCCTGCCTGAGTCTTCTCTGCGCGGGGATTTGGCGCAGTGGTTTGATTCAGGTCAACTTTCGTTGCGGCGCGCGTTTCAATCACGCAATGCAGCATCGCAACGGAACCGCCCGCCCGGCGAGAGGCCGGACGGGCGGGGCAGGCTCAGGATGGGATGGGCAGGCTGGTCAGTTGGTGCGCGTCGTCGCGGGCGCGGTCGGCGTCGTCTGGCTGCGCTGGTCGGTGCGCGGCGCGGTGGTCTGGCCGGCCTGCGGCGCGGCCGGCGTCGCCGGGCGATGGACCGAGCCGGCGCTGGCGCCGCCGGGGTTGGCCGGGGTGGCCGGGCGGGCCGCCTGGGCCGGGGTGGCGGGCGTCGCCGGGGTCGCCGGGCGCGTGGCGTGGGTCGCGGGGCTGGCCGGTGTGGCGGGCGTGGCGGGCTGGGCCTGGACCGCGGTGCTGCCGCCGGTCGCGTGCTGCTGCGTCCCGCCCTGCGCGAAGGCCGCGCCGGTGACGAGCATCAGGCCGGTGGCGAGAAGGGTGGTCCGGGAGATCTGGCGCATCTGGTCCTCCTTGTTGGTCCGAGCGCAAGGAGGAGTTGACCGCCCGGTCGCGACCGCGCCGGGGCACCGGCAAGGTGCTTTGAAGGCGATCGCGGCGAAGCCGCGGCAGGCGTGGCGAAGCGATGGCGGCGAGAGGATTGCGCGCCTTGGGCGCAGGCGGCACCGGCCCGCTCCCCCACCCGGCCACCCAACGACAGTATCCTGGATGGGTGGTCGGGTGGGGGAGCGGGCCGGTGCCGCGCAAACCATCAGAGCCCCGCATCCTCCGGCACCAGCACCCGACCTTCCGCATCGACGCGGTGGGGCACCGGCTCGAGCGATTCCCCGTAGCAGGGACCGCTCGTGCAGAAGCCGTCCTCGATGCGGAAGCGCGCGCCATGCGTCGAACAGACGATGTTCTGCTTCTTCGTATCGAGGAACCGGTCGGGCACCGGGTCGAGCGGCACGCCGATATGCGGGCAGGAATTCACGTAGACCCAGACGCGTTGCCCCCGCCGCACGGCGAACAGCCCGGTGAAGGCGCCAGGCGCGGCCGGGAAGCCCTTGGACTGGCCGTCGGGAATATCCTCGAGCGCGCAGAGCACGCGCTCGGCCACCTGCTGCTTCACTTGCCCTTCCATCCGCCCATCTTGGCCAGCAGCTTCCAGTGCTCGGGCGAGATCGGCATCACCGACAGGCGCGACATGCGCACCAACGCGATGCCCTCGAGCTTCGGCTCCTGCTTGATCTCCGCGAGCGTCACCGGCTTCGGCATCGGCCCGACCGCCTTCATGTCGACGCAGACCCAAGGACTGCCGGGGTCGGCGCTGGGGTCGGGGTAGGCTTCCCGCACCACCTCGACGACGCCGACGATCTCCTTGCCGATGTTCGAATGGTAGAAGAAGGCGCGGTCGCCCTTCTTCATCGCGGCCAGGTTGGCCTTGGCCATGTGGTTGCGCACGCCCGTCCACGGCTCGACGCCGTTCGCCACCTGCTGGTCCCAGGAAAAGGCGTCGGGCTCGGACTTCACCAGCCAGTAGTTGGTCATTCTGCTTGTCCCTCAGACGGCGGGCGGCGGCCATCCGGCCGCCTTGCCTTCGCGCCCTGTGATGTCGTGCCGGCGACCATGGCCGGTCTGGGCGCGGTCGCGCTGTGCGCTCCCGGCCTGCCTTCGGCGGGCCGCCCGTGGGTGGCGGTGGCGGCGCTCACTCCGCCTTCGCCCCGTCCTTGAAGACGATCCGGTAGGGGTTGATCGACACGCGCCCGAAGCAGCCAGCCTTGGCGAAGGGGTCGCCCTCGGTCAGGGCCTCGACCGCGGCGCGGTCCGGCGCCTCGATCACCCGGACCGAGCCGATCGAGTTTCCCGCCCCATCCATGATGGGCCCCGCGAGGACCAGCATCTCCCGGTGCTTCTCGAGCCATTCGATATGCGCCGCCCGCACGGCGCGCCGCGTCGCGCCCATGCCGGGCTTGTCCTCGATGGTCACGGCGAACAGCATTCCCACCCCCTGCGGCCCCGGTCCGGGGGCGTCGCGATCCCCTGCCGACGTAACGCCGCCCGCGCACCGCTTCAATAACCCGCGCCTTTCCCCTAATTGGGGGATCGTGGATGGACGCCTGAACGCCGGCACCGGAGCCACCGCCGCCCGGCCGAACCCCGGGGGGCGGAGCCTCCATCGTTTCGCCAATCCCGGCCGCTTCCTGCGGGCGACCGGGCGGCTCATGCCCATCCTCTGGGCCGCCGCCCTGCTCGTCCTCGGTGTGGGGCTGGTGTGGGGCCTCGTGCTCTCCCCCGCCGACTGGCAACAGGGCGAGACGGTCCGCATCATGTACGTCCACGTCCCGATGGCCTGGCTGGCCATGGGCGGATACACCGGCCTCGCGGTCCTGTCGGTCATGTCGCTGATCTGGCGGCATCCGCTGGCGGACCTGACCGCGCGCGAACTCTCCCCCGTCGGGGCCGCGGTCACCGCGCTGTGCCTGGCCACCGGCAGCCTCTGGGGCAAGCCGATGTGGGGGACCTGGTGGGTATGGGATGCGCGCCTCACCTCGGTCCTGGTGCTGTTCTTCCTCTGGCTCGGCCACGCCTCGCTCGTGCGGTCCTTCGACGATCCCGAGCGCGGCGCCCGCGCCGGCGCCATCCTCGCCTTGGTCGGCTTCGTGAACGTGCCGATCGTGAAGTTCTCGGTCGACTGGTGGAACACGTTGCACCAGCCGGCCTCCGTCACGCGGCTCAACGCGCCGGGGATGCATGTCGACATCCTCTACCCCCTGCTGGTCTGCGCACTCGGCTTCACGCTGCTCTTCGCCGCCGTCGTGCTCGCGCGCACCCGCGCGGCGGTGATGGAACGCCGCGTCCGCGCCCTGCAGCTCGCCCGCGCGCGGCGCGAGGAAGGGGCCGCGGCATGACCCTGCACTGGTGGCACGTCGCGATCTCCTACGCGCTCACCCTCGCGGTCTTCGGCGGGCTCGCGATCGGCGCCGCGGCCCGCCACCGCGCGGCGAAGCGCCTGCTCGCGGAACTCGATCCGCGCGGGGACCGCCCATGACTTGCGCTGCGTCAACGCGGGACACCCAGGCCCTTGATATCGCCCGGGCCCCGGCCCCCGAGGCATAAGACCCCATGACCCGCAAGAAGCGCCGGCTGATGATCCTGCTCCTGGCAGGCCTCGGCCTCGGCACCGCCACCGCGCTGACGCTGACGGCGTTCCAGGACAACCTGGTCTTCTTCCTCTCGCCCTCCGACGTGCTGGCCCAGCGCCCGCCCGGCGAGCGCGCCTTCCGCCTGGGCGGCCTGGTCGAGGCCGGCAGCGTCGAACGCCACACCGGCGCGGACGGCCGCCCCAGCGCGACCTTCCGCGTCACCGACGGCCCCAGCGCCATCACCGTGACCTATTCCGGCGTCCTTCCCGACCTGTTCCGCGAAGGCCAGGGCGTCGTCACCCTCGGCAAACTCCAGCCCGACGGCTCCTTCCGCGCGAGCGAAGTCCTCGCCCGCCACGACGAGACCTATATGCCCCCGGAAGTCGCCGACGCCCTGCGCCGCGCCGGCCACTGGAACCCCGCCCAAGGCGCCGCGCCACCCGCGGCATCCTGGAACACCGCCCCACGCCAGCCCGAAGGCCGGAGCGGGGGATGATGCGGGTGGCGCCGTTGGCCGCGGGTGAGCGGGGGGCCAGCCCCCCGAACCCCCCGCCGGGAGGCGAAGGCCTCCCGGACCCTCGCTTCCGATGGGCCTGGGGGCGGGAGGGGCATGACGCGCCCTTCGCGTCGACTGCGCCCTTGAGCCCCTCCCGCCCCCAGGCCCATTCATGGAGGGGCCCGGGGAGCCTGTCGGCTCCCCGGCGGGGGTCCAGGGGGCGGAGCCCCCGGTCTCACCGCAGTCTCCGGAGCACCCCCGCATGATCCCCGAGCTCGGTCATTTCGCGCTGGCGCTGGCCTGTGTGCTGGCGGTGGTGCAGTCGGTCTTGCCGGTGGTGGGAGCCGAGCGGCGTGATGCGCGGCTGATGGGGACGGCGGGGCCGTTGGCCTTCGGGCAGCTGGTGGCGATCGGGACGGCCTTCGGCTGCCTGGCCTGGGCGTATCTGGTGAACGACACGACGGTGTCGAATGTCGTCGCCAACAGCCATTCGGCGAAGCCGCTGATCTACAAGTTGTCCGGCACCTGGGGGAACCACGAGGGGTCCATGGTGCTGTGGGTGCTGATCCTGTCGGTCTGCGGCGCGGCGGTGGCGGCCTTCGGACGCGGGTTGCCGACGGCGCTGAAGGCGCGGGTGATCGGCGTGCTGGGCTGGGTGGCGGTCGGCTTCCTGCTGTTCATCCTGTTCACCTCGAATCCCTTCACGCGCATCTGGCCGCCGCCGATGGACGGCCGCGGGCTCAATCCGGTGCTGCAGGATCCGGGTCTCGCGATGCATCCGCCGACGCTCTACTTCGGCTATGTCGGCTATGCGGTGACCTTCGCGTTTGCGCTGGCGGCGCTGCTGGAAGGGCGCGTGGACGCGGCCTGGGGGCGCTGGGTACGGCCCTGGGCGCTGGGTGCGTGGTGCTTCCTGACGGTCGGCATCACCATGGGCTCCTGGTGGGCGTATTACGAGCTCGGCTGGGGCGGCTACTGGTTCTGGGACCCGGTGGAGAACGCCTCGCTGCTGCCCTGGCTCGCGGGCACGGCGCTGCTGCATTCGGCGATCGTGGTGGAGAAGCGCGACACGCTGAAGGTGTGGTCCGTGCTGCTCGCGATCCTCGCCTTCGCGATGAGCCTGCTCGGCACCTTCCTGGTGCGCTCGGGCGTGCTGAATTCCGTGCATGCCTTCGCGAACGACCCGTCGCGCGGCATCTTCATCCTCGCGCTGCTGATGGTCTACGTCGCCGGCGCCTTCGCGCTGTTCGCCTGGCGCGCGCCGCGGCTGTCGCCCACGGGCATCTTCGCGCCGATCTCGCGCGAGGGCGCGCTGGTGCTGAACAACCTGCTGCTCTGCTCGATCGCTGCGGTGGTGCTGGCCGGCACGCTGTGGCCGATGTTCGCGGACATCCTGACCGGGGCGAAGATCTCGGTCGGCCCGCCCTTCTTCAACACGGCGACGGCGCCACTCGCGATCCCGCTGGTGATCGCGATGCCGATCGGCGCGATGCTGCCGTGGAAGCGCGCGGATCTCTGGGCGGCGCTGCAGCGGCTGTGGTGGGCGGCGGTCGCCGCGCTGGTGATCGGCTTCCTCGCGCTCGTCGTCGCGGGATATCCGGTGTGGCCGGTGCTGGGCATGACGCTCGCCGCCTGGCTCGTGGTCGGCGCGGCGGCGGACATCGCCGACCGTACCGGGCTCTTCCGCCGGCCTGCGCAGGCCTGGCGTCGCGCCATCGCCCTGCCGCGCGCCGCCTGGGGCGCGGCCATCGCCCATGGCGCGGTCGGCATCAGCATCGCCGGCGTCGCGGGCATGGGTGTGGCGACCGACACGCTGGTGCAACTCGAGCCCGGCCAGAGCACGCGCCTCGCCGGCTATGAATGGCGCATGGACGGGCTTTCCGACGTCACCGGCGCGAACTACCGTGCGCGGCGCGTCACCGTGACGGTGCTGCAGGACGGCAAGGTCATCGCCGTCCTGACGCCCGAACGCCGCACCTTCATCGTCGACAACCAGACCACCGCCGAGGCCGCCATCCACACCAACGCGCTGCGCGACCTCTACGCCGTGCTCGGCGAGGAGCGCGGCACCGCCGCGGTGCTCCGCCTGCACCACAACCCCTTCGCGCCCTGGATCTGGTTCGGTGGGCTCGCCATGGCCTTCGGGGGGATGCTCTCGCTCTCCGACCGGCGCATGCGCGTCGCGGCCCCCGCGCCCAAGGCCGCCACGGTCCCGGCATGAGCGAGACGCCCGCCACCCCGCCGCCCGCGCGCGGCCGTCGCTGGATGCTCTACGCGCCACTCGGCCTCGCCGCCGCGGCCGGCGCCGGCTTCTGGGTCATGCTGCGCGGCCTGCAGACGGGCGAGTACGACCCGCGCGGCGTGCCCTCCGCCCTGCTCGGCCGCCAGCCGCCGGACTTCACCCTGCCACCGCTCGGCACCCTGCCGCCCGTCACCGTGGCCGACCTGCGCCCGCCCCTCCCGGCCCCGATCCTGGTGAATTTCTGGGCGTCCTGGTGCGTGCCCTGCATCGTCGAACACCCGCAGCTGATGCGCCTGACGCGGGACGGCGTGACCATCCTCGGCATCAACTACAAGGACCGACCCGCCGACGCGCAGGCCTTCCTGCAACGCCACGGCAACCCGTTCCGCAAGCTCGGCACCGACGAACCCGGCCGCGTCGCCATCGACTGGGGCCTCTACGGCGTTCCCGAAACCTACCTGATCGACCGCCAGGGCCTGATCCGCTGGCGCTTCGCCGGCCCGATCACGCCCGAGGTCCTGGACAAGGACCTGCGGCCACTGCTGCGGAGATACGCGTGAGGATGGCGACGGATGCCGGAGAGGGGCTTTGCCCCCCTCCGGACCTCCCCCCACCAGAGGCCGAAAGGCCTCTGGACACCATGAGATGGGCTGTCGGAGGGAGGGGCATGGCGCGCGCGCTGGGCTCCTCGGCACCTCCGCGCCCCTCCCTCCGACAGCCCATGTATCGGTTTCCAAAGGCCCCTAGGCCTTTGGCCGGTGGGGTTCCGGGGAGGGCAGGGCCCTCCCCGCTCCGCCGCATCCTCGCCTGCCTCCCGCTGCTGGTGGCCCTGGCCGGTCCGGCCTTCGGCGCGGTGGGGCGGCCGGAGGATCGCCTGGCGGATCCGGGGCTGGAGTCCCGTGCCGAGCAGATCGGGCGCGAGTTGCGGTGCATGGTCTGTCAGAACCAGTCGATCGAGGACAGCGATGCGGATCTGGCGCGCGACCTGCGGCGCATCGTGCGGGAGCGGGTGCAGGCGGGGGACGACGATGCCGCGGTGATGCGCTTCGTCCATGACCGCTACGGCGACTTCGTGTTGTTGCGTCCGCCCTTCAATCCGGTGACGGCGTTGTTGTGGGCGATGCCGGTGATCGCCTTCGGGGGTGGGCTGGCGGTGATCCTGACGCGCCGGCGGCGGGCCGGTGCGGTGGAGCCGCCGCCGCTGACCGAGGCGGAGCGGCGGCGTCTCGCGGACCTGGATGGCGGCGGCGCCTGAGGCTCATGGAAGATTTCATCATCTGGATTCCGCTGGTCCTGCTCGCGCTCGCGGCCCTGCTGCCGCTGGCGGTCGCGTTGCTGCGTCCCCGGGCCGCGCGCGGCCGGCGGGAGGCCGACATCGCGCTTTATCGCGCCCAGCTGGCCGAACTCGACCGCGAGAATGAGGTCGGGCGCCTGGACGAGGCCGGGCATCGGGCAGCGACGCTGGAGGTGCAGCGCCGGCTGATCGCGGCCGCCGAGCAGACGGAAGGCGAGACCCGGTCGGCGCGCGGCGCGATGGCCGCGCTGGTGCTGCTGCCGCTGATCGTGGCGTCGGGGGTGGGGCTCTACCTGCTGCGCGGCGCGCCGGGGATGCCGTCCGCGACCTATGCGATGCGGGCCGAGGCGCAGCAGCGCGACGAACGGTTGCTCGCGACGCTGCGGGAGCGCCTCGCCGCGCTCGACCCGCGCAGCGAGCAGGCCTGGCAGGGCTATGTGCTGCTCGGCAATGCGGAGCGGGCGCGCGGGCGGCCGGATGCCGCCATCGCCGCCTGGCGCCGCGCCCTGGACGCGCGCTTCGACCCGGGCCTCGCCGGAGAGGTCGCGGAGACCGAGATCGAACGCAACGCGCCGGCTGCCGCGATGCCGTGGATCGAACGCGGGCTGCGCGAGGCGCCGAACGACCCGCGGCTGCGCTTCCTGTTCGGGTTGGCGGAACTGCAGGCCGGCCGGCCCGAGGCCGCGCGCACGGCCTGGCAGGCGCTGCTGGCCGATACGCCGGCGGATGCGCCCTGGCGGGCGATGCTGACGCAGCGGCTGTCTAGCTTGCCCTGACGCGGCCTGCCGGGGGGCGCGGCGGCAGGGGCAGGCGCGCCGGCCGCGCGAGCGGCGGCGGCGGGGCGGTGATCAGCGGCGTCACGACGGGGGGCGGCGCGGGTGCGGGGCGGATGCCCTCGATCATCGTCAGCACTTCCACATGCAGGCGCTGCGCCTTCTCGATCGACAGGTGGGATTCGCCTTCCACGAGCCGGTTCTCGATCACGCCGTCGAAGCCGGGGGCCGGTTCGACCCTCCGGCTCAGCGGGTCGCGTTCCTGGTAGAAGTTCACCACGCGCTTCGGTCCGGGCGGCGCGGTGCCGACCACCGTGGGATCGAAGGTGACGACGAGGTCGACGGGCACGGTCGCGGCGCCGAGCATCCCGCCCATGCGCAGCACTTCGTCCGCGCCGAAGGAATGCCCGATCAGCACCAGCGGCCGCGGCAGCGTGCCGGCATTGACCGCGGCCACCGTCTCCTCGACCAGGCGCCGTCCCTCGACGTGGTTGTGCACGCTGGCGTCGTAGTTCGCCTGGCGGAGCTCCGCCGTCATGGTGTTGAGCCCGGTCGAGAACATGTTCGCCAGCCCGCGGAGCAGGATCACCCGGCCCTTGGCCGGCCCGGCGAGCGGGGCGAGCCGCGTCGGTCCGCAGGCACCGAGGAGGAGCAATCCCGCCAGGACGGCCCGGCGGGGAGGGATCGGACAATCGTTGGTCATACGGATCGTAAAGCGGGCCAGGCCCATTGGTTGCCTGTCCGAGATGGCGGCATCGTGGCGGAATTCAGGAGATGGGGCGCCGCCGGCGCGCCGGTGCCAGGCCCATGCGGGCCCGCTGCGCCTCGAGCAGCGCCAGGACCTCGCGATGCAGGGTCGGGTCCTTGTCGATCGTGAAGTGGTTGTCGCCGGAGACGGCGCGGTTCTCGAGGACGCCGGTGAAGCCGGGTTCGGCCGTCAGGCCGCGGCCCCAGGCGCCGGACGTCTGGTAGTAGTTCCGCACGAAGCCCGGACCGGGCGGGACGGTCCCGACGAGGACCGGATCGAAGGTGACCAGCAGATCCGCCAGCCGCGCCGCCTGTCCCACCCGGGCGGCGAGGCGGATGCCGTCGTCGGCGCCGAGCGAATGGCCGACCACCGCGAAGGGCCGCGGGAGATCGCCGGCCTGGGCGCGGACCAGCGTCTCCTCCGCCGCATCCCGCCAATCGAGGTGATTGTGCACCGAGGCGTCGTAGCCGGCGGCGCGCAACTGTTCCCCGAGCGAGTCCATCCCGGTCGAGAAGACGTTGGCGAGACCCCGCAGCAACACCACGCGGCCGCGGGCCTGGCCCGCGAGGGGTTCGTCCTCGTCCCCCAGGGAGCACCCGCCGGCCGCGAGGCCTGCCAGGCCCGAGAGCAGGAGGCGCCGCGAGACAGGCCGGCGCTTGCCCATGACATGCCGCATGCCGGCGTCCTTCAGCCCCGTCCCGGTCGGGTAAGCGGCACGACGCGGGGTGTCCGTGCGGCATAGGCGTCCCAATCGGCACCGAAGGTGGCCCGCATCAACGCCTCCTCCCGCCCGACGCGGAACAGATAGAGCGTGCCGAAGCCGATGATCCCGGCGAAGCCCGCCAGCCAGTTCTGCAACGTCAGCGCCTGTGCGATCGCCCACATCCAGAAGGCCGTGTACATGGGGTGGCGCACGAAGCGGTAGACGCCCTGCGTCACCAGCGCGTGCTCCTCCCGCACCTTCAGCGTCACCGACCAGTTGCGCCCGAGCGCCTTGTGCGTCGCGTAGAACAGCGCGAGCGCGGCGACGAAGAGCGCCAGGCCGAACACAGCGCGGAGCGGCGAGAAATCCTGGTTCAGCGAACGCGGGAAGCCGGTCGCGATGTAGATGAACGGGATCACGCCAAGCCCGGCGAAGGAGACGGCGAGCAGCAGCTTCTCGCGGATGTCCATCGCGTCGTGAGAGATGACGTTGCGCTGCGTCTTGCGCTCGAAGGGCCGGCGGATCACCCACCAGGCGACCATGCACAGGCCGTGCAGCAGCTTGGCGGCAAGCGGCGTCACGCTACGGTGGCCCCGATGGCGGCGGTGGCGAGGGCCCCGTCGGCGCCGAGCAGCCGGTCCGGCGCGGTATCGCGCCCCACCGCACCCGGCCCGCAGGCGATCATGCCCCAGTCGTAGAAATAGCGTCGCATGTTTCCCGTCACATAGATGCGGTGCGCGCGCAGCATGGACCGCCGCACGCGGCGCCAGGTGCCGCTGTCGAGCATGGCGCGCGGATGGATGCGTTCCATGTGGGGCCCGCGTCCGGCGAGGCCGAGGACGGCCACCGGGTCCGCGCGGTGGAAGGACACGAGGTCGCGCCGCGAGGTGTACTCCAGCCAGGCGAGGCCCGGGGCCGCGGCGATGCGCGCGACGGCGGCGCGCAGCCGGGTCGCCTCCGGCATCAGCGCGATCTTGAGCAGGGAGGAGCCGAGCCCGACGAGGGCGAGCCGCGGTGCGGGGCGGGGCGGTGCAGGCTCCGCCTCGAGCGAGGCGGCCAGCGCCTCGGCGAGCAGCACCATGCCCAGGCTGTGGCCGCTCAGGACCACTTCCTCGGCATCCCGGCGGTGGCGGGCGGCGGTGATCTCCGCGGCGAAGCGGCGGACCCGCGCGGCGATCTCGGGACGCGTCCCGCGCGCCAGGTCGCGGGCGAAGACCCAGTCCGCTAGCAGGTGTCCCAGATGGGCGCGCCGGTCGGCCAGCATCACCAGCCCGGCCGCGACCGCCGTCCCGGCCACCACGCCCGCCCAGCCGCCGACCAGCCGGCCCGCGACGACGCCCCCCAGCACGGCGCCGAGCAGCAGCGCGACCGGCAGCGCGACGAACATCAGATAACGCCAGTGCGCCCGGCCGTAGCGTCCCAGCGTCCCGTCCGCCAGCAGGGCCCACAGCGCGGCCAGCCCGCCGCCGATCCGCGACCAGAGCGGCACGGCGAGGTCCCGCGCGATCAGATCATGCCAGTCGAGGATGCGGATCTCGGCCTCGGTGTCCCAGTCCGGGCCCACCAGACGGGCGGGAAAGGCGAGCACCGCCCCGTCCTCCGAGGCCGTGGCCGGCCCGGTGACGCCGCGCAGCCCCCAGCAGGTGGCGGTACGCCCGACGGTCCGCGCCAGCCGCCGCGCCTGGGCGGCGGCGTCGAGCGGTTCGTAGCCCGGGACGTGCAGCACGATGCGCCGGCGCACGGGCACGGGAGGGGTTGGGGGCGCGCTGGTCATCCTGGTGCGCCCCGATTTCGCGACCGGCTTCGTCCTGTCAACGGATTTCGCACGGCCCGCCGGCGGAAGCGGGCCTCCGATGCGCGCGCCCGGGGCGTCCTCAGGCGCCGCGCAGGGGCTCGGCCGACCCGCGCGCCGTCAACCGGCGGATGAGGGCGAGGAATTCCGGCGCGTCCCATGCCGCATCGCCTTCCAGCCGTGCGCGTTCCCGCCCGCCGCGGTCCACGATCACGGTCGTGGGAAGTCCCCGCGCCCCCAGCGCCCGTGCCGCCGCCCCGCGGGGGTCGAGCCAGACGCCGAGATTCCTGACCTGGGTCCGCTGGTAGAAGGACTGTACCACCGGCGCACCGCCGCGATCCGAGGAGAGCGGCAGGATGTCGATGTTCTCCCGTGCCAGCGCGGCGGCCAGCCGGTCCAGCGCCGGCATCTCCGCCACGCAGGGCGGGCACCAGGTCGCCCAGAGGTTGATGACCACGCCCCGGCCGGCGAAATCGGCCATGGTCCTGGACCGCCCCTCGGCATCGGTGAAGGTGAGGTCGGGCAGCGCGGCCTCGGTCTCCCGCAGGCGGTTCATCCCGTGCGGGGCGGCGATGGCTGGACGGGCCGGAAGCCCCGCCTGTATCAGGGTCGCCGCCGCCAGCGCCGGGGCGGCCTTGAGGACGGAACGGCGCGTCGGAACCAGCACGAAAGACACCCCCCAAGGTGAGCACAAGCACGTGAGCAGCAACGCCAATCGGCAATGGGGCGGACGCTTCGCGGAAGGCCCCTCCGCCATCATGGAAGCGATCAATGCCTCGATCGGCTTCGACCGCAAGATGTGGCGCCAGGACATCCGCGGCTCGCTCGCCCATGCCGCGATGCTGAAGCATGTGGGGATCATCTCCGCCGATGACGAGGAGGCGATCCGCCGGGGGCTCGGCCAGATCTCCGACCGCATCGAGAGGGGGGACTTCCCCTGGGACGAGGCGCTCGAGGACATCCACATGAACGTGGAGGCCCGGCTGTCCGCCGCGATCGGCGACGCCGGCAAGCGCCTGCACACCGGGCGGTCGCGCAACGACCAGGTCGCGCTCGACGTGCGGCTGTGGGTGCGGGACGCGATCGACGGGCTGTCGGGGCAGATCGAGGACGTGATGCGCGCCCTCGTCGCGCGCGCGGAGGAACACGCCGGCACGGTCATGCCGGGCTTCACCCATCTGCAGCCGGCCCAGCCGGTCACGCTGGGCCATCACTTCCTCGCCTATGTCGAGATGCTCTCGCGCGACCTGTCGCGGCTGCGCGATTGCCGCGCGCGCATGAACGAATGCCCGCTGGGCGCGGCCGCCCTGGCCGGTACGGGCTTCCCGATCGACCGGCACATGACGGCGAAGGCGCTCGGCTTCGACGGGCCGACGCGGAACAGCCTCGATTCCGTGGCGTCGCGCGATTTCGCGGCCGAGTTCCTCTTTGCCTGCTCGATGTGCGCGACGCACATGTCGCGCCTGGCCGAGGAGATCGTGATCTGGACGAACCCCTATTTCGGGTTCGTGAAGCTGTCGGATTCCTTCACCACCGGCAGTTCGATCATGCCGCAGAAGCGCAACCCGGATGCGGCGGAGCTGGTGCGCGGCAAGACCGGGCGCGTGGTCGGCGCGCTGGTCGGGCTGCTGACGGTGATGAAGGGCCTCGCGCTGACCTATTTCAAGGACATGCAGGAGGACAAGGAAGGCGTCTTCGACGCCGCCGAGACCATGACGCTGGTGCTCGCCGCCGTCGCCGGCATGGTGCGCGACCTGAAGCCCGATGTCGGGCGGCTCGCCGCCGCGGCGGGCGCGGGCTTCTCGACGGCGACCGACCTTGCCGACTGGCTGGTGCGCGAACTGAAGATGCCCTTCCGCGATGCGCACCACGTCACCGGCGCGCTGGTGGCGAAGGCCGAGGGCCTCGGCGTCGACCTCGCGGGCCTCACCATCGAGGAGATGCGCGAGGCCGAGCCGCGCATCCATGAAGGCGTCTACGACGTGCTGTCGGTCGCGGCCTCGGTGCGGTCGCGCACCTCCTATGGCGGCACGGCGCCGGCCAATGTCGCGGCCATGGCGGCCGAGTGGAAGGCGAAGCTCGCATGAGCCGCGCCGCGCTCGCCGTGCTGGGCCTTGTGCTGCTGGCGGCCGCCTGCGGCAAGGTCGGCCCGGTGCGCGCGCCCGGGCCGCAGGAGGCCATCACCTATCCGCGCCAGTATCCGGCGCCCGAACGCCGCCCCGACGGCACCGTGGCGCCGGCGACGACGCCGACCACCGGCCCGACTGCGATGCCGACCATGGTGACCCCGCGCTGAGGCGGGATGCCGCCGCGACCTAGTTCGGGGTCGCGGCGCCGCCGCGCGGCAGGGCGACGCGCCCCGGGCCGTCGCGCCGCGGCGGCGTGACGGGCAACGCCACGGGCCGCGCCTGGCGCCGGAGCACGCAGGCATCGAGCTCGACCACGCCGAAGCCGTAGACCGGGTCCCGCCCGGGTTCTCCGGAATCGCGCGCGCGCCGCGCCAGGCGATCGACCTGCGCAGCGTGGTCCCGGGCCGGCCCGGCGGCCGCGAGCATCGCCGTGACGACCGGCGTCGCGAAGGACGTGCCGGAGCCGAGGCGTTCCTGCCCGCCGGTTCCCCCCGGCAGCGGCACCTGCACGCCGGGCGCGGCGAAAGCGATGTGCGGCCCGGCCGCGGCCCGGGCCCAGGGCTCGCCCGCCTGGTCCACGGCGGTCACAGCCACGGCCCAGGCATAGGCGGCCGGGTAGAGCGGCGCCGCCTCGGGCCCGTCATTCCCGGCGGCGGCGACGAACAGGACGCCCCGCGCGGCGGCCTCGGCGCCGGCCCGATCGACGACCGCATTGGCCGGCCCGACGGCCGAGACATTGGCGATCGCCGCGCCGATCTCCGCCGCGCGGGCGAGCGCCGCGGCGAGGTCGAAGGCGTCCGTCACCTCGTCGCGCCGGTCGCGGTGGAACACGTCCAGCACCGCAAGCCGCGCATCCGGCAGCGCCGCGACCAGGCGCGCCGCGACCGCCGTGCCATGTTCGGTCCGCGCGGCGGTCCGGCCGGGCCCGCGCAGGGTTTCCCGATGCTCGACGGCCGCCGCCACCGCCGCGTGGCGCAGATCGACGCCGGTATCGACCAGGGCGATCAGCGGTGCGGCATCCGGCGCGCAGGCCGGTTCGGGTGCGGCACCGTCACCGGCACCGGGCTGTTCCTCCCCGGTGGCGAGCCGGTAGCGGTGGTTCCGGTCGGCGACCGCCGCCGGCGCGATGTCCTTGAGCTGCGCCAGGGCGTCGGCCTCCGCCAATCCGGGTGGGCCTTGCAGCCGGGCGAGGCCGCCGGGGTACTCCCCCGTCACGGCGAAGCGCGCGGCCCGGAGGCGTTCCAGCTCCTCCGGCCCGACGCCGAGGGCGACCAGATCCGCCCGCGTGGCCGGGGCGCGCCGGACCGGCGCCGCGGCGCGGCCCGCACTCGGCGGACGGGCGTCGCGTGATGCCGGGCGCGCCGGCCGGACGCCGAAGAAGGTCTCGATCCGCCGCTGCAGCGCCGGGGACATGGGGATATGGCCCGGATTTGGGCCCAGGTCGGGACCGCCGCGGCGAAGGTCTTCGCCGGAGGCGGGCGCCAGGACGGCGGACCACCCCCACAGGGCGGCGCATCCGAGGAGCATCCGCACCTTGCAACGCCTGCCGCCATTGCCCGTGGCCATGCCGGACTCATAGGGGATGACGCCGCCACGGCGCCACGACCCGGGCCATCACGGAAGCGCCAGGGGGCGCCCCGTGCACAAATTTCCACAGAGCCCGCCGGCGGCGGGCGTCAGTTCGAGGCCGCGGGCGTCCTCGCTTCGGCCGCCGGTTCCGGCGCCCCGGCCGGCCGCGGCCGGTTCATCATCGCCCCGGTCATCGGGATGAAGTAGACGCCGACATCCTTCCGGCTGCGCACCCGCCCGTCCTCGTCCTTCGTGTAGATGTAGAGGAACTGGCCGCGCCGGAACGGCTGCCCGATCGGGATCACCAGCCGCCCGCCGGGCTTGAGCTGCTGGATCAGCGCCGGCGGCACGTATTGCGCGGCGCAGGTCACGATGATGGTGTCGAAGCCGCCCTGCACCTCGGGCCAGCCGAAGAAGCCGTCGCCGACGCGCGTCTCGACATTGCTGTAGCCGAGAGGGGCGAAGATCCGCTGCACGGCCGTGCCGAGCGGGTTGATGATCTCGATCGAGTACTGCTTCGCGACGATGCGCGACAGCAGCGCGGACTGATAGCCCGACCCGGTGCCGATCTCGAGCACCACATGCTCGGGCTTCGGCGCGCAGGCCTGGGTCATGTAGGCTTGGCCCAGGTAGTCCGACAGCGCCGAGCCGTAGCCGAGGCCCCAGGGCTTCGGATCGGCCTCATAGGCGTTGGAGGCGCCGTTGGCGCGGCCTTCGTAGTTCCAGTGGAAGTATTCGCGCGGCAGCTGGTCGAAGGCGCGCAGCACGGCGGGGTCGGCTTCGCCGTTGAAGCGGGCCTTGAGGTAGGATTCGATCCGCCGCATCGCCGCCGACTTGCGCGCCTGGATGGCGGCGAAGTTCTGCTCGGAGATGGTGGTCTCGCGGCCCGAGGCGCGCATCGCGGCCAGGTAGGCCTCGCGCGTCCAGGCGGTGTTCCCCTGCGCGCGCACGATCGGCGGTGCCGCCAGCGCGCCGAGCGCGCCAAGCAGCAGGGGACGGCGGGAGAGCGTCATGGGCGTTCCTTGGGCCAGGCGATTCCGGCGCCAAGGTAACAAACGATTGCGGCCGCCAACAGCCAGGACAGGCCCGCCCCGTGACCTAACAGATTCGCGAGCGGCGTCGCGACGACCGAGAAGGCCCCGTTCAGCGCCCAGGCCCAGGGCAGCAGCCCCGCCCCTTCCTTCTGGAAGCGATCGAGGCCGAGCGGGAAGGGGAAGCCGAGCGCCAGCGAGATCGGCGCCAGCGCGACGACCAGCAGCGCCGCGCGGACCGCCCAGGGCCAGTCGAGCGCGGCCAGCACCGCCCCGCGCACCCCGAACAGCGCCAGCAGCGCGCAGCCGACCGAGACCAGCACGGCGATGCGCAGCGCCCGCCCATGCGCTGCGACGCGCCCGGCCCACATCGCCCCGATGCCCGAGAAGACCAGCATCGTCGTCAGCACCAGCGCGAAGCCCGAGGTGCGGTCGCCGAGCAGCAGCGCGGCGTGTTCGATGAAGGCGATCTCGATCAGCAGGAAGCCCAGGCCAAGCGCCGGGAAATAGACCAGCGCGCGGCCGAGGACCGGCAGCGGCACGCGCAGCGCCCCGCGTGCGAGGAGCGGCAGCAGCGAGACCACGAGCGCGAGAATGATCGCCTGCGCCAGCACCGCAACATTCACCAGCAGGCCGATCTCCTGCTGCGGCAGGATCTCGATCCGCGCCAGCGCCGCGCCGAGCGAGGGCAGCCGCACCAACGGCGACAGCCAGGGCCGGTCGGCGGTGACGGGGGAACGGTCGAAGGCATCCTCGGGCGGCGTGCCGGCGAGGACCAGCGCGGCTTCCCGCGCGACGGCGTCCTGCGCGTCGCCGCCCTGCTCCACCGTGTTCGATTCCAGCGACACCGGCGGCAAATCGTTCCAGACCTCCCGCCCTTCCGTGGGCAGGCCCGGCGCGTAGGAAAGGTCGAAGGAGCGTTCCGCCGCGAAGGCGGACAGGCGCTCGACCCGCGCCGCGTCGAAGGGTTCGCGCGCGATCAGCACGCGCAAATTCCACGCGCTGCGGATCACCGCGACATGCTGCGCGGGCTCCGCCACGCCGGCGATCCGCAGCGCCTCCCGCGCCGTCGACAGCACGCGCACCGCATAGACCGGCAATTCGCGGATGCCGACGGGCACCGAGATCATCCCGCCCGGCTCGAGCCGCGCGAGGAAGCCCGCCAGCGCCTCGGCCGTGTAGACGTTGCGGTTCTGCTCGTCGGCGCCGAGGAAATCCCCCGCCACGTCCACGAGGTCGTAGCGCCCCGTCGCGGTCAGCGGATGCGCCGCGGAGACCGTCACGCGTGCATCCGCCGCGAGCGGCTGCACCGGGCCGAGGCCCTGCGTCAGCGCCTGGCGCAACAGCGGCTCGGGCTCGATCACCGTGACATGCGCGGCGCCGAGCTGCAGCGCCTCCGCCGCGCGGAAGCCGCCCGCACCGCCGAGCACCAGCACGCGCGGCCCGTCGATCAGCGCATAGGGCGCGGCATCGAGCGCAGCCGGCGCGTGCCCGGCTTCCGGCGCGCCCATCGGCAGCGCCGCGATGCGCGACCCGTCGCGATACAGCCCGAAGGACCGCGGCGGCGCCGGCACGCCCATCGTGCCCGCATTGTTCGAGACATCGACATCCAGCCGCTCGGTGAAGTTGTCGAGCAGCCGGTAGACGCCGCGCGGCGAGAGCACCTCCGCCACCACGCGGCTCTCCGGCACGTTCAACGGCGCGTAGATCGGCTTGAACTCGTTCACCCGCGGCGCGGCGAAGCCAAGCACCGCCGCCTCGGTCCCCGCCAGCACCACCAGCGCCGCGATGCGCCAGCGCGTCCCGCCCGAGATCATCGCGGCCACCGCCAGCAGCGGCAGCATCGCCGGCACCAGCGCGAAGGGATGCAGCACGAACATCAGCACCAGCGCGAGCACCGCCCCCGTGCCCGCGCCGAGCAGGTCATAGCCATAGACCCGCCCGACCTCCCCCGCATGCACGACGAAGTTCAGCGACACCGCCAGGCCCGCGAGGAAGAAGAACGGAAACAGCGCCGCGTAATACAGCGCGATGTTCACCAGCTGCCCCTCGGCCGTCGCCGGGTTCTGCAATTCGAGCGGATTGAACCCGTTCAGCGTCGCGCCGATCCAGCCCGCCCCACCCACGGCCAGCATCGCCACCGGCAAGCCCGGCAGCAGCCAGCGCGCATGGCGCAGGAAGGCCTCCCGCCCCAGCACCATCACCACGCCCGAGACGGCGAAGCCCGTCATCGCGATCGAGATGACCCAGTAGCCATACTCGGACCAACTCGCGACGGCGAAGAAACGGGTGAGCGCGATCTCCACGCCGACGGCCGCGCCGGCGATCAGGAACAGCGGAAACAAGGATTGCATCAGGCCCAGGCCGCCTTGCGCGCGAGGAAGTCTTCCATGGACGCATTGAAGCGCGCCGCCTCGTCCACGAACAGCGCATGGCCCGCGCCGTCGAAGACCTCGACCGTCGGCTGCGGATGCCGCTGCGCCACGAGCTCCGCCTGGTTCCGCAATCGCGGCGTCACCGCGTAGTAGACCGGCCGTCGCACCGCATAGAGGCTGTCGCGCCAGAACTCCCGCGGCCGCGGATAGGACAGCAGCCGGATCGAAGCCTCCACAGGCATGCGCTGCGCCTGGCGCGAGATCTCATCGAGATACGCCTCGTCCTGCGGCGTCCTGTACATCGCCCGCACGAAGCCCCGCACCGTCTGGTCCCGCCGCTGCCGCAGGTTGGTGAAGAAGGTCGACGGCCGCGTGCGCGCCGGCGGCGGCGTGCCCTCACCCACAGAATTGTCGATCAGCACCAGCCCCGCGAGCCGCCCATCCCCCGCCATATCGACATAGGACAGCGCATCCAGCACCCCGAGCGACCACCCGGCGAGCACGACACGCCCCCCGCCCAGATGCGCCAGCAGGTCCCGGATGTCCTGCCCCCGCCGCGTCGGCTCATACCCCCCGCGCGGCACCTCGCTCTGCCCCTGCCCGCGCGGGTCGAGCGACACCACCCGCCACCGCCGCGACAGAACCTCGATCTGCGGCTCAAAAATCCGCGCCGGCATGCACCACCCCGGCACGAACACCACCATCCGCCCCGACCCGGCCTCCAGATACCGCAACCGCACCCCGTCACTCGTCGTGAACCAGCGCGCGAGCTCGGCGGCGCACACGGCGGGCGCGGCGAGGGCACAGGCGGCGGCGATCAGGGCGAGGCGGCGCGGGATGGGGGAGGTCGGCACGCGGGAGGGCTCTGCCCTCCCGCACCCACCCGCCAAAGGCCTAAGGGCCTCTGGACACCATGAGTTGGGCGGTTGGAGGGAGGGGCTCCGCGGCACCGCCGGGCCAAGCGGTCGCTCCGAGCCCCTCCCTCCAACCGCCCAAGTATCGGGTTCCAAGGGCCTTTCGGCCCTTGGCAGGGGGTGCAGGGGGGCGGCGCCCCCCTGCGGCGCACCCTTCCCCATCACAGCGGCCGCCGTGCCTTGAACGCTGCCGCCAGCGTGCCGTCGTCGAGCACGTCGAGGGCGCCGCCGATGGGCACGCCCTGGGCCAGGCGGGTGACGGTGGTGCCGGTCGGTTTCAGGCGGTCGGTCAGGTAGTGGGCGGTGGTGGCGCCGTCGACGGTGGCGGGCAGGGCGAGGATCACTTCCTCGATGTGTTCGGCTTCGATGCGGCGGAGGAGGGGGGTGACGGAGAGGTCGTCGGGGCCGGTCCCGCCGAGGGCCGAGAGCAGGCCGCCGAGCACGTGGTAGGTGCCGCGGTGCGCGTGTGCGCGTTCGAGGGCCCAGAGGTCCGCCACGCCTTCGACGACGCAGACGAGTTTGCGGTCGCGGTGGCGGTCCGAGCAGATCGCGCAGGGGGAGTGGGCGTCGAGGTTGCCGCAGGTCTCGCAGGGGCGGACGGCGGCGGCGGCGGCGGTCAGCGCGTCCGCGAGCGGCAGCATGCGTTCGGCGGGGTCCATCAGCATCCGCAGCACGGCGCGGCGCGCGCTGCGCCGGCCGAGGCCGGGCAGGCGGGACAGCAGCGTGATCAGATGCTCGATGGGGTCGTTCGGGATCATCGCGGTTGCGCGCTCGGGTCGCGCTCGCCGCGCGCAGGCGGGGGTTGCCTGCGCGCGGCGGAAATCAGAACGGCAGCTTCATGCCAGGCGGCAGGGAGAGGCCGGCGGTGGCCTTCTGCATCTCCTCGGCCATGGTGGCTTCGACCTTCTGCTTCGCGTCGGCGTGGGCGGCGACCAGCAGGTCTTCCAGCACCTCGCGTTCGTCGGCGTTCATCAGGGAGGGGTCGATCGAGACGCGGCGCAGGTCGCCCTTGCCGGTCAGGCGCACCTTGACCATGCCGCCGCCGGAGGCGCCCTCGACCTCGGTCGATTCGAGCTTCGCCTGCATTTCCTGCATGCGGGACTGCATCTGCTGCGCCTGCTTGAGCATGTTGCCGAGATTCTTCATCGGGTCGTCAGCCTCGTGGTCAGTCGTCGGAAGGGGGGTCGTCGGGATCCCAGGCGGATTCCGCCTCGGGCGGGGCGAAGTCGCGGCCGTCGTCGCCGTCGTCCGGTTCCGCGGTCGCGGCGGCGGGGGTGAGCGGCAGGCCGTAATCGTCGGCGGTGGCGTCGCGGACCGCTTCGATCGTCGCGCCCGGGAAGGCGGCGAGGATGGCCTGCACCAGCGGATGGGACTGCGCGGCGGCGCGGCGGTCGCTCTCGGCGCTGCGGCCCTGCTCGGCGAGCGTCGATTCGCCGCCCTCGTTGCTGATGGTCACGGTCCAGCGCGCGCCGGTGCGCTCGATGAGCAGCGCGGTGAGCTGCGCGGCGAGGTCGCGCGGTGCCGAGGGGCGCGGGCGGATCTCGACGCGGCCCGGGGCGACGCGGATGGGGTGCACATCGTGCAGCAGGTGGGCGTGGAGCAGCGGCTTCACGCCGGAGGCCAGCGCCACGACCTCGCGCCATTCGCGTGGCTGCGGCAGGGCGGGTTCGGCGACGGGCGCGACCGCCGCGACGGCGCCCCCGCCGGCCATCGCACGCAGCGCGGGACCGCCGCCACCGCCGCCGGGATTGGGCCGCGGCGCGGCGTCGGTGCCGCCTTCGGCCATCAGCCGCTTCACGATCTCGCCCGGCGTCGGCAGGTCGGAGACGTGGGCGAGGCGGATCAGCACCATCTCGGCCGCGGCGCGGCGGTCCACGCCTTCCTGCTGCACCTCGGCGATGCCCTTGAGCAGCATCTGCCAGGCGCGGCCGAGCGTCGGCACCGACAGACGCATCGCGAGCGCCGAGCCGCGCGTGCGCTCCGCCTCGGGCAGGGAGAGGTCGTCCTTCAGCGCCGGCGCGGCGCGGAAGCGCGTCAGCAGATGCGTGAGTTCCGCGAGGTCCTGCAGCACCGCGAGCGGATCGGCGCCCACCTCATGCGTGCGGTCGAGGATGCCGATGGCGGTGGCGATGTCCCCGCCCATCACCGCTTCCATCAGGTCGAAGACCATGAAGCGGTCGGCGAGGCCGAGCATGTCGCGCACGCCCTCGGCCGTGACCTTGCCGCCGCCGGCAAGCCCGATCGCCTGGTCGAGCAGCGAGAGCCCGTCGCGCACCGACCCGTCCGCCGCGCGCGCGACCATGCCGAGCGCCTCGCCCTCGGCCTCGACCGCTTCCTTTTCGGCGATGCGGCCGAAATGGTCGCGCAGCATGTCGACGGGCACGCGGCGCAGGGAGAAGGTCTGGCAGCGGCTGCGGATGGTGACCGGCACCTTCCGCAGCTCCGTCGTCGCCAGGATGAAGGTGACCGACGGCGGCGGTTCCTCGAGCGACTTCAGCAGCGCGTTGAAGGCCTGGTCGGTCAGCATGTGGACCTCGTCCAGGATGAACACCTTCTGGCGTCCCTGGGCGGGGCGGAAGCGCAGCGCTTCGCGCAGTTCGCGCACGTCGTCGATGCCGCGGTTGGATGCGGCGTCCATCTCGACCACGTCGGGGTGGCGGTCCTTCAGGATCGCCTGGCATTCGGGGCAGACGCCGCAGGGGTCCGCGGTCGGGCCGCCCTTGCCGTCCGGGCCGATGCAGTTCAGCGCGCGAGCGATGATGCGCGCGGTGGTGGTCTTGCCGACGCCGCGCACGCCGGTCAGCAGGAAGGCATGGTGCACGCGCCCCTGCGCGAAGGCGTTGCGCAGGGTGCGGACCAGGGCTTCCTGGCCGATCAGGTCGTCGAAATTGGTCGGGCGGTATTTGCGCGCCAGCACGCGATAGGGGCCGGTCGCCGCTGCGGCGACGGGCTTCGGCGCGGGGGCGGGTGGCGGGGCGGCGGCCGGGGCTGGGTCGCCGAACAGGCCCGGGCCTTCGGGGGCCGGGGGCTCCGGCAGGCCTTCCTCGGCTGCCGCGTCGCTGTCATTCGATGCGGGAAAGCCGAGGAGATCGGAGGCCATTCTGTCCCTGGGGCGGCGCGGCCGCTCCGGGCCGGGGTGGCTGAAGGGTGGAAGGCCGGCAAGCGACCCGGGCGAGAACCCGTTACGGCTGCTTCCTTCCGGACCTGACCGGGTTGGCGGGGAGCCCGTCCGCCGCCGACCTTCCGAGGGCACCATATCATGCCGGGGTGCCATCGCGCCAATGGGGTGCCGTAACCGTGTCCGCGCCGGGAACGAAACCGGGATCGAAGGAGATCCCCATGGCCCTCAGCCGCCGCACGATGCTCTGGATGGTCCCCGGCGCCACGCTCGCGGTGCCGATCGGCACCCGGTTGATGGCGCAGGCGCCCGCCCCCGCCGTGAATGCGGAGGACGGCGTCGCGGTGCGCGGCACCGATGTCGTCGCGTATTTTGCCGAGGGCCGCGCCGTCGCGGGTAGTCCCGCCTTCACCCATGCCTGGCGCGGAGCGATCTGGCGCTTTGCCTCGGCGGCGAATCGGGACCTGTTCGCTGCCGATCCGGGTCGCTACGCCCCGGCCTATGGCGGCTTCTGCGCCTTCGCGGTCAGCGAGGGCTACACCGCCCCGATCGACCCCCAGGCCTGGCGGATCGTCGATGGGCGGCTGTTCCTGAACTACGACCAGGCGATCAAGCGCCGCTGGGAACGCGACATCCCCGGCCGCGTGGCGCGCGCCGACGCCAACTGGCCGCGGCTGTCGGTGCAATAGCCCCTACTCCGCGAGGCTCGCGGTCGCCGCCGCGAGCCTCTGCGCAAGGCCCGGGTCGACCTGCGCGGCCAGCGCCGCCTGCGCCCGTCGCCAGGCCGGCAGCGCGGCCTCGAGTCGTCGCAGCCCGGTCTCGGTCAGCCAGACGGCCCGGCGGCGCAGGTCGGATTCGGCGGTCACGATCTCGACCAGCCCGTCGCGTTCCAGCGTGCGCAGGTTGCGCGACAGCGTGGACTGGTCGAGCCCGCAGCGGCGCGCCAGTGCGCCGAGCGTGTCGTCCGCCGCCACCGCCACCTGCGCCATCAGGCCGACCTGGGCGGCCGTCAGCCCGCACCCCGCCATCTCCCGATCCATTGCCTGGCTGATCCGTCGCGCCGCAAGCCGGCTGTTCCAGCCCGGGCAGACGGCCAGCAGCGCCGCGGCATCGGGACGGAGGGTGGATTTCGGTTGCATCGCGGCCTCCTGCGTCCTATGCAGATACAATCTTTGCATATGCAAATAAAAGCCATGCCAGCCACCATCCTCGACACCATCGGCGGCACGCCGCTGATCCCGCTGCGCCGCATCGCGCCCGCGACCGGCGCGCGCATCCTGCTCAAGGTCGAGAGCGCCAACCCGACCGGCAGCATGAAGGACCGCATGGCGCTCGCCATGATCGGGGCCGCGGAGGCCGATGGCCGCCTGCCCCCCGGCGGCGCGGTCGTCGAATACACCGGCGGCAGCACCGGCGTGTCGCTGGCGCTGGTCTGCGCCGTGAAGGGCCATCCGCTGCACATCGTGACGTCGGACGCCTTCGCGCGGGAGAAGCTCGACCACATGCGCATCCTGGGCGCGCGGCTCGACGTCATCCCGAGCGAGTCCGGCCGCATGACGGAAAAACTGACGCGCGACATGATCGCCGCCGCCGGTGGAATCGCCGGCCGCATCGGCGCCTTCGCCACCGACCAGATGCGCAACACCGACCAGCTGGCGGCCTACCGTCGCATGGCGGCGGAGATCGACGCGCAGGCCGGCGGACCCGTCGCCGCCTTCGTCCAGGCCGTCGGCACGGCGGCGAGCCTGCGCGGCATCGGCGCGGCGTTGCGCGCGACCCAGCCCGGCATCCGCATCGTCGCGGTGGAGCCGGCGGAATCCGCCGTGCTCTCCGGCGGCCCGACCGGCGCGCACCGCATCGACGGCATCGGCGCGGGTTATGTCGTCCCGCTGTGGCACCCGGACATCGCCGACGCGATCGAGCCCGTGGCGACGCCCGAGGCCCAGGCCATGGCGCTGCGCCTGGCGCGGGAGGAAGGGCTGTTCGCCGGCAGCTCGACCGGGGCGAACGTCGTCGCGGCGCTGCGCGTCGCCGCGCGGCTGGGTCCCGCCGCCACCGTCGTGACGGTCATGTGCGACACCGGGATGAAGTATCTCGGCACGCTCGGGCCGCTTGCCGCGGCGGCCTGAGCGCCCGGATCAGAAGGGCCGGCCGGCCAGCGGCTGGCCGATCCAGGGAGCGACCGCATTGGCCAGGTGGGCGAACAATGCGGCGTCGTCCGTGCCGTGCCGCTCGCAGGACAGCACCGCGGTCCACACCACGCGGTTCGAGGACCGGTCGCGCAGTTCGACCACGCCGCTGACGCGCAGCGTCGGGACCCGGCGCCCGCCGGCGCGCGGCACGCTCTGCGCCCACGAGATGTCGTCCCCGTCGCGGAAGGTGCGGTCCTGCATCGTATCGCCGAAGCCGAGCTCGGTGCCGCCTTCCTGCGAGATGCCGCCGCGCCAGGACAGGATGTAGGGCGCATCGGCGCTGACCTGCCGGCCGTTCGACCGCAGCGCGGCGAGGACCGAATCGCGCAGCCGCCGCTCATTTTCCGTGCCGGCGCGGTCGGGGACGGCGATGGCCGCGTTGCGTGCCACCGGCGCGAAGGAATTGGCGGACAGCCGCCCGGGGCAGACGCCCTGCGCGCCGGCCGGTACGGCGGCCACGACGCCCGCCAGGGCCAGCACGCCAAGGGTGAGCGAACGGAGGGTCGTGGCGGCCATGGCTTTCCTCGTCATGCGTTGCGCCGACAGTAGAACAACTTCCGATGCGCCGGAATCGGCGCCGTCGGACCGGCATGTCACCGTCGTCGCGGCGGATGCGGGCCGCACGGCGGCGCTTGACCGCGCCGGCCGCGCCGCAGAATGCTCCGCGCCGTTCGGGAGGTCCGCCATGATCCGTCGCAATATCCTGCTCGGCGCCGCCGCGCTGCTGGCCGCGCCGCGCCTTGCCGCTGCCCAGTCGCGGCCGATCCGCGTCGTCGTGCCCTTCGCCCCGGGCGGGCAATCCGACACGGTGATGCGGCTGCTGCAGCCGAAGATGGCGGAATTCCTCGGCACCACCATCGTGGTCGAGAACCGACCCGGCGCCGGCGGCGCGATCGGCGCCGGCGTGGTCGCGGCATCGCCGCCGGACGGCACGACGCTCTATTTCGACAGCTTCGGCTTCGTGGTGCAGCCGCTGATCCAGCGCGGCCTGCCCTTCGACTACGCCACCGCCTTCGCCCCGGTCGCGCAGGTGGTCGCGGCACCCTACGTGCTGGTGGTCAAGCGCGACTTCCCCGCGACGGACCTCGCCGGCGTCATCGCCGAGGCGAAGCGGCGTTCGGGCATTCCCTATGGCTCGCCGGGCATCGGCACGGTGGGGCACCTGGCGGGCGCGCTGCTCGCGCACCGCGCGGGCATCACCCTCGAACACCTGCCCTATCGCGGCGGGGCGGATGCGGCGCGCGACCTCGCGGGGGGCAACATCGACGCGGTGATCAGCACGGCGAACAGCCTGCGGCCGCTGGTGGTCGACAACCGGGCGCGCGGCATCGCACTGACCTCGGCCGAACGGCGCGGCACGATGGCCGACCTGCCGACGATCGCCGAGAGCGGCTTCCCCGGCTTCGACCTGACCTCGTGGAACGGCCTGTTCGCCCCGGCGGCGACCCCGCGCGACGTGATCGCGCGCTTCGAGGCCGCGGCGGCGCATGCGACCAACGACCCGACGACGCGCGAACGCCTGGCCGCGAGCGGCAACGACCCGATCACCGGCAACGGGGAGGCCTTCGCCGCGGTGCTGCGCCGCGACGCGGAGATGGTGCGCCGCCTGGTGCAGGAAACCGGCATCCGCCTGGACGGCTAGGATGCCGCTGGGTTCGGGGAGGCCGTCGCCTCCCCGGCGAGGGTGCGGGGGCGGCGCCCCCGCGACGCCCTACAGCGCGCCGCCGCGGCGGCCCGCCATCGCGCCGAGGCGCAGCCGCAGCGCGTTCAGCTTGATGAAGCCCTGGGCGTCGAACTGGTCGTAGGCGCCCTGGTCGTCCTCGAAGGTCACGTGCTTCATCGAATACAGGCTGTTCGGCGACTGCCGGCCCGTCACGATGGTGTTGCCCTTGTAGAGCTTCAGCCGGACCGTGCCGGTGACGCTCTTCTGGCTCTCGTCGATCAGCGCCTGCATCATCCGGCGCTCGGGGGCGAACCAGAAGCCGTTGTAGATGATCTCGGCGTAGCGCGGCATCAGCGAGTCCTTCAGGTGCGCGGCCTCGCGGTCGAGCGTGATGGACTCCATCGCGCGATGCGCGACGTACAGGATCGTGCCGCCGGGCGTCTCGTAGCAGCCGCGGGACTTCATGCCGACGAAGCGGTTCTCGACCAGATCGAGCCGGCCGATGCCGTTCTCCTTGCCGAGCGCATTCAGCCGCGTCAGCAGCGTGGCCGGGGACAGGCGCTCACCGTTGATGCCGACCGCGTCGCCGCGCTCGAACTCGATGGTGATCTCGGTGACCGAGTCCTTCGCATCCATCGGGCTGATGGTGCGCTGCCAGACCATCTCGTCCGGCGCGTCCCACGGTTCCTCGAGGATCTTGCCTTCGGAGGAGGAGTGCAGGAGGTTCGCGTCGACGCTGAACGGCGCCTCGCCGCGCTTGTCCTTCGCGATGGGGATCTGGTGTTCCTCGGCGAACTGGATCAGCCGGGTGCGGCTGGTCAGGTCCCATTCGCGCCAGGGCGCGATCACCTTCACGTCGGGCTTCAGCGCGTAGTAGCTCAGCTCGAAGCGCACCTGGTCGTTGCCCTTGCCGGTGGCGCCATGGGCGACGGCATCGGCGCCGACCTGCTCGGCGATCTCGATCTGGCGCTGGGCGATCAGCGGACGGGCGATGGACGTCCCGAGGAGATACATCCCCTCGTAAAGCGCGTTGGCGCGGAACATCGGGAAGACGAAGTCCTTCACGAAGGTCTCGCGCAGGTCGTCCATGAAGATGTTCTCGGGCTTGATGCCGAGCAGCAGCGCCTTGTCGCGCGCCGGGCCGAGCTCCTCGCCCTGACCGAGGTCGGCGGTGAAGGTCACCACCTCCGCGCGGTAGGCGGTCTGCAGCCACTTCAGGATCACGCTGGTGTCGAGCCCGCCGGAATAGGCAAGCACGACCTTCTTCACGTCCTTCACGCGCATCGGGCGCTCTCCAGGCTTACGAAAACCGGGCGGGTATGGCCCCCGATGCGGCGCGAGGCAAGGCCGGGCGGTGCCCGGACGCGAACTCCCCCCACGGCAGAGGACCGATCATGGCGGACCCCGAGCGCGACTTCATCGTCTTCACCGGCGGACCCGGCGCGGGGAAGACCACGTTGGTCGAGCATCTGGCGCGGGAAGGCCTCGCCTGCTGCCCGGAAGCGGGGCGCGGCATCATCAGGGCCCAGGCCGCGATCGACGGCCCGGCCCTGCCATGGCGGGACCAAGCACTGTTCGGCGAGCTGATGCTGGGGTGGGAGATGCGCTCCCACGAGGCGGCGCGGCTGCGGCCCCGGCCGGTGCTGTTCGACCGCGGCGTCCCGGACGTCATCGGCTACCTGCGGCTCGAGGGGCTGCCGGTCCCCGGCCACCTGCTGCGTGCGGCCGAACGGCTGCGCTATCGCCGCCAGGTCTTCGTCGCGCCGCCCTGGCCCGAGATCTACCGACAGGACATGGAACGGCGGCAGGACGCCGACACGGCGCGGCGGACCTGCGATGCCATGCGCGAGACCTATGGCAGCCTCGGCTACGACCTCATCGACCTGCCGCTCGCCCCGGTCGAGGAGCGGGCGGCCTTCGTGCGGGATGCGCTCGGGCTGTCGCCCTGACGCGTCCCCCAAGGGTCAGATGCGGAGGGTGCCGTTCTTCGCCGCGTCGTACCGCGCCGCGATCTTCTCCCAGCTCAGCACGTTCCACCACGCGGTCAGGTAGTCCGCCCGGCGGTTCTGGTAGCGCAGGTAATAGGCGTGTTCCCACACGTCGTTGCCCATCAGCACCCGCCCGCCATCCATCAGCGGCGTGTCCTGGTTGGGCTTCGACACCAGGGACAGGTTGCCCGCCGGCGTCACCGCCACGAACACCCAGCCAGACCCGAAGACGCGCGTGCCGGCCGTGTTGAAGTCAGTCCTGAACTTCTCCATCCCGCCGAGGTCGCGATCGATCGCGGCCTTGAGGTCGCCGGTCGGCTCGCCGCCCTCGCCGCCCATGATCTCCCAGAACATGGAATGGTTCGCGTGGCCGCCGCCGTTGTTACGGATGGCGGTGCGCACGGCCTCGGGCACCTGGGACAGGCGCATCAGGATCTCGTCCACCGGCATCTGCGCCAGCGCCGAGTGATCCTTCACCGCCGCATTGAGGTTCGCGACATAGGCCGCGTGGTGCCGGCCGTGATGGATTTCCATCGTCATGGCGTCGATGGCGCGTTCGTTCGCGTTGGGCGCATAGGGCAGGGCCGGCAGGGTGAAGGGGCCGGACGGCGCCTGGGCGGAGGCGGGGCGGCGGGTGGCCGCCATCGCGGCGAGGCCGGCGGCCCCGAACAGAAGACCGCGGCGGTGCATCGTCGTCATTGTCATTCCCCGTGAAGCTGGGCCACGGACAATGGAGCTTGGGCCGGGCTGCGGCAACCGCGGTCTGCCTCCGCCACGACCCCCGAAACGCGACCGGCCCGCAGGCCCGGCCGGAGGCCCGCGAGGGCGTGTCCGGCCGGGCCTGCGGGCCGGCAGCGGCGGCGGGACCGCGACGCGGCCCCGCGAGGCTGGTTCAGCCTTCCTCGTCGCGGTCGGCTTCGACCTCGATGTCCTCGCCCAGGCTCTCGGCGTCGTCCTCGAGCTCCTCGGCGTCCTCGATCGCCTCGTCGCCCTCGACGTCCTCCACCTCCAGGTCCTCGGTCTCGGCCTCCGGACCCGCGGCGCGCTTCTTCAGCTTCTCGTCGGGGATCGGGGCGGCCGGGGCGCGGCGCAGGCGCGGCTGCTCGGCCGGCTGCTCGGTGCCGCACTTGGGGCAGACCGCTGGGGTGCGGGTCAGGTCGTAGAAACGCGTGCCGCACGCGACGCAGGTGCGCTTCAGGCCGAGTTCGGGCTTCGCCATGGGTTCTGTCCGTCTCGCGCGCAGGGCCCCAAAGGGTCCACGCGCCGTCTGCAAAGGGTCGGGCGCATTGCCACGCGATGCCGGGCCATGTCAAACGCGGCCCCGCCATGTCGCATCCCGATCCCCGGCCGCTCCGCGCCTCCGCACCCTCCGCCCCGCTCGCCGGCCGGCTCGGCGTGCCGGGGGACAAGTCGATCAGCCACCGCGCCCTGATGTTCGGCGCCGTCGCGGTCGGCACCACCGAAATCACCGGCCTGCTCGAGGGCGAGGACGTGCTGCGCACCGCGGCCGCGATGCGCGCGCTCGGCGCGACGGTGGACAACACCGGCCCCGGCGCCTGGCGCGTGTCGGGCCGCGGCGTGGGCGGCCTGGTGGAACCGGCCGATGTGCTGGACATGGGCAATTCCGGCACCGCTGCGCGGCTGCTGCTCGGGCTGATCTCGGGCCACCCGCTCTTCGCCGTGATGACCGGCGATGCCTCCCTGCGCCGCCGCCCGATGAAGCGCGTGACCGACCCCCTGTCCGCCACCGGCGCGCAGTTCTGGACGCGGGAAGGCGGGCGCCTGCCGCTCGCCGTGCGCGGTGCGGCCGACCCGCTGCCGATCGACTACGTGCTGCCTGTCGCCTCGGCCCAGGTGAAGTCGGCCTGTCTGCTCGCCGGCCTCTGCGCCCCGGGGACCACCCGCGTGGTGGAGAAGGAGCCGACCCGCGACCACACCGAGAACATGCTGCGTCACTTCGGCGCGACCGTCTCGGTGGAGGACACGGCTGAAGGCCGGGTCATTCGCCTCGAAGGCCAGCCCGAGCTGGTCGCGGCGCCGGTGCTGGTCCCGGGCGATCCGTCCTCCGCCGCCTTCCCGGTCGTGGCGGCGCTGCTGGTGCCCGGATCGCGCGTCGTGGTCGAGAATGTCGGCCTGAACCCGTTGCGCACCGGTCTGTTCACCACGCTGCGCGAGATGGGCGCGGCGCTCCGCATCGAGAACGAACGGATCGCCGGCGGCGAGCCGGTGGGCGACATCGTCGCCGAGTACACCGAGCTGTCCGGCGTGACCGTTCCGCCGCACCGCGCGCCGTCGATGATCGACGAATACCCGGTCCTCGCGGTCGCAGCGGCCGCCGCGCGCGGGGTGACGCGCATGAAGGGCCTGGCGGAGCTCCGGGTGAAGGAAAGCGACCGCCTGGCCGCCACCGCCGCGCTGCTCGCGGTCAACGGCATCAAGGCGGAAATCGAGGGCGACGACCTGATCGTCCACGGCACCGGCGGCGCCATCCCCGGCGGCGGCACGGTCGAGACCCACATGGACCATCGCATCGCCATGTCCGCCCTGGTCATGGGCCTCGCGGCCCGGAGCCCCGTGACGGCGGACGACGCGGCCTTCATCGACACCTCCTTCCCGGGCTTCGCCACGCTGATGAACGGTCTGACCGCCGGCGCGCCGCTCGCCGCGCCGTGACGGGCATCGTCGTCGCCGTCGACGGCCCCGCCGCGGCGGGCAAGGGCACCCTGGCCCGCCGCCTCGCCGCCGCGCTGAACCTGCCCTACCTGGACACCGGACTGCTCTATCGTGCCGTCGGTCGCCGCGTGCTCGATGCGGGCGCCGACCCGCGGGACGCCGCCCTCGCCGAGGCGGCCGCACGTGCCCTGACGCCTGCCGACCTCGACCGCACCGACCTGCGCGGGCCGATGGCCGACATGGCTGCCAGCGCGGTCGCCGCGATCCCAGCCGTGCGCGCCGCGCTGCTCGATTTCCAGCGGAGCTTCGGCCGCGCGCGCGGCGCCGTCCTGGACGGGCGGGACATCGGCACCGTCGTCTTCCCCGAGGCGCGGGTGAAGCTCTACGTGACCGCCAGCGTCGAGGAACGCGCGCGCCGCCGGTTCCTCGAACTCCAGGGCCGCGGCGTCGCCGCCGACCTCAGCCAGGTCGAAGCCGAAATCCGCGGCCGCGACGCCCAGGACGCCAGCCGGCCTGTCGCCCCGCTGAAACCCGCCGCCGACGCGATCCTGCTCGACACGACGAACCTCGACGCGGAAGCGGCCTTCGCGGCCGCGCTGCACCTGGTGCGCGGCCGGCTCGGCTGACGCAAGGCGGCGGAGAGCGCTGCCCTCGCCCGGACCCCTACCCGCCAGAGGCCGAAAGGCCTCTGGACACCAGGACTTGATCGCGGATTTCGGGGAGGGGCAAAGCCCCTCTCCGCGACCACCCCGTCACCGCGCCTTCAGCAGCATCCGGTTCACCCGTTCCAGCGCGGCGGCGGTCGCCGCGTAGTCGCGGGCGAAGGCGTCGGGGGCGATGCCGAGTTCGGTCAGTTCGTCGCGGATGTCGCCCATGGTGCGGGTGCCGTCGATGCGCGCGACGATGGCGCTGCCGAGGCGCGGCAGGGTGATGGGCACGGTCAGGCCGTCGGCCGACACGCGCAGCACGCCGTCGCGCGGGATCTGGGCGGCGAGTTTCGGGCCTTCGAGTTCCCGCAGGATGGGAATGCTGTCGGGGTCGTCCCAGGCGGGCGGGGGCGGGGCCTCGCCCTTGCGGACGCAGTACGCGACATGGATGCCCATGTTGCCGGCGGCCGCTTCGGCGAGGGCCGCACGTTCGATGAAGGACAGGCGGGCGGTACGTTCGCGCAGCCGGGGGTCCGAGAGGAAGCTGTCGGGATCGTAGCGGAAGGGTTCCACCAGGCAGCGGATCTCGAGCCCGGCGGCGTCGATCAGGGCGGCGAGGGCGGGAACGGTGAAGGCGACGTCGCGAGGGTTCAGCAGCAGGTCGTAGATGCCGGCGTCGCCCCCCTTCACGTGATCGGTGATCCAGGGGTTGCGGCGCAGCCAGGCGGTTTCCGGCATCTGGCGCCACAGGCGCTTGGCGATGTCGACCCGCTGGGGCGGCGCTTCGCCGGGTGGGGCGAGCAGCCGCAGCGCGTCCTGCATCATGTAGACCCCGGTCCGCCCGTGCGGGGCATAGACCATCAGGCCGAGGCCGCCACCGGGCGCGAGGACGGAAACGAGGGCGCGCAGGCCGTCCAGCGGGTCGGGCAGGTGATGCAGCACCCCGCAGCAGTCGATGTAGTCGAAAGGCCCCAGGCCCGATCCGGGGAGGTCGAGGATCGAGGCTTCGCGGAAGATCACGTTGCCGAGGTTGCGCGCCGCGACGCGGGCTTCCGCGATTTTTCGTGCGGAACCGGAGCGATCGAGCCAGGTCACGTCCCCCGCCCGTCCCGCCGTCGTCATCTGCTGGGCCAGCATCACGGTCGCGTCACCGGACCCGCCCCCGGCCACCAGGGCCCGCAGCGGCGCCACGGCCGGCCGGCGGCCGGCGAAGATCCAGTGGTCGACCTCCCGCAGATGGCTGGGGCTGCCCACGATCAGGCGCCGGGCTTCGTCCCGTGGATCCCGCTGGGGATAAGGGTAGGATTCGTACTGTTCGGCCAGGGCGGCGTCGGCGGCGTCCGTCATGGGGGCCTCTCTACCGCCGGGATGGGGGACAGGACCAGCAGCCCCGCGGTTGCCCCGGCGGCCCCGGCTTCGTATCTAAGGATGCCATGCGAGCCGTATTCCTCACCGCCGCCCTGGCGGCCCTCGTCGCCGTGCCGGCCATCGCGCAGCAGCGCGCCCAGCAGGGCCCGCAGCGGCTCGGGGATTTCCAGGACTGGACCGCCGCGGTCCACCATGAGGGTGGCCAGAAGGTCTGCTACGCCTTCACCCGGGCGTCGCGCACCGATCCGCAACGGGAAGGCGTGATCCTGACGGTCACGCATCGGGCGCAAAGCCGCGACCAGGTGGCCCTGTCGGCCCGGTATTCCTATCCGCGGAACGCCGCGGTGGTCCTGGCCGTGGGGCAAACCCAGCTGCAGTTCTACACCAACGCCGATTCGGCCTTCGCGCGGGATGGCCGGGCCGCGGTCGCGGCCTTCCGCAGCGGCGCGAACGCGACCGCCCGCGGGCCGCGCGCCGGCGGCCGCGGCACGGCGACCGACACCTTCAGCCTGTCCGGCTTCTCCTCCGCATACGACGCCATCAGCCGCGAGTGCCCGGCCCCCGGCCGCCGATGAGCGAGGCGGCCACCACCGACGGGCTGGCCGAGGCGGAACGCGCACGAATCCTCGCCAAGGCGGCGATCTTCGCGCCGCCGCCGGCGACGCTGGCCGATGGACGCCGCGACCTGGTGGGCCTGTCGCGCGAGGAACTCGCCGCCGAGATGGCCGCGATCGGGGAGAAGCCCTTCCGCGCCAAGCAGCTCTGGCACTGGATCTACCACCAGGGCGAGACCGACTTCGCGAAGATGACGACCATCGCGAAGCCGATGCAGGCGAAGCTCGCCGAACGCTTCGTGGTCGGTCGGCCGGGTGTGGCGACGCAGCAGGACAGCGCGGATTCGACCCGGAAATGGGTCTTCGCCTTCCGCGACGACCAGCGGGTGGAGACGGTCTACATCCCCTCGGCCGACGAGGACCGCGGCGCGGTCTGCATCTCGACCCAGGTCGGTTGCACGCTGTCCTGCCGGTTCTGCCATACCGGCACGCAGAAGCTGGTGCGCAACCTGGGCGCGGCGGAGATCGTCGGCCAGTTCATGGCGGCGCGGGATTCCTACGGCGAATGGCCGTCCCCCAAGGACGGCACGGCGCGCCACCTGTCCAACATCGTCGTGATGGGCATGGGCGAGCCGCTCTACAATTACGAGAACGTCGCCAAGGCCCTGAAGATCGTGATGGACCACGAGGGCATCGGGCTCTCGCGCCGCCGCATCACGCTGTCCACCTCGGGCGTCGTGCCGATGATGGACCGCTGCGGGGCGGAGCTCGGCGTGGGCCTTGCGGTGTCGCTGCACGCGGTGACGAACGAGCTGCGCGACGAGATCGTGCCGCTGAACCGCAAGTATCCGATCGAGGAGCTGATGGCGGCCTGCCGGCGCTATCCCGGCGCGTCCAACGCGCGGCGCATCACCTTCGAATACGTCATGCTGCGCGGGGTGAACGACAGCGAGGCCGAGGCGCGCGAGCTGGTGCGCCTGATCAAGGGCTTGCCGGCCAAGGTGAACCTGATCCCGTTCAACCCCTGGCCGGGCAGCCCGTACAAGACGTCCACGAGCGAGGCGATCCAGCGCTTCGCGCAGATCGTGAACGACGCCGGCTATGCGAGCCCGATCCGCCGGCCGCGCGGGCGGGACATCCTCGCGGCCTGCGGGCAGCTCAAGACCGAGAGCGAGCGGAAGAAGCGCGACGCGGCGTGAGGCAGGGCGGCGGTCAGCGCCACAGGCCCCGCGCCTCGAGCCAGTCCTGCACCAGCGCCGCCACCGCATCCGAATTGCGGTCCATCATTACCATGTGGCTGTTGCCGCGGATGCCGCGGGCGGGAAGGTCGACATCCTCGACGCTTCCGCCGGCGGCGCGCACCGCGTCGGAGAAGGCGCGCGCGTTGCGGCGGATCACCGACCAGCGGGGGTCGGCGTCCACGTAGTCGCCATAGACCAGCAGGGTCGGGACCTCCCGCAGCTTCGCGGCCTCCGCGGTGAGGCCGGTGCCGGCGGGCTCGACGAGGACCAGCGCGCGGAACAGGTCGGGCCGCCGCTGCGCCACCTGCCAGGCGAAGGCGCCGCCCTGGGAATGGGCGATCACCACCGAGGGCCCGACGCGCTCGAGCAGCGCGACATACGCCGCGATCACGTCGTCATCGGTGCCGAGGTAGCGCGCCACAACCTGGCGCATGAAGGCGAGATACGGCTCGCGCTCGGCGGGGAACTGGTTGCCCGGCAGCACCGACCCCCGCGCGAAGGAACCTGGGCCGTCGCCGATGCGGAAGCGCTCCCAGGGGTTCACGGTCGGCAGGTGGATGGCCTGGCCGTAGATCTCGGGTGACATCGCCGCACCGCTGCGGCCGCGCTCGACGGCGTCGGTGACGTAGGTCGCCCACCCGCGGCGGAGGAAGAAGTGCTCCCAGCCCTCGCGCCCGTCCGGCGTCGTCTCCCAGGTCACGCCGGTCAGGTAGGCGCCGTGCCAGAGCATCAACGGCGCCGCCCCGCGCTGCGGCGAGGGCACCATGAAGCGGGCATACATCTGCCCGACCATGTAGGTGCCGTTGGGATCGATGCGCAGCGGCGCGCCGCCGACGGTCGGCGTGTATTCGACGATGGGCTTGCCCGTGACCTCGACAAGCCGGCCGCCGACATGGAACGAGCCGAACCGTTCGATCGTCAGGGGCTGGGCGGCAGCCAGGCCAGCCCAGAGCGCGGCGACGAACCCCGCGATGACGTGGCGCAGGCGCATGTTTCCGTCCCTGGTTCCTTGCCGGAGAGCGTGGCGCCGGTGGTGCGCCCTGGCAAGGTCCCAAAGGACAGGCTTATGGCCTATGGGGGCGGGGCGGCGCGCGGCCGCCCCGCGCCGGTCAGTAGCGGTACTGCTCCGCCTTGAACGGCCCCTGCGGCGAGACGCCGATGTAGTCCGCCTGCGCCTTGGACATCTTGGTCAGCGTCGCGCCGACCTTCGCGAGGTGCAGCGAGGCCACCTTCTCGTCGAGGTGCTTCGGCAGCACGTAGACCTTCTTCTCGTACTTGCCCGGGTTCGTCCAAAGCTCGATCTGCGCAAGCGTCTGGTTGGTGAAGGACGCCGACATCACGAAGGACGGATGCCCCGTCGCGTTGCCGAGGTTCACCAGGCGCCCTTCGGAGAGCAGGATGATGCGCTTGCCGTCGGGGAACTCGACCTCGTCCACCTGCGGCTTCACGTTGTCCCACTTGAAGTTGCGCAGGCCGGCGACCTGGATCTCGGAATCGAAGTGGCCGATGTTGCACACGATCGCGCGGTGCTTCATCGCGCGCATGTGGTCCACGGTGATGACGTCGACATTGCCGGTGGCGGTGACGAAGATGTCCGCGGCGGGCGCGGCCTGTTCCATCGTCACGACCTGGTAGCCTTCCATCGCCGCCTGCAGGGCGCAGATCGGGTCGACCTCGCTGACCATGACGCGGCAGCCGGCTTGGCGCAGCGAGGCGGCGGACCCCTTGCCCACGTCGCCGAAGCCGCAGACCATCGCGACCTTGCCGGCCATCATCACGTCGGTACCGCGGCGGATCGCGTCCACCAGCGATTCACGGCAGCCATAGAGGTTGTCGAACTTCGACTTGGTGACGCTGTCGTTCACGTTGATGGCGGGGAAGAGCAGCTTGCCCTCCTTCGCCATGTTGTACAGGCGGTGGACGCCCGTCGTCGTCTCCTCGGACACGCCGACGATGTTCTTCGCCAGCGTCGCGAACCAGCCCGGCTTGGTCTTCAGGCAGTCCTTGATCAGCGCGAAGAAGACTTCCTCTTCCTCGTTCGTCGGCTTGTCGAGGAAGGCGGTGTCGCCGTTCTCGGCGCGCAGGCCGTAATGGACCAGCAGCGTCATGTCGCCGCCGTCGTCGAGCAGCACGTTCGGCGTGCCGCCATCGCCCCATTCCAGCGTGCGCTTCACGTACTGCCAGTATTCGGGAAGCGTCTCGCCCTTCACGGCGAAGACCGGCGTGCCGGTCGCCGCGATGGCGGCCGCGGCGTGGTCCTGGGTCGAGAAGATGTTGCACGACGACCAGCGAACATCGGCGCCGAGGGCCTTCAGCGTCTCGATCAGCACGGCGGTCTGGATGGTCATGTGCAGGCAGCCGGCGATGCGCGCGCCCTTGAGCGGCTGCTGCTTGCCGTATTCGGCGCGGGTCGCCATCAGGCCGGGCATCTCGTCCTCGGCCATCAAGATCTCCTTGCGGCCCCAATCGGCCAGGGAGAGGTCCTTCACGACATAGTCGGCCATGCGCGCTGTCTCGCTTCTTCGGTCTTCGGGTGTGGCGGGCCGGTAGCACGCCCGGATCAGCGAGGCCAGAGCGGACCATCACTCATAAGGATATCTTTATGCGATCACCGGCCATGCCTCCGACTCCGAGGCCGAGGTAGGATGGGGCGCCGATGACCGAGACCCCCCGCCAGCGCGCCGAACACGCCCAGTCCCGCGCCTCCGATCCCGCCGCCTCGGCCTGGGTGGAGGCCTCGGCCGGGTCGGGAAAGACCAAGCTGCTGACCGACCGCGTGCTGCGCCTGCTGCTGGCGGGCGTGGAGCCGGGGCGGATCCTGTGCCTGACCTTCACCAAGGCCGCGGCGGCGGAGATGGCGACGCGGCTTGCCAAGGCGCTCGGCGCCTGGGCGACGGCGGAGGATGCGGTGCTGGCGGCGACGCTCGCGGGCCTGACCGGCCGGGCGCCGGGGCCGGAGGAACTGCGCGCCGCGCGGGCGCTGTTCGTCCGGGTGCTCGAGCAGCCGGGCGGGATGCGGATCTCGACCATCCATGCCTTCGCGCAGTCCCTGCTGCGCGCCTTCCCGCTGGAAGCCGGCCTCGCCCCGCAGTTCGCGGTGGTCGAGGACCAGGAGGCCAAGGCGATGCTGGCGCGCGAGCGCGAGGCGGTGCTGGCCGGCACGCCGGACCGGGAGGCGCTGACGCAACTCGCCCGCCTCACCCCGCCGGCGCGCTTCGCCGAGACGCTCGGCACGCTGTCCCATGCACGCACGCGGCTGCTTGCGGCGGTGGATGCGCGGCAGGGCCTGGCGGGGTTCGAGCGCGCCCTGGCGCGGGTTCTCGGCCTGCCGCCGGGGGTCGCGAGCGAGGGCGCGGTCCTGCGCGACGCCTGCGACTTCGACGCGACCGAGGTCGTGCGCGCGGCCGCCGGGCTGCGCGGGTCGGGCAATGCGAACGACCAGGAGCGCGGCACGGCCATCGCCGCTTGGCTCGCCCTCGACACCGACGCCCGCGTCGCACGCTGGGAGGAGTGGCGCTCGATCCTGCTGACCGACAAGAACGAGGTCCGCAAGCGCTTCGCCACCAAGCAGGCCGGCGCGAACGCCGCCTTCATCCAGGACACGCTGACCGCCGAAGGCGATCGCGTGCTGGACGCCGAAAACACCCGCTGCGCCGCGCGCGTCCTCGCCGCGACCATGGCGCTGCTCGCCATCGGCACGCCCGTGCTGCGCCGCTACGAGGCCGCGAAGGCGCGGGCGGGGATGCTCGACTATGACGACCTCATCGCCGGCGCCGAGCGCCTGCTGGACGACCCGGGCAGCGCGTGGGTGCTGTTCAAGCTCGATGGCGGCCTGGATCACGTCCTGCTGGACGAGGCGCAGGATTCCAACCCCGACCAATGGGGCATCGTCCGCGCCCTGACATCCGAGTTCTTCGCCGGCGAGGGCGCGCGCGAGAAGGGCCGCACCATTTTCGCCGTCGGCGACGTGAAGCAGTCGATCTACGGCTTCCAGGGCGCGGACGCCGCGGGCTTCGTCCGCGAACGCGCCCATTACGGCCAGGCGGTGCGCGAGGCGCAGCTCGACTTCCGCCCCGTCCCGCTCGACGTCTCCTTCCGCTCGACCGCGCCGGTCCTCGCCCTGGTCGACGCGGTCTTTGAGGCCGGCGCGGCGCGCGACGGCGTGGTGCCGGAAGGGGCCACGCTGCGTCACTACGCCGATCGCGCCGGTCAGGCCGGCAGCGTGGAGCTCTGGCCCCTGCTGCAGGTCGCGGAAGCCGAGGCCCCGCCCGCCTGGGCCCCGCCCGACCGGCCGGTGGATGGCGAGGGCGCGGCCCAGCGCCTCGCGACGCTGATCGCCGCGCGCATCCGCCACATGCTCGACCACGCGACGCTGCCCGCGCGCGTCGAGAAGGGCCGCGACCAGCCGAACGGCCGCCCGGTCCGCCCCGGCGACATCCTGGTGCTGGTCCGCGCCCGCGCCCGCGGCGGCTTCGTGGCATCCCTGGTGCGCGCGCTGAAGGACCTGCGGATCCCGGTCGGCGGCGTCGACCGCATGGTGCTCGCCGAGCAGATCGCGGTGCAGGATCTGCTGGCGCTCGCCGATGCGCTGCTGCTGCCCGATGACGATCTCTCGCTCGCTACGCTGCTGAAGTCGCCGCTGGTCGGGCTCGACGAGGAGGAACTCTTCGCTCTCGCCCATGCGCGGGAAGGATCGCTCTGGTCGGCGCTTGCCGCGCATCGCGGCGCGGACAGCCGCTTCGGGCGCGTCGCGGACTGGCTCGCGCGGCTGATGGCCCAGGCCGACTACGCGACGCCGCATGCGCTGTACGCTGCCGTACTCGGCGCGCCCGGGCCGCTCGATCCGCGCGCGGGGCGGGCACGGATGCTCGCGCGCCTCGGCCCCGATGCGGCCGACCCGATGGACGAATTCCTCGCCGCGGCGCTCGAGCATGAGCGTCGTCACCCGCCCTCGCTCCAGGCCTTCATCCACGGGCTGCGCCAGGGCGGCGCCGAGGTGAAGCGCGAGGCCGAAGGCGCGGGCGACGCCGTGCGCATCATGACCGTGCATGGCGCCAAGGGCCTGCAGGCGCCGATCGTCATCCTGCCCGACACCACCGGCGCGCCGCCCGACCGCACCACGCTGCGCTGGCTGGATGGCGACCTGCCGGCCTGGGCGCCGAAGCAGGAGGGCTTCGCCGCGCCGCCGCTGACCGCCCAGCGCCAGGCCGACCAGGCGCGGGAGGCGGCCGAGCAGCACCGCCTGCTCTACGTCGCCCTGACCCGCGCCGAGGACCGGCTGATCGTCTGCGGCTGGCAGGGCAAGCGCGCCGCGCCCGAGGGCTGCTGGTACCGCCTGGTCGAGGAAGGCTTCACCCGCCTGCCGGGCGTGGAGGACCTCCCCTTCGACGGCCCGCGCGAGCCCTTCGGCGAGGAGGCCCGCATCCGGCGCCTCGCCGCCCCGCAGACCGCCGAACCCAAGGCCGAGGACCCGCCGCGCGCACCCGGCACCGCCACGGCGCTGCCCGCCTGGGCCCGCATCCCGGCGCCGCAGGAAGCGCCCGAGGGCGCCGTCGCCCCGTCCGCCCTGCCAGGGGAGGAGGAGACGCCCTCCGCCCCGCCACGGCCGACCGACGATCCGCGCGGGCTGCGCTTCCGCCGCGGCCGGCTGGTGCATGCGCTGCTGCAGCATCTGCCCGACCACGATCCCGCGACGCGCGAGGATGTGGCGCGCCGCTTCCTCGCGCGTCCCGGCCACGGCCTCGATGCGGCGGAGCAGGAGGCGGTGCTCGCGGAAGTGCTGGCGCTGCTCGCCCAGCCCCTGGTCGCCGCGGCCCTCGGCCCCGGAAGTCTCGCCGAGGCGCCGCTCGCCGGCCGCGTGAACGGCCGCCTGATTGCCGGCCAGGTCGACCGGCTGCTGGTCGAACCCGGCCGCGTGCTGGTGCTCGACTACAAGACCAACCGCCCGCCACCGGCCGAGGCCGCGCAGGTCGCGCCGCTCTACCTGCGGCAGATGGCCGCCTATCGCGCGCTGCTCCGGGCGGCCTTCCCCGGGCGCCAGGTCGATTGCGCGCTGGTGTGGACCTACGGCGCGCGGGTCATGGCGCTGCCCGACGCGATGCTGGACCGCCACGCACCGTGACCGTCGGCCGGCCAGGGTTCCGGCGTCACCTCAGAAATCGCTGACGCGGCCCTTGCGTTCCCAATCACCGAACCGTGTCGGCTCGGGACCGGTGGGGCCGCCGATTTCCTTGGGCTTGGGCGGCGCTGCCGGCTTCGGTTCGGGTGCGACCTCGGCGGCGGGCACGGGATCGGGCTTCGTGGTATCGGTCATGGCACCGGAGATGTAGGCGCTCCGGCGGAGGATGCACATGGGCGGCTATCTGCGCACGGTCGTGCTGCTCGCGGCGATGACGGCGCTCTTCGGCGGGCTCGGCCTCGCCATCGCGGGGCAGCAGGGGATGATCCTCGCGCTGCTCTTCGCGGGGGCGATGAACCTGTTCGCCTGGTGGAACAGCGACCGGATCGTCCTGCGCATGCAGAACGCGCAGCCGATCGGGCCGCACGACGCGCCGCGGCTGTACCAGATGACGGCGGAGCTGGCGCAACGCGCGGACCTGCCGATGCCCGCGCTCTACGTGATCCACGAGGAACAGCCCAACGCCTTCGCCACCGGCCGCAGCCCGTCCAGCGCGGCGGTGGCGGTGAATACGGGCCTGCTGGACCTGATGCCGGAACGGGAGGTCGCGGGCGTCATCGCCCATGAGCTCGCCCACATCCGCAACCGCGACACGCTCATCATGACGGTCACGGCGACGGTCGCGGGCGCCATCTCGATGCTCGCGAATTTCGGCATGATCTTCGGCGGCGCCAATCGCGACCGGAACCAGAGCCCCTTCGGCCCGATCGCGCTGATCCTGATGCTGATCCTCGCCCCGCTCGCCGCCGCCGTGGTGCAGATGGCGATCAGCCGGTCGCGCGAATACGAGGCCGATCGCGTGGGTGCGGAGATCTCCGGCGACCCGCTCGCGCTCGCCTCGGCGCTCGAGCACCTCGAGGGCTATGCCCACCGGATCCAGAACTACGGCGCCGAGGCGAACCCCGCCGCGGCGCACATGTTCATCGTCAACCCGCTGTCGGGCGCGCGGATGGACAACCTCTTCTCGACGCATCCGCGCACCGAGAACCGCGTCGCGGCGCTGCGGCAGCTCGCTGCCAGCATGGGCGCGCCCGCCGCTCCGTCCGCCGCGCCCGGTCCCTGGGGCGCCGGCGGCACCCGCAAGAACCCCTGGGGGTGACGGGTTCCGAGGGCCTTCCGGCGGGGTGGCCTGGAGGTGCGGCGCCCCTCGGACCGCACGTTCGCCCGCTCAGTGATGCTTCCACGGCACTGTCTCCGGCGCCGGTCCGTTCGGATCGACCCGCAGGATCTGGCCGTTCGCCACGCTCAGCCCCGTGAGCGCCATGATGAACCCCCAATGGGTCACCACCAGCGTGTGCGCCCAGTCGTCGAGGGCGGCCATCTCGGCGCGGAACAGCGCGGCGCGGCCTTCGACATGGGCGGCGGGTTCCTCCTCGGGCGGCCACCAGACCTCCTCGAGATGCGTGAAGTCCACCTCGGGGAAGTGCCGCGCCAGGTTGGTCCGGGCGCTGCCGATGTCGCAGGTGAAGGCGTAGCGCTCCCGCACCACCGGGGTGACGGTCAGCGGCAGGCCCAGCCGCTTCGCCGTCGGCAGGGCGGTCTGGATCGCCCGGCGGTAAGGGGAGACGAGGATGCGCCGGATGCCTTCCCGCGCCAGCGCCTCGGCCGCTTCCTCGGCCTGCTGGTGGCCCAGCGGGGTCAGGACCGGGTCGATGATGCCCGGATCCTGGCGCAACTGGCTGAAGAGCAGGTTGAACTCGCTCTGTCCGTGGCGGAGCAGGATCATGGCGCAGGGTTCCTTGGCACCTCGCCGGGGTAGCGGGCGCCGCGTCGCGCGGCAACATGTCCCCCGCTTCATGTTGCGGGCGCGCCCGCGCCCCCCTAAGTGAGGAGGCCTGAGGAGAGTGAGATGAGCAGCGGCCTGCCGATCGACCTGATCCTGTTCGCGATGGTGGCGGCCTTCCTGGTGCTGCGGCTGCGCAGCGTGCTGGGCCGCCGCACCGGCTTCGAGAGGCCGCCGCAGGGCGAGCCGGCCGCAGGCGCCGGTCCCGCGCCGCGGGAGGCCGTCGCGCCCCCGCCGGCGGCGGTGGCCACGCGCGGCGTGCCCGATCCCCGTTCGCCCGCCGGCCAGGGGCTCGGCCGCATCCGGCTGGCCGATTCCACCTTCGACCCGGGGGCCTTCCTGGGCGGGGCGGAGGGCGCCTTCCGGATGATCGTGCAGGCCTTCGCGTCGGGCGACCGCAACACGCTGCGCGACCTGCTGGCCCCGGACGCCTTCGCCGGCTTCGACCAGGCCATCACCGCCAGGGAGACGGCCGGCGCCACCCAGCGCACCGAGATCCGTGCCATCCATGAGATGGCGATCGAGGCGGCCGAGCTGCGGGGCACCGTGGCCGACATCACCGTGCGGATCGTGTCCGACCAGGTGAACGTGACCACCGCGGCGGACGGATCCATCAGCGCCGGCGCCGAGGCTGTGACCGAGATCACCGACCTGTGGACCTTCCAGCGCGATCTTTCGGTTTCCGATCCCACCTGGAAACTCGTGGGAACCCGTCCCGCCTAAGCCCCGGGCCGGGGCGCCCGATCCTCCAGCAGCCCCCGGAGGGTCGCGGCGCCGGCGGGGCTGAGGTATATCGCCACCCATGTCGAGGGTCCTGGCCTTCGGCCGCGCGGTCATCGCGGCGGCCCTTGCCGTGTCCTGCGCGGCCGCGATGCGGCCGGCCGCGGCTCAGCACGGCGGCCCGTCCCCCGATCCCGAACCGGCGCCCCAGGAACAGGCCGGCCCGCCCGCACCGCCGCCGCTGCGTCCCGTTTCCTTCGAGGACCTCCCTGGCTGGCCGTCGGACGCCCACGCCGAGATCCTGCCGGTGCTCCAGGCAAGCTGTGCCGCCCTGCGCCCGATGCGCCCCGAGGCGCCGCTGGGCGGTGCGGGGGAAGCCGCGCTCAGGGCCGGTACCGCCGCTGCCTGGACCAACGCCTGCAGCGAGTTGCGGCTGCTGGAGCGCGCGTTGCCGCGGCCGCCCCGCCAGGGCCAGGGCCGCGCCCATGAACGGCGCGTGGCGGCCTGGCTCGCGGCCAGGAACCTTGCGGTGCGCGACTTCATCGAGGCGCGGTTCGAGGCCTTCTCGACCGGCCCGGGGATCATGACCGGCTACTACGAGCCGATCCTCCGTGGGGCGCTCGAGCCGGACGAGGTCTTCCGCACCCCGCTGCACGCCCGCCCGCCCGAGCTGATCGAGGCGCCGGTGAACGGCAACCCGCTGCGGCGTCGCTACGGCGTGCTGCGCGACGGGCGGATGGAGCCCTTCTTCGACCGCGCGGCGATCGACGGCGGCGCGCTGGCGGGACGCGGGCTCGAACTGGTCTGGGTGGACGACCCGACCGATGCCTTCTTCCTGCACATCCAGGGCTCGGGGCGCGTCATCCTGCCGAACGGGGAGATGCTGCGCGTCGGCTATGCCGGGCAGAACGGGCGGTCCTATGTCTCGATCGGGCGGGTGCTGATCGACCGCGGCGACATCGCGCGCGACCAGATGTCGATGCAGTCGCTGCGCGCCTGGCTCGGCATGGCGGGCTACGACCGCGCGATCGAGGTGTTCCGCGCCAACCCGTCCTACATCTTCTTCCGCTTCGTGGACGGGCTCACGCCGGACCAGGGGCCGATCGGCGCCATGGGCGTCCCGCTGACGCCGCAACGCAGCGTCGCGGTGGACCGCGCCTTCATCCCGCTCGGCCTGCCGATGTGGGTGCAGGTGCGGGATCCGGGCGCGCGGCGGGACACGCCGCCGGAAGGGCGGCTGGTGGTCGCGCAGGACACCGGGGGTGCGATCCGCGGCCCCGCGCGGACCGACTTCTTCTGGGGCTGGGGCCAGGAGGCGGGCGAGCGCGCCGGCCGGATGCGCGAGGAGAACGAGGTCTTCCTGCTGCTGCCCCGCACCGCGCCGGTCAGCACGGCCGAGGCGCGGTGACCGGCCCCTGATGGACAGCCCCCGGCCCGGGGGGCGAACATGCGCCGCGGGAGGAACCGCCGTGCCGCATCTGCCGTCAAACATCACCGACGAGGAAGCACTCGAGGAGGTGCTGTCGCGCCCCGATCCCGCGCTGGTCGCGGACCTCGCTGCCGCGCCGGGGGACATCCTGGTGCTCGGCGCGGCGGGGAAGATGGGCCCGACGCTGTGCCGCCAGGCGAAGCGCGCCGATCCGTCCCGCCGCGTCATCGCGGTGGCCCGCTGGTCCGAGGAAGGGCTGCGCGCGCGGATGGAATCCTGGGGCATCGAGTGCCTGGCGGCGGACCTCACCGACCGCGCCGCGCTCGCCGCCCTGCCGGATGCGCCCAATGTCGTCTTCATGGCCGCGCGCAAGTTCGGGTCCACCGGCAACGAGCCGCTGACCTGGGCGATGAACGTGCTGCTGCCGGCGATGGTCGCCGAACGCTGGGCGGGGTCGCGCATCGTCTTCTTCTCGACCGGCAACGTGCTGCCGCTGGTCCCGGTCCTCTCGGGCGGCGCGTCCGAGGACACCGCACCGGCGCCGGTCGGCGACTATGCAGCGTCCTGCCTCGGCCGCGAGCGGGTGTTCCAGCACGCGGCGGCCACGCGCGGGACGCCCTGCTTCGGCATCCGGCTGAACTATGCGATCGACCTGCGCTACGGCGTGCTGCACGACGTCGCCAGCAAGGTGCTGGGCGGCACGCCGGTGCCGGTCGCGATGGGACATGCCAACGTGATCTGGCAGGGCGACGCCAATGCCTGGACGCTCCGCGCCCTCGCCCGCGCGAATGCCTCCTGCCCGATCCTCAACGTGACGGGACCGGAGACCGTCTCGATCCGTTGGGTCGCGCAGGAATTCGCCCGCCGCTTCGGCAAGGAGGTCGCCTTCACGGGCACCGAGGCGCCGGACGCGCTGCTGTCCAACGCGGCGCGCGCCTTCGCGACCTTCGGCTACCCGTCCGTGTCGCTGGCCTGGATGCTCGACCGGGTGGCGGAATGGGTGGCGCAGGGTGGGCGGTCGCTCGGCAAGGCGACCAAGTTCGAAGTGCGGGACGGCAGGTTCTGATGGAGGGCTCGCGCCCGCTCTCGCCCCGCGCGGCCGCGACGCGCCAGCGCATCCTGGATGCAGCGTTGGCGGAATTCGCCATGAACGGCCTGGCCGGCGCGCGGGTGGATGAGATCGCGGCGCGGTCGGGTGCCAACAAGCGCATGCTCTATGCGCATTTCGGCTCGAAGGAGGAGCTCTGGCTGATCGTGCTGGAGCGCGCCTATGCCGCCAAGCGCGCGGAGGAACACGCGCTCGAGGTCGAGCATCTGCCGCCGGCGGAGGCGATGGCGCGGCTTGCGCGCTTCAACCTGCGCTACACGGCGGCGCATCCCGAGTTCGTCGCGCTGCTGAACCAGGAGAACATCCACCGCGCGGCCTACCTCAAGCGCAGCGCGGAGGTGCCGGCGCTGTATTCCCCGCTGCTCGACAGCCTGCGCGCGGTGCTGAAGCGCGGGGAGGAGGCGGGGGTGTTCCGCCGCGACGTCGATCCGCTGCAACTCTACGTGACCATGCTCGGGCTGGGGCATTTCTGGGTCGCGAACCGGCACACGCTGTCCACCATCTTCGGCGAGGACCTGGGCACCGAGGCCGCGCTCGAGGCGCGGGAGCGGCATGTGGTCGAGGTGGTGCTGGGCTATCTGCGCCCGGCTTGACCGCGGCGACCCACCCCCTTAAGTAACCAGGCAGTTACCGCAAGGGAGGGAAGCGTGGGGCTGCGCTGGCAGGACTGGCCGGAAGGGCTTGCGTCGCGGCTGCGCGCGGGTTGCGTGATTCCCGCGCATCCCCTGGCGCTGAATCCCAGGCGCGAGATGGATCCGCGCCGTCAGAAGGCGCTGTCGCGCTACTACCTCGAGGCCGGCTCGGGCGGGCTCGCCGTCGGCGTCCACACCACGCAGTTCCAGATCCGCGACCGGGGCCTGTATGAGCCGGTGCTGCGCATCGCCGCGGAAGCGGCCGCCGAACGCGCCGAAGCCCCGATCCTGGTCGCCGGCGCGATCGGGAAGACCGCGCAGGCGGTGAAGGAAGCGCAGGTCGCGCGGTCGCTCGGCTATCACGCGGTGCTGCTCTCGCTGGCCGCCTGGAAGGGCGCGTCCGAGGACGAGATCGTCGCGCATTGCGAGGCCGTCGCCGCCGAGATGCCGCTGTTCGGCTTCTACCTGCAGCCCGCGGTGGGCGGGGTGCGGCTGCCGTCATCCTTCTGGAAGCGCTTCGCTTCCATCCCCAACGTCGTCGCGATCAAGATCGCGCCCTTCAACCGCTACGCGACGCTCGACGTGCTGCGCGGCGTGCTGGAAGCGGGCGCGCAGGATCGCGTCACGCTCTACACGGGCAATGACGACCACATCGTCGCCGACCTGCTGACGCCCTTCCGCCTGGCGCATGACGGGCGGTCCGTCACGATGCGCATCGCGGGCGGGCTGCTCGGGCATTGGTCCGTCTGGACGCGCGCCGCGGTGCAACTGCAGGCACGCTGTGCGGAAGCCGCGCGCGAGAACCGCGTGCCGACCGACCTGCTCGCGCTCGATGCCGCAGTGACCGAGATGAACGCCGCGGTCTTCGACGTGGCGAACGACTTCCACGGCGTCATCGCCGGCTGCCACGAGGTGCTGCGCCGCCAGGGCCTGTTGGAAGGCACCTGGTGCCTCGACGAACACGAGACGCTCTCGCCGGGACAGGCGGAGCTGCTGACCGCCGTCGCGGAACGCTACCCGCTGCTGACGGATGACGGCTTCGTCGCGGCCAATCTCCATCGCTGGCTTTCGTAAGGGACCAAGACACATGGCGGAACGCCGCATCGGCCTCATCATGAACGGCGTCACCGGCCGGATGGGGATGAACCAGCACCTGATCCGTTCCATCGCCGCGATCCGCGCCGATGGCGGCGTGAAGCTCGCGAACGGCGACACCATCATGCCGGACCCGGTGATCGTCGGGCGCAACCGCGCGAAGCTCGAGGCGCTGGCGAAGGCGCATGGCATCTCGCGCGTGTCCACCGACCTCGACGCCTGCCTCGCGGACCCGAAGGACGAGGTGTTCTTCGACGCCGCGACGACGCAGATGCGCGCCGGCCTGCTGACCAAGGCGATCAACGCCGGCAAGCACATCTATTGCGAGAAGCCGACCGCCGACACGCTGGCCGATGCGCTCGCCGTCGCGAAGCTGGCCAAGGAGAAGGGGATCAAGAACGGCGTCGTGCAGGACAAGCTGTTCCTGCCCGGCCTGCGCAAGCTGAAGATGGTGATCGACAGCGGCTTCCTCGGGCGCATCTGCTCGGTGAAGGGCGAGTTCGGCTACTGGGTCTTCGAAGGCGATTTGCAGCCCGCGCAGCGCCCGTCCTGGAACTACAAGAAGGCCGAGGGCGGGGGCATCATCCTCGATATGCTCTGCCACTGGCGCTACGTGCTGGACAACCTGTTCGGCAATGTCGAGGCGGTCTCCTGCCTCGGCGCCGTGCACATCCCCGAACGCATCGGCGAGGACGGCAAGCCCTACAAGGCGGATGCCGATGACGCGGCCTATGCGACCTTCCAGCTGGAAGGCGGGGCCATCGCGCACATCAATTCCTCCTGGGTCACGCGCGTGCGCCGCGACGACCTGGTGACCTTCCAGGTCGACGGCACGCATGGGTCTGCCATCTGCGGCCTGCACAAATGCTGGACGCAGTCGCGCGTCGCCACGCCGAAGCCGGTGTGGAACCCCGACCAGCCGCAGACGATCGACTTCTTTGCCGGCTGGCAGGAAGTGCCGACGACGCAGGACTTCCCCAACGGCTTCCGCGTGCAGTGGGAGGAATTCCTCAAGCACGTGGCGGGCGAGCGTCCCGATTATCCCTGGAACTTGCTGGCGGGTGCCAAGGGGGTGCAGCTTGCCGAAGCCGGCCTGAAGTCCTGGGCCGAGCGCCGCTGGATCGACCTGCCGAAGCTGGAGGCGTGAACCGCATGCCCACCATCAACCTGCCGAACGGCGCCCGCGTCGAACCCTTCACCACCAGCCCCGCGCGCGACTTCGCGAAGGCGACGCCGCCCTTCCCGCGCGTCGCGCTGGCTGCCGCGCATGTCGTGGCGGATCCGCTGGCGGAACAGGACCCCTGGCTCGACGTGAAGATCGACTGGGACCGCACCATCGCCTTCCGCAAGCATCTCTGGTCGCTCGGCCTCGGTGTCGCGGAAGCCATGGACACGGCGCAGCGCGGCATGGGGCTCGACTGGGTGGGCGCGCAGGAACTGATCCGACGGTCGCTCGATGCGATGAAGGACCATCCGGGCGCGGTGATGGCCTCCGGCGCCGGCACCGACCACCTGGCCCCCGGGCCGGACGTGACGGTGGACGACGTCATCCGCGCCTATGAGGAACAGTGCGAAGCCGTCGAGGCGATGGGCGGGCGCATCATCCTCATGGCCTCCCGCGCGCTGGCGAAGGCCGCCAAGTCGCCGGCGGACTACGAGCGCGTCTATGCCCGCATCCTCTCGCAGGTGAAGCAGCCGGTGATCATCCACTGGCTCGGCGAGATGTTCGACCCGGCGCTGGAAGGCTACTGGGGCAACCACGACCACATGGCGGCGATGGACACGGCGCTCGCCGTCATCCACGCCCATGCCGACAAGGTCGACGGCGTGAAGGTCTCGCTGCTGGACGACAAGAAGGAGATCTCGATGCGCCGCCGCCTGCCGCGCGGCGTGCGCATGTACACCGGCGACGACTTCAACTACGCCGAGCTGATCGCGGGCGACGCGCAGGGCTATTCCGACGCGCTGCTCGGCATCTTCGATCCGATCGCCCCGGCGGTGGGTGGCGCACTCGCCGCGCTGTCGAAGAACGACCTCAGCACCTTCCACGACATCCTGGCGCCGACGGTCCCGCTGTCGCGCCACATCTTCAAGGCGCCGACCCGCTTCTACAAGACGGGCGTCGTCTTCATGGCCTGGCTGAACGGCCACCAGGACCATTTCGTCATGGTGGGCGGGCAGCAGTCGACGCGGTCCATCCAGCACTTCTCGGAACTCTTCCGCCTCGCCGACAAGGCCGGGCTGCTGCGCGACCCGGAGATGGCGGTGGCGCGGATGCGCGCGCTGCTTGCGCTGCACGGCGTCGCATGACGCCGCTCGTCGCCCGCGCATCCATGATGATCGCGGCGCAGCCGGAGCGCATCTTCGACGCCTTCGTCGAGCCGGAAGCCCTCCGTGCCTTCTGGCTCGCCGAGGCCAGCGCGCCGCTGCGTCTCGGCCAGCCGGCCCATTGGACGTTCCTGGTCCCGGGCGCGGCGGCGGAGGCGACGGCCACCACGCTCGACCGCCCGCATCGTCTGGCCTGGGACTGGTCCGACGGCACGAAGGTCGAGATCACGATCGAACCCGAAGGCGGGGAGACGGCGGTTTCCGTCGCCTGTTCCGGCTTCGACGGATCCGCGGAGACCCAGGTCGCCACGGCGCTCGCGACGACGGAGGGCTTCTCCATCGTGCTGTCCGACCTGAAGACATGGCTTGAAAGCGGCCGCTCGGCCGGGCTGACGGCCGCCAAGGCGCGGCTCATCATCGCACGGGGTTGCTGAGCACAGTATGACGACCGAACTCTCCCTCAACACCATCACCACGAAGGCGTGGACCCTCGGGCAGTGCATCGAGGCCTGCGCCCGTCACGGCATCCCCGGCATCTCGCCCTGGCGCGACGTGCTGCAGGCGATGGGCGTCCAGGCCGCGGCGAAGCACATCCGCGATGCGGGCCTCAAGGTCACCGGCCTGTGCCGCGGCGGCATGTTCCCCGCGGCGGACGCCGCCGGCCGCGCCGCCGCGATCGAGGACAACCGTCGTGCCATCGCCGAGGCCCATGCCATCGGCGCCGCCTGCCTGGTGGTGCTCGGCGGCGGCCTGCCGAAAGGATCGAAGGACCTGCCCGGCGCGCGGGAGATGATGCGCGAGGGCCTGCACGCCATCCTGCCCGATGCGCGCGCCGCCGGCGTGACGCTCGCGCTCGAGCCGCTGCATCCGATGACCTGCGCGGACCGCTCGGTGCTCTCGACGCTCGGCCAGGCGTTGGATCTCTGCGAGGAACTCGGTGCGGGCACCGGCGTCGCCGTCGATGTCTATCATGTCTGGTGGGACCCGGACCTCGCGCGGCAGATGGCGCGTGCCAAGGGGCGCATCGCCGGCTTCCATGTGTGCGACTGGAAGGTGCCGACGACGGACCTCGTCTTTGACCGTGGCCTGCCCGGCGAAGGCGTGATCGACATCCCCGCGATCCGCGCCATGGCCGAGGCGTCCGGCTGGACAGGCGGCGTCGAGGTCGAGATCCTGTCCAATCACTGGTGGGCCCAGGACCCCGAGACGGTGATCCGGGAGGTCAAGGCCCGCCGCGCCTATTGCTGAACAACAACCAAGACCGGGACAACGTTCGATGAAGACGACACGACGCGCGGCGATCGCCGCGACGCTGCTCGCGCCTGCGCTCGCCCGTGCCCAGGGGGCCTGGCAGCCCACGCGCCCCATCCGCTTCGTCGTGCCCTTCCCCGCGGGCGGCGCGACCGACGTGGTGGCGCGCGTGCTCGGCGAACGCCTGCAGGAGACGTTGGGCCAGCCCGTGGTGGTCGAGAACCGGACCGGCGCCGGCGGCAACATCGGCGTCGAGAACGTCGTCCGCAGCGCGCCCGACGGCACGACGCTGCTGATGGGCACGACCGGGACGCTCACGGTCAATCCGCATCTCTACAGCAGTCTCGGCTTCGATCCGCTGCGCGACCTCACGCCGGTCTCCATGGCCTTCACGACGGACCACGTGCTGATCGTGAACCCGAACGTGCAGGCGCAGACGGCGCAGGAGTTCCTCGCGCTGGTACGCCAGCAACCCGGCCGGCTGTCCTACGGCTCGGCCGGATCCGGGTCGTCCACGCATACGGTGCCGGAGCTGTTCAAGCTCGCGGCCCGCGTCGACATCGCCCACGTCCCGTATCGCGGCAGTGCGCCGGCGCTGAACGACGTGGTCGCGGGCAACGTGCAGGTGATGCTGGACCAGATCCCCTCCGCGATCGGGCAGATCCAGGGCGGGCGCGTGCGGGCGCTGGCGGTCACCGGCGCGCGGCGCTCCCCGCTGCTGCCCAACGTGCCGACGGTGGCGGAGATCGGCCTGCCCGACGCGCAGGCGACGTCCTGGGGCGCGGTAATGGCGCCGGGCGGCTCACCCGCGCCGATCGTCGCGCGCTTCAACGCCGCGATCCGCGAGGCGCTGGCCCAGCAGGCGGTGAAGGACCGGCTCGCCGCGGCCGGGGCGGAGGCGGTGTCCTCGACGCCGGAGGAACTCGCGACCTATCTGCGGGCGGAATCGGAGAAGTGGGCGCGGGTGGTGCGCGAGGCGCGGATCACGGTGAACTGAGGGCGGGGGGAGAAGGGAACTTCTCCCCCCGGAACCCCCCTCAACCTTCTTTGGGACATGGGAACTGACCGCCGAAGTCAGTCTCCAGAATACAAAGAAGGTTGGGGGGCACGGGGGGAAGTTCCCTTCCCCCCGCCTACGGCGCCACCAGCATCACCCACAGCGGCAAGGTCACGATCGACGCGATGTGCTCCGTCGTCGTGATCGCCGCCATCAGCGGCGCATCCCCGCCCAGTGCGCGCGCCATGACGTAGGACGTCGCCGCCGTCGGCAGCGCCATGAAGATCACCGCGACCGCGGTCGCGAGCGGCGGCACGCCGAACAGCGTGCACAGCGCCCAGGTGACGAGCGGCATCACCGTCAGCTTCAGCACGCCCGTCGCCGCCTGCACGCCCACGCGGTCGGAGAAGGAGTCGACCGACAGCGCCGCGCCGACGCACAGCAGGCCCAGCGCCACCGATGCGCGCCCCAGCGTCTGCACCGTCGGCGCGATGCCCGGCGGCAGGCCGCCCAGCGCCGCGACGCCGAAGCCGATCGCCACCGCCAGCAGCAGCGGGTTCAGCAGCAATTGCCGCGCGATCATCGCCGGGCGCGGCGGCCCGCGCTGCCCGTCCAGCGCGAAGGCGAGCGTCGTCACCACCTGCACGAAAGGCACGATGATCCCCGTCGCGACCGCGCCGAAGCCGGTGCCCGGCGCGCCGAACAGCGCGCCGACGATGGCGAAGCCCATCAGGTTGTTGAAGCGGATGCCGCCCTGCAGCACCGAGGTCATCGCCGGATGCGCCAGCCCGAGCGCGCGCGCCAGGAGCACGGAAATCCCCGTGCCCAGCGCCAGCGCCGTCCAGATCGCCGCCGCGATGCGCCCCAGCGGCAGATCCGCCAAGTTCAGCGGCGCGAGCGCCGCGACGATGAGGGAGGGCAGCAGCACCCAGTAGATCAGCCGCTCCATGCCCGCCCAGACGGCGTCGTCCTTCAGCAGGCGACGCTTGAGCAGCGCACCCAGCGCGAGCAGCGCAAAGGCCGGAACGAAGGCGTCGAACCAGGCGCTCACGCGCACCCCGCAGAATGGATCACGGCCCCGGTCTTAGCGCGCCACGGCGCGCTGCCAAGCCATCAGGTCCTGCGCGCCGCGCCGGGGTAGGTCGCGATGGAAGCAAGGCAGGCTGCTTCCGTGACCGCGGCCCCCCCCTGCGCACGGGCCGCGGCATGCGCGACGACCATGGCGCCGCGCTCCGGATAGAGCACGACATCGAGCCGGCAATCGGCGCCCTCGTACAGCCAGATCTCGGCCTCGCCCTCCGGCCGCCGGAGCGAAGGCTCGCCGAGCATGCGGCGCATGTCCTCCGCGCGGGCGCCGAGCAGCGCGGCCGCCGCCGCGGGTGCGCCCGCGCCGCGCAGCCGCGGGGCGGCGTGCTGAGTCACCGGCAGGTTGGGGACGACGGGCGGCGGGGGCGCCGCGGCGGGGGAAGGCGCGGACGGGGGCACGGCCGCGATGCTGGCGCGCGCCGTCGAAAAGGCCTGGTGCATCGCCGCAACGGCTTCCTCGTCCGGCCCTTCGGCGCAGGCGAGAACGAGGAAGGGCAGGAGCAGTGCGGCGCGCGCTGCAACCATCGGGCAAGCCGCCCCGGCGTTGGACCGGGGCGCCGGACATCAGGCGTCGGCCGGTTCCGTGCTGCGCGCCGGCGCCATGCGCGGCGTGCTGGCGGACGCCGCCGGCGTGTCGGAGATCATCTCCATCTTGCCGGAGAGCTGGCCGCCATCCTCGACCGACAGGCGGCGCGAGCGCGCCGTGCCGATGACCCGGCCGGTGGCGCGGATCGTCAGGCTGCCGGTGGCGTTCAGCACGCCGTCGAAGGTGCCGGCGATCTCGGCGTCCTCGACCTGGGCTTCGCCCTTGAAGACGCCGGAATGGCCGATGACGAGCTCATTCGCCTGCAGCAGCTGGCTTTCCATCGTGCCTTCGATGACGAGCCGCTCGGCCTCGCTCACCGTGCCCTGCAGGCTGATGCCCTTGCCCACCACGAGGGTGCGGCGCTCGGCGGCCTCGACGCGGCCGGTCGGACGGCTCGGGCCCGTGGGCGCGGTCGGCGCGTTGGCCTGGGCGCTCGGCACGCGGGCGACCCCGGCCGAGGCAGGCGGGGAATTCGGCTTCGGCGCGGCCGGGCCGGTGGAGGCCGGCAGCGTCACGCCCGAAGGGCGGAAGGGCGGCACGGCCAGGTCCGGATCGCGGGCCGGGACGACGGTGGCCGGCGTGGCCTCGGCCCCGGTGGCGGCGGCACCCGGTTCATCCTTGCGGCGGAAGAGCGACATGGTGGAGCCCCCTTTGGCGTCGTCGGGTTGCATGACGCCTCGGGGCTAGCATGTGGACTCGGCCGGCCACAACGCCGCGCCCGGGCTTATCCCCAGGATTTACGCGATCACGATGATGTGGACCGCTGCAGGAGGTGCACGGCGGCAGCGGTGCCGATCACAGGCACCAGGAGGTTGAGAAACGGCACCAGTGCCATGCCGGCCAGAATCAGCCCCAGTCCCCAGCCGGACCAGCGGCGCGACCGCCAAGTGGCCTGCGCCATGCGCGTGTCCATGCGCAGCATGGCCGTCTGCACCACCATTCCCGCGCCGAGCGCATAGGCCGAGATCATCAGGGCGATCGCGAAACCCAGCCCCGGAATGAAGAACAGCGGCAGCAGGACGACCTGCAGGAACAGCAGCTTCAGCCCGAATCCGAGCCCGTAGGCGACCTGTGCCGCGATCGAGGCGCCCTTCGCCGGCGGCAGCCCGGGATAATGCCGCCGTTCGACCGCCGTCGCGACGGGTTCGACGAGCTGCGCGGCGATCGCCGCGGCCACCGGCAGGAACAGCCACCAGGCCAGCACCAGGCCCGCGATGCCGCCGCCGATCTCGGCCAGCCAGGCGAGCCAGCCCTGGCCGCCCGCGGCCCAGGCGGCGGCGGCGACGGCCCCCCAGGTCAGCAGGCCGAGAGCGATGGCGGCGCCGAGCACGCCGAGGATGAGGGGCCGGCGGAAGGCCGGATCGCCGATCTGGCCGAAGGCCAGCAGAACCGCAGCAATCATCGGACCGCTTTAGCAGGCCGATCATGCCGGGACAGGTCCCGCTTTCGAGAGGCGAGAAGGCCTCGACCCTTGGCGCGGCACGACCCCGGGCGCACATTCCGCCCGCCATGCCCGCGATCATCCCGCCCCTCGGCCGCCGCGCCGCTCTCGGCCTCGGCCTTGCCGCCGCCTCCGCCCCGGCCCTTGCCCAGACCTGGCCCGACCGTCCGCTGCGCCTGATCGTCGGCTATCCCGCCGGCGGCCCGTCGGACGTCTTCGCGCGGCTGGTGGCGGGCCAGATGGGCCCGCGGCTCGGCCAGACCTTCGTGGTCGAGAACCGCCCCGGCGGCGGCGCCGTGCTGGCGAGCGAAACCGCCGCCCGCGCCCCGGCCGATGGGCTGACGCTGCTGCACGTCGACAACGGCATCCTGGTCTACAACCCCGCGCTCTACGCCCGCCTGCCCTACGATCCCGACAAGGACCTGACGGGGGTCGGATTCATCGGGCGCTTCCCGCTCTACATCGTCTGTCGCGCCGACGCGCCCTACCAGGATTTCGAGGCGCTGCTCGCCGCCTCCCGCCGGCGGGCGCCGACCTATGGCAGCCCGGCGGTGGCGTCGCCGCACCACCTCGCGATGGAACTGGTCAAGCGGCGATCCGGCCTCGCGGCGGAGCACGTGCCCTATCGCGGCGGCCAGGCGGCGATGCAGGACCTGCTCGGCGGCAATGTCGACCTGGTGATGATCGACACCGCGACGGGCCTGCCCTTCATCCGCGACGGGCGGGTCCGCGCCCTCGCCGTGCTGACCGAGACCCGCACGGCCGAGGCGCCCGCGGTGCCGACCATGCGCGAACTCGGCCACGACGCGGTGGCCTTCGGCTGGCAGGGTCTGAGCGTGCCGAAGGGCGTGCCCGCGCCGATGATCCAGCGGCTGAATGCCGAACTGGTCCGGGCGATGGCGTCGGAGGAGCTGCAGGCGCGCACCCGGGGCCTCGGCATCCAGACGACGGACTGGGCGCCCGCCGCCTTCGATGCCTTCGTGGCGGAGGAGAACACCGTCTGGCGCCCGCTGATCCGTGAACTCGGGATCAGGCTCGATTCTTGACCCGGCGGGCTCGGGAGGCAATCTAGGTCGCATGACACGGCGAGCCTGGATCCTTGGCCTGATGGCCTCGGCCGCAGCCCTGCCGGCTTCGGCCTCGGAAGGCGCGGTGCAACGCGCGGGACGCGCGGTGGAACGCGGCGCCAAGCGCACCGGCGAAGCGGTCGAACGCGGCGCGCAGCGCACCGGGTCGGCCCTGGAACGGGCGGCGAACTGGACCGGGGAGCGGCTGCGCCGCGCCGGCCGCTGGGCCTTCGGCGACTGACCGGACCTGCCCCGTTGTCGCCACCGGGCCGCGGCATCATCTCGATCAGGAACCGCCCCCGAGAGCCGGAGCCTTCGATGCGCCTCCTCCCCGCCGCCGTGATCCTCGCCTTGTCCGCCGCGCCGGCCCTGGCCCAGCAGGCCGGCAGCCTGCCCCCGCCCGTGCCGCGCCCCGCGGAGCCTGCGAGCCCCGGCGCGCCGGCCGCCCCCGGCACCGCCGCGCGGCAACCGGGCGTGGGCGAGCGGGCCGGTGCGGCCGTCGACCGCGCGGCCGAGAATACCGGGCAGGCGCTGGAGCGGGCTGCGGACAGCACCGGCAATGCCCTGGGTCGCGCCATGCGCTGGACCGGGGAGCAGATGCAGGGCGCGGGGGAATGGACCGCGCGGCAGGGCGAACGCATGACGGGCCAGCCGGCACAGCCGGCGCAACCTGCCCAGCCGTCGCGCTGATCCCGCAGGGCCGCCGTTGCATTTCGCAACCGACCGGACATCGTTCTGAATCATCGTGGCGCGAGTCTGTCCCTGCTGCCGGGCAGGAGAACCACGATGATCGATCACCGCCGCCTCGCCCTGCTCTGCCTCGCCGCCGCCGGGGCGATGGCTATCGCAACCCCGCCCGCCCAGGCCTCCCGACGCGACCAGACCGTGTGGAACCAGATTCTGGGCGGCAGCACGCCCGCGGCGCCGCCAACCGCGGTGACGGTCGGCGGCGGCACCCAGAACGGTGCTTTCTCCAACCGCGTCGGCCAGATGGGCGCCAATCGCCACAACCGTGCCGTGAGCACCCCCGGCGACGCCCAGCCGCAATAAGTCTTGCGCGGAGCGACGGCGCATTGCCGCCGTCGCTCGATGCGCCCCCGCGACCAGCACCGGACGACGCGATGCCTTCCGGCCGCACGGCACTGCTGACCTTCGCCGCCCTGGTCGCCCTCGCCCCCGCCGCGGCCTCGGCGCGTGAGCGCAGCCGGTTCTGGACCGCTGCCGGCGCGGGCGGGCGCATCGCCAGTGGCGGCATGACGCGGTCGTATGACCGGTCGTCCGGCGCCTATGCCCGGCAGGCGTCGCAGACCGGGCCGAACGGCCGCACGCGCAGTGCGACAGGGTCCGGCACGGCGCAGGACGGAACCTATGCGGGGACCCGCAGCGTCACCGCGCCGAACGGCACCACGCGGACGACGGATATCGAGCTGTCGCGCAACTGACCGCGCGGCGCGCCCGCCGCGATCCGCCCCAGGCCGGGATCCCTCTAGCCGGGGTGCAGATGCGTCGTCGGCAGCCCGACCGCCTCGGCCACCAGCGTGCGGTGGCAGTGGCGCGGGTCGTCCTCGAGGCAGAGCAGGCAGACCCTCTCCCGTCGCGCCAGATCCGACAGGTTGGCCAGCGCGGCCTGCGCCTCGGTCCCCGCGAGATGCGCGGCGAAGATGCGCCGCATCACCTCGGGGTGGCCGGACCGCACCGCCTGCCGCCCCTCCGCCGGGGTGCCCAGAGCGCGCAGATGGAGGTAGCCGATCCCGGCTTCCTCCAGCGCGGCGGACAGGGCGCCCTTGGCGAAGCCCGGCTTGCGGCTGTTGGCGAGCGCCCGGACATCGACCAGGCGCTGAACGCCGTTCGCCTTCAGCGCGGCCATGAGCGTGGCGGGCGTGCCGCGCTCGTAGCCGATCGTCAGGACCTCGCCGGCGCCGCTCACTTGATGGTCGATGCGTGGGCGGCGAGGCAGGCGACGTCGAGGATCTGGTTCACCCCCGCCTGCATCGGCACGATCTGCGCGGAATGCGTCAGGCCCGTCAGCAGCGGGCCGATCACCGTCGCGCTCGTCAGTCGCGGCACCGACCGCGTCAGGATGTGCGCGGCGTGCAGCCCCGGCATGATCAGGATGTTCGCCGGCCCGGTGAGGCGCGAGAAGGGATAGAGCGACGCCCGCAGCCCCGGATCGAGCGCGACGTCCGCCGCCATCTCCCCGTCGAACTCGAAATCCGCGCCCTTTTCCGTCAGCAGCTTCACCGCGTCGCGGATGGATCCCGGGATGGTCCCGCGCGGATCGCCGAAGGTCGAGAAGGAGAGGAAGGCGACGCGCGGTTCGAGCCCAAGGCGCCGCGCCGCCGCGGCCGATCCGCGCGCGATGCCCGCGAGCGTCTCCGCATCCGGGCGCTCGTGCACCGCCGTGTCGGCCACCAGCACCGTGCCGGCGCGGCGGGAGACGATGATCGACAGCCCGAAGACGACGCGCCCCGGCACCGGGTCGATCGCCATGGAGATGCCCTCCATCGCCACCGAGAAGGACCGCGTGGACCCCGTCACGATCGCATCCGCGTCGCCGTTCGCGACCATGCAGGCGGCGAAGACGTTGCGGTCCTGGTTCACCAGCCGCTGGCAGTCGCGCAGCAGGAAGCCGTCCCGCTGGCGCTTGCCGTACAGGTATTCGGCATAGCGGCGGTTGGAATCCGACAGCCGCGCATTGTGGATCTCGATCCCCGCCGGCAGCGGGATGCCGAGCGCGGCGGTGATGGCGTTGATGCGGTCCTCGCGCCCGACCAGCACCGGCGTGCCGTAACCGGCGTTGCGGAAGGCGATGGCGGCGCGGATCACCTTCTCCTCCTCGCCTTCGGCGAAGACGACGCGGCGGGGGTTGTTGCGCACGGATTCCGCAATGGCCTCGAGCGCGCCGACCGTGGCGTCGAGCCGGTTCGCAAGGTCCCGCGCGTAGCGTTGCAGGTCGATGATCGGCCGGCGCGCCACGCCGCTGTCCATCGCCGCCTTGGCGACGGCGGGCGAGACGCGGGAGATCAGGCGGGGGTCGAAGGCGTTGGGGATGATGTATTCGGGGCCGAAGCGGAGCGCCTTGCCCGCGCCGGCGCCGGCCACTTCCTCCGGCACGTCCTCGCGCGCCAGCATCGCGAGTGCCTCGGCCGCCGCGATCTTCATCGTATCGTTGATGGTCGAGGCGCGCACGTCGAGCGCGCCGCGGAAGATGAACGGGAAGCCGAGGACGTTGTTGACCTGGTTCGGGTAGTCCGACCGGCCCGTCGCGATGATGCAGTCCGGACGCGCGGCGCGCGCCTCGTCCGGCGTGATCTCGGGGTCCGGGTTCGCCATGGCGAAGATGATCGGCTTCGGCGCCATCGCGCGGACCATGTCGGGCGTCAGCGCGCCCTTCACCGACAGGCCGAAGAAGACGTCGGCGCCGTCCAGCGCCTGGGCCAGGGTGCGCGCCGTGGTGGTCACCGCATGGGCGGACTTCCACTGGTTCATGCCCTCGGTGCGGCCGCGATAGATCACGCCCTTGGTGTCGCAGAGCATGACGTTCTCGGGCCGCATGCCCATCGCCTTCACCAGCTCGGCGCAGGCGATCGAGGCCGCGCCGGCGCCGTTGATGACAAGGCGCGTGGCGGCGATGTCGCGCCCGGTCAGGTGGATGGCGTTGATCAGGCCGGCGGCGGCGACGATGGCGGTCCCGTGCTGGTCGTCGTGGAAGACCGGGATGTCCATCAGCTCGCGCAGGCGCTGCTCGATGACGAAGCATTCCGGCGCCTTGATGTCCTCGAGGTTGATGCCCCCGAAGGAGGGCCCGAGGTAGCGCACCGAGTTGACGAAGGCGTCCACGTCCTCGGTGTCGACGCAGAGATCGAACGAATCCACATCGGCGAAGCGCTTGAACAGCGCCGCCTTGCCTTCCATCACCGGCTTCGACGCCAGCGCGCCGAGATTCCCGAGGCCGAGCACCGCCGTGCCGTTGGAGATGACGGCGACGAAATTGCCCTTCGCCGTGTAGTCGTAGGCGAGCTTGGGGTCGCGGTGGATGTGCAGGCAGGGCTCGGCGACCCCCGGCGAATAGGCCAGCGACAGGTCGCGCGCGGTGATCAGCGGCTTGGTCAGCCGGATCTCGAGCTTGCCGGGCCGGCCTTCGGCATGCAGGGCGAGCGCCTCCTCGGCCGTGACGCGGGTGGTGCGCGTGTCTTCGGCGGGCGGATGCTTGACGTCGTCCATGGTGCGGTTCGTTCCAGGTGATCGGCGATGGAAAGCACGCATTGTGCCGTCCCTCGAATGGCGCGGCGACCCCCTGGCTTCGCAGGCGCGGTAGGGCTTTGCGCGGCTAAGTGGATGCCCGGCCGCCATCGATCCTGGTGATGGCGGCGCGGGACCCGGCCGCCGCGCCGTCAGGCCCGGCGGACGTTCCAGGGATAGGGGGAGGAGCCCTCCAGGATCCCCGTGATGTCGCGGCGGAAGGCCGTGCGGATGCGGAACTGCCCGAGCGGGACGAAGGACACGTCCTCGAGCGCGAGATGCCCGAGTTCCGTCGCCAGCGCCTTCTGCCGGTCCGCATCGGTGGCGAACAACCATGCCTCAGCGAGTTCCTCGGCACGGTCGTTGCGCCACCAGCCGAACCAGCCGCGCAGCCCCTGTCCGCGGACCAGGAAGGACAGCGCGGGATTGGCCCAGGCCGTGGCGCCGCCGGTCGTGTGCAGCATCGACCAGCCGCCCTTGTCGATCGTCTCGCGGTTGTTCCGCCGCTGCACCACGGTGCCCCAGTCGGTCTCGGCGAGTTCGATGTTCATGCCGATGCGCTTCAGCCGGTCGGCGGAGACCTGGCCGAGCGGGCCGATGTCGGGGAAGTCGGTCGGGTTGATGATGACCGCCTTCTGGTCGGCATACCCGGCCTCCCGCAGCGCGGCGCGCGCACGGTCGAGGTCGCCCGGCATCATCGCCGCGCCCTCGTCCCGGTAATAGGGCGTGCCCCGCGGCCAGAGGCTGCGGCAGAGATCCCAATCCTCCCGCGCATCGCCGCGGGAGGCGCGCATGTATTCCTCCTGCGCGACCGACAGACGCACCGCCTTCCTGACGCGCGGATCGTCGAAGGGCGGATGCAGGCAGTTCATGCGCATCACCGCGAGGCGCCCGAGGGGGTCCTTCACCTCCCGCCGCACGTCGCGCGACCGGGCGAGCAGCGGGCCGAGGTCGGGGTGCGGGCGCTCCCACCAGTCCATCTCGCCGTTCTGCAGCGCGGCGGCGGCGGTCGCGGCATCGGGCAGGATGTGCCACTCGATGCGCTGGAAGTTCGCGACCTTGGCACCCGAGGTCCAGGACGGCGCCTCCTGCCGCGGCACGTAGCCGGCGAACTTCTCGTAGACCACCTTGCTGCCGGAATTGTACTCGCCGGCGAGGAAGCGGAAGGGGCCGGAGCCGATCATCTCGGTCACTGCGCGGCCCGGATCGGTGTTGGCCAGGCGCTCGGGCATGATGAAGAGCGTCGAGGAATCGGGCTTGGCGAGCGCGTCGAGCATCAGCGGGAAGCTGCGCTTCAGCCTCACCTGGAAGGTGCGATCGTCGGCGGCGCTCCATTCCTCGGTCACGCGGGCGAGGAGCTGCCCGAAGGGCTCCCGCGCGCACCAGCGCTTGATCGAGGCGATGCAGTCCGCCGAGCGGACCGGCGTGTCGTCATGGAAGCGCAACCCGGGGCGCAGGCGGAACTTCCAGGTGAGCCCGTCGGAGGAGGTCTCGTGCGCCTCGATCATCTGGGGCTTGGGCGCCAGGTGTTCATCCACGCCGTAGAGCGTGTCGTAGACGTAGTAGCCGTGATTGCCGGTGACGGTCGCCGTGGTGAAGATCGGGTCGAGGACGCTGAGATTGGCCTGCGGAATGAAGCGCAGCGTGCTGGCGCGGCTGTTCTGGCCGAGCGCGGGCGCGGCGAGCATCCCCGCGGCGCCGGCAGCGAACAGGGTACGGCGACGGATCATGGGCTTCCTCCTCGGGCGTCGTGGCGCGCCCCTCTCGGGGCAGGCTAGGCCGCGGGGGGAGGAAGGGGAACCCGCGCGTCAGGCGGCGTTGGACGGGTCCGTCATGTCGAAGGTCAGCTCCACCCGCAGGCCGAACGGGTCGGTGAGGAAGAGCTGATGCAACGGGAAGCCGGGCAGGGGCGCCTCGGCATAGGCGATCTTGCGCTCCGCCAGCGTCGCCCGCACCCCGGGCAGGTCCTTCGCGCGGAAGGCGATGTGCTCGAAGGAGGCGCCGTCGGCCGGGCCTTCGGGCGGGCCGACCGTGTCGCGGGAGGCGAGGTGCAGGATCGGTCGCCCGCCGGCGTAGAGCCAATGCCCCGGGAAATCGAAGTTCGGCCGCGGCCCTTCCTGCAGGCCCAGCAGGTCGCGATAGAAGGCCAGAGCGGCCGGCAGGTCCTGCGGACGGCACCGCAGGTTCGCGTGGTCGAGCCCTTCGAGCTGCATCTCGCCCTCCCTCATCGCCGCTTTCCGGTCTAGAGCCAGGGCATGTCAGCCCCGTCGCCCCTCGAGAGCAAGCCGATTCCACCCGCCGAAGGCGCGACCCCCGCGCTCGCACAGTGGTTCGTCGCCAAGGCCGCGCATCCCGACGCGCTGATCTTCTTCCGCATGGGCGACTTCTTCGAGATGCTGTTCGGCGATGCCGAGATCGCGGCCGGCGCGCTCGACATCGCGCTGTCCTACCGGGGCGAGCACCGCGGGGAGAAGGTCGCGCTGTGCGGCGTGCCGGCCCATGCGGTGGAATCCTACCTCGCCAAGCTGATCCGCCAGGGCTTCCGCGTCGCCATCTGCGACCAGACCGAGACGCCCGAGGAGCAGAAGCGCCGCAAGGCGCCGACCATCCGGCGCGAGGTGGTGCGGATCGTCACGCCCGGCACGGTCACCGAGGACTCGCTGCTCGAGGCCTCGCGCCCCGCCTGGCTGCTGGCCCTCGCGCCGGCGGAGGATCGCCTGGGGGCCGCCTGGCTCGACGTCACCACCGGGGCCTTCGGCACCGAGGGCCTGGCCGCGGCGGACCTGCCGGCGCTGCTGGCGCGGCTCGAACCCGCGGAGATCCTCGCGCCCGAGGACCTCGCCCGCAGCCCGGCGCTGCTGATGCTCGCCGAGCGCACCGCCCACGTCTCGCCCCCGCGCGACGGGACACGGCGGCTCGCGGAGGCCTATGGCGTCTCGACGCTGGAAGGCTTCGGCGCCTTCACGCCGGAGGAAGTCGCCGCCGCCGCCATGGCGGTGGACTACGTGCGGCTGACCCAGGCGGGCGCGCTGCCCCGGCTCGCGCCACCGGTGCCATCGGGCGGGCGCGGGGCGCTGCAGATGGACGGCGCGACGCGCCGCAGCCTCGAGATCCTGCGCAGCGAGCGCGGCGACCCGCGCCATTCCCTGCTCGGCGCCGTCAACCGCACCGTGACGGCGGCAGGCGCGCGCGAACTCGCCGCGCGGCTGGCTGCGCCGCTCGCGGAGGCGGCGCCGATCGCGGCGCGGCACGACGCGGTGGACTTCCTGCTGGCGGTGCAAGGCGTGCGCAGCACGTTGCGGGACACGCTGAAAGGCGCGCCGGACATGGCGCGCGCGCTGGCGCGGTTGTCGCTGGACCGCTTCGCCCCGCGCGATCTCGGCGCCATCCGGGACGGCCTGGCGCGGGCGGAGGGGATGGCGGCCGCGCTCGATGCCGTCGTGGCCGCGCCGCCGGTTCCGCCGTTGGTCGCCGCCGCGCGCGCCGCGCTGGTGCCTGCGGACGGTCCGCGCGCCGAACTGGCCCGCGCCCTGGCCGATCCGCTGCCGGCGCGGCTCGAGGACGGCGGCCTGGTGGCCGCAGGGTATGACGGCGAACTCGATGCGTTGCGCCGCCTGCGCGACGGCGCGCGCGAGGCCATCGCCGCGCTGCAGATGGACCTGGCCCAGGCCTGGGGCGTCGCGAGCCTCAAGATCCGCCATCACCAGCAGTTCGGTTTCCTGGCCGAGGTGCCGGCCGCGGCCGGGGAGAAGCTGCTGCGCGAGGGTGCGAAGGACGGCCCCCACGCGCCGGTGCACCGCCAGACCATGGCCAATGCCATGCGCTTCACCTGCACCGCGCTCGCCGAACTGGATCGCCGTGTGGCCGAGGCCGGCGAGCAGGCGGCGAAGCGGGAGCGCATGGTCGCGCAGCATCTGCGCCGGCTGTGCCTTGCGGCTGCGCCGGCGATCGCGGCGGCGGCGGCGGCGATGGCGGAGCTCGACGTCCATGCCGCGGCGGCCGAACTGGCCGCGGACGGCACCTGGTGCCGCCCGGATGTGACCGACCGGGCGGATTTCGCCGTGGTGGCGGGGCGTCATCCGGTGGTGGAGGCGGCGCTCGCCCGGGCGCGGGGACCGGCCTTCGTGCCGAACGACTGCGACCTCTCGGCCGGGCGGCGGCTCTGCCTGCTCACCGGCCCGAACATGGCCGGCAAGTCGACCTTCCTGCGGCAGAACGCGCTGCTGGTGATCCTTGCCCAGGCCGGGCTGTTCGTGCCCGCCGAACGCGCCCGGCTGGGGCTGACCGACCGGCTGTTCTCCCGCGTCGGTGCGGCGGACGACATCGCCGGCGGCCGGTCCACCTTCATGGTCGAGATGGCCGAGACCGCCGCGATCCTGAACCAGGCGACGTCGCGCTCCCTCGTCGTGCTGGACGAGGTCGGGCGCGGCACCGCGACCTGGGACGGGCTCGCGATCGCGTGGTCGGTGCTGGAGGCGCTGCACGACCGGATCCGCTGCCGCACCATCTTCGCCACCCATTTCCACGAGTTGACCGCCCTGGCCGGCAAGCTCCCGGACCTCGCCCCCGCTCACATGCAGGTGCGCGAATGGCGCGGCGAGGTGGTCTTCGAACATCGGGTCGGCCCCGGGGCGGCCGAGAAATCCTGGGGCGTGCACGTCGCCCGCCTGGCCGGCGTGCCAAGGCCCGTGCTCACCCGCGCGCAGGAGGTGCTGAAGGCGCTGGAAGCCCGGGCGCGCGGACTCGATCCGCTGTCGGACGAATTGCCCCTGTTCGCGCGGCCCGCGGCCCCGCCGCCGGCCGAGGCGCCCGCCGCCAACCCGGCGCTTGCCGCGCTGGCGGAGATCGACGCGGACTCGCTCAGCCCGCGAGAGGCCCTGGATGCGATCTACCGGCTGAAATCGTTGCTGGGGCCTGTCCCTCCCGGCGCGGAATAGATAGTCTACGGATCGATGACATCCCTGGACGACGCCGGCCCGAACGCTGGATCCGCCGAGGGTCCGGCCCCCCGGCCGGGTCCCGTGGCGGGGGAACCCCCTGTCGTCTTCGCCTCGCTGATCGCCGACCTGATGCCCGACGGCCGGCCGGTGCCGCGCGACGAAGCCGTGACGCTGCTGCGCCGCCATCTCGGCCGCATCCAGAACCGCGTCCAGCAGGCCTTCGAGGCGCACGACATCTCGGGCCTCGCCGCCGCGCGCTGGCTCGCCGCCATGACCGACACGGTGATGGTCGGCATCCACGCCTACACCGAGGCCACCATCCCGCCCGCCCCGGGCGACAAGCCCTGGGCGCTGGTCGCGACCGGCGGCTACGGGCGCGGCGTGCTCGCCCCCTTTTCGGACATCGACCTGCTGTTCCTGACCGATGCGGCGATGAGCCCGCGCGGCAAGCAGTCGGTCGAGTTCATGCTCTACCTGCTGTGGGACCTCGGGCTGAAGGTCGGGCACGCGACGCGGTCGCGCCACGATTGCCTGGTGGACGCCAGGGGCGACGCGACGGTGCTGACCGCGCTGCTCGATGCGCGGCACATCGCGGGCGAGGCCGGCATCTTCGAACGCTTCGCCGAGGCCTTCCGCAAGGCGCGCGCCGAATGGGGGCTCAAGCCCTTCCTCGCCGCCAAGCGCGCGGAACGCCACCAGCGCCACCTGCGCTACGGCGAGAGCCCCTTCCTCGTCGAACCGCATGTGAAGGAAGGCCGCGGCGGGCTGCGCGACCTGCAGACGCTCTACTGGCTGGCGCGCTACGCCTTCAACGTGCAGCGCATGCCCGAGCTGGTCGGCGCGCACACGCCGGGCGGCGGCCTGCTGCTGCCCGAGGAAGCGCGCGCCATCAAGCGCGCCTGGGACTTCTTCTGGACCGTCCGCTTCCACCTGCACCTGGTGACCGGCCGCGCCGAGGAACGCCTGACCTTCGACCTGCAGCCCGTCGTCGGCGCCCGCATGGGCTACACGCGCCACGGCCTGCAGGACGGGGTCGAGCGCTTCATGAAGCACTTCTTCCTCAACGTCCGGGAAGTCGCGCGCTTCACCCGCATCCTGGAACCGGCGATCGAGCGCGCCTCGCTCGGTCCGCCCGCGGTGGTGCCGGCCTCGGACAAGGCGCTGACGGAAGCAGGCTTCGCGCTTGCCGACGGCAAGATCATCGCGGCCCCGGGCCACGACTTCACCATCGACCCGGTGCTGATGTTGCGGATCTTCCGCATGGCGCGGGACCGCGGGCTCGACATCCATCCGCTCGCCTTCCGCGCCATCGTCCGCCATGCGCGCCACGTCGCAAGGCTGCGCGGGGAGAAAGAGGCGAGCGCCGAGTTCCTCGACCTGCTCTCGGGCCGCGATCCGGCCACCTGGCTCAGATTGCTGAACGAGGCGGGGCTGATCTCCCGCCTGCTGCCGGACTGGCAGCGCATCGTCGGGCTGATGCAGTTCGACACCTACCACGTCTACACGGTCGACGAGCACACGATCGAGGCGGTGGGCGTGCTCGCGGCGCTCGAGCGCAACGAGCTCGGCGAGGTCGCCCCGGTCGCCTCGGAACTGATCGGGCAGCTGCAATCCCGCCGCGCGCTCTATGTCGCGGTGCTGCTGCACGACATCGCCAAGGGACGCGGCGGCGACCATTCCGAGATCGGCGCGCAGCTCGCCCAGCAGATCTGCCCGCTGCTCGGCCTGACGCCGGAGGAGACCGAGACCGTCTCCTGGCTCGTGCTGCATCACCTGCTGATCAGCCAGACCGCCTTCAAGCGCGACATCGAGGACCCCAAGACCATCCTCGACATCGCCGAGGTGGTGCAGTCGCCCGAACGGCTCCGCCTGCTGCTGGTGCTGACGGTTGCCGACATGCGCGCCGTCGGGCCGAAGGTGTGGAACAACTGGAAGGCGACGCTGCTGCGCGAGCTCTACTGGCGCGTGGCCGAAGTGCTCGCCGGTGGGCTCTCGGTGCCCGAGCGCGACGTGCGCGTCGCCCGCGCCAAGGAAGCCGCGGCACTGCTGCTCGCCGACCGGCCCAAGGCCGAGGTCGATGCCTTCCTCGAGCTCGGATACCCCGGCTACTGGCTGTCCTTCGACCCCGAGACCCATGCCCGCCACGCGGCCATGATCCAGGAGGCGAAGGAGGAGAAGGCGCCGCTCACCGTCCGCACGCGCGTCCTCGACAGCCGGGCGGTGACCGAGGTGACGGTCTACTGCACCGACCATCCGGGGCTGTTCAGCAAGATCGCGGGCGCGCTCGCGGTCGCCGGCGCGTCGATCGTCGATGCGCGCATCCACACCATGACCGACGGCATGGCGCTCGACACCTTCTGGGTGCAGGACGCGCAGGGCGGGGCCTTCGAGGCGCCGCACCGCCTCGCGCGGCTGTCCGTGCTGATCGAGCAGGCCCTGTCGGGCCGGCTGCGCCTGCGCGATGAGATCCGCAAGCTGAAGCGCGAACCCGCGCGGCTGCGCGCCGTGACCGTCCCGCCGCGCGTCGTGATCGACAACCACGCCTCCAACACCCACACCGTCATCGAGGTGAACGGGCGCGACCGGCCGGGCCTGCTGCACGACGTCACCGCGGCGATCAGCGACCAGGGGCTGCAGATCGCCTCGGCGCACATCACCACCTATGGCGTGCGCGCGGTCGACGTCTTCTACGTGAAGGACGTCTTCGGCCTGAAGGTGGAGAACGAGCGCAAGCTGTCCGGGCTGCGCAAGGCGCTGGAAAAGGCCCTGGAGACGGCGGAAGCCCAGGGCGGCGGCGGGGCCGGCGGCCGGATCGTGGCGGCCGACAAGGCCTAGCCCAGCAGCCGCCCGATCACCCGCGCGGTGTAGTCCACCACCGGGATCACCTTGCCGTAGTTGATGCGAGTCGGGCCGATCACCCCGATCGCGCCGACGATGCGTTCCTGCGCGTTGCGGAAGGGGGCGACCACCATCGACAGGCCGGCGCTGTCGAACAGCCCGCTCTCGGCGCCGATGAAGATCTGCACGCCCTCGCCGCGCTGCGCGAGGTCGAGCAGCCGCAGCATCGTCTCCTGCTGCTCAAGCCGTTCGAACAGGCGCTTGATCTCACCGACCCGCGCGGCCTGGTCGATGGTCTCGAGCAGCCGGGCCTGGCCGCGCACGATCAGCGACCCGCCCTGGGCGCCCGACCAGGTGGCGAGCCCTGCCTCGATCACTTGCTGTGTCAGGGCATCGAGTGCCGTGCGGTTCGCCGCGATCTCCCCGGCGATGATGCCGCGCGCATCCTCGATCGTGCGGCCCGCGAGCCGCGCATTGAGGTAGTTCGACGCCTGTTGCAGCGCCGATGGCGGCAGGCCGGCGGGGACCTCGATGACGCGGTTCTCGACCTGGCCGTCGTCATGGACCAGCACCACCAGCGCCCGGCCGGGGCCGAGCGCGACGAACTCGATATGCCGCAGTGCGCCTTCGGCGGTGGGGGCCACCACGAGGCCCGCCGCCCCCGCGAGGCCCGAGAGCATCTGCCCCGCCTCGCCGAGCGTTTCCTGCAACGAACGGCCGGAGGCGGCGCAGCGGGCGGAGATCGCGTCCCGCTCCTCCTCCCCCAGCGCGCCGAATTCCAGCAGGCCGTCGACGAACAGCCGCAGCCCGCGTTCCGTCGGCAGCCGCCCGGCCGAGGTGTGCGGGGCGTAGAGCAGCCCGGCATCCTCGAGGTCGGCCATGGCGTTGCGGATGGTCGCCGGCGAGAGCCCCAGCGGCAGCCGCCGCGACAGGGTGCGCGACCCGACCGGTTCGCCCGTCTCGACATAGGTTTCCACCAGCTCGCGCAGGATCACCGCGCTGCGGTTGTCGAGACCCGAGAGACTGAGGCCAGGCAGCAGCCCCTCGGACTTTGCGGTGGGACCCATCTTCATTGCCTGGGATGAAGGTATGGACGCCCCCGGCCCGGGTCAACGGCGGGGTGCATGGCGGGCCCCGCCGGTGTAGACACCGGCCCTCCCAGGCTTCCAGGACCCTGCCCATGCGCCCCTCCGGCCGCGCCGCCGACGCCCTCCGCACCGTCAGCCTCGAACCGGGCTTCGCCCGCCATGCCGAGGGCTCCTGCCTCATCCGCATGGGCCAGACCGAGGTGCTCTGCACCGCCTCGGTCGAAGGCAAGGTGCCGCCCTTCCTGCGCGGCCAGGGCCAGGGCTGGGTCACGGCCGAGTACGGCATGCTGCCGCGCGCCACCCACACCCGCGGCGACCGTGAGGCCGCGCGCGGCAAGCAGTCGGGCCGCACCCAGGAAATCCAGCGCCTGATCGGCCGGTCGCTGCGCGCCGTCACCGACATGAAGGCGATGGGCGAGATGTCCGTGCTGATCGACTGCGACGTGCTGACGGCGGATGGCGGTACGCGCTGCGCCTCGATCACCGGCGCCTGGGTCGCCCTGCATCTGGCGTTCGAGCATTGCCGGCGGATGAACATCCTCACCTGCAATCCCCTGAAGGACCAGGTCGCGGCGGTGTCCTGTGGGGTTTGGCAGGGCACGCCGGTGCTCGACCTCGACTACGCGGAGGACAGCAAGGCCGACGCGGACGCGAACTTCGTGCTGACCGGGGCGGGCGGGATCGTCGAGGTGCAGGGCACCGCCGAGGGCGCGCCGTTCACGGAAGCCGACCTCAACGCGCTGCTGGGGCTCGCGAAGACCGGGACGGCCGCGCTGTTCCAGAAGCAGCGGGACGCGGTGGGGTTGTGATGTCGGGGGGAGAAGGGAACGTCTCCCCCGAAACCCCCCTCAACCTTCTTCGGGACATGGGACGAGCCGCATGACGCAAGGGCACCGCAAACTGGCGCGCGGGGAACGCATCGTCATCGCGACCCACAACAAGGGGAAGCTGCGGGAAGTGGCGGCGCTGCTCGCGCCCTTCGGCATCGAGACGGTGAGCGCGGGCGAACTCGGCCTGCCCGAACCCGACGAGACCGACGACTCCTTCATCGGCAACGCCACCATCAAGGCGACCGCCGCGGCGCGCGCGACGAAGCTGCCGGCGCTCGCCGACGATTCCGGCTTCTCGGTCGCCGCGCTGGCCGGCGCGCCGGGCGTGCGCACCGCCGACTGGGCGATGCAGCCGGACGGGTCGCGCGACTACGCCGACGCCATGCGCAAGGTGATGGAAGCCGCGCAGGATTTCGAGGACCGCACGGCCTGGTTCTCCTGCGCCCTGGTCCTCGCCTGGCCCGACGGGCATGTGGAGGCCTTCGAGGGCCGCGCCCCGGGCCATTGGGTCTGGCCGCCGCGCGGCACGCATGGGTTCGGCTACGATCCGATGTTCGTCCCCGACCGCCGCGAGGACACCTTCGGCGAGATGGACCCCGCGGAGAAGCACCGCATCAGCCACCGTGCGAAGGCGTTCGGGTTGCTGTCGGCGGCGTGCCTGCCCGCGCTCGGCTGAGGTCACGGTTCCCAAAGGCCTTTCGGCCGATGGGCGCCCACGGAGGTTGCAACGCAACCTCCGTGGGATCCCGTGGTGGGGTGGTCCGGAGGGGCGACGCCCCTCCGCCCCGTCACGGCCCCGGCTTCTTCATCCGCTCCTCCTCCGGCTTCCGCCGCCGCGCCCGCGGCGCGAGCGGTGCGGCCGGGATGACCGGGGGCGGTGCGGCCTGCAGCCCGCGCCGCACCAGGCTGGCCCAGGCTTCCTCCGGCGTGTCGACGATCTCGAACAGCGAGAGGTCCTTCGCGTCGATCATCCCTTCCTCGACGAGGAAGGGGAAGTTCACCGCGTTCTCCCAGTAGCGCCGGCCGAACAGGACGATCGGCCGCGGCGTCGCCTTGCTGGTCTGCACCAGGGTCAGCAGCTCGAACAGCTCGTCGAAGGTGCCGAAGCCGCCGGGGAAGACCGCCAGCGCGTTGGCGCGCATCGCCAGGTGCATCTTGCGCATCGCGAAGTAGTGGAAGCGGAAGGTCAGCGCGGGCGTGGACCAGGCGTTGGGGTTCTGCTCGTGCGGCAGGGTGATGTTGAAGCCGATCGACGGCGCGCCGGATTCCGCCGCGCCGCGGTTCGCGGCTTCCATCACGCCAGGCCCGCCGCCGGTCGCGATGACGTTGTCGCGCGGCGCGCCGGTGACGGCGAGAGCGCCCCCGCGCAGCGAGACGATGCGCGCGAAGGCGCGCGCGTCCTCGTACATCCGGGTGCGTTCCACGGCCTGCTTCGCCGCGCGCTTCTCGGCGGCGGTCTTCGCCGCGGCGGTCATCGCCTCGGCCTGCTCGGGGCTCGGCACGCGTGCGGACCCGAAGACGACGACCGTCGAGCGCACGCCCCAGTCGCGCAGCGCATATTCGGCCTTCGCGTATTCCATGCCGAAGCGGAAGGGCCGCATCTCGTCGCGCAGCAGGAAGTCCGGGTCCTCGACGGCGAGGAGGTAGGAGCGGGAGCGCTTCTGGGCGCCGTTGTCGGGCATGGCGTTCTCGTTTCGTGTGACGGACGATTCCGGCTTGTGGGGCTGCCGGGCGGTGGCCCATCGTATCCGAAGGTCGCCGTCGCGATGAACGGCGCCGGGGAAGGAATCATCCATGAAGCGAATCGCTGCGGCGCTTGGCGCCGCACTGCTCCTGGCCGCGCCTGCGGCGATGGCCCAGGGGCGCGGCGATCCGAACGCGCTGCGCATCAAGACCTTCGGGGATCTGCGGTCGATCGACCCCTTCATCAGCCCCGAATACATGGCCCGCAACCACGGCTACATGGTCTACGACACGCTCTTCGCGCTGGATTCCCGGTTGCAGGTGCGCCCGCAGATGGTGGAACGCTTCACCACCAGCGAGGACGGCCGCACCTGGACCTTCACGCTGCGCGAGGGCCTGAACTTCCACGACGGCGCGCCCGTGACGACCGAGGACGTGATCGCCTCGCTGCGCCGCTGGGCGGTGCGCGACGGGCTTGGGCAGCAACTCGTCGGGCTCGCCACCGCGATGGAGCCGGTCGATGCCAGGACCTTCCGCATCGCGCTGCGCGAACCTTTCGGGATGATGCTGCAGGCGTTGTCGAAGCCCTCGGGCCAGCCGCCCTTCATCATGCCCGCGCGCGTCGCGGCGACGCCGCCGGCGACGCCGATTTCGGATCCCACCGGGTCCGGCCCCTTCACCCTGCGGCGGGAGGATTGGCGCGTCGGCGACCGCGTCACCTATCGCCGCAACGCCGCCTATGTGCCCCGCAACGAGGCACCGGACGGCCTGGCCGGCGGCAAGCGTGCCGGCATCGAGCGCGTCGAGTGGGTCTACCTGCCGGATGCGCAGACCGCGCTGAACGCGCTCGTCACCGGCGAGCTCGACATTTTCGAGGAACTGCCGCCCGACCTGTTTCCGGTCGTCCAGCGGAACCGCGCGCTGCGGATCGGGCCGCAGGACAGCGTCGGCGTGCAGGCGATCTTCCGCATGAACCAGGCGGTGCCCCCCTTCGACAATCCGCGCCTGCGCCAGGCGATGCGGCTGCTCGTCGACCCCGCGCACGCCATGCCGGCCTACATGACCGACCCGGCGCTGTGGCGCGACTGCCGGTCCTTCTACACCTGCACCTCGCCCTACCGGACCGAGACCGGCTGGGTCACCCCGAACCTGGATGCGGCGCGGCGCGCGGTGGCCGAGAGCGGGTATGACGGCACGCCGGTCGTCATCCTCGACGCGCAGGATTCCACGATCAGCCACACCTTCGCGCTGGTCTCGGCGGACCTGCTGCGGCGGGTGGGCATGACCGTGGACGTGCAGGCCATGGACTGGGCGACGCTGATCCAGCGGCGCCTGTCCCGCAACCCGGCGAACCAGGGCGGCTGGGGGCTGTTCGTCTCGGCGCCCACCGGCCTCGATGGCATGGACCCGTCGGGCCACAACGCCATGCGGTCGGCCTGCGAACGCACCGCGCTGCCCGGCTGGCCCTGCGATGCGGAGATGGAACGCCTGCGCGACGCCTTCATCGCCGCGCGCAACGATGCCCAGCGGATGGAAGCGGCGGAGGCCTATCACCGCCGCGCCACCGAGACGGTGCCCTATGTGCCGCTCGGCCAGTTCGCGCTGGTGCGCGGCTATTCGGCGCGGCTGCGGGGGATTCTCGATGCGCCCGTGCCGGTCTACTGGAACATCTCCAAGGCTGCGGAGTAGGGACGCCATGAAGGATTCATCGCGGGCGAAGCTCGCCCAGGTTTCGACCGCCACGCTCACGACGGTGCTGTTCAAGCGGGGCTTCCGCAACGTCTTCCTTTCGCTGCAGCCGCTCGACCCGGATGCGCCCACCATGGTCGGCCCGGCCTATACGCTGCGCACGATCCCGGCGCGCGAGGACCTCGATCACCTCGAGGTCTTCAAGGATCCCGAGCATCCGCAGCGCAAGGGCGTGGAGGAATGCCCGCCCGGCGCCGTCTTCGTCATCGACAGCCGCGGCGACGCGCGCGCGGCGAGCGCGGGCGGCATCCTCATCACCCGGCTGAAGGCGCGCGGTGTGGCGGGCGCGGTCACCGACGGCGGCTTCCGCGACAGCCCCGAGATCGCGCAGATGGGCTGGCCGGCCTATCACGCGCAGCCCTCGGCGCCGACCAACCTGATCCACCACCATTGCGTGGACCTCAACGTGCCCGTGGCCTGCGCCGGCGTCGGCGTGCATCCCGGTGACATCATGGTGGGCGACGGAGAGGGGGTGGTCTGCATCCCCGCCCATATCGCCGACGATGTCGCCGACGAGGCCTTCGAGCAGACGGTCTTCGAGGATTTCGTCCAGGAGCGCGTCGCCGCCGGGCACACGATCCGGGGCCTGTACCCCATGACCGACCCCGCCAACCGGCCGCTGTTCGAGGCCTGGCGGAAGGAAAAGGGGCGCTGAACGGGGCGCGGCATGCCCGCCCCCGCACGCCAGCGCGCGCGGGACGCTCAACGCGGCGGATGCGTCCGCGCGGGCGCGGGATCGCTCCGCCCGGTTCCCGCGTCGGCATGATCGCGCGCCACGAGCTCGCCGCGATCCCGGCGCTGGCCCAGCAGCCCGGCGCCGCCGTGGCGGACCGGGTGGACACCCTGCTCCGCCTCCCCGCGACGCCTTGATCTCAGGCGAGGGCGAGCGTCAGGAAACGGTTCTCGGCGCTTGCCGCGTAGTCGCCGAAGGGGCCGCAGGGCGTGAAGCCTTCGGCCAGGTACATCGCGACCGCGGGCTGGAAATAGGCGCTGGTCCCGGTCTCGAGGCTGACCCGCGTCATGCCCGCCCTGCGCGCCTCCTCGACCAGGTGCCGCAGCATCGCGCGCCCCACGCCGCGCCGGCGCGCCGCCTCGGCCGTGTGCATCGACTTCACCTCGCCATGGTCGGGCGCCATGCGCTTCAGCGCGCCGGTCGCCAGCACCTCGTCGCCGTCCCAGGCGGTGAAGAAGCGGATCCCCGGCACCCGCAGGCCCGACAGGTCGAGCGCGAAGGCGAAGCCCTCCGCCGTCGCCGCCCGGGCCTTGGCGAGGTGGATGCCGAGCAGCGCCTGCACGCGCGGATCGTCGAGCCCGCCCTCGGTGATCGTCACCGTCACAGGTGGCGTCCCCGTTCGAGGATCTCGAGCGTGTATTCGCGGTAGGTCATGCCGAGTTCCTCGGCGCGTTCAAGGCGGCGCAGCGCAATTTCCGGCGGGGCCTTCCAGGCCTTCCTGCGTGCGCGGCGCCAGCACCAGAGCCGCCAGCCGGCGGGGTCGTCGTCCTCGTCCTCGAGGGGCGGGCCACCATTGTGGCCGGGCGGGGCGGGCATGGTCATGGGCGGCAGTATCCACTATCTTGGATGCATGTCCATTATGATGGATGACCACGCGACCGCGCCGCTCGACCTGCTGATCGCCCGGCGCCTGCGCCGGGAGCGGGAGGCCCGCGGCTGGTCGATCGCGGACCTCGCCGCCGCCTCGGGCGTCTCGCGCGCCATGATCAGCAAGATCGAGCGGGCCGAGGCAAGCCCGACCGCGGCCCTGCTGGGGCGTCTGTCCGGCGCGCTGCGGATGACGATCTCGACCCTGCTCGCCCGTGCCGAGGCCGATGCGGGTCCGCAGCGCATCGCCCGCACCGCGGACCAGGCGCTATGGACCGACCCGGCGACGGGCTACCTCCGCCGCGCCGTCTCGCCCCCCGGCGCCGAGCCGGAACTGGTCGAGGTGGAACTGCCGCCCGGCGCGCGCGTCGCCTATCCCGGCACCTCCTTCGCCTTCCTGCGGGGGCAGGTGGTGCGCGTGCTCGCGGGCCGGCTGGCGGTGGAGGAAGGGACCGAGGAAGCGCTGCTCGAACCCGGCGACTGCCTCGCTTTCGACCTGGAGGCACCGAAGGGCCATGCCTTCCGCAACCCCTCGGCGGACGAGCCCTGCCGCTACCTGGTGGCGCTGTCGCGGCGCTGATTCCGTGGCGCCGCGGCAGCGCCGATGGCAGGCTTCCCGGCAAGAATCAGGGAGGACACCATGCCATTCGTGACCGGCCGCCGGGCGCTGCCCGCGCTCGGCCTCGCCGCCGCCGGCATCGCCCGCGCCCAGCAAGCCTGGAACCCGACGCGCCCCGTGACCATCGTCGTGCCCTTCCCGCCGGGCGGATCGACCGACGTCACGGCGCGGCTGGTCGCCGAACGCATGGCGCCGCTGCTCGGTCAGAACGTGGTGATCGACAACAAGCCCGGCGCGCAGACGGTGATCGGCGCCGAAGCGGTCGCCCGCGCCGCGCCGGACGGGCACACGCTGCTGATGTCGTCCGGCACCACGCTGACCATCAACCCGCTGATCGGGCGCAACCTGCCCTACCGGCCATCCGACTTCGCGCCGGTCGTGCATGTCGCGACGCTACCCTTCTGCATCGCGGTGAAGCCCGGCATCCCCGACACGCTCGAAGGCTTCGTCGCCCATGTGCGCGCCAATCCCGGCAAGGTGACCTGGGGACACAACGGGCGGGGGTCGTTCAACCACATCGCCGGCGCGCTGATCCAGGAGAGGCTGCAGCTCGACTGGCAGGATGTCGGCTACCGCGGCGACGCCAACCAGATGAACGACCTGCTGGCCGGCACCATCGATTCCATCCTGGTGGGCGGGGCGACGGGGCTGCAGGTGGAACGCTCGGGCCGTGCGAAGATCATCGGCTGGACCGGGGAGACACGGCTGCCGAACCTGCCGAACCAGCCGACCTTCAACGAACGCTGGCCGGGCCTGGTGGCGGTGACCTGGTTCGGGCTGCTGGCCCCGGCGCACACGCCGCCCGCGGCGATCGCGCGGCTGAACGCGGCCGGTGCCGCGGCAAGTGCGGACGCGACGGTGCGCGAACGGCTGCTGAACGAGGGGATCGTCGCCACGAGCGGCAGCCCGGCCGATTTCCAGGCCTTCCTGAACCGGGAGGCGGAGCGCTGGGGCCCGCTGCTGCGGCGGCTGAACATCGAGTTGTGACAGCCCAGAAACGGCAACGCCGCCCGGCGCCAGCATCCTGGCGGGGCGGCGATCCGTGCGAGGGCTGGCGGGGCGACGCGCGCCGCCCCGGTTGCCGTCAGCGGCGCAGGTTGAGGCGCCCGATCAGCGTCTCGTAACGCTTCTGGCTCTTGCGCTTCAGGTAGTCCAGCAGGCCACGGCGCTGGCCGACCAGCACGAGCAGGCCACGGCGCGAATGGAAGTCCTTCGCGTGGGTCTTGAGGTGCTCGGTCAGGTTGGAGATGCGTTCGGAGAGGATCGCGACCTGGACCTCGGGGCTGCCCGTGTCGTTCGGGCCGGTCGCATAGTCCTTGATGAGCGCCTGGCGGCGCTCCGCAGTGATCGACATCGTCCTATTCCTTGTGGGTAGAGGTTCAGGAACCGCCCTGGCCCAGCCACCGCTCCGGCTTCAGCAAGCCGTCCTCGAAGCGGGCGAGACCCATCAGGCGCCCCCCCGCCATCGCCCTGGCCAGGCCCCCATCGGGGTTGGCCTCGCGCGGAACCCGGCCCATCAGCTCGACCAGCGGGATGGGCTGGCCGAAGGACAGGCGGGCGGTCTCGGCCTCGGTGAGGGCCAGCGCCGGGATGTCGGCCAGCGCGGTCGTCACCGGAAGCAGAAGATCCGGGGAAGGGGGCGGGGTATCGCCGGAAACCGCGATCCTGTCCAGCGGAACCGCATCCTTCTCGAGGAAGGGGCCGACCCGCATCCGGCGCAGGGCTGCGATATGCCCCACCGTGCCACAGGCCTTGGCGATATCCCGGGCGAGCGAGCGCATGTAGACGCCCTTGCCGCTCTCGACGAAGAAGATGGCGGTATCGGCGTCCGGGCGCTCGATCAGCTCGAAGCGGTCGACGCGGGCCGGGCGGGCGGCGAGTTCCACCTGTTCCCCCGCGCGGGCGAGGTCATAGGCGCGCTCGCCGGCCACCTTGATGGCCGAGAAGATCGGCGGCACCTGCATGATGTCGCCGATGAAGGCCGGAAGGGCAGCGCGGATCTGCTCGTCGGTCGGGCGTGCGTCGCTGGTGGCGATGACGTTGCCGTCGGCGTCGTCGGAATCGCGTGCCTCACCCATCTTGAGCGTGAAGCGGTACTGCTTCGTGCCGTCCATGACATAGGGCACGGTCTTGGTCGCGGCGCCGAAGGCGATGGGCAGCACCCCGGTCGCCAGCGGGTCGAGCGTGCCGCCATGCCCGCATTTCTGCGCCTGGAAGGCGCGCTTGCAGATGGCGACGACGTCGGTCGACCCGATGCCCGTCGGCTTGTCGATGATCAGCCAGCCGTCGATCGGCCGGCCTTTCGGCTTGCGGTGGCGTTGGCGCTGCTGGGCCATGAAGCGTTCCGTAGTCTGGTCGGTGCCGGCGGCGAGAGGATCGCCCGGTCAGCGAAGGAGGCTGCAGGTGGAGGAGGAGGATCCGGAATACCCGCTCTGGGGCCGCATCCTGATCGCCGCGACGGTGCTGGGGCTGGGCGCCATGGCCGGCGGGCTGATCGCGGAAAGCTGGATGGGCGCGCTGTGGGGCACGATCCTCGCCGCGCCCGTCGCGCTGCTGGGGTTTGCCGCCCCCGCTGCCCTGGGCTGGGTCATGGCCGTGATCCAGGTGTTCAGCTGCGCCTCCTGATCATTGCGGCACGGGGCGCGGACGGCCGGTCTCGTCCAGGGCGACGAAGGTGAAGGTCGCCTCGGTCACGCGGGCGTCGTCCTCGGCGGTGCGGTCGCGGCGCCAGGCCTCGACATGCACGCGGATCGAGCTGCGGCCGACCGAGAGCAGCGTGCCGTAGAGGCTGACCTCGTCGCCCACGCGCACCGGCAGGTGGAAGGTCATCGCCTCGACCGCGACGGTCGCGACGCGGCCACGCGCGCGGCGCAGCGCGACCGAGGCGCCGGCCTGATCCATATGCGCCATCAGCCAGCCGCCGAAGATGTCCCCGGCGGGATTGGCGTCGGCCGGCATGGCGATGACGCGGATCTGCGGCGCGCCTTCGGGCAGGGTCGCGCTCACTCCTCGCCGTCCTTCTTCGGCGCGAGGTCGCGCTGCACCTCGGGACGATGCATCACCTCGTTGATGTGCATGGCGTAGTTCAGCGCGGTGTCGGGCTGGAAATGCAGGTCCGGGGCGAATTTCAGCCGCACGGCATGCGCCACTTCCCGCCGCAGGAACGGCGAGACGCGCTTGAGCGCGGCGAGCTGTTCCTTCGTCAGGTCCTTGCCCAGTGCCGAGACGAAGGCCGTCATATGCTTGAGGTCGGGGGAGGCGCGGACCTCGGTGACCGTGACGTGCACGCCGTGCAGGTCGGGGTCGCGGAATTCCTCGCGCGTGAAGACCGCGGACAGCGCGTGGCGTACTTCCTCGGCGACGCGGAGCTGCCGCTGGGAGGGGCCTTCGGCCTGGCCGCGGTGGTGTTGCTTGCTCATCGGGAACCTACCCGTTCAACTCGGGCGCAACCTGCGGCGCGGCGGAGCCGCGACGGGAGCGCAAAGCGCGACCGCGCCCAGACCGCCCCTGCGGCAGTGCACGGCGCGCAAGTCGAGGCCGCGGATGCGGCCCGCCCGGCGCCGGAGGCGAACGAAACCGTCCCGGCGGCTTACGCCGCCGCGACGGTTTCAACCTCGTAGCACTCGATCTGGTCACCCACGCGGATGTCGTCGTAGTTCGCGAAGGACATGCCGCATTCGAGGCCGTTGTTGACCTCGCGCACATCGTCCTTGAAGCGGCGCAGGGTCGACAGCTCGCCCTGGTGGATGACGACGCCGTCGCGCAGCAGGCGCACGCCCGCGCCGCGCTTGACCACGCCTTCCGTCACGCGGCAGCCCGCCACCTTGCCGATCTTCTTGACCTCGAAGACCTGCAGGATCTGCGCGTAGCCGAGGAACTTCTCGCGCTGCACCGGGGCAAGCTTGCCCTTGTAGAGCTTCTCGATGTCGTCGGCGACTTCGTAGATGATCGAGTAGTAGCGGATGTCCACGCCTTCCTTCGCCGCCAGGTCGCGCGCCTGGGACGTCGCGCGGACGTTGAAGGCGACGATGACGGCATCCGAGGCCTTGGCGAGCTGGATGTCGGATTCGGTGATCTGACCCACCGCGCTGTGCAGCACGCGGACCTTCACCTCGTCGTTGCCGAGCTTGCCGAGGGTGACGCCGATCGCCTCGGCGGAGCCCTGCACGTCGGCCTTCACGACGACGGCGACTTCCTTCTGCTCGCCCGCCTGGATGCGGGCCAGCATGTCGGTCAGGTTGCCGCGGCCGGCGCCGGCCGCCGCCGCCGCCTTGTCGCGCGCCCGGCGCTGGCGGAACTCGGAGACCTCGCGGGCGCGGGCCTCGTTCTCGACGGCGATGAAGTTGTCGCCGGCCGCCGGCACGCCGGACAGGCCGAGGATCTCGACCGGCAGCGAGGGCGGGGCGTCCTTCAGCTGGCGGCCCTTGTCGTCGAGCATGGCGCGCACGCGGCCCCATTCGGCGCCGGCCACCACGATGTCGCCCTGCCGCAGCGTGCCCTTCTGGACCAGCACGGTGGCCACGGGGCCCCGGCCGCGATCGAGCTTGGACTCGATGACGGTGCCTTCCGCCGCGCGGTTGGGGTTCGCCTTGAGGTCGAGCACTTCCGCCTGCAGCGAGATCGCCTCGAGCAGCTTGTCGAGGTTGATGCGCTGCGTCGCGGAGACCTCGATCTCCTGCGTGTCGCCGCCAAGGGATTCCACCACGATCTCGTGCTGCAGCAGTTCCTGCTTCACGCGCTCGGGCTTCACGCCGGGCTTGTCGATCTTGTTCACCGCGACGATCAGCGGCACGCCGGCCGCCTTGGCGTGGCGGATGGCCTCGATCGTCTGGGGCATGACGCCGTCATCGGCCGCGACCACCAGCACGACCATGTCCGTCACGGACGCGCCGCGGGCGCGCATGGCGGTGAACGCCTCGTGGCCCGGCGTGTCGATGAAGGTCACCTTGGACCCGTCGGGCACGGTGATCTGGTAGGCGCCGATGTGCTGCGTGATGCCGCCGGCCTCGTGGGCCGCGACATCGGTCTTGCGCAGGGCGTCGAGCAGGCTGGTCTTGCCGTGGTCGACATGGCCCATGATGGTCACGACCGGCGGGCGCGGCTGCAGGTCGGTGTCGGTATCCTCCGCACCTTCCAGGCCGATCTCGACGTCGGACTCGCTCACGCGCTTCACGCGGTGACCGAATTCCTGGACCACCAGCTCGGCGGTATCGGCGTCGATCGACTGCGTCAGGGTCGCCATCACGCCCATGCGGAACAGCGCCTTCACCACCTCGCCGCCACGGGCGGCCATGCGGTTGGCGAGTTCCTGGACGGTGATCGCTTCCGGCACCACGACGTCGCGCACGACGCGCTCGGCACCCGAACGCAGGCGCGCGAGCTCCTGCTGCCGCCGCTCGCGGTCACGCGCGCGGCGCAGCGAGGCGATGGAGCGGCTGCGCTCGTCCTCGCCCTCGATCGCGGCCTGGACGTCGATGCGGCCTTCGCGGCGACGGTCCGGCGACGGGGTCGCCTTCTTGACCGGCACCGGCATCGGCCGGCGGCCAGGCGCGCCGGGCGGGCCGCCGGGGCGGCGGACCATCGGGCGACGCGCGCCGTCTTCCTCTTCCTCCGCCGGGCGGGCCTTGAGCGTCAGGCGCTCGGCCGGGGCGGTGGCATCGGGCTTGCGGGCGGCCGGCGCGGCGGCCGCACCCGCGGGGCGACCGCCCTGCTTCGCGGCGGCGGCGGTCACGACCGATGCCGCCTCGGCGGATTTGCGGGCCTCGGCCTCGACCTTGGCGCGCGCGGCGGCCTCGGCGGCGTTGCGGGCCTCCTCCTCGGCGCGGCGGGCAGCCTCCTCGGCGGCGCGGCGTTCCTCTTCCGCCTTGCGGGCGGCTTCCTCGGCGGCGGAACGCACCATCAGGGCCTGGCGCTCGCGCTCCTCGCGCTGGCGCTGGGCCTCGAGGCGGCGGTTCTCTTCCAGCACGCGCTGGCGGACCGCGATCTCGGCCTGGGTCAGCGGACGGCCCGCGACAGGTCCGCGCGCGGCGGGCCCCTGGGCCTGGCCCGAGGGGCGCGGCTGCTGGCCGGACGGCGCGTTGCCGCCCGAAGTCGCGCCCGGGGCCGGGCGCGCGCCGGTGGCGGGCCCGCCGGGTTTCGCCGGGGGGGCGACGACGCGCTTCTTCACCACCTCGACCTGCACGGTCTTGGTGCGGCCGTGGCTGAACGACTGGCGCACGCTGCCAGCATCCACGGTCTTGCCGAGTTCGAGTCGTCCGCCGGGCCGAAGGCTCAGCCTGCTCTTGCCCGCGTCCTGCTCGTTCTGGTCGCTCATTCGCCGATCCGAACCCGATCCCAAACAACACAACGACAGGGCCGTGCCCAGCGCACGACCCTCAAATCCCACGCTCCGGCCGAGTGACGGCGATGCCCGCCAGCCTCTCCGCCTCGACCCGGATGGCTTCCGCCAGCCGGCCGGGCGCCACCACCACATGCACCGCGTGGTCGCGCCCGAAGACCACGCCGAGTTCCGCCGCGGTCAGGGGCGAAACCGCCGGAAGGTGCCGCCCGCCGAAGCGTTCGCGCTCCGCCGGGCTCCCATCCGAAGCCTGAACCAACAGTCCAGCGCGACCGGCCTGCAGCCATTCGCGCGCGGCCTGCCACCCCGAAACCGCCTGGCCCGCCCGCCGGGCCAAGCCCAGAAGGTCGCGGATGCGGGCGCGAAGACCGTCCTCGATCCGCGCACGAAGGTCGGAGGGAAGCGTCACGGGCCCGCGCGCGGCCCGATTGAAGGCCCCGCGGCTCACCGCGCCTTCTAGCACATCGCCCCGCGCGCTCAACCACATTCCCCGGCCCGGCAGTTTCCCTGCCAGATCCGGCACCAGCACCCGCTCCGGCCCGAGGACGAAACGGATCATCCGTTCCTTCGGGCCGACCTCGCGGGTGGCGATGCAGCGACGGAGGGGGCCGGTCTCCGGCGCCTCCTCCTCATCCGCCGGGTCGTGATCAGGCGTTGCCGTCACCCGTGCCCTCTTCCTCGTCGCCGAACCAGCCGGCGCGACGACGCGCCTCCATGACGATGGCGTTGGCGGTTTCCTCGTCCACCACCTCGGCGCCGAGGATCTCCATCAGCTCGTCGCCGGCGAGGTCGGCCAGGTCCTCGAGCGTCTTCACGCCCTTCTCGCCCAGCGCGACCATCATGGCGGGGCTGAAGCCGCCGATCTCGGCGAGTTCGTCCACCACGCCCATCTCGCGGCGCTTCTCGTCCAGCTCGCCGTCCCGCTTCTCGAGGAAGGTCTGGGCGCGACGCTTGAGCTCGGCGGCGACGCTCTCGTCGAAGCCCTCGATCCCGGCGAGTTCCTCGTCCTCGACCTGGACGACGTCCTCGATGGTGCCGAAGCCTTCCTGCACCAGCAGGCCGGCGATGACGTCGTCGACGTCCAGCGCTTCGACGAACAGGCCCGTGCGCTTGCGGAATTCCTCCTGCCGGCGCTCGGATTCCTCGGCCTCGGTGAGGATGTCGATGTCGTAGCGGGTCAGCTGCGATGCGAGGCGCACGTTCTGGCCGCGGCGGCCGATCGCCAGCGACAGCTGGTCATCGGGGACCACCACCTCGCAGCGCTTGCCGTCCTCGTCGAGCACGACCTTGGAGACTTCCGCCGGCGCCAGCGCATTCACGATGAAGGTCGCGAAGTCGGGGGACCAGGGGATGATGTCGATCTTCTCGCCCTGCAGTTCGGCGACCACCGCCTGCACGCGCGACCCGCGCATGCCGACGCAGGCGCCGACCGGGTCGATGGAGCTGTCGCGGCTGATCACGGCCATCTTGGCGCGCGAACCCGGGTCGCGGGCGACCGCCTTGATCTCGATGATGCCGTCGTAGATCTCGGGCACTTCCTGGGCGAACAGCTTCGCGAGGAAGCCGGGATGCGTGCGGGAGAGGAAGATCTGCGGCCCGCGCGGCTCCTCGCGCACGTCGTAGATGTAGGCGCGGACGCGGTCGCCGTTGCGGAAGGCCTCGCGCGGGATGGTCTCGTCGCGGCGCAGCAAGGCCTCGGCGCGGCCGAGGTCGACCATCAGGTTGCCGTACTCGGTGCGCTTGACGATGCCGTTGATGATCTCGCCCACGCGGTCCTTGTATTCGTGGAACTGCTTGGACCGTTCGACCTCGCGCACGCGCTGGACGATCACCTGCTTGGCGGTCTGCGCGGCGATGCGGCCGAAGTCGATCGGCGGCAGCGGGTCGACGATGAACTCGCCCACCTGGATGCCGGGCTTGATCTTCTGGGCGATGCGGACCGGGATCTGCGTCGCCTCGTTCTCGACCGGCTCGGCCTCGACCACCTCGGTCCAGCGGGAGAGCTTCACCTCGCCGTTCTTGCGGTCGATGACGGCGCGGATGTCCTTCTCATGGCCGTACTTGGCGCGGCCGGCCTTCTGGATGGCCTGCTCCATCGCCTCGAGCACCTCGTCGCGCTCGATCATCTTCTCGCGCGCGACGGCGTCGGCGACCTGGAGCAATTCGGGGCGGGCGATGGCGACGTCGATGGCCATGGTGCCTATCCTCTCAGTTGGGCGTCTGGGGTGCCGCGGTGGCGGCGATCAGTTCGTCGGTCAGGACCAGCTTGGCCTTGCGGATGTTGTCGCGGCGGAAGGCCACCTCGGTCCCGTCGTCGAGGCGCATCCGCGCGACCTCGGCATCCGCGCCGAGCGCGATGCCCCGATAGCGCTTGCGGCCGTCCTGCGGGATGGCGAGTTCGAGCGTCGCGACATGCCCGGCGAAGCGGTTCCAGTCCTTGGCGCGCGTCAGCGGCCGGTCGATGCCGGCCGAGGAGACCTCGAGCGTCCATTCGGACTTGATCGGGTCGGCCACGTCCAGCACGGCGCCGACCGCGTGGCTGATCGCCTCGCAATCGTCGACGGTGAAGATGGCCCCGTCGGCGCGGTCGGCCATGATCTGCACGGTCGGGGTCTCCTTGCCCGAGACCTGTACGCGCACGAGCTCGTAGCCCAGATGCGTCAGGGTGGGCAGGATGGCCTCGGCGATGCGGGCTTCGAGCCCGTCATGCCGCGGCAGGTCGGCGGTGTCGTCCAAGCAACAAAAAAGGCGGCCCCTTGCAAGGCCACCCCCCGTTCGGTCCGGATGAGATGTTGTCCGGTACATGACATTTCGGACTGGAACATGCAAGCGGCCTTGCGCTGTCGTATCGGCGCCCGAAATGATCCGCGCCCGAGGAGGCGTGCCATGGTTCAGAACCCGATGCGTCGGACCCTGGTGGCGGGGGCGCTCGGCACCCTGCCGTTCATCCGGACGGCCGTGGCCCGGACCCGATACGTCTTCGACCAGAATGTCGGCCGGCTCGAATTCATCGCCCGGCATCTCGGCGTCCTCAGCTCCACCGGACATTTCGAGGACTTCGCCGGCGAGTTGCTGATCGACCCGGACCGGCCGCTCACGACCCATGTCGAGGTGACGGTGAAGACCGCGGCGGTCGTGCTGGCCTATCCGGGGGCGGTCGACCTGCTGCGCTCCCCCGCCTTCTTCGACGTGGAGAAGTACCCCGAGGCGACCTTCGACGGGGCGGCGACGGGCGAGGGCACGCTGGCGCGCTTCTTCCTCGCGGGGAACCTGACGATCCGTGGCGTCACCCGGCCGCACCGGATGGAGGCACGGCTGATCGACCGGAAGGTGGATCCGGCGTTGGGGCGGGAGGTCGCGACGTTCTCGGCCGCGGGCGACATGAAGCGCTCCGAGTTCGGCATGACGAGCGACCAGACGGCGATCTCCGACACCATCCGCCTGGCCGTGCGTGTCCGCCTCCTCGTCTGACGGCTGGACCAGGGCGCAGCGCTGGCTGCACTGGATCGTCGCCGCACTCGTCGTCGCCGCCTTCGCGATCGGGCTGGTGATGGTCGCGCTGCCGCTGACCCGGCTGCTCGAGAAGATCATCGCCTACCAGGTGCACAAGACGCTGGGGCTGCTGGTGCCGCCGCTGGTGCTGTGGCGGCTCTGGCTGCGGGCGCGGCGCGGGCGCCCGGCCGAGGATCCCGCGATCGCGCCCTGGCAGCATCGCCTGGCGGCCGCCGGGCACATCGTGCTGTACCTGCTGCTGATCGCGGTGCCGGTGCTCGGCTACCTGTCCGCCAGCACGGCGCCGGGGGAGATCGAGACGACGCTCTTCCTGCTCATCCCCGTGCCGCACCTGCTGCCGGCCGACGAGGCGCTCTACAAGACGATCCGCCCGGTGCACGAGGTCGCGGCGTGGTCGCTCGTGCTGCTCGCCGCGGGGCATGCGGCGGCGGCCCTGCACCATCACCTGAAGGGGCGGCGGGTGCTGCGGGCCATGCTCGGGCGCTAAGCCTCAGGGCGGCAGGCGCAGCGCGGAATCGAAGCGCAGCGTGGTGCCGTTCAGCAGCGGATTGGCGCAGATCGCCAGTACCATTGCGGCGAATTCCTCGGGCTTGCCGAGCCGCGCGGGGAAGGGCGGCAGGGCGCGGATCGCGGCCTGCGCGGCCTCGGGCAGGCCGGCGAGCATCGGCGTCTCGAACAGCCCCGGCGCGATGGTCACGACGCGGATGCCGGACTTCGCGAGCTCGCGGGCCGCCGGCAGCGTCAGCCCCATCACCCCGGCCTTGGAGGCGGCATAGGCGCATTGCCCGACCTGGCCGTCCTCGGCGGCGATGGAGGCGGTGTTGACGATCACCCCGCGCTCATGATCCGGCGCGGTCGGGTCGAGCGCCTGCATCCGCTGCGCGGCGAGGCGCAGCACGTTGAAGGTGCCGACCAGGTTCACCCGCAGCGTCTTCTCGAACAGCGCGAGGTCGTGCGCGCCGCCGCGACCGACGACGCGCGCGGCCGGCGCGATGCCCGCGCAGTTCACCGCGAGGCGCAGCGGGCCGAGGCCCTTCGCGGCTTCCAGCGCGGCCGAGACATCCGTCTCGCTCGTCACGTCGCCGACCACGGGCGTCGCGTCGCAGCGCGCGGCGAGCGCGGCGAGGCCCCCCGCGTTCAGGTCCATCGCGACCACCTGCGCGCCGGCGACGACGAGCGCCTCGGCCGTCGCGGCGCCGAGGCCCGATCCCGCGCCGGTGACCAGCGCGACCGCACCGTTCAGCTGCATGGCACCTCGCTCCTGACGAAGGTCCAGTAATGCGGCGTGCGGCCCTCGCGGATCGCCTTCGCCTCGTAGCGCGTCGGGTGCCAGCCCGCGGGCCGCGTGCCGGTGGCGAGGTCGCGGCGCAGGAAGAAGGTCTGGTCCGCCAGGACCTCCTCCACCCAGCCCTGGTAGGTCGGATCGTCGCTCGCGATGCGCCATTCGGCGCCGGGGCGCAGCGCGCGGGCGACGACCGGCAGCATGGCGGGATGCACGAAGCGCCGCTTGGCGTGCCGTGCCTTCGGCCAGGGGTCGGGGAACATCAGATAGAGCCGGCCGAGCGCGCCCTCGGGCAGCGCCGTCAGCAGGTGGCGGGCATCCTCGGGCCAGAGGCGCAGGCGCTCGGGCACCGGGGCGATGGCTTCCTCGCCCTCCGGCACGATCCGCGTGAGCAGGGAGCAGAGCCCGTTCTCGAACACCTCGGAGGCGATGAGCGCGACGGCGGGATTCGCCTCCGCCAGCGCGAGGGCGTGTTCGCCGCCGCCGAAGCCGACCTCGAGCCACAGATCGGCGGCGCCGGGGAACAGGTTGCGGCACGCTACGGCCTCCGCGACCGTCAGGCGGAAGCGGGGCAGCGCCTCGTTCAGCAGGCGTTCCTGGCGCGGGCGCAGCGGGTGGCCGCGCCGGCGGCCATAGAGGCGGTCGGGGACGCCCTCGGCGAGGGGCGGGCGATCGGGGCCGGTGGCGGTTCCGTGCATCAGGCGCGCTTCACCATCATGAATTTCGGCCAGGCGGTCTGCAGCATGTAGCGGTGGTCGGCCGCGAACCGGTTCACCGCGGACACGACGCCGGGCCAGGAGGAATCGTAGTCGTCGCCGAACAGGATGCCACCCGGCCGCAGCAGGTCATGATAGAGGCGCAGGTCGAGGGAGACCTCCTCCTCCTCATGCCCCGCATCGACATAGATCGCATCCGCGACGATGCCGAGCCGCTTGAGCAGGTGGGCCGCGCCCGTCGTCGTCATCGGCAGCGGGAAGACGTCGTCGATGATGCCGGCGGCCGTCATGTTGCGCAGGAACTGCGGGAACATGTCCGGGTAGCCGTGGCGCAGGTTCAGGCTCTTCCGCAATTCCGGTTCGAGCCAGTGCTCGACATTCGACCCCAGCCAGGTGTCGATGCAGATGAAGCGCGTCGCGAGGCCGAGGCGGCGGGAGACCTGGTGCATGTGCCGCACCGAGGCGCCCTTCCAGGTGCCGACCTCGATGACGAGGCCGGCCCGGGTCTGGTCGAGCACGGTGCGGAAGATGCCGTGCTCGGAGTTCCAGCCCTGCCAGTCGACCGGCAGGGCGGACAGGTCGAAGCCGCCGTAGTCCTTCGTGATCCCGATGGAACGGAAGGCCTCGGCGACGTCCATGGGCTCAGCGGCCGAAGGCGCGCTTGAGCTCCTCCACCAGGTCGGTCTTCTCCCAGGTGAAGGTGCCCTTCTCGGCATCCGGCGTGCGGCCGAAATGGCCGTAGGCGGAGGTCGGGACGTAGATCGGGCGGTTGAGGTGCAGGTGCTCCCGGATGCCGCGCGGGGAGAGGTTCACCAGGCCGTCCACGACCTTGGCGAGCTTCGCCTCGTCGATGTCCTTGCCCGTGCCGTGCAGGTCGAAATAGACCGACAGCGGCTTGGACACGCCGATCGCGTAGGACACCTGGATGGTGCACTTGTCGGCCAGGCCCGCGGCGACGACGTTCTTCGCGACGTAGCGCGCGGCGTAGGCGGCCGAGCGGTCCACCTTCGTCGGGTCCTTGCCCGAGAAGGCGCCGCCGCCGTGCGGGGCCGCGCCGCCATAGGTGTCGACGATGATCTTGCGCCCGGTCAGGCCGCAATCGCCGTCCGGGCCGCCGATCACGAACTGGCCGGTCGGGTTCACGTAGAACTCGTTGTCGGCGCACATCCAGCCCGTGGGCAGGGTGCTCTCGACGATCGGGCGCAGCAGGCGCTTGATCTCCGCCTGCTCCATGCCGTCGACATGCTGCGTCGAGACGACGACCGAGGTCGCGGCGACCGGCTTGCCGTCGATGTACTTGAGCGTGACCTGGGACTTGGCGTCGGGCAGCAGGCCCTTCACCGCGACGTCGCCGTTGCGGCGCATCTCGCTGATCCGGCGCAGGATCATGTGCGCGTAGTACAGCGGCGCGGGCATGAGGTCCGGCGTCTCGGTGCAGGCGTAGCCGAACATGATGCCCTGGTCGCCGGCGCCTTCGTCCTTGTTGCCGGCGGCGTCCACGCCCTGCGCGATGTGCGCGGACTGGGCGTGCAGGTGGCAGGCGATGTCGGCGTGCTGCCAGTGGAAGCCGTCCTGCTCGTAGCCGATGTCATGGATCGCCATGCGGGCGAGATGCATCAGGTACTCGGGCGTGACGGAGCCGGGGCCGCGGACCTCGCCGGCGAGGACGACGCGGTTGGTCGTCACCAGCGTCTCGCAGGCCACGCGCGAATAGGGGTCGGCCGTGAGGAAGGCATCGAGGACCGTATCCGAGATGCGGTCCGCCACCTTGTCGGGGTGGCCTTCCGAGACGGACTCGGAGGTGAACAGGTACTCGCCGGTATCGCGCATGGCTTGGTTCGGCCTCTTGTCGCGGGGAAACGCCGGCGGGGAGCCCCGGCAGGCTGGGCCCGGGGAATCCGGGACGGGGGCGTATCGCAAGGGGGTGTGGCGGGGTCAAGGCGGGGGTTCGGCGGGAGGGCTCTGCCCTCCCGGACCCACCCGCCGAGGGCCGAAAGGCCCTCGGAACCCGTTACCGGGCGCCGGCCCCGAAGGAGAACGCCCTTCCCCGGATGGGCGGAGAATTGGGTTCCGAGGGCCTTTCGGCCCTCGGCGGGGGTTTGGGGGCGGAGCCCCCATTCGGCTACACGCCCCGCGTGATCGCCCCCGACCTTCCTGTCTCCGAGGCCCTGCCGGCCCTGACCGCCGCCCTGCGCGAGGGCTCCAACGCCGTCCTTGTCGCCCCGCCCGGCGCCGGCAAGACGACGCTCGTTCCGCTGGTGCTGAAGGACGAGCCCTGGGCCGAGGGCGGCCGCATCCTGGTGCTGGAACCCCGCCGCGTCGCCGCCCGCGCCGCCGCGCGCCGCATGGCCGAGATGGTCGGCGAGCCGCAGCCCGGCGGCACGGTGGGCCTGGCGACGCGGCTCGACCGCATGGTGTCGGACCGCACGCGGGTCGAGGTGGTGACGGAAGGCCTGCTGGTCCGTCGCCTGCAATCCGATCCGGGCCTCGATGGCGTCGCCGCGGTGCTGTTCGACGAGGCGCATGAGCGCAACCTCGACACCGATCTCGCGCTGGCGCTTTGCCTCGACTTGCAGGCCAATTTGCGCCCGGAACTGCGGCTGCTGGCGATGTCCGCGACGCTGGACGGCGCGGCCTTCGCGGGGCTGCTCGGCGGCTGCCCGGTGATCGAGAGCCTCGGCCGCGCATACCCGGTCGAACTGAAATATCGTGCCCGCGACCTCAAGGAGAGCCGGGAACTGCCCGAGGCCATGGCCGGGGCGATCCGCGAGGCGCTGCGCGAGCATCCCGGCGACGTGCTCGCCTTCCTGCCCGGCTGGGGGGAGATCCGCCGCACCCAGGAAAGACTGTCGGGTGTCGACGCGCTGGTGGTGCCCCTGCATGGCGAACTGCCGCCGGCCGAACAGGACGTCGCGCTGAACCCGGCCCCCGGCGGGCGACGGAAGGTGGTGCTGGCGACCTCGATCGCCGAGACCTCGCTGACCGTGCCCGGGGTGCGGATCGTGGTGGATGGCGGTTTCCGGCGCGCGCCGCGGCTGGACCCGGCGAGCGGATTGTCGCGCCTGATGACGCTGCGCATCGGCAAGGCGGCCGCGGAACAGCGGGCCGGGCGCGCGGGGCGCCAGGCGCCGGGTGTCGCGATCCGGTTGTGGACCGAGGCGCTGCACCGCGGCCTGCCGCTGGCCGACCGGCCGGAGATGCTGGAGGCGGAACTGTCGTCCCTGGTGCTGGACTGCGCGGCCTGGGGGGCGGAGCCGGGGACGCTCGCCTTCCTCGACCCGCCGCCGGCCGGGACGGTGAAGGCGGCGCGCGCCCTGCTGCGGGACCTCGATGCGCTGGACGGCGAGGGGCGGATCACCGAGACGGGGCGGCGCATGGCGCGGCTCGGCACCCATCCGCGGCTGGCGCGGATGCTGATCGCGGCGGGCGATGACGGGGAACGGGCGATGGCCGCCGACCTCGCCGCGCTGCTCGAGGAACGCGACCCGATCCGGGGGCGGGAGGCGCCGTCCGACGTGCACCTGCGGCTCGACCTGCTGCATGGGCGGGACCGGGCGGATGCCGACCACGGGACGATCCACCGCATCCGCCGCGCGGCGGCGCTGCATCGGCGGCGGCTGCGGGTGCATGGGTCGGTGACGCCGGACGGCGATGCGGGCGCCCTGTTGGCCGCAGGCTTCCCCGACCGGATCGCGGCTAAGCGCGGCGCGATGGACGGCGCCTTCCGGCTGGCCTCGGGCCAGGGCGCACGGCTACCGGCGACCGATCCGCTGGCGAAGAAGCCGCTGCTGGCGGTCGCCGACCTCGAATTGCAAGGCATCGAGACCCGCATCCGCATGGCCGCGCCGATCGAGCGCGCCGTGCTGGAGCAGCGCTTCCCCGAGCGCCTGCGCCGCGAGGAGGGCGCGGCCTTCGACGCGCGGGCGGGCGCGGTGGTCGCCCGGCGGCGGCTGATGTTCGGCCCGCTGGTGCTCGAGGAAGCGCCGCTCGCCCATGCCGACCCGGCGGCTGTCGCGGCCGCGCTGGCGGAAGCGGCGGCGGAACGGTCCCTGCGCGACCTGAACTGGACCGACGCCGCCCGCCAGGCCCAGGCGCGCATTGGCTGGATGCGCAAGGTCGAGGGCGAGGCCTGGCCGGACGTTTCGGATGCCACCCTGGCCGCCACCGCCGTAGCATGGCTCGCCCCGCACCTGCACGGCCGGTCGCGGCTGACGGAGCTCGGCGGGCTCGACGTGACGGGACTGCTGCTCGACGCCCTGCCCTGGGAGAAGCGCCGCGCCCTGGACGCCGCCCTGCCCGCGCGGCTCGCCCTGCCCGCCGGCCGGTCGGCGGCGATCGACTATGCGCGGGAGGTCCCGACCCTCGAGGCCCGCGCCCAGCACCTGTTCGGCCTCGCGGGGCTGCCGCCGCTCGCCGGCGGGAAGGTGCCCCTGCAGGTGGCGCTGCTCTCGCCCGCCGGGCGGCCCATCGCGGTCACCGGGGACCTGGCCGGCTTCTGGAAGGGCGCCTGGTCCGAGGTGCGCAAGGAGATGCGCGGCCGTTACCCCCGGCACCCCTGGCCGGAGGACCCGGCCGCGGCTTCCGGTTGAACCCCGCCCCGCGCCATCGCAGATTGCCCGACGTGACCACATTTCGCCCCGACTCGCCCCGCCTGCCCCGCCGCCTGGCCCTGCTCCTGCCGGCCGCCCTCGGCGCCTGCTCCGGCCCGGCCCGCGCGCAGCGGGGGCTGCCCGACTTCGCCGACCTGGCCGAGCGGGTGCTGCCCGCCGTCGTCAGCATCCAGGTGACGAGCCGGGAACAGGCCGCACCGACCGAGCTGCGCGGCACGCCGCTGGACCGCGGCCGGCGCGGCCAACTGGTGCAGGGGGCGGGATCGGGCTTCATCATCGAACCCTCGGGCATCATCGTCACCAACGGCCATGTCGTCGGCAACGCGACGCGCGTGACGGTCACGACGCAGGACGGCACCGAATACCCGGCCCGTGTCGTCGGCGTGGACGAACTCACCGACATCGCGCTGCTGAAGATCACGCCGCGCGGGACCCTGTCGGCCGTCTCGCTGGGGGTCTCGGCCCATCTGCGGGTCGGGCAGTGGGTGCTCGCGGCCGGCAATCCCTTCGGCCTCGGCGGGTCCGTCACCAGCGGGATCATCTCGGCGCGCGGGCGCGACATCGGCGCCGGGCCCTTCGACGACTTCATCCAGACCGATGCGCCGATCAACCCGGGCAATTCCGGCGGGCCGCTGTTCAACATGGCGGGCGAGGTGATCGGCATCAACACGGCGATCTACTCGCCCTCCGGCGCCTCGGCCGGCATCGGCTTCGCGGTGCCCTCCGACCTCGCCAGGCCGGTGGTGGAATCGCTGATCCGGGACGGGCGCGTCGACCGCGGCTGGCTTGGCGTGTCGGTGGCGGATGCCGAGGAACAGGGCCGGCGGCAGCGCGGCGCGCTCATCATGGGCGTCGAGCGCGGCAGCCCCGCCGCCCGTGCCGGGCTGCGCCAGGGCGACCTGGTCACCGCCCTGAACGGACAGCCGATCGCGACGTCCCGCGCGCTGGTGCGCGGGGTGGCGGGCCTGCCGCCGGGGGAAACCGTCCGACTCACGCTCACGCGCGGCGGACGCCAGCAGGACATCGCGGTGCAGATCGGGCGCCGCCCCAACGACAATCAAGGCTGAAACGTCATGCGCATCCTGCTGGTCGAGGACGATGCGGAGGTCGCGCGGTTCGTGCGCAAGGGCCTCCAGGAAGCCGGCCACAATGTCGAGCACGCGGCGAATGGGCGCGACGGGCTGTTCCTCGCGGCGTCGGAGCAGTTCGACATCCTCGTGCTCGACCGCATGCTGCCCGGCGGCGTGGACGGGGTCAGGCTGGTGGAAACCCTGCGCGGCCAGGGCAACCGAACGCCGGTGCTGTTCCTCTCGGCGCTGAGCGCGGTCGACGAACGCGTGAAGGGCCTCAAGGCCGGCGGCGATGACTACCTGGTCAAGCCCTTCGCCTTCGCGGAACTGCTCGCGCGGGTCGAGGCGCTGGGCCGCCGCCCGACGGTGGAAGCGCCGGCGACGAAGCTCAAGATCGCCGACCTCGAGATGGACCTGCTGTCGCGCACCGTCACGCGCGGGGGCAAGCGGCTCGAGATCCAGCCGCGCGAGTTCCGCCTGCTCGAGCACCTGATGCGCCACGCGGGCCAGGTGGTGACGCGCACCATGCTGCTCGAGAAGGTGTGGGACTACCATTTCGACCCGCAGACCAACGTCATCGACGTCCATGTGAGCCGCCTGCGGCAGAAGGTGGACAAGGGCTTCGACAAGCCGCTGATCCACACGGTGCGCAACGCGGGCTACATGATCCGCGCCGAGGGCTGAGGGGGGCGCCATTATCGCCGCGCCCTTTCCCGCGCCGGGCGAACCGGGGACCCTCGAAGCCCTGCTGCGCTTCCTGCGCAGCGCGGGCTTCCGCTTCGCGCTCCGCTTCGCGCTGATCTTCATCGGGGCGACCGCGGTCTTCGCGCTCGTCTTCTGGTACGCGACCGCCGGTTCGCTCGACCGCCAGACCGACGCGGCGCTGCGCACCGATGCGCTCAGCCTCGTGGAGCGTTGGCGCGAGGCCGGTTCGGCGGCCGTCGCCGAAGCCATCGCCGAACGCCTGGCCTCCGACGTGGAAGGCAATTCGATCTACCTGCTGATGAACCCCGAGGGCCGGCGCCTCGCGGGGAACCTCGATCGCTGGCCGCAGGGCGTGCCGGCGGGCACCGACTGGGCGTTCGACACGGTCCAGCGCGACGGCCTCACGACCGAGGCGCGGCTCAACGTCATGGAACTCGGCAACGGCTACCGCCTGGCCGTCGGTCGCGACGTGACGGAAAAGCAGCGCCTGCGCGACCTGCTGGCGGAAGGCATCGCCTGGTCGGCCTTCGCGGCGCTGATCTTCGCGGTCACCGGCGCGGCGGTGCTGCGCCGCGCGCTGGAACAGCGCCTGCTGCCCGCGGCGCAGACGGCGGAGGCGATTGCCGCGGGCGACCTGTCGCACCGCGTCCCGTTATCAGCGCGCAACGATGAGTTCGACCGGCTCGGGCGCAGCATGAACACCATGCTGGATCGCATCGACCGCCTGATGGAGGGGATCCGCGGCGTCTCGGATTCCATTGCCCACGATCTGCGCACCCCGATCGCCCGCGCCCGCGCGAAGCTCGAGGAGGCGGTGGTCGGCCCGGACGACCCCGAGACCCTGCGCGCGGCGATGGAGCGGGGGATCACCGACCTCGACAACATCACCCGCGTCTTCGAGGCCCTGCTGCGCATTGCGGAGGCCGAGGCCGGCGCCCGGCGCGCCGCCTTCGCCCAGACCGACCTCACGCCCGTGCTGGCCGACGTCGCCGAATTCTACGGCGCCGTGGCGGAATCGCGGGGCCAGGTGCTGGAGACGGACCTGCCGCCCGTGCTCGAGACCGTCGGCGACCGCGACCTGCTGGCCCAGGCGGCCGGCAACCTGATCGACAACGCGCTGAAGTTCACGCCGGAGGGCGGCCATGTCCGCCTGACGGCCCGCGCGCTGCCGCGCGAGCGCATCGAGATCGTGGTCGAGGACAGCGGTCCGGGCCTGGCGCCCGAGGACCGTGCGCGTGCCGGGACCCGCTTCTTCCGCGCCGATTCCTCCCGGGCGACGCCGGGATCGGGGCTCGGCCTGTCGCTGGTCCGTGCGGTGGCCCGGCTGCATGGCGGGGATCTGCTGCTCGAGGATGCGCCGCAGGAGCTGCGCGGCTCGCCGGGATTGCGCGCGACGATCCGCCTGGGCTCCGCATGAACGCAAGGTCATGGCTACGCCACCCGGCGGCAGGACGCGCTATGGCAGTCCAGGATCGATGCGCATCCTGTTTGCAGGCCTCGTCATGCTCGGTACGCCGGCCGCGCTGGGCGGGGTCGAACCTCCCGCCCGCATGACGTCGGACAGCAAGGAGTACTGCTCCGAGCTGGCCGTTCGGCTCGCCACGCTGCCGGGATCGCGGGACGAGCCCGCCCGCAGCCTTGCGGCGGACGGCATGCGCCTGTGCGAGACCGGCCATACCCGCACCGGCGTCGCGAAGCTGCGGCGTGCCATCCGGGCGGCGCGCGGCGGGGATTGATCCGCCGGATTGCCCCCTGGCCCGCCCGGGTCTATGCGCCGGCCCCATGAGCGACATCCTCCCCATCCGCCGTGCCCTGCTGTCCGTCTCGGACAAGACGGGACTGATCGACTTCGGCCGTTTCCTGGCAGGCCGGGGAGTCGAGATCCTGTCCACCGGCGGGACCGCCCGCGCCCTGCGGGAGGCCGGCGTGCCGGTGAAGGACGTCTCGGACCACACCGGCTTCCCCGAGATCCTGGACGGGCGGGTGAAGACGCTGGTGCCGCAGGTCCATGGCGGCATCCTCGGCCGGCGCGACCTGGCCGAGCACCTCGCGCAGATGGACAAGCACGCCATCGCGCCGATCGACCTGGTGGCGGTGAACCTCTACCCGTTCGAGGCGACGGTCGCGAAGGGTGCCTCCTTCGAGGATTGCATCGAGAACATCGACATCGGCGGCCCGGCGATGATCCGCTCCGCCGCGAAGAACCACGACGGCGTCGCCGTGCTGACGGAACCGCAGCACTTCGCCGAGGTGCAGGCGGAGATCGAGGCGCAGGGGGGCACGACGCTCGCGACGCGCCGGCGCCTCGCGGCCGCGGCCTATGCGCGTACAGCGGCCTATGACGCGGCGATCTCGGCCTGGTTCGCACGGCAGGAGGGCCAGGACTTCCCGCCGCGGCTGTCGCTGCCGGGCGTGCTGCGCCAGGGCCTGCGCTATGGCGAGAACCCGCACCAGTCCGCCGCCTTCTACGTGGACGCGACCAGCCGGCCCGGCATCGCCACGGCGATGCAGGTGCAGGGCAAGGAGCTGTCCTACAACAACATCAACGACACCGACGCGGCCTTCGAATGCGTGGCGGAGTTCGACCGCCCGGCCATCGCCATCATCAAGCACGCCACCCCCTGCGGCGTCGCGGTGGCCGAGGACCTGGTGACCGCCTGGGACCGCGCCTTCCTGTGCGACCCGGTCTCGCCCTTCGGCGGCATCGTCGCGGCGAACCGCGTGCTGGACGCCGCGGCGGCGGAGAAGATCGCCGCCATCTTCACCGAGGTGGTGATCGCCCCTGACGCGGACGAAGCCGCCCGCGCCATCTTCGCGCGGAAGAAGAACCTGCGCCTGCTGCTGACCGGCGCCATGCCGGACCCGGCGGCGCCGGGGATGACCTTCAAGTCGGTCTCGGGCGGGTTCCTCGCGCAGTCGCGCGATGCCGGCCATGTCGCGGCATCGGATCTGAAGGTGGTGACGCAGCGCGCGCCCTCGGCCGCCGAGCTGCGCGATTTGCTCTTCGCCTTCCGCGTCTGCAAGCACGTGAAGTCGAACGCCATCGTCTATGCGAAGGGCGAGGCGACGGTCGGCATCGGCGGCGGCCAGCCCAACCGCGTCGACAGCGCGCGCATCGCCGGATGGAAGAGCGAGGAGGCGGCCAAGGCCGCGGGCCTGGCGGAACCGCTCGCGCGCGGCAGCGTGGTGGCGTCGGACGCCTTCTTCCCCTTCGCCGACGGCCTCGAGGCCGCGGTGGCCGCGGGCGCGACGGCGGTGATCCAGCCCGGCGGGTCGATGCGCGACGCGGAGGTTATCGCGGCGGCGGACAAGGCGGGGCTGGCAATGGTGTTCACCGGGATGCGGCACTTCCGGCATTGATGGACGGGAGGGGCGCCGCCCCTCCCGCACCCACCCCGCCAAAGGCCGAAAGGCCTTTGGGAACCATCACTTGGTGCCTCCCCGAAGGGGGGCGCGGCAACGGTGGCCAGGGCCCCTCCGGTCGAGGAACGCAGATCATGGACGAACTCGTCGCCGGCTACCGTCGCTTCCGACAGGAAACCTGGCCGCAGCAGCGCGCGCGCTTCGAGGAACTGGCCGCCCGGGGGCAGCGCCCGCACACCATGGTCGTCGCCTGTTCGGACAGCCGCGTCGATCCGCAGATGATCTTCTCCGCCGGCCCCGGCGAGCTGTTCGTCGTGCGCAACGTCGCGAACCTAGTGCCGCCCTACATGCCGGACGCGCTGTTCCACGGCACCAGCGCGGCGGTGGAATTCGCCGTCCGCGTGCTGCAGGTGAAGCGCATCGTGGTGATGGGCCATGCGCTGTGCGGCGGCATCCGCGCGCTGATCGAGGGCACGCCGCCCGAGGCGCGCGACTTCGTCCAGGGCTGGATCAGCATCGCGCAGCGCGCGCGCGAAGTGGCGCTGCGCTGCGATGTTCCCGAGGACCGCCAGGAAGCCGGGGAGCACGAGGCGGTGCGGATCTCGCTCGCGAACCTCATGACCTTCCCCTGGGTGGCCGAGGCGGTGGCCGCAGGGCGGCTTACCCTGCACGGCGCCCATTTCGGCGTCGCGACCGGGCGGCTGGTCCTGGTGCCGGCCGAAGGGCCGGCGAGCGCCGCGGGCTGATCCACGGCGGGCCTCGCCAGCGCGCGGGGCGGGGTGCGAGACTCGGGGCCTCGATTCGGGGGGCCTCATGGCGACGGAAAGCTTCGCGCTGCTCGGCGGCATCGCATTCGTGGCGGTGCTGGTGCTCGTGCTGCTGCTGCGCCGGCCGGCGACGGACCCGGTGCTGGCGCAGCGGCTGACCGACCTGCAATCGGTCCTCGACCGTCAGGGCGAACGCATCGCCGCCCTGCCGGCGGAATTCGAGCGAGGCCTGGCGCGGGAGGCCGCGGCGATCGGGGAGCGCGTCGCAGCCGGCGCCATCGATCAGACGCGGGCGCTGGGCGAGGGCATGACGCGCATCGCCGACCGGCTCGGCGCGCTGGAGACGGCCTTGCTCGAACGGCTGGCGGCTGATGCCCAGGCTGCGCGCGACGCGATGGCGGAGCAGCGCGCGAGCGTCGTGAAGGCGCTGACCGAGCACAAGGACGACACGGCGCTGCTGCGCCGCGACGTCACGCAGGGCATCGCGGAGATCCGCCTCGCCTTCGCCGAGGGGCTGGCGAAGCTGCAGGAGGTGCTGGCCGCCGAGAACACGCGCGCGCGCGACCTTCTGGACGCCCGGCTGAAGGAGCTGCGGGAGGGCAACGAGGCGCGCCTCGCCGAGATCCAGAAGACGGTGAACGAGCAGCTGCAATCGGCCGTCGAGAAGCAGATGAACGAGAGCTTCGCCCGCGTCATCGACCAGTTCGCCGCGGTGCAGAAGGCGATGGGCGACGTGCAGGCGGTCACCACCCAGATCGTCGACATCAAGCGGCTCTTCTCGAATGTGAAGACTCGCGGGGGCTGGGGCGAGGCGCAGGTGCGCGCGCTGCTCGACGACATCCTCCCGCCCGGCTCCTACGAGACGAACAAGAAGCTGTCCGAGGACAGCGCCGAGGCGGTGGAATTCGCCATCCGCATGCCGAACGAGAAGGGGCGCGAGGTCTTCCTCGCCGTCGACGCGAAGTTCCCGACCGAGGACTGGGACCGCCTGGTGATCGCGTCCGACGCCGGCGATGCCGAGGCCGAGAAGGCCGCGCGGCGCGCGCTGGAGCAGCGGGTGCGCGCGGAAGCGGCGAAGATCGCCGCGAAATACATCCGCCCGCCGCTGACGGTGGAATTCGCGGTGCTCTATTTGCCGACCGAGGGACTCTATGCCGAGATCGCGCGCATCCCCGGCGCGATCGAGGAGATCGGCCGGGTGAACCGCGTGATGGTGCTCGGCCCGTCCCTCCTGCCGGCCATGCTGCGGACCATCCAGATGGGCCATGTGACCATCGCGCTCGGCGAGAAGGCGGATCTGGTCCGCGAATTGCTCGGCGCCACCAAGGCCGAGATGGGCAGGATGGACGAGGTGCTGGCCAGGCTCCGCAAGCAGGTGACGGCGGTGGGCAATACCATCGACGCGGCGCAGGTCCGCACGCGGGCGGTGGCGCGCAAGCTGCGCACGGTGGATGCGGTGGACGGATCGCGCGCCGCGGCATTGCTCGAGCTCGAGGCCGAAGCCGAGGAACCGCCCGGCGAAGGGGATGAATCGTGAGCCTGCTCCAGCTCCAATCGGCCGCGGGGCTGCTGCTGCTCTGCGCCCTCGCCTGGGCGCTGGGCGGGTTCCGCCCGGGCGTTAAGGCGCGCGTCATCGTCGCGGGGCTCGGGCTGCAATTGCTGCTCGCCGCCGTGCTGCTCAACGTGCCGCCGGTGCGGGCGAGCTTCTTCCTCCTTGGCGATGCGGTGGATGCCCTGGCGACGGCGACGCGGGCGGGGACATCGCTGGTCTTCGGCTATCTCGGCGGCGGCCCGCTGCCCTTCACCGAGAACCGCCCCGGTTCCTCCTTCATCCTGTTCTTCCAGGCGCTGCCGCTGGTGCTCGTGGTCGGCGCGCTCTCGGCCGTGCTGTTCCACTGGGGCGTGCTGCCGTGGGTGGTTCGGAAGATGGCGGGCGTGCTGACGCGGTTGTTCGGCATCGGCGGCGCCACCGGATTCAGCGTGGCGGCCAACGTCTTCGTCGGCATGGTGGAGGCGCCGCTGATGATCCGCGCCTGGCTCGCGCGCCTCACGCGGTCCGAGATGTTCGTGGTGATGACCGCGGGCCTCGCGACCATCAGCGGCAATACGCTGGTGGTCTACGCGCTGATCATCTCGCCCGTCGTGCCCGATGCGGCGGGGCAACTGCTGACGGCGAGCCTGATCGCAGCTCCCGCCTCGATCCTCGCCGCCGTGCTGATGATGCCGCCGGCGGATGGCGAGGTCGCGACCGACGGCACCACGGGAATCCCCGAGAAGCTCTACGACAGCACCATGGACGCGCTGGTCCAGGGCACCAAGGACGGGCTCGACCTGTTGCTCGGCATCATGGCGGCGCTGATCGTCTTCGTCTCGCTGGTGGCGCTGGTGAACCTGGCGCTGGAGCCGCTCACGGGGCTGACGCTGCAGAAGATCGCGGGCTGGCTGCTCTGGCCGGTCGCCTGGTCGATGGGCGTGCCGGCCAGCGAAGCGGCGACCGTCGCCTCCTCGCTCGGCGTGAAGATGATCATCAACGAGTTCGTGTCCTACCTGGAACTTGCCGCCTCGGGCGGGGCGGGGCTGTCGGAACGCTCGCGGCTGGTGCTGACCTATGCGCTGTGCGGCTTCACCAATCTCGGCTCGGTCGGGATCATGGTGGGCGGCATGACCGCGATGTGCCCGGAACGACGGGCGGACATCGTGAAGCTCGGCCTGCCCTCGCTGATTTCCGGGACCATCGCCTGCTGCATGACCGGGGCGGTGGTCGGGGTGCTGACTCCACCCTGAACGCGGGGCAGGATGCGGGGCCGAAGGAGCCCCGACCCATGACCCACATCGTCCACCGCAACCTCCGCGAAGCCCCGCCGATCGCCGCCTCCGGGCGGGGGATCTGGCTACGCGACGCCTCGGGGCATGAGGTGATCGACGGTTCCGGGGGCGCCGCGGTGGCCTGTCTCGGCCATGGCCACCCGCATGTCGTCGCCGCGATGAAGGCGCAGATCGACCGGCTCTGCTACGCGCACACCGCGCTGTTCACCGCGGAAAGCGCCGAACGGCTGGCCGACATGCTGGTCGGCCACGCGCCGGGTGGGCTGACCCATGCCTATTTCGTGTCGTCCGGATCGGAAGGCATGGAAGCGGCGCTGAAGATCGCCCGGCAATGGGTGATCGAGGCCGGCCAGCCGCAGCGCACGAAGTTCATCGCGCGGCGGCAATCCTACCACGGCAACACGCTCGGCGCGCTGGCGGCCGGCGGCAACGCCATGCGCCGCGCGCCCTATGCGCCGATCCTGTCCGACGCCTTCAGCCACGTCTCGCCCTGCTACCCCTACCGCGACCGGCACGACGGGGAATCCGACGCGGACTACGTTGCGCGCCTCGCGGCGGAACTGGAGGCGGAGTTCCAGCGCCTCGGCCCGCAGAACGTCATCGCCTTCTGCGCCGAGACCATCGTCGGCGCGACGCTCGGCTGCGCGACCGCCCTGCCCGGCTACTTCCCGGCCATGAAGGCGGTGTGCGAGCGCCACGGCGCGCTGCTCATCCTCGATGAGGTGATGTCCGGCATGGGCCGCTCCGGCACGCTGCACGCCTGGGAACAGGAAGGCGTGACGCCGGACATCCAGGTGATCGCGAAGGGTCTGGGCGGCGGCTACCAGCCGATCGGCGGCATCCTGGTCCATGGCCGCGTGATCGAGGCGCTGACGAAGGGATCGGGCACCTTCAAGCACGGCCACACCTACCAGGCGCATCCGGTCGCCTGCGCCGCGGCGCTGGCGGTGCAGGAGGTGATCCGCGACGAGAACCTGCTCGACAACGTGAAGGCCATGGGCGCGCTGCTGGAACAGGGGCTGACCGAGCGCCTCGGCAACCACGCGAAGGTCGGCGACATCCGTGGCCGCGGCCTGTTCTGGGCCGTGGAACTGGTGAAGGACCGCGCCAGCAAGGCGGTCTTCGACCCCGCCCTCGCGGTGAATGAGTGCGTGAAGAAGGAAGCCTTCCAGCGCGGCCTCGCCTGCTACCCGATGGGCGGGACCATCGACGGCAAGCATGGCGACCACGTCATCCTCGCCCCGCCCTATGTCTGCACCGGCGAGGAGATCGGCATGATCGTGGAGCGCTTCGGGGACGCGGTGGACGCCGCCGTGGCCGGTCTGTGAGACACGCCGTGCCGCAATCCTGCCGCCCGCCGGGCGGCATGCTGCCCCTTCCGATCCCCAGCGCCTGACGGGAAGACACACCGTGCCGATCATCAACCGCATCGCCGAATTCCAGCCTGAGCTGACGGCCACGCGCCGCGACATCCACGCCCATCCGGAACTCGGCTTCGAGGAGCACCGGACCTCGGACCTCGTCGCGAAGGCGCTCGAATCCTGGGGGATCGAGGTCCATCGCGGCATCGCCGGCACGGGCCTCGTGGGCGTGCTGCGCAACGGCACCTCCAAGCGGTCCATCGGCTTCCGCGCCGACATGGATTGCCTGCCGATGACCGAGACCAACGATTTCGGCCATCGGTCCACCACCCCGGGGAAGATGCACGCCTGTGGCCATGACGGGCACACCACCATGCTGCTCGGCGCCGCGCGCTACCTGGCGGAGACGAAGAATTTCGACGGCACGGTGAACTTCATCTTCCAGCCGGCCGAGGAAGGCGGCGGCGGCGGCCGCGTGATGGTCGAGGAAGGCCTGTTCGACCGCTTCCCCTGCGATGCCGTCTACGGGATGCACAACTCGCCGGAACTGCCGCTGGGCGAGGCGCGGATCTTCGCCGGACCCGCGCTCGCGGCCGCGGACCGCATCACCATCACCGTGCACGGCAAGGGCGGCCATGCCTCGCGTCCGCAGCAATGCGTCGACCCGGTGCTGGTGGCGTCGCACATCGTCGTTGCGACGCAATCCATCGTCGCGCGGTCGATGGACCCGATCGACACCGCTGTCGTCAGCATCTGCCAGTTCCATGCCGGGGAGGCGTCCAACGTCATCCCCGAGACCGCGGAACTGCGCGGCACCGTCCGCACCTTCAAGCCTGAGGTGCAGGACATGATCGAGCGCCGCCTCGGCGACATCGTCCGTGCCACCGCGGAAGCGCATGGCGCCAAGGCGGAACTGTCGTTCCAGCGCGGCTATCCGCCCACCGTGAACCACGCCGAGCAGGCGGAACGCGCGGCGCTGGCGGCGGTGGCCGTGCTCGGGGAGGCCAAGGTCCACCGCAAGCCGGTGCCGCGGATGGGCGCGGAGGATTTCTCCTACATGCTGCAGGCGCGCCCCGGCTGCTTCATCGGCATCGGCCAGGGCGACGGCGGCCGCCACTCGGTGTCGCTGCACAACCCGCGCTACGACTTCAACGACGAGCTCATTCCCCTCGGCTCGTCGCTCTTCGCCCGGTTGGCGGAACAGGAGATGCCCAAGGGCTGAGGCGATGGAGGGGCATCGCCCCTCCGGTCAGCTTTCGGGGCAGCCCACCACGACCCGCTGCAGGGTGCGCACGCCTTCCAGCGTCTGCGCCCAGCGCGGGTCGGACTGCGGCGGGGTGAGCAGCCGCGCCGCCTCCGCCAGATCGGGGCAGCGCTGGTCATCCGAGCCGCAGGAGACCGAGACGCCGTACATCCGGGCGCTCGCGGCGTAGAAGCGGGCATTGGCGTTGCCGGGCATGTCGCGGCGCAGCGTGTCCGCTTCGGCGCGCAGCAGGTCGTTGCCGGGGCAGGAATTGGCCCGCGGCGTGATGGCGCGGCGGTCGAAGGCGGCGTTCAGCAGTTCCTCGCGCCAGGCGTTGCGCTCGGCCGCCGTGTTGGCGCCGCCGGCGGCGAGCGCCGCCTGGCCGGCCGTCACCGCGCAATCGAGCAGCGTCATCTTGCGGTCCGCGCCGGCCGAGGCCGCTTGGCGGCGGCAGGCGCGGGCGCGCAGCGCCTGGGTTTCGGCGCACGTCTTGTCGGCATCGCCCGTGCAGGTCGGCGCGGGGGCTTCGGTGATCCGGTCCCAGGCGCCCTGGGCGGCGGCCGCGGTCATCTGGGCGAGTTGCTGCGCGGCGGGCGTGGCGGCGGCCTGGGCGGCCTGCCCGGCGGCACCGGCGACCGGCGCTGCGGCCGGCCCTGCCGCCGCGGCGGCGGCTCCGGCGGCTCGACCTGCGGCGGCTCCGGCGACCGAACCGGCGGCGGTGGTCGCCTGCTGGCAGCCGGCGAGGACGGTGAGCGGGAGAAGAAGGGCGGCAATCCGCCAGGGCGTCATGGTGACCGGCACGGGGCGTCTCCTGGTTCGGGTCGCAGGCTAGACCATGCAACCGGGGCGGGAAAACCGGTCACGCACCGGGATCGACGGCAAAGAGCCGATAGCCGCCGAGGGAATCGGGCAACGGGATGGCGCGGAGCCAGGGCGGCGCCTCGCCGCGGCGCAGGCGGGTGACGAAGTCCGCCGCGTTGTCCGTCGGCAGATCCGTGGTGCAGACCGCGATCAGGTCGGCCTGGCGCCGGCGGAGAATGGCGCGGGCCGCGCCGTCATCGGTCGCGGTGAAGGCCCGCAGCACGTCGACGAAGGCGTCGCCGCCGCGATGATAGGGGCCCGAGACGCCGCGGATGCCCGATCGCCAGGCGATTTCGGGGCCGGCGTTCATGTCTTCCATGACCAGGATCGGCGCGTGGTCGGCTGGCGCGACGTGCTGGCGCGCGCCGGCGAGCCAGGCCGCCAGCGCGGTGGCGTCGCAGGCCGACCCGATCGCGGCCGTGCCGCCCGCGCTGCCGATCCGTTCGGCTTCGGCGCGGTCGCGCGTCAGGCGCGGCACCGCGAGGCAGCCGAGGACGAGCACCAGCCCGAGCACCAGGCGCAATGCCGGTTCCCGCGGCCAGGACCGCGCGAGAACCTGCCCCATCACCCCGGCCGCAGCGATCGCCGCCGGCGCGGCGAGGTCGAGCGCGAAGCGCACCGCGGCGAAGGCGGCCGCAATGCCGGCGAGGAGCGTCATGCCCAGCACCAGCCCCGCCGGCCAGGACCCGTCGCGCCGCCAGCCGCGCATGGCCAGCGCGATGGCGAGCAGCCCCAGCACGGGAACGCCGCCCATCAGAAACCCGGCCGTCGCTACGCCGCCGGGTCCGAAGGGCGGCAGGGGCTGCATTTCCGCAATCAGGTCGTGATGCAGCCGCAGCATCTGCGCGATGGCGGCATCCGCATCCTCTGCCACGCGCTGCGGCAGCACCGGGAACACCGCGACGAAGGCGCCGACAGCGGCGGCGCCCGCCGCCACGCCGACCAGCCAGCGCCGCAGCCGCGGTCCGGACGCGACCGGGCGCAGCACCATGAAGGCGCCACTGCACAGCAGCGCGAGGGCGAGGTGCTCGACCGAGACGCGATCGGTCTCCACCGCGAGCCATCCCGACGGCGGACGCTCGACGAGTATGGCGACCAGAAGCATCGCGGCCATGCCCGCGGTCATGCGGACGCCCTGCGTGGCGGCCGGGCGTCCGTCCTCGGCCAGCAGCGCCGCGAGGCCGATCGCGAGCAGCACTGGCAGTGCGACGATCAGCGCCTCCGGGCCCACCCAGACGCCGAAGCCGAAGGCGGCCCCGGCAACCATCGCGACGCCGCCCCGCGCGCCCGGCCGCAGCGCGTGGATCGCCGCCGCGAGGCCGAGCGTCACCGCGAAGAGGATCAACGCGTGATGGTCCGCGCGCCCCGGCGCCGAATAGTTCGCCGCCGCCGGCGACGCCGCCATCATCAGGACCGCATAGAGCGGCGCGCGTTGCCGGTCCCACAGCCCCGCCGCGCCCCAGGCGGCGGCCAGCGTCGCGGCAAGGTGCAGCGGCGGCGACACCAGCCCGCCCGCGAGGAAGATCGCCTGCCGCGGGTCGAGTCCGCCGAGTTGCTCGAGCGCGAGCGCCGGCAGCAGGATCAGGATGTCGAGCGGCCGCGTCCAATGCAGCGACAGCCCCTCGGGTGCCGCGAGCGCCGGCGTGATGGTGTCGAACCAGGCCGCGCCCTGGCGCAGTTCGAGCACGCGCACCACGCGCATATAGGCATCGGGATCGGCGAGGTGCCCCTGCAGGAAGCCCGGGTCCATCGTGACCAGCAGCCCGACATGCACCGCGACCATGACGACGACGGCGAAGATCACGACGGGCAGCACAGAGCCCGGCTCCGGCGCGCGATGATCAGGCTGCATCCATCCCCCGCGGCGCATCCCCGTGCCGGCTTTGGAGTCCGCGCCGTGACCGTGTCAAGCGCGCGGTCTTGCGCCGCCGCGCGGCGGGCGCGAGGGTCGCGACGACACAGCCGCGGAGCGCCCCATGCCACGCCACCAGCTCTTCGTCCGCCTGGGCGAGACCCGCTATCGCGTCGAGCGCCCCTGGGGCGAGGTGCCGAAGGGCCAGGGCGTGCCCTCCGACGTCGCCTGCGACGCGGAAGGGCGCGTCTACGTGCAACTGCGCCAGGACCCGATGGCGGATCCGGAAGCGCCGGCGGTGGTGGTCCTCGCGCCGGATGGCCGGCGCATCGATGCCTGGGGCGGCGCGGAGGTCGCGGACGGGCACATGCTCTCGGTCCATCCCGATGGCCGCGTCTTCGTCGTCGACCGCGACGCGCAGGAGATCATCGTCTTCTCGCGCGACGGCAAGCGCCTGGGCGGGATCGGACGACGCCATTGTCCGGGCGAGCCGTTCAACGCGCCCTGCGACGTCGCCTTCGCGTCGGACGGGACGATCTACGTCGCCGATGGCTACGCCGCGTCCGTCGTGCACCGCTTCAGCGCCCAGGGCACGCCGATGGGCCGCTGGGGACGCGAGGGCAGCGGCCCCGGCGAATTCACCACGCCGCATTCCGTCTGGGTCCTGCCGGACGGGCGCGTGACGGTCGCCGACCGCGAGAACAACCGCGTCCAGGTCTTCACCGCGGACGGGATGTGGCTCGCGGATTGGCGCGGCAACCACAAGCCGATGAGCGTGCATGGCGCGCCGGGTGGCGGGCTCTATGTCACGGACCAGGTGCCGCAACTGTCGCTGCTGGCGCCCGACGGGACGATCGTCGGGCGGTGCCGGCCTGTGCTGAACGGCGCGCACGGCATGTGGCGAGCGCCGGACGGGCGGATCTTCCTCAGCGAGCAGAATCCGTCGCGCCTGACCTGCCTGGTGCCGGTCGAGGGCTGAGCGGGACCGGTGCCGGACTCCGGAAGGGGCACCGCGAAGCGCCTTCCGGAACCGACGCCCGGCGGGCCCGTCAGCGCCCGTCGCCGCCCACCTCGCCCTCATTGGGCCAGAGCGTGCGGCTCACGATCCCGGCGATGACCGCTCCCGCGATCGGCGCCACCCAGAACAGCCAGAGCTGCTCCAGCGCCCAGCCGCCGACGAAGAGCGCGGGCCCCGTGCTGCGCGCGGGGTTCACCGAGGTCTGCGTCACCGGGATGCTGATCAGGTGGATCAGCGTCAGGCACAGGCCGATGGCGATCGGCGCGAAGCCGGCCGGTGCCTTGCCGTGCGTCGCGCCGAGGATGACGATCAGGAAGAAGAAGGTCATCACGACTTCGCAGACGAGCCCGGCCTGCAGCGAGTACCTGCCGATCGAGTGGTCGCCATAGCCGTTGGAGGCGAAGCCGCCGAGCTCGAAGCCCGGCTTGCCCGTCGCGATCAGGTACAGGATTCCCGCCCCGGCGATCGCACCCAGCACCTGCACGACGATGTAGGGCACCGCCTCGCCCGCCTTGAACCGGCCGGCCGCGACGAGGCCGCAGGTCACCGCGGGATTGAGATGGCAGCCCGATACGTGGCCGATCGCATAGGCCATGGTCAGGACGGTCAGGCCGAAGGCGAAGGAGACGCCGAGAAGGCCGATGCCGACGCCGGGAAAGCTGGCGGCGAGGATCGCCGAGCCGCACCCCCCGAGGACAAGCCAGAGCGTGCCGAAGAATTCGGCCGCGAGCCGTGGTGCCATGCGCGGTTCTCCCCTTGTGATGTTCCGCAAAGGGAATCGTTACACCCGGCGCGGGGCGCCCGTCAGAAGAATGTTCTGTGCGCGGGAGCGGTGCTATCGCGCCCGGGGCAGGAAGGGTTCGTCACGGCCCGCCGCGATGGCGTCCCAAGCCCCGCGGACCGGCGCGACGCCGTAGGTCCGTTCCAGGCGGCGCAAGGTGAAATGACCTCGCGCGACGGAGCGGAAATGTTCGAGAAAGGCGAGGTTCACCGTCGCGCCCGCCGCGGCGCCCAGGATCGGCGCCGCCTGGGCGGTGAGCTTGAGCCCGACCGGCCCGATGAAGCGCGATGCCACGGCGGCGACGAAGCCCGGCATGATGGTGCGCCCGACGGCACCCTTCAGCGCCTCGGCCAACGCGAGTCGGACTGCGAAATAGCCGCTCTCCACCGCGTCATCCGAGGGCGAGGTCCCGCCGATCGCGAAGACCTTCATGCATTCCGCCCCCGCCTGCGGTGCGTCGAGATCCTCGCCCTGGTCGGCGGCGACGGCGGCGATCTGGCGCAGCAGGATGGTGGTCGAGACCGGCAGTTCCATCAGCGTGCCGGGCAGGCCGAAGGCCCCGCCCATCGCGCCGGAGGCGGCGGCCAGGCCGCGGTGGAACCAGGATGACGGCACCGGCAGGGGCACGAGGTTCGGCGCCGAGCGCAGCGCCGCCGACATCGCCACGGCGAGCGCGGTGCGCACGGCCCCGTCCACGCTGCCCTGCACGCCCGCCGGCAGGCGCGATCGCAGCGCCTCGACCGGCATTCCGGCCACGGCGGCCAGCCGCGCGGCAAGGGACGGGTTCTCCAGCGCCCGATAGGCCGCCTGAAGGTCGGTCATCGCCTCGGGCGGCAGGGCAGGGGGAAGGGTTGTGAGGCTCATCGGGCCCCCGGCACATGGCGTGCCGCAGGCGCCGGGTCCAGGGCAGCGATCTCTCGTTCCGAGGCGGCGGTGAACCGCGCCAGGCGCTCGGTCACCACCCGCGCGACCGATTCCACCGCGGCGCGGCGCGGGAAGGCGGCGCGCCAGGCGATCCGAATGGTGCGCGAGGCCGGCGCGACGAGCGGCCGGAGAGCGATGCCCGAATCCTGCGCGGCGCCGGCCGCGAGGCCCGGCACCAGCGTCGTGCCGTAGCCCGCGGCGACCATGTTGATCAGGGTGGCAAGGCTCGAGGCACGCAGCGCCCCGCTGACCGGCCCGGCCAGGCCACAGGCGCTGAGCGCCTGATCGCGGAGGCAGTGCCCGTCCGCCAGCACCAGCACGTCGGGCACCAGGTCGGATTCGCGGATCCGGTCCTGTTTCGCCAGCGGATGCTCCGGCGGCAGGGCGGCGAGGAAGGGTTCGGTGAAGAGCGGCCGGGACAGCAGGTCCGTGCCCTCGGGCTCGGTCGCGAGCACCGCCGCGTCCAGTTCATGTGCCCGGAGCTTTTCGAGCAGGGTCGCCGTGATGTCCTCCCAGGGCTCGATCTCGAGTTGCGGCAACGCCTCCCGCAGCGGCGCGAAGACCAGCGGCAGCAGATAGGGGCCGAGGGTGGGGATGATGCCGATGCGCAGCGGGCCGCGCAGCGGGTCCGCCGAGGCCTGGGCGAGCGCCGTCATCGCCTCGGTCTCGGCGACCGCGATGCGGGCGTGCGTCAGCAGCAATTCGCAGATCGGCGTCGGCACCACCTGTTTGCTCGATCGTTCGAAGAGCATGACGCCGAGCGCTTCCTCGAGTTTCCGCAACTGCACCGACAGCGTCGGCTGGCTGACGCGGCAGGCTTCGGCGGCGCGGCCGAAATGGCGGTGCTCGGCGACGGCGAGCATGTAGCGGAGGTCGCGGATGTTCATGGCAGGATCGTCTGGGTTGCTGCGGTGCGGCAGATCCCTGTCGCGGCGCAAGATGGGTCGCCGCATCCGAGGGCAATCGCGAACGATTGGCAATGCCTATCGATGCTTTCGGAACTTGGGTCTTCCGCAATCGTTGAAGGCCTGCCTACGCTTCCGTCCAAGACCGGCCGGGGACGGAAGGGAACGCATGACCAGGCGCTTGGCGACCGTCGGATCAGTGCGCTCGCGGGCCCATCCCCGGGCCGCTTGAGGCAACGCAGTCACGATCGGAGACAGACATGGACGGACAGGGTGGTCAGGGCGCGGGCGTCTGCCCGGTGATGCACGGCAGGCCGACGGCGGCGCGCTTCTCGGTGCGCGCCAACAAGGATTGGTGGCCGAATGCGCTCAACCTGCGGATGCTCAGCCAGCAATCCGCCAAGTCGAACCCGATGGGCGCCGCGTTCAGCTACGCCGCGGCGGTGAAGACGCTCGACGTCGCCGCGCTGAAGAAGGACCTCATCGCGCTGATGACGGTCAGCCAGGATTGGTGGCCGGCGGATTACGGGCATTACGGCCCACTCTTCATCCGCATGTCGTGGCATTCCGCGGGCACCTACCGCACGGCTGACGGCCGCGGCGGCGCCTCGAACGGCGCGCACCGCTTCGCGCCGGAGAATTCCTGGCCCGACAATGCGAACCTCGACAAGGCGCGCCGCCTGCTGTGGCCGATCAAGCAGAAGTACGGCAACGCGATCTCCTGGGCCGACCTGATGGTCCTCGCGGGCACCGTCGCGATGGAATCGATGGGCCTCAAGACCTTCGGCTTCGCCTTCGGCCGCGAGGACATCTGGGAGCCCGAGGAGGACATCTACTGGGGTGCCGAGGACACCTGGCTCGGCGACAAGCGCTACTCGGGCGATCGCCAGCTCGAGAACCCGCTCGCGGCCGTGCAGATGGGCCTCATCTACGTCAATCCGGAAGGGCCGAACGGCAATCCGGACCCGGTCGCCTCGGGCCGCGACATCCGCGAGACCTTCGCGCGCATGGCGATGAACGATGAGGAGACCGTGGCGCTGACCGCCGGCGGCCACACCTTCGGCAAGTGCCATGGCGCCGGCGACGCTTCGCTGGTCGGTCGCGAGCCGGAAGCGGCCCCGATGGAGCAGATGGGCCTCGGCTGGAAGAGCAGCTTCCGCAGCGGCAAGGGCGTGGATGCCATCACGTCGGGCATCGAGGGCGCCTGGACGCCGACGCCGACCACCTGGGACGTCAGCTACTTCGACATGCTGCTGGGCTTCGACTGGGAGCTGACCAAGAGCCCGGCCGGCGCGCATCAGTGGAAGCCGAAGGATCCGGCGGCGCAGACGCTGGTGCCGGACGCCCACGATCCGACGAAGCGCCATCCGCCGATGATGACCACGGCCGACATGGCGATGAAGATGGATCCCGAGTACCGCAAGATCTCGGAGCGCTTCCACAAGAACCCCGACCAGTTCGCCGACGCCTTCGCCCGCGCCTGGTTCAAGCTGACCCATCGCGACATGGGGCCGAAGTCCCGCTACCTCGGTCCGCTCGTGCCGAAGGAGGACCTGATCTGGCAGGACCCGGTTCCGCCGGTGACGCACAAGCTGATCGGCAAGGCGGATGCTAAGGCGCTGAAGGCGCAGATCCTCGCCTCCGGCCTGTCGATCCCGCAGCTCGTGCAGACGGCCTGGGCCTCGGCATCGACCTTCCGCGGCTCGGACCGCCGTGGCGGGGCGAACGGCGCGCGCATCCGCCTCGCGCCGATGAAGGACTGGGCGGTGAACCAGCCCGAGCAGCTGTCGAAGGTGCTCGCGAAGCTCGAGAAGGTGCGCAAGGCGTTCAACGCGTCCCTGGCGGGCGGCAAGCAGGTCTCCCTCGCGGACGTCATCGTCCTGGGCGGCTGCGCGGCGATCGAGGCGGCGGCCAGGGCTGCCGGCCACAAGGTCGAGGTTCCGTTCACGCCGGGCCGCACCGACGCCACCGCGAGCCAGACCGACGCGGCCTCCTTCGCCGTGCTGGAGCCGGAGGCGGACGGTTTCCGCAACTACCGGAAGGCGCGCTACACGGTCTCGGCCGAGGAGCAGCTGGTGGACAAGGCGCAGCTGCTGACGCTGACGGCGCCCGAGATGACGGCGCTGGTCGGCGGCCTGCGCGTGCTGGGCGCCAACCACGCCGGGTCGCCGCACGGCGTCTTCACGCGCCGCCCGGGTCAGCTGACGAACGACTTCTTCGTCAACCTGCTCGACATGGGCACCGACTGGGCGCCGACCGACGAGACGGCGGAGGAATTCCAGGGTCGTGACCACGCGAGCGGTGCCGTGAAGTGGACGGCGACGCGCGTGGACCTGGTGTTCGGGTCGAACTCCCAGCTGCGCGCGCTGGCCGAGGTCTACGGCCAGGCCGACAACCAGGCGAAGTTCGTCGAGGATTTCGTGGCCGCCTGGAACAAGGTCATGATGCTCGACCGCTTCGACGTGAAGTGAGGCGGACGGCCGGGGGAGGGGATCCTCCCCCGGACCGGGACATCGACCCGTCCTTCCTTGGGGGGCTTGCTGCCAGGGAAGGTCGGGGGAGCCTCGGGGGGAGATCTCGCTTCTCCCTTCGCGTTTCGGATGGGGCACAAGACCCCGCCTGGGAGGAACGATGGCCGGCACCGCGGACACCGCGGCGCGAGACGAGCTGCGCCGGGCAGGCCTGGCCGCCGATGGCTGGCTGCCGCGCCTGCTGACGCTCCTCCGCGCTGCCGAGGACACCCACATCGACGCCGCCGGGGCCCGGCGCCTGGCGGCTGACGGCGGCCTGGCGCTCAACCGTGCCGAGATCGCCGACATGCTCGAGGCGCTGGCCGGCGCGGGGCTGCTCGGCCGCGTGCCGAGCCGGATCGGCGGACCGATCTACGACACGGTGCCGCAGCCCCATTCCCACCTGGTGGACGAGGCGACGGAGACCGTGGTGGACCTCGATGTCTCCCCCGAAACGCTGGCCGCGATCGTTGCGCAGGCGATTGCCGACCAGCCCGGCCGGGTGGAGGTGCTGCTGCGAATCCGCGCGCCGGAGGGCGACGATTCCGGCCTGCCACGGCCCCGGCGCGGCCCCGGACGGCCCCGCCTGGCGCCACCGGTGGCGAAGCGGTAGCCGCCGCGCCGGCCGCCCTATATAAGGCGGCGCGCTACGGCGCGCCGAGGCCGCGAATGCGACCCGCGCCAGACCAACCGTCGCCGCCAGTGCGCCGCTGGCAGCGCGAAAGCCTAGCGGCCCGCACGGGCCGCGCCCGGCGTTTGAGGGCAGACAGAGACTCATGAACTGGATTTCCGACTGGGCCCTTCCGAAGATCTCGGGCCTGTTCAAGCGGGAGGTGCCGGAGAACCTCTGGCACAAATGCCCTGCCTGCGAGCAGATGATCTTCCGGCGCGACCTGGAAGCTGCCCTGCATGTCTGCCCCCATTGCGGCCACCACATGCGCATCTCGGCGGTGCGGCGGCTGGAATGCACGCTGGATCCGGGCTTCTCGCGCATCGAGCTGCCCAGGGCGCCGGCCGACCCGCTGCGCTTCCGCGACCAGCGCCGCTACACGGAGCGGCTGAAGGAAGCGCAGGCGAAGTCCGCGATGGACGACGCGGTCGCCGTCGCGCACGGGACCATCGAGGGCCAGCGCGCCGTCGTCGCCGCGATGGAATTCGCCTTCATGGGCGGGTCGATGGGCGCGGGCGTGGGCGAGGCGATCGTCACCGCGGCGAAGCTCGCCGTGCTGCAGGACGCGCCGCTGATCGTCTTCACCGCCTCCGGCGGGGCGCGCATGCAGGAAGGCGCGATCAGCCTGATGCAGATGCCGCGCACCGTCATCGCGACCCGGCTGGTCAAGGAAGCCGGGCTGCCCTTCATCGTCGTGATGTGCGACCCGACCACGGGCGGCGTCACGGCCTCCTTCGCGATGCTCGGCGACATCCATATCGCGGAGCCCGGCGCCCTGATCGGCTTCGCCGGCGCGCGCGTGATCGAGCAGACGGTGCGCGAGAAGCTGCCCGAGGGCTTCCAGCGCGCGGAATACCTGCTGGAGCACGGCATCCTCGACCTGGTGGTCAAGCGCAGCGAGATGCGCGCGACGCTCGCGCGCGTCATCGGCCTGCTGCGCGTGCCGCTGGTCGAGGCCGCGACGGCGCCCGCCGCCGAGGTGCCCGCCCTGCCGGCGCCCGAGGAACCGACGGAACAGCCTGCCCAGGCCTGACGTCGTGTCCCGCGCCGAGGCCATCGTCGAGCGCCTGCACGCGCTCCATCCGAAGCTGATCGATCTCAGCCTCGGGCGTCTGCATCGCGCGCTGGACGCGCTGGGCAACCCCGAGAAGCATCTGCCGCCCGTCGTGCATGTGGCGGGCACCAACGGGAAGGGCTCGACCTGCGCCTTCCTGCGCGGCATCGCCGAAGCGGCGGGGCAGCGCGTGCATGTCTACACCTCCCCGCATCTCGTGCGCTTCCATGAGCGCGTCCGCCTCGCCGGCACGCTGGTGACGGACGAGGCGCTGACCGCGGCGCTCGAGGAAGCGGAGGTCGCGAACAAGGGCGAACCCATCACCGTCTTCGAGATCACCACCGCGGCCGCGCTGCTGTTGTTCAGCCGCGTCCCGGCGGATGTGCTGGTGCTCGAGGTCGGGCTCGGCGGGCGGCTCGACGCGACGAACGTCGTGGATCGCCCGGCGGCCACGGCGATCGCCTCCATCTCGATGGACCACATGGATTTCCTCGGCGACAGCCTGGCCGGCATCGCCGCGGAGAAGGCCGGCATCATCAAGCCGGGCGTGCCCTGCGCGACGGGCGCGCAGGATCCGGTGGCGCTCGAGGCCATCGCCCGCATCGCGGCCGAACGCGGGGCGCCGCTGTTGGTCCGTGGACGGGATTGGACGGCGGAGCTGACGACCGAAGGCCTGCGCTACGGCGACGCGCGCGGCACGCTCGACCTGCCGCCGCCCGGCCTGCCCGGACCGCATCAGGCCGACAACGCCGGCATCGCCATCGCCGCGCTGCGGTCCTGGAATCCGTCCTGGCTGACCGATGTCGCGATCGCCCGCGGCGTCGCGGCCGCGGAATGGCCGGCGCGGCTGCAGCGGCTGAAGGGTGCGTTGGCGAGGGCGCTGCCCGGCGGCTTCGACCTCTGGCTCGACGGCGGGCACAACGCCGGTGCCGGCGTGGCGCTGGCGCAGCACCTTGCGACCTGGCGCGATCGGCCACTGCACCTGGTGGTCGGGATGAAGAAGGGCAAGGCGAGCGAGGAGTTCCTCCGCCCGCTGATCCCCTTCGCGACGACGCTGACCGCGGTTGCGGAGCCGGGGCAGCACCTGGCGATGCCGGTCGAGGACATCGTCGCGGCAAGCGGCGGCGTGGCGCGGCTGGGCCCGACGGTGGCGGCGGCGCTGGCGCGGATCGCAGCGGACGGCGTCCCGGGGCGGGTGCTGATCTGCGGGAGCCTGTACCTCGCGGGCGAGGTCCTGAAGGCAGACGGCGGCTGAGCGTCGGAGGGGGAAGAGAACTTCTCTCCCCCCAACCGGGACCCCCCTCAACCTTCTTTGACGCCTGGGAACTGGCCGTCGCGGCCGGCGCCAAGTATCCAAGGAAGGGAGGGGGCTCGGGGGAGGTTCTCCTCCCCCGCCCTTTCCGCCGTGTTTCCGCATATTGCGTTGCACAAGGACACCAAGGGTGATTTCGCGCGACGCGGCCTCCGGGTCTAAGACGCTGCCGCAATCGCCGCAGCACCCCGAGGACTCATGACCGCTCCCATCGCGCTCTTCGACGTCAAGGCGCAGCAGGCCCTGATCCGCGCCGAGCTCGACCGGCGCATCGCCGCCGTCCTCGATTCCGGCCGTTTCATCAATGGGCCGGAGGTGACGGAGCTCGAGGAGAAGCTCGCCGCCTTCGCCGGCGTCGCGCATGCCGTCGGCGTCTCCTCCGGCACCGACGCGCTGCAGATCGCGATGATGGCCGAAGGCATCGGCCGCGGCGACGCGGTCTTCCTGCCCGCCTTCACCTACACCGCGACGGCCGAGGTCCCGCTCGTGCTCGGCGCGACGCCGGTCTTCGTCGACGTGGATGCCGAGACCTTCAACATCGACATCGCCGACCTCGAGAAGCGGATCGCCGCGGTGAAGAAGGACGGCCGCCTGAAGCCGCGCGCGGTGGTGGGCGTGGACCTGTTCGGCCTGCCCGCCGACTGGCCGGCGATCGAGGCGATCTGCGCGCGGGAGGGGATGTTCGCCCTGGACGACGCGGCGCAGGCCTTCGGCGCGCGGCTGGGCAATCGCCGGCTCGGCGGCTGGGGCGGGGCGGCGGCGCTGTCCTTCTACCCGACCAAGACGCTCGGCGCGTATGGCGACGGCGGCGCGCTGCTGACCAACGATGCGGATCGCGCGGACCTCTTCCGCTCGCTGCGCACGCATGGCGAAGGCAAGACGCGCTACGAGGTCGAGCGCACCGGCATGAATGGCCGGCTCGACACGCTGCAGGCGACGATCCTCTGCGCCAAGATGGGCATCTTCGAGCAGGAGCTCGGGCAGCGCCGCCGCATCGGCGCGGCGTATGACGCGGCTTTCGCCGGCAAGGTCGGCGTGCAGGTGGCGCAGGACGGCGCGGAGAACTGCTACGGGCTCTACACGATCCGCCTGCCGGATGCGGCGGTGCGGGCGCGCGTGCAGCAGGCGCTCTCGGCGCAGCAGATCGGCTCGGGCATCTACTATCCGAAGCCGCTGCACCATCAGCCCGCCTACGCGGCGCACCATGCGGCTGCCGTCGCCGGCGGCCCGGCGCCGCTGCCGGTCAGCGAGGCGCTGTGCCATCAGGTCCTGTCGCTGCCGATGCATCCCTACATGTCGGAAGCCGACGCCGCGCGCGTGGCCGGCGTGGTTCTCGGCGCGCTCTGAGCGGTTTCCAGCACCAGGCATAGGTTTCCACAGGCCTTTCGGCCTGGGACCGGGGGAGCCCGGGAGGGGCGGCGCCCCTCCCGGATCCACCGCACGTTTGAGTTGAATCCCCCCGGGGACGCGCGCAACCTTCCGAATCGTCACGAGGAGGTACCGATGCGTCGCAGGATCCTTCTCGCTGCCGCGGGCGTTGCCGCGGTCCCGGCCATCCGGCCCGCCCGGGCCCAGGATGCGGTGGATGTTTCCCTGGTTCTGGCCGTGGACGTGTCGCGCTCGATCGACGAGGACGAGGCGCGGCTCCAGCGGGAAGGCTATCGGCTTGCCGTCGCCGATCCCGTGGTCGTCGCGGCCATCCGTGGCGGCATGACGGGCTCGATCGGCATCGCCTATGTCGAATGGGCCGGCATCGAGTACCAGCGCACCGTCATCCCCTGGCGGCGCATCGCGAACCAGGCCGATGCCGATGGCTGGGCCGCGGAACTCGCGAGCGCGCCGCGCGTCGCGCTGTCCTGGACCTCGATCTCGGGTGCCATCCGCCACGCCCGCCAGGTCCTGGCCGATTGCCCGTGGGAGGCGACGCGCAAGGTGATCGACGTCTCGGGCGACGGCGTGAACAATTCGGGTCCGCCCGCGGATCGCGAACGCGACGCGGCGGTGGCCGAGGGCATCGTCATCAACGGCCTGCCCATCGTGAACGACCGTCCGACCTTCGGACGCCTGCCGCCGGTGCCGCTCGACGACTACTACCGGGAGAACGTCATCGGCGGCGACGGCTCCTTCATGATCGTCGCCGAGGATTTCGAGAGCTTCGGCGTCGCCGTGAAGCGCAAGCTGATCCGCGAGATCGCGAACCTGCCCGCGGGCCCTATTCCGGCCTGACGGCGCCCTGCTCGACGAGCCGAAGGCAGCCCTGCACCACCGGGGCGCAGGCGGAATTCTGCGACATCGGCAGGTCCGAGGCCGCCGAATACCCGATCCGCGTCACCTTGCCGTCCACCAGCTGGAAGGTGACGCGGCAGGTCGACCCGGCCGACACCGACAGCGACCCGCCGATCACCGGCACCGGCGCGGACACGCCCGAGGCCGGCGGGGAGCGGTCATAGGTCCAGAACTCCCCGCCCGCGGAATTCGCCGTCAGGTTCGGCACGCCGGCGCACAGGCGCAGATCGTCCGCGCGCAGGCCGACCAGGCGTTCCCGCCCGTCCTCGGCCACGGCGGAATCCCGCGCCGAGCATCCGGGCAGCAGCAGGATCGGCAGCAGCAGGACGAGACGGCGGAGCGTCACCCTCACTCCTCGTCCTCGAGCGACAGGCCCAGTTCGTCCAGGCCTTCCTCCAGCATGTCGCCGAGCATGTCGATGCCGAGCAGGTAGTCCGCGGGGTCGCGCACGTTGCGCTCGCGCGCCAGGGTGCGGGCCTCTTCCCAGTCCTCGGCCGAGTAGTCGCCGCGCCCGATCCAGGCGAGCGCGATCAGGGAGGCCTGCTCGTCCTCGTTCAGATCGTTGATGAAGGCGCGCAGCGCGTCCTCATCCATGTTCTCGTCGTCCTCGGCGTCGAGGCCTTCCTCGTCCTCCTCCTCGCGCGCGAGGGCGCCGCTTTCCTCGCCCTCCTGCACTGCGCGGGCGGCGTCCACGATGGCGGCGACGGACTCGAGGCTGATGCCGAGATCGAAGTCCTCGTCCTCGTCCTCGGGTGCGGCCATGGTCTTCACTCCTGGTCTGGTCGGGCGGCAATCAAGCATGGGCGGGCGGGGGCTTGCCACCCCCGGGGCGCCCGATGGGCCGCGGCGCTCCATCTGTTTGAAAAGTCGGGTCCCTCCGCGCCCAAACGGTCCCGATCCGGGGCTGGGACAATCGCGCGGGTGCGATGCTGCCCGTCGGGCGGCGCGGCGAGAGCTTCCTGCGACCGACCGTCAGGCGTCCCAATCGGGGGCAAAGGAGGGATTCACCAGGCGGCGGTCCTTCGGCAGCCGGGCGATGGCCGCGAGGTCCTCGGCATCGAGCCGGATCGCGGCCGCGGCGAGGTTCTCCCGCTGCCCCTCCGGCCGGCCCGATTTCGGGATGGCGACGACCCCGTCCTGCGCCAGCAACCAGGCGAGGGCGATCTGCACCGGGCTGGCCCCGTATTTCGTGGCGATGGCGCGCATCACCGGGTCGTCATTCACCTGCGCCTTCGCGATGGGCGCGTAGGCCGTCAGGGCGAGGCCGTGCCGGCGGCAGAGCGCGGCGAGGCGGTCCTGCCAGAGATAGACATGCGCCTCGACCTGCAGCGCCGCGAGGGGTGCGATGCCGAGTGCGATCGCCCGTTCCAGCAGCCCGGGCGGGAAGTTCGACACGCCGACGGCGCGCGCCAGCCCGTCCTGCTGCAGCTTCGCCAGCGCGCCGAGGGCCGCCGGCAGATCCATGTCGACCGCCGGCCAGTGGATCAGGATCAGGTCCGCATAGCGCATGCCGAGCCGCTTCAGCGATGCCTCGGCCGAGGCGCGCAGCGCTTCGGGGGCGAGTTCCGTCCACCACACCTTGGTGGTGAGGAAGATCTCCCCCCGCCGCACGCCCGAGGCCGCGATGCCGGCGCCGACCGCATCCTCGTTGCCATACATCGCCGCGGTGTCGATGTGCCGGTAGCCGAGGCCGATGGCGGTCTCGACGGCCTGTTGCGCCTCCGCCCCGCGCAGCGTCCAGGTGCCCAGCCCGATGCGCGGGACGCGCAGGCGCGGCGTCTCGAGGATCGGCGCGCTCATCGCTTCGACAGGTCCACCAGGCCCGCGCCGCCGGCCTCGGTGCCGAAGGCGAGGTGCGTGCCGGCATCGTTCCAGGCGAGGGCCGAAACCGCCGAACCGCCCGGCGGGGCAACCGGCACGACGCGGCCCGAGGCGACCTCGGCGATCAGCACCAGCCCGTCGCCGAAGCCCGCGGCCACGACCTCCTGCTGCGGGTGGCAGGCGACCATCGTGCAGAGCACGCCGTCCCCGCCCGCGAGCTCGGTCGGCGCCTTGCCCATCGGCCCGCCGCCGAAGAAGGGCCAGAGCACGACGCAATCCGCCCCGGCGGTCGCGAGCCAGCGCCCCTTGGCGGTGAAGCCCATCGACTTCGTCTTCGACGGATAGCCGGCCATCCGCATGTGCTGGCCATCCGCCAGGCGCCAGCCATGCAGCGTGTTCTCCTGCATGGAGGTCACGACATGCGTCCCGTCCGGGCTGATGAGGACGCCCGTGTGGCTGCCCTTCCATTCGAGCAGCCGGGGCGAACTTTCCTTCGCCGCGACGAACCACAGCGAGGCGCCGTTGTAGTGGGAGGCGGCGAGGCGCTTGCCCTTCGGGTCGAAGGCGATGCCGGTGACCGTGGACGGGTGCGCGAGGGACTTCAACGCCGCCCCCTTGCCGTCGAGCAGGTGCACCGCCTTGCCCACCGCCGCGGCGCGCAGGCCGGATTCATGGCTCGCGACCTGGTCGACCCAGCGGCTGCCGTATGTCGCGACCTCGGTCGCGGTGGCGTCGGGGGCGATGCGCATCAGCCGCCCGTCGTCGCCGCCGGTGATCACCCCGTCCTTGCAGTCCGGCGCGATGGCGAGGCAGGCGCCGTCATGCGCGGCGACACCGGCCCAGTCGCCCTCGATGGCCGCGAGGCGCACGGTGCCGTCGCCCAGCGCGAAGGCGCAGGACCGGCCGCCGCGCCCGAAGGCGGCGCCCACGACCCAGGCGCCAAGATCCTCGGCCCGGCCGCGATGGGAGATGAGGTAGTCGGCGGTTAGGGACGTGCTCATGGGGGCCTGTATGCCGCCATCCGGGACGCGATGCGAGGGGGAGCCTCAGCCCACCGGCAGGCGCACCACGAAGCGCGCGCCCGCCACGCTGCCATCGGCCCGCCGCCGGTTCTCCGCCGTGATGGTCCCGCGCAGCCCCTCGACGATCTGCTTGCTGATGGACAGGCCGAGGCCGGAATGCTGGCCGAAGCGCTCGCCGCGGGGGCGTTCGGAGTAGAAGCGCTCGAAGATGCTCTCGAGCTTCTGCTCGGGGATGCCGGGGCCTTCGTCCTCGATCGCGACCTCGGCGAGGGCGCCCGTCAGGCGCGCCTTCACCCAGACATGGCCCTTCTCCGGGCTGAAGGAGATCGCGTTGCCCAGCAGGTTGCGGAAGACCTGCACGATGCGGCCTTCGACGCCGCGCACCACCATCGGGCCCGGCGGGGCTTCGAGGACGACGATGGCGTCGTCCTCCTTGCGCGTCGCCTGGTGCAGTTCGGATAGCGCCGAGAGGATCGGCGCGATGTCGACCGGGGTGGAGACGGTGCGCGACAGTTCCGCGTCGACGCGGGAGGAGTCGCTGATGTCGCCGATCAGCCGGTCCATCCGCACCGCATCCTCGGCGATGATGTCGAGCAGCCGGTTGCGGCTGTTCGGGTTCTCGACGCGGCGCAGCGTCTCGAGCGCGCTGCGCACGCTGGTCAGCGGGTTGCGCAGTTCATGCGCGACATCGGCGGCGAAGCGTTCGTTGGCATCGATGCGCGCCCAGAGCGCGCGGGCGGAATTCTGCAGGTCGCGCGCCAGCACGCCGATCTCGTCGTCGCGTGCCATCAGGGGCTCGGGCACCGATTCCTCGCGGCCCTCGCCTTCGCGCATGCGTTGCGTGGCGCGCGCGAGGTCGAGCATCGGCGTCGCGATGGTGCGCGCGAGGTAGAAGGACAGCATCACCGTCAGCACCAGCGCGGTGGCGAAGAGCATCAGGACGGAGACGCGGATCTCGAACAGCCGCGTATCCACCTCGCGCGCATCGCGCGTCAGCAGCACGATGCCGATGCTCTGCCCGCCGCGCCGCGCCGGCTCGGCGACCGAGACCAGCAGCCGCCCATCCCCGGTCCGCCGGATGTAGGGCCGCACGCCGCCTTCGAGGGCGAGCCGCAGCTCCTCGCGCCGGTCGGGGCCGAGGTCGGGCTGCCAGTCGAAATCCGGCGCATTCGGGCCGACATCGACCGACACGCCGCTGCCCACCCCGGTGCTGCGCAGCCCCGAGGGCAGCACACCGGAGAGCCGGTCATAGACCTCGCCCACGGTGGTCGAGAGCGCGCCGCGCGGTTCGGGCGGCGGCAGGGGCTCGGTCACGACGGCGCCGCCGGGACCCTCGCGCACGCGGCTGTCGGCGACCATCAGGCCGGTATTGTCGAACAGGCGCGCCTGGGTGTTCGGGGACGGTTCGACCAGGCGGCGCAGCAGCGGCCTGGCGGCCTCCGGCACCAGGATGGCGCGGTCGCCGTCGACCCGCACCGCGGCCTCGGCGATCGCGCCGGCGTAGATCCGCGCCTGGGTCCGCAGCGCCTCGACCTCCGCTGCGAGCAGGCCGTTCTGGTACTGGTCGAGGTAGAGCAGCGCCGCGGCGAGCAGCGCCGGAGGCACCGCGTTGACCAGGAGGATGCGACGCAGCAGCGGCGAGAAGCGCCGCGGGCGCGGTTCGGCCGGCGCCTCCGCGCGCAGCGGCGCGGGACGGCGTGCCGAGCCGTCAGGCATCCGCGCGGGCCGCTGCTGCCGCCGTCATCGTTTCCTCCTGCACCGCCGATCAGGCTTCCTTGTAGCGGTAGCCGATGCCGTAGAGCGTCTCGATCTGGTCGAACTCGCCATCCACCTGGCGGAACTTCTTGCGGATGCGCTTCACGTGGCTGTCGATGGTGCGGTCGTCGACGTAAATGTTCTCGCCATAGGCGGCGTCGATCAGCTGGTCGCGGTTCTTGACCATGCCGGGGCGGATGGCGAGCGCCTTGACCAGCAGGAATTCGGTGACCGTCAGCTGCACCTGGCCGCCCTTCCAGACGCAGGTGTGCTTGGTCTCGTCCAGCACCAGGTCGCCGCGGGAGATGACGCCGCCCGGGGGCGCGCCCGAGCCTTCGGCGCGCGAGGCCTCGTTGCGGCGGAGCAGGGCGCGGATGCGCTCGAGCAGCAGGCGCTGGCTGAAGGGCTTGGTGATGTAGTCGTCGGCGCCGAGGCGCAGGCCCATCAGCTCGTCCACCTCCTCGTCCTTCGACGTCAGGAAGACCACCGGCATGTTGGACCGCTGGCGCAGGCGCTGCAGCAGTTCCATCCCGTCCATGCGCGGCATCTTGATGTCGAGCACGGCGAGGTCCGCCGGGCGCGCCATCAGGCCCTGCAGGGCGCTCTCGCCATCCGTGTAGGTGCGCACGGTGTAGCCCTCCTGCTCGAGCGTCATCTGCACGCTGGTCAGGATGTTGCGGTCGTCATCCACGAGGGCGATGGTCTGGGGCATGTCGGGTTCGGGTTTCCGGGTCCTGGGGATCGCGGTTGCGCCGCGACCGATGTCGTCACAATTTCGCGGCCGATTGTGGCACGAGACGGGCCGAGGGCAGAGATGGCGTCGGAACAGGGGATCCGGGAGGCCCGCGGACTGATTCGCGGCGCGATATCGGCGACGCTGGCCACCGGCGCGGGCGGGCAGCCCTTCGCAAGCCTCGTCACCCCGGCCCCGGCGCCGGACCTGTCCCCGCTGCTGTGGCTGTCGACGCTGTCCGAGCATACGCGCCACCTCGCGGCCGAACCACGTTGCGCCCTGCTGTTCTCCGGCGTCGCCGAGGGGCCCAATCCGCAGACGGCGCCTCGCGTCACTGTGACCGGCCTCGCCGAACGGGTGCCGGAGGGGGACGTCGCGCCGCTCAAGGCCCGGTGGCTGGCCCGCCATCCCTATGCGGCGCTGTATGCGGATTTCGCCGATTTCGGCCTGTGGCGGGTCCGGCTCGGCGGGGCCTTGCACGTCGGCGGTTTTGCCCGCGCGGAACGCATCAAGGCCGCGGAACTGGCCCCCGACTCCGCCGCGGTCGCGGCCATCGCCGCCGCCGAGGCCGACATCGTTGCGCATGTGAATGCGGACCACGCGGATGCGGTCGAGGCGATCGCGAACGGGCTGCTCGGTGCCGGGCCGGGCTCCTGGCGGCTGGTGGCGGTGGATGTGGATGGCTGCGACCTGTCCGAAGGTAACCGAACAGTTCGTCTTGCCTTCTTAGCGCCGTTAAGCGATGCGGACGGTGTGCGTACGGCGCTGATCCGTGCGGCGCGGGAGGGAAGGGCGCGGTTGGCGCCGCCCGGCTAGGGGCGGCCCTGCCGCAATTCTGCCGCCCATGTCGCGGAAATGGCGTTGGTGCACGCCGCCTTGTGACGCTCAGGAGAGCCGTTCCGCATGACTTCCCCTACCACCGCGCTTGCCGGTACCGGCGTTTCCGCCAGCGGCGAGGTCCATGCCAACCTGACCGCCCCCGCCCTGGTCGCGAACGCCCTGCGCCGCGGGGAAGGCCGGCTGTCGGCGGACGGCGCCTTCATCGCGGTGACCGGCCAGCACACCGGCCGGTCCGTCCAGGACAAGTTCGTGGTGGACGAGCCCGCGACGCGCGAGGCCGTCTGGTGGGGCAAGGTCAACCAGCCCCTGCCGGCCGACAAGTTCTCGGGCCTGCTGACGAAGGTCCGCGCCTGGCTCGGCCAGAAGGCGGAACTGTTCACCCAGGACCTGCATGCCGGCGCTGACCCCGCGCACCGCATCCGCGTGCGCCTGGTCACGACGAACGCCTGGCACGCGCTGTTCGCGCGCAACATGTTCATCCGCCCGGCGAAGGCCGACCTTCCGGATTTCGCGGCGGACTGGACCATCCTGCACGCCCCGGAATTCGAGGCCGATCCCGGCGACGACGGCTGCCGCACCGGCACGGTGATCGCGCTGTCGCTCGCGACCCGCACCATCGTCATCGCCGGCACCTCCTACGCGGGCGAGATCAAGAAGAGCATCTTCACCGTCATGAACTGGCTGCTGCCGGAACGTGGCGTGCTGCCGATGCATTGCAGCGCCAATGTCGGTGGCAAGGGCGATGTCGCGCTGTTCTTCGGCCTGTCGGGCACCGGCAAGACGACGCTGTCCTCCGACCCCGAGCGCGCGCTGATCGGCGATGACGAGCATGGCTGGTCGGACACCGGCGTCTTCAACTTCGAAGGCGGCTGCTACGCCAAGGTCATCAAGCTGTCGCAGGACGCCGAGCCGCAGATCTGGGCCGCCTCCCACCGCTTCGGCACCGTGCTCGAGAACGTGGTGGCCGATGCCGACGGCCATCTCGACCTCGATGACAATGCGCTGACCGAGAACACGCGGTCCTGCTACCCGATCCACTACATCCCGAACGTGGTGGAGAAGGGCACGGCCGGCCTGCCGAAGAACGTGGTCATGCTGACGGCCGATGCCTTCGGCGTGCTGCCGCCGATCAGCAAGCTCTCGGCCGCGCAGGCGATGTACCACTTCCTGTCCGGCTACACGGCGCGCGTCGCGGGCACCGAGAAGGGCCTCGGCAAGGAACCGCAGGCGACTTTCTCCACCTGCTTCGGTGCGCCTTTCCTGCCGCGCCATCCGGAGGTCTACGGGCGGATGCTCGCGGACCTGATCGCGAAGCACGGTGCGGATTGCTGGCTGGTCAACACCGGCTGGTCGGGCGGCGCCTACGGCACGGGCTCGCGCATGCCGATCAAGGTGACGCGCGGGCTGCTGCGCGCCGCGCTCGACGGCTCGCTCGCGAAGGTCGAGTTCGTCCAGGATCCCTTCTTCGGCCTGATGATGCCCAAGGCCGTGCCGGGCATTCCGTCCGAACTGCTGAACCCGCGCGAGGCCTGGGCCGACAAGGCCGCCTACGACCGCACCGCCGCGCGGCTCGTCGGGCTGTTCGAGAAGAACTTCGCGACCTTCGCCGGCGCGGTCGGCGATGACGTGAAGGCCGCGGCGATCCGCGCGGCGGCCTGACCATGGCGCGGCACGGGGGGCGCTTCGTCCCCCCGTCCGTCCCGCGCCGCGCGGCGCTGGTCCTGCCGCTCGCGGCGCAGGCGCCCGATCCGGTCGCCGCGGTGATGGCGCGCCTCGCCGCGGTGCGGGAAGTGCGGGCCAGCTTCGTCGAGGACAAGGACCTCCCGGAGCTCGACCGCCCGCTGACCTCGCGGGGCCTCCTGTCCTGGCGGGCACCCGACCGGCTCGAGAAGCGGACGCTCGAACCCGCCCCCGAATTGTTTCTCGTCGAGGGTGACACGCTGACCCTCGAACGCCCCGAGCGCGGCATCCGCGAGACGCTCTCCCTCGATACCGCCCCCGAGATCCGTCCGCTGGTCGAGGCCCTCCGCGCCACGCTGGCGGGCGACCTCGCCACGCTGCGCCGCTACCATGAGGTGACGTTCAGCGGCACGCCACAGCGCTGGCGCCTGCTGCTCGTGCCGCTGTCGGTCCGCGCGCGGGCGGCGGTGCAGCGTATCGTGCTGGAGGGCGAAGAGGGCTTCATGAGCACGGTCGAGACGCAGGGCAGCGACGGCCGCAGCCGCCTGGTGGCGACGCGCCTGCCGTGATGCCCGCGACGGCCGCAAGGGCATGGCCGCGACAGGCCGGCCGGGTGGCGGCCCGAGGGCGCGGCGACGCCGCCCGGGCCGGATGAAGCGCGTCGCGGCCCTGCTGCTCGTCCTCGCTGCGCTGGCCGGCGCCTTCGCGCTGGCCATGCGGGTCGTGGAGGTGCGCGCCGACATCGCCGACTTCCTCCCCGAACCCGCGACGCCCGAGGCCGCCTTCCTGCTGCAGGAACTGCGCAGCGGCGCCGCGACGACGCTGCTGCTCGCGGGCATCGAGGGGGCACCCGCGGCCGACCTCGCCCGCATCTCCCGATCCGTGGCGCGCGCGATGGTGGAATCGGGGGCCTTCAGCCTGGTGGCGAATGGCAGCGCCGTGGTCGGCGACGAGGAAGCCGCCGTGCTCTTCGCCCATCGCTACGCCCTGTCCCCCGCCGCGACGCCGGAGGCCTTCGCCGAGCCGGCGCTGCGCGGTGCGCTCGAGGGTGTCCTGGACGGGCTCCGGTCCTCCGCGGCGCCGCTGGTGCGCCGCTTCGCCTTCGCCGACCCGACCGGCGCCTTCCTCGCCATGCTGCGCGCCTGGGCCGGAGAGGCGCGCGTCGCGACCGAGAACGGCGTCTGGATGGTCGATGGCCGCGCCCTGCTAGTTGCCCAGACCCGCGCCTCGGGCCTCGATACGGAATCCCAGGCCCAGGCGGTCGCGACCATCCGCCAGGCCTATGACGCTGCCGCACCGCCCCCGGGAACCCGGCTCCTGGTCTCCGGCCCCGGCGTCTTCGCGGCCGAGGCGGCCGCGACGGTGCGTGCCGATGTCGCGCTGGTGTCGAAACTATCCCTCGTGCTGGTGGGGGCGTTCCTGCTGTGGCGCTACCGGTCGCCGATGATGCTGGCGGTGGTGGCGCTGCCGCTCTCGGTGGGCACGCTGGCGGCGCTCCTCGTCGTCGGCGCGGTGTTCGGCCATGTGCACGCCGCGGCGATCGGCTTCGGCATCACCATGCTCGGCGTCTGCGACGACTACCCGCTGCTGCTGGTGACCAACCGCGCGCCGGGGGAGTCCCCGCGCGAGACGGCGCGTCGGATCTGGCCGACGCTGCGCCTTGCGGCGGCGGCGGCCGTGGCGGGGCTGACGCCGATGCTGGCCTCCGGCTTCCCGGGCCTGGCGCAGCTGGGCCTGTTCGCCGCGACCGGGTTGGTCGGCGCCGCGCTCGCCACCCGGTTCCTGCTGCCACCCTTGCTGCCGCCGGAAGGCCTGTTCGTGCGGCCGCTACCCGAGCGTCTCGCCCATCTGCTCCTGCGCCTGCCGGCCCGGCGCGGTCCGGTGCTGGTGCTCCTGGCCGGCGTGGCGGTCGCGCTGGCGCTGGCGGGCGGTCCGCGCATGGAACGCGACCTCGCCGCGCTCAGCCCCGTGCCCGAGCCGGTGCGGGCGCTGGACGAACAACTGCGCGGCCAGGTCGGCGCCCCCGATGTCCGTGTCGTGCTGGCCTTGCGCGCCCCTGATGCCGAGGGTGCGCTGCGGGCGGCCGAGGCCACCGCCGCGCGGCTGATGGCGTCCGGCACCGTCGCGGCGATCGATCACCCCGCGCGCTTCCTGCCGAGCGTTGCGACCCAGCGGATCCGTATCGCGGCCCTGCCGGATGCCGCGACGGTGGCCCAGCGGCTCGAGGCCGCACGCAACGGGCTGCCGTTCCGCGCCGCCGCGTTCCAGCCCTTCCTCGACGGGATCGAGGACGCCCGCCGCCTGCCGCCGCTGACGCCCGCGGATCTCGGGGCGCTGCCGACGCTGGCCGCGCGCCTGTCCCCTCTGCTGCGGCAGGAGGGGCAGGGCTGGCGCGCCCTGCTGCTGCCCAGCGGCATCCGCGACATGGATGCGCTGCGCGCGGCCGCGGCGGCGGTCCCGGGGCTGCTGCTGGTCGATTTCAAGGCTGAGACCGGGGCGCTGCTCGATCAGGGGATCAAGGAGGCGCTGAAATGGGGCGGGGTCGGCGCGCTGCTGGTGCTGGTCCTGCTCGGCGCCGGCCGCGGCCTGACCGGCGGGCTGCGCATCGCGCTGTCCCTGGCGGGGGCGCTGCTGCTGACCTTCGCCATCCTTGCTGCGCTGGGGGAACGGATCGGGGTCTTTCACCTCACGGCGGCGCTCTTGTTGGCCGGCGTGGGGATGGACTATGCGTTGTTCATGTCACGTTCCGGCGAGGAGAGCACCGAGGACGCCGCACGTGCCCTGGGTTCGGTCATCAGCTGCATGGTCACGACGCTGCTCACCTTCGGCCTGCTCGCGCTCTGCGCCACGCCGGTGCTGCACGCCACAGGGCTGACCGTGACGGTGGGCGTCGCCTCGGCCTTCCTGCTCGCCTGCGCCCTGGCGCCGCGCCGGGCCGGGACCAGGTGAGGTCCATGCTGCCGCTGCGCCTCTCCGCGATCACCGCGACCAGCGCCATGGGCGTGGGCCTGGTGGCCACGCGCCAGGCGCTGCAGGCGCGCGCCGGCGGCCTGACGCGCTGCGACCTGCCCGGCATGCCCGAGGGCATCTGGATCGGCCGCGTGCGGGACGCCGAGGCGATCGAACCCCCTGCGCCCTTGGCCGCCTTCGCCTGCCGCAACACACGGCTTGCGGAACTCGCGCTGCGGCAGGACGGGTTCGATGCCGCCGTCGCCGACGCCGCCGCGCGCCATGGCGCGGACCGCATCGCCGTGGTGCTCGGCACCTCGACCTCCGGCATCGAGGAGACGGAGCAGGCCTGGTCGCGCCGTGGCGCGGATGGCGCGCTGCCGCCCTACGACTTCGCCCGCACCCACGATCTGCACGCGCTGCCGCGCTACGTCCGGGCGCGGCTCGGCCTGAAGGGGCCCTGCGTGTCGATCTCGACGGCCTGCACCTCGGGCGCGCGGGCCTTCCTCGATGCGGCGATGCTGATCGCGGCGGGGCTGGCCGACGCCGCGGTGGTGGGCGGGGCGGACACGCTGTGCCGGCTGACGTTGCACGGCTTCGGCTCGCTCGAATTGCTGGCCAAGGGGCCGACGCGGCCCTGCGCCGAGGACCGCGACGGCATCAGCATCGGGGAGGCCGCGGCCTTCGCCCTGCTGGAACGCGCGGGGCCGGGCGACCAGGGCGCGCTCGGCCTGCTCGGCGCGGGGGCGTCGTCGGATGGGCACCACATGTCCTCCCCGCATCCGGAAGGCCATGGCGCGGTCGCCGCCATGCGCGCCGCGCTCGACAGCGCCGGCATCGGACCGGAGGCGATCGATTACGTGAACATGCACGGCACCGGCACGCGCACCAATGACGCCATGGAGGACCGCGCGATCGCGCGTATCTTCGGCGATGCGGTGCCCTGCTCCTCGACCAAGGGCTGGACCGGGCACACGCTTGGAGCCTCGGGTGCGCTGGAAGCCGCGATCGCGGCCATCTGCGTCGAGGACGGGCTGGTGCCCGGCTGCCTCGGCATCGCAGCGCCCGACCCCGCCTTCACCGCGCGCATCGCGGTCGACAACGCCGTCGCGCCGGTGGCGCGCGTGCTGTCCAATTCCTTCGGCTTCGGCGGCAGCAATTGCGCGCTGGTGATCGGGCGGCTCGCATGACGCTCGCCGTCGGCATCGCCGGGATCGGCCTGCTCGGCCCCGGGCTCATGGGCTGGGCGCCCTCCGCGGCCGTGCTGGCGGGTGCCGTGCCCTACGAGCCCGCGCCGCTGACGCCGCCCGCCCCGACCCTGCTGCCCGCCACCGAGCGCCGCCGCACCGGCCCCTCCGTGCGCCTCGCCCTCGCCGTGGCGACCGAGGCGGTGCAGGACAGCGGCCTGCCGCCTGAGGAACTCGACACCGTCTTCGCCAGCTCGAACGGCGAGGGCCATGTCATCACCTCGATCCTCGAGGCGCTGCACACGCCGGATGGCGCGATCTCCCCGACGCAGTTCCACAATTCCGTGCACAACGCGGCGGCGGGCTATTGGGGCATCGCGGTGGGGTCGGCGCGGCCCTCCGTCAGCCTCGGCGGCCATGACGGCGTGCTGGGGACGGGATTGCTGCACGCCGCGGCGCAGGCGGTGGTGGCGCGGCGCCCGGTGCTGTTCGTCGCGCATGACGTGCCGCTGCCCGCGCCGCTCGATGCGCTGCGGCCGACCGCGGCGTCCTTCGCCCTCGCGCTGGTGCTGGTGCCCGAGGGCGGCACGCATGGGCGGATCACCCTGGCGCAGGAGGACAGTGCCGCGGAGGCGTCGGACCTGCCCGATGGCCTCGCGGCGCTGCACGACGCCAACCCGGTCGCGCGCGCCCTGCCGCTGCTCGCGGTGCTTGCCGGCGGCAGGGGCGGGACGGTCCGGCTGCCGATGCTCGAGGATACGCGCCTCGCAGTGGCGGTGGCGGCGTGAGCCTGCCCGCGACGCGCGCGGCGATCGCGCGCCTCGTTCCGCACCAGGGCGGCATGTGCCTGCTCGACCGCGTCACGGCCTGCGACGCGGATGGCATCGCCTGCCTGTCCGCCACGCATCGCGATGCATCGAACCCACTGCGCCGCGACGGCGTGCTGCCGGCGGTCTGCGGCCTGGAATACGCGCTGCAGGCGATGGCGCTGCATGGTGCGCTGACCGATGGCGGGCCGCAGGGCGTGGGCTTCCTCGCCGCGCTGGCGGGTGTCGAGGTCGGCGCCGAACGGCTCGACGACATCCAAGGCGACCTCGCCGTCAGCGCCACGGCGCTGGCGCGCGAAAGCCGCGGCTTCATCTACGGCTTCGCGGTCGAGGGCGGTGGGCGCCGCCTGCTCGCCGGCCGCGCCACGGTGGTCCTCGCATGATCCGTGCCCTCGTCACCGGCGGCAGCAGCCCGATCGGGGAGGCGATCTGCCGCGCCCTCGCCCGCGACGGGCTGCGCGTCATCGTCCATGCCCATGCCAATGTCGCGCGCGCCGAGGCGCTGGCGGCGGAGCTCGGCGGCGAGAGCGTCGCCTTCGACATCGCCGACCACGCGGCGAGCCTCGCCGCCTGCGAGCGCCTGCTGGAACCCGGCCCCATCCAGGTGCTGGTCCACAATGCCGGCGCGCATGAGGACGTGCCGATGGCCGCGATGACGGAAGCGCAGTGGCGCCGCGTCATGGCGGTCTCGCTCGACGGATTCTTCCACGTCGCGCGGCCGCTGCTGCTGCCGATGATGGGCACGCGCCGGGGGCGGATCGTCGCGATGTCGTCGGTCTCGGCCATCATGGGCAATCGCGGCCAGGCGAACTACGCGGCGGCCAAGGCGGGGCTGATCGGGGCGGTGCGCGCGCTGTCGCTGGAATGCGCGCCGCGCGGCGTGACGGTGAATGCGGTCGCGCCCGGGCTGATCGACAGCCCCGCCATCGCCGCCGCCGTGCCGCCCGAGACGGTGAAGCAGATCGTCCCCGCGCGGCGGCTGGGGCGCGCGGAGGAAGTGGCCGACCTCGTCGCCTTCCTGTGTTCGGATCGCGCCGCCTACATCACGGGGCAGACCATCTCGATCAACGGCGGGATGGCCTGATCACTACTCCTGGCTGACCACGCCGCCCGAGACCGGCACCGCGTCGCTGCCGCCGCGCCCGCCGCTGCTCGAGATCGGGCCGCCCGGTGCGCCACTGTACTGGATGATCGCCCGTTCCAGCCCCCGCACGCGGTCGTTGTACGCCTGGTGGATGCGCGCCCCGTCGTAGTCGAGGTTCACGCTGTTCACGTAGGAGATCGTGAAGGTGCGGATGTCGAAGGCGATGTCGACCGTCATCTGGTGGCTGCGCCAGGAATTGCTGGCGCGCACCAGGCCCGGGCGCATCGACTGCACGGACCAGCCGGACTGGGACGCGGCGGCACGGCGGATCTGCGCCTCGCGTTCCTGCAGGCTCGCGCGGCCCTGGAACTGCCCGTTGGTGCTCTCGTAGATCGGCTGCTCCCGGCAGGCGCCGAGGCCGATGCCGCCGCCGACCGCGATCAGGGCCGGCAGGCAGCCGCGCAGCGCATCACGGCGAAACATCATTCCGTCCCTCCTCCTCGAGCCGCCGGAGCCCTGCGAGGGCGCGACGCAGCCCCGCCGGGTCCATCCCGCGCGCCAGCAGCTTCCCGGCCACCATCATCACGATGCGTGAAATATCCGCAACGGGTCGGAAATGACTGGGGCGCTTCAGAGTGCCGGCATAGAGCGCCGGGATGTCGGCCGCGACGGTGGTAATCCCGGCCCGCGCGGCGTCGATCAGGATCTCGCTTTCGAAGGAGAAGCGCCGCGCCCGGCCCTCGTAGCGATCGAGCGCCGTCAGCGCCGCGGCGGGATATATCCGGAAGCCCGACTGGCTGTCCGCCACCGCATGGCCCGCCGCCCAGGAGATCCAGAAATCCGCCACCCGGTTGGCCCGCCGCCGGGCCGCGGGCTGGCCGGTTGCCCGCCGGCGGGATCCGATCACGATGCGGTCCGGCCGGGCCAGCGCCAGCAGGCGCGGCAGGTCCTCCGGCCGGTGCTGCCCGTCCCCGTCCAGCGTCGCGACGTAGTCGGCGCCGCCCGCGAGCGCCGCCCGCATCCCCTGGCGGAGCGCCGCCCCCTTCCCCTGGTTGCTCGGCAGGGCGAGGACCTCGGCGCCGGCCGCGCGGGCCTCAGCGGCCGTCCCGTCGGTCGATCCGTCGTCGACGACCAGGGGCGGGACCTCCGGCACCACGGCGCGCATGCGCGCGACCAGGCCGGCGATGGTCGCCCCTTCCTGGTAGGCCGGGATCACGATCGCGAGCGCCAGGGGCGGCAGGGCCGTGCCGAGGGGCAGGGGCGGCGGCGCTGCGGTTGCTTCGGTCACGGGAATCCGGCTGGAATGCAGGCAGCACCTTACCTCCGAACCTCAGCGGGACCTAGGCACCATGCCGCTCGACGCCGCCGCCCTCGCCGGCGAGACCCTTTGCGACGTGCTGATCGTCGGCGGCGGGCCGGCCGGGTCCACCGCCGCGACGCTGCTCGCCGAGAAGGGCCGCCGCGTCGTGCTGCTGGAGAAGGACCACCATCCCCGCTTCCACATCGGGGAGAGCCTGCTGCCGCTGAACCTGCGGATCTTCGAACGCCTGGGGCTGCAGGAGGAGATCGCGGCGATCGGCATGTACAAGCCGGGCGCGCGCTTCGTCTCGGACGAACACGGCGGGCACACCGCCTTCTCCTTCGCCGCGGGGCTCAACCAGGACTACACCTACGCCTACCAGGTCCGCCGCAGCGAGTTCGACCAGGTGCTGTTCGCCCGCGCGCGCGCCGCCGGTGCGGATGCGCGCGAAGGCATGCGCGTGCTCGACGTCGCGCTCGACGCGCAGGAAGGGCACCGCATTACGGCGCGGGCGGAGGACGGCACCATGCACGCCTTCCGCGCGCGCTACGTCATCGACGCCTCGGGCCGCGACACCTTCCTCGCGAGCACCATGGGCACCAAGGCGCGCAACCCGCACAACAACACCGCCGCGCTCTACGGCCATTTCCAAGGCGTCGCGCCCTTCGCGGGCGAGGAGGACGGCAACATCACCGTCCACCTCTTCGACGAGGGATGGTTCTGGATGATCCCGCTGACCGGCGGGGTGATGAGCATCGGCGTCGTCAGCAATCCGGCCTTCTTCAAGCGCCGCCGCGGCAGCGCCGAGGAGTTCTTCCTCGCGACGCTGCGCGCCGTACCGTCGGTCGCCCGCCGGATCGAGGGCGCGCGGCTCGTCTCCGAGGTGACGACGACGGGCAACTACTCCTACGCCTCGAAGGTCATGCAGGGCGATGGCTGGCTGATGGCCGGCGATTCCTATGCCTTCATCGACCCGGTCTTCTCCTCGGGCGTGCTGCTCGCCATGGCGAGTGCCGAGATGGGCGCCGATGTCGCGCACACCTGGCTCGACGACCGGGCGCGCGGCGCGGCCATGGCACGCGCCTTCGAACGCAAGGTGAAGCGCGCGATCGGGTCGCTGTCCTGGCTGATCTACCGCATCAACACCCCGGTGCTGCGCGACATGTTCATGACGCCGAGCAACCGCTTCCGGATGCGCGAGGGCCTGATCAGCCTGCTCGCCGGCGACGTGCACGCCAATTCGAACCGCCAGATGCCGGTGATCGCCTTCAAGGCGGCCTACCGCATGCTCTCGCTCGCGCATCGCTTCGGCTACCGGCTGCGGCCGGGCGGACTGACCAGGGTCCCCCCGGCGGCGCCTTCCGTCACGCCGTCGGCTGCACGCTGATCGCGCGTTCCAGGTTCTGGATCCAGCCGTTGTAGTTCTTGTGGATGCTGGTCCCGTCGTAGTCCAGGTTCGTGCTGTCGACGTAGATGATCGAGAAGACCTGCTCGTTGTAGGTGATCTCGGTGACCGCGACATGGGTACGCAGGTGCAGCGTCGCGCGGATCACGCCGGGGCGGACCACCTGCGTCTCCCACCCCAGCCCGGCGGCGGCCTGCTGGATCTGCGCCGTCCGGTTCGCGATCGTGCCGGGCTGCATGAAGGGATGCTGGCTGACATTGTAGATGGGCCGCGTGCAGCCCGCGAGGCCGAGCGCCGCGAGCGCGACGGCCGCCGGCCCCATGCCGAGCAGTGAGCGCCGTTTCATGTTTCCTCCGCTTCCCGTTGCGTCATCGCCGCGACGCGCTGCGCCCGCGCGGCGCGCGCATCCTGGCCGCGGCATCATGCACCGGACTTGCGGTGCATCAACCGATGCGCGCGAGCCAGGCGCGACGGCGCAGCAGGCGCGCCAGGGCGCGGCCGGTCAGGTACCAATGCACCATGAAGCCCTCGCCGAGCAGGCGCGGCAGGTCGGGCTGCAGCGACGCCTCCGCCGCGACCGGCATCGGCGCGAGGCCGAGATTGCGTGCCATCAGCAGCGCGCGATGCAGGTGCAGGCGGCTTGTGACCAGGGCCTCGCTGCCGGAATCGTGACCGGCTTCGCGATGGTTGCGCAGGTTCTCGAGCGTATGGCGTGACTGTGTCTCGAGCCCGATGCGGGCCGGGTCGAGGCCCTGGGCGACCAGCCAGGCCCGGCCGATCTCGGCCTCGGTCGGCGCGCCCGGGCTGGTGGCGCCGCCCAGCACGAACACGCGCAGGCCCGGCCAGCGTCGCGCAAGTCCCAGCGCCCGCGACAGCCGCGCGACGAATTCACGGGACGCCTGGCCCGCTTCCAGCCGGTGCCCCAGCACGAGGATGCGGGCCGGCTCGCGGTCGGGCAGCACGGGCGCGCCGAGCGCGGTGCGCCGTACCGCCAGGACCGCCAGTCCCGGCGCGATCCCGAGCGTCAGCGCGGCCAGCAGCAGCGCGGCGACGAGCGTGATGGCGCCGTCGTGCCCGAGGAAGGGCGGCGGCCTGTCGTTCACGCCGCAAGCCAGAGCCGCGCGGCGTCCTCCGCGCCGGACGGGAGCGGGGCGGTGCGGTCGCACGCCCAGGCGGTGATGTCGCCGGCCACGTTCTGCCCCTGGGTATCCCGCAGCAGCATGTGCCAGCCCTCGGGGTAGTAGCCGACCCGCTGCACGGAGCGGTCGGGCAGGGAGGCGAGCAGGTGCCGGGTCGGCCGCGCCGGCACCAGCCGGTCGCGCCCGCCGTAAAGCAGCAGCGCCGGGGCATGGAAATCGGGCGCCGCCCTCACCGCCGCTTCCATCAGGTCCACCAGCCCGGCCAGGGCGTCGACGCGGGTGTGGCGGATCAGCAGCGGATCGCGCGACCAGCGCTGCCAGGCGGCCATGTTGTCCGTCGGCTGGAAGCCGGGGGCCGAATTCTGGAACCCCATCATCGGCACTAGCGAGACCAGCACGTCGAGCATGCCCGCGGCGAACCACCCCAGCGCCGCCCGGCCCACCACCGCCGGCGCAAGCAGCACATACCCGTCGACCGGCGGCCGCCGCGCGGAGGTGCCGGCGACGAGCAGCACCGCGCCGCCCATGCTTTCCCCCATCAGGACGACCGGAACGCCGGGATGGCGGGCGCGGATGATGCGCGCGGCCTCGGAGGCATCGGCCGCCATCGTTTCATGCCCGGCCCAGATGCCGCGATTCGGGGACCCGCCGAAGCCTCGCTGGTCGTAGGCGTACAGCGCCACGCCCGCGGCGGTGAACCAGCCCGCCGCGTCCTCCGCGAAGGCGCGGGCATGTTCGTTCATGCCGTGCAGCCCGACCACCACGGCCTTGGGCCGGCTTGGCGGGAGCCATCCATAGCAGGGCAGGCGGACGCCGTCGGACATCACCAGCGCGTCATCGGCGAAGGCTGGGGCGACCACCGATGGGCCCATCGGCGCCCGGGCCGGAGCGCAGGCGGCCAGCGCCAGCGAGGCGAGGAGCGCGCGCCGCCGGATCCATGCGCCGCCGGCGGACCTCAAGGCCGATGCCTCCGCGGTGGGCGGCAGCCCGGGCGCCGGCCCGATCGCCGGGGGGAAGACGGGCGACGCGGTGCGCGGCGAGGCGCAGCGGAGCGCCACGCTCTGCGGGCCGTCGCCCGTCCGGTGCTGATCCGTGCTGTCCATGCGCACCCGAGATGGTATCGGCCCCCAGGCTGGTCCACCACGCCCGCGACGACTATGGTGCGCCCTGAGGATACGAGGTTTGTCATGCGTGACCCCCTGATGACCGGCTATGCCCCGAAGCCCGTGCACGGCGTAACGCCCGAGCAGCGCGTCGAGGTGCATGCCCGCAAGGTGGCCTGCGACGGCGAGGCCCCGGGCGCGCTCGGCCATCCGCGCATCTGGATGACCATCGAGGACCGCGAGGTCACGTGCCCCTACTGCTCCATCACCTACGTCCTCGCCGAGGGCGCAGGCGAGGACCATGGACACTGACGACGCGAAGGCCCCCGAGGCCGGCCGGCCGAGGGGCACTGTCATGGCGGAGGCCGCCGCCGCTTCGGAGGCCCTGCCCGAGGTGAAGCCCGGGGAGCGCCACCTCATCCTGGTGGACGGCTCCGGCTACATCTTCCGCGCCTATCACGCGCTGCCGCCGATGACGAACCCGGAGGGCGTGCCGGTGAATGCCGTCTACGGCTTCACCTCCATGCTGTCCCAGTTCCTCACCCGGCATGCCGCCTCCCACATGGCGGTGGTGTTCGACGCCGCGCGGCTGAATTTCCGCAACGAGATCTATGCCGACTACAAGGCCCACCGGCCCGACCCGCCCGAGGACCTGATCCCCCAGTTCGCGCTGATCCGCGATGCCACGGATGCGCTGGGCGTGGCCAAGGTGCAGCAGGAAGGCTTCGAGGCCGACGACCTGATCGCCGCCTATGCCAAGGCCTTCCTGGCCGAAGGGCCCGGCCAGGTCACCATCGTCTCCTCCGACAAGGACCTGATGCAGCTGGTCCGGCCGGGCGTGCAGCTGCTCGACCCGATCAAGCAGAAGCCGATCCGCGAGCCCGAGGTGCTGGAGAAGTTCGGCGTCACGCCGGACAAGGTGGTCGAAGTCCAGGCGCTGGCGGGCGATTCCACCGACAATGTCCCGGGCGTGCCGGGCATCGGCATCAAGACCGCCGCGCAGCTCATCAACGAATACGGCGACCTGGAATCGCTGCTGGCGAATGCGGAGAAGATCAAGCAGCCGAAGCGGCGCGAGGCGCTGATCGGCAACGCGGAGATGGCGCGCATCTCGAAGCGGCTGGTTGCCCTCGATGCCGATGCGCCGCTGCCCGAACCGATCGCCGCCTTCGTGGCGCGGCCACCGGTCGATCATCGGCTCGAGACCTTCCTGCGTGCGATGGGCTTCCGTTCGCTGCTCGCCAGGCTGGGCAAGCTCGGCGAGGGCAACGAGGCCCCGCGCCGGGGCGCGCCGCCCTCCGCGCTGCGCCATGCGCCGGCCCCGGGGCCGGTGGCACCCGATCTGTCGGCGCCCTTCGGCCCCTACGAGACTGTCACGACCGAGGAGGCCCTCGCCCGGTGGGTGGCGGAGGCACAGGCGGCCGGCGTCATCGGCATCGATACCGAGACCGACAGCCTCGATGCCCGGCGCGCGAAGATGGTGGGCTTCTCGATCGCCACGGCCCCCGGCAAGGCCTGCTACGTCCCCATTCGCCACGGCGATTCCGGCGACATGCTGTCCGGTCCGGCCCCGGTGCAGATCGCGCCCGAGCGCGCCTTCGCGATCCTCCGCCCGCTGCTCGAGGATCCGACCGTGCTGAAGGCCTTCCAGAACGCGAAGTACGATCTGGAGGTCTTCGCCCGCGAGGAGAATGGCGGCTTCGGCGCGATCGCGCCGATCGACGACACGATGATGATCTCCTACGCCATGGCCGCCGGAAAGCACGGCCAGGGCATGGATGAGCTCAGCGTGCTCCATCTCAATCACGCGCCGATCAAGTTCGACGAGGTGACGGGCACGGGGAAGGCGCGCATTCCCTTCTCCCTGGTTCCGCTCGACCGGGCGACCGCCTATGCGGCCGAGGATGCGGACGTCACGCTGCGCCTGTGGCTGCTGCTGAAGCCGCGGCTGCGGGAGGAGGGCGCACTGGCGCTGTACGAGCAGGTCGAGCGCCGCATGGTGACCGTGCTGCGGGGCATGGAAGCCGCCGGAATCCGGGTGGACGGCGCGGAGCTCGCCCGTATCGGGGAGGATTTCGCCTCCCGCCTCGTCGTGCTCGAGCGCGAGATCCATCGCCTCGCCGGCCGCGAGTTCAACGTGGGATCGCCGAAGCAACTCGGGGAGATCCTGTTCGACGAGATGAAGCTGTCCGGGGGCCGCAAGGGCAAGACCGGCGCCTATTCGACCGATGCCTCGGTGCTCGAGGACCTCTCGGCGCAGGGCGTGGAGCTCGCCGCGCGGGTGCTCGACTGGCGGCAGCTCGCGAAGCTGAAGTCCACCTACGTCGAGGCGCTGGCGGCACAGATCGATCCCGCCGACCGGCGCGTTCACACCTCCTACGGCATGGCGGGAACCTCCACCGGGCGGCTTTCGTCCAACGACCCGAACCTGCAGAACATCCCGGTCCGGTCGGAGGAAGGCCTGCGCATCCGGCGCGCCTTCGTCGCGGAGCCCGGCAACGTGTTGCTGTCGGCCGACTACTCGCAGATCGAATTGCGCCTGCTCGCCCACCTCGCGGACGTGCCGACGCTGCGCGAAGCCTTCGCGCATGGCGAGGACATCCATGCCCGGACCGCCGCGGAGATCTTCCACCTCGACCCCGGGAAGGTGGACAAGGAAGCCCGCCGCCGCGCCAAGACGATCAACTTCGGCATCATCTACGGCATGTCGGCCTTCGGCCTCGCGGCCCGGCTCGGCATTCCTCCGGCCGAGGGGCGCGCGATCATCGAGGCCTATTTCGCCCAGTATCCCGGCATCCGGCAGGAAATGGAACGCTGCAAGGAGGAAGCCCGCACCCACGGCTTCGTCCGCACGCCCTTCGGCCGGAAGCTCTGGATCCCGGAGATCGCGACCAAGGATCCGGTCCGTCGCGCCGGCGCCGAGCGGGCGGCGATCAACGCCCCGTTCCAGGGCGGCGCCGCGGAGATCATCAAGCGCGCCATGGTGCGCCTGCCGCGCGCCTTGACCGAGGCCGGACTGAAGGCGCGCATGCTGCTGCAGGTGCATGACGAGCTGGTCTTCGAGGTGCCGAAGGCGGAGGTGGAGGCCACCTCCGCGCTCGTGAAGGACATCATGGAGAACGTCGCGACGCTGCGCGTGCCCCTCGCGGTCGAGGTCGGCACCGGCCATTCCTGGGCGGAGGCGCACTGACATGGCCGCCGGCTGGACGCCGCAGGAAAGGCGGACGCTCGCGCAGATCTGCGCCGCCCATTTCGTCAGCCATGTCCATTACCTGGTGTTGCCGCCGCTGTTTCCGCTGCTGAAGGACAGCCTCGGCGTCTCCTACGTCGAACTCGGCCTGGCGCTGACGGTGTTCAACGTCGTCTCCTTCTTCACCCAGGCGCCGATGGGCTTCGTGGTCGACCGGCTGGGGCCGCGCCGGATGCTGGCCTGCGCCCTGGTGCTCGGCGGTGCGGCCTTCATCATGCTGGGGCTGACCGGCGGCTATGCCTGGCTGATCGCGGCGGGGGCCATGGCCGGGCTCGCCAACAGCGTCTACCACCCGGCGGACTACGCCATCCTCGGGTCCTCGATCGGCGAGGCGCGGGTGGGCCGCGCCTTTTCCATCCACACCTTCGCCGGCTTCCTGGGCGGGGCGATCGCGCCGGCCTTCGTGCTCGGCATCGCAGCGGGCTTCGGCATGCCGGCGGCGCTGATCGCCGCGGGCGCGATCGGGCCACTGGCCGCCATTCCGCTGGTCTTCGGCCGTGCGCCGGACGCCGCGCCGAAGCCGGCCGCGGCCAAGGCGGCGGGCGGGGCACCGACGCGCGTGCTCTCCCCGGCCGTGCTGGCGATGACGGCCTTCTTCGTCACCCTCGCCCTGTCCAATGGCGGGCTGCAGAACTTTTCGGTCGCCGCCTGGGTGGACGGGCAGGGGCTGTCGCTGACGCTCGCGAATGCGGCGTTGACCGGCTTCCTGTTCGCCTCGGCGGGCGGGGTGCTGTTCGGCGGCGTCGTTGCCGACCGCACCAGGCATCACGGCCTGGTCGCGGCCTTCGGCTTCGGCTCCGCGGCCTCGCTGGTGCTGCTGGTCGGCACCGGTGCGGTCGGTGGCATCCCGCTGGTGCCGGTGATGGCGGCGGCCGGATTCCTGTCGGGCATGATCATGCCCTCCCGCGACATGCTGGTGCGCGCCGCCGCCCCGCCGGGCCAGGCGGGCGCCGTGTTCGGCATCGTGTCGACCGGCTTCAACCTGGGCGGCATGGTCGGCCCGCCACTGTTCGGCTGGCTGCTCGATTCCGGCTCGCCGCGCCTGATCTTCGTGGCGGCGGCCGCCTTCATGCTGGTCACGTCGATCATGGCCCTGGCGCAGGAATGGCGGCTCAGCCGCCGGCGCCGGCTGGCCGAGGCCCCGGCCGCGGAATGATCCCGCTTGCAAGGGCTTGATCGCGCGACTGCGATTGAGGCAATCCTTCGTGAAAGGCGAGTCGCGGATCGGCGCGGCGGCGGAGGCGGGGTAGCCACCGGCTGAGGGCGATAGGCGTGTACGATCGGTCCAGGACCAACCGTCTGGCTGCGCGACCACCCCTCGTCACGACGTTGATCTTCGCGGCGGCGGTACTGCTGCCGGCGCTGGTCTTCCTGATCCTCACGCTTCATGACCGGTCCCATCGGCGGGAGGCGAGCCACCAGGACGCCCTGATGGCGAGCCTGCGGGCGGCCGAGCAGACGATCGTCGCCGTGCAGGGCGCCCTGCTGGCGGTGGAACGGGTGGACGATGCCACCGGGGGGCTGAACTGGGGCCAGATCCAGGGCCGCCGCAGCGCCCTGCAGGGCGAGATCCGGCGGTTCGAGCAGGGCGTGCCGCACCTCGCCGGTTTCGTGGTGATGCGCCCGGATGGCCGGGTCGCCCTCGCCACGGGGGTCGAGGTCGCGGCGAATGCGGATCTGTCGACCCTCGATACCGTCCGCCGCCTGCGCGAGACGCCCCGCGTCCCGCTGTTCGACCTGGCGCCGCGCGAGGCCTTCGGCCTGTCGCCGATCCTCCTGGTCGGTCGCAGCCGCGGCGCGGAAGGCCGCCCGCCCGACGGCGCTATCTTCGCCGAGCTGAAGGTCGAGAGCCTTTTGGCCGCCTGGCAGGGTTTCGGCTCGGAGGGCGGCCGCTTCGCCCTGATCCGGGACGATGGCGTGGCCCTGGTGCGCAGCGACGCGATGGACGGCCGCGGCTTCGCGCCCGACGACCCCATCCGCCCCGCCATTGCCGCCGGCCGCACCGCGCCGATGCTGGCCGACCCCTTCGCGACCGGCGCTCCCCAGGTGGTCGCCTGGCAGCGCGTCGGGACCTACCCGCTCGTGGTCGTCTATGCCACCCCGCCGCCCGGCGTCGGCCGTTGGCTTCAGGACAACCTGCTCAACATCGGCATCAGCATCTCGCTCGGCCTGGCCTTCATCCTCTTCGCGATGCGGGTGCGGACCACCGACCGGACCGATGCCGCCACGCTGGAGCGGCTGGAAGCCAATGCCGCGGAACTGCGCGCCGAGATCACCCGGCGCGAGGCGGCCGAGGAGGGCCTGCGGAATGCCCAGCGGCTCGAGGGCCTGGGCCGCCTGACCGGCGGCGTGGCGCATGACTTCAACAACCTCCTGACCGCCATCCTGGGGACCGCCCGGTCGCTCGAGCGTCATCTCGGCCCCAGCGCGGATGAACGGACCAAGCGGCTGATCGCCGCGACGGTCGCCGCGGTCGACCGTGGCGCGCGGCTGAACGCGAGTCTGCTCGCCTTCGCGCGCCGGCAGCCGCTGACGCTCGCGACGGTCGACGCGAATGCGCTCGTGCAGAACTTCCTGCCGCTGCTGCGTCGCGCGCTGGACGAGACGATGTCGGTCGACCTCTCGCTCGACCCCAGCCTGCCCACCTGCAACGCCGATGCGGCGCAGCTCGAGGCCGCACTGCTCAACCTGACCATCAACGCGCGCGACGCGATGCCCAAGGGCGGGTCGCTGCGCATCACGACGCGGCGCGCCTGGCTGCAGGAACAGGCGCTGGCGGGCAATGCGGATGCGCAGCCCGGGCCCTATGTGGCCATCGAGATCCGCGACAGCGGCCAGGGCATGTCGGCGGAGGTGCGCGAACGGGCCTTCGAACCCTTCTTCACCACCAAGGCGCCGGGGCAGGGCACGGGGCTCGGCCTGTCGCAGGTCTTCGGCTTCATCCGCCAGATCGGGGGGCATGTCTCCATCCAGTCGGCCGCGGGGCGCGGCACGGCGGTCACGCTGTACCTGCCGCTCGGATCGGCGATGGACCAGCCGACCGGCGGCACCGCGGCGGCGGCGAAGCCCGACCCGCATTCGGGCGTCGGCTGCACCGTCATGGTGGTGGAGGACGAACCCGCGGTGCGGGCCGTCGCCGTGGACATGCTGCAGGATGCGGGCTTCGCCGTGCTCGCGGCACCCGATGGGCCGAGCGCCCTCGCGCTGCTGCGCGAAGGGGCCCATGTCGACATCCTGTTCAGCGACGTGGTGATGCCGGGCGGCATGACCGGCGTGGACCTGGCGCGCGAGGCACGGCGGCTGCGCCCGTCGCTCGGCGTGCTGCTCGCCTCCGGCTACGCCGCCGAGGCGCTGGCCCAGCACGGCGGCGCCGGCGACTTCGAGCTGATCGGCAAGCCCTACGACTCGGATACGGTGCTCACGCGCCTCGCCGCGCAGCGGCAGCGGCAGGCGGAAAAGGCGTAGCGGTCACGCGGCGTCGATGGCGTGGGCGAGCAGATGCTCGCGCGTCGTCACCTGCAGCGCGGCTTCGTGCGTGGCCTCGAGCAGCACGAGCGGCGCGACGCCCGCACGCCGCGCCTCCTCCCACCGCGCGGCGCAGAGGCACCAGCGGTCGCCCGGTTTCAGCCCCGCGAATCCGTATGCCGGCAGCGGCGTCGAAAGGTCGTTGCCGACGCTGCGGCTGAAGGCGAGGAATTCCTCGGTCATCTCCGCGCAGACCACGTGCAGTCCGACATCGCCCGGGCCCGTGTTGCAGCAGCCGTCGCGGAAGAAGCCGGTCAGCGGCGCGACGGAACAGGGCATCAGCGGCCCGCCGATCACGTTGCGCGGCCGCGGGCGATCGTCGCGGCGATCGAAGATGTCGTCCATGCGCTACCGTTCCTCCTCCCGCCAGAAATCGTAGAAGTTGAACCAGTTGTGCGGGTGGGCCCGGCACATCTCCGCCAGCCGCGCAGCATAGCGCGCGATCCAGCCCCGCAGCGCCTCCTCCCGCGTTTCCCGCGGCAGGACGAGGGCGGGGGAGAACTCCTCGAAGTGCAGCGCATAGCGGCGCGGGCCGACCCACAGCCCGAAGCCGAGCACCACCGGCGCGCGCAGCACCGCCGCCAGCGTCATCGGGCCGCTCGGGAAGGGCGCGGGGTCGCCGAGGAAGTCCACCGGCACCATGCGTTCCCCGCGCGGCGCCCGGTCGGCCAGGAGTCCGACGACGCCGCCGCGCTCGATCACCTCCCGTGCCGCGAGCATGGCCTCGGGCCGGCCGAGTTCGATCACCGCCGCGCGCCGGGTCGGGTCCAGGCTGTCGAACAGCGCATCTGCCGGGCCGGCATTGGCGGTGTGCATCAGCATCCGCACTTCGACCGGCGCGCCGGCGCCGCCGACGGCGCGCAGCGCCTCGAAGGACCCCATATGCGCGCCGAGCAGCACCAGTCCCTGCCCGCGTTCGGCGGCGGCGTGCAGCGTCTCGAGCCCGGTGATGTCCACCCGGTAGCCGGCGCTGCGCCCCGTGAGCAGGTAGACGCGATCGAGCAGGGTGGAGGCGAAGCAGAAATAGAGCCGCCAGAGGTCGCCCCAGCGTGCCTCCCGCCCCAGCGCGCGCGTCAGGTAGCGCCGCGCCGCGCGCTTCTGCGCCGCCGGCGAGGTCGCGAGGTAGAAGGCGGTGATCGGATGCAGCAGCGCCTGCGCGACCGGCCAGCCGAGGCCGAGCGCGATCCGCGCCATCAGCCGCAGCGCCGCGCCGGAGCCGCGTTCCGGCGTGGCGGCCCAGCCCCCGGTCATGAGGCGAAGGCCATGTCCCCGGAGGCGACGACGCGCTCCCCGACGGTCAGCGTGAAGGCGATGCGCGCCTCGCCGCGGCGGTCGAGGGCGATGCGGACTTCCTCGCCCGGCAGCACGGGGGCGGCGAACTTCGCGCGGGGCAGCCCCGCAGGCGGGCCGAGGCCGAAGGCGGCGCGCGCGGCCTGCGCGACCTGATCGAGCAAGAGCACGCCGGGCACGATCGGGCGGCCGGGGAAATGGCCGGCAAGCGATGGGTGATCCGGCGGGATCACGAAGGAAACGGTCATGGCGGGCTGAAGGCCGGGGGAGGGTGAACCTCCCCCGGACCCCCTCCCTTTTCTGGTTCCTTGGTTCCAAGGAAGGTTGAGGGGGGCTCGGGGGGGAGAAGTGCCCCGCCTCACGACCTGCGCCACGCGAGCCCCGCCAGGGCCTTGTGCCGGACCTTCCCCACCTCGTCCCGCGGCAGTTCGTCGAGCATCACCACCGGCCGCGGCAGGAAGGCGGGCTCGACCCTCCCGCGCAGGGCGGCGACGACCGATGCCGCACTCATCCCCGGCGCCACCACGAAGGCGGCGAGCCGCGCCCGCGGATTGTGGTCGAGGTCCTCGGGCGCGAGGAACAACGCCTCCCGCACGCCCTCGACGTCCGAGAGGATCTTCCCCAGCCCGGCGAGCGAGGCGCGCTTGCCCGCGAGCTTCACCATGTCCCCCTGCCGGCCCACCAGGCGGAAGCGGTCGCCGCCCGCCGGTTCCAGCACGTCGGACAGCGGCACCGGCGCGGGCAGGCCGGGCACCGTCACCTCGGCGCGGTTGTCCCCGATCGCGAAGGCGACGCCCGGATAGGGCGACCAGGCATCACCGTCGAGCGTGCGGCGGGAGGCGACCGAGCCGGCCTCGGTGGCGCCGTAGATCTCGAGCACCGGCGCGCCGAAGGCGGCCTCGGCCTGGGCGGCCAGGCTGTCGGCGAGCGGCGCGGTCGCGGAGATGATGGCCGAGACCGCCGGCAGCGCGATGCCGGAGCCGAGCAGCGCGCGGAGTTGCAGCGGCGTCGTCACCAGAAGGCGTGGCGCGGGGACGGCGGCAAGCGCCTCCGCCACGTCCGAGGGATAGAACACCGCACCCGCATGCCCCGCGCCGGCGCCCTGCAGCGGCAGCAGCAACGTCGTCTCGAAGCCGTACATGTGCTGCGCCGGGACCGTGCCGACGATGCTCGTCCCGGGTGTGACGGCGAAGCGTTCGGCCGCCGCCCGCGCCCCGGCGACGAGCGCGCCCCAGGGCTTGGCATGGGGGCGCGGCTCCCCCGTGCTGCCGGAGGTGAAGGCGATCGCCGCGACCATCGCGGCGGGAATGGCGGGGTTGGGCGCGGCGGCGCCGGCCCCGGCGCCGGGCGCCAGCACGGGCAGCGGCAGCGCGACCTCGGTGTCCGACAGGGCGTAGCGGGCGCCGTGCAGCCGCGCGATGTCGGCAAGCCGCAGCGGCGTCCGATCGGCCGAGAGCAGCGTGACATGCCCGCGCGACAGCGCCGCCGCGAAGGACAGCAGCGCGAGATACCGGTCGGCGCAGAAGTTCAGCACCGGGCCTTCGTCGGGCAGCCGCGCGGCGAGCGCCGCGACCTCGGCGAGGAACTGCCGGACCGTCACGGGCACGGGCCCGCGGTGGAAGATCACCTCCTCCGGCCCACGCGACGTCAGGGGCAGCATGGCGTCATCCCGCATGGCGCTGCACATCCGCACGCCAGATCGCCCGCAGCGTCCGCCCCAGACCCACCGGGCCCAGGCGCGGGAAGACCAGCGCGCGGACCGCGTGCTCGCCGAGGAAGAAGGCGAGCGAGAGCAGCAGGTTCAGCGCCGCCACCGGTCCCGGCGCCGGCCCGTGGCCCGCGAGCGTCGCGAGGTTCACCGCCGCGAAGCCTAGGAAGAACAGCGTCCACAGCAGCGTCAGCCACCGCGTATAGACCGCGAGGGCGGCGGAGACCTCGCCATGGTCGGCGCGCGTGTAGCGTGTGATCAGCGGCTCGCCGCCCGGCCGCAGGGTGCGCCCGAAATGCCAGGCGAGCACCAGGTTGCCCACCAGCGGCAGCGCGGCGAACACCATGGCGGGGCCGCCCGGGCCGCTCGCCCAGGCGGCGGCACCCGCGGCGGCGATGGCCGCGGTCGCCGCGATGCCCGCGACGCTGCCCGCCGGCGCGACCATGGCCCCGATCAGCCCGGCCGCCAGCGCGGCGGAGGCGAGATCCATCCCGCCCGCCCGCGCGGCCAGCAACAGTCCCGAGAGCGGCAGCGAGATCGCGAGCCGCGGCGCCAGGCGCATGCGCCTCAGCCCGTCCGGTTCTTCTCGATATGGGCGGCGAGCGCGCGCAGCGAGGCGAAGATGCGGTGGTTCCGCTCGTCGTCCGAGCGCAGCTGGAAGCCGTAGCGCTTGGACACCGCCAGCGCGATCTCGAGCGCATCGATCGAATCGAGGCCAAGGCCTTCCCCGAACAGCGGCGCCGCCGGATCGATCTCCTCCGGCGCCGTTTCGAGGTGAAGGGCCTCGACGATCAGCTTGGCGACCTCCGCTTCCAAGGAGAGGGTCGTCGTCAAAATCGGTCTCCCGCAGCTTTCCGTTACGGTTCCGGTCCCGTGCCACCGATGGCCCTGCGGCGCGCCCTTGACGGAACGCGCCCGACCAGCGACCTCCGCTTCGATGCCGCCTACCCTCGGATACCGAAATTACCAACGCGAAAGTGGCCTCACAAGGGCGACGGCGCGTGCGGCCCGGCGTCTGGCAGCACTTCCGGCGCTGTTCACCTTCACCGTGGACGTCGAGGACCATGCCGGAGGCCAGCGCGCGGCCGCCCAGACCGGCCGGCTGCTCGACCTGCTGGAGGCGGCCGGCGCCCAGGGCACCTTCTTCGTGGAGGACGCGGTGGTCGCCGCCGACCCCGCCCTGGTGCGGGTCATCGCCGCGCGGGGGCACGAGGTCGCCTCCCATGGCCACCGCCACTGCCCGATCGCCGAGGAGGCGCCCGCGAGCTTCCGCGCCGGCATGGCGACCGCTCGCGACCGCCTGGCGGACGTCACCGGCCAGGCGCCGATGGGCTACCGCGCGCCCTATTTCTCCCTCACGCCGCAGGCGGCCTGGGCCAGCGACGTCCTGGCCGGGCTGGGCTTTTCCTATTCCTCCTCGGTGCTGCCGGCCTGGAACCCGCTGGCGGGCTGGCCCGGCGCGCCGCGGCGGCCCTTCCTGTGGGCGTCCGGGCTGCTCGAACTGCCAGTGCCGGTGGCGCGCGTCGGGCCCCTGCGGCTGCCCTTCCTGGGCGGGATGTACCTGCGCTGGCTGCCGCCCTGGCGGCTGCGCTGGATGGCCGGGCGCTGGGCGGCGGAGGAGGTCGACGGTGCGCTCTGGTCCTATTGCCATCCGTATGACCTCGACCGCGAGCAGGCCCTGGTCCATCGCCGGGACGCCGGTGCCTTCGGCAGCCTGATGCTCTGGCTCAACCGGGGCCCGACCCTGCCGCGGCTGCAGGGGCTGCTGGAAGGCCGCCGGTCCGTGACCTTCGCCGAGCGGCTGCCCGCGCTGCGGCGCGGGGCCGTGACCTGGCTGCCGGCCGGTGCGCTGCAGCCCGCCCCGGCGGAATAGGCGTCAGGCGCGCCGGCAGAGTCGTTCCTCCAGCATCCGGACCCCGGCGACGAAATCGGCACGGCTGAGGTCCGGCAACTCCGGCGCGCTTCGCTCCCGAGCCCGGTTCGCGATGCAGAGGCAGAGCGACGCCACGCGCGGCAGCGGCCAATCCGCCTGCTCGGCCAGCTTCTGTCGCAGCGTCCAGGTGCACCAGGCGCGGAAGGACGCATCGCCCAGCGGTGTTTCGACCGAGGTCGCGATCTGCGCCATCGACCGACGCGGCGTGGCCGGCTGTGCATCCGCCGGCACCACGGGCGCCTGCGCGCGCGGGGCTGTCGCCGGCAGGTGGTTGACGGCCGCGACCGCCGCGCCGAAGACGATGCCGCCGAGCAGCAGGATGCGCAGGAGCGTGCCGATCACGCGGCCGAGCCTGGACCGCGGGTGCGGCCCGGTCCAGCCAGTGCGCCCCGCTTCGACGTTTCCTTCCGGGTGCAAATGGTTCTAGCCTTCGCCCATGCGGCGCATCCTGATCCTGACCGGTCTTGGACTGGCCTTCTGGCTGGCGCCTGTGCCGGCGCCGCTGTCCGGCGCGGGGGCGCAGACCCAGACGCCGGATCAGCCGCCGAGTTCGCCGGTGCCGCGCCCGCCGCGGTCCTGCCATCCGCCGCCGGCGCCGCCCACCACCTGATGGCCAGGCCCATCGTCGTGCCGGCCGGGCGGTGATGCTGCGCGCCGCCATTCTCGCGCTGCTGCTCGCCGGTCCTGCGATGGCGCAGCCGGTCCCGGGCCTCGGCAGCGTTGATACGCGCCGTCCGGTCCCGGCCGACCGCGTCCCCTGGAACGCCGTGGGCGAGGTCGAGACCACCGCCGGCAATCGCTGCACCGGCACGCTGGTCGGCGCGCGCACCATGGTCACCGCGGCGCATTGCCTGGTGACCGAGGATGCCGGCGCGCTGGTGCCGGCCGCTTCCATCACCTTCCGCGTCGGCGGGCGCAGCGCGCGCGGCGTGTCGCTGCGCAGCGGCCCGAACTTCGACACCCGGCAGGAGGCCCCCTGGCGGGCCGACTGGGCCGTGGTGACGCTCGACGCGCCGCTCGGTACCGGCCGGGCCATCCGCATGGGCCAGGAACCCCCGCGCGAGGGCCTCGCCCTGGCCCTGCCCGCCTGGCAGCACGACCGGCCGGGCGAATTGCTGGCCGACCTCGCCTGCCGCGTCGTCGTCTTCGGCACCTTCGGCAGCCAGGGCGTGATGGTCGGGCACAATTGCGCCGGGACCAGCGGATCCTCCGGCGCGCCGCTGATCGCGCGGGGCGAGGACGGGTCCTACGTCGTGGTCGGCATCCAGACCAAGGCGGCGCTGGGCCGGCCGCTCGGTGTCGCGGTGCCGGCCTTCACGATCCCCTTGCGCTGAGGGCGGTCAGGATCCGGTCCGGCGTCGCCGGCAGGTCGATCCGATCGAGCCCCGTCGCGTCCAGGATCGCGTTCCACACCGCGGTCGCGAGCATCAGCGGCGGTTCGCCCACCGCCTTGGATCGGAAGATCGTGTCCTGCCGCGCCGGGGCATCCTGCAGCAGCCGCACGTTGAAGACGGGCGGCACGTCGCGCGAGCCGGGGATCTTGTAGGTCGACGGCCCGAGCGTGCGCTGCCGTCCCTCGGCATCCCAGTACAACTCCTCGCAGGTCAGCCAGCCCATGCCCTGCACGAAGGCGCCCTCGATCTGGCCGCGGTCGATGGCGGGGTTCAGCGACCGCCCGCAATCCTGCACCAGGTCGGCGCGCAGCACGCGGTGCTCGCCGGTCAGCAGGTCCACCGCCACCTCGGCCACCGAGGCGCCGTAGGAGAAATAGAAGAACGGCTCGCCCGTCATCGTCGCCGGGTCCCAGTGGATGTCCGGCGTGCGGTAGAAGCCCGTCGCCGAGAGCGACACGCGCTCCATCCAGCAGCGATGCGCGAGATCCGCGAAGCCCATCGCGCGGTTGTCGCCCGGCCGCGCGACGAAGACGCGGCCCTCCGCGAAGCGCACCTCCTCCGCCGGCACCTCCCACAGCGCGCCGGCGACCTCGGCCATGCGGCCGCGGATCGTCGTCGCGGCGCGATGCGCCGCCCAGCCGTTGAGGTCCGACCCCGTGCTCGCCGCCGTCGGCGCGGTGTTGGGCACTTCCGCCGTGCTCGTCGCCGTGATGCGCACGCGGTCGAGCGGCACGCCGAAACTCTCCGCCACCACCTGCGCGACCTTGACGTTGAGCCCCTGGCCCATCTCCGTCCCGCCATGGTTCAGGCGGATCGAGCCGTCCGTGTAGACATGCACCAGCGCCCCCGCCTGGTTCAGGTGGCGAACGCCGAAGGAGATCCCGAAGGCGAGCGCGAAGGACCCCAGCCCGCGCCGGATGAAGGGATGCGTCGCGTTGAAGGCGGCGATCTCCGCGCGGCGACGGTCCCACTCCGCATCCTGCCTGCACTCGGCCCAGACGCGGCGGATGAGGTCGCCTTCCAGCGCCTGGCCGTAGGGCGTGAGCGTATCGTTCGGTCCACCCGCGAAGTTGCGTTCCCGCACGGTCTCGGGCGCCAGGCCCGTCCCGCGCGCGACGCCTCGGATCACGTCCTCCATCAGCAGCACGCCCTGCGGCCCGCCGAAGCCGCGGAAGGCGGTGTGCGACACCGTGTTCGTCCGCAGCGCCATCGCGGTGATCCGCACCGCCGGCACGTCGTAGCAGTTCAGCGCATGGGTGATGGCGCGGAACACCACGCCGGGCGTCAGGTCGAGGCTGTGCCCCCCGTCCGCGGCGAGCGTCGCCTCCAGCCCGAGCACGCGGCCCGACGCATCGAACCCCGCGCGCCAGCGGAACAGGAAGGGATGGCGCTTGCCCGTCGCCGCCATATCCGCCTTGCGCGCCAGCCGCAGCTTCACCGGCCGCCCCGTGCGCCACGCGCCGAGTGCGGCCGCCGCCGCGATCCAGGATGCGTTGCTCTCCTTCCCGCCGAAGCCGCCGCCCATCCGCCGGCACGTCACCGGCAGCCGGGTGTAGTCGATCCCCAGCACCCGCCCCGCGATGTGCTGCACCTCCGTCGGATGCTGCGTCGAGGAAGTGATCGCGATCTCCCCGTCCTCCCCCGGCACCGCGATCGCGACCTGGGATTCGAGGTAGAAATGCTCCTGCCCGCCGGCGCGGAACGTGCCCTCCGCGCGCAGCGGCGCCGTCCCGATCGCCGACGCCGCATCGCCGCGCGCGACCACCTGCGGCGGCATCAGGAAGGACTCCCGCGCGATCGCCTCCTCCATGTCGAGCAGCGCCGGCAGCGGCGAGATCGCGCAGCGCACCGCCGCCGCCGCCCGCAGCGCGGCATCGCGCGTTTCCGCCAGCACCATCGCGATGGGTTGGCCGTGATGCTGCACGGATGCCTCCGCGAACAGCGGCTCGCCGCCCTTGCCGGACGCCGAGATGTCATTCGTCCCGGGCACGTCGCGCGCGGTCAGCACGATGACGCCCGGCGGCGCGTCGATGGCGCCGAGCACGCCATGCGCGACGGGACTCAACACCAGCGCGGCATGCAGCAGGCCAGGCGGCTCGGGCAGGTCGTCGGCGAAGCGCGCGGCGCCGGTGCAATGGGCGAGGGCGTTGTCATGGGGAACCGGGACGCCGGTGGTCATGGGGATAGGTCGGGGGAGGGGAACCTCCCCCGAACCCCCTCCCTTCCTTGGATACTCGAACCGCGACGATCCATCATGCGACGACACCCGGGGCATCGAGCGCCATCACCTCGGGCGGCACGCCGACGCGCCGCAGCGCCATGCGACGCAGCAGATTGCCCACGGCACGGCGGCGATAAGCCGCGCTGCCGCGGAGGTCCGACATCGGCGTCACCTCCCTCTCCAGCGCCCGCGCGGCGCGTTCCGCCGCAGCGACATCGAAGGGCGCCCCGATCAGCGCCGCCTCCGCCCCCGGCGCCCGCGCCGCCCGCGGCCCGCAGCCGCCATGCGCGACCCGCGCCGCGGCCAGCACGCCATCGGCAAACGTCAGCAGCACCGAAAGCCCCACCGTCGCGATGTCCTGGTCATGCCGCTTCGACAGCTTCTCGCAGGTCAGCAGCGCCCCCTTCGGCGGCCGCGGCAGCAGCACGCGCGTGACGATCTCGTCCGCCGCCAGCGCAGTCGCGCGATAGCCGGTGAGGAAATCCTCCACCGCCATCTCGCGCTCCCCGCGCACCGAGGCCAGCGTCACCCGCGCCCCCAGCGCGATCAGCGGCGGCAGCGCATCCCCGATCGGACTCGCCGTCCCGAGATTGCCGCCCAGCGTCCCCATCCCCCGGATCTGCCGCGACCCCAGCCGCCGCAGCAGCGCCGCCACCGGCGCGAAATCGGCATCCCCCGCGCACGCGTCGAGCAATCGCGCATAGGAGGCGGCCGCCCCTGCGAGGATCCCATCCGCCGTCACCTCGATCCGCCGCCAGCGCGGCACGCCGAGCAGGCAGATCACCGTCTCCGGCGCCTCGCGATGCTCCGACACGCGCAAGCCGAGGTCGGTCCCGCCCGCCAGCAGCCAGGCCCCGGGATGCGCCGCGCGCAGCGCCAGCGCCTCCTCCGGCGCCTGCGGCAGGAAGAAGCGCTGCGACCCCGCGACGATCGCCCGTGGCGCGTCTGGCGCGAGTGGCGGCGGCGCGCCGTCATCCTCCATCGCTGCCATGGCATCGAGGATCGGCCGGTATCCCGTGCAGCGACACAGATTGCCCGCCAGCGCCTCGTGCGGATCGCCGCCGCCGCGCGTCCAGGCCCAGGCCGACATCACGATGCCCGGCGTGCAGAAGCCGCATTGCGTGCCGTCATGCGCGGCGAGCGCCTGCTGCACTGGATGCGCCCCGCCATCCTCGCCGCGCAGCCCTTCCACCGTGCGGATCGCCCGTCCCGTCGCCTGACCGAGCAGCATCAGGCAGGCATTGACCGGTGTGCGCGTGCCGTCCGGGTTCTCGAGCACCACGGTGCAGGCGCCGCAATCGCCCTCGGCGCAGCCTTCCTTGGTGCCCGGCAGCCGGCCTGGCCCACGCAGCCAGTCGAGCAGCGTCATCGTCGGGGAGGTCCCCGCGGGAAGCGTCAGCGCATCCCCGTTGAGCGTGAAGCGGATCGGGCCGGCCATGACCGAACCCTAGCAATCCCCGCGCCGGAGGTATCGGTTTCTCGATGCCGGACGGGCCAGGCCCGCCCCGCGGCGGTCCTAATCGATCTGGATCCGGGCTTCGCGCACCACGCGGCCCCACTTCGCGTGCTCGGCGGCGAGGAAGTCCCGGAACGCCGCCGGCGTGGAGCCCACCGCCTCGCTGCCCTCGGTCGCCAGGCGCGCCACCGTCTCCGGCTGGGCCAATGCCTTGCGCGTTTCCTCGGACAGCCGCGCGATGATCGGTTCCGGCGTGCGCGCGGGGGCGACCAGGCCGGTCCAGTTCATCGCCTCGAAGCCGGCCAGGCCGAGCTCGGCGACCGTCGGCACATCGGGGAAGGCGCGCGCGCGTGTCGGCGACGTGACGGCGATGGCGCGCACATCCCCCGATTCCAGCACGCCCTTCACCGCCAGCGGGTTGGCGAAGAAGATGTCGACGCGCCCGGCCAGTAGGTCCGTCACCACGGGCGCCGCGCCGCGATAGGGCACATGGACGATGTCGATCTGCGCGGCGCGGGCGAACAGCGCGCCGGCGAGATGCCCCGTCGTCCCGTTGCCGGCATTGCCCGCCGTCAGCGTGCCGGGCCGCGCCCGCGCCGCGGCAATGATGTCGGCCAGCGTGCGCAGCGGCGAATCGCGCGCGACCACCAGCACGTTGGGCTGCGATGCGACGATCGAGATCAGCGCGAAATCCGTCAGCGAGTCGAAGGGCATGCGTGGATAGAGCGCCGGATTGATGGCGAGGTTCGACGCCTGGCCCATGCCGATCGTGTAGCCATCGGCCGGCGCCTTCGCGACGGCGTCGAGTCCGATGTTCCCGCCCGCGCCGGGGCGGTTGTCGATGACGAGGTTCCACCCGGTGGCCGCGGCGATGCGCGCGCCGACCTCGCGGGAGATCACGTCCGTCCCGCCGGCGGGCGGGAACGGCACGATCAGCCGGATGGGGCGGTCGGGCCAGTTCGCCTGCGCCCGCGCCAGATGCGGCGCCGTGGTGCCGAGCACCGCGGCCGCCAGGAGATTCCGTCGGTTCATGCTGTCATTCCTCCCGGCCGGCGGTCAGTCCGCGGCGTCGGATCGTTGTGCGCGCAGCGGGCCGAGGATCTCCGCGTCATGCTCGCCGGGCTTCGGCAGGTCGAGCCGCACGCCGAGCCTCTCCGCGCCGAACTGCATCGGCAGGGCCGGGACGCTGGCCGCGCGCCCATCGGGCAGCGTCACCGGCAGCAGGCTGCCATTCGCGAGCAGGTGCGGATCCTCGAACAGGTCCCAGGGCCTGGCGATGCGGGAGAAGGGCAGGCCGGCCGCCTCGCACATCGTCTCCAGCGCCGCGACGTCGTGCTTCGCCAGCAGCGACTGCACCAGCGGGATCAGCGTGTCGCGCCGCTTCGCGCGTTCGGTGTTGGTCGCGTAGTCGGGGTTGTCGAGCGCCGGCTCGTTCAGCTCGCGGCGGAAGATCTCCCACTGCCGCTCGGTGACGACACCGATGAAGATCTGCTCGCCATCCTTCGTGTCGAACACGTCGTAGACGCCCCAGGCGCGGCGCCCGGCCGGCATCGGCGTGGGGTCCTGCCCGGTCATGCGCTGCTGCAGCATGGCGGTGGAGACCAGGAAGGCCGCGTTCTCGAACAGCCCGGACTGCAGGTGCTGGCCCTTGCCGGTCGCATCGCGCTGGCGCAGCGCGGCGAGGATCGCGATGGCGCCGAACATCCCGCCCATCATGTCGTTCACCGGCGCGCCGGCGCGCAGCGGCCGCCCCGGCGGGCCGGTCATGTAGGCGAGGCCCGACTGCATCTGCACCACTTCGTCCAGCGCGGTGCGGTTCTCGTACGGCCCCGGCAGGTACCCCTTGAGCGAGAGGTAGATCAGACGCGGATTGCGCGCCGACAGCGCCTCGTAGCCCAGGCCCTTCGTCTCGAGCCCGCCAGGGCGGAAATTCTCGAGCACCACGTCGGCGGTGTCGATCAGCCGCTTCAGCGTTTCGAGGTCCGCTTCGCTCTCGGTGTCGAGCTGCACCGACTTCTTGTTGCGGCTGAAGGCGGGGAAGAAGCCGGTGCCGGAGGCCACCAGATAGCGCGTGCGATCGCCCTTGCCGGGGGGCTCGACCTTGATGACCTCGGCGCCGAGATCGGCCAGCACCAGGCCGCAGGTCGGGCCCATGACCATGTGGGAGAACTCGACGACGCGGATGCCGGCGAGGGGGAGGGAGGCGGTCGTCATGCGGTGCGTCCTTCGGGATTGGAGGGGCCTTGCCCCTCCAAGCCACCCCACCAAAGGCCGAAAGGCCTTTGGAAACCGATATCGGGGTGGCGCAAAATCATGGTTTGCAAAAGCCCTTCGGCCTTCGCCGCGTCCAGGGCGGAGCCCTGGCTGGGAAGTCCGGAGGGGCGGAGCCCCTCCGTCACGCCGCCCGTGCCTTCGCCCGGAAGGCGGTCAGCGACCCACCCCGCAGCAGCGCCGAGGGCAGCGTCCTGCCCAGCACCCGTTCCGCGAGGTGTCCCGCCGCGATCAGCGCATCGATGTCGATGCCCGTCGCGATGCCCATCTCCTCGCAGAGCATCACGAGCTCCTCGGTCGCGATGTTCCCCGGCGCCCCCGGATGCCCAGCGAAGGGACATCCGCCGGCGCCGCCCACCGCCGCGTCGAAATCCGCGACCCCCATCCGCAGCCCCGCGAGCGCATTCGCGATGCCGAGCCCGCGCGTGTCGTGCAGGTGCAGCGACACCTTCTGCTCCGGCCAGCGCGACCGCACCGCGCCGACCACGCGCTCGATCAGCAGCGGGTTGGCCCAGCCCATGGTGTCGGCCAGGGAGATGCGCTCGATCGCGCAGCCGGTCTCCTGCGCCAGCCCCATGGCGTCGGCCACCGCGGCGATTGCCTGCGCCGGCGCGATGTCGCCCGCGAAGTTGCATCCGAAGGCCGCCTGGACGGACACGCGCGAGACCGGGACGCCGGCGGCCAGGTGCTCCGCCACGTTCTCGCGCTGCGCGGCGATCTGTCCCGCGCGGTCGCGATTGAGGTTCTTGAGCGAGAAGGCCTCGGAGGCCGCGACGGTGATGGACCCGTAGACGGCCAGCCGGTCCTTGAAGGCCAGCGCCCGCTGCAGCCCCTGCGGGTTGAACCACAGGGCGGTGTAGGTGACGCCCGGCTTCGGGGCGAAGCCCGCGACCACGGCATCCGCATCCGCCCACCCCGGCACGCGCTTGGGGCTGACGAAGGACGCGACCTGGATGCGCGGCGCCCCGGTCGCCGACAGCGCGTCGATCAGCGCGATCTTGTCCGCGGTCGGCACCGGCGTGGTCGCGATCTGGAAGCCCTCGCGCGGGCCTTCCTCCGTGATGCGGACCGATGCTGGCAGGTCGCTCATCGCCGTCTCCTCCTGCCGGACGCTTGCCGGCATTAATTCTGCTTGACAGAATTAAATTCTGTCAGAAAGAATTATGCTGATGAGCGGCACCCAGGTCAACCCGAAACCGGCCCGTCGCCGCGGCCGGCCCGCGGCCGACGCGCCGCCGGCCGCCGCACAGCGCGTGGAGGCTGTCGAGCGTGCGCTCTCGCTGCTCGAAGCCTTCGCCGACGGATCGCGGACGCTGAGTCTCGCCGAACTCGCCGCGCGCACCGGGCTGTATCCAAGCACGGCACTGCGCCTGGCCGGGTCGTTGCAACGCTTCGGCTATCTCACGCGCAGCGCCGACGGCGCCTGGCGGCTCGGTCCGACGCCGCTGCGCCTCGGCGCGCTCTACCGCGCCGGCTTCGACCTGGCGACCCAGGTGCGCCCCGCGATCGCGCGGCTTGTGGCCCGTACCGGCGAGACCGCCGGCTTCTACGTGCGTGAGGGCGATCGGCGCATCTGCCTCTTTCGCGAGGCGTCGCCCCGGCCGATCCGCCTGCATGTCGAGGAAGGGGCGACGATGCCGCTCGACCGCGGCGCCGGCGGCCATGTGCTGATGGCCTATACCGGCGGCACGCTGCCGGTGCATGGGCAGGTCCGCACGGTGGGTTATGCGATCTCGGTCGGCGAGCGCGACCCCGAGACGGCGGCCGTCGCCGCGCCGGTCTTCGGCGAGGGCGGGCGCCTGCTCGGCGCGCTTGCGGTTTCCGGCCCCGTGATCCGGCTGGATCGCCCGGCCGCGGAAGCGATGGTGCCGGTCGTGATGGAAGAAGCGCGCGCCCTGTCCCGCGCGCTGGGCGGTTAGCCTCCGGGCGCCAACACCTGGCGCCGGAAGACGACCGTCAGGTTGTTGGCCGGCATCTCCGCCACCCCGGGCGGCCCGAAGCCGTTCGCCGCCGCGAGTGCAGCGACCGCCTCGAGGTCCCGCACGCCCCAGGCGGCATTGCGCGTGCGCAGGTCGGCGTCGAACGCGGCGTTGGATGGCGCCGTATGCGCGCCCTCGCGCTTGTAGGGGCCGTAGAGCACCAGCGGCGCGCCTTCCGGCAGCAGCGCCGAAGCGCCGCGCATCAGCCCCTCCGTCGAGGCCCAGGGCGAGATGTGGATCATGTTGATGCACACCACGGCATCCGCCGCCGTGATCGGCCAATCCGGCGCCGCGGCATCGAGCGCGAGGGCAGGCCGGATGTTCGGCGCGTCGGCGGCCCAGGCATCGATGCTCGCCCGCGCATCGGCGTCGGGATCGCTCGGCTGGAAGGTCAGCGCGGGCATGGCGGCGGCGAAGTGGATGGCGTGCTCGCCGCTGCCGCTCGCGACCTCCAGCACCACGCCGCGCGCGGGCAGGACGCCGCGCAACACCGCCAGGATCGGGTCGCGGTTGCGCGCCGCGGCGGGCGCGAAGCGGCGCGGGTCCGTCATGCGATGAGCCTTTCCGGCGCCAGCGCTGCATAGACGTCGCCGCTGTTCGCCGCATGCGGCAGGGCATCGATCCAGTCCGCCATCGCGGCGGCGCCGACCGGACCGCGATGCGCGAATGCCATGCTCTCGCCCAGGCAGGCATTGAAGGCGCGGTAGCCCAGCGCATCGAGCAGCCCGAGGCACTCCCGTGCCACCCCGCGCTGGATGGTGGTGAACTCGAAGGACAGGGCGCGCGGCGGGCGCGTCAGGCCGCGCAGCACGGCAGCCTCGAAGCCCTCCACGTCGATCTTCACGAAGGCGGGCAGGCCGTGGCGCATGGCGAGCTCGTCGAGCGTCGTCACCGGCCGGACGATCTCGGCATCCCAGCGCTGCCCTTCCCATCCGGCGGCGCCGTCCGCGGCGGCGATGAAGTCCGCCGATGCCGTCGCGACCGTCGGGTTCGCCGTGTTCAACCGCAGCACCGCCTCGCCCGGCGCCGCGCCGACCAGCGCCGCCACCAGCGTCACGCCGGGGTCACGGCGGAACATCAGCCTTAGCGCGCGCGCCAGGCGCGGCTGCGGTTCCACCGCCACCACCCGCGCCCCGAGCCGCCGGAAGGACGCCGTGCGGTCCCCCACATGGGTGCCGATATCGAAGGCGAGGTCGCCCGCCTTCAGGAAGCGCGCATGGAAGGCATCGAGCAGCGCCGCCCGCCCCGGCGCGTAGTAGGTGCGCAGCGAGGCGCCGATGGCGGCCGCGAATCCCGTCACGCCGTCCGCGCCGGCTTGAGGTCGACCAGCGGCGTGCCGTCCACGCAGTCGAGCCCCCGCACCGTCACCCCGGCCTCGTCCACCGCGACGACGTCGACGATCGAGGTCGCGATCGGATTCGGTCGGTTGGGCGATCGCAGCGCGAAGGTGCCCGTCGCCGCGCGCCCCTTCGGCACCTGCACCAGCAGGTCGCGCCGCGCGAGATGCATCCAGTAGAGCACCTCGAGCCGATCCCCCGCCGCGATGCCGCGCAGCGCGGGCCGCCAGGGCGCGTCGACCTCGATGCGACAATCCGGGCCGTCCGTCCGGCCGCGATGCGGGCACTCCGTGCGCGTCGCGAAGGGCGTGCGGATGCGCCCGATGAAGGCCAGCGACGCATCGGCACGGGCGGGGTCGCCGCCCTCGACCTCGCCGGGGCGCGTCGCGTGCCAGTCGGCTTCGCTCACGCGAAGACGCCCGCCGCGCCGGCGGCGTAGGCGGGCGGGACCATCACGCCCTGCGGCGCCTCGATCACCGGGATGCCCTGCAGCAGCTGGCGCGCGGCGGCGCCGCCATCCTCGGTCCGCACCACGATCCCGGCCATGAAGGGAGAGGCAGGCGGGCTCACGCCGGGCAGCACGGCCGGCAGCGCCTCCTCGGTCAGGATGCGCACGCGGGTTTCCATCACCGGGGCGAAGGGCCCAGCCGCACGGGCCGCGCCCGGCAGGCGGAGCAGGAAGCCGCCCGCCGGGTCGGGTTCCACCGGCAGGCCCGAGGTGCGCGACAGCCGCGCCGCCGTCTCCGCCGGGGCCTTGGCGCAGAGGATCGCTTCCTCCAGCGCCACGGCCTTGTTGGCGTGGTCCATCCACTTCTCCTGCCACACCAGTTCGGGCGTCAGGTGGCGGATGAGCTGGACGCGCCCCTCCGGCGGGTCGGGGAAGGGCAGGCGGGCGAATTTCGCGATCGGCCCGCCGGCCTCGACCGGGCGTTCGAGCCAGGCGATGCCCGGGATGTCGATCCCGGCCGCGCGCATCCGCGCGAGGTTGCCCTCCGCATCCTCCATCGCCAGGGCGAGGATGTGCATCCCCGGATAGCGCGCGAGGAAGGCGTTGAGCGTGTTGTCGTACAGCGCCGGGTCGAGGATCGCGATCAGCTCGATGTAGCCGTGCCTGAGGAAGGCGCAGCGATTGCCGGACCCGAACTTCTCCACCGGCAGGTCCGGCCGCCGGCGCCCGCTCTGCTGCGCGATGGGCGACAGCGCGAAGCCGAGCCTCTCATAGGCCGCGCAGATCGGGCCGAGATCCCGCGCGGCGATGCCGACATGGTCGAGGGCGACGGCGGTGCTCATGCGGGGTTCTCGTACTTCTCGATCTGCCAGGAGGCGGGCTCGGCCGCGGCCTCGTCGTACCAGCGTTCCATCAGCGGGTGGGAGCGCACCGCGGCGACGTAGCCGCGCGAGGTCTCCGACAGCTCCGGCCCCCAGGTCAGGAAGCGGGTGACGACCGGGGCGTACATCACGTCGGCCAGGCCGAAGCGTTCCCCGAACAGGAAGGGGCCGCCATGGGCGGCGAGCGCCCCGGCCCAGATCGCCTCGATCCGCGCGATGTCCTCCAGCGCCTCGGGCGTGCGGCGCTGGCCGGGGAAGGTGCGGCCGAGATTCATCGGCATCGCCATGCGCAGCCCGCGGAAGCCGGCATGCATCTCGGACGCGATGGAGCGCGCATGGGCGCGGGTCGCCCGGTCCGCCGGCCAGAGCTCCGGGGCGATCTCCGCGCAATATTCCGCGATGGCGAGGCTCTCCCAGATCCGCGCCCCGTCATGCTCGAGGTAGGGCACGGTGCCGGAGGGCGTCGCCTCCCGCACCGCGGGCGTCACGCCGCCGGCCAGCGGGATCACCACCTCCTCGACATCGAGGCCGGCCAGGCGGACGGCGAGCCAGCCGCGGAGCGACCAGGAGGAGTACCGCTTGCTGCCGATGACGAGGCGACCTTGGGCCATGCGCGCGCCCTCCTTCCGGCGCGGGCGGACCATGCCACGGGCTGCGCCCGGGCCAAAGGGCAGGGGCCGGCGCGGCGGAATTCCATGACCGGCCGGGAGAGTGCTTGCCCCGCGGGCCGCCCGGGTGTTCCTTGCGCCCCTGCCGAGCCTGGAGAGTGCCCCGGAATGAACGAGATCAGCGTGCCGCGTCCCAATTCGCTGGACGCCTACTGGATGCCCTTTTCGGACAACAAGTACTTCAAGGGCGACACGTCGCGCATGATCGCCCGCGCCGAGGGCATGTCCTACTACACGCCCGAGGGGCGCGAGATCCTGGACGGCACCGCCGGCCTGTGGTGCTGCAACGCCGGCCATGGCCGCGTCGAGATCAAGGAGGCGATCCAGAAGCAGGCCGCCATCCTGGACTACGCGCCGACCTTCCAGCTCGGCCACCCCATCGCCTTCGAGGCCGCGTCCCGCATCGCGGAGATGACGCCCGAGGGGATGGACCGCGTCTTCTTCACGAATTCCGGATCCGAGAGTGCGGACACCGCGCTCAAGATCGCGCTCGCCTATCACAAGGCGCGCGGGGAGAGCAGCCGCGTGCGCCTGATCGGGCGCGAGCGCGGCTATCACGGCGTCGGCTTCGGCGGCATGTCGGTCGGCGGCATCGGCGCCAACCGCAAGCAGTTCGGGGCGCTGCTGCCCTATGTCGACCACCTGCCGCACACCCATGGCCTCAAGGAGAACCTGTTCGCGAAGGGCGAGCCGCCGGCCGGCGCGCATCTCGCGGATGTGCTCGAGAACCTGGTCGCGCTGCATGGCGCCGAGACCATCGCCGCCGTGATGGTCGAGCCCGTCGCGGGGTCGACCGGCGTGCTGGTGCCGCCCGCGGGCTACCTGAAGCGCCTGCGCGAGCTGTGCGACAAGCACGGCATCCTGCTGATCTTCGACGAGGTGATCACCGGCTTCGGCCGCCTCGGCACCAATTTCGGCGCCGAGCGGCTGGGCGTGGTGCCCGACATCATGACCATGGCGAAGGGCCTGACCAACGCCGCCGTGCCGATGGGCGCCGTGGCGGTGAAGAACGGCGTCTACGACACGGTGGTCAACGGCGTCGCGGGGGGGATCGAGTTCTTCCACGGCTACACCTATTCGGGCCATCCGCTCGCCGCCGCCGCGGCCATCGCGACGATGCAGCTTCACCAGTCCGAGGACCTGCCCGGCCGCGCCCGCGCGATCGAGCCCTACTGGCAGGACGCGATGCATTCGATGCGCGACGCGCCGAACGTCATCGACATCCGCGACATCGGCCTGATCGGCGGCATCGAGCTCGCCCCGCGCCCCGGCAAGCCGGGCGCCCGCGCGATGGACGTGTTCCGCCGCTGCTTCGACGCCGGCGTGCTGGTGCGCGTGACGGGGGACATCGTCGCCCTCTCCCCGCCGCTGATCGTCGAGAAGCCGCATGTCGACCGGATCGTCGGCACGCTGACCGACGCCATCCGCGCGGAAGCCGCCTGAGGCGCCATGGCTGCCGAGCCGGGTCCGCCCCTCAGCATCCTGCTGATCGATCCGCGCGCCGGCGCCTCGGCCGTCGTGCGGACGATGCTCGAGGCGTCGGGCCATCGCGTCACCTTCGTGCATGACTGGGCCACAGCCGAGCTGCGGCTGACGCTGCAGCCCTACGAGGCGGTGGTGATGAGCGTCGTGACGCCCGGCACCCGCCGCAAGAGCGCCGCCGCGCTGCTGCGCGCCTGCAGCGGGCGCAACGGCGCCCTGCCGTTGCTGGGCCTTGCGACCGGCGCCGATCACCTGGCGCGGGAGAAGGCGCTGGCCGAGGGCTTCGATGCCGTGCTGGTGCAGCCCTACGCCGCCGAGGTGCTGGAGGCCGCGCTGCGGCAGGTGGTGCTGGACCGCGAGCCGCCGCTGCTGCTCGATGCCGAGCGACGGACGGCGCTGCGCGGCAGGCACGGCCCCTCCGCGCTCGCCGCGCTGGACGAGGTGCCGATGGCGCTCGCCGCGCGGCTCCTGCCGCCGATCATCGAGCAGGGCGCCGCGGCGGAGGAGATCCTCGCCGCCGGCGAAGCGCTGGCGGAGGCGCTGGAGGCGGTCGGCGCGGTCCATGCCACCGCCATGGCACGCGAGATGGCGTCCGGCGCGGCGCAGGGCCGGCGCGCCGCCTACCCCATGGCGGCGGCCCTCACGGCGACGCGGGGCGCGCTCCGCCACGACCGGCTGACGGCCGCCCGCCGCGACCCCATATGGGCCGCAAGCGATTCCCCTTCTGGAGACACCCCGTGAGCGAAACGACCGCCCGCGCGCCCGTGCCCGTCACCGTGCTGACCGGCTACCTCGGCGCCGGCAAGACCACGCTGCTCAACCGCATCCTCACCGAGAACCACGGCCGCAAATTCGCCGTGGTGATCAACGAGTTCGGCGAACTCGGCGTGGACAACGACCTTGTCGTCGATGCCGACGAGGAAGTGTTCGAGATGAACAACGGCTGCATCTGCTGCACCGTGCGCGGGGATTTGATCCGCATCCTCGGCGGGCTGATGCGCCGGCGCGACAGGTTCGACGGCATCATCGTCGAGACGACGGGCCTCGCCGATCCGGCCCCCGTCGCGCAGACCTTCTTCGTGGACGAGGACGTCAAGCGCGCGACGAAGCTCGACGCGATCGTGACGGTGGTGGATGCGAAGCACCTGCCCGCGCGGCTGTCCGACAGCAGCGAGGCGCAGGAGCAGATCGCCTTCGCCGACATCATCGTGCTCAACAAGATGGACCTGGTGAGCGCCGAGGAGGCCGCCGAGGTCGAGCGCCGCATCCGCGCCATCAACCCCTATGCCGAGATCCGCCGCGCGACCAAGTCCGACGTGCCGATCGACGCCGTGGTCGGCCGCGACGCGTTCAACCTCAACCGCATCCTCGAGCGCGAGCCGGAATTCCTCTCCGGCGAGGACGATCACGAGCATGATTCCGAGGTGAACAGCGTCTCCTTCGAGGTCGAGAAGCCGATCGACCCGGAGCGCTTCAATGCCTGGATCACCCAGGTGCTGGCGTCGAAGGGCCAGGACCTGCTGCGCACCAAGGGCATCCTCTACTACGAGGGTGACAGCCGCCGCTTCGCCTTCCAGGCCGTGCACATGATCGCCGACGGCGACTTCATCGGCGAGGTGAAGGAAGGCGATCCGAAGCGTTCCAAGATCGTCTTCATCGGCCGCGACCTGAACCGCCCCTGGCTGCGCCGGGGCTTCGAGGCCTGCCAGGCCGGCGAGGACGAGGCGAAGATCCAGGCCGAGATCGCGCGCTGGAGCCCGCCGCCGGCGTAAGGACGGCCGTCCGGAGCTTCGGTCCGAGGCCGCGCCGGCCCGCAACGTCGCCCGACGAGTGTCGTCGGGTGGCGGGATCGCCGCCGTCGCGTCGGACAGCGGCTAGACCGGCACCAGCGCCGCCCGGAACTGCGCCGCGCAGGCCTCCCAGGACCACGCCTCGGCGTGCGTCCGGCAGGCCGCGCGGTCGCAGGACAGCGCCTCGAGGCAGGCGGCACGCAGATCCTCGCTCAGCGCGCCGACCAGCGGGTCCGTCACCACGTCGCGCGGCCCGGTCACCGGAAAGGCCGCGATCGGCGTGCCGGAGGCCAGCGCCTCAAGCAGCACCAGCCCGAAGGTGTCGGTGCGCGAGGGAAACACGAACACATCCGCCCCGGCATAGGATCGCGCCAGCAGCCCGTTGTCGCGATAGCCGGTGAAATGCACCTCCGGGAACCGCTTCTGCAGCCCCTCCCGCGCCGGCCCGTCGCCGACCACCACCTTGCTGCCCGGCAGGTCGAGCGCGAGGAAGGCCGCGATGTTCTTCTCCACCGCGACGCGCCCCGCATAGAGGAAGACCGGCCGGGGCAGACCGTCCCAGGCCTCGCGCGGCTCGGGCCGGAAGCGGGCGAGGTCCACCCCACGCGTCCAGGCCCGCAGCTTGGTGAAGCCGCGCGCGGCGAGGTCCTCGCGCAGGGATCGCGTCGCCGCGAAGGTGCCGGCCCCCGCCTCGTGGAAGCGCCGCATCACCGCCCATGACCAGGACAGCGGGATGCGCGTGCGCGCGTGCAGGTATTCGGGGAAGCGCGTGTGGAAGGCGGTGGTGAAGGGCCAGCCGCGCTTGCGGCAGATCGCGCGCATCGCCCAGCCGAGCGGGCCTTCCGTCGCGATGTGCACCACCTCGGGCCGGAAGGCGTCGACCAGCCGCGCGAGCTTCCGCCGCGGCGCGACGGCGAGGCGGATCTCGGCATAGCCCGGCATCGGGAGGTTGAGGAACCGATCGGGCCCGATCACCTCGACCGTGTCGCCGCCGGCGCGCAGATGGTCCACCACGATCGACAGGGTGCGCACCACGCCGTTCACCTGGGGGAACCAGGCATCGGAGACGATCAGGATGCGGAGCGGCGCGCCGCGCGCGCCGATGCAGTCGGCGGCGGGCGCCGTTGCGGAATCGTCCATCGCGGTCAGGCGGGGACGGCGGCGCGGCGCGGCGTGCGCGCAAAGGACAGCCGGTTCTCCTGCACCCAGTCGATCAGTTCGAAGCGACCGTCCGCGTGCTCGACCAGCGCCGTGCAGGATTCCACCCAGTCGCCGTCGTTCATGTAGAGCACGCCCTGCACGGTGCGCATCTCGGCATGGTGGATGTGGCCGCAGATCACGCCGTCGAGCCCCCGCCGCTTCGCCTCGGTGGCGAGCGCGCTCTCGAAGCGGTCGATCGCCTTCACCGCTTCCTTCACCTGGCGCTTCAGCCACTGCGACAGCGACCAGTAGGGATAGCCGAGCCGCCGTCGCGCGGCGTTGAACCAGCGGTTCAGCGTCAGCGCCCAGTCATAGGCCCAGTCGCCGAGATGGGCGATCACCTTGGCGTAGCGGATCACGCCGTCGAACTCGTCGCCGTGGATGACGAGGAAGCGGCGGCCGTCGGCCGCGGTGTGCTCCGCCTCCCGCACCAGCTTCACGCCCGCGACCTCGAGGCCCAGCCAGTCGCGGAACAGCTCGTCGTGGTTGCCGGGGATGTAGACGACCTCGGTGCCGTGGCGGGCCATGCGCAGCACCAGGCGGATCGCCTCGTCGTGGTCGGCATCCCAGTACCAGGATTTCCGCAGCCGCCACCCGTCGACGATGTCGCCCACCAGGTAGAGACGCTCGCATTCCACGCGGCGGAGGAAGTCCACCAGGAAGTCGCTGCGGCAGCCGCGCGTGCCGAGATGCACGTCCGAGAGGAAGATGCTGCGGTATCGGCGCCGCGGATTCGAATCGTGCATCGGGCCCATGCTCCGTCGGGCGCCGGCGTCGCGCGTGCGATTCGGCGCCGTGCTGCGATGTCGCAGCGCCGATAGCCCGCGCCCCGTGCCCCGCGCGTGAATCTTGGATGAAGCATGCGGCGTGCACGTTCCATGTCATGCTGCCGTCGCGGGACCGTCCCCGAATCGTCACGCCGGCACGCGAGAAGCCCCGCCTCATGGCGACGCGCATGCTCATCGTCTTCAATCCCGCTGCGGGCGCGCGTCGCCGGCGCCGGCTGCTCGCGGCCCTCGACCTGCTGCGCGGCCTGGGCCTGCGGCCGGAGATCGCCGAGACCCTGCGGCGCGGCCATGCGACGGACCTCGCGCGCGCGGCGGCGCTGGACGGCGTGCGCACCGTCGTCGCGGCGGGCGGCGACGGCACCATCGCCGAGGTCGCGGCCGGTCTTGCCGGGTCGGACAGCGCGCTCGGCGTGCTGCCGCTGGGCACCGCGAATGTGCTGGCGCTGGAACTCGGGCTGCCGCGCGCGCCCGACCGCGCGGCGGAGGTGCTGGCCATGGGCCGCACGGCGCTGCTGCATCCGGGCCTCGCGCGCTATGCGGACGGGCGGGAACTGCTGTTCGTCCAGATGCTCGGCGCCGGTTTCGACGCGGCGGTGGTGCACGCGCTGGCGCCGGGGCTGAAGCGCGCGATCGGCAAGGGCGCCTATGTCTGGCAGACGATGCGGGAGATGCCGCGCTACCCCTTCGCGCCCGTCGCCGTCACCCTCGATGGGCGGGAGGACAGGGCGGCGAGCGTCATCGTCACCAAGGGGCGGCTCTATGCCGGGCGGTTCCTGCTCGCGCCGGGTGCCGACCCGCGGGCGGAGGGCTTCCACGTCGCGCTGTTCCGCGACGCCGGGGCGCTCGCCGCCCTGCGCTACGCCGCGGCGCTGCCGCTCGGCCTGATCTCGCACCTGTCGAGCGTCGAGATTCGCCGCGCCGAGAGAGTGCGGCTGGCAGGCGAGGGTGTCCCCATCCAGGCCGATGGCGACGCGGTGGGGCACCTGCCGGTCGACATCGCCGCGGCGCCCCGAGCGATGCGCATCGTGGTGCCGTAGGTCGTGCGGATGCGGGGCATCCGCGGTGGATCGATGGCAGCCTGACGGACGCCCTGGAGTCGTGCCGGCAGCAAGACATTCCAGATGATCATCGAATCCTGGCGCCACGGGCTGCCGCGCACTAACCTGAAAGTTGAACGGACCGAGGGGATCGGTCCCATGGCGGTTTATCGGGAACGGAGGCTGCGATGACCGAGGAGGAACTGCGTAGAGCCAATCAACTCTGTGCGAATAATCCCATCACCATCACCTTGTATACTGGAACAAGCAATGGGATGTTTTCGAGCAACCTTTTGAACCGGCACCAGTTCGACACGATCGACAAGTTCCGAGATACCTACGTCATCCAGAAGCTTGGAAGCAAAAATCAGAAGTTCAACGCAAACTATGGCCCGGGAATCTACCTGACGGACAATGTCGAGGAAGCAAGGCAATACGGTACGACATTGATAAAGTTCGTCTGTGTCGCGACACCGTTCGCCAATCTGTCGGGAAACTTCGGAACGCAGTTTCGCAAGGATGCCAACATAAAGGGTGGCGGTCCGCAGGGGGTTCTGGCCGAGCCAAGGCTCGCCGCACTGCTTCTGGTCGTTGCCGGCGGCACGAACTATTACACGTTGCGAACTCCGGCCGGCGTGACACCTGGCTTGTATCCATAGCTCGCATGGGGCGGTAAGCCGCGGGACGAAGCCCGCGGCAGGCCGGTCGCCCAGGCCAGCGACAGCGCGGCGCCGCCGGCCGGCCGTCCCGCGCGCCCCAGGTCACGCAACCAGCCGCGCGGCCCGATCGGCTGACGCGGTGCGGGCCGCGCGCCGGCGTGTCCGCGCCAACTGGCGGCGCCTCCGCACCCGTGCTGGATTGCGCGCCTTCCGCTTCGAAGGACTGTCCAGAATGCCCATCGGCTTCCGCATCGCCCCCGTCACCGAGCGCGTCGACCCCGCGCTGATCGCCCGCGCGGCAAAGCTGCCGGCCGCGAACATCGGCGACGTGATGAGCCGCATCCAGACCATGCGCGGCGGCTTCCGCCCCTTCGGCGGCAAGAAGGTCATCGCCGGCCCGGCCTTCACGGTGAAGGCGCGCGCGGGCGACAATCTGATGCTCCATCGCGCCTGCGACATGGCTGCACCCGGCGACATCATCGTCGGCGACGGCGGCGGGGACCTGTCCATCGCGCTGATGGGCGAACTGATGATCGGCCACGCGCAGAAGCGCGGCGTGCAGGGCATCGTGCTCGACGGCGCGGTGCGGGACGTGGATGCGCTCGCCACGCTCGACATCGGCGTCTGGGCCTGCGGCGCGACGCCCTCGGGCCCCTACAAGGACGGGCCGGGCGAGATCGGCTACCCGATCTCCTGCGGCGGCCAGGTGGTCATGCCGGGTGACCTGATCGTGGCCGATGCGGATGGCGTCGTGGTGGTGCCGCGCGCCCATGCGGCGGAGGTCATCGCGCTGGCCGAGGCGCACAACGCCAAGGAACAGAAGGCGCAGGCAGCGATCGACGCCGGCACCTATGACCGGGCCTGGGTGCTCGAGAGCCTGCGCGCGAAGGGGTGCGAGGGGGCCTGAGGGCTGCCGGAGAGGGGCCTTGCCCCTCTCCACCGACGGTCGTTACGCCGGCTGCGTCTGCTGGATGCCCGACAGCATCCACTTCCCGCCCGGGCCCTTGCGCACGAAGGTCCAGAGCTCCGTCGCCTCGGTCCGCTGCGTGGTGCTGCCTTCCACGACCTTGTTGGTCGCGTTGTCGAAGGTTGCATCCAGCATCGAGAAGCGCATCGCGACCGTGGCGTAGTCCTCGCCCTCCTCGCTCCAGGCCTCGGCGAGGTCGCCCTGCTCCAGGCGCACATCGCGCGTCTCGTTGCGCCAGTTGCGCGCCTCGAGGTCGCGCAGGTCCTGCGCGAAGTAGGACACCATCTCCGGCGTCGCGACCGCGCGTAGCCCCTGCAGGTCGCGACGCGACCAGGCGGCGTTGATGTCCTTCAGCGTCTGCTCGAAGGCCTGGTAGTCGGACGGGCCGATCGCGAGCGGCGCATCCACCGGCGCCGCCGCCTTCATCCCGCCGGTGCCGCCGAAGGCCTTGGGCTCGGGCTGCGGCTGGAAGGCGTAGCCCTGCGGGCCGCTCGCCACCGCCGGCGCCTGGCGGCGACGGAAGAAGCGGACGACGAGCATCACCAGCAGGCCGATCAGCGCGACCTGCAGCAGCATGCCGAGCACGGCCCCGAAGCCGGCCCCGCCGCCGAACAACCCATAGCCGAGCAGCGCGCCGATCAGCCCGCCGGCCAGCAGCGCGCCACCGAAGGACCCGAAGAAGCCGCGGCTCGGCTGCGCGCCGGGCGCCATGCCCGGCCGCGCCGTCGCGGGGGAGGAAGGCTGCGTCGCCGTACGGTCGAAGCGCTGCGCGCCCGACGGCGCGGTCTGCGTCGAGGGCGGCGCGGAATAGGTGCGGCTCCCGCGGCTGCCCGAGGAACTGCCCCCGCCCGGGCGCGCCTCGGCCAACACGGGCACGAGGACCAGGGCGAGCGCGGCGAGCGCGGTGAGGAAGCGGCCAGTGCGGCGCATGGGTCTTGGCGTCTCCGGACGTGAACTTTCCGCAATATAGCAAGTCGCGCGGCGGTTTTCGATGGGGATCCGTCACATACGGTTCCTTCACCCGCGACCTGCAGCATGGGGTGGCGCGCCGGCGGTTCCGGCGTGCCTCCGCAGGATGCAGGGGATGCCGCCGCAGGATGTCTCGCCGGCCGTCGATGCGACGGTCCTTCCCCCCGGGCCGGGGGCGGAGGCTATCCGCCGCGCCCTGCGCGGCCCGCCCGGTCGCATCGCCCTGCGCGTCGCCGCCCCCGCGGATGCCGCCCGCCGCCGCGTCGCCGTTGCCCTTCTGGCCGAGGCCGGGGCCAGCCGGGGTGGCGCCGTGCTGCACGCCGCCACCGGCGAATTGCTGCTGACCGAGGCCGACCCGCCCGCCGCCGAGCGCGCCGCGACGCTGCTCGCCCGCCTGCTCGGCGCCGCGCCCGGCCGGCTCGCCGTGCCGGAGGAACTGGCGCCGCTCGCCGCGCTGCCGGGCCTCGGGCCCGTGCCGCCGTCCGGGCCGGTGGCGCCCACCGCCGCAGGGATCGAGGCGGCCGCGGACGCCGCGCCGCTGCCCGCGCTGCTGCGTCGCGACGGCGTGCTGCACGTCGCGGCCGGGCAGCCGCGGCGCCTTGCCCTGCTGCGCCTCCGGCTGTCGCGGGCGGCATTGGCGCCGCATCTCGGCGCCGCGGCGGAGGATCGCGACCTCGCCCGCCACGCGCGCGACCGGCTGCGGGCGCGGCTGCTCGCCTGGCTGGCCGATCCGGCGCAGCGTGCCGGGCTGCTCGGCGCCGCGCCGCCGGTGCCGCTGCTGGTCGACCTGCCCGCCGCGCTGTTGCCCGACGCCCCTCCCGCCGAGGAGGACGACCCGCCCTCGCCGGCTGCCCTGATCGCCGTGCTCTCCGCGCCCGAGGCGCTGGCCGAAGGTCTCGCCGCGCGCCGTCCCGGACTCGCGCGCGCCGGCTGGGGCCTTGCCGTGCGCGGTCTCGACGCCGCCACGCTCGGCCTGCTGGCGCCCGAGTCCCTGCCGGCCGACCTGCTGCTGCTGCGCTGGTCGCCCGCCTTTCCCGGTCGCGCCACCGCCGCCGCGCTGCGCCGCACCGACCCCGCGCGCCTGGTGCTGACCGGCTGCGACGGGCCCGAGGCGCTGGAGTGGGGCCTCGGCATGGGTATCGCCCGCTATGCCGGGCCCTGGATCGCCGCGCTGATGGCCGCGACGCGGATGGCCGATTGCCCGCACGCCGGCGGCTGCACCCGCGCGCTCTGCGCCGCGCGCGGCGCCGCCGCGGCGCCCGAGGGGCGCGACGGCTGCGGCGACCTGCCGCGCCTCGGCGGGCTGGTGCCGCCATGATGCTGGCCGAGGTGCCGGTGCTGGGCGCCCTCGGCGCCCCGCCGGGCGCGGCCGGGGCGGTGGCGCTCGCGGCCCTGGTGCGCGAGACGATGGCCGCCGGCGCCGAACGCCGCGTGCTGATCCTGCGGCCCGAGCGGCTCGCTCCCGCGCGACGGCGCCCCGCGCATCTCGCCCTGCTGCGCGAAGCCTGGGCGGGGTTGCGCCGGTCCTCCCGCGTACGGTCCTTCGAATTGCCCCGCGCCGGGATGGCTGCGGTGGAAGCGCCGCCGGGCCATGGCCTCGCCGCCGCCCATGCCGCCCTCGCCGCCATGCTCGAACCGGCGGAAGCCGAGGCCGCGCTCGCCCTGCTCCGCCTGCCCGACCAGGCGGCGGCGGTGCTGGCGGCGGTGGAGGAGGCGCTCGGCCTCGCCGCCGCGGCGCGCGCCGCGCGGCCGCCGGGCGGGCGCGCCCCGGACGGTACGGCCATCGCCCAGGCCGAGCGCGCCCTGCTCACCGCCGACATGACCGCCTTCCTGCGCCGGCGGAAGGTCTGCCGCCTGACGCCCGTCGGCGGCGCGCCCGATCCGTTGTGGGAGGATCGCCGCATCGCGACCGGGGACGTCGCGGCCACGTTGCTGCCCGGCTGCGACCTTGCCGCCGTGCCCGCCCTCGCGCGCCGTTTCCGCCGCGCCATCGACCGCCGGCTGCTCGCCGGCCTCGCCCGCGCGGACGAGCTTCGCGAGACGGGCCCGCTCTGCCTCGCCCTCGGCATCGAGGCGGTGACCTCGGCCGAGTGCCTCCGCCTCGACGCACTCTGGCCGGCGGCGCTGCGCGGCGCGCTGACCGTCGCCATCGCCGCCGAGGAGATCGCCGCCGACCCCGCGGGCTTCGCCTTCGCGCGCGATGTCCTCGTCGCGCGCGGGCACCGCGTGATGCTGGATGCGGCGGGCCCGGCGGCGTTGCTCGGTCTGCCGCCGGCGCGGGCGGGGCTCGACCGCGTGCGGCTGCGCTGGTCGCCGGGCCTTCCGGCCCTCGGCAGCACGGGCGCCGAGGCGCTGCGCGCCGTCCTGCCCGCGGCACCCGACGCCGTCGTGCTGGGCGGCGTCGACCGCCCCGCCGCCATCGCCTGGGGGTGGGAGATGGGCATCACGCTGTTCCAGGGACGCCTGATCGAAAGCCGTCGCCCGGCCTCGTGACTTGGCGGCGCCCCCGCGCCGTCCGATATGGGCGGAATGGAAACGCCGGCGCTGCTCGTCGAGGGCCTGACCAAGACCTACACCCCCGGCGCCAGGCCGGCCGTGGACGGCCTCAGCTTCACCATGCCGCGCGGGGAGACCTGGGGGCTGCTCGGCGGCAACGGCGCGGGCAAGTCCACCACCATCGCCATGCTGCTCGGCCTGCTGGTGCCGTCCTCGGGGCGCGTGCTCGCGCTCGGCCACGACATGGCGACGGACCGCTTCGCGGCGCTGGCGCGGATGAACTTCTCCTCCCCCTACATCGCGCTGCCGCACCGGCTGACGGTGCGGGAGAACCTGCGCGTCTACGGCCATCTGTACGGCGTGCCGGAGATGGAACGCCGCATCGCCGACCTCGTCGCGGAATTCGACCTGGGCGACTTCGCCGACCGCCCGGCGGGGCAGCTCAGCGCGGGGCAGAAGACGCGCGTCGCACTCGCCAAGGCGCTGATCAACACGCCCGCGCTGCTGCTGCTCGACGAACCGACCGCCAGCCTCGACCCCGACACCGGCGACTGGGTGCGCAGCGCGCTCGAGCGGTATCGCGCGGAAACTGGCGCGGCGATCCTGCTCGCCAGCCACAACATGGCCGAGGTCGAGCGGCTGTGCGCCAACGTCCTCATGCTCAAGGGCGGGCGCGTGGTCGATGAGGGCAGCCCGGCCGCGCTGCTCGCGAAATACGGCCGCGACGACCTCGAGGAGGTCTTCCTCGACATCGCGCGCGGGCGCGAGCGGGCGGAGGCGCTGTGATGGGCGCGTCCTCCGCACGCCGCATCTGGGGCCTGGTCTACCGGCACCTCGCGCTCTACCGCCGATCCTGGCCGCGGGTGCTCGAACTCATGTACTGGCCCGTGCTGCAGATGGTGGTCTGGGGCTTCATCACCGCTTATCTCGCGGGCGTGCAGCAGAACACGGCGACGATCGCCGCGGGCGTCCTGCTCGGCGGCGTGCTGCTGTGGGAGATCACGCTGCGCAGCCAGATGGGCTTCGCGATCTCCTTCCTCGAGGAGGTGTGGTCGCGCAACCTGGGGCACATCTTCGTCTCCCCGCTGCGGCCGTGGGAGATGGTCACCGGCCTCGCGGCGATGAGCGTGCTGCGCACCGTCGCGGCGGTGCTGCCGGCGATGTTGCTGGCCTTCATGCTGTATGGCTTCGGCGTTTGGAAGCTCGGGCCGGTGCTGGTGGTCTTCGTCTCCGCGCTGATGGCGATGGGCTGGGCGGTCGCACTTGCCGTCACCGCGCTGATCCTGCGCCACGGTGCGGGGGCCGAGGCGCTGGCCTGGGGCGTGATGTTCGGCATCGCGCCCTTCGCCGCGGTCTTCTACCCGGTCGCGGTGCTGCCGCCCTGGCTGCAGCCGGTCGCGCTGTCGATCCCGGCGGCGCATGTCTTCGAAGGCATGCGCGCGGCGCTGATCGACGGGCGCATCGCCTGGGACCACCTGGCCTGGGCGGTGGCGCTGGACGGCGTGTGGCTCGCCCTGGCCGCGTGGATCTTCCTGGCGCAGTTCCACCAGGCGCGGGTGCGGGGGGCGTTGCTCAACATCGGGGAGTGAGGATTGGAGGGGCCTTGCCCCTCCAAGCCACCCCACCAGGGGGCTGCGGCCCCCTGGACCGCGAGAACCCGGTATCGGTTTCCAAAGGCCTTTCGGCCTTTGGCGGGGGTGGTCCGGAGGGGCGGCGCCCCTCCGCCGTCACGCAAGGCGCAGCGCCATCCTGCGCTCCACCACGCGCCGCCCCCATTGTTGCGCCGCGACCTCCTCGGTCACGCGAAACCCCGCCTGTTCATACAGGTGCGTCGCGGCATCGAGCCCCGAGAGCGTCCAGAGGTAGATCTCCGGCAGGCCAAGGCGGCGCGCCTGGTCCACCGCCTCCGCGAGCCATCGCCGCCCCAGGCCCTTCCCGCGCAGGGCGGGGTCGAGGATGAACCAGCGCAGATGTGCCGATCCCGGGTCCTCCCCGCAATCCAACGCGATCGACCCGAGGACGCGCCCTTCGCCCGCGGCGCAGCGGAACAGGTCGCGCGCGGGATCGAAGCGCAGCAGGAATTCGCCCAGTTCGCGGGCCACCTTGGCCTCGAAATAGGCCTCGAAGCCGTGGCTCGCCGCATAGGTGCGGGCATGGAGCGCGGCGATGTCCCCGATCGCGCCCGGAATCCAGGCGCTGTGCAGCATGATGTCCATGGCTGCCATCCTGGCACGGGCCTCGTCAGCCCGCGCGGGGTGCGGTAGAGCGCCTGGCGTGACCCCGACCCGTTTCTTCCTCGTCCGCCATGCCCTGGTGGAACCCTCGGCCCGCGCCGTGCTCTACGGCTCGATGGACGTGGCGCTCTGCGACCTCGCGCTCCGGCAGGAGGCGGCGTCCTATCGCTGGCTCGCGCATCGCCTCCCGCAGCCGGCGCGATGGTTCGTGACCAACCTGTCGCGCACGCGGGCCACCGCCGCGGCGATCTTCGCCGCCGGCTACCCGGAAGCGGAGCTCGACGCGGAATCCGACCTGGCCGAACAGCATCTCGGCGAATGGCAGGGCATCCCGCATGAGGCGCTGCCGGCCCTGCTGCGCCACCCCCCGCATCCCTTCTGGCCCCATGGCGGGGAGGAGCACCCGCCCGGCGGCGAATCCTTCCGCGAGGTCCAGGCCCGCGTCGCCGCGGTGATGGAACGGATGGCGACGCTGCTCGAAGGGCAGGACGTGGTGATCGTCGCCCATGGCGGATCGATCCGCGCCGCGCTGGCCCATGCGATGGGGCTGACGCCGGACCAGGCGCTGGTGTTCAGCATCAAGAACCTCTCGCTGACCCGGATCGAGAAGCATGGGCGCGACTGGCGCGTCGCCGCGGTCAACGAGGAACCCTGGACGCCGCCGCCCATCGAGGGCTGAGGCACGCCGAGGCGAAGGACCGCGGGTGCGGTCCACCCAGTGTCTGCGGGCACAAGCAGCGCCTTGTCGTCGCGGCCGGAACCCCGGGCTCACGCTTTCGGCATCGCGAAACCTTTGTGTTGCCCGAGAACCACGGTTAGAAGGACGGACATTCAAAGGCTTGGGAGGTTCGCTTCATGCGCCGTCTCGCCCTTTTCGCCGTTGCGCTCTGCGCCGTGGTCCTTGTCGGGCGGGAAGCCCGCGCGCAGTCCGAGGAGCAGACGCTCGTCGATCGGGCGGCGTTGTCCCTGCGGGAGGTGTTCGACCTCGGCGACATGAGCGCCGATGCGCGGTCGCTGCTCGGGCGGGCGCGCGCCGCGATGATCTGCCCGCAGGTCATCCGCGGCGGCTTCGTCATCGCAGGCCAGGGCGGCGACTGCGTCCTGGTGGCACGCGACGGCGGCGGATCCTGGTCCTCGCCCGCCTTCTACACGATGGGCGGCGCCTCGGTCGGGCTGCAGATCGGCGTGCAGGACGCGCAGGTCGTCATGCTGATCATGAACGACAAGGCGCTGGATGCGGTGCTCGACAGCCAGTTCCGGGTGGGGGCCGACGCCAATGTGGCGCTCGGCACGCTGGGACGCGGGATTTCGGGGTCGACGACGGCGGCGGTCGGCGGCGACATCGTGACCATCGCCCGCGCGCGCGGCCTGTTCGCGGGCATCTCGCTCGACGGCGCCATCCTGTCGGCGCGCAGCCAGTACATGCGGAACTATTTCGGCCGTGACATCTCGCCGCGCCAGGTCGTGGTCGGGATGGAGGCCCACAACCCGGCCTCCGATCCGCTGCGGGCCGAGCTCATGCGCACGGCCCAGGCGCCGGCGTCGAATGCGGCTCCGGCCGCCCCGCCGCAGGGATCGGCGCCGCCCCAGGCGGTGATCACGCCGGGTCCCGGTCCGGGTCCGGGAACGACCTCCGGCCGGGTCCAGACCGAAAGCCTGACGGCACCGCCGCGCAACGGGACGCGCTGACCGGCGCAAACGAAAAGCGGGGGAGGTTGTCCTCCCCCGCTTCGGTCCCTGCGCGGAGCGGGGCCGGTCAGGCCGCCGCGGGGACGCTCCGGCGGCCGGTGAGGCGGCCGAGGTCGAGGGCGAAGGCGCCGGCGCCGAGGCCCGCCTGGACCAGCAGCAGCACCGTCCAGAAGGCCGGGAACTCCCAGCCGCCGCCACGGGCGCTGAACATCCAGCCATTGGGCAGGTGCTGCAGGGTCGCACCGATCATGATCGGCAGGGCCAGCAGGCTGACCGCCCGCACGCCGACGCCGAGGATGAGGGCGATGCCCGCGCCGATCTCGCCCGCGATGACGAGGATCGCGAAGAAGGGCGGGTAACCGAGCGAGCCGAAATAGCCCATCGTGCCGGTGATGCCGAAGGTGCCGAGCTTCAGCAGCGCGCCGTGGGCAAGGAACAGCAGCCCCATGCTCACGCGCAGCAGGAAGGCCGCATAGGGGGTGGTGGTCCGGGTATCGATCATCGTCGTGGATCCCATCTGGTGAAGGCCCGCGGCCTTCCGTTGGCGGGGAACATGCGTCTGCGGTCCCCCGGCTTCCAACGGGACCTCCGAACGTCCATCATCACCGGCGCGAATGGCGGACCTCTCCACCCTCGACCTCAACCTGCTGCGCGTCTTCGACGCGGTGGCGCGAGAACGGCACGTCACGCGGGCGGCGCGGCGGCTGAACCTGTCCCAGCCGGCGGTGTCCAACGCGCTCGCGCGGCTGCGCGCGGCGCTGAACGACGAATTGTTCCTCCGCCGGCCCGGCGGGGTGGAACCGACCGAACTGGCGCTCGCGCTCGCCGGCCCGGTCGCGGAAGTGCTCGACCGGCTGCGCGATACGCTCGCGGTCCACGCGCCCTTCGATCCTGCGACCTCCGATCGCGTCTTCCCGGTCGCCTTCAGCGAGTATGCCGAGGCGGTACTGGTGCCCCGCGTCGTGCAGCGCCTGGCGCGCGAGGCGCCGGGCTGCCTGCTGGCGGTCCGCCACGCCGACCGGACCAACTGGCAACAGCTGCTCGAACGCGGGGAGACGGAGCTCGCGCTCGGCGTGCTGCCCGAGCCGCCGGCGATCTACACGCGCATCCGCCTGCTGCCCGAGGGATTCAAGACGCTGATGCGCGAGGGCCATCCGCTGGCCGAGGGCGTGCTCACCGAGGACCGGCTGATCACCTTCCCCCACCTGCTGCATTCGCCCAACGGATCGCGCAACGGCGCCGTGGACGTGGCGCTCGCCACGCGGGGGAAGCAGCGGCGCCTCGGTGCGGTGGTGGCGCATCTTTCGGCGGTGCCGGAGATCCTGCAGCGCACCGACATGGTGATGACGCTGTCCGCGCGGCTGGCCCTGGCGCTGGCGGAGGCGCACGGGCTCAAGGTGCGCGAGAGCCCGGTCGAGATCCGCCACACCCGCCTGTCGATGCTGTTCCATCGCCGCTTCGAGAGCGATGCCGGCCATGCCTGGCTGCGGCGGCTGATCCTCGCCGTGGCGCGCGAGGTGCCGGCGGTGGAGCAGGGGGACGCGCCGCGCGGCGATGATGATTGAATGACCGACGCTTCTACGGCTTCCAGTCGTCAAACAGATCGAGCGTCTCGCTGTCACGCCCGTGCCCTAGGCCCTCCGCGACATGCAAGCATGGGTGCTTGACGCGGCGCAGTCCGGTACCTCCCTCGAAATGCGCCCATCCGCCATTCGGCATTGGAACGCTGAAAATTCTCGCGCCGCATCGTGGGCACGGCCGACTGCGCCGTCGTCGATTCGGCGGCGCGAGATCACGACCTTGCCAAGTATCGCGAACGTATACGCACTTGCCTGACTTCAAACGGCGGACGTGGGCCCGGCGACGACTCCAATTGCGTTCCATGGGGCACTTTCTCGGGCGGAATCCCGGGGGGCTCACGTGGATCAACTGCAACTCAATGCAGCGCGGTGCTCGATTCGCTCCAGCCAAATCCTTCATCGAACACTTCGGGACGGTGACGATGTCTCGGCCGCTCAACGGCTGTGCTGCACGCGAGGCTGACGGGACGAAACCGCTAGCGATTGGCGATCCGCTGGACCGTGGCTGATTACCGCGTTCTGATGTGCGGCATGAATGACACCTTCGACCACGTCATCGTCGGCGCCGGCAGTGCCGGCTGCGTGCTGGCCAATCGCCTCTCGGCCGACGGGCGGTCGACCGTCGCGGTGATCGAGGCCGGGGGCAAGGACCGCCACCCCTACATCCACATCCCCGCCGGCTATGCCCGCATCCTCAACCACAGGAAGCTGACCTGGGGCTTCCGCACCGAACCGGATGCCGCGACGGGCAACCGCGCGCTGGAGTACCCGCGCGGGCGCGTCTGGGGCGGGTCGTCCTCCATCAACGGGCTCGGCCATGTGCGCGGCGATCCGTCGGATTACGACCTCTGGGCGCAGAAGGGCTGCGCCGGCTGGGGGTGGGACGACCTGCTCCCGTATTTCAAGCGCCACGAATCCTTCGCCGGCGGCGGGGAAGGGCGCGGCACGCAGGGGCCGCAGCCGGTCGAGCACCTGGCCGAGCGCCCCGAGCTGCTCGACCGCTTCGCCGCGGCGGCCGAGGCGATCGGCCTGCCGGTGAACGCCGACATGAACGGCCCGCGGCGCGAAGGCTTCGCCACCTTCCAGCAGACGCGGCGCGGGCAGCGGCGCATTTCGGCCGCGCGCGCCTATCTCGTGCCGGCGCTGTCGCGGCCGAACCTGACGGTGATCGACGAGAGCCTGGCGCTGCGCATCGTGGTCGAGGACGGCCGCGCCGCCGGCGTGCTGATCCGTCGCGGCGGGGAGGAACGCCTGATCCGCGCCCGCTTCGGCGTGGTGCTGGCCGCCGGCGCGATCGGATCGCCCCACCTGCTGCTGCTCTCGGGCATCGGCCCGGCGGAGGAGGTCGCCCGCCACGGCATCGCGCCGCTGATGGACATCCCCGGCGTCGGGCGGAATCTGCAGGACCACTACATCGTCCGGCTGACCTATCGCCTGACCGACCATCGCTGGTCGGCCAACCGCCGCATCGTCTGGCCGCGCCTGGGGCTCGAGGTCCTGCGCTGGATGACCACCGGCAAGGGCGTGCTGACCTGGTCGCCGGGGATGATGTCGCTGTTTGCCCGCACCGAACCGGGGTTCGAGGCGCCGGACGTCCAGATCAACGGCGGCCCGCTGTCCTGGCAGGACGGCCGCATCGGCGTGCCGGAGACCGAGCCCGGCTTCACCCTCGGCGTCTGGCAGTGCCGGCCGCAGAGCCGCGGGTCCGTCACGCTGAAGTCCCCGCGCCCCGAGGACGCCCCCGCGATCAATCCGCGCTTCCTGACCGAACGCGCCGACGAGGCCTGCGTCGTGCGCGGCCTGCGCCTGGCGCGTCGCTGGATGGCGGCCGCGCCGCTGCAGGGCGTCGTCGCGCACGAAGTTCGCCCCGGCCCGCAGGCCGAGAGCGACGAGGCGCTGCTCGCCGTCGCCAAGGCGACAGGCGGGACGGTCTATCACCCGTCCTGCACCGTGCGGATGGGGGGCGATGCGGCGGCGCCACTGGACGCCCGGCTGCGCTTCCGCGGCATCGAGGGGCTGCGGGTCGCGGATGCCTCGGTCTTCCCGGACATCCCCGTGTGCAACATCAACGCGACGGTGCTGAGCGTCGCCGAGAAGGCCGCCGACCTGATCGCCGAGGACATGCGTCGCTGACGCAGGGCCGCCACGATCGCGTAGCATCGTCGCCGAACCGTCCTGCCCGAGGCCCACCGATGGTCCTTCGCGTCGCCGCGCTGCTGCTGATCCTCCTCGCCGCGCCCGCCCGCGCCGAGGCGCCACCCGATCCCTTCGAGGAGGCGAACCGCGGCATCCAGGCCTTCAACGACCTGCTGCGGCAGCATGTGCTGGGTCCGGTGGCGTCCTTCTACGTCGAGACGACGCCGCAGCCCGTTCGGGCCGGTATCGCACGGGCGCTGTCCAATCTCGGCGAGCCGGTCACGGCGGTGAACGCGTTGCTGGCCGGCGAGGTGGAGATCGCCCGCAACGCCGCGATGCGCTTCGGCATCAACACGGTGCTCGGCTATGGCGGCGTGCAGGATGCGGCGGCCGAGCGTGGCCACGCACCGCGTCCCTTCACGCTCGGCGATGCCGCCTGCCGCTGGGGCGTGCCGGCCGGCCCCTACCTGGTGCTGCCCGTGCTGGGCCCGTCCTCGCTGCGCGATGCCGTGGCGCAGATGGTGACCGGCGTCGCGCTGTCGCAGGCCGTGGGCTCGGAGGCCGTGACGGCCTGGGCCTCGGGCCTCGGCTTCACCGACTATGCCGAGATCCACCGCGACCTGACCCAGGCCGAGGCGTTTTCACTGGACCCCTACGCCCTGCACCGCGCCGCCTGGTCCCAGCGTCGCGCCGCGACCTGCCCCTCGGACTGACCGCCTGTGTCCCGAAGGCCCCAAATGGCAAAGAAGGTTGGGGGGCGCGGGGGGAAGTTCCCTTCCCCCCGCCCTTCCTCATGCTAAGCACCCACTAGATGCCCCGTGCCGTCGCGCCGCGGGTGCGGCGTGCCCCCCGCGTTGCGCCTGTCCGACCAGCACCCCCCGCCCCGCCGCGTCGCCGCGGCCTGACCTCGCGCCTGTTCGGCTGGGCGGCGATCCTGGTCGCCTGGGGTCTCGTCGCCGGCTTCGTCGCGCTGGTGGTCCTGGCCTGGGACCTGCCGCGGCCCGAGGATGCGCTGGCGGCGACGCGCCGCCCGTCGGTGACGCTGCTCGCCGCCGATGGCGCGCTGCTGGCGACGAGTGGCGACCTCTATGGCGAGACGGTGCGGCTGCGCGATCTGCCCGCCCATGTCCCGGCCGCCTTCATCGCCATCGAGGACCGGCGCTTCCGGGATCATCTGGGCCTCGACCTCATTGGCCTTGTGCGCGCCGCCGTCGTGAACGTCACGGCGGGGCGGGTGGTGCAGGGCGGGTCCACCATCACGCAGCAATTGGCGAAGAACCTGTTCCTGACGCCGGAGCGCAGCCTGCGGCGCAAGGTGCAGGAGGCGCTGCTGGCGCTGTGGCTCGAAAGCCGCTTCACCAAGGACGAGCTGCTGACGATCTACCTCAATCGCGTCTATCTCGGCGCCGGGACCTTCGGCGTGGATGCGGCGGCGCGGCTCTACTTCGGCGTGCCGGCGGCGCGTCTGACGCCGGGCCAGGCGGCGGTGCTGGCGGGCCTGCCGCGTGCGCCCTCGCGGCTCAATCCGCGGGTGAACCCCTCCGCCTCGGTACGCCGCGCGGTCGAGGTGCTGGACGCCATGGTCGAGACCGGCGCGCTGACCGCCGCCGTCGCCATGCAGGAAGCCGAGCGCCTGCGCTTCCCGCCCGCGCCGTCGCGCGACGCCGGCTGGTTCGCCGACTGGGTGCGGGAGGGCCTGGCGGAACGCGCCCCGCCGGGCCGCGACCTGACGCTGCGCACGACGCTCGATTCCCGCCTGCAGGCGGCGGTGGAGGCGCGGCTCGAGGCGCTGCTGACCGGGCCCGGCCGCGCCGCCGGCGTCAGCCAGGGGGCGGTGGTCGCGATCGATGCCGAGACCGGCGCGGTGCGCGCGATGGCGGGCGGGCGCGACTACCGCAGCAGCCCCTTCAATCGCGCGACCCAGGCGCGGCGCCAGCCTGGATCCGCCTTCAAGGCCTTCGTCTACCTCGCGGCGATCGAGGCGGGCGCCTCGCCCGACGACCTGGTGGGCGACGGGCCGGTCAACCTGGGCGGCTGGTCGCCGGGCAACGGCAATTGGCGGACGCGCGGCGAGATCAGCATCGAGGACGCCTTCGCCCATTCGGTGAACACCGCCGCCGTGCGGGTGATGCAGCGCGCCGGCGGGCCGCGCGCGGTGGCGGCGGCGGCGCAGCGGGTCGGCCTGCCGGGGCCGTTTCCGCGGGAGGCCTCGATCGCGCTCGGCACGTCGGAAGTCACGCTGCTGGACCTCGTCACCGCCTATGCGCCCTTCGCCAATGGCGGCAACCGCGTCGCGCCCTTCGGCGTGGCGGAAGCCCGCGCCGAGGGCCGCCCCGTCGCCTGGCTGCCGCCGGCGCCGAGCCCCGCGATCTCGCCCGCCCAGGCCGCGGCGATGCGGCGGATGATGGGGGCGGTGGTCGCGCGCGGCACCGGACGCGCGGCGGCGGTCCCGGGCCTTGCGGTGGCCGGCAAGACCGGCACCACGCAGGACAATCGCGACGCCTGGTTCATCGGCATGGCGGGCGGGCTGGTCATGGGCGTGTGGCTCGGCAACGACGATGCGACGCCGATGGAAGGGGTGGCCGGCGGCGGCCTGCCGGCGCGGCTGTTCCGCGACATCCTGGAAGCGGCGCGCGCCGGGCGGGGCTGAACCCCGCATTGGACGCCTTCACGCCGCCACGCAGCGCGGCAATGGTATGGGCCCGATGCAATCACGCCTTGCCGGTGTCGCGCTGCAGCTCGCAGCGCTCGCGACCTTCGTCGCCATGGACACCATCATCAAGCTCCTCACCGCGGGCTTTCCCGTCGTGCAGGTCATGTGGGCGCGCTTCTTCTTCGGCGTGCTGACCGTCACGCTGGCGATGCGGGTGATCACGGGGCAGATCCCCTGGCGGTCGCGGGCGCCGGGGCTGCAGACGCTGCGGAGCCTGACGCTCGCCTTCTGCAACCTGCTGTTCACCATGGCGCTCGTGCACATCCCCCTGGCCGACGCCACGGCGGTCGGCTTCGCCTCCCCGCTGCTGACGATCGCGCTCGCGGCGGTGTGGCTGAAGGAACCGGTGGGCTGGCGGCGCTGGACCGGGGTGGGGATCGGGCTCCTGGGCGTGGTGGTGCTGCTGCGCCCGCCCTTCATCTTCGGCACCGCGCCGGTGCATTGGGCGATGCTGCTGCCGCTCGGTACCGCCGCGCTGTTCGCCGTCTACCAGATCCTCACGCGCAAGCTGGCGGCGATCGACGACCCGCGCACCACCATCCTGCACACCAGCTTCGCCGCATCGCTCGTGACTTCCGCCGCCCTGCCCTTCGACTGGGTCTGGCCCTCCGCCGGCGGCTGGGGCGCGCTGATGATGCTCGGCGTGCTGGGGGGGCTTGGCCACGGGCTGCTGGTGCTCGCCTACGCCCGCGCGCCGGCGAGCCTGCTCGCCCCCATGTCCTACACCCAGATGATCTGGGCGGTGCTGGCGAGCATGCTGGTGTTCGGGGATGTGCCCGACATGCTGACGCTGGTGGGCATGGCCGTGATCGCGGGGGGCGGGATTCTGGTCGCGCTGCCGGACCGGGCCCGGCGGTGAGGCTGCCGCCGGCCGCGCGGGCGCGGCGGTTCACGCAAGCCGGAACGGTCCCTGTGGCGCTTGCGCCGCCGACCCCGCTGCGTTACCGAACGTCGTTGCAGGCAGCCGGTCCCCGGCGCCCGGCGACTCGCGGCACCACCCTCCTGGGCCGCGCATGAGGGACGCGATGGCGGACATCGGATTGGCCAAAGGGGCCGAGGAACGCGGGCACGCCCGGGCGGCGCTGGACGCCGAAAGCGTGCGCGAGGCGTATCGCCGCTGGGCGGGCGTCTACGACACCGTGTTCGGCGGTGTCTCGGGCTTCGGCCGGCGGCGCGCCGTGGCGGCCGTCAACCGGCTGACCGGCCCGCGGGTGCTGGAAGTGGGGGTGGGCACCGGCCTTGCCCTGCCGCAGTACCGGCGCGACCTGCAGGTGATCGGCATCGACCTCTCCCGCCACATGCTCGAGATCGCGAAGCAGCGCGTCGAGGCCGAGAGGCTCGCGAATGTCCGCGGGCTGCTCGAGATGGATGCCGAGCGCATGGCTTTCGCCGACGGGTCCTTCGACATCGCGGTGGCGATGTTCACGGCCTCGGTCGTGCCGGACGCGAAGAAGCTGTTCGCCGAGATGTCGCGCGTGGTGCGCCCCGGCGGACACCTGCTCTTCGTCAATCATTTCGCCGCCGAGGGCGGTCCGCGCTGGTGGATCGAGCGTGCCATGGCGCCGCTGTCGCGCCGGCTCGGCTGGCATCCCGATTTCGCGCTGCGCGACCTGCTCGACCCCGAGGCGACCAAGGTCGAATCGATCGAGCCCTGCCCGCCGGCGGGGATCTTCACGCTGGTGCAACTGCGCAATCCGGCGGCGGCGGAACAGCTCCTCGCCGCCGAATAGCGCGCGTCAGCCGCGTCGCGGCCGCGCTTCGCGCGCCGGCGCCCCGCCGGACGAACGTCCGGCATCGAAACCCAGGAAGCCGATATCGGGTCGCGCCGCGCCGCCGTCATTGGCGAACAGCCGCGGCCGCGTCGACGGCGCAGGCCCGAGCCGCGTGGGCCCGGTGCCGCGCAGCCCGGCGGCGGCGCGTGCGGAGCGTTCCGCTTCCTCCCGGATCGCGCGGTCGCGCGCGGCGCGCTGGGCGGGCGTGAGGGCCGCTTCCGCCGGCGGCGTCGGACCGCGGGCGGTGGTGCGGGCCGCGAGCAGGTAGAACAGGATCTCGTTGCGCCCCTGGTCGACCGCGGAATCGATCGCGGTCATGCCGAGCACGTTGCGTTCCTCGAGGCTCGCGCCGCGACCGACCGCATCTCGCGCCGCGGCCAGGTCGCCGCGGTTCACCGCGTCGAACAGCGCGGCGGTCGGGGCCAGGTTGGCGTTGGGGTCGGCCGGGATCGGCTCGGGCGCGCGCCGCGCCGCCAGGCCAGGCAGGGCCGGTGGCGGCGGCTGCTGCGTCGTGGTCGAGGTCGGCGGCGTCGGGCCGGCGAACTGGGCCGCGGCCGGCAGGGCGCCCAGGGCCACGAGGCCGGCGGCGAGGAGGGGAAGGGACCTTCTCATGACCGGGCTTTTACGCCGGTTCGGCGGCGAGGGAAAACACGACATCCGGAAGGGCGGCTGCGGGGGTGCCTTCTCCGGACCGCGGGCGCCGCGCTTCGGGTTCCGGAATGGCCTTCCGGCAAACGGGGCGCGACGGACGATGGCGCCGCCGTCAATGCCCTTCCCGCCGCCAGGCCATGACGGCCGCCCCCATGACGAGCGCCAGCGCCAGCCAGGGCGGCAGGAGGGGCAATGCGCTGATCCCGGTCACGGTGTGGTCCCCGTTCCGCCGCAGCCCGATCCAGCCGGGGCCGGCGACGTCCCGACCCGGCGCGACGCGCCGCAACTCGGGCAAGCCGGGCGACGCGCCGTCGCCCATGAACCGGGCCACCCCACCGGTTCCGGTCAGCAAGGGCCTCAGCCGTTCGGGGTCGGCGCGCAGGTCCGCGACCTCGAGCGGATTGGTCGCCGCCGAGGCCGCGAAGGCGGTGCGCCGCCCATCCGTCGCCTGCCAGACCCCGGGTTGGGTGGCCGGCATCGACAGTGTCGCCCGGCCGCCTCCGGCCTCCTCCGGCCGCGCGCGCGTCACGGTTCCATCGGGCGCGGTGACGGTGATCTCGGGCGGCGGGCCTTCCGCGAGGCTGCGCCGCGTCACGGTCAGGCGCCCGGCCTCGATGCGCGCGGCGAGGTCCTCTTCCTCGAGCTCCGTCTCCCGCATCAGCCAATGGGCGATGCGGCGGAGCAGTTCCTGCTGCGGCCCGCCCCCGTCATGGCCGCGCGACCACAACCAGATGTGATCGGACAGCAGCAGCGCGACGCGCCCTTCGCCGACGCGGTCCAGCACCAGCAGCGGCGCCCCGTCGGGGCCTTCCATCACAGTCGACCCGCTGCGGGCATCGGCGCGCAGCCAGCGATACCAGCGGCCCCATTGCGCCTCGGCCTGCTGTTCGGTGTTGGCACCCGAAAGCCCCTCGGTCACCGGGTGGCGGAAGCCGAGGCCCGAGACGCGCGGGCGGAACGCCCCTTCCGCCACGATGTTCTGCCGCCCCGAAGGCCGCGCCGGCAGCACCTGACCGAGCGGCGTCAGCGCCAGCGACACCGGCCCGCTGAACTCGGAGCCCGTCGACATCAGCAACGCGCCCCCGCCGCGCACGTAGTCGGCGATGTTGCGCAGGTAGGCGACCGGCAGGATGCCGCGGTTGCTGAAGCGGTCGAAGACGATCAGGTCGAATTCCCGCAGCTTCACCTGGAACAGCTCGCGCACCGGGAAGGCGATCAGCGCGAGCTCGTTCAGCGGCGTCAGGTCGTCCTTCTCCGGCGGGCGAAGGATGGTGAAGTGCACCAGGTCGACATTGGGGTCGGCCTTGAGCAGGCGGCGCCAGGTGCGTTCCCCTGCATGGGGCTCGCCGCTGACCAGCAGCACGCGCAGCCGGTCGCGCACGCCGTTGATAGTCACGACCTGACGGTTGTTGCGGGTGCTGACCTCGCCGGGCCGTGCCTCGGCGTCGATCTCGACGACGGTCGGGCCGCCGCGCTGGATCGGCACGGCGATGCGGTGGTCGCGGCCGATCGGGACGCTCTCGGTCCGCGCGGCTTCGCCGTCGCGGCGGATGGTCAGCCGCGCGGCGCCCTGCGCGTTCGGCACGCCGAGGTCGTCGACCGCGACGCGGATCTCGACCTCGCGCCCGACGATGCCGAAGCCCGGCGCCTCGATGACGCGCAGCCGCCGGTCGGTCTCCCCCGCACGGCCGGGCATCAGCGCATGGAAGGGCGCATCGAAGGGGGAGGCAGCGGGGATGTCGTGCGCCTGCCCATCCGTCAGCGCGATGACGCCGGCGAGGCGCGCGCGAGGGATCTCGGCGAGCGCACGCTCGATCGTGGCGAACAGCCGCGTGCCCTGGTTGCCGGCCTCGGGCACCTCGACCGTGCGCAGTTCCAGTTCGGGCAGGCGGCCGGCGCGCGCCTCGATCTCGCGCCGCGCCGCCTCGATCTGCGCGGTGCGCGTGCCGACCGTGGTGGAATCGCTGTGGTCGACGACCAGCAGCGCGATGTCGGGGCGCGTCTCGCGCGATTCCTCGACGAGGCGCGGATTGGCGAGCGCGAGCAGCATCAGCGCGAAGGTCGCGGCGCGCCAGATCGTGCCGCGCGCACGACGCCACGCCGCGGGCGCCAACGCCAACACTGCGAGGACCGCCGCGGCGCCAAGCAGCCAGAGCGGCAGGACGGGGGCGAAGTCGATGCCGGCGATGGTCTGGGTCATGGCGCCGCCGGGCAAGGCGCTGCCTTCCCCGGACCCCATCCGCCAAAGGCCGAAAGGCCTTTGGAAACCGTTACGGGTTCCGAGGGCCTTTCGGCCCTCGGCGGGGGAGCTTGAGGGGGCAGCGCTCCCTCAATGCCGACCACGGCGCTCAATTCCCCAACCTCTCGAGAATGGCCGGCACATGCACCTGGTCGCCCTTGTAGTTCCCGGTCAGCGCGTACATCACGAGGTTCACGCCGAAGCGATAGGCCAGCACCCGCTGCCGCGCCCCGCCGGGGATCGTCGCGTAGGGATTCTGCCCGCGGCTGTCGATCGCCCAGGCCGCCGCCCAGTCATGGCCGCCGATGATCACCGGGCTGACGCTGTCATTCGCCCGGTCCTGGTCGCGCGCCACCCAGACCTGCCCGCCCGAGAACCGCCCCGGCAGATCCTGCAGCAGGTAGAAGGCGCGCTTCAGCACATGGTCCTCGGCGACCGGCGCGAGCGGCGGCACCGCGAGGTCCCGTGTTACCCGCCGCAGCGCCGCCCGCGCGCCGGGGTTCATGCCTTCGCCCGTGCCCTCGTCGCGGGTGTCGAGCAGGATGATCCCGCCATTGCGCATGAAGGTGTTGAGCGCGGCGACCATTGCCGCATCCGGCTGCGGCGCATCCGCCAGCACCGGCCAGTAGAGCAGCGGAAAGAAGGACAGGTCGTCCCGCCCCGGCACCACCGCCGCCGGTTCCGCCAGCCCCGCCGCCGTGCGCCGGTTCACGAAATCCGACAGCCCCAGCAGCCCGAGCCGCGAGACCTCGTCCACCTGGTTGTCGCTGGTGACGACATAGGCGAGCCGCGTCGCATTCGCCGCCGCGCCATCCGGTTCCTGCGCCATGGCGGGTGTGGCCAATCCAAGCGCCAGCGCGACGGCCGCCGCCCGCGCCCAGCGCGGCCCGATCAGCCCGCGCTGGATCAGGGAGATCACCAGGTCCGCCGCCAGCAGCAGCAGCGCCAGCGCCAACAGCCATGGCCCGAGGTCACGTTCGCCCGGCACCCCGCCCACGCTCTCGATCCGCGCCGAGGCCGGCGGCGGCGCCGATGCGCGCGGCGCGGGCAGATGCGCCGTCAGGTTCAGCGCCCGCCGCCAGGCGGCCTCCTCCGCCTGGCCCGGCGTGCCGTACCAGCCCGGCGGATGACGCGGGGAGGCCACCGTTTCCTCCACCTTGTTCGCCGGGATGGGCGCGGCGGCCGGCGTCGCAGGGCCGAGCCGCCCGAAGCCGTCCAGCATCTCGAGCGGCGCGAGCGGCGCCTCGCTCTCCGCCCCCTGCACGCCGGCCGACAGCGCGACCAGGCGCCGCAGCATGTCCACGAACAGGCCCGACAGCGGCAGGTTCGACCACTCCGCATTCGCGGTCACATGGAACAGCACGATCCGCCCCTGCCCGCGCGACACCGCCGTGACCAGCGGCGTCCCGTCCGCCAGCCGGGCCCAGGACCGTTCGGTCAGCCGGGGGGAGGGCTCGGCCAGCACCTGGCGTTCGATCGTCACCTCGGCCGGCGGCACGAGACCCGCGAAGGGAGACCCGTCCGGGAAGGGTGCCAGCGTCTGCGGCCGGTCCCAGGACAGCGCGCCGCCCAATTGCCGTTCGCCCGCCCGCAGCCCGACCGGCAGAAGCGGGTCGGGGCGTTCCGCGAGCCGCGGCCCGGCGAAGCGGATCAGCATCCCGCCCTGTTCGACCCAGCGGGTCAGCGCCTCGCGCTCGCGCCCCTCGGGCACCTCGCGGTCCGCGAGGATCATGACCGCCAGCCGCCGGCCCAGCAGCGCCTCCGGCGTCCCGCGCCGCACCTCGGCATAGGGTGCGAGCGCACGTTCCAGGTAATAGAGATCGCCGGTCAGCGGCGCATCGGCCGAGGTCTCGATCGCCGCGGCGAGGCCAACGGGCCGCCGCCGGAACCGCTCATCCAGCAGCACCGTCCCCGCCGCGCCCGCCTCGGGTTCCAGGTCCAGGCGCACGACCTGGTTGCGGATCTCGATCGGCAGGTCGAGCGCCGCCTCGGCCTCCGTCGCACCCGCCGGGAAGGACAGCGTCGCCGAGGCGATCGCCCGCCCGTCGCTGGTCCGGGCCAGGACGTTCGCCTCGCTCGGCGCCGCGACCGGCGTCTGCAGCGCGCGCACCACCAGCCGGTCAGCCTCGGCGCGCGGCGGCGGCAATATCCGCGCCGGGCGCGCCTCGGCCCGCGCCACCGTCAGCGGCCCGGCGTCGGTCAGCGCGCCGGCGAAGGGGGTGAAGGCGCTGCCCGCGGGTGCATGTTCCACGCCATCCGCGACGTAGAAGGTCGCGAAGGGCCCAGGATTCGCGGCCCGGAAGGCATTGAGCGCCGCCAGCGCCGCCACCCGGTCCGGCGCCCAGGCGCGCGGCCGCAGGGCCGCGAGGCGCGCCCGCGCTTCTTCCGCCGGCACCAGCCCGGTTGCGGCGATCGGCTCGCCCGTCTCCGGTGCCGCGGTGGTCAGCAGCGCGACGCGCCGCCCCTCCCGCGCCGCCCCATCCAGCGCCGCCGAGGCCGCGGCCACCCGCGCCGGCCAATCGGGCGCGGCCGCCCAGCCATTGTCGACCACCAGCAGCAGCGGCCCCGACCCGCCGCCGCCCGCCTGCGGCTGCCAGACCGGGCGCGCCAGGCCGATGATCACCAGCGCCGCCGCCACCAGCCGCAGCAGCAGCAGCCACCACGGCGTGCGGTGCGGGGTCTCCTCCGTCGGCGGCAGGTCCCGCAGCAGCCGGATCGCCGGGAAGGCCTGCGTCCGCGGCGCCGGCGGACTCACCCGCAGCAGCCACCACAGGACGGGCAGCGCCGGCAACGCCAGCAGCAGCCACGGCGCCGCGAAGGCCAGGGGACCGAGATGCCACATCAGCCGGGCGCCAGCCTGCGATGCAGCGCCATCAGGGCCGCCTCCGGCGGCTGGTCCGTCCGGTGCGTCGCAAACGACCAGCCCGACGCCGAGGCGAGCGCCGCGAGCCCGTCCCGGTGCCGCGCCAGGCGTTCCTCATAGAGCGCCCGGACACCCTCCACCCGCGGCACCAGCGCGTGCTCCGCCACGCCCAGCGCCTCGAAGCGCACGCGGCCGGTGAAGGGCAGGGTCTCTTCCGCAGGATCGAGCACCTGCAGCAGATGGCCCCGCACGGCCCGCGCCGCCAGTTGCGCCACCACCCGCCTCGTCTCCTCGAGCGGCGCGAGGAAATCCCCGATCAGCACCGCCCGCGCATGGCGCGGAATCCGCCCGTCCTCCGCCACCTCGGCCGCCGCCGGCAGCGACTGCGCGATGGTCCGCAGCGCCCCTCGCCCGGCGAAGGCCCGCGGCAGGCCGAACAGCCGCACCCGTTCCCCGCCCCGCAGCAGCAGCGCCGACAAGGCCAGCAGCAGCAACTCCGCCCGCACGCGCTTGGTCGGCAATTCCTTGCCGCTCCGCCAGTCCATCCCCGGCCCGCCCTGGCACCAGAGCGCGACCGTCTGCGCCGCTTCCCACTCCGTCTCGCGCACGAACAGCCGGTCGGACTTGGCCGATTGCCGCCAATCCACCCGCGCCGCCGCATCGCCCGGCAGGTACGGCCGGAACTGCCAGAAGGCATCGCCCTGCCCCGGCCGCCGCCGCCCATGCACCCCCTGCATGACCGTCGCCGCCACACGCTCGGCCTGCACGACGAGCGGCGGGAGCGACGCACCAAGGGCCTCGGCCCAGGGGACGGGAACGGTGGTCACGGGCGCGCGCCGGGGAGGGCGCCGCCCTCCCCGGACCCCTCCCGCCAAGGGCTTAAGGCCCTTGGAACCCTCGACTTGATCGGGGTGGAGAGGGAGGGGGCATGGCGCGCCTGCGATCGAGGGCGCGCGGGTGACGCCCCCTCCCTCTCCACCCCGATTGAAACTGGTTCCCAAAGGCCCTTCGGCCTTTGGCAGGGAGAGGTTTGGAGAGGGGCGGCGCCCCTCTCCAACGCGACCTGTGCCACCGTCCCCTACCCCAGGCTGGCCTTGAGTGCGTCGATCACTTCGCTCAGTCGCACGCCGTCCGCGCGGGCGGCGAAGGTCAGGGCCATGCGGTGGCGCAGGACGGGTTCGGCGAGGGCGATGACGTCGTCGATGGACGGTGCCAGGCGGCCGTCGAGCACGGCGCGGGCGCGGGTGGCGAGCATCAGGGCCTGGGCCGCGCGCGGGCCGGGCCCCCAGGAGAGGTTCTGGCGGACGGTCTCGAGGTTGGTGGTCTCGGGGCGTGCGCTGCGCACCAGTTTCAGGATGGCGTCGAGGACCTGTTCGCCCACGGGGATGCGGCGGATCAGGGCCTGGGCGGCGATGAGCTCGGCGCCGGTCATGGCCTGGACGGGCTTGGCTTCGCGGGCGCCGGTGGTGGCGAGCAGCATGGCGCGCTCGGCGGCTTCGTCGGGGTAGCCGACTTCGATTTCCAGCAGGAAGCGGTCGAGCTGGGCTTCGGGCAGGGGATAGGTGCCTTCCTGCTCGATCGGGTTCTGCGTGGCGAGGACGTGGAAGGGGGCGGGCAGGGGGTGGATCTCGCCGCCGATGGCGACCCGGTGTTCCTGCATGGCCTGCAGAAGCGCGGACTGGGTGCGCGGGGAGGCGCGGTTGATTTCGTCCGCCATCAGCAGCTGGCAGAAGATCGGGCCCTTGATGAAGCGGAAGGCGCGCTTGCCGTCGGCCGCTTCCTCGAGGACCTCGGAGCCCAGGATATCGGCCGGCATCAGGTCCGGGGTGAACTGGACGCGGCGCGGATCGAGACCGAGCACGGTGCCGAGCGTGTCGACCAGCTTGGTCTTGCCCAGGCCCGGCACGCCGACGAGCAGCACGTGCCCGCCCGACAGCAGGGTGATGAGAGTCCGCTCGATCACCAGGTCCTGGCCGAAGATGACGCGGCCGACGGACTCGCGCACCCGGGCGAGGCGGGCGCCGAGCGCCTCGACCTCCGCGACGAGAACGGCGGGGTCCTGTGTCGTCTCGGCCACTTCACTCATGCGGGCAAGGCTCCCTATATGTCGGGCGGAGGCGCACCGTCCGGTGCCGCCCAGGAACTGGATTACCTCGCATCGGCGACGCTGAGTGCAAGGGCGACGATTGGCAATGATGCTCCAGGGCGTGGAAAGCGCGGATAAGCTCGCAGCAAGGACCATGCCGGCCCCCGGCACCGTCCTGGCGCGGGCGAAGATGGATTGCGGGAACTACGCGATCCGCATCGCACGGGACGGCACCTGGTACTACCGGGACAGCCCGATTCAGCGGAAGCCGCTGGTCTGCCTGTTCGCCTCGGTCCTGCGGCGCGGGGAGGACGGGTCCTATTGGCTCGAGACTCCGGCCGAGCGCGGGAGGATCGAGGTCGAGGACGCCCCTTTCCTGGCGGTCGAGCTGTTCTGGCGCGATTGCGACTGCGGCTGCGCGACGAAGCAGCAATGCCTGACCTTCCGCACCAACCTCGATGAGATGGTGACCGCCGGCGCGGCGCATCCGATCCGGGTGGCGATCTGCCCCGTCACGCGCGAACCGCGCCCCTACGTCACGGTGCGGCCGGGGCTCGAGGCGCGGATCAGTCGCGCGGTGTTCTACGAATTGGTGGCGCTCGCCCAGCCCGAGACGGTGGATGGGCGCGAGGTGCTGGGCGTGTGGTCCGAAGGGGTTTTCTTCCCGATCGACGAGACGCCGGCGATCGACATGGCGGCGGATTGAGTACCGCCCCGCTTCTCGCGCTCGATCCGGCGGGACTGAGGATGCGCCTGTCGGATCCCGACAGCCTGCCGCGGGACCGGCCTTCGCCGGAGGACGACCTTGATCGCGTGGCGCGGACGGGCGGGGTCGTCGTTCCGGCGGCCGTGCTGGTGCCGCTGGTCATGCGCCCCGAGCCGACGGTGCTGCTGACGCTGCGCTCGGCGCGGCTGAAATCCCATTCCGGCCAGGTTTCCTTTCCCGGCGGGCGCATGGAGGCGGGCGAGACGCCGGAGGAAGCCGCGCTGCGCGAGGCGGAGGAAGAGGTCGGTCTCGACCGGTCGCTGCCGGAACTCGTGGGACGGCTGCCGTCGCTGCTGACGGGCACGGGCTTCTCGGTGACGCCCGTGGTCGCCTTGCTGCGCCCGCCCTTCGCGCTTCGCCCCGAACCGGGCGAGGTCGAGGAGCCTTTCGAATACCCGCTGGCGCGGCTGCTCGACCCGGCGGCGCCGGAGCGGCGTCGGCAGGAGTTCCGCGGCCGGGTGCGCGAATTCTGGGTCTGGCCGCATGACCGGCACTACATCTGGGGTGCGACGGCCTCGATGCTGGTGACGCTCGCGGCGGTGCTGCGCGGCGAAGGCCCTTAGCCCAGCCGGAAGCTCGGCAGGTAGCGCATGACGCGACCCTGCCCGTCCACGACGCGCTTGTGGTGGATCGCCGGCGCCATCTCGGGCGGCAGTTCCACGGCGAAGCGGGCGGTCGAGACGAGGCGCCCGAGGAACGCCGCGCGCGTCCCCCCTGACCCGCGGCGCGCGAGGACGTAGGTCGCGAAGGCTTCGGCGTTCAGCACCAGGATCTCGAAGCCCGAGCGCTTGATGAATTCCGTCACGCCGCCGACCACGCCGAAGCCCATGCGCCGCGTGTCGGCGTGGCTCGAGAAGTCATGCCCCCAGAGCAGCCCATCGGGCTTGAGCTTCGGCGCATAGGCCAGCAGGTCCGCGAGCACCGCGTCATGCGTGTGCATGGCATCGACGTAGACGAGGTCGAGGCTGCCATCCGGCAGGCCCGCCGCGGCCTCGGCCGCGAAGGCGCGGTGGATGCGCACCGCCGGCATGCCGGCGAAGCGGGTGGTCACGGCGCGGAACCGTCCCTCCTGGTCGTCGTCGGCGACGTTGTTGAGGTCGCGGACGTAGTCCTCCCGCGACTGGTGCACCCAGGGATCGATCAGGTGCAGCGCGGAAGGCTGCACGCGCGCGAGGATCTGGGCCGAGAAATCGCCCTTGGCCACGCCGATCTCGGCGCAGGCCAGGCCCTTGGGCAGGCAGTCGAGGAGGTCCTCGCGCCGCGTGTCGACGAAATACATGGCGCCGACCCTGGCAGCCGCGCGGCGCGCTGTCACCGGGGCCTCGTCTGGCCTTCACGGCCCGGGCGCGATATCTCGGAGGTCACGAAGACTCCCGGGGAGAAAGCAACGTCCATGAGCACCACACGTCGCACCATGTTGGCCGCCGGCGCCGGCCTCCTCGCCGCGCCCGCCGTCCAGGCCCAGGGCGAATGGCCCAACAAGCCGGTCCGCATCATCGTGCCCTGGCCGCCGGGCGGGTCGACCGACGTGCTGGTGCGCCTCTATGCGGAGTTGCTGCAGCCGATCCTCGGCCAGCCCTTCGTCATCGAGAACCGTCCGGGTGCGGGCGGCAACATCGGCATCGACGCCACCGCCAAGGCGACGCCGGACGGGTACACGCTCGGCATCGCCTCGGTCGGGCACCTGGTCATCAACAACTATCTCTATTCGCGCCTGCCCTACGACCCGGCGAAGGACCTGATGCCCGTCGGCATCGCCTGGGACCTGCCGAACGTCGTGGTGGTCAGCAGCCAGCACAATCCGTCGCGCAGCCTGGCGGACTTCATCGCCTGGTGCCGGGCGAAGCGGGGCGGCTTCACCTACGGCTCGCCGGGCGTCGGCACGACCGGGCACCTGACCGGCGCGCTGTTCGCGAGCCGCATCAACGTCGAAGGCACGCATGTGCCCTTCCGCGGCGCGGCGCAGATCATCCCGGCGATGCTGTCGGGGGATCTCGATTCCGCGCTCGACAACCTGGCTTCCTACGTGCCGGTGATCCAGGAGGGCAGGATGCGCGCGCTCGCCGTCACCTCGGCGACGCGCTGGCCGACCATGCGGGACGTGCCGACCATGGCGGAGGCCGGCATGGCCAATTTCGTCGTCTCCTCCTGGCAGGGCTTCGTCTTCCCGGCCGGCACGCCGCGCGCGGCGATCGAGCGGCTGAACGGCGCGCTGCGCCGTGTCGTCGCCGACCAGGCGGTGAAGGACCGCTTCATCCGCATCGGCGCCGAGGCGGTGTGGTCCACGCCGGAGGAGATGGTCGCCCGCGCCCAGGCCGAGCGCCCGATGTGGCAGGAGGCGGTGCGGGTATCGGGCGCGCGGCTCGAATAGCGTCCGATCGCCGGGGCCGCGATCCGGCCCCGGCGTGCTACTTCTCGCAGCGGATGAAGACGGTGCTGGGGTGGACCTGCTCGCCCACCTCGGCCGCCGGCCGTTCCACCGAGGCACTTTCGCGCATCTGCGGCGTGACGCCGTTGCGACGCAGGAAGTCGACCGCCTCGGTTCCCTTCACCGCGAAGTTGACGTTCTGCGGGATGTCGCCGGTTCGCTGCGCGATGCGCGCGGCATTCAGCTTCGACACCACCACGCCGATCACGTTGCCCTGCCGGTCGAGCAGCGGTCCGCCCGAATTGCCCTGCTGCACCGGCGCGCTGATCTGGAACTGCTGCTGGTTGTCGCCGAGGCCCGATAGGGCGCTCACCTCCCCGGTCGTCAGCGTCGGGCCCGAGGAGAGCAGCCCGGCGAGCGGAAAACCGTAGGTCACGACGCTTTCCCCGCGCCGCACCGGGTTCGAGCGGAAGGAGAGGACCGGTCCGGCCTCCCCGGTGACGCGCACCAGCGCGAGGTCGCGCCGCGCATCCGCGGCCGGCACCTGGGCCGGCAGGGTGCGGTTGTCCGGCGTGCGGACGAAGACGCGCTGGCAGCCGTCGATGACGTGATGATTGGTGAGGATCGCGCCGTTGCCGACCACGAAGCCGGTGCCGGTGCTGACACGGGCATTGGGATTGGGCCGAGCCGTGCCGGCGGGCGGTGGAGGCAGGGCGCCGGCCACGCCTTCGGGTGCCGGCTTGCGGTCGGGCAGGCCCGGCAGGCTGGGCATCGCCAGGACCGGCGCCGGGGCGGCCATCACCACCGTGCGGTTGGTGCAGATGTCCACGTTGCGCTGGATGACGTCCTGACCGGCCTGCAGGACCAGGCGCAGGTCGAACGCGCAGCCCGCGCCTTCCGAGGGGCGCAGCGCAAAGGTCTGGCCCGGCCCGAGGGGGCCGCGGTTGAGCAGGTTCGAGCCCCATTCGGTGCGTCCGGTCCGCACGGCGAACAGCCCGACCGCGACCTCCGGCGTGCGGTTGACGATGCGGAAGGGTTCGTTCTGCGCCAGCGCCGGCGCAGCGACGAGGCCGGAGGCGAGCAGGGCGGCGGCGATGACGAGACGCATGGAGCGATTCATGGCCGCAGCGCCCCCGCGCCTGTCAATCGGCATCGCAGGGCGGCCGCGCGACCTGCGTCACGTTCATCGCGGCGCGGGCGCGATGTTGGGGAGCAGCCGGTCGCCGCCGCCGACCTGCGGCAGGGCGCCGACGGGTGGCGCCACGGCCGGACCGCCGCCGAGATCGATGGTGCGCTGGGCGCAGACATCCGCGTCGCGCTGGACGAGCTCCTGCCCATTCTGCAGCACGAGGCGGATGTCGAAGCGGCAGCCGGCGCCCTCACCGGGCCGCAGGGCGAAGAAGCTGCCAGGCGGGAGTGGGTCGCGCAGCAGGTTCGCGCCCCAGGGCTGGCCGCTGCGTGAGACATGGAGGGCCGTCGCCGGAACCGCCGCCCGGTTCGTCACGCGAAAGGGCTCGTTCTGGGCGGAAGCCCCCGGCGCCACGGTGAGGGCCGTCAGGACGCAAAGGCACGCGATCAGCCGGATCATCGACGGTGCATGTCGGCAGTCGCGATCGCGGAGTCAATTGTGGAGTGCCCTTGACCTTCCCATCATGGGAAACCCCATCTGGGCGGCGAGAGGTTGACCATGCCCGAAGCCCCCCTGTCCGAACCCCGTCTTCTCCTGCCCGTCGAGGGCATGACCTGCGCCGCCTGCGCGCTGCGCGTGCGCCGTGCCCTGACAGCCGTCCCCGGCGTCGCATCCGCCGAGGTGAACCCCGCCTCCGGCCAGGCCGAGGTGCGCGGCACCGCCCCCGTCGGCGACCTCGCCGTCGCCGTCGCCAAGGCCGGCTACCGCGTGCCGGAGGTCACCTTCGACCTCGGCGTCGGCGGCATGACCTGCGCCTCCTGCGTGAAGCGCGTCGAGAAGGCGCTGTCGCGCGTGCCCGGCGTGCTCGAGGTGAGCGTGAACCTCGCGACCGAGCGCGCCCATCTGCGCGCGGTGGCGGGCACCGAGGAAGCGGCGCTCGCCGCCGCGCTGACCCGCGCCGGCTACCGCCTGGTCGCGGCGAGCGAGGCGGCGGCGGAAGATCCCGGTGCGTCGCGCGAGAAGCGCGACCTGCTCCTCGCCGCCGCGCTGACCGCGCCCTTCCTGGTCGGCATGGTGGGCCTGCCCTTCGGCCGGGACTGGATGCCGGGCGGCTGGTGGCAGGCGGTGCTCGCCACGCCGGTGGTGTTCGTGCTGGGCGCGCGCTTCTGGCGTGCGGGCTGGGCCGGGGCGCGGGCCGGGACCGGCAACATGGACCAGCTCGTCGCCATCGGTACCGGCGCCGCCTGGGGCCTGTCGATGTGGCTGCTGCTGCGCCACGGCGCGGCGCACGCCCATCACCTGTACTTCGAGGCCGCCGCCGTCGTCGTCTTCTTCGTGCTGCTGGGCAAGTGGCTCGAGGCGCGGGCGAAGCGCGCGACGGGGGCGGCGATCCGCGCCCTGCTCGGCCTCGCCCCGCGTACCGCCCGGCGGATCGAGGACGGCGCGGAACGCGAGGTGCCGGCCGCGGCCCTTGTCGTGGGCGACCTGGTCGTGGTGCGGCCCGGCGAGCGCATCCCGGCCGATGGCGAGGTGCGGGAAGGCCGGTCCGGTGTCGACGAAAGCGCCCTGACCGGCGAGAGCCGCGCCGTCGAGAAGGAGCCCGGCGCCAAGGTCGCGACCGGCACCATCGCGCTGGACGGCCGGCTGGTGATCGAGGTCCGCGCGGTGGGCGGTGAGACGATGCTCGCCCGCGTCGCGGCGCTGGTCGCCGCCGCCCAGGCCTCCCGCGCGCCGGTGCAGAAGCTGGTGGACCGGGTCAGCGCGATCTTCGTGCCGGTGGTGCTCGCCATCGCCGCGGTGACGCTGGCGGGCTGGCTGCTGGTGGGCGCGGATGCGGAAACCGCGATCATCACCGCCGTCTCGGTGCTCGTCATCGCCTGTCCCTGCGCGCTCGGCCTCGCCACGCCGGCGGCGATCATGGCCGGGACGGGGGCCGCGGCGCGCGCCGGCATCCTGGTGCGCGACGTCGATGCCATTGAGCGCGCGCAGGGCGTGACACTGGTCGCCTTCGACAAGACCGGCACGCTGACCGAAGGCAAGTCGCGACTCGCCGCGCTGCACGCGGCCGAGGGCGTGACCGCGGACGATGCGCTGCGCCTGGCGGGCGCGCTGCAGGCGGGGAGCGAGCATCCGCTCGCCCGCGCGGTGGTCGCCGCAAGCGGCGCCGTGCCGCCCGCGGCCGACTTCCGGGCGCTGCCCGGCCGCGGCGTGGAAGGCGTGGTGGAGGGACGGCGCATCGCGCTCGGCAGTCCGCGCCTGTTGGCCGAAAGCGGCGCCGATGCCGGCGCGCTGGTCGCGGCGGCAGACGCCGAGGCCGCTCAGGGCCGCAGCCTCGCCTGGCTGATCGAGGGTGACCGGGCGCTCGCGCTTTTCGCCTTCGAGGATGCGCCGAAGCCCGGTGCCGTCGCCGCCATCGCCGGCCTGCGCGCCATGGGCATCCGCACGGCGATGCTGAGCGGCGACATCCGCGCCGCGGCCGAAGGTGTCGCCGCACAGCTCGGCATCGACACCGTCGCCGCCGAGGTCCTGCCCGACGGCAAGGTCGATGCGGTCGCCGCCTGGCAGGCCGAGGGCGCGCGCGTCGCCATGGTCGGTGACGGCGTCAACGACGCGCCGGCGCTGGCGAAGGCCGAACTCGGCATCGCCATGGGCACCGGCACCGACGTCGCGATCGAAGCCGCGGGCATCACCCTGCTGCGCGGCGACCCCGCCCTGGTCCCCGCGGCGATCGAGGTGGCGCGGCGGACCCATGCGAAGATCCGCCAGAACCTGGTCTGGGCCTTCGGCTACAACGTCGTCGGCCTGCCGCTCGCGGCCTTCGGCATGCTCTCGCCCGTCGTGGCGGGGGCGGCGATGGCGGCGTCCAGCGTCAGCGTCCTGACCAGCGCCTTGCTGCTCGCGCGCTGGCGGCCGAAGGGAGATGCACGGTGAACATCGGCGACGCGGCCGCGGCCTCCGGCGTCTCGGCCAAGATGATCCGGCACTATGAATCGATCGGCCTGCTCAAGGCCCTGCGCAGCACCAACGGCTATCGCGTCTATGCCGAACGCGATGTCGCGCTGCTGCGCTTCATCCGCCACGCGCGCGACCTCGGCTTCCCGCTCGAGGACGTGCGCCGGCTGCTCGCCCTCTGGCAGGACCGGGACCGGGCGAGCAAGGAGGTGAAGCGGCTTGCGCTGGCGCATGTCGCCGCCCTCGAGACCAAGGCAGAATCGCTGCGCACGATGGCGGCGAGCCTGCGCCACCTGGCCGCGCATTGCCACGGCGATGCGCGTCCCGACTGCCCGATCCTCGACGACCTCGCACGGAAGGAATGAGACCCATGGCCAAGACCGAGAACGCCCCCGCCCTGATCACGCTGAAGGTGGACGGCATGTCCTGCGGCCACTGCGTCAGCGCCGTGACCGCCGCCATCCAGGCGAAGGACCCGACCGCGAAGGTCGTGGTCGACCTGGCCGAGGGCACCGTGAAGTCCGAGACCGTGCTGCCGCGCCACGTCGTGTCGATGGCCGTGGAGGAGGAAGGCTACGAGGTGAAGTCCTCGGACTGAGGCCGCGCGCCACGTTGATCTGAATCAACCTGGGTCCGCGCCGCTCCTGCGATGGTGCCGTCATGCGGATACCAGGCCCATGCCGGCGATACGCAGCGCCAACGGCGTGAAGGACGCCGGCCCCCTCCTCGCGGCAGCGATGCCGGAGGTGCGCGCGCGGCTTCTTGCGGAGGCGAAGCCCCTGCTGGTGCCGCGCGGGGGCACCGTCCTCGCACAGGATGCCACGGCGGATTTCCTCTATGTGCTGACCCAGGGCTCGATCGGCCTCAGCACGGCCGAGGAGGGTGCGAGCGGCACGATGGTCGAGATCCTCGCCCCCGGCGAGGCCTTCGTCATCGCCGCGGTCATGCTGCGTATGCCGAGTCCGGTGACGGCCGCGGCACTCGCCCCCTCCCGCCTGATCGCCATCGAAGCCGAGCGTCTGCGCGCCGCGGCGGCCGGCGATCCCGGCCTGATGCGCGCGGCGATGGAACAGATGGCGCGCCAGTGGCGGTTGATGATCGACCAGGTGGTCGACCTCAAGACGCGCGATGCGACTCAGCGCGCGGCGCGTTTCCTCGCGCGCCGGCTGCCGGCCGCGCGCGGGCCGGTCGACCTGCCCGAACCGCGCGCAGCGATCGCCGCGCGGCTCGGCATGACGCCGGAAAGCCTGTCGCGTGCGCTGCATGGGCTCGAGGCCGCCGGGCTGCTGCGGCTGCACGGCCGGCGCGTCGACGTGCCGGACCGGGCGGCGCTGCTGCGCGTGACGCTGCCGCGCGGCGAGACGCGAGTCCGATCCGCCTGAGGGCTTTCCAGCCTCCGCCCCGCATGGTGCCATGCCCCCGAAACATCGAAGGGGGACATGCCGATGGCCCGTGTGCCAGACATGACGGTCGCCGACCTCAAGGAAGCCGATCGCGACCTGCTCAAGCGCAACATCGCGCTGCATCGCGCGCTGACCAACAGCCCGAACGGGGCGCGGGCCTTCTCGGGCCTCGGCCAGTTCATCCGCTACGGATCGACGCTCGATCCGCGCCTGCGCGAGCTCGCGATCCTGCAGGTCGGCTGGCTCGCACGCTCGGCCTACGAATGGTCGCATCATGTGAAGATCGGCTTCGACTTCGGCGTCAGCGAGGCCGACATCCACGCCCTGATCGCCGAGACCGAGGGCCGCGACAGCGCGCTCGAGCCGCTGGCGAAGCTCGTGCTGCTGGCGGCGCGGGAGGCCTATGCGGGGCCTGGCGTCAGCGAGGGAACCTTCGAGAAGCTGCGCGCGCATTTCGACAATGAGCGCCTGGTCGACCTGGTGCTGGTCATCGGCTTCTACTGCGCGGTGGTGCGGGTACTGGCGTCGCTCGATATCCAGGTGGAGCCGGACTACCAGCCCTATCTGGACAGGTTTCCGCTGCCGACCTGAGGAGGGGCGCCGCCCCTCCTCGCCACCCCGCCAGAGGCCGAAAGGCCTCTGGACACCATCACCTGGGTCGTCTCAGAGCGTGAAGGGAGCGGGATCGGCGAAGCGGCGGACCACGTTGCGGATGAGTTGCGCCGTGGGGTTGGCGTAGCCATCCACCGGCAGCGCGCCGATGAAGTTCATCGACCCCACCGAGAAGACGGCGCCGCCATTCGGCGTCTCGAAGAAGGTCACGTCGGACCGGATCAGGTCCTCCCGCGAGCCAGGCCAGGTGTGGTCGCGGCGTTCCTCGTTGACCGGCTGGTAGCTCGCTTCGTGCACCACGGCGCGCGCGACGATCAGCGCATGGCGTGGCGTGCCGAGGCTGACATCGGCGCGGTCGAGCTCATGCCCCGCCGCGCCGCCGCCCATCAGTCCGCGATCGCCGAAGATGCCGCCGGGCGTGGCGGTGGCTTCCATGCCTTCGCGCAGGAAGGCGACACGCGGATCGAGCATCGCGTCGGTGAAAGTATAGGGATGCCCGTTGTAGTTCCCCTGCGTGCTGAAGCCGACGCCGACGAGGGCCTGCGGCGGCCGCCCGAGCCGCCGCCACAGCCCGCCATAGCCGCCGTCGAAAGCGTGGTAGCCCTCGCCGGGCAGCGTTTCCCACAAGCGGATGCCGCCCTCGGCGCGGCGCAGCTCGAAGGCCCAGGGGCCGCTGCGATGCGGCGCGACGCGCCAGTAGAAGCCGTTGCCGCCGAGGTAGACGAAGCGCCCGCCGGCCGCGAGGTGACCCGCGATGGCGTCCAGCGTCTCATGCGTGTGGTATTCGGGATGCTGCCCGGTCAGCACCACGGCGTAGCGCGACAGCAGCGCCGCGCCTTCGGCATGGACGTCATGGTCGGTGATGACCTCGGCCTCGATCCCGGCGCGGTCGAGCATGTCGAGGATGTAGCTGTCCGCCGCGATCCAGTAGGTGCCCGACCCCGCCGGGTCGGGATCCATCAGGTGGAACTGGTTGACGCGCTTGTCGATCATCGGCCGGCGCATCGTGGACATCACGACGCCCGACCCGTCGGCATGATGGTTGTAGGGCGACAGCCCGTAGTCCGGATGCCCGTCCGGCGCCTGCGGCAGGGCGCCCCAGGCCGCGGCGCGCGGCGCGATCTGCGCCTGGCGGCCAGGCCGCACGAACTGGCTGTAGACCGTGTAGGTCATGGTCGGCGCGAGGAAGGCGACGCGCGCCTTCCGCCCCGGATCCCGCGCGCGGACGAAGAAGGGGATGTTGTCCCGCCCGCCCTCGGTCTCGAGGTGCAGGGCGTAGAGGCCGCTCGGCCAATCCGCCGGCACGTCGAGCGTGAGCGACGGCGACCATCCCGCATCGCCGATGTCGTCGGAATGGAAGTGGATGGCGTCGTAGTGGTGCGGCGCCTCGGTCCAGCGATGCGCGGCGCCTGTCCAGTCGGGGCCGGTCATGGCGCGCGTCGGCAGGTTGTGGCAGCGGCCATGCCAGCGGCCCGGACCGGTGTCGGCGACATCGTCGGTCGGGATGCCGATGGCGAAGTCCCAGTCGGCCAGCACCCCGGCCGGCGGCGGCGCGGCGCCGGCGGCCTGCGCCCCAAGGCTTTCGCCGATGCTCGCGGCGCCGCGCAGGAGGCGCGGGCGGGCGATCTTGCCGTCGAAATGCAGATGCGCGGCGCGCTCGGCCGCGATGGCGGCGCTGCCGACACCGGCGGGCGGCGCATCGCGCGTCGTCGCCTGCGCGGCGGCGGCCTCATCCACATCGAGGCGCTTCGCCCGCGGCGCCTGCGCGACCTCCAGCACGCCGCTCGCGGGGTCGATCCGGCAGGCGATGTCGTGCCAGGCGCGCTCGGTCAGCGGCACGCCGGCCTCGACGATCGTCGTCGCGCCGCCCGACGTCAGCCGCGCGAAGGCGCCGCGCGGCCCAAGGCCCAGCGTCAGCGTCGCACCGCCGCCCGCGCAGGACAGTACCGCCTGCGCGTCGCGCCCCGGCAGCGTCGGCCAGATCGTCGCAGCCAGCGTCAGCGGCGCGTCACCCGCGCCGAGATCCACCGCCGGGACCTCGACCCAGGAGCCGAGCCGTATCGCCTGCTCGGTGCCCTCATGCTCGCCCGCGATGCCGCAGGGCATCGGGATCTCGCGGTATCCGGGCCCGGCCGGGTTCGGATCGCCGCAGAGGATGCGGGCGACGCGCGCGCGATAGCGCCCGCCCCCCGCCACGCCGATCATGAATCGGAGCGCATCGCCCTGGCGCACGCTCCAGTGCTCGGCATAGCCGGTGACGGGCAGCATCGGTTCAGCCGCGCTTCACGTTCCAGAACAGCGGCAGGCCCTTCAGCATGTCCTCCAAGTCGTCGCGATAGGCCGTCGGCTGGTAGAACTGGCCGAGCGGCACATAGGGCACGTCGATGAAGGCCTGGCGCTGCATGTCGCGGCCGATGCGCGCGCGCACCTCGTCGCTGGTGGATTGCAGCCACTCGTCGCGCAGTTCCTCGAGCTTCGCGCTGGTGGACCAGCCGAAGGTCGCATTCAGGCCGCTGCCGCGGATGAAGTTGTGCGCGGCCGGGTTGAACTGGTTCACGCCCGCCGTGTAGGTGCAGTAGGCGTTGTAGCCGCCGCGCTCCGGCACGTCCCGGTTGGCCTGGCGCCGCAGTGCGGACGCCCAGTCCATCGCCGCGTAGTCGAGGTTGATGCCGATGCGGCGGAAGGTGTCGGCGACCACCTCGCTCATCGCGGTGATGGCGGGGAAGTCGGTCGGGCCCATCATCAGGACCTTCTCGCCCTTGTAGCCCGCCTGTTCGAGCGCGCGCCGCGCTGCGGCGAGGTCGCGCGGGCCGTTCAGAGCCTCCATCCCCACATCGCTCGCCATCAGCGATCCCGGCGCGAAGAAGCCGACGCCGGCGCGCCACAGCGACCGGTCGGTGCCGGCGACCGCCGTCATCACGTCTTCCTGGCTGATCGCGCCGAGCACCGCGCGGCGGATCGCCGGATTGTCGAAGGGCGGTTGCAGGTGGTTGAAGCGCAGCATGGCGATGGCGCCGGTGGGATCGAGCACGTCGACCTTCAGCCCGCGCTGGCGCTGCAGCAGCGGCAGCAGGTCGGAGGTCGGCTGCTCCCACCAGTCGACCTCGTTCCGCTGCAGCGCGGCCGAGGCGGTGCTGGCATCGGGGATGGTCAGCCATTCGACGCGGTCGAAGTTCACGACCTTGGGGCCCGCGAGCAGGCTCGGCGTGCCGCCCGAGCGCGGCACGTAGCCGTCGAACTTCGCGTAGACGGCGCGGGACCCCGGCACGCGCTCGCTGGCGACGAAGCGGAAGGGACCGCTGCCCACCATCTCGCTGATCGGCAGGGCGGGATCGGAATTCGCCAGGCGCTCCGGCATGATGAAGGCGACGTTGGCGCCGATCTTGCCGAGCGCATCGGGCAGCAGCGGGAAGGGCCGCTTCAGGCGCCAGCGCACCACGCGGTCCGAGGTCGCGGTGATCTCGTCCGTCACCGCCATGGCGGCGATGCCGAACTGGTCGCGCACGCCCCAGCGGCGCAGGCTCGCGACCACATCGCGCGCGCGCACCGGCTCATTGTCGTGGAACTTCAGCCCTTCGCGCAGCGTCATGACCCAGGTGCGGCCGTCATCCTCGACGACATGGCCTTCGAGCATCTGCGGATGCGCGCGGTACTGCTCGTCCCAGCCATAGAGCGTGTCGAAGACGAGGAAGCCGTGGTTGCGCGTGACGAAGCCGGTGGTCGCGATCGGGTCGAGGATCGCGATATCCGCCTGCGGCACGAAGCGCAGCACGCGCTGGCCCTGCGCCGCGGCGAGGCGCGGCGAGGCGATCGCACCGGCGCCGATGGCGGCGGTGGTCTGCAGGAAGGAGCGTCGTTGCATCGGGGATTCCTCACCTCGGCTTCGGGCCTGCGCGGGGATGCGCAGCGCCGCCGGTCGTGACGGGCGGAGCCTGCGACGCACGCCGCAGGCTGGCAAGGGGCTGCGCGCGCTACACGCGCCGGAAGTCGATGACGCGGCTGCGGTTCGTCGCGATGCGCAGCATCTCGGGTGACCGCAGCCAGAGGCAGGCGCGCCCGGGCCAGGGGAGGGCCCCGACCGGCATGATGGCGCGGTCCGGTGCGAGCGGCGTGAGTGGCACGACGCGATGCAGGGGGCCGCTGCCCATCGCCGCCGTCGCGTTGCCATCCGCCGCGATGGAGACCGAGAGCTCGGCCTGCAATGCCGGCGCGCGCCAGCGGCCGGCGATGTCGCCGGCGAGCCGCGCATCGGACGCGACGGGCTGAAAGCGCCGCGCGGCATGGCCGACGTCACCGACAATGCTGCCGTCGGTGTGGCGCAGCCGCATGGGGAGGTAGGGCGACAGAGCGACGACTTCGCCCTCGGCCGGGCCCGGCAGCAGCGCATCGCGCGATCCCATGAAGGTTGCCGTCCCCTGGTGCAGCTCGAGCCAGGTGGGCCCTTCCGTCTCGACGTAGAGGCCGGCCGGGAGCGACGGCGCGCTGGCGCGCGGCGGCTCGGTGCCGATCAGCCGCGCCATGATCCGCAGGGTGGGCAGGTAGGGTTCCGTCTCCTCGCGGTTCGAGAGGAGGACGACGCCGCTGCCGCTCGCGGGGTCGAGCAGGAAGTGGTTCTTGAAGCCGGGCAGGTGTCCGCCATGTCCGACGAGCCTCGCCCCGCCGAGTTCCGTCACATGCAGCCCGAGGCCGTAATGCGAAGGACGCCCATCCGCGAGGGTGACGGGCGTGGCGAGTCGTTCGAGCACATCGCCGGCAGGTCCATCGCCGCGCAGCAGGGCGCGCAGCCAGGTGGCGAGATCCTCGGCACTGCCGGCGAGGGCGCCGGAGGCCGACAGCGCCATGCCGTAGGAGCCGACGCGCCACGGTGCGTCGGGTGCTTCGCGCCAGTAGCCGTCGGCGAGGCCGGCAACCAACCGATCCCATCCCGCTGGAAAGCGGAAGCCGGTTCCGAGCGCCGCGTTCAGCGCGCCCTCGACCCACGCGGCGAAGACCCCGCCCTGCCGTGCCAGCGCGTGTTCCACCAACCGATAGCCGGTGTTGCTGTAGGACATCTCGCTGCCGGGGGCGAAGTCGAGCCCGGGCAGTTTCGTCGTGAAGTCGTCGAGCGCGGCGGCGTCCACGGCGGCGGAGGCCGGCACGCCGCAGAGCATGTAGCTCTGGAGAAGGTCCGGGATGCCGGCTGTCATCGACAGGGCCCGGAACGGCGGGAGCGCCGCGATGGCGTCTGGCAGCCCCGGGACGAGCCCGCCGAGCGGGGCGTGCAGATCGAGTCCGCGGTGCAGGGCGAAGGCGCAGAGCAGGTGCTTGGTGATCGAGGCGAAGCGGGTCGGCGTATGGGGGCTGAAGGCGATGCCGTGCTGGAGGCTCGCCAGTCCCGCGGACGCCGCGCCACGCACGCCGTCGCGATCAAACAGCAGGATGGCACCGCCGGGTGCCGGGCCGGACGTGTTCCACGACGCTGCGATCGCCTCGGCCTCGGCGCAGGCCGCCGTCCAGTCGAGCCTCATGCGGAGACGGTCCTGCCGCGTCCGATGACGGGCGCAGACGCGCCCGCCCGGGATCGCGCAGGACGACGCGGCATGCGGTGAAGCTTGGCGATATCGGCGCGCACGAGCGATCCCTGCATCTGGCGGGCCGATCCTGCCCGCGGATGCCGTCGTACGGAAGTCCTGGCGGGATGGGTGCTCGTAGGGTGGCCGAATCGATGGGGCGCGCCGTTGCGGTCAAGGCTATCGGGCGATCGGGACCACGCTGGAGATATTCCGCCCACGTCGTCTACGCAGCCGATTCACCGCGACCGATAAGCTGCTGTGGCGGCACCGAATGCGTGGCAGTCGGGCGTCCAGCACAAGGCGGTGAGGCCCTTCCCGCGACGGAAGACCGGCCGGGCGAATGCCCGGCCGGTCGTTGCGACGTCAGCTCCGCTCAGGATAGGTGAAGGCGGGGCGCGCCTTCAGACTGTCCACCGTGGCGCCGGGCAGCATCCAGCGATTGCGCTCGCTGCTCCAGCGGAGGTCGCCCAGCGGCACGGCCACGTAGCGTTCGCCGATGCCGAGGAAGCCGCCGACCGACAGCACGGCGGTCACCGGCCCGCCGGCCTGGCTGATCATGAGGTCGTGGACCTCGCCGACGCTGCGGTTCTCCTCATTGTAGACGTTCGCGCCGATGACGCGGCTCGCGCGGCGGGCGTCGGACGTCGTCGCGGGCGCGGTCGTCACGGCCGGTGCGGTCGTCGTGGTCCGCGGCGCGGTCTGCGGTGCCGGCATCGTGGTCGGCGGCGTCGGGGACGGCGTCGGAGAGGGGGCGGTCTGCGCCGAAACCAGAGCGGGCAGCGCGGCGATGCCGAACGCCAGCGTCGTTCCGAGCATCAGGGTCCTATTCTTCATCATCAACACTCCCTTGCTGGCCCAATCCGTGGGCAGGGGGACAACGTGCGGGATGAACGAGAGTTCACCGCTCATCGGGCTCCTTGTCGGCTTCGCGAAGCGCATCTGCGTGATCACGACGCGCCTTCTCGCGCTGGTGGCCTTCCTTCCCGAAGTCGGGCCCGCCTTCCTTGCGTTCATCCGGACGCAGGCGCGGGTCCGGCCGGTCGGGCGGCGGCGGCGCAGGCACGTCGCGTGGAAGCCGAGGTCGTTTCGGTGTGTTCATCGGCACTCTCCGTCGTGAAGGAGAAGAACGCCGAAGCGGGTCCATGGTTCTCGTCCCTGTCAGGAGACGTCCGCAACCGGATGCCGATCCGCCGCGTTGCGATCACGGTGTCAGATGGGCCGCGGCTGCTTCGCGCGGGCCACGGGTCGAGCGAGGAGGGCGCCCATGCCCATGCATTCGGAAGTCGCCTTCGCCCTCAGTTCGGACGGTCTGTTCGCGGCGCTCGAACTGTCGTCAGGCCCGGTGCCGAGTGTCCTGCATCTGGATGCGTTGGAGCTCGAGGACCTCATCCTTCAGTTGGCCCGCGTTCGCGAGATGATGTGCGACGCCGTTCCCGGCCAGCTCGAACCGGTGTTTCGAGCATCCCGCGTGCGGTCCGCGCAGTGGGTGTCCAGCCGGACGCCGCTGGGCGCGGCACTGTCGCTGCGCGACCCGGGCCTGGGCTGGCTGCATTTCCTGATGTCGCCTGAACAATGCCGCGACTTGGCGGACGCCTTGAACGATCTGGGCCGACCTGCGCCGGATGGGCGCGCCTGAGCCTCGGACGGCGACCGGCGAGGCGGCCGGGGTGTGGCAGCCGGCTAGGCGCGGATCATCATGTCTGTTAGTCTCGACATATGGACGCTGATCAGCTCACCGGGGCCTTCGCGGCCCTGGCGCAGGACACCCGCCTTCAGGTCTTCCGCCTGCTGCTGAACGCCGGACCCGCGGGGCTTCCCGCGGGCGAGGTGGCCCGTCGGCTGGGCACGCCGCACAACACCATGTCGACGCATCTGGCGATCCTGTCCCGGGCGGGGTTGGCGCGGTCCCGACGCGAGAGCCGGCAGATCATCTACACGGTGGACCTGGAGACCGTGCGCGGCCTGGTCGCCTTCCTGGTGCAGGAGTGCTGCGGCGGCCAGCCGGAGCGGTGCGCCGAGCTGCTCGAGGCCGCCATGCCCGCATCGTCCTGCCAGCCGGGGTGCGCGGCATGAGTGCGATCGCCGAAGCCGCGCCGCGGCGCCTGTCCTTCCTCGATCGCTGGCTGACGCTGTGGATCTTCGGTGCGATGGCGCTCGGGGTGGCGCTCGGCGCTGTCGTGCCGGGCCTGCCGGCGCTGCTCGACAGCGCCTCGGTCGGTGGCACCAACGTCGTGATCGCCGCCGGGCTGATCCTGATGATGTACCCGCCGCTCGCGCGCGTGCGCTACGAGGCGCTTCCGGAGGTCTTCGCCGATCGACGCGTCCTGCTGCTGTCCCTGGTGCAGAACTGGGTGATCGGGCCGGTGCTGATGTTCACGCTGGCCGTCGTCTTCCTGCCGGACCGGCCGGACTACATGACGGGGCTGATCCTGATCGGGCTGGCGCGATGCATCGCGATGGTCATCATCTGGAACCAGCTCGCGCGCGGGGACAACCAGTATGTCGCTGGGCTCGTGGCCTTCAACAGCGTGTTCCAGCTGCTGTTCTTCGGAGTCTACGCCTGGTTCTTCCTGGGCGTCCTGCCACCGCTGGTCGGGCTCGAGGGGCGGGTGGTCGACGTCTCCTTCGCCACCGTCGCAGGGGCGGTGCTGCTCTACCTCGGGCTGCCCTTCGCGGCCGGCTTCCTGACCCGGCGCGTGATGATCGCGCGCCGTGGCGAGGCCTGGTACCGCGATCGCTTCCTGCCGCGCATCGCGCCAGTCACGTTGGCGGCGCTGCTCTTCACCATTGTGGCGATGTTCGCGCTGAAGGGCGGCGATGTGGTGCGGCTGCCGTTGGATGCGCTGCGGATCGCGCTGCCACTGGGCATCTATTTCGTTGTGATGTTCCTGGTGAGCTTCTGGATGGGGAAGCTGATCGAGGCCGATTATCCGCGCACCACGGCCATTGCGTTTACGGCCGCGTCCAACAATTTCGAGCTCGCGATCGCGGTGGCGATCTCCGCCTTCGGACTGGCGTCGCCGGTGGCCTTCGCCACGGTGATCGGGCCCTTGGTCGAGGTGCCGGTACTGATCCTGCTGGTCAATGTGGCACTGTGGCTCGGGGAACGCTGGTTCGGGCGAGCGCGTGCATCGGCGTCGTGAGCGCCGGGCGAGGGTCCGGCTTGCGTGCCGACGCCGCTTTCGGCGGGCCGATCCTGCGCATCTAGTGGATTGCAGCCCCGTGCTTGGCGAGAACCTGCCGAACACGTTCACGCAGGATCGAGGATCGCGACCAGGTGAGCGGCAGCAGGTCGGCGATCCCGACCGCGGTTTCGCCGTCGCGGATCGCGGCGCAGGCCTTCCAATAGATTTCGACCTCGGTACCGCGATCGGCCTGGGACGGGATGCGGGGAATTGTGGTCTCCATGTCTGACGCCTCCTTGCCGTTCCGACCAACGCCTGACGGTCAGATCGGGTTGCAGCGAGGTCGACGACGGCCCTTGTCGCGTGCGAGCAACGCCGGGGTCACGATGGCGTGGTGAGCAGCCCGGTTGCCAGCGAGAGGCTCAGTTTCAAGCGGCTGCACACGAACGCGGCCTGCGCCGCCGCCAGGCGCTTCGACCGGGTACGGGCCCCGCTTCGTGGGGCCCCGCAGGTCGCGGCCGGGCACCGGCGCCGCCAGGACGGGCCATGACGTCCGTGCCTGCGATGCCGCACGGCAGAACGTGATGGTCGGCACCGCCTGGCCGCTGTTGCACGCTTGGGCAGCTCGCGCCCTTCATGCGCACCGAGATCGAGACACGGCCTGCCGTCGTTCGCCGCGAGGGTGTACGACTCGACGTCGATCGACCTTGCAGGACTCCAGGGAGAACCGCCATGAGTGATCGGACCTTCACCGGCAAGGTCGCCGCCGTCACGGGCGGCGCGAGCGGCATCGGCGCCGCCTGCTGCCGGATGCTCGCGGCCCGCGGTGCGAAGGTGGCGGTGACGGATCGCGACCTGCCGCGCGCGGAAGCCCTTGCGCGTGAGATCGGCGGCATCGCCGTCGCGCACGACGTCGCGACCATGGCGGCGAACGAGGCCGCCGCCGCGGCGGTCGAAGCGCAGCTCGGCGCGGTGGATATCCTCGTCACGTCCGCGGGTGTCATCCAGCGACCACTGCGTGCGGAGGAACTGCCGGAGAAGGACGTCGAGGACGTCATCCGCATCGACCAGATCGGTACCTGGAATTCCGCCGTCGCCTTCGGGCGGCGCATGGCGGTGCGGGGGCGCGGTGCGATCGTCACCATCGCGTCGATCGCCGGCATCCGTTCCATGCCGCTGCACGCCTATTCGCCGGCCAAGGCGGCGGTGATCGAGATGACGCGCTGCCTGGCCGCCGAATGGGGGCGGTCGGGCGTGCGCGTGAACGCCGTGTCGCCTGGCTTCACCCGGACCCCCGCGCTGCAGGCGGCGATCGACAAGGGTGAGCGCGACGTCTCGCTGCTCGAGGGGAATAGCGCGCTCGGCCGCATGGTGACGCCGGAGGATATCGCGGAAGCCGTCTGCTTCCTGTCCTCGGACGCGGCGGCGGTGATCACGGGCATCAACCTTCCGGTGGATGCCGGTTGGTTGGTGACGGGATCGTGGTCGACCTACGGCGGCTTGCCGGGCCCGCGCGGGAACGCCTGAGGGGTCGGCGCGTCGGCCGCTGGCGGCGGATACTTCGGCGGGCGAGGAAAGTCGCTTCGCCGATGCGCAAGGCGCAGGAGGGACTTGCGTTCTCAGAAGGCCCTCGGTTGCCTTCTGCGCTGACCTGGCTCTTGCGTCCGCGGGGCAGCGGTCCGCGATATCCCGAAGCCGGCCGGTCGCGGCACCGCGCGCGGCAAGCAGGGAGCCGCTTCAACTGGCTGGCGGATAGGGCGGCGAGGGCACCGTCGCGAACGTAATCATGTTGCCGTCGGGATCGCGCACCTGCGCCAGCGTCGAATAGTCGCCCGCGATGTCGTCGCCCAGGGCGATCCCCAGGCCTTGGAGCCGATGACGCTCGGCCGCGACATCGTCCACGATGATGAATATCGCGCCTCTGCTGGCAATTTCATCGTCGGTTGAAAGCCCCACGCCGGCCTGCGCGAAGAGCTCCCATTGCACCAGCGTTCCCATCGGCCTGTTATCCGGTCCACGCCCGAATAGTTTCGTGTACCAAATTTCTGAAGTCGCGAGGTTGGAGGTCAGCAAGAATGTGTAAATTCTGCGCGTGAGCATTCCTGTTCTCCCGGCCAGCCGAAATAGGAATGCCATATCTGCCGGCGGGCTCCCACGATATTCGGCCTTCATCCAGAGAGCCGTTCGGCTGTTGTGGCCCGCCGTCATGCACCGGGGTAGCGGAGTACAAGAACCTCCGGGAACCTTCCTGGCTCGGGCAATCCGTGGGGCTCGTCCCTCCTGGCGCTGTGCTCTGAAAGCTCCTGGAATCTCAACGCCCGTGCCGGAACCAACCTTCTACGCTGAGGCGCGCCGATGTCCCCGATGCGCCGGCTCGGAAGGTGGTGCTGGGCATGCGGTCCCGCAATCGCCACCGACGCGGCGGCGGCGGCAGCGCATCAGCCGGCACTCCCGGCCTGAGCACAAGGCCGGCTGCGCGGCCGTGACGACGCCAGCGAAACTGCCATGGCGGCGTCCGCGCGAGATCCGAAACGTCTGGCGGTGTCCAAGTCCAGCCAGTGCTGGTGCCGGCACGCGGATTTGAACCGCGGACCTACTGATTACGAATCAGTTGCTCTACCACTGAGCTATGCCGGCTCCTGGCCGCCGCGTCTTCCGACGCAACCCGGGCGGCGCGTCATACCCGCGCTCGGCCCAGGCTGCAACCGGGTGTTTCCGACCCAAGCCAGGCCGCCCGTTCCATGCTATTCCATGCCCAGCCATGCGCCGCCGCGCCCTCCTCATTCTCACCATCCTGGTGGCCGCCGGCGGCGCCTGGGCGTGGCGATCCTTGCCGCCCTCTGTTGCAATCGCTGTCGCAACGACCGGCCCCGCGCTGCGGGCCGTCTATGCCACCGGTAGCGTCGAGCCCGTCCATTGGGCCAAGGTCGGCCCCGCCGTCCGGGCCCGCATCACGGCGGTGATGGTTGAGGAAGGCCAACGCGTTGTGGAAGGTCAGCCCATGGCCCGCCTCGATGACCGCGAAGCCCTCCACCGGGTCGAGGAAGCGGATGCTCGTGCGCGCTTCGCCGAGGATGAGCTCGCCCGCACCCGGACGCTCGTGACGCGGGAGGTCGCCTCGCGCTCCGCCCTCGATCGCGCCGAATCCGAGGCGCGGGCGGTGCGTGCCGCCGCCGATGCCGCCCGTCGGCGCCTGGACGACTACATCGTCCGCGCGCCATCCGCCGGCCTGGTCCTGAGGCGCGATGCGGAAGTGGGGGAGGTCGTCGACACGCCCGCCGCGCTGTTCTGGATCGGCGAGCCGCGACCCCTGCGCGTCACCGCCGAGGTGGACGAGGAGGACATCGCGCAGGTTCGTGAAGGCCAGCGCGCCCTGCTGCGCGCCGACGCCTTTCCCGGCCAGGTCCTTCCCGCGACCGTCGGCCAGATCACGCCGAAGGGCGACGCCACGCGCAAGGCGTATCGCGTGCGCCTCAACCTGCCGGACGATACGCCCCTGCTGATCGGCATGACCGTCGAGGCGAACATCGTCCTGCACCAGACCGACGCGGCCGTTCTGATTCCGCCGGCCGCGGTGCGCGATGGCCATGTCTTCCTCGTCCGCCGCGAGCGGGTTGAATCGCGCAGGGTCGAACTCGGCGTGCAGGGCGCGCGCTCGGTCGAGGTCCTGCGGGGCCTCGCGCCGGGGGACATGGTCGTGGTCGATCCGCCCGCAGGCCTGGCGCCTGGCCAGCTTGTCAGGCTGCGGTCGTGAAGCTGCTGCTCGACCTGGCGCGCGGCATGCTCGCGCGGCGGCGCCGGCAGACGATGGTGAGCGTCACGGGCGTCGCCCTCGGCGTCGCCTTCTTCATCGCCATTGCATCCTTGATGCGTGGTTTCCAGACGTACTTCATCCAACAGGTCATCGATGTGCAGCCGCACGTCGTCATCAAGGACGAAACGCGGACGCCGCCCGCCCAGGCCGCGGAACTGGCCGTCGCCGAGGGCGCCGTTTCCATCAGCGGCGTGAAGCCGCGGGACCGCGTGCGCGGCATCCGCGCATCGGGGGAGAAGCTCGCCACACTCGAGGCCATGCCGGGCGTCGCCGCGGCCCCGATCCTGACCGGTCCGGCCCTGCTGCGCTACGGTGCGCGCGACCTGAGCGTCACGATCACCGGCATCGATCCGCAACGCTATCGCCGCGTCGCCAACCTCGAGAAGGACATGGTCCAGGGGCGCCTCGAGGATCTGCGTTCGGCGGCGAACGGGCTGATCATCGGATCGACGCTCGCCTATCGGCTCGGCGTGCAGCTGGGGGATACGGTCATCGCCGTCTCCCCGCGGGGCGTGACGCTGCAGATGAAGATCGTGGGCATCTTCCACACCGGCCTCGTCAGCCTCGATCAGACGCAGGGCTACGCGCTGCTGAAGGTCAACCAGGTCCTGCAGGACCGCAGCAATGTCGTGAACCAGATCCTGCTGCGCCTGGACGACGTCACCCAGGCCGAGCCGCTCGCCCGACGGATCGAGGCGCGCTTCGGCGACCGCACGGAATCCTGGGAGGAGCAGAACCGCAACATCCTGACGGTCTTCGTCATCCAGAACGCCATCATGTACAGCGTGACGGGCGCGATCCTGCTGGTCGCCGCCTTCGGCATCTACAACATCATCTCGACCGTGGTGTTCGAGAAGACGCGCGACATCGCCATCCTGAAGTCGCTCGGCTTCACGGAAGGCGACATCCAGGCGTTGTTCCTGCTGCAGGGTGCGATCGCCGGGCTGCTGGGCGCCGTCCTGGGCTGCCTTCTCGGGCAGTTGATGATCGAAGGCCTGGCGCAGGTACGCTTCGCCACCGAGACGCCTGCGGGCAACGATCGCTTCATGCTGGCCGAGGACTGGCGGATCTTCGCCGTTGCGTCCGGTTTCGCCATCGTCTCGGCCGGGATTGCGGCCGTGATCCCGGCGCGGCGGGCCGCGCGGCTCGATCCCGTGCAGATTGTCCGCGGGGCCGCTTAGGGCGCGACCCCGTCCGGCGCTCCGCGCATGTCGAGGGCGGCGACGGGGTCGTCGCTGGTGAAGATGTCCACCCCGAGGTCCAGCACGCGCCGAATGTCCGCCGCGTCCTTCAGGCCCCATGCGCCCGGCGACAGGCCGGCGGCGCGCGCTGCGGACAGGACGCCCGCATGCAGCAGCGAATGGTGGATGCCGATCCCCGACGCGCCGCAGGCCCGCGCCGTGGCGAAAGCCATGTCCATGCCGATGTCGTGCCAGACCTGCGGCGCGCAGAGCCAGATCAGCGTGCCGCCGAAGCGCTTCGTATCGCGGATCGCGGCGACCATCGGCGCCTGGAAGGAGGTGATGGCCGCTTGGCCGAGCATCCCCTCGGCCTCCAGCACGTCGAGCACCTTCGGACCGATGCCCGGATAATGGATGCGGTCGGCATCGGCCTTGATCTCGACGCGCAGCAGGATCGGCGTGCCGCGATAGATGCGCACCACCTCGGCCAGGGTCGGGACGCATTCGCCATGGGCGCCGCGCAGGCGGATGCGACGCAACTCCGCGAGGGTCCGCCCGCGCACGGGGCCGCGCGCATCCGTGGTGCGGTCCAGCATCGGGTCGTGGATCACGACGCATTCGTCGTCGGCCGAGAGCTGGACGTCGAATTCGACCTGGTCGACCGTGAGCTTCGCCGTCTCGCGGAAGGCCATCAGGCTGTTCTCTGGCCAGAGGTAGGAACCGCCGCGATGCGAGGCGATCAGTGTGCGATGGGCCATGGAGATTCTTCCCTTCAGCGGAGCGTGGGATCGAGCCGGTCGCGCAGCCAATCCCCGAGGATGGAGACCGCGAGGGTCGTCACCACGATGGTGATGGAGGGCGCGAGCAGCACCCAGGGTGCGCGCGTGAGGTACTCGCGCCCGTAGCCGACCATCGAGCCCAGCGACGTCGCCGGCGGCTGCACGCCGAGCCCGAGGAAGGACAGGCCGCTTTCGAGCAGCACGATCTCGGGGAAGGCGAGCGTCATGGAGACGATCAGGGTGCTCGCGATGTTGGGCAGGATATGGCGGCCATAGATGCGCAGCGGAGAGGCGCCGAGCTGCCGCACGGCGGCCGCATAGCCCTGCGCGCCGGCGCTGATGGCGAGGCCGCGTGAGATGCGTGCGTAGCGTTCCCAGCCATGCAGCCCCAGCAGGCAGATGAAGAGCGGCAGCGAATTGCCGAAGAAGGCGAGGACGGACAGCGCCAGGACCAGGAAGGGCATGCTCGCCTGGAAGTCGACCAGCGCGAGGACGACATGCTCCACCGCCCCGCGGAAATGCGCGGCGAGGAAGCCCAGCGCCGTGCCGAGCACGGCGGCGATGATGCAGGCGCCGAAGGCGATCAGCAGCGACATGCGGATCGAATGCACCAGGCGCGACAGCACGTCGCGGCCGAGCTCATCCGTGCCCAGCGGATGCGCCCAGGTCCCGCCGAAGCCGATGGGCGGCGACAGCCGCGCCCGCAGGTCGAGTGCCGTGTAGGAATAGGGTGCGGCGGCGTCGGCGAGGATGGCGACGCCGAGCATCAGCACGACCCAGGCGAGCGCCAGCGCGACCAAAGGCGGGATGCGCATGGTCAGCCCTTCCCCCCGCCGCGCGCCGTGCGCAGCCGCGGATCGAGCACGCCGTAGAGCAGGTCGACGATGAAGTTCGACGTGACCATCGTCGCCGCCACCAGCAGCAGCACGCATTGCACGACGGCGAGGTCGCGGTTGGACACCGCGACCACCAGCAGGCGGCCGACACCGGGCCAGGAGAAGACGCTTTCGACGACGACGGCGCCGGCGATCAGGCTGCCCACCATGAAGCCGACGATCGTCACCGTCGGGATCGCCGCATTGGGCAGCGCATGGCCGCGCACCACGGCCCGCCAGGACACACCCTTCGCGCTCGCCGTGCGGATATAGGGCTGGCCGAGCACCTCCAGCATCGCCGAACGGGTGAAGCGCGCCAGCACCGCCGCCCCGCCGATGCCGAGCGTGATCACCGGCAGGATCGCATGCCGCCAGGAATCCTGCCCACCCGAGGGGAGCCAGCCGAGTTGCACCGCGAAGACCAGCACCAGCAGCAGGCCGAGCACGAAGGACGGCACGGCGAAGCCTGCGACGGCCATGACCATCACCACCCGATCCGTCGCCGAGTTGCGATGCAGCGCCGCGTAGACACCCGCCGGTATGCCGATGCCGACCTTCAGCGCCAGCGCGGGCAGGGTGAGGGCGAGTGTCGCCGGGATACGTTCGGCGACCAGGTCGATGGCGTCGCGCCCGTCCCGCATCGATTGCCCGAGGTCGCCCTGCAGGATCGCGCCGAAATAGCTGAAGTATTGCACCCAGAGCGGCCGATCGAGGCCCCAGGCCTCGCGGAAGGCGGCGACGGCTTCGGGCGGGGCATCGACGCTGAGGATCAGCAGCGCGGGATCGCCCGACAGCCGCAGCACCACGAAGGCGAAGGTGACGACCATGACGATGGTCAACGCGGCGCGCAGCAGGCGCCCGGCGATGAAGCGCAGCATCTAGGCAGCCTCTCCCATCGCCTCGCCCTGCGCGACATGGCAGGCGACGCGGCGCCCGTCGGAGGCGCGCGGCTTGAGTTCGGGCACAACGCTGCGACACAGGCCCACCGCCACCGGGCAGCGTGGATGGAAAGCGCAGCCTGGCGGGCGCGCTGCCGGGTTCGGCGGGTCGCCCTGCAGCACCTGACGCCGCGCCGTCCGCCCCGGATGCGGGATGGCCGAGACCAGCGCCTGAGCATAGGGGTGCGCGGGATCGCGCAGCACGGCGTCGGGCTCGCCTTCCTCGACGATGCGGCCGAGATACATGACGGCGACGCGGTGGCTGACCTGCCGCACCGCGCGCAGATCGTGGCTGATGAACAGCATGGTCAGCCGGCGTTCCGCCTGCAGGTCGATCAGCAGGTTCATCACCTGCGCCTGGACCGAGACATCGAGCGCGCTGATCGGCTCGTCGCAGACCAGCAGCGCCGGATCGGTCGCGAGCGCGCGCGCCAGCACCGCGCGCTGCCGCTGTCCCCCGGAGAGCTCATGCGGGTAGCGCGCGGCGAAATCCTCACGCAGGCCGACGTCACGCAGCAGGCCGGCGACGCGGTCCTGCGCGCCGGCCATGCCGTGGATCTCGAAGGGTTCGGCGATCTGCGTGCCGATGGTCAGGCGGCGATCCAGCGCGCCGAGCGGGTCCTGGAAGACCATCTGCATCCGCGCCCGCTGCGCGCGCCAGGCGGCGGAGCCGACCGGCGGCACGGGCGCGCCATCGAAGCGGACGGTACCTTCGTCGGGCGCCTCCAGCCCCAGCACCAGCCGCCCGGTGGTCGACTTCCCGCAGCCGGATTCGCCCACCAGCCCGAGCGTCTCCCCGCGTTCGAGCCGCAGCGACACGCCGTCGACGGCGCGCAGCTCCACCTGGCGGCCGAGCAGGCCGCGCCGCATCGTGTAGCGACGCACCAGGCCTTCGGCTTCGAGCAGCGCCGTCACGCCGCTGCCAATCCGAAGGCGGGCGGCACGTCGGCCCCCAGGATGCGGCAGGCGGCGCGCTGGCCAGGCGCGACGTCGACCAGCAGCGGCACCTGTTCGTCGCACAGGGACGCACGGCGCGGGCATCGTGGGCCGAAGGCGCAGCCGGGCGGCAGGGCGCGCGGTTCGGGCACGCTGCCGGGGATTGCGGCCAGGTGCTGGCGCGGCAAACCATCGAGTGGCGGCAGCGCTGAGAGCAGGCCCTGCGTGTAGGGATGCGCCGGCGCGTCAAACAGCCGCGCGGAGGACACTTCCTCGATCACCAGGCCGGCATACATCACGGCAACGCGGTCGCAGGTCTCCGCCACCACGCCGAGGTCGTGCGAGATGAGCACCAGCGCCATGCCCGTCTCGGCGCGCAGGGTCGCGAGCAGGTCGAGGATCTGCGCCTGGATCGTCACGTCGAGCGCGGTGGTTGGTTCGTCCGCCACCAGCAGGCGCGGCCGGCCGGCGAGCGCCATGGCGATCATCACGCGCTGGTTCTGCCCGCCCGACAATTCGTGCGGATAGGCCTCCATGCGGTTGCCCGCATCGGGGATGCCGACCTGGTCGAGCAATCGTCGCGTCTCCGCACGCGCCGCGGCACCATCCATGCCGCGGTGCAGGCGCAGCGCCTCGCCCACCTGGCGGCCGATGCGGTGCACCGGGTTCAGGCTGCTGGCGGGATCCTGGAAGATCATCGCGATCTGCCCGCCGCGCACCCGGTCCAGCAACGGCATCGGCGCGCCGAGCAGTTCCTGCCCGTCCAGCACCACGCTGCCCGTGACCTGCGCCTTGCCGGGCAGCAGGCCGAGTGCGGCGAGCCAGGTGACCGACTTCCCACAGCCGGATTCGCCGACAAGGCCGACCGCCTCGCCCGAGCCCACGGCCAGATCCACGCCCCGCAGCACCGGGACGCCGTCGAAGGCGACGCGCAGCCCGCTGATGCGGACGAGGGGGTCGTCCATCAGCCGCGACGACCCCAGTTCGCCGCGGTGAAATCCATGAAGAAGGACTGCGCCGGCTTCCAGGCGATGTCCTTGCGCTTCGCCGTCAGGTTGGTGGTCTGGTGGAGGACGATGTAGGCGGGGTCCTCGCGCTCGGCGATCACCATCATGCGCTGGAAGGCGCGGCGGCGCTCGTCGTGGTCGACGGAGCTGTCGAGCACCTCCGACAGCCGGCCGAATTCGTCGTTGCGCCAGGCGCCGACCTGCCATTGCTGGCCCTGCGGCCCGTGGTTGTTGGGCAGGGAGGAGACGGGATCGTTGAAGGTCGCGGAATTCGACCAGTCCCAGATGCCGCGCTGCCCCTGGTTCGACAGCACTTGCGGGAAGTTCTCGCGCATCTCGATGGCGACGTTGATGCCTACCTGGCGCCAGCCCTCGACCAGGATCTGCGCGGTGGGGACCTGCGCCGTGTAGTAGTTGTTGAGCAGGCGATAGGGGATCGGCTCGCCGCGATACCCGCTCTCCCGCACCAAGCGGCGCGCTTCGGCGAGGTCGTATTTCGGCACCTCCCAGTCGCGGAGGAACATGGTGCCGTAGAATTCGAACTGCAGGCCCTTGGGGACCTGCGTGCGGCGGTCCCACAGCGCGTCGACGATCGACTGGCGATCCACGGCGTGGGACATGGCGCGGCGCAGGAGCGGGCTGCGCAGCGCCGGCTGGTTCTTGTCGAAGACGGAGATGCGGTGGTTCATCACCGCGCCGCCGACGACCTCGTGCCGCGCGCTGCGCTGTACGGTCGTGATCTGGTCGGGCGGAATGTCGCAGGCGAAATCCGCCTCGCCGGAGAGCAGCATGTTGATGCGGCTCGCGACCTCCGGCACCTCGACGAAGCGGATTTGCCGCAGCGGCGGCCGCCCGCCCCAATGGTCGTCGAAGGCGACGAGGGTGAGCGACTGGTCCGGGCGGAACTCGGTGACGCGATAGGGCCCGGTGCCGACTGGCTTGCGCGCCCAGTCGAGCCAGCTCGGCGCGGCGTCGAAGGCGGCCTGGGACATGATGACGCCGATGCTGCGCGCGAGGCGGCCTTCGAGCGTCACGTCCGGCGTCTTGTTCACCCAGCGGACGGTGCGGGGGTCGACGATCTCGAACTTCTCGAAGCCGGGATAGGCGCGGCGGGCGATGGCCGGCACCTCGGGCGGCGGGGCCTTGCCCTGGCTGCGGCCGGGCGCGGCGCCGAACATGTTGCGACTCTGGTCGCCGCTGCCCCACATGCGTTCCGGACCGAAGGAGAAGACGACGTCCTCGGCCGTGACCGGCCGGCCGTCATGGAAGCGCGCGCCCTGCCGCAGGGTGAACTCGACGGTGCTGTGGTCGATGCGCCGCCAGGATTCGGCCAGCGACGGCCGCAACGCGAGGTCGCCGATCCAGTCGATGTCGATCAGGCTCTCGCTGAAGCTGCCGGAGACGCGGGTGCCGACATTCGACTGCTCGCGCAGCGGTTCCAGCACGTTGCTGTTGGCGAGCTTCTGCACCGCCACGGTGATCGCGGGCCGCTGATCGGCCTGCGCGATCGCAAAGCGCGGCAAGGTCGTCGCCGCCGCTGTCAGCGCCATGCGCCGCGTCAATCGCATGTCCATGTCCCGGTTCTTTCCTCCGCGGAGGGGATGATACGCAAGCTTCGCCGCGCTGTCAGGGGCGACGAGCCGCTTCGCGGCGGCCGTGATTGACGACCGCCGAGACCGGTTGTCCACGGAAGGATTGATGACATCGGGACCCGGCCGCAGCTTCATGCTGCGCCGTGCATCATATCGCGGCGATGCGCCGCGCCTCAGTTGCCCAGTATGCCCGGCAACCGAAGCCCGTGATCCTTCGCGCACTGGATGGCGATGTCGTACCCTGCATCGGCATGCCGCCAGACGCCCGAGGCGGGGTCGTTCCACAGCACGCGTTCCAGGCGCTTCGCCGCCTCTGGCGTGCCGTCCGCGACGATCACGACACCGGCATGCTGGCTGAAGCCCATGCCCACGCCGCCGCCGTGATGCAGCGACACCCAGGTCGCACCGGACGCGGTGTTCACCAATGCGTTCAGCAGCGGCCAGTCGGACACGGCATCGGACCCGTCCCGCATGGCCTCGGTCTCGCGGTTGGGGGAAGCGACGGAGCCGGAATCGAGATGGTCGCGCCCGATCACGATCGGTGCCTTCAGCTCGCCGCTGGCCACCATCTCGTTGAACATCAGTCCGGCGCGATGCCGGTCGCCCAGGCCGATCCAGCAGATGCGTGCCGGCAGGCCCTGGAAGGCGATGCGATCCCGCGCCATGTCCAGCCACCGATGCAGATGCGCGTTGTCCGGGAACAGCCGCTTCATCGCCGCATCGGTCTTGTAGATGTCCTCGGGGTCGCCCGACAACGCGCACCAGCGGAAGGGCCCGATGCCCTTGCAGAACAGCGGCCGGATGTAGGCCGGCACGAAGCCGGGGAAGGCGAAGGCATTCTCGAGGCCTTCCTCCTTCGCGACCTGGCGGATGTTGTTGCCGTAGTCGAGCGTCGGCACGCCGGCATTCCAGAAGCCGACCATCGCCTCGACATGGGCGCGCATCGATGCGCGCGCGGCGCGCTCCACCTCGGCCGGCGCGTTCTCCTGCTTCGCCCGCCATTGCGCGACGGTCCAGCCCGCGGGGCAATAGCCATACAGCGGGTCATGCGCGCTGGTCTGGTCGGTCACGATATCCGGGCGAGGGCCGCCGGCCTTCATGCGGCGCAGCAGCTCGGGGAAGACCTCGGCGGCGTTGCCGAGCAGGCCCACGGACTTCGCCTCGCCCTTCGCGGTCCAGCCGGCGATCATGGCGAGCGCCTCGTCGAGCGACTGGGCCTTGGCGTCGAGGTAGCGGGTGCGCATGCGGAAATCGATGCGCGTCTCGTCGCATTCCACCGCGAGGCAGCAGGCCCCGGCCATCACCGCGGCCAAGGGCTGCGCGCCACCCATGCCGCCGAGGCCACCGGTCAGGATCCAACGCCCCTTGAGGTCGCCGCCATAATGCTGGCGTCCCGCCTCGGCGAAGGTCTCGTAGGTGCCCTGCACGATGCCCTGCGTGCCGATGTAGATCCAGGACCCAGCGGTCATCTGGCCGTACATCATCAGGCCCTTGCGATCGAGCTCGTTGAAATGCTCCCAGGTCGCCCAGTGCGGCACGAGGTTGGAATTGGCGATCAGCACGCGCGGCGCGTCCGGATGCGTGCGCACGATGGCGATCGGCTTGCCCGACTGCACGATCAGCGTCTCGTCGGGCTCGAGGTCCTTCAGCCCGGCGACGATGCGGTCGAAATCCTGCCAGCTGCGCGCCGCGCGGCCGATGCCGCCATAGACGACGAGCTCATGCGGCTTTTCCGCCACGTCGGGGTGCAGGTTGTTCATCAGCATCCGCATCGCGGCCTCGCCGCCCCAGGTCTTGGCGGTCTTCTCCGGGCCGGTCGGGGGGAAGACGTCGCGGATGTTGTGGCGCGGGTCGGTCATGGGGGCCTCGGTCCGGATGATCGGTGGGACGGGAGCGATGGCGGTCACGGCGACAGCGCGGGCAACGGAACGCCCGCCGCGTCGGCGATGGCGCCCTCGGCGACCAGGCGTGCCGCGGCTTCGATGTCGGGCGCGAGGTAGCGGTCCTCGCCCAGCGTCGCGACGTCGCGGCGCAGGCGCGCGACCACCTGGCGCAGCGGTGCGGAGGTGATGAGCGGGGCGCGGAACTCGACACCCTGCGCCGCGCAGAGCAGTTCGATGCCGAGGATGCGCTGGAGGTTCCGCACCATCGTCCCCAGCCGCCGCGCGCCATGGGCGGCCATGCTGACATGGTCCTCCTGGTTGGCGGAGGTCGGCGTCGAATCCGTCACGCAGGGCGTCGCGAGATGCTTGTTCTCGCTCATCAGCGCCGCCGTGGTGACCTCGGCGATCATCAGGCCGGAGTTCAGGCCAGGATTGGGCGTGAGGAAGGGCGGCAGGTCGAAGCTGAGCGTCGGGTCGACCATCAGCGCGACGCGGCGCTGCGCGATGGCGCCGATCTCGGAGACGGCCAGCGCGATCATGTCGGCGGCGAAGCCCACGGGCTCGGCGTGGAAGTTGCCGCCCGAGACGATCATGCCGGCCTCGGTCAGCACCAGCGGGTTGTCGGTCGCCGCGTTGGCCTCGATCTCCAGCGTGCGGGCCGCCTGGCGCAGCACGTCCATCGCCGCGCCGGTCACCTGCGGCTGGCAGCGGATGCAGTAGGGATCCTGCACGCGCGTATCGCCCTCGCGATGGCTTTCCCGGATGACGGAACCATCCAGCAGCGCGCGCAGCACCGCGGCCGCTTCGATCTGGCCCGCATGGCCGCGCAGGGCGTGGATCTCGGGCTGCAGCGGCGCCGTCGATCCCATGATCGCGTCGGTCGACAGCGCGGAAATTACGAGCGCCGACCGCGCCCCGGACCAGGCATCGAACAGGCCGGCGAGCGCGAAGGCGGTCGAGAACTGCGTGCCGTTGATGAAGGCGAGCCCTTCCTTCGGACCCAGCTGAATGGGCGCCAGGCCCGCGGCCGCCAGCGCCTCCGCGCCCGGCAGGACGCGGCCATCGAACTCGGCCTGCCCCGCGCCGATCAGCACGGCGGTCATGTGCGCGAGCGGCGCCAGGTCACCCGAGGCGCCGACCGAGCCCTGCGCCGGCACCAACGGCGTCACGCCCCGCGCGAGCATGGCCTGCAGCAACTCGATCAGCGCCCAGCGCACGCCCGATGCGCCGCGCCCGAGCGAGATCAGCTTCAGCACCATCATCAGCCGCGTGTGGCGGCGCGGGATCGCCTCCCCCACGCCGCAGCAATGCGACAGGATCAGGTTGCGCTGCAGTGTTGCGGTGTCCTGCGGTGCGATCTTCAGGCTCGCGAGCTTTCCGAAGCCGGTGTTCACGCCATAGACGGCCGTGTCGCCGGCCGCGGCCTCGGCGACGCGCGCCGCGGCGGCCTCGACGGCTGGACGCGCGGCGGCGACAAGAGTCGCGGGCGCCTCGGTGCGGTAGATGCGTTCGAGCTGCGACAGCGTGACGGCGCCGGGGTGCAGGATCTCAGGCGTCACGACGGCCTCCGAAGATGCGGGCATGCAGCGGGGTGGCGCCGATGCGGTAGGACAGTTCCGCGGGATGCGCCGCCTCCCAGACGGCGAGGTCGGCGCGGCAGCCGGGCGCGATGCGCCCGCAATCCGTCAGTCCCAGCGCAGCCGCGGCATGGACGGTCGCGCCGGCCAGCGCTTCCTCGGGCGTCAGGCGGAACAGGGTGCAGGCCATGTTCATCGCGAGTGGCAGCGAGGTCATCGGCGAGGAACCGGGATTGCAGTCCGTCGCGACCGCCATCCTCACGCCGTGCCGGCGCAGCAGGTCGATCGGCGGCATCTGCGTCTCTCGCAGGGTGTAGAAGGCGCCGGGCAGGATCACCGCCACGGTCCCGGCCGCCGCCATGGCGCGCACGCCATCCTCGTCCAGGTATTCGAGGTGATCGGCCGATAGCGCCCCGTGCCGGGCGGCCAGCGCCGCGCCGTGCAGGTTGCACAGCTGTTCGGCATGCAGCTTGACCGGCAGGCCAAGCTCGCGAGCCGTGGCGAAGACGCGGGCGATCTGCGCCGGGCTGAAGGCGATGCCCTCGCAGAACCCGTCCACCGCGTCGACGAGGCCTTCGGCATGCGCCGCCGCGAGGGCGGGCAGCACGCAATCGGCGATGTAGTCGTCGTGGCGACCCGCGTATTCGGGCGGCAGCGCGTGCGCGCCGAGGAAGGTGGTGAGCACCCGCACCGGGCGGTGCTGCGCGATGCGCCGCGCCGCGCGCAGCATCCGCAGCTCGGTCTCGATATCGAGGCCGTAGCCCGACTTGACCTCGATGCAGGTCGTGCCCTGGGCCAGCATCTGGTCGACACGCGGCAGCGCGCCGGCGAGCAAGTCGTCCTCCGTTGCCGCCCGCGTCGCACGGACGGTCGAGAGGATCCCGCCCCCGGCCCGGGCCACCTGCTCATAGGTCGCGCCTTCGAGGCGCATCTCGAATTCCCGCGCGCGGTCGCCGGCGAAGAGGAGATGCGTATGGCAGTCGACCAGCCCTGGCGTCACGAGGCGGCCGCCGAGGTCGATCGCCTCGCCCCCGGCGGGCGGTGCCGCGGCTCCGGGGCCGGCCCAGACGATCCGATCGCCCTCGATCACGACGGTGCCGCCTTCGACGAGGCCATGGCCGGCGGCCGTCATGGTCGCGAGCGTCGCGTTGCGGAGGATCATCGCCATGACATCCTGTTTTGTCTGACGTAGGGATTTTTATGTATGCACATAATAATCTGTCAAGACGAAACCGCCGGCGCGTGCGGGCGCGCGCCGGTGGACAGATCATGTCCGCCGCCGCCCTGTTTCAGGCGTGGGATCTGCGGGAGGTCGCCGTCTTGTGACCCGCGCGGCGCCGGCGCGACCGGTCAGTACCGCGCAGTCATCCGATGGCCGCGATGGTGCACCAGGCGCACGAAGGTCACCGCCTGACCCTTCCACCGCGTGGATCGTTCGATCTGCAGCAGGGGGTCGCCCAGGGCACAGGCGAGGTGCTCGGAGAGCGCCGCGTCAGCCGCGGTCGCGGCGATGCTGATCTCGGCTTCTGAGAAGGGGATCTGCGCTACCAGCCACTCATTGGGGCCGGCGGTCGCGAAATCCGCATCGCGCGCCTGCGGCAGGACCGAGAGATTGATCCAGCGATCCTCATGTTGATAGGGCGCGCCATCGGCGAAATGCAGGCAGACGAGGTGCCGAACCTTGCCGCCCGGCGCGAGGCCCATGCGCGCCCGGACCCAATCCGGCGCTGCGACCAATTCCGACTGCACCAGCGCGTAGCGATAGGCCGCGCCCTGCTCCTCGATCTCGCGCCGGACGATGGGGATGTCGAAACGTGCCTGTCGCAGCGGGGAAAGACGGACGCGTGAGCCGGATTTCCGCTTGCGCTCGATGATGCCGTCCTCTGCCAGCTCCCGCATCGCGCGGTTCACTGTCGCCCGGGCGGCACCGTAGGTTTCGGCGAGCTCGAGCTCTCCGGGGATCAGGCTGCCCGGCTTCCAGTCCCCGCGCGTGATCCGGCCAAGGATATCCGCCTTGATCTCCCGATAGGTGACCGCCACCGTCTGCCCCTGGCTTGCTGCGCAGAGCAGACATAATAGCCCTCAAGTCCAGACAAAAGGCCGTCATGCGATCAGGGCGCCGACGCGATCTCCCCCACGACGCGCGCCCGCACCCGGATCGCACCCCCCGGCAGATAGGCGATCGGCAGGTCCTCGATGTCCACGAGCGCGAGCGTCCCGCCATCAGCGCCGGCGTCCACGGCACGCTCCCGCGCGATGCGCTCCGCCTCCACCATCGCTTCGGCGCGCGACATGCCCTGGAAGACCTGGTCGGCCTCTCCGCTCACCTGGGCGATCGCGGCGCCGACGGCGTTGGCGACGGCGGCATGGGCGGGGCGCAGCACCGTCGAGACGCCTGGCAGATGGTCCGGGACCAGGAACGCCCCGCCACCCACCGCGAGCAATGGAACCTCCGCCGCGTCGGTCTTCATGCGATCCACCGATTCCTCGAGCATCCGCGCGGCTTCAGCGAGCACCGCTGTCGCGAGGTCGGGCGCGACATCGCCGACGCGCGCGGCATCCCCCAGCGCGAGCAGCCCCGCTCGCACGGCGATGTCGCTGGTCGTGAGCTGCGGACCGCCGAAGATCCGCGCAAGTTCCGGCAGCCGGAACCCGACGCTGCGCGGGCCGATGGTGATTCGCCCGTCTGCCTGCGCCACATGCGACCCGCCGCCGAGGCCGATGGAGAGCAGGTCCGGCATGCGGAACAGCGTCCGCACGCCACCCACCTGCACGATGGCATTGGCTTCGCGCGGGAAGCCGGCCTTGAGTGCCCCGATGTCGCTGGTGGTGCCGCCGACATCGACCACCAGCGCGTCCCTGAGGCCTGTCAGGAAGGCCGCTCCGCGCATGGAATTGGTCGGACCCGACGCGAAGGACAGCACGGGGAAGCGCGCCGCGAGCTCGGCCCGGATGACCGTGCCGTCGTTCTGCGTGATGTAGAGCGGGGCTGCGATGCCGGCCTGGCGCAATGCTTCCTCGAACGCCTGCACCGTGTGGCGCGCGAGCGGCGCCAGGCAGGCATTGAGCAGCGCGACGTTCTCCCGTTCCAGCAGGCCGATGCGACCGAGGTCGTGGGACAGGGTGATCGCGGCATCGGGCATCACGTCGCGGACGATCGCCTCCGCACGATCCTCCATGCCGGGATCCAGCGGCGAGAAGATGCTGCTGATCGCGATGCACGAGATGCCAACGGACTTCATCGCCCGCGCGGCCGCGGCGACGGCGGCCTCGTCCAGCGGCATGATCGGCCGCCCGTCATAGTCGAGGCCGCCTTCCACCATGTGCACCTGGCCGCGGACCAGCGCGGAGAGATCCTCCGGCCAGTCGCAGAAGGGCGGCAGGGAGCGGGATGCCGGCAGGCCGATGCGCAGCGCGCCGACGGGGGCGAGGTCGCGCCGCTGCACCACCGCATTCACGAAATGCGTGGTGCCGATCATGACCGCCTGGACGCCCTGCGGACCCATGGCGCGCGCCACGTCCTGCAATGCGAGCCGGACGCCGGTCAGCACATCCGCCGTGGTCGGCGTCTTGATCGCGTGCAGGACGCGGTCATCCTCCAGCAGCACGGCGTCCGTGTTGGTGCCGCCGACATCGATGCCGATGCGCCGCCTCATGCCGCGGCTCCCGCGAAGACGGAGCGGAAGTCGAGGTCGTAGCCGAAGGCACGGGGGCCGACGAACTCCAATCCACGGGGTGAGAGGAAGACCGGCGGCGCGGGCAGCGCCACGACGGTGACGCGCTGGCCGTAGCGGAGCGTCTCGGTCCCGATCGCCTCGCCGCTGACGGTATCGAGCACGCAGATCAGGTCGGGCGTCATCACGCGTGGACTCCCATCCTGCCAGCCGACCGCCCATTCGTTCTGGAAGGCCAGCTCGAAGCCGCTGCCTCGCCATTCGTCGAGGCCGTCGAGCTTCGCCGTGCCGCGCAGGAAGCCTTCCGTGGTGCGGCGCGCGATGTCGGCGACCTTGCCGCGGAACAGCAGCAGGCCCTTCTCGGATTCGAGGATCGCCTGCACCGGGTCGCGATGCTCCTTCTGCGCCAGGCGGATCGCCTGGCCGAGCTTGATCGCCTGGGTCGCGGTGCGCAGGATGCCCCAGCGCTTCACCTCGGCCCCGGTGCGCGGCGCCTTGCAGGTGGCGGCGATGGAGCCGACCTCGACGCACATCTTGCGCGACAGGCGTTCCATCCATTTCCAGGTCGGCACCTTGGCGACGATGCCCTCGATGCCGCGCGGATCGACCAGGGAGAGCGGCCAGGGCTTGAGGTCGCCGACCGCGAAGGAGGTCATCTGCGCTTCCGGATAGGCGCGGCCCATGGCGTCGGCGTCGACGACGGGCCTGTCGAGCTCCGCGGCGGCGAGGAAGGGCTGTACGCCGTTGTTGCCGCCGATCTCGACCGACATGATCGCGCGGAAGGGCTTGCCGAGGTACTCCTCCATCAGCGTCACCGCGCGGGCGATGTTGGCACTGTCCACCAGGCGTTCCTGCCCGACCAGCGGCGCGCCCATGTTGGAGACGACGGCGATCATGTCGTCATCCGCCAACTCGTCGGGGTCCATCAGCGACACGCGCTTCCCCTCGGCATAGAGGCGCCGCATGTTCAGCAGGCCGAGATAGGGCGACCCGCCGCCCCCAGTGCCCAGCACCCAGGCCCCGACGGCCAGGGCTTCGATCTCGTCCAGGGTGATCTCGCGCATCAGGATTCCGGCAGAAGCGAAGCGGCGGCGCGTGCGGCCACCGCGACGGAGAGGAGGACGGGGCAGGACAACGCGGCGACGGCGGCCGCCTTGTCCTGCCGGGTGTAGGAAATGCAGTCGAGCAGCACGAGGTCCGGCTGCTGCGCCGCCATCTCGGCCATCGCGGCCGCGCGGGTGGCGTCGTCGGAATGCGGGCGCAGCGCAACGACGGACAGCGCCAGGCCGTCCCGTGCACGGGATGCGCCGAGCGTCGCCGCCTGTTCGGGCAGGGGCACGAACAGGCCGAGCCGGCCGCGAGGCAGCAGCGCCTCGGCGAGCCCGTTCAGCACCGCGGAGGGCTGGACCAGGCCGGGCCGCGCCGGGAGGCCCTTGAAGGTGCCGGTGCAGGCGAGCAGCACCGGGCCGGGCGTCGTCTCCAGCAGCGTGCGCATGCGCTGCGTCACCGCTTCCTTGGAGATCGAGACGCCCTCGCCCGAAGGCAGCATGGTGAAAAGCGTGTCGGTGCCGTCGCGGGGCCTGATGGCGGCGATATCGGCCCGCGTCATGCCGTCGAGAGCGCCGCGCATCGCGATGGGCAGGCCCGGTGCGGCGGCGGCGATCTCGGCGGCAAGGTCGGGGCGCGGCGCCTGGCCGATGACGAAGACGGGCAGCGGGGTCATGGCGAGACCTCCATGGCGCGGGGGCAGCGAAGGCGGTGGCCGTCCGAAAGCGTGGCGAGCGGCGGCATGGCGTCGCGACAGGCGGGGATGGCGATCGGGCAACGCGGGTGGAAGGCGCAGCCGGGCGGCGGTGAGGCCGGGTTGGGCGGTTCGCCGGGCGCGGCGGGCGCGATGCCGTGCGCCGCGAGACGCGGCACCGAGCCGAGCAGCGCCCGCGTATAGGGATGACGTGGCGTCCCCAACACCTCGGCGGCGGTGCCTTCCTCCACGATGCGGCCGAGATACATGACGGCGACGCGCTCGCAGACCTGCCGCACCACGGCGAGGTTGTGGCTGATGAAAAGGTAGGCGAGGCCGCGCCGTGCCCGAAGCCCGTCCAGCACGTCGAGGATCTGCGCCTGGACCGAGACGTCGAGGGCCGAGGTCGGCTCGTCCAGCACCAGCAGGTCGGGTTCCAGTGCGAGCGCGCGCGCGATGCAGACACGCTGCTTCTGCCCGCCCGAGAGTTCATGCGGGAAGCGGTGCAGGAAGGCGGGCGGCAGGCCGACTTCCGACAGAAGGGCGGCCACGCGGTCGCGCAGCGCGCGGCCGGTGGCGAGGCCCTGGATGCGGAGCGGCTCGGCCACCGCATCCTCGGCGGTCAGGCGCGGGTCGAGCGCGGCGGAGGGGTTCTGGTGGATGAGCTGCATCCGCCGCCGCAGCGGGCGCATGGCCGCTTCGTCCAGGCCGGTGATGTCCTGCCCGTCGAACGTGATGCGGCCTGCACTGAGCGGGATCAGGCGCAGCAGGAGCCGCGCCAGGGTGGACTTGCCGCAGCCGCTCTCCCCCACGATGCCGAGGGCGGCACCACGATCGAGCGCGAGGTCGAGCTCCGCCACGGCCTGTACGGCGCGCGCAGCACGGAACAGGCCGCGCTTGGCTTCGTAGGTCTTCGACAGGCCCTCGGCGCGGAGCAGCGGCTGCGTCATGGCGTGGCGTGGTGGCAGGCAATGCTGCGGCCGGGAAGGATCTCCCGACGCAGCGGCTTTTCGCTGCGGCAGCGCTCGGTCGCGATCGGGCAGCGCGGATGGAAGCGGCAGCCCTGCGGCGGCGTGATGAGGCTCGGGATGCTGCCGGCGATGCCTTGCGGCCGGTGTTCCGGATGATCGAGGTCGGGCACGGCCGCGATCAGGCCGCGCGCATAGGGATGCAGCGGGCGGGAGAGGAGGTCCGCGGTCGGCGCTTCCTCCACCACCGTACCGGCATACATCACTGCGACGCGGGCGCAGGCGGCCGCAACCACGCCGAGATCGTGCGTGATGAGCATGAGTGCCAGCCCGCGCTCGGCGACCAGGCGTGCGATCAGCGCCAGCACCTGCGCCTGCACGGTGACGTCGAGCGCGGTGGTCGGCTCATCCGCCACCAGCAGCACCGGGTCGCCGGCGAGCGCCATGGCGATCAGCACGCGCTGCCGCATCCCGCCCGAAAGCTGGTGCGGATGGCTGTCGAGCAGCCGCGCGGGCTCGGGCAGGCCAACCGCGGCGAGCAGTTCGGCCGCACGCGCCCGGGCGGCGGCGCGGGGGCGCTGGCGCTCCCCCACGGCGGCATCCTGGCCGCGGATCGCGTCCTCCATCTGCGTGCCGATGGCGAGCAGCGGATTGAGGTAGGAGGCAGGGTCCTGGAACACCATGGAGATGGCGCGGCCGCGCAGGCGGCGCATCTCGCGCTCGGACATGGCAAGGATGTCGCTGCCCTGGAAGCGGATCTGCCCCGAGACGACGCGCGCCGGCGGCATCGGGTTCAGTGCCATGAGGCTGCGGGCCAGTACCGACTTGCCGCAGCCCGTTTCGCCCACGATGCCGAGGGTGCCGCCGGCCTCGAGCGTCAGGTCGATGCCGTCCAGGACCTGCGCGGTGCCGTCGAAGGTGTCGAAGGCGAGGCGGTAGTCCGCGATCTCGAGCAGCGCGGTCATCCGCGGTTGCTCCGCGGGTCGAGGATGTCGCGCAGCCCGTCACCGAGCAGGTTGAAGCCCAGCACGGCGAGGTAGATGAAGACCCCGGGCGCCATCGCGTACCACCACCAGTCCGGCAGGTAGCCGCGCGCGATCGAGATCATCGCGCCCCATTCCGGCGTCGGCGGTTTCGCGCCCAGGCCGATGAAGCCGAGCGAGGCGACGGCCAGGATCGCCTGGCCGATATCCATCGACATCTTCACGATGAGCGGGGAGAGGCTGTTGGGCAGGACGTGGCGGCGCAGGATGCGCGCGCGGGAGGCGCCGGCGACGCGCGCGGCCTCGATGAAGGGTTCCTCGCGGATCGACAGAGCCTTGGATTCCGCGAGCCGGACATAGCCCGGCCACCAGACCAGGATCAGTGCGATCATGGCGTTGACGATCCCCGGGCCCAGGGCGGCGACCAGGGCGATGGCGAGCACCAGGCCCGGCACGGAGAGGAACAGGTCCGTGAAGCGCATGATCGCTTCGCGCAGCCGCCCACCCGCGAGGCCGGCGAGGATGCCGAGCGGCACGCCGATCGCGGCGGCGGCGAAGGTGATGCCGATGCCGACCAGCAGCGAGATGCGCGCACCGATGATGACGCGGGTGAGGATGTCGTTGCCGACCTCGTCGGTGCCCAGCCAATGCGCGGCCGAGGGCGGCTGCAGCTTGTTCGCGAGGTTCACCGCACCGGCGACATGGTCGGGATAAGGCACGATCCAGGGCCCGATCAGCGCCAGCACCACGATGGCGATCACGAGGAACAGCCCGAGCATGGAGGAGAAGGACCGCGACAGCAGCCAAAGTGCGAGCCGCAGGCGGCGGCGCGGCGGGGCGGCGACGGTTTCCTCGGCGATGGCGGACATCAGGCCCTGCGCAGGCGCGGGTCGAGCACCCCGTACAGGAGGTCGACGATCAGGTTCGCGATCATGAAGTTCAGCCCGACAATCAGCGTCACGCCCATCACCGGCTTGAAGTCCCCGGCAATGGCGGAGGAGACGGCGTAGAGGCCAATGCCCGGCCAGTCGAAGACTGTCTCGACCAGCACGGTGCTGGACATCATCCAGCCCCAGCGGAGGCCGATGATCGCAAGCGTCGGCAGCATCGCGTTCTTCAGCGCATGCACCATGACGATGCGCCAGGGTGTCACGCCATGTGCGCGCGCGGCCGTGACGTAGTCCATGCGCAGCGCCTCCACCATCTCGGACCGGTTCACCCGCAGGATGGAGGCGAGGCAGGGCAGCGACAGCACGATTGCCGGCAGGATGATGTGGGACAGTGCCTCCCGAAACAATTCGAAATGGCCGGTCATCAGGGAGTCCACCAGCAGCAACCCGGTGATGGGCGGTGGCGGTTCGGTGAAGACCGACAGCCGCCCGCTGGTGGGCAGCAGGCCGAGCCAGGTGGCGAAGGCAAGCTGCAGCAGCAGCCCGAACCAGAAGGGCGGCAGCGCGATGCCGGAGACGGCGAAGATGCGCGTGGCGTGATCCGCCGGCCCGTCCTTGCGCAGCGCCGAGAGCACGCCGAGCGGGACGCCGAGCAGCACGCCGAGCGCCATGGCGAGGATCACGAGTTCCAGCGTCGCCGGGAAGTACCGCGCGAGATCCGTGCCGACCGAACGCCCCGTGGCGATCGAACGGCCGAAATCCCCATGCGCGAGGTCCGTGAGATAGCGCAGGAACTGCTCCGGCAGCGGCTTGTCGAGACCGTAGTCCCGGCGCGCCTGTTCGATCTGCGACCGCCCGGCATCCGGACCCGCCGCCAGCGCCGCCGGATCCGACGGCGCGACGTTGGAGATCACGAAGGTCAGGCAGACCAGCCCAAACAGCATCAGCCCCGCAAGGCCGATGCGCCGGAGGAGGTAGCCGAGCACCTATCCGCGGGCCCAGAGCGGGTAGAGATCGATCTCCCCGGTGAAGCGCACGGGGCTGAAGGAGAAGCCCTGGACGTAGTCGCGCCGCGCCCAGATGCGGTTCGCCACCATGCCGAAGAGCTCCGGCTGGTCGGCGACGATCTGCGTCTGGATGCGGGCGTAGAGTGCCATGCGCTTCGCGTTGTCGGTCTCGCCGCGCGCCTCGTCGATCCAGCGCGACACCTCGGCGTTCTCGTAGTGCGCCGTGCCGTAGTACAGGCCCCAGGAGGCGCGATGGTACTGGTACGCGACCGTGTCGGGGTCGGTGCCCACCGGCGTCACATAGACCGACATCATGTTCGGCGATGTCTCGGGCTTCGAGCCACGGCTCGTCATGGTCGGCCAGGGCTGGCCGACGATGTTCACGCGGATGTCGAGCGCGCGCAGGCTGTCGAGCAGCGCGAGGCCGATGCGCCGCGCGTCCTCGAGCCCCTGGACATGCACGTATTCCAGCTCGATCCCGCCATTCGGGAAGCGCGACCGGCGCAGGAAGTCGCGCGCCTTGTCGAGATCCTTGCGCGGGATGCCCGGCACGTCGATGTGCCCGGCCATCGAGGCGGGGAAGGGGCTCGTCATCAGCACGGCGGCGCCGTTGTGGATGGCGAGCAGCGAATCATAGTCGAAGGCGTAGGCGATGGCCTTGCGCAGGTTGATGTCCGCGGTCGGGCCCTGCTGGCAGTTGAACTTGATGCCGAAGGTGGTCGAGCCCTTGTGGTTCTCCACCACCACGCCCGGCACGCGCGACAGCTGTTCGATGTCGTCGGGCGTGAGGTTGGTGATGATGTCGGCCTCGCGCCGCTGCAGCGCGGCCTTGCGGGGCGCAGCCTCGCGGATGATGCGGTAGATGATGCCGGACGGCCGGTCGGCATCGGCCATCGGCCAGCCCTTCCAGTAGTCGGGCACGGCATCGAGGTGCATCAGCGTATTGGCGTCGAAGCGGCGCAGGCGGAAGGGGCCGGAGCCGGCGGCATTCTCGGTCAGCCACTTGCGGCCGAGGTCGTCGCCCTCCTGGTTCGCCATCACCTGCTTCGGGTTCACGACGTACCACCACGGCACGTAGGAAATGAACGGCGCGAAGGGCCGGTCCAGCGTGAAGCGGACGGTGCGGGCATCGACCGCGACGATATTCTCCGGCTTCAGGAAGTCCTTGAGCATCCAGGCGATGCCCGCGTTCAGCTTCAGGCCGCGCTCGAAGGAGAAGCGCACCGCCTCGGCATCCACCGGATCGCCGTTATGGAACTTCGCAGTGCCCACCAGGTGGAAGGTGTAGATCCGGCCATCGGGCGAGACGTCGTAGCGCTCGGCGAGCCAGGGCACGATCCGCGGTGGATCGCCCTCGTACTTCAACAGCGCGTCGTAGACGGACTGCTGGATCATGCGCGTGGACCAGTCGTAGCGCACATGCGGGTCGAGCACCGGCACCTGCTGGTTGCCCGAGAAGACCAGCACCTTGCGGTTCCCGTCGCGCTCGAAGGCCGCGCTGATGCCGGGCATGCCGGCCGTGAGCAGTGCCGCACCGGCCATCAGTCCGCGGCGCGAAATGTCTTGTGTCATGCTGAACCCCCGGTCGTTGCCGCCATGTCCCTGTCCGCGCCTGTTCGGTGTTCCGCCCGCCGCCGCGCGGTGGCGACGGGATCGATGCGCCCGTCCGGCCCGAGCACGACACCATAGTCGCGAACGGCGCCCTCGGGCGTGATGTAATCATCGTCGAGGTCGGCCTGCACGGCCTCGACCGATCGTTCCCACGGGTCGCCGAAGCCCGAGCCGCCGGCGATGCGGCCTTCGATCTCCGTGCGGGCGTCGAGCAGCGTCACCATCTCGCCGGTGCCGACGTCGCGCGGGGTCGTATCGTCCGCCCCCTTCACCAGGCCCAGGCCGGGCGCGCCGGGGCGGCCGCCGAACAGCCCTTCCGGCTTGAGGCCCCAGCCTTCGGGATAGAGGCCGACCATGATCGGCTCCGGTCCGCCGACCAGGCGCCGCGCGCGCATGCGCTGCCCGAGCCCGCCGCGCTGACGGCCGGGCCCGGCGGTGTCGGCGACGAGGCCCTTTTCCACCACCAGCACGGGCATGCGGCTTTCCAGCAGTTCGACCGGCGTGTTGGCCGCCGAGGTCGGGAAGAGCAGTCCCGACTTGCCGTCCGCCCTGGACGACGCACCCTGCCCGCCACCCATGAAGAAGTGGTCCGACGCGACACGGCCCTGATGGTTGCGGCCGTAGAAGCCGTAGGATTTCGGCAGGCCGGTGAAGGCCTGGACCTTGTCCGGGATCGCCGGCGCCATGGCGCGATACAGGTTCGGCCCGAGGAACCAGGACAGCCGCGTGCGATAGGCGACGGCGGCCGGCGGCTTGCAGTTCAGCGCCGAGCCTTCGGGTGCCACCACGCTGATCGGCGCGTAGCAGCCGGCATTGCCGCGCACATTCGGCGTCAGCATGCACTTCAGCGGGTAGGAGGAATGCGCCGCCGTGACGTTCATCGTGCAGTTGAGCCCGCCGCGCGGCAGGGTGGGCGGCGCGTCCACATGTTCCACATGGATGCTGTCGCCCTTCTTGTGGACGCGGACGCGGTAGCGGAGCACCTCACCGAGCGGACGATTCTCGATCTCGCTCTCATAAACGCCGTCGGGCACGGCGCGGATGGCGGCGCGGGTCGCTGCCTCGCTGCGGCCCTGCACCACCGCGGCGAGCGCGGCGAGATCCTGCAGCCCGTATTCCTCCATGAAGGCCACCAGCCGCTGCGCGCCGAGCGCGTTGGACGTGACCATGGATTCGACGTCGCCCAGCACCTGGTCGCTGTTGCGGATGTTCTGCGCCATGAGGCGGAAGAGCGAACGATCCGGCCGCCCCGCCTCATAGAGCTTCATGGGCGGGATCTGCAGGCCCTCGTCGTAGATCTCGCGCGCCGCCAGCGGGTCCTTCACCCCGCCGATGTCGCTGACATGGCCGACCGTGCCCATCAGCGCGACGACGCGGCCCTGGTGGAAGACCGGCGTGACGAGGGCGATGTCGAACAGATGCCCGGCGCAGAGCCAGGGGTCGTTCGTCACCAGCACGTCGCCCGGCTGCAGCGTCTCGGCCGGGAAATGCTCGAGCAGCGCCTTCACGCAGCGGGTCAACGTCAGGTTGAACAGCGGCATGGCGCGCGGCGAATGCGCCAGCGGATTGCCCTGCGGATCGAGGATCTCGTTCGCGAAGTCCTGCGCCTCGGCGATGATGAGTGAGTACGCGGTGCGGCAGACGGTCTGCCACATCTCCTCGACGATCGAGATCAGGCGCGACCACATGATCTCGAGCCCGATCGGGTCGGATTCGATGCGCGCCTTGGCTTCCTCGAGCGCCATGCCCGGCGTGACCAGCGCTTCGCCCTTCGCCGCCGCGGCGACGGTGATCCGCAGGTTGAGCACGGCGTCGATCTCGACGGCATCGCCGGGGCCGATGATCGTGGTGGCCTCGCGTTCCTCGATGATGGCCGGGCCGGGGATGCGATCGCCGGGCTTGAGGCGGTAGCGGTCGTAGACCGGGGTGTCGCGGAAGGCGCCGTCGAACCAGGCGGGGCGGCGGCCCTTCAGCGCCGCGCCGTCCTGCGCGCTGCCGGCGACGGCGCCCGAGACGGTGATCTGCGGTTCCGGCCCCAGGACGCGGACGCGCAGCGAGAGCAGCTCGATCTCCGCACCCTCGACCACGCGGGTGTAGAGGCGCTGGTAGGTCTCGACGAAGGCGGCGCGGATGTCGGGCAGGCGCGCGGCGTCGAGCGCACCGTCGGGCAGCGGCACCGCGATCTGGTGCAACTGGCCGACCAGGCGCATCTCGGCCGAGCGCTCCACGCGCATCGACGCCTCGGCGACGCCGGCGCCGCGAAGACGGTCGCGTGCTCCCGCTTCCAGCCCCTCGAGTGCCGCATTGACGGCCACCCAGTCAGCCCCGGCGCCGAGCGGCGCGATCAGGCTGCGCGACTGCTCGAAGGCGAGCGGTGCGGCGAGGAACCCCAGTGCCGAGGCTGCGCCCGAGGCCGGCGGCACCAGCACCTGCGTGATGCCGAGGATGCGCGCCACATCCGCCGCATGCGCCGGCCCGGCACCGCCGAAGGCGACCATGGCGTAGCGGCGTGGGTCGCGGCCCTTCTCGACCAGATGGACGCGCGCGGCACCCGCCATGGCCTCGCAGACCACGGCATGCACGCCCCAGGCGGCCTCGATGCCCGACAGGCCGAGGCGCGCGCCGAGCCGCGTCATCGCGGCCTCGCTGGCCGCGAGGTCGAGCGACATCGCGCCGCCGAGGAAGAAACCCGGATCGTAGTAGCCGAGCAGCAGGTTGGCGTCCGTGACGGTCGCCGCCGCCCCGCCCCGGCCGTAGCAGGCCGGACCGGGATCGGCGCCTGCGGAATGCGGGCCGACCTTGATCAACCCCGTCTCGTCCACGCCGGCGATCGATCCGCCGCCGGCCCCGATCTCGATCATGTCCACCACGGGCGAGCGGATGGGCAGGCCGGAGCCGCGCTTGAACCGATGGACGCGCGCGGCTTCCATCATCGGCGCGACTTCGGCGCGGCCATTCTCGATCAGGCAGGCCTTGGCGGTGGTACCGCCCATGTCGAAGGCGAGGGCATCGGGCAGCCCGGCGGCACGGGCGAAGAGCACGGTGGCGAGCGCGCCGCCCGCCGGGCCGGATTCCAGCAGACGGATCGGGAAGGCGCGCGCCACCTCGGGCGCGCAGAGCCCGCCATCGGACTGCATCAGCCGCAGCGTGCCCGCGAAGCCGAGCGCATCCAGTTCGCGCAGCAGCCGTCCCAGGTAGCGGTCCATCAGCGGCTGCACGAAGGCGTTGGCGCAGGTGGTGACGCTGCGCTCGTATTCGCGGATCTCGGGCGCGACCTCGCTCGAGAGGCTGACCGAGACGCCGGGGAAGGCGGCGCGCAGCACGGCGGCGGCGGCCTTCTCATGCGCCGGGTTGGCGTAGGCATGGAGGAAGCAGATCGCGATGGCGGTGCAGCCCTCGGCGACCAGGCGCGCGCCGGCGGCGCGCACCGCCTCCGCATCCAGCGGCGCGACGATGCTGCCGTCATGCGCGATGCGTTCGGTGATCTCGATGCGCCGGCGGCGCGGGACGATCGGATCGGGGAAGCGCAGGAACAGGTCGTAGATGTCGTAGCGCTGCTCGATGCCGAGTTCGAGCACGTCGCGGAAGCCCCGCGTCGTCAGCAGCCCCGTCGTCGCGCCGCGGCGCTCGATCAGCGCATTGGTGACGAGGGTGGTGCCGTGCACCACCTCGGACAGGTCCCCGGCCGCGATGCCGGCCTGGGCGGTGATGGCGCGGATGCCCTCCAGCGCGCCCTCGGCCGGATCCTGCGGCGTGGTCAGGCATTTGTGCAGGGTGATGCCACCCGTCGCGGCGTCGAGCAGGACGAAGTCGGTGAAGGTGCCGCCGATGTCGAAGCCGAGCCGCCAGCGGCCGGCCAGTCGGGGCGTTGTATCGGGCACGATCGGATCCTTCCTCGTCACGCGGCCGGGGCCAGGGTGGTGGCCTGACCGGCCCAGACCGGGTCGCCCACCAGGGCGGCGACGTCCCGCGCCCCGGCGAGCAGCCGGCCGATGATGTCCTTCCGCTCCGCCGCCGTGACGGTGGAAATCGGGTAGGCGATGCAGAGGCTGACGGTCTCTCCCGTCTCGGGCGCCCCGACGGCGCAGGCGATGGCGCCGACGCCGCGGTTCGCCTCGTCATGCGATTCCGCGTAGCCGAGGCCGCGGACCTTCCGCAGCCGGTCGAGCAGTTCCGCGATGTCCTGCGGCGCGGTGCGCGACACCGGCGTCCAGGGCCCCTCGAACAGGGCACGGACCTGATCGTCCGTCATGCGCGCGAGCAAGGACCGCCCGGTCGCGCAGGAATGGGCCGGCAGCGGCCGACCGACGGGTGTGGCGACATGCAGCGCATTGCTGCCCGGGTGGTAGGTGACGCCCGAGACCGCATTGCCGTCGCGGATGGAGACGTAGCCCGTGTGACCGATCGCGGCGACAAGACGCGCGACCACGGCATCGGCGCGATTCACGAGCGACGACGCGCTCCGGAAGCTCTGGCCAAGGCCGAGCAGCAGGGCGCCGGGCCGATACCGCTTTGACTCCCCGATCGTCTCGAGCAGCCCGGCATCGCGCATGGCGCGCAGCAGGCGCGACGTGTTGCTCTTCGGGAGCGCGAGCAGCGACGCCGCCTCGGTGACGGTGATGCTGCTGCGCGTCGCCGAAAAGCAGCGAAGCACCGCCGCGGCACTCGCGAGGATCGTCATCCGGTCATCCCGATGTGTTCCATTTTATGGAACTCGAATGCAAGATGATGGAACGCTAAGCGGGGGTTCCTGAGCTGACAAGACCCTTCGTGGACCGCACGTCGCCATGTCGAACGGCGCTTGCACCAGGGTCGTGCAGGGGATGACCGGAAACTGCGCACACCCGTGGGCGCGCATCCGGGCAGCACCCGCATGCGTCGGGACGCCGCTGGGCGGAGGCTGGGCTAGAGGATCGACACCTGCTGTGGATCGATCTCGAGCTGCACCCCGCCGCCGGGGGCCAGCGGATCGCGACCGCGCAGGTGCACTTCCTCGGTCGTCAGCTGCTGGCCTTCCTGGAGTTCGAGCGTGTAGCGGACATGTCCGCCCAGAAACTCCGTCCGCAACACCCGAGCCGCAAGCGCACCGCCGCTGGCGTCGCGATGGAGCCGAATGGCCTGCGGTCGCAGGGCCAGCGTTGCCCGGCCCGGTGTAGCGGGCTCGCGCAGCGCCAGCGTGATGCCGCCGGCACGGAAGACGCCGCCTTCCACCGTGCCGTCGATCAGGTTGGCGGTGCCGAGGAAGGATGCGACGAAGCGGTTGGCCGGCCGGTCGTAGAGCTCGGTGGGCGTGCCCATCTGCAGGACCCGGCCACCGTCCAGCACCGCCATGCGATCCGCCGCGGCATTGGCTTCCTCCTGGTCGTGAGTGACCAGGATGGTCGTGAGCCCGAGGCGCCGCTGCAATTCGACCAGCTCCTGCCGCACGCCGGCACGCAGCGCGGCGTCCAGATTCGACAGCGGTTCGTCCAGCAGCAGCACCTCGGGTTCGATGGCGAGCGTCCGCGCGATGGCGACCCGTTGCTGCTGGCCGCCCGACAACTGGGCAGGGCGCCGGTCGATCAGATGCGCGAGGCCGACCATGTCGAGCGCGGCGCGCACGCGCCGGTCGCGCTCGGCGCGCGGCACCCTGCGGCGCTCGAGCCCGAAGGCGACGTTCTGCGCGACGGTCATGTGCGGCCACAGGGCGTAGTTCTGGAACACCAGGCCGACATTGCGGCTCCAGGGCGGCGTGCGCGTCATGTCGCGGCCGCCGATCAGGATGCGGCCGCGATCCGGCGTCCCGAATCCCGCGATCAGGCGCAGCAGCGTGGTCTTGCCGCTGCCGGACGGGCCGAGGAACGCGAAGAACTCTCCCTTGCGGATGGAGAGCGACACGTCCTCCAGCACGCGCGTGGCGCCATAGCCGAAGGAGACGCCCTCCACATCCACGCCCTGCGCGCTCATGCCGCCCCCCGGGGTTCAACGGTCCTCGAGCGGCGCCGGCGTTCGCGTTCCGCGAAGGCGTGCGCCGCCCAGGTGCAGATCGCGACGACGACCACGGCGATGACGCCGAGCGCGGCGCCCGGTCCGCGGCCGGCCGCGCTCTGCATGTAGATGTAGATGCCGTAGGAGAGCGGCGCGTCGACATCCCGCGTCACCAGCACCAGCGTGGCGGACAGTTCCACCGCCGCGGTGGCGAAGCTGGTGACGAAGGCGGCGGCGAGCCCGCCCGCCATCAGCGGAACGACGATGCGCGCGAGGGTCGTCGCGGACCCTGCACCCAGATTCTCCGCCGCTTCCTCGAGGCTTCGGTGCACCTGCCGCAGCGCCGCCGTCGCCGCCCGCAGCGCATAGGGCAGGCGCCGCACCGCGAGCACGATGGTCAGCATGATCCAGGACGTCGCGAGGGAATCCCCGCCCGGCAGATGAACGTCGAAATAGGTGCGCAGGATGCCGATGCCGAGCACCAGCCCTGGCACCGCCAGCGCCGACATCGCCACCAGGTCGAGCAGCGCGCGCCCCGGCAGCCGCGTGCGGTGCACCAGCCAGGCGATGACGACGCCCAGCACGACGTCGATGAACGCCGCGATGCCGCAGAACAGCAGCGTGTTGGTCAGGAATTGCGGGGTCTCTCGCAGCACCGTTGCGTAATGGGCGAGGGTGAAGCCGTCCGGCAGCGGGCTGAAGGACCAGATGGTCGCGAGGCTGAGCAGCAGGATGCCCGCATGCGGGGCAAGCACCAGCAGCAGCGCCGGCACCACGAAGCACCAGGCCATGATCCTGCCCGCCGGCGTCATGCGCCGCTGCGACAACCCGCCGCCGCCGCGCTGCGAGGTGGCGTAGTCGCGCCCCCGCAGCAGCAGCGCGGAGGCCGCCATCGCCGCCACCGAGACCACCACCAGGATGACGCTGATCACATAGCCCATCGGGTCGCCGAGCCCGACGGAGGTCACCCGCAGATAGGCCTGCGGGGCGAGCATGTTCGTCACGTTCAGCAGCAGCGGCGTCGCCAGGTCGTCGAACACCTTGACGAAGACCAGGCTCGCCCCGGCGAGGTAGCCCGGCAGCGCCAGCGGCAGGACGATGGTGCGCAGCAGCGTCGCGCCGCGCGCGCCGAGATTCTGCCCGGCCTCCTCCATCGAGACGTCGATGTTGGAGAGCGAGGCGCTGAGGTTCATCAGGATGAAAGGGAAGTAGTGCAGCGACTGGACGAAGATGACGCCGTTCAGCCCCTCCATCAGGTCGAGCCGGACGTCGAACCAGTCCATCAGCAGCAGGTTCACCGTGCCGTTGCGCCCGAAGATGAGCTGCATCGCGACCGCCCCCACGAAGGGCGGCATGACCAGCGGAAGGACGCCCAGCACCGCGATCAGCGCGCTGCCCGGGAAGCGGTAGCGCGCCAGGATCACGGCCAGCGGCACGGCGAGGAGCGAGGCGAAGATCACGCTCATGCCCGCGACGTAGAGGCTGTTCCAGAAGCTCTCGATGAACAGGCTGGTGCGGAAGAAATCGGCGAAGTGCACAAGGGTGAAGCCGCCCTCCGCCGCGGCGAAGGCGGTCAGGAAGACACGCCCGACCGGCACCACCAGGAAGGCCAGCAGGAAGGCGGCGACGATGGCGGCGGCGGCGACCTGGCTGGCGCTGGCCTCGATGCGGAGGCGCGCGCCCCAGGGGCGCGAGGCGGTCGCGCTCAACGGGCGCGCTGCGCCTGCTCGGCGAGGCGCTTGGCCTCGGCATAGGCGGCGACCGCGTGGCGGTCCCATTCCTCCTCGAATTGCGCCTGGCGGCCGGCGGCGGGGCGATCCGGCCGGGTGGCGCGGAAGGCGCCGGCAATGGCGGGATCGGCGGCCTGGGCCTCGGTGACCGGGACCGTGGTCAGCTTCGCGCGGGCCTCGTTCAGCAGGCGGCGGCCTTCGGCGTTGTCGCGGCGGCCGAGCGCCGTCTCGGCTGCGCGGACCGCCTTCCAGGCATCGGTCAGTTCGCGCAGGCGGAAGGTGATGACGCGGTCGAACAGGCTGTTCACCAGCTCGTAGCGGACCTCGGAGACGTCATTGTTGAAGCGCACGCGCGCGCCGAGGCTGGGGTTCGTGAAGGGGTTCGGGAAGCCGGCCGGCGCGTTCGCATAGGTCTCCTGCCGCACCGGCAGCCGCATCACCTTGGGATCGAGCAGCACCTGCTGCCCCGCCGGCGAGAGCAGGAACTGGATGAAGGCTCGGGCGGCTTCCGGGTTGCGCGCGCCCTCGACCATCCCGATGTTCGCCGGCACCAGCGTGGTGACGGTGGGGTAGACGAATTCCACCGGGAAGCCTGAGGCCTTGGCCGAGAGGCCGAAGAAGTCGATCACGATGCCGATGCCGTACTGGCCGCTGTTCACGGCATCCGGCACGCCGAAGCTGCGGTCCGAGACCTGCGCGAAATTGCCCGCCATCTCGAGCAGCTGCGCCCAGCCCTTCTCCCAGCCTTCGCCCTGCAGGATCGTCTCGATGGTCAGATGCGTGGTGCCGGACCGGCTCGGCGCCGAGATGCCGACATGGCCCTGGTAGACCGGCCGCGTGAGGTCCGCCCATTCCTTCGGTTCGGGCAGGCGGTTCGCGCGCAGATAGCGCGTATTGTACATGATGCCGTAGCCGGACACGGCGAAGCCGAAGTAGCGGCCGTCGGGATCATTGGTCGGCTGGCCGCCGATGCGCTCGGGAATGCCGGCGGTGTCGATGCGCGGCTGCGCCAGCAGGTTGCCCTGCTTCAGAACCTCGAAGGCATCGGGCGCGCTGGCCCACATCAGGTCCGGCGGGCTCGAGCGCGTCTCGCGGATGAAGGCGACGGCGGCGGCGGTGTTGCGGTTCTGGATCTCGACCTTGGTGCCGGGGTTCGCGCGTTCGAAGGCCTGGACGAAGGGCGTGGTGACGTCGCGCGAGAAACTGGTGACCACCACGACACGGGGTTCGAGGGCGGCCTGCGCGAAGGCGCGGGTCCTCGCCTGGAGCAGCCCGGCCGTACCGCCGGCGGCCAGAAGCGCGCGGCGGGATGTGAGGGGCTGCGGCATGACGATCGTCTCCTTTTTCCGGCCCCTTGGTGGGGCTTCGGTCCCGGTTTGGAGGCAATCTGACACGAAGGGGTGAGGTGTGGGAATGCGGACGATTCGGCCCGTGTCAGCCCTTGACCGCCCCGGCGACCAGTCCGGCCGCGATGCGGCGCTGGAACACCAGCACCAGCGCCACCAGCGGCACGGTGACGATGACGGACGCGGCCATGATCTGCCCCCATGGCAGTTCGAAGGCGCTCGATCCGGTCATGAGCGCGATGGCGACGGGGACGGTGCGTTTCTCGTCCGTCAGCGTGAAGGTCAGCGCGAAGAGAAACTCGTTCCAGGCGGCGATGAACGAGATCAATCCCGTGGTGACCAGCGCCGGCGCCAGCAACGGCAGGAAGATCCGGGTCAGGACCACCATCGTGGTCGCCCCGTCCACCATCGCGGCTTCCTCCAGCTCGATCGGAAGATTCCGCATGAAAGTGGCCAGGACCCAGACGGTGAAGGGCAGGGTGAAGATCATGTAGCTCAAGGTCAGGGCGAGCAGGTTGTCGTAGAGGCCCAGGACCCGGATCAATTCGAACATGCCCGACAGGACCGCGACCTGCGGGAACATCGAGACGGCGAGGATCGTCGCGAGCAGAAGGCGGCGGCCGCGAAAGCTCGTCCGGCCGAGCGCATAGCCCGCGGTCAGACCGATCAGCAGCGACAACAGGACGACCGACCCTGCGACGGCCACGGAGTTGGCGATGCTCCTGAGAAAGGTCCTTCCCCCAAGCGCGGACCTGTAGTTGTCGAGGGTCGGCAAGGCGGCGAAGGGGGAGGGGTCGAACAGGGCCGCACCGGTCCGGAGCGATGTCGCGATCGCCCAGATGAAGGGAAGGGTCGCGTACAGGAAGATCACGACCAGCAGCAGGGCGAGCAGCAATCGGCCCAGCCGACGCCTGGTGCGTCGCCAGGTCATCGATCGTCCTCCTCCGGTGCAGCCTGGATGCGCCCCGCGATGACCAGCAACGAGGTCAGGGCCGCGATCATCAGGAACAGGGCCGTGGCCGCGGCCGATCCGTATCCGACATCCTGGAAGTCGACGAGATGCTGGCGGGCGTAGACGGACATCGACGCGGCCGCCGCGCTGTTGCCCGTGAGGATGTACATCAGGTCGAAGACCCGCAGGGCGTCGAGACTCCGGAAGGTCACGGCGACCATGAGAGCCGGACGGATCAGCGGCAGCGTGATGCGGAAGAAGCGGCCGACCGGCCCGAGCCCATCGATCTCCGCGGCCTCGTAGATCTCATCCGGCAGCAGCTGCAGCGCCGCCAGGGACAGCAGGACCATGAAGGGCGTCGCCTTCCAGACATCGACGGCGATCACCGTCCACAATGCGAGGTCCGGATCGGCGGTGAAGGCGACCGGGTCCTGGACGACGCCGAGCGCCAGCAGCGCCTGGTTCACGACCCCGTACTGGTCGTGGAGCATCCAGTTCCACATCTGGGCGGCGACGACCGTCGGGATGGCCCAGGGGATCAGCATGGCGGCCCGCAGGATGCCGCGGCCCCGCATCTTCTCGTTCAGGGCGAGCGCGATCAGGACACCGAGAACGGTTTCGAGCGCCACCGAGGTGACGGCGAAAACGACGGTGTTGCGCACGGCGGACCACCATTCCGGATCCGACAGCAGGTAGGTGTAGTTCGCAATGCCGACGAAGTGCGGTGCGAGCCCCGCCTCGAGGCGTGCATCGGTCAGGGACAGCCAGACGGTGCGCAGCAGCGGCCAACCGGCCACCAGCAGCAGGGTCACGATCAAGGGCAGAAGGAAGGGCAGCGCCGCGCGCCGCTTGGCGCGGGCGAGCGGCGACCCCGCGCCGGGCCCCGTCATCGACGTGCAAACCCGATGCGGGCGAGGTCGCGCTCGAGACGGACGAGTGCCGCTCCGGCGCGCATCTGCGCGGAGAGCACGGCGTGCACCGCGCTCCAGAAGCGCGCCGAGACCTGATTGTAGCGCGAGCCGCTCTGGGCGGCGGGTCTCACCGCCGCCTCCTCGAAACTCCGCCGCAGCGTGCGGAGAAGGGGGTTCGTCGCGAGCACCTCCGGATCGTCGTACAGGTCGCGGATCGTGGGATTGAATCCGCCCTCGATCGCCCGGCGCTTCTGTTCGGCGCGGGATACCAGGTAGCGGACGAGGCTCGCCGCCTCCTGCGGATGCCGCGAATATCGGGACACCGCGAGGCCCTCGCCGCCGAGGATGGCGGCGCTGCCATCCTCCCGGCCGCGCGGCAACAGCGCGACGCCGACGAGGCCGCGCACCGGGCTGTCGGGACCGTTCACCAGAGGCCAAGCATAGGGCCAGTTCCGCATGAACACGGCCCGGCCGGTCTGGAACACGCCGCGGGTCTCTTCCTCGGCGTAGTTCAGGACACCCGGCGGCGTGATCCGGCGCATCCAGGACGCCGCGCCGTCGATGGCCTCGATCGCGGCGGGATTGTTGATCGTGACGCGCCCGGCGCGATCAATGATCGTGCCTCCGCCGAAGCTGCCCACCCATTCGAGCGCGTTGACGGTCAGTCCTTCATAGGCCCGGGCCTGGAAGACATAGCCCCACAGGCGCCGCCCGGAGGAACGTTCTCCCTCCATGACCACCCGTGCGGTTTCCGCCAGGGAGGCCCAGCTGTCCGGCACGGGACGGCCGTAGCGTTCCAGAAGGTCTCGCCGGTAGTAGAGCAGGCCGACATTGGTGAACCACGGCATCGCGACCAGCCGGCCGTCGATCGTGTTGTTGTCGATCGTGGTGGGAAAATGCGCCTGGCGCGTTGCGCCATCCATCGCCGGCGACAGATCGACCAGATGGCTGCCCAGGATTCCCGGCCAGACGACATCGATCTGCAGGACGTCGATCGCAGCCGACTGCGCGGCCAGGAGCTGCTGATAGAGCGCCAGGCGTTCGCTCGCACTTGCGGGCGTGGAGATCATCCGGACCTCGTTGCCCGTCTGCTCCGCCCATTGACGCGCGGCCTCGGTGCAGAGCCGGAACTCGACGGCCACCGCGCTGCAGGACACGGCGAGCGTGACGGCGAGCGCGGGCAGCGTAGTCAGAATGGACCACAAGCCGGCACAGAGCGCCACCCCTGCCAGTCGCATGGGCGTGTTCGACGTCATCGCGGTCATCTTAGGGCGGCGTGCGCAGAATCGTAATGGGACGATTGCGAGGACGGACGCTGTCGGTCACCACCCCGCGCTCAGATCCAGCGCGATGCGGAGCTGCGGTCCTCGGCGCTGGGCCATCTCAGGCGCGGCGGGTGTGGACTGCCGGCAAGGATGCCATGACGGGACAGCCAATCCCCGAGATACGCCGCCACTGCCGGGTGCGACAGCAGTGCCAAGTCCCGCCAGGGCGAGGTCCTGCGCTGCTCGTCGATCTCTACGATCCCGTAGAGCTCCCCGTCGCAGATCTGAAAGAGGGACGAATCCTGCCCGATGCACACGACCTCCAGCATTCGGTCACGCATCGTCGCCTCCCGCGGACGTCACCATCCGCGGCGCGGCCTGCCGGCCGCCCGGACGTTGGCGGGCGTTGGGGTCACCGTCGTACCGCGTCCGTGCGGGTCGTCCGGCCTTCCGCTGTCGACGCGAAGGTTGTTCCGTACCCGGGATACGCCGGAAACGCCGCCGGCAACCGCTTCCGCCCGCTGCCGGCCTCGAACCGTCGGAACGGAGCCATCCATCGTCACTTCACCCGCGGTGACCGTCACAGACACCCCGGACGCATCCAGCCGCGGGTCGGCGTAGAGCCGCTCATTCACATCCTCGAGAATGCGATCGTCGGCGCGCACGTATCCGCGCGGTCCGCGGCCCCTATACGGCCCTGGCACGCCCACCTGCGGCGCGGCATTGCCGGGTTGCCGGCCTGTGAGCCATTCCCGCCAGCTCCGGCCGTCGAGGCTCGGGCGATCCGGATAACGCGCGCTCATCAGCTTCTCCTCCGCCGGTATCGACCCGTCCTTAACCGGCGTGGGCTCCGGGCGTTCGCGCAGCTCTCGAAACGCGCCCGCGCGCAGTCCGCACGATGTCTTGAGGGAACAGCTTCCATCCGAAGCGGTTCCGCTTGGAGGGTCGTAGGCCAGCCGATGGCCGGAGGCCCTGATCGCCCCAGAAACCGGCGGAAGGATCCTCACCATGTGGAATGTCGGAAGCGGACCCGCCCTCGCTTCAGCCCTGGCTCTCGCGGCCTGCGTGCAGCCACAACCCGCACCCCAGATGGTGCCGGCCGGAAGTGTGCAGACCTCGCCGACGGTCAGTCCGAGCGGCCTCGCGACGGAGACGCAGGCACGGGCGCGGCTCGAGCAGGCCGGACTGCGGAACGTCCGCAGGCTCCGGCTCGGCGACGATGGTGTCTGGCGGGGGCGCGTCGACACGCCGGAGGGCCGGAGCGTTCATGCGAGTCTCGATGCGCGCGGCAACATCTGGATCGATGGTCAGGGGGCTCGTTGATGAGGCCGCCCGCGTTCAGGTGATGCGAGGTGCGCCCGACCGCATCTGACGGCGCGGCGTGGTGCGGGCCGGCGCCCACGGCAGCCGACTGGTGGACTCAGTGGAACGTCCATCCGGGGCAGGCGGTGTTGCTTGTTCTGTTCCTCGGTGCGGGAGTTGCCGCAGCGCGGGCTCACCGACGGGATTTCGTCCTGGGATGGGCGGTGCTGGTCCTGGCGTTCGTCTCGCCCCTCTGCGCCCTCAGCGTCGCCTTGTTCAGCGCGAGGGTTGCGCATCACCTCCTGCTGGTGCTGGTCGCCGCGCCGCTGCTGGCCGTCGCATTCCCCGCGCGGCACGGCGGGTTCCTCGCCGTGGCGGGGGCCGCCTTCGTCGTGGTCATGTGGGGCTGGCACTGGCCGGCCGCTTACGCGGCGGCCTACGGATCGAGCCCGACATACTGGGCGATGCAAGGGTCGCTGTTGGTCACGGCCATCCTGTTCTGGCGAGCGGTCATGGCACCACAGGGGCATGCGCTTCGCGCCCTGATGGGGCTGGTCGCCGCGTCGGGCGCGATGGGCCTTCTGGGGGCGCTGCTGACGCTGGCGCCGGCGCCGATCTACTGGCCGCACGCGTCGACCACTGCGAGCTTCGGCCTCACGCCGATCGAGGATCAGCAGCTCGGTGGGTTGCTGATGTGGGTGCCGGGCATGCTGCCCTTCGCGGTAGCCGGAGCGATCCTCGCGCGCAGCCGCTTCCGGGATCTGTCGGGGAAGGAGGCCGCGTGACCTGGCTCGTCGTCACGTTCAAGATGGTGCATGTCGCGGCACTGATGGTCTGGTGCGCGGGCCTCGTGCTGCTGCCCTTGGCATTGTCCCTCCATACGGCGACGCCGAACCAGCAGCGCTTCAACCGCGTGCGGCTCCTGACCCATGTCGCCTACACGCAGATCGTCACACCGGCGGCGGTGATCGCCGTGGGGGCCGGTCTCCTGCTGCTGTTCCTGCTCGGCGTGTTCGAACCGTGGTTCGGTGCGAAGCTCCTGGCGGTGTCGCTCCTCGTGGTGTGCCATGCCTGGGCAGGCCACCAGGTGTCCCAGATCGCCGAACGGCGGGGCTGCTACGAAGGAGCGTTCGGCGTGCGCGCCGCCCTGGGCAATGTCGCGGTCATGATCGGCATTCTCGTGCTCGTTCTGTGGAAGCCGGAGATACCAGAGGAGGTCATGCCCGACTGGCTGCGGAGTCCCTATGGCGCGCGACTGTGGGTCGATGATCCGAGTTGATACTCGAAGACGAGCTTGCCGCCATGCCAACCCGTGAAGGCCGTCATGGCGACGACGAGTCCCGACATCAGTATGCCGAACGGCAGCACCGCGGCCGCCGTGCCGATGTGCAGCCGAAACCCCCAGTTCAGCCCGAGTGCCGACAGCAATGTCATCGCGATGATGAAGTGCGTCCAGCTCGCCGCCCGCATACGGATGCCCGGCACGAGGAGCAGTTCCATCGTACCGGCGATGCCGGCAAGGATGCCGAAGACGAAGGCTCCGCCGGCGGCCCATACGGCGGCTCGCGGCCAGAAGAGGTCCCCCGTCCACAGGAAGAGAAGATCGGCGCCGAAGGTGCCGCAACCGAGTGCCACGGGAAACGCGACCAGCATGGCATGGATCGGATGCCCTGCGATGGCCACCCGCGATTCCGTCAGGCTGTAGCGCGGCACGAGCGCAACAGGGTCCTGAAGGCGGGGTACGCAGACCGCCGATGGCGCGGTCCTCGCGGAGCTGCGCTCGGCGGCCCCGGACTTCATGCTGCGCCATCCGGATGGCGGAAAGGCATGGCCGTTCTCCTGGTCCTGGCGGGATGCGGCGGGGATGTCTCGACACTGGACCCGGCTGGGCCGTCCGCGACGTCCATCGCGATGATGTGGTCGGTGATGCTGATCGGTGCAACGTTCATCACGATCGTTGTGCTGTCGCTGCTGGCGCTCGGCTTCCGGCGGAGCGTCGTACCGCGAAGAATCCCGGAATCGCTCTGGCTGGGCTACGGTGCGATCGGCATCGTCTCCGTCGCCCTGATCGCGCTGCTCATCTACGGCTTCCTGGTCGGGGGGGGACAGCGACCCATCGGCGGGCCGGCCACGACGATACGGGCGACAGCCCAGCAATGGCATTGGCACTTCAGCTACGAGGCGCGTGCGCCAACGGGCGCCGTGTTGGTGATGCCGGTCGGACATCCGGTCACCGTGGAGGTCACGGCCACCGACGTCATTCATGGATTCTGGATTCCCCGGCTGGGCGGCAAGGTCGATGCCATCCCGGGCCATGTGAATCGACTGCGGCTCCAGGCCGATCGGCCAGGTCGCTTCGTCGGACTCTGCGCGGAGTTCTGCGGGACGGGGCACCGGGATCACAGCTTCACCGCCATAGCCCTCTCGCCGGCCGACTGGCGGGCCTTCATGGACGGCGCGTCGCTCGAGGCGCTCGGCCATGACTGAACCGCTGCTGGACCCGCGACTCCAGCGGGACCTCGACCGCATCTGGTCGCCGGAGCCGGGCTGGCGAGGCGTGCTGACGAATGTGAACCATACCGATATCGGCAAGCGCTTCATGATCGCTGCCGTCGTCTACTTCTCCGTCGCGGGCCTGCTGGCGATGTTGATCCGCGCGCAGCTCGCGAGCCCGCGCAGCGCCTTCGTAGGGCCGGAGATCTACGGCCAGATCTTCACCATGCACGGCACCCTGATGATGTTCATGTTCGCCATCCCGATGTTCGAAGGGCTGGCGCTCTACCTGTTGCCCAAGATGCTCGGGTCGCGCGACATGGCATTCCCTCGGATCGGCGCCTATGGGTGGTGGTGCTACGTCTTCGGCGGCGCGATGCTGCTGGGGTCCATGCTGGTGGGCAAGGCGCCTGACGGCGGCTGGTTCATGTACACGCCGCTGTCCTCGCGGACCTATACGCCCGGGATCAACGCGGACATCTGGCTCCTCGGCGCCACCTTCGTCGAGATATCGGCGATCTGCGCGGCAGTGGAGATCGCCGTCACCGTACTGAAGCTCCGGGCGCCGGGGATGTCGCTGGTGCGCATGCCGCTGTTCGCCTGGTACATGCTGGCGACGTCGCTGATGATGGTGTTCGGCTTTCCGCCGCTGATCCTCGGATCCGTCCTTCTCGAGGTGGAACGCGCCTTTGGGTGGCCATTCTTCGATCCCACCCGCGGGGGAGACTCGCTTCTCTGGCAGCATCTGTTCTGGCTGTTCGGCCATCCCGAAGTCTACATCATCTTCCTGCCGGCGGCGGGCGTGGTCTCGACCATCCTTCCCGTCATGGCCCGCACGCGGATCGTCGGCTACGGGTGGATCGTCGCGTCGATCTTCGCGTTGGCGATCCTGTCCTTCGGCCTGTGGGTGCACCACATGTTCACCGTGGGCATCCCGCACATGGCGCTGGCCTTCTTCTCGGTGGCGTCGACGCTGGTCGCGGTTCCGACGGCGGTGCAGCTCTTCGCCTGGATCGCGACGCTGTGGCAGGGTCGGCCGGAGCTGAAGCTGCCGATGCTCTATCTCCTCGGCATGTTCTCGGTCTTCGTCATGGGCGGGCTGACGGGGGTGATGCTGGCGATCGTCCCCTTCAACTGGCAGGCGCATGACACGGCCTTCGTCACGGCGCACCTGCACTATGTCCTGATCGGCGGCTTCGTCTTCCCGATACTGGCGGGAATCGTCCACTGGCTTCCGCACGTGACAGGACGCGCGCGGATACCGCGCCTTGGCGAAGCGGCGTTCTGGCTCATCTTCCTGGGATTCCACGCGACCTTCCTGCTGATGCATCTCGTGGGCCTGATGGGCATGCGACGGCGCATCGACACGTATGACGCAGCGGCAGGCTGGACGGCGATCAATCTGCTGTCGTCGGTCGGGGCCTTCGTGATGGCCTTCGGCTTTGCGCTCTTCCTTGCCGACTGTGTCCTGCAGCGAGTGGTGAATCGACGCAGCGGACAATCGCCTTGGGGCGGCACCACGCTCGAATGGGCGACCGCCGTCCCGCCCCGCAGCTACAACTTCGCGAGTCTTCCGGCGGTGAGCTCGCGCGATCCGCTCATGGACGAGCCGCGGATGGCGGTACGCCTCGCGCGCGGCGGCGGATACCTCGCCGCTACGCGATATGGGTGGCGCGAGACGCTGGGCGTGGACACCACGACCGGCCGCATCCTGCAGATCGTCGTCCTGCCGGGGAGCAGTGCCCTGCCGATCCTGTTGGCGGGCGCGACAGGGAGCTTCTTCCTTTTCATGCTGGCAGGATTGTACGGGCTGACGCCGCTGTCACTTGTGCTGGTCGTGGCGATCTCATGGCGCTGGGCATGGACAACCGGAAGTACCTCGGAGCACGGCGAGCTGCCGGCCGGCCTCGGCAGCAGCGTGCCGCCGCATTTCGAGACGCAGGACACGCCGGGGTGGTGGGCCAGCATCTTCACGCTGTCGGCGAATGGCACGTTCCTGGCCTCGTTGATCTTCGGCTTCGCCTTTCTGTGGGTTGTTGCGCCCGGCTGGCCACCACCGGCCTGTCTCGGTCCCATCGGGACCGAGACGGCGATTGCGATCCTGGCGTCGACGGCGGGATCGGCCAGCCTGGCCGTCGCGCGGCGGATGGTGCAGCGGGGCAGTCTTGGAAACGCGATTCGGCTGGGCGCCGCCGCCGCGGCGGGCATGGGCGTCGCACTGGTCGCGGTGGCGGCGATTGCGTTCGGAGGCACGCTGCCGATTGTCACCGACCATGCCTATGCGGCCGTCGCGGCTGCGCTGCTGGCCTACGTCGCCATGCACCTCGCCCTCGCGGCACTGATGCTGGCGTATGGCACTGCGCGGATCGGCACAGGGTATGTTTCACCCCGTCGGAGCCACGAACTCGCGATCATCGGGCAGTGGACGCATTACGCGACCGCGACGACCCTGCTGATCCTCGTGATCCTGTTTCTGGCGCAGAGTTGCCGGTGAGGACGGTTCTCGCGATTGCCGGCGCCTGGTTGGTGTGGGCGTTCGTCCTCGCGGCGATGTACGCGCTGCATGGGATGGCATGCGCCCCTGGTGGCGAGGCGGACGAAGGCCGGCGCATCACCATGTTCTGGTCGCTGATGGTCGGTATCTGGGCGGCCGCGGTTCTGGCGGCGCTGTTGATGCTGTGGATCCTCTGGCGGGGCCCGTCGCAATGGCCGGGCGGCGTATCGCGGAAGGTTGTCGCGGGCTCCTGGGTTGCCGCGCTTGCCGCCATGCTGCTGACCGGCGTGCCGGTACTGTTCCCCCAGGCGTGCGGCTGACGGAGCGACAATATGACTGTGGAGACCGGCAAACCCTTGGCCTCCGGCCGCGTTTGCTGACCATGGAAATCACGGTCCTTCACAACGCCGAGGCCGGCAACGGTGCGTGGCCGCGTGAGCGTGTCCTGGCACTCTGCCGCGAACTGAAGCTCGAGCCAGCCTACATCGATGCGCGGGACCCCGCGGCGGGGGCCAAGCTGCGGGCCGCCCGTGGGATTGTTGCCGTGGTCGGTGGGGACGGAACGGTTGCCAAGGCCGTGGCTCGCCTGGATCGAAAGGCGGTCACGATGCTGATCGTGCCGACGGGCGGCGCGAACAATGTCGCGCGATCCTTGGGCGTTCACGCGGAACCCGTGACAGCCTTCCGGAGCGTTGGCGACGGCAACTGCGTCGCCTTGCATATCGGCAAGCTGACGACCGAGGAGCGTGTTCTCCAGTTCGTCGAGGCGGTCGGCACCGGCGTGCTGGTGAGCCTGGTGAGCGCGAAGGGGCAGAACGACGACAGCGAGGCGAAACGGCAGGCCGGGCGCGCCCGCCTGGTCGATGCCCTTGCCGAAGGCCGGCCGCTCCGGGCCCGCATCCGTATCGACGGCAAGCCGCTCGACGAACCCATCCTGGCCTTCGAGGCCACCAACATCGCCATGATCGGCCCGAACCTGCCGCTGGCCCTGCGTGCCCCCCGACCGCCGCGCCACATGGTCGCCTGCTGGCTGCGGGAGGAGCACCGCGCTGTGATGCACGAATGGCTGCAGAACCCGGATCCGGAGCACTCGCCATTGCAAGCGGTCGCGGCGCGGCGGATCGAGATCGACCTCGAAGGTCACTCCCTTCGTGTGGATGATCGCCTCTGCGACGTCACCGGCAGTATCCGCCTGCGGCTGCGACGCCGGCCGATCGATGTCCTCGTCCCCAAGGTCCTGCCATGAGCGAGCAGAACTGGCCCGAGGCGTCGATCCTCGTCGAATGGGAGCAGATGGCGATCGAGATGGCCCGCGTCGCGGGTGCGGAGATCGTGAATGCCTTGGGACGGACGCTCACGGTACGCTACAAGACATTCCAGGGCGATGACGGCCCGCCGCGATACCGGGATCCGGTGTCGGAGGTCGATCAGAACGTCGAAGCACTGATCCGACAGCGTCTGGCGGACCGTTTTCCGGCGCACGACATCCTCGGCGAAGAGATGGATGTACCGGCGCGAACGGCCGAAACTGTCTGGGCCATCGATCCGATCGACGGGACCACGAACTTCGTGAACGGGTTTCCCCTTTTTGCGGGGTCGATCGGTGTCCTGCATCGTGGCGTGCCGGTGGCTGGCGCCATCTGGTGCTCGGCAACCCATGCCCTGCGCGCCGGCATCTACCATGCGCATGCCGGAAGCCCGCTTCGGTTCGAGGGAGAGGCGCTCGCGGTGCGCAGCAATCCCGCGGTGCGGCGGAAGCTCGCCGGTGCGCCCTACCTCAATGTCGTGGGCGAGAAGGGCTGGGATTTCCGCAAGACAGGTTCCGCCGCCATCGAATGCGCCTTCGTCGCGGCAGGACTCCTCGAGGTCGCGACCTTCTCGAGCCCGAATGTCTGGGATGTCGCGGCGGGCCTGTGCCTGGTGCAGGCTGCGGGCCACGCCGCGCTGGTCGCGGAGAGAAGTGGCTGGAAGGGGTTCGAGGGGTTCGGAAGCCCGCCGCCGCGAAGCTGGCGTCGCCCCCTCGTGATCGGCGCCAAGGACGCCGTCGCTGCGATGAAGGACGTCACGATGGGGGCGCGCCGTCGGTAGCAGCGGAGTAGGGCGGGCCCGTCGGCCCGCCCCGTTGTCGCGTTCGGCGCTCTACTTCGCTTCGTCCGGCCGATCGCCTCCGCGTTCCTTGCGGCCGGGCTGATCATGGCCCTGCTGCTGCTGGCCCGGGTTCTGCGGCCGCTGGTCCTGATCGCCGTGCTGGCGCTTCTGGTCGGGCTGCGTGCCGCGGGGATCCGATGCGTTGCGGTCGGAAGGCTTCTGATTCTGATTCTGGTTCGGCACGGTGTTCTCCTCCTTCGCTGTGTGCTGGGCACTCGGAAGGAACCACGCAACGGCAGGCGCGTTCACCGGCGCCGCGGTGCTGGCGGTGGCTCGAGCATCGGCAGCGGAGCAGCAGCGTCGGAGATACCATCCCACGGATCCCGGGGCATTCTGCCCCGCAGCAACGGGGCGAGACGATGATCGTCAGGGCGTTCGCTGCGCGCGAGGGCCGCCCAGCTGACCGGCATGGCGACCGGGGCACCCGGACGGGCGCGGGGCGACCAGCTTGCGATCGCGGTCGCGAGGCGGTCATTACGCAGATAGTCGAGGAAGATCCGGCCGCCACGCGCCGACTTCGCAAGTCGCGTGGTGAAGTTCGCCGGGTCCTCCGCCTCGAGCAGGCGCGAGATGGCGAGCGCGACCGATTTCGCGCGCGGCCAATCGGGCTGACGACCTCGCCGCGGCGCGGCGATCGGTACGACGACATGGATGCCCTTTCCACCGGACAACCGTGCGAAGCCGGTCAGCCTGTGTTCGGCCAGAAGCGCGCGGAGGCGCTTCGCCGCGTTCCGGACGGCCGCGAAGGGCACACCGGGGCCGGGATCGAGGTCGAACACCAGGCGATCGGGTCGCTCCGGGTTGTCGGCCGATGCGCCCCAGGGGTGCAATTCGGTGGCGGAGATCTGCGCGAGGGCCAGGAGCCCGCCTTCGTCCTCGACCATCAGGAAAGGCTTCACCTGGCCCGGTATCCTGACCTGCTTCAGCAGGGGCGACGATCCGCGCATCGCGTGACGCTGGAAGAAGCGTTCGCCCTCGATGCCATCCGGCGTCCGCAGGATGGAAAGCGGTCTTCCCCGAAGCTGCTGCAGGAGGCGTGGCGCCATCCGCGCGTAGTACTCGGCGAGCATCGCCTTCGTGATATCGGGCTCCACGTCCGTCGCCGGCCACAATACGCGACCTGGGTTGGTCAGGCGTTCGGACCGTGGTGCCGGCGCGGGCGTCGTCCGCGGTTCAACCGGTGACATGGTCGCCATTTCCACCTCCTCGGCCGGCTTGTCCTCCCGGAGAGCGACGAAGCTCGCCTGGCGCAGAAGGCCCTCCTCGGTCCATCCCGCAAAGGCGACCTGCGCCACGAGCTGGGGCTCGGCCCAGTTGACGTCGCTGGTGCGGGCCGGCTGGCGACCGTCGAAGGGCGTCGTCTTGCGGCGAAGTTTCCCCAGGGCTTCGAGCAGGCGACGGGACCGATCCGCCCCGAACCCCGTCCCGACGCGACCGAGGTAGGCGAGCCGCCCGTCCCGACGGGCCCCGACCAGCAGGGCACCGATACCGGTCCCTCGCTGGGTCATGCTCCACCCGCCGATCACCACCTCCTCCGTTCCGCGGCATTTGGTCTTGATCCAATGGCCGCTGCGTCCGGCGGTGTAGGGACGGTCGACGCGCTTGGAAACGACACCTTCCATCGAAAGCCGGCATGCGCTGCGCAGGACGGCGTCACCAGGGGCCGTGAAGTCCTCCAGGTAGCGGAGCCTATCGGAGCGGGACCGCGCGATCAGCTTGGCGAGGCGATCCTTCCTCTCGCGCTGCGGGAGGTTGCGTGTGTCCACGGGGCCATCCCGCAGGAGGTCGAACGCGAAGAAGACGAGGTGGGCGTCCCGCTCTCCCGACAGGGCCGCCTGAAGTGCCGCGAAGTCGGGCAATCCTTGATCGTTGAGGGCGACGGCTTCGCCGTCGAGAATGCTGTCGGGCAACGCTGCCGCCGCCTTGGCGATGGACGGAAAGCGAGCGGTCCAGTCGAGGCCGCTGCGTGTGCGCAGCGTCACGCGGCCCTTGGCGACGGCGCATTGCAGGCGGTAGCCATCGAGCTTGAGTTCGTGGATCCAGGACGCGCCGGTGGGGGGCGCTGCCGCAGGCAGGCAATGCTGAAACGGCAGCCATCCGCCCTGCTTTATCTCCACCGGCGCGGTGTCGTCGCGTTCCTTGATCAGCAGCCAGTTTCGCCCGGGGTTTCGCTCGTTGGACTTCGGCTTCATGCGGATCAACGCAAAGCCGCCGCGCATGCGCGTCCCGTCCAGGGTGAATTTCAGATGGCCTGCCGCCAGATCGGCATCCACCTGTGTCGGATCACGCGGCGACCAGCGACCGCGATCCCAGATCTCGACCGTGCCGGCTCCGTACTCCCCGGCAGGGATCGTCCCCGCGAAGCTGCCGTAGGCGAGGGGGTGATCCTCCACCTCGACGGCGAGCCGCTTGATGGTGGGATCCTGAAGGGGCTCCTTGGTGACGGCCCAACTCTTCAGCACGCCCCGCCATTCCAGGCGCAGGTCGTAGTGCAGTCGCCTGGCGGCGTGCTTCTGCACAACGAAGGACAGGGTCCTTCCGCTACGCCCTTTGCCGGCTGCCGGCTCTGGCGTGCGGCCAAAGTTCCGCTTGGCGCGGTACGGGGCAAGCGCCTTCGCCATCCTACGCAGAGCGGCGGCGTGCAGGACGCGCGCGCGCCGGCTTCGGCTTCGCGCCCCCCTTGGAGGCAGGGGCCGCCTTCGCGGCGGCTGCCGCACGACCCTTCTTCGAACCGGAAAGGCTCTGTCTCAACGCCTCCATCAGGTCGATGACGTTCTCACGCGAGGGTGGGGGCGCGGCCGTTCCGTCGTCCCCGCCATCCTGCTTGCTGCGGATGAGCTCCCGCAGCGCATCCTCGTAGCGATCGACGAAGCCGCTCGGATCGAAGTCGCCGGCCTGCTGACCGATGATCTGCTCCGCGATCTCGACCATCTTCGGGTCCGCTCGGCGCGCCGGGATGTCGTCGAAGACCTCCGCACTGGGGCGGATGTCATCGTGGCTGCGCAATGTGGTGACCAGGATGCCGGCGTCGCGGGGTTCGAGGGCCACCATGCGCTCCCGGGTATGGATCGTGACCCGGCCGATGGCGATGCGGCTGCTCCGGCGCAGGGCTTCACGGATCACCACGAACGCCTCGATCCCGGCTTTCTCGGAAGGTGCGAGGTAGTAGGGGTCTTCCCACCAGATCCGGTCGATATCTTCGGCCTTCACGAAGCGCTCGATGTCGATGGTCTTCGTGCTCTCCAGGCGAACGTCCCGGATCTCCTCCTCGGTCAGAAGGATGAAGCGATCGCGCTCGATCTCGTATCCCTTCACGAGATCGCGCCGCTGGACTTCCTCGCCGGTCTCCGCATCCACCGTCATCTGGCGGATGCGGTTGCCGGTCTCGGGATTGATCAGCCGAAAGCTGACCTCACCCGCCCGCGAGGTCGCGCTGTAGAGCGCCACCGGGCAGGAGACGAGGGACAGTCGAAGATGACCTTCCCAGCTCGGACGCTGTGCCATGGCATGTCAACGCAGCGGCATCGTTGCCGGTTGCGGCTATACCCGATCGCGAAGCCCGTGGGCGCCGCCATGCCCGGCGCAGTGGGCACAGCAGAACATGCGGCCTTCGGCCTCCACGCCATGTCCGATGATGCGGCATTCGCAGTGGGTGCACCGCGGCGCGGTCATCGCGATGGCGCATTCGAAACTGTCGAAGGTGAGCCGCTGGCCGCCCATCACGACGTCGAAGCTCTTGTCATAGTCATTGCCGCACTTGGCGCAGATTCCCATGGCCGATCTCTCCTTCTCGCGGTGCCTGCCGCGCGGAACCCCGCGGCTGGCTGTCCACACTCCCAGTTGAAGAGAACCTCGGTCCGGCCGATCGGTTCACTCCTCCGACACGGAGACCGTCCCATGAGCCAGCAGGAACAGCAGCTTCGGCCGCCGCAGCGCCAGGCGCGCCAGCCCGGCCACCAGGCCGACATGATGCCGGAACCGCGGTCCGCGATGGAGGGCTATGTCGGCGCTGCCCGCCTGGCCGACCGTTGCGCGGTGATCACTGGCGGTGATTCCGGCATCGGCCGGGCCGTGGCCGTCGGTTTCGCCAAGGAAGGCGCGGATGTCGCGATCCTGTACCTGAACGAGGATGAGGACGCCGAGGAGACTCAGCGTCTGGTGCAGGATGCGGGCCAGCGATGCCATCTGGTCCGGGTCGATGTCGGTGATCGGACGGCCTGCGCCCAGGCCATCGCCGAGGCGGCGAAGGTCCTTGGCGGACGGATCGACATCCTGGTGAACAACGCAGCGGAGCAGCACGTCACCCAGGACTTCGCGGAGATCGATCCGGAGCAGGTCGAGCGGACGTTCCGCACCAACCTGCTCGGGGTCTTCTGGGCGACGCGGGCCGCCCTGCCGTTCATGGGCCAAGGTGGGTCGATCATCAACACGGCTTCAATCGTCGCCTATCGGGGTCACAAGCAGCTGATCGACTATGCAGCGACGAAGGGAGGCATCGTCGCCTTCACCCGGAGCCTGTCGGCCGCGTTGCTGGAGCGGGGCATCCGCGTGAATGCGGTCGCGCCCGGGCCGATCTGGACGCCGCTCATTCCGGCGAGCTTCGACGAGGAGGCCACGGCAAAGCACGGGGCGAGCGCGCCGATGCGTCGTGCCGGCGAACCCGACGAGGTCGCGCCGGCCTTCATCTTCCTCGCGAGCCCGCGGGACAGCAGCTACTTCACCGGCCAGGTGCTGCACCCCAATGGCGGGAATGTCGTGAACGGATGAGGGGGAGAGGCCGATGCGCGTGACGGAACTGCATGCGGAAGGCGGGCTGCGCCACATCGCGGTCGTCCTCGACAATGACGATGAAGCGATGGAGTGCCTGACGACCTTCGCCCGCCGGTACGACATCGGTGGAGCCCAGGTCACGGCGATCGGCGCCTTCGCCGAGGCTGAGCTCGCCTTCTGGGATCCTCGGACGCGGCAGTACCGGTGTCACCGATTCCAGCGCCAGGCAGAGGTCGTCAGCATGATCGGCGACATCGTCCTGGACGAGCATGGCCAGGCGGCGTGCCATCTGCACGCGGTCCTGGGCTTCGAGGACGCGTCGGTGCGGGGCGGCCATTTTCAGTGGGGACGCGTGCGACCCACGCTCGAGGTGCTCGTGACCGAAAGCCCGAAGCATCTTCGGTGCCGCTTCGATCCGCAACTCGGCCTGGCCGTCATCGGCGGCGGGCGCTGATCCCACAGCCTGAACTTCGCAGCGGTCGCGCGGTTCTCTCCGGCATGCGGCCGAATGGATCGGCGGCGCGAGAAGAGAGGAATGCGACGATGGCGGGGTCACTCGAGCAGCTCTTTCACACCACGCTGAAGGACGTCTACTACGCGGAACGCCATCTGCTGAAGGCACTGCCCAAGATGGCGCGGGCCTCGGCCGCGCCGGAGCTGCGTGAGGCGCTTCTGACGCATCGCGATGAGACGCAAGGACAGATCGAGCGTCTGCAGCAGGTCTTCGAAGCGCTGAACCGTCGCGCGCAGGGCACCACCTGCGAAGCGATCGACGGTATCACGAGCGAATTCGAGGAACTGATGGAAGAGTTCCCCGAGCCGAGCCCGGTGCGCGACGCGGGCGTGATCGCCTGCGGACAGGCCGCGGAGCACTACGAGATCGCGCGGTACGGCACGTTGGTGGCCTGGGCCAAGGCGCTCGACATGCGCGACGCGGCCAAGCTGCTCGAGGAAACGCTCCAGGAGGAGAAGGCGGCGGACAAGCTGTTGAACCAGCTCGCCGCGAAGGGGGTCAACGTCTCGGCCGCACGTGCGGCCTGACCTCCCCGCATGCAATGAAAGGAGCATACGGCATGATTCGAGCACTCGCAGTGGGGCTCGCGGTGGCGATCGGCATGGCGCCGGCCGCCTGGGCCCAGCGAACGCCGACCGATCCCGTGCCCGGGCCAACCACCGCCCAGGGTGAGCGGACCGGCGCGAACAGCTTCACCGAGGACCAGGCGCGGCGGCGCATGGAGGAGGCTGGCTTGCGGTCGATCCACAACCTGCAGCTCGGCGATGACGGCGTTTGGCGCGCCGGTGCGCTGACGCCCGAGGGCCGCACCGTGCAGGTGACGATGGATTACCAGGGAAGCCTGACGTTGCGGGGGGCACAGCAATGACCACGTTGCGGAGACTGTACCCCGACCCCGTGACGGCGCGCGCGGCCGTCGCGGATCTTCGGGCCAGCGGGTTCGCCGATGCGGACATCTCCTACATCGGTGGACGGGACGCGGATGAGGACACCGAAGCGAGCAGCTCGGCGGCCGGCGCCGTCGTCGGCACCGCGGTGGGGGCCGGGGCGGGCACGCTCGCGGGCCTCGGCATGATCGCCATTCCCGGCGCAGGCCCGCTCGTCGCGGCGGGCTGGCTCGCAACCATGCTCACCGGCGCCGGTGTGGGCGCCGCCGCCGGCGCCGCCGCGGGTGGCCTGATCGATGCCCTGACCGGCAGCGGCATTCCTGAGGACGAGGCGACGCGCTATGTCGCCGGGCTTCGGGAGGGCGGAAGCCTCGTGATCGTTCGGGGCGTGGCCGAGTCACGCATCGAGGCGGCGACGAGCATCCTCGAACGACACCGCCCGGTGGCGCTGCGCGCCGCGCCAAGCGGCCTGTAGGCGGCCACTGGAGCGCGGCGGCCCCGGAGTTCTCGCTTCGGGGCCGCTGCTTCGGATCACGAACCGCCGAACCGCATTCCCAGCACGACGAGCGGGACGACCGCGAGTGCGAGCGAGATCGCCAGCACCCAACGCATGTGTCCCAGCGTGACGCCCTGACGAAGGCGCGTCGTTGTGCTGCGTTCGGCGTCCGTCGGCGGCCGTCCGCCGGATGAGGCTGGTTCGGTCATGACGTCCTGCTCCGCGTCGGCAGGCTTTTCCGCTTGGTGTGGGCCAGGTCGCGCAGTTCCTGCTCCGTCATCGACTGGGCCATGTCTCGTGAGGCGCCGCGCAATCGCGACCGCGGCATCTCGCCTCGCTTGGCCGCCAGCGCTGCGCCGGCGGCCTTCTGCTGCTTCTTCGAACGGGCGGGCATGAGGGCTCCTCCGATGCTGCCTCATGTCAGGAACCGATTCATCGCGTGCGGGTTTCCGGATGCCGGCGACCTGCTGCCCGAACGGTGAACCCTGTCGGATCGCATCGGTTGCCCTCGACGAGCACACGTCAGTCGAGAGGTGGGTCATCATGGTGACGACGTCCGCGCGGGAGGATTGTCGGCGGCACCGGACGGAGAGGAACGCCCTTATCGCGACCGGTCTGGCCGGATACGCGATTGCCGCGGGTGTCTTGGTCCTGCTGTGCCTGTCGGACCCCGACGGCCTTGGCCATGTCCTTCCGGTGGTGGGGGGACCCGCGGTCATCGGGCTGCTCTATCTGTTCCTGGGATCGCTCTTCGCGCTCGCGCTGCTGACGACCAGCATGTCCGGCGCACCCGGCGCCTGCCGGCCGGGGCGGCCCCGGCGGACGGACCGGGCGGCCGCGCTGGCCCTTCAATGCGCGGCCATGTCGGAGGCCCATCGCCTCCGCAATGGGTGGTCGGTGCGACGCCATGAACGGCCCGCCACAGCGACCCGTCGATCCGTGGCGGACCGCTGAGGATCGGAGGCATGGATCGCCCCACCATTCTCATCACCGGAAGCGGAGGCTTCCTCGGGCGGGCCATCGCCGAGGCACTTCGGGATCGCTACCGCATCATCGGCCTCGACGTGCGGAAGCAAGAGGGCGCGGGCGGCGACCTCGAGACCATCGAGGTGGATCTGGCCTCGCGATCGAGCGTGAATGCGGCCCTGGCGCAGGCAGCCGACAAGGCCGGCGGCCGCTTCGCATCCGTCATTCATCTGGCTGCGTATTACGACACCACCGGCGAGGAGGATCCTCGCTACGATTCGGTCACCGTGCAGGGCACGCGGCGCCTTCTGCATGCGTTGAAGCGGCTGGGCACGGAGCAGTTCATCTTCGCGAGCACGCTACTGGTGCATGCGCCAAGTCCGGACATCGGCATCCGCATCACCGAGCAGTCGCCCATCGATCCGGCCTGGGCCTATCCCAGATCGAAGGCCGAGACGGAGGCATTGATCGGCCGCGAACGGGACGGAGTCCGGACCGTGATCCTGCGGCTGGCCGGCGTCTATGACGAGGATTGCCGGGCAACCTTCATCGCACAGCAGATCGCGCGCATCTTCGAACGGCTGCCGACAGCCTATCTGTTCACCGGCAACCTGAAGGCCGGCCAGCCCTACCTCCACAAGGACGACCTGGTCGACGCCGTGGTCCGCGCCGTCGACCGGCGGGCCGATCTCGACGAGCACACCGTGCTGCTCATCGGCGAGGAGGATACGCCGTCCTACGAAGAACTGCAGAAGCGCCTCGGACGGCTGATCCATGGGGAGGAATGGCGCACGCTGAGTCTCCCGAAGGGACTGACGAAGGCAGGCGCCTGGGTGCAGGCGGAGATCCTGGACCAGGAGACCGACATCAAGCCTTGGATGATCGAGGGCTCCGACGACCACTACGAGATCGACACCTCGCGCGCTCGCGCCGTCCTCGGGTGGGAGCCCCGGCACGCGCTGACCCGGACGTTGCCGGAGATGATCCGGCGCCTGAAGCAGGATCCGACCGACTGGTACGAGAAGAACCGCCTGGAACCGGCCGCGGTAGCGGCGTCCGAACCGGAACTGCGCCAGGCGGAACGCCGGCTGCGACGTCTGCCCGAGGAGGCCCTGCGGGATGCCGAGGCGACGATTGCGCGGGACCGCAGGCAGACATCGTGGGCCTCGATGGTCAACGCGATCCTGGGCGCCTGGCTGATGCTGTCGCCGCTGACGATCGGTCTTCTCGATCCGGTCGCTGCGTCGCCGCCGCCAGCCTTGGGTCACGAGCTGGATGCCCCCCGCGTCCGGAACGCATGGCTTGGCGTGAGCGAGATGGCATCGGGGGCCATGGTCATCCTGGTCGCGCTTCTCGGCATGGGGGCACGGCGTCACTGGATGCAGTGGATGACGGCCGCGGTCGGCCTGTGGGTGATGCTCGCGCCCCTGGTGTTCTGGACGACAAGCGCGGCCGCCTATGCAACCGATACGATCGTCGGGATGCTGATCGTGACCTTCGCGGTGATCGTACCGCCGCCGCCTGGCATCCATCCGCGCGCGCTCGCCAGCGACGATGACCGCCCTCTGGGATGGAGCTATTCGCCATCTTCCTTCTCGCAGCGCATTCCCATCGTCGGTATGGCGTTCGTCGGCTTCTTCATCTCGCGCTACCTGGCAGCCTACCAGCTCGGCCACATCGAGGGCGTCTGGGACCCGTTCTTCGGGGGGGCTGAGGGGACGGGCCGCAATGGAACGGAAGCGGTCGTGACGTCCTGGGTGTCCCAGGGCTTCCCGGTTGCGGATGCGGGGCTGGGCGCCGTCGCCTATGGTCTCGACATCCTGGCGGGCGCGATCGGCGATCGGCGCCGTTGGCGAACCATGCCCTGGATGGTGTTCCTCTTTGGCCTGCTGATCATTCCGCTCGGTGCGGTCAGCGTCGCCTTCATCATCATCCAACCGCCGCTCATCGGCGCGCTCTGCACGCTCTGCATCGTCCAGGCGGCGGTGACCGTCGTCCTCATTCCCTATTCGATCGACGAGGTGTTGGCCTCGATTCAATACCTGTGGCGGGCGCGGCGCGCGGGAGAACCCTTCTGGCAGACCTTCTGGAAGGGCGGCCCCGCCTTGTCCGAGGACCAGGTACCGCAACCGGATCTCGATCGGTCGGTCTGGGACATCGCGCGGGAGTTCTTCGGCGGTGGCATGACCTTCCCATGGACCCTGGTCGCGAGCGTGGCGCTCGGGGCCCTGCTGACGGCGACGCCCGTGGTCTTCGGCACGAAAGCGCCGCTCTACTTCAGCGACCACATCGTCGGCTGCCTCGTCATCGCGGTGGCTGTGGTCGCGATGGCGGAGGTGGCGCGGCCGCTGCGTTTCGCGAACGCGGCGCTCGGCGCCTGGGTCGCCGCGGCGCCGTTCCTGCTGGACGGCGGGGCGCCCGAGGCGACCGCCGCGGGCGTGGTCATGGGCCTGGCACTGGTGGGGCTTAGCCTGCCCCGAGGCCGACGCAGCGACGAGCATTACGGCGGCTGGGACCGGGCCATCGTCTGATCTGCCGGCGATCCACACGCTGGAAGGCCAAGCCGGCAGAACCCTCTTGACCTGTTGGTAGGATTGTCGACAATTGACTGAAGACAGTCATCAGAGGCTCGCCGGCTTTGACCGACCTCCTGCGGAGCTTGCTGTTCACGCCGGCGAACCACCCGCGCCGGGTGGAGAAGGCCCTCGGCCTTCCGACCGACGCGGTGATCCTCGACCTCGAGGATGCCGTCGCGGCATCCGAGAAGCCGGCCGCGCGCCAGGCGGCGCTGGCGGCCCGCGCCCTTCCTCGGCGAGGGCGGCTGATCGTGCGGGTGAATGCCCTCTCGACGGTCTGGGGCTATGCGGATCTCGTCGCGGTGGTCGCGTCGGGCATCGACGGGATCATGCTGCCCAAGGTCGAAAGCGCGCAGGACCTCGGGACCGCGGAATGGCTGATCGCTGCGCTGGAACGGGACGCGCGCCTGCCCGCCGGCGGCATCGACCTGATCCCGCTGATCGAAACCGCCGCCGGCATGCAGGCGCTGGAATCCATCGCCCGCATCGCGCGGCGCACGCGGCGCGTCGCCTTCGGGGCGGGTGACTTCACGCTCGACACCAATCTCGACTGGTCGCGCGAGGAGTGGGAATTGCTGCCGCATCGCAGCCATTGCGTGCTGACGTCCCGCGCGCAGGGCCTGGAACCGCCGATCGACACAGTGTGGGCGCGGCTCGACGACGCCGAGGGCTATGCCGCCTCGGTGGAACGTGCGCGCGCGCTGGGCTTCGCCGGCAAGCTCTGCATCCATCCCTCGCAACTTGCGCCCGCGAACGCTGCCTTCTCGCCTTCGCCTGAAGCCGTGGAACGCGCTCGCCGCATCGTCTCCGCCTTCGAGGCGGCGGAAGCCAAAGGTCTCGCCTCCATCACCCTCGACGGCGCCTTCATCGACTACCCCATCGCCTATGCCGCGCAGCGCCTCCTGGCGCGCGCCAATGCCATCCAGAATGCGGAGTCCGCTGCATGAGTCTGCCCCTCGCCGACCAGGTCGAAGCCTTGCAGGGCTGCAAGGTCATCGACGTCTCGAGCTTCCTCGCGGGCCCCTTCTGCTCCACGCAACTGGCGGAATTCGGCGCCGACGTGATCAAGCTGGAGCTGCCTGGGGTGGGCGATCCGCTGCGCAAATTCGGCACCGTGACCGAATGCGGCGAGACGCTCCCGTGGCTGTCGGAATGCCGCAACAAGAAGATCGCCTCGCTCGACCTACGCAAGCCCGAGGGCGCGGCGCTGTTCAAGAAGCTGATCGCGGATGCCGACATCCTGGTGGAGAACTTTCAGCCCGGCACGCTGGAGAAGTGGGGCCTCGGCTGGGATGTGCTGAAGGAGGTCAATCCGCGCCTGATCATGGTGCGCATCTCCGGCTACGGGCAAACCGGCCCGTATCGCGGCCGGCCGGGCTTCGGGCGCATCGGCAACGCCTTCGGCGGCCTGTCCTTCCTCGCCGGCTATCCGGACCGCCCGCCGGTGACGCCCGGGTCCGCGACCATCCCGGACTATCTCGCCGGCCTCTATGGCGCGCTCGGCGCGCTGCTCGCGATGAAGGCGCGCGACCTGACGGGGCGCGGGCAGTTCATCGATATCGGGCTCTACGAGCCGATCTTCCGCATCCTCGACGAGCTCGCGCCGAAGTTCCAGACCACCGGCTATGTGCGGCAGCGGATGGGGCCGGGCACCGTGAACGTCGTGCCGCACAGCCACTACCCGACCAAGGACGATCGCTGGATCGCGATCGCCTGCACCTCGGACAAGATCTTCTCGCGCCTCGCCGAGGCGATGGGTGTGCCGGAATGGGCCGATGACGGGAAGTGGGGCACGATCCGCCAGCGCGACGCGGACCGCGCGCAGGTGGATGAATATGTCGGCAACTGGACGTCGCAGTACACGCGCGACGAGGTGCTGGCCCTGTGCGAGAAGTTCCAGGTTCCCTGCGGCCCGGTCTACGGCATCGACGAGATCTTCGAGGATCCGCAGTACAAGGCGCGCGAGAACATCGCCTGGGTGAAGGACGAGCGCGTCGGCGAGCTCGCCGTGCCGAACGTGGTGCCCCGGCTGTCCGAGACGCCGGGCCGCGTGAAGTGGCTCGGCCCCTCCAAGGGGGCGCACGAGGATCACGTCTACAAGGAGCGCCTCGGCCTCGACGACGCCGAGATCGCGCGGCTGAAGGCGCTCGAGGTCCTCTGACGTGTCCGATCAGGCAAGCGACGCCGCGATCTGGGCGCTGCCGGCACGGACATCCCTGCCGGACTTCGTGACGGAACGCTTCCTCGACGCCATGCGCGCCGGCGTGCTGGCGCCTGGCGAGCGTATCGTCGAGGCGACGCTCGCGAAGAAGCTTGGTGTCAGCCGCGGTCCGCTGCGGGAGGCGCTGAAGGGCCTCGAGGCCGACCGCCTCGTCGAGCGGCGCGCCAATCGCGGCATGTTCGTCGCCGAGGTGAACCTCGATCGCGCGCTGCAGATGATCGTCATGCGCGCAATGCTGGAAGGGCTCGCCGCGCGGCTCGTCGCGGCGCGTATAGCGCCGGAGATGGCGGCCTCCCTGACCGAACAGCACCGGCTGATCGAGGAGGCCGCGGCCGCCGGGCGGACCCGCGAATGGCGCGACCACGACTGGCGCTTCCACGAGATGGTCTGCGAGGCGGCCGGCAACGAATTCCTGCTGCGGTCCTGGGTGTCGATCAGCAACCTCATCCGCCTGTTTCTCCACCACCATCCCGCCTATGAGCGGGATGCGGGCGATGTCCTGCACAATCACCTCCGCATGCTGGAGGTGCTGCGCGGCGGCGATCCGGATCTCGCCGACGCCACCTTCCGTACCGTCATCATCCGTAGCGGCTATCGCCGGCTGGGCATCGAGCCGGCCGCCGAGATCGCCGCGCTGTGCGTGAAGGCCGAGCCATGACTCTTCGTCTTCGCCGCTCCCTGATGCTGACGCCCGGGCACCGAGCGGAACGGCTCGCCAAGGCCGTGACGCTGGCGGCCGACAGCCTGGCCTTCGACCTCGAGGACGGCGTGCCGCCGGCGCGCAAGGCGGAAGCCCGCGCCGTGATCGCGGAAGCGCTGCGAACGCTGGATTTCGGCCGCCGCGAACGCGTCGTCCGCGTCAACGCGATCGGGTCGCCCGATTTCGAGGCCGACCTCGCTGCCCTGCCGCTGGACCGCATCGACGCCATCATGGTGCCGAAGGTCGAGAGCGCGGCGGAGCTGCATGCCCTCGACGCGCGTCTCGCCGATCATCCGGGTCTCGGGACGATCGTGATGCTGGAAACGCCGCGCGGCGTGCTGCGGGCGCTCGACATCGCGGAAGCATCGCGCCGCACCCTCGCGCTGTTCTTCGGACCCGGCGACTACACGCTACAGACCGGCGGTAGCCTGACGCCCGCGACGCTTGCCATGCCACGCGCCGTCATCGCGGCGGCGGCCGGCGCCGCGGGCATCCAGGCGCTGGATGCGCCCTATCTGCTCGGCCTGCGCGATGTTGAGGGCACGCGCGCCGATGCCGAGATCGCGCGGGAGCTCGGCTTCTCGGGCAAGGTGGTGTTCCACCCCGACCAGATCGCGCCGGTGAATGCGGTCTTCACGCCGGATGCCCGCACGGTCGCGCACGCCGAACGCTATGTCGCGGCGTTTCGCGAGGCGGCTGCGCGCGGCGAGAACGTCGCCTACGTCGACGGCGAGTTCATCGCCATGGACCTGGTGCCCCGCATGGAACGGATCATCGCGATCGCGCGGGAGGCCGCGCTGGCCGGCGCCTGAGCATCGCAACGGAGGAAACGAACATGACCAAGATCGGTCTCGGTCGCCGCGCCCTGGTCGCGGCCGGCCTCGCCATGCCTGCCATCGCGCGGGCCCAGCCTGCGTGGCCATCCCGGCCGGTGCGCATCGTCGTGCCCTACGCGCCGGGCGGCGGCACCGATGTCACGAACCGCGCCTATGCCGAGGCGTTGACGCGCCGCTTCGGCAGCGCCTTCGTCGTGGAGAACCGTCCTGGCGGTAACGGCATCATCGGTGCCGAAGCGGTTTCCCGCAGCCCGGCGGACGGCACGGCCTTCGTGGCGCCGAACATCACGCACACCATGCTGCGGCACATCACCAACCCACCCTTCGATCCGATCGCCGATTTCACCCCGGTGGCGTTGCTAGCAAGCTACTGCTTCGTGCTGCTCGCCTATGTCGATTCACCGTTCCGGGACGTTCCGTCCCTGGTTGAGTATGCGCGCCAACGACCGGGCGAGGTGGCCTACGGCACGGCCGATATCGCTTCCGCCTACACCGCCGCCCAGTTCACCGGCGCCGCCGGCGTCGACATGACCGAGGTGCGCTACCAGGGATCGGGACAGGCGGTGGGCAACCTCACCGGCGGCCACATGCCCCTCGCCTGGATGAGCACCGCGACGGTGATGACGCTGCTGCCCGGCGGCAAGGTGCGGCCGCTGGCCGTCAGCTCGTCGCGCCGGTCGGCCTTCCTGCCGGATACGCCGTCACTGCAGGAACTCGGCTACGGTGCCGCGAACTTCGACGGCTGGTTCGGCCTGTTCGGCCCGGCGCGCCTGCCGGAGGCGATCACCAACCAGATGAACGGTGCGATCATCGAGGCGTCCCGTACACCCGCGGTTGCCGAGCGCCTGCGCACGCTCGCCGTGGAACCCTGGCCCGCCAGCCCCACGGAGATGGCCTCGATCGTCGCCGAGGACGACCGGCGCTGGGCGGCGGCCGCCGCCGCCGGGCGCCTGCCGCGGACCTGACGATGGGTTCAGTCGGCGACCTCGCCACCGCCCGCCGCCTGGCGGGCGGAGGTGCGGATCACGATCTCGCCGCGCAGCAGGACGGATTCGTCCGGCAGCTTCGGCTCGCCGATGCGTGCCGCGAGCAGGTCGAGGCCGCGCCGCACCATCGCGGCCACGGGCTGGCGGAAGGTGGTGATCGCATAATGCGGACGCGCGCCATCCGGGATGCAGTCGAAGCCGACGACAGAGATGTCCTCCGGCACGCGCAGGCCCTTCGCGCGGATGGCATCCATCGCACCCATGCCGATGATGTCCGACACCGCGAAGAGGCAGTCCGGCCGCTTGTTCGCGGGCATCGCGACGATGGCCTCGCCGGCCGCGTATCCGCCCTCGTAGACGGATCTGGCGTCGTAGCGGAAGACGGTGCGTGCCCCGTCTTTGTCGAAGGCCTCGGTGAAGCCGCGCTCGCGCTCGATGCCGTTCGAGCTGCCGGCGCCGCTGTGCAGGATGCCGGCGCGCCGATGCCCGCCCGCGCGCAGGAACCGCGCCAGGGACGCGCCCCCCTCGGCATTGTCGCAGGAGACGGCACTGGCATGCTCGCGCGGGATGCGATTGATCATCACCACCGGCACGCCGTTGCGGGCGCAGACATCCGCGGCGCGGGACGAGAGATCGGCCGAGGTGATGAGGCAGCCGTCCACGCGATAGTGCAGCAGCGCCTCGGCCGTACTGTCCTCGATCGGGCCGGCGCCGGCGTGAATGATCATGAAGCGCTGCTGCTTCGCCGCTGCCTGGCGGACCAGCTCCTCGAGCAGCATGGCGTAGAAGGGGTTCGTCGCCGGGCCGAGGACGAGCCCGATCAGTCCGCTGCGCCCCGACGAGAGGGTGCGCGCCATGATGTTTGGCATGTAGCCCGCCTCGGCCGCCAGCGCGACGATGCGCGCGCGCATCGCCGGCGAGATGCTCGGGTCGCCCTTCAGGGCGCGGGAGACGGTCGAGGTCGAGACGCCCGCGCTGCGCGACAGGGTGACGATCGTGGTCCTCGGCTTGCCCGGCGCATCGGTCATCGCGACAGCATGGCGGCTCGCTGGCCGGGACGCAAACGATGCCGCTGCTCGACGCAAAACTCTACTATCAGCGAAGCAGAAGGTACTGAAAGAACGCTTCTTCGATTCATGCAGACGTTTGCGTGAAATGACTCGACCATTCTAAGGCTGGTCCCTACTGTCACCCCACCACGGAGGAAACGAGCAATGAGCGCAGCGCCCGAGCGCCAGATGACCATGGTTGGCTTCCTGCAGGCGCAGAACTGCTCGATTGCGCCGGGATCCTGGCGCCATCCCGCCAATCCCATGGACTTCCTGTCGCCTGACTACTTCCAGCGCATCGCCCGGGTGCTCGAGGACGGCAAGTTCCACCTCGCCTTCTTCGACGATCGGCTCGCCATGCCCGACATCTACGGCCGCAACCACCGCGAGGCGGTCGAGAACGGCATCCGCGTCGTGAAGATGGATCCCTCCGCCATCCTGTCGAGCATGGCCTGCGCGACAACCAAGCTCGGCCTCGGCGCGACCTATTCGACGACCTACTACGAGCCCTTCCACGTCGCGCGGCTCTTCGCGACGCTCGACCTGATGACGCGCGGGCGCGTGGCCTGGAACATCGTGACCTCGCTGAACGATTCCGAGGCCGCCAATTTCGGCAGGGCCGAGCACCTTGAGCACGACCTCCGCTACGACCGGGCCGACGAGTTCGTCGAGGTGGTCATGGGCCACTGGGACAGCTGGGAGGACGACGCGATCATCGGCGACAAGGCGAGCGGCCGCTTTGCCGATGGGTCGCGCGTCCACGCGCTGGACCATCGGGGCAAATGGTTCCGCTCCAAGGGGCCGTTGCCGGTGCCGCGGTCCCCGCAGGGCCACCCGGTCCTGATCCAGGCGGGCCAGAGCGGCCGCGGGCGCCGCTTCGCCGGCCGCTGGGGAGAACTCATCTTCGTCGTCTATCCGACCAAGGAGATGGGCCAGAAGCAGTATGCGGACCTCAAGCAGGCGGTACGGGAGGCCGGGCGCGATCCGGACAAGGTGAGCGTCAATCCCGCCTGCTACGTCTGCGTCGCCGAGACGCGCGCGGCGGCGGAGGCGAAGCGCGACTTCGTGCTGTCGTTGTCCAAGCCGATCGATGCGCTGGTGCTGCTGTCGGAGGTGACGAACTTCGACTTCGCTTCGAAGGATCTCGACAGCGAGTTCACCGAGGAGGAGCTGAAGAAGGTCTCCTGGACCGGCTTCAAGGACCGCGTCATCGCGCTGAGCGGCAAGCCCAATCCGACGGTGCGCGACTTCGTCCACTATTCGGGCCGCGGCACGATCCGGGAGTTCCCGATCTTCTGCGGCACGCCGAGCGACGTCGCCGACCAGATGGAGGAATGGTTCACCGCGCGCGCCTGCGACGGCTTCGTGCTGGTGGCGACGCAGATGCCCGGCGCCTTCGAGGATTTCGCCCGGCTGGTCGTGCCGGAGCTGCAGAAGCGCGGCCTCTATCACAAGGACTACGCCGGCACGACGCTGCGCGAGAACCTCGGCCTGGAGCGACCCGCGGTCGGCGCCTGGCGCGGCCGCTGACGGACCAACGATCGGGAGGAAGCGACGATGAACCGAATTCTGCCGGGCCGCCGAGCCCTTCTCGCCGCGGCCGCGCTCTCGGGGCCGGCCTCGGCCTTCGCGCAGGACCAGTGGCCGACGCGGCCCGTGCGCATCGTCGTGCCCTATGCCCCGGGCGGCGGCACCGACGTCACCAGCCGGGCGATCGCGGAAGCCCTGACCGGGCGGTTCGGCCAGAGCTTCGTGGTCGAGAACCGCCCAGGCGCGAACGGCGTTGTCGGCACCGAGCAGGTCTCGCGATCCACGCCGGATGGCTACACCTTCGTAGCGCAAACGGCGACGCACATCATGGCGCGTCAGATGCAGACGCTGCCCTACGATCCGGTCACAGACTTCACGGCGATCGCGCTGATGGCGCGCTATCCGCTTGTCCTGATGTCGAGCAACCGGGCGCCATTCCGCGACCTGCAGAGCCTGATCGCGGCGGCCCGCGCGCAGCCCGGCGGGATCGCGCAGGGGACCTCCGATGCGCAGTCGAGCTACACGGCGGCGCTCTTCGCGAAGCAGGCCGGGATCGAGCTGAATGAGGTGCCCTATCGCGGCAGCGGCGCCTATCTCGCGGACCTGACCGCCGGACATCTTCCGGTGGCCTGGGGCAGCCCCGCGACGGCGGCCGCCCTGGTCGCCTCGGGCCAGATCCGGCTGATCGGCGTGTCCTCGCGCGAGAGGTCGGTCTACCTGCCGGACGTGCCGACGCTGCGCGAGGCCGGCGTGCAGGAGGCGGAGTTCGATGGCTGGTTCGGTCTGTTCGGGCCGGCGCGCCTCCCGGCAGCGATTGCCCGCCAGATGAACCAGGCGATCAACCAGGCGATGGCCACGCCGGAGATGCAGGCCCGCTACCGGACTCTCGGCAACGAGGTTGCGTCCCTCGACCTCGAGCAACTGGCGGCGCTGATGCGCGAGGACGATGCGCGGTGGGCGCAAGCGTCGCGCAACGGCCTGATCCGGCGGTCGTCATGAACGAAGTCCGCATGCTGTCGACCAGCGGCATCCTCGGCTACGGCTTTTCCGAGGAGGCGCTGCGCATCGGCATGGCGGCCGCGCCGCATGTCATCGGCGCGGATGGCGGCAGCACGGATCCGGGGCCGCATTACCTCGGTTCCGGTACCGGCTTCTGCGCGCGACTCTCGGTCAAGCGCGACCTGCGGCTGATGCTGCTCGCCGCGATGGCGGCGCGCATTCCCTGCATCGTCGGTACCGCAGGTGGTGCGGGCGGTGAGCCGCATTTGCAGGACACGGCGGCTCTGGTCCGCGAGATCGCGCGCGAGGAAGGTCTGTCCTTCCGCATGGCGCTGATCCATGCCGAGCAGGATGCGGCAACCCTGAAGGCCGCAGTGGCGGCCGGCCGCACGACCGCGCTGGCGAAGCTGCCGACGTTGGATGACGCGACCATCGACCGGGCCGTGCGCGTGGTCGGCATGATGGGTCCGGAACCCATCATCCGCGCGCTGGATGCCGGCGCGCAGGTGATCCTGTGCGGTCGCAGCAGCGACCCCGCACAATGGGCCGCGGTCGCCATCCGCGCGGGCCTGCCTCCGGCCCCGTCCTGGTACGCCGGCAAGATGCTCGAATGCGGTGCGGAACCGGCGGTGCCGAAGGAGCCGGACTGTCTGCTGGTCACCGTGCGGGACGACCATGTCGTCTGCGAGCCGCCGAATCCGATCCGCCGCTGCACGCCGCTGTCGGTATCGAACTTCGCGCTGCACGAGAACGCCAGTCCTATCCGCCATGTCGAGCCCGGCGGAATCCTGGATACCGCCGACATCAGCATCGATGCGGTGACCGATCGCGCCGTTCGCGTCGGCGGCATGCGGTGGACGTCGTCGCCGACCTACACGGTGAAGCTCGAAGGCGTGGAACTGAACGGCTATCGCACCATGACGGTATGCGGCACGCGCGATCCGGTGCTGATCGGCCAGATCGACAGCTACCTGGCGGCGCACCGGGATCGCGTGGCCGCGCGCGCCGCCGCGATCGGCGTTCGCGCCGGAGGCTGGCGGCTCGCCGTCCGCACCTATGGCCGCGATGGCGTCATGGCCGATTGGGAGCCCGAGCGCGACGCGGGATCGCCGCACGAACTCGGCTTCGTGCTCGAGGTGGTGGCCGCGGATCAGGAGACGGCGAACACTGTGCTGGCCGTCGCCCGAACGTCCCTGCTGCATGCGGATTTCCCGGGGCGTCTGTGCAAGGAGGGCAACATGGCCTTCCCCTTCTCGCCATCCGACATTCCGCTCGGGCCGCATTATCGCTTCAGCATCTTCCACACCATGGCGGTGGACGATCCCTGCGCGCCGTTCCCCATCGAATACGAGGCCGTCTGACATGCCGCGGATCCGTGACATCGCCCAGGTCTGCAAGAGCAAGAACGCCGGGCCGTTCCACGTCACCATCGACGTCCTGTTCGAAGACCCTGCGCTCTATGCGCGCGTCAAGGCGACGGGCGTGCTGAACGCGGCGCTCTTCGCGCGCCTCTACGGCGTGGCGGAGGAGGATGTGCAGTTCAGTCCCTACGACGCCGCCTCCGCTTTCAAGGCGACCTTGCCGCGCCTGGTCCCGGCCGGGGATGTCGGCGACACCGACGTCTATGGGGCGCAGCAGCACGCCCCGCTGCTTGAAGTCGACATACCGTTGAACGACCCCGCGGGTTGATGGGGGGGTGCATGCCGGCGTGTCGTTCCCTGCGTGATCCGCTCCGGATAGGCGAGGAGCGCGGCTTGCGCCGATCGGTGCCTTCTGCATACAATCGCAGAGCGCCAAGAACGATCAGCCGGAGCGCAGGAAGCTGAGATGGCGACTGCCTGGGAGCAATCCTACCTCACGCTGCGGCGCCGTCTGGCTGACGGCACCTATCCTGCGGGATCACGCCTGCGAGAGGAGGAACTCGCCGCCCAGCTCGGCGTGAGTCGCACGCCGATCCGCGAGGCGCTTCGTCGGCTCGATGCGGAAGGCTGGCTGCGCGTCGTCCCGAACCAGGGCGCCTTCGCGGCGGAGTGGTCGCGTCAGGACATCGAGGAGATCTTCGATCTGCGCGCGCTGCTCGAGGCCCATGCCTGCGAGCAGGCGGCGATGCGGCCGACGGCGACCGGCGTTGCCGCCCTGTTCGCGGCCTGCGAGGCGGGGGAGGCGTGCATGCCGGCGAGTACGCTCGCGGCCATGGAAACCGTCTCCGATGCGAATGTCCGCTTCCATCAGACGATCTGGGAGATGAGCGGGCAGGCGCGGACGCGATCGATGCTCGGTACGCTCGCCGTGCCGCCGATGATCCTTCGCAATTTCCGCCATTTCGATGAGGCGAATCTCCGCCGCAGCCTTGCCCAGCATCGCGAGATGGCCGCGGCGATCGCGTCGCGCAATCCGTCCCTGGCCGGTGCCGTGATGCGCGCGCATGTGGAGGCCGGCAAGGCGATCTTTCTGGCGGCCGCGCCGCAGGGCACGACTGGAGCCGCGACATGAACTCGAGCCAGTCGAGATCACAGGATTGCATACAATCGGGCTGCCAGACTGTCGCCGAGGCCCTGGATGCCATCGAGCGGGGAACATCCTCGCCGGCTGAGGTGCTTGAAGCATGCCTGGCGCGCATCGCGGCCTTCGATGATGGGCTGCATGCCTTCCATCATCGCGACGCGGCCGGCGCCCGGGTTCCCACTTTTGGGCCGCTGGCCGGCATTCCGTGGGGCATCAAGGACAATTTCGATGTCGCCGGCCTGCCGTGCGAGGCCAATTCGCGCCTGCGGACGGGCCGCCTCGCCACGCGCGATGCCGATATCGTCACGCTGCTGCGTGCGACGGGCGCACCGCTGTTGGGCAAGCTCGCAACCTGGGAGTACGGCACGGGCACTGGCGCGGAGCATTTCGACCTGCCGCAGCCGCCGGCGCGGAACCCCTGGGATCGGTCCCGCTTCACCGGTGGATCCTCGACCGGAACCGGTGTCGCGGTTGCGACGGGCATGGCGCTCTTCGCTATCGGATCCGACACCACGGGTTCGGTGCGACTGCCGGCCGCGGCGACCGGATGCTGCGGCGTCATCATGACGCCGGGGGCGCTGCCGATGGACGGCGCGCTGCCCAATACCTATTCGATGGACCGGCCGGGCCCGATCACCTGGACGGCGGAAGATGCCGCCATCGTCATCGATGCGGCGATCGGGACGCGCTTGCACGCGGCGGGTGCTGGTGGTGTCGCGGGTCTGCGCGTCGGCGTGCTGCGCGATCCGGGTCCGACTCTGCCTGTTCCTGATGCGGAGATGGCGGCTGCCTTCGAGGACGGGCTTCGTGTCCTTGCAGGCCTTGGCGCCGAGGTCGTGGATGCGGCGCTACCGTGGCCGGCGTCGACCTGCCTTGATGCCGCGCGGATCATCGGTGCCGTCGAATCGGCATCGATCCACGAGATGGAGTTTCGCTCCTCCGCTGCGCTGATGGGGGCAGCCCTCCGGGACAAGGTGATGGCCGGCCTTGGCGTCAGCGCCGTGGACTACCTTGCGGCACAGCGTTTCCGCCGCGCGTTTGCGGATGCCGTCGTGCCGGTCTGGTCCGAGCACGATGTGCTGCTCTCCTTCGGCGTACTGCATCAGCCCCCGAGGCTCGGCGCCGAACCGGAATCGAGCGCCTACACGATGGAGACGATGCTGACCCCGGCCAGCCTCGCGGGTCTTCCGGCGATGGTGCAGTGCACGGGTTTCTCCCGCGGCGGGCTTCCGTTGCACTGGCATCTCATGACGCGTCCCGATGGCGAGGCCGCGATGTTTCGTCTCGCCATGGCCTACGAACGCGCAACGCCGTGGCGTTCGAGGAGGCCGCTGTGATTCCAGAGCCCTGGACCCAGCGCGCGGCGGAACTCGCGAAGGCCATGGCCGCGATCGCGGCACGTCTCCCCAGGGACTGGCCCAAGGACCACGCGCCGGCACATCCGGCCTGCGGCAATGCGACAAGCAAGGGAGTGCAGAAGGATGGGTGAACGGACAACGACGCCCGGCTTGGGTCGACGCGGCATCATGGCGGGGGCGACCGGCGTCGCCCTGGGCGCCTTTGGAAGTCCCGTGCTGGCGCAGGGTACGCAGATGCTCCGCATCCGCTTCGGGTCGGATGTCTCGCAGCTCGATCCCGCGAAGATCTTCGGCATCGAGAACCAGTCGGTCGCGACGCATGTCTACAGCGGCCTCGTGAAGTACGACCAGGCGACGAACGCCATCGTCCCCGACATCGCGACGGGTCACGAAGTCTCGTCCGACGGCACCGTCTGGACCTTCCGGCTGCGGCCGGGCGTGACCTGGCACAAGAATTTCGGCGCCTTCACGTCGGACGACGTGAAGTTCTCCTTCGACCGCATCCTGGATCCGTCCACTGGCAGCGCCTATCGCGGCCAGCTCGCGGGGCTGAAGGAAGTCCAGGCGCCCGACCCGATGACGGTGCGCTTCGTGCTCGAGGCGCCGAACTCCGGCTTCCTGCACAAGCTCTGCGCCTTCAACCAGGGCTGGATCGTCTCGCGCCGCGCGGTCACGGAGATCGGCGAGCGCTACAGCATGAATCCCATCGGCACCGGGCCCTTCGTCTTCGAACGTTGGACCACCGGCAACGAGGTCCGGATGAGCGCGAACGCCGCCTATTTCGGCGGCGCCCCGCAGGTGTCCGAGCTGATGTTCCGCGTGGTGCGGGACGAGACGGCGGCGGCCATCGCGCTCGAGAACCGCGAGCTCGACATCTTCTTCGCCCTGCAATCGCCCGACGTGATCGACCGCCTGCGCCGCGCCAATGGCGTGACGCTGCTCGACCGGCCGGCCAACAACACCGTCAACCTGGTGCTCAACACCACGGCGGGGCCGCTGCGCGACGTGCGGGTGCGTCGTGCGATCATGCATGCGATGAACCGCAAGGCGCTGATCGACGGCTTCTTCCGGGGCACCAAGACCGAGGCGACGAGCGTCCTCACGCCGACCTTCCAGGAGTACACGGACGAAGGCGTGCCGCGTTACGCCTACGATCCGGACCGTGCACGCGCCCTGCTGCGCGAGGCCGGTGTCTCGAACTTCCGCTTCGAGATCACGACGCCGGCGCTCAACCCCTATGACCGTTTCCCGGTGCCGCTTGCCAACGACCTCCAGCAGGTCGGCATCCAGGCGACGGTGCGCGTGTTAGAACGCGCCGCCTATGGCCAGGCGCGCAGCAGCGGCAACGTACAGTCATGCATCACGGCCGTTGTCGGTCCGCCCGACCCGGACAGCGCGCTGGTGACCCTGTTTCACACGCGTTCCTTCCCGCCCGGCCTCAATACCTCGCGCTATGACCGCGCGGACGACCTGCTGGCGGAGGCCGCGCGGGCGCCCGACATGGCGCAGCGAAAGGCCGCCTACGGTCGGTTGCTGACGCAAACCATGGAGGACGTGCCGGTCCTGCCGCTGTTCGCCGAGCAGCTTTTCGTGGCCCATGGCGCGCGCGTGCAGGGCTTCGTGCAGAACAGCCTGTTCACCGTCAACGCGTCGCCCGTGTCGCTGCGCGGCGCCTGATGCTGTTCTACGTCGCCCGTTGCGCGGCGCAGCTCGCTGTCGCGCTGGTCGGGATCGTCACGGTGGCCTTCTTCCTGATGAGGGCCATTCCAGGCGATCCCGCCATCTACATGCTGGGCGACTATGCGACGACCGAGTCGCTCGCGGCGCTGCGCGCGCGCCTCGGTCTCGACCTGCCGGTATGGCAGCAATACGGGATGTTTCTGGCCAGCGCGGCGCGGGGCGACCTCGGTGCCTCGGTCGTCACCGGGCAATCCGCGCTCGCGGAGATCTGGTCGGCCGTGCCGCCCTCGGCGGAGCTCGCGGTCGCCGGCATGGCGATCGCCATCGCGTTCGGGGTGCCGCTCGGCATCGTCGCTGCGGTCCGGCAAGGGACCTTTGTCGATGTCGCGGTGATGGCGCTGGCGCTCGGCGGCATCTCCTTCCCGGTGTTCTGGCTCGGCCTCGTCGCGATCCTGGTCCTGTCGCATGACATGGGTCTTTTCCCCGCCCTCGGCGCGACGAGCGAGCCCGGCCTGTGGCCGGCGATCCACCACCTGGCGCTGCCAGCGCTGGTGCTGGGCCTGTCCGTCGCCGCCTACATCGCGCGGCTGACGCGATCCGCGATGCTGGAGGTGCTGGGCCAGGACCACATCCGCGTGGCCCGCGCCATGGGCGTGCCGGAACGGCGTATCGTGTGGCACCTCGCGTTGCGCAACGCCGCGATTCCCATCCTTGCGGTGATCGGCGTGACCTTCGCGTGGTCGCTCGGGAACGCCATCCTGGTCGAGGCGGTGTTCAGCCGCCCTGGGCTCGGCTCGACCATCCTGAAGGCCATTCTGGCGCGCGACTACCAGCTGGTGCAGGCGGGCGTGCTCGTCCTCGCCGCGGCGGTCGTCCTGCTGAACACGCTTCTGGACCTGGTCTACGGCGCCATCGACCCGAGGCTTCGCAAGGCATGAGCGCGACCGTGGACGATATCGAGATCCGCGAGGAAGCGGCTCAGCGCCGGCGGGCCGCGATCCGCCGCTACGCGAAGCATCCGGGCTTCGTCATCGGGGCCTGCGGCATCCTGGTGCTGCTGGTCGTCGCCCTGCTCGCACCCTGGCTTGCGCCCCATTCGCCGACCCGCACCGACCTGATGAACACCCTGGCTCCGCCATCGGCAACCTACTGGCTCGGGACCGACCAGTTCGGGCGAGACGTGCTGTCGCGGCTGATCTACGGCGCGCAGGTCTCGCTGCAGGTCGGCTTCTTCGTCGTCCTGATCTCGCTCTCGGCCGGCACCATCCTCGGCGCCGTGGCGGGCTATGCCGGCGGATGGGTGGAACGCGCCCTGGTCGCGGCGATCGACATCCTGCTCGCCTTCCCGTCCTTCCTGCTGGCGCTCGCGCTGGTCGCCGCACGCGGCAACACGCTCGATTCGATCATCGTCGCAGTCGCGATCGCCTACACGCCACGCGTGGCGGCCGTGATGCGCTCGGTCGTGCTCACCATCCGCCCGCGACCCTTTATCGAGGCCTCGCGCGCCATCGGCCTGTCACCGTGGAAGATCATCCTGCGGCACATCATCCCGAACGCGCTGCCGCCCGTGATCGTCGTCGCCACCGTCAGCGCTGCGACCGCCATCCTGGCGGAGGCGGGCCTGTCCTTCCTCGGCCTCGGCGTGCAGCCGCCCACGCCCACCTGGGGCAACGTCATCGCCGAGGGCCAGACCTCCATCACGACCAATCCGTTGATCTCGCTGTCGGCCGGCCTGTGCATCGCCTTCACGGTGATCGTGCTGAACCTGCTGGGAGATGGACTGCGCGACACGCTCGACCCGCAGATGCGGCGCAATACGGGCAAGCTGCTGTGACCGCCGCGACCTTCGAGCTTCGTGGCTTGACCGCCGCCGTTCCCGGCGAGACGGGCGCGGTGCGCCTCGTCGAGGAGGTGTCGCTTTCCGTCAGTGCGGGCGAAACGCTGGCGGTCGTGGGTGAGAGTGGTTCCGGCAAGACGGTGACCTTCACCTCCGCCCTGGGTCTCCTGCCGAAGCCCGGGCGCGTCATCGAGGGGCAGGCGCTCTACAACGGGACCGACCTGCTCAGCCTCGCCCCCGAATCCCTGCGGCGCGTGCGCGGCGCGCAGATCGGCATGGTCTTCCAGGATCCGCTGACGGGGCTCAATCCGGTCTTCCGCGTCGGCGACCAGATTGCCGAGGTGTTGCGCGCCCATCTGTCGATCGGGCGCAGGGAAGCGCGGGAACGCGCCGTGCAGTTGCTCGCGCGCGTGCAGATCCCCGATCCTGCCAGGCGTGTCCACGACTACCCGCACCAGTTCTCGGGCGGGATGCGCCAGCGCGTGCTGATCGCCATGGCGATCGCCCTCGGGCCACGCGTCCTGATTGCCGACGAACCCACCACGGCGCTCGACGTCACGGTCCAGGCCCAAATCCTCGATCTGCTCTCCGAACTCCGCGAGGAGGAGGGGATGGCGATGGTGCTGATCACGCACGACCTCGGCGTCGTGGCGCGACAGGCCGACCGGATCGCCGTGATGTATTCCGGCCGGGTGGTCGAGACGGGGAGGGTGGACGAAGTTTTCCGCGCGCCGCGGCACCCCTACACCATTTCTCTGTTCCGCAGCATTCCGGACCTGGACGCGCCGGCGGGCACGATGCTCGCGCCCATCGCCGGCGCTCCGCCGGATCCGCAGCGGCGACCTTCCGGATGCGCCTTCGCACCGCGCTGCTTCGCCGCGCGGGAGGCGGACGGATGCATGTCCCGCCGACCCTTGCTCACCGACGAGGGTCATGCCGTCGCCTGCCACCGGCAGGGCATGCTGGAGCAGGCGGCATGACCCCCCTGCTGGCAGTGGACGACCTGCGGAAGACCTTCGGCGGCGGGCGGGCCTTGTTCGGCGTCCCCGCGCCGGCCGTGCGGGCGGTCGACGGGATCACCTTCACCCTGTCCGCCGGCGAGACGCTTGGCCTGGTGGGCGAAACCGGCAGCGGCAAGAGCACCCTGGGTCGCCTCGTCCTGCGCCTGATCGAACCCAGCGCCGGCCAGGTCCGCTTCGAGGGCAAGGACGTCACCGCGGCGTCCACCGCAGGGCTTCGCGCGCTGCGGCCGCGCATGCAGATGGTGTTCCAGGATCCCTACGGATCGCTGGACCCCCGCATGACCGCGGGGCAGATCGTGGCCGAGCCGATGATCGCCCACGGCATTGCCCGCACCGAGGCGGCGGAGCGCGCACGCGAGCTGATGTCCAGGGTCGGGCTGCGCGCCGCGATGGCTGGACGGTATCCGCACGAATTCTCCGGCGGGCAGCGCCAGCGGATCGGCATCGCGCGGGCGATCGCGCTCGATCCGGCGCTCATCGTGCTGGACGAGCCCGTCTCCGCCCTCGACGTCTCGGTGCAAGCGCAGATCCTCAACCTGCTCGCGGAGATCCAGTCGCGCGCCGGCGTCGCCTACCTGTTCATCGCCCATGACCTCGCGGTCGTGCGGCATGTCAGCGACCGCGTCGCGGTGATGTATCTCGGGCGGATCGTGGAAATGGCGCCGCGCGATGCGCTCTATGGCGCGCCGCGGCATCCCTACACCGTGTCGCTGCTCTCGGCAGTGCCGCATGCGGATCCGGCGCGGGAGCGCGCGAAGGCCCGCATCCGCCCGATCGGAGAGATCGGCTCGGCCGCCGCGCTGCCCTCGGGCTGCCGGTTCCATCCGCGCTGCCCCCGCGCCCGCATCGTCGGCGCGCGCGGCGGGGAGACGGTCCAGGCAGCCGGCGCGCAGCTGCCACGCGTCTGCGTCCAGGACGACCCGTGCCTGACCCCGGCCGATGATCCCGGCCACGTCGCCGCCTGCCACTTTCCGGACGAAGCGTGAGGAGCCCCGCCATGGATGTCACCCGCGAGCAGAACTACCTCGGCGTCTTCGACGGCAAGGTCGGCTTCGGCGCCAGGCCGGCGGTGGTGGTGATCGACTTCACCCTCGCCTACACCACGCCGGGGTCGCCCTTCTATGCGGAAGGCGTCGTGCGCGCGGTGCGCGACACGGTGCCGCTGCTCGCCGCCGCGCGCCGCGCGGGCATCCCGGTCATCCACACCAAGGTCATGTACCACCCGTCCGGCGCCGATGGCGGCTGGTTCGTGCGCAAGGTGCCGGCGCTGCGCAAGCTGGTGCCGGGCGAACCGCTTGCTGAGATCGATCCCGCGGTAGCGCCGCTGCCGGAGGAGGTCGTGATCGTGAAGCAGTATCCGAGCCCCTTCTTCGGCACGCCGCTCGCGCCCATGCTGGCCGCGCTCGGCGTCGACACGCTGATCCTTGCCGGCTGCTCGACCAGCGGATGCGTGCGGGCCGGTGCGCTCGATGGGGTGCAGCACGGCTATCGCGTGGTGGTGCCGCGCGAATGCGTCGGCGACCGGCACGACGCGCCGCACGACGCCAACCTGTTCGACATCAACGCCAAGTACGGCGACGTGGTCGGCCGGGAGGAGGTCGTGGCGTACCTCTCGGGCCTGACGGCCCGCGCCGCCTAGGGAGGAGATCGAGATGGAGACCATCGGAGCGACCGACGACGCGATCCGCGTCTATTGGATGACCGGCTGCTCGTCCTGCCTGCGCACGAAGGAGTTCCTCACCCGTCACGGCGTGCCCTTCCTGTCGCGCAACGTGCTCGAGGACGAGACGGCGTTCGAGGAACTCTCCCGCTTCGGCCTGAAGCAGGTGCCGATCGTCACCCGCGGCGACGCCTGGGCGAACGGCCAGGTCCTGCGGGACGTCGCGAAGCTGTGCGGCATTGCCTATGGCGAGCAGCGCATGCTGCCGGTCGACGAGATGCGGCGCCGGCTGGACGCGGTGCTCGGCGGTGCCGCGCGCTTCATCGGGCAGATGCCGGACGAGGCACTTGGCCAGCTGCTGCCGAACCGGCCGCGCAGCTTCGCGCAACTCGGCTGGCACATCGCCAATATCGCGGATGCCTTCCTCGAGCATGAGGACGGCATCCCGCTGACCTTCGACAGCTACATGCGCGTGCCCGAACCGCAGGACGAGACGCGCGGGAAGCTCGTTGCCTATTGCGAGGAGATGCGCCGCCGCATGTCGGACTGGTTCGACGGACCTGGCCGCACGCGCGACTGGTCCGCGCGCGCCGACGTCTATTACGGCGAGCAGACCATGCATGAGTTCCTCGAGCGGACGGTGTGGCACGCGGGTCAGCACACGCGGCAGTTCATGTGGGTTCTCGAAGGCCTCGGCATCCCGCCCGATCGCCCGCTGGGCCAGGAGACCTTCGGCGGCCTGCCCATGCCCGAGAAGGTCTGGGACGAAGCCGATCCCGCGAAGGTCCGGCGCGCGTCCTGACGCATCAGCTTTGCCGACCGGCCATCGTCGAGGACGGCTGGCGCAGTTTCGACGGAGATATCGCGTGCCCGAGGTGGACCCAGAGACCGAGTTCGACATCTGCCTCGCGCGAGCCGGCATCACCCTGCCGCCCGAGCGGCGCCCGGCGATGTTCGAGGCCTTCCTCGCCTGGCGCAGCCTTCGGGCACCGCTGAGCGAACCCCTCCCGCCTGCGACGGAACCGGCCTTCGGCGTGCGGCAGAAGGATGCCGCGCGATGATGGCGCCGCTTCCCTCCCTGGCCGAGGCGTCGCGTGCCATCGCAGCCGGGTCCCTGTCGCCCGTCGCGCTGACGGAGCAGGCGCTCGAGCGCATCGGCAAGCTCGATCCGGCGCTCAACGCCTTCATCCTGGTGACCGCCGATCGGGCGCGGGCTGCCGCCGCGGCAGCGGAGGTCGAGATCAAGGCCGGTCGTCGCCGCGGACCGCTGCATGGGATCCCCTATGCGCTGAAGGACATCTACGACGTCGCCGGGCTTCGGACGTCGTGCCATTCCCACCAATGCCTCGATCATGTTGCCGCGGCCGACGCGGAAGCCACCCGGCGGCTGGAAGCGGCGGGAATGGTGCTGCTCGGCAAATTGTCGACGCACGAGTTTGCGCGCGGCGGGCCCACCGACGTGCTGCCCTTCCCGAATGCCAGGAATCCCTGGGACCCGGCGCGCTTCGCCGGCGGCTCCTCCTCGGGCTCAGGTGTGGCGGTCGCGGCGGGGCTCGTGGCCATGGCCATGGGCAGCGACACCGGCGGGTCGATCCGACTGCCAGCCGCCTATTGCGGCGTCGTCGGCCTGAAGCCGACCTACGGCCTGGTCAGCCGGCGCGGCATATTCCCTCTGTCGTTCACGCTGGATCACGCGGGTCCTTTGACGCGAACCGTCGAGGATTGCGCGATGGCGATGCAGGCCCTGGCGGGATACGACGCCGAGGAGCCCGGATCCGCCGATGTGCCGGTCCCCGACTACCTCGGCGGGCTTGGCGCGGGCGTGCAGGGCCTGACCATCGGCCGGGCCAGATCCTACGACATCGAGTCCGGGGTCGATGCCGAGACGATGGATGCGCTGGATGACGCCTGTGACCGACTGCGTCGCCTCGGGGCCATCGTCGTCGATGTCGTGCTGCCGGCGCGTCTGCGGGGCGACGCGGTGACGCAGGGGATCCTGCTCGCGGAAGCCTTCGCCATCCACCAGGCGTGGCTCCGGGATCGGCCGCATCTGTATGGGCGGGTCACGCGGGAACGCCTGACGATGGGGGCGTTCGTCTCCGGGGCGGAGTACGTGCAGGCGCAGCGCCTGCGACGCGTCCTGACCGCGGAGGTCGACGCGGTGCTCGGCGGCTGCGACGCGATCCTGTGCGCGAGCACGACGGGGGTGGCGCCCTTGCTCACCGATGTCGACGAAGGTCCCTTCCGCCGGCAGCATCCCCTCACGGCGCTGTTCAATGCGACGGGCCATCCGGCGCTTGTGATGCCCAGCGGATTCGGTGCCACGGGGATGCCGCTGTCGCTGTCGCTGGTGACGCGATCCTTCGACGAGCCGCTGCTGTTCCGTATCGCGGCTGCTTATGAGAAGGCGACGCAATGGGCTGAGCGGTGGCCGCCGCTCCGTCCGTGACCGGCTGCTGCCCGCCGGGACTCCGGGCTGGCCGCGGGAGGGGCCTCTAGGACGTCGCGCCGTAGTCGCGGCGTGCGGCGTCGGGGGTCACGAGACCCCGCCGGACATCCTCCGCGATCCTGGCCGGATCCCGTGCCTGCGGCGGGCCAAATCCACCGCCGCCAGGGGTTTCCACGATCAGGCTGTCGCCGGCGGGGATGGGCTGGCGCCCGGCCGCCCGGAAGGGCTTGCCGGAGGACAGCCGCACCGCGCCCGGCGCGCCGTCCTGCCCGCCCCGCCGGCCGCGGGCCGGGGTCGAAACGCGCTGGAAGGACGCGCCGACATCGACGGGCGATCCGTCCCGCGGCGCAACCTCGATGATCTGGCCGAGCCCGCCACGCCAGGTGCCGGCACCGCCTGAGTCGGGGCGCAATGTCCGCCGGCGGTAGAGAATGGGCGCGGCCCGTTCACTCACCTCGACCGGGATCGCCTGCACCCCGCTTGGATAGGCCGTTGCGGCCAGGCCGTCCTGCGACGGCCGGGCGCCGCCGCCGCCGCTGTGGAAGCACAGGATGTTGAAGGTGCGTGGTCCCTCGCTGCGTGCGAGCCGCAGGTTCCACAAGGTTCCGCTGTGCTCGGCCGGCACGCGCTCGGGTGCCGCCGCGGCAAGGCAGCCGAGTGCGAGGTCCGCCATCATGTGCCCCAGGATATGGCGGGAGGCGACCGGTGCGGGGAAGCGGGCATTCAGGATCGAGCCCTCCGGCGCCGAGATGCGCACCGCATCGAGCGACGCCGCATTGTTGGGAATGTCCGGCCCGACGACGCAGCGCACGCCGAAGGCGGCATAGGCTTCGGTGTAGCAGAACGGCACGTTGACGCCGCGGGGATGCGGCGCGAGCTCTCCGCCGAGGTCGAGCGATATGGTGCCGTCCTTCACCACCATGCTCGCGGTGACCTCGATCGGTTCGCCGACCAGGTCGATCCGCATCGTCGTGTCGAAGCAGCCTTCGGGCAGGGACGCGATGGCAGCCCGCATGCCTGCCGCCGAACGTTCGAAGATGAAGGCGGCGAGGGGGCCGAGATCCTCCAGGGCAAACTCGTCGCACATGCGCAGCAGGGCGCGACACCCGCCCGCATTCGCGGCCACCAGCGCGAAGAGTTCACCCATCAGCTGATCCGGGAAGCGCACATTCGCACGCAGGATCTGCTCCACATGTGCGTCCGGCCGACCCTGGCGCAGGAAGCGCAGCACGGGGATGCGGATGCCCTCATGGAACACGTCGCGCCCGTCGAAGCCGATGCCTTGGCCGCCGACATCGACGATATGCGTCGTGCTGGCGAAGAAGCCGATCAGCCGACCATGCCGGAACACCGGCGTCACGACGCAGAAATCGTTGAGATGGCCGGTGCCGATCCAGGGATCGTTGGTGATGGCCACATCGCCGTCCGACCAATCCTCAGCCGGGATCGCGGCGAGGAAGTGTCCGACCGAGCGCGCCATGGCGTTGACATGCCCCGGCGTGCCGGTGACCGCCTGCGCAATCATGTCGCCCTGGGGCGTGAAGATCCCCGCGGACAGGTCACCGGCATCGCGCGTGACGGGGCTGAAGGACGTGCGGATCAGGGTCTGCGCCTGCTCCTCGACCACGCTGAGCAGGCGGTTCCACATCACCTGCATCGCAATCGCCTGGCGCGCCGTGAGCGTCATGCGGCAAGTCCTTCGGTGCGCAGGATCAGGAAGCCCTCGGCGTCGCAATGTGCGGTCATGCCCGGTGGGATGACGAGGGTGGTGTGGTCCTCCACGACGACCGCGGGCCCGGCGACACTGTCGCCGGCCGGCATGGCGCGTCGCTCGACCAGACCGGCATTGCGGTGGACGCCATGGTCGAGGTCGTAGAGCCGCGCCGCGCCACGCGCGGCCGGCGGCGTTGGACCCGGCGGGGCGGCGAGGACGTCGGTCGGTTCCGCGCGCAGCGTCACCGTCAGGCTCCAGGCCGCGACCTCGACCGGAACACCCTGCGGCAGCAGGCCGAGGCGCCGAAGATACTCGGCTTCGAACGCCGCACCGAGGCGGTCGGTCAACGTCGCCAGGGGATCGGGCGCGAGCGGCAGGGTGATCTCGGTGCCCTGGCCGGTGTAGCGCAGGTCCACCGTCCAACTCTCCTCGGCCGCGGCGATGTCCCCGAGGCCCTGCAGCATCGCCTGAGCTTCCTCGCGCATGGAACGCCGTATCGCGGTCACTTCCTCGGGCGTGAGACGCGCGAGCGGCGCGAAGGCGCTGCGCTTCACGGTGAAGGCGGCGGGCGCGACGAGGAAGCCGATCGCCGACCCAACTCCCGCATTCGGCGGCAGCACGATCTCATCGATGCCGAGACGACGCGCGACGCCGGCGGCGTGCAGCCCCGCGGCACCGCCGAAGGCCAGCAACGTCCATCCCGCCAGGTCGCTGCCCTTCTCGGCTGCGTAGGTGCGGGCGGCGGACGCCATCGCTTCCTCCACCACCTCGGCGATCGCAGCGGCGGTCGCATCCTGCGGGAGGTCCAGCGCAGCGGCGAGGGTGCCGCCGATCGCCTGCGCGGCGGCATCGACGTCCAGCGACAGCGTGCCGCCGGCGAAGCGGGCCGGGGTGATCCTTCCCAGCATGAGATCGGCATCCGTCACCGTGGGCTGGGTGCCGCCGCGTCCGTAGCAGGCCGGGCCGGGCGCCGCGCCCGCGCTGTCGGGCCCGACGAGCAGGCGCCCCGCGCCGTCGACCCGGGAGATCGATCCGCCGCCGGCGCCGATCTCGACCAGTTCCACGACGGGAATGCGCAACGGCAGTCCGCTGCCCTTCTTGAAGCGGTAGACGCGATCGGCCTCGAAGCTGCTTTCCTGCGTCGGGCGCCCATTCTCGATCAGGCAGATCTTCGCGGTGGTCCCACCCATGTCGAAGGCGACGAGGCGATCGCGACGCAGTCGCCGCGCCACCGCCGCGGCGAGCATCGCGCCTCCGGCCGGCCCGCTCTCGATCAGGCGGACCGGCAGGCGCGCTGCCGTCTCCACCGAGGCGAGCGCGCCTTCGGACATCATCACCAGCACCGGCGCCATGATGCCCAGGCTGCGCAGCCCGTCCTGCATCCGCGCGAGGTAGGAGGCGACGAGCGGCTGCACATAGGCATTCGCGCAGGTGGTGGAGCACCGTTCGAACTCGCCGATCAGGGGCGAGACGCGTGAGGAGAGCGAGACGGACACCTCCGGCAGGCGCAGCGCCAGACCCGCGGCCAGCGCTTCCTCATGAGTCGGATTGGCGTAGCTGTGGAGCAGGCAGACCGCGACGGCGGTGACGCCGCTGTCACGGAGCAGCGTGGCGACGCGCTCGATCTCGGCGTCGGTCAGGGGCTCGACCACGCCACCGTCGGCATCGATGCGCTCACGCAGGCCGAAGCGGCGATCGCGCGGCACCAGCGGTGCGGGCTTCTCCAGGTAGAGGTTGTACTGGTCGAAGCGGTGCTCGCGCCCGATCTCCGGCGTGTCGGTGAAGCCTTCCGTCATGACCAGGGCCGTCGGCGCGCCCTTGCGCTCGATCACGGCGTTGGTCGCCAGTGTCGTTCCATGGAGGAAGACGCCGACCTGGTCCGGCGCCACGCCAGCTTCGGTGAGCAACTGGCTGACACCCTGCAGCACGCCCCGTTCGGGCGCGGCCGGTGTCGTGAGAACCTTTCCCGTCACGAGCCGGCCGCCGGCCTCGAGCGCGATATCGGTGAAGGTGCCGCCGATATCGGTGGCGATGCGGATCATGGCGGGCGTTGCGCCTCCTCGCTGCGCGGCCGCCATGGTCAGGGGGATGCTGCGCCGGCGCCAGAGCCCGTCGGCGGATCGTCCGCAGGATGAGCAGCGTGCAGCGTCGCGAAGGCGGTGGCGAGTGCGGCCGCAGCCTCGCGCAGCGGGGCCAGGCAGCGCGCCGCGATGCGTTCCACGGGCTCGACCCGCGGCAGGAAGACGAGATCCAGGACGCAGGCCACCGAACCGCCGAGCATCACCGGCACCGCGATGGCCCCGACGGGAGGCTTCAGCGCCGCGTCCCGCATGCCGTAGCCGCGCCGGCGCGTCGCGTCGAGCTCCCGCAGCACCAGGCGTTCCTCCACCCGCGGCACGCAGAGCGTCAGCAGGCGCCGCCGCTCCGCCTCCGGGCACCAGGCGAGGTAGGCGCGCCCCGAGGCCGACTGCGCGAGCGGCGAGCGCATTCCCTGGAAGTTGGCTTCGATGGCGACGCCGCATTGCGGGCGGTTGGAGGCCCGGACGTGGATCTCCGTGCCGCCGAGCATCATGACGTCGCTTGGCCAGCCCACCTTGCCGAGAAGGTCGAGCAGGATCGGGCCCGAGGTCGCCGCGAGCCAGGTGTCGAAATTGAAGCCGGAAGCGAGGCGGACGACGCGCGGGGTTACTTCCCACCGTCGTCCCTGCGGGTTCCGCAGGACGTATCCGGCTTCGGCCAGCGTCGAGAGCAGGCGGAGAACGGTGGGTCGCGGGATGCCCGTGTTGCGCACGAGCTCGGGCACGGTGGCCCCCCGCGTCGCATTGATCGTCGCGAGCAGATCGAGCGCGCGCCGGACGGCGCGGACGCTCTCCTCCCGTCGCGGTGCCGTCGTCATCAGTTCACGCGCGCGCCGGAGATTTCCACCAGCCGCTGATACATCGGCGAGGTCTCCCGCAGATAGGCGCTGAACTCGGCCGGCGTGTTGAGGACGGGCTCGGTGCCCATCTCCACGAAGCGCTGACGCACATCCGAGTTGTTCACTGCATTCACGACGGCGGTGTAGATGCGGTTCACCACCGCGGGCGGCAGGCCGGCCGGGGCGAAGAGCGCCTGGTAGGATTCGACGCGGAAGTCCGGCAGCGTGCCCTCGGTGATGTTCGGGACATCCGGCAGCAGCGCCGAACGGCCGCGGCTGCCGGCAACGACGATGGGCCGCAGCCGGCCGGACTGGATCAGCGGCAACATGGCCGTGATCTGGTCGATCACCATCGGGATCTGTCCCGCAGCCGCGTCCTGCTGCGCGAGGTTCCCGCCGCGATAGGCGACGTGGTTGAGCTGCAGGTCGAACTGGCGGCTCAGATACTCCCCGGCGAGGTGGTTCGACGTACCGACGCCGCTGGTGCCGTAGGCGGCGCCGCGATTGCGACGGGCCCAGTCGATCAGTTCGGGCATGGTCCGGATCGGCAGGTTGGGGTTCACCGCCAGCACGTTCGGCTGGAAGCCGAGGTTGGTGATGTGGGTGAAATCCCGGATCGGGTCCCAGGTCAGCCCTTGCTGGAGGTGCGGCACGATCGAATGCGTGGTCGTGGACCCGAGGCAGAGCGTGTAGCCGTCCGCCGGCGCGCGGGCGCAGGCTTCGGTGCCGATGACGCCGCCACCGCCGGCGCGATTTTCCACGACCACGGGTTGGCCGAGCTCGCGTGCCAAGGGAACTGCGAGAAGACGGGCCATGATGTCGGCCCCGCCGCCGGGGGCGAAGGACACGATGATCCGGACGGGGCGGGACGGATAGACGTCCTGCGCCACGGCTGGCCCCGGGAGCAGCAGAAGGCTGCCCAGAGAGAGGATCGCGGCCGCCGTGCGCCGGAACAGCTGAGCCATCGGTTCGAATCCCTCAGGATGGCGACGGCCACCGCGTCTCGGAACGCTAGGACGGTCGGCACGAGACGCACCAGAGGGCACCTGGATGCTGTTCGCCAGGCGGACATGTCGCAGCGGCATCGTGCCGCGCTGTGCCATCCACCGGGATGCGTGACGGCGAAGCGTGCATGCCGGCGGCAAATGGCCCGGCGCAGCCTGCCCGAAGTCTCCATTCCATGGTTCGGCATGCATATCGCGGCACAGTCGCGGAGCGATGCCGAAGCGACGCTTGAGAGCGTCCGCCAGGCGCGCGGGCGGGAACAGTCCCACCTGTGCTGCGATCGGCCTGAGGGGACGGTCGCGCGACAGGAGCAGGCGCGCCGCGTCGCGCAGGGCGATTTCGATGAACCGTGCCGGCGTCTCGTCCCTCGGATACGTCCGCACGGTCCATCATCCCGAGGCCCCGGGGGGCGGCAGCCGCCGAATGTCCTTCCGGAACGTCACGACCGGGAGGAGCCGCGCCTTCGGCGGGACCGAGATCCATATCGAACAGACGAGCATACCCGACCTGGATCTGCCCGAGGCGCGCACGCTCGGAAGCCGGTCGGGCCGGACATCAAGCCGTAGCGGCGTCGGCGTGGGTCTTGGGGCAGGTTACGGCTTCAGCCGATAGCCCGTCCGGAACATCCACCACAGGATCGCGAGGCACAGCGCCATGAAGCACGTCATGAAGGCGAGGCTCGCGGCGATGCTGACGTCGCCGACGCCATGGAAGCTCCAGCGGAAGCCGCTGACCAGGTAGACGACGGGATTGAACAGGCTGATCGCCCGCCAGGGCTGCGACAGCATGTCGATGGAATAGAAGGCGCCGCCGAGGAAGGTGAGGGGCGTCACCACCAGGGAGGGAATGATCGCGAGCTGCTCGAAACTCTTTGCCCAGATGCCGATGATGAATCCGAACAGGCTGAAGGCGATGGAGGTGATCAGGAGGAAAGCGAGCATCCAGAACGGGTGGAGGATCTCGATCCTGACGAAGAAGGTGGCCGTCAACAGGATGATGAGTCCGATACCGACGGATTTCGTCGCCGCCGCGCCGACATAGGCCACCACCGCCTCGAAGGCCGAGAGCGGAGCGGAGAGCAGCTCGAACAGCGTCCCGGTGAATTTCGGGAAGTAGATGGCGATCGATGCGTTCGAGACGCTCTGCGTGAGGATCGTCAACATCATGAGGCCCGGCACGATGAAGGCGCCGTAGTCGACGCCGCCGACCTGCTGCATGTGCGATCCGATGGCGGCGCCGAAGACGACGAAGTACAGCGCCGTCGTGATCACGGGCGTGACGATGCTCTGCCAGATCGTCCGGAATGCGCGCTGCATCTCGGTCCGGTAGATCGCCCACATGCCGCGGTGATTGATTCGCAACATCAGGCGCGCTCCACCAGGCTGATGAAGATCTCCTCCAGCGAACTCCGCTCGGTGTCGAGATCCTTGAAGTCGATGCCGAGCTCCCCGAGACGCTTCAGCAGGGCGGGCATTCCCGTGGCATCCGCGCGGGCGTCGAAGGTGTACAGAATCTGATGCCCGTCGGCAGCGAGTTCGAGCGGCCAGGCGGCCAGTTCCGCCGGGATCGCCGCCATCGGATGCTGCAGCGTGAGTGTCAGGCGGCGCTTGCCCATCTTTTCCATCAGCGTCGCAATATCCTCGACCAGCAGCACGCGCCCATGGTCGATGACGCCGACGCGATCCGCCATCTCCTCGGCTTCCTCGATGTAGTGCGTGGTGAGGACGATGGTGACGCCCTTGTCGCGCAGGCGGCGGACCACGGCCCACATGTCACGCCGGAGGTTGACGTCGACGCCGGCGGTGGGCTCATCGAGGAACAGCAGCTCGGGCTCGTGGCTCAGCGCCTTGGCGATCATGACGCGCCGCTTCATGCCGCCGGACAGTTCGATGACCTTGCTGTCGCGCTTGTCCCACAGCGAAAGGTCCCGCAGGAGCTGTTCCAGATAGGCCGGATCGGGCGACCGGCCGAACAGGCCGCGGCTGAAGCGCACCGTGTTCCAGACCGTCGAGAAGATGTCGAGGGCGATCTCCTGCGGCACCAGACCGATGATCGACCGCGCGGCCCGGAAGTCCCTCACGATGTCGTGACCGCCGACGAGCACCCTCCCCGAGCTCATCGTGACGGTGCCGCAGATGATGCTGATCAGCGTTGTCTTGCCCGCCCCGTTGGGACCGAGCAGCGCAAAGATCTCGCCCCGCCTGACCTCGAGGTCGATTCCCCCCAGCGCCGTCAGCCCGGAATCGTAGCGCTTCTCAACGCCGGAGATGCTCAGGATCGGTTGCATCGATCTCCACTCTGAAGGCCATGCCAGTGCCATACCAAGCGGATGCAATCGATGCAGCAGCCCGGGCCATTCATGGGCCGCGACGGCACCGCCCAAGGCGACTCGTCCTGCGGGGGCGCGCGGCGTCGTTCGTCTACACGCATCGCGCGGCTTGTACGTATCAAGACCTGTTGTGCAGATGGCGCTCGCATCCGCGCTGCGGCGGCCGCAACGCGCGGCCGATGCCGGGCCGTCGCCTGATCCGCATCGGGCAGATGAACGATAGTTGAGAATGACTCGCGGTGGCAATGGCTGGCGTGCAATGACGGTGCCCGGCGATCGTCCGTGCATCCGCGTCACGGCCCATCAGAACGACAGCGACAACGAGATCGAGCAGCTCGTCTCCGCGACCCGCACCGTGCCGCCGAACGTCGCGACGGTGTGCATCCAGGGCGTCGACGCCGCGTGCAGTGCGATGCCCACACCTGGTTCGCGGGTCTGTCGGCCATGGCGCTGAAGGCGCCGCACGGTCGTGCGGCGGCGCAGTCAGCGCGACGCACCGTTCGGCGGACGGTCGGCCGAGGCCTCGCCCAGCGACAGCATCAGCCGGTTCGCCCAGTTGAAGAAGGACGCAGCCTGGATGATGTCGCTGATGGCGAGATCGTCCATCCCCGTCGCCCGCAGCCGGCGAACGTGCTCCGGCCCGAAGGTCATCGGAATGGCTGTCAGCGCGACGGACGCGGCCACGATGGCGTTCCAGCGTTCGCCGATGTCGGTGCCGACGCCCTCGGCCAGCAGCTTGTCGACATCGGTCTCGCGCTTCGCATAGGTCGCCGCGAATCGGGCGTGGACCGAACAGCAGTAGATGCAGCCGTTGAAGCGCGACACCGCCGCCGCGGCGAGTTCGCGATCCGCGCGCGGCGCCCCGGCCTCGGGGTTGTAGAAGATGTCCTTGTCGGTGCGCGTACGGTGCTCGAGCGCATCCGGGTCACGGGCGAGCAGGCGGAAATACTCCGACTTCGCGCGCGCCGCATCGATCAGCGCGGCGATGTGGTGCGGCGTGAGCTCGGCCTCGGAAAGCGGGTCCACGAAGGGCACCCAGCCGATCTGGGCGCGGGTGAAGACGTTCGGCACGGGGGACGGCACAGCGGTGTCGGGCATGGCGCGGAACCTCAGGGCGTCGCGGCCAGCACGGACAGGCCGGCGACGACGCGGATCTGGAAGGCGAGGAAGGAGACCAGCTGCGAGAGGGACACGATGCTGTCCTCGCTCCAGCCGGCAGCCTTCAGCGGCACGAAGCGCGACGCCGCGGCATCGCGGGGGTGGAACACCAGGTAATGCGTATGCGCGAAGGCGGCGACGAGCTTCGGGCCCAGCGCCGCGGCCACCTCCGGCGACAGGGCGAAGGGCGGTGCGGGCGTATCCTCGACGCTGAGGGGGCCGGGCGGATAGGCGCCCTTCGGCCCCTCGGCCGCGGTCTGCGCCACGGCGGCGGCGACAGCGCCGGCCAACGCCTCCCCACCATGCTCGCGCAGGCCCGCGGCATAGTGCACCGCGGTCGGCGCGGCGCGATGCAGCCCCGCGACATAGGCGGCGATCGCGAAGCGTTCCGCGATGCTGAAATCGCCGGGCGCGGCGGGGGTCAGCAGGACGTCGTAGCTCTTCTGCGCGTGGGTGCGCGCGACCTTCCGGCCGTCGCGCACGGCATCCATGCGCGAGCCAGGCGCGATGCCGGCCAGCGTGTCGATCACATCCATTCGTATTCCGTCCTTGTCATGGCCGTGGTCCTGGTCGTCGCCTCAGGCCGCGCGCGCGGCCTCCGCCGCCGCGCGGCGCCAGCCGAAGGCCGGGGCGACATGTTCGGCGACCAACTCGATAGAGCGCAAGACGTAGGGGTGGGGCGGATCGACCGAGTGCACCTGCACCGCGAGCTCGGTCGCGCGGTCCATGATGCGGTCCGTCTTCAGCGAGGCCACCACCTCCTCCGGCGTTCCGAGATGGACGTCCTGGCGGCGGATGATCTCCTCGGTCGAGCGCGGCGCATCGGGCACGCGACCGAGCGCCACCAGGCGCTTGTGGTAGCGCTGCAGGCCGACCTCGGCGAAGCGCATCACGTCCTCCCGGCGATCGGCCGCGAAGACCGAGCGAGAGGCGAGGATGCGCGGCGCCACACCCGGAGGCAGCTCCTCGAGATAGGCATCCACCATCGGATCCTGGATGTCCGCGAGGCTCGCATCGGGGGCCTCCTTTGCGCGCGGCTGGGTGCGCGACAGCAGCAGCCCCATCCCGAGCCTGCCGGCCGCACGGGACCCATCCACCGAGAAGGTCGCGTACCACATCCGCTCGAGCAACTCGGGGCGCGCGGGATAGACGCGGTCACCCCCGTTCAACTGCTGCCCGCGTAGCGCGCCCAGCAATTCCTCGAGCTTGTCGGCGAATACCGTGCGGCGGTCGGCATCCTTCAGCCCGAAGGCGGCGAAGGCTTCCGGGTTGCCGCCCGAGCCGACGCCGAGTTCCAGTCGCCCGCCCGACATGATGTCGAGCACCGTCGCATCCTCGGCCACGCGGATCGGCATCTCCATCGGCAGGGTGACGATGCCGGTCGCCAGGCGGATGCGGCTGGTCAGCGCCGCCGCCTGCGCCAGCAGGACGAAGGGGGACGGCAGGCCGCCCTCGAATTCGTGGAAATGGTGCTGCGCCACCCAGGCACTGTCGAAGCCCTGGGCCTCGGCGTGACGGATCTGCGCGAGGGCGCAGCGGTAGCGTTCCGCCGCGCTGCCTTCGTCGAGGACCCGGGTGAAGAAGCCGAGCTTCATTGCGCTGCCTTTCCTGCTACGCCGCCGCCGCCGGGAATGGCCGCGATGAGGTCGCGCGTGTCGTCATGGGCCGGGGCGTGGAACACCGTCCAGTCCCGATACCACGACCCGTCCGGCCCGCATGACCGAGGCGGTGCCCGCGATCAGCCGTTCCACGGCCAGGTCGTGGGAGACGCAGACATAGGAGAGGCCGAGCTCCCGCTGCAACTCGTCCAGCAATTCGAGGATGCGCGCCTGCACCGGCACGTCGAGGGGCGAGACTGCCTCATCCAGCACCACAACGCGGGGCTGTGGCCCCAGGGCACGGCGATGGCCACGCGCGGGCGCTTCCCGCCCGACGGGGCCGCCGGGGGCGTCCGAACACCGAAACCGGCAGGCGACGTGCTCGATCCTGGCGCGGCACCACGCCGCAATCCGCGCGGTCCGCCGCAACGCCGAGGTCGTGCGTGGCCAGCAGTACCGCCGTGCCGTCCTCCCGCCGCTGCATCGTGACGCGACCGCAGCCTGCTATCGAGGCGACGGAAGGCGCTGTCGCAGGCCACGAAGCTGCGCCTGCAATGCCGCCGCTTCGCGATCCGTCGGGTTCAGCGCCATGACGGCGGCAGCAAGGCGTTCCGCCTCGGCGAAGTTGGCGCGGTCGCGTTCCATGGTCGCGAGGGCCATGAGGCTGTCGCGATGCTGCGGATGGCGCTCGATATTGGCGCGCAGGACCGCGACCGCCTGTTCCCGGTGACCGAGATCGTTCAACGCGATGGCCCGAACATAGGGGTAGCGCGGTTCGTCGGGGCGAAGGGCGGCGGCGGCGGCCAGCATCGCGAGCGCTTCCGACGACTGCCCGCGTCGCGCCAATGCGAGGCCGAGGGCAAAGCGAGGCGCGGCTTCCTGTGGATGCGCCGCGACGGCTCGGCGCAGCGCGGACTCCGCGGCGTCGGCATGACCTCGGCGCGCCTCGAAATCCGCCAGGTTGACGAGGGCCGCCAGGTTGCCGGGCTCGCGGGCCAGTGCAGTGCGATAGGCGGCTTCGGCGCCGCCGAGGTCGCCACGTGCGGCGAGCAGCGCCGCGATGTTCACCCACGCTTCCGGCCGCTCGGCCGCGACGCGTTCGCTCGCGAGCAATTCCTCCCAGGCACGGGCGAAGGCGGGCCGCGCGCTCTCGGGCATTGCGTCGATCGGGACCGGAGCCAGGGCGCGCGCGGCCTCCACGCGCACCAGGCGCACCTCGTCGGTGAGGAACCGGACGGCGTGCAGCCGATTGCGGGGATGCAGGCCTTCGAGGGCGCGCAGGGCGGTTGCCCGCACGAGGGGTTCCGCATCGAGCAGCGTGGCGCCGATCGCTCCTGCCGTTGCCTGGGATGGCAGCATGGGCAGCAGCGAGATGGCCGTGGCGCGCAGGATGGCGGGTTGCATGCGATCGGTTGCGATGGTTGCGAGCGCGGCATCGGCACCGGGCCGGCCGTCCCGCCCGGCCTGGATCGCGAGCGCCCAATGCGGGTCGTCGCGCCGGCGCGGACCGAACCATTCGGCGATCCGCTCCGCCGCCCATCCGGCGCTGCGGCCCTGATGGCACGAGGTGCAGACATCGGGCGCGCCGACCGCGGCCGCGACCTCGGGTCGCGGCAGGGAGAAGGCATGGTCGCGTCGCCGGTCCACGCCCATGTAGGTCGAAGCCGGCATATGGCAGGACGTGCACTGGGCGCCAGGGCTGCCTTCGGGGTGATGGTGGTGGTCGGCCGTGTCGAAGCGCGCCGGCAGGTGGCACTGGGCGCAGACGGCATTGCCCTCGGCGCGCAGGCGGCCGCTATGCGGGTCGTGGCAGTCGGCGCAGACCACGCCGGCGCGCTGCATCCGGCTCTGCGCGAAGGACCCCCACTCGAAGACCTCGCCCTGGATGCGGCCATTGGCCTGGTACTCGCCCTGCAGCAGCAGCAGCGGCGCGTGCGTGTCGAGGAAGCGCATGCCCGGCCGCGGATCGGCCACGATCGGGCGGGCGCGGGCGTGGCAGGGGGCGCAGGTCTCGACCTGTACCGCAGCGGCCTGGCGGGGTGGACCGTCCCACTGCGCGATGCCGCGCGGGTCGTCGGCACGGAAGCGCCACGCGCCGCCCGATCCGTCGCGCAGCGCGACCGCGAGGCCCCGGCCCGCGATCTCCGTGCGCGCGCCTCCGCGCGCCCAGGCGACATGCGCCGCGCCCGGCCCATGGCAGGATTCGCAGCCGACGCCGAGTTCAGTCCAGCGTGTGGCATAGGTGTCGCGCGCCGCGTCGTAGCCGCGCTCGAGCCCTGTGGTGTGGCAGGCCGCGCACATGACATTCCAGGTCTGGTCGCGGCCGGTCCAGTGCAGGGGATCGCCGGAGCGCAGCGCCTCCTGCGGCATCAGGTGGAACCAGCGCTGGCCGCCTTCCGCGGGCGGACGGCTATCCCAGGCCCAGGGCAGGGGCTGGCGGCGGCCGTCGGGGAACAGGACCAGGTACTGCTGCAGCGGGTCGACCCCGAAGGTTTCGCTGACCGGGAAATCCGCGACCGTGCCGTCCGGTCCGTCGGTGCGGATCAGGAAGCGGTCGCCGTCGCGCAGGAAGGTCGCGGTGTGGTGGCCATCGGTCACCGTCGGGCCGGAGAAGTCCCCGAGCACGGTGCGCGGCGTTGCGGCGGCCATGGCGCGGGCGTGGTCGCTGTCACGCCAGGCCTCGGCTTGCGGGGCGTGGCAGCCGGCGCAGGAGGCGGAGCCGGCGAAGCCGGGCCGCGCGGCTTCCTGCGCTGTCGGCACGGCGGGGACAACGAGCAGGGCGGCGATCGTCACCGGCAGGCAGATCAGCAGCGCGGCAGCACCAAGGGCGGCGGCGCGCCGGGCAGACGCCAGCATTGTCATTCGGCCCCGGGTGGCGGTCGATCAACCATCGACGGTCACGCTGTCACGCCGGATGGCGGGAGGCCAAGGGTCAACATCCAGGTGCGAGACGCGCGAGGCAACCCACGGCGGCTGCCGTCGCCCGACGCCGTCATCCGGGTCGCGCGCGCGGCGGCCGGCGCGGGTTTCCCGCACCGGCCATCCGGGTCACGGCCGACGCTGCTGCGCCGGCGCCACGCCCGGCGCGGGCCGTTCCGCGTCGCGGGCGCGCGCGGCGAGTTCGGCGAGGAAACGGATCACCACCTCGGTCGTGACCGGCGTCTCGCCGGTCTCGACCACGATCTGGCCGATGCGCCCGGTGAAGTTGAACGGCACCTGGTAGTCGCGGTCGTCCACCGGCGTGCCGGTGTCCATGCCGACGTCGAAGGTCTCGTCCCAGGCGTAGGTGAAGGGCGTTGAGCGCGGGATGGACCGGCGCGCCACTTCCTGCCCGTCCACGGTCAGCACGCCGGTGCCGCCATGGCCGAAGGGGATCGGGCCCTGCGGCGTCATGGTGTAGTCGAAGACGAGGGTGTGGCGACCGGGCGGCAAGGCTTGCGGCGCCTCCCACTTCGCGCGCTCGACGTCGAGCAGGTTCATGGTGAAGACGGGCCGGCCCTCGCGCAGGTAGAAGCCCCAGCCGGAGAAGCGGCCGCCCTGCGTGACCAGCATGCCGTTGGCACCGCCTTGCGGGACTTCGATCTCCGCGGTGATGCGGTAGGAGCGGTTGAGCGTGTTCGGCGCGGCGTTCGCCTGGGTGCAGCAGGACGGCCCCGAATAGACGAAGCGGTTCCGTCCCGCCGCCGGCCCCGGCCGCGCCGCGATCATCGCCGAGATCGAGTTGTTCAGCGGGAAGACCTGGTTGCGTGTGCCTTCCATGATGAACAGTTCCTGCATCGACCGCAGCCGGTCAGGCTGCGCCGAGGCGAGGTCGCGGATCTGCGTCGGGTCCTCCGTCATGTTGTAGAGTTCCCACCGGTACCCGTTCATCACGTCCGATGGGATGGGGGCGGTCACGCCGGCCCAGGGCGGCGCCGCGGGCGTCGTGCTGGCGATCCAGCCATCGTGGTAGATCGCGCGGTTGCCTAGGATCTCGAAGTACTGGGTGTGCCGCGTGGATGGCGCCGCGGCGTTCTCCCGCGGCAGCGTATAGGCCATGCTGACGCCGTCCATCGGTCGCTGCGCGATGCCGTTGACCATGTTCGGCTGCGGGATGCCCACCAGGTCGAGGATCGTCGGCACGATGTCGATCACGTGGTGGAACTGGTTGCGGATGCCGCCGCGATCGGTAATGCGGGCGGGCCAGGAGATCGCCATGCCGTTGCGCGTGCCGCCGAAGTGCGAGGCGACCTGCTTGGTCCAGCGGTAGGGCGTCCCGAAGGCCCAGGTCCACGGCACCGCCATGTGGTTGTAGGTGCGGTCGGTGCCCCAGACCGGGATGAAGGGGAGTTGCTGCTCGGCGGTCATGGCGACGCCGTTGAAGTACATCACCTCGTTCGGCGTGCCGTTCAGCGAGCCCTCGGCGCTGCTGCCGTTGTCGCCGCTGATGTAGATGATCAGCGTGTTGTCGATCTGGCCGAGCCGTTCGACCTCGGCGATCACCCGCCCGATCTCATGGTCCGTGTAGGCGAGGTAGGCGGCGTAGACCGTCACCTGGCGGATGAAGAGCCGCTTCTCGTCGGCCGAGAGGCTGTCCCAGCGCGGCAGGAAGTCGGGCCAGGGTGGCAGCACCGCGTTGGCGGGGATGACGCCGAGCCGCTTCTGGTTCTCGAAGATGCGCTCGCGCAGCTTTTCCCAGCCGTCGTCGAAGAGGCGCAACGCCTCGATCCGTTCGATCCATTCGCGCGTCGGATGGTGCGGCGCATGCGTGCCGCCCGGGGCATAGTGGATGAACCAGGGCCGGTTCGGCGCGATCTCGGTGTTGGTGCGGATATAGGTGATGGCGTCGTCCGCCATCGCGGTGATGAGGTTCCAGCTGCCCGGCGGCTGCCCGACATAGGGATGGATGGGCGTGGTGTTGCGGAAGAGGTTGCCGGGCTGCCACTGCGAGGTATCGCCGCCGACGAAGCCGTAGAAGTACTCGAAGCCCATGCCGACGGGCCAGTTCGTGAAGGGGCCGGCGGTGCTGGCCTCCCAGGGCGGGACGTTGTGGTTCTTGCCGAACCACGCCGTGGCATAGCCGTTGTCCTGCAGGATGCGCCCGATCGTCGCCGTCTCCGGCGGGACGATGGAATTGTAGCCGGGGTAGCCGGACGACAATTCACTGATGTTGCCGAAGCCGACCTGGTGGTGGTTGCGCCCGGTCAGCAGCGCCGCCCGCGTGGGCGAGCAGAGGGCCGTCGTGTGGAAGGTGGTGTAGCGCAGGCCGGCCTGGGCGACCCGGTCGAGGGTCGGTGTCGGAATCACGCCGCCGAAGGTCGAAGGGGCAGCGTATCCGACATCGTCGGTCAGGATCAGCAGGACGTTCGGGGCGCGGTCCGGCGGCATGACCTGCGGCGGCCAGGCCGTCGTACTGTCCACGGCGTTCGGCAGGATCTGGCCGGTGAAGGGCGGCGTCGGGGCAGGCAGCTGAAGGCCCTGGGGCGTCATGACGGCGCTCGGGGCGCCCGGCGTACCGCGCAGCTGCTGGGCGGGCGCCGTCGTTGCAACGGTCACTGTGGCGCCGAGCAGGCCGACCCCGATCATTCGTGCGATCCAAACGCGCATGCGACATGCTCCCCACGCGTTGCCCCGCCCGACCGCTCCGCCGCCGGGCATGATCCGCGTCATGCTAGATCGGCAACGGCACGCCCCCGCTGCTAAATTCTCGGTAATGGCTATCCAGAATAGGCGAAGATCCCATCGGATCCGGATGGCGACCACCGGCATCGCTTCAGTCGACGGGCGATAGGGCTGCCGCCGCACCGACGGGGCCCCGGTCGGTGCAGTTGCCGCCCGGACGGCAATGACGGTTCGGACCGCGCGCCGCCGGCGCCGCAGTCGCGACCGTCAGGTCGAGCGCGCGGCCGCGGGGCCCCGGCCTCTCCGAGTGGGCAGGCAAGCCCCCAGGGGGGGGGCCTGGTGGCTACGACGCCGGTCGGGTTGGACGATATCGGGATCACCCCGCGCCACGACGACGCGATCCGCGCCGTCGAGGCGGCCTATCGCGCGGCGGGCATGGCTCTTCAACCGCCCCGCGGCCGGATGACGGCCGTGGTGGAAGGTCTTCGAGGCTAGCGGCCGAACACCCGGTCCGGCAGCGACAGGATCGCCGCGCATTGGGAGCGCAGGTGGCTGCTCATCGCAGCCTCCGCCGCGGCGGCGTCCCGGCTCAGGATGGCCTCCACGATGCGGGCGTGGTCGCGCTTCGAGTTCGCCCAGAAGGAGGGTTGGAGCGAGCGACGCATCTCGACCATCACCGCAGGGAGCCAGAGCGGGCGGATCATGGCGCCGAGCTGGGGGTTCCCGGAAAGGTCGGCGATGACGCCATGCAGTTCGTAGTTGCGATCGCGCTCCGTGCCCGTTGCGCCCGGGTCGCCGGACAGCGCGTAGCGGGCCGCGACGTCGAAGCGGCTGCGGTTGTCGCCTTGATCCAGCAACGTCGTCGTCAGCGCCGCCGCCAGGCCTTCGAGCTTCTCGCGGATGGCGAAGCGATCGGCGATCTCCTTGCGGCCGAGCCGGCGGACGATCGCGCCGCGGTTCGCGACGATCTCCACCAGGCCGCTGGCGGACAGGCGGTTGAAGGCTTCCCGCAGCGAACTGCGGCTCACGCCCAATTCGCGGACGAGGTCCGCTTCAACAAGGCGCTGTCCCAACGCAAGGCGGCCCGACCGGATCGCCTCCTCCGTATCCCTGACGATGAAATCCACCGTCCCACCACGGCGGGGCGTGGGGCGGGAGGTCGGATCGGATCGTCGGCTGGGATGGGGCGGCGGCGATGCCATGAGGAGCCATGTAGGCCGTTCGAAGGTCCTCATACGGCAGGCGGCGGGCCGCGTTCAAGCGCAATGGCCGCTGCCTGGAGCCTCTCCACAAGGGGCAGATCCCGCCCGCGATCGGCGCTCTTCATCCTCGAACCATCCTGGCATCGCTTTCGAGGGGCCGCCGTCTGCTGCGGCTGACCGAGAGAGCTGGACCGCGCCCTGGTGATCTGGACGGGACGCTGATCGCCCGTTGCTTCGACGCGGCGAACGGCGCGATCTTCCGTGCCGGCGCGGCGGTGATCGCGGTGGCGGGGCCTGCTGATCCTGTCGCGCTGCATGGTCAAAACGGCGCTGTTGGCGGGCTGCGGCGCTTTGGGGCGGGCTTCGATGACACGAATCGAGGGAGATCATCGGGAATGAGCGAAGGCGACGCGGCGGGCCATGGGCGGCTCGGCAAGGCGAAGGAGTTCGTGGTGGATGAGTTCCGCCGCTTCATGGTCTCCTTTCTCTACATCTGGGTGCTGCTCGGCATGTTCACCATGCACGAGGAGATTGCTCTTCGGTCGCATGGCGACGTCGCCCTCTGGCCGCATGGCTTCGCAGCGGTGAACGCCCTCGTGCTCGGTAAGGTCGCCCTCGTGGTGGAGGATCTGCGCCTGGGCCACCGGATCAAACCAACGCCGTTGATCTGGCCGATCGTCCTCGAGTCCCTCATCCTCGCAGTCCTGTTCATCGCCATGCATGTGCTGGAACACGTGATCGGCGGCTGGATCCACGGCGAATCCCTGGCGGCGAGCGTGCCGGCGATCGGCGGGGGCGGGTTTCTGGGCCTCTTCTTCTCCGCGACGAGCTTCTTCGCCGCGATGCTGCCGTTCTGCGGATTCCGTATCATCGCCAACGCGATCGGCATGGAGCGCGTCTGGGGCCTTCTGTTCGGCGCACCCGCCGGTGATGCGGAGTCCGGGCCATCCATGACGTGACGCCGGCGGGCCAATCGGGCATCGGCGGCGACGACGCGATCCAAGAAGCGCGGTACGCTCCCGCCGCGGGAATGGGCTCGCGGGCGCGGGGATCAATCGTCGCGGAGCGTGAAAATTTCGATCTCCGAGCGCTCGCTACTGACGAAAGGATTTTCTGCTCGACGCATTACTTGATCGCCGCCGATTCTCCGGCATAAGGGGCGGGCCACGGGCGGCCGATAATTCAATTCCATATAGTGTTGTTATTGACTCTACGTGGTGAATCCGTTTAATGCGCGCCCCAACCTCGCGGCCCGACATGCCGCCCCGGAGCACCCCCGGCCGATGGCTGACCTGCAGGAAGCGCGCCTTCACGGCGGCGCGCCGATTCCACATATCGCGCGTGCCATGGCTGAGCCCCTTTCCAACCTGCGCCCCTCCGCGATCCGCCTCACCGGCCTCCGCAAGCGCTTCGCCGCCGGCGGGACAGTCGCGCTCGACGACGTCTCGCTCGACGTTGCGCAGGGCGAGGTGTTCGGAATCGTCGGGCGTTCCGGCGCCGGCAAGTCGACGCTGATCCGGTCGGTGAACCTGCTCGAACGGCCGGATGCCGGGCGCGTCGAAGTGCTCGGCGCTGATCTCCTCGCGCTGGACGAGCCCAGGCTGCGGGGTGCGCGGCGCGGCATCGGCATGGTGTTCCAGCACTTCAACCTGCATACGCGCCGCACCGTCGCCGAGAACATCGCCTTCCCGCTCGAGATCGCCGGCATTCCGCGCGCCGAACGCGCCGGGCGTGTCGCCGAGATCCTGCCTTTGGTGGGCCTCGAGGCGAAGCGCGATGCCTATCCCGCGCAGCTTTCCGGCGGGCAGAAGCAGCGCGTCGGCATCGCCCGCGCGCTCGCGTCACGCCCGCGCATCCTGCTGTGCGACGAGGCCACCAGCGCCCTCGACCCGGAGACGACGCAGGAGATCCTGGCCCTGTTGCGCGAACTGCGCGACCGCCTCGACCTCACCGTGCTGCTCATCACGCATGAGATGGCGGTGGTGAAGGCGGTCTGCGACCGCGTCGCGGTGATGGAAGCCGGGCGGATCATCGAGCAGGGCCGCGTCTTCGACGTCTTCACTCGCCCCGCCCACGCCACCACGCGCCGCTTCGTCGCCGAGGTGATCGGCCATGCCGTCCCCGCCGGCACCGTCGCGCGCCTGCCGGCGCCGACCGAGGGCCAGGAGCGCCGCCTTGTGCAGGTCGTCTTCGCCGGTCCCAACAGCACCCGTGCCGTCGTCAGCGAGGCGAGCCGCGACTTCGGCGTGGACATCAACATCATCTCGGGCCGCGTCGACGAGATCGCCGGCGAGCCGTTCGGCGTCATGGCGCTCGCCGCCTATGGCCCCGCGCAGCGCGTGGAGGCGGCGCTCGGCTGGATGCGCGCGCTCGGCCTCGAGGTGACGGAGATCGCGCCATGAGCTGGCTCACCCCGACCATGCAGGACCTGCTGCTGGAAGCGCTGTGGCAGACCACGCTGATGGTCGGCGCGAGCGCGGCCATCGCGGTGGCGCTGGGCCTGCCCATCGCGCTCCTGCTCTACGCGACCGGATCGGACGGGCTGCGGCCGACGGCCTGGGTGAACCGCCCGCTCGGGTTGTTGGTGAACGCGGCCCGCTCGACGCCCTTCATCATCCTGATGGTGGCGATCGTGCCCTTCACGCGCCTGGTGGCCGGCACCTCGATCGGGACAGGTGCCGCGATCGTGCCACTCGCGCTCGCCGCCACCGCCTTCCTCGCACGGCTGTTCGAGAACGCGCTGCGCGAGGTCGACAAGGGCGTGATCGAGGCCGCGCGCGCCATGGGCGCGAGCCGCCTGCAGATCCTCCTCAAGGTGCTGGTGCCGGAGGCGTTGCCGGGGCTGGTCGCGGCGACCACCGTCGCGCTCGTCTCGCTGGTCGGCTTTTCGGCCATGGCGGGCGCGGTTGGCGGCGGCGGGCTCGGCGATCTGGGCATCCGCTTCGGCTACCAGCGCTTCATGCCGGAAGTCATGGCAACCGTCGTCCTCATCCTCATTCTTCTCGTGCAGGGGCTGCAGTCCTTCGGGGACTGGCTGGTCCGCAGCACCTCGCATCGCTGATGGAGCACCTTTCGATGATCTCTCGCCGCGCCCTCGCGCTTGCCGCCATCGCCCTGCCCGCCGCCGCGCAGGCGCAGGACATCGGGTCCGCCCAGCGGCCTCTTCGCATCGGCGTCACTGCCGGCCCGCACGCCCAGGTGATGGAGAAGGTACGCGAGATCGCGGCGCGCGACGGCCTGGTGATCCGCATCGTCGAGTTCCAGGACTACATCCAGCCCAATGCGGCGCTCGCGGCCGGCGACCTCGACGCCAACAGCTACCAGCACCAGCCCTTCCTCGACCAGCAGGTGCGCGACCGGCGGCTGCCGATCGTCAGCGCGGGCAAGACGCTCGTCTTCCCGATGGGCATCTATTCGCGCAGGCATCGTCGCCTGGCGGATGTGCCCAATGGCGGGCGGATCGCCATCCCGAACGATCCGACCAATGGCGGGCGGGCGCTGGTGCTGCTCGCGAACAACGGCGCCTTCCGCCTGCGTGACGGTGCCGACTTCCGCGCCACCGTCGCCGACATCGCCGACAACCCGCGCCGCCTGCGCGTCGTGGAACTCGAAGCCGCGCAGATCCCCCGCGCGCTCGAGGAGGTCGAGGCCGCGGCGATCAACACCAACTTCGCCATCCCGGCCGGGCTCAACCCCGTGCGGGATTCCATCGCGCTGGAATCCGCCGACAGCCCGTACGCCAACCTGATCGCGGTGCGCGAGCAGGACCGCAACGCCCCCTGGGTGCGCCGCCTGGTCGCGGCGTATCAGAACCAGGAGGTGAAGGACTTCGTCCAGGCGACCTTCCAGGGCGCCGTGGTGCCGGCCTTCTGAGGACGCCCCGGCGGTCGATCCCGGCCCTGCCCGTTTGGCAGGACCGTGCTGACGCTGAAGGCGGCCTTCTCCCGCCGGCATCCGCACCTCGACGCGGTGCCGCAGGGCGGACGCATGGTCATCCGGAACGATCCGACCGATGGCGGGCGCGCTGCGGCTGCTCGCGCAGGACGGCGCGTTCAGGCTGCGCCCTGGTGCCGATCATCGTGCGACGGTCGCCGCCATCGCGGAGAACCCGGAGCGCTTGCGCACCCTGGGTCTGGAGGCGGCCTCAATCATGCGGTCCCTGCTCTGGCGCGCCGGAGGGCCACCAACGTCGTGCGGTCCGCGGGTGGAACGCACCCGTATCAGCCGGCCTTGGCTTCCGCCGCGGCGACCTGCCGACGCAGTGCCCGCAATTCCTCAAAGCGTGCGGTCACGTCGCGCAGGACCGCCGCCATGCCGATCATCGCGCCGCTGCCGTCGCGAAGCGGCACGATGGTGAACTCCACCGAGATCCGCCGCCCGTCGCGATGCAAAGCCGGCACCGCCAGCACCTCGCCGGCGCCGTAGCGCGACTGGCCTGTCGCCATCACCCGGTCGAAACCGGTCCAGTGCCGCGCGCGTTGGGCGTGCGGGATGATGATGTCGAGCGACCGGCCCAACGCCTCGGCCTCGGTGAAACCGAAGATGCGCTCGGCCCCGGGGCTCCACAGGCCGATGGCGCCGTCGCGGCCGCAATAGACGACGGCATCCGCGGCGGAGGTGAGCAACGCCTCTCCCAGCGCCGCGCGTTCTTCGGGCGTCATGCCCTGGGCTCCAGCGCGCCGGCCTCGGTCACGATGAGGTCCATGGGGATGTCGTGCGGCTGCGGATGGATGGTGGCGAGGCGCAGGCTCTCGAACCCGATGCCGATCGTGCGCGGTCGGCGCGGCATCGCCGCGAGCGTCCGGTCGTAGTAGCCCCCGCCATGGCCGAGCCGGTAGCCGCGCGCGTCGAAGCCCACCAGCGGCACCAGCAGCGTATCGGGCAGCACCGGATCGCCCTCGGCGGGCACCGGGATGTTCCAGATCCCCGGCACCATCCGGGCGCCGGGACGCCAGGGCCGGAACTCCATCGGTGCCGCGCGCTGCACCACGACCGGCAGCGCCAGGCGCGCGCCCTCCCGGTGCAGCGCGCGGACAAGCGGCCGGACATCGTACTCGCCCTTGAACGGCCAGTAGAAGCCGACGTGCCGGCCGGCGAAATCCGGCACCGCGGCGCGCAGATGCGCGGTGATGAGACGATCCCGCCCCCGGCGTTCGGCGTGCGGCACCGCCGCGCGGCAGGCGATCAGCCGCGCGCGCTCGGCCCGGCGCCACGCCTGCACGTCCTGCCATCCGGGTTGACCGAGCCACGCCGGATCCAGCTCATGCAGGAAGCAGGGCGGGGAGGCGCACATGATCTCCACGTTCGGGTCCTCCTCCAGCGGCGCGATGCCGGGGCGCGGCGTCATGGCGTCGCCTCCGCCCATGCAGGCCGTTCGGAGGCGCCGGCATCACGCGGCGTGCCGGTGCCGCCGCGTCGCCGCATGACGATCTCAGCGAGGACCGAGAGCGCGATCTCGGCTGGCGCCTGGGCCCCGAGGTCCAGTCCCGCCGGCGCACGCAGGCGTGCGAGCGCCGCGGGGCCGAAGCCCTCGTCGCGCAGGAAGTCCCGCATCAGCGCCGCGCGCTTGCGGCTGGCGATGATCGCGACATGGCCCGCCGACGATCGCAGCGCACGCACCGCAGACAGGTGGTCGCCCTTGTGCTGCGTCGCGATCACCACGCTGTCGTCGCGCCCGGGCTGCAGCCGCGCGAAGTCGTAGTCGTCGCCGATGATCTCCTCCGCGCCGGGAAAGCGGTCCGGCTCGGGCGCCGGCACGTCGCTCACGACGATGCGGAAGCCGAGTTCCGCACCGATCCGGCAGAGGCTCTCCGCGACCCGGCCATGCCCGACGATCCAGAGCGTGGGTGGCGGCAGGACGGGCGCCACGAAGACGCGCATCGTGCCGCCGCAGGGCATGCCGACGCCGAGCACCTCGTCATCGAGGTCGAGCTCGATCAATCGCGGGGTGCCGTCCTCGAGACCATCCAGCGCCGCCTGCCGGACCGCACCTTCGGCGCAGCCGCCGCCGACCCAGCCGAGCAGCACCGTGCCGGCCGCATCGATCAGTGCCCTGTCGCCGGCATGGGCGGAGGTGGATCCCCGCGTCTCGACCACCATCGCGAGCGCGTGCGGTTCGCGCCGCCGCGCCATCGCCGCCATCAGCTCGGCAAGCCTCGCCTCCTCCGGCATCGATGCCTCTCCGCCTCCGCCACAGCCGTCGACGCGATCCTGGTCCCCGATCCCCGCGGCGACAAATGCGAGTTCCTGCTGATTCAGTGCGGAGTTTCCGCACGATGGCGGCGGGCGGCCCGGCCCACGACGGCGACCCCCGGCTGTTCCCGGGCGATGCGTCGCAGCCCATCGAGCGCCGCTTCGATCAGCGCGGGATCCGCGCTCGTTTCGCTGAACACGGCGTAGGCCGGGTAGAGGAACTCCGGCGTCTCCGGCACCAGTTCGAGCCGCCCGGATTCCAGATGCGGCCGCACGGCGCCGAGGCGGAAGTAGCCGGTGCCTCCGGCCTCGAGCAGGAAGCCGAGCCCCAGCGGCCCGAGATCCACCACCAGGCTCGGCTCACGCTGGCCGCCGCCGGCGGCGGCGTAGTGCAAGGCGAGCTCGGGACCCCAGTCGACCTGCACGTAGTCGTCGCGCCCGCTGCCACCCGTGCTGCGCACCATGACGAGCCGCTCCTCCATCAGCAGCTCGATCCGGAGGCCCGGGCGATGACGCGGCGCATAGGCCACGCCGATGTCGATGATGCCGCCCGCGACCTGGTCGACCACCGTTTCGGGCAGGCCGACATGGGCACGCAGGGCGACGTCCGGCTGCGCGCGGCGCATCCACAGCAGCCAGCGCAGCAGCAGGGGGTCCCACAGGCTGTGTTCGGCGCCGATCCCGAGAACGGCGCGGCGCCCGGCGGGAACCGCGACTTCGTGCCGCGCCCGTTCCCAGAGCTGGACCAGCGCGGGGGCGTGGCGGAGGAACTGCTCGCCGGCGGGCGTCAGGCCGGCCCCGGACTTGTTGCGCACGAAGAGACGGCGGCGGAGCTGGTCCTCGAGCGTGCGGATGCGGGCGCTGACCGTCGTCTGGCTGACATGCAGCCGCTCGGAGGCCCTGATGAAGCTGCCGGCGGACACGATGGCGAGGAAGGTGCGGACGAGTTCGATATCCATGGCGGCCTGGTACGTAGCACCAACGGTGCATTGAAATATTGATGAAATTCGCTTGTTCGCACTGACCGCCTGCCGCAGGCCCGGCTGCCGGTGATGGAGGAGTTGCCGCTTCCGCCCCGGATGCGCCGGAAGGAGCATGACCATGGATGCCCTCCAGGCCCGCGACCTGATGACCACCCCGGTCGTGACGGTGCCGCCCGACATGGCGGTCGAGGCCATAGCGCGGCTGCTGGCCCGACGGGGCATCACCGCCGCACCGGTGGTCGACGGTGATGGCGCCCTGCTCGGCCTGGTGACGGCGGCGGACCTGACCTGCCGCCTGTCGGAGCCGCCGGCAGCGGAACCGAGCTGGCTGCGCTGGCTGCTCGCCGACCCGTCCAAGGCTGCCATCCGCTATGCCCGCGCGCACGGCTTCGTGGCGCGCGACGTGATGAGCCTGGAGATCGACACGATCCCGCCGGACCTGCCGGCCGCGGGGATCGCGTCCTTGCTCGAAAGCAAGGGCATCCGACGCGTCCTGGTCACGGAGCGCGGGCGCCTGCGCGGCATCGTCAGTCGCTCGGACCTGTTGCACGCCGTCACAGGCGAAAGGGTCGAACCGACCGACCTGCCCGATGCGCGTATCCGCACCGCGATCCTTGCGGCCATGCGCCGGGAATCCTGGGCCGACCTCTTCCACACCCAGGTCGAGGTGCATGACGGCGTCGTCGAATTCCATGGCTTTGCGCCGGGGCGCGAAGTGCAGCGCGCGCTCCGCGTGCTCGCGGAGCATGTCCCCGGCGTGAAGGGCGTGCGCGACCTGACGGAGCCGGTCCTGCCCCTCGAGCAGGTGATGCTGTGACGACGCTAGGGACCGGTGCCGGCTATTCCGGCAACTGATACCACGTAGACGCCGCCGCGCGCCTCGTTCCAATTCGCCGATCGGTCGTAGCGCAGCAATGCACCGAGCGCGAGGTCGCGCGAGATGGCGTATTGAAGGTCGGCGCGAAGGCTGCCGATGACGCCGCTCTCGCTCTGCGATGGATAGGCGGTGATCAGCCCCGGCGCGTCGGCGGCGCGCGCCCGGAGTTGCCCCTGCAGCGCCCCCCCCCGAGCCGCCAGGACCAGCCGCCGGACCGGGCGCGCCAGTCGATGGGCAGGTTCACGGCCACCCTGGCCGAGGGTGAAGAAGCGCAGGTTCTCGACATAGGCGAAGTAGACGAGGTCCATGCCGAGCGTGAGCGTCTCGTCGGGCTGCCGCACGACCGCATAGGACCCGCCGGCGGCGATCTCGATCCGGGCGTTGGCCTTGACGCGGCTGCCGGTGAAGGTTGCGTAGCCGCCGCCGGCGTAAAGCGAACCGGCACCCTGGCTGTATTCGACCTGCGCGCGGCAAAGGCGAGCAGGCGTTGCCGGCCCTCGAAACCGTCGACCTCGGACGGCTTCCTCGATCTCGGCGGCGATGCACCTGTGTTGCGCGAGGCGCGCCATGTTGGGTGATCGCTGACCCTGCGGCACCTGGGCGATCAGCGCGGCCGCATTGCCGGCCCGGCCCTCTCCCTCGACGAAGAGCGCGGCGGCGAAGATCGCCTCGCCGCCGGGCTGCGCCTGTGTCAGTGGCGATTCGACGATGCTCCGGACCTCGCCGGCATCCCTGCCGCGCGAGCGCGCGGGCGAGGTCGAGACGAACCCAGCGATCGGTCGGGGTCTCGGCAAGCGCACCGCATCCGGCGCACATGCCGCTTCCGCCCGCGGGACCCGCCACCGGCGCTCCCCTCGGATTGTCGCATTACCGTGTGGGGCGAACGGCTTCGCGGCCGGCCGCCGCAGCAGCAGTTCTCTCGCAAACGTGCTTTGCGAGATCCGCCCCCCGTGATGGCGCCTGAGTAGTCGCTCCTGCCATCGAATGGTCCGCGTGGCCCTGATCAGCGCAAGCCTTGCGGTTTCGGCGGGGGCTTACGGCATTCGTCCTAGGGCAAGCATGCCGCCGATCCTGCCGATCCCGCGATCAGCAAAACCACCTTGCCCCGCGGCTCCGCCTGCATCTACACGAGGACCGGGCTGGGCCTCGGACAGGGGAAGGTACCGCGACTGACGGGCATCATCCGCGACGTTATCGGCGTCATGCACAGCAGCGGTGGCCATTTCAGGGAACGACCGCTGTGATGCCCCGCATCGAGCGTCAGCCACCGCACACTCCGACGAACCCACGGCGGCCGGCATGCCGGCATCGGCCGGCGCCCGGTCGTCATCCGCTCCCACGAGACCCGTGGGCTGACCAGGGGGTGCGCCGCCCCGCGCACCGGCAACACAATGCGTGATCTGCTGCGCTGGGTCGCGAGGCAACTCGACCGCCTCGCCTATTACGCCTACCGCGCCGGCATCAAGCTCGCCCAGCAGCCGCAGGTGCTGCAGGAACGCCATCCGCAGATCCTGTCCGACGAGGTCTGCACACCGGCCACCGGCAAGGCCTTCGCGATTGTGGTGAAGTATGCCGCCTTCCGCGTCGGTGAGGATTTCCTCGATCTGCTCGCCACCCTGCGGCGACAGGGCGTCAATGCCGTGGTCGTCTGCAACGGCAGGCCACGCCCGGCGGAGCTCGAGCAGCTGCGGGCCGCGGCCCATCGCATCCTGATCCGGCCGAATGTCGGTCGCGACATGGGCGCCTACCGCGCGGCGAGCCTGCACCTCCAGGGCCTCGCTGCCGGCCGCATGCTCTACTTCAACGACAGCATCTTCTACCTGCGCGGGCCGGAACTGGAGGACATGGTGGGGCGGCTGACCGACAGCGCCTACGATGTCGTCGGGACCTTCGAGAACCACGAATACTACCACCATGTCGGCTCCTTCGCGTTCGGGGTCTCGGGCGAGGTCTTCGCGGATCCACGCGTCGCGGCCTTCTGGGAACGATACAAGCCGTACGATCTGCGACCGCATGCCATCGTCCGCGGTGAGATCGGCCTTGCCGAATGCGTCAAGAAGGCCGGCTACAGGATCGACGTCGTCTACTCCGCCGAACGCCTTGCCGAGCGGCTCGACGCCATGGCACTCGACGAACTTGCGGCGTTGCTGCGCTTCCTTCCAACGCAGCTGCGCTCGACCTCACCGGCCACCTTGCTCGGCAGGCCGGAGGCGACGGCGCGTGCGCTGCGCGGGTTGCGGGTCGAACCCTCCGCCGGGCAGGCGCCGAGCTCGATCGAACAGCTCGCCGGGCGGATGGAACGCGAGGCCCTGGTGAACGAGATCATGCGATCCTTCGTCAACACCAGCCAGGTGCATTTCGGCTTCGGCGTCTTCCACCGTGTGATGGGGGCCCCACTCGTCAAGAAGGACCTGCTGGCGCGAGGCGTCTTCCTGGAACATGAAATCGCGCGGATCCTCGAGCTGCTGCCCGCAGGGCAACGCTCGGAGATCCTGCGGGAACTCGTCACCCGCGGCCGTCCGGTGCGCATGAACTGGATCCGCCGGTTCAAGACGGCGCACGGGTTGGTCTGAGGGTCGGCGGGATGAGCGCGCATCCCCAGATCTCTGCTGCGGCCGTCATGCGCGGCGTTGAAGCATGACGGGCATCGGACCGACGCTCGGCGGAGGTACTGTGGCCAGCGAGGTCGTCGGCAGCATTGCCCCGCGCCCACCTGCGGCCCCTCGGCCCTATCGGTTGACCGACCTCGCGACGTCGGGACCAGGCTTGCCGCGCGCCTTCCAAGGTCTCGGGACGCGATCGGTTGGCGCCTTCCTGCAGCGGGTGGCGACAGTGGGCGTCGAAGTTCTGACGGCGGCAGCAGCGGATCTGTTGCGTCCCCAAGCCGGACGCATTCTCGAGATCGCACCGGGGCGGGCGCCCTCCAGGGGGGGCTCCGTCGCCCTTTACGCGCATTGGTCGCCCGACGGTCGGATTTCCCGCATGGTCATGCGGCAGATCGCGATCTGGCGCGAGAACGGCTTCGACGTTGTCTTCGTGTCGAACGCCTCCCCTCCCGCGGAGGACTGGGGCGCGGTCGCCGAGCAGACGGTCCTGCGGATCCGACGCGGCAACACCGGGGGTGATTTCGGTGCGTGGCGGGATGCCGCCAGGGAAGCCTTGCGGACCCTGCCGCAGCCGCGGGAGCTGCTGCTGTCGAATGACAGCGTGTTGGGGCCGTTCCGACCGATGGAGCCGATCGTCGCGGCCTGGCGCGATGGGGGCGAAGGTCTTTTCGGTCTGACCGAAAGCCTCGCCGGCGGCGCGCACCTGCAGTCCTACGCGCTGCTGGCCCGGGGCGAGGATGCGGTCGGCACCGTGCTCACGCATCTCGAGGGCTTCCGGGACAGCCGGAGCAAGTGGCGGATCGTTCAATCCGGCGAGATCGGCCTGACGCGCCGGTTCGTCGCATCCGGCATCCGCTGCGCGGCCCTTTTCGGGTATGAACGGGTCCTGACGCAGGTCGATGCGGCGACGCGCCTGTCGCTCGGCGACCGCTTCGCGGCCCCCGACAGCCTGCGCCGCCATCCACTCAATCCCTGCCACCACCTGTGGCGCGTACTCGTCGAGCGAATGGCATTTCCCTACATCAAGACCGACCTGATCAGTCGCAATCCCTGGAACCTGGCTGACCTCGACGGCTGGACGGATCTTGTTCCGCTGCGCGAGCAGGACCTGATGGTCGAGCATCTTCGCCTCATGTGCGGACCCGACCCTCGGTAGAACGCGCGGCCGGGGCCGACAGATCGCCCGGTCCAGCAGACCACGAGCACTTGTTCGTCAGGCCTCCTCCGGCGCGGGCTTACCCCAGACGACGCGGTCGATCTGATCGATGTAGGACAGCACGATGCGCACGACCTTGCCGGCCACATCTTCCGCCTCGTAATCGGCGACGCGGCCGGCATAACGCTCGCCGATGCTGTCGCGCGCGCAGCGCACGGCATCGAGCACCCGGTCGGGCAGCAAGGAGGCCATCACCAGCACGCCGGCGTCCATGCCCTCGGGCCGTTCATGCGCTTCGCGCAGGGTTACGGCGGGAAAGCCGAGCAACGCCGCTTCCTCGGTCAGCGTGCCGCTGTCCGAGAGCACGCAGAAGGCACCGAGCTGCAGTCGCACATAGTCGGTGAAGGCGAAGGGCGGCAGGAAGCGAATGAGCGGCGACAGGGCTCCGGTGCCGGCGTCCTGCAGGCGGGCGCGCGTCCGCGGATGCGTCGAGACGATCACCGGCCAGTCATAGGCCGCCGCCAGCGCGTCGAGACAGGCCATCAGCGCGGCGAGACGGCGCGGCTCGTCCACATTCTCTTCCCGATGCGCGCTCACCACGAAGTATCGCCCGGCAGCGAGCCCCAGCCGTGCGAGCACCTCGGAGGCTTCGATCCGTCCGCGGAAGCGGTCGAGCACCTGCGCCATGTGCGAACCCACCTTGAAGATGCGATCCGGCGGCAACCCTTCAGCGAGGAGGTGGCGGCGCGCATGCTCGCTCAGCGTCATGTTCACGTCGCTGAGGTGGTCGATGACCTTTCGGTTCAGCTCCTCGGGTACGCGCTGGTCGAAGCAGCGGTTGCCGGCCTCCATGTGGAAGACCGGTATGCGGCGACGCTTGGCAGCCATGGCCGCGAGGCCGGAATTGGTGTCGCCGTAGATCAGCACGGCCTCCGGTCGCTCCGCCTCGAACACGGCATCCGCGGCGGTCAGGATCCGCGCGATCGCCTGCATCGGAGTCCCGCCGGCGACGCCGAGGAAATGGTCGGGGCGACGGATACCGAGATCCTCGAACAGCGCCTGGTTGAGCGTGTGATCGTGGTTCTGCCCGGTATGCACGAGGACATGCTGCGTGAGCCTGTCGAGCCGCTCGATCACCAGGCTCATCTTGATGAGTTCCGGGCGTGTCCCGATGATCGTCATCACGCGGCGCATGTCAGACCAGGTCCTCGACCATCTCGCCGCGCAGCTCGCGGCGGATGAAGTCCAGCCCCTGTAGGGTCTGCATCACTTCCCCGACGCCAAGGCGCCGGGTGTTGTGGCTCGTGTAGTCGTCGCTGGCGGAGATCTGCTGCTCGCCGGCCTCGACATACATGTCGTAGTTGAGGTCCCGGCCGTCCGCCGCGATGCGGTAGAAGTCGCCCATGTTCTCGGCCCGCACCATCTCCTCGCGCGAGACCAGGGTCTCGTAGAGCTTCTCCCCGTGCCGCGTGCCGATCACCTCGACCGGCGCCCGGTTGTCGAAGAGACGGCCCACCGCCTCGGCCAGCGTGCCGACGGTGCAGGCCGGCGCCTTCTGGACGAAGATGTCGCCTTGCCGCGCATGAGCCAGGGCGAAGAGCACGAGGTCGACCGACTGCTCGAGCGACATCAGGAAGCGCGTCATGGCCGGATCGGTGACCGTCAGCGGCCGCCCGGCCCGCGCCTGCCGGACGAAAAGTGGGATGACCGAGCCCCGCGAGGCCATGACGTTGCCGTAGCGCGTGGCGCAGAGCACGGTCGCGCCGGCCGTGCGGCTGCGGGCGACCAGGAGCTTCTCCATGAGCGCCTTGGACAGGCCCATGGCGTTGATCGGGTAGACCGCCTTGTCGGTGCTGAGCGCCACCACACGCCCCACCCCGCAGGCGATGGCCGCGGAGATGACATTCTCGGTGCCCATCACGTTGGTACGCACCGCCTCCATCGGATGGAACTCGCAGGAGGGGACCTGCTTGAGGGCCGCCGCGTGGAAGACGAGGTCCACCTCGTGCATCGACTCACGCACGCTGGCGTAGTCCCGCACGTCGCCGAGGAGGTACTTCAGCCGCCGGTCGGCGAAGTGCCGCCGCATATCCTCCTGCTTCTTCTCGTCGCGCGAGAAGATGCGGATCTCGCCCGCCCCGGCGGCGAGGAACCGGCGCACCACCGCCTGGCCGAAGGAACCGGTTCCGCCCGTTACCAGCACCTTCCGGTGCGAGAGGACATCCTGCAGGGTCACGCGGCATCTCCCTCTGCCCGCATCGCGCGGATCATCTCAGGCCAGCTCGGCGCGACATAACCCGTTGCCGCGCGGAAGCGGCTGGCATCCAGCGAACGATCGATCACCGGCCCGGCGTCGGGCAGGATCTCGGTGCTACGGCCGTAGGCGTCGCGCAGCAGCAACAGCACATCGTGCTTGTTCACAGGGGCCGCGGCGACATGCCAGACGCCCGTCAGCGTCCTGTCGGGCAGCACGTATCGCAGGATGACCCTGGCCAGTTCATCCGTCGTGAGGCCGCTGAACACCGCGCGGGTGAAGCCTCGCACGGGCCCTGCGGAGCCGAGGAACCATTCCACCAACCCGTGCCTGGTCCCGAGCTCGCGGCCGATGATGCTGGTGCGCAACGTGACGGCATGTGCCGCGTCCACCTCGCCGAGCAGCTTCGACCGGCCATACAGGTCGTCCGCATCGGGACGGTCCTGCTCGGTGTAGCCACCGCGGTCGCCGCGGAAGACGCAATCGGTGCTGACATGAATGAGGCGCGCGCCGAGCAGGGCGCAGAGGCGCGCGAGCCGGTGCGGCAGCAGCGCATTGACCGGCAGTGCCGCCAGGGGATCCGCGGCCGTTCCCAACTGCTTCACGAGTCCGACGCAGTTGACGACCAGCTCGGGCCGGACCCGGGCGAGGCAGGCCGCCAGCGCATCCGTGTCCAGGGCGTCGATGCCGCTGACCAGCCGATCCTGCAGCGCGGCGTCGAAGAAGCGGCGCGGAGCGTCGCTGCGCAGCGTCGCAAAGGCTTCGACCTCGGGCGCGGCGGCCAGAACGCGGAACACCGCGTGGCCGAGCATCCCGCTGCCGCCGAGGACCAGCACCCGGGTCATGCCGCCTCCTTCGTGGCTTCTGCCAGGACGGTGCGGAACAGCGCCGCGGCGCGGGCGTCGATCTCGGCCATCACCGTTCGTTCCTCCGTCGCGATGTGCCGCACCGCGGGCGGCGCGATGCCGAAATGCGCTGCCTGTGCCGCGCGCAGACTCTGCGCGGCTGCAAGACCTCGCGGGCCGGCCGCGAGAAGAACGTCCCGCGGTCCCAGCGGCAAGGCCGCACCCAAATCCTGTTGCGGCAGGCGCAGGATCTCGGCCTCTGCAAGCTCCGCGGGCAGGTACCCGTCCCCAGCGATCGCCACGCGAAACGCGGCAGCCTCGCCGCCGGCGAGCGCCATTCGCGCGAAGAGATGCAGGGCGCCGCCGGGCGCGCGTGCCCTCGGCAGGCCCGCGCCGTCCAGCACCAGCGTCAACCGCGGACGCGGGTTCACGGCCGGGCGAAACCAGGCGCGCAGTTCCGGCGACGCGGCGTCCTCGGCCGAAGGCCTGAGCATAGGGTCGGTCAGTCGCACGAAGCAGTCCGCGATCGCGGCATCGAGCGCGGCGGGATCGGCGGCGGGGATCAGGGTGCCCGGCTCGGACAGCCGAGGGTCGCCCACGCGCAGCCAGTGGTACCCCGCGGTCTCGCAGACATGCAGCATCAGTCGTTCGATCGCATGGGCGACGCTGCCGCGGGGCAATCCGTCCTCCACTTCGAAATCCTCCACCGCCAGACGGAGGTCGAGCAGAGGGCGCAGCGCCGCGCTGCGTGACCAGAACATCGAGCCCGCAGGAAATTCCAGGACGTCGGACGGGCGGACCTCGAACCCCATCCGCGCTGCCAAGGCCTGCACGCGCCCGATGTCCCGGCCCCAATCCATCGCGTTCACGACCGGCGGCCAGGTGCGCGGCATGACGATGCCGAGCCGCGGTGCGCGCAGGAAGGCCTCGACCGCACCCAGCGCCATGGCCGGGGTGCCGAGCAGGTTGTCCATCATGTCGCGTCGCCACCATTCGCCGCGATCCCAGTGCAGCGACCGCTTGCCGTGCAGGTGCAGGCAGAGCTCGTAGCGCGCGTGCACGTCCGCGAGGCCGACGAGGCGCGGCGCGACGTCCCGGCCGCGGTTCGGCACCACGCGGATCTCGACCGGTCCCGGCTGCCAGCCGGCGAAGCAGGCTTCCAGCGCGGCGCGCTTCGCGGCCGTGTCGGTCGTGACGAAGAGATCCGCGGGGAAGGGGATGTTGTCGAGGTACTGGCGGAACTCGGCGCCGAGTTCCGCGTAATACAGGTGCGCCAGCACGGCGATCCGCGGCCATCGCCGGGCGCCGACGTCATAGCCGAGCGGCAGCGCGAGGCCGCGGCACAGATGAGGCGGCAGCCGCCGCGCGGAAACCAGCGGAGGCGTGGGCTGCGGCGTGCCTGCGGGCATAGGCGACGGGCCACGGGCGCCGCGCGGCGGGGCATCGGGCCATGGCCGGGGGCGGGCCGCGGTCGCGGCCGCAGCCCAATCCTCCCCGGGCTCCGGCCAGGGCAGGAGGCGCAGTCCGCGTTCCTCGGCCGTTGTCTCCGCCCCTGCGAGCCGCGCCAGCAATCCCGGAGGCAAGACGCGGCCCGCAGGGAGATGGCAGAGGAATCGCGCCGTCGGTTCAGGCGGCAGGGGCCGCCCCGGCAGCAGGATGTCCAGCATCGGCGCCCCGGGCAGGGCGAAGGCGGTCTCGAGGCGTCCAGCCAGCCAGGCAGCGCGCGCGGCTGGCGCGTCGCGCAGATCCACCACCAGATGCAGCGGGCGATGGCATTGGCCGAGCAGCGAGAAGGCCGCGAGTTCCAGCGCCCCGCTGCCGCGATCGGGGTCCGGGCCGAGCCAGGCAAGGATGCCCTGCGGGCTGGATGCGGTCACCACGGTCGCACCAGCCTGGCCGGGTCGATGGCAAGATCGGGTGCAGCGGGGCACGCTGCGTCGCCGGCTCGGTCCGGCACCGGCAGGCCGCGTTCCCGAAGCGACCGGGCGAAGGCCGCGGCGACCTCGGACTGGCCCCATTTCGTGGCGAGCAGGACGCCGGCGACGCGCGCGGCATCCGCATCGTCCCGGTCCGCGTGGTCGAGACACAGGGCGGACGGGCAGTGCAGCCGGGCGATCCCGGCCGCCTTCGCACGCCAACAGAGATCGAGGTCTGCACCGGCTGAATCGAAGCGCTCGTCGAGACCGCCGATCGCCGTATGGACCGCACGCGGGATGGCGAGGCAGATGCCGCTGAGCCAATCCGCTTCCAGCGCGTCCGCAGCGGCCACGCCGCCGAGCGGCGCCGGAACACGACGCGCGCCGACCAGCGCCTCTCGCCCCGTGGCGCGGACCATGCGCAGCAGCGCGACGAGCGCCTCCGGATGCAGGGTCGCCTCGGCGCTGAGCAGGATGTGAACCGCAGCGCCGCCGCCGAACGCCATGGCCATCAGGCGATTGTGCCCGGCGACAGGGCTCCCGGTCCGGCGTGGCGGCACGACTGCGACGGGCCAGGCCGCGAAGCGTTCTGGCGGCAGTGCTTCGCCCAGTCCGAGCAGCAGGATGCGGCCGGGCGCCGCCTGGCCGATCTGCGTCAGGGCCGTCGAGGCCGCCGCAACGGCTTGCGTCAGGGCCTCGATGGGCAGATCGGCTGGCGCGACGATCCCGATCGTGACCGGGAACAGGGTCGGTCCCGGCAGGTGGAGACCGAGACGTCGGTCCGCTCCTGACGCCGCGGCCGGCGCAGCCCCGCGCGCGCGGGTGGCGCGCCCCTCCGCCTGGCCATGCTCGAGGTAGTGAAGCAGCGGGTGGAACCCGCTTGCCGCGACGTCGGGGTGCCGCGCCAGGTACCAGGCGCCGTCGAAGGCCGGCGATGTCTCATGACGTTCCCGGATGCCGACGCGCAGGAAGTGGTCGATCGGGTCTGCTGCTTCCGGGTGGCGGGCGGCGTACCAGGCAGCGTCGAAGTATGGTGAGGTGCGCAGCATCTCGCGCACGCGACGCCGCGCGCGAATCCCGCCCAGCAGCGGTCCCACCTGGCCTTGCGCGATGTGGGTCGCGAGGGTCCGCGCACGGCCCAGGACGCCTGCCCGGGTCCGCGCCCGCGGTTCGAACGAGGGGGCGGCTCCGATCTCGGCCGGCGCGTCGGCCGTCTCCCGCGCCGCGAGCAGCGCACGCTCCAGCCCATCGGCCCGGCGGCGCAGCGCGGCGATCTCGGCATCCGCCTCGCGCAGCCGCTGCGCGGCGAGCCAGTCGCGGCTGGTGCTGACAGCCTCCTCAAAGGCCGTTGGCGGCAGCGCCCATAGTGTCGCTGGCCGTGCATCGGACGAGGTCGCCAGCACCGCGAGTCCATGCCCCCCCGGCAGGTGGCGCACCGGTGCGTCCTGCGGCGGCGCAGACCCCACCCCATGGAGCAGCACGACCGCGCCTGGCACCAATGCCGGCTGCCAAGGCGCGAGCACCGTCGCGGGCTCCATCGCCGACCCTGCCTCGAGCACAAGGAGGTCGAGGTCCTCGGCGAGATCCGGTGCTGCTTCGTCGAATTCGGTCAGGAGCCCGGCCCGGGCCGCGAGGCTGCGCAGGATGGCGACACCCTCCCCGCTGCCGCCGCACCGGCGCGGCGCCATCTGCACGAGCAGCCCCTGCAGGAATGCTGCGTGGACCCACCATGCGCTTTCCGGCGCCGGGCGATAGGCCAGCGCGGGTGGCGGCGGGAAGGCCATCAAGCCGCGCCCGCCGCTGCCAGGGCCTGGGCGCGGGCGTAGTCGTCGGGCCGGCCGATATCGAGCCAGAGACCGTCGGTGACCAGCGCTTCCACGCGGAAGCCCCCGGCGAGCAGGGCGGTGACGAGATCCGGCATGTCGATGCGCTGCCCGGGCAGGAGGAAGCGCCGCACCGCGTCGCGCCGCAGGACGTAGGCGCCCATCACCAGGTGATGCAGCGTGGAGGGCTTCTCGCGAAGGGCTGTCACCGCACCCTGCGGGTCGAGCTCCACCACGCCGAATTCCTGCGTCACGCGGCGCGCCTGCACCGCCATGGTCAGGTCGGCATCGCGCGCGCGGTGATGCGCGCGGAGCGCCGCGAAGTCGAGGTCGGTCACGAGGTCGGCGTTCAGCAGAAGGAAATCCTCCGTCATCCCGTCCAGCACCAGCGAAACCGCGCCGCAGGTCCCCAGCGGCCGGTCCTCGACGACGTAGGTGATATCGAGGCCGAGCGCGCCGCCATCGCCGAAATAGGCTTCGATCAACTGGCGATGGTGATGCACGGCGAGGCTGAGGCGCCGCAGACCGGCCGTGCGCAGTTGCCGCAGCAACCTCTCGAGCACGGGCGCATCGCCGACCGGCAGCAGCGGCTTCGGCAGCACGGCGGTGTAGGGCAGCAGGCGCGTGCCCTTGCCGCCGGCCATCACCAGGGCCTCGGTCGATCCCGTCACGTGACGTAGCCCGAGGACGGGAGCAGGTCGCGATGCCGCTCGAAGAAGGCGATGGTGCGGCGCAGACCCTCGTCCAGCGAAACCATCGGGCGCCAGCCGCTGGCCGCCGTGAAGGCGCCGTTCGCCGAGATGAGACGGTCCACTTCGCTCGCCGCCGGCCGCAGGCGCTGGGCGTCGAGCTCGATGCGCGCCTGTGAGCCCATCAGCGCCATGATCCGTGTCGCGACGTCGCCGACGGCGACGCCCGTACCTGTGCCGAGATTGAAGCAGCCCCCCTCGATCCCGGGTGTCGTGGCCGCGGCGATGAACCCGGCGACGGTGTCGCCCACATAGGTCAGGTCGCGTACCGGCGTGGTCGCGCCGAGCTTCACCGCGGCGGCACCGCCGAGCACCTGGCCGATCACCGTGGGAATGAAGGCGCGCGCGGATTGCCGCGGTCCAAAGGTGTTGAAGGGCCGGACCGTGACGGCCGCCAGGCCGAAGGAGCGGACATAGCTTTCGACGAGCTTGTCCGCGGCGATCTTCGTCGCGGCATAGGGCGATTGCGCCTGCAGCGGATGCGCCTCGTCGATCGGCACGTAGCGGGCGCTGCCATAGACCTCGGAGGTGCTGGTGTGGACCAGGCGCTGGCCGTCGCCGGCGCGCACCGCCTCGAGCACGTTCAGCGTGCCGCCGACATTGGTCTGCACGTAGCTGCGCGGCGCGCTGTAGGAATGCGGGATGGCGATCAGCGCACCAAGGTGGAAGATCACCTCTGACTTGGCGACGAGCCTGCGGACGAAGTCGGCATCGTTGATGTCGCCATGCACGAGCTGCACCCGCGCCAGCACGTCGGGCGGCAGCAGGCGGAGGTTCCCGATCGCCGCATCCGCATTGTAGTGCAGCAGCGCGGTGACGTCGGCGCCCGCTTCGACCAGCGCTTCCACGAGGTGGCTGCCGATGAATCCTCCCGCGCCCGTGACCAGCGCGCGCCTGCCCTTCATGGCTTTCCTCCTGCGTTGCGGCGCTTCATGCGGCGCGGGCCGAGGCGACGTCCAGCCTGGGCGGGCCGGAGGCGTCGGCACGGGCCACCGCGAAGACCAATGGCACGATGCCGGGCGCGGGCGAGGCGGCGCAGCCCGGCCCTCCGGCGGCGATCAGGTGGCGGAGCAACGCTGCGACGTCGGGCAGATGCCCGTCGCCGGCAGCCGCGCTCGCCGCATCGCGTCGCAAGGCGAGCGCGGGTGCGGGGCTCGATGCTGGCGGGCCTGGCTGCCCGGCCCGGATCGTGCCCCAGGGCGGCACCGCAACCACGCGGCCAGGGGCGTTGAGCTGAGCCATCACCCAGACTCCGAATCCCGGCGCGGTCATGTCTCCGGGCGCCAGCACGACGACAACGGGCGCGCGCGCTGCGTCGAGCGCGCGCCGCCATCCCGCCGCGCGTCCCTGCCGCAGCGGCCGCGCGAAGCCGCCGGACGCCGCCAGGATTTCCTCCAGTCGCGCGGGATCCGGCATCGTCTCGTCGAGCAGGACCAGCACCTCCAACGCGACCGCCTCCAGCCGCGCAAGGCTCGCCACGGTCCGCGCCAGGCGTTCCGGTGTCATGCCGTCCCCGGCGACAAGGACGCTCATCTCCGGTACCGCGACTGGGGCGCGCCAGGGATGCGACGCGGCCAGCACCGGCCGCAGCGCGGGCAGATCGATCGGGGCCTGGTCGGGCCACACCGGCGGCAACGGCTGGCCGGCGTAGACGTCGTGCAACGTCACGGTTCCGGGTGGCAGCGGGGCCGCGGCAAACGGCGCCAGGGCGCCCTCGAGCCGCTCTTCGAGCGCGGCCGCAGCGGCCTTTGGGTCGCAAGGGTCGAGGCCGGCTGGTGGCGCGTCGGGCCGTGCCAGCGCGGCGGCGGTCCAGCCGCGACGCGAGAGCACCGCTGGACAACCGCGCCGCAGCGCTTGGATCGGCGACGGGTCGAAGACGCAAGCGCTTGTGAACTCCACTCCGATCGACGGTTCGCCGGGGGCGAGCCGTCGCAGGCCGGCCGCCGCCGGCTCGGCACGCAGCGCGGCGGCGAGCGGCGTCGTCATGTCGTGCGGCAGTCGCGCACGGGCGCGCAGCGACGCCGGCACGTGATCGAGCAGACGGAGGAAGGCGCCAAGCCCATGCCCCGGAAGGCCGAGCGGATGGAAGGGCAGGTCCCCTGCGGGCGCGGTCGGCTGCACGAAGGGCGGATCGAACAGGGTGGAAAGCGGCAGTGTGAGCGCCGCACCATTTGATGGGCGCGGCGGCGCGACCCCGATGGCGTGGCGCAGTTCCAGTGCGGCATCGGACAGGGCCTCGCAGGCGGCAAGCCGCGCCGCGTCTGCATCACCAGGGAGATCCGGCCATGCCTCGCCGGCCGCTTCCACCGCGCTGCCGAACCAGATCCCGACCACCCGGCCGACCAGGATGCCGAAGGCGCTGCACGCCGGACGGACGAGATGCGCGACCGGCACCGTGGAAGGCACCTCCACCGCGTCCATCACCATTCCTTGAAGCGCCAATGCCGCGGCGACGAGGGCACCTGCATAGGGGGCTGCGGGGCCGGCCAGTTCCGTCGTCACTTCTTCGAGCGCACGCGAGCGATCGACCGCGAAGGGGCGTGCATTGGCCGGCAGAAGGCCGGCCCTGGCGGCCCGAAGGTCGGGCCCGCGCGAGGGCCAGAGGAAGCGGATCCCCGGATGCCGTGGAATCGCCAGGCGATAATGCGCGGCCTCGATGCCGCCGCGCGCGAGGAGATCCTGCACCGGCACCAGTACGTGCCGGACGCTGTCGTCTCCGGCAGCCTGGCGGCCGGGGGGATATCCTGGACGTACCGTCACGAAGGCCTGGATCGCATGCCGAGTTGCTACCGTCGCCTGTGCTCGTTAGAGAAGCATAACCATCGCAACTTATAGCCGCGGCACCGCCAGCCGGCCAATTGCAGGCCGGGCTGATATGGACGGAGTCAGCATGCCGACCAGCCTGATATTGCCGTGATGCGGCTGCCGCGCATCGTCGTGGACGGAGAGGACAGCTCGCGCAGTCGTGGACTTCTGGTCGTCTCGGCGCTGCATCTCGCGGCCGAGGGATTGCATGGCATCGCCATCGCGGTGATGAACGCCGACGATCCCCCGATGGCTGCCGCAGTCGAAGTCTTGCAGGGGGAGACCGGGTTGCGCATCGAACCCTGGCCTGCCTCGGTGGCGCCGCGCAACGTGCTGCGCGAGGCACGGCTCTTTGTCTCGGTGGCCGTCGACGACACCGCGCATCTCCCGCTGGGCGAGGCGGCGGCGCTGGGCGTACCGGTGATCGCACCGGTGCAGTTCCCCGCACCCCACGCCGACGCAGATGCCCTCGCCCTGCTCCGCGCGGCGCATGATCCGAAGGCGCTCGCGGGGCGGATGCTGCGCGCGCTTGGCCGGATTGCCATCACCGCATGACCCGGCGCCCGATTCTGGTGGTCGCGATGCCGGACAGCATCCACACGGCGCGGTGGCTGCGGATGCTGCCGCCGGACGTCGGCCCCCTGGTGCTGCTGCCGACAGCGCGGCGCGACCCCATCCCGGATCTCGGTCGCCTGTGGCCCATCCGTGACGAGTCCGACCTCGCCGCCATGCCGGCGGATGCGATCGGGCTCTGGTCCGCCGAACCGACGGGTGAGGAAGCCACACCCGATGCGCTGCCGCCGCCGATCGGCTTCACAAATCGGCGAACCATCCTGCGCGGCGCGACCATCGCGCGGGCCATCCGCGCGCTGCGCCCGACGCTGCTGCACACGATGGAGATCCAGCAGGCCGGATATGCCGCGCTGGCAGCCATGCCGCGTCTCGGCGAGGAGCGCCCGCCTTGGCTGGTGTCGAATTGGGGCAGCGACATCTTCCTCTACGGCCGGCTCGCGGCCCATCGCCCCATCCTGCGCGCGGTGATGACCGAGGCCGACGCAGTGCTGAACGAGTGCGACCGCGATGCCGCCCTGGTAAGGGAACTTGGCTTCCGGGGCCGATTGCTGCCGCCGCAGCCGGCTTCGGGCGGGGCGGATATCGCGGCACTGCCGAGGCTCGATGCGCTGCTGCCGCCCTCGGCCCGCCGCCTGATCCTGGTGAAGGGGTATCACGGCTGGGCGGGACGCGCCTTGCATGCGCTGTCCGCGATTCACCTGGCGGCGCCGGCGCTCCGCGGCTTCGCGATCCGGCTGCTGCTCGCGCCGTCGGCGGTGCGGGAGATGGCCCAGCGCCTGGCGGAACACGATGGCCTCGATATCGCCGCGGAGCCCTGGATGGCGGACCATGACGCGGTCCTGCGACGCATGGGCGACGCGCGCATGATGGTCGCCTGCGGCATCTCCGACGGCATCGGCACGACCCTGCTGGAGGCGATGGTGCTCGGCGCATTTCCGGTCGTGTCGAATACCGGTGCGGCAGCCGAGTGGCTCGCACCGGGACGGGATGGCCTGATCCTGCCGCCGCACGATGTCGCGGCCTTGGCTGCGGCTATCAGCCGGGCCGCGACCGACGACGCCCTGGTCGACGCAGCGGCGTCGCGCAACCGGGCGACAGTGGATCGGCGATGGGACCTGCGCCGCAACGCTGTCAGCGCGGCCGCGGGGTATGCCGAGGTGATCGGCGCCGGACGACGGGCGGCAGCCGCATGACCCGGGCCCTCGTCTCCATCGTCATCCCGGTCTTCAACGGCAGCGACTTCCTGGGAGAGGCGATCGAAAGCGCACTCGCGCAGACCTGGCGCGAGATCGAAGTGATCGTCGTCGACGACGGATCCGACGACGGCGGCGCGACGCGTCGCGTTGTCGCTGGCTTCGGCGATGCGGTGCGGCTCATCGCGCGACCGAACGGCGGCGTCGGTGCGGCGTTGAATGCAGGCATCGCGGCGATGCGCGGCGACTGGTTCGCCTGGCTCAGCCATGACGACCTCTATCACCCCGAACGCATCGCCCGTCACGCCGAGGCGGTCATGGCGCGTCCCGTCCCTTCGGTGTCCTTCGGCGATGTCGATGCCATCGCCGAGGACGGTGGCTTCGTCGTCCAGTACCGGCACACCCGCGGCTTCGAGGATGATGGCGTCGTCGGCAACGGCATCCGGGCGGTGCTGGAGGGACGGCTCAATGGCTGCGCCATGCTGGTCCCGCGCGCTTGCCTCGAGGCGGCGGGCGGCTTCGATCCGGGCCTGCCGACGACCCAGGACTATGCGCTGTGGTACCGCCTGGCGCACCGGCATCCTTTCGTGCCGGTGCCAGGGGCACTGACCCGCCAGCGGCTTCATCCCGGCCAGGGGTCGCGCATGGCACGCCACCTCGAGGAAGCGAGCCTGCTCTGGACGACGATGACGGAGCAGCGCGAGCCCCCCGACGGCACGCCGCAGGAGCGACTGCGGCGCTTGCTGCATGTCGATGCGACGCTGCGCCACAGCCCCTATGAGGGCGCGCGGTTGTTTCTGGAGGAACGGCTGCGGGAAGCGCTGGGCGCCTTCCCGGTGGACGTCGTGCTGGCGGGCATGCGGGCCGGGGGAGAGGCTACGGAGGCGCTTCGCCGGCTCGCCGCGGCCGGCGGGCGCATCGCTGGCGTGACGCTGCTCGACGAGGGACCGTCTTCCGCGCCGGCGCTCAGCCTGGACCCGCCATCGCTCGCATGGCCCGCGACGATCCTGCGCAGCGGTGGGCCGGTGCGATCGGCTGCCACGCGGCTCGAAGCCGCGCTGCTTGCCGGAGACGCGCCGCTTCTTGCAGTGCTCGATGGTGGTGCCGTGCCGGAGGCCGGCATGTTGCGGGAAGGCCTGGCGAGCGTCGCGGCAGGCCGAACGCCGGGTTGGCTGTCGTCCACCTCGCGGGGCGCGGGCTTTGGCGGCATCCTGTCCCGCGACGCGCTGACGGCGGCGTTGGCAGGCACCCCGCCCAAGGCGGGGGCGATGATCGCCGCCCTGGCGCGTCTCGGCGAGCTTGCGATGGCGAGTGACACGGCACCGGCACCGCCTCTGCCCGGCTCGGCTCCCGGCGTGGCGCCACCGTCACCTCATCCGGCCGCGCCCGATTTCCCGTTGCGCCTGGCCCGGATGCCGGATCGTCGCCGGCCAACGCGCCTGCTGTTGCTGCATGCGTGGGGTGGCGGAACGCTGCGCTATGCGCGAACGCTGGGCGAGGCGATCGGTGCGCGGGTGAACGTGCTGTACGGTTGGGGCGTCGAGGAGCGTCTGTTCCGCCTGAGCTCGATCGCGCCCGATGCGGCGGAAGTCGAATGGGATATCGCGAGGGACGGCATCGAGGGGCTGGTCGCGGCGCTGCATGGCCTTGGCGTCGACAGCGTGGACGTGCTGCACAGCATCGGCTTCGACCGCTGGATCGAACCGTTGCTCGATGCGCTCGGCGTGCCGTTCGATGTCACGCTGCTCGACTACCACCATGTCGCGAACGGGCCGCACCTGACGGATGCCGAGGGCCGCTTTGTTGGCGACGCCGCGCTCGATGCACCGGACCATCCCGCCCGACGCCGTGGGCCGCCGCGGCTGCTGCTGCGCGCGGCGGCGCGGCGCATCGCCTGCAGCCGGGACCTCGCCTGGCGGGCGGGACGACTGATGCAGGGCCTTCCGGTGATGGCGGCGTACTTGCCGGAACCGGGGCGACCCCGCGGCTTCGCCGTCCACGCGCCGCCACTGATGGAGGGACAGCCGCTGCGCGTGCTGTGCCTCGGACGGCTGGCATCGCACAAGGGGTTCAGCGACGTCGTCGCGGTCGCCAACCGTATCGCGGACCGTGGCTTGGCCGTGCAACTGCTCTGCCTCGGCGAGGATGAGGCAACGCTGCCGCTGCACTTGCAGCAAAGCGGCGTGCTGCGCGCGCTCGGCGGTTACGCGGAAGGCGCGCTGAACCTGGAGGTATGCCGCCTGCGGCCGCACCTTGCGTGGCTGCCCTTCCGGGCACCGGAGACGTTCAGCTTCGCACTTTCGGACTGCATGCTGCAGGGATTGCCGATCCTGGCCACCGGCATCGGTGCCATTCCGGAGCGTGTGGAGGGTCGGCCGGCGACGTGGCTGCTGCCACCGGAGGAGTCCCGTCCCGAGACCGTCGTCGCGTGGTTCGAACGGCTTATGGCCGATCGCCTCCAGACGCCCCCCCGCTGGCTGCCAACGACACATCTGCCGCCGCTTGTGCCGGCGTTCTACGAGACCCGATACCTGTGAGGCTTTGCTGGGTCACGCCCCGCGGATATCGCATCCGGCCGAGCAGCTGCTGCGGGGATGGCTGCGCAACACTCCGCGATGGCTGTGACGACCCGTCCTGGCCCCCTCAGCCCTCCAAGGGTGCCGGCCGCTTCTCGACAGACGCGCCGACATGGAGCTTCAGATGGGCAAGTCGCGCGCGCAGCGCCCCGGCCGCCATCGCTGGTTCCACGGACCCGCGCCGCGCGAAGGAAAGCGACCATCACGGACACGCGAAGGCATTATCGAGCATCCGCCTCTCCGCCACCGCGAAATGCTGGATCAACTTGCGGTAACAGATCGAGCCGATGCGGCGGTTGGTGGCGAGATCCGCCGCGCGGATCTCCCACCCGCTCCGCGGCCCCGGGAACAGGTGCATCGCGACCGGATGCTCGTGATCGAAGCAGCGAGGCACCAGCGAGCGGGGCATCAGGCGGGGGAGCCCTGATTTGCTCGGCGTCATTCCGGCGGCCCGGGGTGAGGCAATCATTGCATTGCTGGGGCATGGCTTGTGGCGATCGAATGTCCGCGGCCATGATGAGGCAGGACCCGCCGCGTCTGGTGCGGTTCATCCGCATCACACCCGGGACGTATCGATGTTGCAGCCTACCGCCGAATCCCAGATCGCGAGTTGGCTCGCCCGCTTCGCCGTCGCGCTGGATGCGCGTGACATCGGCGGCTTGTTCCACGAGGACTGCCATTGGCGTGACCTGCTGTGCTTCACGTGGTCGGTCGTCACGATGTCCGGCGAGGAGGAGATCGCCGCGATGCTGGCCGACCGGGGCGCGGCCGCCGCATCGGCAGGCTTCGAGGTCGAGCCCGGCAGCGGCGTGGAGAAGGACGGCACCGTCGAGGCCTGGTTCCGCGTCGAGACACCCGCGCTGCGTGGCCGTGGCCATCTGCGCCTGATCGACGGCCGCTGCCGCACGCTCTTCACCAGCGCCACCGCGATCAGGGGTCATGAGGAACAGATCGGGGCCCGGCGGGAGCGCGGGGTCGAGCACGGCGCGCAGCGGGGCCGCCGGACATGGCCCGAACGCCGGGCCGCCCGCGAAGCTGCCTTGGGCACCACCGAGCAGCCCTATTGCCTCGTCATCGGCGGCAGCCAGGGTGGCATGTCCCTCGCCGCGCGGCTCAACCGGCTCGGCGTGCCGACGCTCGTCATCGACAGCCTCGCACGCCCCGGGGATGCCTGGCGGCGCCGCTACCGCTCGCTGCATCTGCATGATGCGATCTGGGCCTGCCACCTGCCCTACATGCCCTTCCCGGATCATTGGCCGGTCTTCATCCCGAAGGATCGCATGGGCGACTGGCTCGATGCCTATGCCGAAATGATGGAGATCAGCTTCTGGGGTTCCACGACTGCGCGCCAGGCGCAATATGACGCGGCCACCGCCACCTGGACTGTCGAGGTCGAGCGGGACGGCAAGCCCGTCACCCTGCGGCCGAAGCAGCTCGTGCTCGCCACCGGCATGTCCGGCGCCCCGGCGATCCCGCGCTTCCCCGGCGCGGAGACCTTCCGCGGCGAGCAATGCCATTCCAGTGCCTTCGACAGTGGCGCGCCCTATGCCGGGCGCCGTGCCGTGGTCATCGGGTCGAACAATTCCGCGCACGACATCTGCGCCGACCTGTGGGAGCACGGCGCGCAGGTGACGATGGTGCAGCGGTCCTCGACGCTGGTCGCGCGCGCCGACACGCTGTTCCGTTTCATCACCGGGAAGCTGTTCTCCGAGGAAGCGGTCGCCGCAGGCATCACCACGGAGCAGGCGGACTTCATGGCCGCCTCCCGCCCCTATGCCATGGTGGCGGAGCTGCATCGCGCACTGTACCGCGACATCCGCGTCCATGATGCCGAGTTCTACGCGCGGCTCGAGAAGGTGGGCTTCATGCTCGACTTCGGCGAGGACGACACGGGGCTGTCGATGAAGTATCTGCGCCGGGCCTCTGGCTACTACATCGATGTCGGTGCCTCCGAACTGGTCGCAAGTGGCGAGGTTGCGCTCCGGAGCGGCGTGCAGGTCGCGCGGCTCCGACCCGAAGGCGTGGAACTGTCGGATGGATCGGTGCTGGATGCCGATCTGGTCGTCTATGCCACCGGCTATGACCCGATGGAGAGCTGGATCGCCCAGCTCATCTCGCCCGAGGTCGCGGCGCGCGTCGGCCATGTCTGGGGCCTCGGGTCCGGCACGCGGCGCGACCCCGGACCCTGGGTGGGCGAATTGCGCAACATGTGGAAGCCGACGCGTCAGGACGGTCTGTGGCTGCAAGGCGGCAACCTGCAGCAGGTGCGGTTCTACTCGCGCATCCTGGCGCTGCAGATCCAGGCACGGATGCTGGGCCTGGCGACGCCGGTGTACGATCCGAAGGGGCTCGGGGCGTGACGTCACCCCGGCCAGAATGAGCCGGGAGGGCAGGGCGCCTTCCCGGGAAGGCCGGAGTCAATCGTCGTAGGCGACCGGTGTGGTGTAGGCGTCGTCCTCGTGACGCTTCCAGTAGAGATCGAGGATGCGCTTCGTCACCGGGCCTGGCGTGCCGTCGCCGAGCGGCCTGCCGTTGTAGGAGGTGATCGGCGTGATGCCGCCCGCGGTGGTGCTGGTGAACAACTCGTCGGCCTCGTCCAACTCCTCCACCCGCACCGGACGCATCTCGCACTTCATCTGAAGGTCGCCGGCGATCTCGGCGACGGTGCGGCGCGTAATCCCCTCGAACATGCCGCGGTCGGGTGTGGCGAGGGCGCCGTCCTTGACCACGAAGATGTTGTAGCCTGGCCCTTCCGTGATAGTGCCGTCGGCCAGCGGCAGCACCGTGGTGTGCGCGTCCTGGTCATAGGCCTCGAACAGACTCATCGTCAGGTCGAGCCAGTGGAAGTTCTTGATCCGCTGGTCGAGCGCCTCCGGCGGAATGCGCTGCGTCCTGGACAGGATCAGCTTCCACCCGTCCCGCCGCTGGTCCTCGTTGGCGATCCACAGGAAGGGCGTGACATAGGCGTAGAGCCGGTTGCGGCACAGACGCGGATCGCGTGTGCCGGGCGGTTGCACGCCACGCGAGCACATCACCATCACGAAGGCATCGCGGTATCCCGTGCGGCGTACGCACTCCATCAGGATGTTGCGCAGTTCCTCATCGGTTTGCGGCAGCGCCATGCGGAGCCCCGCGATCGAGGCGCGGAAGCGGTCGATATGGTCCTGCATCCGGAAGAAGCGGCCCTTCCAGACATGCAGCGCGTCATAGGTGACGTCGGATCGCAGGAAGCCGCGGTCGAGGATCGGGATGCTCGCTTCCGCCAGCGGCATGAAGGTGCCGTCCATATAGGCCACGCCCTGGGCTGCGGCCATGTCGTCGATGACGTTCATGCTGCGGTGGTCTCCCGTCCTTCGAAGCCGGCCAGCGCGCCCGCGACGCAGCGCGCGATGGTGTCCATGTTGTAGCCGCCTTCCTGCACGAGCACCGTGGGCAGGTTCAGTCCGGCGAGCCGCGCACCGATGCGGCGGAAGCCATCATAGGTCACTTTCAGCCCTTCGGTCGGGTCGGCCTCATGCGCGTCGACGCCGAGCGAGACGACCAGCGCCTCAGCCTCGAAGGCTCTGATGCGGACGCAGGCGGTCTCGAGCGCGGCGAGGAAGGCCTCGTCGCCGGACGCCTTCGGCAGCGGGAGGTTCAGATTGAAGCCGCGGCCGTTGCCCTCGCCGCGCTCATGCGCATGGCCGGCGAAGTAGGGATGGTAATCAACCGGGTCACGGTGCAGCGAAACGAACAGGACGTCGTCGCGTCGGTAGAACACGCCCTGGGAGCCGTTGCCGTGATGCACGTCGACATCGATCAGCGCGACGCGGGCGAAGCGCTGCCGCATATGCTGTGCGGCGATCGCGGCGTTGTTGAGGAAGCAGTTGCCGCCGCCCATGTCGGCGAAGGCGTGGTGGCCGGACGGACGGCAGAGCGCATAGACGGCGCGCTCGCCGGCCAGCACCTGCTCTGCCGCCTCGACGGCTAGGTTCGCCGAGTCCGTCGCGACGTCCCATGTATGCTGGCCGATCGGCGCCCAGCAATCATGCATATGATAGCCCGCCCGACCGACGATGGAGGTCGGATAGCCGTGATCCATGCCGCGCACGGGGAAGATGTAGGGGAACACGTCCTCCGACGCCCCTTCGATCTTTCGCCACTCGCCCCAGGCATGTCGCAGGAAATCGAGATACTCCGGGGTGTGGATCGCCGCGATCGGTGCCATGCCGTGTGGGGCGGCGCCGAGGAGCGTGTGCCCGTCGGCGCGCAGCGCGGAGAGGATGTTGTCCGCGCGTGCGGGGAGGTCCCGGTTCGGCACGATCCGGCCATGCCGAAATGTCTGACTTGGCCGATGCCCGGCGTGGTGTGGCGAAAAGAACGCTTTCATGGGGCGCAGGGATCTCAGCCTGAACGCGAGAACATCCACTTTAGGCGGTGATGGGAGCCTCCGGTCAATACGACCGGCAGCCAAGAATCGCGACGCATCGGCTTGGCTGGGCAAGCGCAGATCGTGAATTCCGGAGGTTACCTTCGGAAACCCGACGCCGATCAGGGGCCATGAGACCAGATCGACGACGTTGACGCTGCCGTGGCCGGCCAATGGATGCGTCGCAGATACCCAGACTGGAACCATGCGCCGGTGCGCTGCCTGGTCGACGCCTTGCCATGCGCGCGAGGCGATGTGCGACACGGTTCCTGTACAGCATCGCCCGCATCGAACTGCACCCATGGTCGGTAGCGACGCGGTAGCCTACGCTATCGCTGATGCCATGCTGAATCACCGGGGACCGCACCATGCTCAAGCGACGTGAACTTCTGCCTCTTTCCGCGGCGCTGCTTGCCGCGCCGCGCCTTGCGGCCGCACAAGGCCAGCGTTCGCTGCGCTTCGTGCCCCAGGCGGACCTTGCCATCCTCGACCCCATCGCGACGCCGGCCTTTGTCACGCGCGCCCATGCCTTGATGGTGTTCGACACGCTCTATGGCTGGGATGCAGATTTCGTTTCGCGCCCGCAGATGGCAGAAGGCCATGTCGTCGAGAACGACGGCAAGCTGTGGCGCATCACCCTGCGTGAGGGGCTTCGCTTCCATGACGGCGAACCGGTGCGGGCACGCGACGTGGTCGCGAGCCTCGACCGCTGGGGCAAGCGCGACACCTATGCCTACGATCTGATGGACGTGGTCGAAGAGATGCGCGCGGAGTCCGACCGCGTGGTGACTCTGCGCCTGCGCAAGCCGTTCCCCACGCTGCCGGACCTGCTCGGCAAGCCTGGCACCAACATCCCGTGCATCATGCCCGAGCGGCTGGCGAGCACCGACCCGATGCGCCCGCTGACCGAGATGGTGGGCAGCGGCCCCTTCCGCTTCGTCGCGGACGAACGCGTGCCCGGCGCGCGCAACGTCTACACGCGCTTCGAGGGCTATATGCCGCGGCCGAGCGGCACGCCGAGCTTCCTCGCGGGCCCGAAGGTGGCGCATCTCGACCGCGTCGAATGGCGCACCATGCCGGACGCCGGCACCGCCGCCGCCGCGTTGCAGTCGGGGGAGGTGGATTGGTGGGAGCAGCCCCTGCCGGATCTGTTGCCGGTGCTGCGCCGGCACCGCGACGTGCGCGTCTCGATCCAGGACGAGACGGGCTTCATCGCCTTCCTGCGCCTCAATCACACGCAGGCGCCCTTCAACAACCCGGCGATCCGCCGCGCGATCTTCGCGGCCCTCGATCAGGCGGAAGTGATGCGCGCGGTTGCCGGCGAAGACCGCGCCATGTGGCGCGACAACATCGGTTTCATCACGCCGGGGCCGATGGCGAGCAGCGCCGGCATGCAGGCGCTGACCAGCCCGCGCAGCATCGACGAGGCGAAGCGTCAGCTCCAGGCCGCGGGCTATCGCGGCGAGCGGGTCGTGTTCATGGCGCCGACGGATTTCGCCGCCATCAACGCCATGAGTCTCGTGACCGGCGATCTGCTGCGCCGCATCGGCTTCAACGTGGATTACCAGGCGCTCGACTGGGGCACGCTGGCACAGCGCTGGAACAGCCGGCAGCCGGTCGAGCAGGGCGGCTGGAGCGCCTTCTGCACCTTCACCACCGCTGCCGCCACCGCGACGCCCGCGGACAACAAGTTCATCCGTGGCATCGGCGACCGCGGCCTGATGGGCTGGCCGGACAGCGCGGACATCGAGCGTCACCGCACCGCCTTCCTCGACGCCACGGACCCGGCGGCGCAGCGCGCCGCCTGTGCGGCGCTCCAGGAAGCCGCCTTCCGGGACGTGCCCTACGTGCCGCTTGGCATCTTCCTGCAGCCGACGGCCTACCGCCGGAACGTGCTCGACATTCCGAAGGGCTTCCCGCTGTTCTTCAACGTCCGGAGAGGGTGATGGCGACGGTGGACCTGGCCTTCCTCTCCGCCACCGGGATGGCTGCCGCGCTGCGGGCGCGGCAGGTCTCGGCGGTCGAGTTGCTGGATCTGCACCTCGCGCGCATCGATCGCTTCAACCCCTCGGTCAATGCGATCGTGATCGAGGACCGGGAGGGCGCGCGGCGCCGCGCCGCGGCGGCCGATGCGGCACTCGCGCGCGGGGAGGCGCCGGGTCCGCTGCACGGCGTGCCGATCACGGTGAAGGAAGCCTTCGACGTCGAGGGCCTTCCCACCACCTGGGGCGATCCGGCGCTGCGCGACAACATCGCCGCGCGTACGGCGCCATCGGTCCGGTCGCTGCTCGATGCCGGGGCGGTGCTGATCGGTAAGACCAACGTGCCCTACCTGCTCTCCGACTGGCAGACCTTCAACGCCATCCACGGCACGACGCGGAATCCGTGGGACCCCGGCGCGACGCCGGGCGGATCCTCGGGCGGGGCCGCGGCGGCGCTGGCTGTGGGGATGTCGGCGCTGGAGCTCGGCAGCGACATCGGGGCGTCCATCCGCAACCCGGCGCACTACTGCGGCGTGTTCGGCCACAAGCCGAGCTTCGGCATCGTGCCGCAGGCGGGGCACGGCATTCCCATCGCGCGCACGCCGCTCGACGTTCTGGTCTGCGGTCCGCTCGCGCGTAGCGCGGAGGATTTGGCGCTCGCCATGGATCTCCTCGCCGCGCCTGAGGCGCAGGATGTGTCCGGATGGCAGGTCCGCTTGCCGCGACCGGCGCAGACACGCCTGAGCGATTTCCGCGTCGGCGTGCTGCTCGGCTCGCCGGTCTGCGCGGTGGACGACGCGGTCGTCGCCTGCCTGGAGAACGCGATCTCCGCCATCGCCGCCGCCGGGGCGCGGGTGGATCGCACGGCACGGCTGGAATGGGACCTGGCCGCCTTCCACGACACCTATCTGCGCGTCCTGCGTGGCGCGACGGGTGCCCTGCTGCCGGAGGCGGATTACGCGGCGCTCGAGCAGGATGTCGTCGCCCTCGGGTCGCAGGATGGGAGCTACCGCGCGCGGGTGGCGCGGGCGGCGACGCAGTCCCATCGTGCCTGGTTCCAGGCCAGCGAGGAACGCCAGCGCATCCGCGACGCCTTCGCGCGCCTGTTCGAAACCGTCGATGTCCTGCTGTGCCCGGTGGCAGCCTCGGCTGCCTTTCCGCACGATCAGGACAGGCCGCGCTGGGCGAGGACCATCACCGTCAACGGGCGGCAGGAAGACTACAACGACCAGCTCTTCTGGGCCGGCATCGCCAGCCTGCCGAACCTGCCGGCGACCGTGGTGCCCGCGGGGCGCACGCCGGCCGGCCTCCCGGTGGGGCTGCAGATCGTCGGGCCCTATCTGCAGGACCATCGCACCATCGCCTTCGGCAGGCTCGTCAGCGAGGTGATCGGCGGCTTCGTGCCGCCGCCGGGCTACGCATGACCAGACAGAGCCTGATCGCCAACGGAATCGTGCAGAGCTACCTGCGGTTCGGCTCGCCGGATCTGCCGGCGTTGGTGCTGCTGCCGGGCATCACCAGCCCGGCCCAGACCTGGGCCTTCGTGGGCGAGCGGCTTGGTGACCGCTACGACACCGTCATCCCGGACCTGCGTGGGCGCGGCTTCAGCGAAGGCGGGCCGCACCTGGCTTATGACCTCGACAGCTACGCGGCGGATATCGAGGCGCTGGTCGGCGCCATCGGCCTGTCCGCGCCCGTGCTGATGGGCCATTCCATGGGGGCGCGCATCACCATTCGCCTCGCCCGGCGCGGTCGCGTCGCCTTCGATCGCGCGGTGCTGATCGACCCGCCGATGAGCGGTCCGGGCCGCCGGCCGTATCCCACCGGCCTGGCGTGGTTCCTGGACTCCCTCGACCTCGCGCAAGCCAGCACCGATCCGGCCGTGCTGCGGGATTTCGTGCCCGGCTGGTCGGACGAGCACCTGCGCACGCGGCTCGAATGGCTGCGCCGCTGCGACCGCGACGCCGTGATCGCAAGCCACGAGGGTTTCCACACCGAGGACATCCATGCCGACCTGCCGCATCTTGCGCTGCCGACGTTGCTGATGGTGGCGGGGCGCGGGGGTGTCGTGTCTAACGCGGATCTGGCGGAGATCGCGGTCCTGAATCCAAGGCTTGAGGTCCGGCGGGTGGAGGAGGCCGGGCACATGATTCCGTGGGAGGACGAGGCGGGTTTCCATCGAGCGCTTGAGGGTTCGTCTGACGCGGCGCCGACGGCTTCGGCAACGGCCGTCCTGCCTTGCCGTTCCGGGCGATGGGAATGGTCGCGGAGCATCTGTGGCCCTTCGGCCGTCTCGCGGCGGGTCGGACGGACGTCCAAGCTGCGCCACGGTCCCCGAACGCCGGGCAGGGACCATCGGAGCGCTTTCGAAGGCGACTGTCATGCGGTTCAGGCAAGCCGACCGAAGGCTTGGCACCTGGCAGCACCTCCTGCTCGGTGAAGCGCAGAGTGTTCGCCGGTCATGTCTCGCCGTGGTCCGTGGGTCTTCCGCTCAGCGAGACTCACGTCGCGGCGCCCTCGGTGAAGCGCACCGTGCCTCGCGTGGGCAGCACCGTCTCATGCAATCCTTCCGCGCCGAACACCGTCAGTCGTCGCAGGGCGACGCCCACGCGCATGCCTGGTGCGACCTGATCGTCCGGATGGTCCGACACTCCGTCCAGCATCGCGGCGCCACAACGTAGCACGACCCTCGTGCGCGAACGCTCGGCGCGTACCAGTGCCACCTCGACCCCGCCGTCGCATCCGGTAGATGCCTCGACGACCAGATCCTCCGGCCGCACGAACACCTCGGCCGATCCATCCCCCACCGCGACCCGAACCGCCGGCACCGGCAGGTCACGGATCTGGAGCCATCCGCCACGCACCTCGCCGCGCAGCCGGTTCGCCTCCCCGATGAAGCCCGCGACGAAGGCCGTCGCAGGGTCGTCGAGCAGCGCCCGCGGCGTGCCGAACTGTACGATCCGCCCACGATCCATCACCGCGATCCGGTCCGCGAGTTCCATCGCCTCGTCCTGGTCATGCGTGACCAGCACCGAGGTGATGCCCAGACGGTCGTGCAGCCCGCGCACCCAGCGCCGCACCTCCTTGCGCACCAGCGCGTCGAGCGCTCCGAACGGCTCGTCCAGCAGCAGCAGGGAGGGCTCGATGGCGAGCGCCCGGGCCAACGCCACGCGCTGCCGTTGCCCACCCGAGACCTGGTCCGGATAGCGCGCCGCCAGGTCCGGGATCTGCACCAGTTCCAGCAAAGTCGCGACGCGGCGTGCGATCTCGGCTTCCGACGGGCGCTGGCGCCGCGGGCGCACGCGCAGGCCGAAGGCGACGTTCTCGGCGATCGTCATGTGGCGGAACAGCGCGTAGTGCTGGAACACCACACCGACCCCCCGCTGGCGCGCCGGCACGCCGGCGAGATCGACGCCCGCGATGCGCACACGGCCTGCATCGGGAAAATCCAGGCCCGCGAGGATGCGCAGCAGCGTCGTCTTGCCCGAACCCGACGGCCCCAACAGGGCGGCGAACTCCCCCGCCTTCAGGGTCAAGCTCACGCCATCCAGCGCCGTGGTCCCGGCGAAGCGGCGGACGATGCCTTCCATCTCGACGCTCATACGTGCTCTCCGATCCGTCGCGAGGTGAGCATCTCGAGCAGGGTCTTCGCCGCGAGCGTCACCACCCCCAGCAGCGCGAGCAGAGCGGCGACCGCGAAAGCGCCGACGAACATGTATTCATTGTAGAGGATCTCGACATGCAGCGGCATGGTGTTGGTCTGTCCGCGGATATGGCCCGACACGACGGACACGGCGCCGAACTCCCCCATGGCCCGCGCATTGCACAACAGCACGCCCGCCAGCAGCGCCCATTTCACGTTGGGCAGGGTGACGCGCCGGAAGATCTGCCAGCCGCCGGCGCCGAGCGTCGCGGCCGCCTCCTCCTCCTCGCGCCCCTGTTCCTGCATCAGCGGGATCAGCGTGCGCGCCACGAAGGGGAAGGTGACGAAGACCGTCGCGAGAACCAGGCCCGGCAGGGCGAAGATGATCTCGATCCCCTGAGCGCGCAGCCAGGGACCGAGATATCCCTGCGCGCCGAACAGCAGCACGTAGACCAGGCCCGAGATGACCGGGGAGACCGAGAAGGGCAGCTCGATCAGCGTCGTCAGCAGGCGCTTGCCGGCGAAGTCGCATTTCGCGATGGCCCAGGCGGCGGCGACGCCGCCCACCGTGTTCACCGGCACCGAGATCGACGCGACCAGCAGCGTCAAGCGGATGGCGGCGAGGGAATCCGGATCGCTGATCGCGCTCCAGGCGGGTTCCCAGCCGCGGCGCAACGCCTCCGCCAGCACGGCGGCGAGCGGCAGCAGGAAGACCGCGACGGCCAGCGCGGCCGCCAGCAGCACCAGCGCGATGCGGGCCGGCGCCGGATCGCGCGTCGCGGCGCTCATCCGAGTCCCCGCCGCAGCCGGCGCTGCCAAAGGTTGAGCAGCAGCAGGATCGCGAAGGACAGCACCAGCATGGCGAGCCCGATCGCCGCCGCCGCCGCGTAGCTGAACTGCTCGAGCTTCACGACGATCAGCAGCGGCGCGATCTCGCTGATCATCGGCATGTTGCCCGCGATGAAGATGACGCTGCCGTACTCGCCCACCGCGCGGGCGAAGCCGAGGCCGAAGCCCGTCAGCATCGCCGGCGCCAGCGCGGGCAGCACCACGCGGCGGATGGTCTGCAGCCGCGTCGCGCCGAGCGTCGCCGCCGCCTCCTCGGTGTCGAGCGGCAGGTCGCGCAGCACGGGCTCCACCGTGCGCACCATGAAGGGCAGCGCGACGAAGAACAGCGCCACGATCACCCCCGCGGGCGTATAGGCGACCTTCCAGCCGGTCAGCGCCTCGATCGGCGCGCCGAGCCAGCCATTGCTGGCGAAGAGCGCGGTGAGCGCGAGCCCCGCCACCGCGGTCGGCAGCGCGAAGGGCAGGTCGATCAGCGCGTCCAGCACCCGCCGTCCCGGGAAGCGGTAGCGCGTGATGACCCAGGCGAACAGCAGGCCGACCGGCACGCTGGCGAGGGCCGCCGCCAGTGCGCCGCCGAAGGACATGCGGAAGGCCGCCAGGACGCGCGGTTCCGCCAGTGCCGCGACGACGCCCGCGACGCCGAGTTCCCATGGCTTGAGCGCGAGCGCGGCGAGCGGGACAATCACGATCGCCCCGAGCCAGGCGAAGGTGACGCCCAGGGTCAGCCCGAGCCCCGGCAGGGCCTGGCGACGCCGGGCGCTGCGGGGGGCGATCGCCGCGCTCGCGCTCATCGCGCTTCAGCGACCGGGGCGGTAGATGCGGTCGAAGATGCCGCCATCGTTGAAATGCGTGCGCTGCGCCTGCGCCCAGCCACCGAAGGCGCTGTCGATGGTGACGAACTCGATGGTGGGGAAGCGATCCCCCGCCGCGCGCAGCACCTCGGCGTTGCGCGGGCGATAGAAGTGCTTCGCCGCGATGCGCTGGCCCTCCTCGGAATAGAGGTGGTTCAGGTAGGCCTCGGCGATCGCGCGTGTGCCGCGCCGGTCGACATTCTGGTCGACCACCGCCACCGGCGGCTCGGCGAGGATGGAGAAGGGCGGGTAGACGATCTCGAGCCCCGCCTGGGGGAATTCCTGCAGCGCGAGATGCGCCTCGTTCTCCCAGGCCAGCAGCACGTCGCCCTGGCCGCGCTGGACGAAGGTGGTGGTCGATCCGCGCGCCCCGGTGTCGAGCACCGGCACCTGGCGGAACAGCCGTCCCGTCGCCTCCTCGGCGGTGGCGGGGCTGCCGCCGGGCTGGCGCAGCGCCCAGGCCCAGAAGGCGAGGTAGTTCCACCGCGCCCCGCCCGATGTCTTGGGGTTCGGCGTGATCACCGCGACGCCGGGCTTCAGCAGGTCGCCCCAGTCGCGCAGCCCCTTCGGGTTCCCGCGCCGCACCAGGAAGACGATGGTGCTGGTGTAGGGCGTGCTGTTCTCCGGCAGGCGCTTCTGCCAGTCGCGCGCGAGCAGCCCGCGCTCGGCGATCTCGTCGATGTCGTAGGCCAGCGCGAGGGTGACGACGTCCGCCCCCAGCCCGTCGATCACCGCCCGCGCCTGGCGGCCCGACCCGCCATGGGAGGTGTTGATCGCCGGCCGCGGATGGCCGCGCGCCGCCCAATGCGCGGCGAAGGCGGCGTTGAACTCGCGGTAGAATTCGCGCGTCGGGTCGTAGGAGACGTTGAGCAGGGTGGGTGCTGGCTGGGCATGCGCAGCTGCCGCGGCGAGTGCGGCTGTCGTCGCCAACAGGCCGCGGCGGGAGAGGATCGTGAAGCTCATCGCATCAGGCCTCCAAGATTGGATATGGGGTGGGGCGCCAGCGGTCGCGGCGCCGCTCGAAAAATCGTGATCGTCACGCATCGGCCGGCCGGATCCCGGTCGCCGCGACCACGGCGGCGAAGCGCCCTGCGGTGCCGGACAGCACCTCGGCGAAGCGGGGCGCCGGGGCGCCCACCACGCCGAAGCCGAGGGCCGCGAGGCGTTCGGTCACCGCCGCTTCCGCGAGTGCGCCGCGCGTCGCCTCGTGCAGAAGGTCGCGCGTGGCGGCCGGCGTACCGGCGGGGGCGAGCAGTCCCATCCAGGTCACCTGCTCGAAGTCCGGCGCGAGGATCTCCGCCACGGTCGGCACCGCGGGTGCCGAGGGCGCGCGCGCGGCCGAGGTGACGGCCAGCCCGACCAGCCGCCCGTCCCGCACCTGGTCGATCGCCGCGCCCAGCGTCACCAGCGCCGCGTCCACGGTGCCGGCCAGCAGGTCGGCCAGCAGCGGACCGCCGCCGCGATAGGCGATGTGCTCCGGCCGCGCGCCGATCGCCTGCGCGATCAGTTCGCTGGTCAGGTGATGGGAGGTGCCCCAGCCCGGCACGCCGACATTGAGCCCGCCCGGTCGCGCCCGCAGCCGCGCCGCATAAGTCGCGATGTCCGGGATGCCCGAGCGCGGATGCGTCACCAGCAGGTTCGGCGCATCGATGCCGAGCGTGACGGGTGCCAGGCCCGGCAGCAGCGGCGCCGCGCCCGGCGGGGGCAGCGCCTCCACCGCGGCGAGGGTGTCGTTGGTGATCAGCAGCGTGTGCCCGTCCGCCGGCGCCCGCAGCACCGCCTGGGTGCCGAGGCGCGAGGAGGCGCCGCCGATGTTCTCGACCACCACCGGCTGGCCGAGCCGCACCTGCAGCGCCGGGACGATGGCGCGGGCGAAGACGTCCACGCCCCCGCCCGGCGGGAAGGGCACGACGATGCGCACCGGCCTCGAGGGAAAGACCTGCGCCTGCGCCCGCGCCGTCGCGGCGGCGATGACGGAGGCGAGCAGGAGCGTGCGGCGTCCGTTTGTCATCGGTCAGCCTCCGGCCTGGCGGATGCCCGCGGCGCGGATGACGCCGGCGAAGCGATGGGTGGACTCCTCGGTGCGGCGGGCAAAGACCTCAGGCCCCTCCGCGACGACGGCGAAGCCGAGGCCGGTCAGCCGGTCCTCGACGGCCGCGCTGCGCAGCGCGGCGGCGATCGCCTCGTGCAGCGCGGCGACGACCGGCGCGGGCACGCCCTTCGGCACCAGCAGCCCCTGCCAGGATTCCACGTCGAAGCCGGGCGCGACCGTCTCGGCGAGGGTCGGAACATCGGGCAGCGCGGCATCGCGCGCCCCGGTCGTGACCGCGAGCGGCACGATGGCGCCCTGGCGCACCTGTTCGGTGATGGCGGGCAGGGTGATCACCAGCGCGTCGAGATGCCGCGCCAGCAGGTCCGACGTCGCCGGCCCACCGCCGCGATAGGTGACGTATTCCACCGGCAGCCCGCCGGTCGCCTGTGACAGCAGCTCGTGCACGACATGCGCGATGCCGCCCCAGGCCGGCAGGCCGACATTGAGCCGCCCGGGCCGTGCACGTACCGCGGCAAGGTAGCCCTCGATGTCGCGGACGCCCGATCCCGGATGCGTCGCCAGGATCTGCGCCGCGCGCACCGCCTGGGTCACCGGGGTGAAGGATCCGCGCACGGTGAATCCGGCGTTCGGCGCGGCCAGTTCCGCCAGCACGATGGCGTCCCCGGTGACGAGGATGGTGTGCCCGTCCGGTTCCGCGCGCGCCACGGACTGCATGGCGAGCAGCCCATTGCCGCCGCCCTGGTTCTCCACCAGCACGGTCTGGCCGAGCCGCGCGGTCAGCGCCGGGGCGAGCACGCGGGCGAGGGTGTCGAGGCTCGCCGCGGGCGCCGAGGAGACGACGAGCCGGATCGGCCGCGTCGGCGTCCAGGTGGCGGCGCGCGCCGTCGCGGCGGCGCCAAGGGTCGCGAGGGCGGCGCCGAGTGCGCCGCGTCGGTGAAGTGTCATCTCTGGTCTCCGATCGGGGGTCTGTCGCGGGCGTCGCGCCGCGCCGGATCCCCGCGGAGCGCCCGGGTCAGGCGTCCGCGGCCGGCGCGGCGGGCAGACATCGCCCCCCGGCCGCGATCGGCGACCATCCGGCGGCGGCCAGGTGGTCGCCGACGCCGCGGATGACCGCGGACGGCGTGGCGCCGCGCGCGCGCAGCGTGGCGCGCAGCGTCGCCACCTCCTCGAGATGCGCAGCCCATTCGGGGCCGAAGGCGTCCTCGAGCCAGCCGCGGATCGCGGCCGAGAGCGCCGGCGCACCGCCGGCCGTCGAGACAGTGAGCGTCAGCCCGCCGCGGCGCACGATGGCCGGCACATGCACGTCGCACAGATGCGGCACGTCCTCGACATTCACCGGGATGCGGAGCGCGCGGGCGCGCGCGGCGACGGACTCCGATTCCTCGTCCGTCAGCCCCGCGGCGAAGACCAGGCGTGCGGCGGCGATGGCGTCGTCCCCCGGCGCGCCCTCGACGACGGTAAGGTCCGTCAGCCCCGCCGCGCGCAGCACCGCGAGGCGCTTCGCGAGTGCGGCCCCGCGTCCGGCGAGCAGCACCGGTGTCGAAGGAAGGAAGACGAGCGGCAGCATCAGGCGGCGACCTTCGCGTCGAGCAGCCCGCGCGCGGCGTCCTGGCCGATCCGCGCGCAGTAGTCGCCGAAGCCCTCGCCTGGCGCACGGTCCGCGGCCCAGGCGGCGAAGAGCGGTTCCAGCCGTGCCGCGATCGCCGCCTGCGGCACCTTGTCGGCGATCTGGAAGGACAGCCGCGTCCCTTCGAAATCCCCGCCCACGAACAGGGTGTAGAGGCCGGGCGCACGGCCGACCACGCCGATATCCCCGGCATAGGGACGGGCGCAGCCATTGGGGCAGCCGGTGATGCGCAGGCTGACGCGCTCGCCGGACAGGCCGTGGCGGGCGAGTGCCGCCTCGACATCGGCGAGGATCGGCGCGCGCACGCGCTCCCCTTCCGCGAGCGACTGCCCGCAGGTCGGCAGCGCGACGCAGGCGAGCGTCCAGCGCGCGAGCGGCGTGAGGTCCTCGGCGAAGGTGACGCCATGGGCGCGCAGCAGGCTCGTCACCGCCTGCCTGTCCTGCGGCGCGATGTCGGCGAGCAGCAGATCCTGCTGTGCGGTGACGATCGGGCGCGGGGCGAAGGCCTGCATGACGGCCCGCAGCGCGGCCCGCAGCGGCCCCGCGACACGCCCGGCCGGGATGGGAAGGCCCAGCCACAGCCGCCCGTCGTCCTGTTCGTGCCAGCCGAGCAGCTCGGGCACCGCGAGGCGCGGCAGGGCGGGCGCCGGCTGGAGCGGGCGCCCGAGATCGGCCGAGAGCCGATCGCGCACCCAATCGACCCCGCGTTCGGCCACCACGTATTTCAGCCGCGCATGCTTGCGGTCGGACCGGTCGCCATGGTCGCGCGACAGCCGCACCACCGCCTTCGCGGTCTCGAGCACGTCGTCAGGTCCGATGACGCAGATCGCGTCGGCAAGGCGCGGATAGGTGGCGGGCTTGTTGTGCGTCATGCCCATGCCGCCGCCGACCGTGACGATCCAGCCTGTTAGGCGGCCGCCCTCCGTGAGCGCGAGGAAGCCGAGGTCGTTCGCCAGCAGGTCCGGCGTGTTGTCGGACGGATGCGCGAGCGCGATCTTGAACTTCCGCGGCAGGTAGGTCGGGCCGTAGAGCGGCTCCTCCTCGACCACCGCCGTCTCCTCCTCGCCGAGGAAGATCTGGTGGTGGGCGCGGGAGCGCGGCAGCAGCTCCGACGAGAGCCGGAAGGCCTCCGCCTCGAGCCGCGCATGGATCGCATCCGCGCGTGGCGCGGCGGTGGTGATGACGTTGCGCACCACGTCGCCGCAGGCGGCGAGCGTCGTCATCAGCGCATCGTGGATCGCGGCGATGGAGGGCTTCAGCGCCTGGCGGAGGATGCCGTGGAACTGCACGCCCTGCCGCGTGGTCAGCCGCAGCGTGCCGTCGGCGTGGGACTCCGCCAGCCCATCGAGGGCGAGCCACTGCGCCGCGGTGAGCCGCCCGGCGGGCGCGCGGACGCGGACCATGAAGGACCAGTCCTTGTCCTCGCCGCGCTGCTTGCGCTCGGTCGCGGTGTCGCGGTCGAACTGCTCGTAGGTGCCGTGGAACTTGAGCAGCGTGTACGCGCCCTCGGACAGGCCGCCGCGCGCCTCGGCGGCGGCGATCTCCTCGGCGATGGTGCCGCGCAGCGCGCGGCTGTCCGCCTTGATGGTCTCGGCTCCGCTCGGCTTCCCGGCCATGTCCGTCGCAGGCTCCGCATCGCGATTGCAGTGCGGACGATATCCGCATCGAGATATACAATGTCAAATCGGCAATTAGCGGAATCTGGACCTCGAACGCCGGGGGTGCTCGTCCTCACCCTCCGATGAGGCACGCCAAGGGCACAAGGTTTCCAGGAATGATGCGGCCTTGATCGAAGACTTCCGCGCGCGACCTGCCGAAGAGAAGGAGATTTTTTCTTTCTGAAAAACACATAATATGGTCGGGTTAATGTTGACGAAGACCGCCGTGTGAATGTGAAATGCGTCTGCCGATGAACGGGGCCCGCGCCCCGGGAGACCCAGGATGACTTTCGTCATGCGTCAGGACATGCACCAGCGCCACGCCGCAGCCCGGCCGTGTCGCCGCTGCCCGCCGTGGCGAATGCGCCTGGGCGGCTGAGCCGCCCCGGACGCCCTCACCCCTCTTCCCTGGAACGCATCTGCAACCGGCGCGTCGCGCCGGCGGAGGATCGACATGATCCTGTCACGACCCATCACCGAGAATGGCCACATGGTCGGCGTCGCCACGACCGGCGACAGCGGATGGCTCTTCACCGCGCTCGACCCGCGCGTGGAGGACCTGCACGGCGCGCAGTTCCGCACCCCGGCCGACGCCGAGCGCGTCGCCCTCCTCGTCCTCGCCCGCGGCCGCGGCGCCGCAGGGGGGCGCGCATGATCACGCTGACGCTCCGCACCCTCGGCGCCGGCGCGGCCCTGCTCGCGCTCCTCGCCGCGACCGGCCTGCTGCAGCGGGGCGCGCCATGAGCAGCCTGCTGTTCGTGCCGGTGCTCGAGACCGGCGCCATCGCCTGGCTCGCGGGGTTCCTCGCCGCGGTGGGCGGCGGGGCGCTGCACATCCTCATGCCGCCGCGTGACCCCGCGGTGGCCGAGGCGCTCCTTGCCGCCACGGTGCATCCGTGAGCGCCGCCCGCAAGCCGGCGGACTGGACGGTCCTCGCCGCCCTGCACCCCGCCTTCGGCGTCGAAGTGGTGGGCCCGCCGCTGGGATTCGGCACCCCGCACGCCGCCCTCGACGGGCTGCGCGACCTGGTGCGCGTGCATGGCCTCGTCGTGCTGCGCGACCAGGCGCTGCCGCCCTCGGAGCAGGCGATGCTGACGCGCCGCCTCGGCCGGCCGGAGATCCACGCGCTCGCCCATGCGCGGCATGCGGAGCTTCCGGAGATCGTGGTCGAAGGCAATGCCGGCGCGGAGGACGGACTCGGCGATGCGGGCCTCGCCTGGCATGCCGACCTGACGTGGCGCGCGGCGCCATCGCGGCTGTCGCTGCTCAGTGCCGGGCACCTGCCCGCGGCGGGCGGGGAGATCCTCTTCGCGCACCAGGGCGCGGCCTATGAGCGGCTCGATCCCTGGCTGCGCTGGCGCATCGAATACCTCGACGCGGAGCACGACCACGACCGCCGCCGCGCGGGCGGCGCGCCGGGGTGGCGGCCGCGGCCGGCGCTGGCCGGTGCCGAGCGCGACGCCCATCCGGCCGTGGTGCACCCGGTGGTGCGGCTCGATCCCGCGACGGGGCAGCGGAGCCTCTTCGTGAACGAGGGCACGACGACGCGCCTGCTCGGCGCCCCCGAGGACGAAGCGACGCGGCTGCTGGCCCGGCTGCTGGCCGCGGCGACCGATCCCGCCGTCGTGCTCCGCCATCGCTGGCGTCCCGGCGACCTGCTGCTGTGGGACAATGCGCTGCTGCTGCATCGCGTGGAGGCGACGGCACCGGGCGAGGTGATCCGGCTCCATCGGAGCGCGGTCAGCGGCGAGCGGCCCGTCGGGCCGATCTCGGTCGCGCAGCCCTGGGTGGTTGCCGGCTAGGAACCGCCCGGCGCCACCGCACGACCTCCGCCCGCCGTCGGCGGAGCGGCCTGCCCGAAGGCGGGCCGGCACCAGACGGCCATGTGACTGGACGTTTCCTCCCGCAACTTCGGCCGGGGCCCCATGTGGTCCCGGCCGTTTTTTGTCAGAGCCCGGCGAAGAGTCGCGTCGAGAGGTAGCGTTCGGCGAAGGACGGCGCGATCGCGACCACCAGCCGCCCGGCCATGGCGGGTTCGCGCGCCACGGTGATGGCCGCGGCGAGCGCGGCGCCGGAGGAAATGCCGATCGGCAGCCCTTCTTCCCGCGCGCAGCGACGCGCCGCGTCGAAGGCCTCTCGTTCCGGCACGCGCAGCACGCCGTCGAGGGCGGCGAGGTCCAGCACCGCCGGCTTGAACCCCGCGCCGATGCCCTGGATGTCGTGCGGCCCGGGATCGTCGCCCGACAGAACCGCGCTTTCCGCCGGTTCCACCCCCAACACGCGCAGCCCCTTCCGGCGCGGCTTCAGCGCGCGGGCGATGCCGGTCAGCGTGCCGCCGGTGCCGATGCCGCCGACGATGGCGTCGACCTCGCCGCCGGTGTCGGTCCAGATCTCCTCGGCGGTGGTGGCCGCGTGGATGTCGGGGTTGGCCGGATTGTCGAACTGGCGCGGCATCCAGGCGCCTGGGGTGGCGGCGAGGATCGCCTCGGCCCGCGCGATCGCGCCGGCCATGCCGCGCTTCGCGGGCGTGAGTTCCAGTTCGGCGCCCATCAGGCGCATCATCCGCCGTCGCTCGATGCTCGCACCGTCGGGCATCACCACGATCAGCCGGTAGCCCTTGGCGGCCGCGACGAAGGCGAGCGCGATGCCGGTATTGCCCGAGGTCGGTTCCACCAGCACGGAGCGGCCCGGGGCGATCTGCCCCGCGCGCTCTGCCGCCTCGACCATGGCGAGGCCGATCCGGTCCTTCACCGAGCCGAGCGGATTGAAGAACTCGAGCTTGAGCGCGATCCGCGCCGCGAGCCCCTCCGCCGCCGCGATGCGCGGCAGCAGGACGAGCGGCGTGCCGCCCACCGTCTCGAGCACGCTGCCGAAGATGCGGCCGCGGGCGGAGGCGAGGGTGGCGGGGGGTTCCGCCTTCCGTGTCTTGGCGCGGCGGCGCGGGGCGTTTCCATCGGGCATGGCGGAAGCCATACCACGTCATGCCGGGTGTTTCAGGGGGGCTGGGACAGGGGCTCGCATTCCACGACCGGGCGTCGTAGAGATCGGCATAAGCTGACTCCGGAGGAACCGCCATGCTCCTGCGCCGCGACCGCGCCCTCACGGCCATCGCCATCATGCTCGACGTCGCCTTCCACGCCGGGCGCACCGGGGAGCTGGCCGGCGGGGCGGAGGTGGCCGAGCGCCTGGGCGCCGCGCGGCGGGGCGTCGAGCCGGTCTTCCAGGCGCTGTCCCGCGCCGGGCTGCTGGAAAGCGTGCGCGGCCCGCGCGGCGGCTACCGGCTCGGGCGCCGGCCGCGGGACCTGCGCCTGTCCGACATCGTCGCCTGCGTGCAGGAGGAGGCCGGGCCCGAGCCCGACCTGACCGGCCGCCTGCAGACCGCCGTGGTCATGCCGCTGTGGCGGGAACTCGACACCGAACTCCGCGCGCGGCTCGCCGGCATGACGGTCGAGGATCTGCTGCGCCGGGCCCAGGGCGCGGGCCTGCGCCGCGCTGTGACGGAACCGCTGAACTTCGCGATCTGACCTCAGCGCGCCACGGCGTCGCGCCGGCGTGGCGTGGCGGCGGGCGCCGCCCCGGCCAGCACCGCGGACATCGCGGCGACCTGGCCGATGACCACCAGCGCCGGCGTCGGCACCCCCGCCCGCCGCGCGGCAAGCGTGCAGGCGCCGAGCGTGGTCGCGAGCGCGCTTTCCTCGGGCAGTGAGGCCTGGGAGACGATCGAGACCGGCGTATCCGGGGGCATCTCGGCCGCGAGCAATCGCACCGCAATGGCATCGAGCGCGGTCAGCGCCATGAAGGCGACGATCGTCGCTCCGCTCCTCGCCAGCGCTTCCCAGTCGACGGAACTGGGCAGTTGGCCGGTCTCGTCATGGCCAGTCACGAAGGTGACGGCGCTGGCGACGCCGCGATGCGTCACCGGAATGCCGGCGGCCGCCGGCGCGGCGGTGCCCGCGGTGACGCCGGGGACGACGCGCCAGGGGATACCGGCCTCGGTCAGCGCGGCGGCTTCCTCGCCGCCGCGGCCGAACAGGAAGGGATCGCCGCCCTTCAGCCGCACCACCCGCTGCTGGGCCCGGGCGCCGGCGACCATGCGGGCGATGATGGCGGACTGCGGCGTGGCCTGGACTGCCTTGCGCTTGCCCACGGCGACGATGGTCGCACCAGGGCGAACCAGGCGCAGTACGCCCCGGCCCGGAAGGGCGTCGTGCAGCACCAGGTCGGCATGGCGCAGGGCGCTCGCTGCGCGCAGCGTCAGCAGGTCCGGATCGCCGGGCCCGGCGCCGACGAGCCAGACCTCGCCCGGGCGCGGGGCATCTGTGGCGGCGAGGAAACCCATGGGGCGCGGCGCTTTCCTGTCGAACTGGCGGTTGGCGTAGGGCCGATATCAACGAGGAGCAAGCGTGAGATTCGTCGCCTCTGCACGGGGCACAGAAGCGAAGGAACGTGCCGCATAGCGGGGAACGAGGGAAATGCTTCGCTGCCGCCGAGGTGCACAGCGGCGCTTCGATTGGAAAAGCACATCGGTGTATGGTGATAATAGGATGTGGCTGGTGCTTCGCTCACACGCCGTTCGTCGTCAGCCGACGGGTCGCGTGCCGATGGGTGCCACATGCCTCCCGGACCATGATCGGATCCCACACGTCGTGAGGTTGTGGGGCTGTTTGCTCGTCGGTGTCGCGAGCCTGGTCGAGCGCGGTCGAGATGCGCTTCTTCAGAATCGCGGCCACCGCGCGGACGCGATGGCGCCGAGTCTGCACCGAAACCACGGGATCGCGAGGCGACGTTCTGCGCCTAGCGTTCGAAGTACGGGGGCATGGCGGTGTCCGGCGCCCGTAAGGTGAAGAGCCTCAAGGTCGAGAACGCGCGGCTGAAGGAGCTGCCGGCGGAATCGATGTTCGACGTCTCGATGCTGCGGGAGATGCTGCCGAGAATGTCTGACGTTCGGCTCACGCGGAAGGGCCGCTACCTGGGCGATCGAGGAGACTGACCACTGGTAGCGGCGGGCGTGCCAACGCGTCGGCCTGGCGACCAAAGCTGTCGTCACGGATCGCGTTCGAGCGGCTCGCGCCAGAACGCATCGGTACAATCCTCCCGGCTTGGCGGAGCCTGCGCCGCTCTTGTGAGGCCGAGAGAGTCAGAACGTCACGTCACGATTGACGTCCTTGTAGAGCAGATAGGCCGTCTCGCCCCATCCTGTGGCGTAGAACTGCTGCGGGACGTAGGCGCCCATCCAGATGAAGTCGCCGACCCAGCATTCGTGCCATTCGCGTCCGAGCAGGTACAGCCCCTGTCCCTCCAGCATGTACAGCCCGTGCTGCATGATGTGGGTCTCGACGAAGGGGAAGTAGTTGCCGGGTTCGAAGGACAGGATGTTGACCTCCATGTCCATCGCCATGTCGGCCTCACCCAGCAGGGCCTGCCAGTTCCGCCCGCGCGTGTGCTTGTTCACCTTCGGCACGTCGTGCCGGTGACCGAAGAAGGAGGCGCGCGGCGCGATGCCCGGTGCCGCCACATAGGGGCGCTTGACCCAGATGATCTTGGCCGCGCCCGTGACCGCGTAGCTTTTCCCGGCCGCGACATAGGCATAGCCGCCGGCATCGAGCCGCCGCGTCTGCCCATCCGCGGCGATCTCGGCCTCGCCCTCCACCACGAAGAAGAAATGCTCCAGCCCGTCCATCAGCGGCGCGGGCGTTCCGCCGCCGTCCTCGATCTCCAGCAACGCCTGGGCGAAGTTCGCACCCATGGCCGGGCTGGTGTGGAAGCGGATCTTCGTCTTCTCGAAGCCGGGCAGGCGGCTTTCGAGGATCCCCTCCGGCGGCATCACCGCGTAGTGCGGCGTGACCATGGTGCGGTTGTGGCCCGCGATGCCGGGCGGCAGAACGTCGCGACGGGTCATGCGCTCCCTCCGGGCAGGGCGGCGGTGACGATGATCTCCACCAGGTCGCCTGGCGGCATCGGTGTCTGCACGGCGCTGCGCACGGGGCCCTCGCCGGCAGGGACCCAGCGCGTCCAGGCGGCGTCCATCGCGGGCTTCTCCGACAGGTCGGCCATGAAGACCTCGGCGCGCAGCAGGCGGGACTTGTCGGTGCCGGCAGCGTGCAGATAGCCCTCGATCGACGCGAGCAGGTCGTCCGTCTGGGCCTCGACGCCCGCAGTCTTGTCGCGCGCGGTGGCAAGCGCCCAGATCGTGCCGCCGCCGCCCGGCGGGCGGTGCACCACGACGCGCGATCGGTTGGCGAAGGGGCCGGGGGTTCGGGTGATGTCGGGATGGGGCATGCGCCCTCCGGTTGGATGGTTGGCGATGGTTTACTCGGCCGCGTGCGGCCGCATGGTCGGCCCGCGCCGTAGAGTCCGGCGGTTTCCGGAAGCGAACGGAGACTGTGCTGCGGGAATGGCTCAGACAAACCAGTTGTTCTCGGGTTGAGCCTTAGTTTTCATGGCGCATGGGTCGTCGCCTGCCGCCGCTGAATGCCCTGCGCGCCTTCGAGGCCGCCGCCCGCCTCGGAGGCTTCGCGGCGGCAGCGCAGGAACTTGGCGTCACCGCGGGCGCGGTCAGCCAGCAGGTGCAGGCGCTGGAGGCGCGGCTCGGCCGGCGGTTGTTCGACCGTTCCCCGCGTTCGCTGAGCCTGACGCCGGACGGGCGTGCGCTGACCCCGGTCCTGACGGAGGCGCTGGACGCGATGGAGGCCGGGCTGCTGCGCGCGCTCTCGCCGCGGGTGCGCAGCGCGCTCGCCGTGTTCGCGCAGACCTCCTTTGCGATCGGCTGGTTGCTGCCGCGGCTGCCCCGCTTCCATCGCGAGCACCCGGAGATTGAGTTGCGCCTGTCCACAGGAATCGACGCGCCGGACCTGCATGGTGCCGCACCTGATGCCGTCATCCTGCATGGACGCGGCCCCTGGCCGGGGCTTGCGACGCATCTGCTGTTCCCGGACCGCCTGGTGCCGGTGTGCGCGCCGGGCTGGCTCGCCGCGCGCGATGTCGGGGACCCGCGCCTGCTCGCCAACGAGACTCTGCTCGTTTCCGACACCGCGCGGGGGGACTGGGAGGAGTGGTTCGCCCATGCCGGGCGGCGCAGCCTGCGGCCGGACCGCGCGCTGCACTTCGGATCCTCCCTGCTGCCGCCGCAGGCGGCGCTGCATGGGCTCGGCGTGGCGCTGGCGGATATCGGGCTGGTGCAGCCGGAACTCGATGCCGGACGGCTGGTCAATCCGGTGCCCGCCGTGCCGCCGCTGCGGCGCGGGACGGGCTGGCACCTCGCACACTTGCCCGGCCGCGGCGACGAGGCGCCGATCGTCGCCCTGCGGGATTGGCTGTTGCGCGAGGCCCAGCCCGGCTGAGGCTGGGGCGAGGAAAGCTGCTTCTGCAAGGCCCTGCGGCTGCGCGCTTCATCGCGCGCCATGACCCTGCGGACCGTGTCCCCTTGCCAGGACTCGGCTCCGCCGCATCCACGACGCCGCTGGTGGCGTGACGCATGCGGGCTAGGACGAATGCGAGCGCGCCGGGCCGCGAGACGGCGGAGGCGCAAGGGTTCGCCTTCAGCAGCCATCTCGACCGCGTGCCGCAGGTGGGGGCGAGCATGGTCGTGCTCGCCGGGCTGCGCCATGCCGGAGGTGTCCCGAGGCGCGACATGGAGGTCATGGCGATCCGTGCCGCGCAGGCCGGTGCCTGGTTCCCCTTCGGCTCCCCCGGCTCGCGCTCCACATGGATGCACCGATCGGACGGCTCCGCGCCCCTCCAGCTCGGGTGGACCGTCTCGGCCCGAGCCCGAGAGCAGCCTCTCTCGTCGCCTGCTTCCGGATCCGGACATTCACCGGCGGCGCTCCCTTGCCTGCTTGCCGGCAAGCCTCGGCTTGCCCAGTTCTCCCGACGGCGGGCACTCTCCGTCGCATGACCTCCCCCGCCGCCACACACTTCACGCCGTCACGCCAGATCGCCGTTCGTCCCGAATGGCTCGCCCAGCGGCGGGAGGAACCGCTGGACCCGACGCTGCCGATCGTGGATTCACACCATCACCTCTGGGATCGGGAAGCCGAGTGCTACCTCCTCGACGACCTGCTGCGCGACACCGCGGAGGGCCACGACGTGCGCGCGACGGTCTTCATCCAGTGTGGCGCCATGTACCGCGGGGGCGGCCCCGAGGAAGCGCGGTCGATCGGCGAGACGGAGTTCGTCAACGGCATCGCGGCGGCGAGCGCCAGCGGCACCTACGGGCCGGTACGCGCCTGTGCAGGCATCGTCGGCTTCGTGGATCTCACCCTTGGCGACCGCGTGACGCCTCTGCTCGAAGCGCATGTCGCGACGGCCCGGTCGCGTTTCCGGGGCGTGCGCAACCGCACCGCCTGGCATCCCTCGCCCGCGGTCCGCTCGAACCTCCTCGGGCCGCCACCGGGACCGCTCGAGGATCCGCGCTTCGTCGACGGCGCCCGCCGGCTGGCCGCGCACGGACTCGTGCTGGACATCTGGGCCTACCAGACGCAACTGCCGCTGGTTGCGGCGGTCGCGCGCGCCGTGCCGGACCTGACCGTGGTCGTGAATCATTGCGGCGGCCCGCTCGGCGTGGGGCCCTATGCCCCGCGCCGCGAGGAAGGCTTCGCGGAGTGGCGCCGCGAGGTGCTGGCGCTCGCCGCCCTGCCGAACACCGTGATGAAGCTCGGCGGCCTCGCCATGGAGGTGGGCGGCCACGACTTCCACCTGCGCGACCTGCCGCCAGGCTCGGTCGAACTGGAGCAGGCCTGGCGACCGGTCGTCCACACGCTGATCGAGGCCTATGGCGCCGGCCGCTGCATGTTCGAGAGCAACTTCCCCGTGGACAAGGGGATGGTTGGCTACGGCGTGCTGTGGAACGCCTTCAAGCGCCTCGCGGCCGGCGCGGGGGAGGCGGAGCGCGCCGCCCTCTTCGCCGGCACGGCGACGCGCGTCTATCGCCTGCACGAGGCGCCGGGCTGCGAGGCGCTGCGCCCCTAGGCAGGCGCCGCGCCGGCCGTCACTGCCACGGCGTCCTCTCCCAGATTCGCTGGTAGCGTGCGAGCTGGGCCGGCATCTGCGCCTCCCATTCCGCCCCGCGCAGGAAGGCCATGGCCAGTTCGAGCTGCCGGACCCGCTCCGCCCATTCGGGCGTCGCGATCACCTTCGCGATGGCGTCCTCCAGCCGGCCTGCGACCTCGTCGGGGATGCCGCGCGGTGCGCCGATCCCGCGCTCGCTGCTCATCAGCACGTCGAAGCCTTCCTCGCGGAAGGTGGGCACGTCGGGCATCAGCTCCCACCGGCGCTCACCCATGCCCGCGAGGGCACGCAGCATCGGGTTCTCCTGTCCCAGCATCCCGATCTCGCCGAGGTTCAGGCCGGCGACGTCGATCTGGCGGCCGATCACCGCATTGCGCGAGGGCCCGGCGCCGGCGAAGGGAACATGGATGAACTCGGCGCCCGAGGCGGCCTCGAACAGCGTCAGGCCGAGATGGTCGTCGGTGCCGATGCCGGAGGAGCCGACGCTGATCGTCCCGGGCCGGCGCTTCGCCGCCTCGACCAGGTCGCGCAACGACCGGTAGGGCGAGTCCCTGTGCACCACGAAGGCGCTGGGATCATCCACCAGGCGCGCGATCAGCCGGATCTGCGCGCGGTCAAAGCGCACGCGGCGCTGCACCCCGAGCGAGAGGTAGCCCGGCGTGTTGATTGTGCCGAGCGTGTAGCCATCCGGCCGGGCGGTCTGCAGTGCGACATAGGCCGTCTCGCCGCCCGCCCCGGGCCGGTTGACGACGACGAAATTGGACCCCGGCAGTTCGGCGCTGAGGAACTGGGTCAGCGCGCGCACCATCACGTCGGTCCCGCCGCCGGGCGCGAAGCCGACGATGACCTCGATGGGCCGCCCGGCCGGCCATGCGGGCTGCGCCAGGGCGGGCGCGGCGAGGGAGGCGACCCCGGCCGCAAGGATACCGCGGCGCGTGGCTATGATCGGCATTCTGATGGTTTCCTGTCTGGTGGTGATCTGGCTGGGCCGGGCCGCGGCGGGCCGCTGCGCCGTCGTGGAGCGCGTCAGGCCGCCGCGGGCAGGCGACCCCGGACGACCACGGCGCCGGGCATGGCCGGGACACGCCCGGCGAGCACCGCGACAATGCAGTCCGCTGCCATGGTGGACATGCCGACCGCGCCGCGCGGCGTGTTGGCGGCGAGGTGCGGCGTCGGCAGGACGCGGGGATGGCCGCGCAGCGGGCTGGCGGTGTCCAGCGGCTCCTGCGCGAAGACGTCAACGCCTGCCCAGGCGAGCTGCCTGGACTCGAGTGCCGCCAGCAGCGCCGCCTCATCCACGATGCCACCGCGGGCGGTGTGCACCAGGATGGCGCCGCGCGGCATCAGCGCGAGTTCCGCCGCGCCGATCATGCCCCGCGTCGTGGCGTCGAGCGGGCAATGCAGCGACAGCACTTCGGAGCGTGCCAGCAGCGTCCGCAGGTCCGCGACGCGCTCCCCGGGGCCAGGCAGCGGCCCAGCGGGAAGGAGAGGGTCGTAGGCGGCAACCCGCATGCCGAAGGCGTCCGCGAAGCGCGCGACCTTGGACCCGATGGCGCCGTAGCCGACGATACCGAGCCTGACGCCATCGATGTCGCGCGTCATGCGGGAGGTCTTCTCCCACAGCCCGTCACGCATGCCGGCGGCGACCGACGGCAGGTCCTTCAGCAGCGCGAGCATCAGCGCCATCGCGTGTTCCGCGACCGAGCGCGAATTGGCCCCTGCGGCCCGCGTCACCGTCAGGCCGCGCGCCTCCGCGGCCGCGAGGTCGATGCCGTCCACGCCAGCGCCATGGCGCGCGATCACGCGCAGGGCGGGCGCGGCGGCGTCCATGACGGTGCCGTTGATGAACCCCTGCCGGTGCAGCAGCGCCACCGGCCGATGCTCGGCGACGGCGGCCAGCAACTCGGCCTCGGAGGGATAGCCGGAGGTGCAGGGCACGGCGTAGCCGGCGGCTTCCAGGATGGCGACCGCCTCCGGCGCGAGCTTCGCGGCGGTGACGAGAACCGCAGGCTTCGCGGCGGGGTGCTGGGTCATGGGGGATCTTCCGGAATGCATCGGTTCAGTCGAGGCCGTCGCAGCCAAGCCGCCGCAGCGTCGCATCCACCCAGGATGCGTCGTGCGTGCCGCCCTCGATGTTCGCCATCTGGCGCGCCTCGGCCGCCGCCTTCTGCGCGGCCGCCGCGTACACGGCTTCCGCCTCGGCGAGGGGGACGCAGAGCAGGCCGTCATCGTCGCCCAGGATGAGGTCGCCGGGCTCGATCACCATGCCGTCGATCGCGATGGCGACGTTGATCTCGCCGGGGCCGTCCTTGTAGGGGCCACGATGGGTGATGCCGGCGGCGAAGACCGGGAAGCCCTGCGCGCGGATCGCGGCGCTGTCGCGGATCGCGCCGTTGATGACGATGCCGGCGAGGCCGCGCCTGATCATCTGCGCCAGCATGAGCTCGCCGATGATGGCGTTGGTCAGGTCGCCGCCGGCATCCACGACGATGACGTCGCCCGGCTGTGCGAGCGAGAGGGCCTTGTGGACCATGAGGTTGTCGCCCGGACGCGTCTTCACGGTGAAGGCGGGCCCGGCCAGCACGCCTCCGGCATGCATCGGGCGCAGCCGCGGGCCACCCGCGGCCATGCGCGACATGACGTCGCTGACATTGGCGACGGGCAGGTCGCGGAAGCGCGCGACCGTTTCCGGGCCGACCTTGCGCGGGCGTGGCAGGATCCTGAAGCCGGCAGCCATGGTCATGCTCTCCTGGATGCGCAGGCCGTTCGGCGGTCTGCGAGGATTACGAAATTCAATTCCATTTTCATCAGTCACTCGCGCCAGGGGCGCCGGGACCAGAGGGCGCGCAGCGCCGCCTCCCCGCCCAGTGCCGCGTCGCGATACGCGGCGCCGACCAGAGGCTTCAGCGGCAGGCCGGCGCGGGACGCCGCCTCGGCCCAGGCGGGGTCGGCGAAGGTCGCGGCGAAGGCGGTCTCGATGCCCGTGCGGATGGGATCCGGCAGGCCGGGCGGGCCGAAGATGCCGCGCCCGGCGGCGAACACGACGTCCACCCCGGCCTCGCGATAGGTCGCGACCTCGGGTGCGGCGGGGTCGCGCGCCTCGGCGGCCAGGCCGAGCCCACGGATGGCGCGCTCGCGCAGCAGCGGAAGCGCCTCGCTGATGTTGAAGGCGCCGACCTGGAGCTGCCCGCCGAGCAGCGGGACGAGAAGCTGGGAGGTGCCGTTGAAGGGCACGTGGTTCAGCCGCACACCGGCGGCTTCCTCCAACAGGAGCATCGCGATGTGGTCGTCCCCACCGATGCCGGCGGTGCCGTAGGCGACGTCACCCGGGCGCGCCCGCGCCGCCGCCAGCAGGTCCGACAGGCCCTGCAGCGGGCTATCGGCGCGGACGAAGAGCCCGCAGGGATCCTCGACCACCTGCGCGAGGTAGGTGAGGTCCGCCGGACGCCAGCGCACCGGGCGCTCGATCGGCTGGCTCAGCACCGTGGGCGTCGCGCAGGCGCCGAGGACGAAGCCGTCCGGCGCGGCATTCGCCACCGCCTCGGTTCCCACCTGGCCGCCGGCGCCGGGCCGGTTGCTCACCACCACCCGTGCACCTGGCAGGCGGGCGGCGAGGAACGGTGCGACCGTCCGCGCCATGGCGTCCATGCCACCGCCCGGGGCGAAGGGCACGATGATCTCGATCGGTCGGCCTGCCGGCCAGGCGCGCTGAGCGAGGGCCGGGCGCGCCAGCGCGGCAGTGGCTCCAAGAAGGGCGGTGCGCCGGCCGAAACGGGGTCCTGGCATCTCGGATGTCTCCTTCCCCGCGCCAGGCATCGCTTGACAGGCCCGGGCGCGAGGCGCCTATAACGCAACGCCATTTCGAAATGCAAGCCCCGTGAAACAGCGGGCACACAGGGAAGGAACCACGCCGCATGTTCTCCCGCCGCCACATCCTCGGCTCCGGCCTCGCAGCGCTGCCGCTCGGCCTTGCCGGCCTGCCGCGCCGTGCCCTCGCCCAGAACGATGCCTGGCCTTCGCGTCCGGTCCGCCTCGTCGTCGCCTGGGCCCCGGGCGGGGCGGTCGACACCATCGCGCGGCGCCTCGCACCGAAGCTGTCGGAAAGCCTTGGCCGGCCGGTCGTGGTGGAGAACAAGTCGGGCGCCACGGGCACCATCGGCGCCGCAGAGGTCGCGCGCGCCGCGCCCGACGGGCACACGTTGCTGGCGATGGACAACACCTACGCCATGCTGCCCTACCTGTTCCAACGCCTGCCTTTCGACCACGCGGCCGCCTTCCGGCCGGTGACCGTCAGCGCTTTCTCCCCGGTCATGCTCGCGGTGCACCGCGACGCGCCGTGGCGGGATCTCCCCGCGCTGATCGCGGCCGCGCAGCGCGAGCCGGAGAAGATCACCTACGGCACCGGCGGCATCGGCAGCGCGCCGCACTTCGCCACTGCCGCCTTCGCCCAGGCGGCCGGCATCCGGATGCTGCACGTGCCCTTCCGCGGCGCGGGGGAGGCGGTGACGAATGTGCTCTCGCGCCAGGTCGATCTGGTGATGGTCTCGCTCGGCTCGGCACTGGGCCATGTGCAGGGCGGGGCGCTGCGGGTGCTGGCCATGAGCGGGTCGCACCGCGCCGCCGTCCTGCCCGAGGTACCGACCTTCCGGGAAGCAGGCCTGCCGCGTTTCGGACCGAATGGCGAGGGCGTGGTGAACTGGTCCGGCCTCGCCGCGCCCGCCGGCACGCCGGATGCCGTGGTGGCGCGGCTGCAGGCGGAGGTGGCGAAGGCGCTGGAGGCGCAGGACGTGCGCGATTTCCTCTCCTCGATCGCCTCCGAGCCGGGCGGCATGCCGCCCGCAGCCTTCGCGGCGATCCTCGCCGAGGAGACGGCGCGCTGGCGCGACGTCGCCGCCACCAGCGGCATCGAGCGGCAGTAAGGCGATGGGCTTCTTCGCACCTCCCCCGCGCATCGGGACCGAGGTCTTCACCCGGCTGCCGGACCGCTTCCGTCGCCCGCGCGCGACCGCATGGGCACGCTGGAACCGCGGTGGACGGGAGATCGACAGCTTCCTCGAAGGCCCGTGCTTCGATGCCGAAGGCCGGCTCTACGTCACCGACATTCCCTTCGGCCGCATCTTCCGCATCGCAGCGGACGGAGGCTGGGAGCTGGTGGCCGAGTACGACGGCTGGCCGAACGGGCTGAAAGTGATGCCCGATGGCATGCTGCTGGTCACCGACTACAGGCGCGGCCTGGTCCGCGTCGATCCGTCCAGCGGCGCCGTCACGCCGCTGCTGGAGACGGCGCGCAGCGAAGGCTTCAAGGGGTTGAACGACCTTGCCCTCGGCGCCGATGGCAGCATCTTCTTCACCGACCAGGGGCAGACCGGTCTGCACGACCCGACCGGGCGCGTGTATCGGCTGCGGCCGGACGGCCGGCTCGACCTGCTGATCGGCACGGTGCCGAGCCCCAACGGCATTGTCGTCGCGCCCGACCTGTCGCACTGCCTGGTGGCCGTCACGCGCGCGAATCAGATCTGGCGCCTGCCGCTGCATGGCGACGGCGCGGTCACGAAGGCCGGCATCTTCATTCATCTGCATGGCGGGCCGGGCGGGCCGGACGGGCTGGCCTGGGACCCGAACGGCAATCTGCTCGTCGCGCATACCGGGGTCGGCACGATCTGGCGCTTCAACGGGCGGGCGGAGCCGACGCTCGCGATCGTCTCCTGTGCCGGCGCCTCGACGACCAATCTCTGCCTGGGCGGCCCGGATGGGCGCGACCTCTTCATCACCGAGAGCGAGACGGGCAGCATCCTGCGCGCAAGGCTGGAACTGCGGTAGATGGCGCCGAGAGGTCGGAGGTAGGCATGGCGGAGAAGGCAAGGCGGCGACCGGCACTCGAGGGCGTGGCCTCGGCGGATCGTGCGTTGACCGTGCTGTCGGCCTTCCGCAAGGGCGACCGCGCCCTGTCGCTGGCAGAACTGGCCGAGCGGACGGGGTTGGTGAAGAGCACGATCATGCGCCTTGCGATCTCGCTCGCGGAGCATGGCTACCTCGCCCGCGAGGGCGATGGGTCCTATCGGCTGGACGCCGAGGTGCTGCGGCTCGGGACGATCTACACGCAGTCATTCCGGCTCGAGGCCCATGTGACGCCGGTCCTGGAGGAACTCGTCACGCGCACCGGCGAGACCGCCGCCTTCTACGTCCGGCGCGGCGAGCAGCGGCTCTGCCTGTTCCGCGTCGACAGCCCGCACCTGCTCAGGATGCATGTGCGGGTCGGCGATGCGCTGCCCCTGGACAGTTCCGCCATCGCGCAGGTGTTGCGGGCTTTCGCGGCGCGGCCGCTGCCGGCCTATGTCGCGGCGCTCGACCTGCCGATCGTCACCATGGGTGCGACCGATCCGCATACCGGCGCCATGGCGGCGCCTGTCTTCGGGCCGGGCGACAGGCTCGCCGGAGCGCTCGCGCTCTCTGCGCCGGTGATCCGCTGGACGCCGGAGGCGCTGGCCGCGGCACGACCGATCCTGGCCGAGGCGGCCACGGCGCTCACCAGGCGGATCGGCGGTGAGGCGCCGGAATGGCCGCGCGCAGCCGCGGAATAGCTCGGAGTCTGCATCCAACTGCCGCAGGCGGAGCGCGCAGAGGAGGACCTCGGCCGATCTGGCGGAGGTCCCGCAGCTCCAGGCGATGCGTCCGTCGCCCCCCGGAAAGCTCATCGCAGAACGACGGGTTGCAGCTTCGTTATGTCAACGCCGCGAAACGCATAGGCCTCGTTGAGCGCGTTCTGGACGAAGCCCGAGAAAGCGAGATAGCCGAACGATGTCGTCAGGAAATTCCGCCAGCGCGGGTCGAGCTCCTGCCGGATGGCCGCAGTCGCCGGGAACAACGCGGGCGGCGCAGGCATCGTCACGACGGTGTTCGGAATACGTGCGCTCGCAAGGGTCATGCCCGTGAGCGAGGAAGAGATCGCCGCTACACGGTTCGCGTTCAAGGCGGCGATCATCTCGTTGATGTTCTGAAAGCGGTCGAGCTGGGCAGCCGGAGCACGTCTCATGATCTCCGTCTCCATGGTGGTGCCGACCGGAACGCCGATCCTCAGACGAGCGGAATTGATGGCTTCCCAGGTTGCGATGTCGATGCCCTGGCGCGCGAGGATCGCCGTGCCGTACATGAACAACGCCTGCGGCACGAAATCGACCGCCACCGCGCGGCGCACCGTGCCGTCGAGTGCGAAGATGAGATCGAACTGATTGGCCTGCAGACCAGCCACGGCATTGCCGTAGGTCGTCTCGACCAGCTGCAATTCGGCTCCGAGCGCATCCGCCATCTCCTTGGCGCAAGCGACCGACAGGCCCCGCCAGACTGCGCCCGCAATGCGCACGCCGCCAGGCGCATCGCTGTTGGTCAGATCCTTGAAGACGAATGGTTCCGAGATGGGAGCACCGAGCCGCAGGACCTTGGTCTGCGTGATCGTTTCCCACGTCGACCGCGCACCTTGTGCTTGGGCGCTGCGCGCCCCCAGCAGGCTCGCCGCGCTGGCGGCAAGCGCCGCCGCGACCGTCGTGCTCCGCCTTGTGACTTCAGCCATCGTCGTTCTCCTTCAGGTGTCGGGTTACGGGATGGATCGGCTCCGTGCGGATGCGGTCATCCGTCCACGGCCGCGGCCGGAGTCATCTCGGGCTCCGGCATCCGGAAAGCCGTGTGGCCACGGAGAAAATCCTGTGTTCGCGGTCGTCTGGGCCGTACCAGGATCTCCTGCGGCGGGCCCTCCTCGTAGATTGTGCCTTCGTGCAGGAAGACGACGCGATGCGCCACGTTGTACGCAAAGCCGAGTTCGTGCGTGACGACGAGCATCGTCGTTCCGTCCTCAGCGAGCTTGCGCATCGCGACCAGCACCTCCCCGACCAACTCGGGATCGAGGGCGGAGGTAGCCTCGTCGAACAACATGATGGAGGGTTCCATCGCGAGCGCGCGCGCGATCGCCACGCGCTGCTGCTGACCTCCCGAGAGTTGCGACGGGTAGTCCTTGGCCTTGTCGAGAATGCCCACGCGACGGAGCTGCTCGGCCGCCTTCTCATGCGCCACGGCCGGCGGGACACCACGGATCTTGATGGGTCCAATGGTCACGTTCTCTTCCACCGTCAGATGCGGGAAGAGATTGAACTGCTGGAACACCATGCCGACATGGGTCCGCACCGCACAAAGCTTTGATTCCCGGTAGGCCATCTTGCCTCCGGACTCACGCCCTATGAGCCGGCCTTCGAGGTAAATGCGGCCCTCGGTGGGATAGCCGAGGAAGTTCACGCAGCGCAGCAACGTGCTCTTGCCTGATCCGCTCGCGCCGATGAGGCAAACTGTTTCCCCGCGATGCACGGTGAGGTCGATGCCCTTCAACACCTCAAGCAGCCCGTAGGCCTTGCGCAAGCCTTCGATGCGGAGGACTTCCTCAGTCACGATGCACTCCTCCACGGCGCGCGAGGCGGCGTTCGAACCAGACACATCCGTAGCTCACGGGCAGCAGAATCACCGTGAAGATCACCGTCACAGCTGTATAGGTCTCAAGCGGCCGCATCTGGTCCTCGGCGATGACCTTCGCGGTGTAGAGCAGCTCGCCGAAGGCAATGGTTGAGGCGAGGGTCGTGGCCTTGGCGAGCTCGATGGCACGATTGCCGAAGGCCGGGATCATGCGCATCAGCGCCTGGGGCAGCACGATGTAACGCATCTGCGCGCCGAAGCCGAAGCCGATAGCCCGCGCCGCTTCCCATTGACCACGCTCGATCGAGGCGATCCCAGCGCGGTAGATCTCCGCGCTGTAGGCCCCGGTATAGATCGAGAGCGAGACCACGGCCGCGAGCCATGCCGAAGCCTGCCAGCCCGTGACCATGGGGATCGCGTAGTAGAACCAGATGAGCTGAATGAGGCCTGGCGTGTTGCGGATGGCTTCGACGTAGACCGTGCCGATGCTGCGCAGGATGCGCGACGGCGCGGTGCGGAAGATGCCGACCACGAGTCCGATCCCCAGGCCGCAGATCAGCGCAACGGCCCAGAGCTTTGCGGTGCCGGCGAGGCCCACCAGCAGATGCGGCCAGAGCACCCAGAGAAAGGCGAAATCCCATTCATAGGCCATGCTGCCGCCCCTCTAGCGCTCGACCGCCGCGTAGCGACGCTCGAGTCGCATGGCGATCCGCCCTGTCACGAAGAGGAAGGCGAAGCAGATGAGGCCCGCGATCGTGAAGGTCTCGACCGGCCGGTACACTTCGGTGGATACGCGGAAGGCTTCGTAGACGATCTCCGGATAGGTGACGATGCCCGCGAGGGTTGTGGTCTTCACGACCTCGACCACAAGCAGGAAGAAGACCGGGATCATGCGCCGCGCGGCCTGCGGCAGGATGATGTAGCGCAGCCGCATCGTGCCCGGCATGCCCAGGGCACGCGCGGCTTCCCATTGCCCGGTCGAGATGGAGCCCAACCCCGCGCGCACGAGCTCCGCCAGATAGGCGGATGCCTGCAGGCCAATCGCGATGGTCACCGCAGTGAAGGTAGACAGATTCACGCCGAGCAGAATTGGCAGCGCGTAATAGCACCAGCAGATCAGCACCAGCGCGACGGAGGTGCGGAAGAAGTCGATATAGACGACGGCGATCGGTGCGAGGAAGCGCACACGCTGGTGCCGGATCACCCCGAGCACGACGCCTATGGGTACGGCGAGCGCAATGCAGGCCGCCGACAGTAGGACGGTGTGCAGCCCGCCCCACAGCAGTTGCGGCATGTACTGCAGGACGATGGAAAAGTTCCAATCGTACGGCATGTTCCCCCAGCCTGTTCACGGCCGGCGCCTCCCGCATCAACTCTAAGCGCGGGTCCGGAAGCGCGGCAACACCGAAATGGACCACCATTCCATTCTGCGTCAGCGGCCGGCGGCGAGCTGCGCCCGCAACCGGTGATACATGACGGCACCTTCGACGATGAGGTCGCGCAGCGGGTAGTAGGGCAGCGTCCGGAAGGTCGAGAGCGGCAGCACGAGATCGTCGATCTTCGCCTCGCCCGACGCCCAGCGCGCGAGCTCGCGTCCCATGATCGTCGCTGTGCAGATGCCGCGTCCGCTGTAGCCGAGCGCGGCCGCCGCATCGGGCGCAAGCTCGAACAGGCGCGGATAGCGGTCCGTCGTCATCGCCATGTGGCCGCTCCAGCGATACTCCCAGGTGAGTTCGCCGGCATGCGGAAAGAGTATGCGGCCGTGCCGCGCCAGTTCCTCGAAGAGTGCCGGCGTCTCCCCGCCGGCCGTGCCGTTGCCGCCGCCGAGATGCAGGCGCCCGTCCGGATGCATGCGAACGCCGACCGTCAGGTAGCGCGTATCGGACATGATCTCGCCGCCGGGCAGGATGCTGCGGCGCTGATTCTCGCCGAGCGGCGCGCTGACGAGCTGCGGCGTGCGTCCGGCCAGGAAGGTGCGGCGCAGCCCGGGCCAGACGTCGTCGGTATAGGCGTTGGTGGCGAGGATCACCTTGCTGGCCGTGACCTCCCCCTTGTCGAGTTTCAGCCGCCAGCCGGCGCCATCGCGGCCGATGCTCCGGACATGCGCATCGCGACGGATGGCGCCGCCGCTCTCCACCACGGCGCGGGCCAGGCCGCGGGCATAGCCCAGCGGATTGATGGCGCCGCCACGCGGATCGATACAGCCGCCGGTGTAGAACTCCGTTCCGGACCGCCGCGCGAGCTCCGTCGCGTCGAGCAGTTCGAGCGGTGCGCCGCGCGCCACCCAGATCTCCACGCGGCGTCGCAGGTCCCCGAAGGCACCAGAGGAATGCGCCGCGGTGATGATGCCGCAGCGCCGTGCGTCGCAGTCGATCCTGAAACGCTCGATCAGCGAGAAGACAAGGTCCGGTCCGGCGCCGACGGCACGGATCAGCTCCCGGCCGCGCTCCACGCCGAAATGCTCCTCGATCTCATGCGGTTCGTGCTTGAGCGCGGCGACGACCTGGCCGTTGTTGCGCCCCGATGCGCCCCAACCCGGCTCATGCGCATCGAGGACCAGCACCGACAGGCCGCGCTCGGCCAGGTGCAACGCCGCCGACAATCCGGTGTAGCCAGCCCCGACGACCGCGATGTCGGCCTGCATGTCGCCGTCGAAGGCGGGGATCTCCGGCCCCGGCGAGGCGGTCGCCGCCCAGTAGGAGAGGGGCGTGCCCGCAGGGTCGTCGATCGGCTGCCGCGCCATCCCGGTCAGATCTCCGCCGGGCGCTGCTTCTCGAGACGTTGTGTCTCGAGGTTGTCGCGCAGCGAGTACCATTGGATCAGCGCCGTCACGAGCGGTCGCGCGAGCGGCTGTACGAAGATCCGCTTCGGTGCATCCGGCGGAAGGACGAAGTCGGTCTCGGGTGCCCCCAGCGCGTGGCGCGCCAGTTCCCGGCCGTAGATGGTCGCGAGTGCGACGCCGCGGCCATTGCATCCCATCATCGCGTGCAGCCCAGGTGCGAGGCGGTGGATGTGCCAGGAATTGTCGCCGTTCATCGCCATGAAGCCGCTCCACCAGAACTCGGCGCCGATATCGCCGAGTTGCGGGAAGATGCTGCGGAGCCGATGCAGCGTGCCGCGCCAGGACGGTTCGCCCTGCGGTCCGAAGGCGGGACCCATGCCACCGAACTGCAGCCTTCCATCCGCATGCAAGCGGATGCCCGAGAGCAGGCGGCGCGTATCCGTCATCACCTGCCCGCCGGGCAGGATGGATCTGCGGAGGTTGTCGCGCAGGGGGGCGCTGCCGAACTGGTAGGCGCGGACCGGCACGATGGTCCGCCGCAGCCCTGGCCAGAGATCATCCGTATAGGCGTTGGTGCAGAGGAAGACGCGATCGGCGCGCAGCACCGCGCCGTCCCGGGAGGTGATGCGCCAGCGCGCGCCGTCGCGTTGTAACGCAGCGGCGCGCGTGCCTTCATGCAGCTCGGCTCCCGCCGCGATGGCGGCGCGCGCGAGGCCGCGCACATAGGCAAGCGGATTGATCTTGGCGCCGCGACGATCGAGCCAGGCGCCAAGATAGAAGTTGCTGCCGATGGTCTGGGCCGCTTCACGGCGGTCGAGCAGCTCCACCGGCCGGCCGCGCGCCTGCCAGTAGGCGACGCGCCTCTCCATGCCCTTCAGCGCCGCGGCGGTATGCGCGCCGGAGACGATGCCAGAGACACTGTACTCGCAGTCGATGCCGTGCTTCGCGATCAGCTCGGCGATCAGCGCCGGCCCCTGCTCCGCCGCGTCGATCAGGCGCTGGCCGCGCTCAACGCCGTAGCGCGCGACGATCTCGTCCGGGTCGTGCTTCGTCGCCGGCGCTACATGGCCCGCATTGCGACCGGAAGCGCCCCAGCCGATGCGATGGGCCTCGATCAGCACGGTTCGCGCGCCGCCGTCGGCCGCATGCAGCGCGGCCGAGCATCCGCCGATGCCGCCGCCGACGATGGCGATGTCCGCCTCGTGCTCGCCCGCCAGAGGCCGGAGGTTGAGCGGAGCCCCGCCGCCGGCCGTGAAGCTGGTCTTCGGATAGACGGGATCGTCGTCGATCGGCAGGTGCATGCAAGGCTCTCCCTCGCGCTCCTGTCGATTGGACGACAGCGCGTCGGCATCGGCAAGAGGAAAAGAGAACGATGTTCCATTCCACTCGACGCCATCGGACGACGGCGCCATAGTCGCGGCAAGGAGACACGCCGCATGGCCCAGACCGCCGATCAGGATCCGCATCCCGTCGTCACCGGTGCGGACGACATGATCCGTGCCCTTGAGGAAGGCGGTATCGATCTCTGCCTGACCAATCCGGGCACTTCGGAAATGCATGCGGTCGCAGCGCTCGACCGCTCGGACCGCATGCGCTGCGTTCTGGCGCTGTTCGAGGGCGTGGCGACCGGCGCCGCGGACGGATACTTCCGCATGGCGCGCCGGCCGGCCGCGACGCTGCTGCATCTCGGTCCCGGCTTCGCCAACGGCATGGCGAACCTGCACAACGCCAAGAAGGCGGGGTCCGGCGTCGTCAACGTCGTGGGCGACCATGCGAGCTTCCACCTCGCCTACAATGCGCCGCTGACCTCCGACATCGCGGGTATGGCGCGGACGGTATCGCATTGGGTGCAGGCGGCACCGGATGCCGCGGCACTTGCCGAGGCCGCGACCCAGGCCGTGGAGCAGGCGCGGATCGGCACGGGCCGCGTCGCGACGCTGATCGCGCCAGCCGATGCGACCTGGTCAGCCGGAGGTCAGCCGATCCGTCGGGCCGCACCGCCACCGCGCCGCGCCGTGCCTGACGCGGCGCGGATCGCGGCCGCGGCGGCGACACTGCGCCGCGGCGGGACGAGCCTCCTGCTGCTGGGCGGCAGCTTCGTCTTGGCCCGGGCAAAGGCTTGGGCGGCCGCGATTGCGCAGGCCACGGGCTGCGCGCTGCGCACGCCGATATCGAGCCCGCGCAACGAGCGCGGCGCCGGGCGGGTCGAGATCCCTCGCGTGCCCTATGCGGGCGAGGAAGCCATCGCGGCGCTGCGGGAGGTCCGCCAGGTCGTGCTGTGCGGCGCGCGCCGCCCGGTGTCGAACTTTGCCTTCCCCGATCGTTCGAACGTGCTGACGCAACGCGGCTGCACCTTCGTCGAACTGGCCGAGGCCGATGACGACATCGAGGCGACGCTGGCGGCTTTGGCCGATGCTGTGGGGGTGCAGGCCGCCAGCGCGCCGACGCCCGTCGCCGCGACGCGGATGCTGCCGACCGGCGCGCCCACGCCGGAGGGGATCGCGCGCACCATCACGGCGCTGCTGCCAGAGAACGCCGTCGTCGTGGACGAGGCAGTGACGACCGGCCGCGGCTTCGCGCGCTTCACCGCCGATGCTCAACCGCATGACTGGTTGCAGAACGTCGGTGGGTCGATCGGATATGGCATGCCGGTTGCGATCGGCGCGGCGCTCGCCTGCCCGGATCGCAGGGTGCTCTGCCTCGCCGGAGACGGCAGTGCCATGTACACGGAGCAGGCGCTGTGGACGATGGCGCGCGAGGCCCTCGACATCACCGTCGTGATCATGGCCAACCGCGCCTATCAGATCCTGCGCGCGCAGCTGCCGCGCGTCGGCATCCGCAATCCTGGGCAGCGATCGATCGACATGCTGACGCTGGATCGGCCGGCCCTGGATTGGGTCGGCATCGCGCGCGGTCACGGCGTCGAGGCCGGCCATGCCGACGACCTCGAAGGCTTGGCGCGGCAGCTGCAACGCGGGTTCGCGGCAAGCGGACCTTACCTGGTCGAACTGCGCCTATGAGGCCGCTGCGCGGGCCCGGGCATTCGCTGCCTGCAGGCGCCGCATCTCGATCCCGTCCCGGAAGCGGTACCACCGCACGATCCCCGCGGCGCCCAGGCCGGAGAAGGCGTGGAAGCGCACCGGGTCGAGCGGCGTGAACGGGAGGGTGAGCTCCGTGGCGGGCGTGCCGGCGGCAAGGCGCGCGAGGTCCCGCCCGTAGATCGTGGCGAGCGCGACTCCGCGCCCGTTGCAGCCCAGGGCCGCATGCACGCCCGGCGCAAGCTCGTGCATCTGCCAGGAATCGACCTTGTTGAAGGCCATCCAGCCGCCCCAGCTCGTCTCCGGTTCGACGTCGCCGATCTGCGGGAACAGGGTGCCGAGCCAGCCTCGCATCTCCGACCAGGCCGGCACGCTCCCCGCGCGCATCCGCGGGCCGGCACCGAAATGCAGCCGTCCGTCCGGATTCATGCGCAGCGAGATCAGCACGCGGCGCGTGTCGATCATGGGGTTGCCGTAGGGCAGGATGCTGCGCCGCAGATTGTCGGAGAGCGGCTTCGTCAGGAACTGCACGGTGCGCACCGGGATCACCGTCCGCCGCAGGCCGGGCCACAGGTCGTCCGTATAGGCGTTGGTGCAGAGGAAGACACGGTCGGCGACGACGCTCGCGCCGCTCGCCGTGGTGACGCGCCAGCGCCGACCCTCGGGGCGTAGACCGGTGGCGCGGGTGTTCTCATGCAGCGCGGCGCCTGCCTTCAGTGCCGCACGGGCCAGGCCGCGGACATAGGCAAGCGGATTGATGCAGCCGCCGCGACGGTCGAGAACGCCACCGAGATACAGCTCGCTGCCCGTCATTTCCGCCAGGCGCGAACGGTCGAGGATCTCGAGTGGCCGGCCGCGCGCCTGCCAGTACTCGGCGCGTCGGCGGAGTGTCTCGAGCGCGGCGGGCGAGTGCGCGGCGTTGATGATGCCGGGCAGCGCGACGTCGCAGTCGATGCCGTGCTTCTGCGCAAGTTCCATGACGAGGCGCGGGCCGTTCTCGCTGGCATCGAGGATGCGCTGGCCGTAGTTCGGCCCGTAGCGCCGCAGGATCTCGTCCGGTTCGTGCTTCGTGGACGCGGGCAGGTGGCCGGCATTGCGGCTGGATGCGCCCCAGCCGATGGATTGCCCTTCCATCAGCACGACGCGGGCGCCGAGCTCCGCCGCGTGCAGCGCCGCGGAACAGCCGGCGATGCCACCTCCGACGATGGCGACATCCGCCTGCTGCTCACCCTGCAGAGGGGGCAGCGACAACGGGTCGCCACCCCGCGCGATGTAGGGCGTCTGCGCCGGTGCAGTGCCGTCGGAAGCGGGTGTGTACATCCCGCGTTGCTCCTTCTTCAGCGAGCGGCGCGACGTTGCGCAGTTGCAGCCGGGTCAGGCTCCCCGGTCGCGGTCAACACGACGCCGTAATCGGCCTCGGCCTGCTGCGCATCGATGAGTCCGTACCGGACGTCGCGCGCGACCAGCAAGGGGTCGCGCGCGAAGGGATCGCCGTAGCCGCCGCCGCCGGGCATCTCGACTACGAGCCGGTCGCCCGCAGGGATGACCTGCAGCCCCTTGGTCTTCAAGTCGCTGCCCGTTCCCAGCGAAAGCCGTCCCAGCGCGCCGGCACCACCGCCCGAACGCCCGCGCGCAGGATAGACGCCGCGCTCGAAGCGCGCCTGGATGCCGAAGGCCGCCTCATCGCGATTGGCGATCTCCATCCGCTGCCCCAGCCCGCCGCGATGGCGGCCCGCGCCGCCCGATCCCTTGCGATACTCCTTGCGCCACACCACCAGCGGGGTGATGGCCTCGGTGATCTCCACCGGCACGTTGCGCACGCCTGAGGGGAACGGCGTCGCCGACAGGCCGTCCTGTCGCGGCCGCGCGCCCGCGCCGCCGGAATGGAAGGTGGTCACGTTGAAGGCGCGGGTCGCGGAACCCTCGGTCCCTGTCAGGCCGTGGCCCGCGAGGAGGCTGAGGTTCCACAGGCTCGAGGTGCCTTCCGCCGGCACGGTGTCCGGCAACGCCTGGTCCAGGCAGCCATAGACGACGTCGGGCATCATGTGCCCCATGATCGAACGCGCATAGACCGCCGCCGGATGCGGCGCATTGACGATGGTGTTCTCGGGGGCCGTGACGACCACGGCGTCGAGTGTGCCGGTGTTGTTCGGGATCCAGGGAGCGATCGCCGCCTTCACGCCGAAGGACGTGTAGGCCTCCGTGTAGCAGAGCGGGCAGTTGATGGCGTAGCGCGACAGGCCCGAGGTGCCCGTGTAGTCCACCAGGATGCGGTCGCCCGCGATGGTCAGCGTCGCGGCCAGCGTGACCGGTGCCTCGTACCCGTCGATGGTCATCGACGCCGACCATGACCCCTGCGGCAGCTTCGAGATCGCGTCCGCCATCGCGCGGCGGCTGCGCGAGATGATCTCCTCGCCGAGATGGTCGAGATCGGCGAGGCGGAACTCGCGCATCATCTCGACCAGGCGGCGGCCGCCCGTCTCGTTGCAGGCGACCAGCGCATAGATGTCGCCTACCACCTGCACCGGCTCGCGCACATTGGCGCGCACCATGCCGAGCAGGTCCTCGTTCATCGTGCCCTGCCGCGCCAGGTACATCAGCGGGATGTAGAGGCCCTCGTGATAGATCTGCCGGCCATCGGCGCTGACCCCGAGCCCGCCGATATCCACCACATGCGTCGTGCAGGCGAAGAGCGCGACGGGCGTGCCGTCGAGGAAGATCGGCGTCACCACCGTCAGGTCGAACAGATGCCCCGTGCCCTTCCACGGGTCGTTGGTGATCAGGATATCGCCGTCCTTCAGCGTCGCGGCGGGAAAGGCATCGAGGAAATGCACCACCGACCGCGCCATCGAATTGATGTGTCCCGGCGTGCCGGTGACCGCCTGCGCGAGCATCCGGCCCCGCATGTCGAAGACGCCGGCGGAGATGTCGCCGGCCTCGCGCGCCGCCGTGGAGAAGGCGGTGCGCACCAGGGTCTGCGCCTGTTCCTCGACGACCGAGAGCAGGCGGTTCCACAGGATCTGGAGCTCGATCTCGCCGACCGCGTTGCTCATCGGGCCATCCTTTCGATCAGCAGGTGGCCGGCGGCGTTGGCGCCGGCGCGGAAGCCCGCGGGAACCAGCGTCGAGGTCTCGGCCTCGACGATCACGGCGGGCCCCGCGATGCGCGCGCCGGGCCTGAGGCTCGCGCGGTCGTAGATGCTGGCCTCGACGACCTCGCCCAGGCCGGGATCTACGATGCGGCGCGTGCCGGACGGTTCGGGTGGCGGCGCTTCCGGCGGGTCGGGTATGCGCGCGGGCAGCGGCTTCGCCTCCGCGAGCGAGAGCGTCCAGGTCAGGACCTCGATATCGAGCTTCGGGATCACGCGGCCGTAGAGCGCGTTGTAGGTCGCCTCGAAGGCCGCCTTGAAGGCCGCCACGCTGGATGCTGCATAGGGCCCTTCGGGCAGCGTCACCGCGACCTCATGTCCCTGTCCGCGATAGCGCATGAAGCCGGTGCGGACTTCCTGCAGCCTGGCATCCGGTGCGCCGAGGCGCACCACGGCTTCGGCTTCGGCACGCATGGCGTCGTACAGCCCGTTGACCAGCGCCGCATCGAAGGCGTTGAGGTTGATCAGCCGCGTGCGCACCACCTCATAGCCGATCGGCGCGCCGAGGAAGCCATGCGCGGACCCTACGCCGGCGCCAACCGGCACCAGCACGCGATCCATCCCGAGTTTCTGCGCCATCCGCGCGGCGTGCAGCGGCGCGGCGCCGCCAAAGGCGATCATGGTGCGCCCGCCCGTCTCCTTGCCGTTCTCCACGGCATGCACGCGGGCGGCGCTTGCCATGGTCTCGGTCACGATCTCGGTGATGCCGAGGGCGGCCTTCTCCGTCGTCATGCCAAGTGGCGCGGCGACCACCTGCGCGCAGGCGACAACCGAGGCTTCGGGGGTCAGCGTGATGTGGCCGCCTGCGAAGCGGGCCGGATCGATCCAGGACAGGGCGAGGTCCGCATCCGTCACAGTGGGCATGGTGCCGCCGCGCCCGTAGCAGGCGGGGCCCGGCATGGACCCCGCGCTGTCCGGTCCCACCGTGATGCGCCCGAGGCCGTCGACCCGCGCGATGGAGCCGCCGCCCGCCCCGATCTCGACCATGTCGATCACCGGGATGCGCACGGGGATGCCGCTGCCTTTCACGAAGCGGGCCGCGCGGGCGATCTCGAAGTGTCGGGCCTGCTGTGGCTTCATGTCGTCGATCAGGGTGATCTTCGCCGTGGTGCCGCCCATGTCGAAGGCGAGGGCGCGGTCGATGCCGTTCTCGGCGGCGAGGATCTGCGCGAGGATTGCGCCGCCCGCCGGGCCGGATTCGACGAGGCGGATCGGGAAGCGCCGCGCCGTCTCCACCGTCGTGATGCCGCCCGAGGACATGATCAGCAGCAACGGGCAGGTCGAGCCCAGCGCCTTCAGCCCGTCCTCCAGCCGCCTCAGGTAGCTTTCGATCAGCGGCAGGACATAGGCGTTCGCCACCGTGGTCGAGGTGCGTTCGTACTCGCGGATCTCGGGGCACACCTCGGAGGAGATCGCGATGACCTCGCTCGGCAGCACGCGCGAGAGAACCTCGCGCGCGCGCCTTTCGTGCGCGTCGTTCTGGTAGGCGTGGAGGAAGGAGATGGCGAGCGATTCGATGCCCTCGGCCTTCACCTCCGCGGCGACGGCCTCCAGCGCCGCCTCATCCAACGGCAGCAGCACCGCGCCGTCGGCGGCGACGCGCTCGGGCACCTCGAAGCGCCAGGGCCGCGCGACCAGCGGCTCCGGCCGCTCCATGTAGAGGTCGTACTGCTCGAAGCGATGTTCGTAGGCCATTTCGAGGGAATCGCGGAATCCCTCGGTGGTCACCAAAGCGGTCCTTGCGCCCTTGCGCTCGATCAGCGCGTTGGTCGCGAGCGTCGTGCCATGGATCACCAGCGTGAGGTCCGAAGCGGCGATGCCGGCCCGCGCCAGAATCATCGCCGTGCCCTCGAGCACGGCGCGCTCCGGCGCATCTGGCGTCGTCAGGACCTTGCTGGAAAGCGACCTGTCCGGCAGGGCCAGGACGAGGTCCGTGAAGGTACCGCCGATGTCGACGGCCAGGCGCGCAGTCTTGCTCATCAGATCCCGTTTCAATCGGCGCGGATGTTCGCGGCCTGCACCACAGACCGCCAGGTTTCGAGTTCCCGCCGCACGAAGGCGGCGAATTCGGCCGGCGGCATCGGTGCTGCGTCGAAGCCGACGCGCGAGAGCATCTCCACGACTTCGGGACGCGCGAGGATGTTCGCAATGTCGGCCGCAAGCCTGGCCTGGATCGCCTCCGGCGTGCCCGGTGGCGCCGCCACCCCGTACCAGTTGGAGACATCGAAATCCGGCACGACGCTGCCCACCGTGGGCGTGTCGGGCGAAGCAGCCCAGCGCGTCGCCGGGCTCACCGCGAGCAGGCGCAGCTCCCCCTGCTGGACCATCGGCCAGGCCGAGGCGTCGGAGAAGAAGATGTCCACATTGCCCGCGACGAGATCGGTCAGCGCCGGACCCGTGCCGCGATAGGGCACATGCACCATGCGCGTGCCGAGGCGGAGATTCAGCAGCTCGCCCGCGAGATGCGTGCCGGTGCCAACGCCGCCCGAGGCGAAGCGGATCGCATCCGGCTCGCGCTTCACCAAGGCGACGAACTCGACGAGGTTCCGTGCTGCGATCCCCTTGCGGCAAACCAGCAACAGCGGGCTGCGCGTGACCATGCTGACATGGCTGAGCGCGAGCGGATCATAGGGCATGGACCGCACGGCGGGCCCCGCGGTGATCGCGCCGGGCGCGGTCATCGACAGCGTATGGCCGTCGGGCGTCGACTTCGCCATGGCTTCCACGCCGATGCCGCCGCCGGCCCCGCTGCGGTTCTCGACCACAACGGGCTGTCCGAGCAGCGTGCCGAGCGGGTCGGCCAGGATGCGTCCCACCACATCCACCCCGCCCCCTGGCGGGAACGGCACGATCAGCCGGATCGGCCGGTTGGGAAAGGCCTGCGCCCGCGCGGCGGGCGCCGTGGCCAGGACAAGGCCGGCACCCAGAACGGTGCGCCGGGTCGCGGAAAGGACAGCATCATGCACGTCGCCATTCCTCCTGGCCTTCTGGAACGCCGGCTCCACCCATCCTGCGGGCCGTTCCGTCCCGCATGCTCATGCCGCTGTTCACGCTTGCCACAGCCATGGCTGGGCGGATACGAAGAGAACGCTGTTCTATTTTCCTGGTCAAGCACCCTTCATGCGTGGGGCGGCAGGCGCCTTCCGGCGCCGCGCATCGAGGGAACGCTCCGGCGGGACAGCACGTTCAGCGACTTCACCGGCTTCCCAGAGGACGTGCATGGCGATCAAGGCGACTCGAGCGTCGGTCCGGCGGGCAGGCGAGCGCCGCGCCGCCGTCAAGGCCAAGGTCCGGGCCCCGGCGCCAGAAGCGGCGCAGGAGGATGAGGACGCCACCGGTGACGAGCGGCCGATCGCCGCGGTGGAGCGAGCCCTGTCGGTACTGAGCGCCTTCCGCGCCGCGCCGCGCCTCTCGCTCAGCGAGTTGTCCAAGCTCACCGGTCTCTTCAAGAGCACCCTCCTTCGCATCCTCGCCACGCTGGAGCGCAACGGCTACGTCATGCGCCTCGCCGACGGCCAGTATCGCGTCGGCGGCATCTTGTTCGAGCTCGGCTCCGGCTACGTCGCCTCCTTCCATATCGAGGAAGTGATGAAGCCGGCCCTCGCGCAACTTGTCGCTGCCACGGGGGAGACCGCGGCCTTCTACGTCCGTGCCGGGACGCAGCGTCAGTGCGTCTTCCGTGTCGACTCGCCGCAGGCGGTCCGCCACGTCATCACGGCCGGCCAGATCCTCGAACTCGACAGCGCCGCCACCAGCCAGATCCTCCGGCGCTACGAGAAGGGCGGTCGCCGACCGACCGCGGAGACGGACTACACCGCGCTGTGCCGTTCGACGTCGGGGCAGGGCGACGTCGACACGGCCTCGGTCGCCGCACCGATCTTCGACACCGGCGGCTTCATCGGGGTCATCAACATCTCGGGCCCGGTTCATCGCTTCACCAAGCCGGTGGCGGCGCGATGCCTCACGGAGTTGGCCGCGACTGCGGCACGGCTGTCGCGCGCGCTCGGCGGCATCGGCCCGGACAATGCGGGGGGGCCGCCGTCGTGACCGCGCGTTCGCTCTCCCGGATCGAGGATCTGCGCTTCCTCACCGGCCGCGGCGATTATGTCGCAGACCGCACGATGCCGGGCATGCTCGAAGGGGTCGTGTTGCGGTCGCCACATGCGCATGCGCGGCTCGGCGCTGTCGCGGTGGAGGCGGCACGGCGCCTGCCTGGCGTGCGCTCGGTGCTGACGGGGGAGATGCTCGGTGCGCTCGGCCCGCTGCCTTGCATCACCGCGATCGACACGGTCGGGCCCTTCGTGAAGCCGTCCCGGCCGGTGCTGGCGCGCGGCACGGTGCGCCATGTCGGCGACCCGGTCGCCTTCGTCGTCGCGGAGACGCGCGCCCAGGCGCTCGATGCCGCGGAGGCGATAGAGGTCTCGTACGAGCCGCTGCCCCCCGTGACGGATCTCGCCGCCGCTGTGGCTCCGGATGCGCCCCAGCTCTGGCCCGAGGCACCGGGCAATACGAGCTTCGTCTTCCGCCGGGGCGACGCCGCAGCGGTGCAGGCGGCAATGGACGCCGCCGCGCACGTGATCGAGGGCGAGCTGGTCAACAACCGCGTGGTCATCGCGCCGATCGAGGCGCGTGCGGCCATCGGTGATTGGCAGGACGAGGACGCGACGCTCGTGCTGACCGGCCAGGCGGTGCACGGCGTGCGGCAGCAGATCGCCGGCAATATCCTCGGCATCCCGAATGAGCGCCTGCGGCTGATCGTGCCGGACGTGGGCGGCGGCTTCGGGGTCAAGAACTTCGTCTATCCGGAATGGGTGCTGGTGCTGGAAGCGGCGCGGCGGATCGGCCGGCCGGTGCGCTGGATCTCGGAGCGCGTCGAGGATTTCCACTCCTCGACGCAGGGGCGCGACAACCGCGCGACGCTGCGCCTCGCCCTGGATGCCGGGCACAACATCCTGGCCCTCGAGGCTCGCATCCTCAGCAACATGGGCGCCTATCTCTCGACCAACGGTCCGCTTGCGCCGACCACGGCCTTCGCGAGCGCGATGGGCGGCGTCTACGCCGTTCCGGCAATCGACATCGAGGTGCGCGGCGTCTTCACCAACACCGTGCCGGTCGACGCCTATCGCGGCGCGGGCAAGCCCGAGGCGAACTACATCGTCGAGCGGATGATCGACATCGCGGCCGCCAGGCTCGGCGTCGATCCGGTGGAATTGCGCCGGCGCAACATGATGCGCAACGCCCCGCACCGGAGCGCGACGGGCATGCAGATCGACGGCGGGCGCTTTGGGCTGAATCTCGAGGATGCGCTGCGGCGGGCAGACCATGCCGGCTTTCCCGCGCGTCGCGCGGCCTCCGAGCAGCTCGGCCTGCTGCGCGGCCTGGGCCTGGGCTGCTTCCTCGAAACGGCGCGCGGCGCCCCCAACGAGGTCGCCAGCATCCGCATGGAACCCGACGGCAGCATCGTCTTCGCCGTCGGCACGCAATCGAACGGCCAGGGGCACGAGACGTCCTATGCGCAGGTCGCCGCGTCGATGCTCGGCCTGCCGCTCGATCGCTTCCGCTTCCGCCAGGGCGACACCGCGCTGCTGCCCGGTGGCGGCGGGCATGGCGGGGCGCGGTCGCTGCAACTCGGCGGTACGGCGCTCGTGCTCGCGGTCGAGGCGATGGTCGCGAAGGGATGCAGCATCGCCGCGCATCTCCTCCAGGCCCGGCCGGAGGAGATTGCCTTCCGCGATGGCGCCTTCCGGCACCGGCAGGATGGCCGCGCGCTGCCGCTCGACGAGCTTGCCGCGGCCTCCCGCGATCCGGTGAGCCTGCCTGAGGGCCTCAGCCCGGGGCTGGACGGGATGGGGAAGAACGTCTCGGACCTCTACGCCTTCCCCAATGGTTGCCATGTCGCGGAGGTCGAGATCGATCCTGAGACCGGCAGTGTCCGCCTCTGCCGCTACACACTGGTGGACGACTACGGGACGCTCGTGAATCCGCGACTTGCCCTGGGCCAGGTGCAGGGCGGCGTCGCGCAGGGCATCGGCCAGGCCATGCTCGAGCACGCCGCCTATGATGCCGCAACGGGTCAGTTCCTGGCAGGCTCGCTGATGGACTACGCGCTGCCGCGCGCCTCGGACCTGCCCGACTTCGATGCGGTGCTGGCCGAGGAGGTTCCGACGGCGTCGAACCGACTGGGCGTGAAGGGCGCGGGACAGGCCGGGTGCATGGCCGCACCCCAGACGGTCATGAACGCGATCATGGATGCGCTCTCGACGGTGGGCGTGACGCATCTCGACATGCCGGCGACGCCGTTGCGCGTCTGGCAGGCCATCGAGGTCGCGAAGCGCGGAAAGGCGAGCCTGGCCGGCTGACAGACGTTCCGGTCGCAGGTTGCGCTCGCGCCGTGCCGCCGCGCCATGTCGGCGCGGCTGTCGCGCGATGTCGCCGGCCTCGGCGGGGAACTGTGGCGGCAAGAGACCGGCACCGAGATGGTCGCTGGACATCACGGAGACGGGGCGCAACGCGAAGGTGGCGGGTTAGGTCCGGCGCGGGCGGCGTCGTCGCCGGCAACCCGGCCTCCACATCAGCATCGCGACGCTGCGCCTTGACTGCTGCGCGACGGTACTCGGTCATGTCCGGGGCATACCGCGCGCGGAGCGGCAACTCCGCCGCCCGGCCTGATCCTTGGCACGGAGCTGAGGCATGTCCGGCATCGGCACATGAGCGATATCGTCGAACCACCAGGTCCGATAACCACATCCCATCGCTATCGCCCCGGCCGCCGGGAGCAGCCTTCACGCCTTCCGCGCCTCTTGCGCCGCAATCGCGCGCGCCCGAACGAGAAGGGCCTGAGCCCGTTGTACGATCGGGATGTCGATCATCTTGCCGTCCAGGGACCAGGACCCGCGACCGGCGGCCGCCGCTTCCTTGTCCATGCGCACGATCGTCTCGGCCTTCGCCACAGCCTCGGGGCTCGGGCTGAAGCCGACGTTCAGCACCGGCACCTGCGACGGATGGATCGCCGAGGCGCCGACGAAGCCGAAGGAGGCCGACAGCCGCACAACCTTCATGTAGGCGTCGAGATCCGAGTAGTCGGCTACGGTCCCGATCGTGCCCATCGGCATCAGCCCATGCGCGCGCGCCGCCTGCAGGATCTGCTGCTTCGGCAACAGCATGGTCTCGGCGGTCGGCTCGCCCCCGAGCTCCGTCGCGAAGTCCTCCGCGCCGAGCGACATGCCGAGGTTGCGCGGCGTCGCGCGCGCGATCTCATGCGCCTGGTGCAGCGGCCCCGGTGCTTCGACGAGCACCATGAAGCGCAGCGTGCGGTCGGGGATGCCGCGCTTCTCTTCGAGCCGCGCCACCAGCTCGTCGAGGAGGCGGAGGTGGTCCGGTCCTTGAGCCTTGGTGATCATCAGCCCGTTCACGCCGGGCAGCACCGCGGCCTCGAGGTCGCGTACCGCCAGTTCGAGCGGCTGGTTGATGCGCACCAGGATGTCGGCGCGGCCTTCCTTGTGCAGGCGCTCGACGACGCCCGGCAGCTTCTTCCGCGCATCCTCCTTGTCGGCCGGGGCGATGCTGTCCTCGAGATCGAGCTGCAGCACGTCCGCCCCGCGGGAGGAGGCCTTGGCCACGAAGCGTTCCACGTTCACCGGCACGAAGAGGCCAGAACGCCAGACGGGATGGGCGGCAGCAGTCATCAGTCGCTCCTCGCGAGGCCGTTGGAGAGGCTCGCCTCGATCTCTGCCGCGGTCAGGCCGGCTTCGGCGAGGATCTCCCGCGTATGCTGGCCGAGGCGCGGCGCAGGCGCGCGGATCGCCCCGGGGGTGCCGGACAGGCGCACCGGCACGGCGTGCATCGGGAACTGGCCCATATCCTCGTCGGGATAGTCGGCGACCAGCGCGCGCGCGTGGACGTGCGGGTCCGCCAGGAAGCCGGTGATGTCGTACACCGGGCCGATGGTGACTTCCGCCTGCTCGAAGAAGGCGACGTTCTCCGCCTGGGTCCGCTCGGCGACGAAGGCGCCGATGATGTCGTCCAGCTCGACCCCATGCACGACGCGCTGCTCGTTGGTCTGGAAGCGCGGATCGTCGCAGAGCTCCGGCCGGCCGATGGACCGAAGGACGCGCATCGCCATCGGCTGGGTGGACGCGGACAGCGCCACCCATAGGTCATCCTTGGTGCGATAGACGTTGCGCGGCGCGGATCCGGTGCTGCGGCTGCCGGTGCGCGGCTTCACTGCACCGGTCAGCCGGTAATTTGCCGCCTGCGGCCCGAGCGAATTGTACAGCGGATCGAGCAGCGGAAGATCGATCACCTGGCCCTTGCCGCCGTTGATCTCGACCTCGCGCAGCGCGGCCATGGCGGCGAAGGCGCCGGTCAGGCCGGCGATGCTGTCGGCGAGATACATCGGCGGCAGCACCGGCTCGCGATCCGCGAAGCCGTTCATGCTGGCGAATCCGGCGAAGCCCTCGACCAGCGTGCCGAAGCCCGGGCGGCGGCAATAGGGTCCGTCCTGCCCCCAGCCGGAGACACGGACGATGACGAGGCGCGGCTCGATCGCCAGCAGCGCCTCCGGGCCGAGGCCCATCGATTCCAGCGTCCCGGTGCGGAAGCTCTCGACCAGCATCGCCGCGCCGGGAATCAGGCGGCGGATCAGGTCCACCGCGCCGGCGTGGCGGAACTCCATGCACAGGCTGCGCTTGCCGCGGCTGTGGATCTTCCAGGTGGTCTCCACGCCCTTCACGCGCCAGTGGCGCAGCGTGTCGCCCTCGCGCGGCTCCACCTTGATGACGTCGGCGCCGAAGTCGACGAGGTGCTGGGTCAACAGGTTGCCGGCCACGAGACGCGACAGGTCGATCACCTTGAGGCCGGATAGCGGCCCTGGAACGCCGGGCGTGTAGTCGGCCTTGGGCAGCGCGGGCAGGTCAGGCTGCGGCATTGGCAGCCCCCCGGAACAGGATGCACCCGGACCGCGGCAGCCAGAGGCGCACTGCGTCTGCATGAGGGGGTGTCTCGATCTCGAGACGCAGCGGCCCGCCGCCGAGGTCGAGGCCGACTTGCCAGCGGCCGCCGACATAGGACCGCGACAGCACGCGCGCCGTGATGACGGAGCCGTCCGGGGTGGCGCCTTCGCCCGACGCGGCCACGCGCATCTGCTCGGGGCGGAACGCCAGCATGACCTGGGCGCCGGACTCCGGCGGCCGTTCGGCCGCGATGTCCACGCGCTGACCATCGGCGAGTTCCAGCGTCGCCGCGCCGCCGGCGACAGCAGCGACCCTGGCCGGCAGGAAGTTGGTGGTGCCGATGAAATCCGCGACGAAGGGATCGGCGGGCCGCTCGTAGATGTCCTGCGGCGTGCCGAGTTGCGCAATGCGCCCGCCATTCATCACCACGATGCGGTCGGACAGCGACAATGCCTCGATCTGGTCGTGGGTTACGTAGATGGTCGTCAGGCCGAGCCGGGTGCGCAGCTCGGCGAGCCAGGTGCGCGCGCGGTCCCGCAGCTTGGCGTCGAGATTCGACAGCGGCTCGTCCAGCAGCAGGATGGACGGCTGGTAGACCAGGGTGCGCGCCAGCGCGACGCGCTGCTGCTGCCCGCCGGAGAGCATGTGCGGGTAGCGGTCGGCATAGGGCTCCATTTCGACCAGCGCGAGCACTTCCGCGATGCGGCGCTTCCGTTCGGCGGCCTTCACCTTGCGGAGAGTCAGCGGGAAGGCGACGTTGTCGGCGACCGTCATGTGCGGCCACAGCGCATAGGACTGGAAGACAAGCCCGCAGCCGCGCGCTTCCGGCGGGAGATAAGTCCCGCGACTGCCGTCGAAATAGACCTTCCCACCGACGGTGATGCGCCCCGCATCCGGTCGGTCGAGGCCGGCGACGGCGGCGAGCGTCGTCGATTTGCCGCAGCCGGAGGGGCCCAACAGGGTGACGAACTCGCCGTCGGCGACGTGGATGGACACGTCGTCCACCGCGCGTACCTCGCCGAAGCGCTTGACCAGACCTTCGATCTTCAGATCAGCCATGGAGTTTCACTCCGAAAATGGTGCGCGCGGTCGTGATGCAGACCGCGATGACGACGACCTGGATGGCTGCGAGGCTGGCGACGACGCCCACTTCCCCTTGGACCCAGGTCTGCAGCAAGGCTGTGCCGATCACCTCGCTGCCCGGGGCGAAGAGGAAGATCGCGGTCGAGTATTCCTTGAAGAAGGAGATGAAGAGGATGGTGTAGCAGGCGACCAGCGCAGGGCGCATGAGCGGCGCCATGATGCGGCGCGTGGTTGTCCACCAGTCCGCGCCCTGCACGCGCGCGGCGCGGTCGAGATCCGGGCTGACCTGCAGCAGCATCGGCGCGACGGCGCCGAGGCCGGTCGGGATGAAGCGCATGGTGAAGGCGATCACCAGGATCCAGATCGAGTTGCGGATGCCACCGAGGCCCGGCAGCAGCGCGAAGGCGTAGAAGAAGCCGATGCCGGCGACGACCCCGGGGATCGCGCGCGGGAACAGCGCCGTATAGTGCAGGGCGTTGCGGAAGCGGAACTCCGACCGGTGCACGATCAGCGCGATCATGCCGATCAGGGCCGTCGCGCCGGCGGCGCCGACCAGGCTCACCACGAAGGAATTCGTGATGGACCGCGCATAGACCGGCTCACGCCACAGGATCTCGAAGTTCTCGAGGGTGAGGACATCGACGAGCGGCACCATCGGCGACAGGAACGACGTGAAGGCGCGCAGCACCAGCATGCCGATCGGCGCGACGCCGGTCAGCACGACATAGGCGACGCAAGCGGCGAAGAGAGGCCAGCGCAGCCCGCCGAGCCGGAAGGGCCGCGGCCGTGTGGCCTTGCCGCCGAGCGTGACGAAGCGGCGCGTGTTGCCGAGCAGTCGGCCCTGCAGCCAGACCAGGAACACGATCACCACCAGCATGAGCGCGGCGGCCGTCGCCACCAGCCCGTGGTCGGGGCGCGGGGATGTGGCGCTGATGTTGTAGAGGAAGGTGGTGAGCACGGTGACACCGGCAGGCTCGCCGAAGATCAGCGGCACCGACAGCAGCTCGAGCCCGATCGTGAAGTTCAGCACCGCGCTGTAGGCGATCGCCGGCATCATCAGCGGCAATGTGATGCGCCACAGCGTGCGGAAGGTCCCGGCGCCGGAGACGCGTGCCGCTTCCTCGAGCGTCGGGTCGGTCATGCCGGCGGAGGACAGGCAGTAGAGATAGGCGAGCGGTGCCTGCGATACGCCGGCGATGACCGCCATGCCGCCGATCGAATAGAGGTTCCACGGCGCTTCGCCGAGGATGGACTGCCAGAACAGCGTGATGTAGCCGGCCGGTCCGTAGATCGAGTACCAGCCGAAGGAGAGCACCAGCGCCGACAGGTAGATCGGCCACAGGAACAGCTCTCCGAGCACGCGCGCGCCGGGCAAGTCGGTGCGGCCGAACAGGATGGCGGCCGCCGTGCCGAAGACCTGAGCGACGATGGTGGAGAGCGCCGCCAGCAGGAAGGTGTTCCACAGGACGGTGCCGAAGCCGTCCGTCTGCGCCAGGCGCGCGAAGTTGCCGAGGGTCAGGCGCGCATCGTGGTCGTACAACGCGCCGGTCAGGAACGATTGGTACAGGATCGGCACCAGCGGTGCCGCGACCAGCACCACCACCAGCGCGGCCATGCCGTACTGAATCGGCACCTCACGGCGGAAACGGCCCGGGGCGGCAGCCGCCCCGGGTTCGGCAATGGCGTTGCTCATCGCGTCAGCGGACGCCGTAGGCGGTGCGCCAGCGCTCGAGGAAGCTGTCGTAGTCGGTCACCATCTTGGGGTCGTAGCTGATGAAGGCCATGTTCTGCTCCCCGCCGATCGCCTCGGAGATCGAGCTGAAGGTGTGGCGGATGCCGTCGCCCGGACGGACATCCGGCCGCGCCGGTGTCAGCCCGCCGCGGCCGAAGGCCTGCTGGCCTTCGGCGGAGGCGATGTAGTCGAGCATCAGCTTCGCCGCGTTGACATTGCGCGAGCCCTTCGGCACGCCGACGCCGCGCACGACGACGGGCTGTCCATCCCCGATGAAGTTCCAGCCAAGGACGCGGGCGCGCGCGGCGTCGTTGAGCCGCGGCCAGAAGGTGATGGCCGAGACGAACCAGCCCATCACGTATTCGCCGGCGGTCACCTTCTCGGTCATCGGGCCGCCGGAGCGTTCCCAGCGCGGCTGCAGCTCGGCGAGCTGCCGGAACCAGTTCCAGGCCTGGTCACCATGCTGGCGCACGAAGGCGTAGTTGCCGGAATAGCCGAGCCCGCTGTTGTGCGCGCCGTAACTGGTGATCTTGCTGCGCCACGGTCCGCGGTTGGCCAAGGCGCGTTCCACGAACTGCGCGAAGGTCTTGGGCGCCTGCGCGTCGGGCACCAGCATCTTGTTGTAGATGAACACCAGCGGATCGGCCGAGCAGGTGTAGACGCCGGGGATCGGCTTCGCCCAGGCCGGCCAGGCGGCGTCCTCCGGCGACTTGTAGTCAAGGATCTCGCTGCGGGCCTGGAGCTGCAGCCAGCCGGCGGGATCGGGGGTCGCGAGCAGGTCGCCGGTGCGTGCGTTGGTTCCGCGCTCGGCGAGGTAGCGCTCGAAGACGTCACGCGTGTTGGGCAAGTCCAGCGTCTCGACGCGAATGCCGGGGTAGCGGGCATTGTAGCCCTGGATAACCGGGCGCCAGTTCTCCGGCGACATCACGGAATAGATGAGCAGCGAGCCCTCGCGCTGCGCAGCGGCCACGATCTCGTCGTAGCCGGTCGGATAGTTCGCTGGCGCGCCCTGTCCCGAGGGACGCGCACCCTGCGCGAAAGCCGGGCGGGCCAGCGTGTCGGCGGCGAAAGCGCCGGCAACGGGGAGCGACAGCACCGAACGGCGCCGGATCGTGGTCATGGCCTCGTTTCCTTCCCGGGGGCGGTCGTGGCAGCGACCACCTGCATCGTGTTGTTGCTTCGAGCTTGCCGCTCGCGACAATTGGCGCAAGAATTGGCGCCAATTCATGCTAGGCTGTGCCGCCCACTGTCGCAAGGCGGTTTTTCCCGAGGAAACTCGATCCATGAACGTTCAGCAGCGGCCGAAGCGCGGCCTCGCGATGGAAATCGCCATGCTGATCCGGTGCGGCGAGTACCGCGCGGGCGAGTGGCTGCGGCAGATCGACCTCGAGCAACGGCTCGGCGCCAATCGCTTCGACGTCCGGACGGCGCTGGCGGAACTGGCGCTGCGCGGCACCGTGCAGCATGTGCCGAACCGGGGTTTCCGCGTCTCCTCCTTCGATCGCGTGCGGCTGCGGCAGATGCTGGAGGTCCGGGTTCTGCTGGAAGTCGAGGCGGCGGTGGCGGCGCTGCCGCATGTGGACGCGGCGGCGCTGGAGGTGCTGCGCGGGGAGATGTTGGCCTTCGAGCTGGCCGCGGAGGGTGGCACGCGCGCCGAGCAGAATCGAGCGAACCTCGCCTTCCATGACGGGCTGTACGCGCTGACCCCCAATCGCGCGCTGGCGGAGATGGTGACCGAGGTGCGGGAGCGTGCGCGCCTGTGGCCGACTGCGTTGTGGCCGTCGGCTGGGGCCCTGCGGCAGAGCGTGGAGGGGCACCGCCAGATCATGATGGCGCTGGAACGGGCTGACGCCGCGGCTCTGGCCGACTCGGTGCGGGCGCATATCCGGAACTCGATCGCCAATGATCCGTCACTGGAAGTGGCAGGGGAGTCGTGAGGCCAGGATCACCGGAGGTTGACGGAGCGGGATATCCCGGGCTTTGGCCGTGTCGGCTACACCATGCGGACCATGATGACATTCCTGAGCAGCGAGGTTCTGGAGGATCTCCGCCGCCGATACGCCGAGCCGCACCGCAGGGCGCATACATGGGATCGGGTCGCTGAGCTGCTGCGTTGTGCTGAAGATGTCGTCAACGGCATTGCCGAGCCGCCGGCATTCATCCTGGCGATCCTGTTTCACCGAGCGGTGTTCGATCCGCGGACGAGCGATTCCGCGGCACGCAGCGCGGAGCTGTTGCGGCGCGCGATCGGCCCTGCCGTTCCGATGCGGACGCTGGATCGCGCCGCCGCACTGATCCTCGCCATCGACGGGGGTGAGATACCAGAGACCGACGATCCGTCGCTGCGCGGGGATGCGGCATTGCTCCTCGACTTCCGCAACGCTGTGCTCGGCAGTGACTATCGGCGTTTCGCGGCCTACGAGCAGGCCTTGCGTGTTGAAGCCGCGCATTTGGCCCCCGAGCGATATGACATGGCGCGTTCGGCTGCCTTGCGGATGTTGCTCTGGCGGGACCGCATCTTTTTCACCGATCGATTCTACCTGGCCTGCGAGAAGCGGGCGCGCCGGAACATCCAGGCCGTCATTGCGCATCACGAAGCGGCGTAGGGCGAAACCCCAGTCTGCCATACCATCGGCGGCGCGTCATGAGGATCAGCCCCTAGGCCATCAGGAGCAGTTCGAAAGCGATCATGCCAGAAGCGCCATGAGTGCCAGGTTGAGCGAGGGATCGCTCGGCACAGCGCATGGGCATCCGGCGTCGCGTGGGGCGCAATCTGAGCGGGTTGCGCGACGAACGTGGCCTCAATCAGAAGGAGCCTGCCTTTGACGCGGACGACGTCGATGTTCAGTTCACGTGGTCTCTATGCCGCGATCCCCTTTGGAGGCAGAGCGTGATCCTCGGCTCCTCCGTCGCGAGTCTGCGCGAGACTGAGCCAGAACTTCTCGCCCCGATCCAGTCGCGCATGAGAGTATCCTGCAGAACACGATAAAGGGGGCTTCGAACGACGATGACACAGGACAAGGACAACCTGCTGAAGCTGACAGCGTCGATCGTCGCCGCGCACGTCTCCCACAACCCGGTTCCGACCGGCGACCTGCCTGCGTTGATCACAGGCGTCTATTCATCCCTGGTGGGCACGCGGGAGGCGATGGAGACGCCGGCTTCGGCAAAGGCCGAGCCCGCCGTGCCGATCAGGCGATCCATCCGGCGCGACCATCTGGTCTGTCTGGAGGATGGCCGGAAGCTCAAGATGCTCAAGCGGTACCTGGCCACAGCGTACAATCTGACGCCCGACCAGTACCGGCATAAGTGGGGGCTGCCGTCGGACTATCCCATGGTGGCGCCTTCCTACTCGGAGCGGCGGTCGGCGCTTGCCAAGGAAATTGGCCTAGGTTCTGGCGGCCGCCGCGGTGCGGTCGCTGCGAGCACACGGAAGAAGTAGATCGAGATGGAGGCGGAGTGACTCCTCACCGTAGCTGCTGTCATCCCGCCAGGATCGGTGACACGCAGATCGCGCTTTGACGCATGGTGCTGGAGCCTACCGATCACGTCAGCACCGGCACCTCTCGCCGTACGCGTGTCGGTAGCCGCACCACGTGCACTCACGCCTGTCGCTTGATGTTCCAGAAGACAGGTGGACCTGCCAGCACGCCGTCCAGCTCCCGACGATAAGCCGTTGGCTGAAAGTACTGCCCGAGCGGGAGATACGGGACTTCGACGAAGGCAAGGCGCTGCATCTCCACAGCAATGCGCCGCTGCGCATCGAGGTCGGGCGCATCGATCCAGTCGGAGGCGAGATCCTCCATCCTTGGTATCGAAGGCCAGCCGAACCAGGCGCGTTCTCCACCACCCCGAACCAACTGATGCACCCCTGGATTCAGCAAATCCAGCGACGCGAAGCCCGTGTAGAAGCACGACCAGCCGCCGCGCTCGACGGGTTCACGGCTGGAACGGCGCTGCGCCACCGTGCCCCAGTCGGTCGCCACGTGATCCACATTGAGACCGAGGCGGCGGAACAGGTCCGACCCCACCTCGCCCGCCGCCTTGCCCGTTGGGAAATCCGCCGAGACCAGAGACACGATGCGCTCGCCGCGATATCCGGCCTCGCGGATCGCGTGACGAGAGCGCTCGAGGTCACGTGGAGCGGTGATGGCCTCGATCCCGGAGCCGGTGGCAAGCGGTGAGCCCGGCGGCCAGATGCCGACGCCGTCGCGCCAGGCGTCGGGCGCCGCACCTGCAACTGCCGTCATGAAATCGGCCTGGTTCAGGGCACCCAGCAGAGCGCGACGTAGCGCGACGTTGTCGAATGGCGGCTGGAGGTGATTGAAGCGGCAGATGCTGATCGTTCCAAGCAACGGTGTCGTCACGACGGTCACATCGTCCCGGCGACGCAGCAGCGGCAGCAGATCGAAGGCAGGCTGTTCCCACCAATCGACCTCCCTGCGTTGCAAGGCAGCAGCGGCGGTCGCGGGATCGGGTAAGGTGTGCCATTCGACACGGTCGAGCCAGACGCGCTTCGGGCCCGCCGTCCATTCGGGATTGCCGCCACTGCGAGGGCGATAGCCTTCGAATCTCTCGTAGACGGCGAGCGCCCCAGGCACTCTCTCCTCGGCGCGAAAGCAGAAGGGCCCGGAACCCACGACGTCCGACTGTGGTTGCCACGGATCCGTGTTCGCGATGCGCTCGGGCATGATGGCGCAGATCGGGGAGGCCAGCTTTCCAAGCGCGTCGAGCATGGGCCCAAACGGCCGTGCGAGGCGGATCGTGAACGTCCGATCGTCGGCGGCCGAGATTTCGTCTGTCCGCATGGCCAGCAACTGACCAAGTGGATCGCGGCGCCACCAGCGCCGGATGGAGGCAACGCAATCGCGGGCGCGCACCCTTTCACCATCGTGAAAAGCAAGCCCATCGCGCAACCGAAAGGTCCAACGCCGTCCCTCGTCCTCAACCAAATGGCCTTCGACCATCTGTGGGACCGGACGTAGCGACGCATCCAGGCCGTAAAGCGTATCGTAGACGAGGAGCGCGTGATTGCGTGTCACGTAGGCACTCGTGACGATGGGGTCGAGGATGGTGAGATCCGCTTGCGGGACGAAGCGGAGTGTCCGCGCGCGAACGGGCTGCGCCCTGGTCGCAGGTGCAGGGAGAACAAGCGCGGTCGAAACCGCATGGATCAGGCGCCGACGACTCGTCATGGCTCGCTTCAGCTCAGGCGACGACATTGCTTGCCGGTCATCTTTCGGCACATGGGCCCCGCAGCAGTGTCCGTCGCCTTGCGCCACATGGGTGGCGCACATCTCCCATAACGGGCATTGGTCGCCCCACCAACACGAGTTGGCGTAGGATGGCTGCGTGCGGCTAAGGTATTCCGCAAGCGAAGGCCTGAAGGGTGGGCCGTCCGGCCATCATGTGTGACCCATGATCCAGTGGAGGGACAGCGCGTCGATCGCCCGCGTTGAAGTGTCATCGGTGAGTGTATTGGACAGGGAGGCGGGCAATGGCGCGCACTCGCGCGGTTCGTCGCCCTTACGTTCCGTCGTCTTCTCGACCCTCGACCTGCCTCGCGCGCAGCAGTTCGAAGCCTGGCACGATTCCAGCGCCGGCACGGTCGACACGAGGTCGATGCCGGACGCGGCGGCCGGCTTTCCTGCGCGGCGCGAAGCCTGGGCTCTCGGCTCACTCGCTTTCGCCGCAATGCAGGCGCCCGCTGCGCAGCTGTCGCGGACGGCCGCGCAGGCTCGCCGCGGCTCACTCGACCATTGGATGATCAGTATCGCCAGGCGTGGTGAGCGAAGCGCCAGTGCAGGCGGCACGTCACTGGTGTTGCCGGCTGGTCTGGTGAGCGTCTCCTCGCTCGACGAGGTCTTTGTCTCGGAGCGGACGGATATCGATTGGCTCTGTCTCTTTGTCCCGCGCGAAGTCGTGCCAGAGGTCGGCCCCGCGCTGAACGCCTTGCGCAACAGATCACTCGACACGCCTATGGGGCGAATCCTGGCAGCCTATCTCCGGCAGGTTGCCCTGGAGTTGCCAAAGCTCGACACCTCGGAGGTACCTCGCCTGGTCGAAGCGACGCGCGCGATGATCACCGCAGCCGTCGCGCCCTCGACCGATACCTTGGCGGCGGCGGCAGCGCCGATCGAGACGGTGCAGATTGCCCGCATCAGGACGTTGATCCGTCAACACCTGAGCTCTGCAACACTCGGCCCCGAGCGGCTCTGCCGTCTCGCAGGCGTCTCGCGCTCGGCGCTTTACCGTCTGTTCGCATCGCAGGGCGGCGTCGCGCACTGCATCCAGGTTGAGCGGCTGCGTGCGACGTCCCGCGCCCTGGCCAATCCGGAGGAGCGGCGGAGCATCGCCAAGATCGCACAGGACGCGGGCTTCTTCGAGCATTCGACGTTCAGCCGCACTTTCCGACGGTGGTTCGGCTGCACGCCGAGTGAGTTTCGGATCGCTGCAATGGCGGGACACATCGTTCCCATGATGTCCACCAAGCCAGGTCCGAGGCCCCTCGATTTGGTGGATGTGCTGCGCCGGCTCTGAGCCTGTCGCCGGCATATCCGAGCGATCCTGCCACGCCGCGCCATCGACCTGCCGAGAAGGGCGCTAGGTCCTGTCAGGACCAGCGCAGGGCGTTGGGGTTCGTCTGGCGGCACGCGGTCGCGGCGGCGCCGAGTCGGACTCGGATGGCCGCCGAGAAGATCGGCCGGCGGGCGCGGCTGATGGACCTCGAGCCGCGCTATGTCGACGTCACGACCGGCCGTTGGCAGGCGTACACGAAGCAGGAGGCTACGCTTGCGGAGGATGGTCGCACCTTCGCCGAGGTGCGGGCGGAGCGACTGGGAGGACCCGCCGAGCGGTCTTTCGGCACGGTCGCTCAAACGTAAGCGGAGGGCGCGGTTGTGAGAGGGCCGCGCAAGCGCCGCCGGCCGAGCGGTGACGACGAGGGCGGCCAGACACGGCCGTCCACTCTGACGCGCTGACCGTAGCGCCAAGGCAGCAACTCCAACCTCCATCTGAGAGATCAGTTTGGAGAATTTGCTACTGCCCAATGAGCGTCAGCCAGGAACAAGTAGCTTGGCTAGGCATTACAAGAACATTCGGATCAGAATTCTTCTGGGTTTGAAGAGAACGCGTCTATTGGTGCGGAATTCACGTCACGCGAGAGCTGGTGGGGCTATATGGAGGTGAAACTTTGCACGGTAGGCTGGCTGGATGCAGATTCTCAGAGTCTCGGGTCGACACCTTCGCGCATGGCTGGTGCTGACTTCCCTGGTCTTGGCATTTGCAACGGCTTCCTTTGCAAGCATGCCGTCCGAGCAGGTCCGCGGGTTCACAGACGAGGCAAACCCTTGGGGCATCGCCATTTCGCCCGACGGAACCCGGATTGCGGTCTCCGTTCTGACCGGTGACGATCAACGTGGCCAGCAGGCATGGTTCCAGCTGCGACGGGTTGCGATCCATGATGCTCAGGATGGGCGTCTTCTGAGGGTAGTTGGGCCTGACTTCACCCCCTCCGGGCCGTTCGCCTTCACTCCAGACGGCCGGCACCTCCTCACTGTTCGGAGATGCCTGACTGAGGAGGAGTGTCGTCGTCCGTATAATCCGGAGACCCCCGTCCTCATCGTCGCAACCAACCTTGAGACCGGCGCGGAGGACGTCAGGCACGCGAGCCGCCTGGGGAGCTTCAACAGTCTCGTCTACGACTCAAGAAACCCGAGGCGCCTCCTCGCGTCGGGGTCTTCGTTCATCAACAACCAGTTTTCGTCGTTCCTCGCGACGATCGAGCTTCCGTTGGCTGTCGGCGAAGCCTCGAAGGAAGAGGTCCTGCATCGCTGGAGACAGGGGGATGGGTACGTCAGAGCCGCCCTGGGCGGTTCGATCGACACCCAGGTCCTGTTCTCCGGGGGGGCTTCCGACTACACTATTCCTGGGCTGCCGAATGAGGTGAGGGCGCTTCCTCCGGTGGGACGCTTGGGTACGTTGCGCTTATTCACCTGGACTGCGGGAGCCCCAGGAGCTGCGCCGCGCGTGGCCGTTGTTCCGCTGGGTCTCAAGGAACGCCCGTCGTGGCGCATAGCGTTGCCGTTCGCAGCCTCGGCTGACGGGCAGAGGATCTTGTTGGCGGCCACGGTGCCCGGAAGATCGATCCTTTCGTATGGAGCAGGGATTGGCTCCTTCGGGCTCTCGACCGATCTCTTTCTTCTCGAGGACGGACGGGCGACCCGGCTGACCCGCCTGTGCGGGATCATCCAGCATGCAGCGATCACGCCGGATGGTCGGACGGCAGCGATCATGGCCGGCTATGCCCTGACCAGGCAGCGCACATTCACACCTAGCGAGATTTACGCGTTCAGGGTGGATGATGCAGCGGGACCTCATGGATCCTTGCCGGTGCCGAGCGGCATCCTCGCGACGCGGTTCGGATCGAGCGTCGAGGAAGTTTCGGCTCGGCAATCCGAAGCCGCATGCTCGGAGACATGGCCTGATCCCCCGGCCGGACGCATCAGCGCTAGCGAGCTGCTTCGGCGTGTCTCCCTGATCGCTGAGCGGCGATCGATCGCGGACAGCGACGCCATCCGAGACGCGTTGCAGGTCCATCTCGATCCCGCCCCGACAACCAGCGCCGGGTACACGCGCTATGACCTGCGAGGGGAGGACATCGCCTTCATTCCCACAGAGCGAAACGCTTACGGGAACTCGTATTCCAGGACCGACCAGCGCATCCAGAACGGTGCGGCGACGTCCTATGCGCTGTCCTTGCGCCTGGCATACTCCGGACCATGCGTCACGACACAGGACGTCGTTGCCGCGCTGGGAGCAGGCTTCCGGGATGAGCGGGATCCGTTCGGCGGCCCCGTCCTGTTGCATCACATGCATGGTCGTCCCGTCGGAGAGGGTAGAAGTGACGTCCAGACGATGGTCTACGACCTCAGCTCCGGCACGACGGATCTGAAGCTCAAGTTCGTGTTCGGAATGGAGCGCTGTGCCGAGAGTCTCGAGTTTCGCCAGTCGTCTCGCATCGTATCGACCTCGCTTGAGACACCGCTGGCGAGGCAGTGTCGGAACGCACCCAGCATCGAATGTCTGGTCCAGGTCGGGTTGTCGGCCTCTTCCGACGTGATGCCCGAGGCTGCCTTTTCAGAGTTGGCTCTCGGACTTGCGCGGGCGGGACGCATTTTCGAGGCCAAAGATTTGGCGGCGCGCATCAGCACGAGTTGGACCCGCGAAAGGTCGCTTGGGCTGATCGCAGAGACAGAGGTGCTCGCTGCGGCGCGCGCCGATCCGTCACGGGCAGCCGACCTGACCTTCGTGGAAGCCACAGCGGCTCAAGCCCAGAACCCAAGCCAGGCGCGCCTCCTGCTCTATGGTCGCATTGCCCGGGACCTGGTCGGAACTGAGCGTGTCGATCCGCCAATTGGGTACGTCGCCGAACGTCTGGGGGCCTTGTTACGCGGGAACCCCCCGAGGGAAGCCAACGCCACGCTCAACGAGATCGTATCCCGCTGGCGCGCGATGATCCCGAGCCTTCCCAGTTCGAGCCGGGACCTGCGCGTAGCCACGCAACAGGGCGCGCAGCAGATGCTCGCTCCCATACTCCTTGCACAAGGAGACCGGGCAGGAGCTGAAGCGGCCCTGGAGAGCGCGATCGCCATTGGCGGGATGCTTCCTCACATCGTTGCGGAAGGATGGGCGCATCTTGGAAATGCTGAACGCACGATGGCCATCGAGGATGGCCTGAGTCCACCGCGGCCTACCACGTACACAACTCTTGCCGCGGCGATGAGGCGGAACGGAGATCCTCATGACGAGATCCTGCCGATCCTCCGGCGGGCATTTGAAGTCAGTTCCGGAATTCCGGTCGAGATCATCCGATCGGTTCGAGACCTGGGTTACCCTGGCGAGGCTTGCGGCATGGCCGAGGCAGCGTCGCTGCGGATATCCGCGGCGCCCCGGGCGACTCAGTCAGCGTTGTCCGCGACAGTCGCAGAGATTTGGCTCGATCTGGGAGACAGGACCGCAGCAAGCAGGTTTCTGACCCAGGCCATCGATCTCAGGGACCCCACTACTCCGATGGCCTATACGACCGCCATCGGTCTCTATCGTCTTGGCGACCGTCAGCGCTTCGAAGACGTTGTCGCGATGCTGAACCGCCAGGGACGCATGTCGCTTTGGCAATCTCTCCTGAGGGACCCGAGGATCGAGGTCAACCGCGAATGGGTCGAGCGGGGCGAAGAGGGAGGAGAGGACACGCGGGCGTTCCTCGTCGCGACCCTCGCTCTACGCTATCTCGGCGAACATCGCCATGCCGAAGCCGGGGCGGCCGCCAGAGAGGCCTACCAAGCCTACCAGAGGATCTCCCGCGAAGACATTAGTCGCCACGCCGCCCTCCTTCGGATCGACAGCTTTCTCAGTGACGCCGCATCGCTGGCCTGGGCGTCCGGCGATCAGGAACTGGCGGCCGAGATCATGCGGAGGCTGGTCGCCGTTGCGTTCCAAGGCGGTCCAAACGCGGCGGCCAACCTCGTGCAGGTTGCGGTGTTCTGGAAGCGGAGGATGCCTGAACTCACCCTTTGACGGTACCGCTTAGGACGGCGCGATGGCAGTCACTTCGCTTCTGTCAGCGTCGAGCCACCGCCTGTAGGCGGCGGATGGCTCGGTCTCGCTATCGCGGCCTAGGTGCTCGGACATGGCGCCTCGCTTGGGTGGTGCGCCAAAGTTACAGGGGATGTCGAACGACGCTACCGCGGACTTCTTCTGGATGCTTGAGCGCGGCTTGTTCGGCGGTACGGACGGCAGAGCATTGGATCATCTCGCAGACAGATGCGTCATGTCAGCCAGCGTACCCCTTCAGAGGGTGTTGGTGATTCAGCGATGCTGCGCGCAGGGCGAACTGGGGCTCGCGTCCCGAGGCAGCCGCGGCGCTCAAATGCGCCTACGTAAGTTAGCGGCGCATCAGGGCCCTTGCGCGATCGACGGCACGGTCGGGAAGTAGTTGCGGTAGCGGCGCACGTCGCGGGTCAGCAGGGGCTGGCTGGCGACAGTGGCATGTGCACCGATGAAGAAGTCCGGTAGGACACCGGTGCGACCGCCGTCGCTGGCGCGGTATCGTTGGAAAGCCTTGCCCGCGAGGAATTGGGCCTCACGGGGGATGGGCGCCAGCTCGATCTGAGCCGTGCCGAGAACGGGGTCGACCTCCTCGATCCGGCGGAACCCCTCTGCGAACTCGGCATAGTTCGGGTCGTTGATCAGCAACGGCCCGAGGATCGATGCCGCCTCAAGTTGCCGCTGCGACCAATCGGCCTAGGTCGCATCGTCAATGGCAAGGCCGAGTAGGATGTTGGTATCGACCAACGTTACGTCACGGCTCGGCCAGGCCGATCGCCCGACCGCCGCGCCAAGCAGGGCGCCTGCAATCGTCGCATTGGTGTCGGTGTCGCCGCCCTGTCCGACGATGGTGACCAGGGCCTGCTCGACGTCGGTCCCGCGAACCAGGGACCGGAACGCATGCTGCAGGGCGACGAGCACCCAGCCCTGCTGCTCCATGGCGTCCGGCAGGGGCGCGTCGCCGCAGGCCGCGCGCAGGGCTTCACGCACCGCCGCGCTACCCTCGGCCGCGTCCAGCGCAGCATCGACCATGGCGCCGCGATCCCCGCCCGCGACACCGGTCGCGATGGCCGCCGCCATGGCGGCACAGGCGGCCGCGCAGACCGGGTGGGGGTGGGTCAGCCGGGAATCCTCCGCCGCCGTTGCCGCAGCCTCTGCGGGGCTGCGCGCCCAGATGCCAATCGCGGCGATGCGCATCAGCGAGCCGTTGGCCTGGCTGACGGGATTGGCGGCCTGCCGCGCCGCGGCCGCCCGTTGCCCGGCCGGCGCTGTCCCCGCCGCCCTCAGCGCTCGCGCGGTCGTGGTCCCCATGTCGCAGGGCCCCGACCGATACCAGTGCGCATAGGCCGTCACGACATTCTCGGGGTCGTAGCTGTCGGCATCGGCGAGGACGCGGGCGAGCGCCAGGGCCAGTTCGGTGTCATCGGTCGGCTGGCCGGCGAGGGTGTTCCAGGTGCCGCCATCGGCGAGGTCACGCACCCCGCCGGGATAGCGCCGTCTGATGTCGGCGGGACTCTGAAACTCGACCAGGGCGCCGAGGGCGTCGCCGATCGCCTGTCCCAGCAGGCAGCCCTGGGCGCGGTCGAGCATCTTGCCGGGGTCTGCCACCGTGTTTGCCGTCGTCATGTTCAGTGCCGATAGGACCCGGATCGACCATGCCCCGCGGCCGGAACGTTGGGGAGAGGCTCCTCCTGCGTCACAGGCCCATCACTGACCAAGACGAAATCCTCGGGAGAGAACATGAAGCGGTCCCGGCGGCAGGGCACCGCGCCGGAGAAGTCCAGCATGATCCTGTCCTCAATCAGCGCCGCAGCGCAGGCGTAGTGCCAATTGGTGCGCTGGGTGGTGACAAAGGCCTGAGTAGCGCAGCCCGGCAGGTCGGGCACCACGGGGTCCGGCCCGAACTGGGGATAGAACACCACGTCCGCATGCAGTACACCGCCGGATGGCAATCTCATCGATCTCGGAAGGCAGTTGCTCGAGGCGATTGCCGAAGAGGAGCGTCTCGTCGCGCCGTATTACCGGCTGGTGCGCTTCACCTATCCGCCGGATCTTGCGGTGCGGCTGGATGCTCTGGCCGAGCAGCAAGAAGCGCTGCGGCAGCACATCGGCAGCCTACCCGCCACTACCTTACCGGGCCTGCAAGCGAAAGCCCGCGTCATGATGCTGTGGCTCGCACCCGACGGCGAGGTGCCGGTCGACACGTACGATGCTGACGCCGTGTTCGCGTGGTCGCTGTGCCGCGATCTACTCAATCCAGGGAGGTGATCCCCTACGAGCTCGTCTGACTACCATGGGCCACTGAGTCCCGAAGGTTTGCCGCTGAACCGCATCACCAAACGCCGGATTCAAGCATCTATTCGAGCCTGTGGCATGCCACGCGGTGTTGCCCACCCAGATCGTTCAGCATCGGGTCTTCGACAGCGCAGCGGTCGATTGCGATGGGGCAGCGCGTGCGAAAGCGGCAACCGGTGGCGGGCCCGGAACTCACCTCCCCGCGCATGGCGACAGGTGCGCGGGGGTATGTCGGATCCGCGACCGGCACGGCCGAAAGCAGCGCTCGCGTGTAGGGGTGTCGTGGGTCGCGCCACAGGGTGGCATGATCTGCGCTCTCGACGATGCGTCCCAGATACATCACCAGCACACGATCGGCGAAATAGCGGACGACGGACAGGTCGTGCGAGATGAAGAGATACGACAGGCCGAGGTCCCTCTTCAACGCGACCAGCAGATTCAGGATCTGCGCCTGGATCGACAGATCCAGCGCCGAGACCGGCTCGTCGCAGATCACGAGCTGCGGCTTCAGCACCAGCGCGCGGGCGATGCCGATGCGCTGCCGCTGCCCGCCGGAGAATTCATGCGGGTAGCGCGCCGCCGCATCGGGCGGCAGGCCGACCCGGGCGAGAATGTCGAGCACCTGCGCACGCCGCTCGCGCCGGCTGCCCATGCCATGCACCTTCAGCGGCGTCTCCAGGAGGGTGCCGACGGTCTGGCGCGGGTTCAGCGAGCCGTACGGATCCTGGAACACCATCTGCATATTTCGCCGCAGCGGTGCGAGCGCCCGCTGGCCCAATGTCGCGATCTCCTGCCCGGCGATGCGGATGCTGCCCTCGGCAGGGTCCACCAGCCGCAGGATCGTCTTGCCCAACGTCGACTTGCCGCAGCCACTTTCGCCAACCAGACCGACGGTCTCGCCGGCCGCGACCGTGAGCGAGACGCCGTCCACCGCCGTGACCGTGCGGCCGCGCGAGACATAGCGGGTGTGGAGATTGTCAACCGACAGCAGGGACATGTTCGGTACCGGCGGTGACGATGCAGGCCACGCGATGCTCGGGCACCAACGCCACCAGTGGTGGCGACGAAAGGCGACAGGCATCGATGCGGACGGGGCATCTGGGCGCGAAGGGGCAGCCGTGCTCGAACGCGGCGGACGCGACGGAGCCTGGGATCTCGTTCAGGCGGCGCGTGGTGTAGTGCGCCTCCCCGTCATGCCCGACCGAAGCGTCGAGCAGGCCGCGCGCATAGGGATGCCGCGGCGACGCGAAGAACGGCCGCACTGGCGCCTGTTCCACGACGCGCCCGGCATACATGACCGTCACCCGGTCGGCCCATTGCGCAACCACGCCGAGATCGTGGGTGATCAGCAGTACCGCCATACCGAGCTGCCGGCGCAGGCTGTCGAGCAGGTCCAGCACCTGCGCCTGGATGGTGACGTCCAGCGCTGTTGTGGGTTCGTCGGCGATCAGCAGTTTGGGGTTGCACGCGACTGCCATCGCAATCATCACGCGCTGCCGCATGCCGCCCGAAAAGTGGTGGGGGAAATCGTCGTAGCGACGCTGAGCATCCGTCACGCCGACCAGTTCCAGTAGTTCGACAGAGCGCCGGCGCGCCGCCGCCTTGCCGATGCCTTCGTGCCGCCGCATGACCTCGGCGATCTGCATGCCGATGGGCAGCACCGGGTTCAGCGAGGTCATCGGCTCTTGCAAGATCAGCGACAGGGTGCGGCCGCGGACGTCGCGCAGCGTGCGCGGCGCGGCGGTCACCAGGTTGATCCCGTCGAACATTACCTCGCCACGTAGGATGCGCGCGCCTGGCGGCAGCAGCCGCATCAGCGCGAAGGCCGTGATGGACTTACCGCAGCCGCTTTCGCCCACCAGGGCCATGGTCTCGCCCGGAAAGACCTCGAAGCTGACCTCGTGCACCACCGTGGCGGCGGGAAATCCGATAGTCAGGTCCTCAACCCGCAGGAGGGGATACATCATGCCAGGCCCGAGCGCGGATTGAGGATGTCGTTTAGCCCGTCGCCAACGAGGTTCAGCGATAGCACCGTCAGCGCGATCGCCGCGCCGGGCAGGGCCGTGAGAAACCATTCCGTACGCAACAGGCTGCGCCCGTCGCCGATCATGCTGCCCCAGGAGACCAGGTTCGGGTCGCCCATAGCGAGGAAGGACAGCCCGGCTTCGGTCAGGATCGCATTCGCCACCATGACCGAGGTGGTCACGATGACGGGCGGCAGCGCGTTGGGCAGTACCTCCATGGCGATGATGCGCGGCGACGAATAGCCGAGGGACCGTGCCGCCATGACAAAATCCGCCTCGCGCAGCGACCGGAACTGCGCCCGGACCAGCCGCGCGACCGTAGGCCAGGCCGCGACGCCGATCGCCAGCGCGATGGTCGAGGCCGCGGGCTGCACGATGGCGACGATGACGATCACCAGGAGGAAGGTCGGGACGGTCTGGAATACCTCCGTCAGGCGCGACAGCGCATTGTCGACGACGCCGCCGAAGTACCCCGCGCTGGCGCCGACCACCGTGCCGATGGTGAGTCCGATCGCCGCAGCCGACAGCCCCACCAGCAGCGAGACCCGCGCACCATGCGCCAGCCCCGCGGCCACGTCGCGCCCCAGGCTGTCGGTGCCGAGCGGATGCTCCCAATCCTCGCCCGGCCACATCGCCGGCACCGCGACCATGTCCTGGGGGTCGCCGGGATAGAGCCAGGGCGCGAGCAACGCGACGGCGACCACCGTCAGCAGGATCATCAGGCCGACCAGGAAAGCGGGGTTGGTGACACACGCCCGCAGCAGCCTGCCGCTGCGGCCGCGCGCCAACGGTCGCGCGATGGGCGGGGCGGCGTCAGCCGAGCGATCGAGGGCACCTTCCAACGGCACGTCACTGCACCTCGATGCGCGGATCGAGCCAAGCATGCAGCAGGTCGATCGCTACATTTGCCAGGATGACGAGCAGCGAGGAGAACAGCAGCACCCCGAGCAGCACATTGAAGTCACGCCCGGTAACCGCCTCCAGCGCTAGCCGCCCCATGCCCGGCCAGCCATAGACCGTCTCGATCACGACGGCGCCGCCGAGCAGATTGCCCAGATGCAGGCCGGCCATTGTGGTCACGGGGATCAGCGCGTTTCGCAGGGCGTGGTGCAGTTGCATCGTCACGGGGTGCAGCCCCTTGGCGGCCGCGGTACGCATGAAGTCCTGCCGCTGCACCTCGAGCATCGAGGCCCGCGTCAGCCGCGCATAAACGGCGATAAAGAAGGAAGCCAGTGCGAGCGATGGCAGCACGAGGTACTGCGCCCGGTCCGCCAACAGGGCGAAACCCGTCAGGTCGGTGCCCAGCGTCATATTGCCGTTGGCCGGCAACCAGCCGAGCTTCACCGAAAACAGCACGATGGCCATCAGCCCGATCCAGAAGCCCGGCGTGGAATAGAAGATCAGCACGACGACCTGTAGCAGCCGATCCGGCCAGCGATTGGCAAAGATCGCCATGACCCAGCCGGCCAGGATGCCGACAACTAGCGCCATGATCATCGCCGCGAGCATGAGCAGCAGCGTATTGGGCAGTCGCGCCAGGATCAGATCCGACACCGGCATATTGAAGCGCGCGGAATAGCCGAGGCGCAGATGCACGAGATTGTCGAGATAGGAGAGCAACTGCGTCAGCAGCGGCTGGTCGAGGCCGAAACGGGCGCGCAGCGCGGCCATGGTCTCGGCGGTGGCGGAGCCGGCCTCGGCGGCGATCACGTCAGCGGCGTCGCCGGGCACCATCTTCAGCAGGAAGAAACAGAGGACGATGATGCCGATCGTCGTCGGGAGCGCTTGCCAGGCGGTGCGGCGCAGTGTCCGGCCTGCGCGGCCGAGCACCGTCATGCGGCACCCCTCAGACGGCGATCGAGGTAATTGAGCCGGTCCTGCCCCCAGAACAATTCGCCATCCAGGCAATAGGACGGCACCCCGAAGACCCCTGCGGCCTTTGCACGGTCGAGGTTCGCCTGCCATTGCCGCTCGGTCTCCGGCTCCGCCTCGGCGGCCAGCAGTGCGGCGGTGTCGAAGCCGGCCTCGCCGGCGATGGCGGCGCGGACTGCCGGATCGCTGATGTCGCGCCCCTGCGCCCAGTATCCGCGCTGAAGCGCGAAGCCGAGCGCTGTCGCATCTAGCCCGAGACGCTGCGCGGCCACCAGCATGGGCGAGGCCTTGCCGGCATCCTGCAGCGGCGGACGCTCTTCGAGCAGCACCGGCATTCCGAGATGCGCGGCGCAGCGCGCAAGGTCATGGAACCAGTAGGCGCGCCGCGCCTCCGGCCGGGTGCGGATGGAAATGCCTCCATTCTCGGTGATCAGCGCGATGGGCACCGGGTCGATGCGCACCCCATGTTGCGCCGCCATCGCGATGAGCCGAGGCGCCCCGAGATAGGCCCAGGGGGAGGACACGCTGAAATAGTAGTCGATCGTCGCGGGCATGGCGCGCCTTCCTGCGTCACGGGCTGAGTGAACGCGTTCATTTTTCCCAGGTCAATCTCGTAAGTGGCCCGAATCATGGCGTGGTCGCCGAATGTGCCCATCATCCGGCCAGTTTCGCCGGATTGCGGCGAGCGCCGCCTGCAAAACGCGCATTGCCCGGGCGGCGCCTTGCCCGAATGCAAAACTGAACCTGTTCATTCGTGCGGGCTTGATGGCAGACTGCCGTCACCCGGATGGAGTGCCCGCGCGTGAATGCTGCGCCGAAGCTGCGTCTCGCCGCCGATGTCGGCGGTACCTTCACCGACATCGTCCTCGACGACGGCGTCAGCCGATGGACCTGCAAGGTGCTGACGACGCCGGCCCGGCCCGAGGAAGGCGTGCTGGACGGTATTCATGAGATCCTGCGGATCAGCGACCGGCGTCTGGCCGATGTCGCCGACTTCGTCCACGGCACGACGCTCGCTACCAACGCGGTCATCGAACGCCGAGGCGCGCGCATCGCCCTGCTCGCGACGCAGGGCTTCCGCGACGTGCTCGATATCGCCACCGAGAGCCGCTACGACCAGTACGAGCTGGCGCTGGTGCGACCGAAGCCGCTGGCCGCTCGGGAACTCCGCTTCACGGTGCCGGAGCGGATGGACGCCACAGGTGGGGTGCGGCTGGCGCTGGACGAAGCGGCCGTCGCTGCGCTGGTTCCCATCCTGCGGGCGGAGAAGGTCGAGGCGGTCGCGATCGCCTTCCTCCACAGCTATGCTAACCCCGCCCACGAACGGCGCGCCGCCGCGATCCTCCGCGGATTGATGCCGGATGTCAGCCTCTCGCTGTCCTGCGAGGTGTGTCCGGAGATACGGGAGTACGAGCGGACCTCCACCACGACGGTCAACGCCTATGTCCAGCCGCTTATGGACAGCTACCTGTCGCGCATGCAGGCGCGACTCGCCGAGGAGGGGTTCCGCGGCACGATTGGGCTGATGACATCGGGCGGCGGGCTGACCTCGATCGATACGGCGCGGCGCTTTCCGGTGCGCCTCGTGGAATCCGGCCCGGCCGGGGGCGCGATCTTCGCCACGCAGATCGCGGCCATGCTCGGCGAGACCGAGGTCATCGCCTTCGACATGGGCGGTACCACGGCGAAGATCACGCTGATCGAAGATTTCGCCGCGGAATCGGCCCGCCTGTTCGAGGTTGATCGGGCGGCGCGCTTTCTCAAGGGAAGCGGCCTGCCGGTGCGTATCCCTGTCATCGAAATGGTGGAGATCGGCGCTGGTGGCGGCTCCATCGCGCATCTCGATGCTCTGAAGCGCGTCGCCGTCGGGCCGGAGAGCGCATCCTCAGTGCCGGGCCCGGCATGCTACGGGCGCGGCGGTGCCAGACCGGCCGTAACGGACGCGGATCTGGTGCTCGGCCTACTCGACCCTGAGGCCTTCGCGGGCGGCACCATCCGTCTGCAGCGGGATCTTTCGCGCCGGGCCTTGGCGGCGGATGTCGGCAATGCCCTGGGCATGCAGCCTGAAATGGCCGCCTACGCGGTCTATGAGATGGTCTGCGAAAACATGGCCAGTGCCGCCCGGGTGCATGCGGTCGAACGCGGCGTGACCGCCAGCCAGCAGACGGTGATCGCCTTCGGCGGCGCGGCGCCGCTGCATGTCGGCCGTGTCGCCGAGAAGATCGGCGCCGCGCGCGTCGTGGTGCCGCCCAATGCGGGGGTCGGTTCCGCCATCGGCTTCCTGGCGGCGCCGATCTCCTTCGAACTGGTGCGCAGCGAGTACATGCGCATCGACGCGTTCGACGCGGCGGCGGCGACCAGGCTGCTCGACGCCATGGCGCGCGAGATCCGCGAGTGGGTGGAACCGGCGGCGCATGGCGCGCCGCTGTTCGAGAAGCGCATGGTGTTCATGCGCTATGTCGGCCAGGGCCACGAGATCACGGTCGAGCTGCCCGACGGGAAGCTGGCGGCGGATGCGGGCGCCGCGCTGCGCGCGGCCTATGAGGCGACCTATGCCGACATGTTCCGCCGTTTCATCCCAAATTCGCCGATCGAGATCCTGGCCTGGTCCGTCACCATCGCGACGAGGACCGCGCTGCCGGCGACGATTGCCCAATCGCCGCCTGACGGGCCGGCGCCGCCGCCCGATGGCCATGCCGATTTCTTCGACGGCCGCGCCGGCGCCGTGGTCGCGGTGCCGCGCTATCGCAGAACGCAGCTCGCCAACGGCGCGCGGATCGCCGGGCCGGCCGTCATCGTCGAGGACGAGACCTCGACCTTCGTCACGGCAAGCTACGATGCCTGGGTGGACGCCACCGGATGCATCGTGATGCAGCGCAGGTCACGGGGAGCCGCAGCATGACTACCGACCAGACCGCCCTCATCGACCTGCAGATCATGTGGAACCGGCTGATCGCCGTGGTCGAGGAACAGGCGCAGGTCCTGCAACGCACGGCGTTCAGTCCGATCGTGCGCGAGGCCGGCGACCTTTCCGCCGGCGTCTTCGACATGCAGGGCCGCATGCTGGCGCAGGCCATCACCGGCACGCCCGGCCACATCAACTCCATGGCCCTGACGGTCAGCCACGTACTGCGCCATTTCCCGGCCGAGACCATGAAGGAAGGCGACGCCTACATCACCAACGACCCCTGGATGGGCACCGGACACACCAGCGACTTCGTCGTCACCACGCCCTGCTTCCATAACGGCCGGATGATCGGGCTGTTCTCCTGCACCAGCCATCTGATCGACATCGGCGGCATGAACGCCTCGACCGAGTCGACCGATGTCTTCATGGAGGGGCTCTACATCCCCATGCTGAAGATCGTCGACCAGGGCGTCGTGAACGAGACGCTGATGGCGATGATCCGTGCCAATTCGCGTACCCCGATCGACACGGAGGGCGACACCTACTCGCTGATCGCCTGCAACGATGTCGGATGCCGTCGCCTCGTCGAGATGATGGACGAATTCTCCCTGTCCGACCTGGACGGTCTTGCCGAGCACATCATCGGGAATTCCCGCGCCGCCGTCCTGGCGGAGATCGGCAAGCTGCCGCGCGGCACCTGGCACAACACGCTGGTCACCGACGGCTACGGCGCGCCGATCACCCTGAGGGCCTCGCTCACCATCTCCGACACCGGCATCCATGTGGACTTCGCCGGCACCGACCCGATCGTGCCGCGCGGCATCAATGTTCCGTTGTGCTACACGCTGGCCTACACCGCCTATGGCCTGGGCTGCATCGTGGCCAAGGATATCCCGAACAACTTCGGCTCGCTGGAACCGTTGACGATCGAGGCGCCGGAGAACTCCATCGTCAATGCGATGAAGCCGGCTGCCGTATGGTCGCGCCACATCATCGGCCAGCTGATGCCCGACCTAGTGTTCGGCTGCCTGCGCCAGGCGGTGCCGGACCGGGTGCCGGCAGAGGGATCGGCCACCCTGTGGAACGTGACCGTGAGCGGCACCCGCCACAGCCCGCCGCGCTTCGGGGCCAATTTCCGCACCACCATGACGGGCAGCGGCGGCATGGGTGCATTGCCCTATCGCGACGGGCTTTCCGTCACCGGCTATCCGTCCGGCGTGCGCGGAACGCCGGTGGAGATCGTCGAAACCATCGCCTCGGTCATCTTCTGGCGGAAGGAGTATGCCGAGGACAGTGCGGGGGCCGGACTGCATCGCGGGGGCCTCGGCCAGGCGATCGAGATCGAGAGCAGCATCGGCGAGGACTTCAACTTCCACGCCGCGCATGAACGCATCATCTACCCGGCACGCGGCTTCGATGGCGGCCGGGACGGCATGCCGGGGCTGCTGGCACTGCGCTCCGGCCCGCGGCTCAAGGGCAAGGGCATACAGCCCGTGCCGGCCGGCGACCGGCTGTTGATCCGCACACCCGGCGGCGGCGGCTTCGGCGATCCGGGCCTGCGGGACCCGGCGGCGGTGCAGGCCGATCTGCGGGCCGGGCTGATCAGCCCGCAGGCCGCACGCGACGCCTATGGCGTCGAGGCAGCGCCGGCCGACGGCTTGATCCCGGCCGAACGGTGACGCCTCACCGGCACAGCCGCTTCGGCGGGGGCGGTCACGCCCTCCAGCGCGAGGCACAGCATGCGGTGGCAAGCCGCGAGGCCTGCCGGCAGGTCGTCGGCCCCGGCCCGCACCCAGGCGCGCACCGCACCCTGGAAGACGATGTAGGCAAGTTCGGCCACATCGGCCGGCACGGCCGTCGCGCGCAACTCGCCGCGGGCCGAGGCGAGGCCGGCCCGGCGCGCCAGTTCAGCTTTGATCAGGCGCACGCCTTCCGCGTGCTCGCGCGCATGCTTGCCGACATTGAAGAACAGAAACTCGCTGAGGATAATGCGCGCCATGGCTGGGCTGGCATGGTGCAGCCGGTAGTACTCCGCGAAAATGGCCGTGAACTGCTCGGCCAGCGGCGGCGTCGTCGGGAAGGCGGCGCCGATGGCCCTGGCTCGGTCAAAATCCTCCATCGAAGCCAGGAAGGCGATGTCGCGCTTGTTGTCGGCGTAGAGGAACAGTGTGCCGATCGCGACACGGGCGCGCCGAGCGATCTCCTGCATGGTCGCTGCGTCGAACCCCTTCTCGGTGAAGGTGGTGCGTGCCGCCTTGCGAATTGCCGCCAGCTTGAGGCGCTTTTTCTGTTCCAGCGGGGCCGGGGGGCGGGGCTTCCTCGCCCTGTCCTCTGCAGACGAAGCCCGTGTCGTGCGAGGCATCCGGCGCGTCCTTCCGCTTTCCGATCCTTTCCTAGATCGCACCCGCCTTCGGTCGCGGTCAATCATCATGCCCGCCGTTCCGTCCCCCTGTCGCCCCTCACCGGGGCAAAGGAGCTATGCCCATGAGCGATCATCCCCTCCGCCTGTCCCGCCGGGCCGTGATGGGCGCGCTTGCCGGCCTGCCGGTGCTGCAGCCGGGCACCGGCCGCGCCGCTGAGCCAAGGCGGGGCGGCACGCTGAACGTGCTGCTGAACTGGGAACCGCCGGCGCTGCTGTCCTTCACCAGCACCTCCAGCCTGCCGCTGTCGGCCAAAGTCACGGAAGGCTTGCTGGAGTACGACAATGACATGGTGCCGCATGCGCAGCTCGCCACCGAATGGGCCGTCGCGCCGGACGGACTGACCTACACCTTCAAGCTCCGGCAAGGCGTCAAATGGCATGACGGCCGCGATTTCACGAGTGCCGATGTGGCTTATTCCATCATGGCGCTGAAGACCGTGCATCCGCGCGGGCGCAGCACCTTCTCCCAGGTGACGGAAGCGGTAACGCCGGACGCCCATACCGTTGTGCTGAGACTGGCCAGGCCCACGCCGTATCTGCTGCGCGCATTGCAGGCCGCGGAATCGCCGATCGTGCCGAAGCACCTCTACGACGGCACCGACCCCTTCACCAATCCGCACAACAGCGCGCCGGTCGGCACCGGCCCCTTCCGGTTCAAGGAATGGGTGCGCGGCAGCCACGTCATCTACGAGCGGAACGAGGCGTACTGGGACCAGCCGCGCCCCTATCTCGACCGCATCATCGCCAAATACTACCCGGACATGGCGTCGCGTTCCGTCGCATTCGAGACGAAGAGCTGCGACATCGGCTACCGCACGCCCGTGGTGCTGAACGATGTCGCGCGGTTGCAGCAACTGGATTTCCTTGGCTTCGAGCGGAAGGGCTACGCTTATTCGCCGCCGAACATCCTGTGCGTCGACTTCAACCTGTCCAATGACGCCCTGGCCAAGTTCCCCGTGCGCCAGGCCCTCGCTCACGCAGTGGACCGTACCGTCATCGCCCGGACCGTCTTCTATGGCCTGGCAACGCCGTGCGCCTCGCCAGTGGTGCCGGGCCTGACGGCGTTCCACGATCCAACCCCCAGCCCCTATGGCTTCGACCTGCGGCGGGCCGAGGCGCTGCTGGAGGAGGCGGGCTATCCGCGCGGTTCCGACCGCTCCCGGCTGCGCCTGCGGCTCGACTACCCAGGCGAGGAGAACAGGCGCCTGGCGGACTACCTGCGCGCCGCCTTCAGCCGCATCGGCGTCTCGCTCGACACGCGCAGCAACGATTTCGGCGCGCATGTGAAGCGGGTCTATACGGATCGCGACTTCGACATGCAGATCGCCTCGATGAGCAACCTCTTCGATCCCTGCGTCGGCGTCCAGCGCTGCTACTGGTCGAAGAACATCGTCCGCGGCGTGCCCTTCTCGAACCCCAGCGGCTACAGCAACCCGCAAGCTGACGCCCTCATGGAAGCGTCGATGACCGAGCTGGACGAGGCGAAGCGCATCGACCAATGGAAGCAGGTCCAGCAGATGGTCATGCGCGACATCCCGACGCTGAACCTCGTCTCCCCTACCTGGATGACGATCCATCAGACCCGCGCCGAAGGTCATTCGGTCAGCGCGGACGGCTTCGAGGGCACCTTCGCCCATGCTTATCTGGACGCCTGAGACGCCGCATGCGCAGGAAGATGCATCTGGCGTTCAACCTGTCGACGACACACAATAACGGACGATGGAATCTCCCGGGGGCGTGGGATGACCGGACCTTCCCCGATGTGACGCTCTACGAGGATGCGGCGCGCCTGGCGGAGCGCGCCTGCCTCGACATGCTGTTCTCCGGCGATGGTACAGGCGTGCCGGATACCTGGGGCGGATCGCGCGATGGCGCGGTCAAATGGGGTGTCTTCTTCCCCCGCGTGGACATGCTCCCAGTCATGGCGGCGGCCTCCCGCGTGACGAAGCACGTCGGATTCGGCCTGACCTATTCGACCACCTTCATGCATCCCTACTACCTCGCACGGTTGATGGCCTCGCTTGACCATCTGACCAATGGCCGCATCGCTATGAATCTCGTGACATCTACCCGCCGGACGGACGCGGCCAATTTCGGCTTCGACCAGTTGATGGAGCACGGCGCGCGATACGAACGGATGGAGGAGTTCGTCGCCGTCTGCCGCCAGCTCTGGGACGCGACGGAAGCCGATGCGATGGTCTGGGACCGGGACAGCGGCGTGGTGGGCGACCCGACCAAGGTGCATGACGTTCATCATGCCGGCCGCTTCTTCAAGGTCGAGGGGCCGCTGAACACGCCCCCCGCGCCACAGGGCAGGCCGGTGATCGTGCAGGCCGGAGGATCGCCGCGCGGCGTGCAGGCCTCGGCGCGCATCGCCGACCATGTCTTCGGCGGTGACATGCCACTCGAGGTGCAGGTGAAGCAGCGCGCGGCACTGGATATCGCGCTGCGCGCCGAGGGGCGCGATCCGGACAGCGTCGGCGTGCTCTGGCAGACGCCGATCGCTGTGCGCGAGACGGACCGAGAGGCGCGAGCTTACCGCGAGATGCTGCGCGGCTCCATGTCGCCGGATGCTGTCGCTGTCTACCTCTCCTATATCGATGGCTACGATTTCTCCACGCTACCGGCGCATTTCACCCTGGGCGCGTTACGGGAGCAGATCATCGCCACACAAGCTTCGCCGAACGGCGTTGTCACCAAGCTGGCCTACAAGTTTGGGGCTGACACAACGATCAGCCGCGAGGACTTCTTGGAGCAGGCGCTGCTGACGGTGACGCAGTATGAGAACACCGTCGCCGGCACGCCGAAGCACGTCGCGGATGTTCTGGAGGAGCGCTTCGAGGCGACGGGATGCCGCGGTGGCTTCATGATAGGCCAAGCCATCGCGGTCATCGCGGATCTGCAATCGATCGGTGATCTCCTGGTTCCTGAACTGCAGCGGCGCGGTCTGTTCCGAACTGAATATCGCGGTCGAACACTGCGTGAGACCCTGGCGGAGTCCTGACCTGGGCAGGGCACAGGATCACGCGGTTCCATCTCAGTTGCATCCGCGTAGTCAGGTTCCGCAGTGGGCCGTACGGGCGGTTCGCCCCGCTCACCGTCTCCGGGCGGGGCAGTGGCTGTCCCGGATGGGCCGCGGATCGAGATCACGCTGCCGGATGGAGCGGTGAACCTCGCACCAGGCTCCTCGAGTTCCGTAAGGATCCGAAGCTTGTCCTCCAGCGTCCAGCGCCGGCGGAGGTGGATGCCGGAGATGATCTCAACGCGCTCAATGGCCTTCGACATAGGCGTGCGCCTAGGCTTGAACCTAGGCCCTCCGGGCTATGCCGCCTGTCCGGTCGAATTGGGGCCGCTCCACCAGGCTAGCACGCCAAGAACATAGAGGGAACGAGTGATCCGATCGCGGAGCGCCGCCTGGACCGAGCCATTGGGTGACGAGACGGAGCGGTGTGGCGGACAGATGGGGGCAACAACAGTGACTGACAGCGGGCGGACGCTGCCGATCGGCAATGCGCCCATCCCGGACATCGAATCAAATCGCGACGTGGCCATAGGCCGACGTCTGGCATGGTATCATTAGCGACAGAGGCTTCGTGCTCTTGTGGCGTCTTCTGGCACGGCGTCCTCGCGGTGATCTGATCAGCTTAAGGGTCTCACGCTGCGTGAAGGCCTGGAAAGCTAGAATGCTCGGGCTGCGCGACCGTTCCGGGGGCA
>NZ_JABBKX010000020.1:0-2500 GCF_012927745.1 Neoroseomonas marina
GTGGTGAGGGCGGCCCTCGGACATCAAAAAGCCCACTGGCGGCTGCCAATGGGCTTGATGTGTTCTTGGGTACGCGATCGTTGGATGCGGGGACAGGATTTGAACCTGTGACCTTCAGGTTATGAGCCTGACGAGCTACCGGGCTGCTCCACCCCGCGTGGGTGAGGAAGTCCAGAGGATCCGGCCTGGTGGCCTGGCGGCGACCGACTCTCCCGCGCCTTAAGACGCAGTACCATGGGCGCTGGGGTGTTTCACGGCCGTGTTCGGGATGGGAACGGGTGTAGCAACCCCGCGATGGCCACCAGGCCACCGGGCCGGATCCTCTGGATGATGGTGTGATGATCTGAGTTGTGTGTGTGCGTGGTTTGGCGCTGTGCGCGGTGGATGGTTGCCCATCCATGCGGTGGTGTAGGGGATATGGAGTTCTATCGGGTGATTAGGACCGCTCGGCTGCACTCCTTACGGAGCTTCCACCTGCGGCCTATCGACGTGGTGGTCTTCCACGACCCTTAGGGAGACCTCGTCTTGAGGCTGGTTTCCCGCTTAGATGCCTTCAGCGGTTATCCATTCCGCACTTGGCTACCCGGCGATGCGGCTGGCGCCACAACCGGTGCACCAGAGGTGCGTCCTTCCCGGTCCTCTCGTACTAGGGAAAGATCCTCTCAAGTCTCCAACACCCACGGCAGATAGGGACCGAACTGTCTCACGACGTTCTAAACCCAGCTCACGTACCGCTTTAATCGGCGAACAGCCGAACCCTTGGGACCTGCTCCAGCCCCGGGATGCGATGAGCCGACATCGAGGTGCCAAACCTCCCCGTCGATGTGGACTCTTGGGGGAGATCAGCCTGTTATCCCTAGAGTACCTTTTATCCGTTGAGCGATGGCCCTTCCACGCGGGACCACCGGATCACTAAGGCCGACTTTCGTCCCTGCTCGTGCTGTCGCACTCGCAGTCAGGCGGGCTTGTGCCTTTGCACTCAACAGCCGATGTCCGACCGGCTTGAGCCCACCATCGCGCGCCTCCGTTACCTTTTGGGAGGCGACCGCCCCAGTCAAACTGCCCACCAGGCAGGGTCCCGACCCCGGGTGACGGGGTTCGGTTAGACGCCAGAAAGGCGCAGGGTGGTATTTCAAGGTTGGCTCCACCAAGGCTGGCGCCCCGGCTTCAAAGCCTCCCACCTATCCTACACAGCCCCTTCCTGGCGCCACTGCCAAGTTGCAGTAAAGGTTCATAGGGTCTTTCCGTCTGACCGCGGGTACCCCGCATCTTCACGGGGAATTCAATTTCGCTGAGCCCATGCTGGAGACAGTGGGGAGGTCGTTACGCCATTCGTGCAGGTCGGAACTTACCCGACAAGGAATTTCGCTACCTTAGGACCGTTATAGTTACGGCCGCCGTTTACCGGGGCTTCAGTTCGGAGCTTGCACTCCTCCCTTTAACCTTCCGGCACCGGGCAGGCGTCAGACCCTATACGTCATCTCTCGATTTCGCAGAGCCCTGTGTTTTTACTAAACAGTCGCCACCCCCTGGTCTGTGCCACCCACCCATGGTTGCCCACAGATGGGTCCCGCTTATCGCTAACTTACGCGGGCAATTTGCCTAGTTCCTTCAGCATGGTTCTCTCAAGCGCCTTGGAATACTCATCCAGTCCACCTGTGTCGGTTTCGGGTACGGTCCATATGCCAGAGCTATTTCCCGGACCAATCCAACTGCCAGACCAATCCGATAAGGACTGACAGAACTTCATGGCCGTCACTTCTGGCGGGCCCAGGAATATTCACCTGGTTCCCATCGGCTACGGCTTTCGCCCTCGCCTTAGGGGCCGGCTCACCCTGCGCGGATTAACCTTGCGCAGGAACCCTTGGACTTTCGGCGAGAGAGTTTCTCACTCTCTTTGTCGCTACTCATGTCCGCATTCGCACTTCCCATACCTCCACGGCCCGTCACCGGTACCGCTTCACTGGCCTAGGGAACGCTCCGCTACCGCGTGTATTGCTACACACCCACAGCTTCGGCAGATGGCTTGAGCCCCGGTACATTTTCGCCGCAAGACAGCTTGTTTAGACCAGTGAGCTATTACGCTTTCTTTAAAGGATGGCTGCTTCTAAGCCAACCTCCTGGTTGTTTTGGCCGTCTCACATGCTTTCCCACTTAGCCATCATTTGGGGGCCTTAGCTGGTGGTCTGGGTTGTTTCCCTCTCGACAATGGACCTTAGCACCCACTGTCTGTCTGCCCGCCTGCACTCATCGGCATTCGGAGTTCGGTAGGGTTTGGTAGGGCTTTGGGCCCCCCTAGCCCTTCCGGTGCTCTACCTCCGACGGTGATCGACGGACGATCTACCTCAATAGATTTCGCGGAGAACCAGCTATTTCCTGGTTTGATTGGCCTTTCACCCCTAACCACAGATCATCCCCGACTTTTTCAACAGGCGTGGGTTCGGTCCTCCAGTGGGTGTTACCCCACCTTCAACCTGTCCATGGCTAGATCACCAGGTTT
>NZ_JABBKX010000021.1 GCF_012927745.1 Neoroseomonas marina
CGGCGGGCGCTGAGCGGGTGCCCCTCGCGCGGTACGACGACGAGGAATTCGTCCTCGAACAGCGGCGTGAAGAGATACCCGTCCAGAGCCGTGTTGCGCGACAGGATGCCCATGTCCACGTCGCCGCCGCGGAGCATCGCGACGATGGCCTTGGAATCCGCATCCCGCAACTCTGGCACAGCGCCGCAGACTGGAGGACCGTCACATGCGTGGCTACGAGGCGCCCGCGCACGAGCGGCGTCGGGAATGTTCGGATCTCCGTCGCGCTGGTCGGGAGATGGTGCTGCTGGTGGGATCGACCGTTGCTGCTGACCGATCGGACCCATCGCTGGTTCGCCTGATCGCCAAGGCCTGGGCGCTGCGCAAGGCTTTGGTGTCGACCACTGCGCCGAGCCTGACCGCCGTGGCAGCGGAGCAGGGAATCTCGCAATCCTATGCGACGCGGCTGGTGCGTCTCGCCTGGCTCGCACCGGACATCGTCGAGGCCATCCTCGGCGGCTGCCCGCCCGCGAACCTGACGGCGTCGCGGCTGATGCAGGACACCCGCATCCCCGCCGACTGGCAGGATCAGCGCAGGGCGCTCGGGTTCGTCTGAACAGGTTTCGCTACGGGACGGTCGCTATCACACCTGTCCACGGAACTGGGCGGACACTCCTGTGAGCGGAACCTGCCCGCGCGCCTCCTAGTCAGCAATCGCCATCGTCTGTCCCGCTGCCCAAAGCCACCCCGCGCTGGTCTTGGCCAGGGTACAGAGGGAACGATAGGTCGCTGAGGTCGTCCGCCCCCCGACCAGCAGCTGGTCGCGCAGCACCAGGCTTGCCACCGCGAACTCTCCGAACAGCCGTGTGTCGATCTCGACGATGTCCTGAGCGAGGAACACCACGTGGCCAGAACGGCAGTAGGCATCGACGTAGCGCTGCTTGTCGAAGACCTGGCCTCCCGCACTTATATAGACGAAGTCGTCATGGATCAGACCGGCAAGTGCGTCGTGGTCGCGGTGCACCAACGCAGAGGCCTTGGCAATCAATGCCTCCCGTATCAGGCTAACTGGCATCTGCCACTCCGGAGGCTTGGGCCATTGCAGTGTACGGTTCGGCCGTACGCGATCACTCATTTTCGGGACGGCCCGGCGGTACTTGCCGCCCGGTATCGAAATGACCGAGCGGGCTTGGCGCAACCCCTCTTCGCATACCTTTACCGCATCCGTACATGCCGAAATGGCCATGAGAGACAGAACCGAGATATGGTCGGCTGAGGCCGCCGGACCATCGTCTCTAAGGTACGATTCGTCCGAGGCCCTCGCGTGTCTGGCCGGAAAGGCGGGCCTTTCGCAGACCGGCCCCGCCGACCCGGAAATCGTCTGCGACACCGCGACTGTGTGGTTGTGGGCGCAGTCTCAGGCGAACCCGTCTCGGCAATTCCCACAGCTGATTTCCCTGCCTTTCAGGGAAAGAACAGGGAAATTGGGGCCGTTTCCGCCAATCCGTGCGGTACCACCCGGCTGGAAGGCGCAGAAATCCTCGTGTTCCGAATCATTTCCCTGAACATCGGAGCAGGGAAATTCAGAGCGCATGGCAGGGAATGCGTTGCGCAGTTCAGGGTATCTGGGCGCAAACACGTGACTTGGTCGCCTTCCCTTGGCTGGCTGTAACGCTAAGTGGGCCTCTGACATCAGCGGTCGTTGGCGATCGACCATGGCGGCCACGAAAAGAGCTCACGAGATGAGAACCGGCGGACGACGTTCTCGAGCAACCGCGCCAACGTGTTATCGTAGGCATTGATCGGCAACGCGCCAATGAAGGACATCGATCCGACAGAGAAGACCGCACCGCCCCCTGCCGTCTCGAAGAATGTGATGTCCGATCGGATGATCGCCTCCCGGGGGCCAGGCCACTCCTGCGTCAAGCGCTCCTCGTTCGTCGGCTCGAAGCTTGGATCCCGGGGGACGCCGCTGGCGAGAACGAGCGCATGACCCGGCGTGCCGAGTGAGGCGTCCGCGCGGTCGATCTCATGACCAGCCGCTCCGCCACCCATTAGGCCCTGCTCGCCGAAGCTCGCACCAGGTAAAGCGCGATCTTCCAACCCCTGCCGCATGAAGTTCAGCCGAGGATCGAGGATCGCGTCAGTGAACCGGTACGGTTCGGCCCGATAGCCGCCCTGTGAGCTGAAGCCTACGCCGACCAATCCTTGAGGAGGCTGCCCTAACCGCCGCCACAGCCCGCCATAGCTGCCATCGAAGGCGTGGTAACCCTCGCCAGGCTCGGCCGCCCAAGTCCGTATTCCGCCTTCCGCGCGGCGCAGCTCGACTGCCCAGGTCTCGCCCTGGAACGGCACGATCTTCCAATAGAAGCCGTTGCCCCCGAGGTAGAGGAAGCGCCCGCCTTCAGCGATGTAGCGACGGACGGCGCCGTGGGTCTCGACGGTATGGTACTCCGGATGCTGTCCGGTCATCACCGCTGCGTAGCGCTTCAGGAGGTCGACACCTTCCTCCTGGAGATCGTGGTCGGTGATGATCTCGAAGTCGATTCCGCGGCGATCCATCCAGTCGATCAGATAGGTATCCGCTGCCAGCCAATAGGTTCCGGACCCGCCGGGCGTGTCGTCCAGCCGATGGATCTGGTTGATCCGCTTATCAAGCATGGGGCGGCGCATGGAGGTGATGCTGACGCCGCTGCCGTCGCGATGGGTGTTGTAGGCAGACAGCCCGTATTCGGGATGGTCTGTCGCCGTGTTGTCGAGCGCGCCCCACTCGCGCGCCCGCGGCAGCGCGGACGCGGTCATCTCGCCGCGGGGATATTGGCCATAGACCTGGTAGGTGAGCGTCGGGAGCAGCAAGGCGATCCTCGCCTGCGTTCCCGCTTCTGCCGCCCGTACAACGAAGGGTATATTGTCGCGTCCCTCCGCGGTCTCGAGATGCAGCGCGTACAGCCCGCTGGGCCATTCGAGGGGGATTCTGAACTCGAACGTCGGCGCCCAGCCGAGATCGCCAACATCGTCGTCGTGGAAGTGGATCGCCGCATACTCGCCTGGGGCGTCGGTCCAGCGGTGATTCTGCCCACTCCAGGTCGAACCGGTCACCGCACGGGTCGGGAGGTTCTCCAGGGTCCCATGGAAGCCATGGGGACCGATATCGGTGATCCGATCGGATCCGATCCCGATGGCGAAGTCCCACAGGGCATGCGGCTGCGCCGGGATGGCTGCAAGCGGGGCCGTCTGGCGCGCCAGCACCTCGCCCACCTCGGCCGTGTCGATCCAAATGCTTGGCCGCTCGATCCGGCCATTGAAATGCGCAATGGGCACACGCGCCGCTTGGCGGGCAGCGAGGGTCAGCCGTCCCTGTCCTGGCCGTCGCGTATCGCGTAGCGGCGCGCGATCCGAGGTGATCTGCGGTGGCGGCAGATAAGGGTCCGGGCGAGGGCGAGCGGCGAACTCCAAAGCGCCCTTCTGCACGTCGTGGATCAGGGCGATGTCGAGCCACCTTCGCGGCTCGACCGGGGACGGCAGCCGGCATGAAACAGGCTCACCGCGCGCGGGCTTCCATTCGGCGACGAGACGGGCATCCCGGATGACAATGAGCAGGGTGCCGGCATCACCGACCCAATGAAACAGCGCCTGCTCCCCTGGCTCTGCCGGCAAGGTGGCAAGGATCGTCAGCCCGATCGCAAGGCGCGGCGCCGCAGCGAGGTCCAGAACGGGGATGACTGCGCGGGAGCCGGTGAGCACCGGCTGTTCCCAGCCGGGATGCTCCCCCTCGAACGGGCAGGGCAGGGGGCTTTCCCGGTAGCCCGGGCCATCGGGATTCGGATCACCGCAGAAGATGCGCGCGAGGCGGGCACGAAACGGTGCGCCACCGCGGCTGCTGACCATGAAGCGGATGGTCCCGCCCTGGGGGACGCTCCAGCGGTCCACATATCCCGTGACTGGCAGCACGATCAGAGCTTCTCGATGTTCCAGTATACGATGACCGGGGAATCCAGCACGCCGCGCAGGGTGCTGCGGTAGGCGATAGGAGCCGCGAATTCGCCGAGCGGCACATAGGGCCGCAATTCCTCGAGCCGGGCCTGCAAGCGAATGACGATGGCCTGCCGGCTGGCATCGTCAGGCGCATCGGCGAAGGCTTGGCGCATCGCCTCCACTTCCTCGTCGCAGGGCCACCCCACCCAGTTGGAGCCATCGCAGGCCATGTTGGTGCCGGCGTTCGTCATCGGGCTGTGGGCGGTGATGCCGGCGGAATAGCTGATGGACAGGTTCCACCCGCCGGCGGAGGGCAGGCCGCGCTGCGTCAGTCGCGTGGCCATCGTTCCCCAATCGGTCCAGCGGACATCGAGGTTCACCCCCGCGCGCCGCAGCCCGTCGATCATGACCTCGCTCATCTGGCCGATCGGTGCCAGGTCCCGCGTGGCAAGGACCAGCAGCGGTTCGCCGCGATACCCCGCCTCGGCGAGCAGGCTTCGCGCGCCTTCGATGTTGGCCGCCGGGATGGGACCGGTCGCCCCCCGACCATGGGGACCGTCGCAGAGGAAATAGGAGGCGCAGTTCCGCCACAGGCCGAGGTCGGCGACCACGGCCGTCATGTAGTCGGACTGGTCTGCCAGCATGGCAAGGGCGCGACGCGCCCGCGGATCGTTGAAAGGAGGATGCAGCGAATTCGGCCGCAGCATCCCTTGATTGTTCAGTGCATTGATCCGGCGGATAGTGATGCTGCGATTGCGGCCGAGTGTCGGCGCTAGGTCGAGCAGCGGGGATTCGAGCAGATCGACCTCCCCGGTCTGCAGAGCGGAGGCGGCGGTCTGCGCGTCCGGCATCGTGACCCACTCGACGCGATCGACTTTCACGCGCCGGGCTCCGGCGAGCCCGCTGGGATCTTCCTGGCGCGGGACGTAGTCGCGGAAGCGATCGAACACGGCCCGCGCCCCGGATAGGCGCTCCGCATGGTTGAAGCGGAAGGGGCCGGATCCGATTGCGGTGGTGATCTGGCCAGTCGGCATGGCCTCGATATCGCTGGCGCGCATGATCGCCGGCGGCATGCCGATCGCCGAACCGAGCGCGAAAGGCAGCTAGAGCATGATCGGATCAGTTTTGGTCGTATCCGGCGTGACGGAGATAGTTTGAGCATTCATCTGGGCTGAAGTAGTGGAGGAGCGATCC
>NZ_JABBKX010000022.1 GCF_012927745.1 Neoroseomonas marina
AGAGCCGCGAGGGTTCGAGCGAGGCCGGCGGTCCAGGGTGGGAGGGAGGCGCCGAAGGTGGCCTGCAGGCGGGAGGTGTCGAGGCGGCCATCGGCTGGCCGTGCGGCCTTGGTGGGGTAGTCGGCGGTGGCGATGGCGGTGACGCGCGGGCGCGCCTGGCCGGCGGTCGCGAAGATGGCCTCGGTGAAGCCGTGCCAGGTCGTGAACCCGGCCGCGACGGCGTGGAACACCCCCCGATAGGCCGGCTGCCAGCCGGTGGCCCGGATGCGGGACAGCACGGTGGCGATGGCGTCGGCGAGGTCGGGCGCGGCCGTCGGGCTGCCATGCTGGTCCGCGACGACGCGCAGTTCCGCCCGCTCGGCGCCCACGCGCAGCATGGTGCGCAGGAAGTTGTTGCCCACCGGCGAGAAGACCCAGGCGGTGCGCAGCACCACCGTGCGGTCGTGGCCCGCCAGCGCGGCCCATTCCCCCGCGAGCTTGGTCCGCCCGTAGGCGCCGAGCGGGTTGGGGGCGTCGTCCTCGGTGTAGGGCGTGCCCTTGCGGCCGTCGAAGACGTAGTCGGTCGAGATCTGCACCAGCGGGATGCCGAGGGCCGCGCAGTGCCGCGCCACCAGCGCGGGCCCCAGCGCATTGGCCTGGAAGGCCGCGGCCTCGTTGTCCTCGGCGGCGTCGACCGCGGTCCAGGCGGCGCAGTTCACCACCGCCTCGGGCCGGGCCGCGGCGAAGGCGGCCGCGACGGTCGCGGGCTGGTCGAACTCGAACGCGGGCTGGCCCACCAGGATCGCCTCGAAGCCCTGCGCCGGGAGTGCGGCCTCGAGCCCCGTGGCGAGCTGCCCGCCGCGCCCGGTCACCAGGATCCGCCGCATCACCAGGACCCCGCCGGAAAGGGCGGATCGATCTCGGCCAGGCGCGGCGCGGTGCGATCCTTCGCCGACAGGATGGGATCGGCGGCCGGCCAGTCGATGCCGAGCGCGGGATCGTTCCACAGGATCCCCGCATCGGCGTCGCGGTCGTAATAGGCGTCGACCTTGTAGAGCACCTCCGTGTCCGGCTCGAGCGTCGCGAAGCCGTGCGCGAAGCCCCGCGGCACCCACAGCTGCCGCCAGTTCGCCGCGGACAGCTCCATCGCGACATGCCGGCCGAAGGTGGCCGAGCCTTCGCGCAGGTCGACGGCGATGTCGAGGATCGCGCCGCGCACGACGCGCACCAGCTTGCCCTGCGCCCAGGGCGGGCGCTGGAAATGCAGTCCGCGCACCACCCCGGCCTCGCGCGAGAGCGAATGGTTGTCCTGCACGAAGGGCGTCTCGATCCCGTGCGCAGCCAGGCTGCGGTGCGACCACACCTCGCTGAAGAAGCCCCGCGGGTCCTCGAAGCGGGTGGGCTCGATCACCAGGACGTCGGGGATCGCGCTGCGTTCGATCTTCACCGGTGCTTCCCCGCGGCGAGGTCGCGCAGATAGGCCCCGTAGGCGGTCTTGCCGAGCGCATGGGCCTGGCGCGTCAGCGCGTCCGCGTCGATGAAGCCCATGCGGAAGGCGATCTCCTCCGGGCAGCCGACCTGCAGGCCCTGGCGGTCCTGCACCGTCTGCACGAAGAGCGCGGCCTGCAGCAGCGAGGCCGGCGTGCCGGCATCGAGCCAGGCGCAGCCGCGCCCGAGCTGTTCGGCGCACAGCGCGCCGTGCGCGAGGTAGACCTTGTTGAGGTCGGTGATCTCGAGTTCCCCGCGCGCGGAGGGCTTGAGGTCGCGCGCGAGCTGCGTCACCCGCGCATCGTAGAAATAGAGCCCGATCACCGCCCAGTCGGAGGTCGGGCGCGCCGGCTTTTCCTCGATCGAGAGCACGCGGCCCGCGGCGTCGAACTCGGCCACGCCGTAGCGTTCGGGGTCGGCGACGCGATAGCCGAACACCGTCGCCTCGCCCGCCAGGGCGCGCGATGCCGCCGATCGGAGGCTGTCGACCAGGCCGTGGCCGTAGATGATGTTGTCGCCCAGCGCGAGCGCGCAGGCCTGCCCCCCGATCCACTCCGCGCCGATGTGGAAGGCCTGCGCGATCCCCTCGGGCCTGGGCTGCTCGGCATAGGTGATCGTCACGCCGAACTGGCTGCCGTCCCCCAGCAGCCGGCGGAACTGCGGCAGGTCCGCCGGCGTCGAGATCAGCAGGATGTCCCGCACCCCCGCCAGCATCAGCGTCCCCAGCGGGTAGTACACCATCGGCTTGTCGTACACCGGCAGCAACTGCTTCGACGCCGCCAGCGTCATCGGATGCAGCCGCGTCCCCGATCCTCCCGCCAGCAGGATGCCCTT
>NZ_JABBKX010000023.1 GCF_012927745.1 Neoroseomonas marina
AACGCAGAAAGGGGCGCCTTTCGGCGCCCCTTCCCGTGAAGGCGAAGTCGCTGTCGCGACCGCTTAGCGGAGGACGATCTCCACGCGGCGGTTCTGCGGCTCGCGGGTGTTGTCCGGGGTCGCGACGAGCAGCTGGCTCTCGCCGACGCCGCGCGCGGTGATCTCGTTGCGCGGCACGCCCAGGCGCACGAGCTCGGCAGCGACCGCATTCGCGCGGCGCACCGACAGGCCCTGGTTGTACTGCGCCGAGCCCGAGGTGTCGGTGTGACCCGTCACTTCGATGCGCGTCACCTGCTGGCGAGTGCGCGCCTGCGCCGCTTCCGCGATGATCTGACGCGCACGGGCGGTCAGGTCGGCGCGGTTCCAGTCGAAGAACACCATGAAGGTGCGCGCCGGGGCCGGAGCCGCCGCGGCCACGGGGACCGGGGCAGCCGTGCGGCCGAAGTTGTAGCGCACGCCGAACAGGATCGAGTGGTTGTACTGCTCGGTCCCGAAGGAGGCCGCCAGACGCTCGCAGCCGTTCACCGCCGTGGAGCCGACGCAGCCATTGGCGCGGCCGTCGACGTCGACCGACGCGGTGCCCATGAAGCGGTACTCACCCGTCAGGGCCAGACCCGGGACGGACTCGATCGGGAAGGCCATGCCGACGATCGCCTGGTAGGCGAAGGCGCCCTGCGTGCCGCCGAAGTTGAAGTTCGCCGTGCCACCCGGGCCCGTCAGGCGGGTCGACAGGTTGTCATAGTCGGCCCAGTTGTAGCCGATACCGGCGCCGATGTAGGGGACCACCGGGCCCAGCACGAAGTCATACAGCGCGTTGAACATCACGCCGTACTGGTTCACCGTGCCCGAGGAGCCCGGCAGGTTGCCGCGGCCGGACTGCGAGATGGTGTCGACGTCGTTCTGGCGCCAGGAGCCTTCGAGTTCGAGGCGCAGGCCGTTGCCGAAGCCGTAACCGACGCTCAGCACGCCCGCCCAGCCCCACTCGTAGCTCACGTCCGTGCTGCGACCCGCGACCGTGTCGCTCTGGGTCTGCAGGTAGTTCGTGCCCAGGCCGGCACCCACGTAGATGCCCTGCACGCGCGGATCCCAGCTCTGCGCGTTCGCGGCGATCGGCA
>NZ_JABBKX010000024.1 GCF_012927745.1 Neoroseomonas marina
TACCCGCGCGCGATCCGCCACGATGCCGGCGCGGCGCGCGAGGTCACCGTCTGGTGCTCGAACGACTATCTCGGCATGGGCCAGCACCCCAAGGTGCTCGCCGCGATGCATGCCGCGCTCGACCGCTACGGCGCCGGCGCGGGCGGGACGCGCAACATCTCCGGCACCAACCACGAGCACGTCCTGCTCGAACGCGACCTCGCCGCCCTGCACGGCACCGAAGCCGCCCTGCTGTTCAACTCCGGCTACATGTCCAACTGGGCGACGCTGTCGACGCTCGCCTCCCGCATCCCTGGCTGCGTCATCGTCTCGGACGAGATGAACCACGCCTCGATGATCGAGGGGATGCGCCATTCCCGTGCCGACCGCCGTCTGTTCCGCCACAACGACGTGGCCGACCTGCGCCGCGTGCTGGCGGAGCTGCCGCGCGAGACGCCGAAGCTGGTCGCCTTCGAGAGCGTCTATTCCATGGACGGCGACATCGCCCCGATCGCCGACATCTGCGACGTGGCCGATGCCTATGGCGCGATGACCTATTGCGACGAGGTCCATGCCGTCGGCCTCTATGGCCCGACGGGCGGCGGGGTGACGGAACGCGACGGCGTCGCGCAGCGGATCACGGTGATCGAGGCGACGCTGGCCAAGGCCTTCGGAGTGATCGGGGGCTACATCGCGGGTTCGGCGGCGATGGTGGACTTCGTGCGGTCCTTCGCCTCGGGCTTCATCTTCTCGACGGCGCTGCCGCCGGCGGTGGCGGCAGGCGCGCGGGCGGCGATCGGGCATCTGCGGGGCAGCACGGTGGAACGCGCCGGCCTGCACGAACGCGCGGCGACGTTGCGGCGGCGGCTGGATGCGATCGGCGTGCCGCACCTGCCGAACCCGAGCCACATCGTGCCGGTGATGGTCTACGACCCGGTGCTGTGCCGGACGATCAGCGACATCCTGCTGGACGAGCACGGCATCTACGTGCAGCCGATCAACTACCCGACGGTGCCGCGGGGGACGGAGCGGCTGCGGATCACGCCCTCGCCGGTGCACACCGATGCCGACATGGACCGCCTCGTCGCCGCACTCGCCGACGTCTGGGCCCGCTTCAGCCTCAAGCGGGCGGC
>NZ_JABBKX010000025.1 GCF_012927745.1 Neoroseomonas marina
TAGAGCATGATCGCATCTTTTTGAGTCGTGGGGGATTCCGGCACGGGCGTCTGATGTGATTCAAGCTGCTGGCTGGGCAGGAGGCCAGCAGCGATGCCGAAGCCCTATTCATCGGATCTGCGCCAACGAGCGATAGCGCTGGTGGAAAAGGGTCAGTCGCGCCGGGAAGTGGCGAGGCTGCTGTCGCTGGACAAGTCGACGGTGATCCTGTGGGTGAAGGAGTATCGCGCCACCGGCAAGCAGGCCGCTGCGCCGATGGGCGGCCGGCGCCGCTTCGCCTTGCTGGCCGAGCGTGACTGGCTGCTGGCTCGGATCGCCGAGGCGCCGGACCTGACCGGGCGTGCGCTGCGGGCGGAATTGGCGGAGCGCGGCACCAAGGTCAGCTACGACGCGGTATGGCGCTTCCTGCGCGAGGAACGCCTCACCTTCAAAAAAAAGCCTACGCGCCGCCGAGCAGGATCGGCCCGACGTGGCGCGCAAGCGGGAGCGCTGGAAACGCCACCAGCATCGGATTGACCCGGCCCGCCTGGTCTTTGTGGATGAGACCTGGGCCAAGACCAACATGACGCGCACGCATGGACGTGCCCTGCGCGGTCAGCGCCTGGTCGCGGCTGTCCCACAGGCGCGCTGGACCACCATGACCTTTCTCGCCGCCCTGCGCTCAGATGGCATCACCGCACCCTGCGTGTTCGACGGCCCGATCAATGGCTGCCTGTTCCTGGCCTGGGTCACCCAGTTCCTCGTGCCCACCTTGCGATCAGGTGATGTCGTCATCCTCGACAACCTCGGCAGTCACAAGGCCATCGCGGTGCGCCAGGCAATCCGCGCCGCAGGCGCCCATCTGCTGTTCCTGCCGCCCTACAGCCCCGATCTCAACCCAATCGAGATGGCATTCGCCAAGCTGAAGACCCTGCTCCGCAAGGCCGACGAGCGATCCATCGCCGCCGTCTGGCACCGCATCGGATCGCTCCTCCACTACTTCAGCCCAGATGAATGCTCAAACTATCTCCGTCACGCCGGATACGACCAAAACTGATCCGATCATGCTCTAG
>NZ_JABBKX010000026.1 GCF_012927745.1 Neoroseomonas marina
TGTCGCTGCCAAGGAGGTTGTCCCTGACTAATCGGCTGACGGGCGGCCTTCCGCCGAGGGCAGAGTGGGGCCTGAGGCTGTTGTAGTGGCAGAGCCAGGCGGGCATGGCGCGGGCGCGCTCGGCGGAGCTGTGGAAGGGCATGGCGTAGGCCCATTCCCGCAGTGAGGTCTGGATGAACCGCTCGGCCTTGCCGTTGGTGCGCGGCGTGTAGGGCCGGGTGCGCTTGTGTTTGAGGCCGATTCTCTGCAGGGCGGCGGCGAAGAGCTTGCTTTTGAAGGCGGAGCCGTTGTCGGTCATGACGCGCTCGACGCCGACGCCACGGGCCTCGAACCAGGCCAGCGCGTCCTCGAGGAAGCGCACGGCGCTCTCCTTCTTCTCGTCGGGCATCAGCGCGGTGTAGGCGAGCCGCGAGGCGTCATCGATGGCGACGTGGAGGTACTCCCAGCCGAGCCCCTCGCCGCGGCCGCGCCGGCTGCTCTGGCCGGTGCGCTCGCCGGTGATGCGGTGGCCGATGCCCTCGATACGGCCGAGCTTCTTGATGTCGATGTGGATCAGTTCGCCCGGCCGCTCGCGCTCGTAGCGGATGACCTGGCGGGGCGGGTCGAGAGCGGCGAGGCGGCCAAGGCCGAGACGGCGCAGCGCAACGCCGACGGAGGAGACCGGCCGCCCGAGCTGGCGGGCGATGGCAGGACCGGAGAGGCGTTGGCGACGCAACGCCTCGATCTCAGCCTCTGCCGCTGCGGACAGGCGAGACGGGCTGCGATGCGGGCGGGAGGAGCGGTCACGCAGGCCGGCCTCGCCTTCGGCGGCGAAGCGGTCGCGCCACTTGCGCACGGTACGCGGACTGGTGCCGATCGCCGTCGCCACGACGGCCACCGTCCAGCCTGCCGCCAGCCGATCGACTATCAGCATTCGACTATGCGGCGTGGTGCGCGCATTCTCATGGGCGTCCATCCGGGGCTCCGGCTTGGTCGTTGAAGGTGTGGCAACCACAGCCTCCAACCTCAGCCCCGGAGGGACAACCTCCATAGCAGCGACATCTAG
>NZ_JABBKX010000003.1 GCF_012927745.1 Neoroseomonas marina
TGCCACTACAACAGCCTCAGGCCCCACTCTGCCCTCGGCGGAAGGCCGCCCGTCAGCCGATTAGTCAGGGACAACCTCCTTGGCAGCGACAGCTAGAGCGGTTTCCGTCCGCAATGGCCTACGGCAACGGCTCCAGGTTCTTGTTTTCGCGAGCATCTTCATCCGATCGGGTGACTCCACCTGATCGGGATCTGTGACGGCGCCGGTGAACGGCGTTTCAACCATTGCGCGCTTCAGGATAGGGTCCTCCAACCGGATCAAGGTGCGCCATGACGCCACGCCGCTTCCTGCCGATCGCGCTGCTGTCGTTGGCCACCGTGCCGGCCAGTGCCGCGAAGGTGGCCGGGCCACCGCCGCCCGGCCGGAACTGCGGCGATCCGGGCGGTCGTCTGATCACCTGCCAGGCGCTGCAGGAAGTGCTGCCGCCGCCGCCCTGGACCCGCTGTCCTCTTTGCGGTGGACGGCATGCCGCCGGGCCGTCCCTGCCCTGAACCATTTCCTTCCCAGCGCGGTGGACGACGGCGAGCATGGCGCCATGCTCCCGCGCCGCCTCGCCGTCTCCGCCCTGCCCGTGCTGGCCGCCCTCGTCGCCGCTCGCGCGGCCCCCGCGAAGTCGATGGGTCCTGGATCGGCCGCCGCCTGCACCGGCGGAACCCCCTGCCGCACCGGCACATCCGGCTTCGTCGCCGACGATGCGGCCGGCACGCCCTGCCCGTTCTGCGCGGAGTTCGGGGCCGCGGGCAAGAAATAGCCGCGTCCCGGGTCATTCCCGCCCCGGCGTTCCTGTTCTAGAACCGCCGCGCGCCAAGGGCGCATCATTCGCGAAGGAGCGGCCGGTATGAGCAAGATCACCCGCCAGGGCACGAACCAGATCCTTTCGTCCTCTGTCGAGTACCACAACTTCGTCTACCTCGCGGGCATGACCGCCGACGACCTCTCCAAGGACGTGAAGGGCCAGACCGCCGAGGTGCTCGCGAAGATCGACGCGGCGCTGGAGGCGAACGGCACGGACAAGACGCGCCTTCTCTCGGCGCAGATCTGGCTGAAGGACATCCGCGACCGCGGCGCGATGAACGAGCTCTGGACGGCCTGGCTGCCGGCCGGCGGCGCCCCGGCGCGCGCCTGCGTCGAGGCGAACATGGCCGACCCGCGCCACCTCGTGGAGATCATGGTCACCGCCTGCCGCTGACGCGGCACGGTCCCGGCGCATGCCGGGGCGGAAACCATTCCTCGACTCAGGCGTTGACGCCCGGGGCACCTGCCCCGGGCGTTGTTGTTTTCGGGTCACCACACTGTGGTTGTGCCTTATTTTCGCCCGATTTAAAGGAAAACAAGCCTGATACCGCCCTCCGGACTACGCCTCCGTCGGCAAATCACTCCGGATTTCACCCTGTAACAGAGCTTCGGGTTGTCACACCCCGGAACCGGTTGTTACCGGAATCACAGCACGGGCGGGGAGCGGCCCGATGCGACCGGACTTGAGGGGCACAGGGGGCACATGAAGGCAAAGCGCGCGGCAATCGCCTTGGCGATTCTGTTCGGCGGCTTCGGCATGATGGCGCAGGACGCCACGGCCCGGACGACGGACTCCCGACAAGGCAAGCCATCGGCGCGCACCGCCTCGGTGACCAGCACGCCGCGACCTGCAGCAAATGCGACGGCCCGCACGGGCGGCCAGCGGAGCCAGGTGGCCGCCACGAGCCGCGGCAACACCCGCGCCGCTGGGGCGCGCCGCGGTGGCGGCCGCGCCGCCTATGCCGGTTCCTACGGTGGCGGTGGCGTCTCCTGCGTGCCTTACGCCCGCCAGGTCACCGGCATGACGATCAGCGGCAATGGCGGCCAGTGGTGGTACAATGCCGCCGGGCTCTATGCCCGCGGCCATCGCCCCGAGGTCGGCTCCATCCTCGCTTTCCCGGGTTCCGGCGGCATGCGTGCCGGCCACGTCGCGGTGGTCGAGCGGATCGTCTCCCCGCGCGAGATCCTGATCCATCACGCCAACTGGGGCGGGCCCGGCATCCGCCGCGGGTCGATCATGAGCGGCGTTTCGGTCATCGACGCGTCGCCCAACAACGATTGGACGCAGGTCCGCGTGCAGGTCGGCCACAGCGCCGAGAACTACGGCCGGATCTATGCCGTGCAGGGCTTCATCCACAATCGGCCGGATGCCGGCGGCGCGGTCTACGCGTCCAGCTCGCGCTACGGGCTCGAGGAAGTGGCCGAGGCGCCGGCGACCCGCGGGCGCAGCACCCGCCGCTGATCGCGCATCCCCTCGCGCAGCAAGGGCCGCCCCGGCGACGGGGCGGCCCTTTGCGTTTCAGGCTGCCGCCATCTCCTTGCTGCGGTCCCACAGGTTCGGCACCGCCACGTTGTCATAGCCGGAGATGAAGCGCTTCGTGGCCCCCGTCGCCGGGTCGAAGACCGCGCGCGCGATCGCGCCGATGTTCCCGCCATAGACGTGGATCGAGATGCTCGCGCGGTCGGCCAGCGCATTCTCGACCACGTGGATGTCGTAGGTGTCGGCCGAGACGGCGACGACCTCCCCTTCCTTCAGGTGATCCACCTGGCCCGGCGTCATCGGTGCGCCAGGGCGCATCTCCGTCGAGATCTCTGCGCCACGCAGCATCCCAACGAGGCCCCAGACGGTGTGGTTGTGCACCGGAGTCTTCTGGCCTGGCCCCCAAACGAAGGAGACGACGCAGAAGCGTTCCAGCGGGTCGCAATGCAGCAGGTACTGGCGGTAGCGCGGCCCGGCGACGGCGCAGTCCTCCGGCAGCCAGGTGTCGGTCGCGATCAGGCGGCGCAGCAGCGCGGCACCTTCGGTCAGCCAGCGGGCCTCGCTCGCGTCCTGCTCGGCCAATTGCGTCATGTCGCGGATGAAGTCGCGCAGCGGCGCGATGTCGGTCATGCTGGCAGTTCTCCCCTGAAGGCGCGCATCATGGGGAAGGACATTCCACGCGGCAAGGAAGGGACAGGATGCACGAGCACCGGAAGGACGGCGCGGAGTTGCTTTTCCTCCCTGCGGGCGCGGACATCCCGAACAATCCACGCCTGCCGGTGCTGCTGCATCGCGGCGCCGTGCCGCCGGGGGCACCTGAGGCCGCCGAGGCGCTGTTGCGCGGCCATGGCTGGCGTCCGGCGTGGCGCAACGGCATCTACACGTGGCACCACTACCATTCGAATGCGCATGAGGCGCTTGCGATCGTGGCCGGCGAGGTCCGGGTGATGCTCGGCGGCGACGGCGGCGTAGTGCTCGACCTCGTGGCCGGCGACGTGGCGGTGCTGCCGGCCGGGACCGGACATCGGAACCTCGGCGCGAGCGAGGATCTCCTCGTCGTCGGTGCCTATCCGGAGGGCGCCGCGCCGCCCGACCAGCTGCACGGCGCGCCGGACGAACGCCTGCGCGCGGAACGCAGCATCGCCGCGACGCCGGACCCCGCACGCGATCCCGTCACCGGCGCGGCCTATCCGTCGCGCTGAAACGACAACGGGGGGCCGAAGCCCCCCGCCAGACTCGTCGCGCAGGCGCCGCCGGCGTCAGGCCGCCGAGGCCGTCAGCACGATGCGCCCGACCACCTTGCCTTCCTTCAGCCGGTTCAGCGCAGCGTCGGCCTGGTTGAGCGGCATGTTGGTGATCGGGATCGCCGGCAGCTTGCCCGATTGCGCGATTCCCACCAGCTCGCGCAGCTCCTTCACGTTCCCGACATAGGAGCCCTGGATCGTCAGGGCGCGGATCGGCATCAGCGGCAGCGGGATGTTCATCTCGCCGCCGAACAGGCCGACCTGCACCAACTTGCCGCCCTTGCGCAGCGCGTCGAAGGCGAAGCGCGAGGTGTCGGTGCCGTTCACCAGATCGACGATGGCACCAACCTGGCCGCCCGCCGCCTCGACGATCTTCTTCGCCGTGTCGGGGCCGTCGGCGAGCACGGTGTCGGTGGCCCCTTCCTTCTTCGCGGCGTCGAGCTTCGACTGCGCGACGTCGACCACGACGATGCGGCGATGCCCCTTCGCCTTCAGCACCGCGATGGCGTTCAGCCCGAGCCCGCCGGCACCGACCAGCACGATCGGGTCATCGGGCGGCATCGGCATCACCTTGTTGATGGCGCTGAACACCGTGATGCCGGAGCACGCATAGGTCGCCGCGAGCGACGGGTCGAGGTTGCCCAGCGGCACCAGGTGGCGCGGCTCGGGCGCGACCACATGCGTCGCGTAGCCGCCATTCTGGTACACGCCGAGCGAGGCCGGCTTGACCCGGCACATGTTGTCCTCGTCCGCGAGGCATTCGGCGCATTTGCCGCAGCCGACCCAGGGGAAGACGATCATGTGGTCGCCGACCTTGAGGCCGGCATTGTTCGCCTCGGGGCCCCACTTCAGCACCTTGCCCACGATCTCGTGGCCCATGGCGAGCGGCAGCACCACGCCGCGATCCGTCAGGCGCATCTTGCCGCGCGACCCGAGGTCGTATTCGCCTTCCCAGATATGCAGGTCGGAATGGCAGACGCCGGCGTGGGTGATCTCGAGCAGCACCTGCTTGCCGGTCGGCTCGGGCGTCGGCAGTTCGATTTCCTTGAGCGGCTTTCCGGTTTCGACGACGGCCCAGGCACGCATGGCACTTCCTCCGTTTGGTCTGGCAGAGGGTGCCATCGGACTGCGCGGCGGCGGGCGGGTCAAGGTGCGCGCGCGGGTGGACTCAGTTGCGCCCGACCGATGCGAGGAAGTCGAGCACGGCGCGGAGTCCCTGCCCGCTCGCATCGTTCAGCACGGCGGGGTGCGCGCTGCCGGGCAGCAGCAGCAGCCGGCCGCGCCCGGCCTCGGCCATCAGGCGCGCATGGGCGACGGGCGTGATGCGGTCATCCTCGCTGGCGACGACGAACAGCGGCGCGCGCAGCCCGCTCAGGCGCGGCAGGCTTTCGAAGCGGTGGCGCAGCAGATGATCGGTCGGCACCAGGGGATAGATGCTGCGCGCAAGGTCCGCGACAGAGGTGAACGGGCTTTCGAGCACCACGGCCGCGATGTCGCTGCGCCCTTCGGCCAACCGCGTGACCACCGCGGTCCCCAGGCTCTCGCCCCAGAGGACGAGCGGTCGTCCCGCAAAGCGCCCCCGGACCCAGGCGAGGTAGGCGGCCGCATCCGCGGCGATGGCGGCTTCGCCCGGCCGGCCCGCATTGCCCCCGTAGCCCCGGTACTCCGCGAGGGCGACGCCGAAGCCGAGGTTGCGCAGCACATCGCCAAGGCCGGTGCGGTCCTCCGCATTCCCGCCATTGCCGTGGAAATGCAGGATCACGGGGCGGGCCGGCGATCCTTCCGCGAGAAGGAAGGCGAGTTCGGTGCCGTCCGGGGTGCGCAGCGTCTCCCGCGTCCAGCCCGGTGCCGCGGCGATGACGCGGCCGTCCGGCAGGAAGATCATGCGCTCCTGTCCGAGCCACAGCGCGCCGACCAGCAGCACCGGGATGGCGGCGACGACGCCGAGCCAGGTCAGCACGCGCCGCATCGCTCCCCGGGCGGCCTCACTCGCAGGGTTGTGCCCCCAGCGCCGCGCCGGCCATGGCGCCGATCCCCGCCCCCACCAGCGCGCCGCGTCCGGCATCGGCCTGGGTCGACCCGGCGATCGCACCGATGCCGGCGCCGAGCGCCGCGCCATAGGCAGCGCCCATCGCCGGATCCTCGCAGACCTGCGCGGGCGGGATCGGGACGGGTACGGGCTGCACCACGACGCAGCCGCCCAGGGGCAGCAGCAGGGCCAGGACACGGATCGGCGTCATGGCGCGATGATGCTGCGCCATTCGGGCCGGATCGTGTCCGCCTCTCAGCGGCGCGGCGGGCGCGGCTGCGGACCAGGGGCGAGCCCGGCCATGGCGAGCATCGCACTCGGCACCGCGGGCGGTGCGGCGAGCGCGGCCACCGTGCCCTCGGGCCCGAGCGTGAACAGCGCCCGTGGCAAGGCGCGCGTCAGTTCCGCCCGATCGTTGTCGGCGATGGCGAAGGCTGCGCCGGCGAGGCCGTTGATCACCGGCTGCGCCGGCGCGCTCTGCGGAATGCCGAGCGCCCGGCGTGCCTCGAAGCGCGCCTGGGCCAGCGCGGTGAGCGCGGTGGCATTGGCGGTCTGCCAGCGCGGATTGGTGGGGATCGTTGCCGCGAGCCATTCCAGCTCGGCGATCGCGCGCGCCGCCGCGGCGGGCTGGCCAGGCTGCGGCGCGCGGAAGAACTCGCCCACATCCTGCCCGATCACGATCACGGGATCCCGCGTGACGAGGCCGGATTGCAGGCTGAGGCCCTGGGGCAGTGTCGCCGGCGGTTCCACGGGACCGCAGGCCGCCACCGCCAGAACGGCGATCAGCCCGGCCGGCAAGAGGCGGCGGGTCAAGACCTTAGGTCCTCTGAACGCGCCGCCACGACGGTCAGCGCCCGCCCTGGGGGCCCGCCGCGAGAGCCGCGAGTCCGGCGCTTGCGCTCGGGATCCGGGGCGGCGCCGCAAGACGGCGAACGGTCTGTTCCGGCCCGGCCGTGAAGACGGCGCGCGGCAGGGCACGCGCCACCCCTGCCCGGTCATTCGCGTCGATCGCGGTGGCGGCGGACATCAACCCGTCGATCACCGCCTGCGCATCCGCGCGCGGCGCGATCCCGAGCGCCCGGCGCGCTTCGGTGCGGGCCTGGGCGAGCTGGGTCAAGGCGTTGGCGCTTGCGGTCTGCCAGCGCGGGTCGGACGGTACGGCGCCGGCCAGGAATTCGATGTCCGCGATGGCGCGCGCGGCCTCGGCCGGCTTGCCGGCCTGCGGCGACATGAAGAAGCCCGCGGCGTTCTGGCGGGCGACCGTGATCGGGTCGGTGGTCACCGTCCCGCTCGGGCCGGCCGGCAGCGTCGGTGGCGGGGTGGCCGGGCCACAGGCCGCGGCGGCAAGCACGGCGAGAAGGACGGAACGGCGGAGCATGGCAGCCTCCCAGCGCATCGGCGATGCGTGACGATTCCTTACCCTCCCCGATACGCCCGCGACTTGATCAGCGTCAATCGAACAGCGGACCGTCACCCGTAGCCCTCGCCGCGCAGACGGTCCCCGAGAACCTTCACCTGCACGGCCAGGGCGGCACTCTCCTCCTCCCGCAGGCGTGTCCGCAGGCCGGTGGCGGCATCCTCCATCTCGGCCAGCAGCGCCGGCAGGCCGGGCGGCGGCTCGGCGCCGGCGGCCAGGCGCGCCGCGATCCGCTCGAGCCCGTCGAGGTTCACGGCGAGGAAGCGCTTGGCCTCTGCGAGCCGTTCGGGGCGACGCTCGAACTCATCCAGCACCGCGGCAATGGCCGCGGCGACCGGCAGCAGCCGCAGGCGCGGGAAATCCGCGGCGACATCGCCGATGCGCGCCAGCCGCGCCCGGGCGTCGTCGAGCGGCCGCGGGCCGGGTGGCGGCGGAGGCTCGGCCGGGGCCGGTGCTTCCCGGATCTCATGATAGAGCAGGCTGGTGCCGCCCCAGGCCCCGAGGCCGAGCAGGACCGCCGCGATCGGGCCCGCGCCCGCCCCCAGCGCCGCGACGATCGCCGCCGCGGCACCCATCGCAACCGCGGCCCGGGCCGCGTCGCCCTTCCGGCCGCGCCGCATCAGCCAGGTCGCGAGCAGCGGCAGGAAGATGCCGAGCAGGCAGCCCAGCAGCGCCACCTCCCGCCCCGCGAACAGGTTGAACAATGTCGCCGGCAGCAGCGGAAGGGCGCTGAAGGGCAGCAGCCAGCGCCGCCAGAAGGCTGAGATCATGTCGGCACCACCGCCATCACTGCGCGGAACAGGGCGAGAAGCCCCGCGATCCACATGGTGCCGGCCAGGAGGAAGAAGCCGACGATCCGCGTGCCCACCGGCGGCGGGGCGGTCGGCGGCGCGACTGGGACGGGTGCGTTGCTCGGATCGCTCACGAGGACTTAGATCGCCCGCGACGGCCGGCCGATCAAGCCGGGCACGAGGAAAGGACCAGGACGGATGGAACGGATCGCGGTGGTGGGCGCGGGGCTGATCGGCAGCGCCTGGTCGATGGTCTTCGCCCGGGCGGGGCATCAGGTGCGCATCTGGGACCCCGCGCCAGGGGCCTCGGAGGCCGCGATGGGCGTGATCCGGGCGCGGCTCGCCGACCTGTTCGCGGCCGGGCTGGTGAAGGAGGCACCCGACGTCATCGCCGCGCGCGTCGGGGTGGCGGCGACGCTGGAGGAGTGCCTCGCCGGCGCGGCGCATGTGCAGGAGAACGGGCCCGAACGCGTCGAGGTGAAGCGGGAGACCTTCGCGAAGCTCGACGCGCTGGCGGGGCCGGAGGTGGTGCTCGCCTCCTCGACCTCGGGCATTCCCGCGAGCGCCTTCACCGAGGGGCTGGCCGGGCGTGCCCGCTGCCTCGTCGCCCATCCGGTGAACCCGCCCTACCTGGTGCCGTTGGTCGAACTGGTCGGCGCGCCCTGGACCGATCCGGCGGTGGTGTCGCGGACCCGCGCGCTGATGGAACGCGTCGGCCAGGTGCCGGTCACCGCGATGAAGGAAACCCGGGGCTTCGTACTGAACCGGCTCCAGGCCGCGCTCGTCGCCGAGGCCTTCCGCATGGTCCGCGACGGGGTGATGAGCGTCGAGGACGTCGATGCCTGCGTGAAGGAGGGTCTCGGCCTGCGCTGGTCCTTCATGGGGCCCTTCGAGACCATCGACCTCAACGCGCCGGGGGGCGTCGCGGACTACGCCGCGCGCTTCGGCCCGCTGATGGGCGGCATCACCGAGGAACAGACGCCCTTCCTCTACGACGCCGACACGGTCGCGAAGGTGGCCGCGGCGCGGCGCGGCATGCTGGCGAAGGAGGGGATCGGCGATCGGTCGGCCTGGCGCGACCGGCGGCTGATGGCGCTGGCGGCGCACAAGGCGTCACAGCCCGGCTGACGGTCCCCTCGCCTTCCCCGGCGCTTGCCGCCAGAGTAACCGCCGGGGCGGAAGGGACGCGCCGATGCAGATCACGACCACCACGACGACGCGCACGCTGCGGCCCGGCAGCAGGGCGCCCAGGATCATCGGCAGCCTGCTGCTACTGGTCGGGATCGGGCTGCTCCTTGGATCAGGCTTCGCGATCTGGTCCGAGGTGAAGTTCCGCCGCATCGCGGTGGAGACCGACGGGCGCGTGGTGGACATGCTCCGCAGCAGCAGCCGCGACCGGGATGGCCGCAGTTCGGTCACCTACAAGCCGGTCTTCGTCTTCCGCCTGCCCGAGGGCAAGGAGATCCGCGTCGAGGGCGGCGTCTCCTCCAACCCGCCCTGCTGCCGCGTGGGCGACGTGGTGCGCGTGCGCTACGACCCGGCGCGCCCGGACCACGCGCAGATGACCGGCTTCATGGAGAGCTGGTTCGTCGCGACGCTGCTCGGTGGCATGGGGCTGGTCTTCACCCTGATCGCGGGCGTGGCGCTGCGGATCTCGGGCAAGGCGGGCGCGGTGGCGCTGCCGGGCACGGCGCCGGCGGTCGGGGGCAACATGATGACCTTCGCCGTGCCGCTGGTCGGGCTGCGGCGCGAGGGCGCGGGGCACGCCACGCAATGGATCCTCCAGGCGCGCTGGCAGGACCCGCGCAGCGGCGTGCCGCGCCTGTTCGAAAGCCCGCCCTTGCCCTTCGACCCGGTGCCGCAGATGCGCCAGATGACGGCGGTGAACATCCAGTTCGACCCTGGTGACCCCAACTCGCCTTACGCGATGGACCTGTCCTTCCTGCAGGCGCCTGGCGACGATCCCGATGCGACCATCGCGGTCGGGCCCGTGCGCCGCGGCTGATCAGGCCTGCAGGAAGCCGACCCGGTCGCCTTCGAAGACGCCGCAGGTCAGCGGCCCGCCCGACCAGGCGGCGGTGTCGAGGCAGATGCGGTTGTCCCGCACCACCGGGTTGAAGCCCGCCGTATGGCCATGGACGACGACCACGCCGTGGTCGCGCTCCGAGCCCAGGAAGTCGTGGCGGATGCGCAGCAGGTCCTCGCGCGACTGGTCCTCGAGCGGGATGCCGGGCCGGATGCCGGCATGGACGAACAGGTAGCCGCCTTCCTGATGGTGCAGGTGCAGCCGGCGCAGGAAGCGCATCTGCGGCGCGGTGAAGTGTTGCCCCCAGGCGTCGCGCGGGGCCTCGGGGTCGATGCCCCAGGATTCGAGCGTCGCCCGCCCCCCGCCCCACAGCCAGTCGGCGGCCGCCGCGCCGTCACCTTCGAGGGCGGCGAGCATCGTCTCCTCGTGGTTGCCGGTGAGGTTCAGCATGTCGAGGCCGGGAACCGGGTCTTCCTCGATCAGGTAGTCGACCACGTCGCGGCTATGGGTGCCCTTGTCGACATAGTCGCCAAGGTGGAGCAGCAGCGCCGAGGCGACCGGGCGCGCGCGGAGATCCTCGGCGATCCGCGCATGCAGGTCGCGCAAGCGCGCCGCCGTGCCGTGGATGTCGCCGATGGCGTAGATTCGGCGCCCGCGCGGCAGGGAGCCGGGCGCCTCGCGGAGTTCGATCATGTCTTGTCGGCGCGGGGGTCCAGCGCGTCCCGCAGCCCATCCCCCATCAGGTTGAAGGCCAGAACGACGATCATGATGGTGACGCCGGGAAAGATCGAGAGCCAGGGCGCCTGGGTCAGGAAGCGCTGCGAGGAATTCAGCATCGACCCCCAGGACGGGTTCGGCGGCTGCATGCCGAGGCCGAGGAAGGACAGCGCGGCTTCCGCGATGATCGCCTCGGCGATGGCGAGCGACGCCTGGACCAGCAGCGGCGGGACGATGTTGGGCAGGACATGGACGAAGGCGGTGCGCCAGGGCGGGTTGCCGAGGGCGCGCGCGGCCTCGATCCAGTCGGTCGCCTTGGCATCCAGCGCCATGCCGCGCGACAGGCGCACGAAGACCGGGGATGCGGTGACGGCGATGGCGATCATCGCATTCTCGAGCGCCGGGCCGAGGAAGGCGGCGAGCGCGATGGCGAGGATGAGGAAGGGCACGGACAGCATCGCATCCGCGACGCGGGAGATCACCGCATCCACCCAGCCCCCGGCGAGCCCAGCGAGCAACCCGAGCGGCACGCCGATGGCGAGCGCGCCGAGCACCGAGATGACGCCCGCCATCATCGAGGCGCGTGCGCCCCAGATGACGCGGGAGAGCACGTCGCGCCCGTTCTCGTCCGTGCCCATCCAATGGTCGAAGGAGGGCGGCTTGCGGATGCGCGACCAGGAGGTCTGCAGCGGATCGTAGGGCGCGATCAGCGGCGCGAGGATCGCCACCGCCACGAACAGCACCACCACGACCAGGCCGAAGACCGCCAGGCGATGGCGCAGGAAGCGCTTGATGGCGCGCCGCGTCGGGCTTTCGGCGGCCGGCAGCGCCGTGGGCGCGGTCGAAGCGCTCATCCGGCCCTCCCCAACACATCCTGGCGGCCCGATGCCCCGCATCGGGCCGGGAGCGCAAGGCGCGACCGCGCCCAGACCGCCCGCGTTCGCCGGCGTGCCAGTCCATGGCGCGCCAGCCAAGCCGCCGGATGGCGGCGCCGGCGCCTGAGGCCAAACGAAACCATCGCCATTCAGGCGTTCCTCAGCCGCGGATTGATGGCCATGTAGAGCAGGTCCGTCAGCAGCGAGAGCGTCACGAAGATCAGCGCCGTCGCCATCACCACCCCCTGCACCACCGGATAGTCGCGGTTGAAGACCGCATCGACGATCAGCTTGCCGAAGCCGGGGATGGTGAAGATCTGCTCGGTCAGCACGGCGCCGGCCAGAAGGCGACCGAACTCGATGGCGCCGAGGGTAACGACCGGGATCAGCGCGTTGCGCAGCGCGTGCTTCCAGATCACGACACGCTCCTTCAGCCCCTTCGCACGCGCGGTGCGGACATAGTCCTGCGACAGCGCCGTCAGCATCGCCGCGCGGGTGTGGCGCATCAGAACCGAGGCGACGCCCGTGCCGAGCACGAAGGCCGGCATGATGGTGGTCGAGAGCGACTGCACCGGGTCCTCGAACAGCGGCACATAGCCCGAGGGCGGCAGCCAGCCGAGCTCCACGCTGAACAGCAGGATCATCATGATCCCGAGCCAGAAGTTCGGCGTGGAGATGCCGAACAGCGCCGCGCCGTTGGCGGCCCAGTCCGCCGGCGTGTCCTTGCGCACCGCCGAGAGGATGCCGAGCGGCACGCCGATCAGGATAGCGATGATGAAGGCCATCGACGCCAGCTGGAAGGTCACCGGCAGCTTGGTGAGGATGAGTTCGGACACCGGCACGCGGATGCGCCAGGAGAAGCCGAAATCCCCGGTCAGCACCTTGCCCATCCACAGCAGGTATTGCTGCCAGATCGGCCGGTCGAGGCCGAGCTCGGCGCGGATCTGCGCGAGCACGGCGGGGTCGCCGCGTTCCTCCCCGGCCAGGATCACGGCCGGGTCGCCGGGCATGAGCTGCTGCAGCCCGAAGATCAGGATCGACAGGATCAGGAGGGTGGGGATCACCTGCCCCACCCGGCGCAGCAGCCAGATGCCCATCCTACTGCAGCCGCATGCCCTGCAGGCGGATCATGCCGTCGGCGATCGGCCGGTAGCCCGTCAGCCGCGCGCTGTGCGCCATGATGTTCTTGCGGTGCCAGAGGTAGATGCGCCCGACATCCTGCCCGAAGGCGATGCGCACCGCCTGGGCATAGAGGTCGCGGCGCTTCGCGACGTCCAGTTCAACCCGCGCGGCGTCGAGCAGGCGGTCGACCTCGGGGTTCGAGTAGCGACCGTCGTTCTGGCCGCCGCCGGTGCGGCTGAAGGTGGTGATGTTGCCGTCCGGATCGACGCGCCCCGACCAGCCGACCAGGTAGGTCTGGAACTCCCCGCGCGTCGCCGCCTGCAGGGAGGACGCGAATTCCATCGCGCGCAGCGTGACGGCGAAGCCAGCCTCGGCGGCCATGGACTGGATGACCTCGCCGACCTGGCGCAGGTCGGGGTTGTTCGGGACGGTCATCTCGACCGCGAGGGGCGTGGTGACGCCGGCCTCGCGCAGCAGGGCGCGGGCGCGGGCGACGTCGCGCTGGGTCGGCGGGAAGTCGCGCACATGGAAGGGGTTGGCCGGCGGGAAAGGCTGCCGCGTCGGCGTGTACATCCCCTCATAGACGACCTGGTTGATGGCGGCGCGGTCGATCGACAGCTCGAAGGCCTGGCGCACCCGCGCGTCGCGGCCGAGCGGGGTGTTCGCGCGTTCCCCGTTGCCGATGTTGATGGTGATGCCCTGGTAGCCGAGCTCGTCCACCGCGACGGCGCGCAGGTTGCGCGCGCGCTGGATGGTCTTCATGTCGTCGGGCTCCATGCGCTCGACGAACTCGACCGCGCCGGACTGGAGGTTGGCGAGGCGCACGGTGTTGTCCGGGATGGGCAGATAAGTGACGCGGTCGAAGTGGATGTTCGCCGCATCCCAGTATTCGCGGAAGCGCTCGACGACGATGCGTTCCTGCGCGACGCGCTCGACGAAGCGGAAGGGGCCGGCGCAGACGGGCCGCGTGCCGAAGTTGCGCCCCAGCGCCTCGGCCGCCTTGGGGCTCACGATCATGCCGGCGCGGTCGGTCAGCGCCGAGAGGAAGGAGGCCGAGGGCGACTTCAGCACGATGCGCACGGTGCGCGGATCGACCACCTCGACGCGCTCGACCTCGGAGATCTCGGAGCGCCGGAAGGATCCCTGCATCGTCAGGTGGCGGTCGAGGGAATAGCGCACCGCCTCGGCGTCCATCGCCTCGCCATCGTGGAAGCGCACGCCGTCCCGCAGCGTGATGATGAGGTTCGTCGGGTTCTCCCAGCGATAGCCGGTGGCGAGCTGGGGCACGACCTCGAGCCGTTCGTTGATGTCGAACAGCTTGTCGCACAGCGCCATGTAGACGATGCGCCCGACATAGGTGCGCGACAGGGTCGGGTCGAGGATGTCGGGGTCCTCGCGCAGGCCGATGCGCAGGTTCTGCGCGCCGGCGGGCGCGACGGTGGCGAGCACGGGGATGACCGCCGCGGCCGCGGCCAGGATGGCCTTGATCGTCGTCTTCATGGTTGCGCTCCCGGAAGCGGGCCTGGGGCCCGGAAGAAGGATTGCAGGCGGCGCAGCCGGTCGCCGCCGGCCAGCCGGTCAGGGCGCGGCGTCGGCGGCGGCAGGCTGTCCGCGAGGTGGCAGGCGACGCGGTGCAGGCCGTCGCCCAGCGTCGGCTGGTCGGTCCGGCAGCGCTCGACCGCGAAGGGGCAGCGTGTGTGGAAGCGGCAGCCGGGCGGCGGCGCGATGGGGGACGGCACGTCGCCCTCGATCGGCGGCGCCTTGGCGCCGTGGCCGGGCACGGCAGCGAGCAGCGCGCGGGTATAGGGATGCTTCGGCGCCGAGAGGACGTCTTCCGCCGGCCCCTGTTCCACGATGCGGCCTAGATACATCACCGCCACCCGGTCCGCGACGTGGCGCACCACGCCGAGGTCGTGGCTGATCAGCACGAAGGTCAGGCTCAGGTCGCGGATCAGGTCCGACAGCAGGTTCACCACCTGCGCCTGCACGCTGACGTCAAGCGCGCTGACCGGTTCGTCGCCGATGATCAGCTTCGGCTGGGAGGCGAGCGCGCGGGCGATGGCGATGCGCTGCCGCTGCCCGCCGGAGAATTCGTGCGGCCAGCGCCGCGCGAGTTCCGGCCGCAGCCCGACGCGGGACAGCAGTTCCGCCACGCGGTCGCGTTCCTGCGCCCGCGGCACGATGCGGTGCAGGCGCAGCGGCTCGGCCACCGCCTGTTCCACCGTCATGCGCGGATCGAGGCTCGCGAAGGGATCCTGGAAGATCAGCTGCATGTCGCGCCGTCGGGCGCGCAGCGCGGAGGCCGAGAGCCGCGTGAGGTCGTCGCCGCCGAAGCGCACGGTCCCGGCATCGGGCGTGATCAGGTTCAACAGCAGGCGCCCGAGCGTCGACTTGCCGCAACCGGACTCGCCGACGATGCCGAGGACCTCGCCCTGCGCGACGCCCAGCGAGACGCCATCGACCGCATGAACGGCCCCGGCACGGCGCCCGAGCGCGTCGCGCACCGGGAAGCGCTTGACCAGGCCTTCGGCTTCGAGGAGCGCGCTCATGCCGCTGCCAGAACGCCGTCGAGCGGCGCGCGCCAGCAGGCCGAGACGTGGCCGGGCGCGACCTCGGCGAGCGGCGGTGCCTCGTTGTGGCAACGCACGACCGCGAAGGGGCAGCGCGGGGCGAAGCGGCAGCCGGGCGGCGGGTTGCGCAGGTCGGGCACGGTGCCCTCGATGCTGGCGAGGCGCTCGCCGCGCGCCCCCTCCCCCGGCGCGGCGCCGAGCAGGCCGGCGGTGTAGGGATGCTCAGGCGAGGCGAAGAGCGTCGCGGCCGCGGCCTGCTCCGCGATGCGGCCGGCATACATGACCGCGACCTCGTCCGCGTGGTCCGCGACGACGCCGAGGTCATGCGTCACCAGGATCACCGCCGTGCCCGTCTCGCGCTTCATCTCATCGAGCAGCGAGAGGATCTGCGCCTGCACGGTGACGTCGAGCGCGGTTGTGGGCTCGTCCGCGATGAGCAGGCGCGGGCGGCAGGCGAGCGCCATCGCGATCATCACGCGCTGGCGCATCCCCCCCGAGAGCTGGTGCGGATACTGCCGCGCGCGGCGCGCCGCGTCGGGAATGCGGACGCGATCGAGCATCCGCACCGCCTCCGCGAAGGCTGCCCCCTGGTCGAGGCCCTGGTGCAGGCGCAGCGCCTCGGCCACCTGCTCGCCCGCGGTGAAGGCGGGGTTCAGGCTGGTCATCGGCTCCTGGAAGATCATCGCCATCTCGCCGCCGCGGAGCATCCGGCGCTCCTCGGCCGACAGCGCGGTGAGTTCCCGTCCGCCGAGCCGGATGGCACCCCCGACCCGCGCCGTGCCGGGCAGCAGACCCATCACGGCGAGCGAGGTGACCGACTTGCCGCAGCCGGATTCCCCGACGATGGCGAGCGTCCGGCCGGCCTCGACGCGGAAGGACACGCCGTCGAGCACGCGCAGGTTCCGCCCATCCTGGCGGAAGTCGAGCGTCAGGCCGGAGACCTCGAGCACCGTGGTCACCGGGCGCCTCCGGCGGCGGCTGGCATGGACGACCTCATGGGCAGAAGAAGCCCCGTTCGCCCCGGCGGCGCAAGACCCCGGAGGGCGGCTTCCGGCCCGCGGCGGGCGTGCACTGCACAACCCGCCTCCACCCCTGCCCGCGGATCGTGCACCGCGGCATCCGGTTTCCGCCCGAGGGCCTGACGCGTTAGGCTGGGACCACGACGGAGGTCCCCATGCGACACACCCTGGCTGCCCTGCTGCTTGCCGCCGCCTGCGGCATCGCGCCGGCCATGGCGCAGACACTGCCGACCCCGCGCAGCGAGCGCGAGCCGAACCCTGCTGCGGTGCAGCAGCGCGAGCACGCCCTCGGCATCGCGCCCGGCCAGGCGCAGCAGCGCCAGGACGACCAGACGCTGAACCAGGTGTTCCGCGACCTGACGGGGCAGAACCCGAACGCGCCGGCCTCGGCCGCTCCGCCGCCGCCGGCCAGCACCCCGGCGCAGGATGCGCGGACCGAGAATCGGCTCTACCGCGACCTGACCGGGCAGAACCCGGCCACGTCGCGCTGAGGTCGTTTATTCCGCCGCTGGCTTCAGCACGCCGCGGCGGACCTGGTCGAGCTCGATGGATTCGAAGAGCGCGCGGAAGTTGCCCTCACCGAAGCCCTGGTCGCCCTTGCGCTGGATGAGTTCGAAGAAGATCGGCCCGATCACCGTGCCGGTGAAGATCTGCAGCAGCCGCCCGCCCGAGGGCGAGCCGTCCATCAGGATGCGGTTGGCCGCGAGCCGCGCCATGTCCTCCCCGGTGTCCGGCAGGCGCTGCGGCAGCAGCTCGTAATAGGTGTCGGGCGTGTCGAGGAAGCGCACGCCCTTGTCGCGCAGCGCCTCGACCGAGGCGTGGATGTCGCCGGTGCCCATGGCGATGTGCTGGATGCCTTCGCCATTGTAGGCGCGCAGGTACTCCTCGATCTGCGACCGGTCGTCGCTGCTCTCGTTGATCGGGATGCGGATCTGGCCGCAGGGGCTGGTCATGGCCTTGGACTTGAGGCCGGTCAGCTTGCCCTCGATGTCGAAGTAGCGGATCTCGCGGAAATTGAAGAGCCGTTCGTAGAAGCCCGCCCAGGCATCCATGCGGCCGCGATGGACGTTGTGCGTCAGGTGGTCGATCACGGTCAGGCCCGCGCCCTTCGGGTTCGGATCCGCGCCCGGGATCGGGCGGAAATCGACATCCCAGATCGAGCCGCTCGGGCCGTAGCGGTCGACGAAGTAGATCAGGCTGCCGCCGATGCCTTCGATGGCCGGGATGTTCAGTTCCATCGGCCCGACGCGGCCATGGAAGGGCCGCGCGCCGAGGTTCACGGCCCGCTGGAAGGCCGCGGCGGCGTCAGCGACGCGGAAGGCGATGGCGCAGCAGGACGCGCCGTGCACGCGCGCGAAGCCCTGCGCGAAGGAGGTCGGCTCGGCGTTCAGGACGAAGTTCACCTCTCCCTGCCGCCACAGCGTCACCTGCTTCGAGCGGTGCCGCGCGACCGGGGCGAAGCCCATCGCGGTGAAGACGCCTTCCAGATGTGCGATATCGGGGCCGGTGAACTCGACGAACTCGAAGCCATCCGTACCCATCGGGTTGGCGTCCGAGATCGTGCCGGCGATCGCGGTGCGGTCGGGCGGGATATCCATGGATCGTGCCTCCTGTTCCACGACAGGATCGCTTCGCCGGACAGAGCGTTTCCGGCGAAGTTCGACCGAATTCAGGGCATGATGAGCCGAATTCACTACAATCGGAGCCCATCATGGCGGATACCACCACCACACTGGACGCCACCGACCGAAGGCTGCTGCGCGAGGTTCAGCGCGACGGCCGCGCCAGCATCGTCGCATTGGCCGAACGCATCGGCCTCTCCCCCACCCCCTGCCAGCGCCGCCTCAAGCGGATGGAGGAGGACGGCGTCATCGCCGGCTATGCTGCCGTGCTCGACGCCCCGCGGCTCGGCCTTGGCCTGACCGCCTTCGTTCAGGTGAGCCTGGCCTCGCGATCGGAGGAGACGGTCGAGGCCTTCCACGCCGCCATCGGCCGCATGCCGGAAGTCCTCGCCGCCTGGGCCATGAGCGGAGAGACCGACTACCTGCTGCAGGTCGTCGCGACCGACCTCGAGGCCTATGGCGAATTCGCCACCCGCCGCCTGCTGCGCCTGCCCGGCGTGAAGGACACGAAAAGCGCCTTCGTGCTCCGCACCGTGAAGCCCCCCGCCGGCCTGCCCGTCTGACCGAGGCGTGACGCCGGCCTCGATCCCGGCAAGGATGCCCGCGTGAAACGGACGCGGCCCGCCAAGATGGCCGCGCAGGAGGAAACAAGAATGATGATCCGCCGGACCCTGCTCGCCGCGGCCGCGCTAGGCCTCGCGAGCGCCCTGCCCGCCCGGGCGCAGGACTTCCCATCCCGCACCATCACCATCGTCGCGGGTGCTGCCGCCGGCGGCCCGACCGACGTCATCACGCGCCTGGTCGCCGAGGCGATGGCGAAGCACCTGCCGCAGCCCGTGGTGGTCGAGAATATCGGCCCCGCCCATGTCGGCGCCCAGCGCGTCGCCCAGTCCCGGCCGGACGGCTACACGCTGCTGATGACGAATGTCGGCATGGCGGCAGGCGCGACGCTGTTCCGCCGCCTGTCCTTCGACACGCTGAACGGCTTTGCGCCGCTCGGGCTGGTGTCCGACGCGGCGATGACGATCATCGCCAGGCCCGACTTCCCGGCCGAGAACCTCGCCGGCCTCGTCGAGCAGGTGCGCCAGCGCGGCGACGCGCTGAACCTCGGCACCGCGGGGCTGGGCTCGGCGGCCAACCTCTGCGGGCTGCTGCTGCAGCAGGCCGCGGGCAACCGCGTGACGATCGTCGGCTTCCGCGGCACGGCGCCGGCGATCACGGAACTCATGGCCGGGCGGCTCGACCTGCTCTGCGACCAGGCGACCAATACCGTGCCCTTCATCCGCGAGAACCGGGTGCGCGCCTATGGCGTGACGAGCCCGGCGCGCCTGCCCGGGCTGCCCGACATCCCGACCACGGCCGAGGCCGGCGCACCGGCCATCGCGATGAGCACCTGGCACGGGCTCTACGCGCCCGCCGGGACGCCGGAGGAGGTGCAGCAGCGCATCAACGCCGCCCTGCTCCTGGCGATGCGGGACGAACGCCTGCGTACGCGCTTCGCCGAACTGGTGACCGACCCGGCGACGCCGGAGCGCGCGAGCCTCGCCTTCCATCGACGCTACCACGCGGAGGAGATCGCGCGCTGGCGGCCGATCATCCAGGCGGCGGGGTCCTACGCGGATTGATCGAAGGCGGGACCGAGAGGGGCGCCGCCCCTCCCGGACTCTCCCCGCCAAAGGCCGAGAGGCCTTTGGGAACGAGGACCGGTCGCCGGTGTGCCCGAGGGCGCTCAGAAAGCGCGCAGGTTGTCGCGGAACATCGCGTGGTCGTAGGCCTTCCGCGCCAGTCCGCGGCGCTGCAGCTCGGGTACCAGGCCGTCGCAGATCTCGGCGATGCTGCGCCGCGTGGTGTCCGCCATCGAGACCAGGAAGCCGTCGCCTCCGATCTCCTCCATGGCCGCCCCCATCCGCTCCGCGACCTGGGCGGGCGTGCCGATCAGCGGGATCGAACCGGCATCCGAGTAGATCTCGGCCGCCTCCCGCAGCGTCTTGTTTCCCGCCTTCTTGAGGAACTCGCCGAGTGACTGCTGGTGCCCGTTGGTGGTCAGCGATCCGAGCGGCTGGTCGAGCGGCAGCGCGCCGAAATCGAGGTTGGTGATCTTGGACAGGTGCGCGAGGCGCTTGGCGATCTGCTCCTCCGAGGTCGCGAGCTTCCGCCTGTGGCGTGCGCGGGCCTCCTCCTCCGTGTCGCCGAGGACGGGCGAGACGAGGAACAGCACCTTGCAGTCGTCCGGGTTGCGCCCCTGCGCGGCCATCCGCGCACGGACGTCGTCGCGATAGGCCTTCATCCCCTCCGTGCCCTTCACCATCGCGACGATGGTGTCGGCGTGCTTCGCGGCGAACTGCCGCCCGCGCGGTGATCCGCCCGCCTGGGCGATGACCGGCTGCCCCTGGACGCAGGGGCCGGAATTCAGCGGACCACGCACCTTGAAGTAGGTGCCCTCGTGGTTGATCGCGTGGACCTTCGTATGGTCGACCAGCACGCCGCTCTCGCGGTCCGCGAGGATGGCGCCGGGCTCCCAGGAGCCCCACAGAGCGCGCACCACCTCCATGTACTCGTCCGCGATGTCGTAGCGCGTGTCGTGCGGCGGCATGCCCTCCAGGCCGAAGTTCCGCGCGGCGAAATCCGACGACCCCGTCACCGCGTTCCAGCCGATGCGTCCCGAGGACACCTGGTCGAGGCTCGCGATCTGCCGCGCGAGCAGATAGGGCGGATAGGCGAAGGTGCCGAGCGTGGTGACGATGCCGATGCGCTTCGTCTCCCGCGCCAGCAGCGCGGCGACGATGGACGGGTCCTGCCGCGGCACGGACAGGCCGTGATGCAGGTAGATCTCCCGCGATCCGCCGTAGGATTCGCCGATGTAGGACGAGTCCTCGAGCAGCACGTAGTCGAAGCAGGCGCGCTCGAGGTTGCGCGTCATCTCGATGAAGAACTCCGGCACCATCCATTCGGTGCCGATGTTGCCCGTCCAGGGCTCCCCCCAAGATTGGACCGACGAGCCCTGGAGGAACCAGCCGAGATGGAATTTGCGCGCCATGCCCGCCCCGCTGCGATTGCCGCGCCGCAGCGTCGCGCGGGGCGGGGCAATGCGCAAGCGGGGCGCGCGCCGCGGCGTCAGTGGATCTCGTCGGACTTCGCCAGCGCTTCCTTCAGCTTCGCGATGTTGAAGCCGTGCGAACGCGCCATGTCGAGGATCACCTTCTCCTTGCGGGTCAGCAGCTCGATCGCGGCAGGGATCTTGGTCACCACGTCATGCGGGACGACGACCGCCCCGTGCCGGTCGGCATGGACCACGTCGTCGTTCTTCACCTGCATGCCATGGATCGTGACGTCGAGGTTGAGTGCGACGATGTGCACATAGGCGTGCGACGGGTTCACCACGCCGGCGATGCCCTGGAAGCCCGGCGCGAACATGTCGAGGTCGCGGACCGAGCCGTTCGTCACCACGCCCTGGGCGCCGAGGCCCTTGTGCACGGCGCTGTTCACCTCGCCCCAGAAGGCGCCGACGCCAGGCGTGTCATCGAGATCCTGCAGGCAGACCACGGTCGGCAGCGCCGCATCGGCGACGTATTCATACCAGGCGATCCGCATCGCACGGTCCGCTTCCTTGCTGCGGCCGGAGGGGAAGGCCGCGCGCTGCGTGCCGGTGCGCGCCAGGCCGCAGATCGGCGGCAGCTTCGGGTCGACGGCGACCATGGGGCGCACCGTGAAGCCATGGCCACGGCGATGCGGCGCGACGAGCTCGAGCGCATTGCAGATGGTGGGCGTGTCCCACTGGCGAAGCGCCTCGAGATCGGCGGCGGTGAAGGGATAAGTGGCCATGATGCGGTTCCTCCGTCCGGCCAGCATCGACTGGCAGGGCGGATCGGTCAAACCGCCAGGTCAGGTACTGAGGTCGGCCAATGCCTGCGCGACGGTGGTCACGGTGGCGACGGGGCGGAGGCCCTCTACAGCCGCGCGATGCACCTGCTCGGAGAAGGCGGCGCAGCCGTCCTCGAGCAGCGTCACCTCGAATTCCCGCACATGCGCGCCGCGCACGGTCGAAGCGACGCCGCCATTGGTGACGATGCCCGCCACCAGCAGCTTCCGCACCCCGGCCTTGCGCAGCACCCATTCCAGCCGCGAGTTCCAGAAGGCGTCGTAGCCGAGCTTCTCCACCGCGAGGTCCGATGGCGCGAGTTCGTCGACCAGCGCATGGCCCCAGGAGCCCGGCGCGAAATCGCCCTTGCCGAGGAAGGGACGAAGCTCGCGCAGGTGCTCCGAGATGAAGGGTTCCCCGCCCTTCCCTGGCACCAGGGTGAAGTGGGTGGAGGCGATCCAGCCGCCCTTGGCGCGCACCGCCGCGACCAGCGGCTTCAGTCGCGCGGGCAGCGCCGCGATGGCCGGCGCCGACTGTCCGGCGCGGCCATAGGCACCCTGCGGGTGGATGAAGTCGTTCTGTAGGTCGCAGAGCAGCAGCGCGGTCTCGGCGACGGGAACCGGGGCGTGGGCCATGGTCATGCCCTCTCGATGATCAGGTTGCCGAAGCGGTCGGTGCGCGCCGCGAGGCCCGGATCGACGACGATGGTCGCATCCGGCTGCTCGAGGATCGCCGGTCCGGGAACGACGGACCCGACCGGCAGGTCGAGCCGCGCGAAGACCCGCGCGTCGGTCCAGGCGCCGTCGAACCAGACAGGCCGCGATCCGTGCGCGGCGGCATCCATCGAGGCACCCTCCCCCGGCGCCAGCATGGCGAGGTCGAAGGCCGGCCGGCGCCCGATGGCGGCGGTACGCAGCGTGACGATGCGGACCGGGATACCCGGCAGCAGGCGGGTGAAGGCGCGGCTGTAGGCGGCCTCGAAGGCCGCGCGCACGGCAGCGGCGGTGATGCCGGTGGTGCCCTCGCTCAGCGTCACCGGCAGCGGGACGGCAACCGTGTGCGTCTGCCCGGCATAATGCATGTCGAGTTCGAAGACCGTCTCGATGCCATCGACCGGCAGCCCAGCCTCCGCGACGACGGCGCGCGCGGCTTCGGCCTCCGCGACCATGCGCGCGTCCAGCGCGGCGGCATCGAGCCCGTCCAGCGCCAGGTTCAGCGTGCGCACCTGGTCGTGCCGCACATCGGCGATGATGCAACCGAGCGCCGAGGTCACGCCCGGATAGCGAGGCACTAGCGCGGCCTTCAGCCCGACCTCGCGGATCAGCGCCCCGACATGCAGCGCGCCGCCGCCGCCGAAGGGCAGCGCGACGAAGCGGCCGGGATCATGGCCGCGCTCGATGGAGACGAGGCGGATGGCGCCGGCCATCTTCGCATTCGCCACGCGCAGGATCGCTTCCGCCGCGGCCATGGGATCGAGCCCGAGCGGGTCCCCCACATGCCGCCGTATCGCCTCCCGCGCCGCATCGACGTCGAGCCGCGCCAGCGCCCCACCAATCGGCCGTTCCGCGTTGATCCGCCCGAGCACGACATTCGCGTCGGTCAGCGTCGGGCGGGCATTGCCCTGCCCGTAGCAGACCGGGCCGGGTCGGCTGCCGGCGGATTCCGGGCCGACCTGCAACAACCCACCCCGGTCGACATGCGCGATGGACCCGCCACCGGCGCCGATGGTCGTGATCTCGATCATCGGGGAGCGGATCACCACGCCGAAGTCGATCGTCGCCTGGGCGGCGAGTTCCATCCGCCCGCCAGCGACCAGCGACACGTCGAAGGAGGTCCCGCCGAGGTCGCAGGTGATCGCGTTCTCGAACCCCGCCGCGGTCGCGATGGCCGCGGCCGCGATGACGCCCGCCGCCGGGCCGGACAGCGCCGTGCGCACCGGCATCCGACGCGCGGTGGCGGTCGACATGATGCCGCCATTGGACTGGACGATGTGGAAGCGGCCGGTGAAGCGCTCCTCCGCCAAGGCGCCTTCGAGACGCTCGAGATAGCCCGCCACGACGGGCTGGAGATAGGCGTTCAGCGCCGTTGTCGATGCGCGCTCGAACTCGCGGATCTCCGGCAGGATCTCGCTGCTGACCGAGACATGCGGGTTCGGCCAGATCGCGCGGACCGCCTCGGCCGCGGCGTGCTCGTTCGCCGGGTTGGCGTAGGCGTTGATGAAGACGATGGCGCAGGCCTCGGCCCCGGCGGCGAGCAGCGCGCGGGCCGCCGCCTGCACCGCGGAGATGTCGACCGGCGTGCGGATCGTGCCATCGGCCAGCGTACGTTCCGGCACCTCCAGCCGCAGGTCGCGATCCGCCACCGGGGTGAAATCGCCCCACAGGCCCCAGGTGTGGCGGCGGTCACGCCGTCGCATCTCCAGCACGTCGCGGAAGCCCGCCGTGGTGATGACGCCGAGACGCGAACCCTTGCGTTCCAGCAGCGCGTTCGTGCCCACGGTCGTGCCGTGGACCACCGCATCCATGCTGGCCGCGCCGCCCAGGGCGCGCAGGCCGTTGAGGAAGCCGGAGGCCTCGTCGCCGCGGTTGGACGGCACCTTCGCGGTGCGGAAGGTGCCGGTCGCGGCGTCGAAAAGGAACAGGTCGGTGAAGGTGCCGCCGACATCGACGCCGACGATCATCGGGACACGCTCCCATCCGCCGCGATACGCACGCCGTAGTCGCGGATCGCGGCCTCGGCGCTGACATGGCCGAGGCGGATGTCGCGCGCGATGGCCTCCACTGGCCGTTGCGCAGGATCGCCCCAGCCGCCGCCGCCCGGGCTTTCGAGGCGCAGCCGCTGGCCCTGGCGGATCGAGACACCCACCACCTTGCTCGCCATCGGCGGCGCCGCACGCCCCTCCGGCGTCTCCCACCAGAAGGCGTTCATTGACCCGGCGGCACCACCCGCGACGCCGAAGGGCGCGAAGCGCCCGCGTTCGCCGAGCAGCGCGATCTCCGTGGTGCCGGGCGCAAGCGCCTCGATCTCGTAGACCGCGCCGACGCCGCCACGATGCAGCCCCGGCCCGCCGCTGTCGGGCCGCAGCGCCCATTGGGTGAACATGACCGGGTTCGCGGCTTCCAGGATCTCCACCGGCGGGATGGTCGCGGTCGAGATCGGGTTGTTGGCGTGGTGCAGCCCGTCGCTTTCGGGGTTGCCGCCGAGGCCGCCACCGAAGAAGGAGAACATGACCCAGCGCGTGCCATCCCCCCGCTGCCCGGATAACGCCAGCGCATTGATCGTCCCGAAAGGCGCCGCCGTCGCCCGGTCCGGCCGCGCCTGGCCGAGTGCACCGAAGATCACGCCGATCAGTCGCAAGATGGTCTCGGTATAGCCCGCGACCGGCCGCGGCGCCTTGGCGCCGAGCAGCGTGCTGTCCGGCGCGATGACCTCGACCGGGCGCAGCACGCCGGCATTCGCCGGCACGTCCGGGAAGGCATGCTTCAGCGCGACGTAACAGGCCGCGACCGTGGTCGCGACGGAGATGTTGATCGGCCCGAGGCAGGGCGGCGAGGAGCGCGAGAAATCCAGCACCATCCGCCCGCCCGCGACCCGCATGTCGAGCGCGATGCGCAGCGGTTCGTCCACCACGCCGTCATTGTCGAGGAAATCCTCGAAGACATAGGTGCCGTCGGGCAGGCCTTCGATCTCGGCGGCCATCAGCGCCTCGGCGCGGTCCATCAGCAGGCCAAAGGCTTCGGCCACCGCCGCATCGCCGTAATCCGCCAGCAGTTCGGCAAGCCGCTTCTCGCCAAGGTCCAGCGCGTTCAACTGCCCGTTCAGGTCGCCCCAGTTCGACTGCGGCACGCGCGAATTGGCGGCGAGGATGTCGAGGATGTCCTGCTGCATCACCCCCGCGCGGATCAGCTTCACAGGCGGGAAGCGCACGCCTTCCTGATGGCTCTCCGTCGCGCGCGGATTGTAGTTGCCAGGGACGTTGCCGCCGATGTCGAGCCAATGCCCCACGCTCGCCAGCCAGCAGAACAGCCGCCCATCGCGAAACATCGGCCGCACCAGGCGGAAATCGTTCAGATGCGTCCCGCCGTCATAGGGATCGTTGAACAGGAAGGTATCGCCCGGCTCAAGCCCGCCATCCGCCGCCACCTTCGCGATCACCGCCCGCACCGCGAACGCCATGGCGCCGACGAAGATCGGCAGCCCCTTGGTGCCCTGCACCAGCGTGTCGCCCGTCTCGGCGTGATAGAGGCCGTGGCAGGCGTCGCGCGCCTCGGCGATGATCGGGTTGAAGGCGCTGCGATAGAGCGTCGCGTCCATCTCGTCGGCGATCTGCTCGAGCCGGCCCTTCAGCACGGCGAGGGTCACAGGGTCGATCGGCATTCCTACAATCCGAGATAGGCGCGCTGGAGATGCGGGTCGGCGCGCACGTCCGCCGCCGTGCCACTCAGCGCGAAGGCGCCGTTCTCGAGCACATGGGCGTCGTCCGCGACCTCGAGGCTCTGGGCCACGTTCTGCTCCACCAGCATGATGGCGAGTCCGTCCGCATGGAGCCGGCGGATCAGCGCGAACATCTCCTCCACCAGCAGCGGGGAGAGGCCGAGCGAGGGTTCGTCGAGGATCAGCAGCCGCGGTTCCGCCATCATGCCGCGGCCGATGGCGAGCATCTGCTGCTCCCCACCCGACAGCGTGCCCGCCATCTGTCGCACACGTTCCTTCAGGCGGGGAAAGGTCGCGAAGACGCGCTCGAGGTTCCGCGCCTTGTTGCCACGCGCGCGGCGATAGGCGCCGAGGTCGAGATTCTCCCGCACGCTCAGGTTCGGGAAGATCTTGCGGCCCTCCGGCACGTGCACGAGGCCAGCCTCGGCGATGGCGGGCGGGGCCAGGCCGTCGATGCGGCGGCCATCGAAGGTGATGCTGCCGGCGCGCGGCTTCACCAGGCCGCTGATCGCCATGTTGAGCGTCGTCTTCCCCGCCCCGTTCGCACCGAGCACCGCCACCAGCCGCCCCGCCGGCACGCTGAGGTCGACGCCGCGCAGCACGATGGCCGGCCCATAGCCCGCTTCGAGGCCGCGGATCTCAAGCATGGGCGGCGCCTTGCAGGCGCTTCGCCGCGCCGTGGCCGAGATAGGCCTCGACGACCTGCGGCGCGGCGACCACCTCGGCCGGCGTGCCGGAACAGATGATCCGCCCCTGCGCCAACACATGCACCTGACTGCAGAGATTCATCACCGCCTGCATCACGTGCTCGATCATCAGGACGGTGATGCCGGAGGCACGGATGCCCTGCACGACCGGGACGATGTCGCGCACCTCGGACGGATTCAGACCGGCCAGGACCTCGTCCAGCAACAGGAGCTTCGGGCGCGTGGCGAGGGCACGCGCGACTTCGAGCCGCTTGCGCCCGGCGACAGTCAGCGCGGCCGCCGGCTTGTCCAGCTGGTCGGCGAGGCCGACCCGCGTCGCGACCTCCTCGGCTACCTCCAGCGCCGCGCCGCGCTTTGCCTCCCGCAGGAAGGCCCCGACGGCGATGTTCTCCCGCACCGTCAAGCCGGCGAAGGGCTGCACGATCTGGAAGGTGCGGGCGAGGCCCATCCGCGCGAGCTCATGCGGCTTTCGGCCGGTGATGTCCTCGCCTTCCAGCATGACCATGCCCGAGGTCGGCTTCTCGAAGCCCGCGACGACGGCGAAGAGCGTTGTCTTTCCCGCCCCGTTCGGCCCGATCAGGCCGGTGATCGTGCCTTCGCCCACGTCGAAGGTCGCATCGTTCACCGCGAGCAGCCCGCCGAAGCGCTTGGTCACGCCACGCACGGCGAGGAAGGCCGGATCGGGGCCGGTGCCGGTCATGCGCGCCTCCGCCGGCGCAGCAGGCCCGGCAGATCCCGCGGCGGGAAGCGCACCACCAGGATCAGCACGATGCCGAAGATCACCAGATCGATCCCCGGGATGCTGCCTGCGAGGGACTTCGTCGCCTCTCCCAGCCCGTGCAGGATGACCGCGCCCAGCACCGGCCCGAAGACGGTGCCCGCGCCGCCGACTATGGGGGCCAGCAGCGCCTCGACCGAGATCCAGGTGCCATAAGCGATGTTGGCGTCGAGGTAGAGGAAGTACTGCGCGTAGAGCCCGCCCGCCGCCCCCGTCATGGCCGCCGAGAGGGTGATCGCCCGCAGCTTCACCGCCAGCACGTCGACGCCGAGCGCCTGGGCCGCGGCCTCGTTCTCCCGCACCGCCACCAGCTGCGCGCCGAGGCGCGAGCGTTCCAGCGCCAGCGTCGCCAGCAGCGCGAGCGTGACCAGCGCCAGCGCGACCCAGAGGAAGGTGCCGCGTTCCGCGAACTGGAAATTCGCCGGGTTCGCCTGCAGCCGGATGAGGATGCCGGCGGCGCCGCCGGTCATCTCCGCGGCATTGGCCAGCACGCGGAAGACCTCGGCGAAGGCGAGCGTCACCAGCGCGAAATAGGATCCGCGCAATCCCGAGCGGAACGCCAGGAAGCCGATCGCCAGGCCGACAAGCGCCGCGACGCCGATCCCCGCCGTGAAGGCCGGATAGGCGTTCATGCCATAGCGCACCTGCAGGATCGCGGTGACATAGGCCCCGGTCCCGAAGAAGGCCGCATGGCCGAAGGAATACTGCCCACCATAGCCGCCGAGCAGGTTCCACCCCTGCGCCGCCAGGGCGATGATCAGCGTGAAGACGAGGAAGTTCAGCACCACGTTGCTGGCGACCAGAAGCGGCGCCAGCCCCATCAGCACCGCGAAGGCGAGGATCGGCAGCGCCCCCTTCATGCCCGCGCCCCGAACAGCCCGGTCGGGCGCACCAGCAGCACCAGGATGAAGATCAGGAAGATGCCGATCTGGCCGAGGCTCTCGCCCAGATAGAGGCCCGACAGGCTCTCCACCACGCCGATGATCAGGCCGCCCAGCAGCGCGCCGACCACGCTGCCCATGCCGCCCAGCACCACGATCGTGAAGGCGACCAGCACGAAGGCATTCCCGACGCGTGGCGAGACGTAGAAGGAGGGCAGCAGCAGCGCCGCCGCGATGGCGAGGCACGCCGTCCCGATCCCGAAGGTCACGGCGTAGATATGCGCGACGTCGATGCCGACCAGCGCCGCGCCGGTGCGTTCCTTCGCGACCGCCCGGATCGCCTTGCCCGTCGCCGTCCGCGTCATCAGCAGATACAGCGCAATGCCCACCAGGATCGTCGCCCCGAAGCCGACGACGCGCGGATAGCCCAGCAGCGCGGGCCCGAACTCGACGACATCCATCGCATAGGGCGCATCGATGCTGCGCGTGTCCGACCGGAAAACGGCGAGCATCAGGTTCTCGATGACGATCGACAGCCCGAGCGTCACCAGCAGGATGTTCTCGTCCTTGCCGCGGCTGGCCGGGCCGATCACCAGGCGCTGCACCGCATAGCCCAGCAGGAAGAACAGTGCGGCCAGCGGCAGCGCCGCGACATAGGGATCGATGCCAAGGGCCGTGCGCGCGACATAGGCCCCGTACATCGCCGCGGTCAGCAGCGCGCCATGGGCGAAGTTGATGATGTGCAGCACGCCGTAGACGAGCGTGAGGCCCAGCGCCACCAGCCCATATACGGCCCCGGTCAGAAGACCGTTCAGCACGGCCTCCAGGATGATCTCCGGCGGGAAGCCCACGGATCAGCCGGTCACGGGATAGACCGGCTGAGCGTCGGCAAAGTCGCGCGGGAAGATCACCTTGATGTCGTTGTTCTGCACCTGGGTGTTCACCGGCGCGCCGGCCTGGTTCTGACCGTTGACGAAGCGCGTCGGGCCATAAGGCATGATGTGCTTCGTGAAGGCTCCGTCCGTCGCCGCCAGCGCCTGGATCACCGCCGCGCGGTCGGCCCGGCCGGCGCGTTCCAGCGCATCGGCCACCAGCATCACCGCCGAGTAGTTCATCGGCGTGTTGTAGAGCCAGAACCGGTTCTGCGCCTCCACCTGCTGGCGCAGCTCGGCCGTCTTCGGCTTGCGCGGGTCGGGCCAGTGGTTGCAGTCCATGACCAGGTTGGCCGCATCGGGGAATTCGCGCACGAAGCGGTAGTTCGACGCCGCGCCGTTCAGCACGCAGTAGATACCCTTCGGCCGGATGCGCTGCTGCTGCATGGTGCGCGCGAGCAGCACGAACTCCGCGTAGTAGGAGGACGGGATCACCAGGTCCGGCCGCAGCGAGCGGATGCGCAGCGCGACATTGTTCATGTCGCGCGCCGGGGTCGGGTGGGCGATGGTCTCCAGCACCTCGAAGCCGCGCTTGGGCAGTTCCGCGTTCAGCAGCCGCGCCATGCCCGAGCCGAACAGCCCGTCCTCATGCACGATCACCACGGTGCGGGACGGCTTGCCCGCCGCATCGTTCAGCGCGACCAGGTTGTCGAGCGCCGCGCTGGTGACAACGCCGAAGCCCGGCCCGAAGCGGAAGGTGTTCGCGAGGCCGCGCGAGACGATCTGGTCCGACACGCCGACATCGACGACATAGGGCAGGTCGTAGCGCGACGCTGCCTGGGACGCCGCGAGGCAGATCGGGCTGGCGAAGCCGCCGACGATGGCGACCACGCCCTCGGCCTGCATCTTCTCGACCTCGGACACGCCGCCCTCGGGGTTCGAGCGGGCGTCGCCGAAGACCATCTCGATCCGGGCGCCGCCCAGGGCACGGATGCCGCCGCCGGCATTGATCTCGTTGATCGCGAGCTCCGCACCGAGGCGGCCGTGTTCGCCGTCCTGGGACAAGGCGCCCGTCACGGGCTGCAGGATCCCGAGCTTCACGGCCGGCGCCTGGGCGCGCGGCAAGGCCGGGGCTGCAAGGACACCAGCCACGCCAAACACCAGGCTGCGGCGCGCCACCTCGAACTTCGCCATCATTCTGCTCCCTGTCGGCCCGTCGGCGGGAACCGCGGACCCCCTTTCATTACTGGCCCCGGTCCCGCGCTCGCGCAAGGCACCCTCAGGCGTCGCCCAGCACCCGGAAGGCGTGGCGTTCCAGGAAGTCGAGCCGCGCGACGAGATCGTTCGGACGGCAGACCATCACGGAGGTCACGCCGACCCCGACCTTGCGTGCATCGGGCTTGCGCCGCGTGCCGATGCCCGACCCGGCGCCGCCGTCGATCTCGACGATCACCTCGGCGGCGGGAGAGGACACGTCGGTCAGGCAGGTGAAGCGCGTCTGGGGCTCGACCGAGACGCGGATGAAGGGTGGCGGCGCGGTCCCAGCGCCATAGGCGCGCAGACCGATCCTCGCCTCCTGCCCCGGCGCGACGCAGCCGAGGTAGAGCCGCAGCGGCCCATCGGCCGCGCCCTGCGGCAACGACAGGCGCATCCTCGCCACGCCGGGCCTGGTCCAGGTGCCCCAGGATTCCAGTGGAAACCAGTTCAGCCCGTCCCGCACCATGTCGGCCATGGCCTTGGCCCGGGAGGGCTGCCCGCCGCCGAGCAGCCGCACGGCATAGGTCGTCCCGGCCTCGAGCGGCAGGCGCGGCGCGGTCTCGCCCGCGCCGCCCTGCGCCGCAGCGCGCATCATCTGGTCGGCGATCTCGGACCAGGAGCGCAGCCGCGTCGTCGCGGCAACCGCCGTCTCGCGCCGCGCCCGTTCCTCGGTGTCGAAGATCATCTGCTCGAGCCGCGCGACGAGGTCGGGTTCGCTGCCCGGCTCGAAATAGACCGCAGCCTCCCCGCCCGCCTCCACCAGGGAGGTGTTGCGCGCGACGACCGGCACCTTGCCGAAGGACAGGCTTTCGGTGACCGGCAGGCCCCAGCCCTCGTAATGACTGTTCGTCACGGTGAAGAGGGCGTGGCGATAGAGCGTGGCCAGAACGGTGTCCGGGATGCCATGCGCGATCGACACACGGTCCTGCAGCGCCGGCGAGTTCTTCCACAGCGTCATCGCCGCATCGGCGAGCCAGCCGGCCTTGCCGATGCAGACCAGGCGCGGCACGCGCGCCGCGCCATGCTTGCGGATCAGCGCCAGCCAGGCGTTGAACAGCATCAGGTGGTTCTTGCGGCTTTCGATGGTGCCGACGCACAGCACGAAGGGCTCGCCCTGCTCCGGCAGGTCGGGCCGCGCCGGCCAGGCGTCCGCGGCCGAGGCGCCGAGGTCCCGCTTCAGGTCGGCATCCAGCCGCACGACGGCGACATCGAAGGGCAGGCCGGGCAGCGCCGCACCCGCGATGCGCCGCGCATCGCCGGCCGACCATTCGGAATTGGCGATCGCCTGGTCGGACATCGCGACCATGCCGGAGAACCACTGCGCGAATTCCTCGACGAGGCCCGGCGCGCAGTGCTCGGGCGTCATCAGCGGGATACAGTCATGGATCATCGGCACGTAGCGCACGCCATAGAGCCGCGCGACGTGCCGCACATGCAGGAAGTAGTCCTTGATCCACCAGGAGGTGCCGAGGTTCACCAGCCGCGCGCCCGGAGCGAAGGCGAAGTCGGGCCCGGTGGCCAGCGCCTTGCGCAGGGTGGCCAGCGCCTCCTGCCAGTCGGCCGCGCGCGGGTCGCCGCCGCTGCGCGACAGGCGCCAGATCGTGAGGAACAGATCCCGCCCGATCTCGCGCCAGGTCCCGCCCGCCGGATCGAAGGCGACGGCGGCGGTGGCCACGCCCTCGATCTGATCGAGCAGCGCGCGCGCCGTCACGTTCAGCTGCACCCGCTGGATGCCGGTCGGCGTGCGGTTGTCGGCGAGGTAAGCCACGAGGTCCGAGGTGTCGAAGACCACCTGCAGCGTCTGGCCCGGCACCCGCGGCCCCCGCGTCACGGGGGCCGCGAACTGCGCCAGGGCCGAAGCCTCGCGTGCCGCTTCCTCATGCGTCGGATCGATCTCGAGCGCGCGGGCATAGGCGCGCCAGGCCTGGCCGGCATCGCCCGTCAGCTTCAGTGCATGGCCGATCTGGAGGTGGATGTCGGCATGGCCCGGCGCGATGGCCTCGGCGGCGCGGTAGGCGACCAGCGCTTCCGCCGGGTCGCCCGATTCCTTCAGGCAGTGGCCGAGCTGGACCTGCGCCCGCCAATCGGACGGGTCGGCCGCGAGATGGGCGCGATAGGCCAGGATCGCCGCATCCCACATCCTGAGGTCGCGCAGGCGATCCGCCTGCTGCAGGCGCTCACCTGCGATCGCCCCCTGCTCGTCACGATCCATGCCGGTCCAGTCCCCCGATCGGCCGGGGCTGCCGGCCCCCGCCTCAGCCCCAGTTCACGCCGACCTTTGTATAGGCCTCCCGCAGCCGTGTCTGGTAGCGCTCCGCAGAGAACAGCGAGGCCTGCCCCGGCCCGGCCTGGGACAGGCGCCCCCGCAGGTCCTGGTCCCGGTCCAGCGACCGGATCGCGTCGACCATCCCCCGGACGTCATAGGGATCGACCTGGAGCGCCGCGTCACCGACGACCTCGGGCATGGAGGAGGTATTGGAGGTCATCACCGGCGTGCCGAGCAGCATCGCCTCCAGCGCCGGCAGCCCGAAACCCTCATACAGCGAGGGGAACAGCACCGCCTTCGCACCCCGGATCAGGCTGACCAGCAGCGGGAACGGCGCATAGTCGATATGACGGACGCGATGCCGCGTCTCGGTGATGCCGTTCCGCGTCAGCAGGTAGCGGATGTGCTCGTTGTCCGAGAGCAGTCGCAGCTCCTGCCGCGACTTCCACGCCTTCTTGCCGACGATCACCAGCGGGTCCTCGACCCCCGAGGCGAGGTAGGCCTCGATCATCCGGCCCACGTTCTTCTTGGGCTCGATGGCGCCGAAGAAGAGGAAGTAGCGCTTGTGCTCGAGGCCGAAGGTGCCCTCGATCTCCGTGCGCACCTCGTCGATCGGCTTTTCGGCGTATTTCTTCGGGATCTCGACCGCCTGGTAGGTGTTGGAGACACGCTCCTCGGGCATGCCGAGCAGGTTCACGATGTCCCGCTTGGACGCCTCGCTGACCGTGAAGATGTGGTCGGCGCGGCGGGACAATTGCCGCACCAGGCGGAAGTAGCCGCGCTTGTTGTCGAGCGTGGTGTAGGGCAGCCGCAGCGGCACCAGGTCGTGCATGGTGTAGACGTTGCGCGCACCGGTGATCTTCAGGGCCAGCGGATAGGTCCAGTGCATGACATCCGGCGGGCTGCGGAAATGCACGTTCATGCGGTTGCGATAGACGTTGAAGTGCAGGCGCTGCGCGTCGAACAGGTTCTGCACGTTCCAGAGATGATCGAAATGCGGCAGGCGGGATCGGTAGGTCTCGCGCACCACGCGGCCGGTGATGGGCACCTGGGTCGCGATCTCGCCGAAGGGGGTGCTGAGCAGCCGGCGGGTCGTGTGCAGCGCCTGCACCCATTTGGAGGGGCGGCCGACGCGCGGGTCGAAGAAGGCGATCTCCCGGATCAGCGGGTTCATGCTGATGGTGGACGCCTTGGTGCCGTACAGCACGCCCACCTCGGCGCCGAGATCGCGCAGCGCGAAGCTGAGGTTCCGGGCATAGGTGGCGACGCCGGTGCCCTGTTCGAGCGCAAGATTGTAGCCATCGATGAAGATGCGTGGGGCACGCTTGGCGGGCATTCGCGACGAGTCCGTTTTGGAAGGCCGGGCCTGACCTCGGGGCCCCAGTATCACTACCAAGGGTTGATGAAGCGTCACCCGACCCTGAAGGCAGGGTCGAGGATCGTCAAGAAATCCCTTCCCGGGGTGCCGGCCCGCACGGCACCCCGGAGCGCCCGCTCAGTCGAGGAACTCGGGCGAGACGAGCTTCGGCAGGAACAGCACAACATCCGGCCAGAGGATGACGAGCATCAGCACGCCGAGCATCGGCAGCAGCATGATCATCGTGTCCTTCAGCGCGTCGGCGACGCGCATTCCCGCCACATGGCAGGCGATCATCAGGCAAAGCCCGTAGGGCGGCGTGACCAGACCGAAGGCGAGGCTCACGATGCCGATCATCGCGAAATGCACCGGGTCCATCCCCACCCCGGCCGCCAGCGGCTGCAGGATCGATCCGACGATGATGATGGCCGGGATCGCATCGAGGAAGCAGCCCACCACCAGGAAGACCGCCGCGATGAAGAAGCCGGTCGCCGCCCGCCCCATGCCCCAGGAGGACACGCCCGACAGGATCGCCTCGGGGATGTTGTAGTAGGCCAGCAGCCAGCCGAAGCAGGACGCCGTGCCGACGCAGAACAGCGCGACGGCGGCGAGACGCCCCGTCTCGCCGAGCGCTTCCCACAGCTGCTTCAGCCCCATCTCGCGGTAGTAGAGCAGCGAGAGGGCGCCGGCGTAGAGCACCGCGATGCAGGCGCTTTCCGTCGCCGTGAACCAGCCGAAGACCTTGCCGCCGATGATGATCGCCGGCGTCATCAGCGCCGGGATGGACACGATCGTCGCGCCGATGACCTCCCGGAAGGTCGCCCGTTCATAGGTCGGGTAGCCCCGCATCTTCGCGTAGATGTGGACCGTCGCCATCTGCACCAGGCCGATTAGCAGCCCCGGGACGATGCCGGCCAGGAACAGCGCGCCGATCGAGACGGTCAGCACCCCGCCCCAGACGATCATCAGGATGGAGGGCGGGATGATGACCGCGAGCACCGCGGAGACGGCCGTGATCGCGACCGAGAAGCTGTCGTCGTAGCCCTCCTTGCGCTGGGCATCGATGAAGATCTTGGACTGGGAGGCCGCATCCGCGGTCGAGGAGCCCGAGATGCCCGCGAAGAAGATCGACAGCACGACGTTGATCTGCGCGAGGCTGCCCGGGAAATGCCCGACCAGAGCGCGCGACAGCCGCATCAGGCGGTCGGTGATGCCGCCGACATTCATCAGGTTCGCCGTCAGCAAGAAGAAGGGCACGGCGAGCAGGATGAAGGAGTTGTAGGCGTTGAAGGTCTCCTGCATCAGCACCATGGGCCCGAGGCGCGGTTCGAGCATGAGCACCGGCAGGCAGGCGAGGCCGAGGGACACCGCCACCGGCACGCGCAGCGCCAACAGCGTGAAGAAGCCCCCGAACAGGAACCAGGCGGCCTGGCCGGCGGTCAGGACATTGCCGCCCATCAGGCGTTCTCCCCATGGATCAGCACGCGCACATCGTCGACGAACTTCTCGCCGCCGAAGAGCAGCCAGGAAAAGCCCAGGATCGGCCAGGGCAGGTGGATCAGCCACAAGGGCAGTTCCGCGAGCTCACTGATGCGGAACCAGGCGAAGTCGACGAACTCGATGCCGAACCACAGGAACACCGCGCCGAAGATCAGCACGAAGATCCCCGAGACGATGTCCATGAAGGCGCGCGCACGACCGGTCAGTCGCGGCCACAGGTCGACGATGAAGTGGATGCCTTCCTTCTGGCCGACGATGGCGCCGATCATGACGGTGTAGACGAGGAGGAAGCGCGCCATCTCCTCGGTCCAGATGTAGTGCGGCAGCAGGTGGGTCTGGCGTGAGACCACCTGCAGCGTCACCGGCAGGACCAGGATCAGGACGGAAATCGCAAGCAGTGCCGAGAGCAGCCGGCCATAGATGTCGGCGGCCCGCCGCACCAGGCCGCGCAGGCCGGGCTCAGGCATGGGTGGCTCCGGAATGGAAGGGAAGCGGCGGCCGGCGGGGGTCCACCGGCCGCGCCGGGATCACGAGGAGATCGCGTTGATGCGGGTGAAGATCGTCTCCGCATCCACTTCGCGCGCATAGGCGGCCATCACCGGATCGACGGCGCGCTTCAGCGCGGCGCCGTCGGTGAAGGGGATCCGGCGCAGCCGCCCCGCCTGCTCGAGAGCGGCGATCTTCTGTCCGTCCTCGCTGCTCTCGGCCTGGCGGCCGAAGGTGCCGGCCTCGCGGCCCGCGCGGCGGATCGCCTCCTGCAGCCCGGCGGGCAGGCGCGACAGCGACTGGGCGGAGAAGCAGAGCGGGCGGATGGTGATCGCGTGCTGCGTCGCGATCAGGTTCGGCGCCACTTCGTAGAAGCGCATCGCCTCGACGCCCGCGGCCTCGTTCTCGCCGGCCTCGATGACGTTATTCTGGATGGCGTTGTAGACCTCGTTGTAGGCGATGACCGAGGGCGACATGCCGGCCGCCTGGAAGCTGCGCGACCAGATCGGCGCACCCTGCACGCGGATCTTGAGGCCGCGGATCTCGGCCATGTTCGACGCGCGCTTGTTGGCGAAGATGTTGCGCACGCCGCCGCCGGCATAGCCGACGAGGATGACGCGGGCCCGGCGTTCGATCTCCTGCGCCACCGGCGCGAACAGGTCCTGGTCCAGAACCTGGTTCCAGTGCGCGAGGTCGCGGAACAGGAACGGCGCGTCGACGAACGGCGCCGCGCGGCTGAAGGTCGACATGTGGGCGGGCGAGACGATCGCGTAGTCCACCGCGCCGCGGCCGGCCGACATGTACTCGAAATACTGCTTCTCGAGTCCGAGGCTCGAGTTCTTGTGCATGATGAAGTTCACCGGCTGGGCGGTGTAGTACTGCTTCACCAGTTCCTCGAACCGCGTCATGGTCCGGTTGAAGACGTGGTCGTCGTTGAACTGGGATGCGCCATTCAAGGTAATGGCCTGCTGTGCCCGCGCGACATGCGGTCCCGACAGCAGCGATGCCCCGGCGGCGAGGCCACCAAGCAGTGCCCTGCGATTCATGGACAGTCTCTCCCTTTTTGCGGCCGGCTTCGCGACGGCTCTGCGATGACTATAGGGGCGGAAACATCGCGGTGGGAACTGCCCGGTTACCGCCTCTTTCCCAGGCAGCAGGCTTGGCGGAGACTGCGGCCCTCGTCGGAGGATTCGGCATGAACCAATTGAACCTGGCCGGCCGCGTGGCCATCGTGACGGGCGGCGCCCGCGGCATCGGCCTCGCCATCGCGCGGCGCGCGGCGGGATCCGGGGCGGCCGTGGCGATCTGGGACATCGACCGCACGGCAGCGGAAGCCGCCGCGGCAACACTCGAACGCGCCTCCGCCCATGTGCTGGACCTGACGGACGAGGCCGCGATCGGCGCCGCCCTTGCCGCCACCTGCGCCGCCCATGGCCGCGTCGACATCCTGGTGAACAACGCGGGCATCACCGGCGGCAATGCGCCGTCCTGGGAATTGCCGACCGCGGAGTGGAAGCGCGTGGTCGAGGTGAACCTCATCGCGCCCTTCATGGTCACCCGCGCCGTCGTGCCGCGGATGATCGATGCAGGCTACGGGCGCGTGGTGAACATCGCCTCGATCGCCGGCAAGGAGGGCAATCCGAACGCCTCCCACTACAGCGCGTCGAAGGCGGGGCTGATCGGCTTCACCAAGTCGCTCGGCAAGGAACTCGCCAGGACCGGCGTGCTCGCCAACTGTATCACGCCGGCCGCCGCCGAGACCGACATCTTCCACCAGATGACGCCAGAGCAGATCGCCTGGATGCGGTCCAAGATCCCGATGGATCGCTTCGTGAAGGTCGAGGAGATCGCCGCGCTGGCCTGCTGGCTCGCCTCGGAGGATTGCTCCTTCTCGACCGGCGCGGTGTTCGACATCTCGGGCGGTCGCGCGGTCTACTGAACCTCCCGCAGGATCGGCAGGAGGTATTCGGCGAACAGCGGCGGGTTCTCGGTGAAGGGGAAGTGGCCGATCCCGTTCATCCGGGTGAAGCGCGCGCCCTTGATCTTCGCCGCCGTCGCCTCGGACATCTCGGCCGAGCAGGAATAGTCGTACTCACCGGTCAGCATGAAGAGCGGGCAGCGCGTGGTGTCGATGCGGTGCACCCGGTCGCGCGCATCCCATTCGCCCGAATAGAAGCCGATGTCGCGGTCGAAGGTGGCGTAGCCACCTTGGGAATAGTGCCACCAGATTGCGGCGGCGGGCTCGGCCGGGCTCTGCGGCGCCATCAGCCCATGGATCCATTCGGGGACGAAGATCGCCTGGTTGATGCGTGGGTCGTCCGCCCAGGGGCTGCGGCGGCCGGCGACGTGGTCGCAGGCCTCGCAGGCGATGATGGCCGAGAAGGCCTCCGGATGGCGCAGCGCGACCTCGAGGCAGATCTCGCCGGACATCGATGCGCCGAGCAGCACCGGCTTGTTCAGCCCCGCCGCCTGCACCACGCCCATGATGATCTCGACATAGCGGTCGGTCGTCAGGCGCCAGGCGCCGGGCACCTCGGCCGGCGGCGGGCTCTTGCCGTGCCAGGGCATGTCGAAGGAGGTGATGCGCCAGTCCTTCACGATGCGCTCGTCGGCCATCAGCCCGTGCGCCTGCCGGCCGTCGGCGCCGGCGGTGTGCAGCACCAGCAGGTCCCTGCCCTGCCCGGCCTGCTCGGCATAGATGCGCCAGGTCCGACCATCGGCAGCGACGTTCAGGTAGCGCCCCGTCACGTCAGGATCCGGCTGCGCCGGCAGGGCCGGCCGAGGGAAGGCCGGCACCGGCCCGTTGCCGCCGAGGACCAGCCATCGCCCGATCTCGAGCACCCGGCGCGCCAGGTGGCAATGGCGCAGGAAGTCCATCTCCTCCCCGGTGATGGCGAAGCCGGGGACGCGGTGGCGCATCGCGAAGATCGCGTGGTGGTGCCGCGGCGGGATGGGCTCGAGGTGCTTCGCCCAGATCGCGGGTGACGCCTCGAGCGCGAAGGTCGCGGGGCCTGCCGCGCCGCCGAAGCCGAATTCCGCGCGCTGGTCGCCGCTGACGATCGCGAACCGCGTCACCGCCCCCTGGCGCCATTCGCCGAGGACCGCGTCATCCGCGCAGGCCGCCTGCCAGCGGGCCAGGAAGCCGTCCCACGCATTGCCCTGCGGCCAGCCTGCCATCCGATCCTCCTGGCGTTTCCCTCGGCCGAGGATGTCAGCGCGGTCCAAGCCCGGCAACCGGCGTTGCCAGCCCCGCCCTCCTTGCGCAGAGTGCGCGCGACATCGACAGGCATGAGGAAGCGCCGATGAGTTCCCCCACCAAGATCGCCGTCGTCACCGGCGCTGGCACCGGCGTCGGCCGCGCGGCTGCCCTCGCCCTGCTCGGCGGCGGATGGACCGTGGTGCTGACTGGCCGCCGGAAGGACGCGCTGGAGGAAACCATCGCCATGGCCGGCGACGCCGCCCCGCGCGCCGTCGCGATCCCCGCGGACGTCGCCGACCCGGCTGCCGTCGACGCGCTGTTCGGCGCGGTGAAGCAGAAGTTCGGCCGGCTCGACCTGCTGTTCAACAATGCCGGCCAGAACGTGCCCGGCACGGCCTTCGAGGACCTGAGCTACGCCGACTGGTCCCGCGTGGTCGCGGTGAACCTGACGGGCTCCTTCCTCTGCGCCCAGGCCGCCTTCCGCATCATGAAGGACCAGACGCCGCAGGGCGGGCGCATCATCAACAACGGCTCGATCAGCGCCCATACGCCGCGTCCCGACAGCGCCCCCTACACCGCGACGAAGCACGCCATCACGGGGCTGACCAAATCGGTGATGCTCGACGGCCGCAAGTACGACATCTGCGCGGGCCAGATCGACATCGGCAACGCCGCGACGCCGATGACGCGCCGCATGTCGCAGGGCGTGAAGCAGGCGGACGGCAGCGTCGCCGTCGAACCGACCATGGACGTGAACCATGTCGGCCAGGCGATCCTGCACATGGCGAACCTGCCGTTGGAATCGAACATCTTCACGCTGACGATCAAGGCGACGAAGATGCCGTTCGAAGGGCGCGGCTGACACGGAAGAAGGTCGGGGGAGGAGAACCTCCCCCGATCCCCCTCCCTTCCTTGGATACTGGGCGCGTCGCTAGGCCTCTCCGCGCTCCGCCAGCAGGCGCTTCACCTCGTTCTTCGGCACCTTGCCGTAGCCCGACCGCGGCAAGGCATCCCACAGCACTACCTTCGACGGCCACTTGTAGCGGCCCAGCCGCCCGTCGAGATGCGCCATCACGGCAGCGGGATCGATCGCGGCACCTTCCGCGGGCACCAGCACCGCCACGCCCGTCTCGCCCCATTTTTCGTGCGGCACGCCGACGACGCAGGCCTCGGCGACGCCGGGGAAGGTCAGCAGCACCTCCTCCACCTCGCGCGGATACACGTTCGACCCGCCCGAAATGTACATGTCCGACTGCCGCCCGGTGATCGTCAGGAAGCCCCGCGCGTCGAGATGCCCGAGGTCGCCGGTATGGAACCATCCGCCGGCGAAGGCTTTCTCATTGGCCGCCGGGTTCTGGAAGTAGCCGGCCATGACGGCGGGGCCGCGGATGCAGATCTCCCCGGTCTCGTTCGCCGGCAGGCGACGGTTCTCGCCATCGAGGATCGCGATCTCGATCCCCGTGCGCGGATACCCGCAGGACCCGATCGGGAAGGCGGGATCATCCTCGATGCTGTGCCACTCCGGCGGCAGCACGGTGATGTTCCCCGTCACCTCGCCGAGGCCGAAATACTGCACCAGGCACGGCCCGAGCTTGCGCAGCGCGTGCTTCTGGTCCTCGCGGTACATCGGCGCGCCTGCATAGATGACATGCCGCAGCGAGGAATGGTCGTGCGCATCCACGCTCGCATCGCGGCAGAGCGCGTTCAGGATCGTCGGCACCGTGAACATGTTGCTGACGCGGTGCTTCTCCACCAGCCGCCAGGCCTCGGGCACGTCCAGCCGCTCCCCCGGCATCAGCACCGACACAGCCCCGCGCGCAACCTGCGCCATCGCGTGGATCCCCGCCCCGTGCGACAGCGGCGCCACGACCAGCGAGGCATCGTGGTGGCTCAGCCCCGGCATCAGGTCCGCGATGTGGTTCACCACCACGAAGGCGAGCTGCCCGTGCGTCAGCGTCCCGCCCTTCGGCCGCCCGGTCGTGCCGGAGGTGTAGAACAGCCAGGCCGGATGGTCGCGGTCGACATTGGCGGTCTCGGTGACGGGTGCGGCGCGGCCTTCCTCGACCAGGTCGTCCCAGGACAGACCGGCACCCTCCCCGATGGCGACCTCCAGGATGCAGGCCGCATTCTCAGCCTTCGCGGCGGAGCGGTGCTCCGGAAAGCCGGTGTCGACGATATGCGCCCGGCAGGCGGCATTGGCGGCGAGGAAGGCGGCCTCCGGCGGGCTCAGGCGGAAATTGGTCGGCACCCAGACCGCGCCGATCAGCCAGCAGGCCCAGCAGGATTCGAAGATGGCGTTGCCATTGCGGGCATGGACCATGACCCGATCGCCCTGGCCGATGCCGCGCGCCCGCAACGCGCCGGCCGCGGCCTGCACGCGCTCGGCGATCCGCGCCCAGGACCAGCTGGCATCCCGCCACACCAGCCCCGGTCGGTCGGGCAGCCGCCGCGCCGTCTGCAGCAGCAGGCTCGCCAGGTTCGAGGTCGGGATCATGCGGCGTTCCTTCCTGATCCCCCCGATCTGCACCGGCCCGCCCAGGCCGGCAAGCGCGGGAGACGGCTTGCCCGCAAGCCCTGAGCCGGGCCAGTCTTGACCGGAAGCGCCGGAACGGCGCGCCGACGCCATGGCCGTCAGGGAGATAACGCCAGATGACCGAGTCACGCATGGGCGCCTCGCGCCGTTCGCTGCTGCTGGGCGCCGCCGGGGCGGGCCTGGCGCTGCCCTACGCCGCACGGGCGCAGCAGTACCGGCCCGAGTACAAGCTGTCGGTCGTCGGCAACCGCCCGATCCCCTTCGCCGAGGGCGCCTTCCAGTGGGCGGAACTCGTGACCCAGCGTTCGGGTGGCCGGATCAACGTGAAGGTCTATCCGGGCAGCCAGCTGGTCGGCGGCGACCAGACGCGCGAACTCGTCGCGATGCGCCAGGGCGTGATCGACTTCTCGGTCTTCAGCACCATCAACATCGCTCCGCAGGTGCGCGAGGTCGGGCTGTTCCAGCTCCCCTTCCTGATGCCCGACCACAAGGCCTTCGACGCGCTGATCCGCGGCGAGGTCGGCCGCGACATCTTCGGCGTGATGGAACGGCGCGAGGTCGTCCCCCTCGCCTGGGGCGAGAACGGCTTCCGCGAGATCTCCAACTCCAAGCACGCGATCCGCACGCCGGCCGACATGCGCGGCCTCAAGATCCGCTTCGCCGCCGGCGCCATCTTCACCGACATCTACCAGGCGCTGGGCGCCAACCCGGTGCAGATGTCCTTCGCCGACCTGCAGCCGGCCCTTTCCACCGGCGCGGTCGACGGGCAGGAGAACCCGATCAACCTCTTCCTCGCCTTCCGCATGGACACGCTGGCGCAGAAGCACCTGACGGTGTGGAACTACGTCAACGACCCGCTGATCTTCTGCCTATCGCGCACCGTCTGGAACTCCTTCAACGACGCCGACAAGCAGCTGGTCCGCGAATGCGCCGAGGAAGCCGGGCGCAACCAGATCGCGCTGACGCGCCGTGGCCTCGGGCTCGATGGCGGGGATGACGCCTCCATCCGCGAACTCCGCACCCGCGGCGTCGAGGTCACGGCCCTGACGGCCCAGGAGAAGGCCGCCTTCGCGCAGGCGACGCGTCCGGTCTACGACAAGTGGGCCCAGACCGTGGGCGCCGACCTCGTCCGCAAGGCCGAGGCCGCCATCCGCGCCGCGTCGGCCTGAGGTGAGCGCCGAGCCCGATCCGACCGCGGAGCGGATCAACCCGCGCACGCGGGTGCCGCTCCGCATCGAGGAAGTGCTGGTCGCCGCCGCGATGGGGGCGATGGTGCTGATCACCTCCGCCAATGTGGTGACGCGCTACCTGACGAACGTCTCGCTCGCCTTCACCGAGGAGTATTCGGTGGCGCTGATGGTGGTCGTGGCGCTGCTCGGCACCGCCATCGCCACGGCGACGGGGCGGCACATCCGGATCGGGGTCCTTGTCGACGGCCGCTCGCCGCGCGTCCGCCGCGTGGCGGAAGGGATCGCGATGGTGCTCACCATCATCTGCTTCGCGCTGCTGGCCTGGTACGGCACGCTGCTCGCCTACGACGAGTATCGCTTCGAGGTGCTGTCCAACGGGCTCGGGCATCCGAACTGGCTCTACACCGGCTGGCTGCCGCTGCTGTCGGTCGTGGTCATGGCCCGTGCGGCGGGGCGGCTGATGCGCCTGCTGCAGGGCGAGGAGGGCTGAGACCGTGATCGGCGTCGTCCTCTTCGCGATCTTCACCATCCTCCTCCTCGGCGGGGTACCGATCGCGGTCGCCCTCGGACTTGCCGGCGCGACGGCGATCGCGCTGGCGGACCAGTCCATGTTCGCCATGCCGACCAACGTCTACGCCGGCATCGCGAAGTATCCGCTGATGGCGATCCCGATGTTCGTGCTCGTCGGCAGCGTCTTCGACCGGACCGGCGTGGCGCTGCGACTTGTCCGCTTCGCGACCGCCTTGGTCGGTGCCGGGCGCGGCGCGCTGGCCTCGGTCGCCGTGCTGGTGGCGATGGTGATCGGCGGCATCTCGGGCTCGGGGCCGGCCACCTCGGCCGCGGTCGGCCAGGTGGTGACGCGCTCCATGGTGAAGGACGGCTATCCCCGCCCCTTCATCGCCGCGACGGTCGGCGCGGCGGCGGCGACGGACATCCTGATCCCGCCCTCCATCGCCTTCATCATCTATGCCGTGCTGGTGCCGGGCGTCTCGGTGCCGGCGATCTTCATGGCGGGCATGTTCCCCGGCATCCTCGCCGGCTTCGCCATCATCGTGCCGATCGTCATCATCTCCATGCTGAAGGATTTCGGCGGCAAGGCGCGGAGCGACGAACGTCTGCGCGTCTGGCAGACCTTCAAGGAGGCGATCTGGGGCCTGATGGCCCCGGTCGTGATCCTGGGCGCCATGCGCTCGGGTTTCGTGACGCCGACCGAGGCAGCCGTCCTCGCCGTGGCCTATGGCTTGTTCGTCGGCTTCGTCATCTACCGCAGCCTCACGCTGCGCGACTGCTACGAGATGCTGGTCGAGGCCGGGGAGCTCTCGGCCGTCATCCTGATCGTGGTCTCGCTGGCGAGCGTCTTCGCCTGGTCGACGGCCACGCTCGGCATCGTTCAGCCGATCGCTGCCTGGATCGTCGGGCTCGGACTGGGCGAGTACGGCACCATCGCGCTGCTGATGCTGGTGCTGATCGTCATCGGGATGTTCCTCGACGGCGTCTCGACCTTCCTGATCCTGCTGCCGGTGCTGATCCCGATCGCCAACAGCTTCCACTGGGACCTGACCTGGTTCGGCGTCATCCTCACCATGAAGATCGCGATCGGGCAGTTCACCCCGCCCATGGCGGTGAACCTGATGGTGTCCTGCCGCATCGCTGGAGTGGGGATGGAAAGCACCATCCCCTGGGTGGTGTGGATGATCCTCGCGATGTTCGTCGCCCTCGCCCTCGTCGTGGGCTTCCCCGGCATCGCACTATGGCTGCCGCATGCGATGGGGCTCAGCTAGCGCGGAGCCCCAGTTCGCGCACGGTCCGCTTCTCCTCCTCGTTCTGCATCATCGCCGCGGTCGCGTAGTCCTCGGTGTTGAGGTAGCGCACCGGCATGTCGAAGCGCGCGATGGTCGCGAGGTGCGCGGGGTCATAGAGCGCCTCCCTGAACGCGTCGTGCAGCACGCGCACCACGGCAGGATCCATGCTGCGCGGCCCAGCGATGCCGTAGGTGCTCTCCCCCAGCACGTCGAAGCCGGCCTCGCGAAAGGTCGGGACATTGGGGAAGCGCGCGGCGCGCTCGCTCATCCACACGCCGAGCGGCCGCACGCGGCCTTCCAGGGCCATGTCCGCCCAGGCGCTGGTCTCGGCCGAGAAATGGATGTCCCCCGACAGCAGCGCCTGCAGGTTCGGCGCGGCGCCACGGAAGGGCACCGCCACCCACTCGATCCCGGCCAGCCGCGCGAAGCGCGTCATCTGGACATCGGTCGTATTGGCGCCCGGCGTGCCGTAGCTCAGCTTGCCGGGATTGGCCCGCGCATAGGCCACCAGGTCCTGCATCGAGTGCCACGGCGCATCCGGCCGCACCACGACGCCCCCCATGTACCCCACCAGCCGGATGATCCAGGAAAAGTCCCGCGTCGGATCCCACTGCGGCCGGTCCACCATTGCCGGCATGCGGAAGACGCCGTTCGGCATCTGGCCGAGCGTGTAGCCGTCGGGCCGCGCCTCCTTCGCCATGTACAGGGCGCCGAGCGTCCCGGAAGCCCCCGGCCGGTTCTCGACCACCACGGTCTGCCCCAGCCGGCGGGACGCCTGGTCGCAGACGGATCGCATCTGGATGTCCGTCGCACCGCCGGGCGTCCAGGGCACCAGCATGCGGATGGGGCGGTCGGGATAGCGTCCCTGCTGCGCAAGGGACGGGCGGGCCAAAAGCGACGCGCCGCCGGCCAGCAGGATGGCACGGCGGCGCGATATCGACGCCTGGGGCATGCGCTTCCTCCGGAACTCTTCTTGTCCGGAAACGCTAGCACGCGCCCTGTGCGGACCGGGGAAGGAAATCCCCGGCCCTCGGTGGGTCAGCCCTGCGGCTGCGGCACGATGCGAAGGTAGGGCTTGGGCTCCTTCCAGCCGGCCGGGAAGAGTTTCTTCGCATCCTCGTTGTTGACCGAGCCCGCGATGATCACGTCCTGCCCATGCTTCCAGTTCGCCGGCGTCGCGACCTTGTGCTTCGCCGTGAGCTGGAGGCTGTCGAGCAGGCGCAGCACCTCGTCGAAGTTGCGGCCGGCCGTCATCGGATAGGCGAGGTAGGCCTTCACCTGCTTGTCCGGCCCGATGAAGACGACGACGCGCACGGTCTGGTTGGTCGCTGCCGTGCGGCCCTCCGAGGTCGTGCCCGCATCCGCCGGCAGCATGCCGTAGAGCTTCGACACCTCGAGCGAGGGATCGCCGATCATCGGATAGGTCACGGCATGGCCGGTCACCTCCGCGATGTCCCCTTCCCACTTGAGATGGCTTTCGACGGGATCGACGCTGAGGCCGATGATCTTGCAGTTGCGCTTGTCGAATTCCGGCTTCAGCCCGGCCATGGTGCCGAGCTCGGTCGTGCAGACCGGGGTGAAGTCCTTCGGATGGCTGAACAGGATCGCCCAGCCGTTGCCGATCCACTCATGGAAGCGGATGCGTCCCTGCGTGGTGTCGGCTTCGAAATCCGGGGCCGTCTGGCCGATGGCGATGGTCATGGCGCACTCCCTTTGTGTCGCGTGCGGCGGCGGACCGCACCATGCAACGGCAAATCGCTCAAGAGAAATGTTCCCCTTTCAGCGGCCCGGCACGGAGGAGCATGCCATTCTCCCATTCCGCCGCAACACATCGCGTCGGTTCACCCGGCGACGCGTCGGATGGCCGCGGCGACGCGGGTGGGCGACAGGCGGATGGAGTCCTCCAGCGGCGGGCTGAAGGGGATCGGGGCGCGCGGCGCGCCCAGGCGCTCGACCGCCTTCAGGCCACCCGGTCCCAAGGCTTCGACGACACGGGCCACCACCTCGGCCCCGAAGCCGGAGACGGTCACGGCCTCGTGCACCACCAGCAGGCGCGCGGTACGCTGGGCGGAGGCGATCACGGCGGCCTCGTCCCACGGCCAAAGGCTGCGCAGGTCGAAGACGTCGCAGGCGACGCCGCTTTCGCGCGCGGCCTGCTCGACGACCGGCACCATGGCGGACCAGGTCACCACCGTGAGCGCATCTCCCTGCGCGGCCTGGCGGGCGACGCCGAAGGGGATCGGCGCGATCTCCGCCGGCACCTCGCCCTCCGCGGTCCAGAGGTTCTTCGGTTCCATCAGCACGACGGGATCGTCCGACCGCACGGCCGCCTTCAGCAGCCCGGCCGCATCCGCCGGCGTGCCGGGTGCCGCGACGACCAGGCCCGGGATATGCGTCAGCCAGGCTTCCAGGCACTGGCTGTGCTGCGCGGCCGAGTTCCGCCACATCCCCTGCGGCATCCGCACCACCAACGCGGCACGCCCCTGCCCGCCGAACATGTAGCGGACCTTGGCGATCTGGCTGACGAGCTCATCCATCGCGCAGAGCGTGAAGTCCGCGATGCGCATCTCGACCACCGGTCGCGTGCCGCACAGCGCGGCGCCAAGCCCCGCACCCATGATGGTGCTCTCGCTGATCGGGGTGGAGACGATGCGGTCGGTGCCGAACTCCTCGGACAGGCCCTTGTACTGGCCGAAGATGCCGCCCTGGACGAGGTCCTCGCCCAGCGCCCAGACCAGCGGGTCGCGGCGCATCTCCTCGGCGAGCGCGCGGCGCGCCGCCTCGGCGAAGGTCATGCGCGTCATGCCGGTGCCCCCGCATCCTGGACATCGGTGAAGGCGGCGCCGGCGTCGGGCCAGGGCGCGGCCATGGCGGCGGCGCGGTGCCCGGCCATCTCGGCGGCCGCCTCGGCCTCGATGGCGGCGACTTCATCCGGATCGAGCAGCGCTGCCAGCCGGCGGATGCAGTCGCGGTCACGTGCCGCAGCCGCTTCCTCAGCCGGGCGGTACGCCGCCGCATCCGTGCCCGTGTGGCCCTCCCAGCGATAGCATTTCGCGTGCAGGAATTGCGGGCCACCACCGCCGCGGATGCGCGCGACGAGTTCCGCCGCCACCGCGTCGACCGCCAGCACGTCCTCTCCGTCCACGGCCGCGGCCGGCACGCCGCAGGCCTCGGCGCGCACCGCCGGCCCACCGCCCGCCGTCACCGCGCTGTTGCGCGTGAAGGCCGCGAAACCGTTGTCCTCGCAGACGAACAGCACCGGCAGGCGATACAGCGCGGCCCAGTTCATCCCCTCGAGGAACGGTCCGCGATTGACCGCCCCGTCCCCGAAGAAGCAGGCGACGATCGCGTCCTCCTTCGTCAGCCGGATCGCCTGGGCCGCGCCGCAGGCGATCGGGATGCCCGCACCCACCACGCCGTTCGCGCCGAGCATCCCCACCGCGAAATCCGCGATGTGCATCGACCCGCCCTTCCCGCCGCAGGACCCGCCCGCGCGGCCGTGCAGTTCCAGCATCATCGCCCGCGCATCCGCGCCCTTGGCGATGGCGTGCCCATGCCCGCGATGCGTGGAGGTGATGCGATCCGCGCGCCGCAGGTTCGCGCAGACGCCGACCGCGACACCTTCCTGCCCGATCGAGGGATGCACCACGCCCGGCGCTTCCCCCGATCGCATGGCGGCAACGGCCTCGCGCTCGAAGGCGCGGATGCGCGCCATGTCGCGCAGCATCGCGACCCGCCGCGCCGTCTCGTTGGACGCGCTGGACATCCCGTCCCCTCCCCTGTTGCCAGCCCTTCCGGCGCGCTCTACTCCCGAAGCAGGGAGAGGAAACGCGGCCATGCTGGACCGGCTCATCGTCGTCGACAGCGTCACCCGGCTGGGGCCGGAGGCGCAAGGGCGGGTCATCGTCGGCGGCTCCCATGGCGGGGTCTATGCGGCCTACCTGGCGGCCAAGGCCCGCGTCGCCGGCGTGCTGCTGAACGACGCCGGGCTCGGGCTCGATCGGGCTGGCATCGCGGGCCTCGACTACCTGCAGCCGCTCGGCATTCCGGCCGCCTGCTGCTCGCACCGCAGCGCGCGCATCGGGGATGGCTTCGACCTGCTCGGCCGCGGCATCGTCAGCCATGTGAACGCCGCGGCAGCGGCGCTGGGCGTGGAATCCGGCATGTGGTGCCGCGAGGCCGCGCGCCGCCTGGCCGCCGCGCCGGTGCCGGCAGTGGACGCGCCCGACAGCGTGGAATCGCGCTTCCCGGTCGCCGTGCCGGGCCGCGCCCGGGCCTCGGCCATGGACTCCAACTCGCTGATGATGCCCGACGACGACGGCACGGTCGTCGTCACCGGCAGCCATGGCGGTCTGCTCGGTGGAAGGCCCGAGACGGCCGCGCGCGCTGCCGTCTTCGCCGCGCTCTACAACGACGCCGATGGCGGCATCGACGGCGCGGGCTTCACGCGGCTGCCGGCGCTCGATGCGCGCGGCATCGCGGCCGCCACCTATTCCGCCTGGACGGCGCGGATCGGCGATGGGCGCTCCGCCGTCGAGACCGGCGTCGTCTCCTGCGTGAACCGCCGCGCCGCCGCGCTGGGCCTGAGGCCCGGCGGCACGGTGCGCGACGCCATCACCCTGCTGGCCGAAGCGATCGAGAAGGACCACCGCGCGTGACCGCTTCCAACACCACCCTGACCATCACCGGCGGCGAAGCGCTCGCGCGTATGCTCGAGGCCCACAAGGTGGGCCCGATGTTCGGCATGGGCGGCTTCCAGCTGCTGCCCTTCTACGAGGCGGTCCGCGCGCTGAGCCTCAAGCACTACCTGATCAACGACGAGCGCTGCGGCACCTTCGCCGCCGATGCCTGGGCGCGGGTGACCAACCGCCCGGGCGTGGTGGATGCGACGCTCGGGCCGGGGGCGACGAACCTCGTCACCGGTCTCGTGGAATCGTTGAACGCGGGAATCCCGCTGGTCGCCATCGTCGGCGACGCCAACCGCGACCACGCCTGGAAAAACATGACGCAGGAGGCGCGGCAGGTGGAGATCCTCCGCCCCGCGGCCAAGGAACTGATCCGCGTCGAGAGCACGAAGCGCATCCCCGAATTCGTCCGCCGCGCCTTCGCCGTCGCCACTTCGGGCCGGCCCGGCCCGGTGGTACTCGACGTGCCCGAGGATGTCTGCCACGGCGAACACACCTTCGGCGCCGACGAGATCTGGGCCGATCCCGGCACGCTCCAGGCCCAGGCACGGCGCACGCGTCCCGACGGGCGCGAGCTGGAACGCGCCGCGGCCCTTCTCGCCAAGGCGAAGCGCCCGCTGCTGCTGGTCGGCGGCGGCATCCATGTCAGCGGCGCACATGACGCGCTGCTCGCGCTCGCGGAAGCGCAGAAGATCCCTGTCGCCCACACCATGTCGGGCAAGGGCGCGATCGCCTGCACGCATCCGCTCTCGGCCGGCGTCTTCGGGCGCTATTCCCGCATCGCCAACGACTTCGTCGCCGAGGCCGACCTGCTGATCGTGGTCGGCTGCAAGCTCGGCGAGATCGCGACGAAGCGTTTCTCCCTCATGCCCGCCGGCGTGCCGGTGGTGCACATCGAGATCGTGCCGGAGGAGATCGGCCGCACGACCCGCGCCGATGTCGCGCTCGCCGCGGATGCACGCCTGGCGCTCGAGGACCTGCTCGCCGCCCTGCCCCCCGGCCCGCTGCCGGATGGCCGCGCGGAATTCGCCACCGCCGTCGCCCCGCGCATGGCCGTTTGGCGGGTCGGCGCCGCCGACCGGCTGGAATCCAACGAGACGCCGATCAATGTCGGCCGCCTCATCAACGAGCTGAACATCGCCATGGGCGAGGACGACATTCTCGTCGCCGATGGCGGCTTCGCCGGCCATTGGGGCGGGCTGCTGTTCGACACCAAGAAGGCCGGGCGCCACTTCATCGCCGACCGCGGCTTCGCCTCCATCGGCTACGGCGCGCCGGGCGCGATGGGCGCGCAGATGGCCGCCGGCCAGAAGCGACGCGTCGTCGGCCTGACCGGCGATGGCGGCTTCAACATGACGATCGGCGAGATCGAGACGGCGCGGCGCACCGGCGCCAACTACGTTCTCTGCGTCTTCAACAACGGCGCCTCGGGCTATGTGAAGGCGCTGCAGCACGCGGTCTACGGGCCGGGCAAGTACCAGTCCTCGGAACTGGCCGAGACCGACTATGCCGCCGCCGCCCGCGCCTTCGGCTGCCACGGCATCCGCGTGGAAAGCCCCGATGCGCTCGCCGGGGCGATCCGGGAGGGCCTTGCCAACACCGACAGCCCGACCGTCCTCGACGTCATCGTCACGCGCGATCCGGCCCGGATGCTGCCGGGCGTCGACAACCGGACGCTGAAGGTCGAGAAGGGCGACCGGCCGGTCTGAACCCGCCGCGGAAAGACCACATCGCCGCCGCGATCGGCGCTAGAATGCCGGGCGATGAGGCAACGCCGCGCCATCCTGGCCGCCATGGCCCTGCTGCTCGCCGCCGGCCCGTTAGGGGCGCAGACGACGGAGCCGGAACCGGCTCTGCCGCGCGTCATCTACGGGGCAACGCCGCCGCAGGTGCTCTATGGCCCGTCCTCGGCGCCCCCGGCAGCACCCGAGGAACCCCGCATCGCCCCACCGATGCCGCAACAGGCGCCGCAGGGCAGCGTGACCTACGAATCCGGCCCGGCCTACCTCCCGCCACCGGCCTATTGGGCGGGCCCGCCGGGACATTGGCGGCCGCCCCCACGGCGCGTCGGACCGCCTATCGAGAACCCGCCGCGCTACCTGCCACCGGATACGAGCCGCTTCGAGCGCCCCCTGCCGCAGGGCCGTTACGTCGGCCGGCCGCCCAGCGCGCCTCCGGAAACCCTCCGTTACGGACGGCCACCGGGTTACTAGACCGCCGCCACAGCCTCGCCATGCTTGCACGCGATGGTTGTGACATCGACTCGAGACCCAAAGGAACGACGCATGTCGCGCAGGACCAGGTTCGCATTGGCCGGCATGGCGGTGCTGCTCGCTGCCGGCTGCACCAACCCCTATGACCCGACCCAGCGAGCCGCTGGCGGCGCCCTGCTCGGCGCCGGCACCGGCGCGGCGATCGGCGGCCTGGCCAGCGGGCCGCGCGGCGCAGCGGTTGGCGCCCTGGCCGGCGGCCTGGGCGGTGCGGCCATCGGCGCGGTGACGACCCCACAGCCGCCGGTGCAGCAGGGCGGCTGGGGCAGCGCACCGTCCTACGCGCCGCCGCCGCAGCCAGGCGCTTCGACCTATTACCCGCCACAGGGGGGCGGTCAGCCCTATTACCCGCCCCCCTCAGGCGGGGGGTATGTCTCGGCGCCCTATGGCGGCGGCTACCAGCAGCAGCCGCCCCCGCCGCCGCCAGGCTGGCAGCCCCCGCCGGGGTCCTATTGGCAGCCGCAGCCCTATGCCGGCGCCTATTACGCGCCGCCGGAACCGACCTACTACCGCTACTGAGCCGCCAGGATCTCGGCGCGTCCCGGCAGGGACGGCACGGCGCCGAGCCTGCGGCAGGCCAACGACCCGGCAACGACGCCACGGCGCAGCGCGCCCGGCATGGACAAGCCCTCTGCCAGGGCTGCGGCCATGGCACCGACGAAGGCATCGCCGGCGCCGGTGCTGTCCAGCACCTCGGTTGGCGGGGCCGCCAGATGCAGGGCGGCGCCGTCGCGCCCGCCCCAGAAGGCGCCCACGGCCCCGGCGGTCAGCACGACGCCAGAAGCGAAGCGCGGCGCCAGCGCGGCCGCCAGTTCAGGCGGCGTGCCGCCCCGGCCGACCAACCGCTCGGCCTCCGTTTCGTTGACGACGAGGATGTCGGTCGCCGCGAGCAACGCCGTGGGGAGATCGGCCGCCGGCGCCGCGTTCAGCAGGGTGCGCCCGCCGGCCTCGCGCGCCGCGAGGAAGGCCGCGATCGTCGCCTCGACCGGTGTTTCCAGCTGCGCCACCACGAGCGCGGCGTCCGTCGCCGCCGCGCGCGCATCCTCGGGGGCCAGGCGCGCGTTGGCTCCGGCCAGGATCACGATCTCGTTCTCCCCCGCCACGTCGAGCAGGATCACGGCGGTCCCTGTCGGCACCTCGGCATCGCGCCGCACGGCCGTCGCGTCGATGCGCTCCGCGGCCCAGAGCGCCATTGCCGCCTCGCCCGCGGCGTCGCGGCCCACGCAGGCGGCCATGCGGACCTGCGCGCCGGACCGCGCCGCCGCGACCGCCTGGTTGCTGCCCTTGCCGCCGTGGAAATGTTCGAGCGCCGTCGCGGCCAGCGTCTCGCCCGGCTTCGGGAAGCGCGGCACCCGCAACACCGTGTCCTGGTTGTAGGATCCGACGACGAGGACCCGGCCCATGCTTCCCCCTTCCCAAGGCTGCGCGACGCTGCGGCGAGGCTGCCGGCAGGGTCAAGCCTTGCGGCCGCGCAAGGCGCCGGGCGCGGCGCCGCGAGAGCATTCGACGCATCACGAAAGGACTCACCTTGGCCGACCCCCTGCAAGTCGTCTGCTCCCATTGTGGCGCCGTGAACCGCGTGCCGGCGGCACGGCTGACCGACCGCCCCGTCTGCGGCGCCTGCCGGAAGCCGCTGTTCGAGGGCCGGCCGATCACCCTCGACGAAGCTGGCTTCCGCCGGCACCTGCGTGCGGACTCCCTGCCGATCCTCGTTGATTTCTGGGCGTCGTGGTGCGGTCCGTGCCGGACCATGGCCCCGGAATTCGAAGCCGCGGCCGGTATGCTGGAACCGACCATGCGCCTCGCCAAGGTGTCGACCGAGGACGCGCCTGCCCTTGCGCAGGAACTGCAGATCCGTGGCATTCCGCTGATCGTCCTCTTCCGTGACGGGCGCGAGATCGCGCGCCAGGCCGGCGCGATACCCGCGCGCCAGATCGTCGCCTGGGCACGCCAGCACGCCGGCTGACCGGGCGTGGGTTGCACCGCAGCAAACAGCGCCTAACCTCTAGGGCATCCCTGACACGTCGCCCTGAGGCCCCCATGCCCGATACGAACCTGGCTGATCCCACCATGATGAAGTTCGGGATCGGCCAGCCCGTGCCGCGCCAGGAGGACCCGACCCTGCTGCAGGGCCGCGGCCGCTACACCGACGACATCTCGGTCGAGGGCCAGGCTTGGTGCGTCATGGTGCGCAGCCCCTATGCGCATGGCGTCATCAACCGCATCGGCACCGAGGCGGCGAAGGCGATGCCCGGTGTGCTCGGCGTCTTCACCGCCGCCGACCTGGCCGCGTACGGCCCGATGCGCTCCGTCCTGCCGCTCAAGAACAAGGATGGCAGCCCGCTCATCAACATCGACCGCGGGCCGCTCGCCGCCGACAAGGTGCGCTGGGTCGGCGATCCCGTCGCCTTCGTCGTCGCCGAGACCAAGGCCCAGGCCAAGGACGCGGCCGAGATGGTCGAGATGGACATCGATCCGGTCGAGGCCGTGACCGATGCCGCGGCCGCCGCCGCGCCCGGCGCGCCGCAGCTGTATGACCACATCCCCGGCAACGTCGTGCTCGACTTCCGCTACGGCGATGCCGACAAGGTCGCCGAGGCCTTCGCCAAGGCCGCGCATGTCACGACGCTGAACATCCGCAACAACCGCATCGTGGTCTGCGCCATGGAACCGCGCAGCGCGATCGGCGAATGGGATGCCGCCGAGGGCCGCTACATCCTGCGCGTCGGCAGCCAGGGCGTCTTCGGCCTGCGCAACCAGATGGCCAACGACATCCTGAAGGTGCCGGTCGAGAAGGTCCGCATCCTCACCGGCAATGTCGGCGGGTCCTTCGGCATGAAGGCCAGCGCCTACCCCGAATACACCTGCGTGCTGCACGCGGCGAAGGTGCTGGGCCGGCCGGTGAAATGGACGGATGAGCGCACGGGCTCCTTCCTCTCGGACTGCCACGGCCGCGACCACGAGACCGAGGCCTCCCTCGCCCTCGATGCCGAGGGCCGCTTCCTCGCCGTGAAGCTCGTCTCCTACGGCAACATGGGCGGCTACCTGTCGACCGTCGGCAACCTGATGGGCACGGGCAACTTCTCGAAGAACATCCAGTCCAACTACGCGACGCCGCTGCTGCTGGTGGAGACGAAGAACGTCGTCACCAACACCACCCCGATCTCCGCCTATCGCGGCGCCGGCCGCCCCGAGGGCAACTACTTCATGGAGAGGCTGATCGAGACCGCGGCCCGCGAGACCGGCCGCGACCCGATCGCGCTGCGCAAGCTCAACCACATCAAGCCGGAGCAGTTCCCCTTCAACGCCGCGTCCGGTTCCGTCTACGATTCCGGCGCCTTCTCCGCCCTGCTCGACCACGCGCTGGAGGCAGCCGACTGGAACGGCTTCGCGGCGCGCAAGGCCGAAAGTGCGAAGCGTGGCCTGCTGCGCGGGCGTGGCCTCGGCAACTTCCTCGAATGCACCGCCCCACCGATGAAGGAACAGGGCGAGCTGGTCTTCGAGGCCGACGGCACCGTCACCATCGTCACCGGTACGCTCGACTACGGCCAGGGGCACTGGACACCCTTCGCGCAGGTGCTGCATGCGAAGCTCGGCGTGCCCTTCGACAAGATCCGCCTCGTCCAGGGTGATTCCGATCGGCTCATCGCCGGCGGCGGTACCGGCGGGTCGAAGTCTCTCATGGCCTCCGGTGCCGCCATCCTGCAGGCCGCGGATATCGTCATCGAGAAGGGGCGGAAGGCCGCGGGCTTCGTCCTCGAAGCCGCCGCCGAGGACATCGAATTCGCGCAGGGCCGCTTCACCATCGCCGGCACCGACCGCGGCATCGGCATCATGGAACTCGCTGCCAGGATCCGCGAGATCGGACCCCTGCCCCAGGACGTTCCGAACGAGCTCGACAGCCGCACCGTCTACGACCAGGCGCCGATGGCCTTTCCGAATGGCTGCCACATCTGCGAGGTCGAGATCGACCCCGACACCGGGCACGTGAAGATCGACCGCTACCTCTCGGTCAACGACTTCGGCGTGATCGTGAACCCCCTGCTGGTCGAAGGCCAGGCGCATGGCGGCATCGTCCAGGGCATCGGTCAGGCCCTGATCGAACGCGTCGCCTATTCCGAGGACGGGCAGCTCCTGACCGGCTCCTACATGGATTACGGCCTGCCGCGCGCGGACGATCTGCCCTCCTTCGGCTTCGAGAGCGCGCCCGATCCCTGCAAGACCAACCCCCTCGGCGCCAAGGGTTGCGGCGAGGCGGGCTGCGCGGGGTCGCTGCCCGCCGTGATGAACGCGATCTCGGACGCGCTGGGCGGGCAGCACATCGACATGCCGGCGACGCCCGAGAAGGTCTGGGCGGCGGCGCAGGCGCTTCGCTGAGAGAGGCGGGGGAGAAGGGAACTTCTCCCCCGCACCCCCTCAACCTTCTTTGGCTTTTTCGGCAGCCTTCACCAGCGTCAGCAGGACGCGGTTGGCGGGGGTCGGGACGCCGAGCTCCGCACCCCTACGGACGACGAAGCCGTTGAGGTGGTCGATCTCGGTCGGCTTGCCACGGCGCAGATCCTGCGCCGTGGAGGAGAACTGATCGGGCATCATCGCCGCCAGCCCAAGCACCGCATCCAGGATATCCGGCGCGAGCGCCACGCCGGATGCCGCAGCGACCGCGCGGCATTCCGCGACGACATCGCGCATCACCGCCTCGACCCCATCCTGCCGGATCATCCGGCCGTAGGGCATCCGCGTCAGCGCCGAGAGCGCGTTGTAGGCGCAATTGACGACAAGCTTCCCCCACAGCGCGCCGATCGCATCCTCGGACACGCGCGCGGAAATTCCGGCCGCGGCGAACAGCGTCAGGATCTCCGCGCCACGCGCGGACGGACCGATCAGCAGATCGCCGCGCCCGTGGTGCCGCACATGGCCAGGTCCCGCCATGTCCGTCGCGACATAGACGGCCACCGGCACGACCAGGCGCCCCAGCACCGCGCCAAGGCGCGCGGCATTGTCGACGCCGTTCTGGAAACTCAGGATCGTCGCATCGTGCGCGAGATGCGGGGCCATCTCCGCGCCCACCACCTCCGTGTCACCGGACTTCACGCAGAACAGCACCAGTTCGGCACCGGCCACGCCATTCGCCGACGTCGTGGCGCCGACCGGCACGACATGCGTCTCGCCACCCATCTCGACCAGCAGCCCGCGCTCGCGGACGGCATCGACATGCTGCGCGCGCCCGACCAGCGTCACCGCTGCGCCCGCCCGCGCCAGCAGGCCGCCATAGAAGCAGCCGATCGCGCCGGCGCCCATCACGGCGACCTTCATGGGCCATACCTCTCTTGGAGATGCGGGGGAGGCTGCCCTCCCCCGCGTCAGTCCTCAGGCGGCGAGGAACACCCCACCTTCCTCGCTCAGCGCCGCGAGGTGGTGGTCCATGTCGCCGAACATGTTCTCGATGACCGTCAGCCGCTTCAGGTAGTGGCCGCCGGCATACTCCATCGTCATGGCGATGCCGCCATGCATCTGCACGGTCTGCTGGCCGACGAAACGGGCATTGCGGCCCACCTCGATCTTCACGGCCCGCATCTGGCGACGACGTTCGGCGGCATCCTTCTCGCCCGCCATCATCGCCGCCAGCATCGCCATGGAGCGCGCCTGCTCGAGGCAGACCATCATCTCCGCCGCGCGGTGCTGCAGCGACTGGAAGGAGCCGATCGGACGCCCGAACTGCTTGCGCGTCTTCAGGTAGTCGACCGTCAGGTCCTTCGCGGCCTCCATGCAGCCCACGGCCTCGGCCGCCAGCGCGGCCATGGTCTCGTCGGCCACCTGCTCGACCAGCGCGAGGCCGCCCTTGAGTTCGGCCTCCGCACCCACCTTCACGTTGTCGAAGGTGATGTCCGCCGCGCGCTGCCCATCCGAGGTGCCGAAGCCCCGCCGCGTCACGCCCTGCGCCGTCGCCGGCACCAGGAAGACGCCGATGCCGTCGCGGTCGCGCCGGCCGCCCGAGATGCGCGCGGTGACGATCAGCTGATCCGCCGTATCGCCATGCACGACGACGCCCTTGCGGCCGTCGATCACCCAGCCGGCGCCATCCTTCTTCGCCGTGGTCGCCACGTCGTTCAGGTCGAAGCGGGACTGCGGTTCGGTATGCGCGAAGGCGAGCAGCAGCTTGCCCTCCGCGATCTGCGGCACCATCGCCGCCCGTTGCTCCGCGGTCGCGCCATGGCGCAGGAAGCCGCCGCCCATGACGACGGTCGAGACGAAGGGCTCGAGCGTCAGCGACCGGCCCATCTGCTCCATGACGATCATGGTCTCGACGGTGCCATAGCCAAGGCCGCCATCCTCCTCGGCGAAGGGCATGCCGAGCAGGCCGAGCTCCGCATAGGCCGCCCAGACCTCGCGCGACCAGCCGGTCTCGGACTTGATGTAGCCCTTGCGCTGCTCGAAGCCGTACTTGTCCTTCAGCAGCTTCGCCAGGCTGTCCTGCAGAAGGCGCTGGTCGTCGGAAAGATCGAAATCCATGTGTCTCAGAGCCCCAGGAACGCTTTGGCCATGATGTTCTTCTGGATCTCGGTGGATCCGCCGTAGATGCTCTGCTTGCGCCAGTTGAAGTAGGTCGCCTGCGCGAGCGTCTGCCAATCCGCCGCCACGTCGGGCTCGTTGCGCCCATCGGCTTCCGGATCGTTCGGGGCCGCGAGGCCATAGGGCCCGGCCGCCATCACATAGAGTTCCGAGATCGCCTGCTGCAGCTCCGTCCCGCGGATCTTCAGCACCGAGGACGCCGGGTTCGGCTTGCGCTGGCTGAGCGCGCGGTTCTCGTCCGCGAGCACGCGCAGCGTCGTCATCTCCAGCGCCTTGAGCTGCACCTCGACATCCGTCAGGCGCGAGCGGAAGCGCGGATCTTCCATCACCGGCCGCGCACCACCCGGGGCTTCCTTGGCGATCAGCTTCAGACGGCGGATGCGTTCCTTGGACGCACCCACGCGCGCCTGGCCGGTGCGCTCGTTGGACAGCAGGAACTTCGCGCAATCCCAGCCGCGATTCTCCGTGCCGACCAGGTTCGCCACCGGCACCTTCACGTCGTCGAAGAAGACCTCGTTCACCTCATGCGCGCCGTCGATGGTGATGATCGGCCGCACGGTGATGCCGGGCGTCTTCATGTCCACCAGGAGGAAGGAGATCCCTTCCTGCTGCTTCGCCGCCCCCGGATCGGAGCGCACCAGCAGGAAGATCCAGTCCGCGTGCTGCGCGAGCGTCGTCCAGGTCTTCTGGCCGTTGACGACGTAATGGTCACCTTCGCGCACCGCGCGCGTCTTGAGGCTGGCGAGGTCCGACCCCGCGCCGGGCTCCGAGAATCCCTGGCAGAACCACAGGTCGAGGCTCGCGAGCTTCGGCAGGAAGAACTTCTTCTGCTCCTCCGTCCCGAAGGCGATCAGCACCGGCCCGAGCATGTTGCAGTTGAAGCCCAGCGGCGATGGCGCCGGCGTCGACTGGATTTCCTCGCTCAGGATGAAGCGCTTGATCGCCGACCAGGGCTGGCCGCCCCACTCGACGGGCCAGTGCGGCACCGCCCAGCCCTTCTCGTAGAGCCGCTTCTGCCAGTCCACCTGCATCGCCTTGGTGGGCGTGCGGCCGGAGGCCATGCGCTCGCGCGTCTCGGCCGGCAGGTTGGCGTCGATCCAGTCGCGCACTTCCTGGCGGAAGGCGCGTTCCTCTTCGGTGAAGCGGAGTTCCATCCTCGTCTCTCCCGTTCGAACTCTGTCAGCGGCCCATGCCGGCGAAGGTCCCGCCTTCGGCCGCCAGCTTCTCGATCAGCGCCGTGGGCTTCAGGTTGGCGTCGTTCGTCGCCTCGGCGTACTTCGCGAGCTTGTCGCGCACCGTCTTCAGCCCCTGCGTATCGGCCCAGAACATCGGCCCGCCGCGGAAGGCCGGCCAACCGAAGCCGTTGATGAAGATCACGTCGATATCGATCGGCCGGTAGGCGACGCCTTCCTCGAGGATGCGCGCGCCCTCGTTCACCATCGGCAGCAGCATGCGGTCGAGGATCTCCTCGTCGGAGATCTTGCGCCGGCGCACCTGCATCTTCTCCGCGACCTCGAGGATGATCCGCTCCACCTCCGGGTCCGGCAGGCGGTTGCGCTTCTCGTCGTACATGTACCAGCCCTTGCCGGTCTTCTGCCCGAAGCGGCCCAGCGCCACCACGGCATCCGCGACCGGCGCCACCGTCCCGCGCGCCTTGCGCACCGCGGCCCCGATGTCGAGGCCGGCGAGGTCGCCCGTCGCGAGCGGCCCCATCGCCATGCCGTAGCCTTCCATCACCTTGTCGATGTCCTGCGGCAGGCAGCCTTCCAGCAGCAGCTTCTCGACCTGCGGCGTGCGCTTGCCGGTCATGCGGTTGCCGACGAAGCCGTCGCAGTTGCCCACCAGCACCGGCAGCTTGCCGATGCGCTTGCCGAACTCCGTCGCGGTCGCGATCGTCGTCCAGGACGACTTCGCCCCGCGCACGTTCTCCAGCAGCCGCATCACATTGGCCGGCGAGAAGAAGTGCATCCCCACGACGAGTTCGGGACGCGTCGTCGCGGACGCGATCTCGTCGATCGACAGCGTGGAGGTGTTGGACGCCAGCACCACGCCTGGCCGCGCTGCCTTGTCGAGCCGCGCGAAGACCTGTTTCTTGACCTCCATGTTCTCGAAGACCGCCTCGATCACGAGGTCGGCCTTCGCGACGGTGCCTTCGAAATCCGTGCTGCCGGTCAGCAGCGCCTTGCGCTTCTCGTATTCCGCCTGCGACAGGCGGCCGCTCGACACCGTGCGTTCCCAGTTGGCGTGGCAGCGCGCGAGCCCCTTCTGCAGCGCCTCCTCGCTCATCTCGACGATGGTCACCGGCACGCCGTTGTTGGCCGCGCTCATCGCGATGCCGCCGCCCATGGTGCCGCCACCGATCACCACCAGGCGCTCGACCGGCAGCGACTTCGCGTCTTCCGGCATGCCCGGGATGCGCAGCACCTCGCGCTCGCCGAAGAAGATGTGGCGCAGCGCCTTGGACTGCTCGCCTGCCACCAGGGTCGAGAACAGGTCCCGCTCCTTCTGCAGACCCTGGTCGAAGGGCATGGTGAAGGAGGCGCGCACGGCCTCCGCGCAGCCCTTCGGGCTTTCCTGCCCGCGCGTGCGCTTGAGCAGCCCTGCGACGACCGCATCATAGGCCGCCGGGTCCTGCCCGCTGATCTTGTCGGTCCGATTGCGCGCCAGGGTGAATGTCTTGCCGACATTGGCCTTGGCCCAGGCCAACGCGCCGGCCTCGAGGTCGCCCTCGATGATCGCATCGATGAAGCCGAGCTTGTGCGCCTCGGTCGCCTTGATCGGGTCGCCGCTGACGATGATCTTCGCCGCCGCCTCGGGCCCGATCATGCGCGGCAGGCGCTGCGTGCCGCCTGCGCCGGGTACGAAGCCGCGCTTCACCTCCGGCAGTCCGACCTGGGCACCCGCCACCCCCACGCGCGCATGGCAGGCGAGCGCGAGTTCCAGTCCCCCGCCCAGCGCCGAGCCGTGGATCGCGGCGACGACGATGCCGGGAAAGCCCTCGATGGCGTCGAACACCTCGGTCAGCGAAGGAGGCTGCCGCGGCTTGCCGAATTCGGTCATCTCGGCCCCGGCGCAGAACATGCGGCCCGTGCCGATCAGCACCACCGCCTTCGCGCCGGCCGCCTTCGCCGCGTTCACGCCGGCGAGAAGGCCCGCGCGGATCTCCGTCCGCAGGGTGTTCACCGGCGGATTGTTCAGCCGCAGGACATGCACGTCGCCCTGGGCCACATGCTGGACGAAATCGGACACGGGCGTCACTCCCTCGAAACTGACTGCGGGCCTGCCCGGCCCTTGTTGAAGTTAAGTGTCCGGCAGAACCGGCCGGACGGCAAGCACGCCGCGGCCTGTTGCCCACGCGGCCCGCGCATGCTGCGCTGCGCCCCACGCAAGACCATCGGGAGCGAAATGCATGTCCCTCTTTGACCTGACCGGCAAGGTCGCCATCGTCACCGGCGGCAGCCGCGGTATCGGCCGCGCCATCTGCGAACGCATGGCCGAACAGGGGGCGAAGGTCGTCGTCTCCTCCCGCAAGGTCGAGGCCTGCCAGGAAGTCGTGGACGCCATCAAGGCCAAGGGCGGCACCGCCATGGCCATCGCCTGCAACATCGGCCGCAAGAACGAATGCCAGGCGCTGGTGGACCAGACCATCACGGCCTGGGGCCAGGTCGACGTCATGGTCTGCAACGCCGCGATCAACCCGCATTTCGGCCCGGCCGTGACGATGCCGGACGAGATCTTCGACAAGATCATGGCGTCCAACATCAAGTCGAACCTCTGGCTCGCGCACATGACCGCGCCGGGCATGGCCGAGCGTGGCGGCGGGTCGATCATCATCGTCTCGTCGATCGGCGGCTTCCGCGGCTCGCCGGTGCTCGGTGCCTATGCCATCTCCAAGGCCGCCGACATGCAGCTCGTGCGCAACCTCGCCGTCGAATGGGGCCCGCGGAACGTGCGCGCGAATGCCATCGCGCCGGGCCTGATCCGCACCGACTTCGCCCGCGCGCTGTGGGAGGATCCCGGCATCTACAAGAAGCGCACCAAGGACACGCCGCTGAAGCGCATCGGCGAACCGGACGAGATCGCGGGCGCGGCCGTCTTCCTCGCCTCCGCAGCGGGGTCCTTCATGACCGGCCAGACCATCGTGATCGACGGCGGCGTGCTGGCCGGACCGCCCTCGCGCTCCGACGACGAGTGATCAGCGGAAGCCGAGCGGCTTGCCGGACTGGTCGTAGGTCTGCGAGGGGCCGCCGCGCTGGATCGGCGGCTTCACGCTGATGCCCTGACCCTCGCGCGGCGGCGCGGGGGGCTGCGCCGGCTGGCGCGGCGGCGTCACGGGCGGGCGCTGCGACTGGGAGGCCTGTGACGGCCGGCTCAGGGGCGGTTCCGGATCCGCGGTGACGGGCGGCGGGGGCGGCGGCGGCGGCACGGCCGCGACGGGCGGGGCCGCCGGGGGCGTGGCAGGACGCTGCGGCGTCGCGGGCGTGGTCGCCGGGCGCTGGGGCTGCGCCGGCGGGGCGGGCGCGCTGGCTTGCGGCGGCGCAATGCCACGGCCGGCGGCGAGCACCTCCTCCCGCATCCGATCGCGCGGCGGCAATCCGCTGTCGCGCGAATCCGCCGCATGGCGCGCGGCGATATCGAGGTAGGGCCGGAGCTCGGGCACGCCGCGCGCCTCGGTCTCGCGCCCGACCACCGCGGCCTCGGTCGCGAGCGTCGCGCGGTCGGCGGTGCGGCCCAGGTCCGCGACGATCCGCGCATAGCCGTCGATGGCAAGTTCCCGTTCGACCCGCAGCCCCTCGGCCGCGCGGGCCCAGTTGGTGCGCATCTCGGGGCTGGCCTGGACCACGTCGGCGCCATCCAGCAGCGCCTGGAATCCGTCGAGCCTCCGCTGCGACAGCACGGCCGATCGCCCGAGCACCGCAGCCCCTTCCAACTGCGCCCGGATGCCTGCGCGTTCCTGCTCGAGCCGCGCGCGCTCGGCCGCCATCAGCCCGGCCTCGAGACGATCGAGGCCCTGGCGCAGGCGCGGATCGGCGCCTTCGCGCAGGGCGGCGATCTGGCGGCGGGCGTTCTCCGCCTCGGTTCCGCTGGCCCGGCTCTCTTCCTCGAAGGCGCGGTTCAGCGCCTCGGCGCGGCGCAGGCTGGTCGTGACGTGGGAGGCGAGCACGACGCGGAAGCCGACCGAAGCCAGCCGCGTCGCCTGGCCGTCCGTCGCATCGAAGGGCGGTATCTCGATCCGCAGGGAGGATCGCAGCGAGGCCTCCGGCGTGCGGAAGTCGCCGCCCTTCACCACCACGCCGCCGGCCTGGCCGTGCAGCCGCCCGACGCGCACGGCGCGGAAGGGCTCGAGCACCATCTCCCCCACATTGCCGAGCATGTCGTGCAGACCGAGCGGATTGGGTTCCAGCATGCCCACGGGTTGCGCGCGGCCCGAGGCCGAGCGCGGCCCCTGGAACCAGGCATAGCGCCCGCTGCCCTCCGGCATCGGGAAGGTGCGGGCGAGGAAGTCGAGCTCGCTCACCGCGGCACCACCGCGCGCGGCGTATTCCCATTCCTCCTCGGTCGGCAGGCGGACGAAGGCGGGGGTGCCGTCCGCCTGCGGCAACCGGGGCCGCGCATTGGCCATCAGCCAGGTCGTGTAGCGCTGCGTGAAGGCGACGGCGTCGAACCAGGACAGCGTGGCCGCCGGCAGCCGACCGGTGGCCGAGGGCGTCGGGCAGTTGGGCTCCATCACCGCCGCATACTGGTCGCGCGTCACCTCGTATTTGCCGAGCCAGTAGATCGCGCCCTGCTGCCCCTGTCCCTGGAAGGGCCCGGCGACGGACTCGCGTCGGGCGAACTCAGCGATGCCGCCGGCAGGGTCGGTGGTGCCGAGCGTCACCGGCCGATCGTCGAGCGCGCCGGGCCCGGCCGGCGTCTGAACGGGGCGGAAGGCCATCGCGCCGCCGCAGGGCATCGGCAGCACCAGGTCGCCATCCGCCGCGCGGGGATTGGTGAAGTCGTCCGGCCAGGGCGCCTGGGCCACGGCCGGGGTCGCAAGAAGCGCGAGCAGGGCAGCGAGTGTGACGCGCATCCCTCAGCCCTCCGCCAGGCCTTCGGCGGGCGGCACCGCGGCAGCGCGCAGCCCGGCGAGCATCGCCGCGACCAGCGCGCCCGCCAGCGTCACGCCCGCCGCCGCCACGCCCATCTGCGCGGTCAGCAGGCAGACCGGTCGATCGCCCGTGACCGTGCCGGCGAAGGCGCGATTGAGGACGGTCGCGACGGACGCGGCAATCGCGAAGGCGAGCAACGCGCCCGCCAGCGCGACCGCCGCCGCCTGCAGCAGCGGCATCATCAGCAGCCCACGCCGCCGCAATCCCAGCAGCGACAAGAGCGCTAGGTCCCGCCGCTTGCGTTCCACCTGCGCCCAAAGCCCGACGCCAAGGCTCACCAGGTATCCTGCGCCGCCTGCCCCCGCGATGGCGAGAAACAGCAGCGCGAGGTTGCGGTCGAGCCGCAACAGCCCCGCCACCGCCTCGGCGCGCGAGGCGACCTCGATGCCCGACAGGCGGAGTTCGCGGTCCAAGGCAGGCACGTCGTCCAGCCGCGCCGCATGCAGGCGGAAGCCCGCGAAGGGGCGTGGCGGCAGGCTCGCATCGGGCCGAGCATCGGTCGCCGCGCTGCCGTCGAGGAAATCCTCCGTCAGCACCAGCACCGGGAGGGTCGCGAAAGCCGCATCACGCGTCGCCGCCGTCAGCGGCGCGACGCCGCCGACGCGCATCGGCAGGGTCAGCACCTCCCGCACCCCACCCTGGCTGCGTGCCACGGAAGCGAGCACCGCATCCCCCACATTCAGCCCCAGTCGCTGCAGCGCCGTCGCCGAGACCACCAGTTCATCCATGTCGATCACGCTCAGCCCCGGCAGCAGGGGGTCGCCCTGCCCGGTCGGCAGCAATTCCACGCGCAGTCCGCCGCCCGGACGGGACGGGTTCTCCAGCACGATCGTGGCCGAGAGCGCGCGCGTCCGCGGCACCATGAAGGCGACACGCGGATCGGCGGCGATGCGCGCCAGCACCTCGGGTTCCAGCGTGCGGTTGACGACCGAGACGATCTCCCGCGCGCGCGGGTCCTCGAGCAGTTCCGCCCGCAACCCCGCCACCACGCCCTGGCGCAGCCCGAACAGCACGATGAGCGGCGCGAGCACCGCCGCGCAACCGAGCGCCGAGCACAGGAAGAGCACCCGTTCGTGCCGCAGGTCGGCGAGCGCGAGGCGCAGGATCATCACGCCGCCTCGGCGATGTCGAGCACGCGTTCGAACACCGACCGCGCGATGCCATCCGCCCCCGGCGCATGCGTCCGGCAGGCCAGCACCGGATAGCCGAGACGCTCGGCCCGCGCCGGGTCATGCGTCGCCACCAGCAGCGCCGCCCCCGCCGCCGCGCATTCGCGCTTCAGCAGGGTCAGCACGGCATCGGCGAGTTCCGGATGCACCGAGGCCGTGGGCTCATCCGCCAGCACCAGCGCCGGCCGATGCGCCAGCGCACGGGCGATCGCCGCCCGCTGCCGCTGCCCGACCGAGAGTTCCGCCGGCCGCTTGCGCAGCTGCGCCGCGATGCCGAGTTCCTCCGCCAGCAGCCGGACGCGATCCGCATCGGTTCGCCCGGCGATGCGTTGCGTCAGCCCGATATTCGCCTCGACGGTCAGGAAGGGCAGCAGCCCGCCGGTCTGCGGCACCACGCCGATGCGGCGCGCGCGCAGGTCGGCGAGCGCGTCGCCGCGCCCCAACTTCCAATGCCGCGCGATGTCCTGCCCGGCGAAGTCGAAGCGCTCCGCAGCATCGGGCGGCGCGGCGAGCGCCAGCATCATCAGCAGCGTCGACTTGCCGCTGCCCGAGGGGCCGGCGAGCGCCAGAACCTCGCCTTCCGCCAGGTCGAAGGCCGGGACCTCGAGCGCGAAGGGCGCCGCATCCCCCCGATAGGCCCGCCGCACGCCGCGCAGGGAGAGCAACAAAGTCACGGGGCTGTCCCCCGCGGCTCGCGACCCTGCCGCGAGCCGGGAGCGCAAAGCGCGACTGCGCCCCAACCGCCTGCTGCGTCCGGGGCGCCAACCAAGCCGCCGAATGGCGGCGCCGGCGCCTGAGGCGCGCAAGATCGCGTCACGGCAGGGATTCGAGCGGCACGGGAAAAAAGGCCTCCCCGCCCGGCCGCCCGTCCAGCGTCACCCACAGGTCCGGCCGCGCAGCGAATTCCTGATAGAGGCGCAGCTTCGCTTCGATGCCGTTGATGAGCTCGCGCTGCGCGGCTGCGCCCATCGAAAGCCATTCCTGCTCGGTCAATTCCATGACCTGACTCTGATAGGGCAGCCCGTCGAGATACTCGCCCAGCGCCTGCCCGACGCGCGCAAGGTTGCCGAGCCGCGCCGGATCGCGCGCCGTCGCCGCGAAAGCCGCCCGCAACTGGCCGAAGAAGGACCGCGGATCGGTCCGCCCCGCGAGCCCCGCATCGAGGATGCGCGTCAGCGCCTGCGACAGGTCGGACAACTGGTTGCGCGTCAGCAGCACCCGCACGTCGAGCGCGGCGAGCGTCGGGTCGCGCAGGTCGCGGTCGGTGGTGAAGGATCGCACCACGTCCGGCGCCGTCGTCCCCCCTTCCCGCCCGAGATAGGCAAGCCGCATCGCCGTGCCGACGATCTCGACCTGCTGCGCGATGCGCTCGGCTTCGGGCGTGCGCGCGGGCTCGACACCGCCGATCGGGCGGCCGACCGTATCCGCCACCTGGCGGAACAGCGCGTTGGTCAGGCCGTTCACCACGCGCTCGAAGGCCTGCGGGCTGCCGCCTTCCACCGGGAAATACAGCGACCCCGCCGCGCCGTAGCGCGTCAGTTCCGTGTATTGCGCGCGGGCGTGGGCGTGATTGGACCGCCCTTCCGGCGTCTGCAGGTGGATCGCGAAGAGTGCGACGCCGCGCGCATCGGCCAGCGCCTTGATCTCGGCGATGCCGAGCCGCGTCTGCGACTTCGGATCCGTCGCATCGAGCGCGCCGGCATCGGTGATGAGGATGACGTAGCGCCCGCCGAAGGCCGACCAGTCCACCTGGTCGATGGCGACGCGCAGCCCGGCGATCGCATCCTCGTCGAAGCGCTCGGTCGAAGCCGTCGCCGCGCGCACCGTTTCCAGCGCCGGCAGGATCGCCTGCGGCGGCTGCGACAGGTCGGGCGATGCCACCAGGCGCGTCACGTATTCCAGCTGCGGCCGCTGCGAGATGTCGGCGCGATAGGCAACCATGCCGAAGCGGAAATTGTCGCGCACCGCCGTGTCGCCGATGCGCGCCATGATGCGGCGGATCGCATCGCGCGTGCGATCGATATAGGGCTGCATCGACACGGTGGTGTCGATCACGAAGACGATGCCGCCGCGGAAGTCCCGCAGGCGGGACGGATCGGCCTGCTGCGGCGCCTGGCGCAGTTCCGCCGGCGCCGAGATCACCTCCAGCATCCGCATCTGCGTGCCGTCGCGACGCTGCACCGTTTCGGCCTCGAGGATCGGCAGCAGGTAGAAGTTGCGCTGGATGTCGACGTAGGTCTCGGGCTCCAGCGCCACGACCGGACTGCCGGGCTGCCCCGCCGCGGCACGCAGCGCGACCGCCTGCTGCGTCATGTCGGGCGCGGCCAGCAGCCCGCGCAGCGTGTTCCCGTCGCGCAGGAACATGGTGCGCTCGCGGCCGGCCGGATTGGTGAAGGCGCCGACCATGGTGTGACGCCAGTCGATGGCGCGGTCCTCGCGCACCCAGCCCTCGATGCGGCCATCGGCCTCGCGGCCGATCTCGATCCAGCCGTCGCGCCGCCCATAGACATGCACGACCGAGAAACCCGCGACGGGCCGGCCCTGCGACGCGTTCGGCTGGGCATGCAGCGTCGCGCCGGGGCGCAGGATCACGCGCTGATACAGCGTCGTCTTGCCCGGGATCAGCAGCGGCAGGCGGCGCGCCGGTTGCGCCTGGGCCAGGATCGGCATCAGCGCAGCGGAACCGAGCAGGAGCAGGCGGCGCGGCGTCATTGCCAGAAATCCCTGATCGTGAGCGGCGCGTTGAGGTCCCCTTCCCGCGCCCGGTCGTCGAGCCAGCGGCGCAGCCGCGCACGCGGTTCGGCCGCAGCCGCATCGCCGCCGGCCACGGCATCGCGGTACAGTCGGGCAGCCTGGCGCGGATCGGGGTCGCGGAAGGGCCGGCCCGGCTGGAAGCCGACCGGGTCGTAGAGACCGGCCAGCCGCGCCAGCGAAGCCGCGTTGCCCGCCCGCGCCGCCGCTTCCCACAGCAGCAATGCGTCGTCGAACTGTCCGGCCTGGTAGCGTCGCGCCGCCTGCTCGGCGATCGCGGCGGGCGATGTGGCGCGGGCGATCACTTCGGGCACCGCCAGGCCATCGAGGCTTTCCGGCCCCCCGGGCTCGGCCTGCGGACGCACCGGCGGCAATGGCGGGGGCGGCTCGCGGTTCAGCGGTTCGGGCGCGACCTCGATCGGATCGACAGGTGCGGGCGGCGCGGGCTGTTCGCGCACCACGAACCACCAATAGGCACCGCCTCCTGCCGCAGCGAGGAGAAGCAGCAGGAGCAGCGCCCAAGGCAGAACGGACGCCTTCGACGCTGCCGCGGGCTGCGGCACCGAAAGAGGCGGCGGCGGAGGCGGCGGTGCCAAGGGCCGTGGCGCGACGGCGATGGTGGCGTCCGCATCCTCGATCACCGGCGCCGGGCGTGGGGGTGGCGGCGCTGCGGGACGCGGCGGCGGTGGCTCGGCGATGGTATGCCCGCTGCCGCCATGCAGCGGCGGCACGTCCGGCCAGAACAGTGGCGCGCTGATCCCAGCGCCCGGCAGGCGGAACTGCACCGGCCCCGCTTCCAGCCAATCGACGACGCGCGGCCCGAGGTAGAGCCGCAGGCCCTGCGGCGACGCCTCCACCCGATCCGGGTTCAGCAGCGCATCGCCCACCTGCCACCCATCGGGGCCGAGCGTCCCCTTGGACCAGCCCTCGCGCAGGATGCGGAAGCGCGCATCCGCCGGCGGATCCATCACCCCCTGGAGAAGGAGGATGGCGTGCCCCCCCTCCGGATGGGCGGGATCCGCGGCGGCGAGGACGTTGGTCATGCCGCCTGGCCGAGCGCGCCCAGGATCTTCCCGAGGCGCGCATTCTGCGCCACGTCGACCTCCTGCCCGCCCGGCGCGGTAACGTTCTCCTCCGCGAGGCGCGAGAAGGCGCTGATCCAGTCGACGTGAAACTGCTTGTCGTAGGGTTCGGGCTGCGCACCGAGATGCGGCATCCCGTTCACTGGCGGCCGCGGCGCGAAGATCGGGCGGTCGGTGCGCCCGGCACGCGGGCGCTGGTCCGCAGGCATGTCCGCATAGCCCAGCGTGTGCACGTAGCGATTCACCAGGCCCTCCGCGACCATGACGGGCTTGGAGGCGCTCTCGCTGAGCTTCTGGCGATAGGAGGCCGCTTCCCGCAGGCGCTGGGCGATGCGCGCCGACAGACCGGTGCGCCGCGCGCCCGCGCCGAGCTGCGCGACCAGCGCCGTGGCGGCATCGCGCGGCAGCTTCAGTTGCTCCGCCGTCTCGGGTTCCGCCGCGGCGCGGTGCATCTTCTCCATCCACTCCGCGACGGCCATGTCGGCATAGCGTTCGAAGGCGTCGCGCGCGCGGTGCTCGCCCTGCGCGGCTGGCGCCACCAGGTCGCCGAGCTCGGCGAGGTAGTCCTCCTCCCCGGCGCGGGCGCCGACGGGAGCCTCCTCGGCCGGTTCGGTCTGCATGCGCCACCAGGCGGAGGTCAGTTCCTCCGGCGTCACCTGCAGGCTGCGGATCAGCCGCCCGAAGGCCTGAGCGGTCGCGCAGGCGACGAGGGCCCGGCTGACCACCCGTGCCTCCTCCCGCCGCTTGGCGAGTTCCGCCTGCAGGTCCCCCGAATGCCAATAGGGCGCGAGACGCCCGGCCATGTCCGTCCGCAGCGCCTCGAGCCGCGCGGCGATCTGGGTGCGCTTGATGGCGGGATCGCAGACCGGGCGGAGGCTTTCGGCAAGGAAGGAGATGCCGCCGTCGTTCAGCGTCATCGCCGCATCCCAGGCACGCTCGGCATCGGCGAAGTGGCGGCGGCAATCGTCGTTGGAGACGAACTCCTCGCGCAGCCGGGCGATGCGCGCGGCCTCCGACGCGCGCGGCGCGGCCTCACGGCCATGCTCGTCGTAGTCGAGGATGTGCTTCGCCGCGACGTTGGGATTGCGCAGCCAGTAGGTATTGTCGAAGGGCCTTCCGGCCGCCCAGTTGCGCGGCCAGTCGTATTCCTTGCCGAAGAAGTCGAGCAGCGAGGCGTTGAGCCGGATGGTCCAGCGGCTGCCGGTGCCCTCCGTTGCGCCCTTCTTTTCCTCGAACTCCGTGTCGAACTTCGTCAGCACCAGGAACAGCGCATTGCGGTGCCGCGCCCGCTCCTCCGGCGTCACGCCGAGCGTGCCGTCCACCCAATCCTTGATCATCCGCGGCAGGGTGCGGACTTCCTGGTTGGACGGGCCGATGCAGAGGAGCATGGAGGTGATCTCCTGCTCCGCGCAGTAGCGCTGGTAGAGGTAGGCGACCTTGCCGCGCAGGAAGAGCCCCGGCAGCTTGCCGCGGTCCGCAAGGAACCGCCCCGGCTGCGTCAGCTTCTCGCGCGACCGCGCGCCGGGGAAGTCGAGCAGGTCGGTGACCTCGAAGAAGTCCCAGGGCTTGTCGCGCAGCGCGATGGTCAATTCGGCGACCAGCGCGGCGAGCGCGGCACGCGGCAGCATCGCCTGGCGGCCGGACCGCGTCCGCACCGCGAGCTTCCCGTCCGCCGGATCGCCGAGCATGCCGAGCGTGCGGACGTCGATGATCGAGGTCTCGCGTGGCGAGAGGGCTTCCAGCGGTGCAAAGGCCTCGTCGGGGAAGTCGAGGGCGGCAAGCGCCGTCAGCAATTCGCGCGCAGCCGAGGTGAAGGCCTCATGCCCGTTCCACAGGATCGAGAAGAAGGCCGCCCGCTCCGCGACCGGCAGGCGCGGCGCGATGGACGCCGCCTGCGCCCAGAAGGCGGACCCCAGGCCGGGCACCAGCGGATGGCCGCGGAACAGGCCTTCGAAATACTCGCGCAGGTCGTCGACGTCGTCCTCGGTCAGGCGGTCGATCGCCTCCCCACCCGCGCGCCCGGCGAAGCGCGCGCAGTGCGACTGCACGAGTTCCGGGGAGGGAATGTCGACCTCGGCCGGATCGAAATCCTCGAGGAAGGTGTTGCCGAGGATCTTGATGACGTCGGTCTGCGACAGCAGCCGCAGCGCGACGGGATTGCCGGGCAGCGTGGACGGCGGGCGCAGCGTGAAGCGGGTGACGAGGCCCGTCGCCTCCTGCCCGCCCTCGGGGTTGATGTCGCGCACGAAGTCCAGCGCGCGGCCCTCGAACATCGCCGTCACCGGCTCCTGCCCTCGCCGCGCCAGGGCCGAGATCAGGTAGGACTTGCCGGACTGGGACGGCCCGAACACCGCGACGCACATCGGCCGTTCGGCCGCGGCTTCCAGCTTGCGGGCGCGACGGGCGAACTTGCGGAAGTCGCGCGCGATGGCCTGCGCTTCCTCCCGCACCTGGGCGCGGTTGTCGGCAAGCCAGGCGACGGCCTCGGAAGCAGCCTCGGCGGTGCCGCGGGCGGAAGCGGCGAGCGCCGCGTCGTTGCTGGCGTCGAGCCTCATGCCAGCCCCACCACGCCGGTGTCGCGCCAGTAGCCTGCCTCGGACTTCATCGTCTGCAGCCTGATCTCCACATCGGTGCGGCGCAGCGCGGTGCCTTCCGAATCCTCGATCTCCTCGACGCGGAAATCCTCGCGCTTCTCCTCCTGGCCCGGCGCGTCCGGGTCCATGTCGGCACGGCGGATCTTCACCCGAAGCGGCAGGGCCATGCGAGGAACGCTTTCAGGGTTGGCGAATTCCAGGGCGTAGAGCGGCGTCGCCGGCCAGCGCTCGATCGGCAGTTGCCGGAAGCCGAGGAAGGTCGGCGCGGCGAAGGTCATGGTGAACTCCACGCCATCCCCGGGGTTCGGCCGCTTCTCGAGGTCCACCTCCGACAGCAGCACGCCCTGTTCGCGGATCTGGCCGGAGATCTCCATCCGCCCGATGAAGCGCGCGGTGGATTTCATCGCCAGTTGCGAGGTCCGCATCAGGAAGGATTCAAGCCGCCCTTCCGCCAGCGCGCAGAGCATCGCGCCGACCGCGGCACTGGTCTTGGGATCCTCGATCCGCGCATTGGCGTCACGGAAGGGATACCAACCGCCGACGGCGTAGCGATGCATGCCGATCATGCGGTGCGGCGGCACTGGGGACTTCGCCAGCACGATGTCCGTCACCGCCCGCAACCGCGACGGCCGGCCCGAGAGCAGCAGCACGTCGCAATCGTAGTGCCACACGACCTCGCAGAGGTCGGCCAGCACCGGGCCGAGCGTCGCCTGGATCACCGCCTCGACGCGGCGCACATCGGCCGAGACCTCGACGTCAGCGATCGAGAAGCCATGTGCCCCGGCCTGGCGCGCTGCGGTCTCGAAGAAGGCGACCGCGCGGGGATTGGCCGGCTGCGGTTCCGCATCCAGAACCGCGCGGATGGTCGAGCGGAACACCTCGCCCATCTGGCGGCCTTCGATGCGCTCATAGGCGTGCAGCACGCCGAGGCCGACGGGTTCCAGCACCTGGCCAACGAATTGGCGGCGCAGGTGGCGTTCCACCTCCGACTGCCCGCCGCGATCCCCGCCCAACGTCTGGCGCAGGAAGGCGTTCGGATCGCTCATCCCCGCCGCGCGCAGCGTGTCGGCGACCTGCGGCAGCACGAGGTGCGTGATGAGCCCTTCCAGCACCTCGTCGCCCGCGATCTTGAAGCCTTCGCGGAATTCCTGGCGCGGGACGATGGTGTCGCGGTTCTCGACCGACCAGGTCACGACCATCAGGTCCGTGGTGCCGCCGCCGATGTCGATCGACGCGACGCGCAGGCACGGGTTCGGCCCGCGCTCCGGCCGGACGCGACCGGCAAGCTCGAACATGCCCTGCGCATCGCCCTGCAGGCGCTGGGTGATCTCGGTATAGAGCCAGACCACCTGCGTCGCGGTCGCCTCGTCGAGGTTCAGCAGCACGCGCGGTTCGGGCGGCGCGGTTGGCCCGGCCTCGGTCCAGCCGAGCAGGTCCCAAGCGAGCTTGATCGCGCCCTCGGCCCGTTCGCGCAGGATCTTCTGCTCGGCGAGCGGCATGGCCGGCGGCAGGGTGAGGATCACGCGGCGCAACCGCCGCGGTACGTCGGCGAAGCGGCGCGCGGCGCGCGTCGCCGGCGCGTTGATCTGGCTCACCGCCTGCATCAGCAACTCGGTCAGCAGGAAGGTGAACATGGATGACCGCGAGAAGCGCGCCCGCACCGCCGGCTGCCCGCGGCCGCGCAGCATGCGCAGCGCCTCGCCCGTCTCGGTCACATGCGCCATGAAGGGGCCCGACACCGGCGGTTCCGTCGTCACGCCGTCGGACGCCCGCCCATTGAACCGCCAGCCCTGCACATTCGGGCGCCGGTCCCACAGGTACCGCTTAGGGCTCGAAATCCCCGTCGCGCCCTCATTGCCCTGCGTCGCGGCGGCGAGGCGCATCGCCTCCGGCCCGACGCGCACCGGCGACGGCCAGCGGAAGGCATTCGCGCGCCCCGACCGGCGGGAAATCGCATCGCGCCCGAAGGAGCCGACGGCGAATTCCACCCGGCTCTCGAAGGGCCGCGCATAGGTCTGCTCGGGCCGCGACAGGTCACGCAGCGCCAGCACCTGGGAATTGTTCAGCGACGGCGCGTCCTGGCTCTCCTCCACCAGCACGCCACAGGTGCGCGAATTGCCGATGTCGAGAACCAGGTCGACATTGATCGGCGCATAGCCACGGTTGTCCGAGACGACGTCGACCAGCCGCACCCGCGGCAGGATGCCGATCCCCTCGAGCAGCCCCAGGAAGCCCAGGTAACGGGCCCAGTGCTCGCAGGCATGGGGGAAGTCCTCGGGCCGCAGCGGCCGCCCGCCGCGCTGCGCCTGGCGCAGTTCGCGGAAGCCTTCCTCGAGCCACTGCCCGACCCAGGCCTCGTTCAGGAACCAGGCGTTCTCGGCATGGCTGAAGACTGGGGCGAATTCCTGCTGCCGCGCGCTGTCCTCCGGCGCCGGGGCGACATAGGGCCGTTCCGGCGTGCGCGGCATCAGCGCGGTGTCGATCGCCAACACGAGCCGGTGCGACCGCCCGTCCGGGTCGCGGACCGGCTTCTCGGCGACATAGGCGCGGGCCCAGTTGGACGGGCCGCGGTCATAGACTTCCTTCCCGTCCGCGCCGCGGGCATGGACGCGGAAATAGGGCAGCGGCACCCATTTGTTCAGGAAGGGCTCCAGCGCCTGGGCGCGGGAGATGGCGTAGGTCTCCTCCGGCGGCGGCACCTGGCGCGTCACGGGATCGGCGAGGTTGCCGTCCTCGTCCTGTTCCAGCACCCGCAGGATCGCGGGCGACTTGCCCTCGTGGTCCACCTGCTCGCGCAGCTGTTCTTCCCAGAAGGTGCGGGACCCGCGCGGCAGCCGGTCGATGTCGAAGTCGATGTCGAGGAACTGGATGCCCGAGGAAGGCACCAGGCTGATCAGGCCGGCGGTGGTCGTGCTGCTCATGGACATGGCTATCCTTGCCGCGGAGTGTGCCGCAGCGCAGCGCAGCGCGCCAATCCGGCGTTGCGCGCCCCTGCGCGCACCAATCCAACGTTCTCGCTCCGGTGCCGCATCAATGCACCGGGCAGTTCAGGCGATACCGCCAGCGGGTGTTCGCGAAGGGGCCGATGACGACCACCTCCACCACGTAGTCGCCGCCCTGGGGCTGCCAGTTGAAGCCGATCCGCCCGCGGCCGCTGACCATGCCCGGCGTGCGCGCCAGCACCCGGCCGCGATAGCGGACCTCGATGCTGTCGGGCACGGTCTGGGTGTCGTAATCGACCGTGACCGGGCCCGCGTTGGGACCGAGGAAGTGCCGCGTGCGCGTCTCGCCGGCGCCGCCCGACTGGGTGTCGACGTTGCAGGGCTCCGTCCCCGGCGGCGGGGTCGGCGGCGGCTGCGGCGGCTCGGGCGGCGGCGGCGGGGGTTCCGGCGGCGGGGGCGGCAGGGGCTCCTCGGGCCGCGGCGGCGGCTGGGGCTGGGGTTCCGGCGGACGCGGCGGCGGGGGCTCGGGGGCGCGCGGGATCGGACAGGCCAGGCGCCGGCGGCCGAGTTCCTCCTCGAGCCGCGCGAGCTCGGTCCGCAGGTCGCGCTCGCCGCGTTCGGTCTCGACGAGGCGGGCCAGGGCCTCGAGATCGCCCTGCGCCGCGACGCAGGCGGCCTGCGGCGGCGTCAGGAAGCGCCAGGCGAGCAACGGCCCCAGCAGCCCGGCGAGCAGCGCCAGCAGCGCCAATGCCCCGAGCGTCAGCGCCCAGACCCCCCAGGGCTTCCGCGGCGCCGGCGCCCAGTGCACGCCGTCATCGAACCGCGCGAGCAGCCCGAGCGCGCCCGGCGAGGCCGCCCCGACATGCCCCCAACCCGCGAGCACCGGCCGCCCGTCGACGGCAAAGACCATGTCGAAGGAGGGGATTTCCGCGATCGCCGGCCACAGCCGCGCGAGAACGCCGCCCCCGCTCGCGCCCTGGCGCTCGGCCTCGCGCCGCAGGTCGGACAGGATGCGCCCGGCCTCGGCCGTCAGCGCGGCGCGGGACGCAGCGTCGATATCGGCATAGCGCGCCATGCGCGCGCCCTCGGCGCCCCAGGCGATGCCGCCATCCTCGGGCACCGGCTGCGCGAAGAGTGCGGCATGGGCGGGCGAGATCCGCCCGGCCTCAGCCTGGAGAGCAGCGTAGGCCTCGGCCAGCGGCATCGGCAGCAGCGGGCGGAGATCCTGCTGGCGCGTGGCGATGAGGCGAATCATGGCCGACCGCTCCGATTCAGACATCCGGTGCTCGCCGGCCGCGCCGCCTGCGCCCTCCTGTCATCGGAGCGGATCATGGCCGACCGCTCCGATTCAGACATCCGGTGCTCGCCGGCCGCGCCGCCTGCGCCCTCCTGTCGTCGGAGCGGATCATGGCACCGTGAACTCGCCGACGACCTGGTCGCGCACGCCCTGGCGCGCCGTGCCGGTAATGACGCGGTCGGGCTGCCCCTCCTGCCGGATCGTGACGCGGTAGGGGGTGGTGGGGCCGTCCGCGCGGTCGAAATAGTCGACCACGACGCGGTAGCGGCCGGGTGCGGGATTGTTCTCAAAGACCACGTTCTCGACCGGTGTGCGCGTCGTCGGCCCACCCGTCGCGTTGCGGTCGATGTCGAGCGCCCCGCCGCAGGCCGCGCGGTTGCGGAAGTCGATACGCTCCCCGCTCGGGCAGATCACCGCGAGGTCGAGGTCGTTGCGGTCGTCCCAGGCCAGGATCACCTGCGTCCGCCCACGCCGCGCGCCCTGGCGGTCGGCGCGTTCGACGTCGGCATTGCGCTGCGGCTCGGGCTGGGGCGGGGGCTGAGGCGGTTCAGGTGGACGCGGCGGCGGCTGTGGCCGCTCCGGCGGACGGGGTGGCTCGGGCGGGCGCGGCGGCGGCTCGGGGGCGCGGCAGAGCAGGCGGCGTTCGCCCGCCTCGGCGACGATGCGGGCGAGTTCGGCGCGCAGCGCGCCTTCCCGCGCCTCCTCCTCCCGCAGGGCATCCAGCCGCGAGACCTGGCCCTCGGGTGCGATGCACTGCGCCTCGGGTGTGGCGAACCAGCCGAAGGGGTCCTTCCACAGGAGCCAGAACGCGAGCAGCAGCGCGAGCAGCACGAGCAGGAAGGCCAGCAGCCACGGCCAGACGCGCCGCGCCGCGATCGCGGCGGCCACCGGCGGCCCGACGATCGCCATCGGCGCGACCGGCGTCGGCACCATCCGCACGAGCAGTTCGCGCGCGGCCCCCGCGCCGGCGGCCGTGTGGCCCCAGGGGGCCAGCACCGGCACGCCACCCCGCACGCGGATCGCGGTCTGGTCCGGGATCTCGAGCGCCAGGCGCAGCAACTCGCCGAGGAACCGGTCGCCATCATTGGTCGAGGCGCGCAGCTTCTCCGCCGCTGCCTGGATCTCGGCGACCATCGGCATGAGCAGGCCCATCACGGCCTGCTGCGACGCGTGGTCGAGCTGCGGCAACGGCACCGCCTGGCCGGCGCCCGGCGCGTACCAATCGATGCTGCCCTTCTCGGGATCCGGGTTCGGCTCGGCGAACAGCGCAGCGTGACGCGGGGAGAGCGCGCGCCGGAGATACTGCGTCAGCTGTTCCCAATGCTGCACCGAGAGCTGACCGCCGACGCCCTGCGCCAGCAGGTCCCGGTTCAGCGTGGTGGCGATCAGGCTGTCGTCCACGGGGGCGTCCTGCCTTCCTCGCTCAGCGCGGCGCGGCGGGGGCCGCCGGCGCGGCCGGCGGTGGCGCGGGCGGAGAAACAGCCGGTGCGGCGGCAGCGGGTGCCGCCGCCGGCGCTGGCGCCGCGGGTGCGCCCGCCGCGGCCGGCGCGGTCGGCACGGCCGGCGCGGTCGGCGGCGCCGCGACCTGCGCAGGCTGGCAGGCGCCCGTCAGGTCCGCCACGTTGACGTTGTTCGCCTGCAGGAAGGTCATCAGGCTGTCGACCTTCTGCGCGTAGGAGACGCGCTCCCCCTGTTCCGCGTTGAAGAAGCCGAAGGTGTTGACGCCGACGACGCGCCCGCAGCGATCGACCAGCGGCCCGCCCGAATTGCCCCGGCTGATCGCCGCGGTGTGCGGCAGCACCGTGAGGCCGGAGGGCAGGTTCTGCACCGCGCTCACCAGCCCGTCCGTCACCGCGAGTTCCGGCACCGAGCGGATGTTGCCGTCGAGCAGCGCCTGGAAGTTCGCATCCGTCTGCATGATCGCCTGCGGGAAGCCTGCGGCGATGACCGGATCGAGCCGGCTCGCGACCCGCGTCAGGCCGAGCGGCGAGAGCGCGGTCGCCTCCGCCGGCAGGCGCAGCAGCGCGAAGTCCGGCTTGCCCGGCGCGGGTTCCGGCGTCTGCGCCATCACCTGCACCGTCACCGGCCGCCCGAGCCGCCGGTTCACCACATAGACGCGCGCGGGATCGAGTGGTGCGACCACATGCGCGTTGGTCACCACGACGCCCGGCGCGACGACGAAGCCCGTGCCGGTGCCAACCCCCTGCCCGTTCGCGAGCGGCCCGAGCACCAGCACCGTCGCCTGGTCGAGCAATTCGATCAGCGTGCCCTGGAAGGCCTGCTGCCCCTGCGGCGTCGGCGGCAGCGACGAAGGCTGCATCGGCGTGATCTGCGGTGGCGTCAGTGGCGAGAGCCCGAAATCGCCGGGCCGGCAGACATCGCCCTGCAGCGCCTGGCGGGCCTGCTCGATCTCGCGCTGGATCGCCTCGTTGGTCTGGCGCTGGCGGATGATCTGCTCGTCGATGCGCGAGGAATCGGCGACATGCGCGACCAGGCGCTGCTCGGCGATGCGTTCGGAGATCAGCCGCCAGCCGAGCCAGAAACCGAGGCCGAGGAAAATCAGCGCCACCACCACGCCGACCGGCAGCAGCCACCAGTTCCAGGCTGAAGACGTTGCGCGTGCGGCGACCGGCGCCGCGGCTGCGGCGGCCAATGGTGCGACCGGCGGCGGCACCGGCGCGGCAGCCGGGCGCGGCGGCGGCGCGGCGGGGCGTGGTGGCTCGGGCGTCGGCGCACCTTCGGCAGCCAGCGCCGGCGGCAGCGCCGCGCCATAGACCGCGCGCAGATGCGCCGCGCGCGAAGCCGGGTCGCGCAGCGCGCCCGGCGGGGCAAGGCCCCACCCCGTCAGCACCGGCCGGTCGTCGAGCGCGAGGATCGAATCGGGCCCGGCCAGCACCAGCGCGCCGCGCAGCAGCGGATCGCCCATCAGCGGTGCCAGCGCGGAAAGGTCCTGCTGCAGCCGCGCCTCGATCATCGCGCGGCGCTGCGGCGGCAGGCTGGCGAGCGGCACCGGGTCGCCCGCTGCCTCGGCATACCAGGAAACGGAGCCGGGATTGCGCCCATTGCCCCAGGTGACGACGGGTTCGGCGAACAGCGCGGCGCGGTCCGGGCCCAGCAGCGACCGCAGCCGCGCATCGGCGTCCAGCACCGCCGCACCGCCGACCGCCACGGGCTCGAGCCCCTGGAGGTCGGTCTTCAGGATGAAGCGCGGGCTCGCCATGGTCTCGTCGGCTCCGGACGGGAGTGGTCGGCGGCGCCTGCGAATCCTGCGCCGTCCAACCGGACTGTAGGGATCATGTTCGGCGCGGAGAATGGCTTCGCCGTGGCGCCCATCGCCTTGCGCCGCCGCAAGCGACTATCGCCTGAAGCGCTTCACGGACTGTGAGCCGGCTTCGTTGACCGGAGAGGCGCCGAGGCGCAGCACGCCGCCCCGCGATCCGTCACCCCCGGGAAGCCCCCCATGCTGCGTCGCACCATGCTGCTGCTCATGCTGCTTGCCGGCCCTGCGCTGGCCCAGCCGTTGCCGACGACCAAGCCGCCACCGCTCGGCGCGCCGGCCGAGGCAGCGCCGGCGCCGAGTGCGGGCGGGGGGCTGATCTGCGCCGCCCCGCTCGCCAATGCCTGCCTGACGCAGCAATCCGCCTGCCAGGTCGCCTGCCCCGGCATGTGGAGCATGAACCCGAACGCGCCGGCCTTCACGCCGACCGACCGCGCCAGCTGCATGCAGCGCTGCATGAACGACTACCTGGCCTGCCGCCGCCGCAACGGCTGCTGACCCGGGCGTCAGCCCATCCGTGCCCAGAGTTGCTGCGACAGCGTGCCGAGCCGGTCCTCGATGGCGATCATGGCATCGACCACGAGATCCTCGCGCCAGCGCTGGCCCAGGATCTGCACCCCGATCGGCTTCGGGCCCTCGGGGAAATCGCCCAAGCCCGCCGGCACATTGCCCGCCGGCAGCCCCAGGTAGTTGCCGAGCGTCGACCAATGCCCCTGGCCGATGCTCTCGCGTAGGCCTTCGGCACCTTCCGCGTCGCGACCCGGCGGATAGAAGGGCACCGGCAGGAAGGGCGAGAGGAACAGCGGGTACTTCGCCATCAGCTCCGACCATTGCCGTGCGTAGAAGGTGCGGCGGGCGAGCAGTTGCAGCATCGCCTTCATCTCGACGGGCGGGGTGCGGCGGTAGTTCTGCTCGAAGACGTTGCGGATCGCGGTCGACCCGTACTTCTCGATGTCCTCGGCCATCAGGTGATAGCTCTCGGTCATCAGCGCCTGGCGGCCTTCGAAGGCGATCTCGCGCAGCGAGGGCGGCGCGATCTCCTCGACCACATAGCCCGCATCGGTCAGCGCGGCCCGGGCGGCGCGCAGCGCCTTTTCGACCAGCGGATGCAGCGGCAGGTCCGGCGCCTCAAGGCTGAAGCCGACCTTGATCGGCCCCTCCAGAGCAGGCCCGAACCAGGGCAGCGGGACGTGGAAGGGATCGCGGGGATCGGCGGCGATCATCGGCGGCATGGCGAGGTGCAGGTCGCGCGCCGAGCGCGCCAGCAGCCCCTGCGCCGACATCTGCTGCGCAAGGATGCCGCGCTCGGCCGTCTGGGACGGGTTGTAGACGGGCACGCGCCCGACGCCCGGCTTCACCGTGACGACGCCGTTGCCGGCCGCCGGAAAGCGCAGCGACCCGCCGATGTCGTTGCCGTGACCCAGCGCGCCGATTCCCGCCGCGACCGCCGATCCCGCCCCACCCGAGGAGCCGCCCGGGCTGACATGCCGCCCCCAAGGGTTCCAGGTCTGGCCGTAGATCGGGTTGTCCGTCTCCGCCCGGCGGGAGAATTCGGGAACGTTGGTCCGTCCGATCACCACCGCGCCGGCATCGAGCAGGTTCTTCACCAGCGGCGCATCGCCGGGCGCGACCATGTCCTTGAAAGCGACGACGCCGTTCGAGGACGCCTCGCCCTTCTGGTCGATGTTGATCTTGATCGTGATCGGCACGCCGTGCAGCGGGCCCTTGGGACCCTTCGCGGCGTCCAGCGCCTTGGCGCGTCCCAGCGCCGATGCCGACAGGTCGGTGACGACGGCGTTGAGCGACGGGTTCACCGCATGCATGCGATCGACCGAGGCGCGAACGGCCTCGACGGCGCTGACCTGGCCGGAGCGCGTGAGCGCGCTGAGCTCGGTGGCGGAGAGTTGCCAGAGAGGCGTGGATGTCACGGCGATGCGGCCCTTGCTGCAGTTCTGCGTCTATCGGTGCACGTCACGGCGGCCGGGGCAAACCGGCTCAGGCCTCGACGACGACGTAGGAATCCTCGACCCGGACCTCGAAGGTCTCGGCCGTGTAGGGTCCTTCGACCAGCGTCGCGCCGGGTTCGACATGCGCCGGGAAGGGCCGGACCTTGGTGCGGCGCGGGTCGAACCAGGATTTGCCCGTGCGGATGTCGAATTCCCACTGGTGCCAGGGGCAACGGACGAACTCGCCGGCGCGGGAAAAGCGATAGGTCCCCGGCTCCTCCGACTGGGTCAGCCCGCAGAGGATGCCCCCGGACAACGGCCCGCCCTGGTGCGGGCACCGGTCGAGCAGCGCGAAGAACGCGCCGTCGAGATTGAACACCACGATCCGCTTGCCCGCGGCCTCGACCACCTTATGGCCTCCGGGCGGAATCTCCGCGACCGGGGCGACGACATGCCGTGCCATCAGAACCCGAACAGCCTCCGCGCATTGCCGCCATAGATCGCCGCGCGCTTCTCCTCCGGGATGAAGGAGGGGATGGCGAGGCGCGGATCGTCGAAATCCCAGTGCGGATAGTCCGAGGCGAACAGGATCCGGTCCCAGCCGATCCATTCCATGGTGTCGAGCAGATGCTCGGGCCGCTCGGGTTCCTCGATCGGCTGGGTCGAGACGAAGACGTGCTCGCGCATGTACTCGCTGGGCGCACGCTTGAGGTGCGGCACCTCGTCCTTCAGCCGCTTCCAGGTGGCGTCGAGCCGCCAGGCGAGCGACGGCAGCCAGCCGAAGCCGCATTCGATCAGGATGACCTTGAGTGTCGGGAAGCGCTCGAAGATGCCTTCCACCACCATGGAGGAGACCTGCGCCTGGGCGCTGGTCGCGTGCTCCTGCACTTCCTCGACATAGAAGGACGGCCAGCCGCCATTCGTCATGGCATGGCCGGAATAGCCGAAGGCGTGGATGCCGACGGGCAATCCGGCCTCGGCGGCCGCTTCCCAGATCGGCCAGTAGCGCTGGCGGCCGAGCGGCTCGCAGGTGCGGCTCATCAGCAGCACCTGGCAGAAGCGCTTGTCGCCGGCCCAGCGGCGGATCTCGGCGGCCGAGGCGGCGCCGTCCTCATAGGGCACGACGATCGAGGCCTTGAGGCGCGGCTCATGGTCCACCCAATGCGCCAGCTGCCACTCGTTCACCGCCCGCGCGAGCGCGATCGACAGCCCGTCGTTCACATCCCCCTGCCCCGAGGGCTGCAGCGGGTTCAGCACGCCGAAATCGAGCCCGTACTGGTCCAGTAACTGGTGCTGGAGGAAGGGCAGGTCCGAGGCCGGCGGCCCGCCGCCGGGCGGCCAGGCATCGCGCCGGCAGGCGAGCGGCGCCGCCTTCGGGAAGGGATAGCCCTTCGCGAAGCCGTGCCGGGCATGGATGCCGTAGGTCGCGAGGCGGTGCCATTCGGCATCCGACAGGAAAGGCCGGAATTCCCCAAGGTCGCGCACCCGCGGATGGATGTCGCAGTCGATGAGGCCGAGCGTGGCCGCGGCGGGCCGCCCTGGCGCGGCGATGGGCCGGACGAGGTTCATGCGCTTCCTCCCTCCCGCAGGCGAGCATAGGTCGCGCGCGGGTTGTCGACCATGATCTTCGGCAGCAGCCCCTCGGGCAGGCCGGGCGGCACGGTGGCGTCCTCCTCGAAATGCGCGTGCGGCCAGTCGGTGGCCCAGAGCAGCATCTCGTCCGAACGCAGGTGATCGAGCAGGCGGCTCACGGTGTCGGCATCCTCGGGCGCGTCGAAGGGTCGCACGGTCAGGCGGACATGGTCGCGGATGATCTCGGCCGGCGGGCGGTCCACCCAGGGGATCTCGAAGCGCACGCCCTTCCAGGACTTGGTCAGCCGCCAAAGGAATGACGGCAGCCAGGAAACGCCCGATTCCGCCAGCACCACCTTGAGGTTGGGGAACTTGCCGAAGACGCCCTCGGTCAGCAGGGAGGCGAGGCTCGCCTGGAAGCCGAGCGAGTTGGACGCGTATTCCTCGACGTACCAGGACGGCCAGCCGACCGAGGTCGGCGGATGCCGCCAGGCACTGCCGGCATGGATGGCGAGCGGCAGGCCGTGCTTCTCGAGTGCCGCATGGACCGGCCACCATTCGCGACGGCCGAGCGGGATCTCCCCCATGCAGAGCACGAGGCCCTGCACGAAACGGTGATCGGGGGCGAGGCGCTCGATCTCGGCGACTGCCTCCTCCACCCCGTTGGGCAGCAGGATGGCGGCACGCAGGCGGGCGTCCTTCTCGAGCCACTCGGCGCGCACCCAATCGTTCACGGCGCGCGCCATGGCGGCCGACATGTCGCGGCTGAAGGGCAGTTGGACGGGGAACAACGGGTTGAGGATTCCGGCCGCCGCGCCCCAGCGATCCAGCGCCTGGGCCTGCACGCGATCGACCGTCGCCGGCGCCTGACCATTGGCACCGCGCCAGTCGGCGCGGACGGTGCTGGGTGCGTTCGGTGGATAGGACGCGCTTTCGAGCACCTGGATGCCGCGCTCGACCAGCGTATGGCGCCAGTAGTCGTCCATGTAGGGCAGCAGTGCCGCGACACCCGGAACATGGGGGTGCAGGTCGCAGTCGATGACGCCTTGGATCACGGTCCCTCCGCCTGCCCTCTGCCCGGGCGACGTCATAGGGTCCTCCGTGTCGGCGGCGGGGGCAACCCCCGCCGGCCCAAGGCTGCTATTCCGCCGGCGCGACGGCCCCGTGGCCGCGCGAGAAGCGCTGCGCAAGTCCGTCGAAGGCGAGGTACAGCACCGGCGTCACGAACAGCGTGAGCGCCTGGCTCACGACGAGCCCACCCACCACCGCGAGGCCGAGCGGCTGGCGCAGTTCCGCCGCTGCGCCCCAGCCCGCCGCGATGGGCAGGGCGCCCGCGCCGGCGGCGAGCGTCGTCATCATGATCGGGCGGAAGCGCAGCAGGCAGGCCTCGCGCACCGCCTCGAAGACCGGCACGCCGGCGCGCTGCCGGTTCAGCGCCACGTCCACGATCATGATGGCGTTCTTCTTCACGAGGCCGACCAGCAGGAGCACGCCGATCACCGCGATGACGGACAGGTCGAGCCCGAACAGCCGCAGCGTCCAGAAGGCGCCGAGCGCCGCCGCCGGCAGGCCCGACAGGATGGTCAGCGGATGGATCAGGCTCTCGTAGAGGATGCCGAGCACGAGATACATGATCAGCACCGCCGCCAGCACCAGCATCCCCTGCCCGGCCAGCGCCTGCTGGAAGATCTGCGCCGTCCCGGTGTAGCCGGTCACGATGGTGGGCGGCACGCCGATCTCGCGCTCGACGGTGCGGATGGCGTCCACCGCCTGGCCGAGCGAGACGCCCGGGGCGGTGTTGAAGCCGATCGTGACCGCCGGCAGCTGCCCCTGGTGGCCGACCGTCAGCGGGCCGGTCCCGCGGTCGAGCCGCGACACCGCCGAGAGCGGAACCAGACGCCCGCCCTGCGCGCGGAGATACAGCTTCGACAGGCCGGTCTCGTCCCGCTGGTCCTCGGGCAGGGCCTCGAGGATCACCGGATAAGCGTTGGCCTGTCCGTAGATGGTCGAGATCTGCCGGCTGCCGAAGGCGGAATAGAGCGCCTGGCGCACCTGGTCCTGGCTGACGCCGAGCACCACCGCGCGGTCGCGATCCACCGTCACCTGGACGACGGGGCTGTCGAGCTGGAGGTCGGTGTTGACGTCCTGCAGTTCAGGGACGCGTTGCAGCCGCGCCTCGATGCGCTGGGCCCAGTCATAGAGCTCGTCCAGCCGCAGCCCCTGCAGGGTGTAGAGGTAGAGGGTGCGCGACTGCCGGGCGCCGAAATTGATGTTCTGGATTGGGTTCACGAAGATGCGCATGCCCGGGATGCCGGCGAGCTGCCGGCGAAACTGCTGCACCACCTCGGGCATCGGGGGTCGTTCGCCCGCCGGCTTCAACTCGACGAAGATGCGCCCCTGGTTGATCGAGGCGCTGCCACCCACCGCGCCGATATTGGACACCACGGAGACGACATAGGGCGAGTTCTGCACGATGCTGGCGGCGCGGTTCTGCATCTCCGCCATGGCCTCGATGGAGGCGCCGCGCGGCCCTTCGGTGCTGACCACCATCAGGCCGGTGTCCTCCACGGGGAAGAAGCCCTTGGGGATGGTGATGGCGAGCCACACCGCGGCCGCGAAGGAGGCCGCGAAGGCGAGCCAGACGAGGGACCGCCAGCGCAGCGCGAAGTCCAGCATCTTCGCATAGCCGTGCTCGACCGCGACGAACCCCTTCTCGAGGATCGTATCGAGCCGCGAGGGCTTGGGATGGGCCGGCAGGCGGGAGGCCATCAGCGGCGTCAGCGTCAGGGACACGACGCAGGAGGCGACCACCGCCAGCGAGACCGTCGCCGCGAAGGCGTTGAACACGCGTCCGACCACGCCGCCCATGAGCAGGATCGGCAGGAAGACGGCGATCAGGGAGAGGGTGATGGAGATGACGGTGAAGCCGATCTCCTTCGCGCCGCGGATCGCTGCCTGGAGGGGCGCGACCCCGTTCTCCATGTGGCGGACCGCGGCCTCGAGGACCACGATGGCGTCGTCCACCACGAGGCCCACCGCGATGGTCAGGCCAAGCAGCGTCACGTTGTCGATGCCGTAGCCCAGGGCATACATCAGCCCGAAGGTGACGCAGAGGCTGATCGGCACCGCCACCGTCGGGATCAGCGTCGCGCTGACGCGCCGCAGGAACAGGAAGCAGACCAGCACCACCAGGCCGATGGCGATCAGCAGGCTTTCCTGCACGTCATGCACCGCGGCGCGGATCGAGGCCGAGCGGTCGAGCAGGACGCCAAGTTCACCGCCCGGGGGCAGTGCCTCGCGCAGGGCGGGCAGCGCGTCGCGCACGCCGTCCACCACCTCGACCGTGTTGGCGTCCGGCTGACGCAGCACGGCCAGCACCAGGGCGCGCTGGCCGTCCCGCCAGGCCGCCACACGCTGGTTCTGGACCCCGTCGCTCAGCCGGGCGATGTCGCCCAGCCGCACCGGCGCGTTCGGCCGCCCCCCGACCACGAGGCGCGAGAAATCCGCGGCATCCTGCGGCTGATCATTGGCGCGCAACGTCAATTGCTGGCGTTCGCCCTGCAGCAGCCCGACCGGGGTGTTCGAATTCGCCGCGGCGATGGCCTGCTGCACCTGGTCGAAGCCGAATCCCATCGCGGCGATGCGATCGGGGTCGAGCTGGACGCGCACGGAATAGAGCTGCTCGCCATAGACCTGGACCTGCGCCACACCCGGCACGCGCGACAGCGCCGGCCCGACGATGGTGCTGGCGATGTCGTTCAGCCGGTAGAGCGGCACGTCGCCATTCGTCCCGAGGGTCAGCAGCAGGACCGGCGCATCCGCCGGGTTGACCTTCCGGTAGGATGGCGGGGTGGTCATCTCCGGCGGCAGGCGCCGCTGGGCGCGCGTCATCGCCGCCTGGACGTCCTGCGCCGCCGCGTCGATGTTGCGGTTCAGCACGAACTGCAGCGTGATTTGCGTTGTGTCCTGGCCGTTGACCGAGGAGATCTGGTCAATGCCGGCAATCGTCGAGAACTCGCGTTCGAGCGGCAGGGCGACGGATGTCGCCATGGTCTCCGGACTCGCCCCCGGCAGGTTCGCGAACACCGTGATGACGGGGAAGTCCACGCGCGGCACGGCGGCGACCGGCAGGCGCAGATAGGCGACCGTCCCGGCGATGACCGCCGCGATGGCGAGCAGGCTCGTCATCACGGGGCGTCGGATGCAGAGTTCGGAGATGTGCATGGCCCGGACCCGCTAGCGCGTGGCCTGGGAGATGCGCTGCGATCCCTGGGCGGGTGCGCTGCGCTCGACCGCGCGGCCGCCATCGGCGACGCGCTGGGCGCCTTCCACGATCACCCGGTCGGTCGCCGCGAAATCGCCGCGGATCACCGCCCGCCCGGCCGTCATGCGCACCAGCTCGACGGGCCGGCGCTTGGCCTGGTTGCCCTGCAGCAGGAACACGAAGCGGCCATCCTGACCGACCTGCAACGCCGCGGCCGGCACCGACAGCGCGTCGGGCTCGATCCGGGGGATCAGCGCGACGCGGATGTACTGGCCGGGCCAAAGCCGGACCGGCGCATTGGCGAAGCGCGCCTTGAGCGCGATGGTGCCGGTCTGGGTGTCGACGGCGCTGTCGACGAAGACCAGCCGCCCCTCGACGGGCGCATCCGGGGATTCCGCGGGGAAGGCGCGCACCACCGGGCCCTCGCCGCCAGCCGCCATGGCCGCGCGGATCTCGCCCAGCCAACGTTCCGGCACCGAGAACTGCACCAGGATCGGGTCCATGCGGGTGATGGTCGCCATGCCGACATTCTCGGCCTGGCGGACGAAGTTGCCCGGGCGCAACGGCAAGGCGCCGAGCCGCCCGCTCATCTCCGCGCGGATGGAGGCGAATTCGATCTGCAGGCGGGTCTGGCTGACGATCGCTTCGTCCGCGCGCACGATCGCCGCGGCGGAGGCCGCGTCCGCCTGGGCCTGCTCGAAGCGCTGCTGCGCCGCGTAGCCCTCGCCGCGGAGCGACTGGTAGCGCACCAGATCGGACTGGGCGCGGGACAGCAACGCGCGGTCGCGCGCCAACTGCGCCTCCTGCTGGGCGAGCAGCGCCTGGTTCATCCGGGAATCGAGGGTGAACAGGGGGTCGCCCCGTTCGACCATCTGGCCTTCCTCGACCAGCACCTGCTCGACCTGCCCGTCGACGCGAGGCCGGACGGTCACCACCGCTTCGGGCACCACGAGGCCGTTCGCCATGATCTCGATCGGCAGCGGACCCCGCTGGACGAGTTCCGTCGTCACCGGGATCGGCGGCAGCCCGGCCGGGCGGGCCTGCTGCACGGGGGCCTGCGCGTCCAGGCGCTGCTGGTACCAGTACCAGCCGCCAGCGCCCGCACCCGCCACGACCAACGCAAGAAAAATGCGCCCGGCTCGCGCCATTCAGACCTCCGTGGCAGCCCGGAACGGGCCGGCGACGATAACAGGTCGCGCCAACCCCGGTTCGGCTACCGATTGCAGTCCCCCAGACGGCTTGCCGGCGGCATGCGCCGGCAGCCGATCGGACGCAATTATTGTGCCCTGCGACGCAGCGCCAAGGGCCGGGCACTGGATGCGCCCCAAGATGACCACTTTGCAATCCCCTTCAACCGGAACGTGCATTGCTTTCGCCGGGGGATTGAGCCCTGCGGCCACCCGCGCCACGCTGTCCCGACATGCACATCGATATCCCCCCGCCCGGCGAAGCCGTTCCCCTCTTGCCCGGCCTGCGCTGGATGCGCTTTCCGCTGCCCTTCCCGCCCAGCCACGTGAATGTCTGGCTGATCGAGGATGGTCCGGGCTGGCTCGCCATCGACGCCGCCATCTCGAATGACGAGACTCGGACCAGCTGGCAGAAGGCGCTGACCGGTGCGGCCTTCGGCAACCGCCCCCTGACCGGGCTGCTGGTGACGCATTTCCACCCCGACCATGCCGGGCTGATGGGCTGGCTTTCGGCCGAGCACGGCCTGACGCCGATGATGACGCGCATCGAATGGCTGCAGGCGCGCTCGCTGTGGTTCGACACGGGTGAGGAGATGCTGGTCCACCAGGCGGAATTCGCGCGGATCGCCGGCGCGCCGGACTCCTACGGCGCCTTCCTGCGCGCCCGAGGGCCGCTCTACGTGCGCAGCGTCTCGCCATTGCCGCGGGCCTTCACCTGCATCGCGGACGGGCAGGTGCTGCGCATCGGCGGGCGCGACTGGCGCGTCATCACCGGCCAGGGCCACGCGCCCGACATGGCCTGCCTGTACTGCGCCGAGGCGAACGTCCTGATCGCCGCCGACCAGATCCTGCCACGCATCACCCCCTATGTCGGCCTCCATGCCGGGGAGCCGATGGCCGATCCGCTGGGCGCTTTCCTGTCGTCGCTCAGGCGCTTTCGCGACCTGCCAGAGGACGTGCTGGTGCTGCCCTCCCATGGCGATCCATTCCGAGGGTTGCACGCACGGCTCGACGCGCTCGATGCGCATCATGACGCCAGGCTCGCGGCGCTCGAGGACGCCTGCGCCGCGCCGGCGACCGCGCATGCTCTGCTGCCGGCGCTGTTCCGCCGTCCGCTCGACGAGCGCAGCCTCGGCTTCGGCCTCGGCGAGACGCTCGCCCATCTGCGTCGCCTCGAAGCCATGGGCCGCGTCGAGCGGATGCCCGGCGCCGACGGCGTCATCGCCTGGGCCAGGAGATAGAGATGCCCCGCCCCTCCCGCCGCATCCCGACCCCACGCGCGATGATCGTCGCGCCGCAGCCGGAGGCCGTCGAAGCCGGCGCCGCCGTGCTCGCCGCCGGCGGCAATGCGATCGACGCGACCCTCGCCTGCGCCTTCACGCAGGGCGTGGTCGATCCGATGATGTGCGGCCTCGGCGGCCTCGGCGTGCTGACCATCCACGACCCGAAGACGGGGACGCAGGTGGTGCTGGACGGGCTGTCCCCCTGCCCGGCCGGCGCGCATGCCGAGATGTGGTCGAACCTGTTCGAGCGCGAATGCACCGACGGCTACGGCTTCGTGCTGACCGGCGCGCCGAACGAGGTCGGACATGCCTCGGTCACCGTGCCGTCCATCCTGCGCGCCTTCGCCGACGCCCATGCCGCCTTCGGGCGGATGCCCTGGTCGAGCCTGTTCGACGGCGCCATCGCCTGCGCCCGCGACGGCTGGATGGTCCGCCCGCATGTGCATGCGATGTTCGTCTCGGATGAGCGCGCCTATGGCCGGGTGAACATCGCCGAGAAGCTGGGTCACACGCCGGATGGCGCACGACTGTATCTTCGCCCCGACGGCACGCCGAAGCGCCCGGGCGACCGGGTGGTGAACCCGGACCTGGCGGCGACACTCGCGACCATCGCGCGCGACGGGGCGGATGCCTTTTACACGGGCGAGATCGCCCGGCGCATCGCCGCCGACATGGCCGCGCATGGCGGGCTGATCACCGAGGCCGACCTCGCCGCCATCCGCTGCCGCCGCGTCGAACCGCTCCGCGTCCCCTTCCGCGGACGCACCCTGGTGCTGCCGCCGCCGCCCGCCGGCGGCATCTTCGTGGCCGAGGTGCTGCGGATCCTCGCCAACTTCGACCTGCCGGCGATGGGGCACAACAGCGCGGCCATGGTCGCCGTGCTGGCCGAGGCGATGAAGATCGCCGGCCTCGACAAGGATCGCCATGTCGGCGACCCCGATTTCGTCGACATCCCGGTCGAGCGGCTACTCTCCGAGGCATATGCCGCCGATTGCGCGGCGCGCATCAAGGCCGGGGAGAAGACCTCCCTCGCCCGCGTCGGCGCCGAGCCGAAGGGAACCACCACCATCTCCTGCGTCGATGCGGATGGGCTGGTGGTGAGCGTCACGCATACCCTCGGCATGCCCTCGGGCGTCATTCCGCCGGGGCTCGGCTTCATGCTGAACGGGGCGATGAACTGGTATGACCCGCGGCCCGGGCGCGCGACCTCGATCGCGCCGGGCAAGCGGCGTTTCTCCTCCATGTCGCCGCTGATCGTGATGGAGGGGGATGCGCCGGTCGCGACCCTCGGCGCGCCGGGCGGGGCCTGGATCGGCGTCGCGCTGTCGCAGGTGCTGGTAAATCTGCTCGACTTCGGCATGGGCATCCAGGAAGCGGTGATGGCCCCGCGCGTCAGCGCGACCAGCGAGACGCTCGACCTGTCCCTGCGCGTGCCGCGCGCCACCGAGGCCGCGCTGACCGCCCAGGGCTACAAGGTGAAGCGCGTGCCGACGACCTACGCCTTCGCCGGGGTGCACGGCATCGCCATGTGGGACGGCGTGCTGGAAGGGGCCGCCGATCCGCAGCGCGACGGCTATGCCGCCGGGGTCGCCTGATGGACCTGGCCGCCTTCTGCCGCGCCATTCCCAAGGTGGAACTGCACGTCCACCTGCTCGGCGCGATCCGGCTCGACACGCTGGCCGAGATGGCCCAGCGCCAGGGTGCAGGCTACACGCCGGAGGAAGTTGCGGAACTCGCGCGCCGCGACGCCAAGCCGAAGGGCGTGCTCCACATCCTCCGTGCGCTGGAACAGCGCATCCTGCGCGGGCCCGAGGACCTGCACCGCATCGCCTATGAATACCTGGAGCACGCCGCATCCCAAGGCGTGCGGCATGCCGAGATCTTCTGGAACCCCACCGGCACGGCGCGCGACAGCGGCATTCCCTACGCCGCCGGGGCGGACGCGATCCTCGCCGCCTTCGACGACGCCAAACACGACCACGGCATCTCCGCCCTGCTGATCCCGTCCATCGATCGCGAGGCCGATCCCGAGGACGCGGTGCAGATGGTGGAATGGATGGCCGCGCACCGGCGGGACCGCATCGTCGGTCTCGGCATCGACTATCGCGAGACCGACCACCCACCCGAATTCTTCTGGAAGGCCTATCGCGCCGCCAAGCGCGCCGGCTTCCGCCTGACCGCCCATGCCGGCGAGTTCGGCTGCCACTGGCGTAATGTCGAGACGGCGATCGACCTGCTCGAAGTCGAGCGCATCGACCATGGCTACACGGTGCTGGACAACCCGGCGCTGGCGCGGCGCTGCGCGGAACGCGGCATCGTCTTCACGGTGGTGCCGACCAATTCCTATTACCTCCGCACGCTGGCCCCGGATCGCTGGGCGATCGACCACCCGATCCGCCGGATGCCGCCCGCCGGGCTGCTGATCCATCCCAACACCGACGACCCGCCGCTGCACCGCGTCGATCCGGAACGGTGCTGGCGCATGATGGTCGAGGATTTCGGCTTCGACCTGGACGACCTCCGCCGCTTCATGCTGAACGGGATCGTCGGCGCCTTCATCCCCGAAGCCGACAAGCGCGGCCTCGCCGCGACCTTCTCCGCCGAATATGAGCGCCTGCGCGCCGAACTGGAAGCACCCGCATGACCGCCGCCGAAACCATCGCCGCCATCCGCGCCGACGCGCGCTTCGCCAAGGCCACCGAGACCCTGGCCGCCGAGCATGACCGCACGGTGCAGGACCTGATCACCCTGACCGAGATCCCGGCGCCCCCCTTCAACGAGGAAAAGCGCGCCGCCGCCTACCTCGAGATGCTCCGGGCCCACGGGCTCGAGGAAGTGGAGCAGGACGAGATCGGCAACGTCATGGGCATCCGCCGCGGCTTCGGTAACGGCGACATGCTGGTGGTCGCCGCCCACCTCGACACGGTCTTCCCCGCCGGCACCGATGTGCGCGTGAAGCGCGAGGGGACGAAGCTGATGGCGCCCGGCATCGGCGACGACACCTGGTCGCTGGCGGTGAACCTGGCCTATCTGCGCGCGCTCGATGCCGCGGGCATCCGCACGCGGCATGACATCCTCTTCGTCGGCGATGTGGGCGAGGAAGGCCTCGGCGACCTGCGCGGCGTGCGGCACCTGTTCGACAAGGGCCGCCATCGCGGCCGCATCCGCGCCTTCCTGACCGTCGACAGCCCGCAGGTGGAACAGATCGTCTCGGGCGGCGTCGGGTCCCGCCGTTATCGCGTGACCTTCCGCGGTCCGGGCGGGCATTCCTATGCCGCCTTCGGCCTTGTGAACCCGATGTATGCGATGGCGGAATGCGCGCGCGGCCTCGCCACCGTGGACGTGCCGAAGTCGCCGCCGACGACGCATTGCGTCAGCGTCGTCTCGGGCGGCACCTCGATCAACGCCATCGCCAATGCGGTGACGATCGAGGTCGATCTCCGCTCCGCCTCGGCCGCGGAGCTCGAGAAGCTCGACCGCCGCTTCCTGCAGATCGTCGACGAGGCCGTGGCGGCCGAGAATGCCGCGCGGTCCACCCGTGCCGGGGTCATCACCGCGGAGCTCGCCCGCGTGGGCGACCGCCCGGCCGGCGAGACGCCCGCAGGGACACCGATCCGCGACATCGCCGCCGCGGCCGTCGCGGCGGAGGGCTACAAGCCGCATTTCGAGTTCTCCTCGACCGACGCGAACGTGCCGATGAGCCTCGGCATCCCGGCGCTGAAGATCGGCGCCGGCGGGCGCGGCGGGCGGGCGCATTCGCTGGACGAGTGGCTCGACGTCGAGCCGACGGAAGTGCTGCGCGGGATGCGGACCAGCCTCGCGACTATCCTCGCCGTCGCGGGGATGGAAGGGATCCCGGGCTAGCCGCCCGTCCTCAGGCCGACCGTCCGCACCGCGAGCTGCACGCGGTCGGCCTGCACCCGGATGACGGCGGCGAGCGCGGCGGCATCGCCCGTGCTCGCCACCATCCCGGCACGGCGCAGGCGCTCATTGGCCGTCGTCTCGCCGAGGATCTCGGCTACGAAGCCCGCGAGCCGCGCCTTGATCGCCTCCGGCATGCCGCGCCAGCCGAACAGGCCTGTCACGGGGTCGTAGCGCTGTTCCGGGAAGCCCGCTTCCTCGACGGTCGGCACATCGGGCAGTTGCGGCGCACGTGCGCCGGAGGTGACCGCGAGCGCCCTCACCCGCCCTTCGCGCACCGCGCCGAGCAGCGGCGTCAGCGGCAACACGGCGAACTGGATGCGCCCCGCCACCAGGTCGAGCACCGCCGCCGGCGAGCCCTGATAGGCCACGTAGGTCAGGTCGAGCTGGTTGCGGAAGAACATCATCCGCGTGTCGAGCTCGACATAGCCAGGCACGGAGAACCAGTTCAGCGCGCCGGCGCGAGCCTCGGCATGGCGGACGAAATCCTCGAGCGTCCGGACGGGCAATGCCGCCGGAACGGCAAGGCACAGGAACTCGTTGCCCGCGATCGCGACCGGCGGGATGTCCGTCGCGGGGTCGTAGGGCAGCCGGCCATCGAAGGTGTAGGGCACCGTGGACGCAACGCCGGTCGCCGCGAGCAGCAGCGACTCCCCCGGCCGCGCCTGGACATGCGCCTGCACCGCCAGCACCGATCCCGCGCCGGGCCGGTTCTCGACCGTCACCGGGTGGCCGAGGCGCGGCGCCAGGCCCTCGGCGAGGATGCGCGCGACCAGGTCGATGCCCGATCCCGGGGCACCGGAGATGATCAGGCGGACGGGGCGTTCGGGCCAGGCGCCCTGCGCCGCGGCGCGACGGGCGAGGAGGCCGGCGAAGCCGAGGCCGCAGGCGGTGCGGCGTCCGAAGGCGTGGGGCATGGGGGGACCTCCTCCGTCCGCTTGCGCCGCGGCGGCAGGCGGCCGGCCCCGGGGCGGGCATGGGCTTCGTGCGCCTCGACAAGCCGGGCGAGGAGCGCGAGCAGCGTCTCGCCGTCGGCCTCGGTCAGCGGTGCGAGCATCCGCCGCGCGACGGCGCGCGCCGGGCCGCCGAGTTCGGCGCGCAGCGCGACGCCGGCCGGCGTCAGGGCATAGGCGTTCGCGCGCCGGTCCTGTGGATTGGCAGCGCGCAGGACGAGGCCCCGCGCCTCGAAGGCCGCCAGCGCCTGGCCGGCCGAGGTTGCGTCGACCCCGATCGCCGCGGCGAGCCAGTTGCGGTCGCGACCGGGCGTCTCGGCGAGTTGCGCCAGCAGGGCCACCTGCCAGGGGGCGATGCCGTGGCTGGCGAAGGCCTCGCTCTGGAAGGTCGCCGCGATCTGCCACAGCCGCCGGGCGAGGTGTTGCGGGAAGGGCCTGTGAAGGGCCGGGACAGGTTGGTTCGGGGCCGGGTCGTTCCGCTTTGCCATATACGGAGAATACTTCGTATTTGCCGCCATTCAAGAAGAATTCTTCGCAACTACGCTGCCCCCATCCCGCGCTGCCGCATCTGCGCTATCACCGCCCCCGGTCATGGACATGCGCACGCAGATCCGCCGGAAGGCGCTCGAAACCGGCTTCGATGCCGTGGGCTTCGCGCGCGCGCATCTCGGTCCGGAGGTGCGCGAGCGCCTGATGCGTTTCCTCGCCGCGGGGCGACATGGCTCGATGGGCTGGATGGAGGACCGCGCCGAGCAGCGCGCCCATCCCCGCGCCCTGTGGCCCGAGGCCCTGTCCGTCGTCGTGCTCGGCCAGAACTACGGGCCGGAGGAGGACCCCCTCGCTTCGCTCGATCATCGCGACCGGGCCACGGTCAGCGTCTACGCCCGCAACCGCGACTACCACGACCTGGTGAAGAAGCGGCTCAAGGTGCTCGGGCGGTGGATGGCCGAACGCTGGCCGGGCGCGGGCATCAAGGTCTTCGTCGACACCGCCCCGGTCGCCGAGAAGCCGCTGGCCCAGGCCGCCGGCCTCGGCTGGCAGGGCAAGCACACCAACCTCGTCTCGCGCTCGCACGGCTCCTGGCTGTTCCTGGGCGAGGTCTTCACCACCCTGGACCTCGGGACCGAGGATGCGGAGACCGATCACTGCGGCTCCTGCCGCGCCTGCCTCGACGTCTGCCCGACCGCGGCCTTCCCCGCGCCCTATGAGCTCGACGCGCGGCGCTGCATCTCCTACCTGACGATCGAACACCGCGGCCCGATCGACCCCGCGCTGCGGCCGCTGATGGGCAACCGCATCTATGGCTGCGACGACTGCCTCGCCGTCTGTCCGTGGAACAAGTTCGCGCAAGCGCACCGCGAACCCGCCTTCGCGCCACGGGCGGCGCTGCGCGCCCCGCTGCTGGCGGACCTCGCGGCGCTGGACGACGCGGCCTTCCGCGCGCTCTTCTCGGGCAGCCCGATCAAGCGCATCGGGAGGGACCGCTTCGTGCGCAATGTGATGATCGCGATCGGCAATTCGGGCGATCCCGCGCTGCGCCCCGTCGCGCAGGCCCGCGCGGAGGACGCCGATCCCGTGGTGGTGGAGGCCGCGCGCTGGGCGGCGGAAAGGCTGGAGACAACGGCATGAGGGATGACGCGGCGCTGGTGCTGTTCTCCGGCGGGCAGGATTCCGCCACCTGCCTCGCCTGGGCGCTCGACCGCTACGGCCATGTCGAGACGCTCGGCTTCGACTACGGCCAGCGCCACGCGGTCGAACTCGAATGCCGCGCGGCCTTTCGCGCCACCATCCCGGCCATCAATGACGATTGGACACGGCGCCTCGGCCCCGACCACACGCTGCGCCTCGCCGCCCTCGGTGAGGTGTCGGAGACCGCGCTGACGCGGGAGGCCGAGATCGCCATGGGCGCGGAAGGCCTGCCCAACACCTTCGTCCCCGGCCGCAACCTGCTGTTCCTGACGTTTGCGGCCACCCTCGCCTATCGCCGCGGCCTGCGCCGGATCGTCGCCGGCATGTGCGAGACGGATTATTCCGGCTACCCCGACTGCCGCGACGACACCATCAAGGCGCTGCAGGTGGCGCTGAACCTCGGCATGGAACGGCGCTTCGTGCTCGAGACGCCGCTGATGTGGCTGTCCAAGGGGCAGACCTGGCGACTGGCCGAAAGCCTGGGCGGGCAGGACCTGGTGGCCGCGGTGGTCGAGCACACCCATACCTGCTATCTCGGTGACCGAACCCATCGCCACCCCTGGGGCTACGGCTGCGGCACCTGCCCGGCCTGCGAATTGCGTGCCCGGGGCTGGCATCACTACGCCTCGGAGCGGCTATGACCCTGTCCCCCCGCGCGGAGGGCTTCCTCGCGCTCATCGGCTTCGGCCTGTGCATTCCGGCGGCCAACTGGCTGATCGGCCATGCCGGCACCTATTGCGTGCCGAACGGTCCCTGCCTGGTGCCCGTCGCGCCGGGCGTCATGGCGCCGTCCGGTGTCCTGATGATCGGCCTCGCCCTGGTGCTGCGGGACCTGGTGCAGCGCCGGCTCGGCGTGGGCTGGGCGGCGGGCGCGGTGCTGGCCGGCGCGGCGCTCTCGGCGCTGCTGGCGCCGCCGGCGCTGGTGATCGCCTCGGCCGTCGCCTTCCTGATGAGCGAATTCGCCGACCTCGCCGTCTACACCCCGCTGCAGAAGCGCGGCCTGGTGCTGGCGGTGGCGGCGAGCGGCGTGGTGGGGCTCGTGGTCGACAGCCTGGTCTTCCTCTACCTCGCCTTCGGCAGCCTCGACTTCCTCGCCGGCCAGGTGATCGGCAAGGCCTGGATGGTGCTGATCGCCCTGCCCTTCGTGCACCTGCTGCGCCGGCGCGACGAACGCCGGGGCGTCATGCCGGCCTGATGACGGCGCCCGCGATGCTCGGCTAGGCTCCGCGGGGTATGGACGGAAGCAGGCGGGCATGAGGATCGCGCGTCGTTCCCTGGCGATGGTCGGCCTCGCGACGCTGCTCGCCGGATGCGTGCCCCCGACGCCGCCGGCCCCGCCCCCCTCGGCGGCCGAGCCCCCGCCGTCCCTGCCCGCCCTCGGCAGCATCGCGGCCGCCGGAACCGTGCAGTTGGTCGACACCGCCACCCGTCAGGTGCTGGTCCGCATGACGAGCGGCGGCACGCTCCATGTCTCGCCGCCGGACGATTACCGCGGCCTGGGCAGCCTGCAGCCCGGCACCCGCGTCATCGTCGAATACGATTCGCGCGGTGTCGGCCATGTCGCCCTCGCGGCCCGGCGCGGTCCGCGGGACCGCATCCGCGCCACGGTGCGGGAGATCCAGCGCGGCGGACAGCACATCGACCTCGCCAGCAGCCAGGGCACGACGCAGATCTTCGAGGTGCCGGATCGCAGCATGATGGCCTTCGTGACGCGCCTGCGAGCCGGCGACGAGGTCGCGATCACGGTGCTCGACCAGCGCTAGCCACGCATGTGGATGGGCGCGTCCGACGCACGTGCCCCGCCGGGGGGGCTTTGCCGGGAAGGCCCGAAGCCGTAGCCTTCCCCCATCCGATGCAACACCAACGCCCGAGGAAGGGCGGCGGCACGCCCGTTCGGCATGCCGCGGAGGGATGGAAGGCAGGAATGACAGACATCCGTTATCTGGCGCCGAGCACGCTCGATGAGGCGGTTCGCGCCTTCGCGGCGGCCTCGGGCGCCGCGCGCATCCTCGCCGGCGGGACCGACCTGCTGGTGCAGATGCGTGCCGGGATCGCCAAGCCCGGCACCATCATCGACATCAAGAAGATCCCGGAACTGACGGCGATCGAGGATCTCGGCGGCGGCGCCTACCGCATCGGCGCCGCGGTCTCCGGCGCCGTGCTCGCCGAGCACCCGACCTTCCGCAAGGCGTGGCCGGGTGTGCTGGAAGCGGTGAACCTGATCGGATCGAAGCAGGTGCAGGGCCGCGCCTCGCCCGGGGGCAACCTGTGCAATGGCTCCCCCGCCGGCGACAGCGTGCCGGCCATGGTCGCCGCCGGCGCCGTCGTGACCATCCAGGGCCCGAACGGCCGGCGCGATCTGCCGGTCGAGAAGGTCCCGGCCGGTCCGGGCCGGACCACCCTCGCCCCGGGCGAGATCGTCGTCGCCTTCACCCTGCCGCAGCGCCCGAAGGGCTCGGGCGACGCCTATCTGCGCATGATCCCGCGGACCGAGATGGACATCGCGGTGGTGGGCATGGGCGTGAACCTCACGATGGAAGGCGGCGTGGTGAAGGCCGCGCGCGTCGGTCTCGGTGCCGTGGCGCCGACCGTGCTGCTGGTCGAGGACGCGGCGAAGGCGCTGATCGGCACCAAGCTCGACGACGCGGCGCTGGAAGCCGCGGCGGCCGCCTGCCGCGCCGCCTGCAAGCCCATCAACGACAAGCGCGGCACCATCGCGTACCGCATCAAGGTGGCCGGCGTGCTGCTCAAGCGCACCGCCGCGATCGCGGCGCGCCGCGCCGGAGGGAACTGAGCCCATGTCCAAGATCCACGTTTCCACCAGCGTCAACGGGGAACCGGTCGAGTTCCTCTGCGACGCCTCCGCCTCGATGCTCGACGCGCTGCGCGGTCCGCTCGGCCTGACCGGCACGAAGGAAGGCTGCGGCACGGGTGACTGCGGTGCCTGCTCGATCACCGTCGACGGCCGCCTGGTCTGCTCCTGCCTGATGCTCGCGGTCGAAGCCGAAGGGCATGAGATCGCCACCATCGAAGGCATGGCCCAGGGCGAGACGCTTCACCCGCTGCAGCGCAAGTTCCTCGAGATGGCGGCGCTGCAGTGCGGCATCTGCACGCCGGGGGTGCTGATCTCGGCCCGCGCGCTGCTCGAGAAGAACCCCGACCCGACGGAGGAGGAGGTGCGCTTCGGCCTGGCCGGCAACCTCTGCCGCTGCACCGGCTACGACAAGATCGTGCGCGCCGTTCTGGAAACGGCCGCTGAGATGCGGGAGACCGTGCGATGAATGACATGACGAACAAGTGGATCGGCCAGCGCACGATCCGCCCCGACGGCGCCGACAAGGTGACCGGCCGCGCGCAGTACAGCGCGGACTTCGCCATGCCCGGCATGATCCACGCCAAGATGCTGCGCAGCCCGCATGCCCATGCGCGCATCCGCGGCATCGACACCTCCAAGGCCGAGGCCCTGCCCGGCGTGAAGGCGGTCGTCACGGCGAAGGACGTGGTCGACTTCCCGCTCGACAAGTCCGTGATGCTCGGCATCCAGGACATGCGCTGGATGTGCCGCAACGTGATGGCGCGCGAGAAGGCGCTGTTCCACGGCCACCCCGTCGCCGCCGTCGCCGCGATCAACGAGGAGGTGGCGGCCGCCGCCTGCGCGCTGATCGAGGTCGACTACGAGGTCCTGCCCCACGTCATCGAGATCGAGGACGCGATCAAGCCCGACGCGCCGATCCTGCATGAGTGGAACAAGTTCGAGGGCAAGCCGTCCAACATCGCCGGCACGATGGTGCTGAAGACCGGCGACGTGGAGAAGGGCTTCGCCGAGGCGGACGTCGTCATCGAGCGGACCTTCACCTCGCGCCCCGTGCACCAGGGCTACATCGAGCCCCACGCCTGCACGGTGTCCTACGCCGCCGACGGGCGCGTGACCATCTGGTCGTCCTCCCAGGGCCAGTTCATGGTCCGGGCGATGACCTCGCTGCTCACGGGCGTGCCCCAGAGCAACATCCGCGCGATCCCCGCCGAGATCGGCGGCGGCTTTGGCGCCAAGACCATCGTCTACCTCGAGCCGATCGCGGTCCTGCTGTCGAAGAAGTCGGGCCGCCCGGTGAAGATGGTGATGACGCGCGACGAGGTGCAGCGCGCGACGGGTCCGGCGCCGGGTTCGCTGTCCACCGTCAAGATCGGCGCCAGGAAGGACGGCACCATCGTCGCCGCCCAGGGCACCTTCTACCTGCAGGCCGGCGCGCTGCCCGGTTCGCCGCTGCGCGGGCCGGTGGGCTGCTCCTTCGCCGCCTATGCCATCCCGAACGTTCTGTCGGTCGGCTACGACGTCGTGTCGAACCGCTCCAAGGTCGCGGCCTACCGCGCCCCGGGCGCGCCGCTCGGCGCCTTCGCGACCGAATGCGTGCTGGACGAAATCGCCGAAAAGCTCGGCCTCGACCCACTCGAGATGCGCCTGAAGAACAGCGCCAAGGCCGGCGACAAGGCGATCTACGGCCCGGTCTTCGGCGAGGTCACCTTCAAGGAGACGGTGGAGTCCATCCTCCATCACCCGCACTACAAGGCGCCGCTCGACAAGAACCCCTCGCCGGGCGTGAAGCGCGGCCGCGGCGTCGCGTCGGGCTTCTGGTACAACGCCGGCGGTGAATCCTCGGTCCAGGTGAACATCACCGAGGACGGCAACGTCGTCGTCACCACCGGCCATCCGGATGTCGGCGGGTCGCGCGCCTCCATCGCCAATGTCGTCGCCGAACTGCTCGGGATCGATCATTCCCGCGTCTCGGTGCTGATCGGCGACACGATGACGATCGGCTTCTCCAACCTCACCGGCGGCAGCCGCGTCACCTTCGCCTCGGCGATGGTCGCGACCGCGTCCACCGAGAAGGTGATCGGCCAGCTCAAGGAGCGCGCCGGCAAGATCTGGGGCATCGACGCCGAGGCCATCAAGTGGGAGGACGGCATGGCGCTGCCGGCCGGTGACAATGCTGGCAAGTTCCCCCCGCTCTCGCTCAAGGAGCTCGCCGCCAAGGCGAACGAGATGGGCGGGCCGATCGGCACCCAGGTCCAACTCAACACCACCGGCGCCGACCCCGGCTTCGCCACGCATTGCGTGGATGTCGAGGTGGACGTCGACCTCGGCATCGTCCGCGTGCTCCGCTACACGGCGGCGCAGGATGTCGGCCGCGCGCTGCACCCCGGCTATGTCGAAGGGCAGATCCAGGGCGGCGTCGTGCAGGGCATCGGCTGGGCGCTGTCGGAGGAATACCTCTACGACAAGAACGGCCGCGTCGATAACGCGTCCTTCCTCGACTACCGCATGCCGGTCTGCTCGGACGTCCCGATGATCGATCCGGTGGTGATTGAGATCCCGAACCCGAAGCACCCGCAGGGCGTGCGCGGCGTGGGCGAGGCACCGATCGTGCCGCCGCTCGCGGCCATCGCCAACGCCGTCCATGACGCGCTCGGCAAGCGGTTCTACGCGCTGCCGATGTCGCCGCCGCGCGTCTCGGAGCGGCTCGAGCAGCCGTAAGGCGCTCGGCTCGCCGGGGGAGGCAGCCCCTCCCCCGGCCCCCGCGCGGTCAGTCCGCGCGGATGTTGTTGTCGCGGACCACCGCGCCCCACTTCGCCACTTCGCGCTGCAGGAAGGTCGCCAGGCCCGCCGGGTCGGACATGACGAGGCGTGCCTGCTGCGTGTCCTCCATGGTGCGCCGCACGTTCGGCTCCTGCAGGGATTCCTTCAGCGCGGCGTTCATGCGCGCGACCGCGTCCTGCGGCGTGCCGTGCGGGGCGAAAACACCCCACCAGGCCTCGGCCTCGAGCCCCGGGATGCCGGCTTCGGCAACCGTCGGCAGGTCCGCCAGCGCGGGCAGGCGCTGCGGGCCGAACTGCGCGAAGGTCCGCAGCGTGCCGCTGCGCGCATGCGGGTGCACCACGGCCGCCGAGCCGATCATCATGTCGACATGGCCGGCCACGGTGTCGTTCACGGCCAGGCCGCCGCTGCGATAGGGCAGATGAGTCATGCGGGTGTCGGTCCGGCCCTGCAGCAGCACCATGGTCAGGTGCCCGATGGTGCCGTTGCCGGTCGACCCGTAGGACACGCCGTCCGGCTGCGCCTTGGCGCGGCTGACCACGTCCGCGATCGAGCGGAACGGCTTGTCCGGCTTGCAGGCGAGCACATAGGGCGCGCCGCCGATCAGCATGACCGGATCGAGGTCGCGATCCGGGTCGAAGGGCAGTTGCGGCAGCAGCGCCTTCAGCGTCGCATGGCTGTCGAAGGTCAGCAGCCAGGTCTGGCCGTCGGGCCGCGCCTTCGCCACCGCATCGGTGCCGATGGATCCGGCCGCGCCGGCACGGTTGTCCACCACGACGGGCGCGCCGAGGCGCTGCGTCAGGCCCGGTGCGACGAGGCGCGCGACGGCGTCGGTCGATCCGCCCGGCGCGAAGGGCACGACGATGCGGATGGCGGCACCCTGGGCGCGCACGGCGGGCGCGGCGAGTGCCGCGCCGGCGGCGCCCATCAGGACGCGGCGGGTGATGTGGGACATTGGATCGTCTCCCCGGTTGGTCTTGCCGCAGTGATGCGACCGACCGGGGCGCGGGGCAACCCCTCAGGCGAGGTCGGGCAGGTCGAGCACGGACGGATGGAACAGCGCCTCGGGCTCGATCTGTTGCGCGGCGAGGCCATCGGCCACCGCGTAGCGGATCATCGCCGCGATCTCGTCGCGGTTGCGGCGGAAGCCGTAGGGCCAGGGATTGCCGCCCATGGCGGCGATCTGCGCCTCGGCCTCGGCGGCGATCCAGGGCAGCGAGACGCGCAGCACGTTGACCAGGCGCAGTTCCTCGACCGAGGCCTTCTTCGCCGCGGCGAAGGCGCGGAACAGTTCGACGGGCAGCCAGGGATGGCGTTCCGCGATGTCCTTCCGCACGGCGAGGCAATGCATGATCGGGAAGAAGCCGGTCGCCTTGAACCAGGCCTGTTCCTCGGCCCGCGTATCGGGCCAGAGCCGATCGACCGGCGCCGAGCGGTCGAGGTAGCAACGCGGCGGGCGCGGGCCAATGAGCGCATCGATCTCGCCCGCTTCCAGCGCCGCTTCCAGGTCGCGCCCCAGCGGCTTCACATCGAAGCCCTCCGGCAGCGTGATCGCGACGCGCTCGCCGCCGGTGCGCCAGGCGATGGATTTCGTGTCGACGCCATAGTGCTCGCGGAGGAAACCTCGCACCCAGAGCGCCGCCGTCTGCTGGTATTCCGGCAGGCCGATGGTCCGGCCCGCGAGGTCGGCGGCCGAGCGGATGCCGCGGTCCGTGCGGACATAGACCGCCGAATGGCGGAAGGCGCGCGAGAGGAAGACAGGCACGCCGACATAGGGGCTGTCGCCGCGCGCGGTCGTCACGATGTGGCTGCCCATCGACAGTTCGGAGATGTCGAAGGCGCGGTCGCGCAGGGCGCGGCGGAAGATGTCCTCGGGCTCCCCGGGCAGGAAGGTGATGTCGCAGCCGGGGACGCGGAAGCGGCCGTCCATCAGCGGCCGCGTGCGGTCGGAAGAGGTGCAGGCGAGGGTCAGGCTGATCATGCTGTGGCGAGAGTGTCCGGCGTGAAGGGCATGGCGCGCGGCCGGATGCCGAGCGCGTCGTGGATGGCGTTGGCGATGGCCGCGACCGCGGGCGCGAGGGAGGCCTCCCCGGCGCCGAGCGGCTTCTCCTCGGGGCGCGGGATCAGCCGCGTCTCGACCGTGGGCACCTCGGAGAAGCGCAGGATCGGGTAGTCCTCCCAGCGCGTGCCCGTCACCGTCCGGCGGTCGAAGGCGACCTGTTCCTTCAACGCCATGGAGACGCCGTGGATCGCCCCGCCTTCATACTGGTTCATGACACCATCGGGGTTGATGACCTCCCCCACATCGGCGGCGATCCAGAGCCGGCGGCAGACGACGCGGTCCAGCGCCTCGATCTCGGCGGCGACGGCGCAATAGGCGCCGGTGTGCTTGTAGCGGGCATAGGCGAGGCCGAGGCCAAACCCTTCCCGCTTCGCGCGCCCGCGCCAGCCGCACATCTCCGCGGCCAGCGCCAGCACGTCGCGGCCGCGCGGATCGTCCAGGTGGCGCAGGCGGAAGTCGAGCGGGTCCTCGCCGGCCGCGGCGGCGAGGTCCTCCATCACGGATTCGATCGCGAGAACATTCACGGGCGCGCCAAGCCCCCGCAGCGCCGAACAGCGCAGCGGCATCTCGGCAATCCGCTTCAGCCCGATCGTCATGCGCGGGATGCGGTAAGCCGGGATGGCGTTGCGCTGCGCCCCACCGCCCGAGGCCAGCGGCGGATTGATCGCGTTCGGGATCCGCCGCGGCGGGTCCATGTACTCGACCGCGAGCAGCGTCGGGTTCGGATCGCGACCGGGGCGCGAGGAATGGCCGTGGCTGACGACCTCCTCCCGCCAGGTCGCGATGTTCCCGGCGGCATCGAGCCCTGCCTCGATCTCGACGACCATCGCCGAGGAGACCGGTCCCCAGCCGAGTTCCTCGGCGCGCGACCACAGCAGCCGCACGGGCCGCCCCGGCACCGCGTGCGCGGCGAGCGCTGCATCCAGCGCCACGTCGTCCGCCCCGTTGTGCCCGTAGCAGCCCGCCCCTTCCATGTGGCGGACGAGGATCGCCTCCTCCTTCATCCGCAGCGCCTTCGCGAGGTCGGCACGCAGGTTGTAGACCCCCTGGGTGTGGCTCCAGACCTCGAGCGTCCCGTCCTGCCAGCGCGCCACGGCGCAGGAGGTCCCGACCGAGGCATGGGTAACGTAGGGGCGGAAGAAGGTCGCGCGGATCGTCCGCGTCGCCGCCCCGGCGGCTTCGTCGCGCTCGGCGATGACGGCGTGATCACCGGGCGCGGCGCGAAGCCAGTCGGCCAGCGCGCCGGGGTCGGGCAGCGTGTCGGTCGCCTGCCAGGTGGCGCGTGCAGCGAGCCGTTCGGCCGCGCGCTCCGCGTCATGTTCGCTGCCCGCGACCACCGCGAGGAAGGACCCGTCGCGCGCGATCACCACGCCTTCGGGCAGCGCTCCCTCGCGCAAGCCCACAAGACGTGCCTGGCGGGCCGGCGGCCGCACCACGCGGGCATGCAGCATCCCCGGCAGGCGCAGGTCGTGCACGAAGCGTGGCGCGCCGAACACCTTGTCCGGCAGGTCGATCCGCGCCGCCGAGGTCCCGGCGATGCGCCGTTCACCCGGCGGCTTTGGGCGCGCATCGACCGGCGCCTCGCAGGCCAGCAGCGCCGCATCCGCCTGCGCCCAATAGGACCCTATTGCGCGGCCGTCCGGCGCGAGGAAAGCACCGTCCTCGACGCGAAGAGCCTCGACCGGCACGCCGCTGCGCTGGGCGGCGACCTGCAGATGGATCGCGCGCGCCGCCGCTGCCACGTGCCGCAGCGCCATGCCGCTGTCCTGGACCGATAGGCTGCCGGAGGTGACGCCTTCATTCGGGCTGTCCGGCGTCGCCGCGGCCTGCAGGCGCACGCGCGCCATGGCGACGTCGAGTTCCTCGGCCACGATCTGCGCGAGCGCGGTCAGGATCCCCTGCCCCAGTTCGACCTTGCCCGGCGTGACGACGACATGGCCGGCGGCGTCGAAGGCCAGCCAGCGATCGAGCCGCGGATTGGTCGCGAGGTTCCCCGGCAGCTTCCCCGGCGGGGCCGCACGGCGGTCGAGGTCGCTCATGCCCGCATCTCCGCCGCCGCGCGCTGCACCGCGCGGATGATCCGGTTGTGGCTGCCGCAGCGGCACAGATGCGGGTCGAGCGCCGCGCGGATCGCCGCGTCGTCCGGATCAGGCTCGCGCGCCAGCAGCGCGGACGCCGCGACGATCATGCCCGACAGGCAGAAGCCGCATTGCCCGGCCTGTTCCGCCAACAGCGCGGTTTGCAGCGCATGCGGCGTGTCGGGCGAGCCGAGCCCCTCCACCGTCGTGACGCTGCGTCCCGCAGCCGACGACGCCGCGATGGCGCAGGCATAGGCCGGCGCGCCGTCGACCAGCACGGCGCAGGCGCCGCATTGTTCCGCGCCGCAGCCATAGCGTGGGCCCGACAGGTCGAGCGCGCCGCGCAGGACATGCAGCAGCGCCTCGTCCTCCGCCGCCTCCACCGACACCGGCTGTCCGTTCAGGGTGAAGGCGACCATGGCGGCCTCAATTCGCCTGGATGCCGGCGATGCGGATGCCCTCGGCCTGGCGGGCGATGTCCTGGCGCAGGAAGCGGTCGAAGGCGGCGACGTCCATCGGGTTGACCAGGGCACCGGCACGCTGCTGCGCCTCCCGCGTCGCGGGCAGGCCCATGATGCGGTTGACCTCGGCGTTCAGCCGTTCGCGGATCGGCATGGGCGTCGCGGCCGGCGCCATCAGGCCGAGCCAGATGCTGGCCTCGTAGCCCGGCAGGACCTCGGCGACCGTTGGAACGTCCGGCAGCAGCGGGCTGCGCTGCGGGCCGGTCGTCGCGAGGGCACGCACGCGCCCGCCGCGCGCCTGCTCGGCCATGGTCGGGATGGCGTCGAACATCATCGGCACCTGGCCGGCGATCAACGCGGTGCGCGCCTCGTTCGACCCGCGGAAGGGGATGTGGGTGATCTCGATGCCGGCCATGGCGCGGAACACCTCGCCCGCGACGTGATACGGGGTGCCAGGGCCGGAAGAGGCGTAGTCGACCTTCCCCGGATTCGCCTTGGCGTAGGCGATGAGCTCCTGCACCGAATGCGCGGGCAGCGCGGGATGCACTGCCAGCACATGGTGCGCGACGTTGATGAAGGCGACGGCCGAAAGGTCCCGCATGAGGACGTAGGGACGGTTCGGCAGCAGCGTCTCGTTAGCCGTGTGGGTATTGGACATCAGCAGCAGCGTGTGCCCGTCGGGCGCCGCCTTCGCGACCGCATCCGCGCCGATCGTCCCGCCGGCCCCGGGCCGGTTCTCGATCACAACCGGCTGACCGAGCGCCTGGGCCAGCGGCTCTGCCAGAAAGCGGCCCGCCACATCGGCGGAACCGCCGAGCCCGAACGGCACGATCACGCGGATCGGCCGCGACGGCCACGCCTGCGCCATCGCGGCCGGCGCCAAGGCCCCTGCCGAAAGCGCCCCGAGCGCGAGCGCCGACCGCCGTCCGATCATCCCTGAACCCTCCGTCCCTCGCGGCCAATTGTGGGCGGCCGGCGGGCGCGCGCAAGGGTCAGCCCGGGACCCAGTCCGGCGCCGGCATGGCGCGGTAGGCTTCCCGCAGGCTGTTCGACCAGCCTTCGCGCACCAGCCGGAAGTACGGCTCGTCCTCGGTGATACGCTTGCGCAAGGCGACGGCCTGCGTGTCCGCCCGATAGACCAGCAGGTCCAGCGGCATCCCCACCGTCAGGTTCGACCGCAGCGTCGAATCCATGCTGATCAGGGCGAGCTTCACGCCGTCGACCAACGTCGTCTGCGGCGTGACGGCCCGGTCGAGGATCGGCTTGCCGTATTTGTGTTCGCCGATCTGCAGGAAAGGCGTGTCCTCGGTGGCCTCGATGAAGTTGCCCGCGGCGTAGATCATGAACAGGCGCTGCGGCTGCCCGCCGATCTGTCCGCCGAGCAACAGCGCCACGTCGAAGGCGATCCCCTGGGCGCGCAACGTCGGCCCGTCGGTGTCGAAGACGGCCCGCACCGCGGCGCCGACCAGCTGCGCGGCGCGGAACATGGTCGGCACATCGCGCAGCGTATGGGTCTGGCCGTCCAGCCAGATGCCCTCCTGGAGGCGATTCCACACCGCCTGGCTGATGGCCAGGTTGCCGGCCGAGAGCAGCGCGACCACGCGTTCCCCAGGCGCTTCCTCGACATGCATCTTGCCGAAGGTGGAAATGTGATCGACGCCCGCATTGGTGCGCGTGTCGGACAGCAGGACGAGGCCCTCGTTCAGGTAGAGCCCGACGCAATAGGTCATGGAAGGTGTCTCCGCCGCCGAGAGACAACCAGGGACGGCGCCGCGTCAAGTATGCAGGGACGGACGATCCCTCGATAGCGCCCTCGCAGGGGCGCTCCGCCTATGACGACGGTCCCAGAAGCCTGATGAAGACCAGGACCAGAATGACCAGCCAGCACCAGGCGCTCATGAAACGCCAGAAATTGACGTCGGCGAACTCGCTGCGCCTGACCTCCCGCTCGATCGCGACGATCTGGTCGTCGGTCAAGTGGACGCGCAGCCCGAAGGTCCGGCGAAGGTCGGCGAACAGGCGCAGATGCCAGGTTCCGGCGATGCCCCGGCAGAAGTCGGAGAAGCCGATCCCGGCCCGGTGCCTTTTCCAGTAATAGCGGCAAATCAGGATGTCCGCCGCCCAAGCGATGACGAGGATCGCCATCGCCGCGGCACACCATTGAAGGAGCTCCGCGGGCACGCTCAGGCCTGCAGATAGAAGCCCTGGATCTGCCGTCCGAGTTCAAGGTTCCGGTCGATGGTTGCGGTCAGGAAGTCGTGCAACCCACCGGCCATGACATCCGCGATCCGCCCGAAGCGCAGCCGGGCGTGCATCTCGCCCGCGAGGCGATGGCATTCGCCCTTCCGTCCGCCATGCGACGCCGCGATGCCGTCCAGCGTCTCCTCGATGCGGCCATAGCAGGCGACCATCGATCGCGGCAGTTCCGGGCGCAGGATCAGAAGTTCGGCGATGCGGCGCGGCTCGAGCCGCGAGTGGTACACCCAGTGATAGGCCCGCAGCGCCGAGACGGAACGCAGGATGGCCTGCCACTGCAGGTAGCCGACGGCGCCGTCCTCCTCGGTCCCGCCCAGCGCATGGTGGTGCACGTCGAGCACGCGTGCCGTGTTGTCCGCGCGTTCGAGCATCGTGCCGAGGCGCACGAAACGCCAGGCCTCGTCGCGCAGCATCGTGTCGGCATAAGCGCCGTTGAACAGGACGGTGCGGCTCTTCACCCAGTCGAGAAAGACCGGCAGGTTGTCCGGCGCGAAGGTCTGTTGGGTGCTGCGACGGGCCTCGGACCAGGTCTCGTTCACCGCTTCCCACATGTCCACGGTCAGCGCGGTGCGGACCTGGCGGCCGTTGCGCCGCGCCGCCTCGATGCAAGAGATGATCGAGGACGGGTTGGACGGATCGGCCGCAAGGTAGCGGACGACGGTCTCCTGCGTCGCGACCTGCCCCGTCTCGCGGAAACCCGGTTCACAGCCGGAGGCGATCAGCAGCGCCCGCCAGGCGCTGTCGCGCTGGGCGACGTCGCGGGTGAGGCTCGCCATGCGGAGCGCCACCTGCAGCCCGCGCGCGTTGTTGCCGGCGCGTTCGATGTAGCGGCCGAGCCAGTAGAGGCTGTCAGCGGTGCGGCTCAGCATCAGCCCGCCTCCCCAACCGGCGTCGTGATGTCGGCGGGGTCGTCCTCGAGCACCCAGGTGTCCTTGGTCCCGCCACCCTGGGAGGAATTCACCACCAGCGAGCCCTCGCGCAGCGCGACGCGGGTCAGGCCGCCGGGGACGATCCGCACTTCCTTGCCGCAGAGCACGAAGGGGCGCAGATCGACATGGCGGGGCGCGATCCCCTTGTCGACCAGCGTCGGCACGGTGGACAGCGCCAGCGTCGGCTGGGCGATGTACTCGGCGGGCTTCGCCCTGATGCGGGCGGCGAATTCGGCGCGCTGCTCGGCGGTGCTGTGCGGGCCCACCAGCATGCCGTAGCCGCCCGACCCATGCGTCAGCTTCACCACCAGCTCGTCGAGGTGGTCGAGCACATAGGCCCGATCCTCGTCCCGCTCGCACAGGTAGGTCGGCACGTTGGACAGCATCGGCTCCTCGCCGAGGTAGAAGCGCACCATCTCCGGCACGTAGGGGTAGATCGCCTTGTCGTCCGCGATGCCGCCGCCCGGCGCGTTCGCCAGCGTCACGTTGCCCTTCTTGTAGGCCGCCATGAGCCCCGGCACGCCAAGCACGCTTTCCGCCCGGAACACCTTGGGGTCCAGGTAGTCGTCGTCGATGCGGCGGTAGATGACGTCGACGCGCTGCGATCCCGTCGTGGTCCGCATGTAGACCACGTCCTCCTCGACGAAAAGGTCCGGGCCCTCGACCACCTCCACGCCCATCTCGTCGGCGAGGAAGCAGTGCTCGTAATAGGCGCTGTTATAGGACCCCGGCGTGAGGATCGCGACGCGCGGCAGGCCGCGGCAGTTGGGCGGGGCGACCGATTTCAGCGTCTCGAGCAGTTCCTCGGGGTAATGCCCGACCGGCGCGATGCGATGCCGCGCGAACAGGTCCGGGAAGAGGCGCAGCATCGCCTCCCGCCCCTCCAGCATGTAGGACACGCCCGAGGGCGTGCGGCAATTGTCCTCGAGCACCCAGAAATCGCCCGGCCCCGTGCGCACCACGTCGATGCCGGCGATGTGGGTGTAGACGCCGCCGGGCGGGACGAAGCCCTGCATCTCGGGGCGGAAGGCCTCGTTCTCCCGCACCAGGGCGGCGGGGATCTTGCCGGCCTTCACGATCTCCTGCCCGCCATAGACGTCGAGGAGAAAGAGGTTCAGCGCCTTCACCCGCTGCACCAGGCCCCGCGACAGCGCATCCCATTCGGCGCGCGCGAGGATGCGGGGGATGATGTCGAAGGGTATCAGCCGCTCCGGATCGCCACCTTCGCCGTACACCGCGAAGGTGATGCCGATCCGCTTGAACAGAAGCTCGGCCTCTCGCCGTCGTCGTTCCAGCGCCTCCTGGGGCGTGGCCGCGAGCCAGCGGGCAATCTCGGCATAGGGGCCGCGGACCAGGCCGTCGGCCGACATCTCATCGAAGGCGGGGGTCGTCGTGGTCACCAGCGCGAGGTCCTCCGGATGCGAGCCTCGCCGGGCGGGGCACCTCAGCGCAAGCCCGGCAAGGGTACCGGATTGGCCGCGCAGACGGCAGCTGCCCAGGAATCGGGCGCGGCGTGCCCCCTTATGGGCAGCGTCCGGCCCGCCTATCCTTGCCCCGACACATTGGAGGATCCGCATGAACGACGCAGCCGTGACCACCGCCGCCGATGCCATTGCCGCCGCCTTCGCGGGCGCGGGAACGAAGCGGCTGTACGGCGTGCCGGGAGGCGGGTCGAGCCTTGACCTCATCGCAGCGGCCAAGGCGCAAGGGCTCGACTTCGTCCTCGCCCGCCACGAATCCTCCGCGGTCATCATGGCGGCGACCGAGGCCGAGTTGTCCGGCACGCCGGGCTTCGCGCTCTGCACCCGTGGCCCGGGCGTGGGCAATGCGGCGAACGGGATGGCGCATGCCGCGCTCGACCGCGCGCCGGTGGTGCTGCTCGCGGACGGCTTCGCGGCACCGGAACGCGCCTATGCGACGCACCAGTATTTCGACCAGTCGGCCATGCTGGCCCCGGTGACCAAGGCGCAGCTGTCGGTCGGCCAGATGGCGGCGGACGAGGCCGCGCATCGCGCGATCGAGGCTGCCCTCGCCGCGCCACGCGGTGCGGCGCTGATCGAACTGACGGGCCGCGCCGCCCGCCAGCCGGCGGCCCTGCCGGCCGCCCTCTCCCGCCCCGTCGCGCCGCGGCCCGATGCCGCCGCCATCGGCGAGGCGCGCAAGGTGCTCGCCGGCGCGCGGCGGCCCGTGATCGTCGCGGGGCTCGAGGCGGTCGAGGCGGCACCGGAGATCCGCGCCCTCATCGCCGCGCTCGGATGCCCGGCGCTCGTCACCTACAAGGCGAAGGGCGTGGTCGCGGATGCCGATCCGCATTTCGCCGGCGTCTTCACCTGCGGCGCCGCGGAAGGCCCGGTGATGGATCGGGCGGATGCCATCCTGCTGATCGGCGCCGATCCGGTGGAGTTCATCTCCAAGCCCTGGCGCTGGTCCGTGCCGGTGATCGAGCTCGCCACCGCCCCGCGCGCCCTGCCCTACACCCCGCCGGCGGCGGCGCTGTCGGGCGCGCTCGCTCCGGCCGTCGCGGCCCTGGCCGAGGGCGCGCCGCGCTCGGACTGGACGGCGGCCGAGATCGCGGCGCTGCGCCAGGCCTGGCTCGCCGCGCTTGCCAACGACCCCCGGCGCGGGGCGGGCATCGGCCCGCAGCGCGTCGTCGAGATCGCACAGGAGGCCTGCCGCAAGGCCGGCTTCGATCCGCGCGTCGCGGTCGATGCCGGCGCGCACATGTTCCCCGCAACAACCTATTGGCAGTGTTCGCGTCCAGGGGACCTGCTGATCTCGAACGGCCTCGCCACCATGGGCTTCGCGCTGCCGGCGGCCCTCGCCGCCGCGCTGTACGACCCGGCGCGCGGGGCGCTCGCCTTCACCGGCGATGGCGGGCTGCTGATGGGGCTCGGCGAACTCGCGACGGCCGCGGTGCAGGGCGCGCCCGTCGTCGTCATCGCCTTCAACGATGCGACGCTCTCGCTGATCGACATCAAGAAGGATGCGCGGGACCTGCATGACGGCGCGCTGGGCTGGCCGCGGGCGGACCTGGCGGGGGTGATGCGCTCGCTGGGCGGCATCGGGCTCAGCGCGACGACGGAGGCCGAGTATGCCGCCGCCCTCGCCGAGGCCTGCACCGCCAAGGGCCCCGTGCTGATCGACGTCGCCGTCGACCCGTCCGGCTATCCGGCGCAGATCAAGGCGCTGCGGGGATGACCGCCCTGCTGCGTCGTCGGCTGCCGCTGCTCGCCGCGCTCGCCCTGCCCGCCCGGGCGGCGCAGGCGCTGGAGGAGCGGGCGGCGACGCAGTTCCTCTTCGGCCAGACGGCGGATGGCGGGCGCGGCGAGATGGCCTGCTCCGCCTTCAAGGCCTGGGGGCCGGACGCCGATGGCATCTTCGTCGTGGTCGTGCCGGACGGGCAGGACATCCGGGTCGCGCTGATGCGCGCCGGCGAGGACGGCGCGCCGCAGGTCGTGGCCGGGCCTGTCGCCGTCGAGCCCCTCACCATCGACCCGCTCTGGTCCTGCCTGATCGACATCGACGACCTCGCGCCGCTCGGCGGGCAGCGGGTGATCGCGGTGCGCCTTTCCAATTCCTACACCTCGACCGGCCGCAGCACCTCGACCGAGGCGCTGCACCTGCTGGTCCGCGACGGCACGGCGCTGCGGCCGATCTTCGCGAGCCTGCTCCGCGCCGCGCACAGCGAAACCGGACCGCGCGGCCAGCGCACGGGATGGGAACGGCGCTGGCGCGTCGTGCCGGTCGGCAGCCGACCTGGTGGCATGCCCGACCTGGTCGTACGGGACGTGCGCAACAACGCGCCCGTCAGCCGCCATCGCTGGACCGGCGAGGCCTATGCCCCGCCGGTCTTCGACCGCACGCCGCCGCTCGGCCCGGGCTGAAGCGCGGTACCGCGCGGGCTTCCGCGCGTGGCGGACGACGCCGTTCACCTCCCCGTCGAAGGCGCCGGCGGCCAGGTTTGCAAACGCCCTCCCCGGCTGGCAGCCTCGACCGAACGAAACAGGAAACGCCACCATGAAGATCGTCGACATCCGGGCCTTCCCGACCTCCTTCCCGCTGCCGCAGGGCGGGCCGCGCCTCGGTATCGGCCAGGCGATCAAGCGCGACGCGGTGATGGTGAAGGTCATCACGGAGGACGGCATCGTCGGCTGGGGCGAAAGCCATCACGGCCGCGCGCACACCGCCATCGCGAAGCTGATCGAGACGACGCTGCGCAGCCTCATCCTCGGCATGGATGCCTTCGACACCACGGGCATCAACGCGCGCATCTACAAGTACCAGCTGGCGAGCCACGGCATGGGTGCGGCCTGCGCCATGGCGATGTCGGGCATCGACATGGCGCTGTGGGACGCCAAGGGGAAGGCGCTGAACCTGCCGCTGTACAAGCTGCTCGGCGGCGCGGCGCGGCCCGTGGCCGCCTATGCCGGTGGCGTGGCGCTCGGCTACCAGGACCCCGCTGCGCTGATCGATGAGGCCGCGCCGCATATCGAGGCCGGCTACAGGGCGGTGAAGCTGCGCGTCGGCGACACGGTGAAGGACGACGTGGCGCGCATGGAGGCGGTGCGCGATGCCTTCGGCCACGGCCTCGCCATCCTGACCGACGCGAATATCGGCTACTCGATCGACCAGGTCCGCCAGGTGATGCCGGAGATGGATCGGCTCAACATCGGCTGGCTGGAGGAACCCTTCCCCGCCCACGACCATCATCTCTACGCCCAGGCGCGCGGCTACGGCGCGACGCCGCTCGCCGCCGGGGAGAACCACTTCACCCGCTTCGAATTCACCCGCGTGCTCGAGGACGGCGTGATCACCATCTGGCAGCCCGACCTCTCGAAATGCGGCGGCATCACGGAAGCGCTGCGCATCGCCGGCATGGCCTCCGCCTTCAAGATCCCGGTCAACCCGCATTCCTCGATGACCGGGGTGAACCAGGCGGCCTCGATCCACTTCCTCGCCGCCATCGAGAATGCCGGCTACTTCGAGGCCGACATCTCCAAGGCCAACAAGTTCCGCGACGAGCTCGGCAGCACGCCCTGGACGATCGGCGCCGACGGCAACGTCCTGCCGAACCGGACGCCGGGCATCGGCGTGGAGATCGACGAGGCCTTCCTCGAGGCGCATCCGCCCATCGAGGGGCCGGGCTACGTCTGAGGCCTGGCCTCGGCCAGCGCGGCGGCGTGTTCCATCACCTGGCGCCCGGCGCGGTTCCAGGTGGTGATGCCGCCCACCAGGATGCACTGGACCAGGCCCTCGGCGAGTTCCGGCAGCGTCAGCCCCTGGCGGAGCGCGTTGCCGGCGTGGACCTTCGCCCCGTCCACCGCGCCCACCAGCACGTCGAGCAGGACGAGGATCAGTTCCTTGGTCTTGATGTCGAGCGCCCCGCCCTGGTCCGGCGCGCGCATCGCGGCCTCGCGCAGCAGGCCGTAGCCGGCGAAGGCGCCCGGCGCGTGCTGCAGCAGCAGGCGGAAAGCATCGGGGACGCGCCCGGTCGTCGCCTCGAAATTCGCGATGCCGCGCGCGACCGCGGCCTCCAGTACCTCATCGGCCATGGCTGGTCCCCCTGATCCGGCCACAAGCCTGGGCGCGGCGCCGGCGCCGGGTCAACCGGCGGCGGCGAGGATGTCCTGCGGCGACAGGATGCGGCGGAGCGCGAAGCTGGCAGGCGGTTCCGGCCGGAAGACCGCGACGCCGTTCTCGCGGAACTCCTGCTGCGCGACCGACCGGCCGAGCACCATGGCCAGCTTCTGGATGTGCCCGACGAGCAGCGTGTTGGTGCCCGGCGCGGGTGCGATCGCCAGCGCCCGCCGCAGTCCCGCGACGGCGGCCGGGATGTCGGCGGTGTAGTCGTCCGCGACCAGGTCCATCGTGACCTCGACCGGCTGTCCGCGCGCGATGATCGCGGCGGTGTCGGAAGCACGGAACACCGGGCTCGACCGCACCAGACCGATCGGGATGCCGAGGCGCGCGATGGCGTCCGATACTTCCCCCGCCAGCCGCACCCCGGCGGCGGAGAGGTTCCGCTGCCCAGCCCGGTCCCCGAGCCGACCGGTGTCCAGCTGGCTGCGGTCGGTGACGCCGTGGCGCATGTAGAGCACGAAGCCACCGCGCCGCAGCTCCGCCACCCAATCGGGGACGGCGGCCGCGGCCGGCGTGGCCACCAGCAGCGCAAGTGCGCGTCGCGGCAGGCGCATCTCAGGCGATTTCCCGGATCAGCTTGGCCCGCATCGCCCGCGCGAAATCCTGCCGCGTTTCGGCGGCGATGACGAAGGCGCCTGGGCCGCCGATCACCTCGCGCTCATAGGTCGCGCGCAGGGCTTCGCCGCGGCGCGTGACGGGCGCCACCTCGATGGCAAGGCCATTGACCGTGATGCCGGCGGCGACGGCGCGGTCGCGTGCCTCGGGCGCGGGAAGTATGGAGCGCATGTCCGGCCCGTCGCCGGCGACGTCGATCACCTTCTCCTCGGCGCGGAAGGGTGCTGCGGCGATCAGGGCCGTGGCATGCGCGATGGCGTCCCCGATGGCGTTGTAGGACTGGCGGGATCGCGGCGCGTCACGGAGCGCCACGGCCAGCATCGCCGCCGAGGCCGCGTCGCGTACCGCGATCCAGTCCACCACCGTCGCCGCGCCGCCAGGGCTGCCCCATTCGACCACCGCCACCGCGATGGCCTGCCGCGGCTGGGAGGCGATGGCCGCCAGCACGGCCGGGTGCGTGACGGATTCCGCGAGGCCCTCCCGCTGGAGCCGGAACTCGTCTGAATCGATAGAGCCCGAGGCATCCATCGCGAGCACCAGCAGGAGGTCGACCTCGGGCGCCGCCTGCGCGGCGGCAAGGCCGGGCGCGAGCACCCCCGGCAGGCCCAGCATCGCCCGGCGCGGCATGGCGTGTCGTTTCATCCGCGGTCACATGGCGCGCGCCGCGCGCCCGGCAAGCCTCATCCGGCGATGGCGTAGGCCGGGCGGCGCGGATCGGCCCCGGCGCGCACCAGCCCCGCCTTGGGGTCGGACATCACCGCCTCCACGCTGCCGGCGAGCCAGGTCATCTCCGGCCATTCCTTCACCTCGTGCCCCCGCGCGGCGAGGTCGTCCCGCACCGATTGCGGTACGCGCGCTTCCACCGCGATACGCGCGGGGAAGTAGTCGAAGGGCGCGAAGGAGGACGGGAAGGCATAGGAGGCGAGGCGCGGCGCCTCGATCGCTTCCTGCAATTCCATGCCGAAGTGGAAGACGTTCAGCATGACCTGCAGCATGGCCTGGATCTGCACGTCCCCGCCCGGCGTGCCGAAGGGCATGACGCCACCATCCTCGGTGACCAGCATCGCCGGGTTGGGCGTCAGGCGCGGCCGCTTGCCCGGCGCGACGCCCGAGGGATGCGCCGGATCGGGGCGCGACTGGCTGCCACGGTTCGACGGCACGATGCCGAGCCCCGGGACAACCGGCGAATTCCACGACCCGTCGGACGGCGTCGCGCTGAACGCATTACCCCAGCGATCGACCACGGCGACGTAGGAGGTATCGGCCTCGACCTTCGGCAGGTCCGCGCGCTGCGGCCCCACGGCCGGCGTGCCGCGGCCGAGCAGCGGCTCGTACATCGTCGGATGCGCCCGCTGCGGGTCGATCTGGCGCAGCCGCGCATCGAGGTGATCCGGCGCGAGCAGCCCTTCCACCGGCACCTGGGTGAACAGCGGATCGCCGAAATGGTACTCGCGGTCGGCCATCGCCGCCTTCACGCATTCGGTCAGCAGGTGCAGGTAGTCGGCGGAATTGTGCGCCATGTCCGAGAAGCCGGCGCGTTCCATCAGCAGCAGCGCCTGCGCGAGCGCCGGCCCCTGGCACCACGGCCCGCAGGTCAGCAGCGTATGGCCGCGCCAGGGCTTTGCGACCGCGGGTTCGAGGCGCGAACGGAACCCTTCCATGTCCTCCATCGACAGGAAGCCGCCCTCGGCCTGGATGAAGCGGACGATCTCGCGCGCGATGTCGCCGCGGTAGAAGGCCGCATGCGCGGCGGCGAGGCCCGCCATCCGCCCGCCCTTGGCGGCCGCGCGGCGTTCCTCGTCGACCATGTAGGTCAGCGTGCGCGCGAGGTCCGACTGCACGAAGCGCTCGCCCACCACCGGCGGCTTGCCGCCCGGCAGGTAGATCGCGGCGTTGGAGGGATACTTCGCGTAGTCCTCGATATGCAGCGCCACCGTCTCGGCGAGCAGCGGGAAGACCGCGAAGCCCTCGGCCGCGTAGCGGATCGCGTATTGCGCGACCTCGCCGAAGCCCATCGTGCCGTGGCGCTCGAGCGCGGTGATCCAGGCGTCCGGCGCCGCCGGCACCACGGTCCGCCGCACGCCGTTCGGGATCTTCCCGCCATGCTCGCGCATGAAGACGTCCGGCGGCAGGGCGCGCGGCCAGTGGCCGAGGCCGGCGATGGTCTCGACCGTCCCGTCGGCCATGCGGATCATGATCGGCGCGACGCCCGCGACATTCACCAGGTCCGGCAGCACGACGCCGAGCGCGATGCCGGCCGCGCAGCCGGCATCCACCGCATTGCCGCCCGCTTCCAGCACCGCCATGCCGGCACTCGCGGCAAGGTAGTGGCCGGCGGAGATGGCGTGGCGCGGGCCGGACAGCGTGGGGCGCGTCGAGGTCATCGGAGGCTCCTCCCGAAAGGCGGGGAGAGCCTCGGCGCGCTTCGGCCATGCGTCAACGGCGGCTTGGCGGCGCGCGCCACCCCCGGCAAGGATGCGCCCGTTCGAAGGGAGAACCGCCATGGCCAAACCCGTCCTGCTGTCGATCGACGACCGCGGCATCGCCACCGCCACGCTCAACAAGCCCGCCAAGGGCAATGCCTATGACGAGGACCTGCTCGCCGCGCTGATCGAGGGCCTCGACGCGCTGCACGACGACCCTAAGGTCCGGGCACTGGTGATCCGCGGCGCCGGCAAGCATTTCCAGGCGGGGGCGGACCTCGACTGGCTGGCCAAGGCGGCGACCTATGGGCCGGAGCAGGCCTATGCGGCGTCGATGGCGACCACCACCGCCATGCAGAAGCTGAACGAGTTTCCCAAGCCGACATTCGCCTTGGTGCATGGCGCCTGCTTCGGCGGCGGCTGCGGCGTGGTCTGCTGCGTCGACGTCGCGATCGCCACGCCGGCCGCGATCTTCGGCCTGACGGAAGTGCGCGTCGGCGTCGCGCCGACCCCGATCAGCACCCACATGGTCCATGCCATGGGCCTGCGACAGACCCGCCGCTATGCCATCACGGGCGAGCGCTTCGACGCAGCCGAGGCGCTGCGTATCGGCCTGGTCCATGAAGTCGTCGAGGCCGACAAGGCGGATGCGCGACTCGCCGAGATCATCGACCAGACGATGCTCTCCTCGCCGACCGCCATCGCCATGACCAAGGATTCGTTCCTCGGCGCCAACGGCCTGAAGCTCTCTGCCCGGGAGATGTCGCTGCTGGCGCACGAATCCTGGATGCAGCGGGCCTCGGCCGAGGGGAAGGAAGGTCTCGCCGCCTTCCGTGAGAAGCGTCGCCCGGCCTGGTACAGGTAAGGGTATCTCAACCTATAGTTGCGCCCGAGTATCTCCGACAAGCAGTGCGCTTGTCGGAGCCTCTGTCATCGTTCTTTCATAAAACTGCAATCGGGAGGTCTTCCACCCCGCCTAGAAGCCGCCCACGTGTCGTCCCGTCCGGGGCGGCGCGGCTTCTACCACTGACGGAGTGAGACGCTGTGAATAGGCGGTCCTTCCTTCTCGGCGCCGGTGCGGCGCTGAGCCTTCCGGTTCTCGAGGCCCGCGCCCAGGGCGCGCAGATCACGGGCGCTGGCGCGTCCTTCCCCAACCCGATCTACCAGAAGTGGGCCGAAGCGGCCCGCGAGGCGACCGGCCTGCAACTGAACTACCAGTCGGTCGGTTCCGGCGCCGGCATCAACCAGATCCGCAACCGGACCGTCGATTTCGGCGCGACGGACGCACCGCTGAACCAGCAGCAGCTCACCGAGGGCAACCTGCTGCAGTTCCCGACGGTGATGGGCTCGGTCGTGCCGATCATCAACGTCCCCGGCATCGAGAACGAGCAGCTGAAGCTGACCGGCGAGGTCCTGGCTGACATCTTCCTCGGCCGCATCACCCGCTGGAACGACCCGCGCATCGCGGAACTCAACGCGGGCGTCACTCTGCCGGGCCTGGCCATCGCGCCGGTCTATCGTGCCGATGGGTCGGGCACGACCTTCGTGTTCACGTCCTACCTCGCGGCGGCGTCGGCGAATTGGCGCTCGGGCCCCGGCGCGGCGACCTCGGTCCGCTGGCCGGTCGGCAACGGCGCGCGCGGCAACGAGGGTGTCGCGGGCGGCGTGCGCAACACGCGCGGCGGCATCGGCTATGTCGAGAACGCCTATGCCAGCCGCAACAACCTCGTCACCACGCAGCTGAAGAACAAGGCCGGCCACTTCGTGAAGCCGACCATGGAGGCCTTCATCGCCGCCGCTTCCAATGCGGACTGGTCGGTGCCGGGTTTCGCCGCGAACATCATCGACCAGGGCGGCGACGCCTCCTGGCCGATCGTCGCGCCGACCTTCATCCTGCTGCCGACCAACCCGGCGAACGCCGCACGCAACGCCAATGTGCGCAAGTTCTTCGACTGGGCCTATGCCAATGGCGATGCGATGGCCCGCGAGCTCGAGTACATCCCGCTGCCGGAGGCGACCAAGACCGCTGTCCGCGCCGCCTGGCGGACGCAGTTCGGCGCCTGATCCGCATCGCAGGGCCCGGCTTCGGCCGGGCCCTGCCCCACCTTGACGACAGGCAGACGCCGTGAGCCAGGCCGCAACCGCCGACACACCCCACCCCGCCGCCACCCGCCGCAGCCGCGGCAATGTCGGCGACATCGTCTTCGAAGGGGCCTGCCGCGGCGCGGCTGTCCTGGTCCTGATCCTGCTCGGCGCCATCATCGTCGAGCTGTTCCTCGCCGGCCTGCCGGCCTTCCGTGCCTTCGGCCTGCCCTTCGTCTGGTCCACGGACTGGGACCCGGTGCAGGAAGTGTTCGGCGCGGGCGTGTCGATCTACGGCACGGTGGTCACGGCGGTTCTGGCGATCGTGCTGGCGGTCCCGCTGGCCTTCGGCATCGCCTTCTACCTGACGGAACTGGCGCCGCCCTGGCTGCGCCGGCCGGTCGGCACGGCGATCGAGCTGCTCGCCGCGGTGCCTTCGATCATCTACGGCATGTGGGGCTTCTTCGTGATCGCGCCCGCTTTCGCCCAATACATCCAGCCGACCATCATCGACACGGTGGGCGAGCTGCCGCTGGTCGGCTTTCTGTTCCAGGGCGCGCCCTTCGGCACCGGCATCTTCACCGCGGCCTTCATCCTCGCGATCATGATCCTGCCCTTCATCGCGGCCACGATGCGCGACGTCTTCGAGCAGGTACCCCCCGTCTACAAGGAAAGTGCCTACGGGCTGGGCGCGACGACCTGGGAGGTGATGCGCAGCGTGGTCCTGCCCTACACCCGCGTGTCGGTGGTCGGTGGCATCATGCTCGGTCTCGGCCGCGCGCTGGGCGAGACGATGGCGGTCACCTTCGTCATCGGCAACGCCAACCGAATCAGCACATCTCTGTTCGGGCCCGGCAACACCATCGCCTCCCTCGTCGCGCTGGAATTCGGGGAAAGCGAGGCCGGCAGCCTGAAGTTCGCCTCGCTGCTCGCGCTCGGCTTCATCCTCTTCGTGCTCTCCTTCCTCGTGCTCGCCGCCTCGCGCTACCTGCTGCGCTCGCGGCTGAAGGCCTGACGCCATGAGCATCACCATCGGCGCCGGCATCCATCCCGGCCCCCGCAAGGACCTCAAGGTCGCCGCCGCCCTCGGCCGTCGGCGCCGACGGATGGACGCGATCGTCCGCATCCTCGGCCTCGTCGCGATGCTGGTCGGCCTCGCCTTCCTCGCCTCGATCCTGCTGACCCTCGCCTATCGGGGCTCCGAGGCGATGGGGCTGTCGATCTTCACCCGCGTCACGGCGCCGCCGGGCTCGGAGGGCGGGCTGCTGAACCCGATCGTCGGCAGCCTGATCCAGGCCGCGCTCGGCACCGCGATCGGCACGCCGGTCGGCATGCTGGTCGGCACCTACCTCGCGGAATATGCGCGCGGATCGAAGTTCGGCAATCTGGTCCGCTTCGTCTCGGACATCCTGCTCTCCGCGCCGTCGATCCTGATCGGCCTGTTCGTCTACACCATCCTGGTGATGCCCTTCGGCGGCTTCTCGGGCTGGGCGGGCGTGGCGGCGCTTGCGATCATCGTCATCCCGGTGGTCGTCCGCACCACCGAGGACATGCTCTCCCTGATCCCGAACACGCTGCGCGAAGCGGTGATCGGCCTCGGCGCGCCGAAGTGGAAGATGATCGTCTTCGTCTGCTGGAAGTCGGCCATGTCGGGGATCATCACGGGCATCCTGCTCGCCGTCGCCCGCGTGGCCGGGGAGACGGCGCCGCTGCTCTTCACCTCGCTCGGCAACAACGCCTGGTCGGTCGACCTCACCAAGCCGATGGCGAGCCTGCCGGTGACGATCTACGCCTATGCGGGTTCGCCCTTCGAGGACTGGATCGGGCTCGCCTGGGCCGGCGCGCTGCTGATCACGCTCGGCGTGCTCGGCCTCAACATCCTCGCCCGCAGCGTGCTGCGCGGCCGCAAGTGACCGGAAGGAACGGCATCATGTCCACCACGGCCGAGACCACCGAGACCGCGACCAAGGGCTTCGGCGGCGTGCAGGCGCGCTCCGGGGCGGCGATCAACGCGTCGCGCATCTCCATTCGCAACCTCGAGTTCTTCTACGGCGACAACCGCGCGCTGAAGGGCATCGACTTCGAGATCCCGGACCGCCAGGTGACCGGCATGATCGGTCCGTCCGGCTGCGGCAAGTCGACGCTGCTGCGGGTCCTGAACCGGATGTACAGCCTCTACCCGGGCCAGCGCGCGACGGGCGAGGTTCTGCTGGACGGGGAGAATGTGATCGCTCCCGACGCCGATCTCAACGCGCTGCGCGCGAAGGTCGGCATGGTCTTCCAGAAGCCGACCCCCTTTCCGATGACGATCTACGAGAACATCGCCTTCGGGATCCGCCTGCACGAGAAGCTCTCGAAGTCCCAGATGGACGAGCGGATCGAATGGGCCCTGACCCGCGCGGCGATCTGGGACGAGGTGAAGGATCGGCTCGATGCCTCGGCCCTCGGCCTGTCGGGCGGTCAGCAGCAGCGCCTTTGCATCGCCCGCACCATCGCGGTGCGGCCCGAGGTCATCCTGTTCGACGAGCCGACCTCCGCGCTCGACCCGATCTCCACGCTGAAGATCGAGGAGCTGATCGACGAGCTGAAGCGCGACTTCACCCTCGTGATCGTGACGCACAACATGCAGCAGGCCGCGCGCTGCGCCGATCAGGTCGCCTTCTTCTATCTCGGCGAGCTGATCGAGGTCGCGCCCGCCGTGCAGATGTTCACGGCGCCCAAGCACGCGAAGACCCAGGAATACATCACCGGTCGCTTCGGCTGAGCGGCGGGAAGGACAGGACATGCCCAACGAACACATCGTCCGAAGCTATGACGAGGAGCTCCGCCGTCTGCGCGACATGGTCGCGCGGATGGGCGGCCTCGCCGAGCGCCAGGTGGCCGAGGCGACGCGCGCCCTGGTCCGCCGGGACACCGACCTGGCGACGGCGGTGATCGGCCGCGACACCCAGATCGATGCCCTGGAACGCGAGGTCGAGGCCTATTGCGTACGCCTGCTGGCCCTGCGGCAGCCGATGGCGGCGGATCTGCGCGTCATCATCGCCGCGATGAAGGCGTCGAACGACCTCGAGCGCATCGGGGACTACGCCTCGAACGCCGCGAAGCGCGCCGTGGTGCTCGCCTCCCTGCCCGCCATCGGCAGCCTCGCGGGGTTCGAGCGCATGGCGCAGCTGGTGCAGGAGAACCTGAAGGCCGCGATGGACGCCTTCGTGAACAACGACGCCGAGGCCGCGCGGCGCGTGTGGGAAGCGGACGAACCGGTCGACGCCATCTACAACGGCATCTTCCGCGAACTGCTGACCTTCATGATGGAGGATCCGCGCAACATCACCGCGGCGACGCACATGCTGTTCATCGCCAAGAACCTCGAGCGGATCGGCGACCACACGACCAACATCGCCGAACGCATCTATTACGCCGTTCTGGGCGACAACATCACCGAGGAGCGCCCCAAGGCCGACCAGTCGGCCTATGCGGTGGTGCGCCCGGCCGGAGGCTAGCCACGATGGCCGAGGCCTATTCCACCCTCGCCAAGCCGACCATCCTCGTCGTCGAGGACGAGGCGCCGCTGATGACCCTGCTGCGCTACAACCTCGAGAAGCAGGGCTTCAAGGTCGAGGAAGCCGCCGACGGCCAGGAGGCGCTGCTGCGCGTCTCCGAGGCACGGCCCGACCTGGTGCTGCTGGACTGGATGCTGCCGGCGCTGTCCGGCATCGAGGTCTGCCGGCAACTGCGCCGGCGGCCGCATACCCGGGACCTGCCCATCATCATGGTCACGGCCCGCACCGAGGACCAGGATGCCGTGCGGGCGCTCGACACCGGCGCCGACGACTACATCGCGAAGCCCTTCGTGATGGACGCGCTGCTGGCCCGCATCCGCGCGCTGCTGCGCCGGTCCGGCGGCGTCGCGACCAAGGGCATGCTGACCTACCGCGACCTCGCCATGGATCAGGACGCGCATCGGGTCGCGCGCGGCGGCAGGCCGCTGCATCTGGGCCCGACGGAGTACCGGCTGCTCGAGTTCTTCCTGCAGCATCCGGGCCGCGTCTTCTCGCGCGAGCAGTTGCTCGACGCCGTCTGGGGCCGCGACATCCATGTCGAGCCGCGCACGGTCGACGTGCACATCCGCCGCCTGCGCAAGGCGATCAATGGCGAGAGCGACGTGGACCTGATCCGGACCGTGCGTTCGGCGGGCTACGCGCTGGACGCCGAGGACCACTGAGCCAGGCGGACCACGCAGCGTTCGAAGGCGGCAAGGTCCCGCCAGCGGTCGCCGGGCGCGTCCTCGCGCTCGAACGCCCCGCCGGCGGCGGCGATGCCGCCGTCGATCATCAGGTTGTCGCCCAGGCCGAAATCCTCGAGGCCCATGGCGTCCGCGTCCTCCCAGCCGCCATCCGTACGCCGCGTCGCCGTCGCGCCCAGGAAGCCGCGGGTGCGGCCGAGGAAATCGGTCGCGACGTTGCTGTAGCCCATCACCGGGCGCCCGAGCGCCCGCATGAAGCCGAGCTCGAAGACCGTCCCGGCGTCCGCGGACGGCCCCCGGAAGGGGGTCAGGTTCGCGATCAACCCGTCGCAGGACCGGATGTGCCCCTCGTTGCCGAGGTAGATCCGCATCCAATACGGGCGATCGCCGGGCGGCAGCATCGGCGGCGGATCGAGGGGAAAGACGCCTTCGAGCCCGTGCGCCGCGCAGACGCGCTTCTTCGCCGCCGCCACGTCGAGGGCGTCGGGCAGGAAGACCTCCGGACCGGCGAGGTAGACTCGCATGGCCGCGATCCTGCCTTGCCGGGCACCCTCGCGCCACGCTCAATGCCGCGCCATGGATATCGAATCCGAATACAACAACCGCGCCCGGGTGCCCGGCAGCGCGGAGATCATCGCCGGTTGGGCGCGCGAAGCAGAGGCCTTTCGCGCAACCTGGGCGCGCAAGACCCTCGATTTGCCCTATGGCGCCGGGCCGCGCGAAAGGCTCGACCTGTTCGAGCCCGACAGCGACGGACCGGTCGCCGTCTTCATCCATGGCGGCTACTGGCAGGCGCTCGACAAGTCCTTCGCAAGCCATTGCGCGCGGGGGCTCGTCCTGCGGGGCGTGCCGGTGGCGGTGCCGTCCTACGACCTCTGTCCGCATGTCCCGCTCGCGCGGATCGTGACGCAGATGCAGGCAGCCTGCGTCATGCTGCACCGGCGCACGGGGCGGCGGCTGCTGGTCGCCGGGCATTCCGCGGGTGGGCAGCTCGCGGCGATGCTCATGGGTACCGACTGGCAGGCGATCGACCCTGCGCTGCCGGCCGGGCTGGTCGGCGCGGCGCTGCCGATCTCGGGTGTCTTCGAGATCGAGCCCCTGCTGCCCACCACCATCGGGCGGGGGCTGAACCTGACGGCCGCGGAGGCGCGCGCCCTGTCCCCCCGCTGGCAGGCCACCGCGCCGGGGGAACTCCATTGCGTCGTCGGGGGCGCCGAGAGCGACGAGTTCCGCCGCCAGACCCGCGACTTCGCCGCCGCCTGGGGCGGCACGGCCGAGGAACTGCCCGGCGCCAACCACTTCACCGTCCTCGACCCCTTCCCCGACCCCGCCCACCCCCTGGTCGCCCATGCCGCGGCCATGGCGGGGCGTCTTGCGCGCGGCTGACGGATCGCGCTTAAGAGAGGTCCTTTCCGGGCAATCAGGGGGACTTCCATGACGGGGATCGGACGGCGCGGGCTTCTGGGCGGCACCACGGCATTGCTGGCCGCGCCCGCCATCCTGCATGCGCAGCCCGCCGGCGGCGTGAAGATCGGCGTCGTCGCCGTGCAGACCGGCCCGCAGGCGGCGCTGGGCAACCAGCTGAAGGACGGCTTCGCCCTCGGCCTGCGTCACCTCGAGGGCAAGCTCGGCGGCCTGACCGCCGAGACCGTCATCATCGACGACGAGCTGAAGCCCGACGTCGCCGTGACCAAGGTCCGCGCAGCGCTGGAACGCGACAAGGTCGACTTCATCGTCGGCGTGGTGTTCTCCAACATCCTGCAGGCGATCATCCGCCCGGTGACGGAGAGCAACACCTTCCTCATCAGCACGAATGCCGGCCCGTCCACCTTCGCCGGCCGCGGCTGCAACCCGTTCTTCTTCACAACCTCCTACAACAACGACCAGGTCCATTCGGTGATGGGCCAGGCGGCGCAGGACAACGGCTATCGCCGCGTCTTCGTCATGGTGCCGAACTACCAGGCGGGCCGCGACGCGGTCGCAGGCTTCAAGTCGAAGTTCCAGGGCGAGGTGGTGGACGAGGTCTATGTCCCCCTCACCCAGCTCGACTTCTCGGCCGAGCTCGCGAAGATCGCCGCCGCACGTCCCGATGCGATCTTCACCTTCATGCCGGGCGGGCTCGGCGTGAACCTGGTGCGGCAGTATCGCCAGGCGGGCCTGGCGAACATCCCGTTCCTGTCGACCTTCACGGTCGATGAGGCGACGCTGCCCGCGCAGGGCGACGCGGCGTTGGGCTTCTACTCGGCCGCCTCCTGGGCGCCGAACATGGACAATCCGCAGAACAACCGCTTCGTGACCGACTACATCGCCGCCCACAACGCAGTGCCGGCGACCTATGCGGCGCAGGCCTATGACGCGGCGATGCTGCTCGATTCCGCGATCCGCAAGGTCGGCGGCACCCTCGCCAACAAGGACGCGCTGCGCACGGCGATCCGGGCGGCGGATTTCCGCTCGGTGCGCGGGCCCTTCGCGTTCGGGGCGAACCACTACCCGGTGCAGGATTTCTGGCTGCTCAAGGTGGGCCGCCGCGCCGACGGCAAGCTCGAGACCCAGACCGACCGCAAGGTGTTCACCAACGCCGTCGATCCCTGGGCCGCCGAATGCCGCATGCGCTGATGCCCCGCGCGCGCGGGGCTGGCGGGGCGACCGCGCGCCGGACGATGGTGGTGACTGACGTGCACGCGCACGTCAGGAACCAGGCGTGACGACGCAACTGCTCCTGGTGCAGGCCCTCAACGGCCTGCAGCTCGGCATCCTGCTCTTCCTGGTCGCGGCGGGGCTGACGCTGGTGTTCGGGGTGATGGACTTCATCAACCTCGCCCACGGCGTGCAGTACATGCTGGGCGCCTATCTCGGCGCCTCGCTGGCCGCGGCGACCGGGTCCTTCTGGCTCGGGCTGCTGCTGGCGCTGCCGGCGGCACTGATCGCCGGGCTGGTGCTGGAAGTGCTGGTCTTCCGGCACCTGTACGATCGCGACCACCTCGCGCAGGTGCTCGCGACCTTCGGCGTGATCCTGTTCCTGAACGAGGGCGTGAAGCTGGTCTGGGGCGCAGCACCGCTGCAGGTCGCGGTGCCGCCTCTGCTCGAAGGCGGGGTGCAGATCATGCCGGGGCTGCAATACCCGCTGTATCGTGTCGCGGTGCTCGGCGCCGGCCTCGCGACGGCGGGGCTGCTCTGGTGGCTGGTCGAGCGCACCCGGGCCGGGATGCTGGTTCGCGCGGGCGCGACAAACGCGCCGATGGTCTCTGCGCTCGGCGTCGACATCGGCCGGCTCTTCACCCTCGTCTTCGCCTTCGGGGCGATGCTCGCGGGCTTCGCGGGGGTGCTGGCGGGGCCGATCTTCTCGGTCGAGCCCGGCATGGGCGACACGGTGCTGATCCTCGCCTTCGTGGTGATCGTCATCGGCGGCATCGGCTCGATCCGCGGCGCCTTCGTCGCGGCGCTACTGGTCGGGCTGATCGACACGCTCGGCAAGTCGCTGATGCCCGACCTGATGCGGCTGTTCCTCGATGCCTCCGCGGCGCGGCAGGCGGGGGCGGCACTGGCCTCGATGCTCGTCTACGTCGCCATGGCGGCGATCCTGGCCTTCCGCCCGGCGGGCCTCTTCCCCGTCCGCGCAGGCTGATCCATGCGCGAAGCCTGGCTGCCGCTGGCGGTGCTGCTTGCGCTCGGCGCCGCGCCGCTGCTGGGCTTCGGCGGATCCTACGAGACCACGCTGATGGCGCGGGTCATGATCCTCGCCATGGCGGCGGTCTCGCTGTCCTTCCTCGTGGGAGGGGCGGGTCTGGTCAGCCTGGGGCATGCGGCCTCGGTGGGGGTCGGCGCCTATGCGGTGGCGATCCTCGACGCGCACAACGTCACCGAGGCCACGCGCGTCCTGCCGGCGGCGATCGGCGCGGCCGCGCTGTTCTCGCTCGTCACGGGCGCGGTCGCGATCCGCACCTCCGGCGTCCACTTCATCATGATCACCCTGGCCTTTGGGCAGATGGCCTTCTTCACCGCCTCCTCGCTCGCGGCCTATGGCGGGGATGACGGCTACACGCTCTACAGCCGGACCGAGGTCTGGGGGTCGCGGCTGCTCGGCGACCGGCTGGCCTTCCACTACGTCTGCCTCGGTGCGCTGGCGCTGACCTGGGCGCTCTGCGCCATGCTGCTCGCCTCCCGCTTCGGCCGCGTGCTGCGCGCGGCGCGCGAGAACGCCCAGCGGGTCGAGGCGGTAGGCCTCTCCCCTTACCCGTTCCGCCTCGTCGCCTATGTGATCGCGGGCGCGATCGGCGGGGCGGCAGGCTTCCTCCTGGCCAACGCCACCGAGTTCGTCTCCCCGGCCGGCATCTCCTGGCAGCGCTCGGGGGAATTGCTGTTCATGGTCATTCTGGGCGGCGTCGGGCGGCTCTGGGGGGCAATCCTCGGCGCGGTGGCCTTCGTGCTGCTCGAGACCTGGCTCGCCGACCACGTGGCGCACTGGAAGATGGTGTTCGGGCCGCTGCTGGTCCTCGCCGTGCTGTTCCTCAAGGGCGGGCTGTCCGGCCTGGTGGTGCGCCGCCATGGCTGAGCCGCTGCTGCGCCTGGTCGACCTGCGCAAGCATTACGGCGGCCTGGCCGTGACGGATGGCGTCTCGCTCGATGTCCTGCCCGGCGAGATCCACGCCGTCATCGGCCCGAACGGCGCGGGCAAGACGACGCTGATCCACGAGATCACCGGCGTGGTCCGCCCCGATGCGGGGCAGGTCGTCTTCGCAGGACGGGACGTGACGCGCCTGTCCCTGCCGCGCCGGGTGCGCGCCGGGCTGGCGCGGACCTTCCAGATCACCAGCGTCGTCCCGGGCTTCACGGCGCTGGCGAATGTCGCGCTGGCCGTGCAGGCCCGCTCGGGCTCGTCCTTCCGTTTCCTCCGACCGGCGGCCTCCGAAGCCGCGACCAACACGGCGGCGATGGACGCCCTGGCCGAGGTCGGCCTTGCCGATCGCGCCGAGGTCCCGGCGGGTGCACTCAGCCATGGCGAGAAGCGCGCCCTCGAACTTGCCATCGCGCTCGCCACGAAGCCTCGCCTGCTGCTGCTCGACGAACCGCTCGCCGGCGCCGGCCCGGAGGAGACCGAGCGCCTCATCGCCCTGCTGACCCGGCTGAAATCGGCCTACACGATCCTGCTGGTCGAGCACGACATGCAGGCGGTCTTCGCGCTCGCCGACCGCGTCTCGGTGCTGGTCTATGGCCGCGTCATCGCCACCGGCACGGTCGCCGATATCCGCGGCAACCCCGAGGTCCGCGCCGCCTATCTCGGCGAGGACGAGGCGTGATGCTGGCGGTCGAGAACCTCGTCGCGGGATATGGCGCCGCCCGCGTGCTGCACGGCGTCTCCTTCACGGTCGGCGCGGGGGAGGTCGTGACGCTGCTCGGCCGCAACGGCATGGGCAAGACGACGACGGTCCGCGCGGTGATGGGCCTGATCCGCCCGACCGCCGGCCGCATCGCCTTCGACGGCGCGGATGTCACCGGCCAGCCACCCCACCGCATCGCCCAGCATGGCATCGGCCTGGTGCCCGAGGGCCGCCAGGTCTTCCCGACCCTGACGGTCGAGGAGAACCTGGTCGCCACCGCCGCCAACCGCGCCGGCGGGGCGCCGCGCTGGACCCTGCCGGAGGTGTTGGCGCTGTTCCCCCGCCTCGCGGAACGCCGCCGCAACCTCGGGGCGCGGCTGTCGGGCGGGGAGCAGCAAATGCTCGCCATCGGTCGGGCGCTGATGACGAACCCTCGCCTGCTGATCCTCGACGAGGCGACCGAGGGCCTCGCCCCCCTGATCCGGGCCGAGATCTGGGCCGTGCTGGCCCGGCTGCGCGCCGAGGGCCAGGCGATCCTGCTGATCGACAAGAACCTCGCGGCCATCCTCAAGCTCGCGGACCGGCACGTCGTGATCGAGAAGGGCCAGGTGGTCTGGACCGGCACCAGCGAGGCCCTTTCCGCAGCGCCGGAAGTGCGCGACACCTACCTTCACGTCTAGGAGAGGAGAGGCACGCATGTCCGCTTTGGCCGCCGGCATCACCCCTGCGGGGGACAGCATCGACGGGGTCGTCTGGAACATCCTGGGCCAGACCTACAAGCCGGTCGCGTCCTGCGATTCCTGCTTCGCCTTCGACACCCTGTTCCCGGACGGCACCTTCGTGCCCCCGCACATCCACAGCACCCAGGACGAGTTCATCCGCGTGCTGGAAGGCCGGTTCGACCTGGTGCTGGACGGCAAGCCCGTGGTCGCGACCGCCGGCGACCTGATCCGCATGCCCATGGGCATCATGCACGGCATCTGGAACAAGTCCGGCTCGCCGGTCCGGGCCCTGTTCTGGGTCAGCCCCGCCCGCAGCCTCGAGACGCTGTTCAAGCGCATCCACAACGTTCCCGACCCGGCCGAGGTGATCCGCATCGCCTCGGAGCACGAGGTCGAGTTCCTGCCCCCGCCGGGCTGATCCCGGCCCCGCCGGGGGGGGCGGCACCGGGCCGGGCCGGCAAGCGGCCCCTTCACGCCCCGCCCCCCGCGCGCTACCTGTCCCGCCCTTGGGTCAACATCTTGCCGCCGCCCGGTTTTCCGCGGGCGTCGCGACGGATCGCACATGACGAGCAGCAACGACATCCGGGCCACCTTCCTCGACTACTTCCGCCGCAACGGGCACGAGGTGGTGGAATCGAGCCCGCTGGTCCCGCGGAACGACCCGACGCTGATGTTCGCGAACTCGGGCATGGTGCAGTTCAAGAACGTCTTCACCGGGCAGGAAAAGCGCCCCTATGTGCGGGCCACGACGGCGCAGAAATGCGTGCGCGCCGGCGGCAAGCACAACGACCTCGACAATGTCGGCTACACCGCCCGCCACCACACCTTCTTCGAGATGCTGGGGAACTTCTCCTTCGGCGACTACTTCAAGACCCAGGCGATCCCCTACGCCTGGGACCTGCTGACCAAGGACTTCGGCCTGCCGAAGGACAAGCTGCTGGTCACCGTCTATTCCGAGGACGAGGACGCCGCGGCGATCTGGCGGAAGGTGGCGGGGCTGCCGGACAGCCGCATCATCCGGATTTCGACCTCCGACAATTTCTGGCGCATGGGCGACACCGGCCCCTGCGGCCCGTGCTCGGAGATCTTCTACGATCACGGGGACAAGATCCCGGGCGGCCCGCCGGGGTCCCCCGACGAGGACGGCGACCGGTTCATCGAGATCTGGAACCTGGTCTTCATGCAGTTCCTCGAGGACCCGCCCGGCACGCGCGCGCCGCTGCCCAAGCCGTCCATCGACACCGGCATGGGCCTCGAGCGCTTCGCCGCCATCCTGCAGGGCAAGCACGACAACTACGACACGGACACGTTGCGGGCGATCATCCTCGCCAGCGCTGAAGCCACCGGTCAGGAGCCGGACGGCCCCTTCCGGTCGAGCCACCGCGTCGTCGCGGACCACCTGCGCGCCGGCGCCTTCCTGATCGCGGACGGCGTGCTGCCCTCCAATGAAGGCCGTGGCTACGTGCTGCGCCGCATCCTGCGCCGAGCGATGCGCCACGCGCACATGATGGGCTCGCGCGAGCCGCTGATGCACCGGCTGCTGCCCTCCCTCGTGCGCCAGATGGGTGCGGCCTATCCGGAACTGGTCCGCGCCGAGGCGTTGATCAGCGAGACGCTGCGCCTGGAGGAAACGCGCTTCCGCTCGCTGCTCGAGCGCGGGCTGCACCTGCTGGCCGAGGAAACCGGCCGGCTCGGCTCCGGCCAGACCCTGCCGGGCGAGGTCGCCTTCCGCCTCTATGACACCTACGGCTTCCCGCTCGACCTGACGCAGGACGCGCTGCGCGCCGAAGGCCGCGCCGTCGACGTCGAGGGCTTCAACGCGGCGATGACCGAGCAGCGCAAGCGCGCCCGCGCCGCCTGGGCGGGCTCGGGCGAGGCCGCGACGGAAGGCGTGTGGTTCGACCTCAAGGAAAAGGTCGGGGCATCGGAGTTCCTTGGCTACACGACCGAGACGGCCGAGGGCGAGATCGTCGCCATCGTGCAGGACGGCAAGCCGGTCGACGCCGCGCCGGTCGGCGCCGAGGTCGCGGTGCTGCTGAACCAGACCCCCTTCTACGCCGAGAGCGGCGGCCAGGTCGGCGACACCGGCATCATCCAGGCGGGCGAGGCCTGCCGGATCGAGGTGCGCGACACCCAGAAGAAGCTCGGCGCGCTCTATGTCCATATCGGTACGGTCGTCGCCGGCGAGGCCAAGGTCGGGCTGGCGGTCCAGGCCGAGGTCGCGCATGAGCGTCGTTCGAAGATCCGCGCGCACCATTCCGCGACGCATCTGCTGCATGAGGCGCTGCGCCGCCGGCTCGGCACGCATGTCGCGCAGAAGGGTTCGCTGAACGCGCCGGACCGCCTCCGCTTCGACGTCTCCCAGCCGACGCCGATGACCGAGGAGGACCTCGAATGGGTGGAAGCGGAGGTGAATGCGCGCATCCGCGAGAACGCCGAGGTCACGACGCGGCTGATGACGCCGGAGGCGGCCGTCGAGGCCGGCGCGATGGCGTTGTTCGGCGAGAAGTACGGCGACGAGGTCCGCGTCGTTGGCATGGGCCATGACGCGGCCGCGGTCGAGAAGCACGGCGTCTATTCGCTCGAACTCTGCGGCGGCACGCATGTCCGGCGCACCGGCGATATCGGGCTGTTCAAGATCCTGTCCGAAGGCGCCGTCTCGGCCGGCATCCGTCGCGTGGAGGCTGTCACCGGCGACGCCGCCCTCGCCTACATCGCCGAGATGGAGGAGAGCCTGCAGGCCGCGGCCGCGGTGCTGAAGGCGCAGCCGGGCGAGCTCGCCTCCCGCATCGCGGCGCTGGTCGAGGATCGCCGGAAGCTGGAGCGCGAGGTGGCGGAGCTGCGCAAGAAGCTCGCGACCGGCGGCGGCGGGGCGGAGGTCGAGCAGGTGGCCGGGCTGCGCGTCGCGCTGCGCGACCTGGGCGAGGTGCCGCCGCGCGACCTCAAGGGCCTGGCGGAAGCGATCCTGAAGGGCGGCACGGCGGATGTGGTGGCGCTGGTTTCCACCGCCGAGGGCAAGGCGTCCATCGTCGTCGCGACCGGCGATGCGGCGAAGGGCAAGGCGGATGCGGTCGCGCTGGTGCGCGCGGCTTCGGCCGCGGTCGGCGGCAAGGGCGGCGGCGGGCGGCCGGACATGGCCCAGGCCGGCGGCCCGGACGGGACCAAGGCGGCCGAGGCGCTGGCGGCGGTGCGGGAGACGCTCGCCCACGGCGTGGCGGCGTGACCGCGCGCTGCCGGGCGCGCGACCTCGGCCTGGCGCCGGGGCTTTTCCGCCCCGGCACGCACAACGCGATCACGGACGTGGCCGGCGTTTCGGTCGGCCACACCACGCTGATCGAGGGCGACGCCATCCGCACCGGCGTCACCGCCATCCTGCCCCATCCCGGCAATCCGTTCGCCGACCGCGTGCCGGCGGGGCTGTCGGTCATCAACGGCTTCGGCAAGCTCGCCGGCGCGACACAGGTCGCGGAACTCGGCGAGCTCGAGACGCCGATCGTGCTGACCAACACGCTGGCCGTCGGCCGCGCGGTCGAGGCGCTGGTGGACTGGACCCTCGCCCGCAACCCCGAGGCCGTCAGCGTCAATGCCGTGGTGGGCGAGACCAATGACGGCCGGCTGAACGACATCCACGCGCGGGGCGTGACCGGCGCGCATGTGCTGGATGCGCTGGACGGCGCGACGGACGGCCCGGTCGAGGAAGGCTGCGTCGGCGCCGGCACCGGCACCATGGCCTTCGGCTTCAAGGGCGGCATCGGGACGTCATCGCGCGTGCTGCCCGAGGCGCTTGGCGCCTGGACGCTCGGTGCGCTGGTGCAGGCGAATTATGGCGGCGTGCTGACCATGGACGGGATCCCGGTCGGGCGTGAGCTCGGTAGGTGGTACCTCAAGGAACACACCGACCGCGGCGATGCCGACGGATCGGTGATGGTGGTGATCGCGACCGACGCCCCATTGTCCGACCGCAACCTGACGCGGCTCGCGACGCGGGCCATGGCGGGCCTCGCGCGCACCGGGGCCGCCTTCAGCGACGGGTCGGGCGACTATGCCCTCGCCTTCTCGACCCATCCCGGCGTGCGGCGCACGGCGGAACGCCGCGCCCACCAGGCGATCGTCGCGGATTGGCCCAACGACCGCATGTCGCCGCTGTTCGTCGCGGCCGCCGAGGCGGTCGAGGAGGCCGTGCTGAACGCGCTGACCATGGCCACCACCGTCGTCGGCAGCGACGGCCGCACCGGACGGCGCGCCAAGGGAGAGGCGATCGACCTCGACGCGCTGCGGGCCGTGCTCGCCCGCCACGGGAGGACCGCATGACCCGTCGCATGCTGCTCACTGCCGCGGCGCTGCTGGCGATCGCCCTTCCCGCGGCGGAGGCCGCGCGGACCACCCTCCGCGCCACCCGTCCGGGCGCGCCGCCGCTGACGCTGCGCGCCCTCTCCAACGCCGAATACTGGACCATCGAGGTGCAGGACGGCGGCGTCGAAAGCCAGCGCATCGAGGTGCAGACCGACCTGCCGGACGTCCTGCCACGCCTTGCGGAGACCAATGGCGACGGCGCGCTGGACCTCTGGGTGCCGGTGATCGGTGGGAATGCCAATACGGCCTGGGATGTCTGGCTCATGCAGCCGGGCGAAGGGCGCTTCCGCCGCGGCGGGGAAGTCAACGGCCTCGGCTTCTCGCGCGACAGCGCGGGGCGGCTCGTCGCGCTCGGCCGCAACGGCTGCTGCAGCGTGGTCTACACGTTCCACGACGTGACGGCCGAGGGCGCGCTGCGCGAGGCGTTCGCGATCGAGCGCCAGGTCGACGAGCTGAACCGCGGCACCTGCGAACCCGTCGCCATCGCCATGAACGCGCCGCCCGCCGCAGTGCGCGCGACCTGCGCGCTGGCGCCCGGGCAGTTGCCCGGCACGCCGCTGCGCATTCCGTGAAGGTCAGCTGATCTCGCGGGTCGCCAGAGCGTCGCGCGCGGCTGAACGGAATTCGCGTCGATGCAGTTCGCGCAGCACCAGAAGGCTCGCGACCAGCAGCGCCAGCGGGTGGACGATCCAGGCGAGCGCCGCCAGTCCGAAGTAGTAGGACCGCAAGCCGGTGTTGAAGTGGCGCGCGCCGCGATTGGCCAGCCGGGCTGCCACCTCCGCGTGATGCACCGCCGCCGGGTCGCAGGGCATGCCGACCACGATGGTCGAGGTGTAGTTGAACTGCCGCAGCGCCCAGGTGAGCTCGAAGAAGGTGTTCACGAAGATCAGGAGCAGCAGGCCGATCTTGATCTCCCACATCAGTTCGTCCGGCACCTGCGACCAGGGCAGGATCGCGACGATGCGCCGCGCCGGGTCCGGCGCCGACATCATCGCGACCAGGCCGCCCAGGATCAGGATCGAGGTCGTCGCCAGGAAGGAGGTCGACGACATCAGGTTGCCGATGGCCGAGATGTCCGCAATGCGGTTCTCGCGCGCGAGCGCGGCGAGCATCCAGCGGCGGCGGTGTTCATCCATCGCCGCGATGACGCTGCGCGCGCGGATCGACGGAATGCGGTCGACGATCAGCGCATAGACCACCCAGCACAGCACGAAGACGCCGAGCGCGATCCAGTCCAGCACGGTCAGCGGAAGCGTCATCGGGTGGGGCGCTCCGTGGGCTCGGGCTGGCAGGCGCGGGCCAGAACCTCGCGCGCCGCCGGCGAACCGCCGACGAAATGTCCCGCTGCGCGATCCCAGGTGAAGGGCAGGGTCGTGTCGCGGCAGGCGCTGTCGCTGGTGCAGTAGGTCACCCGCAGGTCGAGCCTGCCGTTGCGCCCGCTGAGCAGCGCGCGCCCGTCCTGGATCTCACCGAACAGGGCCTGCTGGCGTTCGCGACCATCCGGACCGGTCCAGCGGATCTCCACCGCGGTCTGCAGATGTGCCCCGTCGGCGGCCCTGCGGCCGATCCGCCAGCGAAGGGCACCGGAGGGCAGGCCGCGGATCAACCCCTGCTCGGTCACGACCGCCGGGGATTGCCAGTCGAGGCAATCCGCGAGCGCCGGGACTGGCACGCTGAGCGCAATCATCACCGCGGCGGCAGGGCCAGCGCAGGCATGTGCTCGATGGAAGACTGACGTCATGGCACCGGATATCCAGGATGCCGCCATTCTAGGCCAGCCTCCGCCGCGCTTCGACGTGAAGTCGCCGGGCCACCAGGACGAACAGCAGCAGCGCCACAAGCGGTGCCGCCTGTACGCCGAGCAGGCGCGTCAGCGACCAGGCGAGGAGCGGCGTGAAGCCGAGCAGGACCAACCCGATCACCTCCCAGGGCAGGGTCTTGCCGTCGGCACGGAGGCGAAGGACGAACCAGGCCATCGGCAGGACGACGATGGCGAGGTCATAGACAAGCAGGAAGGGCGAGAGGAACAGCGTCGCAGCGCAGATGGTCGCCCCTTCGGCCAGGCCACCCGGACGGCGCCACGTCAGGGCGATGAGGGCCGCTGCCGCCAGCGCGGCCATCGCGCCGTGCACGGCATAGGCGGTCGCCGGCGGGAGCCCCAACATGCGCGCTGCCGCGAAGATGCTGACGATCTTCTCGAAGCCGGCCTCCCCGGCCTCCAGTCCCTCCCGCGCGATGGGCGCCTGGCGAAGGAAGGCGGCCCAGATGTCCCGGCCGAACGCAAAGGTCGCGACTGCCGCCCAGGCGATGACCGTCGTGCAGGCGGCCGCGCTGACGCGCCAGCGCCGCGCGGCCAGCAACGCCACCGGCACGGCCAGCGCGATCTGCGGCTTGTAGCAGAGGCTTCCGAAGCAGATGCCCGCCAGGACCGGCCGCCGGTCGATCAACCAGGCGCCCCAGGCGAGCAAGGCCGCGCTCAACGCGCCGTTCTGGCCAAAGCCGGCATTCACCCAAATGGCGGGAAAGGCGAGCACCGGCACGATCGCGGCGCGGCCTGCCATGCGCACCACCCCCGCGGCAAGCGCGGCCGTGGTGGCGACCACCCAGAGGATGAGCGCGATGCCGTAGGGAAGCACCGCCAGTGGCGCGCAGACAAGGAGATAGACCGGCGGATAGAAGAAGGCCGACCAGCCCGGCACGACGCCGTCGAAGTGACGCAGCTGGACGGCGAAGTGGGCCTGCGTGTCGTAGACCGCGAGCGGCCGTCCCTCGAGCAGGAGGACGGAGGCCGACCAGAAGCTTGCGAAGTCGAAGCCGATCCAGGGATCGCGGCCGCCGCCGATCGCGAGGAGGACGGCGGCCGCGCCCGCGAAGGCCGATGCGCCGAGGCCGCAGACCGCCCGGACGCGGTCTTCCGTGAGCCAGACCGGCTCCCGGAAGGTCCGGATGATCCGCGCGGCCGGAGGAGGGAGCACGCGCCCACCCATCCGCCGCGCGGACCGTCAGGCCGTCAGGCCATCTTCTTCTTCAGGTTCTCGTCCAGCTTCGCGAGGAAGGCCTGGGTGTTGAGCCAGGGCTGGTCCTTGCTGATCAGGATCGCGAGGTCCTTCGTCATGTAGCCGCTCTCGACGGTCTCGACGCAGACCTTCTCGAGCGCCTCGGCGAAGGCCACCACGTCCGGCGTGCCGTCGAACTTGCCGCGATAGGCGAGGCCACGGGTCCAGGCGAAGATCGACGCGATCGGGTTGGTCGAGGTCTCGCGGCCCTTCTGGTGCTCGCGGTAGTGGCGCGTCACCGTGCCGTGGGCGGCCTCGGACTCGACCGTCTTGCCGTCCGGGGCGAGCAGCACCGAGGTCATCAGGCCGAGCGAGCCGAAGCCCTGCGCCACGATGTCGGACTGCACGTCGCCGTCGTAGTTCTTGCAGGCCCAGACATAGCCGCCTTCCCACTTCAGGGCGCATGCCACCATGTCGTCGATCAGGCGGTCCTCGTAGGTCAGGCCTGCCGCCTTGAACTTGTCCGCGAACTCCTCGTCGAAGATGCGACGGAAGATGTCCTTGAACTCGCCGTCATAGGCCTTGAGGATCGTGTTCTTGTGGCTGAAGTAGACCGAATAGCCGCGCGCGAGGCCGTAGTTGAGGCTGGCGCGGGCGAAGCCCTCGATCGACTTGCGGGTGTTGTGCATGCCCATCAGCACGCCGCCGCCGGCCGGGAAGTTGGTCACTTCGAGCTCGACCGGCGCGCCACCATCGGCCGGCGTCCAGGTCAGCGTCGCCTTGCCGGCACCCGGGATCTTGGTCTCCGCGGCGCGGTAGATGTCGCCATAGGCATGGCGGCCGACGACGATCGGCTTCGACCAGTGCGGCACCAGGCGCGGCACGTTCTTGCAGATGATCGGCTCGCGGAAGATCGTGCCGTCGAGGATGTTGCGGATCGTGCCGTTCGGCGACTTCCACATCTTCTTGAGGCCGAACTCGGCGACGCGGGCTTCGTCGGGCGTGATGGTCGCGCACTTCACCGCGACGCCGTACTGCTTCGTCGCATTCGCCGCGTCGACGGTGATCTGGTCGTCCGTCTCGTCGCGCTTCTGGATGCCGAGGTCGTAGTACTTCAGGTCGATGTCGAGATACGGGAGGATCAGCCTGTCCTTGATGAACCCCCAGATGATGCGGGTCATCTCGTCCCCGTCCATCTCGACGACGGGGGTCTTCACCTTGATCTTGGCCATGAGCTGTCCTCTGCGGGGCGTCCGATGAGCAGGCCTGTCCCGGGGGCGGCCGGCGCGGGCGGAAATTGCACCGCCGGGGCTGGTGCGGCAAGCCCGCGACAGGCCGGACACCGCGCAAACCGCTTCGGAGACGCCGAATGAAGGATCCCGGTAGGACCGTTGCCGATCGTTTCGTTCGCAGCATGGATGCCGCGACGGGCAAGGGGTACCGCCTCGGCTACGAGATCGCCCGCGACGAAGCGGCGTTCCTCGCCATCGAGGCAGGGCGCCCGGACATCGCCGAACGCATCCGCGCCCTGCGGCCCCTGCCCGACCGGCGGGAGCCGCAGGGCTGACGGGTGGTCAGCCCAGGCTGGTCACATCCATGGGCGAGGGCATCCACGCATAGCCTTCGCCTTCCTTCGCGACGCGGCCGAGGCCCGGCCACGGGAAGTGGTAGGAGAGGAGCGCGACGCGCTCATTCGCGAAGCGATCGAGCGCACGGGCGCGCGTCTGGGCCGATTGCTTCGGATCCGTGTCGAAGGAGAATTCGAGCAGCGGGCGCCGCAGCAGCAGGACGTGATGATGGGCGAGGTCGCCGGTGTAGACCATGACGTTGGGGCCGGAGTTGATGGCGTAGATGGTGTGCCCGACGGTGTGGCCCGGGGCGGACATGGCGATCACGCCCGGCACCACTTCCCGGCCGTCCTGCACCATGATCATCCGGTCGCGGTAGGCATTGAGGTTCTTCGTCGCGCCCCGGATGAAGGGGCCCATGAAGGCTGGACCGCGGATGTTGCCCTCGTCCGTCCAGTACTTCAGGTCGGTTTCCGACACCGCCACCTGGGCGTTGGGGAAGTTGCGGTTACCCTGGGCGTCCACCAGGGCCCAGCAATGGTCGCAATGGGCATGCGACAGCACGACCAGGTCGATCTGCGCCGGATCGATGCCGGCCTGACGCATGTTCCGCAGCAGTCGGCCGGTCGTCGGCCCGAACATCTGGCTGTCGGCCCCCATGCTGTCGCCCATCCCGGTGTCGAACAGGATCAGGTTGCGGCCGGTGTTGAGCACCAGGGCATTCTGTTCGAGCAGCGCATTCGCGGGGTCGAGGAAGTTCGACTGCATCATGGCGTTGATCTCGCCGGGCCGCGCGCCGACGAACGCATCCTCCGCCTTGCCCAGCGGCAGGGCGCCGTCGGAGATCACGGTCGCCTCGTATTCCCCGAAGCGGAAGCGGTACCAGGCGGGCGCGCCGCGTCCGACGAAGGGGGCGGCGGCCTGTGCGCCCATCAACGGCAAGGCCGCAGCGGCGAGGCCCGCACCGAGCAGGGCGCGGCGATTGAACGTCATGACTGGTTCCTCCCAAAGGACGGCGCTAGAGCACGCAGGGCACCGGCGCCGCAGGCTATCGTTCCGGCGGGGCGACTTTCCAGCGTCGCGTGCATCCTTGACGAATCATTCCCGCGTGACGGATGGGAGGGCGTGATGATCCTTCGTATTGTGGCGGTCGGCCTGGCCGGCCTGACGGTGGCGGGTGCGGCGACGCTGGTCGCGGGCGCCGGCCTCGCGGCGGTCGCCTGCGCCGCCCGGCGCCGCGCCGAGGCGCGCACCGCCTGGCCGGCCGAGGATCTCGACGAAGTCCCGCCGGCCACCGGTCGGGAGTGATGACCGTCCTCGTCGTCGGTGGCGGCGTCGGCGGGCTGACGCTGGCGCTGTCCCTGCACGAGCGCGGCATTCCCTGCCGGGTCTTCGAGGCCGCGACCGAGGTGAAGCCCCTGGGCGTGGGCATCAACACCCTGCCCCACGCGATCCGGGAACTCGCCGCGCTCGGGCTGCTGCCGGCGCTGGATGCGGTGGCGGTACGGACGCGGGAGCTGCGCTACCTGAATCGCTTCGGGCAGGAGATCTGGGTCGAGCCGCGCGGCACCTGGGCCGGGCACGAGGTGCCGCAATTCTCCATCCATCGCGGCCACCTGCACGCCGTGCTGTGGCAGGCGGCGCTCGAGCGCCTCGGGCCGGAGGCGCTCGTCACCGGCGCCCGCTTCGCCGGCTTCGAGCAGGACGGGGCCGGGGTGACGGCACGCTTCGCCGATGGGCGCGCCGTGCGCGGCGAGGTCCTGATCGGCGCCGACGGCATCCATTCTGTCCTGCGCGCGACGCTGCACCCCGAGGATGGCGGCATCCGCTGGAACGGCATCCAGATGTGGCGCGGCGCGATCGACTGGCCGGAGTTCGAGGGCGGCGACACCATGATCGTCGCCGGCGACATGACGGAGAAGCTGGTCCTCTACCCCATCGCCGCCGGGTCGACGCCCGGCACGCGGCTGACCAACTGGGTCGTCTGCGCGCAGATCGGCGATGCGACGAAGCCGCCGCCGCGGCGCGAGGACTGGTCCCGGCCCGGCCGGCTCGAGGAGGTGTTGCCGCATGTCGCGCGCTTCCGCATCCCCTTCCTGGACGTCGCGGCGTTGGTGCGCGCGACGCCCGAGTTCTGGGAATACCCGATGTGCGACCGCGATCCCCTGCCCTGGTGGACGCAGGGGCGCGTGACGCTGCTCGGCGACGCGGCGCATCCGATGTATCCGGTGGGATCGAACGGCGCGTCGCAGGCGGTGCTCGACGCGCGGTGCCTTGCGGCTCTGCTGGCAGGCGGCGATCCGGTCGCCGCCCTGGCGGCCTATGAGGCGGACCGTCTGCCCAAGACCGCCGAGATCGTGCGCAGCAACCGCAAGGGCGGCCCCGAGCGCGTCGTCGACGTGGTCTCGGAACGCGCGCCGGACGGCTTCGCGCGGCTCGAGGACGTCATCGCACGCGAGGACCTCGCCGCCATCGCCGGCGGCTATGCGCGCATGGCGGGATTCGCCGCGCCTCGGTGACGCCACGCTTCGGCCGCCTCCGCACCATGGGCGGAGGCGACCACGCCATCCTGACGCCGATTGAAGGAGCGCAGGATGACCACTCGGAGCGGAACCTGGATCGCAGCATCGCCGCGGCCGCGCAGTGACCGGCTGACGCAGGTGCTCGTCGCCATCGCCACGGCGCTGGAACGGCATCGGCAACGCAAGCGCCTCGCCGAGCTCGACCCGCGGCTGCTGCGCGACATCGGGGTCTCGGCCGAGGATGCCTGGCAGGAAGCGCGCCGGCCCTTCTGGCAGCGATGATCCGGCCCGGCCCTTTCCGCGGCGCCTTGCTGCGCGCAGCATGCGCCGCCCGAAGGAGGAAGCGGAATGGCAGGACGGATGGATGTGCGGCGCTCGCATGACGGTCGCGTCGCGCATGTGGCGGTGGATCACGACGCCAAGTTGAACACCTTGAACCCCGACCTGATGCAGGACTTCGCGGCGACCTTCGCCGCACTCGGCCAGGATAACGAGCTGCGCGCCGTGGTGCTGACCGGCGCCGGCCCGCGCGCCTTCATCGGCGGCGCCGACATCTCCGTCATGGCCGCGGTGGACAGCGAAGCGCAGGGCGAGGCCTTCATCCGCCTGGTCCATGGCTGCTGCCGCGCCGTGCGCGACTGCCCCGTGCCGGTGATCGCGCGGGTGAATGGCTGGTGCCTCGGTGCGGGCCTCGAGATCGCCGCGGCCTGCGATCTGCGCATCGCCGCCGACGTCGCGAAGTTCGGCATGCCGGAGGTGCGTGTCGGCATCCCCTCGGTCGTCGAGGCCGCGCTGCTGCCGGGGCTGATCGGCTGGGGGCGCACGCGGCGGCTGCTGCTGCTCGCCGAGACGATCGGCGCGGCAGAGGCGCTGGACTGGGGCCTGGTGGAACGCGTCGTCGCGCCGGATGCGCTCGACAGCGCGGTGGAGGAATGGATTGGGATGCTGCTCGACGCAGGTCCTCACGCCATCCGGTCGCAGAAGGCGCTGATCCGGCGGTGGGAGGACATCTCGGTCACCGAGGGCATCGCCGCCGGGGTCGAGGCCTTCGCGGCGTCGTGGAAGACCGAGGAACCGCGCCGGATGCTCGGCGGGTTCATGGAACGCAAGGCGAGGAAGTAGCGCATGAAAAACGGAGAGGGGCTTTGCCCCTCTCCGCGCCTCTCCCCACCAAAGGCCGAAAGGCCTTTGGAAACCGGGACTATTCGGCGGCCAGCGGCTCGTCGTCCTCGCCGCCTTCGCCGACCAGCATCTGGTCCGCCAGCAGCCCGGCCTGGCCACGGATGCGCTGCTCGATCGAATTGGCCATCTCGGGATGATCGCGCAGGAACTGCTTGGCGTTCTCGCGCCCCTGGCCGATCCGCTGGCTGTCGCAGGAGAACCAGGCGCCCGACTTCTCCACCACATTGGCCTTCACGCCGAGGTCGATCAGCTCGCCGACCTTGCTGATGCCCTCGCCATACATGATGTCGAACTCGACCTCGCGGAACGGCGGGGCCATCTTGTTCTTCACCACCTTCACGCGGGTGTGGTTGCCGGTGACCTCGTCGCGTTCCTTGATCGCGCCGATGCGACGGATCTCCATGCGGACCGAGGCGTAGAACTTCAGCGCGTTGCCGCCCGTCGTGGTCTCCGGGTTGCCGAACATCACGCCGATCTTCAACCGGATCTGGTTGAGGAAGATCATCAGCGTGTTCGACTTGGCGACCGAGCCCGTCAGCTTGCGCAGCGCCTGGGACATCAGGCGGGCATGCAGGCCGACATGGCTGTCGCCCATCTCGCCTTCGAGTTCCGCGCGCGGCACCAGCGCCGCGACGGAGTCGACCACCAGCACGTCGATCGCCCCCGACCGCACCAGCGTGTCCGCGATCTCGAGCGCCTGCTCGCCCGCGTCCGGCTGGCTGATCAGAAGGTTGTCGACATCGACGCCGAGCTTCTTGGCATAGCCCGGGTCGAGCGCATGCTCGGCATCCACGAAGGCGCAGGTGCCGCCGCGCTTCTGCGCCTCGGCGATCACGTGCAGCGCCAGCGTCGTCTTGCCCGAGGATTCAGGCCCGTAGATCTCGACGATGCGCCCCTTGGGCAGGCCACCGATGCCGAGTGCGAGGTCGAGGCCGAGCGAACCGGTCGAGACGACCTCGATATCGCCCTGCTGGGACTGCTTGGCGCCGAGCCGCATGATCGAGCCCTTGCCGAAGGCCCGCTCGATCTGGCTCAGCGCGGCGTCCAGCGCCTTTCCCTTGTCCATGCCCTTCCCCCGCTCCAGCGAAGATTTATCAACCATAACGAGAATTCCCCTGGGCGTCTATCGCCAATGGATACAGGGCCTCGGGGAGTCGCCCGTGATGCCCGGACCGCTCCACCCGCGCATGACGGGGCGATTCGGTGCAAGCGAAGGATGCGCCAAAGCCGGGGCGCCATCAAGAACAGATTGAGAACATCAATCCCGAGCCGGCGCGGCCTCGCCCACTGCCGCGACCAGCTCCGCCATGCGGAACGGCTTTTCCAGGAAGCGGATGCCCAGGCCCGCGACGCCCTCGCCCACCGTGCCCTCGGAATAGCCCGACACCAGGATCACCGGCAGGCCCGGCCGCGCGTCGCGCAGGGCGCGGGCGAGCCCGATCCCGTCCATCTCGCCAGGCATCGTCACGTCCGAGACGACCACATCCGGCACGAAGCCCGCGCCGACGGCGTCCAGCGCGGTCTCTGCATCCTCGGCGACCTGCACCTCATGGCCAGCGCTTTCCAGCGCGCGTCGGGCGAGCAGGCGAATCGCCGGCTCGTCGTCGACCAACAGCACGCGGCGCCGCGCGGGCCCGGGGGGCTCGGCCGTCGCGGCCTCCTCGCGCGCCGCCGGCGCGGCGCCGTGCACCGCGGGGAACCACAGCCGGAACACCGTCCCCTGCCCCTGACCCGGTGCCACCGACACATGCCCGCCCGACTGCCGCATGATCCCGAGCACGGTCGACAGCCCGAGCCCGGTACCGCCCTGCCCGCGCCGCGTCGTGAAGAAGGGCTCGAAGACCCGCGGCAGGATCTCCGGCGCGATGCCGCGCCCCTCGTCGGACACCGAGAGGACCGCCCAGTCCCCGGGCGGGATCACGGATCCCTGCGCGACCTCCTCGGCTGTCAGCGTCCGCGCAGCGAGCGCGATGCGGATCGTGCCGGCATCGGCCATCGCCTCACGCGCATTCACCACCAGGTTCACGAGCACCTGGTCGAGTTGCGCAAGGTCGACCCGGACCAGCGGCCCCGGCCGCGGCAGATCGAGTTCCAGCGCCAGCCGCGCGCCCCGCAACTGCATCAGCAGCGGTTCCATCGTCGCCACGGCATCACCGAGCGCGATCACCTGCGGCGCGAGGGTCTGACGGCTCGCAAAGGCCAACAGTTGCTTCACGAGGCGCGCCCCCCGGCCAGCGGCATCGAGGATGCCGCGGAGTTCCTCCTCCGTCCCGGCGCCGCCCCGCGCCAGCGCTGCTTCCGCCGCGCCCGTGATGACGGCGAGCAGATTGTTGAAGTCATGCGCAACGCCGCCGGCGAGCTGGCCCACCGTCCGCAGGCGGGCGCCTTCCTCGAGTTGCCGCTGCATGCGCCGCCGCGCGGTGACATCGACCACGCGCATCAATGCGCCCGGTTCGCCCCGGAGCGGCCGGCAATGCACTTCCACCGCCGCATCGGGTGGCAACGTCGGGTCGGCAAGCCGGGCCGCGACGGCCGGCGGGGCGGGCGGACCGGCTATGGCCGCGCTGACGGCGCCGGCGACGGCCGCCTGCGTCTCCTCCGCGAACAGGGCGACCACTGTGCCGCCCGTCACCGGCGTCGGGCCCGCGCCGCACAACGCCCAGAGCGCCGGATTGGCCAGCCGGATGCGCCCTTCCGTGTCCAGCACGGCGAGCCCGGCCTCCTCCTCCGCTTCGAACAGCCGGCCGAAATCCGCCGCAATGCGATCCGCTTCGTTCACCCCGATCCTTCCCGCGACCCCAGACGCCAGGCATAGGCGATGATCTCAGCCACGAGTTGATAATGCTCGGGCGCGATCTCCGCATCCAGGTCCACGCGGAACAGGGCGCGGGCGAGCGGCGGGTTGGACACGATGGGCACGCCCGAGTCCTCCGCGAGCGCACGTATGCGCGCCGCGACGGCATCCGCCCCCTTGGCGACGACGCGCGGGGCGGCGCTCGATCCCTTCTCATAGGCCAACGCCACGGCGAAATGCGTCGGGTTGGTGATGACGACCGCCGCCTTCGGAACGGCCGCCATCATGCGGCCGCGGGCACGCTGCTGGCGCAGCTGCCGCAGCCGGCCCTTCACCTGGGGATCGCCTTCGCTCTCGCGCATTTCCTCGCGCAGGTCCTGGCGCGACATGCGCAGCCGATGCAGGTGCCGCCAGCGGACCCAGAGCCAGTCGAGCATCGCGATCGCCGCGAAGGCGCCGAGCGCGGCGAGAGCCAAGTCAAGCGCCGCGCGGCCGCCGGCGGCGAGCAACGCCGCGGCGGGCTGGCTCATCAGCGCCACCGCGTGCCCCGGATCGCCGATGGCCCACCCTAGCGCAGCCCCCACGAGACCAAGCTTGATCAGCGTGCGCACGAGTTCGATCGCCGCATCCGTGCCGATGAGGCGCTTGAGTCCCGAACGCGGGCTGATGCGGCCGGCCTGGGGCGCGATGGCCTTCGCATGGATGGCGAGCCGCGTCTGGATCAGCGTCGCCGCGATCGCACCCACCGCCGCCAAGCCCGCCACGGGCAGCAGGGCGAGCAGGCCAAGGCGCCCCATCTCCATCGCGCCGGACAGCGCCTCGACCTCCTGCGCGCGGGCCATCAGCACGCGCAACCCGCGCAGCATGTCCATCCCGAGCGAGGGCAGCCCGATCATCAGCCCCAGCACGCCGCCGGCCAGCGCACCGAAGCCGGCGAGTTCGCGGGAGAGCGCGACATCGCCCTCCTCCCGCGCCTTTTCGAGCCGCCGCGGGGTTGCGGCTTCCGTGCGGTCTTCGGCTTCGCTGCCGCCGCCCTCCTCGGCCATGGATCAGCGCAGGCCAGGCAGGTCGAGGAAGGCGGCGCGCGCCGCCTCGGCGAAGGCGCCGAGCAGCGCCGGCATGACCGCGGCGAGCAGCGCCAGCCCCAGAAGCACCTGCCCGGGCACCGCGACGAAATAGACCTGGACCTGCGGCGCGATGCGCGACAGCAGGCCGAGCGCGACATTCACCAGGATCGCCGCCAGCACGAAGGGCGCGGCGAGCCGCAGTGCCAGGGCCAGGCTGGCGGTCGCGGCCTCCGCGAGAGCTTCGGCCGCAGGCCCCGCCGGGAAGGGATCGCCGACCGGGAACAGGCCGTAGGACTCGACGATCGCCCGCAGCGGAACGACGTAGAGGCCCGTCGCCAGGACGACGACCGTTGCCGCGAGCGACAGCATCCGCCCCGTCGCCGTGCCCGCGCCCCCCAGCGACGGATCCGGTACCAGCGCCTGGGCAAGGCCCAGCAGCAGCGCGATCGCCTGCCCCGCCACCGCCATCGCCATGGCGACCAGCCGCGCCAGCCCACCCAGCCAGAGCCCGATCGCGACCTCGATGCCGATCATCCGCACGGTTTCCGTGGCCGCATCCGGCACCTGCGGCAGCCCCGGCGCGAGGCCCGGCAGCATCAGCAGCACCAGCCCAAGGCCGAGGCCGAGCCGCACCGGCGCCGGCACCTCCTCCTCCCCCAGGCCCGGCAGCACCATCGCGGCCGCGCCGAGCCGCGCGAAGACCAGCACCGCCTGGAATGCCAGCACCGGCAGGGTGGCGAGGAGCTCCGCCTCGCTCACCCCTTGAGCCCGACCTGCACCACCGCGTCGAACAGGCTGGCCGCATAGCCGCGCAGCACGCCGGCCATGAAGGGCCCCAGCATCAGCATCGCGGCCGCGAGCGCGAGCAGCTTCGGCAGGAAGGCGAGCGTCGCCTCGTTCACCTGCGTCAGCGCCTGCAGCACGGCGATGACGAGGCCGACGCCGAGCATCAGTACCAGGATCGGCCCGCCGACCTGCAGGCTGACCAGCAGCGCCTCCCGCGCGGCGAGCGCGACTTCGTTCACTGCGCCCTCAGATCGGCATCCGCATCACGTCCTGGTAGGCGGCGACGACGCGGTCGCGCACCGCGACGGCGGTCTGCAGCGTCAGCTCCGCGCGCCCGACCGCGAGCACGACGTCGGTCACGCTGCCCTCGCCGGTCAGGGCGCGGCTGGTCGTGGCGTCGGCGTTGCGGCCGACCTCCACCGCCTGGTCGACGGCGCGAGCGAGCGCCGCCCCGAAGCCGCCGCCCGGGCCGGCCTGCGCCTGCGGCAACGCATCCGCCGCGCGATAGGCCGCGGCGACGCCGGCGGGAGCAAGCGCGAGCGTCATGTGCGCAGGGCCTCGATGGTGCGGGTCAGCATGCCGCGCGTCACCTCGAGCACCGAGAGATTCGCAGCGTAGGTCCGTTGCGCTTCCCGCATGTCCATGGTCTCGACCAGGCTGTCGACGTTGGGCACGCGGACATAGCCGCGCGCGTCGGCCGCGGGGTGGGACGGATCGTGCCGCACCGGGAAATCCCCGGCCGCGGTGCCGACGCGCGCGACGCGCAGCGTCGAGACACCCAGTTCCCGGTCCATCTGGTTGCGGAAGGTGACGGTCTTGCGCCGGTAGGGATCCGCACCCGGCGTCTCCCCGGTGCTGTCGCGGTTGGCGAGGTTCTCGGCCACCACGCGCAGGCGTGTCGCCTGCGCCTGCATGCCGGCCGCCGAGATGCGGAGCGCGCGGTCGAGGTCCATCGTCCTGTCCCCTTACGAATTGCGTCCGAGCGCGGTGCGGAACAGCCCGAGGTAGCGGCGGTGCAGTCCGATCGCGAGGGCATGCGCGGTTTCGGTATCGGCGATGCGCAGCGCCTCCCGGTCCAGGGCGACGCCGTTGCCGTCCATCGTCGTCTCCGGCAGGCGGCGTTCCCGCTGCACGCGGGCATCGCCTTCGCCGGACGCGAGGTGGCGCGGGTCGGTCCGCCGCAGCGCGCCGGCCGGCTGCGCGGCGGCAAGGCTCTCGGCGAAGGGCCGCACGTCCGAGGGTCGATAGCCCGGTGTGTCGGCATTGGCGACGTTCTGCGCCAGCACGCGCTGCCGCGCGTCGAGCCAACGCAGGCGCGCTTCCGCGAGAGCGACGGGTCCGGTGCGGGTCGGGTCCATGACCAAGGCCTCGCATGTCGGCGCCCAAGGATCGGTTAATGCGGCCGACAACCGCGCGGTAACCCGACCTGGCCTTCACTGGCGCGGATGACGCAGGCCGACCTGACCACCGATGCACGCCAGACCGCCGGCCTCCTCGCCGCGATCGAGGCGATGGAGGCGACGCTCGCCGTCGCCGAGGCGCTGGCGAGCGAACGGCGCCGCATCGATCTCGGTGGCCTCGATGCCGAGATGGGGCGGCTCTGCGTCGCGGCCCTCGCCGCGCCGCGCGTCGCCGTACCGGAGGTGCGCGTCCGGCTCGAGGCGCTGGTGGTGGCGCTCGACCGGCTGAGGGCGGGGCTGGCGCCGCCGTGAAGCCACGGACCCGCCGGCAGGAGGCCGCGGCATGATCATCGACACGGGCACATGGATGACGGCCGCGGGTGCCCTGGCCGCCGTCGTCGGCCTGGTGCTGCTGGCCGGGCGCCTGGCGCGCCGCGCGGGCTTCGCGCCCTCCGGCACCGGTCGGCTGCGGGTGGAGGAGGCGCTGGCGCTCGACGCGCGCCGACGCCTGCTGATCGTGCGCTGCGACGGGCGGGCGTTGCTGCTGCTGACCGGCGGGCCGCAGGACCAGGTCGTCGGCTGGCTGCCGGAGACCGGCGCGTGATGCGCGCGGCCCTGTTCGCGGCGCTGCTGCTGGTCCCGGGCGCGGCGATCGCGCAATCCGTCTCGATCGACCTCGGCCAGTCCGGCCAAGCGGGGGCGACGGCGCGGCTCGTGCAGCTCACGGCCCTGATCGGGATGCTGTCGCTGGCGCCGTCGCTGCTGGTGATGGCGACCGCCTTCGCGCGCATCGTCATCGTCCTGGCGCTGCTGCGCAGCGCGATCGGCGCCCAGGGCATCCCGCCCAACCCGGTGCTGGTGGGGCTCGCGCTGTTTCTCACGCTCTTCGTGATGCAGCCGGTGTTCGACGCCGCCTGGGTCCAGGGCCTGCAGCCCATGGCAGAGGGGCGGATCGGGGAGATCGCCGGCCTCGAGGCCGCAGCCGAGCCCTTCCGCCGCTTCATGGCGGCCCAGGTGCGCGAGGACGACCTGCTTCAGTTCCTCGACCTCGCGAACCTTCCCGCGCCCGCGACTCCCGAGGCCGCGCCCTGGCGCGCCCTGGTGCCGGCCTTCATGGTCAGCGAGCTCAAGCGCGCCTTCGAGATCGGCTTCCTGCTCTTCCTGCCCTTCCTCGTCATCGACATGGTCGTGGCCAGCGTCCTGATGTCGCTGGGCATGATGATGCTGCCGCCATCGGTGGTGGCGCTGCCGTTCAAGCTGATCTTCTTCGTATTGGTGGACGGCTGGCGGCTGGTTGCCGCATCCCTGGTGCAGGGATTCGTCCAGCCCCCGTGAACGTCGGGGGAAGCCGGCCGCCACGGGCATGCCACGCCAGCGGGATCGATCCCAGGCATCCGGCCCGGCGCGCCCCGCGAGGGGGCTGCCAGCGACCGGCGCCGCGAGCGTGGCCGCGCACGTGGCGGCCGGAACGACGTTACGTCTGCGGCAGGTGTTCCGCGATGTAGGGCGGCAGGTGGAAGGCGCCGACATGGATCTCCGGCGTCCAGTAGCGCGTGGTGCCGAGGATGCCCGCGGCTTCGGCACGCCGGCGGATCTCCTCGACCGGCACGGCGCGGCAGGATGCGTCCTTGCCCGCCCAGCCCAGCGTCATGAAGCCGCCGACATAGGTCGGCACCGCAGCGACATAAGCCCAGATGTCCGCGAACGCCTTGCCGCGCCGGATCGAGGTCTCGCGCAGTTCGTCCGCCTGCATCTGCGGCACGCCGCACTGGTTCACCACCAGGCCGCGCGGCGTCAGCAGACGGGCGCAGTTGGCGTAGAACTCGTCGGTGAAGAGCACCTCGCCCACGCCGATCGGGTCGGTGCTGTCGACGATCACGACGTCGAAGGACGCATCCGGGGCCTGGCGGACGTAGTCGATGCCGTCGGCGACCAGCACCTGCGCGCGCGGATCATTCCAGGCATCGCCGGCGATGCCGGGCAGGAACTCCTTCGCCAGGCGGATCACCTCGCCGTCGATCTCGACCATCACGGCGCGCTCGACGCCCTTGTGCTGCAGCACGCGGCGCAGCACGCCGCCGTCGCCGGCGCCGATGATGAGCACGTTCTTCGCCGCGCCATGGGCCAGCAGCGGCACGTGGGCGATCATCTCCTGGTAGGAGAATTCGTCCGCTTCCGTAATCTGCACCACGCCGTCGAGCATCATGACGCGGCCATGCGTCTCGCTCTCGAAGATCATGATGTCCTGGAATCCGGACTGCACGCGCGCGAGCTCGCGCTTCACCCGGAAGCGCTGGCCCCAGGCGTCGTAAAGCGTCTCGTTCACCCAGAAGTCGTAGGCCATGGCGATGATCCCGTTATCACGCGAAGGGGCCGGACGCTGCCGTCCGGCCCCCCGTTCAGGTCGGCGCTGGAAGGCGACTTAGCCGATCAGGCCGCGCTTGTGCTCGGAGAGCTGCACCCGCTCCGGCAGGAAGCCGCGCTTCAGGGCGGGGATCGCCTTATACGGATCGCAATCGCCGCAGACGAAGATGTCGAGCGCGGCGTAGTCCCGCTCCGGCCAGGAATGAATGGAGACGTGGCTTTCGGCCAGCACCAGCACGCCCGACACCCCGCCGTTCGGCGAGAAGTGGTGGAAATGCCCGTGCAGGATCGTCGCACCGGTCGCCAGCGCAGCCTCGCGCAACACCGCATCGATGTGATCGGGGTCGTCGAGGTTCGTCGCGCCCCACAGATCGATGATCAGGTGCGTGCCGGCGTAACGGATGCCGTTGCGCGCGATGAAGTAATCCTTCTCGGGTTGCGCCGAGCGGTCTTCGTCAATGTTCCGGGTGTCGCTCGGCAAATCCGAGACCATCCCCGGTTGGACGAGAGCTTCCATGTCAGGGCTCCTTCCAGCCAGCAGATGACCAGGGCGATCGGGGAAGTCCGATCATTTGGGTCAACGGCCGCGCGATATGAGGCAAGGGGTCCGGGGGTGCAAGTGAAATTCTCCCCCCTGGACCGGAAAAATTGCAGATCCCCCACCCGGGGGACGCGCATCTCAGCGCGCGACCTGCACGCCTCCCCGCAAGGCCTCCAGCCGGGCGGGCAGCACACGCAGCATTCCGATCTCCCGTTGCAGGCGCGGAAGGTCGGCGATGCCGCGCAGCGGATCGGACGTCATCAGTGCGAAGGCCTCGGCCAGCGGACCGCCGTCCATGCGCATGCCATGCGATTCGCGCAGCCCGGCGAGCAGCGCCTCATCCCCCGCCAGCGCGGCATAGGCCGCCGCGCGCACCACCGCCACGCGCTCCGTCTGGCCGAGCGGCACCGGCGGCGGCGGAATGGCGGCCGCGAGGTGTTCCATCTGGGCCGCCGCGGCACCGGCCCAGTCCTGCGCCTCGGCGCGCAATTCCGCGCGTGGTTCAGCGCCCGCGGGGCCAAGGTCCGCCAACATCTGATCGGCGGCGATCCGTTCGCCGCGCCGCGCCATGGCACGCGCGCGAAGCAGCATGCGTTGGCGCGCGAGGGGTTCGGGCAATCCCGCCGCCGCGCTGCGATCGAGCGCCGCGATCGCCGCGCCTGGCTCGCCATCCCGGAGGCGCAACGACGCCAGCCGCGCACCGATCGCGGCGCGGGCCTCGGGCGTCGCGCGCGCCGCCGCCTGGTCGAGCAGGGCCGCCGCGCGGCCCGAGAGGTCGAGCGCGGCAAGCCGGTCGGCCAGCAGCAGCACCGCAGCCTCACCGGCCGCGCCCTCGGGCAGCAGATCGGGATGGGCGTCGAACATCATGGTGGCGGCGGCCGGCGGCGCGGTCTGCAGGGCGGCGGCGAAGGCCGCGCGCAGGTCCGGGCGCAGCGCGTCGGCGTCCTCGGGGAAGTAGCGCGCGGCTTCCTCGACCATCGCGAAGGCGGCCGGTCCCTCCCCGGCCGCGATCCGCAAGGCGGCGATGCGCCGGCGCAGCGCGACTTCCTGCGCGCCGCCGCGCCAGGCGAACAGCGACTGTTCCAGCGCCCGCGCGGCGCCGGCCGCGTCGATATCGCCGCGCGCCAGGCGCCGTTCCGCCGCGCGGCGCAGCGCAATGCCGCGCTGGCGCCGGTCCGCCCCACGGCCGATGGCGTCGAAGGCGGCGAGCGCCTCGGCGTCGCGGCCCTCGGCCTCGGCAACCAGTGCACGGGCGAGGTCGAGCCCCGGCACGTCAGCCGCTTCCGTGACGAGGCGCGCCGCGCGCGCGGCTTCCCCGCCCGTCGCCATGGCCTCGAGCGCGACCGGCAGCAGGCGGTCGCGCAGCGCCTCCGGATAGGCAAGCAGGAGCGGTGCCCCGGCGACCAGGGCGGCGAAGGCCGGTTCCCCTTGGGCCACCGACAACAAGGCGCGCCAGAGATCGACCTCGTCGCCGGGCGGCAGGCGTGGATCGGCGATGCCGCGCGCCTCCGCCGGCCGGCCGGCGAGCAGCGCCGCCGCGCCCTGCGCCAGGATCAGCCGCGCATCGTCCCGCGCCCGCGGGTCCTCCCGCAGCGCGAGGCCCGCCATGGCCTGGGCTTCCTGGGGCATGCCGAGGGCGAGCAGCGTCTCGGCCGCGTCGCGCCGCAGGGCGCCGCGCGAGAGCGGCGGGGCCTCGTTCACCGCGAGAAGCTGCACCCGCAGCCGCTCCAGCAGCGTAGGCACGGGCGCGACGGGCAGGTCGAGCAGGCGCGTCAGCGCCGCCGATCGCGGCGGCGGCTCCCGCCCCGCCGCGGGCCCGAACGCCAGGGCGCCGCCTGCTGCCTCGACCACGATGCGGTCCGGCAGGGCGCGCAGCGACACGCGGTCGGACCGCGCGAGCACCGCCGCGCCCATCATGGTCGGCAGCAGGTCGATTTCCGGCAGGCGCCGGCCGCTCGCCATGCCGGGCCCCGGTGCCCGCAAGGTGGCGACGATGATCGTTTCGCCGGTCTCGGCATCGGCGACGGCGACGATGCCGCCAGGGTCGGCCGCGCCCTGCAGGGCGAGGCGCGGCGGCGGGCCGGGATCGGGCACGGCGCGCAGGGTCGGCGCTTCGGCGGGCGTGTCGCGCGTCGCCTCGATGGTCCAAGCCGTCCCCTCCCGACGGGCCTGGAGCCGTGCCGGTGCGGGGGCCGGCAGCCGCAGGATGGTCGCGTCCGGCGTGACCGTCATCTCCATCCCCGCGAAGACCGGATGGCCGCGCAACATTCCCAGGTCGAAGTCCAGGGCACGGTCGAGGATGGCGATCAGGCTGTCTCCGCGGCGCAGGAGCGCAAGGCCGCTGCCCTCCCCGGCCGGCACCACGATCGCCGCGCGGTCGCGCGCCGGGCGGATGGACAGCGGTCCGGGAACGGCCGCCGCGACCGGCGCGGGACGCGGCTCGGCGCGGGCCTCGGCGGCGGGTGGCGCGGGTCGCGCCGGTTCGGGTGGCGGCGGCACCTCGGCCGTCGCGCTGCGCGGCCGGGGCGGTGCGAGGGGCTCGGGCGGCGGGCGCGGCGGTGCCGGCGGCGTGGCGGGCGCCGCATCCATCAGGTCCACCACGACACGGTTGCCGAGGCGGAAATGCCGGATGCGGGCGCCCGGCGCGGCGCGGATCAGGATCGCACCGTTCTCCTCGGCCACGGCGACGAGATTGCGTGTGGGCCGGCGTGCCGCGCCGAGATCGATCTCCCCCGGCGCCTCGAAACGCAGGCGGAGCCCGTCCGGTTCCTCGGCCACGGAGTAGCCGACGCGGCGCGGCCAGTCGAAGACCAGGCGCCCGTGATCGGCATGGGTGCCGACACGCAGCGGCACGCGCGGCGCCTCCTGCGCCCCGGCCGGTGCGGCCAGGACCAGCAGCAGCGCCATCCCGGCCGCCGCGCCGCGCATCAGTCGAAGCTCGCGAGCAGCCGGTCGATCTCCGCCTGGGAGGACGCGCTTGCCGGCAATTGTGGGCCGTTGGCGAGCTCCTCGCCCTCGGTGCGCGGGCGCGCTTCGGGTTCGGCCGACGCCGCACGGCCGCTCGCACTGGCGACGGCGGCCGCGACACGGCTTTCGATCGCCTTCAGCGCCGCGACCACCTTGCCGATGCGCTGGCCGGTGATGTCCTGGAAGGAACAGGCCTCGTAGATGCGCGTCACCGCCCCCTGCAGCGTCGCGGCCGCGGCGGCGGGCACTTCGGCTTCCAGGCGCTCCAGCGTCTCGCAGCAGTCGAGGATCTCGTTCGTCGCCTGCGCCGTGTGGCCGACGATGGCGTCGAGCTCGTCCGTCGCCGAGGGGATGTGCGCCCCGGTGATGTCATCGACGGCGAGCTGCGCGATCTCCGCCTTGGCGCGCGCGATGGTGCGGCCGAGCGCCTCGAATTCGGCGAGCAGCGCCGCCTCCTTGGCCGTCAGGTCGCCGGCCATGCTCATCAGCACGGCGCGGACCGCGGCCTCGATCCGGTCCTCCTCCGGCCCGGTGGGGGTGCCGTCAGGCATGGACCATCACCTTCTCGATCTTCTCGCGCAGCGTCTCGGCGTTGAAGGGCTTGACGATGTAGTTCGACACGCCGGCCTGCTTGGCCGCGATGACGTTCTCCGTCTTGCTCTCGGCGGTGATCATGATGAAGGGGATCTGCTTGAGCCGGGCGTCAGCCCGCACCTCCTTCAGCAGGTCGAGGCCCGTCATCGGCGCCATGTTCCAGTCGCTGATGACCAGGCCGAAATTCCCGGCGCGCAGCTTGGCCAGGGCCTCCTGCCCGTCCGTCGCCTCGTCCACGTTGTTGAAGTCGAGCTGCTTCAACAGGTTGCGGATGATGCGGAGCATCGTCCGGTAGTCGTCCACGATCAGGACGTTGATGTTGCGATCCATGGGCGGCTGTCCCCTCCGTCAATCCATCGCGGTGCGGCGGGCGCGCTGGCGCGCCAGTTCGGCCGTCACCTCCCGCGCCTTGTCGGGACGCATGGCCCCGATCACCGGCGCGGCCTTGCGTTCGCCCATGCGGTCGAGGATCTCGACCAGCACCGGCATCTCGAGCTCGTTGAAGATCGTCGCCGCGTCGCGCGGGCGCATCGCCTCATAGGTACGGACCAGGCCGCGCCATCCTGCCTCCTCGCGGTCGACGCGGACGCGCTCCAGCGCCTCCAGGCGCTGCTGCAGCGCGGTCAGCTCCTCGACCCGCCGCGCGATGCGGCGCTCGGCGGCCTGCAGGACGATCTCCTGCGCGGCGACGGTCTGCTCGCGCGCATCGATCTCGGTGCGCCGGGCCCGGAGTTGTTCCAGCAGCGCACGTTCGGCCTGGTCGGCGGGCGTGGGCGGCGGGACGGTGGGCTGCTGCGCCGGCGGCGGCGGCGGCGGGCGCTCGGCGCGCACCGGCGGCGGCGGATCGGCCGCGCGGGCCGGGGCGACCGGCGCCGCCCGGCCGAACAGCGCGCCGACCAGGGCGTCCGCCTTGACCAGGAACAGTGCCGCCATGGCGAGGATCGCGAGCGGCAACAGGCGCGGTCGCGGCATCATCGCGCGGCCTTCGGCAGGCCGGCGGCGAGCGCGCGGATCAGGTCCCGCTCGGCCTGGCTCTGCAGCGGGGCCTCGGCCGGGCGCGGCATCTCGGCGGCGAGCGGACGGCCGTTGCGCACCAGACCTTCCAGCCGGTCGGCCAGCGCCTCGGCGCGTTCGACCAGGTAGCGCAGGTCGTCGCGCAGCGGTTCCGCGGCGGCCGTGCGTTCGGCGACCTGGCGGCCGGACAGTTCCGCCGAGGCGCGCAGACGGACCATCGCGGCCTCGGCCATGCGGGCGGCCTCGTTCAGCCCCTGGGCGCTGCCGTCCATCGCGGCGCGGTCGCGGCGGATCTCCCGCAGCGCGCGTTCCAGGCGCAAGGCGAAGGGGATCGCGGCGCCGAGGAGGCCCAGCAGCACCAGTTGCAGGATCCATTCGAGAGGGGACATGGCTCAGGCCTCCGCCCGGCGGCCACGGGCGAATTCTCGGGCGATGCGCACGGCGAGCCGCTGCTCCTGCCGGCCGAGTTCCGCTTCGAAGAGCGGCACCTCCCCGCAGCGCAGCCGCACCGGCGCGCCAGGGGCGACGCCGAGGGCGATCCGGTCGCCCACCTTCAGCGAGATCACCGACGACAGCGGCAGCACCTGCTCGTCCAGCACGACGTCGAGCGCGATCTCCGTGCTCAGCAGTTCGTCGGCGAGGTGGGTTTCCCAGATACTGTCGCGGCCGAACTTCTCGCCCATGAACTGCTGCAGCAGCAGCTCGCGCACCGGTTCCAGCGTGGCGTAAGGCAGCAGCAGCTCGAGCTTCCCGCCGCGGTCCTCCATGTCGACGCGCAGCCGCACCAGCACGCAGGCATTGGACGGGCGGGAGATGGCGGCGAAGCGCGGGTTCACCTCGAGCCGGTCGAACTTGAACTCGACCGGGCAGAGCGGTTCGAAGGCGGAGGTCAGGTCGTCCAGCACCACGCCGATCAGGCGCTCGACCAGGGTGCGCTCGATGGTGGTGTAGGGACGGCCCTCGATGCGCATCGCCGCGGTGCCCCGCCGCCCGCCCAGCAGCACGTCCACCACCGAGTAGATCAGCGCGGAATCCACCACCACCAGGCCGTAATTGTCCCATTGGTCCGCTCGCGCGACGCCAAGCATCGCCGGCAGCGGAATCGAATTCAGATAGTCCGCGAAGCGCAGCGAGACGATGCCGTCGATGGACACTTCCACATTGTCCGAGGTGAAGTTGCGCAACGTCGTCGACATCAGCCGCACCAGGCGGTCGAAGACGATCTCGAGCATCGGCAGGCGCTCGTAGGAGACGAGGCCCGAGGAGATGATCTTCTGGATGCCGCTTTCGTCGGCGGTGCCGGAGGGTCCGCTCTCGAAGCCGAGCAGGCTGTCGATCTCGGCCTGGTTCAGCACGCGCGTCGCGTCCGGCGCCGGTGCGGCGCCTTCGTCCTCGAGTGCCGCGCCCCAGGCCGCGGCGAGATCGTCCTCCTCCTGGCTGCCGCTCACTGGATCAGGATCTCCGTGAACAGGACGTCGGTGATGCGCGGTGCGGGCTGGGTGCTGCCGGCGGGCGGGGCGACGGCGATGTTGGCGCGCGCGACCAGCTCCTCCCGCAGCCGGTGGGTGCCGGCGGATCCGCGCAGTTCCTCCGGTCGGGTCTCCCGCAGGTAGGTCTGGAACAGGTCGAGAAGCCTCGGCATCGCCTGCTGGATCGCGGCGGCATCCTCGGCGCGCGTGATCTCGAGCTTGCTGCGCAGCTTCACGAAGACCGGCCGCCGGCCCGGTGCGTTCAGGTTCGTGACGATCTCCGGCATGTCGAAGAAGGTCGGCGGGCGCGGGGCTTCGGGGCGCGCCTCGGCATAGCCGTCGGCCACCGTGTGCCGGCCCATGCCGAGCAGCGACGGCAGAACGCCGCTGAACCACAGCCCTGCCCCGGCGCCGGCCAGGATGAGCGGCAGCGCGAGCAGCAGGATCTTCTTCTTCCCGCCACCCTTGGCCTTGCCGTCCTCGCCATGTTCCGCCTGGGCCGCCGCCGACATCCCGCACCTCTGTCCGGGGCCAGCATCGGCGGGCGCCGTTAAGGAAGGCTTGCGCCGCGCCTTTGCCGGGCGCGCAGCACCTCCTGCCGCCCCTCGGCAGGTCCTGCCGGCCGGACCCGCCGCCGGCGCTGGCACGCGCATTGCCCTTTCCGTCCCCGCCACCACCGGAGACGCGCCGCATGGACAGCCCGGGCTACATCATCCTCTCCCGCCTCACGCTGCAGTCGCGGGCGACGCAGGTGCTGGCGAACAACGTCGCCAATGCCGACACGCCGGGCTTCCGGGCGCACCGGGAGGTGTTCGGTGCCTTCGTCGCGCGGCAATCCGCCGCCGGCCAGGCGCCGGGGATGCGCGAGACCGCCTTCGTCCAGGACCGCGCCACCTGGCGGGAGATGCAGTCGGGCAGCATGCAGTCGACCGGCAATCCGCTCGACCTGGCGCTGACCGGCGAGGGCTTCTTCGCCGTCGAGACGCCGGGCGGGGAACGCTTCACCCGCGCCGGCCGCTTCACCATCGGCGATGGCGGGCGGATCGTGGACATGGAAGGGGCGGCGCTGCTGAGCACCGCCGGCGCGCCCATCGCCGTCGCGCCCAACGACACCCGCATCGAGGTCACGGGCGACGGTACCATCCGCAGCGAGAACGGCGTGCTCGGCCGCATCCGCGTGGTGCGCTTCGACAACCCGCAGGCGCTGCGCGCCGAGGGCGACCGCCACTTCGACGCCGCCGGCGCGCAGCCCGAGGCGCTCGAGCGCCCCGGCATCCGCCAGGGCGTGCTCGAGGGCAGCAACGTCCAGCCGATCCAGGAGATGACGCGCCTGACCGCCGAGCTCCGCGAATTCCAGTTCGCCGCCCAGTTCGCCGAGCGCGAGGGCGAGCGCCTGTCAACCGCCGTCGAGCGCATCCTGCGCCGTCGCTCGTAAGGGTCAGACCGAGATGCGATCCCTCCACGTCGCCGCCACCGGCATGATGGCCCAGCAGACCAATGTCGAGGTCATCTCCAACAACATCGCCAACATCTCGACCACCGGCTTCAAGCGCCGCCGGGCCGAGTTCCAGGACCTGATCTACCAGAACCTCCGCCGCACCGGATCTCAATCCGCCGACACCGGCACGGTGCTGCCCTCGGGCGCGCAGATCGGCCTCGGCGTGCGCACGGCGGCCGTCTATCGGATCAGCGAGCAGGGCAACCTGCAGCAGACGGAAAACCGCTTCGACCTCGCCATCCGCGGCAACGGCTATTTCCAGATCCAGCTGCCCTCGGGCGAGACCGCCTATACCCGCGACGGCACCTTCGGCCTGTCGGCGGAAGGCACCATCGTCACCGCGGAAGGCTTTGTCGTGCAGCCGGGCATCACCATCCCGGCCAATGCGCGCGACGTGACGATCAACGCCACCGGCGAAGTGCTGGCCAAGATCGACGGACAGACCAATCCGCAGAATGTCGGCCAGATCCAGCTCGCGATCTTCGCCAACGAAGGCGGGCTCGAGGCGATCGGCGACAACCTGTTCCTCGCCACCCCGGCCTCGGGTGAGGCGCAGCAAGGCGCGCCCGGCGCGGTCGGCTACGGCCAGACCATGCAGGGCTTCATCGAGACCTCCAACGTCAACGTCGTGCAGGAGATCACGGCGCTGATCACCGCCCAGCGCGCCTATGAGATGAATTCCCGCGTCATCACCGCCTCCGACGAGATGCTCTCGACGCTGACGAGGCTGCGCTGATGCGCCGGCGGTCGATCCTGGCTCTGGCGGGCCTCGCGCTACCGGCACGCGCGCAGGGGCTGCCGCCCGCGCCGCGCCCGGTGGTCATGGCCGAGGAAGCGACGCTGCGCCTCGGCGACATCTTCGAGAATGCCGGGCGGCTCGAGGGCCTGGCCATCGGCGCCGCACCGCCGCCGGGGCGGCGGATGGTGCTGGATGCCTCGAACCTCGCCGCCATCGCGCGGCGGCACGGGCTCGCCTGGCGACCGCTCTCGGGCGAGGAGCGCAGCATCGTCGAGCGCCCCGGCCGCCCGGTGCCGCGCGAGGAGGTCGAGGCGCTGCTGCGGGCCGAGATCACGCGCCTCGGCGCCGATAGCGAGGCGGAACTGGAACTGCCGGGCTTCGCCCCGCCCGTCGTCCCGGTCGCCGCGCTGCCCGAGATCGCGATCGAGACGCCCTCCTACGACGGTGCGACGCGCCGCTTCGCCGCGACGCTGGCCGTCGCGGCCGAGGGCATGGCGACGCAGCGCACCCGCATCACCGGCCGCGCCGTGCCGACCGTGCCAGTGGTGCTCGCCGCGCGACGCATCACGGTCGGCGAGGCGGTGCGCCCCGGCGATGTCGAGGAACGCCGCCTGCGCGCCGAACGCGTCCGCCCCGGCACGGCCCAGCGCGCCGAGGAGGTGATCGGCAAGCAGATGCGCCGGCCGATCGGCGCCGACCTGCCCTTCATGCTGGTCGACCTGATCGCCGCGACGGTGGTCGCGAAGAACCAGCCGGTGGTGATGGTTCTGGAGGCGCCGGGCATCGCGCTGACTGCGCAGGGCCGCGCGCTGGACGCGGCGGCGCTGGGCGAGAGGCTGCCGGTGATGAACCTGATGTCGCGCTCGGTGGTCGAGGCGATCGCGATCGGGCCGGGCCGGGTGCGCGTCACCCCCGGCGCGATGCCGATGACCCCAGGACGGAGGGGCTGAGATGCGCCGTGCCCTGTTGCTGATGCTGCCGCTGATCGCCGCCGCCTGTTCGGGGGCCGAGCGGCTGTCGCGCCTGGGCGACGCGCCGGAGATGGCCGGCGTGGTGAACCCGACGGCCGATCCGCGCTGGCGGCCGGTGTCGATGCCGATGCCGAACCCGCAGGATCCGCCGCTCGCGAACAATTCGCTGTGGCGGCCGGGCAGCCGGACCTTCCTGCGCGACCAGCGCGCGGCGGCAGTCGGCGACCTCGTCACCGTGCTGGTCGCGATCGCCGACGAGGCGGAACTGCAGAACCGCACCGTGCGGTCGCGCGACAACAGCGAGGGGATGGGCATCCCGCAGATGCTCGGCCTGCAGTCGTCCTATGCTCGGCTGTTCCCGACCGGGATCGATCCCTCGCGGCTGGTCGAGGCGAATTCGACCAGCGGGGTGAACGGCACCGGCTCGATCCGCCGCAACGAAAGCGTCACCCTGCGCGTCGCGGCGACGGTGACGCAGGTGCTGCCGAACGGGAATCTGGTGCTGACGGGCCGGCAGCAGGTGCGGGTGAACAGCGAGCTGCGGGACCTGACGGTGGGCGGCGTCATCCGGCCGCAGGACATCGCGAGCGACAACACGGTGCGGCACGACCGGCTGGCCGAGGCGCGCATCGCCTATGGCGGGCGCGGGACCATCAGCGACGTGCAACGGCCACGGACCGGGCAGGAACTGCTCGACATCATCCTGCCGTTCTGAAGGCCCCCCTGCCCGCCTTTCCGGCTTGCGCATAGGGTTGGCGTCGCGGCTACGTGCAAGGCGGACAACGGACATGTGCGGCAGGTATTTCCAGGCGCGGTCTTCGGGGGAGATCGCGCGCTTCGTCGGTGCCAGCAACGCGACCCCGAACCTGCCGCCGTCCTTCAACAAGGCGCCGACTCAGGAGGGTCTGGTGCTGCGGCGGCACCCCGAAACCGGGCAGCGGCACCTCGACGTGCTGCGCTGGGGGCTGGTGCCGCGCTGGGCCAAGGACATGACCGGCGCTGCGCGGATGATGAATGCGCGCGGCGAATCGGTCGCGGAGAAGCCGGCCTTCCGCGAGGCCTTCCGCAAGCGCCGCTGCCTGGTGCCGATGGACGGGTTCTTCGAATGGCGGGGCGAAGGCAAGGCCAAGCAACCCTTCGCCTGCGCCCTGCGGAATGGCGCACCGATGGTCTGCGCCGGCCTGTGGGAAGGGTGGAAGCAGCCGGACGGGGACTGGCTCCGCACCTACACGATCGTGACCTGCGCCTCCGCCGGGCGACAGGCGCTGCTGCACGACCGGATGCCGGTCATCCTGCCGCCGGAGACCTGGGACGTGTGGCTGTCGGGGGACGACGAGCCAGCCCTGTCCGGCATGCTGCGGCCAGCCGAGGACGCCTTGCTGGCCTTCTGGCCCGTGGCTGCGCGCGTGGGACGCGTGGCGGAAAACGACGAGGGCCTGATCGAGCGGGACCCTCTCGCGGTCGCGCCGCCGGAACTCGACGATCCGCCGCCGGATGTCCTTCGGCGGACCTAGCGTCAGTCGTCGCGGTGGACCCGCTCCATGCGCTCGTGGCGCTCCTGCGCCTCGATGCTCATGGTGGCGATGGGGCGGGCTTCCAGGCGGCGGAGGCCGATGGGCTCGCCGCTTTCCTCGCAGTAGCCGTAGGTGCCGTTCTCGATCCGGTCGATGGCCTGGTCGATCTTGCTGATCAGCTTGCGGGCCCGGTCCCGGGTGCGGAGTTCGAGGGCCCGGTCCGTCTCGACGCTGGCCCGGTCGGTGAGATCCGGCTCGGCGATGCCGCCTTCGGAGAGTGAGGAGAGGGTTTCGCCGGCTTCGCGGAGGAGATCCTGGCGCCAGCGGAGCAGCTTCTGGCGAAAATACTCGAGTTGCAGGGGGTTCATGAACTCCTCGGCATCCGAGGGTCGGTAGTCGGGCGGCAGAGTCACAAGCATATTCAGTCCTTCCCCCGGCGTGTCGTCGCACCCGCCTGCTCCGGCGGCGGCGTGACACCCCCTCGCGAAAGCGGGCGGAACATAGACGCGGCCCCTGGGAAAAGCCAAGGGGGGCTTTCGAGGCAAATCCCTGATACGTCGCGGTTTTCAGTCTCGTGACGAAGATCGTTCGTGACTGAGGCGCGCAAGCTCGATCCGCGCCCGCAGCGCAATGGCCGCGAGGGCCGCGGCAAGCGCCGGGTCCGCCGGGGTCTCGCCGTCCGCCAGCGCAGCCAGGGTGCCGAGTCGCGATGCCTCCAGCCGGCCGGCCAGCAGGTCCGCCTGCAGACCCGCGAGTTCCCGCAGCAGCGCCTGCGCGCGCCGCGCGCCCCGCGCATCACGGTCGGCCGCCGGCGCCCCTTCCTGCAGGGCGAGCAGCCCCACCGCCGCCGGCGCAACAACGGCCGAGGCCGCGCCGGCACCCTGCGCCTCCCCCGCGCCGCCCAGCGCGAAGCCGCCCGGACCGCCGCGGCCGCCGCGGCCGGGCCGGACGGGGGACCCACCGCCGACACCGCGGATCACCACCATGCATCCTCCTCTGCCGGTCGTCCGGCATTCGGCGCCGCCCGGCGGCACTTCCTGCCGGGCCGTCCCCCCGCCCGCCCTGGCATGCCCCTTGCGCCAGGAACCCCGCCGGCCGGCTGGGCCGCGCCGGCATCGGACCCTGGGAAGGGCGCGCCGGACGGCGCGCGCGGGAGAGGCATCTTGGCCGCCAAGGATTACGCGACCGCGAAGAGGCTGATGGGCGCGTTGGCGATGCTTGTCGCCCTCGTCCTGCCCGCCGCGGCGCAGGAGGTCCGCATCAAGGACATCGCGGATGTCGAGGGCGTCCGTGACAACCAGCTCGTCGGCTACGGGCTGGTGGTGGGGCTGAACGGCACGGGGGACCGGCTCCGCGCCTCCGTCTTCACGCGGCAGTCGCTGGTGGGCATGCTCGAACGTCTCGGCGTGAACACGCGGGACAACGAACGGCAACTCGACACCCGCAACGTCGCCGCCGTGATGGTGACGGCCAACCTGCCGCCCTTCGCCCGGCCGGGCAGCCGGATCGACATTGCGGTCTCCGCGCTCGGCGATGCCACCAACCTGACCGGCGGGACGCTGCTGGTCACCCCGCTGCTCGGCGCGGACGGGGAGGTCTACGCCGTGGCGCAGGGCGCGATCGCGACGGGGGCGATCAGCGCGCGCGGCGCCGGCGCCTCGGTCACGCGCGGCGTGCCGACCGCGGGGCGCATCGCCAACGGCGCCATCGTGGAACGCGAAGTCCCCTTCCGCCTCGCCAGCCGCGACGCGGTGCGGCTGTCCCTGCGTAACCCCGACCTGACCACCGCCCGGCGCATCGCCGCGGCGATCAACCGCGCCATGCGCGGGGAGGTCGCGACGGCGAGCGATTCGCGCACCGTCACCGTCGCCCTCGGAGGCCGCAGCCCGGTCGCCTTCCTCAGCCAGGTCGAGCAGCTGCGCGTCGAGCCGGACCAGGTTGCCCGCGTCGTCATCGATGAGGCCTCGGGCACCATCGTCATGGGCGCCAATGTCCGCGTGTCGACCGTCGCGATCGCCCAGGGCAACCTGACCATCCGCGTCACCGAGACACCGCAGGTCAGCCAGCCCAACGCCTTCGCGGGCGGGGAGACGGTGGTGGTGCCGCGCACCCAGGTGCAGGTGGACGACCAGAGCGACCGGCGCATGGGCATCCTGCCGCGCTCCGTGACGCTCGAGGAACTGGTGCGCGGGCTGAACAGCCTCGGCGTCGGGCCCCGCGACCTGATCAGCATCTTGCAGGCCATCAAGGCCGCCGGCGCCCTGCAGGCCGAGGTGGAGGTCCGCTGATGGACGCCCCCGCCCTGCCGCCTGCCGCCCCGCGCCCGCTCCGCGCCCCCGCCGCGACCGGGGACGAGGCCGCGATGCGCCGCGCCGCCCGCGACTTCGAGGCCCAGGCCTTCGCGACCCTGCTGCAGCCGGTCTTCACGACCGCCGACCTCTCGCGCTCCCGCTTCGGCGGCGGCGCGGCGGAGGCGCAATGGCAGCCCTTCCTGGTCGAGGCCTATGCCGCCGCCGCCGTGCGCGCGGGCGCGGGCCTCGGCCTTTCGGACACCGTGCTGCGGGAGATGAACCGTCTCCGCGCCGCCGCCACCCCCAACACGGGAGACACCGCACCATGATGGACACGCTGATCCTCGCCGGGCAGCGCCTGGCCGAGGCGCTGCGCGCGGAGAACGAGGCGCTCGCCGCGCTCGACCTGTCGCGCGCGGCGAACCTCGCCAACGGCAAGATCGCCGCCTCGGATGCCTTCGCGGCCGCCTATGCCGCCCAGGCGAAGCACGGCGCCGCGCCGGACGGACCGGTGCGGGAGGCCGCGGCGATCCTCGCCCGGCGGCTCGAGGAACTGGGGCGGGAGAACCGCCGGCTGCTCGAGAAGGCGGTCGCACTGCAATCGCGCGTCATCGAGACGATCGCGGGCGCCGCGCTGCCCAAGGCGAACGTCCAGGGATACGCCCCGGCCGGGCGGATGCCCCCGGCGCGACCCCCTGCCCTCGCGCTGTCGGCGCGGGCCTGAACCTCAGGGCGCGCGCGCCGCGGCGAGGATCTCGTCGATCGGATCCAGAGCCGCGACACGCAGGATCTGCCTGGCGAAGACCTCCCGGTTGTGCCGCGCGGCGAGGCGCAGCCGCGTCATCTCCGCCGGCGTGAAGCCTGGCGCGCGGCCGAGGAAGCGCGCCACCGAGGCGAGTGCCGCGGCGAAGCGGCGATCGGGCGCGGGTTCCGCGTCGTAGCCGTGGTCGACCAGATCGGGCAGCGTGTCGAAGCCCAGTTCGGCGAGCCCCGCGACGGTGCCGTGATTGCCGAAGACGATGAAGGGCAGGCCGCTCGCCAACGCCTTCAGCGTCTTCTCGGTCCAGCGGTGCAGGTTGGGCCAGACCATCTCCGTTTCGGTGACGATGAAGAGCTCCGAGGCCGCGACCTCCTCCATCGGCAGCGAATGGACGCGCCAATGGCTGTGCGCGAAGGCCTCGGTGTCGCCGGTGCGGTCCATGCCGGAGGCAAGCAGCGCCTCGACCCGCGGATAGAGGCCCGGCTCGACCCGGGCGAGCCAGGTCGCGTCGCGCGCGAAGCGGCCCCGGGCCGCCTCGTCCTCCTCGATGCGCTTCACCGAGAAGGTCAGGTGGCCGGGTTCCTCGCGCGCCAGCAGCCAGGCGGCGAGTACGGCGCGATGTGCGCGCACCACGTAGTTCAGGCAGATCCAGCGGTTGCGGCGCGGCCCGTCCGAGGCCAGCGCGAAGCCGAAGGGCCAACGTGCGGGTGGCTCGCCCGGCAGCGGCTTGATCTCGGGTGCAAAGAGACGGTGCCACAGCCCGAGCGCGTAGCCGTCGCCGGTCACGATGCGCACCGGTTCGATCCCGCGCGCCGCGCACCAGGCGCGATACTCGGTGCCGAGCGCGCGGTTCTGCTGCACCCAGGCGGTGCGCTCCGCCGGGAGCCCCGCGGCCTCCAGCGCAGCATGCAGGATCGCGGCTTCCTCGCCGCGGAAGGCGCGGCCCTCGCTGGCGCCATCGAGCACCAGTTGCCCCTGCCCGGCCCGGATGCGGTCCAGGGCCTCGGGCGGCGCGGGCGAGAGCATGGCCAACGCCTCCGCCGTGTCGAGCAGCCGCGCCAGATGCGCGAAGGGCGAGAGGATCAGCGGCCCGTCGCGCGGTCCCGGCGCGACGTTCCGGTCGATCATCTGCCGCAGCTGGCCGATCAGCAGGCCATGGCGGATGCCCTCCGGCGCGACGATCTCGCAGCGGGCCAGCGCCTCCAGCCGCGCGAGCAGCGGCCGGCCGGGATGGTCCGTCGGCAGGTCGGGCGGGCGCGGAGGCTGCATCCGCCATGCATGCCGCGCGACGCTGGTCCCGTCCACAGGGCACCTTGCCCGCTTCGCTGCGGCGCAGCAGGGTGCGGCCGTGACAAGCTTCCTCCGCCGCCATGCCAGCCTGCTGGTGATCGGCGCCATCGCCTCGCTGGGGGCCGCCGCGCTGTGGCAGCGCGACGGCGGGCCGGCAGTGGGTCGGGCGCTGTACCACGCCTGGGAACTCTTCCTGTTCATCGCGCCGTCGTTGCTGGCCGGGATGCTGCTGGCCGCGGCGCTGCGGCAATTGATGTCGCCGGGCGCGCTGGCGCGCTGGATGGGGGCCGAGAGCGGCTGGTTCGGCCTGGCCGTCGCGACGCTCGCGGGGATGCTGACGCCGGGCGGGCCGATGGCGGCCTTTCCGCTGGTGCTGGTGCTGGCCGGCGCGGGCGCCGATCGCGGGGCGCTGGTGGCCTACATCACCTCCTGGACGTTGAACGGCTTCCAGCGCGTGCTGGTCTACGAGGCACCACTGCTCGGGCCCGGCTTCGCCATCCTGCGGGTGGTCATCACCCTGCCGATGCCGCTGCTGGCGGGGTGGATCGCACGCCGCCTGCCGATCGCCTGGGAGCCGCCGAAGTGACGCCGGGGCAGATCTTCCTGTGGGTACTCGCCGTCGTCGCGCTGGGCTTCTGCCTGCGGCGCGGGCCGGGGACCGTCCACAAGGCGGGGATCGAGACGGGCAGGAACCTGATCAAGATCCTGCCCATGTTCGCTGTCGCGTTGCCGATGGCGGCGTTCCTGGCGGAACTGATCCCCGCCGATGCGGCGGTCGCCTGGATCGGGCCGGATTCGGGTTTCGCGGGCGTGTTGCTGGGCTCGGTCGCGGGCGGGCTGATGCCGGGCGGACCCTTCGTCACATTTCCGCTGGTGCTGGCCTTCGCCAAGGCCGGAGCGGGCGTGCCGCAGATGGTCGCGCTGGTCAGCGGATGGTGCGTGTTCGCGGTGCATCGGATCATCACCTGGGAATATCCGGTGCTCGGCTGGCGTTTCGTGGCGTTGCGGCTGGTCTCGAGCATGCTGCTGCCGGTTGCGGCGGGCCTGATCGCCGAACTGGTCGTCGAGGTCGTGCCGATCGCGCTGGTGTCGCGATAGGCCGGGCCCGGACCGTTCCGCGGGTTGGCACTAGCCGCCACTGCCCCGCATCGGGCATGACGCCCCTCGATGGATCACCCTGTTCCCGACCCGGACTGGACTGCCCTGCTGGCCGCGCGCGACGGCGGCGCCGCGCCGGGGGGCGCATTGGCGCCACTCTTCGCGCCGATCCTCGCGGCGCCCGCCACGGCGGATGGCTGCCGCGTCGTCGGGCGCCTGGCGCAGACGCTGGACGGGCGCATCGCGACCGCCACCGGATCGAGCCAATGGATCGGCGGACACGGCGACATCCTGCACACCCACCGGCTGCGCGCGCTGTGCCACGCCGTCGTGGTTGGCGCCGGCACGGTACGGCATGACGATCCGCGCCTGACGACGCGGGAAGTGCCCGGGCCCGACCCGGTGCGCATCGTGATCGACACCGAGCGGCGTCTGTCCACGGATTACCGTGTGTTCCGCGAGGGGCCGCCGACGCTGCTCGCCTGCGCGGAGGATGCCGCGGGCAGCGACCGGCACGGCACCGCCGAGGTCCTGCGCCTGCCGCGCGACCCGGCGGGCGGCATCGCGCCGGCAGCGCTGCTCTGCTCGCTGGCCGCCCGCGGCCTCACGCGGATCTTCGTCGAGGGCGGCGGGCTGACCGTCTCCCGCTTCCTCGCGGCGGGATGCCTCGACCGGCTGCACGTCACGGTCGCGCCGGTACTGCTGGGCTCCGGCATCCCGGCCTTCACCCTGCCCGAGGTCGCGCGCATCGCGGACGGCTTGCGCTTCACCTGGCGGGTACACGAGATTCCGCCGGATATCCTGCTCGACATCCCGCTCGACCGCGTGCGTCCGGGATGCGCGGCATGAGCGAGGCACGTGCGCTCTGGACCGTCGCCCCGGGGCGCTGCGAGATCCGCACAGACGGGCTGCCGCCGCGCGCCGCGGACCAGGCGCTGGTCCGCACGCTCGCGACCGGCATTTCGCGGGGCACGGAACGCCTGGTCCTCGCGGGACGCGTGCCGGAGAACCAGCGCGCGGCGATGCGCTGCCCGCTCCAGGCGGGCGATTTCCCCTTCCCGGTGAAATACGGCTACGCGGCGGTCGGCGTGGTGGAGGATGGGCCGCAGGCCTTGGTCGGCCGGCGCGTCTTCGTCCTGCATCCGCACCAGGACCGCTTCCTGGCTCCCGCGGCCATGTGCATCCCAGTGCCGGATGACGTGCCGGACACGCGCGCGGTCCTCGCCGCCAACATGGAGACCGCGGTCAACGTCACCTGGGATGCGCGGCCCCTCGCGGGGGAGCGCGCCCTCGTCATCGGCGCCGGGGTGGTCGGGCTGCTGGTCGCCGCGCTGCTCGCCCGCATGCCGGGGATGGAGGTCGTGGTCTGCGACGTCGATCCGCGCCGCCGCGTCATCGCCGAGGCACTCGGCGCCCGCTTCGCCCAGCCGGAGGACGCACCCGGCGAGAGCGACCTGATCGTCCATGCCAGCGCGGACCCTGCCGGGCTGCGCCGCGCCCTCGACCTCGCCGGCTTCGAGGGACGCATCGTCGAGGCATCCTGGTTCGGCACCCGCGAGGCGACGCTGCCGCTCGGCGAGACCTTCCACGCGAAGCGGCTGCAGATCGTCTCGACCCAGGTCGGCGCTGTCGCGCCCGCCATGCGCGGGCGGCGGACGCATGGCGAACGGATGGCGCTCGCCCTGTCCCTGCTGGCCGATGCGCGGCTCGATGCCCTGGTCGGGCCGGCGACGCGCTTCGACGATCTGCCCGAGGCCATGCCGCGGCTGCTGAACCCGCCGCCGGGCGAGATCCCGCCCCTCTGCCCCCTCGTCACCTACGGCTGAGGCTTGCGGGTGGGTTGCGCCCGTCCCACCTCCCCTGATGGCGGTGCCCATCCGGCTGCCCGCCCGGCAGCGCCGCCATCCCCGTGCCCTTCGGCGCGGTTGCGGGCAGGAGGGCGTCATGGCTGCAACCCATCGCGGGCCCGCAGGCCCGATCACGACAGCCGTCCGGCAGGGCGTGACGCTGGGCGTCATGCGCTGGGTCCTGGCCGCCTCGCTTCTGGCGGCGGTCATCGGTCTGGTGGTGGCGCGGCTGCTGGCCTAACCACGGCTAAGCTCGGCGCCCCGCGGATGACGGGCGCGCATGCCGCCGCTACAAGGACGGCATGTTCAGCCTGACCGTCGTCGACCACGTCATGATCGCCCATTCCTTCCGCGGGGAGGAATTCGGGCCGGCGCAACGCCTGCACGGCGCCACCTTCGTGGTGGAAGCCGAATTCCGCGCGCCGAAACTCGACCACCTGAACCTGCTCGTGGACATCGCCGCGGCGAAGGTGGAACTGCGGAAGATCCTCGACGGCTTCGATTACCGGAACCTCGATGCGGAACCGCAGTTCGCAGGGCAGAACACCACCACCGAATTCCTCTGCGCCCATGTCCACAAGCTGCTGTCGGCCGCGCTGGCCGAAGGGCGGCTCGGCGAGGGCGGGCGCGCGGTGACGGGGCTGAAGGTGCTGCTGCGCGAAAGCCATGTCGCCTGGGCGGCCTATGAGGGAGCGCCCGCCGCTTGAGCGTCCATCTCCTCGTCCCCGGCCCCTTCGACGCCATCTCGGGCGGCTACATCTACGACCGGCGCATGGTCGAAGGGCTTCGCGCCCTCGGCGAGACGGTCGAGGTCGTGGAACTGCCCGGCCACCACCCCGCGCCGGACGAAGCGGCGACCGAGGGCGCGCGCGCCGCGCTGCACGCCCTGCCGCCCGATGCGCGGGTGGTCATCGACGGGCTCGGCCTGCCGGCCTTCCTGCCGCTGGCGCAGGAACTCGCCGCCCGGCGCGTCACCGCGCTGATCCATCACCCGACGGCGCTCGAACACGGCACGGCGGAATCTACCCGCACCGTGCTGAAGGCGAAGGAACGCGCGCTGTTTGCCGCCTGCGCCCGGATCGTCTGCACCTCGCCGCTCACGGCGCGGCGGCTGCCGGAGGAATTCGGCGCCGATCCGGCGCAGATCGGCGTGGTCGAGCCCGGCACCGATCCGGCGTCGCGCGCCAAGGGTTCGGGCGGACCGGGCTGCGCCATCCTCTCAGTCGGCACGCTGGTGCCGCGCAAGGGGCATGACGTGCTGCTCAAGGCGCTGGCGCGCCTCACCGACCTCGAATGGACGCTGACCATCGCGGGGGACGAGCGGCGCGATGCGACGCACGCCCAGGGACTGCGCGCCCTCGCCGAGGAACTCGGGATCGCCTCCCGCGTCACCTTCGCGGGCGAGGTCACGGGCGAGGAGCTCGAAGCGCTCTACGCGGGGGCCGACCTGTTTGCGCTCGCGACGCGCTGGGAGGGCTACGGCATGGCCGCGGCGGAGGCGATGGCCCGCGGCCTGCCGCTCGCCATTACCGCCGGCGGCGCGATCGCCGAGGTGGTGGCCGAGGGATCGGCCATCGTCTCCCCGGTCGATGACGTGATGTCGCTGTCCAAGGGCATGCGGCGGCCGATCTTCGACGCGGACCTCCGCGCCGAGATGGCCGAGGCGTCCTGGCAGGGCGGGCAGCGCCTGCCGCGCTGGACCGATCGCGCCGAGGCGTTCCGCGCCGAGCTCGCCAAGGCGGTCGCCTGATGACGGAGGCCTTCGACGGCGACTGGCTGGACCTGCGCGAGCCCTATGACGCGGCCTCGCGCGATTTCGGCCTGGCGGTGCGGCTGGCGGCGGCGCTGCCGGCGCGGCCGCGCATCATGGACCTCGGCGCCGGGACCGGCAGCCTGTTGCGCTGGCTCGGCCATTTCATTGGGCGCGCCCAGGCCTGGACGCTGGTCGATGCCGACCCCGAGCTCGCGGATCGGGCCTTCGAGACCATCGCCGACCGCGCCGAGGCCGTGGGCTGGACGGCGACCTGGCCGGGGAAAAAGACCCTGCTGGTCCATTCGCCGGAAGGTGCGTGGCGGATCGAGGGGCTGATTGCGGACCTCGCGGAAGCCCCGGACAACCTGCCGCTCGACAAGGTGGATGCGGTGGTGTGCTCGGCGCTGTGCGACCTGGTCTCGCGCGGCTGGGTCGAGCGCATCGCCGCCGCCTGCGCCGCCCGCCGCCTGCCCTTCTATGCCGCGCTGAACGTGACCGGGAACGAGCGCTTCGCGCCGCCGCGCCGCGGCGATGCCGTGGTGATGCGCGGCTTCCGGCGCGACCAGCGGCGCGACAAGGGCTTCGGCGGCATCGCCCTCGGCGCTGCGGCGCCGGACGCGATCGCCGAGGCCTTCGCCGCGCAGGGCTACACGGTGCATCGCGCGCCGTCCGACTGGGTGATCGACCGCCGCGCCGGCGCGATCACCGAAGCGATCGCGGTCGGTCACGCCACCGCAGCGCTCGCCTGGGAACGGCGATCGGGCGCGGCGATCGAGGACTGGCTCGCGGCGCGCCGCTCACAGGCGGTGAACAGGGCTCTCTCGATCCGCATCGGCCACCAGGACATCCTCGCCCTTCCCCCCGAACGGTAAGGAGACCGCCATGTCCGACGCCAAGCCCCCGATCGCCGTCGTCGCCGCCGAGGTGCCGCCGCGCGCGAAGCTCTCGGGCTATCCGAAGGACCTGGTCGAGAAGATCGGCAACCGCCAGAAGACCGTCCTCGGCGACCTGTTCGGGCTGAAGAATTTCGGCGTGAACATCACGCGCCTGCCGGCCGGATCGGCCTCCGCATTGCGCCACGCGCACGAGAAGCAGGACGAGTTCGTCTACATCCTCGAAGGCGAATGCATCCTGGTGACGAATGCCGGCGAGACGCCGATGAAGGCCGGCATGTGCGCCGGCTTCCGCGCCGGCACGGGCGACGCCCATCACCTGGTCAATCGCGGCGGCGCGGATTGCGTCTACCTCGAGATCGGCGACCGCACGCTGTTCGAGAGCGTCGACTACCCCGATGACGACCTGATGGTTCGCCCCGGACCGGACGGGAAGTCGGTCTATTTCCGCAAGGACGGAACGCGCGTCTTCTGAAGGAGGGCCACGAATGCCCCTGCTGCTTGGCTGCATCGCCGACGATTTCACCGGCGCCACGGATCTCGCGAACACGTTGGTCAAGGCGGGCATGTCCGCCGTCCAGGTGATCGGCGTGCCGACGGGGCCGCTGCCCGAGGCCGATGCGGTGATCATCGCGCTCAAGATCCGTACCGCGCCGGTCACCGAGGCGGTCGGTCAGTCCCTCGCGGCCTGCGATGCGCTGACCAAGGCCGGGGCGAAGCAGCTCTTCTGGAAGTACTGCTCGACCTTCGACAGCACGGACCAGGGCAATATCGGCCCGGTGGGCGATGCGCTGCTCAAGCGGCTCGGCTCGGGCTTCGCCATCGCCTGCCCGGCCTTCCCGACCAATGGGCGGACGATCTATCTCGGCCACCTGTTCGTGGGCGGGGCGCTGCTGAACGAGAGCGGGATGGAGAACCATCCGCTCACGCCCATGACCGACCCAAACCTGGTGCGCGTGATGGCACGGCAGACGGATGGCAGCGTCGGCCTCGTCTCCTTCCCCGTCGTCGAGCAGGGCGTGGCGGCGATCCGGCGCGCCATGACGGGGATGATGGACCGCGGCACGCGCTGGGCGATCGTCGATGCGGTCTCCGACGCGCATCTGATGGCGATCGGCGAGGCCGTCGCGCCGCAGGCGCTGGTGACTGGCGGTTCGGGCGTGGCGATGGGCCTGCCGGAGAATTTCCGCCGCGCTGGACTGCTGCCGGAACGCAGCGACGCCGGCGCCCTGCCGCCGATGACGGGCGCTGCCGCCGTCGTCGCCGGGTCCTGCTCGCGCGCAACGCTCGGGCAGATCGGCCTCGCGCGCGACCACGTGCCGGTGCTGGAGCTCGATGCGCTGGCGACGCCCGATGCGAAGGCCATGACGGCGCAGGCGCTGGCCTGGGTCGACGGCAAGCTCGAGGACGGGCGTCCCGTCGTCATCGCCGCCAGCGCGACGCCGGAGAAGGTCGCCGCCCTGCAGGCGAAACTCGGACGCGACGCGGCCGGCGCGCTCGTCGAGGACGCCGTCGCCTCCATCGCCGAGGGCCTGGTCGCGCGCGGCGTCGGTCGCCTGGTGGTGGCGGGCGGTGAGACCTCGGGTGCGGTGGTGACGCGCCTGGGCGTCACGTCGCTGCGCATTGGGCCGGAGATCGACCCCGGCGTGCCGTGGACCTTCGCCGAGCCGAAGGGCATCCATCTTGCCTTGAAGTCCGGCAATTTCGGCGCGCGCGATTTCTTCCTGAAGGCCTTCGACCATGGATGAGGCGGCGCTGCGCGAGCAGCTCGCGATGCTCGGCGCCTCGCTGTTCCAGCGGGGCTATTCGGTGGGCACGGCGGGCAACATCTCGGTGCGGCTGCCGGACGGCTACCTGATGACGCCGACCAATTCCTGCCTGGGGCGGCTGGATCCCGCGCGGATCAGCAAGCTGGGGCCGGATTGGTCGCATGTCGGTGGCGACAAGCCGTCCAAGGAAGTCTTCATGCACCGCGCGGTGCTGACGGCGCGGCCGGATGCGGGCGCGGTCGTGCATCTGCATTCCACTTGCGCGACCGCCATCGGCTGCCTCGCGGAACCTGGCGAGACGGCGCCGATCCCGCCGCTGACGCCCTATTTCGTCATGCGCGTCGGCCGCACCCTGCCGGTGATCCGCTACTACCGGCCCGGCGATGCGGCGATGGAGGCGGACATCCACGCGGCGGCGAAGGACGCGAAGGCCGTGCTGCTCGCGAACCACGGGCCGGTGGTGTCCGGCAAGACGCTCGCCGATGCCGTGGCTGCGGCCGAGGAGCTCGAGGAATCCGCCCGGCTCGCCCTGCTGCTGCGCGGCGCGCCCGCGCGCACGCTGACGCCGGCGCAGGTGGACGACCTGCTGAACACCTTCGGCTGATGTGGATCATGGTCGCCGGCCCCTACACCTCGGGCGGGGCCGAGGCGGCCACGCGCGCGGCAAGGCTGGCGGAACTGAACCGCGCGGCGCTCGCGGTTTTCCGCATGGGTCATGTGCCGGTCATCGGGGTGAACATGGCCCTGCCGGTCATCGCCGCGGCCGAGGGCGACGCCTTCGAGGACGTGATGATGCCACTGTCGCTCGCGCTGGCCGAACGATGCGACGCGGTGCTGCGCATCGGCGGGGCGAGTGCGGGGGCCGATGCCGAACTCGCGCGCTTCGCCGCGGCCGGCAAGCCGGTGTTCCGCAGCCTGGCGGAGGTGCCGCCGGCGGCTACGCCTCTTCGGCCTCCTGCTCCTCCCAGCCCACGCGGGTGATCGTGGGCTCGAGGCTGAGCCGCCCGACGATCGCCTCGAGCGCCTCCCGGACCTCACCCTCCGCCGAGAGATGCGCGGTCAGCATGACGCGCGCCGCAGCACCGTCGGTCGCGGGCAGGTCCTCGCTTTCCAGGCGCTGAAGCCGGGCGCCGCTCGCCAGGATCTGCTTCAGCAGCAGCAGGCGCAGCGCGGCCTCGCCTTCGGCCGCGCCGGTCGCGGTGATGCGGAAGCGGTGCGCAACCTCGGCCCCCGATTTCGGCGTGCGGTCGATCAGCGCGGTGAGCGGGCGGATCACGATGTTCACCATCACGATCAGCCCGGCCGCCAGCAGCGCGTGCGGCACCAGCCCCGCCCCACAGGCGACCCCGACGGCAGCCGAGCACCACAGCGTCGCCGCGGTGTTCAGCCCCTTCACGTTCAGCCCCTCGCGCATGATCGCGCCGGCGCCGAGGAAGCCGATTCCCGAGACGACTTGTGCAGCCATGCGCGACGGACTCGCCTCCCCGGGCATGGTGAAGCCGATCGCCGCGAAGGCGGCGGCCCCCAGGGCGACCAGGGCGTTGGTGCGAAGCCCGGCGGCCCGCTGGCGGTACTGGCGCTCGGCCCCGATCGCGGCGCCGAGCAACAAGGCGATCAGCAGGTGCAGCGCGGTGTCGTCGAAGGGCATGCCCGGGCCTCGTCCCTGCCGATCCCGGCGATGTGCCCCGTCCGCGGCGTCGCGGGCAAGGGTTCCCGATCGATCCGCGCCGGGGCGCTAGGTCTCCACCCATTGCCGCAGCAGGTTGGCGTGGGACTTCGCGAGCAGGTCGAAGGTCTCCCCCTTGCCCTGCTCGGCGAAGACGCGGCGCTTCGCGGTCTCGAGATCGAACAGGATCTCGCGCTTCGCCGGGTCGCGCACCAGGCTCTGTACCCAGGTCACGGCGACGATGCGCTCGCCCGCCGTGACCGCTTCGACGCGGTGCAGCGTCGTCGCCGGATAGGCGATCGCATCCCCAGCGCCGAGGCGGAACTCCTGTTCGCCGGCCGGGTCCTCGATCACCAGGGCGCCGCCCTCATAGGTCGCGGGATCGGCGAGGAAGACGGTCACCGCGACATCGGTGCGCACCGGGCCGCCGGGTTCGCCGAGGCCCATCAGCGCGTCGTCGACATGGGTGCCGTAGGTCTCGCCCACCCCATAACGGACGAGCAGCGGCGGCCGCATACGCAGGGGCCGCACGGCGCTACGGAAGACCTCGTTCGCCATCAGCGCGGCGGTGACGATCTCGCCAGCCTCGCGCGACGCGGGGTCGCGCCGGGCGGCCTGGCGGTTCTCCTTCACCAGGCGGGCGTGCCAGCCTGCCGTGGCCCGGCCGTCCTCGAAGCGGGCAGCGTCGACCAGCGCGCGGACCTTGCCGAGTGCGGTCGCATCGAGCACATTGGCAATGCAAATGATCATCGTTCGCAACTTACCGCAGGGCAGGCATCATGGATAGCGGACGGCGGCGGCTCCGGCTCTGGCTGGGCCTCGGGACGGCGGCGCTGATGACCACCCAGGCCGGCCTTGCGGCGGCGCAGGGCGCCACGGCCGCGCCGCCCGCCACGTTGCCGCCCGCGATGCAGGGCGGCGAAGGCGGGGAAGGCGGCGAGGGTGGCGAAGGCGGGGTCGATGCGGACCGCGCCCTGACCGATCCGCTGGCCTTCACCGTCGCGCTGGATGTCATGGCAGCGCACATCGTCGCCGGGCGGGACGTCTATCGCGCTGCGCCGGATTCAGCGGCGGAGATGTTCGCCCACGCCATCGCCGAGGTGTACGCGCTGATGGAGGAGGTGCTGACGCAGCGGGGCGTCGCGCCCTTCCAGGATCGCATGGACCGCGCGACGACGCTGGCGCAGGACCGCGCACCGGCGGAGACCCTGACGCAGGCGGCTGGAGCGATCCTCGCCGCGCTGCAGGAGGCCGAGACGCACGCCCCCTCGCCCGGCGCCACGCCGGCCGTGCAGTTGCGCGTCGCGGTCGAGATGGCCGACCGCGCCGCCCTGCAATACGGCGTGGCACTGCGCGACACGGACAAGGACGAGCCCTATCTCGACGGCTATGGCCTCGCGCGGGTCGCGGCGCTGCGCGGGACGGCGCTGCTGCCGGGGTTGCGCGCCGCCGGCCAGGCCGAGGCCGCCGCACGGCTCGAGGAGGTGCTGGCCCTGCTCGGTGCCGCCTACCCGACCTCGACGCGGCCGGACCATACGCCGGCGGTCGATCCGGCGGCGCTGCTGGCCGCCAGCTCGCGGTTGCGCCTCGCGATCGACTAGGGAAGCACCTTGCCCGGGTTCATCAGCCCGGCCGGGTCGATCGCCGCCTTCACGGCGCGCATCAGGTCGAGCGCGACCGGGTCCTTGTGCGTCGCCATGGCGTGGCGCTTGGACTGGCCGATGCCGTGCTCGGCCGAGAAGGAGCCGCCGAGGTCGACCGCGATCGCGTTGACGATCGGCTCGGCCTCCCGCGCGCGGGCGACCCAGTCCTCGCGCGAGGTGCCGTTGGGCGCCATCAGGCTGACATGGATGTTGCCGTCCCCAGCATGGCCGATGGCGATCAGCCGGCCCTCAGGCCAGCGCGAGGACAGCGCCGCCTCCACCTCGGCGAGGAAGCGCGGCACGGCGGAGACCGGGACCGAGGTGTCGGTGTTCACCACCGGCGCCTCGCGCCGGGCGCAATCGGGCCAGTCCTCCCGGATGCGCCAGAGATTGGCCCGCTGCTGCTCGTTCTCGACCAGCACGGCGTCGGTCACCTCGCCGGCCTCGGCGGCGGTGGCGAGGGTGTCCTCGAGCATCTCCCGCAGCGGCACCGAGGGATGCGCGGCGGCGAGTTCGACCATTACGTACCAGGGGCTGCCGAGCGGCAGCGGCACGCGCAGGCCGATGCCGTTCTTCTGCACGATGTCCATGCAGCGGCCGATCAGCAGTTCGAAGGCGATGACTTCCGCACCGCTTTCCATGACGCGGGAGAACAGCGTCAGCGCGGCGTCCGGCGAGGGCACCGCGACCATGGCGGTCTCCACGCGCTTGAGCGCCGGCACCAGGCGCAACGCCGCCGCGGTGATGACGCCGAGCGTCCCCTCCCCGCCCAGGAACAGGTGGCGCAGCGCGTAGCCGGAATTGTCCTTGCGCACGCGACGCAGGTCGTTGAGCACGCGCCCGTCCGGTAGCACCACCTCGAGCCCCAGGACCAGGTCGCGCGCATTGCCCCAGCGCAGCGTGCGGATGCCGCCGGCATTGGTGGACAGCGCCCCGCCCACCATCGCCGAGCCCTGCGCGCCCCAGGAGAGCGGGAAGAAGCGGTCCGCCGCGGCGGCCGCCTGCTGGACGTTCTGGATGATGCAGCCGGCCTCGGCGACGAGGGAGAAGTCCCGCGCATCGACGTCGCGGATGCGGTTCAGCCGCTCGAGGCTCATCACCACCGAGGGCGGACCGTTCGCCGGCACCACCGCGCCGCCGCAGAGGCCCGTGCGTCCCCCCGCCGGGACGATGGAGAGGCCCTGCGCGGCGCAGACCCGAACGGCCGCCTGGACCTCCTCGACGCTGCCGGGCCGCAGGACTGCGCGTGGCATGCCCTTCCAGGTGCCACGCCAATCGACGGCGTAGGGGGCGAGGTCGTCCGGTTCGGTCAGGCAGTTCCTGGGGCCGAGCGTTGCGGCCAAGGTCTCGAGCGTTTCCATGGCCGCGATCATGCGCTGGCCACGGCGGCGATCAAACCGGCAGGTAGCCCAGCAGGTCGTCCGCCCGCATCACCTCGCAATAGATCCGGTTGATGATCTCGAGCTCGCGCAGATGCAGGTCCATGGTGCCGGCGGCGCAGCCATCCTCGACGACGATCACGTCGAAGGATTCGTCGGCGAGGCTGCGCACCGTCGAGGACACGCACTGGTCGGTGAAGATGCCGGTGCAGACGACATGGGTGATGCCCATGTTGCCGAGCAGCAGGCGCAGGTTGGTCCCGGTCAGCGCCGAATCCGTCGTCTTGGTGACCACCACCTCGCCCGGCTGCGGGGCGAGTTGCGGTACGATCTGCGAGGCATCGGAGTCATGCGGGAGGAACAGGTTGTTCCAGCCCGGCTTCTTCTGGCTGAGCGAACGGTCGCCGCCATCCGGGGTGAGGCAGGCGATGCGCGCGAAGAGGACCGGACCGGCGCCGGCCCGGAACCGTTCCATCAACCGCGCGATGGTGGGGATGACCGTGCCGTGCATCCTATCATGGAAGCCGTCCCAGGCTGCTTCGCGCGCCTGTTCCAGCGGCGGCAGGCTCGCCCGGTCCTGCGGCCGCGCCAGGTAGGTGTTCTGCACGTCGATCACGAGCAGCGCGACCTTGCCCTTCACCAGGACCGGGTCCGGCGCTTCGGGCGCGCCGTCGTAGTAGAAGGATCGCCAGGCCGTCTTCCAGCCGGCCATCAGGCCTTCTCCGGATACATGGCGGCGATGGCCTCGGCCGTCGCGGGAATGCGGCCGCGTTCGGTGATCAGGCCGGTCACGAGGCGGGCCGGCGTCACGTCGAAGGCCGGGTTGGCGGCGGGACTGCCGCCGGCGACGACGCGGATCGTCTCGATCCGGCCGTCCGCGGTGCGGCCCGTGAGGTCCGTGACCTCGGCCTGGCTGCGCTCCTCGATCGGGATCTCGGCCACGCCGTCGGCGACGCGCATGTCGAGCGTCGAATGCGGCAGCGCCACCCAGAACGGGACACCGTTGTCGGCCGCCGCCAGCGCCTTGAGGTAGGTGCCGATCTTGTTCGCGACATCGCCGGTGCGCGTGACGCGGTCGGTGCCGACGATGACGAGGTCGACCTCGCCATGCTGCATCAGATGCCCGCCGGCATTGTCGGCGACCACGGTGTGCGGGACGCCGTGCGCGCCGAGTTCGAACGCGGTGAGCGCGGCGCCCTGGTTCCGCGGCCGCGTCTCATCGACCCAGACATGGACCGGGATGCCGGCGTCATGCGCCATGTAGATCGGCGCGAGGGCGGTGCCCCAATCCACCGTCGCGAGCCAGCCGGCGTTGCAATGCGTCAGCACCTTCACCGGCTTGCCGGGTTTGCGGGCCGCGACCTCCTCGATCAGCGGCAGCCCATGGCGGCCGATCGCCTCGCAGGTCGCCGCATCGTCGTCCGCGATGGCGGCGGCCTCGGCATAGGCGGCGGCGGCGCGGTCCGCGGGCGGCAGGTTGCGCAGCGCGGCCAGCATGCGCTCGATCGCCCAGCGCAGATTGATCGCCGTGGGGCGGGTTTCGGCGAGCATGGCGCAGACCGGTTCCAGCGCCGCCGGATCGCGCCGCATCGCGAGCGCGACGCCATAGGCCGCGGTGGCGCCGATCAACGGCGCGCCGCGGGTCTGCATGGCGCGGATGGCATGCGCGACGTCGTTCTCGTCGGTCAGGCGCAGCCATTCCACCTGCCAGGGCAACCGCGTCTGATCGAGGATGCGAATGGACCAGCCGTCCTGCGCATCCACGCGCACGCTGCGATGCCAGATGCCGTCGATCTTCATGCCGGAGGGACTCTCAGATGCGCTGGTGGAGGGCGCAGACCAGCGTGAACAGGCGTCGGGCGGTTTCGAAGTCGACCTCGATCCGGCCCTTCAGGCGCTGCTGCAGCAGTTCCGCGCCTTCGTTGTGCAGGCCCCGACGGCCCATGTCGATCGCCTGCACGCGGCTTTCCGGGCCGCTTTCGGCCACCGCGCGCTCATGCGCCTCCACCACCAGGTGGTAGTCCTTGATCAGCCGGCGGAACGGGCCGAGGGCCAGGGCGAGGACGTGCAGCGTCCGGTTGTCGACGTCCCGGATGTCGAGGATGAGGCGCCCTTCCCGCACCGACACGGCCAGGGTGTACGGCCCGGGGGCGAGGCCCGGCGGATCGAAGCGGTTGCCCGCAATGAGGTCGGCGATCGCCTGGCGACGGTCGGCTTCCGCGAAGGCGGACGGTGCCGGGGGCTCCTCCGGCAACTCGACGCGGATCAGGCGTTGGTCAGGCATCGCCGGGGCCCCGACGGACCGGGACGACGATCGGTGCGCCCTGCTCGTCCCCCGTCAGTCCGAGGCGCAGCATCCAGGCCACCACGGCGCCCTTCACCGGGCGCAGCAGCAGCGTGCAGACGATGGCGAAGAGCGGCAGCCAGATCGTCATGTGCACCCACATCGGCGGATGCCACGCCTTCTCGATCATGAAGACGAAGGGCAGCAGGACGTGGCCGGCGATCAGGATGGTGAAATAGGGCGGCGCGTCGTCGGCGCGGATGCGCCCGAGCGGCGCGTGGCACACGCTGCATTCGCGAACCAGCTTCAGGTAGCCATCGAACAGATGCCCCTGGCCGCAGACCGGGCAACGCCCACGGGCACCGCGCAGGAGCGCCGTGCCGATCGGCGGTTGGGCCGGAACTTCGGCAGGCTCGGCCCGCTGGGTCTCCCAGGGCATCGGCGTTCCTTTCGGTGGGCACTCTCCGGCGCCCATTGTGCAACGCAACATAAACCACATCGGGGCCGGCCGGTTCAAGCCTTTCCGCACAGCACAGGCTTGCACGGCCCGGATGGCCGGCGCGAGGATGGGTCATGGCCGAACGCATCCTGGTGATCAACCCGAACTCGAGCCTGTCCTGCACGGATGGGATCGCCGCCGCCATCGCGCCCTTCGCGGCGCCGGGCCTGCCGCGGCTCGACGTGACCCGCCTGCCGGGCAGCCCCAACGCCATCGTGACCTGGCGGGACTGGTACGGCGTGGCCGAACCGCTCTGCAGGATGGTCGAGAGCGAGGCGGCCGACGCCTACGTCATCGCCTGCGTGTCCGATCCGGGGCTCGAGGCGGTGCGGACGGCGACCGACAAGCCGGTCTTCGGCCCGCTGCGCTGCGCCGTCGCCGCGGCGATGATGCGCGGCGAGCGCTTCGGCATCATCGCCTTCACCGACAAGTCCAGGCCGCGGCAGCGCCGCGCGCTGCAGGCGATGGGCGTCGAGGCACGGCTCGCCGGCACCATCCCGCTGAACCTCGACATGGAGGTGCTGACCGATCCCGTGGCCCCACGCGCCCGGCTGGCCGAGGCGGCGAAGGAGCTGGTCGCGCAGGGGGCGGAAGCGGTCATCCTCGGCTGCGCCGGCATGGCCGGCCACCGGACCTTCGCCGAGGACGCCTGCGGCGCGCCGGTGATCGAGCCATGCCAGGCGGCGGTGGCGCAGGCGGTGCTGGCAGTGGTTTCAGCGCGCGGGCAGGACATGCGCATCGCCGCCGAATAACGAGATGCCGGAATGGTGAAGCCCTTCCGTCGCAGCGGGTCGTTGTGACGCGGGGCGGTCTCGGCTATCTGGGGCCCTGGTCCCAACCTCGAACGGAAAGGAGTGTCGGATGCCAATGCTGATCCCCGCCGACACTCCGCGCGGCAGTCGCTAGCCGCGCTGTCGTCCTGCCGGCCCGAAGGCCGGCACCTCCATCACCGTTCGAAGTGAAACGCGGCGCCGGGCCGCGTGGGATCCATGTCCAAATCACCTCTGCGCAGCGCGGACTCCTTCCGCGCCACCTTCCGTTTCGTCTTTGCCCGCTGGCGCCGCGAAGGCGCGGCCGCGCCGATGTCGGCGGGCTTCATGCTCGCCGCTGTCCTCTGCGACGTGGCGACGCCGGTGCTCGCCGGTCGGCTGACCGACGTGATCGCCTCGGGCGGCGCCGACGCCGTGCGGCAGGCCGTGGCGCTGCTCGCCGGGCTGGTCGGGCTCGGCGGCGCCATGGCGGCCCTGCGCTACGGCGCGATCCGCGCCATCATCCGGCTGACGCTGGGCAACATGACGAGCCTTGCCCAGGACACCTTCAGCCGCGTCCAGCGCCTGTCGGCCGACTGGCATGCCGAAACCTTCGCCGGTTCCACGGTGCGGAAGATCTCGCGCGGCATGTGGGCGCTCGATCTGTTCAACGACACGGTGCTGATCGCGCTCCTGCCGTCGCTGGCGGTGCTGGTCGCGGCGGCGCTGATGCTCGCGGCGGTGTCGCCTTGGCTGGGGCTGGTCGTGCTGCTCGGCGCCGCAGGCCACGTCGCGCTGACGGCCGTGCTCTCGATGCGCTGGGTGGCGCCGGCCTCCCGGCTCTCCAACCGATGGGACAGCCGGCTGGGCGGCGCGCTTGCCGACAGCATCGGGTCCAATGCCGTGGTGAAGTCCTTTGCGGCAGAGGTGCGCGAGGATGCCCTGCTCGGCGGGCTGCTCGGCCGCTGGCGGCAGCGCACCCGGCGGGCCTGGCTGCGGGGAACGGCGGCGAACGCGGCGCAGGACGCCGCGCTCGTGATCCTGCGCGGCGGCGTCGTGGGTGCGGCGCTGCTGCTGTGGCATCTCGGCCGGGCCAGCGCGGGCGACGTGGTCGCGGCGCTGACCATGTACCTGGTGGTACAGGGCTATCTGCGCGACGTCGGCTACCACATCAGCAACCTGCAGCGCAGCGTGAACGAACTCGAGGATGCCGTCGCGCTGGAGGCGACGCGCCCGGCGATCGCCGACGCGGCCGATGCCCGGCCGCTGCGGGTCACGCAGGGCGCGATCAGCTTCGAGCAGGTCGGATTCCGCTACAGCGGGCACGCCACCCCGCTCTACCGCGGGCTCGACATCCGCATCCGGGGCGGCGAGAGGATCGGGCTGGTCGGGCATTCCGGCTCGGGCAAGTCCACGCTGGTGAAGCTGCTGCAGCGTCTGCACGACGTGACCGACGGGCGCGTCTGCATCGACGGGCAGGACATCCGGCACGTGACGCAGGCGAGCCTGCGCCGCGCGATCGCCGTGGTGGCCCAGGAGCCGGTGCTGTTCCACCGCAGCATCGCGGAGAACATCGCCTATGGCCGTCCCGGCGCCTCCGAGGCCGAGATCCTGAAAGCGGCGGCGCTGGCCCACGCGGACGGCTTCATCGCCCGGCTGCCGCGCGGGCTCGCGACCCTGGTCGGGGAACGCGGCGTCAAGCTCTCGGGCGGCGAGCGCCAGCGCGTCGCCCTCGCCCGCGCCTTCCTCGCGGATGCGCCGATCCTGGTGCTCGACGAGGCGACGGCCTCGCTCGATTCCGCGAGCGAGGCGATGATCCAGGACGCGATGGGCCGGCTGCTGGAGGGGCGGACGGCGCTCGTCATCGCGCACCGGCTGTCCACCGTTCGCGCGATGGACCGCATCCTGGTCTTCGAGCGTGGCCGCATTGTCGAGGACGGGCCGCACGAGGCGCTGCTCCGGCGCGAGGGCGGCATCTATGCCGACCTGTTCCGCCGCCAGGCCACGGGGCTGGCGGAAGTCGCCTGACGGCGCGGCGGCCTTCCTGCATTATGGCTGACCTGCCGCCAGCCATGGCCGGGCGGGCCGCCGCAGATGGAGGGCGTCGCCCTTCGGCCCGGTCGTGCGCATCCGGGCAACGGTCGCCGTCGAGGGCCGGGCGATCCCCCGCCAGGGCCGGCGAACCGCGCCGGCCCGCGGGCTACAGGCCGCGGAAGGCGGGGGAGACTTCTCCCGGGATCACCGGCATCTGGCCCTCCCCGCCCTGGTCGAACGGCGCATAGCCGGGCTCGCCCGTGGGCGCCGGAGCCTCGCCGTCGGCGGCGTTCTCGCGTTGCCGCAGGCGATCCTGGTTGAAGTCGCGGCGCAGGACCCGGGCGGCCTGCTGTTCCGGCGTGCCGCCGGCCGCGGACGGCGCGGCGGCCGTCGGCGCGGCGGGCGGTGGCACGGTGTAGCCCGCCGGCAAGGGCGCCTGGTGTTGGCATGCCGCAAGCAGGACCGCCGTCACGAGGAGTGGGATGCGCATCGCTGGACCTCTGCTGCCCTTCCACACGGACGCTAGCCCAGGACCGCGCGCGCCGACAGGCCGCGACGCAGCGCAGGTCACCGTGCGCCGGGGGACCAGACCGGCGGCGGCTCGCTGCCGACCTGTTCAGTGATCCGGCCATACGCCTCCGGCCGCCGGTGCCTGGCGAAGTTGAAGATCGTGGTGCGGCCGAGCTCGCACATGCCGAGGTCGGCCTCGGCGACGATCAGCTCGTCGCCCCAGGAGGTCGCCTGGGCCATGATCTCCCCCTGCGGGTTCACGATGATGGAATGGCCGAACAGCTCGTGGCCGTCCTCGGTGCCGGCCTTGGCCGTCGCCACCGCGAAGCAGGCGTTCTGGTAGCAGCCCGCGCGGATCGAGAGATGGCTGTGCTCGACGCGCAGGTGGTGCGCCTCGAAGCCGCGGTTGTCCATGTTCAGCGACGGCGTGTTGTAGCCGAGCATGACGAGTTCGACCTGCTGCAGCCCCATCACGCGCCAGGCCTCGGGCCAGCGGCGGTCGTTGCAGATCATCATGCCGACATTGACGTCGTGGCCCGCGACCGGCGCGCGGATGACGGGGAAGCCGAGGTCGCCGACCTCGAAATAGCGCTTCTCGAGGTGCTGCACCTTGCGGATCGGGTCGTAGTCCTTGTGACCCGGCAGGTGGACCTTGCGGTACTTCAGCATGATCTCGCCGTTCGGGCTGACGAAGGCGGCGGTGTTGTAGCGGTGCCCGTCCGGCGTCTTCTCCGCATAGCCGAGGTGGAAGGCGATGCCATACTTGCGCGCGGCTTCGAACAGCGGCGCGGTCTCGTTGGAGGGCAGCGCGGTCTCGTACCAATGGTCGGCGGCGGAGATGTCGTCCTCGTACCAGCGCGGGAAGAAGGTGGTCAGCGCGAGCTCGGGGAAGACCACCACTTCGGCGCCCCGCTGATGCGCCTTTTCCATCAGGCGCACCATGCGGCCCACGGCGACGTCGCGGCCTTCGGCCTTCTGGATGGGGCCGAGCTGGGCGGCGGCGAGGACGAGGCTGCGGGTCATGAGCGGTCTCCGGATGATCGCGGCGACCCTATCGCGGATTGCTGCGCCGCGGGAGGTCAGCGCGGCTCGATGATCGCCGCGCCATGCTTCATGCGGGCCCGCGCGACCGCGGCGGCCAGCGCGTCCTCCCACGCCTCCATCAGCAGGTCCACCAGGTCGCCCGCGGCCGCGCGCGTCGTGGTGATGGCGAGCGTCTCGCCATCACGCGTCACGAGGCGGAAATGGCCGGTCTGCGGATCCTCGACGACCTCGATCACGTGGGCAGGCCGAGTTCCCGCGCCTTGATCTGCAGCGCCAGCACCTTCGAGAAGATGCGGCACTGCGCAAGGCCGCCGGCATGGAACCACAGCCCCGGCTGGCCGGTCGGGCGCCACATGCCGTGGAGTTCGCCTTCCTCGTCCCAGCCCCAGACCTTGCCGACCCGGTCGGCGACCGCATCGCCGAACAGGCGACGCGCGGCCGCGGCCTGGCCCTCGTAGCCGGTGGCGAGCACGATCAGGTCCGCGGACCTCGTCGTGCCGTCCTTCATGATCGCGCCCTCGGGGCCGAAGCGGTCGATGTCGTCGAACTGGATCAGGCCGACCTTGCCGTCGATGATCATCTGCGAGCAGCCGGCGTCGAAGTAGTAACCGCCGCCGCGCTGCTGATACATGATCTGCCAACCCGTGCCGTCGGGGCCCGAGGTCAGGCGGAACCCCTTCTCCTTCAGCCCGTCGAGCAGCGCCTTGTCGGCATGCTCGTTCATCCTCGTCATGCGCTGGTGGGCGCGCCGGTAGATCGGGAACGGAAAGGAGGTGGCGAGGAGGTCCTTGTCCTCGAAGGGGATGTCCTCGTCGTACAGGGCGTAGGGCGCCTGCGCTTCCTTGAGGCTGACCACCAGCGTGGGGCGACGCTGGATCAACGTCACCTCCGCCGCGCCCGACACCGCCAGGTCCTGCGCGACGTCATGCCCCGAGGTGCCGGTGCCGAGTACCAGCGCGCGCCTGCCCGCCCAGTCGAGGCCGCTGCCCACGCTCCCCGAATGCCGCACCACGCCCTTGAAGTCCTTCAGGCCGGGAAGGTCCGGCATGATCGGGATGCTGCTGACGCCGTTCGCCATGACGATGTGGCGCGGGCGCATGCGGCGCTCGGTGCCGTCGGCGCGCTTCAGCGTCACCTCCCAGCATTGCGCCGCCTCGTCCCAGGTGCCGCCGGTGAGCTCCGTGCCGGTCCAGGTGTTGATCTCCATCGCCTCGGCGTAGAGCTCGAACCAGTTCGCCAGCATGTCCTTCGGGATGAAGACCGGCCAGGAGCGCGGGAACGGCATGTACGGGAGGTGATTGACCCGCGTCTCGTTGTGCAGGGTCAGGGCGTGGTAGCGCTTGCGCCAGGAATCCCCGATGCGGGCGTCCTTGTCGATCACCAGCGTATCGACGCCCAGCAGCGACAGCCGCGCCGCGATGGTCATGCCGGACTGAGAGGCGCCGACGACGAGGACCGCCGGGTCACGGTCGGCGTAGGCGACGGCCTTCTTGCGCCGGTCGAGCCAGTTCTCGCCGCCGAAGTTCCGCTTCCAGTCGACGTTCTGCCAGCGCGTGCCGTTGGCCGGGTCCTCGTGGCCGCGGATCTCGTCGAGCGCGGTCATCAGCGTCCAGGCGCGGGGCTCGCCATCCTCGTTGATGAGGCGGACGACGCCGTTGCAGGGGCCGACGGCGGTCTCGAAGGTGAAGATGGCCTCGATCGCCTCGGTCCCGGCGCGGGTGACGCGCCGCGGCGGGGTGCGGCGGGCGGCGAGCGCGATGCCGCGTGGCTGCGCGGTCGCGAGGCGCCCGGCGAGCCGTTCGGCGATCGCATCGGCGCCGGAGGCGGTGCGCAGGTTCCAGGTGAAGGCGAGAATGTCGCGCCAGTGGCATTCGGCGGCGAAAAGGGCCGCGATGGCGGCCGCATCCCGCGCATCCAGCGCCGCCTGGAAGCGGCCGAGCCATGCCTCCGCGGCCGCTTCCGCCGTCGTGCCGGTCATGATGCCGTCCATCGCGCCGTTCTCCTCCGTCTTCTTAAGTTAAGGCGGAGTTTGGGCGCCGGCCGGCGGCGGGGCAAGCGCGGGGCGGCCCGCCGGCCCCGCGCGCCGTGCACATCAGGGCGGCGGGACGGCGCCGACCTGGTCGATGATCGCCCGGTACCATTGCGGGCGGCGATGGGCGGCGAAGTTGAACATCTTCTCCTTGCCCTGGCGGCAGGCGTCGAAGTCGACATCGGCGACGATGACCTCGTCGCCGAGGCTCTTCGCCTCGGCCTGCACCACGCCGTTGGGGTCGACGATGACCGAGCCGCCGATCAGGCCGGAGCCATCCTCGTTGCCGGCCTTGGCGACGGAGACGGCCCAGGTCGCGTTCATGTAGGCGTTGGCCTGCACCGCCAGCGTCGAGTGGAAGGTGCGCAGCTCGGCGCTCTCGGTCGTACCGCCCATCGGGTCGTAGGCGGCGGAGTTGTAGCCGATCAGCATGAGTTCCACGCCCTGCAGCCCGTAGACGCGCCAGCCTTCCGGCCAGCGGCGGTCGTTGCAGATCAGCATGCCGAGGACGGGGCGACCCCAGGCGTCAGGGCCGCGAAAGGCCGGGAAGCCCATGTCGCCATACTCGAAGTAGCGCTTCTCGAGCTGCTGGAAGCGGTCCCCGACGCGCGGTTCGACCGTGCCGGGCAGGTGGATCTTGCGGTACTTGCCGAGGATGCCGCCATCGGGCCCGGTGGTCACCGCCGTGTTGTATCGGCGGCCCTGCGGCGTGAGTTCCGCGTAGCCGATATACATGCCGACGCCGAGCGCCTTGGCCTTGTCGAACAGCGCCTGGGTGTTGGGCCCGGGCAGTTCGGTCTCGAAATAGCTGTCGAGCTCCGCCTGGTCGGTGAAGAGCCAGCGCGGGAAGAAGGTGGTGAACGGCAGTTCGGGGAAGACGACGAGCTTCGCCCCCTTCCCGGCCGCGTCCTCGAGCAGCGCGATCATGCGGTCGAGGATCTGCCTGCGGCTGTCGGACTTCTGGTTGGCGCCCATCTGGGCGCCGGCAATGCGGAGGATGCGGGTCATGACTCGAGTTCCGGTCGGATGGCCTCGACGATCGGGCGGTAGCGCTCGGTCTCGGCGGCGATGAAGGCAGCGGCGGAGGCTGGCGTGCCAGGCTCCGACGCGACGATGCCCGCGCCGTCGAGGGCGGCGCGGAGGGCGGGGTCGGCGAGCATCGCGTTGGTCGCCTGGGACAGGCGCGCGACGATCGCCGGCGGGGTGCCGGGCGGCACGAAGACGGCGTGCCAGAGCACGGCCTGGAAGCCGGGGAGGTTCAGCGCCTCGGCCACCGTGGGGATGTCCGGCGCGCGGGGATGGCGCTGCGGCGTCGCGAGGCCGAGCATCCGCGCCCGCCCGCCCTGGTGCAGCGGCAGCGCCGCGCCGAAGGTGTTCACCCCGAGCGCGATGGTGCCGCCGACGACGTCGTTCATCGCCGGGGCGGCGCCGCGGTAGGGCACATGGGTCAGCGGCACGCCACCGGCGCGCTGCTTCATCAGTTCCGTCGCCAGGTGCATCAGCGTGCCGGTGCCCGGCGAGCCGTAGGACAGATGCGGCTGTGCCGTCCGCGCCGCGGCCATGAAGGCGGCGAGCGTCCCCGGCTGGGACGGGTTCGCGACCCAGGCGAGCGGGCCACCGCCGATCTCGGCCACCGCGATGAAGTCCTTCGCGACGTCGAATTGCGGCTGGCGCGTCACCAAGGGATAGAGCGCGTGGGTCGAGGCGGTGCCGAACAGCAAAGTGAGCCCGTCTGGCCGCGCACGCGCGACCTCGAGCGAGCCGATCGCGCCCCCTGCCCCGCCGCGGTTCTCGGTGACCACGGGCTGGCCGAGTTCGCGCGACAGGCGTTCCGAATAGAAACGCGCATAGACGTCGGTCGGCCCGCCCGCGGGGAACGGGATCACCAGCCGCAGCGGGCGGGAGGGATAAGCGTCCTGACCGATGGCTGGCGCCGCCAGAAATGTTCCGCCGGCGGCCAGCAGCCCGCGGCGGGAGAGCACGTCACAACCCGGCATCGCGCCATGTCTCCGATGGGTTCTCGGGGTGCGGGATGAAGCCCGCCGCGCGCACCCCTTCGATCGCGGCGTATTCGTCCTTGTCCGAGGCGTCGCCCGAGACGCCCACCGCGCCGATCACGGCGCCGTCCGCGCGGCAGATCAGCACGCCGCCGGGGACGGGAATGAAGCGCCCGTCCGAAGCCGCGGCGATGGCCGATTGGAAGGCCGGCCGTTCCTTCAGCCGGTCGCGGATGACGCGACTGCCGATGCCCATGCCGAGCGCGCCATAGGCCTTCCCGGTGGCAATCTCGGCGCGAAGGATGCCCGACCCGTCCTCCCGCTTCAGCACCACCGCGTGGCCGCCGGCATCGAGCACCACCACGGTCAGCGGCAGCAGCCCCGCCGCGCGGCCGGCGGCCAGGGTCGCATCGGCGATGCGCTCGGCGGTGGCGAGCGGCAGGTCCACCGCCAGGTGCTTCACGTAGTAGTCGCCCGTACTCATCGTGACGGCCTCCCCGAGGATCGCCCGATCAGGAACAGGGCGGCGGCAATGCAGATCGACAGCAGCACCGCCACGACCAGGAAGCCATGGCCCGGCCGCAGAAGGCTGATGATGCCGTAATGCAGCAGGCCGATGCCGAGGCCCATCAGGCCCGCAGCGCCCCAATGCGCATAGACCGACAACCCAGCCCAAGGGCGACCCCAGGCCCAGCTGATGGCCAAATGCAGGAGGACCATCCCGCCGCCCATGAGGGCGAGCATCTTCCAGTTGGTGAAGATCATCAGCATGCCGCGCGCGTGCCCTTTGCGATCGCGCCGCGACGGAACCGACGGCGCGGCGTCACCGGAACAAGTCCCTGAAATCCTGAAGCGTCCCGCCGAAGGCCCGCCAGACGATCACGGTGCCGAGGCAGATGCCGCCGCCGAGCAGGAGGCCGGGCAGGCCCTCCCGCATGCCGGCCTGGGCCGCGAGGCTCGCGCCGAGCAAGCCAAGCAACAGCCCCGCGCCGACCGCCATCGCCGCCTGGGCGAACCCAGGCTTCTGGCGCGGCGGCGGCGTCTCGCCGGCACGCGAGGGGCGCGGCGGGCGCTTGATCCAGTGGCCCTTGGGCCGCTCATTCCTCCCCGACATAGGTCCCGTTGTGCTGGCGGGGGACGAAGCGGCCGGTGCCGGGCTTGGCCAGCACCTCCTTGCCGTTCCAGATGCAGGCGCCGCGCAGGTAGGTCGCGGCGACGCGCGCGGCCATGCGACGGCCGTCATAGGGGGACCACTTCGCGTCCGGCTCGTCCTGGATCTCGGCGGCGTCGAAGGTGAACTCGCCGGTCTCGAGCACCAGGAAGTCGGCGTCGGCGCCCACGCGGATGGCGCCCTTCCTCGGGAAGAGCCCGTGGAACTTCGCAGGGCGCTCGGCGCAGTATTTCGCCATCAGCGTCACCGGCAGCGAGCGTTCCGACAGCAGCGTGTACATCAGCGGCGCGAAGGACTGCAGGCCCGTCAGGCCCGCGCCGACGGCGAAGATGTCCCCGCTGTAGGTCTTGCGGTCCTTCGGCCAGGGGGCATGGTCGGTCGAGACATAGGCGATCTTGCCCGCCGCGAAGGCCTCCCACATCCGGGCCACTTCCTCCTGCGTGCGGAAGGGCGGGTTGCATTTCCCGAAGCCCTCGAGGCGGACGATGTCCTCCTCGGTCATGCAGAGATACTGGATGCAGGCCTCGCCCGAGGCCTTGCCGCCCATCCGCCGGAACACCTCGGCGATCTCGAAGCCGCGGGCGAGCGAGGAATGGGCGATGTGGACGTGGGCGCCGGTCTCGAGGCCGATCTCGAAGATCTCGAGGTCGGCCATGGTCTCGCAGAGCGGCGGTCGGGTGCGGCAGTGCCAGATGGGCGAGGTGTTGCCGGCGGCCTTCGCTTCCTCCGTGAGGCGGACGACGATCTCCTGGTCCTCGTTGTGGATCGCGACCATCAGGCCGGTCTTCGCGATCTCCCGGAAGGCGGCGACCATGGTCGGGTGGTCGATGCGCGGGAAGCGCACCGGGTCGTACTCATATGTCGAGAGCTTGAAGGAGCAGACGCCGGCCTCGGCGAGGCCCGCGATGGCGTCCACGCCGCCCGACTTCTTGATGGTGCCGTAGAGCGCCATGTCGACATGGGAGGTGGCGTTCACCACCTCGACCTTCTCGGCGAGGATCGAGGCGTCGGTGACCGGGCGCGGCACGTCATAGGGCATGTCGACGCAGGTGGTGACACCGCCGGCCGCGGCCGACATGGACGCCCCCTTGATGCCGGGCCAGCCGCGGGAGGAGGAGGTGTGCATGTGCCCGTCCACCAGGCCGGGCAGCACGTAGCGGCCGGAATGGTCGATCACCTCCTTGGCGGGCGGGCTCGCGCCCTCCCCGATGGCGGCGATGGTCTCGCCGCGGATGGCGACGTAGCCGTCGCGCAGGATGCGGTCGGGCAGGACCAGGTCGCCGCGGATCACGCGGTCGAAGGGGGTGGCGTCGGACATGGGCGGAAGACTCCCCGGAAGAGATCGCGGCGGAGGCTAACGCCACTGCCCCGCCCTGCCCACCCCGCCCCGGCTTGATGGCGCGCCCGCGCCGGGGGACCATCGCGGCATGGAAACGCCCGCTGCGCGCCTGCGCGCCCGCCTCACCCCCGATCGTCCCGCCATTGCGATGTCGGCGCACAACGCGCTCTCGGCGAGGCTGGCCGCCGAGGCCGGGTTCGACGCCATCTGGGGCAGCGGCTTCGAGCTCTCGGCCGCCCATGCGGTGCCCGATGCCTCGATCCTGTCGTGGGAGACGCATCTCGCCGCCATGCGGGCGATGGTGGAGGTGCAATCGGCGCCGGTGGTCGCCGACATCGACACCGGCAGCGGTAATGCGGTGAACGTCGCCTACCTGGCGCCGCGCTACGCCGCGGCCGGGGTCGCTGCGATGGTCATGGAGGACAAGACCTTCCCCAAGGATTCCTCGCTCCGCGTCGGCGGGCGGCAGGAGCTCGTCCCGGTCGAGGAATTCCAAGGGAAGATCGAGGCGGCGCGGGTCGCGGGCGGCCCGCTGGTCATCGCGCGGACCGAGGCGCTGATCGCCGGCCTCGGCCAGGATGAGGCGCTGAAGCGCGGCGAGGCCTATGCCGAAGCTGGCGCGGACGCGGTGCTGATCCATTCCAAGCAGAAGACGCCGGACGAGATCCTCGCCTTCTGCCGCGCCTGGCCGGGCCGCGTGCCGCTGGTGCTGGTGCCGACCTCCTACCCGCAGCTTTCGTTCAAGGAGGTCGCGGCGCTGGAGAAGGTCGGGCTGATCATCTGCGGCAACCACGCGATCCGCGCCGCCGTCGCGGCGATGCGGGAGACCTTCGCGCGGATCCTCGCCGAGGGCGGGATCGCGGGGGTGGAAGGGCGCATCGCCTCGGTCGCCGAGATCTTCGCGCTGCAGGGCGATGGCGCGATGCGGGAGATCGAGAAGCGGTTCCTGCGCTGAGATGGCGAGCGGCACCCCCTGGACTGGCGCCGCACCCTAGCGCTCGGAATGGCGCGTTGCCGCATCGCGACGCAGGACAAGCCCCAGCAATATTATCCATGCGAGCGGACCGGCGAATAGCGCTGGCCCAAAGAACGCCAGCACCGGCAACAACCATGCGACTGCCGTCAGCAACAACTCGCCCTTCAGCCATCCTCCAGTGCGCGCAGCGGTCCGGGCAATGAAGCTCGCCGCGACCGCAACAAGAACCTGGTCGTAGGCGAACACGTACGGCGTGGCCAACATCATCGCGGCAAAAGTGGCGACGGCACGGAGATCGCCGTCCGCCCCAGCCGACCGAACCCAGAAGCGCGCCGCGATAACGGTCGCAGCGATCGCCACAGTGAGGTGGAGAGTCCAGGCGAGAGCACTCCCGCCGCCGAACAGCACCACGGCGGCATGAACAGAATGATAGAAATAGAAATCCGCCCCGCCCGATCGGTCGCCGGATAGGTCAGCTGCGCCACGCGTCAGCGATTGTGCAAAAGCGACCCAAGAGTCGGGACCGAAGGCTGCCGCACTCAGGCCCACCAGGGCTACGCTACCAACGCAGGCGGCGAGAAAAGTCCGGTACCGCCGAGAGAAAAGGAGGAGGACGGGAAGGACAACGCCGAAATGCGGCTTGTAGGTCAGAAGCGCGATGCAAAGGCCTGACCCGGTCGGTCGCCGATCGAGCCATAGCACGGCGAGCGTAGCCAGGACGGCTGTTAGAAAGCCGTTCTGTCCCAAAAGCGCACACAGGATGGATGCGGGCGAGAGGGCTACGACAAGCGCCTGCCGGCCGCTCGGTACAACCTTCCACACTATCCAAAGCAGGGACCCGAGCGTTGCGAAATTCCAGATGGCCCAGGACCACTCGATGGCCAGAACCGAGATAGGTATGGCGACGAACAGGAAATGCGGTGGGTTCCGCCAAACCAGGCCCGGCGATAGATCAAGATGCAGGTGGGTTGCGGCGAACTCCAGGAACCAGGGCCAATCATAGATGCCGCGAGCGTCGCCCGTCAGCGCGAGGCGCCCTGCCACCCAAAAGACGGCGAAATCGACGCCCTCCCCCCCAGCACGGCCTGCAACCAGTTCACCTATTGCAACTGGCAGCACCGCGACGAGCAGAGCCAAGCTCCCAATGCAGAAGCCCGTCCCCGCGTGTCGAACCGCGCTCGCAAAGCCGGCTGAACGAAATATCGGGCTCAGTAGGTTCCCCCAGCGTCGCGGCCGTATGTCATAGGACGATGATGCCGTGGCCAGCATACCGATTCCTGTCCTGTTGCGGCGTGCCAGAATCGGTTTCATCGGGCTTCCAGTTGTGATCGCGTATTTCCCGCGCACACCGAATTCGGATTGGACGAAACGTCGACCCGCGGTGCACAAGCGCCCGGGCTGCTAGAATCCGCGAGGCCGCCTGCCATGATCCACCCCGTGAAGGTCCATCCCTCCAGGGCGCTGCTCCCGCGCGAGGAACAGCTCGCCTGGAAGATGGCGGCGGTCGCCACCGACAGGGTGGCGGTCGAGAAAGACGTCCAGGCGATGATCATCAATCGGATCATCGACAACACGGCCGTGGCCATCGCCGCCATCAACCGCCGCCCCGTCGTCTCGGCACGCGACATGGCGCTGGGGCACCCGAGGAAGGCGGGCGGGGCACAGGTGCTGGGCGTGAAGGCGGCCACCACGGTCTCCCCCGAATGGGCGGCATGGGCGAACGGGACGGCGGTGCGCGAGCTCGACATGCACGACACCTTCCTTGCCGCCGACTATTCCCACCCCGGCGACAACATCCCGCCCATCCTGGCTGTCGCGCAGGCCATGGAGCGCTCGGGGCGCGACCTGATCCGCGGCATCGCCACCGGCTACGAGATCCAGATCGACCTGGTCCGATCGGTCTGCCTGCACGAGCACAAGGTCGACCACATCGCCCATCTGGGGCCCTCGGCGGCAGCCGGGATCGGCACGCTGCTCGGACTGAAGCAGGAGGTCGTCTACCAGGCGATCCAGCAGGCGCTGCACACCACCATCACCTTCCGCCAGTCACGCAAGGGGGAGATCTCCTCCTGGAAGGCCTATGCGCCCGCCCATGCCGGCAAGCTCGCCATCGAGGCGGTGGACCGCTGCATGCGCGGCGAGGGCGCGCCCTCACCTATATATGAAGGTGAGGACAGCGTGATCGCCTGGGTCCTGTCGGGGCGGTCGAACCGCCAGGACGTCTTCGGCCCCGTCTACTACCACGTGCCGTTGCCGTCGCCGGGCGAGCCCAAGCGCGCCATCCTCGCCTCCTACACCAAGGAGCATTCGGCCGAGTACCAGTCCCAGGCGCTGATCGACCTCGCCTTCCGGATGCGGGAGCGGATCACGGATGTCGAGGCGATCGAGCGGATCGTCATCCACACCTCCCACCACACCCACAACGTGATCGGGACGGGGGCGAAGGATCCGCAGAAGATGGACCCGAAGGCGTCGCGGGAGACGCTGGACCATTCCATCATGTTCGCCTTCGCCGTCGCCCTGCAGGATGGCCGCTGGCACCACGTCGACAGCTACGCGCCGAAGCGGGTCGCCCGGGCCGACACCGTGCGGCTGTGGCACAAGATCGAGACCCGCGAGGATCCGGAGTGGACCCGCCGGTATCATGCCAAGGATCCGGATGAGCTTGCCTTCGGCGGCCGGGTCGAGATCCTGTTCAAGGACGGCGCGCGCCTGGTCGACGAGCTGGGCGTCGCGAACGCGCATCCGAACGGCGCCCGCCCCTTCGCCCGGCCGGACTACGTCGCGAAGTTCCGCAGCCTGACCGAGGGCATCATCACCGCGCGGGAGGCGAACCGGTTCCTCGAAACCGTGCAGGACCTGCCGCGGATGAAGGCCGGTACGCTCGGGGCGCTGAACGTGGCGCTGCCGGCCGGCGCGCTGCGCCAGGGCAAGCCGGGCATCTTCTGAGCGCGCCGGTGGGCGGGCAGGCCGCGATCGGCGCGGCGGGCGACGCCGATGCGCCCGCCCTCGCCCGCATCTTCCTGGCTGCGCGGGCGGCGGCGCTGCCCGGACTGCGCGAGGTCCATTCGGCGGAGGAGGTCGCCGCCTGGCTCGCGTCGGCGCTGATGGCGCGGCAGCGGGTCCGCATGGCGACGGTCGCGGGCGTTCCGGTGGGCTATGTCGGTTTCGGCCTGGACGCGGCGCGCGGGCCGATGGTGTTCCATCTCTACATCGCGCCAGGCTGGTGGCGCCGTGGCATCGGCACGCGTCTGCTGACCGAGGCAGAGGCCGCCCTGGGCCCCCGCCTTTCCTTGTTCTGCATCAAGCGCAACACTGCAGCCCGAGCCTTCTATGAACGCCATGGCTTCCGCGTCGCCGCCACCAGCGACGGCGCGGGGACGGAAGAAGGGGAGCCGGACATCCTGTTCGCGCGGGATGACGGCTCACCGGACAGAGACGACAAAGTGGGAGCAACCGATGAGCGAAACGCCTGACATCAAGAAGGGGCTGGTTGGCGTCTATGCCGACGAGTCCTCGATCTCCAAGGTCATGCCGGAGACCAACTCCCTGACCTACCGCGGCTATGCGGTGCAGGACCTGTGCGAGAACGCCTCCTTCGACGAGACGGCCTTCCTGCTGTGGAACGGGGAACTGCCGTCCAAGGCGGAGCTCGCGGCGTTCCAGGCGGAGGAGAAGGCGAACCGCGCACTGAGCCCCGCACTGCTGCGCGTGCTGCGCGAGTTCCCCAAGGACGCGCATCCGATGGACGCGATCCGGTCCGCCGTGTCCTTCATGGGCATGGAGGATCCCGAGACCGCCGACATCTCGGACGCCGCCCAGCGGCGCAAGGCGATGCGGCTGCTCGCCAAGATCCCGACCGCGGTGGCGGCGTCCAACCGGCTGTCCAAGGGGCTGGACCCGATCGCACCCGACCCCTCGCTGTCCTTCGGCGCCAACTTCTTCCACATGGTGTTCGGGAAGGTGCCGCAGGCGGAGGTGCTGAAGGCCTTCGACGTCTCGATGATCCTGTACGCCGAGCACACCTTCAACGCCTCGACCTTCACCGCCCGGACCATCTGCTCGACCATGGCGGACATGCACGGGGCGATCACCGGGGCGATCGCCGCGCTCAAGGGCCCGCTGCACGGCGGCGCCAACGAGGCGGTGATGCACATGCTGAAGGAGATCCCCTCCCCCGACGTCGCCGAGGCCTGGCTGCGCGAGCGCTTCGACCACAAGGCGCTGGTGATGGGCTTCGGCCACCGGGTCTACAAGACGGGCGACAGCCGCGTGCCGACCATGAAGAAGTACGCCGAGATCATGGCCGAGGTGGTGGGCGACAAGCGGTGGATGAACACCTCCGCCGTGCTGGCGCGGGTGATGCTGGCCGAGAAGAAGATCCACCCGAACCTCGATTTCCCGGCCGGCCCTGCCTACTACCTGATGGGCTTCGACATCCCGCTCTTCACGCCGATCTTCGTGTGCTCCCGCATCACCGGCTGGGCGGCGCATGTGCTCGAGCAGGCGGCCGACAACCGTCTGATCCGCCCGCTGTCCTGGTACACCGGGCTCGAGCAGCGGCCCGTCGTGCCGCTCGCGCAGCGCGGCTGACGCCTCTCGCTCCCGCCGCAGTCGCGTGCGGCGGGAGCACTTCGCACGGCGCGCGACGCGCGCGCCGGACGCGCAAATCGCGACACACACGACACACGCATCGCAGCACCACGACGTCGACGTGCATTTTGCGCGCGTGCATGTGCGGATTCTGTTGACATGCAATATGCGCGTGCAGATAGCGTGACGCCGCGCGAATCATCTTGCGCGATTCGTCGGACACGCTCTCACGCACGACGCTCCGCACGACAGAGTCCGGAGCACCGAGCAGCAGGACGACACCGGCGCATCGGCAGCGGTGGATCGCCGCAGCAGGGAAGGACGGTCCATGGACCGCAGGCTCACGGGAAGGATGGCGCATGATGCTTTCCTTCCGGCACCGCCCGACAGCGCCGACCACGCGCTGACCTTCGGCGGGAGAGACGTCGGAGGCGGCGTGCGGCGGGGAATTACCGCGCGCTTCGCCCGTTCCGGCACCTGCACCATGGCCGCGACGGCGCGCGACGGGATCCGCGCGCCGACGGTCCGCCCGATCCATCTGCTGTCCCCCCGGGTGCGGCGCCGATGCGCACCGCCTCCGAATCACCGGAACGCACGGAGACACCACTCACCATGACCGACATCATCGAGACTGAAGAGGAACTGCGGGCCCAGCCGATGGCGATGGCCGCGGCGAAGAAGAAGGCGCCGGCGAAGCGCAAGCCGGCTGCCAAGAAGCCCGCCGCGAAGAAGGCCGCCGCCAAGAAGCCGGCCGCCAAGAAGGCCGCCGCCAAGAAGAAGCCGGCTGCCAAGAAGGCCGCGCCGAAGAAGGCCGCTGCCAAGAAGGCTGCCCCGAAGAAGGCCGCCGCCAAGAAGCCGGCCGCGAAGAAGGCCGCTGCCAAGAAGCCGGCCGCGAAGAAGGCCGTCGCGAAGAAGAAGCCGGCTGCCAAGAAGGCCGCTCCGAAGAAGGCCGCCGCCAAGAAGGCTGCCCCGAAGAAGGCCGCCGCCAAGAAGCCGGCTGCCAAGAAGGCCGCTCCGAAGAAGGCCGTCGTGAAGTCCGCCGCCCGCGTCGAGGCGGCGAAGAAGGCAGCCGCCACGCGCGCCGCGAAGCGCGCGGCGGCCGCGGCCGCGGCCGCCGCGCCCGCGCCGGAAACCCCGGCGAGCTGATCCCAGCGCCGATCCCGGCGTCCGGGGGCGCCGTCCGCTGAGGCGGGCGGCGCCCCTTTCGCTTTCAGGACCACCATGACCATCGCCATCGCGCCGCTGCCACCGGAGCAGCGGCACCGCCTCGCACCGCTGCTGGAGCTCTACGCCACGGAGATGCGGGAAACCCTCGCCGGATCGCAGCCCGCCCCCGGGGCGCAGGCCGCAGCGCTTCTCGCCAAGGATCCGCGCACCGAGGTGCTCACCGCCTGCGCCGGGGACGACATCATCGCCTTCGCCATCTTCTTCGACCTGCCGGAGGCTGTCTTCGCACGACGCTGCGGCGCGCTGGACGACCTCTTCGTGCGTCCGGACCACCGCGGGCGCGGGATCGCCCGGCGGATGATCGACGCGCTGGTCGGCATCGGGCGTGCCCGGCATTGGTCGCATCTGCGCTGGATCGTGCCCGAAGGCGACCGAGGGGCGATCGCCCTGTACGAGCGCATCGCCGAACGCGCGGATTGGCGATCCTACGTCATCCGGCTGGATCCAGCCGCCTCGCTCTGACGGGGGTCAGCGCGCTTCCCAGTACTGTTCTCCGTCGCGGGCAGCGGCGCCCTCGAGCCCGAGCTTCACGAGGTGGGCGAGCAGGCTGCGCGCGGCCGCCGGCGCCAGTCGCGGATCGAGCGCGGGTCCGTAGACCGGCGGCACCAGCTCCGCGGCCGTGGCGCGGCCCGCCGCGCGCAGCGCATCGAGCACCTTCGCCTCCCGCTCCAGCCGGTGCGCCGTCAGGGCGGCGACGAAGGGGCGTGGTTCGGGAAGCGGCGCGCCATGGCCGGGGAGGTAGAGCCGGTCGTCGCGTTCGGCGAGCCGTGCGAGCGACTGCATGTAGGCCCGCATGTCGCCATCAGGCGGGCTCACGACACTGGTGGACCACGACATGACGTGGTCGGCGCTGAACAGGATGCCGGTACCCTCGAGCGCGAAGCAGAGGTGATTGGCGCAATGCCCGGGCGTATGGATCGCCGACAGGCGCCAGTCGTCGCCTTCGACCATGCCCTCGTCGGGCAGCGTCACATCGGGCCGGAAGGTGTGGTCGCCGCCCTCGCCACCCTGGTCCGGCGGCGTCATGTGCGGTCCGAAGCCGTAGGTGCGCGCGCCGGTTGCGGCCTGCAATGCGGCGACGCCCGGTGAGTGGTCGCGATGGGTGTGCGACACCAGGATATGCGTGATCCGTTCGCCTTCCGTGGCGCGAAGGATCGCCGCGAGGTGGCCGGCATCCTCGGGCCCCGGGTCGAGCACCGCGACGGATCCGCCGCCGCCGACGATCCAGGTGTTGGTCCCGCGCCAGGTGAAGGGTCCGGGATTGCCGCACAGGAGCCGTCGTACCGTCGGCGCGACCCGCTCCACGATGCCGGGCGACGCTGCGTCGTGCTTGATGAAGGGAATGCTCACAGGCCACCCCGATCGACGTCGATGCTCCACACTCCGTAGCAGAATGGCCGCATCGCACCAGTGCGGTCCGCCCGTCGATCGGCGGCATCGTGCCTCCCGCCTGGATCGTGGTAACGACGTCGGGACGACTGCAGCGAGGAATGCGTCCCCTGCCGACCGATCCGAACGCGCCGCCTTCGGCCGCCATGCTGCGCAGCGTCGGCCTCATTCTCCTGATCGTGAGCGCCCTGACCTTCGCCGCCTTTCTCTACAAGGAGACGCAGCACGGGCTGACAACCCCGACAGGCCAGGCGTTCGGAAGCGACTTCGTCAATTTCTGGTCGGCCGCACGGCTGGCACTGCTGGGCCGGATCCCCGACATCTACGACCTCGACCGCTTCCATCAGTTCCAGGAGGCGGCCCTCGGCGGCAGCCTGGACCTGTACCACTACAGCTATCCGCCCTCGGGCATCCTGTTGTCCCTGCCGCTGGGCCTCGTGCCGTATCTGCCCGCCTGGTCCGGATGGATGCTGGGCGGCTGGCTCATCTGGATCTGCACCGCGTGGCTTGCGTGGCCGGGCGAGCGGTCGCTCCGCGACGCGGCGCTCTACGCCCTGGCGGTGCCCGCGATCTTCCTGAACAACATGTCGGGCCAGAACGGGACGTGGATGGCCGGCATCCTCGGCGGTGGCCTCATGCTGGTGGAACGCCGGCCCTGGCTCGGCGGCGCCGTTCTCGGCCTCCTGGCCATCAAGCCGCAACTCGGCCTGCTCGTTCCGTTCGCTCTTCTGGCCGGCCGGCAGTGGCAGGCGCTGGGCGCCTTCCTGCTGTCGTCCTTTGGCCTGACGATCGCGAGCGCGGTCATTCTCGGGTCCGAGCCCTGGATGTCCTACGCCTCCCACACCGGGTTGCTCCGGACGGTGATCCTGGAGAACAGCAGCGGCGTCTGGCGTTGGATGATCTCGCCCTTCGTCGGGCTGCGGCTGCTCGGAGTTCCGATCCTGCCGGCATATGTCGTTCAGGGTGCCATCGCCCTTCTCTCGCTGACGACGGTCGTGATCGTGTGGCGACGCCGCGGCCCCGCGCCGGTCCGGAACGCCGTTCTCGTGCTGTGCACCCTGGTCGCAACGCCCTACGTGCACGTCTACGACCACGTCGTGGCAGCGCTGGTGCCACTCTGGCTTTGGCCGAACCTGCGGCAGGGGTCGACCTTGCCGGCGACGCTCCTTCTCATCGCGCCGGCGCTCGGCCTTTTCGTCGCGACCGCCCTGGGGATCGGGATCGGCTGGGTTCTGGTGCTGCCGGCGCTCGCGCTGGCGATGGCCGCCGTCAGGACGAGCGCCGCTGCCGGGACCGCACCAGTTCCCGATGCAGGATATAGAGACCCGACACGACGATGAGGGCGGCGCCGGCAACCGTGCTCCAGCCAGGCGCATCCGAGAACACGATCCACCCGATCGCCACCGACCACAGGATCGAGGTGTAGGAATACGGCCCAAGGGCCGAGACCTGGGCGGAGGCATAGGCTTCCGTCAGCATCACCTGCGCCACGCCGCCGATGAGGCCCACCAGGACGAGCAGGCAGAACTGCCACAGGCTCGGGGTGGTCCAGACGAACGGCAGCGCCACCAGGCTGAAGGCGGTCATCAGCAGCGACTGCCACAGCACGATCGTCGCCGAGGATTCGGTGGCCGACAGGCTGCGGACCAGCAGCGTCGTCATCGCCGACCAGACGCCCTGGATGACCGCGACCACCATGCCGATCGCCATGGTCCGATCCGGCATGGCGCCGCTCTGGAAGGCGCCCTCCCCCAGGGCGATGACCAGGATGCCCCCGAAGCCGACCAGCACCGCCGACCAGCGATGGATGCCCACCTTCTCCCCGAGGAAGGGGATCGAGAGCAGGGTGACGAAAAGCGGCGTGGTGTAGGTCAGCGCCGTCTGCTCGGCGAGCGGAAGCACCGTCAGGGCATAGAAGGAACAACCCTGGGCCATCGTGCCGGTGAAGGCGCGGACGATGTGCTGGGGAAATCGCTTCGTCCGCAGCAGGCCCCAGTCCCGCCCGCGGGCGGCGATCACCACCATCACCGGCAGGGCGAAGGCGGAGCGGAAGAACATCGTCTCGATGAAATGGATCTCGGGCGAGACGCCCTTGATGATCGCCGACATCACGGTGAACAGCGCCGTGGCGCCAAGCATGAGCAGGGCGCCGCGGCGGATGTCGTGTCGGAGCGGCACTAGGCTGTTCCCGTATCCCGGCGTTCCTGGGCGCGGCGTACCCGCTCCCTGTGAAGGTTGTAGAGCCCCGCGGCGATCACGACGAGGGCGCCGCCGATGGTCGTCCAGGTCGGCACCTCGGACCAGATCAGGAAGCCGAGGACCCCGCCGATCAGCAGCGGCGAATATTCATAGGGCGCGAGCGCCGAAACCGGGGCCAGCGCGAAGGCCCGGGCGAAGAGCATGTGGGCCACGGCGTTCGCAATGCCGAAGAAGATCAGGGCGATGATGATCGGTGTCGTCGGGAAGCCCCCGGGCGGCGGGAATATCGGCAGGAACAGCAGGCCCATCGGGATGTGGGCCATCATCAGCCAGAAGGCGACCGCCGCCGGCCCGTCGGTCGCCGAGAGCAGCCGCGTCCAGATGCGCGTGACCGCCATAAGGATCACGGCGCCGAGCAGGAAGGGCGTCTGGAGCATCCAGAGGCCACCCGACGGCTGCAGCATGATCATCACGCCCGCAAACCCGACCGCCGTCGAGGTCCAGCGCCGCCAGCCGACCCGTTCGCCCAGGATCGGGATGGCGAGCATGGTCATCACCAGCGGCGCCACGGCGGCGATGGCGTAGGAGTTGACCAGCGCCATGCCCGACAGCCATGCCCAGTACCACGTCGCCGAGACGACGCAGTGCATCGTCCCGCGGAAGGTCAGCAGGCGGCGGTTGACCGGCGCCAGGCCGTGCCCCCGGGTCATCACCAGGATGGCGATGGAACCCACGACGCCGCGCACAAGCATGGAAACCGCGACGCCGACCTGGGGCAGCGCCCACTTCACCGCGACATCGGCGCTGGTGACCACCGCATAGGCGCCCAGGATCAGCAGGATGCCACGCATCGATTCCGCCGCTGTCGGCGTCGTCAGTCCGCGGGAATCCTGTTTGCGCGCAACCTCCGTAATGTCGCTCGCCATCTCAGTGGCGCCGCAGGAAGAGGCGGTAGCCGTCGATCTCTCCGGCCGGCACGTATCGTTCCAGCGTGTCGCCGAACAGGGGATGACGCGCGAAGTAGGCCAGCAGGTCGAAACGCCCGCCACAGGCCGGGATGTTGGCGGGGCGCGCGACCACCAGGGCCACCGGCGGATGCCGTGCGAAGGCTTCCGCGACCGTGTGGAAGACAGCGTATTCGGACCGCCGCATCACGGCCGGGTCGCGATAGGGATCGTCCCCGCCGGGGCAGGACCGGTAGAAGCCCTGCAGGGTCCAGGTGCTCATCGTATGGAGCATCTGCCGCGCATCCGCGTAGGTCAGCGCGGGATACACCGGGAAGATGTCCGGGCTGAGCACCAGCACGGACTGGCCATGCGCATTGCGATCGAACCACTCGGCCAGCCGACCCGGTGTCTCGCCGTAATAGGCGGCTTCGCGCCACGGCGTTTCTCCGCCGCGCAGCTGGTAGACGAGGATCGCCGTCGCCGCGACCAGCGCGAGCGCGGGTGCCGAGCCGCGGGCCCGGGCCTCGGGCAGGGCACGGTCGGCCCAGCGCGCCGCCGCGACCGCCAGGGCCCCGCAGCCCAGCAGCGTGATCGGCAGCACATGGTAGGTCCAGCCCTTGTGCTGCGCCCAGGCCGCCAGGAAGGCGCCGAGCGCCGCGATCGCGAGCGCCTGGCCGAAGGCCCCGGATTCCCGCCGGAAAGCCAGCGGAACCGTGAACAGCAGCAGCACCTCCGCCGCGCCCATCACATCCGCGACGAGGACTCGCCACGGGCCGGGACCATGGATATCGCCGTAGAATTCCCAGGCCAGCGGCAGGATCTGCCAGACATAGGCCGGGAAGAAGACCGGGATGGCGGCAAGGTAGGCGACCCAGACGCCCAGCATGAGCCACGGGACCGGATCGCGCCTGGCCTTGCCCGTGCCGCGCCGCAGCCACACGAGGCCCTCGACCAACAGGGGCACGGCCAGGAAGTAGGGCTTCAAGGCAAAGGCCAGCGCGGCGACGACCGCGACGGCCACGACCAGCCGCCGGTTCGTCGGCAGTCCCTCGATCCGGCGCGCAGCCAGGAGGCAATAGGGAAGCGCCGCCATGGCCATCAGCACGTCCCGCTGGCCGAAATCCGAGCCGGCGGCGAGCAGGAGCAGCGGCAGCACCGCGGTCAGGACCGCCGACTCGACCGGGCCCTCCTCGCGGTCGCGCCGCAGGGCCTCCGTCATTCGCCACAGCGCGAAGGCGAAGGCGAGCAGGCAGATGAGGATGGCCTGCCCCTGAGTCAGCACCGTCCACCGCGCGATCGCCGCGGGCAGAAGGTTCAGGACGAAGATGAGGGGCGGGTTGACGTCGATCAGGTCGGTATAGAGCGCCTCACCGGCGAGCCAGCGGCGGGAAAAGTCGAGCACCGCCGCGACATCGTGGTTCAGCGGCGGCAGCAGGATCGCGACCAGGAAGAAGATCGCCGGCGCGAAGGCGGCCAGCCGAAGCCGTCGCGCCCGCGTGCCGCGGTCCCTGGAGGAGACGAGGGCGGCGTCCGCATCCCGGTACGTGGCCGCCGGGGCGGATTCTGCGTTGCGGCGGAAAGGCATCATGGAAACGACGCCCATCCTTAGGGCGTGCGTCGATGCATGCAACCATAAAGCGATTCATCCGGTCCGCAGGGCTGCCATGTTCCGGCCTTGCTGCGATGCGATGTAACGAAGCCGTGGAACCCGCCGAATACGACCTCATGGATGCGGCGGAGGAGCGCATGTGGTGGTACCGCGCCCTCCATGGCCGCGTGATGGATGCGCTCGCTCGCCGTCCGGGGCCGGCCGGCTGCGTTCTCGATGCCGGCTGCGGCACGGGCGGATTGCTCCGGCGGCTTGCGGCGCTCGGGCGACCGCTGGCGGGGCTCGACTACAATCCGGCCGCGGCCGCGCGCGCCCATGCGAAGTCAGGCGCGATCACCACGGCCGGCGATGCGAACCGCCTTCCCTTCGCCGACGGGGTCTTCGCGGCGCTCACCTCCTGCGACGTGCTGTGCCATCGTGCCGTGGAACCGGCCGCGGCCCTCGCCGAGTTCCGGCGGGTCCTCGCGCCGGGCGGCACGCTGGTGCTCAACCTGCCGGCCTATGACTGGCTGCATTCCGCGCATGACGAGCGCGTCCACAACACGCGGCGCTTCACGGCCGGCGGCGCAGGCGCGCTGCTGCGCGCCGCCGGGTTCGAGGCCGTGGAGGCCCGCTACTGGAATGCCGTGCTGCTGCCGTTGATGGTCCTGCAGCGCAAGGTGCTGCGGTCCGATGCCGATGCGAAGAGCGACGTGGAACCGTTTCCACCCTGGCTCGATGCAAGTCTTTATGCTGCCACCGCGGCGGAACGCGTTCTCGGCCGGCTCGGGCTGCGCTATCCGGTCGGTGGATCGATCCTGCTGGTCGCCACGCGACCGTGATGTCGGAGACCCTTTCCATGTCCACCCTTGCGGCCGGGACCTCGCATCCGGTCGGCCTTTCCATCGTCGTGCCGGTCTACAGGGGCGCGGCCACCGTCGGGACACTGGTGGCCGAGCTCTCGAAGCTCCAGCCCGAGGGAGGGATCGAGATCGTCCTGGTCAATGACGGCAGCCCCGACAATTCGGGCGATGTCTGCCGGGACCTCGCGCGGGCGGCCACCGTGCCGCTGACCTACATCGAGCACGCCCGGAACTTCGGCGAGCACAATGCGGTCATGACCGGCCTGCGCCATGCGCGCGGGGCCTACGTCATCACCATGGACGACGACCTGCAGAACCCGCCGGAGGAGGTCATCAAGCTCTACGACCACTGCCGGCTGGGCGGCTTCGACGTGGTCTACACCCGCTATGCGGTGAAGGAGCACGAGGGCTGGCGCAACCTCGGGTCGCGCTTCGCGAACTGGGTCGCGGACCAGCTCATGGACAAGCCGAAGGGGCTCTATCTCTCCTCCTTCCGCTGCATGTCGGCCCTCGCGGTCGGCGAGGTCATCAAGTATCGCGGTCCCTACCCCTATGTGGACGGGCTGCTGATGCAGGTGACACAGCGGCTCGACAGCATCGAGGTGAAGCACTTCGCCCGGGTCGAGGGCCGATCGAACTACACGGTGCGGCGCCTGGTGCGGCTGTGGCTGAACCTCGCGACCAATTTCTCGGTGCTGCCGCTGCGCCTGGCGATCTTCGCCGGTGTCGCGATGGGCATACTGGGGCTCGTGGCCGCGGCCTGGGTCATCGTCGAGGCCATGTTCGGGGAGACCCCGTCCGGCTGGGCGTCCCTGATGACCGTGGTGCTGCTGGTCGCCGGCGTGCAGTTCCTCGTGATGGGCGTGATGGGCGAATATGTCGGCCGCGCCTTCATGTCGGCCAACGGCAAGCCGCAGGGTGTGGTCCGGCAGGTCATCCGGCCGGAGGAGAGCGCGTCGTGATGGCCTATTGGCTGGCGCTGGTCGCGGCGATCAGCACGTCGCTGGTCGGACAGGTACTGCTGAAGTCGGGGGCCTCCGGCGCGGTGGAAGCCGAGGGCGGCTTCATCGACCAGCTGTTCCGCCCGCACACCATGGTCGGGCTGGTCTGCTACGGCGGCGCGGCGCTGCTCTACATCGTCGCGCTGCGGAAGATCCCGATGAGCGTCGCCCTGCCCTGCACCGCCGCGTCCTACGTCGTCATCGCCGTGATCGGCTGGACGATGTTCGGGGAAACCCTCGGCCCCGCGAAGATTGCGGCGATCGGGCTGATCTCGGCCGGCGTGGCGCTGCTGGCGACGACGGCGTGAGGGCAGCGGCGCTGCTGCTGGCGGGCCTTGCCGCCGGCTGCGCCGGCGCCGAACCGCCCTGCCCCGCCGGCACGCAGCGCGCCATCGTCGCCGAGGCCTATTTCGGCCGCGCCGTCCGCGGCGGCATGCCGGTCAGCGACGCGCAATGGCAGGATTTCCTGGACGGCGTCGTCACGCCGGCCTTTCCGGACGGGCTGACCGTGATGGACGGCGCGGGGCAATGGCGCGGGCCCGATGCGCGAATCGTGCGGGAGGCGAGCAAGGTGCTGACGCTCGTCATCCCCGGCGCGACGGCGGACCAGGCGCGGGCCCGTTTCCTGCCCGTCGAACAGGCCTGGACCGCGCGTCACCGGCAGGATTCGGTGATGACCGTCTATCGCAGCGCCTGCGTGGGCTTCTGATCAAGGAACATCGCCGATGCGGAAGAACAGGCCCGACAGGCTACCCGCGGCGCCACAGAAGCCGTTCGCCTGCGGCATGTTCATCCGCACGCTCAGCATCACGCCCACCCGCCGCAGTTCCAGTGCGCCGTCGCGCGTTCGGAGCCATTCGACGCGGGTGCTCTCGCCCTCCCCTTCATACCCGCAGGTCCACGCAAAGTTGTTGATGTCGGAGGTACCGGCCGAGATGCGGTATCTGCCGGCGTTGAGGACTTCGACCATCACCTCTCCCTGAACGCCAGCCCAGATGCCGCCGACGCTGGCCGAGGGGTCATGTTCGATGCGGATCAGTTGCATCAGCCGGTATTCCAGCGCGCTGCGCAGCGCCGCGCGGGGATTAGGTGCGTCAAGCGTGCCGTCGGCATGGAAGAACAGGTTGGCCGACAGGCTGCGTCGCCAGGCCGCCTGCTGGGTGACGAGTTCCGCGGCACTCTCGGCACCGAGCAGCGGCAGGAGTTCCTCGAGCCGCATGCGCTGCGCCTGATCCATGACGGCGAGCCACGGATCGGCCGCGATGGCCGCGTCGACCGCGCGCGCCGCGCCGGCGCAGTCCACGTTGCGTCGCGCCGGGCAGGGTTCCTGCGCCAGTACAGGCGAGGCGACGACGAGGGTCAGCAGGAGGCAAAGCAGGCGCGCGATCATCCTCCGATGGTGGAGGACAGCTCTCGCCGCCGCCAGGAAGGCTTTCACCCGAAGGCGCCGACCTCGTGGGAAATGACCGCCGAGCATTCCCTCACCAGGGCGAAGAAGGCCGCCATGGGGCCGAAGATGGTCGCATGCTCGGCCGCGTAGGAGGCGCCTTCCCGCGGAGCGGAGGGCTCGCCGAAATCGAGGCCGGTCGCCGGGTCCGGCGCGGCGGGGAAGATCTGGCCGAGCAGGTCGAGCACCGGCGGCACGTCGAGCTGCAGCAGCCGCGCGATCAGGGTCTCGCGCGTCTGGCCATGGCGGGGGCTGAATTCCGGCAGCGCGGCGGCGAGCAGCCAGAGCCGCTGCACCAGGCACAGCCGGAGCGCGTGGGCCAGCACGAGGCGGTCCGGCATCACCGGCAGGTCCGGCCAGGCCGCGCGGAGCGCCTGATGGTCGGCCTGCAGCCGCCGGAACATCCGCCGCGTGGCGGGCGACAGGTCGAGGCGTTCGAGCGCCATGGCGACCGAGGTCAGCGTCTCCCGCCGTCCGGGCCTCTTCGTGAAGCCCGCGCGGTCGAGCCAGGGCGACGGATCGAGCATGTCCACCGCCGCGCGCAGCACGCCGATGTCCGAACAGGCCGCGGCACGTCGCGCCATGGCCAGCGCGCGCGCGAAGCGCGGCGAGCGCGCGGCCAGGTCGGCGAAGACCTCCGGGTTCGCCGCCGCCGCCGTGCCGATGCCGTGCAGCGTATTCGCGAGGAACCCCATCTGATGGAGGATGGCGTTGTTCGGGATGGCGCGCAGTTGGGAGGGGTGCGTGATCCGCACCGGCCCGCCGCCGCCATCGGCCTGCCGCGCCGCGGGGCGCGATCCGGTCTTGTCCAGCAGCCCGGGGCCGAAGGCGCCGAGCAGCGCGGCATAGCCTGGGTCTTCGACCAGCGTCGCCATCTCGCGGCGAATGGTGGCGAAGAAATCGGCGCCCCAGTCGGCCTCGATGTAGATCGGGTCCTCGGCCTCGGCCTGCGGGGCGAAGGCATGTTCGGCGATCCGCGCGACGGTCGCGAGGGCGAGGCGCTCGGTGCCGAACAGCAGGTAGCCATCGCCGCCCTGGAAGGCGGCTTCCTCGCGCAACGGCAGGCCGGCCCCCGCGAGCGCGGCGCGTGCGGCGGGCGGGGAGAGATAGGCGAAGCGGTCGGCGAGGCTCGAGGGATGCCCGCCACGGCCGATGCTTTCGCCATGGGTGTCGAAAAGAACGAGCTCGACGCCCTCGAGGCCGTGGCGGCGGAGCTGCTCGGCGAGGCGGATCTTGAGCCGCTCGGCCAGGTAGGAGGCGGCGAGCTGGCCGACATAGCGGCCGGAATCCGAATAGCCGAACTGCAGGCAAAGCCGGCCATGCATGCGCAGGTAGTCGCGGAAATGCGGGCTGCGCAGCGCTTCCTCGAGCACCCTCTCGCCGCGTTCCAGCGCGTCCGCGGTCTCGAAGAGGGGCGAGATCTCGACCTTGTCCGCGATGCCGAAGCGGCGCGCGAGCCAGAGCGCGGAGAGCAGGGTGTAGCCGGTCTCCGTCTCCGCGATCAGGAAGCGGACGGGGTGGCTGCCGTCGATGTGCTTGACCATCTGCGCGACGGTCATCACCAGCTTCACGGCCGAGGCCTGTTCGGCCAGCAGGGCACCGAAGTCGAGCGGCACCGGCACGACCTCGCCGAGCGCCGCGTTGATCTGCGCGAGCAGGCCGCGCCGCGCCGCGCGATCCTCGGGCGAGGCGGCGATGCCGAGGCGCTGGCGCAGCGCATTGTGCACCTGGGTCGCGTTCAGCCGGACATGGGTATGGGCGAGCGCGAGGCCGTGGGCGACCAGCCCGGCGCGCTGCACGGCGAGGGCCTGGCGCGTCGCGGCGTCCGGCGCGGCCTCCATCGCCCTGGCGAACAGGGCCAGCAGCGGGTCGGGAGTGGTCAGCGCGGTTTCGTGGCCCTCCACCATGACGAGGGCGAAGGCGCGGGTGTTCTGCGCGTCCGGCTTCACCGGGGCCGCGGCTTCCTGGGCGGCAACGGCGGCCTCGGCAGCGCGGGCCCGGGCGACGATCGGCGCGGCACAGTCGCCGAGCGGTTCGAGACGGTCGGCGAGGCGCGCGAGTTGCAGCCGCTTCATCCGCAGCCGCAGGCGCAGCGTGTCCTGCCAGCCGATGTCGGTGCGCCCGTCGGTGTCGTAGCCGACCCAGGAGGACAGGATCACCGGCCGCGGCAGCAGCGCGAGGGCGCGCTCGCCCCAGACGGCGCGCCCGGCCTCGAACAGCGAATCCGACAGCACGTCGAGCGCATCGCGGCCGCGGGCAATCGCGGCGGCGGCCTGGACGAACTCATCCTCGAGCGTCACCGGGGCGGGACGATGGGCGAGGCCGTCAGGCAGGATCGCGCCGCAGGCGGCTTCGGCAAGCGCCGTTCCGGTCGCGATGGGCAGCGAGAAGGTCGGGTGCGCCGTGAAGACGGCAGCGAAGCGGATGCGTTCCACCGCGTCGCGATAGGCGGCGAAGGGGACCGGACTGTCCTCGGGGTCCGGGCGGACCAGGCGCGCGGCGAGGCGTGCGAGAACCGCACGGTCCTCCCCCATGCCGGTATAGGCCGCGATGCGGCTGGCGCGCTCGTCCGCCGCCTCGCGCGCCATGCGGGCAATCAGGGCGGCCAGGGCATCGGTGGTCAGCCGGCCTTCGTCGAGCGCGCGGCTGATGTCGAGGGCGACCAGCAGTACCGGGTCGCCGAAGGGATCGGCCGCGGCGGCTTTCCGGGCCGCGCGCAGCCGGGCGAGCAGGTCCGCGAGCAGGTCGGGCGGGGCGGCGTCGTCCATGGCGCCATGCTGCACCCGCGAAGAGGCGGAAGGCGAGTCCGAAACGCGGCCGCGGCGGGCTCCCCCTCGACAAGCCGGGCGGGTCCGGCGAGCCTCGCGGCAAGCGAAACCGGAGGATCCTGCCATGAGCCTTCTCGAGAGCCTGAAGGGACGGTTGCGGCTGCCATTGATCGGCTCGCCGCTCTTCATCATCTCGGTGCCCGACCTCGTCGTGGCGCAATGCACCTCCGGCGTGATCGGGTCGATGCCCTCGCTCAACGCGCGCCCGGTCGAACAACTCGACGCATGGCTGTCCGAGATCACGGAACGGCTGGCGGCCCATGACGCGGCGCATCCGGACCGGCCCTCGGCCCCCTTCGCGATCAACCTGATCGTCCATCGGTCCAACGACCGGCTGGAGCAGGACCTCGCCCTGTGCGTGAAGCACAAGGTGCCGCTCATCATTACCAGCCTCGGCGCACGGCCCGAGGTGAACCAGGCGATCCATTCCTATGGCGGGCACGTCATCCACGACGTGATCAACCAGCGCTTCGCGCACAGCGCCATCGACAAGGGAGCGGACGGCCTGGTTCTGGTCGCGGCGGGCGCCGGCGGGCACGCCGGGGCGCAATCCCCCTTCGCGCTGCTGCAGGAAACGCGCGCCTGGTTCGACGGGCCGATCGCGCTGTCGGGGGCCATTGCGCATGGCCGGTCGATCCTGGCGGCCGAGGCCATGGGCGCCGACTTCGCCTATATGGGCAGCGCCTTCATCGCGACGCAGGAAGCCCGCGCGGTCGAGGACTACAAGCAGATGATCGTGGCCAGCGCGGCGGACGACATCATCTACACGAACCTCATCACGGGCGTTCATGGGAACTACCTCAGGCCGTCGCTGCGCGCGGCGGGGATCGATCCCGACAACCTCGCGGCGCATGAGGCGTCGCAGATGAACTTCGGCACCGACCGGAAGCGGAAGTGGAAGGACATCTGGGGCGCGGGGCAATCGGTCGGCGGCGTGCAAGCGGTGGTGCCCGCGGCGGCCCTGGTCGACCGGCTGGCGGCGGAGTACGCAACGGCCCGGCAGCGGCTCGGGGCCGGGTCACCGCTGGTCAACGGGAATTGGGGGCGGCTCGCGGCGGCCTGAACGGCCCGATACCTGTCCCGCGCCGCGCTTTCGCGCGAGACTGGCGCCATGCCCGCTCCCGACCTGAATCCGCGGCCCGCGCTCTGCCCCCGCGCGCCGATCGCCGATCTTGCGCCCATCGTCCCGCAGCCGAGCGTCGCCATCGTCATGCGCACGCGGGACAGGCCCCTGTTCCTGCCGCGCGCCATCGCGAGCGTGGCGGCGCAGGACTGGCCCCACTGGCATCTCTACGTGGTGAACGACGGGGGCGATCCCGGGCCGGTCGATGCGATCCTCGCCACGGCGCTGCCGCCGGGCCGCGCGACAGCCCTTCATCTCCCCGATCGGCACGGCATGGCGCGCGCGGCCAATGCGGCGCTGCACCGAGCGGTGGAGGATCTCGTCGTCGTCCATGACGACGATGATTCCTGGGAGGCCGGCTATCTGTCGGCGACCGCCACCTTCCTCGCGGACCCGGCGCAGGCGCGTTTCGTCGGCGTGTCCACCGGCTGCACGCTGATCGAGGAACGGATCACGGACGACGGGCCCGAAACGGTGCGGCGCCACGCCTGGCCGCATGCCCGCGGCACCGTCGACCTCCGGCGCGCCGTCGTGGACCTGCAATTGCCACCGATCGCGCTGACCTTCCGCCGCGCCGCCCTGGATGCCACGGGCGGGCAGAGCGAGGCGTTGACGCACCTCGCCGACCTCGAATTCCTCCATCGGCTGCTGCTGCTGGGGGATATCGGGTTCATCGACCGTCCCCTCGCCAATTACCACCTCCGGCAGCGCGGCACGCACGGCGCCGCGGGCAATTCGGTCGTCGAGCAGGTGTCGGAGCGCGCCGAACAGGCGCTGATGCTGCGCAACGCGACGCTGCGCGGCGCGCTGACGCGCGAGCCGGAACGGCTGGGCCTGCTTCAGCCACTCCTGATGGCCATCGAGGAAAACCGACAAGCGCTGGATGAACGCCTCGCCGCGATCGAGGCGCTGTGCGCGGAACAGGCGCGCCTTCTCGCGGCGACGCAGGATCTGGTCGAGTGCCAGGGCGCCCTGCTGCGCGATGTCGCGGCGCGGCAGGCCGAGGCGATGCGGCCCGGTCCGTTCGGGCGCGCCTGGGACGCCCTGCTGCCCGCGCGCCGCGTCGTCGCGCGGATGCGCGGGCGCGTCGGCGCCTGAACGGGCGGATCAGAGCGCCTTCAGCGCCGCGCAGATCCGCTCCACCTGCGCATCCGTGAGCTCAGGATACATCGGTACGCTGAGCACTTCCTGCGAGGCCTTGGCCGTCTCGGCGCAGCCGGCCGGGCCGAGCGGCGTGCGGTCCTTGTAGGCCGACTGCAGATGCACGGGCACGGGGTAGTGGATGCCCGTCCCGATCCCCTGCGCCTTCAGCTTCGCCTGCACGTCGGCGCGATTCTCGGTCCGCAGCACGTATTGATGGAAGACGTGTTCCGCGCCCGGTCGGCGGGCGGGCGGCGCGATCGGGCCGCCGGCGAGGGCCTCGTCATAGGCCGCGGCGATGGCGCGGCGGCGCGCATTGCCGGCGTCGAGCGCCGTGAGCTTCACGCGCAGAATGGCGGCCTGCACCTCGTCGAGGCGCGAGTTCACGCCGACCATGCTGCTGACGTAGCGCTCGCGCCAGCCATACTGGCGGATGGCCGCGATCCGCTCGGCCAGTTCGGCGTCCGCAGTCGACAGCACGCCGCCATCGCCGAGCGCGCCGAGGTTCTTGGTGGGGTAGAGGCTGTACGCCGCGGCGGTGCCGATGGTGCCGAGCTTCCGCCCGTCGAGCGTCGCGCCATGGCACTGGGCACAATCCTCGATGAGCGGGATGCCGGCCGCGCTCGTCGCGTCCAGCATCGGACCGAGGTCGCAGGCCTGGCCGTAGATGTGCACCGGGATCACCGCCTTGATCGGCGGCAGGCCGGGCGGCGGGTCCTCGAGCACCGAGACGAGCTCGTCGGCATCCATGGTGTAGGTGTCGGGATCGATGTCGAGCAGCAGCGGCGTCGCGCCGACCATCTCGACCGCCGCGACGGTGGCGACCGCGGTGTGGGAGACGGTCGCGACCGTCATGCCCGGCCCGATGCCGAGGCCCCGCAGGACCAGCGCGATCGCGTCCGTGCCGTTGGCGCAGCCGACGGCGTGCTGACCGGCACCGAGCCAGGCGGCGTATTCCTGCTCGAAGGCCGCACCCTCCTTGCCGAGGATGTACCAGCCGCTGTCGAGGGCGCGGGCGACGGCGGCGTCGATCTCGGCCTTCTGCGCGCGATAGCCGGCGCCGGGGTCGGCCTGGGGGATCATCGTCATGGTGGGCGCGTTCATCTTGGGTGATGCCTTACAGGTAGTCGGCGAGGCGCGGACGATACCACGCGAGCGAGCGGCGCAATCCCTCGTCCAGGTCGACCTTCGGGGCCCAGCCTGAAGCATTTCGGAAGGCACGGTCGTCGGCGGCGTAGGAGCCGATGTCGATCGGTGCGCGATCGGCCGGGAACTCCTTGGTGACGAAATCCCCCTGCCCGCCATTGGCGGCGATCAGGCGTCGCGCGAGGTCGAGCAGCGAGGTCGGCGGACTGCCGCCGATGTTGAAGACCTGCCCCGAAAGCGCTGGTTCTGCAGCTTTTTCGGCGGCGATCAGGAACGCCTCGGTGACGTCCTCGACATAGGTCAGGTCGCGGAGTTGCTCGCCGCCCCAGACTTCGAAGGCTTCGCCTTCCAGCACGCGGCGGATCCAGATGCCGAGGAAGGTCTGCCGCGCGTCCCGGATGCGCAGGCGCGGCCCGTAACAATTCGTCAGGCGCAGCGAGACCACCGGCCGGTGATGCACGCGCTGTTCGAGCAACCAATACTGCTCGCCCGCCCATTTCGAGACGCCGTTGGCATCCGGGGGGTTCACGGGATGGAATTCGTCGACCGGCAGGCTCCGGGGGCGGCCATAGAACTGGCGGGTGGAGGCGTGGACGACCGTCGCCTTCGGCGCGACGTCCCGCATCACGCCGATCAGGCGGACCTGGGCCACCGCGTTGATGGCGATGTCGGCCACGGGGTCCTTCTGCCCGCCCATGTGGCTGGTCTGGGCGGCCATGTTGAACAGGACGTCCACGCCCTCGCAGAGCGAATGGAGTTCGGTGTCCCGGATGTCGCCGCGCACCAGCAGCACCCCCGCGCCTTCCAGGTTGCGGGCGGTCGCCCCGCCATCGGGCATCATCGCATCGAGCGCCGTCACGCGGGCGCCGTGGGCGGCGAGCGCATGGCACAGGTTCGAGCCCAGGAAGCCTGCACCACCGGTGACAAGCACCCGTCGGCCGCGCCAGAAACCCGCATCGCTCATGCTTCAGCCTTCCAGGAGACAGGGACACATTCTGCCCCGGATTGCGGCGGAATGAGGCCGGCGCCGCGGCAGCCTTGAGTGCGCCCGGCGGACATCGGACCGTCCGGGCTGCAGTGGTTCCACAGTGTCCGGACCGGGCGGTCAAGCCCATGCGGACGGACGCCGTGCACGACGGCGGCGGTCCTAGTCGACGGGCGGGCCGGGCCGACGCACCGGCTCGCCCGCCAGCACGCGCCGGCTGCGCATGATCTCGGCGAAGCCGAAGAGCAGCAGCACCTGGCCCAGGATCACCTGAAGCGAGGCCAGCAATCGGATGCCGTCGTCATGCGGGGTCACGTCGCCGTAGCCCACCGTCGCCTGGGTGACGAGGCTGAAATAGAGCGCATCCGGGAAGGGCAGCGGCACGGGCCCCTGCGGTCCATGAAACAGCGCATGCATCGAGAGGCCCTGCGCGATCCGGTAGAGGCAGGCGAAGACGATCACCAGCATGGCGTACATCGCGAGGAAGGCGACCACCGGCACGAGCATGCGGGAGGCGCGGCCGGCCAGTTCCTCCGTGATCAGCGCCATGTCGGTCAGCAGCAGCACGACGCCACGCACCGAGGCCGCGACCACGATCGCGATCACGGCCATGGCGAGGATCAGGGCCGTGCCCTGCTCGAAGACCGGCAGGCGGTTCACCGGCAGGGCCAGCGAGAAGGCGCCGACGGACCAGACCGGGATCAGCCAGCGCGCCATGCGCGGCAGGTGGCCAAGGTCGAAGGGATGCTCGGCTTCGGCGACCAGGCGCAGGGATCGCCGGCGCCGCCAGACCGCAAGCAGGAAGGCGACGACGGGCAGAAGGAAGGCCACCGCCCGGGCCGGGCCGGGCGCGTCCGGAAAGGCGGCCCGGCCCATGACGGCGAACAGGCAGGCATAGACGGCCAGGCCGGCGCTGGTCCCGAACGCGAAATGCAGACCGTGCGGGAACAGCAGATAGAGAGTGCCGAGCCCGAGGGCCGCGACACCGATGACGAGGAAGGGAAAGAGCGTGCCCTGGTCGGCCACGCCGCCGGCGACGAGCAGGCCGAAGCCCAGCGTCATGATGACCGAGCGGAACCACCCCTCGGGCAACCGGCGGCGCAGGCCGGTCGGTGTCACGCCGCCGGGGCCAGCGCGACGCCGGTGATCTCGACTTTCCAGGCCGGATCGACCAGCGGCGCCTGGATCGTCATGCGCGCCGGCTTGTGGGCGGGATCGAGCCAGGCATCCCAGGCGCGGTTCATCGCCGGGGCGTCCCGGATGTCGGCCAGCACCACCTGGATGCTGACCAGGGCGCGCTTGTCGGTCCCGGCTTCGGCGAGCAGGGCGTCGATCTGGCGGAGGATGTCCGCGGTCTGGCCCTCGGCGTCGAGGGTGGCGTCATCGGCGACCTGGCCGGCGAGCCAGACCATGCCGCCCGCCACCACCGCGCCCGAGAGACGCTGTTCTTCCGCGATACGCCGGATCGCCATGCGAATGTTCCTCCTGCCATATGAATGCGTCATAAGCCGCAGCGGAGGTTCCCCCGATGCGGCCGATTCTCGCCAACCTCATTCTAACCAGCCGCTGGATCGCGGCGATCTTCCTGCTCGGCCTGACCGCGGCGCTGGCGCTCTTCGCCGTCCGCTACGTCGCCAAGGTGGCGAAGTTCGGCATGACCGTCTTCAGCTCGCCGCAGGACCAGGCGCTGCTGGACCTGCTCCATATCCTCGACTGGACGCTCGTTTCCGCCCTGGTGGTCATGGTGATCCTGGCGTCCTGGGACAGCCTCGTCTCGCCCTTCGACCCCGAGAGCAAGGCCTCGGGCATCGCCTGGGAGCGCAAGCTGGATCCGGGCAACCTCAAGGTGAAGCTCGCCGGTTCGATCGTCGCGATCTCGTCCATCCAGTTGCTGCAGATGTTCCTGCGGGCGGATGTCTACTCGGACCGGACCCTGGCCTGGGCGGTCGGGCTGCACGGCGTCTTCCTCGCGGGCGCCCTGATCCTCGCGATCACCGACCGGGTCTCGGCGGCATCCGTCGGGCGCGACGGGAAGGATTGACGCGCGTCATGCCAGCGTGAAGGCCGCGCGAAGAAAGGTGCGTCAATTCCGGACTCAATAGAGCGCGTTACCATCCCGATCTCAGAAATTGGTTGAAGAAAAGCCCCGAATAGGGCCGGATGATTCGCGTTTTTCCTTCGTCAAAAAACCATTGGTTGGCCCGTGAGGGGATGGTTTCCACTTGCCGGGTGCGGTGGGACACAACTTAATTCGCCCATAGGTTGATTAACGGGTGATGAATTCCTGCCATGAGCGAGATCCGCCGTTTCGAGCGACGCCCCGCACGGCTCGACAACATTGTCCGCGACCGTCTGAAGGCCTGGCCCCAGCGGCCGCCGGGGGCGCCGACCCTCGGCAGCGGCGGGGCCTGGCTGCGGGGGCGGCCCTGTGACGGCGAACCCGTCGCGCAGCCCTATCTGAAGATCCCTGGCTCCGACCGGATGCGCACGATACCCGACGGGCTGTGGCTGCATTTCGGCGGCACGCCGGAGGATCCCTATGCGGACATCCTCTGCATCGAGGCCTGCTCGACCTTCCAGAACCTGCTGGACAAGCGGTCGCGCTTCGCGCCCTCGACCATCGCGATGCTGGCGCATTGCCCGCTCGCCTGGCTGCTGGCGCCGCTGCAGGCAGGCGATGCGACGCCGCGATGGCACATCATCCCCTTCGTCGCGAGCGAGCCGACGGCGCCGATCACCGTGCCGGTGCGCGATCTGCGGGTGCTCTATGGGTTGCAGCGAGATCAGTATGACGGCTTCGCCCGCCATCAGGTGCCGCATCCGCACGAATACTTCTGCCCGATGGAGGCGCTGACGGCGCATGAAGGCCACCGGAACCCGGCCATGCAGTCGCTGCTGGCGCGGGCCTCGGCGGCCTCGGCCTTCATGGATCCGCCGTGACGATCAGGCGCGGAGCGGGATGATCCGCTCGAGTCGGCAGGCGACGGCGGCGCCTTCTGCCCAGGCCTCGGCCGAGGCGGGGGTAACGACGAACAGCGCGCCGGCGTCGGTGTCGACCTCGTATTCGCGGGTCTGGCCGAGGAAGGCAGCGCGGCGGACACGGCCGGGGAGACCCGGCTCCTCCGGTGGGGCGAGGCGGATCGCCTCGGGCCGCACGGCGAGCGCCGCGGTGCCCGGCGGATGGTCGCGCATCGCGGCGTCGAGCACCACGCCACCGATGGCCACACAACCCCGGCCGTCCGCGGCGGAGAGCACCTCGCCCTGGAGGACGTTCGCCTCGCCCATGAAGTCGGCGACGAAAGCGTCGGCCGGCGCGTCATAGAGCTCGATTGGCGTGCCCTTCTGGGCGATGCGGCCGTCCTTCATCACCACCACCAGGTCGGAGACGGCGAGCGCCTCCTGCTGGTCATGGGTGACGTAGACGACCGAGAGGCCCAGACGCTTCTGCAGGTCGCGGATGTCCTCCCGCACGCGGCGGCGCAGGCGGGCGTCGAGGTTCGACAGCGGTTCGTCGAACAGCAGCACCTTGGGGCGCAGCACCAGGGCGCGGGCGACGGCGACACGCTGCTGCTGGCCGCCCGAGAGTTCCGCCGGCAGCCGTGCGCCGAGGCCCTCGAGGCCAAGGGTCTTCAGCATGGCGGTGGCGTCCGCCTCGGCCGCCTGTCGCCGGGCGCCGCCGACCACGAGGCCGTAGGCGACGTTCTCCAGCACGTTCATGTGCGGGAACAGCGCGTAGGACTGGAACACCATCGCGATGCGGCGCTCGGCCGCGGCGAGGCGCGAGACGTCCCTGCCCTCGATCTCGATCCGCCCGGCGGTCGGCAGCTCGAGCCCGGCGACCAGGCGCAGCGTGGTGGTCTTGCCGCAGCCCGAGGGGCCCAGCAGCGTCACCAGCGCGCCCTGCGGCAGGTCGAAGGAGACGTCGTCGACGGCGCGGACCACGCCGAAGGCCTTGGTCACGCGTTCGAAGCGGATGGCAGCGTCCGTCATGCGACGAGGTTCCCGGCAGGGGCGGCGCGGCGGCCGATCTGGGCGCGGCCGACCAGACGCTCGATGCCGAGCACCACGGCGAGCATCACCACGATCAGCACCGTGGAATAGGCGATGGCGAGGGCCATCTCGCCGGCTTCCACCCGCCCGACGATGTAGACGGTGGCGAGGTTGTGCCGCGCCGAGACGAGGAAGATCACTGCCGAGACCGCTGTCATGGCATGGACGAAGGAATAGGCGAGGGCCGCGACGATGGCCGGGCGCAGGAGCGGCAGCACGACGCGGCGCAGCGTCTGCAACGCCCCGGCACCCATGGTGGCCGAGGCCTCGTCGAGCGACTTGTCGATCTGCGCGAGGGCGGCGATGCCGCCGCGCACGCCGACCGGGAGGTTCCGGAACACGAAGCAGAGGACGAGGATCAGCGCCGTGCCGGTCAGTTCGATCGGCGGTTCGTTGAAGGCCATGATGTAGGAGACGCCGACGACCGTGCCCGGAATGGCGAAGGACAGCATGGTCAGGAATTCGAGCGTCCCGCGCCCGGGGAAGGATTGCCGTGCCAGCAGCCAGGCGAGCAGGATCCCGAGCCCGGCGGTGATCGGGGCAGAGATCGCCGCGACCTCGACGGTGGTGAACAGGCTGTCCCAGGCGGAACCGCGGAAGGCCATGCCGTCCTGCCATTCGACGGCGAAGCCGGTCAGGATGTGGCGCCAGGTGAATTCCATGTCGCCGCGGCCGATGTCATGGACGAAACCGCCGATGAGGATGATGCCGTAGACCGCGGCGGTGAAGGCCATCCAGGGCCAGGCGACGCTGCCGCAGGCGAGGCGCAGCCCGCGCGGCAGCGGCGCCGGGACGCCAGCATCCCCCTTCCCCGTCACCGTCGTGTAGCGGCGGCGCCCGAGCCAGAGGGATTGCAGCGCGAAGGCGCCGAAGGTGAGTGCGAGCAGCAGGATCGCGAGCGCGGCCGCCCGCCCCGGTTCGTGGCGCGCGCCGGCGATGGCGAAGAAGATGCGCGTCGAGAGCACGTCGAAATCGCCCCCCAGCACGAGGGGATTGCCGAAATCCGCGAGGCTCTCGACGAAGCCGAGCAGCAGGCAGGCCGCGACCGCGGGACGCAGCAGCGGCCAGGTGACGGTACGGAAGACGGTGAAGCGGCGCGCACCCATGGTCAAGGCCGCTTCCTCGAGCGAGGGACCGATAGCGCGCACGGCACCTTCCAGCAGCACGAAGGCGATCGGCGCCTGGGAGAGTACCTGGGCCAGCAGCACCCCGGGCAGACCGTAGATCCATCGGCTGCGTGGGATGTCGAACCATTCCCACAACGCCGTCGTGACCAACCCGGTGCGCCCGAACAGCACGATCAGCGCCAGGGATACGACGAAAGGCGGCGTGATCAGCGGCAGCATCGTCATCGCGCGGAAGGCTGGCTGCGCCCGCACGCCCCCGCGGGCGGAGAGCAGCGCGAAGGCGAGGCCGATCAGGGTCGAGGAGACCGCCGCGAGGATGGCCAGCAGCAGCGTGTTCCACACCACGCCGCAACCCTGGTGGCTGGTGACGCAGGCGAGGCTCCAGGCCTCGGGCGCCGCGAGCCGCGCGGCGAGCGCGCTCGGGGCGAGGTGCCCGTCCTCCACCGCCGCCGCGGACAGGATGACGAGCAGCGGCACGAAGACGAACAGCAGCAGCAGCGCGCCGCTGCCCACCACCAGGAAGGCGATGAAGGCATCGCCGCCGAAACGCCCGCGCTGTGCGAGGCCCGCAGCGATCAGCCCGATCGCCGCCGCCAGAACCAGCGCCCCGCCCCAGCCGAGCGCCTGTTGCGCAGGCGGTGCGCCGAGCAGCGGCGCGAGCCAGCCCCAGCGCAGGCCGCGCAACCCGATCGCATGGCCCTGGAGCAGCACAAAGGCGAGCAGCGCGAAGCCCACAGCGGCCAGGAGGCCGCCCGATGCGCGGCCCGGCAAAAGCGGGATCGCCGCAAAGCCGAGCAACCCGACCACCGGCCAGAGCCACCAGCGCGACCCGTCGAGCAGCAGGGCGAGCAGCGGCGCCGCGTCGCCGCCCGGCCAGGCAGAGAGGGCGTCCACCCCGCCTTCCACGCCATGCCAGGGCGCCAGCAGCAGGCCGATCAGGCCCGCCGCCAGCGCCAGGCGCCCGAGCGCCAGCGCCCCCACGCGGGGTCAGCGCGCGCCGGCGCGGACCTCCCGTTCCCAGCGTGTCAGCAGGCGGGTGCGTTCCTCCGCGCTGCCCCAGCGGGCGAAGTCGTAGTCGATCAGGCGGACATCCTCGAAGCGCGGGGCCTGGGGCGGGATGGGCGAGGCGCGGTTCGAGGGCAACTGGAAGGAATTGGCCGTGCCGGCGATGGCCTGGGCCTCGGGGCTCAGCGCCCAGTCGTAGAAGCGGCGGGCGTTCTCCATGTTCCGCGCGCCGCGTACGATGGACATGGACCCGATCTCGTAGCCCGTGCCCTCGCAGGGGGCGACGATGTTCACCGGTGCCCCGGCGATCTTCTGCGTCACCGCGTCATGGAGGAAGGTGATGCCGACCAGCGTTTCCCCGGTCGCCGCCGCGCGGGCCGGCGCCGCACCGGATCGGGTGTACTGGTTCACGTTGCGATGGAGCGCGCGGAGGTAGGTGAAGGCCGGTTCCTCCCCCATCACCTGCACCAGCGTCGCCAACATCGTGTAGGCGGTGCCGGAAGTGTTGGGGTCGGCCACCTGGACCTCCCCGCGGAATTCGGGCTTGGCGAGGTCGGACCAGCAGCGCGGCGCGGCGATGCGACGGCGTTCCAGTTCCCGCGTGTTGTAGGAATAGCCGAGCGCGCCGGCATAGATGCCGACGGTGCGGAAATTGGCCTGCTCCGCCTGGCGGACGGCCCAGGGCTGGAGTTCGGGCAGGCGCGGGGAACGATATTCCTCGGTCAGGTTCTCCTGCCCCGCCTGCATGTGCGGATCGCCCGTGCCGCCCCACCAGACGTCGCCGCGGGGGTTCGACGCCTCGGCGCGGATCTGCGTCAGGGTCTCGCCGGAGGATTTGCGCGTCATGGCGACACGGACGCCGGTGGCGCGCTCGAAGGCGGCCATCATCGGGCGGCACCATTCCTCCTGCACCGAGCAATAGACCGTCAGGCTGCCCTGGGCCCGCGCCGCACCCGGCATGACGGCGGCCAGGATGCCGGCGGCAAAGGCGAAGGCGGCGGAACGGCGTGACGCCATGACGTTGGATCCTCCCATCCGGCGGCCTGTCCCGGCCGCTCGGCGTGTCGTGTCGAGTAACGCGCGACTTCGCGCCGCGTTCAAGCCTCCATCAGTGCCGCGAGGGTCGCGCCCAGCGCCGGCGCGCCGACGCCGACAAGATTGCCCGCGGCGAGCCAGTCGCCGCTGTCGAAGCCGTTGGTCCAGCAGCCGGCCTCCCGCGCGATGACCATCGCCGCGGCGGCGTCCCAGGCATTGATGTGCAGTTCGAGATAGGCGTCGATCCGACCGGCAGCGGCCTCGACCAGGCCAAGCGCGCCGGAGCCGCCCGAGCGCAGCCCGGCGCCGAGATCCGTGACGCGCCGCGCCATGGCGTGAAAGCGCGCCATGGGCACGCGCAGCGACCAGCCGCATTCAATGATGGCGCGGCCAATATCGGTGGTCGGCGCGGCGCGGATCGGGACGCCGTTGAGCGTGGCGCCATGCCCCTCGGCGGCGGCGAAGACCTCGGCCGGCGCGTGGCGGGCGATGGCGCCGGCGACGGCACGGCCACCCATGACCAGGCCGATCGAGACGCACCAGCGGTCGCTGCCGCGCGCGAAGTTCGAGGTGCCGTCGATCGGGTCGAGCACCCAGAGCGGACCGGTGCCGTCCGCCGCGCCGCCCATCTCCTCGCCGAGGATCGCCTCGCCGGGGAAGTCCTGCGCCAGGCGGTCGCGGATGAAGCGCTCGGTGGCGCCGTCGGCCTCGGTGACGAAGTCCTGCGCCCCCTTGAGGCTGGCGACGCCGCCGCCCTCGGCCCGCATGCGCGACGCGAGGGCAGCCGCCTCCACGGCGATGGCGGCGGCCGCGTCGCGGCGGCGGGCGAGGTCACTCATCCATAGGCTCCCATCACGTTCTGGTCGAAGTCGATCAGCGCGCCGGTCATCATCGCGGCGGCATCGGAGAGCAGGTAGACGGCGAGGCCCGCGACGTCCCGCGGTTCGATGAGCCGGCCGAAGGGTTGGGCAGGCGATGCGCGGGCGAGCCAGTCGGGCGGATGGCCGTCGCGGGCCTGGATGGCGTGCTCGCCCGGCGTGTCGGCCCAGCCGAGGTTGATGCCGTTCACCCGGATGCAGTCGGCGCGGAGGGCATGCGCCGTGTTCTTCGTCAGCGTCGCGAGCGCACCCTTCGAGGCCGCATAGGCCGTCAGGAAGGGCTGGCCGCCATGGCTCGACATGGTGATGACGTTGACGATGGCGCCCGGGCGCTTCAGCGCCTTCAGCCGGCGCACCATCGCCTGGGTCAGGATGAAGGGCGCGCGGGCGTTGACGGCGAACAAGCGGTCCCAGAGTTCGACGCTGGTGTCGATGATGGTGCCGCGGTCGGTCAGGCCGGCCGCATTGACCAGGGCGTCGACCGGGCCGAGGGCGGCTTCGGCCTGGTCCACGATGCGCGCGGTGGCCTCGGCGTCGGCGAGGTCGGCCGGGATGAAGGCCGCGGGCACGCCCAGCGAGTCGGCGACGGCCCGCCCGCGCGCCACGTCGCGGCCGGTGATGGCGATGCGCGACGCGCCCGCTTCCGCAGCGGCGCGGGCGATGCCCTCCCCGATGCCCTGGGTGCCGCCGGTGACGAGGACGACGCGGCCCTGCAGCGAGACCTCCGGCAGGGCGTTCATCCGATCTCGCTCACCTTCACCGGGCGGTTCTCGCGCAGGGAGCGCAGCGCCGCCTCGGCCAGGACCAGGGCCTGGCGGCCATCCTCGGCGCCGACCGGCATCGGCGTCCGCTGCGTCACGGCCGCGATGAAGGCGGCGAGCTCGATCCGGTAGGCATCGGCATAGCGCTCGAGGAAGAAATGCAGCGGCTTCTCGGTGGTCACCGCATCGGCGTCGGCCTGCTCGACCGTGGTCGGCACCCGGTTGCCGGCGATCAGGCGGCCCTTGCTGCCATGGACCTCGACGCGCTGGTCGTAGCCATAGGAAGCGCGGCGGGAATTGTTGATGTGCGCCATGCGGCCCGAAGCGGTGCGCAGCAGCACCATGCAGGAATCGATGTCGCCCACCGCCGCGACCGCCGGATCGACCAGGGCAGCGCCGTAGGCGAAGACCTCGGTCGGCTCCTCGCCCAGCATCCAGCGCGCCATATCGAAGTCGTGGATGGTCATGTCGCGGAACTGGCCGCCGGAGACCTTCAGGTAGTCGACCGGCGGCAGGCCGGGGTCGCGGCTGGTGACGACGACCTGCTCGACCGCGCCGATCGCGCCGGCGCCGATGCGACGATGGAGCTCCGCGAAGGACGGGTCGAAGCGGCGGTTGAAGCCGACCAGCATCGGCACGCCGGCGGCGCGGACAACGTTCAGGGCCTCGTCCACGCGCGTCAGGGAAAGGTCGATCGGCTTCTCGCAGAAGATGGCCTTGCCGGCCTTGGCGGCGGCGATGACCAGGTCGGCATGGGTGTCCGTGGAGGAGGCGATGATGACGGCGGCCACCGCGGGATCGCGAAGCGCCGTCACGGCATCGGATGCCTGCGCGCCGTGGCGTGCGGCGAGGGTCGCAGCCGCAGCTTCGTGAACATCGACGATATGGGCGAGCCGGGCGGCACCGCTCGCGGCGAGATTGGCGGCATGGATGGCGCCGATGCGCCCGGCGCCGAACTGCGCGAAGACCAGCATGTCCTTCCCTCCGGGGCCGGTGCTTGTGGCCCTCGCCGTCCATCCGTAACACTTCCCCGGCGTCAGCACGCGGGGGAAACGTCATGGCCAGCATCCGCCTCACCGCGGCCGAGACAACCATACGCTTCCTGGCGGCGCAGGAGACCGAGGTCGATGGCCGTCGCATGCCGCTGTTCGGCGGGGTCTTCGCCATCTTCGGCCATGGCAACGTGGCGGGACTCGGGCCCGCGCTGCGGGCCGCGGGCAAGCGGCTGCCGACCTTTCGCGCGCACAACGAGCAGGCCATGGCGCACGCCGCAATCGCCTATGCCAAGACCCATGCGCGGCGGCGGATGATGGCGTGCACGACCTCGATCGGACCGGGTGCGACGAACATGGTCACCGCCGCGGCGGTCGCGCATGTGAACCGGCTGCCGGTGCTGCTGCTGCCAGGCGACATCTTCTCCGACCGGAGGCCCGACCCGGTGCTGCAGCAGATCGAGCATTTCGGCGATCCGACCGTCTCGGCCAATGACTGCTTCCGGCCGGTGTCGCGCTTCTTCGACCGCATCATGCGGCCGGAGCAGCTTCTGGTGAGCCTCCCCGCGGCGCTGCGCGTGCTGACCGATCCGGTCGAATGCGGCCCGGCGACCATCGCCTTTCCGCAGGACGTGCAGACGGAAGCCTTCGACTGGCCGGCGGAGTTCTTCCGGCCGCGGCTGCATCATCCCCGCGCGCCGGAACCGGATGCGCGGGAACTCGCGGAGGCCGCTACCGCGCTGCGCGGGGCGAAGCGGCCGCTGATCATCGCCGGCGGGGGCGTGAAGTATGCGGGGGCGGAGCAGGCGCTCGCGCAGTTCGCCGGCGCGCATGGCGTGCCGGTGGCCGAGACCCAGGCCGGCAAGGGGAGCCTGGCCTGGGATCATCCTCGCAACGCCGGCGCGATCGGGGTAACCGGGTCGGCGGCGGCGAACGAGCTCGCGGCGAAGGCCGACGTCGTGCTGGCGATCGGGACTCGGCTCCAGGACTTCACCAGCGGATCGCGCGCCCTGTTCGGGCAGGCGCGGCTGGTCGGGCTGAATGTCGGCGCTTTCGATGCGGCGAAGCATGGCGCGCTGCCGCTGGTGGCCGATGCGGCGCGGGGGCTCGTGGCGCTGGATGCGGCGCTGGCCGGATGGTCGGCGCCGGCGGCCTGGACGCAGAAGGGTGCGACCGCGACGGCGCGCTGGCAGAAGGCGGTCGACCGCATCACCGCAGCGCCGAAGGCGGGCACCCTGCCGACCGATGCGCAGGTGCTCGGCGCCGTGAACCGCGCCATGCCGAAGGACGGCATCGTGGTCTCCGCGGCAGGCGGGTTGCCGGGCGAGTTGCACAAGCTGTGGCGGGCGACGGATGCGGCGTCCTACCACCTCGAATATGGCTATTCCTGCATGGGGTACGAGATCGCCGGCGGGCTCGGGGCGAAGCTCGCCATGCCGCAGCGGGAGGTGGTCGTGCTGGTCGGCGACGGCTCCTACCTGATGATGAACAGCGAGATCGCGACCTCGGTCGCCATGGGCGCGAAGCTAACGATCGTGCTGCTCGACAATCGCGGCTTCGGCTGCATCAACCGGCTGCAGCGCGGCACGGGCGGCGCGCCCTTCAACAACCTTCTCGCCGAGGCCGCGCCACCGGTCGATTTCGCGGCCCATGCGGCGAGCCTCGGCGCGGAGGCCGTCGCCGTCGACGGCATCGCGGGGCTCGAGGACGCCCTGCCCCGCGCCTTCCGGTCGAAGCGCACCACGGTGCTGGTGGTCGCGACCGATCCGCAGGTCTCGACGCAGGAGGGCGGGGCCTGGTGGGACGTGCCGGTCACCGCCCTGCCCCGCGACGCCGCGCAGGAACGCGCCCGCGCCGACTACGAGACCAACCGCGCGCGCCAGCGCCTCGGAGCCTGAGATGATCCGCCTCGCCATCAACCCGCTGACCTGGACCAATGACGACATGCCCGAGCTCGGCGCGGAGACGCCGCTCGAGACCTGCCTCGCGGAGGCACGGCAGTCGGGCTTCGCCGGGGTGGAACTGGGCAACAAGTTCCCGCGCGAGGCGGCGGCGCTGAAGCCGATCCTGTCGCGGCACGGCTTGGCGCTCGCGTCAGGCTGGTATGGGTCGCGGCTCCTGGAACGCGACGTAGATGCCGAAATGGCGGCGGCCGAACCACACATCGCCCTGCTGACCGCCATGGGCTGCACGGCCTGCGTCTTCGCGGAGGTGTCGCGCGCCGTGCATGGGGAACGCGGCACGCCGCTGTCGCGCCGGCCAGTGCTGTCGGATGCCGATTGGGCCGTGCTGGCGCCGCGCATGACGGAGATGGGGCGGCGCCTTGCCGCGCGCGGGCTGCGGCTGGCCTATCACCACCACATGGGCACGGTGATCGAGACCGAGGCGGAGATCGACCGGCTGATGGCGAGCACGGGGCCGGAGGTCGGGCTGCTGCTGGACACCGGGCACCTGACCTTCGCCGGCGGGGATCCGGTCGCGGCCGGGCGACGGCATGCGGCGCGCATCGCGCATGTGCATTGCAAGGACGTCCGAGCGCCGGTGATGGCGGATGTGAAGACGCGCGACCTGCCCTTCCTCGCCGCGGTGCTGGAAGGCGTCTTCACCGTGCCGGGCGACGGCAGCGTCGATTTCGCCGCGGTCTTCGCCATGCTGGCCGAGGCTGGCTACGATGGCTGGCTGGTGGTGGAGGCCGAGCAGGACCCGGCCAAGGCGCATCCCCTGACATATGCGCGGCTGGGGCACGGCACGGCGGAGCGCCTCGCCGCCGCGTCCTTCGGCGCCCGCTTCAGCCCCGCCGCGGCCTGAGCAGCAGCGCCGCGACGGCAAGCATCGCGCCGACGCCGAGCACGATCACCGCGCCCAGCGCATTGACCTCCGGCGTCAGGCCGAGGCGCAGCATGGCAAACAGCGCCATGGGCAGCGTCGTTCCGGAAGGGCCGGAGACGAAGGACGCGATCACCACGTCGTCCAGCGAGAGTGTGAAGGCGAGCAGCCAGCCCGCCGCCAGCGCCGGGGCGATCAATGGCAGCGTCACGGTACGGAAGGCGGTGAAGGGGGTCGCGCCGAGGTCCATCGCCGCTTCCTCGAGGCTGCGGTCGGTTTCGGCCAGGCGCGCCTGGATCACCACCGCGACGAAGGCGGCGCCGAGCGTCGCATGGGCGAGCAGCACGGTCAGCACGTCGCGCCCCTGCGGCCAGCCGGTCGCGGTTTCCAGCGCGACGAACAGCAGCAGCAACGAGAGGCCGGTCACGACCTCGGGCAGCACCAGCGGTGCGCCGATCAGCGCACCGAAGACCCCGCGGCCGCGGAAGGGCCCGAAGCGCGCCAGCGCCCAGCCCGCCGCGCCGCCGATCAGCACGGCAAGTGTCGCCGCCCCCGCTGCGATGCGCAGCGACAGCAGCGCGGCCTCGACCAGACGCTCATTCGCGGCCAGCGCGCTGAACCAGCGCAGCGAGAAGCCCCCCCACTGGAAGGGTATGCGGTCGGCGCTGAAGGCGTAGGCAACGAGCAGCAGAATCGGCAGCCAGAGGAAGAGCAGCCCCGCCATCAGCGCGGCGCGCACGAAGCGCCCGCGCGTCACGGCCGCGCCTCGAGACGCTGGAACAGGCGGATCGGCACCAGCAGCAGCACCAGCAGCGAAACCGCCAGCGCCGCGGCGACGGGCCAGTCGCGGTTCTGGAAGAATTCCTGCCAAAGCACGCGGCCGACAAGATTCGCCTCGGATGGTCCCATCAGTTCCGGGATGACGAACTCGCCCGCCGCCGGGATGAAGACGAGCAGGAAGGCGGCGGCGGCGGCAGGCGCGGTAGCGGGCAGCGTGACGGTGGCGAAAGCGACGGCCGGGCGCGCGCCGAGGTCGGCAGCGGCTTCCAGCAATGTCGGGTCGAGCCGCAGCATCGCCGCGAACAGTGGCAGCACCGCGAAGGGCAGGTAGGCGTGCACCATCCCGACCAGCATCGCCCCCTCGGTGTAGAGCATCGGCAGCGGCGCGTCCGTGATGCCGAGGCCCTGCAGCAGGCCATTGATCCAGCCTTCGTCGCGCAGCAGGCCGATCCAGGCGCCGACGCGCAGCAGGAAGCCGGTCCAGAAGGGCAGCATCAGCAGCGCGAGCAGCAGCAAACGCCGGTCAGGCCGGGCCCGCGCGATGCCCATCGCCATCGGATAGGCGATCGCCAGGCACAGCCCCGCCGTCATCGCCGCGATGCGCAGCGCGGTGAGGAAGGCGCCGAGGTAGTAGTCGTCCGCCACCAGCATCGCGAAGCCGGCCGTGGACCAGGCGAGTCGGAAGGGCGGCACGCCGGGGTCGGCCTCTGCCAGCGCGATGGCGCCGAGGATGCCGGCCGGCGCGGCGACGAAGATCAGCAGCCAGGCCCAGGCCGGCAGCAGGACGGCGAGACGGTTCCTCACGACGGGAGCGGCACCACGTCGGCCGCCTCCCAGCACAGGGTCACGTCGGCACCGCGATCGGGCGGCGGTCCGCCTTCTTCGGGGTGCGCGACGCGCAGCGTGGCGCCACCGCCGAGGTCCACAAGCACGAGGGAATCATCGCCGCGGAAGGCAACGTCCTGGACGATGCCACGGGCGGTATTGGGTCCCTCCCCGGCCGCTGCGATGCGGATGCGCTCGGGACGCAGCGCGATCGCGACGGTATCGGCCGGGATGGCGCCGGCGCAGCTGATCCCGGCGTCGGGGCAGTCGAAGCGGTCCTGCGCGGCGCGTCCTTCCAGCACGTTGGCCGCGCCGAGGAAGCGCGCGACGAAGCGGGAGGCGGGACGTTCGTAGATCTCGCGCGGGGGGCCGACCTGGGCGATGCGGCCGCCGTCCAGCAGCGCGACGCGGTCGGCGAGCGCCAGCGCTTCCTCCTGATCGTGGGTGACCATGACGAAGGCAGCGCCCGTCTCGCGCTGCAGCGCGCGGAGTTCGAAGCCGGTGCGTTCGCGCAGGCCCGCGTCCAGCGCGCCAAGCGGCTCGTCGAGCAGGAGCAGACGCGGGCGCATCACCAGGCTGCGGGCCAGCGCCACGCGTTGCTTCTGCCCGCCGGAGAGCTGGTGCGGGCGGCGTCGCTCGAAGCCCGCGAGGCCTACCATGGCGAGCGCGGCAGCGATGCGCGACGCCGCCTCGGCCTTCTTCACCCCGGCGCGCCGCAGGCCATAGGCGACGTTGTCCGCCACGGTCATGTGCGGGAACAGCGCGTAGGACTGGAACATCATGTTTACCGGCCGCGCCCAGGGCGGCGTCGCGGCGATGTCCGTCCCGTCCAGCAGCAGGCGGCCGGAATCCGGCGTCTCGAAGCCCGCGATGATGCGCAGCAGCGTTGACTTGCCAGACCCCGAGCCGCCCAGCAGGGCGAAGAACTCGCCCTGCCCGATCTCGAGGTCCAGCGCGTCGAGCGCGAGGGTCGGGCCGAAGCGCTTGGTGATCGCCTCGGCGCGCAGCAGCGCGGTCAACGCCCCGCCTTGAAGCGGGACCAGAGGCGGGTGCGCAAGCGCTCGACCTCGCGCGACGGCGTGCCGGCGACGAAGGTCGCGGCCAGCGCCTCGGCCGGGGGGAACACGCTCGGGTCGTTACGGACGGCTTCCTCCACCAGCGGGCGGCTGGCCGGCACGGCGTTGGGATAGCGGACCTGGTTGGTGATGCCGGCCATGACGTCCGGCTGCAGCAGGAAGTTGATGAAGGCGTGCGCGGCCTCGGGGTTCGGGGCGTCGGCGGGGATCGCCATCATGTCGAACCAGAGCTGCGCGCCCTGGCGCGGCATGACGTAGCCGATCTCGACGCCGCGGTTCGCTTCGCGGGCGCGGGCCGCGGCCTGGATCACGTCGCCGGAATAGGTCATCGCGGCGCAGACCTCCCCCGTTGCCAGCGCGTCGAGGATCGCGCTGGAGGGGATGATGGCGCGGACATGGCGGCGGATACCCATCAGCGCCTGTTCGGCGGCCCGGAGGTCCTCGGCCGAGTTGCCGTTGGGATCGCGCCCGAGCCAGCGCAGCACGGAAGGCAGCACGTCGGTCGGGCTGTCCATGACCATGATGCCGCAGCGGGCCAGGCGCTGCGCGTTCTCGGGCTTCAGCAGCACGTCCAGGCCATCGAGCGGCACGTCCGGCAGCGCGGCGCGCACACGGTCGAGCCGCAGCCCGAGCCCGACCGTGCCCCAGAGGTAGATCGCGCCGTGCCGGTTCCCCGGGTCGATCGCCGCGACGCGGTCCATCAACACGGGGTCGAGGTTGCGCCAGTTGGGAATACGTTCCCGATCGATCTCCCGCAGCGCGCCGGCGCGCAGCAGCCGCGCGAAGGTCGGCTCGCTGGTCGGTACGATGATGTCGTAGCCCGAGCGGCCGGCCGCCAGGCGGCCTTCCAGGGTCTCGAGGCTGTCATAGACGTCGTAGCGGACGCGAATGCCGGTCTCCCGCGTGAAGCGCGCCACCGCGTAGGGATCGATGTAGTCCGACCAGTTGTAGACGTTCAGCACGCGCTCCTGCGCCGCGGCCGGCAGGGCGGCGAGCAGCAGGGCGAGCACGGGCAGCAGGCGTCGGAGCATCGGCGCGGGTCCTCGGGGCGGCAACGGCGGATGGGCGAGACTACCACGCGTGGCGCGGACGCAAGCCCCGGGGCGACGCTTCGCGAAATAGGAATTTTTTGCTTGACTAGTCGGTATCGGTTCCTGTAATTCCGCCGCACCAACGGGCGAACTGCGTCCGCAGCGCCCCCCGTCCTCCCCGACAGCCCGATCCCCCGAAGCCCCGCCCGGCCCCGCCGCGCGGGCGAGGAGCCATGCATGCCCTTCAATGCCAGCGACCTCACGGCCCTGACGGCCGCGAACGGCTTCACGCTCTGGCACTACCGCACGCCCGACCCCCGCGCCTCAGTGGTGGCGCCGGGGTATTTCGCCGGGGCGGAACCGCCGCTGCTGCCGGGCGACATCATCATCGTCCAGGCTGCGGACGCGACCGCGCTGGTGCCGATCCGCGGCAGCGCGCTGGCCGGCGGCGGGGTCACGGTGGACCTGGCGGGGCTGACGCCGAACCTGCTGCGGTCGGCGACGCTTCTGGTGGACGTCATGGTCTCGGCGGCCGCGACCGCGCGGGCGGTGCTGCTCGACGCCATCCCCGGCGTGCTGGTCGAGGCATCGAGCCAGACCGTCGCCGCCACCGTCACCGGCCCGATTGCGCAGGCGACCTTCGCGCTGCGCGACGCCAACGGCGCCGATGTGCGCCCGCCGCAGACGGCGCCGGTCAGCGCGGGGCGTGCCAGCGCGACCTTCGTCATCCCCGGTGCGGGCAGCGGCTACCGCTTCTCCGTCGCCGACGCGTCGGACCCGACGCTGTTCAACCTCTCCGCACCCTTCGTCGTCTCGCCCCTGCCGCGCCTGCTGACGGAAGGCGGCGGGCGGCTCCTGCTCGAGACCGGCGGCACGATGATCCTCTAGCGCCCCGCCCGCCCCGCTCCCCCCGCCCCTTCGCCACAGAGAGACCCCGATGTCCGACACCAAGATCAGCGCCCTGCCCGCCATCGCCTCCGCCGCCGACGCCGACCTGCTGCCGGTGGTGCAGGGCAGCGGGCCCTCGGCCACCACGCGCCGCGCCAGCATCGCGCAGCTGCGCGCCGGTCTGCTCGCCGACCGTCCCGTCCATGTGCGCGAATACGGCGCGGTCGGGGACGGCGTGGCCAACGACGCCCCGGCCATCCAGGCCGCCGTCGACGCCATGGCCGCGAGCGGCGGCGGCGTGCTGCAGTTCGGCCCGCGGCGCTATCGCCTGGCGAGCCCCGTCACGGTGAACGGCGTATCGATCATCTTCCAGGGCGCTGGCTTCACCGAGGGCCCGGCGCCGCGCGACGGCACCTGGTTCACCATCGACACCACGGGCTTCACGCCCTTCACCTTCACCGGCGTCAACACCCGCGGCTGCGCGGTGCGCGACATCGCCGTGCACCAGACCCATGGGGCGGCGCAGGTCCCGGGCTGGACGCCGACGGCCTACGACTTCGTCTTCCGCGTGCAGGACTGCCTCGGTTCGATCGACTTCGAGAACGTCTTCCTCTGCGCGGTGAACCGCGGCATCTGGATCGACAATTCCGGCCGCTTCAACATCCAGCGCCTGCGCGGCCAGGTCTTCACCGGCGGCATCGAGATCGACCGGTCCTACGACATCGGCCGCATCGATCACGTCCATTTCTGGACCTTCGCGACGTCGGACGACGACGTGCTGGCGTATCAGCAGCAGAACCTCGACGCGATCCTGCTGCGGCGCAACGACGGCATCTTCCTCGACGACATCTTCGCCCTCGGCGCGCGGTCGGTGCTGCGCTTCTCCGCCTCGGCCTCGGGCGTCACGACCAAGTTCTACGTTGGCAACCTCTATACCGACTTCGCCAAGTACGGCGTCTGGATCGACGGCAGCGGCGTCGACGGGCAGATCGCCAATGCGACGACGCAGGGCGAGGCCATCACGCCCCCGGGCGCCGTCCTGCCGGGCAGCAACGGCATCCGCATCGACGGCAGCAACACCAGGCTGCATGTCGGCAACCTTCGCATCGACGCCGTCGAGAGCAACGCGATCATGGTGGCGGGCAGCGGCAACCGGGTCGACGTCTTCTCCTTCCGCGCCGAGCGGTTCAACACGCTGAATGACGGCTCGGCGGCGATCCAGGTGGCCAATGTCGCCTCAGGCACGCCGAACGCGGTCTATGTCGGCACGCCGCCGCTGCTGTCGAACGGCAATGGCGGGCCGCTGGCGAACACCGGCACCAACGGCTTCGTCGCCTCGGGCGGGCCGGCGGGCCGCATCGACCGGCCGGGCGTGATGGTGGGCGGGGAGAACAACGGGCTCTACCTGCCCGCGAGCGGCGAGATCGCGACCGTGGCCGGCGGGACCGAGGTGCTCCGCGCCACCTCGGCCGGCACGGTCACGGTCGGCGGGCCGACCTCCGCACCCGGCTTCCGCGTCGTCACGCCGGCAAGCTCGGTGAACGTCGTCGAGGCGCGCTCCGCCGTCACGGCCCAGGCCCCGAGCCTGTCGGCCGCCGGGTCCGATGCGAACGTCAACCTGGCGGTCGCGGCCAAGGGCACGGGCACGGTGGTGGCGCAGACGCGCGGCGCCACGGCGCTCGAGGTCGGCGCGGCGGCGACGCCGGTGAACTCGGTGCGCGTGAACGGATCAGCCACCGGGACCGCGGTCGGCGTGGTGGCGCAGGGGTCGGATGCCAACATCGCCCTCGCCCTCGCGGCCAAGGGCACCAACCCGGTGCAGCTGCAGACCCGCGGTGCGACGGCGCTCGAGGTCAACGCCACCGGCACGCCGGGCAACTTCCTGCGCGTCAACGCCACGGCCGCGGGCAGCGCGCCGCAGCTGATCTCGCAGGGGTCGGATACCAATGTCGGGCTGCAGCTCTCGGGCAAGGGCACCGGGATGGTCAGCGTCGTGGGTCCGCTGCAGCTCGCGACCTACACGGTCGCCACGCTGCCGGCGGCGGCGAGCTACCCGCGCGGCATCGTCTACGTCTCGGACGGCACGACGAACAAGCGCTTCGCGGTGAGCGACGGCACGTCCTGGCGCTGGCCGGACGGGGCGGTGGTGTCCTGAGCACAGCACGAGAGCCGAGGAGACACGCCCCATGACCGCCCTCACCGACTACGCAAAGAACGTCCTCGCCCGCGCCCTGGTCGGGCGGCAGCCGAGCCTGCCGGTCGCCGTCTGGGTCGGCCTCGGCACCGGGGGCACGGATGCCGCCGGGCTGACCGGGGAACCGGCCGCGGCGACGGGCTATGCCCGCCAGCCGGCGTCCTTCACCGGCACCGGCACGCAGACCAACGCGGCGCAGGTGCGCTTCAGCTTCAGCCAGGCCACCGGCACGCTGACCCATGTCGGGCTGTATGACGCTGTGTCGGGCGGGAACCCGCTTGCCTGGGCGACGCTCGGTTCGCCGGCGACGTTGACCTCGGCCGGGACCATAACCATCCCGGCGGCCAGCCTGGCCGTCGTGGCGGACTGACGGAGCTACTGCTGGGCGCCGGCGAGGATGACGCCCCCCGCCGAGCGCCCGGCATCGATCAGCGCCTGGGTCCGGTCACGGCCCCAGGTGGCGCCCATGCGGGGGCGGAAATCGCCCTCGCGTTCGTCGACCACGGCATAGGTCACGAGGAAGCCCTGCCCGGACCGGCCGGCGATCACGGCGAGCTCGACGACCATGAAGGAGACCAGCAGCTCCGGCGTGCAGGATCCGCCGCGGTCGATCGGCATCCGCACCGTGCGCTGCAGCCCGGCGGCGAAGGCATTGGCGTCGTCCCGCGCATCCTGGTGGCGGACGACGTGCACGCAGGACGCCTGCGCCGCGCCCGCCGCCATCGTCATCGCCAGCGCCGCCGCGATGGCTCGCCTCACCGCCGCCTCCCTCCGTACTCCAGGGCCGAAGGATGCCCCGGAAGGCGCCCGCGCGGCCAGCGCCACCCATTCCCCCGCAGCCCCGAGGACCCGCATGGACCCCCGCCAGACCCGCGGCTACCGCAACCGCAACCCGGGCAACATCGAGCACCAGCCGGCGAACCGCTGGCAGGGCCTTGCCGATCCACCGATCGAGCCCCCACCCGCCGGCGGCGGCGCGCCCCGCTTCGCGCGCTTCATCAGCCATGAATACGGCATCCGCGCACTCGCGATGCTGCTGACGACCTACCAGGACCGCCACGGCCTCCGGACCATTCGCGGCATCGTCACCCGCTGGGCCCCGGGGCGGGAGAACGACACCGAGGCCTATATCGCCGCCGTCGCGCGGCGAATGGACCGCCACCCGCGGGCGGGACTGGACCTGCACAGCTACGCCGATCTGCGGCCGCTCGTGGAAGCGGTGATCCAGCATGAGCTCGGCGGCATGCCGTATGACCGCGCGACCATCGATGCGGGCCTGCGGTTGGCGGGCGTCGTGCCGGAAGGACGCACCGCTGTCGCGCGCAGCGGCACGGCGCGGGCGGCGGCGGGCACGGCCGCGGCGGGCGTCGGCTCGGTCGCGGCCGTCGAGGTGATCGGCCAAGTGGCGCCGCATCTCGGCGCGGCAGCGGAACTCGCGCGGGCCCTTGGGCCTTGGCTGGCGGGGGCGATGATCCTCGGCGTCGCGGGCTGGTTCGTCGCCCAGCGCATGCGGCGGCCGGCATGAGCGCGATCGTCGCCCTGCTGTCCGCGGCCTGGGGACGGGTCGCGGGGTGGGCCGCGGCGTTGGGCGCGGCGCTCGTCGTGTTGCTGGCCGCCTATGCCGCCGGGCGGCGCGACGGGCGCGGCGCGGCGGAGTCCGAAACGCTGAGGCGCGCGGCGCGCGCGCGGGAGGTACGCGATGCGGTCGAGCGCGATCTGGATCGGTCTGGCGATGCTGCTGGCCGGCTGCGGCGGGACTGGCAGCGGCGCTGAGGCCTGCGGGCCTTGGCGGCCGATCCTGGTCTCGGTCGCGGATCGGCTGGAGGACGCCACGGCGCGGGCGATCCTCGCCCACAACATGACCGGGCGGCGCCTCTGCGGCTGGTGAAGCGGGCGGGTTTCGGGAAGCATGGGGGCCGAGAGAGGAACGCCATGACCGAAGACACCCGCCTGGATCCCCCGAGCCTCGAGATCGAGGGCGCGCGCGCGACGATCCGCCTGCACCGGTCCCGCCACCGCAACCGCGTGGAGCCCGGCGACATCATCCGCCTGATGGAGCATTTCGACACGGTGGATGCGAACCCGTCGCTGCGGGTCCTGGTCGTCGCGGCGAGCGGGCCGGCCTTCAGCGCCGGCTTCCACCTCGGCGGCTTCGCCGAGGACCGGGCGGCCGCCGCCCGCGCCCCGGGCTTCGACGCCATGGTCGACCGCTTTGAGGCGATCCGCGTGCCGACCATCTGCCGGCTGCAGGGCGGGGTCTATGGCGGGTCGACCGACTTCGCGCTGACGGCGGATTTCCGCGTGGGCGTGACGGGGATGGAGATGTTCATGCCGGCCGCGCGGCTCGGCGTGCACTACTACCCGGGCGGGCTGCGTCGATATGTCTCGCGCCTGGGGCTGAATACGGCGAAGCGCCTGTTCCTGACGGCGGAGAAGCTCGGCGGGGAGGAGCTGCTGCGGATCGGCTACCTGACGCATCTGGTGGCGCCGGATGCGCTCGATGCGGCGGTGGACGGGTTGGCGGCGACGCTCGCGGCGATGGCGCCGATGGCGGTGCAGGGGATGAAGCAGGCGCTCAACGAGATCGGGCACGGGCGCCTCGACGTCCCGGCCTGCGAGGCGCGGGCGAAGGCGTGCAAGGAGAGCGCGGATATTCAGGAAGGCCTGAAGGCATTCCGGGAAAAGCGGGCACCGGTGTTCAAGGGGATGTGAGGTGGTGCTGTTGGAGAGGATTGAACTCGGCCCAGCACGGGCGAACGCTAGGTTTTCTGCGGGTTTCCGGAAGGTTGCGCTGCGGTAGATGTATCACTCGGATGGATCGGCGGGCAACCACGCCGCTCGGCAGACCATTGACAGGATGCGTCCAACGCACCTAGCCGCGTAAGGCATGGATCGACGGGACCCTGCCCCCTCCGCCTGGTGGCTCGCCCTCTATGCCGGAAACACACTCGCGTTCGGGGTGTTTGCGGCCCTCCTTCTGCGTTGGGTGGTCGACACAAAAGTCATTGAGCATCTGTGGCTGCGCGGACAGGCAGAGGTAGTTGCAGTGACCGGGGCGAGGGGTAGTGGCGGCAGGAGGAGCTTTGATCTTCGGCTCCGAGTGTCGCTGCCAGACGGCGGCGCTGTCGTCGGGAATACGATCCGCCCGCACCCATTGCGTGTGTCTTGGACCGTTCCCAAGCGGGTTCCCCAACCGGGTGACCGCATGGAAGTCATGGTAGACCCCGACGACAGCTCTCGCGTGGTCACTGTCGGCGGCCTTGGCCTGCCTGGGTTCGCCGCCGCATTTGGCGTCATGGCATTGGCGGTCTGCGTCGCTTCGCTATGCTTCCTCATAGGGGGCGGTCGGCGGCGCTACGGCTGGCGGCTATAGTCTCCTGAGGTTCCCGCTGTCGGCCGCTGCGGCGGGGCAGTGACGGGCCCTGTTCTCGCCCGCACCCCCAAACCCAGCCGCTCCCTTCCAGGCCCATAGCGGCGGCTCCGTCGCGCCTAGCGGGGCTGTGCCTTCAAGCGGACCCGAGGCTTCCCATGGCGGGCGACGTAGCTCCCGAGCACCGCCCGTGCCTCCAAATCCCCGTCCCCTGCCACCCACCGCTGAAGGGGAGACAGACGGGAGACCAGACGGCGGGCGGCCCCAACGTCCCCGCCGAGTGCTGCGGCGATGCGGTCCGTGGCTGCTTCGCGGTGCCCGGCTAGCCATCGGTGGGTCTCAGTGGTCGTGCTCATGCGGCTTGGCCTCCGTTCCTATCCTCGGTCATCCCGAGGGCAGCCCAATGGTGCCAGTAGCGGGCCCATAGCGGAACCGGGGAAGCAATATAATCCGCAGGAATATCAGTCCCTTAATCGGGAGTGACGCAGGGCCGGGACGACGCCGCGCTTTGGCCCGATGGACCCGGAAGCGGGAGCGATCCCGGGAATACTGGATGCGAAGGACGCACCGCCTACCGACCCGGAGCACGCCGAAAAAACATATCCCATACCAGAAGCATTAAAGATTATTGTCCTAAATCAGGCTGCCTTCAAGTGTAGTGGGTTGACCGGAAGCCCCGTGGCCTACCCCCGGCCTCACACCGCTATCCTCTCGGCCCGTGCGATGACCCGCCGAACTGCCGTGGCGGTCCACGGACCGTTGCCCGATGGGGTCGGCACACCCCGGACGCTCAAAGCTGCGGCGATCTGGTGCAAGGACCCTGCCCCCGCCTCCCGCGCCTCCCGGATGGCATCCATCACGCGGAACGCCGCATGGTCAGCAGCCTGGGCTCGCGCGGCGCCCGATGCCTTGCCCCCTGCGGTCGCGTTCGGGGGCGCTGACGGGCGATAGCCACGGTCCCCGCCGAGCTTCACGCCACGGGCCTTGGCGGCTGCCAGGGCGGCCTTGGTCCGGGCGGAAATCATCCGGGCCTCCTCCTCCGCGACCAGGGCCATGATGCCCACCGTGAGGCGGTTCGCGGTCGGCATGTCGGTGGCGACGAACTCCACCCCCGCCTTCTGCAAGCCGAGAAGGAAGTGAGCGTCACGGGCCAGCCGGTCGAGCTTGGCGACCAAGAGCGTTGCACCGGTCTGTCGGCACCGGGCGATGGCTGCGGCTAGCTGCGGCCTCTCACTCTTCCGGCCGCTCTCCACCTCCACGAATGGCGGGGCCAGAAGGCGGTCGGTCGGCCGCAGGAACGCCCCGATGGCTGCCTGCTGCGCCTCAAGCCCCAGGCCCGACCGCCCCTGCTGGTCCGTGCTGACGCGGAGGTAGGCGACGAAGGTCCGGCCCTCGGCGGCATGTGCGGTGGCGCTGGTAGCGGCTGACATGGGCTAGCTCCCGGTCCCGTGCGGCGACGGGCCGGAAGATGGAGAGGTGTGCCCACTGTGTCAACAACTGATCAACGAGCGTTGCCCTGTTCATGTCACGATGGCGGCCCGCCTCGGGGCTGGTGCGGTGCCCACTACGGGCGCCTTGCGGTTTCATACCGCGAAGCAGCGACGGGCGGGCATAGCGTGGCGCCGAGGGGGCCGGGAGGGCTGGCCGGGGCCCGGGGGCTTCCACGCCCCCCACCGGGGGGAAAGCGCGACGGCCGGGCTTGCGGATGGCCGCTCAGGGTCACGACCCAAAATGCCCGGACCCTGGACGGCCCCGAGAAATGGGGTCCCTCGGCCACATTCTGGTCCCGATCCGGCAACGCTAGGTTTTCCCTGGGCTTCCGGCTGGTCGTGCCCCGCTGAAAACCCCGGTCTGTCGCCTAGAGGTGTCCATTTTTGACAGGCCCCCGAGGGTGCCCCTTCCGATGCCCTCGGATGTGGCCGGGGCCTCCCGGCTCCCCCGGGAAGGTGGAACGTCGAGAGGCCCCAGCCGTGCCTAGAACTCGTGGCTTGGCGGGACCCAGGCGCGGCCCTCCCGAAGCTCCCGAAGGGCTGCCTCAGTTGCGGCTACCAGTGCCCCGCGTCGCCCCGGATCGCGCACGCCACGGGCCGCTGAGAGGGCCTGTGCGATGGCCTCCTGCGCCGTCCTGGCGAAGCCCTCTTCGGGGTCCTCCGGCGCTGGCGCCTCGGCCATCGGCGTTGCCTCGCTGCCGTATTCCTTGGCGATGTCGGGGAAGTCCTTGTGCATCCAGTTGCTCACGGTCTGGTGGGTGACGTGCCCGCCAAGGGCCTTGGCGATGTCCCGGTAGGACAGCCTCCCCGGCCCCTGCCCTGCCCTTGCGGGGACGCGGTGGCGCCGGGCGGTGATGAAGGCCCGGAAGGCGCTGCGAAGCTCGCCCTTCTTGAGCGGTAGCCCGTGGGTGAGGTTGGCTTCGGCGGCCAGCCATCGGGCTTCCTGCGCCGTCGCCTCGGTGACGAGGGCCGGGACGTGGGTCGCTCCGGTGATCTGGTGGGCCGCGACGCGGTGCCAGCCATCGACCAGCACCGGCACCCCGGCCACCATTGCGACCCGCACGGGCGGAAGCTCCACCTCGGCCCGCAGCGCGTTGGCGTAGCGGTCCACCGCACCGGGCTCCATCCGGGTCCTGATCTGAAACCGTGGGTCCCGGTGAAGGTCCGCGATGGGGAACCAGATGGGCACCACCTGGCGGTCATGCTTCTCGATCATTTGGCGGCGAGGGTCGTGCGATGCACGGCTCAGAACGCCTCGGCCGCAACGAGAAGCCGCGCCTCGCGGCGTCCACCGCACCCCTCAGTGATGAGGAAGTTGCCCTCGGTGAGGTTGAGGCGGTCCTTGCTCGCGAAGCGCATGGTCGCCCGCTGCGCCTCCTCCGCGAAGAGGAGACGGTGGAGGTAGACGTTGCTCCCGCCGGGACGCCCGCCGGGGACATCGAGGTTGATGCAGGGGTAGCGGCGACCGTGCCCGTCATCGTTGAAATACGGGGGCGGAAAGGGCTTGTCGGTCAGCTTCTCGACCGCCGCCTTCACTCGCTCAAAGCGGCTGCGGTCCATCGTGATGGTCCGGCCGCAGCGCGTGCGGATGGTGGTCACGTCAGGCGGCGGCGTGCCATGGCGGTGACGTGCGTAGGCGGCAGCACGGACTTGCTCCGCGCTGGGGGCTTGGGTGTGGTTCATGGGGTCTCGGCAATGAGGATGGCGTGATGCGCCGACCGTCCTCCCGCACGGATGCGTGGCGGGCGCAGACGGTGGTCAGCATCGGGTTGAAGGGGTTTGGCGATGGCGGCCTTGGTCAGGCCGGGCGCCCCGGCGTTGGGGGCGGACCGCGAGAGACCGGCTAGCGGCCTGCCATCGCAATCCGCCCCCGCCATCGCCATTGCCGGGGCGAAACTGGTCCACGCGCGGCGGGTTCCGCTGGGTGCGTGGGGAGATGCACCCTATTGCCCAGCGCCCGGGACTGGCTGCTCCGTTTCCGGTCCACTGACTGGACCGCAAATTCTTGGGCCATGGGGAGGTGAGCCGTATTGGCCCCCGGGGCCGCTTCCGGTCCACTCAGACTGGACCGCAAATCCTGGGGCCCTGGGAGGTGAGCCCTAACCCTCCGATGGCGGCACCGGAGAGGGCACCCGCGCAAGGTCCTTCAACACCTCGTCCGGCATCCCTCGAAAGCCCTTCCCGTATCCTGCGCCTGCGTTCCTCGGGTTGAACCGGCCGGTGATGGCGTCCTGCGCTTCGTGCGAGACCCGCGCCTTGCGAAGCTCGTCCTCCATGCGGTGCCGCCACGAGTGCGCCGGGGCCTTCTTCGGGTCCTTGATGCCGACCACATCGCGCATCCATCGCCCATGCTCGGCTTGCGCGTTGGTCGTGCGCGTCCCGTCCTTCGATGCGACGATGCTCGGGAACAGCGGGCCAAGTGGATCGGCCGGAAGCTCCGTGACGTAGCGAAGGAAGCCCTCAGCGATCAGCTCCGGATGCAGCGGGATCATCCGTTGCATGGTCTCGTTCTTCCCGGCCCGCGCTTCGGTCGGTCGGATGTCGAGGATCATCACGCCCGCTTCCTGCCGCACGTCACCACGCCGAAGCTCCGCAAGCTCCCCCAGACGGGCCCCGGTGAAGCACAGCAGCCAGGGCAGCCAACGCAGCGCCCCCGTCTCCAGCCGTGCGGCGGTGAGGATGCGCTTCGCGTCATCATCGGAATACGGATCGCGTGATGCCGGGCCCCGGCGCTTCACCTTGGGTGCCATCCCAGCGAACGGGTTGCCCGCGACCTTCCGGTTCTTCGTCGCCCATTTGAACACGGTGCCGGCCGCAATCACGTCATCCGCGACCGTGCCCACGTCCTTGCCTTCCGCAAGGCGGGCTTCCTTGAACCTCACCACGTCATCGGCGGTGATGCGCTGCACGTCATCGAAGCCGAGGATGCGGGCGAGGCTGCGAAACGTGCCGCGATACTTCTTGGCCGTCGCAGCCGATGGCGTCGCCTCCGCTGCCCACGCCTCAAGGAGGGTCTCACTAGTCAATGGCACGGCCTTGCGTTCGGCTGATGGGGTGATGGGGGGTATTGGCGCCACGCTGGCCTCAGGCACGACGATGGGCGGGAACGTCGCGACGTGTGCATCCGGCGAGTAGTCGCCTTCCGCCCTGCGTCGCAGCGTTTCAGCGGCCTTAAGCTTGGTCCCGTAGAGGGCCCTTGCGATGCGCCTGATGCTGTCCGCGTCGGCCGCGATGCCGTGCTGCCGCGCAAGCCGCTGTGCATCGGTGAGGTCGGCCGCGCTGGGGCCTATGGGCTGGTCCGTCGCGGCGTCCCGTTCAAGCTCCGCGTAAAGCTGCTCCGCGAATAGCTCCCATCCCTCCGGCGCTCCCGGATCATCCTCCCAGTGCGCGACGGTCTCCCGATAGAGCGCACCGCAGAGGGCAACCACCTCGCGGTGTGTCAGGCGCCGCGCAGGGCCAAGAGCGGCACGCGCAGCCGCGAACTCATGCTCGATCTTCCGCAGCGCCGCAGGGGCCCGCTTCGCTGCCTCGGTGGGGTCCTTAGTCCGCAGGCTGATGATGCGCTCGGCGCTCCCGATGATGGGCCGAAGCTCCTTCGGAACCACCTTGCGGATGCGATACACGCCGGTCGTCGGATGCTTCGTCGGTCGGGTCATCGAAAGGGCCAAGATGTATCACCCGGATGTATCACCGGAGACACGCAAACCCTTGTTTCGCCTGATTTTCGAGGCCCTTCAAGGGCCTAAGATGGTGCTGTTGGAGAGGATTGAACTCTCGACCTCTCCCTTACCAAGGGAGTGCTCTACCACTGAGCTACAACAGCGCCGGTGCCGCTGGGCGGCGCACTCTCTAAGCGGATGGCTTGCGCCGCGCAACCCCATCGCGCGGGGGTTCCACCCCCTTGCCGCCCGACCCGGCCCCCGCCACCTTCCCCGCCGATGACCCGCCCGCCCGCGAAACCGCCCGCCGCCGAGGACCGCACCGCCCGCCTGGCCGCCGCGCTGCGGGAGAACCTCAAGCGCCGCAAGGCCCAGGCCCGCGCCCGCGACTCCGCCGAGGCCGCCCCCGCTGCACCCGCGAAGGTTGCCCCGCCCAAGCCCATGGGCTAATCCGGCCGCCCCGGGGCGCCCGGGGCCGCCATCGCGCCTGGCCCCGCCCGCCCGCCCGCAAGAAGCCGAGGCCGGCCACCACCATGCCCATCATGCCCGACCACTGGATCCGCCGGATGGCGGCCGAACAGGGCATGATCGAGCCCTTCGTGGAGGCCCAGCGCCGCGAAGGCGTGATCTCCTACGGCCTGTCCTCCTACGGCTACGACGCGCGCGCGGCCGACGAGTTCAAGATCTTCACCAATGTCGACAACGCCGTGGTCGACCCCAAGGCCTTCAGTGAGGACGGCTTCGTCACGCGCCAGGGCCCGGTCTGCATCATCCCCCCCAATTCCTTCGTGCTGACCCACACCGTCGAATACTTCCGCATCCCGCGCGACGTACTGGTGATCTGCCTCGGCAAGTCGACCTATGCCCGTTGCGGCCTGATCGTGAACGTCACGCCACTCGAACCGGAATGGGAAGGCCAGGTGACGATCGAGATCAGCAACACCACGCCCCTGCCCGCCAAGGTCTATGCGAATGAGGGCGTCTGCCAGTTCCTCTTCCTCAAGGGCGAAGGCGCACCCGAAGTGAGCTACGCCGACCGCAAGGGCAAGTACATGGGCCAGCGCGGCGTCGCGCTGCCGAGGCTGTAAGGGCATGGACCGCATCCGCATCCGCGGCGGCCGCGCGCTGTCGGGCACCATCCCGATCTCGGGCGCCAAGAACGCCGCCCTGCCGCTGATGGCGACGGCACTGCTCGGCGACGGGCCGCTGACGCTGACCAATGCGCCGGACCTCGCCGACGTCACGACCATGGCCGGGCTGCTGACGCAGCATGGCCTCACGGTTGCGTGGGACAAGCCGGCGCGGACCATCACCATCTCCGGCGCGGCGACCAATCTCGAGGCGCCCTACGACCTGGTGCGCAAGATGCGCGCCTCGGTGCTCGTGCTCGGGCCGCTCGTCGCGCGCTTCGGCCAGGCGCGGGTGTCCCTGCCCGGCGGCTGCGCCATCGGGACGCGGCCGGTGGACCTCCACCTCAAGGCGCTCGAGCAGATGGGCGCCGAGATCGAGATCACCTCGGGCTACATCGAGGCGAAGGCGCCCGGCGGCCTGAAGGCCGCGCGGATCATCTTCCCGCAGGTCTCGGTCGGTGCCACCGAGAACATCCTGATGGCCGCGACGCTGGCCCGCGGTACCTCCGAGATCGTCAACGCCGCGCGCGAACCCGAGATCACTGACCTCGCCGCCTGCCTGATGCGCATGGGCGCGCGGATCGAGGGCATCGGCACCGACCGCCTGATCGTCGAGGGCGTCGCCACGCTCGGCCCCGCCGTCCATCCCATCATCCCCGACCGCATCGAGGCCGGCACCTTCGCCTGCGCGGCCGCCATCACCGGCGGGCAGGTCCTGCTCGGCGGCGCGCGGCTCGATCATCTCGGCGCCGTGGTGCGCATCCTGCGCGACGCCGGCGTGGACGTGGCCGAGGCGGATGGCGGGCTCAAGGTCTCGCGCCTGAACGGGCTTCGCGGCACCGACGTCGTGACCGAGCCCTTCCCCGGCTTCGCCACCGACATGCAGGCGCAGTTCATGGCGCTGATGTGCGTGGCCGAGGGCGCCTCGATGATCACCGAGACGATCTTCGAGAACCGCTTCATGCATGTGCCGGAGCTGCTGCGCATGGGCGCGCGCATCAACTACCACGGCCATTCGGCGATCGTGCGCGGCGTGCCGCGCCTGGCCGGCGCGCCGGTCATGGCGACCGACCTGCGCGCCTCGGTGTCGCTGATCCTCGCCGGCCTCGCCGCCGAGGGCGAGACCATCGTCAACCGCGTCTACCACCTCGACCGCGGCTATGAGCGCGTCGAGGCGAAGCTTGCGGCCGTCGGCGCCGACGTCGAACGGCTACCGGGCTGAAACGCAATTGCGATGACACCGACTCCGGCGCTTCTGGTGTAAGTTCTTCCATGGACCACCCGATTCCCACCCCGCTCTCCCCCGCGACGCCCGAGGATGCCGGCCCGATCGTGCTGGCCCTGCCCAAGGGCCGGATCCTGTCGGAACTCGGTCCTGTCCTCGCCCGCGCGGGCATCCATCCCGCGGCCGACTACGCCGACGAGAGCAGCCGGCGCCTGCGCTTCCCGACCGAAGACCCCGCACTCGACGTCATCCGCGTCCGGTCCTTCGACGTCGCGACCTTCGTCGCGCACGGCGCGGCGCAGATCGGGGTCTGCGGCGCGGACGTGCTGATGGAATTCGACTACCCCGAGATCTATGCGCCGCTGGACCTCGGCATCGGGCGGTGCCGTGTGTCGGTGGCCGAACCCGTCGCGGCGACGGGCGAGGATCCCAGCCGGTGGTCGCGCATCACGGTCGCGACAAAGTACCCGAACATCGCCCAGCGCCATTACGCCGCCCGCGGCGTGCAGGCGGAGATCGTCCACCTGAACGGCGCGATGGAACTGGCCCCGTCGATGGGCCTCGCGAAGCTGATCGTCGACCTGGTGCAGACCGGCTCGACGCTGAAGGCGAACGGGTTGCGCGAGACCGAGGTGATCGCGAACGTCACCTCGCGCCTCATCGTCAACCGGACGGCGCTGAAGACGCGGCCCGAGGCGATCGGCACCTGGATCGCGCGCTTCCGCGCCGCGCTGGCCGAACGGGACGCGCGCTGACGCGCCGACTCTCCGCGCCTCAGGGTGCGTGAAAAAACTTGCTCTTGACGCCCGGGCGTCCCGCCTTTGAGGTTGTGTCCAACACACGACCAACAGGGGCGGCTCGGAGCCGGGTCCGGTTTCCGTCGTCGCTGAATATGGGCAGGGAGGCCGCGCAGCCCCGTCAGAGGGCTCGTTCCTCGATTCCTGGCCGGTCGGCAGGGCTGGAAACCGAGGGAGAGCGCCATGTTGATGAATCGTCGAACGGTCATGGCAGGGGCGGCCGCGCTGGCCGCCGGCCGGGCCAGCGCGCAGGGATCCGGGGCGCCGATCCGCATCGGCCTGCTGCACGACCTGTCAGGTCCCTTCGCCGGCGCCGGGTCTGTGCCGCTGTTCCAGGGCGCCGAGATCGCCATCGAGCTGTTCAACGAACGCGGTGGCGTGGACGGTCGCCTGGTGCAGGCGGTTTCCGCCGACAGCCAGAGCCGCGCCGAGGTCGCGATCAACGAGGCCGAGCGGCTGATCGGCCAGGAACGGGTGGACGTCGTCATCGGCGTCTACAGCTCGGCCCATGCGGTGCCGCTCGCCCAGCGCATGCAGGCGGCGGGCAAGATCCTCTGGATCAACAGCGCCATCGCCACCGCCGTGCTGAAGGGCAAGAACTTCACCACCATCTTCCGCCCGACCGTCCATTCGGACCAGTACGGCGAAGGCAGCGTGATGTTCCTCTCGGAGCATTGCGAGCGGACCACGCGCATCGCCCCGGGCAACTTCAAGCTCGGCATCATCTATGAGGACGGCCCCTACGGCGTCGGCGTGGCCACCGCGCTCGAGGCCAACGCGAACCGCGTCGGCATGCCGATCGCGCTCAAGGAAGGCTATTCGGCGACCGCGCCGGACCTCTCGACCCTGGTGACCAAGCTGCGGCGGGAACGGCCCGACGCCATCCTGCAGGTCGGCTACAACCCGGACATCACGCTGTTCCTCCGCCAGGCCAAGTCCGGCGGCCTGCGCACGCGCATGGTGATCGGCCACGGCGCCGGCTATTCGCAGATCGACCGCCTGACCGAGACCTTCGGCCGCGAGATCGACCATTTCTGCAACGTGGACCCCGCCGCGACGCAGATGCTCTCGCCCGAGCGCCTGACGCCGCAGGCGCGCGAGCTGCAGCAGATCCTGCTCGACCGCTTCCGCGCGCGCACCCGGTCCAACGATCCGCCCACCCATGCCTCGATGGGATTCAACAACACCTGGGTGTTCCTCGAGCACGTGCTCAAGCCCGCGGTGCGCCAGGGCGGCGGCTCGGTCGAGGCGATGCGCACCGCGGCCCTCGCCGTCGACATCCCGGTCGGCGGGACCATCCAGGGCTACGGCGTGAAGTTCCGTCCGCCGGGCGACGAGATGGCCGGCCAGAACGAACGCAGCATCGCCGTCGTCATGCAGTTCGAGAACGCCAAGTCCATCGTGCGCTGGCCGACGCCGATCGCCGCCGGCCCGCCCGTCATGCCGCTGCCGGCCAGCAGCCCCTTCGCGCTGCGCTAGGGGTCCGTCCGTGCTGGTGACACATCGCCGCCCCGCCGCAGGCGGGGCGCCGTGAGCATGCTGACCGTCTCGGGGCTGACCAAGGCCTTCGGCGGCTTCATCGCCGTGAACAACGTCAGCTTCAGCGTCGGGAAGGGCGAGATCCTCGGCCTTCTCGGCCCCAACGGGTCGGGCAAGAGCACGACCTTCAACTGCATCGCCGGCATGCTGAAGCCGACCGCGGGCAGCGTGAAGCTGGACGGCGACGAGATCGCCGGCCTGACCGCGGATGCGACCTGCCGGCGCGGCATCGGCCGCACCTTCCAGATCCCCCGCCCCTTCCGCGAGCTCTCGCTGCTCGAGAACGCGACGCTCGCGGCGCATTTCGGCAGCGACGGCCACCTCCGGCACGACGAGGCCGAGGCCGTCGCGCGCGACGCGCTGGAACTCGCGCAATTGCCGACCGATCCGGGCGCCCAGGTCCGCGGCCTCGGCGCAGCGGGGCTCAAGAAGCTCGAACTCGCCCGCGCGCTGGCGACGCGGCCGAAGCTGCTGCTCGCCGATGAATCGCTGGGCGGGCTCGATGCGGCGGAGATGCGCCAGGCCGCCGACATGCTGAAGCGCATCCGCGACGAGCGCGGGATCACCATCGTCTGGGTCGAGCACATCATGGGCGTGCTGCTGTCCGTGGTGGACCGCGTGGTGGTCCTCGACCACGGCGCGGTGATCTTCGAGGGCACCCCGCGCGAGGCGCAGGAGGACGAGAAGGTCGCCGAGGTCTATCTCGGCCCGCCCGAGACCCGCGCCGCATGAACGTCGCTCCATGGGAAGGGAAGCAGGTCTGATGGAGGGGGCGACTCTCAGCCTCGAGGGGATCCGCGCGGGGTATGGCGACTTCCAGGCGCTGTTCGACGTCGGCCTCAAGGTCTCGCCAGGCGAGGCGGTCGGCGTCGTCGGCCCGAACGGCGCGGGCAAGACGACGCTGCTGCGCGTGATCTCGGGCATGCTGCGGCCCAAGGCGGGCACCGCCCGCTTCGGGTCCACGGACATCGCCGCGACGCCGGCCCACATGCTGCCCGGCATCGGCATCGCGCATGTGCCGGAGAACCGCCGCCTGTTTCCCCACCTGACGGTGGAGGAGAACCTCAAGGTCGGCGCCTACATCCCGGCAGCGCGGCGCCGCTACGCCGAACGGGAAGCCTATGTGTTCGACATGTTCCCGCGTCTCAAGGAACGCCGGCACCAGCTCGCCGGGACCATGAGCGGCGGCGAGCAGCAGATGTGCGCGATCGGCCGCGCCCTGATGTCGAGCCCGCGCATCCTGCTGCTCGACGAGCCCTCCGCCGGCCTCGCGCCGCTCGTCGTCGCGCAGGTCTTCGCCCTGGTCCAGCGCATCCGCGCCGAGGGCCTCACCGTCCTGATCGTGGAGCAGAACGTGGCGCAGGTGCTGCGCGTGGTCGACCGCGCCTATGTCCTCGATGCCGGGCATGTGGTGGCCGAGGGCTCCTCGGCCGCGCTCGCCTCGGACCCCAAGATCCGCAGCGCTTTCCTCGGGGGGCACTGAGATGGATCCGTTCCTGCTCGAAGCCATCGTCAACGGCATCCTGCTCGGCGGCGTCTTCGCGCTGCCGGTCCTCGGGCTGAACCTGGTCTTCGGCGTCGTCGACGTGGTCTGGCTCTGCTACGCCGAGCTGGTGATGGTCGGCATGTACTGCGTGTGGTTCCTCCACACCCAGGCCGGATGGCCGTTGAGCCTGGCCTTCGCCGCCTGCCTGCCGGTCGTCGCGATGCTCGGGCTGCTGCTGCACCTGCTGGTCGTGAAGCCGCTGCTCGGCAGCCCGCCGATCACCCAGGTGCTGGCCACGGGCGGCGTGCTGTTCATCCTCCAGGGCGGGGCGATGCTGACCTTCGGGACGGATTTCCGGTCCCTCGGCGTCGAGATGCCGCCGATGGAGGTGGGCGAGATCTTCGTCTCAGGCACCAAGCTCGTCGCCTTCGTGGCGGCACTGGTCAGCGCGGCCGGTCTCTGGGCCTTCCTGAAGTTCACCTATGTCGGCACCGCGATCCGCGCCATCGCCCGCGACCGGGAGGTGATGCCCCTGATGGGCGTCGACCCGCAGCGGATCTACCTGGTGGCCTCGGCGGTCGGCGGCGGGCTGGCGGGGCTCGCGGCCTGCCTGCTGGTCGTGCAGCTCGACGTGCATCCCTTCATCGGCCTGTCCTTCGGGCCGATCACCTTCATGATCTGCGTCATGGGCGGGCTGGGGAACATGCTGGGCGGCTTCCTCGCGGCCTTCCTCATGGGCGTCATCATCTCGACCGGCGGCTTCTGGTGGAACACCGAGATGAGCTACGTCGTCGCCTTCGTCTTCTTCATCGTGGTGATGTTCGCCCGGCCGCGGGGGCTCTTCGCCCGATGATCCGCGCCGCCATCGCGCTCCTGGCCGTCCTCGCGGCGTTGCCGCTGTTCGGCCTGCCCGAATACTTCCTCCATCTCGGCATCGCGACGATGCTCTCGGCCGTGGCCTGCACCGGCTGGGCGATGATGGGGCGCTTCGGCCTGGTCTCCTTCGGCCATGGCGCCTTCATCGGCATCGCCGCCTACACCATGGCGCTGCTGTGGAACTACGCCGGGCTGACGCCCTGGATCGGCCTGCCGGCGGGCGTCGCGCTCGGCATGGCGGCGGCCGCGCTGCTCGCCTATCCCTGCTTCCGGTTGCGCGTGGTCGGGCACTACTTCGCGCTCGTCACCCTCGCGGCCGGCGAGATCGTCCGCATCCTGATCGTCGCGCTGCGCAACATCACCGGCGGCTCGCTCGGAATGACGCCAAGGCTGTCACCGGACAACGCGCTGGCGGCGATGCAGCTCGGCAAGCATGGCTTCTGGTGGCTCGCGGTCCTGGTCTGGGCCTTCGCGCTGCTCACCTGGTGGTGGATCGACCGCAGCATGTCCGCCCGGGCCCTGACGGCGATCAGCGAGGACGAGGACGCCGCCGCCTCGATCGGCATCCGCGTCACGCGCGAGAAGATGATGATCACCCTCATCTCCGCCGGCTTCGCCGCACTCGGCGGCGCGCTCGGGGCGCAGTACCGGCTCTACCTGAACCCGGAATCGCTCGCGGGCATCGGCATCTCGCTGCAGATCGTCTTCGGGGCGCTGGCGGGCGGGATGTACTCCATGCTCGGCCCGACCGTGGGGGCGGCCTTCACCATCGCGCTCGAGGAAACGCTGCGCGTATCCTTCGGCACCGCCTTCATCGGGGCGGCGCCGCTGGTCTATGGCGTGCTGCTGGTGCTGTTCATCCTGTTCCTGCCGCGCGGCATCGTCGGCTGGTTCGAACGCAGGCGATGACCGCCGCCCGCACGGGACGGCTCGACGGGTCGGCGGAAGGAGTATAGGCGGGGCGGCATCCTGCGCAGACCGGCCCGCCCATGAAACGCCTCAGCACCGCCTCGCCCGACTTCCCCGCCGCCTTCGCCGCCCTGCTGGACGAAGCGCGCGACACCACCGCGCGCGTCGACGGCGTGGTCGCCGGCATCATCGCCGATGTCCGGGCCCGTGGGGATGCTGCGCTGATCGACCTCACCACCCGCTTCGACGGCTGGGCGCCGGCCGGCGCCGCCGCGCTGCGCGTGACGCCCGGGGAGATCGAGGCCGCCGACGCCCGGATCGACGCCGAGCGCCGCGCCGCCCTCAACCTCGCCGCCGAGCGCATCGAGGCCTTCCACCGCGCGCAACTGCCGCGCGACCTCGAGATGAAGGATACGGCCGGCCTGACGCTGGGGATGCGCTGGGGCGCGATCGACGCCGTCGGCATCTACGTCCCGGGTGGCAAGGCGGCCTATCCGTCCTCCGTCCTGATGAACGCCATCCCCGCCCGCGCAGCCGGCGTCGGGCGCATCGCCATGTGCGTCCCCACTCCCGAGGGCGAGATGAACCCCCTGGTCCTCGCCGCCGCCAAGCGCGCCGGCGTGACCGAGATCTTCCGCATCGGCGGCGCCCAGGCCGTCGCGGCCATGGCCTGGGGCACCGCCTCCATCGCCCCGGTCGATCGCATCTGCGGCCCCGGCAACGCCTATGTCGCCGAGGCGAAGCGCCAGGTCTTCGGCCGCGTCGGCATCGATTCCATCGCCGGCCCGTCCGAGGTCGTCGTCATCGCCGACGCCGCGAACGACCCGCGCCATGTCGCGGTGGACCTCCTCGCCCAGGCCGAGCACGACGAGAGCGCGCAGTCGATCCTCATCACCCCCGACGCGACCCTGGCCGAGGCGGTCGCGCGCGCGGTCGAGGAGGAGCTGCGGCACCTCCCCCGCGCCGCCATCGCCGGCGAATCCTGGCGGCGGCACGGCGCCGTCATCCTGGTGCGGGACCTGGCCGAGGCCGCCGAGCTGACCAACCGCCTCGCCCCCGAGCACCTCCAGCTCATGGTCGACGATCCGCGCGCGCTGCTGGGGTCGATCCGCCATGCCGGCGCCGCCTTCCTCGGCCGTTACTGCCCCGAGGCGGTCGGCGATTACGTTGCCGGGCCGAACCATGTGCTGCCGACCGGCCGGACGGCGCGCTTCGCCTCGGGGTTGTCGGTCTTCGACTTCCTCAAGCGTACCACCTGGGTCGAGGCCGATGCCGCGGCGCTGGCCGTGGTCGGCCCGGCCGCCGTGGCACTGGGCGAGGCCGAGGGCCTGACCGCCCATGCGCGCAGCGTGGCCCTGCGCCTCGGCGGCTGACGCGACGCCGCGCTTGACCCGCGCGGCCCTGAGGACCATTTTCCGCCCGATTCCGCGCGGCGCGCCGTGCCGCGAACCTTTTCGCGCGCGCAGCGCCCCAGATACGAGGCCCGATGTCCAAGGAAGACATGATCGAGTTCAGCGGCCAGGTCGTTGAACTTCTCCCCAACGCCATGTTCCGCGTGAAGCTGGACAACGACCACATCGTGCTCGCCCACACGAGCGGCAAGATGCGCAAGAACCGCATCCGCGTGCTCGCCGGCGACCGTGTGAACGTCGAGATGACGCCCTACGACCTGACCAAGGGCCGCATCACGTTCCGCTTCAAGTAAACTGCCCCGTGGCTGACACGCGCCCGCCGCTGGTGCTGGCGAGCGCCAGCCCGCGGCGCCTCGACCTCCTCGCCCGGCTCGGCATCGTGCCAGAGCGGGTGATCGCCACCGACATCGACGAGACGCCCTACAAGGGCGAGATCCCGCGCCCCCATGCGGCGCGGCTCGCGCTCGCCAAGGCCGAGGCGGCGGCGGCCCTGGCGCCCGCCGGCATCGTGCTCGCGGCGGACACGGTGGTCGGCGTCGGTCGCCGCATCCTGCCCAAGGCCGAGACCGAGGCGCAGGCGCGCGACTGCCTGGCGCTGATGTCGGGCCGGAAGCACCGCGTCATCACCGCCGTGGTCCTCGCGCTGCCCGACGGGCGACGGCTGAAGCGCGTGGTCGCGAGCGACGTGACCTTCCAGCGCCTGACCGGCCAGCAGGTCGAGGACTACCTCGCCTCCGGTGAATGGCAGGGCAAGGCCGGCGGCTATGCCATCCAGGGCCGGGCGGAGCAGTACATCCGCTTCCTCTCCGGCAGTCATTCCAACGTGGTGGGCCTGCCCCTCTTCGAGACGGCGCAATTGCTGCGCGGCATCGGATGGCTGCGGCCCTAGACCCCCGCGCGTCCCGCGGCGCGACGATCCTGGTCAGCGCCTCCCCGGGGGAGGTCCGCACCGCCTTGATCGAGGATGGCGTCCTCACCGAGGCCTGGATCGAGCGCCCTGCCCGCCCCGATGGCGTGGGCGACCTGCATCGCGGCCGCATTTCGGCCGTTGCGCCCGCCATGGCCGGCGCCTTCGTTGCGCTTGCCGGCGGCGAGACCGGCTTCCTGCCCGAATCGGAAGCGAGCGACGACCGGCGCCCGATCTCCGCGGCGGTGAACGAGGGCATGATCCTGCCGCTGCGCGTCACTCGCGCCGCCCAGGGCGGCAAGGGCCCCCGCATGACGGCACGCCTCGCCGCGGTGGACGCCGCCCGCATCGCTGCCGCACCGCCGGGCGCGCCGGTGCTCGTCGCGCGTGGCCCGTCGGCCGCCGAGCGGCTGGCCGCACGCTTACCGCAGGCCGACCTGCGGGTGGACGGCGCCGCCCTCGCCGCCCGGCTGCGCGGCACGCTGGGCGAGCGCGTGGTGCGGCTTGCCGCGCCCGCCTTCGACGATTCGCTCGAAGCGGCGTTCGATCTCCTCGCCGGTCCCGAAGCGCCTCTGTCCGGCGGCGGGCGGCTGCTGATCCATCCCACCCCCGCGCTCGTCGCCATCGACATGGATGCCGGCGCGGCCGCCGGGGAGCGCGGGCCGAATGCCGTCGCCGCGCTGAACCGCGCCGCGCTGCCCGAGCTTGCCCGTCAGATCCGGCTGCGGAACCTGGCGGGGGCGATCCTGATCGACTTCGCCGGTCTGTCGCCGAAGCGCCGCGCGGCCCTCGCCGATCCCCTGCGCGAGGCGCTGCGGCCGGACCGCCATGCGCGGCTGCTGGGCTTCACGCATCTTGGCCTCGCGGAGATCGTGCGCGACCGCATTCATCCGCCGCTGCACGAGGTCATCGGCGTGCCGCCATCGTCGCTGACCCGTGGCCTCGCTGCCCTGCGAACGGCCGTGCGGGAGGCCGCGGCGCGCCCTGGGCAGCGCCTCGCCCTGCGCGCCACGCCCGCCGTCCTGGGGGCGCTGCAGGGCCTGCCCGGCGCGTTGGAGGAGGCCGCAGAATCGTGCGGCGGGCCGTTGCGGCTGCTGCCCGATCCCGCGGCGCCGCTGCCCCAGATCGAGGAGGATCATCATGGCCGCTGATTCGAGGCCCCCGCCGCGCTGCCCCGTCTGCCGCCGCCGCGCATCCGAGGAGAACCGCCCCTTCTGTTCCCCGCGCTGCGCGCAGGTCGATCTCGGCCGCTGGCTGACCGGCGGCTACGCAATTCCGGGCGAGGCGGAGGACGCGCAACGCATCGACGAGGATGATGCCTGACCCGTCTGGACAGGCGTCGCGCCCTCCGCTATTTCCCGCCGCCTCGCCGGGTTCCCACGGGAACCTCATGGGCCCAGGTAGCTCAGTTGGTAGAGCATGCGACTGAAAATCGCAGTGTCGGTGGTTCGATTCCGCCCCTGGGCACCATCCATCTTTTTTCCCCTATGTTTTCAGTAGCTTGTGCGTTGTTTTCGTCCCACTCGGGCGTTGCCGCGCCCTGGTGGGACTTTTCTTGTGCGCTCACGAGCGCCATCGCGCTTTCCGCCATGGTCTTCTGCGTGGCCGCGCGGGTGTAGCGGTCCACCTCCTTCAGCGTGCGATGGCCGGTCACGGCCATGATCTGGTGCGCGGTCGCGCCGAGCTCGGCCAGCCGGCTCGCGGCGGCCTTACGGAGCCCGTGCGGCGAGCAATGCGGCAGGCCGGCGGCTCGGCACCAGGCGCGGAAGCGATTGCCGAACGAATCGACCGTGTAGGGCGTGCCGCGCTCCGTCGTGAGGAACGTCAGGCCGCCCGAAGGCGTCGCCGCGATGATGCGCGCGAGTTCCGGCACGATCGGTAGGGTGAGCTGCACCGGCTTCCGCTTGCGGCCTTTCTGCTGGGTGAAGGTCAGAACGTCGCCGCGGACGTGCTGCCGGCCGAGGCGCACAACGTCGCTGCGCCGCTGGCCGGTGTAGAGCAGCAGAGCCATTGCCAGACGGGGCTTCGTGCCGACCGGGTACTTCGCCTCGAACTGCTCCACCTCCTCCGTCGTCCACGCGTGGATCCCGTCCGGGTTCTGTGAGGCAAGGTAGGCGACGGAGGAGGCTGGATTGCTGCTGACCAGACGCAATTTCAAGCCGGCCTCGTATGCCGCGCGCAGCCCCTTCAGGAGCGAGTTGAAGGCCTCGGGCGTTTCGGCCATCGCATTGCGCCGGCGCTCGAGAAACGCGGCATCCATCCGGCTCGCGCGCTTCGTGCCGTGCTCCACGCGGAATCGGTCGAGGATGAGCCGGCGCACGCGCTGGGACCGCTCATCCATGCCCTTGAACTTGGCTGAGCCGTAGTAGGCGACGCAGAGGGCGTCGATGCTGCCCGGTAGCACGATCCCCTTCGGCTGCGGCCTCGGGGCCTTGGGCGTCCGCTCGGCGGCCAGCGCGGCACGGTACTCGGCCTCGAAGGCATCCGTGCCCGGCTCCTCCTTCATCCCAATCCGCCGGACCGATGAAACGCTCCTCCGCGGTGACCGGCTGGTTGAGGGAGTAGGCGCGGAATGCAGGCTCCCGGCTCGGTAGCCGCCGCGCCTGCATCGCCTGCACGCGGATGTCCGCGATCCGCACTTCGTCCGCGTCCGGGTTCGCCGCCCGCCAGGTGTCCTCGGCCCACGGGTCGGCCTCGAGCGGCGCGGAGTAGATCGCCGCCGTGAAGGTCGGATCCTCGATCGTCCCGTCGTCCACCTGCGCGGCGTAGCGGATCATCTCCTCGAGCGGATTGTCCGGATCGGGTGACCGCGTGCTGATCGCGAGCAAGAGGGGTTCGGCATGCGCCCCCTGCCCCGTCTGCAACGCGTCGAGGAGCTCGCGCCCCCGCCACTGCGCCACCTCGTCGCAGATCGCGACGGTGGGCGACAGGCCGTGCGCCTTGCGGTGATCCGCGGACAGCGCGGCGAAGGTCGAGCCCGTCACCACGTCCTCGACCGTCTTGTTGAAGTCGCGGAACACCAGGCGGTCAGCAATCGCCGGATCGGTCAGGGCGAAGGCGCGGAGCTCGGCATACAGGATGCCGGCCTGCCCTCGGTCCGCGGCGGCGCTCACCACCTGCCCGCGCGGCACCGCCTCGGGGCCGACCAGGTGGCAGAGCGCCAGCGCCGCGCAAAGCGTCGTCTTACCCGACTTCCTGCCCATGCTGATCAGCGCAGTGCGCACCGGCCGGCGCCCGCCCGGGCCCTCCGCGTAGATGCGCCGAAGGATGTCCTTCTGCCACGACTTCAGGCGCAGCTTCCGGCCCGCGTAGGCGCCGCTGGTGATGGTGAGGCCCTCGCACCAGCGGATCACCCTTTCCGCCCGCGTGGCGCCGCCTGCGCGCCGCCTGACAGGCTTTGCCGCGGGGATAGGGGCCGCTCGCGCCGGCTTCGCGCCGGGCCCGCGCCTGCCCATCAGCGGCGCCCCCGCCGGCCGGGCGGAGAACTAACTGGTTTCGGCTCCCCCCAAACGGTCGCTGCCCCCGGCCCTGAGAGATTTCCTGCGTTCCACCAGTGCGCGCGATCGCGCGGCGTGCCGTCGGCGCCGCAGCCCTTCAATCGAGGCTCGGCGGTACCGCGGCGCGCGTTGTGGCAGGCGAGGCACCTGCCCACCAGGTTGTCGAGGCTGTCTGTCCCGCCCTGCCGGCGCGGGATGACGTGGTCGGCCACGACGCTGCGGGCACCGCACCCGGACGTGGCGCAGATGGGGTGAGCGCGCAGGCATGCCGCGCGCAGGGCCTTCCATTCCGCGGTGCCGTAGAAGCGGGTCAATTGATCTTGCTCCCAACCGGGCGAGGCGCGTTCGCCTTCTTCCAGCACGCCTCGCACACCATGACCGTGCGCCGGCGTTCGGCCTTTCGGTGCGGGTCCTCGGCAAGCGGCCGATCCGTGCGCTTGCAGATCCAGCAGAACGTCCGGCGCCATGCGTCGAGCCAGGATCCGGCCCCGACCGAGACGCTGGTCCGGCTCCATTGGCCCGTCAGTTTGAAGAGGCTCATCCCTGCCCCCGCATGGCCTCGGCCAGGCGCTGCATCTCCCGGGCGATGCTGTGCTTCTCGACGTGGAAGGCCTCGGGGTCGCGGAAGGAGAAGAACAGGCCGGCGACGCGGGCGGCCAGTGCCTCCAATGGCTCCGTCACCCGCGCCGCGTCACCCATGTCACCCCTCCTGTAAGGAGGGGGGTGACGTGGGTGACGCAGACGGCAAGCGGCATCGATGGGTGACGCGGAAAGGTGACGTGGGTGACGCGCGCTCACAGCAGCCACACAAGCTGGTCGGTGAGGCCGATCTTCCCCTTGTCTTTCAAGGTGTTGAGCATCTTGTAGAGCGCATTGCGCTCGGCGCCCGTTAGCTTCGCGTCACCCGTCGCGTCACCAAACCTGCCCTTGGAGCGGAGACCGTCGCGGACCTGGTCCCGGGTCAGCGTCACCCACGGCTTCATGCCCTCGACCGGCACCCGCTCGACGGCCAAGCCAGGGGCCGCGAACAGGTCGTTGATGTCCCGCAGCCATCCCCGCTGCGTTTCGGTCAGGCTCCACATTGATGCGGACTGCCGGCTCACCGGCATTGCCGAGGGCATACTCCTGCATCGGCCCGAGTAGCCGCACCGCCCGCTCGAACATCTCCGGGACGATGAGATCCAGGTGGGGGTTGAGCTCGGCGTGACGGGGATACTTGCCCTGCACGAGCGTGCGCCACCGATGCTGGCGCTCGGCAAATCGCGCCTGCCTGGTCGCCGGTGCGGGCCGCATGGGGAACCGTCCGTCAGCCATGGCCGGCGCCCCCCGAACCGATGGTCGGTGGGACACTCGGATTCTGAGGCCGAGGGAATCCCTGGGCTTCCCCGATCGTCCCACCTGCACTATTGTGCTGAATCAGCGGGTTGGCTTCCGCCCGCCCCTGGGCACCATTCCCCTCTAAGCGACATCGCTGCACTGGCGCACGGGCCCGCATCGGAGCGGCCGTCATCCTCGCGTGACATCGGCCGCCTGGCTGGGTCGGTTCCATTCCGCATGCTAACCCCGCGGTGGAAGAAGGCGGCGCCATGTCCGCCAAATCGAGGATCCCTGCCCGATGTCCGATGCGCCAGGCGCGCCAACCCCGCCGCGCCGCCTCCTGCCCGGCGATCCGGCGCCGGTCTTCCACGCGGCGACGGACAGCAACCCGCGCTTCGCGTTCGACACGGTCGCCGGCCGATATGTCCTGATCGCCTTTCTCGGGTCGGCGCAACACCAGGCCTGCTCCGCCGCCTGGGACAGCCTGCGACGCGCCCAGTCCACCGGCCTGCTCGACGACGAACGCGCCTGCGCCTTCGCGGTGACCGTCTCGCGCGGCGATGCGCACCTCGCCGACACCATTCCGGGCCTGCGGGTCTTCCGCGACCATGATGCCGTCGTGAGCCGGCTCTATGGCGCAACGACCGAAGCCGCGCCGCAGACCTATCAGCCCTTCGCGCTGTTGCTCGATCCGATGTTGCGGGTCCTGGCCGTGACGCCGATTGGTGGCATCGACGGCCTCCTCGCGCGGCTCGGCACGCTGCCCGACCCCGGGATGCATGCAGGCGCCGAGATCCCGGCCCCGGTCCTGGTCCTGCCGCGCATTCTCGAAGCGGAGTTCTGTCGCCAGCTGATCGCCCTGTACGAGACGCATGGCGGCAGCGAGAGCGGCTTCATGCGCGAAGTCGGCGGCCTCACCGTCGGCGCGCTGGATCCCGCCCGGAAGCGTCGCAAGGACCACGAGATCGAGGACGAAGCGGTTCGCGCAGCCTTGCGCGTCCGCCTCGGCCGCCGCCTCGTGCCCGAGATCCGCAAGGCCTTTCAGTTCCACGCGACGCGGATCGAACGCTACATCGTCGCCCGCTACGACGCAGCGGATGGGGGGCACTTCCGCGCCCATCGCGACAACACGACCAAAGGCACCGCGCATCGCCGCTTCGCCGTCTCGATCAACCTCAACGACGATTTCGACGGGGGCGATCTCTGGTTCCCCGAATTCGGTGCGCGGCGATATCGACCGCCGGTCGGCGGGGCGGTGGTCTTTTCCTGCTCCCTCCTGCACGAGGCCACACGCGTCACGCGCGGTCTTCGCTACGCCACGTTGCCGTTCCTCTATGACGACGACGCCGCCCGCATCCGCCGCGAGAACGAGGCGTTCATCGCAACCGACGCGACGTGACGACGGCGTTGGGGCGTCGCGTTCCGCGACAGCCACCCGCGATTCCCATGCGTTCTTTTCCTGGTGACGAATCGCTCACGAAGGCGTCACCTGCTTGCCTTCGCGATAAGGTCGCCCAGATCGCGATAGACCCCGTTCCACGCCCACCACGGACGTCACGTGACCGAGATCGACTGGCCAGAGCGCGAGGCCGACATGGCCCTGATCCGCGAGGTGAACCTGCTGATGCAGGCCGTGGCCGCGGGTCCGGAAAGCGACGAGGCCGCCCTGGCCCTCGAGGCCGCCAAGCGGCTGATGGCCGAGTATGCCGCCGCGACGCGGCGCTTCAACGCTGCGGTGCGCGCCTTCCTCGCCGTCCGCACGACACAGGGCAGCCAGGCCCTGCATTGATCCAGGGTCGCGTCGCTATATCTGCGCGGCCCCGAGGAGATCGCCCATGGCCCGCATCCGCATCCGCCACCTGACGCGTTACGACTACCGCGCGCCGGTCGGGCTGACGCAGCATCGCCTGATGGTGCGCCCGCGCGACAGCCATGACCTGCGCCTGCACGAAGCGACGCTGGCCGTCTCCCCCACTCCGCGCGTCATCCGCTGGGCGCACGACGTCTTCGGCAATTCCGTCTGCCTGCTGGATTGGGAGCCGGAATCGCGGACCGATCATCTCGAGATCGTCTCCGAGCTCGACCTGACCCATTACCCCGCCGGTGCCGAGCTGCCGCGCGCGACGGTGGATCCGACGGTGGAGTTCTTCCCCTTCTCCTATGCCGCCGAAGAAGCGCCGGACCTGGCCCGGCTGCGCGAGCGTCACCTGCCGGACCCGCAGCGGCGCGTCGATGCCTGGGCGCGGCGCTTCATGGCCCAGGGCGGCGCGACGCGCACCCTGCCGATGCTCGAGGCGATGACGCGCGCCATCCGCGACGAGTTCACCTACGAGGCGCGCGACTCGGAGGGCACCAACAGTCCCGTCGCGACGCTGGAATCCGGCAGGGGCGCATGCCGCGACTTCACCCTGCTGATGATGGAGGCGGCGCGCAGCCTCGGCCTCGCGGCGCGGTTCGTCAGCGGCTACCTCTATGATTCGAAGGGGGTCGGCGTGGTCGGCGGCGGCGCGACCCATGCCTGGTGCGCGATCTACGTGCCGGGCGCGGGATGGGTCGAATACGACCCCACCAACGGTCTCGTGGCGGGCGAGAATCTCGTCCGCGTCGGTGCGACGCGCACGCCCGAACAGGCGGTGCCGGTCGGCGGCGGCTTCTTCGGCAAGGCCGAGGACTTCGCCCGGCTGCATGTCGACGTCTCGGTGATGGTCGGCGCGAACGACGAACCCCTGCCGCCCTTCGAGCCGCCGGCGCCCCTCCCCCCGCTCCCCGCGGCGGAAACAGCGGTCGCCGCGACCGTGGAGGACGCGCCGAAGGACGAGCCTGCCGGCGCCTGACGCCGTTCAGCGTAGCAGCGCCTGGTACCGGTCGCGATAGGCGAAGACGAGCATCGCCGTCAGCACCGCGAGCGCGACGGCAATCGGGGTCCCCCCCGGATTCAGGACGAGATGGAACAGCACGATCACCGTGATGATCGGCAGCAGCAGAAGCAGGCCGAGCGCCGGGGCCCGGTTGGTCAGCAGCAGCAGCGCCGCGATCAGGTCGATCGACTTCATCAGGGGCCACAGGAACCCGCTGTCCTTCAGCGCATCCTCGAAGCGCAGGCCGGCCGCGGAGGTCGGCGGGTGGACCAGCCGATGCCCGGTCAGGATCCAGGCGAAGCCGTCCACGGCGGCGAACAGGAACAACAGCCCGAGCAGGATGCGGGGCACGTCGACGGTCAGGCGGCGGAACATGGGCAACGACTCCCGGAGGAAGGGGCGCTCTCCTGCCCTCGGTCGTCCTCCGGCGCAAGGATGGGGCAGCCCGACATGTGACCCGGGTTCCACGGGCCGGAGAATCGCCCGGGCGATACCGCCGGCCCCGATATTGCTCTAGCCTGCCGGTGGGAGACAAAGTCGGGGGAGCACGTGGCCTACGCGCTGCAGCAGCTGATCAACGGCATCAGCCTCGGGATGATCTATGGCCTGATCGCCGTGGGTTACACCATGGTCTACGGCATCATCGGCATGATCAACTTCGCCCACGGCGACATCTTCATGATCGGGGCTTTCGTGGCCCTGATCTCGGTGGTGATGCTCGTCTCGGGCGGCATCATGGATGGGCCGGCCGCCATCCTGATCGTGCTCCTGGCCTCGATGGCGGTCACCGCGTTGTACGGCTGGACGGTGGAACGCGTCGCCTACCGGCCGCTGCGCGGATCTTTCCGCCTGGCGCCGCTGATCTCCGCCATCGGCATGTCGATCGTGCTGCAGAACTACGTGCAGGTGGCGCAAGGGGCGCGGGTGAAGCCGATCGAACCCCTGCTGCCCGGCGGCGTGACGGTGCTGCATATCGACAGCTTCGTCGTGCAGTTCTCCTACATGCAGATGCTGATCATCGCGGTGACGCTCGGCGTGCTCGCGGTCTTCACCTGGCTGGTGACGCGAACGCCACTCGGGCGCGCCATGCGGGCCTGTGAGCAGGACCGCAGGATGGCCTCGCTCCTCGGCATCGACACCGACCGCACCATCAGCCTGACCTTCGTGATCGGCGCCGCGCTCGCCGCGGTCGCGGGCACGATGTACCTGCTGCGCTATGGCGTGATCGACTTCTACATCGGCTTCCTCGCCGGCGTGAAAGCCTTCACCGCGGCCGTGCTGGGGGGCATCGGATCGTTGCCCGGCGCGGTGCTGGGCGGTCTGCTCATCGGGCTGATCGAGACCTTCTGGTCCGCCTACTTCTCGGTCCAGTACAAGGACGTCGCCGCCTTCTCGATCCTCGCCATCGTGCTGATCTTCATGCCGACCGGCCTGCTCGGCCGCGCCGAGGTCGAGAAGGTATGAGCGCCACCACGGAGGCCGGGGCGCGGCCCAGTGCCATGGCCGCGGCGCTGAAGGATGCAGCGATCACCGCCCTCGTCGCCCTCGGCCTCTTTGTCCCGATCGTCGGGCTGCGCACGGACGTCTCGCCGAGCGGAACGCTGATGCTGCGCCAGCGCTGGGGCGATGTCGCGATCCTCGTGGCCATCGCCTTCGCCGGCCGCCTCGCCCTGCTCGCCTGGAGGGCCTTCCGCGGGGACGCGAAGCCGGCCTCCGCGGCGCATGCCGAGACCATGCGCAAGGCCGGGCGGACCGTCGCACCGATCCTGCTCGGCCTCGCCATCGTGCTGCCCTTCATCCCCGGCACCGGGCGCTATGAGCTCGACCTCGGCATCCTCGTGCTGACCTACGTGATGCTCGGCTGGGGGCTGAACATCGTGGTCGGGCTCGCGGGGCTGCTCGACCTCGGCTACGTCGCCTTCTATGCGGTCGGGGCCTATTCCTACGCCCTGCTGGCGACGACCTTCGGCCTGTCCTTCTGGGTCTGCCTGCCGCTCGCGGGCATCCTCGCGGCCTTCTGGGGCATCCTGCTGGGCTTTCCGGTGCTGCGGCTGCGCGGCGACTACCTCGCCATCGTGACGCTCGCCTTCGGCGAGATCATCCGCGTCGTTCTGATCAACTGGGCGAGCCTGACCGGCGGACCGAACGGCATCACCGGCATCCCCCGCCCCTCCTTCTTCGGCCTGACCTTCTCGGCCGGCGGGGGGCCGGGCTCCTTCGCCGATTTCTTCGGCATCGAGCCATCGCCGACGCATCGCGTCGTCTTCCTCTACTACCTGATCCTCGCCCTCGCCCTGCTGACGAACTGGATCAGCATCCGGCTGCGCCGCCAGCCCCTGGGGCGTGCCTGGGAAGCGCTGCGGGAGGATGAGATCGCCTGCCGCGCGCTCGGCATCAACGTGACCACGACGAAGCTGACCGCCTTCGCGCTGGGCGCGATGTTCGCCGGCTTCGCGGGATCCTTCTTCGCCACGCGGCAGGGCTTCATCAGCCCGGAATCCTTCACCTTCATCGAAAGCGCGATCATCCTCGCCATCGTCGTGCTGGGCGGCATGGGCAGCCAGATCGGCATCGCGCTCGCCGCCCTGGTGATGATCGGCGGCTTCGAGGTGTTCCGCGACCTCGACGAATGGCGGATGCTGGTCTTCGGCGGTGCCATGGTGCTGATCATGGTGGTCCGCCCGCGCGGCCTGGTCGGCCACCGCACGCCGACGGTCGCGCTGCGTGAACGACGCAGCATCGGGGCCGAGCACGTCGCCGAGGGGCACGGCTGATGCCCGCCCCGATCCTCGAGGCCGAGAACCTGTCCATGCGGTTCGGCGGCCTGACCGCCGTCGACACAGTCTCCTTCACCGCCATGCGGGGCGACATCACCGCCATCATCGGCCCGAACGGCGCCGGCAAGACGACGATGTTCAACTGCATCACCGGCTTCTACCGCCCCACGGAAGGCACGCTGCGCCTGCACCGGGACGGGGCGCCGGTGGAACTGCAGCGCCTGGCGGGCTTTCGGATCGCGCGCGCCGGCGTCGCCCGCACCTTCCAGAACATCCGGCTGTTTCCCGGCATGACGGCGCTCGAGAACCTCCTCGTCGCCCAGCACAACACGCTGATGGCCGCGAGCGGCTTCGGCATCGGCGGGCTGCTCGGCGCGCCGGGCTATCGCCGGGCCGAGAAGGCGGCGATCGCCAAGGCGGTCGAATGGCTCGGGAAGACCGGCCTGATGGACCGCGCCGACGACCCCGCCGCCGCCCTGCCCTACGGTCAGCAACGCCGGCTCGAGATCGCGCGGGCCATGTGCACCGACCCGGTGCTGCTCTGCCTCGACGAGCCCGCCGCGGGCCTCAACCCGAAGGAATCCGAGGAACTCGCCGTGCTGCTGCGCGCCATCCGCGACGGCGGCTGTTCCCTGCTGCTGATCGAGCACGACATGGGCGTGGTGATGGGCATCTCCGACCGCGTGGTGGTGCTGGACCACGGCCAGAAGATCGCCGACGGCACCCCGGCCGAGGTGCGCGCCGATCCCAAGGTCATCGCCGCCTATCTCGGGGAGGGCGACGAGGCATGAGCGCGCCCATGCTCGCCATCGAAGGCGTCTGGACCCGCTACGGCGCCGTCGAGGCCCTGCGCGACGTCTCCATCGAGGTCGGCCAACGGGAGATCGTGACGCTGGTCGGTGCCAACGGCGCCGGCAAGTCGACCCTGCTGATGACGATCTGCGGCGCCCCGCAGGCGCAGAAGGGCCGTGTCCTGTTCGAGGGCCGCGACATCACCCGGATGCCGACGCACGAGATCATGCGCCTCGGTCTTGCCCAGGTGCCGGAAGGACGGCGCGTCTTCCCGCGCATGTCGGTGATGGAGAACCTGCTGATGGGCGCGCAGGTGGCCGGGCACGACCCGAAGCCGCTGCTCGACCAGGTCTTCGCGCTGTTCCCCCGGCTCGAGGAACGGCAGGCCCAGCGCGGGGGCACCCTGTCGGGCGGCGAGCAGCAGATGCTCGCCATCGGCCGGGCGATGATGTCGAAGCCCCGGTTGCTGCTGCTGGACGAACCTTCCCTCGGCCTCGCGCCGCTGATCGTGCGGCAGATCTTCGCGGCGATCCGCGACCTGAACGAGAAGGAGGGCCTCACCGTCCTGCTGGTCGAGCAGAACGCGAACCAGGCGCTGCGCCTCGCCCACCGGGGCTATGTCCTGGTGAACGGGCGGATCACCCTGCGCGGATCGGGCCAGGAACTGCTGGCCATGCCCGAGGTCCGGGACGCCTATCTCGGCGGGGGCCACTGACCGGCGGGGCCGTGCTATAGGCGCCCCATGCTGCGACTGACGGAACTGAAACTGCCCCTCGACCATCCCGAAGGGGCGATCGAGGCGGCGGTGCGCGCGCGCCTGGCCCTGGGCGCCGACGAACTGCGCGCGGTCCAGGTCGCCCGCCGCGCCTGGGACGCGCGGAAGAAGTCGGACATCCACCTGGTCTATTCGGTCGACATCGAGGTCGCCGACGAGGCCGCCCTGCTGCGCCGCGTCGCGCGGGACAAGGCGCTGGCGCGGACCCTCGGCCCGACACCGGACACGAGTTACCGCCACGTCGCCCATGCCCCGGCGAGCGGGTGGAGGCGCCCGGTCGTCATCGGCTCCGGCCCCTGTGGCCTGTTCGCCGGGCTGATCCTGGCCGAGATGGGCTTCCGGCCGATCATCCTCGACCGCGGCAAGGTGGTGCGCGAACGCACCAAGGACACCTGGGCGCTGTGGCGCAAATCGGTCCTGACGCCGGAAAGCAACGTCCAGTTCGGCGAAGGCGGCGCCGGCACCTTCTCCGACGGCAAGCTCTATTCTGGGATCAAGGCGCCGGAATCCGTCTCCCGCAAGGTGCTGACGGAATTCGTCGCGGCCGGGGCGCCGGAGGAAATCCTGTATGTGGCGAAGCCCCATATCGGCACCTTCCGCCTGGTGACGATGGTCGAGAGCATGCGGGAGAAGATCACCGCCCTCGGCGGCGAATACCGCTTCCAGACCAAGGTGACCGACTTCATCATCGAGACCGAGCGCGACGGGCAGCGCCGCATGCGCGGCGTCGTCACCGAGGCCGGCGAGACGATCGAGACCGACCACGTCGTGCTCGCCATCGGCCATTCCTCCCGCGACACCTTCCAGACCCTGTTCGACCGCGGCGTCTTCGTCGAGGCGAAGCCCTTTTCCATCGGTGTGCGCATCGAGCACCCGCAGTCGATCATCGACCGCGCGCGCTTCGGGGATTTCGCCGGCAACAGGATCCTCGGCGCGGCGGACTACAAGCTGGTGCACCATTGCGGGAATGGGCGGTCGGTCTATTCCTTCTGCATGTGCCCCGGCGGTACGGTCGTCGCCGCGACCTCCGAACCCGGCCGCGTCGTGACCAACGGGATGAGCCAGTATTCGCGCGCCGAGCGGAACGCCAATTCCGGCATCGTCGTCGGCATCACGCCGGAGCACGACTATCCGGGCCATCCCCTCGCGGGCATCGCCTTCCAGCGGCATTGGGAGGAACGCGCCTTCGTCGCCGGCGGCGGCGACTACCGCGCGCCCGCGCAACTGGTCGGCGACTTCCTCGCCGGGCGGCCTTCGACGGCGCTGGGTTCGGTCGTCCCATCCTACAAGCCGGGCGTGACGCCGACGGACCTGTCGCTCTGCCTGCCCGACTTCGTCGTCGCCGCGATCCGCGAGGCGCTGCCCGCCTTCGGCCGCCAGATCCGCGGCTACGACATGAACGACGCGGTGATGACGGGGGTGGAGACGCGCACCTCCTCCCCCATCCGCATCCGCCGGGGTGCCGATTGCCAGTCCATCAACACCCACGGCCTGTTCCCCGCCGGCGAGGGCGCGGGCTATGCCGGCGGCATCTTCTCGGCCGGCGTGGACGGCATCCGCGTCGCCGAGGCGGTGGGCCGCGCCATGGCGGGGCTGGCGGCCGCGGCGTGACCCACTTCGATGTCGTCGTCCTCGGCGCCGGCGCGGCGGGACTGTTCGCCGCCATGCGCGCGGGCCAGCGCGGCCGGCGCGTGCTGCTGCTCGACCACGCGGACGAACCGGGCAAGAAGATCCTGATCAGCGGCGGCGGGCGCTGCAACTTCACCAATCTCGGCTGCGTGCCGGAACGCTTCCTCTCGGCCAATCGGCACTTCGCGCGCTCGGCGCTCGCCCGCTACACGCAGCACGACTTCATCGCGCTGGTGGGCAAGCACCGCATCGCCTTCCACGAGAAGACCCTCGGGCAATTGTTCTGCGACGGATCGGCCCGCCAGATCGTGCAGATGCTGCTGGATGAATGCCGGGCCGCTGGCGTCGACCTGCGGGTCGGCCATCGCATCACCGATGTCACGCGCAGCGACCGCTTCGCCGTCGCGACCGACCGCGGCGCCTTCACCTCGGACAGCCTGGTGCTGGCGACGGGCGGCCTGTCGATCCCGAAGATGGGCGCGACCGGCTTCGCGCATGACGTGGCGCGCCGCTTCGCCCTGCCCATCGTCGCGCCGCGCCCGGGCCTGGTGCCGCTGACCTTCGCGAGCGCCGACCTCGAGCTGATGCGCCCGCTCGCGGGCGTCGCGCTGCCGGTCGTCGCGCGCTGCGGCAAGGCCGCCTTCCCGGAAGCGATGCTGTTCACGCATCGCGGCCTGTCCGGCCCGGCGATCCTGCAGGCCTCCTCCTATTGGATCGAGGGCACGTCGATCACCATCGACGCCCTGCCCGGCCGCGACGCGGCGGCCGAGTTGCTCGCCGCCAAGCGCGCGCGGCCGAAGGCGGAGGCGCGCACCATCCTGTCGGACCTGCTGCCGCAGCGCCTCGCACAGGCGCTCGCCGCGCTGCACCTGCCGCCGCGCGTGATGGGAGAGATGGGCGACGCGCCGCTCAAGGCGTTCGGCGCGCTGCTGAACGCCTGGCGCCTGACGCCCGCCGGAACCGAGGGCTATGCCAAGGCCGAGGTCACGCTCGGCGGCGTCGATACCGCCGCGCTCTCCTCCAAGACCATGGAAGCGAAGGACATCCCTGGTCTTTTCGTGATCGGGGAGGCGGTGGACGTCACCGGCTGGCTCGGCGGGTACAATTTCCAGTGGGCGTGGTCGAGCGGCTGGGCCGCGGGCGAGGCTGCCTAGAATCCGCCGCCCTGCTTCCCCATCCTCCTGGGATGCGAGCCCGGATCCTCATCCTTCTCCTCGCCCTCGCGGGCTGCGCCACCCAGGCGGGGTTCGACCAGCGCATGCAGGCGCTGGTGGGCCTGCCGGTCGGCGATCTGGTGCAGTCCGTCGGCGTGCCGGACAGCGACTACACCACGCCGGATGGGCGGCGCTTCCTGCAATACGAACGGCTCGGCACCTCGGCGCCCACGGCCGTGCCGGCCTTCGGCATCGGCTTCGGCGGCTTCGGCTGGCGCGGCGGCTACGGCGGGGGCCTCGGGCTCGGCACCGGCTACACCGCCTACGCCCCGCCGCCACCCTGCCGCGTCACCTTCGAGATCCGCGCCGACCGCGTCATCGCCTTCACCCGCGCCGGCAATGGGTGCATTGCGCAGCCACCCGGCGATTGAGCGCGCGGCCCTCCACCCGGTAACATTCCGGTGCCGGCATCCAGGACCGGAGGGGAAGGATCATGGCCAGGCGGATCTTCGGCATGGCGTTGCTGCTTGCGCTCGGCGCAGCGGGCTGCGCGACGCAAGCCGGCTTCGATGCCCGCATGCAGGCGCTGGTCGGCCAGCCGACCTCGGTGCTGGCCGAACGGCTCGGGCCACCCACCGCCGATTTCGTGGCCGATGGCCGTCGCTACCTGCTCTGGACCGATCTCGGCACCCCGGCGCCGGCGACGATCGGGCCCGGTGCGGGCTTCGGCCTCGGCGGTGCTCCGCTGAGCGGCCAGGGCATCGCCTCGGGCCCGTTGATGCCGAACCGGACCGGCAGCCGGCCGATGTCGTCCTGCGCGGTGCGGTTCGAGATCATGGACGACCGCGCCGTCGGCTTCCTGACCGAAGGCGCGGGCTGCGACGCGGTCCCGCCGCGCTGACCCTGGCGTCAGCGCTGGACCACGCCGATCGGGAAGGACCGCAATTCGCGCTGGGCCGCGCGGAACACCGCATTCTGCTGGTGGCCCTTCTCGCGCGCCAATTGCGGCACGCGCCGCGTCACCCATTCGCCGAGGGCGAGCGCCGTCACGCGCCCGTCAGCATCGACCGCCGCGCGTCCCCGCAACCCTTCCATCAGGGCGTAGGCGAAGACGCCGTTGCGGTCGTCGTAGGAATCGAGCGCTTCCTGCACGCTCGACGACGCCGCGAGTAGGAACCGCCCCGTGTCGTTGCCGATCGCCGCCAGCTGGTCGATGTCGATCTGCCCCGCATAGCAGGTGTCGATCAGGATGAAGGCATCGCGCGACCGGATGCGCGCGAGCGCCGCCACCAGCGTCGTGTCGTCGATCGTCTGCGGCCTCAGCGCCCCCATGGAGGAGGTGTCGTGCACGTCCGACGGCAGGAAAAGGAAGCGGTTGCCCGGCTGCGAGACGATGCCGTGCCCGGCGAGATAGAGGATGAAGGTATCCTCCGGCCGCACATCCCGTGCCGCCGCCGCCAGCGCGTCGAGCACCCCCCGCCGCGTCGCGCGTGAATCGGGCACCACGCGCAGATCGACATCGGTGAACAAGCCATTGCCGCTCGTCCGCAGCGTCTCGGCGACCGACCGCGCGTCGGGTGAGGCGAAGCGCAGGTTCAGATCCGCCTGCGCGTACTGGTTCACGCCGATCGCGAGAACGATCAGGCGGCCTGCGCCCGGCGGCGCCTCGGGTTCGCCGGGGCGGCGCAGCGTCAGGACCGGTCCTTCGGCGAACAACTCCCCATCGGCGGCATAGAGCCGCGTGGCGATGCGGTTGTTGCCGGGATCGAGCAGCACCTCGACGCCGGTCTCGCCCGCGGCGGGCTCGGCGCGCGCCGCGATGCGGTCGTTCACCAGCACGTCGAAGGGCCCGAAGCCCATGCCTCGGTCCGTCGCGGTGAAGCTCATCCGCAGCGACCGCGCGCCCTCGGGCAGCACACGCGCATCCCAGGCGAGTGGCTGGCAGTCATCCCCCACCACGGCGCAGAGCGTCCCGGGGGTGAAGGTCGGCAGCCGGCCGATGCGGCTGCGCACCTCGCCAAGCTGCGCCAGGCGTTCCTGCGCGGGCGCGAAGTCGCCGGCGATGCGTCCGCGCACCGCGCGCGGCGCATACAGCGCGCGATAGGCCTGCTGGAAGGACGCCCATTCCGGCGTCTGGTTCCTCCCGCCATTGAGGTGCACGCCCACCAGTTCCTGCCCGCCATTGGCGGCGTGGTCGAACAGGCCCTCGGGCGTCCAGAGCACCCAGCGCAGCGTCTCCGCCTGCACGAACAACGCGGCGATCTCCCGCAGCGCCCCGGCCTCGAAGCGGTACCAGCGGATGGTGCCGTCGCCGAGGGCGGCGACACCCATGTCGCCCGCCACCGTCACGCCCCAGACCGCGCCGGGCGTGGAGATGGAATCGACCAGACGCCCCTGCGCATCGAACAGCCGCAGGTGGTTGTCGGTGCCGAGCAGAAACCCGTCGTCCCGCACCAGGATCGCCAGGCTGCGGGCGAACTCGCCCTCCCCCAGCCGCAGCGGCGTGTTGCCCAGGCGCGGACGGTTCGAATTGCGCCAGTCCAGCACGCGCAGGCGCGGCGTCTCGACGCGCGCCGCGGCGAAGCCCGCCTCGCCCTGCCAGGCCGACAGCGTTCCCGTCAGCGGGTCGAAGACCAGCGGCTGACCACCCGCGCGCAGGGTGAACAACACCTGGGTTCCGTCCGCCGACAGCGCCAGTGTCACGCCCGTATTGCGGTAATCGCCACCCGGCGGCCGCGGCGCGATCGCCACGGACCCGTCCGGCGCGAGCAAGCCCCAGCCGGGGTCGGCCGCCGCATAGGCGAGCCCCCCCTGCGGCAGCGGCAGCAGGTGGGAGATGGCGTCGCGCGACGCCGGAATATCGGTGTAGGGGCCCAGGCCGAAATCGGCCCAGCGCCGGATCACGAACTCGCGCCGCACGTCCGGGGCCGCGGCGGCCGGCGCCGGCGGCGGCGGCGGCGGTGTGGCGCCCGGCGGCGGCGGTTGCTGTTCGCGGACCGCAAGGCCGCGCGAGCCCTGCGACGAGGATCCCGCCGAGGGCCGTCCGCCCCCGGCCGGCGCCGCGGGCGGGGGGTCGGCCTGCCGCACCGCGGGCGCCTGCGCCGCGCCGGGGGCGCGGTTCAGCCGCGCATAGCCGGCGGCGTGGAACTGAACGCCACCCTTGCCGTCATGCGCCCAACCGACCGCGGGCAGCCCCTCCCCGGCCAGCCCCGAAACATCCGGCGCGAAGACGCTGCGGAGGTCGGAGGCGGCGAGGACCTCCACGCGCAGCCGGTCCTCGAAGCCCACGGCGAGGAGCGATCCATCCGGCGAGAACGCGATGCCATAGGGCCGCGCGCCCTGCACCGGCACGCGCTGCGCAATGCGCTGCCCCTGCGCGTCGTAGAGGCGGACGCCGCCATCGGCCGAACTCGCCGCGAGCCGTCCGGCCGCATCGAAGGCCACCATGCGGGTCGGGCCCGTGAAGGCCGTGTCCTCGAACAGCAACCGGCCGTTGCGGGCGTCCCACACCTTGAGGCCCGCGCGCCCGCCGAGCGCTGCGGCCAGCCGCGTTCCGTCCGCCGAGAAGGCAAGGTGCTGGATCGGGGCGGCCAGTCCCGGCAGCCGCGCCGCGAGCCGACCCGTGCGGGCGTCGAAGATGTAGAGCGCGAAGCCCGGATCCCAGGACCGCGCCGTGAAGCCCGCCGCCGCGACGCGCGCCCCGTCGGGCGTCATCGCCACGGCATAGAGTTCGCCCTCGGCGTCCGGCCCCATGGGCGGCCGGATGACGAGGCGCTGTGAGCCTTCGGGCAGGTTCCACAGGCGCAGCGTCTTGTCGTCCGACACCGTCGCGAGCACCGACCCCTGTGCATCGGTCGCGAGGCGCGCGATGGGCGCGATGTGCGCCTCCGCCTCGACGCGCAGGAAGGGTTGCTGCGGCGGGTCCTGCTGCGCCTGCTGCGCCGGCGCGGCGCCGGCGGAGACGAGAAGGGCCGCCGCGAGCCAGAAGCGCGCGAGCAGGCGGCGGCCGATCATCGGTTCAGCCGGCCAGCTCGAAGCCCTGGCCCTGCGCCAGGCGATCGGCGTTCTGCACGCTCTCCGAGAAGTTGTCGCGCCGCGCGATGTTCGAGGCAGCGAGCTGGCGGAACTCGCCATCCTGCCCGCGCCCGGCCGACGGCTCGGTGCCGAGGCCGCGCACGCCGACGGCGCTCGCCGGCACGTAGCCGCGCAGGCCCGAGGAGGTCTCGACCATCGCGAAATTGCCCTGCGCGGGCGTGACCGTGACGCGGTCGCGCGCGCTCAGCTGCCCGATCTCGGCGGCGCCGGCATCGGGGCGGATGCGGATCGGCGCCGAGACGCGCGCGGTCGTCGGCGTCGCGGTGCGGCGCGCGGTCGCGGCCTGCTTGGTGCCCGGCGCGATGGTCTCGATGGCGGTGTCGAACTCGCTGCCGCGGGTCCCGATCTTCTGGTTGATCTGCTGCGCGAGCGCCACGTCGCGCTGCATCAGCTGCCGCTGGTAGGACATCAGCGCCATGCCCTGGTCGCGGGTCATACGGCCGGCGCGCACGTCGCGGCGGATCTGGTTCGCCGCGTTCATGCGGCAGTTCACCAGCTGGTCGAAGGCGACCTGGGTACGGTCGAGCTGCGCGTTCTCGTTGCGCAGGTCGCCGCCGACCGCCATCAGCAGCTGCTGCTGGTCCTGGGCCTGGCGCTGCCGCGCCTGGATGTAGCCGGCGGTGCCGCCGATCACGCCGCCGGCGAGCGCGCCGATCGCCGCACCGGCCAGGATGTCGCTGCCGCGCCGGCCTGTCGCCGCGGCGATCAGGCCGCCCGCGAGCGCGCCGGTGCCGGCGCCGATCGCCGCGCCGCGCAGGATGTCCTCGCCGTAGAAGTCGCCGGTGCTGTCGAGCTGCACGACGTAGGTGCGGCACACGTCGCGGCCGTCATCGGTGCCGATGCGGCTCGCCTGGGTGGAAACGCAGCCGGCCAGCATGGCGGCGGCGGTGACGGCGGCGATGGGGCGGCGAAAGGCGGAGCGCATCCAGACAACTCCCAGTGTGACAGGCGCACGTTACGCTACCAGCCTACAGCCCCCGGTGCCAGAGAGGGGGCGGGGTGGCCCGTGCGCAAGGTCACGCTGGGCAAGGCGCCCGCGCCTCCCTTACGCTCTGCCGCCGGGGCCGCGCCCGCGCCATCCCGGCGCCCCGGGCGGCCAGGAACGACAGGGGTTCACGAATGCAGACGACACGCAGGCTCGTGCTCGGCGCCGGTCTTGGCGCGCTCACCATCGGCCGGGAGGCATTCGCCCAGGGCGCCTCGGGCCCCATCCGCATCGCGACCGCCGGCCCGATGACCGGCCAATACGCCGCCTTCGGAACACAGATGCGCGAGGGCGCGACCCAGGCGGTCACGGACATCAACGCAGCGGGCGGCGTGCTCGGCCGCCAGCTCGCGCTCGAGATCGGCGACGACGCCTGCGACCCGCGCCAGGCCGTCTCCGTCGCGAACCAGCTCGCGGCACGCCGCGTGCAGTTCGTTGCCGGGCATTTCTGCTCCGGCTCCTCGATCCCGGCGCGCGACGTCTACGCCGAGGAAGGCGTGCTGCAGATGTCGCCGGCCTCGACCAACCCGCGCTTCACCGACGAAGGCAAGTGGAACACCTTCCGCACCTGCGGCCGCGACGACCAGCAGGGACTCGTGGCGGGCCGCTACATCGTGCAGAACTTCCGCGGCAAGAAGGTCGCGATCCTTCACGACAACTCCGCCTACGGCAAAGGCCTCGCGGACGAGACCAAGAAGGCGATGAACGCCGGCGGCATGCAGGAGACGATGTACGCCGCCTACACGCCGGGCGAGCGTGACTACAACGCCCTGGTCAGCCGCATGAAGGCGGCGGGCATCGAGGTCATCTACCTCGGCGGCTACCACACCGAGGGCGGCCTCATCATCCGCCAGGCCAAGGAGCAGGGGATGAACGTCACCCTGATCGGCGGCGATTCGCTCGTGACGAACGAGTTCTGGCAGATCGCGGGCAATGCCGGCGAAGGCACGCTGATGACCTTCTCCTCCGACCCGCGGCGCCGCCCCACGGCGGCCGAGGTCGTGGCTCGCTTCCGTGCCCGCAACGTCGATCCCGAGGGCTACGTCCTCTACACCTACGCCGCCATCCAGATCTTCGCCGAGGCGGCGAAGAAGGCGAACACCACGGATCCGCGCCGGCTCGCGCAGGTGATCAAGGCCGACGGTCCCTGGCAGACCGTGCTCGGGCCGATCTCCTTCGACGCCAAGGGCGACGTCACGGTGCCGGACTACGTCTTCTACGTCTGGCGCAACGGCACCTACGCCGAACTGTCGTAGTCGCGGCGCGTCGCGCAGGGGCCTCGGCGGGCGACCGCCGGGGCCCTTCGCGTATCCGGGCGTGACCCCCGCGCCGCAGCCTTCGGTCGCCGGCGCCGACTCGATGCGAAGTGATTGCATCGGATGGCTGCCGCGGCGCAGCATGCTGGTGTCGTCAACGAACGAAAGGAGGTGATCCGGTGTCTCATCGCTCAACTCGGTCAGCCGCGGCCGCGGCCCGGATCACCGCAGCCGCCTAGGCTGCGGGTCACCAGGGTTCCGCGGGCCGGGCTCCGGCCACGCGATGGGAAGGCCCCGGCGGGCAACCGCCAGGGCCTTCTGCGTTTTCGGCCTCGGGGACGGACGGGCGCCCGGCCCGCGCCACCAGCAGCGTCCCGAGGCCACCCAGGATCGCCGCTGCCAGCACGGGCGCCGCATGTCCGGCGACCCCCGCCGCAGCCGCCAGCGCCGGCGGCGCCAGGAGCAGCGCGACGCCGCGGCTCGTGTAGAGCAGGCCCAGCACCCGCCCCGCGGCGCGCACGCCGAAACTGTCCGCGCCGAAGGCCGGCAGGAGGGCGACGAAACCACCCTGCAGCGCGCCGAAGATGAGCGCGAAGGCCTGCAGCGTGGCGGCACCTTCGGCCGCGGCCCAGAGCCCGAGGCTGCCGGCCATCCCCGCGCAGCAACCCAGGAAGGTGCGGCGGCGCCCGATGCTGTCCGACACCGCCGCGATCACGAACCGTCCGGCGATGCTGCCCAGGCCGATCAACCCGAGGAGACCCAAGGCCTCGTCCCTCGGCAATCCGAGGTCGCGCGCCGTGCCGGCCAGCATGGCCTGCGGCAGCGTCGCCGGCATCGAGATCAACAGCGTGCCCACCCAGGTCGCCGCGAAGGCGCGGCGACGCCACGTGAACGGGGATTCGTCGGCGGCTCGCGCCGCCCTCCCCCGGCGCGGCCCGCGGCGGCCTGCCGGTTCCAGCAGCATCGCCCCCACGGCGCCCACGAGCAGGGCCGCGATGCCGAAGATCGCGAAGGTCGCCCGCCAGTCGACCACGGCGAGGAAAGCCTGCGCGGCCGGAGGGACGAGGGCGGTGCCCACGCCTATGCCGCTCGCCGCGATGCCGGAGGCGAGGCCGCGATGGGCCGAGAAGCAGCGTTGGACAGCGGCCATGGCCGGCACGTAGGCGAAGCCGGTGCCGATGCCGATCAGCAGGCCATAGCCGGCGTAGATTTCCGCCAGGCTGCCCGCAGCAGCAGCCACCAGCAGGCCGAGCCCCACCAGGGCGGTGCCTGCCGTGGCCGGTAGCCGCGGACCCACCCTGTCGGCCAGCGGCCCGCTGACCGCGCTGACGAAGAAGCAGGACGCGCCGGACAGCGCGTAGATGAAGGACACCCCGACCAGGTCGGTCCCGAAGTCGGCGGCGATCTGCTCGGCGAAGGCTGCGTAGGAATAGATCGCCCCGAAGCCGGCCATGACCAGCAGGAAGGCGCCTGCGACCACCCGCCATCCCGGATGGCGGCGCAGGCGTGGGCTCCGGCGGGGCGGACGGCCGGCCTGGTCGGCCATCGTCACTGTGCCGGCGCCTCGAGCCGGCGGGCGAGCCAGTCCGCGACCGCCTCGGCCACGGCGAGGGTCGCCACCGGATCGGGCCGGCCGCGGCGCCGCGAACGGCTCGCCGGATCCGGCAGCAGCACCCCGCCGGGCGCGGCGACCACCGGGAGATCCCAGCCATGGGTGACCCCGGTCAGGGGCAGGCGCTCCAGCCCGGCCGTGCCGTCCAGCGCGGCGCAGTCGCCGGCATCGGGGCTCGCGAGACCATGCACCAGCAGGGCGGGCGCCACCCGCGGCACGATGATGAGGCCGCGGCAGCCAGGATCGAGCGCCACCACCGGCGCCTCCCCCGCCGCGAGCACCACCCGTGCCCCCGCGCCGAAGCCGATCAGCGCGACACGGCGCCCGGCGAGCGAGGGCCCGTCACCCGCCGCCCAGTGCCGGGCGAGGTCCTCGGCCGCCATGGACGGGGCGGGATCGGCCGAGGTGCGCGGCCCCTCCTCCCGCTCCTCGAGGTCCAACACGATGCTGGCGATGCCGCGGGCCGAAAGGGCATCGACATACGCCTCGGCCCGCCCCTCCTCGCCCGTGGCGTCGGGCAGCAGGATCGCGACGGGGGGACCGGAATGCTCCGCGGCGGTGGCGATGCCGGACGCGAGAAGGCAGATCAGCGGGAAGATGGCGCTGCGCATGGCTGGGCTCCTGTCGCCCCCCATCGGGGCGTCGGCACCCTCGGGCAGCCAGGCGCCCGCAATCCCGAAAGAACTCCGAAACGATGCCGAAACCGGAGGGCGGCAGCCGGGCGTTGTGATCGCCATCACGACATTCGTGATCGGGCTGCGCTTTCCATTATGATTGCGGAGCGCGCCGCCCGGCCGGGAAGCCGGGTCCAACGCCGACGGCAGCGCCACGCATGGGGCATGCAGCAAAGGGGACGGCCATGGCCGCCTCGACAGGAGACCGACGGATCGGCGGCAGCACGCTCGACATCGAGCGCGGCATCCTGCGGCGCGCGGACGGCGCGGCGACGACCCTGCGTCCGAAGACGCTGGCGCTGCTGATCCTGCTGCACGATCGCGCCGGGCACCTCCTCGGCCGAACCGAGATCCTGGACACCGTCTGGCCCGAGGTGACCGTCACCGACGACAGCATCACGCAATGCATCGTCGAGATCCGTCGGGCGCTCGGCGACGACGGCGTCTTTCTCAAGACCGTGCCGCGCCGCGGCTATCTGCTCGACCTGCCGATCCCCGGCCCGGCGGCGGCGCCCGCCACCGCGCACTTTGCCTCGCCCTCGGTGCCGACCGTCGCCGTCATGCCCTTCCAGTTGTCGATGCACGATCCGGAGCTGTCGATCTTCGCCCGTGGCGTGCAGGAAGGCGTGGTCGGCGCCCTGGCCACGCTGCGGGAACCCGTGGTGATCTCGGCGAGCTCGACCCATTTCCCCGGCGCCGACTGCATGGATCCGCGCGCGATCGGCGAGCGGCTCGGCGTCGCCTATGTCGTCGCCGGCACCCTGCGGCGTGCCGGCGCGAGCCTGCGCCTGACGACCGAGTTGTCGGATGCGCGCACCGCCGCGGTGATCTGGCAGCGGCCCTACGACGTCTCGAACGCCGACACCTTCGAGACCCAGGACCGCATCGCCGCCATCATCGCCAACACCCTCGCACCCCGCGTGCAGGAGGCGGAACTCGTGCAGGCCCGGCGGCAGCGGCCGGTCGACCTCGGCGCCTATCGGCTGCTGGTGCAGGCGCGCCAGCTGATCTTCCGGATGGAACGGACCGCCTTCGAGGAAGCCGGCCGATTGCTGCACCGGGCCATCGCGCTCGACCCAGACTTTCCGCCGACCCACGCGACGCTCGCCGACTGGCACAGCCTGCGGATCAACCAGGGGTGGTCCGACGATCGGGATGCCGATGCGCGCGGGCTCGAGACCGCCATCGACGCCGCACTCGATCGCGATGCGTCGCACCCCCGGGCGCTCGCGATGCGCGGGCACAACCACACGATCCTGGGGCGTCGCTACGCGGATGCGATCAAGCTCTTCGAACGCGCGCTCGACGCCGCCCCCAACGATGCGGAAACCTGGCTCTGGACCAGCCCGACCTTCGCCTGGATGGGCGACGGCCCGGAAGCCGTGCGGCGTGCCGAGCGTGCGCTCTCACTCTCGCCGAGCGATCCCCTCGCCTTCCGCTTCGAGCATTTCCTCTCGATCGGCCACTATGCGAGCGGCAACCACGCCGCTGCCGCCGATTGGGGCCTCCAGTCCTGGCGGTCGAACCCGAACTACACGTCGAACCTGCGCGTGACGGCGGCCGCCTTGGCCGCCTTGGGCCGCGAGGCGGAGGCGCGGCCGCTGATCGAACGGCACCGCCGGCTCGAACCGCATTTCCGCGTGCGTCCGATGATCGACCGTCAGGCCTTCCGCGACGACGGCGAACGGCACCTCTACGGCGCGCGACTCATGGCGGCGGGCCTGCCCGCCTGACGGGTGATCGCGAAGGGAGACCAAGGTGACGATCCTGTTCTTCGGCAATGGTGGCGGCAACGGCGGCGGCAACGGTGGTGGCAACGGCGGCGGAAACGGGGGCGGCAACGGTGGAGGCAACGGGGGCGGCGCCGTTCCCTTCCTGATGCCCCTGGCGGGCCCGCTGGAGGTCCCCGGGACCGTGCCGCCGCTCGACAAGGGCGGCGGGCTGCGGGTGCTGCTCTGCGGATCGCCCGTCGCCGGCCAGTCGAACCGCACCGGGTTTCCGCGCACCGCCTGGTCGCCGGGGCTGCGCGCGCAGACCCTGCTCGCCGCCTTCGCACGAACCGATTGGGGCACGATCGGCGTCGATCCGCCGGTCGATACCGCTCCCTCTCTGGCCGGGGAGATCCGCGAGCTCCTCGAGAAGGCGGCCGCGCTGCGCGAGGCGCGGCTGCCCGAGATCCTCGCCCAGGCCGACGCGTTCGATACCTACTTCCTGCAGATGCTCGGCGCCGGCGGCGGGGCACGGCCGGCGGTGACCACGCTGGTCTCGGCCTGCATCGCGATCGGGCAGATGGTGGGCATGACCTACAAGTGGCAGTTCCAGCGCGCGCGCCCGGCGCAGGTGTATCCCGCGCTGCTGCCGGTCATCCCGACGCCGCCGCATGCGTCCTATCCCAGCAACCACTCGCTGCAGGCGCACCTGGTCGCCGCCGCCCTCGCCGAGATCTTCCCCGCCGGTTCCCTGGTGCGGGGCGCGATCGAGCCGGCACTCCAGGCGCTCGCGGACCGGATCGCCGAGAACCGCGAAGTCGCCGGCGTGCATTTCCGCACCGACAGCGAATGCGGCGAATACATCGCCGAGGCGATCAAGGGACGGCTCTTCGCCCTGCAGCCGTTCCAGGACCTGCTGCAGGAAGCGCGCAGCGAGATCGGCCTGCTCGAGGCCGGGCAGGCACCGAAGAGCACGAGCCCGGCGCCGTGACCTGGCCGTTCCTGCAGACCGCTGCGGCCGAACTCGGGCTGCAGCCCGAACAGGTCGCCTTCCTCCGCGACGCGGCCATCCGGTCGTATGACGCGCTGCACAGCGTGCTTGCGGCGAGCCCGTCGCTCGATCGGCTGAGTCCCGCGCTCGAACGGCGGAAGCTGCTTGCGCTCCTCGAACCGATGCTGAGCGACGCCTATCGCGCGGCGCTGGCGCAACCGCAGCCGCGCATCGCCATCCCATCCGGCGCGCGATCGGCGCGCGACGGTGCCGTCGCAGGGCCGCCCGCCGACTGGCCGTCCCACAACCGGCCGGTCAAGCTGGGCGACGAGCCCGCGGATCTTCTGGCAGGCGGCGTGCGGGGCCTGTGGGGGCTGCGCGACCAGGCCGCAGCGCCGACCTGCGTCGGCTTCGCCGCCGCGGGCGCGATGGAACTCGCGCGGCGCACGCAGGGCCAGGCGCCGCCTGATTTCTCCGCGATCTTTCTCTACAATCGCATCCTCGCGCGGGGCAGCCAGGCCGCCGATGCCGCGAACGGCGCGACCAAGCTGACCGAAGCCCGCCAGGTCCTCGCGGATCTCGGCATCTGCCGGCGCGCCGATTGGCCCGACGATCGGCCGCGGGACGACCAGCCGAGCGACGCCGCCCTCCACGCCGCCCAGAAGGAACGCACGGACGCCGTCGTGTCCTATGACCTCGGTGACCCGGACGTGGTGCCGCGGCCGCCAGGCGTGGCCCGGACGGTCCTCGACCTGCTGCGGTCGAACCCGCCACGCCCGGTCGCCATCGCCCTGCCGGAGTTCCGCGATCAGGATGCGCCGGCGAACGGGCCCTCGAACTGGTGGCAGGATGATCCGGTGGTCAGCGGCATCCTGTCCGATCCGACACCCAACATGGTCAGGCTCGATTCCGGACACGCCGTCTGCGTCGTGGGATTCCAGACGGATGCGACGGAGCCGCTCGGCGGCTGGTTCATCTTCCGCAACAGCATGGGCAGCCGCTGGGCGACCGGCGCACCCGACTTCAGCCGCCGCCCCGTCGTGCCGGGCCGTGGCTTCGGCGCGATCTCGGCAACCCATGTCGACCGGCATGTGTGGGAGATCTTCAGCCCTGCCGCCCGCCCCGGTCCCTGACCCCCTCGACCGCTGGCGCGCCGCCGAGGCCGCGGCGACGGCGGGCGACATGCCCGCCTTCCGCGCCGCCCTCGGCGACCCGGAAGGCTTCCCGGACTGCCTCCTCGGCGTCGACTTCCTCGGCTGCGGGGACCGGCCGCTCGACATCGCGATCCGCTGCGGGCCGCCGCATTTCGTCGCCGCGCTGATCGCCGCGGGGGCCGATCCGCGCGCCGGGGCCGCGGATGGTTTCCCGCCGCTGTTCCAGGCGATCGACGCCCCGCGCGAGGACCGCCACGCCGTCCTCGCGGTGCTGCTGCGGGCTGGCGCCGACACCGAACAGCGCGGGTTGAACGATGGCACGGCGCTGCACCACGCCGTCTGGCGGCGCGACATCGTGGCGGTGCGGATGCTGCTCGCGCATGGCGCCGACATCACGGCGCGGACGCGCATCGACGATCTCTCGACGCCGCTCGAGGACGCGGAAGCGATGGGCTTCGCCGAGGCCGTCGCGCTGATGCGCCCGGCCCCTTCCCCACCGCGCGCGCGCCGCTAGGCTGGCCCCGGGAAACCAGGGACCGGCGCATGGCGATCCGCAACGTGCTCTACATCATGTGCGACCAGCTGCGCTGGGATCACCTCGGCTGCGCGGGGCATCCCTTCCTGCGCACGCCGAACATCGATGCGCTCGCCGCGCGCGGGGTGCGTTTCGCGCAGGCCTATGTCCAGTCGGGCATCTGCGGGCCGTCGCGCATGTCGGCCTATACGGGGCGCTACGTTTCCTCGCATGGGGCCACGCACAACCGGGTGCCACTCTCGGTCGGCGAGGTCACGCTGGGCTGGCACCTGCGCGAAAGCGGGCGGACGCTGGCGCTCGCCGGCAAGACGCACATGCTGCCCGATGCGCGCGGGATGAAGCGGCTGCTGCTCGACGGGCAGGACGAGCTCGCGGTGCTGCTGCGCGAGGGCTGGTTCACCCTGGTCGACCGCCACGACGGCCATCACGCCGAGACCGACAGCGCCTATGCCGACTGGCTGCGCGCGCAGGGCTACGACAGCAAGGACCCCTGGACCGACTGGGTCATCGCCGTCACCGACGCGGCCGGCAACACCCAGAACGGCTGGAAGATGCGCAACGCCCGCCACCCCGCGCGGGTGAAGGAGGAGCACAGCGAGACCGCCTACACCACTGACCGCGCCATCGCCTTCATGGAAGCACAGGGCGACAGCCCCTGGGTGCTGCACCTGTCCTATGTGAAGCCGCACTGGCCCTACATCGCGCCGGCGCCCTACCACGCGATGTACTCAGCCGATCAGTGCCTGCCCGTCATGCGCGATCCCGTGGAGCGCGACAACGCCGCGCACCCCATCCTGCGCGAGTTCCAGAACGAGGAAGTCGCGCAGTCCTTCCAGAACGACGACTGCATCGCGACGGTCCGCCCCGCCTATCAGGGGCTGATCGCGCAGCTCGACCATCACCTCGGGCGGGTCTGGGCAGCACTCGACCGGCTCGGACGGTGGGACGATACGCTCGTCGTCTTCACCTCGGACCATGGCGACTACCTCGGTGACCACTGGCTGGGCGAAAAGGAACTGTTCCACGACTGCATCCAGCGCGTGCCGATGCTGGTCTTCGATCCCTCGCGCGAGGCCGACGCCACGCGCGGCACGGCGGATGATCGCTTCGTCGAGGCGATCGACGTGGTGCCGACCATCCTCGATGCGCTGGGCCTCGACCCGGCCGAGCACGTGGTGGAGGGCCGTTCGCTGCTGCCGCTGACGCGCGGCGCATCACCCGCGTGGCGGGAGGCGGTGTTCAGCGAGCTCGACTGGACCTTCCGCGGCGCGCGGCGGCGGCTCGGGCTCAAGACCGGGCAGCATCACGCCTGGATGGTGCGCACGGACCGCTGGAAATACGTCCATTGGACGGACGGCTTCCGGCCGATGCTGTTCGACCTCGCGGCGGATCCGCAGGAATTCCATGACCTCGGCGCCGATCCGGCGCTCGAGGGCGTGCGCGAGGCGATGCGGGAGCGGCTGCTCGCCTGGTTCACGGCGCTCAAGCGCCGCACCACGCTGACCTGGGCCGAGGCCGAATTCCGCACCGATCGCCACAAGGCGGCCGGCGTGTTCTACGGGGAGTGGTAGCGGGCGCTCGCCCCGCGCGGGACAGCGCCACCTGCGGCCCGCACGGCGCGGGCCGCAAAGCCAGGACCGATCGATGCCGGCCACGCGGCCGATCGTCGCCCCGACGCCGTGAAGTAACGCCGCCGAATGCCTCAGGGGGCGCGCGAAGGCCAAGCCTCCGCGCGCCCCGTCAGCGCGCGATCCAGGCGTCCGGGCCGTCCTCGGTCGTCTCGGGCAGGTCGGCGGCAAGGTCCTGGACCACCGCCGCCACCCATTCCTCGGCCGTGGTGCCGAGGGCCGCCGCACGCCGCGCGATCTCCTCCGCCACCTGGTCCGGCAATTCCACCTTCACTTCGGTCATCGGCCTCGCTCCTGGCACCGCTGTGCCAAACATAGGCTGATCAAGGTTTAAGGCACCTTTGCGGCTTCCGCATGGAAGCAATGCTGCAGCGCGGTAACCTGGATCACTCCGCCCCGACGCGGTGGTAGTCCCGGCTGAACCAGATCAGCCCGCGGGACGCCGCGCCCTGGCGCACCGCCTCCACCTCGCAGAACAGGACGCTGTGGGTGCCGCGCTCGACCACCTCGGCGATCCGGCAGTCGAAGGACACCGTGCAGCCGTCGAGCGCCGGCGCGCCGGTCGACAGCAGCCCCCAGCTCGCATGGCTGAAGCGCTCGGGCATGTCGGCTTCGGCGCTGCGGCCGGCGAAGCGGCCCGACAATTCCTCCTGCCCGGGGGCCAGGCAGTTCACGCACAGCACGCCATTGTCCTTGAACAGCCGGTTCTGCGGGCTGCCGCGGTTGAGGCAGACCAGCAGCGTCGGCGGGTCATCCGTCACCGAGCACACCGCGCTGACCGTCATTCCGCCGAGGCCCGCCGGGCCGTCGGTCGTCACGATGTTCACCGCCGCGCCGAGGCGGGACATGGCGTCGCGGAATTCCTGCTTGGTGACGGTCATCAATCGATCCTGCATGCAAGACGCGCCGGAAGCGCCGGCCGGCCCGCAGGGTGCACGCTCACGAGCGCTGCGGACAGGGGCCGAAGCGGATGTCCTCGACGCGCGCCTCGATACGCGCGCCGGTATCCTCCGAATCGAGGCCGATCACGATCTTCTCGACCGGCGGCGGCGTGCCGCCGAAGGCCTCGCGCCACAGGGCGGCGAGATTGACGCGCTCGTCGTGCCACGTCCCGCGCGGCGCATGCGCGGGCCGCAGGACGAAGACGCGGCCAAGCCCAGCCATGTAGGGGCTTTCGAAGCCGCGCGGTTCCTCCCCCGTGCCGCCCCAGACGAGGACGAGCGCGGCGCGCGGCAGGCTGCGGCCGCCGGCATGCGCCTCGGCCATGGTGTGCTGGACGCGCTGCCAGGCACTGGCCCGCGGCGGCCAGCCGCCGAAGCCGATCGTGATGGAAATGGCGCGGTCATCTCCCCCGCGGCGATCGAGGCGCGTCGGCGGCGGTCCGTGGTCGACGCGCCAGCGCCAGCTCAGGCATTCGGCGGCGCGGCGTTCGTAGCGCCACAGGAAGCTGCCCTGTCCGCGGCCCGACAGCGCCACGGCCCCGTCCGGGGTGGCCGTCACGTGCGCGGGGGGAATGCCGGGCCAGGATCCTTCCTGCCAGGTGCCGGCCGCGACCGCGGAAGGCGCCGGGACCGCAGCCCCGACGGCCAGCCCGACGCCCAGCAGGGCCGCGCACCACCGCATGTATCGAGATGTGTCGCGCGCGGCGCCATGGACAAGGGGCGCTGCGGGCCGGTCAGCGCTTCACCACGCCGCCCGGCCCGCCGCCGAGGTTGCCCCCGCCGCCGAAATTCCCGCCGCCACCCCCGAAATTGCCACCGCCCCCACCGAAATTCCCGCCCCCGCCACCGAGGTTGCCCCCGCCGCCGGCGCCGAGGTTGCCGCCGCCGACCGCGCCGCCGCTGCGGTACGCGCTGGTCACGGCCTCGACCAGCCGCCCGCTGTCATTCGCGCGGTCGGTCACCCAGGCGAAGACCACGGCGATGCCCTTGCCCGAGATGCAGCGCACGGTCAGCGCCTCCTCCCCGCGCCAGCCGAAGATGGTCTGGCGGTCCTGGGAGATGCTTGGCCGGAAGCCGACGCTCTGGATCGCGCGGGACCCGATCGACAGGCATTCCTCCTGGTCGTTCGATGGCAGATCGGCCCAGGCGGTGGTCACGGACGCTGCCAGCACCGGCGAGGACGCGAGAACGAAGGCAAGGCCGAGCATCGGGATGCGGGACACGGGAACCTCCTGGCACGTCTCTGTCTGTTGCTGCGGGGATGATGCGGCGGCCGCGCGAAGATGTGGAGGGGTCCGCGCCCGCCGTCAGCCTCGCGGAGCCGCGAGGCGATAGAGCACATGTTCATGCAGCGGGTGGTCCGCCGGCAGGCGCGGATGCCCGAAGGTGCCGTCCGCCGTCATGCCGAGCCGTTGCATCAGCCGCCAGGACGGCTCGTTCGCCGGCACGGTGAAGGCGACGACCTCATCCAGCCGCAGGGTGCCGAAGCCGAAGCCCAGCGCCAGACGCGCCGCATCCTCGGCGAAGCCGCGGCGGCGGAAGGCCGGGGCGATCCGCCAGCCGATCTCGACCGCGGGGGTGAAGCGCGCGGTCCAGGGAATGGTCATCAGCCCGACGACGCCGACGAAGGGGGCGCCGCCGCGTTCCTCGACCACCCAGAAGCCCCAGCCATGCTCGGCGATATGCGCCTGCAGCCGCGCGGCCCAGGCATCGCTCTCGGCGCGCGTCATGACCGCGGCGAAGTGCCGCATGCTGTCCGGATCGCCGTTGATGGCGAAGAGAGGATCGAGATCCTCCTCCCGCCAGGGGCGCAGGATCAGGCGAGGACCTTCGATGGTGGCAGGCGTCATGGGCAGGACCGGCATCCCTTTTGCCGCATCATGGCGCGGCCCATCGTTCCGGTCATCGCCCCCCTCCGCCCTGGCGGGCCCGGCGGGGCCGGCGTAGAACCGGCGCTGGAGGAATTGCCGATGATGCTGCCATCCGTGGACGCGCTTGCCGCCATGGTGCCCGACGGGGCGCTGGTGGCGATGCCGCCCGACAATTCGCTGCCGTCGGTGGCACTCGCCAAGGCGCTCATCCGCAAGGGCGCGCGGAACCTGCGCCTGCTCGGCGTGCCGGTGTCGGGATTCGCGACGGACATCCTCATCGGCGCCGGCTGCGTGGCGGAGGTCGAGACCAGCGCGGTCTCCCTCGGCGAGGCGGGCTTCGCGCCGCGCTTCTCGGTGGCCCTGAAGGAAGGGCGGATCAAGGTGCGTGACGCCACCTGCCCGGCCATCCACACCATGCTGCAGGCGTCCGAGAAGGGCGTGCCCTTCATGCCGCTGCGCGGGATCATCGGGTCCGACATCCTCGCGAACCGGCCGGACTGGAAGGTGGTGCCCAACCCCTTCGCCGAGGATGGCTCCGACCCGATCGTGCTGCTGCCCGCGAAGCAGCCGGACTTCGCCCTGTTCCACGCCGTGATGGCGGACAGCGAGGGCAATGTCTGGCTCGGCCGCCGGCGCGAATGCGCGACCATCGCGCACGCATCGAAGGCCGCGCTCGTGACCGTCGAGCGTGTGGTCGAGGGCAATTTCCTCGAGGATGAGCGCCTCGCCTCCGGCGCCATCAGCGCGACCTACGTCAGCGCCACCGCGATCGCGGAACGCGGCGCGCGGCCGGCCGCGCTGCTCGACGAATACGGCTTCGACCAGGCCTATGTCTCCGACTACGCCCGCGCGGCGAAGACCGAGGAAGGCTTCCGCGCTTGGCTCGACCGCGAGGTCTTCGCCGGCGCGCGGAAGGTCGCCGCGGAATGAGCATCGCCCTGGAAGAGCGCCTGGCCGCCACGCTGGCCCGCCTGATCCTCGATCCCGCCGCGCCGCCGGCACGGCACATCGCGGTCGGCGCGGCATCCCCCATCCCGGCCGCGGCCTGCTGGCTGGTGCGGCTGATGGGCCACCCCGTGCGGCTGTCCCTGCTGCACAAACGCAGCGGCAATCCCTTCACCGAGGGCACGCGCGAACTGTTCGACCTCACCGGCCAGGGGCGGATCGACCTGTTCTTCCTCGGCGGCGGGCAGATCGACGGGCAGGCGAACCTGAACCTGGTCGGCACCGGGGACTGGCCTGGCACCGGCGTGCGCTTCCCCGGGTCCTTCGGCAGCGCCTTCATGTACTTCATGACGCCGCGGACGATCCTGTTCCGGGAGGAGCACTCGCCCCGCGTCCTGGTGGAGAAGGTGGACAACATCTCCGCCCCCGGTGTCTCGCCGCCCGGCGTCTTCCGCCGCGGCACGGCGCAGGCTCTGGTCACGGGGAAATGCGTCTTCCGCTTCCATCCGGACCGCGCGCGATTCTCCCTGGAATCGCTGCATCCGGGCGACACGGTCGACAGCGTGCGCGCGGCGACCGGCTTCGACTTCGACGCGGAAGCCGACATCCCCGCGACGCCTGACCCGACCGAGGCCGAACTCGCGCTGCTGCGCGGGCGGGTCTGCGACGAGATGGCCGAGACCTATCCCGAGTTCTGCAAGCGCGTCTGGGGTCGCACCCGCGCCGCATGACCGGGCCGCTGGCCGATCCCACGCTGACGGCCCTGATCCTGTGGTTCCTGTTGCCGGCGGCATTGCTGGTCGGCATCGCCTGCTTCGCCATGTGGCGGAGCCGCCGGGACTGGGTGGTGGTGGAGGCCGTGATCCGCGCCGTTCCTGCCCCGGATGATGCGGCCGGCCTGACGGAGATCGCCTGGCGCGACGATGCGGGCGACGTGCAGGTCTCGCGGATCCGGCTGCCGCCGGCGAAGCGCCCGGCGCGCCCGGGCGCGCTGCTGAGCCTGTCGCATCCGCCAGGCGAGCCGGATTCATTGCAGACCGGGACCCCCGGCCCCCTGCTGGCCGGCGCCATCGGCAGCGCCCTTGTCGCGGCGCTCTGCGCCTCCATCCTGCTGGGGGTGTGACGCTTCGCCTGCCCGAAGGTTCCGCCTTCGGGCCCCTCAACCGCCGGGCGTCGCGCATCCGCACGGCTTGGCTTCGCCGCATCAGCGGCGGGCCGCATCGGCATGGTTCGACAAACGCGCCCCGCTGACGCATCTTCCGGCCCGCTTTACGGGAGTGGCATCCAATGGACGACACCGCGACAATCCCCGCCCAGGCGAGGCTCTCGCCCGGCGCGCTCGCGGGCCTGCGCGTGGTGGACCTGACGCGCGTGCTCGGCGGGCCCTACTGCACCATGGTGCTCTCCGACCACGGCGCCGAGGTCATCAAGCTCGAGCCGCCGCAGGGCGACGAGGTGCGCGACTGGGGCCCGCCCTTCAACGCGGATGGCGATGCCTCCTATTTCGTCGGCGTGAACCGCAACAAGCGGTCGGTCGGTCTCGACCTGTCCAAACCCGCGGGTAAGGAGGTGCTGCTGCGCCTGCTCGAAGGTGCAGACGTGCTGGTCGAGAACTTCAAGCCCGGCTCGATGGAGAAGTGGGGCCTCGGCTACGAGGCCGTGCTGTCCAAGACGTTCCCGCGCCTGATCCATTGCCGCGTCTCCGGCTTCGGCGGCGAGGGCCCGCTCGGCGGCTTCCCCGGCTACGACGCCGTGCTGCAGGCGATGGTCGGGCTGATGTCGATCAACGGCACCGAGACCTCCGGCCCGACGCGCCTCGGCAACCCGATCGTCGACATCGCGACGGGGCTGTTCAGCACCATCGCGATCCTGATGGCGCTGCATGAGCGCGAGAAGTCGGGCCGCGGCCAGTATTGCGACATGACGCTGCATGATTGCGGCATGGCGCTGCTGCATCCGCATGCCGCGAACTTCTTCCTCTCGGGCAAGCGGCCGAAGGCGACGGGCAACCCGCACCCGAACCTCGCGCCCTATTCCAAGTTCACGACGAAGACCTGCGAGATCTTCGTCGCCGCCGGCAACGACCCGGCCTTCCGCAAGTTCTGCGAATTCCTCGGCATTCCGGACCTGGCGAAGGACGAGCGCTTCGCCACCAACGGCCAGCGCGTGATCAACCGCGACGCGCTGACCGAGGTGCTGAACGCCCGCTTCGCGAACGAGGACGGGCATGAGCTGACGCGCCGGATGCTCGCCGCCGGTCTGCCGGCCGGGCCGGTGCTTCACGTGGATGAGGCGATGGCCGCCGAGCACACCGCGTTCCGCAACATGGTCGCCGAGATCGGCGATTTCCGTGCGCTGAACACGCCGATCAAGCTGTCGCGCACGCCGGGCGGCGCGCGCAGCCAGCCGCCGCGCTTCAACCAGCATGGGCGGGAGGTGCTGCTCGCACGCGGATTCTCCGAGGAGGAGATCGCGGCGCTCGAGAATGACGGCGTGATCGTGGGCGCGCGCCGGAAGTAGGGGCGGGACCGGAGAGGGGCGCGGCCCCTCTCCAGACCTCTCCCCGCCAAAGGCCTAAGGGCCTTTGGAAACCCCTACGTATCGGCGTCCAGAGGCCCTTCGGCCTCTGGTGCGGTGGTCCGGAGGGGCAAAGCCCCTCCGGCGCCGAACTCCCGCACCAGGGCTTCCTGTTCCGGCGTCTCTATCGCCTCCGCGACATACCGCGCCCGCAGCCACGCCACCGGATCGCCCTCGCTCGCCCCGGCCATCTGGGCCAGGCACGCGAGCGCCATGCCCGTCCGCCCAAGCCCGGCCCGGCAGCCGACATGGAAGGCGTCCTGCGGCCGCGCCTGCATCGCCGCCAGCATCGCCTGCAGCACCGCGCGCAGCGCGCTGGGGTCCGGCACGCCGAAATCAGGCACGTCCAGCCGCCATTCGGCCTCCACCGCACGCGCAGCCCTCGCCTCGAGGCAGAGCCCCCGCGCACCCGGCGGCATGGCGTCGAAGGGCCCGCCGGTGATGCGGACCTCCTGCCCATTTACCCGCAGCCGCAGTTCGCCGCGCAGCGTCACGGCTGCACGGGCAGCGACCGCAGATAGGCGACGATGTCGGCGAGGTCGCGGGCGTCCACCCGGGCATAGTAGCCGTATCCCATCGGCGGGAAGAGCTGCCGCCCATCCGCTGCGACGCCGGCGGTGACCGCGCGGACAATCTGTGCATCGGTCCAGCCCCCGAGCCCGCGCTCCCGGTCCGGCGTGATGTTGCGCGCGACCGAGGTGCCCCAGGGCCCGGTGAAGGGCTGCCCACCCTGCCCCGTGCGCGACCAGTCGCGATGGCCGTCCTGGGTCATGGGCGTGTGGCAGTCGATGCAATGCCCGATCGGCCCGGCCAGGTAGCGCCCGCGCGAGACGGGGTCGTCCGCCGGCCGCGGCACGGTCGCGACCGGCGGGCCGTAGTTGGGCGGCAGCGGGATGCGATACTCGCTCGCCGGCACGGCGTTGCGCACCGCCGGCACGGTGCGGAGATAGGCAGCCATCGCGGCCAGGTCGGCATCCGAGATGCCGCGGTACAGCTCGATCGGCATGGGCGGGCCGATGATGCGGCCGTCGGGGCGGATGCCCTCGCGGATCGCGCGCGCGATCTGCGCGTCGGTCCAGCGGCCGATGCCGGTTTCGGGATCGGACGTGATGTTGGACGCGATGGCGCGGAACGGCTGTTCGTCGAAGACCGTGCCGCCGGCGAGGTTCATCCCGGGCAGGTCGCCCTGCGGCCCCTTCGGCGTATGGCAGTTGCCGCAGCCGGCGATGCCTTCGACCAGGTAGCGGCCACGGGCGACCGGGTCGGTCTGCGCGACGGCTGGCAGGATCAGGAGGGACAGGACGGCCGCCAGGACGGCGCGACGGACACTCGGCATGGGCGCTCCTCGGTGCGCGGAAACGCCACCGCGAGGCGCTCGCAACCGGAACGATGCGCCGGCGCGACGCTTGCGCCAAGCATCATTCTCACGACCATGTGATGACCGTCACGCGGTGCCGGACCGTGGACCCTCGGTGATCACGACAGGTTCGCGGAGGCTTTCGGCCTCGCGCTTGAGGCGCAGGTAGGAGCGCACGGAGAAGGGCAGCATGCCGAGATAGATGATCCCGGCCATGGCGAGCGCCGCCCAGGGCTCGGCCAGCAGCAGCGCGACGAACAGGCCCGAGCCCAGCAGCAGCGGCAGCACGAATCTGCTCGGCACCTTGAAGTTCTTGAAGGACCAGGTCGGCAGGGTGCTGATGCAGAGCGTCGCGACGGTCACCAGCACCAGCCCGACGAAGACCGGGTGGCGCGCCGCGGCGGCCAGGATCTCCCAGCCCGCCTGCTGGAACCACAGGCCGAGGAACAGCGGGAACAGCACGCAGCCCGCCCCCGCCGGCGCCGGCACGCCGGTGAAGAAATTGTAGGTGTAGGCCGGCTTCACCGTGGGCCCGACATCGAGCGCCGCATTGAACCGCGCGAGCCGCAGCGACATGCACACCGCGAAGATCAGGCAGGGCGCGAAGCCCAGCGCGCGGTAGTCCTGCATCGACCAGAAGAACAGGATGAAGGCCGGCGCCACGCCGAAGCAGAGGAAATCCGACAGGCTGTCGAATTCGGCCCCGAAGCGGGACGTTGCCTTGAGCAGCCGCGCGAGCCGCCCGTCCAGCCCGTCGATCACGCCGGCAACGAGGATCAGCACCGCCGCCTGCTCGAAGCGGCCTTCATAGGCGAACCGGATCGAGACCAGGCCGCAGCACAGCCCGAGCATCGTCATGATGTTCGGGATCAGCCGGTTGAAGGATTGTCCCTCGAAGCGCGGGCGGGTGCGCGGGCGGAAGCGGCCGCGCAGCCGCCGCACGCGTCCGTCGGCGCCGTTGCCGCTCATGTGGCGCCGAGGTCGGCGAGGACGGTCTCGCCGCCGATCATGGTCTGGCCGAGGCTCACCAAGGGCTGCACTCCGGGCGGCAAGTACACATCGGTGCGACTGCCGAAGCGGATGATACCGAAGCGCTCGCCGGCATGCACCACATCCCCGACCTTGGCGTCGGACAGGATGCGCCGCGCGACCAGACCCGCGATCTGCACCACCGCGAGGTCTCGCCCATCGGGCAGCGCGAGGGCGATCGCGTTGCGTTCGTTCTCGGTGCTCGCCTTGTCGAGGTTGGCGCTGAGGAACTGCCCGTGGCGGTAGGAGACGCGCATCACCGTGCCGTCCGCCGGCATGCGGTTCACATGCACGTCGAGCACGGAGAGGAAGATCGCCACGCGCCAGCGCGGCGCGTCACCCAGGCCGAGTTCCTCGGGCGCCGGCACCTGCACGATGCTGACGACCTTGCCGTCGGCCGGCGCGATCACGAGCCCGGCACGCGGCGGCGGGAAGCGTTCCGGGTCGCGGAAGAAGTAGAGGCAGAAGCCGACGAACAGGACCCCCAGCCAGAACAGCCAGTGGCCGAGCAGCGCGAGGCCGAGCAGCGCCGCGACGGCCCCGCCGATCAGGAAGGGCCGCCCAGCCGGATGCGGCGGGGCAAGCACGAGGCGAAGGCTGTGTCCGAGGGCCATGATGGGCGCGGTTATGGTGTCTTCACCCTTCCGCGGCAAGTTCAGGCCGCCATGGAGACCATTCCCCTCGGGCCCTTCGCCGTCACGCCGGACGGCACGCTGCTGCCCCGTGCGGCCGATGCGGCGCCGGCGCTCGACTTCGCCTGGCGTGGGCGGCGGTGCACGGCGCGCCTCGGGCCGGATGGGGTGCGCATTGCCGCGGATGCCGCGCGCATCCCGTCCACCGCGGATGCCGGGGCGAACCGTCGCCAGGCCTTCGATGCCGTCGCGCGACTGCCGGGGCGGTTGCCCGCCGGGTGGCGGGCGGGGCTGACACCGGACCATCGGATCCGCGTTGAGGCCTCGGCCCCGCTGCGCGGCCCGGCGAATGCGACCACATTGGTCGCAGCGCTGGTGCGCTTCGTGCTCTCCCTCGACCCCTATCTCGACGGGCTCGAGGCCGAGGGCGCGGCCTGGACCCCGCCGGCCGCCTAGCGGAGCAGCCAGGCCAGCCCGATCGCGGGCAGTGCCGCGAGGGCCGCGCCGAGCCAGGCAATCCGGCGCGGCATCCGTCCACCCAGGACTGGCCCGGCCAGCAGCGCCAGCGCCGGCGCGGTCGCCGCGGCGATGTCGGCATGGGCGGCGCGCGCGATCACGGGCACCGCCGCCACGCCGGCGAGGCAGACCGCGAGCGGAAGCCGCGACGCCGGGCCGAACCCCGACCGCACCACCGCCGCACCAAGCACCGCGCCGACCCCGGCGAGAGCGAAGGCCACCTGCGGTCCCCGTGCTGCCGCAGCGAACAGGCCGGCGGCGAGCGCTGCCCACGCCATGCCCATGGACGGCATCCCCACGCCCCGCCACCAGACGAAGCCCATGGCCGCCAGCAATGCCAGGGCCACCGGCGCTGCCCGCAGGGCCGTCGCCGGATGCAGCGGCGCGCCCGCCATCCACCAGGCGCCGCCCATCAGGCCCAGCGCGACGCCGACGATGCCGAAGGCCCGGTGGCGCAGGCTCGCCAGCCCGCCCGCCACGAGGCCGATCGCGGCGAGCAGCGGCAGCCGCTCGGCCAGTTGGCGCGGTGTCGCGTTGACCACGCCGAGCACCGACACGAACCCCGCCATCAGCCCCAGGCCTGCCGCGGCCGTGGCGAGACGGTCCCACTTCGCCAGCCTGGCGATGCCGGCGACCGCGAAGGCCACCGCCGTGGCCATCGCCATTCCCCGCAGCAGCGGCGGCACGACGTCGAGACCCATCAGGAGCTCACCGGCGTCGTCGCGCCCCGCCACGCCCCATGGCACGCTGTCGCCCGGCGCGGAGGCGGCGGATGGCGGACGGCACGGTGTCGGTGAAGGTCTGGGATGGCTGGGTGAGGCTGTTCCACTGGTCGACCGTACTGCTCGTGATCGTCTCCTATGTGACCGCGAAGCTCCGCTGGATCGAGTGGCACATGCTATCCGGCGGCCTGCTGCTCGGCCTGGTGGTGTTCCGGCTGGCCTGGGGGGTCGTCGGATCGGAGTCGGCGCGCTTTGCGCAATTCCTCGCCGGGCCGCGTGCGGCGATCCGGCATTTCGCCTCCCTGCGCGAGGGTGCGGAGGCCGAAGCGCATGCCGGGCACAACCCCGCCGGCGGATGGATGGTGATGCTGCTGCTCGGCCTGCTGCTGCTGCAGGGCACGATCGGGCTCTTCTCGGACGATGCGGAGCTCTACCGCGGCGCCTTCGCCGATTGGATCGGCTACGATGCGAGCCAAGTGGCGAGCGCCTGGCACCAGCGCCTGTTCGACCTGCTGCTGATCGCGGTCGGCCTGCATGTCGCGGCGATCGCGATCTACCGAGTCGCATTCGGGCGGCGCCTCGTCGGCGCCATGATCACCGGCCGGAGCGCGATGCCGGCCGGCACCACGCCACCGCGCAGCGGGAATCGGGCGCTGGGCGCCCTGCTCCTCGCCGCGTCGCTGGCGCTCGGCCTCTATCTCTGGCGGCTGTCGCTCTTCTGACGCCGCGCCGTCACTGCCGCTGCGGCAGGCGGAAGCGATCGTGACAGGCGTTGCAGGTATTGGAGGTGGCCTGGAACGCCGCGGTCAGCGCCGCGCGGTCGCCGGCATTCGCCGCCGCGATCATCGCGGTCGCGCCCTGGATCAGCGAGGTGCCGAAGGCGTCGAAGGCGGCGCGGTCGGTCCAGATCTCGGGACGGGCGCGATCATCGTCCCTGTCGCTGCCGGGCGGGAAGAGCGCGAGCTTGCGCTGCGCCGTCGCGAGCACCGCCTCGGCCGGCTGCAGGGCGGAACGCACCTCGCCATTGCCCTGGACGATCGGCGCCAGGGCGCGCATCGCCTGGACCTGCTGGCGCATCAGGGCGCGACGCTCCGCGCTGAGATCCTGCTGCGCCGCCGCGCCGCCGATGCCGAGCACCGCCAGACCGAGGCCAGCCAACCACAATCCAGTCCGCATGCCATCCCTCCCGCTGTGTTTCGCGCGCCAGTTGACGCAAGGAGAAGGTGATCCCGCCATTTCCATTCTGCAATGGCACCGGCGCCGCCAAATTGGGACCCCGGCTTGCGGGCCCTCGGGTCTGCCGCTATATGGCCGCCTCCGCGGCGCGACCCGGCGACGGAGTGTAGCTCAGCCTGGTAGAGCACTGTGTTCGGGACGCAGGGGCCGGAGGTTCGAATCCTCTCACTCCGACCAGTTCCGGTCGCGCCGCGGACATTCCCCTTACGCTGATCGTATCGCCGTCCCCGCGACGTCGGTTAACCGCATCCTGAGACATGCCGCGCGACGCTCGGCGCGGATGATACCCGGCGGCGACCCGGCGACGCGACCGATCGTGCTCCTGGCTGGTAGTCAGGATGCACCGGGCCAGCGCGCCCTCGTTCGCGTCCTGGTGCCGGCCGGTTTCCTCGTGCGGACGCAGCCGGGGTTCGACGATTCGGCGCTTGCCGGACCGGGGTCGCCGGTTGCGGTGCTGCTTCCGGCCAGCCTGCTTGGCGTCGCCCTGCCCGACCGGCTGCGCGGCCTGCGCACGCGACACCCCGCCCTGGTGATCGTCCTGACCGGCGTGCGGACGGACCCGGTCGAGGAGATCGTCGCGCTCGAACTCGGCGCCGATGTCGTGGCGACGGTGCGGATGCCGGCGCGGCTGATTGTCGCACGGCTCCGCGGCGCGTTGCGGCGCGTCGGCGCCGCCGCCGGACCGGCGCCATCACCGGGACCGGCTGAACCGGCAGCGCTCGGTCATGGTCTGGTCCTCGATCTGGCGGAGCGCGCCGCGCGGCGCGCCGACGGAACGCGCGTGCCGCTGACGCGGGCCGAGGCCGCCACCCTCGCCCTGCTCGCCATGGCGCGGGGACGGACGGTGACACGGGAGAGGATCTCGCAGGAGGTGCTGGAACGCGCCTGGTCCTACGAGGATCGCAGCGTCGACAATCTGGTGCTCGGCTTGCGCCGGAAGCTCGGGATCGATCGCGACTTCGGGCCGATCCGCACGGTGCGCAACGCGGGCTACCGGCTGGTGGACGGCTCCGCCTAGCGTCCGCCGGTCGAGAAATGCCAGACCACGCCGGCCGTGACGCGCCAGGATTCCATCTTGTTCGCCCCGCTCGGCACCGAATAGGTGGCGTCGAGGCGTAGCGCGAGGTTGCGGGAGACGAAGCCCTCCGCGCCGAGGCCGATCGCGGGCACGAGCGTCCAATCCGCGCCGGGCGCGTTGCCGCCCTGCACCACCTCGAAGTTCTGGCGCGGGATGGTCAGGCCGGCGCGGAGGTAGAGCAGGCTCGCGCGGTCGGGCGTGATGCCGATGCGGCCATAGAGGCCGAACTCGTTCCTCAGCCGGGCGCGGTACTCGACGCCGAGCGCCATCAGGCGGCTGGTGACGTTGTAGGGGACCAGGAACTCGCTCTCGACGCCGGCATAGGTCTGTTCGCCGATCATCACGCCCCAGCCGCCGCGGATGCCGAAGATCGGCCCGTCGCCGCCCTGGTCGACGAACTTCGCCGACGGATGCGTGGCTGTCGCCGGGAACTCGACGGTGGAATCGATCAGCGCGACGCCGGCGAAGGCGCCGAGGTGGAAGCCGGAGAAGCGGCTTTCCTCCGCCCGCACTGAATCGGCGGCGAGGATGGCGACGGCGACGAACAGCGCCGAAACCATTTCTTTAACTTTTCCCGTCATGATGGTCTCTCCCGCTGGGACGAGGCGTCACCTGACGGGATGGACGTAAACGGGACGTTAACGTCCTGACGAAGCCGACAATCCTGACGTGGCGGGATTGTGCGGTCGTGCGTGCGTGTTCAGCGCATCGCCCAGACGATCAGCCGCTTCGCGGGCCACACCCACGCCACGCCCGCCACTGCGTAGAAGACGAGTTCCAGCGTCCAGTGCAGCTCGTGCACCAGGTCGGACAGCAGCAGCACGAGCGCGACATAGGCGAGGAATCCGGCAAGCCCGGCGAGGATGGCGATCGAGGAGCGCGACATGCCCCCCATCTGCCCCGTTCGGCGCCTCCCGCCAAGACTGTCAGCAAACATGGACAGCGACGATGTCAATCTTCTATTCTTGCAGCCGGAAGGCTAGCCAACTGCCGGCCCACCGCGCGGCCATCCCCGGACGACGCGGACGCATCCCTCCTCAAAGAAGACCGGCAGCGACGAACGTGACCACCGACACCATCGACCTCAAGGCCCATATCCGCGGCATCCCGGATTTCCCCAAGCCCGGCATCCTCTTCTACGACATCTCGACGCTGCTCCGGCACGGACCGGCCTGGCGCGAAGCCATGGCGCGGCTGGCGGACATGATCCGCCCGCACAAGCCGGACCTGCTGGCCGGCATCGAGAGCCGCGGCTTCCTGGTCGCGGCGCCGCTCGCGCTCGAACTCGGCCTCGGCTTCATCATGCTGCGCAAGCCGCGCAAGCTGCCGGGCCTGACCATCGGGCTGAACTACGCGCTGGAATACGGCACCGACCGCATCGAGATGCAGGCGGACGCCGTGCAGAAGGGCCAGAGGGTCGTGCTCCTCGACGACCTGCTCGCGACGGGCGGGACGATGGCGGCGGGCATCAACCTGCTGCGCCAGTCGGGGGCCGAGGTGCCGTGTGCGGCCGCGCTCATCGAGCTCACCTTCCTCGGCGGAAGGAACCGGCTCGATGTCCCGTTCGAAGCCCTCGTCGCCTACGACGAGTAGCGCGGAGGCGTCCGCCCCGGCGCCGTTCCGCGATGCGCTCGCGGCCGCCGTCGCGGCCGCGCCGACAGGCATCGTAGTGTCCGACCCGAACCGGGCGGACTGCCCGATCGTCTACGCCAACCCGGCCTTCCACCGCATCACGGGCTACGGCCCGGCCGAGGTGATCGGGCGCAACTGCCGCTTCCTGCAGGGGCCGGCGACGGACCCGGCATCGGTGCACGCGATCCGCCGCGCCATGGCCGAGCGCCGTCCCGCCGATGTCGAGATCGTCAACTACCGGCGCGACGGCACGCGCTTCGTGAACGAACTGCACATCTCCCCCGTCTTCGGGGCCAATGGCGAACTGGAATACTTCTTCGGCATCCAGCACGACGTGACGGCGCGCGTGCGGCTCGCGCAGGCGACGCAACGCGCCCGTCGCGCGGCGGAACGGGCGAGCGCCGAGAAGAGCGACTTCCTCGCCTTCATGTCGCACGAGATCCGCACGCCGATGAACGGCGTCATGGGCACCGTCTCCCTGTTGCTGGACACCACGCTCGACGCCGAGCAGCGCGCCTATGCCGAAACCGCGCGCCGCTGCGGGGAGACGCTGCTGCACACGGTCAACGAGATGCTCGACCTGTCGCGCATCGAGGCCGGGCGCCTCGCGCTCGAGGCAATCCCCTTCGACCTGGCCCGCCCGGTGACCGAGGTGCTCGACCTGCTCGGTCCTGCCGCGGCGGAGAAGGGCATCCGGCTGTCGGCCAGCATCGACCCGCTGCTGCCCGCGCGACTGGTGGGCGATCCGCAGCGACTGCGCCAGGTGCTGCTGAACCTCGCGGACAATGCGGTGAAGTTCACGCCCTCCGGCGGCGTCGGGTTGCGGGTGGAACGCGCGGATGCCGAAGGGCGCGTGCGCTTCGTCGTCGCCGACACCGGCATCGGCATCCCGCCCGAGGTGCAGCGCCGATTGTTCCGCCGCTTCGCCCAGGGCGCCGCGGACACCGCGCGGCGCTTCGGCGGATCGGGGCTGGGCCTGATGATCTGCCGGCAGTTGGTGGGACTGATGGGCGGGCGGATCACGCTGACCTCGACGCCCGGCAAGGGCTCGGTCTTCGCCTTCGAGATCGCGCTGCCGGCGGTCGCGGAATCCGGCCGGCCGCCCTCGACGCTGCTGCCGCGGCCGGCCGCGGCGACGCGCGGGGCGGCGACGGCCGCGCGCGGGCGCATCCTCCTCGCCGAGGATGGCGAGGCGAACCAGCTCGTCGCCGCGGCGATCCTGCGCAAGGCCGGCTATGCGGTGGACCTGGCGCGGGATGGGGAGGAGGCGCTCGGCATGGCGCGCACCGCCGCCTACGACCTGGTGCTGATGGATGTGCGCATGCCGCGCATGGACGGCTTCGCCGCGACGGCGGCGATCCGCGCCCTGCCCGGCGCGGCGGGCCGGGTTCCGATCATCGCGATGACCGCCTCGGCGATGGCGGGGGACCGGGAACGCTGCATCGGCGCCGGGATGGACGGGCACCTCGCCAAGCCGACGGACCGCGCGACGCTGCTCGGCGCGGTGGAGGAAGCGCTCGATGCCCGACCGCGCCGGCCGCGCGCCGTGGGACCGGCGGACGAACCGCACACCGCGCCGGCGCTGCTCGACCTCGCGACGCTGGACGAGTTGCGCAGCGCGGTCGGTCCCGGGCGACTGCCGCGGCTGATCGGCGTCTTCGCCGAGGAGACGCGCGCGCGCCTCGCGCGCCTGGCAGCGACCGCTGATCTCGGCGCCATCGAAGAAGAGGCGCATGGGCTGAAATCGGCCGCCGGCACCTTCGGCGCGGCAGCGCTGCGCCAGGCGGCGGAGGCGCTCGAGACGGCCTGCGTGGCGAAGGACAGCGCGGCCGCGCTGGCCCTGCGCGATACGCTGCCGCCGCTGGTCGAGCGGAGCCTCGCCGCCTATCCGCTGCGGATGTCCGGCGGGATCTAGCGGCGCGGCATCAGCGCCACAGCCCGAGCGCGATACCGCCGCGCCAGAGCGGCCCGACCAGCAGGTTGCACATGATGGTGCGGATCAGGTGGAAGCCGAGCACCAGCGGCACGGCGAGGTCGAGCGCCTTTGCCGTGACCGCCATCTCCGGCATGCCGCCCGGTGCCATGCCGAGCACGACGGCAACCGGCGGCAACCCGGCGGCCCAGCCGATCAGCAGACCAAGCATGACCAGCAGCAGCGACACGGCCAGTGCCGAGACCAGCCCCGCCAACGCCTGCCGCCGCGGCCCGCCGCCGAGCGCTTGCGGCGTCAACCGCAGCCCGAGGCTTGCCCCCATCGCGACCTGCGCGAGGTCGACCATCCAACGCGGGATGGACGACGGCAGCCATCCGAGCCCCGACAGCGCCATGCTGAGCAGACAGGGCGCGAGCATCGCCGCGTTGGCGAGCCCCGCCTTCGCGCCGAGCAGCGCGATCGCAATGCCGCCGGCGAGCAGCAGCACCAGGCCGCCCCAGGCGACCGGCGGCAGGACGGAGGCGAAGGCATCGTCCCGCGCGCCATGGGCGAAGAGCGCGATGAGCGGCGGGAAGGTCAGCACCACGGTCGCCATGCGCAATGTCTGGGACAGCGTCGCCGCCCCGACATTGGCCCCGGCCCGCTGTGCCAGCACCGCCATGGTCAGGATCCCGCCCGGGATCGCCGCGTAGTAGGCGGTCCGCAGGTCGGTCCCGGCCAGGCGCCGATAGAGCGGGATCACCGCGATGCCGGCGGCGATGGAAGCCACCCCACCGACCAGGATCGCGGGCAGCGAGGCCGCCACCGCCGCCATGACCGGCGCAGTGAATGTCTGGCCGAGCCCCAGCCCCAGCACCACGAGCCCCGCCGGGCGCAAGAGCCCCGGCACCGCCGCCACGCCGCGCCAGCCGAGATAGGCCGAAGCGAGCATCGCCCCGATCATCCAGCCGAGCGGCACGTGCAGCGCATGCAGCAGCGCCCCACCCATCAGCGCGAGCAGCGCGGTGCGGATGTAGTCCTCGGTGCGGGGGCTGAAGGTCTTCTCGGTCACGGGATGGCATCCGATACGCCTGGACGCGCACCACGGTCAAAGGCCTGTGAAGTCAATCCTTTCTTCACCTACGTCCCGCAGGTTGGCACAGGAGCCTTCGCCATGAATGCCGACCTCGCATTGCCGATCCGTCCTGTCGCCGAACCGCGCCGCGCCGTGCGGGCGATGGCTGCCGGGGCGGCCTCCGACAGGCCGGTGGCCGCGGTGGCGCCGGCCACGCCCAATCCGCGGCTGCGGCTCGACGCGCCGCTCGGCATGGTGGTGATCGAATTCCGCGATGCCGGCGGGGATGTCGCGAACACCATCCCGACGCCGCGGCAGATCGCAGCCTATCGCGCCGCCGTGGTGTCGGATGCGCCGGTGCCGGTCGGCATCCGCGACCGCCAGGCGCCAGCGCCCGCTGCCGAGCCCCCGCCGGCGCCCGAGGCGCCCGAGGCGCCAGCCCCGCGCGACTGACCAGCGCGTTCAGCCGCCGCCGGCCAGTCCCGCCGCGACCTGGTCGTTCACTTCGATGAGAAAGGACAGATCGGGATCCGTCCCGTCCATCTCCCGCTGCACGGCGCGGCCGAGCGAGATCAGTCCGGCGCGCACGGGCGGCGGCAGCCGGTTCGCGGGATCGGCCAGCGCGGTTTCCACCGCCAGCCAGAGACGGCGATTGTCGGCCATGGCACGGATACGGGCCGCGCCTTCCTGCGCGGACGCCGCACGCAGCCCGCCCGTCACGCGGCGGAACACATCCGCTTCCTGTTCGCGGGGATCGAGCGCGGCGCGTGTCGCGCCATAGGCGCGGGCGATATCGGCGAGGGTCATGCTTCGTCCTCATCCCGCGCGGCGCCGGCGGGCAGCACGCCCATCACCACATCCTCATGCCGCATGACGCGGCGGACGAGCTTCAGCGCGGAGTAGCATTCGTCCGCCTCGGCGGCGGCGAGCGCGCGGTCGAGCAGGTCGCGCGCGAGGGTGGAGGTGGTCGCCGCCTGGAAGTCGCCGATCAGGCGGCGCGCGGCGGTCAGGCCCGCCTCGCGTTCATCCTCGTCGCCGATATAGGCGGTCTGCAACGCGAAATAGATGCGGCGGGAGGGCGTGTTCGCCGCCTCCGGCGTCATGAGCTGCTTGCCGAAGAGGAAGCGCGCCTTGGCGGTCAGCTCGATCCGCGTGCGGTTGCGGAAGCGGATCGGCGCGCCGTTGACGACCATCAGGTCGCCTTGTCGGAGTTCGAGCACGAGCGTGGACATCCTGTCCTCCCGGCGGGATGAGGGCGGTGCGGCGCCGGTATGCCAACCGACGCCGCGACCGGGAGATCAGCGGAAGAGGCTGAGCAGGGTCTGCGGCGCCTGGTTCGCGATCGACAGCGCCTGGGTGCCAAGCTGCTGGCGGATCTGCAGCGATTGCAGCCGCGCCGACTCCTTCGCGAGGTCCGCGTCGATCAGCGCGCCGAGGCCCGCTTCCAGCGCGTCCGCCTTGTCCTTGTTGTAGGTCATCTGGTTGTCGATGTAGCGGCTGTCGCTGCCGAAGGTGTTCAGCGCGTCGCTGATGGCGGACTGCACCGTCTCGAAGTCACCCCCCGAGCCCAGGGCGGTCTGCGCGGCGGCCGCGGTGGTCGGCGCCGCCGCAATCACCAGGGTGCCCGCGCCATCCACCGCCGTCAGCGTGTAGGTGGTGCCGCTCTCGTTGCGCGTCGTGGCGATGTCGCCGCCGGCCGGCGCCGTGGTCGAGAGCAGCGTGCGGCCGTTGTAGGTCGCATCGGTGACGAAGTTCTGGATCTGCGTGCGCAGCGCCGTGTACTGCGCCTCGTACTGCGCGCGCTGGTCCGTGTTCAGCGTGTCGTCGGCGAGGCGCACCAGAGTCTCGCGCACCTTCACCATGGTCTCGGACACCTTGTTCAGGCCCGAGAGCGCGGTGTCGAGGATGCCCTTCACGCCGCCCAGCTGCTCGTTCGCGGCGGTCAGGCCCGCGACGTCGGCGCGCACCGACTGCGCGACGGCGAAGGCCGCGCCGTCGTCCTTCGCGTCGTTGACGCGCAGGCCGGTCGAGATGCGCTTCTGGGTGACGTTCAGCGCCTCATTCGTGCGATTGAGGGACTGCAGCGCCACCATGGCGCCGATGTTGGTGTTGACGGAATTGAGCGACATCGGGGTCTTCCCCTGGATCCGATGGCCCCCGCGGTCTTGACCGAGGCAGGAGCCGGGTTGCGCGCCGCGTCTTGCGGTGTCGTGGACGAGAATGCCGCGAGCGGCGTTAAGGGACGCTGAATCCGGCGGTCACGATCAGGCCAGGAAGCGCGTCAGCGTCAGCCCCGAGACGAGCGAGATCGCCCGGTAGGAGGCTTCGAGCTGCGTCTGCGTCGCCTGCAGGCGGCTGATCGTCGCGGCCATGTCGACCTCCTCGATCCCGGCGAGCTGCGTCCTGAGCGCGACCGTCACATCGGCATGGCGCGCCGCGTTCGCCTCCAGCCGCTGCTCGGTGGCGCCGAGCGCCCCCCGCTCCTCCCCCAGCGCGTCGATCGCGCTGCGCAGCCCGTCCCGCACCGTCGCCATCAGGTCGGTGAAGTCGGCGCCGAGCGCGGCCTGGGACGGGTCGATGGCCGCCAGCGTGGCCAGCCCGCGCAGGACGTCGCGTGACCAGGACCCGGTCGTCTCGCCGTCGCTCGACGCCGCGGCGTTGCGGTTCGCGAGGATGCCGTAGGCGACGCGCTCCCCCTCGGCCGCCGGCACGGCGCGGCGCGCTTCGGTCAATCCCTGGGCGGGATCGGAGAGGAAGGCCGAGAAGGGCGTCGTCCCCGCCGCGTCGGAGCTCGCCGCCGCCAGCGTCGCCGCGGCGACCGCCGCCGCGTTGCCGCCGCCGAGGCCCGCGACCGCCGCGGCGATGGCGCTGGCCATGCCGCCGGTCGCGACGGCCTGGGGGTCGGGGATGGGCGGATTCGCGGTGTCGGTGCCGCCGAAGACGTACTCGCCGGCGTATTTCTCGTTCAGCAGCGTGGCGAATTCCGCCATGGCCGCGCGGGCCGAGGCGGCGACGGCCGAGATGCGCTCCGTGCTCGTGCCGTCCAGGCGGATGGCCTCCTGGTAGAACTGCGTCGCGATCGCTTCCATGCGGCCGAGCGCCTTCTGCGTCACGCTCGTCTGCGACAGGGCACGGCTGATGGTGCCCTGCCAGGCCTCGCGCCGGCCGATCTCGGCGCGCAGATCGACGGCGCGGCGGCCTTCCGGCGCGATGTCGGCATAGCCCGGCCCCTTGCGGCCGTCCGAGACCTGGCGCGTCAGCACCTCGAGCCGCTGGCGCAGCGCGGCCGCCCCGACATCGAGCCGCCCGATCAGCCCCACCCCCACCATGGTCAGCGCACCGCGCCGAGCAGGGAATCCCACATCGCCTGCACCGTGCTCATCACCCGGGCATTGGCGGCATAGGCGTTCTGCAGCGTGACCATCGCCGACATCTCCGCATCCACGTTCACGCCCGAGCGCTGCTGGAAGCGTGCCGCGAGCCCGTCCACGATCCCGTTGGCCGAAGCGGCGGCCGACCGCGCCGTGGCCGCGTCCGCCGTCTGCGAGGCGGTCAGCAGCCCGGTGTAGCCTTCGAGCGTCGCCGGGGCGCCGAAGGGCGAGGACAGCGTCCCGTCCGGCCCGAGGCCGCCGGTTGGGATCGCGCCCCAGGCGACGCCGGCCTGCGCCTCCGCCCCGAAGGTCCGGTCCAGCACGCGGTCGAGCAAGGTGGTGAAGGACGCCGGCCCGCCCGCCGGGTTCGGCGTGAAGGCCGTCGGTCCGGTCGGGCTGCCCGCCACGACGTGGGTGCCGTCCCGCAGCAGGGCCGGCGTGCCCGCCACCGCCGCGTTGACGCGGATGGTCCCGGCGAAGCCGACCATGGCGCTGCCGGCATAGGGCTGCGTCGTATCCGGCACGGTACCGGTCGCATCGGTGAAGAGCGTCAGCCCCACCGCGTCGAAGCGCGCGGCGAGATGCGCGGCGGCGAGGTCAGCCTCGGCCTGGTAGCGCGGCAGGGTCTGGTCGCGCAGCGCGACGAACTCCGCGAGCCGCCCGCCGGCCAGCGCCGCCGTCACGTCGTGCCCGCCGAGCATGATGCCCGGGATCGTCCCGCCCGCCCCGTGATAGGCGGTGGGGCCGAGGATCGCATCCGCCGTGCTGAAGGCGTCGGCCTTCTCGTCCAGCGGCAGCACCAGCCCGTTGCGCGCGACGAGGACGAGGCCGCCATCCTCCCGCTTCAGCGCCTTGACCTCGAGGCTCTCGGACAGCGTCGCGATGGCCTGGTCGCGCTGGTCCTCGAGGGCGGCGGCGTTGCCGGTCAGCGCGACCTGGTCGCGGATCTGCCGCGTCAGCGTCGCGATGGTCCTGAGCGCATCGTTGATGCGCGCGACCTCGGTGACGATCCCGTCCTGCGCCTGCTGGCGCGCATCGCCGATCGCCGCCGAGATCCCGTTCAGCCGGGTCGCGAGCGCGCTCGCCTCCAGCACCACGGCGGATTGGCGCCCGGCCTCGGATGGGTTGGCGCGCAGATCCTCGAAGCCCGTGCGCAGTGCGGCGGTCAGGTCGCCGAGGCCGTCCCCGGTCTCCGTGCCGCCATGGGCGGCGGCGATGATCTCGAGCAGCCGGGCGCGCACCTCGGCCCCTGCGGCGGCGGCGCGACGGCTGTCGAGCTCGGTGACCAAAGCCTCGTCGACGTCGCGGGTGGGGGCGAGGCTGCGGACGCCGATCCCCTGCCCGTCCACCTGCACCGCGCGGGCGGCGACGGTCTTCTTGGTGTGGCCGGCGGTGTCGGCATTGGCGACGTCGTTCGCCGCGGCGGCAAGGGCGCGCTGGGTATAGAGCAGGCCGGAACGCGCGGTGATCAGCGCGGCCTCGAGGCTCATGGCGGGGCTCCGTCAGGCGGCGCGCTCAGCGGCGCATGTTGATGGTGTCCTGCAGCATCTCGTCCGAGGCGGTGACGATCCGCGTGTTCGCGGTGTAGGCGCGCTGGGCGACGATCAGCTTCGAGAACTCGGCGGCGATGTCGACGTTGGATCGTTCGACGGAACTGACCGAGAGGCTGCCGGCGCCGTTGGATCCGGCATCGGTGGTGCGCGCCTCCCCGCTCTCGACCGTGCGCATGAAGGCCTGGCCGTCGAGGCGCTGGAGCATGTCCGGCGCGTTGAAGGTGGTGATGGGCACGCGCGCGATCACGCGGGACTGGCCGTTGTCGTAGTTGATCGCGACGTCGCCGTTGTCCCGCACCGCGAGCGAGGAATAGGAGCCGAGCGGCACCCCGTCCTGCGTGAGGTTGCGCAGCGCGAATTCGTCCCCGTCGTACTGCGTGAGGCCGCGCGCCTGGCCGAAGGCGCCGAGGTTGAGCGTGACGGTCTGCGGCCCCTGGCCGAAATCGGCGGTGAAGGTGACGGTCGCCGGGTCGTTCGCCACGGCGGGGGATCCGGCCAGCGTGCCGGTCGCGTTCGCGAAGCCGCCGAGCGTGCCCGAGGCGACGGCGGGCGTCGCGGCAGCGCCGAACTGCACGTCGATGGTGCCGAGCGAGCCGCCCGCCCCTGGCGCCGAGATGTTGAGCGTCCAGGTGTTCGCCCCGGCCGGCGTCCAGTTCAGGGTCATCGGCTGCAGGGCGCCGAGGCTGTCATAGACGTTGAGCGGCGTCGTCACCGCCGCGGTGCCGTTGGCCGGCAGGTTCGCCGAGAGCTCGAGGTTGCCCGTGGCGATCGGGTTGAACACCAGGTCGCTGACGCGGATCGGATTGATCTGGGTGCGGTCGGGATTGCCGGCGGAATCCACCGACCATCCCTGCAGGAAGTAGCCCGAGCCGTTCACCAGATAGCCGTTGCGGTCGAGCTGGAAGTCGCCGGCGCGGGTGAAGAACTGCCGCTCGTCGAAGGTGAGCTGGCCGTTGGTCGATCCGGTCGGCAGGGCCACCGAGAAGAAGCCCTGCCCGGCGATGGCGAGCGAAAGCGGGTTCTCGCTCTGCTCGATCGGGCCGGCGATGGTGTTGGTGTAGTCGGGCCGCGCGACGACCGACCCTGGCCGGTGCACGCTGAGCGTGCTGTCGGTCAGGTAGGACACGAAGTTCGTGTCGGTGCGCTTGAAGCCGGCGGTCTGGCTGTTCGCGACATTGTCCGAGATGTGGCCGAGCGCGCGCGCCTGGGCGGTCAGCCCGCTGATGGCCGTCGTCATGGAACCGAAGAGGGACATCGGCGTCTCCGGAGAGGGGTTCGGCGGGGACAGCGCAACGGGCGTGCCAGGGCTGCACGGCGTCCTGCACGGCGAGGGCTGCCGCCGCCCGGCAGGAGATTCCGCCCGGCCCGGCAGGGCGTGCCGCGCCCGGCTGGCACGACGGTGGCGCGGCGGTTGCAGCCGGATCTGCGCGGCCTCGCGAGGGGCCGGAGAGGAGGCACTGCCCGCCATGGACGTGATCGCTGCCCCGACGGCCGCCGCATCCGCACCGCCGCCGGGCAAGATGCCGGCCGGCGCAGGAGACGCCTTCGCGGCGGTGCTGGCGCGTGCCGCGCTGTCCGGGGGAGAGACGCGGCCGGCGACGCCGGAGGCCGACACGACCGAGGTCGCGCCCATTCCGGTTGGCCATGCTACGACGCCCCCTGCCCCAGGCCTGCCGCCGGCCGCCGCACAAACGCCCTCGATTACCGATGTCGATCCGACCGCCGCGAACGCTGCAGCGATCCCGGCGCCCGGCATGCCCGAGGGCGATCGACAGCCAGCGCCGGGCCACACCGATGATGGCCCATCGCCCTGCGAGGTCGCGCCCAAGGCTGGCGAGGAGGAGGCGGCGACGACGATGGCTCCGCCGTCGCCGGAGGCGATGGTGGCAGTGCCGCCACCCCCGCCGGCCGCCCCCGCCGCGCCGCCGGACGCGGTTCCCGCCGCGCAGCCGCCGGTGCCGCGCGATGGCAGGCAAGGTGGCGAGATTGCCGCCGCAGCGCCGCCGCAAGCTCGGCCGAAGCAGGCCGGGCAGGCCGCGCCGCCGGTCGAAGCCACCGATGCCACGCCGCCGCCCACGGCCGGCGAGGCCGCCGCACGCCCGGTCGCGCCGCGCCGGACGCCGCCCATGCCGGCGTCGCTCACCCAAGACGGCCCGCCGCCCGCAGCCGCCGCGCAGCCCGAGGCGACCACCACCATGCCGCATCTCCCGCCCGCGCTCGAACCGACGGCGGCCCATGAGCGGCCCGCGCCGCCATCCCCGGTGCCAGCCAGGGCCGCGACCGATCCCGCAAGCGCGCCGATCGCCGACACCCCGCTCGCCGCACCGGCCAAGGCTGCCGTCGATGCGGCACAGCCGCCCCCCGCGCGGTCCGTCGCACCCACCGCGCCGCCCGCCCGCCAGATCGCCCCGGTGATCGTCGCGGTCGCCATCGGCGGCGGCACGGCGCGGCTCGCCGTCACGCTCGAACCGGCCGAGCTCGGCCGCGTCGAGATCAGCGTCGAGCGCAGCGGCGACACCGCCCAGGTGCAGATCCTCGCCGAACGGCCCGAGACGCTCGCGTTGCTGCAACGCGACCAGCGCGAGCTCGACCGCGCCCTGTCCCAGGCCGGCGTCGCCACGGAGGGGCGCTCGGTGTCGCTCGGCCTCGCCAGCGATGGCGGCGGTGGGGAGCAGGCCTGGCAGGACCGGCGCGACGCCCGCCCCGGCCCGCGCCGCGCCGCCGACATCCCCGCCCCGGCCGCCGAACCGCGCCGCGCCGTCCTTTCCCTGCTCGACCTCGCCGTCTGACCGAACCAGGAGGCCCCATGTCCGGAACCGTCACCGCGTCCACCGCCACCGCGGCCAATGCCGCCACCGCCAACCGGCGGCTGACCGGGGACTTCAACACCTTCCTCACCCTGCTTACGACGCAGCTGCAGAACCAGAGCCCGACCGACCCGCTCGACACCAACCAGATGACGAACCAGCTCGTGCAGTTCGCCTCGGTCGAGCAGCAGATCGCGATGAACCAGAACCTCGAGCGGCTGATCTCGATGCAGCAGGCGAGCCAGGTGACCGCCGCCGCCCCGCTGATCGGCCAGCGCGCTGAGGTCGAGAGCGACCGCCTCGCCCTGCAGAACGGCCAGGCCGAGCTGCGCCTGCCCGCCGCCGGCACGGCCCGCACCGCGCAGGTTCGGGTCCTGGACGGCACCGGCCGGACGGTCCGGTCGGAGACGGTCACGCTCGGCACCGGGGCGACGAGCTGGACCTGGAACGGGAAGGACAGCTTGGGCCGCACGCTGGCGGACGGCGCCTATCGCGTGCAGGTCACCGGCCGCGGCGCGAATGGGGAGGAGGCGCCGATCACCTTCACGGTGGCCGGCACCATCACGGGCGCCGAGCGGGTGAACAACGAGATGACGCTGTCGATGGGGGGGATGAACGTCGGCTTCGACAGCCTGCGCCGCCTGCTGCCCGGCAATTGATTCCCCGCCGCGCGCGTTAACGGCGCCGCAACCGCGGCGCGGCAAAGACTGCCGGCGGCGGCAGGGGGCCGCCTGGGCATGGATCGGATGGGGCAGGCAGGGGGGCGATGAACGCGGTTCTCGCGCAACTGCGCGCGCTCGGGACGGTCAGGCTGGCGGCGCTGGGGGGCGCTGCGATCGCGGTGCTCGGGCTGCTCGGCTGGTTCGTGCTGCGGGCGGGGCAGCCATCCATGGCGCTGCTCTATGCGGATCTCGACCCGCGTGATGCGGGGCAGGTCGTCGCGGCGCTGGAACGCGCGCGGGTGCCCCATCGGATCGAGGCCGGCGGCACGCGCATCCTGGCCCCGGAAGGCGAGGTCCCCCGCCTGCGTCTGACCCTGGCGCGCGAGGGCCTGCCGCGCGGCGGGTCGGTCGGCTACGAGATCTTCGACCGCGGCGAGAGCCTGACCACCACGCCCTTCCAGCAGGACGTGAACCGGCTGCGCGCGCTGGAAGGCGAGCTGGCGCGTTCGATCGCCGGACTTGCGGGCGTGCGCGCGGCGCGGGTCCACCTGGTGCTGCCGCGGCGCGAGGCCTTCTCCCGCGACCGCGGGGAGGCGCAGGCCTCCGTCGTGCTGACCATGGCGGGCGCGCAAAGGCTGGACCGGGAGGGCGTGCAGGCGGTGCTGCACCTGGTCGCGACCGCGGTGCCGGGGCTGCGGCCGCAGAACGTCTCGATCGTCGACAGCCGGGGCGCGCTGCTCGCGCGCGGCGGGCAGGCGCTGGCCGGGCCGGGCATGGCGACCTCGCAGGAGGAAGTGCGCCGCGCCCAGGAACTGCGCATCGCGCGCGCGGTGGAGGAGATGCTGGAACGCAGCCTCGGCGCCGGGCGCGTGCGCGCCGAGGCGACGGTCGAGATGGATTTCGACCGCGTGCAGACCACCGAGGAACGCTTCGACCCTGACAACCAGGTCCCCCGCAGCCAGCAGAGCGTGCAGGAGAACAGCCGCGGCGCCGAACCCCAGCCGACCACGGTGCAGAACAACGTCCCCGGCGCCGATCCCGCCGGCGGCGGCGCCGGTTCCCAGGAAAGCCGGCAGGAGGAGACGACCAACTTCGAGATCGGCCGCACCACGCGCAACACCCTGCGCGAACACCCGGTGGTGCGGCGCCAGTCGGTCGCCGTGCTGGTGGACGGGGTGTGGGAACCGCAGGGAGGCGGCACGCCCACCTTCCGCGAACGCACGCCGGAGGAGATCGCCCGCATCGCGACGCTGGTGCGCAGCGCGGTCGGCTTCGACGAGCGGCGGGGCGATCGCGTCGAGGTCGTGTCCATGCGCTTCGCCGAACCGCCCGCCGGTGGCGCCGAGGGGCCGGGGCTGTTCGACCTGTCATTCAGCAGCACGACCATCGCGCGGCTGGTGGAAAGCGCGATCTTCGCCCTGGTCGCTCTGGTCGCGGTCCTGCTGGTCGGGCGCCCGGCGGTGGGGCGGATCGTCGCGTCGCTCGCGCCACCCCCGGCGTTGGCGGGGGCCGCAGCCGGCGCGGCCGCCCTGCCCGGCGCCGCCGCGGCCGCCGGGGCGCTGCCGGGCGCGGCGGGCGAAACGCCGGTGCTCGAAGGCAGCGAGGCCATGGTCAGCCTCGGCATGGTGGAGGGCCAGATGCGCGCCTCCTCCATCACCCGCATGCAGGACCTGGTGGAACGCCACCCGGAAGAATCGCTCACCGTCGTGCGGCGCTGGATGACGCCGGAAGGAGCCTGACCCATGCCTGCGACGCTGACCGGCACCCAGAAGGCGGCGACCTTCATGCTGGCGATCGGGGAGGAGCACGCCGCGCGGCTCTTCGCCAAGATGCACGAGGACGAGATCCGCGACATCTCGGCCGCCATGGCGAGCCTCGGCACCGTGCCGGCCAATGCTGTGGAGGAGCTGTGCCGGGAGTTCTCCGACAATCTCGGCCAGACCGGGAACCTCGTCGGGTCGTGGGAAACCACGGAGCGGATGCTGCTCAAGACGCTGCCGCGCGAGCGCGTCGCCCAGATCATGGAGGAGATCCGCGGCCCCGCCGGGCGGACCATGTGGGACAAGCTCGGCAACGTGAACGAGGCGGTGCTCGCGAACTACCTCAAGAACGAATACCCGCAGACGGTCGCGGTGGTGCTGTCCAAGGTGAAGCCGGACCACGCGGCGCGCGTGCTCTCCCTGCTGCCGGAAGGCTTCGCGATGGAGGTCGTCATGCGGATGCTGCGCATGGAGACCGTCCAGAAGGAGGCGCTGGACGGCGTCGAGAAGACGCTCAAGGCCGAGTTCATGTCGAACCTCGCCCGCGCGCAGCGGCGCGACGCGCATGAGATGATGGCCGAGATCTTCAACAATCTCGATCGCCAGTCCGAGAGCCGCATCCTCGCCGCGCTCGAGGAACGCAACCGCGACGCGGCCGAGCGCATCCGCGGGCTGATGTTCACCTTCGACGACCTCTCGCGCCTCGATGGCGCGGGGGTGCAGGTGCTGATGCGCGCGGTGCCCAAGGACCAGCTCGTGCTGGCACTGAAGGGGGCGTCGGAGAACCTCCGCGACCTCTTCATCAAGAACATGAGCGAGCGCGCGGCGAAGATGCTCAAGGAGGATCTGGCCAATCTCGGCCCGGTCAAGCTGCGCGACGTCGACGAGGCGCAAGGCGCCATCGTGCTGCAGGCGAAGGACCTGGCCGCACAGGGCCAGATCCAGCTGCAGGACGGGCGCGAGGACGAGATGGTGTACTGACATGGCCGACGGCTTCGCCCCCATCGCGCGGGACATCGTTCAGGACGGCTTCACGCCGACCTTCCTCATCGCCGCGCTCGACGCCGCGCGGCGGGAGGCGGCGGTGCCCGAACCTCCGGGTCCGCCCGCCCACGATCCCTTGCCGGGACTGCTCGCCGAGGCCCGCGCCGCCGGGCGCGAGGAAGGCCGCGCCGAGGCGCTGCGCGCGGCAGCGGAGGATCGCGGGGCGCTCGCCGCCCGTGCCGCGCTGGCGGGCGCCGATGCGCTGCGCGACGGTCAGGAAGCCGCGGCGGCGGCGGCGGAGGGGGTCGCGGCGGGCCTCGCACGCGTCGCGCTTTCGGTCCTCGACGCCGCGTTGCCGGGCCTCGCCGAAGCGCATGCAGCGCCGCTCGCCGCCGCCTTCGCGCGGCGGCTGGCGCCGCTGCTGCGCGCCCAGGCCGAGGCGCGGCTCTTCGTCGCACCCGGTCTTGGCGCCGCGACGGCCGCGCTGCTCGCGCCCGACGGGATTTCCGTCGAGGAGGACGACGCCATCGCACCCGGCGATGCGCGCGCCGAATGGCGGGCGGGCGGCGCGGCCTTCGAGCTCGCGCAGCGCCGCCAGGAGATCCGCCGCATCCTGCAGGAGGCCGGTCTCGGCCTGGAAGGCTGACGCATGTCGGGCAGTTTCGAACCGCTCTCCGCCGCTTCCGAGGAAGCCAAGCAAGCCGCCAGCGCACCCGCGCGGGAACTCGAGGCGGTCTACGACATCCCGGTGCAGATCAGCGCCGTGCTCGGCCGCGCGACGATGCAGGTGTCGCAGCTGCTGAAGCTCGGCCGCGGCGCAGTGGTGGAGCTCGACCGCAAGCTCGGAGAGGCGGTGGACATCTACGTCAATAACCGCCTCGTCGCGCGCGGGGAGGTGGTGATGGTGGACGACAACCGCCTCGGCGTCACCATGACCGAGATCGTGAAGTCCGACCGGGGCGTCTGAGGATGGCGCGCATCCTCATCATCGGGTCGCTCGAAGCGGAACTTGGCGCGGCGGCGCGCATCGCGGTGGCGCGCGGGGCGCGGCTCGCGGCGGCCGAGGGGGTCGCGGCCGGGATCGAGCGGCTACGCGCGCAGGGTGCCGACCTGGTGCTGTGCGACGTGGTGCACGATGTCGGCTGGCTGGTCGCGCAACTGGCCGAAGAACGCATCGCCTGCCCCGTCGTCGCCTGCGGCCGGCCCGACGATGCCGAGGCCGCAGTGCGCGCCATCCGCGCCGGCGCCAAGGACTTCCTGCCCCTGCCGCCGGAAGCCGACCTGATCGCCGCCATGCTGCAGGCGGTCGCCGCCGATCCCGACCGGCCGGTGGTGCAGGATGCGGCGATGACGGGGCTGCTCGCCCGCGCCGAGCAGGTCGCGCGCGCCGATGCCTCCGTCCTGATCACGGGCGAAAGCGGCACCGGTAAGGAGGTGCTGGCGCGGCACATCCACGCCGCGTCGCGCCGCGCGCGCGGGACCTTCGTCGCGCTGAACTGCGCCGCGCTGCCGGAAGCGCTGCTGGAAAGCGAGCTCTTCGGCCATGAGAAGGGCGCCTTCTCCGGCGCCGTCGCGGCGCGAAAGGGCAAGTTCGAGCAGGCGGAGGGTGGCACGCTGCTGCTCGACGAGATCGGCGAGATGGACCCGCGCCTGCAGGCCAAGATCCTGCGCGCCATCCAGGAACGCGAGATCGACCGGTTGGGCGGCGCGGCGCCCGTGAAGGTGGATGTCCGCATCCTCGCCGCAACACATCGGGACCTGGCAACCGAGGTGGCGCGGGGACGGTTCCGGGAGGATCTCTATTTCCGCCTCGCCGTGGTGCGGCTGCGCATCCCGGCGCTGCGGGAACGGCAGGGGGACATCCTGCCCCTCGCGCGGCATTTCGCGCGGCGCTACGCGCGGGCGAACGGGCTGCCGGAACGCGGGCTCTCGCCGGAGGCGGAGCGCGTGCTCGTCGCCCATGCGTGGCCCGGAAACGTGCGCGAGTTGGAGAACACGCTGCACCGGGCGGTGCTGCTGGCGGAAGGCCATGCGATCGGGGCGGAGGCAATCGACTTGCTCGAGACCGCGCCCCCGCCAACGCCCGAACCGGTCGCCATCAACGCGGTCCCGGTCGCCGTCGCGCCCCCGCCCCCGGTCGCTGCGCTGGTCGGCCGCCGTGTGGAGGAGGTGGAGCGCGACCTCATCATCGAGACCCTGTCGCACTGCCTCGGCAACCGGACGCGGGCGGCGGAGATGCTCGGCATCTCCATCCGCACCCTGCGCAACAAGCTGCACGAGTACCGCGCGGCGGGTGTGAGCGTGCCGCCCGTGCCCGGCCAGCCGCCCTACGGCGCGGTCGCGGGATAGCGCGTGGCGGCGATCGCCCTTCCCGGTTGGCTGCGCAAGGCGCAGCCCGGCAACGACGTCGCGCTGGCGCTCGGCGTGGTCGGGCTGCTCACCGTGCTGGTGGTGCCGCTGCCGGTGGCGCTGCTCGACGCCGGCCTCGCCGTGTCGATCACCGTCTCGGTGCTGGTGCTGATGGTGGCGCTGTTCCTGCAGCGGCCGCTCGACTTCACCTCCTTCCCGACGCTGCTGCTGCTGACCACGCTGCTGCGGCTCTCGCTCAATGTCGCGACGACGCGCACCATCCTCACGCACGGGCATGAGGGGCCGCAGGCGGCGGGGCATGTGGTCTCGGCCTTTGGCGGTTTCCTGATGGGCGGCGACGTCCTCGTCGGGCTGATCGTCTTCGCGATTCTGCTGGTGGTGAACTTCATGGTCATCACCAAGGGCTCGGGCCGCATTGCCGAGGTCGCGGCCCGCTTCAGCCTCGATGCCCTGCCCGGCAAGCAGATGGCGATCGACGCCGACCTCAGCGCCGGGCTGATCGACGAACAGGAAGCCCGCCGCCGCCGCCGCGAACTGGAGGAGGAGACCGGCTTCTACGGCGCCATGGACGGTGCCGCGAAATTCGTGCGCGGGGATGCGATCGCGGGGCTGCTCATCACCGGCATCAACCTGATCGGCGGCATGGCGATCGGCATCGCGCGGCATGGCATGGGCTTCGCCGATGCCGCGCAGGCCTTCTCCATGCTGACCGTCGGCGACGGGCTGGTCAGCCAGATCCCCGCGCTGCTGGTCTCGGTTGCCGCCGGCATCGTCGTCACCAAGGGAAGCACCGACGGGCGCGCGGACGAGGTGCTGGTCGGGCAGCTCGGCGGGAACCCGAAGCCGCTCGCCATCGCGGCCGGTGCGGCCGGCGTCATGGCGCTGATGCCGGGCATGCCGCTGCTGCCCTTCATGGCGCTGGCGGGCGTGGCGGGCTCGGCGGCCTGGGCGCTGCACCGCCGCGCATCCGCGCCGGAACCCGACGCGCTGGTGCCCGCCGCTGCAAGCGCCGAGGCACCGATCGCCGACACGCTGCGCATGGACCTGCTGCGGCTCGAGCTCGGCTACGGGCTGCTCTCGCTCGCCGCCGGGGAGGCCCCGCGCCTGACCGAGCAGATCAAGGGCCTGCGCCGCACCATCGCGCAGGAGATGGGCTTCGTCCTGCCCTCCGTCCGCATCCAGGACAACCTCTCGCTGGCGCCCGACACCTATGCCATCCGTGTAAAGGAGATCGAGGCCGGGCGGGGCCAGTTGCGTCCGCCGCTGCTGCTCGCCATCGACCCCGCCGGCGGCGTGCCGGACCTGCCGGGCGAACGCTGCCTCGAACCCACCTTCGGCCTGCCCGCCCTCTGGATCGAGGAAGCGCGGCGGGAGGATGCGCTCGCGCGCGGCTGCACCGTGGTCGATGCGGCCGGCGTCGTCGCGACGCACCTGACCGAGCTGGTGCGCGAGAACATGGCTGAGCTGCTCTCCTTCGCCGAGACGCAGAAGCTGCTCGACGAATTGCCGCAGGAACAGCGCAAGCTGGTGAACGACCTGGTGCCGAACCAGATCGGCGTCGGCGGCATCCAGCGCGTGCTGCAGGCGCTCCTCGCCGAACGCGTCTCGATCCGCGACCTGCCGACCATCCTCGAGGGCATCCAGGAAGCCGCGGCGGCGAATGCGCGCAGCGTGCCGGCGATCCTCGCCATTGTGCGCGCGCGGCTGGCGCGGCAGCTCTCGGACACGGCGCGCGGGCCGCAGGGCTATGTGCCGATGGTCACCCTCTCCGCCGATTGGGAAGTCGCCTTCACCGAGGCGCTGATCGGCCCGCCGGAGGAACGCCAGCTCGCCATGGCGCCGTCCCGCCTGTCGGAATTCATGCAGTGCGTGAAGGAGGCCTTCGACGCCGCGAATGCCGCCGGCGAACAACCCGCACTGGTCTGCTCCGGCGCCATCCGCCCGCATGTGCGCGCCATCGTCGAACGCTTCCGCCCCTCCACCGCCGTGCTCGCGCATACCGAGATCCATCCGCGCGCGCGCATCCGCACCGTGGGTTCCGTCTGATGCGGCTGAAGGTCTACCGCGCGCCGCGCATGGCGGACGCGATGGCGCTGCTGCGCGAGGAACTCGGCCCGGAGGCGGTGATCCTCGGATCGCGCCGCGTCGCCGGCGGAGTCGAGGTGACGGCCGCGCTCGAGCCCGAGGAGCCGTTGCTGATCCCGCCCGCCGCCGCCGCCGCGCCGCCGGCGCCGGCTGCGACGGGCGTGCTCGGCTTCCACAACGTGCCGCCTCCGCTGGCGACAGCACTCGGCGGCGGGCGGATGGAGGATGCGCTCGGCGCCGCCCTCGGCTTCGGCCCGCTGCCCGAGGCGCGGGACCGCCCGCTGATGTTCGTCGGCCCGCCGGGCGCCGGAAAGACGCTGACCTGCGCCAAGATCGCCGCACGCTGCGTGTTGCGCGGCGGCGCACCCGCCGTTGTCACGACGGACGGGCAGCGGGCTGGGGCGGCGGCGCAGCTCGCGGCCTTCACCGGCGTGCTGGGGCTGACGCTCGCGGTAGCACCCTCCGCCGCGACGCTGGGCAAGGCGCTGGCCCGGCGCGCGAGCGGCCAGCCCGTGCTGGTGGACACCGCCGGCTGCGATCCCTTCGACCCGCCCCAGGCCATCGCGCTGCGGTCGCTGGCCACGATCGCGGGGGCGGAGATGGTCGTCGTGCTGCCCGCGGGCCTCGATGCCGCCGAGGCCGCCGACCTCGCCCGCGCCTTCGCCGCGCTCGGCGCGCGGCACCTGGTGCCGACGCGGCTCGATTCCGCCCGGCGGCTCGGCGCCGTGCTCGCCGCCGCCCAGGCCGGGCCGCTGATACTGACCGAGGCCGGGATCGGCCCCGAGGTGATGGACGGCCTCGAACCCCTCACCCCCGCGCGCCTCGCCGCGCGCCTCGCCGCGGCCCCCCGCCGCGGCACCACCCCGCCGCAGGAGGCCGCCTGATGCCGAGCGTCGCCCACGCCGCTGCGCCCCGCCCGGGCCGCATCCTCGCCATCGCCTCGGGCAAGGGGGGCGTCGGCAAGACGTGGTTCGCCATCACCCTCTCCCAGGCCTTCGCGCGGCGGGGGCTGCGGGTGCTGCTCGTCGATGCCGACCTCGGCCTTGCCAACGTCGACGTGCAACTGGGTTTCCAGCCGGCACGCGACCTGTCGGCGGTGATCGCCGGCGCCCTGCCGCCCGAGGACGCCGCGACGCATCACGCGGCCGCGGGGATCGACATCCTCGCCGGTCGGTCGGGGTCGGGGGCGCTGGCGGCGCTAGAGGGACAGGGCCTCGCGGCGGTCCTCGCCGCGGTGGCGCGGGCCTCGACGCGCTGGGACCGGGTGGTGGTCGACCTTGGCGCCGGGATCGAGGCACCGCAGCGGCGCCTGGCCGCCGCCGCCGACACGCTGCTCGTCCTCGCCACCGAGGAGCCGACCTCGCTGACCGACGCCTATGCCGTGCTGAAGCTGCACGCTGCCGACCGGCCGGCGGGGGATGCGAGGATCGTCGTCAACCTCGCGACCGACGCGGCGGCGGGACAGCGGACGCACCAGGCGCTGGCCCGCGCGGCGGCGACCTTCCTGCGGCGGGAGGTGCCGCTCGCGGGCATCGTGCGGCGCGACCCCAAGGTACGCGACGCGATCCGCCACCAGGCGCCGCTGCTGACGCGGCATCCCGGCAGCGTCGCGGGGCAGGAGGTGGAGGCGATCGCGCGAAGCCTCGTGTGACGACCTGTCACATCTGTGGGCTTGCCCCCCGCCCCGCGGCGGGTGTTGATCGCGCGATGCGTTCGCTCATTCGCCTCGACCGGGACCTGCGGGTGGATGTCGTCCGCGGCTTCGCGCTGTGGGCGATCTTCGTGAACCACACGCCCGGCAACGTCATGGGGCTCCTGACCCCGCGCAACTACACGCTGTCGGACGCGACCGAGGCCTTCGTGCTGCTCGCCGGCTACGCGGCGGGGCTGTCCTATGGGCGGGTGATGGACCGGCAGGGGTGGTTCTTCGCCGCCTCGCGCGTCATGGGCCGCGTCTTCACGCTGTATGTCGCGCACATCTTCCTCTTCGTGGTGTTCACCGCCCAGGTCGGTCTGTCGGCGGCCGGGATCGATTCCGCCGTCTACATCGATGAGCTCCACCTCGACCCCTTCGCCTCGGACCCGTATCGCGCGCTGTTCGAGGCGTTGCTGCTGCGATACCAGCCCTCCTTCCTCAACATCCTGCCGCTCTACATCGTGGTGCTGGCGATGTTCGCGGCGGTGATGCCCCTGATCCGCAGGCCGTGGCTGATGCTGGGGCTGTCGACGGCGGTCTGGCTCGCCGCGCGGGTCTTCGACATCACCCTGCCCTCCTGGCGCGGCGAGGACTGGTTCTTCAATCCCCTCGCCTGGCAGCTGCTGTTCTTCATCGGCTGCGCGCTCGGCTACAGCCCGCCGGGCGGGGCGCCGATCAGCGTGCCCTGGCGGCCCTGGGCCGGCGCGCTCTGCGTGCTGCTGCTGATAGCGGGGGCCGCGATGACGGTGCTGATCTTCTTCAAATGGGACTTCGCCGAGGCGCGGCTGCCGGCCTTCGCACCTTTCCTCGCGGCGATCGACAAGGCCTCGCTGCACCCGCTGCGGCTGCTGACCATGCTGGCGCTGACCTACCTCATCGCGCATGGCGTGCGGCGCGATGCAGGCTGGCTGCGGCGGGGACCGGCGCTGGTGTTCGCGCTGCTGGGCCAGCAGGCGCTGCCGGTGTTCTGCGCGGGCATCGCTCTGTCCTTCCTCGGCCGCGTCGCGCTGGAACTTGCGGAGGGCTGGTGGGTGCAGGTGGCGGTCAACCTGCTGGGCGCGGCGGCGCTGGTCGGGCTGGCCGCGCTGACCGCCTGGTACGGGGCGGAGAAGCGGGCGCCGCGGCAGTCCGGGAACAAGCCCTTGCAGGCCGCCCGGGCGGCCGATAACGGTTAGGTCCACATGCTCCGCGCCCTCGCCCTGCTGACCGGGCTGATCCTCGCGCTGCCGGCCCTCGCGTCGACGGCGGCGCCGGGCTGCGGCGCGCCGACGGAGCTGCTGCAGTCGCCCCCGCTGCGGGCCACCGCGACGGGCATAGCGACCGGTCGGCTTGCCATCCTCGCGGTCGGGTCGGCCTCGGTCACCGGGGCCGGGGTCAGCAATCCCGCCGCCGCCTGGCCCGTGCGGCTCGAGGCGCTGCTGCGCGAGCGCCGCCCGGACCTCGACCTGCGCTTCGAGGTGCTGGGCCGCCGTGGCGCGACCGCCGCCGAGCAATGGGCGATGATCGAGACGGCGCTGCGCGGCGGCCGCTACGACCTCGTGATCTGGCAGGTCGGCGCGACCGAGGCGGTGCGCGGCCTGCCGATGGACGACCTGGTCGCCGCGGTGGGCCAGGGGCTCGAACGCCTGTCCGCCCGCGGCATCGATGCCGTGCTGATGGGCCTGCAGTTCAGCCGCTTCCTGCGCGCCAATGCCGATGTCGATCCGTATCGCGACGCGCTGCGGATCACCGCGGCGACGGCGGGCGCCGGGTATTTCCCCCGCTACGACATCATGCGTGCCTGGGCCGAGTCCGGGACGGTCGACGTGGAACGCGCCCCGCGCGACCGCCGCGCGGCCGAGGCCGACCGGCTGAACGACTGCCTGGCCCGCGCGCTGGCGCTGTTCATCCGCGACGGCGTGGAAGAAGCGCGCCGCTGAAGCGGCGATGCCCCCGCATCAGATGCGGATCGCGGCGTGCCGCGATCCGGGAGCGCGAACGCGCGACCGCGCCCAGACCGCCAGCCGCCGCAGGCGCACCAGTGCATGGCGCGCACGCCAAGTCCGCGGATGCGGGCGCCGGCGCCTGAGGCGAACTAAAAGAGCCCTTCGATCCGGCCCTCGCGGTCCAGCATGATCCCTTCCGCGGCCGGCCGGCGCGGCAGGCCGGGCATGGTCATGATGTCCCCGCAGATCGCCACGACGAAACCTGCGCCGGCGGACAGCCGCACCTCGCGGACCGGCAGCACGTGGCCGGCCGGCGCGCCGAGCGCCGTCGGGTCCGCGCTGAAGGAATACTGCGTCTTGGCGATGCAGACCGGCAGGTCGCGGTAGCCGTCCTCCTCGAAGCGCTTCAGCTTCGCCGCGACGGGCGCGGGAATGGACACGGAGGACGCGCGGTAGATCTCCCGCGCGATCGTCTCGATCTTGCCGGCGAGCGAGACGTGGTCGGTATACAGCGGCGCGAAATCCGCACGACCGGAGGCGATCAGCCCCTGCACCGCGCGCGCGAGGTCGAGCGCGCCCTTCGCGCCGTCGCCCCAATGGGTGCAGAGGATCGCCTCGGTGCCGAGGGCGCGCATCGCCTCCTGCACAGCCGCGATCTCGGCGTCGGTGTCACTGGTGAAGCGATTGAGGCCGACCACGACCGGCAGGCCGAACTTGCCGACATTCTCGACATGACGCGCGAGATTGACGACGCCGCGCTTCACCGCGGCGACGTCCTCGCGGCCGAGGTCGGCCTTGGCGACGCCGCCATGCATCTTGAGCGCGCGCACCGTCGCGACGACGACGCAGGCCGACGGCTTCAGACCGGACTGGCGGCACTTGATGTCGAGGAACTTCTCCGCGCCGAGGTCGGCGCCGAAGCCCGCTTCCGTCACCACCACGTCGGCGAGCTTGAGCCCGAGCCGCGTCGCCATCACCGAATTGCAGCCATGCGCGATGTTGGCGAAGGGTCCGCCATGCACGAGCGCGGGCGAGCCCTCGATCGTCTGCACCAGGTTCGGCGCGAAGGCGTCGCGCAGCAGCACCGCCATCGCGCCGTCGGCCTTGAGGTCCTTCGCGGTGACGTTCTTCCCCTCGCGCGTCTGGCCGACGATCATGCGCCCGAGCCGCGCCTGCAGGTCGTTGAGGTCCTTCGACAGGCAGAACACCGCCATGACCTCGGAGGCGACGGTGATGTCGAAGCCGTCCTCGCGCGGGAAGCCGTTGGCCACGCCGCCGAGCGAGGAGACGATCCCGCGCAGCGCGCGGTCGTTCATGTCGAGCGCGCGGCGCCAGGAGATGCGGCGCGCATCCAGACCGCGCTCGTTCCCCCAGTAGATGTGGTTGTCCATCATCGCCGCGAGCAGGTTGTTCGCACTGGTGATGGCGTGGAAGTCGCCGGTGAAGTGGAGGTTGATGTCCTCCATCGGCAGCACCTGGGCATAGCCGCCGCCCGTCGCGCCGCCCTTCACGCCGAAGCAGGGACCGAGGGAGGGTTCGCGCAGGCAGATCATGGTACGCGTGCCGAGCGCATTCAGCGCATCGCCAAGCCCGACCGTGGTGGTCGTCTTTCCCTCCCCGGCGGGCGTCGGGCTGATGCCGGTGACGAGGACCAGCGCGCCGTCCGGGCGGTCGTGCTGCGCGGCGATGAAGTCGAGCCCGACCTTGGCCTTGTACTTGCCGTAGGGCTCCAGCGCGTCGTCGGGAATGCCCGCCTTTTCCGCGATCTCGCGGATCGGCCTGAGCGTGGCAGCACGTGCGATCTCGAGGTCGGTCGCCATCCCGTTTCCCCCTAACCCGGATCATCGCCGCTTACGGGGAGTGTGGCACGCTTGCAACCCTGTCCCACGTCAATCGCGCGCTTGCGGCAGGTCAAAGAGGCTTCTGCTGCACCGCCATATCGAGCGTCACCGGGCAAAACCAGGGACGACTCCGAACCATGATCCGCAAGACCCTCCTCCTCGCCGGCGCCGCCGCGCTCGGTCTTCTCGCTCAGCCGGCCCTGGCGCAGCAGGCCTCCGCCACGCGCGGCAAGCAGGCCGGCGACTTCATGATCGGCGCGAGCGTCATCACCGTGGTGCCGATGGACGGCGGCAGCGTCGACCTGATCGGCGGCACCCCGAATGCGTCCGTCGCCGTCACCCCGCAGCTCGACTTCACCTACTTCTTCACCCCGAACTTCGCGGTGAACCTGATCGCGGCGACCACCCGCCATGACCTCGAGGTCAGGAACAGCGCGATCGGCACCGTCGATCTCGGCCATGTCTGGGCGCTGCCGCCGACCCTGACCTTCCAGTACCATCCGCTGCCGACCTCGCAGTTCAGCCCGTATGTCGGCGTCGGCGTGAACTGGACGATGTTCTACAGCGAAGGCGGCGGCTACTCCGCACCGGTGCTGCGCACCCGGGTCGACAACGCGTGGGGCCTCGCGCTCAACGCGGGCCTCGACGTGGAACTGGCGCCGAACTGGCTGCTGAACTTCGACGTGAAGTGGATCTATCTGCGCCCGGATGTCGAAGTCGACACCTCGGTCGGGCGCATCGGCGCGACCGCGAATCTCGACCCGTGGATCTTCGGCGTCGGCGTCCGCTACCGCTTCTGATACGGGGCGGCGGGGCTCCCCCGGGCCCCGCTGCTTCCTTCCTCGTCCTCCCCATTCCTCCACCCGAAGCCCGCGCAAGCGGGCTTCGCGGCGTTCGGCGCGCTGCGTATGATCGGATCGCCAAGACCGGGAGGAAACCGATGATCCGCCGCCGCACGCTGCTCGCCGCAGCGCCGCTCGCCATGCTTGCTCCGCCACTCCGCGCCCAGGATGCCTGGCCCAACCGGGCCGTCACCGTGCTCGTGCCCTTCGTCGCCGGCGGGCCGTCGGACATCGTCGCGCGCGTCATCGCCACCCGCATGGGCATGACCGTCGGCCAGCCCGTGGTCGCCGAGAACCGCCCCGGGGCCAATGGGGAAGTCGCTGCGCGCGCGGTGGCGCGCTCGGCCCCGGACGGGCACACGCTGCTGGTCGGGTCGATCGGCGTCTTCGCCATCAACGCGGCGCTGCGGCCGAACCTCGGCTACGACCCGGTGCGCGACTTCGCGCCGATCACGCTCGCCGTCACGACGCCCAACGTGCTGGTGGTCAATCCGCAGCGCGTGCCGGCGAACACGCTGCCGGAGCTCGTCGCCTGGCTGAAGGCCAATGCGGGCAAGACCTCCTATTCCACCTCGGGCGTCGGATCCTCGGACCACCTGACGATGGAACTGTTCAAGCAGGAGACGGGCACCGACCCGACCCACGTCCCCTATGGCGGCGGGGCGGCAGCGGCGACGGACCTGATCGCGGGCAATGTCCAGCTGTCCTTCCAGAACCTCGGCACCGTCGCGGGGCACATCCAGGGCGGGCGGCTGAAGGCGATCGCCGTCACCTCCCGCAGCCGCCACCCGATCCTGCCCAACGTGCCGACCGCGATCGAGGGCGGGCTGGCGGATTTCGAGGTGACGTCCTGGCAAGCCGCCATGGCGCCCGCCGGGGTGCCGGCACCGATCCTGGCCCGCCTGAACGCCGAAGCGACCGCCGCGCTGAAGCACCCCGAGAGCGTCCAACGGCTGGAACAGATCGGCTTCACCGTCGTCGCCGGCAGCGCCGAGGACTATGGCCGCTTCCAGCGCGCCGAGATCGAACGCTGGAAGCGCGTGGTCCAGGCGGCCAACATCCGGCCCGAGTAGCCGGCACCGCGAAAGGCGCTCGCCAGCCGCGCGCCCCGCATGGCATGGATGGTGCGGCGCGCCGTGGGCGCGCGCCGCTGCCGGCCGGAGGGCGAAGATGCGCAAGGCCGTCTTGGTGCTGTTGCTGGGTGGTGCGGTCCTGACCCCGGCCTGGGGCCAGACCGGGGGACGCGACCTCATCCTGCGCGGCAGCGGGGCGGCGATGCCCTGCAGTGCCTGGAACGAGTTGCGCGCGGCCGCGGGCGGGATGTTCGCGATCCAGAAGCGGGAATCCTACCGCTCCACGATCGGCTGGGCGCTCGGCTACCTGAGCGGCGCGGCGCGCTTCAGCGAGGATCTCGACCCGCTGCGCAACACCGATGAGGAGCAGACGGTCGCCTGGCTGATCGCCTATTGCGAGGCGCATCCCGCGACCGAGTTCCGCCTCGCGCTCGAGGCGTTCATCGAGGCGCACAAGTCGCACTGATCGCGTGCGGCACAGGCGCGCTACCCCACCCGGCCACGGACATGCGTGGCCGGCCGGGAGTGCTTCAGGCCGCCTTCGGCAGCACCTCGTCCAGCGCGGCGCCGATCGCGGCGACGGCGCGGCGCATGTCGTCCGGCGTGATCGCACCGATGGCGCCGATCCGCATGGTGGGCGCGGCGGTGTTGTAGAAGTTGCTGATCAGCACGCCGCGACGCTTCAGCGCCTCGACGAACTCCATCAGGTCGAAGCGCGGATCGGCGGGCTGGTGGATGGTGACGATCACCGGCCCCTGGTGCTCGCGCGCCAGATACGGCTTCAGGCCCAGCGCCTGGGCGCCCTCGTAGAGTATGTCCGCATTGGTCTGGTAGCGCGCCCGCCGCGCAGCCGCCCCCTCGGCCTCGTAGAGGTCGAGCGCCACGTCGAAGGCGGCGATGGCCTGCACCGGCGGCGTGAAGCGGATCGACCCCCAGCCCGACCGCCGCGCATGGGCCAGCACATCGGACAGGTCGAAGGACCAGGACCCGGCATTGCCGGCGCAGGCCTCGGCGCGGTCGATGCGCGCGACCGCGAAGCCCATCCCCGGCATGCCTTCGAGGCACTTGCCGGAGGTGAAGACCAGCGCGTCGCATTCCGGGTGATCGGCGAGCGGGAACGGCAGCACCCCGAAGGCCGACACTGCGTCGAGAATCAGCCGCGTCCCCCGCGCCCGCAGCGCGTCGCCGATGCCCGCGGCGTCGTTGACGATGCCCGATCCGGTCTCGTTGAAGACCATGGCAACGGTGCCGATCTCGGGGTCGGCCTCGAGCGCGGGCAGGATGTCGGCCGCGGTGGCGCCGCGGGTGTCGGTCAGCGGCACCTCGACCACCACCCGTCCGGCCTCGCGCGCCAGGCGCGCCATGCGGTTCGCATAGGCGCCGTTCATCGGCATCAGCACTTTCGCACCGGGCGCGACGAAGGTGCGGATCGCGGCCTCGGTCACGAAGTGGCCGGCGCCCTGGATCGGCAGCGTCGCGTGCACACCGGGCGTGCCACCGGCGACGCCCACGATGCGCTCGCGGACGCGCGCATAGACCTTCTGGAAGTCACGGTCCCAGGGGGCGATGTCCTGGGCCATGGCCGCCTTGACCTCGGGACGGGTCTGAACGGGGCCGGGGATGAGGAGGAGCATCGCAATGTTCTGCCCCTGCGTCCGTCGGCGCGCAAGGCGGTCAGCGCCGGTCGTCGGCGGCGGCCGCACGTTCGCGCAGCCAGGCGGCCAGGGCCTCCCGCCGGTCGCCCTGCTCCGCGCGCTCGAGGTACACGGCAAGGTGACCCGGCCGCCGGTCCGGCACCACGCGGTAGGCATGGGTCCAGCCGCCATGGCCGCGGTGCAGCACGACATAGAGCCAGGATGTCTCCGCCCGCCCGAGCCGGGTGGTCCAGCGGCAGAGCGCGACGAAGCGCGCCTCGTCGCCCGGGGCCAGCAGCAAAGCGAGATCGGGGGCGGGTGCCAGGTCGAACATCGGTCCATCTCCTCCTGGAGTCGAACCGACGCAGCGGCGCTTCCCGTTTGGTTGCCGGAGCGGCCGCATCCCCCCTTGCGGAGGCGCCACCTTGCCCGGGAAGGCAGGTTGGCGTTGGGCGCCGGCCCAACTCTTGATGCGCCGGCAGATAGGCCACGGCCGAAAGGAAATGGCAAGGGCCAGGGCAGAGGGAGATGCATCTCCTCCGACCCCGCCGCGGCGCGGCCTGCTTGACGTCGCTGGCGGGACCGGCGGATGGTGACGCCGTGATCCCGAGCCGCCGCAAGCCCGCGTCGTCGAAGAAGTGCCCCGCGAGGGGCACCACGGACCTGCGCGCGCACTAGCCACCGCGCCTCAGGATCAGGTTGGACCCCGCCGGTTTGGACGGGGTCACCTTCAGGCCTCGTCTCCGGCACCATCAGGAGACGGACCAGCATGCAGACCCCTCACCCCGACCTTGGCGGCCTCTGGCTGCCGCTCGTCACGCCGTTCCGCGACGGCGCGCTCGACGAGGCATCCTTGCGGCGGCTCACACGGCACTACGCGGCCCAGCCGATCGACGGCCTGGTCGTGGCCGCCACGACCGGCGAGGGCCTGACCCTCGACGAGGCGGAGACCGAGTGCCTCGTCGCCGTGGTCGCCGAGACGCTGGCGGCCGTGGGCGGCCGCGTGCCGGTCTTCCTCGGCATCTCGGGCAGCGATACGCGCAAGGTCGCGAAGGCGCTCGCGGACACGGCCGCCTGGCCGGTCGATGGCTACCTGATCGCCTGCCCCTACTACACGCGACCCTCGCAGGACGGAATGGTGCGGCATTTCACGGCCCTCGCCGCTAGCACGGCGCGGCCGATCCTGATCTACAACATCCCTTATCGGACCGGCGTGAATCTCGGCAATGCGGCGATGCTCGAGCTCGCGGCGCTGCCGAACATCGCGGGCGTGAAGGATTGCTCGGCCGACATGGCGCAATCCTGCGACCTGCTGCGTCGCAAGCCCGCCGATTTCGTGGTGCTGACCGGCGAGGACGCCTTCTTCCACCCGATGCTGACCCAGGGTGCGGAGGGTGGCATCACGGCCTCCGCGCATATCCGGACGCGGGACTTCGCCGCGGTGCGGGACCTGGTGCGCACCGGCGATGCGACGGGGGCGCTGGCGGCCTGGCGCGCGATCTGCGACCTGCCGCCGCTGCTCTTCGCCGAACCGAGCCCAGCGCCGATCAAGCACTGGCTGTGGCGGGAGGGTCTGATCGACAGCCCGGAGGTCAGGCTGCCGATGACGCCGGTCAGCGAGATGCTCGCCACCCGCATCGGCCAGGCCGTCGCGGCGCTGGCGGCATGACGAAGCGGCCGGCTCAGGCGATTAGTGGACGCGGCGTGACCTCGCGCAGCAGCTTTTCCCGCATCGCCTGGGCAAAGGCGGCGTAGTCGGGCGTGTGCATGGCGAAGGCGCCGGGTCCGCCGATCACCTCCGCCCGGTAGTGGTCGAGCAGGTCCGGCTCCTCGTTCAGCACGGCGAGCGCATTGATCGTGACGCCGGCGGCGACGCCGATGTCGCGCACCGGCCCGGGCGGCCGCCCCTGGTTGTGCCGCCCGTCGCCCGAGACATCGACGACGAGCCGCGTCGCCTCCACCGGGGCGGCGGCGAGGAGGGCGAGCGACGCGGCGAGCCCCTCCCCCAGGGCCGTGGCGCCGGCCCGCACCAGGCGCGGGGCATTCTCGACCGCGGCGGCGAAGGCGGCGGCCGCCTCGGCGCCGTCGAGCCGCGTCCAGGGCACCGCGACCTCCTGGGCTCCGGTGCCCGACCACATCATCAGGCAGGCGGCGATCGACCCCCGCGGCCCGGCGGCGATCGCCGCCACCACCGAGTCGTCCCGCAGCGCGGCCGCGGTGCCGCCGAGCATGAGACCGAACTCGTCGTAGTCGACCGAGGAAGACGCATCCACGGCGAGACAGAGCGCGAGATCCACCTTCTCCATGCCGCCTTTTCGCACGCGCGAAGGTTGGCCGCACCCATCGCCTCATGCTTCCCTTCCGCGAACGAAACCCGGGGATGCAGAACGATGCAGCGGAGATACCTCCTGGCCGGCGCCGCCGGCGCGATCGTGGCGCGGCCGGCCCTGGCGCAAGGCGCCTGGCCCAGCCGCACGATCCGCATGATCGTGCCCTACACGCCAGGCGCGGCGACGGATGCCATGGCGCGCCTCGCGGCGCAGAAGCTGCAGGAGAAGCTCGGCGTCACCGTCGTGGTGGAAAACCGCCCCGGCGCGAATGGCGCGGTGGGCAGCCAGGCGGTGCTGCAGTCGCCGGCGGATGGCTACACCATCATGGGCTCCGCCTCGATCCATCCCATGGCGCGGCATGTGATGAAGGCCGCCCCCTATGACCCCGTGGCCGACTTCATCCCGGTGGCGCGGACGGCGCGCGGGCCGCTCGTGCTGGTCATGAACCCACGCCTGCCACAGACCACGATCCCCGAGGTGGTGGAGGCCGCGAAGCGCGAACCGTCCAAATGGACCTTCGCGACCTCCTCGCTCGGTGCGGCAGGGCATCTCGGGTCGATCGAGTTCAACCGCATGACGGGTGCCAACATCGAGATCGTCGGCTATCGCGGCTCGGCCCCGGCGCTGACCGATGTCGCGGCGGGCAATGCCCAGCTGATGTTCGACCCGGTGCTGGCCACGCTGCCGATGATCCGGGGCGGGCAGTTGCGCGGCCTTGGCATCGCGACGGCGGCCCGCACGCCCCTCGCCCCCGGCCTGCCGACACTAGCCGAGGCCGGGCTGCCCGGCTTCGAATTCTATTCCTGGTACGGCATCTGGGCCGCCCGCGCCGTGCCGCGCGAGATCGTGGACCGGATGAACGCCGCGGTCGTCGAGGGGATGCGCGAGCAGGCCGTGGTCGAGCGCCTGACCGGCCTCGGCTTCGAGCCGGTGGCCGAGAGCGTGGACGAGGCCCAGCGCTTCATCGTCGCCGATGTCGCGCGCAACGCGGAACTGCTGCGGATCGCCAATTTCCAGCCGGAGTGATGGCGGCTGATTGCGCTGCGTCAATGAGTGCGCCGGATGCGGCGGCTATGCGAAGCTCCGACGACGGAGGGACGCAACCATGACCCAGCGCACCATGGGCGAGATCGTTCGGGACCAGAAGCCCTTGACCCTCGGCCCGGCGGCGACGGTCTCTGAGGCCTGCGCCGCGATGTATGCCCGCAAGGTCGGCGCGGTGCTGGTCACCGACGCCGACCACGGGCTCCTGGGCATCTTCACCGGCCGTGACGCGGTCCGGCTGCTGGCCGAGGGCCTGGATGCGAAGGCGACCCGCCTCGATGCCGTGATGACGCAGAAGCCGACCACGCTGGGCCCACGGGCGACGGCGATGGACGCATTGCTGCTGCTGAACGATGGCGGCTTCCGCCACGTCCCGATCGTGCAGGACGGGCGGGTGGTGGGCATCGTCTCCCGCTACGACTTCCGGGCGCGGGAACAGGCGCGGATGGATGACGAGAGCGGCTTCATGGAGGTGATGCGCTGACCGGCGCGAAGGCCGCGAGCAGCCCGTCCACCGCGAAAGCCATCAAGCCGGTCAGCAAGGCGCCCTGGATCACCCAGGCGGGATTGCCGTTGACCAGCCCGGCGATGATCGGCGTGCCGAGGCAATTCGCCCCGGCCACCGCTCCCACGGCCGCCGTTGCCACCGCCAGCACCGCCGCGACACGCACCCCCGCGAGGATCGGTCCCGCGGCCAACGGCAGCTCCACCTGCACCAGCATCTGCCGCGGCGTCATGCCCGCCCCGCGGGCCGCGTCCAGGACATCCGGGGGCACCGTCGCGAGGGCACCCACCGTCGCGCGCAGCACCGGCAGCGTCGCGTAGCACACAAGCGCGAGCAGCGCCGGCGCCGCCCCGAATCCCACCACCGGCACCGCCATGGCGATGACGGCGACCGGTGGCACCGCCTGCGCGAATCCCGCCAGCGTATCGGCGACCACCCGCACTTCCCGCGCGCCGGGCCGCGTCGCCGCGACGCCGAGCCCGATGCCGATCGCCGCCGCCGGCAGCAGCGCGGCGATGACGAGCCCGCCGTGCTTCGCCGCCAACGCCACGAAGCCCTGTCGGAGATAGAGCGGTTCCGCGGCCTCCGGGAACAGCGCGCCGAAGAATGGGCCCAGCACCGGCAGTGCCAGGAGCGCCAGGGCGAAGAGCATGGCCGGCAGCAGCGTCGCGATCCTCATGCGCGCAGCAGATCCCGGAGCGCGACCACACCCGAAGGGACGCCGGCCGCATCGACCAGCACCACCGCATCCGCCCGCGCGGCCAGCATAGCCTCGAGCGCCTCGCGCCCCGTCGCCGTGGTGGGGATGCGCGGCAGCGTCGCAGGCGCCTCCGTCACCGGCGCGGCAAGGGAGGACGCCGTCACCACCGCGAGACGACGCATGCCGAAGGCGCCGCCATCGAGCAGGTCCCGTACCCGCGGATCGGCCGGGGCCTCGAGCAAGGCGCGCGGCGTGCCTTCCTGCAGCAGGCGCCCGTCCGCCATCACCGCGAGCCGCGTCGCCAGCGCCAGCGCTTCGTCCACGTCGTGCGTGACCAGCAGGATCGTCTTGCCGGTCGCGGCATGCAGGCGCGTCATCTCCTGCTGGAGCGCTTGGCGCGTCACGGCGTCGAGCGCACCGAAAGGCTCGTCCATCAGCAGGATGTCCGGATCGGCGGCCAGGGCGCGCGCCACGCCGACGCGCTGCGCCTGGCCGCCGGACAGTTCCGCCGGGCGGCGATCCCGATGGATCGCGGGATCCAGGCGCAGCAGCACGAGCAGTTCGTCCACCCGCGCGGCGATCCGCCGCTCATCCCAGCCGAGCAGCCGCGGCACGGCAGCGATGTTCCGCGCGACCGTCCAATGCGGAAACAGGCCGATGCCCTGGATGACGTAGCCGACGCGGCGGCGCAGCGCGGGCGCGGCTTCCCCGGCGACGTCGCGGCCGCGCAGCAGGACGCGTCCGGCATCGGGTTCGACCAACCGGTTCACCATCCGCAGCGCGGTCGACTTCCCCGCACCCGAACCGCCGAGCAGGACCGCGAAGGCGCCCTCCGGCACCGCCAGGTCGAGCCCGTCCAAGGCGCGGGCGGCGCCGAAGGACTTGCGCACGCCCTCGAAGCGAATCATGCGGAGCGTCCGGGACCGCCGGCGAGCCCCTCCTCCACCGCGCCGAGCGTCGCATCGAGGAGCAATGCGAGCGCCGCCACCGGCAGGGCGCCGAGCAGGATCAGGTCGGGCGCGAATTGGCCGAGGCCCTGGAACATCAGCACCCCGAAGCCGCCGGCGCCGACCAGCGCGCCCAGGGTGATGAGCCCGACCGCCTGCACCGCGGCGGTCCGCAGCCCTCCCAGGACGACGGGGGCGCCCAGGGGCAACCGCACCCGCAGCAGCACCTGGCGCGGCGCGAAGCCGAGGCCCCGGGCCGCGTCCACCGCCGCGGCCGGCGCTGCGCCCAGCGCCGCGCGCGTCGCCGCGGCCACCGGCAGCAGCAGGTACAGGAAGACGCCGAGCACCGCCGGCGCGGCCCCGATGCCGCGCAGCCCGACATCCCGCAGCAGCGGCAGGGCCCGGCCGAGCGCGGCGAGCGGTTCGATCAGCAGCGCGAACAGCGCAATGGCGGGGATCACCTGCAACGCCGCCAGCGCCCCCATGACCGGCGGCGCCCAGCGCGGCGCCACGAAGGCGAGTGCCCCGAGTGCCGCCCCCAGCGCCAGCGCCGGCAGCAGTGCCGCCGCGACCAGGGTGACATGGGCGCCCAGCGCAACGCCGAGTTCCGACGCCCGTGCCCGCGCTTCCCGCACGAGCCCAATGTCGTCCACGAGCCCGAGCGCGAGCAGCATCGCGAGCGCGGCCAGGAGACCGCATGCTGCCATGGCGCGCCCCAAGGGACCCGACTGCGCCCGGCCCAGTGCCAGGCGCGCCGCCACCAGCAGCGCCGCGATGGCCACCCAGGACCCGGCCGCCGGCCCGAGACGCGCTGCCGGCGTCGACCCTGTCAGCCGGCCCGCGACGTCGCCCATCCCGGCCAGCAATCCGCAGAGCGCGACGCCGCAGGCGATCGCCGCCGCCCGCCCGGGCAGCAGCATGGCCGCCAGTGCCGCCACCGCCGCGGGGCCGAGCATTCCCCAGGCGGGCACGTCCCCGATGGCGATGGCGCGGGGAGGCACGATCCGGTTCGGGGCGAGGACGGCGAAGCCGAGCAGCACCGGCGCGACCAGCGCGACGATCAGCAGCGCGGACTCCAGCGGACCCGCGCGCCGCACGGTCAGCGCAGCAGCCCCGCCGCGGTCAGATGCGCTCGCGCGACATCGCGCGCCGGCTGGCCTTCCACGGCGATGCGTGCGTTCAGGCGTTGCAGGACCGTGAGTTCGAGCGAGCGGAAGGCCGGGGCGAGGATCTCGGCGATGCGCGGTTCCGCGCGATGTACGGCGCCGCGCAGGACAGGCGTGGGCGCATAGACGGGCTGCGCGCCCTTGGTGTCCTCGAGGACCACGAGGTCGAGCGCGGCGATGCCGCCATCGGTGCCGTAGACCATCGCCGCGTTGACGCCGTTCAGCTGCTGGGCGGCCGCGCGCATGGTCACCGCGGTGTCGCCGCCGGGCAGCACCAGCAGCCGGTCCGCCGGCAGGCTGAAGCCGTAGGCGCGCTGGAAGGCCGGCAGCGCCGCCGGGCTTTCGACGAATTCGGCCGAGGCCGCGAGCTTGAACGGCCGGCCTGCAGCCAGGTGGCGCGCCAGATCCTCGAGCGTGCGCAGCTGCTGCGCCCGCGCCAGGTCGGATCGCACCGCGATGGCCCAGGTGTTGTTCGCCGGCGCCGGCTGCAGCCAGGCGATGTCGTTGCGCTGCGCGTCGAGGTCGCGGACCTTCTCGTACCCCGCGCGCGCATCCTTCCACGCCGGATCCGCCTCCATCTGGAAGAAGAACGCGCCGTTGCCGGTGTATTCGGGATAGATGTCGATCTCGCCGGCGAGGATCGCCGTGCGCACGATCCGCGTCGGGCCGAGCGGCACGCGGTTCTCGATGCGCAGCCCGGCGCCTTCGAGCAACAGGGCGATCATCTGGCCCAACAGGCCGCCTTCCGTGTCGATCTTGCTGGCGACGACGATGGGTCGCGCCTGGGCCAGGGCGGGCAGCGCCACGAGGGCCGTGCCGCCGGCGACCAGGCTGCGGCGGCCAATCCTGCCGATGATGCCGGTCATCACGCTTCTCCCGATCCGATGGTGCGAGACTGCCACGGCATCCATCGCCGCGCGATGGCACCGTGCCGGATTGCGCCGAGGTCGCCCCGCCCGTGGCAGGCGGGCCGCACGCATGACAAACCCGCGACGTTCGCGCCGGTCGCGGCGAGCGATCATCACCTTCTCGGCATCCTTGTGCCCTGCACGATCCGCCCGCGGTTCGCGGCGACAGGGCGGTGACGCATCGCGAGGCGCGTTCGCGGCGGCGCCGACGGGGCTCCCGCCCTAGGCACTCCCGGCGGCCCGCCCTACTCTCGGACCCGAGGAGGACAACATGCCGGAAAGCCCCATCGACCCGAAGCTCGCCCAGGAGGTGACGCTGCCGCTCGCCGGCATCCGGGTTCTCGACCTGACCCTTGCGCGCGCAGGCCCGACATGCGTCCGCCACCTCGCCGATTGGGGTGCGGAGGTGATCCGTGTCGAACCCCCCGCCTTCAACGATGGCCTCGGCGGTTCGCGCGAGGGCTACGACTTCCAGAACCTGCACCGCAACAAGCGCTCGATCGCGCTCGACCTGAAGACCGAGGACGGCAAGAAGGCCTTCTTCGAGCTCGCCAAGACCGCCGACGTGCTGGTCGAGAACATGCGCGTGCGGGTGAAGCATCGCCTCGGTATCGGTCCGGAGCAGGTGCACGCGGTGAACCCGCGCCTCGTCTACGCCTCGATCTCCGGCTTCGGCCAGACCGGGCCCTATTCCGAGCGTGCCGGCGTCGACCAGATCGCGCAGGGCATGGGCGGGATGATGACGATCACCGGCGAGAAGGGCCGCGGCCCGATGCGCGCTGGCATTCCCTTCGTCGACCTCACCGCGGGCAACCTGCTGGCCCTCGCGGTGATGATGGCGTTGTGGGAACGGCAGAAGACCGGCAAGGGACGCTGGGTGCACACCTCGCTGCTCGAAGCCATGGTCTTCATGCTCGACCTGCAGGCCGCGCGCTACCTGATGGATGGCGAGGTGCCCGGCCAGGCCGGCAACGACCATCCGGTGAACATCCCGATGGGAGCCTTCCCCACCGCGGACAAGCCGGTGAACATCGCCGCCTCCTCGCCCAAGATGTGGGCGCAGTTCGCCGAGGCGGTGGGCCATCCCGAATGGCTCGAGGTCGAGAAGTGGAAGACGCTGAAGGGCCGCAGCGACGACCGCGCCAACGTCAACGCCGCGATCGCCGAGGTGTTCAGGACCAAGCCCTCCGAACACTGGATCGACCTGCTCGAGCGCATCGGCATCCCCTGCGGCCCGATCAACAAGGTCGACGAGGTCTTCGCCGACCCGCAGGTGCAGCACCTGCGCATGGCGATGCCGATGAAGCACCCGGAGCGCGGCGACACGCACCTCGTCTCCTCCGCCATCAACATCGAGGGGCATGAGAGCGAGGTGCGGCGCATCCCGCCGCGCCTCGGCGAGCATTCGGCCGAGATCCTGCGGGAGACCGGCTACAGCGAGGACGACATCGCCCGGCTCAAGGGCCTCGGCGTGATCATGGAAAGCTGACACCGATGGAATTCGCAGACGGGAAGATCCTCGCCGAGATCAAGGACGGCGTCGGGCGCATCACCTTCAACCAGCCCGAGAAGCGCAACGCCATGTCCGTCACCATGTGGGACGGCATGGGCCAGGCGCTCGACGCGTTCGAGAAGGACGGCTCGGTGCGCTGCGTCGTGCTGACCGGCGCCGGCGACAAGGCCTTCGTCTCGGGCGCGGACATCAGCCAGTTCGACAAGCTGCGCTCCGATGCCGATGCGCAGCGTGAATACAGCCGGCAGACCGCCGGCGGGCGGCTGCGTCTCGCGACCTATCCGAAGCCCGTGATCGCGGAGATCCGTGGCTTCTGCATGGGCGGCGGCCTCGGCATCGCGATGTCCTGCGACATCCGCATCGCCGCGGAAGGCAGCCAGTTCGGCATCCCGGCCGCGAAGCTCGGCATCGCCTACGGCTTCGACATGGTGCGCCACCTCGTCGACCTGGTCGGCCCGGCGCATGCCCACATGATCCTGATGACCGGCGAGCGTTTCGACGCGCAGGAGGCCCAGCGCGTCGGCCTGGTCAACAAGGTGGTCCCGGCCGCGGATCTTTCCGCGGAAGTGGCAAAACTCACCGCCACCCTCGCCGTGAATGCGCCGCTGTCGCTCTACGCCAACAAGCGCACCGTGCAGGCGGTGCTGCAGGACCGGGCGGACCGTGACATCGCGGCCATCAATGCCGCCATGGCCGCCTGCTTCGACAGCGAGGACTACAAGGAAGGCCGCCGCGCCTTCCTCGAAAAGCGCAAGCCGGCCTTCAAGGGGCGCTGACCCCCCGCCCTTGCCGAAAAGACATGCGCGCGGCCCTCCCCCCGGGCCGCGCCGGCATGGTATGGCGGCGCCCGCAGGGGCCCGCAGAGGCCCTGGAACGTGCCGGATGATCCGGGCCGGGGGCTCGCCAGGGGTAACGCATGCAGGCTTGTTTCGCTGGGTCGGCGCGGGATGTCGCGCCATGAACGTCCACAGCCACATCCAACACCTGGCGGAGGAGCAACCCTCGGCGCCGATCTCGCGCCTCGTGGCCGAGGTCGCGGCGCAATGTCCGGGCGAGCGCGTCACACTCGGCGAAATGACCGAGGCCTTCGGCGACCGCGCCTTCGGCCTGCTGATCCTGATGCTCTGCCTGCCCGGCCTGTTGCCCGGCATGGCGAGCGTCTTCGGCACGCCGATGCTGATCCTCGGCGTCCAGATGGGCCTCGGCTTCCGCCAGCCGAAGCTGCCGGGCTTCATCGCGCGGCAGTCGCTCAAGCGGACGGACCTGCTGCGGCTGTCCTCCGGTTCCTCGAAGTGGATGAACCGGATCGAGCGCTGGGTCCGCCCGCGCCCGGGGCCCTTCACCAATGCGACCGCGGACAAGGCCGTGGGCTGGCTGACCGCCTATGCCGCGCTGATGCTGATCCTGCCGGGCCCTGGCACCAACGGGCCGCCGGCCTTCGGCACCATCGTCATGGCGCTCGGCGTGGTCGAGAACGACAGCAAGGTGGTCGGACTCGGGATGCTGCTCACGGTCCTGGGCAACCTGTTCGCGACGGCGGTGCTCGTGGCGCTGCTGTGGTTCGGCATGGAAGCGCTGCATTACTTTTTCTAGGCCCTCAGACGCCGGGCGGCCGGCATCCGCCGGCCTTGGCGTCGCGCTGTCAGGGTGCACACGGCGCGGCTGATGGTCGCGCGCGGTCGCGCTTCGCGCTCCCGGCCCGAGGCCCTGCCTCGGGCCGCGTGCTTGTATCCTTCAGACGCCGGGCGGCCGGCATCCGCCGACCTTGGCTTCGCGCTGTCAGGGTGCACACGGCGCGGCTGATGGTCGCGCGCGGTCGCGCGTCGCGCTCCCGGCCCGAGGCCCTGCCTCGGGCCGCGTGCTTGTATCCTTCAGACGCCGGCCTTCCAGGGTCCACCAGCTACGGCTGGCGGTCGCGTCGGGACTGCTGGCGCGACGAATCCGCGGGATGGACGGCGTCCGGCGCGCCGCATAGGTTCCGCCCATGCGCCGGTGGCCCGAAAGGGCTGAAACGGGAACGCGCGACGCGGGAAACCCCGCCAATCCGCGGCTGCCCCCGCAACTGTAGGCGACGAGACCGGTCCCCCACGCCATTGCGCCACGGCGCGAGAAGGCGGGCCCGGCGAAGCGGGCATCCGCCCCTTCCCGTCGCGAGCCAGGAGACCGGCCGGCGCAGAGTTGTCTCGCGCGTGCCGGGCGGGGTGCACCGGCGCAACGGACTCAAGGTGCGTCCGCTCTCCCCGCGGCCGCCCCTCCGTATGCGAGCACGACGCCAGCCCGCCCCGGCGCCACGCGGCACCGGGGCGCAACGCGGACCGTGCACGGAGGGACCCCCGGATGAAGACCCGGATCCTCGCATTGCTTTCCCTGACTCCCCTCGCGCCCGCCTGGGCGCAGGAGACCCCGACCCCAACCACCGCCGTCCCCGACATGGTGGTGACGGCCACCCGCGTCCCGACGCCGCGCGACCGCATTCCGGCGCCGGTCACGGTGATCGACCGCCAGACGATCGAGGAGAACGGCTACGTCACCCTGGCCGACGCGCTCGCCGCCGTGCCCGGCTTCCGCCTGGTGCAGGGCGGCGGCCTTGGACAGCAGGCCTCGGGCTTCGCGCGGGGCGCCAATTCCCGCCAGGTGCTGGTGCTGCTGAACGGCGTGCCGGTGAACGACCCGTCGGAGCCCAACGGCGCCTTCAACTTCGGCAACGAACTCCTCGGCGACATCGAGCGCATCGAGGTGGTGCGGGGCCCCGTCTCCTCGCTCTACGGCTCGGCGGCGATCGGCGGCGTGGTGAACCTCATCACCCGCAGCGCGCCGCGCGACCGCACCTTCGCGCCGTACTTCGAGGCCGCGGGCGGCACGAACTACACCGCACGGGGCTACGTCGGCGCCGGCGGCACCGTCGGGGCCTTCGACTACCAAGTGACCGGCCAGGGCCTCTCCACGCACGGCTCCAACGCCATGGCGCCGCGCTTCACGCAGAATGGCGGGGAACTCGACGGGCTGCGCTCGGGCATCCTGACCGCGCGCATCGGCGCGCGGCTCGGCGAGACCACAGACGGTGCGACGCTCGGCGCGACGCGCATCGAAGGCCTGGTGCGCACGCGCGAGAACACGGTCGGCCTCGACGACGTGCCGAATGACGATCCGAACTACACCGGGCAGGACCGCTCCTGGTTCGGCTACGTCCGGACCGCCTCGGACCTGTTCGGCGGCGCCTACACCACCGGCGTCACCGTCTCCGGCAGCCAGAACCGGCGGCGCTACACCAACCTGCCGGATCCGGGGAATCCCTACTCCACAGCCGACGACCTCTATCGCGCGAGCCGCAGCGCGGTGTCCTGGGACAACACGCTGCGCCTGCCCGACGCCGGCATCGCCACCGGCTTCACCGTCATCTTCGGCGGCCAGTGGGAACGGGAGACGGCGAACAGCGCGAACGGGTCCGCCTTCTTCCGCACCACCGTCGATGCCTCGCAGAATTCCGGGGCGGGCTACCTGTCGCTGCAGGGGCGGCTGTTCGACCGTCTCGATGTCACGGCCGGCGTCCGCTACGACGGGCCGGAGGGGTATTCGGGCTTCACCTCCTGGCGTCTCGGCGCAGTGTTCGCGCTGCCCGAGATCTCCTCCCGCCTGCGGGCCGCGGCGGGCACCTCCTTCAAGGCGCCCTCCCTGTTCCAGCGCTACGGCGTCATTCCCGGATACTTCCAGGGCAATCCGAACCTGCGGCCGGAGGAAGGCTTCGCCTGGGAAGCGGGCATCGAGACGGACATCGCGACCTGGGCGACCATCTCCGCGATCTACTTCGACAGCCGCATCACCGACCTCATCAACTACAATGCGGGTTTCGACACGCTCGAGAACGTCGACCGCGCGCGCATCAGGGGCGGCGAGTTCTCGCTGACGCTGCGCCCGACCGACTGGTTCTCGATGACCGGCGCCTGGACGGTGCAGGAAGCCGTCGACGAGACGACCGACACGCCCCTGCCCCGCCGCCCGCGCAACGTCGCGAGCCTGACCATGCGCTTCGCCGCCCCGCTGCCCTGGGACGGCCCGCGCAACGGCCGCATCGTGGTGGTGCCCGAGATCCTCTACACCGGCGCTTCGCCCGAGGGCGCCTACGCCCGCTACACCAATGACGGCGCGAGCATAGCGCAGGCGGGCAAGAACCCGGACAGCACGGTGTTCAACCTGACCGCGACGGTGCCGATCACCGAGCAGCTCGCCGGCTTCGTCGAGGTGCGCAACCTCGGCAATTCCCGTTACGAGCCGGCGAACGGCTTCGTCATCCCCGGTCGCAGCGCGGTGGCCGGCGTCCGGGGCACCTTCTGATACGGCGGCAACCTGCCCGTCACCGCGTCACGCCTCAGCGTGGCGCGGCGATGCCGCCGGCCCCTCCGCGCGTGGCGGACAGCAGGCCTTCCATCTGCGCCCGCAGGCCTGGGCTGACGGCGCCGAGGGCTTCCGCCCGACGCTGCTGGTAATATTGCCAGGTGGCATCGAAGCCATCGCCGAGCAGCACGGTCCCGTCCGCGGCATCGGCGGATCCGGCACACTCGGCGGTGCGCTTCGGGCGCCGCGTGAGGGTGACGTCGCCAGGCGCGGGGCGGATCATCAGCGTGCCCATCGTGCAGGGCCACTCCGCTTCCGCCCGCAATCCCTCGCGCGACCACTCCCGTACGCGATAGACGACGAAGCCCGTCAGCAACACGCCGGTCGCGTCGTTGTCGGCGAGGCCCACGCGCGACGATGCCTCGTAGCACCGCCCGTCACGCCGGATGCAGGTGATCTGGGACTGGTTGACCGGATGCTCATATGCCCGCTCCTGGCCGATCCAGGTGCCGGTCGCGCTCGCCTGGTCGTCGGCGAAGGTCACCGAGCGCGGTCCGGCGGAAATCCGCGTCTCGGTCAGCAGGTTCGGCATCCGCAGCAGCCGCTCCCCTTCGCCGAGGGTCAGGCGGCCGGTCGGCGGGGCCCCGATCTGGCGCTGATACGCGGCGACCGCCTCGCTGAATTCGGCATCCGGCATCGGTCGCGCGGCCTGCGCCCCGTAGCCGAGTTGCTGGAGGTTCCGCGCAAGGAAATAGCGGAACATGCGGGGGCCGTTCGGCGGGTTCGGGTCGAGCGCCGCCATCACCGCAAAGAAACCCTGCCGCAGGCGTTCCTCCTCCGGCATCCGCTCGACCTCCTCGCGCGTCAGCATCTCCGCCCGGCCGACGGGCGGGGCCGCGGAGGACGACCCGGCGGCGGGGTCGGGGCGGCCTGCTCGCTCCTCCGCCGCGCGACGCGACGCGGGGGTGGCATCGCGGAAATCCATGACCACGCGCGTCCCGGTCCGGAAATGGCGCATGCGCGTGCCGGGCAGCGTCTCGATGACGATCGAATCGCCGGCCTCGGTCACCTCGCGCACGTTGCGCGGCGCGCGCGAGGCCGCGCGCAGGCGGAAGCGGGCCGGACGGTCGAACCGGACAACGATCCGGTCGCCCTCCTGCCGCACCTCGTAACCGACCTGCTCCGGCCAATCGAAGACGAGCCGGCCGTAGTCGTCATGCGAGGTCGAACGGATCGCGACCACCGCCTGCGCATGCGCAGGGCCGAAGCCTGCAAGCAGCAGCGCCACCAACAGGACACCACGGCGCAAGGCCGTGCCCGCTCTCGCCCGCCCCGCGGGTCCGTGCGGCCGATCGGCACCGTGCCTTGTGTCCCTGGCCTGATCCATGCCTGTGCGTGTCCGGATCCCTCGGCCAACATCGGCCTCCGCGCGGTCATCCTAACCATGGCCGCGCCGGCGCACCGCAAGCGTAAAGACAGGCTGCGCGGAACGGGCCCCTAGCGCGTCGCCCCCGGCTGCCAGAGCACGTCGCCATCCGCGGCCGCGTTGAACCGGCGCGACAGGACGAAAAGGTGGTCCGACAGGCGATTGAGATAGCGGATCACCGCGCCGTTGACCTCCTCCTCGGCGGCGAGAGCGACGACCAGGCGCTCCGCCCGGCGCACCACGGTGCGCGCGAGATGCGCATACGCCGCGGCGGCATTTCCGCCCGGCAGCACGAAGGAGCGCAGCGGCGCGAGCGGCGCGTTCATCGCACCGATCTCCTCCTCGAGCCGCAGCGACTGCGTGTCGGCGACGCGCAGCCGCGCGCCGGCCTCCCCGGGCACGCAGAGATCCGCACCGACGTCGAACAGCTCGTTCTGGATACGCGCGAGCATCCCATCTGCCTCGAGGTCGGCCGCGCAGTGCAGCCGCACCAGGCCGATCGCGGCATTGGCCTCGTCGATCGTGCCGAAGGCCTCGACGCGCAGCGCGTCCTTGCGCACGCGGCGACCGTCGCCGAGCGAGGTTTCGCCCCCGTCGCCGCCGCGCGTGGTGATGACGTCGAGCTTCACCATGACAGGCTCTCCCGGAGCAAGTGGCGCATGATGCGCAGGGTTATGGCGCCGCGATGCAGCGCGACAAGGTCGCCCTCACCGCCGGCGTCCGTCTTCGAGGCGGAAGACGACGTTCGTCGTCAGCGTCGCCGCGACGGGGATGCCGCCTTCGGTCGCCGGCCGGAACCGCCAGCCACGGGCAGCCTCGAGCGCCGCGCGGTCCAGCGCCTCGAAGCCCGAGCTCCCGACGACCTCCCCGGCGACCACCTGGCCGCTGGGCGAAATGCGGAGCGCGAGGCGCACCGAGCCCTCCTCACCGCGACGGCGGCTTTCCGGCGGGTATTGCGGCGGAGCGTTGCGGAAGGAGGCATCGGCGCCCGGCGGAACCACCGCACCCATCGCCCGCGCGCCGAGCGACGGGTCGGGCAGCGCACCCATCCCCGCCCCGAGGCGCACCGGATCGGACTCGGACCGGCCCTGCGGACGCGGCGGCGGTGGCGGCGCGCGGGAGGCCAGGCGCACCGGCGGCTCCGGCCGCGACTCAGGCGGCGGTGGCGTCTCGGGAGCGGGGCGGGCCTCGGCCGGGGGCGGGGGCGGAGGTGGGGGAAGCGGCTCGGGGCTGGCCTCCGCCACCGGTGGGATCGGCGCGGTATCCGGCTGCGGCGGGGCCGGAATGGGTTCGGCCGCCGCGGCTGCCGGGACGGGCGGCGGCTCGGGCGGCGGAGGCAGCGGGGGCGCGGCCACGGGCCGGGGCGGGTCCGGCAGCGGCGGCGGAGGGGGAGCCGTCACCGGCGCGGGCGGCGCCGGGATGGCTTCGGGGGCCTCGGCCAGGCGCGTGGCAGGATCGGGCAGCGGCGGCGCCGGGGGTTCCGGGGCGGCCTCCGCCTGCGCGGGCGGCTGGCCCGGCTCGGCGGATCGGCCGCCGGGCTGCTCGACCGTGTCGGCGAACACCAGGGCAACGGTGCCTTCCGGGCCGGCATCCTCCGGCAGCTTCTCGGGCGGCCAAAGGATCAGCGCGGCGAGTGCGACGGCATGCAGCGCCGCCGAGACCAGCAGGCCCCCGACCAGCCATCCCAGCCGGCGCGGCACGACGCGCGGCGGGATGCGCTCGTCGGCCCTCACAGGACGGGCACGCCCTTCTGCTTGGCCTTGCCCTCCGGCTCGACATGGATGGTGATGATGGCGCTCGCCAGTTCGGATTTCAGCGCCGCCTCGATCCGGTCGCAGATGTCGTGGGCCTCGCGCACCGTCATGCCGCCCGGCACGACCAGGTGGAATTCGAGGAAGGTGAAGCGCCCGGCGTGGCGAGAGCGCAGGTCATGCGCCTCGATCGCGCCTTCGGCCTGTTCGGCGACGATGGCCCGGATGCGGTCCATGGTCGCCGGCGGCACCGCCTCGTCCATCAGCCCGCCGACGCTTTCGCGCAGCAGCCGGAAGCCGGAGACGAGGATGTTCACCGCCGTGAGCGCCGCCAGCAGCGGATCGAGCCAGAGGATCCCGGTCATGGCCACCAGCCCGACACCGACGATCACGCCGGCCGAGGTCACCACGTCCGACCACAGGTGCCGCGCATCGGCCAGCAGCGCGGGGGAGCGCAGCGCCCGGCCGCGGCGCATCAGCATCAGCGCCCAGGTGGCGTTCACGCCGCTCGCGAAGGCCGAGACCAGCAGGCCGATGCCGGCCTGTTCCGGCGCCCGCGGATTCCGCAACGCGCCCCAGGATTCATGCAGGATGACGAGCGCCGCGACGACGATCAGCGCCCCCTCCAGCACGGCGGAGAAGTATTCCGCCTTGGCGTGGCCGTAGGGATGGTTGTCGTCCGCCGGCATCGAGGAATAGTGCACGGCCGCGAGCGCGGCCACGGCGGCGGCCACGTTCACGATGCTTTCCAGCGCATCCGCCATCAGCGCCACGCTGCCGGTGAGCCACCAGGCCACACCCTTCAGCGCGAGCACCGCGATGGCCACCACGACGCTGCCGATCGCAAGCGTCGTGGCCTGGCCGAGCCTGCCCTCCGTCATGGGGCGGGTTTACCCGCCCCGGCCTAGACGGAGAAGTACTTCGCGCGCGGGTGGTGCAGGACGATCGCGCTGGTGGACTGTTCCGGATGCAACTGCCACTCGTCGCTGATGGACACGCCGATGCGCTCGGCCCCCAGCAGGCGCAGCAGCGGCACCTGGTCCTCCAGCCGCGGGCAGGCCGGGTAGCCGAAGGAATAGCGTCCGCCCCGGTAGCCCTGCTGCAACATCTTGTCCATGTCGCGGTCGTCCTCACCCGCGAAGCCCCATTCGGCGCGGATGCGCTTGTGGGTGTATTCGGCCATCGCCTCGGCCATCTCGACCGACAGGCCGTGCAGGTAGAGGTAGTCCTGGTAGCGGTTCTCCTCGAACCACTCCCGCGCGATGTCGGAGGCCTTCTGGCCGACGGTGACGACCTGCAGCCCGATCACGTCGCGCCCGTCATCCACGTCGGTCACGAAGTCGGCGATGCACTCGCCATCCTCCTTGGGCTGGCGCGGCAGGGTGAAGCGGCAGGCCTCCGTGATCCCGTCCTCCTCGAACAGGATCAGGTCGTTGCCCTGGCCGGCGCATTTCCAGTAGCCGTAGATCGCCTGCGGCTTGAGGATGTCCTTCTCCTCGGTCAGCGCCAGCATGCGCTTGAGCACCGGCCGCAGTTCCTGCTTCGCCCAGCCGAGGAAGTCGTCGAGCGACCGCCCCTGTTTCCGGAAGCCCCACTGGAACTGATAGAGGCTGCGCTCGTTGATGAAGGGCACGATGGCCTTTGGCGGGGCCTCGATGACGCGGGCGCCCCAGAAGGGCGGCGCCGGCGACTTGGTCTCGACGCTGACGCGGCGGCGGCGCGCCTGGACGGTGTTCACATCCACCGGCGCGAAGCCTCGCGGGTCCGCCTGGCCGAGGACGCGGCGTTCGTTGCGTGCCTTGCCGCTTCGCTTGGACTGCATGGCCGCGAGGTAGTCGTCGAAGCCGTTGCCGACGACCTTGTCCATCAGGTGCAGCCCGTCGAAGGCATCCCGCGCATAGGCCACGCGCCCGGAGGCATAGGCCTTCACGCAATCCTCCTCGACGTAGTTGCGCGTCAGCGCCGCGCCGCCGAGCATCACGGGGATGTCGAGGTTCTGCCGCGACATCTCCTCGAGGTTCTCGCGCATCACCACGGTCGACTTCACCAGCAGGCCCGACATGCCGATGGCATGCGCGCGGTGTTCCTTCGCCGCGGCCACCATGTCCGCCAGCGGCACCTTGATGCCGAGGTTGACCACGCGATAGCCATTGTTGGTCAGGATGATGTCGACCAGGTTCTTGCCGATGTCGTGCACGTCGCCCTTCACGGTGGCGAGCACGATGGTCCCCTTCTCCTGCCCCGCGATGCGCTCCATGTGCGGCTCGAGGTAGGCGACGGCGGCCTTCATCGTCTCAGCGCTCTGGAGCACGAAGGGCAGCTGCATCTTGCCCGCGCCGAACAGCTCGCCCACCACCTTCATCCCGTCGAGCAGGATCTCGTTGATGATGTCGAGCGGCGCGATGCCCTTGGCGAGCGCATCGGCGAGCTCGTCGTCGAGCCCCTTGCGGTCGCCGTCGATGATGCGGTCCTTGAGCCGACCCTCGACCGTCTCGGCCTTCTTCTTCGCCGCCGTGTCGGCGGCCTTACGGCCGGCAAAGATCTCCAGAATCTTCTGCAGCGGGTCGTAGTCCTCCGCGCGGCGGTCGAAGATCAGGTCCTCGGCGACCTTCACCTCCTCGGGCGGGATCTGGTGCAGCGGCTTGATCTTGCTGACATGCACGATCGCACCGGTCATGCCGGCCTTTACGGCGTGGTCGAGGAACACGGAATTCAGAACGTGCCGCGCGGCCGGGTTAAGCCCGAAGGAGATGTTCGACAGGCCGAGGATGATCTGGATGTCCGGGAATTCCTCCCGGATCATGCGGATGCCTTCCAGCGTCCACAGGCCGAGCTTGCGGTCGTCCTCGTTGCCGGTGGCGATGGTGAAGGTCAGCGGGTCGATCATCAGGTCGGACTGCGGCAGGCCGTGCTTGTTGCAGGCGAAGTCCACCAGGCGCCGCGCGATGCGCAGCTTGTCCTCGGCGGTCTTGGCCATGCCGACCTCGTCGATGGTCAGGGCGATGACGGCGGCGCCGAACTTCTTCGCGAGGATCATGCGATCCGTCGCATGGCCCTCCCCGTCCTCGAAGTTGATCGAGTTGATGATCGGCTTGCCGCCATGCAGCTTCAGCGCGGCCTCGATCACCGGGGTTTCCGTGCTGTCGATGACCAGCGGCGCATTCACGGACGAGGTGAAACGGCGGATCACCTCGTTCATCTCGGCCATCTCGTCGCGGCCGACGAAGGCGGTGCAGATGTCGAGGCTATTGGACCCTTCCTGCACCTGCTCGCGCCCCATCGCGACGCAGCCGTCCCAGTCGCCCGCCGCCTGGCGTTCGCGCCAGGCCTTCGATCCGTTGGCGTTGCAGCGCTCGCCGATGGAGAAATAGGCGTTCTCCTGCCGCAGCGGCACCGCGGCATAAAGCGAGGCGACGGACGGCACCCAGATCGGCTTCCGCGCGACCGGCACCGGGCGATGCTTCGCCCCGCCCAGCTTGCGCAGCATCGCGTCAAGCGCCGCGATATGCGGCGTCGAGGTGCCGCAGCAGCCGCCGATCAGGTTCAGCCCGTCCTCGGTGACGAAGCGCTCCATCCAGGTCGCGAGTTCGGCGGCGCCCAGCGGGTAATGCGTCTTGCCGTCCACCAGTTCCGGCAGGCCGGCATTCGGCTGACAAGAGATCAGCCCCGGCCAGTTCTGCGCCAGCCAGCGGACATGCTCGGCCATTTCCTGCGGGCCGGTCGCGCAGTTCAGGCCCATCAGGTCGACATCGAGGGCATGCGCCACCGTCGCCGCGGCGCCGATGTCCGGACCGACGAGCAGCGTGCCGGTCGTCTCGACCGTGACCTGCACGAAGATGGGAATGTCGGACTTCGCCTCGGCGCGCGCGATCTTCGCCGCGTTCACCGCGGCCTTGATGAACAGCGTGTCCTGGTTCGTCTCGGTCAGCAGCGCATCGGCGCCGCCGGCGATCAGGCCGCGGCACTGCACGGCCAAGGCGGCTTCCAGTGCGTCATAGGTGATGTTGCCGAGCGAGGGCAGCTTGGTGCCCGGCCCGATATCGCCGATCACCCAGCGATGGCGGCCATCGGCGAAGGAGTCCGCCGCCTCGCGCGCGATCTCGACGGCCGCCTTGTTCAGTTCGAAGGCGCGGTCCTCGAGCTCGAACTCGCCGAGCGTCACCGGCGATCCGCCGAAGGTGTTGGTCAGCACCATGTCGGCGCCGGCCTCGTAGTAGCCGCGATGGATCTCCCGCACGACGTCGGGGCGGGAGAGCACCAGCACGTCGGTGCAGTTCTCCTTGCCCCAGAAGTCGCGATCGACGTCGAGGTCCATCACCTGCACGCGGCTGCCCATGCCGCCGTCGCAGAGGAGAACGCGGTCGCGAAGGGCGTCGAGGAGATGCGGGCGGGACATGGAATGACCCCTCAGTGGGACAGGACGGTGGCGTGCCGGGTCATGCGTTCCGCGACCCAGAGGCGGACGGGCAAGGCGCCCGGAATGGTCTCGCTGCGCGCGCCGGCGCAGCCCGCGGCCCCCAGCCAGCCGGCGATCTCGGCATCGTCGAAGCCGGGCCAGCGATGGGCATGGGCGCCGAGCAGGTCGGCGCGCTGGTGCGGGGCGAGGTCGACGATCAGCAGCACGCCGCCCGGCGTCAGCACGCGCCCGGCCTCGGCCAGCGCGGCGGCGGGGTCCTCGGCGTAGTGCAGGACCATCTGCAGCGTGACGGCATCGAAGGACGCATCGGCGAGCGGCAGCCGGTACATGTCGGCCTGGCGCACGGCGATGTGCGACAGGCCGCGCTCGGCGAGCCGCGTGCGCGCCAGCGCGAGCATGTCGCGCGACGCGTCGACGCCGACGCCCTGCGCGATGCGCGGCGCCAGCAGTTCCAGCAGCCCGCCGGTGCCGCAGCCGATATCGAGCAGCCGCCCGGCGCGGGCCGGCAGGGCTCCGAGCAGCGCCGCCTCGATCTCCGCCCCCGGCAGGCCGAGGGCGCGCACCTCGTCCCAGTCGGCGCCATGACGGCGGAAGGATTCGGAGGCCGCCCGCGCGCGTTCGGCCGCAAGGCGCGCGGCGGCGCGGCGGTCCGCGGCGAGCAGCGGGTCCTCCTCCGGCAGGCGCGCCAGCACGACGCGCGCAAGCTCCGCATCCGCCGGCACCTGGAACCAGGCATTCGCGCCTTCCGGCGTGCGCTGCAGCAGCCCGGCTTCGACCAGCAGCTTCAGGTGGCGCGACAGGCGCGGCTGCGACTGGCCGAGGATCGCCACCAGGTCCGACACGCACCAGGCGCCGCGCGCGCAGAGCGCGAGCAGGCGGAGCCGCGTCGGCTCGGCGGCGGCGCGAAGTTGCGTGAGGAGCTCGTCCATGGGCTGGACATAGTCATAAAGATATCCTTATGTCCAGCACATGATTGAGGCCGATCCGCGCATTCCGGTGACGATCCTGGCGGCTGACGGCCTGGCCGCCTGGCTGGCCGCGGGCGGGCCGGCGGCGCTGCTGACGGATGGGACGCAGGCTGCGACCGGCTTCGCGGCCATGGAACGCTTCGATCCCCGCCCGATGCATCGCTTCGGCTGTGCCTGCTGCGCCGGGCGGTCGGCGGCGGCGGTCGCGCTCGACCGGCTGTTCCAGGCGCGGGCGCGCGGCCGCGCACCCTGGTTCGACCGCGTGGCGGTCATCGCCGGCCCCGTAGCCCAGGCCGACGTCGCCGCGGCGCTGGATGGCGACGCCCTGACGCTCGCCCGCTACCGCGCGGCCTGATTCAGCCCTTCCGGGGCACCGCGCCGCGCGACAGGCCGTGATGCTTGCTCGCGCCGGTGCGGTCGAGGTCGAGCGGCCCGGCGATCGCCTGCAACGCCAGCGTGATCCGCCGCAGCAGCGTCTCCTCCGCCCCAGGCATGCCTTCCTCGACGGCGACGGAAATGTCCGCCGCGTCGTATTCCCAGCGCTGCAGGATCTCGATCTTCTGCTCGCGCGAGAGGGCGCGGTGGTCGCGTACCTCCTCCGGCGTCGCGAAGACCGCCGACGGGTCGAGCAGGGCCCGCTCGATATCCGGCCGCGCGTCGGATGCGGTCATGGCTGCACCTCCTGCCGATCGGAACCGACATGGTGCCCCCGGACCCGCCGCGCAACGCGGCTCAGGGTGGAAGGGTGCGTTCCCCCTCCCCCAACGCCTTCTGCATCTGCACCACGTCGACCCAGCGGCCGAACTTCATCCCGACCGCCTTCAGCACGCCGGCCTGGCGGAAGCCGAGGGACAGGTGCAGCCCGATCGACCCGACATTCTCGGAATCGCCGATCACCGCGACCATCTGGCGGATGCCCTTGGCCTCGGCCCGCCGCAGCAATTCGGCGACGACCGCCTTGCCGACGCCCTGGCCGCGGATGTCGTCGCGGACATAGACGGAGTTCTCGGCGGTGAAGCGATAGGCCGAGCGCGGCCGGAACGGCGCGAAATAGCCATAGCCGAGGATCTGGCCGGCCTCGTCCTCGGCCACCAGCCAGGCGAAACCCTCGGCCTGCACCTTGGCCACGCGCGCGGCCATGTCGGCCTCGGCGGGCGGTTCTTCCTCGAAGGTGCCGGTGCCGTGCCGGACGTGATGGGCGTAGATCGCCGTGATCGCCGGGATGTCGCCCGGCACCGCGTCGCGCACCTGCATCGTCAGACCATCAGGCCCGCGGCGTCCGCCACCCGCTCGGCCAGCGCCAGAAGCGCACGGTCGCGCCCGGGTGCCGCCACGAGGGACAGCCCCACCGGTGCCCCGCCGACCCGCGCCGCAGGGATCGTCACTTCCCCCAGGCCGCAAAGTCCCGCAATCGCCGTCACGCCCATCGTCCTCTCACGCACCGCATTCTGTTCCGCCTGGCTTGCCGTCAGCAGCGGCGCCGGGCCCGGCGCGGTGGGGTACACCAGGACCGCCCCGCCGCCCAGCAGCCCCCGCAGCCGGGCCTGCAGGACACGACGGAAGGCGCGGCCCGCGGCCGCCTTCGCGGGGTCCATCGCCTTGGCCGCCGCGAAGCGTTCCTTCACGCCGGGGCCGAGCTCCGGATGGGTCGCCTCGATCCACGGGCCGAGGCTCGCCCAGGCCTCGACCGCCTGCGCACAGCGGAAATGGTCGTAGACGGCGTCGAGCCCTTCCGGCGCGACCTGGATAGGCAGCGCCGAGCCCAGCACGGATTCCGCCGCGCCCAGCGCCTCGGCCAGGGCCCGCGCCGTCGCGGGCTCGGCATTCACCCAGGCCTCCTGGACCTTCAGCAGCGGGCCGAGCGGCCCGTCGCCGCCGGGCGGCAGCAGCACCTCTCCGGCAAGCCGCAGCACACCGGCACGGGAGGCGAACCACCCCGCCGTGTCGTAGGCCGGGCCGAGCGGGCAGGCGCCGGTGAGGCTCACCGAACCCCAGCTCGGCCGGATGCCGTAGATGCCGCAATAGGATGCCGGGATCCGCACCGACCCACCGGTATCCGACCCCATCGCGATGTCGCAGAGCCGCGCCGCGACGGCCGCGGCCGACCCGCAGGAGGACCCGCCGGGGAAGCGGTCGGGCGCCGCCGGGTTGGTCGGCGTCCCGTACCAGACGTTCTCGCCGGTCAGGCCATAGGCGAGTTCGACCGTCTTGGTCTTGCCCACCAGCCGCGCCCCGGCCTCGAGCAGGGATGTCACCACCGCCGCGTCCGCCGTTGCCGGTGCATGCGTCCGTGCCCAATCGGGATTGCCGTAGCCGGTCACATCGCCGGCCGTGTCGTAGAGATCCTTGACGGCAAAGGTGAGACCCGCGAGCGGCCCTTCGCTTGCGCCTGCCCGCCGCGTCCGCGCGCCGGGCAGAAAAGCGCCGACCGTATCCTCCGTCATGCGCGACTGCTCCATCCGGTTCACAGCCGAGGGTGGAGCAGAGGCGGCGGCCTGACAACCGCTGCCCCCCCTTTTTGCGACCGCCGATCAGCGCGCGCGGAGGAACTCCGGCACGCGAAGCAGGATCATCTCGTTCGAATCGGCCCGCAGCAGATGTCGCCCGGCGCTGAAGGGCAGGTTGTTGTCGTTGCCGACGATGATGTGGTCGGCATCGACCATCGCCACGTTCTCGATGGTGAAGAACGGAAAGGTGAAGCGGTCGCGCGGCGCATTCGGCGGCAGGTCGCCGCGAAGACGCGCAACGCCCTGCGGATCGCGGATGGCCATCAGGTCGATATGGCCGATCTTGCGGACGAAGCCCTCCGCATCGGTCTGCGCGAGGTCGATCAGGTAGACGCGCTTGTGGCGCGCGGGCAGCGGGAAGCAGGGCTGCGCCTCGGTCGACTGCTGTCCCTGGGCGCAGGCAAGGCCCGGATCCCCTTCCCCGTTGTCGCGCTCGATCACCAGGGCGCGGGTCGCGTCGATGAAGTTGAAGTCGCCGATCGCCGTGGCGCCGGGTTCGAGGCGGTAGCGCAGGCTGCGCCCGGTCCAGTCCATCCGCGCCACGCTGAACTCGATCAGGCGGAGGAACTGGCCTTCCGCATCATTGGAGTTCGGCGCGAAGAGCGGCTGTTCGAGCAGGCCCCACAGGGTCTGCCCGTCCGGCGTCAGCGCCATGCCCTCATAGCCGCCCGAGCGGCGCACGCGGAACGGCACGCCCGCGGCCGGGCTTGCCGGCACCTGCAGGGCCGGGTTGTCCGGCGACATCAGCGGCTGGCCGACCAGGCGCGTCTCGATCACCCGCTGCACCACGCCGTCGGCGGCGACATGGATCAGGAAGGGGCCGAACTCGTCGCCGATCATGAAGGACCCGTCGGGCAGCGGCTGGATGCTCTCGAGGTCGAAATCCGCGCCGGTCAGGTAGCGCGCCTCGGTGCCCTCATGCGCGATGCGGAAGGGAATGCGGCGCAGCGGGTCGCGCAGGAAGGTGGTCTGCAGCAGCGCGACCTGGCCGGACTGCCAGTCGGGGCGAACCTTGTGGAACATCAGCAGCGCGTCGGGGCTGTTGCGGCGATTGCCGAAGCCGTTGTCGGTCAGCACCCAATAGGCGCCGGGCTCGTTCGCCACCGGCTTGATGCCCGAGAAGCCCTGGACCGGCTGGCCGACGAAGGGAAAGGCGATGCCGGTCGGCCGGCTGCCATGCATCGGGCCGGTGTCGCCCATGATCGCACCGGGGCGGTCGATGCGGAGATTGCCCGGCCCCGCGAACTTGCCCGAGACCAGCGCGTCGCGCGGCGCATCGGCCGGCGGCAGCGTCATGGTGAAGGCGGGCAGGATGGCGTGGCCGGCGAGCGTCGCCTCGTAGCGCTGGTCGGCGAAAGCCGGCCCGGCGGCGATCAGGGCGGTGGCGAGAAGGAAACGGCGCATGGGACCCCCGGTCTTGCGGAACGGGGGCGGGCTCTACAGGTCGCCGGTTGCGCGCGCGTGACGCGCGCATGTCGGTTCGGCGACGGCGCTGCCGTCAGGTCAGGTTCAGCAGCGCGGCCTTGGTGGTCAGCGCGGCGAGCATGGCGACCGCCACCGCCGTGCCGACGCCGAAGCGGCGCGCCGCGACGAAGGCGAAGGTCCCCAGGATCAGGGCCCAGCAGGCAATCTCGCCAAGGGACGGGTCGGGCATCGTTCGCTCTCCCGGACGGAAGATGTCGTGGACGTCATATAACAGACATCCGTCCGGTTCGCGAGGATTTCCGGCGGGTTCAGCCCCGGAAGGCGGACAGGCTCCGCTTCGGTGCCCCGCCCGCGCCCCAGTTGGACGCATCCAGCCAGCCCAGGATGGCGTCCCGGCGCGCCGGCCATTCGTCCTCCAGGATCGAGAACCAGGCGGTGTCGCGCCGCCGCCCCTTCACCACCAGCACGTTGCGCAGCGTGCCCTCATAGGTGAAGCCGAGCCGCGCGGCCGCGCGGCGGGAGGGCATGTTCAGCGCGTTGCACTTCCAGGTCAGCCGCCGGTAGCCGAGGTCGTCCATGGCGTGGCGCATCAGCAGGAACATCGCCTCGGTTGCCGCGCGGGTGCGCTGCATGCGCGGGCTGAACCAGATGTTGCCGATCTCGATATGCGCGTGGGCAGGGTGGATCTCCATCAGGGTCAGCCAGCCATCCGCCGTGCCAGTGGCGTGCGGGCGGATCGCCCAGGCCATCGGGTCGTGCATCGTCGCGAAAGTGCCCACATAAGCGCGGAGCGCGGCCTCCTCCGCGAAGGGGCCGTTGCCGAGATACGCCCAGGACGCGCCCGTCCGGTCGGACTGCGCCGCCCGCCAAAGTTCCGGCACGTGGCGGACATGCAGCGGCTCGAGGTCCACCGCGGCACCGCGGTGCGGCAGGCGGGCGGGCAGCGGGCGCGGCGTCGGGTCGACGCGGGGGCCAAGGGGCGGATCGGTCGCGGGGTCGAAGGGGACCCCTTCGGGCAGGTCGGTCATGCGCCCACCTGAGACGAGGGATCGTCGGCGCGCAAGGAGCCGTCTCGTTTCCCTGTTGCACCCGTTGTCGCAGCGCAGCACAAGACATCCGCCATGAACGACGCTCCCGCCGCCCCTGCCCCCGTCATTCCGGCCGCCTATTTCGGCGAGCGCGTGACCTGGGTGCATCATTGGACCGACCGGCTGTTCTCCTTCCGCTGCACGCGCGACGCGGCCTTCCGCTTCCGCGCCGGCGAGTTCGCGATGATCGGGCTGATGGTGAACGGCAAACCGCTGGTGCGCGCCTATTCCGTGGCGAGCCCGACCTGGGACGAGGAACTCGAGTTCCTGTCCATCAAGGTCCAGGACGGGCCGCTGACCTCCCGCCTGCAGCATGTGCAGGTCGGCGATACGGTGCTGATCGGGAAGAAGCCGACCGGCACGCTGGTGACCGACAATCTGCTGCCCGGACGGACGCTGTGGCTGCTCGCGACCGGCACCGGCCTCGCCCCCTATCTGAGCCTGGCGCGCGAACCGGATGTCTACGAGCGTTACGAGAAGGTCGTGGTCGCCCACACCGTCCGCCAGGTGGCCGAGCTCGCCCACCGCGAGCTGTTCGAGCGCGACCTGCCGGCGCACGAATTCCTCGGCGAGATCGTCGCCGGGAAGCTGCTCTACTACCCCTCGGTCACGCGGGAGCCCTTCCGCACCCAGGGCCGCATCACCGACCTGATCGAGAGCGGGCGCATCTTCGCCGATCTCGGCCTGCCGGCGCTCGACCCGGCGCATGACCGGGTGATGCTGTGCGGGTCGGAAGCGATGAACCGGGACTGCAAGGCGCTGCTGGAAGGCCGCGGCTTCGTCGAGGGGTCTAACAACTCTCCGGGCACCTACGTCGTCGAGAAGGCCTTCGTCACGAAGTAGGTCGCCGCGCCGCCGGGGGCGGCGGTCCGCGGCGCCCCTCGCTTCTTGCGTTTTCAGTTAAAAATTTCTTAATATTTATAACGTCTTTGTGATTTCGAAAACGGTTTCGTCGCGGCGGATGCCGGCCGCGATCGTGCGACTCGCGATCGCGCCTGGGATTGCGCCGTCCGTCCACGCCCCGCCTTCATGAAGCCCAGTTGATTTTTTGGATATCCTTCCGCCACCTCACATTTCTAACCTGCGGTTCTGGGTCGCCCGGCGACTCTGCATGTCAGGAAGCAAAACAACGGGGGGCCGGACGTTCCGGCCCTGGGGGAGACAACCGCATGAGTTCCGCTTCGACCTCGGCATACGGGGCCGCGCAGGCCAACAGGCCCATGACGAAGGAGGAGCGAAAGGTCATCCTCGCTTCGTCCCTCGGCACCGTCTTCGAATGGTACGACTTTTACCTGTACGGCTCGCTCGCCGCAGTCATCGGCGCCAACTTCTTCTCGCAATTCCCCGAAACGACGCGGAACATCTTCGCCCTGCTGGCCTTCGCCGCGGGCTTCCTGGTGCGTCCATTCGGCGCGCTGGTCTTCGGCCGCCTCGGGGACATGGTCGGCCGCAAGTATACCTTCCTCGTCACCATCCTCATCATGGGCACCTCGACCTTCGTGGTCGGCATCCTGCCCACCTCGGACCAGATCGGCCTCGCGGCACCGATCATCCTGATCATCCTGCGCCTGCTGCAGGGCCTCGCCCTCGGCGGCGAATACGGCGGTGCCGCGACCTACGTCGCCGAGCACGCGCCCCATGGACGACGGGGCTTCTACACATCCTTCATCCAGATCACGGCGACGGCAGGCCTGTTCCTGTCGCTGCTCGTGATCCTGTTCACCCAGCAGATCGTCGGCGCCGACAACTTCCGGGCCTGGGGCTGGCGCGTGCCGTTCCTGCTGTCCATCGCGCTGCTCGCCATCTCGGTCTGGATCCGACTGCAGATGGAGGAAAGCCCCGCCTTCCAGCGCATGAAGGCCGAAGGGACGCATTCCAAGGCGCCGATCTCCGAGGCCTTCTTCGAGTGGAAGAACGCCAAGATCGCGCTCTTCGCCCTGCTCGGCCTCGTCGCCGGCCAGGCGGTGGTCTGGTACACGGGCCAGTTCTACGCCCTGTTCTTCCTCGGCCAGGTGCTGAAGGTCGATCCCTTCACCACGAACATGCTGATCGCCTGGTCGCTGCTTCTGGGCTCGGGCGGCTTCGTCTTCTTCGGCTGGCTGTCGGACAAGATCGGCCGCAAGCCGATCATCCTCGGCGGCTGCCTCATCGCCGCCCTCACCTACTTCCCGCTGTTCAAGCTGCTGAGCGCGGAAGCGAACCCGGCCCTGGCGCGGGCCCATGCCACCATCGAGGTGCATGTGGTCGCCGATCCGGCCTCGTGCTCCTTCCAGTTCAACCCGACGGGCACGGCGTCCTTCACCCAGCCCTGTGACGTCGCCAAGGCCGCCCTCGCGCGCGCCTCGGTCAACTACCGAGTCGAGGCGGCCCCGTCCGGCACTGTCGCCGGCGTGCGCATCCAGGGCGGGGAGATCCTGCGCGCCAACACGCCGACCTTCGGGCGCGACCTGACCGCCGCGCTGACAGCGGCGGGCTACCCGGCGGCGTCGAACCCGTCCGTCGTGAAGATGAACAGCCCGTTCGACATCTTCGGCGAGCAGCAGCTGGTGCTGATCGGCATCCTGACGCTGCTCGTCATCTACGTGACGATGGTCTACGGGCCGATCGCGGCGGCGCTGGTGGAACTCTTCCCCACACGCATCCGCTACACCTCGATGTCGCTGCCCTACCACATCGGCAACGGCTGGTTCGGCGGCCTGTTGCCGGCGACCTCCTTCGCCATGATCGCGCAGACCGGAGACGTCTATTTCGGCCTCTGGTACCCGATCTCGATCGCCCTGATGACGGTGGTGATCGGCCTGATCTTCGTGCCGGAGACCAAGGACCGCGACATCTACGCGGGCGACAGCGCCAAGCCCTGACGCGCCACGCGCCAGGCGGATTCGGGACGGCGTCCGGGGCAACCCGGGCGCCGTTTCCGCTTTCAGGCGCCGAGCGGCGCGGCCGTCGCGTCCCGCCGGCGTTCCCGCTTCAGGCGCTGGCCGCGTTCCACCAGGTCGGTCAGTTGCAGCCAGGCCATCGCCGCCATCACCGCGTCATTGACCGCGATGTGCTGCTCGAGCTGCGGGATGCCGAGGTCCTCCAGCATCGAGGCGAAGCGCAGGTCGATCGTCGTGCCCGGCGGCGCCTTTCCATACTTCCGGTCGTAGTAGAGCGAAGAGACCTCGATCCGCTTGTTCGGCAGGTGGACCTGCAGCAGTTCCTTCGCGTAGCGGTCGAGCATCCGCACGTCGAAGTCGATGTAGTAGCCGAGCAGCGGACGCGACCCGATGAAGCGCAGCAATTCGGGCAGCACCTCCCGCATGGGCCGCGCGGCCTCGAGGTCGCGGGCGCGCAGGCGGTGGACCTTGATGCTGTCGGCGGTCGGCGCGCGGTCCGGCTTCACGAAGGCCTCGAAGCGGCGGCTCGTCTGGATGCGGCCGTTGACCACCGGCACCGCGGCGATGGCGAGGATCTCGTCCGTCGCCGTGTCGAGGCCCGTGGTCTCGCAATCGAGGGAGACCACCTCCCCCGCCGGCGGCGGGTCGAACAGGAAGAGGTAGCCGTGGTCGGCCAGCGAGGCCCGCCAGAACAGCCGTTTGACGGCCTCGATCACGGTCAGAAGGCCGCGGTACGGAAGCGGGTCGCGATCACGTCGCGGAACTGCCGCACCACGCGCAGGCTGTCGCGCAGGATGTCGCGGTCCACCGCGGTCATGCGGCTCGGGCGCAGCAGCGATTCCCCCTCCACCGACCCGCGCCGCACCGCATCGAGCTGCGAGGCGAGGCGATATCCCATGAAGACGCGGTGCGCGCTGATGATGTCGCGGCCGAACTCGCCGTCGAAGCTGCCGGCGCGGACCAGCGCGGCCATGCGTTCGGCCGTCGAGGTCTCGGTGATGCCCTTCTCCAGCGCCATGGTCCGCACGCCGTGCACGATCGGGAAGATGCCGGCCTTCTTGATGTCGATGGCGTCGTCGGTGACCCCGACGCTCGCCATCAGCGTGCCGAGCACGCCGATCGAGGGTGTGGCGAAGCTCTCGATCAGATGCGCGAAACGGCCGAGCAGCACGGCCTCGCCGCGCATCATGTCGAACAGCGCGGCCTTGGTCTCGGCGAGCAGCGCGGTCCGGCCGGTGAGTGCCACGCCGTCCAGGAAGATGGCGATGTTCATCGCCGCGTCCGGCGTGCGCTCCATCACCCAGGCGCGCAGCTGGCGCACCATGCCCTCGGCCGGCTGGGACCAGAGCGGGTTGCGCACCATGACGTTGCCGGGACAGGGCGGGAAGCCGAAGCCGTCCAGCGCGCCGGAGAAGGCTTCCCGGAAGGCCGCCAGATCGGCCTCGGGTACAGGCCCAGCGAGCAACAGCCCATTGTCCTGGTCGGTACGGACGGTCTGCTCCCCCCGACCCTCGCTGCCCATCAGCATCAGGCAGCCCTGTTCGCGGATGGAGGCCGGCGCGACGAGCTCGAACAGCCGCACGAAGAGCCGGCGATTGAGATCCGAGGTGATCTCCGCGATCACCTCCACCTTCATGCCCTGGCGGTGCAGGCGCTCGACCTGGTCCTGGATCTCATGCGCCGCGACGGCGAGCTCCTCGACATCCCGCGCCCGGTCGATGCGACCGGGGATGAGCTGCGAATTGCCCGCGAAGCGGCCGAGAAGGTCGATATCCTCGAGGAAGCCGGCGAAGGCGCCGCCCGAACGCACCGCGAGCCGCCGCTTGCCGTGCCGCGTCATCGACAGCAGCGCCTCGAAGAGGAAATCGTCCTCATCCACCGCGACGACGTCGAAATGCGTGATCTCCCGGACCGGCGTGTCCAGCGGCAGCCGCTGCAGGACCACCGCCTTGGCGAGGTTCATGCCCGTCACCACGCCGGTCCGTTCCCGATCGCGGACGAAGGCGGCGTTGGTGTTGGCGTCGCGCATGGCCTGGCCCGCCTGCTCGATGGTCGCGGAACCTTCGATGAAGACGGCGCGGCCGTGCATCGCCTCGCGCACGCGGGCGCGCAGCACGCTCTCCATGCCGCCCTCGGCCTTGCGGGCCTCGGAGAAGGCTTCGAGCTTGCGGGAAACGTCGGCGTAGAAGAAGGCCGCGAAGGCCGCGTTGCGCGCGATCAGCGCGAGCACCGTCGCGCGGGGGATGAGGAAGCAGAGCGTCTCCTCCGCCGCGACGAAGTCCTCGCCCGCCGCGCCATGCACCAGGGCGCGGCTGTCGAAGGAATCGCGGGGGCCCAGGACGCCCTGCAGCGCCTCGCCGTCGCGCGCCTCGACCGCACCCTTGATCACCACGTGCAGGAAGTCGGAGGGTCGGCCGCGCGCGACGATGGTTTCGCCCGGCCGGAAATAGCCGATGTCGGTCGCGGCGCGGAGCTCCTCGACCTCCTGCTGGGCGAGGCGATCGAAGGGCGGGTTCTGGGCGTCGAAGCCGGACGACATGGCGGCGTGCGGCGCGGCCCCGCGCGGGACCGCGCCGCTCGTGGCTCAGTGGATATGCGCCGAGGCGGCGCCGATCCCGGTCTCCGATCGCACATACTGGGCGTCGAAGCCGGCCTGCTCGGACTTCGCCTGCGCGCTGCTGTCCATCTTCGAGAACAGCCAGATGCCGGCGAAGGCGATCGCCATCGAGAAGATGGCGGGGTTGTCGTAGGGGAAGAGCTCCTTCGGGAAGCCGAGGGTCTGCACCCAGACCGCCTTGGACAGCACCACCATCACGACGGCGCTGATCAGGCCGAGAAAGCCGCCGATCAGCGAACCGCGCGTCGTGGTGCCCTTCCAGAACACCGACATCAGCAGGACCGGGAAGTTGCAGGACGCCGCGACCGCGAAGGCCAGGCCCACCATGAAGGCGACGTTCTGGTTCTCGAACACGTAGCCGAGGATGATGGCGACGATGCCGATCACCACCGCGGTGATCTTCGAGATGCGCACTTCCTTCTGCTCATTGGCCTGGCCGCGCGCGATGACCTCGGCATAAAGGTCGTGCGAGACGGCCGAGGCACCGGCCAGCGTCAGGCCTGCCACCACCGCGAGGATGGTCGCGAAGGCCACCGCCGAGATGAAGCCGAGGAAGAGCGACCCGCCCACCGCGTTCGCGAGGTGCACCGCGGCCATGTTGGTGCCGCCGAGCAACCCGGAGATGCGGTTGATCACGCCGCCGGCGCCGGCCGCGTAGAAGCTGTCGTCCGTCATCAGGAAGGTGATGGCGCCGAAGCCGATGATGAAGGTCAGGATGTAGAAGTAGGCGATGAAGCCGGTCGCGTAGAACACCGACTTCCGCGCCGCCTGCGCGTTCGACACCGTGAAGAAGCGCATCAGGATGTGCGGCAGTCCCGCCGTGCCGAACATCAGCGCGAGGCCGAGCGAGATGGCCGAAACCGGATCCGAGACCAGCGCGCCGGGCGCCATGATGGCGTCGTGGCGCGGATGGATGCGGACCGCGTCGGCGAACATCGCCTCCGGGCTGAAGCCGTAGCGGAGCATCACCATGAAGGCCATGAAGGAGGCGCCGGCGAGCAGCAGGCACGCCTTGATGATCTGCACCCAGGTCGTCGCCTTCATGCCGCCGAAGGCGACGTAGACGATCATCAGGATGCCGACGATCACCACCGCGTATAGGTATTCGAGGCCGAACAGCAGCTGGATCAGCTTCCCTGCGCCGACCATCTGCGCGATCAGGTAGAAGGCCACGACGACCAGCGTGCCGGTCGCGGACAGGATGCGGATCGAGGTCGGCTCCAGCCGGAAGGAGGCGACGTCGGCGAAGGTGAACTTGCCGAGGTTGCGCAGCCGCTCCGCGATCAGGAACAGGATGACCGGCCAGCCGACCAGGAAGCCGATCGAATAGATCAGCCCGTCGAAGCCGGAGGCGAAGACCAGGCCCGAGATACCCAGGAAGGAAGCCGCCGACATGTAGTCGCCGGCGATGGCGAGGCCGTTCTGGAATCCGGTGATGCCGCCGCCGGCGGCGTAGAAATCCGCGGCCGAGCGCGTCTGCATCGCCGCGCGGTAGGTGATGCCGAGCGTGCCGAGCACGAAGGCGAAGAACATGATGATGGCCGGCCAGTTCAGGGCCTGGCGATCCACCTGCCCTTCCAGCGCGCCGGCGGCCTGGGCGATGCCGATATGCGCCGCGGCGCCGACGGTGGCGGCGAGCGCAGCCACCCAGAGGAAGCGCTTCATCACAACACCTCCTTCTTCAGGCTGTCGGTCATCTCGTCGAACTCGCCGTTGGCGCGGCGGACATAGATGCCGGTCAGCAGGAAGGCCGAGACGATCACGACGAGGCCGAGCACGATGCCGAGCGAGGTGACGCCGCCGCCGACCTTGGTCGCAAGCAGCGGCTTGGCGAAGGCCACGAGGGCGATGAAGCCGAAATAGATCACCAGCATGATGATCGAGAGCGTCCAGGCGAACCCCGCTCTTCGGCGGACGAGCTCCTGGAACTGTGGGCTTCGCAGCACCCTGAGATGCACGTCGTCGGTCATGGCCTCGCCTTCCTGTTGGTCGGCGCCTGTCCCGGTCACAGCCGCGCGGGAGCCATAGACGGCGCAAGCCGGCCGAATCTTGATCTGCCGCAAGGTTGCGCGGGCGCGACGGGGCCTTGCATGGCCCCCGCCGGCCGGAGGACTCTGCCGGCAAGCACGGAGGATTCACCCATGGCCGGCAGCGCCCGCTCCTATGACGACACCTATGCGGCCTGGCGGCGCGATCCGGCCGGCTGGTGGGCCGAGGCGGCGAAGGGGATCACCTGGGATGCGCCGCCGGAAGCGGCCTTCGACGGCGCGCTCGGCGTGTACGGTCGCTGGTTTCCAGGCGGGCGGCTGAACACCTGCTTCAATGCGGTCGACCGTCACGTCGCGGCCGGGCGTGGGACGCAGGCCGCCATCATCTGGGACAGCCCGATGACGGGCCGGATCGAGACCACGACCTACGCCGAGTTGCAACAGCGCGTCGCGAAGATCGCCGGCGCGCTCGCCGCGCGCGGCGTCGGCAAGGGCGATCGCGTCGTCATCTACATGCCGATGGTGCCGGAGGCGGCGATGGCGATGCTCGCCTGCGCCCGGCTGGGCGCGGTGCATTCGGTGGTGTTCGGCGGCTTCGCGGCGGCCGAGCTCGCCGCGCGCATCGCGGATGCCAAGCCGAAGGCGATCGTCTCGGCCTCCTGCGGACTCGAGCCCGGACGGGTCGTGAAGTACAAGCCGCTGCTCGACGCCGCGATCGGGCTGTCGCCGCACAAGCCCTCCAGCATGCTGATCCTGCAGCGCGAGGCCGCACCCTGCGAACTGACGCCCGGCCGCGACGAGGACCTGCTCGCCGCCGAGGCCGCCGCCACGCCGCACGCTTGCGTGCCGGTCGAGAGCACCGACCCGCTCTACATCCTCTACACCTCGGGCACGACGGGCGCGCCCAAGGGCATCCTGCGCGACAATGGCGGGCACGCGGTCGCGCTGCACAACTCCATGTCCATGGTCTACGGCGTGGGGCCCGGCGACGTGTTCTGGGCGGCCTCCGACGTGGGCTGGGTCGTGGGGCATTCCTACATCGTCTACGCCCCGCTTCTGGCCGGCTGCACCACCGTCCTGTTCGAGGGCAAGCCCGTCGGCACGCCCGATGCCGGCACCTTCTGGCGGGTGTGCGAGCAGCACCGGGTGAAGGTGCTCTTCACCGCGCCGACCGCGATCCGCGCCATCAAGAAGGAGGACCCGGACGGAGCCTTCCTGAAGCGCTACGACCTGTCGCGCATGGAAGCTCTCTACCTCGCCGGCGAGCGCTGCGACCCCGACACCATCACCTGGTCCGAGCGCCTGCTCGCCAAGCCCGTGGTCGACCATTGGTGGCAGACCGAGACGGGCTGGACCATCACCGGCAATTTCCGCGGTCTCGGCCTGTTCCCGACGCGCGCGGGGTCGGGCGGCAAGCCCGCGCCCGGCTACGACGTGGTCGTGCTGGACGAGGCACATCAGGAGGTCCCGCGCGGGCAGATCGGCAGCCTGGCGGTTCGGCTGCCGCTGCCGCCGTCCTGCCTGCCGACACTGTTCAATGCCGACGACCGCTTCCGCGAGGCCTATCTCTCGGCCTTCCCCGGCTACTACTCGACCGCCGATGCCGGGATGGTCGATGAGGACGGCTATGTCTGGGTGATGAGCCGCACCGACGACATCATCAACGTCGCCGGCCATCGCCTGTCGACCGGCGCGATGGAGGAGGTGCTGGCCTCCCATCCCGACGTCGCCGAATGCGCCGTGGTCGGCGTGCGCGATACGCTGAAGGGCCAGGTGCCGCTCGGCCTGGTCGTGCTGAAGTCCGGCGTCGCGAAGGGCGAGGCGGCGATCTCGAAGGAACTGATCGCCATGGTGCGCGACCAGATCGGACCGGTCGCCGCCTTCAAGGATGCCCGCGTCGTCGCCCGCCTGCCCAAGACGCGATCGGGCAAGATCCTGCGCGCAACGCTGCGCAAGATCGCAGACGGGGACGACTACGTGGTGCCGCCGACCATCGACGACCCCGCGATCCTCGATGAGGTGGGGGACGTGCTGAAGGCGGCGATGCGGTGAGCTCGCGGCCTGTCGTCCGAGGGGCGCGAAGGCGATGCCTTCGTGCCCGGCATCTCAGACGATCGCGAGATCCTCGATCAGCAGCGCGAGGTCGCGTTCGCCCGCGACCTCCCGGGTCGTTTCGCTCAGCATGAACTCCACTGCGCTGCGGCCGGGCTTCAGCCGCACCGGGATCTCCAGCCGGAAGCGTTCGGTCAGCGCGCCGCTGTCCAGGCGCAGGAACTGCGCGGGGTCGTCGTTGACCCGGAGAATGGCGCGCTGGCCCGCGATCGGGCAGCGATAATCCAGGCGCAGCGTGGCGTGGCGCGCGGCGGGCGCATCGAGGAGCAGCCGGCACCGCCGCGCCGTGATCCAGCGGAAATGATGCGGCAGGCCGATCTCCGGCGCGGGGCCTTCCAACGCGCCAATGCCGTCCGACATTTCCCACAGCACGGTCTCGGCATCCTGCCGCTTCAGCAAGGCGGCCTCGATCGGTGCCGGCATCGGCGCGGCGATGTCGCCGAGCAGCGGGGCCGGGCGGGCCGTCTCGGCCTCCTCCAACTGCACGGATTCGAGGATGAAGGTCAGGTGTCGGCCGACGCCATCGGGCTGGGACTGCCGCGAGGGGCGGATCTCGATGTCGCGATAGCCGGGCGGGCCGTCCAGCGTCACCTCGACCGGAACCGGCACCGAGATATCGGCGAGCGGCAGAGGGACATCGCGCGGCGTCACGCCCTCGCCACCGATCCCCAGGCGCTGGCCGCCGAGCGCGTTGCGCACGATGAGCCGCAGGCGACGGCGACCCGCTTCGGCGCTGAACACCCGCAGCGTCGTCACCGCGCCGATCGACCAGCGGAAGGGCGCGTCGAGCCCAAGCTGCGGATAGGGCCCCTCGGAATGCTCGCTCGCCCCGCCGACCAGCGACCAGCTGCCATCGGCCGGCGGCGCGTTCTCGTCCGCCACCGGCGGCGGCGGGGGCGGCGCGAAGGGTGCCAGCAGCCGCGCGAGCTGATCGGACGGCATCTCCGCGATGCGGCGGATCAGCACCTCGAGCCCCTCGCGCTGCGGATCGAACACGCTGCGCAGCGCGGCGAGCGGCCGGCTCGCATCGGCCCAGTCGAAGGTCAGGCGGTTCTCGGCGCGGCCGACATTGAGATAGTGCTCGAAGGGGTTGCCGCCGGCCGCGCGCGCATCGGCATGGCGCGCGACGTAGAAGGCCGGGTCGAAGAAGGGGTTTGGCGCGAAGCCGTGCTTCCAGCCGACATACATGTAGTGCTCGACGGGATCGACCAGGCGTTCCCGCGGGTGCAGGGCGCGGTACCAATCCTCGAAGAACAGGCCCGAGGCGCGCACCTGCGCCGTCACCTCGGCGACGCGGCGCGGATGCTCGGTCACGCCGGGGCGGAAGTTCTCCTGGAAGAAGCGGGTCGACAGCGCCGGCTTGCCGAAGGTGCAGCCGATCCGCCACCACTCGTGGAAGCACAGAGCCTCCTGGTTCGTCGACATCCCGCCCTGGGTGTAGACGGCGACAACCGTGTTGCCGTGGTGGAAGCGCGCGCCCGCCGCGCGCATGCGGAACATCAGGTCGTGGTCGGCCGCGATGCGGAAGCCGATGTCGTAGGGGTTCTCGAGCAGCAGCGCCGTGCGGGTGAAAGTCGCCTGGTGGCAGGGAATGCCGCTCAGCCAGCGGAAGGAGAAGTCGCTCGCGCGCAGCCGCGACCAGGTCTCCTCGAAATCCGCCGCCTTGTGCAGCACCATCGACCCGTCGAGCAGGCGATACAGGTGATGGCCGATCACGAAATCCGCATCCGGCGGGACATCGCGCAGCGCGTGCTCGATCGCCTGCGGGTCGGCGAACCAGTCGCCCGCATTCATGAAGATGATCCACTCGCCCGAGGCGAGTGCGGCCGCCTTGTTCATGGCGTCGTAGGGGCCGCGGTCCTTGCCGCTCTCCCACCGCGTCACGCCCGAGGCCGGGTCGCGCAGGATCGCGATGGTGCCGTCGGTCGATCCGCCGTCGACGACGAGGACCTCCTTCTCCTGCCAGGTCTGCCGCGCGATGGAGCGCAGCGTGCCCGGCAGCTCCGCCGCGGCGTTCAGCGTGACCACCGCGACGGTCACCAGCGGTCGGCGCATCGGCTGCGTCATGCGATCATCGCGAGCGACGCCTCGCGCAGCAGCGCCGTGTCGGCGCCGCGCGGCGCGTCGATGTAGTCGAGCAGCCGGCCGCGGCGATCGCGCTCCCACCGTTCGAAGCCCGCCTCGATGCCTTGGCGGGCGCGGCGCCCGATCTCGGCCATGCGGGAGAGATCGAGCGGCGCGGGTTCCCGCGGTGTGAAGAGCAACCCGTTCACGCCATGGGTGATGTATTCGTTCATCGTCGGGTTGTCGGCGGCGATGACGCATTGCCCGCGCGCCATGGCCTCGAGGAAGGACATGCCGATCCCTTCATGCAGGCGGGGCGCGACATAACCGGCGAAGCCGCGTGTCAGCGCGTCGAGTTCCGCGCGGTCCTCGAACCAGGTCGAGGTGGTGATGCGGTAGCGCGCGATCTCCTCGGCCGGCGGCGGTTCCGGCGTGCCGTAGGTCGGGTCGAGGTGCATGTGCAGGTGGACGCGGCCCGCGAAGCCCGGCGGCAGCAGCCGGCGCACCTCGGGCCAGCCCAGGTCGCGGCGCCGCTGCCAGAAGAACAGCGATTCAGGCTCCGGGTCAGCGACCGGGACCTGGCTCCCCGGGTCGGGCATGTATTCGAAGCAGGCGCTTTCGAGGCCGCGGCGCAGCATCTGCAGGTGCAGCGTGCGGCTGAAGCAGACGATGCGCATGTGCCCCGCGACGCGGCGCCAGAAATCATCCTTCGCCATGCGAGCGGAATCGAGCATGGGATAGAAGGTGACCGGCACCGAGGGCCCCGCCGCGGCGACCGCGGCGGCGAGGCTTTCCATCTGCCAGATGTGGATGTGGTCGTAGCCCCGCGCGACGATCCCCGGCACGTCGAGCGCGATGCCCCCCGCCCAGCTATCGTCGAAGAAACAATCCATCGCACCATAGGCCTCGCGCAGGATGTCCTGCATGAAGCCCGAGGACGCCGTGCGCTGGTGATAGGAATGGCCGAGGAAGGCGATGGTCACGCGCTCTCCTCCGCCGCCGGAGCGAGGAGGCCCTGCTGCTGCGCGTGGCGCAGCGTGAAATACAGCGCCGCGTGGATCTCGGCAGCCGCGGCGATGCGGGCCGGTTCGCGGTCGTGTCCGGCACGCACCGACTCGCGCGCAGCCTGCAGCAAGGCGGCCGCGGCCCCCTGCGCTTCGGGCAGGCTGAGCGCGGGCTGCGCGGCAATGGCGGCGATCGCACGCGACGCCGCGCTGGCCGCCACCTGCCCTGCCTTCGCCGCCAGGCGGTCGACGAAGCCGCGTTCCAGCGGCACGGCTGTTTCCGTCAGGGGCGGGGTCATGACGAGACCGGGGTTTTCGGCGGCACGAAGCGCGAGGAGGATGCCGTCCGCCATGCGGATCGCGCGCAGCGTGACCGGCGGCGCGAGCTCGGACACCACGGCGCGCAGCGCCACGAATCCATCGCCCCGCGCCATGAGCGAGAGCGCGACACCGCCCGGCGGCGCCGCCTCGACCGTCTCGTCTGCCACTCTGCCCCCGCTTCGGACGACGGCCTTCCCGGCCGCTTCACGTGCTGGAAAATCCATCCGCACCGGAACGGTGTCAACGGCGGAAGACAACCCAGGCCGGCGCGAAGCCTCGGTTCTGCATGACATTCAGGACAGGCGGCTCACGCTCGTCGGCGCGACCGCAGGCATGTGTCAACGCGCGGCGGCGCTCGCCTCGGATCGTGTCGCCCCGACGCGCTGGGCCAGCGCCGCGGCCATGAACTCGTCCAGGTCGCCATCCAGCACGGCATCGGGATTGCCCTTCTCCACGCTGGTCCGCAGGTCCTTCACCATCTGGTAGGGCTGCAGCACGTAGGAGCGGATCTGGTGGCCCCAGCCGATGTCGGTCTTGCCGGCCTCGACCGCGTCGCTGATCGCCTCGCGCTTGCGCAGTTCCAGCTCGTACAGGCGGGCCTTCAGCATCTCCATCGCGATGGCGCGGTTGCGATGCTGGCTGCGGTCCTGGGTCGAGGCCACCACGATCCCGGTCGGGATATGGGTGAAGCGGACGCCCGATTCCGTCTTGTTGACGTGCTGGCCGCCGGCGCCCGAGGCGCGGAAGGTGTCGGTCTTGAGGTCGGCCGGATTGATCTCGACCTCGATCTTGTCGTCGATCACGGGGAAGACATAGACGGAGGCGAAGGAGGTCTGCCGCCGCGCCGCCGCGTCGAAGGGGCTGATGCGTACCAGGCGGTGCACGCCCGTCTCGGTCTTCAGCCAGCCATAGGCGTTGGCACCGCTGACCTGGATCGTGGCCGACTTCACGCCCGCCTGCTCGCCGTCCGAGCGTTCCGTCACGCTGACCTTGTAACCGCGCTTCTCGGCCCAGCGCACATACATGCGCAGCAGCATCTCGGCCCAGTCCTGGGCCTCGGTGCCGCCGGCGCCGGCATTTACCTCCAGATAGGCGTCGTTGGCATCCGCTTCGCCCGAGAGCAGGCTCTCGATCTCGAGCCGCTTCGCCTCGGCCGCGAGTCCCTCGAGGTCGGCGAGCGCGGCCTTGATCGTGTCCTCGTCGCCCTCGGCCTCGGCGAGTTCAATGAGGCCGAGCGCATCGGCGACGTCGCGCTCCAGCTTCTGCACGCCCTCGACCTGGCCGGCGAGACGGCCGCGCTCCCGCATCACGCGGCCGGCTTCGGCCGCATCGTTCCAGAGCGTGGGGTCCTCGGCGCGAGCGTTCAGCTCTTCGAGGCGGCGGACGGCGGCATCCCAGTCAAAGATGCCTCCTCAGCAGGGACACCGAGGCGGTGATCTGCTCGTTCAGGGATTCGGCTTCAGCGCGCATGGCGGGCGCTCAATAGAGCCCGCCCAGGTTGCTGTCGAGGCCGGTCGCGGAGGCACCGCCTCCTTCCTCCACGTCGCGCATCCGGCGCGCCGAGTTCTCCGTCCCCGGACGGAACGCCTCGAGGATCGAGCCATTGCCGACGTTGATGCGCACGAGCGCGACGCCGGGCGGCGCCCGGAACGGCACGGGCGGGCTGTCGCGCAGCGCCGCGGCGACCACTTCGCGGAAGATCGGCGCCGCATTGCCGCCGCCCGTTTCCCCGCTGCCGAGGGTGCGCGGGTCGTCGAAGCCCATCCACACGGCCACGACGATGTCGGGCGTGAAGCCGACGAACCAGTTGTCCTTGTAGTCGTCGGTCGTGCCGGTCTTGCCGGCGACGGGACGGCCGAGACGGTCGCCGATCGCGGACTGGCCTGTGCCGCGGGCGACGACGCCCTGCAGCAGGGACACCATCTGGTAGGCCGCGATCGGATCCGTGACCTGGCGACGCTGCGGGTCGACCAGTTCGGGCGGCTGCCCCTCCGGCCCGCCCGCACAGCCTGCGCAGGTGCGGCGGTCGGCGCGCCAGACGACGCGACCGCGCCGATCCTGGACGGAATCGATCAGGGTCGGCGTCACCTCGACGCCGCCGTTGACGAAGGCGGCATAGCCCGCGGCCATGCGCATCACCGTCGTCTCGCCCGCGCCGAGCGACATCGCAAGATACCGCGGCATGTTCGGAATGACCCCGAAGCGCGCCGCCGAATCCGCCACCGCATCCATGCCGACCTGCTGCGCGAGCCGGACGGTCACGAGGTTGAGGCTGCGTTCCATCGCCTGCCGCATCGTGACCCAGCCATAGGTCCGGCCCGCGGTGTAGTTCTGCGGCCGCCACAGCCGTCCGCCGGACATCACCTCGATCGGCTCGTCCAGCAGCTCGGTATTGGGCGGCATGCCCTGTTCGAGCGCGGTGATGTAGACGAACGGCTTGAAGGAGGATCCGGGCTGCCGCATCGCCTGCGTCGCCCGGTTGAACCAGGACCGTTCGAAGGACCAGCCACCGGCCATCGCCAGGACGCGGCCGGATTGCGGGTCGAGCGCGACGACCGCCCCTTCGGCCTGCGGCATCTGGCGCAGTTCCAGCCGCTCGGGCCGCGCGGGGCGGTTCTGGGCGGCGAGCTGCGTCGGCATCGGTTCGACGTAGACGACGTCCCCGACGTTCACGACCTGGTTCATCCGGGACGGCTGGCCGCCGACGATGCGTCCGTCGCGTGCGGCCCGCGCCCAGGCGAGGTCCTGCAGATACATCAGTCCGGTGCGCGGCTGCGGCGCGCCGCGCGCGTCGCCCCGCTCGATCCAGCCGAGCCGCGCCTCGGTGTTGCGCACCTCGAGGACGACCGCGAGCCGCCATTCCGGCAGGCCGCCCGGCGGGCGCTGATACGCCTCGAGCGCAGGCATCCATTCCGTCGGACCGGCGGCGATCTGCCCGAAGGCCCCGCGCCAGCCGCCGCGGCGGCGATCGTAGGACACCAGCCCATCCCGCAGCGCGCGTTCCGTCGCCGCCTGCAGGGCGGGGTCGAGGCTGGTGCGGACGACGAGGCCGCCCATCGTCGTCTGTTCCGCGCCGTAGCGCTGCACCAGTTCGCGACGCACTTCCTCGGTGAAGTGCTGGCCGACCGTGATGACGTCGGGCCGGCGCGACGGGCGCGGCACGATGGGTTCGGCCTTCGCGTAGCGCGCCTCTTCCCGGGTGATGTACCCGTCCTCGGCCATGCGATCGAGCACCCAGTCGCGCCGGGCGCGCGCCGCCTCGGGGAAGCGGACCGGATTGTAGTTGTTGGGCGCCTTGGGCAGGGCCGCGAGGAAGGCGGCCTCCGCCAGCGTCAGCTCGTCGAGGCCCTTGTTGAAATAGGCCTGGGCGGCGGCCGCCACCCCGTAGGCGCTCTGCCCGAGGAAGATCTCGTTCAGGTAGAGCTCGAGGATGCGGTCCTTGGACAGCGCCTGTTCGATGCGCACGGCGAGGATCGCCTCGCGCACCTTGCGCATCACGCTGCGCTCGTTGCCGACCAGCATGTTCTTGGCGACCTGCTGGGTGATGGTCGAGGCCCCACCCATGCGCCGGCCCGAGCCGTAGTTCTCGATCGCCGTCAGCACCGAACGCCCGATGCCGAGCGGATCGACGCCGGCATGTTCCCAGAAGCGCTGATCCTCGGCCGAGACGAAGGCCTGCTGCACGCGCTGGGGAATGGCCTCGATCGGGACGAAGACGCGGCGTTCCGTCGCGAGCTCGGCGGTCAGGCGGCTGTCGGCCGCATAGATGCGGCTCATCTGCGGCGGCTCGTAATCGGCGAGCCAGCGGTAGTCGGGCAGGTCCTCGGCGACCTGGCGATAGAGCCCGTAGCCCGCCACCGCCGCGACCAGCCCGCCGGCGAGCATCACGACGAAGAACAGCTTGAACAGCCCGAGGCCACGGCGGCGACGCTTCTTCCGTTCGGGCGCCTCGCGGGCCTTCCGCTCGGGCGGCGCGGCGTCCTCGGCCGTGGGTTCGGGGCGCGCAGGCTCCGCCTTGCCCTTGCGCCGCTGGCGCGTGGGATCGAGGGGAGCTTCGGCGCGAAGGTCGTTCGGGCTCATCGGCCTCCTGATACACCGGCTCGCGACGGGCCGCGACATGGCGCTGAATCACGCGGCCGCGTGCGGCGGCAGGTCATCCGGGGCGGACCGTTGCGGGCGCGGCCTCGATCCAGCCCTGGACCGCGCGCGTCAGGGCCGTGGCCAGCCGCCCCCGATGGCCGGGCTGCTGCAGCGCTGCCTCGTCCCTGGGGTCGGACAGGAAGCCGAGTTCCACCAGGGCGGAGGGAATCTCGGGCGACTTCAGCACGACGAAGGCGGCCTCCCGGTGGGTGTTGGGGAGCAGCGCGACCTCCTCCCCCAATTCCCGCACCGCGAGGCGCGCGAGGCGGGACGACCCCGCCCGGGTCTCCTGCCGCATCAGGCTGATCAGGATCCGCTGCACTTCCGGGCTGACCGAGGGCAGGCGCAGGCCGCCGGCCAGGTCCGCCTGGTTCTCCCGGCGCGCCAGTGCCTCGCTCATGGCGTCGGATGCGGTATCGGACAGGGTGTAGACGGAGGCCCCGCGCGCGCCCGGCGCGGAATCCGCGTGAATCGACAGGAACAGCGCCGCATCGCGCCGGCGCGCGATCTCGACCCGTTCGGCGAGCGGCACGAAGACGTCGCGCGAGCGGGTCAGCAGGACCCGGCAGCTGCGCGTCGCCTCGAGCCGCCGCTTCACTTCGAGCGCGGTGGCGAGGACGATGCGCTTCTCCTGGACACCCGAGGCGCCGATGGCGCCCGGGTCGCGGCCGCCATGGCCGGGATCGAGCACGACGAGCGGCAGCGGCGCCCGCCCCCGGGCAATGCCGGCGGCATGATCGCGGCCCGCCCGGACGGCCGAGGCGAAATCGGCGGCGGAGGCTGGCTGAATGCTCAGGACGAGGCGACCGGGCGGCGCCGGCACCACGCGGCCGACCGCAGGCCTCGACAGATCGAGGACCAGAGCGTCCTCGGCGGCATCGAAGCGCGCGGCGCGCACCGGCCCGGCGCCGCGCAACCGCGCCCCGGCCCGCCAGTTGGCGTCGGGCAGGCTCAACACCAGGCGCGCCGGGTCCGACTGAGCGCGCAGGCTCCAGCGCTGCTCGCCTTCGACGACCAGGGTCAGACGCGCGCTCCGGCCAGCCTGGGCCAGGCCGCCTTCGGTGATGTTCCCAGCGCGCGCGGGCCCCGCTCCCGCCGCGGCAAGCAGGCCGAGCCCGAGGAACGGGCGGCGGCCAAGGCCGGTCATGGCACTCACCCCTACAGGCGCCCCGATCCCCATTCAGGGCACGACGCGATTCTACAGGCCTTATCAGGGTATTGCCACGCGAAGTTTGAAGTAGCACCTGAACACCGCCGGGCATTCTTCCGGCCTTGTGACAGCCCCGCTACATGACTATGGTGCAGCGCCCCGGCGGATGCCGCTGCGGGCGGAGTCCCGGGCGGGTTCGCCCGGCGCGTGACCCCAGGGCCGAAGGCAGGGGCGGCGTCGTGGCGATCCATCGGGTGCCCGGCCTGGAGCCGGGGCGGCCTTCCCGGTCGCCCAAGTGTTCCGTGGCCTCGCCGGGTGCCCCCCTGCCGCCTCCGCCGGCGCGGAACCCGGTGCGCGCTACGCCCGATCCGCCCCTGACGCCGGCGCCGGGCATGCCGCATCGCCATGCCGGCCCGCCTGCGCCTGTGACCGCCGCATCGCGGCCGTCCAAGGGCTACCGGGGCAGAGACCAGGCGCGCCCACCCAGGGCCCGCACCGCGCCGCGCGCGGCGCCGGGCCCGCCGAGCGAGGACGTTCGCCGCCGCATGCCTGAGGACGCAGCGCCGCGATTCCGTCTCCGCCCGGGCCCCGCCAATTCCTTGCGCCGCCGGCCCCGCCGCGGCGCGGAGCACCGACGCCCATGACCAAGCGCATGCTGATCGACGCATCCCACCCCGAAGAAACACGGGTGGTGGTGCTGGACGGCAACCGCGTCGAGGAATTCGACCTCGAAACCGCCACCCGGAAGCCTCTCAAGGGCAACATCTACCTGGCCAAGGTGGTGCGGGTGGAACCCAGCCTGCAGGCCGCCTTCGTCGAGTACGGCGGCAACCGCCACGGCTTCCTGGCCTTCGGCGAAATCCATCCTGACTACTACCAGATCCCGATCGCCGACCGGCAGCGCCTGATCGAGATGCAGGCCGAGGAAGCCCGCGCCGAGGATGAGGCCGACCTTCCGCCGGAATCCGCGATGGACCGCGCCGCGGCATGGAACGGCGAAGGCAGCGAGGCCTGGACCAACGGGGACGAGCACCCGCCCGCCGACGCCGCGGCCCCCCCCGCCGAGGGCGAGACCGCCGTCGAAGGCCCCGCATCCGAGGAAGGGCCGGCGACCGAGGCTGCCTCCGACGACGCGCCCGCCCTGGCCGCCCAGCCCCTCGAGATGGCGGACGACCGCATCGCCGGCGCCCCGGATGCGGGCCAGCCCGTCGAGGAGGCCATCGAGGCGCAGGCCGAGGATGCCGAAGACCACGGCCGCGTCGAGAGCCTGCCCGCCGAGGACGCCCCGCCCCCGCCCGAGACCATCGGCGGCGAGGACCTGCCGGCCGAAGGCGAGGAGGAGCGCCGCGAGCGCCGCATCCCGCCGAAATTCCTCCGCCACTACAAGATCCAGGAAGTGATCAAGCGTCGGCAGATCATGCTGGTGCAGGTCGTCAAGGAAGAACGCGGCGGCAAGGGCGCGGCGCTGACCACCTACATCTCGCTGGCCGGCCGCTTCTCGGTGCTGATGCCGAACTCGCCGCGCGGCGGCGGCGTGTCGCGCAAGATCACCTCGGCCGCGGACCGCAAGCGGCTGCGCGAGGTGGTGGAGGAGATGAACCTCCCCGACGGCATGTCGCTGATCGTGCGCACCGCCGGCGCCCAGCGTCCGAAGCCCGAGATCAAGCGCGACTGCGAATACCTGCTGCGCCTGTGGGACAACATCCGCGAACGGACGCTGGCCTCCACCGCGCCGGCGCTGATCTACGAGGAAGCGGACCTCATCAAGCGTTCGATCCGCGACGTCTTCGGCCGCGACATCGAGGAGGTGATCGTCGAGGGCGACGACGCCTACAGCCAGGCGCGCGAGTTCATGCGCATGCTGATGCCGGCCAATTCCGGCAAGGTGCGGATGCACCGCGACGCGCTTCCGCTGTTCGCCCGGCACAACGTCGACGCGCAGCTCGACGCGATGCATTCGCCGGTCTGCCAGCTCAAGTCCGGCGGCTACATCGTCATCAACCAGACCGAGGCGCTGGTCGCCATCGACGTGAACTCGGGCCGCGCCACGCGCGACCGGCACATCGAGGACACCGCGCTGCGCACCAACCTCGAAGCCGCGGACGAGATCGCCCGCCAGCTTCGCCTGCGCGACCTCGCGGGCCTCATCGTCATCGACTTCATCGATATGGAGTCGTCGAAGCATGACGGGATGGTCGAGCGGCGCCTGAAGGAAGCGCTCAAACACGACCGTGCGCGCATCCAGGTCGGGCGGATCAGCCATTTCGGCCTGCTCGAGATGTCGCGCCAGCGGCTGCGCCCCTCGATCGCCGAGCAGACCTTCGTCACCTGCCCGCACTGCCAGGGCCGCGGCCTGGTCCGCAGCGTCGACAGCAGCGCGCTGCAGGTGCTGCGCGCGATCGAGGAGGAAGGGGCGAAGCGCCGCGCCTCCGAGATCATGGTGCGCGTCGCGGCACCGGTCGCACTGTGGCTGCTGAATCGCAAGCGTGACCGCCTCGCCGAGCTCGAGGCCCGCTTCGGCATGACCGTGCTGTTCGAGCCCGACGACACGCTGATGCCGCCGGCCTTGAAGATCGAGCGCCTGCGCGCCGCCGAGCCCGGCTTCGTCCCCGCCGCGCCCACCGCGCTGCGCATGGACTACGCGCCCGAGCCCGTCGAGGCGGAGGAGGAGGTCGAGGACGCCGAGGCGGCCGCGGAGGAATCCGAGGACGCGCCGCGCCGCGCCGAGGGCGGCGAGGATGCCGGCCGCCGCCGCCGCCGCCGCCGCCGCCGTGGCGGACGCCGCGAGGAGGGCCGCGAGACCCCGGCCGGAACCGAGGCGGAGATCGAGGCCGAGCTCGCCGCCGAGGGCGATGTCGAGGGCGAGCCCGAGGCGGAACCCGAAGCCGAGGCGGAAGCCGCGCCGGCCGAGGGCGAGGACGCCACCGAGGCCGCGGCTGCCGACAGCGCGGATGCCGATGGTCGTCGCCGCCGTCGCGGTCGCCGTGGCGGCCGCCGCCGGCGCGAGGACGGCAGCGCTCCCGAAGCGTCCGAGGCCGAATCGGAGGGCGAGGCCCCTGCCCCGGCGCCCGCACCGGCCGCGCGCGCGGCCCGCTACACCGGCCCGACGCCTGCCGATCCCTTCGCGGGCCAGATCGACGACATCTTCGAGGCGATGGAAGCCGCGGAAGCCGCCGCCGAGCGTGCGGCAACCGCGCGCCCGGCCCGCGCCGCCGCGGCCGTCGCCGAAGCGGTGGTGACCGAGACGGCCGCGCCTGCCCCGGCCGAAGCCCCGGTTGCCGAGGCGCCGCCCATGGCCGCCGAGGAGGGGCCCGAGCCCCCCGTGGCTGCCGCGCCCGAGCCGGAGCCACTGCCCGCGGCCGCCCCCGAGCCCATCACTGCCGCGACGCCGGAACCGGCCCCTGCGCCCGAGCCTGTCGCGTCGGCCGAACCCGTCGTGGGTGCGGCGGTGCAGCCTGTGGTCCTCGGCACCGGCACCGACGCCGCGCTGCCGAAGCGCCAGGGCTGGTGGCGCCGCTGACGAGGGCGCGCCGCGACGGCTGATCCGTTGCGGCGCTGTCCTCCTGCGCACGACGCCCCCGGTCAGGCTGCCACGCCTGACCGGGGCGCGCCTCAGGGCTGATCCGCCGAGGCCGCGGCGATCCCGAGCCAGATCTCGTCCCGTTGCCGCTTGAGTTCGAGCGCCCGCAGGGCCGTCTGCTCGAGCCGGCAGGCCAGGCGATGCGCCTCCGCGTCGCCCGGCGCGGACAGCAAGCCTTCGGCGATGCAGGCCGCGTCGCGATAGGCGAGGAAGGCGCGCTGCGCGCGGCGGAGCGGTTCCTGCGCCTCCGGCGTCGCGAGCAGGCCCGTCTCGCGCAGCCAGCGGTCCATCTGTCCCTGCCAGATCGTCGTCTCCGCCTGGGTGCAGAGCGTCAAGGAATTCGGCCGGTCAGGCATCGTCGGCAGGCGCGCGGCGAGCAGGCTTTCGCTCGCCTCACCCTGGCAGGCCAACACGATCCGCCAGGCGCAACGCCCGAAGGCGGCGCGGGGCGGATGCGCCTGGGCTGTCAGGACGCAGGCCTCGATCCAGGCGCGTTCCGCCGGACGCGGCCGGGCCGGATCGGGCGCCCCGCGCCGCGCCTGCGCGGCCGCCGCGGCAGGCAGCAGCAGCAGCGCGAGCGCCATCGCCACCCACGCCCCTGCGCATCCGGCGCGGCCGTCCATCCTCCGATCTCCCTCGCAGCTGCGGTCAACGCGGCGTTCATCCCCGGCGCGCCATTCTCGCGCATCCATGCGCCCGATGCTTGCCCTTCTCGTCGGACTGACGACCACGCTGCCCGCAGCGGCATCCGCCGACGATGCCGCGGCGCGGCTCTGCACCGCGCGCTTCATCGCGGGCGATCCGCTGCCGCTCGAACACCGCCTCGTCGGGATGCTGGCCGGGGGCGGCTGCACGGCGGGCGACCTGCTGCATTTCGTCTTCGCGGGGGATGGGGTGGCGGCCGCGGCCGTCGCCGCCCGCCATTGCCGCTTCGACCGCCCGGTGCTGCTCGATCGCGGTGCCGAGACGCATCTCGTCTGCGTCTGGGAGGGCGTGATGCGGAACGCCCGCTAGCCCGAGGCTTGCCGTTCCGCCCGCCGCAACACCGCGCAGAGCCGCGAGAAGGCGAGCCAGAACGCCCCATGTTCCGGCGCCTGGTCCGGCCGCGCGCCGAAGGCGGGCTCTCCGCGGCGGAGCAGCGGCAGCCGCGCCTCGTAGCGGCCGCGCATGTTCTCGAGGAACGCCGCCGTGGCCGCGAGGTAGCCTTCGAGCATCTCGGTCGCGATCTCGATTTCGGCGCGCGCGCGGCCCTCGGTGGTGAAGCGCTTGAGGCCGCGGCTCTCCTCGACCAGAGCGAGGTGCAGGCGGTGCAACTCCTCCAGCCGCGCCAGCATGCGGGTGCGGGCCTCGCGGTCCGGGTCGCCGGTCGGGGTCTGGGTCATGGCGCGCCTCCCGCCAGCCAGGATCGCGGGTCGCCATGAAGCTTCGGTGAACGGGGATGGCCGGCGCACTCCTCCGGCTACCGTCGCCCCGATCCGGGGCGTAAGCGGGCAGGATCGGACGGGAGCCCAGACCATGCGGATCGACAGCATCGAAGCGCTGGAGGCCATCTACGGCACGCCGAACCTCGCCTCGACCGCCAAGGTCACGGACCGCGTCACCCCGCACTACCGCGAGTTGATCGAGGCTTCGCCCTTCCTGGTGCTCGCGACCGCGGGGCCGGAGGGGCTCGACGCCTCCCCGCGCGGAGACGCGCATGGGCTGGTGCGGATCGAGGACGAGCGGACGCTGCTGCTGCCAGACCGGCGCGGCAACAACCGCGCCGACAGCCTGCGCAACATCGTCCGCGACCCGCGGGTCGGGCTGCTGTTCCTGATCCCGGGCTCGGGGACGACGCTGCGGGTGAACGGGCGGGCGCATCTGTCGGTCGATCCGGCGCTGCTCGCCTCCTTCGCCGTCGACGGCGCGGCGCCGCGCTCGGTCATCGTGGTCGACGTCGAGGAGATCTACTTCCAATGCGCCCGCGCCGTGATCCGTGCCGGGCTTTGGGATATCGCGCGCCAGGCCGCGCCGGGCAGCCTGCCGACGCCGGGGCAGATCCTCGCGACGCTGAGCGAGGGCGCGACGGGCGGCGACACCTATGACCGCGAATGGCCGGCCCGCGCCGCGAAGACGATGTGGTGAGTCAGGCGCGGTCGAGCACGTAGCGCCGCGTGACGATGCCGAAGATCACGACCTCGCCCACGAAGGCGAGGCCCGTCTTCTCGAGCACCCGGCGCGAGGCGAGGTTCGCGGGCGCCGCATAGCCGACCACGGAGGCGAGACCGAGGCTGCCGAAGGCGAGATCCCGCGCCGCCGCGGCGACCTCGCTCGCGATGCCGCGCCCCCAGGCGGCCCGCGCAAGCATGTAGAGGATCTCGGTCTCGTTCCCGTGGTCCGGCAGGGCGCGCAGCCCGCCATGGCCCAGCAGCGCGCCGGTCGCGCGATCCTCGAGCGCCCAGGGGCCATAGCCGAAGCGTGGCCAGTCATTGGCGAAGTCGGGGACGAGCCGCGCAGCGTCCTCCGCCGCCATCGCCGCCCGCGCCATGCCGCCGGGCATGTGGCGCATCACCTCGGGATCGGCGCGGATCGCCGCATAGGCCGGGATATCGGCCTCCACGAAGGGGCGGAGCCGCAGCCGCGCCGTCTCGAGGATCATCCGAGCCGCGCGGCGACGCGACCGACCAGCGCCTCCCGTTCCGCGCGCATCCCCGCCCCGCGCGCCTTGGCCGTGGCGAGCACCTGGGCCGGCGCCGTCTCGGGCGATCCGGCCTCGAAGGGCGGGGCCGGGGCGTATTCGATCTGCAGTTGGATCGCCTGCGCGGCCTCGGGTGAGAGCAGGTCCGCCACCAGGGCGAGGGCGAAGTCGATCCCCGCCGTCACGCCGCCGCCCGTCACCACGCGCCCGTCGCGCACCCAGCGCGCATGGACGGGCTCGGCGCCGAGCGCGGCGAGGAAGTCGTGGCTAGCCCAATGCGTCGTCGCCCGCACGCCCTTGAGCAGCCCCGCCGCCCCCAGCACCAACGCGCCGGTGCACACCGAGGTCACGAAGCGCGCGCCCTTCGCCTGGGCGCGGAGGAAGGCGAGCACCTCCTCGTCCTCCATCAGCGCCGCCACGCCAGGCCCGCCGGGCACGCAGAGGATGTCGAGCTGCGGACAGGTCGCGAAATCGGTGTCCGGCAGCATGGTGAGGCCGGTATCCGCGCGCACCGCCTCCTTCGTCTTCCAGACGAGGTGCACCTGGCCGCCGGGCACGCGGGAGAACACCTCGAAGGGCCCGGTCATGTCGAGCTGCGTGAGCCGGGGGAACAGCAGCAGGCCGAAGCGGAGCGGCGTGGTCATGGCGTTGGTCCTCCTGCACGGCAGGCTCGCACGCGGCGCGGCGCGGGCCTAGGCTCGAGCGCATGCGGCTCGCGGTGATCTCCGACATCCACGGCAACCTGCTGGCGCTCGAGGCGGTGCTGGCGGACATCGAGGGGCGCGGCGTCGACGCGATCGTGAACCTCGGCGACTGCGTCACCAGCCCGCTCTGGCCGAAGGAGACCTTCGAGCGGCTGGGCGAGCTCGACCTGCCCACGGTGCGCGGCAACCATGACCGCTGGATCGTCGAGATGCCGGAGGCGAAGCTCTCCCCAGCCGGCCGCTTCGCCCGCGCGGCGTTGAGCGAGGCGGAACGCGCCGCGCTGCACGCCCTGCCCCCGATGCTCGAGGTCTCGCCCGACATCCTCGCCGTGCACGGCACGCCGGCGGACGACAGCACCTACCTGCTCGAGGATGTGATGGACGGGCGGCTGGCCCCGGCGGCGCGCGCAACCGTCGCGGCCCGGCTCGGTGCCGCCGCGCGGCCGGGCGGGGTGGTGCTGTGCGGGCACAGCCATCGCCAGGCCGTGGTGCAGGGGCCCGAGGGCTGCCTGGTGCTGAACCCCGGCAGCGTCGGCTGCCCCGTCTTCGCCGACAACCCGGCGGCGCCGACGCTCGAACACCGGTCGCCCCATGCGCGCTACGCCATCCTGACGCGGCGGCGCGGCGCCTGGGGCGCGGAGCTAATGGCGCTCGACTACGACTGGCACGCCGCGGCGCGCCGGGCTGCGGCGAATGGGCGCGAGGACTGGGCGGTCGCGATGGTGACGGGCGCCGTCAGCCCGGCCTGAGCGTCCCGCGCAGGCCGAAACGGGGCCAGGGTCCGGTGCCCCAGGGCGACGGCGCGTTGTTCGCCATCCAGGCGACGAGGAACAGCGTCGCCAGCCCCGGCAACAGAGGCGCGAGCAGGAAGTCCCAGTCGGCGCCCTCGGCGAAGACGACGACCGGGTTGGCGCCGGCCGGCGAATGGATGGTGCGCGTCACCGACATCACCGCGAGCGCGGTGCCGACCGCGAAGGCGATCCAGAGCGCGAGCGGCCCGCCGAATGTCGCGTGGCCCACGCGAAAGGCCAGGCCGGTGATGGTGGCAAGCAGATGGCCGCCGATGAAGGAGCGCGGCTGCGCCATGATCCCACGCGGCATGCCGAACAGGATGACGCAGGACCCGCCGAGCGAGGGCAGCAGCCAGGGATGCTGCGTGAAGGACAGCGCGTGGTTGGCCAGCAGCAGTGCGCCGGCGGTGCCGAAGATCTGCACCGCGATGCGGCGGGGTGGCGGTGGCTTCATCGGGGCCCTCCGATGGCGGCAAGGTCCTCCGCCGTGTCGACGTCGCGCCGCCTGTGCAGCAGCACGACGCGGCGGCCGGTGAAATTGGCGAGCGTGTCGGCAAGGGCATGCGGGCTCGACCACCGCGCCCCGGCGAAGGGCCGCGCGGGCCGGCGCGGGCCGAGCCCGACCAGCCAGTAGCCGCCATCCTCGGCCGGGCCGAAGACGGCATCCGCCCGCCCGAGCGCGCGGAAGGCGGCGGCGATGTCCGCGGGCCCGAGGCCCGGTATGTCGCTGCCGACCAGCACCGCGCATTGATACGGGCGCATCGCGCCGTCCATCCGGGCGCCGAGGTCCCCGCGGGGCTGCGCGACGCGCGGCGTCCCGCGCGGCGCGAAGCGTGACCAGTCGGCACGCGCCCCAGGCGGTGTGATGGCGAGCAGCGTCCGCCAGCGCCTGTCGCGCGCGATCGGCCGTGCCGTCGCGGCCAGGGTCGCGGTGTAGAAGCGCAGCGCCGCCCGGTCCCCGATGCCTCGTGCAAGCCGTCGTTTCACCGCGCCGAGCCGCGGCGCGCGGGCGAAGAGAATCACCGTCTTCCGTTGCATTGCAGCGCAGGACACCTCATCCGCGACGCCGCGCATAGAGGCGGGCGATGCGGTCCGGCGGCACGCCCACGAACCACAGCGCAAGGCAGGCCAGGTTGCGCGCCGATCGTCGCCACCAGCCGTCACGGCGCCAGCGCACGGCCGAGGTAACGAAGGCAGCATCGAGGGCGACGAGACGGCGCCGGCCGATCCGGCGGACCAGGTCGACGTCCTCCATGATCGGGATCGCGCGGAAGCCGCCCAGGCGTTCCAGGAAGTCCCGGCGGATCAGCAGCCCCTGGTCGCCATAGGGCAGGCCGAGGACGCGGCAGCGCCAGGCAACGGCGCGTTCCAGTCGCCGCGCCTGGGGCGCGGCGTCGTCCAGGGCGAAGCGGAAATACCCCGCGCGGTCGGCGTTGGACGGGTCGGCCATGAAGGCCTCGGCAGCCTCGCGCCAGCCTCGGCCGGGCCGCGTATCGGCATGGAGGACGAGGATCCAGGGCGCCTCGATGGCCGCGGCGCCGGCCGAAAGCTGGGTGCCGCGGCCGCGCGGAGCCGTTACGACCCGCGCGGCCGCGCGCGCGACCGCCGCCGTGCCATCCGTGCTGCCGCCATCGGCGACGACGATACCGGCGACCTGCCCGGCCAGCGCATCGAGCGTGCGCGCGAGGTTTTCCGCCGCGTTCAGCGTCGGGATGAGGGCCACGAGTTCGCCGGACGTTCTCATCCGGCGCCCCGCTCGGTTAATCCTGGATTAACCACTTGTTCCCAATCTGTTCTTGACGTCAGAGGCACGCGCGGCGAGAATGCGCAGGAACGAAATGGGAACACAGGGACCAGCGCCATGCCCGACGGCACGCCCCATCGTCTCCCCCCCATGGGTGAGGCCTTTGCCCTTCCCCCCGCCGCCCGCAAGGGCCGCGGCGCCGGCCTGAACCCTGCCATCCGCTTCGAGGCATCCTCCCGCGAGGCCTTCGACGACGGCTGGGGCACGCTCGAAGCCGCCTTCGCCGACCTGCCACCCCTGCCCACCACGCTGACCCCCGACAAGTCGAAATCCGCGCTGGCCTGGAACGAGAGCCCCGATATCGGCTTCGACCGCGCCGTGAACCCCTATCGCGGCTGCGAGCATGGCTGCGTCTACTGCTACGCCCGGCCCTCCCACGCCTATCTCGGCCTCTCCCCCGGCCTCGACTTCGAAACCCGGCTGATCTTCAAGCCCGACGTCGCCGCGCTGCTCGAAAAGGAACTTCGCAAGCCCGGCTACGATCCGCGGCCGATCGCCCTCGGGTCCAACACAGATCCCTACCAGCCCGTCGAGCGCACCCTGAAGCTGACGCGCGCGGTGCTGGAAGTGCTCGATCGCTTCAACCACCCGGTCACCATCGTGACCAAGTCCGCGGGCGTGCTGCGCGACCTCGACATCCTCGCGCCGATGGCGAAGCGCAACCTGGCGCGGGTCTGCCTGTCGATCACGACGCTCGATCCGCGCCTCGCGCGCATCATGGAACCCCGCGCCGCCTCCCCCGAGCGGCGCCTCGCCGCGGTGCGCGACCTCGCCGCCGCGGGCGTGCCGGCCGCGGTGCTCGCCGCGCCGATGATCCCGGGGGTGAACGACGCGGAACTCGAGACCATCCTCGAACGCGCAGCCGCCGCCGGCGCAAGCCATGCCGGCTACGTGCTGCTGCGCCTGCCGCTCGAGATCAAGCAGCTGTTCGAGGACTGGCTCGCCCGCCACATGCCGGACCGCGCCGCACGCGTGCTCTCGCTGATCCGCCAGACGCGCGGCGGCGCGCTGTATGACAGCCGCTTCGGCGTGCGCCAGAAGGGCACGGGGGCTTACGCCGACCTGCTCGCGCAACGCTTCGCGGTCGCCGCACGCCGGCTGAACCTGGAACGCCGCGGCGGCGGGGTGGGCAACCTCGACTGCACGCAGTTCCGCGTGCCGGATGCAGCGGGGAAGGCACCGCAGACGGCGCAGCTGGCGCTGTTCTGAGCGGAGCACGGAGAGGGGCCTTGCCCCTCTCCGGACCTCACCCCACCAAAGGCCAAAGGGCCTTTGGAAACCTCGAGATTCATCGGGGAATTGGAGGGACGGCGCCCTCCCCCGTCCGCGCCGGACCAGCCTCACGCCGCCTTCAGGTGTTCCTTCAGCCGCGGCATCAGCTCGACCAGGTTGCAGGGCCGGTGCCGGCTGTCGAGCTGGAACTTCAGGATGTCGTCCCAGGCGTCCTTGCAGGCGCCGGTCGAGCCCGGCAGCGCGAACAGGTAGGTCCCGTCCGCGACGCCGCCGAGCGCGCGCGACTGCATCGTGGAGGTGCCGATCTTCGCGTAGCTCAGCATCCGGAACAATTCGCCGAAGCCTTCGATTTCCTTCTCGAGCACGCGCTTGAAGGCTTCCGGCGTGACGTCGCGGCCGGTGATGCCGGTGCCACCGGTCGTGATGACGCAGTCGACGGCGGGATCGGCGATCCAGCGGCGCAGCGTGGCCTCGATGAGGTCGGCCTCGTCCTTCACGATCTCCCGCGCGACGCAATGGTGGCCGCCGGCGTCGATGCGGTCCTGCAGCGTCTGGCCGGAACGGTCGGTCGACAGGTCGCGCGTGTCGCTCACGGTGAGCACGGCGATGTTCACCGGCAGGAAGGGAAGGGATTCGTCGATCGGCATGGCGTCCTCCGCGGATCGTGCCTCACCATGGGCGTGCGGGGGCCGCGCCGCAACGGTTCACCCCCCGCGCGCGGCGCGGATCTGGGCCACCGCCGCGGCGATGCGCATCGCGAGCAGCGCCTCCCCCCGCGCAACCGAGGCGCGGGACGGATCGCCGGTCGCGCCCGTGGCGGCCAACGCCTCGGCCCCCGCCGGCAGGCGGGAGAGGCGCACGCCCGCCGGATGCACCGACATCAGCTCGGAGGTGTCCTCGATCCCGGCATGGGTGCCGATGGTCGCGTCGGTCTCGCCTTGCTGCTTCAGCCAGGCATCCTGCTCGGCGATCGACGTGTAGTAGCGGTCGACCGCCACGACCCGCACGCCCTGACGTCGCCATTCCGCGGTCAGGCGTGACGCGACGGTCGCCTGCGGCCGCTGGCTGCCGCCATGGTCGCCGATGAAGCAGATCAGCCGGAAGCCGGATCCGCGCAGGCTGCGGGCGATGCCGTCGAGCATCCCGGCGAAGGCGTCCTCCGTCACGCCGATGGTGCCGGGGAAGCGCAGGTGCCCCTCCGGCGGATCGAAGCGGCCCTGCGGGGCGAAGGGCAGCACCGGCACGGTCAGCGCGTCGCCCAGTTCCTCGGCGATCCGGCGCGCGGCGTGCCGCACGATATGGTCGTGCTTGCCGAGGATCATGTGCGCACCGTTCTGCTCCAACCCTCCGCTCGGCACGATCACGGTCCGCTTGCCGGCGGCGACGGCGTCGCGCACCTCCGGCCAGGTCATGTCGGCGATGTCGAGGCTTGGCGCTGCCTCGGCCCGCGCGAAGGTGGGCCATGTGGCGGCCAGCGCCACGCCGGCCGCGAGCGCGCGGCGTCCCGGCGCGCTCACGCAGCCCGCCTGATGTGAAGACCCTTCCCAGGCGCGGGCCGAGTATGGGATTCCTGCCGCCGCATGACGATCGATCCGACGCGATGAACTGGTCCGAGTATGACCCGCTGACGGCGACCTGGAACTGGCTCGCCTCCATCCCGCACATCCTGACGGACCCGGCCTCCCCCTTCTGGTGGCCGAGCATCATCGTCGCGCTGCTCGGCCTCGGCGTCGCCGCCTGGGCGACCGGGATGAGCCTGCGCGAGGTGCGGCGCGAGGCAATGTCCTGCGGCGGCACGCGCTTCTGGAAGCAGTTGCCGGTCGATGTCGGGCTGATGGTGGTGAACTCGGCGATCCCGTTCCTGGCCGGGCCGGTGCTGCTCCTCGTCAGCGCGCTGGGCGCGACCTTCGGCTATCTGCTGATGGTCCCCGTCTTCGGCGCGCCGGAAGCCGGCGCACGCTTCGACCATCCGGCCGCCATGGTGCTGTCCGCCTTCGTCGCCTTCGTGATGGGCGACTTCGCGCTGTATTGGACGCACCGGATCTTCCATCGATTCCCGCTCCTCTGGCGCGCGCACAAGATGCACCACGTGCCCGAGATCCTGACACCCTTCACCGCCTTCCGCTTCTGGCCGCACGAACAGGTCGTCCATATCGGCGGCGCGACCTTCATGAACGGCCTTGGCCTCGGCCTGATGACGACGATGTTCGGGGCGAGCGTGACGCCGATGACGCTGCTCGGGGTGAACGCCTTCTCGCTGGTGTGGAACCTCGCCTTCGCGCATCTCCGCCACAGCCACGTCGCCCTGCCCTTCCCGCGCTGGCTGTCGCATGTGCTGGTCAGCCCGCACATGCACCAGGTCCATCATTCGGTCGAGGAACGCCACCACGACCGCAACTACGCCACTGTCTTCGCGCTGTGGGACTGGATGTTCGGCTCGCTCTACATCCCGCATCCCCGGGAACGCTTCCGCTTCGGCGTCGAGCATGCCGCCCCCGAACCCGCCGCGGTGCCCGCCGCGCCGCGATGAGGCTCAGTGCAGGGTCGCGCCGCGACGGCCAGCCTGGGCGAGCAGTTCCTCCGCCCCCACGAAGCGTGGGAAGGCGCCGCGCGCCAGCGCCTCGAGGCTCGGCGTGGGCAGGTTCAGGCGCGAAGCATAGATCCAGGAATAGGCCAGCACGCGCTGGACGTAGACCCGCGTCTCCTCGACCGGGATCGCCTCGATGAACAGGAAGGGATCGACACGGTGCCGCGCGGCGGGCAGCCATCGCGCGAGGTTGCCCGGGCCGGCGTTGTAGGCGGCGAGCAGCCGGATCAGGTCGCCCTGCACCGCCTCATGGTTCGCGAGGTAGAGCATGTAGCGCTGCCCGATCTCGAGCGAGAGGCCCGGATCATGCAGCCGCTGCGCGCCCTCGCCCCGGAAGGACGGATCGTTCGCGACGTAGGCCGCGGTTGAGGGCATGACCTGCAGCAGCCCCCGCGCGCCGGCGCGGGACACCGCCGCCGGATCGAAATTCGATTCCTGCCGGGCCATGGCGTAGAGCAGCGAGGGATCGACGCGGAACCCCTGCGCGGGTTCGAGCCGCGGCAGCGGGAAGCGCGCCAGGTCCCGCGGTCGTCCGTCCGCGCCCTGCGCCAGCCCGGCAAGCTGCGCACCGAGCGTCGTCAGCCCCGCACGCTGCGCCGTCGTCAGCATCGCCGCCAGCAGCGCCGCATTGCCACGCGCGGCGGGCCACAGCGCGCGCAGCTCGGCCTCCGCGCGGTCCTGCTGGCCGATCTGCAGCAGCGCGAGCGCGCGCCAACCGCCCGCGGTCTCGACCAGCGGCGTCACCGCCCCGTCGCCACCGCTGTCGCCCTGCCAGGCGAAGCCGGGCGCGAGGCCCAGGGCGCGCCGCGCCAGCAGCCCATGGAAGGTGCGCGGCTCCTGCGCCGCCTGCAGCATCCAGGGAACGTAGTTCTGCGGCCGGCGGGCGCGGATTGCCGCCCGCGCCGTCCAGAAGGCCGCCGAGGCGCGCACGGCGGCGGATCCGGCCTCGGCCCGCGCGGCGGTCTCGAAATAGGGCAGCGCGACCTCGTAACGGCCGAGCCCCCAGGCGGCGAGGCCCGCCGCGAAGGCCGCGCGCCCCGTGCGGTCCAGCCGGCCGCGCGCGACTTCGGAGGCCATGCGGAAGGCCGCGACGTCCTCCCCGCGGCGGAACAGCGCGAGCGCGATGTCCGCCCGCAGCGCGGCCGCGTAGGCCGGGGTCATGCCGCGCGTGCGACGGATGAGTTCCAGCGCCCCGCGCGTATCGCCCGAGGCGGCCCTTTCGCGCACGGTGCGGTCGAGCGCGGGGTTGCGGGCGAAGCCGCGGGAGGCTCCCTCGCGTTCCTCGGGAACGGCATCGCCATCCTCGGGCGAGCCGGCCTCGGCCGGCGCGGGCGGCAGCGCCGCGCCCTGCGGCGAGAGGCTTACCAGCAGGGCGTGGATCGCCGGCGCGTCAGGCAGATCGCCATGGCGGGCGAGCCAGGCGCGCGCGTCGTCGGCGCGCGGCGCCTCGGCGCCCGGCCGCAGCCAGCGATCGGCCAGGATATGGCCATCAAGGCGATGATCGCGCAGCGCCTCCTGCTCGCGCCGCGCCGCCGCCAGGTCGCCCGCGGCCTGCAACTGGAAGATGCGGACGAGCCGCGCCGCGTCCGGCGCGGCGAGGGGTCGTGGCAAGGCGACACCCGCCGTGGTGCGGGGGGCGCCTGAGGCGGTCTGGTCGGCCCGTTGCGCCGCAGCCGGGAGGGGGGCCCCGAACCACAGCGACGCGCCGACCATGGCCACGAAGGCAGGCGGGGCGCGCCGGGCCATGGGGCAGATCGCTCGCATGGCGACTCGGCAGTAACGACCGCTTTCCCCCGCGCGCAACTCCGATTGCCGAGACGAAAGCCACGCCCTGAGACGGCCTACCACGGATCAGACACTTGAGGGGCGTCCTGCAGGTCCGGTCTCGTCAACTTTCTTGCGAGGCCGCATCAAGTGTGCGCCGCAGCATGAGGAGATCCGCCCAGGCGTCGCGCTTGGCCGCCGGCGTGCGCAGCAGATAGGCCGGATGGAGCGTGGCGAGCGCCGGCACCTCGCCCAGGCCGTCCACCGCGATGCGGTGCCATTTCCCGCGCAGCCGGGTGATGCCGTCCTTCGCCCGCAGCAGCGTCTTGGCCGAGACGCCGCCCAGCATCACCACATGCCGCGGCCGCGCGAGCGCGATATGGCGCAGCACGAAGGGCAGGAACAGGTTGACCTCGGCATCCGTCGGCGTGCGGTTTCCCGGCGGCCGCCAGGGCAGGATGTTCGTGATGTAGAAGCCGCCCTCGTCCCGCTTCAGCCCGATCGAGCCGAGCATCCGGTCGAGCAGTTGCCCAGACTGGCCGACGAAGGGCCGCCCGAGCCGGTCCTCCTCCGCGCCAGGCGCCTCGCCGATGAACATCAGACGGCTTTCCGGCGCGCCGTCCGCGAAGACCAGGTTGGTTGCGGTCTCCCGCAGCGCGGAACCGTCGAAGGCGGCGATGGCGGCGCGCAGGGCGTCGAGGCTTGTGGCCGTGGCGGCGGCCTCCGCCGCGCGGGTCGCGGCTGGGCTCGCCGGCGCGGCGGGGGTGGCAGCGACGAGGCGCGGCGCGGCGGAACCGCGCGGGGGCGGCGCCGCTGCGGGTGCCGAAGCCGGAACCGGGGCCGCGGCATGCGCCGGGGACCGGTCCGGCGGCGCATCCTCCAGCGCCTCCTCCGCCCCCCAGTCCAGTTGCAGCGCCAAGGCCGCGAGAAGCGCCGCCCGATCGTGCTCCATCCCGGTCATATCGGGCCTCGCCGGGGTTCCGTGCAACCCGGCCTGCCGCTACATGGGTCCCAACAAGCGAGGGAAACTAGGCGGATGGCCGTAGAACGCGAGTCCATGGAGTTCGACGTGCTGGTGGTGGGGGGTGGCCCGGCCGGCCTCGCCGCCGCCATCCGTCTGAAGCAGCTGAATCCGGATGCGGCCGTCTGCCTGATCGAGAAGGGCAGCGAGATCGGGGCGCATACCCTCTCCGGTGCCGTGCTCGAACCCCGCGCGCTGGACGAGCTCATCCCCGACTGGCGGAACGATCCGCCGGCGCTGGCGACGCCGGCGAAGGACGACCGCTTCATGCTGCTGACGGCCACCAAGGCCTACAAGCTGCCGACGCCGCCGCAGATGCACAACGAAGGCAACTACATCGTCTCGCTGGGCAATGTGTGCCGCTGGCTCGGTGCCAAGGCCGAGGCGATGGGCGTGGAGATCTACCCCGGCTTCGCCGCCTCCGAGACCATCATCGAGGACGGCCAGGTGAAGGGCGTCGTCGCCGGCGTCATGGGCATCACGAAGGACGGCGAGGAAGGCCCGAACTACCAGCCCGGCATGGAACTGCGCGCGACCTACACGCTGTTCGCCGAGGGCTGCCGCGGATCGCTGACCAAGAAACTGACCGAGAGATACGGCCTGCGCGAGGGCGTACAGCCCCAGACCTACGGGCTCGGGATCAAGGAACTGTGGGAGATCCCGAAGGAGAACCACACGCCGGGCCTCATCTGGCACAGCACGGGCTGGCCGCTGCCGAAGGACACCTATGGCGGCTCCTGGCTCTACATGCTGGGCGAGAACCTGGTTTCGATCGGCTTCGTCGTCGGCCTCGACTACACGAACCCCTGGCTGTCGCCCTTCGAGGAATTCCAGCGCTTCAAGCACCACCCGGCCGTCGCCGAGATGCTGAAGGGCGGCAAGCGGATCGCCTATGGCGCGCGCGCGCTGAACGAGGGCGGCTTCCAGTCCATCCCGAAGCTGGTCTTCCCGGGCGGGGCGATCATCGGCGACGCCGCGGGCTTCCTGAACGTGCCGAAGATCAAGGGCACGCATACCTCGATGAAGTCCGGCATGGTCGCGGCCGAAGCGATCGCCGAGGCACTGAAGGCCGATCCGCGCCCGGCCGTGCTCGAGGCCTATCCGGCGATGCTGCGGGCGTCCTGGGTCTGGAGCGAGCTCGAGGCGGTACGCAACATCCGCCCCGGCTTCGCGAAGTTCGGCTTCTGGGGCGGCATGATCAACGCCGCGCTCGAGACCTATGTCTTCCGCGGCAAGTCGCCATGGACGCTGGCGCATCACAACGACCATTCGGTGCTGAAGAAGGCATCCGAGGCGCCGAAGATCGACTACCCGAAGCCCGACGGCGTGCTGTCCTTCGATCGCCTGTCCTCGGTGTTCCTGTCGAACACCAACCATGAGGAAGACCAGCCGGCGCACCTGAAGCTGAAGGATCCGTCGCGCTGGAAGGGGGTGAACTTCGACACCTTCGGCAGCCCGGAGAGCCGGTATTGCCCGGCCGGCGTCTATGAGGCGGTCGGCGTCGAGGAAGGCCAGCCTCGACTGCAGATCAACGCGCAGAACTGCGTGCACTGCAAGACCTGCGACATCAAGGACCCGACGCAGAACATCGACTGGTGCACACCGGAAGGCGGCGGCGGGCCGAACTACATCGGCGGGATGTGAGCGCGGCGTCCGGTCCCGGCCGGACGCATCCCGTCATCGGGGTGCTTCGCGCCGGCGTCCTGCTCGGCCTGGGATGGGTTGCCGCGGCGGGGCTGGCCTGGGCTGCCTTCGGCGTGGGCTGGGGCGTCCTGCTGCTCGTGGTCTGGGTGCTGCTGCTGCACCGGTTCCACGGGGCCTTGCAGAACCTTGCAGGCGCGATACGGAAGGAAGCCCCGCCGCGGACCTGATTCGCGGCGCCAGACGAGGAAACCCATGCTCAAGATCCACGGCGTCCCCCGCTCCCGCGCCTTCCGCTGCATCTGGGCGGCCGAGGAAGCGGGCCTCCCCTACGAGGTCGTCCCGCTCGGCTTCGCCGCCGGCTTCAAGCTCGAGCGGCCGCTCACGATCAACCCGAACAACAAGATCCCGGCTCTGGAAGACGGCTCGCTCGTGCTGTTCGAAAGCCTCGCGATCAACATGCACATCGCGCGCAAGGCCGGCGCACCGCTGATGCCCTCGGGCGACGATGCGTCCCGGGTGGATCAGTGGACGCTCTGGGCCGCGACCGAGGCCGAGCCGCATGTCATGCGCTGGGCCTACAACGCCTTCCTGAAGCCGGAGGCCGAGCGCGTTCCGGCCGAGGCCGCCGCCGGCAAGGAAGCGCTCGATGCCCGCCTCGCGGTGCTCGAGGCCGAGCTCGCCAGCCGCCCCTACCTGGTGGGCAAGGACTTCACGGTGGCGGACCTGAACCTCGCCTCCGTGCTCTACGGCTCCTGGCTCAATGGCTACGACTACACACGCTTCCCCAAGGTCAAGGCCTGGCTCGACGCCTGCCTCACCCGGCCGAAGGCGCTGGCGGCGCGCAAGCAGCGCGAAGGCTGACCGAGTGTCCGGGAATGTGCGTTGCGGCGCATTCCCGGCACCGGCGCCTGCCCCGCCTACCGCCAGACGTATTCGCGGATGGAGCAGGTCTCGACGTTGCGCTGTTCCATGATGCGCCCGTCCATGAAGACGATACGCATGTCCGCCGTGCAGACGCCGGTGCGCGGCAGGGTGATCGGCATCGCCGCGCCGCTCGGCAGGATCTGGCGGGCGCCGAGGCGATCCCGCCCCCAGTTCCGCTCAGTGGTCAACGAGACATAGATCTCGCGGATCGCTTCGCCGGTCCGGTTGACGAAGGTGAAGGACGGGTTCGGCGCCTCGGCCTGGCGCGGCGGCGGCGGGGCCGGCGTCGGCGCCGAGACATCCGGCCCGAAGACGATGCGCGTCAGCGTGCAGGCATGCACGCCGAGATGCCCGTCCTCCGTCCCGTCGGCGAAGCGAACGCGGATGTCGAGGTAGCAATCCGCGAAGGTGGGTTCGACCCAGACCTGCATCCCCGGCGCGACCGGTCCGCGCGTCAGGATGTTCGGCCCCCACTCCTGGACCCGCGATGGGGAGACATTGGCCGCGACGATCGGCTGGCCCGTGTTGTTCTGCAGCCAGAAGCGGTTCTGCGCCGCGGCCGGGCCCGTTCCGGCGAGGAGCCCGGCGAGCACGGCCAGGGCGGCGAGGATGCGCATGTCGTCACTCTCCCGATCGGGGACGCGCCCATCATAGCCGAGACGTCGCGGCAGGGTGATGGCGGCGCGGCACCCGCATGGCATGCTGCGGGGGAGATGGACACGACGAAGGCGGAAACGCGGCCCCGCATCCTGGTGCTGGGCGCGGGCGGGCATGGCAAGGCGGTGCTCGACCTGCTGCTGGCGGGCGGGGAATGGCAGCCCGCAGGCGTCGTCGACGCGACGCCGCGCGTCGCTTCGGTGCTCGGCATCCCCGTGCTCGGGGACGAGGCGCGGCTGGTCCCGCTGCGCGCCGCGGGCATCGGGGCGGCGCATCCGGCGATCGGGCACAACGGCCACCGGACGGCCGCCGGGGCGCGGCTGCTGGCCGCGGGATTCGCCCTGCCCGTGCTGCGTCATCCGAGCTGCGTCATCGGTCATGGCGCGGCGCTGGGCGACGGCAGCGCGATCTTCGCCCGCGCCGTCATCGGGCCCGAGGCGCGGCTCGGGCGGCTCGTGCTGGTGAACACCGGGGCCATCGTCGAGCATGACTGCATCGTCGAGGACGGCGCGCATATCGCGCCCGGCGCGGTGCTCGCCGGCGGCGTACGCGTCGGCACGGGCGCGCTGGTCGGCGCGGGTGCCGTGATCCGCCCTGGCGTGACCATCGGCGCCGGGTCCATCATCGGCGCCGGTGCGGCGGTGCTTACCGATGTGCCGGCGGGCGTGACCGTCGCCGGCGTGCCCGCACAGCCCCTGCCGGAGCGACCCCCCGCATGATTCCGACGCGTCGCCTTCTTCTCGCCCTCCCTGCCCTCGCCACCGCCGCGCGGGCGCAGGCGCCCGGGGCGCGCGTCGCGACGGAGTATCCGGCGACCTCCATCCCCGGCGAGGGTGTGCTGCATTTCGCCGCAGCCATGACGGCGCGCGGCGTGCCCATCACGGCGGCGACCGACGGGCCTGACGGCTACCGTTCGGCCGCCGCGCTGGACGTTCTGGCGGCCACGCGTTTCGCGGCGGTCGATGCCTTCGCGGGCGCGCTCGGCGGCGTGAACCCGGTGTTCCTGCTCTCCTCCCTGCCCTTCCTCACCGCCTCGCATGCCGATGCGGCGCGGCTGAAGGACCTGGCGCGGCCGGCCTATGCGGCGGCGGTGGCGCCGCGCGGGGCTGAACTGCTCTGGACCACGCCCTGGCCGCCTTCGGGCCTGTGGTCGCGCCGGCCCGTCACCGCGCCGGAGGATCTGCGCGGTTTGCGCGTGCGGACCTATGACGCGACCGGCACCGAGGTGCTGCGCGCCGCGGGTGCGGAGGCCGAGGTGCTCTCCTTCGCCGAGGTCGAGGCGCGGCTCGCCGCCGGGACCCTCGATGCCGTGCTGTCCTCGGGCGATGGCGGCGCGGGGCGGCGGCTGTGGCGCTGGCTGCCGAACTTCACCGAGCTGAACTACGCCTGGCCGCTGTCGCTCGCCTTCGCCTCGCAGGCGTGGCTGGCCACGCTGACGGATGCGCAGAAGCAGGCGGTGCGCGACGCCTCGGCCGAGACCGAGGCGCGGCAGTGGCAGGCCATCGTCGGGCGGCTGGACGCGAACCGCCGCACCATGCGGGAGAACCAGGTCGCCATCCACGAGATGACGGCGCCCCTTCAGGCGGCGCTGCGCAACGCCGCCTCGGGCGCCATCGAGGCCTGGTCGGCGCGGGCGGGCGAGGCACGGAACATCCTCGCCGCCTATCGCGCCTGAGGGATCAGCCGGCGATCCTGTTCGTGAGGACGCCGATCCCCTCGATCTCGAGCTCCATCAGGTCGCCCGGCTTCAACGTCTGCGGCGGCTGCATGGCGTAGCCGACGCCCTCCGGCGTGCCGGTCATGATGACGTCGCCTGGCAGCAGGGTGAAGCCGGCCGAGAGCTGGTGGATGATCTCCTTCACGTCGAAGATCATCTTCGAGGTGCGCGACGATTGCCGCTGCTCGCCGTTGATCCTGCACCCGATGGCGAGGTCGGCGGCATCGAGATCCTCGCGCGGCACGATCACCGGACCGAGCGGACAGGACCGGTCGAGCGACTTGCCCTTGAACCACTGGCCGTGGCGGCGCTGCAGGTCGCGCCCGGTCACGTCGTTGCCGATGGTCCAGCCGAAGACGTGCTCGAGCGCCTTCTCCTTCGGGATGTCGCTGCCTGCCTTGCCGATGACGGCGACGAGCTCGACCTCGTAGTCGAGCCACTTCGTGACGCCCTCATGCGCGGGCACCAGGGCGTCCGGCGCGATGACGGTGTCGCCGGCCTTGGTGAAGAACTGCGGGTACTTCGGCACCTCGGACTGGGTGATGCCGCGGGTGCGGTCGCCTTCGGCCACGTGGTCCATGTAGTTGCGTCCGACGCAGAAGACGTTGCGGCGCGGGCGCGGGATCGGCGCCTGGATGGCAACGGCGGCCAACGGCAGCACCGCGCCGGCCGGCGGATTCGCCGCCAGCGCGCGGACCTGCGCGAGCATCGCGGCCCCGCCCTCGATCAGGCCGATCATGTCGCGCGCCGGCGGCATGGCGGCACCGAGGTCGAGCACGCGCCCGCCATCGAGCAGCACGCCCGCGCGGCTGCCCGCGGAATCGGCGAAGGTGATGAGCTTCAGGCCAGCCATTGGCGTTTCCCCTGCGGCGAAAGAGGCGCCACGCAAGCGCGCCCCGCGCCGGCGCGCAAGCCCCCGAGGCAAGGTCAGTCGAGGAAGCGCGCCAGCCGCACCGCGGTGTGCCCGCGCGGGACCATCGGCGTCGGCATCACCATCAGGCAGTCGTCGTGCGGGGTGCGGACCTCTTCCTCCCCGTCCATGGCGATCAGCGTGTTGCGCTGGGGGATCACCTCGCCGCCACGGAACTCCCGCAGGAAGGTGAAGTCGCGGGTCGCGGCGGTGACGGTCTGCGTCACGACCGCCCGGCGCGGCAGCGGTGCCGTGTCGATCGGCGGCAGCGGCGCGCCCGGGGCCAGCAGCGCCGTGTGGCGCAGCAACCGCGCGCAGACCTGCTCCATCCGGGTGACGGTCGCGTCCTCCCAATGCGCCCCGGCTTCCACGAGCACTGCGGCCGGCGCCGAACCGGCCTCCGAGAAGCGCGCATAGTCGATCAGCCGCCGGCCGCCGGCGTGGCCGGCGTCGGAGACCACGGTCTCCGGCAGCCCGATGGCCAGGGCGAGTTGCGCGGCCTTCTCCGTTTCGCCCGTCAGCGTCAGCGGATCGGACGGCCAGAGCATGGAATGCAGGTCGACCAGGATGTCGACCGTGTCGAACAGCGGCCGCAGTTCCCGCGCGCGGCGCAGTTCCGAGGAGCGGCGCGGACCATCGAGCACGGCGCTGTCCCAGACGCGGTTCAGGTCCTCGTCGAGGAAGCGGGTCGCGGTGGGGTCGTCCGGATCGAAGCGGGTGAAGGCGTCGAGATTGGCGAAGACCAGCGAGAGCCTGCCACGCGCCGGCCGCAACCCGGCCCGCAGCAGGCGGTCGAGGACGACCGCCCCCGCGATCTCGTTGCCATGGACGACGCAGGCGATCGCGACATGCGGCCCGGGCGCGCCCGCAGCGAAGGTCCAGGCGCCGGGTATGCCGCAGTTGCTGGCAAGCCAGCGCCGGATGTCCGGGGACCGGATGCCGACATGGAAATCCGGCAGGGCTGCGCGACGTCCTGTCGGCGGCGTGTCAGGCATGCGGAGCACCCTGACGCCGGACTCGCGGCCATTGTCCGGACTCGTGCACAGACCCCCGCATGGCGGGTTGCACTCGACTCACCGGTCGGGAGCCTGGGGCGACCATGGCCCAAGTGTATACACGTGGAGGTGATCGTCCATCCGTCGGCCCGTGATGCCCGTCACAGCGGTGTGGTTGGCGATCAGGACGCCAGCATCTCGCGCGGGACGTGGCGAAAGGGCAGCGCGGCCAGGTCGAGCGCGGCCGGCCCCGGCGTATCGCATTCCACGATGGCGGCGCAGCGGTCGCGGAACGCCGCGCGGAAATGGTTCTTCGCCTTGTTCGCCAGCAGTCGCGTCGCGCCGAGGTCGATCCCATGCAGCGCGAAGAAGGCCGGGTCGACGGCCGATTCCTTGCGCTCCGTGCAGATGATGCGGAGGTTGCCGACGCGCAGCACGCAGCTGTGGCCCAGATCCACCGGGGCGCCGCGCTCCATCGGCCCCTCATTGACGAAACGGCCGTCGGTCAGACGCTCGACCTCGGCCTCGACGATGACGTGGCGGCCAAAGGCCTCGGTGACGTTGCCCCCGAGGTGGCGCGTCAGCACCGCGCCCGGCCCTGCCTCCCGCGCCGCGGCGACGGAGGCGGGGTCGTGCAGGAAGGCGAAGACGGCCGGCACCTCGAGCCGCGCATCGACCAGCGCGCGCAGCAGGCCGGGCGTGTCGGCGATGCCGCCAGAGAGCGGATTGTCCGCCGGGTCGAGCAGCGCGACGAGCCCCGGCGGGCTCGCCAGCGCCTGGCGCAGGGCGGTGGCGGGATCGGGCAGCGTGACCGCGAAACGCGCACGACGCGCGGCGATCGCATCCGCGAGGCGCTCCGCCAGGTCGCGCGCCGCGCCGGGATCCTCGGCCCAGACCATGCCGGACGGGCCGGCATGAGGGCTGTCGCCCCAGGCGAAGCCTCCGAAGATCGAGGCGTCGAGGATCGGCGCGCGTTCCGCCGCGGCGGCCTCGGCCCACACCTCGGCCATGGGGCCGGCCTCGTGGCGCATGTGGAAGGAGTGCAGCACCATCGGCCGCTTGGCGATGTGCCCATGTGCGCGCGGCGCACCGCCGAGCTGGCGTTCGAGCAGCCGCAGCGCGCGCGCCGCCGCCGCATCCATGTCGATGTGCGGATAGGTGCGATAGGCGGAAGCGCCGTCGAGTTCCCCGGCCAGTTCGGGCGCCATGTTCGCATGGAAATCGAAGGAAGCGGTGATGGGCACGCCGCTGCCGACGATGGAGCGGATGCGCGCGACCGTGGTCGCATCCGCCTCGGGATCGGATTCCGACACGCAGGCGCCGTGCAGCGAGAGGTAGACGCCATCGAAGCGCTGCGCCTTGAGCCCGGCCTCGACCTCGGCGCGCCAGGCGCGCAGCGCGTCGTCCGTCATCGGGCCACCCGGCTGGGCGCCGATGCAGGTCAGCACCGTCGCGCGCCAGTCGGGTCGCGCGGCGAGGAAGGCATGCAGCGCGCCGAGTTCCGTCGCCGTGCCGGCGTAGCGCGCGAGGTGCGCCGGCCCGTTGCCCCATTCGCGCGATTCGAAGGCGCTGCGCGGTGTGGGGACCGGGGTGAAGGAATTCCCCTCGAACCAGAGACGGGCGACGGCGATGTGCGGCATGGGCGCGAAGCTACGGGCGCACCGCACCACGCGTCCACCCCGCCCCTTTCGCCGCCGGTCATCCGCGATAGACTTTCCCACGCGTCCATCGGGACGATGCGCGAACGAGGGCAGGCTTGAGCAGACGCGAGACCACCGACCCACGCCCCGAGCAGCCACTCGACGAGGCGTACCAGGACGCCGCCACGCGACGCGACCGGCAGGAACGCCGGGAGGCCTTCCTCAAATGGGAGCGTCAGCGCGACCTGGCCCGTTTCCGGCGCCTTCACGGCCTGACCGAAGGCACCAAGTTCGTCGCGCTGGTCGTGGGCCTGCCGCTGCTGCACTGGTACCTGATCGACGGCAGCCTGCTCTATTGGCTGACGCTGCCGATCGTCGGATTCGCGATCGTCCTCTATGTCCTGTTCAAGGGAGCCGAGGAGGGTCCCGGCGGGCGCGAGCCGAACTACTGGTCGGCCTCCTCGCTGTCCCCCGCGGTGATCGGCGTGCGCGTCATGCGCGGCCTGCGCCGCATCTTCATCCGCCCGCCGCAGGCCTGCCGGGGCCGGACCGGCAACGGCCGTTCCAGGGCCGGGTCAGAGGGCACCGCCGGCGAAGGTGTCGCAGGCCTCGAGCCGCCCGGTCTCTAGCCCGCGCCGGAACCATCGGACGCGCTGGGCCGAGGATCCGTGGGTGAAGCTCTCGGGCACCACATAGCCCTGGGACGCGCGCTGGAGACGGTCATCACCCACCGCGGCAGCCGCGTTCAGGCCTTCCTCGATGTCGCCCTTCTCGAGGATGTTCCGTGTTTCATGGGCACGCCGCGCCCACAGGCCGGCCAGGCAGTCGGCCTGGAGTTCGATGCGCACCTGCAGCGCGTTGCCGGCGGCCTCGCCGCGGCCGCGCCGCGCCTCATTCGCCTGCGACAACACGCCGAACAGATTCTGCACATGATGCCCGACCTCATGCGCGACGATGTAGGCCGCGGCGAAGTCGCCGCCGGCGCCGAGCCGCCGCTGCAGGTCCGCCATGAAGTCGAGGTCGATGTAAACCCTGCGGTCGTTGGGGCAGTAGAAGGGACCCATCTGCGCCTGGGCGAAGCCGCAGCCCGACTGCGTGGCGCCCGAGAAGAGCACCAGCGTCGGTTCCTCGTAGCGACGGCCCATGCGGGCGAACTCGGCGTTCCAGACCTGCTCGGTCTCGCCCAGCACCTGCGCGACGAAACGCCGCGCGGCGTCGTCCTCGGCCGTCATCTGGCGCTGCACGCCCGGCTGTCGCGGCGCCGGATCGCCCTGCAGCAACTCGCCCGGATCGACGCCCAGCAGCAGGGCGATCAGCAGCACCACCACGCCGCCGAGGCCGCCGCCGACGGCGATGCCGCGCCCGCCGAAGCCCTGGCCGCGGCGGTCCTCGACATTCTGGCTTTCCGGACCGTCCAGGCGCATGGCGTCCCTCCGTTCAGGTCTGGCCGCGCAGGATCCCTTCCAGGGCCGGCGACAGGCCGATGCTCGCCCGCCCCGCCGGCGCGGCGAAGGATCCGGTGCGTGGCTTGGGCAGACGGAGCGCGACCATCATTTCCGCCATCCGCACGCCGCAGGCCATGCCGTCCAAAAGCGCGACGGGGGCGGAAGGTTGCAGGCGCCGGTCGAAACCGGCGAGCGCCGCCCCGGCCAGCACGACGGAATCCGCCCCCTGCGCAGCGAGGTCAGCCACCGCGGCCAGCACCTTCGCCCCAACGCCGTCCGGGTCGGCGACCGCTTCGGGCGGCGTTGCATTGACCCCGACAAGGCCCGCGAGGCGCGAGGACAGCCCGTGGCGGGCGACCAGCTCGCGATAGGTCTCGATGCCGCCGAAGGTGACCAGGCCGAAGCGCCCGCCGGCCATGCAGCCGACCAGGCAGGCGGCCTCCGTCATGCCGATCACCGGGCAGGGCATCATCTGCCGCGCGGCCTCGAGCGCCGTGTCGTGGCTGACGGCCAGCAGGCAGGCATCGACCTTGTCCGCATGCCCGGCCAGGAGTTCGAGCAGCGCATGGCCGGCGATGACGTTCTCGGCGCGGGAGGAGATGACGGCCGGCCCGAAGCGCGGCGTGGCGGGAATGATCTGCGTCCCCGGCGCGGCCGCGGCGCGCGCGGCGGCGGCGCAGGCCTCGGTGATGGCCTCGGTGGTGTTGGCGTTGGCGACGAGCAGGCGCATCAGGCGCCCGCCGCCCCGGTGCGGCGCGAATGTTCCATGGTGATGCGCAGCCGGCGGAATTCCTGCGGCGCCTCGGGGTCGCCGGCCGCAGCCTCGGTCAGGGTGCGGCGCTTCCAGATCAGATGCGGGTTGAACAGCAACAGGTCGCCCGGCCGCGGCTCGAGCTTCAGCATCAGCGGCGCCTCGGCACAGACCGCGTCGAGCAGATCGAAGGCCGGACGCAGCCCCGCCGACAGCGGCGCCGCGCCGGGCTGCGGCGCTGCCGCGGCTTCCTCGACCGCATACCGGGTGTAGCGGGCGGCGAAGGCCCCCTCGGTCATCGTGAAGACGGCACGTTCCACGACCGCGCCTTCCTCGATCAACGGCGCCGGTTCGTAGAGCTCGGCAAGCGCGGCACGGTCGCGGCGCATGATCTCGTTGTGCACCGCGCCGGCCGAGATCAGGACATGCGGCGCCGCATCGGGGGTATTGGCGAGGCAGAGCAGCGCGATGGCGTCGCAGGCCTCGCTATGGAAGCGCGGCGGGCCGGAGGCCGCGCCGGCTTCCGGCACCGGCCCGATCAGGCGGGCGACCGGGGAGCCCTCGGCGCTGAGCCGCTTGCCGAGATGCGTGCAGAGCTCGAGCAGCGTCGCTTCGGCCGCGGCCGCACCGTGCCGGTCGAAAGGCAGGCCCCGCAACAGGCAGAAGCCCCGCCCGGTGTCGAGCCGGGCGGCGACATCGACCAGGATCGGCGCCAGGCGCGCCAAAGGCGGCACCGGCGCCGCGGCCTGGGCGGCGGTCAGGGCCGCCTCGAGCTCCGCGGCTTCCTCCGTGCCCACGGGGACCATCCAGTCCGCGGCGTTCAATTCTGTCGCGAGCCAGACGGCCGCGCCGGTCTGGGGGGCGGGCCGCGGTCGGGGGCGTGTCGTGGCGCTCATGCACGCGACGGTAGCATGAGCGGGGCGCCGAGGCGAAAGCCGCCCGCCCTTGCCGGATCGGCCCGCCGGGTGGAGGCTCCGCCGCCACCGACCCGGAGAGAGACGCGATGAGTGCTGCCGAGTTCCCTGCCACCGCCCTGCCCTTCGACGCCGAGGAGATCCTCCCGCGACTGATGCGCTGGGCCGCCTGCGAGAGCCCCACCTTCGATGCGGCGGCGGTGAACCGGATGATGGATCTCGCCGCGCGGGACCTCGCGCTGATGGGCGCGCGGATCGATCGCATCCCGGGGCGGATGGGCCTCGGCGACTGCGTGCGGGCGCGCTTCCCGCATCCCGCGGGCGACGCGGCGCCCGGCATCTGCGTGATGGCGCATCTCGACACGGTGCATCCCGTGGGCACGCTGGCGAAGCTGCCGGTGCGCCGCGAAGGCAACCGCTGCTACGGCCCCGGCATCCTCGACATGAAGGGCGGGACCGTCATCAGCGTGGAGGCCATCCGCCACATCCTCGCCGCGGGCATGGCGACCAAGCTGCCGGTCACCTTCCTGCTGACGAGCGACGAGGAGATCGGCAGCCCTTCCACCCGCGACATCATCGAGGCCGAAGCCGCGCGGAACAAGTACGTGCTGGTGCCCGAGCCCGCCCGCCCCGACGGCGGCGTGGTGACGGGGCGCTACGCCATCGCGCGCTTCAACCTGAAGACCACGGGCCGTCCCTCCCACGCCGGCGCGCGGTTGGCGGAAGGCCGCAGCGCGATCCGGGAGATGGCGAAGCAGATCCTGGCGATCGAGGAGATGACGTCCGAGGACTGCACCTTCTCGGTCGGCGTCATCCATGGCGGGCAGTGGGTGAATTGCGTGACCACCACCTGCGAGGCCGAGGCCCTGTCCATGGCCAAGCGGCAGGAGGACCTCGACGCCGGCGTCGCGCGGATGCTCGCGCTGCGCTCCACCGCCAACGACGTGCAGTTCGAGGTGACACGCGGCGTGACGCGCCCGGTGTGGGAGCCGGATGTGAAGGGCATGGCGCTGTTCGCCCATGCGCGGAAGATCGCCAACAGCATCGGCTACGACATCAATCCGCAGTCGAGCGGCGGCGGGTCGGACGGCAACTTCACCGGCGCGATGGGCGTGACGACGCTCGATGGCCTCGGCGTGCAGGGCGCGATGGCGCATACCCTCGAGGAACATGTGCTGGTCGACAGCCTGGTGCCGCGGGCGCGGCTGATGGCGGGTCTGCTGACGTCCTTGGACTGATCGCGCCGGATCAGGCGCGGCCGACGATATGGTCGGCGAGGAAGGCCGCATCCTCGCCGACGCCCCACAGGAACCCCGACGCCAGCGTGTGCATCCGATGCAGGCCGAGCACGTAGACGCCGGGTTCCGACGTGACGCCGCGCTGCTGCCTGGGCGCCCCGTTGCCGTCGAGGATCGGGCAGTCGACCCAGCCGAGATCGAAGCGGTAGCCGAGCGACCAGATGATGCTGCCGATCCCGGCTGCCTCGAGGTCGAGCGCCTCGACCTCCTCGACCGGCGCGTGAGCCACGGCGGCGTCGGCCTTCGTGTCGGCATCGGGCGGCGCATCGATCCCCCGGGCGGCGATGAAGGCGTCGATGTCGGCGATCGCGTCGCGCAGGGCGGCATCCCCGGCGGCGAGGTTCGCGTTGAGGTCGGGATTGAGGACGATGCGGCCATCCTCGATGCCCCGCAGACTGCCGAGCAGCGTCGCGCCCTGGCGGGCCAGGCGGCGCATGTCGGCCGTGTGTCCACCCATGGCGCCCGTGATCAGCGGCGAGCGGACGCCGGGCGGAAGGGTCGAGGCGAGGCGCGTGTTCATGCCCATGGCATCGTTCCACAGGCTGATGTCGCGCCCGCGGTAGCGCCGCGGCACGCGGCGATGGCCCCGCAGCGCATAGTGCACGTCGCGCCCCTGCTGGAGCAGGTCGTCGGCGATCTGGTAGCCCGAGGCGCCCGATCCCACCACGAGCACGCCGCCCGGCGGAAGGTCCGCCGCGGAGCCGTAGCGGTTCGCCGTGATCTGGTGGATGCCGGCCGGAACAGCGGCCGCGCCCTCGGGCACGCGCGGTGACTGCCAGGGGCCGGTGGCGAGGACGACGTTCGACGCCTCCATGGTCAGCGGCCCGGCCTCGACCCGCAGGCGACCGCTGTCGGCGCGCCGAAGCCTGGTCACTTCCACCCCGCAACGCACCGGAGCGACGTTACGCACGGCGTAGTCCACGATGAAGCGGACGACGCCGTCGCGATGCGTGAAGCCGTGCGGATCGTCCCCCGCATATTCCTGGCCGGGCAGCCGCAGCATCACGTTCGGGACCTGGAAGTGAAGGGACTCCCATCGCTCGCTGCGCCAGCGCTCGGCGATGCGGGCGCGTTCCAGGATCACATGCTCGCGCCCGCGTTGCGCGAGGTGGTGGCTCATGGCGAGGCCAGCCTGGCCACCGCCGACGATGATCGTCTCGACAAATTCGGCCATGTAATGAGGCTAGAATGCGCCACCATGGCCGGCAAAGCCAATTCGACTACTTCCCGCCGTCGACGCTCAATACTTGCCCATTCACATAATTTGCCATGGGCGACGCCAGGAACAGGACTGCATTCGCGATATCCTGCGGCTCACCCAGCCGGCGCAGCGCGATGGAGGCCAGCACGCGCGCCTGCCCTTCGGGCCCGTAGGCCGCCCACTGCTTGTGCGTCGCCGCGTTCGACAGCACGAAGCCCGGGGCGACGCTGTTCACGTTGATGCCGTACTGGCCGAGCTCATGCCCCAGTTGCCGCGTCAGCCCGACCAGCCCGTGCTTGGCGCTGGCATAGGCCTGGATGCCGGTGCGCGAGGGCTGCAGCCCCGCCCCGCTGCTGATGGTCACGATCCGTCCGCCACCGGCCCGCTTCATCCCCGGCACCACGGCCTGGGCGAGGGCGAAGGCGGCGTGCAGGTTGATGGCGAAGATGTCGTGCCAGTCGCTCTCGGACACTTCCTCGAGCGGCCGTCCGACCTGGCCGCGCACGCCGCCGGCGTTGCACACCAGCACGCCGACCGGGCCTTCGGTCCGCGCCTCGATCCCGGCGATCCAGGCCTTCGCCGCGCCGGGCTGCGTCAGGTCGAAGGCGCTGGTGTGGATGGCGCCTGGGTAGTCGGCGGTCTCATCGAGTTCCTCCGCCGACAGGTCGCAGGCGAAGACCTGCGCGCCGAGGGCGGCGAAGGACTGCGCGATGGCGCGCCCGAAGCCGTGGCCGGCACCGGTGACGGCGACGGTCACGCCGGTGAAATCGTATTCCCTCATGGCGACATCAGCTCCGTCAGGTTGGCATCCGACATCGGGCGCGTGCCGGCTTCGCATTCATGCGTCATGGCGACCAGCCGCCGCACCGCGGGGCAGTCCACGCCGTGCTGCGCGCCGATGGTCGCGATGGGCGCGATCTGCACATCGATCTCGGTGCGCCGCTTGCGCACCCAGAGGTCGCGCCACACGCCCGAATGCGTCTTGGCATTGGGCCGGTTGAACGCGACCATGGCGGCGACGGACGCCGCGGCCTGCGCTTCGGTGGCACCCGGTGAGAAGGCCGCCGGATCGAAGCCGTTGAAGCCGAGCGGCGTCACACCCTGCGCCCGCGCGACGGCGATCGCCTCGGACCCCAAAGCGCGCCACAGCGGCAGCAGTTCCGGCCGCGCCAGGCAGTCGGCGATGCCCTTCTCCCCCAGGGCCTGGGCGAACAGCATCGCCCCGTAGCCGAGCTTGCCCCAGAGATAGCCCCAGACGTTGTCCGTGGTGATCGTGTTGGGCTCGAAGGTCTCGCGCAGCAGGTCGTGCAGCGCGGTCAGCCGTGGCGTCGTCGCGCCATCGAGCTCGCCCAGCACCAGCGCGCCGCGCCCGCCGTACAGGATGCGCCCCGGCCCGTGCCAGTCGGCCGAGAAATTCACGAAGCAGCCCATGGTCCGCGCCGCGCCGACGATGGACGCGATGACCGTCTCGCACAGCCCGTTCTGCAGCGAGAGCACGTAGCCGTCCTCGGCGAGGTGCGGCAGCAGGGCGCGGCAGGCGTCCTCGGTGTGGTGCGCCTTCACGCAGAGGAAGATGCGGCGATAGGTCCCCTGCACCGTCTCCGGCGTGAAGGCGGGCGCGACCACGCGGTGCGGATCGACCGGCCCTTCGATGACAAGGCCGCGCGCCGGGTCGCCGATCGCGGCGACGTGGTCCTTCTCGATATCGACGAAGACGACGGCGTGGCGCGCGCGCACCAGCGCGGCGCCGACGGTCCCGCCGATCGCGCCGGCACCCCAGACGAGGATCGGCCCGCGGTCCACCGCCGCCCGCGCCGCTGCTTGTTCCGCTTCCTTCGCCATCCTGTCCCTTCCCGCCTGGACGGCGCGCATCGGCCGCCGCACTCTCGGTCACGCTACGCCGGAGGTGGCCGCCGTCAATGCAGCAGGGCGTTTCGGGGAACCTCCGCGGCGGGGCGCTGATGGCCGCGGCGGCCGTGCTCTTCGCGGCCGAGGCGTTGGCTATCCGCTGGATGACCGCGCATGGCATCCCGGTCGAGGTCCAGGTCTTCGCGCGCTCGCTGGGGCAGTTGTTCTGGGTCGCCCCGGTCATCGCCGCCAGCGGCCTCGCGGTCTTCCGCACCCAGCGCGCGCCACTGCACCTGCTGCGCGGCGCCTCGAGCCTGCTGACCTGGGGCTTCTACTATGCCTCCTTCGGGCCGCTCGACCTCGCCACCGCGACGGTGCTGTCCTTCACCAACGTGATGTTCACCACGCTGCTCGCCGGGCCGGTGCTGGGCGAGAAGGTCGATCGCTGGCGCTGGGCGGGGACCATCGCGGGCTTCGTCGGCGTCGCGGTGATGCTGCGGCCGGGGACGACGGTCTCGGGCGCTGGCGTGGCGCTCGCTGTCGCCTCGGCGGTCACCTGGTGCGGCATCACGCTGTCCTCCCGCGTGCTGGCGCAGAGCGAACGGAACACCACCATCATGGCCTGGGTCGGGCTGGTGACGACACTGGGCTCGGCGCCCTTCGCGGCGATGGCCTGGGTGCCGCTCGGCCTCGGGCAGATCGCCATGCTGCTCGCCGTCGCGGGCTTCGCGCCGGGGATCATCTGGCTGATCACCAGCGCCTATCGCCACGGGGAGGCCTCCGCCATCGCCCCCTTCCAGTATCTGCGGCTGATCGTCGTCGCGGCCTTCGGCTGGGCGATCTTCGGGGAGGTGCCGGATGGCTGGACCTGGCTCGGCGCGGCGGTGATCCTCGCCGGCGCCGTCGTCATCACGGTCGCGGAGGCGCGACGGCGCTAGAGCAGATCCCGATCAGGTGGAATCACCTGATCGGGTGAAGATGCTCGCGAAAACAAGTGCCTTGAGGCGTTGCCGTGCGCCATGGCGAACGGAAACGGCTCTAGCCGTCCTCGCGGTACCCCGAGGCGGCGACGGCCGCGGCGAGCACCGCCGTGTCGAAGCCGAAGTCGCGATAGCCGTTCCGCAGGCGCTGCACATACTCCGCCGCCGGCGGGCCGGGGCGATGGACGATCTCGTCATAGGTCCAGGCCTCGCTGCCATCGGGCAGGCGGAGTCGCGTCCGCCGGTAGGTGTGCGGGCCCTCGTAGCGGTCGAGCGCCTCGAGATCCGCCTGGGTGATGCGCCACAGCCCGACCGGGCAGGCCGCGGCCGCATCGGGCTCGATCAGCGCGAACTTCCGCAGCACCAGGCGCCAGCCTGTCAGGAGCAGGCTTCCCGCCACGACCGCATCGGGGCAGCGCCCGCGCATCTGGTCGTGCCACAGGTTGCTGCCATAGGCTGCATAGAATTCGGGAAGGAACGCGGGCATGCAGGCACCTCGGCCGGTGGATCGGATCGAGATAACGACGCTGGTGGACAACGTCACGGACAGCCTGTCCACGACGCCACCCTTCGTGACGCGGGAGTGGGTCCGCCTGCAGCAGAAGGGGATGAAGCGGACCGCCGGCGGATCGCTGTGCTGCGCCAATCACGGCCTGTCGCTGGTGATCACGGTCGAAGCCGATGGCGAACAGCGCAGCGTGCTGTTCGACGGCGGCCCGGTCGACTACGCGGTCGAGCGCAACGGCCCGCGCCTCGGCGTCGATTTCGGCGCGATCGAGGCGATCGTCCTCTCCCACGGCCATTGGGACCATGCGGGCGGCATCCCCAAGGCGATCGAGATGGTGCGCGCGGCCAATGGCGGCCGGACCGTGCCGCTGCACCTGCATCCCGGCATGTTCCGCGAACGCGGCGGCCGCCAGCCCGATGGCGGCGTGATGCCCATGGACCGCGTGCCGGCGCCGGCCGAATGGGCGGCGATGGGCGCCGATCCGCAGGTCTCGCGCGAACCCGCCGTCATCGCCGGCCATGTGCTGGTCAGCGGCGAGATCCCGCGCGTCACGGACTATGAGGTCGGCCTGCCCGGCCAGGTCGCGCGCGACTCGGAATCCGCGCCCTGGCAGCCCGACGAATGGCTCGGCGACGAACGCTTCGTGGCCGTCCACCTGCGCGGCAAGGGCCTCATCGTCTTCTCCGCCTGCTCGCATTGCGGCATCGTCAACGTGCTGCACGAGGCGAGGCGGCTGATGCCCGAGATCCCGCTGCTCGCCGCGATGGGCGGCTTCCACCTCTCCGGCATCAACGAGCGAATCATCCCGCAGACGGTCGCGGATCTCGGCACCTTCGGGCTGCGCTGGATGTTCCCTTCCCACTGCACCGGTTGGCGGGCGCTGAACGCGCTCGAGCGTGCCTATGGCGAGGCCGTCGTCGTGCCGGGCGCGGTCGGCAAGACCTTCGTGCTGGAGGCGTGACCCTCCTTCTCCAAGCGGCCCCGCTGCTGCTGCTGCTGGGGCTGTTGCTGTCGGGGCGGGCGGGGCCGCTGGCCGCGGTGCTGGCCGCACTCGTCGCCACGCTACCGGCGGCCTTCGTCTCGCTGCCTGCGGGCACGGGCTTCGCGGGCTTCCTCGCGGATGAGGCACTGCGCGGCGTCTTCCTCGCGTCGCAGCCCATCGCCGTCGTGGCCGGCGGCCTGCTGTTCCACGCCGCGGTGGAAGGGCGCGGCGAACCCGGCGCGGTGCAGGCGCCCACCGCGCGCGGCATCTTCACCGCGACGCTGCTGATGGGCGTCTTCATGGAGAGCGTGACCGGCTTCGCCGTCGGTGCGGTCTTCGCCCTGGCCGCGCTGCGCGGCATGGGGCTGAAGGGGCCGCCGGCGGCCGCGCTCGCGCTGCTCGCACTCTGCATGATCCCCTGGGGTGGACTGGGGCCGGGGACGTCGCTCGGCGCGGCGCTGCTCGGGGTGCCGGCGCAGGACATCGCGGCGCTGACCGCCTGGCCGAATGCGGCCTGGGTGCTGCTGCTGGGGCCGGTTTGCTGGCGGCTGGCGGCCGCGGCCGGGGTGCCGGTGCCGGCGGGCGAGCGGCTCGTGCAGATGACGATGCTCGGCGCCATGGGTGCGATCCTCGTGTTCGGCCACCGCGTGCTGCCCTTCGAGGTGCTGGGCATCCTCGCCTCCGGTGCACCGCTGCTGGTGGCGCTGTGGCTGTCCGACCCGCCGGGGGATGCCGCCGGATGGCGTCGCGCGGGCCGCGCGCTGGGCCCCTACCTGCTGCTGACGGTCACGCTGCTCGCGGCGCGCGCGGTACCGCATCCCCCGGCCTTCCACCCCTATCCGACGCTGCCAGCCTTCCCGATCACGCATGTGGCCGTGGTGCTGCTGGTCGTGTCGGCGGGGCTGCTCCTGCTGCGGCGGGATGGCGGGGCGCGAGCGATGGGCGCGCTGCGGCGCGCGGCGCGCCCGGCGGCGGTGCTGCTGTTCTATGTGCTGCTCGCGCGCTGGATGGCAGGCAGCGGTGCGACCGGGGCGCTCGCCACGGCCGCGGCCTCGGCGCTCGGCGCCGCGGCGCCCTATGCCGTGCCGGTGCTCGGCCTCGCGGGCGGCATGGTGACGGGCAGCAATGTCGGATCGAACGCAGCGCTGATGCCGGTGCAGAAGGCGCTGGGCCTCGCCGCCGGGCTGCCGCCGCTGCTCGCGCCCGGCGTGCACAATTTCGCCGGCGCGGCGGGGGCGGGCATGTCCTTCGGCGTCACCGCCCTCGTCTGCGGCTTGCTGGCGGACGGTACGCGGCCGCGCCAGGTCTGGCGGCTGCTGGTGCCCTCGATGATCGCGGTCGTCGTCGTGGGCTGGGTGACGGTGGCGCTGCTGCACTGACGCGGGTCTTGCCACCCGCCGGGCAGGCGGCCACGCTGCCGGACAACGAGAATTGTTCCCGGGAGGAACCCATGACCATCCTCACGCGCCGTGCCGCGCTCGGCGCTGCCGCAACCTTGCTCGCCGCGCCGTCGTTGCGCGCGCAGGGCGCATTCCCGAACAAGCCGCTGCGCATCGTCGTGCCCTACCCGCCGGGTGGGGTGACCGACATCATGGGACGCCTCGCCGCCGAGGCAATGGGCCGTCACATCGGCCAGCCCGTGGTGGTCGAGAACCGGCCCGGCGCCGGCGGCAACATCGGCGCCAAGGTCGTCGCGCAGGCGGAACCGGACGGCTACACCATGCTGCTCGGCACCATGGCGACGCAGGGGGTGAACCCCGTCCTGTATCCGGACGCGTCCTTCGATCCGCGGCGCGACCTGGTGGGTGTCGGCATGATGGCCGACATGCCGAATGTCATGGTCTGCAACCCGCGTCGCTGGAACCCGGCCAATGCGCAGGAAGCGATCGCGCGCATCAAGGCCGAGCCGGGCAAGATCCTGTTCGGGTCGGTCGGCAACGGCTCCTCCTCCCACATGTCGCAGGTGATGCTGTGCCGCATGGCGGGGCTGGACGTGGTGCACGTGCCCTATCGCGGCTCCTCGCCGGCCGTCGCGGCGATGATCGCGGGGGATCTCGACCTGCTGTTCGACGCCTCGGCGACCTCGGGCCCGCACATCAAGCAGGGCACGGTGAAGGGGCTCGCCATCACGATGAACCGGCGGATCGAATCGCTGGCCGACATCCCGACGCTCGAGGAATCGGGCGTGCGCGGCTATCACCTCAGTGTCTGGAACGGGGTGCTCGCGCCCGCCCGCGTGCCGCAGCCGATCCTCGCGCGGCTGCAGGATGCGTTCGAGAAGTCGATGGACGCGACGATGCTCACCCGCCTGCGCGCGAACTTCACCGAACCGCTGGTCATTCCCTCGGCGCAACTGCAGCCCTGGCTGAACGAGGACGCGCAGCGCTGGTCGCGCATCGCGCAGGAGAGCGGCATTCGCCCCGACTGATGCCGCCCGAACATGAACGTCAGATTGCGCGGATGAAACTTGCCGTATGGTCGTTCATGACTAGCGTCCGCGCGGAATCGCGCCCCCGTCGGGGCCGCGCCGGGAGTGGTCCATGGAAGCCCTGATCGCGGCCGCGCCGCGCTTTCTCGAAATTCTTTGGTTGAACATCATCCTGTCTGGCGACAACGCGGTCGTCATCGGCATGGCGGCGGCCGGCCTGCCGCCGCATCTGCGCAGCAAGGCGGTGCTGTTCGGCATCGTCGCGGCGGCCGGCCTGCGCATCGTCTTCTCGATCTTCGCGACTTACCTGCTCAGCCTGTGGTGGATCGCCTTCCTGGGTGGCGCGGCGCTGCTCTACATCGCCTGGGGGTTCTGGAAGGAACTCCGCTCGCATGGCGAGGAGGATGCCGAGGAAGAGGGCGACGCCAAGGAGAAGACCCTCGCCGCGGCGCTGTGGCAGATCGTCATCGCCGACGTGTCCATGAGCCTCGACAACGTGCTCGCGGTCGCCGCCGTGGCCCGCAACGACCTGACGATGCTCGTGATCGGCCTGACCATCTCGATCATCCTGATGGGCCTGCTGGGCGGCCTGCTCGCCCGGCTGCTCGATCGCTTCAAGATCATCGCCTATATCGGCGTCGCCCTGATCGCCTGGATCGGCATCGAACTGATGTACGAGGGCACGCAGAACGCGAACCAGGTGCTGAACCTCGGCCTGCCCATTCCGGCCCCGCACCACGCCGCCGACGCCCCGCCGCACTGACGGCGGGCGCTGCCCCGGATTTCCGCGCGGGCGGAAACCCACTATGAGGGGCCAGGGCCGGGGGCGCGGGAAGCCCCCGGGCCCAATGAGGATCGATCCATGACGCTGTCACGCCGCGCGGCCCTTGCCGTGCTCGCCGCCGTCGGGTTCGCCGCGGCGCCCGCGGTCGCCCAGACCACCATCACCATCCAGCATCCCCTGCCCTCGTCCAGCCACTACGGCGCCGGCGCCGCGGCGCTCAAGGAATCCTTCGAGCGTGCGACCGGCGGACGGTACCGGGTCAACATCCAGCGCAACGACAATGAGCGCGAGGTCGTCGAGAGCGTGCAGATCGGCACGGTCGAATGCTATCTCGGCTCCACCGGCCCGGTCGGCAACTTCGTCCCGGCGGTGCGCGTGCTCGACGTGCCCTTCCTGTTCCGCGACTACGCCCATGCCCGCGGCGTGCTGGATTCCGATATCGGCCAGCAGCTGCTCGGCCAGTTCCAGGCGCGCGGCCTGGTCGGCGTGATCTGGCTCGAGAACGGCTTCCGGCACCTGACCAACTCGCGGCGCGAGGTGAATGTACCGACCGACGTGCGCGGCCTGAAGGTCCGCACGATGGAGAACCAGGTGCACATGCGCGCCTTCTCCACGCTCGGCGCCCTGCCGACGCCGATGGCCTTCTCCGAACTCGTCCCCGCCCTGCAGCAGGGCACGGTGGACGGCCAGGAGAACCCGATCCCGGTGATCGTGGCGAACAACCTCAATCAGGTGCAGCGCTACCTGACGCTGACGGGCCACGTCTATTCGCCGGCCATCCTGATCTGCAACCCGGCGATGATGCAGCGCCTGTCGCAGGCCGACCGCGCCGCCTTCATGGAGGCCGCCCGCGCCGCCCAGCAGGCGAACCGCGACAAGGTGACGGCGGACGAGAATTCCGGCATCGAGGAACTGCGCCGGCGCGGCATGCAGGTGGTGACGCAGGTCGACACCGCCGCCTTCCAGCAGGCGCTGGCCGCCGCCTTCGCCCAGTACGAGCGCGAGCTGGACGGTGCCACGCTGCGCCGGATCCGGGACTGGCGCCCGAACTGACCCTGGCCTGACGGCCGGGATTTCGGCATCCGCCCAAGAACAGAGCGCACCCGGGCGCCGCGCCGCTGGCCATTTGCCAGCGGCTCCGGCGCCCGGCTATGTGCCGGTCAAAGTCAACATGGAGGAAAACAACGGAATGACCCTGACCCGACGGCTCGCGCTCGCGGCCGCCTTGGCCGTCCCGCTCGCCGCCGCGCCGGCGCTGGCGCAGACCCAGATCACGGTGCAGCACGCCCTGCCGGCCAACAGCCACACCGGCGTCGGCGCCCTGACCTTCGCCAGCGCCTTCGAGCGCCTGACGAACGGCCGCTACAAGGTCGTCGCCCAGCGCAACGACAATGAGCGCGAGATGATCGAGAGCGTGCAGATCGGCACGATCGACTGCACCTTCACCTCGACGGGCCCGGTCGGGAACTTCGTCCCCGAGGTCCGCATCTTCGACGTGCCCTTCCTGTTCCGCGACGCCACCCACGCCCGTGGCGTGCTGGATTCCGAGATCGGCCAGCAGGTGCTCGCGCGCTTCCCCGCGCGCGGCCTGGTCGGCGTGATCTGGATCGAGAACGGCTTCCGCAACATGACCAACTCGCGGCGCGAGATCCACACCCCCGCCGACCTGCGCGGGCTGAAGATCCGCACCATGGAGAACCAGGTCCACATGCGGGCTTTCACCACGCTCGGCGCCCTGCCGACGCCGATGGCCTTCTCCGAGCTCGTCCCGGCGCTGCAGCAGGGCACGGTCGACGGGCAGGAGAACCCGATCTCGGTCATCGTGGCGAACAACCTGAACCAGGTGCAGCGCTACATGACCATGACGCGGCACGTCTATTCGCCGCAGGTCATGATCTGCAACCCGCAGACGGTCGGGCGACTGAACCAGGCCGATCGCGCCCTGTTCCAGCAGGCCGCGTGGGAAGCCCAGGCCGCCAACCGCGCCCGCGTCACCGCGGACGACGAGGCAGGGGTGGCCGAACTCCGCCGCCGCGGCATGACCGTGGTGACCGAGGTCGACACCGCCGCCTTCCAGGCCGCGCTGGCGCCGGCCTTCGCCGAATGGGAACGCACCCTCGATGCCGCGACGCTGCGGCGCATCCGGGACTGGCGCCCGAACTGATCCAGCCGTGACCTGGCGGGGGCGGCTGACCGGGGACGGCCGCCCTCCTCTCGACGACCGGGGGTATCGATGAACGCGATGAACGTGCTGCCGCTGCAGGTCACGGTGGGGGCGACGCTCCTCACCGTCGCAGTGGCGCTCTGGGCCGGGTCGGGGGATGGCGCGCGCGCCGCTCTGCGCCGGGCCATCCTGACCACCGACCGCATCACCACCGCGATCGCGGCACTGCTCGCGAGCCTGGCCCTGACCGTCGCGGTCTTCGCCGGCGGCTGGCAGGTGGTGGCGCGCTTCGCCACCGAGACACCTTCCGTCTGGTCCGAGGCGCTGGTGCGCACGGCGCTGATCTGGATGGCCTTCCTCGGCATCGCGGTGGCGCTGCGCGCCGGCGCGCTGGTCTCGATCGACGTGGCGCACCGCTATTCCTCCGGCGCGATGCGCCGCGCGCTCGAGGCAGCGGTCCTCGCCTGCTCCCTCTCGATGCTCGGCATCATGTTCTGGTTCGGCTGGATGATGGCCGAACGGGTGCAGTTCCAGGAGATGGCGGGGCTCGAGGTCTCGATGTCCTGGGGCTACGCGGCCATCCCGATCGGGGCGGTCTTCGCGATGGTGGGGGTGGTCGCCCATTTCCTCGACCGTCGATCCGAGGAACTGGAGGCCGCGGTATGAGCGGGACCATGCTCACCGTGATGCTGGTGCTCTTCGCCGCCAGCATCCCGGTCGCGGTGGCGATCGGCATTGCCGCGGTCGTGGGCATCGCCGGCTTCACCTCCTTCCCGCTGATCGTCGCGGCGCAGCAGTTGTTCGTCGCGCTGGACAAGTTCCCGCTCGCCGCCATTCCGTTCTTCATCCTGGCGGGCAACCTGATGGATGTCGGCGGCATCTCCCGCCGGCTGGTGGAATTCGCCCGCTCCATCGTGGGCGGCGTCCAGGGCGGCCTGCCGGCGACCTGCGTCGTCACCTGCATGATCTTCGCGGCGATCAGCGGATCCTCGGTCGCGACCACCTTCGCGATCGGCGCCATCATGATCCCGGCGCTGGTGAAGGCGGGCTATCCGGTCGGCTTCGCGGCGGCGCTGCAGGCGACCGCGGCGGAGCTCGGCGTCATCATCCCGCCCTCCATCCCGATGATCCTGTACGGCGTCACCACCCAGACCTCGATCCCGGAACTGTTCATCGCGGGCTTCGGCCCCGGCTTCGTGATCGGCGGCGGGCTGATCGCGACCGTGCTGATCTGGTGCCGCGTCATGGGCTGGGGCAAGCGGGACGGCGAGAACCGCCTGCCCTTCCTGACCGCCACGCGCCAGGCCGCCTTCGCGCTGGTCATGCCGGTGATCGTGCTCGGCGGCATCTACGGCGGCATCACCACGCCGACCGAGGCCTCGGTGGTCGCGGTGGTCTATGCGCTGATCGTGGGCATGTTCCTCCACCGCGAGATCGAGCTGCGGGATCTCTTCCCGATCTTCCGCAAGTCGGTGATCTCCTCGGCCGTCATCATGTTCATCATCGCCTGCGCGGCGCTGTTCTCCTGGCTGCTGAACCGCCAGGGCGTGCCGGATGCGGCGGCGGAATGGCTCGCCACCTCCTTCGATTCGTCGGGCGCGTACCTGCTGGTCGTGAACCTGTTCCTCTTCGTCGTCGGCATGTTCGTCGAGACCTCGGCCTCCATCATCGTGCTGGCGCCGATCCTGTCCGACGCGGCGCAGAAGCTCGGCATCGACGGGGTGCATTTCGGCACCATCATGGTGGTGAACCTGGCGCTGGGCATGATCACGCCGCCCTTCGGCGTGAACCTGTTCGCGGCGGCGCAGGTGGCCGGCTGCAGCATCGACCAGATGATGAAGTACCTCGGCATCTTCATCGCCGTGGTCTTCGCCTGCCTCATGGTCATCACCTACGTCCCGGCGATCACCCTCGCGCTGCCGCAGATGGTGTTCCGGTGAGCCTCGGCACGCCGGATGCGCTCCGGCATCTCCGGCGTGACCCCGTGCTGAAGGGCGTGATCCGTCAGGTCGGGCCCTTCACCATGAAGCCGGCGCGGCGTCAGCCCTACGAGGCGCTGGTCCGTGCCATCGCCCACCAGCAGGTCCATGGCCGCGCCGCGGAGGCGATCCTCGGCCGCTTCCTCGACTGCTGCGCCTGCGAGGGCTTCCCCTCGCCGGAGACCGTCCTGGCGCTGACACCCGAGGCGATGCGCGCCTGCGGGCTGTCGGCGAACAAGGTCCTCGCCATCCGGGACATCGCCGAGAAGGCGGCCGCCGGCACGGTCCCGACCCGGGCCGTCGCCCGGCGCCTGACCGACGACGAATTGATCGAGCGGCTCGTCCCGCTGCGCGGCGTCGGGCGCTGGACCGTGGAGATGCTGCTGATCTTCACCCTCGGCCGGCCGGACGTGTTGCCGGTGGACGATTTCGGCGTGCGGGAGGGCTACCGCGTCGCGGCGGGCCTGGCCGAACAGCCCAAGCCCCGCGCGCTCGCGGGGATCGGCGAGGCCTGGAGTCCCTACCGGACCACCGCTTCGTGGTATCTGTGGCGCGCCGCGGACCTCGCGAAGGAGGGGCGGTTCCGCCAGCCCAAGGCGATCTGAGGGCAGGCATCGCCCCAGCCTCGCCATCTTCCGGGGCATGATGCCGGGCTCCTGGACGGAGCGGTTCGGATGATGTCGCGACGGGGCCTGATGATGGGCCTGGGTGCAACGATGGCGATGGGGACCGGCAGCGCGGCCTATGCGCTGGGCGTCGAGCCCTATCTGCGCCTGGCCGTCGAACGCCATGCCTTCCTGCCATCCAACTGGCCGCCCGGGCTGCGGCTGCGCGTCGTCGTGCTGGCCGACCTCCATGCCGGTGCCCCCGTGATGGACGAGGACCGGATCGAGCGCATCGTCGCCGCCGCGAACGCCCTGCAGCCCGACCTGATGCTGTTGCTGGGGGACTACGGGCCGTCCACGCGGTACGTGACGCGCGAGATCCCGCACGAGGACGTTGCGCGCCGTCTGGGCGCGCTGCGGGCGCCACTCGGCGTGCATGCCGTTCTCGGCAACCACGATTGGTGGGAGGATCGCGACGCCGTCCGGCACCGCACCAGCCTGCCCTCGATCGGGCGCGCGCTCGAGGCCTCGGGCATCCAGGTGCTGCAGAACGACGTGGTGCGCGCCGGACCGGTGCTGCTCGGCGGACTCGATTCCTCCTGGGCCTATGCGGTGCGCCACGGCGCGGACGACCTGCCGAAGCTGCTGGGCCAAGTCACGGGCGACGAGCCGTTGCTGCTGATGGCCCATGAGCCGGACAGCTTCGCCACGCTGCCGCGGCGCGTGGGCGTGACCTTCTCGGGCCATACCCATGGTGGGCAGGTGCGACTGATGGGGTGGTCGCCGGTGGTGCCCTCGATCTACGGCAACCGCTACGCCTGGGGGCATGTGCGGGAGGAGGGCCGCGACCTGGTGGTCTCGGGCGGGCTCGGCGTCAGCACCTTCCCGGTGCGCTTCGGCGTGCCGCCGGAAATCACGCTGGTGGAACTCGGCGCCTAGGCGGCTCCTGCCAGGAAGGGTTCGAGCAGCGCGAGGAAGCCCGTCGGGTTCTCCGCATGAACCCAGTGGCCGGCCGCCGGCACCGTCGCGAAGCGCACGCGGGGAAACAGACCCTGGAAGAGCGCATGGTGCTCGGGGCGGATATACGGCGATCGCTCGCCGGCCATGACCAGGACCGGACCGTCGAAGTGCGCTCCGGGCGGGGCGGTGAAATCCTCGATCTCGGGCATGGCGGCGGCGATCTCGGCGAGACCGATGCGCCATTCCGGCGGATCGGCCTCGAAGCGCAGGTTCTGCAGGAGGAAAGCACGGATGCCGGCTTCGGGGATGGTCGCGGCCAGGGCGGCGTCGGCCTCCTTCCGCAGGAGGCCCGGATGCAGCGGCAGCGCCTGCATGGCGGCAACATAGGCGCGCAGGGTCGGCCTGTAGCGGACGGGCGCGATGTCGGCGACGACCAGGCGGTCGACCCGCTGGGGATGCGACAGCGCGAGGGCCATCGCCGCCTTGCCGCCCATCGAGTGGCCGAGCACCGCGGCACGCGAAATGCCGGCCGCATCCATCGCCCCCGCGATGTCAGCGGCCATGTCGGCGTAGGACATCTCCGCCGCGCGCGGCGAGGCTCCGTGGTTCCGCAGGTCCGGCGTCAGCACCCGGAAACGCGGCGCCAGCGCGCGCCGGATCGCGCCCCAGTTCTGACCCGAGCCGAACAGCCCGTGGAGCAGGAGCAGCGGCGGGCCTTCCCCCGCCTCGGTGACCGCGAGCCTCATGTGCGGGAGGCTAGCACAACCGAGGCAACGATCAGCCCGCCACCGAGCAGCATGTCCCAGCCCAGCGGCTCGCCGAGCCAGAGCGTGCTGATCAGTACGCCGAAGGCCGGCACGAGCAGGAAGGCGACCGAGGCGACGGCGCCGGGCAGCCGCCGGCCCACCTCGATCACGCACCAGGTCCCGATGGGTGCCACGATCAGCCCGATATAGAGCATGAACGGCCAGGACGGGCCGAAGATGCCGCCCTGCGGTTCGAGCACCAGGGCGAAGGGCAGGATCAGCAGCGTCGCCAGGCCGAAGCACCAGGGCAGCAGTTCGAAGACCGGCGAGGCCGGCGGCCATTTGCGCGTGGTGACGATGGCGAGCGACCAGAACAGCGCCGCGGCGACCAGCATCAGGTGGCCGACGAGTTCATTGTGATCCGTCCAGTCGACCGCCCAAGGCCCTGCCAGCGCCGCGACGCCCGCGAGCCCGAGACCCGCTGCGATCCAGCGATGCGGTGGCACCTTCTCGCCCAGGAACACCACCGAGAGCGGGATCAGCCAATAGGTGACGACGGCCGAGATGATCGCCGTCCGCCCCGCCTGCACCAGGGCGACCGCCGCATGTGCCAGCACGAAGAAGGCGCCGAGCTGCAGCAGGCCGAGCGCCACCACCGACGGCACGTCCTTGCGGCGCGGCAGGTGCAGCCGGCCGAGAACCGCCAGCAGCAGCGCGGTGACCAGCACCGCGAGGCCCGCCCGTCCCACCGCGAACCACATCGGCGTCGCGTGCGACAGGGCCGCCTTGGTCACGGGCCAAGCGCCGCCGAACAGCAGGATCGCCACGATCAGGAGATGGAAGGCCTGGCGCATGGCGATCAGTCAGATGTCCCGGGCAATGCGGGATGCGTACCGACGCGCAGCCCGGCGACCATTGTGACTGCAGGGCAGCCGGTCTGGAAAGTCGTCGCGTGCGACAATTCAGTCAAAGAGTGCAAGCATCTCGGCGCGCATCTGCACCGCATCGTGGCGCGGATCGGGCGGCGCATCGGCCGTCGTGATGATCGCGCCTTCCGGCACGTCGCGCGTGAGGCGGATGCCATGCGCAAGGCCGATCGGCAACGCACCGAGGGCCCGCGATCGCGCCGCGGGGACGCATTTGCCCCAGGCACAGGCGCCGCCCTCCCCGTCGAGCACCTCGCCCGCCTTCAGCGCGCGCTTGGCCACCGCGACGACGTCGCCGCTCCAGCTGTCGGAACTGCCGGTCGATTCGCGCCGCAGCGCGGCCGAGGCGACCGAGACGCCGAGTTCGAGCCCGATGAAATGATAGGGCCGCCACAGCGCGGCATAGCGGCCCGAGGGATCGGTCGCGACGCCGTACTCGGTGAAGCAGCGCCGCGCATATTCGGTCTCGCCCTCGAACACCGCATAGACGCCCCAGCGGAGGTTGTCCGGGATCTCGGACCCGTCGCGGCGAACGGAGGAGACGACCTCGACCATCCCCTTGTGCGGCAGGATCCCGCCTTCGTTGTGCGGGCGGAGGATCGTGTGCAGTTCCGATGTGCCGGCCGGCGGGAACGCCAGCCCGTCCTCGGGCGGGGCGAGGCCGGTGGCGTTGGCGATCGCCGCCATCTCGATCCCCGACTTCGTGCCGTCGAGGAAGGAGTTGAACATCTGCGGGTTCATCCCGCCGGCCTGCGCCTGATCCTCGGTGAGGCCGTAGAAGCCCCAGACCGTCGCCGGCGTGCTGGCGTGGAAATGCGGCAGGTATTTCGTGCCCTTGCCCGCGGCGATGACGGTGAAGCCGCCGGCGCGCAACGTGTCGACCATCTCGCACACCAGCGCCGGCTGGTCGCCATAGGCCATGGAATAGACGACGCCGGCCTTGGCGGCCTCCCGCGCCAGCAGCGGGCCGGCGAGGACATCGGCCTCCACGTTCACCATCACGACATGCTTGCCATGGGCGATAGCGGCGCGGGCGTGTCGCAGCCCCGCTTCCGGGTGGCCGGTGCATTCCACCACCACCTCGACGCGCGGATCGGCGATCAGCGCCATGGCGTCCTGCGTCATGTGCGTGCTGCCGTCGCGCATCGCCGTGTCGAGGTCGGACGCGTCGTAGGACCCGTCGGGCCAATGCACGCGGGCGAGTGCGGAGCGGGCGCGCGGGATCGAGAGATCGGCGATGCCGAGCACGTGCATCCCGGCCGTGCGCCGGGCCTGGTGGAGGAACATCGATCCGAACTTGCCGGCCCCGATCTGGGCGATGCGGATGGGGCGGCCCTCGGCGGCGCGCTGCAGCAGCAGTCGATGGAGGTTCACGGCAGCGGACTCCGATCGGTCAGGAAGGGTTGTGCCAGCGGCGCGGACCGTGGCCGGGCAGCCCGCCCCCGCGCAGCCTGGTCAGCGCGGCCCCGGCCAGCGCGAGCACCGCGCCGCCCGCCGCGAAGGCGCGGCCGCCCCCGCGCGGCAGGCGCGCGACCAGCACGGCGAGCAGCGCCGCGACGGCGAGGAGTGCGAGGAACACCCTCAATCCATGTAGAGGCCGCCATTGATGTGGATCGTCTCCCCCGTGACGAAGGCGGCGGCGTCGGAGGCGAGGAAGGCGATGACCGAGGCGACCTCGTCGGGCGAACCGAAGCGGCGCATCGGGGTATTGGCGATCAGTGCCGCGCCGTTGCTCGCCATGACGCCCTCGGTCATCGGCGTCGCGATGATGCCGGGGGAGACGCAGTTGGCGCGGATGCCGCGCGGGCTGAGTTCGTGCACGAGCGAGCGCGTGAAGCCGAGCACCGCCGCCTTGCACGCCGCGTAATGCGCGTGCCGCACGGAACCGCGATGCCCCGCCATGGAGGCGATGTTCACGATCGACCCGCCGTGGCGGATCACCGGCATCGCCGCGCGGCAGGCATAGAAGACGCCGTCGAGGTTCACGCCGAGGGTCAGGCGCCAATCCTCGTCCGACATCTCGGTGACCGGCTGCTCGACATAGAGCCCGGCGCCGGTGACGAGGATGTCGATGCCGCCGAATTCCCGCCCGGCCAGCGCGACCGCCTCGTCCACCTCCTCGCGGTTGGTCACGTCCACGCGGGCGGTCAGGATGCGCGCCTCGGCCGCGGGCAGCGACTGCGCGAACGTCTCGAGGGCCGCGGGATCGAGGTCCGTCAGCAGGAGATGCGCGCCGAGTTTGCGGAACAGCGCCGCGGTGGCCCGCGGGATGCCGCCATTCGCGCCGGTCAGCAGCGCCACCTTGCCCTTCAGGTCGAACATCGCCTTCGGCTCCCTTCGATCACGTCATCATCCAGCCGCCGGCGACGTCGATCGTCTGGCCGGTCACGAATTCCGCATCGGGTCCGGTCAGGAAGCAGGCGGCGCGCGCCACTTCCTCCGGCGTGCCGAGGCGGCGCAGGGGCGTCTCGGCGACCACGGCCGCGTTGGTCGCCCCGCCCGCCACGGCGACCATCGGCGTCGCGATGCGCCCGGGCGCGATGGCGTTCACCGTGATGCCGTGCGGGCCCAGTTCCCCCGCCAGGTGCCGCGTCAGCCCGATCAGCGCCGCCTTGGTCGCCGCGTAGTGGCAGCCGACGATGGGCGTGAACGCCTTCCCGGCGATCGAGGACTGGTTGACGATCCGGCCCCACCGCCGCGCGACCATCCCCGGCGTCAGGCGGCGGACCAGGTTCCACGCGCCGGTGAGGTTCACCGCCAGCACCCGGTCCCATTCCGCCGGGTCCATCTCGAAGGCCGGGGCGGCCCTGCCGTCATGCTTGGGACTGATGCCCGCGTTGTTCACGAGGATGTCGACCGGGCCGAGCGCGGCCTCGACGCGCGTGCAGGCGGCGTCCACGGCGTCGCGGTCGGCGACGTCGCAGAGGATGGCGCCGGCCTGCCGCGCCAGCGCCGGATCCGCTTCCAGTGCGGCAACCTTCGCCCCACGCGCGGCGAGTTCGGCCGCGATGGCCGCGCCGATGCCGCGGCCCGCACCGGTGACGATCGCGACGCGGCCGGCATGCGTCGCCGCGGCCATGGTCAGTCCGCGACCTTCAGCATGATCTTGCCGATGTGCTCGCTGCTCTCCATCAGACGATGGGCCTCGGCGGCCTCGGCCAACGGGAAGGTGCGGTAGATCTCCGGTCCGCACTGCCCCTTGGCGAGCAGCGGCCAGACCTTGGCCTCGAGCGCCGCGGCGAGTTCGCCCTTCTGCGCCGTGGTGCGCGGGCGCATGGTGCTGCCCGTCACGGTCAGGCGCTTCAGCATGATCGGCCGCAGGTCCACCGCGTCGGCCTGGTGGCCGCCGAGGAAGGCGATCAGCACCAGCCGCCCGTCCCAGCCGAGGCTGCGCAGGTTCCGCTGGACATAGGCCGCGCCGACCATGTCGAGGATGACGTCGACGCCCTTGCCCTCGGTCAGGCGCTTCACCTCCTCGGCGAAGTCCTGGGTCTTGTAGTTGATGGCGACGTCGGCGCCGAAGCGACGGCAGGCCTCGCATTTCGCATCCGTGCCGGCGGTGGCGAAGACCTTCGCGCCAAAGGCCTTGGCCAGCTGGATCGCGGTGACGCCGATGCCGGAGGTGCCGCCATGGACCAGCACCGTCTCGCCCGCCTGCATCCGGCCATGGCCGAACAGGTTGGCCCAGACGGTGAAGTAGGTCTCGGGCAGGGCGGCGGCGCGGGCCGCGTCGTAGCCGGCAGGCCAGGGCAGCGTCTGCGCCTCGGGTGCCGCGCAGTATTCGGCGTAGGCCCCGCCATTGGTCAGCGCGCAGACGCGGTCGCCTGCCTTGTAGCGCGTGACGGCGGCGCCGACGGCGACCACCTCGCCCGCACATTCGAGGCCGATGACCGGGCTCGCGCCGGGCGGCGGCGGGTAGGACCCGCTGCGCTGCTGCACGTCCGGCCGGTTCACGCCCGTCACCATGACGCGGATCAGCACCTCGTCGGCCTTGGGCGACGGCACCGGCCCACGTGCCGGGACCAGCACCTCGGGCCCGCCGCCCGCGCCATGGGCGATATAGGTCATCTCGGTCGGCAAGGAGGCCATGCTCGCGTTTTCCCGTATCTTCCGGCGGGACCATTCCCCCCCGCGCGGCCGGGCGTCAAGGCGCGTCGCGGGGTTGCCATGCCGGACGTTGGCGAAGAACATCCGGCCCGTTCGATGACTCCGGAGGAGGTGCATGACTGGCGTTCGCCGCCGACCGCTCTTCGCGGGCCTTGCCGGCGCGGCGGCAGCTCCTTCGCTCGCCGCCGCCCAGGGCAATGAGCTCCGCTTCGGCGCGCTCTATCCCTTCTCCGGGAGCCTCGCGCTTCTTGGCGACGAGTCCTTCCGCGGCCTGGAAGTGGCGGTGGAGGAACGCAACGCGGCCGGCGGCGTGCTCGGGCGGCAGGTCCGCCTGGCCAAGGGCGATGCCGTCGACCAGACCCAGGCGATCGCCGAGGCACGCCGCCTGATCGGCACCGACCGGGTCACCGCGATCTTCGGCACCTACGCCTCGCCGCTCGCCTTCGCCGCCACCCAGGTCGCCGAACTGCAGGGTGCCCCGTATTTCGAGATGGGCGCGATCTCGGATCCGATCACCGAGCGCGGGTTCCGCTACATCTTCCGCACCTGCCCACGGGCATCGGATTTCGGCGCGGCGACGGTCGGCGGGATGGTGGATGCCCTGGCGCCGGCCCTCGCGGTCGAGCCGACCTCGCTGCGGATCGGCATCCTGCACGAGGACGCGCTCTACGGGCAGACCGTCGCCGCCTTCCAGGAAGCGCATCTGCGCGCGCGCGGCCTGAACCTGGTGGAGAAGATCGCCTACGCGGCGCGCGCGGTGGACCTCTCCTCCGCGGTGCAGCGCCTGCGCGGCGCGTCGGCCGACGTCGTGCTGCACACCGGCTACCAGAACGACATCGTCCTGTTCTTCCGCGGCATGCAGGACGCGGGATGGAAGCCGCGGATCGTGATCGGATCGGGCGCCGGCTACTCGCTGACCGACACCGCGCACGCCGTCGGCCCCGCCTTCGAGGGCGTGATGAATGTCGACTTCACCCAATTCGCCGTGAACGAGCAGTTCGCGCCCGGCGCCGCCGCCTTCGTCGAAGCCTACAAGCGGCGCTATGGCACCGAGCCGCGCTCGGGCCATTCGCTTGCGAATTATTTCGGAGCGCGTGTCTGCCTCGATGCCGTCAGGCGCGCCGGCGGGACGGACAAGGATCGTATCCGCAACGCGATGATGGCATCCGATGTGGCGGAGGGCACCACGCCCACGGGCTGGGGCGTGCGCTTCGACGAAAAGGGCCAGAACACGCGGGCGAGGCCGGTCCTGCTGCAGTGGCAGGGCGGACGACAGGTCACCGTCTTTCCGCTGCAGGCCGCGGTGGCCACCCTGCGTCCGCAGCTGGGGGCCTAGAGGGCCGCCAGTGACCGATGGTCGGCGGGCTGCGCGGGAGGTCCCAGCGCAGCCCGGCTCGGATCAATCGACGCGGATGCCGGCTTCCTGGATGATCGCCTCCCACTTCGTCCGTTCGGCATCGAGCCAGGACTTGGCGAAGGCCGGCGACTGGTCGTCGACGACACGCATCGCGAGGTCGCCGAGGCGCGTGCGCACCGACTCCTCTCTCGCCGTGCGGCCAAACGCGCCCGCCACCTGGTCGAGGGTCGCCGTCGGCGTACCCGACGGCGCAAGCACCATGTGCCACGTATAGGCTTCGAGGCCCGGGAACCCGGCTTCCGCCGTGGTCGGCACGTTGGGCAGCTGCGGCAGGCGCTGGCTGTCCATCACCGCCAGCGCGCGCGTCTCACCTCGCTGCACGAAGGGCAGCGTCGTGGTCGCGACATCGACGATGATCGGCACGGAGCCGTTCAGCACGTCCGGCATCGCCGCGGCGGTGCCGCGATACGGCACGTGGTTCGCCCGCACATTGGCGCGCCGCAGCAGCAGCTCGGTCGCGAGGTGCAGCGCACCGCCGTTGCCGCTGCTCGCATAGTCGTGCTTGCCGGGCTCGGCGCGCAGCTTCTCGATCAGTTCCGGCAGCGTGCGGGCCGGAAAGTCCTTGTTCACCGTGATCACCATCGGGATCACGCCGATCAGCGAAACGGGCGCGAAATCCGCCACCGGATCGAAGGGCAGGCGCGGGAAGAGCGGGCGCAGCACCGAATGCGCGACCGTCGTGTAGAGCAGCGTCTGCCCATCCTTCGGCGCCTTCGCGACCGCATCGGTCCCGACCACGACACCCGCGCCGGTGCGGTTCTCGACGATCATGCGCTGCGGCAGCGCCTTGGAGATTTCGTCGGCGAAAAGTCGCGCCGGAATGTCCGTCGGCCCGCCGGCGGCGAAGGGAACGACGAGGCGCACGGGCTGGGTCGGCCAGGACTGCGCGCGCGCGGCAACAGGCGTAAGGGCCGCGGCGGCGCCGAGGCCCAGCAGATGACGTCGGTTCATGTGGCATTCTCCCGATGGCCGGACGCATGGACGATGCGTCCGGCCCCGTCAACCGCAGGGTAACAGTGGGTTACACCGCGGTCGTAACCACTGCGAGCATCAGCCGTTCGCAGTGATGCCCGCGCTGCGGATGATCGGCTCCCACTTCGCGATCTCGGCGTCGAGGAAAGCCTTGGCGCTGTCCGGCGTGCTGTCCGCGACGACGTTCATCGTCAAATCCCGAAGCCGGCTGCGCACCAGGTCCTGGGACATCACGCGATTGGTCGCCGCGTTGATCGCCTGGATGATCGGCGCCGGAGTGCCCGAGGGGACGAGGATCATGTGCCAGGTGTAGGCGACGAAGTTGCGCACGCCCTGCTCGTTGAAGGTCGGCACGTTCGGCGCGACGGGCGAGCGCTGCATGTCGGAGATGCCGATACCGCGGAGTTCCCCACGCGCCAGGTAGGGCAGCGCCCCGGCGGCCACGTCCATGATGATCGGGATGCGGCCCGACAGCACGTCCGCCATCGCCGCGCTCGACCCCCGATAGGGCACGTGGTTCACGCGCAGCCCGCCGGCCTCGTGCCACAGCAGCTCGGTCGCGAGATGCACCGCGCCCCCATTGCCCGAGGACGCGTAGTCGTACTTCCCGGGATTGTTGCGCAGCAATGCGAACAGTTCCTGGGCGTTCGAGACACCGAGCGACGGATGCACCAGCATGATCATCGGAATCTGCCCGCACAGCGCGACGGGGGCGAAATCCGCGATCGGATCGAAGGGCAGGCGCGGGAACAGCGCGCGCAGCACCGCATGGGCGATGGTGCTGTACAGGATCGTGCTGCCGTCCTTCGGCGCCTTCGCGACGACGTCGGTGCCGATGACGACGCCCGAGCCGGTGCGATTCTCGACCACGACGCGCTGCGGCAGGAACTCGCTCATGCGGTCGGCGATCAGGCGCCCGACAACGTCGGTCGGACCACCGGCGGCGAAGGGGATCACCATCCGCGTGGGCTGGGTCGGCCAGGCGGGCGACTGGGCCTGACCGGCGAAGGGCGCCAACGCGCCGGCGGCGCCGAGACCGAGGACGTGACGACGGTTCATGCGGATGTTCCTCCCGGCGGGTCAGCGCCCGCGTTCATCCGCACATAGCGCGAAAGCCCGCGCGCGCGTCAATGCCCCGGGTCGATGCGCCGGCCCGTCTCGGCATCGAAGACATGCAGCGCGCCCGGTTCGGGCGCGAGCGCGACGCCCGCCTGCCCCGCCACGCCCGGCACGCGCGCGGTCAGCGCCGTGCCGTCCGCCAGGCGACCATGCAGCACCGTCTCGGAGCCGAGTGGCTCCGCGAGGTCCACCGTCAGCGCAAGCCCGTCCGCACCGACCTGCTGCAGGTGCTCGGGGCGGATGCCGATGGTGACCGGACGCCCCTCCCCGCCGGGCCGCGCGCCGTCGGCGAAGCGCCAGACCGTGCCGCCCGACAGCCGCGCCGCCGCGCCGCCATCGACCAGCGTCGCAGGCAGGAAGTTCATCGCAGGGCTGCCGATGAAGGAGGCGACGTAGGTGTCGGCCGGCTTCGACCATACCTCCATCGGCGTGCCGACCTGCGCCGCGCGCCCTTCATGCATCACCACCAGCCGGTCGCCGAGGGTCATCGCCTCGACCTGGTCATGCGTCACGAACAGCGAGGTGACGGCGAGGCGCTTCTGAAGGCGGCGGATCTCGGCGCGCATCTGCACGCGCAGCTTGGCGTCGAGGTTCGACAGCGGCTCGTCGAAGAGGAACAGCTTCGGGTGCCGCACGATCGCCCTGCCCATGGCGACGCGCTGGCGCTGCCCGCCCGAGAGCTGCCGCGGCTTGCGTTCCAGCAACTGGCCGATCGACAGCAGTTCGGCGGCTTCCTGCACGCGCTGGCGGATCTCGGCCTTCGGCAGGCCGCGGATCTTCAGCCCGTAGGCCATGTTGTCGAAGACGGTCATGTGCGGATAGAGCGCGTAGGTCTGGAAGACCATCGCGATGTCCCGGTCCGCGGGTTCGAGCGGCGTGACGTCGAGCCCGTCGATCATCACCTGTCCCGAGGTCGGCGTCTCGAGCCCCGCGACGATGCGCAGCAGGGTCGACTTGCCGCAGCCCGAGGCGCCGACGATGACGACCATCTCGCCATCGGCAATCGCGAGATCGATGCCGTGCAGCACGCGCGTGGCGCCGAAGGATTTCTGCACGCCCTTGATGTCGAGGCTCGCCACGCGCCTATTTCTCCGTCTCGGTCAGGCCCTTGATGAACCAGCGCTGCATCAGCACGACGACAGCGACCGGCGGCAGCAGGGCGAAGACCGCCGTGGTCATGATGAGGTTCCACTCGTTCTGCGTGTCGCCGATGCCGATCATCTTGGTCAGGCCGACGATGACCGTCTCGAGGTCGCGGTTCGACACCATCAGCAGCGGCCAGAGATACTGGTTCCAGCCGTAGATGAAGAGGATGACGAAGAGCGCCGCAATATTGGTCGTCGACAGCGGCAGCACCACGTCCTTGAAGAAGCGCAGCGGGCCGGCGCCGTCGACCTTCGCCGCCTCGACATACTCGTCCGGGATCGTGAGGAAGAACTGGCGGAACAGCAGCGTCGCGGTGGCCGAGGCGATCAGCGGCAGGGTCAGCCCGGTCATCGTGTCGATCAGGCCGAGATCGGTCATCACCTGGAAGGTCGGGATGATGCGCACTTCGACCGGCAGCATCAGGGTGATGAAGATCATCCAGAAGAAGACCATGCGCAGCGGGAAGGAGAAGAACACCACCGCGAAGGCCGACAGCAGGGAGATCGCGATCTTCCCCACTGCGATCAGGATCGCCATGACCAGGCTGTTCCACAGCATGGTGCTGGCCGGCACGGCGAAGGTGTTGCGCCCGCCGCCGCCCTGGAACCAGGCGGTGGTGTAGTTGTGGATGGCCTCCGTACCCGGCAGCAGGGGCACGTCGCCGCGCCCGATCGTGTCGGTATCGTGGGTCGACCCCACGATGGTGATCCAGATCGGCAGCGCGAAGACCGCGATGCCGAGGATGAGGGCCAGATGCGTGAGGAACCGCTCGCGTGCCTTGCGGCGGCGGGAGGCGGCGGCCAGTGCCTCGACGTCGATGGTCGCGGTCGGCATCAGTAGTGCACCCGACGCTCGATGAAGCGGAACTGGACTGCGGTGAGCGCGATGACGATGACCATCAGGATCACCGATTGCGCCGCCGAGGAACCGAAGTTGAGGTTCTGCACGCCGTCGACATAGACCTTGTAGATCAGCGTCTCGGTCGCGTTGCCGGGGCCGCCGCGCGTCAGGGCGTGGATGACGCCGAAGGTGTCGAAGAAGGCGTAGACCAGGTTCACCACCAGCAGGAAGAAGGCGGTGGGCGAGAGCAGCGGGAAGATCACCGTCCAGAAGCGCCGGAACGGCCGCGCCCCGTCGATCGCCGCGGCCTCGAGCACCGAGGTCGGGATCGACTGCAGCCCCGCCAGGAAGAAGATGAAGTTGTAGGAGACCTGCTTCCAGGCCGCCGCGATGACGACCATCGTCATGGCCTGCCCGCCATTCACCCGGTAGTCCCAGTCGATGCCGATGGCGCCGAAGGCGCGGCCCACCAGCCCGATCGAAGGATGGAAGATGAACAGCCACAGCACCGCCGCGAGCGCGGGCGCGACGGCATACGGCCAGATCAGCAGCGTCTTGTAGAGGCCCGCGCCGCGGATCTGCTTGTCCGCCTGCACCGCCAGGAACAGCGCCGCCCCCAGCGCCAGCGCCGCCACCGAGGAGGAGAAGATCACGGTGTTCCAGGCGGCGTTGAGGTAGAGCGCGTCCCCGAACAGGTCGAGGAAGTTCTCGAAGGCGACGAATTCGGTGCGCAGGCCGAAGGCGTCCTGGCGCAGGGTCGACTGCCAGACCGCCATGCCGGCGGGCCAGAAGAAGAAGACGATCGTCACCGCCAGCTGCGGCACGAGCAGCAGGTACGGCAGCGCGACGCCGCGAAAGATGACCTTCTTCCTCACGGTATCCTCCGCGACGTCGCGCCAGGCATCACCCGCGGTTCGCGCGCTCGAAGTTGCGCAGCACCTGGTTGCCGCGCGTGGTGGCGTTCGCGAGTGCCTGCTGGGCGTTCTGCTGGCCCTGGAAGGCGCGCTCGAACTCCTCCTCCATGATCGTGCGGATCTCGACGAAGCCGCCCAGGCGGATGCCGCGGCTGTTGTCCGTCAGCGTGCCGCCGCCGCGGAGCAGCTGCTCAATCGGCACGTCGGCGCCGGGGTTGTCGCGATAGAAGCCCTTCTCGCGCGCGATGGCGTAGGAGGCGCGGCGCACCGGGACGTAGCCGGTGTCCATGTGCCACTGCGCGTCGACCTCGGGGTTGCTGAGGTACTTGAAGAACTCCGCCACGCCCTGGAACTCGTCGCGCGAACGGCCGCCGCCCGCCGCCGGACCCTTGTTCATCACCCACAGGCTGGCGCCGCCGATGATGGAGTTGATCGGCGCGTTCGGCGTGCCCTGGTAGTAGGGCAGCATGGCCACGCCCCAGTCGAAGCGCGCCTCGCGCTGCACGCGGGCGCGGAAGCCGGAGGAGGTGAACATGATCGCCGCCTCCCCGTTCGGGAAGGCAGGCTCGCCGGCGTTGTTGCGGCCGCCGTAGCGGAAGCTGCCGTCCTTCTGCCAGTCCACCAGCGCCTGCATGTGGCGCTGCACCAGCGGGTTGTTGATCCGCAACTCGGTGCCGAGGCCGCCGAAGCCGTTCGCCAGCGTGGCCAGCGGGATGTCGTGGATGGCCGAGAAGTTCTCGATCTGCGCCCAGGTCAGCCAGGCGGTGCTCATCGGCACCGCGGTGCCGCCGCCGGCCTTCAGCTTGGGCAGGATCTCGGCGACGCCTTGCCAGGTCTCGGGGAACTTGTCGGGGTCGACGCCGGCGCGGCGGAAGGCGTCCTTGTTGTACCAGACGATGGTGGTCGAGCTGTTGAACGGCATCGACATCATCCGCCCGTCCGACAGGCTGTAGTAGCCGCGGACGCCGGGCAGGTAGTCGTTGAAGTCGATCTGCACGCCGGTCTCGGACAGCAGCTCGTGCACCGGCTTCACGGCGCGGCCGGCGCCCATCATGGTGCCGGTGCCGACCTCGAACATCTGCACGATGTGCGGGGCGTTGTTGGCGCGGAAGGCCGCGATCGCCGCGACCATCGTCTCGGGGTAGGAACCGCGGAAGGTCGGCACCACCCGGTATTTGGTCTGCGTCGCGTTGAAGTCGGTCGCGCGCTTCTCGAGCATGCCGCCGAGCGGCTGCGCGAGGCCGTGCCAGAACTGGATCTCGATCGGCTGCGTCTGGCCGAGGGCGGGCGCGGCGACGCCCAGGGACATCGCCCCGGTCAGCAATGTACGGCGGTGCATAGGGTCGTCCTCTCCCGTTGTGGCGACGCGGCGGCTTATCCGTGCGCCTTTGCCGCGAGATTACAGAACCATGTCAGTTCGATGAAGGGGTGTGTCCGACCAGGCGGGCATAGACCTCGGGATCGGTCGCCCCCTCGGTCCCGAACAGGAGGACGCGGCTCGTCTCGTCAAGCCCAAGGGCGGTACGGGCGAAGGGTTCCCGCGCCGCCAGCAGCAGGGCGGCGAGGCCCGCGACCGCGCTTTCCCCCGCCACCACGGGCGGCTGGCGGGCGGCGAGCACCTTCATGCAGTCCACCGCACTGCCATCCGTCACCGCCGCGAAGGCGAAGGCCCCGCGCTCGAGTTCCTGCCAGGCCAGGAGCGACGGCTCCCCGCAGGCGAGCCCCGCCATCAAGGTGTCGAGGTCGCCCTCGACCGTGGTCGGCTGGCCGGCCTCGGCACTGGCGAGCAGACAGGCCGCCTTGTCGGGCTCGGCGACGATGACCTTCACCGCGGTGCCGAAGCGCGACCGCATTTGCGAAGACACCGCGGCGGCGACGCCGCCGACGCCGCCCTGGATGAAGACATGGGTCGGCGCCGCGCCGAACTGGTCGGCGGCCTCGTCGGCCATGACGCGATAGCCCTGCATGACGTCGCGCGGCACCTCGGTGTAGCCGGGATAGGAGGTGTCGGAGACGACGAACCAGCCATTGGCGTCGGCCTGCTTCTGGGCTTCCCGCACCGCGTCGTCGTAATTGCCGGGGACGACGCGGATCTCGGCACCCCATTTCGCGATCGCGTCGCGGCGGCCCTGGCTGACGTGCTCATGGACGAAGATGACGCAGCCGGCGCCGAAGCGCTGCGCGCCCCAGGCGACCGAGCGGCCATGGTTGCCGTCCGTCGCGCAGCAGACGGTGATGGCGCGCGTCGCCTCCTTGTGGGTGCCGTCCATCAGCTCGGCCGCGGTCGCCGCATTCACGACGCCGCGCCGGGCGAGTTCCGCCTGCAGCAGCCGCATCACGGCGTAGGCGCCGCCCAGCGCCTTGAAGGAGCCGAGGCCGAAGCGGCCGCCCTCATCCTTGTAGGCCACGCGCGCGACGCGCGCCGCCGTGGCGGCGTCCGGCAAATCCACCAGCGGGGTCGGGGCGTAGCCGGGCCAGGAGGCGATCTCCTCCTTCGCGCGGCGGAAGCCGGAATCCGGCAGCACGACGACGCCCGGCGTGCCGTGGCGCCGGTTCACGAGGAAGCGGAAAGGGGTGGTCGGGATCATGGTCGGCCCTCCAGTCGCGGGGCATGTGGCACGGGAAGCGGGCGGCAGGCAAAGGTGCCAGGCCCGAGGCTAGGCCCCGCGCGCGGTCCGGTGTAGGCGAAGGCGACGGGGCCCGGCCCCGGGGAGGACAGGAGCGACGATGCGCATCACGATTCTCGGCGGCGGCGGTTTCCTCGGCAAGAAGCTGGCGGCGCGCCTGGCCCGCGACGGCAGCCTCGGCGGCAAGCCGATCACCGGGCTGACGCTGTTCGACCTGGCCGCCCCGCCGGCGCCGTCCGCCCCCTTCCCCGTGCAGTGCCTCGGCGGCGACGTCGCGGATCCGGCGGCGGTCGCGGCGGCAATCCCCGCGGGCACCGAGGTGGTCTTCCACCTCGCCGCCGTGGTCAGCGCGGCGGCCGAGGCCGATTACGACCTCGGCATGAAGGTGAACCTGAACGGCACCCTCGCGGTGCTGCAGGCCTGCCGGGCGCTCGGGACGAAGCCGCGCGTGATCTTCACCTCCTCCGTCGCCTCCTTCGGCGGCGGGCAGGATGCGGTGGTGCCGGACGATGGGCGCCAGGTGCCGACGAATTCCTACGGCGCGCAGAAGGCGATCGGCGAATTGCTGCTGCAGGACGCGACGCGCAAGGGCTTCCTCGACGCCGTCAGCATCCGTCTGCCGACGGTGATGGTGCGGCCCGGGCGACCGAACAAGGCGGCGTCCTCCTTCGTCTCGGCCATCCTGCGCGAGCCGCTGCTGGGCCTGTCCACCGACTGCCCGGTGCCGCCGGAATTCGCCGTCTGGATCTGCTCCCCGCGCAGCGCGATGGAGTGGTTCCTGCACGCGGCGACGATGGACACCTCCGCCATGGGCATCGACCGCGGGATCAACCCGCCGGGGCGCAGCGCGACGGTGGCCAAGATGCTCGGCGCGCTGGAGGCCGTCGCCGGCCATGCCGCGCGCGAGAAAGTCGGCTTCGTCTTCGACAAGGAGGTCTTCGACATCGTGGTCGGCTGGCCCGCGGCCTTCGAGGCCGAGCGCGCCCGGCGCCTCGGCTTCGCCGAGCAGGAATCGCTCGAGGACCTGGTGCGCGCCTTCATCGAGGACGACCTCGCCGCGACGAAGGCGGAACGGGGGCTCTAGACCTCCGCCACCGCGCCGTCGCGTTCCGCCATCAGCTGGCGCATCGCGTCGTCGATCTCGGCCTTCCGGCCGGTCGCGTTGTCGATGACGACGCAGAGCGCGCGCGCCGAGCAGAGCAGCCCGTCGCCCTCCCGCCACATCCCGTACTGATGGACGAAGGAGGTCCGGCGGAAGGAGGCGGTGCGGACCGTCAGCAGCACCTTGTCCCGGAAATGGCCGGGCGTGTGGTACTTCACCTCGAGCGAGCCCACGACCGGCCCCGGCGCGGTGGCCGAGAAGGACCCGCCGGCCCCGACCCACCATTCGATGCGCATGTCCTCGAACAGCGTCAGGTACGCGGCGTGGTTCACATGGGCATAGATGTCGCATTCCGCCCAACGGACCACGTGTTCCCGCCAGAGCCCCCACTGGCCCTCGACCCCGAAGCGCTCGCGCAGCGCAGCGTCCATGACGCGCCCTCTCCCTCTGCCGCGGCGCACTGTGGCGCGGCGCGGGCAGGCGGGAAAGACGCCGCTTGATCATCCATGACGCGCGGGCGAGGATTCGGGCAACCGGGATGGGGAGGTCATGAATGTTCGCGCGCCGCCACCTGCCGCTGGCAGGGCTCGGATTGTCGCTGCCGGCCCTGCGCAGCGCGCGGGCCGCCTGGCCCGCCGACCGGCCCATCGAATGCATCGTCCCCTTCCCGCCCGGCGGCGGCGTGGACGCGGTGGGGCGCTTCGCGACGCATCAGATCACGCCGCGGCTGCCGGGCGTGCGCTTCGTCGTCAGCAACCGGCCCGGCGCGTCCGGGCAGCTTGGCATGGAGGCGATCTTCAACGCCGCGCCGGATGGCTACACGATCGGGGCGATCGGCAGTCTCAACGTGTCGACCCTGCCGCTCGAGCGGCCCGTGCGATGGAAGGCGGAGGAGTTCACCTACATCGCGAACATCGTCGACGACGCCTGCGGGTTGTGGGTGCTGGCGAATTCGCCCCTCCGCAGCCTTGCGGACCTGGTCGCGGCGCTCAAGCGCCGGCCGGAGAGCGTGTCGGTGGGTAGCGCGGCGGGCGTCGGCTCCGACGACCACCTCGTGCTGCTGGGGCTCGAAGAGAAGGCCGACATCCGCGCCCTGCACGCGCCCTTCAACGGCACGGCGCAGGTGCAGCGCGACCTGCTCGGCGCGTCGGTCGACGTCGCCTCCTTCAACATGAGCGAGGGCATCGCGCTGATGCGCGAGGGACGCATCCGCTGCCTCGGGCAGGCCTCGCCGACGCGCTGGTCCGCGGTGCCCGACGTGCCGACCTTCCGCGAGCAGGGCTTCGATGTGGTGATCGGCTCGGCCCGCGGCATCGTCGGTCCGCCGGGCTTCCCGCCGGAGGCGGCGCGCGCCATGGAGGGCGCCTTCGCCGCGGCCTTCGCCGATCCCGCCTTCACCGAGGCCGCGGAGCGCATCTCCCTTCCGCTGCGCCCGCTGGTCGGCCAGGCCTATCGCGACATGGTGCTGAACGAAGGGGAGTTGGTTCGGGCGATGTTCGCGCGGCGGCCCTGGCGGCGCTGAAATCCTTGCGGCGGCGTTCCGGCGCCGCCTAGCCTGCCCGGCAAGCACATACCGGGAGGACACCAGCATGACGACGCGTCGCGCCCTGATCGCCGGGGCGGGAGTTCTCGCCGCGCCGCTGCCGTTGCGCGCCCAGCCCGCCTGGCCGGCCGACCGGCCGGTCGAGGTGATCGTGCCCTTCCCCGCCGGCGGCGGCGTGGACGTGATGACGCGCCTCGTCATGCCGCTGGTCGCGGCGCAGATCCCGGGCCTGCGGCCGGTGGTGGTCAACCGTACCGGCGCGGCCGGGCAGATCGGGCTCGAGGCGCTCTTCAACGCCGCCGGCGACGGCTACACCATCGGGGCGACGACGATCCCGGCGCACAACGCGATCCCGCTGGAACGCCAGGTGCGCTACCGCGCGATGGACTTCACCTTCCTCGCGAACATCGTCGAAGATGCGAATGCCTTCTACGTCCGCGCCGAGAGTCCCTTCCGCAGCGTCGCCGACGTGGTTGCCGCGGCGCGCGCGCGGCCAGGGCAGGTCACCTATGGCACCACGGGCATCGGCAGCGACGACCATCTGTTCATGCTGGCCTTCGAGGCCGCGGCGAATGTGCCGCCGATGGTGCAGATCCCGTTCGCGGGCGCGGCGCCGCTGATCCCGCAGCTGCTCGGCGGGAACATGGACCTCGCGGCGATCAACGTGAACGACGCGCTGCAGCTGAAGCGGGAGGGGAAGCTGCGCATCCTCGCCCAGGCCGCCGCGCGGCGTCAGCCCGAGGCCGCCGACGTCCCGACCTTCCGGGAGGAAGGCCTCGACGTCATCGCCGGGGCGAGCCGCGGCATCGTCGGCCCGCCGAACATGCCCGCGCCCGTCGTCGCGCGCCTCGAGGCCGCCTTCCGCACTGCCGTGAACGACGAGGGCTTCCGCCGCGAGGCCGAGCGCCAGTTCATGCCGCTGCGCCCCTTGTTCGGCGCCGAGTACAAGGCTTTCGCGCAGGGCGTCGACGACAACCTCCGCCGCCTCTGGCAGGTCCGCCCCTGGCGCGGCTGACCCAAGTAACCAAAGAAGGTTAAGGGGGCGCGGGGGAGAAGTTCCCTTCTCCCCCGCTTCTTCTCAGAGCCCCGCCTGATCGATCCGCAGGATCGCCCGCGCCATGGCCTGGGCCCGCGGCACGAAGCTCTCGACCTCGAGGTATTCCTCCGGGCTGTGCGCCAGACCCCCGACGGGCCCGACGGCGCAGAGCGTCGGCGCGCCGAGTGCCGCGGTGAATCCGGAATCCGCGCAGCCCCCGGTGAACTCCCCTTCCACCTTCAGACCCGTATCGGCCGCGGCCGCCTGATAGACCTTGAACACGCGGTCCGAGGCCGGCGTCGGGTTCAGCGGCAGGAACTCGCCCTTGATGGTGAGCACGGACTTCGTCCCGGGCACGTAGGCGCGCGCGACGATGTCGTGGATCTTGCCCATGATCTCGTCGCGGTCGGCGGGCTCGATGTAGCGCAGGTCGATCTGGAACTGGCAGTTCGGCGCGGTGGTATTCACCGACTGCCCGCCCTGGATCAGGCCGACGTTGAGCGTGATCCCGCGCTTGAGGTCCGTCAGCGCATGGATGGCGACGATCTTGTTCGCCGCCTCCCCGATGGCGCTGATGCCCGCTTCGAAATTGCCGCCCGAATGCGCGGCCTTGCCTTCGATGTCGACGACGCTGAACACGCCGCCCTTGCGCGCCTTCACGACATTGCCCGAGGCGCGGCCCGGCTCGCTGTTGAAGACGACGCGCGCGTTCTTCGCCTCGGCCTCGATGACGGGGCGGCCTTCGGGGCTCCCGATCTCCTCGTCACCGGTGAAGAGCCCGACGAGCGGGCCCGGCGCGCCGCCGAACTTCGCGAAGGCGGCGAGGACGAACATGTTCATCACGATGCCGGCCTTCATGTCCGCGACGCCGGGGCCGTAGGCGCGCCCGCCCTTGATCGTGAACGGGCGACGTTCCGGCTCGCCCTTCGGGAAGACCGTGTCGCGATGACCCATCAGCACGATGTTGCTGCGCTGGTTGCCGGTGCCGAGGGCATGGCCGCCCTCGACGATGCCGCGGATGCAGTCGCCGTGCTTCTGCTGCGGCAAGGTCTCCGTGGGGATGCCGTGGGAGGCGAGGAAGCGCTTCACCTGCGTGCCGGTGCGGTCGACGCCGTCCTTGTCGTAGGACCCGCCATCGGTGTTCACCATCTCGGCAAGTTCGGCGAGCATCGCGTCCTTCTGCGATGCCAGCCAGGCGGTGATCTGCGCTTCCGTGCTCATGGGCATTCTCCTTGTGGGGCGGAGGATCGCACCGTCGCCGCGCCGCGCAAGGGGCTCAGAGCGACGGCCAGCGATGCGCCCAGGGATGCGCGGCCTCGTATTGCCGCGCGAGCGCGATCAGCCGCCAATCGGCGCCAAAGGGCCCGATGAGCTGCACGCCGATCGGCAGACCATCCGGCGCGGGATCGACCGGGACGTTCAGTCCCGGCAGGCCGCCCGCATTCACGATGCCGGTGAAGGCGCGGTGATGGGGCGGGCCGAATTGCGTCGCATCCCAAGGCAGCGCGCCGGCCGAGGGCGTGACGATCACGTCCCAGCTGCGGAAGGCGACGGCGAACTGGGCCTGCACCTCGCGGAACGCGTTCAGCGCCTCGATGTAGTCGGCGACGGTGAAGCCGGCCGCCTGGTCCATCATCTCCTCGTAGATCGCGCCGATGCGGCCGCGCCAGTCCCGGTCGCGCAGCAGCCAGGAGAGGCCCGAGGCCGTCAGCACCGGCCAGTGCCGGTCAAAGAGGGCGAGGTCCACGGGCATCGTCCCTTCCTCGACGCGATGCCCGAGCGCGGCGAGGTTGCGCGCGGCGCCGGCGCAGGACGCCGCGACGGGCGCATCCACCTCCCAATCTCCGAAGCGCGGCACGTAGAGGATGCGCAGCCCCGCGGGCGGCGGCGGTTCCTCATGCGGGCCGGGAACGCCAACGGACAGCCGGTCCTCATCCAGCGGCCCCTGGATGACCGACAGCACCGTCGCGAGGTCATCCACCGTACGCGCAAGCGGCCCGATCACCTCGGCATCGTCGAGGATGACCGGCAGCCCGTTGCGCCGCGCGACGCGCCCCGCGGTCGGCTTAAGCCCCAGCAGTCCGCAATGCGAGGCCGGCCGCCGGATCGACCCGCCCCCATCGGTGCCGAGCGTCACCGGCCCGAAGCCCGAGGCAACCGACGCCGCGCCACCGCCCGTCGAAGCGCCCGGCGTCAGCGCCGTGTTCCAGGGATTGCGCGTGGTGCCGAAGGATTTGGTGTCGCAGTTCCCGCGCCCGAGCGTGAACTCCGACACGTTGGTCTTGCCGAGGATCACCGCGCCACCGGCGCGCAGGCGAGCGACCGGCGTCTCGTCGGCCTCGGGGACGTAGTCGAGGTAGAGCTCGCTGCCCCAGGCGCAGCGCAGCCCGGCGACCGTGATGTTGTCCTTGATCGAGACCGGCACGCCATCCAGCGGCCCGAGCGGCCGGCCGGCGGCGAAGCGCGCATCGGCCGCCGTCGCCGCCGCCAGCGCGCCCGCCTCATCGAGCGTCGCGAAGGCGTTCAGCTTCGGGTTCGCCGCGGCGATGCGGTCGAGCACCGCGCGCAGCGCCGCGCCAGGCGTCAGGCTGCCATCGCGATAGCGCGCGGCGAGTGCCGTCGCCGGTAGCTGCCAGATCTCGGTCATGCGGCCCCCTTCGTGTCGGAGGGAAGCCTACTCGATCTTGCCGAGGGCGCGCACCACGCGGACCAGGCGCGCGGCGTCCTCGCCATAGAAGCGCTGGAACGCCTCGCCGTCGCGATGGTCGATGGTGTTGCCGCTGGCTTCCATCGCGCGACGGAACTCGGGATCGGCGGACACCAGGCGCGATGCGTCGCGGATGCGCGCGATGACCGGCGCGGGCGTGGCCGCGGGCGCAAAGAGCCCGACCCAGATGTAGAACTCGCAATCCGGGAAGCCCTTCTCGATCAGCGTCGGCACCTCCTCGAAGCCAGCGAGGCGCGTGCGCCCCCAGGTCGCGATCGGCCGCAGGGCGCCGCTGCGCACATGCGGCGCAATGGGACCAGGCCCCGAGGCCAGGCAGTTCACCTGGCCCGCGAGCAGCGCCGTCAGCGCGGGCCCACCGCCCTGGAAGGGTACGTGCAGCATGTCGAGCCCCGCCGCCTGGCTCAACTGCGCCATCGGCACATGCAGCGCCGAGTAGTTGCCCGCCGAGGAATAGGAGACCTGCCCAGGGCGCGCCTTCGCATCGGCGATGAACTGCTCGATGGTGCGGATGGGGCTCGCGGACGGCACCACCAGCACGGTGGGATCGGCGGAGAACAGCGCGATCGGCGCCAGCATGTCGGGCGTGTAGGTCGGCTCGCGACCGTTCACCCGCGCGGCCTCGGGCAGCAGTGCCATGGAGGAGAGCGCCATCAGCAGCGTGTAGCCGTCCGGCGTCGCGCGCGCGACCGAGGCGTTCCCGATCGCCCCCGCCGCCCCGCCGCGGTTCACGATCGGCACCGCGACGCGCCATATCCGCTCGAGCGCCGCCGCCACCGGCCGCCCCACCACATCCGCCTGCCCGCCCGGCGGGAAGGCGACGACCATGCTGAGGGGGCGCGTGGGGAAACTCTCCTGCGCCCGCGCCGCGCCCGCGAAGGCGGCAACGGCGGCGGAGCCGATCAGGACGCGACGCTTCATTCTCTTCTTTCCTCCCGGTTGGTCTCGTTGGCCTCAGGTCACGCGACGGGGTTCTCCAGCACGCCGATGCCGGGCACCTCGATGCGCACCTTGTCGCCGGGCTTGAGGAATCTCGGCGGCGAGAAGCCGATGCCCACGCCCGCCGGCGTGCCGGTCGCGATGATGTCCCCCGGTTCCAGCGTGATCGCCGCGCTGATCGTCGCGATCAGGGTCGGGATGCCGAAGATCAGGTCGTCGACCGGCGCCCGCTGGCGCAGCTCGCCATTCACCCAGGTCGAGATCGCGAGCTTCGGCGGCGTCCCGGCGGCATCGGCCGTCACGATCGCCGGGCCCATCGGGCAGAAGCCGTCGATGCCCTTGCCGAGGATCCACTGGCGATGCTTGTGCTGCAGCGTGCGCGCGGTGACGTCGTTGACGATGGTGTAGCCGAAGACGTGCCCGTAGGCGTCGGCCTCGCTGATGCCGCGGCCGCCCTTGCCGATGACGACGGCGATCTCGCCCTCGTAATCCGTGCTGTTCGAGGAATCGAGGAAGGAGGGGATCGGGTCGTGCGGGCCGATCACGCTGGTGGGCGGCTTGCTGAACACGACCGGTGCCTCGGGCACCACTTCCTTCGCCGTGGCGTCGAAGCCGCTGTTCGCGAATTCCTTCGCGTGCTCGTGGTAGTTCTTGCCGACGCAGAAGACGTTCTTCGCCGGGCGCGGGATGGGCGCGAGGATCGTGGCCCCTTCGGCGACCGGCGCCTTCCCTTCCGCCGCGCGGGCGGCCGCCAGCGTGGCGGCGCCACCCGCGATCAGCGCCAGCATGTCGCGCGGCAGCGCCGCATCGGCAGCGGCCAGGTCGAGCACCTTGCCCGCCTCGTCCAGCGCGCCGAGGCGCGTGCCCTTCCCGTCCTTGAACGTCACCAAACGCATGAAAATCCTCCCGATCAGCGCTTGCGCACGAATTCGGTGCGCAGCACCAGGCCCTTGATGCCTTCGTAGCGGCAGTCGATCTCCTCGTCATTCTCCGTCAGGCGAATGGAGCGGATAACCGTGCCCTGCTTCAGGGTGGTGCTGGTCCCTTTCACCTTCAGGTCCTTGATGAGGGTGACCGAATCGCCATCCGCCAGGACATTGCCCGCCGCATCCCGCACGCGGGACTTCGCGGCCTCGGCCGCCGCGGCGGCCACCTCCGAGGCGGGGCGCCATTCGCCGCTGGCCTCGTCATAGACGTAGTCGTCACCGTCGCCAGACATGCGTCAGCCCCGCTGCGGCGCGGTTTCGGCGGGATTGGCGAGCGGCAGCGTCGCCGCGCGTTCCAGCGCCCGCGCGCCGCGGAAGGCCAGGTCGTCGCGATAGAGAGGTGCCACCACCTGCACCGCGCGCGGCATGCCCTCCCCGTCCAGCGCCACCGGCACGCTGATCGCGGGCTGGCGGGTCAGGTTGAAGGCGAAGGTCCAGGGTGCCCAGTCGCGCCACAGGGCCAGTTCCGGCTGCACCGTCGGCTGGTCGGCGTCGAAGGCCGCGGTTGGCGTGCAGGCGGTCAGCACCAGGTCGTAGCGCTGGTGAAAGCGCGCCATGGCGTGCGCGGCCTCGAGGCGCATCGCCTCGGCCGCCAGGTAGTCCACGGCCGACATGTCGCCGTTCTTCCGCGCGACCTCGAGGATGCCGGCATCGAGCATCCCGTGCTTCTCCTCCGGGATGGTCGCGACGACGCGGGACAGGGCGACGCCCCAGACGCGGCCGAAGATCGCGCGGGTATCGGGCAAGCCGGGATCGGCTTCCTCGACGATCGCGCCCTGCTCGGCGAGCATCTGCGCGGCACCCGCCAGCACCGCCTCGCCATCCGCGTCGAGCGGCGGCTCGAAGCCCATGCGCCGCACCACGGCGACGCGCATGCCCGCGACGCCATCCTCGATCCCCTGGCGCCAGTCGCGCGGTTCGTCCGGCAGGCAATAGGGATCGCGCAGGTCGAATCGCGCCATGGCCGAGAACATCAGCGCCGCGTCGCGCACCGTGCGCGTCATCGGCCCGGCCACCGCGACATGCCCGAAGGCGCCCAACGGCCATTGCGGGATGCGCCCGAAGGAGGGCTTCACGCCGACCAGCCCGCAGAAGGCCGCCGGGATGCGGATCGACCCGCCGGCGTCGGTGCCGATGTGCAGCGGCCCGAAGCAGGCCGCGCCCGCTGCCCCGGCGCCGGAGGACGACCCGCCGACCGTGCGCTGCGGGTTCCACGGATTGCGGGTGATGCCGTTCAGCGGGCAGTCGCCCGGCGACTTCCAGCCAAACTCCGTGGTCGTCGTCTTGCCGAGGATGACGGCGCCGCTTTCCTTCAGCCCCATGACCGAGGGCGCATCCTCGGTCGCCGGCGTCGTGTCGGTGGTGCGGCTGCCGCGGCGGGTCGGGAAGCCGGCCAGGTTCAGCAGGTCCTTCACCGTCGCCGGCACGCCGTCGAGGGGCCCGATCGGCCGCCCGGCGGCCCAGCGCGCCTCGCTCTCGCCCGCGGCCTGCAGGGCGCGCGGGTTCATGGCGGCGAAGGCGTTGACCCAGGGGTTGTAGCGGGCGACGCGCTCCATCACGGCCTTCAGCGCCTCGACCGGCGACAGCGCACGGCGGGCGTAGAGGCCGAGGAGCGTCTCGGCGGACATCAGGGCGGGATCGGTGTCGGACATGGGGCCACCATGTCCCCCGATCCCGCGCCGTTCAAGCCGGGGCGGTCATTCCGCGGCCAGCGGCAGCCTGTCCCTGCGGCAGTCCATCAGCGGCTGGATGCGCTTGCCAAAGGTGTCGAGGCCTTCGAGGAAGTCGTCGAAGGTCAGCATGATCCCCTTCACGCCGGGCATGGTCGCGATCTCGTCCATCATCCGCGCGACATTGGCGTAGGACCCGACCAGCGTGCCCATGTTCCAGTTGACCGGCGTGGGGGAGCGCAGCACCGCCGCAGCCATGGAGGTATCGGCCGCCGTGGTGTCCTCGGCCGCCTTGCCATGCAGGTAGGCGAGCGCCTCCTTGTCCGCGCCCTCGACATACAGCTTCCACTTCGCCCAGGCGGCCTCGTCCGTCTCGTCGGCGATGATCATGTAGAGCATGTAGGCGCCGATATCGCGGCCGGTCTTCTTCCCAGCCTCGAGCACGCGGGCGGGGACGGAGGCAGCCTTGGTCGGCTCGTTCACGCCCTCGCCGAGGCAGAAGTTGAAGTCGCAGAACTCGGCGGCGAAGGCCATGCCGCGGTCCGACTGGCCCGCCGCGACCACCTTTACGCGGTCCTTCGGGCGCGGCGACAGGACGCAGCCATCCATCTGGAAGTAGTCGCCCTTGAAGTCCGACAGGCCGGTCTCCCAGAGCTGGCGCATGATGGTCACGTATTCGGTGCTGTAGTCGTAGCGCTTGGCGAAATGCTGGTCGCCCGGCCACAGCCCCATCTGGCTGTATTCCTTCGAATGCCAGCCCGAGACGATGTTCACGCCGAACCGGCCGGGGGCGATGGAATCGATCGTGCTCGTCATACGGGCGACGATCGCCGGCGGGATGGTCAGCACCGCGACGGACGCGAACAGCTTGATCCGCGTCGTGACCGCGGCGATGCCCGCCATGAGCGTGAAGCTCTCGAGCCCATGATCCCAGTACTCGGTCTTCCCGCCGAAGCCGTGCAGCTTGATCATCGACAGGGCGAAGTCGAAGCCGTAGCCCTCGGCCTTCTGCACCACCGCCTTGTTGAGCTCGAAGCTCGGCATGTACTGGGGCGAGGTGGCGGAGATGATCCATCCGTTGTTGTTGATCGGGATGAAGACGCCGATGTCCATGCTGCGGCTCCGCTGGCTGTGGACCGCCGGCGCCTGGCGCGCGGCGGATTGACCCCGCCGACGCCGCAATTACCGTGCCATGCGCGGTTGCACGGAGATCACCAATGAGCGACGAGACGGCGAAGCCCTGGGAATGGCCGGAGACCCGCTGGCGCCACATCGTCGGCCGCGCGCGTGCGGGGCGTTCCCTCGCGCCGAAGGCCTGGCCGGGCGGGGCGCGCTGCGCCGTCTCGCTGTCCTTCGATGCCGATCACGAGACCATCCCGCTGCGCGATTCCGACGAAAGCCCGATGCGCATCAGCCAGGGCCAGTACGGCAACCGGCAGGGCGTGCCGCGCATCCGCGCGCTGCTCGACCGGCACGGCGTGCGCGCCTCCTTCTTCTATCCCGCCGTCTCCGCCCGGCTGCACCCGAACGAGGTGCGCGCGGTGGCCGACGAAGGGCACGAGATCGGCATCCATTCCTGGATCCACGAAGCCAACACGCAATTGCCGCCCGGGGTGGAGCGCGAGCTCACCTTCCGCGCGGCAGACACGCTCGAGAAGATCGCCGGCAAGCGCCCCGTCGGCATCCGCACGGCGTCCTGGGACTTCTCGGTCGACACCATGGACATCATCCGGGAGCTCGGGCTGCTCTACGATTCATCGCTGATGGCCGACGACGATCCCTATGAGCTCGAAGTCCAGGGCGAGCCGACCGGCATCGTGGAACTGCCGCCCGAATGGATCCGCGACGACGCGGTCTACTTCAACATGGTGCGCTTCTCGGCGCTGCGGCCCTACACGCCGCCCTCGGCGGTCGAGGAGATCTTCCGCGCCGAATTCGACGGCGCCTATGCCGAAGGCGGGCTGTTCCTGCTGACCATGCACCCGCACGTCACCGGGCACCGCAGCCGCATCGCGCTGCTCGACCGGCTCGTCGCCTACATGAAGGCCCAGCCCGGCGTGTGGTTCGGCACGCATGAGGAGGTCGCGCGCTGGTGCGCGCAGCAGGGCGGGTTGTGAAGGAAGGCGGGGGGAAGGGAACTTCCCCCCGAGCCCCCCAACCTTCTTTGGCAATTGGGAACTGACCTCCGAGGTCAGTCTCCGGTCGCGGGCGCGGGGGAGGGTTCCCTCCCCCGCGCTTCGTCTCACGTCACGACGATGTTGTACTGCCGCGCCACGGCGGTCCATTCGCCGATCTGCTGGTTGATGATCGCGACGAAATCCGTCCCCGTCGGCGGCGGATTGCGCGGCAGGGTCTGCAGTTCCTCGAAGCGCGCCATCAGTTCCGGACGCTGCACCATCGTCGGGATCAGCGCCGTCAGCCGCTCCACGATCGGCTGCGGCAGGTTCTTCGGCGCCGACAGCCCAAGCCACTGCGCCGAGGTCAGCTTCGGATAGCCGAGCTCCGCGAAGGTCGGCACGTTCGGGAAGGCCGGCAGGCGCTGGAGCGTGGACACAGCGAGCGCGCGCAACACCCCGTCCTTCATCAGCTGCACATTGGTCGTGATCGGGTCGATCATGGACTCGATCTGGTTCGCCATCAGGTCCTGCATGGCCGGCGCCGACCCGCGATAGGGCACGTGGTCGAGGTTGAGGGCGTTGGCCTCCCCCGTCAGCATCGCGCCGAGCAGATGCGGCGCCGAGCCGATGCCGGAGGACCCGTAGCGGACCGGCCGCACACGCGCCGCGGCGAGGTATTCGTCGAGCGTCCGGTACGGCGAATCCGCCTTCACCAGAAGGACGTTCGCGGCTTCGACCAGCAGGCCCATATGGGTGAAGTCGCTGACCGGATGGAAGGGCAGCGTCGGCATCGTCGCTGTCGAAAAGACATGCACCGAGGCATGGCTGACGAGCAGCGTATAGCCGTCCGCCGGCTGCTTCGCGACGAAGTCGGTCCCGATCACCCCGCCCGCGCCGGCGCGGTTCTCGACCACCACGGTCTGCCCCAACGCCTGGGACATCACCGGGGCCATCAGGCGACTGACGGTGTCGACCAGCCCGCCCGGGGGAAACTGGGCGACCAGGCGGACCGAACCGCGGGTCGGCCAGGCGCCCGACTGCGCGGAGGCAACCCACGGGGTGGCCAAGGGCCCCAGCGCTCCGGCCGCGGCGAGCCCGAGAAATGAGCGACGATTCATGACCTTGCTCCCTGTCAGGGCGCCGTCGCCGCCGGATGATCAAGAAGCAGGCATTGCAGTGGCTCAGACCCCGGCGGCCCGGCGCTCGGGAGACAGGGATGGCAAGCTCCGTGCCGCGCGGCCGGGACCGCGACGTCAGGTGGCGAGTTCGGCGATCGCCCGGCGCCAGGCCTCGGCCTCGGACGGTTCCTCGATCGCGATATGCGCGCCGAGCAGGCTGACGCCGCGCACCCGCGCCCGGAACGCCACCTCGGGACGGCGCATCAGCCGCACCAGCAGCTGGTCGTCGGCGACGAGCCCCGGGACGCCGCGCAGCATGGCGCCGCCGTCGGAGACATCGCGCAGATGCCCATCCCAGACATGGCGTCCGGTGAAGATCGTACAGGGCTGGTCGACCAGGAAACGCGGCGTCCGCCGCCGATCATCGGGATAGGTACCCGGCACCGAGGCCGGCGCCTGGCGCTCTGCCTCGGATCCAGTCTCGTCCGGAGTGGACCCAGGACCATTGCCTGACATGCGCCCCCCACCCGCGGTCTTCCGCCGCCGCGCGCCATTTGGCGCGCCCGGCGAGGGAAGGGCAAGGATTCCCTCACGATTTATTGTGCGAGGGCGGCGCTCCAGGGGCTCATCGCGTCCGTGATGCCCTCCCGCGTGCCGTCCTTGGCGATGCGGATCAGGTTCGGGCAGGCGAAGTTCACCGGCATGACGGCGTGCTCGACCTCGGTCACCTCGGCGTCGCGGGCCAGGACGGCGATGGTTTCCGCCCCCAGGCGACGGTCCGCCGTCACCCCGTCCGGACCCGAGACGTCCAGGCGCGGATGATGCGCCGCCACCTCCGGGCTCATGCCGAAATCGGCGACGTAGGACAGCATCTGGAAGACGGAGGCCATGATGCGGCGCCCGCCCGAGGCGCCGAGCGCGATCGTGGGCGCATCGCCCTCCGCCCCGATGACGGGGCACATGTTGGTCAGCGGACGCTTGCCGGGCCCGATGGCGTTCTTCGCGTCCGGCCGCGGATCGAACCACATGATGCCGTTGTTCATCAGCACGCCGGAGCGCGGCAGCACGACGCGGCTGCCCATCGAGGACAGCAGCGTCGTCGTCATCGCCACCATCATCCCGTCCTTGTCGCAGACGGTCAGGTGGGTCGTGCAGGATTCCGCTGCCTTGGGCTCGGCGTCGCCGAGGCCCGCGAGCCGATCCGCATAGGCCGACCGCATCACGCGGGCGAGCTGCGCATACCAGCCCGCCGTCGGCGCCCTGCCCGAGAAGTCCGCCCCGCGCATGCCGTCGAGCACGGCGAGCAGGGTCGGCGCCGCGGTCAGGCCGTTGGCGAGGAACAGCCGCTTGCCCCGCCATTCCGCCTCGAGCGCCGGCTTCACGCTCGCCTTGCAGCCCATCAGGTCGGCCGCGCTGATCGGCGATCCCATGTCGCGGAAATCGGCGAGCAGTTCGCCGGCCACCTCGCCTTCGTAGAAGTCGCGCAGCCCGGCATGGGCCAGGCGCTCGAGCGTCTCGGCCAGCTTGCCCTGCCGGAAGAAGCCGGGGCTGCCCTGGTAGGGCGGCACCGGCGGCAATCCGTTCGGCAGGTAGATGCGCGCGCTTTCGTCGTACAGCCGCAGCACGGAGGCGCTGTTCGCGACCTTCAGCGTGGTGAACCAGTCCTGCGCCAGGCCGCGCTTCGCCAAGGCGATCGCCGGCGCCATCACCACCGACAGCGGCAACCGCCCATGCTGCGCGTGCAGCTCGGCATAACCGGCGACCGAGGAGGGGATGGCGAAGGACAGCGGGCCGTGGACGTTGCGGTCCTCGAACACCTCCGGCCAGGTGAACAGGTCCGCCTTCTGCCGACCGGTCATCGGGTAGGCGGAAGGATCGAGCGCGTGCGGAGAGACGGGCCCGAAATCCAGGGTCTGCGGGGCGAGGTCCGGCCCCGCGACCTGGGTGAAGCCGATCCCGCCGAGGCCTGAATTCCAGGGCTCCACCGCCGCCAGCGCGAAGGCCGTGGCGACCGCGGCGTCGGCCGCCGTGCCGCCTTCCTCGAGGATGGCGATGCCCGCTTCCGCCGCGTCGCGGGCCTGGGAGGCGACCATGCCGCGCTTGCCCGTGGCGCCGGGCTTGGTGACCTGCCAGTGCTGCGTGACATGGGGGGGCGGCGTCCAGGCCATGGCGACGATCCTATCCTCGTGGGCGCCGGAGCCTTGCGCCGCGCCGCGCCGCCGGCAAGCCCCCCGGCGGCCGCTCTCGCGGCGGCGACGCGCGGCGTTTGCCCATCCGCGCCTTTGCCCCTAGGTAGCGGCGAATCATGCCTCCATGCGGGGCCTAAGCGTTCAGGAGATCAGCACCATGACCGCAACGAAGGGTCTGCACGTCGCCCCGGTGCTCAAGGCGTTCATGGAGACCGAGGCCCTCCCCGGCACCGGCGTCGAGCCCGCCCGCTTCTGGGAAGCGATGGAGCGCGTGCTGCGCGAGCTGGCGCCGGCCAATGCCGCGCTGCTCAGGAAGCGTGACAGCCTGCAGTCGCAGATCGACGCCTGGCACCGCGCCCACCCGGCGAAGCCGGTCGACCTCGCCGGCTACACCGCCTTCCTGAAGGACATCGGCTACCTGCTGCCCGAGCCCGCCGAGGTGAAGGTCGGCACGACCGATGTCGACGCCGAGATCGCCAGCCTCGCCGGCCCGCAGCTGGTGGTGCCGGTCTCGAATGCCCGCTACGCGCTGAACGCCGCGAACGCACGCTGGGGCTCGCTGTACGACGCGCTCTACGGCACGGACGCCATTCCGCAGGAGGGACCGAAGGCGAAGGGCTACGACCCGTCGCGCGGCGCCAAGGTGATCGCCCGCGCCCGGCAGGTGCTGGACCAGGCGGTGCCGCTCGCCAAGGGCAGCCACGCGGACGCGACCGGCTACCGGCTCGAAGCCGGCGCGCTCGAGGTCTCGCTCAAGGACGGGTCCAGGACCGGCCTCGCCCGCCCGGGTCAGTGCGTCGGCTTCCTGGGCGACGCGCACGCGCCGACGTCGCTGCTCTTCGTGCACAACGGCCTGCACATCGAGGTGAAGTTCGACCGCGCCCACCCGATCGGGAAGACCGACGCGGCCGGCATCGCCGACGTGGTCATGGAATCCGCGCTGACGACGATCCAGGACTGCGAGGATTCCGTCGCCGCCGTCGACGCCGAGGACAAGGTCGAGGTCTACCGGAACTGGCTCGGCCTGATGAAGGGTGACCTCACCGCCGAGTTCGAGAAGGACGGCAAGGTGATGGTCCGCCGGCTGAACCCGGACCGCATCTTCCAGAAGCCCTCGGGCGGGGCGGTCACGCTGCATGGCCGCTCGGTGATGCTGGTGCGCAATGTCGGCCACCACATGATGACCGATGCCGTCACGCTCGATGGCGCCGAGGTGCCGGAGACGATCCTCGACGCGCTCTGCACCGTCGCGATCGCGCTGCACGACATCCGCGGCAAGCGGATGAATTCGCGCGCGGGCAGCGTCTACATCGTGAAGCCGAAGATGCACGGGCCGGAGGAAGTGGCCTGGGCGGACACGCTGTTCGCGCGCGTCGAGGACGCGCTCGGCCTCAAGCGCGCCACGCTCAAGATGGGCATCATGGACGAGGAGCGGCGCACCACCGTCAACCTCAAGGCCTGCATCGCCGCGGCGAAGGACCGCGTGGTTTTCATCAACACGGGCTTCCTCGACCGCACGGGCGACGAGATCCATACCTCGATGGAAGCGGGTGCGGTCGTGCGCAAGAACGACATGCGCAAGGCCGCCTGGATCGGCGCCTATGAGGATTGGAACGTCGACACCGGCCTGATGTGCGGCCTGCGCGGGCGGGCGCAGATCGGCAAGGGCATGTGGGCGATGCCCGACATGATGGCCGCGATGCTGGAACAGAAGGTCGGCCATCCGAAGGCGGGGGCGAACACCGCCTGGGTGCCCTCCCCCACCGCGGCGACGCTGCACGCGCTGCACTACCACCTGGTCGACGTCGCGGCGCGGCAGGACGAGTTGCAGAAGGGCGGCCGCCGCGCGGCGCTCGAGAGCATCCTGACGGTGCCGCTCGCCGAGAACACCAACTGGTCGCCCTCGGACGTGCAGGCCGAGCTCGACAACAACGCGCAGGGCATCCTGGGCTATGTCGTGCGCTGGGTGGACCAGGGCGTCGGTTGTTCGAAGGTCCCTGACATCAACGATGTCGGCCTGATGGAGGACCGCGCGACGCTGCGCATCAGCAGCCAGCACATCGCCAACTGGCTGCGCCACGGCATCGTCACCTCCGACCAGGTGATGGCGACGATGAAGCGCATGGCCGCGGTGGTGGACCAGCAGAACGCGGGCGACCCGGCCTACCGGCCCATGGCCGTCGGCTTCGACGGTCCGGCCTTCAAGGCGGCCTGCGACCTGGTGTTCGAGGGCGCGAAGCAGCCCAACGGCTACACCGAGTTCGTGCTCACCCGCCGCCGGCGCGAAGCCAAGGCGGGCTGACCACCGGCGGGCGCCCGGATCGTCCGGGCGCCCTTCACGCCCTCAGCGCATCGGCGGCGCGTAGTGCAGCCCGCCCTGGGTCCAGAGCGCGTTGACGCCGCGCGCGATGCCGATCGGCGCGATGTTGCGCTCCCACACCTCGCCGTAGTTGCCGACCTGGGCGACGATCCGCGCGGCCCAGGCGTTGTCGAGGCCAATCCCCTGGCCAAGATCGCCGGTGCGACCCAACAGGCGCTGGACATCCGGGTTCGTGCTGGCCGCCGCGGCGTCGGCGTTGGCGCTCGTCACGCCGAGTTCCTCGGCCGTCAGCATCGCGTAGTGCGTCCAGCGCACGATGTTGAACCAGCGCCAGTCCCCCTGGCGCACCGCGGGGCCCAGCGGTTCCTTGGAGATCACGTCGGGCAGCAGCACCAACTGATCCGCCTCGGCGCCGCGGCTCGCGCGGAAGGCGGCGAGCGCCGACAGGTCGAGGGTGTAGACGTTGCAGCGATCGGCGAGGAAGGCCTCCCGCAGCGCCTCGATGGTCGGCACGGCGAGCGGCGTGAAGCGCATGCCGTGGCCGCGGAAGTATTCGGCGGTGATGGTCTCCGTCGTGGTGCCGGGCAGCAGGCAGATGGTGCTGCCGTCGAGCTGGCGCAGCGTCGAGATGTTCGACGATCGCTTCACCATGAAGCCCTGGCCGTCATACATGCTGACGCCGACGAAGGCCGCCCCGAGCGTCGCTTCCCGCCCCATCGTCCATGTCGTGGTCCGCAGCAGGATGTCGATCTCGCCCGATTGCAGCACGGCAAAACGCGTCGCCGTGGTCGGCGTGACGAAGCGCACCTTGTTCGCATCGCCGAGCACGGCCGCGGCCACGGCGCGGCAATAGTCGACATCGATGCCGCGCCAGACCCCGCTCGCGTCCGGCTGCGCGAAGCCCAGCGTCGACGGGGTGACGCCACAGGTGACGACGCCCCTCTCCCGCACCGCGGCCAGTGTATCCGGCGCCGGCTGCGCGGCGGCGGGCAGTGCAAGGCCAAGGGCGAGCGCCACGGCCAAACCGGTCGAAGCGGTCCGTTCACGAGACATCCTGGCGGTTCCCCCACATCGCGGAAGCCAGCCACGCCCGATGCCTGGCGGCTCCGGTCGATGACAGTGGGAACCGCTACGGCATCAGGTGTCCTTGATGCCGCGCAACCGGCGCGCAGATTCGTCCGCGCTGCGGTGCCCGGTCAGCGATAGGCCTCGGCGTGGGCCTCGCGCAGCGCCTCCTCCAGCAGCCGTCCCGGCCGATAGGCATCGAGATCCGCGCCGCGCTCCACACCCGCGACCAGGCGCGGGCACGGCTCCGGTTCCCCGAGCACCGTGCGCACGGGCAGCCGCTCGGCGTAGATCGGCAGCGCGTAATCCTCCTCGTCGTCGCCCACGCCCTTGGCGCGGATCTTGGCCGAGGCGCGCTCGATCTCCATCCACACCACCGCGGTCGCCTTGATCTCCTGCGTCGTGCTCTGGCGCAGCCCCGCGGTGCGGTTGGGGAAGAAGCGGTCGACCATCATGGTCAAAGCCCGGACCTTCTCCTCGGGGTCCGTGACCAGTCGTGCCTGCCCGAAGCACATGACCGCGCGATAGTCGGCGGAATGATTGAAGCCGCACCGCGCCATGACGAGGCTGTCGAGATGGGCGACCGTCAGGCAGGCGGGCTCCCCGTCGGACAGGTTGCGCAGCATCCGGCTCGCGCTCGACCCGTGCCAGTAGAGCCGCGTGCCCTCCCGCCAGAACAGCGTGGGCGTGCAGTAGGGCTGCCCGTCGATGACGTAGGAGACGTGGCAGAGCGCCGCGGAATCGAGAATGCGGTGGACGGTCTCATGGTCGTAGCGGGCGCGTTCGTGCAGGCGCTTCACGCGGTTGACCTGGTCGACCGGATAGGCCGGGGCTTCGACGGCGTCGGACATGGTGGGTCCCCTCATTGACCGGCCCCTTGTCGCACTGCGAAATTGGTCGACGCGAGGACCAATTCGGAGCCGTATATGCCGACCATTCGGGAGCGCCATGCTGCCGTGCTCGACCTGCCGTTGCGCCTCGAGGATGAGAGCGCCGGCGGCAGCCAGTCGAGCCGAGTGCATGCGGGGTTGCGGGCGGCGATCCTCGATGGTCGCCTCGCGGCGGGGCTGCGCCTGCCGTCCAGCCGCCTGCTGGCCGAACAGCTCGGCGTCCGGCGCAACGCCGTGGTGGTCGCCTACGAACTGCTGCTGAGCGATGGGCTGGCCGAAGCCCGGGTCGGCGACGGCACCTATGTCGCCGCCCGGGTGCCGCGCGGTGCGGCCGTGGCCGATCCCGTCACGATGCCGGAGAGCGCGCCCCGGGGCGCGCCCTTCGCCGTCGGGCGGACCACCGCCGACCCGATCCTGCTGCGCCGCTTCGCGCGCGCGCTGCGCGACCGTGTCTGGCACGCCGACGAGGCCGAGCTCGGCTACGGCGATCCCCGCGGCAGCGAGGCGCTGCGCCGCGCCATCGCCGAGCACCTGGCCGCGACGCGCGGCATCACCTGCGACCCGAGCCGCATCCTCATCACCAGCGGCACGCAGCAGGGGCTGCGTCTCTGCGCCGAGGCGCTCCTGCGGCGCGGCGACGAGGTGTGGATGGAGGATCCGGGCTACGTCACCGCGCGGCGGACGCTGAGCGCGCTCGGCGCGACGCTGGTGCCGGTGCCGGTCGACGCGGCGGGCATCGACGTCGCCGCGGGGCGGCGCCGCGCCCCGGGCGCGCGGGTCGCCTATGTCACGCCATCCCACCAGTTCCCCACCGGCGTGACGATGTCGATGGCGCGCCGGCTCGCGCTGCTCGACTGGGCGCGGGCCGAGGAAGCCTGGGTGATGGAGGACGACTACGACAGCGAGTTCCGCTTCGCCGGCCCGCCGCTGACCGCGCTCGCCGGCATCGATGGCGCGGGGCGGGTGATCTATCTCGGCACCTTCTCCAAGACGCTGTTCCCCGGATTGCGCATCGGCTTCGTCGTGGTGCCGGCGACGCTGATGGACCGCGTGATGGCCGTGCGCGCGGTGTCGGACCGCTTCCCCTCGCCCATCATGGGCGGCGCGCTGGCCGAGGTGATGGAGGGCGGTGACTTCGCGGCGCATCTGCGGCGGATGCGCACGCAGTACCGGCTGGCGCGGGATCTGGTGGCGGAGGAGCTGGCCCTCGCCTGCGGTCCCCACCTGGCCTTCGAGCGCCCGGATCACGGGCTGCATCTGCTCGGGACCCTGCCCGAGGGGCTCCCGCCCGGCACCGCCAGGCGGATCCAGGCGGAGGCCGGGGTCGAGGGCTGGCTGCTGTCGGAGTTGCGTCTGCTGCCCGAAGGCCCCGACGGCTTCCTGATCGGCTACTCCGGCCATGCGCCCGCGGCCCTGCGCGACGCCGCGAGACGGCTCGGCGCCGCCATCCGCCGCCACTGCGCCTGAGGGCGTCGCGACGAGCCGCCCTTGCCAGGAGGCGCGCAACGGGCTTCAAGGCGCGCCCTCCTCCTGCCGGACACTCCTTTCATGCGCCCCGCGATCGGGATCGATTTCGGCACGACGAACAGCGTGGTCGCGATGGCGCGGCCCGATGGCTCAGTCGTGACCCTGCGTCATCCGACGGGCGAGGTGTTCCGCTCGGTGCTCTGCTTCTGGGCCGGGGAGGATGGCCGCCCGCGCAATGCCGCGGGGCCAGAGGCGATCGAGGCCTATCTCGACGATCCGCTCGCCAGCCGGCTGATCATGTCGATGAAGAGCTACCTGGCGCAGGGCAGCTTCACCGAGACGCGCATCCTTGGCCGGTCCTGGTCGCTCGAATCCCTGATCGGGCTGTTCCTGCGCACGCTCCTCGCGCCCTTCCGCGGCGAGCTCGACGGCGCGGAGGTGACGGTCGGCCGCCCGGTGCGCTTCGTGGCGCAACGCGACGACGGCGTCCTGGCCGAAACGCGGCTGCGCGGCGCCTTCGCCGCGGCGGGGCTCTCGACGGTCGCCGTCGGGCTCGAGCCGGCCGCGGCAGGACACCGCTTCGCCCAGGACCTCGACCACGCGGCGACGGTGCTGGTCGCGGATTTCGGCGGCGGCACCAGCGACTTCTCGGTGATGCGCTTCGATCCCGGGCCGCCGCGGCGCGTCACCGCGCTGGGCCATGCCGGCGTCGGCATCGCAGGCGACGCCTTCGACTACCGGATCATCGACCACGTCGTCTCGCCGCGGCTGGGCAAGGGGACGGGCTACAGCGTGATGGGCGGGGATATGCTGCCGGTGCCCCCCGCCTGGTTCACCAGCTTCGCGCGCTGGAACCAGCTGTCGATGATGCGCGCCCCCCGCACGCTGCGCGACATCGCCGAGGTCGCACGCACCGCCGAGCACCCCGAGCGCCTGCAGCACCTGATCCAGTTGATCGAGGAGGAGGCGGGCTACGCGCTGTACCGCGCCGTCGCCGGCGTGAAGGCGGCGCTGTCGGCCGAGGAGGCGGCGGTGCTCGACTTCGCCCATGGCGACTTCGCGCTGCGCGCCAGCATCGCGCGGACCGACTTCGAGGCCTGGATCGCGCCGGAGCTGACGCGCATCGCCGCGGCGGTCGATGCGGCGCTCGCCGATGCGGGGACGGCACCCGACGCGGTCGACCGCGTGTTCCTCACGGGGGGAACCTCCCTGGTGCCGGCGGTAAGACGGATCTTCACCGACCGCTTCGGGATGGAACGGGTCCTGTCAGGTGGCGAGTTCGTCTCGGTCGCCGAGGGCCTCGCGCTCATGGCGCGCCCGGCGATGTGACGGCTGCCGTCTGATCGGTTTCAGTCCCGACGGGCCTGCACGGTGCGACGTCCCATCTTCGGGAGACGTCCCGGTGAACCGGGATCCGATGCGGACGGATGCCAGGACCAAGAGCCATCCCGGCCTCCCGGGGCAGCGCCTGCGACGGCTACAGCATCGGCCTCGCTTCGGCTGCAGGAGCAAGGGGTCGAAACGCAGCAGTACACGACGCTGACCGGCGCGGGCGGCATCGACCTCGCCCGCGCGGAGTGGTACGGGCGTCCCCCATCGGCCCACCCCGAGAGGGTGGGGCGCCCGGCCTGGCCGGTGCCATGGCCAACCACGCACGGCTCCCCGCCGGCCCATCGAGATTTCGCACCATGACCGACACGCTTCCCGACCGCCTCTCGACCGACCCCGCCAGCCCCTACTTCAACGAGGAGCTGCTGCAGCGCGGCGTCGGCATCCGGTTCCGTGGCCAGGAGAAGACCAATGTCGAGGAGTACTGCGTCTCCGAAGGCTGGGTCCGCGTCAGCATGGGCAAGAGCGTCGACCGCAAGGGCCGGCCGCTGACGCTGAAGCTGACGGGCACCGTCGAACCGTATCTGCGCGGCGCATCGGAAGAGGCCTGACGCACGATGGGCCGGGCACCCCCCCGGGGCCCGGCCCAGTGCGGTCGCAGTCGTGGCGTGCTCTCGCCCGGCCGATCCCCTACCGGCCGGAGCGACGTCACATGTCCTGCGACTTGTAGAGGGTCAGACCGCCCAGCGCCGTGGTGATGGTGCCCAGCACCGCCATCACCAGGGCCACGACACGTGGATCGAGCGTCGGCAGGCCGCCGGGCAGCTGGATCACCGCAGCCGTGGTGAAGATCCCGACGTAGGCGGCGGCAGCGACCGCCCCGAAACCGAGAACGAGGGCGATCATTCCGAGGGCCACCGCTGCCCGCCCTTCGGGCGAGAGGCCGTAGCCATACGACTCAGGGGCGGTCGACCGGCCCATCTGCATCTGATCGCGCATTTTGCACCCCCAGATCACAATCAACGCGGGTATGTGAACACGATCCCGTGATGATTTGCAATCTCGAAGATGCTCTCAATATTGAGAATTTTGCCATCGACTACTATATCTGGTGGAATTGTGCGGTATCGAACCACCACATCTTGTTTGACGCTGAATTCACGGTACGTCTCATTTATCGTGACAGGCGAGACATGCCTCGGCGCGGTTGTCCTGATCCCGTCACGGCGCCCGCCTAACGCCCCGCGGCGCACAACCGCAGGACGATGTGCGCAATGCGGGTATCTGTCGCAATCCACAACCGGGACGCGGCGCGGCGACACGTCACGCCACCGGCTTCCCGGCCGACCTCAACCGGCGGCGGCGACGGGCCTCGAGCCGCGCGCGGCGAGCCAACGCTCCATGCGCGCCAGCGCCTCGTCCAGCAGCGCATCGCCCTTGCAGAAGGCGAAGCGCGCGTAGTGGCTGGGCGCATCCTCGCTGGCATAGAAGGCGGTGACGGGGATGGCGGTCACCTTCGCCTCCTCCGTCAGCGTCCGGCAGAAGGACACGTCGTCGCCGTTCCAGCCCAGCGGGCGGACATCGGTGGTGATGAAGTAGGTGCCCTTGGTCTCGAGCACCCCGAAGCCCAGCCGCGCCAGCCCCGCCGCCAGGCGGTCCCGCTTCTGCTGCAGATGGCTCGACAGTCCGGCGAAATAGGCATCGTCCTTCACCAGTCCGACGGCGACGCCGCGCTGCAGGTTGGGCGGCGTGGTGAAGGTCAGGTTCTGATGCGCCTTGGCGACATTGGGCGCGAGCGAGCGATCGCAGGTGATGTAGCCGACCTTCCACCCGGTCAGGCTGAAGGTCTTGCCGGCGGAGCCGATGCGCATACAGCGCTCGCGCATGCCCGGCAGCGTCATCAGCGGGATGTGTTTCCAGCCGTCGAAGGTCAGGTGCTCGTAGACCTCGTCGCAGATCGCGTAGCAATCGTGGCGGGCAATGAGGTCGGCAATGAAGGCGAGCTCGGCGGCGGTGAACACCTTGCCGGTCGGGTTCATCGGGGTGTTGAACAGGATCGCCTTGGTCTTGGGCCCGAAGGCGGCGGCCAGTTCCGCGCGCGGCAGCTCCCAGTTCGGGGGCGACAGGCGCACCAGCTTCGGCACCGCGCCGAGGAGCTTCACGACCGGAAGATACGTGTCGTAGAGCGGCTCGATCAGCACGCATTCGTCGCCCGGGTTCAGCACCGCCATGAGGCAGGCGGTGATCGCTTCCGTGGCGCCGGAGGTGACGACGACCTCCGCATTCGGATCGACCTCGAGGCCATAGAAGCGCCCGTTGTGGGCGGCGACCGCGTTGCGCAGTTCCGGCACGCCGGTCATCGGCGGATACTGGTTGCGGCCGTCGAGCAGCGCGTCGGCCGCAGCGCGGACCACGTCGTCCGGCCCGTCATAATCCGGGAAACCCTGGCCGAGGTTGATCGCCTGGTGCTGGTTCGCCAGCGCCGACATGACGGTGAAGATCGTGGTGCCGGTGGCGGAAAGAAGGGCGTTCTGCGGGCGCATCGTCCGGGCGCGGTGTCCTGGAAGGTCGAGGGAGCGCCGCTTATGGGGCCACCGGCGGAGGGCGGCAACCCGCAGGCATATGCTGCCCTATTATTGAGCGATTCGCACAATGTATGTGCAACACCATGCTTGAACCACCGATTTTCCCTGGGTCCCGCCGATTGCTGGCCCGGCATGGCGCGTGCAATACCCCGGGCGTGACTGCGGGCACGCCCGCGGCGCACGCCAGGATCAGGGTCAGCAACGAACCGGGCTGAAAGCCGGGAGGAAGTCCTGGGCGCCGCAAGGCGCAGGGGCGTTGGACAGGAGCCGATGAAGAAGATCGAGGCCATCATCAAGCCGTTCAAGCTCGACGAGGTGAAGGACGCGCTGCACGAGATCGGGCTCCAGGGCCTGACCGTCATCGAGGCCAAGGGATTCGGGCGCCAGAAGGGGCACACCGAGCTCTACCGCGGGGCCGAATACGTCGTGGACTTCCTGCCCAAGGTGAAGATCGAGGTCATCTGCGGCGACGAGATGCTCGACCGCGCGGTCGAGGCCATCCAGGCCGCCGCCCGCACCGGCCGCATCGGCGACGGCAAGATCTTCGTCTCCGAGATCCAGGAGGTCATTCGAATCCGCACGGGCGAGCGCGGCGAGGACGCCGTCTAGCCCTGGTGGTTACGCCGCCCCCTTTCTCGGTGAGGGGCGGCGCGAGGTCCGCGTGAGGCGCCAGGCGCCCGCCGGGCCGCAGTATCCAGGCTGGCCGGCATGCGCCGACCCGCCAGGGAAGCCGGGCCACGTCGCGGAGCACCGAAGCCGCGACGGGGATGCAAGGACTTCGGGGTTTTCGCAGTCAGGGAACAGGACCGCACATCATGGCCAAGAAGCCCGCCGCCGCCGGAGGTGGCTCCGCCGTCTCCAAGGTGATGGAGATGATCAAGGAGCACAGCGTCGAGTACGTGGACTTCCGCTTCACGGACCCGCGCGGCAAGTGGCAGCACACCGCCCAGCACGTCTCGACGATCGAACCCGAGATCTTCGAGGAAGGGATCATGTTCGACGGCTCCTCGATCGCCGGCTGGAAGGCGATCAACGAGTCCGACATGATCCTGATGCCGGACGCGACCACGGCGGTGATGGATCCCTTCTCGGCCAAGCCGCAGATGATCCTCTTCTGCGACATCTATGAGCCGTCGACCGGCCAGCGCTACAACCGCGACCCGCGCGGCACGGCGAAGAAGGCCGAGGAATACCTGAAGTCGACCGGCATCGGCGACATCGCCTTCTTCGGTCCGGAAGCCGAGTTCTTCATCTTCGACAACGTGAAGTTCGGCACCGGCGGCACCTACGGCATCTACCAACTCGACAGCATCGAGGGCCCGCAGGCCAGCCTGAAGGACTTCCCCGAAGGCAACATGGGCCACCGCCCGGGCGTGAAGGGCGGCTACTTCCCGGTCCCGCCGGTGGACAGCGAGCAGGATCTGCGCGCCGAGATGCTCTCGACGATGATCGAGATGGGCCTGCCCGGCGAGAAGCACCACCACGAGGTGGCGCAGTCGCAGCATGAGCTCGGCACGAAGTTCGGCCCGCTCGTGGAGCAGGCGGACTTCATGCAGATCTACAAGTACTGCGTGCACAACGTCGCCCACAGCTACGGCAAGACCGCGACCTTCATGCCGAAGCCGGTCTACGGCGACAACGGCTCGGGCATGCACGTCCACCAGTCGATCTGGAAGGGCGGCAAGCCGGTCTTCGCCGGCAACGGCTATGCCGACCTGTCCGACACGGCGCTGTACTACATCGGCGGCATCATCAAGCACGCCAAGGCGCTCAACGCCTTCACCAACCCGCTGACCAACTCCTACAAGCGGCTGATCCCGGGCTTCGAGGCGCCGGTGCTGCTCGCCTACTCGGCGCGCAACCGTTCCGCGTCCTGCCGCATCCCCTACGCGACGTCCCCGAAGGCGAAGCGCGTCGAGGTGCGCTTCCCGGATCCGGGCGCGAACCCCTACCTCGCGTTCGCGGCGATGCTGATGGCCGGCCTCGATGGCATCAAGAACAAGATCCATCCGGGCGACGCCATGGACAAGGACCTGTACGACCTGCCGCCGGAGGAGCTGAAGGGCATCCCGACGGTGTGCGGCTCGCTGCGCGAGGCGCTGCAGTCGCTCGCCGCCGACCACGAGTTCCTGCTGGCCGGCGACGTCTTCTCGAAGGACCAGATCGAGTCCTACATCGAGCTGAAGTGGTCCGAGGTGTACAAGTTCGAGCACACCCCGCACCCGGTCGAGTTCGAGATGTACTACTCCGTCTGATCCTTCTCGGATCCGACGGCAGCTGGGGGCTCCGCGCATCGCGCGGGGCCCTTCTGCTGTTCGGGGGGTGTGAAACGGGTCAGGCCGCCGTGCGGCCTGTGCGCGATGTCGCTTGAAGCGCGGTCGCCCTGCGGCGAAACATCGCGCGCATTCCCACGGGACAGGCGCCATGCCCGCCAATCGCTACATCACGAAGAACGGCCAGATCAGCATCGTCGGCATCGCCGATGCCGGGATGAGCTGCAACCACCCCGCCGACAATCCCGCGGACCCCCGCTGGCAGAAATGGCCGACGCAGGTGACGGTCCCGACCTCCTTTCGCGGGTCGGGCCGGCCGATCAACGTCGTGACCTGCTTCGAGGAAGCGATGGCGCTGGTGCATCGTTCGGTGGGCGACGCCCGCAACCCGCAATGCGATTCCTACTTCCTGGAGCTCGGACGGGGGCGCGCGCAGTCGGTGCGCCGCACGCTGACCGCCCTGCTGGGCTACAAGCTCATCTTCTTCCGCAACGGCTCGGCGAACCCGGCGGACGACTTCAGGGTCACCGACGGCAGCGCCGGCGTCACGATGGGCGAGGTCCTCTCGTCGAACAACGTCGCGGGCAACGCCATCATCTCCATCTCGGCCTATGCCGCGCGGTCGCCGGTCTCCCTCGCCGCGACGATCGTCCATGAGCTCGCGCATGTCGCGGGCGCGCCGGGCCGTCCGGCGGATGGCGACTGGCGGGCCATGAACGAGGCCGCCCGCGCGCCCTACTTCGGCGCCGAGAACGCCCTCAAGGTCTGCGGCTTCACCCGGCAGCACAACCCCGAGATCTACGGCGAGATCCTCGACCGGTTCCAGCGCCGGATGAAGATCACCGGCCTCGCCTGACGCGTCCCGGGGCGGGCTGCGGGCCGGCCACGAAGCGCAGCGAGGCGAAGTAGCGCTCCATCAGCGCCGCCCATTCGACGCTGCGCGGATCGGCTTCCGTGTCCTGCGCGACGCGCCGCTCGCTCGCGCGCAGCACGGCGAAGCCCGCCGCGCCGGCGGGTGCCAGGCAGTACCGACTGTTCGAGGTCATGCGCAGCACCGTCCCGGCGGGAAAGCTCGGATGGTCGCGTTCCTCATAGACGATGCGGGCGGGAATGCAGGCGGTGCCGGCATCGGCCGTGCCGACCTGCGCCTCGATGACGCGCAGCTGCGGGCCTTGTTCGACCGGCAGCAGGCGCAGGCCGCCGGCGGGCGTCTCCTCCCCCGCCATGCCGGCGCGAAGGTCGGCCTCGAGCACCGCGCGGAGCGCCGCCAGGTTCCGCAGGGTCGATGGCGGCACCTGCTCCGGCCCGAAACGCGCCGCGGCGAGGGAGAGCGTATGCGCGAGTTCCGACGCGGTCGGCATCCGGCCCTCGGTGCGCAGCGCCACGGCCGGCGCGAAGCGGAGGAACATCGCGCCCGACGGTGGCTCTGCGCGCTCGCACCAGTCGGGGCCGGGCAGCGTCACCTCCGCGCTGCCGGACGGGCCGCCGACGCTCCGCCTGGCATCGGGATCGGCGATGAAGGTGCCGCCCATGTAGGTGCAGCGCTCCGCGACCTCCTGCTGCGCCTGGGCGAGCGGCACCGGCCGCAGCCCGGGTTCCTCCGCCGCGCAGCCCACGAGACCAAGGCACAGGGCGAGACGGCGCCACCCTGCGGCGGCGCGGAGCCCCTTCCTCGCGCGCATCGCGTCAGGCCGCGCGCTTCACGACGCGGGCGAAGGCGGCGACGAAGCGGTCGACATCCTCCTCGTCATTGTAGACATGCGGGCTGATGCGCAGCCGCCCGAGCCGCGGCGCGGCATAGGCGCCCTGCGCGCCGAGCGCTTCCGCGAGGCCCGCCGGCATGCCGCCGGCGAAGGACACGCAGAGCACATGCGGCGCGCGCAGGCTCCGCTTCGGCAGCAGCGCGCCGGCGGCGGCGAGCCCGTCCTCAAGCCGCGCAGTCAGCATCGCGCAGCGCTCCGATATCGCGGGCTGCGTCCAGCCGGCCATCATCTCGAGCCCGACCGCCGCCATCTCGAGCCCGACGAAATGGTCGCGTTCGCCCATGTCGTAGCGGCGCGCGGAATCGACGTAGGAGAGATCGGCGAAGTACGGCACGCGCTCCGCCGCCACGCCCTTGCGACCGAAGGCGGTCTGTTCGAGCGGCACGCCGCCCTGCCAGCGCTTCGCCACATAGGCGAAGGCCCGGCCATAGGGCCCGAGCACCCATTTGTAGGTCGGGAAGATCAGGAAATCCGGGTCGATGCGCTTCACGTCGAGGTCCATCATCCCCGCGCCATGCGTCGCATCGATCAGCAGCGCCGCGCCCTTCGCCTTCAGCGCCGCGGCGATGCGATCCATGTCGAGCGCCGACCCGTCCGACCAGTGCACGTTGGAGATCGAGGCGAGCGAGACCGGCGCGCCGGGCTTCGCGATCGCGGCTTCCACGGCAGCGGTCCAGTCGCCGTCGGAGGGCCGCTTCACCGTATCGACCGTGAAGCCCTGGGCGGGCGCGCGCACCATCCATTCGAGCACCGGGGAGGAATGGTCGTCCTCCAGCACCACCACGCGGCTGCCGGCCGGCGGAGCGAAGACCTTGGCCGCGGACGCCACGCCGTAGCCGACCGAGGAGACCACCGCGACATCCTCCGCCGCGGCGCCGATCAGCGCGGCGGCGGCGGCGCGGGCGCGCTCGATCACCCGGCCCGGCAGCGCGGGATCGACCTCCCAGGGGCGGCCCTTGCGGCCGACGCCCATGCGCCCGGCCTCCTGCACCGCGAGCGGCAGCGGCGACCAGGCCGCCGCGTTGAGGTAGGCGACCTCGCGCGGCAGGTCGAAGAGATGGCGCTGGGAGGGCAGCATCGGGCGGTTCCTGGGCCTTGGACGCGGGAAGCCTAGGCATGGTTTCATCCGCGCGAAATCCCCCGGTTAACCTCGTCGGCAGGGCGGCCTCGGCGGCACAGGGGGTTACGCGGCGCCGCTCAGCGGAGACCGCAGCGAAGGTTGAGGCGACCGGCCGGATTTCATCCCTCGTTAGCCGAATCGGGCGCAGTTCCGACCCTGCCGCGCGGTCGCGCCGGACCCGCGCCGCCCCTCCGGCCCTGGCCCCGCGACGGCGGCGGCAGCAGAGACGGCCATGAGGGAGACAGGATGTCCCACCACAACCCCCTGCCCGGTGCCTGCGAGCGCGAGGCGCAGCAGGACCCCGCGCAACTCGAATTCGACGGCCAGGCGGGCGCCGCGCTCCACCGCCGGCGTCGCGGCCTTGGGCTGACGGCGACCGAGGTCGCGCGCCGCGTGGGCATCTCCCAGCGCCGCATGGCGCGGCTGGAACTGGGGCTCGAGCCGCTGACGCTCCGGCTCGCCATCGGTCTCGGCGTGGCGCTCGGCATGCCGGCGGGGTGGTTCCTGCACCTCGACGCCGCCGCACTGCCCGAAGCGATCGGCATCGCGCTCGACGAGGCGCAGTCCCACTGGGCGCAGACGCTCGCGATGCGCCTGGCCGAAGCGGGCGCGGCGGGGATGCAACACTAGGCCGCCAAGTGCCGGGCCCGTCGCGGCCCGGCCTCGCACCCCGGCGATCTCCGGGCGATTCGCGGCGTAGCCTTGCGGCGAAACCCTCATGGAGGTCCCCCGCATGGAGCGCCTGTTCCGGCTGAGCGAGCGCGGCACCGACCCGCGCACCGAGATCCTCGCCGGCCTCTCGACCTTCCTCACCATGGCCTACATCGTCGTGGTGAACCCCTCGATCATGACCGCGGCCGGCATCGACCAGGGCGCGGCCTTTGTCGCCACCTGCCTCGCCGCGGCGATCGGCTCGATGCTGATGGGGCTGATCGCGAACTTCCCGATCGCGCTGGCGCCGGGAATGGGGCTCAACGCCTACTTCGCCTTCGCGGTCGTGCAGGGCATGGGCGTGCCGTGGCAGGTCGCCCTCGGCGCGGTGTTCCTGTCGGGGCTGATCTTCTTCGCCGTGTCGATCCTCAAGGCGCGGGAATGGCTGGTGAACGGCATCCCGGTCTCGTTGAAGTTCGGCATCGCCGCGGGGATCGGCTTCTTCCTCGGCCTGATCGGGCTGAAGAACATGGGCCTGGTGGTGGCGGATCCGGCGACGCTGGTGGGGCTCGGGTCGCTCACCCAGACCTCGACGCTGATCGCCTGCGCGGGCTTCCTGGTGATCGCGGGCCTGTCGGCGCGCGGCGTGCCGGGGGCGATCATCATCGGGATCCTCGCCACCGCCGCGGCGGGCATTCCCTTCGGCCTGACGAAGCTGGCGGGCATCGCGAGCCTGCCGCCCTCCCTCGCGCCCACCTTCATGCAGCTCGACATCGCCGGCGCGCTCGGGCTCGGCATCACCGGCATCGTCTTCACCTTCTTCATCGTCGACCTGCTCGACAACACCGGCACGCTGATCGGCACGGTCCACCGGGCGGGGCTGATGAACAAGGACGGCACGGTGCCGAACCTGGGCCGCGCGCTGGTCGCGGATTCCACCGGCGCGATGACGGGCGCGGTGCTCGGAACCTCCACAACCGTCAGCTACATCGAGAGCGCGGCGGGCATCCAGGCCGGCGGGCGCACGGGTCTGACGGCGGTCACCGTCGGCGTGCTGTTCCTGCTTGCGCTGTTCCTGGCGCCCCTCGCGACTTCCATCCCGGCCTTCGCCACCGCGCCCGCGCTCGTCTTCGTCGCCTGCCTGATGGCGAAGGCGCTGCAGGAGCTCGATTGGGAGGACGCGACGGAATACATGCCGGCGATCGTCACCGCGCTCGCGATGCCCTTCACCTTCTCGATCGCGACCGGCATCGGGCTCGGCTTCATCGCCTATGCGGGCGGCAAGACGCTGGCGGGGCGCGCCGGGGACGTGCATGGCGCGGTGTGGCTGATCGCGGTGCTCTCGGCGATCAAGTTCTCGCTGATCTGAGGCCGCTCAGGCCTCCAGACCTCCGGCGGGCGGAAGACGAACCTCCGTTTGCGCGGCCTGTCGAAGAGGCCGAGCAGCGCCTAGCCGCGCTCGGCCGGATGGGGTGGCCTCTCGAAGGCGATGCCGTCGCGCGCCGAAGCAATGCTGCGGACGTCGCAGCTCATGACGCCGCGCCGGGCCGGGAAGGACGAGCGCGGGATCTGGCCACCTACGCACAGCAGGAGGAGATGCGGGGCGACATCCTCGGGCTGCAGGATCGCCCGGGTAGGCCCCGCCCCCAGAGCCCCAACGCTTCGAGGATCGGCGGACGTCCTCGCCGGCGGTCGTGGATGCACGGACGTCGCTAGGCCCGATGACCTTCGTGGTGATCGAGATCACGCCGCGCTGTTCCAACGCCCGCAACCTCTGCGCGAACGACGCCTTCGACATGAGCGGCAGGCGACGGCGCCGATCATTGCACGGCCCCGGCCCGCATCGGAACTCGCGCCAGATCAACCATGTCCAGCGTTCGGCGACGAACTCGCTGGTCTTCACGACGGAACAGAGTTGTCCGTCGCCGGTCATGGCGACGCTTCGGGCTGCGCGAGACGACGCAAGCAGGTCCATTTTCTGTCCTTGAAGCACGCGCGTCCGAAAAGCGACCGTCCGCGCCATCGTCATTCCAGGACGGGAGAGACCACGATGCCGGACGCCATCACCACCGACCTGCCCAGGACGGACTGGGTCGCCCTCGCCGACCAGGTCGGCCGCGAGATCGCCGCCACCACCGCGCGCCACGACGAGGAGGGCAGCTTCGTCGAGGAAGGCTTCCGCGCGCTCAAGGACGCTGGCTTCTTCAAGGCGCTGATCCCCGCGGAACTCGGCGGCCTCGGCGCCGACTACCGCGATGTCTGCAACGCGATCCGCCGCCTCGGCACCTATTGCGGGTCGACCGCCCTCGCCTTCTCCATGCATTCGCATCTGGTCGCCGTGCCGGCGTGGCGCTGGCGGCACGAGAAGGCGCCAGTCGAAGGCATGCTGAAGCGCGTCGCCGCCGAGAACCTGATCCTGATCTCGAGCGGCGGTTCCGACTGGCTGCCGAGCAACGGTCGCGCGACCAAGGTCGACGGCGGCTTCCGCGTCAGCGCGAAGAAGGTCTTCTCCAGCGGCTGCCAGATGGGCGACCTGCTGGTCACGAGCGCGATCCACGACGACCCCGAGAAGGGCCCGACGGTCCTGCACTTCGCCGTGCCCTTCACGGCGGAAGGCGTCCGCCGGGTCGACACCTGGCGCGTGCTCGGCATGCGCGGCACCGGATCGCACGACGTGGTGCTGGAGGACGTCTTCGTGCCGGATGCCGCGGTCGTCGCGCGGCGCGAGCCCGGCAAGTGGCACCTCCTGTTCCACCACATCTTCGCCCTCGCCTTCCCGCTGGTCTATTCGGCTTATGTCGGCGTGGCGGAAGGCGCACGCGCCCGCGCACTCGAGATCGCGCGCGACAAGCCGAAGACCCACGCGCTGACCATCGCGGCCGGACGGCTCGAGAACGCCTTCATGCAGGCGGAGATGTCGCTCGACCGGATGATCACCATCGCCGAGACGGAAGCCCCCGGCGCCGAGCGCACCAGCCGCGCGGCCATCGCCCACACACTGACGACACAGGCGGCGATCGCGACCGTCGAACGCGCGATGGAACTGGTCGGCGGCGCGTCCTTCTACCGGGACCTGGGCCTCGAACGCGCCTTCCGCGACGTGCAGGGCGCGCGCTTCCACCCGCTGCAGGAAGTGCCGCAGCTGGAACTTACCGGGCGCATGGCGCTGGGGATGGGGATCGACGGGTGATGGGTGGGCCATCGGGGGGCCACCGCCCCCCAGACCCGGGGTCAGCTGATGGCCGGTTGGCGGGAGGGGCAGCGAGCGACCTGGATCAAGGTCGCGACCAGGAGCCCCTCCCGCCAACCGGCCATCCAGTTCACGCGGGTCCGGGGGCACGTATGCCCCCGGCGGGAGGGTTCGGGAGGGCAGAGCCCTCCCGAAAGCCACCCTCACGCGTCGAGCGCCTCCGCCTCCACGCTCGCCGCGTTCTCCTGGATGAACTGGAAGCGCAGTTCCGGCTTGCGGCCCATCAGCGCCTCGATCCGGTCGGAGGTGCGGGCACGGTCCTCCGGCGGCAGGACCACGCGCAGCAGGGTGCGCTTCTTCGGGTCCATGGTGGTTTCCTTGAGCGAGGCCGGTGGCATCTCGCCCAGGCCCTTGAAGCGGCTGACCTCGACCTTCTGGTTGGCCTTGAAGCGCTTCTTGAGCACGCGCTCACGGTCGGCGTCGTCCATCGCGTAGACCGACACGCCACCGGCCTGCAGGCGATAGAGCGGCGGCTGCGCCAGGTAGACGCGGCCCTCGCGCACCAGCTCGGGCAGTTCCTTGTAGAAGAAGGTCATCAGCAGGGCGGCGATGTGCGCGCCGTCCACATCGGCGTCGGTCATGATGACGACGCGTCCGTATCGCAGGCGCGCGATGTCGAAGCGGTCCCCGACGCCGCAGCCCAGCGCCTCGATCAGGTCCTTGAGTTCCTGGTTCTGGCGCAGCTTCTCGGTGGAGGCGCTGGCGACGTTGAGGATCTTTCCGCGCAGCGGCAGGACGGCCTGGGTCTCGCGGTCGCGCGCCTGCTTGGCCGAACCGCCGGCCGAATCACCCTCGACGAGGAAGAGCTCCGTGCCCTCAGCGCTCTCGCGCGAGCAGTCCGCGAGCTTGCCCGGCAGGCGCAGCTTGCGCGTCGCGGTCTTGCGCGGCGTGTCCTTCTCGGCGCGGCGGCGCAGGCGCTCCTCCGCGCGCTCGATCGCGAAGGCGAGAAGGTTGTCGGCGGTCGCGGGATCGCCGGCAAGCCAATGGTCGAAATGGTCGCGCAGCGCCGCCTCGACCAGCTTCGCCGCTTCGGCGTTGGTAAGCTTGTCCTTGGTCTGGCCCTGGAAGTGCGGATTGCGGATGAAGACCGACAGCATTCCGGCGAGGCCGCCGAGCAGGTCCTCCGCCGTCACGTTGCCGGCGCGCTTCTCCTTCTTGAGTTCGCCATAGGCGCGCAACCCCTTCACCAGCGCGGCGCGGAAGCCCGCTTCATGCGTGCCGCCCTGCGGCGTCGGGATGGTGTTGGCGTAGGTGTTGAGAAAGCCGTCGCCGCGCTCGACCCAGGTGGCGGCCCATTCGACGCGGCCCGCGCCTTCGGGGAACTCGGCCTGGCCGGCCCAGGGGGCGGGGACGACGGTCGCCTGGCCTTCGATCGCCGAGGCTAGGAAGTCCGACAACCCGCCAGGAAAATGCAGCACCGCCTCGGACGGCGTGTCGTCCTTGATCAGCGATGGGTCGCAGGACCAGCGGATCTCGACGCCGCGGAACAGATAGGCCTTGGACCGGCACAGGCGGAACAGGCGAGCGGGCCGGAAATCCTGCGTGCCGAAGATCTCGGGGTCGGGCTTGAAGCGGATCGTGGTGCCGCGGCGGTTCTGCACGCTGCCGGCATTGACCAGCTTCGTCACCGGCTTGCCCCGCTCATAGGCCTGGGTGAACAGGGTACGATCGCGCGCGACCTCCACCTCGAGCCGCTCGGCGAGCGCGTTCACCACCGAGGAGCCCACGCCGTGCAGGCCGCCCGAGGTGTCGTAGGCCTTGCCGGAGAATTTCCCGCCCGAATGCAGCGTGGTGAGGATGACCTCGAGCGCCGAGAGCTTGGGAAATTTCGGGTGGGGGTCGACCGGGATGCCGCGGCCGTTGTCGCGCACGACGATCCAGTTGCCGGGCTCGAGCGACACCTCGATGCGGTCGGCGTGCCCGGCCACCGCTTCGTCCATGGCGTTGTCGATGATCTCGGCGGCCAGGTGATGCAGGGCGTTCTCATCGGTGCCGCCGATATACATGCCGGGGCGCCGCCGGACGGGTTCGAGCCCCTCCAGCACCTCGATGTCCTTGGCCGAATAGCCGTCGCTCTGCCCAACGGCGCCCTTTCGCGCACCGCCCCGGCCGAACAGGTCGTTCATGTCTTGTTCCCCTATGAGGGGGCAGAATACCGGGCTGGCTCGGCGGAGACAACGCAACCAACGAGTCGTCTTTCTCCGCCCGCCGGGCTCCGTTCCGTCTCGAAATGGATCTCAGCGGCCGCGCAGACCAAGGATGCCTCGAAAAGCACCGGAACAACCGCGCCGTTGCGAACGACCTGCCGCTCATGCGGATCGCCCATCGTACGCCTTCGGCCGAAGATGCGACCGATCGGCCATGTCGGAAGCCAGATGCGAGGCCTAGGGCGTCGCTGCGGAAGGAGATGGCAACGCTTCCGGTCCGTCCGGCTTCTCGTAGACGACATAAGGCCCGATCCGTTCGACCGGCACCAGCCGCTCCTCCAGGAAGCGCAGAAGGGGAGGACGCTGAGCCATCTGGCCGCGATCAAAGAACTCCATGAGAGCCGGATCATGGAGCAGGCAGAGGCCTGGCGCCGCGTCCAGCGCCGAGACAACTTGCTCCTGCTGGCTATCCGTCAGGAAGGCCAGCGGATGGTTGATGTTGAGACCGGTCAATGGCGGGTTGGCTGCCCAGATATGCAAGCTCATGAGACTGGGCAGGGAATACGCGTTCCGACACCGGGAGAGCCTCGCGACGACAGCACGCAAAGTTGCGCCCTGCCCCTCCTCCACCCGGATAAAGCGCGCCCCCGGCAGGTCCAGCGGCTTGTGATCCTGCAACACAATGAGTTTCACTGCGACAGCGCTTAGCACGACAATGAACAGCCCGATCCGGAGCCGTTCCTCGGCGCGCACGCGCTGCGGCGGGGCAATCAGCATGATGATATCGGAGACGAAAAGTGCCGCAATCACGCCCAACGGGGCGGCAGCGATGAACACTTGGTGCCCCGCGACAGGAAAGGGATAGAGAACGAAGATTGCTGCCGTAAGACCCAAAGCCAGACGGGTCGTTGGTAGGCAACTGCCGCCCCCAATGACGGAAGCATTATCAAAAGGGACATTGGAATCAGTATAAAGAAACCATGCCCTAATTTGACCTCCGAGTAAACAATCAATGGGAGAACTTCTTGAAATATTATAATAAAATATAGAAAAATATAAATAATTTTTAAAATTGATATTATCGATATAGTGTACTTCTTGTTGTATTCTGAGAGAAAAGAATGCAAAACAACGCAAGAGAGGCTCGCCAGGAGAGATATCCATGCGGGATATCCAATAAATGCCTCCATTTGCCAGTTGCGCACAAACCTGAAGGTCTGCGTGAACGTCATCTCAAAGAGCGCGTCAAAGCTCGTCCCTCGGCCAATCGTTACCGCGAGGACAAGTGAGAACGCCCCAAGCAAGCCCCCGGCCGACGCTATAATATGAGTTAGGACCCGGGTGTTACGCGGCGCCCTATTGCCCCTGCTGCCCAGAGCCCCAAGACTCACAGCAGAGCCGATCATGATGGTCGCAAACACCGCATAGCTAGGCACCCACGACAACGAGCGCACTGACCACATCATCGCAACCGGGGCAACGACCAGAAGACAAACGACCAAAATACGAGCGATCCTCGCAGCTTTGGCGTCATCAAGCCACTGCGATGCAAGAAATGCCCAAACTGCTCCAAGAAACAAGCCAACATTGACCTTCAGGAGCAGCGCGCCCCCGATGGCCACACCGATGGCGACCGCCCAACGGCGCTGATCTGTCCGCTCAAGCCGCCCTACCGCCAATAAGAAGAGCAATGACAGGAGAACGCTGAGCCCCTCCGGGTGGCCCGGAGAGTTCGCCATCACTCGAAGAGCAGCAAAAACTAGGACGGCGGCAACCAAGCCAGCCAAACGCGAACCCGAACATCGGCAGGCGAGAACCGCCCCCCCCCCGCCACGCAAGCGATCTGCACGAAGACGCACACCGCGCGAACCGCATCATGCGTTACAGATTTCGCGAATATTTGATATGCATATCCATAAAATAAATAATAAAATGGGCCATAAAATGAATATACTTCATCATACAATACATAATCTCTATTTATTAATATAAAATTATACATTAATACTCCTTCATCATCAAATCTTTGAAAATCTACGAAAGAGTGAATTATAGAAAGAGCAACGAGTAGAATCGCTGTCAAATACAGAAACGGGGTCCGATTAGGAGTCACCCGACCGGGAACGGTAGTCCGCGGCAGCTTCATAACAACTGCCAGCCGCGCTCAGGCGCCCAGTTCGAAGCCGGAAACAGCGGCCTCCCGCGCGAGAGACAGGCTCTCGGCGAAATTGTCCCGCTTCGCGATGTTGCTGGCCGCCAGGACTCGCACCTGCCCGCCCGCCCCGGATGCCGCCGCCCGCGGCGCCGCGTAGTCGGCGATCTGGAAGGCCCCGGTCGGCGCATAGCCACGCAGCCCGTCCGATCCTTCGACCAACGCGAAGCCGGACTGGGCGGGCCGCACGCGCACCGCGGTGCCGGCGGGCACGCGGCCGATCTCCGGTGCGCCGCTTTCCGGCCGCAGGCGCAGCGGCACCGTCGCGGCGGCGACGACGCGGCGGGTCGTCCCGGTCTCCGACCGCGCCCGGCGCTCGGCGTCCCGCGTGCCCGGCGCGACCGCCTCGACCGCGGCCTCCCGCTCGGCCGCACGCTGCTGCACGCCGTCGAGCACCTGCTGCGCGCGCGCGAGGTCGCGCTGCAGCCGCGCCCGCAGCGCCGCCATGCGCTGGTCCGCCACCGGCCGGGTCGTGCGCCCGGCCGCGAGCTCGGCGCGGATCGTCCGCGCCTCGATCCACCGGCAATAGAGCAGCGCGTCGAAGGCGATCTGCAATGCGTCGAGGTCGGAATTCTCCTGGGCCAGGCTCGCCTCGAGCACCGCGGTGCCGGCGCCGGCGCTGCGGCCGAAGTTCTGGTTGTTGCGGGCGCGCGTCCACGTCCCGCCGCCCTCCGGCTGACCGACGAAGGGATTGCCCGCGCCGACGAAACTCCCCTGCTGGGATCGGCAACCATCGCCACCGGACGCGAAGCCGCCCCCTGGCCCACCGGCGCAACCGGCGGCGACCGCCAGGCCCAACACGGCCGCCGTCGCGCCGGCGAGGCGCAGCACCGACCGGTCAGGCGCCGTCAAGATGCGCCTCGAGCATCCAAAGCGCCTTGTCGAGCGTGCGGGAGAAGCCGGTGAGCAGGTCGGCCGTATCGGCATCGCCGGCCTCATCCGTCGCATCGATCGCCGCGCGCACGGACTTCGCCAGGATCGCATACCGGTCCGCCAAGGCCTTCACATGATCGAGGCCGGCGCGCAGGCCGACCGGATAAGGCTCGAGGCGGGATTTCTCACCCACCGCCTGGGTCGTGCCGTCCGGCGTGCCGCCCAGCTGGACCGTCCGTTCGGCGATGTCGTCCGTCACCTCGGCGAGCTGTTCATAGAAGGTGCCGAAGAGCTCATGCAGCGCCGCGAAATGCGCGCCACGCACGGTCCAGTGCGCCATGCGCACGGCGTTGGTCAGGTCGATCGTGTCGGTCAGCGTCGCATTCAGGACCGCGACCGACGCATCCCGCGCATTGGCGCCGAGGTCGTTGCGGGTGGCATGCAGCTTTCCGGCCCTGGGCTTCGCCATCACTCTCTCCTCGTTTCGCTGGCCTAGCATATGGCGCCAGGCGATCGGGAGGTAACCCCGGGCACTAGGGTGCAATGGCGATGTAGCGGGTCGCCTCCGGCGGCTCGTCCCCCTGGTGGAAGGCCGCGGCCCGGGCCAGCGCCGCGCGGTCGGCGGCATCGAGCCGCCCGGCCTCGCGCAAATGTTCCGTCCAGGATTCCACCGCCCAGATCTCGACCCATCGCTCGGGATGGGCGACGTCCTCCATCAGTCGCCAGGCCGCCGCACCGCTGCGCAGGCGGACGCGCCGCGCCTCCCGCATCGCCACCAGGAAGGCGTGCCGGTCCTTCGGGTCGATGCTGTAGCGCACCTGCTCCACGACGCGGCCGCTGTTCTCGGCGAGCACGCTGCGCAATTCGGCCGCGGGCGCCTCGGGGTTGGGCAACGGGACGGACGGCGCCTCGGGCGCCGGCGCCGCGTCGAGCCGCCAGCCGCGGACCGCGACCGCCGACACCGCGGCCGCGGCAGCCGCGAACAGCAGGGCCGGGCCGACGCCGAGATGACTGCCCGCCCACCCCCACAGCACCGCGCCGAGCGTCATCGCGCCGAAGAAGCACAGCTGATAGATGCCGATCGCCCGCGCCCGCACCCAGGCGGGCGTCGCGAACTGCGCCGCGGCCTGCAGCGTGCTCGCCGCGGCAAGCCAGCCGGCGCCGAACATCAGCATGGAGATGCCCGCGGGCAGCCAATGCCCCGACACGCCCAGCAGGGCGAGCGCCGCCGCCGAAACCAGCGAGAAAGCCGTGACCATCCCGCCGCGCGTCGGCAGGCGGGTGCGCAGCGCCGGCAGGGCAAAGCCCGTCGCAACGGCGCCCACGCCCATCACGCCGAGCATCATGCCGTAGGCCTCCGGCCCCAGGCCGAGGCGGTGCCGCACCACCAGCGGCAGCATCCCCCACACCGCCGCGGTGAAGAAGAAGAAGACGCAGGCGCGCAGGATGGTCGCGCGCATCGCGGGGCTGGCGAAGACGAAGCGCACCCCCGCGCGCATGGCGCCGAGGAAGTGCTCCGGCGGCAGCGGGTTCTCGGGCTTCGCCCGCTTCCAGAACAGCAGGGAGAGCAGCAGCGTCAGGAAGCAGACCGCGTTCAGCGCGAAGGCCGCCTCGGTGCCTGCCAGCGCGATGGCGAAGCCGCCGATCGCCGGGCCCACCGCGCGGGAAAGATTGAAGCCGATGCCGTTCAGCGCGATCGCCTGCACCAGGTCCTCGCGCGGCACCAGTTCCGGCGTCGTCGCCGCCCAGGCCGGGAAGTTCAGCGCATTGCCCGTGCCGATGCAGAAGGTGAAGAACAGCAGCGTCCAGGGCCCGACCACTCCCGCCCAGGTCAGCAGGGCCAGCATGCTCGCCACCGAGAAGACCCAGGCCTGCGCGCCGATCAGGTAGATCCGCCGGTCGATGATGTCCGCCGCGGCGCCGGCTGGCAGCGCCAGCAGGAAGACCGGCAGCATCGAGGCCGCCTGCACCGCGCTGACCATGGCCGGCGAGGGATCGAGCGAGGTCATCATCCACCCCGCCCCCGTGTTCTGGACCCACAGGCCGATATTGGCGGCGAGGTTCGCCCACCAGAGGAGGCGGAAGGCGGGATGGCGGAGTGGCGCGAAAGCGGCGGGCATGGGTTCCAACTGCCAGAGGCAGGGGGCTTGGGGGAAGCAAAGAACGCGCCTCAGCCCGGCGGCGCGCGCACGCCTCCGTTCCTGGCATGCAGCGCGAAGACCAGGGCATAGGAGATGATCATCAGCAGGAACCAGGCCCCGAGCTTGGTCAGCGGCACCGGCGACCAGCCCCCGCGCTGGTGCGGATAGAGCCAGGCGCCAGCGAAGGTGCCGAGGTTCTCGGCGAACCAGATGAACAGCGCGACGAGCAGGAAGCCCACCGGCAGGGGCATCCAGCGCCAGCGTCGCCAGGGTCGGAACCAGATGCGGCAGCGGCCGAACATCAGCCCCGTCGCGGCGAACAGCAGCCAGCGCGCATCCCAGGCGAAATGGTGGGCGAAGAAGTTGGCGTAGATCGCCGCCCCCAGCGCGAGGACCGCCCAGGCCGGCGGATGATGCGTGAAGCGGAAGTCGAACAGCCGCCAGGCGCGCGCGATGTAGGACCCGACCGCGGCATACATGAAGCCGGTGAAGAGTGGCACGCCGCCGATCCGGATGAAGGACGGCTCCGGGTAGGTCCAGGATCCCTGCGCGGTCTTGAACACCTCCATCGCCGTGCCGACGAGGTGGAAGACGAGGATGACCTTCGCTTCCTCCCAGGTCTCCATCCGCGTCGCGAGCAGCGCACCCTGGATGGCGAGGCAGGCGAGCAGCAGGAAGTCGTAGCGCGGCAGCCAGGCGCCGCGCGGATAGAACAGGTGCGTCGCCACCAGCAGCGCCAGCAGCAGCCCGCCGAACAGGCAGGCCCAGCCCTGCTTCACCCCGAAGCGGAGGAACTCGTAGCAGCCCGACGCGCGGGGCCCGGCCAGGATGGCCCGCGCGCCGAGCCGCCGCTCCGCCGCGACGAACCGCGCGAGCAACGGCCAGGCGCGCGCGGCGCTGTCATCGGGGCGGGTCATGCCGGCGCCGAGCGTCGCGGCGCGCCGTGGCGAAAGGACGGCCTGCCCGCGTCAGTCCAGCGTTGCGGCCGGGCCCTTGGGCCGCGCCGTCTGGTTCCACAGGGTGCGGATCTTCTCGCTGACGCCGATCGGATCGGCGATGCCGCGCAGCACGTGGGTTTCCTCCGAACGGCCTTCCATCGACTTGATGACGATGTCGCCGATGCCGGTCAGCCGGTGCCAGATGCTCTGCTTCACCACCACGTCGCGGATACGGAAGATCTCGATATCGTCGCGCACCTTGGTCCAGAAGCCGGAGGTGACGGTGATCCGCTCGTTCGTGACCGTGATGCGCTGCCGCCCCAGGAAGGGCAGGCCGAGCATCAGGACGGACAGGACGAGCCAGAGCGGCCCATAGGAGCGCCGCGTCTCGCGCGCCTCCAGGATGACGGTCTCGGTCATGCGGTGTTCCTCGTAACGCTCACGGAATACGGGCGCGCGGGTCGGCGGGCAACGGGGAAGGACCTGCGGCGGCGGCGGGCGCGGCGGAAAGCGGTACCTCCCGGACAAGCGCCGCATGGAAGAAGAATCTTTCTTTCATCCGGCTATTGTGCCGGCTTCACGAAAATACTTTCTCTCCTGCACCGCAATGTCACCGGGACGCCCGCCATGCCGAAGGTCCATGTCATCCACGAGAACGACGCCTGGCTCGCGCCCCTGCGCGCCTCCTTCGCGCGGCTCGGCGCGCCGCTCGAGGAATGGTTCCTCGACCGCGGCATCCTCGACCTGACGCGCCCGCCGCCCGAAGGCGTCTTCTACAATCGCATGTCCGCCTCCTCGCACACGCGCGGGCACCACTACGCGCCGGAATACGCGGCCGCCGTGGTCGAATGGCTCGAGCGCCACGGCCGCACCGTGGTGAACGGCCGTCGCGCGCTGCAGCTGGAAGTCTCGAAGGTCGCGCAATACGAAGCGCTCGCCGCCTGGGACATCCCGACGCCCCCGACGCTCGCCGTGGTCGGCGAGGATCACCTGCGCGAGGCCGCCGGCCGCATCGGCTTCCCCCTGATCCTGAAGCACAACCGCGCCGGCAAGGGCCTCGGCGTGCAACTGGTGAAGAGCGCCGCCGCGCTCGAGGAAGCCGTCGCCCGCATCGCCGCCAGCGAGGATCCCTACGCCCTGCCCCGCGACGGGATCTGGCTGGTGCAGCGCTATGTCGCGGCGCCCGAGCCCTTCATCACCCGTGCCGAGTTCATCGGCGGGAAATTCCTCTACGCCGTGCGCGTCGACACCTCGGAAGGCTTCGAGCTCTGCCCGGCGGATGCCTGCGCCATCCCCGAGGGCGCCGCCTGCCCCGCCGTCGCGCCGGGCGAGAAGTTCCGCATCGTCGAGGACTTCGCGCATCCGCTGATCCCGCGCATGGAATCCTTCCTCACCGCGAACGGCATCGGCGTCGGCGCGATCGAGTTCATCACCGATGCGGCGGGCGAGACCTTCGCCTACGACGTCAACACCAACACCAACTACAACGCGGAGGCCGAGCGCCGCGCCGGCATCTCCGCGACCGACGCGCTGGCGCGCCATCTCCTCGCGCTGCTGCCGCGCGCCGCCAAGGCGGCCTGACGATGCGCCGGCTGCTGCTCGCGGTCCTCGCCGCGGCGGCCCTTGCCGGGCCGGCGCGGGCCGAGGACGCCGCCCGCCCGATCCGCTGGCTGGTCGGCCTTCCCGCCGGCAGCGGACCGGACATGCTGACGCGCCTGCTGGCCGAACGGCTGGCGGCGCAACTCGGCCGGCCGATCGTGGTCGAGAACCGGCCCGGCGCGGCGGGGAACATCGCCGCGGCGGCGCTCGCCCGCGCGCCGGCGGACGGGTCGACGCTCGGCACGCTGCTCGCCGCGACGGTCGCGATCAACCGGCACCTCTATCGCGACCTCGGCTTCGATCCCGCGCGGGACTTCACGCCGATCAGCCATTTCGCGTCCTTCCCGGGCGTGCTGCTGGTGCATCCCTCGGTGCCGGTGGAAACCCTCGCCGAGTTCGCCGCCTGGGCCCGAGCGCAGCCGCAGGCGCCGCTCTGCGCCACGGGTGGCGCGGGGGTGGTGCCGCATCTCGCGCTCGCCTGGCTGATGCGGGAGATCGGCGCGCGCTGCGAGTTCGTCCATTACCGCGGCAGCCCCGAGGCGCAGCGCGACCTCATCGCCGGGCGCGTCGGCGTGCTGATGGACGGGCTGCCGACCTCCCTGCCCGGCCTGGCCGCGGGCCGGTCGCGCGGCGTCGCCGTCACATCCCTCCGGCCAAGCGCGCTTGCGCCCGACCTGCCGACCATCGCCGCGAGCCTGCCGGGCTTCGAGGCGCTGTCGTGGATCGCGGTCGGCGCCGCGGCCGGCCTGCCCGAGCCGCTCGCGGCGCAGATCGAAGCCGCGGTGGCGCAGGCCATGCAGGATCCCGCGCTGCTCGAGCGGTTCCGCGCCCTTGGCGTCGAGCCGGCCGCCTCGGGCCGGGCCGCCCTCGCGGCCCGCATCGCGGCCGAGGATGCGCGATGGGGGACGGTGGTACGGGATGTCGGGATCACGCTCGACTAGTCGCATCGCCGGGAACGGATCCGCTTCGCCGCTGCCGGCACGATAGGTCCGTGCTAGGAACGATGCATCCGGGGCCGACCGCGAGACCTTCGCGGCGAACCAGCTTCCCCCGGTCAATGCCTTCTGGTCCGTCACCATGTATCACGGCGGCAACCAGCTGCTCGTGCAGAACCCGATCGACCGCTACCTGATCAACGCGCCCATGCTGAACGGCATGAAGCGCAACCCGGATGGCGGAGTGACGATCCACATCCGGACGGACGACCCGGGCGCGGAGCTGCGGCCGAACTGGCTGCCGGCGCCGGACGGGCCGATCTACCTCGTGATGCGGCTCTACTGGCCGAAGACCGAGGCGCCGTCCCTGCTGCCCATCGGTCGCGGCGCCTGGCAGCCGCCAGGCATCGTCAAGGTCGGCTGACGGATCCCAAGGACCTCATCGGGCTTTCGAAGGGAGACTCCGGGGCAAGGAGCCTCCGGCCTTCAGGCCGCAAGCCAGGCTGCGAGCGCGGCGGTGACCGCCTCGGGCGCTTCCATCGTCGGCAGGTGCCCGGCCCCCTCGAAGTGGCGCAGGCGGGCGCCAGGGATCAGGGCCGCCATCTCGGCGGCGAGGTGCGGCGGCGTGAGCGCATCCTCCGCCCCCACCCCGACCAGCGTCGGCACCGCGATGCGCGCGAGGTCCGGACGCGAATCGACCCGGTGCATGATCGCCTCCTGCTGGCGCAGGAAGGCGTCCTTGCCGACCCGCTCGGCCATCTCCATCACCTCGGCCGCGAGCGGGCCGTCGAGCCTGGAGGGGTGGATCAGCTGCGGCAGCAGCCGCGGTGTCACCCCGCGGAACTGCCCCGAGCGCGACAGGGAGATGAGGCCGCGCCGCCGGCGCTTCTGTTCCTCGGTGTCGGCGCGGGCGGAGGTGTCGAGCAGGCAGAGCCGGGTCACCCGCTCCGGCGCCTGGCGCATGATCTCGAGCGCGACGTAGCCACCCATCGACAGGCCGGCCAGCGCGAAGTCGCCCTGCACGCCGGCGACCGCCCGGGACGCCATGGCCTCGATACGGTCATCCCGGGTGAGGTCCGCGATCACCGGCCGCGCCAGCGGCGCCAGCGCCGCCGCCTGGTCGCGCCAAAGCCGCGCATCGCAGAGCAGGCCAGGGAGGAGGAGGAGCGTGACGGGCTGCATGGGAGGGGCTCTATCCCGCCCCGGTCGGGCCGTCCATGCGTCCCGCGCGGGCCGGCCACGGCGGAAAACCTTGATCTTCTGGCCGAAGCGGCGCATATCCGGCGCGCTCGTGGACTGGCGGGCCGGATCGTCGGCCCCGGATTGCGCGCCCTCCCGGGGCTCGGCCACCCACCGCACCCCCAATCCGGTTGCCCGCCGCGGCGGGCCCATGGAAAAGAGCGACGTTGAACGATACGCAGATTGCGGCCGCCGAGGCGGCCGACGCCCAGGCTCAGCCGGGCACCGCCCCCGTGGCGAACGAGGCCACCACCGGCCTGGATGCGGCGCCCGCCGCCGCCGATGAGGCGACCCCGGTCGCCGAGGAGACCGCCGCCCTCGCGGCCGACGACGCCGTCGAGGACGAGGTTCCCGAGTACACCGAGGAAGACGAGCCGGAGCCCCCGCGCACGACCTTCGCCGATCTCGGCCTGTCCGAGGAACTGCTCCGGGCCGTGTCCGAATCCGGATACGTCCACCCGACGCCGATCCAGGAAAATGCCATTCCCTGGGTGCTGATGGGCCGCGACGTGCTGGGCTGCGCCCAGACGGGCACCGGCAAGACGGCGTCCTTCGTGCTGCCGATGATGGACATCCTGGCCGGCAGTCGCGCCAAGGCGCGCATGCCGCGCAGCCTGATCCTGGAGCCCACGCGCGAGCTCGCGTTGCAGGTGGCCGAGAACTTCGAGAAGTACGGCAAGTACCTCAAGCTCAACCACGCTCTGCTGATCGGCGGGGAGAGCATGAACGACCAGCGCGACGTGCTCGAGAAGGGCGTCGACGTGCTGATCGCCACGCCCGGCCGGCTGCTCGACCTGTTCGACCGCGGCCGCATCCTGATGGCGGATTGCAAGCTGCTGGTGATCGACGAGGCGGACCGCATGCTGGACATGGGGTTCATCCCCGATGTCGAGCGTATCGTCTCCCTGCTGCCGCAGATGCGCCAGACGCTGTTCTTCAGCGCCACCATGGCGCCGGAGATCCGCAAGCTCGCCGACGCCTTCCTGTCGAACCCGAAGGAGATCACGGTCGCGCCGCCGGCCTCGGTGGCGGCGACGATCACCACCGGCATCGTCTTCGTGCAGCCGCACGACAAGCGCGAGGCGCTGCGTCGCCTGATCCGGTCCGAGAAGGTCCAGAACGCGCTGATCTTCTGCAACAAGAAGATCGAGGTCGACATCCTCTACAAGTCGCTGAAGAAGCACCGCTTCAGCGTCGGCGCGCTGCATGGCGACATGGACCAGGCGTCCCGCTTCGCGACGCTGAACGCCTTCAAGGCCGGCGAGCTTCAGCTGCTGGTCTGCTCGGACGTCGCGGCGCGCGGCATCGACATCGGCGGGCTGAGCCACGTCTTCAACTTCGACGTTCCCTTCCGCGATGAGGACTACGTGCACCGCATCGGCCGCACCGGCCGCGCGGGGCGCGAGGGCCACGCCTACACCATCGCGACCGCCGATGACGCCAAGAACGTCGCGGCGATCGAGAAGCTGACCGGCAAGCCGATCCCGCGCATGGCGGTCGAGGGCCTCGACGTCGTGCCGGAGGAGGAGATCGAGGAAGCGCGCAACGCGCCGAAGGGCCGCGGCCGCGGCGCGTCGTCCGCCGCGAAGGGCCGCGGCGGGGATCGCCGCGAAAGTGGACGCCGCGACGGCAGCCGCCGGGACGGGCCGCCGCGCGACCGCGCCCCACGGGACCGCGACGAGGCCGCCGAGGCCCGTCCACGCCGCGAGCGCGAGCGCGACGAAGCGCCTGCCGATGCGGCGCCACGTCGCGAGCGGGATCGCGACCGCGACCGCAGCGCCCGGATCGAACGCGAGACCGCCGAGGCCGCCCGCACCGACCGCGAGCCGCGCCGCGAGCGGGAGCGCGACCGGGAGCGCGACCGGGATCGCGACCGCGATCGGGACGGCCGCGAGCGCCGCTACCGGCAGGAGGACCTGGGACCGGCCGTGAAGGGCTTCGGCGATGCCGTGCCGGCCTTCATGCTGATCCCGCTGCCCCGCCCGCGCGCCGAGAAGCCCGCCGCCCCCGAGGCGGCGCCGGAAACCGAAGCCGCCTGACGCCCGGCCGGGCGCGACCCGCCCGGCCCCCTTCGCCATTGCCCGAGCGCCGGCGGAATCGCATCCTGCCGCCGGCCATACTCGCCGGAGGACATGCCATGAACGTCGTCTCCAAGCCCGCCACCAAGTCGCAGTTCGTCTGGGACGACCCGCTGCTGCTCGATGATGTCCTCACCGAGGACGAGCGCATGATCCGCGACAGCGCGCGCGACTTCTGCCAGGAGAAGCTGCTGCCGCGCGTGCAGGAAGCCTTCCGCAAGGAACACTTCCACCGCGAGATCATGAACGAGTTCGGCGAGATGGGCTTCCTCGGCGCCACGCTCGACAGCCATGGCTGCGCCGGCGTCGGCTACGTCTCCTACGGCCTGATGGCGCGCGAGGTGGAGCGCGTCGATTCCGGCTACCGCTCGGCGTTCTCGGTGCAGTCCTCGCTGGTGATGTACCCGATCCACGCCTTCGGGTCGGACGCGCAGAAGGACAAGTACCTGCCGAAGCTGCGCACCGGCGAGTGGGTCGGGTGCTTCGGCCTGACCGAGCCGGATGCCGGGTCCGACCCGAATTCGATGCGCACCCGCGCCCGGAAGGTCGATGGCGGCTACATCCTGAACGGCTCCAAGACCTGGATCACCAACGCGCCGATCGCCGACGTCGCCGTGGTCTGGGCGAAGGACGACGAGGGCATCCTGCGCGGCTTCGTGCTCGAGCGCGGGATGAAGGGCCTCTCCTTCCCGAAGATCGAAGGCAAGTTCTCGCTGCGCGCCTCCGTCACCGGCATGATCATGATGGATGACGTCTTCGTGCCGGAGGAGAACAGGCTGCCGGGCGTGAAGTCGCTCGCCGGTCCCTTCTCCTGCCTCAACCGCGCACGCTACGGTATCGCCTGGGGCGCGCTCGGCGCCGCGGAAGACTGCTGGCACCGCGCGCGCGACTACACGCTGAACCGCAAGATGTTCGGCAAGCCGCTGGCGCAGACGCAGCTCATCCAGAAGAAGCTGGCGGACATGATGACCGAGATCACGCTCGGCCTGCATGCCGTGCTGCGCGTCGGCCGCCTGATGGACGAGCACAAGGCGGCGCCGGAGATGATCTCCCTGGTGAAGCGCAACAACTGCGGCAAGTCGCTCGACATCGCGCGCGTCGCCCGCGACATGCATGGCGGCAACGGAATCGTGGACGAATACCACGTGATCCGCCACGTCATGAACCTCGAGACGGTGAACACGTACGAGGGCACCCACGACGTGCACGCGCTGATCCTCGGCCGTGCGCAGACGGGGCTCAACGCCTTCGGCTGACCCCGGAGGGGCGGGCATGCTGCTGACCGGCACGGATCTGCTCACCATCGAGCGGACGCTGCAGCTGGCCATTGCGCCCGCCTTCATCCTGGGTGGCATCATGGCGCTGCTGTCGCTGCTCTCGTCGCGACTGCAGCGCCTGGGCGATCTGTACGAGGAGGCCCGCAGCGGCATCGAATCGCCGCTGACGGACCTGCACCTGCTGGCTCGGCGCGCGCGCCTGATCTATCGGGCCATCACCTTTGCCATCGCCGCGGCGGTTCTGCTCTGCATCCTTGTCATCGCCGCCTTCGTCGAACCGCTCGCGCATGTGCGCGCGGGCGGGCATATCGCGGGGCTGCTGTTGTTGGGGATGCTCAGCCTGACAGCCTCGCTTGCCTGCTTCCTGCGCGAGGTGCTGATGAGCCGCGACAAGCTGCCCACACTGCCGCAGCAGTGACCGTCGATCCTGTCACGCTGCGCGTCACCGGCATGGGCGCCGCCGGGGACGGCCTGTCCGTGCTGCCCGACGGCACGCCCTGCTTCGTGGCCCGTGCGCTGCCCGGCGAGACCGTGCGCGCCACGCCCGGCGCAAAGCGTGGCGACGGCCGCGCCGCCACCCTCATCGACATCGTGGCGTCGAGCCCCGATCGCGTCGCCCCGCCCTGCCCGCATTTCGCGCAAGGCTGCGGTGGCTGCACGGTGCAGCATTGGGCGCCGGCCGCGCAGGCCGCCTGGAAGCGCGACAAGGTGCGCGAGGCGCTGTCCCGCGCCGGCTATCCCGATGCGCCCGTGACGGACACGGTGACGACGGCGCCGGGCCATCGCCGTCGCGCCGACCTCGCGCTCCGCCGTGGGCCCGGCGGCATCGTCGCCGGCTTCCACCGCGCCGGCAGCGCCGAGGTGCTGGACATCGCGGCCTGCACCGTCCTCGACCCGCGTCTGGTCGACCTGCTCACTCCGCTGCGCGCCATGCTGAAGCGTTTGCCGGCGCTGCGGCGCGAGGGCTCCGCCGTGGTGAACCTGCTCGACACCGGCCCGGACCTGCTGCTGCGCACCGACGGGTCGCTGGCGCCCAGCGACCGCGCCATGCTCGCCGCCTTCGCCGCGGAAGCCGGCATCCCGCGCATCGCCTGGGCGCTGAAGGACGGGCCAGCCGAGATCGCGGCCCAGATCGGCCCGGCGACCATCGCACTGTCCGGCGCGACCATCGCCCCGGCCCCCGGCGCCTTCCTGCAGGCTAGTCCCGAAGGGGAAGCGGCGATCGTCGCCGCGGTTCTGGCTGCCCTGCCTGCCAAGCTGACGGGCCGCGGGCGGATCGCGGATCTCCATGCCGGGCTCGGCACCCTGTCGATCCCGCTGGCCGCGCGCGGGCGCGTCGCCGCCTTCGAAGGCGATGCCGCGGCCGTTGCCGCGCTGTCCGGGGCCGCGGGACGGGCCGGCGTGCCGGTCACCGCGACGCGGCGCGATCTCGCCCGCCAACCGCTCACCGTGCAGGAACTGATCGCCTTCGCGGCCGTGGTGCTCGACCCGCCCCATGCGGGGGCGGCGGAACAGGTCGCGCTGCTGGCGCGCAGCCAGGTGCCGCTGGTGGTCTATGTCTCCTGCAACCCGGCGGCGCTGTCGCGCGACGCACGGGTCTTCGCGCAGGCAGGCTGGCGCGTTTCCACCGCCACCCCCATCGACCAGTTCGTGCATTCCGCCCAGACCGAGGCGGTGGTCGCCTTCAGCGCGGCTCGACCTTCGAAAGGTAAAGCGTGGTAACGCGGCGCTGCGTCATCAGTTCCTCGGCCGTGCAGGGCTTGGCGCGCGAATCCCCGTCGATGTAGCGCAGCGGATAGCGCGCCGAGAGCGCGGCGAGCAGCGCCAGCGCCTCCTTGCAGCGATTGGCGTCGAACTCCATCAGGATGCGCAGGTTCGGGCTGCGGTCGAGCAACCCGCCCAGGCCCGCGACGATGCTGTCGGCAGCGCTCGCCACCCCGATGCGCAGCACGTCGATGCTGCCAGGTTCGAGATCCTGCAGCGCCTCCGCCGGCGCCGGACAGCCCGCGCGGCCATGCTCGAAGGTGAACCAGTTGGCGAAGGAACCATGGAGCGGCCCGGTGAGCTGTGCCGGCACCCGCAGCGCTTCGTGCTTCGCCTCCGCGGCTGCGCAGCGGTGGAGCGTGACGATGTCGCCCAGGCCGTTCACCGCGACATTCCGGCGCAGCAGGGAATGCAGCCACGGGTTCGGCTCGAGCGCTACGACACGCCCCGCGCTACCGACCAGGTCCGCGAGCACCGCCGAGTAGTAGCCATAGACGGCGCCGACGTCGTAGGCGGTCTCCCCGCGCGCGACGTTCCGGCAGATGAACTCGGTGATCCAGTATTCCCAATAGCCGTCGAGCAGCAGATGCGGCGCGATGCCGCCATCGGCAGCGTCGGTGAACATCTTGAAGCGGCCGAGCGTGCGGCAGAGCACGCTGCCATCGGGCAGCGGCACGTTCTGGGTGCGGTCGCGGATCAGCGCCTCGACCTGCCGGCGGTTGCCGCCGCGGAAGAGTTCCTCGAGCGTCGCGATGTCCCGGCGACCCACCGCGGCGTGCATCGCCTCGAGCTCGGCGCGCAGGGTGGCGAGCTCCCCGCGGATGCGGAACAGCTCCTCATGCGTGCCGAGCGTCCCGTGGCGCGATCCGCCGGTGGCGAACAGCCAGGAGAACAGCCGCGGGACGAGACCGGGCCGGCTGGCCGCGGTCGGCAAGGTCGGGAAATGCGTGTCGTCCTTCGGCACCGGCGTGTCGTGACCCCTTCCGTCTCCGGCGTGTAGCGCCCGAAGGATGAAAATCCCACCAAGACTGCGCCGAGGCAACCCGCCTCGACGCGCGGCGACCCTTGATCGTTCGGCGGGCAGGGCCACCATCTACCGATCTGGGAGAGGGTCACGAAGAATGCTGCACCGCCGTATCGCCCTGCTGGCCGCGGGATCCGCGCTTGCCGCACCGTCCCTGCCGCGGATCGCGGCAGCGCAGGGGCAGCCGGCACCGGCCCAGGCGCCGGGCTTCTACCGGTTCCGCGTCGGGGCCATCACGGTGACGACGGTGCATGACGGGTTCTTCGCCCGGCCCCTGGAAGGCTTCGTGCGGAACGCGCCGCTCGCGGACGTGCAGGCGGCCGCCCGCGACGCCTTCCTGCCGACCGACACGACTGTCATCCCCTTCACCATCACCTTCGTCCAACGCGGCGATACGCTGGCGGTCTTCGACGCGGGCAACGGCGTGACGCCGGCCGGCGCGACGGCCGGGCGGATGATCGCGAACATGGCGGCCGCGGGCATCGACCCTGCGCGCGTGACGCATGTGATCCACAGCCATTTCCACGGCGACCACGTGAACGGCCTGCTGAACGCGACGGGCGGCGCCGCCTTCCCGAACGCGGCCGTGCTGGTGCCGGAACCCGAATGGGCCTGGTGGACGACGGCGGGCAACGAGACGCGCACGCCGGAAGGCCAGCGCCCGACCTTCGCCAACGTCGCGCGGCGCTTCGGGCCGTACCAGGGCAAGGTCGCGCCCTTCCGTCCTGGCGCCGAGGTCATCCCCGGCATCACCTCGCTCGCCGCGCCGGGCCATACGCCGGGCCACACCATCTTCCGCATCGCGGATGGCGACGCGCAGGCGATGTTCCTCGCCGACGTGACGAACCGGCCCGAGATCATGATGGCCCATCCGGACTGGCAGATCGTCTTCGACTTCGATGGCGACATGGCCGCCGCGACGCGACGCCGCGTGCTCGACATGGTCGCGACGGATCGGATCCGCGTCACCGGCTACCACTACCCCTTCCCGGCGAGCGGCCACGTGGCGCGCGCCGGGAATGGCTTCCGCTTCGTCCCCGCCGATTGGTCGAGCGTGGTCTGACAGGGCCTCAGGAGCAGGAGACACCCCGATGCGCATCACCCGTCGCGCCGCCGGCACGCTGCTGGCCGCGCCCCTGGTCCTGCGGGCCGGCGGTGCCGCCGCGCAGGCCGCCGCACCGCCGATCGTCGGCCCGGCCTTCCACCGCTTCCGCGTCGGCGCGCTGACCGTGACCGTCGTGACCGACGGATCCAACGTCCGCGGCGATGTCCGCCAGGGCCTGGTCGTCAATGCCTCGGGCGAGCAGGTCACCGCCGCCATGCAGTCGGCCGGCCTTTCCGGCACCGCGATGCGCAACCCCTACAACGTCACCTTCGTCGAGACGCCCCGCGGGCTTGTCGCCTTCGACGCCGGCACCGGCGGCGTCGGCGCCGAGACCGGCGCGCTGCCGGCCAACATGCGGGCCGCTGGGCTCGACCCCGCGCAGGTGGTGCTGATCGTCCACACGCATTTCCATGGCGACCATATCGGCGGCCTCGCGACCAGTGACGGCACGGCGCTCTTTCCCCAGGCGCGCATCGCGGTGCCTGAGCGCGAATGGGCCTTCTGGACCGATGCCGGCGAGGAAACCCGCGCCGCCGAGGCGCGCCGCCCCGGCTTCGCCCTGGTCCGGCGCCGCTTCGCGCCCTACGCCGCGCGCGTCGAGCGTTTCGCGCCGGGCGCCGAGGTCGCACCCGGGATCCATGCCATCGCAACCAACGGCCACAGCCCCGGCCACACCTCCTTCCTCATCGCCGAGGGGCGGGAGCAGGTCCTGGTGATCGGGGACGCCGTGACCACGCCGCCCTTCTTCATGGCGAACCCCACCTGGTACCCGGTCTTCGACATGGACCCGACCATGGCGGTGGAGACGCGGCAGCGGTTGCTCGATCGCGCGGCCACCGAGCGCATGCCGGTCATCGGGTACCATTTCGACATGCCGGCGACGGGCCGCGTGGAGCGCGCCGGGACCGGCTACCGACTGGTGCCGGCCAACGCCTGACCGATACGGTCGGATGTGGCGGCCGCAAGCGCGGAGAGGCTAGCCTCTCCGCCGCAGGAGGATCGCCATGCGCCTCGTCGCCCTTGCCGCCGCCGTCGCGGGTCTTGCCTTCGCCACGCCCGCCCGCGCCGATGCCATCGACGGGCATTGGTGCACCGAGGGCGGGCTGCGCCTGTCCATCGCCGGGCCCAGCATCGTGACGCCGGGCGGCGCGCGGCTCCAAGGCGACTATGGACGGCATGACTTCGCCTACACCGCCCCCGCCTCCGATCCCGGGGGCAGCCAGCGCGTGACGATGCGCCTGCGCGGAGAGAACCTGATGCAGGTCGAGGCTGCGGGGCTCGACCCGCTCTGGCGCCGCTGCGGCCCGCCGACTAGCTAGTTCCTTCGCCAGCGCTCTCGGCGACGTCCCCAACCCATCGTTTGCGCGCGCAATCGGGGCCATTCGATCGGCACCGGCGCTTCGCTCCACCGCGCGCCGGATCGTCGCCCCGCCTTCCCGACGAGGTTGCGCCGTCCGATCGCCGTCTGCTCCAGAAGGCTGCGCAACCGCGTGCTTGACGTAAGCTGTGCTATTCTTTACTGACTGTCCGGTCAGTCAAAAAGAGGCCCCGATGCAGGCCCCCACCCCCCGCCGCCGGCGCAAGGACGCCCGGCCGGCCGAACTGCTCGATGCCGCGCTCGACACCTTCCGCGAGAAGGGCTTCGCCGCCACGCGGATGGAGGACATTGCCGCCCGCGCCGGCGTCTCCAAGGGCACGATCTACCTCTACTACCCCTCGAAGGAGGCGGTGTTCGAGGCGCTGGTCCGCGCCAACCTGGTGCCGCGCATCGAGCGCATCCAGGGGCTGATGGCCACCACCCGGGGCTCGGCGACCGAGCGGCTGCACATGATCATCGCTGCCTTCGCCCAGGTCGCCGCCGATGCGAGGCTCGTCGCCCTGCCCAAGCTGGTGCTGGCCGAGGCGGGCAACTTCCCCGACCTCGCCCGCTTCTACCGGCACGAGGTGATCGGCCGCGGCCTGGCCCTCGTCGCCGGCATCCTGCGGGGCGGGATGGAAAGCGGCGAGTTCCGCCCGCTCGACCCCGAGGTGACGGCGCGGCTGTTCATGGCGCCGATGATCCTCGCCGCGCTGTGGCGGACGACCTTCGCCCCGATCGAGGATGCCCCCCTGCCGCCCGAGACGTTGCTGCGCCAGCACCTCGACCTCTTCCTCCGCGGCCTCCGCCCAGAGCCTGCGTCATGAGGCGCCTCGCCCCCGTCCTCCTGCTGCTCGCCCTCGCCGGCTGCGACAAGCCGCCGCCCGACGGCGTCTTCCAGGGCTATGTCGATGCCGAGTACCTGCGCATCGCCGCCCCCGAGGCCGGCTGGGTCGCCAGCGTCGACGTGACCAAGGGCGCGCAGGTCGCGGCTGGCGCGTCCTTGTTCACGCTCGACAGCGACCTCCAGCGCGCCGCCGTCGCGCAGGCGCGCGCGACGCTCGACAAGGCGGAAAGCGACCTCGCGGACCTCTTGAAGGGCGCGCGGCCGGAGGAGATCGCCTCGATCGAGGCGCAACTCGCCGAAGCCGAAGCCGCGCTCGACCTCGCGCGCATCCAGTTCCGCCGGCAGGACCAGCTCGCCCGCACACGCGTCGCCTCGGAACAGGCGCTCGACCAGGCGCGCGCGACGGCCGAGCAGGCCGAAGCCCAGCGCAACCGCATCCGCGCCGATCTCGCCACCGCGCGGCTGCCGGCGCGCGAGGACCGCATTGCGTCCGCCCGTGCGGCGGTGAATGCCGCGCGCGCGGCGCTGGTGCAGGCCGAATGGCACCTCACGCAACGTAACGTCACGAGCCCCGCCGCCGGCGTCATCGACGACGTGCTGCGGCGACCCGGCGAATGGGTGCCGACGAGCGGCACGGTGATCAGCCTGCTGCCGCCGGAGGCGGTCAAGGTCGTCTTCTTCGTGCCCGAGGCCCGGCGCGCCGCCTTCCGCCCTGGCGACACCGTCGCAGTGGATTGCTCCGGCTGCCCGCAGGACCTGACCGCGCGGATCAGCCGCGTCGCGCAGGAGGCCGAGTACACCCCGCCGGTCATCTACAGCCGGGAGACGCGCGCGAAACTGGTTTGGCGCATGGAGGCGATCCTCACGCCCCTGCCCGGCGCCCCGACGCCCGGCCAGCCGGTGAGCGTGCGGGCGCGGCCATGACCGACGCACCCGCCATCTCCGTCCGGGGCCTGACCAAGCGCTTCGGCGACAAGACGGTGGTGGACGGCTTCGACCTCGATGTCGCGCGCGGGCAGATCCATGGCTTCCTCGGCCCCAACGGCAGCGGCAAGACGACGACGATCCGGATGCTCTGCGGCCTGCTCGTGCCCGATGGCGGCAGCGGCACCTGCCTCGGCCGCGACATCCTGACCGAGGCCTGGGAGATCAAGCGGCGCGTCGGCTACATGACGCAGCGCTTCAGCCTCTACGAGGATCTCACGATCCGCGAGAACCTCGACTTCGTCGCGCGGCTCTATGACCTGGATCGACGTCGCGAGACGGTGGATCGCGCGTTGGACCGCCTCAGGCTGGCGAAGCGCAGCGGGCAGCTGGCGGGCACGCTGTCGGGCGGCTGGAAGCAGCGGCTCGCGCTCGCCGCCTGCGTGCTGCACGAACCGGAACTGCTGCTGCTGGACGAACCCACCGCCGGCGTCGATCCCAAGGCGCGGCGGGAGTTCTGGGACGAGATCCACACGCTCGCCGAGGGCGGCATGACCGTCCTCGTCAGCACGCACTACATGGATGAGGCGGAACGCTGCCACCGCATCGCCTACCTCGCCTATGGGCGGCTGCTCGCGGTCGGCACGGTGGCGGAGGTGATCGCCCATTCGGGCCTGTCGACCTGGCATGTGAGCGGCCCCGAGCGGCGCATCGGCACGCTGGCGCGCGACCTCGCCGCGCGGCCGGGCGTCGAGATGGTCGCGCCCTTCGGCGCGACGCTGCATGTCAGCGGATCGCAGGCCGCAGCACTCGCCGAGGCGATCGCGCCCTTCCGCGCCGAGCCGGATCTCGCCTGGTCCGCGGCGAAGCCCTCGCTCGAGGACGCCTTCATCCACCTGATGGCGGAAGCGCCGGTGCCGAGCGGAGCGCCGTCGCGATGAGGAGAGGACCGCATTTCGCCTGGCATCGCCTCGCCGCCATGGTGGTGAAGGAATTCATCCAGATGCGGCGGGACCGGCTGACCTTCGCGATGATGGTCGGCATCCCGATTATCCAGCTGACGCTGTTCGGCTATGCCATCAACGCCGACCCGCGCAACCTGCCGACGGCGGTGCTGAGCCAGGATAATTCCTCCTTCTCGCGCGCGATCGTCACGGCGCTGCAGACCAGCACCTACTTCCGCGTCACCACCGTCGCGCAGGATCCCGACCTGCTCGACCGCTTGCTCGCGCGCGGAGAGGTGCAGTTCGCCGTCGAGATTCCGACCGGCTTCGGGCGCGACCTGATGCGCGGCGACCGCCCTGCCCTGCTGGTGATGGCGGATGCGACGGACCCGGCCGCGACGGGCAATGCCGCCGGCGCGCTCGACCGGATCGTGCAGTCGGCGCTGGCGCCGCTGCTCGACGGGCCGCTGGCCGGCCTCGCGCAGGGGCAGCCGCCGGTCGATCTGCGCATCCAGCGCCGCTACAACCCCGAAGGCCTGACCCAGTACAACATCGTCCCCGGGCTCATGGGCACGATCCTGACGATGACCATGATCATCATGACCGCGCTCGCCGTGACGCGGGAACGGGAACGCGGGACGATGGAGAACCTGCTCGCCATGCCCGTGCGGCCGGTCGAGGTGATGATCGGCAAGCTCACGCCCTTCATCCTGGTGGGCGGCATCCAGGTGCTGGTGATCCTGACCGCCGCGACGCTGCTGTTCCACGTGCCGATGGTGGGCGACCCGCTGGTGCTGGCCGCAGGGCTGCTGGTCTTCATCGTGGCGAACCTCGCCGTGGGCTTCCTGTTCTCGACCGTCGCGAGCAACCAGCTCCAGGCGATGCAGATGAGCTTCTTCTTCTTCCTGCCCTCCATCCTGATGTCGGGCTTCATGTTCCCCTTCCGCGGCATGCCGGACTGGGCCCAGACGATCGGGGAGGCACTGCCGCTGACGCATTTCCTGCGCGTGGTGCGCGGCGTCATGCTGAAGGGAAACACGCTGGTCGACACCTGGCCGGACATATGGCCGATGCTGGCCTTCCTCGGCGCGGTCTCGGTGCTCGCGGTGATGCGCTACCGGCAGACGCTGGACTGACGTCGCGGCCCGGATATGACCTCCAAGGTCATCGCCACGAACATGCGGCCCGCTAGGCTGCTCCCATCGTCAGGAGCCGCCATCCATGTCCGTGGCCTATGTCATCGCCTTCCGGGTTCGGGACGGTCAGCGCGACCGGTTCCTCGATCTGCTGAACGGGGTGCTCGACGCCATGCGCGTGGAAACGACCTTCGTCAGCGTCACGCTGCACGAGGATCCGTCCGATCCGCGGCACTTCCTGCTGCACGAGGTCTGGCAGGACCACCGGGACGTGCTGGAGGTACAGCTGGCGCGCCCCTACCGCGCCGCCTGGCACGCGACACTGCCCGAGCTGCTGGACGCCCCGCGGGACATCGGGATGTGGACGCCGGTCCGAACCGACCGGCGCGCCTGATCAGACGTGGAAGGATTCGCCGCAGCCGCAGCGGCCCTTCTCGTTCGGGTTGGTGAAGGTGAAGCCGGCGGTCATCGCCTTCACCTCGTAGTCCATGATGGTCCCGATGAGGAACAGCGTTGCCTTGCGGTCGATCAGGACGGTCACGTCCTTGTCGGTGATGACCTCGTCGGTCGGCGCGGGCTCGTCCGTCCAGGACAGGTCGTAGGACAATCCTGAGCAGCCCTTGGTCTTGACCCCGATGCGCAGCAGCTTGCCGTGCTCGCCCTTGGCATAGAGCCCCCGCAGCCGGTCCGCCGCGGCATGGGTGAGCGACATCACCGGCGGCAGGGCACGCTTCGCGCGCGGGGCTTCGATCGTCGTGTTCATCGGCGCACCTCAGAACATGTTCAGCGCGAGGCGGGCATCCTCGCTCATACGGGACTGGTCCCAGGGCGGATCCCAGACGACCTCGACCAGCACGTCGGACACGCCCTCGATGCCACGCACCGCGTCCTCCACCTGGCCCGGCAGTTCCTGGGCGGAGGGGCAGGACGGCGTGGTCAGCGTCATCTCGACCTTCACCTTGCCGTCGTCCTCGATCTCGATCGCGTAGATCAGGCCGAGCTGGTAGATGTCGACCGGGATCTCCGGATCATAGACGGTGGAGATCGCGGCGATCACCGCATCCTCGCTCACCTTCGGCGCCGGCGGCTTCACTTCGCCGTCCGGCGTCCAGGCGGCGCGGGTCTCGGTGGTGGCGGGTTCACTCACTGCTCGCCTCCTTGGTCCCGTCGAGGGCGGCGTTCAGCGTGTGCCACGCCAACGTCGCGCACTTCACGCGGGACGGAAACTCATGAACGCCCGAGAGCGGCGCCAGGCGCTCCATGTCGTCCTGCAGCGCCGCGCCGCAATCCGGGCAGGTGCCTGTCATGGCCAACTCGCGGAACTTCGCGCCGAGGTCCTTCGCCTCATCGGCCGTCTTGCCCTTCACCACCTCGGTCATCAGGGAGGCGGAGGCGGTCGAGATGGCGCAACCGCGGCCCTGGAAGGCGGCTTCGGCGATGTGGTGGTCGGGCGTCATCTTGAGGAACAGCTCGATGCGATCGCCGCACATCGGATTGTCGCCGCGCGCGGTCGCGTCCGCATCTTCCAGTCGCCGGAAGTTCCGCGGCTTGCGGCCGTGGTCGAGGATGACCTCCTGATAGAGGTCGCGCAGGTCGTCGAAGAGGCCGCTCATTTGAAGAACTCCCGCGCCTCGGTCAGCGCGCGCGCGAGCAGATCCACTTCCTCCTTCGTCGTATAGAGCCCGAAGGAAGCCCGCGTCGTGCCGTTGTCGAGCCCGAAGCGCGCGTGCAGCGGTTCGGCGCAATGCCGCCCGGCGCGCACCGCGATGCCCGCGCGGTCGAGCAGCGTCGCGAGGTCGTGCGGATGCGCAGCGTCGAGTGCGAAGGCGAAGACGCCGCCGCGATCCTGCGCGCGGCCCAGCAGCGTCAGGCCCGGCACCTCGGACAGCGCGCCCATGGCGTGGTCGACCAGCGAGCGCTCATGCGCCTCGATCGCCGGCATGCCGATGGCAGTGACATAGTCGATCGCGGCATGCAGGCCGACGGCCTCGATGATCGGCGGCGTGCCGGCCTCGAACTTCGCCGGGACGGCGGCCCATTCCGACTTCTCGAAGGTGACGACGGAAATCATGTCGCCGCCGCCGAGGAAGGGCGGCATCCGATCTAGGTGCTCCAGCCTCGCCCAGAGCACGCCGATGCCCGTGGGGCCATACAGCTTGTGGCCGGTGAAGCAGTAGAAGTCGCAGCCGATCGCCTGCAGGTCCACGCGCCGGTGCACCGCGGCCTGGGAGCCATCGAACAGGACCTTGGCGCCATGGGCATGGGCGAGCGCCACGATGCGCTCGACCGGCGTCACGGTGCCGAGCACGTTCGACATGTGCGCGACCGCGACCAGCCCGACCTTGCCGTCGGCGAGCTTGCGCTCGAGGTCGTCCATGTCGAGTTCGCCGGCGTCGGTCACGCGACAGACGCGCAGCTCGATGCCCTTGTCGTCGCGCAGCATCTGCCACGGGACGATGTTCGCGTGGTGCTCCAGCTCGGAGATCAGCACAGCCTGGCCCGGCGTCATCACCCCGCGGCCCCAGGAATGGGCGACGAGGTTCATCGCCTCGGTGCTGTTCTTCGTGAAGACGATCTCGCGCGCGTCGGCGGCGTTCAGGAAGCGGGCGGTCGCGGTGCGCGCGGCCTCGTAGGAATCGGTCGCGAGTTCGGACAGGCGATAGGCGCCGCGATGGACGTTGGCGTAGGCCGTCTCCATGCAACGGACCATGGCATCGATGACGGCGCGCGGCTTCTGGGCACTCGCGCCGGAATCGAGGAAGACCAGCGGCCGCCCACGCGCCTGCGGCTGCGACAGGATCGGGAAATCCTGCCGGATGCGCGCGACGTCGAAGGTGGCCGGGGTCAGCGTGTCCATCACGCAGCCGCCCCCTGGCGGGCCCACCAATTGTCCAGCGCCCGCGTCAGCGCGGTGCGGAGCGTCTCGTCGGTCACGGTCTCCACCGCCTCATGCAGGAAGGCCTCCACCAGCATGGCCTTGGCCTGGCTCTCGGGGATGCCGCGGGAGCGGAGGTAGAACAGGCTGTCCGCATCCAGCGCGCCCACCGTCGCACCGTGGCTGCACTTCACGTCGTCGGCGTAGATTTCCAGCTGTGGCTTGCTGTCGATCTCGGCGTTCTCGCTGAGCAACAGCGCCTGGTTCATCTGGTAGCCGTCGGTCTTCTGGGCGGCCTGATGCACGAAGATCTTGCCCTGGAAGACCCCGCGCGACCGGCCGGCCAGCACCGTCTTGTAGGTCTGGCGGGACGCGCAATCGGGTGCGGCGTGATCGAGCGACGTGGTGGTGTCCACATGCTGGCCATCGGCGGCCATCTGCGCACCGTTCATGTGGCAGGCGGCCTTGGGGCCGGTCAGCGCGGCATGGATCTCGTTGCGCGTCAGGCGCGGGCCCGCGGCGACGGTGAAGTTGTCGTAGGTGCCACCCGCGGCGATCGCCGCGTAGATGGTGGACAGGTGGAAGACGGTCGCTTCCTCCTGCAGCATCCGGCCGTGCGTAAAGGTTGCGCCCTCGGCGACCTCGATCTCGAAGACCGGGTTGTGCAGGCATTGGCCGCGGCCGGTGGCCGTCTCGATCAGCGTCAGCCTGGCACCGGCGGCGAGGCGGATCAGGTGCCGCGGATGGAAGGCGAAGGGACGCCCCGGATCGACGGCGATCGAGACGAGTTCCAGCAGCCCGCCATCGAGACCCTCCGGCAGGTCGATGAACAGCCCGTCCTCGAACAGCATGGTGTTCAGCGCGACCAGCGGCTCGCTGCCCGGCTTGGCCAGCGCGCCGAGGAAGGGCTCCGCGGCGTTGAGATCCTGCGCCAGGCTGCCGACGCGATGGGCCAGCCCATCCAGCGTCGAGAGATCGGAACGGAATCGCCCGTCCACGAAGACCGCGCGATGTGCCGCGTTCGCCACCGGCAGGGCGATCGCGCCTTCCACCATCGTCAGCGGCTCCGCGAAGGAGGACTGCGCGACGGGGGCGAGGTCGGTGTACTTCCACTGCTCGATGCGCCGCGTCGGGAAGCCCCGCGCGGCGAAGTGGACGGCGGCGTCGGCGCGCAGCGTGTTCAGCCAGGGCTTGCGGGCGCCGGGCAGGTGGACCTTCAGGCCCTCATAGCGGGCGAGAAAGCCGGCGGCGCCAGTGGCGACGGGTGCCGTCATGCCGCCGCCTGGACGGCAGCGTAGCCTTGCGCCTCCAGCTCCTTCGCGAGCTCCGGCCCGCCGGACTTCACGATGCGGCCCTGCATCAGCACATGCACCCGGTCCGGCACGATGTAGTCGAGCAGCCGCTGGTAGTGCGTGATGACCAGCGCCGAGAAATCCGGCCCGCGCATCGCGTTCACGCCGTCGGCGACGATCTTCAGCGCATCGATGTCGAGGCCGGAATCCGTCTCGTCCAGGATGGCGATCGACGGCTTGAGCAGCGCCATCTGCAGGATCTCGTTGCGCTTCTTCTCGCCGCCCGAGAAGCCGACATTCACGCCGCGCTTCAGCATGTCGTCGGACATGGACAGCGCCTTCATCCGCTCGCGCGCGAGCTTGAGGAACTGCATCGCGTCGAGTTCGCTCTCGCCGCGCGCCTTGCGCTGGGCATTCAGCGCGGTGCGCAGGAAAGTGGCGTTGCCGACACCCGGCAGCTCCACCGGATACTGGAAGGCCAGGAACAGGCCGGCGGCCGCGCGTTCCTCAGGTTCCATCGCCAGGATGTCGTGGCCGTCGAAGGTGGCGGACCCACCCGTGACCTCGTAGCCCTCGCGCCCGGACAGCACGTAGGACAGCGTCGACTTGCCGGACCCGTTCGGGCCCATGATGGCGTGCACCTCGCCGGTCGGCACTTCGAGGTCGATCCCCTTGAGGATCTGCTTGCCGTCGATCTCGGCGGTGAGTCCTTCAATGCGGAGCATCAGCCCACGCTCCCTTCCAGAGAAATCTGCAGCAACTTCTGCGCTTCCACCGCGAACTCCATCGGGAGTTCCTTCAGCACCTCGCGGCAGAAGCCATTGACGATGAGCCCGACCGCCTCTTCCTCGCTCAGGCCCCGCTGGCGGCAATAGAAAAGCTGGTCCTCCGCGATGCGGCTGGTAGTCGCTTCGTGCTCCACCTTGGCGGACAGGCAGCGGTTCTCGATGTAGGGCACGGTGTGCGCCCCGCACAGATCGCCGATCAGCAGGCTGTCGCACTGGGTGAAGTTGCGCGCGCCCGTCGCCTTCGCGCCGATGCGCACCAGGCCGCGATAGGTGTTCTGCCCGTGCCCGGCGCTGATGCCCTTCGACACGATGGTCGACTTGGTGCGCGGGCCGATGTGGAACATCTTCGTGCCCGTGTCGGCCTGCTGGTAGTTGTTGGTGATGGCGACGGAGTAGAACTCACCCACCGAATCCTCGCCCTGCAGGATGCAGGAGGGATACTTCCAGGTGATGGCCGACCCCGTCTCCACCTGCGTCCAGGAAATCTTGGACCGCGCGCCGCGGCAGGCGCCGCGCTTGGTGACGAAGTTGTAGATGCCGCCCTTGCCCTCGGCGTCGCCGGGGTACCAGTTCTGGACGGTGGAATACTTGATGGTCGCGTCATCCATCGCGACCAGCTCCACCACCGCGGCGTGCAGCTGGTTCTCGTCGCGCATCGGGGCCGTGCAGCCTTCCAGATACGAGACGTAGGAGCCCTCGTCGGCAACGATCAGCGTGCGCTCGAACTGCCCGGTGCTCTTGGCGTTGATACGGAAATAGGTCGACAGCTCCATCGGGCAGCGCACGCCCTTCGGGATGTAGACGAAGGACCCGTCGGTGAAGACCGCGCTGTTCAGCGCGGCGAAGAAATTGTCGCCCTGCGGCACCACGGTGCCGAGATACTTCCGCACCAGTTCGGGATGCGTCTGCACCGCCTCGCTGATCGAGCAGAAGACGATGCCTTCCTTCTCCAGCCGGTCCTTGAAGGTGGTCGCGACGGAGACGCTGTCGAACACGGCATCGACAGCGACCGGCATGCGCCCCTCGGCCGGGGTGGACCCCGCGCCTTCGACGCCCGCCAGGATCTCCTGCTCGCGCAGCGGGATGCCAAGCTTGGCGTAGGTCTTCAGCAGCTCCGGGTCGACCTCGTCGAGCGACTTCGGCGCGACCTTCTGCTTGGGCGCGGCGTAGTAGTAGCTGTCCTGGTAGTCGATCGGCGGATACTTCACCGCCGCCCAGCGCGGTTCCTCCATCGCCTTCCAGGCGGCGAAGGCGCGCAGGCGCCATTCGAGCAGCCATTCGGGCTCGTTCTTCTTCGCGCTGATGAAGCGGACGATGTCCTCGTTCAGCCCCTTGGGGGCGAACTCCATCTCGATGTCCGTCTCGAAGCCCCATTTGTAGCCGGACTCGGTGACGGACTGGACGGTTTCGATCGTCTCGGTGACGGCAGGCATCGTCTCTACTCCGCGGCGACGACGTCGGGGTGCGGCACGATGGCCGGCACGCGCGCGAGGTCGGCGATGGAAATGCCGGACAGCGCCCGGCGGATGGCATCGTTCACAGGGTCCCACCGGCCGCGCACGGGGCATGTCGCCTCCGCATCGCAAAGGCCGATCGAATTGTCCACGCAGGCGGTCAGCGCGATGGGGCCGTCTATCGCGGCGATCACGTCGGTCAATGGCATCTCGGCCAGCGGCCGCGCCAGGCGGTAGCCGCCCGCCGCCCCGCGCCGCCCCTCGACCAGGCCCGCATGGGACAGGATCTTCAGCACCTTCGCCACCGTCGGCTCTCCCAGCCCGGTCGCCGCGGCGAGGCCCGGCGCGGTCAGCACCCCCCCATCCTCGGCTTCCTCGAGCCTGGTCAGCACCACCACGGCGTAGTCGGTCAGCTTGGACAGCCGCAGCACGGCCGTTGCCCTCCTGCAATCAGGACCCGATTGGTACGGATTGCAGATGCGCTTGCATCGATCCTCTGTCAAGGCGGCCTGGACGGCCAGACGAGCGCCTTCCATCCTGCCCCGGCGACAGCGGGAGAAAGCGCGATGCCGACCATCCGGACCGACGACGGCGTGGACCTCTACTACGAGGAAGCCGGATCCGGCATCCCGATGGTCTTCGTGCACGAATTCGCCGGGGATTACCGGTCCTGGGAGCCGCAGATGCGGTTCTTCTCGCGCCGCTACCGCTGCGTCGCCTATTGCGCCCGGGGGTATCCGCCCTCCGCCGTGCCGGCAGACCCGAAATCCTATTCGCAGGACCATGCGACGAACGACATCGCGGCCGTGGTCCGGGCGCTCGACCTCGCGCCGGCGCATATCGTGGGCCTGTCCATGGGCGCCTTCGCGACGCTGCATTTCGGCCTGCGCTATCCGCGAATGGCCCGCAGCCTGGTCGCGGCCGGCGTCGGCTACGGCGCCGCCCCGGACAAACGGGACCAGTTCCGGGCCGAGACCGACGCCGCCATCGCCCGCCTGCGCACCGAGGGCATGGCCGTCTACGGCAAGACCTACGCCCATGGCCCGACCCGCCTGGTCTTCGAGGAATCCGACCCGCGCGGCTTCGCCGAGTTCGAGGCCCAGCTGTGCGAGCATTCCACCGAAGGCTCGGCGCTGACCATGCAGGGCGTGCAGCGCGAACGGCCCTCCCTTTTCGACCTCGCCGAGGGTTTCCGCGCCTACACCACGCCGACGCTGGTCGTGGCGGGGGACGAGGACGATCCGACGCTCGAGCCCGCGCTCTACCTCAAGCGCACCATCCCGACGAGCGCGCTGATGGTGCTGCCGAAATGCGGGCACACCATGAACCTGGAGCATCCGGATGCCTTCAACCGGGCCGTGCTCGACTTCGTGACGCAGGTCGATGCCGGCGCCTGGCGGCGGCGTATCCCGGCCAGCCAGAGCGGCAGCATTATCGCCGCGAAGACCTGACGCGCCGGCGTCAGAGCTTCAGTTTCATGCCCTCATGGCTGGCGACGAAGCCCAAGGTCTCATAGAAGCGGCGCGCATCCCCGCGCGACTTGTTGGTGGTCAGTTGCACGATGCCACAGCCGCGGGCACGGCATTGGTCGATCGCCCATTCGAACATCTGCCGACCGAGGCCGCCGCCACGCGCCTCGGCGGCGATACGCACGCTCTCGATCTGTCCGCGCCACATGCCGCGATGGGACAGGCCGGGGATGAAGCTCAGCTGCAGGCAGCCGGCGACGCGACCCGCGATCTCGACCACCGCGAGGAACTGGTTCGCATCGGCCGCGATCGCCGCGAAGGCTTCATCATAGCCAGGGTCGCCAGGCTTCTCCCGCGCCGCACCGAGCACGTCGTCGGCGAGCAGGGCCACGATCGCCGGTACGTCGGCCGCGATCGCGCGGCGGAACACCGGCGCGCTCACGCGTAGAGGTCCTGCCGCGTCGGCGGCAGGCCCGAGGCCCCGCGCGCCCGCTTGGTCGCCACCGTCTGGAAGATGCCGACCGTGCCGCGCTCGAAGGCAAGCGCGCAGCCGGCCAGATACATCAACCAGATCTTGGTCTTGGCCTCGCCGGCTTCGCGATACGCAGCCTCGCGATGGGCGTGGAGCCGCTCGGTCCATAGCCGACAGGTCCGACCGTAATGCTCGCGCCAGCCCTCGGTATCGTGGATCTCGAAGCCGTTGCGTTCCATCGCATCGGTCGTGCCCCCGATATGGTCCAGCTCGCCGCCCGGGAAGATGTAGTTCACCAATGTGCGGAACTCGGGGTTCGCCTTGCGGAACTTCTTCTCGGTCGCCTTCATCGGCCGTGCGATCGCGTGGTGCAGGTAGATCCCGCGCGGCTTCAGCAGGCCGCGGATGTGGCGGAAATATCCGTCCCGGTTGTCGAGCCCGACATGCTCGAACATGCCGATGGAGGCGACCTTGTCGAACTCCATGTCCGTGAGGTCGCGAAAGTCGCGCAACTCGATGGTGACGCGATCCTGAAGGCCGAGCCGCCGCACCTTCTCCGTCGCGAAGTCGAACTGCGCCTGGGACAAGGTCACGCCATGCGCCTGCACGCCGTAGTGCTGCGCCGCATGGCAGACGAGACCGCCCCAGCCGCAGCCGATGTCCAGCATCCGCTCCCCGGGCTTCAGCCGCAGCTTGCGGCAGGACATGTCGAGCTTGGCCTTCTGCGCGGTCGCGAGGTCCGCCTCCCAATCCGGGAAGTAGGCGCAGGAGTAGACCATCTCGGGGTCGAGGAAGAGCGCGTAGAAGGCGTTCGACACATCGTAGTGGAACTGCACCTGCGCCTTGTCGTCGCGCCCCTCGCCATGCCTCGCGGCCTGCGTGCCCGTATAGGCGTAACCCTTCCCGCCCCCGCCGGGGCCGAACAGGAAAGGCAGGAACGCCCGGAGCGCCAGGCCCTTGTCGAGCCGCTTCGCCAGCCCGCGGGTCGATCCCGACCCTGCCCGGGCCGCGAGGTCGAGCAACGTCCCGCCCTCGAGATCGACCGCACCTTCGGCGATCAGTTCCACGATGGTCGGCAGGCGCGGCCGGCGTACCAGGCGTGTCAGGGCAGCCGGTGTCGCGATGGTGAGCGTCAGCGCGCCGTCCGCACCCGGCGCCAGCGGCAGCACGGTCCCGTCCCACAGCCTGACCGAGAGGTCGAGCGGCGCGACCTTGGCCACATGCTCCGCGAAGCGGCGCAGCGCCGCGATCCGGCGATCACCACTGCCCATGCTGTCCGATCCTGCCTGCCATGTCCGGCATCTACGCGGCCCGCGGCCGCCACGGCAACCCGGCTTCACGGCCCGCTGGGCCGGGTCTAGAAGCTTAAGTGGCTAAAGACCATGGAGGGGATACGCCAGATGCCGAACATGCTCGAGGGCAAGGTCGCGATCGTCACGGGGGCCGGCAACGGCATCGGGCGCGAGATCGCCATCATGATGGCCAAGCAGGGCGCCAAGGTGATCATCAACGACGTCGGCGCCTCCGTTGCCGGCGAGGGCCAGGACGCGACGCCCGCGCAGCAGACCAAGGCGATCATCGCCCAGAACGGCGGCCAGTCCGAGATCTCGACCGAGAGCGTCGCCACCTGGGCCTCCGCGCAGAAGATCGTGCAGGCCGCGCTCGATCATTTCGGCCGCATCGACATCGTCGTGAACAATGCCGGCATCCTTCGCGACCAGATCTTCCACCGCATGACGCCCGAGGAATGGGACGCGGTGATCGCCGTCCACCTCAATGGCTCCTTCTACGTCTCCCGCGCGGCCGCCACGCATTTCCGCCAGCAGCAGTCCGGCGCCTATGTGCACATGTCCTCGACCTCGGGGCTGATCGGCAATTTCGGGCAGGCGAACTACTCGGCGGCGAAGCTCGGCATCGTCGGGCTGTCGAAGTCGATCGCGCTCGACATGGCGCGCTTCAACGTGCGTTCGAACTGCATCGCACCCTTCGCCTGGTCGCGCATGACCGGCACCATCCCGGCGGAGACGCCGGAGCAGAAGCGCCGCGTCGAGCGCATCATGCAGATGACGCCGGACAAGAACGCGCCGCTCGCGGTCTTCCTCGCCTCCGACGCGGCGAAGGACGTGACCGGGCAGATCTTCTCCCCGCGCATGAACGAGCTGTTCGTGTACAGCCAGATCCGTCCGATCAAGTCGGTGCATCGTGAGAGCGGCTGGACGCCCGAGAGCATCGCCGAATACGCGCTGCCCTCGCTCGCGCAGGGCTTCTCGAAGCTCGAGCGGTCCGGCGACATCTTCTGCTGGGACCCGATCTGAGGATCCCGATGCGGCGGGTCCTGGCCCTGGCGTTCTGCGCCGTCGCCATGCCCGCCGCAGCGGATGTGCCGCGGGAGGTGTTGGACGCCGTCCAGCACCTGCCGCCCAGCGCGGCGCTCGAGGCGCCGCTGCGCGCCGCCCCCTGCGCCTTCGCCCCGACCATCCGCCACCTCGACCGCCTGCCCGGCAACATGGCCTGGGCACGCCCCGAGGCGGTGGTGATCCTGGCCGGCCTGCCCGGGTTGAAGACCGGGGAACGCGCCGTGGTGCTGCGCCCGACCCGTGAGCTCCTCGCCCGGGCCGCGACCCGCGCCCGCATCGCCGAGGGCGGCATCTCGCTGCATGCCATCGACCTCGCGCCGCTGGCAGCGGACGCGCCGATGCCGGCCTTCCTCGCCATCCATGTCGCCCCGCCCGCCGCCCCGCCAGAGGGCTGCGTCGCGCAGGGCACCCGCTGAACCGGACCCGATCATGACCGCGCTCGCCCCTGCCCTGCTCAACCCGCGCCGCATCGCCCTCGTCGGCGCGTCGGCCGACCCGAAGCGGCTGACGGCGCGGGCGCAGATCTACCTGCGCAAGCACGGCTTCGACGGGGATCTCTACCCGGTGAACCCGCGCGCCGAGGAAGTCCTCGGCGAGAAGTCCTATCCCACCATCGCGGATATCCCTGGCCCGGTGGACCTCGCCTACCTGCTGCTCGGCACCGAGCATGTCGAAGGCGTCATCGCCGACGTCGCAGCCAAAGGCATCAAGGTCGCGGCCATCCTCGCCGACGGCTTCGCCGAGGCGGGGCCGGAAGGCCAGGCGCGCCAGGCGCGGCTGCTCGCTACCGCCAAGGCGGCGGGGGTGCGGATCCTCGGGCCGAACTCGATGGGGCTGATCAACCTCAACAGCCGCACCGCCTGCTCGGTGAACGCGGCGCTGGAAGCGGAGAGCCTTCCTGCCGGGCGGCTCGCGCTGGTGTCGCAGTCGGGCTCGATGCTCGGCGCCATCATGGCGCGCGGCGCTGCGCGGGGCCTCGGCTTCTCGCACCTGATCAGCACCGGCAACGAGGCCGACCTGACGGCGAGCGAGATCGCCGGCCTGCTGGTGGACGACCCGCAGGTCGACGCCATCCTGCTGTTCCTTGAAGCCATCCGCCGCGCCGACCTGCTGGCCGAGGCCACCCGCCGGGCGCATGCGGCCGGCAAGCCGATCATCGCCTTCAAGCTCGGCCGCTCGGCCTTCGGGGCGGAATTGGCGAACAGCCACACCGGCGCGCTGGCGGGATCGGACGCCGCCGCCGACGCCTTCTTCCGCGCCAACGGCATCGCGCGGGTGACGATGATCGAGGCGCTGCTCGAGGCCCCCGCACTGTTCATCGGGCGCAAGCCGCTCGCCGCGCCGAAGCGCGCCGTCTCGGTGATGACGACGACGGGCGGCGGCGGGGCGATGGCGGTCGATGCGCTCGGCGTCGCCGGCATCGAGACGCGCGCGCCGAACGAGACCGCCGTGGAAGGCCTCAAGGCCGCCGGCCTGCCGCATCACGGGCGGATGATCGACGTGACGCTCGCCGGCACGCGGGCGGACAAGGTACAGGCGGCGCTCTCCGCGCTCGCCGCCGATCCGGACACGGACCTCGCATTGTCGGTGATCGGGTCCTCGGCGCAGTTCCGCCCGCATGATGCCGTCGCCGGCATCCTGGGCGCGGCGCGGTCGGGGCTGGCGAAGCCCGTCGCGGCCTTCCTGGTGCCGCAGGCGGATGTCTCCCTGCGGATGCTGGGCGAGGCCGGCATCGCCGCCTTCCGCACCCCGGAATCCTGCGCCGATGTGATCCGCGCCTTCATTGAATGGCAGGCGCCGCGCGCGGTCCCTGCCGCGCCGGCGCTGGCGCACGCCCTGGCCGCCCGGCCTGACGAGGCCGACGCCCGCCGGCTGTTCGAGGCGCTCGGCCTTGCCACCGGCTTCGCGGTCATGGCGACGCCGGATGCCGTGCCGGAGGGCCTGCGCTACCCGGTCGCGCTCAAGATCCTGTCGCCCGACCTCGCCCACAAGACCGAGGTCGGGGGGGTCGCGCTCAACCTCCCCGACGCCGCCGCGCTCAAGGCCGCGGCGACGGAAATGCTGGCGCGCGTGAAGGCCAGGGCCCCGCATGCGACCATCACCGGCTTCCTGGTCCAGCCAATGGCCAAGGGCCTGGCCGAGGCCATCCTCGGCTTCCGTCGCGACCCGGAATCGGGCCCGGTCGTGTTGGTCGGCGCCGGCGGCGTGATGGCGGAACTGCACCGGGACACCGCGCTGCGCTGCGCCCCGCTCAGCGAAGCCGAGGCCCACGCCATGATCGCCGAGGTGAAGGGCCTCAAGCCTCTGGCCGGCTGGCGCGGCCTGCCGAAGGGCGACCTCGACGCCCTTGCCCGTGCCATCGTGGCGGTATCCCGCCTGGCCGCCGTGGCCGAGGTCTCGGAAGCCGAGATCAACCCGCTGATCGTCCATGCCGAGGGCCAGGGCGTCACGGTCGCCGATGCCTGGGTGGTACGTGCCTGACCGCACGCCCGAGGTCGCGGCCTTCTGGGCGGCGTATCGCGCCGCCGCCGGCCTCGATCACGACCGCTATGACGTGGTGGCCCACGGGCACACCCCCGCGATCGCGGACGCGCTCGCCGCGCTGATCCTCGCGGGCGCCAAGCGAGCAACGGCGTCGCTGGCGCGCGACTACGGGCCGGGCAAGGCGCCGCGCCCGGCGCCAGGGGACCATGTGCTGGTGGTGGACGGGTCGGGACGCCCCACCTGCATCTGGCAGACGACCGAGGTCACGGTCGGCCCCTTCGCCGGCGTCACGGACGACTTCGCCTGGGTCGAGGGCGAAGGCGACCGCAGCCGTGCGACCTGGCTCGCCAACCATCGGGAGTTCTTCGGCTGGCAGGCCGAGCGCGACGGCTTCGTCCTGACCGATGACGAACCCGTCGTCTTCGAGCGCTTCCGCATGGTCTGGCCGACGCCCGACCCGTGACCTTTTCGTCCGCCCACCCCGGTGCCACGCTGACGCCATGACCCCCGCCGACCTGATCCACAACCGCTACGGCATCGTCCCCTTCGAACCGCCGGAGGAGGTCGCCCCGGCGCTCGCCGCCCTGCTCGACCGCCGGGTGACGCGGCGCTACCGCACCGACGAGGTGCCGGACCCGCTGCTCGACACGGTCCTGGCCGCGGCGCAATCCGCCCCGTCCAAATCGGACCTGCAACAGTATTCGATCGTGGTGACGCGCGATCCGGCGAAGATCGCCAAGGTCGCCGACTGGATCGGCACCATGCCCTGGATCAAGGACGCCCCGGTCCTGCTGCTGTTCTGCGGGGACATGCGCCGCGGGCAGCAGGCCTGCGCGAAGCATGGCCGGCCCCACGCCAACAACAACATGGACACCTTCCTCAACACCGCGGTCGATGCCGCGCTGGCCATGGGGATGGCGATCGCGGCGGCCGACGCCGCGGGGCTCGGCACCTGCCCGATCTCCTATGTCCGCAGCCATATCGAGAAGGTCGCGCCCCTCTTTGGCCTGCCCGAGGGCGTCTATCCGCTCGCCGGGCTGACCCTCGGCTGGCCGGCGGCGCAGAACGAGGTCACGCCGCGGCTGCCGCCCTCGGTCATCGTGCATCGGGAGACCTATCGCGACACCGGCCTCGAGGACGCGCTCTCGGACTACGACGCCCTCCGCCCGAAGCAGAAGCCGCGCTACCCCGAGATCCACGGCCCCGCCCCGGAGGGCTGCACCTGGTCGGAGAATGCCGCGCGGCAGCTTTCGGTGCCGGAACGCTTCGGCTTCCGGACCTGGCTACGCCTGAGGGGCTTCGCGCTTGACTGACGCGCTGGCCGACAATCCCGGCGGCGCCGATGCCGAGGGCCGGTCCCGCCGCACCGTCCGTCCCCGCGACGCCGCGAGTCTGATCCTGTGGCGCGTCGGCCCCGCGGGCCCCGAGGTGCTGATGGGTCGGCGCCATGCGCGCCACCGGTTCATGCCGGACGTCATGGTCTTCCCCGGCGGCCGGGTGGATGCCGACGACCACCGCCAGCCGGCGACCAGCGAACTGGCCCCGGCCACGCGGCGGATGCTGGAACGCCGGGCCACACCCGGCCGGGCGCGTGCCATCGGCATCGCCGCCGCGCGGGAATTGTTCGAGGAAACCGGCCTGGTCCTGGGCGAACGGCGGGGGGAGGCGGTCGCGGCCGACCTCGGCGCCCTGCACTATGTCTGCCGCGCCGTGACGCCTGGCGGCCGGCCGATCCGGTTCAACGCCCGCTTCCTCGCCGCCCCGGCCGAGGCCGTTCATGGCGAGATCGCGGGCTCGGGCGAACTGGAACACCTCGGCTGGTTCACGCCCGAGGCCGCCCATCGCCACCGCGTCGCGGACATCACGGCGAAGGTGCTGCTGGAATTCCTGGACTGGCTGGAGATGTCGCCCAAGGCGCGAAACTCACGCCCGCTGATCGTCTTCCGCGGGATGGACAATCGCCATCAGGAACGGTGATCGACCTCCCGGTCGCGCCGAGGCTCCATCATCATCAGCCCGACGAGCATCAGCGCCCCGCCGCCCAGCGCCAGCACCGCGGCGACCGCGAGCGGCATGCGGCCCGGCGCCGTCACGTCGCCCAGCAGGGCGATGACGAGCAGCAGATTCCCGAGCAGTCCGGCTCCGATCAGGGTCAGGGGGATGATGGGCATGGCGTCGCTCCGTTCATCCTCATTAGAAACTGCCCGCGGCGGCGGCAGCGGGACGCTCAGGGGGCAAGTTTGTGGCAGGGCCTGCATGGACAGCAGGGCAGCCATCTGGGAAGTGTTGGTCCCGATTCATGAAGAGGAGGTTTCGCCATGCGCAGGCTCATCGCCGCCGCTCTCCTGTCGGCCGTCATCGCCGGGCCGGCCCTGGCGCAGGGCGGCCAGCCACCGTTGCGCTGCGGCGTGGACGGGACCTTCGCGCCGCACGCCTTCCCCAACCTGCAGGGCGGCGTCCAGGGCTTCCAGGTTGACCTGTTCCGCGAGGTCGCGCGCCGCATGGGCCGCGAGATCGTGATCGAATCCGCGGCCTTCTCCGGTCTCATTCCGGCGCTGAATGCCGGGCGCTACGACTTCCTCTGCGCGCCCACCACGGTGACGCGGGAGCGCGCCGAGGCGCTGCTGTTCACCGAGGGCTACCTCTGGACCGAACTCCAGTTCGGCATCCGCCGCGGCACGCCGCCGATCCGTTCGGAGGAGGACCTGCGCGGCAAGACCATCAGCGTGAACAAGGGCACGCCCTACGAGCAGTGGGTGAACAACAACCGCGAGCGGCTGAACCTCACCCTCCTCGCCTTCGACAGCCAGGCCGATGCGGCCCAGGCCGTCATCCAGGGCCGCGCCTATGCGAATCTCTCGGGCAACACGGTCATCCGCTACTCGGCCTCGCGCACGCCGCAATTCGTGGCCGACTACGTGCTGCCGGGCACGCGCTTCCACTGGGGCACGCCCTTCCGCCGCGATTCCGGCGCGCTGCGCAACCAGGTCGAGGACATCATCGTTTGCATGAAGCGGGACGGCACCGTCGCGCGCCTGTCCGAGCGCTGGTTCGGCAATGCCCCCGGCGACGACCAGGCCGAGCGCATCGTCTTCCCGGGCTACGGCGTGCCGGACATGCCGGGCTACGACCCGACGCCGCAGAACCCGACCTGCGGGTGAGCAGCGCCATGACCGCGCACGGGCCGATCGTCGAGGCCCGTGCGATCCACAAGCATTTCGGGCACCTCCACGTCCTCAAGGGTGTGGACCTGACGGTGGCCGAGAAGGAACTGGTGTTCCTGATCGGCCCCTCGGGCTCGGGCAAGTCGACGCTGCTGCGGTGCCTCAACCGGCTCGAGGATCCGACCTCGGGCACGGTGACCGTGGACGGGATCGACATGCTCGACCCGAAGACGGACATCAACAAGGCCCGCCAGCGCATCGGCATGGTGTTCCAGTCCTTCAACCTCTACCCCCACATGACGGCGCTCGGGAACGTCATGCTCGCGCTGCGCAAGGTGCTCGGCATGGGGCGCGCGGAGGCCGAGGCGAAGGCCAAGGCGGCGCTCGATCGCGTGCACCTGGCCGATCGCGCGGACCACTACCCGCTGCAACTCTCGGGCGGGCAGCAGCAGCGCGTCGCCATCGCGCGCGCCATCGCGCTCGAACCGCGCGTGATGCTGTTCGACGAACCGACCAGCGCCCTCGATCCGGAACTCGTGGGCGGCGTGCTCGCGGTGATGCGCGAGCTGCGCGAGGACGGCATGACCATGGTCGTGGTCAGCCACGAGATGGGCTTCGCCAAGGCCGCGGCGGACCGCGTGGTGTTCATGGCCGACGGGGCGATCGTCGAGGAAGGCAAGCCCGCCGAGATCTTCGCCAATCCGCAGCATGCGCGGACCCGGGCGTTCATTTCGCAGATCGAGCGGCATTGATGGGCGCGGCGTGCTTCGGGGAGGGTGCCGCCCTCCCCGGACCCCTCCCGCCAAAGGCCGAAGGGCCTTTGGAAACCATCACCTCAGGTGTCGGTGCCTTCGCATTCCTGGGCGGGGCGGGTGAAGGCGATCCAGCCGCGGGGGCCACGCAGGCAACCGTTGCGCCATTCGCCCTGGATGACGCGGCCTTCGACGATCAACCGGCCGCGGCCATTCGGATGGGACCGGGACCAGCCGCCTTCGTACACGATGCGGGGGCCGGGCAGTTCGACGCGACCGGAGACGAAGAAGTCGTCGCGGAACTGGCCCTGCTGGATCGCCAGCACATCCTTGCCCGCGGTGATGGTCAGGCGACCCTGGCCCTCGGACTTGCCGCGCCGCAGCGTGCCCTCATAGATCATCGCGCGCGGCATGCCGCCTTCGCGCCAGTGGATCTCGCCGCGGCCCTCGCCTTCCGCCGGGCCCTCCGGGCAGCTGCCGGTCCAGGATGCCGTCAGGTCCGTGGCGTCCGCGCGCAGGCCGCCGCCCCAGAGCCAGCATCCCCCCGCCCCGTCCGTGACGAACCCGGCACGCCCGCCGGGCACCAGGCGCTCCTCCTCCGGCGGTGGCGCCGCCGCAACGCAGAACATCGCCATCAGTGCCAGGCAGGTCCGGGTCCCTCGTGTCATCCGCAGCAGTCCTTCGACGTGTCGGGCGATCATAGGCCCATCCGATGACCAACTGGGATCGCTTCGTCGACAGCTTCTTCAATGCGCGCGTCATGGCGCAGTACCTGCCCAAGATCATCGAGGGCTTCGGGCTGACGGTCGTGCTCGCGCTCTGCATCATCGCCGCGGGGCTCGCGCTCGGCCTGCTGCTCGCGGTGGTCCGCGCCTTCGGCATCCGGCCGCTGAACTGGCTGATCATCTTCACGGTGGATCTGTTCCGCGCGCTGCCCCCGCTCGTCATCATCGTGCTGCTGTTCTTCGGCCTGCCCAACGCGGGCGTGGAACTGTCGGGCTTCGCCGCATCGTGGCTCGCGCTCACGCTAGTGCTGATGGCCTTCGCCGAGGAAATCTTCTGGGCCGGCATCACCTCGGTGCCGAGGGGCCAATGGGAGGCGGCGCGCTCGACCGGGCTCGGCTTCGTGCAGACCCTCGGCTACGTGGTGCTGCCGCAGGCGCTGCGCATCACCATCCCGCCGCTGACCAACCGCACCATCGCGATCACCAAGGGCACCGCCCTCGCCTCGGTCGTCGCGGTGCCGGACATCCTGGGTGCTGCGAATGCGGGGGTGTCCTTCTCCTTCAACCCCTCGCCGCTCACCCTCGGTGCGATCGCCTACCTCGTCCTGTTCCTGCCCGTCGTCGTGCTCGGCCGCTGGATCGAGACGCGCTTCGCGTGGAAGCGCTGATCATGGATTCGTTCCTCGACACCTTCTTCAACTGGCAGATCATGCAGGAGGCGTCGCCGATCCTGCTACAGGGGCTGAAGGCGACGCTGCTGCTCTCGGCGCTGGTGGTGCCGCTCGGTTTCCTCGGCGGCGTCATCATCGCGGTGCTGGCGACCTTCCATGCCCCTTGGGTGAAGTGGCCGCTGCGCGTCTGGGTCGACACCTTCCGCGCCCTGCCGCCGCTCGTGCTGCTGATCTTCATCTTCGCCGGCCTGCCCTTCGTCGGCATCGATGTCGGCGCATGGGGCGCGGTGGCGATCGGCTTCTTCCTCAATACCGGCGCCTATTACGGGGAGATCCTGCGCGCCGGCATCGAGAGCGTGCCGCGCGGGCAGATCGAGGCCGCGCGCTCCACGGGCCTCACCCGCGGGCAGACCATGGCCTATGTCGTGCTGCCCCAGGCGGTGCGGAACGTGCTGCCCGACCTGATCTCCAACACGCTCGAGGTGGTGAAGCTCACCTCCATCGCCTCGGTCGTCGCGCTACCGGAACTGCTCTTCCAGGCGCGCCAGGCGCAATCCGTGACCTACAACGCCTCGCCGATCATGGCCGCGGCGATCGCCTACTTCATCCTGCTCTGGCCGGTGGTCCGGCTGCTCAGCCGGCTCGAGAACCGGCAACTGGCCGGTCGGCGCTGACTGGGCGATGATGCCCGGGATCCGCGCCGGCAGAGCGCGGTCCAGGGACATTCGCCAGGATTGCCGCCCATGACCTTCCGCCTTCCCCGCCGTCCGCTGCTGGCCGCGATCGCGGCGCTTCCGGCGCCTGCCCTCGCGCAGGGCAGCAGCCAGGCACGTCCCGTCACCATCGTCGTCCCATTCGCGCCGGGCGGCAGCACCGACATCGTCAGCCGCCTGATGGCCGAGCGCATGACGACCGTCCTCGGCCAGCCCGTGCAGGTGGAGAACCGGCCGGGTGCGAACACCATCATCGGCGCCGAATACGTCGCGCGATCGCGCCCCGATGGGCTGACGCTGCTGATGGCCGCCGGCACGACGCTGACGATCAATCCGGTGATCGTGCCCAACCTTCCCTACAAGGTCGACGACTTCGCCCCGGTGACGCTGGCGACCACCTTCCCCTTCGGAATTCTCACTCGCCTGCAGGGTGGGCCGGTGGACGTGGCGGCCTGGGTCGCCGCGGCCAAGGCACGGCCGGGGCAGATGACCTACGGCACCAACGGGCCGACCACGCTGACCAACGTCGCGATGCTGATGGTCATGCAGCGGCTCGGCATCACCATGCAGGACGTGACGTATCGCGGGGATTCGGCGCAGCTCGCGGCGTTCCTCGCCGGCGACCTCGACATGCTGATCGTCGCGGGCGGCACCGCCATCCCCGCCCACCGCAACCAGCAGGGCCGGCTGATCGCGTGGACCAGCGCGCGCAAGGTGGAATCGACGCCGGAGGTGCCGACCGCCGCCGACTACGCGCCAGGCCTCGACGCGCTGTCCTGGTTCGGCCTGCTCGCGCCCGCGCGCACGCCCCCCGAAGTCGTGCAACGCACCAACGCTGCCGCCAACGAGGCCCTGCAGGACTCCCGCATCCGCGAACGGCTGACCAACGAAGGTCAGTTCCTCGCCGGCGGCAGCCCGCAGGACTTCACGGACTTCCTGCGCCGCTCGGACGAGCTCTGGCGGCCGATTCTCAGCCGGCTCGACGTGCCGCGGAACTGACGCGGAACGATGGACCGTGCCGCGGCCGGGCGGCCGGTCGCCGGTGATGGTCGAGCGAGTCCAATAGGGACCGATCGGGGGGAGCGCCCTCCCCCCGCTGTGCCTCAGGCGATGGCGTACACGTCGTAGGTGGGGCCCGACGGCGGGCGCTGCCCGATGCCCACCGCGAGGATCCTGTTCATCCAGGCGAGCTCCGGCGCGCCCGTCTCGAAGCGCATCGCCGTGCGGAAATAGTAGTCCGACGGATCGACGGTCTGGCCGGAATTGAGCCGAGCCAGCACCTCCGGCGTGCCGGTGCGGATGCCGCTGTAATGCATGTAGACCACGCCGCCGGTTACCGACTTCAGCGTCAGCCGGACATCCATGTGCGCAGTGCCGTCGGGGTCGACGCGCAGCCAGTCGGCGGCCGAGCCGGGCATCACCTCGCCCTTGAAACGCGGGCCTTCGGCGGTGCCGCCGGTCACCGGAATGATGCGCAGTTCCCCGTTGCGTGCCGTGCCGACCATCTGCGGCGTGCCGACGGTCAGGACGATGCGGAATAGGAATTCGGACTTGAGCGGCAGTGGCGTCACGGCGTTCTCCCCATCAGGACGATGGCGGGGAGGATGCCCGCGCCTCAGCGCTGGCGCCAGGGCAGCCCGTCCGCCTTCCACCCCGCCACGACGCCGCGATGCCCCTGCGGGTCGACCGGGCCTTCGAAGCCGTCGGCGACGTTGAAGGCGTGCGGGAAGCCCGCCGCCTGCGCCGCCTGGCAGGCCGCGAGCGATCGCGCGCCGGACCGGCAGATGAAGTAGACCTTGTGGAGCGGCGTCAGCCCCGCCTTGTGCAGCTGGTCGGCGAAATGCCCGTTCACCTGCATGGTCGGGTAGATCTGCCACGGCACCAGCACGGTCTGCTTCGCGATGCTGGTCAGGTCGGGCAGGCCGACGAAGTTCCACTCCGCATCGGTGCGCACGTCGACAAGCGCGGCCTGCGGATCGTTCCGCAGCGCTTCCCAGGTTTCCTTCGGGCTGACATCCGGCACGCCTGCCACGGCACGATCTCCTCGGGGGCACCGCGCCCCGTCGCAAAATGGTGCGACGCACGATCGAGGGCAACCGTGACGTCCGCCGGAGCGCGCTGCTATAGCCGCCTGACGACTGACGGATTTCTTCAGCGCCATGAGAACCACTGCGTCCGAGCAGGAAGACCGCGCCGCCGCCACCCGCGAGCGGATCCTCGACGCCGCCTGGGACCTGTTCCGCACGCTGGGCTACCAGAAGACCGCCGTGGCCGACATCGCGCGCGAGATCGGCATGTCGCCCGCGAACGTCTACCGCTTCTTCCCCTCCAAGAGCGCGATTAACGAGGCGATCGCCGCCCGCCTGCTCGAGGGCGTGGCCGGCGACCTCGAATCGATCGCGGCCGGGTCGGGCAGCGCGGGCGAACGGCTCAAGGCGGTGCTCCGCACCCTGCACGACCGGCACCTGGCGCTGTTCTTCTCCCAGAAGCGCATGCACGACATGGTCTCGGCCGCCATGACCGAGCACTGGGGCGTGGTCGCCGCCTTCATCGCGCGCATCGAGGCCGCCCTGGCCCGCATCGTCGCCGACGGCATCGCCGCGGGGGATTTCGCGCCGGTCGATCCCGCGACGGCGGCGCGGATGATGAAGCAGGGCACCATGTGCTGGATGCACCCCGAGCTGATCGCCGATGCCCTCGACAAGCGCGCCATGGACGAGGCGCAAATGGCCGCCGAGCTGGAGGAGATGCTGGACCTGCTGATCCGGGGCCTGAGGCTTGATTCCTGATTACTGACGATTATTGACTTTTATCAGATAGCAGGAGTATCCTGGCGCGAGCCCAGGAGCCATGCCATGCGTCGCGCCCTTCCCGCCCTCGCACTGCTCGCCGCCCTGCCCGCCTGCCGCGACGGCGCCGGCCAGGCCGCCGCCCCCGAGCCCCCCAAGCCCGTCCAGGTCGCCGAGATCCGCTTCGTCCCGGCCGAGCAGCCCCGCGCCTTCGCCGGCGTGGTGAAGGCCAGGCGCGAGGCCGACATCGCCTTCCGCGCCGGTGGCCGCGTCCAGGCGCGCCTGGTCGATGTCGGGACCATCGTGACCGCCGGGCAGGAACTCGCCCGGCTGGACCCGGCCGACATCGCGCTGTCGGTCCGGGCGGCGGAGGCCGACCTCGCCGCCGCCGAGGCCGAATCCCGCCGCGCCGCGGCCGATGCCGCGCGATCCCGCACCCTGCTCGCCGCCGGCCATGTCGCCGCGGCCTATGACGACCAGCGCCAGGCCTCGGCCCGCACGGCGGAGGAACGCGTCGCCTCCGCCCGCGCCGCGCTCGACCTCGCGCGCAACCGGCTCGGCTACACCGTGCTGCGCGCGCCGACCGATGGCGTCGTGACCGCCCTCGTCGCCGAGGTCGGCCAGGTCGTCGCCGAGGGCCAGGCCGTGATGCGCATGGCGGACCCCGCCGAGCGCGAGCTCATGGTCCAGGTGCCCGAAGGCGCCCTTCCCGGCCTCGCCGGCGCGCAGGCCGAAGCCGTGCTCTGGGCGCGCCCGAACGAGCCCATCCTCGCCCGCCTGCGCGAGGTCGCGCCCCAGGCCGACCCGATGCTGCGCACCTATTCCGCGCGCTTCTCGCTGCCCGCCGCGCCGGACTGGGCCGCGCTCGGCATGACCGGCACGATCCGTCTGCGCGCGGAAAGCGAGCCCGTCGCCCTGCTGCCGGCCTCCGCCCTGCACGACCGCGGCCAGGGGCCGATGGTGTGGAAGGTCCAGGGCGAGCGCGTCGTCGCCGTGCCGGTCGAGGTCGCGCGGCTCGGCGAGACGCAGGTCGCGCTGCGCGGCCCGCTCGCCGAGGGAGACCGCATCGTGGCCCTCGGCCCGCAACTGCTCGATCCCGGGGCCAATGTGCGCGTGGTGCAGAACCGCGCCGCCGCGACGCTTCGCTAGGGCCGCGCCGCCATGGGGTTCAATCTCTCCGACTGGGGCGTGCGCAACGGCGCGCTGACGCTGTTCCTCATCGTCATGCTCGGCGCCGCGGGGGCGATGGCCTATCTGCGCCTCGGCCGCGCGGAGGATCCCGGCTTCACCATCAAGGTCATGGTCGTCACCGCGCAATGGCCGGGTGCCACGGCGGAGGAAATGCAGCGCCACGTCGCCGACCCGATCGAGAGCCGGTTGCAGGACCTGCCCTGGCTGGATCGCGTCGAGACATTCACCCGCCCCGGCCAGGCCGCGATGACCGTGGTGCTGCGCGACACCACCCCGCCGCGGGAGGTGCAGAACCTCTGGTACCAGGTGCGCAAGAAGGTCGGCGACATGCGGCACATGCTGCCCGCCGGCGTCATCGGCCCCTTCTTCGACGACGAGTATTCCGACGTCTGGTCCGCCATCTACGCGGTGACCGGCGCCGACAACGCCGAACTGGTCCGCCAGGCGGAGGCGCTGCGCGCCCGGCTGCTGCGCGTGCCCGGCGTCGACAAGGTCAGGATCTTCGGCGAACAGCCCCAGCGCATCCATGTCGAGGTCGCCCATGCGCGCCTCGCCTCACTCGGCCTGCAGCCGCAGGCGATCCTCGACGCGCTGGCCCGCCACAACCCCGTCACGCCGGCCGGCGTGGTGGAAGGCAGCGCGACGCGGCTGCATCTGCGCGTCGATGGCGGCTTCGACGGCCTCGCCGCGGTGCGCGAGGTCCCGGTCGCCGCCAATGGCCGCTCGCTGCGCCTCGGCGACATCGCCGAGGTCACGCGCGGCTTCGCCGATCCGGCGTCGAGCGGCATCCGCCAGGGCGGGGAGAATGCCGTGCTGCTCGCGGTGGCGAAGCAGCCGGGGGTGAACGTGCTGACGCTCGGCCAGGACCTCGCCGCGGCGATGGAGGCGCAGCGCCGCGTCATCCCGATGGGCATCACCGTCACGCAGATCGTCGACCAGGCCCATGTGGTGCAGGAGAGCATCGCCGAGTTCCTGATGAAGTTCGTCGCCGCCCTCGGCGTGGTGATGCTGGTCTCCTTCCTCTCGCTCGGCTTCCGGGCCGGGATCATCGTCGCGCTGTCCGTGCCGCTGACGCTCGCCATCGTCTTCCTGGTGATGCTCGCGACCGGGATGGAGCTCGAGCGCGTGACGCTCGGCGCGCTGATCCTCTCCCTCGGCCTGCTGGTCGACGACGCGATCATCGCCATCGAGGCGATGGTCGTGAAGCTCGAGGAAGGCTGGAGCCGCGCCAAGGCCGCGACCTTCGCCTGGACCTCCACCGCCGGGCCGATGCTCTCGGGCACGCTGGTGACGGTGGCGGGCTTCCTGCCGGTCGGCTTCGCGCGGTCCACCGCGGGCGAATATGCGGGCGGGATCTTCTGGGTGGTGGGCATCGCCCTCGTCGCCTCCTGGCTCGTGGCGGTGCTGTTCACGCCCTGGCTCGGGGTGAAGCTGCTGCCCTCGCCCAAGCCAGGGTCGCACCACGACGCCTATGACGGGCGCGGCTACCGCGCGCTGCGCCGCCTGGTCGGCTGGGCGGTGGATCACCGCGTGGCGGTGATCAGCGCGACGCTCCTCGTCCTCGTCGCCGGCTTCGCGGCCATGGGCCAGGTCCGCAAGCAGTTCTTCCCGACCTCGGCACGGCTCGAGCTGCTGGTGGACATCAACTTGCGGCAGGGGGCCGGCTACGCGGCGACGCTCGACGCCGCGCAGCGCATCGAGCAGGCGATCGAGGGCGACCCCGATGCGCGGCTGGTGACGACCTATCTCGGCCAGGGCTCGCCGCGCTTCTTCCTGGCGCTGAACCCCGACCTGCCGAACGAGGCCTTCGCCAAGATCATCGTCCAGGCGCGCGACGTGCCGGCGCGCGAACGCCTGCGCGACCGGCTCAACGCCCTGGTCGCGGACGGGCTGGTGCCGGAGGCGCGGGTGCGCGTCTCGCGGCTCGATTTCGGCCCGCCGGTCGGCTTCCCCGTGCAGTTCCGCATCCATGGCGACGACCCCGCCGCGCTGCGCCGCGCCGGCGAGGACGTGATGGCCGTGATGCGCGCCACCCCCGGCACGCGCGACGTGCAACTCCATTGGGGCGAGCGCGCGCCGGCGCTGCGCCTCGAACTCGACCGCGCCCGCGTGGCGGAGCTCGGCCTCTCCCCGGCGCAGGTCGCCTCCTCCCTGCAATTGCTGCTGACGGGCGTGACCGCGACGCAGCACCGCGAGGGCAACCGCCTGGTCGACGTCGTCCTTCGCGCCCCGGCCGCCGAACGCCTGACGACGGAGACGCTCGCCGACCTCTCCCTCGCCACGCCGTCGGGGCCGGTACCGCTGTCCCAGGTCGCGCGGCTGCTGCCTGAGGCCGAGGAGCCGATCCTGTATCGCCGCAACCGCGAAGCCTACCTGACCGTCCGCGCCGACGTCGCGCCGGGACTGCAGGGGCCGGACGTCTCGGCCGCGGTGCGTGCGCGCCTCGACCCGGTGATCGCCTCCCTGCCGGTCGGCCTGCGCATCGAGGCCGGCGGCGCGGCGGAGGAATCGGGCAAGGCCAATGCCGCGCTCTTCGCCCTGTTTCCGGTGATGATCGCCGTGATGCTGGTGCTGCTGATGGTCCAGCTGCGGCATTTCGGGCGGGTCGCGCTGGTGCTGGCGACGGCGCCGCTCGGCATCCCGGGTGCTGCCTTCGCGCTGCTGGCCCTCGGCGCGCCCTTCGGCTTCGTCGCACTGCTCGGCGTCATCGCGCTGGCCGGGATGGTCATGCGCAACACGCAGATCCTGGTGGATCAGGTGCGCCAGGATCTCGAGGCCGGGCTCGACCTTCGCGCCGCCATCGTCGAGAGCACCGTCCGCCGCACCCGCCCGGTGCTGCTGACGGCGCTGGCCGCCGTGCTCGCCTTCATCCCGCTGACCCTGTCGGTCTTCTGGGGGCCGATGGCGATCGCGATGATCGGCGGGCTGACGCTGGCGACGCTCGCGACGCTTCTTGTGGTGCCGGCGCTCTATGCCCTCGCCTTGCCGTGGCGGCGGGCGGTCGGGGCCGGTGGGCTGGCGGTCCTCGTCCCGGCGGAGTGATCGCTCCACCCTGCTGACGGCAGCGGAATCCGTGGTGTAGCCTTCTCGGCAAAGCGGCCCCCGGGGCTGCGCAGGGAGGGGAATACGCCATGCTTGGCCTGATGCAGGACTGGCCGCTGTTGATGCACACGGTGCTGGACCACGCGGCGATCCAGCACCCGAAGCGAGAGGTCGTGACCCGCTCGGTCGAGGGCCCCTTCCACCGCACCGACTACGCCACCATCCGCGCCCGCGCCCTGCGGGTCGCGCAGCGCCTGGTGCGGGACGGCATCAGGCCCGGCGACCGCGTCGCGACGCTGGCCTGGAACACCTGGCGGCACCTCGAGGCATGGTACGGCATCGCCGGCGCCGGCGCGGTCTACCACACGGTCAATCCGCGGCTGTTCCAGGACCAGATCACCTGGATCATGAACCATGCCGGGTCGCGCATCATGATGCTCGACCTCACCTTCGTGCCGCTGGTCCAGGCGCTGGCCGACAAGCTGCCGCTGGTCGAGCGCTTCGTCATCCTGACCGACGCCGCGCACATGCCCCAGACGACGCTGCCCAATGCCGTCGCCTATGAGGACTGGATCGCCGAGGTGGACGGCGACTTCGCCTGGATGAAGGTGGACGAGCAGTCCGCGGCGGGCATCTGCTACACCTCCGGCACCACGGGCGACCCCAAGGGCGTGGTCTATTCGCACCGGTCCAACGTCATCCACGCCATGGTCTGCAACCAGGTGGACGCCTTCGGCCTGGGCGCGGCGGATCGCGTCATGCCGGTGGTGCCGATGTTCCATGCGAATGGCTGGTCGCTCGCGCTCTGCGCGCCGATGGTGGGCGCCGGGCTGGTCATGCCGGGGGCGAAGCTCGACGGCGCCTCGGTGCACGAACTGGTCGAGCGCGAGCGCGTCACCTTCTCGGCCGCCGTGCCCACGGTCTGGATGATGCTGCTGCAGCACATGGAAGCGACCGGGTCACGGATCGACAGCCTGCAGCGGGTCGCGATCGGCGGGTCGGCCTGCCCGGCGGCGATCACGAAGATGTATCAGGAGAAGTACGGCGTGCGCGTCATCCACGCCTGGGGCATGACCGAGCTCTCCCCGGTCGGCACGCTGTTCTCGGTCAAGCCGGAGGTGGCGCACCTCACGGGCGACGACATGCTCCGCCTGCAGGCGAAGCAGGGCACCCCGCCCTACACGGTCGAGATGAAGATCACCGACGACGAAGGGAAGGAACAGCCCTGGGACGGCGAGACCTTCGGCCGGCTGAAGGTGAAGGGCCCGGCCGTCGCCCGGCGCTACTTCCGGCGCGAGGAGGAGGAGATCCTCGACGAACAGGGCTTCTTCGACACCGGCGACGTCGCGACCATGGACGAGAACGGCTACATGGAGATCACCGACCGGTCGAAGGACGTCATCAAGTCCGGCGGCGAGTGGATCTCCTCCATCGCGCTCGAGAACGCGGCGGTGGGCTATCCCGGCGTGGCCGAGGCCGCGGTCGTGTCCATGAAGGACCCGAAATGGGACGAACGCCCGCTGCTGATCCTGGTGATGAAGCCGGGCGTGCTGTCGCCCACCCTCGCGCAGATGCGCGACTTCCTCGCCGACAAGGTCGCGAAGTGGTGGCTGCCCGACGACCTCGTGGTGGTGGACGAGATCCCGCACACCGCGACGGGCAAGATCCTCAAGACGAAGCTGCGGGAGATGTTCAAGGACCACCGGCCGGCGGCCTAGCGCCGCGCGGCCGGTTCGGCATCCTCAGGTGAACAGCTTCCAGAACATCCGGAGGCTGGTCACCGCGAGAAACACCGCGAAGGCGCGCTTCAGCCACAGCGGCGGGATGGTGTGCGCAAGGTGCACGCCCCACGGCGTTGCCAGGATCGAGGTCGGCGCGATCAGCGCGAAGCCGACCAGATTCACGTAGCCGATCGAATAGGGCGGCCGCAGCGGGTCCGACCAGCCGCCCCAGATGAAGCCGATCGTTGCCGGGATCGAGATGATCAGCCCGAAGGCCGAGGCGGTCGCGACCGCGCTGCGGATCGGCGCGCCGCACATCGACAGGATCGGCACGCCGAGCGTCCCGCCGCCGATCCCCATCATGGCGCTGACCGACCCGATGCCGAGGCCCAGCGCCTGCCGGGGCGGCCCCTCCGGCACGGTGTCGGTGATTTTGAACTCGACGCCGGTGAAGCCCATGTTCAGCGCCACCATCAGCGCCACCACGGCGAAGACCGCCGTCAGCCCCTCCCCCTTCACATAGACCGCGAGGAAGGTGCCGAGCGCCACGCCGGCCAGCATGGATGGCCAGATGGACCGCAGCAGCGCCACGTCCATCGCCCCCTTCGCGTAGTGCTTGCGCGCCGACTGGATCGAGGTCGGGATGATGGTCGCGAGCGAGGTCGCGACCGCGATCTTCATCTGGACGCTCTCCGGGATGCCGAAGAGCGGGAAGACGTTGAACAGCAGCGGCACAATGACGATGCCGCCGCCGACGCCGAGCAGCCCCGCCAGCGTGCCCGACACGAGCCCCGTTGCCGCCATCGCGGCCGCGAGGGCGAAAAGCCAAACGGGATCGTTGAGGTGTTCCATGGTCCGATGGTCCGGGATGGGCGGGAATGAGGAGACGTGGCATACACGCTGACCCATCCAGCGTCACCCCGCCTTGCCCTTCGTCACCGACCCCTGGTTCTACGCCCTCGCCATACCTGCCGTGCTCCTGACGGGCATCAGCAAGGGGGGCTTCGCCTCGGGCGCGGGAAACCTGCTGGTGCCGCTCATGGCCCTGACGGTGCCGGCACCGGTCGCGGCGGGCATCGCCCTGCCGCTGCTCTGCGCCATGGACATCTCGGGCGTGAAGGCGTGGTGGGGCAAATGGGACCACCGCGAGATGCGCGTGCTGATCCCCGGCGCGCTCGCCGGCATCCTCATCGGCGCCCTGACCTTCCGGTTCATGTCCGACCGGGCGATCCTGTCCATGGTGGGGGTGACCACCCTTCTGTTCCTCGGGCGCACGCTCTGGCTGTCGCGCCACCGCCTGCCGCCGCCGGCCGCGCCCCACGACCCGGTGAAGGGCGGGCTCTGCGCCGCGGCCTCCGGCTTCACCAGCACCATCGCCCATGCGGGGTCGCCGCCGCTCGCGATCTACCTCTATCCTCGCCGGCTCGATCGGCAGGTGATGGCGGCGACGACCGTCGTCTTCTTCGGGGTGATGAACTACGTGAAGCTCATCCCCTACTTCTTCCTCGGCAACCTCTCGCCCGGGAACCTCGCGACCAGCGCGGTGCTTCTCCCGCTCGCGCCCGTCGGCGTCTATCTTGGCATCTGGATGCAGAAGCACGTCCCCGACACGGTCTTCTACCGCGTGCTCTACGGGCTGCTGGCCGTGACGGGCGTGAAGCTGACCTGGGACGGAGTGTTCGGATGAGCGAAGCGCGGATCCTCGGCGTGCTGGGCGGCATGGGGCCGCTCGCCGGGGCCACCTTCATGCAGCGCCTGACGCTGCTCACACCCGCATCGCGGGACCAGGATCACATCCCCTCGATCCTGTGGTCCGACCCGCGGGTACCCGACCGCACGGCCGCACGCATCGCCGGCGGCGAGGACCCCCTGCCCTGGCTGATGCGCGGTCTCCGGGGCCTCGAGGCCGCCGGCTGCGGCGCAATCGCCATCCCCTGCAACACGGCCCATGGCTGGTTCGAGCCCATGCAGGAAGCGACCCGCCTGCCGATCCTGCACATCGTCCACGCCGCGGCGGACGAGCTCCTGCGCCTTGGCCTGACCGGCGGCACGGTCGGGCTGATGGCGACCAAGGGGACGCTGGCGATGCGGCTGTATCAGCCACGGCTCGAGGCGCGCGGCTTCGACTGCCTGGTCCCGACCGAGGAGGAGATGGACCGCATCGTCATGCCCTCCATCGACCTCGTGAAGGCGAACCGGATCTCGGAATCCTACGCCCCGCTCGCCGAGATCGCGCGCCGGCTGATCGCGCGCGGCGCCAAGGCCGTGGTGCTGGGCTGCACCGAGATCCCGCTCGGCATCGCGGCGGGGCCTGCGCTGCCCTTCCCCGTCGCCGACACCATCGACGCGCTGGCGCGCGCCTCGATCGCCTGGGCGAAGCCGGCGGCCTGACGGCGCTCACCGCCCGATGCGGGCGGCGTGTTCCATTTCGCGCTGCAGGAAGAAGTTCAACACGGTGCGCAGCGCGGCGATGGCGGCGAGCTTGCCGATCTCGTCCCAGCCGGGCGCGATGGCGGTGCGCAGGATGTCGGCCGCGAGCGCGAATTCGAGCGCGAGCATCAGCCACCGCGCGAGCCGCAGCCGCACCGCGTCGCCCATCGGCGTCGCCTCGCCGTCACCGGTGAGGAAGGCGCGCAGGAAGCCGAGCACCGCCTGGGCGACAGCCAGGGCGACGACGAGGACCGCCGCGGCCTCCACCGCCACGGCGACCCATTCGGTCGATTGCTTGATCACGTCATGCATGCGGCCAGGCCAGGGTCCCTTTGCCACGGCCGGCGCCTGCGACACCGCGACCGGGCCACCCCGGACGGCGTCCGACAAGGGTAGCCAGGCGGGCGTGAAGGCCGGCGCCGGACCCGGGACGCGCCGCGCGGCGCGGCGCGGTCCGGGACGGACGCTAGGACAGCCGCTGCGCTTCGACCACCATGGGCGCGCCTCGGCTACATGTTCTGACGCGTGATGAACGCCATGGCGACGGTATCGCGGAAGGCCGCCCGGTCGATCGCCTTCATGAAGGCCGCGCCGGTATGGGCGTTGAGGATGTTCATGCCGACATGCGGCAACGTGATGAGCGGCCCGATGTGGCGGCCCGGCGCGCGGCTCACCGGATCCCAGTTGACGCGGAAGTTCACGCCCTTCCGGAACCGCTGCGCCTCCCGGTTGTGCGCGAGGGCCCGACCCGCCGGCGGCGCGTTGTAGGTGATGAAGGGCATGTCGCACATCACGCCGACGACCTGCGCGAGAAAGCCGCCCAGGGAATGCCCCGTGACCATGATGAAGGCACGCGGATAGGCCGCCTGCATGCTGCGCGCGTATTCGATGCAGTCATGCGCGCGGTCGACCTCGGTGTTCATGCCGATCTGGACGTCGTCGACCTTCCAGTCCTTGGCACCCTTGGATCCGCGGAAGCTCAGGATGTACTGGTCGGCACCGCCGCTGAAGCGGTAGAAGCCGGCAGAACCGCCGCCGGCATCGCCGTCCTTGTGCCAGCCGAGGCGATCGTCGTTCTTCGGGTCGAAGAACCCGCCGAGCTGAACGCCGCCCTCGAAATCGTTGTTCTTATAGATAGCCTTGGCGGCCTCGGCCGTGTGCTTGACGGTGATGTACGCCATGTCGCCTGTCTCCGATCCGATGCAGCCAGCCTCGCGCAAGGCTATGTTGCGGCAGCGAATCCGTCGAGGTGTCGACAGGCTGGGGTGTGAACTGGTTCACACCGCGTGACGGCGCCGAAGAGCGCCGTTGGCGTCAATCGCAGAGGCAGCCGTCGGTCGGCCCGGTCTCACCGCGCACGATATGGTGATCGATCCATTCGGCCACCAGCCGCCGCGCCTCGTTCACCGAGGATTCCGGATGATGGATCCGATAGAGCGCCGTGCAGGCGCCGAAGGCGCTGAAGTCGCCCGACCCCTGCTCCCGCAGTTCCCGGTAGGCCGTCACCACCGCCCGTTCGCACCGCCGGGCGATGTGGCTGAAGTCGCGGCCCATGGCCAACCCTCCGACACATCAGTTGCGAATCACTCGCAACACTTGACCAGAGTAGCGACACCTGAACGCGCGTTCAAGTGACGGGGCCGTCATGGAGCCCCGCCCCGCGCAATGCCGGCCTGCGCTGCGGGATCAGCCCGCCGCGACGGCCTCCGCGATCGCCTTGCCGACATCCACCGTGCCCGCCTGGCCGCCCATGTCGCGGGTGCGGGGCCCGCCTTCGGCCAGCAGCCGCTCGATGGTGGCGACGATGCAGTCCGCCGCCTCCTTCTCGCCGAGGTGCTCGAGCATCATCGCCCCGGACCAGATCTGGCCGATCGGGTTCGCGATCCACTTGCCCGCGATGTCCGGCGCCGAGCCGTGCACCGGCTCGAACATCGAGGGGAAGGTCTTCTCCGGGTTGATGTTGGCGGAGGCCGCGATGCCGATCGACCCGGCCACCGCCGGCCCGAGGTCCGACAGGATGTCCCCGAACAGGTTCGATCCCACCACCACGTCGAACCAGTCCGGGTGCTGCACGAAGTGCGCGCACAGAATATCGATGTGGAACTGGTCGGTCGTCACGCCCGGGTAGTTCTTCGCCATCTCGGCGAAGCGCTCATCCCAGTAGGGCATGGTGAAGGTGATGCCGTTCGACTTGGTGGCAGACGTCACCTTCTTGCGCTTGCGCGTCATCGCCAGTTCGAAGGCATACCTGATCACCCGGTCACAGCCGATGCGCGTCATCACAGTCTGCTGGGAGACGAATTCGCGATCCGTGCCGGGGAACATCCGACCGCCGATGGAGGAGTATTCGCCCTCGGTGTTCTCGCGCACCACGTAGAAGTCGATGTCCTCGGGCCCGCGGTTGGCGAGCGGGGTCTTCGAACCCGGCAGCAGCTTGCAGGGGCGCAGGTTCACATACTGGTCGAACTGCCGGCGGATCGGGATCAGCAGGCCCCACAGCGAGACGTGGTCCGGGACGCCGGGCCAGCCCACCGCGCCGAGGAAGATGGAGTCGCTGTCGCGCAGCCGGTCCATGCCGTCATCCGGCATCATCTTGCCGGTCTGCGCATAGGTCTCGCAGGACCAGTCGTAGTGGACCAGGTCCAGGTCGAAGCCGAAGCGGCGGGCGGCGGCGTCGAGCACGCGCAGCCCCTCGGGCGTGGTCTCCTTGCCGATCCCGTCGCCCGGAATCACCGCGATCCTGTGCTTGCGCGCCGCCATGGCCGTTTCCTTCGAGTCGTTGGCTGAGGCGGAGGGTGGCGGCGGGACGGCCCGCACACAATCCCCGCGGCAACGCCGGCGGCACCGACGAGGCCTGAATCATGTCGTGGCACAGCCGGTCCGCATCTCCATTCTTGCGGGCAGGTGGCGATCCTGTGCGCGCCGTCACGGAACGGGAGGCGAGACACGGCCATCTGGCGTGGTAAATCAGCGGCACCGACCGTGGGGCCCTCGATCCACCTCGACTTCAAGGCTTTGGGCGGCACCACAACGCGGAAAGCTGCGCGCGCTTCGTCATGGTGGCGGTCCTCTGTCCGCGATCCCACCCGACCGAGGAGGAGACGTTTGATGTCACGATCCCTGGGCGTCCTCCTCGCTCTCGTCCTGGCGCTCACGGCCTGTTCCGAGGACTTCACCGAGGCCAAGCCCGCGAATGGCGGCAACGAGCGCACGCTGAGCCGCACCGAGCTGCGCTGGTGCATGTTCAACGACATCCGGATCGAGGCGGCGCGCCCCGACATGCGCGGCGCCAAGCAGGGCCAGGTGCAGGCCTTCAACGCCGCGGTCACCGAATGGAACGCCGCGTGCCGCGCCTACCGTTACAGCCGCGGCGACCGCGAGGCGGTCCAGCGCCAGATCGAGGCCCGGCGCCAGCAGCTCGAGACCGAGGGCAAGGCGCGCTTCTCGGTGCGCGAGGCCGGCGGATAGGCGCTCGCGCTCAGGGCGGCAGGTAGGTCCAGACCGCCACCGCGCCCACCCATGTTCCGTCCGTCCCCGTCCGGCAGGGTGCGACGGCCTGGCCCCACGTCCCGTAGGTGGTCGTCACCTCCCCCACGAAGTCGAAGCGATGGAGGAAGGGGCGTTCGATGATCCGGCCCGCAGGGTCGTTGCTCTGCGCGAGCCGCTGCAGCCATAGCCAGGAGATCGACAGGCGCGATGGCGCATCGGCCGGCGTGCCGGCCGGACGCGCCACCTCCACGCGCACGAAGGGGGACACCGCCCGCTGCATCGGCTCGCCGGCGCTGGTGTAGCCGGTGACGTAGACGGTGCTGAGCTGCGCGGTCGAACTGAGCTCGCCATTCGAATCCAGCCGCAGGACGTGGTCGTAGAAGGTCCGCAGCCCCGGCGCGAGGTCGTAGGGCGGAGACGTCGCGAGCGACAGCGTCCGCGACTGCTCCGCGAGCCGGGCGGTCCGGCCGCCGCAATCCTGGGCGTTGATCCCCTCCACCGTCACGACGGTGACATCGATGTGGTCCCCGGCCGCCTGGGCGGCGGCGGGCAGCGGCACACCCAGGGCGACCGCGAGAGCGAAGGAGCGCAGCGAGCGCGGCAGGGATGACATGGGGCTCAGTCTTGCACGCCCAGGTTGCGGTTTGGCACCCCCGGCGTCAGGCGCCGGCGCGCATCCGACCCGGATTGAGAATTCCCGCCGGATCCAGCGCGGCCTTCACCCGCCGCCCGATGGCGGCGAGCGGGGCCGGTTCCTGCGGCAGGACGGCGACGGACTGCCGCAGATCCTCCGGGGCACGGAACAGCGTGCAGGCGCCACAAGACGCCTCGGCCGCTGCAACCAGCGCGGCATGTGCCGCGGCCGTCGCCGGCGCGGCCACCCAGGCGAGACCCCCGCCCCAGTCGAGCAGGGCGCGGCCGCCCAGCGCGCCCGCGGCCGCGACCACCGCCGGTCCGGCCGATGGACGGACCGACAGGCGCCAGATCGCCTCCCCCGGCTGGGCGGCGAGCGGCGTCGCGTCGCGCACGTCGCGCCACAAGGCGCGGCTTGCCTCGCCCTCGATCGTCGTCAGCGCGCCGAAGCCGGCCAGCGTCTCGCGCAGCCGGCCGATGCGGTAGGTCACGGACGGCGCGAAATCCTCGATCCGCAGCGCCGCGAGCAGCGGTTCCCCCGGCACCAGCGCCGCGCCCGAGACGCCGAAGGGGCTCCCCAGCCCCGCCGACAGCGCCCGCACGCCGGCCGCTGCATCCGGCACCGCGACCAGCAGCGTCGCCGTCGCCTCCGGTGCGGGCAACACCTTCAGCGTGATCTCCGTCATCACGCCGAGCGTCCCGTAGGACCCCGCGAGCAGCTTGCAGAGATCGAGACCGGTGACGTTCTTCAGCACCCGCCCGCCCGACCGCAGCACCTCCCCCGTCCCGTTCACGAAGCGGATGCCGAGGACGTGGTCGCGCATCGCGCCCCAGGTGATGCGCCGCGGCCCCGACAGGTTCGCCGCGACGATGCCGCCCAGCGTCGCCGGCCGGTCGCTGCCGAAGATCGCGCGCGTGTCGGGTGGCTCGGCAATCAGGTGCTGGCCCTTCTCGGCCAGCGCGGCCTCGATCTGAGGGATCGGCGTGCCGGCGCGTGCGGACAGCACGAGTTCGGCGGGCCGGTAGAGCGTGATGCCCGAGAGGTTGCGCGTCGAGACGGTGCGCGCGGCCTGCACCGGGCGCAGCAGGCCGCGCTTCGATCCGTTGCCCTCGATCGCGACCGGCTCGCGCGCGGCATGGGCGGCGGCGATGGCGGCGGCGAGGCCGTCCTCGTCCGCGGGAGCGATGAGGTCGCTCATTCGGCGGCCAGCGGCACGGGCGCGCCTTCCAGCGGGAAGACCTTGGACGGGTTGAGCAGCCATTGCGGATCGAAGGCGGTCTTGATCGCGCGCTGCTGGTCCAGCTCCCGCGCGGTGAACTGCACCGTCATCAGGTCGCGCTTCTCGACGCCGACGCCGTGCTCGCCCGTCAGGCAGCCGCCGACCTCGACGCAGAGCTTCAGGATGTCGCCGCCGAAGGCCTCCGCCTTGCGGAAGGATTCCGGATCGTTGGCGTCGAACATGATCAGCGGGTGCAGGTTGCCGTCGCCGGCATGGAACACGTTCGCGACGCCAAGGCCGTATTGCGTGCTCATCTCCCCGATGCGCTTCAGCACGAAGGGCAGTTCCGAGGTCGGGATGGTCCCGTCCATGCAGAGGTAATCCGGGCTGATGCGCCCCACCGCGCCGAAGGCGCCCTTGCGCCCCTTCCAGATGGCGAGCGACTGCTCGGCGGATTCGGCGACCTTCAGGCTGATCGGGTCGAAGCGCTCGCAGATCGCCTTGATGCGGTTCAGCAGGTCGTCCTGCTCCGCGACCGAGCCCTCCACCTCGATGATCAGCATCGCCTCGGCATCGAGCGGATAGCCGGCGTGGGCGAAGGCCTCGCAGGCATGGATGCAGGGCTTGTCCATGAACTCGAGCGCGACAGGGATGATGCCGGACCCGATGATGGCGTCCACGGCCGCGCCGGCGATCTCGGTGCCCTTGAAGGCCGCGAGCATGGCGCGCGCGCCTTCCGGCCCGCGCAGGATGCGCACGGTGACTTCGGTGACCATCCCCAACTGGCCTTCCGAACCGGTGATCAGCCCGAGCCAGTCGTATCCCGCGGCGTCGAGATGCGCGCCGCCGATGTCGATGATCTCGCCCTCGATGGTGACGAACTTCACGCCGAGCAGATTGTTCGCGGTGACGCCATACTTCAGGCAATGCGCGCCGCCCGAGTTCATCATCACATTGCCGCCGATCATGCAGGCGAGCTGGCTCGACGGATCGGGCGCGTAGAAGAATCCGTCGCCCTCCACCGCCTTGGTGATGCCGATGTTGGTGACGCCCGCCTCGACCACGGCGAAGCGGTCATCGAGGTCGATCTCGAGGATTCGGTTCATGCGCATCAGCCCGACGACGACCGCATCCGCCAGCGGCAGCGCACCACCCGACAGCGAGGTCCCCGCCCCCCGCGGCACCACGCGCACGCCGGTCTCGTGGCAGTAGCGCAGCACGGCGGCGACCTGCCCCGTCGTCGTCGGCAGCACGACCGCGAGCGGCACCTGGCGATAGGCGGCGAGGCCGTCGGTTTCATAGGGCTTGAGCCGCGTCGGCTCGCCGATCACCCCGTCCCCGGGCACGATGGTGCGAAGGGCCGCGACGATCTCCTCGCGCCGGGCGAGGATCTCAGGCTTGGGGGCGGGCAGCGCGATCACGGCGGCATTCCTCTCGATGCGCGGAAGATGCGCATCGCGGACGGACGGGGCAAGCATTGCCTCGGCGGGGCCGAAGCGTGCAGGCTCGGCCCCGGAACGATCCTGGGGAGACCGACCGAGATGCGACCCACCCTCGCCACCGCGGCCTTGCTGGCCGCCCTCTCAGGCCCCGCCCTCGCCCAGCAGGCCGGGACCTATGCGGTCGAGGGCCAGGGCGCCGACGGGTCGCGCTACCAGGGCACGGCGACGCTCGCTTCGACCGGCAACAACACCTGGCGGGTCACCTGGCAGGTCGGCGGCGACCGCGCGCAGGGCGTCGGCTTCCTGATCCCGGAAGGCCCGCTGCTGGTGGTCGGCTATGTCCTGGGGAACCAGATCGGCGCGGCGGCCTATGCCGTGCAGCCGGACGGCAGCCTCCGCGGCACCTGGACGCAGGGCCAGGGCGGCGGCATCGGGGCCGAGATCCTGACGCCGGCCGGCGGCGGTGGCGCCGCCCCGCGCAAATAGAAAGGGGGGCCGAGCCCCCCTTCGCAGCCTCGAGAGGCCCGGGGCCTCAGCCCTGGCGGGCCTTCAGGCGCGGGTTCTTCTTGTTGATGACGTAAACGCGGCCGCGGCGACGCACCAGGACGCAGTTCTTGTCGCGGGTCTTCGCGGTCTTCAGGGAATTGCGGATCTTCATGGCTTACCTCGTGAGGCCGCGCTTCTAGGAGGGCGGTTGCGGCAAGTCAACCTCGCAGCGCGCCGCAACCGTGCCGATCCGCCCGATCCGACCACACTGCCGCGGGAACCCGGCGTGGCGGATCGGATCGGGCGTGACGCGTCACTCCGCGATGCGGGCCGCGTACTCCGCCTTCAGGCGCAGCCATTCGTCCCAGAAGGGCGGCGGCACCGTGCCCGACACGCGCGCGGCCAGGACGTCGAGATGGGCATGCCAGCCGGCCGACACCTTCAGCAGCAGGTCGCGATCCGGCAGGCGGCGGTGGGTGATCGTCAGCAGCACCTTCTGGCCCACCGGCGCGAGTTCGAAGGTCACCCCGTCGCTGCGTCCCCAGGTGACTCCGAGTCGGCGCGGCGCGTCGAGTTCGGTGATCCAGCATTCCAGACGGTGCTCCGCGTCGAAGCCCTCGGGGCGCCGGCTCGGCGGGTCGTTCAGCTCGTCGTTGCGCCAGATGAACTCGAAGGCCGCACCGACCCGCATCTCCATCTCGCCTGCCGCGAGCCACTGCCGCCGCAGGTCGCTGTCGGTGATGTAGGCCCAGACCCGCTCGATCGGTCCGGGAAGCAGGCGCTGGATCTGCAGCGTCATGGGCTCGGTCAGGACGCCATGGGCGTCCAGCGTCGCGAGGTCGTTCATCGGTCGTCTCCTGTCCTTGGGGGGGTTTTCTCGGCCTCCTCCCGAAGGAGGCGTTCGAGCTCGTCGAGGCGGCCCGTCCAGAACCGCTCGTAGAAGCCGAGCCACTGATGGGCCGTGGCCAACGGCCCGGGCTCGAGGCGGCAGTAGTGGGTGCGGCCGCGCACCTCGCGCCGGAGCAGGCCGGCATTCTCCAGCGCCTTCACGTGCTTCGACGCCGCCGCCAGCGAGATGGCGAAGGGCTCGGCGAGTTGGCCGACCGTCCGCGCACCGCCGGCCAGGTCCCGCAGCATCCTCCGGCGGGTCGCATCGCCGAGCGCGTGGAAGACGGCATCGAGTGGCGGGGAATTCAATTCAACCATGAGGTTGAATATCGGGGCGCAGCGCGAAATAGTCAACCAAATAGTTAAATGTTTTCGTGATGACGGCGTATGCGCAGCGCCCGGCCGGCCCGCAGCCCCGTGAAAGCCTCAAGAACAGGAGCATCCGGCGACCCTTCGGTCTCCGGAGCGCCGGATCCTGCGCGAGCGACGCCGGGAGGGCGGACGCCCTCCCCGCCTCCTCAGTCCGCGGCCGACCGGCGCGCGGCGCGCTCTTCCTCCGCGATGCGCACGAACCCGTCGCGCGTCTGCGGCAGCTTCCGGCCCAGGATCTGCTCGGCGACCTGCGTGCGCAGCACCTGCGCCGTCCCACCCGCGATGGCGAACATCCGCGCGTCGCGGACGTAGCGCTCCATCGGGTTGTTCCGCGAATACCCGGCCGCGCCCCAGACCTGCAGCGCGTTGTTGGTGACGCGGATCGCCATGTCGGCGGCCATCACCTTCGCCTGCGCCGCGGCGAGCCGGTCCGGGAAGCCGTTCGGCCCGGCCGAGCGCGCCGCGCGCCACACCAGCGCGCGGGACGCCTCCACCTCGATCGACATGTCGGCGAGCATCCAGGCGAGGCCCTGGAACTCCGCGATCGGGCGGCCGAACTGGCGCCGCGCCTGGGCGCGCTCCAGCGCATGGTCGTAGGCCCCGGCCGCGAGGCCGAGCGCGACCGTCGCCGCGCCGACGCGTTGGCCGTTATAGGCGTCCATCAGCCGCCCGAAGCCGCGCGCCCAGCCGCCGGGCGGGCGCAGCACCATCGAATCCGGCACCACCAGGCCGCGCATGGTCACGTCGGCCTCTGGCATGCCGCGCAGGCCCATGGACGGGATGCGCCGCGCCTCCATCCCTGGCGGCATGGCGTCGCCGTCGCGCACGACGATGAAGCCGCCGACGCCCCTCTCCTCCCCGTCCTCGATGACGCGGGCGAAGACCAGATGCAGGCGGGAGATGCCGCCGCCGGTGATCCAGGTCTTGTCCCCGTCGATCACCCAGGAATCGCCGCGCTTCACCGCGCGCGTCCGCATGTCGGTGGCTGCGGACCCGGCCTCGGGCTCGGTGATCAGAATGGCCGGCTTGTCGCCGGACAGCACGCATTCGGCGGCGATCTTCTTCTGCGCCGGGGTGCCGTAGGCCATGATCGCGCCGATCGCGCCCATGTTCGCCTCGACCGCGATGCGGCCGCAGACCGAACAGGCCTTCGAGAATTCCTCGATGACGAGGACCGCGTCGAAATAGGACAGGCCCGGCCCGCCCCATTCCTTCGGCACGGTCAGGCCGAGGAAGCCGGCCTCGGTCATCCGGCGGACCATCGGCCAGGGATACTGCTCGGACCGGTCGGTCTCCGCCGCCTGAGCCGCGGCCTCGCGGGCCAGTTCGCGCGCCCGGTCGCGCAGCCGGGCTTCCGCCTCGTTCAGGCCGTGCATGGTGTCATCCTCCCCTGATGCGGCGCTCGATCGCCTCGGTGGCGGCGCGGTCGAGCCGCAGCGCCTTGGCGAAGGCATCGAGCCAGGCGCGTTCGGCGCCTTCGATGGTGCCCGCCCCGGCCACCGCCGCGGCATAGACCTGCGCCGCGAGCATCGGATCGGCGGCCTCGCGCGCCAGCGCCTCGGCCGTCACGCTTCGGTCGAACTCGGCGAGCACAGCATCGCGCGCGACGCTGCCGAGGCCGGCCGCGTCGAGTTGATCGGCGATGCGCGCCCGTTCCTCGGCATCCACATGCCCATCCGCCTTCGCCGCGGCGATCATCGCGCGGAGCATCAGCACCCCCTCGCGGTCCTCTGCCGCGATCGGCGGCGGCGCAGGCGCGCCGGGCACCGGGGACCAGGCATCGGTCGGCCCGGGCTTGGCGGGTGCGGGCGCCGTGTCGCCCCAGGGTCCGCTGCGTGGGACGCTGCCGCGGGCCGGCGGCGCGGATTTGGGCCCGCCCGGCAACGGCGCCGGCTTGCCGGACGGCGCCGGCTGCCCCCACGGATCACCCTTGCCGCGCGGCGGCGGCGCGGGCGCCGGCGTCGGCTGCTGCTGGGACCGCGTCATCGCCTCGATCGCCACGCCGGCCAGCATCGCCAGCGCGCGCCCCAGATCCTGCTGGCCCCGCGATGAACTGCGGCGCCGCGTCGTGCCGCGCGCGGCGGACCCGCCGCCGAGCACCGAACCGAGAACGTCACCGAGGTCGAACCGCGCCATGCCGGAGGCTCCCTTGGCCCTCTCAGGCCTTGCTAGCGTTCGGACAGCGCCGCGGCAATGGAGGGGGCGAGCGCGCGGAACTCCTCCGCACGCGGGCTGCGGGCGCGCCATGCGAGTCCGATGCGCCGCCCGAACGTGCCGGTGAGCGGCCGCACGGCGACCTCCGCTCCGGCGGTGACGCCGCCGGCCACCGCGAGCCGCGGCAGCAGGGTGATGCCGAGCCCGCCACCGACCATCTGCACCAGCGTATGGAGAGACGTCGCCGCGAACTCCTGCGACGTCGCGGTGCCGGGCAGGCCACAGGCCGACAAGGCGTGATCCCGCAGGCAATGCCCGTCCTCGAGCAGCATGACGCGCTCGCCCGCCAGCGCCCCCGGCGTCACTTCCTCCCGCGCCGCGAGCGGATGGGCCGTCGGCAGCGCCACCGAGAACGGATCCTCGGCGATCGTCATCGTCTCCACGTCGCCGCAGTCGCAAGGCAGGGCCAGGAGCAGCAGGTCCAGCCGGCCGCCTTCGAGGCCTTCGACCAGCCGCTCGGTCAGGTCCTCGCGCAGGAAAAGCCGCAGCCGGGGAAAGGACTGGCGCAGACGCGGCATCAGCCGGGGCAGCAGGAACGGCCCGATGGTCGGGATGGTGCCGAGGCGCAGCGGCCCGGTCAGCGGGTCCCGCGCCGTCTCCACCGCCTCGACGAAGGCCGTGAGCGCCGACAGGACGGAACGGGCCCGGCCCACCAGGTCACGGCCGAGGGGCGTGAAGACCGGTCGCTTGCCGCCGGTGCGCTCGAGCAACGCGGCGTCGAGCTGGCGCTCCAGGGCCAGGATGCCGGCGGACAGGGTCGATTGGGTGACGGCGCAGGCGCTGGCGGCGCGGCCGAAATGGCCGTGCTCGGCGAGCGCGACGAGATAGCGAAGCTGTTGGGGACTCGGCAGGGCGGTCATGGCCACACAAATTAGGCCGAAACGGCCCATTTTCATGCGCCAGGGGACGCATCACTTTCTATGGAAATATCATGTCCAGGTTGAAATGGAAACTGGCAGCACGCGCGGGAGTAGTGCGCGCCTAGGCGGCGTCGGCGCCCTCGCCGCTCCCGAGATGGATGAGGGAGACCCGGTCCACCAGTTCGATACCGGAATGCCCGTGCAGGCGGATCCAGCCGCGCTTGCGGAAGGCGGAAATCGCCCGGCTTACCGTCTCGAGCGTCAGGCCGAGGAACTCGCCCATGTCGGCGCGCGTCGCCGGCAGCTCGAAGACGGGGCCGACATGCCCGCGCCGTTCCTGTGCCTCGGCCAGCGACACCAGGAAGGCGGCGACCCGCTCCTCGGCGCTGAACCGCCCGAGGGCCAGGATATGGTCCTGGCTCTGGGCCAGTTCCCGCAGGCAGAGATCGAGGAACCGGCGTTCCATCGCCGGATAGCGACGGAAGAGCTGTTCGAGCCGGCGGCGGTCCAGGCGGCAGACATTGCCCCGCGTCAGCATCTCGGCGCCGAAGGCGTGTTCCGTCTCGGGCGTGAAGCCGAGGATGTCGCCGGCGAAGCGGAAGCCGATCACGGCCTGGCGGCCATCGGGCAGGACGCGGGTCAGCCGCGCCATGCCCTCGGTCAGGGTGAAGACGTGGCGCGCAGGGTCGCCCTGGTGGAAGATCGCATCGCGGGGGTCGAGCGCCAGGCGCTCGCTTTCACCCGCCATGTCGTCGAGCGCAGCGGCATCCAGCGGCGCGCACAGGCCCACCGACCGGGAACCGCATTTCATACAGACGCTTGCGTCGCTTCCGAGGCCGTCCATCAGGGCGCGCGTAGCGTCGAGTGGATGCATGATGCGCCTTCACCTGCCGCTGACGGCCCTCTGGGCCGCATCTCCCCATGCCCGACCCGGGCGGTGGGAGTGTCGTTCGGGTGTTGCGATAGATCAAGAACAATCGAATGGATAGAGGGGCCTAGCAACGCATGGCAGGGAGAGGCGGAACGCAGCCCGTTGCGCCTTTCCGCGCAACGTCGAGACTGGGTTCCGACAACATCGCGGGACATCTGCCCGCGCGGGAGACGCCATGACCCTCGCCGCCCCTGATTTTCGTCTCGACGGACGCCGGATCCTCGTCACCGGCGCCTCGCGTGGCATCGGTCGCGCCATCGCCCTCGCCGCGGCGGCGAGCGGTGCCGAGGTGGTCATCGCCGCGCGCCGCCGCGCCGGACTGGACGAGGTGGCGGCGCTGATCGACCGCGACGGCGGACGGTCGACGACCCTGCCCTTCGACGCCGCCGACGCCGCGGACATCCGCCGCGCGGTCGCCATGGCCGGCCCCCTCGACGGCCTGGTGAACAACGCCGGCAGCGTAACGCGCGAACCCTTCCTGGAAGCGAGCGAATCCGAGATGGACCGCGTGCTCGGGCTCAACGTGAAGGGCGCGACCATCGTCGCTCAGGAGGTCGCGCGCGGCATGGCCAGGGCCGGCACGAAGGGCGCGATCGTCAACATCGCCTCGGTCGCCGGGCTGGTCGGCGCGCGGAACCGCAGCCTCTATGCCGCCACCAAGCACGCGCTGATGGGGCTGACGCGCGCGATGGCGCTGGAGCTCGGTCCGCTCGGCATCCGCGTGAACGCCGTTTGCCCGGGATTGGTGAACACGCCGCTCGCCGCCGACCTGATGGCCGACGAGGCCTTCGTCGCCGCGACGCGCAAGCGCATCCCGCTCGGCCGCATCATGGAACCCGATGACATCGCCGGCCCGGCGGTGTTCCTCCTCTCGGCCGCATCGTCCGGCATCACCGGCATCGCGCTGCCGGTCGATGGCGGCGTGACCGCGGAGTAGCCACCATGCCCGTCACCGTCCGCGCCTGCGGCGCCGCCCGCACCGTCACCGGCCTGTCGCTGCTGTTCGAAACGCCGCGCACCCGCTTCCTGGTCGATTGCGGGATGTTCCAGGGCCCCAAGACGCTGAAGGCCCTGAACTGGGAGCCCTTCCCCTACCGCCCGCGCGACATCGCGGCCGTCCTGCTGACGCATGCGCATATCGATCATTCCGGCCTGCTGCCGAAGCTTGTGAAGGAAGGCTTCCGCGGCCCGATCCACACCAGCGGGCCCACCGTCGACCTTTGCGCCGTGATGCTGCCGGACTCGGGGCATGTGCAGGAGATGGAGGTGAAGCACCTCAACCTCCGGAACCGCCGCCGGGGCCGCGGCGAGGTCGAGCCGATCTACACCGCCAACGACGCCGTCGCGTCCCTGCGCGCCTTCCGCAGCGTCCCGATGGATCGCTGGCTGGAGTTCGACGAACTGCCCGGCGTCCGCGCCCGCTGGTGGAACGCCGGGCACATGCTCGGATCGGCCTCGATCGAGTTGGAGTTCCAGGAGGAGGAGACCGTCCGCGTGCTGGTCTCGGGCGACCTCGGCCCGGATTGCTCGGTCTTCCAGCATGATCCGCAGGGGCCCGAGGCGCTCGACCACGTCTTCCTCGAGAGCACCTATGGCGACGAGGACAAGCCCTGCGTCGACCACGCCGAGCGGCGCGCGCGCCTCGAAGGGCTGGTGCGCGAGGCGATGCACCCCGACGGCGCCCTGCTGATCCCGGCCTTCGCGGTCGAACGCACCCAGGAAATCTGCTGGGACCTGGTCACGCTGATGCAGTCGGGGCGCATCCCGAAGGCGCCGATCGTGGTGGACAGCCCGCTCGCCATCCGCGCGACCGAGGTGTTCCTCGAACACGCGGCCTCGCTCGAGAACGGTCGGTCGGTGCGCCGTGCCCTGCGGTCCCCCCTGCTGCAGTTCACCGAGAGCGGCGAGCAGTCGCGCCGCATCGCGGAGATGGAAGGCTTCCACATCGTCATCGCCGGGTCCGGCATGTGCGATGCGGGCCGCATCCGCCACCACCTCAAGCGCTGGCTCTGGGCCCCCGAAGCGACGGTGCTGATGACCGGCTTCCAGGCCGAGGGCACGCTCGGCCGGCTGCTGCTGGACGGCAAGGAGGAGGTGCGCATCCAGGGCGAGACCATCCGCGTGGGCGCCAGGATCCGACAGATCCGCGATTACTCCGGCCACGCGGACGCACCGGAACTGGCCGCCTGGCTGAAGGCGCGCGCGCCGGTCGGGGGAAGCGTCTTCCTGGTGCATGGTGAACCGCCGGCGATGGAGGCGCTTGCGGCGCGCCTCACCGCGGACGGCGTGGCTCGGCCGGGTCAGGTCCTGCAGCCCGCGCTGGACGATACCTTCATCCTGCCGAAGGGCAGCCCGGCGCGGCCGCGGGATGCGGCGCGCCGCCGCCCGGATCCGGCCGCGGCCGGCAGGCCCGATTGGCACAACAAGCGCGCCGCCCTGCTGCTCGCGATCGAGGATGCGCTCGAAAAGGCGCCGGACACCGCGGCGCGGGAGGCCCTGATGGCCCGCCTGCGGACGACCATGGAGACGCATTGACGCGGCGGGCGGCATCGACGGCGGGCCGCCCATGCGCGCCAGCGCATGTTGCAGACTCGCGACCACCCCGTGACGCACGCTCAGGACACCCCAGATTCGTCGCATGAGTGACCCTGCGATTCTCTGGTACCGCCAGGACCTCCGGCTGGCGGACAACCCGGCCCTCGCCGCCATCGGCGACCGGCCCGTGCTGCCAGTCTACATCCTCGAGGACGGCCCCTGGGCGCCCGGCGGCGCGGCGCGCTGGTGGCTGCACCACAGCCTGGCCGCCCTGTCGGCCTCCCTGGCCGCGGCGGGCACGCCGCTGCTGATCCTGCGCGGGGACCCGCGGCAGATCCTGCCCGGCCTGGCCGACGCGACCGGCGCGACCGAGGTCCATGCCGATCGCCGCACCGAACCGGCCGGACGTCGCTGCGACGCCGAGACACACGTGGCCCTCGACGCGACCGGTCGGCGCCTGGTCCTTCACCGGACGGCGCTGCTCCATGAGCCTCATCTGGTGCGGACCGGCAGCGGCGGTCCTTACGGCGTCTACACGCCCTTCTCCCGCGCGGTCTTCGCCCTGCTCGACGGCCTGCCGCCGCCGATCCCGGCGCCGACACGGCTTCGTCCGGCAACCGGGGCGCCGGCCGGCCTCGCTCTCGACGCGCTCGGCCTGCTGCCGAAGCCGCCGGTGCCGGATTGGGCCGCGGGTTTCCGCGATCACTGGCAACCCGGCGAGGCGGGCGCCGCCGCGCGCATGGCCGCGTTTCTCGAGGAGGGCCTCGACGGCTACGCCGCGCGGCGCAACGATCCCGGGGTGATCTGGGGAACCTCCGGCCTCTCTCCGCATCTGCATCTCGGCGAGATCTCGCCCCGCCAGGTCTGGCACGCGGCGCGGGACAGGGGCGGCCGCGGGCTCGAGACCTTCCTCAAGGAAGTGCTCTGGCGGGAATTCTCCCACCACCTGCTCTGGCACCGCCCGGAAATGCCCGAGACGCCGCTGCGGCCCGAGTTCGCCGCCTTCCCCTGGCGTCGCGACGCCGCGCTGCTGCGCGCCTGGCAGCAGGGCCGCACCGGCTTTCCGATCGTCGATGCCGGCATGCGCCAGCTCTGGCAAACCGGGTGGATGCACAACAGGGTCCGCATGATCGCCGCCTCCCTGCTCGTGAAGCACCTGCTGCAGCCGTGGCAGGACGGCGAGGCCTGGTTCTGGGACACGCTGGTCGATGCCGACCTCGCGGCGAACAGTGCCTCCTGGCAGTGGGTGGCGGGCTGCGGGGCGGATGCCGCGCCCTATTTCCGCATCTTCAACCCGGTACTGCAGGGCGAGAAGTTCGACGCGAACGGCGCCTATGTCCGTCGCTGGTGCCCCGAGCTGGCGAGGCTGCCGGACCGCTGGATCCATCGCGTGCACGAAGCGCCGGAGATCGTGCTGCGCGGTGCCGGCATCGTGCTGGGGAAGACCTATCCCGCGCCGATCGTCGACCTTGCCGAAGGGCGCGCCCGCGCACTCGCCGCCTTCGCGGAGATCAAGGGCGCGGACGCGGCATGATCGTCACGCCCGACAGCCTGCGCGCGGCCGGCTTCAAGGGCGTGCGCATCGTCGGCGACGTGCATGGGGACGTGCGCGGCTTCGCGGCCGCCGTGGCGGGCGCGGAGGCGGCCGGCCTCTACATCGTCCAGCTCGGCGACCTCACCGACCACGGCAGCGACGGCCCTGCCGTGCTGCGGATGATGTTCGACCTGGTGGAAGCCGAACGCGGTCTCTTCCTCCTCGGCAACCACGACCACAAGCTGCGCCGCGCCCTGGCGGGCGAGAAGATCCGCATCGAGGCCGCCGGGCTCGGCCGCACGCTGGACCAGATGGCTGCCGCGCCGGACGCTGCGGCGCTGCGCGAACGCGCCATGGTCCATATCGGCCGCGCACCGGCCTGGCTCCTGATCGGCCGGCTCTTCTGCGTGCATGCCGCTTTCCACGACGCGATGCTGCTGCATCCCGCCCCGCCGGATGCCGGGACACGCAAGGCGGAGGGACTGGTCGGCCGTGCGATCTTCGGCCAGGTGACCGGCGTGCGGGGCGCCGATGGCTTCCCGATCCGCCTCACCGGCTGGGTCGATCGCATTCCTCCGGGCCTGACCGTGCTGGTCGGGCACGACAACCGGTCCCGCGACGGGCGGCCGCTCATCCTCACCGGCGCGCGCGGGGGGCGTGCCATCTTCCTCGACACGGGCGCCGGCAAGGGCGGCGCGCTCGCCTGGCGGGATTTTCGCCTGGAGGAGGTCTTCGTTGATGCACCGCAAGGACACGCGGCCGCGATGACGGATTGATGACACAGCCGCCCTATCCCGGGCGCCGCCGTGGAGGTTGCATGGATCAGGAGACTCCCCCGAACGGCGCCGCCGAGGGCGCGCGTTCCATCACCGATGCCGCCGCAGCGCTCGCGACGCCCGAGAAGCGACCGCACCGGCCCGCCCGCGACGCCGAGGCGATCCGCCGCGCCTTCGAGACCGGCGCCTATCCCTACGCCACGCGGCTGACCGAGAAGGAGTACGTCGCCCGCATCATGCCGCTGCAGGTCGAGCTGCTGAAGGCGCAGAACTGGATCAAGACGGCGAATGAACGCATCACGGTGCTGTTCGAAGGCCGCGACGCCGCCGGCAAGGGCGGCACCATCAAGCGCTTCATGGAGCACCTGAACCCGCGCGGCGCGCGCATCGTAGCGCTCGAGAAGCCGTCCGACCAGGAACGGTCGCAATGGTACTTCCAGCGCTATGTGAAGCACCTGCCCTCGGGCGGCGAGATCGTGTTCTTCGATCGCTCCTGGTACAATCGCGCCGGCGTCGAGCGCGTGATGGGATTCTGCTCCGCCTCCGACTACCTCGAATTCATGCGCCAGGCGCCGGACCTCGAACGCATGCTGGTCCGCTCCGGCCTGCGCCTGTTCAAGTATTGGTTCAGCGTGACGCGCGACGAACAGCTGCGCCGATTCAAGGCACGCGAAACCGATCCGCTGAAGCAGTGGAAACTCTCGCCGATCGACAAGGCGAGCCTCGACAAGTGGGACGACTACACCGAGGCGAAGGAGGCGATGTTCTTCTATACCGACACCGCCGACGCCCCCTGGACGATCGTGAAGTCCGACGACAAGCGGCGCGCCCGGATCGAGGCGATGCGCCATTTCCTCTACAACCTGCGCTATGATGGCAAGGATGACGGCGTGGTGCACGAACCCGATCCGCTGATCGTCGGTTCGACGGCCCATGTCATCGGATCGAACGCGCATATCCTGGGCAAGACGCTGCATCCGGAACAGCGGCGGCGCGTGGCGCGGTAGCCCGATCCCACCTTGACGCCTGATCGTCTTGAGATTGATATCTTGCGGTCTTCGGTTGGACATCGAAGGCCGAGCGAGCAAGCCACGGACGTACTGTCGGGCAGGTGAGGCGCACGGCCGTTGCGATGGCTCTGGGCGGCGTCCTCCTTCCAACCGGCTCCTGGTTCGCGACGCGTCGGCCGTGGTTCAGCCCCCGCCGATCGTCGCCCGCATGGAGGATGAGTCGCCGTGGTCTATGAAGCTGGCAAATGGGTTCGCGAGAAGAATCGCGACGGGAACTGGTTCGAGTTCGTCCTGCAGAAGCGGGGCAATTCGTGCGGTCCCGCCTGCGTGCTGATCATGAAGCAGCTCTGGAACCCGGCGGCGCGATACCAGATCTCGGAAGATGTCTTCCGCGGGCTCGTCGCACTCGCCGAACGCGGGCGGCTCAACGCCGGCATATCGGCGATCAGCCGCAGTGCCGGCGGCCTGCACGACTGGACGCGGAATGGCTCCGAGGCCGCACCGCTGGTCCAGATCCTGAAGGCTCAACCGTCGCCCATCACGACGGCACGGACGGTCGCGGGGAACGCGGCCGCCGTTCTGGACGCTCTCCAGAAATCCTCCTCGAAGCGGCCCGCCATCGTCGGCTGGTGGTGGGGACGGCGCGGCGAGCGGTCCAACGGCGGACATTGGACCGTCTGCGTCGGTCCCACGAAGGACGGTCGCGACCTCACGATCCTGGATCCGTGGAATGGCATCCAGTACATCGGGAACCACAGGCAGTCGTTCTGGAACTACGTGTGCAACACCGACGCCGGCGTTTCGACCGGCTGGTTCGATCCGAACGATGCCAACGATCCGGCGGTGATCGCGACCTACTGACCCAAGGGCGCGCCGACGCCCGGCGCGCCCGTGCCTCTCTAGCCCCAGAGCCGCGCGTTGCCGAGTTCGTCGGCAATGCGTTCGGCCGCGGCGTCCAGCAGCGCCTCGCCCTTCGCCGCGGTCGCCGCGCGTGCGTCGCCGATCACGCCGGAGGGCGTGATCTCCTTGAACGACCGCCGGCGGATCATCGCCGCGGGCTGGCCCTCGGGGCGCGTCGAGTGCGGCCCGTGCGCCTCGGCCAGGCGGTCGGTGCGCACCGCCTCGGGCAGCAGGGCCATGACCATGGAGGTCTCGGCCTCGCAGGCGTGCAGCACGTTGGACTGGCGTTCGAGGATCGGCGCGAAGGCATCGCCGGCCAGGTGCCAATAGGTGCCGGCGGCGACCTTCAGGCCGAACTCCGTCTGGCATTCGCCGCCGGCGACGGCGACGGCCTCGGCATTGCCGCCATGGCCGTTGAGCAGCATCACCCGCTTGAAGCCCGCGCGCGCGGCGGACCGCACGACGCCCTTCAGCACCGCAGCGAAGGTGTCGTAGTCGAGCGTCACGGTGCCGCCGAAAGGCACGTGATGCTCGGCGAGGCCGGTCCACACGCAGGGCATGACCACGGCAGGCTTGCCGGCCGCGACCATGCGGCGCGCGACGCGCTGCGCGACGCCGCTGGCGCAGATGATGTCGACGCCCGTCGCGAGGTGCGGCCCATGCTGCTCGAGCGAGGCGACCGGGACGATGACGAGCGCATCCGCCGCCGCGTGGGCGTTGAGCTCCGCGAAGGTGAGCTTCATCCACTCGATCTCGGTATCCTGCGTCATGGCGTCCTCCGTCGTGCTGGGCCGGGCGGAGGATGGAACGCGCGCGGTCAGGCGTCGAGGGCGGCGAGGAACCGCGCCGCCTCGGCCCGCATCGCCGCGACCTTGCGCGGGTCCATCTTCGCCAGCGTCCGCAGCGGCATGGCCATCCGCGGGTTCGCGGCGAAGCGGTCCGCGTGGCGGGCGATGAAGTCCCAGTAGAGCGCGTTGAACGGACAGGCGCGCGGGCCGGTCGACTGCTTCGGGTCGTGCGCGCAGCCGCCGCAATAATCCGACATGCGGTTGATGTAGGCGCCCGAGGCCGCATAGGGCTTCGACGCCATTACCCCGCCATCGGCATGGATCGCCATGCCGTGGGTGTTGGGCAGTTCCACCCATTCGAAGGCGTCCGCGTAGACCGCGAGATACCAGGCATTGATCTCGGCCGGATCGATGCCGGCCAGCAGCGCGAAATTGCCGGTGACCATCAGGCGCTGGATGTGGTGCGCGTAGGCGAGGTCGCGCGTCTGCGCCACGGCCTGTTCGATGCAGCGCATCGTCGTCGGTGCACCCCAGTAGAAGCCCGGAAGCCGGCGGTCGGCACCGAGCGCGTTCTCCCGCGCATAGCCCGGCATCAAGTGCCAGTAGATGCCGCGGACATACTCCCGCCAGCCGAGGATCTGGCGGATGAAGCCCTCGGCGGCGTTGAGCGGCGCTTGCCCGTCGCGCCAGGCCTGTTCGGCTGCGCGGCAGGCCTCCATCGGATCGAGTAGACCGGTGTTGAGACTGGTCGAGACGAGGGAATGGAACAGCGTCGGCTGTCCCGTGGCCATCGCGTCCTGGTAGTCGCCGAACAGCGGCAGCCGGTCGCGGACGAAGGCGACCAGCGCGGCGCGCGCATCCTTCGCGGTGACGGGCCAAGAGAAGCCCTCGACGGCGCCGAAATGCGCGCCGAAGCGCGCGGCGACCAGGTCCATCACCTCGCGCGTGATCGCATCGGGCGCGAAGCGCGGCGGTTCCGGCGGCGTCAGGCCCTTGGGCAGGGCGGCGCGGTTCTCCGCATCGAAGTTCCACTTCCCGCCGGCGGGCTCGTCGCCGTCCATCAGCAGGCCGGTCTCGCGTCGCATCTCGCGGTAGAAGAATTCCATCCGGTACGACTTCCGCCCAGCCGCCCAGGCGCGGAAGCGCGGCAGGGAGCAGAGGAAGCGCGTATCCTCGCGGATCTCGACCGGAACGCCCGCCGCCTCCTCCCAGCCCAGCATGTCCTGCAGCGCGCGCCATTCGCCGGGATGCGTCGCGACGATGCGCGCGGGCCGGTGTCGGGCGAAGGCGCGCAAGACCTCCCCGCGGAAGGAGTGCGTGTTCGCCGGATCGTCGAGCCGCACCAGGTCCACCTGCACGCCACGCGCCGCGAGCGCCCGCGCGAAGTGCCGCATGGCCGACAGCACGAGGACGATCTTCTGCGGATGATGCGGGACATAGGTGCATTCGGCCTGCACCTCCATCATCAGCACCACGTCGCGCGCCGGATCGAGGCCGTCCAGCGACGCGATGTCGCGCGCGCACTGGTCACCCAGCACCACGCGCAGCGTGCCGCCGGTCATGCCGGGGCGTAGACGATGTCGGTGCCGTCGTCCCCGCGCGCGGAGAACCCCACCCAGCGCCCGGCCGCATCGAAGGCGACGGATGCCGTCACCTCCCCGCTGCACTGGAATTCGGGCCCGCCGGCGGCCCCGCGTCGTGTCTCCCAGGCGAGGTCCAGGGCGCGGCCCGTGGTGGTGCCGAACAGCGGCACGCGGCCGCCGAGGCGGCGCATCTCCCACCAGGACAGCGGCGCGGCGTCCTCGGGCAGGCGCTGCGGCCCCTCGGTTCCGTCGAGCAGCACGGCGCCGGCCACCCGTTCCCCGCGCACCTCCACGATGCGGCCGTTGCGGTTGAGGCGCGAAGTCACGCGGCGGAAGCGGCCGCCCTCCGTCACCTCTTCGTAGCGATGCTCATAGCGGTAGACGACGATGCCGAAGACCCGTGGCGCGATCACCAGGTCCGAGGTCGCGACGCGTTCCGCCCCGCGCGTCGCGAAGCGCACCGTGTGCGTGCCCACGGCCTCGCCCTTGCGGAGGATGCGGAAGGCGATGTCGCCCTCCGCCGCGCGCGCCGGCCAGGCGAGCAGCGCCGCGGGCAAGGCGATCGCGTCGCGCCGCTGCATCAGCCGCGGCTCCGCACGGTCGACCGGCCGCCGTCCACGGCAAAGACCTGCCCGGTGATCCAGCCCGCGGCGGGGGAGAGCAGGAAATCGGCGAGGGCCGCCGAATCCTCGCCCTCGCCCAGGCGCGGGATGGGGTGTTGTTTCGCGATCGCCTCGGCCATCTGTGCATTCCCGGTCAGCGGCGCCGCCATGGCGCTGCGCGTCAACGAGGGGGCGATGCAGTTCACCCGCACCGCCGGTGCCAGCTCGGCGGCGAGTGCCACCGTCAGCCCCTCGACCGCCGCCTTGGCGGCGGCGATGGCGGCATGGTTGGGGAAGCCGGCCCGCGCGGCAACCGTCGAGAACAGCACCACCGACCCCTTTGCCGCGACAAGGGCGTCCTGCGCCGCCTGCACCGCGATCGCCGCGCCGAGCGCGTTCAGCCGGAAGGCATCAAGGAAATCCGCCTCCCGCGTCCGCTTCAGCGGCTTCAGCGCGATCGACCCGGCGCAATAGGCCAGGCCCGAAACGGACGGCCCGGCCGCGGCGACGGCGGCATGCAACGCCGCCGCGTCCATTGCGTCCGCCACCACGGCGAGGCTGCCCGGCAGCCCCGCCGCCAGCGCAGCAACCCGTTCGGGGTCGCGGGCCACCAGCACGACACGGTCCCCCTGTGCCGCGCGTCGCCGCGCCAGCGCCGCGCCTACCGCCCCCGTCGCGCCCACCACGATGACCGTTCCCGACATGCAACCCTCGATCGCCGACCGTCCGCGCGAGATGGTGGCGGCGCGCGGAAGCGGGAGGGGTCCCGCGCCGCCCGCGACAGGACGCGCGCGCCGTGGCAGGATGCGCGGCGACATGCGTCAGCTCCTTCTTCTCCGGCACGCGAAATCCTCCTGGGACGACCCGTCCCTTCCCGATCATGCCCGCCCGCTGAACGCCCGCGGGCGACGGGCCGCACAGGCCATGGCCGGCGCCATGCGCGACCTCGGCCTGTCGCCGGACGTGGTGCTGGTCTCCTCGGCGCGGCGCACGCTGCAGACGCTCGAGGCGATATCGCCCTTCCCCGACAGCCCACTCGTCGAGCCGATGGACGACATCTACCTGGCACCCTGGCCGCGGCTCCTCGACATCCTGCGCCGCGCGCCCGAGACGGCGCGCAGCATCATGCTGATCGGCCACAATCCCGGTCTGCAGGACCTCGCTTTGGCGCTGGTCGGCGCGGCGGGCATGGCGTCCGGCCCGGCCTCGGCCCGACGCATGGCGGACGGCTTCCCGACCTGCGCGCTGGCCGAATTCTCGATTGCCACGCCATGGCACGACCTCGGCGACGGGGGTGGCCGGCTGGTGCGCTTCCTGGTGCCGGCCGACCTGCCGGAGATGGCCCTGTGATCTCCGCCATGGCAGCCGGCCGCGCAACCCGCCAAACGGAGGGCGAGGCGGAAGCCCACACCGGCGACCCGCCCCCGCCGGAACCGGACGCCCGATCGCCTGAGGCGCTCACCCTCGACTTCACCCTGCCCGTCGAGGCCGCGGAGCGCCTGACCCGCCTGCCCTTCCTCCAGACCCACCGCAGCGACCGGGCACGGCCCACGACGGCGGAGACGGTGTGGCTCGACACGGCCGACGGCGCGCTCGCGGCCGCCGGGCTGACCGTCGCCGCGCCGAAGCGGGGCCCGCGCGTCCTGGTCCGTACGCTGCCCGAACCTGCGGCGGCCTGGCACCCCGGCATGCCGCCCGAGGTCCTGCGTCCGCTCGCCGCCGATGAGACGCCGGCCCAGGCCGGAGACGGCCCGCTCGTCGCCGTCGCCGCCTTCACGGGGCGCCGCCTGGCCTTTCGCCTCGGACTTGCGGGGGAGACGGTCGACGGCGTCCTGCTGGTCGGCCGGTTGCGCTGCGTCGCGGCGGAACGCCCCACCGCGCGACTTTCGCTGACGGGCACGCTGCCGGCCGTGCTGGCGGCGGCCAACGGCATCGCTGCGACCGTCCCGCTGCTGCCGCCGCTCGCCTGCCTCGCCGAGGAAGGCCGCGCGCTGGCCACCGGCACCGATGCGCGACCCCATCGGCTCGGCCCTCCCGATACCTCGGGCGCCGACACGGTCGAGGACGCCTTCCTGCGTGCCGCCGGCCACCTGATCGAGGTCATTCGCCAGCAATCCGCCCGCATACGCCAGGACGGCGGGCCGGAGGCGGTGCACCAGACACGGGTCGCCCTGCGCCGCCTCCGATCCGTGCTGCGCGTCTTCCGGGCGGCAACGGACGGACCGCCCCTGCGCGCACTCGACGCCCGCCTGCGGGAGGTGCTCTCGGTGCTCGGCCCGGCACGGGACTGGGATGTGTTCATCGGCGGCATCGGCCGTCAGGTCAGCACGGCCTTCCCCGATGAGACGCGCATCGCCGCCCTGCTCCGCGCCGCCAAAGGGCGTCGGCATGCGGCGTATGAGGCGGTGCTCGCCATGCTCGACGGGCCGGCGTGGCGCATGTTGCTGATCGACGCGACGGGGACACTCCTGGCCCGCCCCTGGCGCGAGGAGGCATCCAGCGAGGCTCTTGCGGCGCTCGAAGCGCGGGTCGGGGAGTTCGCCCGCAGCATCCTGGACCGCCGCTGGCACCGGCTGCGTCGCGCCGGCGAGGATTTCGAGCAATTGTCGTCCGAGGCGCTGCACGAGCTCCGCCTGGACGGCAAGCGCCTGCGCTACGCGGCCGAGGTGTTCGCGCCCGTCTTCGGCCCGAAGGCGGCACGACGCTTCCTGCGCCGTGTTGCCGCGTTGCAGGAAGGCCTCGGCATCGCCAACGACGCGGCCGTGGCGCGAGGCCTCGCGCGGAGCCTCATCGGGCAGGGCCAGGCGGGCCGGATGTGGGCTGCGGGCGTCATCGAAGGGTGGTGCGAAGCCCGCGTCGCGGACCATCGCGGCGACGCCCTGGAGGCGTGGGAGCGGCTGAGCGGCAAGGATCGTTTCTGGTCAGGCGACTAGCGACGCTTCCTCTCATCGCGTTGACGATGACGATCAAATTTTGTCGGAACAGGCTGCAACGGCGGGTTGCAGATGGCGTTTCGTCGCGATAGCCATCGCACCGTGCTTGAACGACGGCGCATCTTCAAAGGCCGCAGGAACCGTCCGCGTATGAGCGGCACGGCGCTCCTGCTTTCCGCAGCGATCGCCCTGCCGGTGATCGCGGCAGTTGCGGTGCCGTCGAACCTCTTCGGTTCCGCGCCCACCAGCCGCGAATGGCATGCCGAAGCGCATGCGATCCGCATCGTGGATGGCGAGACGATCGGGCTCGGCGACAAGATCGTGCGGCTGGCCGGTGTGGCCGCGCCGACACGCGGCGAGGATTGCCGCGGCCGCGGCGGTGAGGTCTTCGACTGCGGCGCCGCGTCCGCCGCCGCGCTGATGCGGCTCATCTCCGGACGCCCCGTGACCTGCCGCATCGTCGGCCAGGACGGGTTCGGCCGCGGGCTCGGCCAGTGCGACGCGGCGGGTGCCGATCTCAATCGCTCTCTCGTCCGCGGCGGCTTCGCGATCGCGAGCAGCGGCGTTTTGCGCAACGAGGAAAGCCTCGCCCGCGGCGCCGCGCAGGGCCTCTGGGCGAACGGCGCCGGCGCGCCGCCGGCCTGGCGCCTGCGCGACTAGCATCCCGTTCCGCCGCTTGTGCAACGCATGACCCGGATGTCATGCGTCGAACCCGCGGACCGCCTCCATCCTCCCGGTCATTCCGCCGCGTTTGCCAAGCCAGGGTGACGGCCGTTATCTTGCGGTGCATCAAACAGGCGGGGCCGCCCCTCAGCACCCCGCCCGAACGCCCCGAGGAACTCCCCACATGAGCAGCAAGGCCACCGGCTCCATCACCGTCACGATGGAGGGCTCCAACAAGAGCGCGACATTGCCGCTGCTCGGCGGGACGCTCGGCCCGCAGGTCGCCGACATCCGCAAGCTCTACAACGAGCTCGGCATCTTCACCTACGATCCCGGCTACGGCGCGACCGCGTCCTGCGAGAGCACGATCACCTACATCGACGGCGACGCCGGCGTGCTGCTCTACCGCGGCTACCCGATCGAGCAGCTGGCCGAGAAGTCCTCCTTCCTCGAGGTCGCCTACCTGCTCCTGAACGGCGAGTTGCCGACCGCGGCGCAGTATGCCGAATTCGACAAGGGTGTTACGCGCCACACCATGCTGCACGAGCAGCTGCGCCGCTTCTTCGACGGCTTCCGCCGTGACGCGCACCCGATGGCGGTGATGTGCGGCGTGGTCGGCGCGATGGCCGCCTTCTACCACGACAACCTCGATATCAACGATCCGGAGCAGCGCCGCATCGCGGCCTTCCGCCTGATCGCGAAGGTGCCGACCATCGCGGCCTGGGCCTACAAGTACTCGATCGGCCAGCCCTTCATGTATCCGCGCAACGACCTCGGCTACGCGGAGAACTTCCTCTACATGCTGAACGGCGTGCCGGCCGAGGAATACGTCAACAACCCGATCCTCTCGCGCGCCATGGATCGCATCCTGATCCTGCACGCGGACCACGAGCAGAACGCCTCGACCTCGACGGTACGCCTGGCGGGTTCGACGGGCGCGAACCCCTTCGCCTGCATCGCCGCCGGCATCGCCGCCCTGTGGGGCCCTGCGCATGGCGGCGCGAACGAGGCGGTGCTGAAGATGCTCGCGGAGATCGGCAAGCCCGAGAACATCCCGGCCTTCATCAGCGAGGTGAAGGACAAGAACTCCCACACCAAGCTCATGGGCTTCGGTCACCGGGTCTACAAGAACTTCGACCCGCGCGCGAAGATCATGAAGGAGACCTGCCACGAGGTCCTCGCCGAGCTTGGCATCAAGGACGAGCCGCTGCTCGACATGGCGATCGAGATGGAACGGATCGCGCTGACCGACGAGTACTTCGTGTCGCGCAAGCTGTACCCGAACGTGGACTTCTATTCGGGCATCATCCTCAAGGCGATGGGCATCCCGACCTCGATGTTCACCGTGCTGTTCGCGGTGGCGCGCACCGTCGGCTGGGTGAGCCAGTGGAAGGAACTGATCGAGGACCCGTCCCAGCGCATCGGCCGCCCGCGCCAGATCTACACCGGCGCGGCAGCGCGCGACTTCGTCGCGATCGACAAGCGGGGCTGAGGTTGTCGCCGGAGGGGCCCTGCCCCTCCGGACCACCCCGCCAAAGGCCCAAAGGCCCTTGGAACCCGTCAGATGGCCGGTTGGCGGAAGGGCACCGAGCGACCGCAATGCGCGGATCGCCTTCGGTGCCCTTCCGCCAACCGGCCATTGAACTATTGGTGTCCAGAGGCCTTTCGGCCTCTGGTGGGGTGAGCGCGAGAGGGGCAAGGCCCCTCTCGCTACGCCCTCACCCGCGCTTGTGACACGCCACCCAGTGCCCGGGCTTCGCTTCGCGGAATTCGGGTGAGGTGGTGTCGCACAGCCCCTTTTCCGCGATCGGGCAGCGCGTGTGGAAGCGACAGCCGGAGGGCGGGTTCAGCGGGCTCGGGATGTCGCCCTGGAGGCGGATGCGTTCGCGCTTGATCGTCGGGTCCGGGATCGGCACAGCCGAAAGCAGCGCTTCCGTGTAGGGATGCAGCGGGTCCGTGTAGAGGTCGCGCGAGGGCGCGATCTCCACGATGCGCCCGAGATACATCACCGCGACGCGGTCGCTGATGTGCTCCACGACCGACAGGTCGTGCGCGATGAACAGGAAGGAGAGGCCGAACTTCTCCTGCAGATCCTCGAGCAGGTTGATGACCTGCGCCTGGATCGAGACGTCGAGGGCGGAGACCGGCTCGTCGCAGATGATGAGCTTGGGCGAGACGGCGAGCGCGCGCGCGATCCCGATGCGCTGGCGCTGTCCGCCCGAGAATTCGTGCGGGAACCGCGTCATGTGATCCGGCCGGAGGCCGACCGTGGTCAGCAGTTCCGCCACCTTCTCGTCCCGCTCGCGGCGATTCTTCGCGAGGCCGTGGATCTCCAGCGCCTCCCCGATGATGGCCGAGACGGTCATCCGCGGGTTCAGCGAGGCGAAGGGGTCCTGGAAGATGATCTGCATGTCGCGGCGGATCGCCGCGAGGTCCCGGCCGTTCAGCGCGCGCACGTCGCGCCCTTCGAAGACCACCTCGCCCGAGGTCGGCTCGATCAGCCGCAGGATGCAGCGGCCCGTGGTGGACTTGCCGCAGCCGGATTCGCCCACCAGGCCGAGCGTCTCCCCCTGGTCCAGGTCGAAACCCACGCCGTCGACGGCGTGCACATGGTCGACGACGCGCCGCAGCAGTCCACCGCGCACCGGGAACTGCTTGACCAGGTTGCGAACGGAGAGCAGCGGCGTCTGCATCGGCGGTTCCTTCGCGGCGCTCACAGGATGCAGGCCACCTTGTGGCCGGGTGCGACCTCGCGCAGCGGCGGCTCGGCCGCGGTGCAGGCGTCGGTGGCGAAGCGGCAGCGCGCGGCGAAGCGGCACCCGACCGGCGGATGCAGCAGGTTCGGCACCGTGCCCGGAATCGCCTCGAGCCGCTGCCGGTGCGTCGCGGCGAGATCGAGGCGCGGGATCGAGCGGATCAGCCCCTGCGTATAAGGATGGCGCGGATTGCCGAAGAGCTCCCGCACCGGCGCCTCCTCGACCACCTTGCCGGCGTACATGACGACGACGCGCTGGGCGACCTCGGCCACCACGCCCATGGCATGGGTGATGAGCATCACCGCCATGCCGAGCCGTTCCTTCATCTCGGCCAGCAGGTCGAGGATCTGCGCCTGGATGGTGACGTCGAGGGCGGTGGTCGGTTCGTCCGCGATCAGCAGTTGCGGGTTGCAGGACAGGGCCATGGCGATCATCACGCGCTGGCGCATGCCGCCCGAGAACTGGTGCGGATAATCGTTCGCGCGCCGCGCGGCGTTGGGGATGTGCACCAGGCTCAGCATCTCCTTCGCGCGGTCCATCGCCGCGCGCTTGCCGAGGCCTTCCTGCTGACGCACCACCTCCGCGATCTGCTCGCCCACCGTGTAGACGGGATTGAGCGAGGTCATCGGCTCCTGGAAGACGATCGCGATCTCCTTGGCGCGGATCGGCCGCATCGCATCGCCCTTGAGCGGCACGAGGTCCCTGCCCTGCCACAGGATCTGCCCGCCGGCGATCTTGCCCGGCGGCATGGCGATCAGCTTCAGCACCGTCATCGCCGTGACGGTCTTGCCGCAGCCTGATTCGCCGACGACGCAGACCGTCTCCTTGCGGCCGACATCGATGCTCACGCCGTCGACGGCGCGGACCATGCCGTCGTCGGTGGCAAAATGGACCTTGAGGTCGCGGATGGAGAGCAGCGGGTCCGCCGCGGTCGCGCTCATGCCGAGATGATCCGGCGCGGATCCAGCGCGTCGCGCAGGCCGTCGCCGATGTAGTTGATCGACAGCACCGTCAGGAAGATCGCCATGCCCGGGAACAGCGCCCAGTGCGGCGCGAAGTCGAGGTTGTCCTTGGCGTCGAACAGCAGCCGCCCCCAGGTCGGCACGTCCGGCGGGAAGCCGAGGCCGAGGAAGGACAGCGTCGATTCCGCGAGGATCGCCGCCGCGACGTCGATCGACGCGGCCACGATCACCGGCCCCAGCGCATTGGGCAGGATGTGGCGCAGCACCAGCCGCCCGCGGGAGGCGCCGAGGGCGCGCGCCGCCTCGACGAATTCCTTCTCGCGCAGCGACAGGAACTGCGCACGCACCAGCCGCGCCACCGGCATCCAGCGGAAGCCGCCGATCACCGCGACGATGAGGATGAAGACGCCCAGTTCCAGCCCCACCAGCCCCGTCAGCGTGTCGCGGAACAGGTAGATGATCAGCAGCAGCAGCGGCAGTTGCGGCAGGGAGAGGAACAGGTCCGTCAGCCACATCAGGGCGACGTCCACCTTCCCGCCCGCCATGCCGGCCACCGCGCCGACCAGCACGCCGACGAAGATCGCGACCGCCATGGCCGCGAAGCCGACCGCGAGGGAGATCCGCCCACCATAGAGGATGCGCGCCAGCAGGTCCTGTCCGAGGTCGTCCGTGCCGAGCGGATGTGCCCAGGACGGCCCCTGCAGCCGGGCGGTGAAGTCGATCTCGTCGATCGGCACCGACCAGACGAATGGACCGACCACGACGGCGAGGATCAGCGCCAGCAGCACCACGCCGCTGGCCACCGCCAGCCGGTGCTTGCGGAAGCGCCGCCAGGCTTCCTGCCAGGGCCCGATGTGCCGGCGTTCGGCGGCGGGGCTAGCGGAAGCTGATGCGAGGGTCGAGCCAGCCATAGAGCACGTCCGCCAGCAGGTTGAAGAGGATGACGAGGCCCGCGAAGACGAAGGTGACCGCCATGATCACCGGCGTGTCGTTGGCGAGGATGGCGCTGATCAGCAGCGATCCGATGCCGGGCACGCGGAAGATCTGCTCGGTCACGATGGCGCCGCCGAAGACGGCAGGCATCTGCAGCGCGACCAGGGTCACCACCGGGATCATCGCGTTGCGCACGATGTGCTTCAGCGTGATCCGCGCTTCCGACAGGCCCTTCGACCGCGCCGTCGTCACGTGGTCGAGCCGCACCACGTCGAGCACGGCCGACCGCACGAAGCGCGTCCAGGCCGCGCCCTGGAACAGGCCGAGCACCAGGACGGGCATGATCGACTGGCGGATCATCTCCCACCACCACTTCCAGCCCGTCGCCTCGATGTTCGTGCGGAACACGAAGGGCAGCCAGTCGAGGTGGATGGAGAAGAACATGATCAGCAGCAGGCCGGTGAAGAAGGTCGGCAGGGAGAAGCCGACGAAGGCCAGCGTGTTCGCGATCTGGTCGAAGATCGAATAGGGCCGCGTCGCCGCGAAGACGCCGACCGGCAGGGCGATCGCCAGCGCCAGCACCTGCGACGCGCCGATCACGGCGACCGTGGTCGGCAGGCGCTGCAGGATCAGCTGGTCGACCGGGATGCGGCTGACGAAGGAAAAGCCCCAGTCGCCGCGCAGCATCGCGCTCAGCCAGTGCAGGTAGCGCAGGTAGACCGGGTCATCGAGCCCGAGGCTCGCCCGCAGTGCCGCGCGGACATCGGGCGGCACGGCGGGGTTGGTCGCGAGTTCCTCGAACGGATCCCCGGGCGCGAGCGCGAGGACGGTGAACAGCACCACGCTGATCCCGAGCAGGCTCGGGATCGCGATCAGCAGGCGCCGGGTGACGTACTGGAGCACGCGCGACGATCAGGCTTCGCGGGTCCAGTCGTTCAGGTACCACAAGGTCAGATCCCAGGCGCTGAGCACGGGCCGGAGACTGTTGACGCTCGCGCTCACGGTCGGGCGCTTCACCAGCGGGATGATGTGGTTGCTGCCGACCACCAGGTCGTTCAGCCGGATGAACATCGCCGCGCGCTTGACCGGGTCGAGCTCGCCCTGCGCCTCGCGGAAGATGCGGTCGTATTCCTCGCTGCGCCAGCGGACGATGTTGCGGCCCTGCCAATTGTTCGCCTTGGAGGAGATTTCCCACGAGACATACTGGTTCATGAACCGCTCGGGGTCGGCCTGCGGCATCGTCGTCGTGTACATCTGCATGTCGGCGTAGAACTTCGTGTAGGTGTCGGGATTGGCGACATCCGACGAGAAGAACACCGACGCGGTGACCGACTTCAGCTCGAGCTCGATGCCCGCGCGCTGCGCCGCCTGCTTGTAGATCGCCTGGGTGCGCTGGCGCGGCGCGTTGACCGAGGTCTGGTAGACGAACTTCAGCCGCACGCCGTCCTTGGCCCGGATGCCGTCGCGCCCGCGGGCCCAACCGGCGGCGTCGAGCAGCTCGTTCGCCTTCTGGATGCTGAACTCCCAGCGCAGGTTCGGCGAGCGGAAGCGCGGCGGGTTGTTCAGGAAGTTCGCCGTCGCCGGCCCGCCACGCCCGTAGATGAACTGCTCGAGCGCGTTGCGGTCGATCAGCAGCGCCATCGCCTGGCGCACCGCCGGATCGCGGAAGGCCGGGTGCTGCGTCCGGATCGAGGCGCGCTCGCCGTCGACCTCCTGGTTCGGATCGGTCGCATTGAGCTGGACGAACTCGATGCTGCCGCCGTCGACGATGTTGACCTTGCCGCGCCCGGCCGATTCCAGCCGCTTCAGGATCTCGTCCTCGACCTGCATGTTCCAGGCGTAGTCGTAGTCGCCGGTCTGCAGCACGGCGCGCGCGGCCGAGACCGCATCGCCCCCGCCCTTGACCTCGAGCGTGTCGAAGTAGGGGCGGTTGTTCATGTGGTAGTTCGGGTTCAGCTCCGCGCGCAGGTTGTCGCCCGGCGCGAAGGAGACGAACTTGTAGGCGCTGGTGCCCACCGGCCGCAGGTTGGCCGGCGCGTCGCGGGAATTGCCGCCCGCGAAGTCCTTGAACTGGTGCTTGGGAACGATCTGCCCGGTGACGCCCACGAAGGCGTCCGCCCAGAACGGGGTCGGCTGCTGGAATTCGACGCGCACCGTGTAGTCGTCGACCTTCACGACATTGACGTCGCGATAGGATCCCGACGTCACCGCCGCGACGGCGGGATTGCGGGAATATTCCCAGTTGAAGACGACGTCGTCGGCCGAGAAATCCTGCCCGTCGTGCCACTTCACGCCGCGCTTCAGCTTCCAGGTCACGGAACGGCCGTCCGCGGCGAGGCCGCCATTCTCGACGGAGGGGACCTCGGCGGCGAGGATCGGCACCAGCGTCCCGTCGGTCGCCCAGCCGGCGAGCGGCTCGTAGAAGACGCGGCTCGCATCCTGGTTGGTCGTGCCGGCCGCGAAATGCGGGTTCAGCAGCGTCGCCGCCTGCCAATAGAGGATCTTGAGCTGCCCGCCGCCCCCGCGCCGGGTGGGCTTGTACTCCGGCACCGACTGCGCCGCGGCAGGCGCGGCGCCGGCGATCGCCAGGATCTGCGTCGCCATCGGGGCGGTGAGGCCCACTGCCGCCATGCGCCGCACGAAGCCGCGCCGCGACAGCCGGCCATCCTTCACGCGCGCGATAAGGCCGCGAAGATCGTCCTCGGTCATGCCCACTTCTCCCAGTCGGCGCCTGGCGGCGCTCTGCCCTGACGTTGCCTCAAACTGCAACGGCAGAGTGCGGCGCGCCAGAGGGTTCTGTCCATCCCGTCATCCGCCCTGGCCTGGACATGCCCGCAAGCTGGGCCCTGAATGCCCCGGACGGGAGCAGGATCATCCATGGCCGCATATTCGCCGCGCGACTTTCGCGCCCTCGCCTTCCACCAGGCCGCCCGGGCCTTCGCCGAGGATGCGGACACCCCACGCGACTTCCTCGAACGCTGTCTCGAGACCATTGCGGCGCAGGAACCGGTGGTCCGCGCCTGGGTGGTGCTGAACCAGGCCGGCGCGCGGGAGGCCGCGGACGCCTCCACCGCGCGTTGGAAGGCGGGCCGCCCGCTCTCCCCCATCGACGGCATGCCGATCGGCATCAAGGACTTGCTCGAGACGCGGGACATGCCGACCCAGATGGGCTGCCGCGCCTATCGCGGGAATTTCCCGAAGCGCGACAACGCGGCCGTCTCGGCGCTGCGGGAGGCGGGGGCGATCATCCTCGGCAAGACCGTGACGACGGAACTCGGCGGCGCGCATCCGGGGCCGACGACCAACCCCTTCGACCAGGGACGCACGCCGGGCGGGTCGTCCTCCGGGTCGGCCGCCGCCGTCGCGGCGCGCATGGTGCCGGCGGCGATCGGCACGCAGGTCGGCGGGTCCATCATCCGCCCGGCCTCCTATTGCGGGAACTTCGCGCTGAAGCCGACCCAGGGCGGCATCAACCGCGGCGAACGCCAGGCGACCTCGATGAGCACCTCCGGCGTGCATGCCGGCTCGATCGAGGACATGTGGCAGGTCGCGATCGAGATCGCGAAGCGCGCCGGCGGCGACCCCGGCCGCCCCGGCCTGTTCGGCCCGTCCACGCCACCCGAGGCGCGCCGCCCCGCCGTGATCGGCGTGATGGAGACGGAAGGCTGGGCCGGCCTCGACGCCGCGAGCAAGGTGGCCTTCGAGCAGGTGGTGGACCGCCTCCGCGCGCAGGGCGTCACGGTGCTGCGCCGCGGCGACCATCCGCTGCTCGAGACCTTCGAGGCCTCGCTGACCGGCGTGCAGGCGATGACCAGCGCCATCACCGGCTGGGAGAACCACTGGCTGTTCCGCAACCTGGTCGCGCAGGACCCGGACGGCATCAGCGCGCGGAGCAAGGCGGTGCTGACCATGGCCAGCAAGATGACGCCCGAGGACTACCGCCTGCGCCTGCTGCAGCGCGAGGAGATCCGCGCCCGGCACGCCGCCCTTGCCCCGGTGGTCGACGCGCTGATCGCCCCCGCCTCGCCCGGCCCCGCCCCGCTCTGGGCCGGCGAGGTGCCGGGCCAGCCGCTGGTGCCGCGCCCGACCGGCGATGCGGTGTTCAACACGCCGAGCTCCGGCATCGGCGCCCCAGCCGTGACGGTGCCGCTCACCTCGGTCGGCGGCATGCCGATGGGCATCCAGGTGATGGTGCAGCCGCACATGGACGCCCAGGCGACCGCCATCGCGCGCTGGATGGTCGAGACGCTCGACCCCGTCGTCGCATGACCTCGCCCGAGGAGGTCCGCGCGCGGCTCGAGGCGATCCGCGCCGCGCGCGGCGGCTATGTCCTGCCGCACCACGGCGCCATGGCCGCCGCCCTGCCCGAGCTGCACGCGACCTATGAGGCGATGTACCGGGCGCTGACGCTCGACGACCACCACCTGACCCCGCATGCGAAGGAGGTGGTCTGGCTCGCGATCCTCGTCGCCTGCCAGGAGCCGGTCGGCACGCACCACCTGCACTTGTTCATGAAGACCGGCGGCACCGAGGCCGAGGCTGCCGCCGTGTTCCGCCTCGCCGCCTGGGCGGCGGGGGCGCGGCGCTATGCGGCGCTCGCGGCGTCCTGGCAGCAGCACCTGCCGGGGACCGACCTCGCGCGCGAATACAAGGACGGCGCGATGCGCCTCGTCGCCGGTGCCTTGGACGAACGCCTCGCGCGGCTCGCGCTGATCGGCGCGCATACCGCGGGCGACGAGGCCTGGGGCCTCGCCGCCGAGATCGAGGCCGCCTATGCCGCCGGCGTGCCGGAACCCGAGATCGCCGAGGCGATGAGCCTCGCCATCTGGGTGCGCGGCGTGAACCCCTTCGTCCGCGCGACCGAGACCTGGTTGCGCCTGATGCAGGCCGGCCGCGTCACGCCCTCCCCCGCCTTCCGCGCCTGGGCCGAGACGCCCGGCCAGGGCGCCTTCGTGCCGCCGCCGCGCTGATGTTCGGCACCCTGCTCAAGGTCGGCGTGGTCGTCGTCCTGGCAGCGGTGGCAGGCGAGTTCCTCTCGCCGCCCTTCTCCTGCTGGCTGCTGCATGTCGTCGCACCGCGCGACGGCGGCGGCGCGGGCAGCGCGATGGTGCTGGTGCAGCCGGGCGGCGGCGCCGGCGCGGTGATGGCGCGGCTGGCGGAATCGCCGTCGCTGCGATCGGGCAGCGCCTGCCGCGCGGCGCTGCTGCCCGGCCTGCGCTAGCCGCCGACCGTCACCACCAGGTTCAGCGACGCGTCGCACACCGCCTCGCTGCCCGGCGGCAATACGAGCGTGCTTTCGCGTTCCTCGACCAGCGCCGGACCCGCGACGCGATCGTCGGGACCGAGCCGGGTGCGGTCGATCACCGGCGTCTCGACGAAGCCCTGGCCGGGGAACCAGGCCGGGCGCACGCCGGTCACCGCCGCCCCGCCGCCGCCCGCGCCGCGCGCGAGGTCGAGCGCCGGCGTCGGCCCGGCGACGATGACACGCCAGGACACGCCCTCGACCGGCAGGGCCGGCTCCGTGCGGCCGTATTGCTGCAGGTAGGCGGCTTCGAAGGCGCGGCGGATGCCGTCGCGATCAGCATGCGCGATGGCGGCGGCGGGGATCTCGGCCTCGACCTGGAAGCCCTGGCCGGCATAGCGCAGCGCGCCGATGACGGTGGTGCGCATCGCCGCCGGCGCGACGCCGGCCTCGGCGACCATGCGACGCCCCTCGGCTTCCATGCCCGCGACCAGGGCCGCGAGTTCCGCGAAGTCGAGCGTCGCCAGCGGCGCCACCCAGCCCCGCACGAAGGCGAAGGAGATCGGCGAGGCGAGGAAGCCGAAGGCCGAGGCGACGCCCGCCCCGGCCGGCGCGATCATCCGCGCGATGCCGAGTTTCCGGCACACCTGCGCCGCATGGACCGGGCCGGCGCCCCCGATCGGGACCATGGCGTAGCCCTCGATCCGCCGCGCCTTCTCGAGCGCGTGGATCGCCGCGGCCTGGGCCATGTTGCCGTTGACCGTCTCATGCAGCGCCCAGGCCGCTTCCACCACCGACAGGCCGAGCGGATCGGCGAGATGCTCGCGGATCGCGCGCTCCGCCGCCGCGACGTCGAGCCGCATGTCGCCGCCCAGGAACGACCCCGCGCCGAGATAGCCGAGGACGAGATCCGCATCCGTCACCGTCGGCCGCGTGCCGCCGAGGCCGTAGCAGGCCGGGCCGGGATCGGACGACGCGCTCTCCGGCCCCACCTGGATCAGCCCGAGCCGATCGACCTGCGCGATGGACCCGCCGCCGGCGCCGATCTCGATCATCTCGATCACCGGCACCTTGAGCGGCAGGCCGCTGCCCTTGCGGAAGCGATCGACGCGCGCGACCTCGAAGTCGAGGCTGCGCAGCGGCTCCCCGCCTTCGATCAGGCAGGCCTTGGCGGTGGTGCCGCCCATGTCGAAGCAGAGCACATCCGCCGCCCCCGACGCCCCGCCGAGCAGCGCCGTCGCGCGCACCCCGCCGGCCGGCCCGGACTGCACCAGGCGGATCGGATGCCGCGCCGCGGTCTCCTCCCCCACCGTGCCGCCATCGGACAGCATCAGGTAGAGCGGGCCGGTCAGGCCGATGCCGCGCAGCCCCTCGGCCAGACGCGTGAGGTAGCGCTGGAAGACCGGCAGCACATAGGCGTTGCAGATGGTGGTGGAGGCGCGTTCGTACTCGCCGATCTCCGGCACCACGTCCGAGGAGAGGCACAGCGTCACGCCCGGCGCCTCTTCCGCGAGGATCTCGCCCATCCGCCGTTCATGCGCGGGGTTGCGGAAGGCATGCAGGAAGCAGACGGCGACGGCCTGCACGCCCGATGCGGCAAGGTCCCGCGCCGCGGCGCGGGCGGCGGCCTCGTCGAGCGGCATCCGCACGCCGCCATCGGGCAGGATGCGCTCCGCGACCTCGATGCGCCCGCTGCGCGGCACCAGCGGCTGCGGCACGCGCATGAAGAGGTCGTAGGTGTCGTGGCGCAGTTCCGTGCCGATCTCGACGACGTCGCGGAAACCGTCGGTCGTGATCAGCCCGGTCGGCACCCCGCGCCGTTCGATCAGCGCGTTGGCGACGAGCGTGGTGCCATGGATGACGTGCTGCACCTGATCCGGCGCGATGCCATGCGCGTCCAGCATCTGCCGTATGCCGGCAAGCACGGCTTCCTCCGGCGCATGCGGCGTCGTCAGCAGCTTGCCGTTGCGCAAGGACCCGTCGCGCGTGTCGAGCAGCACGAAGTCGGTGAAGGTGCCGCCGATGTCGACGCCGATCCGGTAGGGCGCGCCGGTCATGCGCGATACGCCTTCGCGCCGGCCTCGGTGACGTAGCCTTCGGCGATGTCGCGCGCGAGCGCCGCCGGATCGCGCTCCGTCGGCGGTCCCATCCCCCCGCCGCCAGGCGTCTCGAAGGTGATGCGGTCGCCGGGCGCGAGCACGATGCGCGCCTTGGCCGGCGCCTTCGCGCCGTTCACCAGATCACGCCCGCCGGTGCCGGCCAGCCCGCCTAGGATGCCCCGCGGCGGATGCTGCACGCGCTCGTGGCGGTAGGTGACGGTGACGGGCCTCGGCCCCGTCGCCTCGAAGGTCAGGCGCTGCGAGAGCCCGCCACGCATCCTCCCCGCGCCGCCGGAATCCGGGATGAGCCGCTTTTCGGTCAGCAGCATGGGCACGGCGTTCTCGAACTGCTCGACCGGCTGGGTCGCGACGTTGGAGGGGAAGGACAGGCAGGCCGGCCCGTCGCGCATGGGCATCGCGCCATGCCCGCCATTCATGAAGAACATCCGCACGTAGCGGCGGCCATCGGCGTGCTCGCCGGTGAAGTAGCAGTTCCACAGGGGGCTGCCGCATTCGGCGATGACGCGGTCCGGGATCAGCCGCCCCAGCGCGGCCAGCACCAGGATCGGCAGGTAGTGCCCCGTCAGGTGCCGCCCCCAGACCGGCGCGGGGCGGCGCGGGTTCACGATGCTGCCCTCGGGCGCGATGAAGCGGATCGGTCGGAAGCATCCGTCGTTGTTCGGCGTCTCCGGATCGAAGGCGCATTTCACCGCGTAGTGGGAATAGGCACGGGAGAAGTTCAGCGGCGAATTCACCGGCCGCGCGATCTGCGGATCGGTGCCGGTGAAGTCGAGGCTCAACGCATCGCCCTTGATCCCCAGCCGCAGCCGGATCGTCACCGGATGCTCGAAGCCGTCCGAGGTCACCTCGTCCGTCACCTCGCCATCCGGCACCGCGGCGATCGCCTGGCGCATCGACCGCTCGGACCGTGCGAAGATCTCGCCGGCCAGCGCATCGAGGTCCTCGATCCCTTCCTCGGCCAGGATGCGGAACAGCCGCGTCTCCGCCTGCTCATAGACGGCGAACAGCGCGCGGATGTCGCCCAGCGTTTCGTCGGGCTGCCGGAGGTTCGCCTCGAGGAAGGCGATGACGTCCTCGTTCTCCTCCCCGCCGCGCAGGATGCGCGCGATCGGTATGGTGAGGCCTTCCTCCCAGGAATCCCGTGCCTCGACCGATGGTGCGCCGCCGATGTCGGTCGAATGGAAGGTGCCGCCGATCCAGGCCGCGATCCGCCCATCGCGGAAGACGGGACGGATCGTCGTGATGTCGTTCAGGTGCCCGGTACCGAGATAGCCGTCGTTGCTGATCAGCACGTCGCCCGGCCGCAGCCGCTCGCGCGGGATGCGCGCCAGCATGTGCCCCAGCGTCACCGGCATCGTGCCCACGAAGGACGGCACGGAACGGGAGGATTGCGCGAACTGCCGCCCCTCGCTGTCCATCAGCCCGATGGCGAGATCCCAGTTGTCCCGCACCACTGAGGAGAAGGAGGTGCGGACGAAGTTCTGCGCCGCCTCGTCCATCAGCCCCGCGATGCGCCGCCAGGCGGATCCCAGCCGCAGCGCCGTGAAACCACTCATGTCCCGATCGATCCCGCATCGCCCGTCATGCGAGAACCATTGCATCGACGGCCGCAGCCGTGAAGCGCCGCCAGGGTGACGCGCGCGCCGCAGCGGCCTAGCCTCCGCACCAGGACCGGAGGAGACAATCATGGCCCTGCACCGCCGCGCCCTGCTGGGTGCCGCCCTGTTGCCGGCATTGCCGGTGACCGCCCGCGCGCAGGCCTTCCCGACGCAGCCGCTGCGCCTCATCCCGCCCTATCCGCCCGGCGGCGGCACCGACACGGTGGCGCGGCTGCTGCTGCCGCACCTGATGTCGCAGCTCGGCCAGAACATCGTCGTCGAGAACCGCGGCGGCGCCGGCGGTGCGATCGGCGCGGCCGAGGTCGCGCGCGCGCCGAAGGACGGACACACGTTGCTGCTCGACAGCATGGGCCATGTCGTCAACCCGACGCTGATGCCGAACCTGCCCTTCGACTACGCGACGGCCTTCGGGCCGATCACGCAGCTCACCTGGCAGCCGCAGATGCTGGTGGTGCCGGCGGCCTCGCCCTACCGGACGCTCGCCGACCTCGTGGCGGCGGCGAAGGCGCGGCCCGGCACGCTCTCCTACGCCTCCTCGGGCAACGGCACCGGCGCGCATCTGGCCATGGTCGAATTTGCCCGCCTGGCGGGCATCGAGGTGGTGCACATCCCCTATCGGGGCGGCGGCCCGGCGATGACGGACCTCATCGCGGGCAATGTCGCCATGGCCTTCGCCTCGGCGGCGGCGGCGACCGCGCATGTGCAGGGCGGGCGGCTGCGCGCGCTCGGCGCCGCGGGTCTGCGCCGCATCACGGCCCTGCCCGACATGCCGACCATCTCGGACCAGGGCTACACCGGCTTCGACTGGGACGAATGGAACGGGCTCTGGACCGTCGCCGGATCGCCGCGCATCGCGGTGGAACGCCTGCATGCGGCGGCCATCTTCGCCCTGGCGCAGCCGGACGTCCGCGCGCGCATGGACCAGATCGGGATCGTGCCGCTCGGCACCAGCCCCGACGACTTCGCCGCTTTCGTCATCGCGCAGCGCGAGCGCGCCGCACGCCTGATCCGCGACGCCAACATCACCCTGGGCTGAGAGCATGTACGCCGCACCACCCTCCATCACCGCCGAGATCCACACCGAGGTCCCCGAGGCCCTGCGCATCCGCGGCCGCACGAGCGAATGGCTCTACGGCCGGCCCGGCGCGACGCCGCATTCCTTCCTCGAAGGCCCGTCCTTCGACCGCGCGGGGAACCTCTGGCTGACCGACATCGTCTTCGGCCGCATCTTCCGCGTGAGCCCCGCCGGCGACTGGACCGTGGTCGCCGACTATGACGGCGAGCCCAACGGCCTCGCCTTCCATCGCGACGGCTGGGTCGCCATCACCGATGCGAAGCGCGGCCTGCTGCGCCTCGATCCCGCGACCGGCGAGGTCGCACCCCTCGTGCCGCGCGCCCGGCGCGAGGGCTTCCGAGGCGTCAACGACTGTACCTTCGCCATGAACGGGGATCTGTTCTTCACCGATCAGGGCCAGACCGGCCTGCACGATCCCGCCGGGCGCGTCTATCGCCTGCGCGCGGGCGCGTCACAGGCCGATGCGCTCGTCTCCAACGTGCCGAGCCCCAACGGCCTCGTGCTGACCGCGGACGCCCACACACTCTACGTCGCGGTGACCCGCGACAACGCCATCTGGCGCGTGCCGATCACCGATGATGGCGGCGTGATCCGCGTCGGCCGCTTCATCGCCATGTCGGGCGGCCTCGCAGGGCCCGACGGGATGGCGATGGACGTGGACGGCAACATCGCCGTCGCCCATGCGGGGATGGGCACCGTCTGGATCTTCTCGCGCCTCGGCGAGCCGCTGCTGCGCATCCGCTCCCCGCGCGGGCTCGGCACCACCAATGTCTGCTTCGGGGGCCCGGAGAACCGCGACCTCTTCATCACCGAAAGCGAGAGCGGTTCGGTCCTGCGCGCCCGCTGGGAACGGCCGGGCGCGCCGCTCTTCGCGCACGCCTGACCGGCTAGACGCGCGCCTGGAGGATGGTCAGTTCCTCGAGGAAGCGCGCGGCCGCAACGTCGGGCGCCCAGGGGCGCCAGGGCGGGTCGCCGTAGCGCACCGCGAGCGGGTCCTTCGCGATGACCTCGGCCTTGATGCCGAGCGTCTCGCGCACCTCGGTCGCGGTCCAGCCGACGACGTGCACCGCCTCGGCTGCCGCGGCCGCGACGTCGACCACCTTGTGGGCGCGCTTCTCCTCCGCCGTCCAGGACGGCAGGCGGTAGCGCGTCGCGATCGCCGCGGACAGCCGCGCCTGGAGGTCGGCGAAGGCCTCCCCCAGGAAGGGCTTCAGCGGCGAGATGCAGTCGAAGTTGATCAGCCCCTCATCGGCGTCGTGCAGCAGCTCGCGCAACTCCTGCACCGGCGTCAGGCGATGGCGCGTGCGCGACCGGCGCAGCGCGAGCACCGTCAGCGAATGCTGCGCAACCGACAGCGGCTCCGGCCAGGCCGAGTGCCCGCCCCAGCGGAAGGTGCGCGCCAGGCCCGTCGCCAGGTCGGCATCGGTCCAGTCGAAGGGCGTCGGGGACAGAAGATCCAGCCGCCGTCCGGAGGGCAGGCGGACCCAGGCACGGTCGGGCATCAGGATGCGCGGGGGAGGAGAGCCTCCCCCGCCCCCCCTCCCTTCCTTGGCTCTTGGGAACTGACGTCCACGGGCGGCACCAGGTGACAAGGAAGGTTGAGGGGGTCCGGGGGAGAAGTTCCCATCTCCCCCGGCCTTCCCCCGTCAGTATTCCGCAAAGACGCGCTCGAGGTCCGTGACCCCGTGCGCCAGCGCCAGCGCCAACAGGATCCGCGCCTTCTGCGGGTTGAGGTTGTCCGCCGTCACGAACCCGAGCGCGGCATTCTTCGTCGTCCGCCCCACACGCCCCGATCCGGCGCGCGAGGACAGCACCACCGCGACGCCCTTCTTCACCGCCGCGGCCATCGCCGCCGACATGGCGGGCGTCACATAGCCCGGCGCGAAGCCCGCGGTGACGATGCCCTTGGCACCAGCCGCGACGAAGGCCTCGATCGCCGCGCCATCGGCGCCGGCGTAGACATAGGCGACATCGACGCGCGGCAGCGCCTCCATGCCGCGCACGTCGAACTCGGTATCGGGGGCGAGGCGCCGCAGCGGCTTGCGATACCAGACGATGGCATCCGCATCCGCCTGGCCGAGCACGCCGAAATCGGGCGTGCGGAAGGTCTGCATGCGCAGGGTGGAGGTCTTCGTCACCTCGCGCGCCGCCTGGATCTCGTCATTCAGCAACACCAGCGCGCCGAGGCCGCGCGCGCGTGGATCGGCGGCGACGCGGCAGCCGTTCAACAGGTTCATCGGCCCGTCGCCGGCAAGCGCGGAGGCCGGCCGCTGCGCGCCGACCAGCACCACCGGCTGCGGGATCTTCAGCGTCAGCGACAGGAAATACGCCGTCTCCTCGAGCGATGCCGTGCCGTGCGTGACGACGATGCCCGCGAGGTCGGGATGCTCGGCCGACAGCCGGTCGCAGATCAGCAGCAGCTCCTTCCACTCCGGCCAGCCGAGCGCGGTGGAGGGGATCGCCTTGAACGGCACGGGGATGACATCGGCGACGAGCGCCAGTTCGGGCACCCGCGCGATCACCCCCTTCACGTCCAGCACCTGGCCCAGGCTGCCATAGTCGATGAGGTCGAGCGGCCCCTTGCCCATGGAGGAGATCGTCCCGCCGGTGCCGATGATCGCGACCTTGGGTTTGCTGCTCACGCTGCTTCCTTTCGAGACGTGCGGGATCGCGACCGGCGGTCGTCGTGGCGGCGCGAAACATCCGCTCGAACGCTATCGGCGCTCCCCTGGGCCGGCAACCGGCCCCAGTTCAGCCGCGCCGGTCGATCACCGCCGTGGTCAGGCGCGACACGCAGGCGAGTCGCCCGTCCGCGCGGTGGATCTCCGTCTGCCAGACCTGGGTGTTGCGTCCGAGGTGAAAGGGCCGGCAGACCGCGCTCACGGTCTCCCCCTTGGGGACGGAGGAGATGTGGTTGGCGTTGACCTCGAGCCCCACGGCCATCCGCCCTTCGGGCAGGGTCATGTTGCTGGCCATGCTGCCCAGCGTCTCGGCCAGGACGACCGATGCGCCGCCATGGAGGATGCCGAAGGGCTGGATGTGGCGATCGTCGACCGGCATCTCGGCGCGGATGAAATCGGGGCCGATCTCGAGAATTCTGATACCGAAATGGCCGGGAAGGCTTCCCGCGAATCGACGCTCCATGGCAGCGGAATCGGGGGGCTGTCGCCAGATCGTCATGTGAAAACCTTCATAGGCGAAGAGGGGGAAGGTCCGCAGCGTGCCAGGGTTCGGACGTTGCGTCATGACGGTACCGCACGGATAGAATTGACACTTGCCCAGTAGTATTGCATTAATTTTTCGGTCGTTTCGAAAATTTGAGACGGTCAACCGTCGCGGTGAGGCGAGTTCGCGTTTTATCAACCATCACGATGGTAGGAGTGCCGAGAAGCGGAGGCCGGACGCCGGTCTCCAGGGTGCGGTCAGGAGGGCCGAGCGTGCACGTACTGCTCGACGTATCCCGGTTCTTCGGTTGCTCGCGCCGTCGGGCACCCTCCGGCATCGATCGCGTCGAAGCCGCCTATGCCCGCCGCTGGCTCGCTGCCCCCGAGAGCACCGTCACCTTCGTCGCCCGCGGCCCGCGCGGCGGCTACGCCGCTGTGCCCCGAGGCATGGTCGCCGATCTGGCGAACCAGTTGCAGGTCGCCTGGTCGGGCGGGCCCGGCGCGTCGGCCGCCCGCCGCGCGGCCCGCCGCACCGCGCTGGTCGCCTTCGCTCGCCTGGCGCTCGGCCGCGGTCGCAACCGCCTGACCGAGGTGCTGGGGCGCGAACGCCGGGCCGTCCTCCTGCTTGTGTCGCATCGTCTGATGGAACAGGCGGAACCGATCGCCGAACTGCGGCGCGCCGGCGCCGCCTTCGTGCCGCTGGTGCACGATCTCATCCCCGCGACGCATCCCGAATACGCCCGGCCGGGCGTGGCGATGCAGCATCTGCAGCGGATCGACACGGTGGCATCGCTGGCGGATGCGATCATCGTCAATTCGGCGGCGACGGCCGCGGTCCTGTCGCCGCACCTGGTCGGGCAGACGGTGTCGCCGCCGGTGCTCGTCGCGCCTCTCGGCATCGACACGTTGCAGGCCGGCGATCCGCCGGATCCTTCCGCGCACCCCTACTTCGTCGTGATCGGCACCATCGAGCCGCGCAAGAACCATCTCCTGCTGCTGCATCTGTGGCGCGACTTCGCGACCAAATGGGGCCCTGCGGCGCCGCGACTCGTCCTCGTCGGCCGCCGTGGCTGGGAGAACGAGAACGTCCTGGACCTGCTCGAACGCTGCACGATCCTGCGCGGGGTGGTGGAGGAAGCGGGATCGCTTCCGGACTCTCAAGTCGCCTCGCTGCTCGCCGGCAGCCGCGCACTGCTGTTTCCCTCGTTCGCCGAGGGCTACGGCCTGCCGCTCGCCGAAGCCCTGGCCGCCGGCGCGCCGGCGATCTGCTCCGACCTGCCCGCGCTGCGCGAGGTGGGTGGCGCCGTACCGGAATACCTCGACCCGCTCGACGGCGCCGGCTGGCGGCGCACCATCCTCGACTACGCCGCGCCCGACAGCCGCGCGCGTGCGGCGCAGCTCGCGCGCCTGCGGAACTGGAGCGCGCCGAACTGGGACGACCACTTCGCCGCCGTCGATGGCTTGCTGGCCCAGGCGACCGCCCGCGGCGCGGTCACCATCGCGACCCCGGCCCGTCGGCTCGACCGCCCGATGGTGAGCGCGCCCCTGCCCGCCGCACCCGTCCCGGCCGAATGAGGCGCTGCACGGCCAGGCCGGCCGCCAGCTGATGCGGGCCGCGCGCCGGGCGCGCCCGCGCCAGCCCTCGCCGGGCATCGCCATCCTGGGCGCCGCGTGTCGCCTGCCTGGCGCCCCGGATCTCGAAGCCTTCTGGTCGCTGCTCGCCGAAGGGCGCGACGCCGTCACCAGCGTTCCTGCGGACCGTTTCGACCAGGCGCGCTGGTTCCATCCGCGCCCGTCCGAGCCTGGCCGCTCCTACACTTTCGCCGCAGGCACCATCGGGGACGCAACCGGCTTCGACGCGGCGGCCTTCGGCGTGTCGATGCGCGAGGCGGCGGAGATGGACCCGCAGCAGCGCGTGCTGCTCGAGGTCGCGGCCGAGGCGCTGGAGGATGCGGGCATCCCGGCCGAGCGCCTCGCCGGCCGCAACGTCGCGGTCTTCATCGGCGGCTCCTCCACCGACTTCGCGGAACTGCGCCTGGGCGATCCCTCCGCGGCGGACCGCTTCCTGATGACGGGGAACGCGCTGTCGATCCTCGCCAATCGCATCGGCAACGTCTTCGACCTGCGCGGGCCGGCGCAGACGATCGATACGGCCTGCTCCTCCTCCCTCGTCGCGCTGCACCTCGCGATCCGTGCGCTGGAGGACGACCCGGAACTGGAAGCGGCAGTGGTGGGCGGCGTGAACATGCTGCTCTCGCCCTATTCCTTCATCGGCTTCTCGCGCGCGGGGATGCTCTCGCCGACCGGGCGCTGCCGCGCCTTCGACGCGGCGGCGGACGGCTATGTCCGGGCGGAAGGCGCGGGCGTCGTCGTGCTCAAGCGCCTGCCGGATGCGATCGCGGCGGGCGATGCGGTGCGGGCCGTGCTGCTCGGCAGCGGCGTGAACGCGGCGGGGCGGACGATCGGCCTGTCGCTGCCGAACCGCATGGCGCAGGCCGCGCTGATGGACCGCGTCGTCGCGCGCGCCGGCATCACCCCCGACCGTTTCCTCGCCTTCGAGGCGCATGGCACCGGCACCCGCGTCGGCGACCCGGCCGAGACCTGGGCGATCGGCACCACCATCGCGCAGCGCCGCGCCGCGCCGCTGCCGATCGGCTCGGTGAAGACCAATATCGGCCACCTCGAATCCGCCTCCGGCATGGCCGGGCTGCTGAAGGCGATGCTGATGCTGGAGAAGGGCGCGCTGGTGCCCTCGCTCCACTTCGCCGAGCCCAACCCCGAGATCGATTTCGCCGGGCTGAACCTCACCGTCGCGACGCGGCACGCGGCCCTGCCGGCCGCGCCGGATGCGGTAGTCGGCGTCAATGCCTTCGGCTTCGGCGGCACCAACGCGACCGTGCTGCTGGGCCGCGCGCCGGCCGTCGCCGCGACGCCCGCCGGCAAGCCCAGCGGCGCGCCGCCGCTGGTGCTATCCGCGCGGTCCGAGGCCGCGCTCGGCCTGCTGGCCACGCAATGGCGCGACCGGCTCGAAGGGTGCGACGCGGCCGACGCCGCCGCGCTCGCCCGCGGCGTCGCGCGACACCGGGACCTCGGCCCCCACCGCCTGGTGTTGCGCGGTGCCGACGGGGATGCCCTGGCCGCCGCCATCGCTTCCGATCGGGGCGAGCGCGGCCAGGCCGTGCGCGGCGCGACCGCCTTCGCCTTCTCGGGCAACGGTGCGCAATACGCCGGCATGGCGAAGGGCGCGCTGGCCGCCTCGCCCACCTTCCGCCGCGCGGTGAAGGAGGCCGACGCGGCGCTCGCGCCGCTGCTCGGCTGGTCGCCACTGGTGCTGCTCCGGCGCGGCGTGACGGCCGAGGCGCTCGCCGGCACCGACATCGCCCAGCCGCTGCTGTTCGCGGTGCAGGTCGGCGTGGTGGGCGCGCTCGCCGCGCAGGGCATCCGCCCGGGCCTGGTGCTCGGCCATTCGGTCGGCGAGGTCGCCGCCGCCTGGTGCGCCGGCCTCCTCCCGCTCGACGAAGCGGCGCGGCTGATCGTCGCGCGCAGCCGCCACCAGCACGCGACGCGCGGCACCGGCCGGATGGCCGCGATCGGCTGCGGGCCGGAGGCCGCGGCGCCGCTGCTCGACGCCGCCGGGCCGGGCGTCGAGATCGCGGCGGTGAACGGCCCGTCCTCGATCACCGTTGCCGGACCGGCGGACGCGGTCGCGCGGCTTTGCGCGGCGGCCGAAGCCGCGCGAGTCTCGGCCATCCCGCTCGATCTCGACTACGCCTTCCACGCCGCGGCGATGGATCCGGTGCGGAACGGGCTGCTCGCTGACCTCGCGACGCTCGCGCCGCGACGCGGCACGATCCCGATGGTCTCCTCGGTCACCGGCGACGTTCTGGCCGCTGATGATGCCGGCGCCGCCTACTGGTGGCGCAACCTGCGCGAACCGGTGCGCTTCCGCGACGCGACGCGGGCCGCGGCCGAGGCCGGCGCGCGGCTCTTCCTCGAGATCGGGCCGCATCCCGTCCTGCAATCCTACCTGCGCGAAAGCCTGCGCGAGGACAGCGCGGAGGCCGCGATCCTCCCCACGCTCACGCGTCGCGACCCGGCCGGCGATCCCTTCCCCGCCATCGCCGACCGCGCCGTCGCGCGCGGCGCCGACCCGCGCGACGGCCGCGCCTTCGCCGGCCCCGCCCGGCGCGACCTGCCGCGCACGCCCTTCGCCCGCCGCCCGGCCTGGTTCCCGCGCACTACGGAAAGCGCGCGCCTCACCGACCCCGAGCGGGACCACCCGCTGCTGGGCCTGCGCTCGGGCGGGGATGCGGGGCGCTGGACCGCCTTCCTCGACACCGAGACCGACCCCTGGCTTGCCGACCACCGCCTGATGAACGAGGCGGTGCTGCCCGCCGCCGCGATGGCCGAGATGGCGCTCGCCGCCGCCGCCGCGCTGCATCCGGACGCCCCGGCACTCGAAGTCACGGAGCTCGCCATCCAGCGCCCGCTGGCCTTCGAGCCCGGCCGCGTCCGGGAGGTCCGCAGCACCGCCGATGCCGAGGGCGGCTTCCTGCTCGAAAGTCGCCGCCGCCTCGCCGAGGAGCCCTGGGCGCTCGCCGCCCGCGCACGCATCGCCGCCCTGCCGCGCCTGCCCGTCGCGCCGGACGCCCCGCCGGCCGAGGCACGCGAGATGCGCGGCGCCGAGGTGATCGCCCTCGCCGCGCGCGCGGGCCTCGATTACGGCCCGGCCTTCCGCCCGGTCGAGCGCGTCACGACCGACGCCGCCGGCCGCCACGCCCGCGTCAGCCTCCGCCTGCCCGAGGCCGCGCCCGGCGCGGCGGGCTTCCTGCTGCATCCCGTGCTGCTCGACGGCGCGCTGCAGGGCCTCGTCGCGCTTCTGGCGGGTGCCGCCGACGCGGCCTCGCTGGTGCCGGTGCGGATCGGGCGGCTGGCGGTGCTGCGCGGCGCCGCGCTGCCGGCCATCGCGGAGATCTGCCTGACACGGCGGGGGGAACGCGTGCTCGCCGCCGACCTGACACTGCGCGATGCGACAGGGACGGTCGTCGCGGTGTGCAGCGACGTCTGGCTGCAGGTGGTGCGCCTGCCTGGCCGCACGGCGCCGGAGGACCTCGTCTTCCGCCTCGACCCGCTGCCCGCCCCGCCGCTGCCGCCCGCGGCGGCGCCCGTGGCGGCCGAGGCCGCGCTCGATGCCGCCCGCGCCGCCGATGCCGCCGCCGATGCGGCCGAGGCGGCGCTGCTGCTCGAAGGCTTCGCCGCCGCGGCGACCGTCGCGGCGCTGCCCGTCGCGCCGCCGGTCGCCACGTCCTATCGCCGCGCGCTGTGGCAGTCGCTGGGCGAGACCGGCCTCGCCGAGGAAACCCCCGCCGGCTGGCGCCTGGCCGAGGACCAGGCGCTGCCGGCGGCGAGCGAGATCTGGCGCTCGGTGCTCGCGGAGAATCCGGACCTCGCGCTCGACATGGCCTGGCTGGCCCGCGCGGCGGAGACGCTGCCGGTCGCGCTCACCGGGGAGCCGGTCGCGGCGCCGCCGCCGCCACTCGACTCCGGTGCCTTCACACGGCTCGCCGCGGTCGTCGCGGCCGCGCTCGCCGCCGTCGCGGATCGCTGGCCGACGGGGCGGCTGCTGCGCGTGACGGAATTCGGCGCCGGCGGGCCGCTGACGCGCGCGGCCGTCGCGGCGCTCGCCGGACGCGGCCTGCGCGTCGCCTATCGCGCGGCAGGCGAGGCGCGGGCCGGCGCGACGCCCCCCGCCGCAGAGGGCATCGACTTCGCCTGGACCGGCAGCGGGCCCCTGGAGCCGTCCGACGTTGTGATCGGCCTCGCCCCGGCGGTGCGCGGCCGGGCGGGGACGGATCTTGCCGCGGCACTCCGCGCCGCCGCCGCGCCCGGCGCGCTGCTGCTGCTCGCGGAACCCGCGCCCGGACGGCTGTGGGATTTCGCCTGCGGCCAGGACCCCGCCTGGTGGACCGGCGGCGAGGGCGCGCTACCCGACGCGGCCAGCTGGCGCCACGCGCTGTCCGACGCCGGTTTCGAGGACCCGGAGGCCCTGCCGCTCGCCGCCGCGCCCTGGCCGGCGTTGCTGCTCGCCGCCCGCGCGCCCTCGGTCGTCATTGCCGCTCCGGGCAAGCCGCGCCGCGTCGCGATCTTCGCAGCCGCAGGCGCGGCGCGGCTCGCGGCCGCGCTCGACGCCGCGCTGCGCGCCGAGGGCCATGCCGTGACGCAGTCCCCGCTCGACGCCACACCGGCGCCGCGCGCGATCCAGGGCGCGCAGGTGGTGGCGCTGGCCGGCGATGACCCGTTGCCCGCGACGCTCGCCGCCGCGACGCGCCTCGCGGAAGCCGCCAACGGTGCGGCAAGCGGCATCGTCCTCGTCGGCGCTGGCGTCGACAGCGCGGCGCTGGCCGGTCTTGGCCGCGTGCTGGCGAACGAGCTGCCGGACCTCGCGCCGCGGCGGATCACGCTCGATCCCGCGCTGCCGCCGGAACCTGCGGCGCGGCGGCTCGCCGCCGAACTTGCGGGCGACGCGCCCGAAGTCGTGGTCGCCCCCGATGCGCGCCTGCTGCCGCGCCTCACCCCCGGCCTGCCGGCGCCCGCGCGCACCGGGGCGCGGCGCCTCGCGATCGGCCAGCCGGGCCAGATCGGCAGCTTGGCCTGGGCTCCGGAACCCGCCCTGCCCGCGCCCGGCCCCGGCGAGGTCCGCCTGCGCGTCGCCGCCACCGGGTTGAATTTCCGCGACCTGATGTGGGCGCAGGGCCTGCTGCCCGAGGAAGTGCTGATGGACGGCTTCGCCGGCCCGACCCTCGGCATGGAATGCGCCGGCGTCGTCGAGGTCGGCGGGCCCGGCGTCGCGCTCCGTCCCGGCGATGCGGTGTTCGGCTTCGCGCCCTCGGCCTTCTCCACCCATGCGCTGACCCGCGCCGAGGCCCTCGCCCCGCTGCCCGAGGGCCTGCCCCCCGAGGCCGCGGCGACCATCCCCGTCGCCTTCATCACCGCCTGCTACGCGCTCGAGACGCTGGCGCGCATCCGCCCCGGCGAGCGCGTGCTGATCCATGGCGGGGCGGGCGGCGTCGGGCTCGCGGCGCTGCAGGTCGCGCGCGCGGCCGGGGCGCGCGTCGCGGCGACCGCCGGCAGCACGGAAAAGCGCGCCTTCCTGCGCATGGCGGGCGCCGAGCTCGTGCTCGACAGCCGCGATGCCGGCTTCGCCGACGCGCTGCGCGCGGCCTGGCCGGATGGTGTCGATGTGGTGATGAACTCGCTCGCCGGGGAGGCGATGGAGCGCAGCCTTGGGCTGCTCGCGCCCTTCGGGCGCTTCATCGAACTCGGCAAGCGCGACTTCGTGGAGAACCGCCGCGCCGCGCTGCGCCCGCTGCGGCGCAACGTCTCCTACTTCGCCGTCGACGCCGATGCATTGCCACGCGCGAAGCCGGACCTCGCCCAGGCGCTGCTTGCCGACATCGCGGCGCGGCTCGCCGAGGGCGCGCTGCTGCCCCTGCCCCATGCCGTATTCGACGCCGACGCGGCCGAGGCCGCCTTCCGCACGCTGCAGGCCTCGGCGCATATCGGGAAGCTCGTGATCCGCCCGCCCGTCCGGACCGGCACGGCGCCCGCGCCCTGGGCGCCCGCTCCGGGGGGCACCTACCTCGTCATCGGCGGCACCCAGGGCTTCGGGCTGGAATGCGCGAAATGGCTCGCAGCGAACGGAGCGGCGCATCTCGCGCTGGTCTCACGCCGCGGCGGCGAGACGCCTGGGGCAGATGCCGCGCTACGCACGCTCGCCGCCCTCGGCGCCCGGACGCGCATCGAGGCCTGCGATGCGACGGACCGCGTGGCACTCGCCGCGCTGCTCGCGCGACTGAGGCGCGAGGGCCCGCCGATCCGGGGCGTCGTCCACGCCGCCGCCGCCTTCGCCGACGGCGCGGCCGCCGGCATGGATGCCGCGCGCTTCGCCCGCGTGCTCGCGCCCAAGGTGACGGCCGCGCGGCACCTCGACGCCCTGACGCGCGAGGACCCGCTGCACCTCTTCCTGCTCTTCTCCTCGGCCACCACCGCCTTCGGCAATCCGGGCCAGGCCAACTACGTCGCGGCGAATGCGGCGCTCGAGGCCATCGCGCGGCAGCGCCAGGAGTCGGGCCTGCCCGCGCTTGCCGTCGGCTGGGGGCCGATCGCCGATGCCGGCGTGCTGGCCCGCGACGCGGCGACGGCCGAGACCCTGGAACGCCGCACCGGCGTCGCGCCCATGCCGGCGCAGGAGGCGCTCGCCACCCTGCCCGCGATCCTCGCCGCCCGCATCCCGGTCGCGCATGTCGCGCGCATCGGCTGGGGCGCGCTCGCTTCCGCCCTGCCCGTCCTGGCCGAACCCGCCTACGCCGCGATCCGCACGGCGCGGGAGGCGGCCCCCGGTGGCGCCGACCTGCGCGAGGAACTCCGCGCCCTGCCGCCCGAGCAGGCCCGCGCGCGTCTGGTGGCGCTGGCGCAGGAGGAGATCGCCCGCATCCTCCGCCTCCCTGCCGAGGCCTTCGGCGCCGATGCGCCCGTCGCGGGGCTCGGCCTCGATTCGCTCGGCGGGCTCGAACTGCGCATGGCGCTGGAACGGCGGCTCGGCGTGCAGGTGCCGCTTGCCGCGGTGACGGAGGACCTCACCATCGCCGTGCTTGCCAACCGCATCGCCGGTGTGGTGCTTGAGGACCGGACGGAGCACGCGGTGCAGTCGCTGATGGATGCCTACGAGCCCGCCGCGACCGACGCGGCGCCATGAGCCAGGGCTTCGGCCTGTCGGCCACGGCGCGGCTCGCGCTGCTGCAGCGCCTGTCCAAGCGCCGAGAGGAGAAGGGCCCCGCCCCGGGTGCGGCGCGCGCCTTCCGCGAACTGCCCGGCCAGCGCGACATGGAGATGATCCGCGAGGCCGCCGGCGCCCTCGGCCTCGAGAACCCCTTCTTCCGCCCACATGAGGGTATCGCCGGCGCGACGACGCGCATCGGCAACCGGGAGGTCGTGAACTACGGCTCCTACAACTACCTCGGCCTGAACGGGGATCCTCGCGTCATCGCGGCGGCCAAGGCGGCGATGGACCGGCACGGCGTCTCGGCCTCGGCCTCCCGCATGGTGTCGGGCGAACGGCCCGTGCATGGGGAACTGGAAGCCGCCATCGCGGCGCATTACGGGGTCGAGGCGGCGATCGCCTTCGTCTCGGGCCATGCGACGAACGTGACCGTGCTTGGCCACCTGATGGGCCCGCGCGACCTGATCGTGCATGACGCCGCCATCCACAATTCCTGCGCCGAGGGCGCGCGGCTGTCCGGCGCGCGGCGCATCGCCTTCGCCCACAACGACTGGCGCGCGGCGGAACGGGAACTCGCCGCCGCCCGGCGCGGCGCGCGCCGCGCGCTGATCGTCATCGAGGGCCACTACTCGATGGATGGCGACATCCCCGACCTGCCGCGCTTCGTGGACCTCGCGCGCAAGCACGACGCATGGCTCATGGTCGATGAGGCACATGGCCTCGGCGTGGTGGGCGCGACCGGCCAGGGCATCCACGAGCATTGGGGCGTCGCCGCGCAGGATGTCGACATCTGGATGGGCACCCTGTCCAAGACGCTGTCGGGCTGCGGCGGCTACATCGCCGGCAATGCGGACCTGATCGCCTGGCTGAAGCATTCCGCGCCCGGCTTCGTCTATTCGGTCGGCATGGCGCCGGCGCTCGCCGCGGCATCGCTGGAATCGCTGCGCATCCTGCACGCCGAGCCCGAGCGCGTCGCGCGGCTGCAGGCCAACGCCGCACTGTTCCTGCGACTCGCGAAGGCGGCCGGGCTCGATACCGGCACCTCGGCGGGCCTTGCCATCGTACCGGTCATCGTCGGATCCTCGGTCGGCGCTGCGCGGCTGTCCCAGGCGCTGTTCGATGGCGGGATCAACGTGCAGCCCATCCTGTTCCCGGCCGTCCCGGAGTCCTCGGCGCGGCTGCGCTTCTTCCTCTCCTCCGAGCACGACGACGCGCAGATCCGCGCCACCGTCGCCGCGGTCGCCGCGGCGATCGGCGGCGCGCGGCCCGCGGAACTCGCCACCTGACCCCCGCGCCATGCCGCTCCGCGTCGCGCTCCTGACGCTCGAAAGCACGGCCAGCGCCGAGGCGGCGGCGCGCGTCCTGCGCGAGACGCGGCACGAGGTCGTGTTCCTCGGCGTCTCGAGCCCGCTGTCGCGCGCGCGTGCCCGGCGGATCATCGGACGCTGCGGGCCGCGCATCATTCCCTGGCTGCTCGCCGAATTCGTCGCCCCGCGCCTGATGCGACCGCGCGGCACCGGCCCGCTCGCCGCCGCCGCGCGGGCCCGCGGCGTCACGCCGACGCCGATCGTCGACATCAACGGCGCCTTCGCCCAGGCGGCGATCGAGGCCACGCGCCCCGACGTCATCGCCATCTGCCATTTCGACCAGATCCTCGTACCCGAGGTCCTGGCACTCGCGCCCCGCGGCGGGGTGAACCTGCATCCCTCCCTGCTGCCGCTGCATCGCGGCCCGATGCCCTGCTTCTGGGCAGCAGCCGAGGGGGGCGGGGATTTCGGCGTCAGCGTGCATCGGCTGGCCCCGCGGATCGACGCCGGCCCGGTGATCGCCCAGCGGCGCGTGCCGGTGCCGGCGGAGGCGACGGTCTCGACCGCGGCGCGCCTGCTGCACCAGGCCGGCGCAGAGCTGCTGCTGCAGGCGCTGGACGACATCGCCACGGGCCGCGACCGCGGCCGGGACAGCCCGCCGCTGCCCTACCAGTCCTTCCCCGACGGCGCGGCGATCGCGGCGGCGCGGCGCAAGGGCGTGCGGCTGGCGGGCTTCGCGGACTGGCGCGCCGGGCGGGCGCTGGGCGGCGTGGCCGTCTAGCCGAGCAGCACGGCATCGCGCACCGCGCGATGGAGCCCGGCGGCGTCGCGGTCGCGCCGCGTGCCCCCCCCCCCGCGATCGCTGCGCCAGACCAGGTAGTCCGTGTCGGTGCCGCCCCGTGCGACCGGCAGCGCCGGGCGGTGGTCGCCGAAGGCCGCGACCACCACGGGCCGCGACGATTTTCGCGCCGCCGTGGCGATGGCACCCAGCATCGCATCCGTCGCGACCATCCGGTCCGCCCAGGCCGCCGCCGGGTCGGGTCCCGTCCAGGGCCCGTGCGCGGCGACACTGATCGCATAGAGGAAGGCCGGCCCTTCCGCCGCCGCCAGGTCGGACACGATACGCACGCCAAGCGCCGCATCCGTCACCAGCCCATGCGCGCGCGGCGCGCCGGCGAAGGCGGGCTCCGCCTCGAAGCGCTGGAAGCCAAGGGCCGGCAGCACCTTGTCCCGGCCGAAGAAGCGCGCATCGAAGGGATGCAGGCAGGTCGTCGCATAGCCCGCCCCGCGCAACAGCCAGGCGAGCGATCCGACGGGCGCCCGCGCGAAGCGGAAATACGGATTCAGCCGATCCAGCCCCAGCGCCGCATCGTCCAGCCCCGTCAGCACGACGAACTCCGTGCGCATGGTGTTTGCGCCGAAGCCCGGCACCGCAAGCAGCCCGCGCGACAGCGCCTGAGCGCCGAGTGCATCCCAGTTCGGCAGCGCGCGCGGCAGGCCGAAGCGGCGCGGATCGCAGAAGGATTCCAGTTGCAGCAGCACGAGATGCGGCGCGACCGCCGGCGCGCTCGCCGCAGCGGCCGGATGCGCCGCCCGCCGCACCGGCCGTTCCACCGCCGCGATCCGCGCATGGATCGCGAAGGTGGCGAGCGGCCCGAAGCGCGCCGCATCCTCGGCCGGTCGGCGCGACGGCGTAGCGCCGCGCAGCAGCCACAGCGGCCGCAGCACCAGCAATGCAAGGCCCGCCGTCAGCGCCAGCAGCCCCGCCCGCGCCGCGGCATCAAGCGCGATCGGCGGTTCCAGTGCGACCACCGTGACGAAGGCCGCCACCCCCAGCCCGATCCCGCCCAGCAGCAACGCCGGCGGCACGAAGGGCAGGTAGAAGCGCGGATGCGCCGCCACCTGCCAGAGCAGCCCGCCATCGGTGAAGGCGAGCGGCTCGCGCAGCGTCGCCCGCTTCGCCTGGTCCGCGATGGCGAGGAAGATGCACACGCCCGCGGTGAGCCCGCCCGCCAGCACCGGTCGCGCCGTCACCGCCAGCAGCGCACAGAACATCGCAACGAGCGGCGCCGCATCCAGCAGCATCCAGGGCGAGGGGCGCAGGCCGCGCCGCAGCCACACCCAGAAGGGCAGCGGCAGCGCCGCGCCGATCAGGATGTGCGCGGCGGTGTTCACGCCTCGGGCGCGATGCGGAAGCGCATCCGCCGCACCGCCCAGTCCGACAGCCCCGCCGGCAGCGCATCCACCACGCGCAGCAGCGCGGCGAGCGCCAGCGGGAAGGCGCAGCGCCGCGCGCCGCGCAGGATGGCCCGATGCGTGATGTCCGCCGCGCGGTCGAGGCCCATGGCCAGCGGCCGCGGCCCCTTCCACCGCGCGCCCATCGCGCTGTCGAAGAAGCCCGGCAGCACCACCGTCACGCCGACGCCGCGCGGGGCGAGGGCGGCGCGCAGCCCCTCGCCATAGGCGCGCAGCCCGGCCTTCGATGCGGCGTAACCCGGCGCATCTGGCAGCCCGCGATAGGCCGCGACCGAGGCGACGACCACGATCCGTCCCACGCCCCGCGCGCGAAACTCGGGCAGAAGTGGCTCGATGAGGTGCATCGCGCCGATCAGGTTCACTGCAACCTGGGCGGTCGCGCCCTCGGCCCCTTCCCAGGCGCCGTCCGGTGCGACGCCGCGGGAGATGCCGGCATTCGCGACTACGCAGTCGATGGGCGACGCCGCGTCCCAGGCCAGCACTTGCGCGCCGAGTGCGGCGCCGTCGCGCACGTCGATCGCCGCGGTCTCGACGATGGCGCCGCGCGCGACGCAGCGCGCGGCCGTCGCCGCCAGCCCTTCGGCGCCGCGCGCGACGAGGCGCAGCGTCACGCCGGGCGCGGCGAAGCGTTCGGCCAGCGCAGCGCCCAGCCCGCGCGAGGCGCCTGAGATCAGCACGCAGCGCGGTGCACTCATGCCGGTTCCGCCGCGAAGGGCGGATCGCCCTCGAGGCGCGGGACGGAATTCGCCACCGCCTCGTTCATGCCCGCATCGCTGAAGAAGCCGCCGCGCACCAGGCAATGCGCGGCGAGCACGCGCCGTAGCGCATCGACCAGCGCCATGTCGGGCGGCGTGCGCTCGGTCCAGAAGCGGTCGAGCCCGTCCTGGAAGGTCAGGCCTGGCAGGTCGTAGAGCGCGCGGCCCAGCACGACGACCGGCTTGCCTTCGCGCAAGGCCTGCAGCCCCGCCGTGCTGTTCACCGTCACCACGCCGGCCGCCGGCGCGAGGACCGGCGTGAAATGCAGTTCCGGCAGCCAGGCGATGCGCTGCGCCACGCCGCGTTCCGCCGCGCGACGTTCCGCGAAGCGTCCCCAATGCGACAGCCCGTTGTCGAGCGGATGGCCCTTCACGGCGAGCAGCGCATCGGGCGGGGCATGGGCGGCGAAGGACTCGACGACGAGCGCGATCGCGTCCGCAAGGCTCGTGAACGGCGAATGGTGACGCAGCTGGTAATCGCCCTCGAGCTGCAGGGGCAGGACGAAGACCGGGCCGGGCCAAGCCTCCACCTGCTTCAGCCGCTTCCATGCGGCATGCCGCCGCAGCGGCCGCAGCAGGCCGCGCTTGAGCCAGCCGGCATATTCGTGGAACGGGTTCCATTGCCGGTGCGTCCGCCAATGCGGGAAGTCGCGGCGATGCAGGAGGTTCGCGAGATTGTACCGCACATCGTCCGACGCGCGGCGAAGGAAGGATCCGCCCGACAGCGTCTCCGGCAGCGCCGGCGGCAGGCCCTCGGCCAGCGCGCGGATGCGCGCCGGGTCGCGCGGCAGCCGGGACCGTGCATTCACCCCGCCTGCCTCGAGCGCCAGGTAACCCGGCCGCAGATAGGCTTCCTCGTAGATCCAGGCCCGCAGGCCGCGCCGCCGCGCCGCCGCGATGGCGGCGACATGGAAAGGCCGCCCGTCCCCGAACATCACGAGGTCGGTCACGCGATGCCCGTCGATCAGCGCGTCAAGCGCGGCGGGCCAGTCGGCCTCCGTGCCGGTGTAGTCGGTCGCGTTGGGCCGCTTCCAGAACAGCCGGTCGCCCGGGTTGAGGTTCACCCGGTGCACCGCGTGGCCGCGCGCGCGCAGCGCATCGCCGAGCCTGGCGAAGAAGTGCGTCGCCAGCCCCTGCAGCACCAGGAAGGAACGCGCCATCAGCCCCGCCCCGGCAGCAGCCGCGCCATGACCCGACCCTGCCAACGGCGCAGTCGCGCAGCGAACCCGCCCGACCAGGCGCGCGGCTCGCGCAGGCGCTCGATCAGCTGTTCCGGGGTGCAGGGCAGCTCGGTCACCGGGTCCAGGTAGCGCGGGTAGAGGATCAGCGCGATGGCCAGGAGTTCATCGACCGACAGCCGCCGCCGCCGGCGAGGGATCGGCGCGCGATCCTCGGTCAGGCCCCAGCCGGCGTAGAAAGGTCTCCCCCAGCAGGTCACTGCACGGCCGCGCAGCAGCGCCTCGAAGCCGGTGAGCGAGGTGATGGTGTGCACCTCCTCCACCTGGTCGAGCAGCGGCGCGATCGGCGCGCGGGCGACCACGACGTCCGCCAGCGCGCGGGCCTCCGCCTCCGGCACCGCGCCGCGGCGGTAGCCGGCCTCGACGTCCGGATGCGGCTTGAAGGCGATGAAGGCATCCGGCGCGGCGGCCCGCACGGCGCGCAGCAGGTCGAGGTTGCCGCGCACCTCCGCCGAGGCACCCAGGCGCACCGACAGGTCGTCCTCGACCTGGCCCGGAACCAGGATGCGCCGCCGTCCCGGCGTCGACGGTAGGACCGGCGCGGCACCGGGCAGGTTGTACTTCGTGACGCCGCCGGCGCGCAGCGCGGCGCGCAGGGCCTCGGCCCGCTTGCGGAGCGCCGACGGGACCTCGGCCGTCGCGAGGAGGCGCTCGAGGTCGCTCGGCCCCGATGGGTCATAATAGGGTCGGCGCCGATCGCAGGTCAGCGACGCCCCCGGCAGGAAACCCGCGCCGAGGCCCGCCGAGCGGATGAACCCGTCCTCGATCCAGACCAGCGGCACGCGGGCCTGGGCCGCCTGCGCGACGAGGCCGCGCGGCGCGCGGCTCGCCCAGACGGCGATGGCGCCGCCACGCCGGCTCGCCGTGGCCACCGCATCGCGTCCGCCGCGCGCAAAGGACACCGGCGCCCCGGCAGACCCGAGAGCCGCGCCGATACGGCGCCGCTTCCAGAAGGACATGCCGACACACACCGCGATGTCGCGGTTCTGCGCGTGCTGCCGCCGCCAGGTGCCCAGCGTCTCGAGCGCCTCCTCCAAGCCGATGGGCGAGCGACCTATCGGATCGACGCAGCGTGCGGCCGCGGCGAGGGCGTCCAGCGGGTCCGCGTCGCCCCCCGCCCCGATCACGCGACAGCCAGCAAGCGCTGCGAGCCGCGCCATCGCGCCGGGCGCCGCATGGACCGCGGCGGCGGCGTCGATCAGCGTCCAGGGCGAGAGGCGTTCCGGCCGGGCGCCATGCAGCGTCGTCGACGCCCGGGCCGGCGCGAAGGGATCGCGGACGATGCAGGGGCGGGTATCGCCGACCGATGCCTCGTCCAGCAGCGCCGCGGCGGCGCCAGCCAAGGCCGGATCGCAAGGATCGACGACCAGGATGGCCTCGCCCGGTCCGAGACCGAGGGCGGCGGGCCCGGGGTCCGGCAGGCCGGCGGGGCCGCCCAGCCGCGCCGCCCGCACCGCGGCGCGCAATCGTTGCCGGTAATCGGCCGCCAGGCGCGGCGCCCCGCGGGTCAGGATGCTCCGGACCGGATCGGGCGCGGCGTCGGCGAACAGGATCGTCGGCACCTCCTGCCCACCCAGGGCCGGCGGCGCGAAGGGGCCGGGGTCGAGATACAGGATGCCGCCACCCCAGCCCGGCGGTGCCGCCGCGTCCACCGGCAGCAGCAGCATGTCGTCGGGCGCCGCGACGGCCGGCGGCGTCCTGATCCTCGCATCGGGCCAGAAGGCAGGCAGATGCGGCCAACGACGCAGCAGTGCCCTGGAGGCGTGGAGTCGTCCCTGCGGCGCCGCCGAGGCATTCCGCGCGAACACACGCTCAGGTTGTAATCTTACGTTATCCAGGGCCGCTCTATCCTGTGACGCGAGAGGCGGACCCGCAAAACGTCCTCTCAGCCGATCCGGGCGTCTTAATTTTTGCGTAATTCGCTCGGAAAGGCTAGGGTCCGGTCGTCTCGGTGCCAAGGATTGTGCACGAATGCGTCTCCCGCTGAAGCGGTCCCGTAGCGTTGCGTCCGTGGCTGTCCTGGCGCTGATGGTCGTGGGCTGCGCGCAGAACGGTTCGCAAGGACCGGCGGCGCAGGGTGGCGACGCGGTCGTGGCGCCGATCTCCGATCCCGTGGTCGCCTTCGCCGCATCCGGCGCGCCCGGCGCGGAGGAAACGGTCGTCCTTCCCTCCACCGGGCAGACCGCGCGCGTGCGGATGGTCCGCGCCTATGCCGCGGCGAGTGGCCGCGACTGCCGCGAGATCCTGGTGCGCACGGACGGGTCGACACAGACCCGTCTGATCTGCCGGGCCGGCAATGGGTGGCGGGAGGCGCGCCCCCTGATCCAGGACGCGTCGGCCCGGCCGTGAGCGACACCGCGGCCCGTCCGTCGCTGGCCGACTGCGCAAGGACGCAGCTTCGGGTCATCGGCGCCCTGGTCATCCGCGAGATGCATACGCGCTTCGGGCGCCACCGGTTCGGCTACCTGACGCTGTTCCTCGAACCGATGATCCTCGCGATCGGCGTCGGCATCATCCACCAGCTCCATAAGGGCGAGCGCGGCGTCCGCGGCAGCTTCGAGATGTATGCCATCGGCTACGTCCTGTTCATGAAGTTCCGCCAGATGATCATGCGCGCCAGCGGGGCGATCCCGTCGAACGTGGCGCTGCTGCATCATCGGCAGATCGCCCTGCCGGACCTCTTCTTCGCCCGCCATCTGATCGAGACCGCGGCGTGCACGGGCGTCCTGTTCCTGATGACCTTCGTCGGCATCGCGATGGGCGGCGAGTATCCCGACTCGCCGATGAAGATGCTGGCCGCGGCCGCGCTCATGTTCCTCCTCGCTCAGGGGATGGCGCTGATGGTCGGCGCGGCGACGACCGAGTGGCACGGCATCGAGCGCTTCATCCACCTGATGACCTATCTGTTCCTGCCGATCAGCGGCCTGTTCTTCATGCTGTACTGGCTGCCGCCGTGGCTGCAGGAATACGCGGTCTGGGTGCCGACGGTGCACATCTTCGAACTGCTGCGCGACGGCCAGTTCGGCGAGAAGTACTGGACGCAGTACGACCTTCTCTACGTGGCGAAGTGGATCCTCGTCACGCATCTGATCGGGCTCGCCGGGCTGCGCGTCGTGCGCGGCCGCATCGGCCTCGAATAGAGGCGCCGATGGCACTCGACCTCATCGACGTCCACAAATCCTACCCGATGAACCACGGGCGCAAGCATGTGCTGCGGGGCGTCAACGCATCCTTCGGCAGGGGCGAACGCGTCGGCATCCTGGGGCGCAACGGGTCGGGCAAGTCCACGCTGGTGCGCGTCCTCTCCGGCGTCGAGGTGCCGACCCGCGGGCGCATCCGCCGGTCGATGTCGATCTCCTGGCCGATCGGCATGGCGGCCGGCTTCCTGACCTCGCTGTCGGGCGCCGACAACTGCCGCTTCATCGCGCGCATCTACGGCAAGCCGTCGCAAGCCGTCGTCGACTACGTGGAATCCTTCGCCGAGCTCGGCGAATACCTGCGCATGCCGGTCGGCACCTATTCCAGCGGCATGCGCTCGCGCCTCGGCCTTGCCATCTCCCTCGCGATCGAGTTCGACTGCTTCCTCGTCGATGAAGCGCTGTCGGTCGGCGACACCAAGTTCGGGCGCGCCTTCGCCGCCCGGCTGGCGAATGCCGGGCTGATCATCGTCACCCATTCGCCCTCCCAGGTCCGCCAGCTCTGTACGCGGGCGGCGGTCATGGACCAGGGCACCCTCACCTTCTACGAAGACATCGATGAAGCTCTCGCCACATACAACAGCCTTTGAACCGTCCCCCCTGGGGACGGTCGAGACCTGGACCGAGGCTGCGCCGACGCCGCCACCGCGGCCACGCAACCGGCTGTGGCGCTTCATCATCCACCCGTTCACCCTATGGGTGCTGCTGCCGACGGCGATCGTCGCGGCCTATTTCTACCTGTTCGCCGCCCCGCAATACGTGTCGGAAGCCCGCATCGTGGTGCGCGTGCGGGGCGAGACCCAGCACGCCATGGGCGCCAACGCGCTGGCGTCCCTGATGGGCGCGACGGGCAGCGGCGCCAGCGCCGGCGAGGCCAGCACGCTGCGGGAGTACCTGACATCCCATGACGCGGTGATGAGCCTGCACGACAGGCTCGACATCGTCTCGATCTGGCAGCGCCCGGAGGCCGACTACATCGCGCGCCTGCACGATACCGAGCCGGAGCGCCTGACCAAATACTACAACTCCATGGTCTCGGCCTCCCTCGACGGGTCGACGGGCGTGCTCACGCTGCGCGTGCGCAGCTTCCGCCCGGAGGATTCGAAGGCCATCGCCGAAGCGCTGCTCGCGCAGGCGGAGGACCTGGTCAACCGACTGTCGGAACGGCAGCGCGGCGACCAGCTGCGGGTCGCGCGAGACGAGGTCGCGATCGCCGAGCGACGCGTGGCCGACAGCCGGGAAGCCCTGGCCCGCTTCCGCGAACAGCAGCGCGACCTCGACAGCCAGGGGACCGCGGTGGCATCGCAGCAGCAGATCTCGGCGATGGAAGGGGCCCTCACCGTCGCGCGCGCCGAGCTCCGCGAGCGGTCCGCCTTCATGCGCCCGGACAACCCCGCGCTGCAGAGCACACGCAACCGGATCGAGGCGCTGGAACGTCAGATCGAAGCCGAGCGGCTCCGCCGCACCGGCGGCGACGGCGCGCTGGTGCACCAGCTCGCCTCCTACGATCGGCTCATGCTGGAACGGGAATTCGCCGACCGGCAACTCGCCTCCGCGACGACGAGCCTCGAGAGCGCGCGCACGGATGCGCAGCGCCAACAGGTCTTCGTCGCCCGCGTGGTCGAACCCAACCTCGCCGTCTATCCTCTCTATCCTCGGAAGCTCATCGGTGTCGGCAGTGTTTTCCTCGGTCTTGCGGTCGCTTTCGGTATCGCCTGGCTCCTCATCGCCAGCATGCGCGACCATGCGGTTTAGCGGGCGCCGCGCCGGCGGCGCGCTGCTCGCGGCGCTTTTCGCCCTCACCTTCGCCGGCGACCTTGCGGCGCAGAGCCAGACGCGGCTGCCCACCGGCATCGGCGGCGTGCCCGCGGTGCTGCCCGGCATGCCGAACCTGCTGCCGCGCCAGCCGACCACCCAGGACGGCACCGGGACCGGGACGGCGCCCAGCGACCAGGCCGCACAGCCGCCGCCCGTCTTCGACCGCCGCAGCCTCGCCGACATCCCGGGCCAGACGCGCGGGATGGAACGCATCGGCAGCCCCACCCAGGCGGAAGGCGGGCCGACCCTGGTCGCGCCGCTCGGCGACCAGGGCCGCATCACCGGCCCGGCAACCGCGGTGTTCGGCGCCTCGCTCTTCACCGGGTCCGCGCAGTCCTCCTCCGATGCGCCGAACCCCAACTACGTCCTGCAGCCCGGCGACCGCGTGTCCGTCCGTGCCTGGGGCGCCGTCGATTCCGAACTGATGGGCGTGATCGACCCCGCCGGAAATCTCTTCCTGCCGAACATCGGCCCGATCCGGGTGGCCGGCGTGCGCGTGGGGGACCTGCAATCGGTCGTCGAGGGCGAGATCCGCAAGGTCTACACCACGCAGGTGCAGGTCTATGCGACGGTGCTGTCGACCCAGCGCATCGGCGTCTTCGTGACGGGCTTCGTGCGCTCTCCGGGCCGTTTCGCGGGCGTCGCCTCCGACAGCATCCTCGACTTCCTGGTCCGCGCCGGCGGCATCGACCCCGGCCGCGGCTCCTTCCGCGAGATCGCGCTCAACCGCGGCGGCAACACGGTCGCCCGGATCGATCTCTACCGCTTCCTGCTCGAGGGCCAGCTGCCCATCCTGCGCCTGCAGGAAGGCGACACCATCGTCGTCGGCCGGCAGCGCGCCATGGTCGGCGCCGACGGTGCGGTACGGAACAACTACCTGTTCGAGAGCACGGCCCGCGCCAACCTCACGGGCCGCGAGCTGATCGACCTCGCCCGCCCGCTTCCTGCCGCAACGAACGCGGTCATCCGCGGCGTGCGCAATGCCCAGCCCTTCTCCCGCTACATGTCGATCAACGAGCTGGCGCAGCAGACGCTGCTCGACCAGGACACCGTCACCTTCGTCGCCGACGTCGCGGCGCGGACCGTGCGCGTCTCGGTCGAAGGCAGCCGTCTCTATCCCTCGGTGCTGGTCGCCGACCGCGACATCAACCTCTGCCAGATCCTCGACCACATCGCCGTCGACCCGGTCCTCGCGAACACCGAAGGCGTGTTCGTCATGCGGCCGTCGCTGGCCCTGCGGCAGAAGCGTTCGATCGACGAGGCGCTGGACCGGCTCGAGCGGCAGCTCTTCCTCGCGCCCTCCGCGACGACGCGCATCGCCGAATCCCGCACCGCCGAGGCGGCGCTGATCTCGCAGTACATCAGCCGCGCCCGCCGGGTGCAGCCCGAGGGCACGCTGGTGGTGATGAGCAACGACGGCACCTGCGCCCCGCTGCGCCTCGAAACCGGCGACGTCATCGTCATCCCCGAACGCTCCCAGACCGTCATGGTCCAGGGCGAGGTGAACGCGCCGCAGGCGGTGGTCTGGCGCGAGGGCTGGTCGATCGATCAGTACATCGAGGCCGCGGGCGGGCTGTCGCCGCGCGGCAACCGCTCGACGCTGATGGTCCGCCGCCCCTCGGGCTTCGCGCAGCTCAGCCCGAGCCAGCCCCCGCGGCCGGGGGACGAGCTGATCGCCCTGCCCTATCTCGACCCGAAATACTGGCAGCTCGGCACCGATCTCGTGACGGCGCTGTTCCAGGTCGCCCTGGCCGCACGCGTCTTCATCAACAACTAGCCGCCATGCGCTTCGCGGTCTTCGCCGACGTCCACGCCAACCTCGAGGCCTTCCGGGCCTGCCTGGACCACGCGAGGACGCGCGGCGCGGACCGCCTGGTCCTGCTCGGCGACCTGGTGGGCTACGGCGCCGACCCGGCCGCCGTGCTCGACCTCGCCATGGAGGAGGTCGGGCGCGGCGGGCTCGCCCTGCTCGGCAACCATGACGAAGCGGCGATCGGCAACGGCGCGACGGGCATGAACGATTCCGCCGCGGCCGCCATCGCCTGGACGCGCGGCAAGCTGAACGAGACGCATCGCCGCTTCCTGCGTGGCCTGCCGCTGACCATCGAGGAGGAGGGCTGCCTCTTCGTCCACGCCGATCCCTCGGCGCCCGCGAAATGGCGCTATGTGACGGATTCCGAGACCGCCAATCGCAGCCTGCAGGCGACGACCGCGCATGCGACGGTCTGCGGCCATGTGCATCGCCCGGCGCTCTACAGCCTCGGGGAGACCGGCAAGCTCATCGCGTTCCGCCCGGTCGAGGATGCGCCGGTGCCGCTCACGCACGGGCGGCGCTGGCTGGGCGTGCTCGGCGCCGTCGGCCAGCCGCGGGACGGCAACCCCGCGGCCTGCTACGCCATGGTCGACACGCATCCGATGCGGGTGACCTGGCTGCGGGTCCCCTACGACGTCGTCACCGCCGCCGCGAAGATCCGTGCCGCCGGCCTGCCGCCTGGCCTGGCCGAGCGGCTCTTCGTCGGTCGCTGACCGGCGGGGCCCGGCCGATGACGCGCGAGGTCGCCGGCTTCACGGTCCACGAAGTCCTGCATGAGGGCGGCATGGCGGTGCTCTACCGCGTGACCCATCCCGACCACGACCTGTCCATGCTGATGAAGGTGCCGCGGCTGCGCGAGGGCGAGGACCCGGCCGCGATCGTCTCCTTCGAGATGGAGCAGATGATCATGCCCCGCCTCGCGGGCGTGCATGTGCCCCGCTTCATCGCCCTCGGCGGCTTCGAGGCCGATCCTTTCATCGTCATGGAGCGCGTGCCAGGCCCGGCGCTCTCGATCCGCCTGCGCGACGTGCCGCTGCCGGCCGAGGAGGTCGCACGCATCGGCGCGGCCGTCGCCGATGCGCTCGATGCCCTGCATCACCAGCACGTCGTCCATCTCGACGTGAAGCCGGCCAACATCATCTTCCGCGAGACGGGCGAGGCGGTGATGATCGACTACGGCCTGGCCCACCACGAACGCCTGCCCGACCTGATGGCGGAGGAGTTCCGCCTGCCCTACGGCACCGTCCCCTACATGGCGCCGGAACAGGCGCTGGGCATCCGCAACGACCCGCGCAGCGACATCTTCTCCCTCGGCGCGTTGATGTACCAGTTGGCGACCGCCGACCTGCCCTTCGGCGAACCGCAGCACCTCAGCGGCGTGAAGCGGCGGCTCTGGCGGGACCCGGTGCCGCCGCGACGACGGCGCGCGAATATCCCGCCCTGGCTGCAGGAGGTGATCCTCCGCTGTCTCGAGGTGCATCCCGACGCGCGCTATCCGACGGCCGCGCAGCTCGCCTTCGACCTGCGCAACCCCGACCAGATCGCCCTGACGGAACGCGCGACCAAGGCGCGGCGCGACAGCTTCCTGACCGTGATGCGCCGCCGCCTCCGCGGCGAGACGATCCAGCCGCGCGCCTTCGCGACCGCCCGGCAGATGCAGTCGGCGCCGATCGTCGCCATCGCGCTCGATCCGAGCCTGATGACGGAAGATCTCGCGGCGGCGCTGCGGAACCAGGCGCAGAAGATGCTCGCCAGCCGGCCAGGCGCGCGGCTGGCCTGCCTCAACGTGCTCAAGACGGCCCTGCTGTCCATCGAGAGCACCCACGACGACCAGGGCCGCAACCGGCACGTCCAGCGGCTCGTCGAGTTGCAGCACTGGGCGCGCCCGCTCGGCCTGGCGGAAGGGCGGGCCACCTTCCACGTCCTCGAAGGCAGCGACGTCGCCGACGCCATCATCGACTATGCGCGGTCGAACCGCGTGGACCATGTCGTGCTCGGCGCGCGCGAGAACTCGCTCACGCGCCGGCTGCTCGGCAGCGTGTCCGGGCGCGTCGCGGCCGAGGCCCCCTGCAGCGTGACCGTGGTCCGGACCCGGCGGCCGGACTAGCAGGCAGGCCCTTGATCCCGGTGCCGCATCGGCTCCAAAACGGTTCTGTGGCGGCATGATCGGGCCTGCGCGGTGCGCGCCCCTCCGGCCGCCGGGGACACCGAGATGACCTCGCTGCGCGGCCTGGACCTCAATCTGCTCCTCGTCTTCGAGGCGCTGCACGAGACGCGGTCCGTCTCGCGCGCCGGGCAGCGGCTCGGGCTGAGCCAGTCGGCGACAAGCCACGCCCTTGCCCGGCTGCGCGAAGCCTGCCGCGACGAACTGTTCCTGCGCGCGCCGGTCGGCATGACGCCGACGCCGGTGGCGAACCGCATCTTCCCCGATATCCACCAGGCGCTGGAATCCCTGCGCCATTCGGTCGAGGAGGCGCGCGGCTTCGATCCGGCAACCAGCACGCGGCGCTTCGAGATCGCGATCCCCCATCCCCTCGGCCCCGCCTTCGCGCTGCGCATCCGCGACGCCGCGCGGGCCGCGGCGCCGGGCGTCACGCTGCGCTTCGACACCCGCACGCTGGCCGACGATGCCCCGGCCCTGATGCGCGAAGGGCTGCTCGATTGCGCCGTGGACTGGATCCCGGCGGAGGACGACCGCTTCGTAAACCGCCGCCTGTTCGACGACAGCCTGGTGATCGCCGCACGGGAAGGGCATCCGCGCGCGCGCCCCGGCATGGGTTGGCGGGACCTCGCGCAGGAGGAATTCGTCCGCTGCCACCGCCGCGCGCCGGAACGGCGGCCCAAGGCGCTGTCGGGCAAGCTGTGGGAGCTGATGGCCGAGAGCCGCCTGACGGTCAGCGAATACCTCGAGGTCCCCTTCGTGATCGGGCGGACCGACTACCTAGGTGTGTTGCCGAAGAGCATGGCGCGGATCGCGGAGGAACAGTTCCGCATGATCATCGTGCCCGTTCCCGGCCCGGCGATCCGTATCCCGATCTGGGTCGTCTGGCACGAAGGGCGGCGGCGCGACGCGGGCCATGCCTGGCTGCGCGCGCTCGTCCATCGCGAGATGCAGGGCGCGGCGGTGGAGGCCGGCCTGCTGGCCGAGGCGACATCGCCGAAGTGACCCGAGAGGGGCGAGGCCCCTTCCCCTTCAGGCCGCGGCCAGCCCGTGCTGCTCGCGCACCGGCAGGAAGCGGATCATCGGGAATTCCTCCTCCGCGCGCCGGCGCCGCCAGTCGGAGGTGAAGAAGGCCACCTGCTCGTCGTCGTGGTCCTGCGCCATGTCCATCTTGTTGGCAGCGGCGAAGCGCTCGATGGCGCCGCGATCCTCCGACGCCATCCAGCGCATCGTGGTCCAGGGCGCTGCCTCGAACGACGCGGGCACGCTGTATTCCACGCGCAGCCGGGACTGCAGCACGTCGAGCTGCAGCAGCCCCACCACGCCGACGATCGGCTGGGACCCGTCGAGCGGCCGGAACAGCTGCACCACGCCCTCGTCGGCGAGTTCGTCCAGCGCCTTGCGCAGCTTCTTCGCCAGCATCGGATCGTCGAGCCGCACGCGCCGCAGATGCTCCGGCGCGAAGGAGGGCACGCCCTGGAAGTTCAGCGGATCGCCCTCGGTCAGCGTGTCGCCGATGCGGATGCCGCCATGGGTCGCGATGCCGACCACGTCGCCGGGCCAGGCTTCCTCGGCCACCTGGCGGTCCTTGGCGAAGAAGAACAGCGGCGCGTTGACCGGCACCAGCTTGCCGGTGCGGACCTGGCGCAGCCGCATCCCCTTCTCGAGCCGGCCGGAGCAGATGCGCAGGAAGGCGACGCGATCGCGATGCTGCGGGTCCATGTTCGCCTGGATCTTGAAGACGAAGCCCGACAGCTTCGGCTCCTCCGGCCGCACGGTGCGCACATCCGCCGGGCGCGCGCGCGGCGGGGGGGCGAAGCGCGCGAGGCCTTCCAGCAGATGCGCCACGCCGAAGTCGCGCAGCGCCGAGCCGAAATAGACCGGCGTCAGCGACCCCTCGAGGAACTTGCCGAGGTCGAATTCCGCGCAGGCGCCGGATGCGAGCTCCGCCTGCTCGCGCAGCGTCGCGGCACGGTCGCCGGGCACGCGCGCCTCGATGGTCGGATCGTCGAGGCCGGTCAGCGGGATGATCTCGTCGCTGTCCACCATGCGCAGGGACGGATGCAGGATGTCGTAGACCCCGCGCAGGTCCGCACCCTGCCCGACCGGCCAGGCGACGGGGCTGGCCTCGAGCGCGAGCGTCTTCTCGATCTCGTCGAGCAGGTCGAAGGGGTCGCGCCCTTCGCGGTCCATCTTGTTCACGAAGGTGATGATCGGGATGTCGCGCAGGCGGCAGACCTCGAACAGCTTGCGGGTCTGGCTTTCGATGCCCTTGGCGGCGTCGAGCACCATCACCGCCGCGTCGACGGCCGTCAGCGTGCGGTAGGTGTCCTCGGAGAAGTCCTCGTGGCCCGGCGTGTCGAGCAGGTTGAAGACCGTCCCGTCCTTCTCGAAGGTCATCACCGAGGTGGCGACCGAGATGCCGCGCTCCTGCTCGATCTTCATCCAGTCCGAGCGCGTGCGCCGCGCGTTGCCCTTGGCGCGCACCTGGCCGGCGAGCTGGATCGCCCCACCCTTGAGCAGGAGTTTCTCCGTCAGCGTGGTCTTGCCGGCGTCGGGGTGGGCGATGATGGCGAAGGAGCGGCGCCGCGCGGCTTCCGCAGCCACGCGGGCGTCCGCGTTCAGGGGCATGTCCATGGTGGCCGGACCCTAGTCGAAATCGGCGGCGCGGGGAATCGCGGCGGCGGGCGCGGAGGATCATGACCGGATTGCAATGCGGGCGATGCTTGCGGCGATTCGGCCGGGGCCTTCATAACCGGATCCGCAACCAACGCCCCAAGGGGAAGGCCCGCCATGCCCGACGACACGCCCGAGAAGCCCAGGCGGCTGGGTCGCCGCCTGCTGATCGTCAGCGCGCCGGCTGCCGGCGCCGTGACGATCGCCGCACCGGCCGAGGCCCAGTCCGGCCGCAACGATTCCGATCCCAACGACGCGCCGGGCCGCGGCCGCAGCGGCCTGACCGATTCCGACCCGAATGACGGTCCGGGGCGCGGGCGCGGTGCGCGCGGCGGGACGGGCGTCACAGACGCCGACCCGAATGACGGCCCGGGCCGGGGTCGCGGGCGCCCGCCATCGGGCGTCACGGATTCCGATCCGTCCGACGGGCCGGGCCGCGGCCGGGGGCGGCCGCCCTCGGGTGTCACGGATTCGGACCCCTCGGACGGGCCTGGCCGTGGGCGTGGACGCCCGCCCTCGGGGCTGACGGATGCGGATCCCTCCGACGGGCCGGGCCGTGGGCGTGGGCGCCCGCCCTCGGGGCTGACGGATGCGGATCCCTCCGACGGGCCGGGCCGCGGGCGCGGCGCGACCGGGCGGAAGTAGCTCCTCAGGCCGGCGCGGCGGCGGGCAGCCGCCGCAACCGCGCGAGGTCCGACAGCGCGGCGACCAGGAAGGACGCCGCGAAGGCCGCGGCGACGAGCCACATGCCGGCCGCCGGTCCCGCCGCCGCCGCCAGGGCGCCCCCGGCCAGCGCACCGATCGGCCGGACGCCGTAGATCGCGACCTGCAGCACGGCCCCGGCCCGCCCGAGCATGGCGGGCGGGGTGACGATCTGCCGAATGCCGGTCTGGCAGATGAGCCACATCATCGGGCCGAAGCCGACCAACGCCATGGCCGCGAACGGAACGCCCACGCCGCCCGGCGGTGCCATGAGCAGCAACAGGGGCGTCGCCACCGATAGCCCAGGGCCCGCGAGCAGGATGGCGTTCGGCCCGAAGCGCCGCTGTGCCGCCGCTGCCGCCAGCGCACCCGCGATCATCCCGGCCCCGTAGCCCGCCTGCGCCAGCCCCAGCCGAGCCGGGTCGAGACCCAGCGGCCCGAGCGCGAAGGGCACGACGACCGCCAGCAGCGCGAAGAAGCCGAAATTCCACGCCAGCGCACAACCGAAGATGCCGCGCAGCAGCCGGTGACCGAGCACGAAGCGCGCGCCTTCCATCAATTGCGCGTGCATCGGCGCTCGCGCCGCGGCCCGAACGGACGGATCACGGGGCAAGCCCCGGGTCGCGACCGCCGCGAAGCCGGCGGCCATCAGCGCCAGGCCATAGCCTGCAATGGTCCATCCGTGGCCCGCCAGCGCACCGACCAGCGGCGGCGCGCCCAGGCTTGCCGCGGCCCGCGCCAGTTCGAGCCTGGCATTGGCGCCCGCCAGCCCATCGCGCGCCACGAAGGCGGGCACCAGCGACCCCGCCGTCAGCACGAAGAGAACCGTGCCGCAGGACGCCACGAACGCCGCCGCCCCGAGCATCGCAACGCCGCCGCCCGCCGCGGCCGGCAGGGCCAGCGCCGCGCCCGCGGCCGCCGTCAGGGTCGCCGCGACCAGCAGCCGCGCGCGGCCCAGCCGGTCCACCAGCAGCCCCGCGGGCAGCGAGAAGGCCAGCCAGGCGGCCGCCTGGGCCGCGAGCAGCGCCCCCACGACCCCCGGCCCGGCGCCGAAGGCAAGGACCGCGGTCAGAGGCAGCGCCGCCATGGCAAGCTGGTCGGCCGCATGCAGGCCGAAGGCGGCGGCGGTCAAACGCTGGAGAGGATCGCGCATGGAACGGGCTCCGTGATGATGCCGCCCCGTGCCATGCCCGCGGCGCCCATCGCCTCCCGTCCGTTGCGCCGGCATGGCGCCGCCCTATTCGCGTCTTGGAGCCGTGCTTCGTATGGTGTGGATCACTGACACGAGGATTCGCCAACCGTGCCCCTGAAGCCGCTCAAGAAGGCCGTCCTTCCCGTCGCCGGCCTCGGCACCCGCTTCCTGCCCGCCACCAAGGCGATGGCCAAGGAGATGCTGCCGGTCGTCGACAAGCCCCTGATCCAGTACGCGGTCGAGGAAGCGCGCGCTGCCGGGATCGAGCAGTTCTGCTTCATCACCGGCCGCGGCAAGACCGCGATCGTCGAGCATTTCGACGTCGCCTTCGAACTCGAGCGCACGCTCGAGGAACGCAACAAGGCCGCCGAGCTCGAGGCGTTGCGCGCGCAGACCATGACGCCCGGCGCCATCGTCACGGTGCGCCAGCAGGTCCCCCTCGGCCTGGGCCATGCGATCTGGTGCGCACGTTCCTTCGTCGGCGAGGATCCCTTCGCGATCCTGCTGCCGGACGACCTGATGCTCTGCGACGTGCCCTGCATGCAGCAGCTCGCCGAGGCCTATCACGAGACCGGCGGCAGCGTCGTCGCGATCGAGGAAGTGCCCCGCGAAAGAGTGAACCGCTACGGCGTGCTCGACATCGCCGAGGACAAGGGACGCCTCGTTTCGGTGAAGGGCCTGGTCGAGAAGCCGCCCGTCGAGAAGGCACCGTCCAACCTCACCATCATCGGCCGCTACGTGCTGACGCCCGAGGTGATGGGATTCCTCTCGCGGCTCGAAAAGGGCGCCGGCGGCGAGGTGCAGCTCACCGACTCCATGGCCAAGCTGATCGGCACCCAGCCCTTCCACGGGTTGCGCTACCAGGGCCGGCGCTACGATTGCGGCGACAAGGCCGGCTTCCTCGAAGCGCAGGTCGCCTTCGCGCTGCGCCGCCCGGACCTGGCACCGGCGATGCGGGCGATCCTCAAGGCCTATGCCTGAGGTCCGCCTGCCGGGTGGGATGCCCGATCCGGCCCGCGACCTGACCGGCTACGGCCTCGCGCCGCCGGATCCGCGATGGCCCGGCGGCGCGAGGCTTGCGCTGTCCATCGTGGTGAATGTCGAGGAGGGGGCGGAACTGTCCCTCGCCTCGGGCGACGAGCGGAACGAGACGATCCCGGAATCCGGCCAGCTCATCCAGGGCGCGCCGGATCCCTGCATGGAAAGCCACTTCGCCTACGGGGCGCGCGTCGGCCTGTGGCGGGTGCTGGGCGCGCTCGACGCCCACGGCGCGAAGGCGACCTTCTCCTGCTGCGGGCGTGCCGTGGCGCATACCCCTGCCCTTGCCGCCGCGCCGGCCGCACGCGGCCACGAAGTCAGCGCACATGGCTGGCGGTGGGAGATGCATGCCGGCATGGAGGAGGCGACCGAGCGCGCCGCGATCGCACGGACGGTCGCGACGCTCGGCGCCCATGCGGGCGCGCGGCCGGTGGGGTGGCACACCAAATCCGCCCCCTCGGTGAACACGCGCCGTCTGCTGATCGAGGAGGGCGGCTTCCTCTATGATTCCGATTGCTACGACGACGACCTGCCGCGCCTGGCGCCTGGGACCACGCGGCCGCACGTGATCCTGCCCTACGCCTTCGACACCAACGACATGCGCTTCCGCCCGGGTGGCGGCTTCAACCACGCCGAGGACTTCTCCCGCTACTGCATCGCCGCCTTCGACCGCCTCTTGCAGGAAGGCGGGCGGATGATGTCGGTCGGACTGCATCTGCGCACGATCGGCCGGCCGGGGCGCATTGCCGGGCTCGAGCAGTTCCTCGATCACGTGGCGCGCGCCGGAAACGCCGCCTGGGTGGCGCGGCGGATGGACATCGCCCGGCATTGGCTCGACCGCTTCGCGTGAGGAACCCTCGCGGGATCGTGTGTTGTCGACGGGGCGTGCACGCGGCGTCGTGAACGGCATGGGTGGATGGGAACATCGAGTCCCGCGTCGCCTCGTCGTGGCGGGCGCCGGGATGATGCTGTTCGGCCGGCCGCGACCGGCCGGCGCGACCGAGGTGTGGCTGCAGCAGGCCCTGCTGCGCGAGGTGAACGCCTTTCGTGCAAGCCAGCGCCGGCGACCGCTCGGGCTCGACGCGCGACTGTCGCAGGCGGCGACGGCCCATTCCCTGGACATGCTGCAATGGAGCCGGATGACCCATGCGGGCAGCGACGGCAGCGACCCCGGCGCCCGGATCAGCCGCGCCGGCTATCGGTGGCGCTCCTATCGCGAGAATGTCGGCGCCGGGTACATGGGCGTGCCCGAGGTGATGCACGGCTGGATCGCCAGCCCCGGACACCGCGACAACATGCTGGCCGACGACGTCACCCAGGTCGGCGTGGGCTATGCCGGCGCCCCGGGGATGATGCCCGGCAACATGCCGCGGCTCTTCTGGACGCTGGTGCTCGCCGCCCCGCGCTGAACCGCCTCAGGCGGCCCCCGCCGCCCTGACGACCGGCGCCCAGCGCGCAGCCTCGCGCGCGACGAAGCCCGAGATCTCCGCCGGGCTCGGATCGCCCAGGGCGACCATGCCGATACTCGCCCATCGTTCCCGCGCCGCAGGTTCGGCCATCGCCGCGCTCAGATGCGCGCGCAGGCGCGCGACGATCTCGCCCGACAGCCCGGCCGGCCCCGCGAGCAGGAACCAGTTCGACGCGACCGATCCGGGGAAGCCCGCCTCGACGATCGTCGGGACGGCGGGGACCGAGGAGATGCGCGTGTCGCTCGTCACCGCGAGGCCACGGATGCTGCCCCCCTGCACGCCGCCGGTATGGGCCCCGACCGTGTTCCAGAGCGAGGTGGTGCTGTTGCCGACGATCGCCTGTTCGGCATCCGCCGCGCCGCGGAAGGGCACGTGCAGCAGTTCGACGCCCGCTTCCTGCGCCCAGAGCATTCCGGCGAGATGCCCGACGGACCCGACGCCGGACGACCCGAAGGAGACGGCATCGCGCCCGCGCGCGGCCGCGGCCTTGTAGTCGGCCATGGTCCGGATCGGCCCGTCGCCCTTCACGGCACACAGGATCGGCGCGCCGCCGAACATGGTGATGTAGGCGAAGGATCGCTGCGGGTCGTAGGCCGGGGGCGGCGTCATGCTGACGGAGACGGCGAGCGGCCCGGTGTTCGTCACCAGCAGCGTGTACCCGTCGGCCGCGGCGGCGGCGACCTGCGCCGTCCCGACCGCGCCGCCCGCCCCGGGGCGGTTGTCCACGATGAAGGACTGCCCGAAGGCGCGTTCCAGCCCGACCGCGAGGAACCGCACCACGATGTCCGACGTCCCGCCCGGCGCATAAGGATTGATGATGCGCACCGGACGGTTGGGCCAGGCGCCCTGGGCCCGGACGGCCGGTGCGGCCAACAGGGCCGGGGTGGCGAGAAGCAGGCGGCGACGCAGCATGGACTGCCCTTTCCGGTGGCGCCGGCGCGCCCATCCGCGCAGCCGGCGCCCAGGGCGAAGGCAATGCGGTGGCCGCGCCGCGCGGCGTGATTACCGGAACGTCAGGATCGCAAGCCTCGTGCCATGCCTGGAACGGGTGGGGGCGTCAGCGGGACGCCTGGGTGGTGGTGGTCCGGCGCACCGGCGGCGGCAGGCTGCCGCGGCCGGACGAGACCGGCGCCGCGCGGCTGCCCTGCTCGATGCGGGCGGCGGTCGCGGTCGCCCGCGTCGAGGTCCGCTGCACGGTAGGCGTCGGCCGCGTCGTGGTCGCCGTCCGGGGTGTCGGCGGCGCGACGGCGCGGCGTGCGGCAGTGGCCGCGGTCGTTCCACGCCCGGGCCCCACGCGCTGCCGGGTCGCCGCGTTGCGTGTGGCGGCCGCGCGGCCGCCGGCCGTCGCCGCGCGCGCCGCCCCCACCGCGCCGACGGCGGCCATGGCGGAGGACGGGGGCCGCGGCGCCACGCCGAGCTGCGCGAAGCCCTGGTCGAGCAGCGCGCCCATGTGCCGGTCGCGCTCGACCCAGGACGACCCGCCCATGGTCACGCCGACCAGCCGCACACCGTCGCGCTGCGCAGACGTGACGATGTTGAAGCCGGAGGCCCGGATGTAGCCGGTCTTGATCCCGTCCGCGCCTTCGTAGTCGCCGACCATCCGGTTGTGGTTGCGGATCATCTGCCGCCCCCAGGCGAAATGCACCGTGCTGAAGTAACGATAACGGTCCGGGTAGTCGCGGATCAGCCGCAGCCCGAGCGTCGCCATGTCGCGGGCGGTCGTGGTGTTCTCCTGGTCCGGCAGGCCCGAGGCGTTGCGGAAGGTGGTGCGCGTCATGCCGATGGAGCGCGCCCGCATCGTCATCAGCTGCGCGAAGCGGTCCTCGCTGCCGGCCAGGTGCTCGCCGACCGCGGCGGCGACGTCGTTGGCGCTCTTGGTCACCAGGGCGAGGATCGCCTGCTCGACCGTCAGGGTCATGCCAGCGGGCAGGCCGAGCTTCGAAGGCGGGCGCGACGCCGCCTCCTCGCTCATCCGGATCGGGGTGCTGAGCTGCACGCGGCCTTCCCGCAGCGCGTCGAACAGCATGTAGAGGGTCATCATCTTGGTCAGGGAGGCCGGGTAGCGTTCCTCATCCGCGTTGGCGGCGATGAGGACGTTCCCGCTGCGCGCGTCGACCACGATGGCCGAATAACGGTCGCTGCCGATCTGTGCGGCAGCCGGGTTTGGCAGGAGCCAGGCAAGGAGAGTCAGAAGGCAGGCCAGCGTCGTCCCGAAGGTGCGGCCGCGCCGCATCGCCGGCGTCTCGGCGCGGTCTGGAGTCATGCTGAATCACCCTCCGGCGCGGCACGCCCCCGCGTGCCCGCCCCCCTTTCTGGCATCAGGATACGGTCGTGGGGCCGCCGGCGTCCAGCCGAAATGACCGGGCCATCCCCTTTCCCCGCAATGGCTTAGGACGCCCAGTTGCCGCACGCGGTTATTTGACCCGGCTGCGGCCCGAGCCGCGGGCGGAAGATTTCTATGGTGCAGTGCAAAAAAACTGTTGCGGCGGCTCCTGCGAATTGGATACACGGCCATCATGTTGCAGCGCAGCAAAGCGGTCCGGAAGCCCGGATCGACCAAGCAGGACGGGACCGTTCCGGTGCCCGTCGTCGATGACGAAAGGGATACGGACATGGCTGAGACGAAGGCCGACGTGAAGAAGATCGCCGCCGAGGGTGCTGCCCAGGCGCAGAAGATCGTGACCGAAGGTGCGGCGCAGGCTCGCGCCACGATGGAGAAGAGCATGGAACAGATCACGAAGGGGGCCGAAGGCCTCATGAAGGCCGCCGAGGAAGCCGCCGAGTTCGGCCGTGGCAACCTCGAGGCCTTCACCAAGGCCGCCCAGACCTGGGCCGTCGGCACGCAGGACCTCGCCCGCCAGGCGATGGCGCTCGCGCAGGGCTTCACGGACCAGTCGCTCGAGGGCGCGAAGGCCCTCGCCGCGGTGAAGAGCCTCAACGAGGCCGCCGAGGTCCAGGCGAAGTTCGCCAAGGCCGCGATGGAGAAGGCCGTGGCCGAGTCCGCGAAGTTCCAGGAAGCCATGTTCAAGCTGACCGAGCAGACCGTGGCCCCGATCTCCGCCCGCGTGACCGTCGCGGTCGAGAAGATCACCAAGCCGCTCGCGGCCTGATCCTCCGACGGGACTACCCGGCCGCTCCCGCCAACTCCCCCTCCCCACGGGCGGGGACGGCCGACGATGGGCCCGGTTCCGGGTCGCCGCCCTCAGGGCGGCGGCCTGGGCCGGGCCCTTTCGCGTGAGGCGCAGGGTAACGGTGCAGGCCCACAATCTGCGCCCGGCGGTCGCTCGGCCCTTCACCTGGGGCCGCGCGCTCCGATATCCTGTCATGCGACGCCGCCTGTTGCCGGCCGCGTCGAGGGAAACCACCTAGTGCGGCCATGAGCGACCAGGACAAGCGTACCGGCGGCGGACAGGGCGGCGACGGATCCCAGACCGGGGTCGTCGTAAAGGCCCGTCCGCGCACCAAGAAGCCGGCCATGTACAAGGTGCTGATGCTGAACGACGACTACACGCCGATGGAGTTCGTCGTGCATGTCCTCGAACGCTTCTTCCAGAAGAACCGCGAGGAGGCGACGCGGATCATGCTGCACGTCCACCGCCGCGGCGTCGGTGTCTGCGGCGTCTTCACCTATGAGGTCGCGGAGACCAAGGTGACGCAGGTGATGGATCTGGCGCGCCAGAACCAGCATCCGCTTCAGTGCACCATCGAGAAGGAATAGGGCGGGGGTCGCAGAACCCCAGGGGGAGGCCCACATCACGACCGGAACTTCGGTGGCGCAGCGGCCCAACGAGGCGTCCGCACCACCTACAGGGGAGCGTCACTGACATGCTGTCCCGCAACCTCGAGCAGACGCTCCACCGGGCATTGGCCCTGGCCAGTGAACGGCGTCACGAATACGCAACTCTCGAACACCTGCTGCTGGCGCTGGGTGACGACCAGGACGCGGCCACCGTGCTGCGCGCCTGCGGCGTCGACCTCGACCGGCTGAAGCGCGACCTGACCGAGTTCCTCGACAAGGACCTCGCGGGGCTGGTGACCGAGCGCGGCGGCGACCCGAAGCCGACCGCCGGTTTCCAGCGCGTCGTCCAGCGCGCCGCGATCCACGTGCAGTCGTCCGGCCGCGACGAGGTGACGGGGGCCAATGTCCTCGTCGCCCTGTTCAGCGAACGCGAATCGCACGCCGTCTATTTCCTGCAGCTGCAGGACATGACGCGGCTCGACGCCGTGAACTTCATCTCCCACGGCATCGCCAAGGCGCCGGGGCGGTCCCAGCCGCGTCCGGTGCAGGGTTCGACCGGGTCGAACAACAGCGAGGAGAACCAGGAGAAGGACGACAAGCCGCGCGGCGGCCGTGGGCAGGACGCGCTGTCGAACTACTGCGTCAACCTCAACAAGAAGGCGCAGCAGGGCAAGATCGACCCGCTCATCGGGCGCGAGCCCGAGATCGAGCGCACGATCCAGATTCTCTGCCGGCGCACCAAGAACAACCCGCTCTACGTGGGCGATCCCGGCGTCGGCAAGACCGCCATCGCCGAGGGCCTGGCGAAGCGCATCGTCGAGGGCGACGTGCCCGAGGTGCTGCTCAAGTCGACCATCTATGCGCTCGACATGGGCAGCCTGCTCGCCGGCACGCGCTATCGCGGCGATTTCGAGGAACGGCTGAAGGCGGTCGTGCAGGAACTGGAGAACCAGGCCGGCTCGATCCTCTTCATCGATGAGATCCACACGGTGATCGGCGCCGGCGCGACCTCGGGCGGGGCCATGGACGCGTCGAACCTGCTGAAGCCGGCGCTCGCGCAGGGTACGCTGCGCTGCATCGGGTCGACCACCTACAAGGAATACCGCAACTACTTCGAGAAGGACCGCGCGCTGGTCCGCCGCTTCCAGAAGATCGACGTCAACGAGCCGACGCTCGAGGATGCGGTGAAGATCCTGCAGGGCCTCAAGACCAACTACGAGAAGCACCACAAGGTCCGCTACACCCCCGAGGCGATCCGCGCCGCGGTGGAGCTCAGCGCGAAGTACATCCACGACCGCAAGCTGCCCGACAAGGCGATCGACGTGATCGACGAGGTCGGTGCGAGCCGCATGCTGCTGCCCGAGAACAAGCGGCGGAAGACGGTGACGCTGAAGGACGTGGAGGACATCGTCGCGAAGATCGCGCGCATCCCGCCGAAGTCGGTCTCGACCGACGACCGCGAGCAGCTGCGCAATCTCGAGCGCGACCTGAAGGCGATGGTGTTCGGCCAGGACAAGGCGATCGAGGCGCTGTCCGCCGCGATCAAGCTGTCCCGCGCCGGGCTGCGCGACCCGGAAAAGCCGATCGGCAACTACCTGTTCTCCGGTCCGACCGGCGTCGGCAAGACCGAGGTCGCGAAGCAGCTCGCCAAGACCCTCGGGATCGAGCTGATCCGCTTCGACATGTCCGAGTACATGGAACGGCACAGCGTCTCCCGCCTGATCGGCGCGCCGCCCGGCTATGTCGGCTTCGACCAGGGCGGCCTGCTGACGGATGCGATCGACCAGCACCCGCACGCCGTGCTCCTGCTCGATGAGATCGAGAAAGCGCACCAGGATCTCTACAACATCCTGCTGCAGGTGATGGACCACGGGAAGCTGACGGACCACAACGGCAAGACCGTCGACTTCCGCAACGTCATCCTGATCATGACGACCAATGCGGGTGCGTCGGACATGGCGAAGCCGGCGATCGGCTTCGAACGCTCGGCGCGCGTCGGCGAGGACACCGAGGCGATCCAGCGGATGTTCACGCCGGAGTTCCGCAACCGGCTCGACGCCACGGTCCCCTTCTCGGGCCTGACGCCCGAGATCGTCGGCCAGGTGGTCGAGAAGTTCGTCATGCAGCTCGAGGCGCAGCTCGCCGACCGCAACGTGACGATCGAACTCTCCTCCGCGGCGAAGGAATGGCTGGCGGAGAAGGGCTACGACCCGTTGTACGGCGCGCGTCCCCTGGCCCGCATCATCCAGGAATACGTCAAGAAGCCGCTGGCCGAGGAACTGCTCTTCGGCAAGCTGGTGAAGGGCGGTGCGGTGAAGGTCGGCTTCAAGGACGGCGCGCTCACCTTCGACGTGGTGGAAGCCGCGCCCCCGGCCTTGCCCAAGCCCGAGGAAGGTGGCGAAGGCGATTCCGAGCGGGAACCCGAGACGGCGGAATGAGGGCACCGTCCACGACTGCACTGCTCGTCGTGGATGTGCAGAACGACTTCTGTTCCGGTGGCGCGCTCTCCGTCCCTCACGGAGAGCGCGTCGTCCCCCTGATCAACGCCATCCAGGCGCAGTACGACATCATCGTCGTGACGCAGGACTGGCATCCTGCGGACCACGCGTCCTTCGCCTCGCAACATCCCGGCCGGACGATCTTCGACACGGTCGACATGCCGTACGGACCGCAGGTGCTGTGGCCCGACCACTGCGTCATGGGCAGCCATGGCGCGGCCCTTCATGAAGACCTCGACGTCACCCGCGCGCAGCTTGTCCTCCGCAAGGGCAGCCATCGTGGAGTCGATTCCTACTCCGCGCTGCTCGAAGCCGACCGCGCGACGCGCACTGGGCTCGATGGATGGCTCACCTCCCGCGGCGTGACCGAGGTGCATGTCTGCGGTCTTGCGACCGATTTCTGCGTGGCCTGGACCGCGCTGGATGCGCGCCGCTTCGGCATCGCGGCCGCGGTGATCGAGGAAGCGTGCCGCGCCATCGATCTTGAAGGCAGCCTGGCGCGCGCCTGGTCCGAGATGACCGCGGCGGGGGTGCGGCGCCTGGCATCGGCGGATATCCTGGCCGCCTGACGGCGCCATCCCGCGCCGGCACGGCAGGGGAGATTGCCATGAGCGCCATCAAGGACTGGCCCGCCTATTCCGCCACGCTGCGCGACCGCGGCAAGGAACTCGGGCAACTGCACCCCGAGATCGTCAAGGGCTTCGTCGCACTGAACAACGGGGCGGCGAAGACGCAGCACCTCGATGCCAAGACGCGGGAGCTGATCGCGCTCGCAGTGGCCATCACCACGCGCTGCGACGGCTGCCTGGATGCGCATGTCCGCAAGGCGCAGGCTGCCGGGGCGACCAAGGAGGAGATCGCCGAGGCGCTGGGCGTGTCCATCGCCCTGAACGCAGGTGCGGCCTTCACCTACGCGCTGCATGCGCTGGACCGGGCGAACGAGGCCTAGACCAGCGCCTTCCGCGCCACCTCCAGCGCCGCCTTCTGCGCCTTCGAGACCTTGGGGTAGTGGAGGTCCAAACCCTCCAGCGCCTCCACGATCGCGGCGACCACGACGAGGCGCGTGAACCACTTCGCATCGGCCGGCACCACGAACCACGGCGCGTGCCGTGCCGCGGTGCCGCGGATCGCCGCCTCATAGGCCCTCATATACGCATCCCAATGCGCCCGCTCGGCGACGTCGTTCGCCGAGAACTTCCAGTTCTTCTCGGGCTCGTCGATGCGGGAGAGGAAGCGGCGCTTCTGCTCCTCCCGGCTGACATTGAGGAAGAACTTCAGCACCACGGTGCCTTGGCGCGAGAGATAGCGCTCATAGGCCGCGATGTCCTCAAGCCGCTCTTCCCAGATGGTCTTGCCGACGACGCTCGGCGGCAGCTTCTGGCCGGCGAGGAAATCGGGATGCACGCGCACCACCAGCACTTCCTCGTACCAGGAGCGGTTGTGGATGCCGATGCGCCCACGCTCGGGCAGGGCGGTCGAATGGCGCCAGAGGAAGTCGTGGTCGAGGTCGACCGGCGTCGGCGCCTTGAAGGAATGCACCTGGCAGCCCTGCGGATTCACGCCGGAGAAGACGTGCTTGATCACTCCGTCCTTCCCGGCCGCGTCCATCGCCTGGAAGATGCACAGCACCGACCAGCGGTCCTGCGCGTAGAGCATGTCCTGCAGTTCCGCGAGACGTTCGACCCCGCGCTGCAGCATGTCCGCCGCATGGTCCTTCTGGACGTCGAGCCCGCCGGTGTCACCAGGGTCGCAATTCTTGAGGCGGAAGCCCTTGCCCGAGGTGACGCGGAAACGATCAAGCAGCTTTCCCGTACCCTTGGCGATCATGCGACCCTCCCCCGTGGTGCCACCACGATCCACAGCGCCGCGCCGGCCTGCAACAGGAAGGTGAGGCCCAGCGCCGCGGCATATCCGGCGGGATCCCAGCCGCCGTTTGCCGTGCGCGGCCAGAGGTCGAGGATCGCCCCGATCCCGGTCTGCAGCGCGAAGACCAGCACCAGCATCGCGAAGTTGATGGCGGTCGCGACGCGCCCCTGCAGTTCCGGCGGGAAGCCCTGCCCCATCGCGGCATAGCCCGACACGCCGACCGACCCGCAGAAGGAAAAGCAGAACCAGGTCGCCGCAATCACCCAGTATCCCTGCGGTCCCATCACCAGCACGACCTGAGCGGCCAGCACGCCAGCGATGCCGAGATAGGGCACGAACATGGGGGAGTATCCGCGCGCCTGCGCGAAGGATGCCGCCTGGCCGGTGGCGAGGCTGCCCGTCACCAGACCCAGCGCATAGATCAGCAGCGCGACCGCGCGTGGCCCGTCCGCCATCCCGCCCACGTCGCGCAGCCAGGGACCCGCCCAAAGCCCCTGGAAGGTGAAGTTCAGTGCCGAGAGCACCATCACCGCCGGCAGGAAGCGCAGGAAAGCGCGGTCGCTGAAGATGCGGCCGAACTCGCCGATCTCGCGCACCAGGCTGCGGCGTTCGGGGCGGACGACATGCGGCGGGCGGTCGGGCACCATCAGCCGGATCCATACCGACCCGCAGACCGCGAGAATCGCGAGCAGCACGAAGATGCCGCGCCAGCCGAGCAGCGGCAGCGCCCATTGCACCGGCACCGTCGCGCTCATCCCGCCGAGGCCGGCGATGAACAGCCCCGCCCCCGTCACCGCCGCGACGCGTTCCTTCGGGTACCACTGCGTGTTCGATTTCAGCATCGCCATCAGTCCGGCGGCGAGGCCGAAGCCGCAGATCATGCGTCCGAGCGCCAGCACCAGCACGTCGGGCGCCAGCGCGCTGACGACGAAGCCCGCCATGGAGACGAGCGCGAGCACGCTCTGCACCTTGCGCGGTCCATGCAGGTCGAGGGCGACGCCGATCGGCAGCTGCGCCAGCGCATAGGCCCCGAAGAAGCAGGCCGCGAGCAGCCCGAGCTCCGCCGCGGACAGCCCGAATTCCAGCGCGAGCAGGGGCCCGATCGTCGCCACCAGCGCGCGGTTCGCCTGGTTGAGGAAATTGATCGCCGCGAGCGGCAGGGTGATGCGGGCGAAGCCCGGTGCGCCATCGGCCATCAGCGCGGATCGATCCTCACGCTGATCGGGCAGTGGTCCGAGATGACGTCGCGCAGGGCGGGATCGCGATCGGCGTAGACGAGGACGCGGAAGCTGTCCCGCACCAGCCAGTCCCGCGCCGGCCCGCCGAGCAGGATGTGGTCGACGAAGCCTCGCGATTGCCCATCCCTCGCCCAGCAGGGATTCGAGAAACCCTCGGTCGCGCGGGTCAGCGGCGCGGCCTCGGTCAGTACGGTCAGGAAATCGTCGTTGCGCTCGATGCGGCGGTTGAAGTCCCCCAGGATCGCGAAGGCGATCCCTTCCCGCCGGCGCGCCGCGATCCAGTCGCGCAGGATCTCCGCCTGGCGGCCAAGATTCTGGCAGTCGCGCGAATTGGGCCGCTGCACCGATTGCCAGGCGCAGCCGCCGTCGAGGTGGACGGACAGCAGCCGGATCGGCGGCCCTTCCCCGCTGCGCACCGTGATGTCGGCGCCGCGCCGCAGCGACCGCCGTGCATTCGGCACCAGGTCGAGCGCCGAGACGTCCGGATTGCGCGTCACGTTCAGCCCCCGCCGCCAGGCGAAGCCGGCGCGCTGGGTGTCGGTCTCGTCGGGGAAGTGGAACTCGTAGCGCGTCGCGTCGAAGACCCGCGCGGCGGCAAGCGGCCCGTCCACCTCCTGGATTGCGACGACATCGGCGGCGAGCCGATCGGCATAGGCGCGCAGCCGGGCGAAGTCGCGATCCTGCCGTGGCGCAAGGTCCCGCGGCAGGTCGGGGTGCCCCGCGGGCTTGGTGGTCAGCCAGGCGATGTTCCACGACGCGATCTTCAGTTCCGCGGCCTGGAGCGGCACGGCGAACAGCAGGCACAAGGCGATCAGCAGGGGGCGCATGGCGGCAGTCATAGCAGCGTTGCGGCCGCGATGCGCGCGGGGGCCGGCATCGGCTCGAGCGGCCGGACGCCGCAGGCGAGGAGCAGGTCGGCCAGCGCGTCCATCTCCGCCGCATCCCGCGTGGCGTCGTGAAAAGGGTCCTCGCGAAGGCTGCCGCGCGGCACCCACAGGATCGTCTCGTAGCGCGCGCGGGTCATCAGCACGCGGTACTTGTTGATGACGTAGTGCGCATCCTTGGTCCGTTCCTGCCAAGTATGTCCCACGAAACGCCGGGTGCGCCATCCGTTGCGCGACCACAGCAGGTCGCCGCCCCAGGCCAAGCCCGCGACGTCGAGTTCCAGACCCTGGCAGTCGTATTCCGTCGCGAAGGTCTCGAGCGCGTCCGATCCGCGCACATCCGGCCAGCGCCTCAGGAACCAGTCGGCGACATCGTCCAGCTGAACGCCGAGCCCGTCCCCCCGCAACCGCTTCGCCCCGGCCGATGCCACGATCCCCGCCCGCCGCTGGCCGCGCGCGAAGCGCCGCAACCCGTCGCGCAGAGCATCGAGGTCGCGCGTCAGCAGGAAGGGCAGCGCGCCGGCCTCGGCGATGCTGCGGGCCTCCAGGATCTCGCCGCGCAGCAGCGCGTCGACCCAGGCCGCGCCGGTGCTCTCCCGTACGCTGCGTACGGGAACGGTCAGGTCGAGATTCTCATCGATGGTCAGCCAGGGCGCCGCGCCATCGGCCAGGCGCTGCAGCGGGTCGCGCGCGGCCACCGCCCGCTCCGCGGCGACGGCACGCCAACGCCCGTCAGATGCCGCGATCACGCGCCCCCACTCGCGCAGCCCGGCCTCGCCGGTGTTGATCTCCTGGCCATTGCCGATCAGCGCCACGATCACGGCCCAGCCCTCGTGCCGGCCCATGATCTCGAGCGTATGGGCCGGCTCGCTCATCGTCAGGAGGGATCGCTTGTTCTGCGTGCCGATCCGCGACTTCGCCTCGTCCCAGGCGCGCTGCGCCTCATCGAAGACGATCAGCCGGTCGGGCGGCGCACGACGCTGCGGATCGGTCGCGTTGTCCTCGAGGAAGCGATGCACGTTCTGCAGCCGCTCCTTCACGCGACGCTCGGCCTCGGGGCGGCTGCATTCGCGCCGGTCCACCGCATCCTGCGCCAGCGCCGCGCGCAGCACCGTCACCAGCGGGACATTGCCGGTCAGGAAGGCGCTACGCCCGCCGGCCTCCGGCGCGAAGACCGCGTTCAGCCCGCACAAGGTCTTGCCGGCCCCAGGAATGCCGGTGACGAAGACGACGCGCTTGCCCCCCTCGGCCTGCGCCGCGGCGACAGCGCGGGCGATGGCCTTCGCGGTGCGTGTCAGGTTCGGCGCATCGGCCCGCGCGGTCGCGATGTCGGCGACGCCGTTGCGCGCGTAGAGCATCGTCGCCGCCTCGACGATTGTCGGCACCGGCCGGTAGGCGCCGGCGAGCCAATCCGCGCCAACCAGTGGCGCGGCCGCGGGTGGCAGTTCGGCCTGCACCCAGCGCAGCGCCTCGGCCATGCTGCCATGGCCGCAGACCAGCGGCTCGGTCGGATTGGGTGGTAGCAGCCAGGGCTGCACGGGCGGCGCGAAGGCCGCTTCCGCGGCCACCAGCACCGGCACGATGGAATGGCGCCGGCTGCCCGCATGGAAATCGCGCAGGTCGAGCGCGTAGTCCTCCGCCTCGGCCCGCCTGGCATTGCTCGGCGCGCCGGACTTGAACTCGATGGCGACGATGGCGCGATCGGTCAGCACCACCGCGTCGATGCGCTTTTCCAGGCGCAGCAACTCGTACTCCAGCACGATCGTCCAGGCCGCGCCGCTCAGGGCTGCCACCGCGCCGCGCAGCGCCGCGACCTGCCGATGCCACGCGATCTCCTGGTCCGGTGTGCCCGAGAATCCGCGCATCTGCTGCGCCGAGGCGAGCCGTCCCACCGTATCCGCCGGATCGCGCGTGAGCAGTTCGGCACCCGTGCAAGCGTACCAGGCCCTCACGCGTTTCCCCCTCGGCGCGGCCAGGTCGCCACCGCCACGCTGCCCATCATCAGCGCGAAGCCCGCCACGTGCACCAGGGTGAAGGCCTCCCCCAACAGCGTGACCGCGACCAGCGCCGCCGTGCCGGGCAGGAAGACGGTGAAAACGCCCGCCATCCCCGCCGGCACGCGCTTCATGCCCGCGTACCAGAACAGCAGGGACAGCACGCTGGCCGTCATGGCGTGGAAGACGAGCAGCCCGCCGATCCGCGGTTCCGCCAGCGCCGCGACCTCGCCGGCCCAGGGCAGCGCGAAGGGTGCCAGCACCAGCGCCGAGAAGGCCTGCATCCAGAAGCTCGCGGTGATCACCGGCACGCGGCCGGCGATGCGGCGGGCGAGCAGCATGTAGGCCGCCTCCCCCAGCACGCCGCAGAAGATCAGCAGATTGCCGAAGGCCGACCCATCCGCGCCGCCGGCCGCCCGCGCCACGGTGATCGCGGCCATGCCGCCACCGGCCAGCACCACCGCCGCCCATTGGCGCCGCGGCAGCCTCTCGCGCAACAGCAGCGCCCCGCCGATCGCGACCACCGCCGGCAGCGTCGCCAGCACCAGCCCGCCCTCAAGCGCCGTCGTCAGCCGCAGCCCGGCCAGCAGCGCGGCGTTGTAGAGCGCCGTCCCGAACAGCGCCTGCAGTGCGAGGTTGCCAAGCACGGCGCGCGGCACCGCGACCGGCCCGTCCATCCGCCGCGCCAAGGGCCACAGCACCGCCGTGGCGAGCACGCAGCGCAGGAAGACGACGAGGGGCACCGGCAATGCCTCGGCCAGCAGCTTGCCGACGACGACGTTGATGCCGGTCAGCACCATCGAAAGGGCCAGCTGCAGATAGGCGATCGTCACGCCCGCGAGCCTATCCCGCCGCGGCGGGACTGCCCATGCCGGCCGCGGTCAGGCCTCGCCGTCCTGCCGGAAGGGCGAGAGCGTCGAGAGCATCTCCATCTCCCGCAGCATCGCCGGCCGCTCGCGCGCGAGGAAATCGTCCACCGCCCGCGCCAGGCCCTGATGCGCGATCCAATGCGCCGAGTAGGTCGGCACCGGCAGGTAGCCCCGCTGGATCTTGTGCTCGCCCTGGGCACCGGCCTCGACGCGGCCGATGCCGTGCGCGATCGCGAAGTCCATGGCCATGTAGTAGCAGAGCTCGAAGTGCAGGAACGGGACGTCGACCACTGCACCCCAGTTGCGGCCGTAGATCGCATCCTTGCCCACCAGGTTCAGCGCGCCGGCGACCGGTTCGCCGTCGCGCTCGGCGACCATGAGCACGACCGCATCGCCGAGCCTGTCGCCGAGCATCGGCCAGAAGCGTTTCGTGAGGTAGGCGCTGCGTCCCCACTTCTTGTCCGTCGTGCTGCGATAGAAGCGGTGGAAGGCGTCCCAGTGGCGATCGGTGATCTCGGCGCCGCGCAGGCAGCGCAGCGTCAGGCCGCTTGCCGCCACGTCCCGCCGTTCGCGCCGCAGCGCCTTGCGCTTGCGCGAGGCCAGCGCGCCGAGGAAATCGTCGAAGCAGCCATAGCCCGGATTCTCCCAGTGGAACTGGGTGCCGAGCCGCTGCAGCCAGCCTGCCTCGCCGAGCGCGGTCCACTCCGCCTCGGTGCAGAAGGTCACGTGCACGGAGGACGCGCCAACCGCGGTGCACCCCTGCACCAGCGCCTGGCCAAGCGCGGCCGCCGGCACGCCGCAGCCAGGGCGGACCAGCAGCCGCGGCCCGGGCACCGGGCTGAAGGGCACGGCGACCTGGAGCTTCGGGTAGTAGCGCCCGCCCGCGCGTTCCAGGGCATCGGCCCAGCCGTGATCGAAGACGTATTCGCCCTGGGAGTGGGACTTCGCGTAGCAGGGCGCGCAGGCGAGCAGCATGCCTGTTTCGTCGCGCAGGGCGGCGTGCTGCGGCAGCCAACCGCGATCCGGGACCGCGCTGCCGCTGTCCTCGAGCGCCGAGAGGAAGGCGTGGCTGACGAAGGGATTGTCCGTGCCGGCGCAGGCATCCCACGCCGACGCGTCGATCTCCGCGATCCGGCGGTGCAGCGTCAGCGAAAGGGGCGCAGGTCCATCGGGCATCGCCCCAATGTCGCGCGCCCGTGCGCCATGACAAGAAGCGCCCGGCGAAGCGACGGGCGGCCTTCCCCCAAGGCCGCCCGCCGCGCCGGCTCAGTACTCGTTCGCGCGGAAGATGCTGACGGCGCCGAGCACCATGGTGATGGCGCCCGAGATCAGCATAACGATCGCGATCGTCTCCGGGCTCGAGCCCGCCAGCGACCCCGGCAGTGCCACCGGCAGTCCGTTGGTCGCGAAGCCGACATAGGCGCCCGCCCCTGCCGCACCCAGACCGATGATGAGAGCAATGATTCCGAGACCCATGGCGCAAACCCCCTCGCCAACAACCCCTGGTAGATCCGTGGAGGCAGCTTAGCGTCGCTGCGTTTTCGCGCTTGGCGGCATCTCAACCGCCCCCAGGGACGACCACCACATAATCACCATTTCGCGAGCAGTGTTTGCAACCGCTTAAAACCTGAAATCGCCTGTGACGTGCGTAACGATATCGGATTTCGCGCAGTTGTGGGTTTGCTGCAACGGACCACCCATGGTGGTGCACCGCGCGATCCGACACCAGATCCTGGATCGACTGCGGGGCGTACGGCACCCCGGTTGGTGCCGTTGCGCGCCGCCGGCGCAGCGCCTCCGCGCGGTCAGTACTGGTTGGACCGCACGATGCTGACGGCGCCGAGCACCATGGTCACGGCGCCGGACACCAGCATCACGACGGCAACGGTGGCCGGACTGGCCCCCGCCAGCGCCCCCGGCAGCGCCAGAGCGACGCCGTTCGCGGCGAAACCGAGATACGCGCCCGCGCCGGCAGCGCCGAGCCCGATCAGAACTGCAAGGATGCCAAGACCCATGGCGCAAGCCCCCTCTCGCCAACAACCCCCGGTGGACCCACCGGCCGCCTCTCACCGCGATCGGTGGCGCATATACTCACGAATCTGTGAATACGCCAACGGGGCTGTGACCTGAATCACGTGGTGGCTGCGAAAATATCCTCAAGATTGATAAACGGACAGTAATGTTCGCGCAAGAATCATGACGGCCGGGAGCATTGCCGGCGATGGACGTGTGGCGCGATCGCCGCGCACCACCCCAGGTTTCACCGGGATGGTGCCGGCACCAGACCCGTAGAACAGGCCGCTTTCAGGCGATCTCGAACAGGCCTTCGACCTCCACGGCCGCATCCGCCGGCAAGGACGGGACGCCGATCGTCGACCGCGCATGGCGTCCGGCATCGCCGAAGACCTCGACCGCGAGATCGGAAGCCCCGTTCATCACCGCCGCGTGACCGGTGAAGGTCCCGGGCGCCGCGATGAAGCCGCCCAGCCGTACCACGCGCTTCACCCGGTCGAGGTCCCCCGTGGCCGCCTTCAACTGCGCGAGGAGGTTCACGAAGCAGGCGCGCGCGCCCTCCTTCGCATGTTCGGGGGTGATGTCCTCCGTCACCTTGCCGGTGAAGGCGACCTTGCCGTCCACCAACGGGATCTGCCCCGAGATGACGACGAGGTTCCCCGTGACGACGAAGGGCACGTAGTTGGCGATCGGCGCCGCCGGAGTCGGCAGCGTGATGCCGAGATCCGCGAGGCGCTGGTCGATGCGTCCGGCCATGAAGGCTCTCCTGGTTGAAACCTGGCCGCCACCGTCCCCGATGCGCGGCCTGGCCGGAGCATGCCCTCCCCGGACGCGGCTGTCGAAGCGGCGCTAAGCCGCTTGGCGCAAGGCCCGGTGCCGGCGCGGGGCCGGCTGCGCGGGCAGGTCGAGCGGCAGCAGCGGCGGCTCGGACCGGACCGGCGCGGCAATCGTTTCCTCCTCCGCCGGATCCGGCAGGTCGCCGCGGCCGAGATACTCCAGCGCCAGCCGCCGGAACGCCCAGTCGAGCACCGAAGTCGCACGACGGATCACCGGGTCGCCGTCGACCACGCCGCCCGCGCCCGGACCGTAGGCATAGGCATCGACGAAGGCCGCCAGCGGCACGCCATGGGCAAGGCCAAGCGAGACCGCCTGGGCGACGGCCTCGAGCAAGGCCCGCGTGGGCGCCCCTTCGCGCGGCAGGCTGAAGGCGATTTCGCGAAGCCCGCCGCGATCATCCTCGGTGGCCCGCAGGGCAACCCGCGCGCCGCCCACGGACACCCGCCAGGTCCGGGCCGCTGCCGCCGCCACGGGCCTGGGCGCCGCCCGGCGCGGCGCCTGCGGCGGCGCCGGCACCGCAACCGGCGTCGGCGGAGCCGCATCCAGGAAGGGCATCGCCGCCGCCTCCATCGCCGCCCGGGCCGCCGGCGGCGGCGGCATCAGCAGGGTCGCCGCTTCCGCGCCGGCGCGCGCGGCGGCGCGCGTGGGAAGCAGGACGTAGCGGCCAGCCTCGTCGCGCGACGGTACCAGCGCGCCGGCGGCCGGCGCGAGGCCTGCCGTCTCGGCGCCCAACAGTGCCTCCACCGCATCGGCGGGCGCGAGGGCGACGCAACCCTGGTGGCGCAGCCCCGGCGACGCCGCGGCGGCATCGAGCGCCGCGCGCGCGGCGGCGGCCAGGCCCGGCACCGCCGTCTCGGCGGGCGGCTCGGGCCAGATCAGCGCCACGGGATGCAGCGCGCCATGGCGTGCGGCGAGGCGCCCCGACTCGGCCTCCGCCGAGCCCTGCGTCAGGGCGGCGATGGCGGCGGCGACGGCCTGCGCGTCCTCGCCGCCATAGGGCAGGCGGAACGCGGCGAGCAGCCCGGCGAGGTCGGCGAATCCCACGCGCAGTCGCGGCGCGCGCCCCTGGCCCAGGATGTCGAGCATCTGAACCCCGGTCGCGACCGCAGCGGCGTAGCCCGGCGCGTCGAAACCGCCATCGGCCTCGAGAAAGGCCGGCAGGTTGAGGACGAAGCGGCTGTCCTCCTTGCGGTCGCGCCAGACCTCGATGCCGGGCGCGCCGCGGCGCGACATCAGCAGCGCGCGCAGCCGGTCGGCCAGCGCATCCGCTTCCTCCGGGCTGTCGAGCAGGCCGAGCCGGCGGCCGCGCGTGGTGACGCGCCGGATCCAGCCCTCGGCCACGGTCGGCAAAGCGGCGGGACCGCTGCCGGGCGCGAGGGCGGCGAGCGCGGCGGCCGCGCCGTCCTCCCAGGCTGCGGGAAGGGCGACGGACCGGGGGGGAGCATCGGGATCGGCGCCGATGCGCTCCCGGCGGAGCGCCACGCCATCCCAGATCGTGCCGAGGATGCCTGCCATGGCCGGAACGCTAGCGAGACTCGGCGGCCTGCGGAAGCCGCATCTTGTGCCAAACCGACTCGCGACCCCCAATATCCTGTGGATAGCCCGTCCTTTGCGCCGGCCGCCGCGCTGTGGCATCAAGCCTCCTTCCCAGGATGCCCCAAGGACGTGCCCATGGCCTTCCTCGACGACCTGTTTATTCGCCTGACCAGCCGCAAGGTGGGCCAGGACCGCTTCGGCAACACGTATTGGGAGGCGCGGTCCCGCCGCGACGTCTACGGCCGCCCGATGCGCCGCGTGATCTATGCCGGCGCGCCCGAGGCGACGACGGTGCCGCCCGAATGGTGGGGCTGGATCCACAACACCACCGAGCAGCCCCTGCCCGAGGACGCGCCACGCCGCGCCTGGCAGAAGGACCATCGCCCGAACCGCACCGGCACGGCCGAAGCCTGGCGGCCGCCGGGCGCCGACAGCCGCGGCGGGCAACGTCCCGCCACCGCCGGCGACTATGAGGCCTGGACGCCGGGGCGCTGAGTCCCGACATCCATCCTCGCATGCAGAAGCGCAGCCTTGCCGAGTTGCTCACCGGCGCCGTCGTCCTCGGGGTCGCGGCCGTGTTTCTTGTGTATGCCGTCACCGGCAGCGGGCGGTCCCTGACCGGCGGTTCGGGCATCCAGCTCACCGCCCGGTTCGACCGGATCGATGGCCTTGCGGCCGGCGCCGATGTGCGCCTCGCCGGGGTCAAGGTCGGCCAGGTGATCGCCCAGCGCATCGACCCGGCGACGTTCCTCGCGGTGCTCACGCTGCGCGTCGACCCGTCGATCCGGCTGCCCGCCGACACCTCGGCCGAGATCCAGAGCGAGAGCCTGCTTGGCGGCAAGTTCGTCGCCCTCGTGCCCGGCGGATCCGACCGCTACCTGCAGAACGGCGGCGAGATCACCATCACGCAGAGCGCGGTCAGCCTCGAGAGCCTGCTCGGCCGCTTCATCTTCTCGGTCACCGAGATGAACCAGAACCGCAACCCGGAGCAGCCGGCCCAGCCCGCGCCCGAACAGGCGCCGGCACCCCGATGAGCACCCTCCCCCCCGCCGTCTGGCCCGGGGCCGATGGCCAGCCCGTCTCCTGCCGCGAAAAGCTCAAGGTCCTCGCCGAGAACCACGCCGAGGTCCGCCAGGCCCTGCAGGACACCTTCGAGGATGCCGTCCTGATGGGCGTGGACGAGGCCGCGATGCGCCGCATCCTCGCCGAGCTGGTGGATGGGCTTGCGAGCCCGAGGCGCCGCGCATGAGGTGGATCGCCGCCTTCGCCCTGCTCGTCCTCGCCACGCCCGCCTCGGCGCAGGAATGGGTGCCCCAGCGCGCCGCACGGCTGCAGGCGCTCGACAAGGTGACGGCGCGGGTGACGATCCTCGAGGCCCGGGTGGGATCGAGCGTCACCTTCGGCTCGCTGACGATCAACCTGCGCTCCTGCTACGGCCGCGCCCCGGACGAAGTGCCCGACGCCGCCGCCTGGATGGAGATGACCGACAGCCGCGCCCGCCCCGAGGCCCCGCCGGCCTTCCACGGCTGGATGTTCGCCAATGCGCCGGGCGTGAACATGCTGGAACACCCGGTCTACGACATCCGCGTGCTGGAGTGCCGCTGACGCCCCCGGCCACGCAGCCGCGCCGGCGGGCCTAGCGGATCCCGAAGAAGGACTTCAGCCGCGCGAGGAGATCCTCCCGCGTCAGCGGCGCGGCCGCCGGCATGCTCTCGCGACCCGGCCCGGCGAGGTTGCGCGCCTGGCGTTCCGCCATGATGGCGCTGAGCGCGTCCGGCAGAGCCGGCCGCGCCCGCAGCAGCGGATCGAGATCCGACTTCCGCAGCTCGAAGACCGCGGCCTCGGTGACCGCGAGCACGGTGGCGCTGCGCGGCTGGCCCGTCAGCAGCGACATCTCCCCGAACACCGCGCCGGGATAGAGGCGCGCCGCGGTGAACTCGGCGCCATCGGCATCGGCGACGCGGACGTCGAGCACGCCCTCGGCCACGAGATAGAGCGAGTCGCCCGCCTGGCCGCGCCGCACCACCGCCGCGCCCGCCGCCACCACGGCCGGCTGCATCGCCTCCGCCAGCATCCCCCGCTCCTCGGCCGTGAACGGCCGGAACAGGTCGGTCGCGTCGAGCAGCGCGCGCCGGCCGCCATCCTCCAGCGCCGGCAGGGCCCGACGCAGGACGGTCTCGCGCGTCGGATGCGCGATCGACAGGCCGGCCCGCTGCACGGCGGCCTGCACGGCGCGCGCGACCGCGTCGCGCCAGCGCATCTCCTGCGGAAAGTCCGGCACGTAGAAGCGCACCAGGTACTGCGCCACCCCCTGCGAGAGGTCCGACAGCATCACGTCCGGCGCGAAGCCCGGCACGTCGCGCCCGGCCTCCATCGCGGCGGCGAGCAGGATCCGGCGCGCGCGACCGGCCGGCACCGCGGGATCGAGCGGCACGCTCATCGCCACCCGGAAACGGCCGTTGCCGTCCGGGCCGTAGACCGCGATGCGGTGGCTCGCGATCAGCGTGTTCGGGACCACCAGCGTCACGCCATCACGCGTGACCAGCCGGGTCGCGCGCCAGGAAATGCCGACCACCCGCCCAGCGCAATTCTCCGTCGCCTCGATCCAGTCCCCGAGCCCGTAGGGGTGTTCGATGCCGAGCGCGATGCCGGAGAAGATGTCGCCGAAGATGTTCCGCAGCGCGAAGCCCAGCACGGCGATGACGACCGAGGAGGTGGCGATGAGCCCCGTCGCCGGCAGGTCGAAGACGAGCTGCGCCGCGAGGATCATCGCCGTCGCGAAGAAGGCGGCGCCGATCAGGTCGGTCAGCAGCTTCGGGTGATGGGCGAGGAGCGCGCCGGCCAGCCGTGCCGCGGTCCAGGCCAGGCAGAGCCAGAAGCCGAGTCCCGCCGCGAGGCCGATGCTCGACCACCGGCCTTCCGCGGGCATCCCGAGATGAAGGGACAGGGCCAGCAGCGCAGCCGCGGCCGGCAGCAGCAGACGTCGATGGAACTGGCGTGTCAGCGCTATTTCCCGCCCACCTCGGACAGCCCCGGCGCGGCGAGCCTAATGCCCTTCGCGCCGTTGCGGTATCCGATTGGTGATCGGGTCAGCCGGCGCCTTCGTCCCGCAGCAGCGCCGTCACCGCCTCGGCCGGCACCTCGGAACTGGTGAAGCAGTCCCCGGCCGCGCGCATCAGGACGAAGCGCATCTTCCCGTCGCGGTTCTTCTTGTCCTTCGCCATGCGCCCCATCAGCGCCTCGACCGTGAAGCGCCGCGGCAGGTCCGCGATGCGCGAGGGCAGCCCGCAGGCCGCGAGGTGCGCGATCACGCGGGACGGCCATTCCTGGCTGCAATGGCCGAGCCGCGCCGAGAGCGACGCCGCCAGGCCGAGCCCGACCGCCACCGCCTCCCCGTGCAGGACGGTTCCGTCGAAGCGAGCCTCGGCTTCCAGCGCATGGCCGAAGGTGTGGCCGAGGTTGAGCAGCGCGCGGCCGCCCTCCGCACTCTCCTCGCGCTCATCGGCCGCGACCACGGCGGCCTTCAGGCGGCAGGATTCCAGCACCGCATGGGTCAGCGCCGCCGACTCGCCGGCCACGACGGCGGTGCCGTGCTGCTCGCACCAGTTCCACAGCGCGCCCTGCAGCAGCCCGTGCTTCGCGACCTCGGCATAGCCCGCGCGCAACTCGCGCGCCGGGAGGGTCGCGAGCGTGTCCGTATCCGCCAGCACGATGCGCGGCTGGTGGAAGGCGCCGGCGAGGTTCTTCCCCGCGCGCAGGTTCACGCCGGTCTTGCCGCCCACGCTCGAATCGACCTGCGCGAGCAGCGTGGTCGGAATCTGCACGAAGGGCACGCCGCGCATCGCGACCGCCGCCGCGAATCCCGCGAGGTCGCCGACCACGCCGCCGCCCAGCGCGATCACCGCCGTCCGCCGGTCGAGTCCTTCGCTCAGGACGGTCTCCAGCACCTCCTGCAGGCGGGAGAAATCCTTCGACGCCTCGCCGGGCGGAACCGCGACCTCGGCCAGCATGTCGAAGCCTGCCGCCTCGAGCCCGGCGCGCAGCGCCGGCAGGTGCAGCGGGGCCACCGAGGCATCCGTCAGCACCACCGCCTTGCGCGCCGGCAGGACCGGACCGATCAGCCCGCCCGCCCGCGCGAGGAGCCCCGGTCCGACCAGCACGTCGTAGCCGCGATCGCCCAGGCCCACCGACAGGCGCTGCGGCGTCACGGCGGCCGCCAGCGCCTCCTCGACGCGGCGCGTCGTCACCTCGGGGCTTTCGTCGGTGCAGGTCACGGTCACATCGGCCTCGGCATAGGAAGGGTGCCGCGCGGACATCAGGCGCTGCAGCACCTCGGCCGGATCGGCGTTGAGGAACATCGGGCGGTGTTCGCGCCCAGCGACACGACGCAGCAGCGTCGCCATGGAACAGCGCAGCCACAGCGTCGCGGCGCCGCTCGCCTTGATCGCGCGGCGCGTCGCGGCGTCGGCGAAGGCGCCGCCCCCCGTCGCGAGGACCAGCGGCGGGCCGGCGAGGAGCCGGGTGATGACCCGGCGCTCCCCGTCACGGAAATGTGGCTCCCCGTAGCGGGAAAAGATCTCGGTGATCGGCATCCCCGCCGCCGATTCGATTTCGGCGTCCGCATCGCGGAAGGGCAGGCCGAGCCGCGCCGCCAGGCGTTTGCCGATCGCGGTCTTCCCCGCGCCGGGCATGCCGACGAGCACGACGCTGCGCGCCGCCGCGGCGGGGGGCGGGGCGGAAGCGGCGGAGGCGACTTCGGCGGGAAGATCGATGGCGGAGTTGCGCGACACGGGGGCGGAGGCTAGCACACAAAGGCCAACGCGTGAGGGAGCCGCCGCAAGGCATGCGCCGCAGCCCGTTCCTGCTCATCCTGCTGTTCGTCCTCGGTGCCATCGCCGTGGGGCTGCTGGGGCTCGGCGCCTTCCCGCCTGCCGTGACGCCCCAGCCGGTCGAGCGCAGCCTGCCCAACGACCGCTTCCAGACCGGACGCTGATCCGGCCGCCTTGATCCGCAGCAAGTCGCCCGGCACGGGGCGATGCCACCCTGCCCGTCGTTTCGGAACGGGAGTCAGGCCATGGCAGGCACCATGCGGGCGGCGGTCTTCGCCGAGAAGGGACGGATCGAGCTGCGCGAGAAGCCGATCCCCGAAGTCGGCCCCAACGACGCGCTGCTGAAGGTCACGACGACCACGATCTGTGGCACGGACGTGCACATCCTCAAGGGCGAGTATCCCGTCGAGAAGGGCCTGACGATCGGCCACGAGCCGGTCGGCGTCATCGAGCGCCTGGGTTCGGGGGTGAAGGGCTACCGGGAAGGCCAGCGCGCGATCGCCGGCGCCATCACGCCCTCGGGCTGGTCCAACGCCTGCCTGTGCGGCAGGTGCAGCCAGGACGGCGCCGGAACGAAGCACGGCTGGCGCCCGATGGGCGGCTGGCGCTTCGGCAACACGATCGACGGCTGCCAGGCGGAATACGTGCTGGTGCCCGACGCGCTCGCGAACCTCGCCCCGGTGCCCGACGCCCTGTCCGACGAACAGGTGCTGATGTGCCCCGACATCATGTCGACCGGCTTTTCGGGCGCCGAGAGCGGCGAGGTGAAGATCGGCGACACGGTCGCGGTCTTCGCCCAAGGCCCGATCGGCCTCTGTGCCACGGCAGGGGCGCGGCTGATGGGGGCGACGACGCTCATCGCCGTCGACCGCGTGCCGGAACGTCTCGCCATCGCGAAGAAGCTCGGCGCGACGCATGTCGTGGACTTCTCGAAGGTGAACCCGGTCGAGAAGATCATGCGCATCACCGACGGCCGCGGCTGCGACGTCGCGATCGAGGCCCTCGGCACCCAGGCGACCTTCGAATCGGCCCTGCGGGTGCTGCGGCCGGGGGGCACGCTGTCCTCCCTCGGCGTGTACTCGACGGACCTCACCATCCCCTACGACGCCTTCGCGGCAGGGCTCGGCGACCATCGGATCGTCACCACCCTCTGCCCGGGCGGGAAGGAACGGATGCGGCGGCTGATGGAGGTCATCGCCTCGGGGCGGGCCGACCTGCGCAGCATGGTCACCCACCGCTTCAGCCTGGATCGGATCGAGGAGGCCTATGACCTCTTCAGCCACCAGCGCGACGGCGTGCTGAAGGTCGCGATCACGCCCTGACGCGCAGGCCGGCGGGAGGCATTGCGATGGCATGCCCCCCGCGGCCAGTGTCCGGGCATGTCCGGCGCCCGCCACGTCGAGTCCTTCCTGGAAATGCTGGCCGCCGAGCGCGGCGCGGCACGCAATACGCTCGCGGCCTATGAGGCCGACCTCAACGACTTCACCGGCTTCGCGGTCCGGCGCGGCGTCCCGGTCCACGCCGCCGGCGCGGATGTGTTGCGCGACTGGGTCGCGGGCCTCGCGGCGGCGGGCTATGCGGCCCGGACGCAGGCCCGACGCCTGTCCGCCATCCGGCAGTTCCACCGTTTCCTGGCGCGCGAAGGCATCCGGCCCGACGACCCGACGGAACTGCTGGACAGCCCTCGCCTGCCCGCCAGCCTGCCCAAGGCCCTCTCCGAAGCCGAGGTCGAGCGCCTGATCGAGGCCGCCGCCGCCCTGCCCGGCAAGCGCGGCCCGGTCGCCGCGGCGGCGGTGGAACTGCTCTACTGCTCGGGGCTGCGGGCCTCGGAACTCGTCTCCCTGCCCGCCGGCGCCCTGCGGCCCGAGGAAGGCCTCGTCGCGATCCGCGGCAAGGGGGGCAAGGAACGGCTCGTTCCGGTCTCCGCCCGCGCCCGGACCCTGGCCCTGGCCGCCCGCGCCGAGGCCGCCGAGCGCGCCGGCCCCAAGGCCGCCCGCTGGCTGTTTCCCTCCCGCGCCGCGGCCGGCCACCTCACCCGCCAGTCGCTCGGCCTGCTGCTGAAGGAAGCGGCGCTGGCCGCCGGCCTCGACCCCGCCCGGGTCAGCCCGCACGTGCTGCGGCATTCCTTCGCCTCCCACCTGCTGGCCCGGGGGGCGGATCTGCGCAGCCTGCAGGTGCTGCTCGGCCATGCCGACATCGCCACCACCCAGATCTACACCAAGGTCCTGGAAGCCCGGCTGAAGGCGCTGGTCGAGGCCCATCACCCGCTCGCGGGCTGACCCCTCCCGGAAGGGGGTCGCGCCCCGGCCCGTTTTCGGCTAACCCCCCGGCCCCATGCGCCACTTCCTGGACTTCGAGAAGCCGATCGCCGAGCTGGAAGGCAAGATCGAGGAGCTCCGTCGGACCACCGACGCGGGCGGGATCGATGTCGCCGAGGAGGTCGGCCGGCTGCGCGACAAGGCGCAGTCCCTGCTCAAATCGACCTACGCCAAGCTCACGCCCTGGCAGAAGGCGCAGGTCGCCCGCCACCCCGACCGGCCCCACGCCACCGACTACATCAACGGCCTGATCGAGGATTTCCTCCCGCTGGCCGGCGACCGCGCCTTTGCCGACGACGCCGCGGTCATCGGCGGCATGGGCCGCTTCCGCGGCCGCGCGGTCATGGTCCTCGGCACCGAGCGCGGCAACGACACCGAAAGCCGCGTGAAGCACAATTTCGGCATGGCCCGGCCCGAAGGCTACCGGAAGGCGAAGCGCCTGATGGAGCTCGCCGGGCGATTCGGCCTGCCCATCCTGTCCTTCGTCGACACCGCCGGCGCCTTCCCGGGCATCGAGGCCGAGGCCCGCGGCCAGGCCGAGGCCATCGCCCGGTCGATCGAAGCCGGCCTCGAGGCCCCCGTCCCCTTCATCGCGACGATCATCGGCGAAGGCGGGTCGGGCGGGGCCATCGCGCTGGCCGCGGCCGACCGGGTCGTGATGCTGGAACACGCGATCTATTCCGTGATCAGCCCCGAAGGTTGCGCCTCGATCCTGTGGCGCGACGCCGCCCAGGCCTCGACCGCAGCCGAGGCGCTGAAGCTCACGGCCGACGACCTGCGGAAGCTGAACCTCGTCGATGCGGTGCTGCCCGAACCGCTGGGCGGCGCGCATCGCGACGCGGAGGCCACCATCGCCGCCCTCGGCGACCGGATCGCGGACCTGCTGGAACCGCTCGTCGAACTGGACGGCGCGACGCTTCGCGCCCGGCGCCGGGAGAAGTTCCTGGAGATGGGGCGGAGTGGGGTCATCTGAGAGACGGGGAAGGCGCCGCCTCCCCCGCACCCCCACCGCCAAGGGCCGAAAGGCCCTTGGAACCCAGGACCGGCCGAGATGACCGAGGGGGAAGCCCGGTTCCGGCGGGCCTTTCCGGGCATCGCGCTGACCATCTTCCTCTCGGCGGTCGACCAGACCATCGTGGCGACCGCCCTGCCCGCCATCGCCGCCGACATGGGCGGGATCGAACGGACCTCCTGGATCCTCGTCGCCTACCTGGTGGCGGCGACCTGCGCGGCACCGGTCTTCGGGCAACTGGGCGACGCCTTCGGGCGCAAGCCGCTGCTCTACGTCGCGCTGGCGATATTCACCGCGGGGTGCCTCGCCTGCGCGCTCGCGACATCCCTGCCCATGCTGGTCGGCGCCCGCATCGTCCAGGGCTTCGGCGGCGGCGCCCTGCTGACCATGGCCCAGGCCCTGATCGGGGAGGCCATCCCGCCCCGCGAACGCGGCCGCTACCAGGCCTGGATCGCGGGATCCTTCTCCTTCGCATCGGCCTTCGGCCCGGTCGCCGGCGGCTATGCGACGCAGCTGTTCGGCTGGCGCTTCGTCTTCGTCATGCTGCTGCCGGTCGCGGCCGCCTGCGCCCTGCTTTCGCTGCGGCTCGAACGCGTGCCGGCGGTGCGCCGCGGCGTGCGGTTCCGCTTCGACTGGGCGGGGCTGGTGCTGTTCATCGTCGCGGTCGCCTCGGCGCTGGTCGCACTCGACCGCGGCCGGCGGCTCGATCCCGCCTTGCTGCCGATGGCCGCCGGCCTCGCGCTGCTGGCCGTCGCCGCCACCCTCCTGCTGCTGCGGGTCGAGCGCGCGGTCCAGGACCCGCTGCTGCCGCTCGCGGTCTTCACCGAGCCTTCGATCGCGCGGTCCTACCTGCTCTCGGCCTGCGTGGTCGGTGCGCAGGTCGGGCTGATCTCCTTCCTGCCGGTCTGGCTGCAGACGGTGCGCGGGATGGCGATCGGGCCGTCGGGGCTGATGCTGCTGTCGCTGTCGCTGGGTGGCGCTTCGGGCGCGATGTTCGCCGGGCGGATGGTCGCGAAGTCCGGCCATGCGATGCGGTGGCCGACCATCTTCCTGCCGATCGGCTGCCTGGTCTGGGCGGTGCTGGCGGTGGCGGCGGACAGCCTGCCGCTCGCAGCCCTGCCACCCATGCTGGTGGTCGCGGCCTTCTGTTCCGGAACCTCCTATCCCATCGTGCAGGTCACGGCGCAGGCCGCGGCAGGCAAGGAAAGGCTGGGGGCCGCCTCGGCCGGGGTCGCGTTCTCCCGCAACATCGGTGCGGCGACGGGCACGGCGCTGGTCGCGGCGGCCGTCTTCGCCGCCCTCTCCCTGATCGGCACCGGCACGGCGCCGGCCTTCCAGCGCCTGGTGGCGGAGGGGCCGGCCTTCCTCGCCACGCTCGGCCCCGGCGCGGCCGCAGCGCTGCGTGCCGAACTCGCCGAGGCCTTCCGGATGCTGTTCGTGACCGCCGCGGTGCTGACCGCGATCGCCGCCGTCCTTGCCTGGCGGGTGCCCCTGCGGCGCTTCTAGTCGGCCGCGTTCGCCTGCTCGAGGCGGTAGGGATGCGCCGGGTAGCAGCCGAGGATGCGGAACTCCTTCGAGAAGAATTCCAGTTCCTCGAAGGCGCGCTTCAGCGCCGGGCTCTCCGGGTGGCCGTCCACGTCGCAGAGGAACTGCGCCGCCTCGAACCGCCCGCCGACCATGTAGGATTCGAGCTTGGTCATGTTGATGCCGTTGGTCGCGAAGCCGCCGAGCGCCTTGTAGAGCGCCGCGGGGATCGACCGGACGCGGAAGACGAAAGTGGTGACGGGGTTCGGCGTATCGAGCGGCGGATAGGATCGCTCGCGCGACATGACGTAGAAGCGCGTCGTGTTGTGCGCCTCGTCCTCGACGTTCCGCTTCAGGATTTCGAGCCCGTAGATCTCGGCGGCAAGCTCGGAGGCGATCGCCGCGTCCTCCATGTTGCCGCGCTCGGCGATGAGGTGCGCCGCCCCCGCGGTGTCGGCCTCGATCACCGCCTTGAGGTTCATCTCCTTCAGCAGCCGCAGCACCTGGCCGAGCGCGACCGGATGGCTGTGCGCGCGCTTGATGGTCGACAGGCTCGCCCCCTTGGGCGCGAGCAGGCAGTGCTCCACCCGCTGGAAATGCTCGCCCACCACGAAAAGCCCCGATTCGGGCAGCAGCCGGTGGATGTCCGGCACGCGGCCGGCGAGCGAGTTCTCGCAGGGGAGCATGGCGAGGTCGGCGCGCCCGTCCCGCAGCGCCTCCATCGCCGCCTCGAAGGAAGGGCTCGGCAGCGTCGTCCAGCCCGGATAGGCGGCCCTGCAGGCCAGGTCCGAATAGGCGCCGGACAGGCCCTGGAAGGCGATGGTCGTGTTGGTCATGGGATGTCCGTTCAAGGCGCCAGGAGCGCTCTTGCCCTTTCGAGGTCATGAGGCGTGTCCACGCCGAAGGGCCCGTGGTCGACCCGCGCCGCGGCGATCCGCATCCCCGCCTCCAGCGCGCGCAGCTGCTCGAGCTTCTCGCGCAGTTCCAGCGGGCTCGCCGGCAGCGTGACGAAGCGATCCAGCGCCGCGCGCCGATAGGCATAGACGCCGATATGGTGCCAGCGCGGCCCCTCCCCCCAGGGAATCGGCAGGCGGGAGAAATAGAGCGCGGGGGCGACGCGCGACTCGCCCTCGAAGGCGCAGGCGCATTTCACGAAGGAGGAGGTGTTCGCCTCCTCCTCGTTGGCGATCGGGCAGACCAGCGTGCCGATGTCGACCGCGGGATCGGCCAGGGGCTCGAGCACCGCACGCAGCGTCTCGGGCGCAATGGTCGGGAAATCGCCCTGCAGGTTCACCACGACGTCGTAACGGCCTTCGGGGTCGAGGGCCGCCATGGCGCGGTGCGCACGGTCGGTACCCGAGGGCACGTCGTCGGCGACCAGCACCGCCTCGGCGCCCGCCGCGCGGGCGGCGGCGACGATCTCGGGCTCGCCGGCAGCGACCGCGACGGGGCCGATCCCGGCCTCCCGCGCGCGGTCCAGGACATGGGCGATCATCGGCCGGCCGTGGATGTCGGCGAGCGGCTTGCCCGGCAGGCGGGTGGCCGCCATGCGGGCCGGAATGACGAGGATGGGGCGCAAGGCTGCTGTTCCGCTTGAAAAGCTGGGGTGACGCGGGTTGTCTGGCGCAAGGCCGGGCACTATGGTCCGGCGCGTTTTAGGCAAGCCGGTCTGGCCGCGCAAACGCGCGCCGGTCAGCCATGAGGGTTCGAGGCGAGATGCATAGTCTTGAAGGCAACAAGATCATCGCCGCGGTGCTGACCGCCGGCGTCACCCTCGGCATCTCCGGGGTGGTGGCGAGCCTGCTGGTTCACCCCCGGATGCCGCACGAGCCGCACATCGCGATCGCCGGCGCGGAATCCGCCGCGGCCCCCGCGGCGCCGGCCGCCCCGGCGCTCGAGCCGATCACGCCGCTGCTCGCGAACGCCAATGCGCAGAACGGCCAGGCGCTCGCGCAGCGCCAGTGCGCTTCGTGCCACACCTTCAACGAAGGCGGCCGCGCGGGCGTGGGTCCGAACCTGTATGGCATCGTCGGCGCCAAGCACGCCCATGTCGACGGCTTCAACTACTCCCCGGCGATCCGCGGCATGCACGACAAGCCCTGGACCTATGAGGAGCTGAACGCCTGGATCGCGAGCCCGCGCACCTATGCTCCGGGCAACCGCATGTCCTTCGGCGGCCTCGCCAACGCCCAGCAGCGCGCCGACCTGATCGCGTATCTGCGGTCGATCTCGCCGAACGCGCCCGCGCCCTGATCCCCGAGGCATACATCGCGGCGGCCGAGGCGGCCGCCGACGCGGCGGGGGCGGTCATCCGCCCCCTCTTCCGTTCCGCGCTCCTCGTCGAGGCGAAGGGCGACGCCAGCCCCGTCACCCGGGCGGACAAGGAAGCCGAGGAAGCGATCCGCGCCCTGATCGCCGAACGCTTCCCCGACCATGGCGTGATCGGCGAGGAGCACGGCGCCGACCGGCCCGACGCCGAATGGGTCTGGGTCGTGGACCCGATCGACGGCACCCGCGCCTTCGTCACCGGCCGCCCCCTGTTCGGCAGCCTGGTGGGGCTGCTGCACCGGGGCAAGCCGGTCCTCGGCATCATCGACCAGCCCGTCACCGGGGAACGCTGGCTCGGCGTCGCGGGCCGGCCGACGACCTTCCGCGCGCCCATCGGCGGCGTTGCCGCCTGCCGGCCCTGCGCCACGGTCGGCGAGGCGGAACTGTCCTGTACCAGCCCCGACATGTTCCTCCCCGGCGACCGGGTGGGCTTCGAACGCCTCCGCAGCACCGCGCGGCGTGTGACCTGGGGCGGGGATTGCTACGCCTATGGCCTCCTCGCCCTCGGCCTGGTCGACATCGTGGCCGAGGCGACGATGAAGATCTGGGACTGGACCGCCCTGGTGCCGATCGTGGAAGGCGCCGGCGGCCGCGTGACCGGCTGGCAGGGTGAAGCCCTCCTCCCCGGCGCCGAAGGCCGCGTGCTGGCGGTGGGCGACCCCGCCCTGCTGCCCGAGGCCGTCGCGCTTCTGACAGGCGCGTAACCGCCTCGACCGTTGTCCTGCAACGGTCGAGCCGCCATCCTCGCGGGATGCTTCGTCGCGACCTCCTGGCGCTTGGCGCCTGCGCCGCCCTTCCCGCCCTGCCCCGTCCCGCGCGGGCCGTCGTCCCCGCCGGGGGCGACAAACCAGGGGAGGTGGTGCGCACCCACGCCCTGTCGCTGCTGGCCCCGCCGACCCTGCCCGCCGACTTCGCACACTGGCCCTGGGCCAACCCGGCCGCGCCCAAGGGCGGCGAAGTCGTGCTCGCGCGCCTCGGCGCCTTCGACAGCTTCAACCCCTACATCCTGCGCGGCACGCCCGATATCGGCATCGGGCTGATCTACGACACGCTGATGGCCGGCAACCCGGATGAAGCGACGGCCGGATACGGCCATGTCGCCGAGACGGTGGAACTCCCCGCCGACCGCAGGGGCGTGACGTACGAGTTGCGCGACTCCGCCCGCTGGCACGACGGGAAGCCGATGACGGCGGAGGACGTGGTCTTTTCCTTCACCGCCCTGCGCGCCCATGGCCGTCCCTTCTTCCGCGCCTATTGGGCCGACGTGGCCGAGGTGGTCGCCGAATCCCCCCGCCGCGTCACCTTCCGCTTCCGCGGCGACGACAACCGGGAACTGGCGCAGATCCTGGGCGACCTGCCAGTGCTGCCGAAGCACTGGTGGGAAGGTCGCGACTTCACGCGACCCTCGATGGACGTGCCGCTCGGCTCGGGGCCCTACCGGCTGGAGCGCTTCGAACCCAACCGCAGCGTCGTGTACCGCCGCGTCGAGACCTACTGGGCGCGCGACCTTGGCGTGCGGCGGGGCCTGAACAACTTCGACACCATCCGCTACGAGTATTTCCGCGACACCACCGTCGCCTTCGAGGCCTTCAAGGCCGGCCAGATCGACTTCCGCACCGAGAACGTCGCCCGCGACTGGGCCACCGGCTACGACTTCCCGGCGGCGCGGCGGAACCTCGTGAGGAAGGAGGAGATCCCGCACGAGATCCCGACCGGGATGCAGTGCTTCGCGGTGAACCTGCGCCGGCCGCTGTTCCAGGATGCCCGGGTCCGCCGCGCGCTGATCGAGGTCTTCGACTTCGAGTGGATGAACGCGAACCTGTTCTACGGCGCCTACACCCGGACCGCCTCCTACTTCTCGAACTCGGACTTCGCCGCGCGCGGCGTGCCGGAAGGGCGAGAAAAGGCGATCCTGGAAGGCTTCCGCGGCCGCATCCCCGAGACGGTCTTCACCGAGGAGTACAAGCTGCCGGTCACGGACGGGTCCGGCAACAACCGCGAAGGGGCGCGGCGTGCCCTCGCGCTGCTGCGGCAGGCCGGTTGGACCGTGCGCGATCGCCGCCTGGTCAACGCCCAGGGCCAGCCCTTCGAATTCGAGATCCTGCTGCAGGGCGCGACCTTCGAGCGCGTGGCCCTGCCCTATGTGCAGTGGCTCGAACGGCTCGGCATCACCGCGCGCGTGCGCACGGTCGACCCGGCGCAGTATCAGGTCCGCATCGATGCCTTCGACTACGACATGACGGTCGATTCGACGGGGCAGAGCTTCTCCCCCGGCAATGAGCAGCGCGACTACTGGACCTCCGCCAAGGCGCGCGAGAACGGCAGCCAGAACGTCGCCGGCATCGCCGACCCCGCGATCGACGAGATCGTCGAGCTGGTCGTCAACGCGCCGGACTACGAGGAACTCGTCGCGCGCACCCGGGCACTCGATCGCGTGCTGCTGCACCACAACTTCGTCATTCCCCACTGGCACAGCCGCACCTTCCGCATCGCCTTCTGGGACAAGTTCGGCCGGCCCGAGCGCAACCCGCGCTACGGCCTCGGCTTCCCGCAGGCCTGGTGGATCGATCCGGCGCGGGAACGCGCCCTCACCGAAGCCCGGCGCGGCTGACCGCGCCATGGGCGCCTATCTGATCCGCCGGCTGCTGCTGGTGGTGCCGACGCTGCTCGGCATCATCGTCATCAACTTCGTCGTGGTGCAGTTCGCCCCCGGCGGGCCGGTGGAGCAGATGCTCGCCGAGTTGCGCGGCGACGCCCAGTCCACGCTCGGCCGCATCACCGGCGAAGGCGGCGGCGAGGTGCGCAACGCCAACCATCCTCCCGGCAGCGGCGGAGGCGACGGTCCGGTCGGCACCTATCGCGGCGCCCGCGGCCTCGACCCCGCCATCGTCGCCGAGATCGAGCGCACCTTCGGCTTCGACAAGCCGGCCTCGACCCGCTTCTACGAAATGCTGTCAGGCTACCTGCGCTTCGACTTCGGCCGGTCCCTGTTCCGCGACAGGCCCGTGGTCGACCTGATCGTCGAGAAGATGCCCGTCTCCATCAGCCTCGGCCTGTGGTCGACGCTGATCATCTACCTGGTCTCGATTCCCTTGGGCATCCGCAAGGCGGTGCACGACGGGTCGCGCTTCGACGTCGCGACCTCGGGCGTCGTGCTGGTCGGCTACGCCATTCCGGGCTTCCTCTTCGCCATCCTGCTTGTCGTGCTCTTCGCCGGCGGGTCCTTCCTGCAATGGTTCCCGCTGCGCGGGCTCGCCTCCCCCGGCGCGGCCGACATGCCCTTCTTCCAGCGCGCGCTGGACTACGCCTGGCACATGGTGCTGCCCACCACCACCCTGGTGATCGGCGGCTTCGCCGGGCTGACCATGCTCACGAAGAACGCCTTCCTCGACGAGATCGGCAAGCAGTACACCGTCACCGCCCGCGCCAAGGGCAACACCGAACAGCGCATCCTCTACGGGCACATCTTCCGCAACGCGATGCTGCTGATCATCGCGGGCTTTCCCGCGGCCTTCATCGGCATCCTCTTCACCGGCGCGCTGCTGACGGAAATCATCTTCTCCCTCGACGGGCTCGGCCTGCTCGGCTTCGAAAGCGCCATCCGCCGCGACTACCCGGTGATGTTCGCCACCCTCTACATCTTCACACTGCTCGGCCTCGTCATGCAGATCGTGGGGGACTTCACCTACACCCTCGTCGACCCGCGCATCGACTTCGAGGCCCGGCGGTGACGGGGCGAGTGGTCGTGGCGCTGCGCGCGTCGCAGGGGGGCGCTGCCCCCCTGCACCCCCCGCCAGAGGCCGAAAGGCCTCTGGACACCGTGAATTGGGCGGGTGGGGGGGGGGGGGCCAAGCGCGCTCCGCCTCCCGCGGGCCGTCCCCGCCCCCCCCCCCCACCCGCCCAGTATTGGGTTCCCAGGGCCCCTTGGCCCTTTGC
>NZ_JABBKX010000027.1 GCF_012927745.1 Neoroseomonas marina
GTTTTTTAACTCTAATGTGTTTCATTTGAAGTCGCCATAATGGTGGTTAGTGTGTCCATTAGTTGGGCTCTTAACTCTTACTACAGGGGCTGGTCATATAATTAGAATATCGTGAAAAAGTTCATTTTTTTATTGTAAATTATTTTTAAAAATGAAACTTTCATATATTCTAGATTCCCTATATGTAAAGTAAAACATTTCAAAAGTTTTTTTTTTAATTTTGATGATTAGAGCGTACAGCTCATGAAAGTCCAAAATCCAGTATTTCAAAATATTAGAATATTTCCTAAGATCAATCAAAAAATGGATTTGCAAAACAGAAAAGTTCAAGTTCTTTAAAGTATGTTCTTTTGTGCACTCAATACTTGATCGGCAGGACATATTACAGCAAATGACTTGCTCCTAGCACAAATTACAGCATCACTGAAGTGTGGCATGGAAGTGATCAGCCTGTGGCACTGCTGAGGCACTATTGAGCCTTCAGATCATCTGTATATTGTTGGATCGACTGTTTCTCATCTTTCTCTTGAAAATATCCCATAGATTCAGGTCAGGCATATTGGCTGGCCAATAAAGCACAGTAATATCATGGTCAGCAAGCCCCTTGGAAGTGGTTTTTGCACTGTGGGCAGATGCTAAAGTCCTGCTGGAAAAGGAAATCAGCATCTCCATAAAGCTTGTCAGCAGATGGAAGTATAAAGTGCTTCAAAATCTCCTGGAAGATGGCTGCATTGACTTTGCACTTGATAAAACACAAT
>NZ_JABBKX010000028.1 GCF_012927745.1 Neoroseomonas marina
AACATTATGACAGGTGAAGTGAATAACACTGATTGTCTCTTAATCTTTTCAATATATTAGGCAGCAAGTGAACATTTTATCCTCAAAGTTGTGTTAGAAGCAGGAAAAATGGGCAAGCGTAAGGATTTGAGCAAGTTTGACAAGGGCCAAATTGTGATGGTTAGACTACTGGGTCAGAGCATCTCCAAAACTGCAGCTCTTGTGGGGTGTTCCCGGTCTGCAGTGGTCAGTATCTATCAAAAGTGGCCCAAGGAAGGAACAGTGGTGAACCAGCGACAGGGTCATGGGTGGCCAAGGCTCATTGATGCACGTGGGGAGCGAAGGCTGGCCCAAGTGGTCCGATCCAACAGACGAGCTACTGTAGCTCAAATTGCTCAAGAAGTTAATGCTGGTTCTGATAGAAAGGTGTCAGAATACACAGTGCAACGCAGTTTGTTGCGTATGGGGCTGCATAGCCGCAGACCAGTCAGGGTGCCCATGCTGACCCCTGTCCACCACCGAAAGCGCCAGCAGTGGGCACATGAGCATCAGAACTGGACCACGGAGCAATGGAAGAAGGTGGCCTAATCTGATGAATCACATTTTCTTTTACATCACGTGGATGGCCGGGTGCGTGTGTGTCGCTCACCTGGGGAACACATGGCACCAGGATGCACTATGGGAAGAAGGCAAGCCGGCAGAGGCAGTGTGATGCTTTGGGCAATGTTCTGCTGGGAAACCTTGGGTCCTTTCATCCATGTGGATGTT
>NZ_JABBKX010000029.1 GCF_012927745.1 Neoroseomonas marina
AGACTTAACAGAGCCATCAAGTGTTAGACAGTATTCTAGGTTATTACGTGAAGAAGTTTTTGGTCCAAAAATTAGAATCTCTGTTTTTTCTGAATTTAGTAGTAGGAAATTACTGGTCATCCAATTTTTTATATCAGCTATGCATTCCGGTAATTTTGTGATTTGGTAAGTTTCATCAGGGCGCGAAGAAATATAGAGCTGGGTATCATCAGCGTAACAGTGAAAACTAACACCATGTTTCCTAATGATATCTCCCAAGGGTAGCATGTACAGAGTGAACAGGAGCGGGCCTAGTACTGAGCCTTGCGGTACTCCATATTGAACTTGTGATCGATATGACATCTCTTCGTTTACTACTACAAACTGATAACGGTCAGATAAGTATGATTTGAACCATGACAATGCAATTCCACTAATGCCAACATAATTTTCGAGTCTATTTAAAAGAATATTGTGATCAATAGTGTCAAATGCTGCACTAAGATCCAGTAACACTAATAGAGAGATACAACCACGATCTGATGATAAGAGCAAATCATTAGTAACTCTAATGAGAGCAGTCTCAGTACTATGGTACGGTCTAAATCCTGACTGGAAATCCTCACAGATACTATTTCTTTCTAAAAAGGCACATAGTGTTTCTATGCTTCGGATTGGAAAAAGTGATCCAATAGTTACATCTCCATCCTT
>NZ_JABBKX010000030.1 GCF_012927745.1 Neoroseomonas marina
GTATCATAACAAAGTGGAAGCAATTGGGAACAAAAGCAACTCAGCCACGAAGTGGTAGGCCAAAATCACAGAGTGGGGTCAGTGCTTGCTGAGGCACAATGCGCAGAAGTCGCCAGCTTTCTGCAGAGTCAATAGCTACAGACCTCCAAACTTCATGTGGCCTTCAGATTAGCTCAAGAACAGTGCGTAGAGAGCTTCATGGAATGGGTTTCCATGGCCGAGCAGCTGCATCCAAGCCTTACATCACCAAGTGCAATGCAAAGCGTTGGATGCAGTGGTGTAAAGCACGCCACCACTGGGCTCTAGAGCAGTGGAGACGTGTTCTCTGGAGTGACGAATCACGCTTCTCTGTCTGGCAATCCGATGGACGAGCCTGGGTTTGGCGGTTGCCAGGAGAACGGTGCTTGCCTGACTGCATTGTGCCAAGTGTAAAGTTTGGTGGATGGGGGATTATGGTGTGGGGTTGTTTTTCAGGGGTTGGGCTTGGCCCCTTAGTTCCAGTGAAAGGAACTCTTAATGCTTCAGCATACCAAGACATTTTGGACAATTTCATGCTCCCAACTTTGTGGGAACAGTTTGGGGATGGCCCCTTCCTGTTCCAACATGACTGCGCACCAGTGCACAAAGCAAGGTCCATAAAGACATGGACGAGCGAGTTTGGTGTGGAGGAACTTGACTGGCCTGCACAG
>NZ_JABBKX010000031.1 GCF_012927745.1 Neoroseomonas marina
ATCACGTTGAAAAGGTCACGCGTGACATAGGCCAAAGTGCTGACCCAGTGTCTACAAAGCGAACGTGCAAAGACTAAGCCAAACACCCTTTACAAAAAAAGGTAAAACAACGATGTTGGACGATTTTGAAGTTGGAGGAGAAAATGAGATGGAGTTTTTCGCTCTACCGCGGTACTTCGGTCTACGTCACGCGTGACCTTTCCAACGTGATTACGTAATGCGTGGAGCATCACAGAGCAGTGCAAGATGAGCATTTGTGGTTAAAAAGTATATAATTTTTTTTTTTTTTTTTTAGAAAATGGCCGATGGTTTCTCTAGATAAAACTCTTATTCCTCGTCTGGGATCATGTAGAGCTCTTTGAAGCTGCACTGAAACTGACATTTGGACCTTCAACCCGTTGAACCCCAGTGAAGTCCACTATATGGAGAAAAATCCTGGAATGTTTTCCTCAAAAACCTTAATTTCTTTTCGACTGAAGAAAGAAAGACATAAACATCTTGGATGACATGGGGGTGAGTAAATGATCAGAAAATTTTAATTCTGAAGTGAACTAATCCTTTAAACATTTTTCTGCTAATGATATGGTTAAATAATGTATATGTTCATAAGGTCATATTATGTACTGTGGCAGAGCTAGCTGTCTCCTGCTGGGGCCCATAACTCCTGTCTGCTCTAAAAGAGAGAAG
>NZ_JABBKX010000004.1 GCF_012927745.1 Neoroseomonas marina
CGGACGGTGCTGCTGCTCGTCTGCTCGGCGCCGCAGCGGCTGCTGCCGACGATCCGCAGCCGCTGCCGTCGGCTCGGCCTCAATCCGCTCGCCCCGGGCGGGGTGGGGGGCCTGGTCGCCCGCCCGCTGCCCGGGGCGGGGAAGGGGGGGGCAGGGCCGAGCCAGGCCGCCCCCCCCCAGGCGGGCCCCCCGCGGGCCCCGCGGCGGACGGGGCCGGGGGCGCGCTGTTGGAATCCGGAGAGGGGCGCTGCCCCTCTCCGGACCTCTCCCCGCCCAAGGCCGAAGGGCCTTGGGGAACCGTTACTTGGGGGCGGTGATGTCGCGCAGGACGTCCTCGGCCGTGCGCATGGCGGCGATGGCGGCGGGAAAGCCGGCATAGGCGCAGGAATGGGTGATCACCTCGGCGATCTCCTCGGGCGTGCAGCCGTTGTTGAGGGCGCCGACCAGGTGGCCGCGCAACTCGTGATGCTGGCTCATCGCCACCAGCATGCCGATCGTGACCATGCTGCGCTCCCGCCGCGTCAGCGTCCCGCGCGTCCACAGCGAGGCATAGGGGAACTCTTCCGACAGATGCCGCAGCGCCTGGTTCAGCGGCGTCGTGCTGGCGTCGCGGCGCGCCATGTACCCCTCGCCCAGCACCTCCCGCATCGCCTGTCGTCCCGTCGTCCTCAGCGCGTCGTGCGCGGTCTCGTCGCTCATGCGGTGTCCTCCTGCGTAGGATGGGGCGATCCTAGAGCAGATCCCGATCAGGTGGGATCACCTGATCGGGTAAAGATGCTCGCGAAAACAAGGACCTAGAGATGTTTCCGTGAGCCATGGCGAACGGAAACTGCTCTGGCGGGAGGCCGCGGCGATGACGAAGACGCTGCTCATCGTCTTCCACAGCATGACCGGCGGTACGCGTCAGATGGCCGAGGCCGCGGCCCGCGCGGCGGAAGGCGAGGGCGTGTGCGTGCGCCTGATCGAGGCGCGGGATGCGACCGGCGACGACGTCCTCGCCGCCGACGGCTACCTCTTCGCGACGCCCGAGAACCTCGCCGCCATCGCCGGCATGATGAAGGACTTCTTCGACCGCACCTACTACGCGGCGCTCGGCCGCATCGAGGGGCGGCCCTATGCGCTGATGGTCTGCGCCGGCAGCGATGGCACGAACGCCGCGCGCCAGGTCGCGCGCATCGCAACCGGCTGGCGCCTCCGCGCCGTTGCGGAACCGCTGATCGTCTGCACCCATGCCCAAACGCCGGAGGCGATCCTCGCCCCCAAGACCATCGGCGCCGAGGACCTTGCCCGCTGCCAGGACCTCGGCGCGACGCTCGCCGCCGGCATGGCGATCGGGATGTTCTAGCCGCGCTTCCAGCCGATCCAGTCGCAGACCGCGCCACCCATCACGCGTTCCATCTGCGGCCCCTGCAGCCAGGGGAGTTCCTCGGTGAACAGCGTGATGCACTGCGTCCAGGAACACGGCATGCGCGTGATGTCCGTGCCCCAGAAGAAGCGGTCCGGGCCGAAGGCGTCGTAGAGCCGATGCAGCCCGTCATGGATGTCGCGGAACGGATAGGACTGTTCCGAATAGCCGGGCGCGCCGGTCGCCTTGAGCGCGACATTCGGGAAGCGGGCCAGTGCAACCACGGCATCGAGGTTGTCGAAGGCCGCCGCGCCCTTGCCGTGCCGGATCAGGCCGCAATGGTCGATGATCAGTCGCAGCCGCGGATGACGTTCGGCGATGCGGGCAAACTCGGGGAGGAAGCGCCAGGCCATGGTGGCCACCGGCAAGCCGGCGTCCTCGGCGGCGGGCCACAGCCAGTCGATCGTGCCGTCGAAGGGCCAGCTCTGCTGGTCGTCGCGGACGAAGGGGTAGCGCAACCCGCATTGTCCGGGCCGCTGCCGCCAGGTCGCGAGGAGCGGCCGGCTCGCCTCCGGCGTGTCGAGCGGCACCTGGCCCAGCACGCAGAAGCGGTCCGGATAGCGCGCCGCGGCGGCCTCGGAGATCGCATTGGCGTCCGGATCCCAGGAGACCGGCGGGTGCAGCACGGCGGCGTCGACGCCCGCCTCCGCCATCTCCCGCAGCAATTCCTCGGCGGTGAAGACTGGGACTTGGCGATGGTCTCCACTGGGCGTCCCGCTGCCCCAGATATGCACCTGAGCGTCGACGATCTTCATGCCCGTCCTCCCGCCGACAATACTGGAAGGGAGGAGAAGCGCGTGTCGAGGTGCTCGATCTCGAGGAAGCCGGCGTCGGTGCCGAACGCCTTGTAGATCGGGAAGGTCTTCAATACCCCGAGCGTCGCCGCACTCTCGAGCGGCGAGATGAAGCCGCAATCGTTGTCGCCGAAATGGGGCTGGCGCATCCAGTGGGCCAGTTGCGCCGCCGTGACCGCGAAGAAGCCGCTGTGCGGATTGGTGGCTCGGCGGAAGGTGGTGCGGTCGAGGCGAAGGAACGGTTCGTCCGGCAAAGGATCCTGCCAGGGTGCGAGCAGCCCTGGCCGGAGGTCGCCGTCGATCCAGGTCTTGAGGCTCGGCCCCGCCCTGTTCCATTCGAAGCGGTTGGGCATGAGCAGCCGCTTCGGTCCGAAGGCGTCCTGGAACGCGACGATCTTGGCGATGAAGCCGGGGTCGCCGACGCGCAGGTCGTCCTCGGAATAGCAGAACAGGTCATAGGCGTTGCGGCTGTCCGCAAACAGGCGACGTGCGGCGAAACCGATCATGCGCGGGTTGTCCGCGCGGACGGTCACCTGGCGGACGTCCCGTGCCTTGGCGTGCGCCTCGTCGATCAGGTGGTCCGTGCCGTTGGTCAGCACCACGATGTCGAGCGCATCGAGGACGCCGCGCATCCGCTCGTAGCGCTTCGCGGCGATGTTGATCGTCGTGGTCGCGCCGAAGGTGCCGCGCCAGGAATCGATCGTGCGTTTCAGGGCTTCCGCCCGTTGGTCGCGCCGGTGCGCATCGGTGGAGGAATGGCGCGAGCCGTCCTCCGCCTTGAAGTAGTGCACCAGCGCGAGGAGAACCCGCATCAGCGTCCGACCGCGTAGCCTTGCATGCCGCGCGGGTTGGCCCCGGCGCGGATGGTGCCGTCCGGTTCGCGTCGCACGCCGGTCAGACGGCCTTCCGACCACTCGCCGCCCATCTCGGCGAGGTGGCCGCGCGTGTTGAGGTCCTGCAACACTTCCGGTGCGTAGCGGCCTTCGATCACCACCTTCCCGGGCTTGGCCCCGCGCGGCCAGAAGCTGCTGATCCAGTGCTCGGAATGGAAGGAGGGCAGGTCGATCGCCTGCTGGATGTTCATCCCGTGATGGATCATCCGCAGCAGCATGATGGGCTGCCACTGGTCCTGCTGCTCGCCGCCCGGCGTGCCGAAGGACATCCAGGGCTGGCCCTCGCGCAGCAGCATGGACGGCGAGAGCGTCGTGCGCGGGCGCTTGCCCGGCTGCAGGCCGTTCGGCAGCGTCTCGTCCAGCCAGAACATCTGGCAGCGCGACCCGAGGCAGAAGCCGAGTTCCGGGATGGCCGGGGAGGATTGCAGCCAGCCGGCCGAAGGCGTCGCGCTGACCATGTTCCCCGCCGCGTCGATCACGTCGACATGGCAGGTGTCCCCGCCCGACGCGCCGAGGCGCGAGACGGTCGGCTCGCCCGACCCCGCGGCCGCCGCGAGTTCCTGCGCGCGCCGGATCGCCGCGGCGTAATCCGTGCGTGGCACGCGGCCATCCGGGCTGCCGGGGCGGAACTCCATCGAGGCCTCGCGCCCGATCAGCGCCCGACGCGCATCGGTGTAGGCCTTGGACAGCAGCGTCTGCATCGGCACGTCGACGAAGTCGGGGTCGCCGTAGAAGGCCTCGCGGTCGGCGAAGGCGAGCTTCTGGGCCTCGATCACATGGTGGATGAACTCGGCGCCGATGGGGTCCATCGCATCGACGTCGAATCCGGCCATCAGCGCCAGCGTCTGCAGCATGGCAGGGCCCTGGCTCCAGGGGCCGCACTTCAGGACGGTGTGGCCATGGTAGTCGAGCGTCAGCGGCGCCTCGACGGTGGCCGACCAGCGGGCCAGGTCGTCGCCGTTCAGCACGCCGCGGTGGCGGCGGCCGGAGGTGTCCATCGCCTCGGTCGTGGTGGAGAAGCGGGCGATCGCCTCGGCGACGAAGCCGCGATACCAGGTGGTGCGCGCCGCTTCGATCTGCCGCACGCGGTCGCCGCCGGCGGCCTCGGCCTCGCGCACCACGCGCTCATAGGTGTCGGCGAGCGTGGGGTTGGCATAGACGCCATTCGGCTCCGGCCCGCCATTGCGCAGCCACAGTGCGGCGGAGGTCTTCCACTCGGCCTCGAACAGCGGGCGCACGCTCTCGATCGTCGCGCGGATGCGCGGGACCATCGGCGCGCCATGCCGCGCATAGCCGATCGCGTAGGCGAGCACGTCGCGCACCGTCCAGCTGCCGTGGTCGCGCAGCATGACCATCCAGGCATCGAAGGCGCCCGGCACCGGTGTCGCGAGCAGACCCGTACCCGGCACCAGGTCGAGGCCCAGCTCGTCGCGCAGGTGCGCGACCGTGAGCCCGGCCGGCGCGGGACCCTGGCCGCAGATCACCTCCTGCCGGCCGGTCCGCGCGCTGTGCAGGATAATCGGGCAGTCGCCGCCCGGCCCGTTCAGGTGCGGTTCCACGATCTGCAGCGTGAAGCCGGCGGCGACGGCGGCGTCGAAGGCATTGCCGCCGCGTTCCAGCACCGCCATGCCGACCTGGCTCGCGAGCCAGTGGGTGGACGCGACGGCGCCGAAGGTGCCGATGATTTCGGGACGAGTGGTGAACATCCGGGGCGGTTCCTTCGCGGGGAAGCCGATCATCTCCGGCGTGGCGACGGACATCGGCCGTGGTCCTCGGTCTTGCGCCGAACGTCGTCGCGCAGCAGAGGGTGCGCGTCAATCCTCGCGGGAGCCTCGGACGGATGCTGGTGGCGGTGGTCGGGCCCTCGGGGGCAGGCAAGGACACGCTGATGGGCCTGGCCCGCGCGCGGCTGGAAGGCGATGCCCGGTTCCGCTTCGTGCAGCGCAGCATCACGCGCCCAGCCGAGGCGGGCGGGGAGGCGCACCGCGCCCTGTCCGTCGCCGCCTTCGACGCCGAGCGCGCCGCCGGCGCCTTCGCCCTGTGGTGGGGCGCGCATGGCCTATTCTACGGCATCCCGCGGGACATCGAGGCCGACCTCGCCGCGCGCCGGGTGGTGGTGGCGAACCTGTCGCGCGGCACGCTTGCCGAGGCCGCGGGGCGCTATCCGCTGCGCGTGCTGAACATCACCGCGCCGCTCGCGGTGCTGGCGGCGCGCCTTGCGGCGCGCGGGCGCGAAACGGCCGAGGACATCGCCGCCCGTCTGGCGCGGGAGGCCGCGCTGCCCCCGGGGCTCGACGTCGCGACAGTGTCGAACGACGCGACGCCGGAGGACGGCGCCGCTCGTGTCGTCGCCGAGCTCAGCCGCGCAGCGGCAGACGCTCGGCGATCGTGAAGGGCGCGCCCGGTGCGGGCTGTACGAAGAGCGAGAGCGACGTCACCTGCCGCTTCCGGCCCGGGGCCTCCCCGAGGAAGGCCGTGACCGCCGGCATGACCACCGCCTTCTCCTTGGGGGCGAGGCGCCGCGTCAGCGTGACGTGGAAGCGCCATTCCTCGAAGACATAGGGGTAGCCCCAGCGGTCGAGGTAGTCGCGCTGCCGGGCAGAGAGCCGTTCCGGGCGGCGGCGCGCGATCTCGGCCTCGCTCGGCGGCACGCGATGGTCGTCGAGCGCTTCGACGCAGGCATTCGCGAAGGCGGTCAGCGCGGGGCAGGGAGCGGATTCCCGCAGCGCCAGGAAGCCGTCGAGGTCATGCACCGCGAGCGGCGGCAGGTCGAAGGGCGCCGTCCGGCCCGCCAGCGCCGCCGCGGCGTCGCGCGCCGCCGCGTATCCCCGCGCCAGCCGGAAAGGCGGCTTCAGCGTCGCATGCAGACCATAGCCGCGCGGATCGGCCGTGAGTTCGGCCAGGTCCATGCCGTCCACCGCCGGCTGCGTCTGCGCCCGCCCCGATGCGGCGTCGCGCCCGAGCCAGGTGCTGCCCAGCGCATGCAGCGCGTCGTTCTCCTCCGGCGCCCAGTAGAGCGCGAGCCGCCATGGCGTCATGCGACGCGGCTGCCCTCGCGCCACACCCGGCGCACCACCGGGATGCCGTGGACCGCGCGCACCTGCGCGAGGTCGGCCCGCAGCCCCGGCGCGAGACGCCCTCGATCGGCGAGCCGCGCCATCCGCGCCGGCCGGTCGGTGATCATGGCGACGGCTTCGGGGAGGGAGATGCCGGTCTCCTCTGCCGTCCGCCAGGCGGCCTCGACCATTGAGGCCGGCACGTAGTCGGAGGCGAAGGCATCGGCCGCCCGCGCGCGCACCAGGTCCGCCGCGGCGACATTGCCCGAATGGCTGCCGCCGCGGACGATGTTCGGCGCCCCGGCGATGACGCCGACGCCCGCGTCGCGCGCGGCCTCGGCGGCTTCCATCGTCACCGGGAACTCGCTGATGGCGATGCCATCGGCGAGGTTGCGGCGCACTTCCTCCGCACTCTGGTCGTCATGCGAGGCGATGGCGAGGTCGCGGTGCCGGATGCGGTCGAGCAGCCAGCGCCGCTGCGGTTCGCGTAGCCGCTCCCGCTGGTCGAGCAGGAAGGCGATGCGATCCTGCACCTGTTCGACCGTCATCTGCGTCTGCTTGCGGCGCATCGTCACGTAGCGGGGGATGTCGCGGTACTGTCCGACACCCGGCGAGTGGTCCATCAGGCTGACCATCAGCACCCGCGGATGATCGGCCACCGGGTCCATCGCCGGCACCATGTCGGCGGCCGGCAGTTCGCAGCGCAGGTGCAGGAAGTGCTCGGAGCGCAGCACGCCGGTCTCGGCCAGCGCATCGAGGTCGGCGACGCCGTCGAGGAAGGTCTGCCCGCGCCCCTGGTCGAAGCCGAGGTCGCCGAGGCACAGCGCGTCGAACACGGTGGTCACGCCGGCCGCCGCGCATTGCGCGTCATGCGCGATCATCGCGGAGCGCGAGGGCCAGCGCGCGTTCTGCCGCGGCTGCACCTGGCGCTCGAGGTTGTCGGTGTGCACGTCGACCACGCCGGGGATGAGGTGGTCGCCCTCGAGGTCCCGCGCGGCGGCCGCATGGCTGCGGCCCGGCTGGATCTCGGCGATGCGGCCGCCGCGGATCACCAGCGTGCCCGGCAGGGTTTCCTCCGGCAGGACGAGGATGGCGTTGGTGAGGATGGTCTCGGCGGTCATGCGGCGTCCTGGTGGGGGATCACGTCGAAGAGGCGGTCGGCGACGGCCTCGCGGACCTCGGCATCGTGGAAGATGCCGACGATGGCGGTGCCGGCGGCCTTGGCCTCCCGGATCATCTCGACGACCACGGCGCGGTTCCCGGCATCGAGGCTGGCGGTCGGCTCGTCGAGCAGGAGGACGGGATAGCCCGGCGCGAAGCCGCGCGCCAGATTGACCCGCTGCTGCTCGCCGCCCGAGAAGGTGGCCGGCGGCAGGCCGTGCAGGCGGTCGGGCAGGTTCAACCGCGTGAGCAACGCGGTCGCGCGGGCCAGCGCCTCCGCCTTCACCATGCCGCGAGCGATCATCGGCTCGGCCACGATGTCGCGCGTCGCGACGCGCGGGATGACACGGAGGAACTGGGAGACGTAGCCGATCGTCTCCCGCCGCGCCTCGATCACCGTGCGCGGATCTGCGGTGACAAGGTCGATCTCCTCACCGCGATGGCGCAGCAGGATGCGCCCCGCGCCGGCGCCGTAATTGCCGTAGAGGCAGCGCATCAGCGTCGACTTGCCGGCCCCGGAGGGGCCCCAGAGCGCCACGCATTCGCCCGGGTTGACGACCAGGTCGACGCCGCCCAGCACCGGGATGCGCGTGCCGCCCTGCAGGTGCAGCGTGAAGGCCTTGGCGACGCCTTCGGTGCGAAGGAGCGCGCTCATGCCGCCAGCACCGAGGAGACGAGCAGCTGCGTGTAGGGATGCTGCGGGTCGTCCAGCACCCGGTCGGTCAGCCCCTGTTCCACCACGCGGCCGCGCCGCATGACCAGGATGCGGTCGGCGAGCAGCCGCGCCGCCGCGATGTCATGCGTCACGATCAGCACGGAAAGCCCCAATTCGCGCGAGAGGGATCGGATCAGGTCCAGCAGCCGCGCCTGCACGGACACGTCCAGCCCGCCGGTCGGCTCATCCATGAACACCAGCTTCGGATGCGTCACCAGCGTGCGCGCGATCTGCAACCGCTGCTGCATCCCGCCCGAGAAGGTGCGCGGCAGGTCGTCGATGCGTGTCGCGTCGATCTCGACCTTGGCGAGCCAGGACAGCGCCTCGCCGCGGATGTTGCCGTAATGGCGCGCGCCGACGGCCATCAGCCGTTCGCCGACATTGCCGCCGGCCGAGACGTTCAGCCGCAGCCCGTCGCGCGGGTTCTGGTGCACGAAGCCCCAATCGGTGCGCAGCAGGCGTCGCCGCGCGGCCTCGCCCATGGCGTGGACGTCCTCGCCCAGCCATCGCACCGTGCCGGCATCGGGCGGCATCAGGCCGGACAGGACGCGCAGCAGCGTCGTCTTGCCGGAGCCGGATTCGCCCACGATGGCGACGACCTCGCCCTCGGCGACGTCGATCGCGACATCGACCAGGGCGGGGATGGCGCCGAAATGCAGGGTGAGGCCCCTGGCCTCGAGCATCGGCCTGGTCATTCCGCGGCCTCCCGCAGGGCGACGCGGCCGCTGCAATAATCGGTGTCGGAGCAGACGAAGAGCCGACCGCCGCGATCGTCGGTGATCACCTCGTCGAGGTAGCTCTCGCGCGACCCGCACAACGCGCAGGCATGCGGCGCGCGGATCGGGCGGAAGGGATGGTCCTCGAAGTCGAGGCTCTTCACCTCGGTATAGGGCGGCACGGCGTAGATGCGCTTCTCGCGCCCGGCACCGAACAATTGCAGCGCCGGCATGCGGTCCATCTTCGGATTGTCGAAGGCCGGGATGGGGGACGGCGCCATCAGGTAGCGCCCGTTGACCATCACCGGATAGTCATAGGCCTTCGCGATATGGCCGTAGCGCGCGATGTCCTCATACAGGCGGACATGCATCAGCCCGTAGTCGGCCAGCGAATGCAGGCGCTTCGTCTCCGCGCGGCGGGGTTCGAGGCGCGAGAGCGGCTCGGGCTGCGGCACCTGGTAGACGATGACCTGGTCCTCCCGCAGCGCCTGTTCGGGGATGCGGTGACGGGTTTGGATGATGGTCGCCTCGGACGTCCGCTCGGTCGTCGCGACGCCGGCGACGCGGGTGAAGAAGCGGCGGATCGAGACGGCATTGGTCGTGTCGTCCGCGCCCTGGTCGATGACTTTCAGCGTGTCGCTGGGGCCGAGGATCGCCGCGGTGACCTGGATGCCGCCGGTGCCCCAGCCATAGGGCAGCGGCATCTCGCGCGCGCCGAAGGGGATCTGATGCCCGGGGATCGCGACGGCCTTGAGGATGGCGCGGCGAAGCATCCGCTTCGTCGCCTCATCTAGGTAGGCGAAGTTGTAGCCTTCCATCACAGGGCTCATTCCGCGGCCTCCTGCATCGCTTCGCGCGCCAGCGCGGCGCGGATCGTCCGCAGGTTCTCGAGCTCCGACTGGAAGTCGACGTAATGCGGCAGCTTCAGGTGCTCGACGAAGCCCGTCGCCTCGATGTTGTCCGAATGATACAGCACGAATTCATGATCCTGCGCCGGGGCGGTCACGTCCTCCCCGAGTTCCGTCGCGCGCAGCGCGCGATCGACCAGCGCCATGGACATCGCGCGCCGCTCGCCATGGCCGAAGGTCAGCCCGTAGCCGCGGGTGAACTGCGGCGGCTCGGTGCGGCTGCCCTTGAACTGGTTCACCATCTGGCATTCGGTGATGCCGATCTCGCCGAGCTCGATCGGGAAGCCCAGTTCCGGCGGCGTGAATTCGACGGTGACATGACCGACGCGGACCTCGCCGACGAAAGGGTGGTTCCCGCCATAGCCGCGCTGCGTCGAATAGCCGAGGGCGAGCAGGAAGCCCTCGTCGCCGCGCGCCAAGTTCTGCAGCCGGACCGGCCGCGCGGCAGGGAAAGCCAGCGGTTCGCGCGTCAGGTCGCCGGGTTCGGCATCGGTCGCTTCCTCCCGCTGCATCAGCCCCTCGCGCGCCAGCAATTCGGTCACGCGCGGCACCGCGCCGGCGGGCACCTCGGATTGCGGCGCCTCGGCGCGCTCCGCCCCCTCGGCCGCCAGCGCGAAGTCCAGCAGGCGGTGCGTGTAGTCGTAGGTCGGGCCGAGCACCTGGCCGCCCGGCAGGTCCTTGTAGGTCGCGCTGATCCGCCGGCGGATGCGCATCGCATCGGTCTCGAGCGGATCGCTGACGCCGAAGCGGGGCAGGGTGGTGCGGTAGGCGCGCAGCAGGAACGCGGCCTCGATCAGGTCGCCCTTGGCCTGCTTGATCGCGAGCGCGGCCAGGAAGCGGTCATGGCAGGACCCTTCCGCCATCACCCGGTCCACCGCGAGCGGCATCTGCTGCTCGATCTGCGCGACGGTCAGCTCCGGCAGCGCGGGATCGCCGCGCCGCGTCTCGTCGAGCCAGGCATGGGCGGCGGAGATCGCCCGCTCGCCGCCCTTCACGGCCACATACATCGACTCAGCCCTCCGCGATCGCGACGGTGCGCGGCAGGGCGGCGAGCCGCTCCCCCGCGCAGAGGATGACATCGACGCCGCGCGGGAAGCGCGCGCGGTTGCGCGCCCAGGCCGCGACGAAATCCGGCGGCAGGCCGGTGACGGCGAGGCGGTGTTCGCGTTCGATGCCAGGGCCCGTCAGGCGCCAGCCGGCGCCTTCCTCGAGGGCGGCCACCTGCACGATCAGCGTCGCGCCACGTTCCGGTTCTTCCTCGGTGCCCGCGTTCAACGCGGCGACCGAAGGCGGCGCGCCGGTCGCGAGGACGAAGGCGGCCTCGCCCGGCGCATCGGCGAAGGGCGCGCCGCAATGGAAGCGCAGCCAGGCCGCGGCATCCTCGCCCGCATCCTGCCAGAGCGTCGTGCCGGAATCGGCGAGCGTCAGCAGCACCGCCGCCGCCGAGGGCATCATCGGCGCGGGCGGCTGCAGGCCTGCGCCGGCGCGCTGGATGCGGCCCGGGCGGCTCATCGCCTCGAGCACCGCGCGGAATATCGCCTGGGCGTCGAGGACGGGATCGGCGAAGCCGGGGGTGAGCACGCTCATCGCGTCGTCTGCATGGCGAGGAATTCCACCTTGGTCGCCGCGGCGCGGCGGGCATCCGCCTCTCGCGCGGCGTTCTGGCGCGTCTCGAGCGGCGCGATCACCGAAGCCATCAGGGCATCGCGCCGCGCCGGATCCTGCAGCGCCGCGTCGAGCACGGCCGCGAGTTCCGCCTGGCGCTTGTCGCGTCCGGCCACATAAGCGTGGCCGACCGTCTCGCCGAGCCGCACCGCGCAGCGTGTCACCGTCATCTCGCCGAGGTTGAAGGCATTGCCGTCCCCGCCGGCGCGGCCGCGCACCATGACGAGACCGGTTTCCGGGGCGCGCAGGCGCTCATGGGCCGGAAGTTTGGGCATCAGGGCGGCGATCTCCTCGCCGCTCGCACGCGCCAGCACGGCCATCCAGTGGCGGCGCTCGGCGTTCGGATCGGGTGGTGCACTTGTCATGGAATTCATCTGGACAAGTAGACATCCGACCGCCACAAAGTCCACACGGATATCCCATGGACTTGGGCGGCGATGGTTGAAGTTTCGATGACAGGGGCGCCTCTGGCGCGGGGGCAGGGCGTCGCATTGTGGCGCCAGATCGCGGCCTCGCTGGAAGGCGAGATCGCCCATGGCGGCCGCGCCGCCGGAGATCGCCTGCCGACCGAGGCGGTGCTGACGCAACGCTTCGGCGTGAACCGACACACCGTGCGCCGCGCGCTCGAGGATCTCGAGGCTCGCGGCCTCATCCGCGTCGAGCAGGGCCGCGGCGCCTTCGTCGCGGAGGACGTGGTCGACTACCGCCTCGGCCCGCGCACGCGCTTTTCGGAACTGATCCGCCGCCAGAACCGCGAACCTGCGGGGCGCATCCTGCGTCTCTCCGAGATCCCCGCCGAGACGCAGCTGGCCGAGGCGCTCGGCATCCGCCGCGGGCGGATGGTGCTGAAGGTCGATCGGCTGGGTCTGTCGAACGGACGCCCGGTGGTGATCGGCGTGCACCACCTGCCATTGCCGCGCTTCGCCGTGGCGGCGGACGTTCTCGGGGAAGAAACCTCGATCACCGCGGCGCTGGCCGCCTGCGGACTGTCCGACTACCGGCGCAAATCGTCCCGCATCACGGCCCGTTTGCCGACGCCGGAGGAAGCGGACCTCCTGCAGCAATCGCGGTCGCGCCCGGTGCTTGTCTCCGAATCCCTCAACGTCGATCCCGACGGGCAACCCGTGGACTGGACCCAGGCGATCTACGCCGCCGGCCGCGTGCAACTGGTGGTGGAACCCTGATCCAATGGCCTGGACGATCACTGGCGGCAGCGTGCTGCGCGACGGCGCGATGCGCGCGGAAGACCTCGCCCTTGCCGACGGAACCGTCGCCTCGGCACCTGCGCCGGAGGCGGCGCGCTTCGACGCGCAGGGCCTTTGCGTGCTGCCGGGCATCGTGGACATCCATGGCGACGCGCATGAACGGCAGTTGCAGCCGCGACCGGGCGTCGACCTGCCGGTGCCGCTCGCGCTGCGCGACAGCGCCGCGCAACTGATCGCGAGCGGCATCACCACCGCCTATCTCGGCGTGACGCTGTCCTGGGAACCGGGGCTGCGCTCCTTGTCCGCCTGGCGTGCGCTGAAGGCCGCGCTGCCGACCGCGCGCGCCGCCGCCGCGACCGACTTGCGGGTCCATCTGCGCTTCGAGGCCGACAACCTCGACGCGCTGGACGATGCGCTGGAGGGCATCGCGGATGGCTCGGTGCACCTGCTCGGCTTCAACGACCACACGCCGGGCATCATGAAGAAGATCGGCAAGCCCGAGCAGGTGGCGAAGTTCGCCGGCCGCGCGGGGATGCAGGCGGAGGCCTTCCGCAGCCTGGCCGAATCCGTCGCCGCCCGGCGCGACGAGATCCCTGCCGCCCGCGCCCGCCTCGCGGAGGCCGCCCGCACCGCCGGCATCCCGATGCTCAGCCATGACGACGCGACGATCGAGGACCGCGTCCATTACCGCGCCCATGGCGCGACCATCTGCGAATTCCCGATGGCCGAGGCCGTGGCGGCGGATGCACGCGCCGCGGGTGAGCATGTCGTCATGGGCGCGCCCAACGTGGTGCGCGGCGGGAGCCATATCGGCTGGGCCTCCGCCGCACCGCTCGCCGAGCGGGGCCTCGTCACCGTCCTCGCCTCGGACTACGTCTGGCCGGCGATGCTCGAGGCCGCCTTCGCCATGGTCCGTCGCGGCGCGATGGACCTGCCACGGGCCTGGGCGCTGGTCTCCGCCAATCCGGCCGAGGCCTGCGGCCTCAATGATCGCGGCCGGATCGCGCCGGGCCTGCGTGGCGACGTGGTGCTGGTCGATCCGGCGACGCCGTCGCCCGTCGCCGTCTTCGCAGGCGGCCGGCTCGGCTGGCTCGCGCCGGGCGCCGAGACGCGCATCGCGCGCTGAGGCCGGGGCAGGGCGGCATGACCTCCTCCGCCGCCCCGGCGCCGCGCGAGATCACGGCGCCGATCATCCTCTTCGGCTTCCGCCAGCCGGATCGCCTGGCGCGCGTCTGCCGGGCGTTGCGGTCGCAGCGCGGCGTGGTGCTCGACGAACGCCGCATCCACCTGATGATGGATGGCGCGGTGTCCCCGCGCACCGGTCGCCGCTATGCGAGCGGGGCCGAGATCGCCGCAGGCATCGCCGCGGTGCGCGAAATCTTCCCGAGGGCCGAGATCCTCGCAGCGCCGGACAACCTTGGCATCGCGCGCAACATCGCGCGCGGCGAGGACCACGCCTTCATCACCCTCGGCGCCGAATGCGCCTACTTCTTCGAGGACGATCTCGAGCCCGGCCCCTGGTATCTGCACATGCTCGACCTGGCGCGGGAGGTGACGGCGAAGGCGGGCGGCGTCGCGCATTTCGCCGTCTATGGCGATCACCGCGCGCCCGCAGTGGAAGGCCCCGCGGGATGGACGCAGCTGGAACACCACTGGGCCTTCGGCCTGCACCGGGATGCCTGGCGGCGAATCCGAACGGAGCTAGCGCCCTATGACGCGATCCTCGCCCTGGACGACTACCAGGAACGCAACGAGGGTCGGATCCTCGCCCTCTGGCTCGCGGGTGAGTTCGGGCATGTCGCGAGTTCGCAGGACGCGGCGAAGGCGCTGGCCGCGGCCCGCCTCGGGCTCGCGCGCGTGAACACGCGGGCCTGCTTCGGCCTGTATTTCGGCGAGACGGGGGAGCACTTCACGCCCGAGATCTACCGCCGCCACGGCTTCGCGGAGGCCGCGGTGCACCGCGATGGGCCGCGGCCCCTCTCGCCTCTCGATCCCACCGCCTTTGCGGCGGCCGAGCGCGAACGCTACCGACACCTTCGCCGTGCCGACCTGCCCGGCCGTGTCGCCGCCTTGCAGGCCCGCCACGCGGATCCCGATCGTCCCGCGACCGAGGCGGACCTCGCGGCGCTCTACCTGTTGCTGGCCGACCGGAAGGAGGTGCCGCCCGAGGGGCGTGCCCAGGTGGGCCGCAGCCTGCGTGAGGTCCGCGCCTGGCTGCTGCGGTCGGCCGAGCCCGCGATCCTGCGCGCCCTGCGTCCGCCCCGCGGCTAGGAATCGGCCGGCCGGCGGGCCCGATACGCGCGGAAGATGCCGAGCTGGATCTCGCAGCCGATATCCGTGAAGCCGGCTTCGGCGAGCGCGCCTTCGATCGCCTTGGGCGGGACGCAGGCGTCGATCGTGTCCCAGAAGTACTCCATCATCTGCTGCGACGGGCCGCGGCCGGCGATCCACCGCGACAGGACCGGCACGACGCTGCCGAGGTAGAATCGCAGCGCCGCCAGCGCGACGGGGCTCGCCGGTTGGTCGATCTCGAGCAGCAGGACGCGGCCACCCGGCCGCAGGACACGGCGGTACTCGGAAAATGTGCGCACCAGGTCCGGCACATGCCGCAGCGCGTAGCCCATGCTGACGAGGTCGATGCTTTCGGAGGCGAGGGGCAGCGCTTCCGCGCGCGCCTGCAGCAACGGAATCGGCAGGGTCGCGCGCGCTTCGCGCAGCATGCCGATGCTGAGGTCGAGACCGATGACGTCCTGCGGACGGCCAAGCACCGCCAGCGCTTCCCGCGCCACCAGCCCGGTGCCGGTGGCGACGTCCAGCAGGCGGAGGCCGGGCGCCAGTCCGCTCCGCAACAGAGCTTCACGCCGGTAGCGGGCGCCGGACCCGAGCGAGAAGACGGCGTTGATGCGATCGTAGGAAGCCGCGCCGCCGTCGAAGAGGCCGCGTACGAAGCGGTCCCGCTGCGCCGGGTCGGCGTAGTGGCGTGGCAGCGGCGCATGGGGCGCGAGTCCGGCGGGCGGCGTGTCCATCTGGTCGTCCGGCAATAAGCGGGACGCATGGGGACCGAGGTCCCCCGCCGGCGTCAAGACGGACGCCGGTGCGGCAGGGTTCACAATCCAGGATGGAAGGATGGCTCCCCGAGTAGGACTCGAACCTACGACCTAGGGATTAACAGTCCCGCGCTCTACCAACTGAGCTATCGGGGAACGGAGCCGGGCGCCGCATATAGTCGGGGGCGACACCCATGTAAACCCACCCGCGCGATCAGGTCCGGAGCGGAATCGAACCGCTGTAGAGGGTTTTGCAGACCCTTGCCTGACCACTCGGCCACCGGACCGCGCGGGCGCCCCATATCCTCTGCGCGCCGTCCGCGGTCAAGCGCTGGGTTGGCGCGCGTGGCCGCAGCGACCTATAACGCGGCCGCACCCTGTCACGAGGCCGATCACGATGGATTTCGCCGCGGCGCGCCGCTTCATGGTGGATGGGCAGCTCCGCCCCAACCGCGTGGAGGATCCGCGCATCGTCGCCGCGCTGCGCGAATTGCCGCGCGAGCGCTTCGTGCCGCCGGCGCTCGCCGCCCGCGCCTATGCCGATGCGGACATCCCGCTGCCGGGGGGGCGGGCGATGCTGAAGCCGCTGGTGATCGCGCGCCTCGTGCAGCTCACCGGGCTGAAGCGTGGCGAACGCGCCCTGGTGCTCGCCGCGGGCACCGGATTCGGCGCGGCGCTGCTCGCCGCGATCGGCGGCATCGTCACCGCCGTTGAAGCCGACCCCGCGCTCCTCGCCGTCGCGCGGGCCGCGCTGCCGGCGGCGGCGCCGGCCGACAGCGTGACGGTGGTGCAGGCGGACCCGGCCCTGGGCTACGCGGCCGGCGCACCCTGGGACGTCATCCTGATCGAGGGCGGCGTGGGCCAGGTGCCGCAGGCGATCGAGGAGCAACTCGCCGAAGGCGGCCGCCTCGTGACGATCGGCCTTGCGGGTGGGCCGCCCGGGCGCGCGCTGCTCGCCCGTCGCGCGGGCGGGACCACGACGACCACGCCTGCCTTCGACGCCCATGCCCCGGCCCTGGCGGGCTTTGCGGCGGCGCCGGCCTTCGCCTTCTGACTTCGTTGCGGTGTCCGACACACTTCCTTGTTCCGGTGCGGGCTGGCGCGGCCGTGTTGCGCTGCGTTAAGGTTTTCCCCTGACACTGCTACAGTCCGTGCCTGCTTCGGCGGACTGCCGGCCGGAAGATCTGGGGATCGGCGACTGACATGATGAGTCTTCGCGGGACGATGCTGCTTTCCGTTGCCCTGGCGGCGCTTGCGCCAGCCGAGGGCAGGGCGCAGTCGCTGCAGGAGGCGCTGGCCGCCGCCTACGCGAACAATCCGACGTTGCTGGCCGCCCGCGCGCAGCAGCGGGCGGTGGACGAGAACGTGCCGCAGGCGCTGTCGGGGTGGCGGCCGACCGTCGTCCTCTCGGGGGCGGGCGGCTACACCAATTCGACCAACCGGCTGCAGGCCAACGTGCCGGCGGCGCGCGATTCCGCGGGCAACATCCTGAATCCGACCACGGTGGGCGAGCCGTTTTCCGCCTACACCGACATCCCGCGCAACACGGCCACGCTGCAGGCGACGGTGACCCAGCCGATCTATCGCGGCGGCCGGACAACCTCCTCGACGCGGCGCGCGGAGAACCAGGTCTATGCGCAGCGCGCGCGGTTGCTGGCGACCGAGCAGGGCGTGCTGCTCGATTCCGTCGCTGCCTATGTGGCCGTGATTCGCGATGGCGAGGTGGTGCGGCTCAACGCCAACAACGTCGAAGTGCTCATGCGCCAGTTGCAGGCGACGAATGAACGCTTCCGCGTCGGCGAGATCACTCGCACCGACGTTGCCCAGGCGGAATCGCGCCTGGCAGGTGCACGGGCGAACCTGCAGCAGTCCGAAGGCAACCTGCAGTCCTCCCGCGCGGTGTTCCAGCGCCTGATCGGCGTCGAGCCCGCCCGTGTGCAGGCCCCGCCGCCGGTGATCCCGCCGGTCCGCTCGGTCGAGGAGGCGGTTCGCCTCGCCACCGACAACAACCCGACCGTGGTCGCCGCCGCCTTCGACGAGGCCGCGGCGCGCGATTTCATCGACGTACAGTTCTCGGCCCTGATGCCGCAGGTCAGCGTGAATGCCTCGGCGTTCCGCATCGACAACAACCAGACCCGAGGATCGCGCCAGACGGGTACGCAGGTCACGGCGAACCTGTCCGTGCCGCTCTATCAGGGTGGCGCGGAGCATTCGGCCGTCCGCCAGGCGCGCCAGTCGGCGCAGCAGGCCCGGCAGGCGGTGGCAGATGCGAAGCGTCTCGCGGCGCAGCAGGCGACGCAGGCATGGGAATCGCTCCGCACCGCGCGCGCCCAGGTTGAAAGTGTCCGGGCCCAGATCCGCGCCCAGGAGATCGCGCTCGACGGCGTCCAGCGCGAGGCGATCGTCGGCAGCCGGACGACCCTGGACGTGCTGAACGCCGAGCAGGAACTGCTGAACGCCCGTGTCAGCCTGGTCCAGGCCCTCGCGACGCTGATCAACGCATCCTACGCGCTGACGGCGACGGTGGGGCGCCTCACGGCGCGCGATCTCAGCCTGCCGGTCGATGTCTACGATCCGCGCACCTATTACAACGCGGTGCGCGACCGGTGGTTCGGGACGGGCGATTTCTCGGACGTGCCGAACCAGCCGCAAGGCGCGGTGCAGGTGCAGTCCCTGTCGCCCGTGGTGCAGCCGGCGCCGGGCCCGCGCAGCCCATGAGCCAGCCGCCGACCCCGCCGATCCCGCAACCCCCGGGCGGCATGACGGCGGACCAGTCGATGGAGGACATCCTCGCCTCCATCCGGCGCATCCTGAACGAGGACGAGGCGGCGCCGGCCGGCGCCCAGCCTGGAACGCCTCCGGCGCAGCCCGCAGCGGCGCCCGGGGGCGACGAGTCCCCATTGGTACTGACGGAGGAGATGATGGTCTCCCCGCCTGCACCGGCGCCGGAGGCGCTGACCCCCTTGCCGATCGAAGCCGAGCCTCCGCCCCCCACGACCGCCGTCCCTTCGGCCGACGCGCTGCTGGCGCCGGCGGTGGCCGCCGCTGCGGCAGCCTCCGTCGGGCGGCTGCTTCAGGCGGTCTCGGCCGACCGCACGGCCACCGTCAGCCGCGGCGGCCCGTCGATCGAGGACGTGGTGCGGGAGGAACTCCGCCCCTTGCTGAAGGACTGGCTGGACCAGCACCTGCCCGGCATGGTCGAGCGATTGGTCCGGGCCGAGATCGAACGCGTGGTCGGGCGCGCCCTGGGCTGACGCGCCCCGCCGGCGGTCAGTCCGGGCGGATATTGTTGTCCCTGACCACCTGGCCCCAGACCGTCATCTGCGTGTCGAGGAAGGCGGCGAAGGCCTCCGGGCTCGACCCGACGACATCGACGCCGAGCGGTCCGTTCAGCCGCGCGCTGACGTCCGGCACTGCCAGCGCCTTGGCCAGGGCGGCATGGATGCGGCGGACGATCGGCTCGGGCACGCCGGCGCGGCCGATGAAACCCCACCACGCCAGCGCGTCGATCGCGGGCACCCCGGATTCCGAGACCGTCGGCAGGTCGGGGAAGTGCGGGGAGCGCTGCCCGCCGGTCTGCGCCAGCGGCCGCAGGGTCGCCCCCACCTGGCCGCCGAGGCCGGCATTGGTCGCCATGGGCATGTCGAGCTCGCCGGCGGCGGCAGCCGCGCTCATCGGCCCGCCGCCGCGATAGGGCACGTGCACGACCCGGAAATCGCCCGCCTTCTGCATGAGGGACATGGTCAGATGCGCCAGCGACCCGTTGCCGATCGATCCGTAGGTCAGGGTGTCCGGCCGGGCCTTGGCCGCCGCGATGACCTCCGGCAGCGACCGCCAGGGACGCGAATTGTGGGTGGTGATCAGCATGGGGGAGGTGCCGACGAGCATCACCGCCGACAGGTCCCGCTTGGTGTCGAAGCCGAGGTTCGGGATCAGCGCCGGGTTCACCGCATGGGTGTCGAAGACCATCGCCCAGGTCTGGCCGTCCGCCGGGGCGCGGGCCAGCGCCGCCGTCCCGATGGCGCCCGACGCACCGGGCCGGTTCTCGATCACCACGGGGACGCCGAGCTCGGCCGAAAGGGTCGGCTGCAGCAGCCGCGAAATCGTGTCCACCGACCCGCCGGGCGGGAAGGGGGCGATCAGCCGGACCGGCCCGTTCGGCCATGGCGACTGGGCGAGGGCCGGGCGGGCGAGGGCGGTGGCGGCGAAGCCGAACAGGCAACGACGGCTGGCGATCATGGTCGGGTCCCGGGGTGGTCACGCCCGATTACCCCAGCCATGCGCGGCGCGTCCAATAGCTGCGCGTCGCCCTTGACGCGGCGGCGGCGGCGGGGAAGGGATGCGCCCCATGCTCGACAAGTCCTTCGACCCCGCCGCGATCGAACAGCGCCTTTATGAGGGCTGGGAGAGCGCGGGCGCCTTCTCGGCCAACCCGGCCTCCCCGGCGAAGCCCTTCACCATCATGATCCCGCCGCCGAACGTGACGGGGTCGCTGCATATCGGTCACGCGCTCGACAACACGCTGCAGGACGTCCTGATCCGCTGGCGGCGCATGCAGGGGCGCGACGCGCTGTGGCAGCCGGGCACGGACCATGCCGGCATCGCGACGCAGATGGTGGTCGAGCGGCTGCTGGCCCAGCAGGGCAATGCCGACCGTCGGTCGATGGGCCGCGAGGCCTTCGTGAAGCGCGTCTGGGAATGGAAGGCCGAAAGCGGCGGGACGATCACCCGGCAGCTGCGGCGCCTCGGCGCGTCGCTCGACTGGCCGCGCGAGCGCTTCACCATGGACGAGGGCCTGTCCGAGGCGGTGCGCGAGGTCTTCGTGCGCCTCTACCGCGAAGGCCTGCTCTACCGCGACAAGCGCCTGGTGAACTGGGACCCGAAGTTCCTCACCGCGATCTCGGACCTCGAGGTCGAGAGCAAGGAGGTGAAGGGGCATCTGTGGCACCTCCGCTACCCGGTGGAGGGCGAGCCAGGCCGCTTCCTCGTGGTCGCGACGACGCGGCCCGAGACGATGCTGGGCGACACGGCGGTGGCCGTGCACCCCGGGGATGAGCGCTTCCGCGACCTGGTCGGCAAGCGCGTGATCCTGCCGCTGACCGGCCGCGCCATTCCGGTGGTGGCGGACGAGTATTCCGACCCGGAGAAGGGCTCGGGCGCGGTGAAGATCACCCCCGCGCACGACTTCAACGACTTCGAGGTCGGCAAGCGCCATGCGCTGGCCTCGCCCTCCGTGCTCGATGCGGAAGGCAAGGTGATGCTGGACGAGATCGCGGCCTCGCTCGCCGCGGTCGAGGGCGTCTCGGATCTCGACTTCGTCCGCGGCCTCGCCGGCCAGGACCGCTTCGCGGCGCGCAAGGCGATCGTCGCGCGGCTCGAGGAGATGGAGCTCGTCGAGAAGATCGAGCCGCACACCCATGCCGTGCCGCATGGCGACCGCTCCGGCGTGCCGATCGAACCGCGCCTGACCATGCAGTGGTACGTCGACGCCAAGACGCTGGCGCAGCCCGCGATCAAGGCGGTCGAGACCGGCCAGACCGTGTTCACGCCCAAGCAGTGGGAGAACACCTTCTTCGCCTGGATGCGCGACATCCAGCCCTGGTGCGTGTCCCGCCAGCTCTGGTGGGGCCACCAGATCCCGGCCTGGTATGCGCCGGACGGCGAGGTCTTCGTCGCCCATACCGAGGACGAGGCCCGCAGCCTGGCGCGCGCCAAGTTCGGCCGCGACGTCGAGCTGACGCGCGACGAGGACGTGCTCGACACCTGGTTCAGCTCCGCGCTGTGGCCGTTCAGCACCATCGGCTGGCCGCAGAAGACGCCGGAACTGGCGAAATACTACCCCGGCGACGTGCTGGTGACCGCCTTCGACATCATCTTCTTCTGGGTCGCCCGGATGATGATGATGGGCATCCACTTCATGGGCGAGACGCCCTTCAAGACGGTCTACATCCACGGCCTGGTGCGCGACGAGAAGGGCCAGAAGATGTCGAAGTCGAAGGGCAACGTTCTCGACCCGCTCGAACTGATCGACGCGCATGGCGCGGATGCGGTGCGCTTCACGCTCTGCGCCCTGGCCGGGCCGGGGCGCGACATCAAGCTGCCGAAGCAGCGCATCGAGGGCTACCGCGCCTTCGCCACCAAGATCTGGAACGCGTCGCGCTTCTGCGAGATGAACGGCATCGCGCCGCGCACGGACTTCGATCCGGCGTCGGCGAAGCTGCCGCTGTCGCGCTGGATCCTGGACGCCGCGAACAACGCCGTCGCGGAAGCCAATGCCGCGCTCGAAGCCTTCCGCTTCGACGACTACGCCGGTGCCTGCTACCGCTTCACCTGGAATACCTTCTGCGACTGGTTCCTGGAATTCGCCAAGCCGGTGCTGAACGGCCCGGACGGGGCGGACAAGGACGAGGTGAAGGGTGCGGCCCAGCACGTGCTCGGCACCATCCTGCGGATGCTGCATCCGGTGATGCCGTTCCTCACCGAGGAACTCTGGCACCGCATGGGCTATGGCGCGGAAGGCAGCCTGATCCGGGCGGCCTGGCCGGAGGCGGTGTCCGTGGACGGCGCTGCCGACGCGCGGGCGGAACTCGACTGGGTCGTGCGCCTGGTGTCCGAGGTGCGCACGGTGCGCTCCGAGATGAACGTCGCGCCGTCCATCACCGTGCCGCTGCTGCTCGCCGGTGCCTCGGGTGAATCGCTGTCCCGCGCCAAGCGGTGGGAGGATGCGATCCGCCGCCTCGGCCGCGCGACCGAGATCCGCGCGCTGGAGGGTGAGGCGCCCAAGGGCGCCGTGCAGGCCGTGGTGGGCGAAGCCACCATCATGCTGCCGCTCGCGGACGTCATCGACCTCGGCGCCGAGCGTGCGCGCCTCGCCAAGGAACGCGCCCGCATCGAGGGCGAGGCACAGAAGATCGAAGCCAAGCTCGGCAACGAGACCTTCGTCTCCCGCGCCCCCGAGGAGGTGGTGGAAGAGAACCGCGAGCGTCTCGCCGCCGCGAAGGTCGAGATGGCGCGCCTCGACGCCGCCATGGCGCGGATCGCCGGCTGATGTTCGACAGCGCCACGCTCAACCTCTTCATCGCCATCACGATCTTCGTCGTGGTGACGGTGGTGGGGCGGGACCTGCTGGCGCGGTTCGGCATGTCGAAGGCCGTCGCCCAGGGCATCTCGGGGCTCGTCGCCATCGGCGTGGCGGTCGGCTTCCTGCTCGCGATCGGATAGGAGGATACGATGCCGGCCAAGGCGAAGGGCAGCATCCACGTCGGCATCGGCGGCTGGACCTTCCCGCCCTGGCGCGGCGTCTTCTACCCGAAGGGGCTGCCCCACAAGAACGAGCTCGCCCATGCCGGGCGGCACCTGACGGGCATCGAGGTCAACGGCACCTTCTACCGCCTGCAATCGCCGGAGAGCTTCGCGAAATGGCATGACGAGGTGCCCGAGGGCTTCGTCTTCGCGCTCAAGGGTTCGCGCTTCGTCACCAACCGCCGCGTGCTGGCCGAAGCCGGACCGTCGCTGGAGAAGTTCTTCGCCAGCGGCGTGACGGCGCTGAAGGCGAAGCTCGGTCCGATCAACTGGCAGTTGGCCGCGACCAAGCCGTTCGACGCGGCGGATATCGATGCCTTCCTCGCCCTGCTGCCAAGGTCGCTCGACGGCCTGACGCTTCGCCACGCCATCGAGGCGCGGCACGAAAGCTTCCGCCATCCCGAATTCGTCGCCATCGCGCGCAAGCATGGCGTCGCCATCGTGACGGCGGCGGACAGCGACTACCCGCTTTTCGCCGACCTGACGGCTCCCTTCGCCTATCTGCGCCTCATGGGGACCACGGCCGACCATGGGGCCGGATACCCGGCGGCGGCGCTGGAAGCCTGGGCGAAGCGCGCACGGGCCTTGGCCGAGGGGCATGGGCTCGACGACCTCGGGGCGCCGGTCGCGCAGGCGGCCGCCAAGGTCCCGCGCGACGTCTTCCTGTTCGTCATCAGCGGCGAGAAGGAACGCAACCCCGCCGCGGCGATGGAACTGATCGCCCGGGTGAAGGGCTGACGCTGCCGGTCGGGCCGCCCCATATGCGGGACATGACCCCCCTTTCGATCCTCGACCTCTCGCCCATCCCGGAGGGCAGCGACGCCGGCCAGGCGCTGCGCAACTCCCGTGACCTGGCCCGCCACGCGGATGCGCTCGGCTATCGGCGCTTCTGGATGGCGGAGCACCACAACATGCCGGGCATCGCCAGCGCCGCCACCGCCGTGGCACTCGCGCATGTGGCCGAGGGCACTCGGCGGATCCGCATCGGCGCCGGCGGCATCATGCTGCCCAACCACGCCCCGCTCATCATCGCGGAGCAGTTCGGCACGCTCGCCGCGCTGTATCCGGGGCGCATCGATCTGGGCCTGGGCCGGGCGCCGGGCACCGACCAGGTCGCGGCCCGCGCGCTGCGGCGGAACCTCGCGGGGGATGCCGATTCCTTCCCGCAGGACGTGCTGGAACTGATGGAGTATCTGCGTCCCGCCGATCCGGACCAGGCGCTGCGCGCCGTGCCGGGGGAAGGGCAGGAGGTCGAGATCTGGATCCTCGGGTCCAGCACTTTCGGGGCGCAACTCGCCGCCTATCTCGGGCTGCCCTACGCCTTCGCCTCGCATTTCGCGCCGCAGATGATGATGGAGGCGATCCGGGTCTATCGCGAGACCTTCCGCCCCTCCGAGCGCCTGGCGAAGCCGCATGTCATGATCGGCGTGAACGTCTTCGCGGCGCCGACCGAAGCGGAGGCGCGCTTCCTCTTCACCTCGCTGCAGCAGGCTTTCGTGAACCTGCGCACCGGCCGTCCCGGCAAGCTGCCGGCGCCGATGGAAGGCTATGAGGCGCGGCTCGATTCACGGGCGCGGATGATCCTCGACAACGCGCTGTCCTGCTCGGTGGTCGGCACGCCGGATACGGTCCGGCGCGGCATTGCGGACCTCGTCACCCGCACGGGGGCGGACGAGCTGATGGTCACCGCGCAGATCCACGACCCTGCTGCCCGCCTGCGGTCCTTCGGGCTGCTGGCCGAAGCCCATGCGATGACCCCCGCGGAGGCTTGACGCGGACAGGGCATCCGCGCCGGGATAGGCTTCAGACACGCCTGAGGAAGCCGTCCATGTCCGCGACCCGTTGGGACAAGTCCCGCCTGCCCAGCCGCCACACCACGCAGGGACCGGAGCGCGCGCCGCATCGGTCCTACCTCTATGCGATGGGCCTGACGCGGGAGGAGATCGACCAGCCGCTGGTCGGCGTCGCCTCCTGCTGGAACGAGGCCGCGCCCTGCAATATCGCGCTGTCCCGCCAGGCCCAGGCCGCCAAGAAGGGCGTGAAGGACGGCGGGGCGACGCCGCGCGAATTCACCACCATCACGGTGACCGACGGCATCGCCATGGGACATCAGTCGATGAAGTCCTCGCTCGCCTCGCGCGAGGCCATCGCCGATTCGATCGAACTCACCATGCGCGGCCATTGCTACGACGCGCTGGTCGGCATCGCGGGCTGTGACAAGTCGCTGCCGGGCGTGATGATGGCGATGCTGCGGCTGAACGTGCCATCCGTGTTCATGTATGGCGGCTCGATCATGCCCGGTAAGCACCATGGGCGGGACGTGACCGTGCTCGACATCTTCGAGGCGGTCGGTCAGCACGCCGCGGGCAACATGTCCAACGAGGAGCTGGACGAGCTCGAGCGCCACGCCTGCCCCGGCGCCGGCGCCTGCGGCGGCCAGTTCACCGCCAACACCATGGCCTGCGTGTCCGAGATGATCGGCCTCGCGCTGCCGTTTTCCGCCGGCGCGCCGGCGCCTTTCGAGGAGCGCGACGCCTATGCCGTGGCCTCCGGCAAGGCGGTGGTGGAACTGATCCGCCGCAACCTCCGCCCGCGCGACATCGTCACCCTGGACGCCCTGCACAACGCGGCGGCGATCGTCGGCGCGACGGGCGGTTCGACAAATGCCGCGCTGCACCTGCCGGCCATGGCGCATGAGGCCGGCATCCGCTTCACCCTGCAGGATGTCGCGGAGATCATGCGCAAGACGCCACACATCGCGGACCTCAAGCCCGGCGGGAAATACGTCGCGGCCGACGTGCACCGCATCGGCGGCGTGCCCGTGATCATCAAGGCGCTGCTCGACGGCGGCTATGTGAAGGGCGACTGCATGACGGTCACCGGGAAGACGCTCGCCGAGAACCAGCGCGAGGTGATCATCCCGAAGGACCAGGACGTGGTGCATCCGACCACCAACCCCATCTCCCCGATCGGCGGGGTGGTGGCGCTGCACGGCAACCTCGCCCCGGACGGCGCGATCGTGAAGATCGCGGGCATGCACAACCTGCGCTTCGAGGGCACCGCGCTGTGCTTCGACTGCGAGGAGGACGCCTTCGCCGCCGTCGAGGCCCGCGCCTACAAGCCCGGCGACGTCATCATCGTGCGCTACGAAGGCCCCAAGGGCGGTCCTGGCATGCGCGAGATGCTCTCCACCACCTCGGCCATCTACGGGCAGGGCATGGGCGACAAGGTCGCGCTCATCACCGATGGCCGTTTCTCGGGGGCGACGCGCGGCTTCTGCATCGGGCATGTCGGGCCCGAAGCCGCGGTCGGCGGCCCCATCGCGCTGCTGCAGAACGGCGACCGCATCGTGATCGACGCGGAGAAGGGCACCATCGACATGATCGTGCCGGACGACGAGATCGCGCGGCGCCGCGCTGCCTGGAAGCCCCGCGGCCACGACTACAATGCCGGCGGCCTGTGGAAGTACGCGCAGCTCGTCGGCCCGGCCCATCTCGGCGCCGTGACGCATCCGGGTGGCGCGGCCGAGACGCACTGCTACGCCGACCAGTAGCGTTACACTTCGTATGCCATCGCCCTGCCATCGGCGGGGCGCAGAAACCTCCGATGCGACGGTGCGTTGAACCGGCGCATTGGAGGACGCCGATGATGCTCCGCCGCATCATGCTGCCGCTAATGGGCGGGGCCGGCCTCGCGGGATGCGTCGCCTACCCGCAGCCGGTGGCTTATGCGCCGGCCGCGCCGCCGCCACCCGCGCCCATCTATGTCGCGCCGCCCCCGCCGCCGCCCCCGGCGGTCTATGTTGCGCCACGGCCGCGGCGCGTCTGGGTGCCGCGGCGCTGCGACGCCTGGGGCCGGTGCTGGGGCGGCTACTGGCGCGTCCGATGACGATGAGGCCTGTCATGTCCCGCTTCCTGCCCTGCCTTGGCCTGGCCGCGCTGCTCGGCGGGTGCGCCGTCTATCCCGACGGTTCGCTCGGCCCGCTGCCGCCGGCTGCCCCCGTGGGCGTCTATGTCCCGCCGCCTGCGCCGCCCGTGGCCTATGCGCCGCCCAGCTACGCCTATCCCGGCAGCGAGGGCGCGCCGGTCTACTACGTGCCGCCGCCGGCACCGCCGGTGGTGGTCTCGCCCTCGATCGGGCTCGGCTTCTATTGGGGCCCGCGGGGCTACTGGGGCCCCGGCTACTACGGCCGGCCCTGGTACGGGCGCCGCTGGTAGCGGGTCAGCGCAGCGTCGCGATCACCGGCGTGTGGTCCGACGGCTGCGCCTCGCTGCGCGGCATGGTATCGACCTCGCAGGCCTCGAGCCGTTCCGCGAGGTCGGCGCTGAGCAGCACATGGTCGATGCGCAGGCCGCGGTTGATCTCGAAGGCCGCGCCGTAGTCCCAGTAGGTGAACAGCGTCTCCTGCGGGTGCAGCGCGCGCAGGGCGTCCGTCAGGCCCAGATGCAGCAGGGCGCGAAACCGCGCGCGGCTCTCCGGCCGGACCAGGGCGTCCGTGGGCGGCAGGGCGCCGGGGGCGAGGTCGGCGGGCGTCGGGCAGACGTTGAAGTCGCCCAGGATCGCGAAGGGCGTGAAGGTGTCGAGTCGTTCGGCTGCCACCGCCCGCAGCCGGTCCATCCAGCGCAGCTTGAAGGAGAAGCCGGCATCGCCACCGGAATTGCCGTTGGGCAGATAGATCCCCGCGGCATTGAGGCCCTCGGCACGGACTTCGACATACCGGGCTTGAGTGTCCTCCTCGTCGCCGGGGAGGTGCTCGGCCACGACCTCGAAGGGGACGCGGCCGATCACCGCGACGCCGTTTCGCCCGCCGGCCTGGCCGACGGCGTGCGTCCTGTAGCCCAGCGCCTCGAACTCCATGACCGGCACCTGTTCGGCCGTGCAGCGCGTTTCCTGCAGGAAGAGCAGATCCGGCTGCGCGCGCTGCAGGAAGCGCGCGACATGGCCTGCACGCTGGCGGATCGAATTGACGTTGAAGGTCGCGAGCTTCATCCCGGCTTCGTTCGGAAGGGAAGGGTGTTCCTATACCCTCCCGGCGCCGGCCGCGCGACCGGCCTTCAGGCGGCCACCGCCGCCGCCATCCAGGGCAGGACGGCCCCGATCCGGGCGATGGTCGTGGGCGCGACGGCATGGTGGAACGTCGGTTCGGCCCCGAAGAACCTTCCGGTTCGCTCGCCCGTCCGGCGAGCCCCTGTTGCCGGAACGATATGCGTCGGCAATGGACCTGGCGGTTCGATGCTGCCTCGCAGCAATCCGGCCCGTCAGCCCATCGAGAAAGACGTCCCGCAGCCGCAGGCCGAGACCGCCTGCGGGTTGCGGATGGCGAAATGCGCCCCGATCAGTTCCTCGGCCCAGTCGAGTTCCGCCCCCGCCAGCAGGTCGAGCGAGACGGGGTCGACGAAGACGCGCCCGGCCCCGTCGCCGACCACCAGGTCATCCTCCGCGGGCCCGTCCTCGAGCCCGAACCTGTACTGGAAGCCGGAACAGCCCCCGGCCTCGACCGCCAGGCGCAGGCCGGCGGCGGGCCGGCCCTCGCGCGCGGCGATCTCGCTGATCTGGGCGCGGGCGCGGTCGGTGACGCGGAAGGCGGGGGCGGTGCTGCTGCCGTCGGGCATGGCGGGGAACTCCTGGCCCCCCAACATAGGATGCCCGGCGCGCCGATCAAACGGGCGGCCGGTTGCCGGGGGGCGCGCCCGGATGCTACGGCCCCGGCCATGAGTCTCGCGCCCTACGCCGTCCGGCCGGAGACCTCGCGCGGCCGGTTGCATCCGGAAGCGGGGGGCGATGCGCGCTCGCCCTTCCAGCGGGACCGGGACCGCATCATCCACGCCACGTCGTTCCGGCGGCTGCAGTACAAGACGCAGGTCTTCGTCTATCACGAAGGCGATCATTTCCGGACGCGCCTGACCCATTCGATCGAGGTCGCGCAGATCGCGCGGTCGATCGCGCGCCAATTGTCGCTCGACGAGGATCTCTCCGAGGCGCTCGCACTCGCCCACGACCTCGGTCATCCGCCCTTCGGCCATGCGGGGGAGGACGCGCTGAACAGCGCGATGAAGCCCTATGGCGGCTTCGATCACAACGCGCAGTCGCTCAAGGCCGTGACGCTGCTCGAGACGCGCTATGCCGGCTTCGACGGGCTGAACCTGACCTGGGAGACCCTCGAAGGGCTTGCCAAGCACAACGGCCCGCTGCGCCGCCCGGCGCCCTACATCGCCGAATACGACGCGCAGCATCCGCTCGACCTCGATACCCATGCGAGTGCGGAGGCGCAGATCGCCGCCCTGGCGGACGACATCGCCTACAACAATCACGACCTGGACGACGGGCTGCGGGCGCGGCTCTTCACGCTGGACGAGGTGGGGTCGTTGCCGCTGATCGGCGACGCGTTGGCCCAGGCGCGGCGCGCCGCACCTGAAGGCGCCGAGGACCGCGTGCCGTCCGAGATGATCCGCCGCGTCATCAACCTGATGGTCGGCGACGTCGTCGCGGAATCCCGGTGCCGCATCGCCGCGCTGGCACCGGCAAGCGTGGACGACATCCGCCGGGCCCCGCGCCCGGTCGTCGCCTTCTCGGACGGCATGGTCGAGGCGAACAACGTCCTGCGCGACTTCCTGTTCACCCGCATGTACCGCCATTGGCGGGTGAACCGCACCATGGCGAAGTCGAAGCGCGTGGTGCAGATGCTGTTCAGCCTGCTGCATGGCGGGCCGCAGATGCTGCCGCCGATGTGGCGCGCCCGCGCGGGCGACGCCGGGTCGCCGCACTGCGCCCGCGTGGTGTGCGACTACATCGCCGGCATGACCGACCGCTACGCGCTGGAGGAACACCGGCGCATGACCGATCCCGATATTCCTGGCTGAGAGCCCATGACCGAGAACATCTTCACGCTCCTGACCCAGGAGGTGCGCGGCGCGCTCGCCGCCCTGGTCCCCGACCTTCCGGCCGAGGCCCTGGCGCGCGTCCAGGTCGAGCCCCCGCGCGAGGCGGCGCATGGCGACATGGCGACGAATGCCGCGCTGGTCGCTGCCAAGCCCGCGCGCATGCCGCCGCCGAAGCTCGCCGCCGCGCTGGCCGAACGCCTGCTCGCCCTGCCGATGGTGTCCGAGGCGACGCCCGCCGGTCCGGGCTTCGTGAACCTGCGGCTGAAGGAGGATTTCCTCCGCGCCCAGGTCGGCACGGTGCTGCTGGTCGGTGAGGCCTATGGCGATTCCAGGATCGGCGCCGGCATCCGCGCCAATGTCGAATACGTCTCGGCCAACCCGACGGGGCCGATGCATGTCGGGCATTGCCGAGGCGCCGTGGTGGGCGATGCCCTCGCCAACCTGATGGCGAAGGCCGGTTGGGCGGTGACGAAGGAGTACTACGTCAACGACGCCGGCAACCAGGTCGCGGCCCTCGGCTGGGCGGCCTATTGGCGCTACCTGCGCGCGGTGACCCTCGACGCCGAGGAGTGGAACGCGGAGCAGACCGAGCGTCGCTTCGGCGTCACGCTGCAGTATCGCGGCGACTACCTGGTCGCGGTGGGGGAAGCGCTCGCCGAACGCTACGGCGACAGCCTGGTCGCGCGTCGCGTCGGGGCGGACAGCCTGCCGGGCGAGGAGACGCTGTCCGCCTTCGGCCCGGCGCTGGAACGCGGCTGGCTCGTGAAGTCGGCCTGGCTCGACACCTGCCGCGAGACCGCGGTGGCGATGATGATGGGCGAGATCCGCGAGGACCTCGCGCTGCTCGGCGTAAACCAGGATGTTTTCCTCTCGGAGCGCGCGCTGGTCGAGGCTGGCGCCGTCGAGGGCGCGGTCAAGCTGCTCGAGGACAAGGGCCTGATCTACGAGGGCGTGCTCGAGCCCCCCAAGGGCAAGACGCCCGAGGATTGGGAGCCGCGGCCGCAGACGCTGTTCCGCGCCACCGATTTCGGCGACGACGTCGACCGCCCGCTGCGCAAGTCGGACGGGTCGAACACCTACTTCGCCAACGACATCGCCTGCCACGCCGACAAGATCGGCCGCGGGCATCAACTGCTGATCGACGTCTGGGGCGCCGACCATGGCGGCTACGTCAACCGCATGACGGCGGCGGTGCGTGCGCTGTCGGGCGGGACGGTGCCGCTCGAGATCGTGCTGTGCCAGATCGTGCACGTCATGAAGGCCGGCGAGCCCGTGCGCATGTCGAAGCGCGCCGGCACCTACATCACGCTGCGCGACCTGATCGAGGAAGTCGGCCGCGACGCCGTGCGGTTCACCATGCTGACGCGCAAGTCCGACGCGCAGATGGAGTTCGACCTCGACAAGGTGGTCGAGCAATCGCGGGACAATCCGGTCTTCTACGTGCAGTACGCCCATGCGCGCTGCCGGTCGGTGTTGCGGCAGGCCGGGGACCCGAAGGCCGGGGAGCTCGCCTCGGCGCCGCTCGCGGCCCTGACCGACCCGGCGGAAATGGCCCTGATCCGGCGCATCGCGGCCTGGCCGCGCACGGTGGAAGCCGCCGCAACAGCGCGTGAGCCCCACCGAATCGCGTTCTATCTTCAGGACTTGGCCGGGGATTTTCATGTACTGTGGAATCGGGGTCGCGACGATTCGACGCTCCGGTTCATCCGGGCGGAGGAGCCGGAGGCGACCCGGGCCCGGCTGGCCCTCGTCGCGGCGACCGCGACGGTGATCCGCTCGGGCCTCGGCGTCATGGGGGTGACGCCGGTGGAGGAGATGCGCTGAGGGGCTTGCCCACGGCCCAGGGGGGTTGGGCATGACAGACGTTCAGGTGCCGTCCTATCGGGTCCGGCCTGCCGACAACGGGCCGCCGTGGCGGATGATCGCGATCGGCGGGGGACTCGCCGCCGTCCTGATGGTCGGCGCCGCGATCGCCTGGGGCATCAGCCGCGGCGGCAGTTCGCGCGGCGTGCCGCTGATCGAAGCCGACACGCGGCCCTTCAAGGTCCGCCCGGATGATCCCGGCGGGCTGCGGGTCCCCAACCAGGACGAACTGATCTTCGAACGCAACCGGGGCGGCGCCCCGGCCGCGGGCGCGCGGCTGGCGCCGGAATCCGAAGGTCCGCGGCTCGATGCATTGCGTGCCCAGGTGGCGCAGCCGACCCAGCAGGCGGCGGCACCCGCCGTGCCTGCGGCGCCGGCCGCCGCACCGGCGAGCCCCGCTGCCACCCGCCAGGCCGCCAACGGCGCGCCGGCTGCCCCTGCCGCCCAGCGGCAGGCCCCGGCCGCAGCGGCGCCGGCGGCGGGCCCGACGGCCCAGGCCCCTGCAGCTGCGCCGGCCGCGGCACCCGCGCACCTGGCGCCTGCGCCGAACGGGACGATCCGGGTCCAGCTGGGCGCCCTGACTTCGGAGGAATCCGCCCGCGGCGAATGGGACCGCCTGGCGCGGCGGCACAGCGACCTGCTGGGCGCCTTCCGCCCGCAGATCGTGCGCTTCGAGCGGGAAGGGCAGCCCACGCTGTATCGTCTCCGCACCGGCGGCTTCGCCGATGTCGCGGCAGCGCAGGCCTTCTGCGAGCAGGCGCGCGCGAAGCAGATGCCCTGCGTCATCATCCGCTGACCCGGCAGCCAGCCCCGTGACCCCCCGCGCGGCGATCGTCGGCCTGTCCGGCCCCGCCATGACCTCCGAGGAAGCGGCCCTGCTGCGCGCCGAACGGCCGCTCGGAGCCATACTCTTTGCCCGCAACGTCGTGGCACCGCCGCAACTGCGGGCGTTGACCGCCTCGATCCGCGACATCCTGGGCGCTGAGGCGCCGATCCTGGTGGACCAGGAAGGCGGTCGTGTCGCACGCCTCAAGCCGCCGCATTGGGACCGCTTCCCGGCGGCCGCTGCGCTGGAGGGGTCGCCGGAGCCGGCCATCCGCGCCAACGCGCTGCTGCTCGGCGCGACCTGCGTGGCCGAGGGCCTCGACGTGGTCTGCGCCCCCGTTTTGGACCTGCGCATCCCGGGCGCCCATGGCGTCATCGGCGACCGCGCCTATGCCGCCGACCCCGCCGAGATCGCCCGCTGCGGCGCGGCGGTGATCGCGGGACTGCAGGCGGCCGGCGCCATTCCGGTCATCAAGCATATCCCCGGCCACGGCCGTTCGATGGCCGACAGCCACCACGAACTGCCGCGTGTCGGTGCCGGCGCCGCCGAACTGGCCGAGGACATCGCGCCCTTCCGGTCCCTGGCGGCATCGGGCGCCTGGGCGATGACGGCCCATGTTCTCTACGAGGCCTGGGATGCAGCCCGCCCCGCCACCATCTCTGCCCGCGTGATCAACGACATCATCCGCGGCGAGATCGGCTTCGACGGGGTCGTCGTGACGGACGATCTCGCCATGGGGGCGCTGCAGGGCACCTCGAACGACCTCGCCGGCGCGGCACTGGAGGCCGGCTGCGACGTCGTCCTGCACTGCACGGGCCGCCTGGCCGAGACGGCGGCGCTGTTGTCGGCCTGCCCGCGGCTGACCGATCGGGCCGAGGCGCGCCTCGCCGCCGCGCGCGCCGCGCGTGATGCCTTCCGCGACCGCGATCCGGGGGCGCTGCGCCGCCTGCGGGACGCCGCCCTCGGCGCCGCATCCGGCGCCGCGGCGGGCGACGACCCGACAGCGCGCCCCGCCGCCTGATGCTCGACTGGCTTCCGGAAGCCGCAGCGGCGGTGCTCGCCGCGGTGCTCGCCATCACGATGCACGAGGCGGCGCATGGCTACGCCGCGCTGGCGCTGGGCGACGATACGGCGAAGCGGGCGGGCCGGATCAGCCTGAACCCGCTGCGCCATGTCGACACCTTCGGCACCCTGATCCTGCCGGGGCTGATGATCGCCGGCCAGTTGCTCACGATCGGCCAGGTCCAGGCAGTATTCGGCTGGGCCAAGCCCGTGCCGGTGGACATCTGGCGTCTGCGCAACCCGCGCTGGGGCATGGTGCTGGTCGCCGCCGCCGGACCGGCCGTGAATGCCGCGCAGGCCATCGTCGCGGCCCTGCTGGTCCATGCCGTCGTCGCCGGGGAGGGAATGCTCGGCACCGAGCTGGCGCGCTACCTCGTGCGCTTCCTGGCCCTCGTGATGGTGGCGAACCTGGTGCTCGGGCTCTTCAACCTCCTGCCGCTGCCTCCGCTCGACGGCGGGCGGATCTTGGTCGGCATCCTGCCCCGTGGGCCGGCCATCGCGCTGGCACGGGTCGAACCCTATGGACTCCTGATCGTCATACTGGGCCTGTTCGTCCTGCCGATGGTCGTTCCTGGCTGGGACCCGATGGACTGGTTCGTGCGGAACCTCGTCGGGCCGGCCTTCGACCTGGTGCTCGTTCTGACGGGCCACGGAGCGGGCGGATGAGCGAGACGCTGCAACTGCATCTGGACGGGTTCGAGGGCCCGCTCGACCTGCTGCTGGAACTGGCGCGGGCGCAGAAGGTCGACATCGCGAAGATCTCGATCGTCGCGCTGGTGGACCAGTACCTGGCGGTCATCGAGGGGGCCCGGCGCGTGCGGCTGGAACTCGCCGCCGACTGGCTCGTGATGGCCGCCTGGCTCGCCTGGCTGAAATCCCGCCTGCTGATCCCGCCCGAGGAAGCCGAGGGCGAGGACGCCGAGGCGCTGGCCGAGACGCTGACGGAACGGCTCGCGGAGCTGGAACGCATGCGCGCAGCCGCGCTGTGGCTGAACCGCCGTCCATGGCTGGGCCATGACGTCTTCGCCCGCGGCATGCCCGAAAGCCTGCGCGTCGAGGACCGTTCGGGCCTGCATGCCGACCTGCCCTCTCTGCTGCAGGCCTATGTTGCCGCGCGGCGGCGGGCGCTGGCGAAACGGCCGTATCGGCCAAAGCCGCGGAAGCTGTTCACCGTGCAGGAGGCGCTGGAGCGCCTGACCCGGCTGGTCGGCGCCCTGCCGTCCTGGTCCGTGCTGCAGGGTTTCCTGCCCAATACGATCGTGGATCCGGTGGAACGGCGCGCGGCCCTTGCCAGCACGCTCGTGGCAGGCTTGGAGATGGCCCGCGGCGGCGGCATCGAGATCCGCCAGGAAGAGGCCTTCGGCCCCATCATGGTCCGCCGCCGGACGGAAGAAGGTACGACGGATGAACGGAACGCCTGAGACGCCGGAGGAGGCGCCCGAGGCGCCGCCCGCGGCGGCGGGCGAACCCATGCCCGTGCCGCCCGCGCCGGAACCGGGGCCCGAACCGTCGGAGGCCGACCCGGCGCTGCTCGCCGAGGGCGTGCGCATCGCGGAGGCGCTGATCTATGCCTCCGACCGGCCGGTGACGCCGGCCATGCTCGCCGCCGTGTTGCCGGAGGGGCTGACCGCCACCGCCGTCGCCGCCGCCCTGGCCGAGGCCTGCGAGGGCAGGGGTGTCGTGCTGACCGAGGTCGCCGGCGGCTGGGCGTTCCGCACCGCGCCGGATCTGGCGCAGCGGCTGACCAAGGTGGTCCAGGCCCCGCGCCGTCTGCCGCGCGCGGCGATGGAGGCGCTGTCCGTCATCGCCTACCACCAGCCCTGCACCCGCGGCGAGATCGAGGAGATCCGCGGTGCGACGCTATCCCAGACGACGCTGGAAGCGCTGCTGGAACTTGGCCTGATCGCCCCGCGCGGGCGGCGCGAGGTGCCGGGCCGGCCGACGCTGTGGGGGACCACCCCGAAATTCCTCGAGCAGTTCGGGCTGAAGGCGCTGTCGGACCTGCCGCGCAAGGAAGAACTGGTCACGGCCGAGACCGCGCCGGCCCTGCCGCTCGGCCCCGCGCCCGCGGAACCCCAGGCCGCGGCGGAACCCGAACCGGACGACGCGTCCCCGGAAGACGAGCCGCCCGCGCCGCCGACGCCATGACCTTCGTTCGCCAACAGCAGCATCCCCTGCGGCCCGCCGCCGGCGCCGGGCCGGAAGCGCAAGTCGCGACCGCGCCCGACCATCAGCCGCGCGCGATGCGCCGTTCCCGCGCGAAGCCAAGCCGGCCGGACGGCCGGCGCCCGGCGTCTGAGGGCCAATCGACGTGACTCTCGTGTTCCGGGACATCCGCCACGCCTACGGCCCGCTCGCGGTGCTGCGGGGCGTGGACCTCACCGTGGCACCGGGGGAGATCGTCTGCCTGCTCGGCGCCTCCGGCTGCGGCAAGACGACGCTGCTGCGCCTCGCCGCGGGGCTCGAGCCGCTGCAATCGGGCCAGATCGAGCTCGGCGGCCAGGTCATCGCCGAGCCGGGCAGGGACGTGCCGCCGGAACGGCGCGGCGTCGGCTTCGTTTTCCAGGACTATGCGCTGTTCCCCCACCTGACGGTCGCCGAGAACGTCGCCTTCGGCCTGCGCTTCGCGCCCCGCGGGGAACGCGGCTGGCGGGTGATGGACGCCCTCGCGCGGGTGGGGCTGGAAGCCTACCAGGGCGCCTATCCGCACATGCTCTCCGGCGGGCAGCAGCAGCGCGTGGCGCTGGCCCGCGCGCTGGCGCCGCGCCCGGCGGTCCTGCTGCTGGACGAGGCCTTCGCGAGCCTCGACGCCCGGCTGCGCGAACAGGTGCGCGACGATACGCTGCATGTCCTGCAGACCTCCGGAATCGCCACCCTGTTGGTGACCCACGATTCGGAGGAGGCGATGTTCATGGGCGACCGCATCGCCCTGATGCGGGAGGGTCGGATCCTGCAGATCGGCCCGCCCGAGACGCTCTACTTCGATCCGGTCGACCGCTATGTGGCGACCTTCCTGGGCGAGGTGAACCGCCTGCCCGGACGGGTGCGGGAAGGACGGGCGGAAACCGCGATCGGCAGCCTGCCCGCCCAGATGGCCGACGGCACGCCGGCCGAGGTGCTGGTGCGGCCCGAGGGCCTGCGGCTCGGCGCCGAAGGCGGGCATCCGGCGGAAGTCGAGGCCTGCCGCCTGCTGGGTGCGACGACGCTGGTGCACCTCGCGATTCCGGACGGGACGGGCGGGCTGCTGCACCTGCATGCGCGCCTGCCACCCGGGCGGCGCCTCGCGCGCGGCGAGCAGGTGAACGTCGCGCTGGATCCGGAACGGGCCTTCGTCTTTCCGCCCGAGGCTTCCTAGATAGGGTCAGCCGCATTGGCGGCGTGGCGGCTTCCTGCTAACGGGGCGTCCCCCGTGCGGGAGTGCGCCGGGGACGAAGGGAACACATGTTCGACCTGGCCTGGTCCGAGATCGCGCTGATTGCCGTGGTGGCGCTCGTCGTCATCGGGCCCAAGGACCTGCCCGATGCGATCAAGGGCGTGGCCAAGGGCATCCAGTCCCTGCGCCGCAAGGTCGCCGAGTTCCAGCAGCAGGCGGACGAGCTGGTCCGCGAGGCCAAGCTCGACGACGTGCGCAACCAGATCGCCGAGGTGCGCAACACCCTCAGCGACATCCGCAAGTTCGATATCAAGGGCGAGATCGAGAAGACGGTCGATTCCGACGGCACGGTCCGCAAGGCCTTCGAGGACCCGATGACCGGCGGCACCACCCCGCCGGCCTGGGAACCGCCGCCGGTCCCCGAGAACGCGCCGGCCTTCGTGCCCCCCGACGTCGCCCGCTGGCACGCCCCGCCCCCGCCGCCGCCCCCGGTCGTCGAGGCGCCGCCGGCGCCTGCCTTCGTGCCGCCGTCCGAGGGCGGGACCGCCCCCGTCCCGGCCGCGACGCCGGCGACCACCACCCCGAGCGTCTGAAGGGACGGCTCCGTGGCCTCGAATACCGAAGAAGACGTCATCGACGACAAGCCGATGCCGTTGATGGACCACCTGAGGGAGCTGCGTCAGCGGCTGCTGTGGTCCGTCGCCGCCTTTTTCATCGCCTTCGCCGGCTGCTACTACTTCGCGGAGCCGATCTACTTCTTCCTCGCCGAACCGCTGATCAAGGTGATGCGGGAGCTGGGGCATTCGAACCCGCGCCTGATCTTCACCCATCTGCTCGAGGCCTTCGTCACCTACCTGAAGGTGGCGTTCTTCGGCGCGATCTTCCTGTCCTTCCCGGTGTGGGCGTCGCAGCTGTGGCTGTTCGTCGCGCCGGGACTGTACCGGTCCGAGAAGCGGGCGATCCTGCCCTTCCTCGTCGCCTCGCCCTTCCTGTTCCTCCTGGGCGCGGCGCTCGCCTACTACTTCATCTTCCCGCTGGCCTGGCGCTTCCTCGCGGGCTTCGCGACGCCGCCGGGCGGCTGGGACGGCGCCTCGGTCGACCTGCTGCCGAAGGTGAGCGAGTACCTCTCGCTCGTCATGCACATGATCCTGGCCTTCGGCCTGGCCTTCCAGCTGCCGGTGCTGCTGACCCTGCTGTGCAAGGTCGGCATCCTGAACGTGGATTCGCTGCGCAAGGGCCGGCGCTACGCGGTCGTGATCATGTTCGTGGTCGCCGCCGTGCTGACGCCGCCCGACATCATCAGCCAGATCGGCCTCGCCGTGCCGCTGATCGCGCTCTACGAGGTCTCGATCCTCGCGGCGCGGTGGATGGCGCCGAAGCCGACGGATGAGAGTTGACCCTGTGACGACGGCGCCCCGCCCGCGCGGGGCAGGTTCCGGCTTCCAGGGTTCAGGACTTCGAGAGGCAGATCGCCATGCATGACATCCGGGCGGTGCGGGCGGACCCCGCGGCATTCGACGCGGCGCTGGCGCGGCGTGGGCTCGCGCCCTGCTCGGCGGCGATCCTCGCGCGCGACGAAGCCCGCCGCGCCGCGCAATCCGCGCTGCAGGACAAGCAGACCCGGCGCAACGCCATCGCCAAGGAAATCGGCATGGCGAAGCGGCAGGGCGGCGACACCAGCGCCCTGGAAGCCGAAGCCGTGGCGCTGCGCGACGAGATGGCCGCGCTCGACGCCGCCGCGACCGAGGCGGAGCGCGAGCAGACCGTGCTGCTCGAAGCCCTGCCCAACCTGCTGGACGCCGAAGTGCCGGACGGCGCCGACGAAACCTCCAACGTCATCCTGCACCAGCATGGCGAGATCCCGAACCTCGCCTTCGCGCCGAAGCAGCATTTCGAGCTCGGCGAGGCGCTCGGGCTGATGGATTTCGGCACCGCGACGAAGCTCGCGGGCGCGCGCTTCACCGTGCTGAAGGGCGCTCTCGCGCGGCTCGAACGCGCGCTCGGCCAGTGGATGATCACGCTGCACACCGAGCAGCACGCCTATTCCGAGACCTCGGTCCCGCTGCTGGTCAACGACGCCACGATGTACGGCACCGGCCAGTTGCCGAAGTTCGGCGAGGACCTGTTCCGCACCACCGACGATCGCTGGCTGATCCCGACCGCCGAGGTCCCGCTGACCAACTTCGCGCGGGAGGAGATCCTGGGCGAGGCGGATCTCCCGATCCGGCTGACCGCGCTGACGCCCTGCTTCCGCTCCGAGGCCGGCAGCGCCGGGCGCGACACCCGCGGCATGCTGCGCCAGCACCAGTTCTGGAAGGTGGAGATGGTCTCCATCACCACCCAGGAGCAGTCCGCCGAGGAGCATGAGCGCATGACGCGCTGCGCCGAGCGGGTGCTGACCGAGCTCGGCCTGACCTGGCGGCGCGTCTTCCTCTGCGCCGGGGATACCGGCTTCGGCGCGGCGCGGACCTATGACCTCGAGGTCTGGCTGCCCGGCCAGCAGGCCTGGCGCGAGATCTCCTCCTGCTCCAACTGTCGCGACTTCCAGGCGCGGCGGATGAACGGGCGCTACAAGCCGAAGGAAGGGAAGGGGAATCTCTTCCTCCATACGCTCAATGGCTCGGGCGTCGCGGTGGGCCGTGCGCTGATCGCGGTGATGGAGACCTACCAGCAGGAGGATGGCAGCATCCTGGTGCCGGAGGTGCTGCGCCCCTGGATGGGCGGGATCGAGAAGATCGCGCGCTGACCTACAGCGCGCGGCCGAAGACACGGATCGCCGGGGCCGTGGCGATCCGCGCTGTCCAGAACGGGATGTCGCGCAGGTAAAGGGTATTCGGCCGCGCCGGGCCGTCGCGCGGCGCCAGCGCGCGCCGGAGCGGATCATAGGCGAAGGGCGCGAATCCGGCGGCGCGCATCGCGGCCTCGATGGCGGCGTCGGTCGGCCCGGCGGTCTCGAGGATCGCGGCCTTCAGCGCACCGCCGGACAGCAGTCCCGCCGCGCCGGCGAGGACCTCCGGCTCGCCGCCCTCGACATCGACCTTGAGCAGCACGGGTGGCGCGCCGGCCGCGAGCGCGTCGAGCGTCGCGACCGGCACCTCCGTCCCGCCATCGGCCGCAGCCCGGTTCGTCGTGCCGCGACCGGTGGTGAAGCGCAGGGTGCCCGGCGCGGCGCCGGCGGCGATGGCGTGGACCTCGACACGATCCGCGATGCCGTTCAGCGCCAGCATGGCGCGCAGGTCGGGCAGTGTTTCGGCGGCAGGTTCCAGGGCCAGCACCCGCGCCCCGGCCGCGCCGGCAGCGAGCGCGGCATAGACGCCGACATTCGCCCCCACGTCGGCCATGCGGTCGCCCGGCCGCAGGGCCTGGAGCACGAAACCCATCTCGGCGGGGTCGGTCAGGCCCGCATACCAGCACGCGGTGGCCGAGGAGAGACCACGCCGCAGCCGTAGGCGCACGGTGCCCGCGGGGCCGTCCACCCAGGCCGGTTCCAGCGTGCCGCCGCGCCGCGCGACCGCCTGCCAGCGCAGCAGCCGCACCGCGGCGCCGATCGGGTCCCGCCGCACCAGCGGATGCCCCGCGAGGAAGCCCGCGAGGCGCGGCAGCGCGGAAAGGCGGCTCAGGCCGGGATCCTCACCCCGAGGCGCCCGGCGAGGTCGAGAATGAACTGCCAGGCGACGCGGCCGGATCGGCCGCCGCGCGTCACGGACCATTCGACCGCCTCGGCGCGCAGCTGCTCGGGCGTCGCCGGCAGGCCGAAATAGGCCGCATAGCCCTCGATCATGGCGAAGAAGGTGTCCTGGTCGGCGTTGTGGAAGCCGATCCAGAGGCCGAAGCGATCGGAGAGCGAGACCTTCTCCTCCACCGCCTCGCCGGGATTGATCGCGGTGCTGCGCTCGTTCTCGATCATGTCGCGCGACATGAGGTGCCGGCGGTTTGAGGTGGCGTAGAACAGCACGTTCTCGGGCCGCCCTTCGATGCCGCCGTCGAGCACCGACTTCAGCGCCTTGTAGTCCGCATCCTCCTTCTCGAAGGAGAGGTCGTCGCAGAACACCAGGCAGCGGCGCGGCTGGGCGCGGAGGACGTTGAGCAGATCCGGCAGGGTGCGGATGTCCTCGCGGTGGATCTCGATCAGCGCGAGGCTGCCCGGGATCTCGGCATTCGCCGCCGCATGGGCGGCCTTCACGAGGGACGACTTGCCGGTGCCGCGCGCGCCCCACAGCATCGCGTTGTTGGCGGTGAAGCCGCGCGCGAAGCGCATCGTGTTCTCGAGCAGGATGTCCTTCTGCCGCTCCACGCCCCGCAGCAGGCCGATGGGCACGGCCGAGACCTTGGGGACTGGCGACAGCCGCGCCTCGGGGCCGGGATGCCAGACGAAGGCATCCGCACCGGCAAGCGCCGGGGCGGCCACGGGCGGCGGGGCGAGGCGCTCCAGCGCCTCGGCGATGCGGGTCAGGGTCGGCAGAAGGGCGTGGTCGGTCATGGCCCGCGCGGAATAGGGCCTGCGGGGGCCGCCGGGAAGGGGGCCGGCCCCCGGCCGCTTGACGCGCAGGGGCTTGCGGCTAGGTTGCCGCGCTCTTCTTCACGTGCCGGGAAACGGAAACAAAGCCCATGTGGACCCCCTTCGGGATCTCGACCGCCCATGCCCAGGATGCCGCCGCGGGCGGCGTGGGCATCGTCATGCAGCTGTTGCCGCTCGTGCTGATCTTCGTCGTCTTCTACTTCCTGCTCATCCGCCCGCAGCAGAAGAAGATGAAGGAGCATCGCGAGATGCTGACGCAGCTCAAGCGCAACGACCGCGTGGTGACCTCGGGCGGCATCATCGCGACCGTTACGAAGGTCAAGGAAGGCTCGGACGAGATCGAGGCCGAAATCGCCCCGAACGTGCGCGTGACGCTGGTGCGCGGCACGATCAGCAGCGTCATCCGCCCCGAGGCGGCGAACGACGCCAAGCCGGCCTGATCGCGCCATGGCCCGGCCCCGCTCGCTCCTCGACCTGGCGGGCGCACTGCGCGACCCGCCGCGCCTTGCCGATGCCGCCCTTGTCGTAATCGACGCGCAGGGGGAATACGGGCCCGAGGGGCGGCTTCCGCTCGACGGCATGGCCGAGGCCCGCGCGGCGCTGGCCGGCCTGCTGGAACGTGCCCGCACAGCAGGCGCTGCGGTGATCCACATCGCCCACCGTGGTAAGGCGGGCGGGCTGTTCGACCGTGATGCCGCCGGCGGTGCCTTCCTCCCGGATGCCGCGCCCCGGCCGGATGAGGCGGTGGTGGAGAAGGGCCTGCCGAACGCCTTCGCCGGGACCGACCTGCAGGCGCTGCTGAAGCAGGCCGGCAAGCCGGAGCTCGTGCTGGCCGGATTCATGACGCACATGTGCGTGAGTGCGACGGCCCGCGCGGCGCTGGACCTTGGGTACCGCGTGACCGTGGTGGGCGACGCCGTGGCCAGTCGCGCCCTGCCGGATCCCATGGGCGGCGCCGACATTCCGGGGGCTGAGATCAGCCGCGTCGCGCTGGCCGAACTCGCGGACCGCTTTGCGATGGTGGTGCGGGCCGACAGCCTGCGCTGACCGGCCGGCACGTCCCCAAACGAAAAGGGCGCCGGGGATCTCCCCCGGCGCCCTTCGTGTTTGGGCGGTGGTCTCCGCTCAGGCCGACTGGCCGGAGGTGAAGCCGCCCTTGCCGAGCAGGTCGGCCACGACTTCCCAGTTCACGAGCTTGTCGAGGAAGTTCGCGAGGTAGTTCGGGCGGACGTTGCGGAAGTCGAGGTAGTAGGCGTGCTCCCACACGTCGACGCCGAGGATCGGCTTGCCCTCGCCGGTCGAGACCGGGTTGGCGCCGTTCGGGGTCTTGGTGACCTTGAGCTTGCCGTCGGAGCCGATGACCAGCCAGGCCCAGCCCGAGCCGAACTGCGTCGCGCCGGCCGTCTTGAAGGCTTCCTTGAAGGCCGCGAGGCCGCCGAGGTCGCTGTCGATCTTCGCGGCGAGCGCGGCCGGCAGGCTTTCGCCATGCGCGCCGCCCGGCGCCATCACGTTCCAGAACAGGCAGTGGTTGTAGTGCTGGCCGGCCTGGTTCAGCACGGGCAGGCCGTCGGCGCCGGCCTTGCCGGCCTCGACGCAGATGGCCTCGAGCGTCTTGCCGGCGAGGCCCTTGCTCTCGATCAGGCCGTTCAGCGCGGTGACGTAGGCGTTGTGGTGCTTGCCGTGATGGAGCTCGAGCGTCTCCTGGCACATGCCGTTGGCGGCGAGGGCGCCGGTGGCGTAGGGCAGCGGGGGCAGGCTGAAGGCCATGGGGTCTCTCCCGATCGTCGGTCGAAGCGCGGGCCGCGCCTCCCGGTCGAGGTAGGCGGCGCCTTATCGCGCGTCAACCGCGCGCGGGCTTCCGTCGGCGCGCGCGGACCCGCATAGAGGGCGCCGTGAACCTTTCCCCGACAGGCGCCTTCGCGCGCGCGCACGACCCGGACCGCTTCCTCTGCGCATTGTTCGCGCCGGCGGAAGCGCGCGAGGCGATCTTCGCGCTGATCGCGCTGAACCACGAACTCGCCCGTGCGCGCGAGGCAGCGACGAATCCGCTGGCGGCGATGATCCGACTGCAATGGTGGCGGGATGCGGTGGAGGAAGCCCGTGCAGGACGGCCGCCGCGCCGACATGAGGTCGCGGGGCCGCTCGCCGCCGTGATCGCGGAAGGCGGCCTCGATCCCGATGCGCTGATCGCGCTGGCCGATGCGCGCGAGGCCGAAGCGGAAGAGGGCGGGCTCGCCACGGAGGAGGCCTTCGTCGCCTGGCTGCGTGGCACCGCCGGCGGCTGGTCGGCCGCTGCCGGACGGGCCTTGGGGGCGAGTGCGGAGGAGGCCGAGACCCTGCGTGGCCTCGGCGCCGCCTATGGACTGGCGGGCGTGCTGCGGAACATTCCTGCCCATGCCGGCCAGGGACGTTGCCTGCTGCCGCTCGACCGCCTCGCACGCGCCGGCCTGAATGCCGAGGCCGTGATGGCCGCGCCCGACGCGCCGGCCGTGACGGAGCTGCGACGCGAGATGGCGGCCGAGGGCCTGGCGGCGCTGGCCGGGGCCCGGCGGGACCTGCCGCGGGGACTCGTTGCCGCGGCGCTGCCGGCGGTGCTGGCGCGACGCGACCTCGCGCGGCTGGCGCGCGGCGGGTCGCTGCCGCAAGGGCGTGGCGTCGGGGATCGCCTGGCCGTCATCGTCGCGGGGCTCCGCGGACGGGTCTGAAGCAGCGCATTGCCCGCGCGCCGCATCGTCCCGAGCCTGCCGCCGCAGGGGCATGAGGTGCGATGATGGCGGGTGGCGAGGATGCTTCGGTGCTGGATGCGGCGGCGCGGCTGGCCGGGCTGTCGCCGCAGGAGCGCGAGGCGCTCGGCGCGCGGTGGGCGGCGGTGCGCGCGGCCTTCCCTGGCCGTCCGCTGCGGGTCCGTCCGCGGCGGGCGCGGCGATGGCGCAACGGGGCCGCCGTGGCGCTGCTCGCTCTCGTGCTGGGAGCCGGTCTGGGGGTTGGCGGCATGGCCCTGGCCGGCCCGCGGATCGGGCTGCTGATGGGTCTCGGCGGCATGGCGCTGGGTGCGATCGGCTGGCTGCGCCCGAGTCCCGAGGCGCGATGGTTGCGTCAGGACCTCGATGGCCGTCCCCTGGTGCCGGTCCCGCTCTACCGGGAGGGCTCGCGGCTCGCCGCGATACCGGACGGGCGCCGCCTGGTCGGCGGGTTGCCGCTCCTCTCGCTCGACCCCGGACGGGATTCTCCGCGCCTCGCCCTCGGCGTCGCGACGGATGGCGGCGACGTCGTCCTCGCCCTCGACCCGGCCTTGCGGTGCCTCGTCCTGACAGCCGAAGAGCGGGCCGGCATCCATGCGGCCCTGACGCTGTGATCTGCTTCGCTGGCCTCGGCACGCAAGGCGGCGCAGTTTCGCCCTGACCTGATCGGAGACTTCGTCGTGAATGCCGTGCTCGCCGCTTTCCCGCGCCGTTCGCTCGTTCTGAAACCCGGCCGCGGTGCCTTGGGCGGCTGGCTGCTGGGCCTGGGGGGGCTGGTGCTGTTCGGCGGCTTCCTGGCCCTTCTCGCGATCGAGGTCGTGCCCGAGATCCGGGACGATTTCGTGGTGCGGGAGACGGCGCGCTCGGCCCCCGGCGCACGCATCGTGGAGGGGCGCTGCCGGTCGCGGCTGTTCCTGCTGCAATCCTGCGACATCACCATCGCCTGGCGGGGGAAGGACGGCAGCGGCACCCGCAAGCTGAGCTACTTCTTCGTCGAGCCGCATATGGGATCCTGGAGCGCGCAGCCCATGGCCGATCCCCGGCGGCCGGAACTCGTGACGACGGATCTTGGGCTTGAACGGCTGTGGAACCGCGTCGCGACCGCCATCGGGGGAGCGATCTTCGCGGTGGCGCTGATGGCGGGACTGGTGATCGGTGCGCGGCGCGCGCAATCCGCGCGCGGTCAGATCAAGGCCCTGTCGGGGCGCGTGCTGGAACCGGTGCCGGTGCGCTTCCGCGGCTGGGGCGAGGGGCCAAGCTGGATCGTGCAGGACGATCGCGGCGCGACCGCGGAGTGGCCCGTCCGCAAATCCGACAAGCCATTCCTCCTGGACGAGGCGCGCGGCCTTGTGCTCGCGCTGCGCGATCCTGCGGGCGGCCCGGCCTTTCCGCTCGATGACAAGCTGCGCTTCGTGACCCTGTCGCCCGAGGAGCGCGCGCGTATCCTGGCCGCGCGCGGCGCCGTCGCAGGGTGATGCTGTGCCTTGACGCGGGGGGCGTGAGGCCGGAAGGCTCGCCACCCGTGCGAGGAAGGCGGCACAGATGATCTTCGAAGGGGTCGCGCCCGGGACGTGCCGGGCGCCGATCGTCATCTTCTCCTTCGACCGGCCCGAATATCTCGAACGGCTGTGCCGCGGGCTGCTGGCGCAGGCGCAGGTTCGGCCCGATCCGTCGCGCGTGTTCCTGCTGCAGGACGGTGCGGTTTCGCCGCGGACGGGCCATCGCTACGGCCGGCCGCTGCGGATGCAGCGTTGCATCGAGGTCTTCCGGACGCTGTTTCCCGAAGGCCAGGTGCTCGCGGCCGAGCACAACCTCGGCATCGCCGACAACATCCTGCGCGGCCAGCGCCACGTCTTCGAGACCCTGGGCGAGGAGATCGGCTACTTCTTCGAGGACGACCTCGAGCCCGGCCCGCTCTACCTCGCGGCGCTGGAAGCCATGCGCGCCGCGACCGAGCCCTTCGCCGGCCGCGTCGCCTATTTCGCGGCCTATGGCGACCACAAGGCACCGCGCCCGGGGCCGGAGGTGCGCGCCGTCCAACTCGGGCATCACTGGGGCTTCGGGCTGCGGCGCGCGGCGTGGCGGCGCATCCAGGCCTTCCTGCCGGCCTGGTGGGAGGAGGCGCGGCGCGTCGACTTCCAGGGGCGCAACCGGCTGCGGCTGCTGAAGGTCCAGCGTGACTGGGACGTGGCGGTGGACGGCATCGCCGAGGATGCGGCGACGGAGCTCGCCTGCGCGTCGCTGGGCCTCGCGCGGCTGAACACCGACGTCTCCTTCGCGCGCTACATCGGGGAGCATGGCGAGCACTTCAATCCGGGCGTGTTCCGGGCCCTGGGCTTCGAGGGGATGCGGTGGGCCGACGGCGATCGCTTCGTCCTGCAGGCGCCGAGCGCCGACGAGGTGGACGGCATCGCCGCGGCGGCGCGGGAGGGGCGCGTGGCCTATCGCCGCGACCACCTGGAGAACCTGATCGCGCGGGCCGAGGCCGAGATCATCGACCCCGACCGGATCGCTACGCCCGAGGACGTGGCGGCGATGTGGATGATGCTGCTCGACGGCCGGCTGGTGCCGCCGGAGGTGATGGAACGCCATGCGGGCCGCACGACGATCCGCGACCTGCGCCGGGCTATCGTGCGGATGCCGTTGTTCCGGCGGAACACAGCGCCGTAGGGCGGAGACCGATCAGCTGGGATGGCCCGGTCGGGAAAGGACGGCGCCCTCGAGCCTCGTTAAGCGCGCTTCCGCTTCCTGGCCGGCGCGACGGCGCGTTCGAGCAGCGGGGCGAGGAATCGGCCGGTGTGGCTCTCGGCGACGGCGGCGATGTCCTCCGGCGTGCCTTCCGCCACCAGGCGCCCGCCGCCATCGCCGCCCTCCGGGCCAAGGTCGAGCACCCAGTCGGCGGTCTTGATGACCTCGAGGTTGTGCTCGATGACCAGCACGGTGTTGCCCTGGTCGACCAGGGCGTGCAGCACTTCGAGCAGCTTCCGCACGTCCTCGAAATGCAGGCCCGTGGTGGGTTCGTCGAGGATGTAGAGCGTGCGCCCCGTCGCGCGGCGCGAAAGCTCCTTCGACAGCTTGATGCGCTGCGCCTCGCCGCCCGACAGTGTCGTCGCCTGCTGGCCGAGATGGATGTAGCCGAGCCCGACGTCGCGCAGCACCGACAGCTTGTCGCGGATGGAGGGCACGGCGGAGAAGAACTCCACGCCTTCGTCCACCGTCATGTCGAGCACGTCGGCGATCGACTTGCCGCGGAACTTCACTTCCAGCGTTTCGCGGTTGTAGCGCTTGCCCTTGCAGGTGTCGCAGGTGACGTAGACGTCGGGCAGGAAGTGCATCTCGATCTTGATGAGGCCGTCGCCCTGGCATGCCTCGCAGCGACCGCCCTTCACGTTGAAGGAGAAGCGGCCGGGCTTGTACCCGCGGGCGCGGGATTCCGGCATCTCGGCGAACCAGTCGCGGATCGGGGCGAACAGGCCCGTATAGGTCGCCGGGTTCGATCGCGGCGTGCGCCCGATCGGCGACTGGTCGATGTCGATGATCTTGTCGAGCAGGTCGAGCCCCTCGATCCGGTCATGCGGGGCAGGGACCTCGGCCGCGCCCATCAGCCGCCGCGCGGCGGCCTTGTAGAGCGTCTCGACCACCAGGGTGGACTTGCCGCCGCCCGAGACGCCGGTGACACAGGTGAAGGTGCCGAGGGGGATCGAGGCGCTGAGGTCCTTGAGGTTGTTGCCCGTCGCGCCGACGACGCGGAGCTGCTTCTTGCGGTCGGGCTTGCGGCGCGCGGCGGGAACCTCGATACGGCGGATGCCCGACAGATACTGGCCCGTCAGGCTGGCCGGATTGGCCGCCACCTCGGCCGGCGTGCCCTGGGCGATGACGCGGCCGCCACCCTTGCCGGCGGCGGGGCCGATATCGACCAGGTAGTCAGCCTGGCGGATCGCATCCTCGTCATGCTCGACGACGAGGACGGTGTTGCCGAGGTCCCGCAGGCGCCGCAGCGTCGTCAGCAGGCGTTCGTTGTCGCGCTGGTGGAGGCCGATCGAGGGCTCGTCCAGCACATAGAGTACGCCCGTCAGGCCGGAGCCGATCTGCGAGGCGAGCCGGATGCGCTGCGATTCACCGCCTGAGAGCGTCGCCGAGGACCGGCCGAGCGAGAGGTAGTCGAGGCCGACATCGACGAGGAACTGCAGCCGTTCCTCGATCTCCCGCAGGATGCGACGCGCGATCTCCTGCCGCTGCGGCGTCAGCGTCTCCATCACCGTCGCGAACCAGTCGCGGGACCGTTTGATCGAGAGATCGCTGACCTCGCCGATGTGCTTTCCCGCCACCTTCACGGACAGCGCCTGAGGCTTGAGCCGGTAGCCACCGCAGGCCGCGCAGGGCTTCTCCGCCTGATAACGCGCGAGATCCTCGCGCACCCAGGGATTGTCGGTTTCCTTGAACCGCCGCTCGAGGTTCGGAATCACGCCCTCGAAAGGCTTCTGCACCTCATAGGCGCGCAGCCCGTCCTTGTAGCGCAGGGTGACGACATCGTTCCCGGTGCCATGCAGGATCTGCCGGCGCGTGGCGTCCGGGATGTCCTGCCAGGGCGTCGTCATGGCGAACTTGAAGTGCTTCGCCAGGCTTTCGAGCGTCTGCGTGTAGTAGGGCGACTGCGCGCCGGTCCAGGGCATGATCGCCCCGTCCTTCAGCGAAACGTCGTCCTGCGGCACCACCAGTTGCGGGTCGAAGAAGGATTCCGTGCCGAGCCCGTCGCAGGCCGGGCAGGCGCCGTGCGGGGAGTTGAAGGAGAAGAGCCGCGGCTCGATCTCCTCGATGGTGAAGCCGCTGACCGGGCAGGCGAACTTCGCGCTGAACACCGTGCGTTCGTTGGTGTCGGCGTTGTCGGCATAGGCGATGCCGTCGGCGAGGCCGAGCGCCGTTTCGAAGGAATCCGCCAGGCGCTGCGCAACGCCGTCCCGCACCACGACGCGGTCCACCACGATCTCGATGTCGTGCTTCAGCTTCTTATCGAGCTTCGGCGCTTCGCCGATCTGGTACAGCGTGCCGTTGACCTTCACGCGTTCGAAACCACGGCGCTGCCATTCGGCGAGCTCCTTGCGGTATTCGCCCTTCTTCCCCCGCACCACCGGCGCGAGCAGCAGCAGCCGCGTCCCCTCCGGCATCGCCATCACGCGGTCGACCATCTGCGAGACGGTCTGCGCCTCGATCGGCAGGCCGGTGGCAGGCGAGTACGGCACGCCGGCCCGCGCCCAGAGAAGGCGCATGTAGTCGTTGATCTCGGTGACCGTACCGACGGTCGAACGCGGGTTGTGGCTGGTCGTCTTCTGCTCGATCGAAATGGCGGGCGAGAGGCCCTCGATCGAATCGACGTCCGGCTTCTGCATCAGTTGCAGGAACTGCCGTGCATAGGCGCTCAGCGACTCGACGTAGCGACGCTGGCCCTCGGCATAGATCGTGTCGAAGGCGAGGGAGGATTTCCCGGATCCGGACAGGCCCGTCACGACCGTCAGCGTGTCGCGGGGAATGTCGAGGTCGACGTCCTTGAGATTGTGCTGGCGCGCGCCGCGGATACGGATCAGGCCGGTCATTCAGGGGGGCTCCGCACGCGGCGCGGCGGGGCCGGCCGGTGATGTTCCGGTGATGTTCTCTTCCTATATGCCCTCGGGACGGGCGTATGGGAAGGGGACGCTGCGGCGCCGAATGAACGGACGCCGGCAAGGGGTCGTCACCCCCGGCATGCCGCGGCACTGGCCGCAGGACGCCGGATTGGCTAGAACCTCCCGTTCAAGAATCCCTAGGAATCCGCGCGCATGGCAGGCGTCAACAAGGCGATCATTCTCGGGCGGCTGGGCCGCGATCCGGAAGTGCGGAACTTCCAGAACGGCGGCAAGGTCGTGAACCTGCGGATTGCAACCTCGGAGCGATACAAGGATCGCGAGGGCAACCAACAGGAGAGAACGGAGTGGCACTCCGTTGCCATCTTCAATGAGCGCCTGGGCGAGGTGGCCGAGAAGTACCTGCGCAAGGGAAGCGAGGTCTACATCGAGGGTCAGATCGAGACCCGCAAGTGGCAGGCCCAGGACGGCCAGGAGCGCTACACGACCGAGATCGTGCTGCGGCAGTTTCGCGGCGAGCTCCAGCTCGTCGGCGGCCGCGGCGGCGGAACCGGCGCGGAGGAGGGCGGCGGCTATGCCGAGCGCTCGGGCGGGGGTGGTGGCGGCAGCTATGCCGACCGGCCGTCCGGGGGCGGGCGCGGTGGCTATGAGGGCGGCGGGGGCGGTCGTTCCAGCGGCGGGGGCCGCAGCGGCGGCTGGGACTCCAAGAAGACCGACCTCGACGACGAGATCCCCTTCTGATCCCTTTGCCGCGCGGCGGTTGACGCAGGCCGCCGCGCGGTGCCTATGGCGCCCGAACCCCGCGCGCGACTGCGCCGCGCCGCCACTCTGACCGGACCGAGCCTGACCGCGTGAGCGACCCGAACACCCCCGGCGAGACCCCCTCGGACACGACGCCCGTCGCGCTCGAGGAGGAGATGCGCCGCTCCTACCTCGACTACGCGATGAGCGTGATCGTCGCGCGCGCGCTGCCCGATGCGCGCGACGGCCTCAAGCCCGTGCATCGCCGCATCCTGTTCTCGATGTACGAGAGCGGATTCACGCCGGACAAGCCGTACCGCAAGTCGGCCCGCGTGACCGGCGACGTGATGGGTAAGTACCACCCGCATGGCGACGCCGCGATCTACGACGCCATGGTGCGCATGGCGCAGCCATTCTCGATGCGCGTGCCGCTGATCGACGGGCAGGGGAACTTCGGGTCGGTCGACGGCGATCCGCCGGCGGCGATGCGCTACACCGAGGCGCGGCTCGCGCCGTCCGCCATGGCGCTGCTGGAAGGCATCGACGAGGATACCGTCGACTTCCAGCCGAACTACGACGAAAGCGCCGAGGAACCGCGCGTCCTGCCAGCCGCCTTCCCGAACCTGCTGGTCAACGGCGCGGGCGGCATCGCCGTCGGCATGGCGACCAACATCCCGACGCACAATCCGACCGAGGTGATCGACGCGACGCTGGCGCTGATCGGGAACAACGCGCTGACGCTCGAAGATCTGATGAAGATCATCCCGGGGCCCGACTTCCCGACCGGGGGCCTGATCCTCGGACGCTCCGGCATCCGCGCGGCCTTCGAAACCGGCCGTGGGTCGATCCCGCTGCGTGCGCGCGCCGACATCGAGGAGATCCGCGGCGGCCGCCAGGCCATCGCCGTCACGGAGATCCCCTACCAGGTCAACAAGTCGAGCCTGCTCGAGAAGATCGCCGAACTGGTGCGCGCCAAGGCGATCGAGGGCATCTCGGACCTGCGCGACGAATCCGACCGCTCGGGCATGCGCATCGTCATCGAGCTGAAGCGCGATGCGACGGCCGAGGTGGTGCTGAACCAGCTGTATCGCATGACGCAGCTGCAGACCTCCTTCGCGGTGAACTTCCTCGCCCTGCACAACGGCCGTCCGCAGCAGATGGGGCTGAAGGACGCGCTGATGGCGTTCATCGGCTTCCGCGAGGAGGTCATCCTGCGGCGGTCCCGCCATCGGCTGGCGAAGGCGCGGGAACGCGGCCACCTGCTGATCGGCCTCGCCATCGCGGTCGCCAACATCGACGAGGTCATCCGCGTCATCCGCGCCAGCGCCGACGCGGCGACGGCGCGCGTCGCGCTGATGGAACGCGACTGGCCGGCGGGCGACGTGGGCGCGCTGCTGGAACTGGTCGACGACTACCGCAACGTCATCACGCCCGCCGGCACCGTGCGGCTGACAGAGGAACAGGCCCGCGGCATCCTCGACCTGCGCCTGCAGCGTCTCACGGGCCTCGAGCGCGAGAAGATCACCGCCGAACTCGGCGAGGTCGGCGAGAAGATCCGCGACCTGCTCGACATCCTGGGCTCGCGCATCCGCCGCATGGAGGTGATGTCGGCCGAGCTGCTCGCGGTGCGCGCCAAGATCGCATCGCCGCGCATGACGCAGATCGTCGACGGCCTCGCCGACGTGGATGACGAGAGCCTGATCGAGCCCGGCACCATGGTGGTGACGCTGACGCGCGACGGGTACGTCAAGCGCACGCCGCTCGACACCTTCCGCGCCCAGGGGCGCGGCGGGAAGGGACGCACCGGCGCTGGGACGCGGGAGGACGACGTCGTCATCCGCTCCTTCGTCGCGCACACCCACCAGTTCGTGCTGTTCTTCACCAGCCGCGGCATGGCCTTCCGCGAGAAGGTCTGGCAGTTGCCGGAAGGTGGCGCGACGGGGCGCGGGCGGTCGCTGCGCCAGGTGCTCGCGCTGCAGGAAGGGGAGAGCGTCACGGCCGTGCTGCCGCTGCCGCTCGACGAGGACCTGTGGGACGGGCTGCATCTGGTCTTCGCGACGGTGCAGGGCAATGTCCGCCGCAACCGGTTGTCGGACTTCAAGAACGTGCGGTCCTCGGGCCTCATCGCCATGAAGCTCGACGAGGGCGACAGCCTGGTCGGCGTCGCGACCTGCCGGGAGGGCGACGACGTGCTGCTCGCCACGCGCGGCGGCAAGGCGATCCGCTTCCAGGCCGAGCCCGACACGCTGCGCCTGTTTGCTGGGCGCGATTCGACCGGCGTGCGCGGCATCCGCCTCCAGGAGGGCGACAGCGTGATCGCGCTGTCCGTCCTGCGCCACATCGACGCCACGCCGGACGAACGCGCGGCCTACCTGAAGGCCGCCGCAGCCAGGCGCCGCGCCGGCGACGAGGAGGCGGAGGCGACGCCGGCCGAGGAGGGCGAGGAGGCCGTCGCCGACATCGCGCTCAGCCAGGAGCGTTTCGACGAACTCGCCGAGGCGGAGGAACTCATCCTCGCCGTGACCGATGGCGGTTTCGGCAAGCGCACCTCCGCGCACGAGTACCGGGTGACCGGGCGCGGCGGGCAGGGCATCAACGGCATCACGCTGTCGAAGCGCACGGGCCGCGAGGTCGTCGCGACCTTCCCGGTGCGCCAGGGCGACCATCTGATGCTCGTCACCGACGGCGGTCAGCTCATCCGCATCCAGGCGGATGACGTGCGGATCACCGGCCGCCAGGGGATGGGTGTCACGCTCATGCGCCTGTCGGAAGGGGAGCGGGTGATTTCGTGCTTCCCCGTCTCCGACGAGGGTGAGGACGAGGAAACGGCCGAGAACATCGATGACTGAACGAATCGCCCTGTATCCGGGCACCTTCGACCCGGTGACCAACGGGCACCTCGACATCATCGGCCGCGCCGCGCGGCTGGTGGACAAGCTGGTCGTCGGCGTCGCGATCAATATCGGCAAGGGGCCGCTCTTCGATCTCGAGGAGCGCGTGGCCCTGGTGAAGACGGAGGTGGCGTCGATCGCCGCCCGCAACGGCGTCGTCATCGAGGTGCGCCCCTTCCAGGGACTGCTGGTGCAGTACGCGCGCGAGGTCGGCGCGCGGATGGTGATCCGCGGGCTGCGGGCGGTTGCGGACTTCGACTACGAGTTCCAGATGGTGGGCATGAACCGGCGCCTGGATCAGGAGATCGAGACCGTCTTCCTGATGGCCTCGGAGACCAATCAGTTCATCGCCTCCCGCCTCGTGAAGGAAATCGCGCGGCTGGGCGGGGACATCTCGGGCTTCGTGCCGAAGGCGACGCTCGACGCGACGCTCGCCAAGATCCGCGCGACCCAAGGCTGAAGGAGCCAAGATGATGCTTCGCAGGACCCTCCTCGGTGCCGCCGCGGCGGCCGCGGCCACGCCGGCCTTCGCCCAGCAGCCGGCGCTCGACCCCGAGAACACGCTGATCCTGGAACTGCCCGGCGGACGGGTGACGATCCAGTTGCTGCCCGACCTCGCGCCGCGGCATGTCGAGCGGATCAAGACCCTGGTCCGCCAGGGCTTCTACGACGGCACGCCCTTCCATCGCGTGATCGAGGGCTTCATGGCCCAGGGCGGCGACCCGACGGGCACCGGCACGGGCGGGTCGCGCCTGCCGGACCTGCAGGCGGAATTCAGCCCGCCGTCCCGCGCGCGCTTCATCCGCGGCACGGTCGGTGCGGCGCGCACGCAGAACCCGAACAGCGCGAACAGCCAGTTCTTCATCATGTTCGCCCCGGCGCCGAGCCTCGACGGCCAGTACACCATCTGGGGCCGCGTCGTGTCCGGCATGGACGCCGTGGACAAGATCAAGCGCGGTGCGCCCGGCAGCGGCACCGTGACCAACCCTGACCGCATCCGCACCGCGCGCATCGCCGCCGACGTGCGCTGATCCTTTCACGAGAGCCAGACCCATGACCGAGACCCCGGCCGCCGACCCCGAGAACACGCTGATCCTCGAGCTCGAGCACGGCACCGTGACGATCGCGCTGCGGCCCGACCTGGCGCCGAAGCATGTCGAGCAGATCAAGGCGCTCGCCCGGAAGGGCTTCTACAACGACGTGCCCTTCCATCGCGTGATCGAGGGCTTCATGGCCCAGGGCGGCGACCCGACCGGCACCGGCCGCGGCGGTTCCGACCTGCCGGACATCGAGGCCGAGTTCTCGAACCCGGGCACGGCGCGTTTCGTCCGCGGCACCTGCGGCATGGCCCGCACCCAGGACCCGAACAGCGCGAACAGCCAGTTCTTCATCATGTTCGCCCCGGCGCCGAGCCTCGATGGCCAGTACACCATCTGGGGCGAGGTCACCGCGGGGATGGACGCCGTGGACAAGATCAAGCGCGGCGCCGGCATGTCGGGCATGGTGCAGGGCCCGGACAAGATCCGCAGCATGAGGGTGGCGGCAGACGCCGCCTGAGGCTATCACCCGGCGCCATCCGACCCGGCGCCGGGTCCGGCGCGCCCGTAGCTCAGCCGGTAGGGCACGTGGCTTTCAAGCGCGGCCGCCGAGTGATATCGGGTCCGGAAGGCGCAGAAAACCGCCACTGCCAAGGTGGCGAGTTTCGGAGTTTCGACGCGGTTTCGACGCCGCGTCCGCGAGCCGGTAGCTCAGTCGGTAGAGCAACGGACTTTTAATCTGTAGGTCGAGGGTTCGAGTCCCTCCCGGCTCATTTCCGGCCCGCCCGAGCGCGGGCTCACCTATCGCCTTCCATCCCCTCCGACTGCAGCGGCGCCGCATCTGCGTCGTCGTGTGCCCGCTGGGGATGCTCGCCAGCATCGAATCGGCGCCGGCCTCGTCCTAGCCAAACTTCGCCAAACCATCCTGTTGGGCCGTCGGCCTGGCTGCAGGGGATGCTCAGCGGTCCAGTTCGGCCGCTGCTTGGGATGCGATCTCCAGATCGATGGATGCGAGCGGGTCTCCGTCCGCGAGGTACCAGGACGCGGAAAGGCCAGTCCAAGCCAGGATCCACGACGCCAGGCGCCTTCGTTCCAGCTTGGCGGCGGCGGTGACCACGTCGAGGCGGCGAGCGAAGCGGCCGAGCTCCGTCGCGACGGGGCGGGTAGGGTCGGCCAGGTCGGGATTGGTGAAGATGTTCGCGAAATCGAAGTGCCGATCGCCGACCAGCCGCTTTGGATCAATGGCAAGCCAGCCGCGTTCGCCGAAGTCGAGGACGTTGTCGTGGTGCAGGTCCCCATGCAGGGCTGTGACGTCGCGCTGCTCTGCCAGCAACTGCCGCGCCATGTCGGCGCTGCGGAGGAGGATGCCTCCGTACGTCCCGGCGGCGAGCTCCAGGTCGCGGAACAAGGCTGTCAGAGGAACCAGGTCGGGGAGGGGCTTCGGCCGAGGAGCGTGCAGCCGGGCCGCTGTGGCGCACAGGATACGACACGCTTCGTCGTCGTGCCCCGAGCGGGCCATGTCGGCGAGCGACGCAGGCCCCGTGGCGCGTTCCAGCAACAGGGCTTCGTCGTCGCGAGCCAGGACCCGCGCCGCACCGTCGCCGTCCCACCATTCCAGGAGCACACCTCCGAGGCGTTCATCTGCCTCGTGCGATAGCTTGAGCATGGCCGGTTCGCCGTCGCGCAGCACCGGCAGCAGGTGCGCCGCGTGGGTTGCAATTCGATCGCCGTCGGCGACCAGGCCCCATCGGACCAAGTAGGGGTCAAACATTCGATTAGGGCTACCACAACGGACAGGATGCGCCCCGTGGTCGGGTTTCATCTCTTCGTGTCCAGCGGGTGGGGAACTGCGCAGCAGATCAGCGCCGTCACTTGCCGGTCCGGACAATCGGCGGACCGGACCACGTGATACGCCGGCTGCGGGCAGGCGGCACCGGGCGCCGGTGGCAGGCCGGCGGACTTGTCCTCACAAACCAAAGCTGCGAGATCAACGCGCTGGATGATGTCGCTCGCGGCTCCCAGGCTGGGGGTTCCGGGTTCGGGTCCCCGCGGGCACACCATGTTTTCCCTGGCGATGCCGGAGCTCCGATGACCGCGGCGATCGAATTCGGCCTCGATACCTTCGGCGACATCACCGCCGGACCGGACGGGCAGTTGCTCTCCCACGCGCAGGTCATCCGCGACGTCATCGCGGAAGGCGTGCTGGCGGATCGCCTCGGCGTCGACTTCTTCGGCGTCGGCGAGCATCACCGCGAGGACTTCGCCGTCTCGGCACCCGACGTGGTGCTGGCGGCCATCGCCGGGCAGACGCAGCGCATCCGGCTGGGGTCCGCCGTGACGGTGCTGAGTTCCGACGACCCGGTGCGCGTCTACCAGCGCTTCGCGACGCTCGATGCTGCGTCGCAGGGGCGGGCGGAGGTCATCCTCGGCCGCGGGTCCTTCACTGAATCCTTCCCGCTCTTCGGCTATCCGCTCGACCAGTACGAGGTGCTGTTCGAGGAGAAGCTCGACCTTTTCACCAAACTGCTGCCGCAGGACAAGGTGACCTGGTCCGGGACGGTGCGCGCGGGGCTGCGCGACCAGCGCGTCTTTCCCACCGTCGAGAAGCCGCCGCTGCGGACCTGGATCGGCGTCGGCGGCAGCCCGGAATCGGTTGTGCGCGCGGCCCGGCACGGGCTGCCGATGATGCTCGCGATCATCGGGGGCGATCCACAGCGCTTCGTCCCCTATGCCGACTTCTTCCGCCAGGCCTGCGACAAGCTCGGCCAGTCGCGGCTGCCGGTCGGCGTGCATTCGCCAGGCTATGTCGCCGAGACCGACGCCCAGGCGCGCGCGGAGTTCTTTCCCGACTACAAGCGCATGCGCGACCGTATCGGCGCGGAACGCGGCTGGTCCCCGATGACGGAAGCCGAGTTCACGCAGGAAGCCGATCACGGCTCGCTGTATCTGGGCTCGCCCGAGACCGTCGCGCGCAAGATCGCGGCGACCGTTCAGGCCCTTGGCGCGCAACGCTTCCAGTTGAAGTACAGCGCGGGACCGTTGAGCCACGCGAAGCTGATGCGCTGCATCGAGCTTTACGCGACGCAGGTCGTCCCGCGCGTGCGGGAACTGCTGGGCTGAACCTCAGCCCGGCCCACAGGCCGCGGCGAGCGCCGCCACGCCGGCCCTTGTGCCGACAAGCGGAAAGTTCTCGGTCCGCCCGGCCACCGTGATGCGCAGGCGGCGACCTTCGCCGATCACCCGCCCCAGTGCCGGATCATAAGGCAGGTCCGCCGTGAGGATGTCGCCGAGTTCGGTGATCTCCGCACGCAGTCGCAGCGTGACGCGTCCGGCCTCCGAGACGAACTCCACCGGCACCTCGCGCCCCGGCGGCACCCCCCGCGTTCCGCCCAGAGAGACGGTGAAGCGCCGCTGGGGCAGGAGGCAGCCGAGGAATATCGGCTGGAAGTCCGTGTCCGGCTGCTCATAGGCGAGGACCGCGCCCTCGGCCGATTGGCGGACCTGCCAGCGCAGGCTCTCCGCATGGGCCGCCGGGCTCGCCATGCCGAGGGCCACCGCCAGCATCCATCGCGCCTTGCTCATTGTCACCTCATCCCACGAGGTCGGTATCGCCGCGGTATGCGCGGGGCGCCATGAAGGGCTTCGTCGGCCCGTCAGGTGTCGCCCTCGACCGGATGGGCGGCGAGCCAGTCGTCCTGGTGCGAGAGCAGGAGCCGCCGGCCCGCCTCCATGCCCTGGGAGGCCTCCAGCGCGAAGCGTTCGGCATCGCGGCGGCGCAGCGTCTCGATCGCCTCCTCGGCGTCCGCATCTGCGACGCCGAGCTGGAGCAGTCCTTCATGGCCCATGACGAGGGCAGATTCGAAGGTCTCGCGGATCTGGAAATCCGCCCCGGCCCCGAGCAGGCGCATCGCGTGCTCGCGGTCGAAGGCGCGGGCAAGGACGGGAATGCCCCGGAACTCCGCCTTCAGCAGGTGGACGATGCGCAATGCCGCTTCCCGGTCGTCGACGCAGCACATGATCAGCCGCGCCCGACCCGCGCCGGCGGCGTGCAGGATGTCGAGCCGCGTCCCGTCGCCGTAATGCACCTTGAAGCCGTAGGCATTCGCCTCGCGGACCATCTCGGGGTCGGTGTCGATCACCGAGATCGAACAATGCCGCGTCAGCATGGAACTGCCGACGATCTGCCCGAAGCGGCCGAAGCCGATGATCAGCACGCTCGCGGCATTGTGTTCGGGTGCCTCGACGCCGTCCAGCGAGGGCTCCACCGGCGGCACCAGGCGGTCGTGCAGGATGATCATCAGTGGCGTCAGCACCATCGAGACGATCACCGTCGCCGTCATCACCGCGTTCGCCTGGCTGTCGATGATGCCGACGGCAAGCGCCGCGCCGAACAGCACGAAGGCGAATTCCCCGCCCTGGGCCATCAGCACGGCACGTTCCAGGGCTTCCCGATGGCCGGCACGGGCGAAGCGCGCGACCGCGTAGATGGCGACAGCCTTCACCGCCATGTACGCCACCACGCCGATCGCGACGCTGCGCCAGTTCGCGGCGATGACCGCGATGTCCAGCGCCATGCCGACGGCGAGAAAGAACAGCCCCAGCAGGATGCCGCGGAAGGGTTCCACATCGGCTTCCAGCTGGTGCTTGAACGCGCTTTCGGACAGTAGCACGCCGGCGAGGAAGGCCCCCATCGCCATGGACAGCCCGCCCATCTGCATCGCCAGCGCCGACCCGAGCACGACGAGCAGGGCGGCGGCCGTCATCACCTCGCGCGCGCGGGACTGGGCCAGCAGGCGGAACATCGGGTTGAGCAGCCAGAGCCCCGCGGCGACCAGCGCGGCAATGGACGCGAGGCCGATGCCCACCGCCATCACCCGGTCGCCGGCCGTCGCGCTCGCCGCGCCGGGGGCGCGGAAGGCGACCAGCGCCAGCAGGGGCACGATCGCCAGGTCCTCGAGCAGCAGGACCGCGATGATGCGCTGCCCGGCCGGCGTGCCGATCATCCGCCGTTCCTCGAGCATCTGCATCACGATCGCCGTCGAGGTCAGCACGAAGCCCGTGCCCGCGACGAAGGCGACGGTCGCGGGCAGGCCGGTCAGCACGCCGACCCCTGTCAGCAGCAGGATGCACACGCCGACCTGGACGATGCCGAGGCCGAAGATCTGCTTGCGCATCGCCCAGAGCCGCGATGGCTCCATCTCGAGCCCGATGATGAAGAGGAACATCACCACGCCGAGTTCGGCGACGTGCAGGATCGATTGCGCGTCGCTGAACAGGCCGATGCCGTAGGGGCCAATCACCAGCCCCGCGACCAGGTAGCCGAGCACGGACCCCAGGCCGAGCCGCTTGAAGATCGGAACGGCGACGACGGCGGCACCCAGCAGCGCCACCACGCTGACGAGGTCCGGGCCGTGCGACTCAGCGGCCATCGGTCAGGAGATCCGGCATTGTCGGGGCGGTCATGGAGGGGTTCCGGTTGTTCGCGCCGATGCTGACCTCTGGCGGCGCCCGCCGCAATCACGAAGGCTGTCGCGACGTTCCCCGACAGGCCTTCGCGGCGCGCGGTCCAGACCCTCGGCCAGGGAATGGCGCGCTGCGCGAGACTGCGCGCTAGGCTGCGCGATCCGGGGGGAGGAATCAGGGGCATGCAGCGCAGATGAGCCAGCGCCCGTCGCGCCAGGCCTGGTTGATGGTGGCCGGCGGCTTCCTGGCGTTCACCGTCAGCGCCAGCCTGATGCACGCCTATACGGTCTTCCTGCTCGCCTTCATCGAGACCTTCGCATGGTCCCGCGCCGAAGCGAGCCTTGCCTATTCGGTGGGCCAGATCGTGGGCGGCGTCAGTTCCCCACTGGTCGGCGGGCTGGTGGATCGGATCGGCGCGCGACGGATGGTGCTGCTCGGCGGCTGCCTGCTGACCATTGGCCTGCTCGGCAGCGCGCAGGCGGATGCGCTGTGGCAGGTGGTGCTGCTCTATGGCGTGGTGATGACGCTGGGGGCGAACTGCATCGGGCTGGTCGTCTTCGTGCCGCTGGTCTCGCGCCTGTTCGTCGCGCAACGGGGGATGGCGATCTCCCTGCTGCAATCGGCCAACGGCTTCGGGCGGGCGATCTCGGCGCCGATCGCGCAGTGGCTGGTGGATGCCCAGGGCTGGCGCAACGCCTACCTGATGCAGGCGGGGCTCATGGGGGTTCTCATCATCCCGTTGGCGGCGATGTTCCGCCGGGCGGATGCACTGGCGCCAGCGGCTGCGACCTCTGGCGCGGCGACCGACGGCGGACGGGCCTGGACCCTCGCCGAGGCCATCCGCACGCGGCATTTCTGGCTGCTCTTCCTCGTCTACATGCTGACCAGCATCGGCAGCTTCCTCGTCTCCCTGCACCAGCTGGCCTTCGCGGTGGGGCAGGGGTTCGAACCGCTCTACGCCGCGACGGTGCTTGGCATGGGCAGCCTGCTGGCGCTGCCGGGGGTGATCCTGACGGGGACGCTGTCCGACTACATCGGGCGGGAATGGGCGGCGATCCTCGCCTATGGCATCTCGATCGTCGGGGTCGCGGCGGCGCTGACCATCGGGGACGGGTCGCAGCACCTGCTGCTCTGGCTGCATGCCTGCTTCTTCGGCATCACCTGGGGCGCGCGGGGGCCCGCCATCACCGCGAAGACCGCGGACCTGTTCGGCGGGCCGCGGCTCGGCACCATCCTCGGCGTCATCACGATCGGGTCCGGCGTGGGTGCGGGGATCGGCTCCTGGGGCGCGGGGCTGCTGTTCGACTTGACCGGGACCTACCGGCCGGCCTTCATCCTGTCCATCGTCGCCTATGCGCTGGGTGCCGTCTTCTTCTGGGCGCTGCGCAAGCCGGTCGCGCGCTGACCCCCTGGACAGCCATGCCCATGCGCCGGAGCATGGCGGCAGGGAAGGGAACCTAAGAATGGCGCGACGCAGCAAGGTCGTGGCGGATTTCGATGCCGCCGTGGCGGGCATACCGGACGGATCGACCATCGCCATCGGCGGCTTCGCCATGCCGGGCGTGCCGTTCAACCTGGTCGCCGCGCTGCTGCGGCAGGGGGCGAAGCGGCTGACCTGCATCGCCAACACCACCGGCGGCGCGCACAAGCCGCGCATGCCCGACATCGGCATGCTGGTGGAGAACGGGCAGGTCGCGAAGGTCATCTGCTCCTTCACCGCGGGCACGCGCGCTTCCGACGTGCTGCCCTTCACGCCCTATTACGAGCGCGGCGAGGTGGAGGCCGAGATCGTCCCGCAGGGCACGCTTGCCGAGCGCCTGCGCGCCGCCGGCGCCGGCATCCCCGCCTTCTACACGCCGACCGCGGTCGGCACCGAGCTCGCCGAGGGTCGGGAGACACGGGTGATCAACGGCCGCGAAGTCCTGCTGGAATACGCGCTGCCGGTCGATGTCGCCTTCATCCGCGCCTACCAGGCCGATGAGGCCGGCAACCTCCGCTTCCGCCGCAGCCAGCGCAACTTCAACCCGCTGATGGCCATGGCCGCCAAGCTGGTGATCGTGGAGGTGGAGGAACCCATCCTGCCCGCCGGCGCGATCGACCCGGACGACGTGCACACGCCCGGCATCCTGGTGCAGCGCCTGGTGCAGATACCGCCGCCGCCCGAAGGGCTCTGGCCGGTGAAGAGGGAGGCGCGCTGATGCCCTGGTCCCGTCCCCAGATGGCCGAACGCCTGGCGCGCGAGTTCCAGGACGGCTGGATCGTCAATCTCGGCGTCGGCATGCCGACGCTGATCGCCGACGTCCCCTTCGGCGACCGCGAGATCACCTACCACTCCGAGAACGGCGTTATCGGGTATGGCCCCGTCGCGGCGCCGGGGCAGGAGGACCTGCAACTCGTCAACGCCAGCGGCCAGAACGTCACGCTGCTGCCGGGGGCGGCCATCGTCCACCACGCCGACAGCTTCGCGCTGATTCGGGGCGGGCGGATGGATGTGACGGTGATGGGCGCCTACGAGGCGGCGGCCAATGGCGACTTCGCCAATTGGAAGGTGAAGGGCGCGAAGGGCGGGGGCATCGGCGGCGCGATGGACCTCGCGGCCTCAGCGAAGCGCGTCTACCTGATGCTCGAGCACCGCACGCGCGACGGCACGCCGCGGCTGATGGCGCGCTGCTCCCTGCCCATCACCGCGCGTGGGGTGGTGACGCTGGTGGTGACGGAACTCGGCCTGTTCGCCCCGACCGGCGAGGCCTTCGCCGTCCGCGACCTCGCCCCCGGCGTGACGCTGGACGAGGTCCGCGCCGCCACCGCCTGCCCCGTCGTGGAGTGAGCCCATGCATATCGACTACTACGCGTCCCTGAACTCGCCCTGGACGCATCTGGGGGCGGCGCGGATCGAGGCGCTGGCCGCCCAGCACGGCGCCACGTTGCGCATCTATCCCGTCGACTTCGGCACGATCTTCGCGGGGTCCGGCGGGCTGCCGCTGCCCAAGCGGTCGCCGCAGCGCCAGGCGTACCGCCTGCAGGAACTGGCGCGCTGGCGGGACGCGCTGGGCATCCCGATCCAGATCCATCCCAAGCACTTCCCGCACAACGAACTGCCGGCCGCGGCCTGCGTGATCGCGGTGCGGGAGACGATCGGCGACGCGCCGGCGATCCGCCTCGCACATCGGGTGCTGAAGGCCTTGTGGGAGGAGGACAAGGACCCGGCCGATCCCGCGACGCTCGCGGCGTTGATCGGCGACGTCGGGCTGGACGCGCAGAAGGTCATGGCCCTCGGCGCCGATCCGCAATGGCTGGAACGCCGCAAGGCGGACACCGAGGCCGCGCTGGCGCGCGGCGCCTTCGGCGCGCCCTTCTACATCATCGGGGACGACATGTTCTGGGGGCAGGATCGCCTCGACTTCGTGGCGCGGCGTCTGGCGCGCGGGTAGCACCCGGCGCATCATGCCCCCGGCTGACCACCGGGGGTTCCGCATGACCGACCTTTCCGCCCTGCGCCGGACGGCGCTCGACTGGATATCCGCCAACGAGGCGCGGATGTCCGCCTTCAACGAGCGCATCTGGCACTTCGCGGAACCCGCCTGGCGCGAATACAAATCCGCCGCGGCCTATGTGGACCTGCTGCGCGCCGAGGGCTTCGAGGTCGAGGCCGGGTCGGGCGGCATGCCGACCGCCTTCTGCGCGCGCTGGGGGAAGGGCGGGCCGCTGCTGGCCTCCTTCTCGGAATACGATGCGGTGCCGGGCAATTGCCAGGCCGTGGCGCCACGGCGTGAGCCGCGCGCCGGGATGCATCCCTATGCCGCGGGGCATACCGATCCGCATTCCTCGCTCGGCACGGCGGCGCTGACCTCGATCCTCGCGACGAAGGCGGCGCTGGAAGCGAGCGGGACGCCGGGCCGGCTGGTGCTGTTCGGCGAGCCCGCGGAGAAGGTCTGCGGATCGAAGCCCGTCCATGCCGCGAAGGGCTACTATGACGGGCTCGACGCTGCGGTCGTCTATCACCCGCACATGCAGAACACGGTGACGGCGGAGACGCAGTTCGGCGCCTATTGGTCCTGCGTCGTCACCTTCACCTGCGACAGCCCCGAGACCTGGATCGACAAGTCGCTGCTGCCGATCCGCGACGTCGGCCACGCCGCGGCGCGCGCGCCGGGTGCGACGGACGCGCTCTGCCTGATGTACACGACGACCAAGTACACCAAGGAGGCGATGTTCCCCCACGCCGGGTCCTGGACGCTCAACGAATTCATCATGCATGGGGGCGATGCGACCTCGGACAACCTCGCGCCGCGCTTCACGCAGATCCAGTATTCCTGGCGCACGCCGTCGCTGCCCATGGCGGAGCAGATCGCCAGGGTCCTGATGAACAATGCGCGCAGCGCGGCGGCCGCGACGGCCTGCACCGCGCATTGGCGCTGGGTGACCAAGACGCGCGTCGGCCTCGCCAACACCGTTCTGACGGATGCGACCTGGGCGAACCTGCAGGAGGTCGGCCCGCCGACCTACAACGACGACGCCAAGGCCTTCGCGCGCGAGATCCAGGCGGGTCTCGGCCTCAAGCCGATGGAGGATCCCTTCGCGGCGGCGAACCAGAAGCTGACGACGCCGGCCGAGTTCGAGGCCGGGATGCGTCACTTCCTGCCGCCCTGGCAGTGGCATCTCTCGGCCGACGACTATGTCGAGTTCTGCTGGCACTGCCCGACCGTGCGCCTGCTGACCGCGCGCCCGCGGCTGCGCGCGCCGGAGGGCGATTTCGACTACCCGACCTGGTCCTACAACGCGCTCGGCGGCCTGCCGGCGGCGATCGATCCGGGCATGTTCGTTGCCGCCAGGACCATGGCGCTCACGCTGGTCGACCTCGCGGCCAAGCCCGGCCTGCTCGATGCCGCGCAGGCCGAATGGCGCGAGCGCACCGGCGGCGGCAGGGGCGGGTCGAAATGGGTGCCGCCGCTGCTGCCGAAGGATTTTGTGGCACCCGTCGACATGCAATGGCCGGAATACGTGACGACGGCGCGCGGTGACGAATGGTGCGTGCCGACGCCGATCGACGGGCTCGGCGCCGGGGAGCAACTGTGACCTACAGCGGCCTCTCGCTGCGGCGCTTCGAGGATGCGCGCTTCCTGACGGGGAAGGGGCGCTACGTCGCCGACCTCGATGCGCCGGGCGCGCTGCATGGCGTGACGCTGCGGTCGCCGCATGCGCATGCGGAGATCCGGTCCATCGACGTGGCGGCGGCACGCGCCGCGCCGGGCGTCGTCGCCGTGCTGACATGCGCGGACCTGGACGCGGCGGGCGTGAAGCCGCTGCCTTGCACCAGCGTGCTCGCCTCGGTGAAGCCGATGATCGTGCCGGACCGCCCGGTGCTGGCGCGCGGGCGCGTGCGGCATGTCGGCCAGCCCGTCGCTTTCGTCGTCGCCGAGACCGAGGCCGCGGCGCGCGACGCCGCCGAGTTGATCGAGATCGACTACGACCCGCTGCCGGCCGTGGTGGACGGCGCGGCGGCGCTCACGCCGGGCGCGCCGCAGATCTGGCCCGAGGCGCCCGGCAACGAGGTCTTCCGCTTCGAGAAGGGCGACCGCGCCGCGACCGATGCCGCCTTCGCCGCGGCGGCACATGTTACGACGCTCGACCTGTTCAACAACCGCGTCCACGCGCTGCCGCTGGAACCGCGGGCCTGCCTCGCGCGCTTCGGCGAGGGCCGCTTCGACCTGGTCTTCACCGGCATGGGCGTGCATGGCGTGCGGCGGCAGCTCGCGACCGTGCTGGGCCTGCCGGAAAGCGCGTTCCACCTGGCCTGCCCCGATGTCGGCGGAGGCTTCGGGGCGAAGAACCTGCTCTTCCCGGACTATGTGCTGGCGCTGGTCGCGGCGCGCGCCACCGGCCGGCCGGTGCGCTGGGTCGCGGGGGCGAGCGAGGAGTTCGCCGGTTCCGTCCATGGCCGCGACCTGCGCGGCCATGCGCGGCTCGCACTGGACGGGGAGGGTCGCTTCCTCGGCCTCGATGTCGAGACGGTGGCCGATATGGGCGCCTATCTCTCGGCAGTCGGGCCGCATTGCCCGACCAACGCCTTCTCCACGGCAATGGGCGGGGTCTACGCCATCCCCGCCATGCACCTGACCGTACGCGGGGCCTTCACCAACACGGTGCCGATCGACGCCTACCGCGGTGCCGGCAAGCCCGAGGCGAACTACATCGCCGAGCGCCTGGTCGATGCCGCGGCGCGGGAGACCGGGCGCGATCCGGCGGCGCTGCGCGCGCTGAACATGATGCGCGACGCGCCGCGCGTGACCGCAATGGGCATGAAGGTCGATGGCGGGCGCTTCGCGGCCAATCTCGATGTGCTGGCCCGCGCTTCGGACGCCGCGGGCTTCACTGCGCGGCGCGCCGAGGCGGCGCAACGTGGCGCGCTGCTCGGCCGTGGCGTCGCCTGCTTCCTCGAGACCGCGCGCGGTGCGCCCGGCGAATGGACGAGCGTCTCCGTCGCGCCGGATGGCGGCGCGACCATCGCGGTCGGCACACATTCCAACGGGCAGGGGCACGAGACCTCCTACCCGCAGGTGGCCGCGGATCGTCTCGGCCTTCCCGTGGAGCGCGTGACCTACCGCCAGGCCGACACCGACCTGCTGGTGAACGGCAACGGCCATGGCGGCGCACGGTCGCTGCACATGGGCGGGCATGCGCTGGTGTTGGCCGTCGAGGCACTCCTCGGCAAGGCGCGGGCCATCGCCGCGCATCTGCTGCAGGCGGATGCGGCAGCGCTGGACTTCGCCGAGGGTCGCTTCACCGTTCGTGGCACCGACCGCTTCGTCGACCTGCCGGGCATCGCACGAGCCGCCGAGGATCCCGCGAGCCTCCCCGAAGGCATGGCGCCGGGGCTATCGGCGGATGCGCACAACACCAACGACCTCGTCACCTTCCCCAATGGCTGCCAGGCCGCCGAGGTCGAGATCGACCGTGAGACCGGCATCGCGCGCCTGACGCGCTACGTCGCCGTGGATGACTACGGGCGCCTGGTGAACCCGTTGCTGACGGCGGGGCAGGTGCAGGGCGGCCTCGCCCAGGGCATCGGTCAGGCGCTGCTGGAAGACGTCGCTTACGACGCGGAATCCGGCCAGTTGCTGACCGGATCGCTGATGGACTACGCGCTGCCGCGCGCGGACGACCTGCCGGATCTCGACGTGATCCTCGAAGGCACGCCGACCGCGGCGAACCCGCTCGGCGTGAAGGGCGTGGGGCAGGCGGGGGCGATCGCCGCACCTCAGGTGGTGATGAACGCCGTCGCCGATGCGCTGGCGCAGGTCGGCGCGACCGCGCCCGATATGCCGGCGACGCCGGAGAAACTCTGGCGCGCCATCAGCGCGGCGGGCTGAGCGCCCAGTCCGCCGCCGCGCGTCCGGCCGCGCGGCCGGTCGCGAAGCACGCCTGCAGGAGGTAGCCGCCTGTCGGCGCCTCCCAGTCCAGCATCTCGCCGCAGGCGAAGACGCCGGAGTGGCGCTTCAGCATCAGCCGCTCGTCGACCTCGCTCCAGGCGAGGCCGCCGGCCGAGGAGATGGCGCGCTCGATGGCAAAGGGCGCGGTCAGGCGCAGCGGCAGCGACTTGACCAGTGCGGCGAGGTCGTCGCGCGGGGCGCCGCCATGCAGAGCCTCCTGCAGCAGGGCGACGGCGACGGGTGGGAGCCCGCCCGCGCGCCGCAGGTGGTTGGACAGCGATATCGCGGTGGGTCGGCCGGCGATGCGCGCAGCCAACGCCTCCCGCGACAGGTCGGGCCGCAGGTCGACCAGCAGGGTCGCTGAACCTTGCGCCGCGATGGCCTCGCGGATCGCGGCCGAGAGCGCATAGACCGCGCCGCCCTCGATGCCGCGTTCGGTGATCAGCGCCTCGCCACGGATGGTGGCGTCACCGAAGGTCAGCGCGATGCGCTTGAGCGGCGTGCCGGCGAAGCGCGTGCGCAGATGATCGGACCAGGTGACTGCGAAGCCCATGTTGGACGGGCGCAGCGGCGCGATGGCGCAGTCGTGCAGCAGCGACGTCCAGGCAGCATCGGAGCCGAGCCGCCGCCAGGATGCCCCGCCGAGCGCGAGCACCGTCGCGCGCGGCTGCTCGACATGTGCGCCCTCCGGGCCGGCGAAGAGCAAGCCGCCATCGCCGTCCAAGCCCAGCCAGCGCTGCCGCGCGCGCAGCGTCACGCCCAGCGCCGCCAGCCGCGCCAGCCAGGCGCGCAGCAGCGGTGAAGCCTTCATCGCCTTCGGAAACACGCGCCCCGAACTGCCGGTGAAGGTCGCCTGGCCGAGGCCCTCGCACCAGGCGATGAGCGCCTCCGGCGGGAAGGCGCGGATGAAGGGCTCGAGCCTCTCCCGCGCCGCGTCGTAGCGGCCGAGGAAACGATCCAGCGGCTCGGAATGCGTCAGGTTCAGCCCGCCCCGCCCGGCGATCAGCAGTTTCCGCGCCGGCGAGGGCATGTGGTCGAAGACGGTGACGGCGGCGCCGGCCTCCGCCGCCGCCTCCGCCGCCATGAGGCCGGCCGGGCCGGCCCCGACGATGGCGACGTTCAGGCCGCGCTCCGCTCGAGCAACTCGATCGAGATGTTCTCCGGCCCACGCAGGAAGGCGATGCGCACGCCGGGGCGGATCGTCGTCGGCTCCATGGTGAAGGTCACGCCCTTGGCCTTCATCTCGGCGACCACGGCGTCGATGTCCTTCACCGCGAGGCCGATATGCTCGAGGCCGCGATAGGGCGCCGACGGCGCGTCGCCGGTCTTGTCCTCGGTAATCGGCGAGACGAACAGCAATTGCCCGCCGAGGTTGATGTCGATGCGCTGCGGCCCGTGCTTCAGCGTCGCGCCGAAGACGCGCTCGTAGAACGCGGCGGTCGCCTCCGGGTCCGGGCTGCGCAGGTGGATATGGTCGAAGGTGAAGGCGGCCATGGCGGGGCTCCGGGTTGGGTCAGACGGCGCGGCTGCCGTGCAGCGCGGCGCGTGCCGCGGCGTCGTAGCCGAGTTCTTCGAGGATGGCATCCGTGTCGGCGCCGAGCGGCCGCGGGGGCGCATCCACGCGCGGCCCGCCATGGGCGAAGCCGAAGGCGGCGACGGGCACGGCGAAGGGGCCGTCCACGCCAGGCGCGGCCGCGAAGCGATGGGTCAGGCCGCGCGCGCTCAGGTGCGGATCGGCCAGTGCCTCGTCCATCCGGCGCACGCGGGCGGCGGGGACGTGGCGGGATTGCAGGAAGGCCTCCCATTCCTCCGCGGTGCGGGTCAGCATGATCTCGCGCAGCGCGGCGGCCTCGGCGTCGCGCTGCGCGACGCGGTCCTCGTTGCGCGCCTTGGCCATCTCCGGCCGGCCGAGCGCGGCCCACAGCCGCTTCTGCTGGCGCAGGTTCGACGCGCCGAGCATCACCATCCCGTCCTTCGTCGGATAGGCGGAATTGGTCGCGTATTCGTGGTCGTTGCCGCGTGGCCGCGCCGGCCGTCCGGTCCGCGAATGCGCGGTGACGTGGGAGGCCATCATCATCATCGCGACATCAAGCATGGCGAGGTCGATGCGCTGCCCCTTGCCGGTCCGTTCCCGCTGGAACAATGCAGCCGAGAGCGCGAAGGCGCCCATCGTACCGGTCGCATAGTCGATCGCCGGCGCGCCGAGCTTGAGCGGGTTCACCTCCGGCGTGCCGGTGCAGGCCATGATGCCGGAAGTCGCCTGGATCACGTGGTCATAGGCGGTCTGCGTGCCGCGCGGCCCGCCCTGCCCGAAGGCGGAGATCGAGCAGTAGATCAGGCGTGTGTTCAGCGCCGAGAGCGCCTCGTAGCCGAGGCCAAGTGCGGCGAAGGCGCCTGGGCGGTAGTTCTCGACCAGCACGTCGGCCTGCGCGACGAGGCGGCGGAACACCTCCCGCGCCGCCTCCTGCTTCAGGTCGAGTGTCAGGGACCGCTTGTTCGATCCCTGGGTGAGGAAATACGTCCCCATGCCCGCCCGGTTCAGGTCCCAGTCCGGCCCGCTGCCGCGACTCTGGTCCGGGTCGTCGGGATGCTCGACCTTGATGACCTCCGCGCCCAGCAGGCCGAGCTGATAGGCTGCGAAGGGACCGGCCAGCACATGCGTCGCATCGATGATGCGGATGCCTTCGAAGGGGCGGGTCATGGCACGCTCCTCTAGCCCAGGGTGACGTTGGCGCGGCGGATCAGCGCGCCCCAGCGCTCGCGCTCGGTGGCGATGTAGGCGCCGAACTCCGCGGGCGTCATCGGCTGCGCGACGGCGCCCTCGGTCTCGAGCCTGGCGCGGAAGGGCGCCTCGCCGAGGATGCGGTTGCAGGCCTCGTTCAGCCGCGCAACCAGCGGCGCCGGCGTGCCCGGCGGGGCGACGATGCCGTACCATTGCAGCACGTCGAAGCCGGGTAGGCCCTGCTCGGCGATGGTCGGGATGTCGTTCGCCGAAGGCAGGCGCTGCAGCGAGGAAATGCCGAGCGCCCGCAACTGCCCCGCCCGCACCGGCGGCAGCGCTGGCGGCCCGCCGGTCATGGTGAGCTGGATGGTGCCGGAGATGAGGTCCGTCATCATCGGCCCGGTGCCGCGATAGGGCACATGAGTCATGTCGGTGCCCGTCGCCTCCATGAAGGCGACCATGGAGATATGCGCCGCACTGCCATTGCCGCCGCTGCCATAGGTCAGCACCCCCGGCTGGCGCTTCGCCAGCGCGACGAGGGAAGGCACGTCGGTCGCTTCCAGCCGGTTCGTCACCACCAGGAAGTTCGCGACATTCGCGACCAGCGCGACCGGCACGAATCCCGCGATGTCGAAGCTGATGTTCCGATACAGCGCCGGGTTCGCCGCCAGCGTCCCGATATGGCCCATCATCAGCGTGTGACCGTCGGGCGCGGAGCGAAACACCTGCTCGGACCCCAGCGTGCCGCCGGCGCCGGGCCGGTTGTCCACGATGAAGGGCTGGCCGAAGATCTCCGACAGCCGCTGCGCCATGGCGCGGGCGAGGATGTCGGTCGACCCGCCGGGCGTGAAGGGCACGACCAGGCGCACCGGGCGCTCCGGCCAGGACTGCGCCCGGGCCACTGCCAGCGGCGCGAGCGTGGTGGCCGCGATCGCGGTGCGGCGGGTGATGCTCGTCATGGCTTCGCCTCGATCAGCACGCCGTCCGCGCGCAGGGCCTCGATCTCCTCCGTGGTCAGCCCCGCCGCGGCCAGCACCGCGGCGCCATCCGCGCCGAGCCGCGGTGCAGGCGCGCGGGCCGGTGCGGTGCCGCCCGAGAAGTAGTTCGGCGCGCCGATCGCCCAGGTCGCGCCCTCGGTCGGGTGCACCTCCTCCCGCACCATGCCCACCGCGCGCAGATGCGGGTCGTCGATCAGCGAGGCAATGGTGTTGTAGGGGGACGCCGGCACGTCCACGCGGTCGAAGATCTCGAGCCACTCCGCCGTCGTCTTCCCGCCGAGGGAGGTCGCGCGGATGTGGAAGTACTCCTTCGTGTGCTGCACCCGCTGGGCGATGGTCGCGAAGCGCGGGTCGGTCTTGAGCTCCGGCCGCCCGATCGCGTCGAAGAAGGCGTGCGCCTGCGCGTCGGTGTTCGCGGAGATGCAGATGTAGCCGTCCTTCGTCGGCAGCGGCTTTCCGTCCGGGCTCAGCACGCGATGGTCGCCAGGCGGGCCGAGCGGCGGGCGGAAGGAATGCGCGCCGAGATGCTCCTGCATGATGTAGGCGGCCATGTTCTCGAACATCGGCACCTCGATGGCCTCGCCGACGCCGGTCTTCTCGCGGCGGTAGAGCGCGAAACCGATCATCTGCGCGGCGATCAGCCCGACCGTGTGGTCGGCGACGAGGAAGGGGACGTAGCGCGGCTCGCCGGTCGAGGCCTCGAAGCAGCCCGCGACGCCCGAGACGCCCTGGATGACGGTGTCATAGGCCGGTCGGCCGGCATAGGGACCACCGGTGCCGAAGCCGGTGATGGAACAATGGATCAGGCGCGGCGCGGCGGCGCGAAGGCCCTCGGCATCGACGCCAAGGCGCGCCTGCGCATCGGGGCGGATATTGGTGACGAAGACATCGACGGTTGCCGCGAGCCGCCTCAGCGCCGCGATGCCCGCGGGCTTCTTGAGGTCGATCGCGATCGACTTCTTGCCGCGGTTGAAGTTGAGGAACTTGCCGTTCATCCCCGGGCTGCGCCCCTTGCCGGCCAGGGAGCGCAGCAGATCGCCCGAGGGGGCCTCGATCTTGATGACCTCGGCGCCGTGTTCGCACAGCACATGCGTGCAGATCGGCCCCACCACCACGGCGGAGAGGTCGAGGACGCGGATGCCGTCGAGGGGACCGGCCATGTCAGCCGATCCTCGTCCGGATGCGGATGGCCATGGCGCCGTCCTCCTTCTCCACCCACAGGGCGCGCTGGCCCTCGGCGTCGGGGGCCTCGCCGCACAGGAAGGCGGGCCGGTTGCAGAAGACGGGCTGCATGGTGCGGGCCTCGTAGGATCGGATCTGCGCGCCGGGGTGGCGGCGGAGCAGTGCCTCGAACAGGAACAGGGTGCTGACGCTGCCGTTGACGACGAGGCCCGGATAGCCCTCGACGTCGCGGGTGTAGTCCGCGTCGTAGTGGATGCGGTGGCCGTTGAAGGCGAGCGCTGAGAAGCGGAACAGCATCACAGGATCGGGCGCCCAGGCATCCCGCCATTCGGCGGCGGGCACCGGCGCAGGCTTCTCGGGCGGGGCGGGCGCGTTCCGCTTGGCCTCGAGATAGGCGATGTCCTGTTCTTCCACCGCGACCAGGCCCTGCGGGCCGGTGATGGTGTGGCGGAGCATGACGAAGATCATCGCGCCGCTGCGCCCGACCTTGGGCGTGATGGCGGCGATCGCCGTCTCGCGTTCCAGCGCGTCGCCTACGCGCGGGGCCGCGTGGTAGGTCAGGCGCCGCCCGCCCAGCATGCGGCGGGGCAGGGGGACGGGGGGCAGGAAATCGCCCTTGGCCGGATGCCCGTCCGGGCCGAGCGCCGATTGCGGCGCGGCGTCGTCGAACAGGATCGACAGCCAATGGTTCGGCACCGGCGCGCCGCGGTCGAGCGCGACATCGGTGCGGTCGGTCAGCGCGGCCATGCGGCGCACGAGCGGCGTCGCCATCTCATCCGCCACGCGGCGGCTGCGTCCGACCCAGGATTGCAGGTCCCCGGTCATGCGAAGCCGTAAAGCCGCGCGGGATTGTCGACCAGCACGCGCTGGAGCGCGGCGGCATCGCCGAACTCCGGCAGCAGGTCGACCAGGTCGGCCTCGTCCGGTTCCCAGCGGACATTCGGATGCGGCCAGTCCGTGCCCCAGAGCGTGCGGTCCGGCGCGGCCTCGATCAGCCGCCGCGCGAAGGGAATGGCGTCGCGGAAGGGTGGGCCCGCGGCGGATATGCGCTCGGCTCCCGAGACCTTCACCCACCAGTTCGGTTGCTGCAGCAGGTCGAGCAGGATGCGGAAGGCCTGATGATCTATGCCCTCGGGGACCGGTACGCGGCCCATGTGGTCCACGACAACGGTCAGGCGCAGGCTGCGCAGCAGTTCCTCGAAGGCGAGGATGCTGCCGGCGTCGAGGTGCAGCACCAGGTGCCAGCCCATCCCGGCGATGCGATCCGCCGTGCGCTTCAGAAGGGCAAGGTCCGGAACGCCGCCGAGATGCTGCAGGAAGCCGAAGCGCACGCCGCGCACGCCGCCATCGTGCAGGGTCTTGTACTCGGCATCGCCGAAGCTCTCGTCCACCAGCGCGACGCCGCGCCAGGCGCCGTTGCTCGCAGCGATGGCGTCCAGCATCGCCCGGTTGTCCGATTTGTAGACCGTGGTCTGTACGATCACCGCGCGGTCGATGCCGAGCCGCGCATGCAGCGCGACCAGATCGTCGCGGTTGCGCTCGGGCGGCGTGTAGGGCGCGCCCTTCGCGACCGGATAGCGATCGAAGGGGCCCCAGATATGCACATGCGTGTCGCAGGTGCCGCGCGGCAGGACGAAGGTCGGTCGACGTTCGGAGGCCATGGTCAGATCGCCGGGAAGTCGTAGAGCCGCGCGGGCGTGTCGGTCAGGATCTTCCGCCGCAGCAGCGGATCGCGCGTCCAGTCGAGGAAGACCTCCAGCAGCCGCTTCGCGTCGGGCCGCCCGCCATCGGGGCGCGGATGCGGCCAGTCGGTGCCCCAGACCAGCGCATCGGGATTGGCCGCGACCAGCGCGTCGTGGAACGGCTTGGCTTCCAGGTAGTCCGGCTTGGTCGCGCCGAGCCGGTAGGTCCCCGACAGCTTGGCCATGTAGCGGCCTTCGCCCACGCCGCGAACCAGCGCCTGGAAGCCGGGGTCGTTGGTGCCGTGGCTGTGGTGCAGGCGGCCCATATGGTCCACCACGATCGGCACCGGCACCTTGGCAAGGCGCGGCTCGAGCTCCGGTAGGTGCCGGGCGTCGATCCACAGTTGCAGATGCCAGCCCAGTTCCTTCATCAGCGGGAAGAAGGGCTCGATCTCGGCCAGGCGGACACCGCCGTGATAGGCGGCGACGCCGTCGCGCCGGTATTCGTTCGCGCGCAGTCCGCGGATGCCGTCGCGATGCATGGCGCGCAGCGTCTCGGCCGTCGCTTCCCGGCCGACCACGGCCACGCCGCGCAGCCGGTCCGGCGCGCGGCGCAGCGCATCCAGCGTGCAGGCATTGTCGCGATCATAGGCCGAGGGCTGCACGATGACGCCGCGATCCAGGTCCAGCCGGTCGAGCAGCGCGAGGTAGTCCTCAAGCGTCTCGTCCTCCGGCGTGTAGGACCGCGGTTCGGCATAGGGGAACTTCGCCGCCGGGCCGAAGATGTGGCAGTGGCAGTCGGTGGCACCCGGCGGGGTCTCGCGCGTGCTCATTCGGGGCGGATCTCCGCGGCCTGGGCGGCGGCGCGCGACTTCGCCAGGTCCGCCGCGATGAAGGCGGCGAAGCCGGCGGGGGTCGCGAGGGCGTCGCTGGCGGCTTCGCCGCCCATGGCCGTCATGCGGTTGCGGAACTCGGTCTCGGCGACGATCGCCGCCATGGCGGCGCCGAGGGCGCGCATCGCCTCGGCCGGCGTCCCCGTCGGCGCGAGCAGCCCGACATAGGAGGCCGCGGTGAAGCCGGCGATGCCTTGCTCGATCATCGTCGGGGCCTCGGGCAGCGCGGGCAGGCGCGCAGCGGAGGCGACGGCGATGATGCGTGCCTTGCCGTCGCGCTGCAGCGGCAGGGCGGTCGAGAACTCGGTGAACAGCATCGGCAGGTTGCCGGCGAGGAAATCCGGCACCGCCGCGCCGCCGCCGCGATAGGGCACGTGCAGCAGCCGCGCCCCGCTCGCCGCCTTGAAGGATTCGAGGGCGAGGTGCGTGGCACTCGCCACGCCCGCCGTGCCGATGCCGATCGCCTCGGAGGCCGCGCGCGACGCCGCGATGACATCCGCCACGCTGCGATATGGCGCATTGGGCTGCACCACCAGACAATGCGGCACCTGCATCGCCATTGCGATCGGCGCGAAGTCGCGCACCGCGTCATAGGGAAGGCGGGCCTGCACGACGGGGTTCACGCTGAGTGGCCCGTTCGATCCGATCAGCAGCGTGTAGCCATCGGGCCGCGCACGAGCGACAGCCTCGGCCCCCACGCCGCCGCCGGCGCCGGGGCGGTTCTCGACGACGACCGGCTGGCCGAGCTTCTCCTGCAGGCGCTGCTGCAGAATGCGTCCGACGACGTCGGCATTGCCGCCCGGCGCGAAGGGTACGATCACGCGAACGGGACGGTCGGGCCAGGGCGCCTGGGCCCGGGCCCCGCTGGCGGCGGCGAGGGTGGCGCCCCCGGCCAGCAGCGCGCGGCGGCTGGTCATCGGATGTTTCCTCCGGTCGTTCCTGGACGGGTCGAGATATGACACGCCGCCGGACGGCTTCAAAGGCGACCCCCTGTGACGCGCCGCCGTCGCGCGGCTATGGTGGGGAAAGGTTTCCAGCCGGAAGGAATGTCCATGTTCGATCGTTCCGCCAAGGGCGTCTTCGTCATCGCGCCCACGCCGTTCCTGCCCGACGGGGCGCTCGACCTCGCCAGCACCGACCGCATGACGGATGCCTTCATCGCCGCCGGGGCCGCGGGCATGACCATCCTCGGCGTGATGGGGGAGGCGCCGAAGCTGACCGAGGCCGAGAGCCTCGCCTTCGTCGATCGCGTCATCAAGCGCAGCGCCGGGCGCATCCCCGTGGTGGTCGGTGCCTCCGCGCCGGGCTTCGCGCAGATGAAGGCGATCGCGCGCGGGTCGATGGATCTCGGCGCGGCCGGGATCATGGTCTCGCCGACGCCGGGGTTGAAGGGGGACGAGGCCGTCATCTCCTACATCGCCCAGGCGATGGACGTGGTCGATGCGCCCTTCGTACTGCAGGACTATCCGCAGCTGACCAACGTCACCATGACCGCGCCGATGATCGCGCGCATGGCCCAGGACCAGCGCATGGTGATGCTGAAGGCCGAGGACTGGCCCGGCCTCGACAAGCTGACGGCGATCCGCCGGCTGGAGGCCGAAGGCAAGATGCCGCGCGTGTCGATCCTCGGCGGCGTCGGCGGGCAGTTCCTGCCCGAGGAGCTCGCGCGCGGCGCCGACGGCATCATGACCGGCTACGCCTTCCCCGAGATGCTGGTGAATGTCTGCAAGCTGATGTGGGCCGGCCAGCGCGACGCGGCGCAGGACCTGTTCGACCTGCACCTGCCGCTGATCCGCACGGAAGTGCAGCCGGGCCTCGGCCTCGCGATCCGGAAATACGTGCTGAAGCGGCGCGGCATCATCGCGCACGACACGCTGCGCGCGCCGGGGCCGAAGCTGACGCCGGAAACGGCGGCGGAAGTCGATTACCTGCTCGCCCGCCTGGCGCGCACGCAGCCGCTGGCGGCCGCGGCCTAATGGATCCCGCGGCGCTGACGCAGCGCGCGGAGGCCGAGGGGCTTCCGCCGCTGCTCGCCGCGCTGTGGTGGGATGCGCGCGGGGACTGGGCCCGCGCGCATGAGATCGCGCAATCCGTCGAGACCGCGGACGGATCATGGGTGCACGCCTATCTGCACCGCAAGGAAGGCGATCTCGGCAACGCGGATTACTGGTATCGCCGCGCAGGGCGGCGTCGGCCTGGCGTGACGCTTGCGGAGGAATGGGCGGACCTCGTCCGCGCCTTCTAGTTCCGGCTGCCGATGACCCGGCGGATCGCGAAGGAGGACTGGATCCGCGCCACCCCCGGCAGCCGCGACAGCTGTTCCTTGTGGATGCGTTCGTAGTCGGCGGCGTCGCGCGCCTCGACGCGCAGTAGGTAGTCCGACATGCCGGTCATCAGGTAGCACTCGCGCACCTCGGGCAGCCGGCGCACCGAGGCTTCGAAGCGCGACAGGTGTTCCTCCGTCTGCCGGTCGAGCGTGATCTGCACGATCACCGTGACCGTGTCGCGCGCCTCCGGTTCCTCGATGATGGCGGTGTAGCCGCGGATGACCCCGCTGCGCTCGAGCAGCCGGAGCCGCCGCAGGCAGGCTGACTGCGACAGGCCGACAGCCTCGGCCAGCGCGGCATTGGTGATGCGCCCGTCCTGGCGGAGGGCGCGGAGGATCCGCAGGTCGGCGTCGTCGAGGCTTGGCATGATCTGCGACAGTTTGGCAGTTCCTGCGTCTCCGATCCACTGAGATGAGGGAAAATGCGATGATTCGGCAGGATCGGCGAAGCGCAAACGCCCCATCATTACCGCATCGCAGCAGTCTTGCGGAGCGGATCCCCATGCGCGTCATCGTCCTCGGCAGCGGCGTCGTCGGTGTCACCTCGGCCTGGTACCTGGCCAAGGCGGGGCATGAGGTGACCGTGATGGACCGGCAGGAGGCGGCCGGCATGGAGACCTCCTTCGCCAATGCGGGGCAGCTCTCCTACGGCTATTCCGCCCCCTGGGCCGGGCCGGGCATCCCGGTGAAGGCGCTGAAGTGGCTGATGATGCGCCACCGCCCGCTGGTGCTGTGGCCGCGTGCGGATCGCCGCCTCTATTCCTGGCTGGCGATGATGCTCGCGAACTGCACCGAGGCCGCCTATCGCCTGAACAAGACGCGCATGGTGCGGCTCGCCGAATACTCGCGCGACTGCCTGGGCGACCTGCGGCGCGAGACCGGCATTGCCTATGACGGCCGCTCGATGGGCACGCTGCAGCTGTTCCGCACGCAGAAGCAGCTGGACCATGTCGGCGACGACACCGCGGTGCTCGACACCTTCAAGGTGCCCTACGAGGTGCTGGACCCGGCCGGCTGCATCGCCGCCGAGCCGGCGCTGAAGAACGTGACCGGCAAGTTCGTCGGCGGCCTGCGCCTGCCGGGCGACGAGACTGGCGACGCCCACATCTTCACCCAGCGCCTGGCCGCGATGGCCGCGCAGATCGGCGTGACCTTCCGCTACGGCGCCACCATCCAGGGCCTGCGGACCGAGGGCGACCGCATCACCGGCGTCGTCACCGACCAGGGTGTCGAGACGGCGGACGTCTATGTCGCCGCACTTGGTTCCTTCACGCCGGAACTGCTCGCGCCGCTCGGCGTGCGGCTGCCGGTGTATCCGGTGAAGGGCTACTCCCTGACCCTGCCGGTGCGCGATGAGGCCGGCGCGCCGGTCTCCACTGTCATGGACGAGACCTACAAGGTCGCGATCACCCGCCTGGGCGACCGCATCCGCGTCGGCGGCACGGCGGAACTCGCGGGCTTCTCGCTGCAACTGCGCAAGCCGCGGCGCGAGACGCTGGAACACTCCGTCACCGACCTGTTCCCCAAGGGCGGCAACGTCGCCGAGGCCGCCTTCTGGACCGGCCTGCGCCCGATGACGCCGGACGGCACGCCGGTGGTCGGCGCGACGCGCTTCCGCAACCTGCATCTGAACACCGGCCACGGCACGCTGGGCTGGACCATGGCCTGCGGCTCGGGCCGGGTGCTGGCGGACCTCGTGACCGGCAGGAAGCCCGAGATCGAGACCTCGGACCTGTCGATCGCGCGCTACGCCGCGGCCTGATGCCGGCCAGCCGGGCGGCAGGCCCGGCACCAGGAACATTGTTCGCGCGCAGCCGCCACACCAGCCCTGCGCGCGTGCGGCCGAACCTCACGGGGCCCGGCAGCATGACCTTCACGGCGCGGCGGTTCCGCGCCACCCTTGCGGCCATCCGCAAGGGAAGGAACCGCCATGACGAAGATCGCCATCCACGTCGAATTCCGCCCGAAGCCCGGCTGCCACGCCGCCTTCGACGCGCTGATCCGCGAACATGCGAAGCTGACCGTCGCCGAGGAACCCGGCTGCGAGCGCTTCGAGGTGCTCCAGCCGCTCCAGCAGGACGGCACGCCGGATGAGGGCCGCATCATGCTGGTCGAGGTCTACACCGACCAGGCTGCTGTGAAGGCGCATGTCGCCAACCCGCGCATGCCCAAGGTGCGCGAGGCCTATACGCCGCTGATCGATGAACGCATCCTGACCATGTGCGCGCTGTAGGCCAGCCTCGCGGGGTCAGTCCTCGCGCGCGATGGTCGGCAGCCCGTGCCGCCAGCGGCAGCGGTCGAGGATGCGTCCGATGACCGCCTCGCGCTCCTCGGCCGTCATCGGGACGGAACGCCGCTCCTCCGTGTGCCACCATTCCGTGAGCGTGCGCAGGATGAGGCGCGGCGGGTCGCCGAAGGTGCAGATCACCGTCGCGAGGCGGCCGTCTTCGCGATAGGTGATCATCTCGCCGCGACGGTCGATCTCGAGCAGGAAGGCCGGCGGCACCGGTTCCTGCAGCGGAGCGGGCACCATCGCGGCGCGGATCGCGTCCATGCTTGGCTCCGCCGGCGGCGGGTCTGGCGGTTCGAGGACGAAGAAGCGCCGATCCGCATCGGTCCATTCGCCGGAGGTCAGCGAACTCTGCCGCGCGCGGAAGTCGAGGCCGTCGCCTGACGCTCGCGGCCGCGTCGAGACTTGCCGCGCGAGCATGAGGCAGGCGCCGATCGGCGGCGCGGGGAAGTCGTGCGTCACCTCCGTGACCGCGTTCCCGGCGGCGAGTTCGGCCTCCACCAGGGCGCGGAGCCCCTGCGGGAAGCGCTCGAACTCGGCCTGCCAGTCCGCGGCCAACGGGCGCCGGTCAGCGCGCGCGGGCGAGCAGCCGCCGCGCGCGCTCGACCACCGGCAGGTCGATCATTTGCCCTTCGAAGGCGACCGCGCCCTTGCCTTCGGCAAGCGCCGCATCGAAGGCTGCGATCAGGCGACGGGCGCGCTCCACCTCCGCCGGGGAGGGGCCGTATTCCTCGTTGATGATCGCGACCTGCGAGGGATGGATGCAGGCCTGGCAGGCGAAGCCGAGCGCGCGGGACCGTCGCAGGGACAACCGATAACCCTCGAGGTCCGAGAAATCCGCGAAGGGGCCGACCGAACCCATCGGCTGGATGCCCGCCGCGCGCGCCGCCGCCACGACCATCATGCCGAAGTGATACAGCATGTCCGCGCTCGGCACGGCGCCGAGTTCCGTCGACAGGTCCTCCGCGCCCACGCCGAGCGCAACGACGCGCCGGTCGGCTGTCGCGATGCCGCCGAGCAGCGGCAGCGCGTCCGGCGTCTCGACCACCGCGACGAAGCGGGTGTGGCCGGGCGACATGTCGAGCGCCGCCTCGCGCGCGGCGACGACCTCCGACAGCAGGCGGATGTGCTCCGGCCCCATGACCTTCGGCAGCATCAGCGTGCCGACCGCGGGCATCACCGCCGCGGCGATGTCCGGAACGGCCAGTTCGAGCGGGCGGTTGATGCGGACCGCAACCTCCGCGCCGGCCTGGCCGACGCTCGCGGCGGCCTTGGGCAAGGCGTCGCGCGCGGCCTGCTTCTCGCCGGGCGGGATGGAATCCTCGAGATCGAGGATCACCACATCGGCGCCGCGCGCATGCGCCTTGGCGACGAATTTCTCGCCGGTGGCGGGGACGAACATCAGGGACCGCCAGGTCGCGGGGGCGGGGCGGGTCATGCCGCGAACTCCAGCTCCATCTTCGCGCAGAGATGACCGTCCTTGTCGGTCGCCCAGCACTCCATCCTCCCGTCCGCCGGCGCCGCGCCGCACAGCGTGACGGTGTCGCCGACCCAGAGCGGCCGCGCGAGCCGCGCGGTGAAGCCCTTGAGCCGCCCTGGCGCGCGCTTCAGCGCTGCATCGAGCATCAGCTGCATCGTCAGCCCGCCATTCTGGACCGTCGCCGGATAGCCTTCCTCGTCCCGCGCATAATCCGCGTCGTAGTGGATGCGGTGCGCGTTCCAGGTGACGGACGAATACCGGAACACCAGCGGGGAGGAGAGCAGCACCTTGTCCGCGTAGATGCCGTTCGTCGGCGCCGCGACGGGCGGCGTCTGCGGGCTCGCCTGGCCGGGCGGCGGCGCCTCGCGATACATGGCGTCGAATTCGTCGACGGCGATGACCTGGTCGGCGGTCTCGATGACGTGGCGCATGGTCAGGATCGCCATGCGCCCCGTGCGGCCGATCTTGGGCAGCACCTGCGCCACGATGGCGCGCTTGATCGCCGGCTGGCCGATCCGCAGCGCACCGTCGATCGTCACGCGCCGCCCCGCGCCCATGCGCCGCGGCAGCGGGATCGGCGGCAGGAAGACGCCCTTGTTGGGGTGCCCGTCGGGGCCGATGTCGGACTGCTTCGCGATGTCGGGAAAGAACATCGTGAACCAGTGCGGCGGCAGTTCGTCGCCCTGCTTCAAGCTGGCCGGGTCGATGTCGAGCATCCCCGCGATGCGGCGGGCGGAGGAGAGGCCGATCTCATCCTCCACGATGCGCTCGCGGCCCACCCAGTCCTGCAGGCCCGCGATCGCGGCCTCGAATTCGGCGTCTGTCGTCATGTCAGTTCATCACATCCCAGCAAAGGCGCGTCAGCCGCCCGGCGGTGGCATAGGCTGCAGTGTAGCCGGGCAGCCCGTCCGGCAGGGTGTCCGGCACCCGGTCCGTGTAGACGGAGATGATGAAGCGCGGCGCGTCGTTCTTGTAGACGACGCCGGCATCCATGCGCCCGCGCGGCCCGCGGCCCGTCTTGTTCGCGACCTTCGCCTTCTGCGGCAGCAGGGACGGGATCAGGTTGCGCAGCCGCTGCCAGGACAGGATGTCGAGCGCCAGCCCGCACAATTCCGGCGTCGCGCCGAGGAAGGCCGCCGCCGGGGCATCCCGGGCACCCGCCACCATGCGATCCAGCAGCACGCCCTGGTCGCGCGCCGTGGTGCTCGCCACGGCCTCGACCGGGTGGTCCCAGGGCAGGCCCGGCGGGGGGAAGTTCACGCGATGCGTCGTGCCGGTCATGCCGATGCGCTTGCACCAGGCATTCAGTTCGTCCCGGTCCAGGCGTTCCAGCACGATCTGCGTGCAGACATTGTCGCTGGTGATGATCATGTTCACGAAGGCGTCGCGCAGCGGAATGACGCAGCCGGGCGTCATGTACTGGTAGGTGCCGCTGTCCACGCCCTCCTGCAGGCGCTTCTCGATGGTGCAGGGCTCGTCGAGCCGCAGCTTGCCCTCATGAACCATGGACAGCGCGTGCATCAGGATCGAGGTCTTGCGCGTGCTGGCCGACGGCACGACGACGTCGCCGCCGCGATCGGCCTCCCATCCCGTCGCCAGGTCCTTCACGTACCAGGTCGTATCGAAGGGCTGCGCGTCGCAGACCGCGTTCATCCGCGCGACGAGATCCTGCATGTCCGTTCCTCCTGCCGGCGCGGAGGCTAGACCCGGTCCCGCCGCGTGGCCAGGGCAGGGACGGCGCGATAGGCTCGGCGCGACTCATCGGAGGAACCCCCATGCGAACGGACATCAAGCGCGTCGCGGTGATCGGCGCGGGAACGATCGGCGCTTCCTGGGCCGCCTATTTCCTCAGCCGCGGGCTGGCCGTGAGCGCCAGCGACCCATCCCCCGGCGCGCCCGACCTGCTGCGGCGGATGATCGCCGATGCCTGGCCGATCCTGATGCAACTCGGCGGCAAGCCGGATGCGGACCCCACTGCCTGGACCTTCGACGCCGATCCGGCGAAGGCCGCCGCGGGCTGCGACTTCGTGCAGGAAAGCGCGCCGGAGCGGCTCGAGATCAAGCAGGACCTGCTTGCCCGCATCGATGGCGCGCTGCCGGCGGATGTGGTGATCGCCTCCTCGACCTCCGGCCTGCTGGCGAGCCGCCTGTCGGAACGCTGCGCCCATCCGGAACGCGTCGTCATCGGCCACCCCTTCAACCCGCCACACCTGATCCCGCTGGTCGAGGTCGTCGGCGGCGCCAAGGGCAGCCCGGAGGCCGTGCAGGCCGCCATGCGGTTCTATCGCGCCATCGGCAAACACCCGATCGAGATTCGCAAGGAAGTACCGGGCCATCTCGCCAACCGCCTGCAGGCGGCGATCTGGCGCGAGGCGGTGCATCTCGTCGCCGAGGGCGTCGCCACCGTCGCCGATGTCGATGCCGCGATCAGCGAGGGCCCCGGCCTGCGCTGGGCGCTGATGGGCCCGCACACCACCTTTCACCTGGCCGGCGGGGAAGGGGGCATCGAGCATTTCCTCCATCACCTGATGCCGGCCGTCACCTCCTGGTGGAAGGACCTCGGCGAGCCGGACATCGACGCCGAGGTCCAGCGCATGCTGGTCGAAGGCGTCGCGGACGCGACCGGTGGCGCGACGACCACGGACCTTGCGCGCCGTCGCGACGCCGCGTTGGTCCGCCTGCTCAGCGCGCGGCGCGGCGAGGAGGCATGAAGCGCAGCGCCTCCCTGCCGATGTACAACCTCGCCGGGTTGCGCCCGGCGAATGCGGCCTTCTGGGCGGCGGTCGCGGAGGCATTGCGGGCGCGCGGCATCGGGGAGTTGCCCGAAGCGCCTGACTTCGAACGCCCCGCGGTGCCCGACCGGATCGGGCCGGAGGTGCTCTTCACCCAGACCTGCGGCTTTCCGCTCGGCACCATCTATCGTGGCCAGCATGCGCTGCTCGGCGTGCCGGACTATGAGCAGCCGGGGGATGCGCGGGCGCAGGCCGCTGCGATGGGCATCGCCGGGCCGGTGCACTGCGCCTTCATCCTGGTGCGCGACGACGATCCGGCGCGGAGCCTCGAGGACCTTCGCGGCCGCGTCTTCGCCTGCAACAGCCAGCATTCCAATTCGGGGATGAACCTGCCACGCCGGACGCTAGCGCCGCTCGCCGGCGGACGGCCCTTCTTCGCGCGGGTGGTTGAGACGGGCACGCATCCGGCCAGCATGGCCCTGGTGCAGTCCGGCGGCGCGGACGCGGCCTCGATCGACAACATGACCTACTCCTTCCACGCCGATGTCCGGCCGGAGGCGGTCGCCGGGCTGCGCGTCCTGGCCGAGACGGTGCCAAGCCCCGCCATCCCCTTCGTGACCTCGGCGGCGACCGATACGGCGACGCAGTCTGCGCTGCGGGAAGCGTTGCACGAGGTTTCCGTCGCCCCGCGCCATGCCGCGCTCCGCCACACGCTGCGCCTGCGCGCGATCGTCCCGCCGGAAGGGTCCGACTACGCCATCCTCGCCCGCTACGAGGCCGAGGCCGCGGCGATGGGCTATCCGCGCCTCGTCTAACGGCGGCGCGCCTAGTCGCCCGTCAGCACCCCGGTCACCGCCCGGCTGCCGTAGTAGCGCATGGCGCCGGGATGCCAGGGCAGGACCGTGTTGCGCACGAAGTTGCCGGGCACCGTCGCCGCGGCGGCGGGGTGCGCCTCCATCATCTCGGCGTGGAATTCGAAGACGTCGCGGACGATCTCGAAGGCCAGGCTCGGCACCATGTCCTGGCGCGCGATGGCGATGTTGAACAGACCGACCGTCTCATAGGACGTCATCAGCGAGGGATAGGTCCCGGCGGGGATGCTGGACGCGGAGAGCTCTGGCGCCACCAGCCGGATGCGCGCCACCTGGTCGCGCGTGATCGGGATGTAGCGGATGGCGCGCCGCGCTTCGAGGTCCGCGATGGCCGGGAAGGGCACGCCGGCGGCGACCGCGATGGCGTCGATCTCGCCAACCCGGAAGCGGGCCGCCAGGTCCGCCCAGGACCCGTTGGCCGGCCGGATCTCCGCCCCGAGCGCGGAGAGCATGCGCGGCACATAGTCCGCGCCGGTGCCACCCGCCGGGCCGACCGCAACCGTCTTGCCCGCGAGGTCCACGACGCTGCGGATCGGCGAATCTCGTCGCACGACGAAGTGGAACGGCGTGTCGTACATCGCGAACAGCGCGCGCGCCGCACCGCGCTCGGCGCGCGCCTCCATCACCGCGCCGGTCGTCACGAAGCCGATCTGGGCCTGGCCTTCCTCGACCAGGCGCAGGTTCTCGCCCGGGCCGCTGGTTTCGCGGATCGAGACCGCGATGGCGAGTTCGCGCGTCAGGATGCGCGCCAGCCCGACGCCGTAGGCGTGGTACGTGCCGCCAGGCGAGGCCGTGGCGATGACGATCGCGTTCGGCCAGCGCGGATCTGCGGCGGCGGCCGGCCGCGCCAGCGCCGCGACGCCGATCAGCCCGAGGTGACGACGCCGGATCACCGCGCGGGCCTTAGGGTTTCGCCGCCCGGTGGGAGACCGCCTCGGCGCGGATCTCGCCGACGACCAGCACCGCCTCGGGCGTATCGGCCTCCGCCTCGGTCTCGCCGGCCAGCACGCGCTTCATCCGCGCGACGTCGAGGGCACCTTCCCACTTCGCCACCACCACCGTCGCGATCCCGTTGCCGACCAGGTTGGTCAGGGCGCGGGCCTCGGACATGAAGCGGTCGACGCCGAGGATGAGCGCGATGCTCGCCACCGGCACGGTGCCGAGGGAGGAGAGCGTCGCCGCCAGCACGATGAAGCCCGACCCGGTGACGCCGGCCGCCCCCTTGGACGTCAGCAGCAGGATGCCGATCAGCCCGATCTCCTGGCCCAGCGTCAGAGGCGTGTTGGTCGCCTGGGCGAGGAAGATCGCCGCCATGGTCAGGTAGATGCAGGTGCCGTCGAGGTTGAAGGAGTACCCGGTCGGGATCACGAGGCCGACGACGGATTTCTCGCAGCCGAGATTCTCCATCTTCGCGAGCATCCGCGGCAGCACGCTCTCCGACGAGCTGGTGCCGAGGACGATCAGCAGCTCCTCCTTGATGTAGGCGATGAAGCGGAAGATCGAGAAGCCGCAGAGCCAGGCGATGCCGCCCAGCACGCCGAGCACGAAGAGCAGGCAGGTGACGTAGAAGGCCGCCATCAGGGAGCCGAGCTGCAGCAGGGTGCCGACGCCGTAGCGCCCGATGGTGAAGGCCATGGCGCCGAAGGCGCCGAGCCAGGCCACCTTCATGATGTATCCCACGATGCGGAAGAAGACATGCGCCGTGCTGTCGATCATGTGCAGCAGCGGCTTGCCGTAGTCGCCCAGCGCCTGCAGCGCGAAGGCGAACAGCACGGCGATCAGCAGGACCTGCAGGATCTCTCCTTCGGCGAAGGCTCCCACCACCGTGTTCGGGATGATGTGCATCAGGAAGTCGACGGTCGATTGCTGGCCCGCCCGCGCCGTGTAGGTCGCGATGGCGCGGGTATCGAGCGCGGCGGGATCGACGTTCATCCCCGCGCCGGGCTTCCACAGGTTGACCACGATCAGGCCGATGATCAGCGCGAGCGTCGTCAGCACCTCGAAATAGACCAGCGCCTTCACGCCGACGCGCCCGACCTTCTTCATGTCGTCCATGCTGGCGATACCGTGCACGACGGTGCAGAAGATGATGGGCGCGATCAGCATCTTGATCAGCTTGATGAAGCCGTCCCCGAAGGGCTTCATCTGCACCGCGATCTCGGGCCAGAAATGGCCGAGCAGAACGCCGACCGTGATGGCCGCGAGCACCTGGGCATACAGGTGCCGCCACCAGGGATGGTGCGCCGGGGTGGAGGATGCGGTCGCGGCGGTCATCGCCATCTCGGTCGGCTCCTGCGGGCGTGCGGGCTGCATCGCGCCCGCCCCCCGGCATCGGTCGCGAAACCGTCCATCGCCCCAGGATGCCAGCACAGAAGCGGTCGGCGCGGGAAGCCGAACCTGCAGAGTCGTTGCCGGAATCCGATGCCGCGCCGCAGCAGCGGCGGCCGGGTCAGTGCCCGGCGCGCACCAGCCTGCCGGGCAGCGCGCCGGTTGCCGCACCATCGCGATAGGTGATGGCGCCGGCGACGATCGTCGCGTCGAAGCCGCGTGCGCGCTGCAGCAGCCGCCGCCCGCCCGCCGGCAGGTCGCTGACCATCCGTGGTGCTTCGAGGCCCAGCGCAGCGAGGTCGAAGACGTTCACGTCAGCCTTCATGCCCGGCCGCAGCACGCCGCGATCGGTCAGCCCCGCCGCGCGCGCGGTGTCCGAGGTCAGGCGCCGGACGATCTCCTCGACCGGGAACACCCGTTCCTTTGCGTCCCGCGCCCAATAGGTCAGCAGGAAGGTCGGGAAGGACCCGTCCGAGATGAAGCCGACATGCGCGCCGCCATCCGACAGCCCGGCGATGGCGTTCGGGTGCCTCAGGCACTCCGCGCTGGCCGACAGCGTGTAGTCGTGGAAGTTCGTCAGCGGCGCGAAGATGAAGTCGGCGCCGTCATGGGCCGTGAGGATATCGTAGGCGACCTCCTCGGCGCTGCGGCCTTCCCGTGCGGCGATGGCGGCGATCGAGGCCTCCTTCGGCGGCGCGTAGTCGGGGGGCGCGCCGAAGGGGAACATCCGTTCGAAGGATAGGCGGGTGATCAGCGGGAAGTTCGATCCCGTGATCCGATCCTCCGACAGGATCCGCGCCCGCACGGCGGGGTCGCGCATCGCCGCCGCGCGCTGCGCCGGCGGCAGGTGCGCGATCTCCTTGTAGGAGGCGCAGCCCGAGAAGGGGTTCTGGCTTCCCTGCAGCCCGAGCAGGATGCCGATCGGCCTTGGCGGAAAGACCGGGCGGATCGGCAGGCCCTGCGCTGCCGCCGCATCCGACATCGCCAGGAGTTCCTTCCACGCCTCGGTCCGGTCATGCCGCGCGGTGAGGGAGAACAGCACGCGCTGGCCCGTCGCCTCGACCACGCGCCGGACGATGCCGAACTCCGTCGCCGGGTCAGGGGTGTTCCAGTCGGACACCAGTTCCAGAAGCCCGCCGCCGGCATCGCGCAGGCCCTCGGCGAGGCCCTTCAGCTCCTCCTCCTGCGCGCGCAGCGTCGGCGTCGGGTCGCCCTTCAGGGTCTTGTGGCTGATGGTCCGCGAGGTCGAGACGCCGAAGGCGCCGGCGCGCACCGCCTCGGCGGTGATCTCGCGCATCTTCGCGATGTCGGCCTGGTTCGCGTTCTCGAGGTTCAGGCCGCGCTCGCCCATCACATGCACGCGCACCGCGCCATGCGGCAGCAGGGCACAGATGTCGATGTCGCGCGGCTTCGCGTCCAGCGCGTCGAGGTATTCGGGGAAGGTCTCCCACCGCCAGTCCAGGCCCTCATGCAGGATGGGGCCGGGGATGTCCTCGACCCCTTCCATCAGCTCGATCAGCCGGTCGCGATCCCCGGCGCGGCAGGGGGCGAAGCCGACGCCGCAATTGCCCATCACCGCCGTGGTCACGCCATGCCAGGCCGAGGGCGCGAGGTGAGAATCCCAGACCGCCTGGCCGTCGTAATGGGTGTGGATGTCGACGAAGCCCGGGGTGACGCAGCGGCCGCGGGCATCGATCTCCTCGCGGCCCCGGGCGGCGACGCGGCCGACCTCGGTGATCCGGCCGCCCTCCATGGCAACATCCGCCTCGCGCGGGGGCGCGCCCGTCCCGTCGATCACGGTTCCGCCGCGGATCACCAGATCTGCCATGGCTCGTTCCCTTCCCGTTGCTCGTCAGCCTAGGCCCCGACGGGCGGAGGTCAATCGCCCGCACAGGCCCGTGCAACTGCCGGTGGACCGCGGATTGCATCCATGGGAAAGCAGGACCCAATCGAGCAGGCTCGGACATGTCGATCCACGTCGCGCTGACGCACCGCACTTCCTACCGCTACGAGCGCCCCGCGAGCCTCGGGCCGCAGACCATCCGGCTGCGCCCGGCGCCGCACAGCCGCACCCCGGTGCTGTCCTATGCGCTGAAGGTCGAACCCCAGCCCCACTTCCTGAACTGGCAGCAGGATCCCCAGGGGAACTTCCTGGCCCGCGTGGTCTTCCCCGATCGGGTGACCCATTTCGACGTGACGGTGGACCTCGTCGCCGACATGGCGACGATCAACCCCTTCGACTTCTTCCTTGAGCCCGAGGCCGAGACCTGGCCCTTCGCCTACGACCCGTCGCTGGAACAGGAACTGGCCCCGTTCCGCCGGATCGATCCGGCCGGCCCGCTGCTCGAGGCCCTATTTGCTGCGGTGCCGCGGACCGAGCAGCGCACGGTCGACATGCTGGTCGGCCTGAACCGGGTGGTCCAGGAACGGATCGCCTACGTCGTGCGCATGGAGCCCGGCGTCTGGTCACCCGAGAAGACCCTGGGCGAGGGAAAGGGGTCCTGCCGCGACTCCGCCTGGCTGCTGGTGCAGCTGCTGCGCCGCCTCGGCTTTGCCGCGCGTTTCGTCTCGGGCTACCTGATCCAGCTTGTCGCCGACCAGAAGCCGCTGGAAGGTCCCGAGGGCCCCGAGGCCGACTTCACCGACCTGCACGCCTGGGCCGAGGTCTATCTGCCGGGCGCGGGTTGGATCGGCCTCGACGCGACGTCCGGACTGCTAACCGGGGAAGGGCACATCCCGCTGGCCGCGACGCCGGAGCCGCAATCGGCGGCCCCGATCTCCGGCGCCCTCGAGCAGGTCGAGACCGAGTTCGGCTTCGAGATGTCGGTCCGGCGCATCCGGGAAACCCCGCGCGTCACCAAGCCCTATACCCCTGCCCAATGGGCAGGCATCCGCGCTGCGGGCGAGGCAGTCGACCGCAAGCTGGCGCGGCTCGGCCTGAAGCTGACCATGGGGGGCGAGCCGACCTTCGTCGCGGCCTCCGACCGCGATGCCCCGGAATGGAACACGGATGCACTCGGCCCGACCAAGCGCGCCTATGCCGGCCGGCTGCTGCGGCGGCTGAAGGATCTCTGGTCGCCGGGCGCGGCGCTGCAGTACGCGATGGGCAAGCACTACCCCGGCGAGCAGCTGCCGCGCTGGGCGCTCTATTCCCACTGGCGGACGGATGGGGAGCCAGTCTGGACCGATGCTGCGTTGCTCGCCTCGGACGACGACCGCGACGACGCGACGGCGGCGGATGCCGCCCGCTTCGCCCGGCAGCTGGCGGAACGGCTGCAGGTCGATCCCGGCCTGGTTCAGGGCGCGCATGAGGACATCCACTACTACCTGTGGAAGGAACAGCGCCTGCCGGCGAATGTCGTGGTCGAGGACAGCAAGCTTGCCGACCCGCTGGAGCGCGCGCGCCTGGCGAAGGTGTTCGGGCAGGGGCTGTCGGCCGAGGTCGGCTCCATCCTGCCGCTGCGCCGGGTCATCCAGGACGGCGTCCGCCGCTGGCAATCAGGCCGCTGGTTCTTCCGCGGCGACCACCTCTTCCTGATCCCCGGCGACAGCCCGATCGGCTTCCGACTGCCGCTCGCCTCGCTGCCCTGGATGAGCGAGGAGGACGCGCGCCGGATCATGGAATCCGAGGCCGATCCTTTCGCCTGGCGCGAGGATCTGCCGCCGCATGCCGCGCTGCTGGCCCAACGGGCGCTGCGCGCGCAGATGCAGCCCGAAAGCCTGCGCCAGCGCGGTATCCTGGGCCCCCGGCCGGGCGAGCGCACCAGCAGCGGCATCGAGGATTTCCGGCCCCAGCCCCAGGACCTGCCCGTGGTCGGCCAGTCCGATCCGGGCGTGGTGCGCACCGCCCTCACGGTCGAATCCCGCGACGGCAAGATCCACGTCTTCTACCCGCCGCTCTATTCGGCCGAGGATTGGCTCGACCTCACCGCCGCGATCGAGGCGACGGCGGCCGAGACCGGGCGCAAGGTGGTCCTTGAGGGCTACCTGCCGCCGTCCGATCCGCGCCTGACGCATTTCTCGGTCACGCCGGACCCGGGCGTGATCGAAGTGAACATCCACCCCGCCACCCATTGGGGCGAGGTGGTCGGGCGGACCGAGCAACTCTACGAGGAAGCCCGGCAGGTCGGCCTCGCGGCCGAGAAGTTCATGCTCGACGGCCGGCATGTCGGCACCGGCGGCGGCAACCATGTGGTGATGGGCGGGGAGACGGCGGCCGAGAGCCCCTTCCTCAAGCGCCCGGACCTGCTGAAGTCGCTGGTCGGGTTCTGGCACAACCATCCCTCGCTCTCGTATCTCTTCAGCGGCCTCTTCATCGGCCCGACCAGCCAGCATCCGCGCATCGACGAGGCGCGGATGGATTCCCTCCATGAGCTCGAGATCGCCTTCTCCAAGGTGCATGCCGGGCAGGAGGTCCCGCCCTGGCTGACCGACCGGCTGTTCCGCAACCTGCTCTGCGACATGACCGGCAACACGCACCGCACCGAGTTCTGCATCGACAAGATGTACGACCCCGGCAGCAGCAGCGGCCGCCGTGGCCTGGTCGAGTTTCGCGCCTTCGAGATGCCGCCGCATGCCGAGATGTCGGCGGCGCAGATGCTGCTGATGCGCGCCGCGCTCGCGGCCTTCTGGGAACGGCCCTATGAGCGGCGTCTGGTTCGCTGGGGCACGCGCCTGCACGACCAGTTCATGCTGCCGCATTACTGCGAGCAGGATTTCCGCGACGCCATCGATGAACTGCGCAACCTCGGCGCGCCGCTCGACGCCGACTGGTTCGCGACGCACCTCGCCTTCCGCTTCCCGCTGATCGGCGAGGTGCCGGTGCGCGACACGCACCTCGAGCTGCGCCACGCCCTCGAGCCGTGGCACGTGCTGGGCGAGGAATCGGCGGCCGGCGGCACCGTGCGCTACGTCGACAGCAGCGCCGAGCGCGTCCAGGCACGCGTGACCAACTGGGTCGAGGACCGCCACCTGCTGACGGTTAACGGCGTCGCCGTGCCGCTGCGCGCGACCGAGCGCGCGGGGGACTACGTCGCCGGCATCCGCTTCAAGGCGTGGAACCCGCCGTCCTCCCTGCATCCGACGACCCGGCCGCAGACGCCGCTGATCCTCGATGTCTTCGACCGATGGAGCGGGCGCAGCCTCGGCGGCCTGACCTACCACGTCGCGCATCCGGGCGGCCGCAACTACGAGCGCTACCCGGTCAACGCCAACGAGGCCGAGGCGCGCCGCCGCGCGCGCTTCTTCCCCTTCGGCCACACCGCCGGGACGATGGCGCCGCCCGAGCCCGTCGCCGCGCTGGAACTGCCCTTCACCCTCGACCTCAGACGTCATGGCTGAGGGGGACTCACTCCCGCCCGTCGACGAGATGGTGGATGGCCGCGGCGGCGTGCGCCCGCACTGGCGCACGCTGCTGGGCATCCTCGGCGGGATGGGTGAGGGGGTGCTGGGCGAACGCGCCCGCCGGCTCGACCGTGCCTTCGAGGATGAGGGCATGGCCGGCGTGCTGCCCGGATCGAAGCGCGAGGTCGCCTGGCGCTGCGATCCGCTGCCGCTGGTGCTGCCGGCGCAGGAATTCGCCGCCCTCGAGGCCGGGATCGCGCAGCGCGCGCGGATGATCGAGGCGCTGCTGTGCGACATGTATGGCCCGCAGGCGCTGCTCGCCGAAGGGCTGGTGCCGCCCGAACTCGTCTTCGCGAACCGGTCCTTCCTGCGCGCCTGCCACAGCGAGGGCGTCGCGCCGGCCGTGCCGCAACTGCATCTCTACGCTGTCGACCTGATGCGCGGCCCGGACGGGCAGTGGCGTGTCTTGGCCGACCGGACCACCGCTCCGGCGGGTGCCGGGCTCGCGCGGGAGAACCGCCGCATCCTCGCCCGCGTGATGCCGGAGGCCTTCCGCGGCGCCTCCGTCCGATCCATGCGGCCCTTCTTCGACGTCTGGCAGGACGCGCTGCAGCGCCTTGCACCGTCGGACCGGCCCGACCCTGCGGTGGCGCTGCTGACGCGCGGGACGCACCATCCGCGCTGGGTCGAGGACATGCTGCTCTCGCGCGAATTGTCCTGCGCGCTGGTCGAGTGCGGCGACCTGACGGTGCGCGGCGGCGCGGTGCACCTCAAGACGCTGCAAGGGCTGCAGCCGGTCGACGTGCTGCTCTCGCGGCTCGAGGGCGCGATGCTCGACCCGCTGGAGAGCGCCGACGCCGGGACCTCCGGCGTGCCCGGCCTGCTGGACGCGGCGCGGCACGGGCAGGTCCGCATCCTCAATGCCCCGGGGGCCGCGCTGGCTGAAGCGCCGGGCTTCGCCGCCTTCCTTCCGGCGCTGATGCAGCGTCTGCTGGGCGAGGCGCCGCTGCTGCCCTCGATCGAGACGCTCTGGCTCGGCGACCCTGTGGCGCAGGGGCGTGTCCTCGCCGAGCCGGGCTGGACCGTCTGTGCGGCGACCGATGGCGCCGCCCGCCGCGAGGTGCAGCGTGAGGCCTGGGACGCCGCGCGCAGCGCCGAGGCGCGACCGCGCGCCCACGCCGCGACGCGCCTGCCGCTCCCTTCCGTCGTGCCCACCGTGGTCGGCGACCGGCTCGAACCGCGCCCGCTCGTGCTGCGCATGTTCGCCGTCTTCGACGGTGCGGAATGGCGCGTGATGCCGGGAGGCCTCGCGCGCATCGGCGCCGATGCCGCGCTCGGCGGCGCGCTGCCGACGCAGGGCCTGTCCAAGGATGTCTGGGTGCTGGCCGAGGAAGGCCACGACATCATCGGCCCCGCCGCGCTCCAATTGCCGCCGCTGCCGATCCGCCGCCAGCCCGGGGCGCTGCCGTCCCGCGTCGCGGACAACCTGTTCTGGCTCGGTCGCTACACCGAACGGCTGGAACGCGCCGCGCGGCTGGTGCGCGCGACGCATGCGCGCATCTCCCGCGGCGTCGTCCTGCCGCGCGAGGCGGCCGAGGTCGCCGCGCTCGCGCGCTGCCTCGGCCAGGCCGGCTTCACCGGAGCGGAGGAAGTCGCGGGATCCTCGGCTGCGCAGGCACTGCCTGGCATCATCGCGCGCGAGATGCGCCCGGACGGCGCGCTTCCTGTGCTCGCCGACCGCATCGCGACGCTGACGGCGATGGTGCGGGACCGCCTGACCGCCGACATGCACGCGACCTTCACACTGACGCTGCGCAGCGCGCGTGCCGAGCTGCAGCAGGCGGGCGACAGCCTCGAGGCGATCGCGCGGGCGATGATCCCGGTGCTGCGCTTCGCGACCGCGGTCGCCGGTGTCGCGGCCGAGAGCATGGTGCGCGGCGGCGCCTGGCTCTTCCTCGACCTCGGGCGCCGGATCGAGCGCGCCCAGGCGATTGCCTCCGAGGTCGGCTTCGCGCTCGACCAGCCGCCGGCGCGCATCGAGGGTGGGCTGCGCCTGATCCTCGAGCTCTGCGACAGCGTCATCACCTATCGCAGCCGCTACCTCAGCATCCTGCAGCCCGCGCCGGCGCTGGACCTGGTGCTTGCCGACGAGAGCAATCCGCGCGCGCTCGCCTTCCAACTGGCCGCGATCAGCCGGAACCTGTCCGAAGTGGCCGGCGAGGCCGACCACGCGCTGCCGGACGAGGCGGCCTCGCTCCTCGCCGAGGCCGAGGCGATGGTCGCCCATGTCCTCGCCGCGCCGGACCAGACCTTCGCGGCCGCGGGCCTGCCGCCGCGGCTCGAGGCCGTCGGCAACCGTATCGCCGCGCTGTCGGATGCGGTGACGCGGCGCTACTTCGCGCTGCTGCCGGCGAGGCAGACGCTCGGCATGGAAGGCGCGGCGCCGGCGCTCAAGGGGGCCGCGTGATCTACCGGCTGCGCCACGTCACAACCTATGCCTATGCGAGCCCGGTGGATCTCGCCGCGCATCTGCTGCTGCTGACGCCGCGGCGCCTGCCGCACCAATCGGTGGCGCGCGCGACACTCGCCATCACGCCGACGGCCTCGCATGTGACCGAGGCGACGGACCATTTCGGCAACCTGGCGACCCGCGCCTTCCTCGACGTGCCGCATGCGAAGTTCGAGGTTATCGCCGAGGCGCTGGTCGAAGTGCGCTTCCCCGACCCTCCGGCCATCGCCGCGACGCCGCCCTGGGCCGAGGTGGCCGAGGCCGCGCGCCTGTCGGGCGCCGCCGAGTTCGTCTTCCCGAGCCCGCTGGCGCCGCTGGTGCCGGGCGCGACCGGCTACGCCGCGGCATCCTTCCCGCCGGGGCGGCCGGTCCTTGCCGGCCTGCTGGAACTGATGGCGCGGATCCGGCGCGACTTCACCTACAGGCCCGGCGTGACCGGGCCGAACACCCAGGTGTCCGAGGTGCTGCAGACCCGCACCGGCGTCTGCCAGGACTATGCGCATGTCATGATCAGCGGGCTGCGGGGGCTTGGCCTGCCGGCGCGCTACGTCTCCGGCTATGTGCGCACGCGCCCACCACCGGGCGGGGTCGCACGGCGGGGCGCTGACCAATCCCATGCATGGGTCGAGGCCTGGCTCGGGCCGGGGCAGGGGTGGGTGGGCCTCGATCCGACCAATAACATCGTCGTGCGCGACGAACACGTCGTGCTCGCCTGGGGACGCGATTTCGCGGATGTGAGCCCGCTGCGCGGGGTGATCCTCGGCGGCGGCGAGCACGGCCTCTGGGTCGGCGTCGACCTCGAGGAGGCGGATGCGCGCGTGCCCGCCTGAGGGCAGGCGCGCATCGACCTGCCCGCCCCGTCGGCAGGCGGTGCATCCCGCGTTGCATGTCGGGAACGTAACGCGGGTTGACGCCTGCGGCGGGCGCGATGACAGTTTCGGCATCCGGCCGGAGATCGATCGATGAACGTCGTCACCCCGAGCGCCGCCATGCGCGGCGTCAGCGAAGAGGAATGGAAGATCCGCTGCGACCTCGCGGCACTCTACCGCCTCGTCGCGCATTTCCGGATGACCGACTTCATCTACACGCATATCAGCGCGCGCCTGCCGGGGCCCGATCACCACTTCCTGATCAACAGGTACGGCGTGTTGTTCCACGAGATGCGCGCGAGCGACCTGGTGAAGATCGACCTCGACGGCAACGTCGTGGAAGAAGGCGCGGAGTCGAAGCCGGTGAACGCCGCTGGCTTCACCATCCATTCCGCCATCCACATGGCGCGCGACGATGCGAGCGTCGTCATCCACACCCACACCGAAGCCGGCATCGCCGTCTCCGCCCAGCGCAAGGGCCTGCTGCCCCTCAGCCAGCACGCGCTGAAGTTCTACGGGCACCTCGCCTATCACGACTATGAGGGGATCGCGCTCGACCTCGATGAGCGGGAGCGGCTGGTCAAGGACCTCGGCACCCACAATGCGATGATCCTGCGCAACCACGGGCTGCTGGTGTGCGGGCGCTTCCCGGCCGAGGCGTTCCTGAACATCTACTACCTCGAGCGCGCCTGCCAGGCGCAGATCTCCGCCATGTCGGGCGGCGCCGAGCTCGTCATGCCGCCCGAAAGCGTGCGCCTGCACACCGCCAAGCAGTTCAACAAGGGCAGCGACGAGAGCGCCTTCGCCATGGCGTGGGGCGCGGCGCTGCGCCTGATCGAAGACGGAAAGCCGGATTACCGCTCGTGACCGCAGACCTTCTGATCTCCGGGGGGCGCGTCTTCCGGGGCCTCGCGCAAGGCTTCACCGATGCGATCGCCGTCAAGGACGAGCGGGTGCTCGCGATCGGCACCGATGCGATGATCGCGGCAGGGCCGGGGACGCGACGGATCGAACTCGATGGCCGCATCGCCATCCCGGCCTTCAACGAAGCGCATATGCACCTGCTGCCCTATGGCCTCGGCCTGTCGCAGGTGAACCTGCGCGCCGAGGAAGTGCGGACGCTGGACGAGGTGATGCGCCGCATCCGCACCGCGGCGCAGGCGTTGCCGAAAGGCGCGTGGGTGCTCGGCCGTGGCTACGATCATGGGGAGCTCGATATCGGGCGTCAGCCGCTCGCCGAGGAACTCGACGCCGCGGCGCCGGACAATCCCGTGTTCATCGTGCGGACCTGCGGGCATGTCGGCGTGGCGAACAGCGCGGCGATGAAGCTCGCCGGCGTCGGCCACAACACGCCGAACCCGGAAGGCGGCGTCATCGTTCGCAAGAATGGCAGGCTGACCGGCGAGTTCCAGGAACGCGCCATGCGCCTGGTCAAGGACGTGATGCCGGAACCCGACCAAACGCGCATGGTCGATGCCATCGGCGCCGCCTGCGACCATCTCGCCTCGCTCGGCTTCGCCTCGGCGACCGACATGAATGTCGGCATGACCGCCGGGATGAATGAGATCGCGGCCTATGACGCCGCCAAGGCCGCCGGACGGCTGCCGCTGCGGATGTGGCAGGTGCTCGCCGGCAACCCGGAAGGCATCGCGCAGGACGCCTGGGCGGCCGGGCTGCGGCCGATGGCGGGCGATGATTCCCTGCGCTGGGGCGCGGTGAAGGTTTTCGCGGACGGGTCGGCCGGCGGCCTTACGGCGGCCTTCTTCGATCCCTACCTCGCCTCGGTCGGCGGGGGCACGGGCGTCTTCACCTTCCCGGACGAGAAGATCCACGCGCTGCTGAAGCTCTATCACGAGCAGGGCTGGCAGCTGGATATCCACGCCATCGGCGACGCCGCGATCGAGCAGGTGCTGCTGGGCATGGAGGCCGCGGACAGCGAGGCGCATCCCTTCGCCGGTCGCCGCCATCGCATCGAGCATTGCGGCTTCCTCACCGCCGGCCAGCGCCGGCGCATGAAGGCGCGGGGCATCCTGCCCGTGCCGCAGCCGACCTTCATGTACGAGTTCGGCGACCTCTACGTCCGCAACCTCGGCCATGAGCGCTCGGACCGCGCCTATCCGATGAAGACCTGGCTCGATGAGGGGCATCATCCGGCGGCCTCCTCGGACTGCCCGGTCTGCACGGTCGATCCCTTCATCAACCTGTTCACCATGGTCACGCGCAAGACGAATCGCGGCACGGTGCTGGGGCCGGAGGAACGGCTGACGGCGGAAGAGGCGGTGCATTGCTACACCTGGTGCGGCGCCTTCACGCAGTTCGCCGAGGATCGCCGCGGCACGCTGGACCCGGGCATGCAGGCCGACATCGCCGTGCTCTCGGCGGATGTCTTCGCCATCGAGCCCGAGGCCATCCTGACGACCCGCGCGGACCTGACCTTCCGCGACGGCGCCGCGATCTTCGACCGGCACGGCGAGGCCGCGGGCGCCGTCGCGGCGCAGTAGCCCTACCATGCTACGCCATGCGATCCAGCGCCTGATCCTTGCCATTCCGGTGATGTTCGGCGTCCTCCTGATCGGCTTCCTGCTGATGCAGGTCGTGCCGACCGACCCGGCGACGGTGCGTGCGGGGCCGACGGCGACGCCCGACGTCATCGCCGCCATCCGCGCCGATCTCGGCCTGGACGAGCCGCTCTACAAGCAGTTCGGCCTCTATGTCTGGCGGCTGCTGCACGGGGATCTCGGCTCCTCCATCATCAACAACGTGCCCGTCAGCCAGGAGCTCGGCGCGACGATCGGGCCGACGCTCGAGCTGATGTTCGCGAGTCTGTTCTGGTCGATCCCGCTCGGCATCCTGCTCGGCACGCTCGCGGGCTATTGGCGCGGTTCGCTGATCGACCGGACGATCATGGCGATCTCGGTGGCGGGCGTGTCGGTGCCGGTCTTCTTCCTCGGCCTAGTGCTGATCTGGTTCGTTGGCTTCCAGTGGCAGTGGCTGCCCTTCACGGGCCGTGCCGGGCCGATCTGGACGCTGGACGGGATGCTCTCGCTGATCCTGCCGGCGGTGACGCTGGGCGGGGTGTTCATCGGGCCGGTGGCGCGCATGACGCGGACGGCGGTGCTCGACGTGCTGTCGGCGGACCACGTTCGCACGGCGCGGGCCAAGGGGCTGACCGAGCGTCTGGTGGTGATGCGCCATGCGCTACGCAATGCGCTGGTGCCGGTCATCACGCTGATCGGGCTGCAGATCGGCTTCCTGCTCGGCGGGGCCGTGGTGACGGAGACGGTGTTCTCCTGGCCCGGCGTCGGGCGCCTGGCGGTCGGCGCCATCCTGTCCTCGGACTTCCCGATGGCGCAGGGGACCATCATCGTCCTGTCGATGGGCTTCATCGTGATCAACCTGACCGTGGACGTGCTCTACGCTGCCCTCGACCCCAGGATCCGCGGCGCATGAGTGCGACGACCGAGACCGACGAACCGATCGCCCCGCCGCGCCCGGGCGTCCTGGCGCGCTTGATCCGCGAACCGGCGGCGGCCGTCTCCCTCGCGCTGGTGACGCTCATCATCGCCGCGGCGGTCTTCGCGCCGTTGCTGGCGCCGACCGACCCCTACGACAACGACCTCTCGCTCGCGATGCAGCCGCCGGGCAGCGAGGGCCTGCCCCTCGGTGCCGATGCGCAGGGGCGGGACATGATCACGCGGTTGCTCTTCGGACTGCGCGTCTCGCTGCTGATGGGTTTCGCGGCCGTGCTGTTGGGGGGTGGGCTCGGCGCGTTGCTCGGCTTCCTCGCGGCCTTCTACCATCGCTGGCTGGACGGGCCGATCATGCGCCTGGTGGACATCCTGCTGTCCTTCCCGGCGATCCTGGTGGGACTTGCGATCGCCGCGATCTTCGGGCCGGGGATCTTCTCGGTGGTGCTGGCCCTGTCGGTCGCGACCGTGCCGCTGATGGCGCGCATCGTGCGCGGATCGGCGATGGTGGTGATGCGGCTCGACTACATCGAGGCGGCGCGCGCCACCGGCATGACGGATGCGCGGCTGATCTGGAAGCACCTGGCGCCGAACTGCCTGTCGGCGATCTTCGTCTTCGCGACGCTGCGTTTCGGGCAGGTCATCCTGCTGGGGTCCGCGCTGTCCTTCCTTGGCCTCGGGGCGCAGCCGCCGGTGCCGGAACTGGGGGCGATGGCCTCCGAAGGACGGAACTTCCTGTTCTTCGCACCGCACATCGCCGTCGTGCCCTGCGTGCTGATTTTCATCGTCGTGCTGGCGTTCAACGTCCTGGGGGACGCGCTGCGCGACGCGCTGGATCCAAGGCTTCGCGTTTGATCGGGAGAGGGAAGACCATGAGGAAGACCTTCGGCGCCGCGCTGCTCGCGCTGGCGGCGGCCATGCCGGCGGCGGATGCCCTGGCCCAGGCGGCCAATCCGCGCAACACGCTGGTGATCCTGCGCGAGATCGACGCGGACAACTACGATCCGCCGCGCTCGACCGCCCGTGGCGCGGGCGAGGTGATCTACATGATGAGCGACACGCTGGTGGCGCTCGACTTCGACATGCAGACGGTCCGCCCGCTGCTTGCCGAGCGGTGGGAGGTCAGCCCCGACGGCAAGACCTACACCTTCCATCTCCGCCGCGACGTGACCTTCTGCGACGGCCGCCCGATGACGGCCGACGACGTGGTCTATTCGCTCAACCGCTTCATCGACCCGGCGACGCGCAGCCCCGTGCGGTGGCGCGCCGGTCCGGTGAAGGAGATCCGTGCACGCGATCCCTACACCGTCGAGTACGAGCTGAACGAGCCCTTCGGCGAATTGCTGTTCCAGTTGACGCTGTTCTTCGCCTCGATCGTGGATCGCAACTCGGTCGAGCGTCTGGGCCAGAACTTCGGCGTGCAGGGCTTCAACGGCACCGGTCCCTATTGCTGGTCGACCTGGACGCCACGGCAGGAAATGGTGCTGACGCGCCACCCGAACTATCGCTGGGGGCCGGCGGGCGTCTACCAGAACCCGTCCCCGCAGGTGGAGCGCGTGGTGTGGCGCGTCACGCCGGAATCGCAGACGCGCCTCGCCGCGCTGCAAACCGGCCAGGGCGACGTGACTCAGTACATTCCGGCGATCGCGGTGCAGCAGCTGCAGCGGACGCCGAATGTCCGCATGTCCCAGCAGCAGAACTACTTCTGGGACCATTTCATGGGCTTCAAGGTCGACAAGCCCGTGGTGAGCGATCCGGCGGTGCGCCGCGCCATCAACATGGCGGTGAACCGCGACGCGATGGTGCGCGCAACCTGGTTCGGCACGGCCACGCCGGCCGATTCCTACCTGAACCCCGCGGTCACCGGCTTCGACGCCGAGGCCGCGCGCCTGGTGCCGCGCTTCGACCAGGACGGCGCCCGCCGCGTGCTGGATGAAGCCGGCTGGCGCGTCGGGCCGGATGGCATCCGCGTGAAGGACGGCCAGCGCGCCACCTTCCTTGTCTACGGCATCCAGACCCAGGCGGCGCAGCAGTACCTGCAGTCGATGCAGGCCGACCTGCGGCGCATCGGTCTCGAGATGCGCATCCAGATGTGGGATGCGACGGTCGGTTGGGGGCGCCTCGCGACGCAGGAGTTCGACGCCTTCGTCATGTCCTATCCCTATGTGACGGCGACGGACGCCTTCTCGCTGTACTTCAACAGCCGCAACCGGCCGACGCCGAACCGGATGAACTGGAACGACCCGGAGACCGACCGCGCGCTGACCGAGGCGCAGACCTCCGTCGACCCGGCCGTCCGCGCGGCCGCCATCGCCCGCGCGCAGCGCATCGTCGCCGAGAACAACGTCTGGTTCCCGGTGGCGCGTGAGCAGCTCTGGGTCGCCGCCTCGGCGCGGACCGAGGGCGTGCGGGCGCACGGCATCTACGGCATCGCCCTCTACAAGGGCCTCGACATCCGGCTGACGCGCTGAGGAAGGGTGCTGCCATGACCACCACGCTCATCAAGAATGCCGAACTCGTCGTGGGGTGGGACTCCACGGCGAAGTCCCACAGCTACATGCCCGACATGGATGTCGCCTTCACGGACGGCACCATCACCTTCCTCGGCCGCGCCTATGAAGGGGCCGCCGATGCGGTGATCGACGGGCGCGGGCTGATGGTCATGCCGGGGCTCGTGAACATCCATTCGCACCCCTCGAGCGAGCCGCTGAACAAGGGCTTCCTCGACGAGATCGGCTCGCCGGGGCTCTATAATTCGTCGCTCTACGAATACATGCCGATCTTCCGCGCCGATGCGGAAGCGGTGCCGCATTGCGTGCGCGTGGCGCTGTCGGAGCTGCTGCTCTCCGGCGTCACGACGCTTGCGGACCTGTCCATGGCGCATCCGGGCTGGCTCGACCTGCTTGCCGAAGCGGGCATGCGGGTCTGCGTCGCGCCGATGTTCCGTTCCGCGCGCTGGTTCACCAAGAACGGCCACGTCGTGGAATACGAGTGGGACGAGAAGGCCGGCGAGAAGGCGATGGAGGAGGCCCTCCGCCTGATCGAGCGCGCCGAGCAGCATGAGTGCGGCCGCCTGTTCGGCATGGTGGTGCCGGCGCAGATCGACACCTGTTCGGCTGGCCTGCTGAAGGACAGCCGGGCGGAGGCGAAGTCACGCGGCCTGTCCTGGCAGATCCACGCCGCGCAGTCGGTGGTCGAGTTCCACGAGATCACCCGCCGCCACGGCATGACTCCGATCGGCTGGCTCGACAGCATGGGGCTCCTCGGCGAGCGGACGATCATCGGGCACGGCATCTTCCTCGACGACCACCCGTCGACGCGCTGGCATACGGAGTCCGACCTCGGCCGTCTCGCGGAGACGGGCAGCACGGTCGCGCATTGCCCGACCGTCTTCGCCCGCCGCGGCATCGCGATGAAGGACCTCGGCCGCTACATCCGCGGCGGGGTGAACATGGGCATCGGCACCGACACCTATCCGCACAACATGCTGGATGAGATGCGGCTCGCCGCGCATATCGCGCGCACCCAGGCGGGGTCGCCGCGCACACTGCAGACGACCGACCTGTTCAACGCCGCAACGATCGGCGGGGCGAAGGCGCTCGGGCGCGACGACATCGGGCGGCTGGCCGTCGGCTGCAAGGCCGACTTCTCGCTGGTGGACATCACCCATCCGATGATCCGCCCGGCCTATGACCCGCTGCGCAGCCTGATCTACGCCGCCGGCGACCGCGCGCTGAAGGCCGTCTATGTCGACGGCAACAAGGTGGTCGAGGATGGCGAGGTGCTGACCATGGACTACCGGCAGGCCGCCGAGCACCTGCACGAGGCGCAGAAGCGCGTCGTCGGCCGCGTGCCGCAGCAGGACTGGGCGCATCGCAGCGCCGAGAAGATCGCGCCGCCGACGTTCCACTGGTCGTGAGCGAGGATCTCCTCCGCATCGAGGGGTTGCGGACCGTCTTCCGCACCCATGGCGGCGAGGTGACGGCGGTCGATGGCGTGGACCTGTCGGTCCCGCGCGGCCGCACCCTCGGCATCGTGGGCGAGAGCGGCTGCGGCAAGTCGGTGCTCTCGCTGTCCGTCATGCGCCTGGTCGCGCATCCCGGCCGCATCGCGGCCGGGCGCGTGCTGCTGGAAGGGCGTGACCTGGTGGGCCTGTCCTCGGCCGAGATGCGCCAGGTCCGCGGCAGCCAGGTCGCGATGATCTTCCAGGAGCCGATGACCAGCCTGAACCCGGTCCACACCGTCGGCTTCCAGATCACCGAGGCGATGCGCGCCCACGATCCGCGCGCTTCGGCGGCCGAACTGCGCGAACGCGCCATCGAGGCGCTGAATCGCGTCCGCATCCCGTCGCCCGATCGGCGCTTCGACGAATATCCGCATCAGCTCTCGGGCGGCATGCGGCAGCGCGTGATGATCGCCATGGCGCTCGCCTGCCGTCCGAAGCTGTTGATCGCGGACGAGCCGACGACCGCGCTCGACGTGACCGTCCAGGCGCAGATCCTGGACCTGCTGCGCGACCTGCAGGCCGAGACGGGGATGTCGATCATCCTCATCACCCACGACCTCGGCGTGGTGGCGGAAATGGCCGACGAGGTCGCGGTCATGTATGCCGGCCGCGTGGTCGAGCGCGCCGAGGCCGGCGCCATCTTCGGCGACCCCATGCATCCCTACACGCTTGGGCTGCTCGGTTCCGTGCCGCGGCTGGACGAAGAACGCGAGACGCTGCTTGCCATCGACGGCAGCGTGCCGCCGCCCTTCGCGCTGCCCAAGGGCTGCCGCTTCCATCCGCGCTGTCCCTTCGCCGCGGCCGAGTGCAAGTCGGACCAGCCGCCGCTGCGCGAGGTCGTCTCGGGGCACAGCGCCGCCTGCCTGCGCGCGCCCGTGGAGGCCTTCGCGGCATGAGCGAGACGCTGCTCGAGGTCACGGGCCTCGCCAAGCACTACCCGGTCCGCAAGGGGCTGATCGTCGCCAAGCAGGTTGGCACGGTGCGCGCCGTCGATGGCGTGTCCTTCAGCGTGAACCGCGGCGAGACGCTCGCTTTGGTCGGTGAATCCGGCTGCGGCAAGTCGACTACCGCGCGGCTCGTGCTGCGGCTGATCGAACCTTCCGCCGGCAGCATCCGCTTCGAGGGCGTGGACGTCACGCGCATCACCGGCGCCGCACAGCGGGCGATGCGCCGGCGGATGCAGATCGTCTTCCAGGACCCCTACGCCAGCCTGAACCCGCGCCTGACGGTCGCCGAGACCATCGCGGAACCCATGCTGGTCCACGGCATCGGCGACGCCGCCGCGCGGCGCAAGCGGGTCGAGGAGTTGCTTACCGTGGTCGGCCTGCGGGCCTTCCACGCGCAGCGCTACCCGCACGAATTCTCGGGCGGCCAGCGCCAGCGCATCGGCATCGCGCGCGCCTTGTCGGTGCAGCCCGACCTCGTAGTGTGCGACGAGCCGGTCTCCGCCCTCGACGTCTCGATCCAGGCGCAGGTGGTGAACCTGCTGAAGGACCTGCAGCGGCGCTTCGGCCTCGCCTATCTGTTCATCGCGCACGACCTCGCGGTGGTGAAGCATGTCGCCGACCGGGTGGCGGTGATGTATCTCGGCCAGATCGTCGAGATCGGCGACAAGCGGTCGCTATTCGCCTCGCCGCGCCATCCGTATACGCGCGCGCTGCTCTCCGCGATCCCGCATCCGGACCCCGAGCGGCGCGGCCAGGTCAAGCCGCTTGGCGGCGACCTGCCGAGCCCGCTCAACCCGCCCCCGGGCTGCCGCTTCCACACGCGATGCCCCTTCGCGCAGGACCGCTGCCGGAGCGAAGCGCCGTCGCTGCGCCGCCTTGGCCCCGGCCACGATGCCGCCTGCCACTTCGCGGAGGCCCTGCCGCCGGCCGGCCTCGACTTCACCGGCGGGCTGTCGGAGAACGCGGCGAAGCGCCTCGCGCTCTACGCCAAGGCGCGGGCCGCCTGACGCGCGGGGTGGTTTGACAAGCGGGCAATGCCCTACCGACACTGGGGGCAATCAAGCCCCCGGAGGAAACAGTGTCCACGACGTTGCGCCGGCGATTGTTCATCACCGCGGCGACCGCCGCGCTCGCCGCGCCCGCCTTCGCGCAGGCCTCCTGGCCGAACCGGCCCGTGCGCATCCTCGTCGGCTTCCCGGCCGGCGGAACGACGGACATCCTCGGCCGCCTCGCCGCGCAGATCCTGCAGGAAGCGCTCGGCCAGCCCTTCGTGGTCGAAAACCGCCCCGGCGCGGGGTCCAACATCGCCGCCCAGGCGGTGCTGCGCAGCCCGGCGGATGGCTACACGCTGCTGCTCGGCTCGCCGGGTACCAATGCGATCAACCCGCACCTCTATGCGAATGCGGGCTTCGACCCGCTCAAGGATTTCCTGCCGATCGGCCAGATCGCGGAGGTGCCGAACCTCATCGCCGCATATCCCGGCGTCGGGGTGCGTGATGCCGCCGCGCTGATCGCGCTCGCGAAGCAGCGCACGCTGTCCTATGGCGAGACCAGCATCGGCGGCTCGACGCATCTCGCCGCCGAGCTCTTCCGCCTGATGGGCGGCTTCGAGGCGACGCATGTTTCCTATCGCGGCAGCGCGCCGATGATGACGGACCTGCTGCCGGGTCGCATCGATTTCGGCTGCGACAACCTGCCGTCCATCATGCCGCACATCCGCTCCGGCGCGCTGGTGGCGATCGGCGTGACCTCGGCGGAGCGCTGGCCCGCGAACCCGGAGATCCCGGCGATCGCGGAGACCCTGCCGGGCTACGAGGTCACCGCCTGGTTCGGCCTGGTCGCCCCGCGCGGCACGCCGCCCGAGATCATCGTCCGCACCAATGCTGTATTGCGCGCCGGGCTCGAGAAGCCCGAGATCGCCGCGCGCATGGCGGAACTTGGCGCCCGGCCGCTGCCGGGCACGCCCGAGGTCTATCAGGCACGCAACGAACGCGAATTCGTCCGCCTCGGCGACCTGATCCGCCGCGTCGGCATCCGCGCCGAATAAGGGAGAGCGTCATGGCACGCATCGGTTTCGTCGGTCTTGGCCGCATGGGCGCGCATATGGCGCGCAACCTGCTCAAGGCCGGGCATGAGGTCGTCGTCTTCGACATCGTGCCGGCGGCGGTCGACGCCGTCGTCGCGTCGGGCGGCAAGGCGGCCTTTTCCTCGGCGGCCGCCGCGCAGGACGCCGACGTCGTCATCACCATGCTGCCCGCGGGCGAGCAGGTGCGCGACGCCTGGCTGGGGCAGGGCGGTCTCGCCAAGGCCTCGCGCGCCGATGCGCTGCTGATGGATTGCTCGACCATCGACGTCGCGACGGCGCGTGATGTCGCCGCGGCGGCCGGGCGCCCCTTCTTGGACGCGCCGGTGTCGGGTGGCGTCGGCGGGGCCGAGGCCGGCACGCTCACCTTCATGGTCGGTGGCGAGGCCGATGCGGTGGAGCGCGCGCGCCCCATCCTCGGCGCCATGGGCAAGACGATCGTGCATTGCGGCCCGGCCGGCGCGGGGCAGGTGGCGAAGCTGTGCAACAACATGATGCTCGCCGCCACCATGGCGGTGACCTCGGAAGCCTTCGTCATGGCCGAGCGCCTCGGCCTGCCGGCACAGGCGCTCTATGACGTCTGTTCCAAATCCACCGCCATGTCCTGGGCGCTGAACAATTCCTGCCCGGTGCCCGGCCCCGTGCCGACGAGTGCGGCGAACCGCGACTTCGCCCCGGGCTTCACTGCGGCGTTGATGCGCAAGGACCTCGGCCTCGCGCAGCAGGCGGCGAAGGATGCCGGCGTGGATGCGAAGGTCGGCGCGCTCGCGCTCGCGCTGTTCGACCGCTTCGTCGAAAGCGGAGGCGGCGGCAAGGACTTCTCCGGCATCATCACGATGATCCGCGAGGGGAAGGCGTCGTGACCACGACCTTCGTCTCGCCCCGCCTGCTGATGATCGGTGGCGGTTCGGTCGGCAGGCTCGCCGAGGTGCTGGGCCAGTTCGGCCTGTCGAAGCCGCTGGTGGTGACCGATCCCTGGATGGTCTCCTCCGGTACGGTCGAGAAGGCGCTCGCGCCGCTGCGCGCGGCGGGCATCGCGGCGGGCGTCTTCAGCGACACCGTCCCCGACCCGACCGACACCGTCATCGAGGCCGGCGTCGCGGCGATGAAGGGCGGCGACTACGACTGCCTGGTCGGCTTCGGAGGCGGCTCGCCGATGGACACGGCCAAGGCCATGGCGATCCTCGGCGCCGCCGCGCCCGGGGCGAAGATGCGGGACTTCAAGGTGCCGGCGCAGGCCAACCGCGCCGCGCTGCCGGTCATCTGCATCCCGACCACGGCGGGGACGGGCAGCGAGGCGACGCGCTTCACCGTCATCACCGACACCGAGCGCGACGAGAAGATGCTGATCGCCGGCCTCGGCGCGCTGCCGCTCGCCGCCGTGGTGGATTTCGAGCTGACTTTCAGCGTGCCGCCGCGCACGACCGCGGACACCGGCATCGACAGCCTGACCCACGCGCTCGAGGCCTTCGTCTCGAAGCGCGCGAACGACGAGGCCGACGAATACGCGCTGCGCGCGATGCGCCTGATCGCGCCGAACTTGCGCACGGTCTATCGCGAACCGTCCAACGCCGTGGCGCGCGCTGCGATGATGAAGGGTGCGACGCTGGCCGGCATCGCCTTCAGCAATTCCTCGGTCGCGCTGGTCCATGGCATGTCGCGCCCGATCGGCGCGCATTTCCACGTGCCGCACGGGCTGTCGAACGCGATGCTGCTGCCGGCGGTGACGGAGTACAGCCTGAACGCCGCCCTGCCGCGCTACGCCGAAGCGGCGCGCGCCATGGGCATTGCCACCTCGGCCGAGGGCGACCAGTCCGCGGGGGCGAAGCTGCTGCAGGAACTGCGCGACCTGAACCGCGACCTCGCCGTGCCGACGCCCGGTGCCTTCGGCATCGATCCGGCGAAGTGGGACGGGCTGCTGACGACCATGGCCGACCAGGCGCTCGCCTCGGGCAGCCCGGCGAACAATCCGGCGGTGCCGGATGCCGCGACGATCGTCAGCCTCTACAGGCGCGCCTGGGAAGGCTGACGCGCCCGGCCGGCCGCCCCGTCAGGCGGCCGGCTTGCCGGCGGGTGCGACAGCGGTTTCCTCGCTGCGCCGCAGACGGTTGCGCCCGCTGTAGAGCACGATCGGCGCCGCGATGAACACCGACGATCCCGCCGAGATGACGATGCCCACGAGCATCACCCACGCGAACCCCGACAGCGTATCGCCACCGAACAGCGCCAGCGGCACGGCTGAGAGCAGCAGCGTCATGGAGGTGCCGAGGGAGCGGTTCATCGTCTCGTTGATCGACTGGTCCACCAGCTGGTCGAGCGGCATCGTCTTGAACTTGCGCAGGTTCTCGCGCATGCGGTCGAACACCACGACCTTGTCGTTCGCGCTGAAGCCGATGACCGTCAGGATGCCGGCGATCGTGGTCAGGTTGAACTCGACCTGGAACAGCACCATGAACCCGATCGTCTTGGTGACGTCCAGGATGAGGGTGACGATGGCGGCGAAGCCGAACTGCCATTCGAACCTGGCCCAGATGTAGAACAGCATCGCGATGAAGCTGAGGCCGAGGGCCATCATCCCGCCGATGAACAGCTCGTCCGACACGCGGTTGCCCACAGCGTCCACGCGCAGGATCCGCGTGCCGGGTGCCACCTGCTCGAGCGCATCGCGGACCTTGTTGACTGCCACCTGAACCGCGCCCTCGTCGCCCTGGGCGGGCAGGCGGATCGCGAAGGTCGAGGCGTCGCCGAACTGCAGGATGGTGGCGTCGCCGAGGTTCAGCCCGCCGACGCTCGCGCGCAGCGCGCCGATGTCGCCGGCCTGGGGCGTGCGGACCTCCATCTCGATCCCGCCCTTGAAGTCGATGCCCTTCTCGAGGCCCGGATAGAAGGCGATCGCGATCGACAGGGTGGACAGCACGGCCGACCCGATCAGCCCCATTCGCGCCGCCTTCATGAAGGGGATGCGCGTGTCGTCGGGGAAGATGCGGAACAGCGGGCGGCGCAAGCGCTCGTAGAGCGACAGGCCCGGCCGCTGGAACACCGGCAGCTCCTTCGGCCGCGTCGCGCGATACCACCAGGAGGTGATGAGGCGCGTCAGCACCGTCGCGGTCCACATCTGCACCACGGTGCCGATGGCCACCGTCACCGCGAAGCCCTTCACCGTGCCCGACCCGAAGCCGTAGAGGCAGGCCATGGCGATCAGGTTCGTCAGGTTCGAATCCATGATGGTGCCGGAGGCCTTGGTGTAGCCGGCCTCCAACGCGCTGATCGGCGTCCGTCCGTTGCGGACTTCCTCGCGTATGCGCTCGTTGATCAGGATGTTCGCATCGAGCGCCGTGCCGAGCGTGAGCACGATGCCGGCGATGCCCGGCAGGGTCAGCGTCGCTTCCATCAGCGTCATGCTGGCGATGACCAGCAGGATGTTGATGGCGAGCGCGATGTTCGCGAACCAGCCGAGAACGCCGTAGGCGAGGCCCATGTAGAGGAAGACGAAGATCGTGCCGGCGGCGAGCGCGATCATGCCCGCCCGGATGGCGTCGGCGCCGAGCTCGGGCCCGACGGTCCGTTCCTCGACCACCGTCAGCGGGGCGGGGAGGGCGCCGGCGCGCAACAGCACGGCGAGGTCGTTGGCCGAGCGGGCGTTGAAGCTGCCGCTGATCTGGCCCTGTCCGCCGATGATCGGCTCGCGGATCACCGGGGCGGTGATGACCTTGTCGTCGAGAACGACGGCGAAGGGGCGGCCGACGTTCTCGCGCGTGATCTGGGCGAAGCGGCGGGTGCCGACGGAATCGAACTGGAAGTTGACCACCCATTCGCCGGTCCGGCTGTCCTGGCCGGCGCGGGCGTTGGTGAGGTTGGCGCCGTCGACTTCGACGCGGCGGCGCACGGCATAGCGCTCGCCTTCGCGTTCGCCGGGCAGGAACATCACGCCGGGCGGCGGGGTCGCGGCGAGGGCAGCGTTGTCGTCGACCAGGTGGAAGGTCATGCGGGCCGTGCGGCCCAGCAGTTCCTTGATGCGATTGGGGTCCTCGACGCCAGGCAGCGTGACCAGGATGCGGGATTGGCCCTGTCGGGCGATCAGGGCCTCGGACACGCCGGTCTCGTCGACGCGCCGGCGCACGATCTCGAGCGACTGCTCGACGGCTGAGGTCGCCTTGGCGCGCAGCCCGGCCTCGGTCACCGTGGCCCAGACCTGCCCGTCGGGCTGGCTCGTCACCTCGAGGTCGGGGATGGACTGGCCGGTCGCGGTCTGGATGGGGTTCGCCAGTTCGCGCAGCGCCGCGACCGCCGCCTGGACCTGGGCAGGGTCGGTGACGCGCAGGCCCATGCGCCGGTTCGGCACGTCCGCGGCCAGGTTGACGTAGCGGATATTCGCCGTGCGCAGCCGGGTGCGGGCGCCATCGACCATGCTGTCGAGCCGTTCGCGGACCACCGTGTTCAGGTCCACCTCGAGCAGCAGGTAGGATCCGCCGCGCAGGTCGAGGCCGAGGTTGACCTGCCGCACCGGGAACCAGTCCGGGAAGGCGGTGCGCGGCAGCAGGTTCGGGATGCTCACCAGCAGCCCGGCCAGGCAGACCAGCAGGATGCTGGCCGTCTTCCAGCGCGCGAAATGTAGCATCGGCAGTCGGTACCCCAGTTCTAAGCGGGGCGGACAATGGCGAGGGGGGGCAGGGGATGCAACCCCGCTGTCCGGGCCGATTTCCATGCCAATGAGAAGGGTCTAGGACCGCGTCATGAGCGCCACCGATCCTCGACTCGCCCTCGGAATCCTCGGTGTCGGCCATTTCGGCCGGTTCCATGCCCTCAAGGCCGCGGCGAACCCGCGGGTCCGGCTCGCCGGGCTGCACGATGCCGACCAGGCCCGGGTCGCGGCCGTGGCCGCCGAGACCGGAACGATCCCCCTCGACGCCGCTGCCCTGGTCGCGGTCTCGGATGCCGTGATCATTGCCGCGCCGACCCGATTCCACTTCGCCCTGGCCGAGGCGGCGCTCTCCGCCGGCAAGCACGTCTTCATCGAGAAGCCCATCGCCGCGACGCTGGCCGAGGCCGATGCACTGATCGCATTGGCCACCGGCCGTGGGCGGGTGCTGCAGGTCGGTCATATCGAGCGGTTCTCGGCAGCCTTCCGGGCGGTGACCAGCGCGCCGGCCGGCGGTCAGGCGCTGTCCTGGGATGCCGTCCGCGCCGCGCCGTTCCGGCCGCGCAGCCTGGATGTCTCCGTCGTACTGGACCTGATGATCCACGATATCGACCTGGTCCTCGAACTCGCGGGCGGCGAGCCCGAGGCGATCGAGGCGGTCGGTTCCGCCGTGGCTTCGGACCATCCGGACTTTGCCGTGGCCCGGCTGCGCTTCGCCGGCGGCCGGGCGGCGGTGCTGACCGCCTCGCGCGTCTCCCTCGCCATGGAACGCCGCCTGCGCGTGCTCGGCACCGAAGGGGAGATGAGCGTCAACTTCCTCGACCGCTCGCTCGCGGTGCTGCGCCGTGGTGGCGCCGAGCCGGTCGCGACCATGCCGGGTTCGGGCATCGACCGCGCGACCTGGACCGACCATGACAGCCTGGAAGCCGAGCAGGCGGCCTTCGTCGCCGCCTGCCTGGACGGCGCGCCGGTTGTGGTGGACGGTGCCGCCGGCCGGCGCGCGCTGAAGGTCGCGCTGGCCGTGGAAGCCGCGATCCGCGCGGGCTGAGGGAAGGAAGCGAAAGAGTATGGACAAGCCACGCATCGCCATCGTCGGCGCCGGCGCGGTCGGCGGCTATGCCGGGGCCTACATGGCCCAGGCCGGATACGACGTGACCTTCATCGACCCCTGGCCCGAGCATGTCGAGGCGATGCGGAGCAAGGGCCTGACCATCGCCCATCTCAAGGACGTCCCGGAGTTCACCGTGCCGGTGAAGGCGATCCACCTCACCGAGCTGCAGTCCTTCGCGAAGCAGAAGCCGGTCGACATCGCCTTCGTCTGCATGAAGTCCTACGACACCGCCTGGGCGACGACGATGATCGCGCAGTATCTCGCGCCCGGCGGGTACGTCGTCTCCCTGCAGAACTGCATCAATGAGGAAGTGATCGCGGGCATCGTCGGCTGGGGCCGGGTGCTGGGCGCGATCGCCTCGCTGATCACGGTGGAACTGACGGGTCCGGGCCTGGTGAAGCGCGCCGCCGGCAAGTCGGGCGCGTCCCATACCGTCTACCGCGTGGGCGAGCCGCATGGCCGCGTCTCCCCGCGCGCCGAATACATCACCTCGCTGGTGGCGCTGTCGGATTCCGCGCTGACCACGACGAACCTCTGGGGCGAGCGCTGGTCGAAGCTCGTCGCCAACGTCATGGGCAACGGCATCGCCGCGGCGACCGGGATGGTCGCGAAGGACGCCACGGCCGACGATGCGATCCGCGCCTTCGCGGCACGCCTCGGCTCGGAGGCCATTCGCGTCGGCCAGTCCCTCGGCTACGACCTCGAGGAGATCCTGCACCTCGATCCCGAGATCATCGCCAAGGCGGGCGAGGGCGATGCCGCGGCCCGCGCGGCCTATGACGCGCAGCGCCTGGCGGACACGCAGAAGCCGGGCGGCGGTGCGCATCGTGCGTCGATGGGCCAGGACATGGTGAAGGGCCGGCGGACCGAGATCGAGTTCCTCAACGGCTTCGTCGTCGCCAAGGGCAAGGAAGTCGGCATCGACGCCCGCGCCAATGCCGCGCTGACCGAGATCGTGAAGCGCGTCGAGCGTGGCGAGGTCGCGCCGTCTCCGGATCTCATCCGCGGCCTGCGACTGAACTGACGCGGAGGGGGCTTTGCCCCCTCCGGACCTCCCCCACCAAAGGCCGTAGGGCCTTTGGAAACCATTACCTCGTGGCGGGTTGCAGAGGCCTTCCGGCCTTTGCCGGAGGGGCGGTGCCCCTCCGGTATTGCCAGCCTGACCGGCCGGCGCGACGTTCCCTCCAGGAACACTCAGGGGAAGGAAGCGCCATGACCAATCCGATGGCCCTCACGGGCCGCACCATCATCGTCACCGGTACCGGGCAGGGGATCGGCCGGGCCATCTCGGAACTCGTACTCGAACTCGGCGGCAACCTCGTCATGGTCGAGCGCAACCCGGAGACCTTCGCGGCCGTCTCCGGCGCGCTCGCCGGCGACCGGACGCTCGCCATCCAGGGCGACGTGACGGACGAGGTCGTTTGCGCCCGCATCGTCGATGACGCCGCGGCCCGCTTCGGCGCCGTGCACGGCCTGGTCAACAACGCCGGCATCACGCGGCCCGCGATGATCGAGAAGATGACCCTGCCGCAGTGGCAGGCCGTGATCGACGTGAACCTGACCGCCTGCCACCTGATGCAGCAGGCCGTGGGCCGGCACATGATCGCGCGCGCCAAGGCGGGCGAGCAGCGGCCCGGGGCGATCGTCAACATCTCCTCGACCGCCGGGAAGCGCGGATCGATCGGCCAGGTGAATTATTCGGCGGCGAAGTCCGGGCTCTACGGCATCACGATGACGGCGGCGCTGGAATGGGCGCGCTACGGCATCCGCGTGAACAGTGTCGGCTTCGGCACGGTCGAGACGCCGATGACCGAGACCATCCGTTCCGACCGGTTCCGGGACCGCACGCTGGCGCGCATCCCGCTGGGACGCATCGCCACGCCGAAGGAGGTGGCGCCGCTGATCTGCTTCCTGCTGTCCGAGGGCGCGTCCTTCATCACCGGGCAGAACTGGCTGGAGGACGGCGGGAGCCACATGCAACCGTGAAGGGCAGGGGGGAGAAGGGAACTTCTCCCCCCTGCACCCCCCTCAACCTTCGTTGGAACCAAGTATCCAAATAAGGGAGGGGGATCGGGGGAGGTTCTCCTCCCCCGACCTTATTCCTTGATCGCCTTCAGCACGGCCTCGGCCGCCGCATCCGACGGCAGCCCTTCCGGCGCGCGCAGCTTCCCCAGCGCCTCGGCGAACCCCGCGCGCTGCGCCTCTGCCACCGTAGGGTCGAGCATCGGCCGCAGCAGCGCCTCGGCCAGTGCCTCGGGCGTGCAGGCCTCCTGGATGCGTTCGGGCACCACCTCGCGCTCCGCCAGCAGGTTCACCAGTGAGGCATGCGGCACCTTCACCAGCCGCCGGACGATCGCCGCGGTGATGGGGTTCACGCGATAGGCGACGACATGCGGGATGCTCGCCACCGCCATCTCCAGCGACGAGGTGCCGGACTTGATCAGCCCCGCGCCGCCTGACCGCGCGACGGCGGCGAAGGCGTCGTGCTTGGCATCGTTGCCCTCGACGAGGATCGGGGCGGCGGGCCAGTCCGCGGCGACGCGGCGTACCGTCTCGGCGACGATCGGTGCCACGGGCACGACGGGACGCAGGCCGGGCAGCTTCTCCGAGGCGATGCGCAGCGCCGCGCCGAAGATCGGCAGCAGGCGCGATGCCTCCATGCGTCGGCTGCCGGGCATGACGATGATGGGGCGTTCCTCTCCGCGCAGGCCGTGCGCGGTGCGGAAGCGTTCCGCGTCGCCGGCATCCGCTCCGCTTTCCAGCACCGGATGGCCGACGAAGGTCACGGGTATGCCGGCGGCCTCGAAGAAGATCGGCTCGAAGGGCAGGAGGCAGAGGATGCGATCCACCTTCTCCTTCAGCTTCACCACGCGCCCCGGCCGCCAGGCCCAGACCTGGGGCGCGACGTAGTGCACGATCGGTACGCCGGTCGATCGGATCATCGCAGCGAGCCGCAGCGTGAAGCCCGGGCTGTCGATCGTCACCAGCACGGCGGGGCGCTTCGCCGTCACGTCCGCCGCAGCCTCGGCCAGCAGGCGCTTGAGGCGGAAGACCTTGGGCAGCACCTCGAGCAGCCCCATCAGCGCGAGCTCGCGATAGTCGAACAGGCTGGGGACGCCCTGCTCGGCCATGCGCGGCCCGCCGATGCCGGCGAAGTCGAGGTCCGGGCGCTTGCGGCGCAGCGCCGCGATCAGCCGCGCGCCGAGGACGTCGCCCGAGGCTTCGCCGGCGACGATGTAGACCAGCGTCATGCGAATGCCGCCGGCGTCGCCGGGCGGAAGGGGCGCGCGGGCCAGTCGCGGTGGTTGCGCACCTGGCCGTCGGCGCGCACCGCCGCAATCTTCGCCGGGTCGAGCCGGCAGAACACCCATTCCTCCTGGTCGAGCGCGCCGCGCGCCAGCACGCCGTCCTCCGGGAAGCCGCGATCCACCGGGCCGAAGACCGCCGCATGGCCGCGATTCACGTCGAGCGCGGCCGACCACGGGGCCGTGCCGACGGTCGGCGTGATGGCGACGTAGCACTGGTTCTCCATCGCCCGCGCCGCGGCGCCAACACGCACGCGGTTGAAGCCGTGCATGGAATCCGTGCAGGAGGGTGCCAGGATCGCCCAGGCGCCGGCCTCGACCTGCACCCGAACATGCTTGGGGAATTCCACGTCGTAGCAGACGGAGATGCCGATCCGCCCCCAGGGCGTGTCGAACACCTGCGGATCGCTGCCCTGCGAGACGCCCCAGCGCTCGGCCTCGAAGCGCGTCATGGCGCGCTTGTCCTGGAACGCGATACGGCCATCCGGGGCGATGAGCGGCGCGCGGTTCACCACGCGCCCGTCCTCGGCGGGCATCGGCAGCGTGCCGGGGATCAGCCAGACGCCGAGCCGCCGCGCGGCCTCGCGCATCGTCGCGAGAATGTCGGGCGCGGCCGCGACCATGGCCGCGAGCTCGGTCCGCTCGTCGGCGGCGTCACCGCCGGCCAGCGCGGCGCCGAGCTCGACGCAGGCATACTCCGGCAGCACGAGTAGGTCGGCCTGCGCCCGCCCGGCTTCGAGGCGCTGCTCGAGCGCGCGCCCGAAGGCCGCGACGCCTTCGGGGCGGCCGACACCGTATTGCAGTAGCCCGAGCCGCAGCGGCTTCGCCTCGGGCGTGCTCACAGCGGGTCCTTCACCCAGAAGCCGAGGGCGTGCGGCGTCTTGCGGTCGTCACCAACCTCCTGCCAGTCGAAGACCAGCGAAACGTCACCGCGGCGTTCGTAGCCGCGCTTACGCCAGAATGCGTCCAGCGGAACATACGCCTTCGGCCGGCGCGGATCGTTGTCATTGCGCGTGACGGAGCAGAAGGCTGCTGCCTGGAGGCCGAGCGCGCGGGCATGCGCCTCCCGCAACTCGAAGAACCGCACGCCGGCCCCGCGGCCACGATAGTCGGCCAACAGCACGCTCTCGCCGAAATAGCACCAGCGCGAGGGATCCAACCCACGGGACCGGAAGGCCTGCGGCACGACCTCCTCCGCTTCCGTCATCGGCTGGCATGTGGCGCAGCCGACCACCTGGTCCCCGTCGAAGGCGGCGATCAGCGCCGCGCCCGGGCTCTCGGCGAAGGCAACGAGGTAGGTCTCCTCGTAGGCGGGGTTGCCCTCATAGAGGTAGGGCCACTCCCGGAAGACGGCGATGCGCAGCCGCGCAAGGTCGGCCAGCCGATCGCGCAGCGCCGCACCGCGCAGCGTTTCGAAGCGGAGGTGGACAGGTTCCATGGCCCGATGCATAGGGGCGCCCCCGCCGCCGGGAAAGGGGGGAGGCATCATGAACCCCATCGAAGTCCTCGGCCTGGCCGCTGGTGCGCTCACCACGACAGCCTATCTGCCACAGGCCGTGCGCACGCTGCGCAGCGGCAGCGCGCGGGACCTCAGCCTCGCGATGCTGCTGCTGCTGATCACCGGCATCGTCCTGTGGCTCGCTTATGGGGCGCTGGCCGGATTGCCCGCCGTCGTCGCCGCGAATGCGGCGACGCTGCTGCTGACGCTGCCCATCCTGTGGGTGAAGCTGCGCCGCGGCTGAACCTCAGCGTTCGCGCACCAGGCGGAAGCCTGCGAAGTTGAATCGGTCCGTCGCATGCCCGCGCGCGCGGTTGCCGGCCCGGACATACCAGGGGAGATGGCTCCAGGACCCGCCCCGCATCATGCGGGTGGCGCAGTCCCCCGTGGTGCGGGTTGCGCCGTCGCTCGACTGTCCCGACAGGTCCGGATTGAGGCAGTCCATCGTCCACTGCCAGACATTGCCGAGCATGTCGTAGAGCCCGAACGGGTTGGGCCGGAAGCTGCCGACGGGCGCGGTGTAGACGAAGCCGTCGTTGCAGCGGAACGAGAATTGCGGCCGCCGGTCGAGGTTCAGCGCCGAGGCGAGGGTGAGGTCCGCGACATTGGCGAACTGGCAGGCCTGCGAATTCGCATCGCCCCAGAAGCGCGCTCCCGTGGTCCCCGCCCGTGCCGCATACTCCCACTCCGCCTCGCTCGGCAGGCGGTAGACATGCCCGGTCCGGCGCGAGAGCCACTCGGCATAGGCGTTGGCATCCTCCCAGCTCACGCAGACGACGGGGTGATTGTCGGCCTGCGAGAATCCCGGGTCGCGCCAGTTCAGGCCGGCCCGCTCGAGGTATTCGTAGGAGGAGCCGTTGTTCGAGAATGCCCAGCAGCTGCTGCCCGGCGCATAGCCGGTGGCGGCGACGAAGGCCGCGAACTCGCCGCGGGTCACCGGACGCGCCGCCATCGCCAGCCCCGGGGCGATGGTGACGCGCGTCTGCGGCGAGGAGCGTCCGCGGACATCGACGGGAACGGTCTCCCGTTCCTCCTCGCCGGCGGGCACGCCCATGGTGAAGGTGCCGCGCGGCAGCATCACCATCTCGGGGCAGTCCTGGCAGTCCCGGACGGTGGGCGGGGTCGGGGTGGCCGGCGCCTGCGCCCCCGCAGGCAAGGAACACAGAAGCAGCGCGAGCAGGACAAATCCTCTCCCGATCCCGATCCTTCCGTCGTGCATGGCGTCCTTGGGCATATCACGGCTCCGATACTACACGAGTATGTGTAGTTTCTCGTTGTCAGCGCCCGGATTCCCGCCCGGTTTCGGCGGCCTCTCGCGCGGATGTGACGAATGACACGAGTCCGGCCTCCACCACCTCGCGCGGGAGGTTGCGCAGGACGAAGGTGATTCTCGACCGTCGGTCGTGACCCGGGGGCCATGTCGCCAGCATGGCGGGTGGATGGAAGACGTGCTGCACGCCATGGATGGCGACGGGCCGGTCCTTGCCCTCCAGGTTCAGCAGACCCTTCACCCGCAGCACGCTGTCCCCCCGGGTGACGGCCAGCATCTCGAGCCAGGTCGCCACGCCCTGCCAGGGCAGGGGCTCGTCGAAGACGAGGCCGAAGGCGTGGATCGCGGCGTCGTGGCGGTTCGGGTCGTGGTGGTGATGATGATGATGGTGCCCGCGCGCCGCCTCGGCCGTGAGCCAGGTCGCGACCTCGGGGATGCGGCCTTCGGCCGTGAAGCCGCCGAGGCCGAGCAGCGTCGCCGGCGCAATCGCCCCGGCAACGGCGCGCAACACGGGCGCGACCGGATTCAACCCCGCGAGCCGCGCCTCAAGCGCCGCCACATCGGCCGGATCCGACAGGTCGGTCTTGGTCAGCACGATGCGATCGGCCATGGCGGCCTGCTTCACGGCTTCGGCCTGGGTGTCGAGCGTGGCCTGGCCTGCCACCGCATCGACCAGCGTCACCACCCCGTCGAGGGCGTAGACCGACAGGACGACCGGATCGGACATCAGCGTCTGCAGGATCGGCGCGGGATCGGCGAGGCCGGTCGTCTCGACCACCACGCGCGTGAGCACCCGGCCGTCCTGGGCCCGCGCCGCGAGGTCGCGCAGCGCCCGCACCAGGTCGCCGCGGACCGTGCAGCACAGGCACCCCGCGTTCAGCAGGACGGTGTCCTCGTCCAGACGCTCGACCAGCAGGTGATCGAGGCCGATCTCGCCGAACTCGTTGATCAGCACGGCCGTGCCGGCCATCTCCGGCGCCTTGAGCAGCCGGTTCAGCAACGTCGTCTTCCCGGCGCCGAGGAAGCCCGTCAGCACCGTGACCGGGATCTTCATGCGCCGTAGAGCGCCTTGGGATCGACCTCGGGTTCGGCGATGGTCGCGAGCTCCTCGCCCCGGATCGCCCGGAAGAAGCAGTTGTGCCGCCCGGTGTGGCAGGCGACGCCCGTCTGGTCGACCAGCGCGAGCAGCGTGTCCCCGTCGCAATCGACCCGAAGGTCCACCAGCCGCTGCACCTGGCCGGAGGTCTCCCCCTTGCGCCACAGCGCCTGGCGCGAGCGGGACCAGTAGCACACGCGCCCGGTCGCCAGCGTCTCGGCCACCGCCTCGGCGTTCATCCAGGCCATCATCAGGACCTCGCCCGTGTCGTGCTGCTGGGCGATGCAGGCGACGAGGCCGTTGGCGTCGAAGCGGACGGCGTCGAGGAAACGCGCCGCGGCGGTTGCGGTGGTGCTCATGGCGTCACGATATAGTATCACGCGACGTGAACGGGAAACGCGCATGACCGCGACCATCAGCCGGGAACAGCAACTGAACGAGGCCGAAGCGGCCTGCCTGCGCCGCGGAGCCAAGCTCACGCCGCTGCGCCGCCAGGTGCTGGACCTGATCCTGGCCTCGGATTCGCCTGTCGGTGCCTATGCGCTGCTCGACCGCCTGAAGGCCGACCGGCCCGGGGCGGCGCCGCCCACCGTCTACCGCGCTCTCGACTTCCTGCTGGAGCATGGGCTGATCCACAAGGTGGAGCGGCTGAACGCCTTCATCGGCTGCACCGAGTCCGGTCACGGCCATGGGCACGACCATGATCACCCGCACCAGTTCCTGATCTGCCGCCGCTGCGGCGCGACGGTCGAGATCGCCGACCATGCGGTCGCCGACGCGATTGCCGCTGCGGCCACGCGCGCGGGCTTCACGGCCGTCGAGGCCACCGTCGAGATCGAGGGCATCTGCGCCCGCTGCGGCACGGCCTGACTTGGCGGGACGTCCCGCCAGTGCGACCGGTGTCCCGGAAACTTGCGCTTCGTCATTGTGGTGGCGCGCGACGCCCGGCAGGCTGCGGTCGTGACCTCGACACGACCAGCGGCCATGGGGCCGCGGCAAAGGAGGAGGAAGGCACACACATGATGTCCCCGACCATCACACGGACGATCCGGGGCGCCGGCCTGGCCGTCGCGCTCGCCGTTGCCGGCGCCGCGACCCCGGCGCTTGCGCAAGGCCAGGCCGCCGGCGGCGCGCCCGCGGCCTTCACCACGGCCGACCTCGCCCGGCTGTGCGGCCCGGCGGCCGATGACGCGAATGCGATGGCGCTGCGCCCGGCCTGCTACGCCGCGCTCGTGTCCATCGGCCAGGTGCATTCGCTCTACACCTCGGGTCGCAACGCGCAGCGCCCGATCTTCTGCCTGCCGGAACAGCCGCCGACGCTCGACGTGGTCTCGGCCGCCTTCGTGTCCTGGGCCGCGGCGAACCAGCAGTATTCCACGACCCGCGCGGCGGAAGGCGTCCTGCGCTTCGCGGCCCAGACCTATCCGTGCCCGGCCGCCCCGGCCGGTCGCCGCCGCTGAGCGAGGAGGAGACCATCATGACCACCCGTAAGCCTCTCCGCCTCGGCGCGGTTCTTGTTCTCGGCCTCGGCCTCGCCGGTTGCGCCGGCATGACCGAGAACCAGCGCGCGACCGCCACCGGCGCCGGCATCGGTGCCCTTGGCGGTGCCGCGCTCGGCTCGCTCTCCGGCAACGCCGGCTGGGGTGCGCTGATCGGCGCCGGCGTCGGCGGCGTCTCGGGCTACGCGATCAGCAACAGCCGCCAGCGCTGATCACGACAGGGCCGCCCGCCCGGTGCGGGCGGCCCACTGCCTTGCACGTTGCGAGTCCGGCCCGAAGCGTTCGACATTGACGGGGCGCGTCGAGTCGCCAGCGAGGGCGGCGAGCTTCGCGCGACGCAAGGAAATGACAGACATGCGCTTCAAGACATTCCTCTCGGCGGCGGCCCTGCTGGCCGCGGGGCCGGCCTTCGCCCAGGCGCCGCCGGCCGCGCGCGGGTCCCACACCGCGACGGTGGCCGAACTCGCCGCGCTCTGCGCCACGCCGCAGACGGATGCGAACTTCGCCAGCGCCGATGGGCTGTGCCGCGGCTTCATCGCCGGCTTCGCGCAGTACCATGCCGTCATGACGCAGCCCGGCACGCGGCATCGCCCGCTGTTCTGCGTGCCCGACCCGGCGCCGACCGGCGCGCAGGCCGGCGCCGCCTTCGCCGCCTGGGCGCGCAGCAATCCGCAGGTGTCGAACGAACTCGCGGTGGATGGCCTCGCCCGCTGGTTCATCGCCACCTATCCCTGCCCGCAGCCGCCCGCGCGGCGCCTGGCGCGCTGAGACGGAGACCGCATGATGCGCAAGATCGCCATTCTTCCCGCCGCGGCCCTCGTCATCGGCCTTGGCGGCTGCTCGGACGGCAGCATGACGCAGGGCGGGCGTGACGTGCTCGCCGGCGGCGCCGTCGGTGCGCTCGCGGGCGCGGCCATCGGGTCCTTCACCGCCCAGGCGGGCGTCGGCGCGCTGATCGGCGCCGGCGCCGGCGTGGTGGGCGGCTACCTGTGGCACCAGCACGAGATCGCCGAGCGCCAGGCGGCCGAACGCCGCCAGCAACAGCTCAACGCGGCCTATGAGCGCGGCTACAGCCAGGGCCAGCAGTCGCGCCGCACGACGACCGGCAACTGATGCGGGGAAGGGCGGGCGGCCCGCGGACCGCCCGCCCGCCCGCCCGGTCACTTCGGCAGGGTCGCGAGCCCGTGCTCGAGATCCGCGATCAGGTCCGCCACATCTTCGAGCCCGATGTGGATGCGGACCGTGAAGCCACCGAGGTCCGGGCTCGTCGCCGTGCGGGTGATGAAGCCCGTGGTCGGCAGGGCGAGGCTCTCATATCCGCCCCAGGACGCGCCGATGCCGAACAGCGCCAGGCTGTCGATGAAGCGGAAGATCTCCGCTTCCGTGTAGCGCGGCTGGAAGACCACGCCGAACAGGCTGCAGGACCCCGTGAAGTCGCGCTTGAACAACGCGTGCTGCGGGTGGGACGGCAGGCCCGGATGCAGCACGCGCTGCACCTCCGGCCGGCTTTCGAACCAGCGCGCGACGGCCAGCCCGCTCTGTTCCTGCTGCTTGAGGCGCACGGCCATGGTCCGCGCACCGCGCAGCGCGAGCCAGCAATCGTCGGGGGCGGCGAAATGTCCCATCTGGCTCGCCGCACCGCGGACGATGGCGAAGTCCTCCTCGGTGTTCGTGGTGATCGAACCGAGCAGCACGTCCGAATGCCCGCCGACATACTTCGTCAGCGCCTGGATGGAGACGTCCACGCCGTGCTTGAACGGCATGAAGTGATGGATGCCCCAGGTGTTGTCCATCAGCACCTTCGCACCGCGCGCATGGGCGACGCGGGCGAGGGCCGGGACGTCCTGCAGCTCGAAGGTGTGGCTGCCCGGGCTCTCGGTGTAGACGACCTTGGTGTTGGGCTTCATCAGCGCGGCGATGCCGGCCTCGTCGATCGCCGGGGCGTAGAAGGTCGTCTCGACGCCGTAGGCTGCGAGCAGGCCGTTCGCGATGTTGCGCCCGGGGCCATAGACGCTGTCGGGCATCAGGCAGTGGTCGCCGGCCTTGAGATAGGCCATCAGCGGCACCGTGACGGCTGCGAGGCCGGTGCCGACCAGCGTGCAGCGCGTGCCGCCCTCGATGTCGCAGATGACGTCCTCGAGCGCGTAATGCGTCGGCCCGCCCTGCGTGCCGTAGGTCATGACGCGGTTGTAGCGATCCTTGGCGAAGGACCGGCGGCTCTCGCAATCCGGATGCAGCACGGTCGATCCGCGATGCACCGCCGGGTTCACGAAGCCATGGGCATGCGTGCCGGCGCGGCCGGCGTGGGACATCTGCGTCGCGAAGCGGTAGTCGTGACGCGGCTTGGAAACGTCGTCGGGCATCAGGCGCTCTTTTCCTTGGTTGTTTCCGGGCGCGAGGCCCATTCGGTCCAGGAGCCGTCATAGACGGCCGGTTCAGGCAATCCGGCGCGCACCATCCCGAAGGCGATGACGCAGGCGGTGACGCCCGAGCCGCAGGAGGTCACGACCGGCTTTCCGCCCGTCGCGCCCGCCGCGGCGAAGATGGCGCGCAGCGTCGCCGCGTCCTTCATCTTCCCGTCGGGTCCGGACATCTCGGTGGCCGGCACGTTGCCCGCCCCCGGCATGTGCCCGGAGGGCAGGCCCACGCGCGGTTCCGGCGCGGCGCCGTCGAAGCGACCCTTGGCGCGTGCATCGAGGATCAGCGCCGAGCCGTCGGCGACGATCCGCTTGATGTCGCCGATGCCCTTCAGCATCGCGGCGCGGAAGTCGGGGATGAAGGTCGCGGGTGCCGGGGCGGGGGCGTCGCCGGTCTCGACCGCGCGGCCGTCCTTCTTCCAGGCCGGCAGGCCGCCATCGAGCACCGCGACCTTGTCGTGGCCGAACAGCCGCATCATCCACCAGCCGCGCGGCGAGGATCGCAGCCCATGCTGGTCGTAGAACACGACCCGCGTGTCGTTGGACACGCCGAGCGCACCCATCATCCGCGCGAACTTCGCCGGCATCGGCACCATGTGCGGCAGATCGGTCTCGTCATCGGCGATGACGTCGATGTCGAACATCCGCGCGCCCGGGATATGCGCGGCGCGGAAGCCGTCATGCTTGTTGCCGGCCTCGTTCGGCAGGTAGGTCGAGCAGTCGAAGACGACCAGGTCCGGCTTGCCGAGTTCCCCGGCCAGCCATTCGGTCGATACCAGCATCTCCATCGGCGTCATTCCCCCGCAAGCACCAGCGTCACCCGCCGGTTCGCCTTGCCCTTGTTCTCGATCTTCGCAACCTCGACGCGGCCGATCTCCCCGGTGCGGCGCACATGGGTGCCGCCGCAGGGCTGGTAGTCGACCGGCGCCGCCGGATCCCCGATACGTACCAGGCGGATGCGCCCCGAGCCGCGCGGCGGCTGCACCGACAGGGTGCGCACCAGGCCCGGATTGGCGTCGAGCTCGGCCTCGGTGATCCAGGTCTCGCTGACCGGATGGTCCGCCGTGATCAGCGCGTTCAGGCCTTCCGTCAGGCTTTCCTTGGTCGGCGGATCCGGCAGGTCGAAGTCGAGGCGCGACTTGTCCGCCCCGATCTGCCCGCCCGTGACGCCCGCGCCCGGGATCAGGCTGCACAGCAGGTGCAGCGAGGTGTGCATGCGCATCAGCCGGTGCCGCCGCGCCCAGTCCAGCACCGCGGCGACCTCGGTGCCGACCGGCGGCAGCGCGGCCTCGGGCGCGGGGAGGTGCAGCACGGTGTCCTCGGGGCCCTTCAGCGTGTCGGCGACTACCATCTCGCCGCCCGTCCAGCGCAGCGCGCCGACATCGCCCGGCTGGCCGCCGGCGCGGGCGTAGAAATTCGTGCGGTCGAGCACGACGCCCTCGGGCGCGGCAGAGACGACGCGGGCGGTGATCTCGCGCGCATAGGCATCGTCACGGAAGACGAGTTCGGTCGGCATTCAGGCAGTCCAGTCCTTGAGCATCGCCGCGCGGCGGCGCGCGAAGGCCGAAAGGCACAGCGCGCCGGTGGCGTTGCAGATGCGGTTGTCGTCGAGCATCGCCAGCGCCTCATCGACCGGCAGCACGGACAGGCGGATGTCCTCGTGCTCGTGCTCGAGCCCGTGGTGCCCGACCACGCCCGTTTCCGGCAGGCGCACGCGCGCGAGGAAGAGGCTGATCGTCTCGTCGCAGCCGCCCTGGGTCAGGATGTAGCGGCCGAGCGGGACGACGCGGTCGGGCTCGAGGCCCGTCTCCTCATGCAGTTCGCGGCGCACGGCCTCGACCGGGTCCTCCCCGTCCTCGAGCAGCCCGGCGGGGCATTCCACCATCACCGGCGGCAGGCCGGCGGCGAGCGCGGGGAGGCGGAACTGCTCGATCAGCGCGACGCGGTCCGACCAGGGGTCCCAGGGCAGCACGGCCACCGCCGCGCCGCGGCGCAGCAATTCCCAGGTCTGCACCCCGCCTTCGCCGCCGTCGAAGCGACGCTTGCGGAAACGGATGCGCTGCACGGGGAAGCGGCCGTCCCAGACCACCTCCTCCGAGAGCACCGTCACGTCGCGATGCGCCGGGATCGGCTTCGCCTTCGGGTGTCTGGCGTTCATGCGGGCCGGACCCTACCCTTGGCCGCCCGGCCCGTCCATGCACCGGGGCGCAGGGGAGGGCAGCAGCCAGGATGGAGAAGGCCAGCAGCGGCACGCGCGGGAGCGCCCCCGCCGATCCGCAGGCGCGCACCCGCGCCCAGCGCCGCGCGATCGTCCTCGTCCTGCTGGCGACTGCGGCCTTCTCACTGGCCGCGGCCTGCGCGAAGACCATCGGCGCCGGCATACCGGTCGCCGAGGTCATCCTGTTCCGCAACCTGTTCGCCATTCCCGCGCTGCTGCCGGTGGTGCTGGCGAGCGGCGGGCTCGCCGCGCTCGCCACCCGCAACCCCATGAGCCACGCCGCGCGCACGGTCTTCGGCATGATGGGCATGGTCGGCGCCTTCTACGGCTACGTCCATCTGCCGATCGCGACGGTCACCGCGCTCGGCTTCACCATGCCGTTGTTCCTGACCGTGCTGTCGGTGCCGCTCCTCGGGGAATCGGTCGGCTGGCGGCGTGGCCTGGCGGTCCTGGTCGGCTTCGCCGGCGTGCTGATGATGGTCCGCCCCGGCGGCGCGGCCATGGAAGGCGAGGGGCTCGCCATCACGCTCTGCCTGCTGGGATCGGTCGGCTGGGCGCTGGCGATGATCACCATCCGGCGCATGGGCGAGGCGGGGGAAAGCTCCGTCGCCATCGTCTTCTGGTTCGCGGTGGGGTCCGCGGTGCTGGCAGGGATCGCCGCGCTGCCCGGCTGGGTCTGGCCCAGCCTGACCGAATGGGCGCTGCTGCTCGGGATCGGGCTGATCTCGGCCCTCGCGCAGGTGGTGATGACGACGGCCTACCGCACCGGCGAGACGACGCTGCTCGCGCCCTTCGAATACGCGGCGATCATCTGGACCACCGCACTCGGCGCCTTCGTCTGGGCGGAACTGCCCGACGGATGGGACTTCGCGGGGATCGCCGTGCTGGTGGGCGCAGGCATCTATATCTGGCACCGTGAAGTCACGCTCGGCGTGAAGCGGTAAGGGGCTCCATCGCGCGTGTTGCCCGGGGCCGCTATCCGGTCTCGGCGGGCGACAGGTGCAGCAGGGCGATGCCGATGAAGGTCAGGAACATCGCCGCATTCGCCTGACCGTTCCATTCTCGCGACTGCCACATCGAGAACCACTCGCCTGCGACGACGAGGAAGCCGAAGCCGTACAGGACCGCGCCCATCGTCAGGCCCAGGATCGCCGGCCCGCGCGCCGCATTCCAAGCCGCGCCCGGGCCGCCCCGTGCACCCCACAGCCGGCCGACCCCGACCCATAGGAACACGGCGGTGCCGACCTGCCAGGCGATGATGGCCGCGTAGGCTGCGTGATGGGCCCAGGGGGCCGTCACCGCCCGCCACATCACTCCGGGCGAGCGGAAGGTCGTATCCATCGACAGCACATGCTGCACGAAGGCGAAATTGGTGCCGTAGTCCGTGATGTTGCCGAAGGCGATCAGGCTGAAGAAGGCTGCGAGCGAAGCAGTCAGTGCGATGCGGGACAGGCGCAGCGCACTCATCGTCCCTACAGCGCCTTGCGGAACCAGACCCGCGCATGGCCCGCGGGCATCCCCTCCAGCCGACCGAACTCGACATATCCGTTCGTTTGCCAGAAGCCCGGCGCCTGGAAGGAGAAGGTGTCGGTATAGGCGTTGGTGCAGCCGCGCTCGCGCGCGATCGCCTCGGCCCGCTTCAGCAGGTCGGCGCCGACGCCCTGGCCCCGCAGGTCGGGGCTGAGCCACAGCCAGTCGATGAACAGCCAGCCCCAGAAGGTCAGGCCGAGCAACCCGCCCAGCGTCTTGCCCTCGGCGTCCTGGACCAGCAGCGTCACCGGCTCGCGGTCGTAGGGCCCGCCCATCGCCTGGTTGAAGTCGTGCAGGCCGCGCTGGATGGCGCCGACCGCCTCGAATTCCGGCGCGGCATCCTCGACGATCTCGATGCCCTCGAGGCGGGGCTTGCGGGTCCGCACGCTCATCCGCCGAACCGTCCCCAGGCGGCGACGGCGACGGTCAGCACGCCGATTCCGAGATTGAGGGTCACGCCGAGCCGGATGCGGTTCATCGCCGCCACGGCGTCCGCCGTCCGCCCTTCCGCGATGGCCCCGCGCATCGCCTTCCACGGCACCATCGTGACGTAGAGGAAGACGCCCGTCATCACGATGCCGGTCAGGTTCATCAGGTGCACGTGCCAGATGCTGGCGCCGAATCCCCAGTAGGTCAGGCCGAAGATGGCCCAGCCGGTCAGCAGGATGATCGGCACCACATGCCACAGCACGCGGAAGAAGCGCCGGAAGACGTCCTGCATCAGCGCGAGGCGCTGGGGGCCTTCGAGCACCCCGTGCGCGGCCGGGCGCAGCACAAGGACCGCGAACGCCATGCCGCCCACCCAGAGGACGGCGCCGAGCACGTGCAGGACATAGAGAATCGTCGCCATGCGAACGCCCTACGCGCCCCGCAGCGCGGCGGCAAGGGCGCGCATCTCCTCGGCCGCGACACCCTTCGGTGCCGCCTCCACCGCGCCGAGCCCCGCCATGAAAGCCTGCGCAAAGGCGGTCCGGTTGCCGATGGTGGCTCCGGCGAGCGGCAGGCCACGGTCGCGGATCGCCGCCGTCACGCTGTCCAGCAGGCGGCCCGAGGCCGGCGCGCGGTTCAGCACCAGCAGCACCTTGCGCCCTTCCTTCTTCGCCAGGTCCAGCGTCGCATCCATCGACCACAGGTCGGCGGCCGAGGGCTGGAGCGGCACGAGCACCAGATCGGAGGAGCGGATCGCGACCCGCGCATCGGTATCGTCGTGCGGGGCGGTGTCGAGCAGCACGACGTCGCTGTCCCGCCGCAAGCGGTCGAGAATCCCTGGCACGCGCCAGCCCGACGGGGCCTCGAAGTGCAGCGGGCGTGCCTTGGCGGAGCGGCCGCGCAGTTCGTCCCAGCGGGACAGGCTGTGCTGGGGGTCGACGTCGAGCAAGGCCACCCGCTGCCCCTGTTCGGCATAGGCGGTGGCGAGGTTCGCGGCGATGGTCGACTTGCCGGCGCCACCCTTGCGCTGCGCGACCGCGATGACGAAGGCCATGTGCGACTCCGGTTACGGCGGCGCAGCATACCAGGGTGCTGCCCTGGCGGGCCGGTCAGTCGAGGAAGGGGTTTCGCCCGCCCCGCGTCCGCGGCCCGTAATGCTGCGCGAGATAGTTGACGATGGTCTCGCGGAACTCGCCCTCGAGCGGGTTCATGCCCTGCTTCTCCGCCATCCAGTCCATCAGGTCGTCCCAGCGCTCGCGGGAGAAGGCGCTCCGGCGGATCAGCGCCGTGTTGTGGCAGGCGGTGCAGTAGGCAAAGGTTTCGGATCGGCCTTCGCCTTCGGCCAGTACGGTTTCCTCTTCCTCCGGAGGAGAGAACCCCGCCTGGCCCGGCGGGTTCCCTTGGGCGAGCGCCACCGCCACGACACCCGCGGCCAGCATCGCGGCGATGGTCGGGACCTTTCCCCTCATCCGACGAGGACCGCCGCGCGGCCGATGGCGTTGGCGCCATAGCCCTGCGGGTTCCAGTTGGCGGCAGCGTGGGGCTGCATCCGGCCCTCGCTGTCGGTCGCGCGGTGCCAGATCTCGAAATAGCCATCCGAAGGCAGGCGCACGCTGCCGGTCCAGACCTGCCAGGCGTGGCGGTTGGCCGGTGCGCCGACCTGGACGGGCTGCCAGCTCGCCCCGAAATCGACCGAGACATCCACCGCGCGGACCGTGAGGTCGCCTGCCCAGGCCTTGCCGCGCAACGGAACCTCTCGGGTGCCGGTGGGCAAGCGCGTTCCGTGCGCGAGATTCGTGAGGATCGAGCGCACCGGCATGCTCTCGAGGTCGGTGAAGTCCGCCCCGTTGTTGCGGCTTCCGGGCACGATCGGGCGTACCGGAACACGATAGGAGGTGCCGCCCATCCCGCGCCCGCGATGCGGTTCGGCAAGCACCTCGATGCGCGTGAACCATTTCTGGCTGAGGCTGCCGGGCCAGCCCGGGACGATGAGACGGACCGGGGCGCCGTTGATGTGGGGGATCGCCTGACCGTTCATGCGGAAGGCGATCAGCGTGTCCTCGTCCATCGCCTTGGCGATCCGCATGCCGCGGCTGATCGCCTCGCCCTGGGCCGAGAGGTGGCTGTCGGCGCCATGATGGCCCGTGAAGCGGGCCGTGTCGCGGATGCCGGCCGCGCGAAGGACGTCGCGCAGCCGGACGCCCGTCCATTCCGCGCAGGAGATCGCCCCGTTGCCCCACTGGTTGCCGGAGGTCTGCGGAGCGAAGGCGGATCGGCCATTGCCGCCGCATTCCATCTGGAGCCGGCGCGTGACCACCTCGAACCGCCCTTCGAGCTCGCCGAGGGTCAGTTCCAGCGGCGTCGCCACCTCGCCCGTCACGGCGATCTTCCAGCTGCGCGGGTCGCCGGCGGCGGCTTCGGGGATCTGGCCGTTGTTGCGGATGAAGACCTTGTCGGCCGGGGTGACGTCGTCATCCAGCAAGTGCTCGGGCGTCTCGGCGACCAGCGGCCGCTCGCCCAGCACGATCAACGGCGCCTTGCCGTCCATCTGCAGGAGCTGCGGTCCGCCCTGGCCCTGCGCCAGCGCAGCCGGCAGCAGCCCGGACGGCATCCGGCCCGCGAAGGGAATGCCGGCGCCGAGGGCCGTTCCCATGGCGGCCAGGGCGGCACCCTTGAGGCTTCCACGCCGTCCCCAGGCCAGCGCATCCGCGCGTTCGGGGTCATCGCGATACAGTTCCTGAAGCGAGCGTTCCCGGCCGGTGGTCATGCTGTTCCCTCCCTGGCTTGATTCGGCGCGTCCGAGCATTCTGCATGGATGCGCGATCCTGCAAGTCCGCTCGCCCTTCTGACGCCTGACGAGATGGCGCGCGCGGATGCCGCGGCGATTGCCCGGGGCGTGGCGGGCGATCGCCTGATGGAGGCCGCCGGCCGCGCGGTGGCCCGCGCCGCCCAGAGGCGCTTCCGGCCCTGCCGGACCCTGGTGCTGGCCGGGCCTGGCAACAATGGCGGGGACGGCTACGTGGCTGCGCGCCATCTCGAACAGGCCGGCTGGCCGGTGTCCGTCGCGGCGTTGGCGCCGCCCCGCGCTGGCAGCGACGCCGCCGCCGCCGCCGCGCGGTGGCGCGGACCGATGGCCGACTTTGCCCCGCATGAAGCCGCCCGGGCCGGCCTCGTGGTCGATGCCGTGTTCGGCGCTGGGCTGACGCGGCCGATCGGCACCGAGGTTGAAAGGGTGCTCGCGGCCTCCGGCGGGCCGATCCTGGCGGTCGACGTGCCTTCGGGCCTCGATGGCGCGACCGGGGAGGGCAGGGGTGCGGTCGCTCGCGCGGCCGTGACGGTGACGTTCTTCCGGCTCAAGCCCGGCCACCTGCTGATGCCCGGACGGTCGCTATGCGGTGAGACCGTGCTCGCGGATATCGGCCTGCCGGCCGAGGTGCTCGGGGACATCCGGCCCAGGTGCTGGCAGGCCGCGCCCGGCCTGTGGCGCCTGCCGGACCATGGGCCGTCCGCGCACAAGTACAGCCGGGGGCACGTTACGATCCTGGCCGGGACGGGCATGACCGGGGCGGCACGGCTCGCCGCCGCCGGCGCGCGGCGAAGCGGTGCAGGGCTGGTGACGCTGCTCGCCCCGGACCGCGCCGTGGCCGGCCTGCTCAGGACCGGGGAGCCGGGCGTCATCGTCAGCGAGGAACCGCTCGAACGGGTGCTGGCCGACGAACGGCGTCGTGTCTGGGTGGTGGGTCCGGGCTTGCCGGCCGGGCCCGCGGCGCTCGACGCGGTGGCGGCCATCCGCGACGCGGGCCGCCTCGTCGTGGCGGATGCCGGAGCTCTTGGGGCCGCCGCCGGACATCCGGAGGCTCTCGCTGGCTGCGCCGTGCTGACACCACATGAGGGGGAGTTCGTGCGGCTCTTCGGCCCGGTGCCGGGCGATCGCCTGAAAGCCGTTCGGCGGGCCGCCGCGAGCCTTGGGTCGGTGGTGCTGCTGAAGGGGCCCGATACGGTCGTCGCTGCGCCGGACGGTCGGACCGCGGTCAATGCGCATGCGCCGGCGACCCTGGGGACCGGGGGGACCGGCGATGTGCTGGCCGGAATGATCGCGGCGCTGCTGGCCCAGGGGATGCCGGCCTTCGAGGCGGCGGCAGCAGCGGCCTGGGTCCACGGGGAGGCGGCGTTGCGCTGCGGACCCGGCCTGCTGGCTGAGGATCTGCCGGATCGGATCCCGGCGGCCCTGGCTGCGGCCACCCGGTGATGATGTGTTTTTGAATCAGTAGTTTATACGATATTTCTAAATGAATTTGTAAGAAACTTGGCGGTGAGGCTGCAACCATTCCGGGTGGCTATATTCACGCCGGTGTGAGTCGGCCGCTGGTCGCGTCCCCAGGTCGCCCACGCCGCTGCTGTACATCCCATGGGCGTGTCCCGCGCCGCACAACCACCTCCGCGGGAACTACATCTTGGTCACGGGCAGACCATCTCCCTACCACATGATGATCTGAAAAACGAGACTCTCGAAATTGACGCAAGCCGTTGATTTCACGACTCAGTTGCTCATACGTTAACGCATCCTTGAGCAGGGGGCCTCAATGAGCAGCAACCTCATCACCGCGCTCCACCAGGAAGAGCGGTCCATTATCGCCGAACTTCGCGCATCGCGGCTCTTCCAGCGTCTGGAAGGCGTACGGAAGTTGTTGTCGCTGTATGATGCGCAACCTTCGGTCACCACGGGCATCGACGGCCTGGCCGAAGGGGAACGCGCTCCCGCGGCAGCCGCGCCTCTCCGTATGGTGCAGCCGCAGGCGGCGCCGGTGATGGGCTCTCAGCCCATTCCGATGCCAGGGCCGGCGGACGTCGTGTCGCATGAGCCCGTCCGGGCGCAGGCGGCTGGCGAGACCGCCGCCGAGGCAGGCAGCGTCGTGTCGAGCGTTCGTGCCGCGCTTCTGGGGATCGGCAAGCCCTGACGCCTCCCGGCGCATCAGTGAACGGGCAGGCCGTGCACCGGGGGGCGCACGGCCTGTTTGCTTTCAGCTTCCTGCGAGTGGTGCTTTCACTTCACGGGATGTGTCGCTAGATTTCAGGCGAGACACGACCGGGGGTGTGCATGTCTGATGTCGCAATCCAAGCCGGCCTGATCGACCGTGCGCTGAGGCGGGTCTCGACCCTGTGGCGCGACATGGCGGCGGTGGTCGGCGTTGGCGACCAGGCGGATGCCGACCTGTCCTCCCGGCTCAGGGATTGCCTGGAAGGCCGCGGTGGCGAGATTTCCGCGCGGGCGCGCGCGGCCGGCCTGGCCGAGACCTACCGGACCCTCGATCCGGCGGGTCGCACCGAGTTCCTCCGGGCGCTCGCCGCCTTCGATTCCGATGCCGACGCCGTCGGCAAGGCGATGGAGAAGGTCGGTGCTGCCAGTGATGCCGCGGAGCGTGCCGTCGCGACGGCACGCCTGCGCCGGGCGCTGGAACCGCCGCGGATCCGGCTGCTGACGGCGGTTGCCGCCATTCCTGATGGCGTGAAGTTCCTGGTCGACCTGCGCGCCGACCTGCTGGCCCGGCAGGATGGGGACAAGCTGCTCCAGGCGCTCGAGACGGACCTCAAGGGGCTGCTCGCGTCCTGGTTCGACGTTGCCTTCCTCGAACTACGCCACATCGACTGGCGCTCTCCGGCCGTCATCCTCGAGAAGCTGGTGGAATACGAGGCGGTGCATCGCATCCGCACCTGGCGGGACCTCAAGAACCGCTTGGACTCCGATCGGCGCTGCTACGCCTTCTTCCATCCCCGCATGCCCGAGGAGCCGCTGATCTTCGTCGAGGTCGCGCTGGTCCAGGGCATGTCGGACAGCGTCCAGCGGCTGCTCGACGAGAAGGCGCCGGTGCTCGACCCGCGCCAGGCCGATACGGCGGTCTTCTACTCCATCAACAACTGCCAGCGTGGGCTGGACGGCATCTCCTTCGGCAACTTCCTGATCAAGCGTGTGGTCGGGGTGTTGTCGGACGAAATGCGCAATATCAAGCAGTTTTGCACGCTTTCTCCCATTCCAGGTTACCGGAAGTGGCTCGATGCCGCCCTGGCTGCCGGGGAGATCGCGCTCACCGAGGAGGAACGGAAGGCGCTGCGCGCTCTCGCGCCCCTGCTGCCGCCGCCGTCTGAAGATGCCCCCGAGCCGGACGAGGCGGCGATCCTGCGCAGCCTGCTCGCCCGTCGCCCGCCTTGGCGGGAGGAGGGGACGCAGAAGGTGCTGGAACCGCTGCTCTCGCGCCTCTGCGCCCGCTACCTGTTGAAGGAGGAAGCACCGCGCCGCCCGGGCCGCGCCCGCGACCCGGTTGCCCATTTCCACCTGTCCAACGGCGCGCGGATCGAACGCGTGAACTGGAAGGCCGACATCTCCGAGAACGGCCTGCGGCAGTCCCACGGCCTGATGGTCAACTATCTCTACGATCCCGAACGGATCGAGGACCACCACGAGGCCTATGTCGGCGAAGGGCGCCGTGCGGCGTCGACGGCGATCCGCAAGCTCGCCAAGGCCTAGGCGCAGGACTGCATGATCGCCCGCTCCGGCGGGTAAGCTGCCACCGCTGGCCGGCGATGACGCCGTCATGGCCGATGCCGGTCTGCAAGTGGTGGCTGCGCATCGAGCTCGGCAGGGACGGGGCCGCGACCGCGCCTCGCGCCCGTGGTGCTGCCGATGCCGGCGGAATGCTGCGTTGCACATGGCAGATGCGCGAGTGCTGCGCGCGGCCACGGCCTTTGGCGACCGGGTGTGCGACCTTTGGCGTGCTCGCAACGGAAACCCGGCATGGTCGCTCTCGCCCGGTTCCTGCTGATCCTGGCGATGACGCTTGCCCGCATGCACGGGCTGGCCTGCGGCGCCGCCCCGCCCGTGCGGGTGCGCCGGCGGCCCTGATCGCCGCGGCCTTCTCCCGCCCCGATCCAGGCCCCATAGTCAATGGGGAGCGAAGGGTCGGGGGAGTCCGGGTATGACCGCAGAGGGCAAGTCGCGCCGCCAGGACACGCCCGATGCCGCGCGCCGGGTGGAAATCCTTCACGCGCTGGAACGCAAGCTGCTCTGGCTCTCGGCCTGGATGATCCACCACGCCAACCACATCCGGCCCAATCGCGACGGGCTGAAGGTGGGCGGGCACCAGGCCTCCTGCGCCTCCTCGGTCTCGATCCTCGCCGCACTCTATTTCGGCATCCTGCGACCGGCCGACCGCGTGGCGGTGAAGCCCCATGCCGGACCGGTCTTCCACGCCATCAACTACCTTCTGGGTCGCCAGCAGCGCGAGAAGCTCGAGACGCTGCGTCAGTTCGGCGGCATCCAGCCCTATCCCTCTCGGGTCAAGGACGGGCCGGAGGTCGATTTCTCCACGGGCTCGGTCGGCCTCGGCGTGGCGCTCGCCTCCTTCGGCTCGCTCGTGCAGGACTACGTCCACCTGCACAACCTCGCGCCCGAGGGCGTGCCGCCCGGCCGCCATGTGGCCGTAGTGGGCGATGCGGAACTCGACGAGGGCAACATCTACGAGGCCCTGCTCGAAGGCTGGAAGCACGACATCCGCAATGTCTGGTGGGTGGTCGACTACAACCGCCAGTCCCTCGACAGCGTCGTCCCCGACCGGCTCTTCGGCCGCATCGAGGGCCTGTTCCGCGACATGGGCTGGAACGTCGTCACGCTGAAATACGGGCGGAAACTCGAGGCCGCCTTCGCGCGCCCGGACGGGGATCAGCTCCGCCGCTGGATCGACGATTGCCCGAACAGCCTCTATGCGGCGCTGACCTTCCAGGGCGGGGCGGCGTGGCGCGCCGCGCTGCTCGCCGAGCTCGGCCGGGTCGACGGCATCCGCGCCATCATCGACCCGCTGACCGACGACGAGCTTGCGGCGCTGATGAACAACCTCGGCGGCCATGACATCGAGACGCTGACCGAGGCCTTCCACGCCCAGGACGCCGAGGGCGACCAGCCCACCTGCTTCATCGCCTACACGGTCAAGGGCATGGGCCTGCCCTTCGCGGGGCACAAGGACAATCACGCCGGGCTGATGACCAAGGAGCAGATGGAGGGCTTCCGCCAGTCGCTCGGCATCCGCTCCGGCCATGAATGGGACCCCTTCGAGGGCCTGGGCATCCCCGAGGCGGAGCTGCGGGACTTCCTGGCCTCCGTTCCCTTCGCGAAGACGCTGAGGCCGGGCGGGCGCTCGCTCGCCTCGCCCACGATCCATGTGCCCGCCGCCTTCGCCCCGCCGCGGGTGGGCGAAGGGCGGAAACTCTCCACCCAGCAGGCCTTCGGCGAGATCCTTGCCGAGATCGGGCGCGGGCAGGGCGAATTCGCCGACCTCGCGAAGCGCATCGTCACCACCAGCCCCGACGTGACCGTCAGCACCAATCTCGGGCCCTGGGTGAACCGCCGCGGCATCTTCGACCGGCACAAGAAGAACGACGTCTTCCGCGACGCGAAGCTGGCATCCGCGCAGCGCTGGGGCATGTCGCCCGAGGGCCAGCATGTCGAGCTCGGCATCGCGGAGCAGAACCTGTTCCTGGTGCTGGCCGGGCTGGGGCTGGCGGATCGGCTCTACGGCGCGCGGCTGCTGCCGATCGGCACGGTCTACGATCCCTTCGTCAACCGCGGCCTCGATGCGCTGATCTATGCCTGCTACCAGGATGCGCGGTTCCTGCTGGTCTCCACGCCCTCGGGCCTGACGCTGGCGCCGGAAGGGGGGCAGCACCAATCCGTCAACACGCCGCTGATCGGCATGGCGGCGGACCGGCTGGCCTCCTTCGAGCCGGCCCATGCCGACGAGCTCGCCATCCTGCTGCGCCACGCCTTCGACCACATGCAGAAGCCGGACGGTTCGGCCGTGTGGTTGCGGCTTTCGACGCGGGGGCTCGAGCAGCCGCCGCGGACGCTCGATCCGGCGGCGGTCATCGCCGGCGCGCATTGGGTCGTGCCGCCGGGGCAGGGGGCGCGGATCGCCATCGCCTACCAGGGCGCGCTCGCGCCCGAGGCGGTCGCCGCCTTCGAGGAGTTGCGGAGCGAGGAACCCATGGCGGGCCTGCTCGCCATCACGAGCCCTGACCGGCTGCATGCCGACTGGCTCGCGGTGCGGCGGCAGGTGCGGGGCGGCGTGCGGGCGGGCTCGCATATCGAACGCATCCTGGCCCCGCTCGCACCCGGCGCGGCGCTGGTCACGGTGCTGGACGGGCACCCGGCGGCCCATGCCTGGCTGGGGGCGGTGCGCGGGCAGCGCGTCGTGCCATTGGGGGTCGACCGTTTCGGCCAGGCAGGCGACATCCCGGATCTCTATCGGGAATACGGGCTCGACAGCGACGCCATCCTCGACGCCTGCGCCGAAGCGCTGCTGGGCTGACAGCCGCCGCGAACTTTTTTCGTCCGCCCTGTCGATTCCGCCGCCCGACATTCGTCGCATCGGCAGGAGGGTCGATGGGGCCTTCCGCGATCGAGGAGAACGACGATGCGTGTGATGGTGATGGTCAAGGCGACGGCCGACAGCGAGGCGGGCGCCATGCCCACGACCGAGCTCCTGCAGGCGATGACCAGCTTCAACGACGAACTCGTGAAGGCCGGGGTGATGCTGGCGGGCGAGGGGCTTCGCCCGTCCTCGCAGGGCAAGCGCGTCGCCTTCGACGGGCCTCGGCGGGCCGTGATCGATGGTCCCTTCGCCGAGACGCGCGAACTGGTCGCGGGCTTCTGGCTGTGGGAAGTCAAGGACATGGCCGAGGCCGTGGAATGGGTGAAGCGCTGCCCCAATCCGATGCCCGGCCCGAGCGAGATCGAGATCCGGCCCGTTGTGGAGGCCGGCGATTTCGGTGAGGCCATGACCGAGGAACTCGGCGAGCAGATCCAGCGCCTGAGGGAGCAGACCGCCGGCCGCTGACCGGCGGCGGCTTGCCGCGTCACGCCCTGCCGCCGTAAGCGGGGGGCGTGGCGTCGACGGATCCTCACCGGGCGATCGAGGCGGTCTTCCGCATCGAACGGGCCAGGCTCATCGGAGGCCTGGTCCGGATGCTGCGGCAGATCGACCTTGCCGAGGAATGTGCCCAGGACGCGTTGCTGGCCGCCCTCGCCGAATGGCCACGGACGGGCGTACCGGCGAACCCCGGCGCCTGGCTGATGGTCACGGCGAAGCGGCGGGCCGTCGACCACATCCGTCGCGAACGGATGGTCAGCCGCAAGCACGAGGAAATCGCCCGCGAGATCGACACTGGCGGGGATGAGAGCGGCGCCGCGCGCGATGCCGCGTTGGACGACGAGTATGGCGACGAGCTGCTGGCCCTGATCTTCACCGCCTGCCATCCGGTCCTCGCCCCCGAGGCGCGTGCCGCCCTGACGCTCCGGCTGATCGGCGGACTGACGACGGAGGAGATCGCGCGGGCCTTCCTCTCCTCCGAGCCCACGATCGCGCAGCGGATCGTGCGGGCGAAGCGGACGCTCGGGAACAGCGGCCTGGCCTATGCCGTGCCGCGGGGCGCGGAGCGGGCCGGGCGCCTCGCCTCGGTGCTCGAGGTTCTCTATCTCATCTTCAACGAAGGCTACGCGGCGACGGCCGGCGACAACCTCGTCCGCCCCACGCTGTGTGCCGAGGCATGCCGGCTCGGCCGGATCCTGGCAGGGCTGGCCCCGGAAGAGCCGGAGGTGTTCGGGCTGCTGGCCCTGATGGAGATCCAGGCATCGCGGCTCGCGGCGCGGATCGGGCCGGATGGCGCGCTGGTGCCGTTGCCCGCGCAGAACCGCGCAGGCTGGGATCGGCTGCGGATCCGGCGCGGCCTCGCCGCGCTGGACCGCGCCGAGGCCCTTGGCGGCGCGGACGGGCCTTATGCGTTGCAGGCGGCGCTCGCGGCCTGCCACGCCCGGGCGAGGTCCTACGCCGACACGGATTGGAGGCGGATCGCCGGGCTCTACGACCGCTTGGCCGTGGCGCTGCCATCACCGGTGGTGGAGCTCAACCGGGCCATCGCGCACGGCATGGCCTTCGGCCCGGAGGCGGGGCTCGGCCTGCTTGCGGCGCTGGAAGCCTCCGATGCGCTCGGCGGTTACGCCCCGCTGCCGGCGGCGAAGGGGGACGCCCTCTTCCGCGCCGGGCGGCTCGCCGAGGCGAAGGTCGCCTTCACCGAGGCGGCCGGTCTGACGCGGAACGCGCGGGAACGGGACTTCCTGCTCGGGCGCGCGGCCGCCTGCGGTGCCGGCACCATGCCCTGACGCGGCTTGCCGCCGCCGTCGGCGCTCAGGGTCGGAACAGGGGCGCCGGCCTGACCCGGGTCCCAACCCGTCATGAGGGTGGGATGAAGGGCTGCTGGATCGCCTGGAAGGCCTCCATTGCCTCGAGGTCCCGGCAGCGGCGGGTGAGGGCAGGCAGGGCGACCGGATCGAGCAGGCCCGGATGGGCCTCCGTCACGAACCGCACCGCCGCGGCGAGCGCGATGTCGGCATGCGTGATGGCCGCGCCGCACAGGAACGGCGTCGCCGCGGTGGCGGCCGCGGTCTCGAGCACGGCTGCCGTTGCGGTCACCTGCGCCCCGCGCCTCTCGATCAGGAGGGGCGAAGGATGGTCGTGCAGGATCTTCTCGTAGAACAGGCTGACCGCGGTCTCCGCCATGCCTGTCGCGAGACCGACCAGCTGCCGGGCCGCCAGCCGGTGCACCGGGTCCGCGGGCATCAGCGCGGTCCCCGGAGGCGCCAACTCGTCGAGTTGCGCCAGGATCAGGTGGCTGTCCGTCAGGGCCACGCCATCCACGAGCAGGACGGGAACGCGGGTGAGGGGGCTGAGCGGACGGATGCGGCCGGCGTCCCCGAAGGTGGACCACGGGCGGTGTTCGAAGGCGATGCCGTAGAGGGTCAGGGCGATCCCCACCCGCCTCACGAACGGCGAATCATACTGCCCGATCAGGATCATCCGGCCCTCCTTGGCCCATTCCGGCCCGCTAGCCTCGCCTGGCCGGCCGATTTCCGTCCAGCCGCGCTTGGAAACCCCGGCCCCATGCGCTACACCCCGGCCCCTGCCGCCGCGCGGCGCCTCGCGGGCGGGCGTGGTGGAACTGGTAGACACGCCGGATTTAGGTTCCGGTGGCGCAAGCCGTGGGGGTTCAAATCCCTTCGCCCGCACCAAAGGCGCCGCCGGGTTTCTCTAGCCTTAGAATGGATGGACGTCCCTCGATGCAGGTCACCGAGCTCGCGAATGACGGTCTGAAGCGCGCTTATTCCGTCACCGTTTCCGCGGGCGACATCGCCTCCACGCGCGACAAGCGCCTGGCCGAGATCGCCAAGACCGTGACCATGCCGGGCTTCCGCCCGGGCAAGGTCCCGATGTCGGTCGTCAGCCGCCGCTACGGTTCGGCCGTGCTGGGCGAGGTGCTGGAGCAGTCGGTGTCCGATTCGTCGCGCAAGGTGATCGACGACCGCGGGCTGAAGCCCGCGATGCAGCCGAAGATCGAGATCGTGAACTTCGCCGAGGGCGCCGACCTCGAATTCAAGATGGAATTCGAGATCCTGCCGGATGTCCCGATGCCTGATTTCTCGGGAATCGCGCTGGAGCGGCTCAAGGCCGAGCCGACCGACGATGCGATCGAGAAGGCGCTGGCCTCCATCGCCGAGCGCAACGGCACGCTCGAGGACGCCGAGCCGCGCGCCGCGACCAAGGGCGACGTGCTGGTCTGCGACTTCACCGGCCGCCTGCCCGCCGACCTGCTGAAGAACGGCCCTGGCCTCGGCGCCGTCCCGGGCAACCCCGGTGAGATGCCGACCGGCTGGAACCTCTCGGTGCCGGCGGGTCTCGCCGCCGAGGTCTCGGCCATCGGGTCCGAGAAGGGCCTCCCCTATTTCGACGTGACGGTGAAGGGTTCGGCCGGCGAAGCGGGCGCGATCCGCATCGACGCGGGCGAGGCGGTTGCGGCGAAGCCCGGCGCCGTCCTGACGCTGTCGATCCTCGCCCATGTCGCCGCCGGCGCCCTGCCGGCCGGCGCTGCGGCGAGCTTCGGCCTGGAGGAGCGTTCGGCCGACGCGGCGCTGGGCGTCGCGCGCGCCAATGCCTCGCTCGGCGCGAATGGCGACCGCGTCACCCTGACCCTGTCGGACGCCGCGGGCCTCGCCTTCGTGCGCCCGCTGATTGAGGTCGCGATCCCCGCCGGCGCGGCGGTTGACCTGACGCTGCGCGTCGGCCCCGCGCGGCTCTATGCCGGCGCCGAGGAGCCCGAGGCCCGCATCTTCGCCGGCGGCACGGCCAGCGACATGCCGATCGAGGTCGGCGGTGCCGGCTTCATCCCGGGCTTCACCGAGCAGATGGACGGCATGGCGCCGGGCGAATCGCGCGACATCGACGTGACCTTCCCTGCCGACTACGGCTCGGCCGAGCTGGCCGGGAAGCATGCGCGCTTCACCATCGCGGCGAAGGCGCTGAAGACCCGCAAGCCGCGCGCGGTTGACGACGAACTCGCCAAGGCCGTCGGCATGGCCGACCTCGGCGCGCTGAAGGAGGCGATCCGCGGGTCGCTGCAGCGGGAGTATGACGCGCTGTCGCGCCTGAAGGTGAAGCGGGCGCTGCTCGACAGCCTCGCCGACCGGGCGACCTTCCCGGTGCCGGACGGCATGGTGGATGCCGAGTTCAACCAGATCTGGCAGCGCGTGGAGGCCGACCTCAAGGCCGGGCGCCTCGACGACGAGGACAAGGGCAAGGACGAGGCGACGCTGCGGACCGAATACCGCACGATCGCCGAGCGCCGCATTCGCCTCGGCCTGATGCTGTCCGAGATCGGTCGGGCGAACAACGTCCAGGTCGCGCAGGATGAGATGACGCGCGCGGTCTACCAGGAAGCCTCGCGCTATCCCGGCCAGGAGCAGCAGGTCCTGGAGTTCTTCCGCAAGAATCCGCAGGCCGCGGAGAACCTTCGCGCGCCGCTGTTCGAGGAGAAGGTCGTCGACTTCATGCTCGAACTGGCGAAGGTCACCGAGCGCCAGGTTGCGCCCGAGGAACTGACCGCCGCCGCCTGATCCCGCGCGGAACCTATAGGTTCGCATGGGGCAGCCGGGTGACCGGCTGCCCCTTTTTCATGCAGCGTGTCCCTTCCGCTGCGAAAATCATGTGTTTTCAGAGAGTCCCGCTTGCGCGGGGCCCGGTGCCTTGCGTAGATGCGAGCGAGAGCAACGAGCGGTCGCCCAGGCCGCCAGCATGATAAGGGAGCGCTTCAAGGGTGTCCGACGCCATCCTGGAAACGAAGGGTCTGACGAAGGAGTTCCGCGGCTTCGTGGCCGTGAACGACGTCGACCTGACGGTTCGCCGCGGCACGATCCACGGTCTGATCGGCCCGAACGGCGCCGGCAAGACGACGTGCTTCAATCTGTTGACGAAGTTCCTGCAGCCGACCCGCGGCACGATCCGCTACGACGGCCGCGACATCACCGGCATGAAGCCCGCCGAGGTCGCTCGGCTCGGCCTGGTGCGTTCCTTCCAGATCTCCGCCGTCTTCCCGCACCTGTCGGTGCTGGAGAATGTCCGCGTCGCGCTGCAGCGCCAGCGCGGCGGGTCCTTCGATTTCTGGCGCAGCGAAGGCCTGCTGCGGCAGTACGACGACCGTGCGCGCGAACTGCTCGAGGATGTGGGGCTGTCAGCCTACGCCAATCTCACGGCGGGCGAGTTGCCCTATGGGCGCAAGCGCGCGCTCGAGATCGCGACGACGCTCGCGCTCGACCCGGTGATGATGCTGCTCGACGAACCGACGGCGGGCATGACGCATGACGACGTCGGGCGCATCGTCTCGCTGATCCGTCGCGTATCCGCGGGCCGCACGGTGCTGCTGGTGGAACACAACCTGACGGTCGTCTCGGGCTTGTGCGACGCCATCACCGTCCTCGCGCGCGGGCGCGTGCTGGCGGAAGGGGACTACAACACGGTCGCGCGCAACCCCGACGTCATCGCCGCCTATCTCGGCACCGAAGTCCCCCCCGCCGCCGCGACGGAGGCCGCCCATGGCTGACGCCCTCGCTGAACTCCCGATCGCCGCGCAGGAAGGCAGCGCGCCGCTGATGGTCGTGCGGGGCCTCGAGGCCTGGTACGGGGAAAGCCACGTCCTCCATGGCGTGAACCTCGAGGTCCATGAGGGCGAGGTCGTCACGCTGCTCGGCCGCAACGGCGCCGGCAAGACGACGACGCTGCGCTCTATCATGGGCCTGGTGCCGAAGCGATCCGGGTCGGTGCACTACGCGGGTCGGGAACTGATCGGCGCGCGGCCGGACATCATCGCCCGTGCCGGCATTGCCTACTGCCCCGAGGAGCGCGGCATCTTCGCCTCGCTCGACGTGACCGAGAACCTGATGCTGCCGCCCGTGGTACGGCCGGGCGGGCTGCCGCTCGACGAGATCTACGAGCTGTTCCCGAACCTCAGGGAACGCGCGCGGAGCCAGGGCACGAAGCTGTCCGGTGGCGAACAGCAGATGCTCGCGATCGCCCGCATCCTGCGCACGGGCGCGAAGCTGCTGTTGCTCGACGAACCGTCCGAGGGCCTGGCCCCGGTCATCGTGCAGCAGATCGGGCGCACCATTCGCGAGCTCAAGCAGCGCGGCTTCACGGTCGTGCTGGTCGAGCAGAACTTCCACTTCGCGCAGACGGTCGCCGACCGGCACTACGTGATGGAACACGGCAAGGTCGTGGACATGGTGCGCAACGAGGACGTCGAAGCCTCGCGCAGCCGCATCGACGAGTATCTGCGCGTCTGAGGCCCGTAGAAGGCCGCGACGCAGACACGAAGCAACAGGGAGAAGCACCAGGATGAACGAGACAAGCAGACGAGGCCTTCTCGCCGGCGCTGCGGCGCTGCCGGTCCTCTCGGGCCTGCCCGCGCCGCGCAGCGCCCGCGCGCAGGCGGCGAACACCGTGAAGATCGGCCTGCTGTCGGACATGTCCGGGCCGTACCGCGACCTGAACGGCCCGAACAGCATCGCCGCGGCGCGCCTCGCGCTGCAGGAGATGGCGCCGCGGGGGCTGACGCTCGACCTCGTCGTGGCCGATCACCAGAACCGTCCCGACGTCGGCGTGAACATCGCGCGCCAGTGGTTCGACCGCGACGGCGTCGACATGGTGCTGAACCTTGCGGCCTCCTCGGTGGCGCTCGCCGTGTCGGACCTGGCGCGGGAGAAGAACAAGGTGATGATCGCGACCTCGACCGCGACGTCGGATCTCACCGGACGGGCCTGCAATCCGAACACCATCCACTGGGTCTACGACACCTACATGCTCGCCAAGTCGACCGGCTCGGCGATGGTGCGTGCAGGCGGCGACACCTGGTTCTTCGTGACGGCGGATTATGCCTTCGGCCACGCGCTGGAACGCGACACCTCGACCTTCGTGCGCAATGCGGGCGGGCGGGTCGTCGGGTCGGCGCGGACGCCCTTCCCGGGGACGACCGATTTCTCCTCCTTCCTGCTCCAGGCGCAGGCCTCGCGCGCGAAGGTGATCGGCCTGGCGAACGCCGGGACGGACACGACGAACTGCATCAAGCAGGCCGCCGAGTTCGGCCTGACGCGGCGCGGCATCAAGCTCGCCTCGATGCTGATGTTCATCACCGACGTCCATGCGCTGGGGCTCGAGACGGCGCAGGGGCTCGTCTGCAGCGCGTCCTACTACTGGGACATGAACGATCAGACGCGCGACGTGGCGCGGCGCGTGCGCGCGATCGCCGGCGGCGACACGCCGGTCGCGATGAGCCATGCGGGCGACTATTCCGGCACGCTGCACTACCTCAAGGCCGTGCTCGACATGGGCGTGGCGGCGGCGAAGGCCGATGGGCGCGCGACGGTCGCGCGCATGAAGGCGATGCCAACCCAGGACAACGCCTTCGGCGCCGGTTCCATCCGCGCCGACGGGCGCAAGATCCATCCCGTCTACCTCTTCGAAGTGAAGACGCCGGCGGAAAGCCGCGGCCAGCACGACTACTACAAGCTGCTGCAGACCAGCACGCCCGAGGACGCCTTCCGCCCGCTGAACGAGGGCGGCTGTTCCCTGGTCCGCAGCTGAACAAGAAGAACGACACGGCAGGAAGCGATCCATGAGCATCGGCAACACAAGCAGACGCAGCGTGATCGCCGGGGCCGCCGCTACGGCGGCCTGGGGCGCCCTCCCATACCGGAAGGCCAGCGCCCAGGCGGCGAACACCATCAAGATCGGTGTCCTCAACGACGGATCGGGGATGTATCGCGACATCTCCGGTCCGACGGCTGCCGCCTGCGCGCGGCAGGCCGTGGCGGATTTCGGCGCCCGCGGATTCAACGTCGAGGTGCTGGTCGCCGACCATCAGAACAAGCCGGATGTCGGATCGAACATCGCCCGGCAGTGGATCGACCGTGACGGCGTGGACGTGTTGCTCGACGTCACGACCTCCTCGGTCGCGCTCGCGGTCAACGACATCTGCCGCGAGAAGAACAAGGTCCACCTGAACAGCAGCGCCGCGACCTCGGACCTCACGGGCCGCGCCTGCACGCCGAACACCATCCACTGGACCTACGACACCTGGATGCTCGCGAAGTCGACCGGCGGGGCGATGGTGCGCGCGGGCGGCGACAGCTGGTTCTTCATCACCGCCGACTACGCCTTCGGCCATGCGCTCGAACGCGACACCGGCGGTTTCGTCCGCGCGGCCGGCGGCCGGGTGCTCGGCCAGGTGCGGACGCCCTTCCCGGGGACGACGGATTTCTCCTCCTTCCTCGTGCAGGCGCAGGCGTCGCGCGCGAAGGTGATCGGGCTGGCGAATGCAGGGTCCGACACCACCAACTGCATCAAGCAGGCAGCGGAGTTCGGGCTGACGCGGCGCGGCATCAAGATCGCCTCGCTGCTGATGTTTCTCAACGACGTGCATGCGCTGGGGCTGCAGACGGCGCAGGGCCTCGTCTGCACCGAGACCTTCTACTGGGACATGAACGACCGCACGCGGCGCTTCACCGACCGCGTGCGCGCCGCCATGGCGCCGAACATGCCCTGCATGACCCATGCCGGCTGCTATGCGGGCGTGCTGCACTACCTCAAGGCGGTGCAGGACATGGGCGTGACGGCGGCGAAGGCGTCGGGCGTCGCGGCGGTCGAGCGCATGAAGGCGATGCCGACCGACGACGACTGCTTCGGCGCCGGCGCCATCCGCGCCGATGGCCGCAAGATCCACCCATCCTACCTGTTCGAGGTCAAGACCCCGGCCGAGAGCCGCGGGCCCTGGGACTACTACAAGCTGCTGCAGACCACCTCAGCCGAGGAAGCCTTCCGCCCCGTGAGCGAGGGCGGCTGCTCGCTGATCCGAAGCTGAGTTCCGCAACGGGGCGCGGCGACCCTGCCGGCGCCGCGCCCCACCTGGAGTGAAAGGACGACCCCCATGATCGACACGACCCGCCGCGGCCTTCTGATGGGCACTGCCGCCGCCGCCTCATTCGGTGCGCTGCCGCTGTCACAGGCGCGCGCCCAGGCGGGGACTGCGATCAAGATCGGCGTCCTCAACGACCAGTCGGGCCTGTATCGCGACCTTTCGGGGCCGGGCTCGACGGCCTGCGTGCGCCAGGCCATCGCCGATCTCGGCCAGCTCGGCTTCAACGTGGAGGTCATCCAGGCCGACCACCAGAACAAGCCGGATGTCGGGTCGAACATCGTGCGCCAGTGGCTCGACCGCGACGGCGTCGACCTCGTGATCGACGTGCCGACCTCCTCGGTCGCGCTCGCGGTCGCGGGCATCGTGCGCGAGAAGAACAAGGTCTACATCAACAGCACCGGCGCCTCCTCGGACCTCACCGGGTCCCAGTGCAGCCCGAACACGGTGCACTGGACCTACGACACCTGGATGCTGGCGAACGGCACCGGCGGCGCGATGGTGCGCGCGGGCGGCGACACCTGGTTCTTCATCACCGCCGACTATGCCTTCGGCCATGCGCTCGAACGCGACACGACCAACTTCATCCGCGCCAATGGCGGCCGGGTGCTCGGCTCCGTGCGCACGCCCTTCCCGGGGACGACGGACTTCTCCTCCTTCCTCGTGCAGGCGCAGGCGTCGCGCGCGAAGGTCATCGGACTCGCGAATGCCGGTGGCGACACCATCAACTGCATCAAGCAGGCGGCGGAATTCGGCATCACGCGCCGCGGCGTCCGGCTTGCCGGCCTGCTGGTCTTCATCACCGACGTCCATGCGCTCGGCCTGCAGGCGGCGCAGGGCCTGGCGCTGACCGAGAGCTTCTACTGGGATCTGAATGACCGCACGCGGGCGCTGACCACGCGCGTCCGGCCGTCCATGCCGGCCAATGCGCCGCCCACTATGGCGCAGGCGGGCTGCTATGCCGGCGCGCTGCACTACCTCAAGGCGGTGAAGGACATGGGCGTCGCGGCGGCGAAGGCCGATGGCGCGGCGGTCGTGGCCCGCATGAAGGCCATGCCGACCAATGACGACGCCTTCGGCGAGGGCGTGATCCGTCCCGACGGCCGCAAGATCCATCCGGTCTACCTCTTCGAGGTGAAGAAGCCGGAGGAGAGCCGCGGCGCCTGGGACTACTACAAGGTCCTGCAGACCGTGCCGGCCGACCAGGCCTTCCGCCCCCTCAACGAGGGCGGGTGCTCGCTGGTGCGGAGCTGACGCGACAATTCCGGGGCGTGGCGGGAACCAACCCGCCCGCCCTGTCCGGGCGATTGAGATAGGGAGAGAGTGATGACTGAACTGAACCGCCGCCATCTTCTTGCCGCCGCCGCGATCGGCGCCGGCGCTGGCGCGCTGCCGTTCCGATCGGCCCGCGCCCAGGCGGCGAATACGATCAGGATCGGCGTGATGAACGACCAGTCCGGCCCGTACCGCGACATCGGCGGACCGAACGGCGTTACGATGGCGCAGATCGCTGCCCAGGAATTCGGCAATCGTGGCTTCAATGTCGAGGTGATCGGCGCCGACCACCAGAACAAGCCGGATGTCGGCGCCAACCTGGCGCGGCAGTGGTACGACCAGGGCGTGGACGTGATTCTCGATGTGCCGACCTCCTCGGTCGGGCTCGCGGTAAACCAGGTCGCGCGTGAGAAGAACAAGGTCTACATCAATGTCGGCGCCGCGACTGCCGACCTGACGGGGCCGCAGTGTTCGCCGGTGACCGCGCATTGGGTCTACGACACCTACATGCTCGCCAAGTCGACCGGCGGGGCCATGGTGCGGGCGGGCGGCAAGCGTTGGTTCTTCATCACCGCCGACTACGCCTTCGGCCACGCGCTGGAACGCGACACGACGAACTTCGTGCGCGCGGCCGGCGGCTCGGTGGCAGGGTCGGTGCGCTATCCTTTCCCGGCCACGACCGACTTCTCCTCCTTCCTGCTCCAGGCGCAGGCGTCGCGGGCCGAGGTGATCGGCCTGTGCAACGCCGGCCAGGACACGATCAACTCCATCAAGCAGGCGGCGGAATTCGGGCTCACGCGTCGCGGCGTGAAGATCGCGGCGTTGCTGATGTTCATCGCCGACGTCCACGCGCTCGGCCTCGAGCAGGGGCAGGGGCTGGTGATGACCGAATCCTTCTATTGGGATCTTAACGACCGCACGCGGGCCTTCTCGCGGCGCGTGCAGCCGCGCCTGAACCAGCGCGCGATGCCGAACATGGTCACGGCCGGCAACTACTCGGCGACGCTCCATTACCTGAAGGCGGTTGCCGACATGGGCGCCGCCGCGGCCAAGGGGCCGGGCGTCGAGGTCATGAACCGGATGAAGGCCATGCCGGTGGAGGACGAGGCGTTCGGGCGCGGCACGCTGCGCCAGGACGGACGGATGATGATCCCGTCCTACCTTTTCGAGGTGAAGAAGCCGTCGGAATCGACCGGCCCGTGGGACTATCTCAAGCTGCTGCAGACCACGCCGGCGGATGAGGCCTGGCGGCCGCTGTCCGAAGGGGGATGCCCGCTGGTCCGCAGCTGATGTGACGACCCCGGGCGGGGCAACGACCCCGCCCGGTTGCACCAAGAACGATCACAGGGAACGACACGGAGGACGTCTGGATGGAGATGAATCGCCGAAGCCTGCTTGCCGCAGGCACCGCCGCTGCGATCGCGCCGCTCTCGCGCGCCCGCGCGCAGGCGAACACGATCCGCATCGGCGTGCTGACCGACATGTCGGGCACCTATCGCGACAACACCGGCCCGACCTCGGTCGCCGCGACGCGCGAGGCGGTGGCCGAGTTCGGCACCAGCCACGGGTTCACGATCGAGGTGCTGGAGGCCGACCACCAGAACCGCCCCGATGTCGGGTCCAACATCGCCCGGCAATGGTACGACCAGGGCGTCGACCTGATTCTCGACGTGCCGACCTCCTCCGTCGGCCTCGCGGTCAATCAGATCGCGAAGGAGAAGAGCAAGGCCTACATCAATGTCGGATCGGCGACGGCAGATCTGACGGGGCCGCAATGCGGCGCGACGACCCTGCACTGGGCCTATGACACCTACATGCTCGCGAAATCGACCGGCGGGGCGATGGTGCGTGCAGGCGGCGATACCTGGTTCTTCATCACCGCCGACTACGCCTTCGGCCATGCGCTCGAGCGTGACAACACCAACTTCGTGCGCGGCGCCGGCGGGCGGGTGCTGGGCTCGGTTCGCACGCCCTTCCCGGGAACGACCGATTTCTCCTCCTTCCTGGTGCAGGCGGCGGCCGCTCGGCCGAAGGTGATCGGCCTTGCGAACGCTGGCGCGGACACCGCGAACTGCGTCAAGCAGGCCGCCGAGTTCGGCATCACCCGCCGCGGCATCAAGCTCGCGGCGCTGCTGCTGTTCGTGAACGACGTCAACGGCATCGGCCTGCAGACGGCGCAGGGCCTGGTCTGCACGGAATCCTTCTACTGGGACACGAACGACAAGACCCGCGCCTGGACCCAGCGCGTCGTGCGTCGCACGCCGACCAACTACCCGAACATGATCCACGCGGGTTGCTATTCGGCGGCACTGCACTTCCTCAAGACGGTCGCGGCGATGGGCGTCCCGGCTGCCAAAGCCTCGGGTCTCGACCTGATCAACCGGATGAAGGCGACGCCGTCCGAAGACGATTGCTTCGGGCGCGGCGTGATCCGCCAGGACGGGCGGCGCCTGATCCCCTCCTTCCTGTTCGAGGTGAAATCCCCGGCCGAGAGCCGCGGTCCCTGGGATTTCTACAAGCTCCTGCAGACGACGCCGGCGGACGAGGCCTTCCGGCCGCTGTCCGAAGGCGGCTGCCAGCTTGCGAGGACCTGACGGAAACCGGGGCGGCGCAGCGGCGTCGCCCCCCACATCAAGCGTAGGGAGGACAGTCTATGGAGATGAATCGCCGTAGCCTACTCGCCGGAGCAGCGGCCGTGGCCGCCCCGCTCTCCCGCGCCCGCGCGCAGGCGACCACCATTCGCCTCGGCGTGCTGACCGACATGTCGGGACCGTACCGCGACACGACCGGGCCGGGCAGCGTCGTGCTGACTCAGGCTGCCGCGTCGGAATTCGGCAATCGCGGCTTCAACGTCGAGGTGCTGTCCGCCGACCATCAGAACAAGCCCGATGTCGGCGCCAACATCGCGCGGCAATGGTACGACCAGGGCGTGGACGTCATCCTCGACGTCCCGACCTCCTCCGTAGCGCTCGCGGTCAACCAGATCGCGCGAGAGAAGAACAAGGTCTTCCTCAATTCCGGGGCCGCGACCTCGGACCTGACGGGATCGCAGTGCAGCCCGAACACGGTGCACTGGACCTACGACACCTACATGCTCGCCAAGGGCACGGGCGGGGCGATCGTGCGGACCGGCGGCGACAGCTGGTTCTTCATCACCGCCGACTATGCCTTCGGCCACGCGCTGGAACGCGACACGGCGAATTTCGTCCGTGCTGCGGGCGGGCGCGTGCTGGGCCAAGTGCGCTACCCGTTCCCCGCGACGACGGATTTCTCGGCCTTCGTCGTGCAGGCCCAGGCGTCGCGGGCGAAGGTGCTCGGCATGGCGAATGCCTCGACCGACACCGTCAACACCATCAAGGCGGCGCGGGAGTTCGGCCTGCACCGCTCGATGAAGTTCGCCGCCCTGCTGATGGGGGTGATGGACATCCACGCCCTCGGCCTCGAATCCGCCCAGGGGCTGATGCTGACGGAATCCTTCTATTGGGACCTGAACGACCGGACGCGAGCGCTGACGCAACGCGTGCGCGCGGCGAACCAGAACCGCCCGCCCGCGATGGTGCCCGCCGGCTGCTACGGCGCGGCGCTGCACTACCTCAAGGCCGCGGCCGACATGGGCGCGGCGGCCGCCAAGGCCGATGGCCGGGCGGCGGTCGCCCGCATGAAGGCGATGCCGACCGACGACGACGCCTTCGGACCCGGGCGCATCCGCGAGGATGGGCGGAAGCTGCATCCGGTGTTCCTCTTCGAAGTCAAAAGCCCCTCGGAATCGCGGGGCCCGTTCGACTACTACAAGGTTGCCGCCACCACGCCGGGGGACGATGCGTTCCGCCCGCTGGCCGAGGGCGGCTGCTCCCTCGTGCGTTCCTGACAGGAGCCTGATCACCGCATGGACGAAATATTCGGCATACCGGCACCGCTGCTCTTCGGGCAGTTGCTGCTGGGACTCATCAACGGCGCCTTCTACGCGATGCTCTCGCTCGGCCTCGCGGTGATCTTCGGGCTGCTCAACATCATCAACTTCACCCACGGGTCCCAGTTCATGATGGGGGCCTTCGTGGCGTGGATGCTGCTCGCCTGGGCGGGGCTCGGCTACTGGTGGGCCCTGCTGCTCGCGCCGCTCATCGTCGGCGCGACGGGCGTCATCATCGAACGATTGATGATCAGTCGATTGTACAAGCTCGACCATCTTTACGGCCTGCTGCTGACCTTCGGCATCGGCCTGATGATCGAGGGTGTCTTCCGCAACGAGTTCGGTTCCTCGGGCCTGCCCTATCGCATTCCGAACGAGCTCCAGGGCGCGTGGGACCTCGGCTTCATGTTCATGCCGGTCTATCGCGGCTGGGTGGTGGTCTTCGCGCTCGCCTGCTGCCTTGCGACCTGGCTGGTGATCGAGAAGACGCGCCTCGGCGCCTATCTCCGCGCGGCGACGGAGAACGCCGCGCTGGTCCAGGCCTTCGGCGTGAACGTGCCACGCATGATCACCCTGACCTACGGGGCGGGCGTGGCGCTCGCGGCCCTCGCCGGCGTGCTGGCCGCGCCGATCTATTCGGTGAACCCGCAGATGGGCACGAACCTGATCATCATCGTCTTCGCGGTGGTGGTGATCGGCGGCATGGGATCGATCCTGGGGTCCGTCATCACCGGCTTCGGCCTCGGCATCGTCGAGGGGATGACCAAGGTCTTCTGGCCCGAGGCGTCGTCCACCGTCATCTTCGTCATCATGGCGATCGTGCTGCTGACGCGGCCGGCCGGCCTGTTCGGGAGGGCCTGATCCATGGCATCCGAAACCACTGTCGGCGCGATGCCGGCGGGCGTGCATGAAAGCCACGGGGTCTGGGGCTTCACCAAGGCGCAGTTGACGGCGCTCGTGCTGCTGGTCGCCTTCCTCGCGATCGGGCCGTTCTTCCTCTACCCCGTCTTCCTGATGAAGCTGCTCTGCTTCGCGTTGTTCGCCTGCGCGTTCAACCTGCTGATCGGCTATGTCGGGCTGCTGTCCTTCGGCCATGCCGCCTATTTCGGGATGGGCGGATATATCGCCGGCCATGCCGCCAAGGTCTGGGGACTGACGCCGGAGCTCGCGATCGTCGCGGGCGCCATCGTTGCGGGCTTCCAGGGCTGGGTGTTCGGCTGGATCGCCATCCGCCGGCAGGGCATCTACTTCGCGATGATCACCCTCGCGCTCGCACAGATGATTTACTTCCTGTGCGTGCAGGCGCCCTTCACCGGCGGCGAGGACGGCATCCAGGCCATTCCGCGCGGCAGCCTGTTCGGCTCGATCAGCCTGTCCAACGACATGGCGATGTACTGGTTCGTCGCGGCCGTCTTCCTGTTCGGCTTCCTGATGATCCACCGCATCATCCATTCGCCCTATGGCCAGGTGCTGAAGGCGATCCGGGAGAACGAGCCGCGCGCGACCTCCCTCGGCTACCGCACGGACGACTACAAGCTGGTGGCCTTCATCCTCTCGGCGACACTTGCCGGCGTGGCCGGGGCGACGAAGTCCCTGGTGTTCGGCATCGCGACGCTGACGGACGTGCACTGGTCCATGTCGGGCGAGGTGGTGCTGATGACGCTGGTGGGCGGCCTCGGCACGGTGTTCGGCCCGGTCGTGGGCGCTGCGGTGATCGTGACGATGCAGAACTACCTGGCCGAGATGGGCGCCTGGGTGACGGTCATCCAGGGCGGCATCTTCGTCACGGTCGTGCTCGCCTTCCGGCGCGGCATCGTGGGTGAGATCGCCAATGTCTTCCGCGTGAAGCTGTAGGAGCCAGCCGGAAAGACGTTGGATCGATCGACTCCGCTTCCATTCGCTTGTCCCGCGGCCGATTCGGGGTCGCGCGGACGGCGGAACATGGACAAGCGGCGGATCGCCAAGGCCTGCGTCAACTGTCCGACCTGACGGATACCGGACGGGCGCTGGTGTCGCCGGCGATCCGTGCGGCGAGGCAGGTAAGGACCCGTGCACGGAGGATGCCGAACGCGGTGTTCGAGGTGCGCTCGACCGGCTGTCAGTGGCAGGCGCTGCCCGAGGGCCTGCCGCCGAGGGGACGGTGTGGGACCCGCTCGCTCGATGGGCATCCACCATGTGCCCCACGCGGCGGCGCCCGATCAGGCGCGGCGCTGTTCATCGGCGGCCGGACCGCGACGGTGGCGCACAGGGGGGCTCTACGCCCGGCCCGTCCGACGGGCAAAATGGTCGTCGTCCGTAAGCGCCATCCGCTGAGCGACACCGTGGACATCCGGCCGGCGTTCAGGATCGCGAAGGGGCCGCGCCGCGGCTGCGTCCCGGGCATTGACGTACCCCGCGCACACGGTCAGAGCGGAGGCGTCGATGCGATCCGTGCTTCTGCGGGGGCAACTGAGTGGGGGAGCGTGTGGGGAACTCGCTGGATGCATCCGCTGAAACGCCGCGAAATGCGTCGCGCCCGGCGTTGTGCCACGTTCGTCGTGAATGGGTCGACCACTACGGGCATATGAATCTCGCCTTCTATCTGGTGGCCTTCGACCTCGCGACGGACGCGTTGTGGCCGTCACTCGGGCTCGGCAAGGCGTTCCGCGAGAAGGGCCTCGGCACCTTCGCCGCGGAATCCTGGCAGGCCTATACCCGCGAGGTGACGGAGGGCGCGCCGCTCGCCTTCGACAGCGAGGTGCTGGCCTATGATTCCAAGCGGCTGCTCTGCCGCCACGTGATGTACCACGCGGCGGAAGGCTGGCAGGCGGCGGAGAACGAGGTGCTCTACCTTTGTGTCGACCTCGAAGCGCGGCGTGTCGCCACCTGGCCCGAGGAGGTTCTGGCGCGCTTTGCCGCGCAGGCGACTGGCGGCGCGGCGAAGCGGCTCGCGCTGAAGCGATAGAGCGGATCCCGATCAGGCGGGCTCACCCGATCGGGCAAAGATGCTTGCGCAACGGGCTGGAGACGTGGCCGTGAGCGTGCGCCCACGGAGACGGCTCTAGTTCAGCCGCTCGCGGATGCGGGCGATGCCGGCCTCGGCGCATTGGTCGTCGAGGTGTCCGCCCGGCGCGCCGCCCACGCCGATCGCGCCCACGACCTCATCCCCCGCGCGGATCGGCATGCCGCCGCCGACGACGAGGAAGCCCTCGATGTCCGGCAGCCGCGCCGCGCCCGGATTGGTGCGCACCGTCTCGAGGATCTGCGACGTGCCCGTGCGCATGGTCGCGGCCGTGTAGGCCTTGGCGCGCGACGACGGGACGGTGTGCGGACCGGCGCCGTCCGCGCGCAGCACGGCGCGCACCACCCCGGACCGGTCGACGACCGTGGCGGCGACGCGGTAGCCGCGCGATGCGCAGGCTTCCACGGCCGCCGCCGCCGCCTCGGCGGCGAGGCTCGCGCTGATGGTCCGTTCGGTGACGAGGCCTTGGGCCATGCCGCTCACGGGAAGCAGGACAAGGCATGCCAGGAGAATGCTGCGCCGCATGATGGTCTCGCTGTTGGGTTCCGGCCCGCAACACCTCGCATGCCGGACCACCTGGCGGGAAGAGGGAGTTCAGCCCCCGTGCCGCAACATGCCGCCAACGACGGTCGCGATGACGCCGGTCCCTCGGATGGCCGCCGGATCACAGGTGAGGATGTCGGTATCGAGCACGGCGAGATCCGCGAGCTTGCCGACCTCGAGGCTGCCCTTCTCGTGCTCTTCCCGCTGCGCCCAGGCGCCGAGTGTCGTGTAAGCCGCGAGCGCCTCCATCGGCGTCACGGCTTCCGAGGCATCGAGGTCCGCGCCGGTTTGGCTGCGGCGCGTCACCATGGCGCCGAGCGCGGTGAAGGGATTGACCCTGCAGACCGCGAAGTCCGAATGGCCCGGCGCGGGAATGCCGGCGGCGATCAGGCTGCGATGGGGCCACATGTGGCGCAGCGCCGCCTGGCCGCGATTGGCGACGTAGGCCTCGCCAAGTTCGTCCATGAAGCCGGTCGCGGAGGAATCGACGAAGCCGCCGCGCTTCAGCCGCGCGAGGATGGGCGGCGTCACGTAGCAGCAATGCTCGACCCGCATCCGATGGTCCTCGACCGGATGCGCGGCGAGGGCGGCTTCCATGACGTCGAGCGCGAAGTCGATGCCGCGGTCGCCCACGCCCTCGATCATAACCTGCAGCCCGGCCTTGTGCGCGGCGGTGGCGCGCGCGGTCAGGTCGTCCTTGTCGTAGAGGATCATGCCGGTGTTCGGCACCGGCTCGCCCGGCACCGTGGTGCCGACATAGGGCTCCCAATAGGCGGCGGTGCGGCCGGAGGTGGAGCAGTCCGGGCACCACTCGACGCCGATCATCCGCAGCCATTCGTCGCCGAAGCCGGACCGGATCCCGGCGCCGATCAGATGCGGGATCAGCGGCTCGTCGCGCCCGGAGGCGATGATGCCCATGCGCATCCGCCAGCGCCCGTCGCAACGCATGTCCTGATAGGCGCGGATCGCCTTGGAGGGCGTCAGCGAGTTCGCCACCGAGGTGATGCCGTGGCGCAGGCATTCGTCCTGCACCACCTCCATCCCTTCGGCGATGTCGGACTCGCTGTCGGCGCCGTGCACGGCGCCGAGGAAGATGTGCGCCGCCGTCTCCCGCACCAGGCCGGTGAAGGCGCCTGTCGTGGGGTCGCGGTCGAAGGCGCCGTAGGGCGGGTCCTGCGCCTCGGGCCCGATGTCGCAGGCGGCGAAGGCGGCGCGGTTCGCAAGGCCCAGATGCCCGTCCGTGCGCAGGATGAACAGCGGTCGTCCGCCGCTCGCCGCGTCGAGCTCGTCGAGAGTGGGGTAGCCGCCGGAGGCGCGCTCGTTCAGCCGGTAGAAGGCGCCCCAGCGGCCGGGCGGCAGGGTCTCGCAGACGCGGCTGATGGTCGACAGCACCTCGTCCCGCGAACGCACGCGGTCGGGGGAGAGCAGCGTCCAGGTGCGCAGCCGGACCGCATAGGCATCCGGATGGGCGTGGCTGTCGACGATGCCGGGAATGACGCGCCGTCCGGCGGCATCGAGCACGCGCGTCGCGGGGCCGACATGGTCGCGCATGGCCGCGCTGGTGCCGGTCGCCACGATGCGGCCGCCGAAGGCTGCGAGCGCTTCCACTTCCGTCCCCCTCCCGTCCATCGTGGCGATGCGGCCGTTCAGGAGGACGAAATCGGCGTTCATGCGGCAGCCCTGTCGATATGGTCGCGCAGACGGTACCAGCCGCCGATCAGCGGCAGGAACCAGTTCGGATTGCCGTTGTAGAGGGGAACGGTGGGGAAGGTCAGCCCGTCCAGCGCGAAACCCTCATTGTCCGCCCCCGCGATCTTCAGCGCCGCGCGGTGGCCGAGCCAGGTCGCCATCGCGACACCCGATCCCTGGCAGCCGGCCGCGTAGTGGATGCCGTCCTGCAGGCCGATATGCGGCAGGAAGTCGAAGGTGAAGGCGACGTTGCCGGTCCAGGCATGGGTGATCTGGACCTCCTTCAGCTCGGGGAAGACGGCGAGCATCATCCGACGCAGCGCGGGCGCCGCCTTCTCGGGCTCGGTCGGGCCGAAGGAGGCGCGGCCGCCCCACAGGATCCGGTTCCCGTAGGGGGAGGGACGGAAGTAGTTCAGCACCCGCCTGGTGTCGCTGATCATCCGTCGGCCGGGGAAGAAGGTGTCGATGGCGTAGTGCGGCAGTTCCTCGGTGGCGATGATGTAGGAACCGACCGGGATCATCCGCCGCGCCAGCCAGGGCATCGCCGCATTGCCGTGCTTGTCGCGCGAATAGCCGTTGGTCGCGACCAGGACGGCATCGGCGCGCATCTGCCCGCGATCCGTGACGATGCGGAAGGACGACCCGTCGCGCCGGATGCCGTTGGCGCGCACGCCGTCCACCAGGCGGGCGCCGGCGCGCTCGGCCGCATCGGCCAGGCCCCGCGCGTACTTGCCGGGATGCAGGCTGCCCGAGGCATCCGCGATCATCCCGCCATGGTAGTGGTCGCTGCCGAGGGCCTCGCGCTGTCGGTCGCGGGACAGCATCCGCGTGGGCAGGCCGGTGATCTCGGCGATGCTCTCCGCGCGCGATGCGAGGGCGTCGTAGTGCTTCGGCGTCCAGGCCGGGACGAAGCGGCCGCAGCGGACATAGTCGCAGGCGATGCCTTCGCGGGAGATCGTCTCTTCGATGAAGGGGAAGGAGGCGGCCGCGGCCAGCGCGATGGCTCGGGCGCGTTCGGTGCCATAGGTCTTCTCGAGCGGTCCCGAGGCGACCTTCAGCCCACCCGAGACCATGCCGCCATTGCGGGACGACGCGCCCCAACCGATCCGTTCGGCATCGAGCACGGCGACGTCGTGGCCCAGGCGCCGCAGGGTCAGCGCCGCCGACAGGCCGGCATATCCTCCGCCGACGATGGCGACGCCGACGCGGTCGGGCAGGACGCTGTCGCGCTTGGGCGGTTCGGCGGCTTCCCACCACCATGGCGTGGTCTTGAAGTCCGGAGCGAAGATGAACTGCGCGTCGGTCATTGCCGTGAAGGCCTGCCCATGGTGAAGTTTCGACACGGGAGACTTCACGCCGGCACGGCGACAACCGCAAGTGGTATTGCCCGGTCAGGCCGCACCTGCGCCGGGCGCTGCGTTGCAGCGCGAGGAGAGACGGTGATGCAGAGCTTCCAGCAAGATTGCGTGGACCTGGCCTTCCAGAAGTTCCGGCGCGGACAGATCAGCCGGCGCGGCCTGCTGACCGCGCTCTCCGCGCTCGGCGTGGCGCCGCTCGCAGGCGGCGAGGCCCGTGCGCAGGGCAATCGCCAGCTGGTCATGGTCAACTGGGGTGGCTTGGCCAACCAGGGCTTCGGGCGCTTCTACGGGGACCCCTTCATGGCCGCGAACCAGGGCTGGACGGTGGTGCAGGACAGCACCGGTCCGTCGGCCGGCCGCATCCGCTCGATGGTCGAGAGCGGGCGCACGACCTGGGACATGTGCGACTCCTCGGCCTCGTCCTCGAACCTGCTCGGGCGGCAGAACCTCGTGACGAAGATCGACTACAGCATCGTCAAGAAGGAGGACACGCTGCCGGTCGGCTTCGCGCTGGAATACGGCGCCGCGCCGTACTCGTTCAGCAGCGTGCTCTGCTACGACAGCGCCAAGTTCCCGGAGGGCGGACCGACCTCCTGGGCCGATTTCTACGACCTGCGGAAGTTCCCCGGCACGCGCCTGCTGCGGCGCGACGCGCTGGCGACGCTCGATGCCGCGCAGATGGCGCTCGGCAAGGATCCGGCGAACCTCTATCCGCTCGACGTGCGGGCCTGCCTGCGCAAGGTGTCGGAACTTCGCCGCAACGCCGTCTATTGGAACAGCGGCAGCGAGAGCGAGCAGTTCCTGCGCACGGGCGAGGCGGTGATGGGCCAGGTCTGGCATACCCGCGCGACCGTGCTGGAAGCCGAGACGAACGGCCGCATCAAATTCATCTGGCCGCAGGCGCTGCTGCAGGCAGGCATCTTTGTGATCCCGCGCGGCAACCCGGGCGGCGAGATGGCCCAGCGCCTGCTCGCCTCCATGCTCGCCAATCCGGAACCGCAGGTCGGGTTGCTGCAGTTGCTCGGCAACGGGCCGACCAACCCACGCGCGGCGGCGCTGGTGCCGCAGGACCTCCGGCGGAAGAACCCGACGGATCCCGAGAATGCGCGGGTGCAGGTGGTGCTCGACGGGAACTGGTGGGGCCAGAACTATCAGCAGGTGAACGCGGACTTCATCGACACCATCACCGGCTGAAGCTGTCCGTGATCCTCGTGGTGAAGTCGGGGGGCGAATCCGCCCTCCCCGAATGGCGGGCGCATTTCGCTGAATGCGCGCCCGATCTTGAGCTCCGCTGGTGGGACGACCCGTCTCTCGATCCCGCTGCGGTCGACTTCGTGTTGGTGTGGGATCCCGATCCGGGCCGTCTCGCGCGGATGCCGAAGCTCCGCGCGATCTTCGGCTCCGGCGCCGGTGTCGATGGGATCGTCGCCGATCCCGACCTGCCGCGGCATATCCCGCTGGTGCGCTGCGTCCCGCCTGAGGCGACGCAGCGCATGGGCGAGTTCGTCACCTGGGCCGTGCTGTCGCTGGTGAAGGATGCGCGCCGCATGGCGATCGCGCAGTCCCGGGGCGTCTGGGACTATTTCGAGGCGCCTTTCGCCGCGGCCGAGCGGACGGTGGGCGTCATGGGCCTGGGTGCCATGGGGCTGCGCAGCGTCGAAATGCTGCGCGCCCTCGGTATTCCGGTGATCGGGTGGTCGCGCACGCGCAAGGACGTCCCCGGCGTCGAGACCTTCGCCGGCGCTGACGAACGGGATGCCTTCCTTGCACGATGCGACATCCTCGTCTGCCTGCTGCCGGCGACGGAGGAAACCCGCGGGCTGCTGGACGCCCCGTTGTTCTCCCGGCTGCCGCACGGCGCGGGCCTCGTGCAGGTCGGGCGTGGCGTGCAGCAGGTGGTGCCGGATATCCTGACCGCGCTCGATAGCGGGCAGTTGTCGGGGGTCATGCTGGACGTCTTCGACCCGGAGCCCCTCGCGGCGGACAGCCCGCTCTGGTCGCACCCGCGCGTCACCGTCACGCCGCATGTCGCCAGCCTGCCGAGCCGCCGCGAGCGCGCCCGCTACGTCGCCGACTGTATTGCGCGTCTCGGGCGTGGCGAGCCCTTGCCCAACGTCTACGACCCCGAGCGAGGCTACTGATGGCCCTCCCGCCGCCGCCGGCGAAGCCGGATCCGAACCGCCCGCAGACCGAGCAGGAGGTGCGCGAGGACCTTGCGGCCGCCTACCGCCTCGTTGCCTATTTCGGCATGACGGACTTGGTCTTCACCCATCTCTCCGCCCGCCTGCCGGGGGAAGGGCACCGTTTCCTGGTGAACCCCTACGGTCTGCTGTTCGAGGAGGTCACGGCCAGCAGCCTCGTCGTCGTCGACGCGGAGGGCGCACCGGTGCAGGAGACCTCCTGGCCGGTGAACCCGGCGGGCTTCGTCATCCATTCCGCCGTGCACCGCGCCTGCGAGCACGCGATGTGCGTGATGCACACCCATACCCTCGCGGGCATGGCGGTGGCCGCGCAGTCGGGCGGGCTGCTGCCGCTCAATCAGATCAGCATGGAGTTCGACGGCCGCGTCGCGCTGCACGACTACGAAGGCATCGCCGCGGACGACAACCTGTCGGAACGCGACCGCCTGGTGCGCGACCTCGGCGACAAGCCCTGCATGATCCTGCGCCACCACGGGCTGCTGACCGTGGGCCGCACGGTCGCCGAGGCCTTCTACTGGATGTACTACCTGGAACAGGCGTGCCGCATCCAGTTGGCGGCGCAGTCCTCCGGCGCACCGCTCGCGGTGCCGCCGGCCCCGGTGGTGCGACGTGCCCGGGACCAGTTCGGGACTGGCCCGACGAAGGGCTGGCTGCCCTGGCAGGCGCTGCGCCGGAAGCTCGACCGCGAGCAGCCGGACTACGTCTCGTGAGCGCCGCGGCCGGGCACGCGCTGGGGCTGCGGGGGCTGACCAAACGCTACGGCGACTTCATCGCGGTGAACGACGTCTCGCTCGAGATCGAGCAGGGCGAGTTCGTGACGCTGCTCGGGCCGAGTGGCTCGGGCAAGACCACGATCCTGATGGCGATCGCGGGGTTCGTGGCGCCGAGCGAGGGCGCGGTGCTGCTCGACGGGCGGGACATCACGCCGCTGCCGCCCGAGAAGCGGAACTTCGGCATGGTCTTCCAGGGCTATGCGCTGTTCCCGCACATGACGGTGGCGGAGAATGTCGCCTTTCCGTTGCGCGTCCGCGGCATGTCGCGGGCCGATCGCGACGCCAAGGTGCGGGCGGCGCTCGACCTGGTACAGCTCGCGCAGTTCTCGGGGCGGCTGCCGAAGCAATTGTCGGGCGGGCAGCAGCAGCGCGTCGCGCTCGCCCGCGCACTCGTCTTCGATCCGAGCCTGCTGCTGCTCGACGAGCCGCTCTCGGCCCTCGACAAGAAGCTGCGCGCCGAGTTGCAGGAGGAGCTGAAGGCGCTGCACCGCCGCGTGGGTCGCACCTTCATCAACGTCACCCATGACCAGGAGGAGGCGCTGTCCATGTCGGACCGCATCGCCATCCTGAACCATGGGCGGTTGGTCCAGGCCGGCGCGCCGGGGGAGCTGTATGAACGCCCGCGCACGCGCTTCGTGGCGGACTTTCTCGGCAAGTCGAACTTCCTCGAAGGCACGGTCCGGCAGCCGGCTCCCGGGGGCTTCATGCTCGAGGTCGGCGCGTCGCGGCTCGCGGTTGCGCACGGGCCGGGGACGGCGCCGTCGCCGGGCACCCGGAGCCTGCTCTCCCTGCGCCCCGAGAAGATCTCGCTGCTCGCCGAAGGCGAGGCCGCGGAGAACCAGGTCGAGGGCCGCATCCTCTCCTGGGCCTATCTCGGCGCAGGCTTCGCCCTGCGCATCGCGACGGCGGACCTCGGCGAGTTGCGCGCCGTGCTGCCCTCCTGGAAATCCCCGGTCGCGCCGGCGGAGGATCTGCCGGTCCGTCTCGGCTGGTCCGCGGACGCCGCCGTGCCGGTCGAGGAGGACGCGGCGTGAGTGCCGCGGGGCGTACCGGCGCGGGTTGGTGGCTGCTGATCCTGCCGGCCTTCCTTCTGCTGGTTGTCTTCTACGTCGCTCCGATCGCGCAGGTGCTGACCATCAGCGTGACCGAGCCCGAGCTCGGCCTCGGCAATTACGAGAGGCTCTTCACCTCCTCGGCCGTGCAGCGGGTCATCGAGACGACGCTGCGCATCTGCCTGATCACCACCGTGCTGGCGCTGCTGCTGGGCTACGGTATCGCCTATGCGATCACGCTCGCCCGCCCGCGGGCGCAGGGGTGGTGGATCCTCGCGGTGCTGGTGCCGCTGTGGATCTCGGTGCTGGTGCGCGCCTTCGCCTGGGTGACGCTGCTGCGCCGCCAGGGGCTGGTGAACAACGCGCTGCTCGGCGCCGGCGTGATCGATGAGCCTCTCCCGCTGGTGTGGAACGAGTTCGGGATCATCGTCGGCATGGTGCACTACATGGTGCCCTTCGCCGTGCTGCCGATGCTGGCATCGATGCGGGAGATCGACCCGCGGCTCCTGGCCGCCGCGCGGGGTCTCGGCGCCAGCCGTGGTGAGGTGTTCCGCCGCGTCTTCCTGCCGCTGTCCCTGCCTGGCGTCATCGCGGCGGGGGTGCTGGTCTTCATCTTCTCGCTCGGCTTCTACATCACGCCGGCGATCCTCGGCGGCGGCAAGACACTGATGGTCGCGGAATGGATCAGCCTGCAGATCCTCGACCTGATCCGCTGGGGCCTCGGGACGATGATGGCGACGATGCTGATCGCGGCCATCCTGGTGACGCTGCTGGTGTTCTCCCGCATCGTGGACCTGCGGCGCATCTTCGGGGCGGGGGCCTGATCCGGTGGATGGCATCTACAGCCCAGGCGCCGCCAGCCGCAGCCTGGCCTGGGCCACGGCCTTCTACCTGGTGCTGCCGATCCTGATCGTCGTGCCGGTGGCGCTGACGGACCAGCGCTACCTTTCCCTGCCGCAGGACGGGATCTCCTTCCGCCATTTCGCGACGGTGTTGTCCTCGCCGGAATGGCTCGGCTCCATCTGGCAGTCCTTCACCATCGCGGTGGCGGCGACGATCCTGTCGGTCACGGCGGGGACGCTGTGCGCCATCGGCTGCTGGCGCATCTCGCGCCGGACCACGGAACTCGTCCGCGTGCTGATGCTGCTGCCGCTGATCATCCCCTCGATCGTCTATGCCATCGGGTTGTACCGGTACTTCGGGCCACTCGGGCTTCTGGACCGCTTCCTCGGCGTGGTGATCGCGCACGGGGTGACGGGGATTCCCTACGTGGTGATCACCGTGTCCACCGCGCTCGCCGCCTTCGATCCGCGGCTCGAGCAGGCGGCCCGCGGCATGGGAGCATCCCTGTCGCAGACGCTGCGCTGGGTGATCCTGCCACGCATCGCGCCGGGCATCTTCTCGGGCGCCATCTTCGCCTTCATCCATTCCTGGGATGAACTGGTCATGGTGCTGTTCATCGCCTCCCGCGACGTCTTCACCCTGCCGCGCCGGATCTGGGACGGGATCAACGAGAACCTCGATCCCGCCATGGCCGCCGTCGCGGTGCTGCTGATCCTGTTCACGCTGCTGCTGCTCCTCGCCGACCGCGCCCTGCGGCGGCGCAACGAAGGATAAGACGCCATGTCGCGCGCGATGAGCGAGTTCGACCACCGCTACAACATGCTGATCGAGCGGTTCCATTCCGAAGCGGAACCGGCCTTCAACAGTGCCGCCGAGCAGGAGTTCGGCTGGGGCCGCCGCTGGGGCTGCAATTCCGACATCGGCCGGCTGCGCGTCGTGCTGATGCACCGGCCGGGAGAGGAGATGAAGGTCCTCGACGGTCTGCCGCTGATCCCGGAGCTCGGTGCCTATGGCGACCCGAAGACCGGCGCCTATTGGCGCGGCGAGGTCATCCCGCCGCTGGCCGAGCAACTGGCGCAGCACGACGCGCTGGCCGCCGCGCTGCGGGAGGAAGGCGTCGAGGTCGTGATGCTGAATCGCGCGGCACCCGGCCGGCACAAATCCGTCTACACGCGCGATTCCTGCATCGCGATCGATGGCGGCGCCGTCGTCACCCGCATGGGCCCGCGCATCCGTCGTGGCGAGGAACGCCCGGTGACCGAGACGCTCGCCGCCCTGGGCATGCCGATCCTGCGCACCATCGCCGGCACCGGGCTGATGGAAGGCGGGTCCTTCGCCTATGTCCGCCCCGATGTCGCGGTGATCGGCGTCTCCTCCCGCGTCAACGAGGAAGGCGCGCGGCAGATGGAGGAGGTGCTGGCCCTGCAGGGCACGCGCCTGATCCGCGTGCAGATCCCGGGCTATCGCCTGCACATCGACGGCGCCTTCGTGATGATCGACCACGACGTCGCCATCGTGAATCCGGTGATCCTGCCCTTCGTCTTCATGGAGGAGCTGAAGCGCCTGGGTATTCGCATGATTCCGCTGAACCACGAGGATCCGTCCTGGGCGATCAACTGCCTAGCCGTCGCGCCCGGCCGCGTGCTGATGAGCGACCAGGTCGGCCCCCGCACGCAGGAGGCACTGGACAAGGCCGGGATCTCCGTGCGGCTGGTGGCCTACGACAAGGTCTATCTCGGCGGCGGCGGCATCCATTGCTCCACCAGCCCGCTGGTGCGCGACCCGATATGAGCGGCGCGATGCCCGGCTGGCGACCGGCGATGGAGGGACGCACCCCCTTCTTCGCCTGCGCCGCCGAGCCGCGCTTTCCCTACTGCCTCTATGTCCCTTCGGGTCTGGGGCCGGACCCCGCGCCGCTGATCGTCGCCGTGCATGGCAGCGACCGGCGGCCGGGGGCCCTGCGCGACCTCATGGCGCCATTCTGCGATCGTCGCGGCGTCGTGCTGCTGACGCCCCTGTTCCCGATCGGCAGCACCGCGCCCGACGACGAGCCCAGCTACAAGTTCGGCCTGTTCCGGGGGCTGCGTTACGACCAGGCGTTGCTCGCCATGGTCGCGGACGCGGCGACCCGCGTGCCGCTCGCGACGGATCGCTTCATGCTGACGGGCTTTTCCGGCGGCGGGCAGTTCGCGCTGCGCTTCCTGATGCTGCACCCGCACCGGCTGTCGGCGGTGTCCATCGGCGCGCCCGGCTACGTCACGCTGCTGGACGAGGCGCTGCCCTGGTGGGCCGGTACGCAGGATTTCGCGGCCATCTTCGGGCAGCCGCCCGACCTCCATGCGATGCGCGGGGTCGCGATCCATCTCGTTGTCGGCGCCGACGACCTCGAGACCGAGGTTCTGCGCGTGCCCGAAGGCCATCCGCTCTGGGTCCGCGGCGCGGAGCAGGCGGGCCCGACCCGCGTCGCGCGGATCGAGGCGCTGGCGGCCAGCCTGCGCGCGGCCGGCTGCGCCACGGCGCTCGACCGCGTCCCCGGCGTCGAGCACTCGCAGGAAGGCGTCTGGCCGGCGGTCGAGGCCTTCCTTGACGCACAATCCGGCGGCTAGGCCGGCAGCACGCGCTCCATCGCGACGCCGCGGCAGTCCATCTCGTAGTCCAGGCCCTCGACCGGCGGGCGGCAATCCTGCCAGGTCAGGCCGTGCCGGGCGGCGCCGCGGGTGACGATCTCCTCGGTCAGCGCCGGCGGCAGGGGGTAGACGGTGTAGGCCTGCACCCCGGTCGTGTCCGGCCAGCCGAAGCCGAGCAGCCCCATGCGGCGTTCCATCTCGCCCAGGACGTAGCGGCCCTTCTGCAGCATCCCGGCCGGCGAGGTATCGCCATAGGCGACGGTGCTCTCGCGATAGGTTGCCTTGCCCTCGATCGATTCTCCGCTGCCCGCGACGACGAAGGACGGCGGCGCGCCATCCGCCGGCACCGTGAAGGCAAAAGCGTGGAAGGCGGGCGCCGCGGGCGGCGCGACGCGCGGGCAGACATTGCTGCGGGCGACGGGATTCTGGCCCGCCCGCAAGACGCCCCATTCCGCCAGGACCTCGGCATAGCCGCGGTTGAAGGCCGCGAATCCGGCCTCGCTGAACGGGGCGGGGGAACGCAACTCGCAGGCTGCGAAGGCGGTCAACGGCCGGCCGATCGAGCCGAGATAGGCCGCGATGCGCCGCCACCCCTCGGCCATCGGCACGGGTTCGGCAAAGCGGACGCGTTCCAGCCGGAAGCCGGGCAGCGCCACGACGCCGGCCGAATACTGCATCACCGCGGGGATGAAGCGGTAGCCCGCCTCCTCGATCGCAATCGTGCTCATCGCTTCGTCACGCCCCAGAAGACCGGGATGATGGTCGGGCGCAGCCCTTCGACATTCGCGCGATAGGCCGCGAGCGTCCGGTACTGCCCGGCATTGACGTAGGGCAGGACCTGGAAGGCGCGGGCCTGCACCTGGTCCAGGATCTGCCGGCGCTTCGCCGGATCGCTTTCCTCCCACCAGGCGGCACGCAGCCGCTCGAGCTCGGCGTCGCAGGGCCAGCCGGCCGGGGCGGTGTCGCAGGACGCTGCGAGGTAGACGTTCACCAACGGGTTCTGCGCGTCGAGCACATTCGCGATGGTCACGAACAGATTCCACCCGCCCTGGTCGATCGGCTCACGCCGGTTGCGGCGCTGGGTGACGGTGGCCCAGTCGGTGGTGACCACATCCACGTTCATCCCGGCGCGGCGCATGTTCTCGGCCATGGTCAGCACAACGGCGTTGTTCGCGGCCCAGTCGCCGGCGTTCAGGAACACCACGCGTTCGCCGTTGTAGCCGCCTTCGCGCAGCAGCGCGCGGGCGCGGTCGAGGTCGACGGCGCGCAGCCCCTGGGCGCCGGCCGCGCTTTCCAGTGGCGTGCCGCAGAGGAAATAGGCCGGGCAGTAGGGCACCTGCTCGGCGGGCGGCACGCCGATCGCCTGCAGGTTCTCCTCCTGGTTCACCATGAACAGCAGCGCCTGCCGGGCGGCGGGGTTGTTGAAGGGCGGGATGTGGTGGTTCGGCCGCAGCCAGACCATCGAGCCGATCGGGTTCTGCGCGAAGGTGCGGACGTTGCGGTTGCGGGTGAGCAGCGGCAGCACGTCCGGCGTCGGCGTCTCGAGGAAGTCGATCTCACCCGACTGAAGGGCGGCCGCGGCCGTCGCGGGGTCGGAGATGCCGAGCCATTCGACGCGCTCGAGGCTCACCACCTTGCCACCCGCGAGACCGTCCGAGGGTTCGCTGCGCGGGCGATAGGCCGGATTGCGCACATAGACCGCGCGCTCGCCGGGCAGGAACTCCTGCGCGCGGAAGATGAAGGGGCCCGAGCCGGTCGCGTCGGTGATGGCGGTATTGGCCGGCGTGCGCGCGATGCGCTCCGGCATGATGAACAGCGCGCTGGCGGTCGACCGTGCGAGGGCTTCCGCCACCAGGCCGAAGGGCTTGGACAGGCGGAGCGTGAAGGTCTTGTCGTCCACCACTTCGAGGGCCGCTGTCGCGGCCATCAGGGCGCGGCCGGCGATGTCGCGTTCGCCCCAGCGGCGGATCGAAGCCACCGCATCGGCCGCGCGCACCGGCTGCCCGTCATGGAAGGCGAGGCCGTCGCGCAGGGTGAAGCGATGCGTCATGCCATCGGTCGAGACCTCGTGCCGGTCGACCATCTGCGGCCGCGCGACGCCCTGGCTGTCGAGCCCGAAGAGCTGATCGTAGACCATGAAGCCATGGTTGCGGATGATCGCGGAGGTGGAGACGACCGGGTCGAGGCTCGGCAGCGGCCCGACCATGACGATGCGCAGGGTGCTCGACGGCGGCGCGGTCTGCGCCGTGGCGGCGCCCCCGAGGCCGAGCAGCGCGAAGGCTGCCGCCATCAGGGCGTTGCGGAACCTGGACATCGAAGCCTCCCATCACGCGAGCGGGCGCATCATGGCAGCCCGGACCGTGCTCTCCAAGGCGTGGCCTGGACGCGCGGCGGCGCGCGGCCTTGAATGCGGTCGATCGAAATCGGGGCACGGGCATGACCTTTTCGCTTCTCGGACGATGCGCGCGGACGGGGCAGTTCGGCGCGGCGGTGACGACCTCCTCCATCGCGGTCGGCACGCGGGTGCCCTTCCTGGCGGCGGGCGTCGGCGGCGTGCTGACGCAGCACCGGACGGATCCGCGGCTGGGTCCGCGGGGGCTCGACCTGCTGCGCTCGGGCTGTTCGGCCGAGCAGGCGCTGGCGGCAATCATCGCCTCCACGCCGGATCATCGCTGGCGGCAGATCGCGGTGATGGACCGGCAGGGCCGCACCGCGCACTTCGACGGGGCACGGGTGAAGCCGGCGCGCAGCGTCAGCCACGGCAAGGACGTGGTGGCGCTCGGCAACATCCTCGCGAACGAGCGCATCGCCCATGCCATGGCGGAGGCCTTCCTCGCCAGCCTCGACCAGCCGCTCGCCGAACGCCTGGTGCGCGCCCTGGAAGCCGGCGAGGCCGCCGGCGGCGAGCACGGCGAGGTGACCTCGGCGAGCCTGCTGGTCGTGGACCGCGAGGTCTTCCCCTATGTCGACCTGCGCATCGACAAGGCCGTCGGGCCGATCCCGGCGCTGCGGCGGCTGTGGGAGGAGTATGCTCCGCTCGCGGATGGCTTCGTGAAGCGCGCCATCGACCCCGAGGACGCGCCGATCATCTGATGGATCCGCTCTTCGACCCTGCCGATTTCCGCATCCCGTCCGGCATCGCGCATGTCTGCGCCGCCGGCGAGACGCCCTTCCTGCGCCGCCACGACGCAGCCTTCGCGGCCTATGCCGAGGACAAGTCGGCCGGCCCACCCGGCCGTGCGCGGCAGGAGGCGACGATGGAGGCGGCGCGGGAGAAAGCCGCGCGACTGTTTGCCGTCGCGCCGGGCGACATCGGCTTCGTCTCCTCGGTCGCCGAGGGCGTCTCCATGGTGGTCGAGAGCCTCGACTGGCGGGATGGCGACGAGGTCCTGGTCGATCCGGACGAGTATCCCTCGGTCGCGGCGCCGCTGGCGCAGAAGGGCGTGACGCTGTGCTTCGCGCCCATGCTGGACCCCGCTGCCGTCGCGGCGGCGGTCACGCCGCGCACGCGCATGATTGCGGTCAGCGCCGTCTCCTTCCTGACCGCGGCGCGCTACGATCTGGTCGCCTTGCGGGCGGCAGCGGACAAGGTCGGCGCGCTGCTGGTGGTCGACTTCACGCAGGGCGCGGGCTGGATGCCGATCGAGGCCGGCGTCGCCGATTTCGGGTTCTCCGCCACCTACAAATGGGTGCTGGGCTGCACGGGCACGGCCATCGCCTTCTGGAACCGCGCGCGGCAGCCGGGCTGGGTGCCGGGCACGGCGGGGTGGCATTCCATGGCCTCCATGGGCAGGCCGGATTGGTCTAGGCGGCCGGACCTGCTGCCGGATGCCGCGCGCTTCACGCGGGGCAATCCGTCGCATGTGGGGCTGTATGTCCTGGATGGCGCGCTCGATTACCTCGCGGGTTTCGGTGCGCCGGCGATCGAGCGCCACGTGCAGGGGCTGACCAAGGCGATGCTCGCGCGGCTCGCCGAAGCGAGCATCCCGTCCACCACGCCGGTCGATCCGCGGCGCCATGGCGCGAGCGTGTGCGTGCAATCGCCCCATGCCGCCGCGATTGTCGCCGGCATGCAGCGCCGCGGTGTCTTCGCCTGGAATGGCCGCGGGCGCGTCCGCGTGTCCTTCCACGGCTACAACGGCAGCGCCGACATGGATCGCGCGACGGATGCCCTGATCGCGGAGTGGCGCGCCGCCTCGGCTTGACGGTTCGGCGCCCGCGCGGTCCCCTGACCTTCGTCCAACGGAGGAAATGCGGGCATGCGCATCAAGGCGGCCGTCCTTTATCAGCAGGGCCTTCCGCGCCCCTATGCCGAAACGCGCCCGATGGTGGTGGAGGAGGTCGAACTCGACCCGCCGGGCCCCGGGGAATTGCTGATCGAGGTCGCCGCCGCGGGGCTCTGCCATTCCGATCTCTCGACCATCGAGAACCAGCGCCCGCGCCCCCTGCCGATCGTCATCGGTCATGAGGGTGCGGGCATCGTCCGCGAGGTCGGGCAGGGGATCACCGACCTCAAGCCGGGCGACCACGTCATCACCGTCTTCGCGCCATCCTGCGGGAATTGCCGCTATTGCGTGCGCGGCCGGCCGAACATCTGCCCGACCGGCAATGCGGCGCGCGCCGCCGGACAGTTGCCGACCGGCACGAAGCGGCTGAAGCGGCTGGACGGCACGCCGATCAACCACAATTCCGGCCTGTCGCTTTATGCGCAGTTCGCCGTCGTCGCGCGGCGGTCCTGCGTGAAGATCGACAAGGACATCCCGCTCGACGACGCCGCGATCTTCGGCTGCGCGGTGATGACCGGCGCGGGTGCGGTGCTGAACACGGCCGGCATCAAGGCGGGCGAGGAGGTCGCGATCATCGGCCTCGGTGGCGTCGGCATGAACGCGCTGTTCGGCGCCGTCGCGGCGGGGGCGGAGCGGATCATCGCCATCGACACCAATCCGAGGAAGCTCGAGATGGCAAAGCAATGGGGCGCGACCGACGTCTTCCTCGCCGGCAACGACGATTGCGCCGCGGCCGTGCGGGACGCGACCGATGGCGGCGTCGACAAGGTGGTGGAGACGGCGGGCTCGATTCCGGCGATGCAGCTTGCGCTCGCCATCACCGCGCGCGGCGGCGAGACCATCAGTGCCGGCCTGCCGAACATCCGCGCCGAGGTGTCCTACCTGCACGCCTCGCTGGTCAGCGAGGAACGGTCGATCCGCGGGTCCTACATGGGATCCTGCGTGCCGGAACGCGACCTGCCGCGACTGCTCGGTCTCTATCGCCGCGGCAAGCTGCCGGTGGACAGGCTGAAGACCAGCCACATCACCTTCGACCAGATCAATGAGGGCTTCGACCTGCTCTCGGACGGCGCGGTGCTGCGGCAGATGTTGCGCCCGAACGGCTGAGGAACTGCCTGCGGCGCGGGCAGGGAATGCCTGCGATGTGAGCGTTTGAGCCCGGGTTGCGCTGCGGCCCGGGCGTGGCAGTCTCGCGCGCCATGTCACGCGCCGCCACCTTGCCGTCCCACCAGCGTTCGCGCGGCGGTGCTTCCCTGCGCTTCGAGGTGGCGCGCGGCGCGACGCGCCTGGCGGACCTGCACCAAGCCTCGCCCATGCGCATCCTGTTCCCCGAGCCGGAACCGGGCGAGCCGCCGCTTGCCGCGCTGGTGAATACGGCGGGCGGGCTCGCCGGCGGGGATGCGGTGGAGGTCGGGATCGCTCTTGGTCCCGGCGCCGAGGCCTGCGTCTCCACCCCCGCGGCCGAGAAGATCTATCGCAGCCTCGGCGCCGAGACGCGCATCGCGGCGCGGCTCGAGGTCGAGGCTGGCGCGACCCTCGAATGGATCCCGCAGGAGACGATCCTGTTCGATGGGGCGCGACTGTCGCGCCGGCTCGAAGCCGATGTCGGCGCGGATGCGCGCCTGGTCATGGCCGAGATGCTGGTCTTCGGCCGCCATGCGCGCGGGGAGGCGCTGCACGCCGGCAGCCTGTTCGATTCCTGGCGACTTCGGCGAGAGGGGCGCCTTGTCTGGGCCGATGGTACGGCGTTGGACGGGGCGCTGCGCGAACCGCTCGACAGCCCGTTCGGCTTCGATGGTGCCGAGGCCTGCGCGACGCTGGTGCTGCTGGCGGAAGGGCCTCTGGAGGAGGCGCGGGACGCGCTGCGCGCCGAGGGCATGGCCGCGACGATCCTGCGGCCCGGGATGCTGATCCTACGCTGGCTCGGCCGCGCCGTCCCGGTGCGTGACGGGCTCGGACAGGCGATCCGGATGCTGCGGGCGCGTGTGCTGGGGCGGCCGTCGTCGCTGCCCCGGCTGTGGACGTGTTGAGAGGCGACCCGCCATGATGGCGCGGGGATTGCTGCGTCGGAGCCGGGCGGGCTGAGGAGTGGAGCGGGATGAACCTGACGCCGCGTGAGAAGGACAAGCTGCTGGTCGCGATGGCCGCGATCGTCGCGCGCCGGCGGCTGGAACGCGGGCTGCGCCTCAACTATCCCGAGGCCGTCGCGCTGATCACCGACTATGTCGTCGAAGGTGCGCGCGATGGCCGCAGCGTCGCGGAGCTGATGCGCGACGGCGCCAAGGTGCTGACCCGTGCGCAGGTGATGGACGGCATCGCCGAGATGATCCACGAGATCCAGGTCGAGGCGACCTTCCCCGACGGCACCAAGCTCGTCACGGTGCACGAGCCGATCCGCGATGCGGCGGCGGCGAAGCCAGCGAAGGCGAAGGCCAAGCTCGCCGCGAAGAAGCCGGCGCCGAAGAAGGCCCCGCCGAAGCGCAAGCCCGCGGCGAAACCGAAGCCCAAGGCGAAAGGAGCCCGCCGATGATCCCGGGCGAGATCATCCCGGCGGCCGGGGACATCGAACTCAATGCCGGCCGCGCCGCGATCGAGATCGAGGTGGCCAATACCGGCGACCGCCCCGTGCAGGTCGGCAGCCACTACCACTTCGCCGAGACCAACCCGCTGCTGCGTTTCGACCGTTCGGCGGCGCGCGGCCGGCGGCTCGACATCGCGGCCGGCACCGCTGTCCGCTTCGAGCCAGGCCAGACGCGCAAGGTGCGGCTGGTCGAGATCGCCGGCGCGCGGATCGTCCACGGCTTCCGCGGCGAGACGGAAGGAGCGCTGTAGATGGCCACCCGGATCTCCCGCGCGGCCTATGCCGGCATGTACGGCCCGACCGTCGGCGACCGCGTTCGCCTCGCGGACACCGAGATCTTCATCGAGGTGGAGCGCGACCTCACCACCTACGGCGAGGAGGTGAAGTTCGGCGGCGGCAAGGTCATCCGCGACGGCATGGGCCAGTCGCAGGTGACGCGCGCGAACGGCGCGATGGACACCGTCATCACCAACGCGCTGATCCTCGATGCTGTGACCGGCATCCTCAAGGCCGATGTCGGGCTGAAGGACGGCAAGATCGCCGCCATCGGCAAGGCCGGGAACCCGGACACCCAGCCGGGTGTCACCATCATCATCGGCCCGGGCACGGAGATCATCGCCGGCGAGGGGCGCATCCTGACCGCCGGCGGCATCGACCCGCACATCCACTTCATCTGTCCGCAGCAGATCGAGGAGGCGCTGGCCTCCGGCGTGACCTCGATGTTCGGCGGCGGCACCGGGCCGGCGCACGGCACGCTCGCCACCACCTGCACGCCGGGGCCCTGGCACATCGCCCGCATGCTGCAGGCGGCCGAGGCCTTCCCGATGAATCTCGGCTTCCTCGGCAAGGGGAACGCGGCGCTGCCGGCGGCGCTCGAGGAGCAGATCAGGGCGGGTGCCTGCGGCCTGAAGCTGCATGAGGACTGGGGCACCACGCCCAAGGCGATCGACACCTGCCTGTCGGTCGCGGATGCGATGGATATCCAGGTCGCCATCCACACCGACACGCTGAACGAATCCGGCTTCGTCGAGGAGACGATCAAGGCCATCAAGGGCCGCGTGATGCAGGCCTTCCACACCGAAGGCGCCGGCGGCGGCCATGCACCGGACATCCTGCGGCTGGTGGGGGAGGCGGGCATCCTGCCCTCCTCGACCAACCCGACGATGCCCTACACGGTGAACACGGTGGACGAGCATCTCGACATGCTCATGGTCTGCCATCACCTCGACCCCCGCATCGCCGAGGACGTCGCCTTCGCCGAGAGCCGCATCCGCAAGGAGACCATCGCGGCCGAGGACATCCTGCACGACATCGGCGCGATCTCGATGATGTCCTCCGACAGCCAGGCCATGGGCCGCGTCGGCGAGGTCATCATCCGAACCTGGCAGACCGCCCACAAGATGAAGGTCCAGCGCGGCCGCCTGCCGGAGGAGACCGGCGACAACGACAACCGCCGCGCGCTGCGCTACATCGCGAAATACACGATCAACCCGGCGATCTCCCAGGGCGTGGCCGACCACGTCGGCAGCGTCGAGGTCGGCAAGCTCGCCGACCTGGTGTTGTGGTCGCCGGCCTTCTTCGGCGTGAAGCCCGAGATGGTGCTGAAGTGCGGCGCCATCGCCATGTCGCTGATGGGCGATCCGAACGCGTCCATCCCGACGCCGCAGCCGGTGCATTACCGTCCGATGTTCGGGGCCTTTGCCGGGGCGAAGCGTGCGACGTCGGTGACCTTCGTCTCCCAGGCTGCGATCGAGGAAGGCATTGCCGAACGCTTCGGCCTGTCACGTCCGCTCGCTGCCGTGCGCAATTGCCGCGGCGGCATCGGCAAGCGGTCGATGCTGCACAACGACGCCCTGCCGCGCATCGAGGTCGATGCCGAGACCTATGAGGTGCGCGCCGACGGCGTGCTCCTCGTCTGCGAACCCGCCAAGGTGCTGCCGATGGCGCAGCGCTACTTCCTGTTCTGAGGATGATGATGGACCAGGAGAGCATCCCCCGCGCGACCACCGTGCACCGCGCCGGCGAATGGCCGCAGGCGGAAACCCGCGACGCCGTGCTGGTGGATTTCGACGACCGCTTCCGCCGCCGGAAGCTCTATACGGGGGAGGGTGGGCTAGCCTTCCTCCTCGACCTGCCCGAGGCGACGGTGCTGCGGGAAGGCGACGGCCTGGCGCTCGCGACCGGCGGCTTCGTGCGGGTGCAGGCGGCGCCCGAGCCGCTCGTCGAGATCACCGCGAAGAACCACGAGCATTTCGCGCGCCTCGCCTGGCACTTGGGCAACCGCCACCTGCCGACGCAGATCGACGGCGACCGCCTGCTGATCCGCGATGACCATGTCATCGTCCATATGCTGGAAGGCCTGGGTGCGACGCTGCGCAAGGTGAACGTCCCCTTCGATCCGGAGGGGGGGGCCTATGGCGAGCAGAACTACAGCCCGACCCAGCATCACCACCACCACCACGATCACGGCGACCACCACCATCACCACGATCACGACCACTGCGACCACCACCACTGAGGCGCTCTACCGCCTGCTGACCTGGCTTTCACCGGCCTATCCGGTGGGGGCCTACACCTACAGCCATGGGCTCGAGGCCGCGGTGGAGGAAGGCGCGGTGACGCGGCGGGACGACCTCGTCGCCTATGTCGCCACGGCCCTGCGCGACGGGGCAGGGCGCGTGGATGGCGCGCTGCTGGCCGCGGCGCATCGCGCCTTGGCGGCGGGGAAGGCGAGGGCGCTCGACGCCGTCGCGGAACTCGGTGCGGCCTGGCGAGGCACGCCGGAGACCGCGCTGGAGGCAGAGGCGCAGGGGACGGCCTTTCTCAACGTGACGCTCGCCGCCTGGCCCGAGCCGCGCCTCGCGGCCTTCGTCGCGCGCCATCCGCGCCGCATCCCGCATGCCGTCGCCTTCGGCGCGGCCGCGGCGGCGCATGGCGTGCCTTTGCGCGATGCCGCCTTCGGCTATCTGTCCGCCTTCGCGGCGAATCTGGTCTCGGCCGGGGTGCGGCTGGTGCCGCTCGGGCAGACCGATGGCCAAGTCGCGACGGCGGCGCTGCTGCCGGTCGTCGCCGCGGCGGCCGAGGCCGCGCTCACCGCGGATCTCGATCGCATCGGCACGGCGAGCCCGGCGCTCGACCTTTTCTCCATCCGTCACGAAACCCAGTACACGAGGCTCTTCCGGTCATGAAGAACGGACCCTTCCGCGTCGGCATCGGCGGTCCCGTCGGCTCCGGCAAGACGGCGCTGACCGAGCGGCTCTGCAAGCATCTGCGCGACCGACACGACATCGCGGTCATCACCAACGACATCTACACCAAGGAGGACGCGGAATTCCTCACCCGCGCCGGCGCGCTCGATCCGGCACGCATCGCCGGGGTGGAAACCGGCGGCTGCCCGCACACCGCGATCCGCGAGGATGCATCGATCAACCTCGCCGCCGTGCACGACATGACGGAGAAGTTCCCGAACCTCGAGGTGCTGTTCATCGAGAGCGGCGGCGACAATCTCGCCGCCACCTTCAGCCCCGAGCTCGCGGACCTGACCATCTACGTCATCGACGTCAGCGCCGGGGACAAGATCCCGCGCAAGGGCGGGCCAGGCATCACGCGGTCGGACCTGCTGGTGATCAACAAGATCGACCTGGCGCCGCTGGTGGGCGCCGACCTCTCGGTGATGGACCGCGACGCACGGAAGATGCGCGGCAAGCGGCCCTTCGTCTTCACCAATCTCAAGGACAACAAGGGCGTGGCCGAGATCGCCGACTTCGTGCTGCGCGAGGGGGGAATTGCCGCATGAGTGCCCCGCGCCACACGGTCATCCTCGGCATGGGGCTGATGGGCTGCGACATCGCCGCCATCTTCCTCGCCGGCGGGTGGCGCGTGACCGCCGTGGAACCGGCCGAGTCCCGTTGGCCCGAGGCCCAGGCCCGCGTTCGGCAATCCATCACGCAGCTCGAAGGCAATCCCGACGACGCCGCGCACCTCGCCTTGCTGAACGACATCGCCGCGCCGGACTACGCCTCGGCCGAGATCGTTATCGAGGCCGTGCCGGAGCGCCTGACACTGAAGCAGGAGGTCTTCGGCAGGCTCGACACGCTCGTGCCGCCACACATCCCCGTGGTCTCCAACGCCTCGGGCTACCGCATCACCGACATCGCGGGCCACATCGCCACGCGGGCGCGCTGCGCCAACCTGCACTTCTTCCTCCCGGCGCATCTCGTCCCCGGCGTCGAGGTCGTGCGCGGCGAGCACACCGATCCGGCCATCTGCGACGCCGTCGCCGACATCATGAACGGTCTCGGCCGCAAGGCGATCCGGGTCGCGAAGGACGTGCCGGGCTTTCTCGCCAACCGCATCCAGCACGCGCTGATGCGCGAGGCCTTCGCCGTCATCGACCAGGGCCTCGCCAGCGCCGAGGATGTCGACAACGCCGTCCGCTACTGCTTCGGATTCCGCTACCTCGCAGCCGGGCCCATCACGCAGAAGGAGTTGGCGGGGCTCGAGACGCAGCTCGAAGCAGGGCGCACCATCTATCCCTCGCTGTGCAACAGCCCCGATCCCAGCCCGACGCTGGCGCGGCTGGTGGCGGAGAACCGCCTCGGCCCCAAGACCGGGCGCGGCTTCCGCGACTGGCCGGCCGACGTCACCGCCAAGGAACGGGCGCGCTACGAGAAGGCGCTGCTCGCCGCCGTGCGCATCCTCAAGGAAGAGGGTTGACGGGGCAGGGCGCCGCCTTCCACCGTCAGCCCACTCCAGGGAGGCAAGAATGGCGGACCCAACCCCCTACGCGCCGATCGCGCCCGGCAGCCAGCCGCCGCTCGACCTGCCATCCTATCTGAGCACCTCGCTCCGCCATCCGAAGGCGGAGCCGGTCCGCATCCCGACGACGGTCACGGAATCCTCGGCGCCGCGCTTCGCGCCCGCCTGGTATGCGCCGCATGCCGATCTTTCGGTGGTGCAGGGCAAGGCGGCGCTCGGGGAACGCATCGTCGTCGCCGGGCGCGTGACCGATGAGAACGGACGCCCCGTCGCGAACGCAATGGTCGAGGTCTGGCAGGCGAACGCGGCTGGCCGCTACCACCATGCACGCGACCGGCATGACGCGCCGCTCGACCCGAATTTCGTGGGTGAGGGCCGGGTCTTCACCGATGCGGAGGGCAACTACGCCTTCACCTCCATCAAGCCCGGTGCCTATCCGTGGCGGAACCCGGGCCCCGGCTGGCGGCCGCAGCACATCCATTTCGGTCTGCACGGCGCAGGCTTCGCGCAGCGCCTGATCACCCAGATGTATTTCCCCGGCGATCCGCTGCTCGACTTCGACGCCATCTTCCAGGGCAGCGGGGACGAGCCCGCGCGGCGACGCCTGGTCGCGACGCTTGACCCCGCGCTGATGCAGGCCGACTGGGCGCTGGGCTACCGCTTCGACATCGTGCTGCGCGGCCGCGCCGCCACGCCCTTCGAGAATGCCTGACATGACCCACGCGACTGCCAGCCAGACCGCCGGTCCCTACTGGCACATGATCGACTTCCCGGCCTGGGCCGACCTGCTGCGCGCGGACGGCCCCAATGCGGGCGCGGCGGGCGAACGCATCGTGCTGACAGGCCGCATCACCGATGGTTCCGGCGCCGTGGTGCCGGACGCGATGGTCGAGATCTGGCAGGCCGATCCGGAGGGCCGTTACGATTCGTCATTCCACGGCTTCGGCCGCTGCGCGACCGATGCCGAGGGTCGATACCGCTTCGTCACGGTCCGGCCCGGCGCGGTCCCGGGGCCCGGCAACAGCACCCAGGCTGCGCATGTGGTCATCACCATCTTCGCGCGCGGGCTGATGAAGGGCCTCGTGACCCGCGCCTATTTCGCAGGGGATGCGCGGCTTTCGCAGGACCCGGTGCTCGCGCTGGTACCGGCGCCGCGGCGCGGAACCATGATCTCGACGCCGTCGGACGGGGGCGAGTGGCGGCTCGACATTCGCCTTCAGGGTGCGGGCGAGACCGTTTTCCTCGAGGTCTGAACCCCGCGCCCGCGCTGCGGCGCAGCACGAATCGGCACATTGCTCCGAGGGCCGCCTTGGGGCAGATTCCCGTCAAGCCGTTGAACGGCGGGGAGTGGACCAGACGTAATGACAACTGCGTTTGCGCGATGGCCGTCGAGCCACCGCAGCCAGGACATCAGGAACGCATCCAACGGAGTGCTCCACGCTTTGCGGCATCCAGCCCAAGGGAGGCTCCGCGCGTGAAGCCGACGGACATCTCGTCCCCGGACTATTTCCACAAGGTCGTCGATTGCCAGTGGGCCTGTCCGGCCCACACGCCTGTGCCCGAGTACATCCGGTTGATCGCCGCGGGCCGGTATTCCGACGCCTACATGGTCAACTGGCATTCGAACGTCTTCCCCGGGATCCTCGGCCGCACCTGCGACCGCCCCTGCGAGCCCGCCTGCCGGCGCGGTCGCGTGGAGGAGGAACCCGTTGCGATCTGCCGGTTGAAGCGCGTCGCGGCCGACAACAAGGGCGAAGTGCTCTCCCGCATGCCGGAGATCCCGAGCGAGCGGAACGGCAAGCGCATCGCCTGCGTCGGCGCAGGCCCGGCGAGCATGACCGTCGCGCGTGACCTCGCGCCGTTGGGCTACGAGATCCACGTCTTCGACGGCGCCGCGAAGCCCGGTGGCTTCATCCGCCAGCAGATCCCGCGCTTCCGTCTGCCCGAGGAAGTGATCGATGAGGAATGCGGCTTCGCGCTCGATCGCGGCGGCGTGGTGAGCCATATGAACCGCCGGGTCGACAGCCTGAAGGCCCTGTTGGCCGAAGGGTACGATGCGGTGTTCGTCGGGTCGGGCGCGCCGCGCGGGCGTGAGCTCGACGTGCCGGGCCGCAAGGAAGCGGCGGCCAACATCCATCTCGGCATCGATTGGCTGGCCTCGGTCTCCTTCGGGCATGTGACGTCGATCGGCAAGCGCGTCATCGTGCTCGGCGGTGGCAACACGGCGATGGATTGCTGCCGCTCCGCCCGCCGCCTCGGCGGCGAGGAGGTGAAGGTCGTCGTCCGCTCCGGCTTCGACGAGATGAAGGCCTCCCCCTGGGAGAAGGAGGACGCGATGCATGAAGGCATCCCGATCCTCAACTTCCTCGTGCCGAAGGAAGTGCTGCACGACAACGGCCGCCTGACCGGCATGGTGTTCGAGAAGGTCGCCGCGCAGTACGACGAGAAGGGGCGCCGGTCCCTGCTGCCGACCGGCGAGCCTGACGTGACGATCGAATGCGACGACGTCCTCGTCGCCATCGGCCAGGAGAACGCCTTCCCCTGGATCGAGCGCGATGCCGGGATCGAGTTCGACCGCTGGGGCCTGCCGAAGCTCGACGCCGACACGCTGCAGTCGACCGACCCGCGCGTCTTCTTCGGCGGCGATGCGGCCTTCGGCCCGAAGAACATCATCTGGGCCGTGGCGCATGGCCACCAGGCGGCGGTGTCCATCGACCTGTTGTGCAAGGGCGAGGACGTGAAGGCGCGCCCCGCGCCGGATGTCCGCATCGCCAGCCAGAAGATGGGCATCCACGAATGGGCCTATGATAACGCGGTCTCGCTCGACCTGCGGTACAAGGTGCCGCAACTGCCGGCCGAGAAGGCGCTGCGCGACATCACCGCGGAGGTCGAACTCGGCTACGACCGGGAGATGGCCTATCTCGAGACGCAGCGCTGCCTGAACTGCGACGTGCAGACGGTGTTCACGGCCAAGGCCTGCATCGAATGCGACGCCTGCGTCGACATCTGCCCGACCGACTGCATCACCTTCACCGAGAACGGCGAGGAGGATGAGCTCCGCACGCGCCTCAAGGCGCCGGCGGTGAACACCTACCAGGATCTCTACGTCCAGGATGGCCTGAAGACGGGCCGAGTGATGGTCAAGGACGAGGACGTCTGCCTGCACTGCGGCATGTGCGCCGAGCGCTGCCCGACCGGTGCCTGGGACATGCAGAAGTTCCTGCTCGAGACCGCCAAGCCGAAGGCGCACGCATGCCACAGCCGATAACCGCGACGAACGACTTCGTCGTCAAGTTCGCCAACGTCAACGGATCGGGTTCCGCCTCGGCAAACGGGCTCTTCGCGAAATCGATCCTGCGGATGGGCGTGCCCATCGCGTCGCGCAACATCTTCCCCTCGAACATTCAGGGCCTGCCCACCTGGTTCGAGGTCCGCGTCAGCGAGGCTGGCCACATGGGCCGGCGTGGCGGCGTGGACATGATGGTGGCGATGAACCCGCAGACCTGGGATCGCGACGTCGCCGAGATCGAGCCGGGCGGCTACCTGTTCTATGACTCGACCCGGCCGATGCCGAAGTCGAAGTTCCGCGACGACATCACGATCATCGGTTGCCCGCTGACCGAGATCACGAACAACGCCTATTCCGATCCGCGGCAGCGGCAGTTGTTCAAGAACATCGTCTATCTCGGCGCGCTCTCGGCGCTGCTCGACATGGACGTGGAGGCGGTGAAGGCGTCCATCGCCGCCCAGTTCAAGGGCAAGGAGAAGCTGGTCCCGGCCAATTTCGCCGCGCTCGAGATGGGCCGGACCTGGGCGCAGGAGAACCTTGCCTGCCCGATCGGCCTGCGGCTGCGCAAGGCGGATGCCGTGGGCGAGCGCATCTTCACCGACGGCAATTCCGCCGCAGCGCTCGGCGCGGTCTATGGCGGCGCGACCGTCTGCGCCTGGTACCCGATCACACCCTCGACCTCGCTCGCCGAGGCCTTCGAGAAGTATTGCGGCCGCCTGCGCAAGGACCCCGAGACAGGGGCGAAGCGCTACGCGATCGTGCAGGCGGAGGACGAACTCGCCTCCATCGGCATAGTGGTCGGCGCCGCCTGGAACGGTGCCAGGGCCTTCACGGCAACCTCCGGCCCCGGCGTCTCGCTGATGCAGGAATTCCTCGGCCTCGCCTACTTCGCCGAGATCCCGACCGTGCTGTTCGACGTGCAGCGCGCGGGGCCGTCGACCGGCATGCCGACGCGCACGCAGCAATCGGACCTGCTCTCGGCCGCCTATGCCAGCCATGGCGATACCAAGCACGTCATGCTGCTGCCCGAGGATCCGGCCGAATGCTTCGCCTTCGGGGCGGACGCCTTCGACCTGGCCGACCGGCTGCAGACGCCGATCTTCGTCATGCTCGACCTCGATATCGGCATGAACGACTGGCTGTGCGAACCCTTCAAGTGGGATCCCGCGCGGAGGATGGATCGCGGCAAGGTGCTCGATGCCGCGGGCCTCGACGCCGCGAAGACCTTCGGCCGCTACCTGGACGTGGACGGGGACGGCATTCCGTATCGCACCTGGCCGGGCACCCATCCGGAGAAGGGGTCCTTCTTCACCCGCGGCACGTCGCGCGACCGCTACGCCCGCTATACGGAAGATGGCGCGCCGTATGTCGATAACATGCAGCGCCTGCTGAAGAAGTTCCACACGGCGCGCGCCATCGTCCCGCATCCGGTCGTGACGCCGGCCAAGGAGAAGGCGCGCGACGGCGTGATCTTCTACGGCTCCACCGCGGCCGCGATGCGGGAGGCGCTGGCGGCGCTGGAGGCACGGGGCATCCACCTCGATGCGATGCGCATCCGCGCCTTCCCCTTCCACGACGACGTCGCGGCCTTCATCGCCGCGCATGAGCGCGTCTTCGTCGTCGAGCAGAACCGCGACGCCCAGCTCCGGACCCTTCTCATCAACGAGGAGGAGATCGATCCCGCGAAGCTGGTACCGGTGCTGCACTATGACGGCACGCCGATCACCGCGCGCTTCATCCTGTCCGCCATCGCCGACCGGGCGTCGGCGGCGAACGTCCTTCCCTTCCGCAAGGCCACGCCATGAGCTACCTGCCGAAGCCGAAGCTTCACCACCCGAAGCTGCCGACCAACGCGATCGGCCTGACGCGGCGCGACTACGAGGGCGCGATCAGTACCCTCTGCGCCGGCTGCGGGCATGATTCGATCAGCGCGGCCATCATCCAGGCCTGCTTCAACCTCTCGCTGCCGCCGCATCGCGTCGCGAAGCTCTCGGGCATCGGGTGTTCGTCCAAGACGCCGACCTACTTCCTCGGCGCGGCGCACGGGTTCAATTCCGTGCATGGGCGCATGCCCTCGGTGCTGACCGGCGCCTATCTCGCGAACCGGGACCTGATCTACCTAGGTGTCTCGGGCGACGGGGACAGCGCCTCGATCGGCTTCGGGCAGTTCGCGCACAGCATCCGCCGCGGCGTGAACATGACCTACATCGTCGAGAACAACGGCGTGTACGGGCTGACCAAGGGCCAGTTCTCCGCGACCTCGGACAAGGGCTCGGTCGCGAAGAAGGGCAACGTCAACACCGACCAGCCGATCGATCTGGCAGCCATCGCGGTGCAACTCGGCGCCACCTTCGTGGCGCGGTCCTTCTCGGGCGACAAGGAACAGCTGGTGCCGCTGATCGAGGCGGCGCTGCTGCATGAAGGCTCCGCCTTCATCGACGTGCTGAGCCCCTGCGTCGCCTTCAACAACCACCCGGGCAGCACGAAGTCCTACGACTACGTGCGCGAGCACAACGACGCGCTGAATCGCCTCGACGTCATGCTGCCGCGGCAGGAGATCACCGCCTCCTACGCCCCGGGCGCGCTGACCGAGGTTGTGCAGCATGACGGCAGCATCCTGCGCCTGCGCAAGCTGCATGATGGGCACGATCCGACCGACCGCACCTCCGCCATGCACTACCTGATGGAGCGCAAGGCCGCGGGCGAGATCGTCACCGGCCTGATCTACGTCGAACCCGAGGCGACGCCGCTGCACCAGAACCTCGGGACGGTGCCAGTGGCACTGAACTCGCTCGGCGACGCGGATCTCTGCCCCGGCGCTGACGCGCTCGAGAGGATCAACGCCTCGCTGCGGTGATCGGCCGCGATGTGGCGTGGCACGCTCTTCCGCGACCGACGGGAGGCGGGGGAGCGCCTGATCCCGCTGCTGGCACCGCTCGGGCTGAAGGATGCGCTGGTCTATGGACTGCTGCGCGGCGGCATCGCCGTCGCCGCGCCGGTCGCCGAGGGGCTCAAGGTTCCGCTGCTGCCCTTCCTGGTGCGGAAGCTTGGCGTGCCCTGGCAGCCGGAACTCGGCTTCGGCGCGCTGGCCGAAGGCGCCGATGCGCCGGTTCTGAACCGCGACATCGTCGCGGGGTGCGGCCTGGACCCCGACGACATCGCCACGGTCGAGACGCACGAGCGACACGAACTGGAACGTCGGCAGGCGCTCTACCTGGCCGGCCTGCGGCGGCCGGAGCCACGCGGGCGCGCCGTGATCCTGGTCGATGACGGGCTCGCCACAGGCGTTTCGGCGCGCGCCGCGCTGCGGTCGCTGCGCGGGCAGGGGGCCTCGCCGCTGATCCTCGCGATCCCTGTCGCGCCGGCGTCGTCGATCGCGTCGCTCGAAGGCGAATGCGACCGCATCGTCTGCGCCGAGATCTCGGACATCCCGGCCGGCATCGGCGGCTGCTACGCGGATTTCCACCAGCTCGAGGACGAGGAGGTGCTCGCCATCCTGCGCGGCGCCGGGAAGGAGGCCCCATGACCAGTATCCCCGCCACCGGCCGCAGCCGCACCGAGCTCACGGCCGAACTCGCCGCGCGCAAGGGGGGCGACCGCGACTGGCGGCACGGCAAGCTCGCCGTCTATTTCTATTGGCTCGACGAGGAACTCGAGCGCGTCCAGCAGGAGGCCTACCTGGCCTACTGGACCGAGAACAACCTCGGCCAGCGCGCCTATCCGAGCCTGAAGTCGCTCGAGGACGACGTCATCGCCATGTCGCTCGGCCTGCTCGGCGGCGGGCCGAAGGCGGGCGGGACCTTCACCTCGGGCGGGTCGGAAAGCATCTTCCTCGCCATGATGGCGGCGCGGAACCGCGCGCATGCGCGGCGCGGAACGCCGCGGGGCAACATCGTGCTGCCGGACAGCGCACACCTTACCTTCGACCGCGCGGCCGAGGCCCTGGGCCTCGAAGTCCGGCGCGTGCCGGTCGGCCCGGACTTCCGCGCCGATGCCGTGGCCATGGCCGCGCGCATGGACGGCGACACGGTCGCGCTGGTCGGTTCCGCGCCGAACTATCCCTTCGGGACCTTCGATCCGATCGCGGAGCTTGCTGCGCTGGCGGCGGAACGTGGCGCCTGGATGCATGTCGATGCCTGCGTGGGCGGCTTCCTGGCGCCTTATGTGCGCCGGCTCGGGCACGACATTCCGCGCTTCGAACTCGATGTGCCGGGTGTGACCTCGATGTCGGCGGACATCCACAAGCATGGCATGGCGCCGAAGGGGGCCTCCCTGCTGCTGGTGGCCGATGCGGCCGACCGCGAGTGGCATAAATTCGAAAGCCGCGCCTGGCAGCGCGGGCCCTATGCCGCCTATACGACGCAGGGCACGCGGCCGGGCGGCGCGGTCGCGGCCGCCTGGGCCTCGATGAACCATCTGGGCGACGAGGGCTATCTCCGTTGCGCCCGCCTCATCATGGAGGCCAAGGCCATCATCACCGCGGGCATCGAGGCCATTCCGGGCCTCGAGGTCCTCAGGCCGAACGACCTCGGCATCCTGGTCTGGCGCACCACGGACCCGGCGCTGGACATCGGCAAGGTCGCTGCGGCGATGGATGCCGAGGGCTGGCTCGTCGGCCGCCAGCAGCAGCCGGACGGCGTTCACCTGCATCTCAACCCGATCCACCGACACTACGCGGAGGACTACGTTGCCGCCGTCTCCCGCGCCGTTACCGCCGTGCGCGGCGGTGCGGCGGCGCGCATGGGCGCCAACGAGCGGACCTACTGACCGCTACAGGAACTTCGCCACCACGTCGGTCGAGGACCTTTCCCCGATGGCGTCGAAATGTGCGTCGAGGAAGGCCTCCGCCCGCTGGATGCCGAGGTCGCGCAGGTGGTGCAGGAATCCGGCGCTCGCATTCATCTTGGAACTCGCGTTGAAGGCGGCGAGCTCCGCCTCGGCATCGATCGTGTGGATGAAGCAGCGCAGGTGCTTCTCCTTGGGCAACTGCCCCTGGTCGATGAGGTCCGTCACGAAGCGGATCATCCGCATCTCCCGCATCAGGGAGGAGTTGAAGGCGAGGGTGTTCATCCGGTCCACGATGGCGCGGATGTCGCGCGGTACCTCGGGGATGTTGATCGGGTTCAGCTGGACGATGAGGATGTCAGGCGCGCCGCCCATGTAGATCAGCGGGAAGATTGGCGGATTGCCGCAATAGCCGCCATCCCAGTAGTGCTGTCCCTCGACCTCCACCGCATGATGCAGCAACGGCACGCAGGCCGAGGCGAGCACCGCCTGGGAACTCATCTCCGACCGTTCGAAGACCCGCAGACGCCCGGTCAGCACATTGGTCGCGCAGACGAACAGGGCAGGGCCCGCGGCGCTGCGCAGCCGGGCGAAGTCGACGCTCGCTTCCAGGTGCTCGTGCAGCGGGTTCTGGTTCGCCGGGTTCAACTCGTACGGCGAGAACTGCCGCAGCATCACGTCCGCGATGCGCCACAGCGGGGAGAAATCCATGTTCCCCTTGCTGAACATCAGGTCGATCGGCGTCGGCTGGATCGGGGACATCGCCGCCATGGCGCCGATGCCCTCCCAGAAGCAATCGAGCCGCCGCCGCGCCTCCTCCGGCCCGCCGGCGATCAGCCCGTCGGTCAGCACGGCGCCGTTCATCGCGCCGGCGCTGGTGCCGACCACGGCTTCCACTTCCAGCCGCTCGTCGGCCAGGATCCGGTCCAGCACGCCCCAGGTGAAGGCGCCGTGCGAACCGCCGCCCTGCAGGGCGAGCTTGATCTTCCTGCGGTTGCCCTTCGCCATGCCTGCCTACTTGCTGTCGAGCTTCGTCACCGGCGACCAGTCGCGCGGCGGTCCGTCCGGATATCGGGCGATGCGCGCGGCATAGGCGGCGATGAGAGGATCGTGCTCTGGATCGCCGGCCTCGCGCAGCGCCTCCGTGGCGCGGTCGAACTGTCCAGCGCGGAAGCGGCGGATCGCCTCGCCCCAGGCGGGCAGGCGCGCGACCAGCGCCGGGTCCGCGACCAGGGCAGCCTCCTTGGGCCCCGAGGCGACCGACAGCCCGACCAGTTCATGCACCTCGAGCGGATCCTGCGCGCCCTTGGCCAGAACCAGGTCCACGGGGCGGAAGACAAAGCCGCTGCCGGCGCCGATGCGCGTCGATTCCGAGACCAGGATCTGCGTCCCGTACATCTTGTTCATGCCCTCGAGCCGCGAGGCGAGGTTCACCATCGACCCGATCGCCGTATAGGCCATGCGGTCGGACGACCCAACATTGCCCACCACCGCGTCGCCGCTGTGCACGCCGAAGCGCGTATGCAGGCGCGGCCAGCCGCGGGCGGCGAAGTCCTGTTCGAGTTGCAGCGTGAGATGCTTGGCGTGCAGCGCGCCGCGGCATCCGTGCATGGCGTGCGCCAGGTCGCGCTTCGGCGCGTTCCAGATCGCCATGATGGCGTCGCCGATATACTTGTCGATCGTCGCATGCTGCTCGAGCAGCGTGTCCGTCAGCGCCTGGAAGTAGGTGGAGGTGATGTGCATCAGCTCCTCCGGGTCCATGCGCTCGGCGATGGTGGTGAAGCCCTGCACGTCGGAGAACATCACCGTCAGGCGGCGTCGTTCCCCGCCGAGCTTCGCCTCGGCGCCCTCGGCCATCAGCTTCCGCACCAGGTCGCGCGGGACATAGACGCTGAACAGCCGCAGCGCCGATTTCATCCCGCCCATCGCATCGGCCAGCGCATCGACCTCGGCGGCGCCGCCCGGCGTCGGCGGCGTGCCGGCGAGGTCGAGCCGGCGGATGCCCTCCGCCTCCTTCGTCAGCACGCCCAGCCCGCGTCCGACCCGATGCGCCGCGTAGGCAAGCCCGCCCGCCACGACGAGGATGCCTGCCGCGGCGACGAGGAAGGCGATGATCGAATTGCGCCCCGTTGCGGCGATCGCCACCGCGGCGAACAGCACGCCGCAACCGGCGAAGGCCATGCCGAGCATCGTCACCAGAAGCGAGGTCCCGCGGGACTTCATGGGGGCGTCCGGCTCCAGGCGAGGAGCGCCTCCGCATCCGCAATGTCCATGCCGTCCAGCGCCGCGGCCCCCGCCTCGGGCGTCGGCGGATCGATGGCGAGCCGTTGTGCGGCCTGGCCGTACGCCTCGATCTGCGCGGCCCGAACGGCATCGAGACCCAGCAGGCGCGCTGCCGCTGTCGGTGCCGGCTGCATCCGCAGCAACGCGAGCCGCGCGGCATGGCTCGCAACCTCCTCCGGGGAGGGCTGGCCGGCCGCGGCGAGTTCCACGGCCAGCAACCGGCCGAGCCGCGGGCCGAGCGTGGGCAGGGAACTGCCGAACAGATCCGCCTCCCGCGCCAGCCGGCAGGCGAGATCGGGCGCCTCCGCGTCCTCCCAGGGCCAGGTGGTGGCGAGGATGATGCGGCGCATCTCCGCCACGCCCGCCGGATCCATGCCGCAGTCTGTGGCAATCTCGGCCGCGGCATCGGCCGAACGGCGTTCCAGTACGCCGCGGTCCCCATGGACCTTCCCATCGTGCAGGAGGTCATGGGCGGTCATCGCGACAACGGCGATCGCCGCTTCGGCGGGCCCGAGCAGACCGAGCCGGCGCGCCGCCCCGGCGAGCCAGCCCATGGCCAGCGCCGTTTCGGCCTGATGGTGGCGGCTGTGATAGGCAGGTTCGGCGCCTGGAGCGAATCCGGCGCCGTGCCGTTCCACCGCAGCGGCGATCCGGATCGCGGCAGCGCCGGCGGGATCCGCATCCGCCTGCGCGTCGCCCGTGGCGGCGGTCAGGGCCTGTCGAACCGCGCCGACGACATCCGGGGGCGCCGCACGGCGCAGCAACAACTGTCGTTCTGCGCTGGCGAGGGCCGCGCCCGGCGGTCCCGCGCCCAGCGCCAGGCTCAGCACGCTGTCGGCGCTCTCGGGCCCTGCGGCCATGGTCCTCGCCGGAAATCGGGCGAGCATCCTAGACCGCAGGGCGCCCCGGAGGGAAAGCCCCCCGAAGGCCCCGCCGATGTCAGGCGGCGGCGACCTTCGGCCCGAGGCCGAGCGTCTTGCGCATCCGCACCAGCATCTCGCGTGCCTTGTCGCCGAGTTCCTCGTCCGGGCCGGCGACATGCTCGACGGCGGCCAGCGCCTTGCGCCGCTCCGCGGCTTCCGGCAGCAGCGTCGTCAGCGTGTCGAGCGCCTCGTCGCGCATCAGGGTCACGATCACCGTCTGCTCGCGGATGATCGCCTGGCGCGCGGCGGGGCTCATGCCCACGAAGGGCGGCTCGGTCGTCAGCAGCGCGTTGGAGCGGGCGAGGCGGGAGCGCCGCACGCCGCCACGGGCATCGGCGAGCAGGATCATCATGCGGATCACCGCCTCGGCGTAGCCGCCCTCGGCGACCTTGGCGCGCGCCTCGGAGAGATGCGCCGGCTCGACCTGCACCGACCGCCGCGCCGCCTCGGCCTCGGCCGCCGTGTCGTCCCCGGTCACGCCGACGGCCGCGAGGCCGCCATAGATCGCGTGGAAGGCGGTCTCGATGCTGGCGTCGCGCATGTCGCGCCAGGCGTCGATGCTGCGCTCGACCGTGTCGGCCCAGGCCTTCTCGAGGGCGAGGAACGGGTTGTCCTGCGCCGCGGGCTTGCGGTTCTGCCGCGCCATGCCCGCCATGGCCCGGATCGGCATCATGAAGGGGTTCATGTCGGAGAACATGTAGCGCCGCATGCGCATCGGGCTGGCCTGGCGCCGCGCCTCCGCGCCCGCCTCGGTCGCCGACTGGCGCACGATGGGGGAGACCAGCACGTCATAAAGATGCTGGTTCATCTCGGAGATCTTGGCGACGGCGGGGAAGGCCTCGTTGCTCGCGTCGCCCGACAGGGTGCGGATGTCGGCGATCTTCCGCTCCACCAGCTCGACCTGCCATTCCTCGTTGGCGCCGGTGCCCTCGTGACCGGTTATCTTCATCTCATAGAGACCGGGGGCGACCGCCTCGATCATCTCGAGCGTGGTCGCGATCTCGGAATGCTCCTTCTTGGCGACGGCGCCCGAGACGAAGATGCCGAGATGCCCGATCTGGTCGTGCAGCAGGTAGACGATGGTCTGGCCGAGCGACTTGATCTCCTGCTCGTCGCGATAGACGTCGGCGATCCAGCGCAGGGCCTGGCCCACGGGCGTGATGTTGTCGCCCGAGGAGGCGAAGACGATCACCGGCGCCTTCACTTCCCGCATGTTGAAGGTCTCGCCGCCGCCCTGGGCGATCTGGCCCGAGGAGAAGCGGTTGCCGATGAAGAGGTTGTCGACGATCCACCGGATCTCGTCGCTCGTCATCAGGAAGTAGCCGCCCCACCAGCGTTCGAACTCGAGGAAGCGGTCGGCCTCGCTGTCCACCTTCGAATAGAGGTCGAAGTACTTCTTGAACCAGGTGTTGCCGGGCGAGAGGCTCTCGAAATTCGCGACCAGCGACGCGCCGTCGAACTTCCCGTTGCCGAGGTCGGCCATCAGCGAGGCCGGCCAGCCGCCGCCCGCGAGGCCGCCGAGGTAACGCATCGGGTTCCGGCCCTTCTCGCCGGCCCAATAGGACAGCGGGGCGCCGTTCAGCACGAGCGCGCCGACGGACTCAGGGGCCGCGGCCCCCAACATCATCGTCGCCCAGCCGCCCTGGCAGTTGCCGATCACGACCGGCTTCGGCGCGTCCGGATGCACCTTGGCGATGTGGGCCAGGAAGGTCGCCTCGGCCGCGGTCACGTCGAGGATCGTCTGCCCCTTCTCCGGCTCGCGGTAGAAGATGACGAAGTAGACGGGGTGGCGGCGGCGCAGCGCCACGCCGACCTGGCTGTCCGACTTGAAGCCGCCGATGCCCGCGCCGTGGCCGGCGCGCGGGTCGATGATGACGAAGGGGCGCAGCTTGGGGTCAGTCGCCGGGAAGCCCTCGGGCGGGGTGATCCGGACCAGGGCGTAGTTCACCGGTCGGGCCAGTTTCCGGCCGTCGACCACCGTCTCGTAGTCGAAGACGAGCACCGGCGGGCAGCCCGCGCGCTCATGCTCGACGAAGTTGTTCCCCGCCTGGCGCATCACGTCCCAGAACAGGATCAGCCGCTGCGCGGCATCGGCCGCATAGGCCTGCGCGTCCTGGGCCAGGGCGGCGGGGGTGCGGGCGAAGCGCGCGGCGAGGTCGCGCATCGCCTCCGCCGCGCCTGGGGGCGGGAAGGCGGGGGTCTGCACCGCGGCGTGCCGGCCTATCACGTCCGCGAGGGTGCGGACCTGGTCGAGCACGCGGGTCGTGGTCTCGCTCGCCTTCTCGGCGAACTCGCGGGCGGGAAAGCTCGGGGTCGCGGGCATTGGCGGGGCTCCCTGGTTTGACCTTTTCTGCGCCCCCGGGCCGGAGGCATCAAGCCCATTTGCTGCGGCGCAACAAATTCAGGACATGCCGCGCGATCATGCCTTCCTCGTCCGTGGCGCGGACCAGGACGCGGGTGGCCGCCCCGGGGCGGGAGATCTCCCGCTCATTGGCTTGGTTCCGCGCCGGATCGATGTCGATTCCGAGGAATCCGAGGCCTTCGCAGATGCGGGCGCGCAGATCCCGCGCGTTCTCCCCGATGCCCGCGGTGAAGACCAGGCCGTCGAGGCCGCCGAGCGCGGCCGCCAGGGCCCCGATCTCCCGCCGCACCCGCCAGGCGTAGTAGGCGAGCGCCTGCGCGGCGCGGGGCTCGGCGCTGGCCTCGAGGTCGCGGACATCCTGGCTGATCCCCGACATGCCCTTCAGCCCGGCATTGCCGTAGAGCAGCTTCTGGAGCGCGGCGGGCTCCATGCCTTCCGTCATCAGCAGATGCAACAGCACGCCGGGATCGATCTGCCCGCAGCGCGTGCCCATCGGCACGCCGTCCAGCGCGGTGAAGCCCATGGTGCTGTCCACGCTCCGTCCGCCGCGCATGGCACAGAGCGAGGAACCGTTCCCGAGATGCGCCACCACGACGCGGCCGGCGGCCAAAGCGGGCTCCGCCTCGGCGAGGTTGGCGGCGATGTATTCGTAGGACAGGCCGTGGAAGCCGTAGCGCCGGATGCCTCGCGCGTAGAATTCGGGCGGCAGGGCGAAGGTGTCGGCCTCCCACGCATGGCTGCGGTGGAAGGAGGTGTCGAAGCAGGCGACCTGCGGCACGCCCGGCAGCCGCGCCCGGGACGCCGCGATGCCGGCGAGGTTGTGCGGCTGGTGCAGCGGGGCGAGCGGGGCCAGCGCCTCGAGCTGCGCCATCACCGCATCGTCGATCAGCACAGGCGCGACCAGGTCCGGCCCGCCATGCACCACGCGGTGCCCGACCGCGATGATCCGCCGCCCGGCCATGGCCGGGGAGAGTTCCTTGGCGATGACCTCGAGCGCCGCGCCGTGGTTCGCCACGTCCGGCCCGGCCCAGCGATGGTCGGCCAGCACGTGCCGCGTCGCGTCGCGCGCGATGAGGTGGGGGCTGGCGCCGATGCCTTCCATCTGCCCTTCGAAGCGCGTCTCCGCATCCCCGCCGACGATGTCGAAGAGCTCGAACTTGATGGAGGAGGAACCGGCGTTGAGGACGAGGATTGCGTCGCTCGTCATGCGCCGAGCTCCGGCACCAGGCATGTCCCCGTCCGCCGCCAATGGCCGTAGAGCACCGCGAGTGCGGCCGACATCAGCCGGGCGTGCTCGTCATCGGCACGCGAGGTCAGCATCACCGGCACCTTGGCGCCGACCACGATGCCGCCGGTGTCGGCCTGGGAGAGGAACACCAGCTGCTTCGCCAGCATGTTCCCCGCCTCGAGGTTCGGCGCCACCAGCACGTCGGCGCGGCCCGCGACCGTGGAATGGATCCCCTTGGTGCGTGCGGCCTCGAGGTCCACGGCGTTGTCCATGGCGAGCGGCCCATCGACCAGCCCGCCCTTGATCTGCCCGCGATCGGCCATCTTCGCCAGCGCGGCCGCGTCGATGGTGGACGGGATCGCCGGGTTGATGGTCTCGACGGCCGACAGGATGCCGACGCGCGGTTCCCCGATGCCGATCGCCTGCGCCAGGTCGATCGCGTTCTGCACGATGTCCGCCTTGGTGGTCAGGTCGGGCAGGATGTTGATCGCCGCGTCGGTGATTATCATCAGCCCCTCATGACCCGGGATGTCGAGCACGAAGCAGTGGCTGATCCGCCGCCCGGCGCGCAGCCCGCCGTCGGATTTGGTGACGTGGCGCAGCACCTCGTCGGAATGGATGTTGCCCTTCATCACCGCCTCGGCCTTGCCCTCGTGGACCAGGCAGACGGCGCGGGCGGGGGCGTCGTGGGCATCGGCGACGTTCTCGATCGCGACGCCGGCGAGATCCCAGCCGATCTTCTGCGCCTCGGCGCGGATCTTCGCCTCGGGACCGACCAGGATCGGGGCGATCAGGCCTTCCTTCGTCGCTTCCCACGCGCCGCCGAGCGAATTGTCGTCCGTGGGCGCCGCGATCGCGGTGGGCATCGGCGGGATGCCGCGGCAGGCGGCGAGGAGCCGCGAGAACTTACCGCGCTTCACCAGCGTCAGCTCGGGGATGACGACGCCATCGGTCTCGACGCGCGTCAGCGGCGGGCTGATCTCCGCCGTGCCGTCGCAGACCAGCGTCCCATCCGCCTTCTCGAGCCGGCAATCCATGACGAGGATGTTGCCGGCCAGCTTCTCGCGCACGGTCACGGTGGCGATGACGGCGTCGCCGGCCTCGACGCGGGCGAGGAAGCGCAGCTGCTGCGCGCGGTACACCGTGCCCGGCCCTGGCAGCCTGTTGCCGAACACCGCCGAGAACAGCGAGCCGCACCACATGGCGGGCGCGACGGGCGGACGGCCGATCTCCTGCTCGGCTTCGCCCGGCAGGTGAGCGGGGTTCAGGTTGCCCGAGGCATGGGCGAAGACGACCAGGTCGTTCGGCGTGCAGACGCGCGTGAGGCTCGCGCTTTCGCCTTCCTTGATGTCGTCCCAGGAACGCCCGACCAGGGCAGGGGCGGTGATCGTCACAGGCGCATCTCCGGGACGGTGTCGGGAATGGTGAGCGGGGCGGTGGTGGCGGCCAGGATCTCCTCCACAGACACGCCCGGCGCCCGTTCGCGCAGCACCAGGCCCTTCGGCGTGGGTTCGATCACGGCAAGGTCCGTGACCACCAGGCTCACGGGCCGCGCCGAGGTCGGCGGCAGCGTCAGCTCGGGTACGATCTTGGCTTCGCCCCTGGCCGCATGCTGCATGGCGACGATGACCCGGCGCGCGCCGGCGACGAGGTCCATCGCGCCGCCCATGCCGGCGACCATCTTCCCCGGCACCATCCAGTTCGCGAGGCGGCCCGTCGCGTCCACCTGCAACCCGCCGAGCACCGTCATCTCGAGATGCCCGCCGCGGATGAGCGCGAAGGAGGTCGCGCTGTCGAAGGCGTAGGCACCGGGCAGGGCGGAGATGAAGCCGCCGCCGGCATCCGTCAGGTTGGGATCTTCCATGCCTTCGGGCGGACGGGCGCCGAAGCCGATGATGCCGTTCTCGCTCTGGAAAGCGACGAGCATGCCGTCGGGCACGTAGCGCGCGACCAGCGTCGGCAGCCCGATGCCGAGGTTCACCAGCGTGCGGTCACGCAGTTCCTGCGCCACGCGGCGGGCGATGATTTCCTTGGCGTCCATCTCAGTGCGGCCTCTCGACGAGGTGCGTGACCAGGATGCCCGGCGTGCGGACATGGTCGGGCGGGATGACGCCGATCGGCACCACCTCGTCCGGCTCGGCGATGACGACCTTGGCCGCCATGGCCATCAGCGGGTTGAAGTTCTGCGCCGTCAGCCGGTAGGTCAGGTTGGCGTAGTAGTCGGCCTCGAAGCAGTGCAGCAGGGCGACGTCGGCGCGCAGCGGCTTTTCCAGCAGGTAATCGCGGCCATCGACCGTGAGGACCTGCTTGCCCTCGGCGACGCTCGTCCCGACGCCGGTCGGCGTCAGGATGCCGCCCAGGCCCGCCCCGCCGGCCCGGATGCGTTCGGCGAGCGTGCCCTGCGGCACCAGTTCGACCTCGATCTCGCCGGCGATCATCTTCTGCTGCGTCACGGGGTTGGTGCCGATGTGGCTGACGATGGCCCTGGCGACGCAGCCGGCGACCACGAGTTTCCCGATGCCGAGGTCGGGCCGCCCGGTGTCGTTGCCGATCACCGTCAGCCCCTTGGCGCCGCGCGCGACGAGCGCGTCGATCACCCGCCGCGGGGATCCGACGCCGAGGAAGCCGCCGATCATCACCGTCGCGCCATCGGGCACCAGGGCGGCGGCCTGGTCCGGCGTCAGCGCCTTGCGTTGCGTGCTCATGCGACGTTGTGCAGCCCGGCGTCCACGTAGACCGTGTCGCCCGTCATGCCCGAGGAGGCGCCGCCCACCAGGAAGGAAACCACGCGCCCGACCTCCGCGATGTCCACCAGGCGGTGCTGCGGGGCGCGTTCCTGTGCCATCTGCACCAATTCGTCGAACTGCGCGATGCCACTCGCCGCCCGCGTCTTGAGCGGGCCCGGGGACACGGCAAAGACCCGGATGCCCTTCTCGCCGAGCTCGTCCGCCGCGTAGCGCACCGCGCCTTCGAGTGCGGCCTTCACCGGGCCCATGAGGTTGTAGTTTCCGACCACCTTGTCGGCCCCGTAGTAGGACATGGTGACCAGCACGCCGCCTTGCGTCATCAGCGGTTCGGCCAGCTTCGCCATGCGCAGGAACGACCAGCAGGAGACGTGCATCGCCTGGGCGAAGCCCTCGGCGCTGCAGTCGATGACCCGGCCGTGCAGGTCCGCCCGCGGGGCGAAGGCGATGGAATGGATCACGAAGTCGAGCCGGCCCCAGTCCCGGCCGATGCGCTCGAACAGCGCCTCGAGCTGGCCGGGCTGCTGGACGTCGAGGGGGGCGATGATCTGCGCCTGCAGCTGCTCGGCGAGGGGCCGGACGTACTTCTCCGCCTTCTCGTTCAGGTAGGTCACGGCGAGATCGGCGCCGAAGGCGCGCAGCTTCACCGCGCAGCCATAGGCGATGGAATCGGCGTTCGCGACGCCGACCACCAGGCCGCGCTTGCCCTTCAGCATGTCGCCGACGCGGCTGTTCGGGTCCCAGACGGTGGGCAGCGGATCGATCGGGCGGGATTCGGTCGGCACGGTGCACCTCTCATGCTGCGTCGGGCCTCCGCATCCCACGGGGGCCGGTCCGCTGCCTTGACGTAGAGCAGATTCCCACGTCCGGGGCATTGCGATTTTGCGGCATCGCAACATCCCCGTCGCCTGGACCGATCGGCGCCCCGGTGCTTGGCTCGGCGCGACAGGAGGAATGCCAATGAAGGGTGTCGTCTTTGCCGGGGACCGGAAGCTCGAGTTGATGGATTTCCCCGATCCCTCGCCGGGCCCGGGCGAGGTGGTGCTCGAGATCCGTGCCTCGGGCATGTGCGGCAGCGACCTGAAATTCTACCGGGCGCCCGGCGGGCCGGGGCGGACGGCGGCCCTCGGCCTCGGGGCGACCTCCGGGCCCCTGATCGCGGGGCACGAACCCTGCGGCGTGGTCGTGGCGGTGGGCCCGAACGTGCCGCAGAACCAGGCCTGGGTCGGCATGCGGGCCATGCAGCACCACTACCGGGGCTGCGGCGTCTGCCCGCAATGCAGTACCGGCTGGATGCAGCTGTGTGACGATGGCGTGAAGGAGGTCTACGGCGTGACGGGCCACGGCGCCCACGCCCGCTACATGAAGTGCCCGGCGCGCACGCTGGTCGAACTGCCCGAGGCCCTTTCCTTCGAAACCGGCGCGGCGATCTCCTGCGGCACGGGCACGGCCTGGGGCGCCCTGCAGCGGCTCGGGCTGATGGGGGACCAGACCATCGCGGTGTTCGGGCAGGGCCCCGTCGGACTGTCGGCGACGTTGCTCGCGGCGAAGATGGGCGCGCGGGTGATCGCCCTCGATACCGCTCCCGAGCGGCTCGGTCGTGCGAAGGAGTTCGGGGCCGACCTGCTGATCAATCCGGCGGAGACCAACGACGTGCTCGGCGCGATCAAGGAAGCGACGCACGGGCTCGGTGCGCATGCCTCGCTCGACGCATCCTCCAATCCGCTGGCGCGGCGGCAGGCGGTGCAGTGCGTGCGCACCTGGGGCAAGGCGTGCTTCGTGGGGGAGGGCGGGGACGTCACGCTCGACGTCAGCCCCGACATGCTGCGCCGCCAGGTCACGCTGATCGGCTCCTGGACCTTCTCCACGGTCGGGCAGGCCGAATGCGCCCGCTACGTCGCGGATCGCGGCGTGCCGGTGGACCGGCTCTTCACGCATCGTTGGACGCTCGAGCAGGCGGAAGAGGCCTACACGCTGTTCGACAAGCAGACGACCGGCAAGGGCGTCTTCCTGCCGGCGGCCTGACCCCGCCTTGCGCCACGGCGCGGCGCGGACGAAGGTGCCGCGCCCGCTTCCAGAGGAAACGCGATGTACATCGAGCACCGCCAGTACACCTTCCACCCCGGCAAGCAGCCCGTGTGGCTCGACGCCTTCGAGAAGTTCGGCTTCCCGTCGTCGCAGCGGACGCTGGGTGCGCCCTCGCTCGGCACCTTCGTGGCCGATGTCGGGCCGATCAACCGCTTCGTCTTCATGCGCGGCTGGGACGACATCGACACCCGCGACGCCGGCATCGCGGCACGCGAGAAGGACGAGCAGTGGGGCGAGTTCAAGAAGCATTCCGCCGGCTGCCTGATGGCGCAGGAGGTGAAGTTCCTGAAGCCGACCTCCTTCTCCCCCATCCAGTCGGCCAAGGGCTTCAAGTTCGAGCGCAAGATCGGCGGCACCGGCATGGTGGTCGATCACCGCACCTACGACTTCGTCCCGGGGAAGATGCCGGCCTGGCTGAAGGCCTACCAGGAGGTCGGCCTGCCGGTGCAGCAGCGCCTGCTCGGTCAGTTGCTGGTCTTCGCGGTGACCGAGATCGGCCCGATCAACCAGGTGGTCTTCTGCTGGCTGTACGAGTCCTATGGCGACCGCGACGCGCGCCGCACCGCCATGGCCAACGATCCGCAGTGGCAGGAATTCGGGAAGATGGTCGGCGGCCTCGGCGCGCTGAAGCAGCAGACCGTGATGGGGCTGCGGCCGACGAGCTTCTCGCTGGTGAAGTGAGGTCGCCGGAGGGGCCTCGCCCTCTCCGGTCCGGCGGCACCTTCACCGCCGCTTAAGATCCCGGGGCGAGGATGCGAGCCTCGCCCCAGGACGCGCCATGCAGGAAACCGTTCGCCACCCGGTCGCCAACTCCGTGGACCGGTTCCTGACCTTCGCTTTCGCCGCCGCCGAGCTTCTCGTCGAAACCGATGCCGACGGCCGGATCACCTTTGCCGAGGGCGCCTTTCCCGCGCGCTTCGGCCGGCCGGGTCGCACCTTCCTCGGTCATCCCGTTCAGGAACTTGTCGCGCGCGACCTGCGCTCCGGGATGGGCACGGCCCTCGAACTGCTCAACGCAACGGGCCGCATCCGGCCGACCGCGATCCGGCTGTCCGATCGGGACCGCTCGGCCTTCAGCGTCGCCGGCCTCGCCGCACCGGGGCGGTCCGGACGGTTCTGCCTGACCTTCTCCCCGCTGCCGGACGACCTGCCGGGAGGGCCATTGCCGGGTGGCCCGGGGTTCGCCCGCGCCGCCGAGGAAGTTCTGCGCCGTGGGGAGGGGGCGGCCGCGCTCGGGCTGATCGAGCTGACGGGGGATGGCGGAGCGCTGGCCCCGCGGGCGGATCTCGCGGCGCGCATCCAGTCCGTGCTGGCGGCGCAGGGCGGGACCGGGACGGTCGCGGCCGACCTCGGCGCCGGCCGCTTCGGGCTCCTTCCGGGGGAAGGGGCACCGGATCTCGCGGAGGTCTCGGCGCATGTCGCGCGGCTGCTCGCGCAGCACGGGCTGCCGGGGCGGGTCGGAGCGCGCGCGCTGCCGCTGGCCGGGGAGGGGCTGAGCCCGCTTCAGGCGACGCGCGCGTTGCGCTTCGCGCTGTCCGCCTTCGCCCGCGGCGGCGATGCGGCGTTGGAGAAGGCCGGCTTCGCCGGCGGCCTCGCGGGCTTCGTCGACAGTGCGGCCGAGCGTGCGGCGGCATTGCGCGCGACCATCGCGGACCGCCGCTTCCGCCTCGCCTTCCAGCCGATCGTGCTGCTGGCCGACCGCCAGCCGCACCATTACGAGGCCCTGCTGCGGCCGATCCCGACGCCGGGCACGCCGTTCTCCGAAGCCTCGGAGTTCATCGCCCTGGCGGAAACCGTGGGATTGTCGGAGACGCTCGACTGGGCGGTGGTGGAGACCGCCTGCGAGGCCGCGCGCGCAGCCAGCGGGGCGCGGATCGCCTGCAACCTGTCGGGCCTGTCGCTGCAGTCCCGTGCGTTCCGGGACCGGCTCTGCGGCATGCTGCGGGAGGCTCCCGCCCTGGCCGAGCGCCTGCTGGTCGAGATCACCGAGACGGCCGAGATCGAGGACGAGCCCGAGGCCCGGCGCACCGTCGACGCGCTGCGCGACCTCGGCCTGCCGATCTGCCTGGACGATTTCGGCGCCGGGGCGGCGGCCTTCCGCTATCTCCGGGCCTTCCGCGTGGACTTCGTGAAGGTGGACGGGGTCTATGTCTCCCATGCGGTCGAAAGCGCCCGCGACCGGGGCTTCATCGCGGCCATGGTCGACCTGGCCCGCACCGTGGGTGCCGAGGTGGTGGCCGAGCGCATCGAGACCGAGGCGCAGGCCACCCTGATGCGCGATCTGGGCGTGGGATTCGGGCAGGGCTACCTGTTCGGGCGCCCCGGCGCGCTTCCTGGCGGCGACGGGCCCTATCGCTGATTTGAATTATTGAACATCTATTCAGATGTTGTAGGAACGGCGCCCCAAGCCGGAGCCGCACGCGTGACCCCCCTCACGACCCTGACCCTCGCCTTCAGCATGTCCGTCGACGCCTTCGCCGCGGCCATCGGCAAGGGGGCTGCCCTCGACCGGCCGCGGCTGGCCGAGGCGCTGCGCACCGGGGTCATCTTCGGCAGCGTCGAGGCGGTGACGCCGGTGATCGGCTGGGCGGCCGGCCTTGCGGCGAGTGCCAGCGTCGCGGCGGTGGACCACTGGATCGCCTTCGCGCTGCTCGCGCTGGTGGGCGGACGCATGTTGCTCGCCGCCTTGCGGGGGCAGGATGACGAGGAAGCTCCCCGCCGGCCACAGCGGCGGCATGGCACCGCGATCCTGCTCGCCACCGCCGTCGGCACCAGCCTGGATGCCATGGCGGTCGGCGTGACCCTCGCCTTCATCGGCGCGGACATCGTCGTGGCGGCCTTGGCGATCGGGCTGGCGACGGCGCTGATGGCGACCTTCGGGATGCTGATCGGCCGCTTCCTCGGCGGGCGCTTCGGCCAGGTCGCGGAGGCGTTGGGCGGCGTCGCCCTGATCGGCCTCGGCTGCAAGATCCTGGCCGAGCACACCCTCTTCGGTTGACCGCTTGCCCTTCCGCGCAGCGCGGCGCAGGAAGCCGACATGACGGAGCCCGCCCCGCCACGACTCGCAGTCGTCATCCCCTGCTACAACGAGGCCGCGAACGTCGCGCCCATGGTGGCGCGGCTGGATGCGGCGCTCACGGGCATCCCGTGGGAAGCGATCTTCGTCGATGACGACAGCCTGGACGGCACCGCTGCCCGCGCCAAGGCCATCGCGGCGCAGGACACCCGCATCCGCTGCATCAGGCGCATCGGTCGGCGCGGCCTCGCCTCGGCCTGCGTCGAGGGCATCCTGTCCACCGCCGCCCCCTATGTCGCGGTCATCGACGGGGACCTGCAGCACGACGAGACGATCCTGCCGCAAATGCTCGCCGTCCTGGACTCCGGGGAAGCCGAGATCGCCGTCGGCAGCCGCAACGTCGAGGGCGGGACCAAGGGGGAGGGCCTGTCCCCGATCCGCCGCATGGTCTCGGACGGCGGCGCGGCGCTGGCCAACGCGGCCCTGCCGGTGAAGGTCGCGGACCCGATGAGCGGGTATTTCGCCCTGCCGCGCGCCCTGTTCGACGAACTCGCCCCGCGGCTGACGGCGACGGGGTTCAAGATCCTGCTCGACGTGCTGCTTTCGGCCGGGCGGCCGCTGAGGGTGGCGGAGATCCCCTACACCTTCCGGGCGCGGGAGGCCGGCGAGAGCAAGCTCGACGCGACGGTGCTGCTCGAATTCGGCGGGCTGCTCGCGGACAAGGCGCTCGGCGGCATCGTGCCGTTGCGCTTCATGGCCTTCGCCCTCGTGGGCGGCATCGGCGTCCTGGTGCACCTGGCCGTGCTCGGCGTGCTCCACGGTCTCGGCCCGATCGGCTTCTGGCCGGCGCAATGGGCGGCGACGCTGGTCGCCATGACCGCGAACTTCCTGCTCAACAACCGCATCACCTATCGCGACCGGCGCCTGCGGGGGCCGCGGCTGTTGCGGGGGCTGATCCTGTTCTACGTCGTCTGCGGCCTCGGGGCCGCGGCCAATGTCGGCATTGCCGGGTTGCTGCTCCATGACGGCGTGGCCGGCTGGGGGCTGGCCGGCGCGGCTGGGGCGCTGCTGACGGTGGTGTGGAACTACGCCGTCTCCTCCACCCTGGTATGGCGCGCGCGCTGATGCCCTGGCTCGCCGCACTCGCGGCGCTGACGGCGCTACGCCTGGCCGTGGCCGGACTGACGCCGCTCGCGCCCGACGAGGCCTATTACTGGGTCTGGTCGCGGGACCTGCAGGGCGGCTACCTCGATCACCCGCCGATGGTCGCGCTGTTCATCCGCGCGGGCACGATGATCGCGGGGGAGACCGCGCTCGGCGTCCGCCTGCTGGGGCCGCTGTCCCTCGCACTCGGATCGGTGCTGCTGGCCCGCGCCGCCGAGGATCTGTTTCCCGGCCGCAAGGCCGGACCCTGGGCGGCGGGGCTGCTGAATGCGACGCTCCTCGCCGGTGTCGGCGGCGTAACCATGACACCGGACACGCCGCTGCTGTTCTTCTGGACCTGTGCATTGTGGGCGGTCGCGCGGCTGCATCGGACGCAGGACGGGCTTTGGTGGCTCGCCATCGGCCTCTTCGCGGGGCTCGGTCTTGCGAGCAAGTACACCATGGTGCTGTTCGGCACCGGACTCCTGCTGTGGATGCTGCTCGACGGCCGGGCGCGCGGTTGGCTTCTTCGCTGGCAGGTCTGGACGGGCGGGGCGATCGCCGCGCTGGCCTTCGCACCGGTCGTGCTGTGGAACGCGACCCATGACTGGGCGTCCTTCGCCAAGCAGGGCGGCCGCACGGCGAGCGGTGGCATGGGACAGTCCCTCCGCTATCTCGGCGAACTGGTCGGCGGCCAAGCGGCGTTGGCGACACCGCTTGTCTTCCTGCTGTGCGCAGCGGGCGCGGGCGCTGCTGCGTGGGCCTGGTGGCGCCGGCGGGATTCGGCGGCGCTGTTGCTGGCGACGCTGGTTCTGCCGGGCGCCGCGCTGTTCGTCTGGCAATCGCTCGGCAGCCGGGTGCAGGGGAACTGGCCGGCGGTCCTGTATCCGGCGGCGGCGATCGCCGCCGCCGCGTTGCTGGACAGTGTCCGATGGCGGCGACTGCGGGTGCCGGCCGTAGCCCTCGGCGGCGTCATGTGCGGAGTGGTCTATCTCCAGGCAGTGGCGGCCCCTGTCGCACTCCGGCGGGGCCAGGACCCCACGCTGGCGCGGCTGGGCGGCTGGGACGACTTCACCGCGGCGGTCGCGGCGAGGGCGCGGCAGGACGGCGCCGGCTTCGTTGCCGCCGAGGAGTACGGCCTGGCCTCGGTCCTGGCCTTTCGCCTGCCGCCGGGCATCGTCGTGGTCGCCATGGATCCGCGTTGGGCATTCTTCTCGCTGCCGGTGCCGCAGCCGGGCGTAACCGGATTGCTGCTTCGCAGCGAAAGGCGAGGGGAGTGGCCCCCCAACTGGCCCGGCGCCGAGGCGATTGCCGGGCCGGACGGGCGGCTGCTCCGCTCCCGGCGGGGCATCGAGGCCGAGGCCTACCGCCTCTACCGCGTCACCACGGGCGCGGGCCAGCCGCCCGCTGCCGTGCTGCCGCGCCCGGGATCGTGACGAGGCGCTTGTAATCCCCGCAGGACGCCTGATTCTGTCGGAGGTTGGGAGAGTTCACGATGCCGATCCTGATCCGTCGCGGCTGGGAGATCCCCGAAGCCCGCGTCACGCCCGAGCACCTGGTCTTCGGTCGCCGCAAGGCGATGCTCGCCGGGGCCGGCCTGCTGGCCGCGCCGGCCATGGCCTCCGCGCAGGAGGCGGCGCCGCTGCGGGCGATGCGCAACACGCGCTACGTGCCGGGCCGCGACATCACGGGCGAGCGCGAGGCGACGACCTTCAACAACTACTACGAGTTCGGCAGCGACAAGGGCATCAGCCGCCCGGCGCAGCGCCTGCCGCAGCGCCCCTGGACCGTGAAGGTCGAGGGCATGGTCGAGACGCCGCGCGAATTCGGCATCGAGGACCTGCTGCGCACCATGCCGCTCGAGGAGCGGGTCTATCGGCTGCGCTGCGTCGAGGCCTGGTCGATGGTGGTGCCCTGGACCGGCTTCCCGATCTCGGCGTTGCTGGAGGTGGTGAAGCCGCTCGCCTCCGCGCGCTACGTGGTGTTCGAAACGGCGGCGATCCCCGCGGTCATGCCGGGCTTGCGGCAGTCCTGGTACCCCTGGCCCTATATCGAGGGCTGCACGGTCGCCGAGGCGGCCAATGACCTGTCGTTCCTCGTGGTCGGCGCCTACGGCAAGCTGCTGCCGCCGCAGAATGGCGGCCCGATCCGCTTCCACCAGCCTTGGAAGTACGGCTTCAAGGCGGGCAAGAGCATCGTGCGGATCACCCTCACCGATCGCCGCCCCGTCTCCTTCTGGGAGCAGATCCAGGCGAGCGAGTACGGCTTCTGGGCGAACGTGAACCCCGAGGTCGCGCATCCACGGTGGAGCCAGGCGAGCGAGCGCGTGCTCGGGACCAATGCGCGGATCCCGACGCAGCTCTTCAACGGTTACGGCGAGTTCGTCGCGGGCCTGTATACCGGCCTGCAGAACGAACGACTCTGGGCATGACCTGATGATCCTGCGGACCCTCGCCATCGTCTTCCTCGTCGCGTCGCTGCTCACGGCCCTCTATGCGGGGCCCGGGCGGACGGTGGGCGATGCGCTCGCCGGGTCCACGATGAACACGGCGGAGGGTCTGGTGGCCCGTTACATGACGCCCGCGCTGTGGGACATGCTGATCTATCCGTTCCTCTCCCTGCCGGTCTGGGCCGGGTGGCTGGTGCCGGCAGGCATCTTCCTCGTCGCGGCGGCCCTGCGTCCGGGCCGGGGCTGAGGCGGGAGTGACGGCGCGGCTGTTGCTGGTCGAGGACACGCTCTCCCTCGCCGCGCTCTATCGCGAATACCTGCGCGACGAGGCGTATGAGATCGAGCACGCACCGAACCTGGCTGCGGCGCGGTCCGCGTTGGTCGCGCGCCCCCCCGATGCGGTCATGCTCGACCTCCGGTTGCCGGATGGCGACGGCCTGTCGCTTCTCGCCGAGATCCGCGCGATGCGAACCCCGCCGCCGGTCGTCGTGATGACGGCGCATGGGTCCGTCGCGACGGCGGTCGAGGCCATGCGCGGCGGTGCCGCCGACTTCCTGGTCAAGCCCTTTGCGGCCGAGCGCCTCGTCGTCACCCTCGCCAACGTCCTCGACCGCGCGGCGCTCCGGAAGGAGGTCGCGAGCCTGTCCGCCGGCGCTGCCCGGCGCGGCTTCGCGGGTTTCATCGGCGCCGCGCCGGCCATGCAGGGCGTCTATCGCATCCTCGAGAATGCCGCGGCATCCCGCGCCACGGTCTTCGTCACGGGGGAAAGCGGGACCGGCAAGGAACTTGCCGCAGAGGCGGTGCACGCGCTGTCGCCGCGTCGGGAGGGCCCATTCGTCGCCCTGAACTGCGCCGCGATCCCGAAGGACCTGATCGAGAGCGAGATCTTCGGCCATGTGCGCGGCGCCTTCACGGGCGCGGTGGCCGACCGTCCCGGCGCGGCGCGCGCGGCCGATGGCGGCACGCTCTTCCTGGATGAGATCTGCGAAATGGAGCTGGCGCTGCAGGGCAAGCTGCTGCGCTTCATCCAGACCGGCAGCTTCGTTCCGGTCGGCGCGACGAAGCCGGTGACGACGGATGTCCGATTCGTCTGCGCGACCAACCGCGACCCGCTCGCCGAGGTGCGGGCCGGCCGCTTCCGGGAGGATCTGTACTACCGGCTGCATGTTGTGCCGGTCCCCCTGCCGCCGCTGCGCGACCGGGGCGAGGACATCGTGATGCTCGCCGAGGCCTTCCTGGCGCGGAGCGCCGCGGAGGAAGGCAAGCGATTCACCCATTTCGCGCCGGAGGCGCTCGCGTTGCTGCGCGGTCATCGCTGGCCCGGCAATGTGCGCGAACTGGAGAACGCGATCCGCACGGCCGTCGTGCTGCACGACGCGGAGGAAGTGACCGCCGCCATGCTGCCGGTCACCGTGCGCGGCGGGTCTGTCGCACAGGCCGCCGACGTGCCGCCGCGCCCCGTCGATCCGGCGCGACGGATCCGTCCGCTTGCCGAGGTTGAGCGCGAGGCGATCGAGGAGGCGATCCGCCTGTGCGGCGGGAACATCCCGAAGGCGGCCGCCTTCCTCGGCGTCAGCCCCTCCACGCTCTACCGCAAGCGGGAGGCGTGGGAGGGGCGGCGCGGCTGACCTATTCCATCCGCGCGCCGGAGATCTCGACCAGCCGCTGCCACCGCGGCGTCTCGGCCCGGATCATGGCTGCGGCCGCGGCCGGGCTTTCGCTGAGCACGATGCCGTAGCCCAGGGGCGACAGGCGCTCGACCATCTCCCGCTGCCGCGCAACGGTCTGCACCGCCTCGAACAGGCGCTGGACCACGGGGGCGGGCGTGCCGCCGGCCGTCGTCACCACGTTCCAGTTCACCAGCGCGTGGTCGCCGAGGCCGAGATCGGCGAAGGCCTTCATGCCCGGGATATTGGGGAGCATCGGCAGCGGATCCGCCGAGGACACGGCGAGCGCCTTGAACTTCCCGGCTTCGACATGCGGCATCAGCGCCGGCATGACGTCGAACATCATGTCGATGGTGCCCGCGAGCAGGTCGTTGATGGCCGGCCCGCCGCCACGATAGGGCACATGGAGGATCTTGGCGTCCGCGAAGCGGTTGATGGCCGAGATGTTGAGGTGAGAGGAGGTGCCGGAGCCCGAGGAGCCCATGCGCACCTGCTCGGGATTCGCCTGTGACCAGCGGATCAGGGCACGGAAATCGGTCCAGCCGCGCTGCTGCGCGGTCTGCGTGTTCACGACGCAGAGCAGCGCGCCGTCGGTGAGCTGGGTGATGGGCGTGAGGTCGCGCTGCGGCTCGAAGGGCATCCGCGCATGCATGAACTGCGCGGCGCACCAGGTCGTCGCGCTGATCAGTCCGATCACGCCGCCATCCTTCTCCCCCTTCGCCAGCGCATCGGCCCCGATCAGACCGCCGGCGCCTCCGCGATTCTCGACCACGACCGTCTGGCCGAGGACGGGCCCGAGGCGTTCGGCGAAAAGCCGGCTGGTGATGTCGACCGCGCCGCCGGGCGGGAAGGGGACGATGAGGCGCACAGGGCGCCCGGCGGCCACCGGCTGCGCGCCGGCCAGGCTGGGCACGGCAAGCAGACCCGCCGTCGCCGCCATCAGGTGGCGTCGGCGCGTCGCAACAGTCGTGGTCATGGGAAGGTCTCCGGCTGGGGTGTGGGTCGGAGCCTGCCGCGAGCGCGGTTGCGGGGGAAGGGCTGCCTCAGCGGCAGCGGCAACTCCCCCCGACATCCGAGCGCAGATTCTGCCGCACCCAGGTCACGCCGTCCGGCTGGAAGTCGAAGGAGGGGCCGATGATGCAGATCTCGGAATGGCCACGGCCGCTCTGCATCTGCGACATTGTTGCCCGCTCCACCATGATGCGGTTGTTCACGCAGTAGACGACGGCGGGCGTGCTCTGCGCGGACGCCACGGACGCAGTGCCGCAGAACAGGGCTGCGAACAGGAGGGCTGATCGCATCGACATGCCGGCGAACCCCTTCGGTACGTTGCGGAATCACAATGCTGCGACAAGGCCGCCGGAGCAACGAAATCCCGCTTCAGCGCGCGTCGCTGGCTGTCCGGGCGAGGGCCTCCCGCGCCGCCGCCACCGCGCGATGCGTTTCGGGCGTGAGGTCGAACGGACCGAAATCCTCGGGATGGACCCAGGCCACGTCGCTGACGTCGTCGGCCGCGGCGGCGTCGCCGTGCAGCCATTCCGCGGCGAAGTCGATGATCGTGTAGTGGTAGCGGGGCCGCCCGTCCTCATCGCGGGTGATGCCGTCGACGACGATGGCAAGCGAGAGCGGGCCGACCTCGATGCCCGCTTCCTCGCGCAACTCGCGCCGGGCCGCTTCCTCCGCGCGCTCGCCGACATGCTGCGCGCCGCCGGGCAGCGACCAATGACCCATGCGCGGGGGCTTGCCGCGACGGACCAACAGGACGCGGCCTTCCTTGAAGACGATGCAGCCGATGCCGACCCAGGGACGGTCGGGGTATTCCCGACCCGTCACTGCTGGCGCGGGGATTCGGCGGGTGTTTCGGGTGCTGTGGCCGGGGGGGCCTCGCCCTCGGGCTCAGGCTCGGGGGCAGGTTGTTCCTGGCGGCGGAGCTCGGTCAGGAGCGGCACGAAGGCCTTCTCCTTCCACTGGCCGACCTGGTAGGCCCAGCCGCGCCAGCGGGCGTTCAGCCGCGCCGCCTCGTCGTCGCCCTCCGCGGCCAGCGTCACCCAGATCGCGTCGCCCTCCTTGCGGGGGCGCACGACGATGGCGAGGTTGTCCGACAGTTCGAAGCGCGCCTCGCCCAAGGCCTCGCCGGGGATCTCGGCCTCGGGCTTGACGTCGAGGAAGGTGAGGAACTCGAAGGCGCGGCCGACCTCGTCGAGGCTGCTCTCATCCGTCGGCGGGGCATCGGCCGGCGTCGTGACCTCGAGCTTGCCGTCCGGACCCTCGGCGCGCGTCAGCACCAGGGGCGGCTCGCCCCTGCGATTGATGGCGACGCGGCGGACGCGCTCGCGCGGCAGGTTCGCGATGTCGCGGTCGAGCCAGAGCTGCGGGTCGGCATCGACCGGGATCCGGCCTTCGGCGAGCCAGGCCTGGCTCTCGTTGGGCCGGCGCACGAAGGCGGCCTCCGGCACGTTGCCCTGGGTCCGGACGCGCCGGCGGCCGATCACCAGGTCCGCGATCACCCCGCCTTGGGCGTCGAGCACGCGCAGCAGCGTGGAAGTCGCGCCCTCCCGCGACGGATCCTCGAGGCCGAGGCGGTCCAGCATCTCGGGGTTCGCCGTGCGCGGCTCGGTCAGGCGCAGCTCGGTCAGGCCGGTGAGCAGCTCGCGCACCTTCTCCTGGCGCACCGGGTAGCCGCCCTTGGAGGGCAGCCCCCAGGTCTCGCCGTGGCGGACCACCTCGAGCGTGCCGTCATGGCGCTTCGCCTCGATCCGTGCCGCGACCTGCAGGCGCTGGGCGAGGCCTGGGAAGGCCAGCGCGCCGGCTTCCGGTGCCGGCGGCGGCGCATTGTCCGGCTGCAGCAGCAGCGCGCCGCCAATGGTCGCGACCGCGGCCGCGCTGACGAGGAGGAGGGTGCGTCGCTGCATCGGCGTCTCTCCTCAGGACCGCGCCGCGGCGCGCCGGCGCGACCGCGCGACGCCGAGGCCGATGGCGAACAGCCCGAGCAGCAGCGGCACGGCCGCGATGTTCAGCACCTTCAGCCAGGTCTCCGTCCGCTCGATGTCGCGGCGGAGATCGAGCTGCACGGCGCGGAGCTGCTGGCGGGTCTGCAGGATCTGCGCGCGGGCGGCGTCAATCTCGGCGCGCTGCTCGGGCGTGATGACGGCGCTGCCCTGGCCGCGTTCGCCACCCTGGCCCTGGCGGAGCTCGCGCAGGCGGCGCTCGGTCTGCTGCAGGCGCTCCTGCAATTCACGCTCGGTGGCGCGGAAGCGGGCGTCGGCGTCGCGGCGGATGTCGTCGACCACCGTGAAGGGCCGCAGGGATTCACCGCGCGAGCGCAGCGAGATCAGCGCATCCCCGCCCGAGAGCGTGTCGGCGAGATTCGCCACCAGCGCGCCGTTGTCGCTGAAGGGGGTCGCGACCTGCTGGCCGAAGAAGTCCTGCACGCGGACCCAGAAGCGGTCCTCGAGGATGTCGGCATCGGCGACGACGACGATGTTGGCGGGGCCCTCGGTGCGGGCGCGATGGGCGGGAAAGTCGGCCGGGCGCTGCGCGCCCTCGGGAAGGGCCGGCGCGCCGTCGGGGAAGGCCGAGGCGAACTCGCCACGCAGGCGTGCAGCGATGACGTGACGTTCGCCGTCCGGGCGGAACTCCGCCAGGATGCGGGCCGGGTCCGGGTTCTCCCGCACCAGGTTCACGGCCCCCAGCATGGCGCGGTCGCTGCTGCGCAGCAGCGGGACGAGTTCGACGGTCGCGCCGTCGCGGCGGCGGATCTCGCCGGCGGAAGCGACGGTGACCTGGTTCAGCTGGGCGGTCGCGACCTCGGAATCCGAGATCGAATCCCCCTGCATGTTGAACCAGGCGACGTAGTCCACCGCTTGCACGCGATCGGTGGGGTTCGCGCGCACGCGCCAGGCGCCGCGCAGGTCGAGCACGACCTTGTCGTGCGGCGTCTCGACGCCCCAGGCGTTCAGCAGGCGATCGAGGCTGGAGGCCGTGTCGGTCGGCGGCTGGCCGCCCGGGCCGGGCCGCATCGCCTGGCCTTCGGAATGCGGGTCGACGAAGACGATGAGCTTGCCGCCGCGCATGACGAACTGGTCGATGGCGTATTGCGTCGCGTCCGAGAGGTTCTGCGGATGCACCACCATCAGCACCTGCACCCCATCCGGGATGCGCTGCGCATCGAGCGGCACGTCCTGCACGGTGAGGAACTGCCGCAGCGTCTGCATCACCGCATAGGGCTGCGCCTGCGGGCTGTTGCGCATCATCATCATCATGCGCGGGTCGCCGTTGAGCGGCAGGGTGGACATGACGCCGACGACCGGGCGGCGCGGGTTCGACAGCTCGTAGACCAGTCGCGTCAGGTCGAATTCGAGGAAGCGTTCGCGATCGGACTGGAAGAAGGGGATCGTCCGCTCGTCGTCGAGAAGGTTGACGCCCGCGAGGCCGAAATAGATCTGCTCGCCCGACTGGTCGACGGGAACGCCCTGCAGGCCGAAGGCCAGGGCGCGGTCCTCGGTCTCGCTGAAGGGTTCGGGGTCGAAGACCTCGAGCCGCACCTTGCCGTCGGACAGCGCGACATACTCGTCGAGCATGGCGCGCACGCGCTCGGCATAGGAGCCGTAGGCGGGCACCGCGGCGCCGAGGCGGCGCGAGTAGAACAGCCGCAGCGTCACCGGGTCCTGCAGGCCGCGCAGCACGGACCGCGTGCCTTCCGACAGGGTGTAGAGGTGCTGCTGGGTGAGGTCGAGCCGCGCCCGCGGCGCCAGCCGGTCGACCAGCATGTTCACGCCGATGGCGAGCGCCGCCGCTGCGACGAGGCCGAGGGCCGATGACCAGACCCGGCGCGAGCCGGGACGGGGGGAAGAGGAGCCGCTCATCGCTCAGTCCGCCTTCCGGTGGTCGATCACCACCGCGTTCACGAACAGGAAGAAGCCTATGAAGGAGGCGAAGAAGACGACGTCGCGCAGCGCGATCACCCCGCGCTGGAGGATGTTGAACCGCTCGATCAGCGAAATGCCGCGCGCGAGTTCCGCGAGCACCGGCACGCGCTGGGAGAGGAACTCGGTGACCACCGGGCTGCCCGCCGCGGCGAACAGGAAGCAGACCGCGACGGCGAGGACGAAGGCGATGACCTGGTTCTTGGTCATGGCCGACATCGCGGCGCCGACGGCCAGATAGGCGCCCGCGACCAGCAGGCAGCCGACGTATCCGGCCGCGATCACGCCATTGTCCGGCCGGCCGAGGTAGTTGACCGTCACCACCAGCGGGAAGGTCAGCGCGAGCGCGATGGCGCAGAAGGCCCAGGCCGCGAGGAACTTGCCCAGCACCGCCTGCCATTGCGGCAGCGGCAGTGTCAGCAGCAGCTCGATGGTGCCGAGCCGCCTTTCCTCGGCCCAGAGCCGCATGGTCAGCGCCGGCACCAGGAACAGGAACAGCCAGGGCACGAAGTTGAAGAAGGGCGAGAGGTCCGCCTGGCCGCGCTGGAAGAAGCCGCCGATGGTGAAGGTCAGCGCGCCGGCCATCATCAGGAAGATGACGATGAAAACATAGGCGACGGGGGTGGCGAAGTAGCCCGCCAGTTCCCGCCGCGCGACCGCCAGGGTGCCGCCCATCACGCGGCCTCCGCGGGGCGGGCGGTGAGGTCGCGGAAGACCTGCTCGAGCGACTTGCCGGGCTTCGCCAGCGCCGAGGGCGGGGAATCCGCCAGCACCTTGCCGTGGGCGATGATGATCGCGCGGGTGCAGACCGCGTCCACTTCCTCGAGGATATGGGTCGAGATCAGGATCGCCTTGTCGGGCGCCATGCGGCGGATCAGCTCGCGGACCTCGTGCTTCTGGTTGGGGTCGAGGCCATCGGTCGGTTCGTCCAGCACCAGCACGGGCGGGTCGTGCAGCAACGACTGCGCGAGGCCGACGCGGCGCTTGAAGCCCTTCGAGAGCGTCTCGATCGGCTGCAGACGAACGCCCTGTAGCTGCGTCAGCTCCATCGCCGCCGTGACGCGGTCCGCCGCCTCGCCGCCGCGGTAGCCGCGGATGCGCGCGACGAAGCGGAGGAAGGCGGTGACCGTCATCTCCGGATAGGTCGGCGCGCCTTCGGGCAGGTAGCCGAGGCTGCGCTTGGCGGCCACCGGATCGTCCACCACGTCCTTGCCGCAGATCCGCGCGGTGCCGGCGGATGGCGTCACGAAGCCCGCCAGCATCTTCATCGTCGTGGACTTGCCCGCACCGTTGGGGCCGAGGAAGCCCACGACCTCCCCGCGGTCGACCGAGAACGACACGTCGTCCACGGCCGTGAAGGCGCCGAAGCGCTTCGTCAGGCGCTCGATCTCGATCAGCGCGGCCAATGCCGGTCTCCCGAATGCTGGCCCGGTCCGGGCGGCCGGCGATTTGACGCGCCCGGGACCGGGATGCAACCCCCCGGCCCGTTACGATGCGTGACGCTAGCCGGCGTCGAGCGGGGCCATGGAGATGTCATGGCCGAAGATCGCCAGCAGCAACTGGACGGCCCGGCCCCTGGGCCCGGCGAGGCCGGGGTCCTTCTGCAGCAACAGTTCGGCGTCGCGATGGGCGATCTCGACCAGGCGGCCGTATTCCTCGGGGTCCTCGCGCGGGTCGAGCAGCCGGGCGCCGGGCAGGCCGGCCTGCCGGGCGCCCAGGGCATCGCCGCCGCCGCGGGCGCGCAGGTCCTCCTCGGCGATCACGAAGCCGTCGTCGGAGTCGCGCAGGACGAGCAGGCGGCGCTTCTCGCCTTCCGTCAGCCCCGGCGAATGGACCAGCAGGCAGGAGGAGGGCCGGGAGCCGCGCCCAACCCGGCCGCGCAGCTGGTGCAGGGCGGCGAGGCCGAACCGTTCCGCCTGCTCGATGAGCATGATGGTCGCCTCGGGGACGTCGACGCCGACCTCGATGACCGTGGTCGCGACCAGGATCTTCGTGCGGCCCGCCGCGAAGTCGCCCAGCGCCGCCTCGCGCACCTCGATGTCCTGCAAGCCGTGGGCGAGGCCGACCTGGCCGGGGAAGCGGGCGGCGAGCTCGGCGAAGCGGTCCTCGGCGGCGACGGAATCGTCGCGCTCGGAGCCGGTGATGGCGCGCACCACCCAATAGGCGCGTTCCTCCCGCGCGATCGCTTCCCCGAGGCGCTCCACGATCTCGGGCAGGCGGTCCTGGCTGACGACGCGGGTGGTGATGGGCTGGCGACCGGGCGGCTTCCCGGCCAGGCGGCTGACCGCCATCTCGCCCCACTGAGTCAGCAGCAGGGTGCGCGGGATGGGCGTGGCGGTCATGACCAGCATGTCGACCGCGTCGCCCTTCTCGGCCAGCATCAGGCGCTGCGCGACGCCGAAGCGGTGCTGCTCGTCCACCACGGCGAGCGCCAGATCCTTGAAGGCGACCCCTTCCTGGAACAGGGCATGGGTGCCGAGCACCAGCGGGATCGACCCGTCCGCGAGGCCGGCGAGCACGCGCTTGCGTTCCTTGCCCTTCACGCTTCCCGTCAGCAGCGCGACCGGCACGCCGGCGGCGGCGCAGAGCTTCTCGAAGGTCCGCAGGTGCTGGCGGGCGAGAAGTTCCGTCGGCGCCATCAGCGCGGCTTGGGCCCCGGCCTCGACCGCGCGGAGCATGGCCATGACCGCGACGAGAGTCTTGCCGGCGCCGACATCGCCCTGGAGCAGCCGGAGCATCCGCCGCGGCGCCTTGAGGTCGGCGTCGATCTCGGTCACGGCTTGGTGCTGGGCCTCGGTGGGCGGGAAGCCGAAGGCGGCGAGCGCCTTCGCGCGCAGCGACCCATCGCCGGACAGGGGCCGGCCCGGCCGTTCGCGCGACCGCCGCCGTACCAGGCCGAGCGCGACCTGCCCCGACAGCAATTCGTCATAGGCGAGGCGGCGGCGCGGTTCCTCGCCCGGTTCCTCGGCGGGCGCCTGGATGGCGCGAAGCGCCGGGGCGAAGCCGGGCCATTTCTCCCGCCGCTGCAGCGGCGCGTCCTGCCATTCGGGCAGGTCGGGCAGCAGGGCCAGCGCCGCGGCCATGGCCTTCGTCACCTGCGGCTGGGTCAGCTTCCCGGTCAGCGGCCAGATCGGCTGCAGGGCCGGGATGCCGTCCTCCCGCACCGAGACCTGCGGATTCACGATGACATGGTCCTCGCCCTCCGCCTTCAGCAGGCCCGCGAACCAGCGCGTCGCGCCGACGGGCAGGGCCTTCTCCGCCCAGGCCTTCTGCCAGTTCATCAGGTAGGCGGTCAGCGGCTCACCGCCCGCCTCGCAGCGCAGCCGGACGTAGGGCCGTCCCTGGGCCGACCGGCCGGCCTTGTGGGAGCCGACCACGACCTGGATCAGCACCTCGCCGTCCACCGGCGCCTGGGACGGACGCTCGATCCGGTGGCGCACCAGGTAGCGTTCGGGCAGGTGCAGCAGCAGGTCGAGCACCCGCGTCCCGCCCGCCGCCTTGGCGATCAGCCGGGCCTCGGCCTCCTTGACCCCCTTCAGCGCGGCGAGCGGGGCCATCAGCGGCGCCAATGCATCGGCGCCCTGCGGCAATGTCGTATCGGGTCGGGCTGACACGATTCCCATCGCCCTCTATATGCCAGCGCGCACGCCATGCCCGAACCCCAGGACCTCGATCCGCGTCGCCGCCGCCTCGTCTTCCGCGCGCTGCACCGCGGGACCAAGGAAGCCGACCTCATGATCGGCGGCTTCGTCACCCGCAACATCGCCGTCTTCTCCGAAGCCGACCTCGATGCCATCGAGGCGATCCTCGAGCATTGGGACGTCGACCTGGCCGACTGGCTGTGCGGCCGCCGGCCCATCCCGCCCGAGGCCGACAGCCCGATGCTGCGCCGCATGGCCGAGGAATGCGGGCGGACGGGCGCCGGCGTCCCGCCGGGGGCGGAGCGGTGAGGGCGGTCCCGGTCCACGGCGCCCCCGAAGGCTTCGACGCCCTCCTGCTGTGCCGCCGCCGGGCGGAAACCGACGCTCCGGTGGTCCATGTCTGCCGCGACGACGCCCGCATGGCCCGCATGGCCGAGGCGATCGGCTTCTTCGCCCCCGAGGTCGAGGTGCTGCGTTTTCCGGCCTGGGACTGCCTGCCCTACGATCGCGTTTCCCCGAACCCCGAGATCGTCGCCGAGCGCGTCGCGACCCTGACCCGGCTGCTCGAACAGCCGACGCGGCCGCGCATCCTGCTCACCACGGTCAATGCGCTCGCCCAGAAGGTGCCGCCGCCCGAGACCTTCCGCGGCGCGACCCTGCACCTGAAGAAGGGCGGGCGCGTGCAGCCGGAGGCGCTGACCGCCTTCCTCGAGGCCAATGGCTACCACCGCACCGGCACGGTGATGGAACACGGCGAGTACGCCGTGCGCGGCGGCATCGTGGATCTCTATCCCGCCGGCGAACCCGATCCCGTGCGCCTCGACCTGTTCGGCGACGAGATCGAGGACATGCGCCGCTTCGATACGGCGAGCCAGCGCAGCGGCAAGGTCGTGCCGGAACTGCGCCTGCGCCCCGTGGGAGAGGTCTTCCTCGACGAGGAGTCCCGCGCGCGCTTCCGCAGCGCCTATCGCGACCTGTTCGGCGCGGCGGCGGCGGAGGATCCGCTCTACGTCTCCGTCAGCGCCGGGCGGAAGCACCCGGGCATGGAACACTGGGCCGGGCTGTTCCACGACCATATGGCGACGCTGATCGACTACGCGCCGGGCGCCTCCGTCAGCCTCGACCACCAGGCCGAGGACGTCGCGGCGGCGCGCTTCGAGATGGTCGCGGACCACTACCAGGCCCGCCGCGTGCCGGTGCGCGTCAGCGAGGGCGAAGTGCCCTACCGCCCCGCGCCGCCCGAGACCCTGCACCTCGACCGCGCCGGCTGGACCGAGATGCTGGCCCAAGGGCCGGTGCTGCAGTTCATCCCCTTCGCCAAGCCCGACGGCGTCGAGGGCATCGAGGCCGGCGGCCGTCCCGGCCCGCTGCTGACCGATGCGCGTACCGCGGGGGAGAACGTCTTCGCGGCCTATGCCGCGCTGGCCGGCGGGCAGGTGAAGGCAGGCCGGCGGCCGCTGCTCGCCGCCTGGTCCAAGGGTTCGCGCGAGCGCATGGCGAATCTGCTGCGCGAGAACGGCGTCGCCGCCGCCTCGGCCGAGGACTGGAAGGCCGCGCGCGCGATGCCGGACGGCGTCGTCGCACTGGTGGTGATGGGCCTCGAGCGCGGCTTCGTGGCCGAGGGCATCTGCGTCACCGCGGAGCAGGACGTCCTCGGCGAGCGCATTGCCCGCCCGCCGCGGCGGCGCCGCCGCGCCGACCAGTTCATCGCGGACGCCACCGAGATCGCCGAGGGCGACCTGGTGGTCCATCAGGACCACGGCATCGGGCGGTATGAGGGGCTCGTGACCATCGAGGTCAACGGCGCCCCGCATGACTGCCTCAAGCTGACCTATGACGGCGGCGACCGGCTGTTCGTGCCGGTCGAGAACATCGAGATCCTCTCGCGCTTCGGCACGGAGACGGCGGGCGTAGCACTCGACAAGCTCGGCGGCGTCTCCTGGCAGAACCGCAAGGCCAAGGCGAAGTCGCGCATCCGCGACATGGCGGGCGAGCTGATCCGCACCGCGGCGCTCCGCCGGATGAAGGACGGCGTGCTGGCCACGCCGCCCGAAGGCCTGTGGGACGAATTCTGTGCCCGCTTCCCCTTCGCCGAGACCGAGGACCAGGCACGCGCCATCGCCGACGTGATGGAGGACCTGTCCGCCGGCCGCCCGATGGACCGCCTGATCTGCGGCGATGTCGGCTTCGGCAAGACCGAGGTCGCGCTGCGCGCGGCCTTCGTCGTGGCCATGTCCGGCGCGCAGGTCGCGGTCGTGGTGCCGACGACGCTGCTTGCCCGCCAACACAGCCGCATCTTCACCGCGCGCTTCGAAGGCTTCCCGGTGAAGGTCGCGCAGCTGTCGCGGATGGTCACCGCCAAGGACGCAACGCTGGTGCGCGAGGGGTTGAAGTCCGGCGCCATCAACATCGTCGTCGGCACGCATGCGCTGCTCGCCAAGGGCGTGGAGTTCGCCGACCTCGGCCTGGTGATCGTCGACGAGGAGCAGCATTTCGGCGTCAAGCACAAGGAAGCGCTGAAGTCGCTCAAGGCCGATGTGCATGTGCTGACGCTGACCGCCACACCCATCCCGCGCACGCTGCAACTGGCGCTGACCGGGGTGCGGGAGATGAGCGTCATCGCGACGCCGCCCGTCGATCGCCTGGCGGTCCGCACCTTCATCATGCCCTGGGACAGCGTCGTGATCCGCGAGGCGATCCAGCGCGAGCGCTTCCGCGGCGGCCAGGTCTTCTGCGTCGTGCCGCGCATCGAGGACATGGCGAAGGTCTCCGAACGCCTTGCCGAGATCGTGCCCGAGGCGCGCATCGTCCAGGCCCACGGCCGCATCAGCCCGACCGAGCTGGAACGGGTGATGACGGAGTTCGGCGACGGCAAGCACGACATCCTGCTGTCGACCAACATCGTGGAATCCGGCCTCGACATGCCGGCGGTGAACACGCTGCTGATCCACCGCGCGGACATGTTCGGCCTGGCGCAGCTGTACCAGCTGCGCGGACGCGTCGGGCGCGGGAAGCTGCGCGGCTATGCCTACCTGACCTGGCCGCAGTCGCATCGCCTGTCCGGCGCAGCCGAGAAGCGGCTCGAGGTGATGCAGACGCTCGACAACCTCGGCGCCGGATTCACGCTGGCCAGCCACGACCTCGACATCCGCGGTGCGGGCAACCTGCTGGGCGAGGAGCAGTCGGGCCAGATCCGCGAGGTCGGCATCGAGCTGTACCAGCAGATGCTCGAGGAGGCGGTCGCCGACATCAAGGCGGGTCAGGGGAAGGACGGCGCGGAATCCGAACGCGACTGGACGCCGCAGATCAACCTCGGCCTGCCGGTGCTCATCCCCGAGACCTATGTGACCGACCTGCCGGTGCGCCTCGGCTTCTATCGCCGCATCGGCGCGCTCGCCTCGGATGCCGAGACGGATGCGATGGCCGCCGAACTCGCCGATCGCTTCGGGCCGGTGCCGACGGAAGTCGAGAACTTGCTGCAGGTCGTCGCCATCAAGCGGCTGTGCCGCGAGGCGGGCGTCGAGAAGCTCGATGCCGGGCCGAAAGGCGTGGTGCTGTCCTTCCGGGGCAACCGCTTCGCAAACCCAGGCGGGCTGGTGGCCTGGGTGCAGTCGCAGAAGGGCGCGGTAAAGCTGCGGCCCGACCATAAGCTCGCGCTTCTGCAGGAGATGGATTTGGCACAACGCGTGAAGGCGGCCCGCGAGCTGCTGCGGGCGTTGGCCCGGGTCGTGCGGCAGGCCCGCGCCGCCTGACAGAAAGCGCCCTGGACATGGTCATCGCGTCAAGCGCGGGCGTACCCGACCGTCAAGGCCAGTTGCCAGCGGGCGCAGGCGGCCCTAAGCGAAGATCGTTTCGACCAGGGTCTCTCCACATGACTATTGCTCCGTCCTCGGCAGCCCGCCTTCTCGGTCTGGCGGGCGTCGCGGTCCTGCTCGCGGCCGGCGGCCCGCCGCCCGACCGGACGACCACGCCGCGCGCTCAGGCGCTGCCGGCATCGGGCGCCGCGCCGGCGGCGGCTTCGCCCGTCGTCTCGCCGGCGCCTGCCGCCGCGCCCGCCTCCGAGCCGGCGCCGGTGCCGGGCCCCGCATCGGCGGCAGCGGCGACGGCACTCGTCACCGCCACCACGCCCGATCTGTCAGGGCTGTCGCCAGGCGACCGTGCCCGTGCCCTCGCCGATGCGCGGCGCTGGTCGGGCACGCTGTTCGTCGGGTCGTCCGTCGCGGACGGCTACCTCCGCGAGCTGATCATCGAGCCCTGGACCGGTTCCTGGGGCGACGACACGCTGGTCGGCGGTGCGGTGCAGTACCGTGTCGGCCGGTTCTGGCGCTTCTTCATGGTCGACCTCGAGGTCGGCGGTGCCTACCGCTTCGGGCAGACGGAGGGCGGCGAGTTCTGGACCGTCGCCTATCTGCGCTACGACGGCTTCCCCTGGACGGATTACGTCTACACCACCTTCGGCCTCTCCTTCGGTCCGGACTACGTGACGCGGCTGCCGCAGGTCGAGCGCGGCACGGACCAGAGGCCGGAGGCGAACCAGTCGCACTTCCTGAACTTCTTCTCGCCCGAACTCACCTTCGCGCTGCCGGACTCCCCGCAATACGAAGTGGCGCTGCGCTACATGCACCGCAGCGGCATCTTCGGCACCTACAACGGGGTCTGGGAAGGCGCGAACAGCTTCGTCGTGGGCTTCCGCTACCGCTTCTGAGGCGGCTGGCACGAAGGCCCGGCCTTCGTGCCTCCCCGGACGCCGGGCCGCATCATCGGCACCTGGGCGTCGCTCGCGACGTCGTGCACCCGCTCCGCCATGGGCGAAAGCCCGCCGGCACCGAAGCGGACATACGCAATCCGGCGCTCCCTGCAGGCCGACATCTTGCGCCGGACTGCGAACGCGCATGCGCGATCGAGCTCAAGCCAAGAGCGATGCCATCCGATACGCCGCAGGGCGCGGCGGACCAATGCGCGTCATCATGCGGCCCGAGGCCTCGCCTCGGGTTGGGAGCGCGCATGCACGCCCGCGCCATCCGTTGAAGGCCAGCGGTTCAGTTCACGCCGCGTGAGCCAAGCCCGCGCATACGGGCGCCGGCACTTGATGCAAATTGTAGAGGAAATGGTGGGCGCACGTGGGATCGAACCACGGACCTCCTGCGTGTCAAGCAGGCGCTCATACCACTGAGCTATGCGCCCCCCGTCCCGGCGGGGCCGCCTAACTAGACGCGGCGCGCGAGGAGCGCAACCCCCGCTCGTCAGCCTTCGACGAGGGCGACGTCGATCAGGCGTTCGATGACTTCCGGTTCCTGCGCACCGGCGATGGCATGGCGGCCGGCGACGACGAAACAGGGCACGCCGTTGATGCCGAGGCGATGCGCGCGGAGGTTCTCGGCATGCACCGCATCCGCTTCCGCGCCCGAATCGAGGAAGCGGTGCACCGCGCCATGTTCGAGGCCCACCCGCGTCGCGATGCGCACCAGCGAGTCGATGTGACCGAGGTCGAGGCCCTCGGCGAAGTAGCCGTGGAACAGCGCCTCGACCATCTGGTCGGCCTGGCCTTCGCGCGCGGCGTAGCGGACCAGGCGATGGGCATCGAGGCTGGAGGGCATGCGCAGGATGCGGTCGAAGCGGAAGGGTACGCCTTCCGCCCGGCCGAGCTCGGAGATCGTCGCATGCAGGCGGCGTGCACGTTCCTCGCCGCCGAACTTGCGGGTGAGGAAATCCTGTCGCGGCAAGCCGGCGGCCGGGATGTCCGGGTTCAGCAGGAAGGGGCGCCACAGGATGTCGGCGACGATGTCGGGGCGCGCGCGCAACGCCCGGCGCAGGCGGCGCGTGCCGAGGTAGCACCAGGGGCAGACGAGATCGAAGACGACCTCGATCTGCAGCCGGGCGCGGGGAGGGGCGAGCAGGTTCACGGCGTGCAGATTACCGCGCCCGGGTCACGCCGTCGCGTCTCTTCGCGTGCGGGTCAGGCGGCTTCCGCGTGCCGATGCGGGGGCGGTTCGGCCAGACGGATACCGTCCCCGCCGGCGTCCATGACGCGGATCAGGGCGGTTTCGGCGGCGTCCATCGCCTCATCCAGCGTCGCACGGCCGATGCCCTGGTCGATCGCTGCGATGCCGATCGAAACGGTCATGCGGCTGCCGTCCATCGAGGGATGGGGCAGTCGCTCGGCGACCTGGGCGCGCAGGCGCTCGGCGAGGCGCTGGGCCGCCTCGGCGGCCGTGCCGGGCAGCATCGCCGCGACGACGGTCGGCGCCAGGTGGCCCGGCAGGTCCCCGGCCCGGGCGGTGTCGCGCAGCACGGCGGCAAGGTCGCGCAGCGCGTCCTCGGCGGTGGCGGGGCCGCGGCGGGCTTCGATATCCCCCAGGCCGTCGATCGCGACGGCGAGGATGGCGGCCGGCACGCCGTCCCGCCGGCAGCGCGCCATGGCCGGCGTCATCTGGGCGATGAAGGTCGAACGGTTGGGCAGGCCGGTGACGGCGTTCTGATGGGCCGCGGCGGCGACGCGTCGCGAGGACCGATCCTGTCGCGCCAGGGCCCGCAGCAGGGCGATGAAGAAGACGATGGCGGCTGCGTCCGGCAGCAGCCGCAGCCAGGCTGCGCTCCCATAGGATGTGGTGCGCGCCGCCACGATCGCCAGGGCGGCGGCGATGCCGAGGACGCAGACGAGGAAACGCGAGCGCTCGAAGCGCCAGCGCCAGGCGGCGTAGGCCCCCGCGCCAGCAGCCAGGATCGCGCCGAGCGTGACCAACGTTCCGGCCAGTCCGGCGAGGCCGTTCACGCCAATCCTGCCGCATGCGGGGCGGGGTTCGCGGGCATCATGCTCGGAGGTTCACGGAGGTCGCGCATCGCTCGCACCGTGGCGGGGCTGCGGCAGTGTTGCAAGCGGAAGCCCGTGGCGGATGGGGTGGGATTCGAACCCACGGTGGGCGTGAACCCACGCCGGTTTTCAAGACCGGTGCCTTAAACCGCTCGGCCACCCATCCTGGCGAAGCGCCGGGGATTACTCCCCGGCGAGGCGCGCGGCCATCATCGGCGCACCGAGGCGCAGCATCCCGTGCACGTCGGACGCCTTGTCGAGGTTGAGCACCGCATCGGCCAGCTGCTTCGCGCGATCCGCGCCCAGCACCGCATCCGCGAGGCCATGGAACTTCGCGCGCAGTTCCTGCTCGGTCAGGAAGTTCGCGGGCTCGCCCTTCGGCACGTTGACTTTCTTCACGAAGGTCTGGCCGCGCGCCTTCACCGTCAGCTTGCCCGACATGTATTCGGGGAAGTCGGCTTCCACCTCGGCGTCTTCCTGCGGGAGGATCTTCCGCATCAGGGTGCGCAGGTCGGGATCCTGCAGCCAGGCGTAGGAATCCCAGCCGAAATGGCCGCGTGCCAGCGCGCAGGCCACGACGAAGGGGCCGGAGAACTGGCCGTCCACGATGTTCTGCGGGTTCTGCTTGTACTGCGTCGGCGCGCCGACCAGCAGCATGCCCTTGTTGGGCAAGCCCATGGTCACGCTCTCGATCTCCTCGGCCTTGAGGCCGAGCTCGGCGCGCAGCGCGAGCGCCGCATCGACATTGGCGTGGCCGTAGCGGCAGGACGGATAGGGCTTCACCGCCGTCTCCATCAGCTCCCACTCGCTGCCGAGGCCCTGCAGCGCGCGCTCGGGCTTCGGGTTCGGGGCATAGGCACGAAGGAAGCCGGCGCGGCCTTCCAGCGCCTCTCCGGCGCCGCGGAAGCCTTCCCGCGCCAGGCAGGCGGCCGTCAGGCCGTTCAGCGCCGACCAGCCAACCTGGAAGCGCTTCGTCCACGCGCCGTTGTTGAGGAACTGCAGCGAGCCCGCCGCCTGGGACAGGGCAATGCCGAAGGCGCTTTCCACCTGCTCGGTGGACAGGCCGAAGACGCGGGCGGCAGCCGCCGCGCCGCCGAATGCGCCGCAGGTCGCGGTCGGGTGGTAGCCGCGCTCGTAGTGGTCGCCGCCGGGCAGGGAAAGCGCGAGGCGGCAGGTCACCTCATAGCCCGCGACGATCGCCGCGAGGACGGTCTTGCCGTCGGCGCCGACCATCTCCGCGGCGGCGAGCGCGGCCGGGATCACCGGGGCGCCGGGATGCAGCGTGCCGGCCGCGTGGGTGTCGTCGAAGTCGAGCGAATGCGCCGTGGTGCCGTTCACCAGCGCCGCGCCGGCCGGCGTGTAGCGCGCGGAGTCCCCGAACACCGCCGCCGACCCGGCCGCGAGGCCGAGCGACCGGACCGCGGCGAGCAGCGGGGCAGTGCTCTCGGTATCGTGACGGCCGCGCAGCATGTTGCCGACGAGGTCGAGGACGAGGAAGCGCGTGCGCTCCTGCACTTCGGCGGGCAGGGTTTCGTAGCGGATCCCTGCGGTGAAAGCGGCGAGTTCGCGCGTTACGGCGGCCATGGCGTTGTCCTCCAGTCAGGGGACCGAGCTTAAGCGTAGGGGCGACCGCGGCCAAGGCGCCCACACTTCGTTTGCGTCGAGGGGCGCCGCATGGCACCTCCTGTGGCCATGATCCCGCGCCGAATCTTCCTGGCCGCTGCACCGCTCGCCGGCTGCACCGCCGCCGCGACGCCCTCCGCGCCCCCGGCCCCCATTGCTGCGGCCACCCCGGTCGAGCCGCCGATGACCTCGGTCTCGAGCGTGCCCTTCGACCGCTTCGTCGACGGGGTGAAGACCGAGGCGCGCCGACGCGGCATCTCTCAGACGACCCTGGCCGCGGCGTTCAGCGGCGTGCGCCCGAATCAGCGGGTCATCGAGCTTGACCGCCGCCAGGCGGAAGGCGGGCTGCAATGGGAGGATTACCGGGACCGCATCATGGTCTCGCCGACCCGCGTGCAGAACGGCCGCCGCAACTATCTCGAGAACGCCGACCTGCTGCGGCGGATCGAGCAGCGCTTCCGCGTGTCCCCCAGCATTATCGTCGCGATCTGGGGCGTCGAGACGAACTTCGGCGGCAACACCGGCGGCTTCAAGGTGGTCGAGGCGCTGGCGACCCTCGCGTGGGAAGGGCGCCGCGCGGCCTATTTCCGCACCGAGTTGTTCGCCGCGCTGAAGATCCTCGAGGACGGCCACATCCGCACCGACCGGATGACGGGCTCCTGGGCCGGCGCGATGGGGCAGCCGCAGTTCATGCCGACCAATTTCGAGCGCCTCGCGGTCGACTTCGACGGCGACGGGCGGCGCGACATCTGGGACAGCAAGGCGGATGCGCTCGCCTCCATCGCCAATTACTTCGCCCGCAACGGCTGGCGGGATGGGGAGCCCTGGGGCCTCGCCGTCACCCCGCCGCCGGGCTTCAGTGCCGCCGGGGCCGACACCTCCATGCGGCCCATGCGCGATTTCGCCCGCATGGGCTTCCGGACCGAGGCCGGCCGTCCGCTGCCCGACGGGCCGGATGCGCAGGTGGTGTTGCCCAACCGGGGCAACGGCCAGGTCTTCCTCGGCCATCACAACCTGCGGGTCATCCGCCGCTACAACTCGCCGGTGAATTACGGCCTCGCGGTCGGGCTGCTGTCGGACCGGGTGGGGTGAGGGCGCTCCTCCTCGCCGGCCTTCTGCTGGCCGGCTGCAGCGGACCCGCCCCGCGCTACGTTGTCGGCGAGCCCTACCGGATGGGCGGGGTATGGTCCTACCCGCGGGAGGATTTCTCCCTGACCGAGACCGGCCTGGCGACCCGCCAGGCAGGGCCTGGGTGGAACGCGACCACGGCGAATGGCGAGGCGTGGAGTGGATCCCGCGCTCTGGCCGCGCACCGGACATTGCAGTTGCCGGCGGTCGTGACCGTGACGAACCTCGAGAACGGGCGGTCGCTGACCCTGCGCGTCAATGACCGCGGACCGGTGAACCCCGGCCGGGTCATCGGGCTGTCCGACCGCGCGGCCGACCTGCTGGGCGTGCCAGCGGGCGCGGCGACCCAGGTCCGCCTGGCAGTGGACGGCGACCGGAGCCGGGCGCTGTCCGATGCGGTGCCGGGGCGCGAGGTGCCCCGCGTGGCGATCGAGACGGCGCCGCGCGCGGCGGTCGCGGCCGAAAGCCTCGAACCCCCGCCCGGTGCCCGGTCGTCGGGATCCGTGGCCCCCGTCGCAACGCGCGTCGCCGCCGAGGAGGCCCCGGCGGCCCGCCCACGCGATGTCGCTCTGCCGGAGACGGTCTCGCAGGGATCGCCCCAGCCGGGCAGGCTCTATGTCGAGCTCGGTACCCTCTCGCGGCCGGACTCGGCGCAGCGACTCGCGGCCCGCGTGCCGGGCGCGCGCATCGAGACCATCGGCACACGGCGCGATCGCCAGTACCGCGTCCGGCTCGGCCCGTATCCAGATGTAACGGGGGCCGACGCGGCGCTTGAGCGGAGCCTGTCCGCAGGCGTATCCGGAGCGCGCATCCTGGTGGACTGACATGGCCGCCGATTCGATGGGGGTTGCGGACATGACCGATCGCCGAACGATCCTGCTGGGCACGCTCGGTGCGACGCTCGCGACGCCGGCGCTCGCGCAGCGCGGCGCACAGCCGCAAGGCCGGCGTCAGGCCGCGGCCGCACGGCCGCCCGGCGCCCCCGCCGACACGCCGCTCGGGCCGCTCGACGTGCAGGCGCGCCAGGCGATCATGGTCGACTTCTCGACAGGGGCGACGCTGCTCGAGAAGAATGCGGACGAGCGCATGGCGCCGTCCTCCATGTCCAAGCTGATGACGATGTATGTCGTCTTCGAGAAGCTGAAGGCCGGGCAGCTGCAGCTCGACCAGATGCTGCCGGTCAGCGAGCGCGCCTGGCGCATGGGCGGGTCCAAGATGTTCGTGGACCTCGGCGCCCAGGTGAGGGTCGACGACCTGATCCGCGGCGTCATCGTTCAATCAGGCAACGATGCGTGCATCGTGCTGGCCGAGGCGATCAGTGGCAGCGAGCAGCAATTCGCCGAACTGCTGAACGAAACGGGCCGCCGCATCGGCCTGCAGAACAGCACCTTCCGCAATGCCACCGGCTGGCCCGATCCGGAACACCGTACGACATGCCGGGATCTCTCGATCCTGGCCCGGCGGATCATCTCCGACTTCCCGGAATACTTCCCGTACTACAACGAAAGGTCCTTCCGGTTTAACAATATTTCCCAGGACAACCGGAACCCGCTCCTGTCGCGGGTCGCAGGAGCGGATGGACTCAAAACCGGGCACACCGAGGAAGCGGGCTACGGCCTGACCGGAACCGTGAAGCGCGGCGACCGCCGCGTGATCATGGTGGTGAACGGCCTGCCCTCGATGCGTGCCCGCGCCGAGGAAAGCGAGCGGCTGATGGAATGGGCTTTCCGCGAGTTCGAGGCAGTTGTCCTGTTCCGGGCCCAGGACACGATCGAGGAAGTACCGGTCTACCTCGGCGAGCGGTCCAAGGTGCCGATGGTGGGCGGACGCGACCTGGTGCTGACCCTGCCGCGGCAGTGGCGGTCCCGCCTGCAGGTGCGCCTGCGCTACGACGCCCCGCTGACGGCGCCGATCGCGCGGGGGCAGCAGATCGGCGAGATGATGGTCGGCGGGCAAGGCGTGCCGGAACTGCGGGTGCCGCTGATGGCCGGGGCGGATGTGGAACGGCTCGGGCTCGTCTCACGCATCCCCGCGGTGGTGAGCCGGATGGTCTTCGGCGCCCGCACCTGAAGGCGGGTTTCCCAGCGGCGCGGAGTGCGGCATTCCTGCGGGCATGATTGCGCGCGGACGGTTCATCACGCTCGAGGGCGGAGAGGGCGCGGGGAAGTCCACCCAATCCCGTCGGCTGGCCTCGGCGCTCGCCGCGGCCGGGCTGCCCGTGTTGCGCACCCGCGAACCCGGCGGCACGCCCGGGGCGGAACGGATCCGCGACCTTCTGCTCAGCCACGGTCCCTGGGAGACGGTCGCCGAGGCCATGCTGCATTTCGCCGCGCGCCGGGAGCACGTCGCGCGCGTCATCCGCCCGTTCGTCGAGGCCGGGGGCTGGGTGGTCTGCGACCGCTTCGCCGATTCGACCCTGGCCTACCAGGGCGCGCAGGGCCTGCCACGCGAGGTCTGGGCGCGGCTTGCGGATGTGGCGCTGGAAGGGTTCGGGCCGGACCTGACGCTGGTGCTGGACCTGCCGGTCGAGGCGGGCATCGCGCGCGCGGCGGCGCGCAGCAGTGCCGACCGCTACGAGCGGATGGGCGCGGCTTTCCACCGGCGGGTGCGGGAGGGGTTCCTCGCGATCGCGGCCGCTGAGCCGCAACGCTGCGCTGTGATCGATGCAGGTGCGGGGGCGGAGGCGGTGTTCGCGGCGGTCGCGGGGACTGTGCGCGAACGGCTTGGGGCAGCGCTGTGACCGGAGGGGCGCCGCCCCTCCGGGCCTCCCCGCCAAAGGCCCGGAGGCCTTTGGAAACCGATACTTACGGGCCCCAAATCACGGTTCCCGAAGGCCCTTCGGCCTTTGGCGGGGTGGGTCCGGGAGGGGCGGCGCCCCTCCCGCTGCGCCCATGACCGATCCGCGCTCCACGCCCGACTTGGCAGGCCACGACGAGGCCGCGCGCGCCCTCGAAGCCGCTGCCCGTTCCGGCCGCCTGCACCATGCCTGGCTGCTGTGCGGCCCGCCCGGCATCGGCAAGGCGACGCTCGCCTGGCGCTTCGCGCGGTGGTTGCTGGCGGGCATGCCCGAGGGGCCGTCGCCGCTCTATGTGGACCCCGCCAGTTCCGTCTTCCGTCGCGTCGCCGCCGACACCCATGCCGACTGCTTCACCCTGGAGCCGAACACCGGCGACCGGGGCACCAAGCGCGTGCTGCGCGTCGAGGACGCCCGCGAGGCTGTCCGCTTCCTGACCCAGACGGCGGCCGAGGGCGGCTGGCGCGTCGTGGTGATGGACGAGGCTGAGCGCGCCGACCAGGCCGCTGTGCAGAACACGCTGCTCAAGACACTCGAGGAGCCGCCGCCGCGGACGGTGCTGCTGCTCGTCTGCTCGGCGCCGCAGCGGCTGCTGCCGACGATCCGCAGCCGCTGCCGTCGGCTCGACCTCAATCCGCTCGCCCCGGGCGAGATGGAGGCCCTGCTCGCCCGCCTGCTGCCGGAGACGGGCAAGGCGGAGCGCGCGCGGCTCGCGGTGCTGGCGCAGGGCTCGCCGGGCCGCGCGCTGGCGCTGGCCGAGGCGGGCGGGCTCGAACTGCAGGCGATGGTGGACAAGACGCTCGGGGCGCTCGCGAAGGGCGACCCGCCGCGGGACCAAGCGCTGGCGGATCGGCTCGCGATGGACCGCACGGGCGGCGCCTTCGGGATCTTCATGGGGCTGCTGCGCGGGACGATCGCCGGTGCGCTGCGCGACGCCGCGCGGGGGCAGGCCGCACCGGCCTGGCTCGCCCGCCATCCGCTTGCCGTCTGGGCGTCGCTGTGGGATAGGCTCGGCACCCTCGCGGACGATACCGAGCGGTTGAACCTCGACCGCAAGCAGGCCGTGCTCACGGGCCTTTCCTGGCTCGCGCGCCCCTGAACGGAGCGGCCGGACCTCTCACCGGACAGCCCATGGCGAAGCCACCGATCTACTACACCACGCCGATCTATTACGTGAACGACAAGCCCCATATCGGGCACGCGTACACCTCGCTCGCGACCGACGTGCTAGCGCGCTTCAAGCGGCTGGACGGGCACGAGGTCTTCTTCCTGACCGGCACCGACGAGCACGGCCAGAAGGTCGAGAAGGCGGCGAAGGACGCCGGCGAGGACCCGCAGGCCTTCACGGATCGCGTCAGCCAGGCCTTCCGCGACCTGACGGTCACGATGGGCTTTTCCAACGACGACTTCATCCGCACCACCGAACCGCGCCACAAGGCGGCCTGCGTCGCGCTGTGGAAGGTGCTGGCGGAGCGCGGCGAGATCTACCTCGGTGACTACGAGGGCTGGTACGCCGTTCGCGATGAAGCATTTTACGGCCCGGACGAGCTGACCGAACGCGACGGCGTGAAGTACGCGCCATCGGGCGCGCCGGTGGAGTGGGTGAGGGAGCCGTCCTACTTCTTCCGCCTGTCGAAGTGGCTCCCGGAACTGCTGCGCCGCTTCGACCTGTCGGACGGCGACCCCGAGCGTATCGACATCCAGCCCGAGAGCCGGCGGAACGAGGTGCGCGCCTTCGTCGCCCAGGGGCTGAAGGACTTCGCCGGCAAGCCGGAGAAGCTTGATCTTTCGGTCTCCCGCACCTCCTTCACCTGGGGCGTGAAGGTGCCGGGGGACGAGGCGCATGTGATGTATGTCTGGGTCGATGCCCTGACGAACTACATCACCGCCGCTGGCTACCCCGACACGACGAATCCGCGCTGGAAGTTCTGGCCGGCCGACGTGCATTTCGTCGGCAAGGACATCGTGCGGTTCCACACCATCTACTGGCCGGCGATGCTGCTCGCCGCCGGGCTGGCGCCACCGAAGCGAGTCTTCGCGCATGGCTGGTGGACCAACGAGGGCCAGAAGATCAGCAAGTCGCTGGGCAACGTGATCGACCCGGTGTCGCTGGTGGAGGAATACGGGCTCGATCCGGTGCGCTACTTCCTGCTGCGGGAAGTGCCCTTCGGCCAGGATGGAGATTTTGCGCGCAAGGCGCTGATCAACCGGCTGAACGGCGAACTGGCGGACGCGCTGGGCAACCTCGCGAACCGGACGCTGTCGCTGATCCAGCGGAACTGCGAGGGAAAGCTGCCGGCGGCCGCCGCACGGACCGAGGAGGACGGGGAGCTGTTCGCCTCGGTCGACGCTCTCGCCGAGACGGTGCGCAAGCAACTGGACCAGCAGCATTTCCACATCGCGCTCGAGACCATCTTCGCGAGCGTGCGCGAGGCCAACGGCTACATCACCAAGATGGCGCCCTGGGCGCTGAAGAAGACCGATGTGGTGCGGATGGCGGCGGTGCTGCGGCACCTGCACACGGCGCTGCGGACCTACGCAACGCTGCTGCAGCCCTTCATGCCGACGACCATGGCCGCGCTGCTCGACCAGCTCGCCGTGCCGGCGGGGGCGCGGGACATCGCCGCCCTCGGCAAGCCGATGGCCGATGGCGTCGCCCTGCCGCCGCCCACGCCGCTGTTCCGCAAGATCGAGCTGCCGGCCTGATGCTCGTCGATAGCCACTGCCACCTCGACTACTATGTCGAGGCCGAGATCGAGCAGGTGATCGCCCGCGCCCGGGAAGCCGGGGTCGGCCGCATGGTCACGATCGGCGTCCGCATGTCCCAGGCCGCCAAGGTCAAGGAACTGGCGGAACGCTTCCCCGATGTCTGGGGCACGGTCGGCATCCACCCCCACAATGCCGGGGAGGGCCCGCTGCCGACCGCCGAGGAGATCGCCGCCGCGGCCGACCATCCGCGCATCGTCGGCATCGGCGAAAGCGGCCTCGACTACTTCTACGACAAGGCCCCGCGCGACGCGCAGGCGGAGAACTTCCGCCGCCACATCCGGGCCGCGCGCCTGGCCGGGCTGCCGCTCGCGATCCATGCCCGCCAGGCGGATGACGACATCCTCGCCATCCTGCGCGAGGAGCGGGAGGCGGGCGGGCCTTTCGACTTCCTGCTGCACTGCTTCAGCAGCGGGCGCGAGCTGGCAGAAAAATCGGTGGAAATGGGTGGGTATGTGTCTTTCTCGGGCATCCTGACCTTCCCCAAGAGCCAGGATATCCGCGACGTCGCCCGCGACCTGCCGGCCGACCGCCTGCTGGTGGAGACCGACGCGCCCTACCTTGCCCCGGTGCCCTTCCGCGGCAAGCGGTGCGAACCGGCGATGGTCGCCCACACGGCCAAGGTGCTGGCGGAGGTGCGGGGGCTCGACATCCGGGCGATCGAGGACCTGACTACGTCGAATTTCCTTCGCCTGTTCAAAAAGGCCGCCTAAGCCCTTGCTGAAGGTCACGATCCTCGGCTGCGGCGGGTCCGGCGGCGTGCCCCAGATCGGGGGCGAGGACGGTGCCGGCTGGTGGGGGGCGTGCGACCCAACCAACCCCCTGAACCAGCGTACGCGGTCATCCATCCTGATCGAGGGCGGTGCGGGCGGTCGGCTGCTGGTGGACACGGGGCCGGACCTGCGGACGCAGCTGCTCGCCTGCCGCGTGCCGTCGGTCGACGCGATCCTCTACACCCATGATCACGCCGACCACATCATGGGCATGGACGAGGTCCGGATCCTGAACCGGCTGGTCGGGCGCCCGCTCGAGGCCTTCGGGATGGAGCGGACGCTCGCCATCCTGAAGCAGCGCTTCGACTACGCCTTCCTGCCGGCGACCGGCCCGGTCTTCTACCGCCCGGCAGTCGATCCGGTGCCGTTACAGGCAGGGGATGTCGTCACCATGGCGGGGCATCGGGTCCAGACCTTCCTGCAGGACCATGCGGTGATGGACACGCTCGGGGTCAGGGTCGGGGACTTCGCCTATTCGACCGACCTGGTGCATCTGCCCGAGGAAAGCCTCGCCCTCCTTCACGGGCTGGATACCTGGGTGGTGGGATGTTTCCAGCGGCGGCCCCACAAGGTGCATGCCAACCTGGACCAGGTGCTGGATTGGGTCGCCCGGCTCCGGCCTCGGCGCACCGTCCTGACCCATATGAGTCCGGACATGGATCATGGCTGGATGCTGGCAAACCTGCCCCCGGGGGTCGAGCCGGCCCATGATGGGATGGTGCTGACATCGGCTTGATCCAGCCGGGACCGGAAGGATCGGCGGGCAGGGCTTTCGCAGGTGCGGGCCATGCCCCACATTCCCGTGTGATGACGGCGGGCTGATTCGGCGCCGCCGCGACGAAAGGATGCGTCATGGCTTGGGATCGCGACCCGGTCGAAGTCTACAACAACACCCTGGTGCCGATGGTCATCGAGCAGACAGCTCGGGGCGAGCGGGCCTTCGACATCTATTCGCGCCTTCTGAAGGAGCGGATCATCTTCCTGACGGGGCCGGTTTTCGACCAGGTTTCTTCGCTGATCTGCGCCCAGCTGCTGTTCCTTGAGAGCGAGAACCCGACCAAGGACATCGCCTTCTACATCAATTCTCCGGGCGGCGTGGTTTCGGCCGGCCTCGCGATGTACGACACCATGCAGTACATCCGCGCGCCGGTCTCCACGGTCTGCATCGGGCAGGCGGCCTCGATGGGCTCGCTGCTGCTCTGCGCGGGGGCCAAGGGCAAGCGCTACGCCTTGCCGAACAGCCGGATCATGGTCCACCAGCCGTCCGGCGGCGCCCAGGGCCAGGCGGCGGACATCGAGATCCAGGCTCGCGAGATCCTCAAGCTGCGCCAGCGGCTGAACGAGATCTACGTGAAGCATACCGATCAGCCGATCGAGGCGATCGAGAAGAAGCTCGACCGCGACAGCTACATGTCGGCCGAGGAGGCCCGCGATTTCGGCCTGGTCGACCACGTGGTCGAGGAGCGGCCGGTGCCCGTTTCGGACCCGGCCAAGGCGTGACGCCGAAGCCGCACCCGGGGCCTCCCGCGGCGGCCCGGGCCGGCTTTCGCTTTTCCCTCGGGCGCCCGGGGGCTACATTCTTGTTGCAGTTCCCCGAACGTCCGGGGAACACGGAGACCGCATGAGCAAGTCCGGCGATTCCAAGAACACCCTTTACTGCTCGTTCTGCGGGAAGTCGCAGCACGAGGTGCGGAAGCTCATCGCCGGGCCGACGGTGTTCATCTGCGACGAATGCGTCGAGCTCTGCATGGACATCATCCGCGAGGAGCACAAGACGCACCTCGTGAAGTCGCGCGACGGCGTGCCGACGCCCAAGGAGATCTGCAAGGTCCTCGACGACTACGTCATCGGGCAGGACCACGCGAAGAAGGTCCTCTCGGTCGCGGTCCACAACCACTACAAGCGCCTCGCCCACGGGGGGAAGAACCCCGACATCGAGATCGCGAAGTCGAACATCATGCTGGTGGGCCCGACGGGCTCGGGCAAGACGCTGCTGGCGCAGACGCTCGCCCGCATCCTCGACGTGCCCTTCACCATGGCGGATGCGACCACGCTGACCGAGGCCGGCTATGTCGGCGAGGATGTCGAGAACATCATCCTCAAGCTGCTGCAGGCCGCGGACTACAACGTGGAGCGCGCGCAGCGCGGCATCGTCTACATTGACGAGGTCGACAAGATCAGCCGCAAGTCGGACAACCCCTCGATCACGCGCGACGTGTCGGGTGAGGGCGTCCAGCAGGCGCTGCTCAAGATCATGGAAGGCACCGTCGCCTCGGTGCCCCCGCAGGGCGGGCGGAAGCATCCCCAGCAGGAATTCCTGCAGGTGGACACGTCCAACATCCTGTTCATCTGCGGCGGTGCCTTCGCGGGGCTCGAGAAGATCATCGGCGCACGCGGCAAGGGCTCGGGCATCGGCTTCGGCGCCGAGGTGCGGGACCCGGATGAGCGCCGCACCGGCCAGATCCTGCGCGAGGTCGAGCCAGAGGACCTGCTGAAGTTCGGCCTCATCCCGGAATTCATCGGCCGCCTGCCGGTCGTCGCCACGCTCGACGACCTGGACGAGAAGGCGCTGATCGAGATCCTGACCAAGCCGAAGAATGCCCTGGTCAAGCAGTATGGCCGGCTGTTCGAGATGGAGGGGGCGAAGCTCACCTTCACCGAGGACGCGCTGAAGGCGGTCGCGACGCGCGCCATCCAGCGCAAGACCGGCGCCCGCGGGCTGCGCTCCATCATGGAAGCCATCCTGCTGAGCACCATGTTCGACCTTCCCGGCCTCGAATCGGTCGAGGAGGTGGTGGTGAACCGGGAGGTCGCGGAAGGCCGCGCCCAGCCCCTGTTCATCTATGGCGAACGTCCGGCCGAGCAGACCTCGGCCTGATTGTACGGGGCGTGCGACGGCGCCCCGTCAAGATCTTGAGCGGGCGTCGCCCGGGTCCCACATCGGGGACATGCCGTGGCGCCCCGCCCGTGCCGCCTTTGGGCGGGCCGGGCGCCGACTGTCCCAGTGAGGTCACATGACGGATACCATCCGCGGCGAATTGCTTCCGGTGCTCCCCCTGAGGGACATCGTGGTGTTCCCGCACATGATTGTCCCCCTCTTCGTCGGGCGCGAGAAATCGGTCCGTGCGCTCGAGGCGGTGATGAAGGACGACAAGCAGATCCTGCTCGTCGCGCAGAAGAATGCCGCCCAGGACGATCCGGGCACCGACGACCTGTACCAGGTCGGCACCGTCTCGACGGTGCTGCAGCTGCTGAAGCTGCCCGACGGCACGGTGAAGGTGCTGGTCGAGGGCGGCCGCCGTGCGAAGATCGCCGCCTTCAAGGAGACCGCGAACTACTTCGAGGCCTTCGCCGAGCCGGTCGAGGAGACCACCGCCGAGCCGCGCGAGGCCGAGGCGCTGGCGCGCACCGTCGTCACGCAGTTCGAGCAGTACATCAAGCTCAACAAGAAGATCGCCCCCGAGGTGCTGGTCTCGATCAACCAGATCGAGGAGCCGGCGAAGCTCGCGGACACGGTCGCCTCGCATCTCGGCCTCAAGATCCCCGAGAAGCAGGAGTTGCTGGAGACGCCGTCCGTGACGGCGCGGCTCGAGCGCGTCTTCGCCCACATGGAGGGCGAGATCGGCGTGCTGCAGGTGGAGAAGCGCATCCGGAACCGCGTGAAGCGGCAGATGGAGAAGACGCAGCGTGAGTACTACCTGAACGAGCAGCTCAAGGCGATCCAGAAGGAGCTGGGCGAGGGCGAGGACGGCAAGGACGAGACCGCCGAGCTCGAGGCCAAGATCAAGGCCACCAAGCTGTCGAAGGAAGCGCGCGAGAAGGCGATGGCGGAGCTGAAGAAGCTGCGCACCATGTCGCCGATGAGCGCCGAAGCGACGGTGGTGCGCAACTACCTCGACTGGATGCTCTCCATCCCCTGGAAGAAGCGCTCCAAGGTCCGCAACGACATCGTCGCAGCCGAGAAGGTGCTCGACGCCGACCACTTCGGCCTGGAGAAGGTGAAGGAGCGGATCATCGAGTATCTGGCGGTGCAGTCGCGCTCGCCCAAGATCCGCGGGCCGATCCTTTGCCTGGTGGGCCCGCCCGGCGTCGGCAAGACCTCGCTCGGCAAGTCCATTGCCAAGGCGACGGGGCGCAACTTCGTGCGCATGTCGCTCGGCGGCGTGCGGGACGAGGCCGAGGTGCGCGGCCATCGCCGGACCTATATCGGTTCCATGCCCGGCAAGGTGATCCAGGGCATGAAGAAGGCGAAGACCTCGAATCCGCTCTTCCTGCTGGACGAGATCGACAAGCTCGGCGCCGATTGGCGCGGGGACCCGTCGAGCGCGCTGCTGGAGGTGCTGGACCCCGAGCAGAACTCGACCTTCGCCGACCACTACCTCGAGGTCGACTACGACCTGTCCGACGTGATGTTCGTGACGACCGCCAACAGCCTGCGCATGCCGCAGCCGCTGCTGGACCGCATGGAGATCATCCGCATCCCCGGCTACACCGAGGATGAGAAGGTCGAGATCGCTAAGCGTCACCTGATGAAGAAGGTGGCCGAGGCGAACGGCCTGAAGGATGGCGAGTGGTCGGTGTCCGACAGCGCGATCCGCGACCTGATCCGCTACTACACGCGCGAGGCGGGCGTCCGCAGCCTCGAGCGCGAGATCGCGGGCCTGGCGCGCAAGGCGGTGAAGGAGATCGTCTCCAAGCAGTCGAAGAAGGTCGCGATCACCCACAAGAACCTCGAGAAGTTCGCCGGCGTGCGGAAGTTCCGCTACGGCGAGGCCGAGGCCGAGGACATGGTCGGCGTCGTGACCGGCCTCGCCTGGACCGAGGTGGGTGGCGAGATCCTGACGATCGAATCCGTCATGGTCCCGGGCAAGGGCGTGGTGAAGACCACGGGCAAGCTCGGCGACGTGATGCAGGAGAGCGTCTCGGCCGCGATGTCCTACGTCCGTTCCCGCTCGACCTCCTTCGGCATCAAGCCGACGGTGTTCGAGAAGCGCGACATCCATGTGCACGTGCCGGAAGGTGCGACGCCCAAGGATGGTCCGTCGGCGGGCATCGCGATGGCGACCTCGATCGTCTCGGTGCTCACCGGCATCCCGGTGCGGCGCGACATCGCCATGACCGGCGAGATCACGCTGCGCGGCCGGGTGCTGCCGATCGGCGGGCTGAAGGAGAAGCTGCTCGCCGCGCTGCGGACGGGCATGAAGACTGTGTTCATCCCGAAGGACAACGAGAAGGACCTGGCCGAGATCCCGGACAATGTGAAGAAGGGGCTCGAGATCGTCCCTGTCTCTCACGTGGACGAGGTGATCGGGCGGGCCCTGGTGAAGAAGCCCGAGGCGATCACCTGGGCGGAACCGGAGGAGACTCCGGCGCCGCGGGCGCCCGAGGCCGGGAAGTCCGAGTCGGCGCTGCCGCACTGACCTTCCGGACCCCGACGGACCACTGAAAAGCCCCGGCGGAGCATGGCTTCGCCGGGGTTTTCTGTGGAAAACCCAGGATAGCGTTGCGCTTTTGCCGCATCGCCTGCCGGAAACGGCGGTTTTCCGCCGCGAATCGGATGCTCTCTCGTTGACGCTGTGGAATCCGCGCTCCTACTCTCCGCCCCGACCCGGTCGGTCGACTCGCCGGCCTGTCATCCGCACCAACGGAGGGGATACCCAGTGAACAAGCAGGACCTCATCACCGCCGTCGCCGAGGCGGCCGATCTCCCGAAGGCGAAGGCTGGCGACGTCGTCGACGCCGTGTTCGAGGCGATCCAGAAGTCGCTGAAGAAGAAGCAGGAAGTTCGCCTGGTCGGCTTCGGCACCTTCTCGACCTCCAAGCGCAAGGCCGGCAAGGGCCGCAACCCGCGCACGGGCGAGGAGATCAAGATCCCGGCGAGCACGACCGTGCGCTTCAAGGCCGGCAAGGGCCTGAAGGACGCCGTGAACTGATTTCGTCCACCAGGACGGAAGACCGGGGGGCTGGCCTGCAAAGGCCGGCCCTTCGTGTTATTGGGGGCGGCACGGGCACTTAGCTCAGCGGTAGAGCGCCTGTCTTACACACAGGATGTCGGCGGTTCGAACCCGTCAGTGCCCATTCCTTTCCGGCCCCGCGGGGGCTGGAAGAGAATCCCTCGGAGGGAGAGCGCAGCGACCCGCGACGCACCGCGTCGCGGCGCGGACCACCGCAAGCGACACCCGGTTCGTGCGTCGTCTCCACGCCACTTTCACCACGATCTCCATCCTGTTGCGGAATCTCTGCTGACCCCCGCTTGACTAACCCCGCGAGCGGCCGTATCCCCCGCCACCTGTCGCGGTGAGCGGGTGTAGCTCAGTTGGTTAGAGCGCCGGCCTGTCACGCCGGAGGTCGCGGGTTCGAGCCCCGTCACTCGCGCCACGCGACGGACTACGAAGCCAAAGCGGCGCTTCAGGAGCCATCCTGGAGCGCCGCTTTCGTTTTCAAGGCGTCACGCCTGATTCAGGTTGAAAACACCCCTTCACGGCCTATGGCGAAGCGCCGCGACCGGGGGTAATGTCCGGCCACGCTGCGCTGCGGCATCACGCCGGGCGCCGCGCTGTCATGCCCGGAACAGGGCAGGGGAGAACCGAGGCGCACATGACCCAGCCCTTGCTGGCCGATTATTTCCCGATCCTCGTCTTCCTGGGCATCGCCGGCGGCATCGCCATCGCCATGGTCGGCGGGGCGTATCTCGCAGCGCGGCAGAAGCCCTATGCGGAGAAGCTGTCCACCTACGAATGCGGCTTCGCGCCCTTCGAGGACACGCGGCATCGCTTCGATGTTCGATTCTACCTGGTCGCCATCCTCTTCATCATCTTCGACCTCGAGGTGGCGTTCCTGTTTCCCTGGGCGATCGCGCTCGGGGACATCGGCTGGCTCGGCTTCGGTTCGATGATGGGCTTCCTCTTCGTGCTGACGGTCGGCTTCGTCTACGAGTGGCGCAAGGGCGCCCTGGACTGGGAGTGACCGCAGCATGAGCGGCGCCAACAACGAGATCGCCTGGAACAGCCAGGCCCTGCCGCCGGGTGCGGCGCAGGACACGGTTATCAACGCCGTGACCGACGAGATCCAGGACAAGGGCTTTGTCGTCGCCAACATCGACAAGGTCGTGAACTGGGCGCGGACCGGTTCGCTGTGGCCGATGACCTTCGGCCTGGCGTGCTGCGCGGTGCCGATGATCCACTCCTACATGGCGCGCTACGACCTCGACCGCTTCGGCGTGATCCCGCGCGGGTCGCCGCGGCAGTCCGACGTGATGATCGTGGCCGGCACGCTGACCAACAAGATGGCTCCCGCGCTGCGCAAGGTCTACGACCAGATGAGCGAGCCGCGCTGGGTGATCTCGATGGGGTCCTGCGCGAACGGCGGCGGCTACTACCACTACTCCTACAGCGTGGTGCGCGGCTGCGACCGCATCGTGCCGGTGGACGTCTACGTGCCGGGCTGCCCGCCGACGGCCGAGGCGCTCGTCTACGGCATCCTGCAGCTGCAGAAGAAGATCCGGCGGACGGGGACCATCCTTCGTGGCTGAGAACGAGATCGCGACGGCCGAGCCGGCCGCGCCCGAGAACCCGCTGCGTGTGCTGGGCACGGCGATCGCCGCCGCCGCCGGCGGCGCGGTGACCGAGGTCCAGCTCGCCCGCGGCGGCGCCGAGCTGGTGCTGCGCGCGCAGCGCGACTCGTTGATTCCGCTGATGCTCCTGCTGCGCGACGACCCGCGCTTCGCCTTCGAGCAGTGCATGGAGCTCTGCGGCGTCGACTGGCCCGAGAGGGCCGAGCGCTTCGAGGTCGTCTACAACCTGCTCAGCCTGTCCCATAACCACCGCGTCCGCGTGATCGTGACGACGGATGGCGTGGCGAGCGTGCCTTCGGTCGTCGGCATCTGGCCGAGCGCGACCTGGTTCGAGCGCGAGACCTGGGACATGTACGGCGTGGTCTTCGAAGGCCAGCCGGACCTGCGCCGCATCCTGACCGACTACGGGTTCGAGGGGCATCCGCTGCGCAAGGATTTCCCGCTGACCGGCTTCGTCGAGCTCCGCTACGACGAGGAGCTGAAGCGCGTGGCCTATGGCCCGGTGAAGCTCACGCAGGAATTCCGCAGCTTCGACTACCTCAGCCCCTGGGAAGCGATGACCACGCTGCCCGGTGACGAGAAGGTCCACCTGAACCGTCTGGAGGGGCCGAAGGAATGAACAGCCAGGCGATCATCCCCGCCGGCGAGGCCGCCGAGACCGTGACGCGCAGCGTCGAGGTCGACAGCCACACCATCAATTTCGGCCCCCAGCATCCGGCCGCGCATGGCGTGCTGCGCCTCGTGCTCGAGATGAAGGGCGAGGTGGTGGAGCGCGCGGATCCGCATGTCGGACTGCTGCACCGCGGCACCGAGAAGCTGATCGAGTACAAGACCTATATCCAGGCGCTGCCGTATTTCGACCGGCTGGATTACGTCGCGCCGATGAGCATGGAGCATTCCTTCGCCATCGCGACGGAACGGCTCCTCGGCATCGAGGTGCCGGAGCGCGGGCAGTACATCCGCGTGCTGTTCGCCGAGCTGTCGCGGCTGCTGAACCACCTGCTCAACATCACCACCTACGCGATGGATTGCGGTGCCATCACGCCGGCGTTGTGGGGCTTCGAGCAGCGCGAGACGCTGCTGGAGTTCTACGAGAACGTCTCGGGCAGCCACTACCATGCGAACTACTTTCGTCCGGGTGGCGTGGCGAAGGACTTGCCGGCCGGACTCGAGCAGAAGATCGCCGACTGGGCCGCGAAATTCCCGGCCTTCATGGACGATCTCGAGCGGCTGCTGAGCGAGAACCGCATCTTCAAGCAGCGCACCGTCGACATCGGCGTGATGAGCGCGGAGCAGGCGATCGAGTGGGGCTTCTCGGGGCCCTGCCTGCGCGCCTCCGGCTGCGCGTGGGATCTGCGCAAGGCGCAGCCCTACGATGTCTACGACCGCATGGAATTCGACGTGCCGGTCGGCACGCGCGGGGACTGCTACGATCGCTATCTCGTGCGCATGCTCGAGATGAAGGAGAGCCTGAAGATCGTGAAGCAGTGCCTGGCGCAGATGAAACCGGGCCCGGTCAAGATCCAGGACAACAAGATCACGCCGCCGAAGCGTGGCGAGATGAAGCGCTCGATGGAAGCGCTCATCCACCACTTCAAGCTCTACACCGAGGGGTATCACGTGCCCGAAGGCGCGACCTACACGGTGACGGAAGCGCCGAAGGGCGAGTTCGGTGTCTACCTGGTGGCGGACGGCACCAACCGGCCGTACCGCTGCAAGATCCGCTCGCCCGGCTATGCGCATCTCCAGGCGATGGAGGTGCTTTCCAAGGGCCACATGCTCGCCGACGCCGTGGCGATCATCGGCTCGCTCGACGTCGTCTTCGGGGAGATCGACCGGTGACCGCCCCCCACCACGAGGAACCCGCTTCCTTCGCCTTCGATGCGGAGAGCGAGGCCAAGATCGCGACCATCATCAGGCGGTATCCGGAGGGCAAGCAGGCCTCCGCCGTGATCCCGCTGCTGTACGTCGTGCAGAAGCAGATGGGCCGGCTGACCGGCAGCGCCTGGGTGCCGCGCGTGGCGATGGATGTCGTGGCCGAACGGCTCGGCATGCCGCCGATCCGCGTCTACGAGGTCGCGACCTTCTACTTCATGTTCAACACCAAGCCGATTGGGAAGTTCCACCTGCAGGTCTGCGGCACGACGCCGTGCTGGCTGCGGGGCTCGGATGAGGTGCTGCGCGCCTGCAAGGATGCCGGCGGGCTGAAGGGCTACGGCGACACCAGCGCCGACGGCAACTTCACGCTGACCGAGATGGAATGCATGGGTGCCTGCGTGAACGCGCCGATGATCGCGGTCGATGACGACTACTACGAGGACCTCGACTACGAGAGCACCGTGAAGCTGATCGAAGCGCTGAAGCGCGGCGAGCGGCCGGCGCCGGGCAGCGTGACCGGCCGGCGTTCCAGCGAGGCGGCCGGCGGTGCCACGGCGCTGACCGGCGCGGAGAGCGAGTGACATGGCCCTTTCGGACAAGGACCGCATCTTCCAGAACCTGTACGGGTTCCAGCCCTGGAACCTGTCGGCGGCGCGCAAGCGCGGCTGCTGGGACGGCACGGCGGCGATCCTCGCCAAGGGTCGCGACGCGATCATCGAGGAGATGAAGAATTCCGGCCTGCGTGGCCGCGGCGGGGCGGGCTTCCCGACCGGCATGAAGTGGTCCTTCATGCCCAAGCAGTCGGATGGCCGTCCGTCCTACCTGGTGGTGAACGCGGACGAGTCCGAGCCCGGCACCTGCAAGGACCGCGACATCATCCGCCACGATCCGCAGACGCTGATCGAGGGTTGCCTGATCGCCGGTTTCGCGATGGGCGCGGTCGCCGGCTACATCTACATCCGGGGCGAGTACTACAACGAGAGCGTGGTTCTCGAGGCCGCGATCCAGGAAGCCTATGACGCGGGGCTGCTGGGGAAGAACGCCTGCGGGTCGGGTTACGATTTCGACCTGTATGTCCATCGCGGGGCAGGGGCCTACATCTGCGGCGAAGAGACGGCGCTGATCGAGAGCCTCGAGGGCAAGAAGGGCATGCCGCGGCTGAAGCCGCCGTTCCCGGCGGCCGTGGGCCTCTATGGCTGCCCGACCACGGTGAACAACGTCGAGACCATCGCGGTCGTGCCGACCATCATGCGGCGTGGGGCGAGCTGGTTCTCCTCCTTCGGGCGCCCCAAGAATTCGGGGACGAAGATCTTCTGCATCCAGGGGCACGTGAACAACCCGTGCAACGTGGAAGCGGAGATGAGCATCCCGATGCGCGAGCTCATCGAGCGCTATGCCGGCGGCGTGCGGGGCGGATGGGACAACCTGCTCTGCGTGATTCCCGGCGGGTCGTCGACGCCGCTGCTGCCGAAGCACATCTGCGACGACGTGCTGATGGATTTCGATGCGCTGCGCGAGCATCGCTCGGGTCTCGGCACCGCGGGCGTGATCGTGATGGACAAGTCGACCGACGTGATCAAGGCGATCGCGCGGCTCGCGGCCTTCTACAAGCATGAGAGCTGCGGCCAGTGCACGCCCTGCCGCGAAGGCATGGGCTGGCAGATGCGCCTGATGAACCGCATGGTCGAAGGCAATGCCGAGATCGAGGAGATCGATCTCCTCGAGAACGTCACGCGCCGGATCGAGGGACATACCATCTGCGCGCTCGCGGATGGCGGCGTCTGGCCGGTGCAGGGGCTGATCCGGCATTTCCGGCCGCTGATGGAAGAACGCATCATGGCCTACAAGGCGCGCCACCAGCGCCTGGCGGCGGAGTAAGGCGGCATGGCGAAGGTCACCGTCGACGGTATCGAGGTCGAGGTCCCGAACGGGTCCTCGGTGCTGCAGGCCTGCGAGGCCGCCGGCAAGGAAATCCCGCGCTTCTGCTACCATGAGCGCCTGAGCGTCGCTGGCAATTGCCGGATGTGCCTGGTGGAGGTCGAGAAGGCGCCGAAGCCGGTCGCCTCCTGCGCCTTCCCGGTCAATGACGGCATGAAGGTGTTCACCGACACGCCCGTCGTGCGCAATGCGCGCCGCGGCGTGATGGAATTCCTGCTGATCAATCACCCGCTCGACTGCCCGATCTGCGATCAGGGCGGCGAATGCGACCTGCAGGACCAGGCCTACGCCTACGGCGCCGATGCTTCCCGCTACGGTGAAGCGAAGCGCGCCGTGAAGGACAAGGACATCGGGCCGCTCATCAAGACGGTCATGACGCGGTGCATCCAGTGCACGCGCTGCGTCCGGTTCGCCGCCGAGGTTGCGGGCACGCCGGAGCTCGGCGGCACGAACCGCGGCGAGAACATGGAGATCGGCACCTATGTCGAGAAGGCGCTGACCTCGGAGCTCAGCGGCAACCTGATCGACATCTGCCCGGTCGGCGCGCTGACCTCCCGGCCATACGCCTATGTCTCGCGGCCGTGGGAACTGAAGAAGACCGAGAGCATCGACGTCCTCGACGCGGTCGGCGCGAACATCCGTGTCGATGCGCGCGGACCCGAGGTGCTGCGCATCATCCCCCGCATCAACGATGCGGTGAACGAGGAATGGATGGCCGATCGTGGCCGCTTTTCCTTCGACGGGCTGAAGCGGCGGCGGCTTGATCGCCCCTGGGTGCGCAAGGACGGCAAGCTGGTCGCGGCGACATGGCCGGAGGCCTTCGCGGCGATCGCGACCAGGTTCGCCTCGCTGCCGGGCGAGCGGATCGGGGCGGTCGCCGGTGCGCTGGCGGATGCCGAGAGCACGCTCGCGCTGAAGGACCTCATGGCGGCCTACGGGTCGGCCAATCTCGATTGCCGCGACGACGGGTCGGCGATCGATGCCTCACGGCCGGAATTCTATCGCTTCAACACGACCATTGCCGGCATCGATGAGGCCGATGCGCTGCTGATCATCGGCAGCGATCCGCGCAAGGAAGCGCCGGTGCTGAACGCGCGCATCCGCAAGCGCTGGACGCAGGGCAAGTTCCCGGTCGGCTATGTCGGGCCGCGCGGGCTCGACCTGACCTATCCGGCGCAGCATCTGGGCGAGACGCTCGCCGCGCTGGAAGGGTCCGCCTTCCTCGAGACGCTGAAGGCCGCGCAGAAGCCGATGCTGATCCTCGGCCGCGGCGCGCTGCAGCGGCCGGACGGGGCGGCGGTGCTGGCGGCGGCGTGGAAGATCGCCGCCGAGACCGGGATGCTGACGGCCGAGTGGAACGGCTTCAACCTGCTGCACCTGTTCGGCGGTCAGGTGGGCGGGTTGGAACTGGGTTTCCTGCCCGGCTCCGGCGGCAAGGATCTCAACGCCATGCTGGCGGGCGGGGTCGACGCCCTGTGGCTGCTCAACGCCGACGGCTTCGATCCGGCGCGCATCCCCGCGAGCACCTTCGTCGTTTACCAGGGGCACCACGGTGACGCGATGGCGGCGCGGGCCGACGTGATCCTGCCCGGCGCAGCCTATACCGAGAAGGATGCGACCTGGGTCAATACCGAGGGTCGTGCGCAGCGCGGGCTGCTCGCCATCTTCCCGCCCGGCGAGGCGAAGGAGGATTGGCGCATCATCCGCGCCTTCAGCGAGGGCGTCGGCAAGACGCTGCCCTACACCGACGCGGCCGCGATCCGCATGCGACTGGCCCAGGCCAGCCCGGTCTTCGCGCGGGTGGGGGAGGTGGTCCGGGCCGGCATCGCCGACACGACGGGCCCTGCCGGCGATGCGGGGGCGGTGAACACCATGCCCTTCGTGCTGCCGATCCCGGTCTATCACCAGGCGGATGTGGTCAGCCGCGCCTCGGATGTGATGGCGCAATGCGCCGCGATCTACGGGCCGGCGCCGGCCCTGGCGGCGGAGTGACGCCATGATGGACTTCCTGTTCAACCACCCGATCGGGATCCTGATCCTGACCGTGGTGAAGGCGCTGGCCCTGCTGGTGCCGCTGCTGGTGGGCGTTGCCTACCTCACCTATGCGGAACGCAAGGTGTTGGCGGCGATGCAACTGCGCAAAGGGCCGAACGTGGTCGGGCCCTTCGGCCTGCTGCAGCCCTTCGCAGACGCCATCAAGATGCTGATGAAGGAAACGATCGTGCCCACGGGCGCGAACCGGGTCCTGTTCCTGCTGGCGCCGATGCTGACCTTCGCACTGGCGATGATCGCCTGGGCGGTCATCCCGGTGAACGACGGCTGGGCGATCGCCGACATCAATGTCGGCATCCTGTATCTGTTCGCGATCAGCTCGCTCGGCGTCTACGGCGTCATCATCGCGGGGTGGGCGTCGAACTCGAAATACGCCTTCCTCGGCGCGATGCGCTCGGCGGCGCAGATGGTCTCCTACGAAGTCTCCATGGGCTTCGTCATCGTGACCGTGCTGCTCTGCGTCGGCTCGCTGAACCTGACGGAGATCGTGCGCGCGCAGCAGACGGTGTGGTTCGCCATCCCGCTGTTCCCGATGTTCGTGATCTTCTTCATCTCGACCCTCGCCGAAACCAACCGCGCGCCCTTCGACCTGCCGGAAGGCGAGTCCGAGCTCGTGGCGGGCTTCTTCGTCGAATACAGCTCGATGTCCTTCGCGCTGTTCTTCCTCGGCGAGTACGCGAACATGATCCTGATGTCGTCGCTGACGACGATCCTGTTCCTGGGCGGCTGGCTGCCGCCGATCGACATCGCGCCCTTCAACTGGATCCCGGGGCCGATCTGGTTCGTGCTGAAGATCTGCCTCTGCCTGTTCACGTTCATCTGGGTCCGCGCGACCTTCCCGCGCTACCGCTACGACCAGCTCATGCGCCTCGGCTGGAAGGTGTTCCTGCCGTTCTCGCTCGTGTGGCTGGTGCTGACGGCGGCGGTGCTGAAGCTGACCGGCTGGCTGCCGGCTTGATGGGGCTCTGAGAATGGCAACCCTCGATCGCGCCGCACGCAGCCTGCTCCTGTCCGAGCTCGTGTCGGGCATGGCGCTGACGCTGAAGTACTTCTTCAAGAAGAAGGCGACCATCAACTACCCCTTCGAGCGCGGGCCCCTCGGTCCCCGCTTCAAGGGCGAACACGCGCTGCGCCGCTATCCCAACGGGGAAGAACGCTGCATCGCCTGCAAGCTGTGCGAAGCCGTCTGCCCCGCCCAGGCCATCACCATCGAGGCCGAACCGCGCGAGGACGGATCCCGCCGGACCACGCGCTACGACATCGACATGACGAAGTGCATCTACTGCGGCCTCTGCGAGGAGGCCTGCCCGGTCGATGCCATCGTCGAGGGGCCCAACATGGAATTCGCCGCCGAGACGCGCGAGGAGCTGATCTACACCAAGGAGAAGCTGCTCGATAACGGCGACCGCTGGGAGCCCATGCTCGCCGAGCGGTTGCGCCTCGACGCGCCCTACCGGTGACCGTGCGATGATCGCAGCGCTTTCCTTCTACGCCTTCGCCGCCATCCTGATCGCCTCCGCGGTCATGGTGGTGACCAGCCGCAACCCGGTCCACTCGGTCCTGTTCCTGATCCTGGCCTTCTTCAACGCGGCCGGGCTGTTCCTGATCGCGGGCGCCGAGTTCCTCGCGATGATCCTGGTCATCGTCTATGTCGGCGCAGTCGCGGTGCTGTTCCTGTTCGTCGTGATGATGCTGGACATCGACTTCGCGCAACTGCGCGAGGGCTTTCAGCGCTACGCGCCGATTGGCGCCGTCATCGGCGCCATCCTGTTGATCGAGCTGTTCATGGTGCTCGCGACTTGGCGCTTCGCGCCTGAGGCCGCGACGCTGCGGCTGAATCCGATGCCGTCGGGGGTGACCAACGCCGAGGCGTTGGGTCGCATCCTCTATACGGACAACGTCTTCCTCTTCCAGGCCTGCGGTCTGGTGCTGCTGGTCGCCATGATCGGCGCCATCGTGCTGACGCTGCGCGAGCGGCCCGGCACGCGCCGGCAGAGCATCGCCGAGCAGGTCGCGCGCGCCGGCACCGTCAGCGTGCGTTCGGTGCCGCTCGGCGCCGGGCTGAAGGAGATCGGCATCGCCCGACCTCCGTCGCCCGAGGAGGAGGAGCCCAAGCAGGTGGAGCACCACCATGGCCATGGGGGGCATCACTGAGATGGCCGTCTCGCTCGCGCACTACCTGACCGTCTCGGCGATCCTGCTCGTCCTCGGCGTCTTCGGCATCTTCCTCAACCGGAAGAACGTCATCGTCATCCTGATGTCGGTCGAGCTGATCCTGCTCGCGGTCAACCTGAACATGGTCGCCTTCTCGTCCGCGCTCGGGGACCTCACCGGTCAGGTCTTCACCATGTTCATCCTGACGGTGGCGGCTGCGGAGGCTGCGATCGGCCTTGCCATCGTCGTCATCTACTTCCGCAACCGCGGAACGATCGAGGTCGAGGATATCTCGACCCTGAAGGGCTGAAGCGATGTTCGTCGGGGCCGTCTTCTTCCCGCTGCTGGGTGCGAGCATCGCCGGCTTCTTCGGTCGCTGGATCGGCGACCGGGCCGCGCAGCTCGCGACCGTCATCTGCATGGTTCTGGCCGCGGCCTGCGGGCTGACCGCCTTCTGGCAGGTGGCACTCGGCCATTCCTCGCAGACGATCGAGATCCTGACCTTCGTCGATGTCGGCGGGCTCGAGGTGTCCTGGGCGCTGCGCTACGACACGCTCTCGGCCGTGATGGTCGGGATGGTCACGCTGATCTCGACGCTGATCCACATCTACAGCGTCGGCTACATGTCGCATGACCCGAGCCGGCCGCGCTTCTTCGCCTACCTCTCGCTCTTCACCTTCATGATGCTGATGCTGGTGACGGCGGACAACCTCGTACAGCTGTTCTTCGGCTGGGAAGGCGTCGGCCTCGCCTCCTACCTGCTGATCGGCTTCTGGTACGAGAAGGAGAGCGCCTGCGCCGCGGCGATGAAGGCCTTCATCGTCAACCGCGTCGGCGACCTGTTCTTCATGCTCGGCCTGGCGTTGACCTTCTGGACCTTCGGGTCGGTCGAGTTCAGCACGATCTTCGGGTCGATCGACCAGCACATGGACGCGACCTTCGCGGGCTTCCGCGCCTATGAGGTGATCGGGGTGCTGCTCTTCCTCGGCGCCTGCGGCAAGTCGGCGCAGCTCGGCCTGCACACCTGGCTGCCGGATGCCATGGAAGGCCCGACGCCGGTCTCCGCGCTGATCCATGCCGCGACGATGGTCACCGCGGGCGTGTTCCTCGTCGCGCGCATGTCGCCGGTGTTCGAGTATGCGCCGACGGCGCTTGCCGTCGTCACCGTCGTGGGCGCCTCGACGGCACTGTTCGCGGCGACGATCGGCTGCGTGCAGAACGACATCAAGCGCATCATCGCGTATTCGACCTGTTCGCAGCTCGGCTACATGTTCTTCGCGGCGGGCGTGGGCGCGTACCAGGGTGCGATCTTCCACCTGTTCACCCACGCCTTCTTCAAGGCGCTGCTGTTCCTGGGCGCGGGGTCCGTCATCCATGCGATGTCGGACGAACAGGACATCCGCAAGATGGGCGGCATCTGGAAGAAGATCCCGGTCACCTACGCGGTGATGTGGATCGGCTCCCTCGCGCTCGCGGGCGTACCCTACTTCGCCGGCTACTACTCCAAGGACTTCGTGCTCGAGGCCGCTTTCGCCGCGCATTCGGGCGTGGGCACCTATGCCTTCTGGTGCGGCATCGCGGCGGCCTTCCTGACGGCCTTCTACTCCTGGCGCCTCATCATCCTGACCTTCCACGGTACGCCGCGTGCCGATCATCACACGATGGAACACGTGCACGAGAGCCCGGCCGTGATGCTGGTCCCCCTGCTGGTGCTCGCCGCCGGCGCGGTGCTGACGGGCGCGGTCTTCGCGCCGGACTTCATCGGTCATCATTGGGAGGAGTTCTGGCGCGGCGCCATCGTCAACGCGCCGCACAACGAGATCATGCACCATGTCCATGAGGTGCCGGAGTGGGTGCCGCTGCTGCCGACCGTGGTCGGCCTGTCGGGCATCGCGCTCGCCTACATCCTCTACATGCTGGCGCCGTCGATCCCGGGCAAGCTCGCCTCGACCTTCGGCGGCGTGTATCGGTTCCTGCTGAACAAGTGGTATTTCGACGAGCTTTATGACGCGATCTTCGTCCGTCCGACGCGCGCCCTGGCGCGGGTGCTCTGGCAGACGGGCGATGCGACCATCATCGACGGCGTGCCGAACGGCGCGGCCGCGCTTGCCGCCGATGTCGCGCGGGGCGCGGTGCGCCTGCAGACCGGGCGCGTCGCTTCCTATGCCTTCACCATGATCGCGGGCCTCGCGGTCTTCGTTACCATGCTCGCCTTCGGAGCCGCCCGATGAACGCCGCCGGCTTCCCGCTGCTCAGCCTGCTTACCTTCCTGCCGCTGGCGGGGGCGATCTTCATCCTCACCCTGAAGGGTGAGGACAAGGTCGTCGCCGACAATGCGCGCTGGGCGGCGCTGTGGACCAGCCTGATCGTCTTCGCGCTGTCGCTGATCCTGTGGTTCCGCTTCGACAAGACGGATCCGGGCTTCCAGTTCGTCGAGCGCCTGGACTGGCTGACGGACTTCGGCATCAGCTACCATATGGGCGTGGACGGCATCTCGGTGCTGTTCGTGCTGCTCTCGACGCTACTGACGCCGATCTGCGTGCTGGCGTCCTGGGACGCGATCCAGACCCGCGTGCGCGAGTACATGGTCGCCTTCCTCGTCCTCGAGACGATGATGGTCGGCATGTTCGCCGCGCTCGACTTCATCGTCTTCTACGTCTTCTTCGAAGGCGTGCTGATCCCGATGTTCCTCATCATCGGGGTGTGGGGCGGCAAGCGGCGCGTCTACGCGTCCTTCAAGTTCTTCCTCTACACGCTGCTCGGCTCGGTGCTGATGCTGCTGGCGATCCTGCTGCTGTGGTATCGCGCGGGCACCACCGACATCCCGGCGCTGTTCCAGCACGCCATCCCGCCAGCGGTGCAGACCTGGATCTTCCTCGCCTTCTTCGCCTCCTTCGCGGTGAAGGTGCCGATGTGGCCCTTCCACACCTGGCTGCCGGATGCGCATGTCGAGGCGCCGACCGCAGGTTCGGTGATCCTGGCAGGCGTGCTGCTGAAGATGGGCGCCTACGGCTTCCTGCGCTTCAGCCTGCCGCTGCTGCCGCATGCCTCGGCCGACTTCGCGCCGGCCATCTACGTCCTGTCCATCGTCGCGGTCGTCTACACCTCGCTCGTGGCGCTGGCGCAGGAGGACATGAAGAAGCTGATCGCCTACTCGTCGGTCGCCCATATGGGCATCGTCACGCTCGGCATCTTCACCTTCAACGTGCAGGGGCTGTCCGGCGCGCTGTTCACCATGCTCTCGCACGGCGTGGTGTCGGGCGCGCTCTTCCTCTGTGTCGGCGTGCTCTATGACCGCGTCCATTCGCGCGAGATCGCGCGCTACGGCGGGGTCGCGAAGATCATGCCGTCCTACGCGGTGATCTTCATGCTGTTCACCATGGCATCGGTCGGGCTGCCCGGTCTTGCCGGCTTCCCCGGCGAACTCCTGGTCATCGTGGCCGCATGGAAGGTGAACCCGACTGTCGCCTTCGGCGCGGCGCTCGGCATGATCCTGGGCGCGGCCTACATGCTCTACCTCTACAAGCGTGTCGCCTTCGGGCGCATCACGAAGGACGACCTTCGCGGACTGCTCGACATGTCGCCGCGCGAGCATCTGGTCTTCGCACCGCTGATCCTCCTCGCGATCTGGATGGGCGTCTCGCCGCAGACCTTCCTCTCCTTCTTCGAAGCCTCGGTCACGGCGCTGGTGGTGCGGCATGAAGCCGCGCTGGGCGCCGCCCGCCTGGCGGGGATGTGAGCCGATGAACTGGATCCTCGCCCTGCCGGAGCTCGTGCTCGCGCTCTCCGGCCTCGCCATCCTCGGCATCGGCGTGCTGCCGAAGCGCAACACGCATTTCGCCTGCGCCATGGCCGCGGTCGGCGCCTTCCTGTTGGCCGCAGCACTTGCGATCGGCGCGCCGGAGGGCTCGGCCTTCGGCGGTCAGATCGTCTCGGACGCCTTCACCCGCTTCGCCAAGGTGCTGATCCTGATCGGTGCCGCGGCGGGCGTGGTGCTCTCGCTGGACTACAACGCGCGGGAAGGGCTCGACCGCTTCGAGTATCCCGTGCTGCTGGTCTTCGCGACGCTCGGCATGCTCGTCATGGTCTCGGCCAACGACCTGATGTCGCTCTATATCGGGCTCGAGCTGCTGTCGCTCAGCCTCTATGTCGTCGCCGCCTTCAACCGCGACGACGAACGTTCGGCCGAAGCCGGTCTGAAGTACTTCGTGCTCGGCGCCCTCGCTTCGGGCCTGCTGCTCTACGGCTCCTCGCTGACCTACGGGTTCACGGGCACGACGAATTTCGACCGCATCGCCGATGCGCTGTCGGACCCGTCGAAGGCGAGCTCCGGGCTCGTGGTCGGCATGGTGTTCGTGATCGTCGGCCTGGCGTTCAAGGTCTCGGCCGTGCCGTTCCACATGTGGACGCCGGACGTCTATGAGGGCGCGCCGACCCCGGTGACCGCCTTCTTCGCGGCCGCGCCGAAGGTCGCCGCGATCGGCCTCTTCGCGCGGGTGCTCGGCGGGCCCTTCGGGGATCTCGCCGGCCAGTGGCAGCAGGTGATCGTGCTGATCTCGCTGCTGTCGATGGTCCTCGGCGCCTTCGCCGCGATCGGGCAGTCGAACATCAAGCGGCTGATGGCCTATTCCTCGATCGGCCATGTCGGCTACGCGCTGGTTGGCCTTGCCGCGGCCTCCGAGGCCGGCATGCGCGGCCTGCTCGTCTACATGGCGATCTACCTGCTGATGAACCTCGGCGCCTTCGCGGTGCTGGTGGCGATGCGCCGGCAGGGCAGGGCGGTCGAGCGGGTGGAGGACCTCGCGGGCCTCGCGCGCACCGACCTCTCCATGGCCGTGTGGATGGCGATCTTCATGTTCTCCATGGCCGGCATCCCGCCGCTCGCCGGCTTCTTCGGCAAGATGTTCGTCTTCAAGGCGGCGATCGATGCAGGGCTCTGGACGCTCGCCATCGTCGGCGTGCTGTCCTCGGTCGTCTCGGCCTTCTACTACCTGCGGATCGTGAAGGTGATGTTCTTCGACGAACCGGCGGGCGCGCTCGACCCGCGTCCGGCCAGCGTCTCCTTCGTCATGGCGGCCTCGGGCGTCTTCACCACGCTGTTCTTCCTCTACCCGGCGCCGCTGGTGGCGGCCGCGCAGGCGGCGGTCGCCGCGCTGCTCGGGTGACGGCGGCGCACCGCTTCTGTCTTCGCGTCCACGAGGCGCTGCCGAGCACCTCGGACCTCGTGGCGCGGCTGGCGGAGGCGGGCGAGCCGGACGGCCTCGCGGTCCTCGCCCGCCGCCAGACGGCGGGGCGGGGCACGCAGGGGCGGTCCTGGGAAGGGCCTTCGGGCAACCTGCACATCACCATGCTGCTGCGGCCGGCGGAGCCGATGCGGCATGCGCCGCAATGGTCGCTGCTGGCCGCCGTCGCGCTTGCCGACGCCGTCGCGCCGATGTTGCCCGACCCGTCCATCCTGGCGCTCAAATGGCCGAACGACCTGCTGCTGGGCGGCGCCAAGGCGGCCGGCATCCTGACCGAGGCCTCCGCCACGCCGGAGGGCGGCATCGCCTGGCTGTCGATCGGCATCGGGGTGAACCTGGCGCATGCGCCGGAGGTGCCGGGGCGCCGGACGGCCTGCCTGGCTGACACGGGCATCGCGCCCCCGGCGCCCGAAGCCTTCGCCGAGGCGCTGCTCGCCGCCATCGACCGGCGGCGAACCGAGCGGGCGCTGGAAGGCTTCGCCCCGGTCCGCGCCGCCTGGCTGGCCCGCGGGCCGGCCCTCGACACGCATCTTGCCATTCGTCGCCAAGGCGCCGAGATAGCCGGCCGTTTCGCGGGCTTGGCCGAAGATGGCAGCCTGCTGCTTGCCAGCGGCGGCCGCGTCCATGCCGTCGCCTCGGGGGAGGTCGCCTGATGCTGCTCGCCGTCGACGCCGGCAACACCAATGTCGTCTTCGCCGTCCATGACGGGAAGGAATGGCGCGGCCGCTGGCGCATCGCGACCCGTGCCGACCGCACCTCGGACGAATACGCCGTGTGGCTGCTGGCGCTGTTTCAGCACAGCGGGATCAACGCGAACGACGTCACCCGCTGCGTGATCGGGACCGTGGTACCGGCGGCGCTCTACAACCTCCGCCGGCTCTGCCGCGATTGGTTCGACACCGAGCCGCTGGTCGCCCGCGCGCCGCTCAACTGGGGCTTCCAGATCCGCGTCGACCAGCCCAACGAGGTCGGTGCCGACCGCCTGCTGAATGCGCTCGCGAGCCACCACCACTACGGCGGCCCGCTGATGGTGATCGACTTCGGCACCGCCACCACCTTCGACGTGGTGGACAGCGACGGCGCCTATCTCGGCGGCGTCATCGCGCCGGGCATCAACCTGTCGATCGAGGCCCTGCACAAGGCCGCCGCCCGCCTGCCCCGCATCGGCATCGGCCGTCCGCAGGCGGTGATCGGGCGTTCGACCGTGCCGGCCATGCAGTCGGGCATCTACTGGGGCTATGTCGGGCTGATCGAGGGCCTGGTCGCGCGTATCACGGCCGAGTACGGCAAGCCGCTGAAGGTCATCGCGACCGGCGGCCTCGCCCCGCTGTTTGCCGAGGGCACCCTTGCCATCGAGCGGACCGACCCCGACATCACGCTGGAAGGCCTCCGCCTCCTCGCCGACCGCAACCCGGTCCCCGTCTTCCACCATTCTGCGCTGCGCGACCCGCTGCGATCGGATTCCGACTGACCAACATGAACGCAGTAACCGGCGACCTCGCTTTCATCCCGCTGGGCGGGACGGGCGAGATCGGCATGAACCTCAACGTCTATCGCTGCGACGATGCGCTGCTCGCGGTCGATTGCGGCCTCGGCTTCGCCGGGGCTGACAATCCCGAAGTGGACGTCATGGTGCCCGATCCCACCTGGCTCGCGGAGCATCGCGACCGGCTGGTCGGCATGGTTATCACCCATGCGCATGAGGATCACCTCGGCGCCGTCGCGCATCTCTGGCGGCAGTTCCGCTGCAAGCTGTTCGCCACGCCCTTCGCCGCGGCCGTGCTGACGCGCAAGCTCACCGAGGCCGGTATCGTCCACGAGGTGCCGCTGGAGGTGATCCAGCCACGAGGCCGCTTCCGCCTCGGGCCCTTCGACTGCGAATTCATGCCCGTGGCGCATTCCGTGCCGGAATCCCAGGCGTTGGTGCTGCGCACGCGCCACGGCATCGTGCTTCACACCGGCGACTGGAAGCTCGACCCCGACCCGCTGGTCGGCCCCCGGACGGATGAGGCTGCCTTCGCCGCTCTCGGCGAGGAAGGCGTGCTCGCCATGGTCTGCGATTCCACCAACGCCATGGTGGAGGGGCATTCAGGCAGCGAGGCGGATGTCCGGCGCAACCTCGCCGCGCTGATTCGCGGCCTCAAGGGGCGCGTGGCGGTGACCGGCTTCGCCTCCAACGTGGCGCGGCTGGAATCCATCGCGCTCGCGGGCCGCGCCGCGGGACGGCAGGTGTCGCTGTTCGGCCGTTCGCTACGGAACATCGAGCAGGCGGCCCGCGACTGCGGCTACCTGAAATCCATCCCGCCCTTCGTGCCGGAGGAGGAAGCGGGCTTCCTTCCCGACGACGAGATCCTGCTGATCTGCACCGGCAGCCAGGGCGAACCGCGCTCGGCCATGGCCAAGATCGCCGAGGACACCCACCCCAACATCGCATTGGGGGAAGGGGACACGGTGATCTTCTCCTCCCGCCGCATCCCGGGGAACGAGCGCGCGATCCAGCGGGTGCAGGACGGCCTCGCCCGCCGTGGCTGCCGGGTGATGACGGATGAGGACCACATGGTCCATGTCTCCGGCCATCCGGCGCGGGACGAGCTGCGCCGCCTCTATGCCCTGGTGAAGCCGCGCTTTTCCGTGCCCGTGCATGGCGAATGGCGACACATGCAGGAACATGCCGCACTCGCCGCCGATTGCGGCGCGAAGCCCTTCCTGATCGAGGATGGCGACGTGCTGCGCCTGTCGGGCAACCGGCCGGAGGTGGTCGAGGGCATCCCGACCGGTCGCCTGGCGGTGGACGGGGACCGGCTGATCCCGATCGACGGGAGCCTGCTCGCGGCGCGGCGGCGGATGATGTTCAACGGCGTGGTGATGGCCTCGCTGGCGGTGGACGGGCAGGGCAGGGTGCTCGGCAGCCCGCAGATCTCAGCGCCTGGCCTGTTCGAGATGGGCGACCCCGATCCCGGCCTGATCGCCGAGGATCTGCGCCGCGCGGTGGGCGACATGCCCGCCGCGCTGAAGCGTGAGGACGACCAGTTGCGTGAGGCTGTGCGCAGCGCCGTCCGCAAGGCAGTCGGACGGCGACTGCGCAAGCGTCCGACGGTGGAGGTCCACCTCCTGCGCGTCTGATGCAGGTGGCGGGCCAGGGAACTGCGCGTGACGAGGCCAAGACCCGCGCACGGTTAGCCATCGCGGAGCAGCACGGCGTGATTGCTGCGGCGCGGTATCGGCTGGCCGGCTGTGGCGCATGCCGCCGGCCGCCGCTGCCAACAGGACGGCGCGCAGTCCTCTCCCCAGTCGATCGCGCCCTGGTTCGGTTCGCGCGATCGACGCTGGCCGCGCACGGGTCCTGAACCGATCCGGCCGCTGGGCGGGACAGCCCGGCGATGCGCGCCGCGGTGACCGCCTTCGCGTGCGAGCAGGGGGCGGCCGACCGGATCGCCCGTGGCCCAGGCGCTGATCGACCGCCTGCGCCAGGACGCCGCGCGACGGTGAGGCCCTTGCCCCCCGCTACCCCGGGGACTAGGCAGCGCAGGCCACGTGCAGGGGTTCGGCGCGCATGACCTGGTTCACCGGTATCGTCGTCTATCTGCTGGTCTGGTGGACGGTGCTGTTCTGCGTCCTGCCGATCGGCACGCGCCCGGATTCCGAGGGCGATCCCGCGGCGGGCGGCTGGCGCGGCGCGCCCGTCGCCGTGAATCTGGGATGGAAGGCCCTCGCGACGACGGCGCTCGCCGCCGTGATCTGGGTCGGGATCTGGTACATGGTGCAGAGCGAATGGCTGTCGTTCCGCACGGGAATCTTCGCGATGCCGTCGAATTGATGACCGATTGGGCACCGCCGCGGCGATTTGGCAAAGAAAGGGGCAGGGAGCGGCTGACCGCCGCTTTTTTGATCCTGCGCAAGGGGATTTTCCGTTGTTCGCCGAGCCCCGGCCGACCATCCTAGGCCTCAGGAAGAGGTTGGTTCTCTTCCTGCCGTGTGACTGGCGTTTCCTCCCTAAACTTGGGCCGCGACCTCTGGGGCGCGGCCCTTCTTTTTGTCTTAACGGCCGCGGCTAGCGGCCTCAAGCATAAAGTGAGTGCTTCTGCCCTTCTCGCGACCGAAAATGTCGCTGCGATGCAGCATCGCGACTTGTTGTTGCCTGACGCGCGACGGCCCGCGGCCCCTTTCAGCGACCCCGCCGCATCGCTAGGGTCGCGACCGATTCCGCAGTCGACCCGCCGCAAAGGAATGAACCTTGCGCCTCTCCCGCGCCTTCCTGCCCACGCTCAAGGAAACCCCGGCCGAGGCGCAGATCGCCTCCCACCGCCTGATGCTGCGCGCCGGGCTGATCCGTCAGACCGCCGCGGGCATCTACGCCTGGCTGCCGGCCGGGCTGCGCGTGCTGCGCAAGGTCGAACAGATCGTCCGCGAGGAACAGGATCGCGCCGGCGCCCAGGAAATCCTGATGCCGACCATTCAGTCAGCCGATCTCTGGCGGGAATCCGGCCGCTACGAAGACTACGGCAAGGAGATGCTGCGCATCCGCGACCGCCACGAGCGCGAGATGCTGTTCGGCCCGACCAACGAGGAAGTGGTCACCGACATCTTCAAGCAGTTCGCCAAGTCCTACCGCGACCTGCCGCGCAACCTCTACCACATCCAGTGGAAGTTCCGTGACGAGGTGCGCCCGCGCTTCGGCGTGATGCGCGGCCGCGAGTTCCTGATGAAGGACGCCTATTCATTCGACCTCGACAAGGCGGGCGCCGAGCATTCCTACCGCCAGATGTTCCTCGCCTACCTCCGCACCTTCCAGCGCATGGGGCTGACCGCGGTGCCGATGCGCGCCGATACCGGCCCGATCGGCGGTGAGCTCTCGCACGAGTTCATCATCCTCGCCGAGACCGGTGAGAGCGGCGTCTTCTACGACGCCGGCTACGAGGAGACGGATTGGGCGGGATCCAACGTCTCCTTCGACGACGTGGAGGGGCTGAAGGCCTTCTTCGACCGCGTCACCGGCACCTATGCCGCGACGGACGAGATGCATGACGAGGCCGCCTGGGCCGCGGTGCCGGAAGCGCGCCGCCGCGAGGGCCGCGGCATCGAGGTCGGACACATCTTCTTCTTCGGCACCAAATACAGCGCGCCGCTCGGCCTGTCCGTCACAGGGTCGGATGGCGTGCCGGTGATCCCGGAGATGGGATCCTACGGCATCGGCGTCTCCCGCCTGGTGGGCGCGCTGATCGAGGCGAACCACGACGAGGCCGGCATCAAGTGGCCCGACGCGGTCGCACCCTGGTCCGCCGCGATCCTCAACCTGCGCCCCGGCGACGCGGCGACGGATGCGATGTGCGAGACACTCTATGCGCGGCTCGGCGACGAGGTGGTCTATGACGACCGCAGCGCCCGCGCCGGCGAGAAGTTCGCCGACGCCGACCTGATGGGCTTCCCCTGGCAGGCGATCGTCGGCCCGCGCGGGGCGGCCGCCGGCAAGGTGGAACTCAAGCGCCGGGCCACCGGGGAACGCGCGGAGGTCTCGCTCGAGGACGCCGTCGCGAAGATCCGCGGCTGATGTTCAACGCCTTCGAGCGTGCCGTCGCCTTCCGCTACCTGCGCGCCCGCAAGGGCGAGCGGTTCGTGTCGGTGATCGCGATCTTCTCGCTGGTCGGCATCGCGCTCGGCGTCGCGACGCTGATCATCGTGATGAGCGTGATGAACGGCTTCCGCGCGGAACTGCTCGGCCGAATCCTCGGGCTGAACGGGCATATCGGCGTCTATGCCGCCGAGGGACCGTTCCGTGACTACGACGCGGTGACCAACCGCATCCGCGCCATCCCGGGCATCGTCTCGGCGACGCCGATCGTCGAGGGGCAGGTGCTGATCACGAGCGAGCGGGGCGGGGCCTCGGGCGGCCTCGCGCGCGGCATCCGGCCGGAAGACCTGCGCGAACGGCGCATCATCGCGGATGGCATCCGCTGGGGCAGCCTGGCGGATTTCCAGGGCGAGGATGCGATCATCCTCGGCACGCGGCTTGCGAACCGGCTGCGGGTGACGGTGGGGGACAGCGTCTCGCTGGTGGCGCCGCAGGGGCGGACGACGGTGTTCGGCACGGTGCCGCGGGTGAAGTCCTATCAGGTCGTCGCATTGTTCGACGTCGGGATGAACGAATACGATTCCTCCTTCGTCTTCCTGCCGCTCGAAGCCGCGCAGCTGTATTTCCAGCAGCGCGGGGCGGCGACGCAGATCGAGGTCTTCGTCCAGGACCCGACGCGGGTGCGCACCATCATGCGCGAGATCCGTGAGCGTGCTGGCAGCCCTGTGACGGTGCTATCCTGGCAGGACGCGAATTCCTCCTTCTTCAACGCGGTGCAGGTCGAGCGGAACGTGATGTTCCTGATCCTCACGCTCATCATCATCGTGGCGGCGTTCAACATCGTCTCCTCGCTGATCATGATGGTGAAGGACAAGGGCAGGGACATCGCGATCCTGCGAACCATGGGGGCGACGCGCGGGGCGGTGATGCGGATCTTCCTGCTCTGCGGTGCGTCGGTCGGCGTGCTGGGGACGCTGATCGGCTTCCTGATCGGCGTCGTCTTCTGCTGGAACATCGAGAGCATCCGCCAGGCATTGCAGTCCCTGTCGGGCACCGAGCTGTTCAGCCCGGAGGTCTATTTCCTCACGCGGCTGCCGGCGATCCTGGACTACAACGAGGTCGCGCAGGTGGTCGGCATGGGGTTGGTGCTGTCGCTGCTCGCGACGCTCTATCCATCCTGGCGGGCGGCCAAGACCGACCCGGTGGAGGCGCTGCGCAATGAGTGAGCCGCTGCTGCGCCTCGCCGCCGTCGAGCGGCGCTACAAGTCGGAGGCCGGCGAATTGCCGGTGCTGCGCGGGGCCGACCTGACGCTGGCCGCCGGCGAGATCGTCGCACTGGTCGCACCCTCGGGGACAGGCAAGTCGACGCTGCTGCACCTCGCGGGGCTGCTCGAGAAGCCGGATGGCGGGGAGGTCTTCGTCGGAGGGAAGGGGGCCGGGACGCTGTCGGACGATGCGCGGACGGGCATCCGCCGCACGACGATCGGCTTCGTCTACCAGTTCCATCACCTGCTGCCGGAATTCACGGCGGAGGAGAACATCGCGCTGCCGCAGATGGCCGCCGGCGTGTCGCGGCGGGACGCGAATGCGCGGGCGCATGAACTGCTCGCGGCCTTCGGACTGACGGGGCGCGAGACGCACCGGCCGGGGAAGCTGTCGGGCGGCGAGCAGCAGCGCGTCGCGATCGCGCGGGCGCTGGCGAACCGCCCGCGCATCCTGTTGGCGGACGAGCCGACCGGGAACCTCGACGTCGGCACCTCTGACCGGGTCTTCGCGGAACTGCTGGAGCAGGTGCGCGGCCACGGCGTCGCGGCGCTGGTGGCGACGCACAACCCGGACCTGGCGCGCCGCATGGACCGCATCGTGACGCTTCAGGACGGCCGCATCATCCCCGCCTGAAGGTATCCAAAGAAGGTTGGGGGGGCTCGGGGGGAAGTTCCCTTCCCCCCGACCTTCTTCTTGTTCAGCCGACGACCATCAGCGCAAGACCTGCCGCCGCGATCCCGGCCCCGCCAATCCGCGCCAGGGTCACGCGATGCGTCGCGACCCGCCCGATCGCGAACCCCGCGGCGTGCAGCAGCGCGGAGGCCGCGAGCATCCCCACCGCGGTCAGCGCGACGGATCCGCCGATCTCCGCCCCATGCACCGCGCCGTGCAGCAGGCCGAAGAGACCCGCGAGCGGCAGCGCGACCGCGCCCGGCAGGCGCACCGAGATCGCCAGGATCAGCCCCAGCGCGAGGACGGAGGCCGCGACCCCGTGCTCGATGCCGGTGGGCAGCGGTGCGAGGAGGCCGAGCCCGATCCCGCCCGCCATGCCGCCGAGGAAGGCCGCGGGCAGCGCCCAGGCGCGCGCCAGCCCCGCCTGCGAGGCCCAGAGGCCGATGGCGAGCATCGCGACGAGGTGATCGACGCCGAGCAGCGGATGCGCGAGGCCGGCGGCGAGGCCCTCGGCATGGCCGCCATGGGCCAGGGCGGGACCCGCGGCGAGCGTCGGAAGAATGAGGGCTGCGGCGCGCAGCAGGCGCATGGTCGTCTCCGTGGCTTTCGGTCCGGCACCGATCCTGACGGCGGCGCCTTGGCCCGGCAAGGCGAGCAAAGGCCATGCCGCCCGAGGCGCCGCGTGGAGCAAGCGCTTGCCGGGCGCCGACGCCGCGGAGCACGGGCTTGCCCAGCGCCGGCGCGTTCCGCCGGCGGGGCCGCTGCGCTACCCTGGTCGCCCCGGCGAGTCCTGCGATGAGCGACCAGACCTCCTTCGTCCACGTGCACGTCCATTCCGCCTATTCCTTGAGCGAAGGCGCGATCAAGGCGGACAAGCTGGCCTCGCTGGCGGCCTCCAACGGCATGCCTGCGGTGGCGCTGACCGACAGTGCCAACATGTTCGGCGCGTTGGAATTCTCCGGCGCCTGCGTGAAGAAGGGCGTGCAGCCGATCATGGGCTGCCGGCTGTTCCTGACGCGGGCGGAAGCGGATCCCGACCGGCCGGAAGTGGCTCGGCAGATGCCCGATCCGCTGGTCGCGCTCGCGATGGACGCGCGCGGCCTCGACAACCTGCAGAAGCTGTCGTCGAGCGGCTATCTGCGGGACGATCCCTCGGGCCGGCCGGCGATCACGCTCGATCTTCTGCGCAGCCATGCCGAGGGACTGTTCCTGCTGACAGGCGGCACGCTCGGACCGATCGCGCGGCTGATCGGGGATGGGCGGCGCGATGCGGCGGCGCGCATCCTCGATGCGCTGCGCGAGGCCTTCCCGGATCGCCTGGCGGTCGAGTTGCACCGCCACGGCCTGGCGCAGGAACCGGGGATCGAAAGCGGGCTGCTGTCGCTGGCGCAATCCGCCCGCCTGCCGATCGTGGCCGCGAACGACGTCTATTTCGCCGCCCCCGAGATGCATGAGGCGCACGACGCGCTGCTCTGCATCGCCGAGGGCCGCACCATGGCGGAGCGCGAGCGCCGCCGCGTCACGCCCGAGCATTGGTTCAAGCCGGCCGCGGCGATGCGGAGCCTCTTCGCCGACCTGCCGGACGCCTGCGACAACACGCTCGCCATCGCGCGCATGTGCGCCGTGATGGCCGAGGAGAAGAAGCCCGAACTGCCGATCTGCCCCAAGGTGAAGGAGGGCATGACCGAGGCCGAGACCGTCCGCGCCATGGCGGTCGAGGGGCTCGAGAAGCGGCTCGACGCCATGATCCCCGCCCCGGACGAGGAGAAGCGGAAGGTCTACCGCGATCGGCTCGACTACGAGCTCGGCGTCATCGAGAAGATGGGCTTCCCCGGCTACTTCCTGATCGTCGCTGACTTCATCCAGTGGGCGAAGGCGCAGACACCGCCGATCCCGGTGGGGCCGGGGCGCGGTTCGGGCGCGGGCTCGGTCGCGGCCTGGGCGCTGCTGATCACGGACCTCGACCCGCTGCGCTTCGGCCTGCTGTTCGAGCGCTTCCTGAACCCCGAGCGCGTGTCGATGCCGGACTTCGACATCGACTTCTGCCAGGACCGGCGCGACGAGGTGATCAAGTACGTGGTGCGCGAATACGGCGCCGACCGCGTCGCGCAGATCATCACCTTCGGCAAGCTGCAGGCGAAGGCGGCCGTGCGCGACGTGGGGCGCGTGCTTGGCATGCCCTATGGGCAGGTGGACAAGATCGCCTCCCTGATCCCGTTCAACCCCGCCAAACCGGTCGGCCTTACCGATGCCATCGCCGGCGAGCCGCGGCTGCAGGAACTGCGCGACGGCGACGAACAGGTAGCCCGGCTGCTCGACATCGCGCAGCAGGTCGAAGGGCTGTACCGCAACGCCTCGACCCATGCGGCGGGCGTGGTGATCGGGCGGAAGCCGCTGATCGAGATCGTGCCGCTGTATCGCGATCCGCGGTCGGAGATGCTCGTCACCCAGTACTCGATGAAGTACGCGGAAGCGGCATCCCTGGTGAAGTTCGACTTCCTCGGCCTCAAGACGCTGACGGTGATCGAGCGGGCGCTCGGCATCCTTGCGGGGCAGGGGACGCATATCGACATCAGCGCCATCCCGCTCGACGACCCGAAGACCTACGCCATGCTCGCCAAGGGCGACGCGGCCGGGGTGTTCCAGTTCGAAGGGCAGGGGATGCGCGACTGCCTGCGGCAGATGCGCGCCAGCCGGTTCGAGGACCTGGTCGCGGCGGTGGCGCTCTATCGCCCCGGCCCGATGGCGAACATCCCGGCCTATTGCGCACGCAAGGCGGGCGAGCCCTGGGAACCGCCGCATCCGGCGATCATGCACATCCTGGCCGAGACCTACGGGATCATGGTCTACCAGGAACAGGTCATGCAGATCGCGCAGGACCTGGCGGGCTACAGCCTGGGCGGCGCCGACCTGTTGCGCCGCGCGATGGGCAAGAAGATCCGCGAGGAGATGGTCAAGCAGCGCGCCATCTTCTGCGAGGGCGCCGAGAAGCGCGGCATCGAGCCGGCCAAGGCGGCCGAGATCTTCGACCTGATGGAGCGCTTCGCCGACTACGGCTTCAACAAGTCGCACGCCGCGGCCTATGCGCTGGTCAGCTACCAGACGGCCTGGCTGAAGGCGAACCATCCGGTCGCCTTCCTCGCGGCGTCGATGACGCTCGACATGTCGAACACGGACAAGCTCGCGGGGCACATGCAGGAGGCCGCGCGGCTCGGCATTCCCGTCCTGCCGCCGGACATCAACCGATCGGGCGCCGAGTTCCGGGTGGAGACGACGCCCGAGGGCAAGGAGGCGATCCGCTTCGCCTTGGCCGCGGTGAAGCGGGTGGGCGAGGCGGCGATGAAGGACCTGGTGAAGGCGCGCGATGCCGCCGGGCCCTTTGCTTCGCTGGCCGACATGGCGGCGCGGGTCGATCCGAAGCTGCTCAACAAGATGCAGATCGAGAACCTGGCCCGGGCCGGCGCCTTCGAGGCGCTGGAGAAGAACCGCGCCAAGGTCATGGCCGGGGCCGAAACGATCCTACGCCGCGCGCAATCCAGCGCCGAGGAACGGGATTCCGGCCAGATCGGCCTGTTCGGGGCGGATTCACAACGAAATGAGCCGCTCCGGCTGCCGGATGTGCCGGACTGGCCGTTGTTCGATCGCCTGGCCCATGAATCCGAGGCGGTCGGCTTCCATCTCTCAGCCCATCCGCTCGACACCTACCGCAAGGCGCTGCAGCGGCTCGGGGTGACGCCGTCGGCGCTGATCGCGGACCGGGCGCGGGCCGGGTCGTCGCGGCTGAAGCTGGCCGGGACCGTGGTGAACTCGAAGGAACGGACGACCAAGACCGGCAGCCGGATGGCCTGGGTTCGGCTGTCCGACGCCCAAGGGTCCTATGAGGTGACCTGCTTCTCCGAGGTCCTGAACCGGTCGCGCGACCTGCTGGTGGAAGGCAGCGCCGTGCTGGTGACCGCCGAGGCCCGGATGGACGGCGAGGCACTGCGGCTGACGGCGAACGAGGTCGAGAGCCTCGAGAAGGCGGCGAGCGGCGCCGGGGGTGGGATCCGGCTGTGGCTGGACGAGATTTCCGCCGTCGATCCGATCCGGGCGATCCTGACGCGGGAGGGCCGCGGGCGCGGGCGCGTCGTGCTGGTGCCGCGCACGGGGCCGGGCCAGGAAGTGGAACTGGCGCTGCCGGGGGGCTTCAACATCGGCCCCAAGGTCATGCAGGCGATGAAGGTGGTGCCGGGGGTTTCCAGCGTGGAGGAGATCTGAGGGCTCGCCAGGTCATCTCAGTTTTTCCATAATATACCTTATGCGGCTTTCAGATGCTGCGATGTGGGCCCGGAGGGCTCTGCCCTCCGGACCTCCCGCCAAAGGCCGAAGGGCCTTTGGAAACCGTGACTTGGGTGGTGCTGCGGTGATGGTGTCCAGAGGCCTTTCGGCCTTTGGCGGGGTGGTTCGGAGGGGCAGCGCCCTCCGCTGCGCGTCACAGCGACGCAAAGCCCGGCGTGAACGGACGCTCCTCGAGAAACGCCCCGGCGGCACGCAGCACCAGCGCATCCGCGCAGCGCGGCCCGGCGATCTGCAACCCGATCGGCAGTCCCTCCCCGGTCCGACCGCACGGGATGGACGCCGCCGCGCCGTGGGACAGGTCGAAGGGATAGGAGAACTCCGCCCAGACCAGCCAGTCCCAGACGTGGTCCGGCCAATGCGCCGGGCGCTGGCGGCCGACCTCGAAGGCAGCGACCGAGGCTGCCGGAGTCACCAGCAGGTCCCAGCCGGAAGCGAACCATTCCCCGATCTCGGCGGCATAGGCGATGCGCCGGGCCTGGGCCTGGATCGCCTGCTGCAGCGTCATGCCGGCATAGTCGTCCAGGCAGGCCGCCAGCCCCGGGTCCTGTTCCGCCCGGCGGGCCGGATCGGTCTCCAGGAAGGGCAGCATGGCGATGCCCCAGATGTCGCGCTCGAGGCCCGGGCCCTTCGGCCCCCAGGGCGGCGTGACCTCCTCGACCCGGGCGCCGAGGCGTTCGAAGACCGGGATGGCAGCGCGGACGGCCTCGGCCACCTCGGGGTCGACCCGCGCGTGGCCGAGGTCGGGACTGTAGGCGATGCGGAGGCCGCGCAGGTCGGGCAGCCCGATGTCGGCCGCTCGAAACCCGCCAGGTAATGTCGTATGATCAGAAGGATGGAAGCCGGCCATCACTTCCAGCATCAAGGCGGCGTCGGGCACGTTCCGGGTGATCGGCCCGGCATGGGAGAGCGACCCGTTGTTCGTGACGGGCGCGTAGGGCACCAGCCCGAAGGTCGGCTTGTGGCCCACCGCGCCGCAGAAATGCGCCGGCAGGCGGATCGACCCTGCCCCATCCGTGCCGATGTGCAGCGCCCCGCACCCTGCCCCGGCCAGCGCCGCGGCGCCCGAGGACGACCCGCCGGCGGTGCGGCCATGCTTCCATGGGTTATGCGTATGCCCCGTCAGCGGACTGGTGCTGACCGCGGTCCATCCGTATTCGGTGGCCGTCGTCTTGCCCGTGATGATCGCCCCGGCCGCCTTCAGCCGCGCGACCATCGGGGAATCATGCCCGACCGGCTCCGGGCTGCTCAGCCGCGTCCCGCGCCGGGTCGGCAGCCCCTTCACGGCCGTGATGTCCTTCACCGAGACCGGGACGCCGTGCAGCGGGCCGAGCTCCCCGTCACCCATGGCCGCGGCCTCGGCGGCGCGGGCGGCGTCCATCGCGCGCTCGGCGTCGAGGACGACCACGGCGTTGATCTTCGGCTGCCAGGCCTCGATGCGCTCGATCACCGCGCGGGTCACCTCGACGGGAGAGGCCTGCCGGGTGCGGATCAGCCGGGCCTGTTCGGTGGCCGGCAGGGTCGCGAGGTCGCTCATGCCGCCTTCTCCCACGCCGCGACGTCGAGGAAGGTCGACTGGTAGCAGGCCCCCTCGCCCATGTCGGTCAGCCGCGTGTCGCACAGCATGTTCACGGTGCCGGACACCGCTTCGCCGTCCGGGCGCTGGCCGGGCACCAGCACCACGCCCGGCTGCACCTCGTCGCTGATCTTCAGCACCAGGCCGACCTCGCCCCTGTCGTTGAACAGTCGCACCGCCTGCCCCTCGGCCAGGTTGCGCCGCGCGGCCTCCTCGGGGTGGACGATCGCGCAGGGCGCCCCTTCCCGCTTCCGCAGGAAGGGCGAGGCGGCATATGCGGTGTGCGCCTGGAAATAGCCCGGTGCGGTCAGCAGCCGCAGCGGCCAGCGGGTGGCGTCGGCCGCCTCGATCGGATCCTCCTCCCAGACCGGCATGGGCGGGACACCCTGCTGCGCGAGGGCCTCGGAGTAGATCTCGAGCTTGCCGGAGGGCGTGCGGAATTCCTGGGCCGCCGGCGGGGCGACCTTCACCGGCCCTTCGAAGACGCGGGCGGGATCGACATCGGCGATGATCCCGGTCGCGCCCTTGAAGAACAGCGGCATGATCTCCTTCGGCGCCATGGAGAAGACGGCATCCGTCAGCCCCATGCGCCGGCCGAGGTCCTGCGCGAGGTGGAAGTTCGACCGCGCCTCGTGCTGCGGCGGCACCGCCGCGGGGCCCCACTGCATCCGGTAGGAACCGTAGGAACGGTAGAAATCCTCGGTCTCGAGATAGGTCGTCGCCGGCAGGACGATGTCGGCGTAGCGCGCCGTGTCGGTCATGAAAGGGTCGTGGACGACGGTGAAGAGCTCCTCCCGCGACAACGCCCGGCGCAGGCGGTTGACGTCCGGGTTGGTCACCGCGGGGTTGTTCGCGGCGATGAACAGGGCGCGGATCGGCGGGTCGCGCATCTCCTCGAGCGCCTCGCCCAGCGCCAGGTGGTTCACCATCCGGGCCGAGGCCGGGCCCGACGGCTTGGCCACGACGCCGAACTGGAAATCCATCGACCCGGCGGCGAGCAGCAGCGCCCCGCCCCCTTCCCGTCCATAGGCGCCGGTCAGCGCCGGCAGGGTCGCCACCGCGCGCAGAGCCTGCCCGCCCTTGGCGAGGCGCGTCATGCCCTCGCCAAGGCGGATCAGGGACCGCTTCGCCGCGCCGTACATGGCGGCCAGCCGCTCCACGTCGTCGACCGACAGGCCGGTGATGCGCGCGACGCGCTCCGGCGCGAAGCCCGGCAGGACCTCGGTCGCCCAGCGGTCGAAGCCGAGCGTGTTCGCCGCGACGTAGTCCCGGTCGATCTTGCCGTCCCGCAGCAGGATATGGGCGATGCCGCAGGCGAGCGCGGCATCCGTGCCGATCCGGATCGGCAGGTGCCAGTCCGCCCGCGCCGCCGTCTGGCTGCGCCGCGGGTCGATCACGACCAGCTTCACCCCGGTCGCGCGCACCTTCTCGAGCAGCGTCCAGAAATGGACGTTGACCGCCATCAGGTCGCAGCCCCAGGCGATGACCAGGTCGGAATGGACGACGCTCTGCGGGTCGGTGCCGCCCACGGGCCCGAGGGTCATGTCCCAGGCCGTCTCGCAACACGTGTCGCAGACCGTCCCGGCCATCAGCCGCGTGGTGCCGAGGGCATGGAACAGCCCCGCCGGCAGCCGCCGGTTCATGTGCCCCTGATGGGCGGAATAGGCGTAGCCGAGGATCCCTAGCGGCCCGTCCTCGGCGATGATGGCCTTCCAGCGGGCGGTGATCTCGTCCAGCGCCGCGTCCCAGGTGATGGGGGCGAACTGGCCGCTGCCCTTAGGGCCGGTGCGCCGCATCGGGGTGCGAAGGCGGTCCGGGGAATGGAGCGTCTCCATGTCCCGGTTCACCTTCGCGCAGGCGAATCCGGCCGTGTAGGCCTCGTCCGGATCGCCCTGGATGCGGACCACCCGGCCATCCTCGACCTCGGCCAGGAGGGAGCACATGTCGGGGCAGTCATGGGCGCAGACGACGCGGACCTTGGGCATGGGGCGGGATGAGTCCTTGGGGTGTGGGGGCAGTCTCCGGCGGCGCCGGCCGCTTCGCAACCCGCCACGGCCCTTGCCAAGCCGGCGCCGTCGCGGGACGAGAATGCCCTGCCCGCTTCCGGACCCGCCATGACCGACCCCAAGGCCGCCATCACCCATCTGATCGACGTCATGGCGCGGCTGCGCGACCCCGAGACCGGCTGCCCCTGGGACCAGGTGCAGGACTTCCCGACCATCGCCCCCTACACGATCGAGGAAGCCTACGAGGTCGAGGACGCGATCGCTCGGGGCACGCCAGCCACCCTGCTGGACGAGCTCGGGGACCTGCTGTTCCAGGTCGTCTACCACGCCCGCATGGCCGAGGAACGGGGTTGGTTCGCCTTCGCCGACGTCGCCAAGGCGATTGCCGACAAGATGGTCCGCCGGCACCCCCACGTCTTCGGCGAGGAGGACGCCCGGACCGCCGAGCAGCAGACCGCCGCATGGGAGGCCCAGAAGGCCGCCGAGCGCGCGACCCGGCAGGAGCACGGGACGCTCGCCGGCCTGCCGCCCGGCCTGCCCGCCCTCACCCGCGCCGCGAAACTGACGCGCCGCGCCGGACGGGTCGGCTTCGACTGGCCGGACGCGGCGGCGGTGCTCGACAAGCTCGAGGAAGAGGCGTCCGAGCTGCGCGCGGAGCTGAAGACGCCGGGCCAGACGCCTGATACTGCAGCTTTGCGCGACGAGGTCGGGGACCTGCTCTTCGTGTTGGCGAACCTCGCCCGGAAGCTCGACCTCGACCCGGAGGACTGCCTGCGTGGGGCCAACCGCAAATTCGAGCGACGCTTCGGCCATATCGAAGAAGCACTTCGTCTTGAAGGAAAAATGCCCGCCGACGTGACGCTCGATCGCATGGAGGAATTGTGGCTCGATGCGAAGCGACGGGAGCGGAACGCAGGCTGAGGCATGAAGATCATTGGCACCTTTGGTCTTTTGATCTTGCTGCTTTTCCCGTGGGGTGAGGCATCCGCCCAGCCGCGGCGGACGCTGCTGGACGCCGGCGCTGGCGGGAAGGTCGAGGCGGTGCCGCAGGGCCGTGGCGAGGCGCTTCGCCTCGTCCGCGGCAACAGGACGCTATGGGAGGCGCGGGATCAGCGTTTCGCCGCCTTCCGGGACGGGGCGACCATCCCGCTCGGCAACGGGGGCCAAGCGGTCGGCATTACGGGATGGACCGGCGGCGCCTATTGCTGCTGGACCTTGCACCTGTTCCGGAGAACGCCGCAGGGGCTGACGCATGTCGCCTCCCTGCCGCTGGGCAAACGCGAACCGGATATGATCCGGCTGGCGGTGCCCGGCGCGGCGACGGTCCAGGTGGCCGACGCCGCCTTCGACTTCTGGGAGGCACCGGTCAGCCAGGCGACCGACCTGCACCCGACGGTGCCCTTCCGATGGACGGGCCAGGCACTGGAACCGGATGTCGCGGCGATGCGCCGGCCGATCGCCGCCGCGCTGGGCACGGCCTGCATCGAGATGGCAACGCCGACGGACATGCCGCCGCCCGAGCGGCGTGTCACGACCTACCCGGATACCGAGGCGGCGATCGCCGAACTCGGCGGCCGAGAGTGGTCGAGGGGCCCTGGGGCGACGGGCCCGCATCCGGGGGTGGAGGCCGCGCGGCTGGCCACCTGCCTGATCTACTCCGGCCAGGCGGCCGAGGCGCGGCGGCTGCTGCGCACGGTCTGGCCCGAGGGCGTACCCGGCCTCGCCGAGACCGAACGCCAGCTCACCGCCCGCCTCGCCTGCAGCCCCTTCGTCGCGGCCGTGCGGGCCGCCAACCCAGCCGGCGCGCCTTACGTCGGCGGCCGCTGCACCCCGAATTCCCCCGCCCAGACGGCCCTCTATGCCCTGAACTGGCGCTGAGGATCGGTTTCCAAAGGCCTTTCGGCCTTTGGCGGGGAGGTTTGGAGGGCCTGTATCCCCCTGTACCGAACTAGATTATCGCCCCCTTAAGGCTGCCTGACGCGCCGTGACAGGTTCAAATCAGGGACACGCAAGCATCTTGATTTGCTTCTGACGGGCTGATCCCGCCTGAGCGGTGCATCATGGGGTCGAATCCCAGTTCGTCCGCGAGTTCCCGGCGCGCCATGCTATCCGGCCGCGCAACCGCCCCGCTCATCCGCTCAATCGTTGGGGCCTGAGGGAAATCCAGCGCGGTCCAACTCCGCCAAGCACGTCCCGCAGGTTGCAGATTAGGGCGAGGCCGCTACCTTTTGGTTCGAGAGTACCGAAAAGAACGCAATGCGCCGGATTCCCACGCGGACACTCCCCGCGACCCTCGTCCTGCTGGTGATCTTCGCGGCGATCCTGCCGTTGATCGCAAGCATTCCTGGCTTCCTAGCGGCATCCAGAACCAATGTGGGCGATCGCGCGGCCGTTAGCCTCACTGCCGCGGCGCGCCAGATCAGCGCCCGGCTCGGGGCCGGCATCGCCGAGCAATGGGCCGAGCTTCGCACCGTGGCCGGCTGGGCCGCGGCGGAGGGCGTCGGGGGAAGCCTGCCGCTACGCCTCGACGCAGCGAAGGAACTGAATGGGCGCCTGGCCTGGATGGGCATCGCCGCGCCCGACGGGCGCGTGCTCATCGCCACCCGCAGGATCCTCGAAGGGCAGGACGTCTCGGCGCGGCCGTGGTTCCGCGCCGGCCTGCAGGGGGATTTCGCCGGGGACCTGCATGACGCGCTCCTCTTGGCACGCCACCTCGCCCCCGCGCCGGGCGGCGAGCCGATCCGGCTGATCGACTTCGCCATGCCGCTGCGTCGCGCCGACGGCTCGCTCATTGGCGTGATCGGCAGCCATGTGGACTGGGGTTGGATGCGCGACCGCGTGCGCCGCGCTCCCCTGCCGCCCGGCGTCGACGCGATGCTCGCCGCGCGGGACGGCACCGTCATCGTCGGGCCGGAAGGCCTCGAGGGCACCCGACTGACGCAGCGCAGCGCGCTGGCCGGCGGGCAGGGCGTCAGCACCGTCACGCAGGAACAATGGCCGGATGGTCGCCGCTACCTCGCCGCCGCCGTGCCGGCCGGGACCGCGGAGGGCGTCCCGGGCTTCGGCTGGACTGTCATCGTGCGCCAGCCGCCTGAAGCGGCCTTCGGCGAAGTGCGCTCGCTGGCCGGTGAGATCGGCGTGCCACTGCTGGCCAGCGGCGTGGTGATCCTGCTGGTCGGCCTGCTCGTCGCGCGCGCCGTCGCGAAGCCCTTTGGCCGCTTGGCGGATGCCGCCACCGCCCTGGCGGAAGGCCGGCTCGACAGCCCCGTCCCCGATACGCGCTCGACGCGGGAGGCCGCCCTGCTCTCGGCGGCCCTGGCGCGGCTCGACCGGCCCCCTGCGCAGGGCACCACTGCCGCGGGAGGCAAGGCATGAACCGCTGGGTCAAGGTCGGTGCGGGGATCCTCCTCCTCGCGGCCGGGCTATACGTCATCGTGGGCGAGCAGATGGCCGGCGTCTCGGCCGATGCCGTGGTGAATGCGCAAGTCGTCACGGTGCGCGCTCCGGTCGACGGGATCATCAGCCTGCAGGTCCGCACCCTCGGCACGCGCGTCACCGCGGAGGAGCCGCTGGGCAACATCACCGACCCGCGCCCAGACGAGCTGCGCTTGACCGATCTCCGCCAGACCCTCGCGCATGCCGAGACCGACCTGCGCCGCATCGAGGACCTGATCAACGCGCTCGTCGCCAGCCGCGCCGCCTATGCGCAGCAGGCGGAGGACTACGGCGTTGGCCGCACCCGACAGGTGGAGGCACGCTTGGCCGAGGCGACGGCGGCCCTCGAGGCTGCGCAGGCCCGGCTGCGCGAGGCGGACGCCACCATGCGCCGCGCGACCGACCTCAGCCGCCAGGGCATCCAGACCGCCGCCGACTTCAATCGCGCGCGCGCGGGGTTCGAGGTCGGCGGGCAGGAGGTGGAGGTGGCGCGCAACCGCCTGCTCTACCTGACCATCGAAGCCGACGCCGCGCGCCGCGGCGTCTTCCTCGGCGATTCCTACAACGACGCCCCGTCGTCCCAGCAGCGCGTGCGCGAGCTCGACCAGCGGATCGGCGAGCTCTCGGCCGAGGTGCGCGAGCGCAACCGCCGCATCGCGCAGCTCGAGGCCGCAGTCGCGGAGGAGCGCGTGCGCCTTGCCCGCTTTCGCGAAGCGCGTCTCATCGCCCCCGCGCCCGGCGTGCTGTGGGAGATCATGACGGGCAATGGCGAATACGTCCGCCGCGCGCAGGACGTGCTGCGCCTGGTCGACTGCACGACCACGCTGGTGACGGCCAGCGTGCGGGAATCCGTCTACAACCGGCTCAAGGTCGGCGACGCCGTGCAGTTCCGCCTGCTCGACGACGGGCGGATCTTCGAAGGCGTCGTCGCGCGCCTGGCCGGGTCGGGAGCTGAGACCATCTATCGCAGCCTCGCGGTCGGGCCGAGCGCGGAGCATCTCAAGCGCTTCGACGTCGCGGTCAGCGTGCCGGCGCTGGCCGCCGACCCCGAGCTCGCCTGCGCGGTGGGGCGGACTGGGCGGACGGTGTTCGCAGGCCGCCCGCTCGATGCGTTGCGACGGCTGATGTCGCAGTTCGGCCTCTTCTGATGCTGTTGCTCGGGGACTATTCGGCGGCGCTTGCCCCAGCGCTGCTCGTCCTCGGCCTTGCGCTCGTGATCCTGCCGCTGTGCCGGCGGGATGATCCCGCAGTGCGCGTCACGCTGTGCGTGATCGCATCGCTGCTCGCCTGGCGCTACATGGCCTGGCGCTTCGCTGAGACGGTGCCTGACCTCGACTGGACCTTCGACGCGCTGGTCGGCTGGGGCTTCGCGGTGCTCGAGGCGACGACGCTGCTCTCCTCGACGGTCGCCTTCCTGATCCTGACGCGTACCCGCAACCGCGCGCAGGAAGCCGACGACCATGCCGGCTGGTGGCGGCCGGCCCCCGCGCCCGTGGTGGACGTGCTGATCGCCACCTACAACGAGGAGGAGCCGATCCTCGAGCGCACCATCGCCGGGGCGTTGGCGCTACGCCATACAGGCACGCGCGTCTGGGTTCTGGATGACGGGCGGCGGGACTGGCTGCGGGCGCTCTGCGCTCGGCTCGGCGCGAACTACCTGACGCGCGCGGACAATTCGCACGCGAAGGCGGGCAACATCAACGCCGCCTTCGCGACGCTGCGCGCGCTCGATCGGCCGCCGGAGTTCGTCGCCGTGCTCGATGCCGACTTCGTGCCGCACAAGGACTTCCTCGACCGCGCGCTGGCGCTGTTCCACGACCCGAAGGTCGGGCTGGTCCAGACGCCGCAGCACTTCTTCAATCAGGACCCGATCCAACAGAACCTCGGCCTTGGCCGCACCTACCCGGACGAGCAGCGCTTCTTCTTCGACCACGTCCAGCCCGCGCGCGACGCCTGGGGCCTCGCCTTTTGCTGCGGCACATCCTCGGTCATGCGGTGGGCGGCGCTCGAGGCGATCGGCGGTTTTCCGGTCGGCTCGGTGACCGAGGACTACCTCATCACCCTGCGCCTGCAGGAGGAAGGCTATGCCACGGTCTACCTGAACGAGCCGCTGACCGAGGGCCTGGCGCCCGAGGGGCTCGGCGAATACATCACCCAGCGCGGGCGCTGGTGCCTGGGGCTGATGCAGATCGTGCGTGGGCCGCTGGGGCCCTTCGCGCGCAACCGTCTTCGGCTGCGCGACCGCATCGGCCTGGTGGACAGCTTCCTCTACTGGGCGACCACCTATCCGTTCCGGCTGGCGTGCCTCATCACGCCGCTCGCCTACTGGTACTTCGGCATCACCGTCGTCAACGCGCCGGTCGCCGGGGTGATCGAGTATTTCCTGCCCTACTTCGTCGCCGTGCTGGTCGCGGTGAACTGGATCTCCGGCGGGCTGATCGTGCCGGTGCTGAACGACGTCAGCCAGCTGCTCGGCGCGAAGGAGATCAGCAAGGCGGTCGCGATCGGCATCGCGCAGCCCAAGGGGCACAAGTTCAAGGTCACGGCGAAGGGTGGCGATCGCACGCGCGTCGTCGTGCAATGGCCTTTACTGCGCCCGCTCCTCATCGTCTTCGTGCTGACCCTCGGCGGTCTGTTCTTCTCGCCCGCAACCGACATCGTCTTTGACCGTGACGCGGGAGATGGGAAGTGGGTGATCCTGGGCTGGACGATCTACAACCTCTTCGTGCTCGCCGCCGCGATGGCGGTCTGCATCGAGCTGCCGCGCGCGAGCACCGCACCGCGGATTTTGCCCGAACGCGTCGTGCTGCATACCATGTTCGGGGACGGCAATGCCTGGCTGATGCGCCTGACGACTGAGGACGCTTGGCTGCGCGGCGGCCCCTTCCTTTCATCGGGCGACACCTGCGAGGTTGTGATCGAGGGGGTGGGGCGCGTGTCTGCCAAGGTCACGCGCGTGGAACCGAGCGGTTCGGCGATCGCACTCATGCCCGACGAGGCGCAGCGAACGGCGCTGCTGGTCCGCCTACACACGCGCGAAGGCGCGACCGGCACGACCGAGGTCGATGTGGGCGGGCTCCTTACCGACCTCGCCCTGCGCGCCAGCCGGGGGTGGATGGGGCGCTGAAAGGGCGCCGGGTCAGGAGGAGGAGGTTCACGATGGAGGAGCCGCAGCGTCTACCGAAGGTCTCATCCGATGCGTCGGGATGAACTGGCGCTGTGTGAAACGGCGCCTGCTCCACGGATCGGAGGGTCGGAACGGGACGTTCGCATCTTTCTGCACCTTGGATGCGAGGTGGATATGCAGGGAGTAAGAAGGCAGTCGAGGATATCGGATAATTCCACGCCCCCACCCCCACGGGTAGCCGCTCGACTTGGCACTCATCATAGTGCTGCCGGCTGGCTGACAGGGCGCAATCGCCTTCGCGCAATCGCGCCGGCCAGAGAACTTCCGTCCCCGGTTCCCACCGCTGCTCCATTATTCTCTCTCACAACCTGTCTCTCCTTCTGGAGCCACCGCGCTGAGGCGCAGCTTTGGCCAAGGGTTGCGGGCGAACCTTGATGGTTCGACAGCGCAACCAGCGCCGAATTTCGGCCGGAGAGAGCGGAGAGTCTCCGAACCTTGAGGGTAGGCCGATTTTACCCTCAAGCTTAAAGCTTTGAATTACGGTATTGTTTTTCGACTTCAGGTGCCGGAAGTCAGCAAATCGGTCGCTCCTCCAATCGCGCTGTTCTGCGAAATGTCGATCGACCACCAAGCTTTTGTGCGGCGTCGAAGTGCCGCTTTACCTCGCCATACTGGACGTCCATGGACGACATCGACCGCGTCTTCGCCCGCTTCAAGGACGACAAGCCAGAGCCGACGAACCGGCACGAAACGCTGAACATCCCTCGTCGCAACGGGGCCGGCAGCAGCAGGACCGTGGAAGTCGTGCACCTGCGATCCGGCACGGGGAGCAAGGATCGCCCACAGCGATTGGACCCACGCGTCCGAGCCGCATCCTGGGAAGGCGGCTTTCGAACACAGCGACCGGTCGCGACGCCCGCGCCCACTGCGCCTGCCGCCGCCGCGACAGCGCCCACGACGCACGTGATGCCGGCTTGGGAACCTGCGGCGACCAAGGAGGCATCCTCGGCTCCCGGATCGATCAACGTGGCTGAAGCGCCCGATGCCGCCGCACGCCGCGGCCGAGGGCGGCCCCGCAAGGAGGTCCGCCCGACGCCGCCCGCGAGGCACGTGGCGGACCCGTTCGACGCCGATGACGATGGCGCCAACTGCATGCGCTGCGGCTACGCTATCGAGCCGGCGCGCGAGAAGCGGGGCCTGACTACGTGCTCGGAGTGCGGGTAGTCCATCCATCACACCACCGGCTCGTCCCTTTCTCGCCGTGAGCCGAGCTGACGGCGCATGGTCGGCCAGCGTCCGTAGCGAGCTTTGGAGTTGTCTGTGCGGACCAGAGTTCGGAAGTCGCTCAGCAGAGGGCGCAGGGTCTCAGCACCTTGAGCGTACAAATCGACGCCGGAAGGCGACTCTCGTCCCCAAGGTCCGCCCCCAATTGTGTTGCGGAACCAAGGACCGTGTGAGACGATTCACTTTATGTTCCGGGGGCGGGGATGGCTGATTCCTCTGACATCGAGTGGACTGATGCAACCTGGAACCCGGTAACGGGCTGCACAAAGATCAGTCCTGGCTGCGACAATTGCTATGCTGCACGGTTCTCGGAGCGCTTCCGAGGTACGCCAGGCCACCCTTTCGAGACCGGCTTCGATCTGACCCTGCGGCCTGAACGCCTCCAGCAGCCGTTGCTCTGGAAGCGGTCGCGCCGGATCTTCGTCAACTCCATGTCGGACCTGTTCCACAAGGGCGTCCCAACACCCTTCATTGAGCAGATCTTCGACACGATGGAGCAGGCCCACTGGCATCAGTTCCAGGTACTGACCAAGCGTAGCAGTCTGATGCGCGATTTCCTGAGGCGCCGCTACACCACTCGGCCTGCTCCGGACCATCTCTGGTTCGGTGTGTCGGTCGAGGATCGCCTCCGACTATCACGCGTTCGTCACCTCCAGGCGGCCCCGGCCTCGGTGCGCTTTCTGTCGATCGAGCCGCTGATCGGCCGCATCGGCGCGCTCGATCTTGCCGGCATCCACTGGGTCATCGTCGGTGGGGAGAGCGGGCCGCGCCACCGACCCATGGACCCAGCCTGGGTGCGCGAGATCCGCGACCAGTGCCTCGCCGCCGGCGTGCCATTCTTCTTCAAGCAGTGGGGCGGGTTCCGTCCGACGCAGCAAGGCCGGACCCTGGACGGCCGTCTCTGGGACGAGTTCCCGCAGCCCCAGCAAACCTGGCCCGCCTTGGCCGCAGCCGAATGAGTGGCGAGGACTCGAGCCCGACGGTCGGCCCGTGGGCGCGCGAGAAGCTGGATGCGCTGGGCGCGTATCTCGACTTCTATACCAAGGTGCTCAAGAACCAGGGCCACTGGGTCAGAAGCACGACCTTCGTGGATGCCTTTGCCGGGGCAGGCCGCGCGAGGCTGCGGCGGCGCTCCGATGAGGCGAGCGCCGATAGCCTTCTTGCGGAGCTCGATCCGCCGCCGATCGACGCTGAGGCGGAGCAGTACATCCACGGCTCGCCGCGCGTCGCGCTAAGCATCGCCAACCCCTTTACCCGCTACGTCTTCATCGAGCGTGACCCTGGCCGCGTCGCTGAGCTCGAGCAGCTGCGCCAGGAGTGCGGCGAGCGCTTCCGCATCGAGGTCCGGCCCGGACAGTGCGACGAGGAGCTGGACTCCTTACTGCAGGGCGATCTCGGCCGCTCGGGCCACCTCGCCGTTGTGTTTCTCGATCCGTTCGGGATGCAACTGTCCTGGGCGGTGATTGAGCGCCTAGCGGCGACGAAGCGCATCGAGGTGATGATCAACTTCACCCTTGGCATGGCGATCCAGCGCGTCCTGCCGCGCTCGGCTGAACTGCGGCCCGGCTGGCGCGAGACGCTAGACCGGTTCTTTGGATCGCTGGATTGGTACGGCCAGGTCTACGAGGAGAAGGCCGACCTGCTCGGGACAAAGACGGAGAAGCGCCGGGATGCAGGCCAGCGCCTGCTGGAGTGGTACCGGGGCCGGCTGAGGGCGGCGTTCGGGCATGTCTCCCCCGCTCGCCTGATCAAGAACACCAAGGGCGGGCATCTTTATTACCTGATCTGGGCCGGCCCCCATCCAAAGGGTCTCGACGGGGCGCGATACATTCTTACCAAGGGCGAAAAGTTGGGCCGGACCAGCGCGAGCTGACGGACCGCGTCACGGCCGACAAGAGACTGACCGGCCTCGTCTCGCTGTGGTTCGATAGCTGCCCTTGCCTCGTGCGGGCCACCAGCGACTGCTACTGCCGACGTGGTCACCGTTCACAAGCATAAATTGATCGTCGGAGGCTGCCTTACATTCAGCGCTGGGCGAGACGCAGATGACTGGCGGCTTGGGGTTCATCCGGCCCCGCGCACCATCTCGAGTAGGCGGTCAAAAAACTCCGGCAGCGCCTCATCGGGATCCAGGGCGTCAGAGACGATCGGCGAAACCCCGCGGCTCTCCAGCACCTCCTCCTGAACGACGTCCGGTCGGACCAAGAAGATGAACGACCGCGGCCGCCGCTTCGCATAAGCCGTGCCGTCCCAGGTACGCTTGAGCTTGTAGAGAAGAAGGCGAAGATTCAGATCCTTGAGGCTGTACCCGACGAACAGGATTGTACGGCCGAGCACGTCCGACCGAAGCTTCAGGTCGAGTGGTGATTCAAATTCTAGCCGATCAAAATAATCAGTTTCGGTCAAGACGAGTGAGTTGTCATCCGAGAAGTCACCATGAAACTTGACGACATGGGTCTGGTCCGGTTTCGCATCCGCTATGTCGACCACCGATGCGATCTTCGAGACATCGTGTCCGCACAGCCGGAATACTCGCTCGAGATTGGCGTCGTAGTTCGTCGTGTAGATGAGGGGAAATCCGAGATCGACGATCTGGCGGTGGACCTTCGAGGCGAGCAGCTTTTCGTCGGTTACGTTCCAGCTCCTGTCCATCCAGCTGCGCAGGTCTCCGATGCTCCCCTTCCGTAGTTTGTAGAACTCTGCCACCTGCAGATAGTCTGCGCCTGGTCCAACCAGAATAGCGGGATCGAAATCCAACTCCCCGGCCATATGGTCGATCAACTCTCCCCACGACGGGAGGCCGAGCGGCTGAGACAAACCGGCCCCTACGAAAAGGATCACTCTTCGATCCCGAATCTCTCGTGCAAGCATATCAAGCATTGGCTTTGCCCCGCAGGTGATCCGCAAGCGCATTTAGGGCAATCCGGCGCATCGATATGAGGTTCTTCTCCTCCCCCATCTCCGCGAAGGTCTGCTCATGTCCGTCCGGGACGAATACGCAGTCCCACTGGAAGGAGCGATCACCACGCGGCGCCGATGCAACGGTGCCGCGAATCTCGCCCTCGAAGTGATGGATCCGCCTGCCGTCGCAGTAGCCTATCCAAGTCTTAGCGGTGAGGCCACGTTTCTCCCCTCTGCCAAACAGTTCGCAGAACCGGTCGGCCTCCAGCGAATCCCAGAACGGTTGGGTTAGGCCACCCGGAAAGCCGTTCAGCGCATCGATATAGAGGCATGTATGCTCGACAAAGATTCTGTGGCCAATTCTTCCGAAGGCTCGCAGTGCCTTGTCCCTTACGATCGCTTTCACGTCCCGGGTCTGGATTTCATCGATCGAGACGCTGATCGGAATCACCTCCGCGCCTAGCGGCTCAAGGATCTTCCTCGCCTCATCGATCTTATGCCTGTTCTTCGAAAGAAATCTGATGCGCATCCCGCCTTCCACTTCACTGCAACGTCCTTATAGCCTCTCCCAATGCTAGTCGACCTTCACGTCCATCTTAGGGGAACGCTCGTTCGGGAAACCGTGCTCTTCCTTGCGGAGCGTAATGCTGTCTCGATCCCCGAGGCCCTCCTCGCCGACGCGCGATATGGCTGGCACGACTTTACGACCTTTCTGAAGGCCTACGATCTCGTCACCTCTGTAGTGAAGTCCGCCGCTGACCTGGAGTTAATCACGACCTCCTACCTTAAACGGTGCGCGGAGTTGGGCGGCGGCTATGTGGAATTTATGCTGTCGCCACCGGACCTCGCTCGCACGGGCGTCCCGTTTCTTGATCAGTTGAAGGCTCTCGGCGCCGCGGCTGACCGGGCTGCCGAGGAGTGGGGCGTGCGTTCGCGTCTCAGCGGGGCAGCGCGGTGCTCTCCGCGCATGCGACCATTCGCTCCGACGCAGCGCGAAGCGAAGCTAGCGATCATCTTGTTGCTATCTGCTTGCTTCACGCAGATCGCGATCGTCCGCCTCCCCGGACCGACGATGGCGTCTGGCCTGCCGGTGGGTGCGCCTTGCTTCGGCCACGAGCGCACCGGCCATCCTAGAAATGATCTCGATCTGCGCGATATTGAGCTGCGACAGAGCGTCGAAGAACTCAACCTGCCGATTTTTGCCGGCGCTCGATACGCGAGCCGTTGGGGCCCCCTCGAAGAACCAACTAATCGGCCGATCGAGAGCTGCAGCGAAGAGCCAAAGCTGACTTATGTGAATCCGATTCTGGCCCAGTTCGAATTTGCTGATCTGCTTTGCGGACACGCCGGTGCGGAGGCTGAGCGTCGCCGCGGTGATGCCGGCCGTGAGCCGCGCTTCCCTTAACCGGCGACACACGAACGCATCGATGACATCGGAAGATGGAGTTGCCAGCATTGCTAATTAATAGAGAATCTAGATTGATCAACAACCCATCTAGATTTTTGTGTCCGCGGGCCTCGCACTAGGCTGAGCTCGGACCCGAGCGATAACGCCGATGCCGAACGATAGGGCCTCATACTCGCATTGCTGGCGCAACGCGTAGTCCGCGGTGCATTGCAGCCCCTAGAGTCATGCTGGCCGCTTAAGATTTAGTACGACTTTGATCTCTCTGTCCGGATTTGGTCTCTCCCTCTCTCCCTCTCTCCCTCTCTCCCTCTCTCCCTCTCTCCCTCTCTCTCTTTCTCTCCACAGTATCGTCTTCCGCACTTGTCCTTCGCACGTAGATTGCGTGCAGTTGCTTCGCTTGGTCCCCGGGTTGGACGGTGCCCCCGTCGTCGGCGCACGAGCGGATTGCCAGAGGGCGTAGTGACAGCGGATTGGGAGATTGCACGCAGGACGGTACTGCGGCGTGACGGACATCAGTGCGTCCAGTGCGGCAGCGACCTCGAGGCCGATGGCGCACACGTGCACCATTTGCTGCCACGCGCATCTGGGGGAACCGACGAGCCGGCGAACCTGATCAGCCTATGCCCAATGTGCCATGCCGCGGTGCATCCGCATCTCGGTGCTGGGCTAGCCCGTCGCCTACTCCAAAGAGCGGCCGTGCGCCTGGCGCATTGGCTCGACACCGAGGGAAGACTGGCACGCGAGACCGGGTACCTCGGCCCCGCCTTGAGCCTGTTCGGGTTGGACGCCTTCCGGCCAGCACAAATCGACGTCGTGGAAGCGGCGCTGCGGGGCCGCTCCCTGCTGCTGGTAAGTCCAACCGGATCCGGCAAGAGCCTCGCCTTCCAGGTACCAGCCGTGCTGACGCCAGGCCTCTGCCTCGTGGTCTCTCCGCTCAAGGCGCTGATGTCGGACCAGGTCTCGGGGCTCCTGCGGCGAAGGATCCCGGCGACGTTCATGAACTCGGACCTCTCTTCCGAGGAGAAGCAGCTGCGCCTCGACCTGCTCACGAAGGGGTCCTTCAAATTCCTCTATCTGGCACCCGAGAGGTTCTTCGGGGCAAATGAGCGCGAGTTGGCGTTGCTGCGCGCGCTGCGGCCTGCCTATCTCGTCGTGGACGAGGCGCACTGCATCGATCGCTGGGGCCGCGATTTTCGGCCTGAGTATGGACGGCTGCGGGAAGTCCGCGAGCAGCTGGGCAATCCGCCAGTCCTGGCCTTCACGGCGACGGCCGGTCGCGAGACGCAGACGCGTATCCTCGCCTCGCTTGGAGCCGGCGAAGGGGATGTGTTCGTGCATGGCGCGAACCGCCCCAACATCACCTTCCTTCGGCGGCGGGTGCGCCAGGACGCACGACCGGCCTTCGTCGCCGAACTCCTGCGCCTCGCCGATGCGATCGGCGTCAAGTCGATGGTGTTCGTGCCAACCCGCAAGATCGGTGACGCCCTCTCCGCGGCCCTGGAAACGCAGGGTGTCGCCACGCCCTTCTTCCATGGCCAGCTCCGCACGCAGGAGAAGGAGGATCTGCTGCAGCGCTTCGGTGGCCGTCTCGAGCCGAAGTTATCGCGCATCATCTGTACCAACGCCTTCGGCATGGGAGTCGACATTCCGGACGTGCGCCTCGTGATCCACTGGCAGCACCCGGCCTCGCCGGAGGACTACCTGCAGGAGTTCGGGCGCGCCGGCCGCAACGGCCAGAGAAGCGTTGCCGTCCTTCTCACCGACCCGAAGCCCGACGGCCCGGCGCTCAGCCTGCTGGACTTCATGGCCGGGCTGACCGTGGAAGAGGCGAAGGTGACGGCGGGTGAGCGCGCTGAGCTTCTGACTCAGAAGCGACGGCTATCGCGCCAGATGCAGACCTTCGCATTCGACCGCAGCTGCTTTCGTGATGCGCTGCTGAGCTATTTCGGCGAGGCTCGCGCTCGGCCACGCCGCCCACTGGCGCTGCGCATCATCGACTGGGCTTTCGCCAAGCATGGCGCGCGCGCCGAGACGGGAGTTTGCTGCGACGTTTGCCATGCTCGACGCTGCTCGCCGGAGGACCACGTCCGGTTTGTATGTGAGGCCATTGGCGCGCCGCGGCCGTCGGCAACGCGTATCGGTTCTCACGCGCGGCAATCTCGGCGTTGGCGATCCTGACGTCAGTAGCCCTTTTGCGTTGTCAATTGTACCATGCCGGCGATGCTGGTGCTCTCGTATTCCGAGGGTGCGCCATCATTCTCCGAACCCGCTGATCCAAGGCTGCTCGATCGCTACCGGAAATCCCGTGTCGCTGGCATCTTCACTCGCGGAACTACTTTCGCCTGGTCGGCACTGTCCTCCCCTATCGCCATCAATTGCCGCAGCAGGTCCGAATTATCCAAGAGGCGCGACGCGGAGGCGCGACGCGATGAGATGGACGTACCACGCCGGCGAGGGTGTTGGTGTCGCAGATGCCGATCCCGGCGAGGCCGAGATCAGCACCCTTCGACACAAGCTCGGCGGGATGTGATGCACCGTCGAGGAGGCTGAAATTGCTCCTGGCGCACAGCTCGGCGAAAGCCGGAGCCGTCATGTTTCATCCCGCGGAGTGAGCCGGCGCAGTCCTCGCCTTGAGCACCACGTAGCCGCTGCGCTGCAGGTGCTCGACCAGGCGTTCGGCGGCAATTGCCGCGATGAGTTCCAAGCCCGCCGCCCGGGCCTTGCCGCGCTCGTCGTACCGAAGGGCGTAGGCCAGGGATTGCGCCACCTCGGCCGGACTTGCCGGCATCAGGGCGGCGCCGGCAGCGGGGAAAGGCGGGATGACGAGGGGGTCGGCGGACATGGGCGCACGATGCCGCACGTCAGAGAACGAATCAAGAACACGATCAGGATGCCTGGGCCTTGGGGATCGCGCTGGTCAGCGGATCGAAGCAGGCGGCAATGCCCGACGCCAAGATTAGTCGCGCTGCCGCATTGGCTGGGACGGGCAGCGCGGCAAACCATCTGGCATCCTGCCCAGATGAGCCTCAACCCAAATTTCCGAATTCCATTCGAACCACTGCCCCGGGCCGGCTTTTGGGCGGCAAGGCTTCCCGCGAATGTCTTGTGCGCGGCACGCACGGTCATTCTGGCTGCCGAGGCTGAGGCGCCGGCCAGTGTGATCCGGCGGGGGATTCCGGGCCTCTGCCAACTGCGGCGGGCCGATCTTTCCATGGAGGAGTTCGCGCGCTTCGGATTCAAGAGTCTGCTACTCAGGATCATCGCCGGGGAAGAGGCGGGCTCTGAGCCTGAGATGGTGCGCGTCCTGTTTGAACTCGATGCCTCAGATGGCCAGCTTTTGGCGCCGCCCGGCTCCTTTGCCGTGCGGCACGAGGATGGGTTGGACGTCTCCATCGCGGTCTCGGTCGCCGGAGAGCCGTTCCCGCGGCTGCGCCTCGAACTCTGGATCACCTGAAGTGCACGAACCTGCCTTCGGCATGCGGTGAGGCAGGTGCGCCAGCAACTCGGCACGGCTACCGCGAAATGATTCGTGGCGGTTTCCGGAACCGCCTCCCCAGAATGGTGAGCGAGACCGGAGCCAGAAACGATGCGCCACGCCTTCCTCCTCCTCTCTCTGGTTGCCTTCGGCGGCCTCAGCCAGGGTGCCGCAGCGCAGGCCGCACCCGACCCCCTCATGGCCGCCTGCGAACGGCGCGGCGGCGAGACCGCAACCCAGGCGATCATGGCCTGCGGCGGCGTCATCCGGGCGCGCGGCACGACCGAGGCGCAGCGCGCCCGGGCGCACGGTCTGCGGGCGCTGGCACGGCTCGACGCCGGCGATCGCTCTGGCCTCGTCGAGGAGGATCTCGACGCCGCGGTCCGGCTCGGCGATCGCTCCGTTCCGGTCTTCCTCGAGCACGCGGCGCGCAAGATGAACTCCTCCCTGACCAGCGACGTCGACGCCGCATTACGCGACTTCGACGCGGTGCTCGGCCTCGAACCGCTCAACTCCGTGGCGCTGATGGGCAGGGCGACGATCCGGACGCGGCGCGGCGAGATGGAGGCCGCGCGGGCGGACCTCAACGCCGCAGTCGACGGTGCTCCGGCTGATCCGGCCCCGCGCTTCACCCGTGGCGTGCTGCTCAGCTCGCTCGGCGAAACCGTCGCGGCGCGGCAGGACCTCGACGAGGCCATCCGCCTCGATCCCCGCTTCTGGCAAGCCTACGGCGCCCGCGCCACCGAATTCCTCGCTATCGGTGACGTGCGGCGAGCGCTGGCCGACTACGACACGGCGCTCCGACTGCATCCGCGCGGCGGCACCGGCCACCTGCTCACCATGCGTTGCGCAGCGCGGCACCGTGCTGGCGACGTGCAAGGCGCCATGCGCAGCTGCCAGGAGGCGCTTGAGGCGACGGGGACACGCTACGCGCCGACACAGCTGGTCTTGGCGGGAGTGGCACTTTCCCGCGGTGACCTCGCTGAGGCGTCGACGCGCAACGACGCCGCGCTGGCACTCGCACCTGGCTATCGGGCCGCGCTCGCGCTGCGCGGACGGCTGCGCGCGCGGCAAGGCAATGCCGCCGGCGCCACCGAAGATCTTGCAAGTGCGGGCGAACCGGGCTTGCGTCAGCTCGTCATGTTCTTCGGCACAGACTTCGCCCCTTGAGCGGCATTGGCCGGCGGCGCCTGCACAGAAGTCCTTGGGGCATACGTTTGCCGCATGGCGCTTGCCATCGCAATGGTTTGGCACTTGCTGGTCTAGATCAGCACCTTACTATTTGAGGGATCGCGCTTTGCGCTCCGCGCCACTATGGCCGTTCGGCAAGGGACGTTGCAGATCCTTTGCGTCGCTCCACGGCGCCGTCATCCAAGCCTCGGTCTCCTCCGGCCTCGTCAGGATACCCACCGCAATGATCAACGCAGATTCCGCCGCCCGAGCCTAGCGCGCGTGATGAGTCCGGTGAATGAACCAAATGCGCGTAAATTAACTATCTTTTTATCCAAATAGGTTTATTGAGGACAAATGTCGTGGGATATCCACCTGCCCCGCCTGAACCCCAGAACACGACCCGAAGCTGGCGGGCCGCGCCCGATCATCAGCGTCAGGCAATCGGGGGTTGACGCTCATATTGCGAAGAATGTTCAGGAACTGCGGCGCACGACCGGGATGACGCAAGCGGAACTCGGAGTCCTAACAGGCCTCGGGACACAAGGAATTCAAAAATTAGAATCCGGTAATAATCGAATTCTATCGTCCACACTGTTTCTCATCGCTAATGTATTTAGAGTTGAAGTGGATCAACTAATACCTGTAATTAAAATTGATTTCGAACGATTCGATAATAGGTCTAAGGTCGAAGAATTCATGAAAATCGTATTTTGTATAGATAATCCTGATTTAGTCACCAGTCTTAACCAAATGGCCAGATCAATTGCGAGGGGGCCGGAATGTTCGAGAGGCAACACCCGTCCGATCTGCATCTGACAAGTGTCCACGCGTAACTTTCAATATCATGGAGATACGGATACGGTGAAATTCACAAGGTTCAAATCAATTCGCATTAGTTGACGGCCAAAAGGGGCTGCAGCGGCCGATTTTACCATCACAAAGGCAGTATCAATTGCAATGAAATTCGATAAGCATATCCATCACTATGACGCCGAGCCGCTCTCTAGGAGCGTAATATCGTCTCCCGTGCATGTGACTAGGGATGGTAGCATAGCGACCTTCTGCGTCGACGAAACGAGGGTCACGGTTTACGGACTTCCAGAGGCGGCTTTAAGGGCCTTCCAAGATGGCGGCATCGTCTACCGCCTCGAGCCGCAACACGTTGAAGTTGCGTTAGCCGACGCGTTGCAGCGGACGGCTATACCTGCCGCCCAGCGGGGTGATTTGCCGCGCGGGATCGGATCTAGTCATATTCTTGGTGCGTCAGTAATTGTGGATGCTCTCCGGGCTGCGGGCATTGACTGTTGAAGGAGCTGCGCCTTGGGGGCGGCCTAAGCCGACACCAGAAGCTGACGCGAACGCCCAGGGCGTCTGATCGATACCTCCGATCACGTCCTGGTCGTGTGAGGAGCTGCTAGGATACGCAGCAGTTTCCACGTCGGCGTCGTACTCCCATCGCCACGGTCTGAGGCTCCAGCGCACGCAAAGCCAAAAATGGGATGCGACCTGTATCGGCCGACGAACCAGCTGGGACTGCACAGAATACCCCAATCGGAGTGACCCTGCGAACATCGCCGCTTCCGATTTAACGAATAGTAAGGCCGGCTCCCTTGAGCCCGGCTGACGCCAGGCGCCCGCGTGCTTCTAGCTTCGCAAACTATCATTCTAATCCGTCACTCCCCGGCGGTGAACCTTGCTTCCAGGCCGACCGCGGTTCGAACTCAGCGTGGCGGTTGGTCCAAGCCCTCGGCCTGAATAGTCGCGCGGACCAGCGTCATCGGGAGGATCGTCATTGTTCGACGTGGGATTGATGCACCCGGATCGACGCGTGGGGGAATAGCCGGGTCGAGGCTGCTCAGGTGGAGTACTGTGTCGGCGATCCCGACTAGGCGTCCCGCCACGTCGACAACAGGCGCGCCAGCAAAGCCTCCTGCTGCCGGGAGTTCCGCGAGAACTAACTCGTCGACGTTGCGCGGACCCGCGACGGGACGCGAGGCGTGTACAACTGGTCCAACGCCCGCGAAGGGTCCAGCAGCGCTCGCCGCCGAAATCGCAAGCCGTTCTGCTTCGCGCGGCGTCTCTGCCGCCGCCGGAAGGGCGATGTTCGGTTCCTGGATGTGCAGGATCGCGAAGTTCTGCCGGACTGCCAAACGCATGTCCTGGACTGGGACAACCGTCGACCCGTGGCGGGCACGAATCTTGTGCCCAATCCAAACCTCCATCGCACTTGCGCTCGCTAACAGCCGCCCCGGCCCAAACGCAGTTGCGGAGCTGATTAGGCCGCCATCCTCGCTCTCAATCGTCCAAAGAAGGTCTTGTGCGTGTTGCGCCGCAGAAGCCTCAATAGGAGATTGAGGGCCGTAAGTCATCTCTGAACATGCTGGCAGAGCAAGTACCGAGAGAACAACTACAGAGCTTCTGAACATCTTCCGATATCCCTTCACCGAACGCGCTGTGCGGTGGTTTGGTATATCGCCGACCTTGTAAATTTCGAGTGAAGGCGAAAGCCATTGCTTCGTGGGGTCTCTCACATTCGCCGGCTGTCGCCCTTCCGCTGCGGGACGCGTCACATCTGCCTGGTGGGGATGGGAAAAGGCACAGTGGCTCGAAGAAGGCTCGCAGTCCTAATCAGCACTTTTGCAGCCTTGTCATGACCAGCCTCGTGAGCTTCCGCGCCGCGCCGCTCCAGCTCGTGGATGGCAAGGATAGTGTGATAGTTCGCCTCGAGGGACGATGCATCGGTCGCTTGATCGTCCATTTTTTTGGCTTTCGTCAGATAAAAGATCTGATCCATGGCTCCGGCTCCGATTTATGGGCGAAGTAGAGTTTCGAATATGACATCTCCGGTGGAACGTCTAGCCGAATCTAAACCACAGATTGATAAACGGAAAATGGACGAAACGACTCAACGCATTGATTCGATTGAAAATACGGTCCATTCGTCCGCATGGAATTCAACTTTGACGCGTATTTCACGATCGGAGAGTGCGCGTATGGCGAAAATTTGGACACTCAATAACGATCTCTCGCCATTGTGAGCGTTGGGCCGTCTTGGTATCCGTAGCGTATGGGGTCGCGACCGAAAGGGTAGGCCCTGGGAGGCGAGCTTCTTCATATGGCTTCGGATGGAATGAACGCCGAAACTCGACGCTCGATCCTCAAAGCAACACAAGCCGCACTTAGAGAAAGCGTTATCACCGAGGTCGATCCGCTCGAGGCGCTCCGCCAAGCGAGCCACGAAATACTTCTGCATGTACGTCACACGCTAATCAGTGCACTTCCCCCGGAGATTGCCCCAACGATTCCTCTGGATGAAATTTTCTCAGAGGCGATAACCTTTGTTTGGATTGAGTTGGGCGGAAGAGTCGAAGATATACCAGTCGAATTCTTTCATGTTTCCAGCGCAAAACAATGAATGGTAAGATACTATCTATATTCGTCAACTAAAATGAGACAAGGATCTTGAAAATCGAAATTGACCCTTAGGGATAAAATAATCTTCGCGCTCCAATTATCGCTGATCGTGCTGGAGCGTTCATGATGAAGGATAATGCAGTATTCGCCGCCGCGATGGCGGCGACGTCATTGGTTGCGCTGGCCTCACCTGCGACCGCAAACGAACCTGATCTGCGCCCGCTGAACGGCTTCTACGCGGGAGTGTTTGCAGGGGCGATCGCCCTCGATTCAACGGTCTCCTTTGCCGCCACAGATACGAGGCCAGCTGAGAGGTACGTCGATCAAGGTGGCGACGGCTTTGTCGTCGGGCTCCGAGGCGGGTGGGGGCAACTGATCAGCGTCCACAAGTACCTAGGCATTGAAATCGAAGGGCTGGTCCCTTGGAATGTTACCAGCCGCCTTAACGCGAACGGAGCCGAGTATCGCGCGAGGTTACGATCTGAGCTTGGCATATACGGCCGAGCCGGTTGGTCCCGCGATGGGCAGGATCTTCTATTCATTCGGGCCGGATTCACAATCCCAAAGCAGACGTACGAGTCCGTCGAGAACCACGGGACCGGAACTGCGGATTGGACACCAGTTCCAACGATCGGGGCCGGTGCTGAGATAGCAATTTCCCGGCGTTGGGCTGGGCGAGTCGACATCAGCTATTCGTTTCCTCACGGGGACAACGTGCTTGAGTCGTACCGGCTGACGTTCGGGGTATCGTATCGATTCTAATGGAGTGGCGCACGGTCGAACTTCCAAAGACTACGAGTTGGCGCTTTATCATCAAGGATTGTTCAATGCAGAGACTACTGCGTGAGGCTCTTCAGAAGCTCCGAGAGCCAGAGACAGCCGCATTGATGGTCATCGCCCTTGGCATGGCCCTTGGGTGCGCCATTTCGATGCGCGTACTTGAATCTCCGATCATGGCTTTGATGCTCGAGGGACCGTCCCACGATCGCTGGCGGTAGATCTTCCGGCGCTGGTGCCCGGCAAGTCGACCCTGCAAAGTCGATCCTTCTAGCGGCGTGTCCGAAGGAGCAGTCCGTCACGTCCTCGCTGGTGGTGCTGATCGCCTTCTTCGGCCCGACGGGGCTGTTGACCTACCTCGCCGGTCGCTCTTGGCAGCGGCTCGAGGCCTGGCCCTGGCGCCGCTCTATCGAGATGGGCCTGGCGCCAGTCTCGATCGGGCTGCTTCTGGCCGGCTGCTTCAGTATGGCCAAGGGAGCGATCTTCGACCTCGATACGGCGGCGATCGCGGTGGCCGTGCTGCTGATCCTGCAACGCTACAAGGTCAACCCGGCGCTGCTGGTGCTCGGCAGCGCCGTCATAGGCGTGCTGGGCTTCGTGTGAGCCGACAGATTTCGATGACATGCATCAGGGGAGATCGCTGGGCATGAGCGAGGGCTACGCGGCGGGCCATGGACGGCTCGGCAAGGCGAAGGAGTTCGTGGTGGATGAACTCCGCCGCTTCATGGTCTCCTTTCTCTACATTTAGGTGCTGCTCGGCTTGTTCACCATGCATGAGGAGATCGCCCTGCGGACGCATGGCGACATCGCTCTATGGCCCCATGGCTTCGCCTTGGTGAACGCGCTGGTGCTGGGCAAGGTGGCGCTGGTGGTCGAGGATCTGCAGCTTGGCCACCGCATCAAGCCGACGCCGCTGATCTGGCCGATCATGCTCGAGTCCCTGATCCTCGCGATCCTGTTCATCGCCATACACGTGCTGGAGCAGGTGATCGGCGGCTGGATCCACGGCGAATCGCTGGCGGCGAGCGTGCCGGCGATCGGCGGCGGCGGGGCGCTGGGCCTGCTCTTCTCCGCGACCAGCTTCTTCGTCGCGATGCTGCCCTTCCGCGCCTTCCGCATCATCGCGAACGCGATCGGAATGGGGCGGGTCTGGAGGCTCCTGTTCGGCGCGCCATCTGCGCATCCGTGAACTTCGACATTTTCATCGTCAGCCCTCCGTCTCCCAGCCCAACCCTAAACTGGCATTTCCTAGCTCAGGGCGATCCAGAAAGCGGGAGACAGGTCAGAGGTGGCGATGGATCAGCGCCACCAGACTATCCATCGAAGCCATCTTCGAATCGATTTCGGCGCCCTTGTCGATCAACCTATCCAGGATCGCGATCATCTCGCATGTGTGGCCCTGGCATCCGTCGAGCTTGGACAGGCACCTCTGGACCAGTGCCAAGATCTCCTCGTTGACCGCTGCCGCATCCCGATCGGACATCGCCATCGTGCTCCATGAAAGACGCGGTTTCGTGCCGTTATGTACCTCGTAGCGGCGTCGGGCGTCACTTTCGAAAGGTGTGCTTCACCGCCCCCGCGAGCGGTCCGACAGGCGACGCGGTGAAGCTTGGTTTTTGTTTCCAGCCGAGTGCGGATTGTGTATCGCCGACAGGAACAACTCAGCCCGCATCTGCTAGCGACGCAACATGAACTCCAGGAGTGCCAGCTGGCGCTGCATCAAGGCCGTTTGATCGGCTTCCGGAAGAAGCTGGCGCAGCTCTGGGATGTTCCACCAGTCCATGGGCATTTGTCCGCACAACGCGATTGATGCACGATGCGATGTTTATTAGACGAAGTAAATATGCTTCATCAACGCGGAATTAGCGAATAAATAGTTTTCTGTATTGAAGTAAATGATTTGATAGCCAAATAAAAATTGCTGACGCCATCTCTGGCGATCAGTGGGCCGGCTTCAGCTTGGCCTAAACCCTCCCATCCCAACAATCAGGACAACGTCATGACCGAAGGGAAACCCTCCCCTCGCCAGCGCACGCTTGCCGAGTTGCTCGACGCTGCGCGCGGGCTTCACGAGATCGAGGCTGCGATCGCCCAACTGCGCGGCGTGGCCGAGATGAGCGCGTATGACCTGACAGGATTCCGCAGCGTCGGCGTCGTCGACCCTGCGGCTGTTCTGTCGTCCCTGGAGCGCCTCAATGAGGGGCTCCAGGCGACGCTGCAGGAGCTGGCTGAGGCGCATGCGCGCCTGCATGGCTTCGGGCGCCTCGTACTGCGTGACCTCGGATCGATGGGCGCGGCCCTGTTCCGGGCCGTGCCGCCAGCCTCGGAGGCGAAGAACTGACATCGGGCCCCGCCGGAGATATCCGGCGGGGCCTTTGTCGTGGGCGGTGTCGTTCGCGGGCGATGGACGTTTTCGATCTGGCCTGCAACGCCAGCATTTTCCTGGCCTTGGGCGTTGCCGACGTCGCGCGCGACGATTTTCGGCGGCAGGATCCGCGTGCTCATTCGGCCGGGCCATGCGAGGCGAATCCCACGGCGCGAAAGGGCTTGAGGCTCTGCAGCGCCGGACCCTGCCCGCATGGTCGGCGAGAGACGGCAGCGTGCGGAGCAGCCCCGGTCCTGTGGGGATGGCGGCATACACCGGAAGGGCACCGCGCAGGCTTGATGCCCATGGCCGCCCGGGGACGCAGGCAGTCCCCGTGAAGAAGCAAGCCTTCCGGGCAGCTGCCTCCTGAGCTGCCGGGGCCCACAGGCGACGGGCCGGCTCCGCCGGAACACGAACGCTGAGGGCAGCGGGATCACTCTGCGAGGCACGCAGGGATGGTCCCGCTTTGCCCTGGCTCAGAGCCTCACCACCAGACCATCGATCAATACACCGCCGGACATGGGGTACGACGGCGAGGGTGGTGTGATGCGAATCGGATGAGGTCGAACATGACGAGTGACGTCGATGTCGGTCGCAAGCGGAACAGCTCTCGATCGAGCCACGAAAAGACTGAACCGCCCGTCACTGACTACGCGGGCATCGCGCTGAAGCATCTCGGCACGTCGGCCGCCGAGGCGAACCTTCGTGGTCTGGCGCGTCGCGTGGCGCTGATGGCGGCCGGCGAGAGCCTGGGTGGCAGGGGATCCGCCGCCAGGAAGATTCTCGAGAGGGGTTCGACAGCGTCAGAGCAAGCCGCCGAGGCGCTGCGCAAGGTCCAGGTGATGACTCTCCTCGACGCGCTGGGCCGCCCCGCGCCAGGCGAAGCCGTCGACGAGGCACAAGCCGCCATCGCCGGCGAGCACCGCATGCATCGGCTGCAGTGGCTTCAAGCCATCGTCAGTGGGCTCGACCGGCTGGCTCCGGCCCTTTGGGATTCCGCACAAGCCACTCCAAGCCTCCCGCGCGGCCGCCCGAAGCGGTCAGCCGCACTCCCGTTCGCCCTCGAGGCGTTGGAGCGGCTCTGGTGGCGATACCATTCGGAGGTACCGACGCAGTCGACGTCAAAGGGCGGGTTCCTGGCGTTCGCCCAGGACGTGTTGACAAGCGAGCCCTGCTCTTTCGCGAAGGGCTCCGTCAGCAAGGCTGTCGGCGCGTTCCTCAAGACCGAGAACCGTCCGGCCCGCAAGACGGTCCGCGCGGCCTTGCCGAGGCCGGCCCCGTTCCGGTCCGTGCTCGTCATCGGCGCCGACGATCCCGTGCTGCGGGAAATCGTCCGCCTGCACGCCGAAGACGGCGCCCGCGTCGTCGCCACTGCGCCGCCGGACAGGGTCGCCGCGGTGGCGAAGGATCTCGACGCCCGCGTCACGGTCGTCCCGCTGTCGCTCACCGAGATCCCGACGGCGGAGGATCTCGCTCCCCTCCGCAAGGCACGGTACGACCGCATCGTGATCGGTGGACTGACCGGCGAGCGGGGAGCGATCGGCCCCGACACGCCCGCCGGGTTCGATCAGGCGGGCCTGGCGGACGCGATGGGTGCCGCGCTCCGCGTACCGCCAGTCCTTAACGCGATCCTGCAGGGTCTGTGGGAGCGGCTGCGGAACGGCGGAAAGGTCGTCGTGGTCGCCTCGCACCTGGGCAGCGTGAGCCACGGTGCGCGCTCCCGCTCATACACGACGGCGCCTGCCTTTGCCGCGGTCACCGCGTTGGTCCGGCTGTGGGCCCACGACCTGGCCGGCGCCGGCATCACCGTGACAACGATGCATACCGGCAAAGGCCGGCGCGAGGACGGGACGCCCGACCGCCATACCCTGCCCGCCAACGCCGCGCGCGTGATGCGAGAGACCGTGGACCGGCTCGGGGAACGCGAACGGGGCTCCCTCGTGGATATCAACGGCAGCCTCGAGCCTTTCTGAGATTCTCCGCCGGGAGGTTTCTGCCTCGCCGCAACGCCAAGCCTGACGTGGCTTTGCGCGATTCCGGCGTCGCCGGCGCATATTTTCGGCGGCGCTACTCTCGTGCATCGCGACTTCGAGGTGCCTAGTCCCTGCGGTCGCCATGAGCGACCCGCGCCCCCGCCGCCGAGCCTCGGAACCCGTCACCGCTGCAGGACGGGCTGACGCCACTGCCGATGCGAAGCTCCAGGCGCTGGCCGAAGCGCTCGGCCGGGCCGCGGCTCGACGCCTCCTTGCTCAGGCCATGGCTGCCAAGGTGGAGCCGCGCAGGACCAACGATCCCTCTGCCACGTCGGCGACGGGCGCATGAGCAAGCCCGGCGACGACGACGCGTTGGCCGGCCTGCTCAAGGCCCGAGAGGTCGCTGCGACCTTCGGCATCGATCCACGGACCCTGTGGAACTGGGAACGCGACGAGATCCTCGTCCCGGCGACGCGCGTCCGTGGCCACCGCTACTACCGCCGCGAGGATGTCGCGCGCCTGATCAGTCAGGGGCGACGGAAATCGCCATGAATACAGTAGTCATGCCGATAAACTTAGAAACGGCCCACAATACAGTTCGCGGTTATCACAATAACCGTCTTGAAGAATTTCCGGGTATTTCCTACCCTCAACAACGGAGGCTCTCCATGAACATGATGACCCCCGGGCGCATGGTGCCCGCTACCGCTGTCGCCTCGACGGGTCCGAATGGCCTGACCGCCCTCGCGGTCGCCGGCCTTAGGGCGGTCCGCCGCAAGGGTGCCGAACGGCCCGCCATCCCCGGCATCATCGACGGGTGGACCGACCTCGGGCCGGCCCGGCGTCGCGACCTAAAGACTGCCGTCGGGCTGCTCGCCCGCGCCAGCAGCAAGGATCTCGCCCAAATCCCGTTCACCGCCCGCTCGGTGCGCGAGATCCTGGCTCGCACGACGCCCGCCGCCGTCCGGCTCGGGGATTCGAGCTTCACGGCCTATCGTGGGCACCTCCGCTACGTCCTGCGGCGCCTCGACCTGCTGGCCGAGCGCCGCCGGGCGGGCGGCGAACTGCTGCCGGCCTGGGCGCCGCTGGTCGCCGCGCTGACCGACAAGATCGCCTGGCTGCGCCTCAAGGCCTTCGTCGGGTTCTGCTCCGACCGGGGGCTCGACCCCATGGCTGTGGATGATGCGGTCTTCGCCGACTACCTCGCGCACCTGCAGTCGGCCGATGTGCGCGGGTCGGCGCGCGAGGCGGTCCGCCGCGTCGCCAAGGGCTGGAACCACGCCGCGGAGACGGTGCCCGGGTGGCCGGCGACCCGTCTGACAGCCCCGGCCGCGGAGCCGCGCCAGTACTCGCTCGCGTTCGAGGCGTATCCCGCATCGCTCCAGGCCGACATCGCCGCATTCGAGGCGCGCCTGACCCGCAATAGTGGCGAGGCCCCGTTCGAGGAGGATCGGGACGGGCCGGACGAGCCCTTGCGGCCGGCGAGCGTCCGCACCCGCATGGACTCCCTGCGCCTGGCCCTTGCGGCCCTCGTCCACAGCGGCACGCCGCCCGAGGGCATCCTGGACCTTGCCATGGTGGTCGAGGTCGGGAACCTGAAGCGCATCCTGAACTGGCACTTCCTGCGCGCCGGCAAGCGCAAGGGGGCCCAACTCGGGATCATCTCCGACACCCTGCGCGTCGTGGCGAAGCACCACGCGAGGCTGGAAGGTCATGCGCTCCGGAAGGCACTGAACCTCCTCCGCCAGGCCAAACCCAAGCGCCAGGCCCGCATGACCGAGCGCAACATGCGGTTGCTCGCGGAACTGGAGGACCCGACGCGCCGCGCCGCGATCCTGCACCTGCCGCGTCACCTCATGATGATCGCGGAGCGTCAGCGCACCGGTTGGATCGACGAGCGGGGCCGTGAGCACACGCCGCATTTGCTCGAGGCGGCGCGCACGGCCGCGCTGGCCGTCGCCATCGAGATCGAGTTGCACTGCCCGATCCGGATCGAGAACCTCTCCCACCTCCGGCTCGGGCATGACCTCGTGAAGCTCGACAGCCGGAGCCGCGGCTACACCCACGTCCGCATCGCCGCCGAGGCGGTCAAGAACGATGTCCCGATCGAATGGGCGCTCGATGCCGACACGTCCGCGGTGCTCGAGGCGTTCATCCGCCACTACCGCCCCCTGCTGCCGAATGCAGGGAGCGACTGGCTGTTCCCCTCCAAGGCGCATCTCGACCAGCCGCGCCACAAGGGGGGCCTCGGCAATGCGATCAGCCTGGCCATACATCGCAGCGTCGGCGTCAGGATGTCGACGCACCAGTTCCGGGCGCTCGCCGGCGCGTTCATCCTCGGCGCCAATCCGCATGCGATCGAGGATCTGCGCCTCGTCCTCGGCCACACGACCTTCGATACCTCGATGCGATTCTACGCCTCCTGGGCGCCGAAGGGGGCGATCGCCCGTCTCACCGAGGTCCTCACGACGGAGCGCCGGCGCACACGGCTCATCGCCGATGCGGCATTCGCCAAGCGCAACCGCGGCGTGATGCCGCCACTGGTGCCGCTGCCGCCGGGTGTGGCCGGCCGCAAGCGGGGGCGCCGCCAGTGACGCGGGCGCGGGTCTGGTCCCTCGGGCTGGCGGACTGGCCCGCGGAGGACCGCGCGGCATGGGAAGGCGCGTTCTCTGCCGCTGACAGCCCGTTCGACGAGAATGGCGCCTCTCTCGAACTCGGTGACTTCGCCCGGCGCAAGATCCGCGAGGCCTATGGCGTGTGGCTCCACTACCTCCGGCGCCGCGGCGAGCTCGATCCGCTGGCCTCGCCGGCTGCCCGTGCGAGCCGGCCCCGGCTCGACGGCTGGATCGCCGACCAGCGGGGGCGCGGCAATCGCGGCACCACCGTCCACGGCCGCCTGCGCGACCTACAGCGCTGCCTCGCCCTGATCGATCCCGCTGCCGATGTCGGGTTCATCCTCCAACCCGGCGGGCGCTCCCTGCGCCGCCTGCTGAAGCCCAAGCCGCGCTGGTGCGAGGTACGCGACTCTCGCGAACTCCTGGCCCGCGCCCTCGATCTGTTCCGGGCAGGCTGCGAGGGACAGGGCTACGCCAAGGGTCGGGTTGCAGTGCGCGATGCCGCGCTGCTCGGGCTGCTCGCCGCCCACGGCCCTCGCATCCGCTCCGTCGGCGCCATGGAGATCGGCGAGAACATCGTCCGGACCGAGGCTGGATACCGTCTGCACTTCGGCGAGAAGGACACCAAGACCAAGGTGTTCATGAGCTACGACATGCATCCCGAGCTGGTTCCCGTGTTCGACCGCTATCTTTCGAACGTCCGTCCCAGCCTCCCGGGCAGCGCGTTCAGCGCCGCCGTTTGGATCGGCACCAGGGGCAGCGCGTTGTCGGCGCTTGATCTCGGCAAGGTCGTCCGCCGGCGGACCAAGGCCTGGTTCGGGCGCGAGGAGGGGCCGCACTGGTTTCGCAAGTGCCTGCGCACCACGGCCTCCATGATCTCCCCGGAACTGGCGCTCGACGCCGGGGCTGCCCTCGGGCACGACCCGCAGGTCTCCATCGACCACTACCTGAAGTCCCGCGGCACCGAGGCGCTGCGCCGCCATGGCGTCCGCATCGCTGGCCTGCGTAAGGAGACCTGGTCGCTTGCCGCCTCGCACTATGGTTGGCGGGGCCGCGCGAAGGGCGCGACCCGGCAATCCCGCCGGAAGGCGCCATGACCATGCGCTGCCTGATCTACGCGCGGTTCTCGAGCGACCTGCAGAGCGCCGCCTCCATCGAGGACCAGTTCCGGATCTGCCACGAGCGTGCCGCACGCGAGGGCTGGTCCATCGTCGGCCAGTTCTCCGATGCCGCGATCTCCGGGGCCACTCTCCTGCGGCCGGGCTACCAGGGCCTGCTGGAGGCCATCCGCACCGGCAAGGTCGACATCGTCCTCGCCGAAAGCCTCGACCGGTTCTCCCGCGACCTCGAGCATGTCGCCGCGTTCCACAAGCAGGCAACGTTCTGCCAGGTGCGCATCGTCACCCTCGCCGAGGGCGAGATCTCCGAGCTCCATGTCGGTCTCAAGGGCACCATGGGCGCCCTCTACCTCAAGGACCTCGCCGCCAAGACCCATCGCGGGCAGGTGGGCAGGGTCCGCAAGGGTTTCGCGTTCGGCGCCCCGCCCTACGGCTATCGCAAGGTCCGCCGGTTCGACGAGCAGGGCGAGCCGGTGCGAGGCCTCCGGGAGATCGACCCGGCCGAGGCTGCCGTGGTCCGCCGCATCTTTGGCGACTACGTCGCCGGCCACAGCCCCCGCACCATCGCGGCGGCGCTGAATGCCGAGGGCATCCCCGGCCCGGCGGGAACGCCCTGGTACGACACCGGCATCCGCGGCCGCGCCCAGCGGGGCGACGGCATCCTGCGCAACCCGATCTATGCCGGCCGGCTGCGCTGGAACCGCAGCCACCAGCCGCGCGATCCGCTGACCGGGCGCCATGTCCGCCGCAAGCGTCCTCCCGAGGAGGTGGTCGAGGCGGAGGTGCCCGAGCTGCGCATCGTCGACGACACGCTCTGGGAGCGTGCCCAAGCGCGTCTCTCCCAGGAGGTCGCCCCGGAAAATGGCCGGGCCGTTCCCGCGTTCTGGGAACGCCGGCGCCCGAAGCACCTGGTGACCGGCAAGGTGGTGTGCGGCACCTGCGGGGGCACGTTCGCCGCCCTGGGGAGGGACTACCTCGGCTGCCAGCGCGCCCGGCGCGGCAAGGGCTGCTCGAACACCCGCCGGGTCCGGCGACCAAAGCTCGAGGCGATGATCATGGAGGCGCTGGGCTCCCGGCTGATGCGCCCCGACCTCGTCGCCGCGTTCTGCCGGGCGTTCGTCGAGGCGTGGAACGGGGCACAGGCGGAGGCCGCGGCCGCGACCGCGGCGCACAGGCTCGAATTGCAAGGGATCCAGAGGAAGCTGGACAACCTCGTCGAGGCCATCGCCGAGGGCGTGCGGGCGCCCGGCGTGCAGCGGAAGCTGGAGGAACTGGAGTCCCGTCGCGGGCAGTTGCTGGCGGCGGTGAAGGACCAGCCGGCCCCGGCACCCGCGTTGCTTCCCAATCTCGCCGAGGTCTACGCCGATCGGGTCGCCGTGCTGCGGACCGCGATCGAAGGACGAGAGGACCCAGAGGTGTTGGAGGCCGCCCGCGCCCTCATCGACAAGGTCATCGTCAGCCCCGGACAAGGGCCGGACGACCCACCCGAGATCGAACTGGTGGGTCAGCTCGTCGAGCTGCTCCGCGCCGGCGGCGTTAATCTGACCCAGGAGGACACCACCGTCGGCGGCGTCCTCAACACTCTGTCCGCAGGTTCGGAAAAGGAGGACTCAGGGGGCGGCGCCCCTCCATGATCAAGCCGGCCGCGCTTCCGCCCGCACCGTCACCCGCCCTTCCGGAAGCGGGATGAACTCCTTCTCGTCCCCCGGCACCTTGGCGAAGCGCCCGGCCTTCCAGTCTTCCTTGGCCTGCTCGAGCCGTTCGCGTGAGGAGGCGACGAAGTTCCAGAAGAGGTAGCGCGGCCCGTCCATGGTCGCGCCGCCGAGCATCAGCAGCCGCGCCCCATCCGGTCCCGCGGTCAGGGCGAGCGCGTCACCTGGCCGGAAGACGAGCATCCGCCCGGCCTCGAAGCGCGTTCCGGCGACCTCGACGCTGCCCTGGACGACATAGGCCCCGCGTTCCTCATGCTGGTCGGGGAGCGGCAACCGGGCGCCGGGCGCCAGGACGGCGTCGGCATAGAAGAGCGGCGAGGAGACGGCGACCGGAGACCGCAACCCCCATCCCTCTCCGGCGATCAGGCGCATGCGCACGCCCTCGTCGTCGACCAGCGGCAGGTCCCCTGCCCCATGATGGACGAAGCCGGGCGTGGTGCCCTCCGCGTTCTTGGGCAGGGCCACCCAGGACTGGATGCCGAACATGCGTCGCGTGCGGTCACGCTGGGCGGGATCGGTGCGCTCGGAATGGACGATACCGCTGCCGGCGGTCATCCAGTTCAGCTCTCCGGGGCGGATCGGCTGCGCGCTGCCCAGGCTGTCGCGGTGGAAGATCTCGCCCTCGAACAGGTAGGTGACGGTCGACAGGCCGATATGCGGATGCGGACGCACGTCGAGGCCCTTGCCGGTGAGGAACTCGCCCGGGCCCATCTGGTCGAAGAAGATGAAGGGGCCGACCATCTGGCGTTCCTTCGCCGGCAGGGCGCGGCGCACCTCGAAGCCGCCGACGTCGTGGGCGCGGGGAATGATGACGTGCTCGAGGCCCGGCGGGGGCGCGGGGCAGGTCGGGTCGGCTTCGTCGAGGGTGCTCATCGGGGATCTCCTGCGTCGGGCAGGAGTATCGTGATCGCCGCCGCGTCACGCCATCGCCGCGTGGCGATGGCCTTCATCATCCGGACGGATCGTGATCAGGCGAGCAGGATCTTGCGCGCCACGAAGCCTTCCGCGTAGCGCTCCGGCGCGCGGCATTCCATGCCCCGCAGGCGGGCGAGGCCCTGGAAGGTCTCGGGGTCGAACCAGTCCTTGCCGTGCTGGGTCGCGAAATGCAGTTCCAGCAGCTCAAGCTTCTTCGCCAGCGTCGCCGCGGCAAGCGGGACATAGACGTTCGGCCGCCCGAGGTCCCCGTCCCATTTCGGGATCTCGTATTCCAGCACGACATGGTCGCGGAAGGCATTCCAGGTGAGCTCCGAGACCAGGCGGTGGTCCTGGTGGGCGTCGTCGGATTTGTGGGTCAGGACCACGTCGGGCGTGAAGCGGCGCGCGAGGTCCTGCATCCACTCCTTGATCGGCGCGCGCTCGACCGGGAAGTAGCCGTCGCGAAACTGCTGGAGCTCGATCCGCGCGCTGGCCGCGCCCTGGAGGAAGGAACGCGCAGAAGTCTCGGCTTCCTCGCCCCGCTGGCCGGGCGCGCTGAGGACGCACCAGGTCGCTTCGACCTTCACCCCGCGCGCGATCCATTCGAGCAGGGCGCCGCCGGCGCCGATCTCGATGTCGTCGGAATGGGCGCCAAGGCAGAGGACGTTCAGCCTCTCCCCCGGTGTCGCAAGGCTCAGCCCTTTCATTCCGCCGCGACGAGGCGCGGGCGGCGCTTGCCGGCATGGTCGCCGGGCAGCCACGGCATCTCCCCACGCTCGACCATATCCTCGAGGACCTGGCGGTCGCGCAGCGTGTCCATGGACCGCCAGAAGCCCTCATGCTTCCAGGCCATCAGCTTGCCGTCCCGGATCAGGCGGTCGAAGGGCTCCAGGACGAGCTCGTCCCCCTCGCGCATGTAGTCGAAGATCTGCGGGCGGAAGATGAAGTAGCCGCCGTTGATCCAGATGTCCGACCGGTCGGAACTGCGGAAGGCCTGCACCTTCCCGTCGGGGGCGATGTCCGCGAGGTGGTAGGTCAGCGGCGGACGCACGGCGACGAAGCAGCCGACCTTGTCGCTGGCCTTGAACTGGCGAATCACCTCGGTCAGGTCGAGGTCGGTCAGCCCGTCGCTGTAGTTGGCGAGGAACATCTCCTCGTCCTTGACCTGGTCGCGCACGGCCCAGAGCCGTTCGCCGATGTTCCGCCAGATGCCGGTGTCGATCATCGTGACGCGCCAGTCCTGGCGCTTCTCGCCGAGCATCTCGACCTGGGTGCCGCCGGCGGTGACGACGCAGTCGCCGAAGGCCTCATGGCGGTGGCTGACGAAGAAGTCCTTCACCACGTTCGCCTTGTAGCCCAGGCAGAGCACGAAATCCTTGTGGCCGTGATGGCTGTAGTACTGCATCACGTGCCACATGATCGGCTGCTGGCCGATCGGGATCATCGGCTTGGGGATGTTCTCGGAGTACTCGCGGATACGCGTGCCGAGGCCACCGCAGAAGAGAACGACCTTCATGTCGGCATCTCCTTCGGGTCAATGATGGTCGCTTCGGGAATGGGAACGATGAACTTGCCGCCCCAGTCGCCGATGTGGCGCATCTGCTGGACGATCTCGTCCTTCAGGTTCCAGGGCAGGATCAGGACATAGTCGGGCTTCGCCTCGTCGATCGCCTCGACGGGGTGGATCGGGATGTGCATCCCGGGGGTGAAGAGCCCGTGCTTGTAGGGATTGCGGTCGACGGTGAAGTCCAGGAAGTCGGTGCCGATACCGCAGTAGTTGAGCAGCGTGTTGCCCTTGCCCGGCGCGCCGTAGCCGCAGATCTTCAGGCCTTCGTCCTTCGCCCCGATGAGGACGGAGAGCAGGCGCCGCTTGGTGCGCTTCACCTTCGCGGCGAAGGCGTCATACGTGCGCATGTCGCGCACGCCGGCGGCTTCCTCGCGCGCCTGCAGGGCGGGAACGGACGGGGCGATCGGCCGCGTGGATTCGATCCGCGCCAGATGGACGCGCAGTGAGCCGCCATGCGTCCGCAGCTCCTCCACGTCGATCACCTTGAGCCGGTGCTTCTCCGCCATGCGCAGGATGGTGTGGAAGGAGAAGTAGGAGAAGTGCTCGTGGTAGATCGTGTCGAACTGGTTCTCCGCGATCAGCCGCTCGAGATGCGGGAACTCGAGCGTGCAAACGCCCTCGGGCTTCAGCAGGATGCGGATGCCGCCGACGAAGTCGTTCAGGTCGGGCACCTGCGCCAGCACGTTGTTGCCGGCGATGAGGTCGGCGGCCTGCCCCTCGGCGACCATGCGCTCGGCGAGCGCGACGCCGAAGAATTCGACCAGGGTCGGGATCCCCTTCCCCTTCGCCACTGCCGCGACATTGGCCGCGGGCTCGACGCCGAGCACGGGGATGCCCATCGGCAGGAAATGCTGCAGCAGGTAGCCGTCATTGCTCGCGAGCTCGACGACCAGGCTGTTCGCGTCGAGGCCAAGGCGCTGCGCGATGCCGTGGCAATACGCCTTGGCGTGGGCCACCCAGCTCGTCGAGTAGGAGGAGAAGTAGGCGTATTCGGTGAAGATGTGGTCCGGCGTCACGTATTCCTTGAGCTGCACCAGCAGGCAGTGCTCGCAGACCAGGGCATGGAGCGGGAAGAACGGCTCCATGCCGTCTCGCTCCTCCGGCCGCCGGAAGCTCTCGCAGAGCGGCGACATGCCGAGGTCGACCATGGTGCGCCGGATCGGCATGTTGCACAGGCGGCAGCTGCCCGTGGTGCGGCTGCCATCGTCGATGGTGAAGCGGCGGGCTTCGATGTTCATGCGGGGGCCTCGGTGACTCGGCCGGCGCGTCCGGCGTCACGATGATCTGATCGGAAAACGACCGAGCATGCCCGCTCGTACGGCCAAAACTTCTCCGTCTTTTCCGGCATCCGGATCACGACACGGCGGCTTCCGCAACGAGCGCCGGGCGATACCGCAGCACGTCGCCGCGGCCCGCCGTGTCGTCGTCGTGCAGAAGGATCACATCCTCCGGCACCGGGCTGAGATCCGAGGCGCGGAGGTAGTCACGCATCGTCGTCCCCGTGCAGCGGGAATCGACGTTGGGGGCGCCCCGGTTCATCGCGGCGTCCCCGATGTCGATGGTGCGGAAGTCGATGCTGTAGCGCGCGACACCGGTGGCGTTGGGGACGGTCTCGTGCAGTTGGGCGCCCGCGAAGAGGATGATCCCGCCGGGGGGCGGCAGGTAGCAAAGGCGCGGGCCTTCGAGTGCCTGTTGCGGCTTCGGCTGCTCCCGCGTGTCCGACTTCACATGCAGCGCGGCGGATGCGCGGTTGCGGGTGTTCCAGTCGTAGTAGTTGTAGATCTCGGAATTGTTCGCAACCGGCCTGTCGAAGTACTGCGGATAGAAGGCCATCGCGTTGCCGGCTTCGATCGGGAAGACCGGCATCCACCAGTTCAGCTGGCACATCGGCGCGGAGTACCAGGTGTCGCGATGCGGGTGGAACGCATAGGCAATGCCGGACGACAGGAAGTCCGACGGGTAGGCCGAGCGCAGACGCGGGACATCGAAATAGAGGCTGTCGAGATCGACGCCATGCTCGGCCATGATCGCCGGGATCAGGCGCTTGCAGTCCGGATGGTGGATGAAGCGCGGCTTCACCTTCGCAAGGACCGCGGCGACGTCCTCGGCCGAAAGGTGGCGGTGTATGGTGCGCGGATCATGCGGGGCGAAGACCTCGGCGAGCATCTGCTGCGCGAGGCGGGTCATCTCGGCGCTCGCCGGCGTGGGCGAGAGGATGATGATGTCGCCGGCGTAGAGTGCTTCCCGCCGCTCGGCATCCGTCATCGCGGGATCGACGTGGACGCTGGCCATGATGCCCTTCCCCCCGCCCGCGGGATGCGGGCCCGAAACAGATTGTCCCGTTGCGCTCCCGTGACGCTGCGGGCCCCGTCGAAAACTTTTCTGTCGTCCGCGGTGAACGTGCCCGCAACCGCCCTAGTCTCCGCACCCACACCTGGAGGCCTTGGGCATGCGCTTCACTCCGGCCGGCATCGCGGGAGTCTTCGTGATCGAGCCGGAGCCGATCAGCGACGACCGCGGCTTCTTCGCGCGGACGTTCTGCACCCGCGAATTCGCGTCGCATGACCTGGAGACGCAGTTCGTCCAGCACAGCCTGTCCTACAACCGGGCATCCGGCACGCTGCGGGGCATGCACTTCCAGCGGGAACCCCATGGCGAGGTGAAGGTCGTCACCTGCCGCAAGGGCGCGATCCATGACGTGCTGCTCGATCTGCGTGCCGACTCACCGACCCGCGGCCGATGGCAGGCCTTCGACCTGACGGCCGATAACCGCCGGTCGCTCTATGTCCCGAAAGGCGTCGCCCACGGGTTTCAGACGCTAGAGGCCGACACCGAGGTCTTCTACCTCATCTCGGCCTTTCACGAACCGCAGGTGTCCGCGGGCGTCCGTCACGACGACCCGGCCTTCGGCATCGTCTGGCCGCGGCCGGTGTCAGTGATCTCGGAGAAGGACCGGGCCTGGCCCGCCTTCAGCGCGTGAGCGCCGGCGCCCCATCCCGCAGCAGCAGACGGCGCCAGGCGGCCGCGAAGGCGTCCCTCGACAGACGAGCCGCGTGATCCCGGGCCAGGGCGACGCGCCGGACGCGTTCGGCCTCCGGCAGCGTCGCGAGGCGACGCAGGGCATCCGTGATGGCCTCGACCGACAGCGGATCCACGTGCAGGGCGCCCTCGCCCACCGCCTCGCGCTGGGCCCCACCGTCCCCGACGAGGGAGACCAGGCCGCGCTGCGCGGCCTCCAGCGCGGGAATGCCGAAGCCTTCCAGCAGGCTGACGAGAACGAAGCCGCCCGCGTTGCGGTACAGCCACTGCAATTCCGCATCGCTGACATAGCCGAGCTGGACCACGCCTGCGGTACGACGCGCCCGCGCCGTGATCTCGTCCGCCGCATTGCCCCGTGGGCCGCAGAAGACGTACTTCCACCCCTGTTCGGCCAGGCCGCTGCGCTCGAAGGCTTCCAGCGTGCGAAGGTAGTTCTTGCGCCGTTCCAGGGCCCCGACCGTGAGCAGGAACGGCCCGGACACCCCGGCGGGAGGTACGCCCTCATCAGCCGACGTCATGGCGCGGACGAAGAGCGGGATCACCTCGAGGAAGCGGAAGTCGCTGCCATGGATCCCGACGAAGGCATCCCGCGAGGCTTCGCTGACGAAGACCATCCCGGGCCGTCCCCGATGGATCAGGTCGTAGGCCTCGCGATAGGTCGCCTCCGTGTCCGGGCCGAACAGGTCGGGGTGCGTTACCGGACCCATGTCGTGGCACAGGACGATGTCGTCCCGGCGCGGCATCACCCCCATGACGTAGAGGGGGTCCATGAAGAGGAAGCGTTCGCCCGCCCGTCGCCGTTCCGGCAACAGCGAACGCAGCGCCGGGTGAGCGATTTCCGCGAGCATGAGCCGCGCGAGGATCCGGCGGATGTTCCGGCCGTCCGGCAGGGCGCCCCTCAGCCGCCAGTGGATCGTCCCGGACAGCAGGTCGCCGCAGGTCTCGGTGATCTCGCGGCAGACATGGTACGCACCGGTCCGGTTGAGCAGCGCCAGCGACATGTCGGCCACGAGGCCGCCCCCGTGGCTTACGGGCGCGAGATGACGATGCGAGATCTGATTCACGATCCAACCCTCAGGCGCGGAGAGGCCCAGCGCCACGCCAGAAGGGCGATGTGGCGCAGTTCCGGGGAAAGCCTGTGCCCCGAAGCGACGATGGCGGCGGCCCAGCCGATCGCCGCGGTCACGGTCACGGCGCAGGCGGTCCCGATCGGCAGATCGAAGCGGAACCCATGGGCCGCGAGGATTGCCAAGGGGCCGATGGCGCTTCCCGCCGTCACGAGAACGCTGGGCGACAAGGCACCGAGGACCTCGGTCGCCCGCACGCCGAGCTCCCGCCGGATCATGAGGTATCCGACCAGCGTGTTGACCGGGATCAGCACAAGATACGCGCAGGCCGTCGCAAAGCCGCCATACGAAGCGAGGACGAAGATCACCGGCGTATAGACGCAGGCCGGGATGGCGGCGGAGAGCAGGAGCCGTCCGGTCTGTCGCGCGGCCAGCAGCAACGGGTAGACCATGAGTTCGAGCGGCGCGAACAGGCGCGCAATGGCGAGGACCTGCACCAGCGGCACCACGTCGAGCCAGCGAGGACCGAGCAGCAGCAGGATCAGCGGATGCGCCAGGCAGGCGACGAGCAGAAAGGCGGGCCACTGCAGGGCGCTGATCACTGCGAGGGAGTCGAGGACGGCCCCCTTGAGTTCCCGACCATCCCGGCGTTGCGCGGCGAGTGCGGGGAGCGCGACCTGGCTCACCACGACGAACAGCAGCTTGCCGGGCAGTTCGACGATGGTTTGGGCCCGGCTGTAGGTACCCGCCGCTGCCGGTTGGCTCAGCGCCCCGAAGGCGATCTGCGGAAGGGAATCCGTGTAGCGCCAGATCAGGCCCCAGAGCCCGGAACTGCCCCCGATCAGCAGCACCTTCCGCCATTCGCTGATCGCGATTCCGAGAAGGCGCCGGTAGGGGCTCAGGGCCCATGCCACGGCCACGGCCGCGAGATTGCCGGCGAGCAGTGCCCAGGCGAAGGAGACCTCCTCGAACCCTGCCAGCGCCAAGCCGACGACGACGATCGCGTTGCAGCCGCCGCTGGCGATGTTCACCAGCGCCACCTTGTCGAAGGCCAGGTCACGTCGCATCAGGGCGACGAGCGGCCGCTCGAAGGGCCCGAGCAAGAGGGCCACGGCGATGATCCGGAAGAACGGATACATGTCGTCGTTGCCGATGACATGCGCCAGGCCGGGTGCCGCCAGGAACAACATCAGGGCAGCCAGGACGGAGATGCTCGCCATCACCGTGAAGGCGGACCGCACCGCGGGTGCGCTGGTCTCCGGCTGTTGGACGAGATAGGCCGTCGGCACGTCCCTGATGACCTCGATCAGCGCGTACGCCGTCAGGCCGAGGACGGCCATGCCGACCTCCGCCGGGCCCAGGATGCGCCCGGTCGCCGCGAAGACGGCGAGCGAGATCATCATCGCCGCATAGCGATCGACCGCGGACAATGCGAGGGCTCGCCTGACAGCCACGGCTAGGCCCCGATCCGGTCGTGAACGATCCGCATCAGGAAATCGCATCCCGCGTCATGGGGCGACCGTTGGCCGTTGCCGGGCGGCCTTGCCGCCATTGGCCCAACAGCCTGTCGATGCGCCCGCCCCGGCGGAATGCCCGCCCCAGCGGAGGGCGCCAGAAGACCGAGGGATCGACCGACGCCGCGAAGGAGAGCAGGTCGAGACATTCCCGTCGACATCCGCCGATGGCCGCCGCGCCCGCCCACAGCAGGGCCGTGGCGGCGAAGTTGCGGTCGGACAGGACCCGCAGTTCCGCCGCATCCGGTCGCCGTCGTGCGTCGATCGCGAGGAAGCTGCGGAACGCTTCGAGCCGATGCTCGAGATCCTCCCGGCGCGAGCCATTGTAGAGATTCGACATGTTGCAGCCGTGGATGCGGCGGATGCCCAGCACGGCATCGGTCCAGACGACATCGCCGAGATTGGCGAGCCGCAGCATCATCTCATGGTCGTCGTAGTAGCGGAGCGTCTCCCGATAGTGGCCTGCGCGCTTCTGGATCGCAGTGCGCACCAGGACCATGCCCGTGCTGTGGTTGGCCATCGGATCGAGGCAGCGGCGCCGGAGATAGGCGGTTCCGTCGACGCTGTTCCAGCCGAGATGGTCCTGCGCCGGAAGTCGCGGCGGTTCCGCGTCCTGCGCATGCCATTCGACCTCGCCGCCATAGGCGAAGGCAGCGCCGGGATTGCGATCGAGCATATCGGCGGCCCGCCGGAGCGCGCCCGGCGCGAGAAGGTCGTCGGCGCACAGGATCATCATGTAGGGCCCGGTTGCCCAGTCCACGCCGGTGTTGAAGGAGGCGTGCGGTCCGAGATTGGCCGGGCGGGCCAGGATCGAGACGCGGGCGTCACGCGCGGCGATCTGCCGAGCCACCGCGACGCTGTCGTCGGTGGAGGCGTTGTCGATGACATGGACCCGGATGTCGTCGACACCCTGCGACAGCACGCTCTCGATGCAGGCCGGGAGGTAGCGCGCGTAGTTGAACGAGGGGATGGCGACGTCGATTCGGCTCATTGGTGGGCCTCCTGGTTCAGGATCGCGCCCGTTCCCGGCGCTCCCTGCCCCGTTGCGTCCAGCAGGCGGGCGAGTTCGTGCCCCTGGCGGGCAAGCGCCGCGCGATATGCGGCCAGGCGGACCCCGAGACCTGCGGAGATCCGGTCGCGCCGGCCGGAAAGTGCGTTGACGCGCTCGTTCAGCCAGACGGGATCGAAGGTCTCGACATGGGCCGTGAAGGCCCCGAGCCCCATATCGGCGAGCAGCACATCGTTCTTGCTCCCATAGCTGAGCGAAATGACGGGCGTGGCCACCATCAGGGCCGCAACGACATTGTGGAAGCGCGTGGCAACCGCCAGGTCGGCGCTCGCCATCTGCTGCATCACGGCAACGATGTCCCGCACGGGCTCGTAGAGCAGACGGCCCGCCAAGGCGTCGCCCGAACGCGCCGCAACGGCCGCCCGCAGCAGCATGACGGCTTCCTCGTCCGCCGTTTCCCCGATCACCAGGCGAATGCTCCGGCCGGAGGCGAGGAACTCGGTCGCGAACTGTGCCAGCCTGTCGATGTAGATCTGGTAGATGCCGCCGCTCGCATTGCTCCAGCCGCGGTATCGCATCACGCCCAGTGCAAGGTCGACGCGACGGCCCGTCGCCGCCGGGGGGACCGGCAGGGCGAATGCCAGGTCCGGATAGATCTCGCTTCGCGCATCGATCCGCGCATGCCGCACGACGAAGTCGCGCGACGGCGCGTCGCGGAACGACAGGTAATGGCAGAGGCGTGCGGCCGACATCATGAAGGCCCGGCTGAGCCGCCCGTGGATCGGGCCCGCGCCGATGCTCGCCATCGCCACGCGGCAGCCGACAAGACGAGCCGCGAGCGTCCATTGCATGACGGTGTAGGGAACGCCGCCGGCCCGTTCGCCGAAGTCGTCGAGCATGCCCGTGCCGGGGACCAGGAGCATATCGAAGTCGCGCAGGACGCGCGCCGCGCGATACAGGCTGACGGCCTTGTGCGGTGCCCGCAGGAATGCGGCATTGAGACGGCGGGCCGCGCCTTGCGCGGGTGCTGGCCAACGCCAGGCGATCGCCGGCAGGCCGAAGCGCTCGGTCACGATGTCGGGCCGGCTGCAGACGACCGCCAACTCGGCATTCGGTGCGACGTGACGAAGGGTCAGGACCATCGCTTCGAGCGATGCATCATTGCCGATGTTGCCCATGCCGAACTGGCCGAACAGGGCGACGCGCGGGCGTCGGCGCGGAAGGGCTTCAGCTGCCACGGACGCGCACCTCCAGCACCCAATCCGCGAAGCCGTTCGCGTTGGCCCCGGGTGAAGTCAGCCGCCAGCGGCGGCCACGGGCCGGTTCGACTTCCGGCGCGATCAGAACCGCGCCGCCGGCCGGGTCGATCCAGCGGACTGCGACCTCGCCGGCGCGCAGCGGGGCGAGGTCGACCGTGACCGAGTGTCCTCCGGCGACATAGGCGATTGCGCAGGATCCATCGCCGGCGACCGCCGCGACACTGCGCTCATGCCCCTCCCCCCGCGGCCCGATGAGGAACCGTTCCTCCGTGTCGGGCTGCAGGGTGGCCCAGGGCAGATCCTCCATGATGCGCCGAAGCAGCGTCATGCTCTGCGCGCCGTGGCTGCCGAGTGCAGCCTGCCAGCGCATCGGGCGCGGATGGATCGGCGAGGTGCCGTAGTGCCAGATCGGGCTGTTGCCGAAGACGTGGCCGCAGGCGCCGTTCAGCAGGGCCTGATAGGCCTGTGATCGGATCCGCCGCTCCGAGGCGCCATGCTCGTTCTCATAGGCGGACTCGATCATGATGAAGGGCATGCGTCCCGACCGCTGGGCCTGGCGGCGCGCCATCGGGTCGACCGGTCGATAGGTATAGACGTTGTTGACGTTCAGCCACGCCGCCCCGGCGAAGAGGTCGGCGGGCGCCGTCTCCGGGGCGCAATGCGCCGTGTGCAGCACGCCGGGGTTCGCGGCGGCGATCTCCTCGGCCACGGCAGTCACCACGCTGCGGTCCGGTGGGTCGTAGTCCCCCGCATGCACCCAGAGGATGTTGTCGAAGCCGCTGTAGCGGCGGCCGACATAGGCGCCATAGCGACGCAGCGCTGCGTTCCCGGCGGCGCGCATCGGCTGGTACCAACCGTCCTCGCCGCCGCCGCCCCCGATATAGGCGGGCGCCAATAGAACGAGGAAGCCGAGGTCGCGCGCGCGTCGGAGGATCTGGTCCGCATAGGCGAAGTAGCGCTCATTCGGGGCGGTGAAATCGTCGGCCCGCAGGAAGGGGGCATCGCCCCGGATATTGGCCGGCGCCCGCGACGCGTAGCGGTGCTCGATCAGATTGACCAACAAGGCGTTGAACCCGCGCGAGCGCCGGTCACGGAGATACAGTTCCGCGTCCTCGGGATTGAGCTGCGCGATCAGCGACCAGGCGGTGTCGCCATGCAGCAGGAAGGGCCGACCTGCACTGTCCTCGAAGTGTCGGCCGCCCTGCGCCATGCGGATCGGAAAAACCGGAGGCTCATGGGCCGTCTGCGCGCGGCCGACCGTGCCGAAGGCTGCCGCGGCCGCCGCACCGATCGCCGTCCGACGCCCGACCGCTGAGCCGCTCATGCAGTGTACGCCGCGGTGTCCGGGACATTGAAACGCCGGTACACGACCTGGGACGGCCGCCCGACCAGGTAGCGACCGACGCCGTCCTGCAGGGCGCGCGCATAGGTCACGAGAGCGCCGTCCAGGGCATCCACGGTACGCGCGATGTCCTCGTCCTGATGCGCGTAGCTGACGACGAGCGAAGGCATCAGCACGCCGCGCCGAATGGTTTCCTGCAGCAGCAGCGACCGGAAGGCCTGAGAGGGTCTCCCCTCCGCATCGAGCGCCGCATAGGCGAGGCAGCAGCTCCGCCCGACGATCCGCACATGGTCCTGCAGCTGGTGCCGGCGAATAGCCTGTTCGGCCTGCGCGCGAAGCGACGCGCCCTGGCGATGGAGGTGCTCGATCACCGGTTCGCGCCGATAGACCTGCATGTTCGCGATCGCCGCCGCCATGGCGTGCGTCTCGGCGCCATGCGTCGTCGAGAGCAGGAAGACCCGCGGGCGATCGGGTTGCTCCAGGCCGCCGAGGCTCATGATCTCCCGCTTGCCGGCCAGGGCAGACAGCGAGAATCCGTTGGCGAGCGCCTTGCCGAAGGTGCTGAGATCCGGTTCCACACCGTACAGCCGCTGCGCGCCATTCAGATGCCAGCGGAAGCCGGTGATCATCTCGTCGAGTACCAGCAGCGTGCCGTTCTCGGTGCAGAGGCGACGCAGGTCGTGCAGGAATCCGTCCGCCGGATCGTCCCCGCGTGAAGGCTCGAGGATCAGCGCGGCGATCTGCCGCGGGTGCTCCGCGAACAGACGACGCACACTGTCGATATCGTTGTAGCGGAAGGCGAGCGTCAGCCGCTTCACGGCTTCGGGGATCCCGGCGTCGAGCGGCGTCGTGCCGATGAACCAGTCATCCGTGGAGAAGAAGGGATGATCGCTGCAGATCGCGACCAGGTCCCTCCCCGTCCAGGCCCGGGCGAGGCGTATCGCGCCGGAGGTCGCATCGGATCCGTCCTTGCAGAACTTCACCATCTCCGCGCCGTCGATCAGGTCCAGGAACTGCTCGGCGCACTCCACCTCGATCGCCGCGGGCCGGGTGAAGTTGGTGCCGTGCGTCATGCATTCGCGGGCCGCCGCGACCACCTCCGGCCAGGCATGCCCGAGTCCGACGGCCCGGTTGCCCATGCCGAACTCGATGTACTCGTTGCCGTCCACGTCCCAGACGTGGCATCCGGACCCTCGGGCGATGAAGCCGGGCGACAGAACGGGGTACTGGTCGTCGCCCTTGGCATAGGTGTGGCAACCGCCCGGGATGAGGCGATGCGCCGCGCTGCGAAGGCGTTCGGACGTTGCGAAGCCACGATGCTTCATCAGCATCACTGCCTCCTCTCGGCCGACCAGCCGGATGTGCGATCCATCATGCCGAAGCGCCGGCGCACGAGACGGGAGGGGATCACCTGCCCCGCCTTGGTGTCGACCGGCAGCACCTCGGCGACGAGAGCCTCGAAGGTCTCCATCCCGAGACGAATGCGGCGCTGACCTTGCTCACTCAACGACAGCATCCGCCGATCCCGATGCAGCCACGCGCGTTCCTCGGCGCGTCGCAGGAGGTTGCGGATGGTGACGCACGTCACGTGCAGACGATCGGCTTCCCGACGGATCAGGTCGGTCGTCGCGAGGGGGCTGTGCAGGTGCAGATCCAGCATCGCCAGCATGAAGCTCAGACTGCCGACACCGCGGTCGCCCAGGTCGAGCCCACCCAGGAAACGCAGCACCGCATCGATGAACAGCGCCTGTTGGGCCCGCCGCTCGCGGCCGTTCGCGGCCAGCCGCACCGGGCCGCGCTGCAGCAGCGCAGGGGCATCGGCATGGAAGTCGTCGACCAGACGTTCAAAGAGTGCGGTCGCCTTCTCGCTCGGTTCAAAGATGTACTGCCGCGCATCCCGCGGATCCCGCTGGCGCCGGAAGTCGCCGGTTGCGTGGGCCATCTCGAGCAACTGCGACAGGCGGGCGAGCGACAACTGGGTCCGCATCGCCACCAGGGCGAACGGGAAGCGCCCGGGCATGCCGCGCATCCAGGCGGATTCACGGATCAGATAGAGGAACAGATAGAAGCGCCGGAGATCGGAAAGCCAGAAGCGCTCCATCGCGGACTGGCGAAGGAAGTTCGCGACGAAGGCACCTTCGCGAAAACTGCGGAAGCGCGCATCGCGTTCATCCGGGCACGGTGCTGCCGCAGCCGAATGTGGATGGCGCTGCACGCCCGTGAGGGCCTGGCCGCGCATCGTGGCGCTGCCCGTGGTCCCTGCGACTGTCTGCCGGAGTTGCGTAATCATGGCGCGAAACATCTGCGCCAATCGGCATCGCAGCACTGACGTCCGTCATTGCCCGATAGTTGAATAGCGGCTCGTCGCTGCATCCATAGCCTGCGTCCACCGGTGGCATGGCGCAGGACAGGCGTAATTCGTAACCGGGATCCGGGAATTGGCCACCGAGTTCAACCATGAGGTGCGAATTCTTCTGCCGGAAGCCGCACCGCGCGCAGTTCACACACTGTGATCCATGTAGAACTTTGTCGTCACACTTCGTTCTCCGCGTACCGTCGCGGGCGGCACTCTGCGGCATCTCGAGCCTTGGAGTATCGTCATGAAGGTCCTGCTCACCGGTCATCTCGGGTACATCGGCACCGTGATGGCGCCGATGCTGGCGGCGGCCGGACATGACGTCACGGGGCTCGACAGCGAGCTCTATGCGCGCTGCACCTTCGCCGAAGGCGGCCGCATCGCGGACCTTCCCTGCATCAGGAAGGATGTCCGCGACATCGAGGCGGATGCGCTCAGCGGCTTCGATGCGATCATTCACCTCGCCGCATTGTCGAACGATCCGCTCGGGAACCTGGACGAGGACTGCACCTACGCGATCAACCATCGTGCCAGCGTGCGTCTCGCCGAGCTCGCGAAGCATGCTGGCGTCAAGCGCTTCCTGCTTGCCTCGTCCTGCTCGAACTACGGCAAGGCCGGCGAGGGCATGCTCGATGAGACCGGCGCGCTGAATCCGGTCACGGCCTATGGACGTTCCAAGGTGCTCGCGGAACAGGGCATTGCGGCGCTCGCCGGCGATGGCTTCTGCCCCACCTATCTGCGCCCGGCGACCGCCTACGGTCTTTCGCCGCGCATCCGCTTCGACATCGTTCTCAACAACCTCGTTGCCTGGGCGGTGACCACTGGTCGAATCATGCTGAAGTCCGATGGCTCGCCCTGGCGGCCGATCGTGCACATCGAGGACATTTCCCGAGCCTTCATCGCCGCGCTGGAAGCGCCGGAGGAGGCGGTGTTCAACGAAGCCTTCAACGTGGGCCAGACGGCACACAACTACCGGATACGGGATATCGCGCAGGTCGTCGCCGATGTCGTGCCGGGCTGCGAGCTTGAGATCGCGGCCGATGCCGGCCCCGATCTGCGATCCTACCGCGTCGACTTCTCCAAGATCGCGCAGCGTCTGCCCGCCTTTCGACCGCAGTGGGACGTGCGGCGGGGCGCGGAGCAGCTCTACGCCGCCTATCGCGCCTCGGATCTCGATCTCGAATCCTTCGAAGGGCCCCGCTACCAGCGCATCGGGCATATCCGCATGCTGATGGCCGAAGGCGTCCTCGCGCCGGATCTGCGCCGGCGCGCCGCGGCGCCCGCCGCGAAGGCCGCCTAGGCGCACCCATGGGCGCCGCCATTCGGGAGGAGCCGCGGCCGGCGGACGACATCGGCGCGGCTCTGCACGCGCTGGTCGCGGAACTCTACCCGATCTGCCGCAGCATCACGGGTGACGGCATCCGGCGGAGCCTTGCGATCCTTGGCCGTCACCTGCCTCTGGTGCTGCACGAAGTGCCGACCGGCACCAAGGTGTTCGACTGGACCGTGCCGCGGGAATGGCGCATCCGGGATGCCTTCATCGAGGCCGCGGACGGTACCCGCGTCGTCGACTTTCGCGCGCACAACCTGCACGTCGTCAACTACAGCGTCGGCGTCGACGCGGTCCTCCCGCTGAGGGAGCTGCGGCGCCACATCCACACCCTGCCCGCGCAGCCCGATCTCATCCCGTATCGGACCGCCTACTATGACGAACGGTGGGGCTTCTGCATGGCGCACCGGGCGCTCGAGGCGCTCCCGGACAGCACCTATCGTGTGCGCATCGACGCCGAGCATGTGGACGGCAGCCTGACCTATGGCGAATGCGTGCTGCGTGGCGAGACCGAGGACGAGGTGCTCCTCTCCGCCCATGCCTGCCATCCCTCGCTTGCCAATGACAACTGCTCGGGGATGGCGGTGCTGGCGATGCTGGGCGCCCGCATGGCCCATCGTCGCAGACGCTTCACCTACCGCTTCGTCTTCGCCCCGGGCACCATCGGCGCCATCACCTGGCTCGCCCGCAACCAGGCGCAGGTCCGGCGCATCCGGCATGGCCTGATTGTGGCGGGCGTAGGCGACGCCGGGGCGCCAACCTACAAGCGCAGCCAGCGCGGCACGGCGCCGATCGATCGCATCATGGCCCATGTGCTGCGGCATCAGGCGCCCGAGGCGTCGCTGCGCGACTTCTCGCCATATGGCTACGATGAACGGCAGTATTGCTCGCCCGGCTTCGATCTGCCGGTGGGCCTGCTGCAGCGCAGCCCCTTCGGCGAGTTCCCCGAGTACCATACCTCGGCCGACAACCTGGACTTCGTGCAGCCGCAGCAACTCGCCGGCGCACTGGGGCTGATCGAGACCGCGATCGAGGTGATCGAACAGGATCGCCAGCTGCGCAACACGGCGCCCTTCTGCGAACCGCAACTCGGGCGCCGCGGCCTCTATGGCGCGCTGGGCGGTGACGCGGATGCCGCGAAGCGCAACCTGGCGATGCTCTGGCTGCTCAACCAGTCGGACGGCACGCGGAGCCTGCTCGACATCGCCGAGCGCGCCGACATGCCCTTTGCGACCATGGCCGCGACCGCCTCGGTGCTGGAGCGCGAGGGCCTCCTGGTCCCCGCCTGACGGTCAGCAGGCCCCGTGCGCCCGCAGCACGGCCCAAGGCGTCCTCGCGAGGATCCTCAGGTCCAGCAACAGCGAGCCCTCCCGCACATACGTCGTGTCGAGCCGCACGCGCTCGCGATAGGTCACGCCGCTCCGCCCGCTGACCTGCCAAAGCCCCGTCACGCCGGGGCGCACGCGGCAGTACAGGATGCCGGCCTCACCGACATAGTGCTCGTCCAGCTCCGCGCGAACTACGGGCCGCGGCCCGACGAGGCTCATCTCCCCGCGCAGAACGTTGATGAGTTGGGGCAACTCATCGAGGGAGGTTCGCCGCATGATGTTGCCGATCACCGTCACGCGCGGATCCCGGCTCAGCTTCCGGCGCGCCTGCCACTCCGCTCGCGCCACCGGATCGCGCGCCAGGTGATCCTGCAGAACGCCTTCCGCGTCGTGGACCATGGTCCGGAACTTCAGGCATTCGAAGGCCACGCCGCCCCGCCCGATGCGCATGTGGCGCACCAGGATCTGGCGGCCGCTGCAGAGGCGGATCAGCAACGCGACGACCGCCATCACCGGCGCCAGCGGCACCAGGATCAGGATGGTCAGCGTGATGTCCATGGCCCGCTTCGCGATCTCGGATCGCTGCGCTGGTGCGATGCCGGGAAAGGTATCGACGAGACCGGGTGTCGCGATGGCGATACGCGCCCGCTCGAGGTCCGCCGAAGAGGCGGTGGTGTGCATGCCGTCCATGAAGCCGATGCTGCGGCGGCAGGTGCCCGGGATTCAAAGCGGCTCGGCAAAAACTCTTCACTGCACCAGGGCGACCGGCTTGCGATCGCCCTCGTGCAGCGGTTGTCCACGCCCGTTCAGAAGAAGCGTTCGAACACGGTGACGACGTCGCCCGGCTGCAACTGGGACGCCCGGTCCGCACGGAACTCGCGACTGCGTCCTTCCGTATCGACACGCGTGACCGACACGCGATCCTGCACGGCGCGATAGTTGAACCCGCCGGCCAGGGCCACGGCGGAGAGGACCGTCATGCCGGGCTGGTACGGGAACTGCCCGCCGCGCTCGACCATGCCGAGAACGAAGATCGGCCGATATGCGATGACCTGCACCGCGACGCCAGGATCCTGGAGCAGTTGCCGACGCTGGAACTCCCGCCGGATTCGGGCCTCGGCTTCGGACACCGTGAGGCCGCCGACCTGCACCGGGCCGAGCAGCGGAATCGCGACGGCTCCGGAATCCGCCACGCGGACCTCGCCCGACAGCCGATTGTCCTCGAAGACGGTGATGCGGAGCTGATCCTCCGCGGCCAGACGATACGGTCCGGGTGCTGTCTCGGGCAGCGGCGGAAGATTGGTGCCCGGCCCGGCGCAGGCACTCAGTGCCACGGCAGCGACAAGAACAATGACGTTAAGGAACCTGAAGGTCACGATCTGATGCCTCCCCTGTTCGGCGGACCGCGCCGTCGTGGAGGCCGAAGCATAGAGCCTTCCTCCGGACGCCCGCCACGACGCGATCCGCAACGATGTGCGATATCATCGTCAACCGCCGGATGATGTTCCAGGACAACTTCGCCTGCATCGAGGGAAGAGTTTTCAGGCGCCCGGTTTGAATGACGCCGGTACTCGTCGCCATCAATGCGCATGCTCGCTGCGCAGGCTCCGACGATGGTCATCGCAATCAATCGGGCGCTGCCATGAGTGCCTGGCGGACGTCCTTGAAGCCCATGCTCGCCCAGGCGTATTCGCGGACCTGCGCGGCTGCGCTGGACCTCGCGATTGCGCGCCGGTCGTCGCCGCGCTCCTTCGGGCGGATCGCCGTCGTCGCCGCGCTCGGGCGTCGCAACGGCATCGCGAGCGGTGCCCTTCTGCAGTTCAGGCTGCTCGAGCGGCTCGGCTTCGAGGTCGAGCTGATCGATGCCGGCCAGGCGCTGCGCAATCCGCTGTTCCGCGTGCGCCACACGCCGGCGAGCACCTACATCCTGCATTGCGGAGCGCCGCAGACGCCGCAGCTGCTCGCCGCCGTCATGCCTGCCGCCGCAAGCGCATGGCGCATCGGCTACTGGGCCTGGGAACTACCGGACCCGCCGCAGGACTGGTACGGCTACGATCGCCTGGTCAACGAGGTGTGGACGCCGAGCCGCTTCGCGCAGGCGAGCCTGCGGCGGCTGACGGATCGACCGGTCCGCGTCGTCCCGCACGTAGTCCCGGGCAGCGAGCGGCGCCTGAGGGAGGCCGGTCGCCCATTCACCGTCCTCTGCTTCGGCGACAGTCGATCGAGCTTCGCGCGGAAGAATCCGGCGGGCGCCTTGGCGGCGTTCCGGCATGCCTTCGGCGACAGCGACGCGGCTCGCCTGATCATCAAGCTGAATGGCGCGCCGGACCCGGATTGCGACGTCGAGCGCCTCGCCGCCGGATCGCCGAACGTGACCATCCTGAGGGACTTCCTCGACGACGCAGCGCTGGACACGCTCTATCGGTCAGTCGATGTCCTGCTCTCGCTGCATCGGGCGGAAGGGTTCGGGCTCCCGATGCTCGAGGCGATGGCACGCGGTGTTCCGGTCGTCGCCACGGCGTGGTCGGGCAATGTCGACTTCATGGATGCCGGCAGCGCGGTGATGGTGCCTGCCCGCCTGGTGCCGGTCGACGATCCGGCAGGGATCTACCGGGACAGCGTCTGGGCGGAACCCGACCTTCAGACCGCCGCAAGCGCCCTGCGTGGGCTCGCCGACGATCCGGCCCGCTGGGACCGACTGTCGCAAGCGGCGCATGCGGCGGCGCAGGGCTTCGCGCTCCATGTCCCCGCCGTCCTTGCCCAGCAGCCGGAACGGCGTGGTCAGCTCCGCGCCGCGGTCGCTGCGCGGATTGCCGGCACCACCGCGCCGCGGGGGCGAACCGCCCGCGGTGCTTCGAGCGCCCGCGGCGTCGCTCAGGGAGAGCGCGGATGAGAATCGCGATCGGGATACCGACCTATGGCCGGCAGGCGATCGTCCTCGAGACGGTTGCCGAGCTTGGCCGCCTGTCCCGTCCGGCCGATCGCATCATCGTCTGCTACGCGCGGGACGAGGATCTGCCGCCGCCGGACCGGCGACCTCCTTCGGTCGAATGGCTCAGATCCGAGGCAGGACTCTGTCGGCAGCGCAATCGCATCCTCTCCGAAGTCGGCGATTGCGATGTGATCCTCTTTCTTGACGACGATTTCCTGCCGAAGCCGGACTACCTCGCGGTCATCGAGCGCCTGTTCCTGTCGCGGCCGGAAGTCGTGGTGGCGACCGGCACGGTCCTGGCGGATGGCGTCACGGGCGTCGGCCTGTCCTTCGCCGAAGGCCGCCGCATTCTCGCCGGCGATCCCGGCAGCACAGAGCCTCTCCGCGTGCGCCCGGTGGCGAACGGCTATGGCTGCAACATGGCCATGCGCCTGCCCGTGCTGCGCAAGACCGGCCTGCGGTTCGACGAGAAGCTGCCGCTCTACGCCTGGCAGGAGGATGTGGAACTGTCCTGCCGGCTGGCGGCGCACGGTTCGATCCTGCGCGTCGATGGCGCGCGCGGCGTGCATCTCGGCGTGAAGGCCGGGCGTTCGCCGGGGCTTCAGCTCGGCTATTCGCAGGTGATCAACCCGCTCTACATCGCGACGCGGGTGCCGACCTACACGATGCGCCGCGCCGTCCGGCAGATCGGACGGAACCTCGCAGCCAACATGCTCTATGCGATGCGGCCGGAACCATGGGTCGATCGGCGCGGGCGGCTGCACGGCAACCTGATCGGCCTCATGGACGCGGTTCGCGGGCGGCTGTCGCCGGAGCGGATCCTTGCCCTCGGGGCGGCCGCCCGACGGGTGGCGACGCCGTCGCAGGGCCTTGCGCCAGCCCGGGCGGACCGCGGCGCGGGCCATCGTGCGGTGGTGTCGGCCTCGGGCGCTCGCACGCGGTTCGCGCCCGCCAGCCAGGCGCATGAGAGTCGGCCGATGACCTATCAGAGAGTACCCCCGTCATGACCGTGCCAGCGCTTCACCTGCCGCCCCTCCGGCACGGGCCGGAGACATTGCGCGAGGAGGAGCCGATCGGCGTCCCCGTCCGGCGGCTCTTCGCGGTGCTGCGGCGACGCGGTTGGCTTGTCGTGCTCATCGTGCTCCTCGGCGTCGGCGGCATGCTGGCCTGGCTCAACCGCGCGACGCCCGAGTATCGCGCCGAAGCCGCCGTCCTGATCGAGCCGCGCAACACCCAGGTCAGCGACCTTCAGGCGATCTCGCCGGATGCCGGCAATGCCAACCTCATCAGGACGCAGATCGACATCCTGCGCTCCCCGGCGATCGCCCGGCGCGTGGTGGACCGGCTGGAACTGGCCGGCGCCCCCGGATTCAGCGGCGGGCCGGGCCTGCTCACGCGCCTGACCATCATGCTGCATGACACCTTCGGACTGTTCCCGGAAGCGGCCCGGTGGCCGAGCTCGGGCGATCCGCGGGAAACCGCCGCAGCGATCCTGAGTTCGCGCATCGGTGTCCAGAACGAGCCGCGATCCCACGTTCTGATCATCTGGATCGAGACCCCCTCCGCGGAGCTGAGTGCGCGGATCGTCAACGCGCTTGCCGCCGAACTGCTGGAGTTCCGGCGCCGCCAGAAGGGCGCCGCCATGGAACGGGCGCATGCCTGGTTCAGCGCGCGGCTCGACGAACTGGCCGATCGCATGCGCGCATCCGAGCGCACCATCGAGGATTATCGCATCGAGCACGGGCTGACCGAGCTCATCGGCACCCGCAACGGCGTGACGCCGTCCCTCACCATCAACCGTCAGCAGCTGGACGACATTGCCCGCCAGCTGGTCGCGGCCGAAACCGAGCGTCTGCGCAAGGAAGGCCAGCTGGCCGAAGCGGAAGCCGCGCTGCGCAATGGCGGCCGCGTCGATGCGCTACCGGAGGTGATGAACTCCCCCATCATCCGGACCCTGCGCGACCAGGAGGCGCAGGCCGGCGCGCGTGAGGCGCAGCTGTCGGCGACGCTCGGCGCGCGGGCGCCGGATCTCCAGGCGGCGCGGTCCCAGCGGGCGGGCTTCCAGCGCCGCCTGCGGGAAGAAATGGCGAATGCGCTGAACGGCCTGCGGAGCGAAGTGGCGGCCGCCCGTGCGCAGGAGGCATCGCTGCGGGAGCGGCTGGCCGCCTTGCGACGGGTGGTCGCGCAGGACAATGTCGCCGAGGTGCGCCTGCAGAGTCTCCAGGCCGAGGCGCAGGCCAATCGCGCGATCTATGAGAGCTTTCTCACCCGCGCGACGCAGCTCGCGAACGCTTCCGGCATCCAGGAAGCCGATGCGGAACTGGTGTCGGAGGCCGTGCCGGCCGAATCGCCGAGCAGCCCGAAGCGCGGTCGTCTGCTGCTCATCGCCTTCGGTGCCTCTCTCGTCTCCGGCATCGCCTTCGTCTTCGGGCTCGAGCGCCTGCGGGAAGGCTTCTCCACGCCGGATACCTTGGAATCGACCCTCGGCATCGCCTCGATCGGCGTGCTGCCGCAGACCAGCGAACGCGCGCGCAAGGGCGGCAGCAGCGTCGCCGCGGCGCAGTACTCCGCCTCGATCGCCCGGTTGCGCGGCGTGCTGCAGGTGATGGGCACCGAACGCCGGACGCGAACCGTGGTCGTCACCTCCGCCCTGCCGCGCGAAGGCAAATCCGCCCTTGCGCTGGGGCTTGCGCGCAGCGCGGCGCGCAGCGGATCGCGCGTGCTGCTGATCTGTGCCGATCTGCGCAGCCCGCCGGAACTGCCGGAGCTCGGTCCGAGCGGCGCGCCGGGGCTGGCCGAGATCCTGGCCGGCAATCTCGTCGGCGACGGCCGCGACGTGCTGCGGGAGGTCGAGAAGGGCCTGCACGTCCTGCCAAGCGGTTCCATCGCGGGCGATGCGCAGGAACTCCTCGGATCCCCCCGCCTCGGCAAGCTCCTGGACTGGGCGTCGAAGAACTTCGACCTGGTGCTGATCGACACGCCACCCGTGCTGCCCGCGGCCGATGCGCTGCTGGTCGCGCGGCAGGCCGATGCGACGGTCTTCGCCGTGCGCTGGGAACGTACACCTCGGGCCGCGGCGCGCGACGCCCTGCGCCTGCTGAACTCCAGCGGCGCGCACGTGGTCGGCGCGGTGATGACGCAGGTGAAGCTGCGGCACTTCGCACGACAGGCCAGCGACGGGCTCGCCTACCTCTACCGCGATCATCGTGGCTACTACGGCCATCCGGGGGATGGCCGGGGGTGAGCGCGACCGCCATCGGTCTCGTCGTCCTCGCGCTCTGCCTCTGGTACGCGGGGTCCGCGACGCGGCTTGTGCAGCTGGTGTTCATCGCCGGCGTCTTCGATGCCGCGGCAGGCCTCATCGTCGGCGGCTTCGGCATGCCCCCGGCGCTGCTGCCGGCGCTCATGCTGGTCGGGCTGGTCTCGACCCAGTACCTCGCGGGCCGACGGAGCATCGCCGAGGGGCCCGCGCTGCACCTCATGGCACCGTTGCTGATCTGCTTTGCCTACGCCGCCGTGACCGCCGTCCTGCTGCCCGAGACCTTCGCCGGGCGCATCATCGTCTGGCCGCAGAAATTCGCGGACATCGAACCGCAGCCCGTGCCGATCGCGCCGGGCCAGGGGAATCTGAACCAGGTCGCCTACCTTGCGGCCAACGTGGCGCTCGCCCTGGCCACGGCCCTCGCCGCCGGCCGTGCCGGCACGGCATGGCGCAGCATCGTGAAGGCCTACCTGTTCTCCGGCTACCTCGTGATGGTCCTGGTGGCCTGGGATCTCGCCAGCCGGACGATCGGCCTCCCCTTCCCCACCAGCATCATCTACTCCAACCCCGGCTGGAGCATCGTCGAGCAGAATATCGGGGGCCTGCCCCGTCTGCAGGGACCCTTTCCGGAACCCTCCGCCCTGGCCTTCTATCTCGCGGGGCTCGCCGTCGCCTGCATGGGCCTCTGCCTCAGGGGACACCGGGTGATGCGGCCGGACCTGCTGCTGGTGATGGCGTGCCTGGCGACCTTCCTGTCGACCTCGACCACCGGCATCGCGGCGCTCGTCGTGGGCCTGCCGGCGCAGTTGATCCTGGCCGCTCTCGCCGGGCGCGGTGCCGCCGTGCGTCGGATGATCGGCGTGTTGGCGGTGCCAGGCACGCTGGCGCTCGTCCTGCTCGCCGGGCTGCTGATCCTGCGCCCCGAACTCCTCGACGTGATTGCCGAAGTGGTCGGCATGACCTTGGACAAGACGGACTCCGACTCCTTCACCGAACGCAGCCTGATGAACACCGTGGCGTGGAATGCGTTCCTTTCCAGCGGCGGCCTTGGCGTCGGCTGGGGCAGCACGCGCGCTTCCAGCATCCTGCCCGGGCTGCTGGCGGGCGGCGGGATCGTCGGATTGTTCACGGCGATATGGTTCACGCTGCGACTGATGCGGCTGATCCGCCGCGCGCGGACCGTCGCGGAACCGGGCAACCCCGCTGCCATTGCGGTCGATTGCTTCGGCGCGGCGCTGGCAGGTCAGCTGCTCGCCGCGGCCTTTTCGGCACCCGTGATCACGACGCCGATCTTCTTCGTGCAGTTGGGGGTCGTGGGCGCCGCGGCGATCCGCATCCTGATCGACGCCGCTTCACGCCAACGTCAGCGGCAGCCGCTGGGCCGCCAGGCGGCACCGGCGGTGGCGAACGAACCACCGCCGATGCTGCAGATCACCGGCCGATGAATTCCAGCGGCGCGCGGTGCAGGATCTGAACGGTCTGCGAATCAGGCAGGCTGATCAGGCCGTCGGAACTCATCTGCGTGAAGTTGCGGCAAACGGTTTCCGGTGACAGGCAGAGGTAGTCGGCGATGTCGTAGCGCGACATCGGCAGGCGGAAGCTGGCCTCGCCGGGCGCGATCCGTTCCGACATCTCGAGCAGGAACGCGGCCAGCTTCTCCCGGGCGTTCTTGTGGCCGAGCATGAAGAGCCGCGCCTGCATGGCACCGATGCGGGCCTGAGCGAGTTCGCTCTCGCCTTCCGCTTCAGCGGTATCGGCCGTGAGGAGAGCGACACGCGCAGGCGTCACTGCCTCGATGCTGCCATTGTGGCGGCGCACCTCATCGATCCCGATGCCATCGTCGGGCATCAGGAAGTCGGTGATCTGCCGGCGGCCGTCATGCAACGGGTGGCAGACGCGCAAGCAACCCTCGACGACACGCAAGGCCACGAGGTCGCCGCGGTCGGACGACCGGAAGACCTCGCCTCGGCGCATGCGGCGCTCGGGCAATCGGGTGTAACCACGCAGTTCCAGTGGAACTGCGCCTGACTCATGCCTGATTAACATGGCATTCTCCGCGCTGGGGGGTGGCGTGGATCGCCTCGAACACCGGGACGCTACGAGCGGGTTTTGTGCACCGCCATACGGAAAACCCCTAACCAGGAAGCAACGTGATCGCCCTCACATTTATCGTGATCAGGCGTGCTGGACCGGAGCGCGCGCGTCGACCATGCCGGCCTCGATCGCGATGCGCACCAGCTCCGTGACGCAGCTCGCACCTGACTTCCTGAAGATGCGTGCGCGATGAACCTCGACCGTGCGGGGGCTCATGTGCAGCGCATTCGCGACGGCCTTGTTCGACCCCCGCGCGACGAATGCGGCGAGGACCTCGCGTTCCCGTGGGGTCAGCGCGTGCAGACGCGCGCGCGCGGGAGATTCCTCCACCGCCGGCCGCAGCGTCTGACAGGCCGCGGCCACCGTCTCGAGCAGCAGATCCGGGTCGACGGGCTTCTCGAGGAAATGGACAGCGCCCTCGCGCATCGCCTCGACCGCCAGGGGGATCGTCGCGTGGCCGGAGAGAAGGATCACCGCGAGGGGCGCTCCGCAGGCCGACGCACGTTCGCGCAGGGTCCGCAGCATGCTCACGCCATTGCTACCCGGCATGCGGACGTCGCTCACGACCAGCAGGGGCGTGCCCGGGGCCGACTGGCTCGCCGGATCGGCCAGGAACATGTCCGCCGAGGCGTAGCTGCGTACCTCATACCCGTTCTGCGCGAGCAGACAGGCCATCGACTCGCAGATCGCGGAGTCGTCGTCGACAACATGTATTGGAGTGGTTGTATTCATGATGAACACCTCACTCAGAAGAATAGAAACCGGACGCGAGCGAAGAACTTGGCCGCTAGGCGTTCCGAGGTATATTCGATAATGGTTCTAGATCAAATCAATAAGGACGAAGACTTGTCATTAGCAAGTCCGATGTGCCATTTTTTGAGCGGGGGCGAGGGGAGTTGCCTTCATGATTGAGAAATCCCCATCGCTATCAACCAAGACGCAATAAGCGGACATCCTCCGTGCTGACCGGAGCGATGCCGAACATCAGGGTGCCCGACTGCCATCGCGGGACCGCGCGCCGATGCGTGCGCTGATCCGCGCCTCTCGGACCCGTTGGCATGGTCGGTCCTGGCCCTGGCACCTGACCGGCATGGTCTGCGCCCTTGTCGCGGCCGCCGTCGTGCCGGCGCTGGTCCACTTCAACACCGGCGACGTGCGCCTGGCCTCGCGCACGGCCGCCGTCCATCAGGCGGAACAGGCGGTCGTCCGTACCGTGGCCTCGGTCTCCATGACGATCGATCATGCACGGGCCGCCCTCCGGACCGCTGTCGCACGCCGGGACGGTGCCGCTCATGCGGCAACACCGTCCGACGCCGAAGTCGTCCTTCGTCGCGTCGCGCCCGAAGCGGCACCGGTGAATCCGCGCCTCGCCGCGGAGCGTGGCCGGTCGGGTCTGCGCCTCGTCCTCGAGGAGCGGGTTGCGGATGCCCCCCTCCCCGGCACCGGTCCGATCCTCGGGACGGTCCGGCTGCCGCTCCAGGCGCCAGGGGGGTTGCCGCACTCGGCGGTCGGGCTGGCGGACGCCGGCGGCACGCGTCTCTATCCGATGGCCGGAACCGAACCTGACCTGCGAAGGGCGGCACGAACCCTCGCGGCCCAGGCGAAAGGTGTCGGTGCGGGGCATTACGTCGTCGAGGCCGACCAGGGCGCGGCGGCGACGGCGGTCGCCTGGACGCCGGTCCCCGGCACGCAGCTGGTCGCCTTCGCCGCCGTTCCGGTCGGGCCCACCGGACCGGGTGCCTGGCCGTGGCTCCTCGGAGCGCTCTCGGCGGTCCTCGCGGCGCTGGTGGTGGCGCTCGTGCATGGCGCCCGGGAACGCCGCCGGCTCTCCGAAGCGCTCGCCCAGGCGCAGCGGGATCACGAGGCCGCCATTCATGCGCTCGCCGAGCGACAGAGCCTCGAGACGCTGGGGCGACTGACCGCAGGCGTGGCTCATGACATGGGCAACGTGCTGCAGGCTGTCGAACTCTATCTGCGCTCGATCCCGGGCTCGCTCGACGACCGGGCCGCTACGCTCCGCCTCGTCGAGCGTGCCCGGGCAGCCGCGCGTCGCGGGGCCGTGGGCGCCCGGGATCTCCTGGCGCTCGCGCGGGGAAGCGAGCAGCCGGCCGAACCGACCGATGTCCGGCCGGTGCTCGGCGAACTGGCCGAAGTCATGCAGGAACTGCTCGGCGAGGCCTACGCGGTGCGTGTCGACGTGCCGGCGCAGCTCCCTCGGGTCCTCGCGGAACCGGGCGACCTCGAGGCGATGCTGATCAACCTCGCGACCAACTCCCGGGACGCGATGGCCGAGGCCGGCCGGGGGGTGCTGTCCATCTCCGCGGCGGTGATCGGCAGCCCGGACGACTCGACCGCCTCGACGGACCTGCCGGGCGGCGAATGGGTCCGCATCGTGATCGCCGACACTGGCGTCGGGATGGCGCCGGAGGTTCTCGAGCGGGCCCTGGAGCCCTTCTTCACCACGAAGCCGCGCGGCCGCGGCACGGGCCTCGGCCTGGCCCTGGCGCGCGAGTTCGCCGAGCGGTCGGGTGGCCTGCTGCGGATCGAGAGCGTGCCCGGAAGCGGCACTCGCGCGAGTCTTTTTCTGCACCCCGCATCGGATGCTGGTTCTGCGGCTGCTACCGATGCCAGTGTTGCGCAAACAGATGCGACGACCCTGCCCAACCGGGCGGGCCCAGCGGGAAACATCCATGCCTCAGGGTAAGACGACCACGCCGCCGCCCAGCCCGCTGAAATGCGCCGTCGGAGGGATCGGCGTGTCCCTCGCCTTGCTGCCCTTCTTCGCCCGGAGTGCGGCCGCGCAGGAAGACATCCGGGTCGCCCCCGATCGTGGTCAGACGGTGATGGAGCGGTCGCGCCCGGAGGTCGATCCCGTCGGCGTCCGGCTCGGCAGCTTTCGGCTCGACGCCTCGGCAGCGGTGGGGGTCGGGTACGACGACAACCTGCTCGGCACCTCCACGGACCGCCTCGGCGACGGCTTTGTCGAGGAAAGCGCCCGCGCCAGTCTCGTGAGCGACTGGACGGTCCACCAGCTCGGCGTGCGCGCCGGCATCGTGAACCGCACCTATTTCAACGAAGGCAATTTCGACTGGACCGACTGGGACGCTTCCGCCTTCGGCCGCTACGACTTCGGGGGCGATACGTCGGTGAACGCGGCCTACACGCATTCGCGGCTGCACCTCGCGCCGCAGAGCGTGGACGTCCAGCAGGCGGGCCTCGCGGAGCCGGTGCCCTACAACGTCGACCAGTTCGACGTCGGTGGCACGACGCGCTTCAACCGGGTGACGCTCGGCCTGTCGGCGACCTATGCGATGTACCGCTACGACAATGTCCCCGGCCCGGGTGGGGATGTCTCGATCTACGACTACAACTCGCTGATCCTGCGCCTCGATACCGGCTACGAGTTCGTCCAGGGCCGCAGCGTCACGCTCGGCATCCGCTACCAGGACGTGAAGTACCAGGACTCGATCTCGCGCGATCGCGACAGCCAGACCTGGGCCGCTCTCGCGGGCTTCCGGTACGACTTCGACGGGGTCTGGGCTGCGCGCATTGCGGTCGGCTACGCGTGGCGCGACTACGAGGGTCCGCAGTTCAAGTCGCTGGGGACGCCGGCGGTCGAAGCCAACGTCACCTGGAACGCAACGGCCCTCACCACGCTGAACCTCACGGCCAGCCGGTCGATCCAGGAATCCATCCGCAGCACCACCGCAAGCTACGTCAGCAACTACGCGCAGCTCCGCGTGGATCATGAATTGCTGCGGAACGTGATCCTCTCGGGCTGGGCCGGCGTCGGCGGGCAGGAGTACCAGCAGCCGACACAGCGGGCGACGGACCTGATCTTCGGCGCGCAGGCCACCTGGCTGATGAACCGTCACCTCGCCCTGTCGCTCGAGTATCGCTACGTGGACCGGGTCTCCGCGACGGGTGGCCTGCAGGAGTATGACGAGAACCTGGTTTTTCTCCGCCTGCGCGCGGCACTCTGACCCGCACCGCCCTCCACGCGAGTGCGCTCGCGTGACCTGCAATCCGATGCGCCGACATGTTTTCCCCGGGCGCGGACGGGCGGCCGGCACGATCCCCCTAAGATGGCGGCATCTCGCAGGCCGAGGATGCAGCCCACGTGCTGACGGACCGGAAGGCGGGCGCAGCGGTTCCGCTGCAGCGTCTGACCACGCTCGACGCGCTGCGCGGCTTCGCGAGCCTGCTCGTGCTCTTCTACCACCTCGACGACGTCCTCGTCGCACGGGGAGCCGAGGCGCCCTTTGGCGGCCTGGGCCACGGCGGGGCGCGCGGCGTGGATCTGCTCTTCGTGCTCAGCGGCTATGTCATGGCGAGGCTGTATCTGCGCAACGGCCCGCCCAGGAGCACGCCGACGGGCTTCCTCCGGCAGCGCGCACGCCGCTTGCTGCCGGTCTTCTGGATCGTCTCTTTGGCGGCGCTGTCGCTGTACCTGATGGGCTATGGCGGGGCCGAGAAGGCCGCGAAGCTTGAGCCCTGGCGCCTGGCGGCGAGTTTCCTGCTGCTGCCGCAGGACATGCAGCCGCTGGTCAACGTCAGCTGGTTCCTCGTCTACGAGGTCCTCTTCTACGGCTTGGTGGCGCTTGCGCTGTTCAACCGGCGGCTTGGTCTCGGGGCCCTCCTGGCCTGGCAGGGGCTCGTGCTGCTGCTGTGGGTCGGGGGACATCCGGCCGGCCCCTCGGAGATGCCCGGCTATCTGCACCCCCGCTGCCTCGGCCTGGGGATCGGCGTCGCTTTCGCCCTGCTCGGCGAACGGCTCGAACGGAACGGGGCGGTGATCGGGCTGCGGCTGGCCCTGGTGATCGCCACCGCCCTCTTCGTCGGGGATGTGATCTGGGAAGGAACTGGGGAACGGGACACGCACGGCGTGCCGATCGGGCTGCTCGACCTCGCGGTCGGCACGATGCTGGTGTCGGCGACGGCCCTCGAGAACCGCGGCGGCCTGCGCGCGCCGCGGCTGCTGGTCGGCGTCGGCAGCATGTCCTACTCGGTCTACCTGACGCATTTCGCGACGATGACCCTCATCGCCGCCCTGCTCGCCCATGCCGACGTCTCGCTGGGCGCGCCGGGCGCGCTGCTGTGCCTGGTGGGTGCGCTCTGCGTCGGCGCGGCCGTCCACTTCGGCCTCGATGGCCCGCTGCAGGCGTGGCTGCGGCTGCGTGGCACGAAGGGAGACGGGGGGTCTTCGGCACGACGGCGGGATGGGCGCCGCGCGGCGGCACTCGCGCCACCCTCGAACGAGCGCCACCTCCCCGCCTAGGGGTGACATCGCGCGGCAGGACGACATTCAGGCGACCCGCGCGGGCCAGCTACCGCGGGTAGACGATTCCGACGATCTCGACGTCTTCCGTCCCGGCCGGCGTCCGCACCTTTCGCACGTCACCGATGCGCGCCCCCAGCAGCGCCCGGGCCACCGGCGCCACCCAGGAGATGTCGCCCTTCTCCGCATCCGCTTCGTCCACGCCGACGATGCGGATCGTCACCTCGGCATCGTCGGACAGCCGCGCATAGGTCACCGTCGCGCCAAAGAAGACCTGGTCGCGCCGTGCCTGCGCCGCCGGATCGACCACCTGCACGCGCTCCAGCCGCTTGCGCAGGAAGCGCACCCGGCCGTCGATCTGCCGCAGCCGGCGCTTGCCGTACTGGTAGTCCGCGTTCTCCGAGCGATCGCCGAGGGAGGCCGCCCAGGAGACGATCTCGACCACCTTCGGCCGCTCATCCTCCCACAGCGCCCGCAGTTCCTCGCGCAACGCCGCGGCGCCGGCCGGCGTCATGTAGAACGGCGTGCCTGGCGGAAGGCCCGGCGGGCCTTCCTCGCCATCCTCGTCATCGTCGCTCACGGGGCGAGCAGAGCCTCGTGGGCGGCTTCCCAGGATGCGCGGTCGGGCGCGCAGATCAGCCCGCCGTCGCGATGCGTCGGCAGGTAGGGGCTGCCGTCGAAGCGGGCGGAATAGCCCCCGGCCTCGCGGTGGATGAGCCAGCCCGGCAGGTGGTCCCACGGCATCAGCCGGTTGTACAACTGCAGATGCGCGTGCCCGCCCGCCGTCAGGCGGTATTCGTGCGCCGCGCAGCGGAACCCGACGATGCCCGCGAAGCGCGCCAGGCGCGACGCGACGCGGGACCGCAGCGGCTCCTTCAGATAGGACCAGGAAACGGCGCCCACCATGCGATCGACCGAGACTGGCGCGGCGACGCGCAGATCGGTCATGTGCCGGCCCTCCGCATCGGCGATCCACGCCCCCTCCCCCCGCAGCGCCATCGCGGTGTCGTCGCCGAGCGGATCGTGGATCCAACCCGCCACGACCTCCCCGCGATGCACCGCCGCCGCCATCGATCCGAAGAGCGGCGTGCCCGAGGCGAAGTTGGCCGTCCCGTCGACCGGGTCGATCACGAAGGCGAGTTCCGCCCCGGCCAGGCGGTCGAGCACGCTCTCATCGGCCGCCGCCGCCTCCTCGCCGACGATGACCGCACCGGGGAACATCCGCGTCAGACCGGCGGCGATCACCTTCTCCGCCGCCTCGTCCGCGTCCGTCACCAGATCGAGCGGGCCCGACTTCGCTCGCACCTGACCCTGCGCCAGGCGCCGGAAGCGCGGCACGATCTCCGCCCGCGCCGCGCTCCGCAGCAGGGCGGCGACCTCGTTCGCCTGAGATGCGGTAATCATGTCCGGTCCGCGAAGCGCGCCCGATCGGCGGGGGACAGGCGCACGGTCAGCCGGATCTGCTCCTCCCCGTCGGTACGGGCGAGCACCTCTCCATGTTGGTACAGCCAGGCCAGACCGGCGCCATCGCTGGTCGGCACCTTCACCTCGATCGTCTCCATGCCGGCGGAGATGCGGGCATCGATCGCCCGGCGCAGGTCCTCGAGCCCCTCTCCGGTCAGCGCCGAGACCGGCACCGCATCGGGCACGCGCCGCTGCACCGCCTCGATGCCGCCGAGCAGGTCGGCCTTGTTCAGCACCTCAAGCACGCGGCCTTCCCAGCCTTCCTCGAGGCTCGCATGCGGCCCGTCGGCCATTTCCTGCATCACGCCGAGCACGTCCGCACGCTGCGCCGCGCTGTCGGGATGCGCGATGTCGCGGACATGCAGGATGATGTCGGCGGCGGCCACTTCCTCGAGCGTCGCGCGGAAGGCCTCGACCAGCTGCGTCGGCAGGTCGGAGATGAAGCCGACGGTGTCGGACAGGATGACCGTCCGCCCCGATGGCAGGCGGATCGCGCGCATGGTCGGATCGAGCGTCGCGAAGAGCTGGTCCTGCGCGTAGACGCCCGCGCCGGTCAGCGCGTTGAACAGCGTCGACTTGCCGGCATTGGTGTAGCCGACCAGCGCCACCACCGGGAACGGCACGCGCTCGCGCGCCTTGCGGTGCAGCCCGCGGGTGCGGCGCACCTGCTCCAGCTCCCGCTTCAGCTTGACGATGCGGTCGCCGATCAGGCGGCGATCGATCTCGATCTGGGATTCGCCAGGACCGCCGAGGAAGCCGAAGCCGCCGCGCTGGCGCTCGAGGTGCGTCCAGGACCGCACGAGCCGCGTGCGCTGGTATTCCAGATGCGCGAGCTCGACCTGCAGCGCGCCTTCCTTGGTGCGCGCGCGCTCGCCGAAGATCTCGAGGATCAGGCCCGTGCGGTCGATGACCTTGCAGCCCCACGCCTTCTCGAGGTTGCGCTGCTGCACCGGCGTCAGGGAGGCGTCGACGACGACGAGCCCCGCATCCTGGTCCTTCAGCGCCCGGCCGATGATCTCGACCTGGCCCTCGCCGAGCAGCGTCGCCGGACGGCGCTCCCGCAAGGGATGCACGGCCTCGTGGACGATCGTGACGCCGATCGACGCCGCGAGTCCCACCGCTTCCGCCAGCCGCGCCTCGGCCGCGCGCTGCCCGCCCGCGTCGCCGATGGCGACGCGGTTGCTTCGTTCATAGGGCAGGACGACAGCGGCGCGGGTCGGGCCGCCGTCGCGAACCTCAGCTTCCGCCGCCAGGGGGCACCTCACGCGTCAGCGTCATGCGGGTCTCGGACACCGGGGCACCCGCGGGCGCCGCTCCGACCGGCTGCGCACCGGCCTGGGCGGTCGCGTCGAACAGCATGATCGGCGCGCCGGGCATGACGGTGCTGATCGCGTGCTTGTAGACGAGCTGGGTGTGACCGTCCCGGCGCAGCAGCACCGAGAAGTTGTCGAACCACGTGATGATCCCCTGCAGCTTCACGCCATTCACCAGGAAGATCGTGACGGGGGTCTTGGATTTGCGAACGTGGTTCAGGAACACGTCCTGCACGTTCTGGGACTTCTCGGCGGCCATTGGACCGGTCCTTCTTCTTGCCGGTCACCGACCGGTCAGCGGTCCGGCGAAAACCATTTCCGGCCGCCGGCGGGCGGAGTGTTGTCCGAGCGTCAGGGAATGGCAAGCGAAAGGAGGTGCGCCTGCAGCGCATGGCCGTCTGCGAACACCGCATCCGGCCGGGCGGCCGCGATCCCGCCATCATGCGACGCGTCGCCGAGGAGCACGGCGCGACATCCGGCGGCCCGCGCCGCCTGCATGTCGAGCGCCGTGTCGCCGACGTACCAGACCTCCGGCGAGGCGGGCACGCCGAGGGTCTCCAGCGCCATCAGGATCGGCGCCGCATCGGGCTTGTCGCGCACCGCATCGCCCGCGCCGACCAGCGCCGCGAAATGCGGCGCCCAGCCGAGATGCACCGCCTCGGCCCGCAACAGCGGGCCCTGCTTGTTGGACACGACGCCCTGCGGCGACACTCGCCCCGCGGCGAGGATCGCCGCCGCCGCGCCGGGCATGGGCGCCACGACCTCGAGATGCCGGGCCTTCACTTCTCCGTAGAAGATGTCCCGCGCGCGTTCCCAATCCGGGCCGAACAGCGGGGGGAACGATTCGCGCAGCGACTTGCGCACATTCGCCAGCACCTGCGCCCGGTCCCATTCGGGCAGGCCGAAGGCGCGGAAGGCGGCGTTGAGTCCCGCTTCGATCGCCGCCCACCCGTCGACGAGCGTGTTGTCCCAGTCCCACAGGATCGCGGCCGGACGGCTCATCCCTGCAACTGCCCCATCAGCCCGAGCATGTCCCCCATCACCCACAGGTGCCGGATCCGGCCTTCCTCCAGCGTGAAGAAGCCGACGCCCTCCCAGGCGAGCTGCCGGCCACTCGGCGGATGACCGAGGAAGGGTCCGGCGTCATGCGTTCCCGAGAAGCCGACCCGCGCGGCGACCTTCCCGCCATCGACGAGCAGGTCCCGGACGTCGCAGCGATAGACGGAAAACGCCTCCCGGACGCTGCGGACATAGGCCTCGAAGGTGTCGAGGCCGCGCATCACCTGCCCGAAAGTCCCCTGGAAGGCGACGTCCTCATGCATCAGCACGGGCAATTGCCCGAGGTCGCCCCTCTCCCAGAGGTCAGCGTAGAAGGCGCGGACGATCGCGGCGGGCGTGCTCACGCGGCGTTCTTCAGCCCGCCCTTCACGTGCCGGGCAAAGATGTCGAAAAGCTGGCGCACCACCGGACCGACCTGACCATCGCCGACCGGGCGGCCGTCGATCTTCACGATCGGCTTCACGAAGGAGGTCGCGGAGGTCAGGAAGGCTTCCCGCGCCCGGCGCATCTCCTCGAGCGAGAAGGCCCGCGTCTCGAACGGAATGCCGGCCTGCCGCAGTTCGGCGATCAGCGCCGCGCGGGTGCAGCCGGGCAGGATCGCGTGGTCGAGGTGCCGCACGCGGATCGTGCCGTGCTCGTCCACGATCCAGAAGGACGTCGCCGCCCCTTCGGTGACCATCTCGGTCGCGGGATCGTAGAGCACCGCCTCGATCGCCCCCTGCTCCTTCGCCGCCTGGCGGGCGAGGCAGTTGGGCAGCAGGTTCACGGTCTTGATGTCGCAGCGCGCCCAGCGCAGGTCGGGCTGCGTGATCGCCGCGGCCCCCCATCGATCGACCGCGGCCGGATAGGGCGGAATGCGCTTGATCGTGACCACCAGCGCGGGCGGGACGGGCTTCGCCGGGAAGGCGTGTTCCCGCCGCGCGACGCCGCGCGTCACCTGCATGTAGAGCAGCCCTTCCGTCACGCGGTTCCGTCGCGCCACTTCCCGCAGCACCTGCCGCAGCGCGGCCCGGGCCATGGGCATCGGCAGCGCGATCTCGCGCAGCGAGCGCTCCAGGCGGTCGAGATGCAGGTCCTCGTCGACGAACCGGCCATCGTAGAGGTGCACCACCTCGTAGATGCCGTCACCGAACTGGTAGCCGCGATCCTCGATGTTCACCGCCGCCTCGGGCTGCGGCAGGTAGCGGCCGTTCACATAGGCGATGCGGGACATGCGTGGTCCTTCAGGCGTTGCCGACGGAACCCGGCGGGTTCGCCCGGTCCTCGGCCTGGACGCCGAGGAACTTGAGCTTGCGGTGCAGCGCGCTGCGCTCCATCCCCACGAAGTTCGCGGTGCGACTGATGTTGCCGCCGAAACGCAGCAGCTGCGCCTCGAGATACTGCCGTTCGAACAGTTCCCGCGCCTCGCGCAGCGGCAGCGTCATGATCTCGCTCGACCTGTCGAGCTTCAGCACCGCCGGCGCCGCCGCGCCCACCTGCGGCGGGAGCATGTCGGGACGGATCGCTTCCTTGGCTTCGCCCGGCGCCATGATGAGCAGCCAGTCGATCAGGTTGCGCAGCTCGCGCACATTGCCCGGCCAGTCATAGGCCTGCATGGCCGCGAGCGCGTCCTCCGACAGTTCGCGCGACGGCATGCCCGTCGTCTCGGCCGAGCGTCTCATGAAGTGGCGCGCGAGCACCGGCACGTCCTCGCGCCGTTCGCGCAGCGCCGGCACGCGCAACGGCACGACGGCGAGCCGATAGAACAGATCCTCGCGGAACCGCCCGGCCGCGATCTCGCTCTGCAGGTCCCGGTTCGTGGTCGACAGCACGCGCACATCGACCTTCACCCGGGTGCCGCCGCCGATGCGCTCGAAACCCTGCTCCTGGAGCGCGCGCACGATCTTGCCCTGGGTCTCCAGGGGCATGTCCGCGATCTCGTCGAGCAGCAGCGTCCCGCCATGCGCGCGTTCCAGCACGCCCGCGCGTCGCGGCTGGGCGAGCGGATCGGGGCCGGCCTCGACGCCGAACAGCTCCTCCTCGAAGCGGGCCGGATTGAGCGTCGCGCAGTTGAGGACGAGGAACGGCCCATCGGCTCGGCGCGAGCGGGCATGGATCATGCGCGCGGCGACTTCCTTGCCGGCGCCGGCAGGTCCCGTGATCAGCACGCGCGACCCGGTCGGCGCGACCTTCTCGATCGCGCCGCGCAGTTGCCCGAGCGGCGAGGAGGCCCCGACCAGTTCGGTCTCGGGGCCCGCGCGCAGGCGCAGCTCGCTGTTCTCGCGCTTCAGCCGCGCCGCTTCCAGCGCGCGCGCGACGATCAGCAGCAGCCGGTCGGACTTGAACGGCTTCTCGATGAAGTCGTAGGCGCCTTCCTGGATCGCCTGGACCGCGGTCTCGATCGTGCCGTGGCCCGAGATCATCACCACCGGCACCTGCGGTTCCTCGACATGCAGCGCCTGGAGGATACCGAGGCCGTCGAGGCGGGAGTTCTGCAGCCAGATGTCGAGGATGACGAGCGACGGCCGCCGCTGCCGGAACGCCGCGATGGCGGTATCCGAGTTGTGCGCCTGGCGCGTCTCATAGCCCTCGTCCGAGAGGATGCCCTCGATCAGCGCCCGGATGTCCGGCTCGTCGTCGACGATCAGGATCTCATGCGCCATGCGCAACCTTCGCTCCCTCGGCGGTCCCGGTCGATTCCGACGCGCCCTCGCCGGCCTCCCGAACCGGCAGGATCAGGGTGACACGCGCGCCGGGGCCGTCTTCACGGTCCTCCAGCACCAGCCGCCCCCCATGGTCCTCCATGATCTTCTTCACGATGGCAAGGCCAAGCCCCGTGCCCTTTGGCTTATGAGTGACATAGGGCTCGGTCAGCCGGTCCCGGTCCTCCTCCGTCGGCAGCCCGACTCCGTCATCGGTGACGGTGATGGTGACATGATCCGGGGTGGCGTCGATGGCCGCCTCGATCCGCCCGGCCCCCTCGCCCGCCCGCATCGCGACCGCGTCGGCGGCGTTCTGGAGCAGGTTGGTCAGCGCCTGGCCGATCAGCCGGCGGTCGCAGGGCACCCGCGGCGCCGGGTCGGCGAAGCGGGTCACGTACGCGATCTCCGGATGCGCATCGCGCTGCAGGACCAGCGCCTCACGCAGCAGCTGGTTCACATCCTCCGGGCGGATCACCGGCTGCGGCATGCGGGCGAAGGCCGAGAACTCGTCCACCATCCGGCCGATGTCGCCGACCTGGCGGACGATGGTGTCGGTGCATTGACGGAAGGTGTCGGGATCGTCCTGGATCTGCTTGAGGTACCGGCGCTTCAGCCGCTCCGCGCTCAGCTGGATCGGCGTGAGCGGATTCTTGATCTCGTGCGCGATGCGCCGCGCCACATCGGCCCAGGCCGCCTTGCGCTGGGCGGACAACAATTCCGTGATGTCGTCGAAGGTCAGCACGTAGCCCTCGACGCGGCCGCCCTGCATCTCGGCGCCGAGCCGCGCGATGAGGGTACGGCGCGCGGAGGGCGGGCCGGTGCGGATTTCATTGGTCTGCGGGCGATCGGGCTGGGCGCGCGCCGCCTCGATCAGGGGCGCGAACTCCGGCGCGACGCCGGCCAGCGGCAGCCCGATCGCGGCGTCGAGATCGACCCCGAGCAGACCCGAAGCCGAGCGGTTCGGCAGGTTGACCCGCCCTTCCGCATCGAGGCCGATCACCCCCGCGGTGACGCCCGACAGCACGGTCTCCGTGAAGCGCCGGCGCTCGTCGATCTGGCGGTACGCTTCCATGAGCTCCGAACGCTGGGCCGAGAGCTGGCTCGTCATGCGGTTGAAGGCGCGCGACAGGCTCGCGACCTCGTCGTCCGCCTTGCCCTCGTGCACGCGGGTCGAGAGGTCGCCGGTCCGCACGCGCTCGGCCGCCGTGATCAGCCGGGAGATCGGCCGTGCGATCCGGTTGGCGATCAGCAGCCCGAGCAACACCGCACCGAGCAGCACGAGCAGCGTCGCGATGGCGAAGATCACGACGAAGGTGATCTGCAGATCGCCGCGATTGCGGTCGAGCCTGTCGTATTCCTGGAAGGCGAGCTCGGTCTTGCGCATGTGCTCGAGCACGCCGGGGTCGACCGGGCGGCTGATCACCAGCAGCAGGCCGGGCGGGATGTTCAGCTGCACCATCGCCCGGACGCGGCCTTCGCCGCCTTCGCCGGGCATGACGACGACCTCGCCGGCGCGCGCCTGCTCAAGGGCCCAGGAGGGCGGGGCATCCACGACCGATCCGGTGGTCAGTCCCGCCGACGCCACGACCTGGCCCAGCGTCGGTTCCACCACCAGGGATTCGGTCAGCCCGCGGATGGCCGTATGGGTCGCGAGCAGCCGCGCGAAGGCCAGCCCGTTGTCGGGCAGCAGCACCGGCGCCGCGCGGTTGAGGTCGTTCGCGATGGCCAGGATGTCGGCCCGGATGGTGTTGCGGTGCTCCTCGAGATAGGCGCGGGAGGCGACCAGCGAGGCCTCCAGCGTGTCCCGCACCCGGTCGCTGAACCAGGCCTGGATGCCGAGGTTGAAGAACACCGCGGCGAAGCCGGCCACCAGGATCGAGGGTCCGACCGCGACGACGCCGAACAGCAGCACCAGCCGCACATGCAGGCGGGACCCTGCGGACCCTTCCCGCCGTTCCGCCCACATCCGCACGAAGCGTGCGATGACCGAGGCCGCGAGCAGCAGCAGCACCACCAGGTTCGCCAGCACGATGCCGACGACCTGCCCCGGGCTGGTCGGCCCGAGCGGGGTACCGCCCGACAGCAGCGCAAAGGTCGCGATACCCAGGCCGAGGGCGACCAGCGCCAGCGCGATCGTCGCCGCGCCCCCCAGAAGCGCATCGGTGATGCGACGCGTCAGCTTGCGGGGAGCCGGCGCCTGGCCGGACACCTCGGCCGGCGGGGAAGCCACGCGGCGGGGGCCGCCGCTCCGGCGGAACAGGCCCGCCATGTCAGGGCCTGCGCATCGGTCAGGTCAGGCCGCGCACGACCGGCAGCTCGAGCTCACGGATCTTCTTGCGCAGCGTGTTGCGGTTCAGCCCGAGCATGGCGGCGGCCTTGATCTGGTTGCCCCTTGTAGCACCGAGTGCGAGTCGGAGCAGAGGGCGCTCCACTTCCGCCAGGACGCGTTCATAGAGGTCGCGGACCGGCAGCCCGTCCTTGTGGGCCGCCATGAAGGTCTGCAGGTGCCGTTCGACCGCCTGTTCGAGGGTGGCAGGCTGGGCGCTGCCGTCCGGGCCGGCGGGCTGGACCGCCTCGGCGAGCTCGGCCGCGACCGCGTCGGCGCCGATGACCTCCTGCGGATAGAGCGCGGCGAGCCGCCGCATCAGGTTCTCGAGCTCGCGGGCATTGCCGGGCCAGGAATGGGCCTTCAGGGCGTCGAGCGCCTCGCTGCTCAACTGCTTCCCCGGCAGCCCGGCCGCCTTGGCGCGATCGAGGAAGTGGCGCGCCAGCAGCGGGATGTCCTCCATCCGCTCGCGCAGCGGCGGCAGGCGGATGGGCACGACGTTCAGCCGGTAGAACAGGTCCTCGCGGAACAGCCCCTGGCGGATCAATTGCCGCAGGTCGCGATGCGTCGCGGCGACGATGCGGACATTCGCCTTGATGGGCTGGCGGCCGCCCACGGTGGTGAACTCGCCTTCCTGCAGCACGCGCAGCAGGCGGGTCTGGGCCTCCGGCGGCATGTCGCCGATCTCGTCGAGGAACAGCGTGCCGCCGGCCGCCTGTTCGAAGCGGCCGATGCCGCGGTTGAGCGCGCCGGTGAAGGCGCCGCGCTCGTGGCCGAACAGCTCGGCCTCGATCAATTCGCGCGGGATCGCGGCCATGTTGATGGCGACGAAGGGTCCCGAGCGGCGCTTGCCGTAGTCGTGCAGCGCGCGGGAGATCAGTTCCTTGCCGGTACCGCTCTCACCCGTGATCATCACTGTGAGGTCGGTGGTCGTGAGCCGCGCGACCGTCCGGTAGATCTCCTGCATCGCCTGTGACCGGCCGACGAGCGGGAGCTTCTCGGTCTCGGGCTCGCCGGTCGTGACGGCCGCGGTCGCCGGCGCGGCGAGTGCGCGCTCCACGACCGCGAGCAGTTCCTTCAGGTCGAAGGGCTTGGGCAGGTATTCGAAGGCGCCGCGCTGGGTCGCCTTCACCGCCGTGGCGAAGGTCGACTGCGCGCTCATCACCACCACGCGCAGGTCCGGGCGCACGCGCTTGATGCGCGGGACCAGGTCGAGACCGTTCTCGTCCGGCATCACCACGTCGGTGATGACGAGGTCCCCTTCCCCATCCTCGACCCAGCGCCACAGCGTGGAGGCCGAGGAGGTCGCGCGCACCTGGTAGCCGGACCGGGCGAGCGCCTGGCTCAGCACCGTCCGGATGGCGCGGTCGTCATCGGCGACGAGGATGGTTCGGGCATCGGTCATTGCGCAGTCCCAGAGATTCCCGGCGGAGGCGTCGGCATGGACAGCCGGAAGACGGTCCGCCCGGGACGGCTGTCGCATTCGATCAGCCCGCCCTGGTCCGCGACCAGCTTCGCGACGAGAGCGAGGCCGAGCCCCTGACCCCCCCGCTTCGTGCTGACGAAGGGTTCAAAAAGCGTGCCGCGAACTTCCTCCGCGATTCCAGGGCCGTTGTCCCGCACGCTGATCTGCAGCGGGAGGTGCACACGGTCCGAAGATCCAGGCACGGCGATGCGCACGCCGTGGTGGTAGGCCGTGGTCAGGACGATTTCCCCGCCCACGGGATCGACAGCCTCTGCCGCATTCTTCACCAGATTGAGCAAAATCTGCACAAGCAGGTCCCGATTGCCCCAGACCGGCGGCAGGGACGGGTCGTATTCCTCGATCACCCGCAGATGCGCGGCGAAGCCGCTCTCGGCGATCCGCTTCACGTGGTCGAGGACGCGATGGATGTTCACCGGGCCGAGTTCGACCGGCCGTTCGGAGAACATGTCGAAGCGGTCCACGAGGCCCCGGATGCGGTCGACCTCGTCCTGGATCAGCTGGCAGAGCTCGCGGTCGCCCTCCGAGGCGGCACTCTGTTCGATCAGCTGCGCCGCGCCGCGAATGCCGGACAGCGGGTTCTTCACCTCATGCGCCAGCATCGCCGCCATGGCCGAGGCGCCGCGCGCCGCACCGCGGAAGTTCAGCTGCCGGTCCAGCATCTGCGCCGTCGACCCGTCCTGCAGCGTCAGGACCACGGCGCCCGGCATCTCGGGCAAGGGCGCCGCGTGGACCGAGACGCCGCGCCGGGACAGGCGCGGGCTTTCCAAGGTCAGGTCGTGGTCTGACACCCGCGCATCGACGTAGCGGACCTGCGCGATCACCGCGAAGAGCCGGCTGTCCTCCGGCAGCAGATCGGTCAGCCGCAACTGCGCGAGCGAGGCCGCCGAGGTCTGGAAGAACTGCTCCGCCGCCGCATTGACCGAGACGAAGCGGTTGTCGCCATCGAGCACGACGACCGGCACCGCGATGGCCGACAGCACGGCGCCGGGCTCGGGGCCGTTGCGTCCGGGCCGGGCCGCGACCGCCGTCACGCGGCGGAGCAGCCCGCCCTTCATGCCGCGATCCGGTCCTCGCCGGCCTCCCGGAAGGCGTCGCGCACCGCTTCGACGCCGCGTTCGATGAGCGGGTCGTAGAAGGCATGGACCAGTTCGCGCACCGCCTCGGGCGTATCGCAGCGGTTCACCTGCACGCGGAACTCGGCGGAGCCGGGCAGGCCCTTGGAGTACCAGGCGACATGCTTGCGCGCGAGCCGCACGCCGGGGTCGCGCCCGTGATGCGTCAGCATGTCCTCGTAATGTTCGAGGAGGATGCGCTTCTGCTCCACGAGCACGGGCTCGGCCGCGTCGCCTCCGGTGAGGCGCCGCGCGATGGTGGCGGGAAACCAGGGACGGCCGTAGCAACCGCGGCCGATCATCACGCCGTCGGCGCCCGACCGGCGCAGCGCCTCCTCGGCATTCTCCACCGTGACGATGTCGCCATTGGCGATGACCGGGATGGAGACGGCGTCCTTCACCCCGCGGATGAAGTCCCAGTCCGCGACGCCGGTGTAGAACATCTGCCGGGTGCGGCCGTGCACCGTGACCAGGCGGATCCCGCATTCCTCGGCGATCCGCGCCAGGCGCGGCGCGTTGAGGCTGTTGTGGTCCCAGCCCATGCGCATCTTCAGCGTCACCGGCACGGACACGGCCTTCACCGTCGCTTCCAGGATGCGCGCGGCGGCGATCTCGTCGCGCATCAGCGCCGAGCCGGCGCTCTGCCCGACCGCGACCTTCTTCACCGGGCAGCCGAAATTGATGTCGACGATGGCCGCGCCGCGATCGACGACGAGGCGGGCGGCCTCGGCCATGGTCTGCGGATCGCAGCCGGCGAGCTGCACCGAAGCCGGGCCGCCGAAGCCGTCCACCTCGGCCATCTTCAGCGTCTGGCGGTTCTCCCGGACCATGGCCTGGGAGGCGATCATCTCGCTGACCACCATCGGGGCGCCGAGGGCGCGGGCGAGCCGCCGGTAGGGCAGGTCCGTCACACCCGACATCGGTGCCAGGATCACAGGCGTCTCGATCCGGACGGCGCCGAGCTCGATCGGCGCGACCCTCGGCCCGGCGCCCCCGTCGCCCGGCCGGGGCGTCGTGCCGCTGTCGAATGCATTGCTCATGATTTAGGCAGACTACCCCGGTTGAGCCGCGCCCGCAACGCGGCATGATGCATATGGGTGCAGCCGGACGGTTGGCGAGCCCTCGGGCCACCGGGTGGCGTCCCCGCGCGGCGCCGCCTTAGCATGGCGCGAGGCCCCGGGGAGGATCCGTGACGCCAGCGCCCAGCACCATCGGCGACGCCTTCGCGGCGGCGGTCGCGGCGCATGGCGCCCGCCCCTTCCTCGCCGTGCCGGCCGATCCGGCCCGCGACTACCTGCCCGATGGCGTCGAGATCACCTACGCCGACGCCGGCGCGGCGGTCACGCGCCTCGCCGCCGCCTATGCCGCCGCCGGCTTCGGCCCGGGCCATCGCGTCGCGACCCTGCTCGAGAACCGCCCCGAGGCGGTGTTGCACCGCCTGGCGCTGAACGGCCTCGGTGCCTGCGTCGTGCCGATCAACCCCGAATACCGTCCCGCCGAGATCGCCTACCTGGTCGACCACAGCCGCCCCGAGCTGCTGGTTGTGCTGTCGGCGCGGGAGCAGCGTGTCCGCGATGCGATCGCCGGCTGCGGCCACCGGCCTCCCCTCCTGACGGCCGAGGCGTTCCCGCACGGGCTCCCCTCGCCCGCTCGTGCGGCCTCGACCGACCCGATCTGGCCGGAGACGCCCTCGAGCATCCTCTACACCTCGGGCACCACAGGCCGGCCCAAGGGCTGCGTGCTGTCGCACGGCTACGAACTCGCCTCGGGCGCGCGCTACGCCGACCTCGGCGGCATCGCGACGCTGCGCCCCGCGTCCGAGCGCATCTACAACCCGCTGCCGCTCTATCACGTGAATGCCGGCGTGCTGTCGCTGATGGGCGCGATCCTCACCGGCAACTGCCAGGTTCAGCCCGAACGCTTCCATCCCCGCCGCTGGTGGCGCGAGGTCGCGGCGACCCGCGCGACCATCGTCCACTACCTCGGCGTCGTCGCCGCCATGCTGATGAACGAACCGCCAGGCGAGGAGCCGCTGGCCGCCGGCGTGCGCTGCGGCATCGGCGCCGGCATCGAGCCCACCCTGCACGCCGCCTTCGAGGCCCGCTTCGGTTTCCCGATGATCGAGATCTGGGGCATGACCGAGATGGTCCGCATCACCGCCGCCAGCGCCGAGCCGCGCCAGGTCGGCACCCGCGCCTTCGGCCGCGCCTTTCCGGGCCTCGAGATCCGCGTCGCCGGCGATGACGGGGCGGAACGGCCCGACGGCACGCCGGGCGAGATGCTGATCCGCCATTCCGCCGCGACGCCGCGGCGGGACTTCTTCTCGGGCTATCTGGACGATCCCGAGGCGACCGAGGCCGCCTGGCGCGGCGGCTGGTTCCACACCGGCGACGTGGTCCGCCGCAGCCCCGACGGCATGGTTCATTTCGTCGATCGCCGGAAGAACATCATCCGTCGCTCCGGCGAGAACATCGCCGCCGCCGAAGTGGAAGCGGTGCTGCTCGCGCATCCCGAGGTGACGCAGGCCGCCGTGATGGCCGTGCCGGACGAACTGCGCGAGGAAGAAGTCCTCGCCTGCGTCGTCCTCGCCAGCGACGTGCCGGCCCAGGCGCTGTTCGCGCACTGCAACGGACATCTCGCCTACTACAAGGCGCCCGGCTGGCTGCTGGTGGTCGACAGCCTGCCCACCACCGCGACGCAGAAGATCCAGAAGCACGCGATCTTCCCGGGCCTCGCCGATCCGCGCACGGCACCTGGCATCGTCGACCTGCGGGCGCTGAAGCGGCGCGGCTGAGCCCTCGCCCCGCCGCGCGTGGCGGGATAGAAGCGCGGCATGACGGTCACCGCGTTGCTGATGGCCGCCGGGCGGGGCACCCGCTTCGGCGCCGAGGCCCCCAAGCAATACCTGCCCCTGCTCGGCCGCCCCGTGATGCGCCATGCGGCCGAGGCGCTGCTGCGCGAGGGTCTGGTGGATCGCATCCAGCCGGTCGTCGCGCCCGGCGAAGAAGCGCAGGTCGCCGCGCTGCTCGACGGCCTGCCGGTGCTGCCGCCGGTGCCGGGCGGCGCGACGCGCGCCGACAGCGTGCGCGCGGGGCTCGAGGCGCTGGCCGCCGATCCGCCCGCGGTCGTGCTGGTGCACGATGCCGCGCGCCCGGTCATCCCGCCCGGCACCATCGCCGCGCTGCTCGCGGCGCTGGAGACGACGCCGGGCGCGATCCCCGCCCAGCCCGTCGCCGACACGCTCAAGCGCGGCGCCCTGGATCGCATCGTCGAAACGGTGCCGCGTGATTCCCTGTTCCGCGCCCAGACGCCGCAGGCCTTCCGCTACACCGTCCTGCGCGACGCGCATCGCGGCGGCGACGGCAGCGCCACCGACGATGCCGCCCTGCTCGAGGCCGCCCGCCTGCCGGTCGCGCTGGTGCCGGGCGGCGAGAGCAACGTGAAGATCACCTGGCCCGAGGACCTCGCCCGCGTGGAAGCCCATCTCGCCGCCCGCATGATCCCCCGCATGGGCACCGGCTTCGACGTGCATCGCCTGGTGGAGGGTCGCCCGCTGATCCTCTGCGGCATCACCGTGCCGCATCACCTCGGGCTGTCGGGTCATTCGGACGCCGATGTCGGCATCCACGCGCTGTGCGACGCGATCTACGGCGCGCTGGCGGAAGGCGACATCGGCCGCTGGTTCCCGCCTTCCGAGGCGCAGTGGAAGGATGCGGACAGCGCGCGCTTCCTGCGTCATGCCGCCGAACGCATCGCCGCGCGCGGCGGCGCGCTGGCGAATGCGGACGTCACGCTGATCTGCGAACGCCCGAAGATCGCGCCCCATGCCGCGGCGATGCGCGCGCGGCTGGCGGAGCTCCTTGGCGTGTCGATCGACGCGATCTCGGTCAAGGCGACGACGACCGAGCGCCTTGGCTTCCCGGGGCGCGGCGAAGGCATCGCCGCCCAGGCCGCGGCCGTGGTGCTGGTCCCGGCCTGAGGTTCAGGCCGCGGCCAGCGCGCCGATCACCGCGGGAACATCGCTGCCCGGCACCGGCCTGCCGAACAGGAACCCCTGCGCGGCATCGCAGCCTTCGCGCAGCAGGTCCTGCAACTGCGCCTGGGTTTCGACCCCTTCGGCCGTGACCGCGATGCCGAGGCTCCGTCCGAGCCCCGTCACCGCGCGCACGATGGCCAGCGCGTCGCCACCCGCCGGCAGGTCCTTCACGAAGGAGCGGTCGATCTTCAGCCGGTCGAACGGAAAGGCACGCAACTGCGTCAGCGAGGAATGCCCGGTCCCGAAATCGTCCATCGCGATGCCCACGCCGCGCGCGCGCAGCGTCAACAACTGGGCGAGCGCCGCGTCGCCCGTCGCGAGCAGCACCGTTTCGGTCACTTCGAGTTCCAGCCGATCCGGTGCGAGGCCGCTGTCCGCCAGGGCCGCCTCGACGGCGGCGGGCAGCGATTCATCCTCGAACTGCGCCGGGGAGATGTTCACCGCGACGCGCAGCGGCCGGGGCCAGGCGGCGGCGGTCCGGCAGGCCTCGCGCAGCACCCAGGCCCCGATCCGCTGCATCAACCCAAGGCGCTCGGCCATCGGCAGGAAGCAGGCGGGGGTGAGCAGGCCGCGCTCGGGATGGCGCCAGCGGATCAGCGCCTCGAATCCCGTGAGGTGCCGGCCCGGCAGCGCGACCTGGGGCTGGTAGTGCAGTTCGAACTGCTCCTCGGCCACCGCGATCCGCAGCGCGGCCTCGAGCGCGCGGCTTTCCTGCCAGCGCAGGTCCATCTCGGGGCTGAAGCGGCGCCAGGATCCCGCGCCGGCGGTGGGTGCCTCGTGTTGCGCCATGGCGGCGCGGCGGAGCAACAGAGGCGCTTCGGCACCATCGGCCGGCGCGACGGCGATACCGATCCGCGGCGTGACGACGATCGTCTCGCCCGAGATCAGGTAGGGTCGGCCGAGCAGGTCCACGAGCCGCGCCGCAAGGGCCGCCGCATGCGCCGGCTCGCCGACGTCCGATTGCAGGACGGCGAATTCCTCCCCCGCAAGGCGCGCGACGAGATCGGCGTCCCGCACCGCAGCCTGGAGGCGCCGCGCGGCGGCACGCAACAGGTCCTCCCCGATCGCGTGGCCCAGCACCTGGTTGACCGCCCGGATCCCCTCCAGGTCGCAGAGCAGCACTCCCGCGCCGCAGCGCCGGCGCGCCGGACGGTCCAGCGCGGCAGCCAGGCGCGCCTGGAACATGGCCCGGTCCGCGAGGCCGGTGAGTGGATCGATGCCGCCGCCGGCGATCAGGATCGGGTCCGACGCGATGCCGAGGATGAAGGTGCCGCGCGACGCCTTGCGGATCGCGAAGCGAAGCCCCGGCGCACCGGCGAGGCGGAGGTCGGCATCGGTCTCGCCGTTCGGCGTCGTGGCCGACAGGCACGCGGCGAGCAGGGTCGCCGTCGCGTCGCGGTCGAGACGGGGGCTCGCCTCCAGCAGTTCGGCCAAGCCCTGCGCGCGTCGCGCCTGCCGGGACAGGCCGAGCAATATGCCGGCCCGCCCGCTGACCAGCCCGACGCGCAGTTCGCCGTCGAAACTCAATACGCCTTCCGAACTGCCGGGCCTCGCCGGCGGCGCCGGTCCCTGCCCCGCTTCCGGTCGCGTCGCGCTGCCGGCCTCCGCAACCCCGTCCATTGCGCTCCGTCCGCTGCCCCTGCCGCGGACCCTGGTGGAAGCCCGCTGGCTGCCGGCAGACTGGCGGAGGGAAATGAAGAAAAAGTGCATGGACGCGCGCAGGTGGCTTCGCGAAACGCATTGCGAATTGCAAATGTCGATAGGCAAAAAAAGAGGCCGTCCCCGGAAGGACGGCCTCAAGGTCAGGTTTGAGGAAGGCTAAGCTGCCGGCCCGGGACGGGCCCGGCAACCAGACGTCGTTGACGTTGCAGCCGGCGTGCCAGCGCTCAGCGGGCGCGCTCCAGGATCGAGACGTAGTTCGCCACGGCCGCCCCGCCCATGTTGAACACCCCGCCGAGATCCGCCTTCGGCAGTTGCATCGCGCCGGCCGTGCCGGTCAGTTGCATCGCCGCGAGGACGTGCATCGACACGCCGGTCGCGCCGATCGGGTGCCCCTTCGCCTTCAGCCCGCCCGAGCGGTTCACCGGCAGCCGCCCATCGGCCGCCGTCCAGCCCTCGAGCGCCGCCCGCGCCCCCTGGCCTTCCGGCGCCAGGCCCATCGCCTCGTATTCGATGAGCTCGGCGACGGTGAAGCAGTCATGGGTCTCGGCGAAGGAGAGATCCGCGACGGTGACCCCGGCCTCGGCATAGGCGCGGTTCCACGCTTCGCGCGCGCCCTCGAAGCGGGTGATGTCGCGCGCGGCGATGGGCAGGAAGTCGTTGACCTGGACGGCCGCACGGAACCGCACCGCCTTGGTCATCGCCCTGGCCGTCTCGCCATCCGTCAGCACCAGCGCCGCGGCGCCGTCCGAGACGAGCGAGCAATCGGTCCGCTTCAGCGGGCGCGCGACGAAGGGGTTCTTCTCGCTCTCGGTGCGGCAGAAGGCGTAGCCGAGGTCCTTCCTCATCTGCGCCCAGGGATTGTCGACGCCGTTGCGGTGGTTCTTCGCCGCGATGGCCGCGAGCGCATCCGACTGGTCCCCATGCCGCTGGAAATAGGCTTCCGCGATACGCCCGAAGACGCCGGCGAAGCCGCCTTCGATGTCCTGCTCGGTCTTGCGGTAGGAGGCCGTGAGCAGGATGTCCCCGACCTTGGGGCCTGGCGTGGAGGTCATCTTCTCCGCCCCGACCACCAGCGCGAAGCGGCCCCGCCCGGCGGCGAGGAAATCCCGCGCCGCATGGATCGCGGCCGAGCCGGTCGCGCAGGCATTCTCATAGCGCGTGATCGGCTTGAAGCGCAGTTCCGGCACACTCTGCAGCACCAGCGAGGCCGGGAAGCCCTGCGGCGTGAAGCCCTCGCCGAAGACGCCGACGAAGCCTGCGTCGATGTCGGCCGGCGCGATGCCCGCATCCTCGATCGCGGCCCGCGCGACGCCGGCCATCAGCGTCTCGAGGTCCGGTGCGTCCTCGCGCTTGCCGAAGGGGCTGTGGGCCCAGCCGACGATGCAGGCCTCGGTCATGGCGGTTCCTCCGTCGATATGTCGTCAGGCTAGCACGTCGGCGCGCCGGGTGCTCAGGCCCCCGGGCCGGCGAAGGGCGACGGCGGCAAGGCCGGTGCGAGGGCCGATGACGCGAGTTCCTCCGCAAGGTCGAGCCCAAGCGCCGGCACTTCCTCCGGCAGGGGCTCGGCCCAGCCCATCGCCTCGGCGCGCCAGGCCAGCCGCGCCCGCAGCCAAGGTTCCGCCCGTTCGCAAGGCATGGGGGTGTCCGCGCCTGGCGCCGTCTCGACCGGCGTACCGGCCGCGAGCACGGCATCATGGCCGGCGAGGACGAGGCTGAAGACCTCGCACAGCCCGGCCTTCTGCTCGAGCCGCACCCCAGGGCTGCCAAGCAGCGCCCCGGCCTGGACGAACATGTCGTCGATGAAAAGCGCATGGCCGGTCGGCAGGAGAAGGTCCTCGCGCGGGGCGCCGTCGGCCAGGGCGCCAGCCCTCAGCCGGACCAGCGCGGCAGGCACGACCGCGCGGCGCAGCTCGAGGACCCGCTGGAACGGCGCCCCCTCACCCGAGACGGCGATCACCAAGCTGCCAGGCGCGAGCGTCTCGACAGGGCGCTCGCCCGTCGGGGTCAGCACCGGCGTCCCGGCCGGGAGCCCCCGTTCGGCCACCGGCACGGTTGCCGCGTCGTCCTCGTCATCGCTCATCGGACGCCAGCATCGCCGAGCCGAGGGCGCGGTCAACCGTTTGGCGCCATCGCGACCCGGGCACGAGCGGGCCACGATGATGCTCGCGACGGAGCTTCAGGCGGGCGTAGGCTCCGGCTCTCCCGGGGAGACCTGCCGATGAGCAGCCAGATCGTCTTCAACGATGGCGCGGGCTATGAGCGATCGATGGGTGCCTGGAGCCGCCTGGCGGGGGACGTCTTCCTCGACTGGCTCTCCCCGGCCCCCGGTCAGCGCTGGATCGATGTGGGCTGCGGCAACGGCGCCTTCACCGAGCTCATCATGCAACGCTGCGCGCCGGCCGAGGCGGTCGGCATCGACCCGTCGGAGGGCCAGCTGTCCTTCGCGCGCACGCGGCCCGGCGCCGCAGGGGCGACCTTCCTCGAAGGCGACGCCATGGCCCTGCCCTTCGACCCGGCCCGCTTCGACGCAGCGACCATGGCCTTGGTGATCTTCTTCATCCCCGACCCCGCCAAGGGTGTTGCGGAGATGGCGCGGGTGCTCCGTCCGGGCGGGCTGGCCGCCGCCTATGCCTGGGATTTCGAGGGTGGCGGCTTTCCCTACGAGCCGCTCCAGGCGCAGTTCCGGGCGCTCGGCGCCACGCCGGCGCTGCCCCCGCGCGTCGAGGCCGCGCGGCCGGAGGTGCTGGCCGCGCTCTGGCGCGACGCGGGGTTCACCGAGGTCGAGACACGCCGCATCTCGGTGGAACGGCACTTTCCCGATTTCGATGCTGTCTGGGACAGCGTCACGAGCTCGGCAAGCATCCGCTCGATCCTATCCAACGCCCCGCCTGGCCAGGTCGACACCGTGGTGGCCCGCCTGCGGGCGGCGCTGCCCACGGATGCGAGCGGCGCGATCCGCTACGCGTCCCACGCCAATGCCGTGAGGGGCCGCCTGCCCGGCTGACCCGAGCACTCAGAAGGCCATACGCAGGCGCGCGGACAGGATCCCCACGGGGCCGCGATCGGCGTTGTAGGCGGGGTTCACCACCAGCGTGCCCCCGAGCATCACGTTGAGGCCCGGCGCGACGCGCGCATCGTAGTACAGCTCGCTCGCCCATTCGGGTGCGTAGTCCAGCCGCCCATCGCCGGTGATGAAGCCGATGCCGCCGCGCGACAGGAAGTCCTGCCGCCCGCCCGAGATGAAGCCGATATTGGTCCCGAGACCGACCGTGTCCCGCGCGCGATCCCAGCGCGCGCCGGTCATCTGCATGCCAAAGGAAACGGCGCGGTCCTGCTCGGTGAACATCCAGTTCTGGCCCCGCCCATCGTTCCAGGACAGTCGCGCGAAGACGCCGAGTTCGTCGGCGACCTCCTGCTCCCAGTTCAGCACCAGCATGTTCTTGGTGCGGTAGCCTGCGGGGTTCTGGCCGGTGTCCGTCAGGTCGCCGTCCAGCAACTCGTTCCAGTTCTGCGAACGCGTGCGGCTGAAGCCATAGAGGAGGCGGATCGCGCCCGGCCGCCCGCCAGCCTCGTAGAACCGATCGGCCTGCAGAAGCAGCTGGTATCCGTTGAAGGGCTGCGGATCGAGCGACAGGGAGTTGATGTAGCGCGCCACCTGGAAGGCGCCGGCGCGGAACCCGCCCCAGGGCGCGTCGTATTCCAGCGCGACGCCGTTGGTGTAGCCGCGGGCATCGGCCGCGAAGTCGAAGGCGCCCGCGGAAACCAACCCCCAGGAGAGGAACTGGGTGCGCGGGTCGTGCGCGTAGCGGTTGTCGTCGAAGATATCGAAGACCGAGACCTTGCCGGCGGTGACCGTGATCCGCTCGGCTGGCCGGGGGCCACGGAACCGCAGGGGATCCTCGTCATCGCCCGGCACGGTCTCGGCGGACAGCGCGACCGTCTGCCGCAGGAAGGCCCGTGGCACGTAGCCGACAAGGTTCTCGGTGCCGAGCCGGAAGGCCTCCCCGTTCGGGAAGGAGGCGACGCCCGTCGTGCCCGACAGGCCGAAGCCGCGGCTGACCTGGGTGTCGAGGATGAACTCCGCCCCCTGCCAGAGCTGGACGCCGAGCACGAGGTCGGCCGACAGCGTGTTCCGCGCCTGGGCCGCGGGCGTGAGGCTGCCGGCCCCCTGATAGGGGGAACGGAAGGCGGGGTGGCCCTGGAGGACGAAGGTCGCCTGCCCCCGCACCATGAAGCCCTGGGCCTCGAGCGCATCCTGCTGTCGCGCCAGGCTCGGGAGCATCGCGTCCGAAGGCGTCGGCTCGGCCGTGACGGTCGCCGGACCAGCGAAGGCGAGGCCGCCCACGACCAGCGCCAACGGCAACGGGGATCGGCGCGGCGCTACCAATCCACGCGGTACGATGCAGGCCATGCGACCGGCTTGCTAGTGGCGCCGACCGATGCCGGCAAGTCGCGATGCGCCCCGCCACGCAGACTTCACACACCGATGCCGCCCCGCGGGTGTGCCGAGCTGCGCCGTCCCGGGACGGCGGCATGGAAGGCGGGACGCTCCGCCGGGACGTCGATGCCATAGGCGGCGGTGGAGGGCCTCTGCGGCCAGCGGGAGAATGTCGCGCCCACGGTACGTGCCGCGCGGTCGACGTCGATGTTCTGCCCGGCGAACGCCCTCCTCGGACCGTCGTCGGGGGCATCATCCGCCCCCACACGAGCCCGGCGCGGTGGCGCTCCGGGCGACGTCATCGTGCCGCGGCGCCGACGACGTTGGAAATCCAGAGAAGCACCGCGCCGGCCCACACCCCGCCGAATGGCTGCCGGCATCGGCCGATGAGCCGAACCGCAGCAGCTTCGTCTCGCGTTGCCGGCGCATCGACCAGCATGTCGGGCTGGGAGGCGAATCCGGGGGTCGGATCGATCCGGTTCACGGGCCGTCATTCGCGCGCCGGGCAATGGCGCGCCCTGAGGGATTCGAACCCCCGACCCACGACTTAGAAGGTCGTTGCTCTATCCAACTGAGCTAAGGGCGCCCGGCGCCGTGATACCACGGCGGTCCGCGATCAGTGCGACCAGTTCTCGACCCGGCCGAAACGGAAATTGTCCGCATAGACCTTCGGCTTGATCGCGGCCGTCGGCGGCGTGGGCTCGATCTCATAGGCAATGCCGCCCGCCTCGGCATAGGCCACGGCCTGTTCGCGCGACTCGAACTTCAGCCGCACCTGACCGAGCATGTCGCCCGAGCCCACCCATCCGGTCAGCGGGTCGAGGGCCTTCGGCTCCGACGGCTCATACTCCAGCACCCAGCCCTGCGACTTCGCGCGACCGGACTGCATCGCCGACTTCGGCGGCTGGAAGATGCGGGCCAGGCCCTTCTGCTGCGGCATGCGCTTCGTCCTCGGAATTCCAATCGGGGCGGCGGGATTCGAACCCACGACCTCCTGTACCCAAAACAGGCGCGCTAGCCAGGCTGCGCCACGCCCCGTCGCGGCGCACCCTATGGAAGCCGCCCGCCGCGGGCAAGCCGCTGCCTCAGGGGGCGGTGCCGAACAGGCGATGCAGCACCCGATCCCCCGCACGGATGTCGAGCTGTTCCGTGATTCCCGCCCGCAGTTCCAGCGTCGCCCGCACCGGGCCGTTCGAGGAAACGGTCGCGAGCGACAGCGGCACGGTGCGTTCGGCAATGCGATGGATGCGGCCGTCCTCGGCGATGAACACCATGTCGAGCGACGTGATGGTGTTGCGCATCCACATGCTGCTCTCGCGCGGCGCGCCCCAGTCGAACAGCATGCCCTCGTCCGGCTTCACCTCCGGGCGGAACATCAGGCCGATCATCTGCTGTTCCGGCTGGATCGCCATCTCGACGGTGAAGGGCAGCCGGCGCCCGTCGCGCGTGACGATCACCAGCGGCTCGGTCGGCAGCCGCGGTTGGGGGCGGTCCGCCCCGGGCTGCGCCAGCGCGGCCGTCGGCAACGCGGCAAGGATGGCCAGGCAGGATCGGCGGAAGATCATGGTCCCTGTCATGCCACGGCGGCCGGTGGGGCGGGAAGGTCCGCCCGCGCCGCCGCGGCCCTGTTCCGCACGACCGCACGCACCACGCCCGGTCGCGGTGCGTCCGCGAGGGTCGTGAACCAATGGTCCGGCGGGTGGCGCCCGGCGGACCGGTGGAAGGTCAGGGCCCGCAGCACGGCTTCCGCCTCCGCGCCGAGACGGTCGGGCATGGCGAAGCCGTTCAGCGTCCCCCAGACCCCCGCCCAGCAGCGGGCGACCGTCCAGGGATTGTAGCCGCCCCCACCCAGGACGATCAGCCGGGGCGCCAGGCCCATGACGGCACCGACGACCGCCCGGTGCGCGTTGTTCGACAGCGACAGCCGGGCGAGCGGATCCTCCTCCAGCGCGTCGGCACCGCACTGGACCATGATCGCCTGCGGCCGCAGGTGGCGGATGATCGGCAGGATCGCCTCGTGCAGCACCCAGGCCATCTCGCTGTCGTTGAACCCCTGGGGAACCGGGATGTTGCGGGCATGGCCGCCGGCCCGGTCCGCCACCCCGCCGGTGAAGGGCCAACGGCCGTCCTCGTGGACCGACAGCGTGAAGACGCGCGGATCGTCGTGGAAGGCGTCCTGCACGCCGTCGCCGTGATGCGCATCGATGTCGAGGTAGACGATGTTGGTCAGGCCGAGTCCCAGCCATTCGAGCAGCCCCAGCACGGGATCATTGAGGTAGCAGAACCCCGAGGCGCGATCCGGGCGCCCATGGTGCGTCCCGCCGCCCGGCACATGCGCGATGCCGCCCCGCGCGGTCAGCCGCGCCGCCAGCATGGTCCCCCCGGCCGAGGTCGCCGGTCGGCGGAATACCTCGCGATAGACCGGGTTGCCGTCGGCGCCGATCCGGAAGCGCTCGCGATCGGCCGGACTCACGCCCTGCTCGGCCTCGGCCCGCATCAGGGCAGCGAGGTAGTCCGGGTGGTGGAAGCGCGCCAGCGCCTCCGGCGTGGCCATCGGGCTGTCGTGGTAGCGCGCCGGATCCATCCAGCCGAGCGCCCGGATCAGGTCGAGGGTCGTCGAGACGCGCGGGATCGCCAGCGGATGCTTCGGTCCATAGGTCGACCGGCGATAGATCTCGGATCCGATGAGGAGGGGCGTCATGGGGGCGGGCATCAGCTTGGAGCGCTTCCGCGGCGGCGCAAGTCCGCCTCCGTTACGATGGACCTCGCACAACCATGAGGTTAAGATGCCTTAATCCCCCCCACCCCGATCGCGCCGCCCCCACGGCGTGACCAAACCGCCTTGGTGGAGGCCGTTTTGCGTCTCAGTGACCTGCTCGTCGCCCTGGACCTGGTGCCGCGCGCCGACGTCAACGAAGCCCTCACGCAGCAAAGCCGCACGGGGCGGCCGCTTGGCGACGTCCTGGTCGAAATGGGCCTGCTCAGCGCCCGCCAGGTCACGGAACTGCAGGACGGCCTGCCCGCCCCACCCGATACGCTGGCGCAGCTCGGCATCGAGCAGCGCATCATCCTCGACATCTTCTGCAAGTACCTCAGCACGGCCGGCCAGGGCACGACGGCCTCGATCGCGGAGACGCTCGCGATCTCCCGCCGCCTGTCGAGCTCGCTGATCGAGAGCGCGCGGGCGCAGAACATCGTCGAGCTCAAGCCCGGCATCGTCGCGGGCGAATTGCGCGTGGAGCTCACGCCGCGCGGCCGTTCCATGGCGGTCGAAGCCTTCGCGAACAACTCCTACATCGGCCCCCTGCCCGTCTCGCTCGCCGACTACTCGGCCCGCGTGCTCAAGCAGACGATCCGCAGCGAGCATGTCCAGCCCAGGATCGTCGCCGGCGCGCTGCACCCGCTCGCGGTGCCGGACGACCTGCTCGCCAAGGTCGGCATCGCGGTGAATTCGGGCCGGTCGATCCTGCTCTACGGGGCGCCCGGCAACGGCAAGACATCGATCGCCGAGCGCATGGTCCGCATGTTCGGCGCGATGGTGCTCGTGCCGCACTGCTTCGAGGTCGGCGGACAGATCGTGAAGGTCTTCGACCCGTCGGTGCATCGCCGCCTCGGCATCGAAGCACAGTCGAGTTCCGTCGCGAGCCTCCTCGCCGACGAGTTCGACCCGCGCTGGGTGCCCTGCCGCCGCCCCTTCGTCTCGGCGGGCGGCGAACTCAGCCTCGACATGCTCGACCTCAAGTTCGAGACGACGGCGCGGTTCTACGAAGCGCCGCTGCACGTCAAGGCGATGAACGGCGTGCTGCTGATCGACGATTTCGGCCGCCAGCTCGCGCGGCCCGAGGCGCTACTGAACCGCTGGGTCGTGCCCATGGACCGGCGCATCGACTTCCTGAAGCTGCACACCGGCCAGTCCTTCCAGATCCCCTTCGACCAGCTTCTGGTGTTCTCGACCAACCTGTCGCCGCGGGACCTGATGGATCCGGCCTTCCTGCGCCGCCTGCCCTACAAGATCCACGTGCACGGCCCCGACGAGCGGGAATTCGCCAAGATCCTGCTGGCCAGCGCGCGCGACCGCGGCATCGCCTATCCCGAAGCCGCGGTGCATTTCACGATCCGCGCGATCGCGGAGAACGCGACGCCACTCGCCTTCTACCAGGCGGTCGAGATCCCGCAGCAGATCGCCGAGCTCTGCGCCTTCGCCAACCGGCCGATGCTCGCCGACGAGGCGACGATCGGCTTCGCGCTGGGGAACATCCTGGTCCAGCAATAGGCCCGGCCGAGGGGGGACGCCCTGGCGTTCCCCCTGCCGGCCCTCGTCAGCGGAGGACGATCTCCACGCGGCGGTTCTGCGGCTCGCGGGTGTTGTCCGGGGTCGCGACGAGCAGCTGGCTCTCGCCGACGCCGCGCGCGGTGATCTCGCCGCGCGGCACGCCCAGGCGCACGAGTTCGGCCGCGACCGCATTCGCACGGCGCACCGACAGGCCCTGGTTGTATTGCGCCGAGCCCGAGGTGTCGGTGTGACCCGTGACGTCGATCCGCGTCACCTGCTGGCGCGTCCGCGCCTGCGCCGCTTCCGCGATGATCTGGCGGGCCCGATCGGTGAGGTCGGCGCGGTTCCAGTCGAAGAACACCATGAAGGTGCGCGCCGGGGCCGGCGCCGCTGCGGCCACCGGGGCCGGCGCCGGGATGCGGCCGAAGTTGAACCGCACGCCGAGCATCACGTTGTGGTTCGAGGTCGCGACCGGGATCTGTTGGCTGCGCGCATAGCCAGGCCCGGTGACGGTGCCCGAGAGCGACGGATTGTCGAAGGTGCCGAAGTACCGATACTCCGCCGTGATCGCGAGGCCCGGCACGGCCGGGATCGGGAAGGCCACGCCGGCGATCGCCTGATAGGCCCAGCTTCCGTCCGATCCGTCGATGTTCAGCGCCGCGCTGCCGGCGCGCCCGCCGACGCTGGACCAGTCGGTCCAGGCGTAGCCGACGCCGCCGCCCACATAGGGGATGGCCACGGGGTTCGGACCGCCGATCGCGAAGTCGTAGTAGACATTCGCCATCAGCCCGTAGCTGTTCGCCGTCCCGCCGGAGGCCGGCCGGTTGAAGGCGAGACCACTTGCCGCATCGCTGGTGCGATAGAAGGCCTCGAGTTCGCCGCGCAGCCCGCCGATGAGGCCGTAGCCGACATTCAGGACGCCCGCGAAGCCCGGGTCCCACTTGCGCTGGAAATGGTCCGACGGGGTCGAGAGATTGGCCGAGGCCGGCGGGGCGATCGGCGCGTTCGTGTCCGACAGCCAGGTGACGCCGGCCAGGCCGCCGACATACAGCCCCTCGACCATCTGGGCGGCCGCACCCCGCGGCTGCGCGGCGGCGATGCAGGACAGGGCCGCGGAGGCGAGGAGCACGCGCTTCATGCTGCAATCCTTCGTTCCCGGGACCGCGACGACCGCCGCGCTGTTCCCGATATTGAGACGAAGGACGGTTACACAGACTCGTGATCAGTGCCCAGGGGGACGCCAGCCGGCCCCCGCAATACGTCGCGGTGCCAGCCGGAGTTGTTGCCCAAATGACGCAGGTCCTGCAGCCTCAGGTTTGCGGCATGCCTTCAGGCACAACCGTACGGATCAGCGTCGCGTCCAGCGCTTCGTAATCGTGGTAGCCGATCGTCTCGTACAGCTGCGCGCGGGTCTGCATCCGCCCGAGCATGTTCTGCGTGCCGCCATCCTTGCGGATCCCGACATACAGCTCCTCCATCGCCCGCGCGGCGATCCGCAGATGGCTCACCGGCCAGATCACCATCGCGTAGCCCATCTCCTGGAACTCCGCGGCGGTGAAGAAGGGCGTGCGCCCGAACTCGGTCATGTTCGCGAGCAGCTTCACGCCCGGCATGCGCTTCGCGAACTCGACGAACATCTCGCGGGTCGTCAATGCCTCGGGGAAGATCGCGTCGGCGCCGGCTTCGAGATAGAGCCGCGCGCGGGCCACGGCGCCGTCGATCCCCTCGCTCGCCGCCGCATCGGTACGGGCGATGATGACCAGGTTCTTCCGCGCCTTGCGCGCCGCGGCCACCTTCGCGGCCATGTCCTCGGCGCTGGCCAGCTTCTTGTCGTTGAGGTGCCCGCACTTCTTCGGCAGCAGCTGGTCCTCGAGGTGCACGGCCCCTGCCCCGGCTTCCTCGAAGGTGCGGACCATGTGCATGACGTTGAGCGCCTCGCCATAGCCGGTGTCGCCGTCGACCAGCACCGGCAGGGCCGAGGCGCGGACCACCTGGCGGACATGCCAGGCGACATCGTCCACCGTGATCATGCCGAGGTCCGGCAGGCCCATGGTCGCGGACATCGCCGCGCCGGACATGTAGAGCGCCTCGAACCCCTGCTTCTTCGCCAGCAGCGCGGCGATGCCGAGATGCGCGCCGGGCATCTGCAGGATCTGCGGCCTGTCCAGCAGGCGGCGGAAACGCACGCCCGCGGGTTCGTCGGGCAGGTCGTCGGCGATGACGTAGGGCATCGGGCCCTCCTCAGAAGAAGATCAGCGTTATCAAAATAAACAGCGGCACCAGGAACACCAACGCCCAGGCGCAATAGCCGAAGAAGGACGGCATGCGCTCCCCGTTCTCCTCCACGATGGCCTTGACCATGAAGTTCGGTGCGTTGCCGATGTAGGAATTGGCCCCCATGAAGACGGCGCCGCAGGAAATCGCGACCAGCGTCAGGGCGCCGTGGGTCATCAGGTAGGCCGGGTCGCCCCCCGCCAGGTTGAAGAACACCAGGTAGGTCGGGGCGTTGTCGAGGAAGGAGGACAGCACGCCGGACAGCCAGAAGTAGACCGCAGGGATCGGCTGTCCCGCGGCATCCGAGGTCAGCGCGACGAGCGGCCCTGCCGCCCCGTCCGGCCCCGCGCGCAGGATGGCCAGCACCGGGGCCATCGTCACGAAGATCGCGGCGAACAGCTTGGCGACCTCGAGGATCGCGCCCCAGGCGAAGCCGTTCTCCTCCCGCAGCGACGCCGGCGTCAGCTTCATGGACACATAGGCGATGGTGACGAACACGGCGATGCCGACCAGGCGCTCGGCACCGATGTGCTGGCCGAGGATCGTGACCTCTCCCGGCTGCCAGTAGCCCTGCAACAGCACCGTCACGACGACGAGGCCGATCAGGCCGAGGTTCACCGTGCCTTCGACGCGCAGCGGTTCACGTGCGCCGGTGTCCGGGACGGCCGCCTTCTCCTTCGACCAGGCCCAGGAATCCAGCACGTAGTAGATGCCGAGCAGCAGCACCGCGCAGGTCAGGAACTCCGCGAACAGGTGCGTCGTGGTCCAGAAGAAGGACACGCCCTTGAGGAAGCCGAGATAGAGCGGCGGATCGCCGAGCGGCGTCAGCGAACCGCCGATGTTGCTGACCAGGAAGATGAAGAAGACGAAGGTGTGCGTCTTGCGCCGCCGGAAGGCGTTGGCGCGCAGCACGGGACGGATCAGCAGCATCGAGGCGCCGGTCGTTCCCATCAGCGATGCGATGACGGTCCCGAGGGCGAGCAGGGCCGTGTTCACCGCCGGCGTGCCGATCAGCGTCCCCTTCAGTAGCACGCCGCCGCCGGTGACGTAGAGCGCGAGCAGCAGCGCAATGAACGGGACGTATTCCTGCAGGACGATGTGCCACACCTCGGAGGCCGCGGTTTCGGGCCCGAAGGCAACGGCGAAGGGCGCGATGAGGAGGACGGCCCAGCCCGCCGCGATCTTGCCGTAGTGGTGGTGCCAGAGATGGCCGGCGAGCAGCGGCATCAGCGCGATCGACAGCAGCATGCCGACGAAGGGAATGCCCCAGGCAAGGGAGAGATCCGCCCCCGAGACGCCAGCCGCCGCGGCCGGCGCCGCCCCGCCGATCAGCAGGGCCGATCCCGCCATGCAGGTGGAGAGGGCTCGGGCCAGGCGCATCGTCTCTCGGTCCCCCGGGGGTGCCACCAGGTCCGGCCCGGCGCAGTTCCTGGCCCGTCCTTGCAGGATGACGCCCGGGCCTACAAGGGGGGCACCCCTTTTCCCACCGGGTCCCCGGTCCTAGTTTGCGACCTGGACAGGAGACCATCCGATGGACATGACCGGCGAGCGCCGGATCCTAGCCCCGCGTCAGCGGGTGTGGGACGCGCTGAACGACCCCGAGATGCTGCGCGCCGCCATCCCCGGCTGCGAATCGGTCACACGGACCGCCGAGGACGCCTTCGAGGCCAAGGTCTCGCTCAAGATCGGCCCGATGGCCGCGAAGTTCGGCGGCAAGGTCAAGCTCGAGAACATCAACGCACCCGCCTCCTACACCATCACCGGGGAAGGCAATGGCGGTGCGATGGGCTTCGCCAAGGGCGGCGCGGATGTCGCGCTCGAGGAGGTCGGTCCGAATGAGACCCTGCTGAAGTACACGGTGAAGGCGCAGGTCGGCGGCAAGATGGCGCAGCTTGGCGCCCGCCTGATCGACAGCACCGCGAAGCAGATGTCCGACCAGTTCTTCGATCGCTTCGCCGCCGCCGTTGCGCCGCCGGCCGAGCCCGAGGCCGAGATCGCTGCGGCGCCCGCCGAAGCCCGCGCGGCCGCGGCCTCCTTCGCTGCGCCGCAGGAAGCCGCGCCGATCATCGGCGCGCCGCGCTCCGCACCCACCGCGCCGGCGGGCATTTCGATCTTCGACCTGCTGCCTGAAGCGCCCATGGGGATTCCCTTGCTGGCCTGGGCCGGCGGCGCCGTCTGGCTCGTCATCCTTGCGCTGATGTTCCTGTGAGCCTGCCGGAGACCGTCAGCGACACGCAGGCGCTGCTTGCGGCCGGCGGCTACATCGCCGACCGCGCGCTGGCGACCACGGTGCATCTCGCGCTGCGCATGGGTCGACCGCTCTTCCTCGAGGGCGAGCCCGGCACCGGCAAGACCGAGATCGCCAAGGTCCTCGCGAAGATGCTGCCGCGACACCTGGTGCGGCTGCAGTGCTACGACGGCCTCGACCTGTCCGCCGCGGCCTATGAGTGGAACCACGCGCGCCAGCTGATGGCGATCCGCCTTGCGGAAGCGGCCGGCGAGACCGACCGCGAGGCGCTCGAGCGCGGCATCTACGACCGCCGCTTCCTCCAGTCCCGCCCGCTGCTGCAGGCGCTCGAAGGCGAGCCGGCCGTGCTGCTGATCGACGAGCTCGACCGCGCAGACGAGCCCTTCGAGGCCTTCCTGCTGGAGATCCTGGGCGACTTCCAGATCACCATCCCCGAGCTGGGCACGGTGCGCGCGGCGACGCCGCCGGTCGTCATCATCACGTCGAACCGCACGCGGGAGGTGCACGACGCGGTGCGCCGGCGCTGCCTCTACCATTGGGTCGACTATCCCGACGCGGCGCGGGAACGCGCCATCCTGCGGGTGCGCGCGCCGGGCCTGTCCGAGAAGCTCTCCGCCCAGATCGTGGCCTTCGTGCAGAAGGTCCGCGACGGCGACTACTTCAAGCTGCCGGGCGTGGCGGAGACGATCGACTGGGCGCAGGCGCTGGCGGCGCTGGACGCGAAGGAACTCGAACCCGGTGCGGTCGATGAGACGCTCGGCGTGCTGCTCAAGTACCAGGACGACATCGCCAAGCTGAAGGGCGCGGAGGCGGCCAGGCTTGTGTCCGAGGCCGTCGCGGCAGCGGTGTGAACGCAACGCCCACCAGGGAGGGCTTTGCCCTCCCCGGACCCCACCCACCACGGGTGCCCATTGGCGTTGCCGTGCAACGCCAATGGGGTCCCACACAGGCCGAAAGGCCTTTGGAAACCGTCCCCAGGGATGGGCCCGGCCGCCGCGCCCGGCGCCCCTTGCTGACGGACAAGGAAGGGAGGGGGTCCGGGGGAGGTTCCCCTCCCCAGGCCTGCCCATGGCTCTGACCCCCACCCGCGATGCCGCGGCGATCATCGGCGCCGCCCAGGCGCGCGCCGCCGGCGCGGCGATGGCCCCCGGCGGGCACCTCGCCGACAACCTGCTGGCCTTCACGCGCCTGCTGCGCCGCACGGGCCTGCCGCTCGGGCCGGGCGAGGCGATCGCGGGCCTTGCCGCGCTGACCGAGATCGACATCGCCGACCGTCGCCAGGTCCATGCCGCGCTGCGCGCCGTCATGGTCCACAAGCGCGAGCATTTCGAGCTCTTCGACCAGGCCTTCCAACTGTTCTGGCGCGACCCCGAGGCCGCGGCCCACGCCGCCGCGATGGCGCTGATGGACGGCAACAAACCCAAGGACGAGAAGGCGCCGCCGGTCTCCCGTCGCCTCGCCGAAGCGATGCAGGAGAACAAGCAGAAGCCGAAGCCGCCCGAGGAACCCCCGCCGCAGCACGACATGACCTTCACGGTCAGCGAGCGCGAGCGCCTGCAGTCGATGGACTTCGAAGCCATGTCGGCCGCCGAGATCGCGCAGGCCAAGCAGGAGATCCGGCGCCTGGTGCTGCCGCTCGACGAACAGCGGACGCGGCGCTTCCGCCCCGACCCCTTCGGCCCCGTCGCCGATCTGCGCGCGACGGTGCGCGAAAGCCTGCGCACGGGGGGCGAGATCCTCGACCTGGAGCGCCGGCGCCGCATCACGCGCCCGCCGCCGCTGGTGGCGCTGTGCGACATCAGCGGGAGCATGTCGCGCTACGCGCAGGTCCTGCTGCATTTCCTGCATGCGGTCGCGAACGACCGGGACCGCGTGCACACCTTCCTGTTCGGCACGCGGCTGACCAACGTGACGCGGCAGCTGAAGCACCGCGATCCGGAAGTCGCCTTCGAAATGGTCTCGCACATCGTTCCCGACTGGTCGGGCGGGACGCGCATCGGGGAATCGATCGCGCTGTTCAACCGGCTCTGGGGCCGGCGGGTGCTCGGCCAGGGCGCGGTGGTGCTGCTGATCACCGACGGGCTCGACCGCGAAGGGGCGAAGGGGCTGGCGGAGGCGACGGAGAGGCTGCGCGGATCCTGCCGGCGGCTGATCTGGCTCAACCCGCTGTTGCGGTTCGACGGGTTCCAGCCCAAATCCCAGGGTATCCGGGCGATGCTTCCCCATGTGGACGATTTCCGCCCGGTGCATAATCTGAACAGCCTGCGCGAGCTGGTCGCCACATTGTCGGGGCGCCAGGCCGCCCAGCGCGGGAGGATCGCCGCATGACCGCCGACACCACCCAATCCGAGGACATCCTCGCCACCGCCGCCGCCTGGAAGGCGGCGGGCGAGCAGGTCGCGATCGCGACCGTGGTCGAGACCTGGGGCTCCTCGCCCCGCCCCGCCGGATCACGCCTGGCCGTCACCGCCTCGGGCAAGCTGACGGGGTCCGTCTCGGGCGGCTGCATCGAAGGGGCGGTGGCCGATGCTGCGAAGCAGGCCATGGCGACCGGTGCGCCACAGCTGCTCGACTTCGGCGTCTCGGACGAGCGCGCCTGGGAAGTCGGCCTGTCCTGCGGCGGCAAGGTGAAGGTCTTCGTGGAGCCGCTGACGTGAAAGCCCAGATCCTCGCGCGGCTGCAGGCCGAACGCGCCGCGCAGCGCCCCGTCGTGCTGCTGACGCGCATGTCGGACGGCGAACAGCACCTCTGGCCGCAGGAAGCCCTGCCCACCGCGTTGGCCGAAGCCGCGCGCGACGCGCTGGGGCGCGAGAAGGCGACGAATGTCGACCTCGACGGCGAGACCTGGTTCGTCCACCCACACAACCCGCCGCTGCGCATCATCGTCGTCGGCGCGGTACACATCGCCCAGGCCATGGCGCCGATGGCGGCGCCCCTCGGCTTCGAGATGATCGTAGTCGATCCGCGCCGCGCCTTCGCCACGGAGGAACGCCTGCCCGGCGTCACGCTGCGCACCGACTGGCCGGACGAGGCGATGGCCGAACTGAAGCCCGATGGCCGCAGCGCGGTGGTCACGCTGACGCACGACCCGAAGCTCGACGATCCGGCGCTCGACGCCGCGCTGCGCAGCGCCGCCTTCTACATCGGCGCCCTGGGCAGCCGGCGGACGCACGCGAAACGCGTCGCGCGCCTGAAGGAGCTCGGGCACGGCGACGAGGCGATCGCACGCATCCACGCCCCGGTCGGCCTCGACATCGAGGCGGTGACGGCGCCCGAGATCGCGTTGTCGGTGATGGCGGAGATCGTCGCCGCCCGCCGCGGCGCCGCACTCGGCGAACCGCGTCCCCTCCCCGCGCCCCAGGACGGCCGCGTCAGCATCGGCATCTCCGCATGATCTTCGGCCCGACCCCGCTCGAGGAGGCGAAAGGCGCCATCCTCGCCCATTCCCTCCGTCTGCCCGGCAAGGTGCTGAAGAAGGGCACGGTGCTGGACGATGAGGCGATCGCCGCCATCCGCGACGGCGGCAAGCGGGAGGTGATCACCGCGCGGCTCGAGGCCGGCGACGTGCCCGAGAACGACGCCGCCGAGCGCCTGGCGGTGACGCTGACCGCGCCGCTGATCGCGCGGTCCCGCGCCGCGACGGGCCGGGTGAACCTGCTGGCCGAGACCGCCGGGCTGCTGGTGATCGACGAGAAGCGCATCAATGCCATCAATGCGATCGACGAGAGCCTGACCGTCGCGACCCTGCCCAACTACACCCCCGTCGCGATCAAGGAGATGATCGCGACCATCAAGGTGATCCCCTTCGCCGTACCGGGCCCCGTGCTCGGCGTGGTCGAGGCGGTCGCCAGAGGCGGCAAGGCGCCGTTGTTCGCCATCCGTCCCTTCCGCCCGCTCAAGGTCGGGCTGGTGCTGACGGAATTGCCGGGCATCAAGGAAAGCGTGATGGAAGGCGCGGTGGAGGCGACGACCGCGCGCGTCGAGGATTTGCGCGGCAGCATGCTGCCGGTCGAGCGCGTCCGGCACGAGGAAGCGCAGATCGGGGACGCGCTCAACCGGCTGAGGCGCGCCGGCGCGGAACTGCTGCTCGTCGCGGGCGCGTCGGCCGTGGTCGACCGGCGCGACGTCGGTCCAGCCGGCATCGTGCGCGCCGGCGGCGAGATCCTGCATTTCGGCATGCCGGTCGATCCGGGGAACCTGCTTTGCCTGGGCCGGATCGGGGAGATCCCCGCCATGGTGCTGCCCGGCTGCGCGCGCAGCCCCAAGCTGAACGGCTTCGACTGGGTGCTGCAGCGCATCTTCGCCGGCGTGCCGGTGACGGCCGCCGACGTGATGGGCATGGGGGTGGGCGGCCTGCTGAAGGAAATCGAGGTCCGGCCGCTGCCGCGCGAACAGGCGCCGCGCGTGGCTCCGCCGGCCATCGCGCCGCGCCGGGCGCGCTCCGTCGCGGCGCTGATCCTCGCCGCCGGCCGGTCGCGCCGCATGGCACCGCTGAATAAGCTGCTCGTCGCCGACACCCAGGGCATCCCGATGGTCGCGCGGGTGGTGGACAACGCGCTCGGCAGCCATGCCCGCCCCGTCATCGTCGTCACCGGCCACGAGCGCGACCGGGTGGAGGAGGCGCTGGCCGGCCGCCCCGTCCACTTCGCCCATGCCGAGGACTATGCCGAGGGCCTGTCGGCCTCGCTGAAGGCCGGCCTCGCCGCGCTGCCGCCGGAAGCCGAGGGCGTCGTGATCTGCCTGGGCGACATGCCGCTGGTCTCGGGGCCGATGCTCGATCGGCTGATCGCCGCCTTCGACCCGGAGGAAGGCCGCGCGATCGTCATGCCGACCTTCCGCGGCAAGCAGGGCAACCCGATGCTGTGGGCACGGGAATTCCTGCCGGAGATGCTGTCGATCACCGGCGATGTCGGCGCCCGCCACCTGGTCGGCAAGCATGCCGACCGGATGGTCGAGGTGGAGATGGCCGACGACGCCGTGCTGCGGGACTTCGACACGATGGAGGCCCTGAAGGGCCTCCCGCTCGGCGCGAAGGCCGGCTAGCCGAGGGCGGCCTTCACCCAGGCCGCCCAGGACAGCACCGCCGCGTCGTCCCCGATGCGCCCGGCGAGTTGTACCCCCAGCGGCAGGCCGTTCGGCCCGCGTCCCGCCGGCACGGTCACGCAGGGCCCGTGCAGCAGCGTCCAGAGCGTGTTGAAGGCCGGATCCCCCGTCCAGGCGAGGCCCTTTGGCGCCTCGCCCGGCGCGGAGGGGCAAAGCACCGCGTCGAAGCCTTCGATCGCCGCTGGGAAGGCGGCGCGGGCAGCGGCGAAGGCGGCGCGGCCGTCGATGAGCTTCGAAACCGGCTGGGCGCGGCCCCAGTCCATCCGCTCACGCAGCACCTCGGAGATCTGGGCCCGCGCATGGGCGAGTTCCCAGCCCAGCGCCTCGGCGCTTTCCATGTTCATCACATAGGGATGGGCGGCGTAGGCCTCGGCGAAGACGCCGGGCAGCGTCACCGGCGTGACGGTCGCGCCGGCCCGGCGGCAGGCCTCGGCGGCGCGTTCCATCAGCGCGACGGTCTCCGGCGCCGCCTGGTCGGCGGACGGGCCCATGACCAGCGCCAGGCGCGGCGCACGCGGCACCTTCGCGTCGGGTGCGCCGAAGTCGAGGCCGCTCATCGCCGACATCGCCAGCGCGCAATCGGCGAGGCTGCGCGCCATCACGCCGATGGTGTCGAGGCTCTCGCTCATCACCTTCATGCCGGCGCGGTGCAGCGTGCCGTAGGACGGCTTGAACCCCACCACGCCGCAGAAGGCCGCCGGGCGGACGATGCTGCCCGCCGTCTGGGTGCCGAAGGCGATCGGGAAGAAGCCCGCCCCGACGCCAGCCGCGGAGCCCGAGGAGGACCCGCCCGGCGTATGCGCCGGATTGGCCGGATTGGCGGTAGGACCGGGATGGCGCGTTGCGAACTCGGTCGTCACGGTCTTGCCCATGACGAAAGCCCCCGCGGCGCGCGCCGCCGCGACGCAGGCGGCATCCGAGCGCGGCCGGTAGCCGGACCAGGCGGGCGATCCGTGCTGGGTCGGCAGGTCCGCCGTCTCGAGCACGTCCTTCACGCCGATCGGCATGCCGGCGAGCGGCCCGGGGCGGGCAGCGGCGGCGGCGTGGCGCGCCTGGGCCGGGTCGAACCAGGCGAAGGCGTTGATCTCCGGCTCCCGGGCGGCAATGCGGTCGAGGCAGGCCTCGGCATAGGTGGCGGCGGTCAGGCGCCCGGCGCGGATCGCGGCGAGGGCCTCGGTGGCGGTGAGGTCGGCGGTCTCGGTCATGTCGCAAGACTGCGCCAGGCGCAGGGCGGGTCAAGTCGCCGCGGCGGTGGCGCCGGGCGTTCCGCTGCCCCACATTGGGGCCATGCCAACACCCATCCGGGTCGCGCGCGCCCCGGACGGGGTGCTCGCCTATGCCATTCCCCTGCCCCCCGAAGGGCTGCCGCCGGTCGCGCCCCGCGACCTCGAGGCCGCGTGGGACCGGGCCCGCGCCGCCGCGGCCGCCGAACGCTGGGGCGCACCGCGCCGCCTGCTGTTCCGCCGCCCGGACGGCTCGGCGCAGGAAATGCTCCTCGCCGATGCCGATGCCGCCTGCTGGGCGGAGGCGGTGGACGCCGCCCATGACCTCGGCACCATCGGCGGGTTGTCGCTCTGCCTGCGCCTGCTGGCGCTGGTCGAGGTCATGACTCGGGCGAGATGGCTGCGTGGCCTTTTCGCCATGACGTCCGACGGGATCGAGATCGATCCGGCCCTGCTGCGGGCCGCGGCCGCGATGCCCCTGGACGCGGCGGCGCGGTTCGACGAAACGGGTCTACGCCGGTTATTGTCTCGACCGATTCCGTCCGGAGTTTCCGCATGATCCGCATCGTCCCGGCGCTGCCCGTCCTCGCCGTCCTTCTGCTCGGTGCCTGTGCGGAGGAGAACGCGCCGCGTTCGCTCCAGGCCGCCGAGGCCGGAATCGGCCAGGACGCGGCGCTGCGGCGCCAGTGCGAGGCCGAGGCCGAGCGCGCCGTCAACTTCCGCGAACGTGGCCAGGCAGCGCGCGACGACGCCTCCATGCTGCAGGGCGACGCGACGAACAACATCCCGACGCTGCGCATCCAGTCCGACGCCTTCAACCGCCGCGTGCTGCGCGAGGACCTGATCCGCGAATGCGTGCGCGCCAATACGGCGGGTCCGCGGCCGCAGGACCCGACCCCTCCGGCGACGACGACCCGCGGGCGGAGGAACTGACGGCGCGGCCAGCCGCGCGATGACCCCCTTCGGAACGCTCGGCCGCGCCCTTTCCCACCGCAACGCGAAGATCTTCTTCGGCGCGTCGCTGATGGCCTGGACGGGCCTGTGGATGCATCGCATCGCCGTGTCCTGGCTCGTCTGGGAACTGACCGGCAGCGCCTTCTGGGTCGGCGTCATCGCCTTCTGCGACCTGGCCCCCGCGGTCATTGTCAGCCCGCTGGCCGGAGCAGTGGCGGATCGCGCCGACCGCGTGCGCATGACGATGCTGAGCCAGGCGGCGATCGGCCTGAACGCGGCGCTGATCGGACTGCTGGTCGCGACCGGCCAGGTGACCATCGGCGCGCTGCTGGTGCTCGAGGTGGTGGGCGGTGTCGCCGCCTCCTTCGCGCAGCCCGCGCGGCAGTCGCTGATGCCGGGGCTCGTGCCGCGGGCGGACCTGCCGGCGGCCGTCGCGCTGAACTCGTTGACCTTCAATGTCGCTCGCTTCGTCGGGCCCGCGCTGGCCGGGCCGATGATCGCCGTCGCCGGCGTGTGGCCCGCCATTGCCTGCAACGCCTTTGCCTACCTCGTCGCCACGACGACGACGCCGCTGTTGCGCGTGGACGCCGCCCAGCGCCGCGGCCATGCCGCGACGGCAAGCCTGTTCGGCGAGATGCTGGACGGCCTGCGCTACGCCGCGCGGCATCCTGGGCTCGGGCCGATCCTCGGCTTCGCCGCGGTCGCCGCGCTGCTGCTGCGCGGCGTGCAGGAGATCCTGCCGCCCTATGTCGAGCGGGCCTATGGGCGCGGCGCCGAATCCCTCGCGTTGCTCACCGCGGCCTTCGGGATCGGCGCGCTGGTGTCGGGGCTGATGGTGGCCTCGCGCGGCCGGCTCGCAGGCACGACGCGGTTGGCGGTGCTGGGGGTCGGTGCGCTCGCGCTGGCGACGGCGGGCTTCGTCGCGACCTCCTGGTTTCCCTTCGGGCTTCTCTGCGCAGCGCTGATGGGCGCGGCGGGATCGGTGCACGGCATCAGCGTGCAGACCCTGGCGCAGAGCGCCTCCGACCCGGCGATGCGCGGGCGCGTGCTGAGCCTCTGGGGCCTCATCACGCGCGCCTGCCCGGCACTCGGCGCGCTGCTGCTCGGCGCGGCGGGCGAGCATTTCGGACTGCGCTGGCCGACGCTGGTCGCCGTGGCGCTGTCCCTCGGCGTCGTCGCCTGGGGTCTCGCGCGGCTGAACCGCATGGCGGAGACGCTCGAGGGCGGATCGCAGGACCATTCCAATCGTTGAGACGGACGAGGCGAGGATGACGATGCTGAACGCGGCCATCGTGGGCATGGGCAAGTGGGGCCAGACGCTGGTGAACAGCGTGCAGGGCAGCAACGACGCCGGCATCCGCTTCGTCGCCGGCTGCACCGGCCGCCCCGAGCGCGCCGCGGAATGGGCCGCTCAGCAGGGCATCCGGATCCTGCCCTCCTTCGAGGCCGTGGTTGCGGATCCCGCGGTGCAAGCGATCGCCATCGCCTCCCCGCACGGGATGCACGCGGAGCAGGTCATCGCTGCGGCGCGCGCGGGCAAGCACGTCTTCGTCGAGAAGCCCTTCACCATGACCAAGGCGAGCGCCGAGGCTGCCGTCGCGGCGTGCCGGCAGGCCGGCGTGGTCATGGCGCTCGGGCACAACCGCCGCTTCCTTCCCGCGATCGCCGAGATGAAGGCGATGCTCGCCGACGGGCGGTTCGGCACGCTGCTGCATGTCGAAGGACAGTTCAGCGGGCCCGGCGCGCTCGCCTACAAGCCCGGCATGTGGCGCGCGAACCGTGCGGAGAGCCCGCTTGGCGGCATGGGCGGCATGGGCATCCACATGGTGGACATGTTCATCAACCTCGCCGGCCGCATCGCGGCGGTGACGGTGCAGTCCCATGCGCGCGTTCTCGACAACGGCCTCGACGACACGACCGCCGGGCTGTTCCGCTTCGAGAGCGGCGTGACGGCGAATTTCGCGACGCTGGCGCTGGCCCCACGCTTCTGGCGCGTCGGACTGTTCGGCACCGATGCCTGGGCGGTGCTCCACGGGCATGAATCCCTGACCGTCTGCCGGCGCGACGGCACGCCGGAGTCAAAGGTCTTCCCGGCGACCGACATCGAACGCGCGGAGTTGACGGCCTTCGCCGCCGCGGTCGCCGGCGGCCCGGCCTATCCGTTGCCGCTCGAGGACGCGATCCATGGCGTCGCGGTCTATGAGGCGATGATCGGCGCCGCGGCGTCGGGGAGCACCTACGCCGTCGCCTAGATGTCGCTGCTATGGAGGTTGTCCCTCCGGGGCTGAGGTTGGAGGCTGTGGTTGCCACACCTTCAACGACCAAGCCGGAGCCCCGGA
>NZ_JABBKX010000032.1 GCF_012927745.1 Neoroseomonas marina
GTTTTTATAATCAATTAACACTGCTTTTGTCATTTTTTTACAAGATGGACAAAATTTGTCACCAAAAAAGTCATTCGGTTTAACCAAAATTTCGGTTTTACCAAATTACACTTTTGGTTATACCGAATGACGATATTTTCAAACAATGCTAACAGGCTGATATCTAGCTAGCTAGCAAAAGGACAATCAAACATTTTATATTTAGTACAAGTTTTTAAAATATTACATTTTCCATCTTTAATAGCGGTTGTACCGAATGACCTGATGTTTCGGGACATGCGTATGAGCAAGTGAAAACATGAGTTTTTCAAATAGTTAAGAGAGAGTTACTTTGCTTCATGACCATGTGGTCCTTTGCAGGTGTCTGAATGATGTCACATCCTGTCACATGATACTGACCGTATGACTTGATCCAAAATGGTCCCTTTATATTGGTTACTCCGAATGACATCAATGAAATTCATTTTTCCAGACATTCTTTCTCATAACAAAGCAACGACTTCTACACATAATTTTAATGCCATTTTGCACAATGTTGATATATGATGTTATAAAATCATGCCAGAATAAAAAATATCAGAACATTTATACATTTATTACATTTTAAGATATTTTAATCACAAATGAAATGGCTGTATTGGCCTTTGGACGGTTAAACCGAATGACAATTTGGCAAATC
>NZ_JABBKX010000033.1 GCF_012927745.1 Neoroseomonas marina
AGGTCTGAAAACACGCTCTGATGACGGAAGTGATCTCTCGCGCGTATACATCAATGAGTGCGAGAGATCACTTCCGGCATCAGAGCGCGTTTTCAGACCTCACACACCGGATGCTCAAGGCAGTTGGACATAGTGGTGTATTAGAGGTAAAAAATGATATAAATACTGTTCGGTTTCTCGCACAAACCGATCGTTTCGTGTCTTAAGACATCAATGTGTCGTCACGAGCCGCAGGGTTTAATTTGGATTTGTCTGTGCATGTTTTTTTGACTCTTATAGATTGAGTTCCCATTGACATGCATTATACAACTGACAGACTGCAACGGTTGGAGTTAAAAATCATCATTTGTGTTCTACTGAAGAAACAAAGTCACCTACATCTTGGATGCCCTGGGGGTAAGCAGATAAACATCAAATTTTCATTTTTGGGTGAACTATCCCTTTAAAGCATCTTGCTGGAATTTGCACTCATTTTCGGTGAACAGTAAGCCCCGCCTTCTTTGATTTGATTGGCCATCTCAATCATTTTGACATTGACGAGCGCTGTTAGACTGCTGAGGTAGAGCAGCCTAAAAATTTAACTTTTACTTTTTGTCATCCTAACGACAAACAGAGGTGCGTAATAAAGTCCAGCAGAGCAGCATCTAGAATAGCAAATATTGCGGGG
>NZ_JABBKX010000034.1 GCF_012927745.1 Neoroseomonas marina
TTTCATGTCTCATCTTTATTGGCTGGTCAGTAGATGTAGGTCGTAGCAGCAAACACACTGTGCGGTGATCAAGCTGAATTTCTGACACTGTCAGAAAGTTATCGTAGGCTATCTTTGGTCGCAAGACCGGGAAAACGGCTGTCTTTGAACCTCTCTCACTGTACGACATAGGACCACCGATTAAAGGAACACTCCACTTTTTTTTGAAAATAGGCTCATTTTCCAACTCCCCTAGAGTTAAACAGTTGAGTTTTACCGTTTTCGAATCCATTCAGCCGATCTCCGGGTCTGGCGGTACCACTTTTAGCATAGCTTAGCATAGTTCATTGAATCTGATTAGACCGTTAGCATCTCGCACAAAAATGACCAAAGAGTTTCAATATTTTTCCTATTTAAAACTTGACTCTTCTGTAGTTACATCGTGTACTAAGACCGACGGAAAATTAAAAGTTGCGATTTTCTAGGCCGATATGGCTAGGAACTATACTCTCATTCCGGCGTAATAATCAAGGAACTTTGCTGCCGTACCATGGGTGCAGCAGGTGCAATGATATTACGCAGCACCTGTGACCCCCTGCTTGCACAGGGAGCTTGCCTTGCAACCATGGAGACATTTGTGAGAGACGCTGCGTAATATCATTGTGCCTGCTGCACCC
>NZ_JABBKX010000035.1 GCF_012927745.1 Neoroseomonas marina
GCTCGCTTCAGCCCAGGAGTCCAAACAATAACAAGGTACAGGAACACAGGCACATACAGTGCTGACACATACATGACTTTGCAAAGAGAGACTTAAAGGATTAGTTCACTTCTGAATGAAAATGTCCTGATAATTTACTCACCCCCATGTCATCCAAGATGTTCAATGCCGTTCTTCCTTCAGTCAAAAAGAAATTAAGGTTTTTGATGAAAACATTCCAGGATTATTCTCCTTATAGTGGACTTCAATTGGCCCCAAATGGTTGAAGGTCAAAATTACAGTTTCAGTGCAGCTTCAAAGGACTTTAAACGATACCAGACGAGGAATAAGGGCCTTATCTAGCGAAACGATCGGTCATTTTCGAAAAAAAACAAAAAAAAATGTAAATGTATATGCTTTATATATACAAATGTTCGCCTTCTAAGTGCTTCCGCCAAAACCGCATTTCCGTATTCTCCAAAAAGTTTACGCTGTATGTCCTACGCCTTCCCTATTCAACTTACGGAAAAATGACAGATCGTTTCGTTAGATAAGACCCTTATTCATCGTCTGGTATCGCTTAAAGCCCTTTGAAGCTGCACTGAAACTGTCATTTTTACCTTCAACCGTTTGGAGACCATTGAAGTCCACTATAAGGAGAATAATCCTG
>NZ_JABBKX010000036.1 GCF_012927745.1 Neoroseomonas marina
AGTGCCTAACCTGTGGCTTGTAGGATTAGTCGTTCCAGCTTTTCGGATATAAAAGTCTCTGCAGGACAGACAGCCTGGACTTCTAGGTGGTAAAAACCTTAAAAAGGTTGTTGCTGACTCCCGCCAGAGTCACGAACGGTGTCCCTTTGCAAGACAGACATTTGCTTCAACCTGGCACTTTCAGACTTTTTTCAGAAGCACATTTTTTCCTTGTTATCCTTATTGGACACAGCACAGCCAGATCAGAGAGTACGTTCCTAATCAGTCAATTAGTTAATTCACCTGTTTCAAATGAGAAAGATAACAAACAAAAAAAGGTGGTGCAGACAGGCTTTAAGTATGTTTGGAATGCCCCTGGCTTAGGCCAAAATCAGTAGAAAGCTCAAGAAACATTTGAGATACGAGTATTGAGAGTGTAGAGCCAAAATCAAATGAGTTCAGACATCCCCTTGAGGCCTGAACGCCCCGTTATGTTTTGGAAATAATCCTCATACCTCTAAGGGACCTCTTTCATGATGTAATCAGCTATTTGCTGCCTCTTTTAGACTTTTAATGCAAGCAAATTGCGCTTTGCTTAGCAACGGGCGCTGTGGCTTAGTTGGTCAAAGTGCCTGTCTCGTAAACAGGAGATCCTGGGTTCAAATCCCA
>NZ_JABBKX010000037.1 GCF_012927745.1 Neoroseomonas marina
AAAAGTTTTTGGTACGTATCCTAATGATAAAGATGAATTGACGATATTGAGAAGAGGATCTATGACCTCTGGAAGCATTTCTTTCAATAGCTTAGTCGGTATAGGGTCTAACATACATGTTGTTGATTTTGATGATTTAACAAGTTTAGACAATTCTTCCTCTCCTAAAGCAGTAAATGAATTGAATTTTTCCTCAGGGACACTACAATGCACTGTCTGACGCGATACTGTAGTAGTCGGTTGCATGGTTATAATTTTCTCTCTAATATTGTCAATCTTGCAAGTAAAGAAGTTCATAAAGTCATTACTGCTGTGCTCTTTGGAAACATCAGAAGTTGAAGCTTTATTTCTTGTTAATTTAGCCACTGTATCAAATAAATACCTAGGGTTGTGTTTATTTTCTTCTAAGAGTTTTGAAAAATAGGCAGATCTAGCAGATTTTAAGGCCTTTCTGTACTCAATCATTCTCTCTCTCCACGAAATACCAAATACTTCTAGTTTTGATTTCTTCCAGCTGCGCTCCATTTTTGTGGCTGCTAACTTTAGGGCCCGAGTGTGGTCATTGTACCATGGCATTGGATTAATTTCCTTAATCCTTTTTAAACGCAAAGGAGCAACTGAGTCTA
>NZ_JABBKX010000038.1 GCF_012927745.1 Neoroseomonas marina
GGCCCTGTCCTGCCTGACTAAATTTCACCAGCTATACATAGACAAGGTCAAAAGTTCAATCAGAACGGAGCAATCTGAACCCAAACATTCTTATCAAATAATCAGAGCTCTGTGATTTCAGCGACACAGATTTGAGAGAAATGTTGGAACATTATTCTGTCTACGCTTAGAGTTTTTGAAAGAAGTTTCTTCTCACCAAGACTGCATTTATTTGATCAAATCTATAGTAAAACAGTAATACTGTGAAATATTATTACAATTTAAAATAATGGTTTTCGATTTTAATATACTTTAAAATATAATTTATTTCTGTGATGCAAAGCTGAATTTTCAGCATCATTGCACCAGTCTTCAGTTTCACATGATCCTTCAGAAATCATTCTAATATGCTGATTTGGTGCTAAAGAAACATTTCTTATTATTATCAGTGTTGAAAACAGTTGTGCTGCTTCAGATTTGTGTCGAAACTGTGATACATTTTATTTTTCAGGATTCTTTGATGAATAGAAAGTTTGAAAGAACAGCATTTATTTGAAATAGAAATCTTTTGGATTATAAATGCTTGTCATTTTACACTTCATTTATCACTTTATTTTATACTTTAAAAAAAGAAATCTTACTGACCC
>NZ_JABBKX010000005.1 GCF_012927745.1 Neoroseomonas marina
ATGGCCGCCTCGACACCTCCCGCCTGCAGGCCACCTTCGGCGCCTCCCTCCCACCCTGGACCGCCGGCCTCGCTCGAACCCTCGCGGCTCTACCGCCTTGATCCAGCGACGCTTCATGGCCTGCAGCCATTCGACTGCGGGCCCAAGATCTCCGCGGAAGATCAGTCAGACCTGCGCGCCCCAGGCAATGAAGGCGCTACATGCATCACTTCCAATTGAATATCCGCCCGAGGTCTTTCACCTGATGATCTCGCCGATGGAGGATGCGGCGCCCTCTCCGACCCTGGCGCTACATGCGGGGAGGATTGTGTAGCGTGCTGGCGTTCCTGATTTGGGGCTTGAGACTGGCGTCGGTCGTCCTCGCCATTAGCGGCGGGGCGAGCCTGTGGCACTCGGCGCCCCCGTCGCTGCCCGCCTTTCAGGCTGCCCTGCGGCTTTCCAGCGAATGCCGCCTGCATGCCATGACCCGGAACGTCCAATCACCCGATTGGATCCGGCGCCAGCATCAGCTGCTCGCGCAGTGCCCGCCGCCGCCGCGGCTCGCCTGGGACGCCGACCTGCGCCTCCGGGGCATCCTGCTGGTGATCGCGGCGACGAATTTCCTGCTCATCGCCGAACTGATCTCCTTCATCGCCCGGCGCCAGCGCCTCGACGATCTCCTGCTGCACGTCCATCGTCCTCAGGACTGATCGGATCGGGCCGATGGCCCCGGACGGGCCAGGAAGCCCGCCCGGAGCACATTCACCCTCGGCGGCGGCCGGGGGACCGCGCCGCCCGGCGTCAGGGCCGCAGCGGCCCCTTGAAGCTCTCGCTGGCCTCGCTCGTCCAATGATCCCCGATGGAGGAGGTCCACACTTCCTCCCACGTCCCGGCCGTGCTGGCCTTGGAATACTCGGTGGCACGGTTCTCGAAGAAGTTGGTGTGCTCCACGGCGTTGAGCATCTCGTCGAGCCAGGGCAGCGGATTCTTCTCGATGTTGAACAGCGGCTCGAGGCCCAGCTGCTGCAAGCGACGATCCGCGATGAAGCGGATGTAGTCCTTGGTCTGCTGGGCATCGAGGCCCTGCACGCCACCGAGCTCGAAGGCGAGATCGATGAAGGCGTCCTCGTGGTCCACGATCGTCGCGCAGATCAGGTAGAGGTCCCGCCTGAGCTCCTCGGTCCAGATCTCCGGGTTCTCGTGCACGAAGGTACGGAACAGCCGGATGACGGACAGGCAGTGCAGCGTCTCGTCGCGCACCGACCAGGACACGATCTGCCCCATGCCCTTCATCTTGTTGAAGCGCGGGAAGTTCATGAGGATCGCGAAGGAGGCGAAGAGCTGCAGCCCCTCGGTGAAGGCGCCGAAGGCGGCCAGCGTCTTGGCGATCTCGGTCTTGGAATCGACCGAGAAGGTCTGCATGTAGTCGTACTTGTCCTTCATCTCCTTGTACTTCAGGAAGGCCGTGTACTCGATCTCCGGCATCCCGATGGTGTCAAGAAGATGGCTATAGGCCGCGATGTGCACCGTCTCGATGTTCGAGAAGGCGGACAGCATCATGAGCACTTCCGTCGGCTTGAAGACCTGGGAATAATGCTTCATGTAACAGTTGTTCACCTCGACATCGGCCTGGGTGAAGAACCGGAAGATCTGGGTGAGCAGGTTGCGCTCGCCCTCCGTGAGGTTCTTCTGCCAATCCTTCACGTCGTCGGCGAGCGGCACTTCCTCGGGCAGCCAGTGGATGCGCTGCTGGGTCAGCCAGGCATCATAGGCCCACGGGTAGCGGAACGGCTTGTAGACGGGGTTCGCGGTCAGCAGGTCGAACTTCACCGGAAGTTCGTCGGTCGAAATGCCATCGGCCATGAGCCATCCCCCAGGAACGGTGCGTTGGGCTGATTCCTACCATGATTGGTGGGCACATCAACGGCCCACCCACAACATCTAGTGGGCTGCGGGTTTGCGGCGCGACTCGCCGCCGCGACTACTCCACCCGGATGCCCGCCTCGCGCGCGATCACGGCATTCTCGGCCAGTTCGCGCCGGATGCGGGCATCGAACGGTTCCGGGCCTTCCGCGAGGACGACGCCCCCGGCATCGACGATCCGGCGGCGGATCGCCATGTCGCGCAGCAGGCCCAAAGTGTCGTTGGCCACCCGGTCGACGATCGGGCGGGGAAGGCCCTTGGGACCGATGAAGCCGTACCAGGGGCTGGTGTCGGGGATGCCGAAGCCGGCCTCTTCCAGCGTCGGGACCGAGGGCAGGACCTCGACCCGTTGCGGACCGCCGATCGCGAGCGGGCGAATGCCGCCGTCCCGCGCAAGGCCGATCGCACCGGACAGGGTGCTGAAGGTGGCCGGCACCCGCCCGGCCATCACTTCCTGCAAGGCAGGCGCAGCGCCGCGGAACGCGACATGGGTGATGTCGATGCCCGCTTTGCGGCGGAACATCTCGAGCGCGAAGTGCCCCGACGACCCGTTGCCGGAGGAGGCGAAAGCGAGCCCGCCAGGATCACGCCGCGCGGCCGCGACAAGGTCCGCCACGCTGCGCAGCGGCGAATCCCGCCCGACGAACAGCACGGTCGGCGAGGCGTAGATGTTCACGATCGGCGTAAAGTCGGCGAGCGTATCGTAGGGCAGCCGCGCATAGACGGCGGCGTTGCTGGCATGCGTGCTGGCGGCAAGAAACAGCGTGTAGCCGTCGGCCGGCGAGCGCGCGACCACCTCGCTGGCAATCACCTGGCTGGCGCCGGGCCGGTTCTCGATGACGATGGGCTGGCCCCAGAGTCGGCCCAGCGGATCCTGCAGCAGCCGCCCGCCGAAATCGGTCGGACCGCCGGCGGGGTAGCCGATGATGAGACGCACGGGCTTCTCGGGCCAGGCGACCTGGGCGCGCGCAAGCGGCGCAACGGCGATGGCAGCCCCGGCAAGGCCGAGGGTCCGGCGTGGCATCATGCGCGTTGCTTCCTCCCGTGGCCACGGCCCCGTGGGCCGACCGCCTGGGGGAAGACTAACCGCCCACGCCGGCCGCTGCCATTGCCCCGTTGAGGGCGGGTCGCGTCGGCAAGCGCCCGGGCTGCCGCGACGCGGCCTGATCGACGGTGCGCCAGATCAGATAGGTCAGGATGATCGAGGCGTATCCGTCGATCGCGTAGTGCCAGCCCAGATGGATCGACCCGGCCTGCGTCAGCAGCACCATCAGCACGGCCGGAACGGTAAGCCCCCGGTGCAGGCGGGACATCCAGAGTGCGATCAGCGTCGCCATGGACACGTGCATGCTCGGGAAGGCCGAGATGCCGCTGCCGAATTCCGGCGCGCCCAGCCGATGGAGCGTCCACAGATAGGACTGGTAGATGCTGACCACCAGCGGCGGATCCTGATAGCCGCCGATGTAGTCGAGAAGCGGGCGGAACCGCTGCGGGTCGCCCACCACCCGGTCATAGAAGAGCGGGCCGGCCGAGTAGAACATTCCCGCCAGGACATTTCCGAGGACGATCCAGCACAGGAAGAAGATGACGAAGAACCGCCGCCGTCGCTGGCCGGCGAAAACCATCGTCAGGACCATGGTCAGCATCGCGACCTGCCAGACGACGTTGTAGAAGGCGTCGATATACCGCGTGTAGGGCGTCAGGAACGGGTGCAGCAGCCGCCATGGCGGGGTCCCGCCGTGCATCCATTCGCCCAGGTCCGCCAAGGCGATGTCCCAGTCGAAATGCGAGACCTCGGGCAGCAGGTTCTTGGCCGAGGTGAAGGCGCCGTAGAACAGCGTCACCGAGGTGAAAAGGACGAGGCCCGCGGCGACCCTGGGGCCGCGTGGATGGCCAAGGAACATCACGAGTCCCGCGATCGGAGATCGCGGTCGCGTGAAAATCGCATAGCCTGTCCCGATGCAGGCCAGCGCCGGCAGGACGAGCCCGGGCAGCACCACCATCCATCGTTCCGCGTACATCAGCGGGTCGAATTTCTCGGGGCGGCCAAGGATCTGGGCCGCCAGGAAAACCAGGCCGGCATAGGCGACGACAATGAGATGCAAGGGGACGTCGGCACGCAGCTCGGCCAGAAGGCACCGCGCGAAGGAACCGGGCAGGACCCGAGCCCCAACAAACGCAACCCCTGACCACGAGCCGGCACCGCCCCCCCCGGCGGACCGCTTGCCCGAGCATGCGTGGATCGTACACACGATTTTGTGAGCACTACAACCGTAAGTATTGCTCACCCCATCGCGATTTGCGCCATACAGCGAGATTCGCGTGATTTTGGCAGCCAAATCAACGCACAGGCACACGCATCCGTGATGCCTTCAACCACCATGGGTCCCCTGACACGACGCGGCCGCCGGGAGGGCACCCCCGGCGGCCGCGCTCGTCTCGTGCGCCCGTCAGGCGGGCATGCGCCTTCCCGTTACTGGCAGGCCAGGCATTCCTCGTAGTTGTTGGAATTCCCCGCCGCCTGCGCCGCCGCCACCAGCGGCATCTGCACCGGCACCATGTCGTTGGCCGCCTTCGCCACGCCCAGGGCGGCCTGTGGGGCCACCTTCTCGCTGATCGTATCGGCGCGCTGGATCGACAGCGAACGGCAGTAGTAGAGCGACTTCACGCCCTTCTTCCACGCGCTCATGTGGATCTGGTGCAGGTCGCGCTTATGCACATTGGCCGGCAGGAAGAGGTTCACCGACTGCGACTGGCAGATGAAGGGCGTGCGGTCGGCCGCATGCTCGATGACCCAGCGCTGGTCGAGCTCGAACGCCGTCTTGAACACCGCCTTTTCCTGCTCGCTCAGGAAGTCGAGGTGCTGCACCGAGCCCTTGGTCACGGTGATCGTCGTCCAGGTCTCGTCGTCGTTGCGCCCGTGCTTGTCCAGCACCTTCGCCAGGTACGGGTTGCGCACGATGAAGGAACCCGACAGCGTCTTGTGGTTGTAGACGTTGGCTGCGATCGGCTCGATGCCGGGCGACGCGCCGCCGCAGATGATCGAGATCGAGGCCGTCGGCGCGATCGCGATCTTGTGGGAGAAGCGCTCCATGATCCCGTACTCGGCGGCGTCGGGGCACGGCCCGCGCTCCTCCGCCAGCACGCGGGACGCGACATCCGCCTGGGCGCGGATGTGCTTGAACATCTTCTTGTTCCACACCTTCGCGACCACGGACTCGAAGGGCACGTTCATCTTCTGCAGGAAGGAGTGGAAGCCCATCACGCCAAGGCCGACGGAGCGTTCCCGCATCGCGCTGTACTTCGCCCGCGCCATGGAATCCGGCGCGGTGTCGATGAAGGACTGCAGCACGTTGTCGAGGAAGCGCATGACGTCCGGAATGAAGTCCGGATCGTCCTTCCACTCGAACCAGGTCTCGCAGTTCAGGGACGACAGGCAGCACACCGCCGTGCGCTCCTGCCCATGCTGGTCGAGCCCCGTCGGCAGCGTGATCTCGGAGCAGAGGTTCGAGGTCTTCACCTCGAGCCCCGCCAGCTTGTGGTGCGCCGGCTGCGCGCGGTGCACGTGGTCCGAATAGATGATGTAGGGCTCGCCCGTCTCGATCCGGGCGGTGAGGATGCGGATCCACAGCGCGCGCGCCGAGACCTTGCGCATCACCGCCTGGTCCTTGGGCGAGAGCAGCGCCCATTCCTCGTCATTCTCGACCGCGCGCATGAAGGCGTCGGACAGCAGCACGCCGTGATGCAGGTTCAGCGCCTTGCGGTTCGGATCGCCGCCGGTCGGGCGGCGCATCTCGAGGAATTCCTCGATCTCGGGGTGGTGCACCGGCAGGTAGCAGGCGGCCGAGCCGCGCCGCAGCGACCCCTGGGAGATCGCGAGCGTCAGGCTGTCCATCACCCGGATGAAGGGGATGACGCCCGAGGTCTTGCCGTTCTTGCCGACCTTCTCGCCGATGCCGCGCAGATTGCCCCAGTAGGACCCGATGCCCCCGCCCTTGGCCGCGAGCCAGACATTCTCGTTCCACAGGCCGACGATGCCCTCGAGGCTGTCCGAGGCCTCGTTCAGGAAGCAGGAGATCGGCAGGCCGCGGGTCGTGCCGCCATTCGACAGCACGGGCGTCGCCGGCATGAACCAGAGACGCGAGATGTAGTCGTAGATCCGCTGCGCATGGGCCGCGTCGTCGCCGTAGGCCGAGGCCACGCGGGCGAAGAGGTCCTGGTAGGACTCGCCCGGCAGCAGGTAGCGGTCATCGAGCGTCGCCTTGCCGAAATCGGTCAGCAGCGCGTCGCGCGAACGATCGATACGGACCTGGCCATGGCCCTCGAGCTGGACTGCGTCGAACACTGAAGAACCCCCCGGATAACTCATCCCCTGGACCGGCATCCTGCCGCCCAGGGGCCATCAGACACAAGATGTAGTCTTGCCACAGTCCCGCCACCACCACATGGGGTGGCAAAGAGACCCCTTGCCAAGAGTCCCGACTTTGTCACAGGGCGATACATGTTCCCGTTTCGTTCATGATTCCGCGCAGAGCCGCGGGACGCAAGTCCAGACTTTTCCACAGCTTCGAAGCGCCGCACTCTGGGCACCGACACGTCCGCCGGAGCCCCGACCATGATCCGTCTGCCCCGCCGCAGCCTCCTCGCCACGCCACTCGCCGGCCTCGCCGCCCCGGCGCTGGCGCAGTCACCCTGGCCGACCCGACCGGTGCGGATCGTCGTCCCGTTCGGGACCGGCGGCGGAACGGATGTCACCACCCGCCTGCTCGCCCCAAAGATGGCCGAGATCCTCGGCCAGCCCGTGGTGATCGAGAACCGGCCCGGCGCCGGCGGCGTGGTCGGCACCGACTACGTCGCGAAACTGCCCCCGAACGGAGAGGCCTTCGTCCTCTCGACCCTCTCGCCCATCGCGCTCGCCCGCGGCCTGCCGGCCCCCCTCCCCTTCGACGCGCGGCGGGACCTGGTGGCCGTGGCGCCGACCGTCTTCGTACCGATCGCGCTCGCGGTGACGACGCGCAACTTCGCCCCGCGCACGGCGGCCGAGTTCGTGGCGACCATGAAGGCGGCGCCGAACCGCTACCAGTACGGCTCCTCGGGCATCGGGACATCGGGGCACATCGCCTCGGCCTCCTTCTGCATCCGCACCGGAACCGAGGCGGTCCACGTCCCCTATCGCGGCGGCGGCCAGGTCTTCGCCGCCCTGACCTCGGGCGAGATCCAGTTCTGCTGCGACATCCCCTCCCTGCTGAAGGGCATGCATGAGGGTGGGCAGGCGCGAGTCCTCTTCGTCGCGACAGAGCAACGCTCCTCGCTGCTGCCCGAGGTGCCGACCGCGGTCGAGGCAGGCATCACCGGCTACAAGGCCTATTCCTGGTACGGCTTCTTCGCCCCCGCCGGCACGCCGCAGCCGATCGTCGACCGCATGGCCGCGGCGACCGAGCAGGCGTTGTCCGATCCGGCCATCGCCGGCCGCTTCGAGGACATGGGCACCCCCGCGATGCGCGGCTACACGCCCGCCCGCTTCGCCCAGTACGTCCGCGACGAGATCGCCTTCTGGGAACCCGAGGTCCGGGGCCTCGGCATCACGGAGTAGGCCCGAGGTTCCGCTGGGCGAGGCGCATCCCCGCGATGTAGCCCCAGGCCATGTTCGGCCCGATCGTCGTGCCCGTGCCGACGTTGCGCGTCCCGATCGGGTTCGCCATCGCGATCCCAGCCGCGAACAGGCCGGGGATGACGCTGCCGTCGGGGCGCAGCACCTCGGCGCGCTCATTGGTCCGCGCACCGCCCTTGGTGCCGAGGATCGAGCGGTTGAACGGCATGGCGAGGAAGGCGGGCCGGGCGATCGGCTCGATCCCCGCGCGGCGGCGCTTGTCGCCCGCCGCGGCCGGGTCCGGGCGCGCGGGGCGGCCGAATTCCTCGTCCGCGCCGGCGATGGCGGCGGCGTTGAAGCGCGCGACGCTGTCCGCCAGCGCCGCCTCCGGCACGCCGATCTGCGCTGCGAGTCCCGCAAGGTCCGCCGCCTGGCGCAGCCAGCCCGGATCGGCCCGCGCGGCCCAGCGCGCCGGCGGCAGCCGATCCAGCAGCACCGAATCGCTGATCACCCAGCAGGGCAGGTGCACGGGCTCCCCGGTCGCGGGGTCGCGGCGGTCGATCTGCTCGCCGATGTTGAAGGTGAGCTCGTTCACGAAGCGCCGGCCATGCCGGTTCACCAGCATGGCGTTGGGTTCGGTGTGGAAGGGCACCGGCTGGGCCAGCACCTTGCCCTGGTAGCGCACGGGGATCGACGGCGTGATCGTCGCCTGGTCCATGCGCGCGAGCGCCGCGCCCGCCGCCTCGGCCATGCGCTGCCCGTCGCCGTCATGGGCGTCGGGGCTGCCGAGGTAATCCACCGGCCCGGGGAAGTGCCGCGCCATCAGCCTCGAATCCCATTCGAATCCGCCGGTCGCGATCACCACGCCGCGCCGGGCCGTCCAGCTCTCCCGCCGCCCCTTCCGTTCCACCGTCGCGCCGGTGACGGCACCCGTCGCATCCTGCGTCAGCGCCACAGCCCGCGCGCCGAGCACGACATGCACCCCCGCATCGAGGCATCCCCGCAGCAGCCCGGTGACCAGCGCCGTCCCCTTCCCCCGCGCATTGGTGAGGAACCGCCAGACCAGCTGCGGCCAGAGCGACAGCGCCGTGCGGTAGGGCTTGTGATAGAGGTCGGTCGTCACCGCCTCGTGGTAGGTGAAGATCTCCGGGATGGTGGATCTCCGGATGCGGAAGGCGAAGCGCCCCGCCCGCCAGCGGCTGAGCGGCAGCGGCGACATCATCCGCCCCTGCGCCTTGGCCCCGGGCAGCGTCCGCAGCGGATCGGGTTCCGGCGTCAGCGCGAATTTCAGCGGCGTGCGCGCCTCCACGAAGCGCAGCATGTCGGGGGCGGCGCGCACGAAGGCCTCCCACAGCGGCGCCTCGGTCTCGGCCCAGCCCTCCGGCGCGCCGGCGCGAATATAGGTCAGCGCCTCCTCGACGCTGTCCGCGATGCCGGCGGCCGCCGCGAGGTGGTTCGCCGGGATCCAGGTGCCCGCGCCGGACATCGCCGTGGTGCCGCCGACCCGGTCGGTCTTTTCCAGCACCACGACCGACAGCCCCTGCGCCGCCGCCGTCAGCGCCGCGACCAGCCCCGCCGAGCCCGAGCCGAGAACGAGCACATCCGTCGCGAATTCCGCCATTGCCCCCGCCGATGGTGATGATCCGACCATTCCATTGGCACCGGATCGGCCGCGGCGCCAGATAGGCAGCACGGAAGGACACCCCAGCCATGCCCGACACAATGCCCCAGCCCGCCGCCACCCGCCCCGCGATCCACCCCGGGACGCGCATCGGCCATGTCCACCTCAAGGTCGCCGATCTCGAGCGCGCCCTCGCCTTCTGGCGCGACGTCATCGGACTCGAGGAACAGCAGCGCTACGGGGACCAGGCCGTCTTCCTCTCGGCCGGCGGCTATCACCACCACATCGCGCTCAACACCTGGGAGAGCAAGGGCGGCGCCTGGCCGCCGCCGGGCACGACGGGGCTGTTCCACGTCGCGCTGGTCTACCCGGACCGCAAGGCGCTGGCCCAGGCGCTGCTGCGGCTGCTCGAAGCCGGATGGCCGCTCGAAGGCGCCTCCGACCACGGCGTGTCGGAAGCGCTCTACCTGCGCGATCCGGACGGCAACGGCGTCGAGCTCTACCGCGACCGCCCCGAAGCCGAGTGGCCGCGCGACGCGGAAGGGAAGCTCGCGATGGTGACGCGCCGGCTCGACCTCAACGCCCTGCTGGCCGAGGCGAACTGACGCGGATCCCCCCTCGCCAGGGCGGCGACGGGCGCTTTATGCTCACGTAACGTTTCCGTCAGCGTTGCCACGACCCGCATGCCTCGCCTGCCCTGGCCCCTGGTGGGGCGCCGTTCTGTCCTCGCCGCGCCGCTCCTCCTCGCGGATTGCGCCACCGGCATCGGTGAGCCGCTGCCCGGCCCGCCGCGCGCGCGCGTGGTTCTGTTCCGCGGCATCGCCGAGATCTCCACCGGCCTCGACGACTTCGCCCGGCACCTGCGGGATGCCGGCTACAGCGCCTCGGTCCACAGCCACCTCGCCGGGGACCAGGTGGCCGAGCGGCTGCTGACCCTCGCGCGGCAGAACCGGCTGCCGCGGCCGCTGTGCATCGGCGGGCATTCGCTCGGCGCTGACACCGCGATCGACCTTTGCGGGGAGCTCTACGCCGCGCGGCTGGTGACCGACGGCCTCTTCACCCTCGACCCCGTGCTGGTCGGCACGGTGCCGCCCGGGCCGCGGCGGGTGACGAATTTCTACCAGGCGGGCAACGGCTTCGGCCGGCCGCTGGCGCCGCGACCGGGCTTCGACGGCGCGATCGAGAACATCAACCTCGCGGAGGTCCCGCGCCTCGGCCATTTCAACATGGATGCGAGCGCGCGGATCCAGCACGACATCGTCGATCGGATCAACGCGCTGCGGCGCGCCTAGCCGGCTTCCTCGCGCAGCATCTCGAGTTCCAGCCAGCGTTCCTCGGCCGCGGAGAGGGCCGCCTGCGCGGCTGCCAGCGCCTCGGTCGCCTTGGCGAAGCCCGCGGGATCGCGCGCGTAGAAGCCGCCATCCGCGACCCTGGCGTCGAGCGTCGCGATCTCCTTGCCCAGCGCCTCCATGCGTGCCGGCAGCGTCTTGAGCTCGTGCTGCTCCTTCGCGTTCATGCGCACGCGCTTCGGGGGCGGCGGCGCGGCGCGCTCGGCCTTCAGCGTAGCGGCGGGCTTCGCGGCGGCCTCGGCCGCGCGGGCCTGCACGCCGTGGCCGCGCTGCGCGACCATGTCGGAATAGCCGCCGGCATATTCCTGCCAGCGCCCCTCCCCTTCCCAGGCGATGACGCTGGTCACCGTGCGGTCGAGGAAATCGCGGTCATGGCTGACCAGGATAACCGTGCCGGCATACTCCGCGACGAGTTCCTGCAGCAGGTCCAGCGTCTCGAGGTCGAGGTCGTTGGTCGGCTCGTCCAGCACCAGCAGGTTCGACGGCCTGGCGAAGGCGCGCGCCAGCATCAGCCGTCCGCGCTCCCCGCCGGACAAGGCCAGGAGCGGCGTGCGCGCCTGCTCCGGCGTGAAGAGGAAGTCCTTCATGTAGCCGATGACGTGGCGCGGCTGGCCGTTGACGTGCACCTGGTCGCCGCGGCCCTCGGTCAGCGCCTCGGACAGCGTGATCGTGGGGTCGAGGCTCGCGCGCCGCTGGTCGAGCCCGACCATCTCGAGCCCGGTGCCGAGCCGCACCTCCCCCGCATCCGGTGCCAGCACGCCGATCAGCATGTTGAGCAGCGTCGTCTTGCCGGCCCCGTTCGGCCCGACGATGCCGATGCGGTCGCCGCGGATGATGCGCGTGGAAAAGTCCCGGACCACGAAACGCTCGCCGAAGGCCTTGGCGATGCCGTCCGCGGCGATGACGAGGTTGCCCGACCCCGCCGCCTCGGCCGCCGCCATCGTCACCCGTCCCGGCGCGGTCACGCGTTCCCGCCGCTTCGCGCGCAGCGTGTGCAGGTTCTCGAGCCGGCGGACATTGCGCTTGCGCCGGGCGGTGACGCCGTAGCGCAGCCAGTGCTCCTCGCGGACGATCTTGCGGGCGAGCTTGTGCGCCTCGCGCTCCTCGTCCTCCAGCACCTGGTCGCGCCATTCCTCGAAATGCGCGAAGCCGCGTTCCAGGCGCCGCGTATTGCCGCGATCGAGCCAGACCATGGCGCGTGACAGCCGCTCGAGGAACCGCCGGTCGTGGCTGATCAGCACCAGCGCGGAATCGAGGGCGGCGAGCTCGCCTTCCAGCCATTCGATCGCGGGCAGGTCGAGATGGTTGGTCGGCTCGTCCAGCAGCAGGATGTCCGGCGACGGCGCCAGCGCGCGGGCCAGCGCGGCGCGGCGGGTCTCGCCGCCCGATAGCGCGGCGGGCTTCTCGGCCCCGGTCATGCCGAGCTGCTCGAGCAGGTAGCGCGCGCGATAGGGATCGTCCGCCGGCCCGAGCCCCGCCTGCACATAGGCCATGACGTTGGGGAAGGCCGAGAGATCGGGTTCCTGCTCCAGGTAGCGCAGGGTCGCCCCCGGCTGGACGAAGCGGGTGCCGCCCTCGGCCTCGATGAGGCCGGCGGCGACCTTCAGCAGGGTGGACTTGCCCGATCCGTTGCGCCCGACCAGCGCCAGCCGCTCGCCGGGCGCGACGGACAGCGCCGCGCCCTCCAGCAGGCGGGTGCTGCCGAAGCCGTGGTGGATATCGGTGAGAAGCAACAGGGGCGGCGCCATGCGGCGTTACCTCGCCGCCCGCGCCGTCCGGGTCAACCTGCCCGCGCCACCGATCGGGCCAGCCAGGCCAGGATACGCCCGTCGATCAGCGCCAGGCCGGCCCCGATCAGCGCCATGCCGGCGACGTGCCGCGGTTCCAGCGTCTCGTCCAGGATCAGCATGCCGAGCACGATGGCGCTGACCGGCACCAGGAAGGTCACGAGCAGCAGGTTCACCGCGCCCGCCAGCGCCAGGATCCGGAAATACAGGACATAGGCGACCGCGGTGCAGAGGATGGCGAGGCCGACCAGGGCCCCGAGCGCCGCCGCCGAGGGCAGCGGCCGCTGCCAGGGCGCGTCTGCCGCCATGGCAAGGGGCACCATCAGCGCCGCCGCAACGGTCAACTGGCCGAGCGCCGCGTGCACCGGCATCACACCCACCCGGGCGAGCCGGCGGCCGAAGACCCCGGCGCAGGCATAGGACAGGGTCGCCGCCAGCATCGCGACGGTCGCCGGCAGCGAAGCGGTGGTCCCGCGCAGGACATCGAGGCCGCTCATCGCCGCGACGCCGGCGAAGCCCAGCAGCGCGCCGCCGAGCCGCGCCGGCGTGATCCGCTCCTCCCGCACCGCGAGATGCGCCACCAGCACGCCCCAGAGCGGCGTCGTCGCATTCAGGATCGCCGCCAGGCCCGAGGGCAGGGTCTGCTGCGCCCAGACGATCAGCGAGAACGGCACCGCGTTGTTGAGCAGCCCCATGGCCGCGACCGCCGACCAGGCCGGAAGGCCGCGCGGCGGCGCGATGCCGAGCATCGGCAGGGCCACCCAGAGCATCGCCGCCGCCAGCCCCACCCGCGCGGCGACGATGGTGAGCGGAGGAACCTCCGTCACCGCGACGCCGACGAAGAAGAACGACCCGCCCCACAGGACGGAGAGCAGCAGCAGGAGCAGCCAGGCGATTCTCGACATGCGGGACGACATCGCATGTCACCTGCGCACCGGACACTCCGCCCGTTGCGCCGGTGCGGCAGGCGCGCGCCGCCGCCGCCTCACCCCGCGAAGGGATCGCGCATCATGATGGTGTCGTCGCGCTCGGGGCTCGTGGACAGCAGCACGATCGGCGCCTCGACCAGTTCCTCGATGCGGCGGACATACTTCACCGCCTCGGCCGGCAGTTCGGCGTAGGAGCGCGCCCCCATCGTCGAGCCCGACCAGCCCTGCATCGTCTCGAAGATCGGCTCGGCCGCGGCCTGGGCGCGGAAGGCGGCAGGCAGGCGCTTCACCACCTCGCCGTTGATCCGGTAGCCGGTGCAGATCTTGAGCTCCTCGAGCCCGTCGAGCACGTCGAGCTTGGTCAGCACCAGGCCGTTGATGCCGCCGACCTTCACCGCCTGGCGCACCATGCAGGCATCGAACCAGCCGCAGCGGCGCGGACGGCCCGTCACCGTGCCGAACTCGCGCCCGCGCTCGCCGAGCCGCTTGCCGATCTCGTCATGCAGTTCCGAGGGGAACGGCCCCGAGCCCACCCGCGTCGAATAGGCCTTGGCGATGCCGAGCACGAAGCCGATCGCATCCGGCCCGATGCCCGCACCTGCCGCCGCGTTGCCGGCGACCGTGTTGGACGAGGTCACATAGGGATAGGTGCCGTGGTCGACGTCGAGCATCACGGCCTGCGCACCTTCGAACAGCACGCGCTTGCCGGTCGAGCGCGCCTCGTCGAGGCGTTCCCACACGGTGTCGGCATAGGGCAGCAGCTTCGGCGCGAGCGCGAGCAGCCCGTCGAGCAGCTCCTTCTTGCTGAACTCCGGCGCGCCGAGGCCCCGCAGCAGCGAATTGTGGTGCAGCAGCAGTTCGTCGAGCTTGGCCGACAGGGTCTCGGGCTCCGCGAGGTCGCAGAGTCGGATCGAGCGCCGGCCCACCTTGTCCTCATAGGCCGGCCCGATGCCGCGCCCGGTGGTGCCGATCTTGTCCTGGCCGCGCGCCGTCTCCCGCGCCCGGTCCAGCGCCGGATGCAGCGGCAGGATGAGCGGCACGTTCTCGGCGATGCGCAGGTTCTCGGGGGTGACCTTCAGCCCCTGGGCCGTGACCTTCTGGATCTCGCTCAACAGCGCCAGCGGGTCGAGCACCACGCCATTGCCGATGACGCCGAGCTTGCCGCGCACCACGCCCGAGGGCAGCAGCGACAGCTTGTAGGTCTCGTTGCCGACCACCAGCGTGTGGCCCGCATTGTGGCCGCCCTGGAAGCGGACGACGATGTCGGCGCGGCTGGCGAGCCAGTCCACCACCTTGCCCTTGCCCTCGTCGCCCCACTGGGCGCCGATCACGGCGACATTGGCCATGAGGTCAGTCCTTCGTCACGACGGGGACGGGTGCGCCGTCCCTCAGTTCATGGGTGCAGCGCAGGCGCTGCGGCGTGTCATCGGGCGCGAGGGCCGCCACGGTGGCGAAGCCCTCGGCCCGGAAGGCGGCACCGTCGGCACCGACCGGAAGGAAAAGCCGCGGCTTGGGCGCCATCACCGGCGCCGCGCGCAGCACGGCGTCGGGATAGAGCGACATGCCCGTCGCCGGCTCGTCGTTCTGCGAGACGTAGCGCCCGCCGCGGGCGAGCTCGCCCGACATGCCCGGCCCGTAGATCGTGAAGGCGACCCCGGTGTGATAGCGGAAGCCGCGGAACTCCACCGGGTCGAGCGTGATCCGCAGCCCCGGCGCGCGGGCGGCGATCGCGGCCAGCACGGCGGCCGCATTCTCGGCGATGGCCTGGGCGGATTCGGGCAGCGCCGCGGCCTCGAGCGCAGCAAGCGCGCCGTCCGCCGGCCCGGTTGCCGCCATCAGGCCGGGCAGCACGGCGAGCGCGGCGTCCTGCCCCTGCACCAGCGCGGCGACGGCGGCGCTGTCCTTGCGATCGAGGGCGCGGGCGAGCCGCGTCCGGAGCACCGGGTCGACACCCGCGGCGTCGAGCAGCGCCGGCACCATGGTCGGCAGCGTCACGTCCAGGCTGACACCCGCGACCCCGACGGCGGCCAACGCCTCGACCGCGACGACGGCGATCTCGCCATCCGCGGCCGGGGCCGCCCCGCCGATCAGTTCAACGCCGACCTGGGGCAATTGCCGCGACGGCGCCAGTTGCGTCCCGCGGACCCGCAGCACCTGGCCGGCGTAGCACAGCCGAAGGGGCCGCGCCTGGGCGCCGAGCCTGGTCGCGGCGATGCGCGCGACCTGCGGCGTGGTGTCCGCGCGCAGACCCATCATGCGTTGGCTGACCGGGTCCATCAGGCGGAAGGTCTGCTCGGCGACCGCAGCCCCGGACCCGGCGAGGAGGCTGTCCTCGAATTCGAGCAGCGGGGGCTTCACCCGCTCGTAGCCGTGGGAGGCGAAGACGCCCATCATCGCCTCGACCAGCGCGGCCTCGCGCTCGGCGTCGGGCGGCAGCAGGTCGGCAAGGCCCGCGGGCAGCAGGGCCGGATTGGGCAGGTCGTCGGTCATGGCCGGCGGAGGGTGTGACAGGCGCGGCGGGCCGGGGCAACCCCCGCCCGCGGCAGGGCGCGCATGCCGAATCCGGACAATTCGCCGCACTTCCCGCCCGTGCTCCGGACCGACAGAATAGGCCCGCTGACGAAAGGAGATGCGATCATGCGGCGTCGGACCCTGATGGCGGGCGCGACCCTGCTGGCCCTGGCGGCCTGCGCCGAAGTCGCGGGGCCGCCCGACTTCTCCTTCGGCGGCCAGGGCTTCCAGATCGACAACACCCGGCTGAACCTCGCCTATGCCGAGCGCAACCTCGGCGACATGAGCCGCTTCCGCGGCCAGCCCGCCGAAGCCGCCGCCGCCCTGGCCCAGTTCGAGGCCGCGGTCAGCGGCATGCGCAATCCGGACAACAATATCACCGTGACGCAGGTCGAGGCCGAACTGATCGCCAAGGCGATCCGGACCGAACGCGAAGCCCTCGGCATCCCGCTCTCCATTCCGCCCGGAGAGGTCGCGGCCGCCCTTGCAGATGCGGTGCCGCCGCTGGTCTCGGGCGACCAGGCCGGCATCCAGGCCGCCCTGTCGAACCACATTTTCACCTTCGGCCCGGCGCAGACGCTCGCGCGCCTGTCGAACCTGCCGCCGATGCCGGAACTGGAATCGGTCGCCCCGCTGCTGGCGACCTCGGCCGCCAGCGAGTGGAACCCCGGCGGGACCTTCGTCGTGCCCCACCGGCGCTGAGACGCCCTTCCGGAACGCGCCGTCCGGCGCATTCCGAGGTCCGGCGCCGGATCAGAACGCCAGCGGCGTCGCCTGCACCACCAGCGGCAACCCCCGGATCCCGGACAGCACGGTGTCCGGGATCGGGCCGTCGAGCCCGACCAGGCAGATCGCATCGCCCCCCGGCGCGGCGCGGCCGAGGTGGAAGGTCGCGATGTTGATCCCGGCATCGGCGAGCGCCATGCCGAAGCGCCCGATGAAGCCCGGCTTGTCCTGATTCGTGACGTAGAGCATGTGCGGGGCGAAGTCGGCCTCGACCGAGATGCCCTTGATCTCCACCAGGCGCGCCTTGTTCTCGGCGAGCAGCGTGCCGGCGATCGACTTCTCGTAGCGGTCGGTCACCACCGTCAGGCGCACCAGCGTCTGGTATTCGCCACTGCGCTCGACGGTCGTCTCCGCCACGTCGATGCCGCGCTGCTTCGCGAGCACCGGGGCATTGACCATGTTCACCGCGCCCATCAGCGGCGTCAGCACGCCGGCGAGCGCCGCGGCCGTCAGCGGCCGGCGGTTCAGTTCCGCCGCATGGCCTTCGTACTCGACCCGGATCGCCTTGATCGCGCCGTCCTGCGCCGCCGTCAGCTGCCCGGCCATGCCGCCGAGCAGCCGCACCAGCTCCATGTAGGGCTTGAGGCGGGGGGCTTCCTCCGCCGTCACGCTCGGCATGTTGATGGCGTTGGACACGGCGCCGGTCAGCAGGAAGTCCGCCATCTGGTCCGCCACCTGCAGGGCGACGTTCTCCTGCGCCTCGGCCGTCGCGGCCCCCAGGTGCGGGGTGCAGACGACGTTCTCGAGGCCGAAGAGCGGGCTGTCGGTCGCGGGCTCCGTCTCGAACACGTCGAGCGCGGCGCCGGCGAGGTGCCCGGACTTCAGTGCGTCGAACAGCGCGGCCTCATCCACCAGCCCGCCGCGCGCGCAGTTGATCAGCCGTGCGCCGGACTTCATGCGCGCGATGTTCTCGCGCGAGAGGATGTTCTTGGTCTGCTCCGTCAATGGCGTGTGCAGCGTGACGAAGTCGGCGCGGTGCAGCAGGTCGTGCAGTTCGACCTTCTCCACGCCGAGCTCGACGGCGCGCTTCTCCGACAGGAAGGGGTCGAAGGCGACGACCTTCATCTTCAGCCCCACCGCGCGGTCCGCGACGATGGAACCGATGTTGCCGCAACCGATCAGGCCGAGCGTCTTGCCGAACAGCTCGACGCCCATGAAGCGGTTCTTCTCCCACGTCCCGGCCTTGGTGGAGGTGGAGGCCTCCGGGATCTGCCGGGCGAGCGCGAACATCATCGCGATGGCGTGCTCGGCCGTGGTGATGGCGTTGCCGAAGGGCGTGTTCATCACCACGACGCCGCGCGCGGTCGCGGAGGTGACGTCCACATTGTCAACGCCGATCCCGGCACGGCCGACCACCTTGAGGTTCGGCGCGGCTTCCATCAGCTCGCGCGTGACCTTGGTGGCGGACCGCACCGCGAGCCCGTCATAGGCGCCGATGATCTCGCGGATCTCGGCGGGCTTGAGGCCCGGCTTGAAGTCCACCTCGATGCCGCGGTCCTTGAAGATCTGGACGGCAGCCGGCGACAGCTTATCGGAAATGAGAACCTTCGGCATCGGTCAGGCCACCACCACGTCGGATTCAACGGTGGCGAGCGCCCAGTCGAGCCAGGGCAGCAGCGCCTCGATGTCGGAGGTCTCGACGGTCGCGCCGCCCCAGATGCGCAGGCCCGGAGGCGCGTCGCGATAGGCGCCGGCGTCGAGTGCGACGCCTTCCTTCTCGAGCAGGCTCGCGATCTTCTTCGCCGTGGCCGCCTGGGCATCCGCGCCCATGACGGTGAACCACGGCGCGGTGATCTTGAGGCAGATCGAAGTGCAGGACCGCGTCGCCGCGTCTTCCGCGAGGAAATCGTAGCCCGGCTTCGTCGCGACCCAGCGCGCGATGGCGGCGAGGTTCGCCTCCGACCGCGCGACCAGGCCCTTCAGCCCGCCGATGCTCTCGGCCCACTTCAGCCCGTCGATCGCGTCCTCGACGCAGAGCATGGACGGCGTGTTGATCGTCTCGCCCTTGAAGATGCCCTCGTTGAGCTTCCCGCCCTTGGTCATGCGGAAGATCTTCGGCAGCGGGCGATCGGGGCTGAAGGATTCCAGCCGCGCCACCGCGCGCGGGGACAGCGCGAGCATGCCGTGCGCGGCTTCCCCGCCCAGCACCTTCTGCCAGGACCAGGTCACGACATCGAGCTTGTTCCACGGCAGGTCCATCGCGAAGGCCGCCGAGGTCGCGTCGCAGATCGCGAGCCCTTCCCGCGCATCGCTGATGAAGTCCGCATTCGGCAGCCGCACGCCAGAGGTCGTGCCGTTCCACACGAAGACCACGTCGCGCGCCGGATCGACCTGCGCGACGTCGGGCAGCCTGCCGTAGGGTGCCTCGATGATCCGCGCGTCCTTCAGCTTCAGCTGCTTGGCGACATCCGTCGCCCATTCCTTCGAGAAGGATTCCCACACCAGCACGTCGACGCCGCGCGCGCCGAGCATCGACCACAGCGCCATCTCCACCGCGCCGGTGTCCGACGCCGGCACGATGCCGAGCTTCCAGTCCGCCGGCATGCCGAGCACGGCCTTGGACCGCTCGATCACCTCGTTGAGGCGCGCCTTCGGATCCTTCGCGCGATGGCTGCGCCCGAGCAGAGCGGCGTCCAGCGCGGCCAGCGTCCAGCCAGGACGCTTCGCACAGGGACCGGATGAAAATGCGGGGTTGGCCGGACGGACCTCCGGCTTGGGGGTGGCGATCGCCATGATGCAGCTCCCTCTCAGAAGCGAATGCGCCCCGGTGGGGGGGCGTGGCCCGGGCGGAGGGTTACGCCCGGTGGCCGTGTCCGATCAAGCCTTGATCGACAGGGCGATGATCGAGGCCATCGGATCGGTGGATTGCGCGGCGGACGCCGCCGCGGCCTTGTCTGCCGCCGCGATCAGGTAGCGTTCGGCCAGTTTCCGCACCGCCCGGCCGTCCTGCAGGCTGTCGATCTTCAGCCGGGACGACACGGCGCGCCCCTGCGCTTCCACCGATTGGATCGCGATCTGGTCGGGCAGCCCGAGCGCCCCGGTCACCACCCGCCGCAGCACCGGGTCCCCGAGAACGTCGTAGACGTCCGAGGCGGTCTTCGCGGATTCGAGGAAATACAGCGCGTCCGACAACCCCGCCTGCTGGTCGTCCAGGCCCGAGCGGTACTGGTACTTCAGGTAGGCATTGGTCAGCCGGTCGACCATCGCGGGGTCGCGCAGGCCATTGAGCCCCGTCTTGTAGACCCCGAGCGTCTCCGCCGCCGCCTGCCAGGTGCTGCCGAGCGCCGCGGCCAGTCCCTTCTTGTCGGACGGGTCCGACAGCAGCGCGCGGCGCACCATGCCGGCGTTGCCCTCCTGCCCCGCCAGGCCCAGCGCCGGCAGGACGACCTTCAGGATGCGCGGGTCCTGCAGCGCCTTCTCGATGCTGCCGGCCTTGTCGAGCGCGGTGCGGAACTGCGCCAGGGCGGACAGCGTGACCGGGTCCTTCTTCTCCTGAGCGATGCCCTTGGCCTCGGCGCCATCGGCCGTCGCCCGCCGCAGCGCCGGAATGGCCTGCGCCGCACCGCCCGAAGCGGTGCTGGACGCCGGCACGCCGAACAGCGACTGCACCTGAGCGAGCGACAGGACCATGTCCCATCCTGCCGCCGCGAGGGTGAAGCCGTGGTTAACCAGGGATGCGCGAGGGATCGACCGTCACGCCGTGATCCAGCGGCCCGTGCCCCGCGCCAAAGCCCGGCGCGGCCGCGATCGCCGCCTGCACATAGGCCCGCGCGCGGACCACGGCACCCCGCAGCGACAGCCCCTGCGCCAGCCCCGCCGCGATCGCGCTTGCCAGCGTGCAGCCCGTCCCATGCGTGTGCCGTGTCGCGATGCGCGGGGAGACGAACTCCTCCGCCCCGTCCGCCGTCACCAGCAGGTCGGTCACGACATCGCCCTCGAGATGCCCGCCCTTCAGCAGCACCGCCGGCACGCCGAGGCCGCGCAGCGCCGCCGCCGCCTCCCGCATGCCCGGCACGTCGCGGATCGGCCGGCCGACCAGGACCTCGGCCTCCGGCAGATTGGGCGTGATCACCGTCGCGAGCGGCAGCAGCCGCGCCTTCAGCGTCTCCACCGCGGCCGGCGCCAGCAGCGGATGCCCGCCCTTGGCCACCATCACCGGGTCGGCCACCAGCGGCACGCCCGTCGCACGCGCGGCGATCTCCTCGCACACCGCCTCGATCACCGGGACGTCGTGCAGCATGCCCGTCTTCAGCGCATCGGCGCCGAGATCATCCAGCACCACCGCGATCTGCTGGCGGATGAAGTCGATCGGCACGCCCGCCACGCCATGCACGCCCAGCGTGTTCTGCGCCGTCAGCGCGGTGATCGCCGTCATGGCGAAGCCGCCCAGCGCGGTCACCGCCTTGATGTCGGCCTGGATGCCGGCGCCGCCGCCGGAATCGCTGCCGGCGATGATGAGGACTCGTCCCTTCATGGTCGCTCCGTAAGTCGGGGGGAGAAGGGAACTTCTCCCCCCGATCCCCCCTCAACCTTCTTTGGAATCTGGCGACTGACAGCGGCGGGCGGGGCCAAGAGGAGGCAAATCCTCCCCCGACCTCACGCCCTGGCCTTCGCCCGGATCGTCTCCGCCAGCCGCGCCACCGTCGCCTCGACCAGCGCCTCTTGCTCGGCTTCCGCCATGACGCGGATCACCGGCTCCGTCCCGCTGGCGCGGATCAGCACGCGCCCGCGCGCGCCGAGCGCCGCCTCCTCCGCCGCGATCGCCGCCTTCACGCCCTCGTCGTGCAGCGGCGAGGGGCCGGCATAGCGCACATTCACCAGACGCTGCGGCAGCGGCCTGAAGCAGCGCAGGGCCTCGCTCGCCGGGCGCTTCTCCTCCACCAGCACGGTCAGCACCTGCAGCGCCGCGATCAGCCCGTCACCCGTCGTGCCGAAATCCGGCATGATCATGTGGCCGGACTGCTCGCCGCCGAGGTTGCAGCCTTCCTCGCGCATCCGCTCGCCGACATAGCGGTCGCCGACCGACGTGCGCAGCAGCTTCAAGCCGCGCTGCCCGAGGAACCGCTCGAGCCCCATGTTCGACATCACCGTCGCGACGACGGCGCCGCCGCGCAGCCTCCCCTGCGCGTGCCAGGACCGCGCCACCAGGGCGAGGATCTGGTCCCCGTCGATCACCTGGCCCGCCTCGTCCACCAGCACCAGGCGGTCCGCATCGCCATCCAGCGCGATGCCGATATCCGCCCGTCGTTCCTGCACCAGCGCCGCGAGCTGCCCTGGCGCGGTCGAACCGACGCCCTTGTTGATGTTGAACCCGTCCGGCGCGACGCCGATCGGCACCACCTCGGCGCCCAGTTCCCACAGCACGGTCGGCGCCACCTTGTAGGCGGCGCCATTCGCGCAATCGACGACGATGCGCAGCCCCTCGAGCGTCAGGCCGCGATGAAAGGAAGACTTCGCTGCCTCGATATAACGACCTGGCGCGTCCTCGAGCCGACTGGCGCGGCCGAGCCGCGACGGCGGCACCAGCGCGGCGGCGAGGTCGCCGGCCATCAGCGCCTCGATCTCCATCTCCTGCTCATCGGTCAGCTTGAGACCGTCCGGGCCGAAGAGCTTGATGCCGTTATCCTCGTACGGATTGTGCGACGCGCTGATCATCACGCCGAGATCCGCGCGCAGCGAACGCGTCAGCAGCGCGATCGCGGGCGTCGGCAACGGACCGACCAGCACCACGTCCATCCCCGCGCCGACGAAGCCCGCGGTCAGCGCCGGTTCCAGCATGTAGCCCGACAGCCGCGTATCCTTGCCGATCACCACCCTGTGACGATGCGCGCCGCGATTGAAGTACCGCCCTGCCGCCTGGCCGAGGCGCAACGCCGTCGCCGCATCCATCGGGGCCTTGTTGGCGGTGCCGCGGATGCCGTCCGTGCCGAACAGGCGGCGGGCGGGGGCAGGCGGCGTCGGGGAGTCCTTGGGCATGGCGTCCATCCTCTGCCCCTTCCCTACAGCGCGCGGGAGGGCCGCGTCCATGCGCCGGTTTGGCGCGGCGCGCCGCCCATGCTCTGCTTCCGGCCGAGGAAAGATGGAGTGAACGCGCCCATGGCCAGCCCGCCCACCGCCCAGGTCCCCGCCATCCACCACCGCCGCGTGGGGGACATCGCCCTGACCGTGGTGAGCGACGGCTTCCTCGAGGGCTCGATGGCCGTGCTGCAGAACATCTCGGTGGAAGACTCGTCGGAGATGCTCCGCGCCGTCTTCCGTCCGGTGCCACGGCGAACCTCGCTCAACTGCTTCATCATCCACGGACCCGACGGCCGGGTGGCGCTGATCGACACCGGCGCCGGGACGCATATGCAGAAGACCTCCGGGCAACTGCCGAGGAACCTGGCCGCCGCCGGCATCGCACTGGGGGATGTCGACACGATCCTCCTGACGCACATGCATCCGGACCATTCCAACGGCCTCGCCACGGCCGACTGGAACGCCGCCTTCCCCAAGGCCGAACTCGCGATGCACGCGGCCGAGTACGCCTATTGGACCAGCGCGGACGCCGAGGCCGAGGTCGCCCGATCCGGCCAGGGCGTGCCGACCGGCGGGGCCTACTTCCCGATGGCGAAGCGCCAGATGGCCCCCTACGCCGACCGCATGCGCTTCTTCGCCCATGGGCAGGAGGTCTTCCCCGGCGTCACCGCCATGCACTTCCCCGGCCACACGCCCGGGCATTGCGGCTTCCTGATCGCCTCGGGCGGGCAGTCCCTGCTGATCTGGGGCGACATCGTCCATCTGCCCGAGGTGCAGGTGCCGCGCCCCGAGGTGACGATCCTGTTCGACGTCGACCCGCCCCAGGCCGCCGCGACGCGCCGGCGCGTCTTCGACATGGTCGCGACCGAGAAGACCCACATCGCGGGCATGCACCTGCACTTCCCGGCCACCGCCCATCTCGCGCGGGACGGCGGGACCTATCGGCTCTACCCGGAGGCCTGGACGCAGGTGCTGTAGGCGCCAGAGCCGTTCCCGTTCACCACGGCTCACGGCAACGTCTCCAGGCATTTGCTTTCGCAAGGATCTTCACCCGATCAGGTGATTCCACCTGATCGGGATCTGCTCTACGCCGGCGCGCGGCCGACGGCGCAGGCGCGCCAGACGGCGAGCGCCTGCACGGTCTCCGCGACATCGTGCACGCGCAGCACGGACGCCCCCCGCGCCGCGCCGGCCAATGCGGCGGCGACGCTGCCCGGCACGCGCTTGCCCGCTTCCTCGACGCCCGAGAGCGTGCCGATGAAGCGCTTGCGCGATGCGCCCAGCACAACGCGACACCCGAGGGATGCGATCAGCGGCAGCCGGTCGATCAGCGCCAGGTTGTGGTCGATCGTCTTGCCGAAGCCGATGCCGGGATCGACCGCGATGCGCCCGCGCGGGATGCCCGCCGCCTCGCAGGCGGCGACGCGCTCGGCGAGGAAGTCCGTCACCTGCACCGCCACGTCGTCATAGGTCGCGAGCGACTGCATGGTCGCCGGATCGTCGCCCGGCATGTGCATCAGGATGACGGGGACATGCGATCCACGGACGACGGCGAGTGCCTCGACATCGTGGCGCAGGGCGGAGATGTCGTTGATGACCTCCGCTCCGGCCTCGAGGGCCGCACGCATCGTCGCGCCGTTCCGCGTATCGATGCTGACCGGCGCCGCCTTGGCGAGTTCGCGCACGACCGGGATGATTCGGGCGATCTCCTCCTCGGCGGTCACGGCCGACGCGCCGGGCCGTGTCGACTCGCCGCCGATGTCGAGGATGTCGGCGCCCGCTTCCAGCATCGCGTGGCCTGCGTCGATCGCGACCTTGGTGTCGAAGTGCACGCCGCCATCGGAGAAACTGTCCGGCGTGACGTTCACCACGCCCATCACCAGCGGCCCGTCCATGGTCAGGCCCGCGAAGGGTGCGGGGCGCTGGGCGATCGCGTGCATCGCCTCGTGCCAATCCTCCGGCACTTCGCGGATGGGACCGACGCCGAGATCCTCGCCATCCTCGATCAGGCGGACGAAGGCGAAGGCGATGTCGCCGCCCTGCAGCGGCAGGGCGAAGCCCTCGCGCAGCGCATGGAAGGCGACAGGTCCGGTGATGAGGCCGAGAGGTTCGACGTAGCGGGGCATCGTAGGGGCTCCGCCCCTCCGGACCACCCCGGCACGGGGCGTCCCGGACGGGATCAAATGAAAAGGGGCGCGCCCGGCATAGCGCGCCCCGTATCGGTGTCCAGAGGCCTTTCGGCCTCGGGCGGGGTGGTCCGGAGGGGCGGCACCCCTCCGGGACCGTTCAGGTCGCCGGCGCCGCCCCCGGGTTGAGCCCCGGCGGCCGCGGCGTCGTCGCACGCCCCGCGGACGGCACGCTGCCGCGCCCCGCGTTCACCGGCTCGTCCGGCCGGTTGCGCACCACCGGCTCGCCGCGGATCACCTGCTTGATCTCGTCGCCCGACAGCGTCTCGTGCTCGAGCAAGCCCTTCGCCAGCAGGTGCAGCTCGTCCATGTGCTCGGACAGGATGTGCTTCGCCCGGGCATAGGCGCCGTCGATGATGGCGCGGATCTCCGCGTCGATCTTCTGGGCCGTGGCTTCCGAGAGATTCTTCGTCTGCGTCACGGAGTGCCCGAGGAAGACCTCCTGGCTGTTGTCGCCGTAGGCGATCATGCCGATCACTTCGGACATGCCCCATTCGGTGACCATCATGCGCGCCTGGTTGGTCGCCATCTTGATGTCGCCGGACGCGCCGTTCGACACCTTGTCCGGCCCGAAGATCAGTTCCTCGGCCACGCGCCCGCCCATCGCCATGGCGAGCTCGGACTTCAGCTTGGACTTGTGCTTGGAATAGCGGTCGCCTTCCGGCAGCGACATCACCAGGCCCAGCGCGCGGCCGCGCGGGATGATGGTCGCCTTGTGGACCGGGTCGCACTCGGGCTCATGCATCGCGACCAGCGCGTGGCCGGCCTCGTGATAGGCGGTCATGCGCTTCTCGGCGTCGGACATGACCAGCGAGCGGCGCTCGCTGCCCATCAGCACCTTGTCCTTCGCCGCCTCGAACTCATGCATGCCGACGGTGCGCCGGCCGGTGCGCGCGGCGAGCAGCGCCGCCTCGTTCACCAGGTTGGCGAGGTCCGCACCGGAGAAGCCCGGCGTGCCGCGCGCGATCACCTTCGGGTCCACGTCGGAGGCCAGCGGCACCTTGCGCATGTGCACGCGCAGGATCTTCTCGCGCCCCTGCACGTCCGGGTTCGGCACCACGACCTGCCGGTCGAAGCGGCCCGGGCGCAGCAGCGCGGGGTCCAGCACGTCCGGACGGTTCGTCGCGGCGATGATGATGACGCCCTCGTTGGATTCGAAGCCGTCCATCTCGACGAGCATCTGGTTCAGCGTCTGCTCGCGCTCGTCGTTGCCGCCACCGAGGCCGGCGCCGCGATGGCGGCCGACCGCGTCGATCTCGTCGATGAAGATGATGCAGGGGGCGTTCTTCTTGCCCTGCTCGAACATGTCGCGCACGCGCGACGCGCCGACGCCCACGAACATCTCGACGAAGTCGGAACCCGAGATCGTGAAGAAGGGCACGTTCGCCTCACCGGCGATCGAGCGCGCCAGCAGCGTCTTGCCGGTGCCCGGCGGGCCGACCAGCAGCACGCCCTTCGGAATCTTGCCGCCCAGGCGCTGGAACTTCTGCGGGTCGCGCAGGAAGTCCACGATCTCCTCGAGCTCGGCCTTGGCCTCGTCGATGCCGGCGACGTCGTCGAAGGTGACGCGACCCTGCTTTTCCGTCAGCAGCTTGGCCTTGGACTTGCCGAAGCCCATGGCGCGACCGCCGCCGCCCTGCATCTGGCGCATGAAGAAGATCCAGACGCCGATCAGCAGCAGCATCGGGAACCAGGACATCAGGTAGTGGATGAGCGGATTGACGTCGCTCTCCTCGGGCCGGGCCACCACGCGCACGTTCTTGTCGGTCAGCCGGCTGATCAACTGTGGATCTTCCGGCGTGTAGGTCTGGAAGGTGCGGCCGTCGCTCAGCGTGCCCGACAGGGTGCGTCCCTGGATCGAGACCTCCCGCACATGGCCGCCGTTCACCTCGTTGAGGAAATCCGAGTAGGCGACCTGCTGCGCGCCCACCCGTCCCGTGCCCGAAGGCTGGAAGAGGTTGAACAGCGCCACGAGCAGCAGGGCGACGATCACCCAGAGCGCCAGGTTCCGGCCGAAATTGTTCACGTGCGGTTGTCCGTCTCCGTGCCGGTCGGAAAGTCCCTCCGGCGTTCTGCACTAAACATAGGATCGGTTGACCACGCTTGAATGGTCAGCCGGAAAACTCCGCGCCAGCACCCGCCGCCGGGGCATAGGCCACGGCGAAGGGCGCGCAGTCGGCAGATGAAGGATAGTCCAGCAGCGGCACGGCGGCCAGCATGCCGTGCGGATCCCGGACTGCCGGAAGGGCCTGGAGCACCGCGGCGGGCAGACGATCGCGCCTGCCCAGTTTCCGCGCCTCTCCCCCAAGCGCCCCGAACCGCCATCCCGCGCGCCCCGGCCCGGTCATCCGGTAGCGGCCATCCCAGACGCCGCCGCGGATCGCCGGGACCTCGGGCGCCATCGTTCCCGGGTCGCGGACGAGCAGCCACCGCCCCCCCGATGCGGGCCGCAGCCAGGCGCCGGCGAGCGTCCCATGGCCCCGTGCCATCAGCGCCGCCACGGCCGCGGCCGGCGGCCGGAAGGACCCGCCCCCCACCATGGCCACCAGGCGCCCCAAGGCCGCCCGGGCCACCGGGTCGGTCCCGAGACCGCTCGGGTCGATCGCCGCGAAACCCTCGGGCCGGATCTCGGCGGCCAGGGCCAGCCGGCCCGCGACCGCGGCATCGAGGCGCCCCCGCCGCGCGGCGAAGGCGTCGGCCGCAGCGGCCAGGGCCGCGATCCCGGGCCCCTCGCCCGCCGGATCGTCGAGCACCCGACGCAGCCGGACCCGGGTGAAGCGGGGGTCGCGATTGCTGGGATCCCGCACGGCCGGAATGCCCGCCGCCGCCAGCACCGCCTCGAGCCGCGCCGGGGCGAGGCCGAGGAGCGGCCGCAGCACCAGCACCGCGCCGCCATCCCGTACCGGGGCCATGCCCGCCAGACCCTCCGGCCCGCTGCCCCGCAGGGCCCGGAACAGCAGCGTCTCCGCCTGATCCGCGCGGTGATGGCCGAGCAGCAGCCAAGGCCGCCCGTCCGCGGCCGCCGCCTGCGACAGCGCCGCCAGGCGCGCCGCCCGCGCCCGCGCCTGCAGCCCGGTTCCCACGGACAGGCCCAGCCGCAGCACCCGCGCTTCGATGCCGCGGCCGGCGAGCAGCGCCGCCACCCCCGCGGCCTCGGTGCCGCTGTCCGGGCGCAATCCGTGATCGGCGATCAGCGCGAGCAGGCTGCCGCCCCTCGCCCGCGCCCATGCATCGGCCAACACCGCCAGCGCCAGGCTATGCGGCCCACCCGAGACGCCGGCGGCGACGCGCGGCGCGACCCCGAAGGGTCCGAGCGGCGCCATCAGCCCCGCGAACTCGGCCTGTGTCAGCCCCCCGCTATCCCCATCGGGCGGTCAGCGGCACTGGCCGCGGCGGCGCGCATCCGTGATGCGCTGGGCCAGCTGCGGCGTGACGCGGGGAAATTCCGAGGCGAGCTGGTCGAGCGTGTCGCAGGCCTCGCGTCGCGCCCCGAACCCCAGGAAGGAATTCGACAGGCCGAGCAACGCCTCAGGCGCGCGGGACGACTGCCGGTTCCGGCGATAGGCCTCGTCGAAGGCGAGCGCGGCGTTCTGGTATTGCCGCCGGCCGAGCAGCGCCTCGCCCAGCAGGATGTTGGCATCCTGCGTACGCGGGCCGGGGCGGGCGGTGGTCACCTCGCGCGCGGCGGCCTCGGCGCCGGCGAAGTCGCCGCGCGCGAGCGCGGCCTGGCCGTCGGCGATGGCCCGTTCAGCGGGTCGCGGCCCGGTTGCCGGAGGGTTGGCCTGAGCGGCCGCCGGAGGCTGCGGGGCCGGGGCCTGAGCGGCCGCCGGCCCCTGCGGAGGGCGCGGGGCAGCCGCCCGGCCACCCCCTTCCAGCTGCTGCAGGCGGAAATCCATGTCGCCGCGGAGCTTCTCCACATCCTCGGACAGCCGGCGATTGGCGTTCTCGGCGACGTCGAGCTGCCCCCGCATGCGGCGGACCTGCTCCTCGAGCTCGCCCACCCGGGCGAGGAGCTGCTGCACCAGATCGCCCGGCGCGGCCGCGCCACCGCGCGGCGGGGCAATCGGGACCGGCGCCGCCGCGCCCCCGCCGCGCCGCAGCGCATCGAGGTCGCGGCGCAGCTCCAGGATCTGGTTCTGCAGCGCGATGCCCTCGCGGCTGTCCATCTGCGCCGCCGCCGGGGTGGCGGCGAGCAACGGCAGGGCCGCCACGGTGGCGAGGATGGAAAGGCGAGGCATCATGGCAACGCGGCGGCCCGGCGCGGGTCCGGGCCGCCCCTTCCGCTTACTGGACGACGGTGACGGCGCGGCGGTTCTGCGCCCAGGCGGACTCATCCGAGCCGAGCGCGGCCGGACGGTCCTTGCCGTACGAGATGGTCGTGATGCGCGCGCCGTTCACGCCCGAGGCAACCAGGCCATCGCGGGCCGCATTGGCGCGGCGCTGACCCAGGGCGAGGTTGTACTCGCGCGTGCCGCGCTCGTCGGCGTGGCCTTCGACCTGCACGCGCGTGTCCGAGAACCGGCCCATCCATTCGGCCTGGCGCTGCAGCACCGCGCGCTGGTCGGCGCGGATCACCGAACTGTCGAAGTCGAAGAAGACGCGGTCGCCGACATTGGCCACCAGGTCCTCCTGGCTGCCCGGGCGGATCGTGCCGGCCCCGCCGCCCGTCGCCGAAGCGTTCTGGTCGGTGTTGGAGCAGGCGGCGAGCAGCGCGAGGGCGGCGACGCCAAGAAGACGGGTCTTCATCGGGGGGATCTCCTGGAAGTCGAAAGGAACAAGGCCGGCAAAGCACCGGCGGATGGCAGGGTCAAGGCAGAACGCCTCCGAGAGGGTCCGGAACGGCCGGCAAAGTGCCCGCCCACGGCCGTCGCATCCGGAACGAAGCACATGGAGGGCCCGCTGGGTGCGCAGGCCGGCGCCACAGTCTCAAACGGCATCTCAGGACAGCAACGGCGACCAGGCCGGATCGGTTGCGTCGGTCGGCGTCGGGATCGGCCTCTCGTTGAATCCGGCGATGTCGATCGACACGATGCGGGCGGAATAGCCGCCGCCGCGGGAATCCGACCGGCTTTCCCGGTAGAACATCAGCACGCGGCCGTTGGGTGCGAAGGTCGGGCCTTCCATCTGCCAGCCTTCGGACAGGATGCGCTCGCCCGACCCGTCAGGGCGCATGACGCCGATGGCGAAGCCCCCGCCTCCGCCGAAGCGGGTGAAGGCGATGAGGTCGCCGCGCGGCGACCAGACCGGCGTCGCGTAGCGACCCCGGCCGAAGGAAATGCGCCGGACGTTCCCGCCGCCGGCGTCCATCACGTAAAGTTGCTGGTCGCCGCCGCGGTCCGAGTTGAAGACGATCTGCGTCCCGTCGGGCGAGAAGCAGGGCGAGACGTCGAGCCCGCCGCCCGAGGTCAGCTGCCGTTCCCGGCGCGAACCGAGATCGACGAGGTAGATGTTCGCATCCCCGCCCCGCGTCGCGGAGAGCACCACCGACCGCCCGTCGGGCGAGAAGCGCGGCGACAGCGTCATGCCCGGGAAGTTCCCGAGGACCTGTTGCGACCCGGAATCGAGGTCGAACAGCACGACGCGCGGCTGGCCGCGGTCCTGGTAGGACATGAAGGCGATGCGCCGCTGCGTCGGATGGAAGCGCGGCGTGAGCGCGGCGAAGCGCCCATCGGTCAGGAAGCGGTTGTTCTCCCCGTCCTGGTCCATGATGGCGAGCCGCCGGGTGCGTCGGTCGCGCGGGCCGGTTTCGCTGACATAGACGACCTGGGTGTTGAAATAGCCCTTCTCGCCCAGTAGCCGCTCATAGATGGCGTCGGCGATCATGTGGGCGATGGCGCGCCAGTTGGCGGCCGGCGCGGTGAAGGCGGTGCCCTGCAGCTGCGCCTCGGGCAGGACGTCCCACAGGCGGAATTCCACCCGCAGGCCGCCGCCCTGTTCCAGCACGCGGCCGGTGACCAGGGCCTGGGCCCCGATGACGCGCCAATCCTGGAAGCGTGGCGTCTGCGCCGCGGCTTCGGCCGTCTGGATGAAGGCCTGGCGATCGACGGGGCGGAACAGCCCCGAATTGCGCAGGTCGTTCTGGATGACGCGCGCGATGTCGCGCCCGACCCGCGCGCCGTCGCCGGTGCCGGCAAGATCGGGGATGGCGACCGGGATCGGATCCGTCCGCGCGCGGGTGATGTCGATGACGGCACCCTGCGGCTGCTGGGCGGACGCCGGCAGCGGCGTCGCGAAGATGCCCGGGGCGACCAGGCCGGCGCCTGCGCCCATCAGCACCAGGCGGCGCGTCGGCGCGAAGGGGGAGTCAGGGTTCATCTCACGAGGCCCCTCGGATTGAAGCGGAAGATCGACGCCATGACGGTGCCGTACTTGCTGGGTGGGACGCGAAGTGGGTTGCACTGCGGCGACATAAGGGCGCGGCGCGCGGATTCGTAGACCGAGCGCGCCCTCGGGTCCGATGGCAACGCGCCAGACGGCACGACGTTGCGCACCACCCCCTGGCTGTCGAGCTGCACGCGCAGCTCCACCACGATCTGGTCGAGGCCGAGCATCCCCCGGTCGACGTTCCAGCATTCCGAGATCTGCTCGGCGAGGCCGCGGATCTCGCCCTGGGTCAACGCGGCGGTGCCCGTCGGGCTCCCGCCGCCCTGCTGCGGGCTGCCGGACGGGTTGGGCCGCGCGGTCGGCGCGCGGTCCTGCTGCTGCGTGGTGCGCAGCCGCTCGAGCGTGTTCAGCACCGAATTGCTGCGCTCCTGCGGCCGCTGGACGGGCGGCGTCTGGCCCGTGCCGGCCTGCTCGGACGGCTCGGGCGGCGGCGGCACCGGGGGCGGCGGCAGGGGCAGCGGCGGCGTCGGGCGCGGCGGCGCGGCGGCCTGCTGCTGCGGCGGCTGCGGCGTGGGCGGCGGCGGGGTCTGCTGCGTCTGGCGCGGCGCCGGCGTGGGTTCGGGTGTCGGCGCCGGCGGCGGCGCGGGCGGGGACGGCGTCGGCGGCGTCGGGCTCGGCGGCGCGGGCGACGGCGACGGCGCCGGCGGCGGAGGGGGCGGCGGCGGCGGCGGTTCGGGCGGCGTGTTGCGCGGCGGCTCGGGCGCCGGGGGTTCCGGCGTCGGCGGGCGCGGTTCGGCCTGCGGGGTGGGTGGTGCCGGGATCGGCGCGGGCACGTCCGCCTGGGCGAGCAGCGGCGGCCCGGGCGAGACGAGCTCGACCGCGATGCCCTGCTCCTCGGGCTCCGGGATCGGACGCGCAAGCACGAACAGCGCCCCGATGCCGAGCACCAGCGCATGCAGGCCGGCGGAGATGCCGGCCCAACGGTTCAGGCGGGAATCGTCGCGGGAGGGCTCGTACACCCCTCCGTCTCCTTCCTCAGCCGCGCGGCTGGCCGCCCTGCGGGCGCGCCGGCGGGGCGGCGGGACGCTGCGGCGCCCCGGACGGGCGGGCGGCGGCGGGCTGGCCGGAGGGCTGTTCGGCGAGCAGCGCGACGCGGGTGAAGCCGGCGCTCGAGATGATCCCCATCACCTCCATGACGCGGCCATAGGCGATGGCCCGGTCGCCACGGACGAAGATGCGGCGTTCCGGCTGGCCCTGGGGCTGCTGGCCGATGATGGCGCGCAGGCGCGGCACCAGGTCCTCCGCCGTCACCTCGGTCTCCTGCAGGAAGATCTTGCCTTCCGGGTTGACCGTGATGGTGAGCGGCTCGGTTTCCTGGTTGAGCGGCGTCGCCGCCGTGCGCGGCAGGTCGACCGGCACGCCGACCGTCATCAGCGGGGCCGCGACCATGAAGATGATCAGCAGCACGAGCATCACGTCGACCAGCGGCGTGACGTTGATTTCCGCCATCGGGCGGTAGCGCGACCTGCGGTCGCGCCCGCCGATCAGGGACCCGGCCATGATCGGGCTATTCCGCCGCGGAGGCGGCAGGCGCCGCCGCGTCGTTGGCCGCCGTCTCGGTCTGGCGGGACAGGATCGCGCCGAACTCGGTCGCGAAGGATTCCAGCCGCGCGCCGAACCGCGCGAGATCGGTGTTCAGCTTGTTGTAGGCGAGCACCGCCGGAATGGCGGCCACCAGGCCGATCGCGGTGGCGAACAGCGCTTCGGCGATGCCGGGGGCGACGACCGCGAGGTTGGTGTTCTGCATCCCCGCGATGGCGGTGAAGGAATTCATGATGCCCCACACCGTGCCGAACAGGCCGATGAAGGGCGCGACCGACCCGACCGAGGCCAGGAAGACCATCCAGCGCTCGAGCCGTTCCATCTCGCGCCCGATGGTGACCGACATCGCGCGCTCGACGCGTTCCTTGGCACCGCCGAGCAGCGCGGCCTTGCCCGTGCTGCGGCGCCATTCGCGCATCGCGGCGCCGAAGACGGCGGCCATCGGATTGGTCGGCTCCTCGCCTTCGCGGGCATAGAGGTCGTCGAGGCTGCCGCCCGACCAGAACCGATCCTCGAAGGCGTCGGCGGCCTTGTTGGCGCGGCGGATGCTCGTCACCTTGTCGAAGACGATCGCCCAGACCCAGATGCTGGCGAGCAGCAGGCCGATCATGACCAGCTTCACGATCCAGTCGGCCTGGAGGAAGAGCCCCCAGAGCGAGATGTCGTGGGCTGCCTGCCCGAGTGCCTGAGCGGTGACGTTACCGTTCACGCCGAGTCTCCTTTCCCGTCCCCGCCGGGGACGATCGCGGCCGCGGCCGCCTTCAACGAATACGGGGGCTCAGCCCGGCGCCTCGACGCGGACCAGCCCCTTGAGCACCGTCCGCCAGGGTTCGGGCAGCGGCACGGGCTTCAGACTGTCCTGGTCGACCGATACGAGGCCGACCTTCAGCAAAGCGAGCCGTTCGCCCGGTGCGCCCTGCCCTTCCGCCCCTCGGACGGTCTGGTCAAGCACGATCTGGGCGCCGGTGACCCGGCGGACGGCCGTCTCCACCACCACGGCATCGTCCAGGCGGGCGGGCCGCCAATACTCCACTTCGATGCGCCGCACCACGAGCAGGGCGCGATGACGTTCTATCATCAGATTGTGTGGCAACCCAATGGCACGCAAGGATTCTGTCCGGGCGCGCTCCGCCCAGTGCAGATACCGGGCGTGATAGGCCATGCCGCCCGCATCCGTATCCTCGAAATACACCCTGAGGTTGTATCGATGGATGCCATCCCCCGCATCCGGTTCGGCCGCGCTCACGAATCTGTGTCCCGCAAGAGGTCCAGCTGGGCGACCATCGACGCCGGCGGCGCCAGGCCGAGATGCCGCCAGCCCCGTTCCCCGAGCATCCGCCCCCGCGGGGTCCGCAGCACCAGGCCTTCCTGGATCAGGTAGGGCTCGACCACTTCCTCGAGCGTGTCGCGCCCTTCGGCCAGGGCCGCGGCCAGCGTCTCGATCCCGACCGGCCCGCCGCCATGGTGTTCGGCGATGCGCCGCAGGTAGCGGTGGTCCATGGCATCAAGGCCGAGTTCATCGACCTCGAGCCGCTTCAGCGCGGCATCGGCCATGGCGCGGTCGGCGACGCGGTTCTCGACCATCGCGAAGTCGCGCACGCGGCGCAGCAGGCGGCCGGCGATGCGCGGCGTTCCGCGCGACCGCTTGGCGATCTCCATCGCCCCGTCCTCGGACAGCGCGAAACCGAGCTTCCGCGCCCCGCGCGTGACGATGCCGTGCAGTTCCTCGGCGGTGTAGAACACCAGGCGCAGCGGGATGCCGAAGCGGTCGCGCAGCGGCGTGGCCAGCAGCCCCGCGCGCGTCGTCGCCCCGATCAGCGTGAAGGGCGGGATGTCGATGCGCACCGTCCGCGCCGCCGGCCCCTCGCCGATGATCAGGTCGAGGCAGAAATCCTCCATCGCGGGATAGAGCGTCTCCTCGATCGCCGGCTGCAGGCGATGGATCTCATCGACGAACAGCACGTCGCGCGGCTGCAAATTGGTCAGGATCGCCGCGAGGTCGCCGGACCGCTGCAGCACCGGCCCGGAGGTCGCGCGGAAGCCGACGCCCAGTTCCCGCGCAACGATCTGCGCGAGCGTCGTCTTGCCGAGGCCCGGCGGCCCGTGGAACAGCACGTGGTCCATCGGTTCGGCCCGCGCCTTCGCCGCCGCGATGAACACTGCGAGGTTCTCCCGCAGGCTCGCCTGGCCGGTGAAGTCGGCCAGGGTCTGCGGGCGCAGCGCGTGCTCGCCGTAATCGTCGTCCTGCTTGTCCGGCGAGGTGAGCCGCTCGCTCATCGCGCCATCTCCTTCAGGCCCTCGCGGATCAGCGCGTCGAGCGTCGCGGCCTCACCCAGGCGTTTCGCCACGCGCGCGATGGCGGTCACGGCCTGGGGCTGCTTCCAGCCGAGATTGACCAGGGCGGAGACGGCATCGGCTTCCGCGCCGCGTTCGGGGGCGGCGGCGGGCAGCGCGCCCTCCCCGTCCGCCTCGGGCGTCGCGCGGCCCACGGCCCATTTCTGCATCGCGGGTTCGTCCACGATGCGGTTCGCCGTCGCCGCGCCCAGGCCCTTCACCTCGGACAGCCGCTTGCGTTCCTTGCCCGCGATCGCGCGCGCCAGGCCATCGGGCGTCAGCGAGGAGAGCACGATCAGCGCCTTCTGCGGGCCGACTGTCTTTACTTCGATGAGCGCGCGGAAGGCCTCGCGCTCGGCGACGTCGGCGAAGCCATAGAGCGTGATCGCGTCCTGGCTGACGCGCGTCTCGACCAGCAGCCGCTGCGCGCCCTCGCGCCCCGCGAGCGCATCGAGCGTCTTGCGCGAGCACGACAGCAGGTAGCCCACGCCGTTCACGTCGAAAACGCAGCCGCCCTCATGCGTGGACTCCACGCGCCCTTTCAGCGCACCGATCATCGCGCCAGCCCCCACCAAAGGCCGAAAGGCCTTTGGAAGCCGGTTTGCAAAGGCCTTTCGGCCTTTGCCGGGGTGGCTTGGAGGGGCAGCGCCCCTCCAACGACGCGCCGCACGATCATGCCGGCTGATACCCCCGTGCCAGCGCCCGCTTCGACTGCCGGTGATGCGCGTGGCAGATCGCCACCGCCAGCGCGTCCGCAGCATCGGCGCGCCTGAAGGTCACGCCGGGCAGCAGGTGCTTCACCATCGCCTGCACCTGTTCCTTCGCCGCATGCCCGTTGCCCACCACCGCGCGCTTCACTTCCATCGCGCCGTATTGCGCGACCGCGAGGCCCGCAAGCGCCGGCGCCAGCACCACGACGCCGCGCGCCTGGCCGAGCTTCAGCGCGGAATCCGGGTTGCGCGCGACATAGGTGTTCTCGACTGCGGCTTCCTCCGGCGCGTGCAGGTCGATCACGGCGGCAAGGCCGCGGTGCAGCGCGAGCAGGCGGTCGGGCAGATCCTCGGCGGGCGTGGTGGACACGACACCCTCGGCCACGAAGCGCAGCCGGAAGCCGTCATGCTCGATCAGCCCCCAGCCGGTGTGCTGGAGGCCGGGGTCGAGGCCCAGGATGCGAATCGGCCGGCGCGACATGCGGCGCGGTTCTACCAGAAGCCGCCCGGCCCTGCCCGCTTACCCGGCCAAATGCTGCCAGGCGGCCCATCCGGCGGCGAGACCGAGCAGCGCCCAGACCGCGACGATGAAAGCCGCCCCCGCCCGGCTCACCGGCCGCGCCGCCGCGGCCTCGGCCCGCGCCCGGCATTCGGCCATGACGTCCCTCGGCACCAGCGCCACCACCGCGAGAATGCCGAGCGGCACCAGGATGACGTCGTCCAGATAGCCCAGCACCGGAATGACATCCGGGATCAGGTCGATGGGTGACAGCGCATAGGCCGCGACGGCCAGCGCCAACGCCCGCGCATACCAGGGCGTGCGCGGGTCGCGTGCCGCGAGCCAGACGGCCAGCACGTCCCGCTTGATGACCCGCGCCCAGCCCTTCAGCCGCGCGAGCATCGCGCTTCAGGCGGCCGAGAGCCGTTCCGCCGCCGCCTCGTCGACCTCGAAATTGGCGTAGACGTTCTGGACGTCGTCATTGTCGTCCAGCGCGTCGACGAGCTTGAGCACCTCGCGTGCCTTCTCCTCGTCGAGGTCGACGGTCGTGGACGGCCACCATTCCAGCTTCGCCGCCTCGGCCTGGCCGAAGGTCGCCTCGAGCGCATCGCGCACCGCGGCGAAATCCTCGACCGAGCAGGACACCTCATGCCCTTCCGCGTCGGATTCCACATCCTCGGCGCCGGCCTCGATGGCCGCTTCCAGCATGGCGTCGGCGGAAGCCGCATCCGGCTTGTAGCGCAGCACGCCCTTGCGCTCGAACTGGAAGGCGACCGAGTTGGTCTCCCCCAGCGCGCCGCCGTTCTTGTTGAAGATCGACCGCAGGTCGCCGCCGGTGCGGTTGCGGTTGTCGGTCAGCGCCTCGACGATGATGGCGATGCCATGGGGGCCGTAGCCCTCGTAGCGGACCTCCTGGTAGTCCTCGCCCTGCCCGGCGCTGCTGGCACGCTTGATGGCGCGGTCGATGGTGTCGCGGGTCATGTTGGCGACCAGCGCCGCCTTCACCGCCGCCCGAAGCCGCGGGTTCATCGCCGGGTCCGGGATGCCCATCTTGGCGGAGACCGTGATCTCGCGGATCAGCTTGCCGAAGGCCTGGGCCCGCTTGGCGCCCTGGGTCGCCTTGCGGTGCATGACGTTCTTCGCGTGCGAATGGCCGGCCATGGCCGCCTCTCTCTCGAAAATCGGTGATGTCGGATCGGCCGCGCTTCTACCCGCCGCCCGCCGCCCCGGGCAAGCACGGGCTGGCCGGACGGTGCGCAACCGGGCCAGACTGGCCCCATGGACACGCAGACCCCCGCCGACCCCTTCGCCGTCACCACCGAGGCCCGCCTGAGGGACCTCTACGACCAGCCGCTGGAAGGCCCGCTCAAGAAGGTGGCCTACCGGATGGAGGCGACCGCCCGCGCCTGGATCGCGGCCTCCCCCTTCTGCATCATCTCGACCGTCGGGTCCCGCGGGGTGCATGCCACCCCGCGCGGGGACGCGCCGGGCTTCGTGGCGGTCGAGCCGGACGGCTCGCTCGTCATCCCCGACCGGCGGGGCAACAACCGGCTCGATGCCCTGCGCGACATCCTCGAGGACAATCGCGTCTCGGTGATCTTCTTCGTCCCCGGCGCGTCCGAGGTGCTGCGCGTGCACGGCACGGCGCGCATCACGGCCGACCCGGCGCTGACCTCCCGCTTCGTCGAACGCGGCAAGACGCCGACGACCGTGCTGGTCGTGACCGTCACCGAACTCTTCATGCAATGCGCCAAGTCGATCATGCGGTCGCGGCTGTGGGACGGGAAGGCACGGCCCGAGGGGCTGCCGACCATGGGCCAGCTGATCGCGTCCCATCGCGGGGACGGGCAGGTGGACGCCTCGGCCTATGACCGGGACGCACCGGAACGGCTGAAGCAGACGATGTACTGACGAAAGGTCGGGGGAGGAGAACCTCCCCCGAATCCCCCTCCCTTCTTTGGGAACCGGGGAGCTTACAAAAGGCCGCGCGCGATGCCGCCGTCGACATTCACCGTCTGGCCGGTGACGTAGGAGGCACGGGGGCTCGAGAGCCACACCACCATCGCGGCGATCTCCTCCGGATTGCCGAAGCGGCCCAGCGGGATCTCGTGCGCGAATTCCGCGATCACGTCCTCGGCGGTGACGTTGCGCTCCGCGGCCAGCTTCGCGGCGCGGTCGGTCCACAGCCTGGTCAGCGTGCGCCCGGGCGCGACGCAGTTCACCCGGATGCCCTCGGCCGCATACTCGCCGGCCAGTGTCTTGGTCAGGCCGAGCAGGCCCGCCTTGTGCACATTCGACACGATCTGGTTCGGATAGGGCATGCGCGACGCCGCGGCGCCGAGCAGCACCACCGACGGCGCGCGCCCCTTGCGCAGCAGCGGCAGCGCCGCGCGCACCACGCGCACCGCAGACAGCACGTTGAAGGTGTAGTTGCCGATCCAGTCCGCGTCGCTCAGCGCCTCGAAGCCCGACCGGATGGACCCGCCCACCGCATCCACCACGGCATCGAGCGCCTCCCAGCGCGCCGCGACCTCCGCCAGCAGCGCCTCCGCCGCACCGTCCTGCGTGATGTCGGCGACCGCGGTCGCGGGCCGGCGCCCGGTCGCGGCCGCGGCCGCGATGCGATCCGCCGCCGCGGCGATGCCCGCCGCGTCGCGGGAGGCCATGACGACCTCCGCCCCTTCCGCCGCCAGCGCCTCGGCCGTCGCGAAGCCGATCCCCGCGGAGGCGCCGACCACGAGCACCCGCCGCCCACCGAAGCCCAGATCCATCCCTACCCCCTTGGAACGCGTTCCCGCGCGTCCCTAGCAGGCGGACGGCGATCCGGCCACGCGCCGCGGCCTATTCGGCCGCCCGCGCAGCCCCCGCGAAGAAACGGTTCTCCGGTCGCGGCAGGCCGAGATGCTCCCGCAGCGTCGTGCCCTCGTACTCGGTGCGGAAGATGCCCCGCCGCTGCAGTTCCGGCACCACCTGGTCGACGAACTCGTCGAGCCCGCCCGGCACGTAGGGGAACATCACGTTGAAGCCGTCGCAGGCGCCGGTCTCGAGCCATTCCTGCATCTCGTCGGCGATGGTCCGCGGCGTGCCGACGATGGCGGCCCCGCCATAGCCGCCGAGGCGCTGCGCCAGTTGCCGCACCGTGAGGTTCTCGCGCCGCGCGATGGCGATGGCGCGCTCGCGTCCGCTCTTGCTGTGCTCGGTCTCGGGGATGTCGGGCAGCGGCCCGTCCGGGTCGAAGGCGCGGGCATCGACGCCGAGCGCGATGGACAGCGAGCCGATCGCGCTCTCGTAGTGCACCAGGCCGTCGAGCGTCGCGCGCTTCGCCTTCGCGGCCTCGACGGTGTCGCCGACGACGACAAGCGCGCCGGGCAGGATCTTGATGTGGTCGGGGTTGCGCCCGACCGCGGCCGCACGGGCCTTCACATCGTCATAGAAGGCGCGCGCATCGGCGATCGGCCCGCCGGCGGCGAAGACCATCTCCGCCGTCTCGGCCGCGAGCTGCCGCCCGGCATCGGAGGCACCCGCCTGCACGATCAGCGGCCAGCCCTGCACGGGCCGCGCGACGTTGAGCGGCCCGCGCACCTTCAACTCCGGCCCCACATGGTTCAGCACGTGCATCTTTGCGGGATCCCAGAAGATCCCGCTCTCCGCGTCGCGGATGAAGGCGTCGTCGGCGAAGCTGTCCCACAGCCCGGTGACGACGTCGTAGAATTCGCGCGCGCGCTTGTAGCGCTCGCCATGGGCCATGTGCTCGTCATGGCCGAAGTTCAGCGCGGCGTCGGGGTTCGCGGTCGTCACCACGTTCCACCCCGCCCGTCCGTTCGAGATGTGGTCGAGCGAGGCGAACTTCCGCGCCACGTGGTACGGGTCGTTGTAGGTGGTCGACGCGGTGGCGATCAGCCCGATGCGCTCGGTCACCGCGGCGAGCGCGGGCAGCAGCGTCAGCGGGTCGAAGGAAGTGACGGTGTGGCTCCGCCGCAGCGCCTCGATCGGCATGTTCAGCAGCGCCAGGTGGTCGGCCATGAAGAAGGCGTCGAACTTCCCGGCTTCCAGCTTCTGGATGAGAGTCTTGAGCCTCGGGAAGGAGAAGTTCGCATCCGGCCAGGCGCCGGGATAGCGCCAGGCGCCCGTATGGATCGACACGGGGCGCATGAAGGCGCCGAGATGCAGGCGACGCGGTGCAGGCATGGGATGCTCCGGACCAGGCGCGCGGCGTGGCGGCGCCTGACAAGGTGGCTTCGACGTGGCCGCTTAGATCGTGACGCGCCGGGCCCGGAGCAAGGCGCCGCCCCTAGTCCTGGAACTCCATCCAGAGCTCATGGCCCGCGGCCGTGACCCGCATGCCGTGCTCGCTCGTCTCGCGCAGCGCGAGCCACAGCGCCGTCATCTCGAGAGCGTCGCCACCCGCCTCGATATCCTCGGTGCGCGGCCGTCGCGCCGGCTTCGGCAAGGGCGCCCCGGTGAAGGCGACGGCAATGCGCACCCGCTCCTCGAGCTGCGTCGCCGTGACCACCGCCTCCTGCAGGCCCCGGCCCGCGAGAAGATCGCAGGACTCCATCAGCGCGTGGTGCATCTTGCGCACCGTCTCGGGCCGCAGGCCCCACGCGCCGCCCATCTGCGCGGTGCGGTCGTCCAGCAGGTCCCCCGCACGGGCATCGAGCCGCACCGGGAAGGTCTCGACGCGCTTGACCAGCGGCAGCGTGACCAGGTTCGCCAGGAAGGCCGCGAGGCCACCGACCGCGAGCGGCGCGGCGAGAGCGGGCATCGCCGCCGCGAAGAAGGCCGGCGCCACCAGCGCCGAGAGCCCCGCGGAAAGGCCAAGCCCTGCCACCACCGTCCGCCGGGCATCGAGCTTGCGGATGACCATCATCTCGCTGCCCTGCGCCATCATGAAGCAGGCGACGTAGAGCAGCATCGCCGCCTGCACCGGCGCCGGCACCAGCACGAACAGCGCGACGAGCTTGGGCGAGAAGGCGAGCAGGAACAGGATCCCCGCCCCCGCGAGCGCGATGGTCCGCGCGAAGGTACGCGTCGCGATGGCGAGTCCGACCGAGGCCGAGGACACCGCGGACGGCATGCCGCCCATGAGCCCGGCGAAGGCCGCCGCGACGCCGTGCGCGAGCAGGCCGCGCCGCAGCGGTCCCGGGTCCGGCCGGGTCCAGTCGCCGTCCACCGCGCGCTGGAAGGCGACGAGCGAGCCGAGCAGCGCGGCGATCGCCGCGACCGTGCACAGCAGGAAGGAAACGACGAGCGTCGGATCGAAGGCGATGCCGCCATGCGCGCCGGGTCGTGGCAAGGCGAACCACGGCGCGGCTTCCAGCAGTTCCGACGCGCCCGGCGTCGCCATGCCCGCGGCGAGCGCGCCCGCGGCGCCGGCAAGCGCGCCGACCAGCACGGCGTAGCGCGCGAAGCGCCAACGCAAGACGCCGACGACCACCATCACGAAGAAGCAGCCGAACATGACCAGCATGCGCGGCAGCGCCTCCCAGGGCCGCGCCGCGTCGGCGCCCGCCATGGCGAGGATGCTCGGCAGCACCGAGGCGCCGATCAGGAAGACGATGACGCCCATCACCTCGGTGGGGAGCAGCGCGGAGAGCCGGCGCACGGCGGGCGCGACCGCCATGGTGACGATGCCGACCATGATCACCATGGTCGAGGCCTCGGCGAGGCTCGCGCCGAGCTGCGCCGCCAGCAGCATGGGCGCGAGCATGACGATCGAAGGAATGCCCGGTATCGGGTAGCCGGAGCCGAGCGGCCCGCGCGTCAGCGCCTGCAGCGCGGTCGCCACCGCCACCGAGATCAGCGACAGGCAGAGGAAGTTCGTCGCCTCGAGCGGGCCGGCGCCGAAGGCGGTCGCGACCATGCCGGGCAGCAGGAAGTAGATCGACTGGATGGCGATCTGCTGCAAAGCGAGGGCGAAGGTCTGCGCCGGCGGCGGCCGGTCCTCGAGGCCGAGCACGACGTCGGGCACATGGCCCGGCACACGGTCGCCCGATCGGCCGAAGGCGGCCGCGAATCCCCCGAACAGGCCGGGACGCTCCGGCATCGCCCTCATGCGACGGGTCGTTCGGGCGCGAGCGAGCCGCCCATGCGCAGCGGCGCGACGCGGCGCGCGAGGCCGGTGGCGTCGTCGGTTTCCACGAACAATCCGCAGATCGTCGCCTCGCCTTCCGCCGGCGCCAGGCGTTCCGCCGGCACCTTGCGCCAGAAGCGGATCGACGCACCGCCCTTCTGCATGCCGATGACGCTGTCGTAGTCGCCGCACATGCCGGCATCGCTCTGGAAGGCCGTGCCACCGGGCAGGATCCGCGCATCGGCGGTCGGCACATGGGTGTGGGTGCCGATGACGAGTGAGGCGCGCCCGTCGAAGGAATGCCCCATGGCCTGCTTCTCGGACGTCGCCTCGGCGTGGACGTCGACGATCGCGGCCTGCACGCTGCCCTGCGCGCCGAGGGTATGCTTCGCGAGTTCCGCCTGCACGGCACGGAAGGGGTCGTCGAGGAGTTCCATGAACAGCCGGCCCATCGCCTGCACGACCAGGACCCGCCGGCCGCCGCGCAGGTCGATCACCGCCGCACCGCGCCCGGGCGTGCCGGGCGGGTAGTTGAGCGGGCGGACGATGCGCGGCTCCTCCTCCATGTAGGGGATGATTTCCTTGCGGTCCCACGCATGGTTGCCGAGGGTGATCGCATCCGCCCCGGCGGCGAACAGGGCACGCGCCATGTCCGGCGCAAGGCCGAAGCCATGCGAGGCGTTCTCCGCGTTCACCACCACCAGGTCGAGGGCGAGGTCGCGCCGCAGTCCGGGCAGCGCCGCCGTGACCGCGTCCCGCCCGGATCGGCCCACCACGTCGCCGAGAAAGAGAATCCTCAACTCGCCCCCGCGCAGTTCACCACGCCCTGTTCCGTCGCCACCCTGCGGAGCCGAACGTCGGTGGGCCCCGCCGGCACGCCGGGCGGGTCATGCATTTCCTGCGCGGCATAGGCAACCCCGATCGCGACCGCGTGAGGCCAGGCCGCCAGCGTCCGGTCGTAGTACCCGCCGCCGTAGCCGAGCCGCCGCCCGGCCCGGTCGAAGGCGAGCAGGGGCACGAGGAGCCAGTCCGGCGTGACCTCCTCGCCGCCGGCGGGCTGCCGCGTGCCCATCGGGCCGGCGGCCAGCGGATCGCCCGGCTGCCAGCGGCGGAAGTGCAGCGGCTGTCCGCGCCGGGGCGTCACCGGCAGGCACAGCGGCTGGCCGCGCGCGTGCAGGGCCTCGAGCAACGGCCGCACGTCGATCTCGGGCCCCATCGGCCAGAAGGCTGCGACGAGGGCGCCGGGCGGCGGCGGGCAGTCGCGGAGGACGACGGCGGCGAGCGCCTCCCCCTTCCCCGCCGGATCGACGGCGGCCCGGCGCGCGAGGGCGCCCCGCCGCGCCTCGGCCTTCAGTTCTGCCAGGAGAACGTCGCAATAGGGCGCGCTGTCGCTCATGCGCCGAGGTCAGCGCGTTCCGGCCTCCGGCGCAACCGGCCCCATCAGTCGGCCTCGGCGCGCCAGTTCACGGCGCGCAAGCCAAGCCCGCGGATGCCGGCGCCGGCGCTTGAGGCACGAAAACAACGGCCCGAGGCCCTGCCTCGGGCCGGGAGCGCGAAGCGCGACCGCGCCCAACCCGCCTGCCGCGCCGGGCGATCCAGCACACGGCGCGCGAGCCAAGCCGGCGGATGCCGGCGCCGGCGTCTGAGGCAGAAGACGACTCCGGCGTTTGAGGCAAAAAACAACACGCCCCCCGAGGCCAGGCCTCGGGGGGCGTGTTGGAATCGAGTGCGGAGCCGCCCTGGCCGCTGGCGTCTCATCCTCCCAAGGCCTGCTAATGCAGGTGGGCGCCGGGTACCCGAACCACGGTCCGGACAGAGCCAGCTCCCGGAGGATGCTTATTGGCCCTGGGGATGAAGTGCCTGGCGCGCCGGGCAGCCCCGCTTCCGATACCTAGGCGCCCTCAAGGGTCGCGGCAATGGCCTCGATGGCCTCGGCGATGCGCCCCAGGCGTTCCGCCAGGGCGGTGTCTGGGACCGGGGCCGCGGCGGGCGGTGCCGCCACCGCCCCGCCGGCCTTGAGCGCGGCGATCTCGGCCTGCAGGTCGCCGGTCTCGTCGGCAAGTTGCAGGGCGGCGAGGAGCAGCATGCGCGTCTCACCGAACTGCATGCCCATGGCCTTGAGCGTGCCGATGCGCTTGTCGACCTCGGCGGCCATGTTCGTGAGGTGGCGCTCCTGCCCGTCCTGGCAGGCGACGGGGTGGGAATAGCCGCCGACGCGGACCGTGACCTGGGCCATCAGCTCTCCTCGCCCAGCACGCCGCGCAGCCGCGCGATCGTCTCGTCGAGGCGGGCCGCCAGCGCGGCGACCGCCTCCGGATCGACGCCGGACGCCGGCAGCGCGGCGGATGGCTCGGCGGCCGGCGACGCGGGACGGGCTGCCATCGCACGGCCCAGCCGCGCGACCGCCGATTCCAGCCGCAGCGTGGCCTCGGCCACCGGATCCACCGCTTCGTTCATCCGACCCCTGGGTTCCACCGTTCCCTTGCCCCGCGGAACACCGCAGGATGACCGGGAAAGCCTTGGCAGAGAGGGACCTCGGGGTCAACGGTGACGCAGCGTGTCAGCAGGCCGGCGGTCACGGTCCACGCGCTCGCGCACGCCGAAGCGGCGTTGACGGCGGCGGGACCGGCGGGGGTGGCCCTGATCTCGGCGCCGGGCGCCGCGGGCTTTCTCGGCCCGGCCTGGTTCCTCGCCCTGGCGGCGGAAGCGGGCCGGCGACACCCCGGCGCGGCATGGGATGCGGTGCTGGACTGCGCCGACGCGGCCGGAACCGCGCTCGCGGCGATCCGGGCCGGGGCGCGCTGCCTGGTCCTGGCGGCCGATGCCACGGGCTTCGCCGCCGTTGCGGGCGCGGCGGCGGAAGCGGGCGTCGTCCTGCTGCCCTCCCGCCCCCCCTCCCTGGACCTCGCGCGGCTCGACCTGCGGCGCCGCGCGGGCGCCGCGCGGCTGGCGGCCTGGCTCGCCATGGAAGCGCCACAGGGATCGCCGACACCCCGGGCCCCGTGACAGGGCGCATCGCCTGCGGTATCGCGCGCTGCGCTAGACTTAAGGCCCCGAAGGAAGGACGCCACGATGAAGCTGACCCGCCGCGTGAAGGAAATCCTCTCCTGGTACGAGAGCGACAACCCCGGGACGAAGGCCAATCTCGCCCGCATCCTGATGGAGGGGAAGCTCGGCGGCACCGGCCGGATGGTGATCCTGCCGGTCGACCAGGGCTTCGAGCACGGCCCGGCCCGCTCCTTCGCGCCGAACCCGGCCGCCTATGACCCGCACTACCATTTCGAGCTGGCGATCGAGGCGGGGCTGAACGCCTATGCCGCGCCGCTCGGCATGATCGAGGCCGGGGCGGCGACCTTCGCCGGCTCCATCCCGACGATCCTGAAGGTGAATTCGTCGAACAGCCTGTCCACCACGAAGGACCAGGCGGTGACGGCGACCGTCTCCGACGCGCTGCGCCTCGGCTGCTCGGCGATCGGCTTCACCATCTACCCGTCCTCCGAATACCAGTTCGAGATGATGGAGGAGCTGCGCGAGCTCGCCGAGGAAGCGAAGGCCGCCGGCCTCGCCGTCGTCGTGTGGTCCTACCCGCGCGGCCCGATGCTCGATAAGACCGGCGAGACGGCCTACGACATCTGCGCCTATGCCGCGCACATGGCCGCCCTGCTCGGCGCCCACATCATCAAGGTGAAGCCGCCGACCGACGCGCTGTCGCTGGACGCTGCCAAGAAGGTCTACATCGATCGCAAGATCGACGGCTCGGACCTCGCGACGCGGATCAAGCACATCGTGCAGTCCTGCTTCAACGGCCGCCGCCTGGTTGTCTTCTCGGGCGGCGAGGCGAAGGGCACCGACGCGCTGCTCGCCGAGGTGAAGGCAATCCATGCCGGCGGCGGCAACGGCTCGATCGTCGGCCGCAACGCCTTCCAGCGCCCGAAGGACGAGGCGCTGAAGCTGCTCGCCGCGATGATCGAGGTCTACAAGTCCAAGCCGTAAGACCGGCCCGGGACCGATCGCAACGCCGCCGCGGGGGATGCCCCGCGGCGGCGTTCGTCGTTCAGGACCCCCGACCGTCGACGCGTTCCTGCCAATGGCGATGCAGCATCCCGACATCGCCGGCGGTCAGCAGGGGCATGGCGTCCCGCAGCTGCGCATCGGTCCAGCCCCACCACTGCATCGCGAGCAGCATGGCGCGATCGGCTTCCCCGAAGCGGTGGCGGATCACCTTCGCCGGATTGCCGGCCACGATCGCGTAGGGTTCGACATCCCGGGTCACCACCGCGCGCGCACCGATGACGGCCCCGTGCCCGATCCGGATGCCCGGCATGACCATCGCTTCCGCGCCGATCCAGACATCGTGCCCGATGACCGTGTCGCCCGCCGGACGATAACCGTCCGCCGCGCCGGCGAAGGCGGGTTCGTCCGGCACGTAGTGGAAGGGAAAGGTGCTGATCCAGTCGAGCCGATGGCCCTGGTTGCCGGCCATGACGAAGCTCGCGCCCGTGCCGATCGAACAGAAGCTTCCGATGACGAGCCGGTCCGCGCCGTCATGCGGCAGGACGTAGCGCGCGCAATCCTCGAAGCCGTGGCCGTGGTAGTAGCCGGAATAGTAGCTGTGGCGCCCGACCACGATGTTCGGGTGGGTCACCTGGCGCGACAGGGGAATGCCCTTGAACGGGCTCTCGAAGACATTGTGCATGAGGAACTCGCCCCCTGACGCTCCGTCGTCTCGACGGCCGGCGTCAGGTCATGAAGGAAGGCCGCCTGCGAGCCGATGATGGGTCGCCGGATCTCAGGATCCTCGCGCCACGGGCGCGGGACCGGCTCAGGTGGTACTCGGGGCGGCCTTCATGCGGCGGCGAGTCTCGATGGAGCCGCCGCGGCGGTCAAGCGGGCGTCACGCCTTCCAGGGATCGTAGGTCCCGAAATCCCACAGATATCCCCCCGGGTCCCGCGCGACGTATTCCCGCGATCCGTAATCGCGATCGAGCGGCCCCTCCAGAATATCGGCGCCCGCGGCGCGCGCCTTGGCGCAATGCGCGTCGACATCCTTGACGATGACGTAGATGCACTCCGTCACCCCGCCGATCTGGTTCGGCAGGCGCATATCGAAGAAGGCGCGGTCGGCGCCGCCCAGCATCACCATGCCGCGATGCTCGCCCTCGCCATAGGACAGCTCGGCATGGATCACCCCGCCGTCGGGCCCCGGCACCACCAGCTTCTCGACGAAGCCGAACGCCTCGGTCAGAAAGCGGATCGCGGCCTTAGGGTCGGCATAGCGCAGACAGGGGATCACGGCGGATGAGTGCGGCATCTCGGGACAGCTCCTCGGCAGGCTGCCGACTCTACCTGATCACGCCCCCACGGTTCGCGGTCACGCGATTTCGTGAAGACCTCGCCGCCGCCCTCGATGCCGGCGACGTGGCCTGCCTGCAGCTGCGGCTGAAGGATGCCACGCCCGACGACGTCAAGCGCGCGACCGAAACGCTGATGCCCGTCTGCCACGCGCGCGACGTCGCCTTCATCCTGAACGACGATGCCGGGCTCGCCCATGCGCTCGGCTGCGACGGCGCGCATCTGGGCCAGACGGATGGCGACCATGCCGGGGCGCGCAGGCTGCTCGAGGGCAGGATCCTCGGCATCACCTGCCACGCCTCCCGGCACCTCGCGATGGAAGCGGGCGAGCTCGGTGCCGACTATGTCGCCTTCGGCGCCTTCTTCCCGACCGACACGAAGGAGGTCGTGCACCACGCGGCGCCCGAGATCCTCGAATGGTGGTCGCAGATGATGGAGATCCCCTGCGTCGCGATCGGCGGCATCACGGCGGAGAACTGCGGCCCGCTGGTCCGCGCCGGGGCGGATTTCCTCGCCGTGGTGGGCGCGGTGTGGAACCACGCCGACGGCCCCGAGGCCGGCGTGCGCGCCATGAATGCGGCGATCGGAGCGGCCTGACGCCGCCTACAGCGTCCAGCCCCCGACATCGGCGAGGAACACCTCCGTCCCCGCCCCGACCGACACCAACGACGTGGTGATCAGCACATGGCTCGCCCAGGCCGGCGCCTCCTGCGGGGCGGTCGCGGTGTGGTCGAGGGCCCGGCTGTTGAACCGCACCTCCCGCCAGTCGGCGAGTTCGGCCGCCGCGGCGGGGGACTGCACCTCGCCCCAGAACTGCGTGTCGCCGAACCGCGTGACGCCATGGGCATCGGTGGCGAGCGCCCGACCCCAATGGATCTGGAACCAGATCGGGCCGAGCGGCCCCGGTCCATCGACGCGATACCACAGCGCGGCCCCGAAGCCCTGGCCCGGACGGATCGGCGCGGCGACGGAGAAGGTGAAATCGGTGCCGCCGCCGACCTCCTTGAGGATGCGCAGGCAACGCGACCCGCTGCGCGGGCGGGCGGTGGACAGCGCTGCCTCCCCGCGCGCGCTATTCCAGCGGATCAGGTGGGCCGTTTCACGCTGCGTGCCGTCGCCGCCGACCCAGCAGGGCAGCGTCAGCGTCTCCCCGCTGAAGCGGCCGGCATCGCCGAACACGTTGTGGCGCCGGTCATCCTTGGTGATGGCCGGGACGTGGCGGTTGCCCTGCCCGGCCATGCCGTCGATCAGGATGCTGCCCTCCCCGCCCGCCAGCGCGCCGCTCGCTGTGCGCCAGTTCCAGGCGAAGCAGTCGCGCAGGACGATTCGCGCCTGGCGATCGCGCGCCATGAACATGAAGCGGTTGCGGTTGCCCTGCGCGAAGTCGACGCCGGAGATCTGGATGCCGCCGCCCTGCAGCAGCAGGTTGCCGGCGACCAAGTCGAAGGGGATGTCCTGTTCGGCGGTCGGGCGGTGCTTCTCGAACCAGCAGCCGAAGAACTGGTTCAGCCCCGATCCGACGAACCATTGCCGGCAATAGTCGAAGGCGCAGCCCTGGAAGACCGTCATCGCCCCCGCGCGGTTCGCCACGGCGACGTCCGAATTGCCGAGCGTGCAGCCGTAGAAGGACATGTTCTCGCCGGCATCGTCGTTGCTCGTGAAGGCCAGACAGGTGCGGCAGCCATGCACCTGCAGGCTGAAGGCCTGGCAGAGATAGGTCTTCGCCCCGTAGTCGATGCCCGTCCCGAATTCCGAGATCGACAGGTTGCGCAGCGTGATCCGGCTCGACCGCGTCTCGGTCGTCGTCGCCATCGCGATGCCGGTGCTGGGGCTGCGGGATCCGGGGCCGCGCAGGATCAGGCCCTCGATCACCTGCGGTGCCTGGTCGTATTGGGGCGCGTCCGGCGGCGCCGTCACGGTCAGCAGCGCCGTTCCCGCGGGCAGGCGCCGGCCGTCCAGCACGGCGCGGGCACCGCTGATCGAGACGCGGGTCGGATCGAGCCGCAGCCCCCGATCCACGCGATAGGTCCGCGCGGCGAGGACCAGGACGCCCCCCTGCGGCCCGAGCGCAGCGATCGCGGCCTGGATGGCCCCTGCGTCGTCGGCCTGTCCGTCGCCGCGGGCGCCGAAGGCCTCGGCCGTGACGCGGCCCGTGCCGGGTGCCTGGGCAGCCGCGGGCATCGCCGCAAGTGCCAACGGGGCGGCGGCGAACAGGGCACGACGGTCCGGACCGGCCATGCGGCAACTCCCCAGCGAAACCGCGACCATAGGCCGCGCCCCCCGCCGGCCCGGTCTGCAGGAGTCGAAAACTGCTGGGGCGATCGCCTGGCGATGCTATGGCCAGGATCATGGACGAGACCCGCTTCCACACCCTGCTCCATCGCCCCGGCACGCTGGTCGATGTCGGTGCTCATGACGGGCTGATCACCATTCCCCTGGCGCGGCTGCCCCGATCCCGCGTGATCGCCTTCGAACCCCTGCCACCCGCCTTCGCGCGCCTGCAGGCGGCGCTGCGCGGCGCCTTCGGCGCGGTGCCGCCGCATGTCGACTGCCGCGCCGCGGCGCTCGGCGACAGCGCGGGGGAGATCATGCTCGCGATGCCGGTGCTCGACGGCGTCGCGCAGGAACAATGGGCGAGCACCGCGAAGGATTACGCGGCGCATCTCTCCGCGCGCGTGTCCGTCGAGCGCTTCGCGGTGCCGGTCGAACGCCTCGACGATCTCGGCCTCGCGGACCTCACCGCGATGAAGGTCGATGCGGAGGGCGCCGAATACGAGATCCTGCGCGGCGCGCGCGAGACGCTGCTGCGCTGCCGCCCGGTGATGACGCTCGAGATCGAGGAACGCCACCGCGAGGGCAGCACCTGGGCGGTGCCGGCCTATCTCGATGCGCTCGGCTACGAGGTGCTGTTCGAACTGGGCGGGGAATGGTTCCCGGTCGCGTCGCTCGACCGCGCGACGATGCAGCGCGCCTCCCCCGATCCTTCGGTGTTCGAGGCGTCCGACCCTTACGTCTTCGTCTTCTACGCCCTGCCGCGCGAGATCGCGCCGGCCCTCCTGGCGCGCCTCGGGGCAGCGGCGTAACCTCCGCGCAAACGGAGGGAAACATGTCCATCACTGCGCAGCGCCTCATCGTCACGCGCGCCTCGGGGTCCTGCGGGGCCGAGGTCTCGGGCCTCGACCTGCGGGACGGGCTCGACGATCGCACCGCCGCCGAATTGCGCGCGATCTGGCTCGAACACGGCGTGATCTTCCTGCGCGACGCGGACCTGCCGCCGGCGCGCTTCCTCGACTTCGCGCGGAAGTTCGGCACGCCCGTCGAATACCCCTTCGTGCGCGGCCTGGACGGCTTCCCGCAGATCACGCCGGTCATCAAGGAACCGCACGAGCGCATCAACTTCGGCGGCGTCTGGCATTCCGACACCGCCTATCTCGAACGTCCGCCCATGGCGACGATGCTGGTCGCGCGCGAGGTGCCGGCGGCCGGCGGCGACACGCTCTTCGCCGATGCGCGCGCGGCGTACGACGCGTTGTCGCCGGGCCTGCGCGCGACGCTCGACGGGCTGCGCGCGATCAACTCCTCGAAGAAGGCCGATGCGTCCAAGACGCGTGAGGACCGGCAGAAGGAACGCGGCGCGGTGACGAACGCCGAGGTGCTCGAAGCCTCGCATCCCGTGGTCCGCACGCATCCCGAGACGGGGCGCCGCGCGCTCTACGTCAACCTCGGCCACACCGCGCAGTTCGAGGGCTGGACCGCTGAGGAGTCGAAGGCGCTCCTCGACTACCTGTTCGCCCACATCACCAGGCCGGAATTCACCTGCCGCTTCCGCTGGGCGCCGGGCTCGCTCGCCTTCTGGGACAACCGCGCGGTGCAGCACTATCCGGTGAACGATTATCACGGCCACCGGCGCGAGATGCATCGCATCACGCTGCTCGGGGACGTCCCAGCCTAGGGTCGTTCCCGTTCGCCATGGGTCATGAGACCCTTGTTGTCGCGAGCATCTTCACCCGATCAGGTGATCCCGCCTGATCGGGATCCGCCCTAGCGCTCCAGGCTGCGGAGATAGGCCAGCAGGGCATTGATCTCGGGCTGGCTGAAGGACTGTTCGGGCATGTCCGGATGGCCGGTAACGATGCCTTCGGCCAGCGCCTCGGCGAGGTCGTCGACCGGATAGCGGCGGTGCAGGTCGCGGAAGGCCGGTGCGTTCGGCCGCGGGCTCGCCCCCGTGCGGCCGACCGCGTGGCAGGACCCGCATCGTTCGGTCGCGAGGCGTTCGCCCTGGGCCACGTCCTGCGCCTCACCCGGCGCGGCGCAGGCGGTGACCAGCAGAGCGAACACGGCCAGGGCGCGCATCGTCACGACCCGCAACTCGTCAGCGCGGCGGTCGCGAAGCCCCGGATTTCCGAGGTCACGCTCAGCGCCAGTTCCGCATTGCCGAGCACCACCACCTGGCGCTGCGGCAGGCCGGTGAAGGTCTGCGGGTCCTGCCCCGCCACCGTCACGACGACATTCGCCGTACGATTGATCTCATCCGTCTGGTTCGCCGAACTCACCACGACGCGGACCAGGCCTTCGGCCAGCTCGATGCCGGAACTCTCCGGGATGCGGGGGCCGTAGACGATGGCGAAGCGGCGGGAGGTGCCGCGCGCCTCGCAGCGGCGCACCGGGGCGGCGTCGCGCAGCACCTGCTCCACGCGCTCGCGCGGGATGCCGGCGGCGATGCGCTGCTGGGCCAGGGAGAACAGCGCCGCGGCGTCGCCTGCCGGCACGTCCCGCCGGTAGCGCGCCTGCAGCGCGGCGTAGTCCGCGCGGGACTGCCGCAATTCGCCCTCGAGCTGGCCGTTGCGGGAATTGAGCTCGCGGATCTCGTTGCCCTGGGTCTCGATCCGTTCCTCGAGGCCCGTGACCTCGGCCCGCGCCAGGTCGAGGCCCGTGCGGTACGACCAGAAGCCCAGGCCCAGGAAGATGGCGAGCCCCGTCACCCACTTCGCCGCCCGCACGGCGAATTGCGCGTTGCGGCGCCTGCGTTCCCGGCTGCGTCTCGATCCGATCGACATCGACCCCGTGCTCTAGTTCCGGCCGGGGGCTTATAGACGCGAGGCCACCCGCCAAGGCAACCCGCCCCGGCGTCATGCCAGGGGCAGCCAGAGCACGTCCTCGATCCGCGGCGCGCCCGAGGCGAGCATCGCCAGCCGGTCGAAGCCCAGAGCGATGCCGGCCGTCGGCGGCAGCCCCTGGTCCAGCGCGGCGAGGAAATCCTCGTCCACCTCCCACCCCTGCTCGCCGGTGATGCGGCGGCGCTCGGCGTTCGCTTCCTCGAAGCGCAGGCGCTGCTCGGCGGGGTCGGTCAGCTCGTCGAAGGCGTTGGCGAGCTCGATGCCGGCCACGAACAATTCGAAGCGCAGCGCGGCGCGGGGGTCGGCCGGGTCGCGCCGGGCGAGCGCCGCCTGGGGGGCCGGCCAATGCGTCAGGAAGGTCGCCCGCCCGCGGCCGATCGCGGGTTCCACCCGTTCCAGCAGCAGGCGGAAGAACAGGTCCTCCCAGCTTTCGTCGGGGCGGGGCGGCAGGCCGGCGGCGGCGGCCGCGGCATGGAGCCGGGCCGCGTCGCCCTCGGTGCCCAGGATGTCGAGACCATTGCAGTGGCGGCGGAAGGCCTCGGCCATGGTCAGGCGCTCGAAGGGGAGGCGCAGGTCGGTCGCGACGCCCTCATGCGCGACCACCGGCGGGCAGACTGCGCGGACATAGGCTTCCGTCTCCTCCATCAGCCCCTCGAAGGACAGGCCGGGGCGATACCATTCCAGCATGGTGAATTCGGGGGCGTGGCGGGCCGAGACCTCCCCGTTCCGCCACACCCGCGCCAGTTCGAAGACCGGCCCTGCCCCGCCCGCCAGCAGCTTCTTGATCGCCAGTTCGGGCGAGGTCCGCAGCCACAGCCCCCGCCCCTCCCCCGCGCCGAGATGCGGTTCGAAACGGGTGCCGAAGGCGCGGATATGGACCTCGGCGCCCGGTGCGGGGACCAGGCAGGGGGTCTCGACCTCCCGGTAGCCGCGCCCCGTGAAGAAGGCGCGGGTCGCCGCGACCAGCGCGGCGCGGCGGTCGAGGAAGGGCAGGCGCGCGGCGAGCCGCTCGGGGCTCCAGGGGGCATTCGGCATTGTGCGGACAGGGGCGTTGCAGTAACCGCCCGACCATGCCGGACGGTGACACGACACGCCAGGGACGCACGCTGCGCAGCGCCCGCGCCCTGCGCGAGGCCGGGCTGATCCCCCCCGCGGCCGAGGCCGCCGCCGCGCGCGTCGCCGAACGGTACGCCATTTCCGTCACGCCCCACGTCGCGCGGCTGATCGACCCCGCCGACCCGGCCGACCCCATCGCCCGGCAATACATCCCCGACGCCGCCGAACTGGCGACCGCCCCGCACGAGGTCGACGACCCCACCGCCGACGGCCCCTTCACCCCGGTCAAGGGCGTGGTCCACCGATACCCGGACCGGGCGCTGCTGAAGCCGCTGCTCGCCTGCCCCGTCTATTGCCGCTTCTGCTTCCGGCGCGAGGTGGTGGGCCCCGATGGCGGCCTGCTGACCGAGGCGGAGCTGGACGCCGCGCTGGCCTGGTTCGAAGCCACGCCCGCGGTGAAGGAGGCGGTGCTGACCGGGGGCGACCCGCTGATGCTCTCGCCCCGCCGGCTCGGCGCGATCCTGGCCCGCCTGGCGGCGGCGGCGCATATCGAGACGCTGCGCATCCACACCCGCGTCCCGGTCGCCGACCCGGGGCGCATCGACGCCGCCATGGCGGCGGCGCTGGACCAGGACAAGCCCGTCTTCCTCGCCGTCCATGCCAACCATGCGCGGGAATTCACGGCCGAGGCGCAGGACGCGCTCGCGCGCCTCGCCCGCGCAGGCGTGCCGCTGCTGGGCCAGACGGTGCTGCTGCGCGGGGTGAACGACAGCCCCGAAGCGCTCGAGGCGCTGTTCCGCGCCATGATCCGCGCGCGGGTGAAACCGTATTACCTGCACGCGCTGGACCCCGCGCCGGGGACCGCGCGCTTCGCGGTGCCGGACGAGGACGGGTTGGCCCTGCTGCGCGCGCTGCGCGGGCGGGTGCCGGGGCACGCCATCCCGGACTTCGTGCGGGAACGCCCGCAGGGCGGGGGGAAGAGGCCGGTCGGGCAGGCGTGAGGGTGACGCCGCGGGGGCGCCGCCCCCGGACCCCCGCCGAGGGCCGAAAGGCCCTCGGAACCCGATTTTCCGCCCTTGGGCCATGGGGGCGCTATTTCAGGCGCCAGCGGCGGCGGTTGCCGGCGGAGCTACTATGAAGGTCTCACTAGACTGCCCTTGTGCAGGGCTGGGACTTACAGGGATGACTTGTGTTTCACTTCATCAATTCGTCAGCCTATTAATGCCAATTGCTCGTTCGATCTGCTTACGAAGATTTATCAATCCCCTGTTTTCACTCGGAGTCGTTGGTATAGTAAGAGGTTCAAGGCCATCAAACCCTTCCGCAGCTTCAAGTCTAATGTGTTTGTTGTGAGATTTTTCAACGTATCCGTGCTGCCGAAGCAATGACACCAGTTCACTGGCAACACGCCTAGGGTCCTTAGTGGCTCGTTCTAGATCGCGAGATAGCTCGCTCAGCGCCGGCGCGACGCGAAGTCGTTCGACAACTCGCCCCAAGATCGATTTCGTTCTCCCATCAAGTCCAATTTGATCTGCAATATCTAAAGTCATTTTAGCAGCAAAACGCAATCTATCAGAAATTTCTCCAAGATATATTTCAGGCCCAAGTTGACGAGCGAAACCCTCCTCTTCAAAATCGCTGTCACTACGCCCAACATTAACATCTGCATGAGCACTAATTTGTCGCTCTAACTCTCCGATTTTATCTTGAAGATTTTCAATCTCTTCCAAATAAAGTCGTTCATTTTCTGCGGCGGTAAGTCTCTTCTTTTCGCGCTCACGATGAGCACGAAGTGCCTGCTCCTGCAGTTCAGTCCAGTCCCAACCAAAGGCTGGCATTTGGCTACGCATACTAGAAGCCGCCGCCCGAACTGCAACCGATAGATCCTTCCCGCCCTGCATCTGCCATCGCAAATAGTAACGCTTGACTATCCCAGCACCGGGGGCCGAGAGCCCCAATGTCCCGCCGTAGACGTTTCGCCCGTCGCTTTCATTGCGGAGCCGGAGAGAAAATGCGCGATTTGGCTCGACGACAACATGAGCGACGCCACCCAAATCGTATGCTAATTTCTCGATCTCTCTGCGATTCAAAATCCAGCGATTATTATCAGATGCAGAAATATATAAAATAGGAAGCCATCTTGTTGCCTCACCGAGCGTTATTGCCTTAGCTGTTTCTAAGCTCTTCTTGTTTTCTTTTAGCCAAAACGGCTGATCGGATATTGATAAGAGATTGTCGTTACCACCCCACCCATTCTTCAAAAGCGACTTAACGAGGTAAGGTTTGCGCGGGCTTTCCAAATGCGCCCCGGGCGTTCTCGCGAAGCATTGGGTACGAAGACGTACAAGTTCCTGCGCCCCTACCCCGGCAGAGCGCTTCAGGACACCTTCCGTTCTCCAGAGTCTCCCCTCTTCGTCAGGAAAGTCGTGCCGAAAGCCAACCGCGCTCCAGTCGTCTCCGTCACGAAGTTCCCGAAGGCGCAATTCTTCTCCAGTCGGGGATCGCAGATGTGCGTTCTCGCCATCCAATTCCGCTTCAGCGCCCAAAGCTAGAACTGTGCTGTAAGATGTTCCCTGTAACCAAGCGATCACCTCGGCGACAAAAGCAGCGCGGCTTGATGCCGGCTTCAAAGGAAATTCTGTCGAGAACGGGAGCATATTGAGAGCATTGGCGCTCGACGCCCGCCGGTCAACGTCGAAGTAAGGAGCGCCGTAGTGACGGGGTGGCAACACCGGTTGCTGCCTTGGAGGCCTATCTGCAGCCGCCTAGGATGGAGCCCAGTTGGGTTGCTGATCGCAGTCCGACGTTGTATCGCCCTCGCCTCTCTCACACGAACGCCCGGACCCGACCTCATGGCAAAGATGCAAGCCAACCAGATGCGTGCCGGCATGGTCATCGAGTTCGAAGGGGCTCGCTACACCATCCTCAAGCAGAACATCATGATCCCGGGGAAGGGCGCGGCGGTCATCCAGGTGGAGATGCGCAACGTCAAGACCGGCGCCAAGAAGGACCAGCGCTGGCGGACCGCCGACACGGTCGAGCGCCTGACCACCGAGGACAAGGAGTTCACCTACTCCTACACCGACGGCACCAACCTGGTGCTGATGGACCCGGAAAGCTTCGAGCAGACCATGGTCCCGCAGGACATCCTCGGCGACCGCCTGCCCTATCTGCAGGAGAACATGACGGTCAACGTCAAGCTCATCGAGGGCGAGCCCGTCTCGATGGACCTGCCCGAGACCATCGTGCTCGAGGTGGTGGAAGCCGATCCGGTCGTGAAGGGCCAGACCGCCTCTTCCTCCTACAAGCCGGCGGTGATGTCGAACGGCGTGAAGGTCATGGTGCCCCCCTTCATCACGGCGGGCGAGAAGATCGTCGTGAAGACCGCCGACGGGACCTATTACGAACGCGCGAAGTAAGACTTCGCGCGTTCTGAGTGCCTCAGGCGCCGGCGCGCGCGTCCGCGCGCTAGGCTTGCGCGCCGTGGACTGCCGCGCCGGGTGCTACTGACGGTCTGGGCGCGGTCGCGCCTTCGCGCTCCCGGCCCGAGGCATTGCCTCGGGCCGCTTTCGTTTCGGTTGCCGCGGGTCCGGGGGGCTGGCCCCCCGTCGCCGCCTCCGCTAACCCTCCATCCGCTCTTTCCCCCGCAAGGTTCGTCTGATCATGCCGCCCGTCTCGTCGCGTCTTTCGCCTGCCATGCAGGTCGTCACCTCCGCCGTGCGCAAGGCGGGCCGCCGGCTGCTGCGCGACTTCGGGGAGGTCGAGCAGCTCCAGGTCTCGGTGAAGGGTCCGTCCGACTTCGTGTCCACCGCCGACCTGCGCGCCGAGCAGACGCTGAAGGAGGAGCTGTCCAAGGCCCGGCCCGCCTTCGGCTTCCTGATGGAGGAATCGGGCGTCAGCGGGAATGAATCCTGGGAATGGCGCTGGGTGGTCGATCCGCTGGACGGCACCACGAACTTCCTGCACGGCATTCCGCATTGGGCGATCTCGGTCGGGATCGAGAAGCGCATCGACGCCGAGAAGAGCGAGATCATGGCGGGCGTGATCTACAACCCCGCCTCGGACGAGCTGTTCTGGGCCGAGAAGGGCGTGGGCGCGTTCCTCAACGACCGGCGCCTGCGCGTGTCGGGGCGGAAGGAGATGCGCGAGGCGGTCTTCGCGACCGGCATTCCCTTCGCCGGCGTGCCGCGCAAGGCGGAGTTCAGTGCGATCCTGCACAAGGTCATGCCGCAGGTGGCGGGCGTGCGGCGCTTCGGCGCGGCGTCGCTCGACCTGGCCTGGGTGGCGGCCGGCCGGTACGAGGGCTTCTGGGAACTGGGCCTGAAGAAGTGGGACATCGCCGCCGGGCTGCTGATGGTGAAGGAGGCCGGCGGCTTCTGGACCGACCCCGAGGGCGGCGATGCGTACGAAACCGGCAATGTGGTGGCCGGCAACGGGGCCCTGCAGCCCAAGCTGCGGGAGGTGGTGGCCGAGGGCATCGCCGCCGTGAAGGCGCGTCCGGCGGGATGAGGCGGCGGGCGGTCCTGGCGGGGCTATTCGCGGGCTCGGTCGCGCGGGCGCAGGACGTGCCGGCCGAGTTGCCGCCCGAGCCGCCGCCCGCCCCGCCCGCGCCGCCGCGCCTGGCCCCCGAGGGCGCGCCGGCCCCGGCGCAGCCGACGCCGGGCGATCCGTTGCCGACCGGGATGGCGGTCCTGCCGACCGGGGGCGTGCGACTCGTGCTCGAGTCGGCTGCGCTCGACCCGGCGCAGGCGCGGGCTCTCGAAATCTTGGGCCGCCGGTTGGCGGCGCTGCCGGCCGGGCGCATCACGGTCGAGGCGCAGGTGTCGGCGCCCGCCAACGACGTGTCGGTGGCGCGGCGGGCCTCGCTTGCGCGGGCGCAGGCGGTGAAGGCGGCGCTGATCGCCGGCGGGCTGCCGGCGACGCGGATCGACCTGCGGCCGCTGGGGCGGTTGCCGGCGGGCGTCGACCGGGTGGACGTGCTGCCCCCAGGCGTGGCAAGCCCCAATGCGGAGGCGCGGGGGCGATGACGCAACCCAAGGTCTATCTGTGGCGGATGCTGGGCTTCCTCGGCGCCGTGGCGATCGTGACCGCCGCGCTGTCGGGGGAATTGGCGCACGCCTTCGCGGCCAACCCCGTGCTGAACGGCGTGATCGTCGCGGTGCTGCTGTTCGGCATCCTGTGGAACCTGCGCCAGGTGCTCTCCCTGCGGCATGAGGTCGCGTGGATCGAGGGGTTCCGGTCCGTGCGCGGCACGGGTGAGGAACCGGTGACGCCGCGGTTGCTCGCGCCCATGGCGTCGATGCTGGCGGCGCGGCGGGCGGAGCGGGTGTCGCTCTCGGCGATCGCGCTGCGGTCGGTGATGGACGGGATCCTGTCGCGGCTGGACGAGAGCCGCGAACTGTCGCGCTACATGACGGGGCTGCTGATCTTCCTCGGCCTGCTCGGGACGTTCTGGGGGCTGTTGCTGACGATCGGGTCGGTGGCGGACGTGATCGGCAACATGTCGGTCGGGTCGGGCGACCTGAACCAGCTGTTCAACCAGTTGAAGACCGGGCTCGCGCGGCCGCTGGAAGGCATGGGGACGGCGTTCTCCAGTTCGATGCTCGGCCTCGCCGGCGCGCTGGTGCTGGGGTTCATGGACCTCACCGCGGGGCAGGCGCAGAACCGCTTCACCAATGAGCTCGAGGAATGGCTCGCGGGGCTGACGCGGCTGTCGTCCTCCGGCGTGCAGGACGCGGACGGGAACGTGCCGGCTTATGTCTCCGCGCTGCTGGAGCAGACCGCGGAGAACATGGAACGCCTGCAGGCGATCCTCGGGCGCGGGGAGGACGGGCGGGCCGAGACCTCCCGCGCCCTGGTGACGCTGACCGAGCGCCTGACCGTGCTGACCGAGCAGATGCGCGCCAACAACCGGCTGATGCTGCGGGTCGCGGAGGGCCAGGCGAATCTCGGACCCGCGCTGGCCCGCATCGCCGAAGGCGAGGCCATCGGCGGCATGGACGAGGAAACCCGCGGGCACATCCGCAACCTCGACATCCACATCGCGCGCCTGTCCGAGGACATCGCCCAGGGACGCGCCCAGGCGACCAACGAACTGCGCAACGAGATCAAGGTGCTGACCCGGACGATCGCCGCGATCGCCGAGGAGCAGGCACGGTGAGGGTTGCGGACGCGGGAGGGCGCTGCCCTCCCGCACCCACCCGCCAGAGGCCGAAAGGCCTCTGGACACCAGCACATTGGCCGGATGGGAGGAGGGGCGCAGGCTGCGCGCCGGGCCCGGCGGCCGTTCGGGGCCCCTCCTCCCATCCGGCCAAGTATCGGGTTCCGAGGGCCTTTCGGCCCTCGGCGGGGGGTCCAGGGGGGCGGCGCCCCCCTGTCCGCGCCTGACCCATGGCTGGCTCCTCCAACCGACGGCGTGGCCAGGGTGGGCTGGATGCGTGGCCGGGCTATGTGGATGCGCTGTCCACGCTGCTCATGGTCATCATCTTCGTGCTGCTGGTCTTCGTGCTCGCGCAGGGATTCCTGTCGGTCGCGCTCGGCTCGCGCGACCGGGCGCTGGACCGGCTGAACCGGCAGGTCGCGGAGCTGGCGGAGCTGCTCTCGCTGGAACGCGGCCAGGCGGAGGAATTGCGCAGCAACCTGGCGCGCGCGACGCAGGAACTCGCTTCGGCGGCATCAGTGCGCGATGCGGCGCTGCGCTCGCTGGGGGAGGTGCGCACCGAGCGCGACCGGCTGACGGCGGAACGCGACGCGGCGCGCGGGGAGCGCGAGCAGCTGGCCGCGCGGCTGGCGGATCTGGGGCTGACGGGGCGCGGCACGGCGGAACGCGTGGCGACGCTGGAACGCCAGCTGGGCGAGGCGCTGGCGCGGGCGGAGAGCGTCGGCGCGGATGCCGCGCGCACGGCGCGCGACCTGACGGACACGCGTCGCGGCCTCGCCGAGGCCGAGCAGCGGCGCAGCGCGCTCGAACGCCAGGCGGCGGCGACGGCAACGCAACTGGCCGCGGCGCGGCAGGAGCTCGACCGGCTGCGCGCGGAGGCGATCGCGCTCGACCAGCAGGTGCGCACCGATCGCGCGACGATCGAGGCGCGGTTGTCGGACCTCGCGCGCATGACGCGGGAGGTGCAGGCGCTGACCGCGCTGCGCGACGAGCTGGAACGCCAGACGCAGGCCGCCCTGGCCCGCGCGGAGAACGAGGAGCGCGGCCGCCGCGCGGCCGAGCAGTCCTCGGCGCAGATGTCGGCCGCGATGGCGGAACTCGAGCGTCAGCGCGCGGCGCTCGCGGCCGCCGAGCAGGCCGCGCTGGCGCGGCTCGCGGGCGCCGAGGAGGCGCGCCAGGCCGCGGAGGCCGAGGCTGCCGAGGCAACCCGCCAGCGCGCCGCCAACGAGGCCGCGGCGCGCGCTGCCGAGGGTCGCGCCGCGGAGGCGGATCGTGCCCGTCAGGTCGCCGAAGGCGTGGCCGCGCGCATGCAGAACGAGACGGCCGAAGCCTCCCGCCGCCGGGTGGACGCCGAGGCGCAGCTCGCCGCGGCGATCGCCCGCGCCGGCCAGTCCGATTCCGCCGCCCAGGCGGCGCAGCGGCAGGCCACGGGGGCCGAGCGCGCCGCGCAGGACGCGGCCCGCCGCGCCGGCTTCGCCGAGGAAGCGCGACGTCTTGCGGAAGCGCAGGCGGCCGAGCACGTGCGGCTCGCCGAAAGCGCGCGGGCCGAGGTCGCGCTGCTGACGCGCCAGATCGAGGGGCTGCGGCGCGAGATCTCGCGCCTTGCCGCGGCACTGGACGCCGCCCAGGGCGAGACGCGGGCGCGCGACACGCAGATCGCGCAGCTCGGCGCGCGGCTGAACGCCGCGCTGGCGGCGCGGGTCGAGGAGTTGCAGCGCTACCGCTCGGACTTCTTCGGCCGGCTGCGCCAGGTGCTGGGCGAACGCCCCGAGGTGCGCATCGTCGGCGACCGCTTCGTCTTCCAGGGCGAGGTGCTGTTCGCGCCGGCCTCGGCCGAGCTGAGCGAGGCGGGACGGCAGCAGGTGCGCGACCTCGCGCGCGTGCTGCTGGAGGTGACGCCGCAGATCCCCTCGGAGATCGCCTGGGTGGTGCGCGTCGACGGCCATGCCGACCGATCGCCGATCCGTTCGGCGCGGTATGCGAGCAACTGGGAACTGGCGGCCGCGCGCGCGATCGCCGTCGCGCAACTGCTGATCGCCGAAGGGCTGCCCGCCAACCGGGTGGCGGCGACGTCCTTCGGGGACACGCAGCCGCTCGATACCGGCGATGGGCCCGCGGCCCTCGCCCGCAATCGCCGCATCGAGTTGCGCCTGACGGATCGCTGAGGCCGCATCGCGCGGCGAGGCGACGGGCGGCGGCCCCGCCCGGCGTGCCGCCGCCTGCCGGCAATGCCGATCACCCTGCTTGCGGTCGGCGTGGGCCTGGTGCCCTACGATGGGCGGGAGGATGCGGCATCGCGCCGCGAACCGCCGCCGCTGCCGGCGATCCTGTCGCAACGCGCGCAGCAGGAACGCGACGGGGTGGTGCTGCCCGCCGCCCCACGGAAGGTCAGATCAAGCGCGCCTCGAAGGGCGGCATCAGGTCGGGGGCCTCGAACTCCACCACCCAGAGGTCGGGGTCGCGCTTCACCTGGCGGTCGACATAGGCGGTCGCGACCTCCTCCTCGACCGGCGCCGGGCCGGTGCCGCGCAACCAGGCTGGGCGACCCTCGGCGTCGCGCGCCTGGGAGAGCACCACGACCCCGTCCCGTCCCCGCAGCACAGCGAGGATGCCGCCGGAATCGGGGTCCCCCTTGCGCAGCACCGCGGCCGGCCGTCCCGCCATGTCCGACAGCCGGATCGCCATCGAGACCCAGATGCCTGCCTTGACCTTCGCGTCCATTGTCCTGGCCTCAGGCGCCGGCGCGCGCGTCCGCGCGCTTGGCTGGCGCGCCGTGGGTAGGACCGCCCGGCGCGGCGGGCGGGGTGGGCGCGGTCGCGCGTCGCGCTCCCGGCCCGCGGCCATGGCCTCGGGCCGCAAGAAGTTTCGGTCGTTTCGCTTCGGTCGGTGCCATGCGGCGAAACTCGCATGGCGGGGGCCTTGCCGGAAGGCGCGCGGCGCGCCATTCACGCGGCGCGGCGGAGGTTCCCCCATGAGTGATCGCAAGATGACGGACGCGCAGCGCGCCTACGAGGCGAAGCGCGCGGCCAAGGCCGGCATGAGCCTCGACAAGTGGCTCGCCGACAAGGACAGGCGTGCCCAGGCCGAGGCGAAGGAAGCCGCGGCCGCGGCGGGCCCGCCGGCGGCGGCCGCGAAGAAGCCCGGCTTCTTCGGCCGGCTGCTGGAAAAGGCGCAGAAGCCGCTCTGACCGGTGTAGCCTCGCCCCCATGAGGGGCGGGACCGTGGCTCTGCTGGGTGCGCTGGCGCTGGTCGCCGCGCCGGCCCGCGCGCCGGCCTTCGTGCCCGAGGGCACGGTGATGCTGTTCGCGCCGGGATCGGCCGAGATCAGCCAGGCGGCGCGCGACGCGCTGCTGGCGTTCCTGCGCCCGCCGCGGCCGGCGCCATTTCGCGGGCACTGCATCGTCGCCCATGCGGATCGCGGCCCCGATGCCGCGGCGCTGAGCCGGGCGCGCGCCGAGGCGGTCGCCGCCATGATGGGCCGGCAGGGCGTCAGCCGGGCGGACATCGCGATCGAGGTCCGCGGCGATGCGAGCCCGGCCAGGCTCGCCGCGCCCGGTGCGACGGAACCGATGAACGACCGCGTCGAGCTGGCCCCCTGCCCCGGCCCGCGCCTGGCGGGCGTTGCCGAGGCGACGGCGATCGCCCTCGATGCGGCCGTGGTGCCGCCCTATGTCGCGGCGCTGACGCCGATGATCGCCCGCGCCGTCGGCTGCGCCGCGCCCGACCTGCCGCGCGGCGCGTTGGCGCCGCCGTCCCTCGCCTGCCCGACGGAGGTACCGCCCGCCGCGGTCCCGGTCGTCACGGTGCTGCGGATGGATGGCTCCCGGCGCGTGGCGGTGACGCTGGAATGGCCAGACGGGATCGGCGCGGCGCCGGACCGGGCCCGGGCGGCGGCGGGCGCCGTGCTGGACCTGTTCGGCTTCGTGCCGGCGCCGGTGCTCGCGGTGCTGGGAACGGACGCCGGAGCCGCCCGGCGGACAGACTTCACCGCGCCGGGCTTCCGCGCCGAGGTCGAGGCCGGGCCAGGCGCGTTACGGCGGCTCAGGATCGTGCCGACCCGCGGGGACGGGCCGTAGCGCCGCCGCGCCCGGCGCGGGCAGCGTCCGGCCGGCGGCGCAGGAACAGACCACGGACCCGTCCGCGCGCCTGTTCGGCTGCGTCGGCTCGCCGCAATGGGGGCATTCGACGGGGTCCCGCGACGGACCCATTCAGAGCATCCGCATCAGCGTGCCGTCCTTGCGGATGGCGTGGTGGAAGATGGCGCCGCCGATATGGGCGGCGAGCAGCAGGACGAAGAGGTAGCCGCCGATCGTGTGCAGCAGGGACAGCGTCTGCGCGAGGCCCTCCGAGGCCTCCATGAACTTGGGCAGGTCGATCAGCCGCAGATAGGCCGTCTGCCCCTGCAGCGGAAAACCCCAGGCGTTGGTCGCGAGGAAGCCGAGCAGAGGCTGCACGATCAGCAGGGCATAGAGGCCGTGATGGACCGCCGTCGCCGCGACGCGCATCGCGCCCGGCAATTCGGGCGGGTGCGGCGGCGCGGGGTGCGTGGCCTTCCACAGCACCCGGGCGATCGCCGCGAGGAGCACGGTGAGCCCCGCACTTTCGTGGATGGCGTAGAAGCCCATCTTGTAGGCCCCGTCCGCTTCCCCGGTGATGAACTTGATGACGAAGCCCGTCGGCAGGGCGATGGCGATCAGCCCGACCGTGATCCAGTGGAACCATTTCGCGACGGTGCCGTACTGCCCGTCGGGGTGGGCGGCGTCCTGGCCGGGAAGCCTGGCGGTGCTGGCATCCATGCTGCTGTCCCCTCGGATCATGTCCGCAGCGTATCGCAAGCCGAGGGCGCCCCGCACGTGCGGATGATCGCGGCCCACGCGGATTGGAGCATCGATCCGCGCAAGCGTTGGGTCACGGTCGCGCGCCGTGGGGCCGATGGCTGGCGGGCCGAGGCGCCGGTGCCGGTCGGCGATCCCGCGACGATGGTGGGGGGACTGCTGGCCGAAGGGCGGCCGGTGGCGCTGGGGCTCGACCTGCCGCTTGGGGTACCGCGGGCCTTCGCCGCGGGGCGGGCGGAACCCGGCTTCGTCGACTTCCTGCGGGGGCTCGCGGCGCGGCCGGCCTTCTTCGCCGTCGCGCCCACGCTGGCGGAGGTCAGCCGCGACCGGCCCTTCTACCCGGCGCGGGGGTTGAAGGGGATGACGCGGGCCGCCCATGCCGAGGCGCTGGGGCTCGGCGATGCGGGCGGCCTGTCGCGATGGTGCGACCGGGCGACGGCCGAACGGCCGGCGGGCGCGCCGGTCTTCTGGACGCTGGGGGCGAACCAGTCGGGCAAGGCGGCGATCGCGGCCTGGCGGGACTGGCTGTCGCCGGGGCTGGCGGCCGGGGCGCCCTATGCGCTCTGGCCCTTCGCGGGTGCGCTGCACGGGCTGCTCGCCCCGGGCCGGGCCGTGCTGGCCGAGGTCTATCCGGCCGAGGCCTTGCGGCATTGCGGCATCGCCCTGCGCGGGTCGAAACGGGTGCGTGCCGACCGGGTGGCGGCCTGCGAGGCGCTGCTGGCCGCGATGGCGGTCCGGCGCGTGCTGCCGGCGGCGACGCTCCGGGCGGCCATCCAGGATGGGTTCGGGGCGGATGCGGCGGGCGAGGACCGCTTCGATTCCGTCATCGGCCTGCTTGGCCTGGTCGGCGTGCTGGACGGGTTGCGCCCGGATTTCGTGCCCGAGGACGAGGCGATCCGCCGATGGGAAGGATGGGTGCTGGGCCAGACCGCGCTGCCGCGGTGGTGACCGCGCCGAGACGGCGGCGGGGGTGACGCGGCGACGGGGATGCGCGATGACGGTCCTCCGGAGCGGGGAACGAACGAATGCGCATTGCGGTCATCACGGACATCCACGGCAACGCGGCTGCCCTCGAGGCCGCGCTGGCCGATATCGCGACGCGAGGGGCGGACTCCACGATCTGCCTGGGCGACATCGCCTCCGGCGCCGGCTGGCCCGCGGAGACGGTGGAGCGGCTGCAGGCGGCCGGGATCCCCTGCGTCCGCGGCAATCACGACCGTTGGATCAGCGAGCACGAGGGCGAGAAGCTGGGGATGCAGGATCGCATCGCCCATGAGGGCCTGACCGCCGCGCAGCGCGACTGGCTGATGGCGCTGCCCGCGACGCTGGAACCGGCGCCCGGCGTGCTCGCGGTCCATGGCACGCCGTCATCGGACGTGCAGAACCTGATCGAGGAAGTGGTCGCCGAGCGCCTGCGGCCTGCGCCGATGGCGGTGCTGCGCGAACGGCTCGGCGACCGCGGCATGGCGGCCCGGGTGGTCCTGTGCGGGCACAGCCATCGGGCGGGGATGGTTCAGGTGCCGGGGGGACCGCTGGTGGTCAACCCGGGCAGCCTCGGCCTGCCGGGCTTCCGTATCTCGCGCGAACCGGCGCACCGGCAGGAAGCCGGGACGCCGCATGCGCGCTACGCCATGCTGGATATCGGGGGCCGCGAGCCGGCGGTCGAGATGATCGCCCTCGCCTATGACTGGGACCGCGCGGCGCGACGCGCCGAGGAGCATGGCGCGAACGCCGCGTGGCCCCACGTCATCCGGACGGGGCTCCTCCCCGAAAGTGCCTGACCGGAGCCAGGCGCCGCCGGAGATCAGTGGCGCTCGATACTGACGCCGCCGCGGCCGACGGAGATCTCGACGCCGTCGCGCTGGCGGTCCTGGTACGCCCAGACGCCGGCGCCGATCAGGCCGGCCAGCACGAGGCCGACCAGGAAATACATCACATTGGAGTTCATCGCTGCCCACCTTCCACGCTGACGGGATCCTGTCCTGTGAACGCGGAAGGCGGGCCAGGGTTTCATGAGGTTGGCCTGTAGAGTCCCGCGGCCGTGGCGGCCTGCGTGGCCAGCCGCGCGCAGAGCTCGAAGGTGGGCATCGGCACCCCCTTCTCCCGCGCCATGGCGAGCGGCACGGTGAACAGCGCGTCGATCTCCATCGCGCGGCCGAGTTCCAGGTCCTGCAGGATCGACGGCTTGTGCGCGATCATGCCCGACCGGCGGATGCGCGCCTCGGAGGAGGTCTGCAGATCGTGCCCGTAGGCGAGCGCGAGCGCCCCGCCCTCGTCCGAGATGCGCACGCCGGCGGCGAACAGCACCGGGTCGGCGAAGGTCGTCATCATGTCCTGGCGCGACAGGATGCAGAGCGGCCCGCTGGTGAGGTTGCCCATCAGCTTGCCCCAGATGCGGTGCCGGATGTCGGCGACCACCGGCGTCGGCATGCCGCCGGCGTCGATCGGTGCCGCGATCATCCGCGCGCGGTCGCTCAGCGTGCCGTCCGGTTCGCCGAGGAAGAGGCGGATGTCGGCATGCTCGGACTTCACCACGCCGGGCTCGACGACCGCGCTCGCCGAATAGACGACGCCGCCGAGCGTGCGGGCGATGCCGATCTTCGCCTCGATCTCCCCGCCGGGGTCGAGCAGGGGCAGGCGCCGGCCGTCCACCTCCCCGCCATGGCGCAGGAAGTACCACCAGGGGATGCCGTTGGTGACGAAGGCGACCGGCGTGTCGGGCCCGAGCAGCGGCGCGATGGCGCGCGCGACGGAGGGCAGCGCCGGCACCTTGGTCGTGACGATCACCGCATCGACCGGTCCGATCGCCGCGGGGTCGGCTTCCGCGCGGACACGGACAGTGTGCTCGCCGTCATGGGCGATGAGGGTGATGCCCTTCTCCCGCACCGCGGCGAGGTGCGGGCCGCGCGCGACGATCGACACATCGGCCCCGCCGAGCGCAGCCCGGGTCGCGAGGTGGCTGCCGATCGCGCCGGCGCCGAAGACGCAGATGCGGGTCACGGCGCGTTGTCCCGAAGCTGCTGGCACATCGCCGCACCCGCGGCGATGAGCCGCTCGGCGATCGCGCCGCCATGTGCGGCATTGGCGCTGCGCGGATCCGGCGCGGCGACGCCGCCCGGCGCGACCTCCTCGACCCACATCGGCACGGCGAAGTCCACGCCATGCGTGCGGATCGCGCCGAAGCCCGTCGGCGGCAGGCCGAGATAGGGCCCGGTCGCGCGCTTCTCCCGCGCCGCATCGGGCCGGCAGAGATCGGGGCGCAGATACATCGTCACCGAGGCGACGGGATCGCCGCCATGGCCGAAGGCGGCCTGGCTGCCGCCGAGTTCCGCATGCAGCTTCCCGGCCTCGCGCCACAGGTGCAGGGCGGGGATGATGACGCCGTGGCGGTGGCGCATGGCGCGCGCGGCGGCTTCCGCCGGGGCGATGGTGCCGGCATGGCCGTTCACGATCATGATCCGCCGCGTGCCGATGCGGATGAAGGCCTCGGCCATCTCCTCGATCACCGCGGTCAGCGTCGGGACGCTGAGCGTGATGCCGCCGGCGACGCCGGCGAAGAAGTCCTCACCGCCGAAGGGGATCGCGGGCGCGACCAGCGCATCGGCGCCGAGGCCGAGGGCCGATTGCGCGATCCGCGCGGCGATCTCCTCGGCCACCAGGTAGTCGCCCATCGGCAGGGCGGGGCCATGCGTCTCGATGCTGCCCATGGGCAGCAGGGCGACGGCGCCGGCGGCGAGGCGATCCGCCACCTCCGGCGCCGTCAGTTCGGCGATGCGCGAGCGCGTCACGACAGGAGGTCCAGCGCCGCGCGCGAGAGCGCCTGCACGCCGAGGCCGATGGTCTTCTCATCCGGCTGGTAGAAGGCGTTATGGAGGCGGTCCGCCCGCCCCGGCGCGCCGGAGCCGATGCGCAGCTGGAAGGACGGCGCGAGGGCGGCGAACTCCGCGAAATCCTCCGAGCCCATCGAAGGCTCGCCTTCCTCCACCGCCACGCCCATCTGGCGCGCCACCGCGGCGATGACCGGGTCGAGCACGCGGTCGTCGTTGACCAGCGGCGGCACCTTGCGGACGTAGGTCATGTCGCAGGTCACGCGCATCATCTGCTGCAGGCCGTCCGCCAGGCGGCGCAGCGCGGCCTCGGCGGTATCGCGTGCATCGGCATGGAGCGTGCGCACGGTGCCCTTCAGGTGCACCCGCTCGGGGATGATGTTGTAGGTCGTCCCGCCCTGGAACATGCCCACGGTGACGACCGCGGGATGCAGCGGCTTGATCTCGCGGCTGACGACGGTCTGCGCCTGGGCGACGAAATGCGCCGCGGCGACGATCGGGTCGACCGCATCGTCGGGATGCGCCGCGTGGCCCGACTTGCCGCGCACGATCAGGTCGAAGCGGTCGGAGGCCGCGAGGCAGGGGCCGCGCACATAGCCGAAGGTGCCGACCGGCATGTCCGGGTGGTTGTGGAAGCCGATCGCGAGGTCGACGCCCTCGGCCGCGCCGTCGGCGATCATCGCCGCGGCACCTTCGAGCACTTCCTCGGCCGGCTGGAACACCAGGCGCACCGTGCCGGCGATCTGCGGCGCGAGGTCCTTCAGCACGGCGGCGACGCCGAGCAGCGTGGTGGTGTGGATGTCATGCCCGCAGGCGTGCATCTGGCCATCGACGGTCGAGGCGAAGGCGATGCCTGTCTCTTCATGGATCGGCAGCGCGTCCATGTCGGCGCGGATGGCGAGCGTGGGGCCGGGCCGGCCGCCCTTGATCTCCCCGATCACGCCGGTGCGGCCGATTCCGGTGCGGTGCGGGATGCCGAGGCGCGCCAGCTCGGCGGCGACGATGCCCGCGGTGCGGGTCTCCTGGAAGGCGAGTTCCGGGACGCTGTGGATGTCGCGACGCATCGCGATCAGGCGTGGCTCGGCGGCCACGGTGGCGTCGCGAATGGCACGCTGGGGATCGTTGGCGATCATCGGCGGGGGTCCTGCTGAGCGAATATTGCCCGGGAGCATAGGTTCAAGAGGCACTTAGGCAAGGCGCGGTGCTTGTCTGCATCGGAGGCGCATGCCATAGGGCGAACCGGGAAGAGGGAGGCGGAATGTCCTGGGCGCTGCGCCGGCGGATCCTGCTGGCGGGAATGATCCCTGCATCGCTGACGGCGCGCGCCGCGATTGCCCAGGCTTGGCCTGCGCAGCCGATCCGGCTCGTCGTGCCCTTCGCCCCCGGCGGCACGACGGATCTGGTCGCGCGCCTGGTCGCGGCCGGGCTGCAGGACCGCCTCGGCGTCTCCGTCATCGTCGAGAACCGCGCCGGGGCCGGTGCGACCGTGGGCACCGACATCGTCGCCCGCTCCACCCCCGATGGATACACGCTCGTGATGTCGAACATCGCGAGCCATGCGATCAGCCCGTCGGTCTACGGCGGGCGCGTGCGATACGACGCCGTCACCGACTTCAGCCACATCGCCCTCGTCATCACCAACCCCACCGTCTGGGTGGCCAACCCGCGCTCGGGCATCCGCACGCTGCAGGATGCGGCGGCGCGCGCGAAGGGGCCCTCAGGGCTCGACGTCGCGACCTCGGGTGCCGGGTCCTCGAACCACCTGATGGTGGTCCGCATGGGCCAGCTGATCGGCAAGGAGCTGAACCACATCCCGTTCCGCGGCGCGGGGCCCGCCATGCAGGCGGTGATCGCCGGCCAGGTGCCGATGATGTCGGACAGCCTGCCGTCCGCCGCATCGCATATCCGGCAGGGATCGGTCACCGCGGTCGCCATGGCGTCGGCGCAGCGGCATCCGGCCTTCCCGGACGTCCCGACCTTCCGCGAGCAGGGCTTCGACCTCGCGAGCGATTCCTGGTTCGGGCTCTCGGCCCCCGCGGGGACGCCGGCGCCGATCGTGCAGCGCATCCATCGGGAAACCATGGCCTTCCTGGCCGTGCCCGAGACCCGGGCGCGCTTCTCCGAACTGGGCGGAACGCCGGGCGACCTCACGCCCGAAGGTTACGCAGATTTCGTAAGACGGGAGGTGGCCGCCTGGGCACCTCTGGTGCAGGCTTCCGGCGCGACGCCGGACTGACGGCTCTTTTTTCGACAACTTCATCGTGGGTGGACCAACGGGGATGAAGATCAACACGAAGGACCTGCTTTCCGCAGCGCTCCTGATCAGCCTGGCCCTCATCGGGCTCTGGCTCAACACCGACCACACCATGGGCTCCGCGCGCCGCATGGGACCGGGCTACATGCCCTGGTTGTCCTTCATGCTGCAGCTCGGACTGGGTTGCATCGTGCTGGGCTTCTCGTTGTTCAACGGGCCCGACCCTCTCGAGAAGTGGACGGCGGCCGAGATCGGCTTCCTGATCGCGGGCGGCGTGGTCGGCATGGCCGCGGGCATCGCGGCGTCGCATGTGCCGGGCTGGGTCTCCGCGGGCTGGAACCCTCTGGGCATCGGCATGTTCGTGGGCTGCATGGTCCCGGCCATCGTGAAGTCCTGGCGCCCGCTCTTCCTCATCAGCGCAGCCTTCGCGCTGTTCGGCCTGGTGCTGGAGCCGCTGGGGCTGATGGCCGCGATCGCGCTGTCGGTCATCCTGTCGGCCTTCGCGGACGACACGCACAAGCCGGTCGGCGTGGTCGGGCTTGTGGTCTTCCTCTGCGTGCTGTGCTGGGCCGTCTTCATCTACGAGCTCGACATCCGCGTGCCGGTCTGGCCGCAGTTCTGAGACCGGGGGGGAACGCTCAATGGATCTCGTCACGAATCTGGCGCACGGCTTCGGCGTAGCGCTGACACTCAACAACCTCTTGTTCTGCCTCATCGGCTGCGTCATCGGCACGGCGATCGGCGTGCTGCCGGGCATCGGCCCGGTGGCGACCATCTCCCTGCTGCTGCCGATCACCTTCGGCCAGCCGGCCACCACCGCCATCATCATGCTCGCCGGCATCTACTACGGCGCGCAGTACGGCGGTTCGACCACGGCCATCCTGCTGAACTTGCCAGGTGAGGTCAGTTCGGTCGTCACGACGCTCGAGGGCTACAAGATGGCCCGGCGCGGGCGCGCCGGCGCGGCGCTGACGATCGCCGCCCTCGGCTCGTTCTTCGCCGGCACCGTCTCGACGCTGCTCGTCGCCGCCTCGGGCCCGCTGCTGACGCAGGTCGCGCTGTCCTTCGGCCCGGCCGACTACTTCTCCCTGATGCTGCTCGGCCTCGTCATCTCCGCCGTGCTCGCGCAGGGCTCGGTGGTGAAGTCGATCGGCATGGTGGTGTTCGGCGTCTCGCTCGGCATGGTCGGCACGGACGTGCAGACGGGCCAGCAGCGCTTCACCTTCGGCATCCCGGAACTGTCGGACGGCGTCGGCTTCGTCTCGATCGCCATGGGCATGTTCGGCATCGCCGAGATCATCCTGAACCTCGAGCGCCCGGAAGCGCGTTCGGTGATGTCGGGCAAGGTCGGCTCGCTGATGATGACGCGCGAGGAGTTCAAGCGCGCGACCCCGGCCGTGCTGCGCGGCACCGTGGTCGGCTCGCTCCTCGGCATCCTGCCGGGCGGCGGCGCCGCCCTCGCCTCCTTCGGTTCCTACATGATGGAGCGGAAGGTCTCGAAGGGCCGCCACGAGTTCGGCACCGGCGCCATCGAGGGCGTGGCGGGTCCGGAATCGGCGAACAACGCCGCCTCCCAGACCTCGTTCATCCCGCTGCTGACGCTCGGCATCCCGGCCAACGCCGTGATGGCGCTGATGGTCGGCGCGCTGATCATCCAGGGCATCCAGCCCGGCCCGCGCATGGTGGAAGCCCAGCCGGACCTGTTCTGGGGCCTGATCGCGTCGATGTGGGTCGGCAACCTGATGCTGCTGGTCATCAACCTGCCGCTGATCGGCGTGTGGGTGAAGCTGCTGGCCGTGCCGTACCGCCACATGTACCCCTCGATCATGATCTTCTGCGCGATCGGCGTGTACTCGCTGCAGAACAACGTGTTCGACGTGTACCAGACGGTGTTCTTCGGCATCTTCGGCTACCTCTGCTCGAAGCTGCGGCTCGAGGCGGCGCCGATGCTGATCGGCTTCGTGCTCGGCCCGATGATGGAGGAGCACCTGCGTCGCGCCATGCTGCTCTCGCGCGGCGACCCCATGGTGTTCATCGAGCGCCCGATCAGCGCCGGCATGCTGACCGTCGCTGCGATCGCCCTGGCCGCGATGCTCATGCCCAACATCCGCAAGGGCAAGGACGCGGCGCTGGCGGAAGGCGGGTGATGTTCGCCCCGACCGCTTAGGTCGGAGGATTGGGAAGGCGGGTTCCTCGGAGCCCGCCTTCTTTTTTTGGCCTCAGACGCCGGCGCCGGCATGCGCCGGCTTGGCTTGCGCGCCGTGCACGGGTGCGCTGGCGGCGATGGGCGGTCCGGGCGCGGTCGCGCTTCGCGCTCCCGGCCCACGGCAAGGCCGCGGGCCGCGGTGGTTTGGGGCCTCAGGGGCCGGCTTGGCTTGCGCGCCGTGCATGGGTGCGCCGGCGGCGATGGGCGGTCCGGGCGCGGTCGCGCTTCGCGCTCCCGGCCCACGGCAAGGCCGCGGGCCGCGCCCGGCTGATGGGTTCAGGGTACCGACAGCGGCTGGGGGCGGTCGCTCAGGCCTTGGGCCGGGGCAGGCTGAACACGCCGCTGGCCCGGAGGACCGGCACGCCATCGGCCTCGAAGCGGCCTTCGACGAACATCAGCCGCGACGTCCGGCGCAGCAGCGACGGGCGGCATTCCAGCCAGGCGCCGAGCGGCGCCGGCGCCAGGTAGTCGGTCACCAGGCTCACCGTGACGAAATGCCCCGGGGTCCCGCCCTGCTCGCCCCCGCCGATGCCCAGCACGATATCCGCGAAGGTCGCCAGCATGCCGCCATGCGCGACCGCCTGGTTGTTGCAGTGGCGGCGTTCGAGGCGGATGCCGAAGACGGAACCGCCCTCACCCGGCCGCAGCCAGATCGGCCCGATCGGTTCCAGGAACGGCCCCCCGGCCCGGCGCGCAACGAACCCCTCGGGGATACCCAGCCCCGTTTCCATATCCGCCACGCGCACACTCCTCGGGTGAATTCAGGCGGCACGATCCTACAGCCCGGCCAAACTTGTGCCGAGATGCCTTCCCTTCGCCCTCTTTGCATCGCATAGGACAGGCCGTTCCCGACACGACCGCCGGACGGCCATGACAGCGCACGAATCCATGATCCTCCCCGTGATCCTCTCGGGTGGCACCGGCACCCGCCTCTGGCCCCTGTCGCGCGAGGGCTATCCGAAGCAGTTCTGGCCGTTGGCCTCCGACCGCCCGATGCTGGCCGAAACCGCGGCGCGCGCCGAGGGGCCGGGCTTCCTGCCCCCGATGGCCGTGTGCAACGAAGCGCACCGATTCCTCGTGGCCGAACAGCTGCGGGGCCGCAACGCGCGCATCGTTCTGGAGCCCGCCGGCCGCAACAGCGCCCCGGCGATCGCCGCCGCCGCCCTGTTGGCCGAGGAAGCCGGGCCGGAGACGGTCATGTGGATCATGGCCGCCGATTCCGCGATCGGCGACGTCCCGGCCCTGCATGTGGCACTCGCCGCCGCCGCTGCCGGCGCGCGGGCGGGCCGCATCGTCACCTTCGGCATGAAGCCCACCGCGCCCGAGACCGGCTACGGCTACATCGAGGCCGGCGCCGAGCTGCCGGGCCTGCCCGGCGTGCGGGACATCGCCCGCTTCGTCGAGAAGCCCGACGTCACCCGCGCGGCCGAGTTCATCGCGGACGGCAAGCACCTGTGGAACTCGGGCATGTTCGTCGCGACGGCCTCCGTGCTGATCGCGGAACTCGAGCGGCATGAGCCGGAGCTCCTCGCCGCCGTCCGCGCCGCGGTCGAAGGCGCCAAGCGCGACATGGATTTCGTCCGCCTCGCGCCCGACGCCTTCCTCGCCGCCCCGTCGATCAGCATCGACTATGCGGTGATGGAGCGGACCAAGCATGCCGCCGTCGTGCCGGCCGCGATCGGCTGGTCGGACATCGGTTCCTGGGCCGCGCTGTGGGACATCAGCCCCAAGGACAGGGCGGGCAATGCCGCGACGGGGCCGGTCGAGATCCTCGACAGCCGCAACTGCTACGTGCGCAGCGAAGGCATCCTGACCGGCGTGGTGGGCCTCGAGAACGCGGTCGTCGTCGTGACCGACGACGCGGTGCTCGCGATGCATCGCGACCGCGCGCAGGACGTGAAGAAGCTGGTGGACCAGCTCAAGGCCAAGGGCATCCCGCAGGCGACCGAGCACCGCCGCGCCTATCGCCCCTGGGGCCATTACGAGGGCGTGGTGCGCGGCGAGCGCTTCCAGGTGAAGCGCATCCAGGTACGCCCGGGTGCGAAGCTGTCCCTGCAGAAGCACTTCCACCGCGCCGAGCATTGGGTGGTCGTCTCGGGCACCGCCATCGTGCGGCGCGACGACGAGGAGATCCTGCTGCGCGAGAACGAGAGCGTCTACCTGCCGCTCGGCTGCGTGCACCGCATGGAGAATCCGGGGATGATCCCGCTGGTGCTCATCGAGGTGCAGTCCGGCTCCTATCTCGGCGAGGACGACATCGTGCGCTTCGAGGATACCTACGGCCGCGCGTAGCGCGGCCTGTCGTTTCGCCTCGATCGCCGGCGCGCGCGTCCGCGCGCTTGGCTTGCGCGCCATGGACTGGAACGCGGGGCACCATGGTCGGTCCGGGCGCGGTCGCGCGGTGCGCTCCCGGCCCGGGGCTTCGCCTCGGGCCGGCCTCGTTTCGTGTGTCAGGCGCCGGGGGCTGGGCCGCCGGGCTCCGGCCTTTCGAATCGTGGGGGGTTCGATGGCGTTCCTTGATGCGGCGCAAGGCGCCGAGGCGAAATTGGCGGATTATGGCCCCCGAAGCACCACCGCCAGGAAAGGCCGGCCATGAACCATCGCCACCGCAAGGTCCTCCATGCCCTCTTCGCGCACCCGGTCAGCGCCAACATCGACCCCAAGCTGGTCCATGCGGTGTTCGAGGAACTCGGCGCCGAGGTCTCGCACAACGGCTCCGGCCGCGTTGCCGTGAAGCTCAACGGCAAGGCGCACGCCTTCCACGACACGCACCACAGCCTGTCGAAGGAAGAAGTCGTTTCGATCCGCAACTTCCTCACCGAGGCAGGGGTCGACCCCGCCGCCTATCCGGCGTGAAATTCCCCGCGGCGGGTGGCTTGATCACCCGCCGCCTTCGCGCGGTATCCTCTCGCTCCAGGCGCCGCTCCCGCGGCAGCCACCGGGAGAGGACAACGCCCGCATGACCCTTCACCGTCGCGCCCTGATGGGCGCCGCCGGCCTCGCCGCCATGGCCCCGCTCGCCGCCCGCGCGCAGTCACGCTGGCAGATGGCGACCGCCTATGCCGACGGGAACCTGCACACCCGCAACATCCGCACCTTCCTGCAGGAGATCGAGCAGGCCTCGAACGGCCGGCTCGCCGTGCAGCTGCATTCCAACGGCGCGCTGCTCAAGATGACGGAGATCAAGCGCGGCGTGCAGACCGGCCAGGTGCAGGCCGGCGAGATCCTGCTGACCGCGTATGCGAACGAGGATCCGATCTTCGACGCGGATGCGCTGCCGCAGCTCGTCACGAACTTCCCGCAGGCGAAGAAGCTGTCGGACCTGCAGAAGCCCTTCATCGAGGCGCGCTTCGCCCGCCAGGGCCTCACGCTGCTCTACATGGTGCCGTGGCCGCCGGCGGGGCTGTACGCGCAGCAGCCGGTCACCTCGCTCGAGCAGCTGCGCGGGTCGCGATTCCGCACCTACTCGCCGATGACGAACCGCTTCGCGCAGCTGATCGGCGCGCAGCCGACGCTGGTGCAGTCCGCGGAACTCGCGCAGGCCTTCGCGACCGGCGTGGTGCAGGCGCAGGTCACCTCGGCCGCGACGGGCGTCGACACCCAGGCCTGGGACTACGCGCGGGTCTTCATTCCGCTCGGCTTCACGATGACGAAGAACGCGGTCTTCGTGTCGCGCCGCGCGCTGGAAGGCCTGCCGCGCGATCTGCAGGACGCGATCCGCGCCGCCGCGGTGCGGGCCGAGGCGCGCGGCTACGAACTCGCCGAGGCCGCGACGCGCGAGACGGAAGCCACGCTCGGCCAGCGCGGCATGCAGGTGCTGCAGGCCTCGCAGCAGCTGCTGGACGATTGCGCCCGCGTCGGCCGGACCATGGCCGATGAGTGGGTGCAGCGGGCCGGCGATGACGGCAAGCGGCTGATCGACCAGTACCGCGCGGCGATCGCCTGACGCGACGCGACGCGGCCGGCTGCGCGCCAGGCGCGCAGTCCGGGCCGGCATGGCCTAGCCGGCAGGCAGGTCGGGCGGGGCGGGGCGATGCCCCCCGCCCCTGCCCCCTTGCGCCGACCGCCCCCCGCTGCGGAAGATGCGTCGTCTAAGAACAACAGGGGGCTTCCGCATGACCATCCTTCATCGCCGCGGGTTTCTCGCGGCTTCCGGCGGCCTTGCCGCCGCCGGCCTCGTCGCCGGCGAGAGCCGGGCCCAGACGCGCTGGCAGGTCGCCTCCGCCTATCCGGACGGCAACTTCCACACGCGGAACCTGCGCGCCTTCGTGGAAGCCGCGCAGGCGGCTTCGGGCGGGCGGCTGCAGATCCAGCTCCACACCAACGCCTCGCTGCTCAAGATGCCCGAGATCAAGCGCGGCGTGCAGACGGGCCAGGTGCAGATCGGCGAGATCCTGCTCTCGGCCTACGGCAACGAGGATCCCTTCTTCGAAGTCGACAGCGTGCCGATGCTGGTGACCAGCACCGCCATGGCCCGCAAGCTGGCGGAGCTGCAGAAGCCCTATGTCGAGGCGCGGCTGAACCGGCAGGGATTGTCGCTGCTCTACTGGGCGCCCTGGCCGCCCTCGGGGCTCTACACCAACGCCGCGGTCGACAGCGTGGAATCGTTGCGCGGGTCGAAGATGCGCACCTTCAATGCGCTGACGAACCGCTTCGCGACACTGTGCGGCGCGACGCCAACCCTCGTGCAGCAGGCCGAGGTGCCGCAGGCCTTCGCGACCGGCGTGGTGAATGCGATGGTGACCTCCGCCGCGACCGGCGTCGACGTCCAGGCGTGGGATTTCTGCCGCTTCTTCACGCCGATCGGCTTCACGCGGACGAAGAACGCGATCTTCGTCCGCCAGCGCGACCTTGCCGCGCTGCCGGCCGATGTGCAGGCCGCCGTGCGCAGCGCCGCCGCCGCGGCGGAAGAGCGCGGCTGGGCCATGTCCGATACGGAAGCGGTGAGCCAGCAGGCGACGCTCGCCCAGCGCGGCATGACCGTGCAGGACGCGTCGCCCACGCTGATGCAGGGGCTGATGCGCATCGGTGCAACACAGGCCGACGAATGGGTCGCGAAGGCGGGGGACGAGGGCAAGCGCCTGATCGACGCCTACCGCGCGGCCGTTGCATGATCCTCCGGGGGGCGTCGCGTCCCCCGGACCCAACTGGACGGAAGCACCAGACATGATCGAACCGCCCTGCCCGCGGCGCGCGCCAGCATGAGTCCCGTGCGTCGCGCGCTCGATGCGCTCTACCTTCTCGGCGGAATCGGGGGCGGCATCGCTCTTGCAGCCATCGCCGGCATCATCGCGGCCCAGGTGATCGGGCGACAGTTCGGCCTGACGGTGCTCGGGGCGGACGACCTCACGGCGTTCTCGGTCGCCGCCTCGGCGACCCTGCCGCTCGCCTACGCCTTCCGCCACGGCGCGCATATCCGCGTGGACCTGATCATCGGTCGCCTGTCGGGCAAGGCGCGCTTCGTCATGGAGACGATCGCCCTCCTCCTCACCACGGGGCTCTGCATCTTCTTCGCCTATTCGATGCTCGACCTCGCGAGCGACAGCTTCGAGTTCGAGGACGTCGCGCAGGGCTCGGTCGCGTGGAAGCTGTGGGTGCCGCAGGGCATGGTCGGCGCGGGCGTCGCGCTGTTCGCGGTCTGCCTGCTGGATGACCTGATCGTGCATCTCACGGGGGGCACGCCCTCCTATCGCAAGGCGGTCGAGGCGTCCGCCCTCGAACGCGCGGCGGAGGAACTCTGATGGAACTCGCGCTGACGGAAGCCGGGCTGCTGCTGCTCGTCTGCCTGTTCTTCTTCCTGGGCCTCGGGGTCTGGATCGGCCTCGCGCTCGCGATGGTGGGACTGGTCGGGATCGTCGCGCTGCCGATGCTGATCCCGGCCATGCCGACCTTCCCGGCGGAGAAGGTGATGGGCACGGCGATCTGGCAATCGCTGGCGTCCTGGACGCTCGCCGCCTTGCCGCTGTTCATCTGGATGGGCGAGATCCTGTTCCGCACGAAGCTGTCCGAGGACATGTTCCGCGGCCTCGCGCCGTGGGTGCAGCGGCTTCCCGGTCGCCTCATGCATGTGAACGTCATCGGCTGCGGCATCTTCGCGGCCGTCTCCGGCTCCTCGGCGGCGACGGCGGCGACGATCGGCAAGATGTCGCTGCCGGCGCTGACGCAGCGCGGCTACCACGTGCCGATGGCGATCGGCAGCCTGGCGGGCGCCGGCACGCTCGGCCTGCTGATCCCGCCGTCCATCGTCATGATCGTCTATGGCGTGGCGGCGGAGGTCTCGATCGTTCGCCTGTTCATCGCCGGCGTGCTGCCGGGAGTCATGCTGATGGTGCTGTTCAGCGGCTACATCGCAGTCTGGTCGCTGCTGAACCCGTCGTTGACGCCGCCGGCCGACCCACCGATGCCCTTCCTGCGGAAGGTGCGCGAGAGCGGGCAGCTCATCCCGGTCGTGCTGCTGATCGCCTTCGTGATGGGCAGCATCTATCTCGGCTGGGCGACGGCGACGGAAGCGGCGGTGTTCGGCGTGGTCGGGGCGCTGGCGCTGTCGGCCTGGGGCCGGTCGCTCACCTGGTCGTCCTTCACGGACAGCCTGATGGGCGCGGTGCGGCTGTCCTGCATGATCAACCTGATCCTGGCCGGCGCGGCCTTCCTGACGCAGGCGATGGCCTATTCCGGCGTGCCCGCCGCGATGGCCGCCTGGGTCGGGTCGCAGGGCTTCAGCCCATACATGATCATCCTCTGCCTGACGGTGATCTACCTGATCCTCGGCTGCTTCATCGACGGCATCAGCATGATCGTGCTGACGGTGTCGGTGGTGCTGCCGATCATCCAGGGCACGGGCTTCGACCTGGTGTGGTTCGGCATCTTCATCGTGCTGGTGGTGGAGATGGCGCAGATCACGCCGCCGGTCGGCTTCAACCTCTTCGTGCTGCAGGGGCTGACCGGCAAGGGCATCTTCGAGGTGACGCGCTACACCCTGCCGTTCTTCATCCTGATGCTGGTGGGAGTCATGATCGTCACGGTCTTCCCGGCCATCGTGACCTGGTTGCCGCAGTCGATGCTGGCGCGATAGGCGGCCATCCACCCCACCGCCGAGACGGCCCGTCCTGTCATGGGGCGGGCCGTTTGCGTTCTCATGCGGTGGCTGCGATCCGCTTGTGGACCAGGGCCCGCGACGGGCGCGGCCACCACCGGTCAGCGCTGCGCCGTCTGACCATCGCGGCCGCGCATCCCGTGCAGCCATTGTGTCCGGGGCAGCGGAGAGTCCCGACCGTTGACGCCGTTGCGCGCCGGCCGATGGTCGGATCCTGGAAATCGTCGGGTCGGAGACATGTCGCCCGCCGCCGGTGCCGGGGCGGGCGTGCGTCGCGTCAGCCCGTGGCCGCGGCCCGGCGGCGCGACCGCCGCCAGTAATGCCGGCCGATGAAGCCGACCAGCGCCAGACCCGCGATGGAGCAGATCGTCCAGAACAGCATGTCCACGCCGAGCCACGCGCCGAGGAACCAGCCGGCCGCGACGAAGGACGACGACCAGATGCCGGCGGCGGCGAAGTTCAGCACCGCGAAGCGCAGCCGGTCATATCCGGCGATGCCGCAGGCGACCGAGGCCACGTTGCGAATGCCGTAGAGGAACCGGAAGCTGAGGATGAACAGGGTGCCGTAGCGATCGAGCAGCGCGCTCGCGCGTTCGACCTGCGGCTGGCTGCGCGGAAAGCGGCAGAGGATCGCGGGGCCGTAGCGTCGTCCGAGATAGAACCAGGTCTGGTCGCCGAGATAGGAGCCGATCCAGACGGACGCCATCAGCACCCATGGATCCACGAGGTCCATGGTGGCGCCCAGCGCGGCGGCGGCGAGCACGAAGGTTTCACCTTCGAAGAATGCCCAAATGGCGGCCAGCAGATATGCGAGGTCACCCCATTCGGCCCAGAACTCGGCCAATTGCGGAAGTCTCCCTGGTTCGTTACCGGGCACACTGCCCTGTCCGGCGACGGAGGGAAATGGGAATCCCGCTGTTGCGCCGCACAGTTGCGTCGAAAGTTGGATGCCGCCGTCTTACCGCGCCGGATCAGGTGCCCGGCGCCGGCCAGTCCGGACGCTCGAAACGCTGGATTTCCAAGGTGTAGCCGGCCGGATCCTTGAAGAAGAACGACGTCACCCGGTAGGTGTCGGAGAAGCGCGGCGGCGCGGCGATCTCGACGCCTTTGTCGCGCAGCCTGTCGTGCCAGCCTTCCACATCGGAATGTACGAAGGTGACGACCGCGCCGCCCTGCACGCGAGGGTTGTCCGTGACGCGCGGACCTCGCGCACGACACACCCCGAGGAATGCGCGCCCGCCGGCCGCGACCGCGTAGATGCGGCAACTGCCCTGGTCCTGCGCCAGCGGCAGGCCGAGGACGTCCTCATAGAAGCGCCAGGACGGCGCGGGGTCCTCGGCATAGAGGAAGGTCACGTGCTGATCGAAAGGGCCGGTCATCGGAGCAGCATCGCCGGGCGCCGCATGACTGCCAAGCGGATGGACGCGTCCTTGCCGCCGTCGCGTCGTTCCGTCCGGTGCTGCGCCTGCTCGCCTCGCTGATCCGCCAACGAGCGGTGAGAGCCGCGGCGCCCGCGCTTCTCGACTTCGACGACCGGGCCGTGCGCCGACCCTTCCTGACCGCCCGACATTCCCCCGGGGCGGCGTCTCGATCGCCGAGGCCCCGCCGGATCGCGCGCTGACGCTGCTCGTCTCCATCATGCAGGAGGTCCATCGGCCGCGGACGCTGTTCGCGGCGCAAGGCGCGTATCCGAACGCGCCCGCGCAGGGTCTGACGATGAACGGGCCAGCCGAGCGGTACGACGCGCGCGGCCGCTCCGTCCCGCGATCCAGGCTACCCTTCGGGGTCGCGGTGCTGGTCGAACGGCTCCTCGTCATCCTGTTGCCCGTCATCGGCATCGACCGGGTGGAGAGCCTCTGACGGCCGCCGGTCGCACCGCGACACTGGAAAGAACCTCCCCGGCCATGGATGATCGGACGGTTCCACCGACCACAGGGAAGGCCCGACGGCATGAGCGACCTCGCCAACAAGATCACCAGCCAGATCCCCCTCAAGGAGCCCGAGTGGCTGAAGGAGTTCAAGGCCTTCATCATGCGCGGCAACGTCATCGACCTCGCGGTCGGTGTCGTGATCGGCGCGGCCTTCACCGCCATCGTCACCTCGGTGGTCGAGGACCTGCTGAACCCGATCGTCGGCATCCTGATGGGCGGGATCGACTTCTCGAACCTGTTCGTCGTGCTGTTCGGCGAACGCCGCGCCTCGCTCGAGGCCACGCGGCAGGGCGGCGCCTCGGTGCTCGCGATCGGATCCTTCCTGAACGCCGTCATCAAGTTCCTGATCGTCGGCTTCGCCGTCTTCTGGCTGGTGAAGATCCTGAGCAAGCTGCAGGCCTCCCAGGCCGTCGAGAAGGCGAGGACGCCGCCGGCGCCCACCGCGAGCGAGAAGCTGCTGGCCGAGATCCGCGACGAGCTGAAGGCGCAGCGCGGCGCCGCGCCGCCGTCGGCGGGCTGAGCAGGCCGGGACGCCGGGCTTCGCCCCCTGGGCGCGGCCCGGCCCCCATTCTTTTTCACCCTTGGGGAGTGCAAGCGGCCGCGCATTGCGTCTAGGCTCCCATTACGGGGGCGAAGCGGGCGGGAGGAGAGGGCATGAGCGGCTCAAGCAACACGACCCGGCTGCTCGACATGCAGGTGACGGCGCTCGGTTCGAGCGCCATCGTCCCCTACGACCTGGTCGGCGAGGACGCGATCTCGAAGCCCTTCGTCTTCACGGTCCGCTTCGCGACAGACGCCGCGATCGCCGATGTCGCGAAGCTGCTGGGCGGCGAGGTGACGGTCTGGTTCGGCGAGCCGGAGGCGAGCGCCACCATCGCGGACCCCTCGGTCGCGCGGCGCCCGCTGCACGGCCATTTCCGCAGCCTGTCGCGCATCGGCCGGCGCCCCAACAAGGCCTCGACCACCGCCCTGTTCGACTGGGAGGCGGAGATCGTCCCCAAGCTCTGGTTCCTCTCCCAGACCAGCGACTTCCGCATCTTCCAGGACATGACGGTGCCCGCCATCGTCCAGCAGGTCCTGGCGGATCACGGCATCACCTCGAACACGGTCTCCACGACGGGCAGCTACGGGACGCTCGAATACTGCGTGCAATACGGGGAGACGGCGCTCGACTTCATCTCGCGGCTGATGGAGCAGGCGGGCCTCTACTACTGGCACGAGCACACGGATACGTCGCACACGCTCGTCATCAAGGACATCAAGACCGGCGCGCGCGTCCCGAGCCCGTCGCTCGGCACGCTCGCGGTGGGTGGCGCCGGGAAGCTCACCAGCATCGCCCAGCGTTACGCGTTCCGGACAGGCAAGTGGCACGCGCGCGACTACAACCTGCTGAATCCCGCCTCGGCCTACGAGGGTGATTCGGAATGGGCGGATTCCTACGGCGCGTCGAACAGCACCGGCGTGCCCACCGAGGTGACGACCCGCCTCAAGGACCACGAGCGCTACCGCTATCCGGCCCTGCCGCTCGCGCGGGTGCACAATTCGAGCGCCGGCACCTCCTACGTGACCAGCACCGACGTCCGCGGCGTGAGCGACCTGCTGATGGAGGTCGAGGAGGCGAATTTTCAGCGCTGGGCAGGCCGCGGGTCCGCTTCGCAGCTCGACGCCGGCACCAAGGTGGCGATCGATCCGGAGGACGACGCGACGACCTCGGTCGATTTCGTCGTCACGCGGATCGGCCATCAATGCTCGGACTACAGCTACTGGGCGGACCAGACCTCCCCCCCTGCCTACGCGAACGCGTTCGATTGCATCCCCTACGCCGTGCAGTTCCGGCCTGACCGCGTCACGCCCAAGCCCGCCGTTCAGGGCCCGCAGACGGCGATCGTGGTCGGCACGTCGAGCGACACGGCGGGGACGGTCCGGACGGACAACTATGGCCGCGTGAAGGTTCGGTTCGCGTGGGATCGCGTGTCCTACAGCTCCCCCGACGCCGCCTCCTGCTGGGTCCGTGTCTCGCAGGCCTGGGCCGGCGGACGCTGGGGGCACTTCTTCGTCCCGCGCGTCGGGGATGAGGTGATCGTCGACTTCCTCGAGGGCGATCCCGACCGGCCGATCATCACCGGGCGCGTGCATCACATGAGCAACATGCCGCCGCTGCTGGGGAATGGCGGGGCGGCCGACGTCCCGGCGACGACCGCCCTGTCGGGGATCAAGACGCGATCCACCCCGAACGGCACGGCCGACAACTACAACGAGCTGTCCTTCGACGACACCAAGGGATCCGAGAAGGTCCTGCTGCACGCGGAGAAGGACTACGAGGTCGAGGTCGAGAACAACGAGACGCGCACGGTCGGCATCGGGTCCGGCACGGGCAACCGCACCACCACGATCAAGACCAACGAGACGATCTCCGTCGGCGGCGACAAGTCCACCACCGTGACGGGGAACGTCACCGAGACGATCAGCGGCACGGAGACCCGCACGGTGACGGGCGCCGTCAGCGAGACCTTCGGCGCGTCGGAGACGCGGACCGTGACGGGAGACTTCACCGAGACGGTCACCGGCTCGATCGCCGTGACGACCTCGAGTTCGATGACGCTGACGTCCGCCTCCATCATCACGCTCAACGCGCCGCAGGTCATCCAGCAGGGGCCCTACTGGTTCATCACCGGCGGCTATGCCGGCACCGCCTATGGCTTCACGGCCTCGGTGGTCGGCCTGAGCACCAGTTTCACCGGCACCGCGCTGGCGACCGCGGGCACGCAGTGGACGTCGCTCGGGATCGTCGGGCAGGCGGCCGGCATGAACCTCGATGCCGCGGGCATGCGGATCGTCAACGACGAGCTGGACGTCAAACAGGAGGTCCTCGCGGTCTTCAAGCACAGGATCAAATGCGAGTGGCACGACGCGGTCGGCGCCGAGAAGGCCTCGATCAAGCTGTTCCTCTAGCGATGCGCCTTCGGACCCTCACCCCCGTCTCGGAGCCGCGCCAGGCGGGAAGGCCGGGCAACCCGAGAGGGAGCCGCGCGGCGTCGGTCCGCCGGCGTCGGTCGAGGCATCTCCCGGGACGGTGCGCATGCCGCCGCACAGGCGCGGCATGAAGGTCAACAAGCCCTTCGCACTCGGCTTCATGTCGCGTCCGGTGGAGTTCCGCCGCCGGTTCTTCCTGAGCGTCGCCGCCATCGGCTTCTGCGACATGAGCGACAGCCCGAAGCTGCTCGGCGAGGTCGCGATGTGGAAGTTCCTGCCCGAGGCGCTGCCTCCCGGCCAGGTACTCGACCTCGGCCTGCCGAAGATCGGCGCCGAGTTCCTCGTCGCCGGCAGCGCCTTCGCCCCGGGCAGGCAGCCGGTGCGCACGCTCGAGGTCGCGATCCGCCTCGGCAGCCTGACCAAGCGCGCCGCCGTGGTCGGCGACCGGCACATCGAGGATGGCCTGCCGACCGATCCCCTGCCCTTCACCGAGATGCCGCTGGGCTGGGACCGGTCCTATGGCGGGAAGACGTATGCGCAGAACCCGCTCGGCCGCGGCATCGACGAGGCGCCGATCCCGGGCGTCGGCTACCGCGTCGCGCTGCCCAACATCGTCCTGCCGCGCGGGGCGGCGGCGCCGGGCCGGCCCGAGCCGTTGAACTTCGGCCCGATCGACATCGCCTGGCCGCAGCGCGCGAGCCTCGCCGGCACGCATGACCAGACCTGGCTCGAGGAGGACTTCCCGGGCTTCGCGCGCGACGTCGACTTCCGCATGGCCTTCGCCGGTCAGCCCGACCAGCGCTTCGCGGGCTTCCTCACGGGCGACGAGGACTACGCCGTCACCAACATGCACCCGGAGGAACCGGAGATCACCGGTCGCCTGCCGGCCTTCCAGCCGCGCATCCTGGTGCGCCGGCGCGGCTCGGACGCGCTCGAGGACGTACCGCTGTCCCTGACCACCGTCTGGTTCTTCCCCGCGCACAAGCGGCTGGTGACCATCCACCACGGCCGCGTGCAGGTCGCCGAGGAGGATGCCCGCGACATCACGCTGGCGATGCTCGGCGCCGACCCGCTCGGGGCGCCGCGCGGCGTCGACGAATTCGCCGCGATCCTGCACGCGCGCACCGATCCCGACGGCGACCCGCTCGAGATCCTGCGCGACGCGCCGCTGGTGCCCGAGGAGGTGCTCGGCCCCGATGACATCCTCGCTGACGTCGAGCGCCGGATGGCCGAGGGCAACGTCGCCCAGAAACGCGCCCGCGCGCGCGCCGAGCGCGAGCACGAGCGCGCGCGCGCACGGCTGGCCGAGCGCGGCCTCGATCCCGACAGGCATCTCGAACCGCTGCCTCCGCCGCTGAAGATTCCGCCTCTGCGGGAGTTGCCGGCCTTCATCGCCGAGCAGGAGGCAACGGCGGCCGCGAAGCGGCGGGAGACCGAGGAGCGGGCCGCGAAGGAGCGGGCCGCGATCGAGGAGAAGGCGGCCGCCGTGGGAGGCACGCCGCCGCAGCTGGGCCGGCCGTCAGGCCCGCCGCGCCTGGATGGTGATCGCCGGAAGATGCTGGTCGATGCCCAGGTCGCGCGCCAGGTGGCCGATGGCGCCGACCCGACCGAGGCACGACGCATCGCGGAGGATCCCTCGCAGCCCGGCCAGGCCCGGGAGATCGAGGAACACGCGCGGCGCGGCTACCAGGCGGGGGCGGACGTCCAGGATCCGGCGCCGCGGCTCGACGCCGCCGCGAATGCCGCCCTCCGCACGCGCCTGCTGGACGGGCGCCGCGGGGGGCCGCGCCTCGATCTCTGCGGCGCCGATCTTTCGGGGCTCGATCTATCGGGCTTCGACCTGACGGCAGCCTGGCTCGACGGGGCTGACCTCGCCGGGAGCGATCTCCGCGGGGCGAAGCTGACCGATGCGGTCCTCGCCCATGCACGGCTGGACGGCGCGCGTCTCGCCGGCGCGGACCTGACCGGCGCCAATCTCGGCCGCGCATCGCTGCGCGGCGCCGACCTGACCGGCGTCTCGCTGCGCGACGCCGTCCTGCGCAAGGCCGACCTTGGCCAGGCGGTGCTGCACGGCGCCAACCTGACGGACGCGCAGCTGATGGAAGCCGTGCTCGAAGGCGCCGACATCAGCGGGGCCACTGCGCCGCGCGCGTTGCTCAACGAGATGACCCTCACGGGCCTGCGCGCGCGGGGCGCGATGCTGGAGGAGGCGATCTTCGTCAAGGTTCGAATGGACGGGGTCGACTTCTCGGATGCGAAGCTGAATGGCGCGAGCTTCATCGAGACCTCCGGAGAAGGCGCGGTGTTCGACGGGGCGGAACTCGCCCGCGCGGTCTTCGCCTCGGGCTGCGCGCTGAAGGGCGCGCGCTTCGCGGGAACGATCTGCAAGGGCGCGACGTTGCGCGGCACGCCCCTGGATGGCGCCGCCTTCGACGGCGCGGTACTGGACGAGGCGGACTTCACGGATTGCGCGCTGCAGGGCGCCTCCTTCGACCGCGTCTCGGCACGCGGCGCCCGGCTGACGGTCGCCGATCTGCGGGGGGCGCGGCTGACGCGGGCGGACTTCGCCGGGGCGAGCCTCGCGCGCGCGGACATCCGCGGCGCGGACCTCAGCGACAGCAGTTTCTACGAGGCGGACATCGCGCGCGTGAACTCGGACACCGCGACACGCTACGAGCGCGTCCAGCGCACCCGCGTCCGCATCCATCCGCGGAGGACGCCGGCGTGAGCCGCGCGGATCTCGAGACCCTCGTCCGGTACGGCGAGGTGGTCGACGGATCGCGGAGCTGGGCGGGCCTCGACCTTGCCGGCGCGGACCTGTCGGGCGGAATCTTCGACGGGGCGGACCTCGCGCAAGCCGACCTGCGCGGCGCGGACTTCGGCGATGCGGTCCTGCGGGGCGTGCGCCTGGACGATGCGAATCTCGAGGGCGCGAAGCTCGCGGACGCGGCCTTCAACAAGTGCAGCATGCGGCGCAGCAACCTCGCGCGCGCCGAGGCCGCCGGCTGGGTGGCGGTCGAATGCATGATGCGCGACGCGAGCCTGCCCGGGGCCGACCTCGACCACGCGATGATCATGCGAAGCCGCCTCAGCCGCGCTTCCTTCGCCGGCGCGAACCTCGTGCAAGGCGGCATCATGGAATGCCGCACGGACGGGATCGACCTGTCGGGCGCCAATTGCGAAAGCGGCGTCTTCGTCGAAGGCGACTTCACCGAGGTCGGCATCGCCGGCACGCGCTTCGTGCGGACCAACTTCGTCAAGGTCGGCTTCGCAGGACGCGCCCTCCGCGGCATCGTCCTCGCGGGGTGCTTCTTCAGCGAATGCGACTTCACCGGTTGCGACTTCTCCGGGGCCGACCTGACGGAAGCGGGCCTGCAGAAGTCCAAGGCCGCCGGCGCGAATTTCGAGAATGCACGGATGGCGCGCGCGGTCCTGCTCGAGGCGACGCTGACGCGCGCCGTCCTGCGCGGCGCGAACCTCGAGAACGCGATCCTGCAAGGTGCGGACCTGACCGAGGCGGATGCGACCGGCGCGCGGCTCTACCAGGCGATCTGCGTGCGCATGACGGCGGCGCGCGCGCGCTTCGCCAATTGCGACATGACCTATGCCGACCTCAGCCACGCGGACCTCGACGCAGCGGACCTGACGGGCGCGACGCTGTTCCGCGCCAACCTCCATGCGATCCGCGACGTGGATGCACGGATCCCCGACCGCCGTGCCGCGCTGCCGCCCGACAAGGACCGGACGGAAGCCGAGCAGTGGCGCCAACGCTTCGTGCCTGGGTGAGACGATGACCGCGAAGGAGACGTCCCGATGAATGCGATGACCGGCATCGCCCAGCAGATCGGCGCGGCGACCGACAGCGCCGAGGTCCTGTCCTGCGACGGCGGCGCCGTCCTCCTGCTGCGAGACGGTCAGGAGGAGGAGGCCCGACGCGCCTTCTCCTGCCTGGTCGAGCCCGCGCCGGGCGACTTCGTGCTGGTCGGGCGCGCCGGCGGGCAGGCTTACGTGCTGGCGGTGCTGGAACGGCGCGGCGATGCGGCGATGCGGCTCGCGATGCCGGACGGGGCAACGATCGGGGATGGGGCGGGGCGGTTGAACCTCGCCGCCGGGACGCTGGTCGTCGAGACCGAGGCGACGCAACTCGCGACGCGCCACCTCGACCTCGTCGCCACGCGCACCGAGGCGCATCTTGGCCGCGTCGGCCTCTTCGCCGAGGCGATCGAGACCATCGCGCAGCGCATCATCGGCCGCTTCCGCAACGTCTTCCGCTTCGTCGAGGAAACCGAGCAGCTCCGCGCGCGCGACATCGACCAGCGCGCGAGCGGACACCTGAACATGCGCGGCGCCACGGCCTCCCTGCAGGCCAAGGCGCTGGTGAAGCTGCAGGGCGATCAGATCCACCTGGGCTGAGGAGAGACCATGTTCGCGAATTGCCAGACCGGCGGCGTGGATCTCGCCTTCCCCGACGTCTGCCTGACCCCTGCGGTGCCGGCGCCGGTGCCGATCCCCTACCCGAACATCTCATCGGGTTCGACCGCGATCCCGAGCCAGTTCACGACCATCATCACCGGCGGTCCGATGCACAACCTCGGCACCACCATCCCGATGACGAATGGCGACAATGCGGGGGTGGCGACCGGCGTCGCCTCGGGCACCGTGATGGGGCCGGCACGGCATACGCTCGGCGCCTTCACGGTGATCGTCTCCGGTCAGCCGGCGAGCCGGATGACGTCGATGTCGATGCAGAACAACACCAACGCCGTCGGCGCCCGCATCGCGCCGAGCCAGACGAAGGTCATCATCCTGGCCGGCTGACCCGGCCCGTTCAGCCGAGCCGGATCGTCCCGCCGCCGACCAGCGCCGCGATGCGCGCCGCGATCGCCATCTGCGCCCCGGCGTCGAGGCCGAGCGCGGCGTGCACCGCCGCCGCGAGGTCGCTCTCCGCAAGCCCCGGCCGCGCGGCGAGCACGGCGTCCGCCGTCGCGGCGATCTCGGCTGGCGGGACCGCGGCCGCGCGGCGCAGATGCGCCGCCGCCGCCCGGCGGTCGCGCGGGACCACCTTGGTCGCCGCGGTCGCGAGCACGCCGGCCGCCTCGGTCACCCCATGGCCCGTCTTCGCCAGCGCCGTGGCCTGACGCACAGCATCGCGTTCCTTCGTCGTCAGCGCCTGGCGGCCGGCGCAGAGGCGCAGGCGCTCGGCCAGGCTGTCCGGCGTGATCGGCGCCTCGACGGCGACGATCTCACCGATCGCGGCGGCAAGATCCGCCGGCGGCAGCGCGTCGAGGGGGCTCTGCGCCAGGGCAGGCGCCGCCTCGCGATAGGGTTCGGCGATGCCGGGCAGGGATGGGGCAGGTGGCGCCTCGGGCGCGGGGGCTTCGGCGGGCGCGGCGCCGAGGGCCTCCTTGATGCGCGCCGCCTCGGCCTCCGGGCGCGCATACCAGGCGAGCGACCAGGCTCGTGCCAGCTTCCAGCCCATCGCCTCGAGCGCCGCCGCGCGGCCGCGCTCGCGATCACGAGCGCAGCGCAGCGCGGCCCAGTCGCCGGCATCGGCCTCGATGCCAAGCTCGTAGCCCTGCTCCCCCTTCGCCGCGACGTCGAGGAAGAGGCCCGCAAGGCCGACATGCGGCACGGGGTCCTTGCCGGCCTCGCGCACCGCCTCGCTGATCGCCTCGGCGATCGGACTGCCGGTCCCCTCCCCGCCCGCGCGAGGCGCGGCGGGCGGTGCCGCGGCGAAGGCGAGGAAGGTCTTGAGCGCGGCGACGCCGCGGCCCGAGGCGCGCGCCAGGTCGATGTCGTCCGCGCCGATGCCCGAGAAGACGATGCAGCGCTTCTTCGCCCGGGTGATCAGCACGTTGAGCCGCCGCTCGCCGCCTTCCGCCGAGAGCGGGCCGAAGCGCATGGCGAGCCTGCCGTCCTTGTCGCGGCCATAGCCGACCGAGATCAGGATCGCGTCGCGCTCGTCGCCCTGCACGTTCTCGAGGTTCTTGACGAAGAAGGGTTCGTCCTCATGCGCGGTGAAGAAGGCGTCGGCCGAGGGATCGGCGCGGCGCGCGGCCTCGACCGCGTCGATGATGGCGTCGCGCTGCTTGATCGAGAAGGCGGCCACGCCGAGCGTGTCGCCGGGCGTCTCCTTCGCGTGGCGCATCACCGCCTGAGCGACGGCCTCGGCCTCGGCGCGGTTGACGCCCTCGCCGGTCTCCCAGGCGCCGTCGATGCGCACCAGCGACAGGCCGAGCAGCGCGGAGCGCGGGCGCGGCGAGGGCAGCACCAGCAGGCGGTTCTCGTAGAATTCCGCGTTACTGGTCGCGATCAGGCTTTCGTGGCGCGACCGGTAGTGCCAGCGCAGCATCGCGGCGGGCACGCCGCGCGCGTTGCACAGGCCGAGGATGCTCTCCACGTCGCGCGCCGCGACCGCCTCCGGCGCGTCCTCGGGCGGCGTGTCGTCCTCCTCGCCGGTCATGCGCTGGAAGAAGCGGGTGGGCGGCATCTGCCGGTCGTCGCCGACCACCACCACCTGGCGGCAGCGCGCGATGGCGCCCAGCGCATCCACAGGTTCGACCTGCGACGCCTCGTCCATCACCATCAGGTCGAAGGTCAGGCCCGGCCGCAGCCCATGCGGCGGCGCGAGGAACTGCGCGACCGACAGCGGGCTCATCATGAAGACCGGCTTGATCTTCTGCACCGCGGGTGCTGCGCGCAGCAGCAATTCGCGCACCGGCAGATGGCCGCGCTTCTTCTCCATCTCGCCGCGGATGACGGTCATGCCGGGCGCGCCGTCGCGCACTTCCTTCACGCGTTCGGCGTGGGTGCGCGCGGCCTCGGCGCGGGTCAGCGCGATGCGGGCGCGGTCGGCCTCGCGGAACTCGGCGACCAGGCGGTCGTAGCCGGCGGCATCGAAGGCGGCGAGGTCGGGATGCTTCGCACTCGCCGCGCGCATCAGGCCTTCGTGCAGGGCGTAGGCGAAGGCGTCCTCGGCCGTCTCGGGCGTCAGGCGGCCATCCTGGAGGCGCTCGACGATGGGCTCGATGCCGCGTGCCTCGGCAAGTGCGCGGCGCCAGCCCTGCCAGAGCGGCAACGCCTCGGGGCGTTCGGCCCAGGCGCCGAGGCGCTCGGCGATGGCGGTGAAGGACGGGTCGGCGGTGCCGAAGGCGGCCTTGGGGTCGAGGCCGGTCGCCGCGACGAGTTCCGCCCAGGCCGCGGCCCCGGCCTCGAGCACTCCGGCGTCGCCGGCGGGGGCATCGGCGGCGAGCGCGGCAGCGGCATCGGGCCCGTGCTTCTGGCGCCAGAGGATCAGCGCCGACATGGCCGAGGGATCGGTGTCCTCGCCGCGCCACAGCCGACCGAAGGCGGCCTGGCCGAGCGCATTGCCGTTGCGCACGCGCAGCCGCGCCGCCTGGCCGGCGATCGCGGCGTCGAGCGCCTTGACCGCGTCGGTGCCCTCGCGCGCGACCTTGTCCGCGACTTCCTGCGCCGTGCGGCGCGCGGAGCTGAGGAAGCCGAAGAAACCGCCGGAGGAAGCGAGCGTCGCGCGCGCTTCCTCGAGCCCGCCGACGTCCAGCGCACCGGGCTTCAGCCGCGCGTCGCGCCGCGCGATGGCGAGTTGCGCCACCGCCTCGGTCAGGCCCACCAGCGGCGCGGGATCGGCGCGCCAGGCGGCGCTGCCCATCGCGGCCTTGTCGTGGTCCGGCGCCTCGCGCAGCGCCGCGGCGGCGCGCAGCCGCGTGGCGATGCCCGCAGGTCCCGCGGTACCACCCGCCGCCGCGCCGGCCGCGGCCAGGGCACGGATCCAGCCGGGCAGCCGCGCCATCAGCCGGTCGGCATCGGCGGGGCCGATATCGGCCGTCACGCCGCGCCAGGGATTGTTCGCGCCGTCCGCTTCCACCGCGCGTGCGGCGAGGTCGCGCACCGCGTCGCGCTTCGCCGCGATGGTCGCACCGTCCCAGGCGGCGGGATCGAGGGTGAAGTCCGGCACCGCGACGCGCCGCCGGCGCAGCCCGACCAGCGCGCCGACCACCTGGTGCAGCGGCATCCCCGAAGCCCCGGCCGGCTGGCGCATCGCCGCGGCGTGGCGGTTGAGCCGCCCGCGCAGCGTCGCGAGGCGTTCCACCACCGCTTGGCGGTTCGGCTTGGGCGGCGGCGGCAGGGCGAGCGTCGCGCGCAACTCGTCCAGCACCGCGCGCTTGGACTGCTTCTCGGAATGCAATTCGAGGCACGCCGCGCCGAGGCCGATATTCTCGAGCCGCCGCTTCACCACCTCGAGCGCGGCGAGCTTCTCCGCCACGAACAGCACGCTGCGCCCGTCGAGGATCGCCTGGGCGAGGATCGTCGCGATGGTCTGCGACTTGCCCGTCCCGGGCGGCCCCTGGATCACGACATGGCCGCCGCGTCGGACGGATTCCGCCGCCAGCGCCTGCGACCCGTCCATGTCCATGACGTGGTCGAGGCGCTCGACCGGGATCTCCTCATCGACATCGGCATCGTCGGGGAAGGTCGGCGGGGTGGACAGCGCCTCGCCGCCGACCAGCGAGCGCACCAGCGGGTGGTCGCCGAGGCCCGGATTCTCCTCCGGCCCCAGGTCGCGCCACATCAGGAACTTCGCGAAGGAAAACAGCCCGAGGGCCAGCGCGTCCGGATCGACCGTCCATTCCGGGCGATCCTTCACCGCGGCCTTCACGGCATCCGCCCAGGCGGTCGGGTTGTAGGCCTCGGGGTCGAAGTCGGGCAGCGCCGTGCCGAAGTTCACCTTCAGCATCTCGCGCAGGGAGAGGTTCTCCGCGACCTCGTTGGTGCCGGCGCGCAGGCGGAAGGTCTGGGAGACGCCCTCGCGTTCCAGCGCGACGGGCAGCAGGGCGAGCGGCGCGCGGCGCTCAGTCTCGGGCGTCGCGGGATCGCGCCAGGACAGCACGCCGAGCGCGAGGTAGAGCGTCGGCACGCCCGTCTCCTCGCGGGCCGTGCGCGCATCGGTCATCAGGTCGCGCAGGCGGCGGGCGAGGTCGCTCGGCGCCAGGCGCACGCGCAGCGCGTCGTCGCGCTGCCATTCCTCGCGCGTCGCCTTGTCGTCGGCCTTGCCGACGCCCTCGGCCTTGGCGGCGGCCTTGGTGGTGCGGCGGCGGCGGGGCTTGGCACCTTCCTCGCCGGCCGGCGGGTCGGCGGCTTCCTCGGCCGCGGCCTCGAAACCGAAGGCGCGGCCGGCGGCGAGCGCGCCCACCACGAAATCCGCATCCTCGTCGTCGAGGATGACGACGCCGCGCGACCGGCCCGGCTTGGGCAGGGACAGCAGGCGATTGCGGGTCGAGAGGTCGAGCAGCGCCCGGCGGGCGTCCTCGAGGGCCTGGCGGAGCGCGGTCATGGCCTTCCCCTATAGCGCGGCGGATGGAGTCCCGCCCGCATCACGCGTCGGTCGCGCCGAGCAGGCGGCGCAGGCGCAGTTCCTCGAGGTCGAGTTCCTCGGTGAGGCGGTTCATCAGCTCCTCCTCCACGCCATCCTCGGCGCGGTGGCGCAGCAGCCGGGCGCGTGCCGCGCGCAGCGCGTGCAGGCGGTGTTCCAGCCGGGCCGTGCGCTCGGCGACGATCGGGCCCTGGCTGATGCCGTCCAGCAGGCGCACCCGGTCGCGGTACTCGGGCAGCAGGTCCTGGGCCATCGCACCCGACAGCACGTCCTCGGCCCGCCGTTCCATCTCGCGCAGCGCGGCGTGGGCGATGAGGGTGCGGGCGGTGGCCTCGTCGATGCCCATGCCGGGCTTGCGCTTCTCCTCCACGCCGAGCCGCTTGATCAGCCATTCGAGCGTCGTGCCCTGCATGACGAGCGTCGCGAGGATGGCGCAGAAGGCGAGGAAGACGATCAGGTCGCGCTCGGGGAAGGTGACCGGCAACGCAAGCGCGGCGGCGAGCGAGACCACGCCGCGCATTCCGCACCAGGCGATGATCACGGTGTGCGACCAGGGCCGCGCCGAGCCGAAGCGCGCCAGCGCCGGCACCAGCCGCGGCGTCAGCGAGGCCGGGAAGACCCAGATGAAGCGCGAGACGATCAGCGCCGCCGAGACGACAAGAGCGCAGGAGGCGAGCTGCCAGACGCCGTAATGGTCCATGCGGCCCAGGATCTCGTTCAGCTGCAGTCCGATCAGGATGAAGACCAGGCTGTTCAGCACGAACTCGATGAACTGCCAGACGACGCGCGCCTCCCGCCGCGTCCGCGCGGACAGCGCGTGCTGCGCCCGCCCCAGCACGAGCCCGGTCACCACCACGGCAATGACGCCCGAGACATGGACGAACTCCGCCGCGAAATAGGAGGCGAAGCAGGCGATGAAGGACATCGCGGTTTCGAGCAGCGTGTCCTCGAGCCGGCGGATGGCGAGGATCGCGCCGCGCCCGAGCAGCCAGCCGATCATCGCCCCGCCGATGGCCAGGGCGATGAAAGTGAAGCCGGCCTCAGCCCAGGAATAGGCGCTGGCCAGCGTCGCTGCGACCGCGAGCCGATAGAGCACCAGTGCCGACGCGTCGTTGATCAGGCTTTCGCCTTCCAGCACCGCGACGATGCCCTTGGGCAGGCGCAGGCGATGCAGCACGGCACCGGCCGCCACCGCATCCGGCGGCGCGACGATGGCCCCGAGCGCGATCGCGGCCGAGAAGGGCAGCCACGGGATCACCATCAGCGCCGCGAGCGCGACGCAGACGGCGGTGAAGAGCACCGCGCCGAGGGCGAGGAAGAGGATCGGCCGGATGTTCCCGGTGAAGGCGCGCCAGTCGGTCCGGTAGGCGCTGGCCATCAGCAGCGGCGGCAGGAAGAAGGCGAGGGCGAGATCCGGGTCGAGCTCGACCTTCGGCGCGCCGGGGATGAAGGCGAGCACCATGCCCCCCAGCACCAGCACGACGGCGTAGGGCAGGCGTGCGCGGCGGGCCAGCAGGGCGAAGCCGATGCAGGCCGCAATGAGGGCGAGGAGAGCCTGGACGATCGGCATGCGCCCCCTTAGTGCCAAGGCCGCAACGGGTTGGGAAGGCGGGGCTTGGGCCGCCGCGCCGGGCTGCCCATCTCTGCCGCATGCTCGACGCTCCCCTCCCGCTTTCCGACGATCCCCTGCTCGATGCCTATTCCCGGGCCGTGACCGAGGCCGTGGCCCGCGTCGGACCGGCCGTGGTCCATGTCGCCGTCCGCCGCGGCAAGGGCGGCGGCACCGGATCGGGCGTGGTGATTTCCCCCGATGGCCTGGTGCTGACCAACAGCCATGTGGTGGCCGGCGCCGAGGCGGTCGAGGCCACGGCCCCGGATGGACGCCGCTTCGCCGCCCGGGTGCTGGGCGAGGACCGGGCGACCGACCTCGCGGTGCTGCGGGCCGAGGCGCATGGCGCGCTGGCCGCGGCGGAGCTGGGCAGCTCCGCCGGGCTGCGGCCGGGCCAGCTCGCCATCGCCATCGGCAATCCGCTGGGCTTCGCCAACACGGTCACGGCCGGCGTGGTCAGCGCGGTGGGGCGGGCCCTGCCCTCCCGCAGCGGCTGGCCGATCGAGGACCTGATCCAGACCGACGCGGCGCTCAACCCGGGCAATTCCGGCGGGGCGCTGGCCGATTCGGCCGGGCGCGTGATCGGCATCGCCACCGCGGTGATCGCGGGCGCGCAAGGCCTCTGCTTCGCGGTCGCGGCCGACACGGCCCGCCTGGTGCTGGGCGAGGTGCTGCGCTTCGGCCGGGTGCGCCGTGCGGTGATCGGCCTCGCCGCGGAACGCGTGGACGTCCCCCCCGCCCTGATGCGGGCCGCGGGACGCGACGGCCAGGGACAGGGCGCCCGGATCGCCACCGTCACGCCGGGCGGGCCCGCCGAGGCCGCCGGCCTGGTCGCGGGCGACGTGATCCTCGCGATCGGGGAGGCGCCGGTGACGGGGCCGGACGCGCTGCTGCGCTGGCTCGGCGGGGAGCGGGTCGGCGTGCCGGCGCGCCTCGTGTACCTGCGCCGCGGCGAACCGCGCGAGGCCACGGTCACGCCGGCCGAACGTGCGGCCGGCTGACCGGGCGCTACTCGTCCTTCTTCCAGCGCCAGAGCACGATGATGCCGACGACGCAGACGAGGACGACGGTCGAGAGCATGCCCTGGACCACGCCGAAGTTGGGCGAATCCTCGGCGACGAAGAGCGCTGCGACGGCGCCGCCGGCCGCGAGCAGGATTCGGACCACGAGGTTGATCATGCCGCGCCCCCCTTGGTTTCCAGCGATTCGATCCGCGCCAGCGCGGCCTTGAGCAAATGGGTCAGTTCGATCAGCTCGCGCTCGCGCATCAGGTCGATCTTCTCGTGCAGCAGGGCGATCTCCGCTTCGGCGCGGATATTGACCTGATAATCGGCCAGGGCGCGGTCGCGGTCGATATCCGCCTGGCGATTCTGGCTCATCATGATGACCGGGGCCGTGTAGGCGGCCTGGAAGGACAGCAGCAGATTCAGCAGGATGAAGGGATAGGGATCCCAGGCGCCACCGCCGAAGATCGCGTTCCCGGTGATCCATGCGGTGATCAGCCCGGTCTGGACGATGATGAACCGCCAGGACCCGACGGTCGACGCCACGGCATCGGCCAGGACGGCGCCGAGCGGCACCCGAGGCGCGGGCCCCAGGCCGCGGCGCCGCCGGCGCGCGAGGTGGATCGCCGCACGCAGGTGGCGTCGATAGGCATTGCCGCGTTGGCGGGCGGCTCCAGGAACGGCGGGGACGGCAGGCTGGGTCATCGCGACTCCTCGTCGCCTTGTGGTCCGGCAGCCTGGAACCGGGGGCGCCTTCCACTCAATGGCTGGATCGCAGCGTGCCACCGTCGACGTGGATGACCTGCCCGGTGATGTAGCGGGCGCGCGGGGAGCAGAGGAAGGCGACGAGAACCGCAAGGTCCTCCGGTTCCCCGATATAACCGACCGGCACCTCCGTCTCGGCCCAGGCGCGCTGCGATTCGGGCGTCGGCATGATGCGGGTGTCGATCTGTTCGGAATGGAGACGGCCGGGCGGGACGCAGTTCACCGTGATCCCGTCCTTGCCCAGCACCCGCGACAGGGCCTTCGACCAGATGTGCACCGCGCCGTTGGGGGCATTGGCGGGGTTGATGGAAAAGGGTTCGTCCGTGCCGGTGAGGCTGACGATGCGGCCCCACTTGCGCGCCTGCATGGCCGGGACGAGGGCATGGGCGATGCGGCGCCCGGCCTCGAAGTTCAGCAGCATCGCCTCCTGCCAGACCGCGTCGTCGCCGAGGTCGGGCTGCGGGCGCGATCCGCCGGCATTGTTCACCAGGATGTCACAGCAGCCGAAATGACCGAGCACCGCATCGCGGATCCGCGGCGCGGCGTCGGAGGCGGTGATGTCCTGCTCGACGACGAAGGGCGTCGCGGACGCCGGGAGTTCCGCGGCGAGCTCCTCCAGCAAGGGGCGTCGGCGCGCCAGGATGGCGAGCCGGCAGCCCTCGGCCGCCAGCATCTTCGCGATCGCCCGGCCAAGCCCCGCGGAGGCGCCGGTGACGAGCGCCACCTTGCCGGTCAGTTGAAGGTCCATGCCTGCGCTCCCGTTCCATGCGGGACGCAGGCTCGCATGCGGCGGCCGCCGGCGCGACGGGGGTCGCGACGGCCGCGGCGGTCAGGCGGCGGTGACGAAGGCGCGGAGCGACTCCGCTTCCTCCTCGGCCTGGGCGATGCGGGCCTTCACCAGGTCCCCGATCGAGACCATGCCGGCAAGCCGGCCATGATCCATCACCGGCAGATGCCGGCACCGGTGGTTGGTCATGATGGCGAGCGCCTCGGCCACCGAGGTGGCCGGCGCCGCGGTGACCAGGTCGGCGGTCATCAGGTCCCGCGCCGTCCGGGCCAGGGCGGACGTGCCTTCGCGCGCCACGGCGCGGACGATGTCGCGTTCGCTGACGATGCCGAGAACGGCGCCGTCCTGGTCGCGCACCAGCGCCGCACCGATGCGGTGCTGCGCGAGCGACTGGGCGATCGAGGTGGCGTCCTCCCCGGGACCGACCGAGAAGACGTCGCTGCCCTTGTGACGCAGGATGGACTGGATGGTCATGCACGCACCCTCCCTGCTCCGCCGCGGGCCGGGGGGCCCGCAGGGGCGCGGCAACGGGGCCCGCCGGGAGGTCCGTCTCGCGATGGGTCCGGCACCACCCGTCCGCGCAACCGATGCGCGAGCGTGCCAGGGGGGCGGCGCGCGATGCAAGGAAGAAGCGTGGAACCTCGCGGATCAATGAAGCGCGGCGAACCACGGGACGGCGCGGCGCGCGGCGGCCTCCGCCTCGGCGCGCGTCGCGAAGACGGCCGAGGAGAACCAGGCGACCGGCGTCCAGGCGCCGGCATCCTCGGGATCGCGGCGGAACTCCTCGAAGCCGAAGGTGCCGTCCGGGCGCAGGAAGACGTCGATGCAGCGATTGCCCTCGGCCGTCTCGATGCTGGCGAGCACGACCCAGGATCGGTCGATGCGGCGCGACATCAATGCGCCGGCGCCGCCCCGCCCGCGAGCTGCGTGCGGACCAGTTCCGCGAAGCGGCCGCCCTGGGCGACCAGCTCGGCGAAGGGCCCGCGCTCGGCGATGCGGCCGCCGTCGAAGACCAGGATCTCGTCGGCCTCCCGCACGGTCGACAGGCGGTGGGCGATGATGAAGGTGGTGCGGCCGGCCATCAGGGCGGCGAGCGCCTTCTGCACCCGCGCTTCCGTCGCGGCGTCGAGCGCCGAGGTCGCCTCGTCCAGGATCAGCACGGGCGGGTTCTTGATCAGGGCCCGCGCGATGGCGAGGCGCTGCCGCTGGCCGCCCGAGAGGTTCGACCCGCGTTCCCCCACCACGGTGTCGTAGCCCTGGGGCTGGCGGAGGATGAAGTCGTGCGCCTCGGCCTGGCGGCAGGCTTCCTCGATCTCGGCCTGGGTAGCCTCGGGGCGGCCGACCAGCAGGTTCTCCCGGATGGTGCGGCTGAACAGCATGGATTCCTGGAACACCACGCCGATGTTGCGGCGCAGCGATTCCAGGCTGATCTCGCGCAGATCGTGCCCGTCCAGCGTGATGCGCCCGTCGACCGGGTCCCACAGCCGCTGCAGCAGCGCCATGGCGGTCGACTTGCCGGCGCCGGTCTGGCCGACCAGCGCGATCGTCTTGCCCGGCGACGCCGCGAAAGTGACCTCCCGCAGGATGGGTGGGCCGCCGGGATAGGCGAAGCCCACGCCTTCGAAGGCGACCTGGCCGGTGGCGCGGCCGACATCGATGGCCGCCGGCGCCTCCGGCACCGTCGAGCGGGCGTCGAGCACCTGGAACAGCTCCTCGATGCGCGGCTGCACGAAGACCATGTGGGAGACGAAGCCGATTGCGCTTTCGAGCCGCCCGATCAGCAGCGTCGCGAACCCCATGAAGGAGACGATCTCGCCGACGCTCGCCTGGCCGTGCACATGCAGAACGGTGCCGAGCACGAAGATCGCGATGACGCAGATGGTGGATGCGGCCCGCGTCAGCACGGCCACGATCGCCCACCAGTTCAGCACCGGGAACTGGTGGTCGAGCACCTGGCGGATGATGTCGCCGAACATCCGCGCCTCGGAGCTCAGGCGGGTGAAGGACTGCACCACCACGACGTTGGACAGCGCGTCCTGCGCATTGCCGGCGAGGCGCGAATGGAACTGTTCCACCTGCGCCTGCGCGTCCTGCGTGCGCCGGATGACGACGGCGGCGACGACCACGAAGACCACCACGAGCATCATCAGCAGCAGGCCGAGCCGCCAGTTCATCACCAGAGTCAGCGGCAGCAGCACGATCAGCGAGACGAAGGTGATGATGTGTTCGCGGAAGAAGCCGAGCCACAGGCCGAACAGGTTGTCCGTGCCCACCAGCATGATCTTCATCAGCCGGCCCGACTGCGTGTCCCCGTGGAAGGACAGCGGCAGGGCGAGCACGTGCTGGAAATACTCGTGCATCACCTTGAGCCGGTTGCGATGCGCCATCCGGTCGGCGAACAGGCCCACCGCGACATTCGCCCCGATGCTCGCGAGGCCCACCACGGCCCAGACGCCGAGCAGCGTCGTCGCCTCGGACCAGAGCAGCGTCGGCTCCATGCGTTCCGAGCGGGCGAGCAGATCGACCACCCGGCCGAACAGCACCGGTTCGAGGAACTGAAGGCCGGCGAGCGCGAGCGCGGCCACCGCGAGCCCGGCCGCCATCGGCCGGTCGCTGCCGAGCATCCAGAGCACGCGGCCATACAGCCTGAGGAAACCCATCCCGCTGCGACTCCCCCTGCCCCCCCGGGGCCCGGCGCAGACTAGTCGGGACGGCCGATCCAGGCGAGGTTGAACGCGACGCCGCGGCAGGTCAGTTTGGGACGTTCGTCAACGGGCCGCGATGCGGTCCGCCGGGAGGAGAAGACAAGAATGATCGACCGCCGTGCCCTGATGGGTGCCCTCGCCCTTGCCCCGCTCGCGCGTCCCGCCCTCGGGCAGGCCTGGCCCTCGCGCCCGGTGCGCCTCGTCGTCGGATTCCCGCCAGGCGGCACGACCGACCTCGCCGCGCGCGTGATGGTGGAACCGCTCACGCAGCGGCTCGGGCAGCCGGTTGTGGTGGAGAACCGGCCGGGCGGATCGGGCGGGAACATCGGCGCGGACGTCGTCGCGAAATCCGACCCGGACGGCTACACGCTGCTGATGCAGACCGTCTCCTCGGGGGCGATCAATTTCGGGCTGTATGGCGCGCGCATGCCGCACCGGCCCGAGGACCTCGCCGGCGCGGCGCTGGTCGTGAAGGTGCCCAACGCGATCTTCGTGAACAACAATCTGCCGGTGCGGACGCTGCGCGAACTGGTGGACCTGGCGAAGCGGCAGCCGGGCAAGCTCAACATCGGCTCCTCGGGCGTCGGCACCTCGCTGCACATGACGGGCGAGCTGCTGAAGCAGGCGGCGGACATCGACCTCACCCACGTGCCCTTCCGCGGCGCCGGCCCGATGATCCAGGAGATCATCGCCGGGCGCGTCGAGGTCGGCGTGGACAACCTGCCCTCGGTCATCGGGCATCTGCGCGACGGGCGGCTGCGGCCGCTCGCGGTGACGACCGCGACGCGCACGCCGGCGCTGCCCGACGTGCCGACCACCGCCGAGGCCGGCTTCCCCGCGGTCGAGGCAACCGCCTGGTTCGGCATCTGCGCCCCGGCGCGCACGCCACGCCCGGTCATCGACCGCGTCGCCCAGGCGGTGAACCAGTCCCTGGCCGACCCCGCGGTCTGGTCGAAGATGGCCGACCTGGGCGGCATGAAGCCGGACCTGACGCCGGACGGCTTTTCCACGCCGGCGACCTTCGACACCTTCATCCGCGCCGAGATCGCGAAGTGGGGCGAGGTCGTCCGCCGCGGCAACATCACCGTCGACTGACGGCGTGACGCTGGTCGATGCGGTGGGCACGACGGGGACGCTCCTCGTCGTGCTGGCCTATCTCGGCACGCAGTTGCGCGCGCTGGACGCGGCCGGGCTTGCTTTCCCGGTCGTGAACCTGATCGGATCGCTGCTAATCACCGTCTCGCTGTGGGTGAACTTCAACCTCGCCTCGGCGCTGATGGAGGGGTTCTGGATCGCAATCAGCCTGTTCGGCATCGCGCGCTGGGCGCGCGAGAGACAGCAGGCGCGCGGCGGCAATCGTTGCCAATCGCCCCCCGCCGGGGCGTGATGGAGCAAAGCCGGGCAATCCGGCCGCCAAGGGAAGGAAACATCGTGACGATCACCCGCCGTACGGCATTCGCCGCCGTCTCCGCTGCGCTCGCCGCGCCGCGCCTCGCCTCCGCGCAGGGCTTCCCGTCGCGCCCGATCCGCATCGTCATTCCGTTCACCCCGGCGGGCACGACCGACCTCGTCGGGCGGCTGACGGCCGAGATGCTGGGACGGCGGCTCAACCACCAGGTGGTGGTCGACAACCGGCCCGGCGCCTCGGGCAATGTCGGCGGCGAGTTCGTCGCGCGCAGCGAGGCCGATGGCCACACGCTGCTGCTGACGACGATCGGCACCGGCGCGATCAACTTCGCCGTCTTCCGCGACCGCATGCCCTACAAGCCGGAGGACCTCGCCGCCGTCGGGCTGATGACGCGCGTGCCGAACGTGCTGATGGCGGCCAACAACACGAACATCCGGTCGGTCGCCGACCTGGTGCGCGAGGCCCGTGCGCGGCCGGGACAGATCAACTACGGGACGGCGGGCATCGCGACCTCGCCGCACGTCGTCGTCGAGCAGCTGCGCCTCGCGACCAACATCGACATCACGCATGTGCCCTACCGCGGATCGGCGCCCATGCTGACCGAGATGGTGGCCGAGCGGATCGAGATCGGGATGGACAACATCCCCTCCGCGCTGACCTTCATCCGCGACGGGAAGATCCGCGCCATCGCGACCACGGGCGCGCAGCGCAATCCCTCCCTGCCCGACGTGCCGACGGTCGCCGAGCAGGGCCTGCCGGGCTTCGAGGCGACGGCCTGGTTCGGCGTGCTCGCCCCGGCGGCGACGCCGGCGCCGGTGGTGCGGAAACTGGGCGCGGAGCTCAATGCCATCGCGCTCGACCCGGCGTTCCGCCAGCGCATGGAGGCCCTCGGCGCGGAACCCCCGCGGCTGACGCCGGACGGCGGCACCAGTCCCGAGACCTTCGCCGCGTTCCTGCGCGCGGAGATCGCGAAATGGGCCGACGTCGTCACCCGCGCCAATGTGCGGGTGGAGTAGGCCGCGCAAGCGTCCGGCCGGGTAAAGCGCTAGGCGAGCAGGCGCGGCACGAAGAACGAGAACAGCACCGCTGCGCCCCCGAGCACGGCGAGCGCCGAATACCAGAACACCGCCGCGTCCAGTTGCTCGACGAGCCGCTTGACCACGGCGACGCCGATCATCTCGCCGATGCGCCGCGTGACGATGCGCTTCAGCAACGGGTTGCGGATGGCCTCCACCGCCTTCGCCGCGCGGGCGCGCACGCCGTCGGGCGATTCGTCGCGCAGCGCCTCGCGGAAGGGGCGGCGCAGGCGTGCGAGGGCCATCGCGAAGGCCCCGCCCAGCACCGCCGCGGCCAAGCCGAGGATCGCCACGAGAGCCGCCGCCAGATACGCCATGTCGTCTCCGAATCGCGCGCCGGCCCAGCCCGGCGTCGCGGCATGACACATGATGGTCTCGCCGGCGCCAGTGACCGATTTCACACCGCGTGATGCGGGGCCGTCAGGCGGGCAGGCCCTCGGTCACCGCGCGGATGTAGCGCGCGACGCTGTCCCGCGCGGCCTGCTTGCCGCCGCTGGGCAGCACGCGGTCCCACCAGCCGCCATAGATCGCGTCGAACTCCAGCGCATCGAGCCGCGCGCCGATGCGCGCGACCTCGGCCACGGGCAGCGGCACCCAGTTGGGAAAGGACCACATGAAGGACAGGTGCTTGCGGTCGGCCGCGACGGAAGCGATGTCGCCGGTCAGGATCGCGCCCTTGCCGGCCGACCAGTGCAGGATCGTCCCGCCGGCGAAGTGGCCGCCCAGGCGGTGCAGGGTGACGCCCGGCATGATCCCGTGCGTCTCGCCCGACCAGAAGGTGACCAGGGGATCGGGGTCCTTCACCCAGTCCCGGCTCGCCTCATGGATCAGCACCGGGCAGTCGAAGGCGCGCGCCCATGCGGTCATCGCGGTATGGAAATGCGGATGGCTGACGGCGATCGCCGCGAGCCCGCCCAGCGCCTTCACGATCCGCACCGTCGCGGGGTCGAGCAGCGCCACGCAGTCCCACAGCACGTTGCCCGCCGGCGTGCGCAGCATCAGCGCGCGCTGCGCGATGCCGAAATCGGGGAAGACGCCGACGCCGAGCAGATCCGGCGCGACCTCCCGGAAGCCCACCGCGTGGCGCCGGCTGAGCGCCTCCATCGTCGTCCAGGCCTGGCCGGATTGCGGCACCCATTGCCGCGGATCCTCGCAGACCTCGCAGCGCGCGGGCGGCGCCGCGGAAGGCGCATACTGCGTGCCGCAGGTGACGCAGATGAAGGCGGTGCCGGTCATCGCCGTCGTTCCCTTTCCGCCTGGACCAGGCGCTCGATCTGCGAGGCCGGCAGCGCGCCCGGGATCAGCGTGTCGCCGATGACGAGCGCGGGCGTGCCCTCGATCTGCAGCCTGCGGGCAAGCGCGATGTTCGTGTCGAGCCGCTGCTGGATCGCCGCGTCCTGCATGTCGCGGAACAGGCGGTTGGCGTCGAGGCCGATACGCTGCGCCTCGGCGCGGATCGCCTCGTCGGTCGGCTCGCCCCGCAGGCGCATCAGCGCGTCGTAGAATTCCGGGTACTTGCCCTGGCGCTGCGCGGCGAGCAGCGCCCGCGCGCCGACCACGCTCTGCGGCCCGAGGATCGGCAGGTCCTTCATGATGATCCGCAGGTTGCGGTCGCGGCGCAGCACCTCGGCCATCTCGCCATGGAGGCGCTTGCAGTAGGGGCAGCGGACATCGAAGAACTCGACGATCGTCACGTCCCCGCGCGGGTTGCCGCGGATGGGGTCGCCGGGCGTCTCGAACAGCGCGGCGCGCTGGGCGACGATGCCGCTGCGCTGCGCCTCGGCGCGTTCGCGTTCCTCGGCGGCCTGGATGGCGGAGAAGGCCTCGCGCAGGATGGTGGGGTCGCGGCGCAGCGCGTCGCGGATGATGTCGACGATCTCGGCGCGCTGCGCATCGGAGAAGGACTGCGCCATCGCCCGTCCGCCGAACATCACCCCGGCCGCGGCCAGAAGGAAGCCTCGCCTCATCGTCTCTCCTCGCGTCGCCGCGCTTCTTCCGCCGCCCGCTGCTCGGACGTCAGGTTTTCCCGCCGCGTCGCTTCCTGGATGTCCCGCGCGCGAAGGCGCGACGGCCCCGGGGGCAGGTGCGGCTCCGCCCGCAGGGCCAGCATGCGGGCCGTGGCGAAGTCGCTCAACAGCATGGCTTCCTCGGCCAGCGCAAGGTCCGCCCCGGCCACGTTCCCGCGACGGCCCCGGGCGGTGGCGAGCAGGCGCCAGATGAAGGCGGCCTCCGGGTCGCGGGCCAGCGCGGCCTCGATCTCCCGTTCCGCCAGGGCAAGGGATTGCGGGTCCCCCGCCTCGGTCAACGCCCGGCCATAGGCGGCGCGGATCAGCGGTTCCTGGGGCGCGATGCGCGCGGCCGCGGCATAGGGGGCGAAGGAATCGCGGATCCGTCCGCTTTCGAACAGGATCTGGCCCTTGAGCTCGAGCAGGTAGGGATCGGTCGGCGCCTGGCGGATCAGCCCGTCGATCAGCGCGACGGCTTCCGCCCGCCGCCCGGACCGATGCAAGGCGACGGCCCGGGCATAGCGCGCCGGCGCCGCGGCATCGGCGGCATTGTAACGCGCGAGCGTGGTCGCCGGAGGATCGAGGAAGCCGTCCAGCTTCGCCCGGACCATGGCGTAGCGTGCCGCGATGGCCGGCGGCACGGGCCGGTCCGTGTCGCCCAGCCGCGCCGCCTGTTCCCGCACGAAGTCGAGCCGGTCGCGCGACAATGGGTGCGTCTGCAGATAGGGATCCTGGCGGGAAATCTGGAGATTCTCCTGCTCCAGCAGCCGTTCCAGCAGGTTCGCGAGGCCAAGGGGCGACCAGCCGGTGCGGACCAGCAGCCCCATCGCGGCCTGGTCGGCGGCCTGCTCCTGGGCCCGGGTGAAGGCCAGGAGTTCCCGCAGGGCCAGGTTCTGGCCGGCCATGGCAATCCCCATCCCGGCCTCGGCGCCGCCGCGTCCGCCCCCGGCCGCTGCCGCGGCCCCGCCCAGCAGCAGGGCCGCGACCTGCCGGATCATGGCCGCACGCAGTTCCTCGGGCAGGCGGGAGACGTGCCCGCCGACGATGTGGCCGGTCTCGTGGGCCAGGACGCCGGCGAATTCGGCGGCGCTGTCCGTCTGCTGGATCACACCGGTGTGGACGAACAGCCGGTTGCCGGTCGTGACGAAGGCGTTTATGGCCCAGGCCTGCAGGAGCGTGATGCGGATCGACGCCGGGTCCAGCCCCGCCTCCCGGAACAGGGGATGCGCGATGGCCCGGACCAGGGCCTCGGTTTCCGCATCCCGCACCGTGACCACCCGCGCCTGGCCCTGGGCCTGCGCGGCAGGAGGGGCCAGGACCAGCGGCATGAGCACAAGGACGACCAGGAGCGCCAGCGCCTTCCGCATGGGCGCGAGCCTAGACCACCCGGAGCCCCGGCGCGAACGGCGCGGCGGGGCGGTGGCCCTGGTGCTCGCCGCCGCGGCGCTGCTGCCGGGCTGCTCCTCCATCATGCCGTCCTTCGTGCGCGGGCCGTCGGTGCCGATGGGCACGCCGGGCTTCGTCAGCGGCTTCTTCGGGGGCGTGGCGACCGAGGAACCCCGTGCGGCGATCGTGTCGCGGGACATCCTGTCGGCCGGCGGGTCGGCGGTGGACGCGGCCGTGGCCGGCGCCTTCGCGCTGTCCGTCACCCTGCCCTCCCGCGCCGGGCTCGGCGGCGGCGGGGCCTGCATCGTCTACAACAACCGCCGGCGCGAGGTGGAGGCGGTGGCCTTCCCCGCCGGGGCGCGCAGCGTGCCGCCGCAGGGGGCCGATCGCCCGGCGGCCGTGCCGATGATGGCGCGGGGCCTCTACCTCCTGCACACGCGCGGGGGGCGCCTGCGGTTCGAGCAGCTCGTCCGCCCCGCCGAGGATCTGGCCCGTTTCGGCACCGAGGTCAGCCGCGCGCTGACCGACGACCTCGCGGCAGTGGCCGCGCCGCTCCTCAACGACCCCAACGCCCGGGCGGTGTTCGGCGCACCGGGCGGCGGGCCGCTCCGCCCCGGGGACCGCATCACGCAGCTCGACCTCGGCGCGACGCTCGCGCAGATGCGCACGGGCGGCGTCGGCGAGCTGTACCAGGGCGGGCTGTCGGACCGCTTCGCGGACGGATCGGTCATCGCGGGCGGCGGCGTGACGCAGGACGAACTTCGCGCCGCCCGTGCCCAGGTCGTCGCGACCGAGCGCGTGGATGTCAGCATCGACAGCGTCTTCTTCCTGCCCGGCGCCGTCGATGGCGGCGCGGGCACGGCGCAGGCCTTCCAGGCGGTCATGGCCGGGCAGCCGGCGCTGCCGCCCGTCGGCGCGCCGGTCGGCGCGTCCACCACGCTGATCACGATGGATCAGGAAGGCAACGCGGTCACCTGCGCCTTCAGCATGAACAACCTGTTCGGCACGGGCCGCGTGGTGCCGGGGACGGGCATCCTGCTCGCCGCCGCGCCGGGGATCGGCAACGTGCCGCCCGCGCCTCTCGCGGTGGCACTGGCGACGAACCGCGACCGGCGGTCCTTCCGGGCCGCGGCCGCAGGGTCGGGCCAGTACGCCGCCGGTGCCGCAGCGGGGGCGACGATGGCCGCCGCGCTGCGCCGCGTCGCGCCGGGTGACATGTTCACCGCCGTGCCCGATCCGGGCCGCGGCATGGTCATCGCCTGCCCGTCCTACGCGCCGGGGTCGAACGCGTCCTGCATCGGCACCGCGGATCCGCGCGGCACGGGCGTGTCGATCGGGACCTTCGGGCGGTGAAGGTCGGGCGCGCGGCCGACGCGCCGCCCTTCCTCGTCATGGACGTGATCGCGGCCGCCAATGCGCGCGCCGCGAGCCTGCCGCCGGGCGCGCCCGGCATCCTGCGCATGGAGGTCGGCCAGCCCGGCACCGGCGCGCCGCGCGGCGCGCGGGAGGCCGCGATCCGCGCCCTGCAGGACGCCCATCCGATGGGCTACACGGAAGCCTTCGGCCTGCGGTCGCTGCGCGCACGCATCGCGCGGCACTACCGCGACCATTACGGCGCCGAGGTGCCAGAATCGCGCATCGCGGTGACGGTCGGCGCCTCGGGCGCCTTTCCCCTCGCCTTCCTCGCGGCCTTCGATCCGGGCGACCGGGTGGCGATGGCCGCGCCCTTCTACCCGCCCTATGCGAACATCCTGACCGCGCTCGGCATGCAGCCTGTGCTGCTGCCCTGCGATGCGACCACGCGCTTCCAGCCGACGCTCGCGATGCTGGAGAAGATGGATTCGCGGCCCGAGGGGCTCATCGTCGCGAGTCCCTGCAACCCGGCCGGCACCATGCTCTCGCCGGCCGAGCTGCAGGCGATTGCGCGCTGGTGCCACGCGCATGGCGTCCGGCTGATCAGCGACGAGATCTATCACGGCCTGACCTGGGGCACGGTCGAGGAGAGCACCGCGGCCGCGGTCAGCCCCAGCGCGGTGGTGGTGAACTCCTTCTCGAAATACTGGTCCATGACGGGCTGGCGCATCGGCTGGCTGGTGCTGCCCGAGGACCTGGTCCGCCCGGTCGAATGCCTGGCGCAGAACATGTTCATCAGCGCCCCGCATGTCGCGCAGATCGCGGCCGAGGCGGCGATGGACTGCGTCGCGGAGCTCGAGGCGAACAAGGCGGCCTATGCGCGCAGCCGCGCCGCCCTGCTGGACGGGCTGCCGAAGGCGGGCTTCACACAGATCGCGGCGGCCGACGGCGCCTTCTACCTGTGGTGCGACGTCGGCCACCTGACCAACGACAGCGCCGCCTTCTGCGCCGAGATGCTGGAACATGCCGGCATCGCGGCGACCACGGGGCTCGATTTCGACCGTGACCGCGGCAGCCGCTTCCTGCGCTTCTCCTATTGCGGGCCGGAGGCGGACATGACGGCCGCGCCCGGGCGGCTCGCGACCTGGCTGAAGCGCGCCTGAAGGCAGGCTACAGCCCCCAATGCGCGTTGCTGTCGGCCGGCGCCTGGTCGCGCCGCTCGGTCATGCCGTAATCGCGGATGACGCCCGCCACGCGCAGCCGGTAGCCGGCGAAGACTCCCTCGCGGCCCGATTTCTGCGCGCCGCGATGGCCCGCATGGCAACGCCAGTTCCGCACCGCTTCCTCGTTCTCCCAGAAGGACAGGGAGAGCAGCTTCGACGGGCTGGTGATGCTGCGGAAGCGCTCCACGGCGATGAAGCCCGGCTGCTTCTCGAGTTCCGCCCGCATGGTCGCGGCGATCGCGAGATAGTCATCCTCCCGCCCGGCAGCCGGTTCGACCTCGAAGATGATGGCGATCATGGCGTTACCCTGCATGGCGCGTGGCGACGAATGCTTCGGCCTGGGCCGAAGCGCATCGCGCCAAACGGGGATAGCATCCCCGCATGACCGATCCCACCGCCCCAGGCCCCCTCGCCGCCATCGCCGCGCTGATGGCCGACCCGGCCCGCGCGCGCATGCTCGCCGCCCTGATGGGGGGCGAGGCGCTGACCGCCGGCGAGCTCGCGCGCGTGGCCGGCGTCACGGCGGCCACGGCGAGCGGGCATCTCGCGCGGCTGAGCGAAGGCGGGCTCGTCCTCGTCCATGCCCAGGGCCGGCATCGCTACCACCGGCTGGCGTCGGAGCAGGTGGCGGCGGCGATCGAGACACTTGGCGGCCTCGCCGCCGAGATCGCGCCGGCACGGAGCTGGAAGCACGGAGAGACCGCGCGCCAGGCACGGCTCTGCTGGAACCACCTCGCCGGGCGGCTCGGCGTCACCCTGCATGAAAGGCTGACCGGCGAGGGGCTGCTGCGCCCGGTGCCCGGCGGTTGGGATGCCGTGCCGGAGGCGCGCGCACGCCTGAGCGCAACAGGCGTCGACCTCGACCGGGCCGATGCCGCGCCGCGCTTCGCCTGCGACTGCATGGACTGGTCGGAGCGCCGCCCGCATCTCGCCGGCGGGCTCGGGCGGGAAATCGCCAGCGCCTGGATCGCCCGCGGCTGGCTGCGCCGGCTGCCCGCCGCAGGGGAAGGCGACATCCTCGCGCGCCGCCGCGTCGAGCTCACGCCCGCGGGGCGGCGGGGGCTGAAGGACGCGATCGGCCTCGAGACCGCATGACCCCTGCCGTCGCACTGATGGCGGCGCTCGCCGCCATGACGGGTTTGTCGCAGTTCCATCGCGCCGCGCTCGGCGTGGTCGCGCCCGACCTGATCGCGGACCTTGCGCTGACGCCCGCGGTGCTCGGCGCGGCGAACGGGGTGTTCTTCGGCGCGCTGCTGGTCGCGCAGGTGCCGGTGGGCGTGGCGCTCGACCGCGCGGGGCCGCGGCGGACGGTGGGGGCGCTCACCGGGATCGCGGTGGTCGGCGCCGCGCTGCAGGCCTTCGCGACGGATGGGGCGAGCCTGCTCGCGGCGCGATTCCTGATCGGCATCGGCTGCGGCGCGTCCTTCATGGCGGCGGTGGTGCTGTGTGCGCGTTGGCATCAGGGGCCGGCGATGACGCTCGCGCTCAGCCGCGTCTTCGCGCTGTCGCAGATGGGCATCCTGCTCGCGGGGGCGCCGCTGGCCGCGGTCGCCGAATGGGTGGGCTGGCGTGGGGCCCTCGGGGCATCCGCCGTGCTGACGGCGGCATGCTGGGGCATCTGGTGGCGGCTGGTGTGGGACGACCCGCCGGACCGTCCGCCGCCGATCCGGCGGGCCGAGACCCTGCGCGAAGCCCTCGCGGGCCAGGTGTCGATCTGGCGCCTGCCGGGGTTGCCGCGGGTGCTGTCCATGCACCTCGTCGCCTATGCGGCGGCGGCGACGGTGCTCGGGCTCTGGGCCGGCCCCTACCTGGCGGACGTCCACCGCCTGGACGCCGCCGGGCGCGGATGGGTGCTCGGGGCGATGGGCATCGCGATGCCGGTGGGTCTGCTGATGGTCGGGCCGCTCGAGCGATCGGTGGGCAGCCGGCGGCCGATCGTCACCGCGGGCGCCGCGCTGTCCGCCGCGACGCTGCTCGGTCTCGCGCTCTGGCCGGGGGCGCCGTTGTCCGCCGCGGTGGCGCTGCTGGTGCTGCTCGTGCTCTTTTCAGCCTATCCGATCCTGGTGGTGGCCGAAGGACGATCGCTGTTCCCCGATCACCTGGTCGGGCGCGGCGCGACCACGGTGAACCTCGCGCAGGTGCTGGGGTCGGCGTTGCTGCCGCTGCTCGTCGGGGCGGTGGTCGGGCTGTTCCCCGAGGAAGCCGGCGGCGTGCGGCCGGAAGCGGCATACCGCGCGGGCTTCGGGGCGATCGCGGCATGCCTTCTCGCCGGCCTCGCCGGATGGCTGCTGCTGCCACGGCCGCGGGACTGATGGCAAGGCGCGATCTGCCGCGCCACCGTCAAGTCCCGGTCACGATCCCGATGTGAAACACGTCACACACGCGGGCGCTCCGCGCTGGCAGGGTTCGGCCGCGATCCACGGGATCGCAGCCCAGATCCGCGACCAGATCAGAGAGGATTCCAGCCATGCGCCTGACCCCTGCGCTCGGCCTGCTTGCCGTGCTCGCCGCCGGCCCCGCCTTCGCCCAGTCGGCGACGCCCATCGGCGTCGCGGAATGCGACGACTTCCTGACCAAGTACGACCAGTGCCTCAACACCAACGTCCCGGCGGCGAACCGCGCGCAGGTCGGCGCGGCGGTGACGCAGATGCGGGATTCGTGGCGTCAGATGGCGCAGAACCCGCAGACCCGCCCGATGCTGGGTCCGCAGTGCACGCAGATGGCGCAGCAGATGGCGCAGTCGATGTCCGCCTACAACTGCCGCTTCTGAGCCGGAGCGCGGGCCGCGTTCAGACGCGCGCGGCCCGCGCGATCGCCGCTTCCGCCTCGCGCACCACGCATTCCACGACCGCCGCCGCAGGCGGGATGTCGTGAATGAGGGCGGACGCCTCTCCCACGATCACGCCGGCGACGTCGAAATCGCCCCGCGCACGCGCCACGGCGTAGTCGGCAGCGACCTCCTCGGCATGCTCCTGCATCTCGGCCTCGCGGCCGAGCCAGCGTTCGGTCGTCGCGTTGCGCAGCACGCGCCCGGTATAGGGCGCCGGCCAGACGTTCTTGCGCGCGATGTCGAAGACGATGGAGCGCACGGTCTCGCCCGGCCCGGCGGCGACGGCACGGGCCTTGGCGCGCGGATCGATGTCGGCTTCCTCGGTGACGTAGAAGCGCGTGCCCATCATCACGCCCTCGGCGCCGTACGTCATCGCCGCGGCGAGGCCGCGTCCATCGGCGATGCCACCCGCGGCGACGACCGGGATATCGGGGCAGGCCTCGACCACCAGCGGCAGCAGCGTCGTCAGCGGCAGGGACTGGCCATGGCCGCCGGCCTCGGTGCCCTGGGCCACGATGACGCCGGCGCCGGCCTCCATCGCCTCATGCGCCTGCGCCACGGTCTGCACCTGGCAGATCAGCGTCGCACCCGCCTCGTGGATCTCCCGGGCGAAGGGCCGCGGGTCGCCGAAGGACAGCATCACCGCCGCCGGCCCACGAGCGAGCGCCTGGCCGAGCAGCGCGGGCTGCTTCGCGAGGCTCCAGGTGATGAAGCCGCAGCCGACGCGCGCATTGCCCGCGGCATCGAAGGCGCGGCCGAGCCAGGGCCCGTCCCCGTAGCCGCCGCCGATGAGGCCGAGGCCGCCCGCCTGGCTGACCGCGGCGGCGAGACGTCCGCCGGCCACGTAGTCCATCGGCGCGAGGAGGACCGGATGCTCGATGCCGAGCCGCTCGGTCAGGCGGTTGCGGAAGGGCATGGCCGTATCTCCCTCACCCCGGCGTCACGGTAGCAGGGCGCGGGCTTCGTCCCACAGCCGCGTCGCCAGCGCACCGGCGGGTTCCACGCGGGCGAGCGGAGCGGCCTGGCCGGCCCACATCTGCATCGCGCCGGGATCGTTGGCCGCCTCCGCCGCCGCGCGGACCGGGGCATAGAGGGCGCGCTGCACCGGATAGGGCGCCGGGTCCGGATGCGCGGCGCGGGTCGCCGCATTGGCCACGCCGCGCCCGAGCCGGCCGGTGAAGAGGCGCGTCAGCATCGTGCCCTCGGGTTCCACCGTGCCGAGTGCGTCGGCCCAGCTGCGATGGATCCCGGCCTCGGGGCAGCGCAGGAAGCCGGTGCCGATCTGCACGGCGCTGGCGCCGAGCGTCAGCGCGGCGGCGATGCCGCGCGCATCGGCGATGCCGCCGGTTGCGATCACCGGTACGTCGAGCGCGTCGGCGAAGCGGGGGATCAGGGCCAGGCCGCCGGTGAGCTGCGCCTCGGCCGTCCCGCTGTCGAAGGCGCCGCGATGTCCGCCCGCTTCCATGCCCTGGGCGACGATGGCATCGGCGCCGGCGGCGACCGCGGCGCGTGCCTCGGCAAGGGTCGTCGCGGTCGCGAACCACGCGATGCCGCGCGTCTTGGCGTCGGCCACGACCCAGTCGGGGAAGACGCCCATGATCGAGGAGATCGCCGCGGGACCGGCGTCGAGCATGGCCCGGCACTGCGCGTCGAAATCGGGCAGGAAGGGGCCGTCCGGGATCCTCGGCCGCGGGCCGATGCCGCCGAGGAAATCGGCCATCGCCGCTTCCCGTGCCGCGTCGCGCACCGGCGGCGGGTCGGGGATCCAGACATTCATCTGGAAGGCGCCGTTGGATTGGGAGCGTACGGTACGTGCCCAGTCGGTGATCGCCTCGGGCGTCATCATCAGGGCGCCGACCGCGCCCATGCCGCCGGCGGTCGCGATGGCGGCCGACAGCGCGGGCGCCGGCACCCCGGCCATGGGGGCCAGCAGGATCGGCAGCCTGAGGCCGAAGCGCTCGCAGAAGGCGGCCGCCCGCGCCGCCTGGGCTCCGATGCCGGTCCGCGCCATGTCCGTGCTCCCGCTGTCCATGGTGCCGGAGGCTAGGCCAGACGAAGCATCACGAAAAACGCTTTGATCCGATGGCTGCGATCGCGGGCAGCGATGTCTTCAGGCCGCCACCGCCGGGCGCCGCCGCGCCTGGTCGAGGAAGGCCGCGAGCGCGCTCGACAGGCGTGCCTCCCGCCGGCGGACGAAGACGGTCTCGACCATCGCCTCGGCGGGCGGCAGGCGGTGGACGGCAAGGCGCCCCGCCGCCAGCACGCGGGGGACCAGCCGTGCCGGCAGCAGCGTGACCCCGAGCCCCGCTTCGACCGCGCCGAAGATCGCTTCCAGCGTGCCGAATTCGAGCATGCGCGGGCCGACGACGCCACGGCGGGCGAGCAGCGCCTCGAGCCGCTGGCGGTAGGAGCAGCCGGCGCGGAGCACGATGATGCGCATGCCCTCCGGCGCCAGGGCGGACGCTGCGTCGCGGATGCCCGGCGCGGCCATCAGGGCGAGTTCCTCGCGATAGGCGAGTTCGGTCGCGAGGTCGGCGTGCTCCACCGGCCCGCAGACGAAGGCGCCGTCGACACGTTCGGCGAGCACCTCCTCGACCATCTCCCGCGTCGTGCCGGTGCGCAGCACCAGGTCGACCTCGGGGAAGGCACGGGCATAGGCGGCGAGCATGGGGGCGAGGTGCATCGCCGCCGTCGTCTCGAGCGAACCGATGGCGAGCGGACCGCGCGGCACGCCGTCGTCGCGCGCCGCGGCTGCGGCTTCGGCGACGAGACGCTGTGCGCGTTCGGCGTAAGGCAGGAGACGGCGACCGGCGGGCGTGAGCGTGACGCCGCGCGCATGGCGGTCGAACAGCGGGACGCCGAGCTCGGCCTCGAGCGCCCGGATCCGCGCCGTCACGTTGGACTGGACGGTGTGCAGCTCGGCCGCGGCGCGGCCCATGCCGCCAAGCCGGGCCACGGCTTCGAAGACGCGAAGGTCTGTGGTGTCCATGGCGCCCATGCTACTGCGGCGCCATGTCGGAGCGGAAACCGGATTTCAGCCTGGAGTCGGATGTGCGCCGCGCCGCCGGGGTGGACGAGGCCGGGCGCGGCCCCCTGGCCGGGCCGGTGGTGGCCGCGGCCGTCGTGTTCCGGGGCGCGCCGCCGAGCGGCCTCGCCTCGCTGCTCGATGATTCGAAGCGGCTGAAGCCGGCGCAGCGCGACGCGGCCTTCGCGGCGCTGTGCGCGGCGGCCGCGCAAGGGTTGCTCGACTACGGCGTCGGCGCCGCTTCGGTGATCGAGATCGGCACCGTCAACATCCTTCGGGCGTCGCATCTCGCGATGGCGCGCGCCGTCGCGCGGCTCGGCACGGCGCCGGACATCGCGCTGGTGGACGGAAACCAGCCGCCACGCCTGCCCTGCCCGGTGCGCTGCGTGGTGGGCGGGGACGGGCTGTCGCTCTCGATCGCGGCCGCATCGATCCTGGCGAAGGTCGTGCGGGACCGTGCGATGGCGCGGCTCGACCCGCGCTGGCCGGGATATGGCTTCGCGCGACATGCGGGCTATCCGACGCCGGCGCATCTCGCCGCGCTCGCGCGCCTCGGCCCGAGCCCGCACCACCGGCGGGGCTTCGGCCCGGTGGACAGGCTGCTGTGATCGCCTGAACCGCGACGCGGACGGTTCGTCCGTGCGCGGGCGTCGGCGCCTGAGGCAGGGAAACCTTGACCTGCCGAGTCGCACAAGCGATTCTGCGGCCTTCGCGTCGGGGGACGGGGTTTTACGCGTGGGGACGCAGATCGATCTGCCGCTCGACCAGGTGCTGGTCGGGGATTGCATCGCATGGCTGCGGCACCTGCCGCCGGCCTCGGTGCATGCCATCTTCGCGGACCCGCCATACAACCTGCAGCTCAAGGGTACGCTGCGCCGCCCCGATGATTCGGTCGTGGACGGCGTGGACGACGAATGGGACCGTTTCGCGGATCTCGGCGCCTATGATTCCTTCACGCGCGAATGGCTGACCGAATGCCGCCGCGTGCTGCGCAAGGACGGCACCATCTGGGTGATGGGCGCCTATCACAACGTGTTCCGGCTCGGCTCGGCGCTGCAGGATCTCGGCTACTGGATCCTGAACGACGTGATCTGGCGGAAGTCGAACCCGATGCCGAACTTCCGCGGCCGCCGCTTCACCAACGCGCATGAGACGCTGGTCTGGGCGGCACGCGGGCCCGAGAGCCGCTACCGATTCAACTACGCCGCCATGAAGGCGCTCAACGACGACCTGCAGATGCGCAGCGACTGGCTGATCCCGCTCTGCACCGGGCACGAACGCCTGCGCGACGACAAGGGCGACAAGCTGCACCCGACGCAGAAGCCCGAGGCGCTGCTGCATCGCGTGATCCTGTCCTGCACCTCCCCGGGCGAGGTGATCCTCGATCCCTTCCTCGGGTCCGGCACGACGGCGGCGGTGGCGAAGCGCCTCGGCCGGCGCTTCATCGGCATCGAGCGCGAACAATCCTATGCCGATGCCGCGCTGGCCCGCGTCGCCGCGGTCGAGCCCGCGCCGGAAGATGCCGCCGCGGCGCTGCCGTCGAAGAAGGAACAGCCGCGCATCCCCTTCGGCACGCTGGTCGAACGCGGCATCGTCCCGGCCGGGGCGAAGCTCTATGACCGGCAGAAGCGCTGGGAAGCGGTGGTCGGCGCCGACGGCACGCTGCGCTGCGGCCTCGCCAGCGGGTCGATCCACAAGGTCGGCGCCGCCGTGCAGGAAGCGCCGTCCTGCAATGGCTGGCTGTTCTGGCATGTCGAGGCGCGCGACGGCCGGCTGCGCGTGATCGACGACTATCGCGCCGAGTTGCAGCGCGAGGCCTGATCGCGCACTGCGGCGTCCAACCGAGGAGGCCCCGCGCATGGGCGACACCGCAACACCCGGGCCGAGCGCCGCCGCCGAGCCGCCGATGACGCCGGCGGGCGCGCCGCCGCGGTCCTGGGGCCGCATCCTGCTGGCCGAGGCGCCGTACCTGGCGATGCTGGTCGCGGGCTTCGCCGGCGTTGCCTTCGTCGGCGGCGGGCCGCAGCCGAAGCTGCTCTACTGGCAGATCCTGGCACCTGTCTTCGGCGTGCTGTGCGTGATCGCCGGCTGGAAGGGCGCCGGGGAACGCAAGGCGCGGACACGGCTGATCTGGACCCAGGCGCTGCACTGGCTGGCCTTCCTGGGCGCGATGCTGCTGCTGTTTCTCCCGTCGGTGCGCGGCGTGGTGAATGACAACGCGACCGAGATCGGCCTGCTGCTGCTGCTCGGCCTCGGCACCTTCGTCGCCGGGGTGCATGCGGGGTCCTGGCGCATCGTCGCGGTGGGGGCGGTCCTCGGGTTGTCGGTGCCGGCTGTCGCGACCATGCAGCAATCCGCGCTGCTGCTGACCATGGGCGGCCTCGTGGTCGTTCTCGTCGGGGCGCTCTTCGTGATGACGAGTGCGCGATCGCGGTCGCTGACGCCGACCGGCTGACGCTCGGCGGTCACGCGACCGGGCGCTGGTCCCGTGCCGACGGTGCTGCGGCGATCCGCCGCAGCACGAGGCCCAGCGTCACGATCGAGGCGAGTGGACCGATGCTGACCTCCGCTCCGATACTGGCCAGGAAGGCGAGCAGCGGCAGGATCCAGGCCAGCGCGATGCCCGACTTTTCCCACGGCAGGAAGCCGCTGCGCCGCGCCTCGCCGAGCAACCAGACCATCGGCACCAGCAGCACGACGAGGTCGTAGACCAGCACGAACGGCGTCGCGAGCGGCGCGCCGGCTGCGATGACGGCGAGTTCGGCGCGGCCACCGAGATGGCGCCGGGCCGCCACGATCGCGGCGGCCAGCACGGCCGCCGCAACGATCGCCTGCGCGCCCATCGCCGCGCCCCGCGGCAGGCCGAGCGTGAGCGCCATCGCCATGACGCTCTGAAGCTTCCAGACCGCCAGGGCACCGTCGGACAAGGCGGCACCGGCATCCGGCATGCGAGCGAGGAAGGCGGGCCATATGCCGGGACCCAGCACGAGCGTGGCCAGCGCCACCGATGCGAGTCCGAGGCCCGCGGCCCAGCCCAGCGCTGCCCAGCGACGGCCGGCGAGGAGCACCGGCAGGACGAGAAGGCCGAGCTGGGGCTTGAAGGCCAGCATCGCGAACATGGCCCCCGCGCGGGCGGGATGACGATCGAGCCACAAGCCGGCGCCGGCCAGCAGCGCCGTGGCGAGAAACCCGTTCTGCCCGTGCAGGGCGTTCAGCACCGCGGCCGGCGCCAGCATGACGCAGGCGGCGGCGATGGGCCGCCGAAACACGCCCCACGGCCGCAGCGCCACCCACATCGCGCCGCCGGTGGCCGCCAGCCAGACGCCCAGGCCGAGCAACAGCGGCAGCAGGCCGAGCGGCATGAGTACAAGCAGGAACAGCGGCGGATAGAAGAAGGAGAAGTACCGACCCGGCTGGCCCTGCAACGCGGATTGCGCGGCGGCGTGGGCATCGCGGTCCCAGACCTCGGCGGCCCGCCCGGCATCGGCCATCGTGGCCGCGGCATGGAAGCTGAGATAGTCGAGGTCGGCCGGCGGCGCCTCCCGCCAGCCGAGGATCAGCGGCACCGTGGCGGCGACCGCCGCCAGGACCACCAGGAGATATCCGAGGCCATAGGCCCGGAGCCGCGCGGGCGTCAGCCAGGTCCCTTCGCGAAGGGCGCGGATCAAACGACCGCCCCGGCGAGGTCGAGCAGCCGTCGCATCACCGAAGGCAGCGCGCCGCGCGCCGCCGAGGGCAGCATCCATTCGCCCGCGACCGCCGCCATGGTAACCGCCGGCGCCGCATACAGGCGCATTTCCAGTTCGAAATGCGTGAAGCCATGGCGGGCGATGCCCTCGACCGGCCTCCAGGCCGCGGTGGACGGCGCGTGGTCCAGCGCCTCCGTCTCCGGCCAGGGGTCGGCGCGCCAGGGCGTGCCGGGCACTTCCAGCATGCCGCCGAGCAGCCCCTTCTCGGGCCGCCGGCGCAGCAGCACGCGGCCCGCATCGTCCCGCAGCAGGAAATGCACGCCGTGCCGCAGCGGCCGGGCGGGCTTGGGCGATTTCCGCGGGAGCTCAGCCTGGATCCCCGCCCGATGCGCGGCGCAGCCCTCCCGCCAGGGGCAGAGCGCGCAGGCGGGGTTGCGCGGCGTGCACACCGTTGCGCCGAGGTCGAACAGCGCCTGCGCGAAGTCGCCGGGCCGGGCCCGCGCCACCGGATCCTCCATGCAGGCGGCGGCATGGGCGGTGAGGATCGGTTTCGCGCCGGGCAGCGGCGCCTCCACCCCGTGGATGCGGGCCATGACGCGCTCGACATTGCCGTCGACCGGCACGACCGGGGCATCGAAGGCGATCGCGCCGACCGCCGCGGCCGTGTAGGGGCCGATGCCGGGCAGCGCCGCCAGGCCCTCGGTGTTGCGCGGGAAACCGCCGGCCGCCGCGACCGCCTTGGCGCAGGCATGGAGGTTCCGTGCCCGGGCGTAGTAGCCAAGGCCGGCCCATTCCTCGGCGACCTCGGCCCAATCCGCGGCGGCGAGGGCCCCGACCGTGGGGAATCGTTGCAGGAACCGGGCGTAGCGCGGCCCCACGGCGGCCACCGTGGTCTGCTGGAGCATCACCTCCGACAGCCAGATGCGGTATGGGTCCCGCGCCTCCCCCGGAGCGGCGCGCCACGGCAGGACCCGCCGGTGCCGGTCATACCAGGCGAGGAGGTCGGCGGCGGAGGGGCTCACGGATGGCACGGGATGGCGATGACAAGCGGTTCCTGGGCGGGCCGAGGCCGCTCGGCGCGCTGATGCCAGCGCTCACACGCCCCGCGTTCAAGCGCAAGAGCCCCGCCGGCGCGCAGATCATGGCCGACTGGCCGGAACTGGTCGGCCCGGCGCTGGCGGCCGTGACCCAGCCGCTGCGGTTGACCTCCGGCACCCTGACGCTCGCCTGCGCCGGGCCGGTCGCCATGGAACTGCAGCACCTTGCGCCGCAACTGGCCGGGCGGATCAACGCCGCGCTCGGGCGGGCGGCCGTCGAGCGGTTCCGCTTCGTCCAGCAGACCCCGGCGGCCGCCGCGGTCCGGAAAAGACCGGCCCCGAAGCCCGTGGCGCTGCCGCAACGGGTCGAATCAGCCATCGAATCGGTCGGCTCCCCGGAACTGCGCGAAGCGCTGGAAAGATTGGGCCGCGGCGTCTATCGGACTCGTTGAGTGGCAGCCCGAGTCCCGGAACGGCCCCAGGCGGCCCATATGCGACGGGTCGCCGCCCGGCCGGGCGGCCCCAAAGGAGACCGGATGCCCATGCTTCTTCGCCGCACCCTGCTTGCCGCCGGCGGCACCCTCGCCGCCCTGCCGGCCCTGGCGCAGGCGCCCGCCGACCCGCGGCTGTCCGAGCGGTCCATGGGAAGCGCCTCGGCCCCGATGGTGGTGACCGAGTTCTTCTCCCTGACCTGCAGCCATTGCGGCGCCTTCCACAGGGAAACCTGGCCGCGCGTGAAGGCGGAGCTGGTGGAGACCGGCAAGGTGCGGATGGTGTGGCGCGACTTCCCGCTCGACCAGATCGCCCTGCGCGCCGCGGCCGTCGCCCGCTCCTTCCCGCCGGCGGCCTATGAGCCCTTCGTCTCCGCCCTGCTGAACAACCAGGATCGCTGGGCCTTCGCCCGCGGCGTCGACCACAAGGCCGAGATCGCCAAGATCGCCGCCATGGCCGGCATGTCCCAGGCCGCCTTCGACGCCGCCTGGGGCGACGACGACCTGGCCCGCGCCATCCTCGCCCAGCGGCAGGAAGGCGAGCGCCAGTTCAACATCCAGGCGACGCCGACCTTCGTCTTCGGCACCCGCGTCGTCTCGGGCGCGATCGGCTACGACCGCTTCGCCCGCGAGGCCCAGGCTTGATGATGGACAACGGGTCCCTGCCGCCGGCGCCCCCCGGGCCGGAGGAAGAGGATTCGGCACCGCGCAGCGAGGCCCAGAAGGCGGCCTCGGTGCGTGCGACGCTCGCGCGGATCCGCATCGCGGGCTTCAAATCCTTCGCCGAGGCGACCACGGTCGAGGTCCTGCCGGGCCTGACCGGCGTCGTCGGCCCGAATGGCTGCGGCAAGTCCAACGTGGTGGAAGCGCTGCGCTGGGCGATGGGCGAGACCTCCGCCAAGGCCATGCGCGGCGGGGAGATGGACGACGTCATCTTCGCCGGCACCGCGACCCGCGCGGGGCGCAACGTCGCCGAGGTGACGCTGAGCCTCGAGGAGGCGGAAGGGCTCGCCCCGCCGCCGAACCAGGACCAGCCGGAACTCGAGATCATCCGCCGCATCACCCGCGGCGAGGGCTCGGCGTTCCGGGTCAACGGCAAGGAAGTCCGGGCGCGCGACGTCCAAACCATGTTCGCCGACATCGGGTCCGGCGCCCGCGCTTCGGCCATGGTCAGCCAGGGGCGCGTGTCGACCCTCATCCAGGCGAAGCCCGAGGACCGCCGCCAGGTGCTCGAGGAAGCCGCCGGCATCGCCGGGCTGCGCGCCCGCCGGCACGAGGCGGAGCTGAAGCTGCGCCAGGCGGAGACGAACCTGTCGCGCGCCGAGGACCTGCTCGGGCAGCTCGACAGCCAGCGCCAGGGGCTGCAGCGCCAGGCGCGGCAGGCCAATCGCTATCGCAATCTTTCGGGCCTCGTGCGCCAGGCGGAGGGCGAGTGGCTCGCCATCCTGGCCGCGCGGGCCGATGCCGCCGGGCGGCATGCCACGCAGCAGCTCGCGGAGGCCAAGGCCGCCGTCCGCGCCGCCGAGGCCGACGCCGAGCGCGCCGCCATCGCCGCCTTCGAGGCCGAGCAGGCCATCCCCGCCCCCCGCGCCGCCGAGGCCGCGACGCGCACCGCGCTGGAACGCCGCCGCGTCGAGACCGAGGGCCTGGAAGCCGAGGAACGCCGGGCGCGCGAGGCGCTGGAGGCGGCCGAGGCGCGTCTCACGCAATTGAAGCGCGACCTCGCCCATGCCGAGGGCGTGCTGCGCGATGCCGAGGCCGCGCGCGAGCGGCTGAGCCAGGAGGCCGAGGCGCTGACCGCGGTGGAGCGGTCCCTGCCCGGCCGGCGGGAGTCCGCCGAGGCCGCGCTGGTCGCCGCCGCCGAGGCCGCCCAGGCCGCCGAACGCGCCGCCGAGGCCGCGACCGTCGAGGCCGCCGAGGCCGCCGCCCGCGTCCAGTCCGCCGCCGAGGCCCGCACCGCCGCCGAGGCTCGGCTGAAGCGCGCGCAGGAGGGCCATGCCCGCCTCGCCGCCGAGCGCGACGCCGCCGCCCGCGCCCGCGTCCCCGCCGAGGCGCGCGCGGAGGCCGCCGCCGAGGTCGCCGCCGCCGATGCCGCGCTCGAAGCCGCCCGCGTCGCGCTGGAACAGGCCGAGGCCGCCCGCGCCGAGGCCGCCAATGCCCATGCCGAGGCCCGCCGCGCCGCCGCCGAGGCCGCGTCCGTCGCGCAGCGCGCCCAGGCCGAGAAGGCCGGGGCCGAGGACCGGCTGAACCGCATCGCGGCCCAGCACGCTTCCATGGCGAAGGACCGCGACGCCGCGGCCGCCGAGATCATCCCCGCCGCCGAGCGCGAGGCCGCGACCGCCGCACTGACCGCTGCGGGCGAAGCCGTCGAGCAGGCGCGCAAGGCGCTGGAGGAGGCGGAGGCGATGCGCGCCTGGGCCGCCGCCGCCCATGCCGAGGCGGGCCGCGCGGCCACCGCCGCCGGCGGCGAGCGCGCCCGCGCCGCCGCCGAGGTCGCGGCCCTGCGCGAGGTCCTGACCGCCCGCGAGCCGGGGGCCGCGGCGCCGATCCTCGACCAGGTGGGCGTGCCGGCGGGCCTGGAAGCCGCGCTGGGCGCGGCGCTTGGCGAGGCGCTGGAAAGCCCCGCCGAGGAGACCGGCCCGCGCTTCTGGCGCGCCCTGCCGCCGCTCGATGCCGCGGCCCCGCTGCCCGACGGCGCGGTGCCCTTGTCGCGGCTGGTGGAAGCGCCGGCGATGCTGACCCGGGCGCTGTCGCAGATCGGGCTGCTGCCCAAGGGTGCCGATGGCGCCGCGCTGCAGGCCGCGCTCAGGCCCGGCCAGTCGCTGGTGACCGAGGATGGCGCGTTGTGGCGCTGGGACGGGCACACGGCCCGCGCCGGCGCCCCGACGCCGGGCGCGGTGCGCCTCGCCCAGCGCAACGCCCTGCGCGCCGCCGAGGCGAAGCTGGACCGCGCCGAGGCCGAGGCCGCGACCACCGAGGCCGCCCGCGCCGCCGCCGCCGCCCGCGAGGAGGAGGCCCGCGCCGCCGAGGCCCGCGCCCGCGAGGCCCGCGCCCGCGCCGACGCCACGCTGAACGAGGCCCGGCAGGCCGAATCGGCGCTCGCGGCGCGGCATGCGCGCGCGGAAAGCCGGCTCGCGGCGATCGAGCCGCAACTGGCGCGCCTCGCCGCCGACCGCGCCGAGGCCGAGGCCGCCAAGGAAGCAGCCTGGGCCGCCATCGCCGCCCTGCCCGACCTGCCGACGCTGCGCCGCGCGGCCGAGGAGGCCGGCGCCGCCGAGACCCGCGCCCAGGCCGCCGAGCACGCGGCCCGCGAAGCGCGCCGCAACGCCGAGGCCACCGCGCGGGGCGCGCGGCAGCACGAATCGACGCTCGCCGCCCGTGCGGCGGAGGCGGAGAGCCGTCTCGCGGCGCTGGAACCGCAGCTCGCCCGGCTTGCGGCCGATTGCGGCGAGGCCGAGGCGGCGCTGGCCGAGGCGGTGGCGACCGAGGCTGCGCTGCCGGATCTCGACGCTCTGCGCGCTGCCGTGACGGAGGCGCGCGATGCGCTGACCGCCGCCCGCGGGGCGGAGGTGACGGCGCGCAGCGACATCGCCGCGCTGGCCGCCGAGGCCGGACGCGTCGCCGCGCGGCTACAGGCGGTGGGCGAGGAAGCCGCGCTCTGGACCTCCCGCGGGGAGGATGCCGAGGCGCGGGTGATCGAGTTGCGCCGCCGCAGCGCCGAAGCCGGGACGGAGCGCGAGGCACTCGCGGAAGCCCCGGAGGACGCCGCGGCGCGCCGGCGCAGCGCGGCGTCGCTGCTGGCCGAATCGGAGGCCGCCCACACAGCCGCAGCCGCCGCCCTGTCGGCTGCCGAGACGCGGCTGCGCGACAGCGGCGAGGCCCGCCGCAAGGCCGACGCCGCCTTCGCCACCGCGCGCGAGGGCCAGGTGCGCGCCGAGGCCGCCGCCGAGGCCGCCTCGACAGCCGAGGAAGCCGTCGCGGCCCGCATCGCAGAGCGACTCGGCGAGGATGCCGAGCTGCCGCCGCCGCCCGAGGAACTGTCCGACGCCGCCGAGGAGAAGGCGCGGCGCAAGGTCGAGCGCCTGGCTCGCGAGCGCGAGGAGATGGGCCCGGTCAACCTGCGCGCCGAGATCGAGGTCACCGAGATCGAGGAGCGCATCGGCCAGATCACCACCGACCGCGACGAGGTGACGGCGGCCATCGCCAAGCTGCGCGGGTCGATCGGCCACCTGAACCGCGAGGGCCGCGAGCGGCTGCGCGAGGTCTTCGACCGGGTGGATGCCGAGTTCCGCAACCTGTTCTCCCGCCTGTTCGGCGGCGGGCGGGCGCATCTGGCGCTGGTCGGGTCCGACGATCCGCTCGAGGCGGGGCTCGAGATCTATGCCGAGCCGCCGGGGAAGAAGCTCGCGACGCTGTCCCTGCTCTCGGGCGGTGAGCAGGCGCTGACCGCGCTCTCCCTCATCTTCGCGGTGTTCCGCTGCCAGCCGGCGCCGGTCTGCGTGCTGGACGAGGTGGATGCGCCGCTCGACGATGCGAACGTGGAACGTCTCTGTGACCTGCTCGACGCCATGGCGGCGGAAAGCGGGACGCGCTTCCTGGTGGTGACCCACCACCCGCTGACCATGGCGCGGATGCATCGGCTCTATGGCGTGACGATGCAGGAACGGGGCGTGTCGAGGCTGCTGTCGGTCGATCTCGGCCAGGCGGTGCAGATGGCCGAGGGGCCTGTCGCGGCGTAGGCTAAAAAAGGCCGTGTGGCGCGGGGTTGCTGCGCCGCACGCGCTTGACAGGTGTAAGGCCAAACCCTAAAGGCCGCCTGCCTTCCGGCGGGGTTCCGCCAGGGAGCGAAGGTGAACGAGCGCAGCGATTTCGAGGATCGGTTGCGGCAGGCCAGGACCCGACAGGGCCTGGACAAGCGTCCCGCGGGGCGCGGAAGCCTGCCGCCGGGCCCCTGGGGCATCGGACTGCGCGCGGGGGTCGAGGTCGTCTCGGCCCTGGTCGTCGGCATCGGTTTCGGCTTCGTGCTGGACCGTTGGCTCGGGACCTGGCCTTGGCTCTTCCTGGTGTTCTTCGTCCTGGGCAGCGCGTCCGGGGTCCTGAACGTCTATCGGCTGTTCAATCCCCGGAAGACACCCCGCGCAAACTGACGGACGAACGGGAGACAGGCCGGTGGCAGCCGAAGGCAAGACGATCGACGCGCTCAGCCAGTTCGAGCTCTCGCCGGTGCTCGGCGTGTTCGGCGATGCCGTGTCGTTCAGCCAGTCGAACCTGATGATGCTGGTGGCGGTCCTGATCACCTTCCTGCTGATGAAGCTGACGGCCGATCGCGGCGAACTCGTTCCCGGCCGCCTTCAGGCGTTGGGCGAGGCGTCTTACAGCTTCATCGCCGGCATGGTGCGCGACCAGGTCGGCGACGAGGGCAAGAAGTATTTCCCCTTCGTCTTCTCGATCTTCATGTTCGTGCTGCTGGGCAATCTGCTCGGCATGGTGCCCTATTCCTTCACCTTCACCTCCCACATCATGGTCACGCTGACGCTCGCGATCGTGGTGTTCCTGGTGGTGACGTGCGTGGCGCTCGCCATCCACGGCATGCACTTCTTCACCTACTTTTTCCCCGAGGGCGCGCCGAAGTGGCTGGCGCCGATCATCATCCCGGTCGAGATCATCTCCTACTTCTCCCGCGTGGTGTCCCTCTCGGTCCGTCTTTTCGCGAACATGGTCGCCGGCCACGTCATGCTGAAGGTGTTCGCCACCTTCGTCGTGCTGCTGGGCGGCCTCGGCGCCATCGGCCCCTTCGTGGCCGCCATGCCGCTCGCGGTGAACGTTGTCCTGGTCGGTTTCGAATTCCTGGTGGCCTTCCTGCAGGCCTATGTCTTCGCGATCCTGACCAGCATCTACCTGCACGACGCGGTCCACCTGCACTGACCCGCCATGTGAACGGGGTGCGGTTGGCACCTGCGTACGTACAGAACCTCCATGTGATTTAGGAAGGACGAGCATCATGGAAGTCGCCGCCGCGAAGGCCCTCGGGGCCGGTATCGCCGTCATCGCCCTCTTCGGCGTTGGTCTGGGCATCGGCAACATCTTCTCCTCGCTGATCAACAGCGTGGCGCGCAACCCGGCGGCCCGCGATGCGGTCTTCCCGATCGGCATTCTCGGTTTCGCGCTGACGGAAGCCGTGGCGCTCTTCGCGCTGCTGATCGCCTTCCTCATCCTGTTCGCCTGATCACCCCGGCCCCGCCGGCCCATCCGGGCCTTGGCGGGGCCACGGGCCTGCCCGGGCGGCCTTTGGCCCGGGCATCGAGGCGAGGAGAGACGGCGATGCGCCGAGTGACGTTGCTGGCGGCCCTGGCCGCTACCCTGCCCACCATTGCCATGGCCGCGAGTTCCTCGGCGGTGCCCGTCGAGGGCATGCCGCAGCTCGCCTTCGGCCACCCCGAGCAGGGCCGCCTGCTGGTCGGCCAGGTGGTGTGGCTGCTGCTCATCTTCGCGGCGCTCTATTTCCTCATGGCCAAGATCGCGCTGCCGCGCGTCGGCGCCGTGATCGAGAACCGCCACGCGCGCATCGCCGCGGACCTCGAGGCCGCGCAGGCCGCGAAGGCCGAGGCTGACGGCGCCATGGCCGCGCACCGCGCCGCCACCGAAGCCGCCCGTGGCGAGGCCCGCGCCGCCGTCGCTTCCGCCGTCCAGGCCGCCCAGGCCGACAGCGACGCGAAGGCCGCCGCGCTGAACGCCCGGCTCAACGCCCAGATCGCCGAAGCCGAGGCCCGCATCGAGGCGGCCCGCGCCTCCGCGATGGGTGCGATCCGCGGCGTCGCCACCGACACCGCCGAGGCGCTGGTCGCCAAGCTCGTCGGCCGCGCCGACCGCGCCGCGATCGACACCGCCGTGGGCGCCGCGCTGACCGCGCAGGGGAGGGCCTGATGCACCACTACGAGCACTTCTGGCTCAACCCGCAGTTCTGGGTCGCCGTCTCCTTCGTCATCTTCTTCCTGCTGCTGGGCAAGAAGATGTGGGGCGCGCTGGCCGGCGCGCTCGACGGCAAGGCCGAGGGCATCCGCCGCCAGCTGTCGGAAGCCGCCGAGCTGCGCGCGCAGGCCGAGCAGATGCTGGCCGATGCCGAAGCCGAGCGCGCCGCCGCGGCGAAGGAAGCCGAGGAACTGCTGGCCCGCGCCCGTGACGAGGCCGTCCGCCTGGCCTCCGCCGCGGCCGCCGAGGCCGAGGCCGCCGCCAAGCGCCGCGAGCGCATGGCGATGGACCGTATCGCCGCCGCCGAGGCCTCCGCGGTCGCCGAGGTGCGCAACGCCGCCGCCGACATCGCCGGCGTGGCCGCGCGGACCGTCATCCGGGCGACGCATGACGCCGCCGCGGATGCCGCGCTGGTGGACCAGAGCGTCGCGGAACTGCCGAAGGCCCTGCGCGCCGCCTGATCCGCTGCGCTGCGCCGCAGCAAAGGGTGCCCGCCGCAAGGCCGGCACCCTTTTTCATGTTCGCAGAGCGGGCAGACGGCCTTTCCCTCCGCCCCGCGATGGAGCAAGCATGCGCCACTCGCGTTCATGACCGGGGGCAAAACCGCATGACATTCCGCTTCACGCTCGCAGCCGCGTTACTCGCCGGCAGCACCTTCGCCGCGCAGGCCAACACCTTCCGGTGGGCCAATGACGGCGACACCAATTCCATGGATCCGTACACGCGGCAGGAAACCTTCCTGCTGTCGTTCAACGCCAACATCTACGAACCGCTCGTGCGCCGCGACGCGCAGATGCGCGTGGAACCGGCGCTGGCGGAGCGGTGGGAGAACCTGTCCCCGACCGTGTGGCGCTTCCACCTGCGCCGCGGCGTGAAGTTCTCCGACGGTACGCCCTTCACCGCCGACGACGTGGTGTTCAGCGCGCAGCGCGCGCGGGCGCAGGGGTCGAACATCCAGGGCGTGCTCGCCTCGGTGAAGGAGGTCCGCCGCGTCGACGACCACACGGTCGACTTCGAGACCACGGTCCCGAATCCGATCCTCCTCCAGGAGATCACCAACTGGGGCATGATGAGCCGGGCCTGGTCGGAGCAGCACAATGCGACCCGCCCGGCCGACCTGACGGCGCGCGAGGAGAACTTCGCGACCCGCAACGCGATGGGCACGGGCCCCTTCCTGCTGTCGTCGCGCGAACCGGACCGCCGCACGGTGCTGGTGCCGAATCCGAACTGGTGGGACACGCCGCGCCACAACCTCACGCGCGTCGAGTTCAACGTCATCTCGAACGACGCGACGCGCGTGGCCGCGCTGCTCTCGGGTGAGATCGACTTCCTCTACACCGTGCCGCCGCAGGACGTGGAGCGCATCCGCCGCTCGCAGGGCGTGTCCATCATGCAGGGGCCGGAACTGCGCACGATCTTCCTCGGCATGGACCAGATGCGGCCGCAGTTGCTGAAGTCCGACGTGCAGGGGAAGAACCCGTTCCAGGATGTGCGCGTGCGCCGCGCCATGCTGCTCGCGATCGACGTGAACGCCATCCAGCGCACGGTGATGCGGGGGCAGTCGCGGCCGTCGAACCTGATGTACGGGCCGGGCGTCAACGGCTTCGTCGAGGCCGATGACCAGCGCCCCGCGGTGAACATCAACGAAGGGCGCCGCCTGCTGGCCGAGGCCGGGTATCCGAACGGCTTCGGCGTGACGATGGACTGCCCGAACGACCGCTACGTGAACGACGAGGCGATCTGCACGGCGATCACCGCGATGCTCGCCCGCGTGGGCATCCGCGTGACGCTCAACGCGCAGACCCGCGCGCGCTACTTCGCCGAGATCAATGCGCCGCGCTTCAACACGTCCTTCTACCTGCTCGGCTGGACGCCTTCGACCTCGGACGCGCACAACGCCCTCTACAACCTGGCGGCGACGCGCGACGGCGCGCGCGGCGTGTTCAACAGCGCGGGCTATTCCAACCCGCAGTTCGACGCGCTGCTGGACCGCATGGCGGTGGAGACCGACCCGGCGCAGCGCCAGCGCATGATCTCCGAGGCGAGCCGGATCCTGCGCGACGATGTCGCGTTCATCCCGCTGCACCAGCAGCAGATCGTCTGGGCCGTGCGGCAGGGCTGGACCGTCGTCCAGACGGCCGACAACTACTTCGCGCTTCGTCACGTGCGCCGCGGCCAGTAAGGCCGAAGGCCGAAAGGCCCTGCGGGTCGATTTCCGGGGAGGGCAGTGCCCTCCCCGTTTTCGTTTCAGTCGGCGCGTGCGCCGGACGCCGTGACGGCGTCCCGCCACCGTGTGCTTTCCGCCGCCACGAAGGCCGGCAGGTCGCTGCGCGGAATCGGCATCGGGTCGAAGGCGCGGTCGCGGAACAGCGTCGTCATCTCCGGGCCGGCCAGGGCGCGGCGCGTCTCCGCGTCGATGCGCGCCAGCACCGGTTCCGGGGTGCCGCGCAGGGCGAACAGGCCGGTCCAGTTCACCGACAGGAAGCCCGGCAGCACGGTCGCGATCGGCGGGACGCCGGGCAGCGCCGCGGTCTCGGTCGTCGAGGCGACGCCGAGCGCGCGGATCGCCCCGCCGCGCACCTGCGGCAGCGCGGTGCCGAGCCCGTCGAACATCATCGGCACATTGCCCGCGACCAGGTCCGTCATCGCCGGTGCGCTGCCGCGATAGGGGACGTGCGTCATGTCGACGCCGACGGCGGCGCGGAACATCTCCCCGGTCAGGTGCAGCTGGGATCCGGTACCGGCCGAGCCGTAGTTCACCTGGCCCGGATGCGCGCGGATATGGGCGACGAGTTCCGCGAGCGTGGGCATCGGCAGCACGCGCGGGTTCACCACCAGCACGTTGGGCTGCTGCGCGAGCATCGCGACCGGCAGGAAGTCGGTGTCGGGATCGAAGGGCATCCGCGCATAGAGCGCCTTGTTGATGCAGATGAGCGAGGCCGTCGCGACCAGAAGCGTGTGCCCGTCGGGATCGGAGCGCGCAAAGGCCTCGCCCGCCACGGTGCCGCCGGCGCCGCCGCGGTTGTCGATCACCACCGGCTGGCCGAGGGCGACGGACAGTCGTTCCCCGACCGCTCGCGCGAGGATGTCGGTGGTGCCGCCGGCGGCGAAGGGCACCAGGATGCGCATGGGGCGTGAGGGGAAGGCCTGGGCGCGCGCCGGCGCGGCAAGCGCGGCGCCGGCCGCGAGCACGAGGGCGCGGCGGGTGGGGCGGACCATGGGCGGCTCTCCGGCTGGATGGGTGAAGTCTAGGCCGCGTTCGGCGCGAGGAGCATCCCCCCGGGACGCAGCGCGTCCTCCCCGTCGAGCAATATCGCCAGCGCGGTTCGGACGCCCCCGGCCCCGAGCACGGGCGTCGCGAAGCGAATGGCCTTCGCGCGCACGGCCGCGGCGTCCATCGGCAGGTCGGGGTCGCCGGCGACGCGCTCGGCCCGGGCGGCGCGCCGCGTGCCATCGCGCAGCGTCACGGCGACGGTCGCGCCGCGCCGGCCGGCGGCGGTGAGCGTCTCGTCTTCCGCGAGCGTCACCAGGGCCTCGATCCGGCGCAGCGCAGGGTCGGACAGCGCGGCATCGGTGTAGGCCGCTGGGCCGAGGTCGCGCTGCACCAACGCCGCAGCCACCGCCCAGGACAGGCTGAACTGCGCCGCGATGGCGCTGCGCGGCGCGCGGTTGGCGGCGTAGCGCAGCGCCTCGGCATAGGTGGACAGGGTGATCGCGGCGATGTCGTCCGGCGATGATGCGCCGAGGTCGAGCGCCGCGGCCGCCGCGTAATGCGCGTGGCGCACGCCGGCGAAGGGCTTGATGTAGGCTTCCTCGAGCAGCCACTGGCCCGGCGGCGCGACCTCGGCCGGCGCCTCCAGGCCGAGCGCGACGCGGCGGGCCTCGGCGACGCCGACCTCGGGCGCATCCATCCCGGCCATCGCGGCGGCGGCCGCGAGCGTCCCGAGCAGCGCGGCGTGGGCCGGGTAGGAATTGCGCCCGTCCATGCCCGCCGCGATCGGCGCATACATCGCGAAGGGCACCTGGCAGCCCGCGAGGCGCACGGCGCGCCCCGCCGCGGCGGCATCCCCGCCGGCGAGCCGCACTGCCGTCGCCGCGGCACCGAGGGAGTGCCACGACCCGTCGACATGCATCCCGGGCCGGATGCGCCAGGCCTCGCCGGCGCGGCCGCCCACTTCGTAGCCGAGTGCGAAGGCCGCGAGTGCCTCGCCCAGCGTCACGCGCCCTTCGGCAAGGGCTGCGATGCAGAGCGGTGCCACCGACAGTCCCGGGCGGCCATGCGCGCGGGCGAGTCCCTCATTCGCCTCGTCCCAGCACATCGCCGCCGCGAGGACGGCCGAGGCCCCCGCGGCGGACAGGGGCGCATCCACGCCCGGCAGGCGAATCGTGCCGGGCATAGTCGCGGCGAGTGCGGCCCCGAAGGCGCGCACCCGGGCGTGGCCTAGCCCAGCCATCATGCAGCCCAGGCTGTCCGACAGCAGGAGCCGCGCCTTGCCCGCCGCCGCGCTGCCGGGCGGCGGGCCGTTCCAGGCGAAGTCGATGCTCAGCGCGCCTGCGCCTGCACCTGCGCCATGGAGTTGGCGAAGCTGTCCTCCACCACGCGGAACCAGGTCTGTTGTTCCTGGCGATAGCGATCCCACTGGGCGTGGATCTCCTTGAACCGGGCATTGCGGTTGCCGAGTTCGGCATACAGTTCCTGCGTCACGCGGAAGCAGGCGGAGATCACGTCGCGCGGGAAGGCCTTGAGCTGCGTACCGCCCGCGATCAGCCGCCGCAGCGCCGGCGGGTTGAGCGCATCGTAGCGGCCGGTCATGTAGGAATAGCCCTCGCCGCAGGCGGTCTCGAGCGCGGCCTTGAACTGCGCCGGCAGCGCTTCCCACGCGCGCAGGTTCACCATCATGGTGATCGACGGGCCGGGCTCCCACCAGCCGGGGAAGTAGTAGTACTGGGCGACGCGCTGGAAGCCGAGCTTCTCGTCGTCGTAGGGGCCGACCCATTCGGCGCCGTCGATCACGCCGCGTTCGAGCGCGGGGTAGATGTCCGCGCCGCCGAGCTGCTGCGCGACGGCGCCGAGTCGGTTGAACACCTCACCGGCATAGCCCGCGATGCGGAACTTCAGGCCGCGCAGGTCGTCGACGCTGCGGATCTCCTTGCGGAACCAGCCGCCCATCTGCGCGCCGGTGTTGCCGCCGAGGATGCAGCGCACCCCCTGGTCGGCGAAGACCGGGGCCATGAGGTCCTTGCCGCCGCCGTCGTGCCACCAGGACCATTGCTGGCGGGCGTTGAGGCCGAAGGGAACGCAGGACCCGAAGGCGAGCGAAGGGTCCTTGCCGGTGTAGTAGTAGGGCGCCGACCAGCCGATCTCGACCGAGCCCGAGCCCGCGGCGTCGAGCACCTGCAGCGCCGGGACCAGTTCGCCGGGCGCGAAGGGCTGGATCTGGAAGGCGCCGTCGGTGATCTCGCTGACCCGGCGGCAGATGTGTTCCTGCGTGCCGTAGAGGGTGTCGAGCGATTTCGGGAAGCTGCCGGGGCAGCGCCAGCGCACGCGCGGGGCACCCTGCGCGTTGACGACCTGCGGTGCGGCGACGGTCGCGGCGGCGGCGCCGGCGGCCCCGCTCGCGATGAAGCGGCGACGATCCATTCCTGTACTTCCTCCCACGCCGGCGAATGCCTGGCGGGCGGCAAGAATGCTGGGCGCACGGGCGCCGCGCAACGGTTGGTCAGCGTCCGAGCGCGGCCGAGAAGAACGCGACGGCGTCGGCGTTGAAGGCGGCGTGAAAGGCCCCCCGGTCGAAGCCCGGCGGGTCCGTGCAGAGCCACGGCTCGGCGGTGCGGCGTTCGGCGGTGCAGGGCGGCATGAACACCCAATGGTCCGCATCCGGCACGACCTGGGGTACGGGTCGCCCCGGCAGGCGCGACGCGATCGCTTCGGCGTGAAGGGGCTCGGCGAGCAGCGAATCCCTCCCCGCGCGCCACAGGCGCAGGGGGGTTCCAGGCGGGACACCGGCCAGGCCGTCGGGCACGAAGAGGAAGCCGAGCGCGGGGGCCGCCAGCATCGCCGCGCGGAAGCGCGGATCGGCCGCCACGATGGGCGGCGTGTCGGCGGCGGCGAGCGCGCTGCGGCCGAAGGGCGTCCCGCAGAAGCGTTCCTGCGGCGTCGCCTCGCACAGCGCGGTCCAGCGCCCGGGATCGACACGCCCGCCGATCAGCAGCAGCGCGGCCGTCGCGCCGGCGGAATAGCCGAAGACGCCGATGCGCGCCGGGTCGATCCGCTCCGCCGCGCGCGCCAGCACGGCGTCGAGCACCCGAGATCCCGCCCGCGCGCGCGCCGCCATCCGCAGGAACGGGTTGGGGGCGGCCCGGTCCGCGACCTGGGTGAAGCCGGCGGCCGCGATGCCGGCCGCGGCGAGCGCGGCGCCGAGCGGCGCATGGTCCGCCCAGGCGCCGCCCGCGCCGTGCAGCAGGATCACGAGCGGCACGCGGGCCGTCCCCTCGGGCAGCCACAGCGCGGCCTCGAGCGGCGGTGTGCCGGACACCTCGAACAGCGTCTGCGCAGCGGCGCCGCGGGCAAGCAGCGCCGTGGCGAGCAGCGCCAGCGCGGCGAGGCGGCGGATCACCCCTCCCCGCCCTCCGGCCCGTAGAAGATCACCCAGGTCGCGAAGTCGGGCGTGAAGTCCTCGAAGCGATGCTCGGCACCCGCGGGCACCCAGAGCATGTCGCCCGGACCGAAGGGCGCGCGCGTGCCGGCGCAGAAAAAGGTGCCGCGGCCACTGACGACGACATAGGCCTCGTCGCGCGTATGCGGCGTCTGCGGGTCGCTGCCCTCGGGCGCGTACCAGCGCGCCTCGAAGGTGCCAAGGGCGAAGATCCGGGCCGAGAGGCGGCCAGGCTCGTTCGGGGTGGCGGCGGCCTCGGCGGCGGGGAAGGTGAAGCGGGTCATGGCAAGGATGCTGCGCGCGTGGTGCGCCGTGGGCAACAGCGAGGGGGCGCCGCCCCCTCGTGCTCCCCCGCCCGGGATCCCATGACCGATGCAAAGCATCGGCCATGGGGACCCATGGGCCGAAAGGCCCTCGGAACCCGGAACTTCAGAAAGTCACGCGGCCGGCGGCGGCGAGCGCCAGCAGCAGCGAGGCGACATGGGTGGATTGCTGCACTTCGCCCTCGCGAATGACCCGCAGCACCTCGGGCACCGGGATCAGCTCGACGGCGATCTCCTCGCCATTGTCGAAGGACTGCGCGCCTTCCGGCGCAGCACCCAGCGCGAGGACCGTGTGCACGCGGTTGGTGTGCGTCGCGGGGTTCGGGCGCAGGCTCACGACGTGACGGAATTCGCGCGCGCCGAACCCCGTTTCCTCGCGGAACTCGCGCCGGCCGCCGGCGACCGGATCGGCATCCGCCGCATCCAGGACGCCGCCGGGGAGCTCGAGATGCACCTCCCCGGCCGCGTGGCGGTACTGGCGGTTCATCACCAAGCGATCATCGTCGGTGAGTGCGACGACATGCACCCAGTCCGAATATTCCAGCACGTAGAACGGGTCGATCGCGTCGCCATTGGCGGCGACGCAGCTATCGGCCCGCACCCGGATCCAGCGATCCGCCAGCACGATGCGGCTGGCGGTCACCGTCCAGGGCTTCAGGACCGTCATTCGGCCGCGATCTGGTGAGCCTGGGCGTAGGCCTCGAGCGGTGCGCAGGAACAGACCAGGTTGCGGTCGCCATAGACGTTGTCGACGCGCTTCACCGGCGGCCAGTACTTGCGCGCCTTCACGAAGGGCAGCGGGAAGGCCGCCTGTTCGCGCGAATACGGGTGCGACCAGGTCTCCGCCGCGATCTCGGCCGCGGTGTGCGGCGCGTTCTTCAGCGGGTTGTCGGCCTTGTCCATGCGGCCCTGCTCGACGGCGCGGATCTCGGCGCGGATGGCGACCATCGCGTCGATGAACCGATCCAGCTCCGCCTTCGGCTCGCTTTCTGTCGGTTCGACCATCAGCGTGCCGGCGACCGGCCAGGACATGGTCGGCGCGTGGAAGCCGTAGTCCTGCAGGCGCTTCGCGATGTCCTCGACCATCACGCCGCCGCCCTGCTGGAAGCCACGGCAGTCGAGGATGCACTCATGCGCGACCATGCCGTTCATGCCGCGGTAGAGCACCGGGAAATGCGCCTCGAGCCGCTTCGCGACGTAGTTGGCGGCGAGGATCGCCACCTGCGTCGCGCGCTTCAGCTCGGCCGCGCCCATCATGCGGATGTAGGCGTAGGAGATCGTCAGGATCGACGCCGAGCCCCAGGGCGCGGCGCTCACCACGATGTCCTTCGACCCGCCGCAATCCACCACCGGATGACCCGGCAGGAAGGGGGCGAGTTCCGCCGTGACGCCGATCGGCCCCACGCCCGGCCCGCCGCCGCCATGCGGGATGCAGAAGGTCTTGTGCAGGTTGAGGTGGCAGACGTCCGCGCCGATGGACGCCGGCGAGGTCAGCCCCACCTGCGCGTTCATGTTGGCGCCGTCCATGTAGACCTTGCCGCCCTTCTCATGGATCAGGGTGCAGATCTCGCGGATCGCGGTCTCGAAGACGCCATGCGTCGACGGGTAGGTGATCATCAGCGCGGCGAGGTTCGCCGCGTGCTGTTCCGCCTTCGCCTTGAGGTCGTCGAGATCGACGCTGCCGTCGCGGTCGGTGCCGACCACGACCACCTTCATCCCCGCCATCGCGGCCGAGGCCGGGTTGGTGCCGTGCGCAGAGGCCGGGATCAGGCAGATGTCGCGATGCGTGTCGCCGCGGCTCAGGTGCCAGGCGCGGATCGCGAGCAGACCGGCATATTCGCCCTGGCTGCCGGCATTCGGCTGCAGCGAGACCGCCGCGAAGCCGGTGATGCGGCACAGCCAGTCGGACAGGCGGTCGGTCAGTTCGCGATAGCCCTTCGCCTGGTCGGCCGGGGCGAAGGGATGGATGACGCTGAAGCCGGGCAGCGTGACGGGCACCATCTCCGCCGTCGCGTTGAGCTTCATCGTGCAGGACCCCAGCGGGATCATGCTGCGGTTCAGCGCGACGTCCTTGTCCTCGAGCGCCTTCAGGTAGCGGAGCATCGCGTGCTCCGAGTGATGCGCGTTGAAGACGGTGGCGGTGCAGTAGGCCGAGCGGCGTTCCAGCACGGCAGGGATACCGCCCGCGATGGCGCCGGCGGCAACCGGGCTGGCGGCCGCGTCGGCGATCGCCTGGATCAGCGCGTCGAGGTCCTCGCGCGTCACCGTCTCGTCCAGCGCGATGCCGACCGTGGTGGCGTCGATACGGGACAGGTTGAAGCCGCGCTTCAGCGCCGAATCCATCAGCGCCTGCGCCTTCGCCCCGGCGTCGAGCGCCACGGTGTCGAAGAAGGCGTCATGCTTCGGCGCGAAGCCGGCGGCCTTGGCCGCACCAGCGACGAGGCGCGCGAGCAGGTTCACCCGCGTCGCGATGCGCTTCAGCCCCTGCGGCCCGTGCCACACGGCATAGAAGCCGGCCATGACGGCGAGCAGCACCTGCGCGGTGCAGATGTTCGACGTCGCCTTCTCGCGGCGGATGTGCTGCTCGCGGGTCTGGAGCGCGAGGCGCATCGCCGGCGCGCCGGCCGCATCCACTGAGACGCCGACGAGGCGACCCGGCATCAGCCGCTTGTGCGCATCCTTCACCGCCATGTAGGCGGCGTGCGGCCCGCCATAGCCCATCGGCACGCCGAAACGCTGGGCGGAGCCGACGACGACGTCCGCGCCCATCTCGCCGGGCGGCGTCAGCAGGCAGAGCGACAGCGGATCGGCCGCGACGATGGCGAGGCCACCGCCGGCCTGGACCGCGGCGATCTCGCCGGTCAGGTCGCGCACCTCGCCGGTCGTGCCGGGATACTGCAGCACCAACGCGAAGGGCTTCGCTTCCGTCACGGCCGCGACGATGTCGGCGACCTTCACGAAGCGCACCTCGATGCCGAGGGGCGCGGCGCGCGTCGTCAGCACCGCCTTGGACTGCGGGTGCAGGTCGTCGGCGGCGATCAGCAGGTCCGACCTGCCGCGCGTCGCGGCATGGGCGAGGTGCATCGCCTCGGCGGCCGCCGTGCCTTCGTCGAGCAGCGAGGCATTCGCCACCGGCAGGCCCGTCAGGTCGCAGATCATGGTCTGGAAGTTGACCAGGGCTTCGAGGCGCCCCTGCGCGATCTCGGCCTGGTAGGGCGTGTAGGCGGTGTACCAGCCCGGGTTCTCGAGCACGTTGCGCCGGATGACCAGCGGCGTGTGCGTGCCGTGGTAGCCCATGCCGATCAGCGACTTGACGTCGGCGCGGTTGCGCAGCGCCATGGCGCGCAGCTCGGCCAGCAGTTCCAGTTCGGTCGCCGGTTCCGGCAGGCCCGCGAGGTCCATGCCGAGGATCGCCGCCGGCACGGTCTTGGCAGCGAGGTCGTCGAGGCTCGACGCGCCGACGACGCGGAGCATCTCGGCGATCTCGCTCTCCGAGGGCCCGATGTGGCGCGGGGCGAAGGCGTCGCCCGCCTCCAGCGCCGCCAGCGTGTCGAGCGCGCTCATGCGAGGTCGTCCACGTAGGCCGCGTAGGTCGCCTCGTCCATCAGCCCGTCCAGCGCGCCGGGATCGGAGGTCTCGATCTTGAAGAACCAGCCATCCGTGGTCGGCGCGGAATTGATCGTGCCGGGATTGTCGGCGAGGGCGGCGTTCACCTCGACGATCTTGCCCGCGATCGGGGCATAGACGTCGGACGCCGCCTTCACACTCTCGACCACCGCGATCGGCTCGTTGGCGACGACGACGCGACCGACCTCCGGCAGGTCGACGAAGACGACGTCCCCGAGCGCGTTCTGCGCGTGGTCGGTGATGCCGACGGTGGCGACGCCGGCGTCCAGGCGCACCCATTCATGGTCCTTGGTGTACTTGGTCTCGGACATCGGTGCGGCTCCTTCAGCGGACGTAGCGGTGGGGGACGAAGGGGGTGGGCGCGACGCGGGCGGGGATCGCCTTGCCGCGCACCATGAGGTCGAGGGCGGTGCCGTCCGCGGCGTGTTCGCGCGCGACGTAGCCCATGGCCATCGGGCCGTTCAGGGACGGGCCGAAGCCGCCCGAGGTGACCTCGCCGATGACGTCGCCGCCGGGCGCGTGGATCGGCGTGTGGCCACGCGCAGGCTGACGGCCTTCCGGCTTGATGCCGACGCGCAGGCGCTTCGTGCCGTTGGCGAGTTCGTCGCGCACGCGCTCGGCGCCGGGAAAGTTCCATTCCATGCGGCGGCGCTTGCCGATGGTCCAGGTCAGCGCGGCCTCGACGGGGCTCGTCGTCTCGTCGATGTCGTTGCCGTAGAGGCAGAGCCCGGCCTCGAGCCGCAGCGAATCGCGCGCGCCAAGGCCCGCCGGCTGCACGCCGGGCAGGGCCAGCAGCGCGCGGGCGAAGGCCTCGGCCTGCTCGGCGGGCACCGAGACTTCGACCCCGTCCTCGCCGGTGTAGCCGGAGCGCGAGACGAGCGCGGGCACGCCCGCGATGGTGAAGGCGCCGACGCCCATGAAGCCGAGTTCGGCGATGCCCGGCGCGAGGGTCGCGATGGCGGCGACCGCCTGCGGCCCCTGCAGCGCGATCAGCGCGCGGTCCGGCAGCGGCTTCAGCGTCACGCCGGCCGGCAGCGCGGCTTCGATATAGGGCAGGTCGACCTGCTTGCGGCTGGCGTTGACCACGAGGAACAGCCGGTCGCCGAGGTTCGCGACCATGAAGTCGTCGAGGATGCCGCCCTCGGCGGTCGTCAACAGGCCGTATTTCTGCCGCCCCGACTTCAGGACCTGGACGTCGGCCGGCGTGACGCGCTCCAGCGCCGCGGCCGCGCCCTCGCCCACCAGCTCGGCCTGGCCCATGTGGGAGACGTCGAACAGCGCCGCCGCGGCGCGGGTGTGCAGGTGCTCGGTGAGGATGCCGGCCGGGTACTGCACGGGCATGTTGTAGCCCGCGAAGGGGACCATGCGCCCGCCCAGCTCGCGGTGCAGCGACGCCAGCGGCGTTTCCAGAAGCGATTCCGACGACTCGGCCACGGTTCCTCCCGCCGCGTCGCGGCGTGTGGGTTCAACTCCGTGGCCCCCCTCTGTCCGATGGACCTGAGAGATTCGGCGGGGGCGTTGCCTCGCCTTACTCCGTCGGTGCCGAAGCCTTGCGGCCTCGGGCTTTCCAGAGGCCCCTTCCCCGCGCGGCCCTTCTGCCTGAGCGTTTCCGGGGGCCGGTTGCGCCTTCGGCGGAGGCTCTCGCCCCTCTCTCCCGCGCGGGATCTGCGGGGTGCGCCTTCCTGACAGATCGGCCGCGCCGGCGCAACGGCCGAAGGCGCCTCAGCGCGGTCCGCGGCGGCGGTTGAGCGCGAGTTCGTCCGGCGTCAGCTGGAAGGACAGCCGGACATTGTGGTTCTCGACCAGCCGTTCGTCGGCCGGGAAGTTCAGACGCACCGGGCTGCTCTGCACGCGCAGCCGGCCGGCATTCGATTCGAAGTTGACCTGGGTGACGAAGTCCTGGCGGTCGATCAGCTGGGCGTCGCCGGCGTCGGTGACCGCGACGAACCAGGGCAGGTTGACCTGGCGCGACCGCGCCACCGGCCCGCGTTCCACGTCGAAGATGGCACTGAGCGTCACGGTCACGCCTTCGCGCCGCCGGGCATAATCGCAACTGGCCTGGAAGCCGATCAGGCGCGCATCGAAGGTGGTGGTCGCGAGATCCTGGATCGCCCCCGGCTGGAAGCGCGTCAGATCCGCGCCGTCCGACAGGACGGTGATGCGTGGGCAAGGCGCCGGCGGCGTCGCCGGCCCCGTGTTGCTGCACCCGGCGAGCGCCAAAGCGCCTGCCAGACCCATCGCCGTCCTGCGCACCATGCCCTGCACCCTTCCCGTCCCCCTTTGACCCGCGGCGCCCCATCTATAGTGTGCCGCCCGCCGGGAACAGGCCACCCTGCCCGATCCTTCCCCCGACCACCATGTCGAGACCATGACCGCCGAGAAGCCCCGCCTCCATATCCTGCTTGCCGGCCCCCGCGGCTTCTGCGCCGGGGTGGACCGCGCCATCAGGATCGTCGAGGAGGCGCTGCGGCGCCACGGCGCACCTGTCTATGTCCGCCATGAGATCGTCCACAATCGTTTCGTGGTCGAGGGTCTGGAACGCCAGGGCGCCATCTTCGTCCACGAACTCGACGAGGTGCCCGACGACGGGCAGCCGGTCGTATTCTCCGCCCATGGCGTGCCGAAATCCGTGCCGGCGGCGGCGCGGCAGCGGGAGATGTATTTCCTCGACGCCACCTGCCCGCTGGTCAGCAAGGTCCATCGCGAGGCCGAGCGCCACCATGCCCGCGGCCGCCACCTGTTCCTGATCGGCCATGCCGGCCACCCCGAGGTGGTCGGCACCATGGGCCAGCTCCCCGAGGGTGCGATGACGCTCGTCGAGGACGCGGAGGCAGCGCGCCGCGCGGTGCCGCCCGAAGGTGCGGCGCTGACCTACACGACGCAGACGACGCTGTCGGTCGACGACACCGCCGAGATCGTCGCCATCCTGCGCGAACGCTTCCCCGACATCGCCGAGCCGTCGAAGGAAAGCATCTGCTACGCCACGACCAACCGCCAGGCGGCGGTGAAGGCGATGGCCGCGCGCAGCGACCTGGTCATCGTGGTGGGCGCGCCGAATTCCTCCAATTCCGTGCGCCTGCGCGAAGTCGCCGAGCGGGCCGGCGCGGCGCGCGCGGTGATGGTCCAGCGCGGCGCCGACCTCGATCCCGCCATCGCGGCCGGCTGCGCGACGATCGGCGTCACGGCGGGCGCGTCCGCGCCCGAAGTGCTGGTGCAGGAAGTCGTCGCGCGCCTCGCCGAACGCTTCGACATCACCACCGAGGACGTTGTCGTCGCGGTCGAGGACGTGACCTTCCGCATGCCGCCGATGCGCGCCGTCGCCTGATGGCCGTCTATACCGAAGTCACCGACGAGGCGCTGCGCGCTTTCCTCGCCGACTATCCGCTCGGCGAGCTGCTCGCCTTCCGCGGCATCGCCGAGGGCGTGGAGAATTCCAACTACGCGCTCAAGACCGAGGCAGGGGATTTCATCCTCACGCTGTACGAGAAGCGCGTCGATCCGAAGGAACTGCCCTACTTCCTCGGCCTGATGGACCACATGGCCCGGCGCGGGCTCGCCTGCCCGACGCCGGTGCACGGCACGGACGGGCAGGCGCTGCGGACGCTCGCGGGTCGTCCGGCGGCGATCGTGACCTTCCTGCCGGGCGTCTGGCCCCGGAAGGTGCGGCCGGAGCATTGCGCCCCGCTCGGCCGCGCGCTGGCGGAAATGCATGTCGCGAGCGAAGGCTTCGCGATCGAGCGGCCGAACGCCCTTGGCCCCGCCGGCTGGGCGCCGCTGCTCGATGGCTGCCGCCCGCGCGGGGATGAGGTCCAGCCGGGCCTGATCGCGGAACTCGATGCGGCGCTGAAGGGCATCCTCGCGGCGTGGCCGGTGCGGGGCGCGTTGCCGCGCGGGCATATCCACGCGGACCTGTTCCCCGACAACGTCTTCTTCCTGCCCGCCGAGGACGGGAAGCCGCGCGTCTCGGGGCTGATCGACTTCTACTTCGCCTGCACCGACCTCTACGCCTACGACGTCGCGGTCTGCCTCAACGCCTGGTGCTTCGAGCCGGACTACGCCTTCAACGTCACCAAGGCGCGCGCGCTGCTGGCGGCGTACGACTCGGTTCGACCGATGTCGGATGCGGAGCACGCGGCACTGCCGGTGCTCTGCCGCGGCGCGGCGCTGCGCTTCCTGCTCACGCGGCTGTATGACTGGACGCATACCCCGGCAGGCGCGCTGGTAACGCGGAAGGATCCGCTGGAATACCTGCGCAAGCTGAGGTTCTTCGCGCAGGCGGACAGCGCGGCGGCGCTCGGGCTGTGACAAGGCAAAGTGAAGGTCGGGGGAGGGTGAACCTCCCCCAAACCCCCTCCCTTTTCTGGTCACCTGGCACCGGCCTTGGCGGTCAGTCTCCAAGTGACAAAGAAGGTTGGGGGGCACGGGGGAAAGTTCCCTTCCCCCCGCTTCCATGAGCGACACCCGACCCCTGGTCGAGATCTGGACCGATGGCGGCTGCAAGCCGAACCCGGGCCCCGGCGGCTGGGCGGCGATCCTGCGCTTCGGCGAGCACGAGAAGGAACTTTCGGGCAGCGACGGCGAGACCACCAACAACCGCATGGAACTGACCGCGGCGATCATGGCGCTCGAGGCGCTGAAGAAGCCCTGCCGCGTCACGCTGCACACCGACAGCGAATACGTGCGCAACGGCATCAGTCGCTGGATCCATGGCTGGGTGCGCAGCAACTGGCGTAACGCGGCGAAGGAACCGGTCAAGAACCTCGACCTGTGGCAGCGCCTGCTCGCCGCTGCGAAGCCGCATGACATGGATTGGCGCTGGGTGCGCGGTCACGCCGGCGACCCGATGAACGAACGGGCCGACGCCCTCGCGACGATAGCCCGGGATCGCGCCGGCTGATCTAGCCGCTGGTCCGCTTCGCCAGGGCCAGCAGCCGGGGTTCGGCCGCACGATGCGCCGCACGCTCGATCGCCCGATAGTCGGCGACCAGGTTCCGCCCCGCATCGGTCAGCATCGCGCCGCCCCCGCGATAGCCGCCGGTGCTCGCCTCGACCGCCGGCGTGCCGAGAATCCTGTTGAGCGCATCCACCAGGTCCCAGGCGCGGCGGTAACTCATGCCGAGCGCGCGGCCCGCGGCGGAGATCGACCCCTCGCGGTCGATCGCCTCGAGCAGCGCGATCTTCCCGGGGCCGATGCGGCCCGCGGGCAGGTCGATCCGGACGCTCAGGACACCTCGCCCGACCGCACTGGCCTCGTCCCGCTGTTTCATCGCGACGTTCCCCGCAGCCTCAAGGCCCGGTGCCCGTCGGTCGCCCGTCGTCCATCGGCACCCGCGGGCCGGCGAGAGGTCGTTGCTCCCATGTCATGCGCCATCCTGCGGCGGCTCCCCCGGCATGCCGGCGGCGCCGACCAGGCGGTGATCGAAGGTGACCGCCTTGACCAGCACCCAGAGGGCGATGCCCGGCGCCAATCCGAGACGCGCGACGGCGTCCCGCGTCACGCGCGCGAGGATCTCGCTCGCGCCGACGGCCACCCGGACGAAGGCCTCCGGCGAACCCGGCACCGGATCGATGCCGGCCAGCACTCCGCGCAGGACGTTGCGTGTGGAGATGCCCTGCGGTTCGGCAATCGCCACCGCGACGTCGCGCGCCCGCACCCGCACGCGCAATCGCGTGCCGGGGGGTCCGGGATGCAGCGTCGTCACCAGCCTGCCGCCGGTGAAGTCGAGCGTCGTGAGCCCGTCCTCCATGGCGTGCGCGACACGGCAGTCGAGCAGCACACCGGCATCGCGCCGGGCTGCGAGCGGCAGATCGGTGCGGGCCGCGAGCGCGGCGACCGGACCTTCCGCGACGACGCGCCCGGCCTCGAGCAGCACGAGCCGGTCGGCCAACGCGTCGACCTCGTCGAGCGCGTGGGTGACGTAGAGGATCGGCATCCCCGCTGCGTCGCGCAGCCGCGCCAGGAAGGGCAGCACCTCGGCGCGCCGCGCCGCATCCAGGGCGGCGAGCGGTTCGTCCATCAGCAGGATGCGCGGACGCGCGAGCAGCGCGCGGCCCAAGGCGACCCGCTGCCGCTCCCCGCCCGACAGCCCCGACGGCCGGCGCGCCAGCAGATGCCCGATGCCGAGCAGCGCGACCACTTCCTCGAAGCCAGGACCCGCCGCGTCGCGCGGGGCGCGGCGCAGGCCGTAGCGCAGATTGGATTCGACGCTGAGATGCGGAAACAGCCGGGCATCCTGGAACACCACGCCGCAGCGCCGGCGCTCGGGCGGCACGAACACGCCGCGCGCGGTGTCCAGCACCACGGCGCCGCCGATCTCGACGTGGCCGGCGCGCGGCCGGAGCAGGCCGGCGACGGCGGCGAGGATGGTACTCTTGCCGCAGCCGGACGGACCGAACAGCGCGGTGACGCCGCGCTCCGGGACGTCGAAGGCGGCATCGAGGACGAAGCCGCCGGGACCGAACTCGTGACGCAGCGCGATGCCCGACATCAGCCGCGCCCCAGCAGCAGGTGCATGCGCCGCGCGATCACCTCGGCCAGCAGCAGCCCGGCCATGGCGAGGAGGAAGGAGACGCCGGCGAGCCGCGCCGCCACGGCCTCGCCCCCCGGCGTCTGCGTGGCGCTGTAGATGGCCAGCGGCAGCGTCTGCGTCTCGCCGGGAATGTTGGAGACGAAGGTGATGACCGCGCCGAATTCGCCGAGTCCTGCGGCGAAGGCGGTGACCGCACCGGCAAGGATTCCGGGCGACATCAGCGGCAGCGTCACCGTCAGGAAGCGGTCGATGGGCCCCGCGCCCAATGTCCGTGCCGCCGCCTCGAGCCCCGGATCCACATGCTCGAGCCCGAGGCGCACCGCGCGCACGATGAGCGGGAAGGACATCACCGCGGTGGCGAGCGCGGCACCTTCCGTCGTGAAGACCAGGCGGATGCCGAACCAGTCGTTGAGCGGCCCGCCGATCGGCCCGCGCACGCCGAACAGCATCAGCAGGCCCCAGCCCACGACGACCGGCGGCACCACCAGCGGCAGGTGGACCAGCGCATCCAGCAGCATCCGTCCCGGGAAGCGCCCGCGCGCGAGGAGCCATGCCACGGCGATCGCCGGGACCAGGGAGACGATGACGGAGCGGGAGGCGACCTCGAGGCTGAGCCGGACCGCCTGCCACTCCTCCGCGGTGAGGCCGAGGATCACTGCGCCATGCGGAAGCCGAAGCGCTCCCAGGTCGGTCGTGCCTCCGGCCCCGTCAGGAAAGCGAGGAAGGCGCGCGCCTGGGCGTTCGCCTCCGCCCGGCGCATCAGCGCGAAGGGATAGGTGACGGGGGTGTGGCTCTCGGCGGGGAAGGTGCCGGCGACGCGCACGCCTTGGCTCGCCGCGGCGTCGGTCGCGTAGACGATGCCGAAGGGCGCCTCCCCGCGTTCCACCAGCAGCAGCGCGGCGCGCACGTTGTCGGCGCGGGCGAGGCGGGGCCCGATCGCGTCCCACTGGCCCATCCAGGTCAGCGCCGCCTGGGCATAGCGGCCGACCGGCACATGCGCCGGATCGCCGGTCGCGATGCGCCCGTTCGGGCCGAGCAGCGCGGCGAGGTCGGTGCCGCGCGCGAGCGCGACGTCGCGCGCATCGCCCTTCGCGCTGACCAGCACCAGCGCATTGCCGATCGGGCTGACGCGCGTTGCGTTCACGACCAGGTTCCGCTGCTGGACGTAGTCCATCCACGGCTCATCGGCGGACATGAAGAGATCGGCGGGCGCGCCCTGTTCGATCTGCCGCGCGAGGGCGGAGGAGGCGGCGAAGGAGAAGCGGGGTGCCGGATTGCCGCGCGCGGCCCAGTCCTGGCCCAGGGCGCGCAGCGCATCCGTCAGGCTTGCCGCCGCGAAGACGGTCAGGCTGTCCTGGGCGCGCGCCGCAGGCGCGGCCGCGAGGCCCACGGCGGCCAGGGTCGCGAGGACGAGGCGGCGGAACATCGCGGAACTCCCGGTCGCGTTGTATCCATACGGAGATAGCCGAGAGGAAGCGATCCGTCCATGGCGGCGTTCACGGCAAGGCGTCTTGGCTGGCTGTGCCCAGGTGAATATAACGCCACTCGCCTGAGCCGAGGAGCGAACGCCATGACCGTCGATGTCCCGCGCACCACGCACCCCTTCCTCGACGGGCGTCCCAAACGGATGCTGATCGACGGCAAGTGGGTCGAGGCCGCATCCGGAAAGACCTTCGCGACGGTGAACCCGGCGACGGGCGAGGTGCTCGCGCAGGTCGCCGAGGGCGGCGCGGAGGACATCGACCGCGCCGTCGCCGCGGCGCGCGCCGCCTTCGACGGCCCCTGGTCCAAGGTGAAGCCCTTCGAGCGGCAGAACATCCTGCTGCGCCTCGCCGATCTGCTCGACCGGCATTTCGAGGAATTCGCCGCGCTCGACACCATCGACATGGGCGCGCCGATCAGCCGTACCCGCGCCAACCGCCTGCGCGCGGTCGGCATGCTGCGCTACTATGCGGGGCAGGCAGTCTCGATCCATGGCGAGACGATCGAGACCTCCCTGCCGGGCGAGTATGTCTCCTACACGCTGAAGGAACCGGTCGGCGTCATCGGTGCGATCATTCCCTGGAATGCGCCGCTGTCCTCCTCGATCTGGAAGATCGGTCCCGCGCTCGCGACCGGTTGCACCGTGGTGCTGAAGCCGGCGGAGGAAGCACCGCTGACGCCGCTGCGCCTCGGTGCGTTGTGCCTGGAGGCCGGGGTGCCGCCGGGGGTGGTGAACGTCGTACCGGGCTTCGGCGAAACGGCGGGCGCGGCGCTCGCAGCGCATCGCGGCGTGGACAAGGTGGCCTTCACGGGTTCGCACGTCACCGGACAGAAGATCGTGCAGACCTCGGCGGGGAACCTGAAGCGCGTCTCATTGGAACTGGGTGGCAAGAGCCCGGACGTGGTCTTCGCCGACGCCGATCTCGACGCCGCGGTACCCGGCGCGGCGATGGCGGTCTTCGCCAATTCGGGCCAGATCTGCAGCGCCGGCACGCGCCTGTTCGTCGAACGCCGCGTCTATGAGGAGTTCACTGCGCGGGTCGCCGCCTATGGCAGGTCGCTGCGCGTGGGGGATGGGCGCGACGAGGCGACGCAGGTCGGCCCCCTGGTCTCGCCCGAACAGCTCGACCGCGTCACCGGCTACCTGGCCATCGGGCGGCAGGAAGGGGCCCGGCCGCTCGCGGGCGGGGAACGCCTGACCGACGGCGCGCTCGCCAGGGGCTTCTTCGTGCCGCCCACGGTCTTCGCGGATGTGCGCGACGAGATGCGCATCGCGCAGGAGGAGATCTTCGGCCCGGTGATCTCCGCCATCCCCTTCGACGACATCGAGGAGGTTGCGAAGCGCGCCAATGCGACGCCCTTCGGCCTCGGCAGCGGGGTCTGGACGCGCGACGTGTCCAAGGCCCATCGGCTGGCGCGGTCGATCCGCGCGGGGTCGGTCTGGATCAACTGCTACCAGGCGATGGATCCCGCCATGCCCTTCGGCGGCTACAAGATGAGCGGCTACGGCCGCGAAGGCGGCAAGCAGCACGTCGACGAGTATCTCAACGTCAAGGCCGTCTGGATCCGGACGGGCTGACGGCACCCGGCCGCGTCGTCCCGCGGCCAGCCGCGGTTACGCGACTGTGGTCGGCGGCTCCTCGGTGGGTGTGACCGGCGGCGGGGTTCCGGCCTTTCGCCGCGCCCGCCATTCGTCGAAGCGCTGCAGCACCACGAAGAAGGACGGCACGAACAGCACCGCGAGGCAGGTCGAGGCGATCATGCCGCTGAACACGCTGATGCCGAGCGACTTCCGCGCATTCGCCCCTGCCCCCGTCGCCAGCACCAGCGGCAGCACGCCGAGGATGAAGGCGAAGGAGGTCATCAGGATCGGGCGCAGCCGCATCTTCGACGCCTCGACCGCCGCCGCGATGATCGACTTGCCCTTCAGCAGCCGCTCCTCGCGCGCGACCTCGACGATCAGGATGCCGTTCTTCGCCGACAGGGCGATCAGCAGCATCAGGCCGATCTGGACATACAGATTGTTCGCCGCCCCCACCGCGGACAGCGCCACCACCGGACCCACCAGCGCGAGCGGCACGGCCGAGAGCACCGAGAAGGGCAGGATCCAGCTCTCGTACTGCCCGGCGAGGCAGAGGTAGACGAGCAGCAGCGACAGCGCGAAGACATAGACCAGCGTGTTGCCCGTCACCTTCTCCTGGTAGGACATCGCCGTCCATTCGAAGGAGACGTCGCGCGGCAGGACCTCGCGCGCGATGCGCTCCATCGTCTCCATCGCCTGGCCCGAGCTGTAGCCCGGCGCAGGCCCGCCTACGATGGTGGAGGACGCATACAGGTTGTAGAGCGTGATCAGCGGCGGCCCGACCGCCTGGCCGAGCGTCGCGACCGCGCCGAGCGGCACCATCTGACCGTCCTGGCTGCGGACATTCAGCGTCAGCAGGTCGTCCGGGTTGAGACGGAAGCGCGAATCCGCCTGGACATAGACCTGCAGCGACTGGCCGAACTTGTTGAACTGGTTGACGTAGGACGAGCCGACGAAATCCGTCAGCATCGAGAAGACGTCCCCCACCGGCACACGGAGCTGCTCGGCCCGCGCACGGTCCACCGTGATGGTCACTTGCGGCGCATTGGCGCGGAAGGTCGTGATGGCGCTGCGGATGGACGGCTCGCGCGCCGCGCGCTCGGTGATCTCGCGGGTCAGTTCCTCGAGCTTGCGATAGTCGAAGCTGCCGCCCAGCAGTTCGAGCTGCATCTGGAAACCGCCGGAATTGCCGATGCCCTGCACGGCGGGCGGGGGCAGCACGACGGCGCGGCCATCCTGCAGGCCGGCGAGGTCGCGCTGCAGCCGCTGATAGATCGGCAGCAGCCCCTGGTCGGGGTGGCGGTTGCGTTCGGCGAAGGGCTTCAGCACCACCCAGGCGGCGCCGGAACTCGCGAGGTCGGCCGAGTTGTCGAGCAGCGACACGCCGGAGATGGTGATGACCTGTTCCACCCCCGGGATCGCCTGCGCGATGCGCTGCGCCTGTTCCAGTGTTGCCGTCGTGCGGCCCAGCGCCGCCCCTTCCGGCAGATCGACCGCCAGCATCAGGTAACCCTGGTCGTCCACCGGGATGAAGCCGGTCGGAATGCGGGTCAGCCCCCATAGCGCGCCGCCGGCCACCACCATGGCGGCGATGACCATCACCCCGCTGAAATGCACCATCCGCGCGATGACCGAGACGTACCACCGCTCGAAGGCGTCATAGACGCGGTTGAAGGCGCGGTAGGCGACGTTGCGCTTCTCGGGCGGCACGGGCATGCGCAGCCACATCGCGCACTGCGTCGGCTTCAGCGTCGCGGCGTTGATGGCGCTGATCAGCGCCGTCGCGGCGATGACGAGGGCGAACTGCGCGAACATCTGGCCGGTCAGGCCCGGCACGAAGGCAGCCGGGAGGAAGACCGACATCAGCACCAGCGTGATGCCGATGATCGGGCCGAACAATTCGCGCATCGCCTCGATCGCCGCCTCGCGCGCCGGCTTGCCGCCCTCGATGTGCTTGGTCACGCCCTCGACGATGACGATCGCATCGTCCACCACGATGCCGATCGCGAGCACGATGCCGAACAGGGTCGTGAGGTTCACCGAGAAGCCGAGCGCGGCCATGCCGGCGAAGGCGCCGATGATCGTGACCGGCACCGTCGTCGCCGGCACCAGCGTCGCGCGGAAATTCTGCAGGAAGACCAGGATGACGACGAGGACCAGCAGGCCCGCCTGGTAGAGCGTCGTGTAGACCTCGTTCACCGAGTCGTTCACGAAGGTCGTGGTGTCGTAGGGGATGCCGAAGCGCAGGCCTTCGGGGAAGCGGCGCGACAGATCCTCCATGGTCCGGCGCACCTGCCGGCCGACCTGCAGCGAATTCGCCTCCGGCGTCTGGTAGATGGCGATGCCGGCGGCGCGGCGGCCGTTCAGGCGGAATTCCTGCGCGTAGTTCTGCGCGCCCAGTTCGATCCGCGCCACGTCGCGCAGATAGGTCAGACGCCCGCCCTGCCGCGTCTCGTCCTTCACGACGATGCCGCCGAACGCCTCGGGCTCGCTGAGGCGCGACTGGACGTCGAGCGTGTACTGGAACTGCTGGCTGCCCGGCGCGGGCGGAGCCCCGACCTGGCCCGCGGCGATGACCTGGTTCTGCTGGCGGATGGCGCGGATCACATCGGCCGGGTCGAGCCCGAAGGAGAGCAGCTTCTCCGGATCCAGCCAGATGCGCATGGCGTAGCGCCCGGCGCCGAAGACGTTGACGTTGCCCACACCAGGCACACGGGACAGCACGTTGACCAGGTTGATCGTCGCGTAGTTCGACAGGAAGGCGGAATCGAAGCGGTCGTCCGCGGAATCGAGCGTGACCATCTGCAGGATGGCGGTGCTCTTCTTCTGCACGCTGACGCCCTGGGCCTGCACCGATTGCGGCAGGGAGGCGAGCGCGAGCGAGACGCGGTTCTGCACCAGAACCTGCGCGGTGTCGGGGTTGGTCCCGATCTCGAAGGTCACGGTCAGGCGGTAGGTGCCGTCCGGCGCGCTGGTGGACGACATGTAGATCATGCCGTCGACGCCGTTGACCTGGTTCTCGATCGGCAGGGCGACCGTGTCGATCACGGTCTGCGCGCTCGCACCCGGATAGTTCGCCGTGACCATCACGGTCGGCGGCACGATGTTCGGGTATTCCGAGACCGGCAGGCGGAACAGCGACACCGCGCCGATGACGACGAGCACGATGGCCAGCACGTTCGCGAGGACCGGCCGCTCGATGAAGAACCGTGACATGGGCGCTGCGCCTTACTCGGGCAGCGTGGTCGGTTGGGGCGTGACGTGCAGCCCGGGCGAGGCGCGCCAGAGCTCACCCACCACGATGCGGTCGCCGCGATTCACCCCGCCGGTCGCCACCTGCCAGGCACCGACCACCGGGCCCAGCTGGACGTAGCGCTTCTGGATGGCGTCGTTGGTGTCGATCACCATCAGGAAGCGGCCGCCCTGGTCTTCCTGCAGCGCGCGCTGCGGGATCAGCAGCGCGCTTTGCAGCGTGCGGCCCATCGGCAGGCGGACATTGACGAACACACCCGGCAGCAGCGTGCGGTCCTGGTTGCGCAGGATGCCGCGCACCAGCAGCGTGCCGGTCGCGGCGTCGATCTGCGGGGCGATGTATTTCAGCGTCCCGCGATGGGTGAAGGCGGTCTCGCCGGGAAGCTGGACCTCGACCGGGATGCGCTGCATCTCCTCGAGCGTCATGCGCCGCTGGTCGAGGTTGGCGCGCACCTGCTGCGCCTGCTGGGTGCTGATGTTGACCTGCACGTAGATGGGATCGAGCTGCATGATCTCGCCCAGCACCGCGTCGCCGGACGAGGCGCCGACCATGTTGCCGGGATCGATGAGGTGCCGGCCCATCTGCCCGTCGAAGGGCGCGCGGACCTCGGTGTAGGACAGGTTCAGCTGTGCGAGGTCCACCTGCGCCTGGGCAGCGAGGATGTTCGCCTCGGCCGCGGCGCGCTGATAGACCCAGTTGTCGACCTCGACCTGGGACGCGGCGCTGCGGCGCACCAGCGCGGTGTAGCGCGTGACCTCGGTCTGGGCATGGGTCAGGGCGGCGCGCTGCAGCTGCAGCTGCGCCTGGGCCTGCTGCAGCTGCGCCCGGTACTGCGCCTGCTGGATGGTGAAGAGCAGGTCCCCCTGGCGGACGAAGGCGCCGTCCTCGAAATGCACGCGCTCGAGGTAGCCGGGCACGCGCGCGACCAGACGCACGGTGTTCACCGCCATGGCGTTGCCGGTCAGCGTCATGGTCTCGCCGACCGATTGCTGGCGCGGCAGGACATAGGGCATGGCCGGTGCGGCCTGGGCCGTGGGGGCGGGTGGCGGCGGCGCCGGGGCGGGCGCCTGGGCGGCCGGCGGCGGCGGTGCGCCGCGCGGCGCGGGTGCGGGGGCCGGTTGCGCCGGCTGGCGGCCGGTCACGTCGTCCCACAGGCGTTCCATCAGCCCCTGCGCCAACGCCGGGGACTGCGTGGCGCCGAGGGCGAGGAGGGCGGCGGCGGTCCCGCGTCGAAGGGCCTTCGTCATGTTCGTCACCATTGCGGGGCGCGGATGTCGGGGCCGCGGTCGGACGGACCGGGCAGCCCAGGGGCAGCGGGTTGCGGGGCGTTGGCAGGCGGCAGCAGGCGGCCCCAGTCGGTGCGCTGGCGCATCTGCTCGCGCGTCGCGTCGTCGACGAAGCCGTTGCCCTCGCGCAGCTGCCAGCCGCCGCCGAGCGAGCGGTAGAGCGTCGCGAGCTGCGTCGCGCGGTTACCCATCGCGGTCGCGAGGCTGCTCTGCGCCGCATAGAGGTTCTGCATCGCGGTCAGCACGGTGGTGAAGTCGCGCGTGCCCATCTGGTACTGGTCGAGCGCGATGTTCACCGCGCGCTCGGCCGCCGCGACGGACCGGCGCAGCTGCGCGACCTGCCGCCCGCCCTGGACGTAGCCGCTGAGCGCGCCCTCGACCTCGCGCTGCGCGCGCAGCACGGCGTTGCGGTAGTCCACCAGCATTCCCTGCAGCCGCGCATCCTGCACGCGCACGGTGTTGGTGATCTGCCCGTAGTTCAGGATCGGCCAGGAGAAGCTGGCGCCGAAGGCGAACTGGATGGCGCTGGCGTTGAACATGTCGGAGACGCGGTTGCCGCCGACATTGCTCGCCTGGGACCCGAAGACGCCGGTCAGCTTGAAGGCCGGGTACAGTTCCGCGAGCGCCATGCCGACCTGTTCGCTCTGCGCCGCGGCGCGCAGCTCGGCGGCCCGGATGTCGGGGCGGCGGCGCACCAGGTCGGCCGGGATGCCGACGGCGACCTGCTCGGGCGGCACCGGGATGACGGCGCGGCCCGCCAGCAGCGCGTCCATCGGCTGCGGCGGCAGGCCGAGGAGGACGCGCAGCGCCGCCTCGCCCTGCTGGATCTGCGCGGTCAGCTGCGGCACCGCGGCCTCGGTCTGGGCCAGCACGTTCTCGGCCTGCGCGACGTCGAGGCCGGTGGTCACCCCGCCGGCGAGGCGGTCGCGGGCGATGCGCAGCGCCTGGCGCTGACGCACGACGTTGGCGTTGGCGATCGCAAGCTGCGCCTGCAGCGTGCGAATGCCGATGTAGCTCGTCGCGACATCGCCCACGAGCGTGACCAGCACATCATCATAGGTGGCGATCGAGGCCAGGTAGGCCGCATCCGCCGACTGCACGCCGCGACGGAAGCGGCCCCAGAAGTCGAGCTCCCAGACCGCGCTGGCCGACATCGCGCCGCGCCAGAATTCGCCGAGCTCCGCCCCGGTGAAGCCCGTGGGGTCGCGCTGGCTCGGCCGCGTGTAGCTCAGCCCGGCGCCGACCGCCTGGGATTGCGGGTAGAACTCCCCCGTCGCGACGCCGAGCTGGGCCCGCGCCTCGAGCACCCGCGTCCCGGCCGCGAGCAGCGTGAGGTTCTGCCGATAGGCGAGGTCGACCAGGTCGTTCAGCGTCGAGTCGTTGAAGACCGTCCACCAGCGCTCGTCCTCACGCCGGTCCGTCCGCACCGAGGGATCGCCGGATTGCAGCCAGCGTTCGGCCAGCGGCGCGGCCGGTTCGGTGAAATCCGGCCCGACCTTGCAGGCGGCAAGCGGCAGCAGGCAGGCGAGAAGCGCTCGACGGCGGGCGGATGGGCCGGGAGGCGTCATGGCACCCGCGATCCCCGCCGCGCGCCGGGGCCACGCGCGTCTCGCGCCGCGGGGCGCGGCCCCTCCCGTCCGGTCATGCGGCTTCCCTTGCAGATTTCGGGCTAGCAGCACCACGTTTCGCGGCCGGACGCAACGGGTCGGCCAACGCCGCCGGCGAGGGCCGCGGGCGCATGGCAGCCCCGCCCGGCGCGGGGCTGGCCTGCGCGGAGAGCCTGCCTCAAGACTGCGCGAAATGACGCCCGCCAGCCACGCCCCGGGCGCGACACTCGATCGTCGCGCGCGCCTGAACCTGCTGCTGCTCGCCACCTGCCAGGCCCTCGGCCAGGCGGGAAACACGATGATGTTCGCGGCGACGGCGCTGTCCGTCGTGACCTTCTACCCGCAGCGCGAGCTCGCGACGCTGCCGACGACGATGCAGCATCTCGGCATCATGCTCTGGGTCTTCCCGGCGGCGCTGCTGATGCAGCGGCGGGGCCGGCAGCTGGGCTTCCGGGTCGGCTCGGTCTTCGGCATGGCGGGGGCGACGATCGCCGGGACGGGCCTGTATTTCGCGAACCTCGCGGTGATGTGCTTGGGCGGGCTCGTGCTCGGCTATGCCGTCGCGGCGCTCCACCAGTACCGCTTCGCGGCGGTGGAACTGGTGCCTGCGGCCTACCGGGCCAAGGCGATCTCCTGGGTCACGGCCGGCGGCGTGGTCGCCGGCGTGCTGGGCCCGAGCCTGGTCCGCTGGACCCATGACCAATGGGTGCCGATCTACCTCGCGACCTTCGCGGCCATGGTACTGGTCCATCTGACCGTGTTCACCATCATGGGCTTCATCCGGTTCCCGGCCCCGGATGCCGCGCCCGCCGCCGGCGGGGGGCAGGCCGCCGTCCGTGCCGTGGAACCGCCGCGCCCGCTGCTGACCATCGCCGCCCAGCCGCGCTTCGCGGCCGCCGCCATCGCCGGCATGATCGCCTTCGGGACGATGTCCTTCCTGATGAGCGCCTCGCCGCTCGCCATCGTCGCCTGCGGCCTGCCGCACACCGAGGCGCACTGGGTCATCTTCATGCATGTCATGGGGATGTTCGTGCCCTCCTTCTTCACCGGGAACCTGATCACCCGCTACGGCACCACGGCGGTGATGCTGGCCGGGATCGCGCTGCTCGGCGGCGGCGTCGCGGCCGCGCTGGCCGGGCTCGATGCCTGGCATTTCCGGGCGGCGCTGACGCTGAACGGGGTGGGGTGGAACTTCCTCTTCGTCGGCGCGACGACGCTGGTGACCACCTGCTACCGCCCCAACGAACGCGGCAAGGTCCAGGCCTTCAACGACTTCCTGGTGTTCGGCACGACGGCGACGGCGTCCTTCCTGGCCGGCTACCTGCAGGAACGGCTGGGCTGGTTCACGCTGAACTGGTTCGCCCTGCTGCTGATGGCGGTCGCCCTGGCCGCGGTCGGCTGGCTGCACCTGCAGAACCGGGCGGCGCGCGCCGCCGCCTGACCGGCGGGGCGCGGGGCAGCCCCCTGCCCCCGGTATGGCACGGACGCTGGCCTTCCCTTCGCACCTGCGATAGTCCGGACAGGCGCCGACCCAGGAGCCCCGGATGCCGCTCTCCACGCCCGTCGATCGCGAACCCATGCACCGCCGTGGCATCGAGATGCACGGCTATCGCCGCGCGGACGGGCTATTCGACATCGAGGCCCACCTCCTCGACACCAAGTTCGGTGCCTTCGAGAACGAGGAGAAGGGCCTGATGCCCCCCGGCGCCCCGGTCCATGGCATGTGGATCCGCCTCACGGTCGATGACGACATGCTGATCCATGCCTGCGAGGCGGCCTCGGACCACACCCCCTATGCGGTCTGCCCGCAGGCGGCGCCGAACTTCGCGCGGCTCGCCGGGCTGCGGATCGGGCCCGGCTTCAATCGGGCGGTGCAGGAGCGGGTGGGCGGCGTGCTCGGCTGCACCCATCTGCGCGAGGTCCTCGCCCAGATGGCCACCGTCGCCTACCAGACGCTGTATCCCGTGCGGCGGGAGAAGGAGCAGGCCGCCGCGGCCGCCACCGGCGGACGGGAGAAGCCGCGCCTGATCGGCACCTGCCTCGCCTATGCCCCGGACAGCCCGGTGGTGAGGTCGCGCTGGCCCTGGCTCGCCGCCGACGCCGCGGCCGAGTGATCATCCGGGCGGGCGCGCCATGGTGGCGTGCCAGCGCAGCAGGCGCAGCCGGCCTTCCTGCATCAGCCTGAGCCGCAGCAGCCAGGCTTCCGCTTCCTCGACCAGGGCGACGGCGTCCCGCGCGGCGGGGTGCCCGGCCTCCCCGCGCAGGGCGAGGATCAGCGCCTGCCACGCCTCGAGCACCGCCTCGCGCTGGCGGCGGCCGGCATCCTCGACGACGTGCAGGTCGAAGCCGGCGCGTTGCAGGGCGGCCGGAATGGCGGCCTCGGCGGGCGGCGTGGCGGCGCGGCCTTCGGCGCCGAGCCAGCGCGCTTCCCAGGGCCCGGCGCTGCCGCCGCGGGCGACCAGGTCCAGCAGCACCATCTGCCCGCCCGGCCGCAGCGCCGTCGCGGCGGCGGCGAGCAGCGCGTCCGGCGTGCCCCCGGCGCGGAAGGGTTCCAGCAGCAGCGCGTGGTGATGGAAGCCGGCGCGGAAGGCCGGCGCCGCGGCGTCGAAGCCCTGGGTCGCGACGCGCCCGCGGCCGGGCCGCGTGGCCGCAGCGCCGGGTTCATGCGCGGCGACGAAGCAGCCGCGCGCGCCCGCCACGACGGCGCCTGCCGCATGGGCGCCGCCGCCGGCCAGCAGCAGCGTCGCCTCGGGCGACAAGGGCAGCAGGGCGGAAAGACGCAGCAGCTCGGCCGCGCCGCCCGGCAGCACCATGCCCTCCCCCCAGAGCCGATCGGCCCAGGCACGGCGGGTCATGGCGCTGGGCATCGGCGGCGTCGCGCGCGCAGGGGGGACGGGCTCGGCGCGCCGGGGCGGCTCGGGCGTCCTGGCGCCGACACCCAGCATGCGGGCGCCGCTCGCGATGGTGCGGCGGATCAACCCGCCGCGAGCCTCGCCCCAGGGGCGTGTCTCGGGGGCCTGCGCCGCGCTGCGCCGGGCCATGGCTCCTCCCCTCCGTCGCCGAGCAGGAATGCGGGATGGAGGTGAAGGAAGCGTTGCGCCTCAGCGCCGGTCGGTCACCTGCCGCAGGAGTTGATCGCGCAGCGACCGCGCCGCCAGGCGCGCATAGACGTCCGTCGTGGTGACGGGGTTGTTCACGTAGAACTCGTCGCGCGGGAAGACGTCGGTCAGCGGCGGCGCGGCGCGCGGCGTCGCCGGCGTCCAGGCCAGCGCATCGCCGGCGAAGAGAACCGGCCAGTCGGCGAAGGCGGGGTTGCCGCGCCGCAGATGCGCCGCCGCGACCGGATCAGCGAAGGCGTCCGCGAGGCGCTGCGCGTCGAAGGGTATCGGGTCGTTCGACCCGACCAGCACCGCGACCGGCATCAGCAGCATGGCGTGGGGGAAGACCGAGGCGAAGGTCTCCGCCGCGCGCTGGGACGGCGCCCACTGCACGTAGAGCCCGCCGGGGGCCAGGCGGTCCCGGACCTGCCGCAGGAACTCGGCGCTGTAGAGCAGGCCCGAATGGGAGGATTCCGGCAGGATCGCGTCGGCCTCGATGATGTCGTAGCGGCGGTCCTCCTTCGCCAGCGTCCGCCGCCCGTCGCCGTATTCCAGCCTCCAGCGCGGGTCGGCGAACATCTGGGCCATCGGGCTGGCGGGGTGGCGGCGGCCGACTTCCTCGAGCGCGGTGAGCACCGGCCCGACGAGCTCGATCGCGCGCACCCGGCTGTCCGGCCGCACGCCGGCCGCCCAGGGCGTGCCGCCGCTGCCGACGCCGATCACCAGCACCTCGCGCGGGTTGGGGTGCATCAGCGGCCCGACCGCGCCGAGGAACTGGTGGATGGGCAGGAAGGGGATGCGCCCCTGGCTGAAGCCCTGGATGAAGAAGGGGCCCTCGGCGCGGCCGTCATCCGGGCGCTCGTCGCGGAAATAGGCGATGCCGGAGCGGTCCTCCGCCCAGGCGGCGACCTGCGCGGTGCGCTCGGCATGCAGCCGGGTCCAGAAGGCGGCGTTGCCCGGCACCGCGAGCGCGATCGCGGCGCAGGCGACGGCGAGGCCGAGTTCGACCCGTCGCCCCGCGAGCCCGCCCTTCCACAGCCAGAAGACCAGCAGCAGCACCGACATCCCGGCGAGCAGCGTCAGCGTCCCGGCCGTGCCGAGCAGGTGGAAGGTCACGAGCCCGGTCAGGATCGACCCCGCCGCATTGCCCGCGATGTTGGCAAGCTGCACCCAACCCACCCGCGCGCCGACCGAGGCGAGGTCCCGCTGCACCGCCCGCTGCACGAAGGGAAAGGTCATGCCGATGACGAAGGAGGGGGGGCCGACCACGATCGCCGTCAGCAGCATCGTCACCAGCAGCGGATCGCCGCGCATGCGGTTGTGGTCGACCGACATCACCTCGGCCAGGGGCCAGTACGGCAGCGCGAGCCAAAGCCCCAGCAGCAGCGCCGCCGCGAGGACGAAGCCGGCCGATTGCGTGATGAAGAAGGCAGGTCGCGGGTCCTGCATCCGCCGCACCATCCGGGCGGCGAGCGCCATTCCCGCCCCGTCGGCGAGGAGGAAGATCCCGAGGACCGTGGGGAACAGGTAGGCGTGGTACTGGCCCACCTGCCCCATCAGCCGCACCCAGACGATCTCGAGCGCGACGATCACGTAGCCCGACAGGAAGACCAGCACGCACCACAGCGGCAGGCCGCCATACCGGCCGTCATCGGGGGTCGCGGCGGCCTGGGCGGGCGGCGGTGCGGCGGCCAGGCCGCGCAGCAGCGTCAGCGACAGTGCCGCGGCGAAGAATTCGAGCCCGGCGGCCAGCCACAGCGCGCCGACGAAGCCGAGATGCCCGACCAGGATCCAGCCGCCGAGCAGCGCGCCCAGCCCCGCGCCCAGCGTGTTCAGCCCGTACAGGGTGCCGATCCGCTCCGCGATGCTGTCCGAATGGGTCGCGACCGCGCGGGCGAGCAGCGGCAGGGAGGCGCCCATCAGCGTCGTCGGCAGCACCAGGCCCGCGAAGCACAGTGCGAAGATCGCCGGCGCCGCGTCGACCACCCCGGCCATGTCGGTCGCCAGCCAATCGTAGAGGAAGGCCTTGGACAGCAGGGCGAAGATGCCGACCCCGGCCTCGGCCAGGGCGAAGCCGGCCAGCGCCCGCGCGGGGCTCAACCGGTCCGCGATCCTGGCGCCGATGATGGAGCCGAGCCCAAGCCCGGCGAGGAACGCCCCCACCACCAGGGCGGCCGAGACGGTATCCGACCCCGCGAAGATGCCGAGCATCCGTTGCCATACGATTTGGCACAGCAAGGCAGCGAAGCCGGTCGCGAAGAACGCGACGGCAAGGCGCGACATCATTTCCCTGCGTCCCCCGCTCAGGGCGCGGCCGCCCCCCTGGCGGGCCTTATCGACCTTTCTCAAGCATGACGGAATTGTTACTTCAAGGAAATACTTGCGCAGCGGTTGGCGGCGTCAGACCCGCCCGATGCGCCTCAGCGCGTCGAAGATCAGCCCCGCGCCGAGGCCGAAGGCGCCGTTGATCACCACGCTGCGCCACCAGCGCGCGGGGTCCATCCCCCCGAACAGGGGCTGCCCACGGAGGGCCGCAACCACGGTGAAGCCGACCAGCACGCAACCGATCGCGCCCACCGCGAGGCCGACCAGCACCGCCGGCCAGGTCGGCCGCGCGGCGGCGATGGCCGCGATCAGGATGCCCCACACCCCGCCCCAGAAGGCCATCGAGACGACCTGCGGCACGCCGAAGGGCGGGACCGGGCGCATCGGGAAGGGCGGGTTGGGCACCAGACCGCCGCCATACATCAGCAGGACGACCCCCTGATGGAAGATCAGCACGGCCAGGAACCCGGCACAGAAGCCGAGCACGGCGATGCGGGCGGCCCTCACGGGCCCGGCTCCGCGGTGGCGACGCTCCGGCGCGGGGGGTGCGCGCGCATGGGCTGCCTCTCGGTCTGCTGACGGACCAGCATGGCTGCCGTGCGCGCCGCGGGCAATCGTGTCGTCGCCACCTTGCCGTGCCGCCAATCCCCTTGCAGGCTGCGCCAACCTTGAGCGGGAGATACGCGGTGAACGGTGCCGAGAGCCTGGTCCACACTCTTCTTGGTTGTGGCGTGGAAGTTTGTTTTGCGAATCCCGGCACGAGCGAGATGCATTTCGTCGCCGCGCTGGATCGCATCCCCGGCATGAAATGCGTGCTCGGGCTGCAGGAAAACGTGGTCACGGGCATGGCCGACGGCTACTGGCGCATGATGGAGAAGCCGGCCGCGACGCTGCTGCATTGCGGCCCCGGCCTCGCCAACGGCCTGGCCAACCTGCACAACGCGCGGCGCGCGCGGTCGGGCATCGTGAACTGCGTCGGCGACCAGGCGACCTACCACCGCATCTTCGACGCGCCGCTGACCGCGGACACGGAAGGACTGGCGCGGACCGTGTCCCAGTGGGTGCGGACCTCGACCAAGGCGAAGGATGTCGGCGCGGATGCCGCGGCCGCGGTGCAGGCGGCGATGACCTCCCCCGGGCAGGTCGCGACCATGGTGCTGCCGTCCGACACCTGCTGGGACGAAGGCGGCGTGGTCGCAGCGCCGCTGCCCGTCCCGGCAGTGCCGCAGGCCGACCCGCACGCCATCCGCAACGTCGCGCGCATCCTGCGCGAGAAGAAGAACGTGCTGATCCTGCTCGGCGGCAAGGCGCTGCGGGAGGGTGCCCAGGCCTACGCCTGGCGCGCCAGCCAGGCGACCGGCGCCAAGCTGATGGCGGAGGGATCGAACGGCCGCACCCAGCGCGGCCAGGGGCGCCTGCCGCTCGAGCGCGTGCCCTATCCGGCCGATGTCGCGATCAACGCGCTGAAGTGGGTCGAGCACCTCGTGCTGGTGAACGCCAAGGCGCCGGTGGGGTTCTTCGCCTATCCGGGCAAGCCGTCCAAGCACTACCCGGAGAGCGCCCAGGTCCATGTCCTGACGCGCTACGAGCACGATGCGGAAGCCGCCCTCCGCGCGCTGTGCGAGGAGTTGAACGCGCCGGCCGTGCCGATGCCCGATGTCGGCGTGCGCCCCGAGCGCGCCCGCGGCGCACCCTCGCCCGAGGGCCTCGCGCAGACCGTCGCGGCGCTGATGCCGGAGAATGCGATCATCGCCGATGAAAGCGTGTCCTACGGTCGCGGCTTCTTTCCGCAGACCGTGGCCGCGCCGAAGCATGACTGGCTGCAGATCACCGGCGGGGCGATCGGCTGCGGCCTGCCGCTCGCGACGGGTGCCGCGGTCGGCGGCGGCGGGCGGCGGGTGATCAACCTGCAGGCCGACGGATCCGCAATGTACACGGTCCAGGCACTCTGGACCCAGGCGCGCGAGAAGCTGCCGGTCACGACGGTGATCCTGTCCAACCGGAAGTACCAGATCCTGCTCGGCGAGTATCAGAACGTCGGCGCCAATCCGGGGCGGACGGCGATGGACATGCTCGACCTCGGCAACCCCGACATCGGCTGGGTGAAGATGGCCGAGGGCATGGGGGTCGAGGCGGCGCAGGCGAGCACGCTGGACCAGGTCGGCGACCTAATGGCGCAGTCCTTCAGCCGGCCCGGGCCGTTCCTGATCGAGTTGTTGGTCTGATGGCGAGGGCGACGAACCCCGCTTGGTCCCGCGAGGAGCTGCTTCTCGCCCTGGAACTCTATGTCCGCCACCGGAACCATCTGCCGGGCCCAAGCCACGCCGACGTGATCGAGCTCTCGCATCTGCTGGAGCGCCTAGGTCGCCTCACGAAATCCTGGACACCCGACAGGTTTCGAAATCCAAACGGCGTCGCGATGAAACTGCAGAACTTCCGCGCGCTCGACCCCATGCATCCAGGGTCGGGATTGTCGAAGGGAAGCCAGGCAGAGCGCGAACTCTGGCAGCAGTTCATGGGACAACCCGAAGCGATAATGGTTGAGGCTCGATCGGTCGCCGAGCGCGCCTCTCGTCAGCTACGCGCCGGTCAGCGAGGCCTACTCGAGAACCAGGAGCGTCTGGCGGATTCACACGCGTGGGATATGGGGCTGGCCGGCAAGACTGTTCTCATCACCGGCGGATCGAAGGGCATCGGCCTCGCCTGCGCCGAGGCCTTCGCCGCCGTCGGCTGCGACATCCTCCTCGCCTCCCGCGATGCCGGCGCGCTCGCCGCCGCCGCCGACAAGGTCCGCGCCGCGCGCCAGGTGCGGGTCGAGACGCTCGCCGCCGACCTCTCTCGCGCCGAGGAGCGCGAACGCCTGCACGCCGCCTTCCCCGATGTCGACATCCTGGTGAACAATGCCGGCGCCATCCCCTCGGGGCGGCTGCAGGACATCCCGATCGCGCGGTGGAAGGAGGCCTGGGACCTCAAGGTCCTGGGCTACATCCATATGTGCCAGCTCTACCTTCCCGTCATGGAAGCGCGGAAGGCGGGCAGCATCGTCAACATCATCGGCATGGCCGGCCGGGCGCCGCGCGCGGGCTACATCGCGGGTGGCGCGGGCAATGCGGCGCTGATCGCCTTCACCTCGGCGATCGGCGCGGCGGCGCAGGCGAACAACGTGCAGGTGGTCGGCATCAATCCCGCCGTGACCAAGACCGACCGCATGCTGACCCAGGCGAAGATCAACGCGAAGCTGAAGTTCGGCGACGAGGAACGCTGGGCCGAGACGCTGACCAACCTGCCCTTCGGGCGTCCGATCGAGGCGTCGGAGATCGCAGAGCTCGCTGTCTTCCTGGCTTCGCCGCGCGGGCGCTACGTCAACGGGACGGTGGTCGACGTGGATGGCGGGGGGATGTTCCGGGCGTAAGCGGCCCGGATCGCGGTATCGCATTCATCGTTGCGGTGTGGGCGCGGTCGCCGGCCTGTGCGCTTGCTCGCCGCCATGTCGTCGCCGCCCGACGGTCGCTGCCATGTGAAGCCCGCGCCGCCGAAGCGGGGCCGCGTGCCGCCGCCATCGGCGACGCATGTGACCAGCGGGCAACTGGAACGCCTTCTGCGCCGATGCTACGACCGGGACAGGACGAGAGCCGCGATCCGCCGGACCATTCACCCTCCTCGCCAGGATAATCGACGCGATGACGTATCGAACCATCGACGCGCTGGAAGCCAAGGGCAAGCGCGTGCTGCTGCGCGCCGACCTCAACGTTCCCGTGAAGGACGGGCGGATCACCGACCGCACGCGCATCGAGCGGCTCTGCCCGACCATCGCCGAGCTCGCCAATGACGGTGCGCGCGTCGTCATCTGCAGCCATTTCGACCGCCCCAAGGGCAAGCGCGTGCCCGAGATGTCGCTCAAGCCGCTGCAGGAGGCGCTGTCCGCAGCGCTGAAGCGACCGGTGGCCTGGGCCGATGACTGCATCGGCCCGCAGGCCGAGGTGGCCGTGGCCGCGATGAAGGACGGCGACATCCTGCTGCTCGAGAACACGCGCTTCCACGCCGGCGAGGAGAAGAACGACCCGGCGATGGCGGCCGCGCTGGCGTCGCTCGCGGATGCCTATGTGAACGATGCCTTCTCCGCCGCGCACCGCGCCCATGCGAGCACCGAGGGCGTGGCACGGCTTCTCCCGGCCTATGCCGGGCGGCTGATGGAGGCGGAACTCAAGGCGCTCGACGCCGCGCTCGGCAATCCGGCGCGCCCGGTGGTCGCGATCGTCGGCGGGGCGAAGGTCTCGACCAAGCTCGACCTGCTGGGGAACCTGTCGAAGAAGGTCGACGTGCTGGTCATCGGCGGGGCGATGGCCAACACCTTCCTCGCCGCGCAGGGCCACGCCATGGGCAAGTCGCTGCAGGAAGCGGAGATGCACGACACGGCGCGCGCCATCCTCGAGGAAGCGAAGGCGGCGAGTTGCGAGATCCTTCTGCCGGTCGACCTGGTGGTGGCCGAGCGCTTCGAGGCCAATGCCCCGTCGCGCAAGGTCGGCGTCGACGCCGTGCCGGCGGACAGCATGGCGCTCGATGTCGGGCCGGACACGGAACAGGCGATCGAGCAGCGCCTGCGCGGCGCATCCACGCTGGTCTGGAACGGCCCGCTCGGCGCCTTCGAGATCCCGCCCTTCGACACCGCGACGGTGGCGGTGGCCCAGATCGTCGCCTCGCTGACGCAGTCCGGCGCGCTGAAGTCGATCGGCGGCGGCGGGGATACGGTGGCCGCGCTGCGCCACGCCGGGGTGGCGGAGCGGATGACCTACATCTCGACCGCGGGCGGCGCGTTCCTGGAATGGCTGGAAGGCAAGACCCTGCCCGGCGTGGCCGCGCTGTCGGCCGGGTGATCCGGCGATCGGCGCAATGCTGCACGCATTGGTTGCTGGAAGGTTAACGGGAGGCGGGCGCAGGCTCAGGCCATGCGCATCGGTCCCGTTCCTTCCACAGCTCGCCGCCGGTTAAGCCATTCTTCACGGCTCGGCTGGACAATGCTGCGCATGATCAGCCTGAACTCCCTCGCGGCCTTCACGCAGGAGGTAACGCGCAGCGCCGGCATCCAGCCGGCGCGATCGACCGACCGCCCGGAGGCTGCCGCGCGCGGCAGCAGCCCGCAGCCACAGCGCATCCTGCAATCGGCTCCACCGGCCGGCGCCATGCCCCCGGCGGGCCAGACGCCGCCGCGCGGCTCGCTGCTCGACCTGCGCGTCTGAACGGGCCGCGCCCCGACTCGGCGACCGCTTGCAGGACAACGGGGCGCACGCCCATCTTCCGTCCATGTCCCGTTTCGTCCGGCGCATCCCCGAAGGCGATGACCGCGAAAGGCTGATGTGTCCCGATTGCGGCCATGTCGCCTACGAGAACCCGAAGGTCGTGGTGGGCTCGGTCGTCGCGGAGGGCGACTCTGTCCTGCTCTGCCGGCGCGCCATCGAACCGCGTTCGGGCTTCTGGACCATCCCCGCCGGCTACATGGAAATGGGCGAGACGGTGGAGGAAGGCGCGCGGCGCGAAGCCTGGGAGGAAGCGCGGGCCCGCATCGCGCTCGAAGGCGTGCTCGCCGTCTATTCCATCGCCCGCATCGGACAGGTGCAGGTCATCTTCCGCGCGCGATTCGAGGAACCCGGCTTCGAGGCCGGGCCGGAGAGCCTCGAGGTCCGCCGCTTCGCCTGGGACGAGATCCCGTGGGACGACATCGCCTTCCCGTCCGTGCGCTGGGCGCTGAAGGCCTGGCGGCAGGGCTCGCCGGGCGGCGTCGCGCTGAACCCCTCGGAGGACCGCCGCGGGGTCCGCCCGCTGCCGGGCTTCGGCGCGTGACCCGGCGCGGTGCCCTGCTCGTCGCCTTGGCGCTGCTGCCGGGGACCGGCCTGGCCCAGACGGCGCCGACCCAAGCCCCGCGATCGCGCCGGCGCCCGCGGCGGCGCGCAGCGCCCGCGCCGCAGGCCGAGGCCCCCGCGCCACCGGCCCCGCGGGACGCGCCCGCGCCCGTGCCGAACCGCGACCTGGAGGGGCCACGCGCGCCTCTCGCCGGGACCTCGCCGCGGCTGAACCCGGCCCTGATCGATCCCAACGAGCCCCGCTACGGGGCGACCACCGATCCGCACTCGCCCCAGGCCCGCGAGGACAGGCTGCTGCGCAATCCGGGCGCCGGCGCCCGGCTGAGCGTGCCCTTTTCCTACTGAGGCGCCGGTCGGCGCAGGAAGCTGCGCAGCCGGCCCAGGAGCGCCGACACGCGGCCGCGGCGGCGAAGGCTTTCCCGCAGCCGGTCCGCCAGGGCGGGATCATCCGGGACGGTATTCAACCCGCGGCGCAGCGCCCCCAAGGCCTCGTCGTGGCGACCCTGCGCCTGCAAGGCCGCCGCCAGTCCGAGGTAGCCTTCCGCCCGCATCGGCGCCAGTCGCTGGAGGCGCCGGTAGAGGCGCTCCGCCCGCGGCGCGTCTCCGCCCTTGAGCACGAGGCTGGCGAACCAGGCGAGGGAAGCATGGTGGCCGGGCAGGCGCGCGGAGGCCTGCTGCGCGAGGTGCAGCGCCTCGGCCGCATGACCCCGCGCCGCGACGGCCTGGCTCAGGCCGAACAAGGCCAGGCCGTGGGACGGCGCCCGGGCCAGCACGGTGCGGAACAGGCGCTCCGCCTCGGCCTGGGCGGCCGGGTCGCCGCCGAGCAGCAGATGCGCGTAATGCGCAGCCACCTCCTCGTCCTCCGGCAGGCTGGCGTGGCCGTCCCGCGCCGCGGCGAGCGCTTCGCCCGCCCGGCCCTGGGCGCTGAGGGCGAGGCTGAGCCCGACATGCAGATCGGCGGCCGGCCCGAGATGCAGGGCGCGACGAAAGGCGGTCTCGGCTTCGGTACCCGCGCCGGCGGCCAGGAGCAGGTGCGCCGCCTGGCCGATCGCGCCGATCACCTCGGCCGGCGCCGTGATCGCGAGGTCGTGGGCGACGGCGACCGCTTCCTCGCGCCGGCCCAGCGCGAGCAGGCGCTGGGCGCGATCGGCCCGCGCGCGCGCCCGTTCCTGGGCAAGGATCACATCGGGAATGCGCAGCGCGCGGGCGCGGTGCCACAGCGTCTCGGCCAGGGTGGCATGGCCGTGGCCATAGGCGGCGCGACCCATCAGCCGGAACCAATGGCCGGACCGGGCGCGGCGTTCGCGCAACAGGCCGCGCATCGCGGCGACATCGCCATCCAGGGCCGGTCCGAGCAGCTCGCCCAGCGCCTCGGCGCCGGTGACGAGCCAGATCGCCGAATGCCCGGCATGCGGGGTGCGCAGCAGATGGACGGGCCCGGCCTCGGCGGCGAGGCGCGCATGGTCCCAGTCGACCGCGTCATAGGGGTCGACCAGCACCGTCGCGAAGGGTGCCAGATCCTCCGGCGCCACGCGCATCCCGCGGTGCAGGGCCGGGCGGAAGAACCGATGGAAGCGGGGATCGGCCGGCACGTCGGCCGGCGCGATGCTGACCTGGGGGGCGACCGCGATGGCCGCATCCAGCCCGAGGCGCCGCCCGTGCTTCAGCGCGGCGTAGGCACCCATGCTGTAGCCATAGGCGACGCCCTGCGGCTTCAGCACGGCCCGCACCGCCGCCGCGGCGGCGTCGACCGAGGCCGTCGGGTACCAGTTCTCGCGCTTCGCGATGAAGCCGACCGCATCCAGGCCGAGGCGGTCGGCCGCCTCCCGCCCCCAGAAGGCGTCCCCCTTGGGCCGGAAGGTCAGGTCGGCGAAGGTCACGAGGCTGTGGGCGGACCGCCCCGGGCGGTGCAGGACGAGGATCTCGCGATCCTCGAAGATGATGCGCGTCGGCGCCTGGGGCATCAGGCCCGCGCCGCTTCCTCGGGCGTCAGCAGGCGCAGGGCGAGGGCGTGCAGGCCGCCCTGGAACTCGACATCGAGCACGGCATGGACGGCGCGCGACCGGGCGACGCGCGACTGCCCCGCGAAGGCGGGCGAGACGACGACGACGCTGTAATGCGTCTCCCCGCCCGGACGCGCGCCGGCATGGCCGGCATGCTTCGCGCTGTCGTCCTCGACGACGACCTGCGCGGGGGCGAAGGCGGTTTCCAGGGCGGTGCGGATGCGATCGGCGCGGGAGAGGGCCATGCGCGCTTTTCCGGCCTTTGGACGGGCCTGCCAAGGGGTGTTACGCGCCTTGCGGGATGCCCCCTCGACGCCCATAAACATCCGATGCCCCGATCTGGCAGCAAGGCCGCGCCGGAGGACGACAGCGACGGCGCGCCGGCCCGTCCCTGCGATCATCCGGGCTGCGCCGAACCCGGCGTGTTCCGCGCCCCGCGGGACCGCAGCCTCAAGGAATTCCTGTGGTTCTGCCTGCCGCATGTGCGCGACTACAACAAGGCGTGGGATTTCTACAAAGGCATGAGCGCGCATGAGATCGAAGCCGCGCTGCGTGCCGACACGTCCTGGCAGCGGCCGTCCTGGCCGCTCGGCCGGCTCGGCGGTGCGGGGCGGTTCGACCCGGAACTGCTGCGCGACCCCTTCAGCGTCCTGGGGCAGGAGGCGCCGACGCCGCGCCGGCGCCCGCGCAACGAGAACCAGGCGCCGCCGGAACTGCGCGCGGCCCTGGACCTGCTCGGCCTTGGCTGGCCGATCGACCAGGTGGAGCTGCGCGGCCGCTACAAGGACCTCGCCAAGCGCTATCACCCCGACGTCACCGGCGGCGATCGCGGGGCGGAAGAAAAGCTCAAGGACATCAATCGGGCCTACAGCCTGCTCAAGCGCCGGGTTCCGGCGCGCGGGCCGGCACGGGCCGAACCGGAAGCCGCCGCCGCCGGGTAGCCGGATCGGCGGTCCGGGCCTAGAATGATCAAGACAGTCACGGAACCGGACTTGCGATGAACAAGGTTGCCCAGATCTCCGAAATCCGCCCGACCTCGGCCATCGAGGCCCCGGACCTCAAGGTGAACGCGCGCGAAGTCTTCGGCGTGGACATCGACATGGAGGTGCCGGCCTTCTCGGTGCGCACCGAGCACGTCCCGGAGATCGACAACACCTACCGCTTCGACAAGGAGACGACGCTCGCCATCCTCGCGGGCTTCGCCTTCAACCGCCGCGTCATGATCCAGGGCTACCACGGCACCGGCAAGTCCACGCACATCGAGCAGGTGGCCGCGCGGCTCAACTGGCCGTGCATCCGCGTGAACCTCGACAGCCACATCTCGCGCATCGACCTGATCGGCAAGGACGCGATCGTCCTCAAGGACGGCAAGCAGGTCACCGAGTTCCGCGAAGGCATCCTCCCCTGGGCGCTGCAGCACCCCTGCGCGCTGGTGTTCGACGAATACGACGCCGGCCGTCCGGACGTGATGTTCGTGATCCAGCGCGTGCTGGAAGTCGAAGGCAAGCTGACGCTGCTCGACCAGAACAAGGTGATCCGGCCGAACCCCTGGTTCCGCCTGTTCTCGACGGCGAACACCGTCGGCCTCGGCGACACCACGGGCCTCTATCACGGCACGCAGCAGATCAATCAGGGCCAGATGGACCGCTGGTCGATCGTCGCGACGCTGAACTACCTGCCGCACAAGCAGGAGACGGACATCGTGCTCGCGAAGCTGAACGCCGAGAGCGACCCGAAGATCCGCAAGCAGGTCGAGGCGATGGTGGCACTGGCCGACCTGACCCGCGCCGGCTTCATCGCGGGCGACATCTCGACCGTCATGTCGCCGCGCACGGTCATCACCTGGGCCGACAATGCGCGCATCTTCGGCGATGTCGGCTTCGCCTTCCGGCTGACCTTCCTCAACAAGTGCGACGAGGCCGAGCGTTCGACGGTCGCCGAGTACTACCAGCGCTGCTTCAACGAGGAAGTCTCGACGGGGCTGCTGCGCAAGGCTGGGTGAGGCATGGCCTCGTCCCCACGCTTCCTGCTGCACCACGCCCCGCGATCGCGATCCGTCAGCGCCCTGTGGATGCTGGAGGAGGCCGGCGCGGCCTATGAGCTGCGCTGGCACGATCTGCAGGCAGGCACGCAGAAGGACCCGGCCTTCCTTGCGGTGAACCCCGCCGGCAAGTTGCCGGCGCTGGTGGATCGCGGGCCGGACGGGTCGTGGAGCGCGGTGGTGACGGAGGTGGCAGCGATCGCGGCCTATCTCGCGGACCTCCATCCCGGCGCCGACCTGGCGCCGCCGATCGGCACGCAGGACCGCGCGGACTACTGCTTCTGGATGGCCTACGGACCAGCCGTGGTGGAACCCGCCTTCGCCGATGCCGTCTTCCCGCGCGCGGCGGCCGCACCGGCCTCGGCGCTCGGCTGGCCATCGATGGACGACGTCGTCGCCCGGATCGAGGCCAGGCTGGCGGGCAGGAGCTGGCTGCTCGGCGAGCGCTTCAGCGCCGCCGATCTCGTGGTGGGCGGTCTGCTCGCCTTCATCAACCAGTTCGGCCGGCTGAAGGCCGGCTCCGAGGTCGCGCGCTACGTCGCCGCGATCGAGGCCCGGCCCGCGCGCCAGCGCGCCGCGGCCACCGAAGGACCCAAGCCATGAGCGGCAAGCAGGACCTCACCCGCCAGGAAGAATTCAAGCGCGCCACCGCGGGCGCGCTGCGCGCCATCGCGCATGCCGACCCCGAGGTGCAGGTCGCCTTCCAGCCCGGGCCCTCCGGCGTCGCCGGCAAGCGCGTGCGCCTGCCGCTGCCGACGCGCGCCCTGCCGGCGGCCGAGATGGCGAAACTGCGCGGCGCGGCCGACGCGGCGGCGCTGCGCCTGCGCCACCACGACGAATCGCTGCACGCCCAGCGCGTGCCCGGACGGCGCGAGGCGCGCGAGGTGTTCGACGCGCTGGAGCAGGTGCGCGTCGAGACGGTCGGGTCGAAGCACATGACTGGCGTGGCCGCGAACCTGCGCGCCAAGCTCGCCGAGGAATGCGAGGCCGAGGGCTACGACCGCATGACGCGCAAGGACCAGCTGCCGCTGACCGCGGCGCTGGGCCTGATCGCGCGCGAACGCATGACCGGCCAGCCGGCGCCCGAGATCGCGCATCGCGTGCTCGATCTCTGGCGCGACACGCTCGGCCCCGAGGCCGATGCCGCGCTGGCCGAGATGGCCGATGCCACCGACGACCAGGCCGCCTTCGCCAAGGCCGCGCGCAAGCTGCTGACCGCGCTCGACCTCGCGGAAGCCGAGGTCGAGGCGGAATCCGAGCAGCAGGACGAGGAAGGCGAGGAGGGCGGCGAGAGCAGCCCGCAGCAGGACCAGTCCGGCGAGGGCCAGTCACAGTCCGAGCAGGAAGAGCAGATGCTCGGCGCCCAGCCCGAGCAGATGCAGGGCGAGGCCTCGGACGAGGAAGGCGAGGAGACCGAGGAGGACGGCGCGGCTGCCGATGGCGACGACAAGCCGGGCGGACCGCAGCAGCGCCGCGAGGTGCCGCAGGTCGATGACACCACCCGCTACCATGCCTTCACGACCCAGTTCGACGAGATCGTGGAGGCCGAGGAGCTCTGCGACCCGGATGAGCTGACACGGCTGCGCCAGCAGCTCGACCAGCAACTGTCGCACCTGCAGGGCGTCGTCTCCAAGCTCGCGAACCGGCTGCAGCGGCGGCTGCTGGCGCAGCAGCAGCGCGCCTGGGAGTTCGACCTCGAGGAAGGCATCCTCGATGCCGCGCGGCTGACGCGCGTCATCACCAACCCGATGCATGCGCTGTCGTACAAGCACGAACGCGACACCGACTTCCGCGACACCGTGGTGTCGCTGCTGATCGACAATTCGGGCTCGATGCGCGGGCGGCCGATCACGGTGGCCGCGATGTGCTGCGATATCCTCGCGCGCACGCTGGAACGCTGCTCGGTGAAGACCGAGATCCTCGGCTTCACGACGCGGGCCTGGAAGGGCGGACAGTCGCGCGAGCGCTGGGTGCAGGACGGCAAGCCGCGCAACCCGGGGCGCCTCAACGACCTGCGCCACGTCGTCTACAAGGCGGCGGATGCCCCCTGGCGCCGCGCGCGCAAGAACCTCGGGCTGATGCTGCGCGAGGGGCTGCTCAAGGAGAACATCGACGGCGAGGCGCTGGAATGGGCCTACAAGCGGCTGCTGCCGCGGCCCGAGCATCGTCGCATCCTGATGGTGATCAGCGACGGCGCGCCGGTCGATGACAGCACGCTGTCGGTGAACCCCGGCAACTACCTCGAGCGCCACCTGCGCAAGGTGATCCACGAGATCGAGAACCGGAACCAGGTGGAACTGATCGCCATCGGCATCGGCCACGACGTCACGCGGTACTACCGTCGCGCGGTGACCATCGTGGATGCCGAGGAACTCGGCGGGACGATGATGAAGAAGCTCGCCGAGCTGTTCGACGAGGATGCGGCCGAGGCGTGGCAGCGCGCGGCGGCGGAACGCGGGCCGGTTCTCGTCTGACCACCCGGCGCGGTCTACTTGCCGCAGGGGCGCTGCTTGCCTCCTGCGGCAATGCGCCGCGGCCGGCGAGCGGTGCCGGCACGCCGTTGCCCCCGATGCCGCTGGACGGGCCGCTGCGCAGTCTCGGCGGTTTCGAGATCGATGCGCGGCGCCTCGGGGCGGGGAGCCTCTCAGGCATCCATCTCGATGGCGACCTCGTCGCCACCATGGTCGACGACCGGTCGCGCTGGGCGCGGGCGCGGATCGTGCTGCGCGACGGCGTCGCACAGGCGCTGGAACCGATCGCCTCAGGGCCGCTCGGGGACGGCGCCGGGCGGCCCCTGCCGCGGGGCTATGCCGGGGATGCGGAAGCCATCGCGCGGCTGCCGGACGGCACCTGGCTCGTCGCCTACGAACGCTGGCACCGCATCCGCGCCTATCGGCGGCTGGACGGTCCGGGCGCGTATGTCGAGGCGCCCCCCGGCCTCGATCGTGCGCCGGGCAATGGGGGGCTCGAAGCCCTCACCGTGCTGGCGGATGGCCGGCTGCTCGCGATCACGGAGGATCTGCAGGTGTCGGGCCGGCCGGAACTGCGGCGCGCCTGGATCGGGCGTCCCGGCGCCTGGCTGCCGATCGCCTGGCGGCCGGCGCAGCCCTACGTGCCGGTGGATGCCGCCGGCTTGCCGGATGGCGGGGCACTCGTGCTGGAACGCCGCTTCAGCCTTCTCGGCGGCTTCGGCGCGCGTCTGGTGCGGGTCACCCCGGCCGCGATCGCGGCGATCGGGCGGGAGGGCGTGCTGGAGGGGGCGGAGATCCTCCGCCTCGACGGCGCGCCGCTGCCCGCCGAGAACTGGGAAGGCGTCGGCGTGGCGCGGCATGAAGGGCGCACCATCGTCGCCCTCGTCACCGACGACAACGAGAGCGTGCTCCAGCGCCTGCTGATGCTGCTGTTCGAGCTGCGCGACTGACCGCGGCTCAGGCCGGCTCGCCTTCCACCGGCTGGCCGCCGCAGGCGCGCATGAAGACCAGCACCTCGCGGGCTGCCTGCTTCACCGCGTCCCCGTCCGTGCCCTTGGCGACGACCGCCACGCCACCGCCGCCGGCCCGGTAATAGGGGTAGGAGCCGATGTCGAGCTGCGGGTAGCGCTGCTGGATGTCCGCGAGGCCCTCGGCGATGCGGCCTTCCATCAGGCCGTTCGCGTGCACGGCGGCGGACACGATCGGCGGCCCGCCCTGCAGCGAGGGCGCCAGTGCTTCGAACATCGCCTGCATGATGCGCGGCACGCCGGCCATGACATGGACGTTGCCGATGGTGAAGCCGGGGGCGATGGAGATGATGTTGTCGATCAGTTCCGCCCCGCGCGGCATGGTCGCCATGCGCTGGCGCGCCGGGTTGAAGTCGCCGGGCGGATCCTGGCGCGCGTAGTGGGATTCGAGGCGTCGCCAGGCTTCGGGATGCGGTTCCCAGGGCACGCCGAAGGCCGCGGCGACGCATTCGCTGGTGATGTCGTCATGCGTCGGCCCGATGCCACCGGTGGTGAAGACGTGGTCGTACTTCGCCCGCACTTCGTTGACCGTGTCGATGATGGTCTCGGGCACGTCGGGGATGACGCGGACCTCGCGCAGCGGGATGCCGATCTCGCCAAGGCGCGTAGCGATGAACTTCAGGTTGGCGTCCTGGGTGCGGCCCGACAGCACCTCGTTGCCGATGATGAGCAGGCAGGCAGTCGGGTTGGGCATGGCGGCATCCTCCGGCGCCAGGATAGGCGGCCCGCGGGAAGGCACAATTGCCCGGGCGGAGAAACCTTCGGCTCGACGCGCTGGTGTGCGCATTCGGACCACCCGGGCATGACGGCGATGCGGCCCAAGGCTGGCCTTGGGCCGGGAGCGCAAAGCGCGACCGCGCCCAGACCATCAGCCGCCCCAGGCGCACCAGTCCACGGCGCGCGAGCCAAGCCCGCGGATGCGGGCGCCGGCGCCTGAGGCCTATGAAAGGCCTAAAGAAAATCCCTCAACAACGCGACGAGCGGCACGTCCGCCGGTGGCATCGCGTAGTCCGCCAGGCGCTGCGGCCGCACCCAGGCCAGCGCCTGGCCTTCCAGCGCCGTCACCTGCCCCTGCCAGCGGCGGCAGAGGAACAGCGGCATCAGCAGGTGGAAGGCCTCGTAGCCATGGGAGGCGAAGGCGAAGGGGGCGAGGCAGGCCTCGGTCACGTCGATGCCGAGTTCTTCCTTCAGCTCGCGGATCAGCGCGACTTCGGGGGTCTCCCCCGCGCGGACCTTGCCGCCGGGGAACTCCCAAAGGCCGGCGAGCGGCTTGCCCTCGGGTCGCCGGGCCAGGAGGACGCGGTTGTCCGGGTCGATCAGCCCCACCGCGGCGACGAGGAGGATCGGCTTGCCGCCGGCCACGGCGGCTTCGGGCGCAGGCGCGGGCGGCGCGACGGGCGGGGCGAGGTCGGCGCGCCCGGCCTCGAACAGCAGCACGGGCATGCCGCCGCCGCGCGAGAGGAAATCCCGCTGCCCCTTGCCCGCGTCGCGGAAGCCGATGCGCCGCAGCACGGCGGCCGAACGCGCGTTGTCGGTCAGCGCGCTGGCGGTGATGCGGTCGATGTTGAGATTGGCGATCGCCCAGCGCGCGAGGCGGCCCGCCGCCTCCGGCGCGATCCCCTGCCCCCAGTGGCGCCGCGCGACCCAGTAGCCGAGTTCGGCGGCCCGCTCGTCACGCTCGATCGTCAGGCCGACGCAGCCGAGCATGGCCCCGCCCTCGGCCTCGGGCTTGGCGATGGCGAGGTGATAGGCGGTGCCTTCGGCGATCTGCTCGAGCGTCGAGGCGATCCATTCGTCGGCCAGATGGCGCGGGTAGGGAAAGGGTACGCGCGCGAGCGTCTTGGCGACTTCCCAATCGTTCACCAGGCGATGCAGTTCGGCGGCGTCCTCGGCGCGCAGGGGGCGCAGGACGAAGCGCTCGGTGGCGAGCGGCGCGAAGGCGGGGGTGGAGTCGGGCATCCGGGGTTCAGGAACGGCCAGCACCGGCGCAGCGTCAAGGCTTCCGGGCGATCAGCATCACGAACATGGGGGCGGCGTTGCGCGGGAGTGGCAGCAGGACGGCCGCAAGGCGCCCCAGCAGGTAGGACAGCGCTAGCGAGGCGTACCAGGACCGCCGTGCCGCGAACCACGGCCCCCCGGGCGGCGCCTTGATCGGCGCGAGGCGGCCCATCCAGTGGATCAACGGCTGGGCGGCAACGGGCGGCAGCAGCCGGATCTCCTCGACGGCGAGGCCGAGGCGTCCGGCGAGCGCCGCCATCGCGGCCTCGCTCCACCAGGACAGGTGGTGCGGTGGGGCGTTGAAGGCGAAGTCCGGAATCGCCGTCATGGCCGAGGGCCAGACCGGCGCGCCCAGCATCAGCAGCCCGCCCGGCTTCAGGCAGCGCGCCATGTCGGCGGCCAGGCGCAGCGGATCGGCGACATGCTCGATGACCTGGAAGGCGCAGGCGGCGTCATAGGTGCCGGCATGGGCCTCGGCATGGGTAGCGAGGTCCTCGGCGCGGACGGTGCCGCTGGCCTCGGCGTAGGCGCCGGGATTGGGGTCGAGGCCGACATGGCGCGCGTCGGGGATGACCCGCGCGAAGGCACCGGCCCCGGCGCCGACCTCGAGCACCGCATCCCCGGAGTGGATGCGCGACGCGGCATGAGGATATTCGGCGCGGTCGCGGCCAGCCGCTCGCACCCGTCCACCCGCATCGAGCCGCCGGTAGAGCGCCTCGTAGAAGGCGCCGTCGCCTTCCTGCGCCGGCGCGAAGAAGATCAGGCCGCAAGGCGACCGCCAGACGCCGATCGGCACATCGGGCAAGGGCGACGGATCGACGCCGAAGGCTCGGCGCCAGAGGCCGCGGAGCAGACGTGGCGGGATCTCCTGCACCAGCGCGGCCGGCGCGCCGGTGATGGGGCAGATGCCCGGCGTCACGCCGTGGCGCCGGGGGTATGGCGGCGCAGCACGCGGACCTCGTCGGGGCCGAGCACCTCGTATTCCACGTGGCGCCAGCGGATGACGCGCGTGCGCGCGCTGGTCCAGAACAGCGCCGCGACGGTGGCGGCGGTCAGCGGCACGCAGGTGCCGATGGCGATCTGGAGCATCCGCGCGGGGGCGCCTTCCGCGATGCCGATCCGACGCGTGACATGGTCCTGCAGCACCGCGCGCGCGAAGCCCATCGCCATCAGCAGGGCAACGAAGCCCGCCGCGACGGCGTCGCCGGTCATCGCCAGCAATGCCAGCGGCAACGCCAGCGCCTCGGCATGCAGCACGGCGCCGAGCCAGGCCCAGAGGCGCGGGACATAGACATGCACGATCTGCAGCTGCCGCCTCTTGAAGGCGATGGCCTCGCGGTCGCCGCCCTCGGGTGGCGTCGGCAGCAGCACGGCGCGGCGCGTCAGCACGCGCAGCCCGAGCTGCCGCGCACGGCGGCTGATCGCGCCATCGGTCGAGAATGTGTGCGCCAGCGCGCCGGGCAGGTCCATGCGTGCCAGGGCATCCCGCGCGATCGCGACCGATCCGCCCCAGACCAGCCCCGAGGCGACGAAACGCGGCCCGAGCGCGAGCGCGCGATCGAGCCAGGCCACCACGTGCCGCGCCGGCCCCGCCCCGTCGAGCGCATGCCAGCGATACCCCGTCACGAGATCCGCCGCGCCGTTCAGCGCCGGGGTGGCGAGCCAGGACAGCCAGGTCGCCTGCGGCAGGATGTCGGCGTCGAGCAGCACCAGCGCGTCGTCATCCGCATCCACGCGCGCCAGCGCCGCGATCATGTTGGTCGCCTTCTGGCTACGCGTGGCGTCGAGGCCGGCGACGACGATCTCGACCGGGAAGGGCAGCAGGCGTTCGAGCTCACGGACCTGCGCGAAGGCGGGGTCCGCCTCCGCTTCCACGGCGACGAGCATGCGGCGCGGTTGCAGCGTCTGGGCGGCGAGCGCCGCGAAGAGGCGCGGCAGGCCGTCGGTGCGCCCCGTGACGGCCAGCAGCAACGTCACGCGCCCTTCGGCGGCGACGGCGGGCGGGCGGAAGTAGCGGAGGAACCAAAGCACGCCGAACAGCCAGGCGAGCGAGCCCGATAGCGCGAGGACGCCGAGAAGAAGGGTCACGCGGCGCCGCGGAGAGGGGCGCCGCCCCTCTCCGGACCTCTCCCCGCCAAAGGCCGAAAGGCCTTTGGAAACCAGGAACGGGTTGCGAGGGCCTTGAGCCCTCGGCGGGTGGGGTCCGGGGAGGGCAGCGCCCTCCCCGTCGTCACCTCAGCTCCGGTACGACCCGTTGATGTCGATGTAGCCATGCGTCAGGTCGCAGGTCCAAACCGTCGCCTTGCCCTTGCCGAGGCCGATGTCGACCGTGATCTCGACCTCGCGCCCCTTCATGTGCGCGACGACCGGCGTCTCGTCGTAGCCGTCGACCACGCCGCCGTCGCGCGCCATCCAGGTGCCGCCGACGGCGATCGAGAGCTTGTCGCGGTCGGCCGGCTCGCCCGCCTTGCCCACCGCCATGACGATGCGGCCCCAATTCGCGTCCTCGCCGGCGATGGCGGTCTTCACCAGCGGCGAGTTCGCGATGCACATGCCGATCCTGTGCGCCGAGCGCGCCGTGACGGCGCCGGTGACGTCGATGCGGATCAGCTTCTGCGCGCCCTCGCCATCCCGCGCGACCATCAGGGCGAGGTCCATCAGCACCTCGTTCACCGCGCGGGCGAAGTCCTTGAGCATCGGCCCGCCCTCGGCCGGCACGCGCGGATGCTTCGCGACGCCGGTGGCGAACAGCAGCACCGTGTCCGAGGTTGAGGTGTCGGAATCGACAGTGACGCAGTTGAACGACTTGTCGCAGCCCTTCTTGAGCAGCGCCTGCAGCGCGCCGGCCGGGACCTTCGCGTCGGTCGCGAGGAAGGACAGCATCGTCGCCATGTCGGGCGCGATCATGCCCGAGCCCTTGGCGATGCCCGCGACGGTCACGGTCGCATCGCCGATCTTCGCCGTCCGCACCGACGCCTTGGGGAAGGTGTCGGTGGTCATGATGGCGCGGGCGGCGGCGGCGAAGCCGGCCTCGGTGACGGCGTCGAAGACCTTGGGCAGGGCGCCGACCAGCTTCTCGGTCGGCAGGCGTTCCCCGATGACGCCGGTGGAGGCGAGGAAGATCTCCTTCGGCTTGCAGCCGAGGATCTTCGCGGCCGCCTCGGCGGTCTTGGTGCAGGTCTCCCGCCCGGCCTTGCCGGTGAAGACATTGGAATTGCCCGAGGTGACGACCAGGCCGCGCGCCTTCCCACCTTTCAGCGCGGCGCGGGACCATTCGACCGGCGCGCCGGGGCAGCGGTTCTTGGTGAAGACGCCCGCGACGGTGGTGCCGGCCGGGAAGGCCATGGCCATCACGTCCTCCCGCGCGCGGTAGCGGATCTCGGCCATGCCCGTGGCGACGCGCACGCCGGGCACCGGCGGCAGTTCGGGCATCGGCAGCGCGAGGGGGGAAACCGGATGGGCCATGGGCGTATCCCTGTTCTTGCTTGGAGTCAGATCAGCGCCGGATCGGCGCGCCGGGGCGAGCGGGCGGGGCGGCCGGAGCCGGCGGCTCGGCCGTGTCGGTCGGACGCGGCGCCGACCCGTCGAGGTTGAAGCGTTCGACCTGCGCGGCGCCACGGGCGCGCTCGACCGCTGCTTGGACCTCGGCCTCGAGAAGCTGCTGGCGGATCGCCTGGGCGACTTCCTCGAAGCGCGGGGCGGCGGCCTGGCGGCGCTCCTCGACCTTGATGACATGCCAGCCGAAGGGCGAGCGGACCGGGTTCTCGCTCACTTGCCCGGGCTGCAGGGCGAAGGCGGCCTCGGCGAATTCGGGGACCATGTCGCCGCGGCGGAAGAAGCCGAGGTCGCCGCCTTCCCGCGCACCGGGGCCGGAGGAACGGCGCTGCGCGACCGCGGTGAAGTCCGCGCCGCCGCGGACCTCGGCGAGCGCGGCCCGGGCCTCCGATTCGGTCGGCACCAGGATGTGGCGGGCGCGGACCTCCTCCTCGGCCGGGCGGTTCGCGATGTCGCGATCGTAGCGGGCGCGGATCGTCGCGTCCGTGATGCGGGACGCGATCTCACGCGACAGCCAGGCCTGCTGGAGTTCCTGCTCCTCGGCGCGGCGGATGCGGGCGCGGACCTCGGGTTCCTGGTCGAGCCGGGCGCGGCGGGCCGCGGCGGTCACGGCGCGGCCCGCGATCATCTGGTCGAGGATCAGCGGGTAGAGCATCTGCGGGGGTGCGCCGCGCAGTTCCTCCGGCAGGTCCTGCGCCGCGGCGGCCAGGTCGGACAGCAGGATCGGCTCCCCGTCCACCCGGGCGACCACCGGGTCCCCCGGCGGGGTGGCGGGGGCCGGGGCCTGGGCGCGCACGGCATCGGCACCGGCCAGGCAGAGCACAAGGGCGAGGCCCGCGCGGGAGGGAAGCGCGGGGCGGGGGCGGAGAATCATGGGGCCTCGGGGGCGGGAACCCGCGGAAGATGGCCGATGCGCGGGGGCCGGACAAGGCGAGGGCGGAGTCCCGTGGCGGGTCATTGCGCCAGGCCGGGCGGCAAACCGCCGGACGCGCCTCGGAAGCCAAGGTCCGGTCCGCGCCAAGCCCCGGGCGGCAAAGGGTTTTCGGGGGTGATCCGCGCCGATGATGGCCCCGGTTCGTTGACCCGCCCTCCCCGCCCGCCTATCTGTGCCTCGGCCGCGCCGCCTCCCGCCCGAACCGGGCCGGGTGCGGCGCGATCCGTGTCGCATGGCGGCACGCTCGACCGGGCCGCCCGCCCGACGGAGACTGAAGCCCCCGATGTTCGCCCGCCTCGCCGCCGCCATTTTCGGCACCTCGAACGACCGCGCCCTGAAGCGCTACCAGGGGCGCGTGCCCGCCATCAGCGCGCTCGAGCCAAAGATGGAGGCGCTGTCGGACGAGGCGCTGGCGAACCAGACCGTCCTGTTCCGCGAGCGGCTGGCCAAGGGCGAGGATCTCGACGACATCCTCCCCGAAGCCTTCGCCACGGTGCGCGAGGCCGCGCGCCGCGTGCTCGGCCTGCGCCACTTCGACGTGCAGATGATCGGCGGCATGGTCCTGCACGACGGCAAGATCGCCGAGATGAAGACCGGCGAAGGCAAGACGCTGGTCGCCACCCTGCCGGTCTACCTCAACGCCCTGCCCGCCAAGGGCGTGCATGTCGTGACGGTGAACGACTATCTCGCCCGCCGCGACGCGGAATGGATGGGCCGGCTCTACAGGTTCCTGGGCCTTTCGGTCGGCGTAATCGTGCATGGGCTGACCGACGACGAGCGCCGCGACGCCTATGCCTGCGACATCACCTACGGCACCAACAACGAGTTCGGCTTCGACTACCTGCGCGACAACATGAAGTACCGGCTGGACGACATGGTCCAGCGCGACTTCGCCTACGCCATCGTCGACGAGGTGGACTCCATCCTGGTCGACGAGGCGCGCACGCCGCTCATCATCTCCGGCCCGTCCGAGGATTCCTCCGACCTCTACCGCCGCGTGGACGAGGTGGTGAAGGAGCTCGTGAAGGACGCCGCGGTCTACGAGAAGGACGAGAAGCAGCGCACCGTCACGCTGACCGAGGACGGCGGCGAGCGCATCGAGCAGATGCTGAAGGAATCGGGGCTGCTCACCGAGGGCAACCTCTACGACATCCACAACGTCACGCTGGTGCACCACGTCAACCAGTCGGTGCGCGCGCACACGCTGTTCAAGCGCGACGTCGAATACGTCGTGCGCAACGACAAGATCGTCATCATCGACGAGTTCACCGGCCGCATGATGGAAGGCCGGCGCTACTCGGACGGGCTGCACCAGGCGCTCGAGGCGAAGGAACACGTCACCGTCCAGCCCGAGAACCAGACGCTGGCGTCCATCACCTTCCAGAACTACTTCCGCCTCTATCCCAAGCTGTCCGGCATGACCGGCACCGCGGCGACCGAGGCCGACGAGTTCGCCGAGATCTACAAGCTCGAGGTCGTGGAGATCCCGACCAACGTCCCCGTCGCGCGCAAGGACGAGGATGACGAGGTCTATCTCTCGGCCGCCGAGAAGTACGAGGCCGTCGCCGCGCTGATCGACGAAGCCCGCACCCGCGGCCAGCCCTGCCTGGTCGGCACGACGAGCATCGAGAAGTCGGAACTGATCTCCTCCCTGCTGCAGCGGAAGAAGATCCCGCACCAGGTGCTGAACGCCCGCTACCACGAGCAGGAGGCCGGCATCGTCGCCCAGGCCGGCCGCCCCGGCGCGGTGACCATCGCGACCAACATGGCCGGCCGCGGCACCGACATCCAGCTCGGCGGCAACTACGAGATGCTGGCGCGCCAGGAAGCCGGCACCAACGAGGGCGAGGCCTACGAGGCCGCGGTCGCGAAGCACAAGGCGGAGGTCGAGGCGCTGCGCCCGGCGGTGAAGGAGGCCGGCGGCCTTTTCGTCATCGGCACCGAGCGCCATGAATCGCGGCGCATCGACAACCAGCTGCGCGGCCGTTCGGGCCGCCAGGGCGACCCCGGCGCCTCGCGCTTCTTCCTCTCGCTCGAAGACGACCTGATGCGCATCTTCGGGTCGGACCGCATGGGCGGGATGCTGCAGAAGCTCGGCCTCAAGGAAGGCGAGGCGATCGTCCATCCCTGGATCAACAAGGCGCTGGAGAAGGCACAGAAGAAGGTCGAGGCGCGCAACTTCGACATGCGCAAGAACCTTCTCAAGTACGACGACGTCATGAACGACCAGCGCAAGGAAGTGTATTCCCAGCGCCGCGCCTTCATGATCGCCGACGACGTCGCCGAGACCATCCAGGAGATGCGCCGCGAGACCATCGCCGAGCTCGTCGCCCGCTGCATTCCCGAGAACGCCTACCCCGAGCAGTGGGACCTCGAGACCCTGCAGCGCCAGGTGCAGGAGGTGCTGAACCTCGACGTGCCGGTCGCCGAATGGGCGCGCGAGGAAGGCATCGACGACGACATCGTGCGCGAGCGGCTCGAGGAGGCGACCGACCTCGCCTACGCCTCGCGCGCGGCGAATGTCGGCCCGGACATCATGCGCCAGGTCGAGAAGTCGCTGCTGCTGCAGGTCTTCGACCAGGTGTGGAAGGAACACCTGCTCGCGCTCGATCACCTGCGCCAGGGCATCGGGCTGCGCGCCTATGGCCAGCGCGACCCGCTGAACGAGTACAAGTCGGAAGCCTTCGCGCTGTTCAACGCGATGCTGGTCGACCTGCGCGAGCGCGTGACCAGCCTGCTGCTGCGCATCGAACTCCGCCCCGAGGCGCCGCCTCCATCGCCCGATGGCATCGGCTTCCTCGACATGCGCCACCCGGACCCGGCGATGGCCGCCGCGGAGCTCGAGATGGCGGGCAACGGCACGACCTACGAGCAGGTGCCGATGTCGATCGGCAGCGCCGCGCCGCGTCCGATGGCCGACGGCGTGGATCCGAACGATCCCGCCACCTGGCACCGCACGCCGCGCAACGCGCCCTGCCCCTGCGGTTCGGGGAAGAAGTACAAGGCCTGCCACGGGCGGGCGTGATGCGGCGGGCAACGCTCGCCGCGGCGCTCGCGCTGCTCGCCTGGCCGGCCGAGGCGCATTGGGAGTTCACCCGCTGGGGCATGACCGAGCAGCAGGTGATCGCTGCCTCCCGCGGGCAGTTGCGCCTGTTGCCGCCGCAGGAACGACGGCCCGTGCCGTCCGCGCGCATGGAGTACCGCGTTGGCGGGGAATTCCGGTCCGGCGCGCTCCGGTTGACCGTGGCGCTGGCCTTCGATGCACGGAATGGCGGGCTGGTGTGCGTCTCGGCGCGGGGGGAAGCGTCGCAGGCGGCGGCGCTGCGTCAGCGCCTCATCCGGAATTTCGGCCAACCGCTCGAACGCGGTCAGGATCCGGGAACGGGGATGGAATCGTTTGTCTGGGACAGGCCGGACGAGATCAACCTGGATCTGACCCCAGGGCAGCCGGTGATCATGCTCCACTGCAGCCGCGGCACCTGAGCGCCGCGGTCGGCGTCAGTCGGTCGGCGACAGCGTCTTGATCAGGTCGAACACGCGCTTGCGCACCGACGGATCGGTGATGCGGTAGTAGGCGCGGACCAGTTCCAGCGTCTCGCGACGATGCAGCGTGTCGTCCTCGAAGCCGTCCTGCCCTTCCGCGAATCCGAAGGCGGCGGCGCGCGAACGGGTGGCGGCGTTGCCGCCGAGCTCGGGCGACATGTCGTCGAAGAAGAAGCCGATCGGAACGTCGAGAACGCGGGCGAGGTCGAACAGGCGGCTCGCGCCGATGCGATTCACGCCCCGTTCGTACTTCTGGATCTGCTGGAAAGTGAGGCCGAGGGCTTCGCCGAGCTTTTCCTGGCTCATGCCCAGAAGGGTGCGGCGCAGACGGACCCGCGAGCCGACATGGACATCGATCGGGCTCGCCCGGTGCTCGCGCTCAACCCGATCCAGACCGCCGTCGCTCGCCATCCGCTCCTCCGCGCCCCGAATTTCCACCGCCCGCCTCCTGCCCTGCGCCACGGATGCGTGCAGTCATCCCCTGCGCGCCTCTTCGGATAAGAGGCTATTCATTTTTCGTCAACTCTTTTTCTCAATCCCTAATTTTTAGACAATCCATCCGTCACCGGTCGTGCTGACTTTCAGCCGGAGCGCGCTTTTCCGGAACCTCTCCACCACCCAAAGGCGAACACCAGCCCGGCCAACAGGCCGGGCAGCACCAGGCCGAACCGCGCGAAAAGGGCCGGTTCTCCAGCCGCGGGCAGCGGTGCCATCAGGACGCCCGTTTCACCTAACCCCGTCCGAACCACCTCCCGCCCACGCGCATCGAACACGGCCGAAACACCCGTCTGCGCCGCACGCGCAAGTGGCAGGCCTTCCTCCACTGCACGCAGCCTTGCGGCAGCGAGATGCTGCCACGGGCCGGCGGAGATCCCAAACCAGGCATCGTTCGTCACGTTCACGAGCCAGGATGGCCGATCGGCCGGCACAACCGATGCGGGAAAGATCACTTCATAACAAATCAAGGCTCCGAAAGGCGGTACCCCGTCGGCGCGCACAGTTGCGAGAGCGCCACCAGGCGTGAAGTCCATCCCGCCCTGAACGATGCGGATCGGCAGCAATCCGGACAGCGGCATGTATTCGCCGAACGGAACAAGCGTGACCTTGTCGGACATGCCCAGCACCTGCCCGGCGGGGTCGATCGCGACGAGGCTGTTGAAGAGGCGCCGGGGACGGCCATCAGGGCCGAACTCTCCGCGGATCGTGCCGGACAGCAGGATGGCGCGCTGCGGCAGCGCACCGGCGACCAGCGTCCGCACCTCCGGGTCGTCGGCCAGCAGGAAGGGAACCGCCGTCTCCGGCCAGATGACGACCAGGCGGTCGCCCTCCGGCAAGTCCCGCAGGGCGGCGAGCGCGGCTTCCCGCGTCATGTCGATGTAGCGACGCAGGATCGAGATGCGCTGGTCGGCGCGCCATTTCAGCTCCTGCGCGATGTTCCCCTGCACGATCAGCAACCCGACCCGCTGGGGCGGCGGTTCGGCCGGCCAGAGCCGCGCCGCACCGACCACCGCCAGGAACCCCAGGGCCGCGACGCCGCCGAGCATCGCCCGCCGCCCGAGCAGCGGCGTGGCCGCCAGGACGATCGTCAGCAACGACAGGCCATGCACGCCGATCCAGGCGGCCGCCTGGATCGGCAGCGCGCCGAAGGCCCAGACGGACCCGATCAGGTTCCAGGGGAAACCGGTGAAGACCCAGCCGCGCAGCAGCTCGAACCCGACCCAGGCGCCGGCGAACACCAGCACCCGCGGCCAGCCGCTCCGCACCCGCCAGGCCAGCGCCGCTGGCCCCGCCACGAACAAGGCCAGCGGCAGGGCGAGGGCCGGCACGGCGATCGGCACCAGCCACCAGAAGCGCTCCACCTCCGTCAGGATGGCGTAGGTCACCCAGTAGAGACCGGCGGCGAAGAAGCCCCAGCCCCAGGTGTAGCCGATCCAGAAGGCACGCCATCCGCTCGGGGCGGCGCCGACCATCGCCAGCAGCCCGGGTATGGCCAGCAGCAGGACCGGCACGGCATGGACGGGCGGCAGGGCCAGGGCTGCCAGCAGGCCCAGGCCGGCCGCCGTGACGACGGCCCGCCAGCCTCGCCGGCCGGCGAGATGGCCGAGAAAACGATGCCACATGCGCGATGGTCCTAGTTGGGGAAGGTTGCGCCGGAACGGCCGAGGAAGGTCGCGGGAGGACCTTGCCCTCCCGAACCCGCCGGCCCAAGGGCCCCGGGCCGCCGGTACGCAAGTCGCACGTCAATGACGTCGGGACGGGAACAGGGTCCGCCGCGTCGCGAAGCCCGGCACTCTTGCCCACCCGCACCCCGGCTCCGGAGGCCGGAAGCGCAGGAGCGCATGGCGCCCCCGGGATGCCCTCCGTCGCCCGGCCGCACCCGCCTACTCGGCCGCCGCCCGTTGCGGCGCCGTTCCCGGCCGGCGAACCCGCAGCCGGCGGATCCGGCGCGGGTCGGAATCGAGAATGCGGAACTCGAGGCCCGAGGGATGCGACACGAGTTCCCCCTTGGCCGGCACGCGGCCCGCGAGGGTGAAGACCAGGCCGCCGACGGTGTCGATGTCGGTGGCGCGCTCCTCATCGGTCAGGATCGGGCCGAGATGCGCCTCGAAGGTCTCGATCGGCATCCGGGCGTCGATCTCGATGGTCCCGTCCGGCCGCTCGGTCATCTGCGGCGCCGCGTCCTCGTCGTGCTCGTCCGAGATGTCGCCGACGATGGTCTCGACCAGGTCCTCGATGGTGATGAGACCATCGATGCCCCCGTATTCGTCGACCACGAGCGCCATGTGGACGCGCTGCTGGCGCATCTGCAGCAGCAGGTCGAGCACCGGGATCGACGGCACCACGAAGAGCGGCTTGCGCAGGATCGACTTCAGGTCGAACGGCGTGTCGTGGCCGCCATGACCCACCGCGGCGAAGACATCCTTGATGTGGACCATGCCCACGATGTCGTCGAGGCTGCCGCGATAGACCGGATAGCGGCTGTGGCCATCCTTCTGGATGAGGTGGATCGCCTGATCGAGGCTGAAATCCTCCGGCATCGCCATGATGTCCGCGCGCGGCACCATGATGTCGTCGGCGGTGGTGCCCTGCAGACGCAGCACATTCGACAGCAACGCGCGTTCGTGGGTGTCGAGGTCGCTGTCGTCGGGCTCGGCGCCGTCGCGCTTCTCCTCGCCCCCGTCGAGCAGTTCGCCGACGCGGTCGCGGACCGATTCCGCCTCCTTGCGGCGGAGCAGGCCCTGCAGCTTCCAGAACAGCCCGGGTTTGGCGGACAGGTCGCTCATGTCACGCCCCGCCACGGATTGGGCAGGCCCAGGCGGCGCATGATGCGCGCCTCGGCGCGCTCCATGCGGCGGGCCTCGCCGGCGAGGAGGTGGTCATGCCCCGCGAGATGCAGGGCCCCATGCGCCACCAGATGGGCGAGATGCGCGGCCGTCTTGCGCCCGGCCTCGCGCGCCTCGCGCCGCACCACGCCGAGGGCGAGCGCGACGTCGCCGAGTTGGCCCGGCGCGCCGGCGGGGAATGACAATACGTTGGTCGGCTTGACCTTGGCGCGGTGCTGGCCGTTCAGCCGCTTGACCTCGCTGTCGTCGGTCAGCAGCACGGTCATGGCGCCGGCGGCACCCGCTTCGCGCAGGGCCGCTTCCGCGGCGCGGCGGGCGACCGCCTCGGGCCGCTTGACGGCGGCGCGCCAGCCTGGCGCCGCCAGGATCACGGAGATGCCGGGCATCTCCTGCGATCCGTTCCGAAGCCCAGCCTGATCGTCGGAAACACGACCACGGCCGGGACGGCTACTTCCCGGTTCCATACCTCTCCTTCTTCGCCCGGGACTGCTCGTCGGCCCGACCATAGGCGGCGACGATCCGGGCCACCAACGGATGCCTTACCACATCCCGCTCCGCGAATCTCGCGACTCCGATGCCCTCGACGCCCTCGAGGATCCGCAGCGCCTCGATCAGGCCGGAGGGCTGGCCGCTCGGCAGGTCGACCTGGGTCGGGTCGCCGGTGATGACCATGCGGCTGCCCTCTCCCATCCGGGTGAGGAACATCTTCATCTGGGCGGCCGTGGTGTTCTGGGCCTCGTCCAGGATGGCGTAGCAATGGGCGAGCGTCCGGCCGCGCATGAAGGCGAGCGGCGCGATCTCGATCTCGCCGCGCTCGATGCGCTTGGCCACCTGCTCGGGCGGCAGCATGTCGTTCAGCGCGTCGTAGAGCGGGCGGAGATAGGGATCGACCTTCTCCTTCATGTCGCCGGGCAGGAAGCCGAGGCGCTCCCCCGCCTCGACCGCCGGGCGCGAGAGCACGATGCGGTCGACCTGCCCCGACTGGAGCAGCGCGACGCCCTGCGCCACCGCGAGGTAGGTCTTCCCCGTGCCGGCCGGGCCGACGCCGAACACCATCTCGCGCGTCGCCAGCATCTCGATATAGGCGCCCTGCGCCGAGGAGCGCGGCGCGATCGCACCCTTGCGCGTGCGGATGGCCGGCAGGTCGCGCAGCGGCAGGCGCGGCTCGCCCTGCTCCGCCCCGCCCTCGGCCAATCTCAGCGCCGCTTCCACGTCCGCCGTTCCGACATGTTGTCCTTGTTCCAGCCGCTTCCACAGGGCGAGCAGCGCCGCCTCCGCCATCTCGGTCCTGTCCGCACCGCCTGAGATGGCGATGCGGTTGCCCCGGGACGAGACCCTGACGCCGAGCACCTGCTCGATCCGCGCCAGGTGCCGGTCGTGCTCGCCATGGAGCAGGGGCAGGAGGACGTTGTCGTCGAACTGCAGCGTGACGGAGCGTCGCTCGGCGTCGCTGCGGGGGTCGGCGGGGCGGATCGCGATGCTGTGCGGGGCGGTCAAGCGGCGGGTCTCTCCCTGGGCTGGGCGCGATGGGGCGCGGCGAGCGTCCCGGTGAGGGAATTGGGATGGCCGGCGAGGATCCGGACCGGGACGACCTGGCCGGCGAGCTCCGCCGGTCCCTCGAAATGGACCGGATTCAGCCAGGGGGTGCGCCCGGCCATCTGGCCCGGGTGACGGCCCGGACCGGTGACCAGCACCTCGGCGACCAGACCGGCGCGGGAGCGGTTGAAGGCGGTCTGCTGGTCGCGCAGCAGGGCCTGGACCTCGGCGAGGCGGGCATCCTTCACCGCTTCCTCCACCTGCCCCGCCATGGTCGAGGCCGGGGTGCCGGGGCGGGCGGAATACTTGAAGGAGAAGGCCTGGGCGAAGCCGACCTCGCGGATCAGCGCGAGCGTCGCGGCGTGGTCGGCGTCGGTCTCGCCGGGGTGGCCGGCGATGATGTCGGTGGACAGCGCCAGGTCCGGCCGCGCGGCGCGCAGGCGCTCGACCAGACGCAGGTAGTCGGCCGCCGTGTGCCCGCGGTTCATCATCCTGAGCACGCGGTCGGAGCCCGACTGCACCGGCAGGTGCAGGAAGGGCATCAACGCCGGCGTGTCGCCATGGGCGGCGATCAGGTCGTCATCCATGTCGCGGGGATGGGACGTCGTGTAGCGGATGCGAAGGAGACCCTCGATCTCCGCCAGCCGCCGCGCCAGCCGCCCGAGCGTCCAGGCGCCCCCGTCCGGCCCCTCCCCGTGCCAGGCATTCACGTTCTGGCCGAGCAGGGTGATCTCCCGCGCGCCCAGCGCAACCAGCCGTTCGGCTTCCGCGACGATCGCCGCGACGGGGCGGGAGTATTCCGACCCGCGCGTATAGGGCACGACGCAGAAGGAGCAGAACTTGTCGCAGCCCTCCTGGATGGTGAGGAAGGCCGTCGCCCCCTGGGGCGCCGTCGTCTCGGGCAGGTGGTCGAACTTGTCCTCCGTGGGGAACTCGGTCTCGATCACGGTGCCGGCGGCCCGGGCGGCGCGCGCGACCATCTCCGGCAGGCGGTGGTAGGATTGCGGGCCGAGCACCAGGTCGACCCAGGGCGCGCGGGCGGTGATCTCCGCACCCTCGGCCTGGGCGACGCAGCCCGCGACCGCGATAACCATCTCCCCGCCCCTGGCCTGCTTCGCCTCCCGCAGGCGGCCGAGGTCGGAGAAGACCTTCTCCGTCGCCTTTTCCCGGATGTGGCAGGTGTTGAGGATGACCATGTCGGCCTCCTCCACCTGCTCGGTGGGCGCATAGCCGAGCGGGGCGAGGACGTCCGCCATGCGGGCGCTGTCGTAGACGTTCATCTGACAGCCCCAGGTGCGGATCAGCAGGCGCTTCCGGGGTGCGGGGGTATCGGTCATTCGGGTCAGGCTCCGCCGGCCCCGCCGCGCAGGTCGCGGCGAAGGCAGGCGGGGGAGATGCGCACCTGGACGGCGCGGGTCAAGCGACCTCGGGCGCGGAGCGAATCAACATGTGCGAAAGCCTGAACGTCCGTTCCGAGCCGGGTCAAGCATTGCGCGTTCGCGGCTGCACAGGTGTTGCCCGCAGCCCACGCCGCCATGCCGGCGGTCAGGCGCCCCGCGGGCGCAGCCGCAGCGGCTCGACCGGGCGGTTCTGGCGCAGCAGGGCCGCGCCCTCGGCCACCACGTCGCTCGCCGCGGCCGTCAGGGTCTTGCGGTCGGGAAAGGTCGCGGGATCGGCGGGTTCGTGGAGCAGGACCGTCGCCCGCGCCCCCGGCCGGCGCGCGATGCGCCAGAAGTGGGAGGCGATGTCCATGTCCCCGTACCAGGCGAACAGCGGCCGGTCGCGGCGGCAGGCCGGCAGCCCGCCCAGCCGGTCATAGACGATCGAGACCGGCTGCACCCGCTGCGCGTTCTGCGCCACGGCGAGGAAGGAGGACCGGAAGGGCAGCACTCGCGTGCCGTCGTTCGAGGTTCCTTCCGGGAAGAGGATGATGTTGTCGCCGGTGGCGAGGCGCTGCTGGATCTCCTCCGCTTCGCGCCCCGTGTGGTTGCGCCTGCGGCTGACGAAGACGGTCCGGCCCAGGCGGGCCACCAGGCCGATGCCCGGCCATTGGCCGACCTCGGCCTTCGACACGAAGGCGGCGTCGATGACGCTGCCGAGCACCAGGATGTCGAGCCAGGAGGAATGGTTCGATACGTACAGCGTCGAAGGCACGCCCGACAGCGAGCCCACCACCTGCACCTTCATTCCGATCAGGCGGCACAGCACGGCGTGATAGGTCCGCGCGAAGGAGATCTTGGCGCGGCCCGGCAGGCGGATCAGCACCGCCTGGACGGGGATCGCGAGCATGGTCCAGATCATCGCCATCGTGATGCGCCGGACGGCGCGGAACCGCCCGCCCATGGGGCGCGCGTCCATCACGTCGCCCCAGGCCGCGCCGGGCAGCCAGGGCCGGAAGCGCAGCGGGCTGGCGCGGCGCAGGCGGCGCGGCCTCAAGGCTTCCTCGGTCGAGCGGATGACGGCTTCCATGGACTGCGGAGGTAGCGCGCGGATCGTGGCGGAGCAATGAAGGCTTGGCTGCAACATGATGAAGGCTGTGCAAGGCCCCCCCGTTGCTCCGTCGAGCCCCGCGGCCCAGCATGCCGGGACAACCGGAGTTCGCCGCATGTCCATCCGCCGTCGCGCGCTGCTCGGCAGCCTCGCCCTGCCCGCCATCGCCAAGGCGCAGGGCGGTTGGACGCCGGACCGTCCGGCGCGGCTCGTGGTGCCCTTCGCGCCCGGCGGGTCGCAGGACGTGCTCGGCCGGCTGTTCGCCCAGGCGGTCCAGGCGGTGACCGGCCAGCAGATGGTGGTCGAGAACCGCGCCGGCGCCGGCGGCATCCTGGGCGGCGAGGCGGTCGCGCGCGGCCCGGCCGACGGGCTGTCGATCCTGCTCGCCACGGCCGGGCAGACGACCATCCCGAAGGCGATCGGGCGGCGCATGCCCTACGACCCGCAGGCGGACCTCGCGCCACTGATGCAGGTGACGGACAGCCCTGTGGCGCTGCTCGCCGCGCCGAACCTGCCGGTGGCCGATGCGACGGCGCTGATCGCCCATGCCCGCGCGGCGCGCGAGCCGCTCTCCTATGCCTCGACCGGCATCGGCACCAACACGCACCTCATCATGGAGGACCTCAAGGCGCGCGAGCGGCTGAACGTCGAGCACGTGCCCTATCGCGGCGCGGCGGCGGCCTTCAACGACCTGCTCGCCGGACGGATCGCGCTGATGTTCGTCTCGGTGCCCTCGGTGCTCGGCTTCTCGGGCGGCGCGCTGAAGGTCGTCGCGACGACGGGCGCGCAGCGCTTCCCGAGCCTGCCCGACATACCCACCCTGACCGAGGCCGCCGTGCCGGGCTTCACCGCCAGCATCTGGACGGGCCTCGCGCTGCGCGCCGGGACGCCGCCGGCGGCGATGGCCTACTGGACCGATGCCTTCACCCGCGCCATGGCCGAGGCTTCCCTGCGCGAGCGGCTCGAGGGTCTCGGCGCGACGCCCGCGCCCGGCACGGCGGCCGCCTTCGCCGCGCTGATGCAGGACGACCTGGCGCGCTGGCAACGCGTCGTCGCGCCGCTCAACATCAGCCTCGACTGAGCGCGGCGGGGAGGTCGGACAAGTCGAGGCCCGCGATCAGCGGGTTGTCGCGCAGGTCCCTCCCCCAAAGAGATTCGACCACGCGGACCGTCGCCGCCGTGACCGGCATGTCGAGCCCAATCGCCCCGGCGACCGCGAGATAGAAGGCGAGGCCGTAGGGCACGTCCTCGGTGACGTAGCGCGTGCTCATCTCCGTCGGGCCGGCGATCACGCCGCGCCCCTGCTCGATCGCCGCCGTCATCTCGTGCAGCGGGCCGAGCGGCACGCCGTTGGTCCGGTGCAGCGACCAGGCGAGGCTCGGCGGCGTGTGGCCGAAGCGCGCGGCGAGCGCATCGCGCTCGGCCGCGAGATCCTCCATCAGGCGGCACACCGCCTCGGTCATCAGCCCGTACTGGCCCCAGGATTCGCGCTTCTCGATGCGCGTGACGTTGCCGAGCGCGAGCGCGGCATGGGCGATCGGGTTGGTGTTGATCAGCGCGGCGGCGAGCGCATCGGGCACGGTCGGCCAGCGATTGCCGAACAGTGCTTCCGCCATCGCGGCGAGTTCGGGGGCGGCGGGGCCGGGGACCGCGCCCATCTCGATCTCGGCGCGGATGGCCGCGACGCGCACGCGGTCGGGCGCGGTGCGCCGGCCGGTGACCGGCGTCGTCGCCATGGCGCCGACCGGCGCGCCAGGCCCGCGCAGCCGCGCGAAGGCGAGCGGCGCGAGCGAGGCCGCCGGCGTGATCATCAGCGGCAGGCCGCGCGGGATCGCCTCCGCGATGCGCGGCAGCAGGCCGGGCAGCGCGTAGGTCGGCACCGCCAGCATGGCGGCGTCGGCGCCGGCGACGGCGTCCGCGAGCGTTGCGGCGACCGTCACGGGGAAGGCCCCTTCGAGCACGCCTTCGGCATGCAGCGTAGCGCCCAGGCCGCGCGTGCCCGCACCGGAGGGCGACCAGATCGCCGCGTCGTGCCCGCGGCTCACGGCCAGGGCCGCCGAGGCCGGGCCGATCGCCCCGGCGCCGAGAATCGCGATGCGCATGCTGGTCATCCTCCGTTCCGCCGCGAACCTGCGGCCGCCCATGCGCGCTGTGCAAGCGCCCGCGCACTGCTACGCTGGCTGCCGGAGAACCGGGATCCTGCCGCCATGACGCATCGCCGCACCTTGCTCGCCACGGGGCTTGCCGCCCTCGCGCCGCTGCCGCTTCACGCCCAGGGCGCCTGGCCGGACAAGCCGGTACGGCTCGTCGTGCCGACCCTGGGCGGTGCCGGGACGGCCGATACGGTGGCGCGCATCCTGGCGCAGGAACTCGACAAGCGCCTGCCGCAGCGCGTGGTGGTGGAGAACCGCGCGGGGGCGAACGGCAATGTCGGCGCCGCGACGGCCGCGCGCAGCCCGGCGGATGGCTACACCTTCCTCTGGGGCTGGGCGGGGACGCTGGCGACCAATCCGGCGCTCTATCGCGAACTGCCCTTCGACCCGGTGCGCGACTTCGATCCCGTCGTGCTCGTCGGCAACGTGCCGAACATCCTGGTGGTGAACCGGCAACTCGGCCCGCGGACCCTGGCGGAGTTCACCGCCTATGCCCGCGCCAACCCCGGCAAGATCAACTTCGGTTCGACGGGCAACGGGTCCTCGATGCACCTCGCCGGCGAGCTCTATCGCCAGATGACGGGCACCGAGATGCAGCATGTCCCGTATTCGGGACCGGCACCGGCGGTGACCGACCTTCTGTCGAACCGCATCCAGGCGATGTTCAACCTGGTGACGGGCGCGCTGCCGCAGGTGCGCGCGGGCGAGGTCATCCCGCTCGCGCTGCTGGACGAACAGCGCGCGCCGCAGCTGCCTGACGTGCCGACGACGGCGGAGCTCGGCATGGCGGGGCTGACCTTCGGCACCTGGTTCATGGTGCTCGCGCCGAAGGGGACGCCGGGGCCGATCATCGACCGCATGAACGCGGTGGTGAACGAGGTGCTCGCCGACCCGGAGGCGAAGCAGCGGCTGCAGGGCGCGGGGCTCGCGCTGTGGGGCGGGACACGGCAGCGGGCGGCGGAGTTCCTCGCCGTGGAGATCCGGCGGCACGCGGAAATCGTGCGGGCAAGCGGAGCCAGGGTGGATTGAAGGCCGGGGGAGGAGAACCTCCCCCGATCCCCCTCCCTTCCTTGATACCTGGTGCCAAGGAAGGTTGAGGGGGGTACGGGGGGAGAAGTTCTCTTCTCCCCCCCGTCCTTCGGTCAGTAAGCGAGCCGCCCGCGCAGTTCCCCATACGGGACCATCACCGCCGACCGGTAGGCAGGCCGTTCCTGAAGGCGCGCATACCAGGCCTCGACATGCGGCGCCGGCGCGCGCGGGATCTCGAGGGTGAACCACCGATAGAGCGCTGTCCCCGCCGGGATATCCGCCAGCGACAGCTCATCGCCCCCCAGGAAGGGCCGCGTCGCCAGCGCCGCGTTCAGCAGCGCCATGTAGCCGTCGCAGTTCGCGATCATGCGGTTCACGGCCGTCATGTCGCGCTGCGCCTCGGGCGTGCGGTACCAGCCCCAGAAGACGCCGTTCAGGAAATGCGGCTGCAGGCTGGTCGCGGACCAGTCGATCCAGCGGTCGGCCTCGGAGCGGAGGCGCGGGTCGTCGTTCCAGAAGCGCGGCGCGCCGTGACGCGCGGCGAGGTAGCGCAGGATCGCGTGGGATTCCCACACGACATGCCCGTCCTCCTCGATGACCGGCACCTTGCGGTGGGGGTTCATCCGGCCGAATTCGGGTGTGCCGAGGCCGCCATGCGCGCCGCCGGCCTCGATGTGACGATGCGGCAGCCCGAGCTCCCCGAGCAGCCAGGCCACCTTCTGCACGTTGAAGGAGCTGCGGCGACCCCACAGCGTGAGCATCAGTCCCGCCCGCCGACCTTGCGTTCGAAGTGCTTGTAGTACTTGTCGGTCACCTGGTCGGTCTTCACCAGCACGGCGACGTCGGTGGTGTTGAACTGGTGGTCGAGCACCGCTCCGTCCCCGACGAAGCCACCCAGGCGCAGATAGCCCTTCACCAGCGGCGGCAGGTCGATCAGCGTCCGCTTCACGTCGATGGAGGCTGGGTCCTTGCGGACCATCTCGACATAGCGTTCGGGCAGCGCGCGAGGCCGGATCGCCTCCGGCGCCATGTGATTGGATGCGAGGTAGGTGAGCTGGTCGGCCAATGCATCGAGGTCGGTGCCCGGCAGCGAGGCGCAGCCGAACAGGATGCCGACCTTGTGCTTGAAGATGTACGCCGCGATCCCGCCCCAGAGCAGTTGCATCGATCCGCGCGTGCGGTAGGCCGCATCGACGCAGGACCGGCCGCATTCCAGGATCTCGCCGTCGAAGGCGATGATGGGCGCGATATCGTATTCGGCCGCCGAGTACCAACGGCCGAGCCGCGCCGCGGCATGACGCCGCGTCAGCCGGTAGCAGCCGATGACCGATTCGGGTCCCTCGCCGCGGTCATGGTCGACCACGATCAGATGGTCGGCCACCGCATCGAAATCGTCCCGGTCACGGCGGGAGGAGGCCGTGCCGGCATCCGCATGCGCGCCCATCTCCTCGTAGAAGACGCGGTAGCGCAGGGCCTGGACGGCATCCACCTCGGCCTCGCTGACGGCGAGACGCACGCCAAGATTGCCGGAGCGCAACTCCCCGAAGCCGGGATCGCTGTCGTTCACGAGGACCGGGCCTTGCTGCGGGCGGCGGGACGGACGGATTCGGCCTCGACCTTGCGGCCGAAGAGTTCGAGGCGCTGACCGACCAGGTCGAAGCCGAGCCGCCGCGCCATGGCCTGGGCGAGGGCTTCGAACTCCTCGTCGGCGAACTCGATCACCTTGCCGCTGTCGACGTCGATCAGATGGTGGTGATGACCGCGATCCGCCGGATCGTAGCGAGCACGCCCGCCGCCGAAGTCGCGGCGCTCGAGGATGCCGTTCTCCTCCAGCAGCCGGACGGTGCGATAGACGGTCGCGATCGAGACCTTGCTGTCGAGCGCAAGTGCGCGCCGGTACACATCCTCGACATCGGGATGGTCTTCCGCCTCGCTGAGGACGCGGGCGATCAGGCGGCGCTGGCCCGTCATCTTGAGGCCACGCTCGATGCAGAGCCGCTCGATTCGGGACGGCGGCGGATCGGTATTGGCCGCGCGCGGGCGGATGCGGCTCTCCATGCGGGCGTCAGGGTCCTCGGTCGCTCAAGCGCCGGAACCGGCGCGGGCGCGGACCATACTGCCCCCGGCGCCGCGCGGCCACTCCCGCCTGCCGGGCGAGCTCAGCCGCCCTTCCCCCGACCCTTCTCGCGGGCGCGCGGCGTGGTGCCGAGGCCGATCTTCTTCGCGAGCGAAGAGCGATGCTTGGCGTAGTCGGGAGCGACCATGGGGTAATCCGCGGGCAGGCCCCAGCGGTCCCGATACTGCTCGGGCGTGAGGTTGTAGGCCGTCTTCAGATGCCGCTTGAGCATCTTCAGCTTCTTCCCGTCCTCGAGGCAGATCAGGTAGCCCGGCGTGATGGACTTCTTGATCGGCACCGCGGGCTGCGGCCGCTCCGGCTCGGGCGCCGGGGCGGAGCCGACGCCGGACAGCGTGCGGAACACCTCCTGGATCAGCCCGGGCAATTCGGTGGCCGGAACCGGGTTGTGGGAAACATGCGCCGAGACAATCTGGGCAGTAAGCCCGAGAAGCTCGGCATTCGGATTTGCGTCAGCCACGACTTCAGCCCCCTGCTGTCGTTTAATGAAACGGTTCTAGCCACACCCTCCCCGGGCCGCAATATAGGTGGGCAGGACGAAAGCCTGCTGAAAGGATTAATTCGGTGAAATCCCCTATCGGGATCGTGTCCTCGCAAGAAATTCAACCGGATTCACGTCTGGATATCACCGGCGAGACTTGCCCCATGACGTTCGTGCATGTTCGCCTTGCGCTGGATCGGATGCCGCCTGGCGCCGTGCTGGAAGTCGTCATGAAGGGCGAGGAGCCGCGGCGGAACGTCCCCCGCACGGCGACCGAGCAGGGACACGCCATTATTGCGCAGGAGGATGCCGGAAACGGGATTACTCGTTTGTTGCTACGCCGCAAGATTTAATGTCGAGTCGCAATACCAGCGCGTCGGTGCCATCGGCGTAGTAGCGTCGGCGCCGGCCCGCTTCGACCGCCCCAAGCGCCGCATAGAGTTGGCGCGCCGGCCCGTTCGATTCCGAAACTTCGAGGAAGAGCGTTTCGGCGCCGGCCGCTGCGGCGGTTTCGACCAACGCCGTCAGCAGCGCACGTCCGACGCCGCTGCGGCGCAGGGCGGGGCGGACGGCGATCGTGAGCACCTCCGCTTCACCTGCCGCGACCCGTCCAAGCACGAATCCGAGCGGCTCGCCCCTGGTCTCGGCGATCAGGCCGAAATGCCCCGGCAGGTCGAGCAGAAGGCCGATGGCCTGGGCGGTCCAGCGTTCCGCGGGCGGGAAGCCCTCCGCATGCAGCGTGGCCAGCAACCCGGCCATCGCCGCACCCGCCGGGCGGATGACCGGCACGGTCAAGCCGGCGTCTTCACCGCCGGCGGCTCCGCGTAAAGCGGTGCACCAGTCCGCGGCGGCAAGGTGCCCGCCAGGCGGCGGGCGGCCACCCGCGCCACCGCCACGGCGTCCGGCAGGCCGGGACGCGCCGTGACGGCTGCGCGGCGGGCGAACAGGACCTCCGCCACCGCGGCCGCTGCATCGCCCAGGATCAACAGCGGGGTCGCGGCGGCCGGAAGGTCGTCCAGCGATGCGACCAGCGGCGGCTGGGGCTCCTCCGCCCCGGGCGGAAAGCATTCGAGGACGACGCGCCCCCGGCGATTGTCGACGGCGGCCCAGACCTCCCCTCCCCGCAGATCGCTGTCGGGCAGCGCCGCGGCCAGCGCTTCCCCCGTGGTGACCCCGATGAGCGGAAGGCCGGCGCCGCGCGCGATTCCCTCGGCCAGCGCGATCGCCGCGCGCAGACCCGTGAAACCGCCAGGTCCAACACCGACGGCGACAGCGTCGAGCGCCGTCGCCCGCAGCGTCGCGCGGGCCAGGACGGCCTGCGCCATCGACGGCAGCAGCGACGGATGGCCGCGGGCCGCGTCTTCCATGGCGCTGGCGGCGACCGCGCCATCCACCAGCACGGCGGCGGAGCAGCGGGCGAGCGCGCCCTCGATGGCCAGGATCTTCATCCACCGGGCTTTACGCCGGTTTGAGACGCCGCGGAATGGACCGCCATCGCCGCAACGGCCAGGATGACCCTCGCCGGGCCCGAGAAGCCCCGGGAGGAAGGAAACACCATGTCCATCACCCGCCGCGGCCTCGGCGCCGCTTCGCTCGCCTTGCCCGGGCTGATTGCCGCCGGCCGGGCGCGCGCGCAGGCCCCCTGGCCCAGCCGCGCCGTCCGCATCATCGTGCCCTACACGCCGGGCGGCGTGTCGGACATCACGGCGCGGCTGCTGTCCGACCCGCTGGCCACCGCCTGGGGCCAGCCGGTGCCGGTCGAGAACCGCGCCGGCGCGGACGGCGTCATCGGCACCGAGGCCGTCGCCCGCAGCCCGGCCGATGGCTACACGCTCGGCCTGGTGTCGGTCGGGCATCCGGTGAACGCGGCCTTCTATCGCCTGCCCTTCGACACGATGCGCGACTTCACCTTCGTCACGCAGACGACCTCGACGCCGCTGGTGCTCTGCGCGCCGCGCGCCTTCGCGCCGAACACGCCGGCGGAGCTGGTCGACTACGCGAAGCGCAACCCGGGCGTGACCTTCGCCGGCACCGGGGGCGTGGTGCGCCTGGCCCCGGTGCTCTTTGCGCAGCGGACGGGGATCACGCTGGAATACGTGCCCTATCGAGGGTCGACCCAGGCGCATCCGGACCTCATGGCCAACCGCGTGAACATCATGTTCGACACGGTCCCGGCCGCCCTGCCCCATATCCAGTCGGGCGCGCTCAAGGCCATCGCGACGACGGGCGCGCGACGCAGCGCGCAGTTGCCGGACGTGCCGACGATCGGCGAATCCTTCCTGCCGGGCTTCGAGGCCTCGACCTGGGGGATGATCATCGCGCCGGCCAACCTTCCGGCGCCGGTGCTGGCGAAGCTCAACACCGACATCCGGGCGGCGCTGCAGAACGCGACGGTGGTCGACCGGCACAAGACGCTGGGGGCCGAGATCGTGTCGAACTCGCCGGACGAGATGCGGGCCTTCGTCCAGGCGGAGATGGAGAAGTGGGGGGCGGCCGCGCGGGCCGCGGGGATTCAGCCGCAGTGAAGTAAGGAACGGGGGGAGAAGGGAACTTCTCCCCCCGTGCCCCCCTCAACCTTCTTTGGAATTTGGGGACTGACCGCGGAGGTCAGTGCCAAGTGACCAGAAAAGGGAGGGGGTTCGGGGGAGGTTCACCCTCCCCCGACCTTCATTCGTACGGCGGCACGACGCCCGGCTTCGGATCGACCGGCAGCATCCTGTCGAGGCCGGTCAGTTGCTCGAACAGCGCCGCGACCTGCAGCGCCCTGGCATCCCGCCGCGGCGGTGCGACCACCTGCAGCCCGACCGGGCGACCGTACCGGTCGAACCCGCAGGGCACCGCGACGGCGGGGCAACTCGCCAGCGTTGCGAAGGCGTTGATCAGCGACCCGCCCATGTAGTTGTCGAGCACCTGGCCCGCGATCTTCTCCGGCGCGCGCAGCATCACATCGAAGGCCGGCGTCGATGCGCCGGGCGTGACCAGCACGTCGCAGGTCGCGAAGGTGTCGCGCATGGCGCGGAAGAAGCGCGCGCGCTCATGCTCGGCCCAGGCGAGGCGGGATGGCGTCTCGGCAAGGCCGCGCTCGGTCTGCCAGACAATGTCGGGCTTCAGCTTGTCCCGCTTGGTCGCGAGCAGTTCCTCCCGGTCCACCACGAAATGCTGGCTGCGCAGGACGAGGAAGGCCTCGTTCAGCGCGCCGAGGTCGGGATGGATTTCCTCGACGGCGATGCCGAGGCTCTCGAAGCGGCGCACTTCCCGCGCGCAGATCTCGCGCATCTCGCGGTCCATCGGCAGCGCGCCGCCGAAATCGGTCGTGAAGGCGATGCGCAGGGGCTTCTCGCGCTCGGCGGCCGCGACGGCGTCGGCATAGGAGCGCGCCGGCGCGTCGTAGGTCATCGGGTCGTCGATGTCCCAGCCCGCCATGGTGTCGAGGAACAGCGCCAGATCGGGGATGTTGCGCGCCATCGGCCCCTGGACCGACAGCGGCGACCAGAGGTCCTCCTGCGCGCCGCGCGTCACGCGCCCGGGCGAGGGGCGGAGACCGACGACGGAGCAGTAGGTGGCCGGCCGCCGCAGCGATCCGCCGTGATCGGAGCCATGGGCGAGCCAGACCTCGCCCGTCGCCAGCGCCACCGCGCCGCCGCCCGTCGATCCGCCGCAGGTCAGCGAGGTGTTCCAGGGGTTGCGCGTGCGGCCGAACACCTCGTTGAAGGTCGATCCGCCGGCGCCGAATTCGGGCGTGTTCGACTTCGCGATGACGACGCCCCCCTTGCGCTCGATGCGCTCGACGATCGGGTGGCTGCGGTCGGGGACATGGTCGGCGAAGATCGGGCTGCCGAAGGTGGTGCGCACGCCGGCGACTTCGGTCAGGTCCTTGATCGCGACGGGCAGGCCGGCGAGCCAGCCGGGCTCTCCCTCCGCCTCGTGCCGCTCGCCGCGCATCAGGGCCTTCGCGTGGTCGCGCGCGCGGTCGAGGCAGAGTGTCGGCAGCGCGTTCACCGCGGGCTCCACCTCGGCGATGCGCGCGGCGGCGGCGTCGATCATCTCGAGCGGCGTGATGTCCTTCGCACGCAGCCGCGCGACCGCCTCGCGTGCCGTGAGGCGGATCAGGTCGTTCGGCATGATGCGGTCAGTCCAGCGGGATCTCGGCTTCCACGACATGCTGCAGCCCCGGGGCATCGGGCGAGGTCAGCGACATGCGCAGCCGCAGCGACTTGCCCTTGCCCGCGCCTTCGCGCGCCACGCGCTCGATCTCGCGCTGGGAGGTGACACCCACCTGCTTGAGGAACTTCCGCAGTTCCATGTTGAAACGATCCTCGTCCATGGCATGTCTCCTCCGCGGCCCGCGCCGGTTCCCGGCAGGGGCGGCACGCGGCTAGCCTGCACCCGAAAGGAGCATCGCGCCATGTACAACCCGCCCGCCTTCCGTGAGGACCGGCCCGAGGTTCTGCGGGAGATCATGCGCGCGGCGCGCCTGGCGCTGATCGTGTCCGCCGCCGCGGATGGCGGCGTGCCGGAGGCGACGCACCTTCCGCTGTTCCTGGTGCCGGAGGAAGGTCCGCACGGCACGCTCTACGGCCATGTCGCGAAGGCGAACCCGCAGTGGAAGGGCCTCGCCGCCGCCGGCGCCGCGCGGGCGATCTTCCAGGGGCCGGAGGCCTATGTCTCGCCGTCGCACTATGCGTCGAAGCAGGAACATGGGCGCGTGGTGCCGACCTGGAACTACGTCGCCGTGCACGCCATTGGCCCGGTCGAGGTGTTCGAGGATGCGGACCGACTGCACGCGGTCGTCTCGCGCCTGACCGACCGGCACGAGGCGCCGCGCGCCGATCCCTGGGCGGTGACGGATGCGCCCGAGCCCTTCGTCGCAGGGCAGCTGAAGGGCATCGTCGGCCTCGCGTTGCGCATCGAGACGCTGATCGGCAAGCGCAAGCTCAGCCAGAACCGCAGCGAGGCCGACCAGGCCGGTGTCCTCGCGGGTCTTTCCGCCAGCGAGGATACGGCGGACCGCGCGGTGGCCGAGGCGATGCGCGCGGGGTCGTGACAGCGCGCCGCGGCGCGCCGACAATGCCGGCCAAGATTCACGGGAGAACGCCATGACCGGCCTGCGCTTCGACCTGCGCGACCCGCCGCCCGGCGCGGCGGCGCTGCGCGCCGAGGTCCGCGCCTTCATCGCCGAGCACGAGCATCGCTGGACGCCCGAAGTGCGCGCCCGGTCCTGGATGGGCTTCGACCGCGACTTCACCCGCGCGGTCGGCGCCCGCGGCTGGATCGGCATGTGCTGGCCGAAGCAGTATGGCGGCGCGGAGCGCAGCTTCCTCGAGCGCATCATCGTGCTGGAGGAGATGCTCGCCGCCGGCGCGCCGGTCGGGGCGCACTGGATCGGCGACCGTCAGTCGGGGCCGCTGATCCTGCGCCTGGGCACGGAAGCGCAGCGGCAGAAGTTCCTGCCGAAGATCGTCTCCGGCGACTACGCCTTCTGCATCGGGCTGTCGGAGCCGGATTCAGGGTCCGACCTCGCCTCCCTGCGCACGCGCGCCGACAAGGTCGATGGCGGGTGGAAGCTGAACGGCCGGAAGATCTGGACCACCTTTGGCCATCTCTGTGACTGGATGATCGCGCTGGTGCGCACCTCGCCGCCGCCCGAGGGCGAGTCGAAGCACCAGGGCCTGTCGCAGGTGCTGGTGGACCTGAAGGCGCCGGGTGTGACCATCCGCCCGATCCGCGACCTGGTCGGCGAGGAAGGCTTCAACGAGATCACCTTCGACGAGGTGATGCTGCCCGAGGACGCGCTGATCGGCCAGGAAGGCGCGGGCTGGGCTCAGGCGACGAGCGAGCTCGCCTTCGAGCGCAGCGGGCCGGATCGGTATTTGTCATCGCACCCGCTGCTGGAAACCGGGATCGAGGCGCTGCGCAGCGACGCGGCGGCCGCCCCCGCGCTGGGCCGCGAGGTCGCGCGGCTCTGGACGCTGCGCTCCATGTCCACCGCCATCGCCGGCATGCTGCAGGATGGCGACGACCCGGTGCGGCAGGCGGCGCTGGTGAAGGACCTCGGCAACGATTTCGAACAGGCGCTGCCCGGCGCGATGCGCGCGCTGCGCGACGTGGAGGAGATGCCCGAGGCGATGCGCCGCATGCACGACTACCTGACGCAGATCAATCCGACCTTCTCGCTGCGCGGCGGCACGCGGGAGATCATGCGCGGCATCATCGCGCGCGAGCTGGGGCTGCGCTGATGGACAACGGGATCGCGGCGGAACTCGCCGAACAGGTCGCGCGTGCGCTGGCGGATGCCGCCGACGTCACGACGCTGCGCGCCGTGGAAGGCGGGGATTTCCCGGCTTCGGCATGGGAGGCTTTGTCGGGCCTCGGCCTCGCCACCGCGCTGGTGCCGGAAGCGCAGGGCGGCGCGGGGCTGGGCTTCGCGGATGCCGTGCCGCTGCTGGAAGCGCTCGGCCGCGCCGGCGCGCCGGTGCCGATGGCGGAAGGGATCGGCGCGGCCGCGCTGCTCGGCGCCGCGGGGATCGAGGCGCCGGAGGGCGTGCTGACCTTCGCCGCCGCGGGCGCCCCCGTGCCATGGGGACGCCATGCGGGCCACGTCGTGCTGGTGGATGGCGCGCGCGTCGCGCTCTACGCCGCGGATGCGCTGCGCTGGACGGAAAGTGCCAACATCGGGCGCGAGCCGCGCGACATGCCGGCGGTGACCGGCGCCCCCCTCGCGGAGGGCACGCTGCCTAATGCCTGGGGGCCGGACGCCGCCCGGTCCGTCACCGCCCTGCTGCGCAGCGCGCAGATGGCCGGCGCGCTGCAGGCCGCGCTGGCGCTCGCCGTCGAGCACGCCAATACCCGCAAGCAGTTCGGCCGCCCGATCGGCCGCTTCCAGGCAGTGCAGCAGCAGCTCGCGGTCTTCGCGGCGGAGACGTCCGCGGCCTCGGTCGCCGCGGCCGCCGCGGCGCGCGCGGCCGATGCCCGCGGCATCGCCGACGCCGCCTTCGAGATCGGCTGCGCCAAGGTCACCGCCGGCGAGGCCGCGGCCCGCTGCGCGGCGATCGCGCACCAGGTCCTCGCCGCCATGGGCATCACCGAGGAGCACGCGCTGCACCACTTCACCCGCCGCCTCTGGTCGTGGCGGGAGGAAGGCGGGTCCGAGCGCTTCTGGACCGCACGCATCGGCGCGACGGTGCAGGCCGCACCCGGCCCGCTCTGGTCCTTCCTCACTTCCCGCGATCAGGAACCCGCTGCATGACCGACTTCCTCAAGATCGAGCGCGACGGCCACGTCGTCACCCTCACGCTGAACCGGCCGGAGAAGCGCAACGCCATCTCCACGCCCGAGGAATGCGCCGAGGTCGCCGATGCCTGCCGCGCGTTGAACAAGGACGGGGCGGTGCGGGTGGTGATCGTCACCGGCGCGGGCACGGCCTTCTGCGCCGGCGGCGACCTCAAGGGCATGCGCGACCGCACCGGCATCACGCGCGGCGAGACCGGCGCGGAGATGCGGGATTCCTACCGCTTCGGCATCCAGATGATCCCCCTCGCGCTCTATGAGATGGACATCCCGACCATCGCGGCGATCAACGGGCCGGCGATCGGCGCGGGGCTTGATCTCGCCTGCATGTGCGACATCCGCATCGCTTCCGAGACGGCGCGCTTCGCGGAATCCTTCGTCAAGGTCGGCATCGTGCCCGGCGACGGCGGCGCCTACCTGCTGCCGAAGGTGGTCGGCATGTCGAAGGCGCTCGAGATGTCGCTGACCGGCGACGTCATCAATCCGGCCGAGGCGCTTGCCTGCGGGCTGGTGTCGAAGGTCGTGGCACCCGGCGACCTGCTGGCCGCCGCGCGCGACATGGCGAACCGCATCGCCGTGAACCCGCCCCAGGCCGTGCGCATGACCAAGCGCCTGCTGCGCGAGAGCCAGCACATGCGCCTGTCCACGCTGCTCGAGATGTCGGCGGCCTACCAGGCGCTCGCGCATGGCACGCGCGACCATCGCGAGGCGGTGGATTCGATGCTGGAAAAGCGCGCCCCGAACTTCGAGGGGCGCTGATCCTCAGCCGTACTCCTCGTCGAGCCGCTGAAAGCGGGGCAGGTCGACCACCTCGCTGAACTCGGCATAGGTCATCATGGCGCCGGCGGAAGCCGCCGGCGTCCCGTCGCGCTTCAGCACGGCGAGCGCATCGGCCATCGCCTTGGCCGCCGAGAACAGCGTGGTCACGGCATAGAGCACGACGGCAAAGCCCATCTGCTCCAGCGTCTTCGCGTCGAGCGCCGTGGTCTCGTTGCCGTCGACGATGGAGACCACCTTCGGCCCTGGCACCTGGCGGGCGACGGTCTCGACCTCGGCGATCTTCTTGAGGCCATCGACGAAGACGAGGTCGACACCCGCATCGCGGATCATCAACGCGCGGCGCACGGCTTCCTCGGGGCCGATGGCGGGCATCGCATCGGTGCGGCCGATCACCAGCGGCCCGCCCGCAGCGCGCGAAGCAACGGCGCATTTCAGCCGGCGGACATGCTCCTCGATCGGGATCAGGCGGACGCCGGCAAGCTGCCCGCAACGCTTGGGTGCGACCTGGTCCTCGAGGTGGATCGCGGCGACCCCGGCCTGGGCGTATTCCTCGACCGTGCGGGCGATGTTGGCGGGGCCGCCATAGCCGGTGTCGGCATCGGCGATGATCGGGATCGACACCGCGCGCACCATGTCGCGCGCATGGGTCGTCATCTCCGTCTGCGTCAGCAGCCCGATGTCCGGACGGCCGAGCCGCGAGGCCGTGGCGCCGAGGCCCGTCATGTAGATCGCCTCGAAGCCCGCGCGCTCGATCAGCCGCGCGGCGAAGGCATCCGGCGCGCCGGGCGCGGAGACGATCCCGCCCTGGGCAAGGCGTTGGCGAAGGCGATCTGCGGCAGTCATGCGGGCGTTTCCGGTCTGGCGTCGTTGGCGCCAGCCTCCGCGATCCGCGCCGCCCTGCAAAGCCCCGTCAGGCGGGATCGAGGCGGAGGATCCGGCCCTCGTTCTCATCCGTCAGCAGATAGAGCCGGCCATCCGGCCCGACGACCTGGTGGCGGAAGGCGATCTTGCCCCAGAACAGCCGCTCCTCGCCGGTCACACGGTCGCCATCGGTCGTCAGGCGCACCAGGCCGGGCGTGCTCTGCGCCGCGGCGAACAGGCTGCCGCGCCAACCTGGGAAGGCCGCGCCGTCGTAGAAGGTGATGCCCGAGGGACTGACCGAGGGCACCCAGACATGGATCGGGTCCTCCATGCCGGGCGCGCTGACCTCGCGCGAGATGCGCGGGCCCCAGTATTCCCGGCCGTGGCTGACGACCGGCCAGCCGTAATTCGCGCCGCGGCGGATGACGTTGATCTCATCCCCGCCGCGCGGGCCGAACTCGGCCTCCCACAGGCTGCCGGTCCAGGGATTGAAGGCGAGGCCCTGCGGATGGCGATGGCCGTAGGACCAGATCTCGGGCCGGGCGCCGGCGTGGCCGACGAAGGGATTGTCCGGCGGCACGCGCCCGTCGCGCGTCAGGCGCAGCACCTTGCCCGCGAGGTCATCGAGGCGTTGGGCGCGGGCGCGCTCGTTGCGCTCGCCGGTGGAGAGGAAGATGTGCCCCTCCGGGCCGAAGGCGATGCGGCAGCCATAGTGCAGGCGACCGGATTCCTGCGGCGGGCCGGCATCGATGATGCGCCGCACGCCGGTCAGCGTATCGGCGGAGGGCGACAGCCGCGCGACGACGAGGCGCGTGAGGGACCCGCCCTCGACCAGCGCGGACTGGCAGAGGAAGACCTCCCGCGTGCGTGCGAAATCCGGCGCCAGCGCGATGTCGAGCAATCCCCCCTGCCCGTTCGCATCGACCTGCGGCACGCCGCCGAGCGGGGCCGAGACCCGCCCATCCGTGCCGATCCGCCGCAGCCGGCCCGGCCGCTCGGTGACCAGCATCGTTCCGTCCGGCAGGAACACCGCGCCCCAGGGCCGTTCGAGGCCGGTCGCAAAGGTCGTCACGCGGAAGGTCGCGCGTTCGGAGGTGACGGGGCCTTCCTGCGCCGCGGCAGGCGCGGCGAGGAGCGCGAGGGCAAGGAGGGCGCGACGCAGCATGGCACCGAGGTGGGCCCGCCATGCCGGCCGCGCAACCACCCGGGCTTCACCGCCCCGCCATGCGGGTGCAGGCTTCCGCTCCGGAGGAAACACCATGCAGGACAACACCCGCTTCGATGGCCGCGTCGCCATCGTCACCGGCGCCGGTTCGCGCGATCCGGGCACCGGCACCACGACGATCGGCAACGGCCGCGCCATCGCGACGTTGCTCGCCCGGCGCGGGGCGCGCGTGCTCCTGCTGGACGTCGCGCAGGACTGGCTCCAGGGCACGGAGGCGATGATCCACGCCGAGGGCGGCACCTGCGCAAGCGCGGTCTGCGACGTCGCGAAGGCCGAGGATTGCGCACGTTCCGTCGCGGAAGCGGTGCGGCTGTGGGGGCGGCTCGATATCCTGGTCAACAATGTCGGCATCAGCGGCCCGCCGGGCGATGCGACCGTGGTGGACCCGGAGGCCTGGGACCACGGCATGCAGGTCAACGTGAAGTCGATGATGCTGATGGCGAAGTATGCGGTGCCCGAGATGCGCCGGCAGGGCGGCGGGGCGATCGTGAACCTCGCCTCGGTCGCGGGTCTGCAAGGCGGGCATCCGGGCCTGCTCTACGCGACGACCAAGGGGGCGATCGTGCAGATGACGCGCGCCATGGCCGCGCATCACGGCGGCGACCTGATCCGCGTGAATGCGGTCGCCCCCGGCTATGTCTACACGCCGATGGTCGCCTCCCGCGGCATGTCGGACGCGCTGCGCCAGCACCGCGCGACGGCGGGGCTGCTGAAGGTGGAGGGCAGCGCCTGGGACGTGGCGGAAGCGGCATGCTTCCTCGCCTCCCCCGCCGCGCGCTGGATCACCGGCGCGACGCTGCCGGTCGATGCGGGCCGCTCGGCCGGCAATGTCGGCGCGACGCCGAAGCCGAGCGGCCTGCAGAGCTGACGCGCGCTACGCCCCCTGTGCCGCCCGGGGGCGTTGCAGCAGGAGGAGCAGCACGGCGAGCGCCAGGCCGATCAGGTGCGGATAGGGCACCAGGTCGGCCGCGACGTGCTCGATCAGCGCGGGGAACACCATGAGCAGACCGGCCAGCGCGAAGGCGACGCGCTCCCAGCCGGCCAGCAGGCGCCGTGCATAGCCCTGCGCCGCGCAGGACAGCGCGGCGAGGCCGCCCGCCGCCAGCACGAACTGCCAGACGATATCGACCCAGGTCATGCCCTCCCGCAGGTTGAGCAGCAGGCCGACGCCTTCGGGATCGGTGACGAAGACGAAGGGCAGCAGGAAGGCGGGCAGCGTGTACTTCCACGCCTGCAGCGTCGTCCTGTACGGCCCCGCGCCGGTGATCGCCGCCGCCGCGAAGGGCGACAGCGCGGTCGGCGGCGAAACCTCGGACAGCACGGCGTAGTAGAAGACGAACATGTGCGCCGCGTAGTCCGGCACGCCGAGCTTGGTCAGCGCCGGCGCCGCGACGACGGCGCAGATGATGTAGGAAGCGGTGACCGGCACCGCGAGCCCGACCACCCAGACGATCAGCGCGGTGTAGAGCGCGGTGACGACGACGGATCCGCCGGCGGCCTGGATCGCGATGTCGCTGAACTTCAGCCCCAGCCCGGTCAGCGTGATGACGCCCACGATGATGCCGGCCGAGGCACAGGTCGCCGCGATGCCGACCGCCTGGATCGCGCCGCTCGCCAACGCCTCGATCAGGCGCTTCGGCCACAGCGCCTGTTCCGGCCGCAGGAAGGACAGCAGGACCGCGACGCCCATGGCGTAGAGCACGGCGAGCGTCGCCGAATACCCCATCACCATGAAGACGACGATCGCGACCAGCGAGGAGAAGTGGAAGCCGTACTTGCGCAGCAGGACCGGAATCGGCTCGACCTCGATCCCCTCACCCGGGTCGATGCCGCCGCGCTCGGCGCGGATGCGCGCCTGGTCGAGCTCCACCATGAACAGCAGCGACGCGTAGTAGAGGATGGTCGGGATGATCGCCATCTTCAGCACGTCGAGGTAGCCGATCTTCAGGTACTCGGCGATCAGGAAGGCCGCCGCGCCGAGCACGGGCGGGGAGATGATCGCCCCGAGGCCGCCGGCCGCGAGCAGCCCGCCGGCATCGTCCGGCCGGTAGCCCACGCGCTTCATCATCGGCCAGGCGACGGTGCCCAGGGTGACGGTGGTGGCGACGCCGGACCCGGAAGGACCGCCGAGCAGGAAGGAGGACAGCACCACCGTCCGGCCGGCGCTCGCCGCCTTGCCGCCGGTGGCGGCGAAAGAAAAGTCGACGAAGAACTTCCCCGCCCCGCTCGCCTGCAGGATGGCGCCGTAGATGGTGAACAGGATGATCAGCGTCGCCGAGACGTCGACCGCCGTGCCGAAGATGCCGTCCAGCCCGATCGAGATGTGCGGGATCATCCGGATGGAATCGTAGCCCTGGTGCTGCCAGGGCGGCGGCAGGTGGTTGCCGTAGAAGCCGTAGAGCAGGAACAGGATCGCGACGACCGGCATGACCGGCCCGGTGGTCCGCCGCGTGGCCTCGAGCACAAGGGCGATCAGCATCCAGCCGACGGCGATGTCCATCGGCTCGGGAAAGATCGCGCGATCCTGCAGGTCGTCCCCGCCCGAGATCAGGTACCAGATGACGTAGGCGCCGGCGGCGGCCAGCGCGATGTCCCAGGGCATCAGGCGGTTGCGGAAGCGCCGCAGCATGGGGAACAGGACGAAGCCCAGCACCAGCGCGAAGCCGACATGCACGAAGCGCAGCGTCGTCGTCGGCACGATGTCCCAGGCCGCCCAGAGGTGGAACAGCGACATCGCGAGCGCGAGCATCGTCGCGCCATAGCCGATCCAGCCGGAGAAGCGGTTCTGTGCGCCCTCCTCCTCCTCGATCAGGGCCTCGACCCGCGCGGCGGTCTTCTCGTCCAGGGTTCCGGCCGCGGCTTCGGGCGGGAGGTGGTGGGTGCTGCTCACGAACTATGCTCCGGAAGGCCGGCGGCGGGGGCGGCCGTGACGGACCGTCCCCGCCGCAATCGCGTCAGAGGGTGGCGCCTTGCGCCTTCCAGAAGGTCTCGGCCGCCGGGTGCCAGGGCACGCCGGCCGCGGCCGAGGTCTGTCCGGCGAGCGTGAAGTCCCGCGCGGCGGAATGGACGCGCGCCCACTCCTCGCGATTGGACCACATCACCTGCATGATCTGGGTGACGAGCGCGGCCGGCATGTCTTCCCGCACCGCGACGATATTCGCGACCGACATCTGCTTGTTCGGCGTCGACTGACCCGGATAGGTGTTCGCCGGAATCGTCTCGGCGAAGTAGACGGGGCCGTACTTCTCGACGATGCGCGGCACGTACTGGTCATGGTCGACCATCACCAGCTGGACGCCGGGCGAGGCGCCAAGGTCGGTGATCGCGCTGGTCGGCACGCCCGAGACGAAGAAATACGCGTCGAGCTTGCCATCCTTGATCGCGTTGGTGCTCTCGGCCGGGGAGAGACGCTCCCGCGCGCGGAAATCCTTGTCGCGGTCGAGGCCCGCGGCCTCGATGAGGCGAAAGGCCATGACCTCGGTCGCCGAACCGGGCGCCCCGGTCGACACGCGCTTGCCCTTGAGGTCCGCCATGGACCGGATGCCCGTCGACGCGACGGTCACCACCTGCATGCGGTTGGTGTAGAGCACGGCGATCGCGCGGACCGGCACCGGGCGGCCCCGGAAGCGGTCATTGCCGCGGATCGCGTCCACCGAGGCATCGACCTGCGTCAGCACCATGCCGACGCGGTTCGCGCCGAGAAGCTGAAGATTCGCGACGGACCCGCCCGTCACTTCCACGGTCGCGCTCATCCCCGGGATGCCGCGCGAGAGATAGTTCGCGAGGGCGCCGCCGAGGGGATAGTAGACGCCGCCCGTCGTGCCCGTGGCGATGGCGAGCTGTTGGGCCGCCTGCGCGCGCGCGAGAGTCGGCAGCGCAACGGCACCGCCTGCGGCGGCCAGAATCGTACGTCGTGACAGTCCCGGCATGACATCTCCTCCATGATCTTCTTGGTAATCGTTCCGTGATACCCGCCTACGGCGCGGCTTTGAAGCCCGCCCCGTTGATCTGGCGCAAGGCAGGCGCATCATCGCTCCGGCACCGTGTGCCTACCGAGCCCCGGAGGATTTCCCATGAGCGCCCCCCTCGCCAAAGACCTGATGACCCCAGACGTCGTGACCGTGCCGCCGGAAACGCCGGTGCTGGCGATGGCGCGCCTGCTCGCCGATCGCGGCATTTCGGCCGTGCCGGTGGTGGATGCAGCCGGCAAGGTGCTCGGCATCGTCACCGAGGCCGACCTCATCCGCCGCCTGGCGGGCGAGGAGGACAAGCCGGCGTCGTGGTTCGGCTCGCTGTTCTCCGACCCGGCGAGCCAGGCGGAGCGCTACGCGCGCACCCATGGCGTGACGGCGAAGGACCTGATGACCGAAGCCGTGGTCAACGTCGCGCCCGATGCGACGGCCGCGCACGTCGCCCATGTCATGGAGGACAAGAAGGTCCGCCGCGTCATCGTGACGGAGAACGACAAGCTCAAGGGCATCGTCAGCCGCGCCGACCTGCTGCGCGCGCTGGTGGCCCCGACGCATGAGGACGCCGACCTGTCGGATGAGCGCCTGCGTCGCGCCGTGATGGCTGCCATGAAGAAGGAGCCCTGGACCGATACCTTCTACACGATGGTCGAGGTCAAGGACGGCACCGTCACCTTCCACGGCTTCCGCCGGAGCGAGGCGGTGCAGAAGGCGCTGCGCGTGCTGGCCGAGAACATCCCGGGCGTGAAGGCCGTGGTGGACGACACCCAGCCCATGCCCGTGTTCATCTACGGCGCCGCCTGATCCGTCGCACCGGGCGCCTCGCCGGGTACGGCGAGGCGCCGCGGCGCGAGCATCGCCAGGCCGCCATCCGCCGCGGGGCGGAAGGCGTGCAGCCAGAAGTGCCGCTCCTCGCTGTCCGGCCCGCCCATCACGGGCGATGGCGCGGACAGGATGCGCAGGCCCCCGCAGCACCCCATCCAGTCGAAATGCCGGTGCCCGTGCAGCACGACGATGCGCGGCGCGATCCGCCGCAGCCGCTGCAGCACCCAATGCCCGTTCACCAGTGCCGTGCCGATGCGATCAGCCAGCGGCGCGCCGGGGCGCGGATACTCGACCAGGTGATGATGCAGCGCGACGAGCCAGCGCGCCGCGGGCCACGCTGCCATGGCGCGTTCGGCGCTGCGCAGCTGGTCCATCGCCACGATGCCGAGGGCATTGGTGAAGGAGAAATGCGTCTCCGCATTGGAATCGAGCAGCACCACCCCAATCCCGTCCGGCGTCGCGGGCGGGACGATCATCGGGAAGGACGCGTTCCAGACGTGTCGCGCGGCCAAGCCGGCCCGCAGGCCCCCGCGATCCATGAACCGCGCCAGCGCGGCGGCGCGACCACCTGCGGCGAGCCAGGCGTTGAGCGTCGGCCCGGCGCGGCGCGTGGCGCGGTCCACCACCTGCACGCGATCGCCCTGGACCCGCGCCATGGCGGCGAGCATCCGCAGCCGCCGCAGCGACCCGCCGGGCGCCGTGGGCAGTTCGAGCCGTGACGGGTTGGCGCGGTCCACGATGTTCACGTCGTGGTTGCCGGGCAGGATCAGCACGCGGCGCGCGAGGCCCGGATGGCGTGCCAACACGCTTTCGAAGGCGATGAATTCCGCGTTGCGGCCGGCATCGGTGATGTCGCCGGTGACGAGGATCCAGTCGAGCGGCCGGGCCGCGTCTTCCTGCGCGATCAGGTCGAAGACGCGGTCGAGCCGATGGTTGCCGCGCGGCCCGTCGCGGCCGCATTCGAGGCGGAAGCCATAGGTCTCGCCGACCACGTGGATGTCCGATAGATGGGCGATGCGCCAGGTGGCCTCGCCATCCTCGGTCGGGCCGAGTTCCTCCGGCGTGCCGGCCAGGGCTTCCGCGATCGACCAGGCGGGCGCGCCGACCATCAGGTAGACGGCGACGACCCAGATGCCGTTGCGGATCGCATCGCCCGCCGAGGCCAGCAGACCCGTGCGGGAGAAGTCGGTGACGGTCAGGCTCGGCAGCGGCCCGACGGTCCAGGCGACGCAGCCTGCCAGCAGGGCGAGCACGCCGCCCGCCGCGAGCCCCGCGATGCGCCGCGTCGTCGCCAGGTCCCGCCGCGGCGCCAGGCTTTCCAGCGCCAGCCGCGCGCCCTCGCGCAACGCGGTGTAGAGCGGTTGCACCAGGCCGGCGTTGAGCGCCCAGAAGTTCCGCTCGACGATCAGGAACAGGTCACGGCCCCAGGCCCAGGCGACGCCCGCCGCCACCGCCGCGAAGGCCAGCAGGGAAAGCCCCCGCCAGGCCTGTTCCGTCACCCACAGCACCAGCTTGGGCGCGGCGCCCAGCAGCAACGCGGGGATCACCAGCAGCATCGTCGCCGCCAGCGCGAGCTTCGGCAGGCTGATCTCGAGCAGCATGTGCGAGGCATGCCCGAGCAGCGAGTGGCGCGAGGTGCTCGAGGCATCGTCCTCGAGGTCACCATCGCGTGGATCGGCGAAGCTCACGCGCCGTCGCGCAGGATGCGACGGCAGTGCTGCAGCGAGGCCTCGATCAGGTTGTCCGTCGCCTCCGGGGTGCGGAAGGCGGAATGGGAGGCGAGCACGACGGTGTCGAGCCCGGCGAGCGCATGCCCGGCGGGCAGCGGTTCCTCGACGAAGACATCGAGGCCCGCGGCGGCGATGCGGCCCGATCGCAGCGCCTCGGTCAGCGCGGCCTCGTCCACGATCGCCCCGCGCGCGGTGTTCACGAACAGCGCGCCGGGACGCATCTTCGCCAGCCGCGCCGCATTCAGGAAGCCCCGCGTCTCGTCGTTCAGCAGCAGGTGCAGGCTGACGACATGGCTTTCGCCGAGCAGCGTGTCGATGTCGGTGAAGGTCACGCCCGGATGGGACTTCGGCGTGCGGTTCCAGGCCAGCACCTTCATCCCCGCACCGTTGCACAGGCGCGCCATCTCCGCCCCGATGCCGCCGAAGCCGATGATGCCGACGGTCTTGCCGGTGAGCTGCATCCCATCCGTGCGCGGCCAGCCGCCAGCCTTGATGGCGTGGTGCATCAGCCCAATGCCGCGTGCGGCGCCCCACATCAGGGCGAAGGCCATCTCGGCCACCGCCGTGTCGCCATAGCCCTTGATGATGTGGACCTTGACGCCGCATTCGACTTCCAGCGCCTCGGGGTCCATGTAGGACCGCGCGCCGGTGCCGAGGAAGACGATGTGCTTCAGGTCCGGACAGCGCTTCACCACATCGACGGGGAAATGCGTGTGGTCGTCGATGGCGATCTGCACACCCTTCAGCAGGCCGGGCAGCGCCTCGGGCGTGATGTCGGGGTCCTCGTGGATCGCGACCGGCAGGTCATCGGCGCGGTGCAGGCGCCGCATGACGTCGGCGAGGGAGGCGTTGGCATCGACGAAGGCAGCGCGCATCGAGGTCTCCTCAAGCATCCGCGGCGTGCTTCGCGAGCGCCGCTTCGTCCCACACAATGCCCATTCCCGGCCGATCCGGCACCAGGGCCGTGCCATCCTTCACCGCGAGGGGTTCCGCCAGCAGCGGCGCCGCGATGTCGAGGTGTTCCAGCAGATGCGCCGTCGGCGTCGCCTGCAGCAGGTGGACGCTGGCCTCGACGAAGATGTGGGAGGACATCGGCACGCGATGCGCCGCGGCCATCGCCGCCGCGCGCAGCCAGCCCGTCACGCCGCCGATCTTCATCGCATCGGGCATGCAGAGATCGACGGCCCCGGCCATCAGCGCCTTGTGCATCGCGGCGGGGCCCCACCAGTTCTCCCCGCCCTGGACCGGGATCGCGAGGCGCCGCGACAGTTCCGCGAGCCCCGCATCGTCCTGCACCGGCAGCGGTTCCTCGAGCCATCGCACGTCGAGGTCCTGCAGCGCGCGGCCCCGGCGTTCGGCCTCGGGCAGGCTCAGCGCCTGGTTGTAGTCGACCAGGATGCCGACCTCTCCGCCCACCGCAGCGCGGACGGCGCGCACGGTGTCGAGGTCGTCCTCGAGCCGCTTCTGCCCGACCTTGAACTTCACCCATCGCGCGCCGAGCGTCGCGACCGCCTGGCCGGCTTCCTCGGCCAGCATGGCCGCGCCCCAGCCGCGCAGGGAGGCATAGATCGGCACCGGCTTCGGCTCGGCGCCCAGCATCACGCACAACGGCACGCCGGCGCGGACGGCCAGCGCATCCCACATCGCCATGTCGAGCGCGGAGAGCGCGATCTGCACCAGCCCCTCGGTGCCGAGGATGCGCCCCGCATCGTGCAGTTCCCGCCAGAGCGTCGCCGGCGCCAGCGTCCGGCCGACCAGTCCGGCGCCGAGGCTGCGCGCCAGCGCTGCGGTCGGCCCGAGCGCCGCCGGCGTATAGGGGAAGACATAGGCCGTGCCGGCGGCGCCATCCGCCGTCCGCACGTCGACGATGACCAGCGGCGCGCGCGGGATCACGTTCAGGCTGTTGCGCAGCGGCGGGTCGATCGGCGCATCCACCGCGCGCACGCGGATGTCTGCGATCACCGGCGTGGTCATGGGCGGGTCCTCCGGGCGCGATCCTGCCCGCGCGTCAGCCGCTCGTCGAGCCAGCCACCCGGAAGAGCGCGACGTTGAGCTCCGCGCCGAGGAGGACGACATAGACGCTGACCCAGAACCACATCAGCAGGCCGACCGTCGCGCCGAGCGGCCCGTACATCAGGTCATAGGTCGCGAAGTTCGACACGTAGAGCGAGAAGGCCGCCGACGCGACGGCCCAGAGCAGCGTCGCCACGACCGCGCCCGGCAGCGTCCAGACCAGGCCCGGATGGCGTCCCGAAGGACCGAGCCGATAGACCAGGATCAGCCCGACGAAAACAAGGCCGAGCAGCGTGCCCATCGACATCCCGCGCAGCGCCCAGGCATGGGGCGGCGGCAGGCCGAGCAGCGCGACGACGGAGGGCAGCGCGACGAGCGAGGCGATCGCGAGCGTCGCCGCGACGGTCAGTGCCAGCGTCATGCCGATCGCCAGGGAATGGTAGCGAAAGAAGCCCCGCGATTCCTCGACGCCATGCGCCATGTTGAGCGCGCCGATCATCGCCCGCGTGCCCGCCGAAGCGGACCAGATCGCGACCGCGCCGGAGACGATCGCCCCCCACTCGAGGCGCGGCCGCGGCTGGGCGACGAGTTCGTGCAGCCGCTGGGCGATGAGCTGGTAGGTCTCGTCCGGCACCAGTTCGCGCAGCACCTCGAGCTGCGGTTCGACCGAGGCGCTGTCGAAGGCCATCCCGTAGAACAGCACCAGCAGCGTGATGCCGGGGAACAGCGCCAGCATGGCGTAGAAGGCGCAGCCCGCGGCGGTCAGGGAAATGCGGTCGGACGCAGCGCTGCCCATCACGCGGCGCGCGATGGCGATGGCGCCTTCGCGGCGCGAGGGCCGGCTGTGGAGCGGCGGCATGACGTCCATGCCGCATCACCTAGGGTGTTGTGGCCGGAAGTGGAACAGCCTCAGCGAGTCGTGTCCGGGCGCGCGGTTTCGGGAGGCTTCTGGCGATCGGTCGCCGCCCCGAGCTCCAGCGGCGTGATCCGTCCGTCCTGGTCGGTATCGAGCCGCTGGAGCAGGGTGGTGAGCGTGTTGCCCGTGGGTGTCCCCGGCCCTGCCATGCTGGCGGGGCCTGGCCGCAATCCTTGCAGCGTGGCGGCGAAATCCTGTCGCGCGCCGGCAGCCTGAAGCCGAGCCGCATCCTGCTGGCTCTGCATGCGGAAGGCCCGGATGGCCTGGGGGGCCGTGAGAGAGCGGTCCGGGACGATCTGCATGGCTGCGTCACTCCGTGATGGTCGGGCCCGCCTTTGTGGCGGGCGGCCCCGTGTTGGGGGTGACGGGGGCATTGCAGGGGGCGTGCCAGAAGGTCGGGGGAGGAGAACCTCCCTCGTATGTCCATTGGTTCCAAAGAAGGTTGAGGGAGGTTCGGGGGGAGAAGTTCCCTTCTCCCCCCGCCTACGCGAGCCGCGCGAAAGTCAGCTCATGCTTGTTGTGGAACCCATGGAAGACCTGGGCTCCCGGTATCGCGGCGAAGGCCGCGGCGGCGTCGTGGTCGGTGTCCCCCTGGAACTTCAGCGTGCAGACAAAGTTCCGCGCCGCTCCCGCTTCCATCCACTTCTGCACCAGCCCGAGCAGCCGGGCCGGGTAGCAGATGATGTCCGAGAACAGCCAATCGACCGGCACTTCCTGCCGGGGATCCAGGGCAAAGGCGCTCTCCTGCCGGCAGGAAACGCCGGGCATGGCAGCGATCGCCGGGTCGAGCGGTGCCTTGTCCACCGCCGTGACGCGCGCGCCGAGGCGCGCCAGCGCCCAGGTCCAGCCGCCGGGGGAAGCGCCGAGGTCGAGGCAGGTCTCGCCGGGCTGCGGATGGTGGCCGATCCGGGTCAGCGCTTCCCACAGCTTCAGGTAGGCGCGCGACGGGGGTCCCTCGCGGTCTTCGGCGAAGCGGACTTCCCCGTTCACGAAGGGGCTCGTCTTGGTGGGGCTCGCAAGCATCCGGTCCGGCGCGAGCAAGGTCCAGGCCCCGAGATGGCCGCCCGGCGCGGGTTCCGGGAAGACCAGCGGGCGGGCCTTCACGGGCGGCAGGCGCTCGGCGAGGAGTGCCGAGCGGCGGTGGTGCAGCAGCGGGTAGTGTGCCCAGTTGCGCTGGATGGCGCGCAGCGCATCGGCGCCGGCCTTCACCGAGGGGACCGCGATCTCCCGCGGATCGGTCCAGACATCGAGGGCCCAGGCGGCGGTGACCGGCGCATCGGGCGTCAGCGCCAGCCGGCCGTGCCAGGCCTCCACCCGAACGCCGGCGCGGCGAAGCTCCTCGCCGAGGTCGCCCTCGAAGCCCTCTGCCGCCAGGTAGGCGCTGCGGATCACCGCTTCAGCGCCGCGGCCGCGAGCAAGGCCCAGCCGATCATCAGCGTGGTCCCGCCGATCGGCGCGACGGAGCCCAGCGACGGGTTCCCCAGTGCGCTCCACCACACCGCGCCGCAGAACATCACGGTCCCGATCGCGAAGGCCGCGCCGGCCAGCTGCGCGAGCCAGCGGCCGCGCTCGGCCATCAGCCCCGCGGCGATCAATGCCAGCGCGTGCCAGCCCTGGATCATCAGCGCGCTGTCCACGCCACGGCGCTGCGCGCCCTCGAACCCCGCCGGCGCGCCATGCGCGGCCCAGGCCGACAGACCGACGACAACGAGCCCGGCGATGGCGCCGAGAAACAGCCAGAGACGATGCATGGCCCGCTGCTTACGCGCGCCGGCCGCGAAGGGCCAGGGCCTCAGCCGCCGGTGAACAACCGCCGGGCGCGTTCCCCGGCCGCCACGAGCCGGCGGCCGAAGCTGGCCTCCATCTCCTCGACGCGGCCCACATGCTGCGGCCAGCGGCCCTGCACCCAGCCCCAGCGCCGCGCGGCCCAGATGTGCTGGTCCCGCAGGACGAAGACGCCAAGCGCGAGGAAGAGGAAGCCCTGGAGGAAGGGCAGGACCAGGCCGAGCAGGCCGAGGACCAGCAAGGCCCAGCCGACGCATTTGCGGGAGAGCGAGGGTCGCAGGATCACCATGGGCAGCGAGATAGGGGCGCCGATCGTGGAATTGGAGGGGCGCCGCCCCTCCAAGCCTCCCCGCCAAAGGCCGAAGGTCCTTTGGAAACCATCACTTAGAAAGTGACGCGACCGGTGATGCAGGTGCGGGTGGCGCCGCCGATCCAGATGCCGTCCGGTTCGCGCGCGACCGTCACGCGACCGGCCCGGCCGAGCGTGGTGCCCTGGGCGGCGACGTAGCGGTCGGGGGCCAGGCCCTCCCCGGTCAGCCACTGGGCCAGGCTGGCATTCAGGCTGCCGGTCACCGGATCCTCATAGGCGCCGCGGCCGATGAAGGCGCGGACCTCGAACTGCGCCTCGCCGCCGGGCTCCCACGGCCCGACCAGGCCCACCACCATGCCGTCGATCGCCGCATAGGCCGGCCGCGCCGCGAGCACCGCCGAGCGCGAGGGCAACATCAGCGCCAGCCAGCCGGGACCGTTGTCGACCCAGGCGGAGGCGACGATGTCCTCGGCCGCCAGTCCGAAAGCGCCCCGGACGCGGGACAACACCCCGGGCTCGAGCGGGCCGGAGCGCACCAGCGGGGGCGCGGCGAAGGCCAGGCCGCCATCCGCGCCGCGCCGGACCGTCACCAGCCCGGCCTGGCATTCCTGCACGATGTCGGCGCCGCGGGGGACACCGCCCGCCTTGAGCCAGGCATGGCAGGACCCCAGCGTCGGATGCCCGGCGAAGGGCAGTTCCTGCTGCGGGGTGAAGATGCGCAGCCGGTAATCCGCCTCGGGTCGCGTCGGGCGCAGCAGGAAGGTCGTCTCGCTGAGGTTCGTCCAGTTGGCGAAGGCCGCCATCTCAGTGTCGGACAGCCCGTCGGCGCCGAGCACCACCGCGACCGGGTTCCCCTTGAAGGCAGCCGAGCAGAAGACGTCGACCTGCTGGAAGTCGAAGACGGGCATGGGGTCTGCTCTCCGGTTCAGGGAATGCCGTTGCGGCCATGGGCACGAAAGCCCGGCCGCGCATCGAGCCGTTCGACATAGGCCGCGACGGCCGGTAGCGCGGGCCGTTCGATCGGCGTCATCAGCCATCGGTTCACCGACACGCCCAGCACGACATCGGCCAGCGTGAAGTCCGGCCCCGCCGCATAGGCCCCGGTGCGCGCGAGCTGCGCGTCGAGGATCGCCATCTTCGCGTTCCAGGCCCGCGCGCCCGCGGCGATCTGTGCAGGATTGGCGAAGGCGGGATCGCGGCGCACCAGTCCCAGGAAGGCATGCCGCCAGGACGGGTTCAGCTCCGTCGCCTGCCAGTCCATCCACATCTCGACCCGCGCGCGGGCGAGCGGGTCCCGCGGCAGCAGGTCATCGCGGCCGGCCAGGCCCGCGAGGCAGCGGCAGATGGTGTTCGACTCCCACAGCACGGCCTCGCCGATGCGCACGACCGGCACCAGCCCGTTCGGGTTCAGGGCGAGGAAGTCCGGCGTGTCGGTCGGCGCGAAGCCGCTCCCGTAATCCTCGCGTTCATGGGCGATGCCGGCCTCCTCGCAGGTCCACAGCACCTTGCGGACATTGATGGAGGAGGCCTTGCCGAGGATCCGGACCGGCGGCGTCATGCGGCGAGGCCGACCCCCGCCGCTTCCAGCGCCGCGAGGTGGATGCAGAGCGCGATGCCCTCCGCCGCCGCGCGCACCTCGTCCACCGTCGGATAGGTGGGCGCGAGGCGCAGCACGCTGTCCGTCGGATCCTTGCCATAGGGGGAGGTCGCGCCCGCCGGCGTCAGCGCGATGCCGAGGCCGCGGGCGAGCTCCACCACGCGCTTCGCGGAGCCCTGCACCATCTCCACGGTGATGAAGTAGCCGCCCTCGGGCCGCGTCCACCGCGCGAGGCCGAGACCGCCGAGGCGCGTGTCGAGCGCTTCCAGCACCGCGTCGAACTTGGGCGCGAGCAGGCGGCGATGGGCGGCCATGTGGCGGTGGATGCCGTCGAGGTCGCGCAGGAAGCGCGTGTGCCGCAGCTGGTTGAGCTTGTCCGGCCCGATCGTCCGCCGCCCCGCCTGCTCGAGATACCAGGCGACATTCGCCTTCGACCCCGCGAAGAAGGCGAGGCCCGCGCCGGCCAGCGTGATCTTGGACGTCGAGGCGAAGATGAAGGCGCGATCCGGGTTCCCGGCCTCGGCGGTGAGGCCGAGGATGTCGTGCGGCGCGGGCCGGTTCTCGGTCAGGTGGTGCACGCCATAGGCGTTGTCCCAGAACAGCCGGAAGTCCGGCGCGGCCGTCTTCATCGCCGCGAGTCGCCGCATCGTCGCGTCGGAGTAGGTCACGCCGGTCGGGTTCGAGTAGGTCGGCACGCACCACATGCCGCGCACGGCCGGATCGGCGACCAGGCGCTCGACCTCCTCCATCACCGGGCCTTCGTCATCCATCGCGACGGGGATGAGGCGGATGCCGAAGCCCTCGCACAGCGCGAAGTGGCGGTCGTAGCCGGGCACGGGGCAGAGGAAGGCGACGTCCTTCCCGACCCAGGAGCTGCCGCCCGGCACGCCCTTCAGCAGCGCCCAGACGATGCAGTCATGCATGACCGCGAGGGAGGAATTCTCGTTCACCACCAGCAGGTCGGGCGGCACGCCGAGCATGGCGCCGAACAGCCGCCGCGCCTCCGGCAGCCCCTGCAGCCCGCCATAGTTGCGGGCGTCCTCGCCGGTCTCGGTCACGACATCCCGATTGCCGGGCAGCGCGAGCATGCCCTCGGCGAGGTCGAGCTGCGCGGGCGAGGGCTTGCCCCGCGTCATGTCGAGCTTCAGCCCCGCCGCGGCGAGGCGGGCATAGGTGGCGCGGGCTTCCGCGGCCTGGGCGACGAGGGCTTCGGGGGACAGGGCAGGCACGTGGGCGTCTCCGCAGCGGGAACAGGCGACAGCGCGCGGAGAGTGTGCGAGACAATATCTCGGATCAATCGCGATATTGTTCTGAGATCAATATGCCTGAAACGGACTATCGTCGCCTGGCCGATGCGCTGGCCGAGGACATCGCCGCCGGCCGGCTGCGGCCGGGGATGCGGCTCGATCCGGTGCGGGTCTTTGCCTATGCGCGCGGGATCGCGGTCTCCACCGCGAACCGCGTCTATGCGGAGCTCGGCCGGCGCGGTCTGGTGAGCGGGGAGGTCGGCCGCGGAACCTATGTGCGCGCCGGGCTGACGCCGCCGCCGCTGGCCGAGCCCGGCCGTCCTGGCGTCATCGACTTCGAGTTCAATTTCCCCGCCGTGCCCGGCCAGACCGAGGCGCTGGCGGAGATGCTGCGCGAGGCGCTGGCCCCGGAGCGTGCGGCCGAGGCGATGCGCCCGGTCGGCGCCCAGGGCCATGCGGCCGCGCGGGCCGCCGCGGCGCGGCACCTCGCCCGCGGTGGCTGGGCGCCGGCGCCGGAGGATTTTCTGTTCACCGGCGGCGGGCGGCAGGCGATCGCCGCGGCACTCTCGGCCTGCGCCAATGCCGGCGACCGCATCGGCATCGAAGCGATGACCTATCCGGCGGTGAAGGCGGGGGCGACGCGGCTGGGGCTGACGCTGGTCCCGCTCGCGATGGATGCGGAGGGTGTCGCGCCCGAGGCGATCGAGGCCGCGCTGCGTGGCGGGCCGCTGCGCGCGGTCTACCTGCAGCCGGTGCTGCAGAACCCGCTCGGTGCGACGATGTCCGAGGCGCGTCGGCGCGCCATCGCGGCGATCGCGGCGCGCGAGGATCTCGTGCTGATCGAGGATGCCGTGTTCGGCTTCCTCGACGAATCCGGCGTGCCGCCGCTGATCGCGCTCGCACCGGGGCGGACGCTGCTGGTGGACGGGATGTCGAAGCGGGCGTCCCCGGGGTTGAGCAGCGGCTTCATCGCGACATCCGAGGCGGCGCTGCGGCGGCGCGTGACGGCGGCGATCCGCGCGGGGGCCTGGCATGCCTCGCCCGTCGGCCTCGCCGCGGCGACGGCGTGGATGGAGAGCGGGCTGCTGCGGCGGCTCGAGGCGCAGAAGCGCGAGGAGGCGCATGCCCGCCAGGCGGTGGTGCGGTCGGGCCTGGCCGGGCATGCCTTGCAGGGCGATGCGCGCGCCTATCACCTGTGGCTCGACCTGCCGGAGCCGTGGCGGTCGGACGCCTTCACCACGGCGGCGGCACGGCGGGGCGTGGCGGTCACGCCCGGCAGTGCCTTCGCGACCCAGCCGGGCCATGCGCCGAACGGCGTGCGGATTGCCTTCTCCTCGCCGCCCATGGCCGCGCTGGAGGACGGTGTCCGGATCCTGGCGGAGTTGCTCGCCCAGGGGCCGGACAGCCTGTCGGAGTAGCGTCAGGCCGTCAGCGGGCGGGCGAGGAAGCGTGTACCGGCGACCGGCGTGGCGTAGTAGGGCGCGATGTCGACGAAGCCCATGCGGGCATAGAGCGCCTGCGCGTCGGCCATGGTCGGCAGGGTGTCGAGGCAGATCTCGCGATAGCCGAGGCGCGTGGCCTCGGCGCAGATCGCCTCGGCCATGGCGCGCCCCAGGCCGAGGCCGCGGCCGGACGGGGCGACGTAGAGGCGCTTCATCTCGCAGCGGCCGGGCTCGGCCATCGCGCGCAGCGCGACGCAGGCGAGCGCGGTGCCCTGCCCGTCCCGCGCGACCAGCAGGGCGCCGGCGGGCGGAGCGTATTTGCCCGGAAGGCCGGCGAGTTCGGTCTCGAAATCCTGGTAGCCGAGGTCGACCGGCAGCGACGCCGCGTATTCGCCGAACAGGCGCGCGACGGCGGCGATGTCGTCCGCCGTGCGAGCAGGGCCGATGCGATACGGAAGGTCAGCCATGGCGACACCATACGGCCCAGCCCGCGACGCCGCACCTCCCGGCGAGGCGGCCCGAGGGCCTGCCTCAGGCCGGGATCAGCGATCGCCGCCGGAACGCCCCGATTGCGAGCGCCGCCCGCAGTTCAGGCCCAGCTGCCGTCGCCCTGCTTCGTCTTGATCGCCCCGGCCGTCGCACTGAACCAGGTGGTGGAGTCATCGGTGGCGCGGCAGAACATGCAGTAGAAGGTCTTCACCGACGGCACGGCCTCGCGCACCGCCTTGATGCAGTCCTTCAGCGACACCCCCGCGTGGAACCAGCGGTTGCGCACCACCACGAACAGGTGGTTCCCCGGCGCGGCGAGAGCCTGCAGGTCCTGGTAGTTCTCATTCGCGCCATGCCGGCCATGGAACTTGTTGAGGATGTAGTTCTCGCAGTTCTCGCCGCCGGTATAGACCTTCTTGCCGTCGGAGGCCTTCACGACTGGCAGATCGCTGGCATCTCCGGACGCAAATCTATTGTAGGAATAGCTGAAAATATCGCCATGATCGTGGAAGAACGACACCGTTACGCCCGCTGGTACCTTGAATGACATGTTGTCGAGCCAGTAATCCTTACGATGCTGGCCGCCATGCGAAATAATATAGCAAGAATCTTTTCCGGTCGTATTTCCAATGAGATAGTAATTCGTAAGCGTGGTGACGGGCGAACTGCCCTTGGAAAATGTCATGCTCGCATTCGCATTGACATCCGAGAGATGCGAAAAGAACTGCTCGATGACCGATCCAGCCGACATGACGGACGTCCTCCTGCCTTCGCGCCAGCCAGCCGTGACCTGCGCAGCCGGAATGATCGGATCGGACGGTCGCGAAGGGAAGCTCTTATCGACGCGTCGTCGGCGCCGTGGATGCGTCCCCGCGACGCACCCACGCCCCCCGGCCGGTCAGATGTGCAGCGGCTTGTTCCAGGCGGCCATCGCGGCTTCCTTCACCGCTTCGTTCAGCGACGGATGCGCGTGGCTCACCCGCGCGATGTCCTCCGCCGAGGCCCCGAACTCGATCGCGATGGCGATCTCGGCGATCAGCGTGCCGGCATCCGGCCCGATGATGTGCGCGCCGAGCACCTTGTCCGTCGCCTTGTCCGACAGGACCTTCACGAAGCCGTCCGTCGCGCCCATGGCGCGCGCGCGGCCGTTCGCCATGAAGGGGAACTTGCCGACCTTGTAGGCGGTGCCCGCGGCCTTCAGCGCTTCCTCGGTCGCGCCGACGGCGGCGACTTCCGGCCACGTGTACACCACACCCGGGATGGCGTCGTAGTTGATGTGGGGCTTCTGGCCGGCGAGCATCTCGGCGAGCGCATAGCCCTCGTCCTCGGCCTTGTGGGCGAGCATCGCGCCGGCGATGGCATCCCCGATGGCGTAGATGCCGGGCACGCTGGTCGCGAAATGCGCGTCGGTCTTCACGCGGCCGCGCTCGTCGAGCGCCACGCCCACCGCATCGAGGCCGAGGCCCGCGACATAGGGACGGCGGCCGATCGCGAGCAGCACGACGTCGGCGCGGATCTCCTCGGCCGCGCCGCCGGCGGCGGGCTCGACCTTCAGCGTGACGCCGGTCGCGTCGGCGGCGGCGCCGGTGACCTTCGACTTCAGGCGGAACTTCATGCCCTGCTTGGTCAGGATCCGCTCGAACTGCTTGCGCACCTCGCCGTCCATGCCGGGCAGGATGCCGTCGAGGAACTCGATCACCGTGACCTCGGCGCCGAGGCGGCGCCAGACGGAGCCGAGCTCGAGGCCGATCACGCCGCCGCCGATGACGACCAGGTGCTTCGGCACGGCGTCCAGTTCCAGCGCGCCGGTCGAGGTGACGATGCGCTTCTCGTCCACCTCGACGCCGCGCAGCGGGGTGCTCTCGCTGCCGGTCGCGATGACGATGTGCTTCGCGGCGTAGTCGGTGCCGTTCACCTGCACGGTGCCGGGCGCGGTGATGCGGCCCTCGCCCTTCAGCCAGGTGACCTTGTTCTTCTTGAACAGGAACTCGACGCCGTTGACGTTGGCCTTCACGACGTCGGCCTTGCGGGCCTGCATCTTCGCGAGGTCGAGGCTGACGCCGGTGACGTTGATGCCCTGCTCGGCGAGGTGATGCGCCGTCTCGTCGAACACCTCGGAGGAATGCAGCAGCGCCTTGGAGGGGATGCAGCCGACATTGAGGCAGGTGCCGCCGAGCGTCTCGCGCTTCTCGACGCAGGCGACCTTCATGCCGAGCTGCGCCGCGCGGATGGCGCAGACATAGCCGCCGGGGCCGGCGCCGATCACGATGACGTCGAAGGTTTCGGGCATGGTTCGGTCGTCCTGATCTCGGGCCGCGGAAAGGCGGGCGGAAGGGCCAGGCCCCCACCCACCGGATCAAGGCGCGGAGAACCCCTTGGGGACCGCCGCGTCAAGGGCTTATCCTCGCAAGGCAGGCAGGCGCCGTCAGATGCGCCGCCCCGAGGAGAGGATCGTTCGTATGCCCGTCCGGGATGATACCCCCATTGTGCCCACGCGCCGCCTGCTTCTGGCAGCCGGAGCGGCAAGCCTGGCCGCCCCGGGCCTGGCCCGCGCCCAGGCCCGTTTCCCGGACCGGCCGATCCAGCTCGTCGTACCCTGGCCGGCCGGCGGGTCGGCGGATGTGCAGCTGCGCTCGATCGGGGACATCGCCTCCCGCACCCTCGGCCAGCCCGTGGTGATCCAGAACCGGCCCGGCGCCGGCGGGACGCTGGGGCCCATGACGGTCGCCCAGCAGGCCCGGCCAGACGGCTACACGCTGACGCAGATGCACCTGTCGGTGCTGCGCCGGCCCTGGATGATGCGTACCCCGCAATGGGACCCGGTGGCGGACTTCACGCACATCATCGGCATGACCGGCTGGCTGTTCGGCTGCGCCGTGAAGGCGAACAGCCCCTTCCAGACCTGGCAGGAGATGATCGCCTATGCCCGGGCCAATCCGGGCAAGCTGACCTACACCACCTCCGGCATCGGGACGACCAACCACCTGGCGATGGAGACCATCCAGGAGAAGGAGAACGTCCAGCTCACCCACGTGCCCTATCGCGGGTCGAACGAGGCGGTCACCGCGGTGATCGGCGGCCAGGTCGACATGGTCTGCGACAGCAGCACCTGGGCGCCCTTCGTGGAGAATGCCCAGATGCGCGCGCTGTCGGTCTGGACGGCGGAGCGCGTGCCGCGCTTCGCCAATGTCCCGACGCTGAAGGAGCTCGGCTACGACCTCGTGGTGACCTCCCCCTACGGCGTGTCCGGGCCCAAGGGCATGGATGAGGGCGTGGTGCGCGTCCTGCACGACGTCATGAAGACCGCGCTGATGACGCCGGAGAACACCGAGGTGCGCTCCCGCTTCGACATGCCACTCGTCTACCTCGACACCCCGTCCTACCGCGCCTTCGTCGCCGAGCGCGTGGAATACGAGAAGGCGATGGTCCGTCGCCTGGGCCTCACCCTCGACGGCTGAGGAGCGCGCCACGATGACCCGGATCGCACGACGCATCCTCCTCGCCGGCGCGGCGGTGCCGCTGCTGGCGCGGCCCTCGCTCGGCCAGGGGCGCTTCCCCAACCGGCCCGTCCGCTTCCTGATCCCCTGGGCGCCGGGGGGCGCGCTGGACGGCTTCATGCGGCTGCAGGCCGAGATGTTCCAGCGCGAATACGGCCAGCCGCTGATCATCGAGAACAGGCCCGGCGCGCGCGGCACACTTGCGGCCATCCAGCTCGTCAGCCAGACGCGGCCAGACGGCTACACCATCGCGCACCATCATCTCTCGGTCATCCGGCATCCCTACCTGACGCGGCGGCCGACCTGGGACCCGGTCAACGACTTCACCTACGTCATGCAGCAGACGGGCTTCGTCTTCGGGCATGTGGTGCACCCGGCCTCGGGCTGGAACACGCTGGCGGACATGTGGGCGGCGGCGCGGGCGCGGCCGGGGCAGATCAGCTACGGCACCTCCGGCATCGCGACGTCCAACCACCTCGCGCAGGAGGAGCTGTGCGAGAAGGAGGGCGTGCAGATGCTGCACGTCCCCTATCGGGGCACCAGCGAGAACATCACGGCGATGCTGGCGCGGCAGCTCGACGTCATCGCCAATTCCAACGCCTGGATGCCGAATGTCGAGGCCGGGCAGCTGAAACTGCTCGCGGTCTGGACCCGCGATCGCCTGCGCGCCTTCCCCGACGTGCCGACGTTGCAGGACCTCGGCTACGGGATGGTCGTCACCTCCCCCTACGGCATCGCCGGACCGAAGGGCATGGATCCGGAGGTGACGGAGTTCCTGCACCAGGCCTTCAAGAAGATGCAGTACAGCGACCCGATCCAGGCCTACATGCAGCGCAACGACATGCCGGACGAATATCTGGGTCCGGCGGCCTACACGGCCTTTGCGCGGGAACGCGCCTCCTATGAGGAGCGGATGGTGAAGCGGCTGAACCTCAGCATCGATTGAGGCGGCCGCCTCAGACCGGCAGGCGGATGCGCGCGCGCAATCCGCCGAGCGGGCTTTCCTCCAGCACGATGTCCCCGCCATGCGCACGGGCGATGTCGCGCGCGATGGCAAGGCCCAGCCCCGTCCCGCCGGCGGAGAAGGAGGCGAAGGGCTTGAACGCTTCCTCCCGCGATTCCACCGGAATGCCCGGGCCGTCGTCATCGACGGTCACCTGCGCCCAGGCGCCGGCCTCCCCGCGCGGGACGCGGGCGACCGCCACCGCGATCCGCTGGGCGTGCCTGCGCGCATTGTCGAGCAGGTTGCCCAGGCACCGCTTCAGGGCATCGGCGCGCAGCGGAAGCACGAGGTCCGGCGTATCGGCCGTGAGGTCCACCCTGGCGCCGTCGCGCCGCGCCTTGGCCGCGACTTCGCCCACCAGCTCCACGAGGTCGGTCGGCTGCGATTGCTCGATCCCCTCCCCCCGCGCGAAGGACAGGTAGGCGGCGATCAGCCGCTCCATCTCCTCGACGTCCTGGGTCATCGCCTGGGCGTCTTCCTGCGCCGCGTCGGGCAGCATGGCGAGGCCGAGGCGCAGGCGCGTCAGCGGCGTGCGCAGGTCGTGGCTGATGCCGGCCAGCATCTCGGTCCGGCTTTCGACGAAGCGGCGGATGCGGCCCTGCATGGAATTGAAGGCAACCGCGGCCTGTCGTGTCTCGGTCGCGCCCTCGGGCTTCATCGGCCCGATGTCGCGGCCACGGCCGAAGGCCTCGGCGGCCTCGGCCAGCCGCCGCACCGCGCGCACCTGGTTCTTCATGAACAGCGCGGCCGCCGCGAAGAGCAGGAGCGAGGAGCCCACTACCCAGATGACGAAGAGGTACAGCGTGCCGCTGAACAGGCGCTTGCGCGGCGCTTCCACGTGCAGCACGCCGTCGGGCAGCTGCACGCGGATGATCACGCTGCGTGGGTCGGACTGCCAGTCGGCGTCGAAAGGCAGGCGCACGCGCTCGTTGATCGCGGCTTCCAGGTCCTCCTCGAGCGGCAGCAGCGGCAGGGAGGCGCCGCGATTCGCCGAAGGCCCGAGCGACGCGCCGGTCTCGAATGCGAGGGACAGGTCGAGGCGCCAGGCTGCCTCGCGGAAGATCCAGCCGCGGTCGTCCGGCTTGGGATTGCGCGCCAGGAGCTCCACCACCATCGCGACGTCGCCCGCCACGCCGGCGGCAAGCCGCCGCGAGATCACGTCGAGGTGGTTCCCGTAGAACAGATACAGGGCGATGACCTGCAGGACGACCAGCGGCACCAGGATGATGAGCAAGGTGCGGCCGAGCAGCCCCCGCGGGACCAGGCTCCGCCCGACGCGCTCGATCCACCCCACGGCGCTGCTACGGCCCCGGCCGCAGGACGTAGCCGCGATGGCGGATCGTCTGGATGAACCGCGGCTCGCGCGGGTCCACCTCCACCTTGCGGCGCAGGCGCGTCACCTGCACGTCGATGGCACGTTCGCCGGCCTCGGGCGTGCCCAGCGCCTCGCCGATGTCCTCGCGGCTCAGGACGTCGCCCGCCCGGCGCGCGAGGGCCTGCAGCAGGGCGGCCTCGCCCCCGGTCAGCCGCACGACGCCGTCGGGACCGCGCAGCTCCGCCCGCTCGATATCGAACCACCGCGCGCCGAGCTGCACCGGCGCGGCGGCCAGGGGCTGCGGCGTGGCGGACGGCGCAGCGCGGCGAAGGATGGTGCGGATGCGGAGCGCGAGTTCACGCGGGTCGAAGGGCTTCGCGAGGTAGTCGTCGACGCCGTGCTCGAAGCCGCTGATGCGGTCTTCGGGCGCGCCGCGTGCCGTCAGCATCACGATCGGCACCTCGTTGCCTTCCGTCCGCAGGCTCTCGGTCAGGTCGAGGCCCGATTCGCCGGGCATCATCACGTCGAGGACCAGCAGGTCGTAGGTCATCGAGGACAGGGCCCGGCGGGCCGCCGCCGCGTCGGGGGCCGAGGTCACGCGAAAGCCCTGCTCGGTCAGGTAGCGCTGCAGCAGCGACCGCAGGCGGGCATCGTCGTCCACCACCAGCAGATGCGCGGTCTCGGCGGCGGCAGCGGTGGTCATCGGCTCGTTCCCGGCTCGGCGGCCGGTCCCTCCAGCAACTCGAAGGCGGCGGTCGCCTGTTCGCCCATCAGGCCGCGCATCACGCGGCGGAAGCCTTCGACGGCGACCGGCCCGGCCTCGCGGTAGGCGCGCATGATCGTCTCGCGCTGCCGCTCGAACAAGCGGCGCTCGAGGGCCGCGCCCTTCTCGGTCAGGGTCAGCAGGCGCTGCCGGCGGTCGCTGCGGCCCGGGGTCTGGGTGACGTAGCCGTCCTCGACCATCGGCTGCAGCACCCGCCCCAGGCTCTGCTTGGTGATGGCGAGGATGCCGAGGAGATCCCCGACCGTGATCCCCGGCCGGCGGCCGACGAAATGCAGCACGCGGTGATGGGCGCGGCCCATGCCGAGCTCGACCAGGATCTCGTCCGCCCCGGCGGTGAAATCCCGGTAGCCGAAGAACAGCAGGTCCTGGGCAAGACGCAGCTCCTCCTCCCGCAGGAAGAGAAGGTTGCGCCCGGCCGGCAGGGGGCTGCGTTCCGGGACCTCGGCGCTCTGCGCGCTGATCTTGGCTGGCATGACCTGGCGTGGGCCTCCGCTTGGGTCAGTATCATTGACGCATCGGACGTGTCATTCTAACTTCCGACCATCACAAGCAACATTCTTTCGTCTTGCTACCCAGATCCGAACGCACAAGAACCCGGAAGGATACGCAGCATGGGCCAGTTCCCGATCGCGCGCACCACCGCGCCGAAGCAGAAGCCTGCCGACGACCAGCTCACCTTCGGCAAGGCCATGACGGACCACATGTTCCTCATGAACTACGAGGAGGGGAAGGGTTGGCACAATCCGCGCATCGAGCCGTACGGGCCGCTGACCCTCGATCCCGCCACCTCGGTGCTGCATTACGGCCAGGCGATCTTCGACGGACTCAAGGCCTTCCGCGGCGATGACGGGCAGATCCGCCTGTTCCGCGCCCAACGCCATGCCGAGCGCTTCAACCGCTCCGCCCAGCTGATGTGCATGCCGGAGCTGCCGGTGGACATCATCCGCCAGTCCTTCGACGCGCTGGTGGGCGTGGATGCGGATTGGGTGCCGCGCAAGGCGGGCACCTCGCTCTACCTGCGTCCGACCATCATCGCGACGGACGTCATGCTGGGCGTGCATCCGGCGCACAGCCTGCTGTACTTCCTCATCCTCTCGCCGGTCGGCTCCTACTACAAGGAAGGGGTGAAGCCGGTGCGCATCCTGGCGTCCGACAAGCACGTCCGCGCGGTGAAGGGCGGCACGGGCGAGGCCAAGACGGCGGCGAACTACGCGCAGTCCCTCTCGGGCCAGGTCGATGCGGCGGCGGCAGGCTACACGCAGGTGCTCTACCTCGATGGCGTGCACCGCAAGTACCTCGACGAGGTCGGCACCATGAACATCATGCTGCGGATCGGCGACGAGGTGATCACGCCCCCACTCGCGGGCACCATCCTCGACGGCGTGACGCGCGCCTCCACGCTGCAGCTGATGCGCGACTGGGGCCTGAGGGTGAGCGAGCGGGCGATCACGATCGACGAGGTGATGGAAGCCGGCCGCAACGGCTCGCTGAAGGAGATGTGGGGCACGGGCACGGCCGCGGTCGTCTCCCCGGTCGGCACGCTCGGCTACAAGGGCGAGGACATCCTGATCAACAACGGCGAGACCGGCGAGCTGACGCAGCGGCTGTACGACGCGATCGTGGGCATCCAGTACGGGCGCACCAACGACCCGCACAACTGGACGACCATCGTCCCGCCCGCCGTCTGAGGTGGCCGCGACCGACGGCATGTTCCGCGAGGCGCGGGCGGCCGACGCCCCCGCCATCGCGGCGCTGCTGACGGAGTGCTGGCAGGACGCCTATGCCGGGCTGCTGCCGGCGGCCCTGCTGCGGCACCGGCTGCCGGCGCTGCACCGGGAAGCCTGGGCCGCGCATTTCGGCGCCCCGCGCCCGGGAATCGTGCTGCTCGCCGAGGGGTCGGACGGACTGCGGGGCTTCTGCGCCGCCTGGCTCGAGGGCGACGAAGCCTATGTCGACAACCTGCACCTGCGGCCCGGCTTGCGTGGCGGCGGCGTCGGACGGGGCCTGCTCGGCCGGGCGGTCGCCGCGCTTGCCGCGCGGGGCGCGACACGGGCGGCGCTGACCATCATCGACGGCAACGAGGGCGCGCTGCGGTTCTACCAGCGCCTCGGCGGCGTCGCCGGCGCGCCCTACCCGGACCTGCTGCACGGCGAGGCGGTCACCTACCGCCGCATCGCCTGGGCCGACGCGGCGGTGCTGGTCGCCGCCTGCGCGGCGTGATCAATCCTCGAGGCTGAAGGCGTCGCGCGGGGACGGCGTCTTCCGCGAATACTCGATCGCGGTGTATCCGCCGCCCTGGTAGCGCTCGGTGACCGGATCGGCGGTGATGCCGCCGACTTCGGAACGCCAGGGCTCCGCGGAATCCTGCGGCGCCCAGCCGATGCGATCCCGGTGATCCTTGCCCCAAAAGGTCGCCGGATTGTTCGAGCAGGCCCAGATGACGGCATGGCCGGTGCGCGGCGTGTGCACGCAGCGTTCGATCAGCCGCGTCAGGTCGGCATAGGACAGCCAGGTCGAGAGCATCCGCCGGTCGATCGGCTGCGGGAAGCAGGACCCGATGCGCAGGTTGACGTTCTCGATCCCATGCTTGTCCCAGTACATGCGGCCCATCAGCTCGCCATAGGCCTTGGACAGGCCGTAATAGCCATCGGGGCGGAAGGCGCAGTCGTAGTCCAGCCGTTCATTGTTGCCGGTCGGCCGTTCGTGGAAGCCGATGGAGTGGTTGCTGCTCGCGAAGACGACGCGCGCACCCTCCCGCCGGGCGGCCTCGTAGACGTGATAGAGGCCGCGGATGTTGGGGCCGAGCACCTCCTCGAAGGGGCGCTCCACGGAGACGCCGCCGAAATGCAGGATGGCGCCGCAGCCTTCGGCCTGGCGCAGCAGCGCGACGCCGTCGTTGAGGTCCGACTTCACGAAACTCGCGCCCGACGGCAGCGGGTCCGGGAAGGGCACGATGTCCGTGAGGCGCAGGCGCCAGCCCTGCTCGCCCAGCGCCTTCGCCAGGTGGCGGCCGAGATTGCCGGAGGCACCGGTGAGGAGGACGGGCTTCGAGGGTGCGGTCATGGCGTCAGGCTCCGTAGCCGAGCAACAGGCGCGGCAGGGTGAGGGATATCGCCGGCCAATAGGTGGTCAGCGCCAGGGCGACGAGGATCGCACCCCAGAAGGGGATGATGGTCCGCATGATGTGCTCGATGCGGATCTGCCCGATGGCGCAGCCGACGAAGAGCACCGCGCCCACCGGTGGTGTCGTCAGCCCGAGGCCGAGGTTCATCATCATCACCATGCCGAACTGCACCGGGTCCATGCCGATGGCGACGACCACCGGCAGGAAGATCGGCGTGGTGATCAGGATCAGCGCCGCCATGTCCATCACGCAGCCGAGCAGCAGCAGGCAGACGTTGATCAGCAGCAGGATGACGATCGGGTTGTCGCTGATCGCGAGCATGCCCTCGGTCAGGATGTCCGGCAGGCGGTACATCGCGAGCAGCCAGGCGAAGGCCGTCGCCGTGCCGACCAGCAGGAAGACGACGGCGGTGGTGCGCACCGACGCCCGCACGGCGACGAGGAAGTTCTGCCAGGACAGCGCGCGATACACGACGAGCGTCACGGCCAGCGCCCAGATCGCGCCGAACGCCGCGCTTTCCGTCACCGTGAAGACGCCGGTCAGCACGCCGCCCAGGATGATGAAGGCGGTGAAGAGGCCGGGCAGCGCGTCGACGAAGGCCCAGGCCAGGTGCCGGAAGCCCTTCCAGCCATCGGCCGGGTAGCCGCGCCGCACCGCCATCACATAGGCCGCGATGCCGAGGAAGAGGCACATCAGCACCCCCGGCACGATGCCCGCGATGAACAGCGCCGAGACCGAGATGCCCCCGCCCGCCGCCAGCGAATAGAGAATCATGTTGTGGCTGGGCGGGATGAGGATGCCGGCGATGGAGGAGGTCACGGTCAGCGACACCGCGTAGTCCACGCCGTAGCCCTTGGCCTTCATCGCCGGGATCAGGATCACGCCGGTCGCCGAGGTGTCGGCCACCGCCGAGCCCGAGATGCCGCCGAACAGCATCGAGGTGGAGACGTCCACCATGCCGAGCCCGCCGCGCATCCAGCCCACGCAGGCCGAGGCGAGGGCGATCAGCCGTCGCGCAATGCCGCCATGGAGCATGATCTCGCCGGCGAAGATGAAGAAGGGGATGGCGAGGAGGGCGAAGATGCTCATCCCCGAAGCCATCTGCTGGAACACGACGGCGGGGTTGAGCCCTTCGTAGATGAAGCCCACCGCCGCCGCGATGCCGAGGCAGAAGGCCACCGGCACGCCCGCGACGACGAGGCCGCCGAAGACCAGGAAGATCAGGATCAGTCCGAATTCCACGACGCTACTCCAGGAAGGCTGCCGCGACGCCGCGCTTCTCGGGTGCGTCGGTGGAAAGGATGTCCCTGAGCACCTGCTCGATGGCGTAGAGCGTCATGAGCGCGCCCCCCACCACCATCGGAACGTAGGTCCAGCCCTGGCTGATGCCGAGCAGCGGGATCTTGAAGTTCGCCACCGTGCCGACGAGTTCCCAGGACCACCAGGCCATGCCGGCGCCGAAGACGCCCATCAGCGCGTCGCAGCCGATGGCGACGATGCGCTGCAGCCCGCCCGGCAGCATCTCCCGCACGCCCAGGACCGAGAGGTGGAAGCGTTCCCGCACCCCCACCGCCGCGACGGGCATCGCGATGGCGAGGATGCAGAGCGTTGCCGCGCGCTCGATCCAGGTCGGCGTGTCGTTCAGCACGTAGCGGCCGAAGACGAGCCATCCCATCATGGCGAGGAGGCCGACGAGCGCTGCGCCGGCCACCGTCACCGTCAGCGCCGACAGGATGTCGAGCGCGCGGCTGAATGCCTTCACGGCAGGGCGCGGATCTGCTGCACCAGGGCCGCGAGGCGGGCGTCCGCGGCGTATTTCGCGTAGACCGGCTCCATCAGGGTCGCCCAGGGGGCCCGGTCCTGGATCTCGATCACGGTCACGCCCGCGGCGACGACACGCTCGCGCGAGACGCGCTCGCGATCGGCCCAGGCGGCGCGCTGGATGCGGGCGGATTCACGCGCCGCATCGCGCAGGATGGCACGCTCCTGCTCGTTCAGCCGACGCCAGCGCTGCTGGGAGACGGCGAGGACCTCCGGCACGTTGGAGTGCTCGGTGGTGGAATAGTAGCGCGCGACCTCGAAGTGGCGGGTCGATTCGTAGGACGGCCAGTTGTTCTCCGCCCCGTCGATGACGCCCGACTGCAGCGAGGTGAAGACCTCGCCGAAGGGCAGCGGCGTCGGGTTGGCGTTGAGCGCCCGCATCAGATCGATCCAGAGGTCCGAGGTCTGGACGCGGATCTTCATCCCCCGCAGGTCGGCCGGCGTGCGCACGGGCCGCGTCGTGTAGATGCTGCGCGCGCCGGCGTCGTACCAGGCGAGCGCGATGATGCCGATGCGCTCGAGGTCGGCCGAGATCGCCTCGCCCGCCGGCCCGTCGATCGCACGCTGCATGTGCCCGACGTCGCGGAACAGGAAGGGCAGCGTCACGACGTTGGTCGTGGGGGCCAGGTTGTTGAAGGGCGAGAGGTTGAAGTTCGCGAAGTCGATGGTCCCCAGCCGCATCTGCTGGATGGCCTCGTCCTGCTGGCCCAGCTGCGCCGAATGGAAGGTGCGCATGCGGATGCGGTTGCTGGTCCGCTCGCCGACGATGCGGGTGAAGGCATCCATGCCGATGCCGTTCGGGTAGTCGGCGGCATGGATGTTCCAGCCGCGCCATTCCTGCGCGGAGGCCGGCGCCGCGGCGAGGCCGACCACGCCGAGCGCGGCGGCCGCGACGGCGGCCAGCAGGGAGCGGCGAGGCCGCTGAGGCTTCGTTGTCATGGACCCATCCTCCTGGCTCGGGGGCGTGGGCCGCCCCTCGAATGCATCAACTGCAATAGCAGATAGCAGTCTGGCGCGCCGCGGCGCCGGCCGTCAACGGCCGTCCCGGACGAGTCCCCAGCCTGCCATGAGCGTTCCGAGCCGCGCGAGCGAATCCGGGGCGAGCGGCCAGGCGGCGGGCGGGCGCGTCGGCCCGGCATCCTCGCCCATCAGCGCGAGGGCGGCCTTGACCACCGAGACATTGGCACCGTTCTGCTCCTCGGCGCGCAGCGCCTCGAAGGCGGCGATCGCGGCAATGCGCGCATTCGCATCTGCGAGATCACCCGCCCGCAGCGCCTTCAGGATGGCGACCGAACGGTCCGGCGCGACATTGATCAGCCCCGAGGTGAAGCCCTGCGCGCCGAGTCCCGTCATGGCCGGCGCCCAGGGTTCGGCCAGACCGCAGACGAACAGCACGCCAGGCGCGGCGCGCATGGCGCGCGCCAGCGCCATCATGTCGGGACTGGCCCATTTCACCGCGACGACGGACGGCAGCGCACACAGCGCCGCGACCGCGCCATCTCCGATGCCGGGATTGCGGAGGTACAGCACGACGGGCAGCCCGGCTGCTTCCCCGGCGCGTCGGACGTAGTCGACCACGCCACGCGGGCTGACGAAGGGATCGGGCGGCTGGTGCACCATGATCGCATCCGCGCCGTCGGCCTTGGCCCGTGCCGCGAGGCGCACCGCCTCCTTCACCGACCGCCCGATGCCCGCGACGACGCGCGCGCGGCCCGCGACGATGGCCGGTACCTCGGCCTGCATCCGCTCCGCCTCGGCGTAGGATAGGCCATAGAACTCCGAGGTGTTGCCGTTGACCGTCAGCGCATCGACGCCCGCCGCGGCGCAGCGCGCGACGATGGGCGCGAGACGCGCCGGCGCGATCTCGTCCGCCGCATCGAAGGGGGTGACCAGGATGCCGGAGATGCCGGCCAGCGCCGCCCGCACGGTCATGGCCGGCGCATCGGACGCGGCGGTGGCGGCAGCACGCCATTGGTGACCAGCGATCGCAGGATGTGATGCCGCATGCGGGCCTCCGCGAGGGCGGGATCGTGGCGCCGCAGCGCGGCCACGATCCCCCTGTGCTCGGCGAGCGCCTTGGGCAGGTCGCGCGGCGTGCTGCCGATCGCGCGATGGCGGCCGAGATGGTCATAGGCCCTGAGAGAGCCGAGGGAGCGGATCAGGAACAGGTTGCCGGTCGCCCGGTGGATCAGGGCGTGGAATTCCTCGTTCGCCTCGTCCAGCGCCTCGGTGTCGCCCGCCTCGGTGCCGGCGGTCATGCGCTTGAGGATGACCGCGAGCGACGCCAGGCTGTCGGCATCGATCCGTTCCGCCGCAAGCGCGCAGGCCACCCCTTCCAGGGCGGCGCGGATGCGGCCGAGCTCGCCGAGCTGCGCGGGCCCGACCTCGGCCACCACCGTGCCGCGGCGTGGCAGGGTGACGACCATGCCGTCCTGCTCGAGCCGACGCAGCGCCTCCCGCACCGGCTGGGCGGAGATGCCGAGTTCCGTTGCGATGGAGCGTTCGGAGATCTTGCGGCCGGCGGGCAGCATCCCCTGCACGATGGATTCGCGCAGGCGCCGGTAGGCGCGTTCGCCGAGGGAAAGCGTGTCCTCCTCGGCCAGCGGGGCGAGCCTCTGTCGGGCTGTCTCGGCGGCCATGGACAACTGCCATAGCAGTTGGCAGCGTGGCGGGGAAGCAGGAGGAGGAAACCATGCCCCGCAAGCGCCCAGAGGAACTGCGCAGCCATCGCTGGTTCGGCGTCGAGGACCTGCGCGCCTTCGGCCATCGCAGCCGCATGCTGCAGGCCGGGTATTCCGAGAGCGATTTCCGCGGCAAGCCGGTCATCGGCATCATCAACACCTGGTCGGAACTTTCCCCCTGCCACTTCCACTTCCGCACCCGGGCGGAGGAAGTGAAGCGCGGCGTCTGGCAGGCCGGCGGCTTCCCGGTGGAGCTGCCCGCGCATCCGGTGACCGAGCAGTACCAGAAGCCGACCTCGATGCTGTATCGCAACCTGCTCGCGATGGAGACGGAGGAACTCGCGCGGTCCCATCCCTGCGACGGGCTCGTGCTGCTCGGCGGCTGCGACAAGACGCCGCCGGGGCTGATGATGGGCGCGATCAGCTCGGGCCTGCCCTGCATCTTCGTGCCCGCCGGACCGATGCTGCGCGGCAACTGGCGCGGCAAGACGCTCGGGTCCGGGTCCGACGTGTGGAAGTACCATGCGGAACTGCGCGCGGGGAACATCACGCAGGAGCAGTGGAAGGACATGGAAGGCGGCATCGCCCGGTCCTTCGGTACCTGCATGACCGCGGGCACCGCGGCGACGATGATGCTGGCGGTGGAAGCGCTCGGCTTCACGCTGCCCGGCGCGTCGTCGATCCCGGCGGCGGATTCCGCCCATCCGCGCATGGCGACGGAATCCGGCAAGCGTATCGTCGAGATGGTGTGGGAGGATTTGACCCCGCAGGCCATCATCACCGAGGGCAGCGTGGACAACGCCGTGACCACGACGATGGCCTTCGGCGGATCGACCAACGCCATCCCGCACCTGATCGCCATGGCGCGGCGCGCGGGCGTGATGCTCGACCTCGAACGCTTCGACCGGCTGTCGGCGCGCGTGCCGCTGCTCGCGAACCTCCGCCCGAATGCGGGCGAGAAGCTGATGGAGGATTTCTTCTACGCCGGCGGCGCGCGCGCCTTCATGAAGCGCATCTCGGCCTATCTCGACCTGTCGGCGAAGACGGTCACCGGGAAGACCGTAGGCGAGACCATCGCGACCGCCGAGATCTTCGACGAGACCGTCATCCTCCCGCTCGACAAGCCGCTGCAGGCCGAAGGCGGGCTGGCGGTGCTGAAGGGGTCGCTCGCGCCGAACGGCGCGGTGATCAAGACCAGCGCGTCGGAACAGCGCCTGCTGCAGCACACCGGCCCCGCGGTGGTGTTCGAGGATTATGCCGACCTCAAGAAGCGGCTCGATGATCCGGACCTCGATGTCACCGCGGACAGCGTGCTGGTGCTGAAGCAGGCGGGGCCGCAGGGCGGGCCCGGCATGCCGGAATGGGGCATGCTGCCGCTGCCGCAGAAGCTGCTGAAGCAGGGCGTGCGCGACATGGTGCGCATCAGCGACGCGCGCATGTCCGGCACCTCCTACGGCACCTGCGTGCTGCACGTCGCGCCGGAATCCCATGTCGGCGGGCCGCTCGCCTTCGTGAAGGATGGCGACCTGATCCGCCTCGACGTCGCGAACCGCCGGCTCGACCTGCTGGTGGACGAGGAGGAGATGGCTCGCCGCCGCGCCGCCTGGACGCCACCGAAGCGGCGCTATGCGCGCGGCTGGACCTCGCTCTACCTCGACAACGTGACGCAGGCGGACGAGGGATGCGACCTCCGATTCCTCGAAGGCACGCTGCCGACGCCCGAGCCCGACATCTACTGAGCGCGCGCGATCGCCGCGTTCGAATCCTCGAACAGGCGGATCGCCGCGGCGACGTCGTAGGGCTGTTCGTGCAGCGTCTCGGGGTCCCATTCGCTGCGCCCTTCGGCGAAGAAGTCGCCGCCATAGACGTGCAGCGCGCCGGTCAGGCGCGGGATCGGGTTGGTGACGGAGTGGATGATGTCCCGCCCGAGCGCGGCGCAATCGCCCACGCCCATCGCCTTGGCGCCCGCAGCCTCGAGCCGGTCCTCCTCGGGGATCCGGCGCCAGAAGATGTTGTCCTCGCGCCCGGTATAGATGCCGATCACCGCCCACATGTTGTGGTTGTGCGGCATGATCGTCATCCGCGGCCCCCAGACGAGGTTCAGGATCGTCAGGCCAGGGGAGCGGAGGATCGGGAAGACGCCGGCGCGGGTCGGCTCGCCCAGGGCGGCGAGCACGGCACCGGGGTCCGACACGGCGCGCGCGACGACCTCCCGCATGGCCTTGTGGGTCCGGTCTTCGGCGATCGCGGTCTGGCAATCGGCGACGAAGCGTTCGATGTCCAACATCGGGGCTCTCCCTGCTGGCGGGCCATGGCCATCCCTACGCCGGGCCTTCGGGAGAAGTTACGCCCCGGCGATGGCGCCGCACACGCCAAATCCTCATCCTTGCCCCGCCTTGCCGGGATCCGGGGGCGGCGGGACAATGCGCCGACGTCAGGAGGAGCCGGATGAAGACCATTGCCGAGGCCGCCGCCGCCCTTGGGGCCGGCCACACCACCGCCGCCGCGCTGACCGAGGCCGCGCTGGCGCGCATCGCGGATCCCGCCGGCGAAGGGTCGCGCGCCTTCATGACCGTGCATGCGGACACCGCCCGCGCCTCCGCCGCCGCGATGGATGCGCTGCGCGCGGCCGGCCGAGCCCCCTCCCCCTTCGCGGGCATCCCGATCAGCATCAAGGACCTCTACGACGAGGCCGGGGTGACGACGCGCTCGGGCTCGGTCGTGCTGAAGGGCGCGCCGCGGGCCAAGGCGACGGCGCCGTCCGTGCAGCGCCTGATCCGCGCCGGCTTCGTCATCCTCGGCCGGACCAACATGGTGGAGTTCGCCTTCTCCGGCCTCGGCGTGAACCCGCATTACGGCACGCCGAAGAGCCCTTGGGACCGCGCGACGGGACGTCTGCCGGGTGGGTCCTCCTCAGGCGCCGGCGTGGCGGTGGCGGACGGGATGGGCTTCGCGGGGCTCGGCACCGATACGGGCGGGTCCTGCCGCATCCCGGCCGCGCTCTGCGGCGTGGTCGGATGGAAGCCGACGGCCAGGCGCGTGACCATCGAGGGCATCCTGCCGCTCTCGCCCTCGCTCGATTCCGCCGGTCCGCTGGCGCGCAGCGTCGCCGATTGCGCGATCGTCGACGGCTTCATGGCGGGCGAGGAGAACCCCGCGCCGCCGAAGCCTGTTCCGCTCAAGGGCCTGCGCCTCGGCGTGCCGCGCGGCACCTTCCTGACCGACGGCATGGATGCGACGGTCGGCGCGGTGTTCGGGCGCACCCTGACGCGGCTGTCGGCCGCCGGCGCGCATGTCATCGAATTCGACCTGCCGGAACTCGCCGAGATTCCGGTGGTCAATGCCGGCGGCGGCTTCGCGGCGAGCGAATCCTGGGCCTGGCACCACCGGCTGATCGCCGAGAAGGGCGACGCCTACGATCCGCGCGTCGTCTCCCGCATCCGGCGCGGCGCGCAGATGACCGCGGCGGACTACATCGAACTCGTGGAGGCACGCGCGCGCATCAATGCCGCCGCCGCGGCGCGCACCGCGTCCTTCGACGCCATGGTCTGCCCGACCGTGCCGCTGGTGCCCCCGCGCATCGCGGATGTGGCGGAGGACGCGGACTACGCCCGCATTAACCTCCTGCTGCTGCGCAACACCAGCGTCGGCAACTTCCTCGATCGCTGCTCCATCTCCATCCCCTGCCATGCCGAGGGCGAGGCACCGGTCGGGCTGATGCTGACCGGCGAGCACATGGGCGATGCCCGCCTGTTCCAGGTCGCGGCGGCGGTGGAGGCGGCGCTGGCGGCGTGACCGCGCCCCGCTTCGGCAAGCTGCGCGACGGCACGACGCCCGCCGCGCCGGGCGGCGAGACCTTCGCGGACCTCGCCGCCGCGGGTGGGGCGCGCATCGAGCGCATCGCCTCGCGCGCCGTCCGCGACGGCGCGTGGTACGAGCAGGGCTGGGACGAATTCGTCCTGCTGGTCGAAGGCGCGGCGACGCTTGCCTTCGCGGACGGGTCTCGGCGCGACCTCGGACCCGGCGACTGGTGCCTGCTGCCGGCCGGCTGCCGCCATCGCGTCGTCGCCACGGACCCCGCGGCGGTGACGCTGTGGCTCGCCATTCACCTGCCGCCGGTCACTCCCCCGGCAGCTTGATCCCGGTCATCGCCTGCCAGACGCGGATGACGAAGCCGTCGTCCTTGCCGCCCTGCCCGATGGCGCGCGCCGCGGTGAACAGCTGCTGCGCCTGGGAGGCGAGCGGCACCGGGAAGTTCAGCGAACGCGCCATCTCGGTCACCAGGCCGAGATCCTTGACGAAGATGTCCACCGCCGAGCGCGGCGCGTCGTCGCCGGCCAGTACGCGCGCCATGCGGTTCTCGAACATCCAGGAATTGCCGGCGGCGCTCGTCACCACGTCGTAGAGCGCCTGCGGATCGGCGCCGGCCCGGATGCCGAGCGCCATCGCCTCGGCCGCCACCGCGATGTGCACGCCGGCGAGCAGCTGGTGCACCACCTTCACCGTCGCGCCGATGCCCGGCTCCTCGCCGAGATGCCACACCTTCGTCGCGATGGCGCCGAGCACGGGTTCCGCTGCGCCGAAGGCGGCCACGCTGCCCGAGGCCATGACGGTCATCTCGCCGGCGCGCGCCTTCACCGCGCCGCCGGAGACGGGCGCGTCGAGGAACAGCAACTGCCGCTCCTGCGCCTGTTCGGCCAGTGCGCGCGCCGCGTCGGGGCCCATGGTCGCGGAACTCACGATGACCGCGCCGGGGGCAAGGCGCGACGCGGCGCCACCCTCGCCGAACAGGGCGGCTTCGGTCTGCGCGGCGTTGACCACCAGGACGACGACGGCCTCGGTGCCCAGGGGCAGTTCCGCGGCGGTCGCGGCGACGCCGCCGCCGGCCGCGGCGAATTCGTCCCGCGCCGAGACGCGCATGTCGCAGCCGGTCACCTCATGGCCGGCGCGAAGCAGGCTCAGCGCCGCGCCCATGCCCATGCTGCCCAGACCGATGACGCCGACCTTCATGCGCGCTGCCCCCCTTGCGATACGCCGCGCGAACAGACGATGCCGGGGCGGCCGCGTCAACGCGTCAGCGCGACCACCGCCTGCACCACGGCGAACACCACCATCAGCAGCAGCACGATCCGCTGCAGAACGCGCATCGGCGGCATGGGGTCAGGCGCCGCGCGCCCGCGGCCGACGCCCCTGGCGCGAGATCAACGCCCGCAGCAGGTCCTTCATGGCCCCCGCATCGGGGTGGCGCGCGACGACCTCGGCCTCATGCGCGCGCGCGGCGGCGAGCAAGTCCGCGACCATGGTTTCGCCACGCGGCGCGAGGTGCACGCGCACGAGGCGGCGGTCTCGACCATCCTGCTGGCGCCGCACCAGGCCGTCACGTTCCATGCGGTCGAGCACCTTGGTCATGGTCGGCTGCTGCAGCAGGCAGGCCTCGGCCAATGCGGTCACCGTCTCCGGCCCGCCCGACAGGGTGGCGAGAACGCGCCACACCGGCACCGAGACGCCGCGCGCCCGCAACCGGTCGTGGAACTCCGACGAAACGACGAAGGACGCCCGCGCGAGCAGCGACAACAGATAGTCGTCGACGAAGCGGGGCGCAGCATCGTGCGTGTCCATGGCCTGCCTGCAGAGCTGGTCGCCCCAGACTAGCGAAGCGACGGCGCGGGAGTCTTGCCTCGCGTGCATCATGTTGCATCGCAACATGACTCAGGCACCCGGCAGGCGGCGTCGCTCCCGGCGCTGCTCATACGCCTTCGCGTGCAGGAACGCCGCGTCATGCAACTCGGCGGAGATGCCCGCGCGATGCGCGGCGGCGGCCAGGAAGCCCAGGATGTGATCGGCCTCGATGCGTCCCCCCGCCTCGATGTCGCGCAGCATGGAGGTCGCGTAGGCGCTCTTCGGATCGGCGAACAGCGTGCGATATTCGGCCAGGAATGCCTCGCGCATCGGATGCCCGTTGGCGGCCGCGATCGCGGCGTTGCGATCGAGCATGCGGTGCAGGAAGGCGACGCCGCCGGGGCTCGCGGCGATCTCGCCGACATTGGCCCGCATCAGCACCGTGCCGATCGCGCTGGTGCCGAGATGCACGAGCTTTTCCCACATGCGCGCCATGATGTCGGGCACGGCCTGCGCAACGACGCCGCGCGTCCGCGCGAAGGCGGCCTCGATCGCCGCGACGCGCGGGCTCATGGTGCCGTCGCGCTCGCCGAAGGTGAGCCAGCGCCAATCGTTCAGCTGGCGGACCGTGCCGTCGGGCGCCAGCGTCGCCTGGATCTTCGCCAGGCCGCCCAACACGCGCGCCGGGCCGAACGCGTCGGCGAGGCGATCGACGTGCGACAACCCGTTCAGCACCGGCAGGATGGCGGTACCTTCATCGACCGCGGGCGCGATCGCGGCCATCGCGTCGTCGAGGTCATAGGCCTTGCAGGACAGCAGGATCACATCCCAGCCGGGGCGGGCCTCCCCGGCGGCGACGGTCTCGACCGCGCCCTGCCAGGCGCCGAAGGGGCTTTCGATGCGCAGGCCGTCCCGCTGCAGCATCGCCCGGCGGGCAGGCCGGACCAGGAACGCGACCTCGGCGCTGCCGGCTTCGACCAGGCGGCCGCCGAAATACCCGCCGAGCGCTCCGGCGCCCAGGACCAGCACGCGCATGGTTTCCTCCGTCTCTTCGCGGCCGACCCTAGGCGCCCATGCCAAGGCCGTGAAGGTCAGCGGCTTTCGCGCAGTTCGTCCACCGTGCGCGCAGCGTCCGCGGGCGGCACGCCGAGCCGCGCCATCGCATAGTCCGCCATGCCGAGCGCGATCTCGCGTTCGCCCATCACCACGAGGCCGACGCCCTGTTCGCGTTCCAGGAAGGCCGCCTCCTCCTCGTCATGCGCGCGGGCGGCGGCGATGATCGCAGGGTTCGCGGCACGCGCCATGTCCATCACCCGGCGGCAGCCGGCGGCATCGGGCATGCCCAGCACGATCAGCCGCGCAACCTCGGGCCGCGCCGCCTTCAGCACCTCCGGCCGCGTCGCGTCACCCCAGACGACGGGCACGCCGGCGGCACGCAGGGCCTCCGCGGCCTGGTGGTCGGTCTCGATCACCACATGCGTCAGACCGTGGCGGCGCAGCGCGGCGGCGACGATACGCCCGACGCGGCCGTGCCCGACCAGGATCGCGTGGCCGGCGAGCCCTCCGGGCGGCAGGTGCGACAGCCGCGCGCCGCCGCGGCGCTGCAGCCAGGCGCGCATCCGCCGCGTGCCCTCGATCGCGACGGCGAGCCGATCCGCGAGCGCCTGGGTCAGCGGCGTCGCGAGGATGGTCAGCGTCGCCGCGACCAGGATCGGCCCGCGCACCTCGTTGGGCACGATGCCGGCGCCGATCGCCAGCGCGCCGAGCAGGAAGGAGAATTCCCCGATCTGGGTCATCGCGCCGGCGGCCGAGGCGGCCGCGGGCACCGGCACGCGGAGCAGGATCAGCAAGCCGAAGATCGCCCCGCCGGTGCCGAGCATCACCGCGATCAGGGTGAGGGCCGACGCAAAGGGCATGGCGAACATCGCATCGGGTTCGACGAGCATCCCGACCGAGACGAAGAACAGGGCGACGAAGACACGTTGGAGGGGCACCGTCTCCGCCGCCGCCTGGTGGCCGAGGGGGCTTTCGCCGAGCAGCACGCCGGCGAAGAAGGCACCGAGCGCCGGCGAGACGCCGAACACGGCCGAGGCGCCGAAGGCAATGCCGAGGGCCGTCGCGATCACCGCCAGCGTGAAGAGTTCCCGCGACCCGGTGCTGGCGACGAGCGCCAGCAGCCGGGGCAGCAGCACCCGACCGCCCAGCGCCATCGCGAGAAGAAAGGCGAGCAGTTCGCCCGCCGCCGCCGCGAGGCGCGCGCCGAGTCCGTCGGTCGCCGCGCCGCCGGCGAGGGCCGGCAGCAGGACCAGAGCCCCCACCGCGATCAGGTCCTGCATGACCAGCCAGCCCAGGGCGATCCGCCCTGCCTCGCCGCCCAGCCGGCCCTTGTCCTCGAGTGCACGGGTCGACACCGCGGTCGACGAGATGGCAAGCGCGAGACCGAAGACCAGCGCCGACACCCAGCCAAGGCCAAGCGCCACGATCCCGACCCCCGCACCCAGCAGCGTGCCGGCGGCGACCTGGGCCAGCGCGCCCGGCACGGCGATGCGCCAGACCGCGGCCAGGTCCCGTGGCCGGAAATGCAGCCCCACGGCGAACAGCAGCAGCGCCACCCCGATTTCGGCCAGCGCGCCGGTGACCGCCGGGTCCGCGACGAAGCCCGGCGTATGCGGGCCGACGGCAATGCCGGCGGCGATGTAGCCGAGCAGCGGCGGCAGCCTCAGCAGCCGGGCCGCGAGGCCGCAGGCGAAGGCAAGGGCGAGCGCGACGACGAGCGTCGCGACCAGCGGTCCGGCATGGGTCATTGCCGCCAGGATAGACGCCCTGGCGCGGCCGTCAGCCTTCCGGCGGAGTCGTCGCCCCCTTACCGAGCGCGAGCGTCATCAGCACGCTGTCCACCCAGCGCCCGTGTTTCCAGCCGACGGCCGGCAACAGCCCCGCGCGGGCGAAGCCGGCCCGCTCATGCAGGCCGATCGAGGCGTCGTTGGCCGAATCCCCGATCACCGCGACCATCAGCCGGAAGCCACGCCGGGTGCAGTCCTCGATCAGCGCACCGAGCAGCAGTCGGCCCGTCCCGCCCCGCGTGCCGCCGGGGGCGACGTAGACCGAGTTCTCGACGGCGAAACGGTAGGCCGGCCGCGGGCGATAGGCTGAGGCGTAGGTGTAGCCGACGACCCGGCCATCCCGCTCGGCAACCATGTGCGGGTAGCCGCCGGCGAGCACGGCAGCGCGACGGCGGGCCATCTCGGCCTGGTCCGGGGGCTCGAGTTCGAAGCTCGCCAGGCCATGGGCGACCCAGTGGCCGTAGATGGCGGTGATGGCCGGAAGATCGTCCTCGCGGCTGGCGCGGATGGCGAGTGTGGTCATGCCGGCAGGGTGGCGGCGTGGCAGCGCATCGGGAAGCCGGATGACCCGTGGGGTGGTGGGCCGGGCGCCGGGGCTTCCGTCCGGCCGCACGGTGGGCTATGGCTGCGCCGCACGGACCCGTAGCTCAGCTGGATAGAGCGCTGCCCTCCGAAGGCAGAGGTCGTACGTTCGAATCGTATCGGGTCCGCCACGCCTCCCCCGCATCCTGTTCCGGAACGCGCCATGGCGCCGGAGCAGCCGCGCACCCCCGATCGGTCGAGAAGTTTTCCCGCCCTCGCCTGCCGTTGGCGGGATCGCCGCGTGATTGTTCCGTTCCCCATCGTCGGGACGGAGTGCGGCAAGATGGCGTTCGGGACGTCGTTCAGCGTGTGGGTTCTTCAGGCCCTGCTGATGTTGGCCGGAATTGCAGGTGTGGCGCTTGCCGCAACGATCCTCTATCGCGGGCGCCAGCGCACCATCGATCAACCCAAAGTTGTCCTATCCGGACAGTATCCCCGCAACGCGGGTGGCTACGGCCGCCGTCGCGGCTGAGGGGGGAAGCGCGTTAAGGAAACGCACCGCAATATCACCTCTCCGTGATACTTTTCACGGAGGATTCGCGGCGAGTTTCACGCGAGTTGATCTACCCAGGGAGCGGCGATGACGGGTCCTTCGGGTCCCCATCGCGTCACCTGTTCCAGGGGGCTCGCCATGAACCACGTCCCGGCGAAGAGCACCGTTTCCGATCTCTCGCTGACCGCCGCCAGGCACGGCGCAGACAGCATCGTGCGCGCCAGAACGGCGATCGACGAGATCATCGTCGACGCCTACGAGCACGGTGACGTCGACGCCGTCCGAACACTCCACGCCGTCGCGGCACTCCTCGCAGCCGTCAAACACTAGGCGGACGCGCTGTCCCGGCGCGCTCGGGGGGGCGCGCCCGGGGGCCACGGGGGCGCGGATGCGATGGGCCGGGGGGTCGGCCCCGAGCGCCGCGCCCCTCGCCCGCCCCCTTCGGCACCCATGGCGCGACCGGCGCCGCCGGGCGATGCTCGGGCCGAAGGGGACACCGCGCATGACCGATCTCTGGCGCCTCGCCGCCACCGACCTCGCCCACCGCATCCGCTCGAAGCAGGTTTCCGCGACCGAGGCCGCGCGCGACGCGCTCGCCCGGCTCGACGCCGTGAATCCGCGGATCAATGCCGTGGTGGACCACCGGCCGGAGGAGGTGCTGGCCCAGGCGGCCGCCATCGACGCTGCCATCGCGCGCGGGGATGACCCCGGGCCGCTCGCCGGCGTGCCGGTGACCATCAAGGTCAATGTCGACCAGGCCGGCTTCGCGACCACCAACGGGCTGCGGCTGCAGCAGGATCTCATGGCCTCGGCGGACAATCCGGTGGTGGCGAACCTGCGCAAGGCGGGGGCGGTGCTGCTGGGGCGGACCAACACGCCGGCCTTCTCGCTGCGCTGGTTCACCCGCAATTCCCTGCATGGGCACACGAAGAACCCGCGGGATCCGTCGATCACGCCAGGCGGTTCCTCGGGCGGGGCGGCGGCAGCCGTCGCGGCCGGGATCGGGGCGATCGGCCATGGCACCGATATCGGCGGATCGGTCCGCTATCCGGCCTATGCCTGCGGGGTGCACGGCATCCGCCCGACGCTGGGACGTATCCCCGCCTGGAACCCCTCCTCGGCCGAACGGCACATCGGCGGGCAGGTGATGGCGGTGTCGGGACCCATCGCGCGCACCATCAACGACCTGCGGGTGGCGCTGGCGGCGATGTCCGCCCGCGACATCCGCGACCCGTGGTGGGTGGGCGCGCCGCTCGAGGGCCCGCCGGCACCCAAGCGCGCCGCGCTGTGCATCCGCCCCGAGGGCATGGAGGTCCAGCCCGCGGTCGAGGCGGCGCTGCGCGACGCGGCGAAGCGCCTCGAGGCCGCCGGCTGGCGCATCGAGGAAGCCGAGACCCCGCCGCTGCGCGAACCCGCGGCCCTGCAGGCCATGCTGTGGCTGGCGGAATCCCGCCGCGGCCTCAACGCCGCCCTGCACAGGGAAGCCGACCCCGACGCGACCTTCGTCTTCGCCCAGATGGAGGAGCTCTGCCCGCAGCCGGACCTCAACGCCTTCATGGACGCGCTGCAGAAGCGGTCCTTCTTCGTCCGGCAGTGGATGGAATTCTTCGAACGCTTCCCGGTCGCGATCACCCCCGTCTCGGGCGAGCTGCCCTTCCGCGACCAGGAGGATGTCGAGAGCCCCGCCGCATTCCGCCGCATCATGGAAGCGCAGCTCACCCAGGTCGGCCTGCCTCTGATGGGGCTGCCGGGGCTGACGGTCACCACCGGGCTGGTCGGCACCGTGCCGGTCGGCGTCCAGCTGGTCGCCGGGCGCTACCGGGAGGACCTGCTGCTCGCCGCCGGCGCGGCGATCGAGGCCGCCGGCGTCCCGCCCGCCCCCGTCGACCCCGCCTGATCCCTGCCCTTGCCAGCCCGGACGCAGGGGGATAGTGCCGAACCCCCTGCATTCGACCCGGCGGACAGAGGCACATGAGCGGCACCAACCAGCGCATCGACGGCAAGCGTCTCTGGGACAGCCTGATGGCGATGGCCGAGATCGGCGCCACGCCGAAGGGCGGCGTCAAGCGCCTGACCCTGTCCGACGTCGACAAGAAGGGCCGCGACACCTTCAAGGGCTGGTGCGAAGCGCTCGGCCTCACGGTCCGCGTCGACGCCATCGGCAACATGTTCGCCCGGCGCGAGGGCCGCGACCCCAAGCGGCTGCCGGTCCTGCTGGGCAGCCACCTCGACAGCCAGCCGACCGGCGGCAAGTTCGACGGCGCGCTCGGCGTCATCGCCGGGCTCGAGGTCATGCGCACGCTGCACGACCTCAATATCGTCACCGAGGCGCCGATCGAGCTGATCAACTGGACCGACGAGGAAGGCTCCCGCTTCGGCCATTCGCTGATGGGGTCGGGCACCTGGGCCGGGATCTACACGCTCGATAAGACCTACGGTCTGAAGGACGTCGACGGCGTCTCGGTCTCCGAGGCGCTGGACCAGATCGGCTACAAGGGCCCGAACCCCGCCAAGCCCTTCCCGGCCGATGCCTATTTCGAGCTGCATATCGAGCAGGGGCCGATCCTCGAGAAGGAAGGCAAGCAGATCGGCGTCGTGACCGGCGCCCAGGCGCAGGTCTGGTACGACGCGGTCATCACCGGGCAGGACAGCCATGCCGGCACCACGCCGCCTTCCGCGCGCAAGGACGCGCTGGTCGCGGCGGCGAAGGTCATCACGCTGGTCGATGACCTGATGCGCGCGCGCGGCGAGGACGGCCGCGGCACCGTCGGCTTCCTGCAGATCGCCGCCCCCTCCCGCAACGTGGTGCCCGGCGAGGTGCGCTTCAGCGTGGAGTTCCGCCACCCCGACGACGCGCAGATCCAGGGCCTGGCGAAGACCTTCCCCGAACAGGCCAAGGCGCTGGTCGAGGCGACGGGCTGCAAGCTGGACCTGACGGAGCTCTTCGTCATCCCGGCCCAGCCCTTCGACCCCGCCTGCGTCGACCTGGTGCGCCAGGCGGCGAAGCGGCTCGGCTTCTCGTCGCGCGAGATCATCTCCGGCGCCGGCCACGATGCGGTCTATGTCGCGCGCTCGGTGCCGACGGCGATGATCTTCACCCCCTGCAAGGATGGGCTCAGCCACAACGAGGCCGAGAGCATCCTCCCCGAGGAAGCCGAGGCCGGCTGCCAGGTGCTGTTCGAGGCGGTGGTGGCGCGCGCCAACCGCGCGCTCTGACCCTCACCCGGTCGCGGAGACCAGCACCTCGCCCCGCGTCACGCTGGGCGGGGTGGGCAGCAGCTCCGCGAGGTTCGACGAGACGATGCTGCGCACCTGCTCGTTCGCGGCATCCATCTCGGCCTCGCTCTCGAACAGGCTGACCGAGAAGACGCCGGTCTCCGACCGCCCGGCCCAGTAGCCCCGGAAGCCCGGCCGCGCCTGGAGCAGCGGCAGGATCATCGCCTCGACCCGTCGCGCGATCTCGGCGGTGGAGGCGCTGGTTTCGTAGGTGCGGATCATCGCGTGCATGATGGCCTCCCTGGTGGCGCGGCTGCGCCGGCAGGATTGCGCGCCCCGAGGGAGGTCCAAGTCAAACGGCCGCTTCGCAGGTGCGGCAGGCCTGATCCGCGCCGGCAGGTCAGCCGGCGGCCATCCCGGCCAGAAGGGCTGCCCCCGCCGCGATCCCGCCGATGAGAAGGCGATTCAGCGCACCGGCCAGAGGCGCCTGCCCTTCGCCGCGTGCCTTGAGCCAGCCGAAGCCGAGCAGGCCTGCGACGGTCAGGAGCGCTGACGTCGTCAACGCGGCGCCGGGTGGACTTCCCATCGCGAAGGGCAGCAGCGGGACCAGCCCTGCGGCCGTCGACGCAAGACCCGCGACGGCGGCTCCGCGGGCGGCACGGATGGGCTCGGGCTCCTTCAGGTCGAGTTCGAAACGCATCATGAAGTCGACCCAGCGTTTCGTGTCCGAGCAGATCGAGTCGACCGCGAGCCGCAGCGCATCCCCGCGCACGCCGTAGCGGTGCAGGATCGCGGCGACCTCCCACCGCTCGCGGTCCGCGTACTCGACCGTCTCCTCCTCCTCGCGGCGCCGCTCCAGGGCGTAGTGCGCCGTCTCGCCGCGTGCCGCGACATAGCGCCCGAGGCCGAGGGCGATGCCGCCCGCCACGGCCGCGGCCGCGCCGCCGGGCAGCACGGCCGGCGCCGCGACGCCGGAGAGCACCGCGGCGATGGCGAAGGGCACGATCATCCCGCCTGCGGCGCCGTCGACCACGTCGCGCACCACCTCATGCGCGGCGATGTGGCTCTCCTCATGGGGCGGGCCTGGCGGCATGGGCCACAGGCCGTCGCGGTTCAGAGCATCAGGTTTCGGAGGGTGGGCGGCGGAATCCATGGGCGGCACGCTAGCCTATCGATGCGACCGCGACAGGTTCGCAACACGGCACGTCCTGCGGCCGCTGCGCCGCAAGCCGGCGGCTTCCGCGCGATACCTGGAATTCCGCGGCACGCCGTCGGGCCTTCACACCAACGTGCTGCCGGTCCGACGCGGCGGCACCACCCTTCGCGCAAGGCGGAACCACACCCGTCCACGACGTGCGCCGCAAACGGCCCGCGCCCCGCCGATCGGCGGCCTGCCCTGCAGTCGCGCGGAGGCCGGGCTGCACCCCGCGAGGTTGCCCCGAGGCCCCCCCGCCTCTATAGCGGCCCCGCCCCCAGCAGCAGCCGCAGGTGCCTTCTCTTGGCCAGCATCGCCCCCACGCCCGACGCCTCCCAGAACCCGGCGCTTGCCGCCCAGGCCGAGATCCTCGCCCGGCCGGTGACCGAGGCACGGCGGCTCGCGGATGCCATCCGCGCCCTCGCGATCGACGGCGTCGAGGCCGCGAAGTCCGGCCATCCCGGCATGCCGATGGGCATGGCCGATGTCGCGACGGTGCTGTTCACGAAGTTCCTGAAGTACGACGCGGCCGATCCCCGCTGGGCCGACCGCGACCGCTTCGTGCTCTCGGCCGGCCACGGCTCGATGCTGCTCTACAGCCTGCTGCACCTGACCGGCCATGCGGGCATGGGCATCGAGGAGCTGAAGCGCTTCCGCCAGCTCCATTCCCCCGCCGCCGGCCACCCCGAATTCGGCGAGCATCCGGGCATCGAGACCACCACCGGCCCGCTCGGCCAGGGCATCGCGACCGCGGTCGGCATGGCGCTGGCCGAGCGGATGCTCCAGGCGCGCTTCGGCACCTCGCTGGTCGACCACCGCACCTGGGTCATCGCCTCGGATGGCGACCTGCAGGAAGGCGTCTCGCACGAAGCCGCCTCGCTCGCCGGCCATTACGGGCTGTCGAAGCTCTGCGTGCTGTGGGACGACAACCACATCTCGATCGACGGCGACACCGCGCTGTCCTTCACCGACGACACGCTGAAGCGCTTCCAGGCCTATGGCTGGGCGACGCGCCGCGTCGACGGCCACAACCCCGAGGAACTCGCGAGCGCGATGGCCTGGGCCACGCGCAACCGCAAGCCGACGCTGATCGCCTGCCGCACCATCATCGGCCTCGGCGCACCGACCAAGGCGGGCACGGCCGGTTCGCACGGCTCCCCGCTCGGCGCGGCGGAAGCGGCGGCGGCGAAGGAACTGCTCGGCTGGACGGCGCCCGCCTTCACGGTGCCCGAGGACATCAAGGCCGCCTGGGAGGCCGCCGGCCGTCGCAGCGCCGGCACCCGCCGGTCCTGGCTGAAGCGCCTGGCCAAGCACCCGCAGAAGGCCGATTTCGACCGCGCCATGGCCGGCAAGCTGCCGGAAGCCTGGCACGAGGCGCTCGCCGCGCTGCGCGCGAAGCATGCCGAGGAGAAGCCCAAGCTCGCCACCCGCGTGTCGAGCCAGAAGGCGCTCGAGGCCCTGGTGCCATCGGTGCCCGAGATGGTCGGCGGCTCGGCCGACCTCACCGGGTCGAACAACACCAATGTGAAGGGCATCCCGGCGATCGCGCCGGGCAACTTCGCCGGCCGCTTCGTCCATTGGGGCGTGCGCGAGCACGGCATGGCGGCCGCCATGAACGGCATGGCGCTGCATGGCGGCATCATCCCCTACTCCGGCACCTTCCTGGTGTTCTCGGACTACATGCGCCCGGCGATCCGCCTCGCGGCGCTGATGCACCAGCGCGTCATCCATGTGCTGACGCATGACAGCATCGGCCTCGGCGAGGATGGGCCGACCCATCAGCCGGTCGAGCACATCGCCTCCTTCCGCGCCATGCCCAACGTCTTCGTCTTCCGCCCGGCGGATGCGATGGAGACGGCGGAATGCTGGGAACTCGCGGTCAAGCGCGCCGACGGGCCCTCGCTGCTCGCGCTGTCGCGCCAGAACCTGCCGGCGCTGCGCAGCGATGCGGGCGAGAACCGCTGCGCCCGCGGCGGCTACGTGCTGGCCGAGGCCTCCGCGGCGCGCAAGGCGACGCTGATCGCGACGGGGTCGGAGGTGCACCTCGCCCTGGCCGCGCGCGATGCCCTCGAAGCGGACGGCATTCCGACCGCCGTCGTCTCCCTGCCCTGCTGGGAGATCTTCGCCGCGCAGGATGCCTCCTATCGCGAGCAGGTGCTCGGCACCGGCCTGCGCGTGGGTATCGAGGCCGCGATCGGCTTCGGCTGGGAACGCTGGCTCGGCGCCGATGGGATCTTCATCGGCATGGGCGGCTTCGGCGCCTCGGCGCCGGCGGACGAGCTCTACAAGCATTTCGGCATCACGGCCGATGCCGTGACGGCGGCGGTGAAGAAGCGCCTCGCCTGATCGACTCATTCTCCTGACGGGAAGGATACGAACGCCATGGCGGTGAAGGTTTCCATCAACGGGTTCGGGCGCATCGGTCGCCTGGTGCTGCGCGCCGCCTGCGAGGCCGGCCGCGACGACCTGGAATTCGTCACCATCAACGACCTCGGCTCGGTCGAGGCGAATGCCCACCTGTTCCGCTACGACAGCGTGCATGGCCGCTTCCCCGGCGAGGTGATCGTCGAGGGCGACACCATCACCATCAAGAACGCCGGCAAGACCTGGGGCCCGATCAAGATCACGGCCGAGCGCGACCCGACGAAGCTGCCGCTCAAGGGCGTCGACGTCGCGATGGAATGCACCGGCATCTTCACCAGCAAGGAGAAGGCCTCCGCGCTGCTGACCGCCGGCGCGCGCAAGGTCGTCATCTCCGCCCCCGGCGACAACGCCGACGCGACCATCGTCTACGGCGTGAACCACCAGACGCTGACGAAGGAGATGACGGTCATCTCCAACGCCTCCTGCACCACCAACTGCCTCGCGCCGGTCGCGAAGGTGCTGCACGACAATTTCGGCATCGTCCGCGGCTACATGGTGACGATCCACGCCTACACCGGCGACCAGAACACGGTCGACACGCTACACAAGGACCTGCACCGCGCGCGCGCGGCCGCCGTGTCCGCCATCCCGACCTCGACCGGCGCGGCCAAGGCCGTGGGCCTGGTGATGCCGGAACTGAAGGGCAAGCTGGACGGCACCGCCATCCGCATCCCGACGCCGAACGTCTCCCTCGTCTCGCTCGACTTCGTGCCGGCCAAGGAAGGTGTGACGAAGGAGGCGGTGAACGCGGCGATGAAGGCGGCCTCCGAGAGCGGTCCGCTCAAGGGGATCCTCGGCTACAACACCGCGCCGCTGGTCAGCATCGACTTCAACCACAACCCGATGTCGTCCACCTTCGACGCGACGCAGACCCAGGTGGTCGATGGCGGCCTGGTGCGCGTGCTGTCCTGGTACGACAACGAGTGGGGCTTCTCGAACCGCATGAGCGACACCGCGGCGCTGTTCGGCAAGCTGTGATATGAAACCGGAGGGGCCCCGCCCCTCCGGACCTCCCCGCCAGAGGCCGAAGGGCCTCTGGACACCGGGACATGAGGACGCTCGCGCTCGCGAAGGTCTACCAGCTCATCGAACCGGGGCCGGTGGTGCTCTTGACCACCAGCCACCGCGGCATCCCGAACGTCATGGCCATGTCCTGGCACATGATGGTCGAGTTCACCCCGCCGCAGGTCGCCTGCATCGTCAGCAACCGGAACCATTCCTTCAAGGCGCTGCGGCGCAGCAAGGAATGCGTCATCGCGATCCCGCCGGCCGGATTCCTGAAGACCGTGGTGGCGATCGGCAATTGCTCCGGCGCCGATACCGACAAGTTCGCGACGCTCGGCATCGGGACGAAGCCCGCACGCCACGTCGCCGCGCCGCTGCTGCCGGACTGCATCGCCAACCTCGAATGCCACGTGATCGACACGCGGATGGTCGACGCCTACTGCATGTTCATCCTCGAGGTCGTGCAGGCCTGGATCGATCCCAAGCGACGCGACGCGAAGACCGTCCATCACCAGGGCTGGGGGATCTTCGCCCTCGACGGGCGCACCATCACCCTGCCCTCGGACAAGGCCTGACGCGTCAGGACGCTGCGCAGACCGCGAGGTCCCGGCGGACATCCTCGGCCAGCCGCCAGCCAGAGGCCATCACCCCCCGGCCGCCCGCAGCCCTCCGCGCGGGAGGCGGTTGCGGAGAGCCGACTCACCACGGCGGTGTCGGCGTCGGGCAGCATCGCCGTCAGCGGGTGCATGCCCGCGAGCGTCAGGTGGCTGGGGAGGACCTCCATGGCCAGGCACTCCGCCCCCGCACGCCCATCGTGCCACCACCGGGATCGGCAAGCCATCACTGGCCGCGGGCGAGCCGCAGGACCGTCGCGCCGCGGTCGTCCGTCAGATGCAGGATGCCGTTCTCGATCCGCCAGCCGCGCACGGCGCCGAGCGCCTGGTGGAAGCGCTGCTCCTGGTCCATCGCCGCCTCCACGCAGGCCATGTTGGTCTGCGCCATCTGCCCGATCCGCAGCGAGGTGCCATCGAGCGTGTAGCCGCCGGTGAAGCGGTTGCACCCGCCCGAACCATAGGCGCGGCCATCGGCGCCGAAGGTGATCGTGGACTGCAGGCGATCGACCACGCCGCGACCGGTGATGTCCTCGGCGACCCAGACCGGTCCGACCAGGCCGGCATCGCCGGATGCCTCCGGGCGCGCGCGGACCAGCAGGATATCGACCTCCCGCCCCGCACCGCGGGTCAGCACCGGGTTCACGCGGTCGCTGCGGAAGACGACCTGGTCCCGCACCGACAGCCGCGCCGAGACCGAATACCGATGCCGTTCGTCGATCCGTGCGGGATCGAACGGCAGGCTGAAGCGGATCGGCACCTGGCCCTGCACCTCGATCCGCGCGACGGCGATGCGATCGGCCGGGGCTTCGGCGCGGGAGATGTCGAGCAGTTCGACCTCCAGCACCGCGCCCGGCGGCAGGGCCATACGCTCGCGATAGGTCGCGGCGCCGGTGATGGCCGATGCCTGCGCCAGGACACGGCGCGGCACGGCGAGGGCGAGGCTGGCGGCCGCAAGGGCCGCGCGACGGGTGGCGATCATGGCCGCTGGATTATACAGGGTGGACGGCGCCGGCGCGGCGGGATCGGTACGGAAAGATGGCGGCGGATGCAGTGCCGGCCCGATCGCCATGCAGGCTCGTCAGGTCCCGAGCAGCAGGTCCCGCGCCGCGTTCAACCGCGCCGCCAGCCATGCGCTCCCGCCATGGTCCGGATGGGCGCCGCGCATCAGGCGGCGATGGGCAGCGCGGATCTCGGCCTCGCTCGCACCCTCGGCAAGGCCGAGGATCGCCAGGGCATCAGCACGGGTCATCGGCCCCTCGGCGACCGGGGGCGGGACGTCCCGCCAGTCCGGGTGGCTGCGATCCAGCCAGGCTTCGAGCAACGGCACGCTCTCCGCATCCTCCACCGCGCAATCGGCGAGCAGCTCGCGCAGCGCCGGCAGGTCCAGCTCCCCCAGATCCGCGCCGGCGAAGCGGCCACCGATCACGCGGCCCGTCATGCGACCGCTGTCGTGGTGCAGCACCATCTCGAGTGTCGCGGTGGCGACGCGGCTTTCCTGCCCGGGCGTCGCCTGGCCGCCGCGCGAGAAGGTCCGGGCCGTTCGCCAGGATCGCCAGGCCTGGACCAGCAGCGGTGCGAACAGGGTCAGGGACCAGATCGCCTGCAGCCCACGGCCGCTGAACAGCAGGGCGACCAGCAGCACCGCGCCGAGGCCGCCCGCGACCCAGGCGAGCCCCTTCTTCACGCTGGAGACCGGGGCATTGGCGAAGGCGCGCAGCAGCGCCATGAGCAGGACAAGCGCCAGCGCGCCGAGGGCCAGCCAGGTCATCGCGCCGCCTTCGGCCCCGGCAACTGCCCGGCAATGCGGGCGGCCGCGGCGCCCGGCAGCGCCGCAAGCGCCGCCCGCCCGCCCGCCGCGAAGACGGCCACCGCGCGCAGCAGGTCGCGCAGGGTCCCCGCCGCCGCGGAATCGAAGGGCGCATAGGCCCCGCCCGAGACCTTCGCCATCTGCCGGAAGGCATTCCCGGCGACGGTGTCGCTGCCCTCGTGGAAGCAGAAGACCGGGGTGCCGAACAGGCCGAGTTCGCCCGCCGCGTGGCACAGCGCGTCGACATCCTCCTCCACCGCGTCGCCCACCAGCACCAGGGCGCCGACCTTGTCCTGGCGCGTCTCGTTCATCGCGTGGCGCAGGGCGCGCAGGATCTGGGTCTGCCCGCCGAGGCAGGAGACCGTCGCCATGCGCCGCGCCAGCTCCGCGCCGTCGGTCAGGAAGGGCGTCGCGGCGAATTCCAGGAAGCCCCGCCAATAGGCGAGCGACACGGCGAGCCCGCCGAGGTCGCGCGTCGCCAGGAACATCTCGCCCGTCAGGGCGCAGGCCCGGTCCCAGGCGGGCTGGCGCGAGGCCGTGGCATCCACCGCGAAGACGAGGCGCCCGGGCCGTCCCCGCTCGGGCCGTGCGGCCGGCATCCGGGCCACCTTCTCGAGGAAGGCGGCCACCTCCGTGCTCGGCGCAGGGCGGGCGGGCGGCTGGGCCATGTCGTGCATGTTCTCCTGACTGGCACTCATGTGAAATGCCTCACACGCCACGCCAAGGGGTCGGCCGCTATGCTGGCGGGGCACGCCATGGCGGGCTTTACTGCGCCGCCGCAAGAGGAGGACGGGTCGGGATGGACGCTGCAGGGAGAACGGGGTTCAAGGCCCTTGCGCTCGCGACCGTCGCGGGCATCGCCGTGGCGGGCGTGGCCCTCGCGCAGCCCAAGCCGTCGCCCCAGGGAGCGCCGCAGCAAGCGCTGCCGACCACCAAGCCGGCACCGCTCGGCGGGCCGGCTCAGCAGGCCCAGCCGGCTCGTCCCGCCCCCGCGCCGCAGGCCCAGGCGCCGGTCCAGGTGCCGCCGCCGCCCGCGGTGAACCCGGGCCTGCCACCGAACGAAGCGCCCGCCATCACGCGGCTGCGCGGGCTGCTCGGTGCCGATGTCCGGCTGAGCTACGCCAATGCCGAGACGCTGGACGGCCTCGGCGAACAGGTGCGGATGACGGGCGTCGTCCTCGAGCAGACCGGCAAGCGCGCCACCGCGGACGAGGTCCTGATCAACGGCCTGCGGCAGGACGGCGTCGCCGAGCTCGTCGCCCGCAACCTCGCGACCACGGAGGACAACAACACCGTCCGCATCGCGCAGCTGCGCATCGCCGGGCTGACCGTGCCGCGCGACGCCAGCGGCAAGCCGCCCGAGCCCGACCAGGTCCGCCTTGACCAGCTGCACGTCGAGGGCGTCGAAACCACGGGCGAATCCACCATTCGGCTGCGCCTCGCGACGCTCGAGAACTGGGTGGCGGGCCAGCCCGCGCGCCTCGCGATCGAGGGGCTCGAAGTCGGCGCGATCGATGCCGGCGTCTTCGACACGATGCGCCTCGCGCGCTTCGCGCTGAGCGGCGTCGACCTCGGCGGCACGCTGGCCGCGGTGATGCGCAACGAACAGCCGCCGAACCTGGTGGGCCGCGCGTCGATCGATCTCGACGGCCTCGACGTCCTCGGCGGCGGTCGTTCGGTCGGTCGCCTGGCCGAGATGCGCATCGCGGCGGACATCCAGCGGACCGACGGTTCGGGCACCGGCACCGTCGCCTTCCGCGGGATCCGCGTGGAACCGATGCCGATGATCGCCGACTGGCTGACGCGCTTCGGCTACCAGGCGGTCGAAGGCGAGATCACCGCCCAGACCGCCTATGACGCGCCGAGCGGGCGGATCGACATCCGCGACCTGTCGGTGTCGGGCCGCGACGTCGGCACGTTGTCGCTCGCCCTGGTGATGGATGGCGTGACGCAGCAGGCCGCGCAGACGGGCGACGTGTCGAACGTCCGGCTGATCTCGGCCGGGCTGCGCTATGCCGATGCCTCGCTGTTCCGCCGCTTCGTCGCGCTGCAGGCGCGCGAAAGCCGCACGCCGGAAGCGCAGCTGCGCGAGCAGTTCGCGGCGATGGCCGGCGGCGCGCTGTCGCAGCCCGGCGCGGCCGGGCTCGACCCGATCCGCGACGCGGTGCAGCGCTTCATCCGCGGCCAGGCCCAGACGGTCGAGGTGCGGGTGAACCCGCCGCAGCCGGTCAAGCTCGTCGACGCCCAGCAGCCGCCGGCCAATGCCGCCGAGGCCCAGCGCCGCTTCGGAATCACCGCCCAGGCGCAGTGATCCCGCGCCGGACGGCGCGGGGGATCAGCCCCCCGCGTTCGCCTGGGCGACGGCGAGCGCCGTCAGGTTGAGGATGCCGCGCGCCGTGACGCTCGGCACCAGCACGTGGATCGGCTTGTTCATGCCGAGCAGCAGCGGGCCGAGCTGCAGCCCGTCCGTCGCCGCCTTCACCAGGTTGAAGGCGATGTTGGCGGCATCGATCCCCGGCATCACGAGAAGGTTCGCCGCCCCCTCCAGCCGGCTGTCGGGCACCGCCCGGGCGCGGATCGCCGGGATCAGCGCGGCGTCGGCATGCATCTCGCCATCCACCTCGAGCCCCGGGTCCATCTTCCGCACCATCCCCAGCGCCTGGCGCATCCGCCGCGCCGAAGGCGCGTGCGAGGCCCCGAAGGAGGAATGCGACAGCAGCGCGACCTTGGGCGTGATGCCGAAGGCCCGCACCTGCTCGGCCGCCAGCAGCGTCATCTCGGCGATCTGCTCCGCCGTCGGCTCGAGGCAGAGATGGGTGTCGACGACGAACAGGTGTTCGCCCGCACGGGTCACGACGCCCGACAGCGCATAGACCCGGCCGACATCGTCGCGCTTGCCGATGATGTCGAGAACGTGCTTCCACTGCCCCATCCAGTCGCCGAGGCCGCCGCAGATGGCGGCATCCGCATGCCCGGCCTCGAGCAGCAGGGACGCCGCAACGGCCGATCGCGTCGCGACGCGCTTGGCCGCGGCATCCGGCGGCGTACCGCGGCGGCCGACCTTGATCCGGTAGAGCTCCGTCAGCGGGCCGAACAGGTCGGCATCCGCGGTCGGATCGACGACGCGCACGCTCTCCCCGAGGTCCATGCGCAGGCCGAGCGCCTTGACCTTCGCCTCGATGACGGGCCGACGGCCGACCAGGATGGGCTCGGCGATCCCCTCGTCCACCACCGACTGTACGGCGCGCAGCGTGCGCTCGTCCTCGCCCTCGGCGTAGGCGACGCGGCGCGGGCGCTTGCGTGCAGCCTCGAAGACGGGCCGCATCAGGTTGCCGGAACGGAAGACGTTCCGCTCCAGCTCCCGGCGATAGGCGGCGAAATCGGCGATGGGCCGCATCGCGACGCCGGAATCCATCGCCGCCCGCGCGACCGCGGGCGCGATCTCGAGGATCAACCGCGGGTCGAAGGGCTTGGGGATGATGTAGTCCGGCCCGAAGACCGGCGCCTGGCCGCCATAGGCGGCGGCGACGACCTCGGAGGCCTCGACGCGCGCGAGCGCGGCGATGGAGTCCGCCGCCGCGATCTTCATCTCCTCGTTGATCGTCGTCGCGCCGACATCGAGCGCGCCGCGGAAGATGAAGGGGAAGCAGAGGACGTTGTTGACCTGGTTGGGGTAGTCGGTGCGGCCGGTGGCGACGATCGCGTCCGGGCGGGCGGCGCGCACGGCCTCGGGCAGGATCTCGGGTTCGGGGTTTGCCAGTGCGAGGACCAGCGGCTTCGGCGCCAGGTACTTCAGCCATTCGGGCTTCAGCACGCGGGGAGCCGACAGGCCGAGGAAGACGTCCGCGCCGGGCAGCACCTCCTCCAGCGTGCGCGCGTCCGTCACCTGCGCATAGCGCGCGCGATAGGGATCGAGGTCGTTGCGCCCGCTGTGCACCACGCCGCCGATGTCGCAGATCGTGACGTTCTCACGCTTCAGTCCCATCGAGACGAGCAGGTCGAGGCAGGCGAGCGCGGCCGCGCCGCCGCCGGTGTTCACCAGCTTCACGTCCTCGATGCGCTTGCCCTGCAGCAGCAGGCCGTTGCGCACCGCGGCGGCGACAATGATGGCCGTGCCGTGCTGGTCGTCGTGGAAGACCGGGATCTTCATCCGCTCGCGCAGGGTGCGCTCGATGACGAAGCACTCGGGAGCCTTGATGTCCTCGAGGTTGATGGCGCCGAAGGAGGGTTCCAGCGCCGCGACCACCTCGATGAACCTGGCGGGGTCGCGCTCCTCGACCTCGATGTCGATGGAGTCGATGCCGGCGAACTTCTTGAAGAGGACCGCCTTGCCTTCCATCACCGGCTTCGACGCCAGCGCCCCGATCGCCCCGAGGCCGAGGACGGCCGTGCCGTTGGTGATGACGGCGACCATGTTGCCGCGGGTGGTGTAGTCGTAGGCCGTGGCGGGGTCGGCCGCGATCGCCTCGCAGGCGGCGGCGACGCCGGGCGAATAGGCCAGGCCCAGGTCGCGCTGCGTCGCCATGCGCTTGGTCGGCTCGACCGCCAGCTTTCCGGGTCGCGGCAGCCGGTGGTAGTCGAGCGCGGCGCGGCGGAAATCCTCGTCCATCAGGGTACCTCCGCAGCCAGGGTAGAGGGTTTCGCGCCGGCCGGGCAGGGGCGATGGCGCCCCCCCGACCGCGTCGCTGCGGGCAAGGATTCCCCCCGCGGGCCGTCCGGGCCTATCGTGGTCACGGGGCCGGGATCGCCCGGACGGGCGGCTGTGGGATGGACGACAGGCGACAGGTCGCAGGGATCGTCAGGGACTACCTCGCCCGCGAGCGCATCTCGCGGGAGGAATTCGCGCATCGCACGCGGCTCGGCCGTTCGACCGTCGACAAGCTGCTGGTGGGGCTGTTCTCGGACCGCACGCTGGCGGTCGTCGAGGGCACCACGGGGCTGACGCTGCGCGGGCCGGTCGCTGCCCCTGCCCTGCCCGACGCCGGCCCGGGCGTCGTCCCGGCGGCCGAGGAGGACAGCGCGCCGTCGATCGCCGTGCTGCCCTTCACCTTCATGGGCGACGCGCCGGGCCAGGACTGGCTGGCCGACGGCATCACCGAGGACATCACCACCGACCTCGCGCGGCTGCGCTGGCTCTTCGTCATCGCGCGCAACTCGACCTTCGCCTTCAAGGGCCGCGCGGTGGACGTGCGGGACGTCGCGCGCGACCTCGGCGTCCGCTACGTGCTGGAAGGCAGCGTGCGCGTCGCGGGCGGGCGCATCCGCGTCACCGGGCAGCTGGTCGATGCCGGGACGGGGCGGCACATCTGGGCCGAGCGCTACGATCGCGAGCTGTCCGACATCTTCGCGGTGCAGGACGAGATCACCCGCAACGTGGTCGCCGCGATCGAGCCGCATCTCTACGCCGAGGAAGGCTACCGCGCGGCGTCGCGACCGACCGCGAACCTCTCCGCCTGGGGCCTCGCCGTCCGCGCCATGGGCCTGATCCGCAAGGTCGGGCGCAAGCAGAACGAGGAAGCCCGGCTGCTGCTCGAACAGGCGATAGCGCTCGAGCCCGGCTACGCGCGGGCCCATGCGCTGCATGCCTGGGCGGCCTGGTGGGCAGCGCTCTGCTACTGGTGGCCGGACAATGCCGCGGGTTACCGCGTCGCGGCGCAACAGGCGGCCGCCGCGGTGTCCCTCGATCCCCTGGAGCCCTGGGCGCGGATGACGCACGGCATCTGCCTGTCCTCCGCGCGGCAGCACGGAACCGGGCTGGTGGAGCTGCGCGCCGCGCTCGACCTCAATCCCTGCTTCGCGCTCGGGCGCACGCTGCACGGCTGGGGGCTGCTGCGCGCGGGGCGGATGGAGGAAGCGATCGCCGAGACGGGCCTCGCGCTGCGCATGAGTCCGATGGACAGTTTCGCGGGCATCTACACGGCGATCCACGGGCTCGCGCTACTCGGCGGGCGGCGCTTCGAGGACGCACTGCCGCATCTGCGCTCCTCGGTCGCGGCCTTCGCCGAGTATCTCGGCCACTACAACACGCTGATCTCCTGCTGCGGCCATCTCGGCCGCATCGAGGAGGCGCAGGGCTACATGGCCGCGCGCAACCGGATGGGCCCGCCGATCCGCGTGGGGCTGCTGCGCAGGAACCTCTCGGGCTTCGCCCATGGCGAGGTGTTCTGCGAGGGCCTGGTGAAGGCCGGCGTGCCGGAGTAGCCGCAGCAAGGTTGTTCGCGCCGAGGCTGCGGTGCGATGCTCCCGGCACAACAGGGAGAAGAAGAATGCCCTCTCGCAGAAGCGTCCTGGCCGCTCCGCTGGCAGGCCTCGCGGCCCCTGCCTTTGCCCAGCCCGCCCGCGCCCGCACCCTCCGCTTCGTGCCGCAGGCGAACCTCACCTCGCTGGACCCGATCTGGACGACGGCCGCGGTCACCGAGAGCCATGGCTGGACGGTGTTCGACACGCTCTATGGCATGACCGACGACCTCAAGGTCCAGCCGCAGATGGCCGAAGGCCATACCGTCTCCGACGACGGCCGCACCTGGCTGATCCGGCTGCGCGAGGGCCTGCGCTGGCACGATGGCGAACCGGTCCGCGCGCAGGATTGCGCGCCGAGCCTCGCGCGCTGGAGCCGCCGCGACACCTTCGGCCAGTCGCTCGCCGCCGTCGTCGACGCCTGGGAGGCCGCGGACGACCGGACCATCCGCATCCGGCTGAAGTCGAAGTTCCCGATGCTGGTCGACGCGCTGGCGAAACCCGCCGCCGTCGTTCCCTTCATGATGCCCGAGCGCATCGCGCGCACCGATCCCTTCCAGCAGATGAGCGAGGTGATCGGCTCCGGGCCCTATCGCTTCCTCAAGGACGAGTACATTTCGGGCAGCCGCGCCGCCTATGCGAAGTTCGATGGCTATGTCCCGCGGCAGGAAGCCGCCTCGCGCACCGCGGGCGGCAAGGTCGCCCATTTCGAGCGCGTGGAATGGACCATCATCCCCGACAGCGCCACGGCCTCGGCCGCGCTGCAATCGGGCGAGATCGACTGGTGGGAGCAGGTGAACGCCGACCTCGCGCCGCTGCTGCGACGGTCGCGTGGCGTGCAGGTCGAGGTGCTGAACACCCTCGGCTATATCGGCGTCGCGCGCTTCAACTGCCTGCACCCGCCCTTCAACAATCCCGCGATCCGCCGCGCGCTGCTCCTTGCCCTCAACCAGGAGGACTATCTGCGCGGCGTGACCGGCAACGATCCCTCGGCCTATCGCGTTTGCGCCTCGATGTGGCCCTGCGGGACGCCCTATGAGAGCACGACCGGCAACGCGTCGCTGACCGGCCCGCGCGACCTCGAGCGCGTGAAGGGGATGATCCGCGATGCCGGCTACCGCGGCGAGAAGATCGTCATCATCAACCCGACGGACTTCCCCACCATCGGGCCCTTCGGCCAGGTGACCGCCGACCTGCTCCGCCGGCTCAGCATGAATGTCGACCTGGTCGAGACCGACTGGGGTTCCGTCGTGCAGCGCCGCGCGAGCAAGTCTCCGCCCGAACAGGGCGGCTGGAGCATCTTCCACACCTGGTGGCCGAGCCTGTCGATCATCAACCCGGCGGTGAGCGCGACGCTGCGCGGCCAGGGCGACAGCGGCTGGTTCGGCTGGTACGCGAACCCGCGCGTCGAGGACCTCGCGCGGCAATGGCTGGTCGCGGAGACCGAGGCCGAGCAGAAGCGCCTCGCCGACGGCATTCAGCAGGAATCCTTCGAGAACGTCCCGGTGCTGCCGCTCGGCCAGTTCTTCATCAACACGGCCTACCGCAGCGGGTTGTCGGGCTTCGTGAAGGGCACCGCGGCCTATCCCTGGAACATCCGCAGGGGATAGGCGCGGCGGCCGTCCAGCCGGCCCCGCCGTGTGACATCGGTCACCGGCGGGAAAGCTTCCGGAAAGTCCCGGAAAACTCCGGAGATGGCTCCGGAAGGCTGCGCTGACGAAAGTGGCTTCGAAACGAGGGCGCGATCTTCCGCCCCCAGGAGCCCCGACGATGATGACCTTCTTCCGGCGCGCCGCCATGTTCGCGGCGCTGGTCGCCACCACCCCGGCCGCCGCCCAGCAGGCGGCCGCGGGGCCGAACGCCCGCGGCGAATACCTCTCCCGAATCATGGATTGCGGCGGCTGCCACACCGGCGGCGCACTCGCCGGCCAGCCCGATCCACGGCTGCACCTGGCGGGATCGGGCATCGGGTTCGGCATCCCCGACGTCGGGGTCTTCTACCCGCCCAACCTGACGCCGGACCGCGAGACCGGCCTCGGGACCTGGAGCGAGGCCGACATCGTCCGCGCGGTGCGCACCGGCGTGCGGCCGGACGGGCGGATCCTGGCCCCGGTGATGCCCTGGCATTCCTATGCGGCGCTGAACGATGCGGATGCCCGCGCGCTGGCCCGCTACCTGCGCAGCCTGCCGCCCGTCCGCAACGAGGTGCCCCGCATGACCGGCGCCGGCGAGACCGCGCCCGCGCCCTACCTGACCGTCGTCGTTCCCGGGCGCTGACCGCGTCCCAACCGAGGGAGGATCCCGATGAGCAGCACCCATGGGACCACGCGCGACTTCCTCCGCAAGGGGGTGATCCTGCTGGGTTCGATCCTGGCGGCCGGGCTGGCGACGAGCACGCTCAGCAGCGCCCTGGGCCACGAGGGCCATCGTGCGCGGCATCGGACCTCCGTCCCGATCCGCGCGCCGAACCTGCCGCCCGAGCTGGTGACGGTGCGCGATGCGCTGGCGAAGTATCAGGACCCGCGCGCGGCGATCCGGGATGGCTACCTCTCGACGCTGGGCTGCGTGGAATACCCGGTCGGCGGGATGGGGGTGCATTTCCTCAACCCCGCGCTGATCGGCCCGACCGTCGACCCGATGCGTCCGCAGATCCTGGTCTACGAACCCGGTCCGCGCGGCACGCTGCGCCTGGTCGCGGCCGAGTGGTTCGTCCCGCTCGCGACGGGAGTGACGGAGCGTCCGACGCTGTTCGGCCGGCCCTTCGACGGGCCGATGGCGGGGCACGAGCCGCTGATGCCGGCCGCGCTGCACCACTACGACCTGCATGTCTGGTTGTGGAAGGAGAACCCCGCCGGCCTGTTCAACGCGACCAATCCGGGGGTGGGCTGCGCGGGACATCCCTATGCCGAGATGGAACAGCCGCCGCCGACCGTGGCGCACACGCATCCGGCCGCGCCGAGCCGCTCGGGAGGGCACGCGCCATGAAGCTCCACCATGTCGACGGGTCGACCACCTGCCGCCCGATCGTGATGCTCGCGCACAAGGCCGGCGTCGCGCTCGAGCCCGGGCCGGTGAGGCCTGGCAGCGGCGCGGCGGCCGCAAGACGGTCCCGCGCGGTTCCGGGGAGGAACCCATGCTGACGATGAACGACAACCGCCGCATCCCGACACGGGACGATCTCTTCGGCCCGGCGCCTGGCTGGGCGGCGGATCGCCGCACGCCGGTCCATGCCGGGCTGCGCCGCGCCCTGGCGCGGCTGCTGGTGTCCCTCGGCACGCGCGGATGGCAGGCATCGGAGACCTTCGACGGCCTGATCGCCGCGCTGCGCGCGGAGATCGACGCGGCAGGCGCGGGCCTGCGCCAGCAGGCGGCCGTGCATCCGGATACGTCCGTCTCGGTCGCCGAACTCGCGTTGCTCGTCGAAAGCCTCGCGACCGCGCGCACCGAGGACCGGCCGGCCTGGGCACGGCGGCTGTTCAGTCGCTACGGGCGACTCGCCGCCGAGGAACTGGTGGTCCTGGCCGAGGCCGAGGACGCGCTGCAGCCCCTGCTCGCGACGGTGATGACGGCGGCGGACATGCGCGCCGTCACCGCGCGGATGATGGCGATGGTGCCGCCGGCGCGCGTACAGGCAGTCCTCGCTCTGGCGCTGCCGCCGATGGATGACGACGAGCGCACCGCCCTTCTCGCCGCGGCGGCGGCGGCGATCGACGGTACGGGGATGATCGGCCTGGCGCCGGAGGCATGGAGCCGTTTGCGCCGGCAGGTGGCGCTGGCGGCCTGAACGATCAGGTCACGGCGCGGCCGGGTCGGCTGCGCCCTGGTCGATCAACGCCTGGTTTTCGGGTGTTTCCGTCCTCGGCGGAGGACTGGTGCGGTCGAGAAGATTCGAACTTCCACGGGGTTGCCCCCACTAGCACCTCAAGCTAGCGCGTCTACCATTCCGCCACGACCGCAAATCCGGTAGAGGGCGCGGCGTATAACCGATGACCGCGCCATCCGCAAACCCCCCCCTCGAATGGATCGTCTCCGAGGGGCGTACCCCCTACGCCGAAGCCTTGTCCGCCATGGAATCCCGCGTCGCGGCGATCCGGGCCGGGACGGCGGCCGAACGCGTCTGGCTGGTCGAACACGACCCGACCTACACGGCCGGCACCTCGGCCCGGCCGGAGGATCTGCGGGAGGCCCGCTTCCCGACCTTCGCGGCCGGCCGCGGCGGGCAGTGGACCTATCACGGCCCCGGCCAGCGGACCGGCTATGTCATGCTGGACCTGACGCGTCCGCACGGCAGCGTCGCGGCGCGGGACGTGCGGGCCTATGTCCATGGCCTCGAGGAATGGCTGATCAGGGCCATCGACCGCTTCAACATCAGGGCGGAGCGGCGGGAGGGCCGGGTCGGCCTGTGGGTCTCGAACCGGGCCACGGGCGGCGAGGACAAGATCGCCGCCATCGGCGTGCGGGTGACGCGTTGGGTGTCCTGGCACGGCGTCGCGCTGAACGTCGATCCGGACCTGACGCATTTCGGCGGCATCGTGCCCTGCGGCATCAGCGAATACGGGGTGACGAGCCTGCACGCGCAGGGCGTGCCCGCGACGATGGAGGAAGCCGATTCGGCGCTCCGCGCCGCCTGGAGCGAGGTGTTCGGATAGGACGCCGCCGCGGCGGGGCTGCCCCGCCGCGGCATGCGCCGTCATTCCGGATACAGGCCCATTCCGGCGGTGAAGCCGAAACTCGCCTTCGACATGCCGGGCAGGAAGACGCAGGGGTTGAAGACGGTGGCGCCGAACATCTGCGCGGCATCGAGATAGGGCGTCGGGTCCATCAGGTCGCTGCGGCGCTGGTAGGGCGGGTTGCCCTTCTGCGTCAGCGCACCCTTGGCGGTGCCGGCATACATCTCGAAATGCAGCATCGACAGCTTGAGGCCCTGCAGCACGCCGACATTGGCGATGTGCTGGCCGGCGAAGATCTTCGCACCCTTCTTCACGCCGGCGGGCAGCGTCTTCTTCACCTCGCCGTAGCGCGCGACGAAGTCGCCGTGGTCGACTTCGAGCGCCCAGCTCTCGAGATAGAATTCGTAGAAATCGAGCACCACGCCGTTGGCCACCGCGAAGATCGGGGTGCCCACGGGCGCGTAGAGGTCGCAGCCGGCGTGCTTGCGCTTCCCCTTGCTGCGACGGGCGCCGAAATGGCGCGGCGCCTCCTTGTAGGATTCCTTCGGAAGAAACTTCAGCGGGAAGAGCATCGAACCTCCAGGATCACGTGCCGGCATCGCAACGCCGGCGCGGATACCTAGAGGATGGCGAGGCGGTGCGCGGTGAAACGGATCACACGCGCACCTCACGGCGGCGTCAGCGTCCGCGGCGCAGGAAGGCCGGGGCCGGCGCGCCGTCGCGGAAATCACCCTCGCGCCAGGACCGGTCGCGCCGCGGCGCGTCCTGCGACGCGGCGGCCGGACGACGGCGTGCGGAATCGCCACCCTGCGGGCGCGGGCCGTCGCCCTGGCGCTTCGGTTCGGCCGGCGCCGCATGGCCGCCGGGGCGATGCTGCGGCTGGCGCTGCGGCTTGTGCGCGCCGCGCGGCGGCTTCTGCTGCTGCTGCTGCGGCTGGCGCGGCGCGGGCGCGCGCGCGGGTTCGGGCGCAGCCGCACCGGCGCGCGTCTCCGCCGGGATCTGCTGGCGGATCAGGCGCTCGATCGCGCGCAACTTGTCGCGGTCCTCATGCGAGCAGAGCGCGATCGCCTCGCCCGTCGCGCCGGCGCGCGCCGTGCGGCCGATGCGGTGGACGTAGGTCTCGGGCACTTCCGGCAGGTCGAACTGGATGACATGCGTCACGCCGTCCACGTCGATGCCGCGCGCGGCGATGTCGGTCGCGACCAGCACCGGCGCCGAGCCGTCGCGGAAGGCGGCGAGCGCACGCTCGCGCGCGTTCTGCGCCTTGTTGCCATGGATAGCGTTCGCCGTGATGCCGTCCTGGCCGAGCTGCTTCACGATGCGGTCCGCACCGTGCTTGGTGCGGCTGAACACCAGCGTGCGGCCGATGCCATCCATGCGCAGCAGGTCCGCGAGCGCCTCGCGCTTGCCGTTCGCGGGCAGGTGGATGACGCGCTGGGCGACCTTCTCGGCCGTCGTCGCCACGGGGGCGACGGCGACGCGCACGGGGTCGGTCAGCATCTCCGCGGCGAGCTTGTTGATCTCGGCCGGCATGGTGGCGCTGAAGAACAGCGTCTGGCGCTGCTGCGGGATCGCCTTCAGCAGGCGACGGATGGCCGGCAGGAAGCCCTTGTCGAGCATCTGGTCGGCCTCATCGAGCACCAGCGTCGTGACGTGGTCGAGCCGCGCCGCGCCCTGGTCGATCAGGTCCTGCAGCCGGCCCGGCGTGGCGACGAGGATGTCGACGCCGCGCGCGAGCGCGCTCTTCTGCCCGCCGAAGCCGACGCCGCCGAAGACCACGGTGGTGGACAGGCCGAGATGCCGCCCATAGGCGCGCACGCTGTCGGCGATCTGGGAGGCGAGCTCGCGCGTCGGGCTCAGCACCAGCACGCGGCAGCCATAGCGCGGCGGCCGGCCGGTCTGCTGCGCCAGGCGATGCAGGATCGGCAGGCTGAAGGCCGCGGTCTTGCCGGTGCCGGTCTGCGCGATGCCGAGCAGGTCGCGCCCTTCCATCACGGAAGGAATGGACTGCGCCTGGATGGGGGTGGGCGAGGAATAGCCCTCCTCGGCAAGCGCCTGGAGGATACGGGTGTCGAGGCCAAGCGCCTCGAAGGTCGTGGTCAAGATGCGTCCTGTCACGCGCGCGCCGGGGTTCGCATGGCGCGCGTCGCTGCGGTGAGAAAGCCCCGCGGGATTGGGACCGTCCGGTGAGTGGCGCGCCTGCCCCGGCCCGGGCCCGCACCGCGCTTCACGCCTTCTGCGAAGGGAAGCGGCGGGGACCGATCACGCGGCCGGGCTGGCGCGTGGCGCGCAGATCATCCGCGCGATGCGCCGCATATGCGCTTTCGCAGTCGCAAAAACAAGGAGAATCAGCGGGGCGGCCGTGAATGCGGCCGCGCTACGTCATTCCACGCGGATATTGGCGGTGCGGATCACCTCACCCCAGCGGGCGACCTCGGCGCGGAGGAATTCGCCGGTCGGCGCCGGCGCACGGCCCTCGGCGACGAAGCCGAGATCCTCGAGCCGCTTCTTCATCGTCGGTTCCATCACGATGGCGCGGACCTCGCGCGCGATGCGTTCGTTGATCGCATCCGGCGTGCGAGCGGGCGCGAGCAGCATGCACCAGGAGGAGGCGGCGAAGTCGGGCAGCCCGGCCTCGATGATGGTCGGCAGGTTCGGCGCGAAGTCGGGGCGCGTGACGGTCGCGATGCCGAGAGGGCGGACATTGCCCGCCTCGAATTGCGGCTTCAGCGTCGAATAGGTGTCGAACATCAGCCCGATATTGCCGGCCATGAGATCCTGCAGCGCCGGCTGCGTGCCGCGATAGGGCACGTGTTCCATGCGCAGGTTCAGCCGCAGGGCGAGCTGTTCCATCGCGAGATGCGCCGTCGCGCCGATGCCGCTCGACCCGTAGTTCACGCGGCCTGGACGGGCGCGGATGTAGTCGACGAAGCCGCGGAAATCCTCCGCCGGGACGTGCCTGCTGCCGGCGAGGACGAGCGGCGCCTGCACCACCAGCGACACCGGCGCGAAGGACGTCAGGGCGTCGAAGGGCATCTTGCCCGCCTGCAGCGTCGCATTGGCGGCATGCGCGGGCAGCACCATGACCAGCGTGTAGCCGTCGGGCGCGGAGGTCGCCGCCGCCGCGGCGCCGACGATGCTGTTCGCGCCGGGGCGGTTCTCGACGACCACGGGCTGGCCGAGCACGCGGGAGAGCGGTTCCGCGACCAGGCGCGTCGCGATGTCGGTGGTGCCGCCCGGCGTGTAGGGCACGATGATGCGCAGCGGACGCGTCGGCCATTCCTGCGCGAACGCCGGCCGCGCGAGCGCGGCCCCCGCGGCGGCGGCGATCAGGGCGCGGCGGGAGGCACCGCGGCGCGGCGTGGTGGCGATGGTCATGGCGTTTCCCCGGTCTCGTTCGTCCGTTCCGCGCCAGTCTGGCGGTCGCCCGCCCGAGCGGCAAGCCGCGGCCCGATCGGATCAACCCTGCAACCGCGCCGCATTGGCCGCGTCATGCGCGGCGCGGATCGGCGTCGCGAGACGGCGGCCGCGCGTCACGGCGAGCACGAGGCGCGTCGCGGTCGCGAGCGAGACCCGATGTCCGACGGACACATACAGCGGCCGCGCGCCGCGACGGGTGCGCAGGGCGGTGCCGATGCATCGTCCCTTCCACATCAGCGGCGTCGCATCGCCAGGATCGGGGCCAGGCTCGCCTTCCCCCACCAGGCGCGACTTCGCCACCCCGATCGTCGGGACGCCCAGCACCAGGCCCAGATGGCATGCGAGGCCGAGGCCGCGCGGATGGGCCATCCCCTGCCCGTCCACCAGGATGATGTCGGGCCGGACGGACAGGCGATCCCAGCAGGCCCGCAAGGCGGGAACCTCACGGAAGCCGAGGTAGCCGGGGACGTAGGGAAAGTCGGCCTTGCGGGATTCGCCGCTGCTGGCCAGCACCGCATCCGTCGCGGCGTCGAGCGTCACGAGCGCCGCATGGACGCGCTTCGCCGGATCGAAGCGCGTGTTGCTGACATCCGCGCCGCCGAGGCGCGCGATGCAGTCCGGCAGGTCATCCTCGGGCAGGATGCGCGCGGCCATCTCGGCCTGTGCCGCGCGCGCCGTGGCGATGTCGGGTGGATGGAGCCAGTGCGGCGGCAGGTCCGGAACCATGGTCCGATCCTGCCACGCGCAGGACGCGCCTATAACCCGCCGCGATATCCCAGCCGCGCGAGGATCGCATGCGCGGTGCCGCGCTCCGGCCCCTCATCGATGAACTGCCGCGCGTACTGGTAGCCGACATCGATGCTGAAGCCGGACCCGATCTCCCGCCCGAAGGAGACCTCGATCCAGTTCTCGTTCGGCACGGGATCGACGCTGCGCTTCCGTTGCCATTGCTGCCAGGCGACGCTGCCGCGCCAGGGGCCGACGCGGTGCTGGATGCCGAGGGTGAAGAAGGTCTCCCGCTCGGCCAGCGTGGTGGCGATGCTGTCGGATACGCCGGTGTCGGGATCGCTGGTGCCGGTCGGCACGTCGATGCGCGGGCGGCCGCCCGCGTTGCGGAACTGCACGCCCTCGGCGAACAGCAACGTCGACTGCTCGCGATTCCATTCGTGGCGGTAGCGCAGGCTGACCGCATAGCCCCATTCCCGCGCCGTGCCGTCCGATCCGGGCGCCTGGGACAGTAGCGCGAGATGATAGGAGAAGCCCGGCAGCCAGGGCATGCGGTCGCCGTCGAAGGCGAGCGCGAAATTGTCGAAGGTCCCGTCGTTGCCGGGCCCGCCCTGCGCCGCGGTGTTCCGGTTGTAGCGCTCGTAACGCGGGTCGCAGCAGGACGGCCGCGTGATCAGCGTCGAGGAGAGGAAGGAGCGGTCCAGCGTGTAGACCATCCCCGTGACCTCGTGCTGTCCGAAGCGCACGTCGTCCAGCCAGGTCCAGGCCGCCGAGGCGCCGAGGAGCTGGTTGAACAGATACGCCTCATGCGCGCGGACCGGGATGAGGATGCCAGGGAAGTCCAGGTAGCCGCGCCCGAAGGGCGCCACGAAGGTGCCGGCGCTGAGGGTGAGATCCTCGACCGGCTTCCAGTCGGCGTGGAACTGCTCGATGAACAGGGCCTGGCGGCGGAAGCCGATCACCCCGCCATCCGGGAAGCCGCCCGTGGAATCCCCCTCCCCGATCGGTTCAGTCGCCAGGCCGAGCTGGATCGAGAAGGTCTCGGTCAGGTGCAGGCCGAAATCGATGTCGCCGAAAAGGAAGACGCTGGTGCCGCGGCGGCGCGGATAGGTCGCGCGCGTGGTACCGACGCCGATCAGCCCCATGTCGATCTCGGTCTCGAGCTGCGGGAAGCGGACCTGGGCTTCCGCGGGTGGCGCGCCGGGGTCCTGCGCCAGGGCCGGCGCGGCGAGTGCCAGCGCGGCGCAGAGCAGCAGCGCGCGCTTCACGACGGGTCCTGCCGCATGGCCGGGACGATGAGGCCGACATTGTGCCGGAACATCGCCTCGTAGGTCGGGGCCGGGCCACCCGGGGACGACAGCGCATCGGCGTAGAGCCGGCCGCCGACGCGCACGCGCGCCTCCTCGGCGACGCGGCGCAGGGTCGCGGGATTGGCCATGTTCTCCATGAAGACGGCGGTGATGCGTTCGTCGCGGATCTGGCGGATCAGGCGGGCGACCTCGGCGGCGGAGGGCTCGGCCTCGGTCGAGACGCCCTGCGGCGCGAGAAAGGCGATGCCATAGGCCGCGGCGAAATAGCCGAAGGCGTCGTGGCTGGTGACGACGCGGCGCCGGGCTTCGGGCACGGTGCCGATCTCCGCGCGCACCCAGGCGTCGAGTGCGGCGAGGCGCGCGCCATAGGCCGCGGCGTTGGCGCGGTAGGTCTCCGCGCCCGCAGGATCGGCGGCGGCCAGCGCCGCCCCGATGGTCCGCACATAGGACTGTCCGAGACGCAGGTCCTGCCAGGCGTGGGGGTCGGGCACGCTGCCCGGCCCGACCGCATGCGCCTGCCGCCGCCCACCACCGCCGTGGTCGTGGTTGTGCGCGCGGGCCGACATGGCGCGGGGGGTGACGCCCTCGGTCGCGGTGGCGACCGGGCCTCGGAAGCCGGCGGAGCGGATCAGTCGATCCATCCACGCATCGAAGCCGAGCCCGTTGCGGACCACCAGCCCCGCATCGCGAAGCGCCGCCACATCCGATGGCCGCGGCTGGAACCCATGCGCGTCCACATCCGGCCCGGCGATGGTGCGGATCGCGACGCGATCCCCGCCGATCTGCGCCGTCATGTCGGCGAGGATCGAGAAGGAGGCGACCACCGGGAAGCGCCCGCTCCCCTGCGCGCGCGCGCGGCCGGCGAGCAACAGGGCGGGCATGGGCAACAGGGAACGTCGGAGCACGGCGGCGATCTCGTGTGATGTTATATTGTATCTTTATCGGCCGCGGTTCATGCCCGCAAGTGGGTCCTCGCGCGATCACTCCCTGCGGAACAGGCGCTTCAACCAGCCGAACAGGCCGCCACCGCCGGGGTCGCGGCGCTGGTGCGTGGCATGCGGCCGGCGGGAGGGCGGCGGCAGCGCGCTCGCCACCGTGTGCCGCCCGGTGTCGTGCGCGGCGATCAGGCGCCGTTCCAGCGCGACGACCTGCGCCACCGCCTCGGGCGGGGACAGGCGGGCGAGCTCGGCGGCGGTCGCGTCGGCGTCGTCCCAGGCTTCGGCGCGGCGCAGGGCGTCGATGATGCGCACGGTCTGCTCGGCATCGAGCGGCGGGCCGCTGCGCCATAGCGCCACCGCGTCCTGGCGCAGCGCCTGGGCCAGATGCGGCTTGAAGGCGTCGTCGGCCACCCAGGCGGCGTGCAGCGTGGCCTCGGCTGCGGCATGCAGCGCGCCGGTCTCCTCGAGGACATGGGCCCAGGCGAGGAAGCGGCGGACCAGCGGCGGCTGGCTGGAATCCTGGATCAGGGCACGGAAGGGCGCGGCGGAGACCGCCGCGGCCGCGGCCGGATGCGCCTTGGCGATCGACGGCGCCGCATAGCCGCAATGCGGGCATTGCTGCAGCCAGCGCGCCATGGTCGAGCGCACCGGTTCGCCTGGGCGCAGATCGAGGTCCGGCGCCTGTTCAGGCGGCGGCGGACGGAACGGGGCTTGGCGGCTCTCGCGCCCGCAGACGCCGCAGGTGGTCTGTCCCGCAGCAGCCGAACGGGAGGAGGCGGAGGGCGTTTCGGCCATGGAAACGTCATCCTAGACCAGAACCTGCGGTGCCGGGAATCCGACAACGTTCTGCCATTGCACGCATGCGCGCGGGCGGGCACATGTCTCCCCATGCCGCGCGGCGACCTCTTCCCCGATATCGCACCCTATGAGACCGGATTGCTGCCGCTGTCCGGCGGGCACGTCATGTACTGGGAGCAGGTCGGCAACCCACGGGGCCAACCGGTGCTGTTCCTGCATGGCGGCCCAGGCGCGGGCGCCGGCGCGGTGCACCGCCGGTTCTTCGACCCCGCCCATTGGCGCGTCGTGATCTTCGACCAGCGTGGCGCCGGCCGGTCCCGACCGCTGGGGGAATTGCGGGACAACACGACGCCGCACCTGGTCGGCGACATCGAGATGCTGCGCCGTTTCCTCGGCATCGAGAAGTGGCTGCTGTTCGGCGGATCCTGGGGGTCGACCCTCGCCCTGGCCTATGCCCAGGAGCATCCGGAGCGGGTGACGGGCTGCGTGCTGCGCGGTGTCTTCCTCGGCCGGCGGGACGAGGTGGACTGGTTCCTCACCGGGTTGAAGCGCGTCTTCCCCGATGCCTGGGCATCCTTCGCGGAGCATCTGCCCGAGGCCGAGCGCGGGGACTTGCTCGGCGCCTACCTGAAGCGGCTGTGCCATCCCGACCCGTCGGTGCACCTGCCGGCGGCGCGGGCCTGGAGCCAGTACGAGGGGTCCTGCTCGACCCTGCTGCCCTCGCCCGAGACGGTGGCGTCCTTCGCGCAGGACCGCACGGCGCTGGGCCTGGCGCGGATCGAGGCGCACTATTTCGCGCACGACCTGTTCCTGCCGCCGGAGGGGCTGCTCGGTCGCATCGACCGGATCGCCAATATTCCGGCGGAGATCGTGCAAGGCCGCTACGACATGGTCTGCCCGCCCGAGACCGCCTTTGAACTGGCGGCGGCCTGGCCCGGGGCCCGGCTGACCATCGTGCCCGATGCCGGCCATTCGGCCCTGGAGCCGGGGGTGCGGACAGCGCTCGTCTCGGCGGTCGAGCGGTTCCGGCGGCGCTGAGGGCGTGGTAAGAACGCCCTGCGTGGGTCCCCGTAGCTCAGCAGGATAGAGCACAGGATTCCTAATCCTGGGGCCGTGAGTTCGAATCTCGCCGGGGACACCACTGATTTTTCAAATACTTATGGGCGCAATCGTCGCTCCCTCAATCGAGCCAAATCGACTTCGCGGACCCCCTGCGGACCCCTTTTCGTGTCCGAACCTGCCGCTGACTGGCGGTGAGTTTGGTCGCGATCCGCAGACCGCTCCTTCGGTCGTAAGCACGAGCGCCATACCTTCAATCCTGGGGTGTCAGAAAGTAAATCGGCGTTAGTGGAAAGCGTCGCCGCGCAACCTCCGCAAGCTTGTCGTAGAAGCGAATCCACAGCTCGACCAAGCGCTGCAGATCGATCAGCGTAATGCGGCGTTTTGCATGGCTTCGAGCGTACTCCTCGGCATCCTTCGTGAAGCCTCCGGCCGAAACGAAGAGTCCAATGTCTTCGTCGTCCAGCACCGCGGCGAACGACTTCAGCCCGTTGATGTCCACCTTCTGCAGGACGCGTTTGACCTGGACTTTTATCCGCGGAGGCTTCGTTCCGAGCGGGTCGCTGTAAGCGAGGACATCAATACCTCCGTCCTTTCCAGGGGGAGACACCCACTCAACGTGATAGTCCATTGCACGAAGCAAATCCGCCACGAGGTGCTGAAACTCAAACGGCGGCATGGAGTGCAGAAATTGCTCGATCTCGAGCCGGGCTTGCTCATCGGCGGCCTCGAATGTCACGTCGGCCGATTGCTCGACGGCACTATCCTCAAGTTCAGTTGGCTGGGATGCCGGTTCACCGGTGAAGCTTGATTCAGATGGATAGCCGCTCTTGTTCTTCTCCCAGGCCTGATAGAGCTTTCGAGCCTTGCGGTAAAAGTCTTCACCATCCGTGAAGTCGCTGTACGCCTTCCTCCCGTCTTCCGTGATCGACCAGCGTCCCTTCTCCTTGACCAGCCAACCGGCCTTTGAGCAGTCGACAGTGGCGAAGCGGACGATGCGATCAAACCGCCGCCCGCCCGACGGGTAGTCTCCGGCCTCGTAGGGCGACAGCGAAACGGAGCCCTCAAGCTGCTTGATGGCGTCTCTGCCGAACATGCCGTCGGGGGAGCTCATTAGGATCTTGAATAGCTGGCGAAGAAGTTCTCCGGTCCGGCGGTAGGTGATCTCGGCCATCGCGTCTGTCTACCCCAAGGCAAATTGCATGCTCATGCAAATGCAGCCTAGCTAACCTCGCATTGATCCGCATCAGCGCAGCTAACGAGGCCAGTAGGACCCAAGCATGTGCAACCTCTATTCGATCGTATCGAACCAGCAGGCCATCCTTCAGCTTGCGCGGGCGTTCCGCGACAAGACGGGCAACCTGCAGCCGATGCCTGGCGTGTTCCCGGACTATGCCGCGCCGATCGTGCGGAACACGGCCGAGGGCCGTGAGTTGGCCGTGGTGCGGTGGGGCATGCCCAGCTCGAAGAAGGCGCTGCTCGACGCCGCGACGAAGCGCGCAGACAAGTTGCGGGCGAAAGGTAAGCCGGTCGACTTCGACGAACTGCTCCGCATGGAGCCGGACGCGGGCACGACGAACATCCGCAACACCACCTCGAGCCATTGGAAGCGTTGGCTCGGTGTCGAGCACCGCTGCGTCGTGCCGTTCACATCCTTCAGCGAGTTCAACCGCGATGCGGGCGGTGACATCTGGTTTGCGCTCAGCGAGACGCGTCCGCTCGCCTTCTTCGCTGGCGTGTGGGTTCCGCAGTGGACGAGCGTGCGGAAAATGAAGACCGGCGAGGAGACGATCGACCTCTTTGGCTTCCTCACATGCGAGCCCAACGCCGAGGTGCAGGCCATCCATCCAAAGGCGATGCCGGTTATCCTGACGAAGCCAGATGAGATCGAGGCTTGGATGACGGCGCCGTGGAGCGAGGCGAAGGATCTGCAGCGTCCGTTGCCTGATGGATCGTTGGCCATCGTGGCGCGCGGCGAGAAACACGATCCCGCGGCCGCGAAGAGGCTGATCTAGAACGGCAGCGGCGGTAGGTTATCCGGATCGATTCCCTGCTCGCGTAACGCCGCGCAGATTGCCGCATCCTCTTCTTCGCGCGCTCGAGCCCGCTCGGGGAAGGCGATGTCCTTCAGAACCTCATACTCCTCCTGCGGAAAGTAGACCGCGATGTCGATCCGCTCGTCGGGCCACCTGAGCGTCACGTCGGGACCATAGACGGCGTGAGCGGCGGCGATGATCGCGGCATCCCAGGCCCCGCCGCCTTGGATCTCGCGCTCAGTCGGCTTGTGCTCGTCGAGGAACCCGAAGTCCTCCCACAACTCGCACGCGCTGCTGCCTTCAAATGCCTCAAGCGCCGTCACACCCCGTGCAGCGAACTCGGCACGGATAGCATCCGTCGCTGCTTCCACTTGATCGGGTGTCGCGCCTGGCGCGCGGGCGTGCGCGAAGGATTCACGGCTGATACGCGCCATCTCCGCCAAGGCGGAGGCGCGATCCATCTCGGCGTCGGGCATGAATGCCTCCTCCGATCTGCTGACCAGCGCGATTTCGGCTGGCGAGGCATCCTTACAGTGTTCTTGATTCGTTCTCAAGCGTGCGCCATCGTCCCGCCATGTCCGACCCTCTCGCCATCCCTCCTGTCCCCGCTGCCAGCGCGGGCCTGATGCCGGCAAGCCCGGCCGAAGTGGCGCAGTCCCTGGCCTACGCCCTGCGGTACGACGAGCGTGGCAAGGCCCGGGCGGCCGGGTTGGAACTCATCGCGGCAATCGCCGCGGAACGCCTGGTCGAACACCTGCAGCGCAGCGGCTTCGTGGTGCTCAAGGCGAGGACTGCACCGGCGCACTCCGCGGGATGACACATGACCGCCCCGGCTTTCGCCGAGCTGTGCGCCAGGAGCAATTTCAGCCTCCTCGACGGTGCATCACATCCCGCCGAGCTTGTGTCGAAGGGTGCTGATCTCGACCTCGCCGGGATCGGCATCTGCGACACCAACACCCTCGCCGGCGTGGTGCAGGCGCATGTTGCCGCCAAGGAACTCGGCCTGCCCTTCGCGGTCGGTGCGCGGGTCCTGGTGGACGACGGCGCCGAGTATCTGGTCTGGCCGACGGACCGCGCGGCCTATGGCCGGCTGACCGCCCTCCTGTCCCGTGGCCGGATGCTGGCCCCGAAGGGCGAATGCCGGATCGGCCGCGCCGATCTGATCGGCGCCGTGCAGGGCTCGGCGGTGGCTCTGATGGCGCCCGACCTTCCCTCCGCCGAGTTCGGCGCCCGCCTGTCGGCCGATGCTGAAGCCCTGAGGGACCGTCTGCCGCTTCTACTGCACTGCGCCGTGCCGTGCGTCATGGACGGCGCCCTCGACCGGCGGCTCGACTGCGCCGCCGCTGCCGGCGTGCCGCTGCTCGCCACCACGGCGCCGCGCTACCACGAGGCTTCCCGGCGGCGCCTGGCCGATTTGCTGACGGCCATCCGATTGCGGACCACGGTCGACCGGATCGGTCGGGCCGCGGAGATCAATGCGGAACGCCGCCTGAAGTCCCCGGAGGAGATCGCAAAACTATTTTACCGTCATCCGGAGGCGCTGACGGCCTCGCTTCGCATCCTCGAGGCCACGCGCGGCTTCAGCCTCGACCAGCTCCGCTACGAATATCCCGAGGAGGTGTTGGAACCCGGTAGGACGGCGCAGGAGACGCTTGTCGCGCGCGTCGCCGAGGCGGTCGCGGAGCGCTGGCAGCATGGCGTGTCAGACGATATCACGAGGCGGCTGGATCACGAGCTGCAACTGATCGAGCAACTCGGCTACGCGCCCTATTTCCTGACGGTCCACGAGATCGTCCGCTTTGCCCGGTCCAAGGGCATCCTCTGCCAAGGGCGCGGCAGCGCCGCCAACTCGGCGGTCTGCTACGTCCTCGGCATCACCGCCGTCGATCCGGCCAAGCATGACCTCCTCTTCGAGCGCTTCGTCTCGGCGAGCCGCGGCGAACCGCCTGACATCGACGTCGACTTCGAGCATGAGCGCCGCGAGGAGGTGATCCAGCACATCTACGACCGCTATGGCCGCGACCGTGCGGCCATCGTGGCCACGGTCATCCGATACAGGACGCGCAGCGCCATCCGCGAAGTCGGGAAGGCGATGGGCCTTTCCGAGGACGTGACAGGCAAGCTCGCGAAGTCGGCTTGGGGTCCCGGATCTGACGAGCCGCTCGAGGACATCGCAGCGTCGGCGGGACTGGACACCAGCGACCCGCGCCTTGGCATGGCGCTGGAACTCGCCGGGGAGATCCAGGACTTCCCGCGCCATCTCGCGACGCATGTCGGCGGCTTCGTCATCACGCGGGGGCCGCTCGTCGAGCTGGCGGTGGTGTCGAATGCGGCCATGGAAGGCCGAACCGTGCTCGAATGGGACAAGGACGACGTCGAGGCGCTCGGCATCCTCAAGGTGGATGTGCTCGGTCTCGGCATGCTGTCCTGCCTGCGCCGGGGCTTCGACCTTCTCCGCAACCACCGGCACGTTGCGCTCGACCTGGCCAGCGTGCCGAAGGACGACCCGGCGACCTATGCCATGTTACGCCGTGCTGACAGCCTCGGCGTGTTCCAGGTCGAGAGTCGGGCGCAGATGGCGATGCTGCCGCGCCTGCGTCCGAGGGAGTTCTATGACCTGGTCGTGCAGGTCGCCATCGTGCGGCCGGGACCGATCCAAGGTGACATGGTCCACCCCTACATCCGCCGGCGCTGGGGCCTTGAGGAGCCCGAGTATCCGGGTCCCTCGCCGGAGCATGGGCCGGCCGATGAACTGAAACAGGTTCTCGGCCGCACCCTCGGCGTGCCGCTGTTCCAGGAGCAGGCCATGCGCCTCGCGATCGTCGCAGCACAGTTCTCGCCCGAGGAGGCAGACGCGCTGCGGCGGGCCATGGCAACGTTCAAATACACCCAGGGCGTCGGCGCCTACCGGGACCGCCTGGTGAGCGGCATGGTGCGCCGCGGCTATTCGGAGGAGATGGCCGAGCGGGTCTTCAAGCAGATCGAGGGGTTCGGGAGCTACGGCTTCCCCGAAAGCCACGCCGCCAGCTTCGCCCACCTCGTCTATGCGTCGAGTTGGCTGAAGTGCCACCACCCGGCGGTGTTCGCCTGCGCCCTGCTCAACAGCCAGCCCATGGGCTTCTACGCGCCGGCGCAGATTGTCCGCGACGCGCGAGAGCATGACGTTGTCGTGCGCCCGGTCAGCGTCGACGCCAGCGCGTGGGACTGCTCCCTCGAGCCCGACCCGGCGAGCGCCGATCAGCATGCACTGCGGCTTGGCCTGCGGATGGTGGCAGGTCTTCCGGAGGAGGAAGGCCGGGCGCTGGTGAAGGCGCGGGTCGCGAACAACGGCGCTCCGTTCGCCTCCGTCGAGGAAGTGGCGCGGCGGGCTGGCCTGAGCCGTCGTGCCATCGAAGCCCTTGCGGACGCGGATGCCTTCGCCGCCCTCGGGTCAGGGCGCCGGGAGGCGGCCTGGGATGCCGCGGCCATCGACCGTGGACTGACGACCGACCTGCCGCTCTTTGCGGCGGTGGCGGCCGCCGACCATCCCGACGTGCGGTCCCTGATCCCGGAGGCCGGTCCGACGCTGCCGGCCATGCCCGAGGGCGAGGCCATCGGGCGGGACTACAGCGCAACCGGCCTGACCTTGCGTCGGCATCCCCTGGCGCTGCTGCGCCCGATCCTGGCCCGCCTACGCTGCGACGACACGCGGACCCTGGCTCGGACGCCCGCGGGGCGGCGCGTCCGAATTCCCGGCCTGGTGCTGATGCGGCAGCAGCCGATGACCGCGAAGGGCGTGATCTTCATGACGATCGAAGACGAGCACGGCCAAGGCAACATCGTCGTCTACACGCACATCGCCGAGCGCGACCGCATTCCGCTGCTGACGTCGACACTGATCGTCGTTGAGGGGCGCTTGGAGCGGGAGGACGAGCACGCGGAGGTGCCGATCGTCCATCTCATCGCGTCGCGGCTCATCGACCGGTCGGACCTGCTTGGGCAGTTGGCAGCGATGGGCGAGGACCGTGGCGCGTCGGCGGAGCGGATGCTTGGCCGGGCAGACGAGGTGAAGCGACCGGAGCCCGGGTCGCAGCGTGTGAAGCTGCCTGCGACGCGGGATTTCCAATAGTCAACCGTCAGCGCTGTTCACAAAAGGCACCATGGACGCACTCGAACGGTGTGCGGTGCGGCAATCATTGACGGCACGCCAAGCCAATCTACGATCCGAAGTCCTTCCCGCCGTCGGGCAGAATCGCATAGCGGATCGTTAGCGCGTCGCTTGCTGATCCGCGGGAGCTGTCCTCGACGCCCAAGACTTTGATGGCGGCGAAAAAGCCATGCACATTCCTCAATACCGCAATCTGGCCAGTCTGAATCGCCCGGACGCGGGACGTGAAGTCGTATTCGGACGCGTCCTTAATCTGCTCCAGTTCGGTCGCTCCACGCGCGATAGCAATTCCATGGATCGAGGGTGGATCGTTCATCAGGTAAATGCTGGTATCGCTTGCCTTTGACCAGCAGGTCTCAAACGCCGTCGCTCCGCGCCCGATAATGTATCGTCCATTGTGTGAGCCATAGTCGAACGTCACCTCTCCAGACATGGCCCCGGATGTTGGTGCAGGGACGTCAGAGGCCTTTCCTGACGTCGGGGAGATGCCGACCTTCTTCGCAATCTCGACTGCAAGTTCCGCTGGAGAGTAGCGGTTCGCGTCGAGGTACTGGAGTGTGGCCGGCAGGCCCGGGACCGGCGTCTCGTCGAACCGTACCGGGAGGATAAACTCCTCGTCGCTCTCCATTTGGCGGCTGATGGCGGCTCGCCGTTCATGGCGCGTCCAGCTCTTGCTGACGTACTCCGTAGAGATGAACATCACGACGAACTGGCTGTCGTGCGCAAAAATCTGATGGAAGTACTCAGCGCCGTCTTTGCCCCATAAGGCGTTAGCCTCGAAGCGGTCGTAGAAAACTGCGATATGCTTCGCGGCAAGTGCGTCCGCCACGCGGCTCACGTAGTCGCGCTGCTCACCGGCAAAGGAGAGAGCAACCTGGTACGGGCGCGAAGCTCGTTCGACGTTTCGCGAGGAACCCATCAAAGGCGAAGCCTGGTTGGTGGCATCTTGGCCTCCCGATGCTGGCGGCGTGGGATTTGCCACCAAACGCGCCCCCGGGGCTACCAGGTCAAGGCCAACGTCGAACTGCCGGATCTGATAACGAACGTAGTCGCGGAGCTTGTTCATCCGCCCCTGAATCGCGTTGGTGGCTGCTGTGCCACCAAATTCCGCGCACCACGACGCTAAGTTGGAATTTTGCTCAAGGATCCCAACCATGTCGTGAGCCCGCGCGATGGTTTGGTCTCGACACGCCGGAAAATCGACTCCCGGGATCGACTTCATGTGGCGCAGCACATCGACCATCTCAGACAACGCGGTGTGGAACTCTCCCTCAACCAGACCTGCCACAGCCCTGAGCGTGGCGCCTGATCGGAATAGACCTCTCGCGGCATTGCCAGCCGCAATGGCCCTCGCTCCCTCCCTTGCTCGGCCTGCTGCGGCATTCTGGATGGTGTACAGGCGATCAAGGAAATCGTTCACGGTTGGGAGGGTGTCGTTCGGCATGCAGGAAGTATAGGCAGCTGGATTACCGACCAGCGAGGTCTACGGGGCGGTGGAGCGGCGGCTACCCGACACTGTGGCCGTCGTTTTCGTCGTTCTGATCTCTACCATCAGCCGCAGCGCCACTCGCACCGGACCAGGGATCGCGCGCTCTCCTAGCGCCCATCGCCGCACGGTGCGCGCATCCACCTCGAGCGCTGCGGCAGCTTCGACCTGCGTCATGCCGAGATCCGCGATCGCCTTGCGGAACTCATCCGCGGACAACGATGCCGTCCTCGCGCAGCGTCATGCCGTGCTCGGCGAACACAGGGCGCAGCGTCTCGTAGGTGTCTTCGATGCCGAAGGTGTTCGAGATGGTGCCATCGGCCCGGAAAAGCGCCAGGCGCTCCGGCCGATCGACGCGCCGCGAGACGTAGCCCACGGCCTCCGCCGGGAGGGCGGGGTGGGTCATCGGAACCGGGTTGTAGGTGCGCTTGGCCATGAGGAGAGAAATAGGGCCATTGGCCCTAATTCATCAAGAGTCTTGTCCACGGGATTCCGTGCCGAACTCTCGCGTCTGACGCCTCAGTTTCGGTAGGTGGCTCGCTTTGGGTCAAACCCGGCGGGTTCCTCAACATCGGGCCATGCACGCACGATCGCCCGACATGCAGCTTCGACATTTCGCGCCATGCGCTTATGGCTCGCGGGCGCCGGGGTGGCTGTCTGCCGATGGCTATGGAATACGATGCAGTGATCCGCCGAGGCCCGAACGCCATCCTGCGTGATCGCGCGCTCGACAAGCCGATGGACCATGACAGCTGTTACCTGACTGGCGAGTAAGGCAGCGGCCTGCGCATCTGCAGATTTTAGCATCCCGCCCTTCGCGGGATCGACAATCACTGCGCCAGCCAAATCAAGGCCACGATTCCGGTTGAAGCGCAGCCATATGGTCGGCTGCACGCTCACTGTTACTCCCTCAATCACCATCGGCCTTTGAATCGAAGCTCGCGTTACGATGCAGCCGGCCGTGTCGAGATGCGGAGATGCCTTTTGAAAGGCATCGAGGGCCGCGATCTCATGATCGAGGTTGCGCGACTGTTGCTGAGACGTAGCGGAGCGCCTTCGATTTAGGAGATCCGCTCTGCAAGCTTCGAGGATCGTCGGATCGCGGCTTTGACCAGCGAGATATCGAGCAATGGCCATCCGAACAGTTCTATAGAGCGTCGATCGCGCAATCCGCTCGAACTTCATGCCCCGCACGATGGTATCGCGGGGGTCGTCGTCGGCCGCGATGTACTCCCCAAGCTCAAAGGCGGTAATCCGAGGGCGCCTGTTCACGCGCCAGACCTTGTCGTCGGAACCCAGCATGATTCCCCCGAAGACATCAAGGGCACCGCAGCGCTACGCCACCGAACCGACGGTGACGCGCCCCACTTCGCCGCGCTCTAGCGTCAAGCCCGCTTTCCTGGGTGAGCGACGAGCGCGTGATCCGACTCGTCCTTCGGTGGCGGGTTTCTCACGGCCCTTGTCGCCTCACGCCGCATGGCGTCCTGCTTCCACTGCGGCCAGGACGCTACCTCGCGCTCTGCGCGCTGCATTTCGCGGTTAAGCATCTGCTTGTCATTCATGATCAGGGCTCCTCTTCGTTCTCCGGACTCGGCTCTTCGATACCCCAAGCGTGCTTGTTCATCGAGAGTTCCGCCTCGAACGCAGTTTCAGTGTCGCGAAAAGTGGCGCTCTGCATCACGCGGGGGTTCGCGCGATCCGGGTCCCACTTCACCGCTCTCCCGAGTGCGTCCTTTCGCCGCACCATATCAAAGAACTCCAGATAGCGACGCGGCGCCACGCCGACAAACGGGCGGAAATTCACAGTCTCGCTGCAGGGTGCTGCACTGTGATCCACGTTGATCACCCCCTCGTACAATTCACCCGCCATGCTCTTCGGGTAAGGTTCGACGTAAACGACGGTACTCAAACCGGCCGCCACGATATGACGTGCGCACATGTGGCAAGGGAACGTCGTGCAGTAGAGCGTCGCACCTCTTACTGAGACGCCAAGCCTGGCCGCCGATGTGATCGCCGACATCTCGGCGTGTACGATGCGGCCAAACTCAATGATGCTGGCGGCGCGTGTTCCCTTCAGAATCGCACCGTCTTTGTGGAAGAGCGCAGCGTCGAACATCTGCTCCACCGACTGACCTTGAAGGCGTTCGCTTAGCCAGCCGGCATCCTTCAATCGGCCAAAAATTTCCTCGAGAATCTCTTTCTTCATCCTGGCGCTGGAATCAAAGCCAAGATGGAAATCGCGAATGTCGGATGGTGGACCCGCGTCGCTTCCTTCCCACACGGCGCCGCCGCCGAACTTCGGGACCTCGTTGCACCCCGCGACAAGGATATCGCCATCAGTGTTGGCAATGACGGCCCCCACCTGACGCGATAGATCGGCAGACCGCAACGCTGCTGCACGAGCATGGAACAGGCCGTACTCTTCTTGCGTTGGCGTCCGGAAAGGGTGGCTGAAGAGAATATCGACGAAGCGCGCGATCTGCCTCGTCAGAGCGTCATCGTCCGATGCGTCGAGGAACACATCGCATTCAGGGAAGGCGTCGCGAACGCTCTGACCAAACTCGTCGCCATCCTCCTTTTCATCGCGATCAATCAGCCTTCGGGCCTCTTCCTCATAACCCTCTGATCGGAGGATGTCCCTTGTGTCGCGGATGCGCTTAGCCAGTCGCTTCACTCGAGCGCCCTTCGGCAAATAGACCGCGATGGCGAAGAACGCGGAGCCGTACACGTCACGAAGAGTGCTAATTTCGTCTGGCGTCTTCAGCGAGTGGATAATGTGAGCATGCCGGGCCAGGGTCGGCACCTTATCCGAGCGATCGCCCGCTGCCCGCGCGATCTGCGTTCGCTTCAAGGCGATGTCTCGGATGCCAAGTAGCGCGACAGCGTCACCACGGTTCGCGGCCCGGCGAAGCGCGTCGCCTGCGTCCATCAATTCAGTGAGCCGCTCGTCCTCGGGCCACGGGGGCGCACGTCTGAGAGCGGCGAAGCGGAAGCAACCAAGCAGGCTATCACTCAACCTGATGCGAGTTGCCGAATAAGACACACGGCGCAACTCGCGCTCAATCCGATCACCGATATCCCGCAGGTCTGTGCCGCAGGCACCTACCAAGCCGAAGACTAGCTCGGGACCTTCTCCGGACATGCTCAACCTGCGAATCGGACGACACCCGCATTCAACTGGATTGTGCGGCACAGGGGAATCGCCTTGTTCGGACGGCTCCCCCGCCTATTTGGAGGGAGGCGCCGGGATAGGCAGAGGGGGCGGGGTTCCGGGTCCCTCTGGCCGGCTGGCGGGGCCGGCGGGAGGGCGCTGAGCCCGGGTCGGCACAATTTGGGGGCCTCCCTTGGCACCATTGGTCCGGCCAGGGTGGGGCTACGCCAAGTGGCAAACTAGTTTTTCGGCGGGGCATCCGGGGCGATCTGCGACGCCTGCGACGGCGGAGACGCCTTTTCGAAAACTCCCCTAATCCGCGCGCACGTGAGGAGACTCTTGGAATCGCGTCTTTGTCGTCGCAGCCGTCGCAACCACCCTGGACGATGATCGCGGAATTGCTGGCCGGACCCTACCGGGACCAATGGTGGAAGGCACACAGAGTGCCCCTGGTCCCTGCACCATTGGTCGCAGGCCGATCCCGGACCGAGGGGCGAGGGGGCCTCGGCCGGATCAGATCACGCTGTTAGCGGGCTTGCCCGGTGATGGGGTCTACAAAGTTTGCTGCCCCATTGGGCGCCTTCCAGCCGCCAGGCACTCCGGCAGCTCGCCTGAGTGCCTCATCCAGATCCCGAGCGAATGAGTGCTGCTGCTCGTCCGTCGCCCGGACACGGAGGCCTTCCCGGATGATGCTGTCGATGGCCTTGGACGGAAGCACCCCCAACAGGCGCTGCAGCAGCATGTGACACTCGAGCGCGTCATCCAGGTAGGGGCGCACATGCTCGTCTGCCGCCATGATCGCACGGTTCATCGACCAGTGTGCGCGAGTGGTCAGATAGGCATCCAGCCGCCGGCCGACTTCGAGGTCGGCGTCCGCCGCCTCCGCAATGGCCTTCGCAACCATCTCCTCTCCATGCTGGACGAGTGCCAGATCGTCGGCGGTGCGCTCCTCCGCGTCCTTCAACGCTGCGGCGGCTTCACGCGCCTTTCTGTCCGCAGCCCTCTTCGCGTCGATCGATCCCTTACCCGCAATCATGGCGGCGTAGGTCTCGCGTACCTCCCGCTCGGCATCGGCCAGTACCGCCTTGGCGGCGGGAATACTCGACACCGCTGCACGTGCTGCGGCCAGGCCATCAGTCACGGTTGTGAGTTCCCTCGCTGCCTTGCTGCGCTTCCGGCCAGCGGCGCGCAGGGCCGACGCAAGGTCGGCCAGGTCTTCGCGGACCTCCGCGCGGATACGGTCGCGCAGCGGGATCGCCGCGGTGGTGTCCTCGGTCATCGTCATGGTCATTGTCCTCTTCTCTGTTGTCACAGGTCGTCGTCGTCGGACTTCGGCGGCGCTGGTTCCGTTCTCAGCCCCTCAGGCGACGGCGTCTCCGCAGCGGGCCGATCGCCGTTGAACGACTTGTCGAGCCGGTGCGAAAACTGCAGGCAGATGAAGCCGAGGGCCTGCCGGACGTCCTTCTCGGCTTGGTAGCCGAGTCGGCCCTTCACCTCGTGGAGGAGAATCATCGCCTGGCCGAGCCGCCCCACATCGCCGTCTTTCAGGTCGATGTACGGGCGACCCTTGATGATGCGGTAGACATCGTGGAGAGCCTTCTTCGCGCGGTACTCAGCGTTGCTGTTCTCGCGGCGCTCGCGCGCAGCGGCATCGCTGCAGGCTCGCTCTCGGTCTCGCTTGATCTCCTCAAGCATGTCGGCTGTGGGCACTGTTGAGTCTCCTTCTCAGGGTGAGGTGCGAGGGGGATAGGGTTGATGCCGGCCGAATGAAGCGGGCGGCGAATGGTCCGGCCCGAAGCGGTCGCGGCCATGGGTGGGGACCTGGGCAGGGGCCGCAGACCGCGTTGCGACGGATGCGACGAAAGAGACGCCCTTTCGAAAACTCTCTTCCTATGCGCGCACGTGAGAAGGTCTTCGGAATGCCGTCTCTGTCGTCGCAGGCGTCGCAGATGGAGCATCACAAGTCATCATCCGGCCGGATGCGGAGGCCGCGGAAGCCACGTCCTCTGATACCGCCGGTGTCCTTGATTCGCTCGAACCCCTGGGCGGACAGTGCGAGAGGCAGATCGATCGCAGAGGCGTCCTCGCGCCGACCTTCACGCACGAGCCAATCGGCAAAATTCCGCTTGAGCGCATCGTTTGTGACGGTGAAGCCGGGGCCTGCCTCGCATACCTCGGCGAGGAATCGCGGGACGACGTCCTCGGCTTCAAAGTAGTTTTCGCTTGCCTCTTTGATTGCGTGCGGAATGCTCAGGCCCTCCGCGTACCATCTGGCCGCGCCGTCCAGCATCCATCGAAGGATCGCAGGCGCCTCGCGCCACATCTTCTCCGGCAACTCCGGATCAGGCTTGCTCGGGACCCGGTCAGTCTCGAGGATCAGGAGGCGCCGTCTGATAGCAGCGTCCACTCGCGCAAGCCGTGGCCGAGTGTTCATCGCGAACGTGAACACGAAGGTTGGGATGAAGTTAGTTCGCGCCTGATAGAGGCCGCGCGCGGTGATCGGATCGGTGGAGATCAGCGATGTGAGTCGCTGCTGACTCCACTTTGAGCCGGGCGGGACCTCCTGGACCGTGACAAACCGAAATCCGCGCAGCGCATCAACATCTTCCGAATGCCGCTCTGAGGCGCTGCCAAGGAACGTGGCCGACGAGGCGACGGTCCCGTAGGAGCCGAGGATCTTCTGAATGATGTTGAGCAGGCTGCCTTTGCCATTGCCGCCAGGGCCGACGAGGACGAGTGCGCGGTGCTCCCTCGCGTGGCCGGTCATGCAGTAGCCGAACCACGTTTGGAGAAAGGCGATTATCGTCCGATCGCCTGCGGCGATGAACTCAAGCAGTGCCGCAAAGTGCGGAGCGTCGCGTTCAAGCCTCAACGGATCCGTCTGAGGTGACACCGCCGTGCATCGGAGGAATCGATCCCCTGGTTCGGCGGGGCGCGCGCAGTTCATCGGAAGGATCTGCACGCCGGTAGGTGTCGCCGCTAGATCAGGGTCCCGGTCGAACCTGTCTGCCGTGGTTGCAATGGTGGGTAGAGCCGCAAGAGCGTCGGCCGCACCGCGAATGCGCGACTGTCGTTGGAGCATTCCTGCCAGCGCTGCACATCGCTTCTGCGTTGCTTCGGATCCATCGCTGTTCCGCGCTTCCTGGAGTGCTTCGGAGAACAGTTGCTTGAGCTTCTGCGTGAGACGCTGAAGCACGAATGCCCGAGGGACGGGTTTGAACGACGTCTCACCGTCTTCGCGCCTGAGGAATCCTAGACCATCGATATGGACGATCTGACCTATAAGCCCCTCGGCAGTATGCTCAGCGAGCTGGACTTCGCCGGGCACGGGCGTCGGCGCATCTTCGTTTTCAGGAGCATGTGCCAGCCGCTCGCCTCGGGCCTGCTTGATCAGCCATCTCGCGGTGAGCGGTCGGCGGTCCTTGTGGGAGACGTCGAACGATGGCCACCGGCGCTCGCACTCGGCTTGCACATGTTTGGAGGAGAGGCCGGACCATTCGCACCAGAGGCGAAGGCCGTCGTCGGACCCATCTGTCTCGTGGAACAGCGCCATGCCGACATTGAGCCAGTCGTCGAAGCCGGCGGTTCCGTTGACGCCGTCATTCGGAATGGCGTCGAGAAGCTTCTTCAGATCGTCTAACGAGAGGTTGGCCTTCCCGCGGTCGAGGTTGGCCGTCCAGTCGTCATCGTCTCCCGCCGTGGTCAGGCTCGACGACCCGCGGCGCTTCACCTCCCACCCGAGTTCCTTGCATCGTGCCTCGAACCACTCGATCAGCGCCTTCGCCTGTGCGACCGTGATTAGCGGGAGGTTCGCAGCCTGCACTTCGACCGGGTCGGCGCCTGGCCACACGTAGGGTCGCTTCGTGTCAGGGTGGACGGCGTAGGCAACGAACTGCTCGCCCTCGCCGAGGCCCTCGATCTGCGCTTTGCGGCCCTGCCCATCGACGAACTCGGCCGAGGTGATCTTCTTGATCGGCGTCTCGGTGCGGAACAGCAGCAGGGTCTTCGGCGCCAGCCCGGTGCGCTGCGGCGGGTTGCCGGGCAGGTTCCACAGACACCAGTCGAGCGTCTCGGCCGCCATGCCTTCGTCGATGACGTCGATGTCGATGGCGAAGAGGCCGCGGCCAAGGTTGATACCGACGCCGGCGTCGGTAAGTCTCTTGTCATCGATCCAGGTCTTCACCCGCCTCGGATCCGGCTTCACCGCCGACCAAGGGTCGCCGTTCTTGTGCGACATCCAGACCGGCGGATGCTTCGTCCCGGGCATGATCGGGATGACGGCGTAGCCATTGCGGACAAGGGTGTCGCCGAAGCGAGACAGGTACGACTCGCCCGTCGACGGCGGCGTAGTCCGCTGCTGGCTGGTGCGCCGCTCGAGGGGTGCCGTAGCCCCGGCGAGATCGGCGGTGTGCTGGATGCGCGCCCTTACAGCGTGCTCGACGCTGCGGGGGGCCGGCGCCAGCCCTGGCGCAGACGACAACGGAAAATCATTGAAATGGGAGTCGGTGTCGGATATTTTCACGCCATCGTCTCTCTGCTTGAGCGATAGTTCTGTGGCAGTTGGAAGCCCTCGCCGAACCCGAGCCGGCGGGGGCTTTCTACTGTCCGGCGCGCGGAAGGCTTGCGAACAGCCGCTCAGCGCTCGCGACGCTGATCAGGGACTTGCGGCCGACCTTCACCATCTCGAGCTGCCCCCGGCCAACCAGCTCATAGATCTTCGTTTTACCGATCCTGTAGGCGCCCTGGAACTGCGGGATCTCTAGCCATTTCGGCTCAGAGTTGTGCTCGCTGACGCGCGGAACAGTCCTCACTTCGGGACGCATTTCCATCTCCATGTGCAGCCTTCCGGCGAACGCCGGAGGGCGCTGAAGTAGGGCGGCGACGAAATAGAGTCTAGAAAAAAGACCATGAGAAAGAATGCAGTCAACTTCTTGGTGAGTAATCATTTTGTTGAGTGTCGAGATTATGCCCGAGCGACCGCCGAGTTCTTAGAATACTCAGTGACGTCGTTCTGCCTCGATCACCTCAGGGCGGCCGACAGGCCGCGGAAGGCGCTGCAGGTGCGACCTGCGACGAATCCATCATTGGGGAGCAGAGAAGCGTCCGAGTGATGTGCGGACTACTTCAACATCGAGCGGATTGAGAGGACGTTTCGCTGCAACGTGGACAAGATCACACGCTCGCCCGGCGCGCTGGCCAGCGCATTTGCGATTTCTGACTCGCCAACGGCGAAGACCGCGCGGATCGATTGAGCTGGCCCCTGGCCGCCCTGCGTCGCGCCACCATTGAGGATGTTCCGCGGGTCGTTCTTGGATAGCACCTCTTCGCCGCGCTGCAGGATCGCCGGCACCTCGTCAGGCCGCAGGCCGGCGATGCCGCCGGAGTGAAGCCGCGGGGCGTTGGCGAACCACGAGCTGGTTACGGTGCGCATCGGCGCGGGAGTATGTCCGACGATGCCGCCGGAGTGATTCACGGGTACGGATGTACCGCCGCCAATGGCGCCGACGATGCTCTTGATCGCGAGTAGGGCCTGTTGCTGGATGATGGCCTGCGCAATCGACCGGGCGAAGTCGGCGAAGAACTGCAGGACGGCGCGCCCCGCTTCGTCGAACGCGTCTCCGATCTTGCCGACACCCGCCAGGAAGTTGCCCGCCGCCTGCGCGGCGGTCTCGAACGCAGTGCTGATCGACTGCACGAAACCGATCTCGATCGAGTTCCGCAGCCGCGCGACCGATGGGTCGACCCTTTCGAGATTGGCCCGGTACAACTCGACCTGTGCGTTGACCGATCGATAAGCGCCCTCCGTGATGGCACCCGATGCGCGCGCGGCCTCGGCGGCCTGCTGTAGGAGATCGATCTGACGAACAAGCTCGTCGTTCGTCGCGCGGTACACCTCGACGATGCGACGCTCAGCCTCACTCGACGACACCGCGCCTTGCTGCTCGAGTGCGTTCTGGGTCTGGACGAACTGCTGCCGCTCCTGGACGAGCCGCTGCACCTCGGTCTGTTGCGAGCCGAGGATCTGCTGCACGCCTTGCCGCGAGCCGAGCGCACCCGCCTGCCGCTCGGCCTGTGCGACCAGGGAGTCGATGGCAGCGCGTCGGACGGCATCGCCGCCCTGCTGTGTGTCGCGGAACCGCCGCGCCTCTTCGGCGAGACGCTGCAGGGCCGGTCGGGCTGCGTCGGCGGCCTCCTGGATGCGACGAATCGCCTCGGCCGGCGTCAGTGCTCCCGCCGCCACGTCCTCCTGCGCGCTGCGGATAGTCTCGTCGCGCGTGCGGATGGTGGCGGTGATGTCGTTCTGGATCGCCTGGAAATCGCGACGGACTGCCGCAGCAGCAGCCGCACCGCCGCGCGTCAGCTCCTCCGCGATTTTTTGCCGCAGGGCGATCTCGGCCAGATCGGCGATCTCGGCGAGATCGACATCCGATGCCTCGGGGTTCTGCTCGCGGAAGCGCCGGGTCGCCAGCTCACGCGCAGCGGCAATGCGCCGCGCTCGGGGAAGGGTCCGCTCATCCCGCTCGAACTCGAGAACCTGTTCCTGCCGTGCCCGCTCTGCCGATTGCTGGCCGGGTGTCATCCCGCCAACGGCGCCCCGGCCAGTGGGGGCGCCGGGCGTCCGCGCCGCTTCGCCCTGCGGAATGAGGCCAAGCGATCGGGCGATACGCGCGGCGACGTCGAGTGCCGCGATCGCTGGCGCGAGCGCTGTCGTGATGCCTCGGCCAAGCGCATGGAATGCGAGCCGTGCAGCCTGTGCGCTCTCCCCGATGCGCGCGAGCGCCGCCGCCACGAGTTGCAGCGGTGCGGAGTTCCCGACGTCGTCCAGGAAGTCGCGCCACGCGTTCCGGAGCTCGCGCGTGGCCCGCTGGAACGGCGTGAGGGCCTGCTGCTCGGCGTCGCGGAACCTTTGGCCGAGAATGCCGAGGAGCTGCTGTTGTCGCTCGAACGCGTCGGAGGTCTGGTTCGCCTGGGCAATGGCATCCCGCTCCGCTTGCGTGAAGCGGACGCCCGCCTCCTGCAGCGCCGTGAAGCCCGCCTGTCCGTCGCGCAGTGCGCGGGACACCAGTCGCGTCGCGTCGGCGATGTCGATACCGAGCACGGTCGCGAGGCGTGCCGACGCCGTTGCCGCCGCTTGGATGTTGGCCGGTGCCAGCCCGTCGCGGAGGAACGATAGGGCGGCCTTGCGCGCATCCTCGAAGGACGGGCCAAGACGCTCGACCTGGCGCGCGATCTCGGTGAGCTGCTGCGCGGAGACGCCGAAGGCCGCGCCACCGGACCCGCCGCCGGCGAGAAGGCTGAGGTTCCCGGCAAAGCCTCGGTTCGACGAGGCCGTCTCGTACAGGCGGCCGATCGCCGCGGTAAGGGTGACGAAGCCCGCGGCGAGACCGCCGATCATGGGAGACCAGCGCGCCAGGGAGGCCCATGCACCCGGGCCGAACACCTGGACCATCTGCCCGCCCTGTTGCGCCAGGGCTTGCGTCGCGCTGGTGCCGGACGCGATCTGCGTGAATAGGTCGTTCAGCTGGAAGCCGAGGTTCTGCACCTGGTAGGATTCGAGGCCGAAGACGCCCCGTTGCCCGGCATTCGCCTGCCCCGCCTCGCGTGCCGCCCGTGCGGCCTCCTTGGCGTTGCGGGCATAGCCGAGCATCGCGGTCGTCAGGACGGTGGCCGCCTGGCCCGCCTGCGTCGCCGACTGGACGATGGTGCGCTGCGCTTCCGCGAGGTTCCGGGTGTCGATCCCGGCCGACTGCAGCGCGGTGCGCGACGCCGTCAGTGCCTCCGCGTTGCGTCGTTGTGCAGCCTGCGCGGACTGGTAGGCACGCTCGAGGCGCTTGAAGTCCGCCTCCTGCTTCCGCGTGATATCCGCGGAGCCGGCGAGGGCATACGAGAACTCGCGCAGCGCGCGGCCCGCATCGCGCACGTTGTCCTCGAGGCGTGCAGCATCCGCGGAAAGTCGGTTGAACCGATCCAGGGAACCCTGTTGCTGCGAGAGGGCACGACCGGCCTGCTGAACCTCCCTCAGAGACGCGGCGAGTTCCCCGAACGATGTCTCGCCACGCTTGGCCGCCGCCACCTGGTCACCCAGGTTCTCGGTGACCTGCTGAATGGCGCCGGCAACGTCGCGTAGTGGCTTGCTGCTGAGATCCTTGGCACGGATGAGAAGTTCGACATCGCGACGCTCGACCATGATCCGGGGTCCTCAGTGCAACGACGGAAGGTGTGGCCCGATCAGCGGGCCGAGGATCTCGGCGAAGGGGCGACGGTCGCCTGATTGGCCGAAGGTGAGGCGGTCGATTGCGCCGAGGAGTTGAAGCACGGCACCGAATGGCAGACGCCGCGCTGCCTCGACCTGGTCCGGCTCATCGGACGCGAGGGCGATGACATGGGCGATGGCGCGTGGCGCAATCTCGAGCAGCGCCAGAACCGACGCGACGGGCTCAGCGCGGATCGATCGCAGAGGCACTGCGATGTCGGCTGCATGCTTCCCGAGAAGCGTCGCGATATCCTCCGCCGAAAGAGCGCGGACCGAGAGGGCGACACCCCGCGACAGGACGACGTCCTCACGCTCGGCGGCAATGGAGGCCAGAGCGGCGAGGCGGCCGGTCATGCCCGGCACCCCTCGGCCTTCAGGTGCCCGCGGCGATTGACGAGGGCGTAGCCGGTGGGGCGGGTGTCGGTGGTGTGCAGCGTCATGCCGAGGCGCTGAGCGATCTGCCGCGCCTGGCGCTCGACCTCGCCGCGGCTGAGGTGATCAGCCACGGGCAGCCTCCCGCGGAAGCAGGCCGCAGGTCTCGAGGTTGGCGAGAATGGAGGCCGCACGGCAACTCCCGGACTGCGGTGCTCTGCTCGGCGGCGCCGGCGCCTTGTCGTCGTCGAGGACCGCGATGCCGATCGCTCGGGCGGCGGCCAGGAGGCGCGCCGCGCCCTCCCGAGGAGAATCGGCGGTGGTGGCTGCAGGCATTTCGAGAATTCCCCTCGCAAGCGAGGGCCGAGGCTGTGCCATAGTTCAATTCGGAGTCAAAGGAAACCACGACGGAGAGAATCGATATTGTCCGCAGGACAGATATTAGAACCGGGTGATTTTCAGCGTACTCGGTATACTGTCTGTCATCCTCGGATTATGTCTGCACATGGCGGATATTTTGCTACGAATTCGATGTGGCTTCTCGGTCACTGTAGCGCGGCGGGTTCGGGCGAGGGACACGACCGAACCGCCGGGCATCGGACGCGCTCCCGGCCTCGTGGACTGCGGCGCGCAAGGCGTCCTGCGCGCCGACCCTCGCCGCCTCCCTCATCGGGATATGCCCTTCGTTGCGTCGTTGTGGGGTTGAGGCGGGCGGGACCTACGCTGCCCGGCTTCGCCAGTCGGGCGGCAGGAAGCGATCCACGTCGAGGCGTTGGCCGCTCGTGGCCTCGTGCCGTGCAAGGGTCGCGAGGCCCAGGCTTAGGGCGTCAGTGAGGCCATCATCGACGGCCTGGCCTGTGCTGGAAAGCGCATCACCGATCGCCGAAAGAATACGCGCGAGATCCATGACATTAATTTCCATGTTTTGGCCCTCCTTCCTGGCCGCAAGTCAAGTCATGCATATAGCGCTATGTAATGCATCTACCTTTTTAGTTGGGGGTCTCAACATCGTGTTGAGCCGTATTACTGGTCCACTCCGATCCGGACATTTGCGCAGCCGCGTCAAGGGCGGTTCCGAGGTCTGGCCAGGTTGCCCGCGCTACCGCAAGCAACTCCCGCACTATCGCGCCGTACCGCAGCATCTTCTGGACGTCGCTTCCGATGGTGGCGAGGAGACTGTCCAGGTCCCGCGCCTCCGGCGCCAGCACGCGGATGCGAGCCGACAGGAATGCGATTTCTCGTGCGGCATCGGCATCGGGATACGGGGAGATGTGGCGGGCCGACCTCCCCACGATCGCCGAACCGGCAAGCAGGGCATCCCGGAAGGTGAGCGACCGAACTGCACGCTCCGCGGCCTCGAGACGAGCAGCGCCGAAATAGTCGGCCGGTGTGCCGAACGCGGCGGGCGCCGTCACGACCGCTGCTCCCGCGTCGCCGCCTCGTGTGCGTTCGACTTGAACGTTCGGCTACGCATCCAGGCGTCAAGGTCGGCCTTTGCATAGGCGACGCGGCGCTTTCCGAGGCGGATCATCGGAGGGCCATCGCCATCGACGGCGAGGCGCTCGAGGGTCTTGGTGGAGCACTTCACGTAGATCGCAGCACGGGTGCGCGTCAGATAGACGTCGCTGATGTCGTGTGGGTCGGGCTTGACGGTGTCCATGTCGCCTTCGCTCCTCTGCTTTCGGCAGTCGGAGGAATAGCGGACACGAGCGGACGCGCCGGGGGACAGTCTGCCCGCCGAGGGGGGACAGTTTATCTCGAGCGCGCGGTCGCTCTGCTTGCGATCTCTCGCATCACCTCGTCCAGATTGCTCGGCACAGCATTCTCGCTATTGAGCAGGTCCGTCAGTTCGCGAAGCGCCTGCCACCGACGCTGGATCGAGTTGGACTGATCCTCGAAGTCCGCATTGAGCCGCTCGAGCCGGGGATCAAACTGCACGCCGAGAGATTGGGCGCGCCGAACGGCCTTCATCCACTGCGCAACCGCCTCCCGCCGCTCGTTCATGGCAGTGATTAATCTGCCAGCATTCGTCCCATTCCTCTCTAGCGCTCTGAGCATTCTATCGAAGCGCTTCTCTTCGGTCTCTCGATCCGCCGCGCGGACCCGTCCCGTCCTAACTCGCAACTCGGCAAGGGCCTTACTGCGGAGATGCGGATTCTCAGCGGCTAGGCAAAGCATCTCCTCATTGATGTAGCGAAGCCCAAGTGAGGTCGGGCTCGGCCTGTGAGTGGTGGCTGGGATCTTTGCTGAGGGCACCGCCCCCGCCATCCCGGTGTCGGCCGCGGCAATCAAATCCATGACATGCTTCGACCAACGGTCGAGCGCGTCGCGTCGCTCTGCCTCGTACTGGTGGCGCTGATAGACGCCGACGATGCCGGTGCGCGTTCCGCTCACGTGATTCAGCACTGCCTCGATAATCACGGGCAGCACGCCAAGCCGCTGCATCCCTGTTGCTGCAGTCCGCCGCAGATCATGCAGGACCCAAGGCGCAACGCTCTCCCCAACAGCGTCGTCGAGCCGCGCCTTCATCTTGCTGAAGCCGGATGGCGATGTCTCGCCGCGGCTCTGGAACACGTAGATGGCACCCTTCTCGCGCGGCTGCGATCGAATGATCTCCAGTGCGGAGGCGGAGAGCGGCACAAGGTGGGTCGCATTGTTCTTGGCGCGCTCTCGCGGGATGGTCCACATTGCGCGCTCGAGATCTACTTCTGCCCAGGTCATCCCGGCGACCTCACTGCGGCGCTGCGCCGTCAGGATCAGCAGGCGGGTGATGTTGCGCCAGGTCCGAGCCATTCCCTCCGTCGCCTTCCACACGGCGACAATCTCGTCATCGCTGAGGACTCGGTCTCGGGCGACCGCCTTGGTCGGCTTTGGGATGCTGGCCCACGGATTTACCTCGATCTCGCCCCGGCCGATCGCGAATTTCCAGCATGCATGCCCGGCCGCGTGCAGATGGTTCGCGGCATAGGGGCCCCTCGCCCCAGCCGTGGCATCGAGGGCTTCGCGGACGTCGGTCTTCGTTATGGCGGCAGCCGGCTTGTCCAGGAGCTTATCAAAGGCCGCCTTCAAGGTTCCCTCGCTTTGCGAACGGTAGTCTGCGGTCCGCTGCGACAGGTGCTTCTCGCTCCATTGGTCGATCATGATCCGGACAGTGAAAGCTACGCGTTGGCGCTCAGCCTTTTGCGCGGCCACCGCAGCCTTGCGCTCGGAAACCGGATCGCCGCCAGCGCGGACCCTGCCCCGCTCTTGTTCGGCTCGCTTTCGGGCCTGAGCGGTGGTGAGTTCCGTGCCCCAGGTGCCGATGACGAGCCGCCGCTTCTGGCCGGCCACCTTGTACTGAAGGCCGAAGACCTTCGCACCCTTGGCCGGAACTCGGACGTAAAAGCCTCGGAGGGCGTCATCGAATACGAGGGTGTCCTTGACCCCCGCAGGACAAGCCAGGGCCCCAACAACCGCGTCCGTGAGCCGTACCGCCACCGCCTTCCTCCGCGCGCCCGGCCCAACAATGCGGACCCCTAGCGGACCCCCATTGTCGAGTAGGACGGACCGCTTGTGTCCGTCCTTGTCTCATGCCCTTCCCGGCATATCAACGGTTTTGCGGGCACCTGAGGGCTCGCGGACCCCTCAGTCACCCCACGACGGACCCGGTATCCATTATTCCTAATCCTGGGGCCGTGAGTTCGAATCTCGCCGGGGACACCACCACACCGGCCGCCGCGGCGGCCGGGAACGCCGCGAGCTCAAGCACCCCAAGCAGCCGCCGTCCGCGCCCCTAACCGGCCGCGACGAGCACCCGCAGGCAGATCTCATCCCATGTCAGCTTCGGCGGCGATGGACTGCCGACCGTCTCGCCGTTCTCGGCAAGCCAGCTGGCGATGACGGCATTCACCGACGGATCGTGCAGCATCTTCTCCCGCATCTCGTCATCGGGAACGTCGTCGTCGCCGAACAGCACGTGGCCGAACAGAAGTCCCTGCCTGACCTGGAACCGAGCCGTATGCGGTCCGACACGCAGTACTTCGATCTTCGATCCCATGATGCCCCTCCGGTTCTGCGTTTGCGCGGAAGGTAGGAGGGCCGATCCGTGCTGGCACTCACATTTCTTCGAGCGTGCGCTGTGGGCAACTGCGAAGCAGCGCGCTTCGCCGCCGAAGTGATTGATTCGCACCCGGCGGCCGCCGCAGCCGCGATCCGTCAATTCGCCGCGAGCGCCCCTTCCCGATACAGCAATCGTACCGGCCTGCGTCGTCGATGCTGGCAGCACCGACAGCACAGCGCTGCTGCGCGTGAACCTCCGCCCGCACGCGACGGTTCTAGGAAGGTCCAACCGGAGATGACCCGATGCCTCGGATCAAGAAGGATGCGCCTGCTGCGGCGAGCGTGAAGGCGACGGCACCTGCCAAATCGAAACTGCGCCCTGTACCCGATCGCGCGACGAAGCGCGGTGGGCCGCGCCGCCCGCGGGATGTCGGTCCCGCAATGCGGGCGTGAGGACCGGCATCGATGGCAGATAGCCGCGACATCTTTCTCCAGTGGCTGCGCGATGCGCATGCGATGGAGGAGCAGGCGGAACAGATGCTCGCATCGACGGCCGGCCGTCTCGAAAGCTACGGGGACCTCAAGCTGCGCCTTCTGCAGCACCAATCCGAAACGCGTGAGCATGCGCGCCTCGTGGACGCCTGCTTGAGACGGCATGGCACCGCGTCCTCGACCATCAAGGACATGACCGCACGCGCGACGGCCTTCGCACAGGGGCTCAGCGGCCTCTTCGTGGCGGACGAGGTCATCAAGGCGACGCTGGCGAGCACGACCTTCGAGCACATGGAGATCGCCTCCTACGCGATCATCATCGCAGCCGCCGAGGCGCTCGGCGACGCCGAGACCGTGTCGATCTGCAGGCGCATCCTCGAAGACGAACAGCAGATGGCGCGTTGGCTCGAGGAGAACACGCCGGCGGTGGTGCAGCGCTTCCTGGCGACGGGCGCCGGCACGTAGGCGACCGCGCCTCGAGGTCGCCTGCAGCGACACCGCACACCGCATTCGACACGCCATGCAGCCCCGCGCCGCGTGGCGTTTCCTCGTGCGCGAGCGGGTTTGGAAGGCAGGCTCGATGCGCGGAAGACTCTCATCGCTGTTCATGCAGCGCTGCGAACTTCGGGGCGGACGACCGGTTCTCCTTTGCGGCAACCGAGCGGCCATCGTCCGCTCAATATCGCCAAAGATGAATGGAGACGCAGCATGCCAATGAACCGGAACATGCCGGACCGCGACGAGCGTGGTCGCTTCGTGTCCGACGACGACGACGATCGGCGGGGCGGCCGCGGCCGCTATGAATCGCGCGGCTACGATCGCGACAGGGACGATCGGGGCCGCTTCGTGTCCGACGACGATGACGACGGCTACCGCCGCTCGCGGTCGGGCCGCGACGACGACGATCGTCCCCGCAGCAGCGGCTGGTACGGCGACTCCCGCGGCCATTCGGAGGCCGCGCGCCGTGGCTGGGAAGGCCGCGGCCGCGGCTATCGCGACGACGACGATGACGGCCGGGACCGCTATCGCGGCGAAGGCCGTGACCACGGCGAGGGCGGCTGGTTTGGCGACCCGCGCGGCCGTTCGGAAGCATCGCGGATGGGTTGGGATCACCGGCGCGAGGGCGGCGGTGGCCGCTATCGGGACGATGACGGCGACCGCCGTGGTGGCCGCTACCGCGACGACGATCGCGACCGTGGCCAGGGCGGTTGGTTCGGCGATCCCCGGGGTCATGCCGAAGCGTCTCGCCTCGGCTGGGAGCATCGGCGCGATGGTGGCCGCGGCCGCTACCGCGACGATGACGACGATCGCGGCGGACGCGGTCAGGGCGGCTGGTTCGGTGACCCCGAGGGTCATTCCGAAGCCTCCCGACGCGGGTGGCAGAACCGCCGCTAGCGTGCCGGGGCGGCGGGCGGCCACGGGCACCGTGGCCGCCCACGCCTTCCTTCATCCGGTGCCGCAGTTCTCGCATGTCCAGGGGAGTTTCAGGTGATGCCGCAACGCGGGCGCTATGAGGATCACGAATCCGGTCGGGCGTATCGCTACGGTCGGGACCGCGACGACGCGGGCCGGGACCGCCAGGACTACGGGCGGTCGTACTACGGCGGTGGCGGGGATCGCTACGGTGTCGACAGGCCCGATGGCGACACCTTCGGTCGCCGCAGCCGGGATGATCGTCCCGACTACGGCCGCTCCGACGATGATCGCTATCCTTCGCCCGAGGCCGACTTCGCGCGAAGCGACTGGGCGCGGCGCGACAAGCCCGGCCGCGAGCGCGACGAGTACCGCGACGAGGACTGGCCCAGCGCGCTCACCCAGGATCGCATCGGCGTGGGACAGCAGGACCCCTTCTCCGCCGGGCAGGCGGAAGGGCCGCATCGGGGCAAGGGGCCGCGCGGCTACAGCAGGAACGACGAGCAGATCCGCGAGGATGTCTGCAGTCGCCTGGCCGATGACTCGAATCTGGATGCCACGGATATCGAGGTCGAGGTGAAGGACGGCGAGGTCACCCTCGCCGGCAATGTCCGGGAACGCGGCGACAAGCGTCGCGCCGAGGATATCGCCGATGCCGCATCGGGCGTGAAGCACGTCCAGAACAACCTTCGCCTCAAGCCCGCGGGATCGGGTGGCGAGGAGGACGGGTCCGAGAAGACGTCCGGCACCACGCAGATGCGCGCCGGCAAGAGGACCTGACGAAGCCCGGCGGCGGGGACGCGCGCCCCCGCCGCCGGTCCCCCGTCACGACCGACCATTCCGCAGAGCGAGGTATGACCACCATGTTCCAGCGCATCGACAGGCTGCAGGTCGAGATCCCCGCTCCACGGCGCCAGGATCCGAACGCCGCGGCCGCCCTGCAGGAATTGCTCGGCGGGAAGTACGGGGAGATGTCGACCCTCGGGAACTACATGTTCCAGAGCTTCAATTTCCGCAGCAAGAGCAAGCTGCGCCCGTTCTACAGCCTGGTGGCCAGCATCACGGCAGAAGAACTGGGGCATGTGGAACTGGTGTCCAATGGCGTCGCCATGCTGGCCAACGGGCCGGATCGCGATCCCGCCCCGGACGGCGGCGATGTCGCCGACGCGCCCTTCGAGGCGATGAAGGACATCCGGCTGGCGGCTGCCTTCTTCTCGAATGCCGGGGGCGCGACGCCGGTGAACGCCAATGGCGCATCCTGGAACGCGGACTTCGTCACCACGACGGGCAACGTGGTCCTCGATCTCCTGCACAACTTCCATCTCGAATGCGGCGCGCGGCTGCACAAGCTGCGGGTGTACGAGAGCCTGTCCGATCCGACCGGGCGCGAGGTCTGCGGCTACCTTCTCGTGCGCGGCTCGGTCCACGCGCATGCCTATGCGCTCGCGCTGAAGAAGATCACCGGCGTTGCCATCGAGAAGATGCTGCCGGTGCCGAACATCCCGCTCGACAACATTCCCGAATGCCAGAAGTACCTGGCGGAAGGATCGCATCGGCGCCTCTACACCTTCAGCCCCGCAGATTACGCGGAGATGGCGGGTATCTGGGGCGGCGACGAGACGGCGTTGCCAGCCGATCCGGAAGGGACGCTCGAGGTGGTTCCCGGCATGCCCGACGGCGGGAAGATCCATCAGCTCGAAGGCGTGCCCTCGGCCTTCACGCCCAACTATGCGCCCGAGGAGATGTTCGAGATTGCCGCCAAACTTTACCAGGCATCGCGCTGACCGCGAGCCCACCCAAGGAGAACCGGTGATGTCGGACTATACTGCGGTGCCCGCGATGAACGCGGTGGCGGAGGGCGGGGCCAAGCTCCGGACCCGCGTATCCTTCAGCAGCGTCTTCGTCGGAACGCTGATCGCGATCGCCGTCGGCCTGCTGCTGCATCTGCTCGGCCTCGGCGTCGGAATGACGTCGGTCGACGCGGTGGACCGTGACTCTCCCTCGGCGACGACAGTGCTGCTGATGGCCGGCGCCTGGACCCTGTTCACCGCCCTCGCCTCCCTCGGGATCGGCGGGTACGCCGCGGCACGACTCTCGGGCAATGCCGACCGGTGGGACAGCTCGCTGCACGGGCTGGGTGTGTGGGGCTGCGCGGTCACACTCTCCTCGATCGTGGCGGGTGTCATCGCGATCGGTTCGGCGACGACGGCGACGAATGCCGTCGGGTCGGTCCTGGGCGGTGCCGTCCGGGGCGGAGCGGCAGCGGCGGGTGCCGCCGCCGGCACCGCGGCGCCGCGCATCGACGATCCGGCCGGCCTCGTGCAGCAGTTGCGCACGACCCTGGCGACGCCGGCGGACGTCTCCCGCATGACGACCGAACAACGTGGCGCCGAGATCGCAGCGATCGTCGGGAACCGCGTGCGCGACGGGGAATTCGGGCCCGGCCAACGGCGCCGCCTAGCGGCGTTGATTGCCGCCGAAGCCGGCATCCCGGAGGCCGAGGCGGAGCAGCGCATCGCCGCCTACGAACAGCGGGCCCGCGAAGCGGCGCAGCGGGCCGAACAGCGCGCGCGCGAGGTCGCGGATGCAGCGGCCACGGCCGGCGCCATTTCCGCCTTCTGGGCCTTCGCCGCCTTGCTCATCGGGGCCGCAGCGGCCGTCCTTGGCGCGGCGCAGGGCGCACGCGACATCGCCTACCTCCGGCCGCCGCCCTGATCCGCGGCGACGATCGACGGGCCCGGACGATGGGTGCGCGCGACCGGAGCATGGACGAAGCATCGGGCAGCGCCGGGGGATGGTTCCGGCGCTACGCCTATGCCTGGATCACCTTGCTGTTCTTCGCCGTCTCCCTGGGGCTGCACTGGTGGTTCGGATGGAAAGCGTACCTCAACGAGCAGACGACCCATGCGACGACACCCGAGGTCGGCGGTTTCCTCGTGGAGATGGCACGGGACACCTTCGAGAACTGGCAGTCGGAAATCCTGCAATTGCTGTGGCAGGTCGTGGGCCTCGCCTACTTCCTGTACATCGGATCGCCCGCGTCCAAAGAGAATGACGACCGCACCGAGGCGAAGATCGACGCCATGCTGCGCCTGATCGCGAAGGAAGATGCGGACGCGATCATCGCCGACATCGACCGGCGCTTCCTGCGCACCCACGGCCACGCGCAGCCTCATGCGCATGAGGAACATCGGGAGGCCTGGCGGCGGTTCCGATGAGAGGCCGCGTGGAGGGCATTCGTCCGGGGCGGAGTGCCGACGGTCCGTCGCCGGATAACCATCGATTCACGTGACCGCACGCAGTCTCTCCCAGGCAGCGGCCTTGGGGGACTGCATGCAGGATTCGGCTTCGGGCGACGCCGCCGTGCTGTGCGCGGCGGCGCTTGAATCGATGCGACAGCACGCGCTGCCGCCGACGCCGGTGAACTACGCCGTCTGGTTCGAGTTCCACGCCGGCCGCAAGACGGGGCTGCGGCGCGTGCTCTCGGTCGCCCTGTCGAACCGGCGCGCCATCGACAGCTACATGATGGCGGAACTGCACGACCTCTTCCTCGTCGACGGCGCCGAGCGCCAGGCCGCGCGGGAAGCGCGCGTCGCGATGCGGGCGGCGGCCGAGCGCATCCTGGAAGCCGGAGCCGACGCCGCCCGCTACGGGGACCGGCTCAACGCGGCCGCGGTCGACATGGAGGCTGGGACGCAGGGGCTCGCGACGCTGATCGCCGAGCTGGCGGCGGAGACCGCGGCGCTGTCGGTGCGTTCGGCACGGCTCGGGGAGGAACTCAGCGCCTCCGGCGAACGCATCGCCGAGCTGGAACGGCAGCTCGCCGTGGCCCACCAGGCATCGCTGACCGATGCGCTGACCACCCTGCCCAACCGCCGCGCCTTCGACAGCATGGTGCTGGAACATGCGGCACGGGCGATGAACAGCGGGGACTCGCTCTGCCTGCTGATGATCGACATCGACCACTTCAAGCGCGTGAACGATGCCTGGGGCCATGCGGTGGGGGATGCGGTGATCCGGCTGGTCGCCGCGACGCTGGCGCAGACGCGTCCCGACACAGGCCGCGCCGCGCGGTATGGCGGGGAGGAGTTCGCCCTGCTGATGCCCGCGACGCCGCTGCCAGAGGCCGCGGCGCATGGGGAGAGGCTACGGGCGGCACTTGCCGCCCGGCGGATCAGCCTGCGCGCCAATGCCGCGCCTATCGGCAGCATCACCGTTTCGGTCGGCATCGCGCGCTACGAACCGGGGGAGGCGATCGATCGCTGGATCGAACGCGCCGATGCCGCGCTCTACGGCGCCAAACGCGACGGGCGGAACCGCGTCGTCGTGCTGGAAGCGGCGGCCGAGGACCTCGCCGCCGCCTCCTGACGCCGTTCCTCAGCGCACCAACGGGCAGCCGCCTTCGGCAAGCGGGCGGAAGGCCTGGTCGCCCGGGATGGCCTGCGCGACCTCGAGCAGGTCCCATTCCCCAAGGTTCTGGCCCGGACGCTTGACGCGCATCAGGTACATCTCGCGGATCACGCGGCCGTCGATGCGGATGGAGCCGTTGCGCGTCATGAAGTCGTTGATCGGGATCTCCCGCATCTTCGTCATGACGGCGGGCGCGGCGTCGGTGCCGGCCGCCTGGATCGCCTTAAGGTAATGCGTCACTGCGCCCCAGGTGCTGGCCTGGAAGGCGGTGGGCGGGCGACCGTGGATGCGCTGGAAGCGCGTGGCAAAGGCGCGCGTCTCGTCGTTCTGGTCCCAGTAGTAGGGCTCGGAGTAGACGAGGCCCTGTCCGGTCTCGAGCCCGATGGACTTGATGTTGGTCAGCGAGCAGTTCAGTGCCGCCGGCTGGATGCCGCGGCGAAGCAGGCCGAACTCGCCCATCTGCTTGGCGATGTTGATCATGTCCGCCCCGCCGGCGCAGATGCCGACCACCTCGGCGCCCGAGGCCGCGGCGCGCACCAGGTAGGAGGAGTAGTCCGTCTCGCCCAGCGGCGCCCGCGCGCTGCCGGTCACCGTGCCGCCGAGGCCCTGCAGGATCTGCGAGGCGTTCTGCTCGAGCGAATGGCCGAAGGCGTAGTCGGAGGTGAGGAAGAACCACTTCTTCCGCCCATTGCCGACGAGCGCCGTCACCGGCCCCTTGGCGGCGGAGTAGTTGTCGTAGGTCCAGTGGATGCCGTAGGGCGAGCAATCCTTGCCCGTCAGGTCGGTCGTGCCGGCGGCGATCGGGACGTCGATGCGCTGGCGCTCGCGCGAGAGGTTCTGCACCGCCAGCGCGACGGCGGAATTGCCAAGGCCGAAGATGGCGTCGACCTTCTCCTGGTCGTACCAGCGCCGCGCGATGGCGAGGCCCACATCGGCCCGGTTCTGCAGGTCGGCGTGGACGACCTCGATCGGCGCGCCGTGGACGCGGCCGCCGAAATCCTCGGCCGCCATGCGCGCGCCGACCACGTCGCCCATGCCCTGCTGGTCGGAGAAGACGCCCGACATGTCGTCGAGCACGCCGATCTTCACCACCCCGTCCGAGATCGCCGCCTGGGCGCGCACGGGACTCAGCGTCGGGATCGCCAGCGCACCGGCGCCGGCGAGAAGCATCCTGCGGTTCATCGAATTCCTCCCTTGTCGTTCCTGGCCCCGGGCGTCGGTGCCGGGCCGGGGTTCTCAACGCCCCGGTCCCGGCCTGGACTTCACAGGCTCAGGCCGCGGGCCTGCAGCGCCTTGAGGAAGTTCGGCTCCGGATTGGGCAGCGGCGGCAGGTCCCAGGACCCGGTGCCGATCGGGCGGATGTCGCGGTCCACCGGCACTTCCACGAGGTAAGGGCGGTTCGCCTTGATGGCGGTCTGGATGGCGTCCTCGACCTCGCCGGCGTGCGTCACGCGGTGGGACGGCACGCCGTAGGACTTCGCCATCAATGCGAAGTCGGGGCTGTAGAGCTCGCCGCTGCGCTGGATCTCGAAGGCTGTCGCCAGTTCCCGCCCGCCGAACATGCCGTGCTGGATGTCGCGGATCGAGCAGAAGCCATTGTTGTTCCACACCACCCAGACGACGGGGATGTCGTATTCCACCGCGGTGGCCAGCGCATGCGGCGTCATCAGGAAGGACCCGTCGCCGACCACCGCGACGCAGGGGCGATCCGGCGCGGCGAGTTTCGCACCCAGGATGCCCGAGGTCGCGAAGCCCATCGCCGCGAAGCCCCAGGAATGGATCAGGTGGCGCGGGCGCAGCGTATCCATCAGCTGGATGATCCAGTTGTGGTGCACGCCGACGTCGGAGGCGACGACCGCGTCCTCGGGGATGGCGCGCGACAGGGCGCGCATCAGGCGCTCGGGGCGCAGCGGCATCTGGTCGGACTCCGCCAGGCCGCCTTGGTACTCGCGCCAGACGGTCCGGCCCTTGTCGAGACGCGCGATCCACGCCGCGATGCTGCGGCCCGGGGTCAGCCGCGGCCGCGCTGCCTCGATGAGGAATTCGAGGCTCGCCCGCGCATCGCCGAGGATGCCGTATTCCGCCGGATAGTTCCGCCCGATCTCGGAGGGATCGATGTCGATCTGGATCAGGCGCGAGGGCGGCACCGAGAGCGTGTAGCCGTCGAGCCAGCCGCTGGTCGCGCGGTCGTCGAAGGAGAAACCGATGGCGAGGATGACATCGGCGTTGCGCGTCGCGTCGTTCGCCGCGTAGGCGCCGTTGCGCCCGATGGCGCCGAAGGCCAGCGCGTGGCGGTCGGGGATCGCGCCCTTGCCGTTCGGACTGGTGACGACCGGTATGCCCGTGAGTTCCGCGAAGGCGGTCAGTGCATCGGAGGCATGGCCGATCAGCACACCCTGCCCGGCGATGATCACCGGTTGCTTCGCAGCGAGCAGGAGTTCGAGCGCCGCGGTCAGCTCCTTCGGGTTGCCCGGCGCGGCGTTGACGATGCGGCTCATCGCACCGCCATGGGCGCGCACATCCGTCTCCTCGACAAAGACGTTGAGCGGCACATCGAGGTTCACCGGTCCGGGACGGCCCGAGGTCAGCATGTCCCAGGCCTGCGTCACCGCGAGCGGCACCATGTCCGCCCGCGTCGGCTGGAAGGATCGCTTCACATACGGACGGACCACGGAGGGGAAGTCGCCCTGGAAGTGCCGCCCCGATTCCTGGAAGGGCCCGCGGTTGAACTGGCTCGTCGGCACGTTGCCGGTGATGGCGAGGAAGGCGGAGGAATCCATCATCGCCGCCGCCAGCGCGACCACCAGGTTCGCCGAGCCCGGACCGCAGGAGGTGAAGGTCGCCACCGGTTCCCCCTTCACCTTGTAGTAGGCATCGGCCATGTGGCCGGCGGATTGCTCGTGATGCGTCGAGACGGTGCGGATGCGGTTCTGCGCCTTGAAGGCGGCATCCATGAAGCCGGTGATGCCGTGGCCGCAGAGGCCGAACAGGTAGGGCACCTTCTGCTTCACCAGGTGGTCGACGATGATGTCGGCGCCGTTCATCAGCGCCTGCTTGCTGCTGCCGTCCATGGTCGTTTCCTCTCGAGTCGTATCAGGCGGCCGCCATGGAGGGGCTGCCGAGCATGCGTGAAATGCGCAGCGCCGTGGCTTTCACCTGCGGGATCAGCGCGGCGACGCGCGCAGGATCCATGCGCGAAGCCGGGGCGGAGATGGCCAGCGCGGCGGTCGGCCGTCCCGCATGGTCGGTGATCGGCGCGGCGACGCAGCGCAGGCCCGCCTCGATCTCCTCCTCGTCCTGCGCATAGCCGTCGAGGCGCACGCGGTGCAGCCGCTCGCGCAGCGCCTCGGGGGTGGTGATGGTGTTGGCGGTGAAGCGCGGCAGTCCGTGGGCGGTGACGACGGCGTCCACCTCGGCATCCGGCAGGTAGGCCATCAGCACCTTTCCCAGCGCGCTGGCATGGGCGGGGCTGCGCTTGCCGACGGTGGAGTGCATGCGGACTGCGTGCGTGCCCTCGACGATCTGCACGGTGACGACGATGCCGTCATGCAGGATGCCGACATGCACCGTCTCGCCGGTGCTCTCGGCGAGGTCCTGCAGCGGCGGCAGGGCCTGCCAGCGGAGCTGCTCGTTGCGCACGGCCGCGGCCCCCAGGGCATGCAGCCTGAGGCCGAGCGAATAGCGCCCGGTCGCCGCGTCCTTCGCCAGGTAGCCGAACTGCTCGAGCGTATGGAGCACGCGGAAGATCGTCGCCTTGTTCTGCCCCAGATGGGCGGCGAGGTCGGCCAGGCCCCAGGAATCCCGCGCGGCGAAGCAGTCCAGCACCTCCAGCCCGCGATGCAGCGAGGCGAGCAGGTAGGGGTCCTTCGTGCTGGCCGGGGCGGGCGGATCGGTCGGCATCATGGTGGTTTCCAGTCCGGGGCAGGCGATCGGGAATCGCCTGCCGAAATGCGTTACCGTTCTAGATACACTTGACGCAGAAATCCGAAAAGCGTTTCGCTATGCGTAACACGAAAGGCGGCAGAACCAGCCGCCAGGCTCTGGAGGAACGATCGGATGAAGCGCCTATTCGCCGCCGCGGCGGCGCTGCTGCTGGGCTGCGCCTTGCCGGCGCGCGCGCAGGATTTCCCCAACCGCCAGATCAGCATGATCGTCGTCTTCGCCCCGGGCGGCGCGACCGACGTGCTGGCGCGCATCGCCGCGGAGCACATGTCCCGCACCCTCGGCCGCAGCGTGGTGGTGGAGAACGTCTCGGGCGCCGGCGGGCAGCAGGTGGACAGCGCCTGCGTGCTCGCCCCCGCCGCCGTGCCACAGATCCAGGCCGGCACCATGCGCGGGCTGCTGACCGCCGCCGCGACGCGCAACCCGAATGCGCCGAACGTGCCCTCGGCCGCCGAGGCCGGCGTGCCGGACTACATCTTCCAGGGCTGGAACGCGGTCTTCGCGCCGCGTGGGACGCCGGCGCCGGTGGTGGCAAAGCTGGACGGCGCGTTGCGCGCGGCCCTCGCCGATCCCGCCATCCGCCAGCGGATCGAGGCGCTGGGCTCCATCCCCGCCGCGCCCGACCAGCAGGGCCCCGAGGCCCTCGCCCGGCTGGTGCGCAGCGAGGTCGACCGCTGGTCGACCGTGGTGCGCGCCGCCGGGATCGAGCCGCAGTAACGGCTAGACGGCGAGGTCGCTCGCCAGGTGGAACAGGCAGTCCCCGCGTTTGGTCCGCGCGGGGATGCGCTTGCACATGACGATGCCCGCGGCCTTGAAGGCGATCTCGACCGGCGGCAGCCAGGGCGTCTCGGGCATGTGGATGCGCGCGGCGGGCGTGCCCGGTGCGACCGTGTCGCCCAACTCGACCAGCGGTTCGAAGACGCCGTTCTCGGGCGCATAGACGTACATCTCGGGTCCGCGCACATCGAGGAAGCGCGTCGGCGCCGGTGGTTCGACGAAATGTTCCTGCCCGAGGATGCCGAGATGGGCGAGAAGGTTGCGCAGCCCGCGTTCGGCGATCGCGAGGCCTGACGCGTTCACCGCCCCCGCCCCGCCGAGTTCCGTCCCGAGCGCGATCTTGCCGCGCCGGTCCGCACCGGACCCCAACGTCTGGTCGCCGCCCTGCCCCTGCGCCCCGCCCTGGATGTAGGTGTAGGGCGCGCCGAAGGCCCGCAGCGCGGCGAGCTGCTTCTGGTACAGCACCGGATCGGCCGACTGCTTGGCGAGCGCCGTCGGGATGTAGTTCAGCGAGGAACCACCCGAATGCAGGTCGATCACCAGGTCGGCCAGCGGGATCAACTCACTGTCGATGTAGTGCGCGATCTGCCGCGTCACGGTGCCGTCCGGATCGCCCGGGAAGATGCGGTTCATGTTGAGGTCGTCGATCGGCGAGACGCGGCGCCCGATCAGCGCCGCCGGGTAGTTCGCCATCGGCATCATGATGACGCGGCCCTTGATCATGCCGGGCTCGAGCCACTTGATCAGGTTCGTCAGCGCGACCTGGCCTTCATATTCGTCGCCGTGGTTGCCGGAGGTGAAGAGCGCTGTCGGCCCCTCACCGTTCTTCACCACCACGATCGGCACAGGCAGGAAGCCGTAGGCGGAGTCATGCGTCGAATGGAACAGGCGGATGAAGCCCGTCTGCTTCCCGTCCTTCGCAAAGTCCACTTCCGGGACCAGGCGGGACTTCCGTTGTTGGGACATGGCGTTCCTCAGATATCGGTCAGATGGCAGGCGACCTGGTGGCCCGCGGCGGCCTCGCGCAGCTCCGGCGCGCGTTCGCGGCAGACGGGCATGACGTGCGGGCAGCGCGTGTGGAAGCGGCAGCCGGAGGGCGGATTCAGGGCGGATGGAATATCGCCCGCAATGCGCTGGCGCCGGCCGCGCGAGCGCTGCGCGGGATGCTGGGCCGGCACCGCGGCGATCAGCGCCTGGGTGTAGGGATGCAGCGGCGCGGCGTAGATCGTCTTCTTGTCCGCGACCTCGACCACCTTGCCGAGATACATCACCGCCACGCGGTCAGAGATATGCCGCACCACGGACAGGTCGTGCGCGATGAACAGGTAGGTCAGACCCATCTCCCGCTGCAAATCCTGCAGCAGGTTGACGATCTGCGCCTGTACCGAGACGTCGAGTGCCGAGACCGCCTCGTCGCAGACGATCAGCCGTGGATGCAGGACCAGCGCGCGAGCGATGCCGATGCGCTGGCGCTGGCCGCCCGAGAATTCATGCGGGAAGCGGTCGAGCGCGCGCGCCGGCAGGCCGACCTTCTCCAGCATCTGCGTGACCTGCTTCCGGGTCTCCGCGCCCGGCTTCGCGCCGTGGATGACCAGCGGCTCGGCGATGATGTCCTCGACCGACATGCGTGGGTTCAGCGCGCCGTAGGGGTCCTGGAAGATGATCTGCATGGACCGGCGATAGCCGCGCATCTCCATCCGGCCGATGCGGGTGATGTCGTTCCCGTCGAAGGCGATGGTGCCGGAGGTCGGTTCGATCAGCCGCAGCAGCAGCCGGCCGAGTGTCGACTTGCCGCAGCCGGATTCGCCGACCAGGCCGAGCGTCTCGCCGGCGTTGATGGTGAAGGAGACCTCGTCCACCGCCTTCAGCGTCGCGGCCTTGCGCAGGCCGAAGAAGCCGCCGCCGCCGACCTCGAAATGCTTGGACAGGCCGCTCGCAGTGACCAGGGGCGTCGTCATGCCGGCGCGAGCTCCTGCGCGCGGAAACAGGCGACGGTGTGGGCAGGCTCCAGCAGCTCGAGACCCGGGATGGCTTCGGAGCAGGCCGGCAGCGCGTGGCTGCAGCGCGGGGCGAAGCGGCAGCCCGGCGGGCGGCGCGCGGGTTCGGGGAGCGTTCCGGGAATGGCAACCAGGCGCGGCTTGTCCTCGGTCAAGGAGGGGACGCATTCCAGCAGACCACGCGTATAGGGGTGCAGCGGGCGGTCGAAGACCTGGGCGACGGGGGCTTCCTCGATAACCCGGCCGGCATACATCACCAGCACGCGGTCCGCGGTCTCCGCGATCACGCCCATGTTGTGGGTGATGATCATGATCGCCATGCCGAACTCGTCGCGCAGGTCCATCAGCAGGTCGAGGATCTGCGCCTGGATCGTCACGTCGAGTGCCGTGGTCGGTTCGTCGGCGATCAGCAGCTTCGGATTGCAGGCGAGCGCCATGGCGATCATCACGCGCTGCCGCTGCCCGCCCGACATCTGGTGGGGATAGTCGTCGAGCCGCTTCGAGGCGGAGGGAATGCCCACCTTGTCCAGCATGTCGATCGCGCGCTTGCGCAGGTCCGCCTGGGACAGGCGTTCATGCGCCGCGATCGTCTCCATGATCTGGTCGCCTATGGAAAAGACCGGATTCAGGGAGGTCATCGGCTCCTGGAAGATCATCGAGATCCCGGGGCCGCGGATGCGCTGCATGTCGCGGTCCGACATGCGCGTCAGGTTCTGTCCGTTGAAGACGACCTCGCCGGCCGCCACACGGGCCGGGGGCTGCGGCAGCAGGCCCATGACGGTGAGCGCCGTGACCGACTTGCCGGAACCGGACTCGCCGACGATGCCGAGGATCTCGCCTTCCTTCAGCGAGAAGGAGACCTCCTCGATGGCGTTCACCTCGCCCCGCCCGGTCATGAAGGCGGTGGTCAGGCCGCGGACCTCGAGAAGATTCACTGCTGGATCCTGAGCCGCGGGTCGAGCACGTCGCGCAGACCGTCGCCAAGCAGGTTGAGCCCCATCACCGTGATCATCAGCGCGACGCCGGGAATGGTGATGATCCAGGGGGCCTCGCGCATGAAGTCGCGGCCCTCGGCCATGATGTTCCCCCAGGTGGGCGTCGGCGGCACCGCGCCGACGCCGAGGAAGGAGAGCGTCGCCTCGCTCAGCACCGCATAGGCGAAGAGGAACGACAGCTGCACGATCATCGGCGCCATGGCGTTGGGCAGGATGTGGTGGCGCAGGATGCGCCAGTGTCCAGCACCGGCGGCGACCGCGGCCTGCACGTATTCCATCTCCCGCAGCACGATGACCGACGAACGGACGATGCGCGCGGTACGCGGGATGTAGACGATCGACAGCGCCAGGATGACGTTCAGCGTCGATGGCCCCAGCACCGAGGTCACGGCGATGGCGAGCAGGATCGCCGGGAAGGCCATCAGCGCGTCGTTCACGCGCATCAGCGCATTGTCGAGACGGCGGAAGTATCCGGCGAGCGCCCCGATCAGCGTGCCGAACACCGCGTTCAGCCCGACCACCGACGCCCCGATGATCATCGACAGCTGCGCACCCCAGACCACCCGCGACCACAGCGAACGACCGAAATTGTCGGTGCCGAACACCCAGGCCTCGCCGGGCGGAAGGAACTTGTTGCGCATCGACAGGCGCTGCGGATCGGCCGTGGTGATCCAGGGCGCCGTGATGGCGATGACGGCGATGACGCCGAACAGCAGCAGCCCGGTGACGAACAGGCGATGACGGAACAGCCGCCGCAGCGTCGCCCGCGCGGGATGCTCGCGCTTGAGCGCGATGCCTTCGGCGTCCGCGACGTCACTCATAGCGCACCCGCGGGTCGAGCACGGCGTAAAGCGTGTCCACCGTGATGTTCACCAGCACCAGGAAAGTCGTGACCAGCAGCAACCCACCCTGCACCATCGGATAGTCGCGGCTCAGCACCGCCTGGGTCAGCAGCTGGCCCATGCCGGGCAGGGAGAACAGTGCCTCCGTCACCACCGCACCGGACAGCAGCAGGGAGACGATGATTCCGACCACCGTCACGATCGGGATCAGGGCGTTCGACAGCGCGTGCTTCAGCACCACCTTGCGCTGCGGCAGCCCCTTGGCGCGCGCGGTGCGGATGTAGTCCTGGCGCAGTACCTCGAGCATCGACGACCGCGTGATGCGCGCCAGCAGCCCTGCCTGCAGCAGCGCCAGCGAGAAGGCCGGCATGGTCGTGCTGGCGAGCCACCCCGCCGGATCCTGGCTGAAGGCCACATAGCCGCCCGAAGGCAGCCAGCCGAGATGCACGGCGAAGAGGATGATCATCAGCAGGCCGAGGAAGAAATTCGGCACCGAGATGCCGATCATGGCGAACATCATCGCCGCCTGGTCGATCCAGGAATTCTGCCGCAGCGCCGCGACGATGCCGCTGGCGATGCCGATCAACAGGGTGAAGACCAGGGCATAGAGCGACAGCCCGATCGTCACCGGCAGCCGTTCCATCGTCGCGGCAAAAACGCCCTTGCCCAGCAGCAGCGACCTGCCGAGGTCGCCCCGCGCCAGCCCCTGATAATAGTCCAGCAGCTGCATGTAGATCGGCTGGTCGAGGCCGAGGTCGCGGCGGAGCTGCTCAATCTGCGCCGGCGTGGCGGAAACACCTGCGATGGCCGCGGCCGGATCGCCGGGGATCAGCCGCATCAGCCCGAAGGAGATCAGGCTGACGATGAGGAGAACCGGGATCGCGCTCAGCAGGCGGCGGAAGGCGACCCTGGCCATGGCGTTATCGCTGGACCCACACGTTGGAGAAGCGCGGGATCCGGTAGGGCACGAAGCCCTGCACGTTGGACCGCACCGCCTGCACCTTGGTCAGCGATCCGAAGGGAATCGCATAGACCCGTTCCAGCACCAGGCGTTGCATGGTGGCGAAGGCGGCCTGGCGGGCTTCCGCGGTCCGCTCGTTGTTCATTGCGGTCCAGGCGGCCATCACTTCCGGATCGTCGCGGTCGTCCCGCGGGCGATAGGCGGCATTGGGGCTGACCAGGAACTGCATGGTCGCGAGTGCGCCGAGCGCCGGCTGCGTGCCCCAGCCCGTATGGTAGAAGTGCCACTCGTCGCTGTTGAGTCGCTGCGACATCTGCACCGAGGTCGGCCAGTCCACGACGCGGAGGTTCGCGTTGATCCCGATGGCGCGCATCTGCTGCTGCATCACCAGCGCTGCGTTGTACATCGGCGGATAGTCGCGGTTGGTCAGGATGGTGATCGGCTCGTTGCGGTAGCCGGATTCCCGCAGCAGCGCGCGGGCGCGCGCCTGGTCGTTGATGTTGTAGGTCTCCTTGCCGGCGTCCGTGTAGGCGGGGCGGCCCGGGAACTGGAAGCCGACGTTCAGGCGGTAATTGCCGTCCGTCGCCGCATCCATGATGTCTTCCATGCCGAGCGCGGCCTGCACCGCGCGCCGGAACGCCAGGTTGTTGGTCGGCGGCGTCGAGGTGTTGGGCAGCGCGATCTGGATCCACCAGTTCTCGAGCGGCAGGATGGTGATCGCGTTGTTGCGGCGCAGCGCCTCGACCGAACGGGTCGGCACGTCCTCCACGGCATGCAGCTCGCCGGTCTCGAGGCCGGCCACGCGGGCCGAGGCCTCGGTCACGATGCGGAAGGTGACGGTGTCGACGCAGGCGACGCGATAGCCCCCGAAGCCGGTCCGCTGCTCGAAGGCCGTGTTCGGCTGGTAACCGTCGAAGCGGCCGAGGCGCGCGTGGCTGCCGGGCGTAAATTCCAGAAGCCGGAACGGCCCGGTGCCGACGGCGCGCAGCTGCTGCCGATCGTCGTTCTCGTGCTCGGAGGGAATGATGACGATCGGCACGGAGAAGGAGGACAACGCCTCGATGAAGGTCGGCTGCACCTGCTTCATGCGGATGATGAAGGTGTGCGGGTCCGGCGTGTCCCAGCCCGCCACGTTGTCGAGCGTGCTGCGCTGCAACCCGACGCGGTTGTAGCGGTTGAAGGAGGCCGCGACGTCCGCCGAGGTCATCGGCTTGCCGTTGTGGAAAGTGATGCCGCGGCGCAGCCGGAAGGTGTAGGTCATGCCGTCCGGCGCTTCCTCCATGCTCTCCGCGAGCTCGAGGATCGGACGGTTGTTCTCGTCCCGCGTCATCAGCGATTCGTAGATGTTCATCGCGATGTTGCGGGTGGAGATGGTGCTGGACGTATGCTGGTCCAGCGAGTTCACGTTGGCTTCCTGCCCGAAGACGATGTCGCCGCCGCGCGACGGGCATTGGAATGGTGCCGCGAGGGCCGCCGCGGGCAGGGCGAAGCCCGCCGCGAGGATCGAGGACGCAAGTCGAGAGCGCTTCATGAGCACCATCCCCCGGAAAATGCGTGATCCACCCGAATTGCGCGAAGCGTCCGACGCGATCCGCGGCCTGTCAACCGGGGATGATCGTCATTGCGCTGCGAAACGGCGCAGCACGTTCTCCATGATGCGGCTCACGGGCCCCTGGAAGGCGCCATCCTGCCACAGGCTTCCGCACCAGGTGATCGACCCGGTGGCAAAGACGGCGCCGCCGCCGGGCGTATCGAAGTAGACGATCTCGGCGCGCTTCAGCGCATCGGGCCTTTCACCCGTGACAGTCGCGACATGGGACAGCAGTTCCTCCGGCACCGTGACGAAGGAGGACGGTGGGTCCTCGGATCGCGCGAGGATCGCCGTGCCCTCCGGCGTGCCGAGCGCGAAATCCGCGCGGTCCAGCTCGAAGCCCGCGGCGCCGCCGCCCGACAGGCCGTAGCCGCCGAACGTCTCGCCCTCCACGCCGTCGAAGATCCAGGCGTGCCTGGGATCGCGCCCGAGCGGCAACAGGCGGTAATGCGTTCCCTCGAACAGACCCTGCCCGGAGAAGCCGACACCGGCCAGCATCTGCGGCGGCCGCCTGTTGCGCCGCCACAGGCCGCCATAGGCGCCGTCGGTCTGGTGCCAATACTCGCCCGGTTCGGCTGCCCAGGCCCGGATGCCGCCCTCGGCGCGGCGCAGTTCCATCATGCCTGGCAGCGTCTGCGTCACCGCGATGCGCCAGTAGAAGCCATTGCCGCCGAGATACATCAGCCGCCCGCCGTCCCGCGTGTAGGCGGCCAGCGCATCGAGGGTCTGCAACGTGTGGTACTCCGGGTGGGAGCCGGTCATCACCACGCTGTACGGCTTCAGCAGATCGACGCCCTCGTCGTGCAGGTCCTCATCGGTGATGACGTCGAAGGCGATGCCCTTGGCCTCGAGCCAGGCCAGCAGATGCGTATCGGCCGGATAGTGCCGCAGCCCCGATCCGCGCGCGTCGTTGAAGGTTAGGAAGCCCGGCCGCATGGTCAGGATCGGCCGCAGGCGGGACGAGAAGGCGATGCCGCTCCCGTCCGGGTGCTTGTTGTAGGTGGACCGCCCATAGGCCGGATAGTCGTCGGGATTGTGCGGATAGGCACCCCAGGCCGCGACGCGCGCCTTGTACGCCGCATCCGCATTCCCCCGCGCATGGTTGGCGTAGGCCTGATAGGTGAAGGTCGAGGCGAGGAAGGCGACCCTCGCCTGCGCCTCCCCGCGCGGCGGCAGGACGTAGAGCGGCAGCCAATCCTCCCCGCCTTCGCAGGTGAGGTGAAGCGCGTAGGCGCCGCTGCGGAGGCCGGCCGGCACCTCGAAGGCGACGTCCGCCTGCCAGCCGCAATCGCCGAGGTCGTCGGCGTGGAAATGGATCGCGGCGTAGTCCTCCGGCGCGTGGCGCCAGCACATCTCGCGCCCCGACCAGCGCGCGCCGACCACGGCGCGGGTCGGGATGTTCACCAGGTAGCCGTCGCAGGCCTGGCCGCCGACGTCGAGGATGCGCTGCGTCGGAATGTCGAGCCCGAAGTCCCAGCCGGCGATCGGCGCCAGCGTGGCGAGTGGTGCCTCCGGATGCGGCCAGGCGTCGCGATAGCCCTCGAGCAGGGCGGGGTCCTCGATCTTGCCGGTGAAGTGGTTGGACGGCTCCGCGGTTCCGTTCGCCGCGATGGTGATGCGCCCGCCCCCCGGCGGCATCCGCAGCCCAGGCACCACCGTGGTCGCCACCGTCGCCGCGCCGCCGTCCAGCGGCACCATGCCGACCGCGACGCGGCCAGTGCCGGGATCGGCGCTCAGCCAGACGCGGTGCCACCGACGTAGAGCAGGCGCGCCTCCCGTCGCGACGACGACGGCCCGCGCATCGGCACTCACGATGCCGGTCACGCCGTCGCGCCCGATCGCCAATGTCGCCGCGATGCCCCCCGCCACCTCGCACAGGATCGTCGCCTCTCCCGGCGGCAGGGCGGCCATCCAGACCAGCGCCGTCCAGGTCAGCGGTCCGGCCGCGCGGCGCGGCGCGCGCGGCACCACCGCGTGGGACCCGAGCCGGATCGGCTGCCGCCGCCCGGCGAAGGTGAGATCGACGTGGTGGGACAGGTCCTCGAAGCGCAGTCCCGGGCCGGCCGGGTTCGGATCGCCGGAGATGACCCGGACCAGACGCGCCCGCGCCGTCCCGCCGTCCCGCACGCTGACATGGGCGGTGAAGCGTTCGCCAGGCCGGTGGGAAAAGCGGTCGAGGTAGCCCGTGATCGGCAGTTCGGCGATGGACAACGGCGGGGACATGGCAACACTCCTCGGCAGCAACGGCGCCAACGTCCGGCGATGGCGCGCGCGCGTCAACGGCACCCCATTGGCGTCGCTGCGCGGAACGTGCCAGCCTTGGCCCGGCAGCGCAGGAGGCCCCGATGGCGACCATCGTCCGCAACCTCACGAGCAGCAAGGCAGAGGAACGCGAATGGGCGCTCCGCTGCGACATGGCCGCCGTCTTCCGCATCGGTGCGCGGCTCGGCTGGAACGAGCATATCGGCAACCACAATTCGCTGATGCTGCCGGACGAGGCCGAGCCGACCTTCCTCATCAACCCGCGCGGCTACCTGTTCCAGGAATTGCGGGCGAGCGACCTGATCGTCTGCAACCTCGACGGCCAGGTGCTGCGCGGCAAGGGCGAGCTCCGCAAGGTCGCCTTCCACATCCATTGCCGCATCCACCTGGCGAACCCCAAGGCGACCTGCGTGGTGCACGTCCATCCGCGCTGGCTGACGGCGCTGTCGATGATCGAGGGCGCGGAATTCTCCCTCTCGCACCACAACAGCCTGCTGCTGAACGACCGCACGGTCTACGACGGCGACGGCGACCAGCCGGTGCACACCAATGACGAAGGCGACCGCATCGCGCGGCTGATGGGCGACAAGACCATCATGGTCATGCGCGGGCATGGCGTGACCGTGGTCGGGCCGACCGTCCACGACGCCTTCGACGAGACCTACATGGCCGAGCGCACGACCATGTACCAGATGACCGCGATGCAGACGGGCCTGCCGCTGCACAAGCTGCCGGACAACCTGCGCCGCCACCACACCGGCGCCTGGGGCGAGAAGCTCGACGCGCGGCTGCACCTCGACGCCTGGCGCCGCGTGCTGGACCGCGAGGAGCCCGACTACGCGACCTGAGCGTCAGGTCCCGAACAGCGCGCGGCCGGGGATCGCCTCGATCAGGCTGCGCGTATAGACGCTGCGCGGGGCGGCGAAGACCTCGCCGATCCGCCCCGCTTCCTCGACCACGCCGTTGCGCATGACCGCGACCTCGTCGCAGAGCTGCGCGGCGACGCGCAGATCATGCGTGATGAAGAGGATCGAGAGGCCGAGCCGATCCTGCAACTCGCGCAGCAGCGCCAGCACCTGCGCCTGCACGCTGACGTCGAGGGCCGAGACGGGCTCGTCCGCCACTAGCACTTCCGGCTTCATCGCGAGCGCCCGGGCGATGCCGATTCGCTGGCGTTGGCCGCCGGAGAATTCATGTGGAAAGCGATCCACCGCATCCGGGTCGAGGCCCACGGTGCAGAACAGCTCTCGGGCCTCCGCCATCGCCTGCGCGGACGGCGTGCCCGCGGCGATCGGGCCCTGCGCGACCTGCGCCCCCACCTTCCGTCGCGGATTCAGCGAGGCATAGGGATCCTGGAATACCATCTGCACCAGGCGCGCGGCATCACGCCGGCGCTTCGGCAGCGGCGCCCCGCCGACCACGATCTCCCCGCCATCGGATCCGAGCAGCCCGACGACGCAGCGCGCCAGAGTCGACTTCCCGGATCCGCTTTCGCCCACGATCGCGAGCGTCGAACCGCGCTTCAGCGCCACGGACACGTCGTCCAGCGCCCGCACCGGCTTGCGGCGGCGGAACACGCCGCGCGAGGCGTAGGTCTTGGTCAGACCACGGACCTCGAGCACCGTGTCGGGCGAGAGGTCGCGCGGTTCCGGCGCATGCAGCCCCGGCACGGCGGCGAGCAGCGCACGGGTATATTCATGCTGCGGGGAGGTCAGCACCTCCCGCGTGGTCCCTTCCTCCACCACATGACCGAGCCGCATGACCGCGACGCGATCCGCGATCTCCGCCACCACGCCGAAATCATGCGTGATGAACATGACCGCCGTGCCATGGCGCTTCTGCAGGTCCTTGATGAGCGCCAGCACCTGCGCCTGGGTCGTGACGTCGAGCGCGGTGGTCGGCTCGTCGCAGATCAGCACTTCCGGTTCCAGCGCGAGCGCCATGGCGATCATCACGCGCTGCCGCTGCCCGCCCGACAGTTCATGCGGATAGGCACGCACCGCGCCCTCAGGATCCGGCAGGTTCACCTCGCGCAGCGCAGCGACGGCACGGCGCTGCGCCTCCCGCGCATCAAGGCCAAGATGGACGCGCCACATCTCCTCGAGCTGCGCGCCGACCGTCATCAGCGGGTTCAGCGCCGTCATCGGCTCCTGGAACACCATCGCGACGCGGCGGCCGCGGATGGCGCGCCATTCCTCCGGCGATTTGGTGCAGAGATCCTCGCCCGCCAGCGCCATGCGGCCGCTTGCGATGGACAGGCCCGGCGCCAGCAGCCCCATCACGGCGGAGGCGGTGACCGACTTGCCCGACCCGCTCTCCCCCACCACGCAGAGAATCTCGCCCGAGGCGACGCTGAGCGAGACATTCTCGATCGCGAATTCGCGGTCCGCCCCGCGCGGCAGGCGGATGGTCAGCCCCTCGACGGCGAGCCGCGTCATCGGCTGGCCGCCAGGCGCGGGTTCAGCGCGTCGTTGAGCCCCTGCCCCACCAGCGACACGCCGAGGATGGTCAGCAGGATCGCGACACCCGGAATGGCCGAGACGTACCACTCCGTCCGCAGCACGTTGCGCCCGAGGCCGATGAGGTTCCCCCAGGACGGCACGTTGGGATCGGAGAGCTGCAGGAAAGCCAGTGCGCTCTCGAGCAGGATCGCCACCGCCATGACGACCGAGGCATAGACGATCACCGGCGGCAGCGCGTTCGGCAGCACCTCCCGCACGATCAGGTGAAGGTCGGACAGACCCTGCACGCGGCAGGCCTGCACGAAGTCCCGCGTGCGCAGGGTGAGGAACTCCGCCCGCGTCAGCCGCGCGACCGGTGGCCAGGAGACGAGGCCGATGGCGATCGTCACCGTCTCGATGGTCGAGCCGAACACCGCGACGAGGACAAGCAACAGCAGGAAATTGGGCAGGGTCTGGAAAGCCTCCGTGACGCGCATCAGCGCCGTATCCGTCATCCCGCCATAGAAGCCGGCCAGCGCGCCGATGGCGATGCCGATCATCACCGCGATGGAGGTCGCGACGAAACCGATCAGCAGGGACACGCGGGCGCCATGGAACAACTGCGCCGCGATGTCCCGGCCCGAGGGATCTGTGCCCAGCGGAAACCGCGGATTGGCCCCCGGCCATTGCAGCGGCCGGCCGGCGAGGCCCAGCGGGTCATCGGGATAGAACCAGCTCGCCCCCACGCCCATGACGACCACAGCGAGCAGGATCGCGGTGCCGATGAGCGCCGCCGGGCTTCGGCCATAGGCTTTCAGCGCCCGCATCAGGACCCCGCCGAGATCCGCGGATCGAGCCGCGCATAGAGGATGTCGACGAGGAAGTTGATGCAGATGACCAGCACCGCCGAGATGAAGGCGATGCCGAGCAGCGTGTTGAGGTCGCGCTGCACGACGCTCTCATAGGCAAGCCGGCCGAGACCCGGCAGCGCGAAGACGCTCTCCACCACCACCGACCCGCCGAGCATCGTGCCGGCCTGGAGCCCGATCAGCGTCACCATCGGCAGCATGGCGTTGCGCAGGACGTGGCGAGCCACGACCCGCGTCTCGCTCAGCCCCTTCGCCCGTGCCGTGCGCACGAAGTCCAGCGACAGCACCTCGAGCATCGAAGCCCGCATGATGCGCAGGTAGATGGCAAGGAAGATCAGCCCCAGCGTGAGCGTCGGCAGCACCAGGTAGCGCGCGATGTCGAGCACGGCGGCAATGCCGGTCAGGTTCTGGGTGATGTCCCCGAAGCCGCCCGCCGGCAGCCATTGCAGGTAGACGCTGAACAGCACGATCGCCATCAGCCCGAACCAGAAGGAGGGCGTCGCGTAGAACACCAGCCCCAGCGTGGAGATCAGCGTATCCGGCCACTTGTTCACCCGCCGCGCCGCCACCACGCCGAGCACGAGCCCGAAGAAGAAGGCGAAGGACAGCGCCGAGACCATCAGCAGCAGCGTCGCCGGCAGGCGCTCGAGGATCACGGTCGCCACCGGCTTGCCGTAGATCGAGGAGAAGCCGAGGTCGAGCGTCACCAGCCGCATCAGGTAGCGCCCGAGCTGCGCCGCGATCCCGACATCGAGGCCGTAGAAGCGACGCAGTTCCTCCGCCAGGGCCTGGTCCCCGCCGCCCATCTGCGCCATCAGCGCATCGACCGTGTCGCCCGGGGCGAGCTGCAGCAGCAGGAACAGCCCGACCAGGATGAGGAGGAGCGTGGGCAGCGAGGCGGCGAGCCGCCTCAGCGCAAGCTGCAGGACCCTCAAGGCGTCACGAGGCCAGCCAGGTGTCGTGCCAGGTCGAGGACGCCCAGCGCGGGTTGTTGCCGGCATTGCGGATTCGCCGGTTGAAGACCGAGACGAAGATCTGCTCGATCGGCATCCACAGCGGGAGCTCGGTCTGCGCCGAGCGCACGAAGTCCGCGTAGAGCGCCTTGCGCTTCACCGGATCGACCTCGGTCGCCGCGGCGTCGATGATTCCGTCGATACGGTCGTCCTTCCAGCCCCACTGGTTGGTCCAGGGGGCGCCGCGCGGACTGCCGGAGCGGTACCAAACTGTCGTGCTGACCGCGGGATCGCTGCGGTACTGATGCCAGCCGGAGGCGAGATCGAAATTCCAGTCGTTGTAGACGCTGCGCAGGAAGCCGGCGGCGTCGTTGCGAACGATCTCGACGCGAATGCCGACCTGCTGCAGCGATTGCTGGATGAAGGTCGCCCAGAGGGCGATGTCCTCGCCCCAGGGCGCGGGCAGCAGGCGCACGCTGAAGCGCACGCCGCCGGCACCGCGTCGCTGGCCGGCCTCGTCGAGCAGCCGGTTCGCCAGAGCGACGTCGTAACCGTACTGCGGCATCGGCGCGGTCGGGTAGTAGTCGGTCGACACGGAGGGGATCGGTCCGGTGCCCGGCTTCGCGAAGGGCCCGAGGAAGTTCTCGATGAAGAAGGGCACGTTCAGCGAATGCGCGATCGCCTTGCGCACGCGGATATCGGCCAGCACGGGGTTGCGGAAATTGAACTCGAGCGTGTTGGTGCGGACATTGCCCTCGTTGCCGCGCGTCGTCGCCTCGAAGCGCGGGTCGCGGCCCAGGCGCTGCAGGTCGGCGATGGACAGCGAGGAATAGGGGCTGAACAGGATCTGCCCGGATTCCAGCTGCGCCGCCGCCGCGGCACGGTCGCTGACCACCCGCCAGACCACGCGGTCCAGGTAGGGCATGTTGTCGCGCCAGTAGTTCGGATTGCGGTCGGCGATGATGAACTGCCCGCGCTCGTACTGGACGAACTTGAACGGGCCGGTGCCGATCGGCGCGGTGTTGGCCGGGTTCTGCCGGATGTCGCCGGTCTCGAACACATGCTTGGGAGAGACGTAGCCGAGATCGGGCAGCGCGCGCAGCAGCAGGCCCTGCGGCATCGGCTTCTCGTACTTGAAGACGGCCGTGTGCGGGTCGGGTGTCTGCACCTCGGTCAGGAACTGCTGCAGCGTCGTCCCGTAGTTGAGGATCTTCTTCCACATCTCCATCGCCGTGAACTGCACGTCGGCGGAGGTGAAGGGCTTGCCGTCATGCCAGCTCACCCCGCGGCGCAGGCGGAAGGTATGGGTCAGGCCGTCCGGCGCGGACTCCCAGGACTCGGCCAGCACGCCGACCGGATTGCCCTGCGCGTCGAGGTCGAGCAGCGCCTCCTGGATCTTGCCGCCGACGATGTAGACGCCGGTCGAGGCCTGCAGGGACGGATTGAGGATGCGCTGCTCGGTCGCGAAATGCACCGTCAGCGCGCCCCCGCGTCGCGGTGTCTCCTGCGCGGCGACAGGCACCGGCAGCATGGCCGTGGCGCCGAGAAGCAGCATCTCGCGGCGGGTCGGTTCGGACATTCTCGTTCTCCTGGCGCGGGATCAGGCGGGTTCGAAGATGACGGCAACGCCGGTGGCGAAGCCGGGCGGACGGGGCCTGGTCGAGCCGAGCACCATCGCCGCCCCGCCTTCGCGCGGCAGCGCATCCTCGGCGCAGCCGGCAAGGGTCGCGATCGCGGCGCGCGGTGCGAAGCCGATCGAGCCGCGACCCGGGCCGGTGTCGACGACCCGGAAAGCGCCGTCCGTCCGGACACCGCCTTCGATGGCATCCGCAAGGCCGGCAGCCGCAGCCACGGGATCGTCCGTCGCGACCAGCACGCGACGGATGCGCGTCACGCCGTTTGGATGCGCCTGCAGCGACGGAACCCACACCGCATCGCGTGTGTGGTGCTGGCAGGCGAAGATGCCGAGGCCCCCGACGCGCTGGGTCGGCGGCCAGCGGAACACGGTGAAACGCGCCTCGGTCTCGCTGCCGTCCGGCAACGGGACAGGACGGCCGAAATCGACGGGACCGATGGCGTCCACGCCGCGCGCGCGCAGGGCAGAGACGCCCGCGGCGGCGTCGGTGGTCGTGAAGGCCGCGCGATCGAGTCCTTCGCGCCGTGCCACGAAATCCCGCAGCGCCTGATTGTGCGGCGTCGGCGCCACCACGCCGAGCAGTTCGAGGTAATCCTCCCCGAACATCATGGTGTAGTTGGCGCTGCCGATATGCGCGCTGTGCAGGCCGCGCGGCGACAAGGTGAAGCCGAGCGCCGCCCAGGCGGCGGCCGCGGCATCGAGGTCACGCACGGCGACGACGAGGTGGTCGAGCCCCGTCAGGCTGGTCAGCATGCTCGTCTCCCTGATGGGTGGGAATACTAGGCTCCGACCGTGATGCGCCGCAACATGGGGGCGCGGGACTTCGCCGGCGCGCATCACTGCCCCATACTCGCCTCGGGTACCGGAACGGTGCCCAGGGGGAAGTCGATCCATGTCCGCCGGCCAGGCCAGGTGAGCACCGTACCGCGCGCCGCCGTTCTCGCGCCTTTCCGCCAGCGCAGCTTCCGCTTCCAATGGCCCGCAGACCTCGCCACGTCCTGGGCCTTCGAGATGGAGACCCTGATCCTCGCCTGGTACGTCCTGGCGAAGACGGGATCGGTTGTGGTCCTGACGCTGTTCGGCGCCCTGCAGTTCGTCGGCACGCTCATCTCCCCGATGTTCGGCGTGATGGGCGACCGGCTCGGGCATCGGCGGGTGCTGATCGCCATGCGCGCGACCTACCTGACATTGGCGCTGACGCTCGCGGGCCTGGCGATGACGGGCATGCTGGGCATCGCGGCGATCTTCGTTGTGGCACTACTCGCCGGGCTGGTGCGGCCTTCGGATATCGGCATGCGCAACGCGCTGATCGGCGCGACCATGCCCGCGCCCTACCTGATGGGTGCGATGGGCATCGAGCGCATGAGCGCGGACACGGCCCGCATCGTCGGGGCCTTGACCGGCGCAGCGCTGGTCGCGGCCCTTGGCGTCGGGCCAGCCTATCTGGTCGTGGCGGGCCTCTACCTGACGAGCCTTCTGCTGATGACGGGCATCGAGGAGTCGCGCATCCACGTTCCCGTGGAGGCCGCACCGGCGACGCGCGTCTGGCGCGACGTGCTGGATGGTGCCGCCTATGTGCGCGCGGCACCGGCGTTGCTCGCCGCCATGTGCCTCGCCTTCCTCGCGAACTTCCTCGCCTATCCGCTGACGGGCGGGCTGCTGCCCCACGTCGCGCGCGACATCTATGGCATGGACCAGGGCGGGCTCGGGCGGCTGATCGCCGTCTTCGCGACAGGGGCGCTGATCGGATCGATGGTGCTGAGCGCCCGCGGCGGCGCCTTTCCTCCCGCGCGCACGATGCTCGCCGCCTCCCTTATCTGGTTCCTGCTGCTACTCGGCTTCGCGCAGGTCCGCGACGCGGCGGCAGGCATGGTGCTGCTCGCCGCGATCGGCTTCGTCCAAAGCTTCTGCATGGTGCCGATGGGCGTGTTGCTGCTGCGCGTGACCAAGGACGCCTTCCGTGGCCGCGTCATGGGGCTGCGGATGCTGGCGGTCTACGGATTGCCCGTCGGACTGCTCGGCGCCGGGCCGCTTATCGCGTGGTTCGGCTTCGCCGCGACGGCGACGGCCTTCGCAGGCATCGGACTGGTCGCGACGGTGGCCATCGCCCTGGCGTGGCGCCCCTATCTGTGGCCGGCCGATGCCGCGGCCAATGCGCGGCATCGGTGATGTGGGATCGCCTCCTCAGCCGAGGAAGGCGCCGCCATTCACATGGATGGTCTGGCCGGAGACATATCCGCCTTCCGGCCCGGCGAGCATGCGGACCACGTCCGCGATCTCCTGCACCGCGGCCTTGCGGCGCATCGGGATGCCCTCGTCGCGGCCGAGGGTCTGCGGCATCGCGCCGGCGCTCGCGCCGCGCACCGTGTCCACCGCGCCGGGCGCGACGCAGTTGGCGCGGATGCCCTGCGGCCCGAGCTCGACCGCCAGCGCGCGGATCAGCCCCTCGAGCCCCGCCTTGGACGCAGAGACATGCGCGCGGTTGGGCGTGCCGACATGCGTCGAGATGCCCGAGAGCGCGATGACAGACCCGCCGCCGCGCGCGATCATCTGCGGCACGATGGCGCGGGTCAGGATGAAGGCGCCATCGAGGGCGACGGAGAGGATCTCCCGCCATTCCTCGAGGCTCATCTGCAGGAACGGCGTCTGCCGCCGCAGCCCGGCGTTGGAGACCAGGATGTCGACACCACCGAGCGACGCGGCGACCCGGTCGGCCATGCGCGCCACCTGGCCCGCCGCGGAAACGTCGGCGAGGATCGCCTCGGCGTGGCCGCCGGCGTCGCGGATCTCCTGCGCCACGGCCTCGATCGCCGCCTGGTCGGAGCGCCCGTTCACCACCACCGTGGCGCCGTCGCGCGCGAGCGTCAGCGCGATGGCCCGCCCGATGTTCTTCCCCGCGCCGGTGACCAGCGCGACCTTCCCGTCCAGCACGCCCATGATGCGTTTCCCCTCGCAACGACCCCGCGCCGATAGCATGCGCCGCGCCGGCGCGGCAGGGCCCGCGCTTGACGGCGCGCGGACCGGGCTGCTGACCTTGTGCACAGGGACAGGAGACGGCCATGACCGCAGGGGCAACGACACGCCGGCGCGTGGTGATCCTCGGCGCCGCGGGGCGCGACTTCCACGTCTTCAACACGGTCTACCGCGAGGATCCGTCGCGGGAGGTCGTGGCCTTCACCGCGACGCAGATCCCGAACATCGCCGGGCGGGCGTATCCGGCCGCGCTCGCAGGGCCGCTCTACCCGGCCGGCATCCCCATCGAGGAGGAAACGACCCTGCCCCGCCTGCTGCGCGACCGCGGCATCGACGACGCGGTCTTCGCCTACAGCGACGTGCCGCATGGGCATGTGATGCATCTCGCCTCCATCGCATTGGCGGCGGGGGCGGATTTCTCGCTGCCGGGGCCGAGGGCGACGATGATCCCCTCCAGTCGCCCGGTGATCGCGATCTGCGCCGTGCGGACCGGCTGCGGCAAGTCGCAGGTCGCGCGCTGGATCGCATCCCGCCTGAAGGCGCGCGGGCTGCGCGTCGGCGTGCTGCGCCATCCGATGCCCTATGGCGACCTGGCGCGCCAGGCGGTGCAGCGCTTCGCGACGCGTGCCGACCTCGACGCCGCCGACTGCACCATCGAGGAACGCGAGGAATACGAACCCCACATCGCCGCCGGCGGCGTGGTGCATGCGGGCGTCGACTACGCCGCCATCCTGCGCCAGGCGGAAGCCGAGAGCGACGTCATCCTCTGGGACGGCGGCAACAACGACTTCCCTTTCATCCGGCCGGACCTGCTGATCACGCTGGTTGACCCGCTACGGCCGGGCCATGAAAGCGCCTACCACCCCGGCGAGGCGGTGCTGCGAATGGCGGACGTCGTTCTGGTGGCGAAGGCCAACGCGGCGCCCGCGGGGGCGGTCGAGCAGGTCGCCGCGGCAGCGCACGTCCTGAACCCTGGTGCAACGCTACTGCGCGGCGCGTCCCGCATCACGCTCGAGGATGCGGCGGCCGTGCGCGGGCGGCGCGTGCTGGTGGTCGAGGATGGACCGACGCTGACCCATGGCGGCATGGCGACGGGGGCTGGATATGCGGCGGCGCAGGCGGCCGGCGTCGCGGAGATCGTCGATCCCCGGCGCTCGGCGACGCCGATGATGGCGCGAGTCTACGCCGCCTTCCCGCATCTGGGGCCCGTCCTGCCAGCCATGGGCTACGACCCTGCGCAACGCGCGGCGCTGGCGGCGACCATCGCGGCGTCGGACGCGGATGTCGTGGTCTCCGGCACTCCGGCGGACATCGCGGTGATCCCAGGGCTGGGCAAGCCGGTGGTGCGCGCGCGCTATGCCTATGAGGAGGTCGAGCAGCCCGCGCTCGGCGGCGTGGTGGAAGACTTCCTCGCCCGGCGCGGCCTCTAGCCCTCGCGCCGCACCGCGCGGTCGCGCCAATGCCGCGGCAGCTGCGCGAGGAAGCGCAGCGGCCAGGCCGGGTCCAGGGCGAAGCCCGCGGCCATCGTCCGCAACGCTGTGCCAATCCCGCTGGCGCGCGCCTGTACCATGGCGCGGTAGCCGACCGCCCAGGCGTGCCAGCGCCGATAGGCGGCGCGCTCGGCTGACGCCGGCGGCGTCTCCGCCAGCCGCGTCCGCGCCAGCTCCAGCAGATGCCGCGACAGCTTGTCGCGCAGGTCGCCTGCCGCGAAGGTCAGCGAACCGGCATGGCTGCGGTAGCGGATGACGGTGTCGGGGATGATGACGTGCCGCGGCGCGAGCAGCACCAGCCGCAGCCAGAAATCCTTGTCCGCGGCGAGCGGAAACCGGTCGTCGAAGCCCTTCACCGCCTCGATCAGCGGGCGCCGGTAGAAGGCTGCGTTCATGGTCGTAACATTGCCGATCGCATTCGCTTCGGTGAGCCCGACCGCAGCGGCGCCGGACAGGTGGCGCGTCACGACCTCGCGTCCGTCCCGCTCGGTGAAGAATTCGGCGGCGCCGATGACCATCTGGATGGATGGATCGGCCAGCGCGACCTCCGCCGCGGCGAAGGCGCCCGGCGCGTAGAGGTCGTCACTGTTCAGCAGGCCGACGATGTCGCCGGTCGCGCGCCGCAGTCCCTTGTTGATCGCGTCGTAGAGGTTGCGGTCCTTCTCCCGCACCACGGTCAGATGCGGGTAGCGCGCCAGCACCTCGGCCGTGCCGTCGGTCGATCCGCCATCGACGATGATGTGTTCGACGGAGGGGTGGTTCTGGGCGAGGACGCTCTCGATCGCCGCCCCGATGGTCGCGGCACGGTTGAGACAGGGCGTGACGATGGTGAAGCGGGGCGCGGTCATGCTGCGCCATCCTCGCCGCGCGCGCGCTTCCCGGCCAGTAGGGACCGCAGCCGCCGCAGGCCGCCGCCGAGGATCAGCGACTCCGCCAAGCGGCCGAGGGCCGGCGAGAGGCGATCGGCCGCAGCGACGCAGTCCAAGGCGATCCGGGCGGGCCGCGTGCGCCGGGCGGCCTCGGCTGTGGCCGTATCGGCGGCCGCGAAGGCATCGCGCAGGCGGCCGGCGGCGGCAGGGCCCGCGCGACGTTCCACGAGTGCAATCCAGCCGGCACGGTGGTCGGATTCCGGGCAGGTGGCGAGCACCTCGTCGGCGTCGTGGATGAGCGCCCCTTCGTCGTGCCAGCGCAGCAACAGATCGCCGAGTTCCGACGGCGTCGCGGGCGGCGATGCGCCGATCCGTCGTAACGCATCGGCGCGCAGCAGCGTGGCCGCGGGCGCTCCGAACCCCGCGACTTCGGCGCTGCCCGCCGTCACGCGCGACCAGGCCGCCGCGATGTCTGCGGTGCGGCGAAGATGTTCCGCGCCATCGGCGGTACGGACCAGATGATGGCCGCGGATCGCCACCGCTTCGGGTGGGGCGCCGGCCAGCGCGGCGGCCAGCATCGCGGGTTCCGCCACGGCGTCGCCCGCCGCGGACACGAGGATCCAGGCCGTGTCGGGCATCGTGCCGTCGCAGACGATGCCGATCTCGGGCGCCGCCGCGGCCGGCATCGCGGGCAGAAGGATCCCTCGCCGTCCCGCCGTCCGCGCCAGTGCGGCGGCAGGCGTCGCGACGAACTCCAGAAGCCCCGGCACCGCGGCCTCGAAGCGGCGCCGCCCGACCGCGACGCTCTCCCGGGCGCGGGCGCCGATCCGCCGCGCATCGCCGAAATCCAGCCGCGTCCGCGACCCGGGCGGATAGAGCAGCCCGTTCGCGCCGTGCGAGATCACCTCGTTCATCGTGGGTGCATCCGGCGCCACGACGCAGAGCCCCGCCGCCATCGCCTCGAGGAAGGACATCCCGATGCCCTCGAGCGGGCGGGAGGCGAAGAAGACGTTCGCGCCGCGCAGCGCCGCGTCGAAGGCGTCGCGATCCTCGCCCCAGGTCGTGCGCGTGAGCGTCGCGACATGGGGCGGAGCAGCCAGCTTCCAAGGCGCCTCATGCCCCGGATCCGGCGCGTCATGGATGGCGAGGCTCGCGAAGGGCGTCCCCTCCGTCAACGCGAAGGCCGCCTCCGGCGGGATGTCGCGGCGGCGATACCAGAGGAAGCCGCGCAGCGTGTCGAAGTCGGTGACCGTGGGATGCTGCGCCGGATCGGGAAAGTACTGCACATGCGCATGCAGCGGCGCGCGGCGCATCACCTCGGCGCGCAACGCCCAAGAGAAGCACAGGATCTTCGCCGCGTTCCAGGACGGCTTCCAGACGAAGGCGCCACCGCGGACCATCGCGTCGTACATCGGCGCGAAGGTCACGTTGGGATGGCGACCCGACAGCAGGGCGAAGGCCTCGTGCAGCTGCCAGATCACGATGGCGTCGTAGCGGTCCTCGACGAAGCCCGTACAGCGGTGGCGCACATCGGCGACATCCGCCTCGGCAAAGAAAGTGTCGACCTCGCCCAGGCGTTCGAGCAGGTCGAGGAAGAAGCGGCTGGAGCCCGTCCTCGCGTGGTAGCCAAGGCCGAAGAAGGCGATCCTCATCCCGCGGCCCCGCGCGGCGGCCTCAGCGCCGCAGGTCGGACTGCCGCAGGAACCAGTCGTAGGTCTGCGCCAGACCCTCGGCGAAGCCGATGCGTGCCTGCCAGCCCATCGCGGCGATGCGCGAGACGTCCATCCGCTTCAGCATGGTGCCGTCCGGCTTGGTCGTGTCCCACTCGATCCGGCCCTTGAAGCCCGTCACCCGCGCGATGGTCTCGGCCAGTTCGCGGATGGTGATGTCGGTGCCCGTGCCGATGTTGAGGTGCCCTTCCCCCGAATAGCGGCGCAGCAGGAAGGAACAGGCCTCGGCCAGGTCGTCGACATGCAGGAACTCGCGCCGCGGCGTGCCGGTGCCCCAGCAGGTCACGACCTCGGCGCCGTCCTGCACCGCCGCGTGGAAGCGCTGCAGCAAGGCCGGGATCACGTGGCTGCGCTCAGGGTGGAAGTAGTCGCCGGGCCCGTAGAGGTTGCACGGCATGGCCGAGATGTAGTCGCGCCCGTATTGCCGCCGGTAGGCCTGGCACAGCTTGATGCCGGCGATCTTCGCGATGGCGTACCACTCGTTCGTCTTCTCGAGCGGCCCGGTCAGCAGGGCGTCCTCGTTGATCGGGTTCGGCGCCTCGCGCGGGTAGATGCAGGACGACCCGAGGAAGAGCAGCCGGTTCACGCCCACCCGATGCGACGCCTCGATCAGGTGCGATTCGATCATCAGGTTGTCGTAGAGGAACTCGGCCGGATAGGAGTCGTTGGCGAGGATGCCGCCGACCTTGGCCGCGGCGACGATCACCGCATCCGGCTTCGCCTCGGCCATGAAGTCCTCGACCTCGGCCTGGCGGCGGAGGTCGACGCTCGCGCGGTCGGAGGTGACGACCTCCGCGCCCTCGGCCGTGAGCCGGCGCGCGCAGGCCGAGCCCACCATCCCGCGATGCCCGGCGACGTAGATCCGTCGCCCGGCGATCGGGAAGATGTCGTCAGCCATTCGACCGCTGCCCGGGGACGGCCGGCGCGGCGTCGCGCAGCAGGGCGATGTCGGCCCGCACCATCTCCTGCGCGAGTTCGGGCAGCTTGACCGTATGCGACCAGCCGAGCACGCGCTTCGCCTTGGCCGGGTTGCCGATCAGCAGGTCGACCTCGGTCGGGCGGAAATAGGTCGGGTCGACGCGCACCACGGTCCGCCCGGTGGCGCGGTCCACACCGGTCTCCTCGACGCCGCTGCCCTTCCATTCGAGGCTCATGCCCGCCTCGCCGAAGGCGAGGTCGCAGAAGTGGCGCACCGTGTGCGTCACCCCGGTCGCGAGCACGTAGTCGTCGCCCTTCTCCTGCTGGAGGATGCGCCACATGCCCTCGACGAAATCCTTCGCATGGCCCCAGTCGCGCTGCGCGTCGAGGTTGCCGAGATACAGGCAATCCTGCTGGCCGAGGCTGATCGCCGCCACCGCGCGGGTGATCTTGCGGGTGACGAAGGTCTCGCCGCGGCGCGGGCTCTCATGGTTGAACAGCACGCCGTTCGAGGCATGGATGCCGTAGGCCTCGCGGTAGTTCACCACGATCCAGTAGCCGTAGAGCTTCGCGGCGGCGTAGGGGCTGCGCGGGTAGAAGGGCGTCGTCTCGTCCTGCGGTACGGCCTGCACCTTGCCGTAGAGCTCCGAGGTCGAGGCCTGGTAGAAGCGCGTCGTCTTCTCCATGCCGAGGATGCGGATGGCTTCCAGCAGGCGCAGCGTGCCGAGCGCGTCCGAGTTCGCGGTGTATTCCGGCGTCTCGAAGGACACGGCGACATGGCTCTGGGCGCCGAGGTTATAGATCTCGGTCGGCTGCACCTGGGCCATGATGCGGATCAGGTTCGTCGCGTCCGTCAGGTCGCCGTAGTGCAGGAAGAAGCGCACGCCCTGCTCGTGCCGGTCGTGATAGAGGTGGTCCACCCGCGCGGTGTTGAAGGAGGAGGAGCGGCGCTTGATGCCGTGCACCTCGTAGCCCTTCGCGAGCAGCAGCTCGGCCAGGTAGGAGCCATCCTGGCCGGTGACGCCGGTGATGAGGGCAACCTTGCGGGTGGCGGACATGGGCATCCTTACAATCCAAGTGCAGCGCGACCGGGCGCCGGGGCCGCGTGTCTATAGCGACATGACTCCGGCGCCGGAAGCCTGTCGCCACCCCTCAAATTACGATATAGAAACAATGGACTGGGCCCGCGCCACATCGGTGCCTTGGCGCGGCCGCAGGATGCCGTGTATGGACCCCGTCGATGCAAGCAGCCGAGATCGGAACCACATGCCGCGCGCGTTGATCACCGGGGTCACCGGTCAGGACGGCGCTTATCTGGCGGCCCTGCTCCTCGGGAAGGGTTACGAGGTCTTTGGGCTGCATCACCGACATGGCGGGTCGGAGGCTGTCCAGGACCGCCTGCGGCGTCTCGGCTGCGGCGGCGCGGTCCAGATGGTGGACGGCAACCTGATCGATCTGTCCTCGCTCATTCGGCTGATGGACAGGGTCAAGCCGGACGAGATCTACAACCTCGCCGCCCAGTCCTTCGTGCGCATGTCGTGGGACCAGCCGCTGCTGACGGCCCAGGTCACCGCGATCGGCACGGCCAACATGCTCGAGGCCGTTCGCATCGCCTCCCCCGCCACGCGCTTCTTCCAGGCCGGGTCGAGCGAGATGTTCGGCCGCGCCGGGTCAAAGCCGCAGAACGAGGACACGCCGCTCAACCCGCGCAGCCCCTATGCCTCGGCCAAGGTCTTCGCGCACAACCTGACGGTCAACTACCGCGAGAGCTTCGACCTGCACGCCTGCAACGGCATCATGTTCAACCATGACAGCCCGTTGCGCGGCATCGAGTTCGTGATGCGCAAGATCACCGACGGCGCGGCGCGGATCAGCCTCGGCCTCGCGACCGAATTGCCTATGGGCAACCTCGACGCGCGGCGCGACTTCGGCCATTCGCGCGACTATGTCCGCGCCATGTGGCTGATGCTCCAGCATGCCGAGGCGGCGGACTACGTCGTGGCCACCGGCCGCGCGACGTCGATTCGCGAATTGTGCGAGGTGGCCTTCGGCTGCGTCGGCCTGAACTACCAGGACCATGTGCGCGTCGATCCGGCCTTCCTGCGTCCGGTCGACCTCGACGTCACCGTGGGCGACGCCAGCCGCGCGAAGGAACGCCTCGGCTGGGTGCCGGAAGTCTCCCTGCAGGAGATGGTGGCCGAGATGGTCGAGGTCGATCTGGCGCGGTGGCGCGCCCGGGCGTAACGCCCCTATCCGCCGACGCGCCGCTTCAGCCCCCTCAGGACGCGCACCATCCCGGGCGGCAGGTGCCTGGCGAGCCGCGCCTTCCAGCCTGGAACGCCGGCATGCCCTTCGCGCAGGCGGGCCGCTTCCATGCGCTCGGCGAGCCAGGCACCCTGGAACATCTCGATCCTGCGCCGGTCCCATTCGGGCGAGCGGTAGAGCGGCGAGGCGTTCTGGATGGCAAAGACTTCCGGCTGCCCCTTGGCGAGGTCCGAGGAGGCGCCGCCCATCGCGAAGGACGCGATCACGGTCGGGATCTGCCGGAGCCGGACGGTCGGGTCGCACAGGACCTTCAACCACCAGTCATAGTCGGCGTGCCGCCGCCAGCGCAGATCGAAAGGCCCCGTGCGGGCGAAGACCTCGCGCCGTGCCAGCGTCGCCTGATGCGGCAGGCAGCCCAGGACCATCTCGACGGGGGCCTGGTCCGGCGGCGGCGGCGTGTGGACGAAGGGTGCGCCGGCGCCGCGGATCTCCAGCGAACCGTAGTAGACGTCGCCGTCCGGCTGGCGCGCGATCTCGGCCATGGCGTCGCGCAGGGCGTTCGGGCCGGCAAACAGGTCGTCGGCATTCATGAAGATCACGAAGGCCCCGCTTGCCCGCGCCACGCCCTTGTTCATGGCATCGTACAGGCCCGAATCCGGCTCGGACACCACGACGGCCAGGCGCTCCCGATGGCGCTTCAGGATGTCCGGCGTACCGTCGGTGGAGGCCCCGTCGATGACGATGTGTTCGACCGGCGCGTAGCTCTGCGCCGCGACGCTCTCGATGCAGGTCTCGAGCGTAGCCGCCGCGTTGCGGCAGACGGTGACGACGCTGACGAGCGGACCGGAGTCCGTGGTGGGGGTGGAAGGCAAAAGGGTCCTGGGCTCCTGAAGGCCGGCCTTGCGGGCCTCCCCCTTTCTCAGCCGGGCGGGCCGACCGCAAGGGGCCTTTCCGCATCGGCCGGAATGCGATCACGAATCCTTGCGCGCCGCCGACCGTGGCGCGACGCCGGCAGGCCGACCTGGGACCGGGTCGCGTGGGCCGTCGCCGGCGGTTGCCAGACAGGAGGTGGGGGTGGGAGGACCTGCATGAAGGTCCGGGCGGCGCGGCTCAAGGAGATCCTGGCCGAATTCCAGCGCAACGGGCGCGCCGCCCTGTCGTTCGCGGAGGAGCCTTCGGCCCCGGCTGACCTCTCCGAGAGGCGCCTCGTCGGACTCGGCGCCTCCCCAGGCCATCGTCGGCGACGGGTTCGGGGGCACTCGCCGATGCGGCAGCAGTTCGGCGGGACTCCACCGTTTTTCTTGACGTGCTGCATTGCGTCAATTAGCGCCGCGGGCCACACATGACTGTGTCCGGGCGCGCATGTTTGCGCGCCCGCCGCCATGATTGGAGCGGACCCGCTACATGACGACAGAGACGCCGCAGGCGACCTCCGACCTCGAGCGGATCATCCCGCCGGAAATCAAGGACGACGCCTTCTATCGGCTGATCCGCGACCTCGCCGCGACGGAAAGCCTGCGGCACGTCCTTGAGATCGGCTCCTCGGCGGGGGGCGGCAGCACGGAGGCCTTCGTGGCCGGCCTGGCCGAAAACGCGGGAAAGCCGACGCTGCATTGCATCGAGGTGTCGAAGCCGCGCTTCGACGTGCTGAGCGCCGCCTATGCCGACCGGCCCTTCGTGCGCTGCTACAACATGTCGTCCGTCGCGCCCGAGGAGTTCCCGAGCGAGGACGATGTCATCACCTTCTACAGGAACGAGACATCGGGCCTGACGAAGTTCCCGATGGATGAGGTGCTGCGCTGGCGGGCGCAGGACATCGCCTATGTCCGCGAGGCGGGCGTTCCGGCCGGCGCGGTCGACCGCATCAAGGCCGAGAACGGCATCGCCGCCTTCGACATGGTGTTGATCGACGGGTCGGAGTTCACCGGCGAGGTCGAGCTCGCCAAGGTGCTCGGCGCGAAGCTGATCCTCCTGGACGACACCAACACGTTCAAGTGCTTCAGGGCTCGGCAGAAGCTGATGCTCGATCCAAACTACGAGATGATCGCCGACGACCAGACGCTGCGAAACGGCTTTTCCGCCTTCCGCCGCAAGCCGCAGGCCGATGACCTGCCGATCCACTTCTTCACCATCGTCCTGAACGGCGAGCCGTTCATCCGGTATCACGAGACGATGCTGGCGAAGCTCCCCTTCCGCTGGCACTGGCACGTCGTCGAGGGCGTCGCCGCCCTGCGCCACGACACCGCCTGGAGCGTGGCGCATGGCGGCAAGGTCACGGACGACATCCACCGCGACGGCCGCAGCATCGACGGCACCAGCGAATACCTGGACGACCTCGCGCGCCGCTACCCAGGGCAGGTGACGATCTACCGCAAGCCGCCCGGCAAGTTCTGGGACGGCAAGACGGAGATGGTGAACGCGCCGCTGCCCCACATCGACGAGGCCTGTCTGCTTTGGCAGATGGACGCCGACGAACTCTGGACCGTCGATCAGGTCGCCGAGATGCGCCGGCGCTTCCTCGCCGAACCGGAACGCGGCGCCGCCTTCTACTGGTGCTGGTACTTCGTCGGTCCCGACCAGGTCATCAGCACGCGCAACAACTACGCGCAGAATCCGGCGGTGGAGTGGCTGCGCACCTGGCGCTTCCGGCCGGGCGACCATTGGGCCGCCCACGAGCCGCCGACGCTGGTTCGCCCGCGCGAGGCCAGCGGCGAACCGATCGACATCGCGAAGCTGCAGCCGTTCATGCAGGACGAGACCGAATCCTTCGGCTGCGTCTTCCAGCACTTCGCCTACGTCACCACTGCGCAGCTTGCCTTCAAGGAATCCTACTACGGCTACGCGGGCGCCACGGCGCAGTGGCGCAAGCTGCTGGCGCGCGAGGAGCCGGGCCTGCTCGCCGACTACTTCGGCTGGGTGACCGACCGGACGATGTTCGACAAGGCCGCGCATTTCCGCATCGACCCGATCGCCCGGCAGGACGCCGCCGGCACCTGGTCCTTCGCGGCCCCCGAAGGTGCGAAGGACCGCGCGCCGGTCCCGGCGCGCCCGCGCATCCTGATCGACGGCATCTACTGGCAATACCTCGCTTCGGGGATCGGCCGCGTCTGGCACACCATGCTCGAGGAATGGGTGGCCGCCGGGCTCGCGGACCATTTCATCCTGCTCGATCGCGCCGGCACCGCGCCGCGCATCCCGGGCGTGCACACGCGCACCATCGCCGCCCACGACTACGGCCGCACCGGCGCGGACAGCCTGTACCTCGAGCGCATCTGCCGCGATCTCGGCGCCGACCTGTTCGTCTCGACCTACTATTCGACGCCTGTCGAGACGCCTTCCTTCTTCTTCGGCTACGACATGATCCCGGAGATGACCGGCGTCGATCTCGCCGATGAGGGCTGGCAGGAAAAGGCGCGTGCCATCCGCCACGCCGCCGGACATGCCATGATCTCGCACAGCTCCGCCCGCGACCTGGCGAAGCTGTTCCCCGAGGTGCGGGAAGAGGAGGTCGCCCTCGCCTATTGCGGCCTGCCCCCCGGCTTCGCGCCGGCGAGCGAGGCGGAGATCACCGAGACGCGGCGAAGCCTCGACCTGCGCAGCCCCTACATCCTGATGGTGGGCGACCGCAGCGGCGCGGGCGGCTACAAGAACGGTATCCTCGCCTTCCGCGCGGCCGAGATCGCCGCGAAGCGCGGCCTGAAGCTCGAGATGGTCTGCGTCGGCGGCCTGGCCGAGATCGAACCCGCCTTCGCCGCCGCCGCCCCCTCGGTCCGCTTCCACCGCATCAAGGCGGACGACGCGACGCTCCGCCGGCTTTATTCGGGGGCCCACGCGCTGGTCTACCCGTCGCGCTACGAGGGCTTCGGCATGCCGGTGCTCGAAGCGATGGCCTGCGGCGGGCCGGTGATCACCTGCCCGAACTCCTCCCTCGTCGAGGTCGGCGGCGACGCCGCGATCTTCGTCGGACCGGACGACGCCGAAGCCGCCGCCGATGCACTGATGGCGCTGTCGGACCCGGCGACGCGGGCCGCGCGCGTCGCCGCAGGCGTCGCCCAGGCCGCGAAGTTCACCACGGCCGCGCAGGCGCGCGACTCGCTGGCGGCTTTCCGCGCGACGATCGATGCGCTGCAGGCCGGGCGCGCGCCGCAGCCGGGGCCGGGCTGGCGCGAGTTCCGGACCTACCAGTCCGGCATCCAGGCCTGGCTGCAGGAACGCCCGGACCTCGCCGTCGCCGCGCTCGCCCGGGCCAGCGGCAAGGCGGGCACGGCGGCGCCGGCGCGTCCTTCGGGCGAGCTCCTGCGGGCGCTCGCGGAAATCGAGGCGATGAAGCGCAGCCCCTTCTGGCGGCTGCGCGACTATGTCATCCGCGCCCTGAAGGCGACCGGCATTCGCCGGCGCGGCTGAGCGGTGGCGCCATTGCGCATCCTGCTCTGGTATTGGGGGCGACGGGGAGCGGGGGCGCAGATCACCCAGGCGCTCGCTGCCGCCCTGGCGCGGCGGCCCGACGTCGAGGTCGCGCTGTCAATCTCCGCGCAATGCGAGCTGCGCGACGGGATCGAGGCGCTTGGCCTGCCGGTCGACGCGGTGCGGACCTATTCGAGCCTCGCGGGCTTCGCGGCACGGCTGCCGGCGGTGCCCCTGCTCGCACGGCGCCTGCGGCGCCAGGCGCTGGAAGTCCAGGCCGATGCGGTGGTCTCGACCATGACCCATCTCTGGACGCCCCTGGTCGCCCCCGGCCTGAAACGGGCCGGGCTCCGCTATGTGCCGATGGTCCATGACGCCGAACCGCATCCCGGCGACCCGGCCTCGCTGTGGGAATGGCGCCTCGGCCGGGAGCTGGACGCGGCGGCCGAGGCGATCGTCTTCTCGGACAGCGTGGCCGCGGGCCTGCGGCGGCGACGCCCCGCCCTGCCGCTGCACCGCCTGACGCTGCCGGCGCCGGTGGTGCCCGGCGCGGACGCCCGGCCGGCACGTCCCCCGGCCGACGGGCCGCATTTCGTCCACCTCGGCCGACTGCTGCCCTACAAGGGCATCGATCTGCTGCGCGACGCCTGGCCGCTGCTGCGGCGCGACCATCCGGACGCAACCCTGCTCGTCGCCGGCGAAGGGGATCCGGAGGCGCTCGCCCCCGGGATCGGCGCGTTGCCGGGCGTCACCCTGCGGCCGGGCTGGCTCTCGGAAGCCGACCTCGTCGGCCTGCTGGCCGCAGCCGACGCCGCGGTCCTGCCCTACCGGGAGGCCAGCCAGAGCGGCGTCGTCCCGGTCGCCCTCGCGCTCGGCGTTCCGGCGATCGTCACCCCGGTCGGCGGGTTGGCGGAACAGGTGCGCGACGGGCTGGACGGCCTCGTCGCCCGCGCCGTCTCGGCCGAGGCGCTGGCCGCCGCCATGGCGGAGGCCTGCGATGCCGCGCGCCTGGCCGCCCTCGCGGCCGGCGCCCGCGAAAGCGCCCATCGCCTGGCGGACTGGAAAGGCCTCGCCGCGCGACTCGTCTCCATCCTCGCCTCCGGTGCCGGCGGGACTAGCCGCGGGGCGGCCGGCGGGCGATAAGCGGCGCCCTTGGCCGGCCGGGACAGACCCGGCCGCGCAACCAGGAAGCAGCCTTCACCCCATGCCAGCCCCGACGGGTGCCGAGCCCACCGCATGAGCGGCGACAGCCTCTACCGCGCCGAGTTGTTCTTCCGCCGGCTGACGCCGGAATGGCTGAAGACGCTCGCCCGCCTCATGCGGCTGGTGTTCCAGCCCGCGCCGGCCCATGCGCCGACCATCCCGCAGCAGCAGCTCGACGGGGCAGTGCTGCTGAACGACCGCATCGCGATGCTGCATCGCCTGCCGAAGGGCGGGGTCGTGTGCGAGCTCGGCACCTGGCGCGGCGATTTCGCGCGCGCGATCCTGGACGTCGTGCAGCCCGCGGAACTGCACCTGGTCGACATCACCTTCGACAATTGCCGCAAGGACGTGCTGGACGATCCGCGCGTTCATCGGCACGAGACGATGACGACGGCCTACCTCGCCTCGTCCGGAACCCCGGCCTTCGACTGGATCTATGTCGACGCCGACCACGAATACCAGGCCGTGGCCGCCGACATTGCCGCCGCCAAGGGGCAGGTGAAGCCGGGCGGGCTGCTCGTCTTCAACGATTTCGCGCGGATCGTGCGCCCAGGCCTCGGCGTCTTCGGCGTGCACCAGGCAGTCTGCGAATTCGCCGTCGCCGATGGCTGGCCAGTCGCCTATTTCTGCATGAACGGGGAAGCGCTCTACGACATCGCGCTCCGCCGGCCGGATACGGTGGCCTAGGTGTCGCTGCCAAGGAGGTTGTCCCTGACTAATCGGCTGACGGGCGGCCTTCCGCCGAGGGCAGAGTGGGGCCTGAGGCTGTTGTAGTGGCA
>NZ_JABBKX010000039.1 GCF_012927745.1 Neoroseomonas marina
TTTAATGCTGCTCAAGATGTTGAGATACTTCTCGCCAAATGGCACCTTAAGGTTGTTGGCCTTGTATACCTGGACAATGACTTCCACTACCCAGTACCATTTTGTGGTTCACCATAGCAGAGAAAGAGTTGGTCTGACTGTTGCAGTTTCTGTTGCAATATCAGAAAATATTAAAGGGTTAGTTCACCCAAAAATGAAAATAATGTCATTTATTACTCACCCTCATGCCGTTCCACACCCGTAAGACCTTCGTTAATCTTCGGAACGCAAATTGAGATATTTTTGTTTAAATCCGATGGCTCCGTGAGGCCTCCATAGGGAGCAATGACATTTCCTCTCTCAAGATCCATAAAGGTACTAAAAACATATTTAAATCAGTTCATGTGAGTACAGTGGTTCAATATTAATATTATAAAGCGACGAGAATATTTTTGGTGTGCCAAAAAAACAAAATAACGATTTATATAGTGATGGCCGATTTCAAAACACTGCTTCATGAAGCTTCGAAGCTTTATGAATCTTTTGTTTCAAATCAGTGGTTCGGAGTGTGTATCAAACTGCCAAAGTCATGCCCCCAGTGGTGGACC
>NZ_JABBKX010000040.1 GCF_012927745.1 Neoroseomonas marina
CTCCCAATGAAAAATGCAGACATGCGTCCATGACCTCAAGGCTAGATTACTGTAATGCTCTACTGGGTGGTTGTTCTGCTCGCCTGATAAATAAACTACAGCTCGTACAAAATGCAGCAGCTAGAGTTCTTACTAGAACCAGGAAGTATGACCATATTAGCCCTGTTCTGTCAACACTGCATTGGCTTCCTGTTAAACATCGTATAGATTTTAAAATCTTGCTAATTACTTACAAAGCACTAAATGGTTTAGCTCCCCAGTACCTGAGCGAGCTCCTAATTCATTATAGTCCTACACGTCTATTGCGATCTCAGAATTCAGGCCAGCTGATAATACCTAGAATATCAAAATCAACCGCAGGTGGTAGGTCCTTCTCCTATTTGGCACCTAAGCTCTCGAACAGTCTTCCTAGCATTGTTCGGGAAGCAGACACACTCTGTCAGTTTAAATCTAGAATAAAAATACATCACTTTAACGTGGCTTACACACAACACATTATCTACTTTTATAATTCAAATCATGTAAATTGTTAGGC
>NZ_JABBKX010000041.1 GCF_012927745.1 Neoroseomonas marina
ATATTTTTGAAATCTATTTATTATTTGTTATTTATTCGATATTTATAAAACGGTTAGTTCCTGTCTTTGATTCCTCTTCACCCAACGGTTCTGTGTATCACTACACAACACCCTTAGCAACCACTCTTAGCAACGTAAACTGTATGTTCTCAATTGATATTGTTCATTGAAGCTTACTGTATTATGTAGAAGAGTATTGTGAGAAAGAGATCGATTGAACGAGTTTATTTCCTGCATTCAGATTTAGCATTTTCCTTCAGGTCAGTCCTATGTTCATAATAAAAAATCTGTTTAAATGTCTTATGTATTATCTTGTCCTTTTAACATATAAGGGGTTTTCCCGTGACTGACAGCACTAGTCAAAGTATTTTTGCGTCTTGTTCCGTGTTCACAACAATTCAGTCTTTTCAATGTAAAAGTCTTTGCTACTGACTGAGTGACACACTCATAAAGACAGTCTTTGCCGCCATCTAATGGCGTAATAATGTAACTTCTGTTGATGTTCACGGTCAGGGACTATTTTTTCCG
>NZ_JABBKX010000042.1 GCF_012927745.1 Neoroseomonas marina
AATATATTAAAGGGGACCTATTATGCCTCTTTCCACAAGATGTAATATAAGTCTCTGGTGTCCCCAGAATGCGTCTGTGAAGTTTCAGCTCAAAATAACCCACAGATAATTTATTTATAGCTTGTCAAATTTGGCCCTATTTGGGTGTGAGCAAAAGCACGCTGTTTTTGTGTGTGTCCCTTTAAATGCAAATGAGCTGCTGCTCCCGGCCCCCTTTCCAGAAGAGGGTGGAGCTTTAACAGCTCGCGCTTCGGTCGCTCAACGACAACAAAGCTGGAGAATCTCACGCAGCCAAAATGAGGATTGTCAGTAACGGTGTTCAGCCTTACATTGTTCAAACCGGAGTCGACACTGATGGAGAGACTCAGGAAGAAGTTACAACTTTTAGACGTTTCTGAATGGTTAGTGGATAAATTTATGTAGTTGCTGTGGAGTTGATTCAACTCATTGACTAGCATGTGCCGTCATGTTACTCTTTTGTGCAAATCCAGCATTGAATTGAC
>NZ_JABBKX010000043.1 GCF_012927745.1 Neoroseomonas marina
TATTATTCATACCTCTTCCTTTTTGAAGGTGAGCGGTCTGCAGTCAGGGTTGGGTTTGATGCAGCGTGTGTAGTGCGGGGTGGTGCTGTGCAAAATCTTCATCAGGCTTTCAAGTGAGTTCTGCATATTCACAGAAAGACAAACAAACAATCATATTAAAGGGGTGCTTGATTATGATTTCACTTTTTTAACTTTAGTTAGCGTGTAATGTTGCTGTTAGAGCATAAAAACATCTGCAAAGTTATGACGCTCAAAATTCAATGCAAAGGGAGATATTTTCTTTTACAGAAATCACTTTTTAAGGACTACAACAAATGGCTGGTAGGAAATACAACTAGCTTCTTCCTGGGTTAGTGACATCACTAACCCTAAAATTTACATAAACCCTGCCCCCGATAACACGCAACGAAGGGGGGGAGGCCATGTTGGGCTGCTTTAGAGAAGAGGAAGAGTTGTTGTAGTAGAGTGTTGGTACCATGCTGTCATTTTACGCCAGACTGC
>NZ_JABBKX010000006.1 GCF_012927745.1 Neoroseomonas marina
CCGCCGCGTGGAGATCGTCCTCCGCTAAGCGGTCGCGACAGCGACTTCGCCTTCACGGGAAGGGGCGCCGAAAGGCGCCCCTTTCTGCGTTCAGGGGGCGGCAAGGGCCGCGAGGCCGGTGGCCCGGACCTCACCCGACAGGCGCAGCGCAGCGCCGTCGATCAGCCCGGCCGCGCGATAGGCTTCAGCGCGCGCGAGGCCGGCGGCGAGAGCGGCTTCGATGGCCGCGGGTTCCAGCGGTCCGACATTCACCGTCACGAGCAGGTCGCCGAGGTCGCTGTCGGGATCGAGGCTGCGTGCAGGTGCCCGCGTCACCGCCGGATGCGCGATGTCGACGGCGTTCGCGATCAGCGTCGCCGCCACATCCGCCGTCGCCGCATCGCGCGCCAGCACCGTCACCGCATCCGCGATGCCGAGGGAGAAGGAACGGCCGTGGCGTCCCGAGGTCGCGATCCCGCCAGGGCGTCGCAGCGTCACCGCGCCATCGAGGCCCAGCGCCGTCGGGTCCGCGACCAGGCCGATCGCGAGGGCTTCGCCCGGCGCGACATGCACCGCGATGTCCCCGCCGTCGTTCACATAGGCGCGGTCCAGTGCAGCGGCCGCGGTCATCGCTGCGAGCACCGCATCGGCCACCGACCCGGCCACGGCTGCCATCGGCGTCACGAAGACCGGCGCGAAGGGGCGGCAGGCCGCGATCATGCGGTGCGCTATGGGATGGTCGACGTGCGGACGCTCGTCCATGGGGCGGCGCAGCTCCCGCAACTCCGCGACGAGGCCCGGCAGGATCGTGGGGAAGAGGCGCAGCGCCGCGGCCTCGGCCGCCTGAACTGCCTCCGGTGCGCCCCAAACGCGCAGCACGACGTCGATCGGGCCGTGGGAAAGATGCAGTCGCCCGTTGGTCAGCCGCTGCGCAACGGGCGGGTCCACGACCTTACCGCGCGAAGGGCCAGGGATTGTCGGGGTGCCAGGTCTCGAGGCGCAGATCCTCGCCCAGGTCGCGCAGCACCTGCTGCACCGGTACGATCTCGTTCACATGCCCGCCGAGGCGCGCGTAGAGCGCGCGCGGCATGGTGAATTCGATCGGCGCGACGATCGCCGGCGTCGGGACGTAGCCGAAGGACAGCTTCGGCATGCGCAGGACGTCCGCCATGACGGTGATGCCGCCGCCGGGCCAGAGATAGACCGGCGCGCCGCCCATGGTGACGCGCGTTTCGCCCCGCGCGACAGATTGCGTCAGCAACACGGGGTTTTCCGTCACGCCCGCGCGCAGCGATCCGCCGGCGCCGGCCATGAAGATGACGGAGCAGAGCGAGGGCTCGCAATTCTCCCCGATGCGATCGACGACGGTGCGCACGGCGGCGGGCATCTCGGCCGGCACGGGCTGCAGCGCATCGTCCAGCACGCAGTAGAGCGCGTGGTCGCCGGTGGTGCTGGTGAACAGCAGGCGCAGGCCTGGCCAGGCCGTCTTCGGGTCGATCTTCTCGATGATCTCGAGCGGGTCGGTGATGTCGGTGCCGCCCCAGCCGAGGCCCGGCTGCGCGACCTGGAAGTAGCGACCCGGCGTGGAGCGCCGCCCGCGCACGCGGATGCCGGCGGGGCGCATGTTCAGCACCTTGCCGGCCTGGTGTTCCGACAGCACGCCGGTGATGTGGTCGTCGACGACAATCACCTCATCGACATGGCCGAGCCATTGCTGCGCGAAGATGCCGACCGTCGCGCTGCCGCAGCCGACGCGCATGCGCTTTTCGGGCGTGCCGTCCACGATCGGCGCGCGGCCGGCCTGCACCACCACGCCGTGGCCGCCGTCGATGGTCATCTCCACCGGTTCGGCATCGCAGAGCTTCAGCATGGTTTCGCAGGTGACGACGCCTTCCTTCTTGCTGCCGCCGGTCAGGTGGCGCACGCCGCCGATGGACAGCATCTGGCTGCCGTATTCGGCGGTCGTCACATGGCCCACCTGTTCGCCGTTCACCCGCACCGCCGCGGCTTCCGGGCCGAGGTGGCGGTCGGTGTCGATCTTCACCTTCACGCCGCAGTAGCTGAACATCCCTTCCGTCACGACGGTGACGGTGTCGACGCCTGCATGCGTGGAACCGACGATGAAGGGTGCGGGCTTGTAGTCGGGATAAGTGGTGCCGGCGCCGACGCCGGTGACGAAGGCGCGCGAGGGATCGAGCAGCTCGCCATCCCATTCGCCCTTCGCGAAGGCGACGACGGGGTGGTTGCCCTCGATCGCCTGGGCGAGCGTCAGGGCAGGATCGGTGCGGACCAGCACGCCGTTCTGGTTGGCGTAGCGCGCGCAGGCGCCGGCACGGCCGGGACGGATGCGGCACAGCACGGGACAGGCATCGCAGCGGATGATGCCGTCACCCTCGGCGGCGCCGAACTTCTCGCTGCGGGCGGCACGCGATGTCATGAGGATGCCTCCGAAGGGCGGGGGGAGAAGAGAACTTCTCCCCCCGGAACCCCCCTCAACCTTCTTTGGCACTTGGCGCTGTCCACGGCCGTCAGACCCCAAAAGCCAAAGAAGGGAGGGGGATCGGGGGAGGTTCTCCTCCCCCGAGCCTTTCCATCAACCGATGCGGCAGCACCGGCACCTCCGTCATCCGCACCCCCGTCGCATGCCGGATGGCCGAGAGGATCGCCGGCGCCGTCGGCACCAGCGCGGGTTCGCCCACGCCTTTCGCGCCGAGGGGGCCTTCGGGCTCGGGGTCCTCGACCAGGTGGATGCGGATGCGCGGCATGTCGCCGGCGGTCGGGATCAGGTAGTCGTGCAGGTTCTCGGTGCGGCCGGGGATGAATTCCTCCATCAGCACCAGGCCGAGGCCCTGCGCGACGCCGCCATGGATCTGTCCGGCGACGAGCAGCGGGTTCACTGCGCGGCCGACATCCTGCGCGACGACGATCTCCTCGACCTTCACCGTGCCGAGCGCGGTGTCGACCCGCACCAGCGCGACCTGCGCGGCGAAGCCGTAGGTCGCATAGGGCACGCCCTGGCCGTCGGCATCGAGCGTGACGGTGGGCGGGTCGTAGCGCGCCTCCGCGGTGAGGTCGGCGTCCAGCGCGACGAGGTCGAGGATGCGCGTGGTGTGCGCGTCGGCGACCGTCAGGCGCGTGCCGTCGAGCGACAGCCGCGCGCCGTCGCCGGCATTGGCCAGCGCGAGGATGCGCGCGCGCAGAGCCTTCGCGGCATCCTGCGCCGCGCGCCCCGACACGAAAGTCTGGCGCGAGGCCGAGGTCTTGCCCGCATCCGGCGTCAGCGCCGTGTCGCCGACGACCTGGCGCAGCGCGGCGATGGGCAGGCCGAGCGCATCCGCGGCGATCTGCCCGATCACCGTCGTGCTGCCCTGGCCGATGTCGACCGCACCGTTGAACAGCGTGAGCGTCCCGTCGCGCGCGAGCGTGATGCGCATGGTGGAGGGGTTGGAGAGCGCGGTGTTGCCGCAGCCGTACCACATGCAGGCGATGCCGGCGCCGAGGCGCAGCCTGCGATGCGTCGCGTTGTGCGCGGCGACGCGGGCAAGCATCGCGTCCCAATCGGCCTTCAGCGCGTCGAGGCAATCCGGCAGCCCGGCCGAGGCGTGCAAGACTTGGCCGGAAGGCGTCGTGTCGCCCTTGCCGATCGCATTGCGCCGGCGGATCTCCCAGCGATCCATGCCGAGGGCGAGGGCGAGGTCGTCGACCAGCGCCTCGGTCGCGATCGCGGCCTGCGGCACGCCGAAGCCGCGGAAGGCGCCGGCCGGCGTGTCGTTCGTGTAGACCGCGCGGGTGCGGTTCAGCACGTTGGGCACGCGATAAGGGCCGGAGGCGTGCACCGGCACGCGGTTCGCGACGGTCGGGCCCCACGAGGCATAGGCGCCGGTGTTGAAGTCGCCTTCGAGCGCATAGGCGGTGAAGCGGCCTTCGGCATCCGCCGCCATGCGGGCGTGCAGGATGGCGGGGTGGCGCTTGGTGGAGGAGGCCATGCTCTCAGCGCGCGAATAGACCATGCGCACGGGCTGGTTCGTCACCCGCGCGGCGACCGCGAGCAGCGGCTGCACCGAGACGTCGAGCTTGCCGCCGAACCCGCCGCCGCAGGCGGTGGGGATGATGCGCACCGACTCGTCCGGCACGCCGAGGACGCGGGCGGTTTCCTCGCGGTCCATCACGGGCGCCTGGGTGCAGGCGGTGATGATCATCGCGCCGTCTTCACCGGGTTGGGCGTAACCGGCTTCGGGTTCGATATAGGCGTGCTCGACGAAGGAAGTGCGGAAGGTGCCGTCGGCGCGAACCGGTGCAGCGGCAAGGGTTGCCTCCGCATCGCCGCGCCGCAGATGGCCGCGCACCAGGATGTTGCCCGGCGCATGGGCGTGGAGTTGCGCCGCATCCGGCGCGAGCGCGGCCGCGACGCCGGACAGGGCGGGCAGGACCTCCCACGCGATCGGCAGGTCGGCGTCGCGCACGGCCGCGACGGCCTCGCGCGTGCCGAGCAGGCCGAGCACGGCTTCGCCGCGGTAGCGGACATAGCCCTCGGCGAAGACGGGCTGGTCCTTGATGTCGGGCATGATACCGAAGGCGTTGCGCCCCGGCACGTCGCGTGCGGAGAGGATCGCGACGAGGCCGAGCTGGTCGCGCGCGGCGTCGAGGTCGCCGAGCGTGAAGCGGGCATGCGCGTGCGGCGAGCGCACTGCGCGCAGCCAGAGCGCATCATCCGGCGCGGCGTCGGCGCCATAGCGCTCGGTGCCCGCGACCTTGGGGGCACCGTCGACACGCGGAAAGGAGGCGCCGACGCGGCCATCCGTCGCAGCGGGCGCGACGTTCCCGCGCGCGACATCCAGCACGGCGTCGATGATCTGGAGATAGCCGGTGCAGCGGCACAGCACGCCGCCGAGCGTGTCCTCGACGGCACGTCGATCGGGCGTCGCGTTACGCCGCAGCAGGTCGAGGGCGGCCATCAGCATCCCCGGCGTGCAGATGCCGCACTGCGCCGCGCCGCGCGCGAGGAAGGCCGCGCGCAGCGTGTCGAGCAGGGGATCGTCGGCCTCTACGGTGGTGATCTCCGCGCCCTCGGCCTGGGCGGTGGCAACCAGGCATGCGCAGACCTGCGCGCCCTCCAGCAGCACGGTGCAGGCGCCGCAATCGCCCGCGTTGCAACCTTCCTTGGTCCCGGTCAGGCCGAGGCCCACCCGCAGTGTGTCCGACAGCGGCGCGAAGGGATCGGCGTCGACCTCGTGGCGCGTGCCGTTGACGGTGAGGGCGGTCATCGCGCGAAGCCCGCGAGCAGATCGCGCAGCAGCACCAGCGCGGCCTCGCTGCGATAGGCGGCCGAGGCGCGCACATCGCCGATCGGCGTGAGCGGGGCGAGATGCGCGGGCTGCGGCACATGCGGCAATTCGGAGGGATGCAGACCGGTCAGCGCGGCCTCGAGCGCCGGCAGGCGCCGCGCGACCGGGGAGCAGGCGCCGACGGCGATGCGGACGTCGGCAACGTGGTCGCCCTCGAGCCGTATCACGCCGGCCGCCATGGCGATGGAGATAACCAGGTAGCGCCGTGCGCCGAGTTTCTCGAAACGGCTGCGCGCGCCGTCGCAGCGGGGGATGTGCAGGGCGGTGACGATCTCGCCCGGCAGCAAGGCTGTGCTCCGATAGCCGGTGAGGAACCGGGCAATGGGCAGTCGCCGCGTCGCTCCGGCCGAAGCCAGTTCCACCTCGGCATCGAGCACCAGCAGGTTCGGGATGCCATCTCCGGCCGGGGAGGCGGTGACGAGGTTCCCCGCGATGGTGCCGCGGTTCTGCACCTGGCGCCCGCCGACCTCCCGCGCTGCCGCGCGCAGCCCGTCGAAGAGCGGCGGCAGAGGCGACTCCGCGATCGTCGTCCAGGTCGTACGCGCGCCGATGCGCCAGCCTTCGGCGGTCTCCGCAATGCCGTCGAGATCGGGCACGGCCGAGAGGTCGAGGATCTCCGGCCGCCAGGGATCGCCCCAGCCCGCGCGCGCGGTGCGGATCGCGTGGATGTCCGTGCCGCCCGCGAGCGGCAGCGCACCGGTCGCGGCGCGGATGGCGAGTGCATCCGCGAGCGTGCGCGGGCGGTGGTAGGCGCTCATGCGGCGCGGCCCTGGCGCAATGCTTCGGTCGCAGCGTTGTCCACCGTGCCGTCCGCGGCGATCGCCACGCCCCACAATGCTCGCGCCTGATCGCGTGTGTAGTAGCCGCGCCGCACGTCGCGCGCGACCAGCGCCGGATCGCGCGCGAAGGGATTGCCGTAGCCGCCGCCGCCGGGCGTCATCACCTCCACCCGGTCGCCGGGCGCAAGCGCGATGCCCTGGTCCTTCGACAAGTGCAGCGGGATGGTGGTCGCGCCGTCGCGATGGATGCGCACGGCGTTCGGCGCGCCGTCGGTGCCGCCGAGCACGCCGGGCGGGCCGAAGCGGCCATGGTCCATGACGAAGGACGCACGTGCCTCGCCGCGCAGCAGCTCGACCTCATAGTGCACGCCGAAGCCGCCGCGATGCGCGCCCGCGCCGCCCGAGGCCTCGCGTAGCGCGAAGCGCGTGAAGAGGATGGGGTAGTATTGCTCCATCACCTCGACCGGCGCGGTCTTGCTGATGCCGATGGTGGAGCAGCCATTGGTCAGCCCGTCCTCCTTCGCATTGCCGCCGTAGCCGCCGCCGGTGATCTGGTACATCACGTAGCCGGCGCCGCGCGCGGGATCGGTGCCGCCGAGGGCGAAATTGCCGGAGGTGCCGGCGGGCGCGGCGGTGACCTCGTCGGGCAGCGCCTGCACCAGGCAGAGGAAGACGGCCTCCGCGATGCGCTGGCTGACCTCCGCGGCGCAGCCGGAGACCGGGCGCGGATAGCGGGCGTCGAGGAAGGTTCCCTCCGGCCGGATGATGTTCAGTGGCGCGAAGGTGCCGGCGTTGATCGGCACGTCGGGGAAGATGTGCTTCACGCCGAGGCAGACGGCGGAATAGGTCGTGGCCCAGACGGAGTTCATCGGCCCGGCGCAGGGATTCGACGAACCAGTGAAGTCGAAGGTCAGCGTGTCGCCTTGGCGCGTCACGGCGAGGGCGATGCGCAGCGGTTCGTTCACCACGCCGTCGGAATCGACGAAGGCCTCGGCGCGCCAGGTGGCTTCGGGCATGCGGCGGATCTCGGCGCGCATGCGTTCGGTGGCGCGGTCGCGGATCAGGGTGATGGCCTCGCGCAGCGTCGCGGCGCCGTAGCGGGCGACCAACTCGCTCAGGCGGCGTTCGCCCACCAGAAGGGCGGCCGCCTGCGCCTTGATGTCGCCGATGCGCTGTTCGGCGACGCGGATGTTGGACTGGATGATGGAGAGGATCTCGCGATCCATCTCCCCGCGCTTGAACAGCTTCACGGGCGGCAGGCGCAGGCCTTCCTGCTCGACCTCGGTCGCGTGTGCGCTGAAGCCGCCCGGGACCATGCCGCCGGTGTCGGGCCAGTGGCCGGTGTTCTGCAGCCAGCAGAACAACGCGCCGTCGACGAAGAAGGGCCTGGCGAAGCGTACATCCATCAGATGCGTGCCGCCCAGGTAGGGATCGTTGACGATGTAGATGTCGCCCGGTTCCGGCGCGGCAACGGCACCTTCGCCGATCAGGCGGATCAGATGGCCGGCGGAATGCTGCATGGCGCCGACGAAGACCGGCAGGCCGCCTTCGCCCTGCGCGATGAGTGCGCCGTCCTGGGCGGCGTAGATGCCGTCGGAGCGGTCGTCGGCCTCGGCGATCACGGGCGAGAAGGCCGATCGCGAGAAGGCCAGGTCCATCTCGTTGCAGACCTGCTGGAGGCCGGCCTGGATGACGGCAAGGGTGAGTGCGTCCATCAGGCGAACAGGTCGGGGGAGTGAACTCCCCCGAACCCCCTCCTTCTTCTGTCCGGGTGCCCGTCCTGCGTCCGGGCACGAATCGTCAAAGAAGGGAGGGGGCCTCGGGGGAGGTTCTCCTCCCCCGACCTTCCTTCCGCCCGTCTCATACGCGCACCCGGAGATTGCCGAGCGCATCGACCACGGCCTCGCTGCCCGGTTCGAGGATGATGGTGGCGTCGGCCTGTTGCAGCACGGCGGGGCCTGGGATGCGCGCGTCCTGGCGCAATGCCTCACGCCGCCAGATGGTCGCCTCGTGCCAGGCACCGTCGGCGTAGAGGCGCCGCGTGCCAAGCCGCGCCTCGCCCCCATCACCGGCGGCGAGCGCACGCAAATCGAAGGCGCGGCGCCGTCCGACGACGCTCGTCGTCAGGTTCACCAGCACGGCGCGGATCTCCGGCAGGCGGACCTGGAAGCGGGCGTGGTAGGCTTCCTCGAAGGCGGCCTGGATCTGGCCGCGCGTCGGTGCGGCGGAATCGAGCGGCACGCGGATCAGATGGGTCTGGCCGCGGAACTGCATCTCGGCGACGCGCTGGACCTCGATGCGCTCGACCTCGGCGCCGCCGGCGGCGACGCCGGACCGCCCGCGCGATTCCTGCGCGGCGAGGACCTCGGCGATCTCGGATTCGGCGATGTCGTCCAGGCCGCGGTTCAGCGTGTTCACCACGTCCTGACGCAGATCGGCGACGAGGCAGCCCAGCGCATTCGTCAGGCCCGGGCGGAAGGGAACGAAGACCTCCGGGATGCCGATCTCGCGTGCGAGCGCGACCGCATGCAGTGGCCCTGCGCCGCCGAAGGCGAAGAGCGCGAAGTCGCGCGGATCATGCCCGCGCGAAAGCGAGACCATGCGGATCGCGCCCGCCATCAGCACGTTGGCCAGGCGGATCACCGCCTCGGCCGCCTGCTCGGGCGTCATGCCGAGCGGGTCGCCGATTTCGCGCGCGAAGGCCTCGCGGACTTCCTCGACGGCGACGCGACGGCCGGTGGCGAGCAGCCCGTCCGGATCCAGCCGCCCCAGCAGCAGGTTCGCATCCGTCACCGTCGGCCGCACCCCGCCGCGGCCGTAGCAGATCGGTCCTGGCGCGCTGCCCGCGCTTTCGGGGCCCACGCGCAGCATGCCGCCGCGGTCGATCCAGGCGATGGACCCGCCGCCGGCGCCGACGGTGCGCACATCGACCATCGGCAAGTGGATCGGCAGGCCATAGGCGATGGAGAGTTCCGCGGACACTTCCGGCACGCCGCCCGCGATCAGCGCGACGTCGGTGGATGTGCCGCCCATGTCGCAGGTGATGGCGTTCCGCACGCCGGATTGCACCAGCGTCGCCGCCGCGGCCATGACGCCGGAGGCCGGGCCGGACATCACCGTCTTGGCAGCCTCGCGCGCCACGGCGCGCGCCGGCACCGTGCCGCCATTGCCGTTCATCACCAGCAGGTCGCGCGCATGGCCGGCTTCCGCAAGGCGATCCTGCAGGTGGCGGATGTAGCGGTCGAGCACGGGCTGCACGGCGGCGTTCACGGATGCCGTGGTGCCGCGCTCGTACTCGCGGAACTCCGAGAGCAGGGAATGCCCGAGCGTCACGTAGTCGTTCGGCCAGATCGCGCGGGCGATTTCGCCAGCGCGGCGTTCATGCGCGGGGTTGGCGTAGGCGTGCAGGAAGTGGATGACCAGCGCCTCGCAGCCCTCGGCCAGCAGGGCGCGCACCTCGCGTTCGACCGCGGCCTCGTCGAGTGGCGTCAGGACATGGCCGCGGGCGTCCATGCGTTCGGCGACCTCGCGCCGCCATTCGCGCGGGATCAGCGGCTCGAAGGATCCGGTCATGCCATAGGCGCGCGGGCGCGTGCGGCGGCCGAGTTCCAGCACGTCGCGAAAGCCGGCCGTGGTGATCAGCCCGACCTTCGCGAGCTTGCGTTCCAGCACCGCATTCGTCGTCGCCGTCGTGCCGTGCACGATCAGGTCGAGCGCGGCGGGCGTCGTGCCCGCGGCCTCGATCGCCACCAGCACGCCGCCGGCCTGGTTCGCCGCCGTGGTCGGCACCTTGGCGATGCGAATGGTGCCGTCGGCTTCCTGCATCACCAGGTCGGTGAAGGTGCCGCCCACGTCGATGCCGGCGATGCGTCTGGCCATGCGATTACACCGTGAGGTAGGCGCGGCGGACATCCTCGTCCGCCTCGAGCGCCGCGATGCCGCCCTGCCAGCGCACGGTGCCCTTTTCCAGGATCAGTGCGCGGTCGGCGACCGCGGCGGCGAAGTCGAGGTTCTGCTCGGAGACCAGCACCGCGATGCCTTCGGCCTTCATGCGCAACACGGCTTCGGCCATCTGCTCGACGATCACGGGGGCGAGGCCCTCCGAAGGTTCGTCGAGCAGCACGGCCTCGGGGTTGCCCATCAGGGTGCGCGCGATGGTGAGCATCTGCTGTTCCCCGCCCGACATGGCGGAGGCGCGACGATGGCGCATCTCGGCGAGGTTGGGAAAGAATTCGAAGAGCCGTTCCGGCGTCCAGGGTGCGCGGCCGGCCGGCGCGGTGCGGCGGCCGACCTCGAGGTTCTCGGCCACCGTCAGGTCGGTGAAGATGCGCCGTTCCTCCGGCACGTAGCCGAGGCCGAGGCGCGCGATGCGGAAGGGGGCGTGGCCGGTGATGTCCTGCCCCGCGAAGCGGATCGATCCGCCGCGTGGGGTCAGCAGCCCCATGATGGCCTTGAGCGTGGTGGACTTGCCCGCGCCGTTGCGGCCCATCAGCGCCGCGACCTCCCCGCGCGCGAGGTGGAGTTCGACGCCGAACAGGACCTCGGCGGGGCCGTAGCCGGCGCGCAGGCCCGTGACGTCGAGCACGCGGTCATCCATGCGCGGCCCTCCGCGCGCGGGCGGCGGCGCGCGTGCCGGAATGGCCGAGATAGACGCGCTGCACCTCGGGGTCGGCGCGGACCTCCTCGGGCGTGCCGCGCGCGATGATCTCCCCGCGCACCAGCACCAGGATGCGGTCGGCATGGGCGAAGACGGCGTCCATGTCGTGCTCGGTGAAGAGCACGCCGATGCCCTCGCTGCGCGCGATGCCGGCGACGAGGGCCATGAGCGCGGCGCGTTCCGCCGGCGCCATGCCCGCGGTCGGTTCGTCCATCAGCAGCAGGCGCGGGGCGGCGGCCAGAGCGATGGCCAGTTCCACGCGCTTCACGTCGCCATAGGCGAGTTCGCCGACCGGGCGATCCGCCTGCGCCGCCATGCCGACGCGATCGAGCAGCGCGAGCGCCGCGTCGCGATGCATCGCCGCCGCGTCCGCCAGCAGCTTCCGCGTCTGCCCGTGATGCGCGATCAGCGCCATCTGGACATTGCCGAGCACGGTGAAGGACAGGAAGGTCTGCGCCACCTGGAAGGTGCGGCCGACGCCGAGGCGGCAGACCTCGCGCGGCGGCATGCCGGTCACCTCCTGCCCGGCGAGCGTCACGCGCCCGCCATCGGGCTTCAGCTGGCCGCCGACCATGTTGAAGGTGGTCGACTTGCCGGCGCCGTTCGGACCGATGATCGCCAGCATTTCCCCGGCGTTCAGCGCGAAGGTGACGTCCTTCGCGGCGAGCACGCCGCCGAAGCGCTTCGTCAGCCCCTCGGCCGCCAGCAGCGTCATGCCGGACGCCTCCGGAGAGAGGCCCAGGCGCCGGCCAGGCCGCGCGGGAAGACGAGGACCATGGCGATGATCGACAGTCCGAGGAACAGCCTCCAGTGGTCGGTCAGCGGCATGAAGAAGTCCTTCACCGCGTGGAAGGCGGCCGCACCTGCGACCGGACCGAGCACCGACTGGATGCCGCCGAGCAGGATCATGGACAGGAAGTCCACGCTCAACGGTATGCCGAGCAGCGTGGGATCGATCGACCCCTTCGAGAAGGCATAGAGCCCGCCCGCCAGCCCCGCCGCCGCACCGGCGAGGGTGAAGCCGAGCCAGCGATGCGTCCGTACGTCGACGCCGATCGCATCCGCCCGCTGCGCCGAATCCCGCGCCGCGCGCAGCGTCGCGCCGAAGGGTGCGTGGATGACGCGGCGGAGGAAGATGATCGCCGCGACCGTCAGCGCCGCCGTCAGGTAGTGATAGACCTCGCGCGACGCCGCCCAGCGCGAGGGCCAGACGCCGACCAGGCCGTTGTCGCCGCCGGTCACCTCGACCCACTGGAACACCACGGCATAGGCGATCTGCGCGAAGGCCAGCGTCAGCATCGCCAGGTAGATGCCTGACAGCCGCACGACGAAGAAGCCGAACAGCGCGGCGAAGGCGCCGCCGACGATCGGGGCGGCGACCAGCGCGGGTTCCATCGGCAGCCCCGCCTTTGTCACCAGCAGCCCCGCGCCATAGGCGCCGAGCCCGAAATAGGCCGCATGACCGAAGGAGACGATGCCGCCATTGCCGACCAGGAAGTTCAGCGAAAAGGCAGCGAGTGCCAGGATCAGCACCTCGGTGCCCACCTTCACCGCATAGGCGTCGACCAGCGGCAGGGCGAGCAGCGCGAGCAGCGCCACCCCCGCCAGCACCTTGCCCGCGAGGTCGAGCGGTCGCGGATCGAGGATGCCCTCCGGCAGTACGGCGCGGCCCGCCGCGGCCTCGGGCTTGCCGAACAGGCCCCAGGGCTTCACCACGAGCACGGCAGCCATCAGCAGGAAGACCAGCACCAGCGTGATCTTGGGGAAGACCAGCACGCCGAAGGCCTGCAGCAGCCCGATCAGCAGCGCCGCGACGAAGGCCCCCGGCACCGATCCCATACCGCCGATGACGGTGACGACGAAGGCCTCGGTGATGATGGACAGGTCCATCTGCGCGCTGGCCGAGACGCGCGGGATTTGCAGCGCGCCACCGAGGCCCGCCAGCGCGGCGCCGAGGAACAGCGTGCCGGTGAACAGCATCGCCTGGTTCACGCCGAGCGCGCCCACCATCTCGCGATCCTGCGTCGCGGCGCGGATCAGCACGCCGAAGCGCGTGCGGTGCATCAGCAGCCACAACAGCGCGAGGACTGTCGGCCCGACGAAGATCAGGAACAGCTCATAGGCCGGGAAACGCTGGTCGAGGATATAGACGCCATGCCGCAGCCCCGGCGCGCGCGGGCCCGGGATGTCGACCGGTCCCCAGACCAGCAGCACCAGGTCCTGCACGATCAGCACCACGCCGAAGGTGGCGAGCAGCTGGAACAGCTCCGGCACGCGGTAGATGCGGCGCAGCAGCAGCACCTCCATCACCACGCCGAGCGCACCCACCGCCAGCGCCGAGGCCAGTACGCCCGCGAAGAACAGCGTCGGCGAGCGGTCGAACTCCAGCAGCCAGGGGACGATCGTGACCGCGAGATAGGCCCCGAGCATGTAGAAGGAGCCATGCGCGAAGTTCACGATGCGCGTGACGCCGAAGACGATCGTCAGTCCGGACGCGATCACGAAGAGCGATGAGGCGCTGGCCAGGCCCGACAGGGCCTGGACCAGCAGGAAACTCCATTCCACGGATCGTCAGGCGGAACGGCGCGCCGCGCGGACCTCGTCCTCGGGGAACATGTAGTCGGCGCCGTCTGCGTAGCGGAAGTTCTTCATCGTGCCGCGATTGCCGCGCAGCGTCGTTTCCCCGACCCAGGCGCCGAGCGTGCCCTGGTGGTCGATGCCGCGCATCGTGACCGGCCCCACGATGGTATCGGACCGCAGGTCGGCAAGGCCATCGACCAGCGCCTCCGTGTCCAGCGCGTTCACCTTGTTGAGCAGGGTGGCGATGATCTGCACCGTGACATAGCCGAGCACGGAACCCAGCCGCGGCGTGTCGTTGAAACGGCCGCGATAGGCTTCGACGAAGGGCTTGTGCGCGGGCGGGCTGTCCACCTGTTCCCAGGGATAGCCGGTGACGATCCAGCCTTCCGGCGTCTCCTCGCCGAGCGGGATCATGTATTCCGGCTCGCCGGTCAGCAGGGAGACGACGGTGCGACGTTCGAACAGGCCGCGCGTGTTCCCCTCGCGGACGAAGGCGGTCAGGTCCGGGCCGAACAGCACGTTGAAGATGCCGTCCGGACGGGACTGCGCCAGCGCGCCGACCGTCGCGCCGGCATCGACGCGGCCGAGGGCGGGGAATTGCTCGGCCACGATCTCGGCATCCGGGATGGCGGAGGGCAGCAGGCGCTTGAAGTTGGCCGCGGCGGACTGGCCGTATTCGTAGTTCGGCGCGACGATCGCCCAGCGCTTGACCGTCTTGCCGCGGATCGCCTCGACCAGCATCCTGGTCTGCATGTAGGTCGAGGGCCGCACGCGCCAGGTGTACCGGTTGCCCTGCGCCATCGTGATGGCGTCGGTCAGCGGCTCGGTCGCGAGGAACAGGCGCTTGCGCTGGTTCGCGAAATCCGCGACCGCGAGGCCGACATTCGACAGGAAGGTGCCCGCGAGGAAGGCGACGTTCTCGCGCGTCAGCAGCTCCTCGGCCACGCGCACGGCGTCGCCGGGCGTCGATCCGTCGTCGCGGAACACGAACTCGATCCGCCGTCCGCCCATCACGCCGCCGGCGGCATTCACCGTATCCTGCGCCAGTTGCATGGCGTTGCGGTAGGGCACGGCGAAGGCCGCCATGCGCGAATAGGAATTGAGTTCCCCGATGCGGATCGGGGCGGGCTGCGCGAAGGCCGGGCGTGCCAACGGCGCGACGGCCAGCGCGCCGAGGGCGCGGCGGGAGACGGTGAAGCGCGGCATCCGGAGGCCTCCTGATAGGTCCCTGTCGCGGGGATGATCGGTGCGGTCGCGCTGCAGCGCAATGGGGTCGTTCCGCTTGACCAGCCGCGAGGGTCCATGCCTTTGTCGGACCCGGAATGGATTATGCCGCGGAGCTGCCCGACCTGATCGCCGCCATCGCCTCGGGCGAGCGGCGCGCGCTGCGCCTGGTCTACGAACGTCAGTCGGTGCGGCTGTTCGGCGTGGCCAATGCGATCCTGCGCGACCGGGACGCCGCCGCCGATGCCTTGCACGACGCCTTCGTGAAGATCGCGCGCCGCGCCGGCCAGTTCGACCCCGCGCGCGGCAGCGCGGAAGCCTGGCTCGGGTCCATCGTGCGCCACGCCGCGCTCGACCTGGTGCGTGCGCGGGGTCGCGAGATTCCGACCGATGACCCCGGCCTCGGCGACGAGGCGATCGACCCGGAGGCGGAGGAGCGCCTCACCGCGACCGAGGACGGGCGGCGGCTGCGGGAGTGCCTCGCCGGGCTCGAGCCCAAGAACCGCGACGGGATCATCCTCGCCTATGTGCACGGCCTGTCGCATGCGCAGATCGCGGCCCGGCTCGCCCTGCCGCTGGGCACGGTGAAGTCGTGGATCCGGCGCGGCCTGCTGGCGCTGCGGGAGTGCCTCGCATGATCCCGACCGATCCCGTGGAACGCGACGCGCTGGCGGCGGAATACGTGCTCGGCACGCTCGAGGCGCATCGCGCGCGCCAGGTCGCGCGCGCGATGGAAACCGACGCGGCGCTGCGGGACGCCGTGGCGGCCTGGGAGGCGCGGCTCGCGCCGCTCGGCGACCTGACGACGCCGGAAGCGCCACCGCCCGGACTGTGGGAGCGCATCGCCGCCGCGCTCGGCGGTCCGCCGGCCGAGGCGCCCGCGCCTGCGCCGCCCCCGGCGCCGCGCCTCTGGCGGTTTTGGGCGATCGGGGCGAGCGCCGTGGCGGCGGGCCTCGCGGCGCTGCTGGTGCTGCGCCCGGCGCCGGAGCCGCGGCTGATGACCGTGCTGCTGACCCAGCGCGACCAGCCGGCCTGGCTGGTCGAGGCCGAGGGTGGTGCGCTGCGCCTCGCCGCGCTGAACCCGCAGCCGGTGCCGGCCGATCGCGTCATGGAGCTGTGGGCGCTGCCCCAGGGGGCAACGGCGCCGACCTCGCTCGGCCTGCTGCCCGGGCCCGATGCGCGCCTGACCGTGACGCCGGCCCGGATCCGGCCGGAGCCGGGGATGCTGATCGAGATCACGCTCGAACCGCCGGGCGGTTCGCCGACCGGGCGGCCGACCGGGCCAGTGCTCTTCATCGGGCGGCTTTCACCGGCGCGGGGCACCTGAGATTTTTTCCGCGCGCCCTGCATCCGGGCGCGCATCCGGCCCGTAAGGCGGTCAGCGGGGCCAGACACGGCCCTGCGGGACGAAGGAATGACCGCCATGACGACCACCCTCCGCCTGGCCCTCGCGGCCTTCGGGACGATCGCCGCCGCGCAGGCCGCGCAGGCCGCGACGATCATCGGCCTGACGGCCGACAACGCGCTGGTGTCGATCGACAGCGAGGCGCGCCGCGCCGCAGCACCCGTGCGCATCACCGGCGCGGAGGGTCGCGTGCTCGGCATCGACCAGCGGCCGCAGGATGGGCGGCTGTATGGCGTGACGGATCGCGGGCAGATCGTGACCATCGACCCTGCCACGGGACGCGCGACGCAGGTCAGCCGGCTCAACACCGAATTCACCTCGGGCGGGCGCGCGGTGGTGGACTTCAACCCGGTCGCCAACCGCCTGCGCCTGATGGGCATGAACGGCACCAACCTGCGCGTGAACGTCGATACCGGCGAGGCGGCACGCGACGGGGAGCTGAAGTATGCCGCCGGTTCGCCCCATGCCGAGACGACGCCGCGCATCGTCGCCGGCGCCTACACCAACAGCGTCGCCGGCACGCAGGCGACGGCGCTCTACACCATCGACACGCTGACGCGGTCCTTCAACCTGCAGGCGCCGCCGAATGACGGCGTGCAGCAGCCGCGCGGCCAGGTGGCCGAGATGCTGCCGCCCGGCGTCGCCTTCGACATCCTGCCCGACGGGCAGGGCGGCAATGCGGGCTACCTGCTCGCCGGCCGCGTGCTGCACATGGTCAACCTCGAGACCGGCGCGGCGCGGGCGGCGGGCGAGGTCGCGAACCTGCCGGCCGTCGAGGTGATCGACATCGCCGCCATGCGGTGATCCGGGCGCGCCCCTGGGCGGGCGTGACTGCCCTGGCTGCGGCCCCCCAAGCCGCCCCGCCCTACCCGGGGGAAAGCGCAGGATCCGCGCCCGCATCCCACGAGATGCGGGCGCGGCGCCGTTCAGCCGGCGAGCACGCGCCGCGCGACGACGTCGAGCTTCGCGAGCATGTCCGGATCGCGCCGGTCCGGCGCGGTGATCAGCGCGTGTTCCAGCGCGCGGTCGCAGCCGGCGGGGCAGGGACCACGCGGCGCGCCGAGCCGCGGCACCACCGCCTTCACCAGCGCGCGCGCCTTGTCGGCGTTGGAGAAGAGGACCTTCACCACCTGCTCGACGGTGACGTGGTCGTGGTCGGGGTGCCAGCAGTCGAAGTCGGTCACCATCGCCATGCTCGCGTAGCAGAGCTCCGCCTCGCGGGCCAACTTGGCCTCGGGCATGTTGGTCATGCCGATGACGTGGCAGCCCCACTGGCGATAGAGCAGGCTTTCCGCCTTGGTGCTGAACTGCGGGCCTTCCATGACGAGGTAGGTGCCGCCGCGGCGCACCGGGATCGCGATCTCCTCCGCCGCCGCTTCCAGCGCGTCCGACAGGCGCGGGCAGACCGGGTGCGCGACCGAGACATGCGCGACGCAGCCGGTGCCGAAGAAGGATTTCTCGCGCGCGAAGGTGCGGTCGATGAACTGGTCGACGATGACGAAATGCCCGGGCGGCAGGTCCTCACGCAGCGAGCCGACCGCCGAGAGCGAGATCAGTTCCGTGCAGCCGATCCGCTTCATCGCATCGATGTTGGCGCGGTAGTTGAGCGCGGAGGGCGGCGTCGGGTGCCCGCGACCGTGGCGCGGCAGGAAGGCGACGCGCACGCCGGCGAGGCCGCCGGTCAGGATCTCGTCCGAGGGATCGCCCCAGGGGGTGCGGACCTTGATCCATTTGCGGTCCTCGAGCCCGTCGAGGTCATAGACGCCCGATCCGCCGATGAAGCCGATCATGGGGGTGATGGTGTCGGACATGGAAAGGACTCCGGGTGCTGCGCGACGCCCGTTTAGCGCGGGGCGCGGCCCGTGCTAAGCGGGCGGCATGACGTTCCGCGCCGCCGCCCGAGTCCTTCTGCCCGCCCTGCTGCTGACCCTGGCGCTGGCGGCTTGCGGGGACCGGTCGCAAGAGCGCGAGGGGCTGGGACCGCGCGGGACGGCGTTGCCGCCGCCGGATCCGGTCACGGGTGCGGCGCGGACGGCGCTGCCGGGGTCGTAGGCCGGACGCAGCCCTCACCCGTCCAGAACGTCGTCCTCGGGCTGGCGGCGCGCGCGATGCGCGTCGATCCAGGCCGCGACGGGCCGCAGCACGACGTTCACCGCCAGCACCAGCGCCGCGACGACCAGCGCCGCGACAAATTCCCGCGCCCCGATCAGCAGGCCGAGGATGGCGACACACCAGATCGTCGCCGCATCCCCCAGCCCCGTCACGTTGCGCCCGGCCTTGATGATGGCTCCGGCGCCGAGGAAGCCGACGCCGGTCGCCACCGCGCCGAAGGCGTTGCCCCAGCCGATCTCCGGCACCTTCGCGAGGATCAGGCAGGCGAAGCCGGCACAGGCCAGTGCCACCAGCGTGCAGGTGCGGATGCCGACCGAACTCGTGCTGATGCCGCGTTCGATCCCAATCGCCGCACCGGCCACGAAGGCAACCAGCAGCACGACGCCTGTCCCGAGATCGGGCCCGAGGGCCGTCAGCCAGGCGTCGAGCGCGGCGTTCACACGTTGAACCGGAACAGCATCACGTCGCCGTCCTTCACGACGTATTCCTTGCCTTCGACCCGCATCTTGCCGGCTTCCTTGGCACCCTGCTCGCCGTTCAGCGTCACGTAGTCGTCGAAGGCGATGGTTTCGGCCGCGATGAAGCCCCGCTCGAAGTCGCCATGGATCACGCCGGCGGCCTGCGGGGCCTTCATGCCCTTCAGGATGGTCCAGGCGCGGGCCTCCTTCGGCCCCACCGTGAAGTAGGTGATCAGGCCCAGTAGCGCGTAGCCGGCGCGGATGATGCGGTCCAAGCCGGAATCCTCCAGCCCGAGCGAGGCCAGGAACTCCGCCCGGTCGCCTTCGGGCATCTGGCTGATCTCGGCCTCGATGGCGGCCGAGACCACCACCGCCTGCGCGCCCTCGGCCTTCGCCTTGGCGAAGACGCGTTCGGACTGCGCGTTGCCGGTCGCAGCGCTGCCTTCGTCGACATTGGCGACATACAGCACGGGCTTCGTCGTCATCAGCTGCAGCCGCGACGCCGCCGCTTCCTCGCCCTTCGGCACCGCGGTGCGCGCGGGCCGGCCGGCCTCGAGCGCCGCCTTGATCGGTTCGATCAGCGCCATCTGCGCGATCGCTTCCTTGTCCCCGCCGCGCGCGCGCTTCACCAGGCCCTGGGCGCGCTTCTCGAGGCTGTCGAGGTCGGCGAGCATCAGCTCCGTCTCGACCGTCTCCGCATCGCGGATCGGGTCGATGTTGCCCTCGACATGGGTGATGTCGCCGTCCTCGAAGCAGCGCAGGACGTGGACGATCGCGTCCACCTCCCGGATGTTCGCGAGGAACTGGTTGCCGAGGCCCTCGCCCTTCGAGGCGCCGCGCACCAGGCCCGCGATGTCCACGAATTCCAGGCTGGTCGGGACGATCTTCTGGCTCTTGCCGACGCGCGCGAGGTCGTCGAGCCGCCGGTCCGGCACCGCGACGCGGCCGACATTCGGCTCGATGGTGCAGAACGGGTAGTTCGCGGCCTGAGCGGCCGCCGTCTGCGTCAGCGCGTTGAAGAGAGTCGACTTGCCGACGTTGGGCAGGCCGACGATGCCGCAATTGAAACCCATCTCAGTCCCCTTGGCCGCCGGCTTGCGGCGCCGCCTTGTGCCACGCGGCGCCGAACTCCTCGGCGAATGTCTCAGCGATCGTCGCGGCGGCGATGCGCGCCGCGCCGTCATCCGTCACGGGCGACAGCGCCGCCGCCCGCAAATGTCCCACGATCTCGCCCACCGACAGCGAGCCGCGCGGCAGCCGCCCGACCGTCTCATGCGCCGCGCGCACGGGGTCGCCGGTGAAGCGCAGGAGGTGCCGCGCCGTGAGCAGCAGGGCCCCCGCCAGCGCCGCGGCCTCGCGTGTGCCTTCGCGCATCACGCGCCGGTCCTCGGCCTCGGGCGAGAAGCCGTCGATGACGAAGAGGTCGAGCGTGTCGCGCAGCCCGGCCGCCGCGCGGGCCAGGCTTTCGGCCTCGCGCGTCAGGGCGGAGGCGAGGACGGCGGTGCCGTTGACGAAATCCTGCGGGCCGGGTCCGCCGAAGCCGCCGTCCATCGGGTGATCGTCGTCTTCCATCACGCCTCCTGGGTCAGCAGCGCGACGCGCGTCATGAAATCCTCGGGGCGGCCTTCGGCGAGCATCGGAGCACACTCGGCAACGGCATCGAGCAGCCGCGCGAGCCAGGCCTGGTCCTGCTTGGCGAAATTGCCCAGCACGTGGCCCGTCACCGCATCCTTGTGGCCGGGATGGCCGATGCCGAGGCGCACGCGCCAGAACTCGGCATTGGCGAAGGCCCGGCGCATGTCGCGCAGCCCGTTGTGGCCGGCGACGCCGCCGCCCTTCTTCACGCGGACCTTGCCGGGGGCGAGGTCGAGCTCGTCATGGAAGGCGGTGATGGCGTCGACCGGCAGCTTCAGGAAGGACGCCGCCTGCTGCACGGAATCGCCGCTCGCGTTCATGTAGGTCATGGGCTTCAGCGCCCAGACCTTCCGGCCGGCGATCACGCCCTCGCTGACCTCGCCCTTGAAGCGCTTGCGCCAGGGGGAGAAGCGGTGGCGGCGGGCGATCTCGTCGAGCGCCATGAAGCCGATATTGTGGCGCTGGCGCGCGTGCTCGCCGCCCGGATTGCCGAGGCCGACCCAGAGCAGGGGGGTGTCGTCGCGCGCGGGCATCATGACCGGGGGGAGAAGAGAACTTCTCCCCCCGAACCCCCCTCAACCTTCCTTGGAACCAAAGGGACAAGGAAGGGAGGGGGTGCGGGGGAGGTTCACCCTCCCCCGCCCTTCACTTCTTCTTCGCGGCCTTCGCCGGGGCGGCGGCAGCGGCGGCGGGCGCCTTCTGCTTGGTCGCCTCGACCGGGGCCGCGGCCGCGGCCGGGGCGCCGTCATCGACCACCGTGGGGGCGGCGATGGAGGCGATCATGAAGTCGCGGCCGACGATGACCGGCTTCGCGCCGAACTGGTCCTTCACGGCGGACCAGCGCAGGCCGGCGCCGATCGCGGCCTCGCCCAGGTCGACCTCGAAGGCCTCCGGCACGTTTTCCGGGTCGGCCATCACCTCGACCTCGCGGCGGACGACGTTCAGCACGCCGCCGGCCTTGATGCCCGGGCAGGTCTCTTCGTTCAGGAAGTGCACGGCGACCTTCACGCGGATGCGCGAACCCGGCGCCAGGCGCTGGAAGTCGACATGGATCGGGCGGTCGGTGACCGGGTGGAACTGCACGTCGCGCATCAGGCAGCGCTCGGTCGAGCCACCCTTCACGGCGACTTCGTACAGGTGCGACTGCCAGCCGCCCTTGTGCAGTTCCTTCATCACGTCGCGCGGGTCGAGCGCCGCGAGGGTCGCTTCCTTCTTCGCGCCGTAGATGACAGCGGGGACGAGCCCCTGACGCCGGGTTGCGCGGGCTGCCCCCTTACCTGCCTGCTCGCGCGCTTCGGCCTCGATCCGGATGGTCTGGACCATGGTCGTGCTCCTTGCATTGGTTTGGTCGCCGCTGCGGGCCGCGATTGGCATGCCGCAACGACAAGCGCCGGCCTCCAGGGGTGCCGGCGCAGGGGGCTTCTAGGGGAAGGGGGGCGGGGGCGCAAGCGCGGAACGGCTTGACGCGGCGCGGGGCCGCGGCCGAGCGTTGGCCGCATGGAAGGTTTCCTGCTGCTCCTCGTCCTGGCGTTCCTGGGCGGGTGGATCCTCGGCGTCGCCGGCTTTGCGCGGGCGGGGGCCGCGCGGCGGGAGGCCGAGGCGCTGCGGCGGGAGGTCGGGATCCTCCGCGGCGAGATCGTCGGCATGGGCGCCGCCCTGATGGCTGCCGGATTCCGCCCGCCGGGGGTCGCGACCGCGCCCACGCCCGAGATGGCCCCCGCCGCCCCGCCGCAACCGGTCGCCGAGGCCGCACCGGAGCCGCCGCCAGCCCCCGAACAGCCGGAGGTCGCCCCGGAGCCGGCCGCCCCGCTGCCGCCCTGGGCGCGCCCCTCCGGCCCGCGGCCGCAGCGGAACATCGAGGAACTGCTCACCCAGCGCTGGGGCGTCTGGCTCGGGGCCGGCGCGCTGCTGCTGGCCGGCGTCTTCCTGATCCGCTTCGCGGTGGAGGAAGGCTGGCTCGGCCCGGAGGCGCGCTGCGTGCTGGCGGCGCTGCTGGGCGTGGCGCTGATCCTTGCCGGGGAATGGCTCGCGCGGCGTCCGGCGCCGGAAGGCGGATCGGCGCTGCCGGATTACGGGCCGCCGGCGCTCGCCGCGGGGGGCGTCGCGGCGCTGTTCGGGGCGGCCTATGCCGCGACGGCGATGTACGCCTTCCTGCCGCCGCCGATCGGCTTCGCCGCCATGGCCGGGGCGGGCGGGCTCGGCATGCTGCTCTCGCTGCGGCGGGGGCCGCTGGTCGCGGTGGTGGGCCTGGTGGGCGCCTTCGTCACGCCGATGCTGGTCGCGACCGACGAGCCGTCCATCCCCGGCCTGTTCGCCTACCTGCTGGTGGTGACCGTCGCGGCGATGATGGTGGTGCGGCTGACCGCCTGGGGCTGGCTCGGCTGGTGCGCGACGGTCGCCGGGGCCTTCTGGGCGCTGGGCGGTACCTTCGCGGCGACCGGGCTCGACCTCTGGGCGCCGACGCTGTTCGTCGTCCTGGGGGCGGCGGCCTTCCTGTTCCTGCTGCCGCGGGAAGCGCTGGGCACGCCGCTCGGCAGCCGGCTCGCGCATGTGCCGCCGATGGTGCTCGGGCTCGCGCTGGTGCCGGTCGCGATCGGGCAATCCGGCCTGGCGCCGGCGATCGGCGTGCTGCTGCTCGCGCCGGTCGCCATCGCGGCGGGGCTGCGCGACGTGTCGCTGTCGCGGCTGCCCTGGCTGGTCGCGGGCCTGGGGCTGCTGCTCCTGCTGGTGTGGAACGTGCCGGCCTGGTCGCCGACCACGGAACTCGTCACGGTCGAGGGCGCGGTGCAGGGGCTGATCCCCGGCGCCTGGGTGCCGGAGGCGCTGTGGCGGTTCATCGGCGCGGCGGTGGCCTTCGCGCTGCTGCACCTGCTGGCCGGGCTGGCGCTGGAATCGCGGCATGGCACCGCCTGGGCGGGTCTCGCGGCCGCGGTGCCGGTGCTGACGCTGCTCGTGGCCTACGCGCGCATCGCCGGCATCGCCGCCGATCCGGTCTGGGGGCTGATCGCCTGCGGCGTGGCGGCAGTGCATGTCGGCGCGGCGGCGCGCGGCATCGCCGCCGGGGATACCGGGCGGGCCGGCGCACACGCCACGGGGGCCACGGCCGCGCTCGCGCTCGGCTGCGCCTTCGTGCTGCGGGACCAGTGGCTCACGCTCGCCGTCGCCCTGTTCCTGCCGCCGCTCGCGATGATCGCGCGGCGCACGGGGCTCGAGGCGCTGCGCCGCGTCGCGGTGGTGGTGGCCGTGACGGTGCTGGTTCGCCTCGCCGCCAATCGCTTCGTGCTCGGCTATGACTGGGGCGACTGGCCGGTGGTGAACGGGCTGCTGCTCGCCTATGGCGTGCCGGCGGTCTGCTTCGCCTGGGCGTCGCGGGTCTTCCTGCGGATGCGCGACGGCATTGTGGTGCGGCTGCTCGAATGCGGCGCGGCGTTGTTCGCGGTGCTGCTCGTGCTGCTCGAGATCCGCCACGGCCTGACCAACGGCAAGATCGGCGGCAGCAGCTGGGGCTTCGCGGAGGCCGGCTGGCAGGCGAGCGCTCTCTTTGCCTGCGCCTGGGTGGCGCTGCTGCTGCACCGGCGCGGCGGTCGCATCGCCATGCTGTGGGCGGCGCGCACTGCCGGGGTGGTGGGGCTTCTGCTCGGCGGCCTGCTGATCTTCTACAACCCCTGGACGGTGAACGAGGCGGTGCCCGGCCTGCCGGTGCTCAACGCGCTCCTGCCGGCCTATGCGCTGCCGGCGCTGCTCTGCGCACTTGCGCTGGCGCGCGCGCCCGAGGCGCACGAGCCCAAGAGCGCAGGGCAGGTCGTGGCGCTCTACACGCTCGCGGCCGCCTTCGCCTGGGTGACGCTCGAGGTGCGGCGCGCGTTCCATCCCGACGACATCGGCTGGGGCCGCATCGGGGAGGCGGAGATGTACGCCTATTCCGGCGCCTGGCTGCTGCTCGGCGCACTGCTGCTCGCGACCGGCATCCGCACGGCGCGGAAGGAGGTGCGGCTCGCCGCCCTCGCGGTCATCGCGCTCACCACCTTCAAGGTGTTCCTGGTGGACATGGACGCGCTGGTCGGTCTGTGGCGCGTCCTGTCCTTCCTCGGCCTCGGCCTGGCGCTGATCGCGCTGGGCGCGATTTACCGCCGCTTCGTGATGGTGAAGCCGCCGGCGCCTATGCCGGAAGCGGCGGCAGCGCCACCGGGCTGACGTCCCAGGCACCGCCGCCGGCGGGCGGGGTGCAGAGGATCGGCAGCGCGTTCGGCGTGCGCACATTGGGTTCGTGGCCGAGGGCGAGGCGCAGGGCGCGGAACAGCGCGCCATGCGCGACGACCAGCACCGGGCCGGGCAGGGCGGTGGCGCGGTTGATCGCCGCGACGCCACGCGCGACGAGACCGGCGAAGGTCTCCCCGCCCGCCGGCGTGTAGCGGCCTTCGATCCAGTCGTCGTACCAGTCGCCCATCGGCAGGCCTTCCTGCTCGCCGAAGGCGACTTCCTGCAGGTCCTCGTCGGTCGCGATCGGCAGGCCGACGGCCTGGGCGACGATCTCGGCGGTGCGGAAGGCGCGGTCGAGCGGCGAGGCGACGATGGTCGCGATGCCGCGCCCGCGCATCGCTTCGGCCGCGCGCGCGGCCTGCATCAGCCCGATGGCGTTGAGCGGGATGTCGGTGCGCCCCTGGCTGAGGCCCTGCGCGTTCCAGTCGGTCTCCCCGTGGCGGAGGAACCAGAAGGGGATGGGGTTCAGCGCGGGGGTCATCCGATCTCCTCTTCGCGGGCGAGCGCCGCGGCGATGGCCGGCACCGCGGCGACCTTCGCGCCCAGGGCCTTCAAATGGGTGAAGCGGTCGGTCGGCAGCTTGAGGAAGTCGGCGAGGAACAGCAGCGCCGACGCGAAGATGTCGGGCGCCGTCACCTGCGACGTGCCGAGCAGCGTGCCGTTCGGCTGCCGGGCCAGCGCGGCATCGACGAAGGCGAGCGCATCGCCCGCGCGGGCCATGGCGGCGCTGCGCAGCTTCGCGGCCGCCGCGGCATCGTCGGCGAGCAGCCCATCCGCCTGGAAGGCGACATAGAAGGTGTTGGCCATGCGGAAATGGCACCAGCAGAGCCATTCCATGCCCTTGGCCCGGCCGATCGCGTCGCGCGGCAGCAGGCCGGAGTCCGGCGCGGCTTCCGCGAGCCAGAGCGCCATGGCGGGGATCTCGGTGATCGTCACGCCCGCATCGGGGATCTGGATCGCCGCGACCTCGCCCTTGGGGTTGATGGCGAGGTAGTCGGGCGTCTTGTGCTCGCCCTTCCGCAGGCTGATGAAGCGGATGTCGAGGTCGACGCCGGCCGCCGCGGCCATCTGATGGACGATGGTTCCGCTGGTGCGGGTCGAGGTCCAGAGGATCGGCTTCGTCATGATGCGTCTCCGGCGAGGGCGATGCAGGCGAAGGCGACCTTCGCCTCGGTCGGCACGCCGAAGCGCGCGGTGTGGCGCGCGGGCAGGCCGTTCGGGAAGTGCTTCACGTATTCCGCGTTGCATGCGTCGTAGTCGGCGGGGTCGGTGATCAGCATCGTCACCTGCACCGCGCGGTCGAGGCTGCTGCCGGCCTCGCGCAGGATGCTCTCGACCATGGCGAGCGCGTTGCGCGTCTGTTCGGCCGCCGTGGCGCCGCGGTGGATGCCGCGGGCCGGATCGTGCGGGGCGGAATGCCCCGACACGAAGACCAGGCCGCCGGCCCGGGTGGCGCGGCTGAAGGGCCGCTTCTCCCCCGGTCCGGGCGGAAGGAAGATGTCGAAGGGTGCGACGCTCACGCCAGGCCTTCGGCCGCCAGCGTGCGCTGCACCGCGGGCCGCGCCTTCATGCGCGCGTAATGCGCGGCGACGTTGGCCGGCAGGTCCTTCTGCAGGCGCGCGTTCCACCAGAAGGAGACGTAGAAGAGCGCGGAATCGGCGAAGGAATAGGTGCCGACCAGCCACTCCTTGCCCTCGAGCGCCTTGTCCATCAGCGCGAGGCCGCGGGAGAAGATCTCGGCGCCGCGGGCCTTCACCGCCTCGGCATCGCCTTCCGACGGGGCGAAGTTCGACGGGCGGAACATGCGGGAGAAGCCCTGCATGTGCATCGTCGCGACGCAGTAGTCGGTGCATTCCAGCGCGCGCGCCTGGGCGTCCATGCCGATCGGCATCAGCCCCGCGGTCGGGAAGCGGGAGGCGATCCAGAAGGCGATGGCGGGGTATTCCGTCAGCACGCTGCCGTCGTCGCGCTCGAGCGTCGGCACCTTCGACTTGGGGTTCACGCCGGTGAACTCGGGCTTGAACTGCGCACCTTCGCGCAGGTTCACGAGCACCGCCTCATAAGGCGCGCCGGTTTCCTCGAGCAGGACATGGATGCCGACCGAGCAGGCGCCGGGGGCGTAGTAGAGCTTCATGGACGATCGTCCTTCCGTTCCGCCGCCGTTCAGGCGGGCGTCCGGACAATCCTCCGGGGGCGCGGGCTTGGCAAGGCGGGCTCGGGTTTCGTTCGACCTGGGGCCGTTCGGCGCGCCCGTCCGCGCCCGTGCCGGCCGTCTCGAAGGCTTTCTCAGTCGCGGCGCGCGAGCCAGACGGTATGACCGCCGCATTCGGGGTCGTTCGCGACGTGGGCCTGAACGGCAAAGCGGTTCGCGGCGAGCAGCGACCGGTATTCAGCCGCATCCAGGCTGGCATGGAACAACGGTTCGCCGCCGAGGCGTCCCATCGCGATGCCATGGCTGGGCCCCGAGGTGAACATCAGCGCGGCACCTGGCGCGGCATGGTCCGCAAAACGGCGGAACATCGCGCGTTGGTCGTCATGGCAGAGGTGGAAGAAGCTGTCCCACGCGAGGAGGGCATCGAAACGGCGTCCGAGCGCGAGGCCGCGCATGTCCGCAACGATCCAGTCGTGCCCCGGCAGGGCGGCCTGCGCCATGGCGATCATCTCGGGGGAGGAATCGACCCCCGTGATGGCGTGCCCGAGGCTGGCGAGATGCGCCGCGACCGGTCGTCCTGGCCCGCATCCGAGATCGAGCACCATCCCCTTGGGCGGCAGCAGCGCGGCGAAGCGCGCCAGCCATCCGGCCTCGACGCCGGGTTCGGTCCCGCGCGCCGCGGCCCAGGCCGCAGCGTGGCGCCGGTAGAGGCCGACGATCCGGCCGGCCTCCTCCTCGTTCAATTGAACAGCGAGGAGACCGAGGATTCCTCGCTGATGCGCTTCATCGCCTCGGCGAGCAGCGGCGCGATGGTGAGCTGGCGGATGTTGCGCGACACGCGCACCGCCTCGGTGGCCTGGATCGAGTCGGTGACCGTCATCATCTCGATCGGCGCCGCACCGATGCGCGCGACGGCGCCACCCGAGAAGACGCCGTGGGTGACGTAGACGCCGGCCGACTTGGCGCCGTTCTTCAGCAGGGCCTCGGCCGCGTTGCACAGCGTGCCGCCGGAATCGACGATGTCGTCGACCAGCAGGCAGTGGCGGCCCTCGACCTCGCCGATCACGTTCATCACTTCCGACACGCCGGCGCGCGGGCGCCGCTTGTCGATGATGGCGAGATCGACCCCGAGCCGCGCCGCGATGGCGCGGGCGCGCACCACGCCGCCGACGTCGGGGGAGACGATCATCAGCTCCCGCCCGTTGTAGCGTTCCTGGATGTCGCGGGAGAACAGCGGCGCGGCGAAGAGGTTGTCCACCGGGATGTCGAAGAAGCCCTGGATCTGCGCGGCATGCAGGTCCATCGTCAGCACGCGGTCGGCGCCGGCCGTGGTGATCAGGTTGGCCACCAGCTTGGCGCTGATCGGCGTGCGGGGGCCGGACTTACGGTCCTGCCGGGCATAGCCGAAATAGGGGATCACGGCCGTGATGCGCCGCGCGGAACCGCGCTTCAGCGCATCGAGCGTGATCAGCAGCTCCAGCAGGTTGTCATTGGCCGGGTAGCTCGTGGACTGGACCACGAACACATCCTCGCCGCGGACGTTCTCGTGGATCTCCACGAACACCTCCATGTCCGCGAAACGGCGGACGGAGGCGTTGGTCAGCGGGATGCCGCAGGCGGCGGCGACAGCCTCGGCCAGAGGGCGGTTACTGTTGCAGGCGACGATCTTCATGGCCGGGGGGCTCCGGGCGCCGTGGCGCGGGCGGTGTCGGGAGGGCGGCGGGTTCGTAGCAACGTGACGAAGATGTGTAAATCTGCCCGCCATACCGTCGCCGCAGGGCCGTATCACGCTGCCCCCGTTCTGAGGACCCCACGCATGCGCCGCGTCACCGCGCTGACCCTCGCGATTGCCCTGCTTGCCGGCGGCGTCGCCGCCCAGACCACCCGGGAATTCGATGCCCAGGGCCGGATGACCGGCCGCAGCGACGGCACGGGGGACGTCCGTCACTTTGATGCCGGCGGGCGGCTCATCGGCCGGTCCCAGACGACGGGCAACACGACGCGGCACTTCGACTCGGCCGGGCGGGCGATGGGCTACAGCGAAACCCATGGCGCCGTGACGCGTCATTACGATGCCGCCGGCCGGCTCACCGGTTCGACCGATTGGCACGGGAACACGGCCCGGCTGCGCGACGCCCAGGGCCGCTCGATCGGGCGCATCGAGCGCCATGGCGACACCTGGCGCCGCTACGACGCCCAGGGGCGTCTGGTGGCGCGAGGCACCGGCCCCGCGCCGAACCGCTGAGTGGATGCGCCGCGCGGCGCACCCGGAAGCGTTGCGAGGCCGCTACTTCTTGGCCTTCGCCATCAGCCCCTTCACCTCGTCCATCGCCTCGGTGAAGCGCTTGTTGAGCAGAGAGATCGCCTCGCTGTTCGACCGCTGGATGAGATCCGCGATCTCCTGCAGGTTCGCCACCGCCTTCTCGTAGGTCGACTTGGCGAGCTCCGCCTGCTTGGCCGCCTTGTCCTGCGGGGCTTCGGCCGAGGCGAGGGACTTCATCGCCTCGGTCATCTCGGCCACCGAGGACTGCAGGATCTCCATGTGGCGGCGCGCGACGGCCTGCGCGCCCTCGAGCGCGACGCGGTTCGCGGCCGACAGGGCCTCGATATTCTTCCGCTGGGCCGTCGCGACCGCTTCCATGTCCGGCATGGCGGGCATGTTGGGCATCTTGAAGTCGGCGAACATCTTGAAGACGTCCATGTCGGGCTTGAAACCGAACGGATCGGCCATCCTGCTCTCCCCTCGTTGCCCGAAAAGCCTAGAGCAGAACGCCGCCGCGGCGATACAGGAACTCGCGGCCGCGAACATTCGTCATGGTTGGGTCATGCCTGATCCGGCATGACCTCCGGATCGGCGGCGGAAGCATCGCGCGCCATGATGCCCACCGTGCGCGCCATCTGCTCCGCCCGGTCGAGCGCGCGGTCGAGCGCCGCCATGGTGTGCCCGAGATCCTCGCTCTCGTCTTCCGCCCAGGCGCGGACGGTGGCGAGCCAGACGCCCACGACGCCGAGCGCCATGGCCCGCCGGGCGCAGCCCTCGCCGCCGATCTCCGCGGCGTCGAGCATCCAGCGCATCGACATCGCGATGCGCGGGGCGAGGACCGCAGCCAGGCCCGGGTCGCGCCGCAGATGCGCGAGGAAGCGCAGGATGCCCGCCCGGTGGGGCTGCATCGCGTCGAACCGGCGCATCAGCACGTCGAAGAGCCGGTCCCGCGCCGCGCCGCCCTGACCCGGCACGGTCCCGTCGAGCACCGCCCGGTCGACGACCCGCCCATGCAGCACGAGGGCATCGAGCCTGGTCGGGAAGCGGTCCCGCAGTGTCGCCAGCGGCACCCCGGACTCGGCCGACAGGCGACCCATGGTCAGCCCGTCCCAGCCATGCGCTGCGACCACGCGCCACAGCGCGCCAATGAGGGCGTCGTCGTTCGTCTCGCTCATGGAGCCAGGATATGGGGGGTTGGGCTCAGCCCGCCAGTTCCCGCGCGCGATCCGTCGCGGCCGCGATGGCCTTCGACATCAGCGCGGGCCAGGCATCGGGTTCCATGAGAACGTTCAGAGCCCGTTCCGTGGTGCCCTTGGGGCTCGTCACGGCCTTGCGGAGGTCGGCGGCATCCTGCGGGCTGGCCGCGAGCAGCGCGCCGGACCCCGCGACGGTCGCCCGCGCCATGCGGCGCGCCAGGTCGGCCGGCAAGCCCTGTTCGATGGCCGCCTTCTCCAGCACTTCGGCCAGCAGGAAGACATAGGCGGGCCCGCCGCCGGACACGGCGGTGACCGGGTTGATCTGATCCTCCTCGGCCACCCAGGCCACCTCGCCCACGGCCTGGAGCAACGCATCGGCCAGCGCCTTCTGGGCGTCCGTCACGCCCGGCGCGGCGTAGGCGGCGGTGAAGCCCTGGCGCACGGCGGCGGGCGTATTCGGCATGGCGCGGACGACGGCGGCGCGCTCGCCCAGCGCGGCGCGCATCGACGCCACCGACCGCCCGGCCATGATCGAGACGAACAGCGCACCGCCCGGCGCGAAACGCGCGAAGGCAGGCAGGCTGGCCGGGGCTTCCTGCGGCTTGATGGCCAGGATCACCGCCGCGGGGCGGAAGTCGGCCGGGATCGATGCCGCATCGGGAACGATGCTTGCACGGCCGGCGAAGGCCGCGGCCGAAGCGGGGTAGGGTTCCACCACGACGGCACGGGACAGGCCGCGTTCCAGCCAGCCGGACAGCATGGCGCCGCCCATCTTGCCGCAGCCGATCAGCAGGAGGTCCGGAAGGGTCTCGCTCATGCCCGGCACCGTGCCTCCTCGGGCCCGGCCGGGCAAGCGGGGGCACGGCCCGATCAGCACGGACTCGCAACGCTCACGGATCCGTGCAGTAATTCCTCGATTCCGGAGGCCGGAACCGGACAGGATGGCAGCCCCCGTTCCGCACCCCGTGCGGGAAGGTCGGGGTGGCGTGCCACGAGGCAGGAGCGGATGGACGGGACGCTGGAAGCGATCGAAGCCGTGCGGTCGACCCGCGAGGCGGCGGCGCGCACCCGGCGCTGGCGCTTCGCGGAATGGATGGGGCGCATCAGCACCCGCGCCGGCATCGTCAGCATCCTCTTCCTGCTCACCGTCGGTCTGCTGGCCGGCAATGCCGCGACGAACCTCGCGCGGCAATCGGCGATCGTCGAGGAACTCGGCGTGCGCGTCCGCCTGGCGGACGAGGCGGTCAGCACCTTCGCCGCCAGCGTGAACAGCTACGGCACGGCGTTCAACACGATGGCGGCCACCGCCGGCCAGCCGAACGCCTTGCCGCCGCGCATCGTCATGCAGGGCACCCAGCTCCTCGCCGCGTTCCGCGAGGTCGAGGCGCTGTTCGGCGGCGAGATCGACAGCGTCGTCCTGGGCGGGGCGCGCGACATGAGCCGCCGCATCGGCGGCCTGTCCGAGCGCGCGCAGCAGGCGTTCGCCGCACGGCGTCGCGCGGATCTCGTTCCGCTGCAGGACGAATGGCTCGACATCCAGGTCGCCTTCAACCGCTTCGCGGATGCGGCGCGCGACGCCTCCCGCGCGCGGGCCGAGGCGAGCGTCGCGAGCGCGCGCCGGATCGCGGGCGACGCCCGCATCGTCACCATGCTCGGCACCGGCCTCGGCGTCTTCGCGGCGCTGCTGACCTGGTACGTGTTGGTGACGACCATCACCCGGCCGGTCGGCGCGCTGGCGCGGACCATGACCCAGGTCGCGCGCGGCGACGTCGCGACCGATGTGCCGCTGACCGATCGCGAGGACCAGCTCGGCCAGATGGCGCGTGCCGTCGTGATCTTCCGCGACAACCTCAACGTCACGCGCAGCCTCGCCGACCGCGCGCTCGACGGCGCGCGGCAGACGGCGAGCTCGACGACCCAGGCGTCCCAGGCCATCGGGAGCATCTCGGACGGTGCCTCGAAGCAGCTGAGCGAGCTGCGCGCCTTCGCCGCCTCGCTGGCCGACAGCGCCGAGCAGATCCGCCTGGTCGGCCAGAACACCCAGGATGCGAGTGCGCGCGCGAGCGACGCGAAGACGCTGCTCGCCGACAGCGTGCACCGCATCCGCGACCTGGTGCAGATCGTCGAGGGCGTGGGCGACGACGCCGAGCGGGTGAACCGCATCGCCGCCTCGATCGCGCAGATGGCGACGCAGACCAACATCCTCGCGATCAACGCCGCCATTGAGGCCGCGCGCGCCGGCGAGCACGGCCGCGGCCTCGCGGTGGTGGCCGAGGAGGTGCGCCAGCTCGCGGCGAACACCGAGGGGCTGGCGACCGAGATCGCCGACCTCGTCCGCGGTGCCGGCCAGCGCACGCGCGAGGGCGGGGCGGCGGCGAAGAATGTCGGCGTCTCGGTCGACCGGCTCGAAGGGCTGGTGGCCGAGAGCGCGCGACTGGCGAGCGACATCGCGACCGCCATGGACCAGCAGCAGGCGACCGTCCGGCAATTGGGAGAGCGCGTGAACACCTTGACCCTGATCGGCCAGTCCAGCGCGACGGCGGCCGAGCAATTGACCGGCACCATGGTCGAACTGTCCCGCCAGGCCGCGGATACGCGCGTGGCCGTCGAATCCGTCGCCGGCGGCGCGAAGCTGGGGCGCAACCTGTGACCGCGCCCGTCGCGCCGCCCGTCGCGGCCTCCATCCTCGTGGTCGACGACAGCGCCTTCAACCGGCTGCTGCTGACGCGCCGCCTCGCCGAGCTCGGCTACCATGACGTCGCGCTGGCCGAGGACGGGCAGCAGGGGCTCGAGGCCATCGCCGCGCGCGCCTTCGATGCCGTGCTGCTCGACATCGAGATGCCGGGCCTCGACGGCATCGGCGTGCTCGACCGGCTGCGCGGGCTGGGGGCCGTGGCCCCGCCGGTGATCGTCATCTCCGCGCTGACCGAGATGGCGGCGATCGTCCGTTGCATCGAGCTCGGCGCCGAGGATTTCCTGCCCAAGAACTTCGACCCGACGCTGCTGCGCGCGCGGCTGTCGACGGTGCTCGAGAAGAAGCGGCTCCGCGACCTCGCGGCGCAGCGCCTCGCGGCGCTGGAGGCGGAGCTCGAGAGCGCGCGCTCGGCGCAGGTCTCGCTCGTGCCGCACGATTTCGCGGCGATCATCGCGGGCGACCTGATCGACGTCTATGCGGCGATGATCCCGGCGCGGCAGGTCGGCGGCGACCTGTACGACGCGGTGCGGCTGAACGAGCGGACGGTGCTGTTCGCGGTCGGCGACGTCTCGGGCAAGGGGGCGCCGGCGGCGCTGACCATGGCGCGCAGCATGGGGCTCGTGCGCGCCTCGGCGCGGCTCTGCGCCGAGCGGCACTGCCCGCCCGATCCCGGCGAGCTGTTGACCATCGCCAATGACGACCTCGCCCGCGACAACGAGGACATGACCTTCGTCACCGCGGCGCTCGGCGTCATCGACCTCGAGACCGGGGAAGGGGCGATCGCCATTGCGGCGCATGACGCCCCGTTCCTGCTGCGCGACGACGCGCCGCCGCGCGATTTCGGCCCCTTCGGGCGGCAGCCGCCGCTCGGCGCGCGGGAAGGTACGGTCTATCGCAGCGAGCCCTTCCGCCTGGCGCGGGGCGAGGCGCTGCTGGTCTTCTCCGACGGCGTGACGGAAGCCGAGAACGCGGCCGGCGAGGCGTTGGAGCGCGAGGGCCTGTACCGCGCGCTGGCGGGCCTCGGGGCCGATCCGCGCAAGGTGGTGGATGGCGTGCTCGCCGCGGCGGCCACATTCGCCGATGGCACGCCGCAATCGGACGACATCACGGCGCTTGCGATCCGCATGCGCTGACCGGGTGGGTCAGGCGGGCGCCAGCCCGTCGGGTTCCAGGACCACCACCGGTTCACCGGTGCCGAGCACGCCGACGCCGCCCACGCCGGGCAGGGCGGCGAGCGTCGGGTGCAGCGGGCGCAGCAGCAGGTCGACGCGCCGGCTGACCCGGCCGACCGACAGGCCGATCCGCCGCCCGCCCGCACCGCGCAGCAGCAGGATGCCGCCCGGTTCGCCCGGCACCGGCAGGCCGAGCGCGGCCTCCAGCGAGACGACCGGCGGCAGTTCCCCCGCGCTGCCGAGGGTGCCGGTGTGCAGCACCGCCTCGACGCGCGCGACGGGCAGGGCGTAGGGGTGGCCGCCGGCCTCGACCAGCAGCACCGGGGCCATGGCGGCCGAGAGCGGCAGGTCGAGCACGAATTCCGTCCCCGCGCCCGGGCGGCTCGACACCGTCACCGATCCGCCGGCGCGGTGGACCGCGTCCTCCACCACGTCGAGGCCGACGCCGCGGCCCGAGGTCGCGCTGACGCGGTCCTTGGTCGAGAAGCCGGGGCGGAACAGCAGGCGGTGCACGCCGGTCTCGTCGAGGCGCGCGGCCTCGGCGCCGCCCACCACGCCACGGGCGACGGCGGCGCGGCGCACCGCCTCGGTGTCGATGCCCGCGCCGTCGTCGGCGACGGTGACGCGCACGCGGTCCGCGCCATGGCGTTCGGCGGCGATACGCAGGTGCGCGCGCGGCGGCTTGCCGGCGGCGCTGCGCTGCGCGGGGGGTTCGACGCCGTGGTCCACCGCGTTGCGCACCAGGTGCTGCAGGGGATCGGCGAGGATCTCAATCAGGCCGCGGTCGATGCTGACCTCGCCGCCGGCGAGTTCGACCTCGATCTCCTTGCCGGCGGCTTCGGCCACCGCGCGGGCGATGCGCGGCATGCGGCCGAACAGGGCGGCGAGGGGTGTGACGCGCAGCTCCATCATCGCTTCGTTCAGCCGGCGCAGCGCGATGGTCAGGCGGTCGGCGGTGCCCTGCACCTCCTGCATGGTGGCGCTGACGCGGTCGGCGAGCGCGGCGGCCTCGGCGGCGCGTCCGGGCGGCAGGTCGCGCGTCAGGCTGGCGATGCGCGTGGCGAGGCCGCGGACCTCGGTGCGGCCCGCGACATCGGCGAGGGAGAGGCCGGCGGCGCGCACCTCGGCCTCGAGGGCGATGATGCCGTCCACGGTTTCCTGCCGCAGGCGCAGCGTGCCGCCGGCGGCGGGCGTGGCGGGCTCGCCGGCCGGCGTGGCGCCGAGCGGCGTCAGCGCGGCGACCAGCGTGCCGGCGGGATCGATGGCGGCGCGGCTCGCCTCGAAGGCGCGGGCATCGGCGGGGCCGGCGAGGAGCAGTTCCAGCACCGGCGGGTCGCTGCCGGGCAGCAGGCGGCTGGCCAGCGCCTCGGCGCCCTGGGCGGTGAGCCATTCGATCAGCGCGGCCTCGCGCTCGACCGTCGCGAGGTGGCCGAGGCGGGCGCGGTAGAGGCCCCGCCCGGACGCGACCGCTGCGGCGGCGCGCTCGGCGCCTTCGGGGCCCAGTGTCGCGGCGAAGTCCGGCGGGATGCCGGGGGCGGCGACCGGTGCGGTGGGTTCCTCGGCCTGGGTGCGCAGGACGGCGAGGCCGCCGGTCGCGACCGCGCGCAGCCGGCCGGCGATCAGCGCGCGGCGGGCGGTGACGGCCGCGGCGGCGTCCGGCTCGGCGAGGCGGTCCCAGAGATCCTCGACCGTGAGCAGCAGGTCCTCGAGCGGCGCCTCGCCGATCGCGGCGGCGATGCGCGCGCCGTCCCGTGCCGCGGCCACGCAGGCGGCGGGGTCGGCGCCGTCCAGCAATTCCGCCAGGGCGCCGAGGCGCGCCGGCAGCCCGGCCTGGCCCGAGGTCTCGGCCAATGCCTGCTGAAGCGCCGCCGCGCCGGCATCCTGGCCGGTCAGCGCCGAGAGCGCCACGAGACCGCGGCACAGATCCCCGAAGGCCGGCAATGCAGAGGGGCCGGCGCGTCGCGGCAGGGCGTCGAGCGTCGCCGCGACGCGCCCCGCCCCCGCGGCGCGGGCGAGCGCCGCGAGCTCAGTGGCGAGCGTCGTCGCTTCGTGCGACGCGCCGGCCGCGAGCGGGGCGAGGTTCATCGCGACCTTGGCGGAGACCTCGGCGAGCACGGCGAAATGCCGCGCGGCCTGCGACGCCGCAGAAGGCGCCGATGCGGGTGGCGGTGCGGCGGCGGGCGGCGGCGTGGCCACCGCCGTGCCGTCCGCGACGGCGCCGAGCCGCGACAGCAGCGCCGCCGGGGCCGGGATGTCGCAATTCTCCCCGACCAGTCCGGCGCGCTGGCGGCGCATGGTGTCGACGGCCGCGACCAGCGCATTCGCCGCCTCCCCGACGATCGCCGCGCGGCCCTGGCGCGCCAGGCCGAGGATGTCCTCGCAGCGATGCGCCACCGCCATCATGCCCGCGCCGCCCAGCGCGCCGCTCATGCCCTTCAGCGAATGGAAGGCGCGGAAGAGGGAATCGATCGCCGCGCGATCGGCGACGCCGGCGGCGAGCAGGGTCTCGATGGTGTCGAGATGTTCCTCGCTCTCGGCCGCGAAGTGGTCGCGCAGGTCGTCGTCGATCACGGCGCGGCATCCTGCGGCAGGCCGGCGGCGCGGCGCGCGGCCGAGATCAGCGCCGCGCCCCGCCGTTCCGCCATGTCGGCCGACAGGGCGCCGGAGGGCTTGCCGGTGACGCCCGCGGCGCCGAGCCGCCGGACCTCCCGCGCCAGCGCCGATCCCGGCGGCGTCGCGGAGGAGACGACGAGCACCGTGCCGCGTCCGTTCAGCGCCCAGTGGCGCAGCATCGTGACGCCGTCCATGCCGGGCATCTCGATGTCGAGCAGCACGAGGTCCGGCGCCGTCTCGGCGCTGCGGGCGATCGCCTCGGCGCCGTCGGCGGCCTCGGCCACCACCTCGAAGGCGGCGTCGGCGGCGAGGATCTGGCGCAGCAGGCGGCGCATGGTGGGGGAATCGTCGACCACCAGCGTTCGGACGCGCCCGGCCGGCGGGGGCGCGGGCGGCGCGAGGGCGGCGTCGAGCGCCCCACCCATCGCCGCGGCCGCCGCGTGCAGCGCATCGGCATCCCCGGCCGCGACCGCGTCCGCCGCCGTGTCGAGCGGGGGCAGCAGCGCGGCGATCCCCACCGCCTCGACCATGGCGCGGAGATTGGCGATGACCCGTCCCGCCGCCGGCAGGTCCGTCGCGGCGGCGAGGCGCGCCGCGCCGGCGCGGTACTCCTCGGCGAAGGCGGCGACGAGGTCGGGATCGGGCGCGGTCATGCGGGCAGGGCCGCCGCGCGGCAGATGCGGACGCCCATGCCGTCGAGCGGTGCGAGGCCCGAGACCAGCACGTCGTCCGCGACCGCCTCGATCAGGGCCGCGGGCAGGGCGCGCAGGCCGAGCACGCGCTCGACCGGCACCGCGACCGGCCGCGGCAACGCCAGGCGCAGCAGCGGCGCCTGGGCGAGAGCCGGCGCGAGGAGGGGTGGACCGAGGCGCGGGTCGAGGTCGTGCACCGGCAGCACCTCCCCCCGATGGGAGACGACGCCGCGCAGGGACGGGACCGGCGCGGGCGCCGGGGCCGGGCGCAGCGGGGCGAGGACGGTCGCGATCTCGGCCGCCACGACGGCGAAGCGGGTGCCGCCGGCTTCGCACAGCAGCAGGCGCGCGACCTCGCGGCCCGCTTCGGGGCCGGCGGCGGGCAGCGCGTGCGGCGCGGCGTCGAGCAGCGCGCGGCCGTCCGGCGTTTCGCGCAGCCGTTCCTCGAGCGCGGGGCCTTCCATGCCGGGCGCGGCGCGACCGATCGGCATGGCGAGCAGGCGGCCGTCGATCCGCAGCAGCGCTACCAGCCCCGAGGCCATCCCCGTGGCGGGCCTGCCCCCGGTGCACCACGCGGGATCGAGGACCAGCACGCGCCGCCCGGCGACCTCATGGATGCCGAAGGCGCCGGGCAGGCCCGGCGGTGTCGCCGGATCCATGCCGGGCCGCAGCGAGCCCATCCCTTCCAGCGCCGCGAGCGGGACGGAGACCGATCCGGTACCGTGCGTGAGCAGGTAATGGTCGCGGCTGCGCGGCGCGGCGAGCGGCATCGCCGCGGGCCGGGGCGGGATCGATAGCGCCACGGGCGCCGGCATGGGCAGCGGCGTCGCTTCCGGCAGGGCGAGCGGCACCGCATCGGCCGTCGGTTCCGTCACCGCGTCACCGCCGCACACGACCGCGCCGCCGTCGCGTTCCACCACCACCCAGGCAGACGGGAAGGGGGTCAGCGCCCAGACCATCGCGCCGCGCCGGTCGACCATGGCGAGGCCCAGCAGTCCCGGCGGCGCGCCCGGCACGGGCCGCGGGGCGGGAGGGGCTTCGAGCCGGCGGGACCGCGGGGGCAGCAGGAAGCAGCGCATGCCCGCACGCAGGGCGAGCGCTTCGGGTTCCGCAGTCATGCGGAACCTCCAATGCCCGTGCGTGTTCCGGCAGCACTCCTCGGCACCGCGCCCCGCCTGTATCGCGAACCCCAGGCTAGGCCCTTCCAGCACCGGAACGCCACCGGCGCGTCAGAGCAGGACCATGCGCAGGCGGTTCCGCCCTTCCGGCAGGCGCTCATAAGCGAGTTCGCGCGTCATCCGCCGCATCAGCACCAGGCCGAGCCCGCCGGGTTCCGCATCCGCGAGGCTCAGCGGCCGTTCCTTCAACTCGCCGGCCGTGGGGTCGAAGGCGCGGCCGGCATCCTCGAAGACCAAAATGCAACGATCCGGCCCGGCCTCGGCCAGCAGGTCGACCTGCGCGGTCGCCGCATCCTCGGCGCCGTGCATGGCGACGTTCATCACCGCTTCCTCGACGAGGAGTTCGGCGCGGTCCGCGATGCCGCCGGGCAGGCCGCGGGCGTCGAGGAAGGCCCGCAGCCGGGGCTGCGCTGCCGTCAGCCCCGCCGAGGAGGCAGGGATGGAGAGGCGGAGCCTGTCCGCCTCTTCCGGACCGGTGGCCTGCGTCACCGACCGGCCCCCGCCTCAGGTCGCGGTCAGCGCCAGCGCCTCGGCATCGTCGGTCGCGATCGGGATCAGCGTACCGAGGGCGACGGTCTCGAACACCGTCATGACCGAGGGCTGAGGGTTGAGGATGACGGCCTTGCGGCCGCGCCGCTGCAGCGTGCGCGCGACGGTCAGCAGCAGCCGGATGCCGAGCGAGCTGACGAACGGGACGGCGGCGAGGTCGACCACCGCATGGCGGTCGGCGGGGGCGATGCTCGCGGTGAAGCGCAACTCGATCTCGCCGGTGCCGGCGGCGTCGAGGCGCCCGTCGAGGACGACACGGTTCACCCCCGGCGCCATCTCCTGAATGTCCATCTTCATCGCGCCATCATCCCTTCCGACCACCGCCAGGACGGTGAGCCACGCCCCACGCTGGACAGTCTCGTTGACGAAGACGTGATAAGGGAAGGGGGCGGCCTCCCGCATGTGACAATTGCATGTCGCGGCCGGCGCGGGGCGCCGGCCGGTGCGGTCAGGCTTCGCCGACGCAGTCCAGCATGGAGGCCGCCAGCGCCTCGGCCGGCGCCTTGCCGCCCCAGAGGACGAACTGGAAGGCGGGGAAGAAGCGCTCGCACTCGGTGATGGCGATGTCGACCATGTCCTCGAGGCTCTCGGCCGAGGCGGAGGGCGAGCCGCGGAGCAGGACGGAATGCCGGAACACCGGCACGCCGTCTTCCGCCTCGATGCCGAAATGGCCGATCCAGAGCCGGTCGTTCGCCAGGGCGAGGAGTTCGTAGAGCTTTTCGCGCCGGTCGGCCGGCACCTTCAGGTCGAAGGCGCAGGTGAAGGCCATCGCGCTGATCTCGTGCGACCAGGAGAAGTGCAGGCCGTAGTCGCACCACTTTCCCGGTGCCTCGGCCGCCATCTCCCCGTCCGAACGGCGCTCGAAGGCCCATTCATTGGCAGCGATGATCTGTTCGAGGATGTCGAGAGGGTTCGAGGAACGGTCGCGGTCCAAGTGGAGAGAGGCGGACATGCGGCACCTCCTTGCCCGGGTCTGCCGCCCGGCACCACTAAATATGGGGTGCGAATCGGGCAGCGGGATACGAAAGGCAGACTACGCAGACGCAGAATCGCGTCGCAAGCCTGCAGCGGTTGTAATTCGGTCTTCAGGTTTCGGGTGAGGAGTCCGTGCCAGCTTCAAGTTCCGAGACCCGGTGTTCAAGGGCGGCGAGCCGGGATTCCAGCGCTTCGGCCTGTTCCCGCGCGCGGCGGGCGACCTCCATCGCGGCGTCCAGTTCCTCGCGCTTGACCAGGTCGAGCCGCCGGACGATCGCCTCGGCCTGCGCCTTGGCCATCGCCTCGAGCTCGGTCCGCAGGCCGGCGAGGACCGAGAAGGCACCCCCGGCGACGCCCGCCAGGTCGTCCATGAATTTCGCGCGGCCACCATTGCCGACCATGGTCATCTCCTTCGTGCCGCTCGCCTTGCGGGGCCGTCCCACCGGGGCCTATACCGCCCGCGCCCCCCTCTCAAGGCCTGCCGGGCGGAATATCGACCATGCACATCGTCACCGGCGGGGCCGGATTCATCGGGTCCAACCTCGTCGCGGCGCTCTGCGCCCGTGGGGAGGAGGTGGTGGTCGTGGACCGGCTGCGCCAGGGCCTGAAGTGGCGCAACCTGGCGAAGCATCCGATCGCGGGCATCGTGGCGCCGGACGACCTTCCGGCCTTCCTGGCGACGAAACCGCCGGTCCGGGCGCTGTTCCACATGGGGGCGATCAGCGCGACGACCGAGACGGACGGGGACCTGGTCGCGGCGACCAACCTCGCCCTGCCGCAGATGCTCTGGGACTGGTGCGCGGATGCGGGGGTGCCCTTCATCTATGCCTCCTCGGCGGCGACCTATGGCGACGGGGCGCTCGGCTTCGAGGACGATCTGCGCGCCGAGGCGCTGGCCCGGCTGCGGCCGCTCAACCTCTATGGCTGGTCGAAGCTCGCCTTCGACCGGCGGGTGGCGCAGATGCTGGCCCTTGGGCGGAAGCGCCCGCCGGTCTGGGCGGGGCTGCGCTTCTTCAACGTCTATGGGCCGAACGAGCACCACAAGGGGCGCATGGCCTCGGTGGTGCTGCACAAGTTCAACCAGATCATGAAGGGCGAGGCGGCGACCCTGTTCGCCTCGGACCGCGAGGGCATCGCCGACGGGGAGCAGAAGCGCGACTTCGTCCATGTGCGCGACTGCGTCTCGGCGATGCTGTGGCTCGAGGCGCATCCGGAGGCGTCGGGCCTGTACAATATCGGCTCGGGCCAGGCGCGCACCTTCCTCGACCTGACGCGGGCGATCTATGCCGCGCTGGGACGCAACGCCGACATCCGCTTCGTGCCCATGCCGGATGACCTCAAGGGCAAGTACCAGTACTTCACGGAGGCGCGGATGGAGCGCCTGCGCGGGGCAGGTTTCACGCAGCCGCCCACGACGCTCGAGGACGGGGTGCGTTCCTATGTGCGGGACGTGCTGATGAACGCCGAGGATCCCTTCGCCTGATGTTCTTCGCCATTCCCTTCCCCGCCATCGACCCGACGCTGATCGAGATCGGGCCCTTCGCCATCCGTTGGTACGCGCTGGCCTACATCGCCGGCATCATCCTCGGCTGGCGGGTCGCCCGGGTGCTGGTCCAGCGCACGCCGAAGGTCGCCACACCCGAGCAGGTTGACGACTACGTCACCTGGGCGACGCTCGGCATCATCCTCGGCGGGCGGCTGGGCTACGTGCTGTTCTACCGGCCGGGCTACTACGTGACGGCGCCGTGGGAGGCCCTCGCGCTGTGGCATGGCGGGATGTCCTTCCATGGCGGGGCGCTCGGCGTGATCGTCGCGACCTGGCTGTTCGCGCGGCGCAACGCGATCGACTGGGTGGCCTTCGCCGACCGCATCGTCTGCGTGGTGCCGATCGGGCTGTTCTTCGGGCGGCTGGCCAATTTCATCAATGGCGAGCTCTGGGGCCGGGTCACCGATGTGCCCTGGGCCATGGTCTTCCCCACCGGCGGGCCGGACCCCCGTCATCCCTCGCAGCTCTACCAGGCCTTTCTCGAGGGCATCGTGCTGTTCAGCGTGCTGATGTGGCTCGCGCGCAGCGAATGGGTGCGGGCGCGGCCGGGCATCCTCTCCGGCACCTTCCTGGCGGGCTACGGCCTGGCGCGCATCACCGGCGAGTTCTTCCGCCAGCCGGACGCGCATCTCGGCTTCCTGTTTGCGGGCGCGACCATGGGGCAGTTGCTGTCGCTGCCGATGATCCTGATCGGCGGCTGGCTGATCCTCCGCGGCCGGGCGCGGCATGTCGAAGGCTGACGCGCCGCCCGAGCGCCTCGATCGTTTCCTCGGCCGGGCGGCCGCCGCCTACTACGCCACGCGGGAACCCTTCGGCACCGGGGGCGACTTCACCACGGCGCCCGAGATCACCCAGGCCTTCGGGGAATGCCTCGGCCTCTGGGCGGCCATCGCCTGGGAGGCGATGGGGCGGCCCGAGCCGGTGCTGCTGGTGGAACTCGGCCCCGGTCGCGGCACGCTGATGGCAGATGCCCTCCGCGCGGTGGGCGAGATGGTGCCGCCCTTCCGCGCGGCGGCGCGGGTGCATTTGGTCGAGACCTCCCCCCGTCTGCGCGCCGTCCAGGCGGAACGGCTGGGCGGCGCGGCGGCCGCCTGGCATGACGACATCGCCGCGCTGCCGCCGGGCCCGGCGATGGTCATCGCCAACGAGTTCCTCGACGCGCTGCCGATTCGCCAGTTCGTGCGCCGCGGCGGAGGCTGGCTGGAACGTTTCGTCGCCGCCGGCGCCTTGGTGGAGGGGTCGGCCGAGGGCGCGCCGGCCCTGCCGGAGGACGCGCCCGAGGGTGCGGTGCAGGAAGTCTGCGAACCCGCGCGCGCGATCGGCGCCGCGCTGGGGGCGCGGATCGCGGCGCAGGGCGGGGCGGCGCTGTTCCTCGACTATGGGCCGGCCGAGAGCGGCTTCGGCGACAGCCTGCAGGCGATGGCGCGCCACGGTGCCGCAGACCCGCTGGGCGCGCCCGGTTCGGCCGACGTCACGGCCCATGTCGACTTCGCGGCCTTCGCGGCGGCGGCCCGTGCGGCCGGGGCGCGGGTGCAGGGGCCGCTGCCGCAGGGGGTCTTCCTCGGGCGGCTCGGGCTGTTCAGCCGGGCGGCGATGCTCGCGCGGATGGACCCGAAGCGTGCGACGCACCATCTTGCGGCGGCGCAGCGATTGGCCGCGCCCGAGCATATGGGGCGGCTGTTCAAGGCGATCTGCCTCTGCCACGCCGGTCTGCCGACGCTGCCGGGATTCGAGGAGGGCTGATGGCCCAGTTCGTCACCGCCGAGAGCCTCGCCGCCGAGTCCGGCCTGGCTCATGCCTTCTTCACCCGCCGGGGCGGTGTGTCCGCCGGGCCCTTCGCGGCGCTGAACTGTTCCCTGTCGGGCAAGGACGACCCGGATGCGGTGCGGGAGAACCGCCGCCGGGCGGCCGACGCCCTGGGCGTGGCGCCGGGATCGCTCGCCGCGCTGACCCAGGTGCACGGCCCGGATGTCGCGGTGGTGGAGACGCTGTGGCCCGACGACGACCGCCCGAAGGCCGACGCGATGGTCACGCGGCGACCGGGGGTCGCGCTCGGCATCGTCACCGCCGATTGCGCGCCCGTCCTGTTCGCCGACCCCGCCGCCGGGGTGATCGGCGCCGCCCATGCCGGTTGGCGCAGCGCCGTCGGCGGCGTGCTGGAGGCAACCATTGCGGCCATGCTCGCGCTCGGCGCCCGGCGGGAAGCGATCGTCACCGCGGTGGGGCCCTGCATCCGCCAGCCCTCCTACGAAGTGGCGGCCGATCTGCGCGACGCGGTGCTGGCGCGTGACCCCGCCCATGCCCGCTTCTTCGCCGACGGGCGGCGGGAGGGGCGCTGGCAGTTCGACCTCGCGGGATATTGTGCCGCCAGGCTCTCGGCGGCGGGCGCCGGGGTCGAAATCACCCCCTACGACACCCTGGCGCTGGAAGGCGACTTCTTCAGCCATCGGCGGAACACGCTCGCCGGGGGTGGGCCGATCGGCCACCAGCTCTCGGCGATCGCGCTGGCGGTCTGAGCACCCCTGGTCAAGCCGGTGCCCGGCGCCAATAAGGACGCCATGCCCTACATCCTGATGTTCGGAGCGTTGATGCTGCTGACCCTGCTGGTGTCCTGCCTTGCGCTGGTCTGACCCCATCCGGGCCGGACTGGCCGCGCTCGCGCTCCTTGTCCTGGCCGCCTGTGGCGACCTGCCGCAGCCCTTCCGAGGCAATCCGGGCGGTCAGGCCGGGCTGCTCGCCGCGCCGCCCGCCTACCGGCTCGCCATTCCCCGGCCCGCTGGCGCCATGTTGACCGACCGCCAGGCGGATGGCTTCGCCGAGGCGCTGTCGACCGCCTTGCTGGCCAACGAGGTCCCGGCTTCGGCGACCGACCCGCTGCCGCTCGACTGGCGGCTGACGGTGGAAACGCGGATCGAGGGCAATGCCGTGGTGCCGCGCTACACCCTGACCGATCCGGACGGGCAGCGTCAGGGCAGCGCCGACGGGGCGCGGGTGTCGTCCCGCGAATGGTCGGCGCCGAGTGCGGACCTGCTGGCCCGCGTCGCGCGCGACGCCGCGCCGCGGGTGGCCGACCTGCTGCTGCGTGCCGAGGCGGCGCGGAAGGGCATGGACCCCGCGGCCCTCGCGGTCGCCGGGCCGCCCCGCATCTACGTCCCGATGGTCCGCGGCGCGCCGGGCGATGGCAACATGGCGCTGACGGCCCGGCTGCGCGAGGCGCTGACCCAGCAGGGCCTGGTGGTGCAGGAGAGCGCCCAGGGCGCCCGCTTCGCGGTCACCGGCCAGGTCGATGTGGTGAACCAACCGGCGACCCGGACCCAGCGGATCGAGATCCTGTGGACCGTGTCGCGCCAGGATGGCGAGGATCTCGGCCGCGTGCTGCAGCTGAACGAGGTGCCGCACGGGGTGCTCGAGCGCTTCTGGGGCGACGTCGCCTTCGCCGCGGCGAACGAGGCCGCGGGCGGCGTCAGGACGGTGGTGTCCAATGCTGGCGGCTTTCCGACCCAGCCGGGCGAGGCGCCGCGCCCATCCGGGCCGCAGGCCGGGCAGGGGCTCGCCATGCCGCAGAACCCGGGCACCCTGCCCACGCCGCAGCCGCAGGCCGCGGAATAGAGCCTGGTCCTGACCACGGCCGGACGATCGGCGAGGGCCCGTCGAAGGCCCTCAGCCGAAATTGAGCGAGGGCACCGCGTCGCCGGCGCGGACCAGGTAGCGGTAGCGATAGGCCTCGGTCATGCCGAGGCCGGTGTTGAGCGCGATCGAGGCGGTGTTCGCCTTGGCCACCTGGCAGAACATCCATTCGGCGCCGAGCCCGGCGGCCCAGTGCGCGGCGGCGCGCACCGCGCGGGCGGCGAGGCCCTTGCGCCGGTGCTCGGGACGCACGGCGAGGTCGAAGAAGCCCGCGATCGGACCGGCGGCGACGGCCGAGATCACGGCGGCCGGCTGCCCGGCGTCCCGCAGCGTGATCCAGGCGCCGGGGACCATCAGCAGCGCCGGGGTGCCTTCCTTTTCGCGGCGGCGCGCGGGGCTCTGGTGCTCGGCCGTCGCGGTGACCGCCATCCAGTCGGCGTCGGGTTCGGGATGGGCCTGGGCGGCGAGATCGGGGGCGGCGAGGGCTGCGATCGGGGCGAGCAGGATGACCGTCTCGTCCTTCTCGACATAGCCGCGCGCGGCCAGCGCCTCGGCCAGGCCCGGCGGATCCAGCGGCGTGGAGCGGAAGCGCGGCGGCACCCCGAGGGCGGCGTAGAATCCCTCGACCCGCGCGACGCGAGCTTCGAGATCCGGATCGGGCGACGGGTCGAGGCTCGACGCCGCATTGGCCCGCCCGGTGCCGCCGGCATAGGCGCGCACGACGAAGGGCCCGTCGAAGGCGATGCGGGGCGCGGGAACGGTGCTGAGCGTCGCGCGTTCGAGCGCGAGGATATCAGGAGGCGTCACGGCTGCAGGCCGAGCCGGCCGATCAGCATCTCCTCCACGCGGGCGGACTGGGCGAGGAAGGCCCCGTAGCTGGGGCCGTCGCGGTAGTCTTCGGTCATGTCGTTCCTGGACAGCACGTCGTGGAACGCCTGGTCCTGCATGGCGGCGCGGAAGGCGTCGTGCAGGCTGGCGGTGATCTCGGCCGGCAGGGCCGCCGGGCCCACGATGCCGAAGGGCGCGGTGACGGTGAGCCGGTAGCCGAGCTCGCGCAGCGTCGGCGCCTCGGGCCAGCGGGGCATGCGCTCGGCCGACCAGACGTTGAGCCAGACGGCATCCCCGTCGGTCACCGCGCTGCCGATGCTGACAGGGCCGGCCATGACGTCGACATCGCCCGCGACCACGGCGCGGACGCCGAGGGCCGCGCCGCGGAAGGGGACGTGGACGACCTGCACGCGTTCGCGCAGCAGCAGCCGTGCCATGGTCAGGTGGCCGTTCGAATTCACCCCGGCGCTGCCATAGGAGAGCACGCCCGGCTTCTCCCGCGCCTCGGCGATGAAGCCGCGCCAGCCCTCGGGGAAGCGGTCCTTCTTCGCGATCGACCCGAAGGCGCTGCCGGCGACGCCCAGGATCGGCGTGAGGTCGCCCGGGAAGTCGAGCGGCAGGTGGTCCAGCAGCGCGATGCGGATCGCCGCCGCGGGCAGCTGCGCGATGACGAGCCCGTCGGGCGTCGCCGAGGCGAGGCCGGCGATCATCCGCACGCCCGGACGGCCGGGCTTGTTGTGGACCTCGATGGGGCGGCCGAGGCGGCGGCCGGCGCATTCGGCCAGAACGCGCATCACCTCGTCATTCGTGCCGCCGGGCGCGAAGGGAACGATGACGCGGACCGGCCCCGAGGGTGTCCAGGCACGGGCCGGCCTGGCGAGCGCCGGCAGGGCGAGCGCCCCCAGCAGCAGGCTGCGCCGTCCGGCGCCGAAGCCTGTCCCGATCATCCGCATGCCCTGCTTCCCGTCGCGCATGCTGCGGGGGCCATCCGTTGCAATCCGTTGCGCGCCTGAAAAACGCTCGTCACCCGGCGCTGCTGTGGTGATCGCACGAGATTGCGAGGGACGGAAGATGGCAGCACGATTCACCGGTACGACGGGGCTTGCCGCCCTGGCCTTGGCCTGGATCCTCACCGCCCAGCCGGCGGTGGCGCAGCAGGGGGCGGCGTCCGCGGGCGAAGTCCAGGGCCAGCAGCGCCGCGGCGCCCTGCGGGCCGAATTCCGCGGCCATGTCGCCGCGGCCGATGCGGCGCTCGCCGCCGGCCGGCCGGCCGAGGCACGGGATCGCATCGGGCGGGCCGAAACCATGGTGGCGAACCTCCGCCGTCCGGGGCGGGAGCGGGTCGGACGGGCGACGCAGGCGCTCGAGGCGGCGCGCGTCGCCCTCGACCGTGGGTCCTATCAGGAGGCCCGGGCCGCGCTCCAGCCGCTGCTGGAGCGGACGGCACCGGTCTCCCGCAAGGCCTGACCGTCTACCAGCGGCGGCCATAGCCCCAGGCCTGGTCGCGGCGGTGCCACGCCGGCGGGGCCGGGCGGTGCCAGCTTTCCCGCCAGGCGGGCGCGGGCCGCCAGGGGCGGTAGGCGTAGCTGCGCCCGTAGCCGTAATGATGGCCGTGCTGCCACGCCGGGGCCGGTCGCCAGCCCTGCACCGGCGGCGGACGGTGGTAGTCCCAGGCGAGGGCCGGGGTGGCGGCGAGGGTGCCGAGGACCAGGGCGAGGATGGGAAGCGAACGGCGCATGGCGGTATCTCCTTCCAGCAAGGACAGGAGACGCCCGGCGCAAGGCGGCGCGGCGGCGCGCCCGTGGCCGGATGGCGGCAGCGCGTGACGGACGGTGACGGAGATCCGGGACCGTTCGGCGGATCCGACGCCGGCCGGCAGCCGTGCCCGCCCGGGGACGCGGGTGGCCGGCTGCGCGCCGGCGCCGCGTCGATCGGTCAGACGTCGTCGGCGAGGCGCGCCAACGCGGCGCGGTAGGTGTCGTCGAACAGCGCGTCGAGCGCGGGGTTCACGCCCTTGCAGCCGGCCGCGACGCGGCCCGCCCAGCCGACATACTCCGTGCGCCGGGCATGGTTCCAATTGGCCGGCGGGCTGTCCGCGATGGCCCGGAGGTTCGAGATCTTGTCGGCGAGCTTCAACTGCTTCGCCGCATCCGACTTCTTGGGCGCCAGCGAGACCTGCAGGGCCTTGCGCGTCTCCTTCGGCAGGGTCTTGTCGTCGGTGGCCTCGGCGACGAGGTTCGCGACCGTTTCGCCGAAGGCGGCGACCAGGTCGGCATGGGTCGTCTCGGTGTCCTCGACCGTGTCGTGCAGCAGGCCGGCGAGGATGGCCTCCTCCGGTGCGCCGGCCTCGGCGAGGATGGCGGCGACCTCGATCACATGGGTCACGTAGGGTTCGGCGGCCGCGCCCTTGCGCGCCTGGCCGGCATGGGCGCGGGCGGCGAAGAGCGTGGCCTGGAGGAGGCGGGCGGCGGAGGTCTCGGCGGGCGGCATGGGATTGTCCTTGCGGCGGAATGGGGCGGGGAGGCAAGCGGCCTCCCGCACGCGGCGCGCGGCGTGGGCGGTCGTGGGGGTTCGGCCCGTGGGGGCCGGTGCCGGCACGGGTCATGGCGCGCGAGGTGCCGGAAACAGCGCGGGCGATGCTCTGCGGCGACGGCGACAACGGCCGCGGGCGTGAACCGGCCGATGCGGCGCGCGGTGGCGGCGGAGATCTGGATAGCGCGGGCCGAGGCGGCGCTGGCGCCGGGCACCGCCGATCATGCGCGCCTCGCGGTCGCGGGTGGCGCTCGTGCCGATCCCCGGTGCCTACGCGGTGACGGCCTGGCTGGACCTGTGGTCGCCGATGCTGGCCGGGCTGGCGCCCTGGCAGACGGCCGCGTTGATCGTGCCGCACATGCTCGGCGCCATGGTCCGGGGCGAAATCCCCGCGGCGCACCGCCGGTTCGGGGGCTGCATCGTCGGCCGGCGCGTCGCCTGACGGCGCCGGCGGGCCCGGCCTGCACCGCGCAGGCCGGAGGCTGGTCGCCGGTCGCGTCCTATCGAGACGCGTCCGGCGCTGCCACGAACACCGATCAGGTGTTCATGGCATCGAAGAAGTCCTGGTTCGTCTTGCTGTACTTCAGCTTGTCGAGCAGGAACTCCATCGCGTCCTGCGTGCCCATCGGGTTCAGGATGCGGCGCAGGACCCACATCTTCGACAGCGTCGCGCGATCCACCAGCAGTTCTTCCTTGCGGGTGCCGGACTTGGTGATGTCGATCGCGGGGAAGGTGCGCTTGTCGGACAGCTTGCGGTCCAGGACGATTTCCGAGTTACCGGTGCCCTTGAACTCCTCGAAGATCACCTCGTCCATGCGCGAACCCGTGTCGATCAGCGCGGTGGCGATGATGGTCAGCGACCCGCCTTCCTCGATGTTGCGCGCGGCGCCGAAGAAGCGCTTGGGGCGCTGCAGGGCGTTCGCGTCGACACCGCCGGTCAGCACCTTGCCCGAGGACGGCACGACCGAGTTGTAGGCGCGGCCGAGGCGGGTGATGGAGTCGAGCAGGATCACCACGTCGCGCTTGTGCTCGACCAGGCGCTTGGCCTTCTCGAGCACCATCTCGGTGACCTGGACGTGACGCGTCGCGGGTTCGTCGAAGGTCGAGGCGACCACTTCGCCGCGGACGGTGCGGGCCATGTCGGTCACTTCCTCGGGCCGCTCGTCGATGAGCAGCACCATGAGGAAGACTTCCGGATTGTTCGCCGTGATCGACTTCGCGATGTTCTGCAGCATCACCGTCTTGCCGGTGCGCGGCGGGGCGACGATCAGCGCGCGCTGGCCCATGCCGATCGGCGCGATCAGGTCGATGACGCGATGGGTGTTGTCCTTGGTCGGGCCCTTGCCGACGGACTCGACCTCGGCGTTCTCCATCTTCAGCCGGCGCTGCGGATAGAGCGGCGTGAGGTTGTCGAAGTTGATGCGGTGCTTGAGCGCCTCGGGCGGCTCGAAGTTGATGCTGTTGACCTTCAGCATCGCGAAGTAGCGCTCGCCATCCTTGGGCGAGCGGATCTGGCCTTCGACCGTGTCGCCGGTGCGCAGGCCGAAGCGGCGCACCTGGGCGGGCGAGATGTAGATGTCGTCGGGGCCGGGGAGGAAGTTCGCCTGCGGGCTGCGGAGGTAGCCGAAGCCGTCGGGCAGGATTTCGAGCGTGCCTTCGCCGAAGATCGCCTGGTCGTTGTCGGCCAGGGTCTTGAGGATGGCGAACATCATGTCCTGCTTGCGGAGCGAGGACGCGTTCTCGATGTTCAGTTCCTCGGCGAAGGCGAGGAGGTCGGCGGGGCTTTTGGCCTTGAGTTCGGAAAGATGCATGGGGTCCTGGACGCGGTCCGAAGCAGGGGATTGGCCGGGACGTTCCCGATGGCCCCGAAGGAGCCTGATCGCCCGGGTCGGCGCCGCGATGGGCGCGAGGGGCGATGTCCCGAATGGAGGAGGGAAGTGGCGGCGCGGGGCGCGATGGCCCGCACCGTGAGCGGGAAGTACCCGGAACCTATGGATGCGCGGGCCGCCCGTCAACGGGGAACCGCGCGGCCGGGCGCGGAACCCCGCGAAATTCAGAAGGGTTTCGCGATCACCATCACGACGATGAGGATCAGGGCGAGGGTCGGCACTTCGTTCAGGATCCGCCAGGTGCGCTCGCTGCGGGTATTGGCGTCGCGCTCGAAGGCCTTGCGGGCGAGGCCGAGGTCATGGTGCAGCCAGGTCATGGTCAGCAGGCCGAGCATCTTCCCGTGCCACCAGCCGGCCTTCCAGTCGACGACCCCGGGGGTGAGGACGAGCAGTGTCCCGAAGGTCCAGGTCCAGATCATCGCCGGGTTCATGATGGCGCGCAGCAGGCGCCGTTCCATCACCTTGAAGAGCTCGGACTGCGCGGAACCGACCTCGACCTGGCAGTGGTAGACGAACAGGCGCGGCAGGTAGAACAGCCCCGCCATCCAGGCGAAGGTGCCGATCAGGTGCGCCGACTTGATCCAGACATACCAGGGCGCGAGCGCGTCGATCGTCACCCCGGCAGGCCCTCGACCAGCGCCATGCTGCCTTCGGTTGCCGAGAGGCGCAGGGCGAGCAGCGGGGCGTAGTCCTCGCTGGCGTAGAAGGCGCGGGCGGCGGCCGCGTCGGGGAATTCGAGGATGACGACACGGTCGAGGCCGGGATCACCTTCCAACACCTCGACCGCGCCGCCGCGGACGATGTAGCGGCCGCCGAACTTCGCGATCACCGCGGGGACGGCCTGGCGGTACTGCTCGAACTTCGCTGGGTCGCGGACGGTGATGTTCACCAGGAAATAGGCGGGCATGTTCTTTCCTCTGGCGCCGGGGCCGCAGCATGGGCGGGGCCGGCGCGCCGGGGCAAGACGGTCTACGGGCGGGCGAGGCCGAGGTCGCGCAGCAGCGTCTGGTTCGCGGCACTCTCGGCCGCGAAGGTCTCGCGGAAGCGATCGCCGGGCAGGAAGGCCGGGACGGAGGCGAGGCGCTGGGCCGTGGTCCGGAAGCCTTCGCTCGCCACCGCCGTCTCGCAGGCGCGCTCGATGGCGGCGGCCGCGGCGTCCGGGATGCCGGCCGGGGCGATCAGCCCGCCGTGGGAGGAGCCTTGGACGGGGTAGCCCAGCTCCCCGACCGTGGGCACGTCGGGCAGGTGCGGCAGGCGTTGGGCGGTGACGACCGCGATCGGCGTCAGGCCGGTCGAGGCCGGGATGGAGGAGGCTTCGATGAAGGCCATGATCTGCCCGCCGAGGGCGGCCTGGCTCATCGGCCCCGCGCCGGTGAAGGAGACCATCAGTCCTTCGACGCTGGCGCGCTTGAGCAGCGCGGCCATCAGGATGTGCTGCGTGCTGGCGCTGCCGGGTGCGCCGTAGACCAGGGCTTCGCGGGCGCTGCGGCCATGCGCGATCATGCCCCGGAAATCCTGGAAGGGCGCGTTGCGGCCGAGGATGACGACCTGCGGGTTATCGTAGACGCGGCAGAGGAAGCGGAAGCTGTCGAGCGAATAGGTGAGCGGGATGGCGTGCGGCTGCGCCGTGATCGGGTTGTTGGGCGTGATGCCGATCGTGTAGCCGTCGGGTCGGGCGCGGGCGAGTTCCGCGCTGCCGATCGTGCCCGCCGCCCCGCCGCGGTTCACCACCACCACGGTCTGCCCCAGCGCGCGGCTGAGTTCCGGCTGGATCGCGCGTGCCATCAGGTCGGTGTTCCCGCCGGGCGGATAGGCGGCGATGAGGGTGATGGTCCGGCTCGGGTAGGCTTCCTGCGCCGTCGCCGCGGAGGCGAGCAGGCAGAGCGCGGCGGCGATCGTGCGGACCATGGTGTTCCTCCCGGCGGTCTCGTTTCTGCCGCGAGACTAGGCGCCCCGGTCCCGGGTCCCAAGGGCCTTTCGGCCCTTGGCGGGGAGAGGTGCGGAGAGGGGAGGCGCCCCTCTCCGCGTCATGGCGTCAGAGCGCCTTCATCGGGGCCGCGATGCCGCGGTCCATCGTCCACTTGCCGAGCGTGTTCCAGCCGCGGTCGTACTGCGGCGGGATGTGCAGCGCGTCGACGCGGCCGAGCTCGGCCGCCGCGCGCATCGGCCAGTAGGGTTCGCGCAGCACCGCGCGCGCCAGCAGGATCAGGTCGGCCTTGCCGTCCGCGAGGATCTGCTGCGCCTGCTTCGGCTCGGTGATCAGGCCGACGGCCGCGACCGGCATGTCGGCGCCGCGCTTCACCGCTTCCGCGCCGGGAACCTGATAGCCGGGCCCCATCGGGATCTTCTGCCCGGCATCGAGGCCGCCCGAGGAGACGTCGAGCAGGTCGACGCCGAGCGCCTTCACGCGGCGGGAGAGCTCCACGCTCTCCTCCGTCGTCCAGCCGCCCTCGACCCAGTCGGTGTGGGAGATGCGCAGGCCGAGCGCGATGTCGGAGGGGATGGCGGCGCGCACGGCGGCCGCCATCTCGCGCGCAAAGCGGGTGCGGCCTTCGAAGTCGCCGCCCCAGGAATCGTTGCGGCGGTTGGAGATCGGGCTGAGGAACTGGTGGGTCAGGTAGCCATGGGCGCCATGCAGCTCGATGAAGCGGTAGCCGGCCTTCACCGAGCGCTTCGCGGCCTCGACGAAGGCGGCGAGGGTCGCGCCGATCTCGGCCTCGGTCATCGCGTGCGGGACGGCGAAGCCCTCGAAGGCTTCGGCGGAGGGCGCCTGGCAGACCCAGGACGGATCGGCCGCGCCGACGCCCCAGGGCGGCTGGCGGGACGCCTTGCGGCCGGCATGCGCGATCTGGATGCCGGCGACGCCGCCGGTGGCGTGGATCGCATCGACGATGCGGGCGTGCGGGGCGATGTGCGCGTCCGACCAGATGCCGACATCCGCCGGGGTGATGCGGCCCTCGGGCACGACGGCCGAGGCCTCGGTGATGATCAGCCCGGCGCCGCCGACCGAGCGCGAGACCAGATGCGCCAGATGCCAATCGGTCGGCAGGCCGTCGTCACGGCAGGAGTACATGCACATCGGCGACACGCCGATGCGGTTCTTGAGCGTGACGCCGCGCAGCGTCAGGGGTGAGAAGAGGTCGGTCACGAGGTGGGACCCTCATTGCGGGATGGGGAGGACCATGGGGGCAGGCGCCCCAGCCGGTTCTCGAGGACGGCGAACCATGTGGGTTGCCCGCGGCCGCGTGGAAGGAGGCGGCCGGAGGCATCGGTCGCGAAGCGGGACAGCGTGACCGCGTCCCGGATATTGCCCCCGATCGCATGCACGGCCCCGGGTTCGACGCGGACCACGATGTCGCAATGCATCGGGCGGAAGCGGCCGCGATCGGCGGCGCGGTCGCGCCAGGACGCCAGCGGCGAGGAGGAACGGTCGGCGCAGACCAGGTCGCCCAGCTGCGGCGCCCGCTCTGCGACTTCGTATGGCATGAAGGGCGCGAGGCCGGGGAAGCGCAGGGCATCGCCGATCAGGGCGTCGACATAGGTGCCATGCGCCGCGGAGGGCGGGAACTCGCGCGCATCCACGCCGGCACCGCGCATCACGTAGGAGATGAAGGCGGCCGACCATGCGGGTTCGCGCCACAGATTCGGGTCGCCGGCACGAAACCGCGCGCGGTTCCGCGCAATGGGTTCCGCGCCTTCGGGCACGGCGCGCCAATAGGCGAGCACGCGGGGGAAGTTGTACGGGTCCGATTCCACGCTCGCAGGGGGCGCCTCGCTGGTCTGCCGCCCCCAATCCACCCATTCGGCCTGCGCGATACGCAGCATGCGGTCGCGCGCCGCGGGCGGATAGGCGAGAGGCGGTTCCGGTGGCGGCGCAGGCGGCGCGGCACAGGCGGCGAGCAGCGCGCCGAGAAGGATGACGGCGCGCCGCATCATGCGGTCAGGCGACCTCGAAGAGGCCGGCCGCACCCTGGCCGCCACCGACGCACATCGTCACCACGACGTATTTCGCACCGCGGCGCTTGCCCTCGATCAGCGCATGGCCGGTCATGCGCGCGCCCGACATGCCGTAGGGATGGCCGATCGAGATCGCGCCGCCGTCGACGTTCAGCCGCTCCTGCGGGATGCCGAGGCGATCGCGGCAGTAGAGGACCTGGCAGGCGAAGGCCTCGTTCAGTTCCCACAGCCCGATGTCGTCCATCTTCAGCCCGTGCTGCGCGAGCAGCTTCGGCACGGCGAAGACGGGGCCGATGCCCATCTCCCCCGGATCGCATCCGGCGACCGCCATGCCGCGATAGATGCCGAGGGGATGAAGGCCGCGCTTCGAGGCCTCCTTCTCCTCCATCAGCACGGCGGCGGAAGCGCCGTCGGAGAGCTGGCTCGCATTGCCCGCGGTGATGAACTTCCCCTGCTTCACCACCATGCCGTCCTTGAAGACGGGCTTGAGGGACTGCAGGCCCTCCAGCGTCGTGTCGGCGCGGTTGCCCTCGTCCTTCTTCAGCGTGGTCGGGACGTCGAGGACCTCGTTGGTCTCCTTGTTGACCAGCTTCATCACGGAGGGCAACGGGACGATCTCGTCGTCGAAGGCGCCGCGGGCCTGGGCGGCCGCGGTGCGCTGCTGGCTGCCGAAGGCGTATTCGTCCTGCGCGTCGCGAGGCACGCCGTAGCGGTCGGCGACGATCTCGGCGGTTTCCAGCATGGACATGTAGAGCGCGGGGACGCGCTCCATCAGCGACGGGTCGGCGCGGCGGAACCAGTTGGCCTTCTCGTTCTGCACGAGGGAGATGGATTCCAGCCCCCCACCCACCGCGACCTGCATGCCGTCATGCAGGATCTGCTTCGCCGCGGTGGCGATGGCCATGAGGCCGGAGGAGCATTGCCGGTCGAGGCTCATGCCCGGCACGGTGTCGGGAAGGCCGGCGGCGAGGGCCACCTGGCGGCCGACATTGGATCCCTGGCAGCCCTGCTGGAGGGCGGCGCCCATGATCACGTCCTCGACCTCCCTGGGGTCGAGCCGGGCACGTTCCACCGCGGCGCGGACGGCGTGGCCGCCCAGCGTCTGCGCGTTGGTGTCGTTGAAGGCGCCGCGATAGGCGCGGCCGATCGGCGTGCGGGCGGTGGAGACGATGACGGCGCTTCGCATGGCGCTTCCTCCCTTGGCGGTGGGCCGAGGGTAGCCGAGCCCTCAGGGGGCGCCCAGCCGCTTCCAGACCCCGTCCGCCGTCGCGACGATCCGCTCCCCCACCGTGAGCTGCCCGCGCACGAAGACCACCGAGCGCGTCGCACGCACCGCCTCGGCCCGGGCCTCGAGGAACTCGCCCGCCTTGGCGCCGGAGACGAAATGCGTGTTGAGCTGGATGGTCACGACCGGGGCCTTGTTCGCGGCCGTCCAACAGGTCACGCCCAGGATCTGGTCGAGGAAGGTGACCAGCATGCCGCCATGGACGATGCCGTGCGTATTGCCGTGGCGCGGTTCGGCGACCAGGCCGTAGACCCAGCCATCCCCGTCCTTCTTCGACCAGAAGGGGCCGACGAGGGTGGGGAAGCCATCCTCGTGCCAATGCAGGATCTTCCAGCCATGGGCGGCGGGGTCGAAAGGGGCGGGGGCGTGCATCATGACCCTGGCTTCGCGCGCCGGGCTGGCGCCGTCAACGGGGGGTGGTAGCGTCCGCGGCATGAGGCTCTTCCATTCCCCCGGCTCGCCCTATGCCCGCATCGCCCGCATGGCGGTCATCGAACTCGGGCTCGAGGATCGCGTCGTGGCCGAGGAGGCGACGCTGCGCGATCCGTCCTCGGTCCTGCTCCCGCACAATCCGGTCGGTCGGGTGCCGACGCTGGTGCTCGACGACGGGACCGCCATCACGGAGACGACGGCGGTGCTGACGATGCTCGACAGCTTGGTCGAGCCAGCGCGGCGGCTGCTGCCGGGGCCGGAAAAGCCGCGGGCGCTCGCGGCCTATGGGCGAGTGCTCGGCGCGCTCGACGGCATCGCGGTGTGGAACCGGGAATTGCGCCGGCCGGAGCACGAGCGCTCGCCGGGCGTCATCGCGCTCGAGGCGCTGCGCGCCGTGCGCGTGACCGATGCGCTGGAGCAGGAGGCGGCGCGCGGCGGCTTCGCGGCGCGGGATGCCGGGTGGTTCGCGCTGGTCTCGCTGCTGGGGTATTGCGAGCGGCGGCACACGGCCTTCGCCTGGCGGCAGGGACGACCGGCGCTGGCCGCGCTGTTCGACGCGGCGCAGGCGCGGCCCGCGGTGGCGCGGACCGTGCCGCCGACAGGCATGGGCAGCGCGGCGCCGCCCCTGCGCTGATCAGGTCGGGATGCGGATGCCGCGGGCGCGGATCAGCGTGCCCCACTTGTCGAACTCGGCGGTCCAGTAGGGGCCGAATTCCGCCGGCGTGCCGCCGACCGGATCGGCGCCCTGGGCGACGACCTGCGCTCGGAAGGCCGGATCGGCGACGGCGACCTTCACCGCTTCGGTCAGGCGCGCGACGATCGGGGCCGGGAGGTTGGCCGGGGCCATCAGTGCCATGTCGGTCGAGGATTCGAATCCCGCGACGCCGGCATCCTGCAGCGTCGGCACATCGGGCGCGAGCGGCGTGCGCCGCGCCGTGCTGACGGCGAGCATCTTCAGCGTGCCGGCCTGGCGATGCGGCAACGCGGTGATGGCGTCGATGAAGGACATCTTCGTCTCGCCGGCGAGCACCGCCTGGGCCGAGGGTGCGCCACCACGATAGGGGACGTGCATCATGTCGAGGCCCGCAGCGGCCATCAGCAGTTCCGTCGCGAGATGGCTGGTCGCGCCGATACCGGCCGAGGAGAAGTTGATCTCGCCCGGCCGCGCGCGGACATAGGCAAGGAAGTCCTGGATCGTCGTGACGGGCACGGAGGGGTGCACGCAGACCGCCTGCGCGGTACGCGCCACCAGGCTGATGCCCGTGAAGGCGGCGCGATTGTCGTAGGGCAGGGGCGAGATCAGGTGCGGTGCGATGGCATAGGTGCTGTTCGTCGCCAGGAGCAGCACGTAGCCGTCGGGGCGCTGCTGGGCGACGAAGTTGTGCCCGATCGTGCCGGAGGCGCCGGTGCGGTTCTCGACCACGAATTGCTGGCCGAAAACCTGGCTGAAGCGCTGCGCGAAAATCCGCGTCATCGTGTCCGACGACCCGCCGGCCGGCCACGGATTGACCAGGGTGACCGGCCGCGTGGGCCAGGCGCCCTGGGCTGTGGCGGTGCGCAGCGCGGGAATGGCAAGTGTGGCGGCGAGCAGGGTGCGGCGGTCGATCAGCGTCACGACGGAGTCTCCTGGCATGGGGCCGGGCCGCCAGCGACGGGCTCGGTCATGGGCAGGGATGGTTCCCCCACGCGGCGATGTGCGCAACCCATGAAATGGCTCGGCGCGACATGGACCTGCACCGATCTGGACAGGCGAAGGCACCTGCGCACAGATGAGGCATGAGGACGCAGAAGCCCGAACCCCGTCTGCTCGATGCCGTCGAGAGCGATGCCGCCCTGCCTGCATCGGTCGATGTCGCCGTGATCGGCGCAGGCATCGTCGGCGTCGGCGCCGCCTATGCGCTGGCCAAGGCCGGGCATTCGGTCGCGTTGCTGGACAAGGGCGTCGTCGCGGGCGAGCAGTCGAGCCGAAACTGGGGCTGGTGCCGCACGCTGAACCGCGATGAGCGGGAGATCCCGCTCATGCAGCACAGCCAGTCGCTGTGGGACAGCCTGCCGGCCGAGATCGGCGCCGACATGGGGTTCCGGCGCAACGGCCTCGTCTACGTCACCAAGGATCCGCAGCAGCTGGCCGGCTGGAAAGCGTGGCTCGACATGGCGCAGCCCTACCAGGTGGGCGCGCGCATGATCGATGCGGCCGAGGCGAAGCGGCTGACGCCAGGCAACGAGCAGGAGTGGATCGGCGGCGTCGTCTCCCCGCGCGACGGGCGGGCGGAACCGGCGAAGGCGGCGCCCGCACTCGCGCGCGGCGCGCGGGCGCTGGGCGCGACGCTGCACCAGACCTGCGCGGTGCGGGGGCTCGACACCACGGGCGGGCGTGTCAGCGGCGTCTTCACCGAGAAGGGGCGGATCGGCGCGCAGGCGGTGGTGCTGGCGGGCGGTGCCTGGGCGTCGATGTTCCTGCGGCGGCACGGGGCGGACATGCCGCAATCCTCGGTGCATTCGACGATCTTCGCGACGACGCCGGCGAAGCAGGTGAGCGGCAGGCCGCTCTACACGCCGGACTTCATCCTCACGCCGCTGCTCGACGGCGGGTACCTGGTGGCGGCGCGGGCGCGCGGGCGGCTCGAACTGACGCCGGCTGGCATCCGCTATGCGCGCCAGTTCCTGCCGAGCCTGCGCAAGAACTGGAAGATGGTGGAGCTGCGCTTCGGCCGGTCCTTCTTCGAAGGGCCGGACGCCTTGCATGGCAAATGGTCCTTCGACCGCCCGACGGTGTTCGAGCGGATGCGCGTGCTCGATCCGAAGCCGAAGGCGAGCATCGTCGAGCCGACGCTGCGCGAGATCGTCGCCATCTATCCCGAGCTGGCGGGGATCCGCGCGGCGCGGCTCTGGGCGGGGTGGATCGATTCGACGCCGGATGCGGTGCCGGTGATCTCGCCGGTCGAGGCGCTGCCGGGCCTGGTTGTCGCTGCGGGGTTCAGCGGGCATGGCTTCGGCATCGGGCCCGGGGCAGGGAGGCTGGCGGCGGACCTTGCGACCGGCGCGCCGCCGGTCGTCGATCCGGCGCCCTTCCGTCTGTCGCGCTTCTTCGACGGATCGCCGCTCCGCCCTCCGGCTGGGATCTGAGCGCCCCTCGCCAGGCGTGGCCCGGACGTGTTCACTGCGCGGCCGGGAGGACTGCCATGGATCATGAGACGCGCCTGCTCGACCTGCCCTCCGGCCTGCTCGAGCTCTGGCTGCAGGGCCACGGGCATCCGCTGGTACTGCTGCCGTCGCTGGGCCGCGGGCAGGAGGATTTCGACGGCATCGCGCCGATGCTGCTCGCCGCGGGGCTGCGGCTGATCCGGCCGGAACCGCGCGGCATCGGACAGTCGGCGCCGCTGCGCGAGGGTTCGACGCTGTTCGACATGGCGCGGGACGTGATTGCGGCGATGGAGCAGGACGGCGTCGCGACCGCGCTGGTGGCGGGCCATGCGGCCGGCAACTGGGTCGCACGCATCACCGCGCATCTGCGCCCGGACCTGGTGCAGGGCGTGGCGATGCTGGCCGCGGTGACGGGGACGACGGTCGATCCGGAGATCAGCGCGGCGATCGCGGGGAGTTTCGATACGTCGCTGCCCGACGATGTGCGGCTGGGGCATCTGCGTCGCGGCTATTTCGCGCCGGGGAACGATGCGAGCGTCTGGCTGCCGGGCTGGCATACCGAGGTCGCGCGCGCCCAACGCCGCGCGAGGGAGGCGACGACGGACAAGTCCTGGCTGCGCGTGGCGGACCGCAAGCCGCTGCTCTATCTGGCGGCGGCTGAGGATGCGATCGCCGCGCCGCCGAGCGAGGAGGATCTGCGCGCGGCGCTCGGGCCGCTGGCGCAGCGCGTGGTCGTCGAGCGCGCCGGGCACGCATTGCTGCCCGAACAGCCCGACGCCGTCGCAGAAGCGCTGATCGACTATGCAAGAAAGCTGTGGCCGTAGGGCCAATGCCAGCGGCCCGAGGCTGAGCCTCGGGCCGGGAGCCCGAAGAGCGACCGCGCCCAGACCAACCGCCGTGCCGCGCGGTCCAGTGCATGGCGCGCAGGCCAAGCGCGCGGATGCGCGCGCCGGCGCCTGAGGCAGACCAAAAACTCGCGCCGGCGCTTGAGGTGAGGAAAACCTCTCACCTCAGCTTGATGTCGATCCGCACCACGTCGCCGCGATAGATCCCATCGGCGACCATCAGCAGTGTGCCGCTCGGGTTCACCGCAGCGCGGCGGACGAAGGCGACGGGGGCGTTGAGCGGGACCTGCAACCCCGCCGCCGTTTCCACATCCGCCGTGCCGATGGTGAGCACCTGCCGGGCATCGGCGATGCGCACGCCGGGAATGCCGGCGACCAGTTTCAGTGCCGTGCGGGTGCGCAGGTCGTTCGCCGTCACCTTCGGCCAGAGGCGTTCGTCGAGCCACACATCGGCGAGCAGGAAGGGCTGGCCGTCGCGCCAATGGCGGCGGCGGACATGGTGGTAGCGCGTCGCGGGGCGGCCGATGTCCACGGACGGCAGCGCATCGGCGGGTTGGTCGGGGCGGTCGTCGAGGATCTCGATCTCCGCGCCCTCGCGCGATCGGAGCAGGCCGGACCAGTCGGTCTTGACCTCGCACCACAGGCGGTTCGCTCCCGGCGTGGCGCGGACGAAGGTACCCTTGGCGCGGTAGCGCGCGATCAGCCCGTCGCGTTCCAACTCGTCGAGCGCCTGGCGGATCGTCGCGCGCGCCACGCCGCATTCGGCGGCGAGCTCGTCGACCGTCGGGATCCGTTCGTCCCGCCGCCAGGTGCCCTGTTCGATCCTGCGGCGAAAGAGCGTGGCGAGCTGGAGGTAGCGCGCCACCGCGCTGCGGCTGAGATCGACGGCCGCCGTCTTCATCCGGCGGCCGCGTTCAGGAAGGGGCGGCCCTCACGGAACGCCTCGATGTCCGAGAGGATGCGTGCGATCAGCGCCTGCCGCGTCTCGATGGTGAGGGACGCCGAATGCGGCGCGAGCACCACGTTGTCGAGGGTGAGGAAGCGCGGGTCGAGCCCGGGTTCGCGCGCGAAGACGTCGAGGCCCGCGGCGGCGATGCGCTTCTGTTCCAGAGCGTCGAGCAACGCCGCCTCATCCACCACCGACCCGCGCGCGATGTTCACCAGCACGCCGCGCGCGCCGAGCGCGTCGAGCACCGCGCCATCCACCATCCCGTCGGTTCCGACGCCGCCCGGCACGGCGAGGATCAGAACGTCGGAGCGTTCGGCCAGCGCGCGCAGGTCGGGCACATGGGTCCAGGGCTGGTCCGGCTTGGGGCGCGGGCCGGTCCAGGCGACGTCCATGCCGAGCCCGGCGCAGCGCCGCGCGATGGCCTGGCCGATCTTGCCCAGCCCCGCGATCCCCGCCGCCTTGCGATGCAGGCTGAGGCCGAGGCCCATGCGTTCCTTCGTCCAGCGCCCGGCGCGGACGAAGCGGTCGGCCTCGGCGACGCGGCGGGCGGCGGCGTACATCAGGCCGATGGCGGCATCGGCCACGTCCTCGGTCATCACGTCCGGCGTATAGGCGACGGCGATGCCGCGGCGCGTTGCCGCGGGCAGGTCGATGCGCTCGAGCCCGGTGCCCTGGCTGACCACCAGGCGCAGGTCGGGCAGGCGGGCGAAATGCTCCTCCCGCGCGCCGGCGAGGGCCATGGTCACGGCGATGCGGAAGCCGGGGCGCGGGCCTTCCGCCGGCGCGTCCTCGACCAGCGTGAAGCGTTCGGCGAGGGCCGCGCGCAGATCGGCCGGGATGGCGGAGAGGAGGAGGATCGCTTCCTTGGTGTCGTTCATTCGGCTCGGATTCCGGCGGCGTCGATGACCTGCTTCCAGCGCGCGGATTCGGCGGCGATGGTGGCGGCGAGGTCCTCGGGCGAGGAGGGCGTCGCTTCCTCGCCGAGGGCTTCCATCCGCGCGCGGTAGGCGGGGTCGTTGAGGATGGTGACGATGGCGGCGTTGAGCCGGGCGACGATCGGCTGCGGCGTGCCCGCCGGGGCGGAGATGTAGTTGAAGGGCGCGGCGTCGAAGCCGGGCAGCGTCTCGGCCAGCGCCGGCAGGTCGGGGGCGAGCGGCGAACGCTGCGGCGTGGTGACGGCGAGGGCGCGTAGGTTCCCCGCCCGTGCCGGGGGCAGAAGGATGGACAGCGTGTCGAGCGCCATGCTGACCGTCCCCGCGATGAGGTCCGTCGTCGCCGGGCCGGTGCCGCGGTAGGGCACATGGGTGATGTCGATGCGAGCCATGAACTTCAGCATCTCGCCGGCGAGGTGCGAGGAGGAGCCGATGCCCGAGGAGGCGAAGGAGAGTCGGCCGGGCTCGGCGCGGGCCAGTGCGATCAGCCCCGTCACGTCCTGCGCTGGCAGCGAAGGGTGGATCGCGAAGAGGTTCGGCGCGCGCTTGTAGCCAGAGACGGGCGCGAAATCGCGCACGGGGTCGTAAGGCAGGCTGCGCATCAGGTGCGGGTTGATGATCTGCGGCCCCGGCGTGCCGTAGAGCAACGTGTGGCCATCGGGCGTCGCGCGCGCGACGAAGAGCGCGCCGACGGTCGCGCCGCCGCCGGGGCGGTTGTCCACCACCACCGGCTGGCCGAGTGCGGCACCGAGCGGATCGGCGAGCATGCGCGCGCTGGCATCGGCCGAGCCGCCGGCGGCGAAGGGCACGACGAGGCGGAGCGGGCGGTTCGGGAAGGATTGCGCGAAGGCCGGCGCGGCGAGGGCGGCCGGGACGGCGAGCAGGGCGCGGCGGGCGAGCCTCATTCGATGGTGATTCCCTGGGATGCGATGACGCCGCGCCAGCGCGCGATCTCCTCCTGCACGGCGGCGGCGAGCTGGGCGGGCGTGCCGCCGAGAGGCTCGGCGCCGAGGGCGGCGAACCGCGCGCGGACGGAAGGGTCGGCAAGCGCATGGTTCGCCGCCTCGTTGATGGCCGCGATGGCGTCGGGCGGCGTGCGTGCGGCCGCGATCAAGTAGTTGAAGGAGGCGTCGTTGAAGCCCGGCAGCGTGGCCGCGATGGGTGGCAGGTCGGGCGCGGCTTCGGCGCGTTGAGGTGTGCTGACGGCAAGGGCGCGCAGCCGGCCTTCGCGCACCAGCGGCAGCAGCGCGGCGGCGGTGTCGAGGATCATGTCGACGCGGCCGCCCATCAGGTCCTGCACGCCGGGCGCGGTGCCGCGATAGGGGATGTGCAGCATCTCGATCCCCGCCATCTGCGCGAAGAGCGCGCCGGCGAGATGCGCGGAGGACCCGATCCCCGCGCTCGCATAGGTGAGGCCGCCGGGGCGCGACTTCGCCAGCGCGATGAGCTCCGCCACGCTGTGCGCGGGGAAGTCCGGCCGGACCACCAGCACCTTCGGCGCACGCATCAGGGCGACGACCGGCGTGAAGTCCGCCATCGCATCGTAGGGGATGTTGCGCATCATCAGCGGGTTGAGGATCTGGATCGACGGCGAGCAGTAGAGCAGCGTCAGCCCGTCCGCCGGTCCGCGCGCCACCGCGATGGCCGCGACGCTGCCATTGCCGCCGGGCCGGTTCTCGATCAGCACGGGCTGGCCGAGGGTCGCCGCCATCGGGTCGGCGACGATGCGCGCGATGGTGTCCGCCGTCCCGCCAGGGGCGAGCGGGACCAGGATGCGCATCGGGCGTGGCGGCTGCCAGGCTCCGGCCGTGACCGGGAAGGCAGCCGTCGCTGCGGCGATCAGGGCGCGACGGCGCATCGCGCTATTCCAGCTTCATGCCGGTCGCGCGTACCACCTCGCCCCAGGTGTCGTAGGCGGTGCGGATGAAGGTGGCGAATTCCTCGGGGCTGCTCGCGACGATGCGGCCGCCCTGGTCGAGCAGCACGCGGCGCGTGTCGGCATCCTCGAGCGCCGCGCGCGCGGCGGCGTACAGCGTCGCGACGCGATCGGGCGGCAGGCCGGCGGGGCCGAGCACGCCGTACCAGGTCTCGCTGATGAAGCCGGGCACGCCGGCTTCCTCGGCGGTGGGGACGTCAGGCAGGATCGCGAGTCGTTGCGGCGCCGTCAGCGCCAGCGCGGGCAGCGCGCCGGAGCGTACCTGGCCGAGCAGCGCGGGGACGTCGGCGCAGAGGATCTGGATGCGCCCCGCGAGAAGCTCCGTCACCGCCGGCGCCGCGCCGCGGAAGGGCACATGGGTGATGTCGATGCCCGCGCGCAGCTTGAACAGCTCGCCCGCGAGATGCAGCGAGGAGCCGATGCCCGCAGAGCCGAAGGTCAGCTGGCCGGGCCGCGCCTTCGCGAGTGCCACGAGTTCCGCAAGGTTGCGCACGCCGAGGCCGGGTGCGACGGAGACGATCTGCGGCACCGCCAGCACCTGCGTGATCGGCGAGAGGTCGCGCCGCGGATCGTAGGGCATGTTGGGCTGCAGGTGCGGCAGGATCGCCATGGCGCCGCTGCTCGCGAGGACCAGCGTGTAGCCGTCGGGGCGCGACTTCGCGACGTATTCGACGCCGATGAGACCACCGGCGCCGGCGCGGGCCTCCACGACCACGGGCTTGCCGAGGCGTTCGCCCATCACGCGTCCAACGGAACGCGCGATGAGGTCGGCCGGGCCGCCGGCGGCGAAAGGAATGACGAGGCGGATAGGCTGGTCGGGGAAGGCCTGGGCGCGGGCTTGCCCGGTCAGTGTCGGCAGCATCAGCGCGGAAAGCGCGGTCCTTCTGCGGATCATCCTTGGTTCCTCCCGTGTCGTTGTTCCTGGCGCCGCTACTCCGGCGGCGGTTGGTCGAAGAGTCCCTCCGGCGGTGCGGCGAGGGGGAGCGCCGCCTCCTCGGGCAGCGGGATGCCGTGCGCGTTCAGCGTCATCGCGACCATGGAGTAGTAGCCGACGAGCGCCGTCAGTTCGACCACGCCCTTGACGCCGAAGCGCTGCGTGACGCGGGCGTGAAGATCGTCCGGCACGTTGCCGTCGCGCAGCAGCAGGCGCGCATAGTCGTAGATCATCGCATCGTCCGGCTGCGTGAAGCGTGGCGGCCGGCCGTCGCGGATGGCGGCGATGATCTCGGGTTCGAGGCCGGCCTCCGCCGCGGCGCGGGCGTGGACGAACCATTCGACCTGCGCCGACCAGCGCCGGCCGGTGACGATGATGGCGAGCTCCGCCAGCCGCTTGCCGAGCGAGGTGCTGAAGCGCAGCGATTCCCCCAGCGCCGACCAGGCGCGCGCGAGGTCCGGCGCATGGATCGCCGCGCGCAGCGGGCCGACGACGCGCCCGCGCGGGCCGGAGACGACGCGGTCCCACACCTCCCGCTGCGCATCCTCGGTCAAATCCTCGCGCGCGGCGGGCAGGGGGATGCGGGGCATGGGCGGCGGTCCTTCCGGCGCGTCAGGCGTCGATGACGGGCGTGGCGAGCATCGACGGGCGCTTCGCGAAGCCGGCCTGCCAGGCGGAGAAGCGCGGGGCGCGGTCGCGCCAACCGAGGTCGGCGAAGCGGAAATCCATGTAGTCGCCGGCGATGGCGAAGGTGATCTGCGCGACGCCGACCGGCGCGGCAGCGATCGCCTCGATCTCGGCATCGATGGCCGGCAGCAGGGCGTCGAGCTTGGTCGTGAAGGTGTCGATCAGTTCGGGCTGCGGGACCGCGCGCGCGCGCTCGGCGCGCCAGAGGATCAGCATGTCGAGGAAGCCGGTCGCGAGCGCGTGGCGGCGAAGTTCGACGAAGCGCGGCATGCCAGAGGCCGGGATGAGGCGCCCGCCGCCGGCCAGGCTGTCGAGGTATTCGACGATGACGAGGCTGTCGTAGAGGACCGTCCCGTCCTCCAGCACCAGGGTCGGGATCTTGCCGAGCGGATTGTCGGGCAGGAGCTCGGGCGCGACCTTGGTCATGGCGACGACGGTGCGCACGGTGTCGATGCGGTCGGCGAGGCCGAGTTCGTGCGCCGCGACCATGACCTTGCGCACGAAGGGGGAGCGCGGGGACCAGTGAAGCTTCATCATGGACATGCGGCGCCGCGGCGCCCCTCCCTCTTGTGCCGTTAGGTCAGTTGTATGACTTTAAGGCCGCGCGCGCCGGCGTCCAGCCATCGCGTGCAGGGAAGGAAACCGGGGTGCATGCCCATCACCTATGAGGCGGTGAAGGCGCTGTCCGCGCAGCTCTACGACTGGTCGCTGCGCGCCGTGCCGGCCGACACCAAGGATGGCCTCGGCCGGGCGCTGGAGGCGGAAACCCATGACGGGGCGCGCCAAGTACTCCGGATGATGCTCGGGTCCGCGCGCAAGGCGGAAGCGGAAGGACGCTTCATCTGCTCGGATGCGGGCGTGCCGGTCTATCACGTCACGATCGGCACCGCGGCGCGGCTCGAGGGCGACATCAAGGCGGCGGTCTCGGACGGCTTCGACGAACTCGTCGCGACCATCGATCCGCCGCTGCTCAAGCATGTGACGAACCCGCTGACGAATGAGCGCGGCTACAAGGGCAAGGACATGCCGCTGGTGACCTGGGACGTCGCCGGCGGGGCGGACTGGGTCGAGATCCTGTGCCAGCCCAAGGCGCTGGGATCGGGCCGCTGGGCGGCGCTCGAGACCTTCTCCTTCCCCACCCTCGCCGAGATCGAGGCCTATGTGATGAAGGTGGTGCTGCAGGCGGGATCGCAGCACTGCCCGCCGGTGATCGTCGGCGTGGGCATCGGCGGGTCCTTCGACGTCGCGGCGCGCATCTCGAGCAAGGCGACGATGCGCCCGATCGGCAGCACGAACCCCGAGCCGGTGCTGGCGGCGATGGAGGAGCGGCTGCTGCGCGCGGTGAACGCCACGGGCTTCGGCCCGATGGGCACGGGCGGCGACACGACGGCGCTGGCGGTGCATGTCGATTACGCCTCGGGGCACGGCTACACGCCGGTCGCCGTGTGCTTCAACTGCTGGATCAACCGGCGGACGCGCGCGCGCATCCATGGCGACGGGACGGTGGAGCGCCTGGAATGACCAGCCTGCACAGCATCCGCATGCCGATGTCGCGGGAGGAGGCGCGCAGCCTGCGCGCCGGCGACATGGTGCTGCTCGACGGGGAGATCGTCATCACCGCCGGGCTGCCGACCGTCCAGCGCCTGGTCGCCTGCGCCGAGGAAGGGCGCGATCCGCCCATCCCGCTCGCGGGGGGGTCGCTGATGCATCTGGGGTCCTATTCGCGCGACACGGCGGATGGCGGGCTCGAGGTGCTCTACATGAACCCGACGACCAGCACGCGCTTCAACGCGCTGATGCCGCGGCTGATCCGGCATTTCGGGCTGACCGCGGTCGGCGGGAAGGGCGGGCTCGACGCTGCCTGCGTGGAGGCGATGCGGGAGGTGGGGTGCGTCTACCTCTCCTTCCTTGGCGGCGGGGCGCCGCTGCATTCGGCGGCGATCGAGGCGGTACGGGATGTCGCCTATCCCGACCTCGTCGCGCATTACCGGCTGGTGCGGCTCGCGGTGCGCGGGCTCGGTCCGCTGACGGTCGGCATCGACGCGCAGGGCAACAGCCTGTTCGACTCGCTGCGGCACGATGCGGAGGCACGCATGCCCGAAATCCTCGCACGGCTCGCCGCGGATCGCGCCGGCGCGCCGTGAATTCTGCCGGGGGCTCGCTTGCCGAGCCTTCCATCCGGTGCATAGACTTCCGCGATCAGCGCGGGACGAGTGATGCCGGGGTATTCGGGCTTTCGTATCCTGACGGAGGGGCTTCGCGGCAACAGCGGCTGGAAGCCCGCCTGGCGCAAGGCGGCGCCGAAGCCGTCCTATGACGTCATCGTCGTGGGCGGCGGCGGGCACGGCCTGGCCACCGCCTTCTACCTGGCGAGCGAGCACGGCATCACCAATGTCGCCGTGTTGGAACGCGGCCTGATCGGGCAGGGCAACACGGGCCGCAATACGACGATCGTGCGATCCAACTACATGCTGCCCGAGAACAACAATTTCTACGAGCATTCGCTGAAGCTTTGGGAGGGGCTGGAGCAATCGCTCAACTACAACGTCATGATGAGCCAGCGCGGCGTCATCAATCTCTTTCACAACGAGGCGCAGAAGAACGCCGCGCTGCGGCGCGGCAACTCGATGCGGCTGAACGGCATCGATGCCGAGATCCTGGATCGTGACGGCGTGAAGGCGATGTGCCCGATCGTCGACGTCGACAACGGCCGCTATCCGGTGATGGGCGGGCTGCTGCAGCGGCGCGGCGGCACGGCGCGGCACGATGCGGTCGCCTGGGGCTTCGCCCATGCGGCGGATGCGCGCGGCGTCGACATTGTCGAGCATTGCGAAGTCACCGGCATGATCATCGAGGGCGGCGCCATCCAGGGCGTGCGCACCACGCGGGGCGAGATCCGGGCGCCCAAGGTCGGTCTCGCGGTCGCGGGCAGCACCAGCACGCTGACGGCCATGGCCGGCTTCGACGTGCCGATCGAGACGCATCTGCTGCAGGCCTTCGTGAGCGAGGGGCTGAAGCCGCTGATCGACTGCGTCGTCACCTTCGGCGCCGGGCATTTCTACGTCAGCCAGTCGGACAAGGGCGGGCTGGTCTTCGGCGGTGGGCTGGACGGGTATCCGTCCTACGGCCAGCGCGGCACGCTGCCGACGGCCGAGCATGTGTATTCGGCGGGCGTCAGCATGATCCCGGCCCTCGGGCGGCTGCGCGGGCTGCGGTCCTGGGCGGGTGTGATGGACATGACACCGGATGGGTCGCCCTATATCTGCAAGACGCCGGTGCAAGGGCTCTACATGACCGCGGGCTGGTGCTACGGCGGCTTCAAGGCGACGCCGGGATCCGGCTGGTGCCATGCCTGGACCATCGCCAAGGACGCGCCGCACCGGCTGAATGCCGCGCATACGCTGGACAGGTTCCGCGAGGGCCGGATGCTCGACGAGCGGGGCAACGGCCCCTTCTTCTGGGCGCAGTAGATGCTGCGCATCCCTTGCCCCCATTGCGGCGCGCGCGACGAGGTGGAGTTCATTTACCGCGGCGATGCCACCGTCACGCGGCCCGGCCCGGATGGCGATGTCGGCGCCTTCCACGACTACCTGTATCTGCGGCGCAATCCGCGCGGCTGGCAGGTGGAGTGGTGGCAGCACAATGGAGGCTGCCGCACCTTCCTGAAGGTGCTGCGCCACACCGTGACGCATGAGGTCCGCGCCGTCGCCACCGCGACCGAGACGCTCGAGGTGCCCGGGGCATGAGCCAGCGCTTTCGCCTGCCCTCGGGCGGCCATGTCGACCGTTCGAAACGGCTGAGCTTCACCTTCGATGGGCGCGCCTATGACGGGCACCATGGCGACACCCTCGCCGCGGCGCTGCTCGCGAACGGCGTGCGGCTGGTCGGGCGATCCTTCAAGTATCACCGGCCGCGCGGGATCTTCTCGGCGGGCGCCGAGGAACCCAATGCGCTGGTCGAATTGCGCGACGGGGCGCGGCGCGAGCCGAACACGCGCGCGACGGTGGCCGAGCTGTTCGACGGCCTGGCCGCCACCAGCCAGAATCATCGCGGCTCGCTCGCCTTCGACTGGATGGCGGTGAACGGGCTGCTGGCGCCCTGGCTCGGCGCCGGCTTCTACTACAAGACCTTCATGTGGCCCGCGTCCTTCTGGGAACGCGTCTACGAGCCGATGATCCGCAAGGCGGCGGGGCTCGGGCGTGCGTCCGGACTGCCGGATCCGGACCATTACGAAGCGGCGCACGCACATTGCGACGTGCTGGTGGTGGGCGCCGGGGCCGCGGGGCTCGCGGCGGCGCGGGCGGCGGGCGCGACCGGCGCACGGGTGATCCTGGCCGAGCAGGACTTCCTGCTCGGCGGCGACCTGTTGAACGAGCCGGGGCTCGAGGTCTGGCGGCAGGAGAGCATCGCGGCGCTGGAGGCGATGCCCGAGGTGACGCTGCTGCCGCGCACCACCGTCTTCGGCTTCTACGACCAGGGCGTGCTGGGCGCGGTCGAGCGGGTGGCCGACCATCTGCCGCAGCCGCCCGCGCATACGGCCCGCCAGCGCTACTGGACGATCCGCGCGAAGGAAGTGGTGCTCGCCACCGGCGCGCATGAGCGGATCATTGCCTTCCCCGGCAATGACCGGCCCGGCGTGATGCTGGCCGGCGCGGCGCGGACCTACGCGCGGCGCTACGGCGTGCGCGCGGGCGAAACCGCGGCGCTCTTTGCGACGCAGGATGCGGCCTATGATGCCGCCTTCGCGCTGGCCGAGGCCGGCACGCGCATCGCCGCCATCATCGATCCGCGCGGCGACAGCGCCGCGATGCAGCGCGCGCGGGAGGCCGGCTTCACCGTGAAGCCAGGCTGCGTGGTGACCGGCACGGTCGGCGGCAATGCGCTGCGCGGCGTCGAGATCGGCGCGGTCGGCAGCGGTGGCCGTGGCGATGCGGTGCCGGCGGACGTGCTGATGGTCTCGGGCGGCTGGAATCCGGCGGTGCACCTCGCGAGCATGTCCGGATCGGCGCTGTCCTGGGATGAGGCGCTGCTGGCCTTCGTGCCGGGCGCGGCGTCCCAGCACGAACGCAGCGCGGGCGCCTGCCGCGGGGTGAACGGCATCGGCGCGGCGGCGGCGGATGGTGCGGCGGCGGGGCAGGCGGCGGCGGTCGCGGCGGGCTTCGCGGCGGCGCCTGCGATTACGCTGCCCGAGGCGCCGGCGCCGGATCATCGCCCCTACGAACTCTGGGAAGTGAAGGGCCGCGGCAAGGCCTTCGTCGACATCCAGGACGACGTCACCGCCAACGACATCCGCCTCGCGCATCGCGAGGGCTACAGCCACATCGAGCACGCCAAGCGCTACACTACCCACGCCATGGGTACGGACCAGGGCAAGGTGGGTGGCCTGGTTGGCGCCGCGGTGCTGGCCGAGGCGCGCGAGGAACCGGTCGCCAAGGTCGGCCTGCCGCGCTTCCGGCCCTACACCTCGCCGGTCGCCTGGGGCGCGATCGCGGGCGGCGAGGTCGGCCAGCACTTCCAGCCCGTGCGCCGGACCGCGCTGCATGGCGTGCATGAGGCTCTCGGCGCTGTGTGGATGGATGCGGGCATCTGGAAGCGCCCGGCCTATTACCCGAAGGCCGGGGACGCCGATGCCTGGGCCAGCGTGAAGCGCGAGGCGCGCGCGGTGCGCGAGCGCGTCGGCGTCTGCGACGTCTCGACCCTCGGCAAGATCGTGGTGGAGGGGCCGGATGCGGCGACCTTCCTCGATCGCGTCTACGCCAACACCTTCTCGACGCTGCAGGTCGGGCGGGCGCGCTACGGGCTGATGCTGCGCGAGGATGGCATCGTCTTCGACGACGGCACCACGACGCGCCTTGGCCACGACCGCTTCTTCGTCACCACCACCACGGCGCAGGCCGGGCCGGTGATGCAGCACCTGGAATTCCACCTGGCGAGCGCCTGGCCGGATCTCGATGTCAGCCTGGCGAGCGTCACCGACCAATGGGCGGCGATGTCGATCGCCGGGCCGAAGGCGCGGGAGGTGGTCGCGGCGGTCGTGACCGGCCTCGACGTGTCGAACGAGGCCTTTCCCTTCATGGCTGTGGCGGATTGCCTGGCGACGGGCGTTCCGGCGCGGCTGTTCCGCATCTCCTTCTCGGGCGAACTCGCCTACGAGATCGCGATGCCGGCGGGATACGCGGCGCAGGTCTGGCGGGCGGTGCTGGCGGCCGGCGCGCCGCACGGCATCGAGCCCTATGGGGTGGAGGCGCTGGGCCTGCTGCGCATCGAGAAGGGGCATGTCGCCGGGTCGGAGCTGAACGGCCAGACTACGGCGCAGGATCTCGGCTTGGGGCGGATGCTGAAGAAGAAGGGCGACTTCATCGGCCGCGTCCTGGCGCAGCGGCCGGGGATGACGGATCCGTCGCGGCCGCGACTGGTCGGGCTGCGCAGCGTCGATCCCGCGCGGCAGATCCGCGCCGGTTGCCACCTCATCGTCGACGGACGCAGCCAGGGCTGGATCAGCAGCGCGACGCAGTCGGTGGTCGATCCGGGCTGGATCGGGCTTGGCCTGCTGCGGGACGGCGAGACACACATCGGCAGCGTGATCGTCGCCGCCAACCCGCTGATGGGCGAGGAGGTGCCGGTGAAGGTGGTCAGCCCGCATGGCTACGACGCGGAGAACCTCCGTGTCCGCGCCTGAGCCCGTGCATCCGCTCGCCGGCGTCGCGCGCGGCCGGCATGGCGCGGCGGGCGATGCGCCGCTGCGCGTGTCCTTTCCCGCGCGCGACATCGTGCAGGTCATGGTCCGGCGCGGCCAGGACGCCGCGCTGGCCGCGGCGATGCGGACGGCCTTCGGCATCGACGCGCCCGGGCCTGGGCACACCGCTTCCGGCAGCGGCGTGACGGCGATCTGGATCCAGCCGGGGCAATGGCTGCTGACGGCGCCGCGGACGACCGAAGGCGCGCTCGCCGTGCGCGCGGCAGAGGCCTTCTCGACCTGCGCGGCCGTCGCGGACCAGAGCCACGGGCGGACCACCATCGCCGTGTCCGGCGCATCCGCGCGGGAGGCGCTGTCGCGCGGCTGCCGCATCGACCTGCATCCGCGCGCCTTCGGCCCCGGCCGTGCCGCGAGCACGCCGATCGCGCAGATCGGCTGCCTGGTGCATCAGACCGACGCCGCGCCGAGTTTCGAGCTGACGGTCTTCTCGACCCTGGCCGAGCCATTCCTGCATTGGCTGCTCGAGGCCGGCGCGCCCTTCGGCGTGGAGATCGCATGAGCGCGGCGGCGAGCCTTCCGGACGAGACCGGAGCGGCCGCCGCCGAAGCTCCGCTGCTCAGCGTCCGCGACCTGACGCTGCACATTCCTGTCCCGCCGCATGTGCTGCGCGCGGTGGATGGCGTGTCCTTCGACCTGCGCCGCGGCGAGACGCTCGGCCTTGTCGGCGAAAGCGGCAGCGGCAAGACGCTGACCGCGCTGATGCTGATGCGCCTGCTGGAACCGCCGCTCGCCGCCCTGCCGAGAGGGGAGGTGCGGCTCGACGGCGCCGACCTGATGACGCTCGATGAGAAGCGCATGTCGGCGCTGCGTGGGCGCACCATCTCGATGGTGTTCCAGGAGCCGATGACCTCGCTGAACCCGGTGATGACGGTGGGGCGGCAGATCGCCGAGCCGCTGGTCCGCCACCTGGGGCTGTCATCCCGCGAGGCCGCCGCGCGCGCGGAGGAGATGCTGCGCCTGGTGCATATCCCCGATCCGGCGCGGGTGGCGCGGGCCTATCCGCACCTGCTTTCGGGCGGGATGCGGCAGCGGGCGATGATCGCCATCGCGCTGGCCTGCCGGCCGGCGGTGCTGGTGGCGGACGAGCCGACCACGGCGCTCGACGTCACGGTGCAGGCGCAGATCCTGGAGCTGCTTGCCGAGCTGCAGCGGGAGATGGGCAGCGCGATCCTTCTGATCACCCACGACCTCGCGGTGATCGCGGAGACCGCGCATCGCGTCGCGGTGATGTATGCGGGCAGGATCGTCGAGGAAGCGCCCGTCGCCGCGCTGTTCGCCGCGCCGCGGCATCCCTATACGCGCGGTCTGCTGGCCTCGATCCCGAAGATAGAGCGCGTGCCGGCGCCGACCCTGCCCGAGATCCCCGGCATGGTGCCGGGAGCGGGGGACCGTCCGCGCGGCTGCGCCTTCATGCCGCGCTGCGCGCGGGCCGTCTCGGGCTGCGCCGCGGAGCCGCCGCCGCTGGCGGAAACCGATCGCGGCCATCGCGTCGCGTGCTGGAATCCGGCGCATGGCTGACCCGCTGCTGAAGGTCTCGGGCCTCGAGGTCCATTTCCCCATCCGCTCGCCCTTCCTGCGGCAGCGCGTCGGCACGGTGCGCGCGGTGGATGGCGTGGACCTCGAAGTCGGGCGCGGGGAAACGCTGGCGCTGGTGGGCGAGAGCGGCTGCGGCAAGACCACGACGGGCAAGGCGATCCTGCGGCTGATCGATCCGACCGGTGGCTCCATCCGTTTCGGCGGGGAGGAGATCGCGCAGCACGGCGCCTCGCGCCTCGCGCCCTTCCGCCGACGGATGCAGATCGTCTTCCAGGATCCCTATGCCAGTCTCAACCCACGCATGACCGTGGGCGGCATCCTGGCCGCGCCTTACGAGATCCATCGCATCGGCACGCCGGCCGACCGCCCCGCGCGGGTCGCCGAACTGCTGCGCACTGTCGGCCTGCCGTCCGAAGCGGCGCGGCGCTACCCGCATGAGTTCAGCGGCGGACAGCGCCAGCGCATCGGCATCGCCCGCGCGCTCGCGCTGGAGCCGGAACTGATCATCGGGGACGAGCCGGTCAGTGCGCTCGACGTCTCGATCCAGGCGCAGGTCATCAACCTGATGAAGCGGCTGCAGGCGGAACGCGGGCTCGCCTACATCATGATCTCGCACAACCTGGCCGTCGTCAGCCATGTCGCGGACCGGGTGGCGGTGATGTATCTCGGCCGCGTGGTGGAAACGGCGCCGCGCGAGACGCTGTTCTTCGACGCGCGTCATCCCTACACCCAGGCGCTGCTGTCCGCCGTGCCGGAACCGGTGCCTGGTCGCCGCCGCGCACGGCAAGTGCTGCAGGGCGACGTGCCGAGCCCCGCGAAGCCGCCCAAGGGCTGCCATTTCCATCCCCGCTGCCCGATCGCCCAGCCCCGCTGCGCGGAGGAGGTGCCGCTGCCCCGCGTCGTCGCCCCTGGCCATGCCGTGGCCTGCCACCTGGCCGCGCCATGATCGGCTTCGTCGCCTGGCGCCTGCTGCAGGCCATCCCGCTGCTGATCGGCGTCTCCCTGATCGGCTTCGGGCTGATGCACCTCGCCCCGGGCGGGCCGCTCGCGGTCTATACGCTGAACCCGACGATCCAGGCGCAGGACATCGAGCGCATCAAGATCATCTTCGGCCTCGATCAGCCGGTGCACGTCCAATACGTGAAATGGGCGACCGGCATCTTCTCCGGCAACTGGGGCTACACCTTCTTCGGCGGGCGACCGGTGCTCGACGTGATCCTGGAACGCCTGCCGGCGACGCTGCTGCTGATGGGTTCGGCGCTGTCGGTGGCGATCGTGCTCGGCCTGTCGATCGGCGTGCTGGGCGCGGTGAAGCGGTATTCCGTCTTCGACGTGCTGGCGACGACCGGCGCGCTGTTCGCGCTGTCCTTCCCGACCTTCTGGTTCGGGCTGATGGCGATCTTCGTCTTCGCGATCGAACTGCGCTGGCTGCCTTCGGGCGGGATGTGGGAGTTGGGGGAGGAAGGCAATATCCTCTCGCTCCTGCGACACCTGGTGCTGCCGACGATGGTCCTCGCGCTGGTGATCACGGCGACCTGGAGCCGCTATTCGCGCTCCGCCTTCCTCGAGGTGATGCAGCAGGACTTCATGCGCACGGCGCGTGCGAAGGGCGTGCCGCCGGCGGCGCGGCTGATGCGCCATGCCTTCCCCAATGCTGCCAAGCCTTTGATTGCCTTGCTGGGCGTCGAGCTGCCCTTCCTGTTCTCCGGCGCATTGGTGACCGAGACGATCTTCGGCTGGCCCGGCATGGGCCGCCTGTTCGTCGATGCCCTCAACATGAAGGAATACCCGATCCTGATGGGCATGATGATGTTCACGGCGATCTTCGTGATCATCGGCAACCTGCTCGCCGACCTGGCCATCGCGGCCATCGATCCGCGGGTGCGGCTGCGATGAGCGCGACAGCCGCCGCCCCGCAGGGCCAGATCGGCCGGGTCTGGACGCGTTTCCGGCGGCATCGCCTGGCGCTGGCGGGCGGCTTCGTGGTGGCGCTGCTGCTGGCCTCCGCGCTGTTCGCGCCGGCCTTCGCGCCGCAGGATCCGACGCTGCTCGACACCGCGCTGCGCTTCCGCCCGCCCTTCGCCGACTGGGCGCATCCCTTGGGCACGGACGAGCTCGGACGGGATACGCTGTCGCGGCTGCTCTACGGAGGTCGCGTCTCGCTCACGGTCGGGCTGGTGGCGATGGTCACCACGGTGATGACCGGGGCGCTGATCGGCATCACCGCGGGTTTCCTCGGCGGGGTCGTCGACAACCTGCTGATGCGTTTCGTCGACACCATGCTGTGCTTCCCGCAGGTCTTCCTGCTGCTGGTGGTCGCGGCCTTCGTACCGCCGACGCTGCTGTCGATCTCGCTGGTGATCGGCCTGACATCGTGGATGGAGGTCAGCCGCATCGTGCGGGCCGAGATCCTGCACCTGAAGGAACAGGATTTCGTCGCGGCGGCGCGGGCGCTCGGCGCATCGCGCGCGCGCATCATGTTTCGCGAATTGCTGCCCAACGCCGCGGCGCCGATCCTGGTCGCGGCGACGCTCAAGGTCGCCTCGGCGGTGCTGATGGAGAGCTACATCTCCTACCTCGGCTACGGGGTGCAGCCGCCGCTCGCTTCCTGGGGCAACATGCTCACCAACGCCCAGGGGTATTTTGATACCGTGCCCTGGCTCGCCATCCTGCCCGGGGCGGCGATCACGCTGACGGTGATGGGCTTCAACTTCATGGGCGACGGGCTGCGCGACGCGCTCGACCCGCGCCTGCGCATGGATCCGTGAACGACAAGAAGAAGGAGGCTCGCGACATGACCATCAGGATTTCGCGCCGCGGCATTCTCGCGGGGTCCGCGACGTTGCTCGCCGCGCCCGCCGTCTGGGGGCAATCGATCAACCGGGATCGCATCATCCTCGCGATGACGCAGGAACCGGTGCAGTTCAACCCGTTGCTGTATGTCAATGCCGGCACCGAGAACGTGCCGGAAGCCTGCATCTTCGACGCGCTGTGGGACGTGAACGACAAGGGCGAGTTCTTCCCGAACCTCGCCGTCCAGGTGCCATCCCGCCAGAACGGCGGCATCTCGGCCGACGGCCTGACCTGGACGGTGAACCTCAAGCGCGACGTGAAGTGGTCGGACGGCCAGCCTTTCAGCGCGAAGGACGTCGAGTTCACCTACCAGACCATCATGAACCCGAATGTCGCGGTGCGCAGCCGCGCGGGCTTCGACCTGATCAAGACCTTCCGCGTGAAGGACGACCACACGGTCGAGATGGAGCTTTCGCGCCCCTTCGTGCCGTTCCTCTGGGCGTGGCAGAACATGCACATCGTCCCGCAGCACATCCTGGGGCGGGAACAGAACATCCAGACCGCGGCCTTCAACAGCCAGCCGATCGGCACGGGACCTTATCTGCTGCGCAGCCGCACCGCCGGCAGCCACATGGTCTATGAGCGCAACCCGAACTACCACCGCGGCCCGGCCAAGGTGCGGCAGTTCATCCACAAGTTCGTGCCGGATCAGATGGCGGCCTATGGCCAGGCGCGCACGGGCGAGGTGGACTACTACGCCCTGTCCGGCGTGCCGCCCGATCGCTGGACCGAGGCCCGCGCCTTCCCGGATCGCGACTTCCTCCGCTACCCGTCGCCGAACGTCCAGTTCATCTACTACAATTGCGGCAAGCCGCAGTTCGCCGATCCGCGCGTGCGTCGCGCGCTGACCATGGCGACGCAGATGCAGAAGTCGATTGACGACATCTACTTCGGCACCTGGCCGCGCACGCTGTCCTACCTGCAGCCCACGCACTGGGCCTACAACAGCGACCTGCGCGACTACACCAACGACGCGGCCGGCGCCGAGCGCCTGCTGGACGAGGCCGGCTGGCGCAAGGGGCCGGACGGCATCCGCGCGAAGGACGGCGTGCAGCTGAAGTTCACCATGTCCACCACCGCCGGCAACACCGCGCGGCAGGGCTGCCAGGCGCTGTTCCAGCAGAACTGGAAGGCGATCGGGGTGGAGATGGAGATCCGCAACATGCCGGCCTCGGTCGTGTGGGGCGAGTACACGACGCAGTCCCGCTTCGACACGCTGCTGGTCGCGTGGGATCCGACGGTGGGCCTCGATCCGGACTACACGGCCCGCTGCCATTCCAAGATGATCCCGGTGAAGCACCGCCAGGGATCGAACTACGTGCAGTACGAGAATGCGGAGGTCGATCGTCTGCTCGAACTCGGCGTCACGCAGACCGAGCAGGCGGACCGCATCGCGACCTACCGGCAGATCCAGGCCATCCTGCACGACGAAGTGCCCTTCGCGGCGCAGGGTGGGTCGGTGCAGGGGCATCTGAAGCGCAAGCAGCTACAGGGGCCGACACCGAACCAGTACGTCACGGACATCACCTGGAACGTGTACGACTGGGCCTGGGCCTGACGAATGGGCGTTCGCGCTACGGCGTGAACGCTCCCCGAGCGGGCACCCATTGGCGTTGCGGTGCAACGCCAATGGGACCCTGGCCGGCCTCGGCGCGCCGGTGGCGCGCCGCCTGACATATCAGGCCGGCATCGCCTCCCAGCCCTGACGGCTACGCCAGTCCAGCGGCAGGTTGCCGAAGCGCGACAGCTTCAGCTGCGACAGGTCCGCGAAGTCGCAATGGCCCTGCAGCACCAGCTGCGCGAGCGCCCGCCCGGTCGCCGGCGAGAGGCCGAATCCGACCGAGGACATGCTCGCCACCACGACATTGCCCGGATCCTCCAGGCGATCGAGGATCGGGCGGCCGTCCGGGGTGTTCTCCACGATCCCGCCCCAGGAGCGGATGACGCGCACATGACCGAGGCGGGGGAACAATTCGTTCAGCCGCCGCGCCAGGCTGGCGACGACCGGCGAATTCACCGGCCGCGGCGTCGCCTCGCCGTCGAGGTCGATCCATTCATGCGGCCCGCCGCCATAGGCGAGGTTCCCGCGCAGCGTCTGCCGCCCATAGAGTCCGTTGCCGTCCACGCCGCCATGCACGATCGACGGCAGCGGCTCGGTGACGATCATCTCGACACGCGCCGGTGCCATCGGCACGCGATGGCCGAGCGGCGCGGCGAGTGCGGCGGTATGCGGCCCTGCCGCGATCACGACGGCGTCGCAGCCGATCTCGCCCGCGCTGGTCTCGACCGCGACGGCGCGGCCGCCCTGGGAGCGGATGCCGCGAACCGCGGTGTGCTGCAGGATGCGCCCGCCGAGCCGTTCCACCGCCCAGGCATAGGCCTGGCTGGTGCGCTGCGGATTGGCGTGGCCGCCATACTTCCAGTGGATGCCGCCGACGGCGTTGTCGCCGACCCAGGGCACCAGGTCGCGCAGTTCGGCGCGATCGAGCGGCGCGGCCTCGAAGCCCTGGTCGGTGGCGAGCTTGGTGCTCTTCCACAGCCGGTCGAGCTGGCCCTCGTCCAGCGCGACCTTCAGCCGGTGCGGGCGCCATTCGGTGGGATGGCCGAGCAGCTCGTCCATCATCGGCCACAAGCGCTGTTCCTCGCGGAACAGGGGCGAATAGGGATGGGTGCAGCCGCCGCCGTTCCGGCCGCTCGCTTCCCAGCCGACGATGCCCTTCTCGACCACCGTGACGGGATGGCCCTCCCGCGCGAGCCAGAAGGCGGTGGACAGGCCGGTGACGCCGCCGCCGACGATGACGATCACTTCACCACCTCCGCGCCGCTGAGCCGTCCACCGATATACTCGGCATCCTCCGGCGCCGGTTCCCAATGCGGCAGCCATTGCGCGGCGATGCCGAACCAGCCGGTCCAGTTGGCCCGCAGCGCGGGATCCTCCTCGAGCGCGGCGAGCACCGACAGCGGTAGCGGGCGGATCGGCGCGCGGTAGGAGGCGAGCGGCGCGGGACGGTCGCGCGACAGCAGCGCGTGCACGCTCTCCCGGCAGCGGCGCCCCTGGCAGGCGCCCATGCCGGCGCGCGTCAGGCGCTTCACCTGATCCTGGTTCAGCGGCCCCAGCGCGCCGAGCCCGGCTTCCGGTCCCGCGGCGTCGAGGTAGCGCGGCGGGCGCAGGGCGCGCAGGTCGCCGGCGCTCACCTCCTCGCAGGCGCAGACCAGGGCGTGGTCTTCGGCGAGCGCGAGGTCGAGCCAGGCGGCCCGCGCCGCGGGCGCCGTGCCGAGGGCATCGCCGACGATCGCGACCTGCGGCGTCGGCTGCGGCGCGAAGCCACCCTTCGCGGCAACCCAGGCGATCGGGCAGCCGAGCAGTTCGGCAAGATCCACCATCGGCACTGTGTCCACGGCCATGACGACGGTGTCGCAGGCGGCCTCGCGCCAGGCATCGCCGTCCTGCCAGGTGATGCGGGCGACGTCCTCGCGCCCCTCGATGCGCAGCGCCGTGGGTGCGGCGATCTGCGCGGCGACCTCGATACCAGCGGTGCGCGCGGCCGTGACGACGCCATCTGCCAGCGTGCCGCCGCCGATCACCGCGATCCGGCGGCCCGAGAAGGCGCCGTAGAGCCGCAGTGCCGCGTCGAAGCCGCGCGCGCCCATGACGCCGGGCAGCGTCCATCCGGCGAAGGGCACTACGACGTCGCGCGCGCCGGTCGCGACGGTGATGCGATCCACCGCGACAAGCCAGGCCGCCTCCCGGTCCGCTAGGCCGAGCACCGGCCGCGGCAACCCGCGATTGGCCACGCCGCGCACGAAGCCGCCCCAGGCGGCAACGCCGAGGGCGACCTCGACGCCGGCTTCCATCGCCGCGATCAGCCCGGGCCGGGCGGCGACGATGCGTTCCTCCATCCGACCCGCATTGCGCGTCGCGGCATCGACGCGCTCGCCGAACAGGTAGGGAATGTCGAGGCCGAAGAGGCCGGGGTCGAGCGGATGCTCGTCCACCAGCAGCGTCTTGGCCCCGGCGGCGGCCGCGGCCTGCGCGGCGGCGATGCCGGCATCCCCGGCACCGATGACGACGTGGTCGTAGCCGTCCCTCAGCGGAAAGGTCTTGCCGGCGAGGGAGGTCGGATCCGCTTGCGACATGCGGAAAGTCTAGGCGGCTCCCCGCCGTCCGTCACCGCACCTTTCGCAGCGCCGTCGGATAGAGTCGACCCGAAGGCGCGCGCATCGCCTCGAGCATGAAGCCGCCGGGCAGTTCGATCGTCTCGCGCGCCGGCGGGGCGTCGGCGGTGGCGTCGAGCGCGGCGCGCAGCGGGCGGCCTTCCATGCCCTCGGGCGCGAGGCCGAGCATGTGCAGCACGGTCGGCACGATGTCGGTGAGGTCGGCGGGCTCCTCGGCCACGGCACCGCGCCGCACCGGCCCGCCCTGCATCACCAGCACCGTCGCGAGTTCCGCGCGGTGCAGCCCGCCATGCATCCCTCCGCCCTCGGGGACGTCCGGGGCGTCGAAGGGGGCGTGGCCGGGCAGGCCCCATTCGTCGGGCTCCTCATGTCCCGCGAAAGTCGCGACGAGGTCGGCGCTGCGTGCATGACCGCTGCCGAGCAGGGAGAGCGGCAGCGCGCGCCCGTCCGCCAGGATCGCGGGATCGCGCGCCAGCAGCGGCCCGGCCCAGTCCTGTGTGGCGAGGAAGTCGGCGATCTGCGGCGCCAGCGCGCGATCGCGGAACCACAGGCCAGGCGCGGCGGCCGGCGCGACGACGACGTCGACATCGGGCGCCATGCCCGTGCCGGCGCGGAAGCCGGCGCGCTGGAGTTCCGTACGCAGGCAGCGCTTGCCGCGCCCGGTCACATGGCCGTGGTCGGACAGCACGACGATCGCGATCTCCGCGGCATCCGGCTGCGCGTCGCGCCAGGCGCGGATGCGTCCGAGCACGGCATCGGCGGCGCGCAGCGCGCGCTGGGTGTGCTCCGCGCGCAGCCCGCCCCAGTGGAACGAAATGTCGGGCTCCGACAGCCAAAGCAGCGCCACGTCGGGGCGGTGCTTCGGTAGGACGTGATCGAGCAGCACGCGCCCGGCGAAGTCGACACGCGGGATGTTCGGTACCGCGGCCTCGGGCGTCGCGCCAAGCGCCTCGCGCACCTCTGTGGCCGTCGCGCCCTCGGTGTCCTCCACGTTCCAGCGGAAGGAGGCGAGGCGCTCCGCCGCCGGGTGCAGCAGGCGCGCGGCACCTGCCGTGCCGGCGCTCACCAGCGCGAAGGTCTTGCCGGCAGGGGCGAGGCGTTCGGCGAGGCTCGGGCGCTGAAGGGGCGATTCCGCGCCGTTCGCCAGCGCGAGCACATCCTCGACCAGTTTCGTGCGCAGCAGCCGGTCGGGGGCGACCGAGGCGTCGAAGACCGTGTTCGCCACCATGCCGTGCCCGCCGGGCCGGCAGCCGGTGATCAGCGAGGGCGTCGCGACGCGCGTCTCGGACGGAAAGACGCTGCGCGCATTGGCGAAGCGCGTGCCTTCGTTCGCGAGGGCAAACAGATACGGCGTCGCCGCCGCATCCACCATGTCGGGCCGCAACCCGTCGAGTGCGACCATGACGACGCGCGTCATGGCGCGGGCTTCAGGCAGCGCGCGACATAGGTCATGAAATGCGCGACGGGGGGCGTCTCGAGGTCCTTGATCTTCGCTTCCTCATCGTAGCGGCGTAGCTGCACGGCATCGGCGTGGTGGGGCAGGGCCTCGAAGGCGGCGACCTCCCCGGCGCTCATCGGCCCTCCCTGGAGCGAGAGGCTCAGCACGCTGTCGGGCGAGAGCTTGCCGAAATAATCGGCCTCGGTCGCGCAGAGATAGCGCTTGGCGGCGACGTGCAGGCGCACGGGTTCGGTCACCTCGGGCCCGAAATACTGGGCCAGCCAGGCATGGCCGAGATCCTCGTGCCGGTCGTCGACGCCCTCGGCCGCGGGGTTCTCGCCGAGGTCGTGCACCAGGTGCCCGATGTCGTGCATCAGCGCCGCGGCGATCAGCGCGGGCGACTTGCCCTGCTGCTCGGCGAGCCAGGCGGATTGCAGCGCGTGCTGGCGCTGCGTCACGTCGTGCAGCCCATAGGCGCCGTCGGCGCGGCGCTCGAGCATGTCGTGGATCTTCTCGACGATGTCGCTGGCCATGGCGGGTGTCCTCAGCCTTCGAAGTGGACGGGGTTGGCCCAGGCGCGGCGGCCCTGGGCATCGGCGACGACGATGCGCGCGAAGCCGCCGCCGCGGGGCTTGGCGATCGGCAGGCGGACACGCGTGGTGCCGGGGGCGACATGCTGCGCGGCGCGCGATCCGCGGCCGAGCACCATCACGCTCGCGGCGGGGGAGCAGGTCACCTCGACCTCGTGCTCGCCCCAGGCGATGTCGTGGATCAGCGGGCCCTGCGTCGCGTAGTAGGCGCCGCCCTTCAGCGCGGCGAGCAGCGCCTCCGGCTCGTTCGCCTCGGCCTTGACCATCAGCCAGCCGCCGAAGGCGTCGGGGCAGGCGAAATGGGCATCGTCGACCGCGATCAGCCCGATGCGCCGGCCGCCGGCGAGCATCTGATCCGCGAGATAGGCGCCGTCGCCGCGGTCCGTGCGCAGCTGGGAAGTGTGGTTGTAGACCTCGACCGCGTGGGCGCCCGGGATGCGCGCCGCGTCCTCGATGGTCAGGCCGTACCAGGCAGGATGGGGGATGGCGACGAAGGCGCCGGCGGCGATGGCGCGCGCGGCGATCGCCGGGCCGTCCTCGCCCTCCGCGAGCGGCGCGAAATCGGGCGGCAGGCCGACGGCGAGGATGTGCCAGATCTCGCCCAGCGCGGTCTGCGGCGCGTGGAGCTCGGCGCCGAGGATCGTCGTGAAGCCGCTGGTGCGGAAGGGGCGCGTGTCGACGATCGGGAAGCCGTACTTCGCCATGAAATGGTCGGTCAGGGCGAGGAAGTCGTAGCCAGCCTCCCGATAAGTCGCGCAGACATCCGCTGCTGTGCGCATCCCGTCCGACATGTCGGAATGGGTGTGGATGTTGCCCTTCCAGAAGCGGCCGGGGCGGGCGAAGGCAGGGTCGGCGATCATGCGCGCATGATCCGCCGCCGCGGCCTGCCTGTCACGCGGCGATCAGGTGACACGCCCCTGCGAGACGCCGGCGGGTGCCGCGGTACGGCCGCCATCGACGACGTACTGCGCGCCCGTGACGTTCGCGGCGAGGTCCGAGCAGAGGAAGAGCACGACATTCGCGACTTCCTCCGCCGTGCCGTAGCGGCGCAGCGGGATGCCGGCGGAATAGCGTTCCTCGACGCCTTCTGGATTGTTCGGCGAGACCTGCCGTTCGATGTCGTGGATCATGCGCGTGTCGATCGGCCCGGGGCAGACGGCGTTGACGCGGATGCCGAGCGGACCGACCTCCCCGGCCGCGACCTTGGTCAGGCCGATGACGGCGTGCTTGGACGCGACATAGGCCGGCATGCCCGGCGTGCCGACCAGCCCGGCGATCGAGGCGGTGTTGACGACCGCGCCGCGCCCCTGGCGGATCATCACCGGCAGGACGTGACGCAGGCCGAGGAAGACGCCCTTCAGGTTGACGCCGATGACGGCGTCGAAATCGGCCTCAGCATGTTCGGCGGTCGGCGCGACGCGGCCTTCGATGCCGGCATTGTTGTGGAAGCAGTCGATGGCGCCGAAGGCGTTGAGCGCCACCGTCACATAGGCCTCGACATCCGCCGCGCGGGTGACGTCGGCGGTGCAGGCGATGGCGTTGCCGCGCCCGATCTCGGCGGCGACTGCGGCGGCGCCGTCGGCGTCACGATCCACCACGACGACCTTGGCGCCGAGCCGCGCGAAGCCGAGGCACGTCGCGCGCCCGATGCCGTTGCCGCCGCCGGTGACGACCGCCACCTTGCCCTTGAAGTCCATGCCGTTTTCCTCCGTCGCCCGGCGCTGCTTCGGCGGCAGGGCGCTTTGCTCCGTCACGATCCAACAAGCGGCGACCGGCGTCCAGCCGAGGCGCCCGCCTTGCCCGGTCCGGTCATGCCGCCGCATGCTGCGCGCCATCTCGTCCGCACCAGGAGCAATCGTCCATGAGCACCAAGACCGCCCTCGTCGTCAGCGCGCATTCCGCCGACTTCGTCTGGCGCTGCGGCGGCGCGATCGCGCTGCATGCCGAGAAGGGATATCAGGTCACGGTCATCTGCCTGTCCTACGGCGAGCGCGGCGAATCGGCGAAGCTGTGGCGGCAGCCGGGCATGACGATGGACCGCGTGAAGACCTCGCGCGAAGCGGAGGCGAAGAAGGCCGCCGGGCTGCTCGGCGTGCACGACATCCAGTTCTGGGACCTCGGCGACTACCCGATCAACCTGACCGAGGCTGCCTTCTTCCGCCTCGTCGATGTCTACCGCGCCATCCACCCGGCCTTCATGCTGACCCACAGCAAGGAGGACCTCTACAACCACGATCACCCGACGGTGTCGGCCTGGGCGCAGAACGCGCGCATCACCGCGCAGGCGCATGGGCACAATCCGGGGCAGAAGGTGCTCGGCGCGCCGCCGGTTTTCCTGTTCGAGCCGCACCAGCCGGAACAGTGCAACTGGAAGCCCGACGTGCTGCTCGACATCGGCAGCGTCTGGGCGAAGAAGCGCGCCGCGATCGAGGCGATGGAGGGGCAGGAGCACCTCTGGGAATACTACACCCGGGTGGCGCAGCAGCGCGGCGCGCAGGCGGCGCGCAACTCCGACAAGAAGATCACCTGGGGAGAGGGCTACCAGTCCGTCTTTCCGCATGTCGTGGAGAGCCTGGCGTGAACGGCGGAGGTGCCGTCCATGGCTGACGCTCCCCTCTCCACGGCGCTGGGCCGCTACCCCGGCACCGCGGCGCTGATCGACGGGCACATGACGTCGCCGCTGTTCGCCCTCGCCCCGGTCGAGGTGAAGCCGATCTCGCGCGCCTTTGCGCCGATGGTCCGCGCGTTGCGCTTCGATGTCAGCGAAATGGCGATCGTGACCTTCCTGATGGCCAAAGCCTGGGCGAAGGACCTCGTGCTGCTGCCGGTCGCGGTCGTTGCGCGGTTTCAGGAGGCAGCACTCCTGTGCCGCGCGGACGGATCCGTGTCCGGCCCGGGCGACCTCCGCGGCAAGCGCGTGGGGGTGCGGGCGTATTCGCAGACCACGGGCCTGTGGCTGCGCGGGCGGATGCAGGACGCCTTCGGCATCGCCCCGGAGGACAATGCCTGGGTGACCTTCGAGGACGCCCATGTCGCGGAATACGGCGATCCCCCCTTCGTCGCGCGCGCGGCGCCGGGCGAGGACATGCTGGCGATGCTGCGATCCGGTGCGCTGGACGCGGCGATCTTCGGCAACGACGTGCCGGCCGATGCGGGGCTGCGGACCGTGTTCGACGATCCGGCGGCAGCTGGCCGGGACTTCGTCGCCGCGCATGGCTTCGTGCCCGTCAATCACCTGGTCGTGGTGCGCGGCGCCCTGGTCAGGGAGCGGCCGGACGTCGTGGCCGCGCTCACGGCGATGCTGCGCGAGGCGGCCGGCGAAGCCGGGCTGCCGCATGGGCGGCCGGCGCTCGAGCCGGCCCTGGCGCTGGCCATCCGCTATGCGCGGGAGCAGGGGCTGCTCCCGCGCGACATGGCCGTCGACGAGGCCTGGGACGGGCTGCCCGCCGGGATCGGATGAGGGCGAGGCGGCCCGGCGCGTCAGCCGCGGCGGGCCGCCTCGATCGCCGCGACGTCGATCTTCCGCATGGTCATCATCGCTTCGAAGGCGCGCCGTGCCTCGTCGCCGCCGGCCGCGAGGGCCTCCATCAGGATCCGTGGCGTGATCTGCCAGGAGAGCCCCCAGCGGTCCTTGCACCACCCGCAGGCGCTTTCCTCCCCGCCATTGCCGACAATGGCGTTCCAGTAGCGGTCGGTTTCCTCCTGGTCCTCCGTCGCGATCTGGAAGGAGAACGCCTCGCTGTGCCGAAAGGCCGGCCCGCCATTCAGCCCCAGGCAGGGAATGCCCGCGACGGTGAACTCGACCGTCAGCACGTCGCCGGCCTTGCCGGAGGGGAAGTCGCCGGGAGCGCGATGCACGGCACCCACGGCGCTGTCGGGAAAGGTCGCGGCATAGAAGCGCGCGGCGGCCTCCGCGTCCTTGTCGTACCAGAGGCAGATCGTGTTCTTCGGCATCGCCTTTCCCTTCCTGATGGATGTCCTGCGTCGAGGCAGGGCCGTGCCGCGACGATGCCATGGCGGGCAGGGCGGGGCACCTCGCAACGGCTTGAGCCGGGCGCGTCCCGGGTCGCATCCCTGGACCGGGCTTGCCTTTCATGGTCTCGTCCGGCGCGCAACGACATCGTGGCGGAGCTGGATACGTCGATGGTCGCTTCTCGACCTGACGTCGTGATCGTCGGTGCCGGCGTCGTCGGCATCGCGACGGCCTGCCACCTGGTCGAGGAGGGTCGCCGCGTCCTCCTGATCGATCGCGACGCACCCGCGCGCGGCGCGAGTTTCGGCAATGCCGGCGGCTTCGCCTTCTCGGACGTGATGCCGCTCGCATCGCCAGGCATCATGCGCAAGGCACCGAAATGGCTGCTCGATCCGCTGGGACCGCTGGCCATCCCGCCGGCCTACCTGCCACGCATCGCCCCCTGGCTGCTGCGCTTCTGGCGCGCGAGCCGGCCCGACCGTGTCCGCGCCAGCATGGTCGCACAGGCGGCATTGATGCGCCTGGCCCGCGAGGCGATGAGCGACCTGGTGCGGCGTGCCGCCTTGGGCGGGATGGTGCGCTCGGACGGTGCGCTGGAGCTGTATGAATCCGAGGCCGAATGGCGCGAGGCCCTGCCGGGGTGGGAGGCGCGCGCGCGGGAGGGCATCGCCTTCGAACACCTTCGCGGCGAAGCGATTGCCGCGCTGCAGCCGGGCCTCGCGCCGGTCTTCCCCGTCGCCACCTTCGTGCCCGGCTGGCAGACCGTTGAAGACCCGCATCGCTTCGCCTTGGCGCTGCTCGCCTATGCCGAGCGTCTCGGCGCGGAGGTCCGGCATGGGTGCGTCGCCGCCATCACGCCACGTGACGACCAGGTCGTCATCGACATCGAGGGCGGCGAGACCATCGAGGCGACGCATGCCGTGATCGCCGCCGGCGCCTGGTCACGGCCGCTGGCCCGCGGCGTGGGGGACCGCATCCCGCTCGAGACCGAGCGCGGCTACAACACCACCCTGCCGCCAGCGGCGTTCGACCTGCGGCGGCAACTGACCTTCCCGGGCCACGGCTTCGTCGTCACGCCGATCGGCGGCGGCGTGCGCGTCGGCGGCGCGGTGGAGCTCGGCGGCCTTACGCGACCGCCGGATTTCAGACGCTCGGCGGCCATGCTCGCCAAGGCGCAGCGCTTCCTGCCGGGGCTGCGTGCCGAAGGCGGTGTGCGGTGGATGGGATTCCGCCCGTCGCTGCCCGACAGCCTGCCGGCCATCGGTCCTTCACGACGGTCGCCGCGCATCATCCACGCCTTCGGGCACGGTCATCTCGGCCTGACGCAATCGGCCGCGACGGGGCGGATCGTCGCGGCCCTCATTGCCGGGCGCAGGCCGCCGCTCGACATCGCGCCCTTCAGCCCGCAACGCTTCTGAGGAACACCGGACCGCTTCCATGGCACGGCACACCTTCTCCTGCATCGATGGACATACCTGCGGCAATCCGGTGCGGCTCGTCGCCGGCGGCGGGCCGCTGCTGCAGGGCGCGACCATGATCGAGAAACGCGCGCATTTCCTCGCCGAGTTCGACTGGATCCGTACCGGGCTGATGTTCGAACCGCGGGGGCACGACATGATGTCGGGCTCGATCCTCTATCCCCCGACGCGTCCCGACTGCGATGTCGCGATCCTGTTCATCGAGACCTCCGGCTGCCTGCCGATGTGCGGGCATGGCACGATCGGAACGGTCACCATGGCGATCGAGAACGGGCTGGTGACGCCGAAGGAACCGGGGGTCGTGCGGCTCGACACGCCGGCCGGCGTGGTGACGGCCCGATACCGCCAGGAGGGTGCGCATGTCGAGGAGGTGCGCATCACCAACATCGCCTCCTTCCTGCAGGCCGAGGGCTTGCCGATCGACTGCCCGGGCCTCGGGCCGCTGAAGGTCGATGTCGCCTATGGCGGCAACTTCTACGCCATTGTCGACGCGCAGGACGGCTTTCGCGACATGGCGGATTTTTCCGCCGGACGCCTGGTGGAACTCAGCCCCAAGCTGCGACACGCGCTGAACGAGGCCTACGAGTTCGTTCACCCGGAGCAGCCCGAGATCAAGGGGCTCAGTCACATTCTCTGGACCGGCGCGCCGACGCGGCCCGGGGCCCATGCGCGCAACGCCGTGTTCTACGGCGACAAGGCGATCGATCGCTCGCCCTGCGGCACCGGGACCTCGGCGCGCATGGCGCAATGGGCTGCCCAGGGGCGGCTGAAGCCGGGCGACGCCTTCGTGCACGAGAGCATCATCGGGTCGCTCTTCCAGGGCCGCGTCGAGGCGGCGACCACCGTAGGCAACAAGCCGGCGATCATCCCCTCCATCGCCGGATGGGCGCGCATGACGGGATACAACACCATCTTCATCGACGACCGCGATCCCTATGCGCATGGCTTCCAGGTGGTCTGAGCGCACTCGCGGGGCGGCTGGCGAACCTTCGTGCGCCTGCGAGGTTTCCCCTGCATCAAGCAAAGGGGAGCAGCTGCATGGCGAACCCATCGAAGACCCGCAAGATCCTGACGAAGCTCGACGATCAGCTCGATGACAGCTTTCCGGCGAGCGATCCGCCGAGCCTGACGGATCCGAGCCGCACCATCCTTCCCAAGGAGGCGGCGGCGGCGGATGCGGAGGATCCGAGCACGAAGGCCGGTCAGAAGGGCAGCGGCAAGACGCCGCTGCCAAAGCGCTAACTTGTGTTCGGCGCCGCCATTGGCTCGCTAAAGTGTTAACCCCAAATCGTGGTGCCGTCCGTAACTTTGAGGTTGCACCTCACTCAACCGGGAGGGATCACCGATGTATTCCCTCTCTCTGTCCAGCGAGGCCGGGATGCCAACCGACAGCGCGGTGGCCGTGATGCGCACGCCCGAACGCTGAGGGGAAATGGAAGCGCCGCTCTTCGCCTTCAGCTGGACGACGACGGCGCTCGCCCTCGTCCTGCTGGCCTTCGTGTCCTGGCGTTGCAGGAGCTGGATCCGCCATCGGCGGTCCCGGAAGGGCGTCGACGACACGACGCGGACCGCGCTGTCGCTTGACGGCGGGCATCGTGTCGCCAGCACGCTGCAGATGGTGCTCTCCCTGCTGCGGGTTCATGAACGCCGGGTGCGGACCCATGAGGAGGAGCCGAAGGAGGCTGCCGCCGCGCTGCGCGCCGCCGAGGAACGCATCGCCACCGTCGCGATCATTCATCGCGAGCTGCACCGCATCGCCGCCAACGGAACGGCGGATATGGGCCGGCTGTTATGGATGGTGGCCGACAGCCTCGCCGGCAGTGCCGGCACCGAGAAGCAGGTCACCGCGCATGTCGAGTGCGGGTCCGTGTCGCTTCCGGCTCAGGACGCCATCCCGACCGCGCTCATCGTGGGGGAGTGGGTCACCCACCGTCTCGCCCGGCGCGGCAAGCCAACCGAGATCCGGATCGACCTGCAATCCGAGGACGGGTTCGTCGCCGTCCAATACGCTGATGACGGCCCGGACTGGGACAGCGACGGCGATGACGAGATGCTGCACTCGGCCATCATCGAGGCTCTTGTCCGTCAGGCCTCCGGAACACTCATTCGAGCGCCTGGGCAAGGCGTTCGTCTTCGTCTGACATTTCCCGCCTCGTCGGCCGCTGTTCCTCAGCCGTGAGGGGCTGCGCCCCCTCGTCCAGCAGTCGTCGCAGTTCGCGCCTGGCGCGGAAGGCACGACTCTTCACCGTGCCGACCGGGCAGCCCATGACCCGGGCCGCATCGTCGTGGCTGAGGCCCGAGGCGACCGTCAGGGCCAGGACCTCGCGCAGCTTCGGCTCCAGCCGATGCAGCGCGCGCCGGATATCCCGTCCTTCCGCCAGGCGTTCCTGGAGCGCCGGCGTCGCGACCAGGTGCTGCGCGACATCGTCGACATTGTCGTGGGCGTGTTTCGACAGGAACGCGTTGTAGAAGCGGTTGCGCAGGATGGTGAACGCCCAGGCCCTGAGATTCGTGCCGGGTTCGAAGCGATGCTGGGCCTGCCACATCCGCAACACCGCGTCCTGAACCAGATCATCCGCATCGGCATGCCGCCGCACGAGAACCCGCGCGAAGGCCCGCAGGTCTGGCAGCAGCGCCAGCATGTCGCGTTCAAAATCCATGCAGCCCCTACCTCGTCAGGGACAGCAACCACTAGCATTGCGCGAGGTTCATTCGCCTTTGGCGGCGAGGCGCTTCACGAGATCGACGAGATGTGATGGCAGCGGCTCCGCCGCCGCATTGGTGTAGATCCGGCGGATGGCTGCCTCGAGTTCTCCCGATGGCCGCTCGTCCTCCCTCGGCGGGGGGGCGGTAGGGGCCGGGAGTTTCTGGTCAGCAATCATCGTCCGCTCATGGAGTTTTCGCGCATCGCCGTATGCAACCACAAGCGCCGCCGGAAGTTCCACCACGACTGAGTGCCGATCGAACCGGCAACCGACTGTGACATCCTGGTCGCAGTGCAGGCGTGGGGCAGGCATGAAGGAAGAGCATGATCATCTCTGGAACCGGTTGAGAGCCTATCTGCGGATCCTGGCCGGAAGCCAGGATCGGGCGGACAGGATCCTGATGGCGTTCCTGCGGCATCTGCTCGGACACCAACGACCGCCGGAGGATTTCATCGAGGCCCTGTCGGCTCTGCACGCGTGGCTGCCGGACCAGTTCTGGCTGCCCGTGAAGAACGACGACGCGCCGGAGCTGCAGCGGGTCATCGGCTGGTACCTGTCGGGGTTCACCTTCCGGGAACGTGCGCTCATCGTCCTGTCGAGCATGCCCGATGTCGGGCTTCCCGCGGCCCGCCGCATCCTTGGGCTGCAGGACGAGGAAGCGGCCGCCATCCTGCACGACGTTGGCCGCCGTGGCGGGGATACCTCCGTCATCGTCCTGTCGGCGCAGGCCTTCGTCGCGCTGGATGTCGCGATGATCGTGCAGGATCTCGGCATCCGGCGCGTGCGCGTGACGCCCCATCTGACGGGGCTGTGCGCGATGGCGGCCCGCGAGCGGCCGCTCGCCGTGATCGCCGATACGGAAGGCGGCATCGCGCCGGAGACCGTGGCGTCCGTCCTGCACCGGTCGAACGGACGCGATATCCCGTCGGTGATCCTGGACGCCCGCGGACGGTCGGTGCGCGGCGGCGTATCGCTGCGCAAGCCGTTCACTGCACGCGCGCTGCGCCAGGCGTTTCTCACCGCGATCGGCGCCTGATCCGCGCGATGCGCGTCCTTCGCAGCGTTGCGCAGGTGAACCCACGGGCTCACCGCCGGTTACTTCGGTCTCTCAATGACGGAGGTATCCATGTCAGACCCGACCATCGCCGGCCAGGCGACCGCCCTCGAGGAGACGCAGCAGCTGATCTCCTCCGACAAGGTCGAAGGCACCAGCGTCTATGGCCGTGATCGGCAGAAGATCGGTTCGGTCTACACGCTGATGATCGACAAGGTGTCGGGCCAGGTCTCCTACGCCGTGGTCAGCTTCGGCGGCTTCTTCGGCATCGGCAGCGACTACTACCCGTTGCCGTGGAGCAGCCTCGAATACGACACCGAGCTCGGCGGCTACTTCGTCTCCATCACCCGCGAACAGCTCGAAGGGGCGCCGCGGTACCGCGCTGATGAAAGCCCCTGGAGCCAGCCCGGCTATGGCCGCGGCGTCTACGAGTATTACGGCATGCCCATCGTGTGATGCGGCCGCATCCCACATCGCATCCATGTCCCGAGGAGCTCCCATGAAGACCCTCACGACCATGCTCGCCGTCAGCGGCATCCTGGCCGGACCCGGTCTGGCCCAGGCGCAGCCGACGCCGGCCACGCCGCCGCCACAGCGCCCGGCGCCGATGCCGCCGGCGACCGTGCCGGCTCCGCAGGCCGGTACCCCCCAGGCCAGCGTGCCGGCTCCCGCGGCGGAGGCGCGCCGTGCGAGCCGCATCATCGGGGCCAATGTCGTCAACGAGCAGAACCGCACCATCGGCTCGGTCGACGATCTGATGCTGTCGCCGACGGGCGGCCCGGTCACCGCGGTGCTGTCCGTCGGCGGCTTCCTCGGCATCGGTGAGCAGTATGTGACGGTGCCGATCAGCGAGTTGCGCTGGAGTACGGAGCATGGGCGCTGGATGCTGCCCGGCGCGACGGCGGAGAGCCTGAAGGCACGTCCCGCCTTCACCTATCCGGATACCGATCGTCGCTGATGGCCTCGGGTCGCGGCGCGACCAGACGCGCGCCCTCGCCAGGAGGGTGCGCGTCCGTGTGCGGGCAACGGCGACGCCCGGTGCGGCCTGGCGGGACATTGCTCGCGAACCCATGCCGCGTTCCTCGGTTCCCCCCTCGACAGCGAGCGGCACCAAGAGCCGCTGCGTAGCCGAGAAGGAGACGACGCATGAAGGTGAGCGACGCGATGACCCGCCAGGTCCAGGTCGTCAACCCGGCTGCCACCGTCGCGGCGGCGGCCCGGGTGATGGCGGAGATGGATGCCGGCGCGCTGCCGGTCGGAGAGAACGATCGCCTCCTCGGCATGATCACCGATCGCGACATCGCCATCCGCGGCGTCGCCATGGGGCGCGGCCCGCAGACCCCTGTGCGGGAGGTGATGACCGGCGAGGTGAAGTACTGCTTCTCCGACCAGGAGCTCGACGAGGTCCTGCGCAACATGGCGGAGATCCAGGTCCGCCGCCTGCCCGTGGTCGACCGCGGCAAGCGGCTCGTCGGCATCCTGTCGCTCGGCGATGCGGCGCTGGCGACGGGTGGGCCGCGGGTCGGCGACGCGCTGGGCGGCATCTGCCGGCCCGGCGGCGCGCGCAGCCAGACGGGGTGAGCACCGGCGATGGTCGAGCCGATGAACAGGCCCCTGGGCGCGGCCAGCGGCGAGGAGCCCGCCGCGCCGCCACCCACCGCGCACCAGGTCTGCGGCGAGTTTCACGACAAGCGGCAGCTCGACGCAGCCATGTCGCGCCTCGAAGGATCGTACTTCCAGCATGCCGATCTTTCGGTCCGGCCGCTGGTGGGCGGGGAGCCCCTGCGGTCGAACGTCGCCGCGGAGGAACCGATGCGACGGGACGAGGCGCGCAACCTGCGGCAGCTCGCGATCAGCCTTGCCGCGGTCGTGACCGGTATGGTCGCTGCCGGCGTGGTGGTGATCTCGGGCGGAGGCATGACGCTTGCCGCCATCGTCGTCGCTGTTGCAGCGCTGCTCACCTTTGCCGGCGCGGCGGCGGTGGGCATCCGCCGCGCGCCACGCGGTGACACGGCCATTCATCGCGCCGCGCAGGAGGGCGAGGGCGCCGTGCTGCTCGTTCATGCCGCAACCCCCGAGAAGCGCGGCGCGGCGGCCCGCATCCTCGAGGAAACGGGCGCGGCGCGCGTGTGGCAGGCGGACAGTGCGTGATGGACCGGGCGACGCCGCCACCGCCCGATCCTCCGCCCCGGGGCGTCGTCGGCGGGACGGGTCGGCCGCGGCGGCCCGTCAGCTTTCGGACGCATTGGTGGTTCGGTGTCTTCGCGACGCTGCTTGCGGTGCTGGGCCTGTTCTGGCTGCTCAGCCCGTGAGGCGCGCCGCCAACGATCCCGCCCGGGCGTGTCGAGCGGGGTAGCGACGCCCGGCACGGGGCATGCGCCGACCCCGCCAGGCCCGTCCTGCGTCGCGGAGGTGCTGGACCGGTTGGAACAGGCGGCCGAAGGGGCCGAGCGCGTCAGTGTCCAGGACCTCGCCCGCGCGATCGGGGAGCGGAGCTATGGCCCGTTCATCCTGCTGCCGGCGGTGCTCGACATCTCGCCGGTCGGCACGGCACCGGGCGCCCCGACGGTGCTCGCGGCGATCCTGGTCGTCTTCGCCGCGCAGCGTGCGGTCGGGCGCCATCATCTCTGGCTGCCGCGCCTCATCGCCCGTCGGACCGTCGGGGCGCAGCGTCTGCACAAGACCGTCGGCCTGATCCGGCCCGTCGGCGACCGCATGGACCGCTGGTTCCATGGGCGCCTCCCGGCGCTGTTCCAGGAGCCGGTCGTGCGGGCGGCGGCCATCACCTGCGTGGTGCTGGCGCTGCTGATGCCGCCTCTCGAAATCATCCCCTTCGCGACGACGCTGGCCAGCGCGCCGATCGCGCTGTTCGGCCTGGCCTTCGTCTTTCGCGACGGCGTGCTGATGCTGGGCGCCTTCGCCGCCGCCGCCGGCGCCATGGGCGGCGCCCTGTGGCTGGCGGCGGGCTATCTGGGCTCAGGCTAGGCGACGGCTACACGTCGAGATTCGCGACCTTCAACGCATTGCCGACGATGAAGTCGCGGCGCGGCTCGACCAGGTCGCCCATCAGGGTGGAGAAGACCTGTTCCGCATCCTCGACATCCTCGATGCGCACCTTGAGCAGCGTGCGCGCCGCGGGATCGAGCGTCGTCTTCCAGAGCTGGTCCGGATTCATCTCGCCCAGCCCCTTGAAGCGCTGGATCGCGAGGCCGCGGCGGCCTTCCCCGATCAGCTTGTCGAAGGCGTCGAGCGGCCCGCGCAGGCTGTGCTCGTTCGATCCCAGCGTGAGGACCGGTGCGACCGCGAAGTCCCGCGCCAGCCGCTCGCGGCGCTCATCGAGCCAGCGCGCCTCGGCGCTGCGCAGGGCGGTGGCGTCGAGGGCATGACGTTCCATCACGCCGCGGACGGTCCGATAGACCGCGAGCCCCGCGGCATCCGCCGTCGCCACCCAGCCGCGTTCATTTTCCGGCGCCAGCGCGTCGAGCCGTGCGGCAAGGCTCTGTGCGCCCTGCAGCGCGCGGTCACCTTCCATCGTCAGCGCGCCGACAACCGCCGCCTGCTCCACGATCTCGGCCGGAACGGTCCCGGCGAGGCGGCGGATCCGGGCCGAGGTCTGGCGATAGTATTCCTGTTCGCTGCGCAGATCCTCGATGCCGAGCACGCGCCCGTCCGCGTAGCGGATCGCCGCGGCGGCCAGCGCCTTCTCGAGCAGGAAGTCCTCGAGCGCCCGGTCGTCCTTCAGGTAGCGCTCCTCGTTGCCGCGCTTCGCGCGGTAGAGCGGCGGCTGGGCGATATACAGGTGTCCCCGCGAGATCAGCTCCGGCATCTGCCGGAAGAAGAAGGTCAGCAGCAGGGTGCGGATGTGCGAGCCGTCCACGTCCGCGTCGGTCATGATGACGATGCGGTGGTAACGCAACTTGCCGGGGTCGAAGCCGCCTTCGCTGATGTCGCCGCGGCCGATGCCGGTGCCGAGCGCGGTGATCAGCGTGCCGATTTCCTGGCTGCCCAGCATCTTGTCGAAGCGAGCGCGCTCGACGTTCAGGATCTTGCCCTTGAGAGGCAGGATGGCCTGGAAGGCGCGGTCGCGACCCTGCTTGGCGGACCCGCCGGCCGAGTCACCCTCGACGATGAAGAGTTCGGACTTGGACGGGTCGCGTTCCTGGCAATCGGCGAGCTTGCCGGGCAGGGAGGAGACGTCGAGCACGCCCTTGCGCCGCGTCAGTTCGCGCGCCTTGCGTGCCGCCTCGCGCGCCGCGGCGGCGTCCAGGATCTTGCCGACGACATCCTTCGCTTCCTTCGGATGCGTCTCGAACCAATGGGTCAACGCATCGGCCACGGCCATCTGCACGACCGGCTGCACTTCCGAGGAGACGAGCTTTTCCTTGGTCTGGCTGCTGAACTTGGGGTCCGGCACCTTCACCGAGAGAACAGCGGTGATGCCCTCGCGCATGTCCTCGCCGGCGAGGTTCGCCTTGTCCTTCTTCGCCAGCCCTTCGGCGACCTTGCCCACGACGCGCGTCAGCGCCTGGCGGAAGCCCGCCAGATGCGTGCCGCCATCCCGCTGCGGGATGTTGTTCGTGAAGCAGAGCATCGTCTCGTGGTAGGAATCGTTCCAGCGCAGCGCGAGCTCGACGCGGATGCCGTCCTGTTCCTTCGACACGACGCTGATGGGCTGGCCGAAGACCGGCGTCTTGCCCTTGTCGAGCCATTCGACGAAGGCGATGAGGCCGCCGTCGAAGTGAAACTCGGTTTCCTGCACGTCGGCATGGCGTTCGTCGCGCAGCGTGATCTTCAGGCCGGAGTTGAGGAAGGCGAGTTCGCGCAGGCGCCGTTCCAGGACGGCGAAGTCGAAGTCGGTCTTCGTGAAGGTCAGCGCGGAAGGCTTGAAGGTCACCTCGGTGCCGGTCGGCCTGTCGGAAGGGCCGATCACCTCGCAGGGCACGACGGTCTCGCCATGCTCGAAGCGCAGGCGGTGTTCGCGCCCGTCGCGCCAGATCCGCACTTCCATCCATTCGGACAGCGCGTTCACCACCGCCGCGCCGACGCCGTGCAGGCCGCCGGAGACCTTGTAGGAATTCTGGTTGAACTTGCCGCCCGCATGCAGGCGCGTCAGCACGACCTCGGCCGCGGACACGCCTTCCTCGGGGTGGATGTCGACCGGGATGCCGCGGCCGTCGTCGCGCACGGTGACGGACCCGTCGCCGTTCAGCGTGACGTGGCAGCCGGTCGCGAAGCCTGCCTGTGCCTCGTCCACCGCGTTGTCGATGATCTCGAAGGCCATGTGGTGCAGGCCTGAGCCGTCATCGGTGTCGCCGATGTACATGCCTGGCCGCTTCCGCACGGCTTCGAGGCCACGCAGGACGGTGATGGAGGCGCTGTCGTAGGCGTCCGACTCCGGACGCGCGGGCTCGCTCATGCGGCGCGCTCACTCCTGGCTGGAGGGGGGCTGAATAGGTACCCTGAATATAGGCTTTCTCACCCCTCAGGGCGACCCGCTTTCGCCCATGGGAAGCAGCTTTCCGGGCCGCGCGGCGAACATGTCCGCGATGCCGCGGAGGGGGCGGAAAACTTCGGCATCCGTACCGGTGAGGAAGGATTGGGCGGGCAGGGCGGCCAGGGCGGCGAAAAGCGCCTCCCGCCGGGCTGAATCGAGGTGGGCGGCGACTTCGTCCAGAAGCAGCAAGGGGGCGAAGCCGCGGGCCTCGGCGATCAGGGCGGCATGGGCCAGGACCGTGGAGATCAGCAGCGCCTTCTGCTCGCCCGTCGAGCACAGTTCGGCCGGCTGGTCCTTGGGCAGGTGCACCAGCGTCATGTCGGCCCGGTGCGCGCCGCGCGCGGCGCCGCCGGCGGCTGCGTCGCGCCGGCGGTCGGCGGCAAGCGCGGCGCGCAGGCTGTCCTCGACGGCGAGGGCCGGCTGGTCGGCCAACGCGGCGGCGATCGGGCACAGCAGATCCATCCGCGCCGCGGGGAAGGCGCCCGTGGCCGTGCCTGCGGACATCACCGTGTTCAGCCGCAGCGCCAGCGCGCGCCGCGCGGCGGCCGCTGCGACGGCATGGCGCGCCATGGCATCCTCGAGCCCCGCCAGCCAGCGCGGATCGGCCCGGCCGCCGCCCAATAGGCGGTTGCGCTGGGCCATGGCGTTGTCATGCGCCGCGACCTCCCGCGCATGGGCGGGTTCCAGGGCCCAGGCCAGGCGGTCCAGGAAACGCCGCCGGCCGGAGGCCCCTTCCTGGAACAGCCGATCCATCTGGGGGGTGAGCCAGACCGCCGCGACGCGGTCCGCGAGGTCCGCCTGGGTCCGCACCGGTTGCCCGTCCAGGCGGAACAGGCGGCGTTCCGAGGCGCCCTCGGGGTCGGCGCCCGTGCCGACGTCGAAGGCGCCCAGCGGGCCCGTGAAGCGCCCCGCAGCGGCCCAGGGCCGCGATGCGCCCTCCACGCGGCGGCCGAGTTCGCCCATCCGCGCGCCACGCAGGCCGCGGCCGGGGCCGAGGAGGGAGATGGCTTCCAGGAGGTTCGTCTTGCCGGCGCCGTTCTCGCCGGCGATGGCGACGATGGGCGCAGCGAAATGGGCCTCGAGCGTCGGCCAGGAGCGGAAGTCTTGCAGCAGTAAGCGCGTCAGCAGCAGACTGGGCGAATGGATGGACTGCACGGACCACGGGATACCAGCCGCTCGAGATGGCGGGAATGGTCCGGCTTCCGGGTTCCGGCGGATGGCAGTCTGTGACAGCGGTCCAACTAGCAGGCCTCGTCTGGACCGCCTTCATGGTGTGGTGGAACGCAGGGGTCATCCGCAGCGCTGGGCGCTCGCGCATGTGGCCGCGAGCCGAAGCTCGGATTCTCAGGACACTCCGATTCGGAACAGCCGTGGAGGTTCTGTTCGCACTACCACCTGGGCACGAGGTGACGGCCCGCTTCCGGGTAGATCCAGAGGGACCGCCACTTATGCCCGGCGCCACGATTGTCGTCGTCTACGACGCACGCGAGCCCACGCGCTGCGAACCTGCAATATCCCCGCGCGAGATCATCGTATCCCTCGGTCTCGGCGCGGCCGTCCTCTTGGGCGGGGTGGCGATGCTCGTCTGGGGCTAGGCTTGCCTACACCCGCATCGGCATCAGCACGTACAGCGCTTCCGGCTTCGCCTCGTCCTTCACGATCGTCGGCGCCGCGCCGTCGGCGAACAGGAACTCCACCTTGTCACCGATCTGCGCGGTGATGTCCGTCAGGTAGCGCGCCTGGAAGCCGATCTCGAGGGGGCTGCTCTCGTACGCGACCGTGTCGGCGTCGAGCTCCTCCTGCGCCTGGCCCTGTTCGGGGCTGTTCGCGGTCAGCAGCAGGTTGTTGCGCGAGATCGAGAGCTTCACCGGCCGCGACCGCTCGCTGCTGATCGCCGCGACACGCGCCACCGCTTCCTCGAAATCCTTCTTGGGCACCGTCAGCTTCTTGTCGTTGCCGCGGGGGATGACGCGCTCGTATTCGGGGAAGGTGCCGTCGATCAGCTTCGAGGTCAGCGCGACGGTGCCGAGGCCGAAGCGGATCTTGGTGTCCGACAGGCGGATCTCGATCTCGTCCTGCGTCTCTTCCGCGAGCTTGCGGACCTCGTTCACCGTCTTGCGCGGCACGATCACGCCGGGCATGCCCTTCGCGCCTTCGGGCAGTGGCTCCTCGACGCGCGCAAGGCGATGGCCGTCCGTCGCGACCGCGCGCAGCACCGGCGCGCCCTCGGCTTCGGCGGCATGCAGGTAGATGCCGTTGAGGTAGTAGCGCGTCTCCTCGGTGCTGATCGCGAAGCGCGTGCGGTCGATCAGGTCGCGCAGTACGCCCGCCTTGATCGCGAACTTGGTCGGCAGCCGCCCTTCCGTCATGGACGGGAAGTCGTCCACCGGCAGCACCGCGAGCGTGGTGTTGAACTTGCCCGCCCGCAGCGTCAGCGGACCATCGCCGCCGCCGTGGTCGAGTTCCACCCGCGCGCCCTCGGGCAGCTTGCGAACGATCTCGTACAGCGTGGCCGCCGGCGCCGTGGTGCGCCCGCCGCGCGCGACGGTCACGCCCGCGACCTCCTCGACCACCGCGATCTCCATGTCGGTCGCGGTGAGCGTCAGGTTGCCCTCGGTCTTCGCGTCGATCAGGACGTTGGCGAGGATCGGAATGGTGTTGCGGCGCTCGACCACGCTCTGCACGTGCGCAAGAGCCTTGAGCAGCACCGCCCTGTCCACCGTGAACTTCATCGCAGCCCGACGCCCCGATTTCTGGGCGGTCCTGCCAGACCCGTCCGAGGGTCCGGCGGGACCGCGTGTGTCCCCCTGGTTCCCCCGGCTGCCGGGGCCGAATCGGCCCGCGCGGCGGCCCGCCGAGGGGTCGGCACCATATCAGCCGGACTCAGCGCGGAAAAGCGGGGAAAAACCGAAGCGAAGCGTCGCAAAGCCAAGCGAATCGGGGCTTACGGAAGGACGGTCGCAGACCGGCTCAGGTCTCGAGCATCCGGCGCAGCAGCTCGACATCCTCGGCGAAGGCGGCGTCGGCCTGCATCAGCTCCGCGATGCGGGACACCGCGTGCATCACCGTGGTGTGGTCGCGATTGCCGAAGCGCCGCCCGATCTCGGGCAGGGAGCGCGAGGTGAGCTGCTTCGCCAGGTACATCGCCACCTGGCGCGGCCGCGCCACGGCCCGCGCGCGCCGCGCGGAGGACATGTCGGTCAGGCGGATGTTGTAGTGCTCGGCGACCTTGCGCTGGATCTCCTCGATCGTCACGCGACGGTCGTGCGCGCGCAGGATGTCGTGCAGCACTTCCTGCGCGCCATCCAGCGTCACCGCGCGGCCGAACAGGTTGGCGTGCGCGATCAGGCGGTTCAGCGCGCCCTCGAGCTCGCGCACGTTGGACGTGATCTTGTGGGCGAGGAACTCGATGACGCTCTTGGGCACGTCGATGCCCGCCGCCGTCGCCTTGGCCTGCAGGATCGACAGGCGCAGTTCGTAGGTCGTGGCGTGGATGTCGGCGACCATGCCGCAGCCGAGGCGCGTGCGGAGGCGATCCTCGAGGCCCGACAGGTCCGAAGGCGACTTGTCCGCGCTGACGATGATCTGCTTCCCGGCGTCGACCAGCGCGTTGAAGGTGTGGAAGAACTCTTCCTGCGTGTTGTCCTTGCCGATCAGGAACTGCAGGTCGTCGACCATCAGCACGTCGACGGACCGAAGGCTTTCCTTGAACTCCATCGTCGACTGGCTGCGCAGCGCGGCGATGAAGCGGTACATGAACTTCTCGGCGGACATGTAGGCGACATTGCGCGCCGGCTCGCCGTTGCGGATCGCCCAGGCGACGGCGTGCATCAGGTGAGTCTTGCCCAGGCCGACGCCGCCATAGAGGAACAGCGGGTTGAAGCCCGGGCTCGCCGGCTTCTCGGCGACGCGCCGCGCGCAGGCATGGGCGAATTCGTTCGGCTTGCCGACGACGAAGGTATCGAATGTGAAGCGGGGATCGAGCGGCGCGGACCAGTCGCTGCGCGCATCCGCGGCGGCCGCCCGCGCTGCCGCGGCCGGCTTGCCGGCGAGCGGTTCGGCGAGGCCGTTGCCGCGCGGCGCCTCCGCTTCGGGCGTCGTATCCGTGGCCGGGCGCTCCGGCCCGACGCGCACGTCGACGCGGCGCACCGTGCCGTTCTCCTGCTGCCACAGCGCACGCAGCCGATCGCCGTAGTGGCTACGGACCCAGTCGCGCAGGAAACGCGTGGGAAGCACGACGATCGCTTCGTCGCCCTCGATGCCGACCAGCGTCATCTGGCGCAGCCAGGTGCGGTACTCGACCTCCCCGACTTCCTCGCGCAGGCGCCCGCGGATGCGGGCCCAGGCTTCGCCCATGGCGGCGGCGGAGAGCGCGGAGACGGAACCGGCTTGCTTCTCCATGAACCCCCCAGACAACTCGCCCCGGCCGGATCGTCCCGGCCCAACCCTGCCGTCTTTCGATCGGCCAACGATGCTTGTTCAAGCCCCCAACGCCACGAAGACTAGTCGCCCTCAACGTTGCCGCAAGGCTCAAAACGCATCATGCGTCATCAGACCCGAGGTCGTGAAAACGCGCGCACGACAAAGCAGCCGCAAATGGATTCGCGGCTGCTACTGCCGTGATAACGATGGATACTTTGGGTGTGTTCCGCCCCGTGGGGCGGAGTACTCAGCCCTGCGCGGCGCCCAGGGCCTTCACCCGGGCCGAAAGGCGCGAAACCTTCCGGGACACCGTGTTCGCATGCAGAGTGCCCTTCGTGACGGCGCGCTGCAACTCCGGCTGGGCGGCACGGAAGGCTTCCTGCGCCGCGGCCTTGTCGCCGGACGCGACGGCTTCCTCGACCTTGCGCACGAAGGTGCGGACGCGCGACTTGCGCGCCTTGTTGCGCGCCATGCGCTTCTCGGTCTGGCGGATGCGCTTCTGCGCGGACGCGGTGTTCGCCATGGGGTTCCGGTTCAGTTCAATATCGGGTGAAACGAGGCCGCGCCCGGGAGCCCGGGCGCGGCGAAGGCCGGGGTTCTAGAGCCCCCCACCCTGACCCGTCAAGCCAAAGCGCGGAGCGAAATCCATGAACCCCCGGGGCGACGCCGCATGACGGCACGGGGCAAGGGTGCGCTGGACCGCCACGCGCCGGCTCAGCGGTTCCGGAAAGCGGGCTTCCGCTTCTCGGCGAAGGCCGACATGCCCTCCTTCTGGTCCTCGGTCGCAAAAAGGCTGAGGAAGAGCCGCCGTTCGGTCCGGACGCCTTCGGTCAGGGTCGTCTCGTAGGCGGCGTTCACCGCTTCCTTCGCCATGGCGACGGACGGGGCGGACAGCGCGCCGATCTTCTCGCCGATCTTCACCGCCTCGGCGACCAGATCCGCGGCGGGGACCACCCGGCAGACGAGGTTGGAGCGCTCGGCCTCCGCGGCATCCATCATGCGCCCCGTGAGCACCATCTCCATCGCCTTGGACTTGCCGACGGCGCGGGTCAGGCGCTGCGTTCCGCCCGCGCCCGGAATGATGCCGAGGTTGATCTCCGGCTGGCCGAACTTCGCCGTGTCGGCCGCAATGATCAGGTCGCACATCATCGCGAGTTCGCAGCCGCCGCCGAGCGCGAAGCCCGCCACCGCGGCGATCACCGGCTTCTGGATCTCGAGCACGGTCTCCCAGCGTTCGCCGATGAAGTCGTTGAAGTAGACCGACGGATAGGTGCGGTCCTTCATCTCCTTGATGTCGGCGCCGGCGGCGAAGGCGCGCTCGCTGCCGGTGATGACGATGGCGGCGATGGCGGGGTCCTTGTCGTAGCCGCGCAGCGCGTCGCCGAGCTCGCCCATCAGCTGGTCGCACAGGGCGTTCAGCGCCTGCGGGCGGTTCAGCCGGATGACGGCGACCTTCCCCTGGGTCTCCGTCAGGATCATCTCGTAGGCCATGCGCTGCGTTCCTCGCCGTATGTCGGTGGGCAGTGCGTAGCGCAGGCCCGCGGCCGCCTCAACGCTGCCGCTTGGGGCAGAAGAAGGTGGACCGCCCGGCCTGGACGATCCGCTGGATGCCCTGGCAGGGCGGCACCCCGGGGCAATCGGGGCAGGGCTCGTCCTCCCGGCCATAGACCGCGAAGCGTTCCTGGAAGCGGCCGACCTCGCCATCGGCACGGACGTAGTCGCGCAGGGAGGACCCGCCGGCGCCGATGCTTTCGGCCAGCACGGCCTTGATCGCCGGAACCAGGCGCTCGGCGCGCACCCCCGCGCAGCTGTCGGCAAGGCGGCGGGGCGAGATGCCCGCACGGTACAGCGCCTCGCAGACATAGATGTTGCCCAGGCCCGCCACGACGGTCTGGTCCAGCAGCGCCGCCTTGATCGGCGTGCGCTTGCCGGCGAGCGCGGCCGACAGCGCCGCCGGGGTGAAGGCGTCGTCGAGCGGTTCCGGGCCCAGCCCCGACAGCAGCCGGTGACCCTCCTCCTCCGCGGTCGGGACCAGGTCCACGGCTCCGAAGCGTCGCGGATCGACGAAGCCGACCCGCCAGCCATGGTCGGTGACGAGGACCATGTGCTCATGCGCCTCGGGCGGGGCGTTGTGCCCGCGCGCGTCCGAGACCGCGCCCTGCGGCCCAAGCCGCGGCATCGCTGCGTCCCCCACCGGCCGCGCCACCATGCGTCCGGACATGCCGAGATGGATGAGCAGGCTCTCCCCGTCCTCGAGCCGCATCAGCATGTATTTCGCCCGCCGGCGGAACGAGATGACCCGCCGCCCCTCCACCCGCCGCGCCAGGCCGAGGGGGAAGGGGAAGCGGAGGCCCGCGCGGCGCAGCTCGACCTCGACGATGCGGTGGCCCTGCAGCACGGCCGACAGGCCGCGCATCACCGTCTCCACCTCGGGCAACTCGGGCATGGTCCCTCCCCATTTCCGGCCACCACGCTATGGTGACGCCACGATGAGCGACAGCCCCCAGGACAGCGCCGATTTCGGCTACCGCACCGTCCCCCGCGCCGAGAAGGCCGGCTTGGTGCGCGAGGTCTTCGAAAGCGTGGCCCCGCGCTACGATGTCATGAACGACCTGATGTCCCTGGGCGTGCACCGGATCTGGAAGCGGATCTTCGTCAACGCCATCGGCTGTTCGCCGCGGGAGACGCTGCTCGACCTCGCGGGCGGTACCGGGGACATCTCGTTCCTGGCGCTCGAGCGGGGCGCCGGGCGCGTCATCCTCACCGACATCAACCCCGCCATGCTCGCGGTGGCCGAGAAGCGGGCGCTGGACCGCGGGCTCGCGGCCGGCCTGTCCTTCATGTGCGTCGACGCCGAGCGCATCCCGCTGCCGGACCGCAGCGTCGAGAAGGTTTCGATCGCCTTCGGCCTGCGCAACTGCACCGACAAGGACGCCGTGCTGCGGGAAGCCCACCGCGTGCTGCGGCCCGGGGGGCGGTTCCACTGCCTGGAGTTCTCACGCCTCGAAATCTCGGCCCTCGTGCCGCTCTACGACGCCTGGTCGTTCAAGGCGTTGCCGGAGATCGGCGCCCGCGTGGCGCAGGACCGCGACTCCTACGAGTACCTCGCCGAGAGCATCCGGATGTTTCCCGACCAGGAGACCCTGGCCGGCATGATGCGCCAAGCCGGCCTCGAGCGCGTCGAGGTGCGCAACCTGTCGGGCGGGATCGTCGCGATCCATACAGGTTGGCGGCTGTAGCACCGGCCTCCGGTTCCAAGCGGGCTTTCATCTCCATGCGTCGGAGTGCAACATGGCCGTTGCGCGCAGCGGCGCATCGGGATTCGCCACATTGACGATCCGGGCGGAGCTGGCTGGAACCGGGAGTTGCGACGATGGCTGTCTTCGCATCGTTGGTCGTGTCGGCGCCGTGACCCGCATCACTCGCACAGCCGTAACGACTGCGGCAGCTTTCGACCCGCCGGCGCCCGGGTGGCGCACCGGCATGGAGGCTGTCCATGCGCGTCGTTCAGGATCCGGTCTTCCCGCACCTCGTCTGGCTCCGTCCGGTCATGGCTGACGCCGGCCGGCCGCCGGCGCTGTCGGATATCGCATTCTTTCGGGGCGCCGCGCCGGAGTCCCTCACGAAGCTGTCGGCGGCCGCCCGCTGGCGCACGGTCGAACCGGGCCAGGTCGTGGTGGATGAGGACGAGCCGTCCACCGACATCTTCTTCGTCGCCGCCGGTGCGGTCCGGGTGCAGCTGCGCGCCGCCTCGGGGCGCGAGGTGTTGCTCAACGAATTCGGCCCGGGCGAGTTCTTCGGCGAGCTCGCGGCGATCGACGGCGCGCCGCGCGCGGCCAATGTCAGCGCGGTGACGCGGTCGCGGCTCTGCATCATTCCGGCGCAGGCCTTCCTCGACTTCGTCTTCGCGAACCCGACGGCGTGCCACGCGCTGCTGCGAACGCTGGCCTCCAAGCTGCGGCTGCAGACGGAACGCACGCTGGAACGGGAAGCACTGCCGGTGCGGCTGCGCCTGTTCTCGGAACTGCTGCGCCTGTCGCGGCCGCGCACCGGGGCGCCGGGGGAACGCGTCGTCTCCCCGCCGCCGCCGCACCATGAACTCGCCGCGCGCATCGGGGCGCGTCGTGAGGTCGTGTCGCGCGAATTGTCGGAGATGACGCGCGAGGGCTGGCTGGCGCGCGACCGCCGCGCCATCCGCATCCTCCGCGTCGCCGAGATCCAGGGCCTGGTCGCCGCCGAGCTGCGCGCCCCGGCCGCCTGACCTGGACGCCCCGCCGTCGCTGCCGCAGCATCCGCGGCAGCAATCGGAGGGGATCCCATGACGAAGCCGCTCGTGCTGCTGTGGACCGACGGGGCGGAGCCCTATGCGCGCGCGATCGCTGCCGCGGGGTTGGGCGACCGGCTGCGTGTCGAGATCGTGCCACGCGCCGGCACGCCGGACGAAGCGATGCTGGCCGAGACGGCGGCGCTTCTCTCCTGGGGGCCGCCGCCGGGCACGCTCGATCGCATGCCGAAGCTGCGCTTCGTCCAGGCGCTGACCGCGGGCGTCGAGCATTGGCTGGCGCGCGCCGACCTGCGCGCGGACCTGCCGCTGTCCTGCGCGCGCGGCACGCACCGGGTGCAGATGCCCGAGAACATCCTCGGCGCGCTGTTCCACATCACCAAGCCCTACGCCGCGATCGCCGCGGACAATGCGGCGCAGCGCTGGACGCGGCGGGTCTCCTCGACCTTGGCGGGCAAGACACTCGGCATCCTCGGCCTCGGCGCCATCGGGGCGGAGCTGGCGCGCAAGGCCGCCGCGCTCGAGATGCGGGTCGTCGGTACCAAGCGCGGCATGGCCGAGGTGCCGCATGTCGCGCAGGTCTTCGGCCCCGATGGGACGGACGAGGTCCTGGCGCAGAGCGACTTCGTCGTGCTGCTGCTGCCGGCGACGCCCGACACCGAGAACTTCATGAACGCCGCGCGCCTGGCGAAGATGCAGAAGACCGCCTGGCTGCTGAATTTCGGCCGCGGCGCGCTGATCCGCGACGAGGACCTGATCGCCGCGGTGCGCGAGGGGACGATCGCGGGCGCCGTCCTCGACGTCTTCCGCACCGAGCCGCTGCCGTCGAACCACCCCTTCTGGGGCGAGGAGAAGATCATGGTGCTGCCGCATATCGGCGGCCTGCACCCGCAGCGCGACGAGATGGTCGCCGCCCTGCTGGTCGAGAACCTGCAGCGCTTCGTCGACGGCCGCCCGCTGTCGCAGCTGGTGGACCGGGAGGCCGGCTACTGATGGCCTATCGTCCCTTCGACCTTGCCGGGAAGGTCGCGCTCGTCACCGGGGGGAACTCCGGCATCGGGCTCGGCATGGCGCAGGCGCTGGCCGAGGCCGGCGCCGATGTCGCGATCTGGGGCACCAACGCGGCGAAGAATGCCGAGGCGGTCGACGCGCTGTCCGCCACGGGCGTGCGCGTGCATACCGAGATCTGCGACGTCGGCGACGAAGCCGCCGTCGATCGCGCCTTCGCCGCCACGGTCGCGACGCTGGGGCGTGTCGATGCCTGCTTCGCCAATGCCGGCACCTATGGGCGGAAGGGGAAGTTCGTCGAGCTCGACAGCGCGGAATGGCATCGCGTCACGCGGGTGAACCTCGACGGCGCCTTCTACACGCTGCGCGCGGCGGCACGGCACATGGTGGAACGCGGTGGGGGCGGGTCGCTGGTCGGCACGGCCTCGCTCGCGGCGATCGAGGGGGCCGCGCGCAACACGCAGTATGCCGCGACCAAGGGTGCGATGGTCGCGGTGGTCCGGGCGCTGGCGGTGGAACTCGCCCGGCATGGCATCCGGGCGAATGCGGTGCTGCCCGGCTGGATCGAGACCTCGATGACCGCGCGCAGCGTCGGCGACGAGAAATTCGCCGGTGCGGTCCTGCCGCGCATTCCCGCGCGCCGCTGGGGGACGGGTGCGGATTTCGGCGGCCTTGCCGTCTATCTCGCGAGCGATGCTTCCGCCTATCACACGGGCGACTGCCTGGTGGTGGACGGCGGTTACTCACTCTACTGAAAGTGACGGTTTCCAAAGGCCTTTCGGCCTTTGGTGGGGAGGTCCGGAGGGGCAAGGCCCCTCCGGTCATGTTCAGCGCATGGGCGGCGCGTACATCAGCCCGCCCTGGTTCCACAGCCGGTTCAGCCCGCGCTCGAGCCCGATCGGCGAGTTCGGCCCGAGGTGCCGGTCGAAGATCTCGCCGTAGTTCCCCACCGCCTTGATGGCGTTGTAGGCCCAGCGGCGGTCGAGACTCATGGCCGGTCCGGTGTCCCCGGCCTCGCCCAGCAGGCGGCGGACCTCGGGGTTCGGGCTCTGCAGCATCTGGTCGACATTGGCCTGGGTGATGCCGAGTTCCTCGGCGAGGATCAGCGCGTAGATGGTCCAGCGCATGATGTCGAACCACTGCGGGTCACCCTTGCGGACGGCCGGCGTCAGCGGTTCCTTGCTGATGATGTCGGGCAGGATGATGTGCTCGCCGGCGGGCAGCGAGGTCCGGAAGGCGGCAAGCTGGCTGGCGTCGAGCGTGTAGGCGTCGCAGCGGCCGGCGGTGTAGGCCTTGCGCGTGTCCTCGTTGCTCTCGAAGACCAGCGGCTGGACGCCGATGTTGTTGGTGCGCGCCCAGTCCGCGAGGTTGAGTTCGTTGGTCGACCCGGCCGTGGCGCAGACCGTCGCGCCATCGAGCTGCGCGGCGCGCGTCACGCCCGTCACCCGGCGCACGATGAAGCCCTGCCCGTCGAAGAAGACCGTCGGGCCGAACTGCAGGCCCGCATTCACCTCCCGCGAATGGGTCCAGGTGAAGGTGCGGGCGACCATGTCGACCTGGCCCGATTGCAGCGCGGGGATGCGCGCTTGGCTGGTCAGCACGTGCCAGCGCACGCGGGAGGCATCGCCGAGCACCGCGGCGGCGACGGCGCGGCAGATGTCGGGGTCGAGGCCGCGCTGCTCGCCGCGGCTGTCCGGCACGCCGAAGCCGGGCGAGCCCTGGTTCGCGCTGCAGTCGAGCATGCCCTTCGATCGCACCGAGGCGAGGGTCGGGCCGGGCTGGACGCCCTGCGCGGCGGCGAGGGTCGGCAGCAGCGCGCCTGAGGCGAGCATCACGGCCGCGGCGGCGCGGCGGAGGATCGGCGTTGTCATGGCTGGCTCTTGGCTCCCGGTTCTGCCGGGATCGTCGCCCGCCTGCCGCCGGCCGGCAACCCGGCGGCTAGATGGACCCGCCGGTGCGGAAGCCGCCGCCGGAATCGCTCTTGCCGCCGGTCCTGAAGTCGCCGGAGGACCCGCCGTCGCTCCAGCCGCCCGGATCCTTCGATCCGCCGCCACCACCGCCGGGCCAGGGCTTGGACGGCGCATCCCATCCGCCGCCGCCCTTGCCGCCGCCCCACCAGCCGCCGCCATTCTGCTCGCCGGCCCAGGGGCCGGGCGCGGGGCGGCCCCAGGGTCCGGGCGGCGCCTTGCCCCAGGGGCCGGGCTGGGCGGTGCCGCGCATCGACCCCGGCAGGCGCTGCCGTTCCATGCGCCCCCAGAAATCGTCGCGGGACAGCGCGCCGCGCAGCACCTCGGCGATCAGCGCGCCGACCAGGGCGCCGCTGGCGAAGCCCCATTCGTTGCGTTCCACCCCGCGGCTGCGCATGTCCTGGCGCAGCGCCTGGAGCTCGGCGAGGCGCCGGCGCGCGCCCTCGGCCTGCGCCTGCGCGTCCGCGAGAGCGGATTCGAGCCGCCCGCGCTCGGCCGCCGTGATCTCGAGCCGCGCGACGATCGCGTCGTCGTCGCGCGTCGGCGTGCGCGCCGCTTCCTCGCGCAGCGTGCGGAGCGACCGGGCGCCGATCGCGGCCTCGAGCGCGCGGACCGCTTCCTGGGACGCCGGATCCTCCCCCGCGGCGAGCGCGCTGCGCTTGCCTTCCGCCGCGGCGAGCGCGGCGCGGGCAGTCTCCACCTTCTCCTCGGCGGCCTGGAGCGCGGCGGCGGACGGCTTGGTTGCCTCGTCCAGTCCCGCGATGGCGCGGCGCCGCTCGATCAGGTCGCGCACCGCGGCCTCGGCCGCCGCGCGCATGCGCTTCGCGTGGTCCTGCATCTGGCCCGGCAGGTCGGACAGCAACGCATAGGACCGCCGCGCCGGTTCGAATTCGATCAGCCGCGCGACCCAACCGTCGACCATGCGCACCAGCGGGAAGGCGCGATAGCGCGCCGTGCCGTAGCCGCGGTCCCAGAGATAGGCGAAGAGCGGATCGGCGCGATAGGGCGCGCCCTTCTCCTCGAAGTCGCGCCCGGCGAAGGAGGCCTTTTGTTCCGCATGCTGGGCGATGCGTTCGGCTTCTTCCGCGGCGGTGGACAGGCGCTGGAACTCGGCATCGGCGGCGGCCTTGGCGTCCGCCTCGCGCAGCGCCTGGGCCTCGGCCTCCTGCGCGACGGCGAGGCGCTGGGCCTCCGCGTCGCGCGCGGCCTCGGCGGCGGTCAACGCATCGCGCGCGTCGAGCACGGCGCGTTGCGCCTCATCGAGCCCCGCCGCTCGCTGGCGCAGGCTTTCCTGCACGCGCGTCCCGGCGGCATCGAGGGCATCGAGGGCGGCCTTGCCGTCCGCGATCTCGAGCAGGCGGAGCCGCGCCAAATCGCGCAGCGTGGCGGCTTCCTCGGCACGCAACCCGTCGCGGCGCGCGGCGAGGCGGTCGGCCTCGGTCTGCGCGGCGGAGGCCTCGTGCTGCGCCTGGGCCAGGCGCGCATCCATTTCCTGCAGGACGACGGCGCCGTTCACCATGACAGGATCGCTCCCCCGGTGGTCTGCACCGTCCACTGCGTGTCGAGCGTGCCGGCGGCCTTCTGGCCGATCACCGGCTGGTCGATGATGCCGTCGGCGAGCTTGTCCTGGCGGACGCGTTCGAATTCCGCCTCGCTGACGCGCAGGCCCCAGCGGGCGGTGCGCGCGGTGCGGCTGTCCTCCTCGCTGGTGACGGGAACCTCGACGGGGCGGCCGTTGCGGTCCACCGCCTCGACGATCAGGTAGTAGTTGCGCGCGCGCGGGTTGGAGGCCGGCACGCGCCAGACGGCGGAGGGCTCGCCCGGCCGGTTGACGATGCGCACCGTGTAGGCGGCGGCCAGACGGTCGGTGAGCTCGATCAGCGCGGCGCGGCGGGCGCGTGCCTCGGTCAGGTGACCGGCGCGGGCGGCGGCCTCGCCCTCGGCCAGCAGGCGCTGGGCCTCGGCGCGCGCGGCGGCATCCTGCGTGCCGGCCATCACCCGGTCGTATTCGGCGCGCAGCGTGCGGGGCAGGTCCTGCTGCAATTCGCGCGTGACGGCGGCGGCCTCGCGCTGGCGCGGGGCCACCACGGTGAAGTGCCAGATGCCCCAGCCGATGACGAGCACGCCAAGGCCCGCGAGCGCCGCCTTGCCCCAGCGTCCGCGCGTCGCCCAGGCGACCGCGAGGCTGCGGCGCCAACCCTGGCCCTTCGCGACATAGGCGAAGCGTTGTTCCTCGAGCGCCCTGATGCCCTGGTCGAGTACCGCGTCGGAAACCTCGATGCCCTGCGAGGCGTAGATCTCGCGCAGGCGGTCGCGCAGGCGCGTCTGACGCTCCTCGCCGGAGAGTTCGCGCTCGACCAGGCGTTCGGCGTGGCGGATCGTGTCCACCACGTCCATCGCCATCATCGTCTCGTCGAGCGCGGGCGCGCCCGCGCGGGCCTCAGGCATTCGTCGCGGCGACCGCCGAGGCGCGCTGGGTCAGCTTCGCCATGCGCTGCTTCGCGTCCTCGACTGAGCGGCGGATCTCCTCGCTGTTCTGGGTGGCGGCGGTGCGCATCTCGTCGATGATCTCGATCGATCGCTCCTGGTAGTTCACCACCGATTCCACCAGCTTCTTGACGGCATCGGCCTGGATGGTCGGGCCGTAGCCGGCGCGCAGCGCCGCTTCCTGCACCTTGCCCCCGATCTCGGCGAGCACTTCCAGGGACTGGTTCACGCCGGCCTTCATGCCTTCCAGGGTGCGGGTGCTCTCGTGCAGCCCGTGCATGCCGGTGAAGGACGCGGTCAGCGCCGTCAGCACCGCCTCATTGGTCGAGAAGAAGGAGACGGACTGCTGGTAGACGCGTTCCTTGGCCGTCGTGATCTGCACCAGCCGGGCCATGATGACCTCGGAGGTGTTGTAGGAGACGGTCAGGTTGTCCGCGAGGTCCTTGGCGATCTGGTACTTGCCGTCCTCGCCCTGCAGGTGGCGCAGCGCCTCGTCGCGGGCGAGTTCCAGCTTGGCGCGCTCGGCGGGTTCCATGGTCGCCGCGCCCTCGGCGGCCTTCACCGCGGCGTCCGTCGCGGCCTTGGCGGCGTTCAGCCGGCCCTCGGCCGACTTCAGCACCTCGAGCGCCAGGACCTCGGCCTGCTTCAGCGCGCCGCGGAAGTCGCGATAGGCCTCGAGGATGGCGTGCTCGCGGTCGATGTTCTCCTTGGTGTCCTTGGAGACCTCGAGATAGGTGTCGCGGATCTTGTTGAAGCGCGTCGCGATGTCGCCGCGGGTCGCCTTCTGCCAGATGTTCGACAGCCGCTCCATGGTGGAGATGCGGCCGTCCTCCATCTGGGCCACCATGCCGCGCGCGTCGTCGCGGATGGAATTGAAGGCGGCGGTGATCGTCTCGTAGCGCTCGCCGACCTCCATCGCCTTGATCTGCTCGCGCACCACCTCGTTGAAGTTCGAGGCCTGGTTCAGCACGCGGGCGATCAGTGTCACGCGGTCGGCGTCCACCTCCATGATTTTGGAGAGCAGGCCGGTTATCGGCGTCTCCTCGGCATTCTGGGTCGGGACGGGCAGGCCGAGGTCGCGCAGCGCGCCCATCGCCTTGTCGAGGTAGCGCATGGGCTGCACGGTGACGGCGGTCTCGCTCATCCTGATGGTCTCCTGGCGGGTCCGGACTCATAGCCTGCCCGGCCAGCCAAGTCAGCCATTCATGCCGATGGCGTTCCTTTCAGCGCTCGGCCGGCCGGACGTCCTGGGCGCGCGTGCGCTCGTCCACGCGCGGCGTGTGCACCAGCCCCTGGCGCATCGCCCACACGTTCTTTTGCAGATGGGTCGGGATGATGCCGTAGTCGTTCACGACGATGCGCGTCGCGTCCTGCAACAGGGCCTCGCGCCGGGCGTCGTCGAGCTCCCGGCTCGCGAGGTCCAGCGCCTGGTCGAAGGTGGGGTTGGAATAGCGGCCGCGGTTGACCGCCCCGGTGCCGCGTTCGCGGCTGTAGGTGGCGGCGACCGACCGCAGGCCGGCGAGCGGTTCCCCGGTCGAGGTCCCCCAGGACACGAGGAAGGCCGAGAAATCCTGGCGTGACGCGCGGGCGACGAAGCTTGCGAAGGGGGCGACCTCGACCTGCGTACGCACGCCGATCCGCGTCCACATCTGCCCGACCGCCTGGGCGATTCGCGCATCGTTCGGGTAGCGGTCGTTCGGCCCGTGCAGCGTCAGGCGGAAGCCGTTGGGATAGCCGGCCTCGGCGAGGAGGCGGCGCGCCGCCTCGGGGTCCGCGCGCGGCACCTCGAGGTCCGGCACGAAGCCGAAGGCGCCGGGCGGCATGACCTGCACCGAGGCGGTCGCTGCCCCTTCCATGACCCGCGCGACGATCGCCTGGCGGTCGATGGCCAGCGAGAGCGCCCGGCGCACCCTGATGTCCTTCATCGGGTTGCGGTCGAGCGGGCGGCCGTCATTGTCCGTGACGAAGGGCGTCGGGCCGGTGCGCAGGTGGTCCAGGGCGAAGTAGATGAACCGCATGCTGTCGATTTCGCTGATCACGATCCGCGGCGCGCGGCGCAGCCGGTCCGCGTCGGTCGTCGGCACCTGATCGATGAAGTCGACATCGCCGGCGAGCAGCGCCGCGGTGCGCGCCGCATCGTTGGTGATCATGCGGTAGTCGATCGCCTGCCAGCGCGGCCGTCCGCCCCAATAGGCATCGTTGCGCTGCAGTTCGATCCGGTCGCCCGGGCGATGGACGGTCATGCGATAGGGGCCGGTGCCGATCGCCGCGCGACCGGCGTTGAAATCCTCGGTCGTCGCGCCCTGATGCGTTTCCCGGTCGAGCATCGGCACCATGGCGAGGTCGTTCGGCAGCACCGGCGCGGGGCCGTTGGTGCGGAAGCGGACGGTGTAGGCGTCGAGGATCTCCACGGCGGTGATCGCCTGGGTGTAGGTGCGGAAGGATCCCGGGCTGTTCACCACGGTCGGGATGCGGTCGATGGTGAAGGCGACGTCCTCGGCGGTGAATTCCGACCCGTTCTGGAAGCGCACGCCGCGGCGGAGGCGGAATTCCCAGCTGTCCTCCCCCACCGGCCGCCAGGACTCGGCCAGGCCCGGCATGGGGCGCGCGCGGTCGTCGGTCTCGATCAGGTTGTCGAAGACCATCGAGGCGAAGGCGTTGTTGGGCGAGATGTTGTGGAAATGCGGGTCGGTCGAGGTGATCTGCGCGCCGACGCCCATGCGCAGCGTCTGCGCGCCGGCGGGCGCGGCGATCAGCGCGATGGTTGCGGCCGTCATGGCCAGGGCCTTCCTCATCGCGCGATCCTCCCGTCTTGGGTTTCGAGTCAGGCGAGCAGGTAGGCGGCCCCCGAGCGTTCGCAGATGCCGCGGATCAGCGTGTCGAGGGAGGCCGGGATCGGGATCCCCTCGGCGAGCCGCCGCCGATGCTCCGCTTCCTCGGGATCGCCGGCGACGAGAACCGGCTTCGAGGGATCGGCCGCCGGCGTCGCGTGCAGCACGTCGATGACGTCGTCGAGGTCGTCCTCGAAGGCGCCCGGGGCGCGAAAGGCGGCCGGGTCGATCGCCATGAAGAAATGGCCGATGTCGTCCGGGTCGCCCGGCTTCTGCGTGCGGTTGCGGATCGGCGAGAAGGAAGAGCCGACCAGCGTCCCGCCCAGGATATGCACCATCATGGCGAGGCCGTAGCCCTTGGCACTCGCCATCTCCGCCGTGCCGCCCAGGGGGGAGAGTCCGCCATCGGGCCGGTTGAACACGATGTCGAAGCCCTGCTTCGGGTCGGTCACCGGCTGGCCCTTCGCATCCAGCACCCAACCCGCGGGCAGTTGGCGGTCGTTGAGGTCGTAGACCTTCACCTTGCCGGCCGCGGTCGTCGTCGTCGCCATGTCCAGCACGAAGGGCGGATGCCGCTTCGCCGGGGCCGCGAAGGCGAGGGGATTGGTGCCGAGCACCGGCGCCGCGCCGCGCGTCGGCACCATGGTCACGCCGCGCGTCGCCGAGGTGACCATGCCGATCGCCCCGCGCCGCGCGGCGATGCGCGCATAGACGCCCGCCGCGCCGAAATGGTGCGAGTTGCGCACGCCGACGATGCCGACGCCGGCCTCCTTCGCCTTGTCCACCGCGAGGTTCATCGCGAAGGCCGAGACCGGATGCCCGAGCCCCGCGCCCCCGTCCACCAGGGCGGTGCAGGCGGTCTGCTTCTCGATGCGCGGCCGCGCCTGCAGCTTCAACGAGCCGTCGCGGTAGCGCTTCTCATAGGTCATCAGCATCGAGATGCCGTGGCTGTCGACGCCGAGCAGGTCGGTCTCGATCATCGCCTCCACGGTCGTCTGCCGCAGGTCGGGGGCCATGCCCCAGGATTGCAGGATGGCCTCGATCTGCGCGCGCACGCGCTCATGCGGAACGTTCACGGTGTCAGGCGCCTTCGCGGATGAAGGGGTTGGTCAGGTGGCCGATGCCGGTGATCTCGATGTCCACCACGTCGCCATGCCTGAGGTCCGGCGAGACGCCGTCAGTTCCCATCCAGATCACGTCGCCCGGATGGAGCGTGATGTTGCGCGTCATGGTCGCGATGAACTTCGCCACGCCGAACAGCATGTGGTTGGTCGCGAAGCGGGTCCGCACCTCCCCGTTCAGGCGCACGATGGTCTCGGCGGCGTCGAGGTCGAGATCGGTCTCGATCCAGGGGCCCATCGGCTTGAAGGTGTCGGTGTTCTTGGATCGCCAGAAGGTGCGGTCGGCCTTCTGCCAGGTGCGCTCGCTGACATCGTTGCCGATAGTCCAGCCGAGCAGGCAGGAGAGCGCAGTCTCCTCCGTCAGGTGCTTGGCCTTCTTCCCCACCACGGCGACGAGCTCGCCCTCGTAGTGCACTTTCTCGGTGGCGTCGGCGGGGATGACGACGGTCTCGCCATGGGCGATCAGCGCATTGGCGGCGCGGTATCCCATGTCGGGCTTGGCCGGGATGTTCGGTACCTCGCCGCGCCGGGCCGCGCCTTCCTTCACATGTTCCACGTAGTTCAGGCCCGCCGCGTAGAATGTGGGCGGGATGACCGGCACTTCGATCTTCACGGCCGGGAGGTCGTGGCGCCGTGGCGTCGGCTCATAGCCGCGGAAGGGGTCGCCGGCGACCTCGGCGATGCGGTCGCCTTCCAGGATGCCGTAGGCCGTGCGGCCTTCGGCCGAGAAGCGGATCCAGCGCATCAGGCGGCCAGCGCCTGGCGGACGAAGTCGGGCTGGAAGACCTTGTCGGCCATGACCTGGCAGCGCTTCATCAGGCGGTGCTCATCCGGGCCATAGTCCGGGATGGCATTGTGCAGCGTGCCGATGTTGTCCCAGATCAGCAGGTCGCCTTCGGACCAGACATGGGTGTGCAGGAAGCGCGGCTGCAGCTGGTGCTCGAACAGGGCTTCCAGCACGCGGTCGCTCTCGGCCTCGTCCAGTTCGTTGATCCGCACCGCGTAGCCGGGATTGCAGTAGAGCACCTTCCGCCCGGTGATTGGGTGGGTGAGGAAGACGGGGTGCACGGAAGGCGGGCGCTTGGCGCGCTGTTCCGGCGTCAGCGGCTGGCGGCCGCTGGTGCCGCGCTTGACCATCATGTCCCAGAACTTGTTGAAGTCATGCGTCGCCGTCGCGTTCTCGAGCCGGCGCTTCAGACCGGCATCCAGCGCGTCAAAGGCCGCGTGCATGTTGGCGAAGACGGTCGAACCCAGCACCTTCCCGTCGCGCCGCGGCACCTTGTGCGCGTTCAGCACGTTCACGAATCCCATCGTGTCGCGATAGGACATGTCCGTGTGCCAGTCCTGACCCGCATCCGCGAGGCCGATCGGCTGCCCGTTCTCGACGATGTTGGACAGGATGCCGACCTCGGGGATGCCGGGTTCCTGGAACTTCCCCGTCAGCGAGGTCTGGATCGACCCGAAGCGCAGCGAGAAGTCCCGCAGCGCCGCGGGTTCGAGCAACTGGCCCGGAAAGCACAGCACGCCATGCGCGCCGAGGGCGCGCAGCACGGCCGCGAAATCGGGCGACGACAGGGGTTTCGAGAGATCGATGCCGGTCACGCTGGCGCCGAGGACGCCGCCGGTCGGTCGGATGGTGAGCATCGCGCTTCTTCCCTAGCCTTCGGGCGTCTGCCGCGCCCGGCTCCCGGCAGGCTACGCCGCACCCGCCGGGGCGACAATCCACGCCGGGCTTGGAAGCATCCCGGCGCGGGGCCAGTGTGGCGCGGACGCAGGAGCCCCGATGCCGCCGCCGACCGAGACCGCAGCCGCGCCGACGATGCCGGAGGCCGCCCGCCCGGCGGGCTTCTTCCGCGACTTCCTGCGCCTGGCCGGGGGCTTCTGGCTGCGCGGCCCGCGGCGCTGGTATGCGCGGTTCTGGACGGCGGCCATGGCGCTGCTCTGCGCCGCGCAGGTCGCCCTCGCGATCCGGCTGAATCTCTGGAGCGCGGACCTGTTCGACGCGCTGGAGCGGCGCTCCATGGACCGCTTCCTCACGCAGATCGAGATCTTCGCCCTGATCGTGGCCGGCGCGGTCCTCGCCAATGCGCTGCACATGGTAGCGCGCCGGCGGGTCAACCTCGCCTGGCGCGCATGGCTGACGCAGCGCGTCGTCGGTGACTGGATGCTGGATGCGCGCCACTACCAGGTCGCGCAGATCCCGGGTGACCACGACAACCCGGATGGCCGTATCGCCGAGGACATCCGCATCGCGACCGAGTATGCCGTCGACCTTGCGCATACGCTGCTCTACGCGACGCTGCTGCTGATCACCTTCATCGGCGTGCTCTGGAGCCTGTCGGGCCGGGTCGAGGTGTTCGGCGTTCCGATCCCCGGACACATGGTCGCGCTCTCGGTCGGCTTTGCCGCGCTCGGTTCGGTGGTGGCCTTCCTGCTTGGCCGACCGCTGGTGCGTGCGACCGATCATCGCCAGACGCGCGAGGCCGATTTCCGCTTCGGCCTGGTCCGCGCGCGGGAGACCGCCGAGCCCATCGCGCTGGCGCGCGGGGAGGGCCGGGAGCGCCAGCGTCTGGCGACCCTGTTCGACGGCATCGCGCCGGCCTGGGCAGCGCAGACCCAGGGCCTGGCGCGGCTGACCGGCTTCTCCGCCGGCTACATCGCTTTGGCGCCGGTCTTCCCGATCCTCGTCGCGACCCCGCGCTTCATCGAGGGGACGATCACGCTCGGCATGCTCATGCAGACGGCGCAGGCCTTCCAGCAGGTGACGGCCGCACTCTCCTGGCCCGTCGACAACCTCCAGCGCATCGCCGAATGGCGCGCCTCGGTCGAGCGCGTCCTGTCGCTCGAGGACGGCATCCGCATCGTCGCGGCCGAAGCGGCGCGCGAGGGGCCGGACGCCATCATGCTCGACCGGACCGGCGTGCAGGGGCTCGGCGCACGCGGCCTGTGCGTGGCCGAACCGGACGGCACCGCGATCCTGAGCGACATCACCCTGCATGTCGCCGCCGGGGAACGGGTCCTGGTCGACGGCGATGCCGGCGCCGCGCAGTCCCTGTTCCGCGTGCTCGCCGGCATCTGGCCCTGGGGCCGCGGCATCGTCGACCTGCCGCCGGACCAGGCGATCGCGACGGTGGGCGAGCGGCCGCATCTGCCTGCCGGCCCGCTGCACGACGCGATCGTCTTCCCCGATGCCGCCGCGGACCATCCGCGAGAGGCGGTGGAACGCGCCCTGGTCGCCGCCGGCCTTGGATCGCTGGCCGAGCGGGTCGCGGAGGCCGCGGATTGGGAAGGCATCCTGGGCATCGTGGAACTCCAGCGCGCTGCCTTTGCGCGGCTGATGTTGCAGAAGCCGCGCTGGGTGCTGCTGGGGGACACGACCTCGGCGCTCGAGGCGGACGAGGCGGACGACATGATCCGGCTGCTCGCCGCCGAACTGCCGGAGGCGGGGCTGCTGGTGCTCGGTCGCCATCCGGGCCCGGCGGAACGCTTCACCCGCCGCCTCACCCTGCGCCGCCTGCCCGGCGGCGAGATCCTGTTGCGCGAGATCCATGCGCGGCGCGAGGCGGCCCGCGCGCCACGGCGCCGCCCGTTGCCGCTGGTGGATTGGCTCCGCCGCGGCTACGAGCAGCGCCGGCAGTACTAGACCGGGCTCTTCACTCCGAGCCGCGTCGCGGTGGCGAGGATGTTCGACCAGGTCTCGGCCGGCAGCGGCACGCCATGGGCGGTGCGGTCGGCGCGGCGCTGGTTCTCGGGGTCGCCGGGCAGCAGCACGGGCTCGGCCGGGTTTGCCGGCTGCGTCGCCGCGATCCAGTCGGCATAGACGAGGCCCATGCGCTCGAATTCCGCCTGGGTGCCGAAATGCCTGGGCGAGATGAAGACCGAGAGCATCCCGTTGGCGATGCGCCCGCGCTCGTTCACCGGGCCGGAGGTGCCGCCGGCGGTGAGGCAGCCGGCCAGCATCTCGCACATGAAGGCGAGGCCCGAGCCCTTGTGCTCGCCGAAGGCGCGGATCGCGCCCTTGCCATTGGCCGGGTTGCGCGGCCCGACCGCCTCGTAGGGGCCGTAGAGCGTGTGCGGATCGGTCGAGAGCCGCCCGTCCGGCTCGATCAGCGCGCCCTCGGGCAGCTTCTTCCCGCCCGAGGAAGCGACCAGCACCTTGCCTTCCGCGACGAGCGAGGTCGCGAAATCGAGCACCAGCGGCTTGTCGGGCAGCGGCACGCCGATCGAGACCGGGTTGGTCGAGAAGCGCCGCTCCACCCCGCCGAAGGGCGCCACCAGCACCGACCCCGCGACGTTGACGAAATGGATCGAGATCAGCCCCGCGGCGATCGCCTGCTCGGCATAGTCGCCGACGCGGCCGATATGACCGGCGTTGCGCAGCGCGGTGACGCAGACGCCGTGCTGCTGCGCGCGCGCGATGCCGAGTGCGACGGCCTGCGGCGCCACCGTCTGGCCGAAGCCCCACTTGCCGTCGAGCACGGCGAAGGCGCCGCCATCGGTCACCACCTCGGCGTCCTGGCCCTTCACCACGAAGCCGGCCTCGAGCCATTCGACGTAGCGGGGCACGCGCACCACGCCATGGCTGTCATGCCCGGCGAGGTTGGCGCCGACCAGGTGCGTCGCGATGCGCCCCGATTCCGCCGCGTCGCAGCCGGCGGCGACGAAGATGTCGCTCACCAGCGCGGTCAGCGCGGGGGTGGGGATGCGGAGCTGGTCGGCGGGCGCTTCGGCCATCGGGTGCGTTCCTCCTTGGGGAGGCGCGACATTGGCCCCGCGCGCGCGGACGGTCCAGCCGGCGCGGGTCAGCCCTGCGCGCCGGCCGCCAGGATGCGCCGGAACAGCGGCACCGCCGCGACGAGGTCCGCCACCGCGACGCATTCCCGCGGCGTATGCGCGGCGCCGATCCCGCCGGGGCCGAGCACCAGGCAGGGCGCGAGGTCCTGCAACTCGCTGGCATCCGTTCCGTAGGGCGCGGTGCGCGGCGCCTGGCCGGTCACCTCGGCGCCGAGGCGCACCAGCGGGTGGTCGACCGGCAGTTCCGGCGGCGTGCCCTCGCGCTTCTCGGTCAGCGTGACGCCGGCGCGGCGGGCGGCGTCCTGCACCGCGGCCTCGATGCCCGAATAGTCGATGCTGCGGCTGCGGCGGAACTTGATGCGCGCGGTGGCCTTCGCGACCGTCACGTTCACCGCCGTGCCGTGGTTGTCCACGACCAGGTTGAAATCGGAGAAGGGCGGGTCGTAGGCCGCATCGTGGAAGGCGGGGTCGTGGCGAAGCCGTTCGAAGATCCCCTTCATCTCGGCGAGGAAGGGGATCAGCGCCCAGTTCGCGTTGACACCCTGACCGGTCGAGGAATGCGCCTGCACCCCGGTCGCGACCGCCGTGTATTCGATGTGGCTGCGATGCCCGCGCACAGGCCCGAGGCCGGTCGGTTCCGCCACCACGATGCCCTTCAACCCGAGCGAGCGCGCGGCATCGGAGGCGGCGATCGCCCGCGCGCCCTGCTTCGATGTCTCCTCGTCGGTCGTCAGCAGCAGCGTGACCGGAACGTCCGAGGGCATGCCCCGCGCTGCGACGACGCAGGACGCGACCGGCCCCTTCATGTCGACCGAACCGAGGCCGTGCAGCACGCCGTCGATCACGCGCGGCGTCCAGGGCGGGTCGGTCCAGCTCGTCTCCGGCACCGTGTCCATGTGGCCGGAGAGCGCGTAGCCGCCCTTCGGCCCGCGATGGGCGACCAGCACGCGCTTGGCCACGCCGTTCGCGTCCAGGTAGTCCAGCCGCTCGATGTCGAAACCGGGCAGGGCGGCTTCGAGCCGGTCCGCGACAGGAATGTTCGAGACGGAGGAACGGCTGTCGATCGCAACGAGATCGGCGGCCAGGCTCAGGACGGCATCGGCATCTTCGGACATGGGCGCAGCATCCCTTGCCGGACGGGCGCGGGCAAGCGAGGCTCCCGCGCCATGACCGAAACCGCCTACCTCGACCCCCGCACGGGGCGCACCTATCCCCTCGCGACGCCGCGCTGGTGCGGCGACGACCGGGCCCCGCTGTTGCTGACGCCGTTGCCCGGCATCACGCGCGACGCGATCCGCACGGAGGAACGCTCGCTGTGGCGCTACGGCGCAGCACTTCCCTTCGTGCCGGAGGACCCGATCAGCATGGGGGAGGGGTGCACGCCGCTCGTCCCGCGGGTGATCGGCGGCGCCTCGGCGCTGCTGAAATGCGAATGGTTCATGCCGACCGGGTCCTTCAAGGATCGTGGTGCGAGCGTGATGCTGTCCCTGCTGCGCGCGCAGGGCGTGACCGATGTGCTGGAAGATTCCTCGGGCAATGGCGGCGCGGCCGTGTCCGCCTATGCCGCCGCAGGCGGGATGAAGGCGACGATCTTCGTCCCCGCCAGCACCTCGCCGGCCAAGACGGTGCAGTCGCGCGCCTCGGGGGCGACGATCCAGCTCATCCCCGGCAGCCGGCAGGATTGCGCCGATGCCGCGCTCGCGGAGTCCGAGCGAATCTTCTACGCCAGCCACAACTGGCACCCCTTCTTCCTGCACGGCACCAAGACGCTCGCCTATGAGCTGTGGGAGGATCTTGGCTTCGTCGCCCCGGACAACGTGATCGTGCCCTGCGGCGCGGGGTCGAACGTGCTCGGTTGCGGGATCGGCTTCGCGGAACTGGTCCGTGCCGGCGAGATCGCCCGCAGCCCGCGCATCTTCGCCGCCCAGCCGGCGAATTGCGCGCCGATCGCCCGCGCCTTCCTCGGGCAGGCGCCGGTCGCCGCGCAGCCGACCATCGCCGAGGGCACCGCCATCGCGCAGCCGCTGCGGACCATGGAGGTCAACCAGGTCCTCAGCGAGACCGGCGGCGGCGCGGTGATGCTGAGCGAGGAGGAGATCGCGGCCGCGACGCTCGACCTCGCCCGCACCGGCATCTATGTCGAGCCGACCTGCGCCCAGGCGGCGGCGGCCTTCGCGCGGCTGCTCGAGGCCAGGACGATCCGCGCCGACGAGACGACGGTCGTCGTGCTGACCGGCACGGGGCTGAAATCCACCCCGCGGATCGCGGAACTGCTCGGGGTGGCGGTCTGATGGCCGGCCCGCGCATCGCCCTGCTGGGCTTTTCCATCGAGTGCAACCGTTTCGCCGCCCCGGCGACGAAGGCGGATTTCACCAGCCGCTGCTACCTCGAAGGCGCGGCCATCGTCGCGGATGCGCGCAGCCCCGCCCCGCGCGCCCTGGCCGAGATGCCCGGCTTCGTCGCCGACATGGACGCCGCCGGGCCGTGGCAGCCCGTGCCGATCCTGCTCGCCATGGCCGAGCCGAACGGCCCGGTGGATGCCGGCTTCTTCGCCGAGATGATGGCGATCTGGCGCCGCGGGCTGGAGGCGGCGAAGGGCCGGGTGGACGCTGTCTATTGCGTCATGCACGGCGCCGGCCTGACGACCGTGGATCTCGACCCCGAGGGCACGCTGCAGGCGCTGATCCGGGAGATCCTGGGCGACATCCCGCTGGTCTGCTCCTACGACCTGCACGCCAATGTCTCGGACCGCATGGTCGCGACAACCGATGCCTTCGTCGGCTACCGCACCAATCCGCATCTCGACATGCGCGAGCGCGGGGCGGAAAGCGCGCAGCTGCTGCGCCGCCTGCTGGCCGGCGAGCGTTTCGTCCGCGCCTTCCGCCGGCTGCCGATCGTCGCCCCCACCGTCTCGCAGCTCACGGCGCAGGGGCCCTATGCGGAGGTGATCGACCTCGGCCAGGCGCTCGCCGCGAAGGATGCACGGATCGCGAATGTCTCGGTGATGGGCGGCTTCGCCTATGGCGACACGCCCTTCAACGGCATGGCGGTGATCGTTACCGCGACCGACGCCGCAGTGGCCGAGGCGCTGGCGGACACGCTCGCGAAAGCCGCCTGGGAACGCCGGCGCCGCTTCGTCGCCAACCTGACGTCGCTCGAGGACGCGGTGCGGCTCGCCAAGGACAGCCCGACCCCGCTCGCCTTCGCCGATGTCGCCGACAATCCCGGCGGCGGCGGCCACGGCAACACGACCTGGATCCTCGAAGCCTTCCACAAGGCGGGCGTCGAGGGCGCGCTGATCGGCATGATGCTCGACGCGCCGCTGGCGATCGAGGCGCATGGCCTCGGCGTCGGCGCGCGCTTCACCGCGCGCTTCAACCGCGACAGCACCCCCGGCGATCCCTTCCGCCGTCCCTTCGCGGCCGAGGCCGTGGTCCGCGCCGTCTCCGACGGCAACGTCACGGGCCGGCGCGGCATCTACGCCGGCACGGCGATGACGCTCGGCCGCACCGTCTGCCTGCAGATCGGCGGGCTGTCGGTCGTCGTCGTCGAGGGCCGCGCGCAATGCGCCGACCCGGTCTTCTTCGAGCATCTCGGCCTCGACATCGGCAAGGCGCGCTGCATCGTCGTGAAATCCCGCGGCCATTTCCGCGGTGGCTTCGACGAGTTCTTCCACCACGAACAGATCGTCGAGGTGGATTGCCCCGGCCTTACCTCTCCCGTGCTGTCCCGCTTCCCCTGGAAGGACCTGCCGCGCCCGCTGCTGCCGATCGACCCGGAGGCGCATTGGCCCTGACCGGGCCTTGCGCCGCGCCCCGCGCCTTGCGAGCGTGGCGACCCTTCCGATCCGGAGACGCATCGTGCGCCGCCACCTCCTGGCCCTGACGCTGCTTGCCGCCGCGCCCTTCGAGGCCTCGGCCAACACCGCCTTCTGCGAGGCGCTGAACCAGCTCGTCTCGGCGGCGCAGTCGCGCTTCGACTGGTTGCCGCCCGGCCGTCACCTCATCCCGGGGTCGATCGACGAGCGGCATGGGGTCGTGCAGCGGCCGGACGGGGAGCCGCGCGGCGTGATCGTCGCGGTGATGTATCGCCAGAACGGCCCCGTGCAGGCGAATGTGGTGCGGCAGCGCTTCGACACCCTGCAGCGGGAGGTCGGCGGCTGCCTGCCGAACGCCACCACGCTCGACACCATGCAGGGCGCTGGCGCGACACTCGCCCGTTGGCTGACCCCCTATGCCGATATCGGCCTGCGGCGCGTCGACGGCGGCGCCGAGGTCCCCGAGACCGTGATCGAACTCTCCGTCGCTTCCCGTTGGTGAACCCACGCATGACTCTCGACGACCTGCCGACGCCCTCCCTCGTCCTCGACCTGGGTATCCTCAAGCGCAACCTCGGCCACATGGCCGCCGCGGTCGCGCGGCATCCCGGGCTGAAGCTGCGCCCGCACATGAAGACGGCGAAGTCGATCGCGGTCGCCGACCTGGCCGCACCTGGGAAGGGCCCGATCACCGTCAGCACGGTCGCCGAGGCGCGCTACTTCGCCGGCGGCGGCTTCCATGACCAGATCTATGCCGTCGGCATCACGCCGGCGAAGCTCGACGCCATCGCGGCGCTGAACGCGCAGGGCGCCGACGTGAAGGTCATCACGGACGATGCCGACGTCGCCTCGACCATCGCCGCGCATCCCGGCCCGCTGCGGGCGCTGATCGAGGTCGATTGCGGCGAGGGCCGCGGCGGCGTGACGCCGGACGGCAACCTGCTGGCCGAGATCGGCGGCCGGCTCGGCGCGCGCTGCGCCGGGGTGATGACCCATGCCGGGCATTCCTATGCCGAGCGCAGCCAGGCGGGCATGGAGAATGTCGCCGAGGCCGAGCACCGCGGCGCGGTGACCGCCGCCGACCGCCTGCGCGCCATGGGGGCCAAGGTCGACGTCGTGTCGCTCGGCTCCTCGCCCACCGCGCTGTACGGCAAGGACATGTCGGGCATCACCGACGTCCGTGCCGGCGTCTACATGTTCGGCGACCTCTTCCAGGGCCAGATCGGCACCCATGGGATGGGCGACATCGCGGTGACGGTGCTGGCCGCGGTGACCGGCCGCAAGCCGGACCGCAATGCGGTGCTGGTCGATGCCGGTGCCATCGCGCTGTCCAAGGACCGGTCCACCGAGAAGGCGCCGAAGGATTACGGCTTCGGCCTGATGCTCGACGCCGACGGCAAGCCCGCCTTCGGCGATGCCATCGTGGCCCGCACCCATCAGGAACATGGCGAGGTCCGCGGCGACGGCCCGCTGCCCTTCGACCGCCTGCCGATCGGCGCCCTGGTCCGCATCGCGCCGAACCACACCTGCCTGACCGTGGCGGCCCATGACCGCTATTACGTGGTCGACGGCGGGCGGGAGGTGATCGCCGTGTGGGACCGCGTGAACGGCTGGTGACAGCCGGCCGCCGGGCAACGATGCGTTAACCTCCTGCGCGTCAGGGTGGGTCGAGCAGAACGCGACGGGAGTCTCGCCATGCCGATCCGCATCGGAACCTTTGCCCTGGCGGCCGCCGCGATGGCGGCGGCCGTCTTCGACCTGACGGGGAGCCTCCTGGCCGCCATCGCGGCGGCGGCCATTCCCTTCGCGCTCGGCGCCACGAACATCATGCCCTTCGCCGGCTGGGCCGTGCCGGTGGTATTCGTGGCCTGGGCCGTGACCGCCCGGACCCTGGCACCACCGGCCAATGCCGCTGCGCCGTCGCCTGACCGCGCCGTTCTCGCCGCCGCGCCGCCGGCCGCGGACTGATCCGCACGTACCGGCGCTTGCATTCCGGCAAACCGACCCAATTCCTGATGCAAGGAAACAGTCGGGAGCCTGTCCGGGATGCGGGTCGTCTTGGCGCAGCCGCGCGGATTCTGCGCGGGCGTGGTGCGTGCGGTGGATATCGTCGAGCGCGCGCTCGCGACCTTCGGTTCACCCGTCTATGTCCGGCATGAGATCGTCCACAACGCGCATGTCGTGGCCGATCTCAAGGCCCGCGGCGCCGTCTTCGTGCGCGAGGTGGACGAGATCCCGGAGGGCGCCGTCGCCGTATTCTCCGCCCATGGCGTGGCGCGGCAGGTGGAACGCGCCGCGGCCGCCCGCGGCCTGGACGTGCTCGATGCCACCTGTCCCCTCGTGACCCGGGTGCACAATGACGGCCGCCGCTACGCCGCCCAAGGCCGCGCCGTCATCCTCGTCGGCCATGCGGGCCACCCCGAGGTGATCGGTACCCTCGGCCAGATCGAGGGCGAGGTGCATCTGGTCGCCACGGCCGATGACGTGGCCGCCCTGCCGATCCCGCCCGACCGGCCCGTCGCCTATGTCACCCAGACCACCCTGTCGGTCGATGAGACCCGCGGCGTCATCGCCGCCATCGCGGCGCGCTTCCGCGACGTCGCGGGCCCCGACACCCGCGGCATCTGCTACGCGACCCAGAACCGACAGACCGCGGTGCGGGACCTCGCGCGCCTCGCGGACCTCGTTCTGGTCATCGGATCCGCCAATTCGTCGAATTCCAACCGGCTGCGGGAGATCGCCGCGGAATGCGGCGTATGCGCCCACCTGATCCCGGATGCCGACGCGCTGGACCCGGCCTGGCTCGAGGGGGTGCGGGTGGTGGGGGTGACGGCCGGCGCCTCGGCGCCCGAACGGCTGGTCGCAGCGCTGGTCGCGCGCCTGCGCAGCCTGGGTGCCACCTCGGTCGAACCGCTGCCCGGTCCCGTCGAGGACGTCGCCTTCCGCCTGCCGCCGCGCCTCGCCGCGGCCTGAGGCCGATCAGCCGGCGGTGATGAACAGGGCCGCTGCTCCGGCGGCGAGGCCCGCGGCCGATCCCAGACCGAAGATCCGCCCGAAGCGCGCGTCGCCAAGCGTGACGCCGTAGACCGCCTTGGCGACGATGTTGCTCGCCACCGCCACCGCGACGGCCTGCGCCGCCAGTGCCGTCGTGATGGTCCCCGGTGCCAGCAGCGGCACGGACAGGGTGATGGCGTCCACGTCGGTCAGGCCCGTCACCGCCGCGATCACGATCACCGCGGCCTCGCCCAGTCGTTCCGAGCCGAACTTCGCCAGGGCACCGACGCCCGCCAGCAACAGCGCCATGCGGAGCACGGCCCCGATCTCGAAGGGATTGCCCGGGGGCGTCGCCGGATCCGACGCGGGCGTCCGGCGCCGCATCAGAACGGCGGCCACCAGCCCCATCGCGACCGCGGCCGCCAGCAGCGCGGGCCACAGCAAGAGCGCCGTGTCGGGCGCCACCAGGAAGGCCAGCACCGCGGTCCGCAGGCACGAAACGACGCCCGCCACCAGCGCGCCGGCCGCCAGGGCGCCCGCCGCACCGCCCTTCGCCGAGGACGCCGCATTGGACAGCGTCACGGCGGTGGACGACACCAGCCCGCCCGCCGCGCCCGCGAGCAGCAGCCCGGTCCCTTCGCCGCCGAGCTTGATGCCGAGGTAGCCGAGGAAGGAGATCCCCGCGAGCAGGATGGCGAGCGTCCAGACCTTGTGCGGATTCACCCCGGCCAGCCAGGGGATCGGCACGTCCGGCACCAGCGGCAGCGCCACCAGGGTCATGGACAGCAGAAGGATCGCCGAGCGGAGCTCCACCCAGGTAATGCGCGCCATCAGCCCGTGCAGGCTGTCCCGCGCCGCCAGCACGGCCGTCATCGCGACCGCCGCCGCGCCGGCCGCCTCCGCGTCCCCCGACATGGCCAGTGCGCCCAGCGCATAGGTCGCCACCGCTGCGACGAGGCCGGTGGCGCTGTAGCGGTTCTCGGCCTGCGCTTCCCGCAGCGCGAAGGGGATCAGCGCCGCCATCAGCGCGAGGAGGCCGGCGCCGAGCAGCACCGCCGCGCCCAGCTGGCCCAGCGGGCTGGCCAGCGCCGCCACGATCCCGCCCGACAATCCGACCAGGGCGAACGTACGCACGCCTGCGGTCCGCTTGCCGGCCGCTTCGTCGCGTTCCCGCCAGTGCCGCTCGGCGCCCACCAGCAGCCCGATGGCCAGGGCGACCGCCAGGCGGCGGATCAGGTCGTCACCATGCATGGCGGCATTTCGCGCGGCGCGGCCGCCGGCCGCAAGGCCGCGGGTTGCGCCGGACGGTCCGGCGCGCCCATATCGGGGCCATGGACCTCGACTTCACCACGGCGGAACTGCACCGCTATTCGCGCCACATCCTGCTCGAGGAGGTGGGCGCGATCGGCCAGGCGAAGCTGCGCGCGGCGCGCGTGCTGGTGGTCGGGGCCGGCGGGCTGGGCTCGCCCCTCTCGCTGTACCTTGCCGCCGCCGGTGTGGGCACGATCGGCCTGATCGACCACGACGTGCTCGAATTGTCGAACCTCCAGCGCCAGGTCGCGCACACCACCGCGCGCATCGGCCGCAACAAGGCCGAAAGCGCCGCGGAGACGCTCGCGGCGCTCAATCCCGGCACGCGCGTCGAGGTCCATGCGCGGCGGATGGACGTCGCGGCGGCGCTCGACCTGATCCCCCGCTACGACATCGTCTGCGACGGCACCGACAATTTCGCGACGCGCTTCCTGCTCGGCGATGCCTGCCACCTGCTGCAGCGCCCGCTGGTCAGCGCTGCGGTGCTGCGCTTCGAGGGCCAGCTGTCGGTTTTCGCCGGCTATGACGGCATGCACCCCTGTCATCGCTGCCTGCACCCGGAACCGCCGCCCCCCGGTCTGGTGCCCACCTGTTCCGAGGCGGGGGTGCTCGGGGCGGTGACCGGCGTGATGGGCACGCTGCAGGCGGCCGAGGTGCTGAAGCTCATCATGGGCATCGGCGACCCGTTGAAGGGGCGCCTGCTGCTGTGGGACGCGCTCGATGCGCGCTTCCGCACGGTGCGGCTCAAGCGTGATCCGGGCTGCGCGCTGTGCGGAGACCAGCCCGCGATCACCGACCTGGCCGCCCATCTGGAGCCTGCCGCGCCGGTCTGCGCCATCTGATCGGGACCAGGGCGCGGAATGGCGTCCCCGGCGGGCACGACCCGCGCCCGCGTCGGGGCGGAGGCGGGGCCGCCTCGGGGTGGCGTCGCCAGGGCCCGTTCGCCGCAGGCCGGGAGCGCCGGCGCGGCATGTGTTGGGGGGGTGAAGAGTGACGCGGCTCGGGATCCTGCTGGAAGCTGGCACGCATGAAAGGGCGCATTACGCCCTGGTTGTCGCCGCCGGCGCCGCCGCGCTCGGGCGCGAGGCGACGCTGTTCGTGACCAACGCCGGCTGCGCCTTGCTGCTGGATCCGACGCCGCTGCTCGACGACCCCCGCGAAGCCCGGATCGTCGCCCGCGGCGTGGCCGGGATCGCGACGCTGTTGCCGGCCTGCGCCGAACTCGGCGTGCGGCTGATCGCCTGCGAGGCGGGGCTGAAGGCGGAAGGACTCGCCGCCCGGACGCTGGCCCCCGGCGTCGAGGTGGCGGGGATCGCCACCTTCCTGGCCGCGGTCGGCGATGGGCAGATCGTTGCGCTGTAGCGCGCTTGCTTGACCGGGTGGGGGGCGGGGGGAGAGACAGGGGCATGACAACGGCCCTGCGCTCCGGATTCGTGATGCTGGCGCTGCTTGGCGCCACGCCTGCGCTGGCACAGTCCAGCCTCGGCGGGGCGGGAAGCCTGCCGCCGCCGCAGCGGCCGGGCGGCGCGCCTGCACCGAGCACGACGCCCCCGGCCACCGCCCCCGCCACGCCGCCGCGGCAGGCGACGCCCGCGCCCGCGCCTCCGAGCCGGCCGCAGGCCCAGCAGCGGCCGAACCCGGCGCGTCCGCAGGCCGCCGCGCCTGTGGTGCGTCCGCCCTCGCGGCCCGACGCCCGCCCGCCAGGCGGCACCTCGGCGGCACGCCAGGGCACCACGTCGCGCCGCGCCGGGGCTGCCGCGGGCGCCGCCGGTGCGGCGGCCGGCGCCGCGGCCGCCCCGCGCCCCGCCGAACCCGCGCCGGTGGCGCCGCCGCCGGAACCGCAGCAGTCCATCGGCTCGGTCACCAACCTGCCGCTGCCCCGCTTCGCCGCGCTGCGGTCCGACGAGGTGAACCTGCGGACCGGCCCGGGCACGCGATTCCCCATCGAATGGACCTATCAGCGCCGTGAGCTGCCCGTGGAGATCACCCGCGAATTCGAGCTCTGGCGCCGCATCCGCGATCCGGAGGGCACCGAGGGCTGGGTCCACCAGTCGACCCTGATGGGCCGGCGCAGCGCCATCGTGCGCGGTGCGCCGAACGCCGAGGTCGTCCTCCGTCGCCGGCCCGAGGAGACGGCCAACCCCGTGGCGCGCCTGCGTCCCGGCGTGATCGTCCGGCTCCGCCAGTGCGAGGCGCACAACGCGTGGTGCGAGGCGCAGGTCGGCGACCATCGTGGCTATGTCCGCCGCACCGATGTGTGGGGCGTGCTGCCGGATGAGGAAGTGAAGTAGCACCGCTTGCCGGGCCGGCGCCGGCCGGCCTAGCCTCGCGTCCATGTCGGACGACACTCCCATCCCGGCGACCCACGATATCGGTGGCCTCGCCCGCTTCCATTGCACGCCCGTCGAGCATGACGAGGTTCCGCCCGATGGCTTCGGCCGCAAGGTCGATGCGCTGCGCCAGGTCCTCGCGCAGAAGGGGCTGATGACCGTGGACGAACTCCGCCGCGGCATCGAGAGCATCCCCGAGCCGGAGTATTTCGCCCTCGGCTACTACGAGCGCTGGCTGCGCTCGATCACCGCGCTGATGATCGAGAAGGGCCATGTCCAGAAGGACGTGATGGAATGAGCGACGCGCCCCGCTTCGCCCCCGGCGCGGCCGTGCGCGTGAAGGACGACTGGCCCGAGCGCCGCGGCCCCTGCCACATCCGCACGCCGCACTACATCCGCGGCCGCCGGGGGACGATCGTGCGTCCCCTCGGCGCTTTCGCGAACCCCGAGGACCTTGCCTTCGCCCGACCCGCGCCGAAGCGCACGCTCTATCACGTGCTCTTCGAGCAGGAGCCGATCTGGCACGAGGGCAAGCCGGCCGACACCATCATGGTCGAGGTCTTCGAACACTGGTTGGAGGAAGCCTGATGGCCGCCCCCCCGCGCCCCGACAGCCTCGCGTTGCTCGACCGCCTGATGGCGGCGCTCGAGGCCAAGGGCATCGTCACCGAGGCCGAGATCGCCGAGCGCCAGGCCAATACCGACAAGGCCAGCCCCGAGACCGGCGCGCGCATGGTCGCCAAGGCCTGGACCGACCCGGCCTATCGCCAGTTGCTGCTGACCGACGGCAAGGCGGCGGCCGAGGCGATGGGCGTGTCGATGGCCGGCGCGCCGCCGCTCGGCGTGCTCGAGAATACGCCGACGCGGCATCACCTGGTCGTCTGCACCCTGTGCTCCTGCTACCCGCGCGCGGTGCTGGGCTACCCGCCGAACTGGTACAAATCCTTCGCCTACCGGTCGCGGGCGGTGCGCGAACCGCGCGCGGTCCTGGCCGAATGGGGCCTGAACCTGCCGGACAGCGTCGAGGTCCGCGTCGTCGACAGCACCGCCGACTATCGCTGGATGGTGCTGCCGATGCGCCCCGCGGGGACGGAAGGCTGGGACGAGGCGCGGCTCGCGAGCCTCGTCACCCGCGACGCCCTGGTCGGCGTCGCGGTCGCGAAGCCGGCCTGATCAGCCGCGGCCCGGCCAGACGCCGGGCCGGACCGCCGCGGCGCAGATCGCGCCATAGGCGGTGATGCCGAGGGCGACCGCGACGAACTGGCCGGTCAGCCCGTGGCCCATCACGTCCGACAGGACCCAGCCGCCTCCGACCGCGAGGCCGATGCGGCTGAGGGCGGCCGCCACCGGCCAGGCCATCCGGCCCGCCCCCATGGCGGCGAAATACAGCGCCATGCCGATGCCGAAGCCTGGCATCGCCCATCCGATGATCGACAGCGCCTCCGTCGCGATGACGCGCACGGCGGGATCGGTGGTGAAGAGTGCGGCCGTCGTCGCGGGGAAGATCGCCACGGGGATGCCGACGGCGGCCGTGACGCCGAGGGCGAGTGCCCCGCCGGCCCAGGCCGTCCGCCGCGCCTCCGCCCAATCCCGCGCCCCGACGGCCCGACCCACCAGGGCGGTGAGCGCAGAGCCGACCCCGAAGGCGAGCGGGACCATCAGGAACTCGATGCGCGCCGAGATGCCGTAGCCCGCGATGGCCGCGGCGCCGTGCCGGGCGATGCGGGCGGTGACGAGGATGGTGGCGAGGTTCGCGATCGTCGCCATGGCGCAGGCGATCAGCCCCACGGCGAGGATGCGTTGGAAATAGGCCCCGCGCATCGGCGTGCGCAACGCCGGCGTGAAGCCGGCCCCGCCCGCCATCACGGCGGCGGCCATGACCGCCGCGGCGCCCCACATCGCGATGGCGAAGGCGAGGCCCGCGCCTGGCAGGCCCATGCCGAGGGGTTCCATCAGCAGCCAGGCGAGGGGCGGGAAGGCGACCCAGGCCCCGATGATCCCCCGCGCCGCCAGTGCGTGCCGGCCGCCACCGCGAAGGATGGAGGCGAGGGTATTCGCCAGCCAGGTCGGCAAGGCGCCGGCGCCGAACAGGAACGCGGAGTAGCCGGCCGCGGCGGCCGCCGTTTCCGGTCCGCCGATCAGGCCCAGCACCGCGTGCGGGAACAGGGCGAGCGGAATGGCGAAGAGCGCCGCCCCCGCGCAGGCGATCACCAGCGCATGCGTGGCGAGGGCGGCCGCTTCCTCGCGGTTGCCGGCGCCGAGCGCCCTGGCGATGGCCGAGACGACGCCGCCGCCCATGGCGCCAGCCGACATCTGGCCGAGCAGCAACGCAAAGGGCAGCACCAGCGCCCAGCCCGCCAACGCAAGCGTGCCCTGCCGCGCCGCGAGCCAGGGCTCGATGAGCAGGGCGCCCACCTGCGTCGCGGCCAGCAGCGTGGTCGGTGCCGCAAGTGCCAGGATGCGGCGGATGCGATCCCGCGTCGCCAGGGTGGGTGCCGGCGCGGCGGCCGTGGTGCCCGCGTCACCCATCGGCCCGGCCCTCGCCGAACCGGCGGCGCACGGCGTCGTTCGCGCCGGGGCCGGGCAGGATGCGGACCTCCTCCGGCAGGATCCGCGTCCCGTCGGCGCGCAGCGGGTCCGGGGCCTGCACCGGCGCACCGGTCAGGATGTCGATCATCACGGTGGGTGGTCCTTCCGGGCCGGAGAGATGCCGCGCGCCCCAGTCGCGGATGGCGAGGTAGAGCGGGAAGGCATCCCGCCCGCGCTCGGTGAGGCGATAGGCGTGCCGCCCGCCATCGGGCACGCGCTCGAGGATGCCGTGCTCGACCAGGGCGGACAGGCGCGTCGAGAGGATGTTCGGCGCGATACCGAGGTTGCGTTCGAAGGCGTCGAAGCGGGTGGTGCCGGCGAACGCCTCCCGCAGCACCAGGATGGTCCAGCGCTCGCCCAGCACCGCCATGGCGCGGGCGACGGGGCAGCGCATGCGGGCGAAGTCGGTCCGTTGCATGGCGGGTCATCCAGTGACCGGCGCATCGGAGCCGAAAAGCTTTCAATTTGCAAGTAAGCCGGCGCCGAGTCTTGTCCACAGGATTCTGTGGCTCTGCACCATCGCAGTGCTTGTGTCCTAGCCACCCTTTTGCCTACTGTATCTTGTGTCTGGGGGACATCGGGGGAGTTCAGCCATGGACTGGACGGCGGAGGCGATCGAGCGCCTGAAGGCGCTCTGGGCCGAGGGTCACTCGACGGCGGAGATCGGTCGCCGGATGGGTATTTCGAAGAATGCCGTGGTGGGCAAGGCGCATCGCCTGAACCTGTCCGCGCGTCCGAGCCCCATTCGTCGGGACGCGGCGCCGCGACCGGCCCCGGTGCCGCGGGCTCCGCGCCCCGTGCCGGCGCCGATCCAGCGCCTTGCGCCCGCGCCGGTGGTGCGTGCGGCCGTGGCGCCCGCGCCGCAGCCCGTGCCGGCGGTCGCCGCCGCCCCGGTCCCGGTCGTTCGCGGCTTCCCGTCGGCCCGGCCGCGCCTCGGCGCGCGGAGTTGCTGCTGGCCGATCGGCGAGCCCGGCACCAGCGGGTTCCGCTTCTGCGGCAGCGAACCGATGGCCGGCAAGCCGTACTGCACCGAGCACGCGGCGCTTGCCTATGTGAAGCCGCGCGATCGGCGCGAGGACGCGGCCTGAGGCCCGCCGGAGGGGCTCCGCCCTTCCAGGTCGTCCCGCCAAGGGTCTGATGGCCTCAGGCCCTCAGGAACAGGTGCCGGGTAGGGCGGGCTTGGACCGCCTGTCCGGCGCTTTTTGTTGGCTCCGGTCCGGTGCCGGGCGGCCGGTAGAGGTCGCCAGCCCGGACGGCTGACGACGCGCCGTACCTCTGGGCGTGCGCCCTAGCCCCGCCGCGGGGATCCGCCCTCGATCGTCGACGCCGCTTTCTGCTGATCGAGCCGCGCCAGATCGTCGGCCAGGTAGCCCTGCAGGATCTCGGCCGTGTCGATGGTCGCCGCGGGCGACCGCCCGGCGCGCGCGATGCCGGGCGCGGCTGCGGCGCGGATCGCTTCCGCGCGGTCGGCGAACCAGGCGTCCCGGGCCTGTGCCGACGCGAAGCGGGCAGGCGGCATCGCCACCGTCGTATCGATGTAGCGGCGGGTGCGGCCCGTCCGGACCGCGTCGGCCACCTGGATCACCGCCGTGGGACCGGTGGGCTGCGGATGATGGATGTCCGGCGCGAAGTCCCGCACCGGGCGCAGCATGGCCACGGTGTCCATCCGGCCGACCGCCGTGCACCGCGCCTCGACGATCGCGGTGCTGCGCGGCAGCGCCACCTGCGCCGGCGTCGTCACCGTGCCGATCACCGCCTGCGTCGCCGTGTTGGTGAGCACGCAGGATGCGCCCGGCGGTTCCGACGACAAGGTGATGGTGCCGGGATACGGCCCCGGCCGTCCCTCGCCAGCCAGGGCGGTGCTGTCCGCGACCGAACTGCCGCACCCAGCCAGCACGGAGGGTCCGAGGAGACATGCGGCCAGGATGGCCATCCGGCGGCGCGCGGCGGTCGGGTACGGCATCGGGTTCCCCTTCGATCGGGCGCACGATCGCGCACGACGTCCTCATGCCGGAACGTTAATCATTCGAAAGAAACAGGCAACCACGAAACCGTGAGGACCCAGCCGTCGCTTGATGCGGTCGGCCACCGCGCCGAGACTACAGGGATGCCAGCTTCCCCCCAGGACGAGGCCCGCGCCGCGCTCGAGGCCGCGGGCCAGCTGCCGGACGCCGAGATCGACCTCGCCGCGACGGCGCTGCAGTTCGCCCGCATCGATGCGCCCGCCGCCGATTGGCGGCGCGCCGCCGAGACCCTCACCGGCGTGGCGCGCCTCGCGGTCGCCTCCGCCGCGGCCGATCCAAACGCGGATGGTGGCGATCTGTCCGCGCGCCGCGCCGTGCTCACGCGCGTGATCCATGAACTGTTCCACTTCGCCGGCGATGCCGAGACCTATGACGACCTTGCCAACGCCAACCTGATCCACGTGCTGGAGCGCAAGCGCGGCCTGCCGGTCGCGCTGGGCATCCTGTGGCTGCACGCTGCCGAGGCCGCGGGCTGGGGCGCGCACGGCGTCGACTTTCCCGGCCATTTCCTGATCGCGCTGGAAGGCGAGCGCGCGCAGCAGGTGATCGACGTCTTCGGCGGCGGCGAGCCGCTCGAGGCCCCGGCGCTGCGCAGCCTGCTCAAGCGCATCGAGGGCGAGGCAGCCGAGCTGCGCCCGGGCCTTCTGCGTCCGATGGGCAAGCGCGAGGTCCTGCTGCGCCTGCAGAACAACATCAAGCTGCGGCGGCTGAAGGCGGGCGACCTCAAGGGTGCGCTCGACTGCACCGACGACATGTTGCGCCTCGCACCCGATGCCGCGCCGCTGTGGCGGGAGGCGGGGCTGATGAACCAGCGGCTCGAGCGCATCGGCGCGGCACTCGCCTGCTTCGACCGCTTCCTCGATCTGGTGCCGGACGGCGATGCGGCGGCGCGCATCCGCGCGCTGACGATCGAGCTGCGCCAGCGGTTGAACTGACGCCGCAGGCGCGTAGTCTCCGGCCCCAACAAGCAAGGCCGGAGGATCGTCCACCCCATGAATCGTCGTCTGCTGCTCGCGGCTGGTCTCGCCGCGCCGTTCGCGCGCGCCAACGCCCAGCCCGCCTGGTCGCCCAACCGGCCGATCCGCTTCATCGTGCCCTTCGTCGCCGGCGGCAGCACCGACGTCGCGGCGCGCATCATCGCCGACCGGATGGGCGAGACGCTCGGCCAGCCGGTGATCGTCGAGAACCGCGGCGGATCGGGCGGGAACATCGGCGGGGACATCGTCGCCAAGGCGCCGCCCGACGGCCACACCATCCTGATGGGCGTCACCGGGCTGCTGTCCACCAACAAGCACATCTACCGGCAGATGGCCTTCGACCCGGATCGCGACCTCGCTCCGGTGTCGATGGCCTATACGGCCGACATGGCGATCGTGGTGACCAACCGGCTCGGCACGCGGACGCTCGCGGAGTTCGTCACCCTGGCCAAGGCCAATCCCGGGAAGTTCTCCTTCGGCTCCTCGGGCCATGGCGCATCGACCCATACGGCTGCCGAGCTGTTCCGCCAGCAGGCTGGGCTCGACATGGTGCACGTGCCCTATCGCGGCTCGGGCGCCGCGGTGAACGACCTCGTGGCCGGCAACATCGAGATGATGCTGATGCAGATCGCCGGCGCGGCGGGCAGCATCACCTCGGGGCAGATCACCGCGCTCGCCGCCACCGGGCCGCGCCGCCATCCGCTGATCCCGACCGTGCCCTCGATCGCCGAAGCCGGGTACCCGCAGGCCGAGGCGACGTCCTGGGGCTGCGTCATGGTGCCCGCCGGCACCCCGGCGCCGGTGGTGCTGCGCCTGTCGCAGGCCGTGCAGGAGGCGATCGCCCATCGCCCGGTGGCCCAGCGTCTTGAGGGGGCCGGCGTGGACGGCGCGTCCTCGACCCCCGAGCAGCTCGCCGCCTTCATCCGCTCCGAGAGCGAGAAATGGGGCCGGGTCGTGCGCCAGGCCGGCATCCGTGTCGAATAGCAGGGCGGCGTCCAGGTCGGGCATCGGGGACTGTTGCCAGGACGACGCGGTCCCTATTCTCCGCCCCATGTCGCAGAGCAAGCCGCGCGTCGCGCTCCTCGTCACCTGCCTGGTGGATCTCTACCGGCCGACCGTCGGCTTCGCGGCAATCCGGCTGCTGGAGCAGGCGGGCTGCCTGGTCGAGGTGCCGCCGGCCCAGACCTGCTGCGGCCAGCCGGCGTACAACAGCGGCGACCGCGCGGCGGCGAAGGACCTCGCGCGACAGGCGATCGACGCCTTCGCCGGCTACGACTACGTGGTCGCGCCCTCGGGGTCCTGTTCCGGGATGGTGGCGCACCACTATCCGTCGCTGTTCGAGGACGACCCGCAATACCGCGCCAAGGCCGAGGCGCTGGCGGAGCGGACGCACGAGCTCGTCTCCTTCCTGCGCGACGTGATGAAGATGGAGAAGGTGGCCGCGCGCTTCGACGGCAGCGTGACCTACCATGATTCCTGCTCGGGCCTGCGGGAGATGGGGGTGAAGGCGCAGCCGCGCGCGCTGCTCGCCACCGTCGCGGGGCTGACCCTGGCCGAGATGGCCGAGCCCGAGATCTGCTGCGGCTTCGGCGGCACCTTCTGCGTGAAGTATCCCGACATCTCGACGCGCATGGTGACGGACAAGTGCCGCGACATCGCGGCGACGGGCGCGGGCACGCTGCTCGCCGGCGACCTGGGCTGCCTGTTGAACATGGCCGGCCGCCTGAAGCGCGAGGGCAGCCCGGTGAAGGCGCGGCATGTGGCGGAGGTGCTGGCAGGCATGACGAACGACGTGGCGCCGATCGGCGAAGGCGGGTCGCGGTGACGGCCCCGGCGGGACCGCTGGCCGACCTGGCGGCGAAGGGCTTCGCCCGGGTCCCGGGCACGACCCTCATCGGATTGATGGGCGAGGCGGGGCGGGCCGAGGCGCTCGCGCCCTTCTTCGCCTCCTGGGGGCGGCTCGAGACCGATGCCTTCATGCGCGACGGCGGACGCTACCGTCGCCGGCGCATCGCGAACTTCGCCGCTGAACCCGGGGTGCCCGGCCATGTCCGCGGGCCGCACCGGCCGCATTTCCAGGCGGTGGTGCACAACACGCTGAATGGTGGCGTGGATCGGTGGTTCGCGGCGATGGAGGACGCGGTCGCGGCCTCGGCGCCGCTGACGGCGCTGCTGGACCTCGGCCGTTCGATGGCCGAGGCGCTGCACGGCCCGCAACCCTGGTTCGTCGAGGCGCACCAGTTCCGCATCGAGGCCGCCGCCGGCGCGCCGGGATTCCCGACGCCCGAGGGCGTGCATCACGACGGCGTGGATTTCGTGCTGATCGCGATGATCGCGCGGACGAATCTGACGGGCGGGGAGACGGTGATCGAGGACGATGCCGGCCACCGCCTGGCACAGTTCGTCCTGCAGGACCCGCTGGACACCGCGATGGTGGACGATCCGCGGGTGATGCACGGGGTGACGCCTGTGGCGCCCGCCGATCCGGCGCTGCCGTCCTGCCGGGACGTGCTGGTGCTGACCTGGAAGCGGGGCGGCGCGCCGGGGTAAGGCTGGACCGAGAGGGGGCGCTGCCCCTCTCTGGCTCTCCCCGCCAAAGGCCGAAGGACCTTTGGGAACCGGTACGCGCGCTTGCGCGCATGTATCCCTGACGGGACATCGGCGCGGCTTGCCGCGCCCGCAGCGGGGAATCCGCGGTGCACGGGCCCGCAGGCCCCTGGCGGGATGGTCCGGAGGGGCGGCGCCCCTCCGGTGAATTCAGCCTCAGCTCGGGATCAGCACCGCGCCGATGACGTGGATGATCCCGTTGCTGCACAGGATGTTCGGGCGAACGATGCTGCCCGAGGCGCCCGACGGCGCGGCGTTGCCGCGGGCCGCCTGGATGCGCGGCTCGGCCGGGGTGCCGCCGACCACGCGGATGTCGACGCCCGAGAGCATGCGCACGCGGTTGCCGCGGGCGGCGATGTCCGGCAGGCGCAGGCGGCCGGCCGCGATCAGGTTGCGCAGCGTGGCCGGGTTGGCGTTGCGGAAATCCGGCGGGGCACCGCCCCAGGCGGTGTTGGTCGGCGCGAAGACGGTATAGGGGCCGGGGCCCTTGAGGAGATCGTCGAGGTCCGCGCGGCGCAGGGCAGAGCGGAAGTCCGACACCTCGGGAATGATCCCGAGGACATCCATGATCGGGAAGCGACCATCGGCAGCGACCTGGGCAGTCTCGCAGCCCGCGAGCATCAGGGCCCCGCCGCCGGCGGCGAAGAGGGAACGACGCGTGATCACCGGGCGCATCTCCTTGTAACGGCGCGAATCGGGCCCCGGTCACGGGGCGCGGCCTTTTCGCGCCCTGGGCGGCATAGGGCAAGCCCTGAGACGTCCCCGCCTGTCATGGGCCGCCATTCGCGCTAGACTGGGCGCTTCCGCAGCGTCTCCGTCGGGATATTTCCTTGGTCCAGATCACCTCCCCCGCCTTCAAGCAGAATGCGGCCCGCGCCCTGGCGGATGCGGGGCTGCAGAAGGCGCTCGGCAAGGCGAAGGGCGCCTTCCTGCAGCGCCGCGCCGAGGCCGTGGCCCGCCTGCCCGAATTCGAGCAGCTGCGGGACATCGGGCGCGACATCAAGAATCACACCCTCGCGAACCTCGATTTCTACCTCGAGACCTTCGCGGCGAATGTCGAGCGCGCCGGGGGCAAGGTGCACTGGTGCTCGACCGCCGAGGACGCCCGCGCCGCGGTGCTCGAGATCTGCCGCCAGGCGGGCGCTAGGACGGTCACCAAGGGCAAGTCGATGATCTCCGAGGAGATCGCCCTCAACGACCATCTGGAGAAGAACGGCGTCACACCGGTCGAGACCGACCTTGGCGAGTACATCATCCAGCTCCGCAAGGAGCATCCGTCCCATATCATCGCCCCGGCCTTCCACCTCAACCGCGAGGATTGGGAGGCGGATTTCCGCCGCATGCACACCGATCTGCCGGCGGACCGGGTGTTCAACGAACGGCGCGACATCCTCGCCGAGGCGCGGACGAAGCTGCGCGAGCGCTTCATCGCCGCCGATGTCGGCATCACCGGCGCGAACTTCCTGATCGCCGAGACCGGATCGTCCGTGATCGTCACGAACGAGGGCAATGGCGACCTGACGCAGACGCTGCCGCGCGTGCACATCGCGCTGGCGTCGATCGAGAAGGTGGTGCCGACGCTCGAGGACGCGACATCGCTGCTGCGGCTGCTGGCGCGGTCCGCCACGGGGCAGGATTTCTCCGTCTACACGACCTTCAGCACGGGCGGGCGGCGGCCGGGCGACCTCGACGGGCCGGAGGAATATCACGTCGTCCTGATCGACAACGGCCGGTCCAACATGATCGGGTCCGAGTTCCAGGAGATGCTGCGCTGCATCCGCTGCGCGGCCTGCATGAACCATTGCCCGGTCTATGGCGCGACCGGCGGGCACGCCTATGGCTGGGTCTATCCGGGGCCGATGGGGTCCGTGCTGACGCCGGCGCTGGTCGGCGTCGACAAGGCCGGGCTGCTGCCCAATGCGTCGACCTTCTGCGGCAAGTGCGAGAGCGTCTGCCCGATGAAGATCCCGCTGCCCAACATGATGCGGCATTGGCGGGAACGGGAGTTCGAGCGCCACCTGACGCCGGCGACGGTGCGCAGTAACCTCGCGTTGTGGGCCTGGGTGGCGCAGCGGCCGGGGCTCTATCGCTTCGCGACGAAGATGGCGGTGGGGACGCTGCGGCTTCTCGCGCAGGGCAAGGGGGCGCTGCGCTCCATGCCGTTCGCCGGCGGCTGGACCCAGGGGCGCGACCTGCCGGTGCCGGAGGGCGGCACCTTCATGGACCGCTACGCGAAGATGCAGCGGGGGCGCTGAGGCGATGAGCAAGGATGCGATCCTCGGCGCCATCCGCCGCGGCCTGAAGCGCGGGCCGCTGCCGGCGGACCAGCGCGCGATGCTGGAAGGCCGCCTCGCGACCCATCCGCGCCACCTGATCCCGCAGCGGTCCCGCCTGCCGCGGCCGGAGCAGGTGACGCTGTTCGTGAAGAACGTCGAGAAGGAATTCGGCACCGTCGCGCGCGTCGCCTCCGCCGCCGAGGTGCCCGGCGCGGTCGCGGACTACCTGGCGCAGCAGAACCTCGCGCCGCGCTTCGTCCTCGCGCCGAACGACGAGCTCGCCGCGCTGCCCTGGGCCGAGAAGCCCCTGCTGGAATTCGAGGCGCGGCGCGCCCAGCCGACCGACACCGTCTCCGTCCAGCACGGCTTCGCCGCCATCGCGGAGACGGGGACGCTGATGCTGCCCTCGGACCCGCAGCGGCCGACCACGCTCAACCTTCTCGCCGAGACCGAGATCGTCGTGCTGCGCGCCTCGCGCATCGTCGGCGCCTATGAGGAAGCCTGGGACCGGCTGCGCGCGGAGCGCACCGATCCCGTCACCGGCGGCTTCATGCCGCGCAACGTGATGCTGGTGACCGGGCCTTCGCGCTCGGCCGATATCGAGCAGACGCTGGAACTCGGCGCGCACGGGCCGCGGCGGCTGCACATCGTGCTGGTCGACGACGACCCGGCCGCACTGCCGGAGGCATGACCCGCCGCCGCCCGCGCGGCCTGACCGAGGCCGATCGCGCGCTGTGGCGGGCCTATGCGGCGGAGATCGTGCCCCTGCCCGGGCGCGAGCTGCCGCCCGAGTCCGCCCCGCCGCCCGTCCCGGTCGCCGCACCGCCTGCCGCGCCATCGCCCACGCCGGCCGCGCCCGCGCCACGCTGGGCGCCGCCCGACATCGTGGTGAACGCGCCGCCTTCCGGGCTCGACGACCGGCGCTGGCGCGACCTGCGGCGCGGCAAGGTGAAGCCCGAGCGCACGCTCGACCTGCATGGCCGCTTCGCGCAGGAAGCGCATGGCGCCGTGCGCGCCTTCCTGGCCGATGCCTATGCCGAAGGGCTGCGCTGCGTCGCCGTCATCACCGGCCGCGGCTCCTCGCCCGAGGGCGGCGTGCTGCGGCGGGAATTGCCGCATTGGCTGAACGCGCCCGATTTGCGGCGGATCCTGCTGGGTGCCGCGCATCCGCACCGGGCGAATACCGGTGCCGTGCATCTGCTGCTCCGGCGGCGGCGATGACGCCGTTCGGGGCCAGGCTGCGGGAACTGCGCGCGCAGCGCGGCGTGACGCTGAAGGACCTCGCCGCGGCGCTGCAGGTCTCGGCGGCCTATCTCTCGGCGCTCGAGCACGGGCAGCGCGGCAAGCCGAGCGCGGGCCTGGTGCACCAGGTGAACGAGTTCTTCGGCCTGATCTGGGACGATGCGGAGGAACTCGCGCGGCTCGCGCGGCAATCGCACCCGCGCGTGGTGCTGGATACCTCCGGCCTCGCGCCTGAGATCACCGATTTCGCGAACCGCCTCGCGCGCGAGATCCGGCATCTGACGCCGGAGGCGGCGGCACGAATGGAGGCGGAACTCGACCGCCTGCCGAAAGGAAAGCGGTGATGCAGGCAGTCTCGGCCGGTCTTCTCGCGGGGTTCGTCGGCTTCGCGTCGTCCTTCGCCGTGGTGCTGCAGGGGCTGGTCGCGGTCGGGGCCTCGCCGGCGCAGGCGGCCTCGGGGCTGATGGCGCTGTCGATCGCCATGGGGTTCGCGGGCATCGTGCTGTCGCTGCGGCTGCGGCTGCCGATCAGCGTCGCCTGGTCGACGCCCGGCGCCGCATTGCTCGCCGCGACCGCCGCCCCGGCGGGTGGCTTCGGTGAGGCGGTCGGGGCCTTCCTTCTCTGCGGCGTGCTGCTGACGGTGGCGGGCTTGTGGAAGCCGCTGGGGCGGGCGGTGGCGGCGATCCCGGCGCCGCTCGCGAATGCGATGCTGGCGGGAATCCTGTTCACGCTCTGCCTCGCGCCGGTGCGCGCGGTGGCGCAGCAGCCGGTGGCGGGGTTGGCGATCATCATTGCCTGGGCGGTGGTGGCGCGGATCAACCGTGTGCTGGCGGTGCCGGCGGCGGTGGCGGTGGCGGTCGGCGTGATCGCGGCCTCGGCACCGCTGCCGACGCAGGGCTGGGTGCCGGACCCGGTGCTGGTGATGCCGGGCTTCTCGCTGTCCTCGCTGACCGGCATCGCGCTGCCGTTGTTCATCGTGACCATGGCCTCGCAGAACATCCCGGGCCTCGCGGTGCTGTCGGCCAATGGCTACCGGCCGGAGGCGGGGCCGCTCTTCGCGACGACGGGCGCCTTCAGCCTGGCCTCGGCGCCTTTCGGCGGGCATGCGGTGAACCTCGCGGCGATCACCGCGGCGCTGTGCGCGGGCGAAGGGGCGGGGCCCGATCCGGCGCGGCGCTGGATCGCGGCGGTGGTGGCGGGGGCCACCTACGTCGTCTTCGGGCTGCTCGCCGGCGGGGTGACCGCCTTCGTCGCCGCGGCGCCGCCCGTGCTGATCCAGGCGGTGGCGGGGCTGGCGCTGCTCGGGCCCTTCGGGGGCGCCATGCTCGGCGCCGTCCATGCGCCCCAGGGTCGCGAGGCGGCGCTGGTCTGCTTCGTGGTCACGGCCTCGGGTGTTGCGTTCCTCGGCATCGGTGGGGCCTTCTGGGGCCTGCTGGCAGGGGGCGCGATGATGATCCTGGCGCGGTGGCGGGCGTGACGGCGCGCTGGGTGCCCTGGGCGACGATGGCGGGGATTCTCGCCATCGTGGCGGGCACGCAGTTCGCGATGGGGCGGCTGCCGATCTGCGCCTGCGGCGAGGTGAAGCTGTGGCACGGGGATGTCTGGTCCTCGGGCAATTCGCAGCACCTGACCGACTGGTACACGCTGTCGCACCTCGCGCACGGCTTCGTCTTCTATGCGCTGCTGCGCTGGCTGCGGCCGGGCTGGAGCGTCGCCTGGCGCGCCGTCACCGCGCTTGCGATCGAAGGCGCGTGGGAGATCGCGGAGAACACGCCGCTGATCATCGACCGCTATCGCGCGGTCACGGCCTCGCTCGACTATTACGGCGACAGCATCGTCAATTCCTTCGGCGATGGCGTCGCGATGCTGGCGGGATTCTTCCTCGCGGCGCGGCTGCCGGTGGCGGCCTCGGTGCTCGTCGTGCTGGCGCTCGAGGGTGTCGCGGCCTGGATGATCCGCGACAACCTGGCGCTGAATATCCTGATGCTGCTCTGGCCGATCGAGGCGGTGCGCGAGTGGCAGATGCAGGGCGCGCCGCCGAGCGTCGGGCGGTAGCGCCTCAGGTGATCCAGGGCTGGCGGCGCCAGAGGTCGGCGTAGACGCCCTGCACGCGGCGCATCCGCGCTTCCCAATGCTCGCCGGGCTCGTAGTTCGGCTCGATGAACTGGGCCTCGAAGGTGCGGCGGGTGGCGGGGTCCTCGGCGGCGTCCTTCACCGCCTCGCGCAGGCGCTCGACGATGGTCGCGGGTGTGGCCCTGGGCACGACGATCCCACGTTCGGAATACATCTCGATGTCGATGCCCATGCTGCGTAGGGTCGGCGTGTCGGGGGCGAAGCGGCTGCGCTCGGCGCCGGCATGGGCGATGTAGCGCATGCCCTCGGGCGTCGGCGCGTATTCGCCGATCGAGACCATGTTCACCTGCACCTGGCCGGCCAGCATCGCGTTCCGCTGCTGCGGCGCGCCGTTGTAGTGGACGATGGTGAAGCGCGCGCCGGTCGCGCGTTCCAGCATCACCAGCAACAGGTGGTCGTCGGTGCCGATGCCGGAGGTGGAGACGACGATCTCCTCCGGACGTTCGCGGCCGAGGCGGACGAGGTCCGCCATGTCGCGGATCGGCCCGTCCGACTTCACCATGAAGCCGGTCGGGTCGGTCATCACGTTGCCGACGAAGGTGAAGCTGTCGAGGTTGTACTGCGCGCGACGTTCCACTGGGACGGTGACGAAGGAGGGCATGTTGGTCAGCCCCAGCACCAGACCGTCGGGCCGTGCCCGCGCGACGTAGGTCAGCGCGATCTCGGAGGAGGCGCCCGGCCGGTTGGTGACGGTGACCGGCTGGCCCAGCCGCGGTTCGAGATGCCGGGCGAACAGCCGCGCGACGATGTCCGTGCCGCCGCCCGCCGAGAAGCCGACGGCCAGTTCGACCGGCCGGTCCGCGCGCCAGGGTGCCGCGATCGCCGGCGCGGCGAGGGGGGTGGCGATCAGGGCGCCGAGGGCGGCGCGGCGGGTCAGCGTCGTCATGCGGTCCTCCTGGGAACGGACCGCTGATGTGCCGGGAGTCCGGCGGATTTTCAGGGGGAATCTGGGGGTGGGCTGCGTGAAGTCGTGAAGGTCCACACACGGATCGCGTCGAATGTGTAAGCAATTCACAGCAGGCTGAGCCCCCGCCCATCGCGCCGGCGGGGAAATGCCCTAGGCTGCCCGCGACATGGGAAGGAAGCGTCGATGCTGCGTGTTTTCCTGACGCATACACCGGAGATGTTCACCGGCTACTACGGGGCGCGCGCCCTGGCCGCGCTGCAGCAACATGCCGAGGTGGTGCGCAACCCGGGCACGACGGTACTGTCCGGCGCCGCGCTCGCCGAGGCGGCGCGCGGCTGCCAGGCGATCGTCGCGGACCGCGCGACGCCCGGCACGCCGGAGACCTTCGCCGCGGCGCCGGACCTGGTCGCCTTCCTGCGGGTGGCCGTGGACATCAGCACCATCGACGTGGCGGCGGCGAGCGCGGCGGGCGTGCTCGTCACGCGCGCGACGCCGGGCTTCGTGGACAGCGTCGCGGAGCAGGCGGTGGGCTTCATGGTGGATCTGGCGCGCGGCCTGTCGGGCCATGTGCAGGCCTACCGGCGGGGCGAGGAGCCGCAGGGGCGGATGGGCGTGCAGCTCTCGGCCGCGACGCTCGGCATCGTGGGGTATGGGCGGATCGGGCAGCGGCTGGCGGAGGTCGCGCTCGCGCTCGGCATGCGGGTGCTGGTGGCGGATCCGCATGCGACGGTGGCCGACCCGCGCATCGTACAGATGCCGATGGCCGAGCTGCTGCCGCAGGCGGATTTCGTGGTGTGCCTGGCGATCTCGATCCCCGAGACGCGCGACCTGTTCGATGCGGCGGCCTTCGCGCGGATGAAGCGGGGGGCGCGGTTCATCAACCTCTCGCGCGGGGAACTGGTGGACGAGCAGGCGCTGGCGGCCGCGCTGGACAGCGGACAGGTGTCGGGGGCGGCGATGGATGTGGGGCGGGCGCTGGACCAGCGGCCGTCGCTGTTCCTGGCGCGACGGCCGGATGTGATTGCCGCGCCGCATATCGGCGGCATGACGCCCGAGGCGATGGAGCACCAGGCGATGGACACGGTGCGGCAGGTGGCCTCGCTGGCGCGGGGTGAGTTGCCCGACAACGCGGTCAATGCGGCTGCCGCGCATCGCTTGGCGCGCCTCGGCATCCGCGTCGCCTGAGTATCGGTTTGCAAGGGCCTTTCGGCCTATGGGCACCCATTGGCGTTGCTTCGCAACGTCAATGGGATCCCCGCCGGGGTGGTCCGGGGGGGGCGCCCCTTCGGCTGCATCAGCCGGCCGCGATGCCGGCGCGCCGAACCACGTCCCGCCACCGCGTCGTCTCGCTTTCAATTGTCGCGGTCGGTTCCGTCGCGCTGCTCGTTTCGGATGCCGAGCCCGGCGGCCGCCAGGCCGCGGGGTGCGACGATGCTGTGCGAGTCGGACGGCCCGCCCGGGACGTAAGGCACCACGATGGCAGCCAGGATCAGGCTGCGGCGGTTCATGCGGAAACTCCCGGGGATTGTCGCCCCGGGAGGAAGCAACCCGCGTGCCGGATCAGCCCTCGGCGGGCTTGCGCCGCCGCAGCAGGCCGGCGACCGAGGGGATGGACCAGAGCGCCGCGATCAGCGTCAGCGCGCAAAGCCCCATGCTGATCGGCCGGGTGAAGAAGGGCGTGACATCCCCGCCCGAGAGCACCAGCCCGCGCAGCAGGTTCTTGTCGAGCAGGTCGCCCAGCACGATGCCGAGCACCAGCGGCGCCATCGGGAAGCGCAACTCCCGCAGGATGAAGCCGACCAGCCCGGCGCCGAGCATCACCCAGATGTCGAAGAGCCGCGACGTGATGGCGAAGGCGCCGACGGTGCACAGCACGAAGACGATCGGCATCAGTCGTTCGCGCGGGATCAGCAGGATCCACAGCAGCGGGCGCACCAGCACCAGGCCGTAGAACATCTTCACCATGTCGGCGATCACCAGCATGGCGACGATCTGGTAGATGAACTCGGGCGCGGTGATCGCGAGCATCGGCCCGGGGTTGAGCCCGTGGATCATCATCGCGGCCATCAGCACGGCGGCCGGTGCGGAACCGGGGACGGCGAGGGTGAGGACGGGGATGATGGCGCCGGGGACGCAGGCGCTCTCGCCGGTCTCGGCGGACATCAGGCCCTCGATGCTGCCCTTGCCGAACTTCTCCTTTTCCTTCGAGGCGCGCTTGGCGGCGGCGTAGGAGGTCCAGGCGGCGATGTCCTCGCCGAGGCCGGGCATCGCCCCGATGAAGGTGCCGAGTGCGCCGGATCGCAGGATGGTCTTCCAGTACTTCGCGACGTCCGACAGGCGCGGAATGACGGAATCGATCTTGGAGGAGACGGCCTTCACCGCCGGCCCGCGCATCGCCGAGAGCACCTCCGCCACGCCGAAGACGCCGACAAGGACCGGCAGCAGGCCCAGCCCGCCGGCGAGGTCGCCATTGCCATAGGCGAAGCGGGCATAGGCGTGGTTGGTTTCCTGCCCGATGGTCGCGACAAGCAGGCCGATGAACCCGGCGATGTAGCCCTTGAGCGGATCGCCGCCGGACAGCGACCCGGCGATGACGATGCCGAACATCGCCACCCAGAACATCTCGTAGGAGCCGAACTGCAGCGCGAATTCCCCGAAGGTCGGCGCGAACAGGGCGAGGATCAGCGTGCCGAACAGCGTTCCGAGCCAGGAGCCGGAGGTCGAGATGCCCATCGCCCGGCCGGCGAGCCCCTGCCGCGCGAGCGGAAAGCCGTCGAGCGTCGAGGCCGCCGAGGCCGGCGTGCCCGGGATGTTGAGCAGGATGGCGCTGCGCGACCCGCCATAGATCGCGCCGACATAGACGCAGACCAGCACCAGCATCGCGACGTTCGGCCCCATGCCGAAGGTCAGCGTGGTCAGCAGCGCGACGCCCATCGTGGCCGTGAGGCCTGGCAAGGCGCCGATGACGATGCCGATCAGCGTGGCCCAGAGCGCGTGCCAGACCGCCCCGCCGCCGAGCACATGGGCGAAGCCGCCCATCAGGTTGTTGAGCGCGTCCATCAGGGCAGCCGCAGCAGGAAGAGCTTCTCGAAGACCAGCATCACCGCGACGCCGGTGCCGATTCCGATCAGCGCGGCCTCGATCATGCGGCGGGCGCGGCGTTCGGGCCCCTGATCCCATTCGAAGGCGGTGGTGAAAGCGAAGACGAACAGTGCGGAGGCGATCCAGAACGGCACCCGGCCGACGAGCACGCCCGCATAGAGAATGCCGAGCAACGCCGCGAGGCCGAGCCGCCGCCCGTCCCCCGTCGCCTTGGCGACCGGCCCGCGCACCGCCCAGCCGCCGCGCCCGATCGCCCGGACGCCGAGCACGACGGACAGCAGCGCGAGCATCACGCCGTAGAAGCCCGGCACGATGCCCGGTGCGGTGAGGCCGGTGCCCGATTGCTCGACGAAGCGCGGCATGGCGATGGCCTGCTGGACGATCGCCACGCCGACGACGAAGAGGACCGCCGCGGTGATCAGGTCCGCGCGCGGCGAGGCCGGCGCCTTTTCGCCGTCGAAGGGGGAGTCGGCCTCGACCTCGCTCAAAGTCGTGCGATCCCCAGCGTGTCGGGGGAAACGCGCGCCTTGCCGCCGTCGAAGTAGAGCCAGGCGGTCTGGCGGACCATCTTCCACGCCTCGTCATGGGCCTGCTGGCCGTAGATCGGCGTGAAGAGCGCGGCCCGCGACGTCGCGTAGTCCTTCAGGCGCTGGGAATTCGCGATGGTGGTGCGCCAGATGTTGGTCATGGTCGCGACCACGGGTTCGGGCACGCCCTTGGGGCACCAGATGCCGAAGTAGTTCAGCGGCGCCGGCATGTTCGGCACCCAGCGGCGGACGGAGGGGATCTCGATCGCCGGGCTGTTGCCCTGCGCGGCGAGCGTCACCGGGTTGTCGGACTGCACGGCGAGCGGCACCAGGCGGCGGGCGCGGATCATCTCCGCGGCCTCGACCAGCAGCATCGCGCCCAGCGGCGTCTCGCCCGAAACGGTCGCGATCATCGCCGGATTGCCGCCGTCATAGGTGGCGTGGCGGTACTGCATCCCCGGCGTGGCGGCGCGCAGCGCCTCCATCATGTTGTGCCCGGCCGAGGAGACGCCGGCGGTGGCGATGCCGATGCCCTGGCCGCGGGTCTTCAGCGCGTCGAGCGCCGCGGGGAAGTCGCGGAAGCCGGCCTGCGGGTTGGCGACCAGCACGTTCACATTGGCCACCGCGAAGAACAGGTTCCAGTCCGACAACTGCGTGTCGAGCAGGCCGAGCACCTTGTAGCAGCCCACATCCACCGCCGCGCCGGCGGCCCAGGTGTAGCCATCCTTCGCCGCTTCCATGGCGTTGCGCGTGCCGATCGAGCCCGAGGCGCCGGGCTGGTTCACCACCACGACCCGCTGGCCGAGCGAGCCTTCCACCTCGGCCGCCACGATGCGGGCCATCTGGTCGGTCGATCCGCCGGCGGCCCAGGGGACGATGATCGTGACCGGGCGATCCGGCCGCCAGGCGGCCTGGGCGCGGAGCGTGGCGGGCGCCGCGATCCCGGCGGCGGTGGCGGCGAGCAGGTGCCTGCGCAGCATGTCTTCGACCCTTTCCTCGTTCGCGCGCCGCGTTCGCCGCGGCGTCCTTGGGCGGTAACCCGGTAGTTACTGCGAATGGTGCGGCGGTCCTCGCGGTGACGTCAAGCCGGGCGGGTCAGCCGAACTCCGGCCCGGCGACGGCGGCGAACATCGACGGGTCGCCCGGCGTGTCCGCGCCCAGGGCCATGCGCGTGAAGTGCCGCTGCGGCGTTGCGCCGTGGGCGGCGAGCCAGGCAGCGACCTCGCCGCGCGCATCGGGCAGGTCGAGCACCGGCGCACCGGGAAGGGCGTTGCGCGCGGCGGCGAGGAGGGCACGCGCCGTTGCATCGTCGCGCGCGACCACCGGGCCTATCTGCGGTCCGCGTGCGCCGTCGCGGGCGAGGGCGAAGCCGCTGCCGTCCTCGGCGATGAAGGCCGCGCCGGGCTGGCGCGCGGCGAAGTCGCGCAGCAGGGCTTCGCGCGGCGCGCCGAAGGCGGCGGCGTCGAGGGCGAGCAGTGCCGGCCAGTCGGAGTCGGCCACCGGGCGAACGCCGGTCCCGCCGGGCAGCGGTGCCGGCAGCGACCAGCGCGCGAATCCCCAGAGGTCGCGGAAGCCAAGGCGGCGATAGACCTCCCGCCCCGCCGGCGTCGCGTCGAGCGCGGCGCAGCGCGTGCCGGAGAGCGTGTCGACGGCCCAGCGCATCAGCGCCGTCGCATGGCCCTTCCGCCGCATGTCGGGACGCACGAGGACCATCGAGATCCAGGCGAGGTCGCCGCCGTAGCGGATCACGGCGGCGGTTGCGGCCAGCGCCTCCTGCCCGTCGTCGAGCGCCTGGCCCTCGCCTTCGTGGAGGAACAACGCCCAGTCGCGCGCGACCTGGTTCCAGCCGATGAGGAAGGACAGCGCGGCGGCGCGGGGCAGGTCGGCCTCGGTGAGCGGTCGCATGGGCCTGATGCGACGATGCGCCGGGCCGCGCGTCAAGCGCTTGACGGTCGCGCGGGATCGAAGCCCACTCGCGCGCATGGAACGACCGGGACTGCTGCTGATCGGATGCGGCGCCTTCGGGCGCGTGCACCTCGCCGCGCTGAAGCGGCTCGGCATGGCTGCCACCGTGTTCGATGCGGACCGCGGCCTGGCGGCGGCGACGGGGGAGGCGGTGGCGGAGAGCCTCGAGGCCGGGCTGGCCGCCTGCGATGCCGCGATCGTGGCGACGCCGGTGCCGACGCATGTCGCGGTGGCGGGCGCGGTGCTGCGCGCCGGGCGGGACCTGTTCCTGGAAAAGCCGGCGACGGAGACGGCGGCCGAGGCCGCGGCGCTGGCGGACCTCGCAGAGGCGCAGGGCCGCATCGCGCAGGTCGGGCTCTATTTCCGCTTCCATCCGAAGGCGATCGCGTTGCGGCGGATGGTGGCGGCGGGCGACTTCGGGAGGCTGCACTACCTCGCCGCGCGGTTTTCCGGTCTGAAGCGCGCGCGTGGCGATTCCGGCGCGCTGTTGAACGACGCGGTGCATTTCGCCGACCTGCTGCCCTGGATCGCGGGCGAGGCGCCGTCCCGGATCTTTGCGACGACGGCCGATCCGCTGGGGCGCGGGCGCGAGGACCTGGCGGTGATCCAGATGACGTTCCCCTCGGGCCTGGCGGGATTGATCGAGGCCGGCTGCGTCCTGCCCGGGCGCTGGCCCGACGCGGTGGTGCCTGGGGCGGAGACGCGCAAGGAGATCGTCGTCGCTGGCCATGACGCGCTGGCCGAGGTCGACTTCGCCGCCGAGACCTTCGCGCTCCGCCGCGGCGCCCATGCCCCCGGCGCGAACGGCGCCTGGCTGCCGCAGCATGCGGCGCGCGAGGATGCCGCGATTCCCGCCGCCGATCCGGTCGAGGTCGTCGCCGCCGAGCTTGCTGCCTTCATCGAAGCAGTGCGGACGCGTCGCGCGCCGGAGGCCGGGCTGCGATCCGGCGCCGTCGCGCCGGCACGGATCCTGGATGCCGCGCGGCTGTCCGCCGCCGAGGGGCGCGTCGTCGCGCTGGAGGAGATCGCCTGATGCGCATCAGCCTGTGCAACGAGGTCATCCGCGACCTCGACTTCGCCGCGCAATGCGCGTTGGCGGCGGGGCTCGGCTATGACGGGCTGGAGGTCGCGCCCTTCACGCTCGATGCCGAGGCGCCGCATCTGCTGCCGGCCTCGCGCCGCGCCGCAGTCCGCCGGGCGGCGGCGGAGGCCGGCACGACGATCACCTCGCTGCACTGGCTGCTGGTCGCGCCCGCGGGGCTGTCCATCACCAGCGCGGACCCGGCGCTGCGCGCGCGCACGCTGGATGTGATGGAGCGGCTGGTGGCGCTGGCGGCCGATCTCGGCGCGACGCTGCTGGTGCATGGCTCGCCCGGCGCGCGCCGCGTGGAGGCCGAAGACGACCCGGCCCGCGCCGAGGAGGCGATGGCCAAGGCCGGCGAATGGGCGGCGCAGCACGGCGTGACCTATTGCCTGGAAGCGCTCGACCCCGGCCAGACCAACTGGTGCACCACGGTGGCGGAGGCGGCGGCGATCGTGCGGCGCATCGGCAATCCGGCGCTGCGGACGATGCTGGATGTCTGTTCGGCGGGGAATGGCGAGGTGGAGCCGGTGCCCGCGCTGCTGGAACGCTTCGTGCCGTCCGGCGACGTGGTGCATGTGCATCTCAACGACCGCAACAAGCGCGCGCCGGGGCAGGGGAATGACCGCTTCGGACCGGTGCTCTCGACGCTGCGGCGCATCGGCTATGGCGGCTTCTGCGCCGTCGAGCCCTTCGACTACGTCCCCGACGGGCCGACCAGCGCGGCGCGCGCCATCGGCTACCTCCGTGCGCTCGAGGAGACCACCGCATGACCGCGCCCCGCTTCCGGTTGCTGGAGACGCAGCGCTTCGAATGGCCGTTCAAGCTGCGGATGCCCTTCCGCTTCGGCGTCATCACGGTGACGCATGGGCGCCAGGCGGTGATCCGCGCGCGCATCGTGCTGGAGGACGGGTCGGAGCACTGGGGCGTGGCGGCGGAGACGCTCGCCGCGAAATGGTTCGACAAGGATCCGCGCTGGACCGATGCGCAGAACGAGGACCAGCTGCGCCGCGCGCTCGAGATCGCCTGCGCGGCGACGATGGCGGCGGGTGCGAACACCGCCTTCGGGCATTACGCGGATGCTTATGGCGCGCATGTCGCGGCCTGCGGGGCGGAAGGGCTGAATCCGCTGGTCGCGGCCTATGGGCGTGCGCTGCTCGACCGCGCCATGCTGGATGCGCTGCTGAAGGCGAAGGGGCTGTCCTTCGCCGCCGCGATGCGCGCCAATGTCGGCGGTATGACGGCGCATGCGGCGCTGCCCGACCTCGCCGGACATGATTTCGGGGCGATGCTGGCCTCGCTGACGCCCGCACGGCGGATGCATGCGCGGCATACGGTCGGGCTGGTCGATCCGATCACCGCGGCGGACCAGGCGGAACGGGTGAATGACGGCCTGCCCGAGACGGTGGAGGAGGTCGTCGCGACCTATCGCCATTCCTGGTGGAAGCTGAAGGTCGGCGGGAATGTCGCGGCGGATGTGGACCGGCTGTGCCGGATCGCCTCGGTGCTCGATCGGCTGCACGGCTATCACGTCTCGCTCGACGGCAATGAGCAGTACGAGGATGCGGAAGGCGTGCTCGCGCTGTGGCGGGCGATGCAGGCGGAACCGCGCCTGGCGCGGCTGAATGCCTCGATCGCCTTCATCGAGCAGCCGGTGAAGCGGGCCAAGGCACTTGAAGGCGCGATGGGAGCCCTGGCGGCGGAACGCCCGGTGATCGTGGATGAGAGCGACGGGCCGCTCGACGCCTTCGTGCAGGCGAAGGCGCTCGGCTATGCCGGCATTTCGTCGAAGGCCTGCAAGGGCGTGTGGCGGTCGCTGATCAACCTGGCGCGCTGCGGCGCCTGGAATGCGGCCCTGCCCGAGCCGCGCTACTTCATGAGCGCGGAGGATTTGACGACGCTCGCCGGCGTCTGCGTGCAGCAGGACCTGGCGCTGGTCAGCGCGATGGGCCTGGTTCACGTCGAGCGCAACGGCCATCATTTCGTGGACGGCTTCGCGGGCCGGCCGAAGGCGGAAGCGATCCGTTTCATGGAGGCGCATCCGGACCTCTATGCGGACACGCCGCGTGGCCCGCGCCTGGCGATCCGCGACGGAGCGCTGGACCTTGGATCCGTGGTGGATGCCGTGGGCCTGGGCACCGCGCTGGAGCCCGACGTCACGGCAATGGCACCGATGCCCGCCGCCGCCTGGCCCCCTCGCTGACGTATCCAAAGAAGGGAGGGGGATTCGGGGGAGGTTCTCCTCCCCCGCTCTTCGGCGTAGAACCCGCCCGTGACCGATCCGGCCCCTTTCTGGCGTGCGAAGACGCTCGACGCGATGACCCGCGCCGAGTGGGAGAGCCTGTGCGACGGCTGTGGCCGCTGCTGCCTGCACAAGCTGCGCGACGAGGAGACCGATCGCCTCGCCTACACCAACGTCGCCTGCCGGCTGCTGGATGGTGAGACCTGCCGGTGCAAGGACTACGCGAACCGGCGGAAATGGGTTCCGGACTGCGTGAAGCTGACGCCGAAGCGGCTCGAGAAGATCGACTGGCTGCCGCCGACCTGCGCCTATCGCCTGGTGGCCGAGGGGCAGGACCTGCCCTGGTGGCATCCGCTGGTGTCGGGCCGGGCCGAGACGGTGCACGAGGCCGGGATTTCCGTCCGCGGCCGGACCGTCGCCGAGCGCGATGCCGGCGATTTCGAGGACCACGTCGTGTCCTGGCCGGGCAAGTGGCCGGCCAAGGCACGCACGCCCCCTGTTGTGACGAACCGGAGGAGACCGGGATGAAGGACGCGATCTATGGCGGCGTGAATGCCGCGGTGCTGACGGCGATGGGGCCCGACCTCACGCCCGATCTCGACCGCATGGCGGCGCATGCGAAGTGGCTGCTCGCCAATGGCTGCACCGGCCTCGGCGTTCTGGGCACGACGGGGGAGGCCAATTCCTTCGGCCTGCATGAGCGCAAGGCGATCCTCGAAGGCCTGATCGCGCGCGGCATCCCGGCGGCGAAGATGATGCCGGGCACGGGCTGCGCCAGCCTGACGGACAGCGTGGAACTGACGAAGCATGCCCGCGACGCCGGCTGCCCCGGCGTGCTGATGCTGCCGCCCTTCTACTACAAGGGGCCGAGCGACGACGGGCTGTTCGCCTATTTCTCGGAAGTGGTGCACCGCGTCGGCGGCGGGGTGAAGATCTACCTCTATCACTTCCCGCAGCAGTCGGCGGTGCCGTTCAGCCTCGACCTGATCGGGCGGCTGCTGAAGGCCTTCCCGGGCGCGATCAAGGGCGTGAAGGATTCGTCCGGCGACTACGCCAACATGCTCGCGATGGTGAAGGCCTTCGCGAAGGACGGGTTCGAGGTCTATTCGGGCAGCGACGAGTTCCTGCAGCAGATCCTCGCCGAAGGCGGGGCGGGCTGCATCACCGCGGCGTCCAACGCGAACAGCCATTGGGGCGGCATCGTCTATGCGAAGCGCACGGGCCCCGAGGCCGATGCGGCGCAGGCGACGCTGACCGCGACGCGCCGTGCCGCGACGTCCGTGCCGCTGATCCCGGGCCTGCGCGAGATCATCGCGCGCAGCACCGGCGATGCCGGCTGGCGCGTGATCCGTCCGCCGCACCTGCCCCTGACGGCCGAGCAGGCCGAGAAGGTCTGGGCCGCCTGGACCGCGGCCGGCGCCATCCCGCTGCCCGGCATGGTCCCCGCGAAGGCGGCCGAGTGATGAACGAGCCGCTGCGCTGCCGCGAGCCCGCCATCGCCACCGTCCAGGTGGATGACGACAATGTCCGCGTGACCCGGTGGGATTTCCCGCCGGGCTCCGAGACCGGCTGGCACCGGCACGGCATGGCCTATGTCGTCGTGCCCGTGAGCGACGGGAAGATGCTGCTGGAACTGCCGGGCGGCGAGACGGCGACGGCCGAGATCAAGGCGGGCGTGGCCTATGCGCGCGCCGCGGGCATCGAGCACAATGTCGTCAATGCCGGCGACACGGCCTTCGCCTTCGTCGAGACGGAGCTGAAGCACCTCATCGGGTGACCTTGCGCCCGGGCAGCGTCACCAGCGCGAGCCCGGCGAAGACCAGCGAGGCGGCCGGGATGGTCAGCCATCCCGGCCGTTCGCCGAACAGGGCCCAGCCCCAGGCCAGGCCCGTCAGCGTGATGATGTAGCCGGTCTGCGACGTGACCACGCCGCCATGCGCGGCGAGCGAGCGGAAGTAGATCATGAAGGCCGCCGCGGTGCAGGCCGCCTGCAGCGCCGAGACCGGCAGGCCGTCCAGCGGCGGCACTCGCATCTGCCCCAGCAGCGTGGCGACGATGCCCGCCTGCAGCGCCCCGGCCGTCAGCGTGCCGGTGGCGAGCGCGAGCGGCGCCGTGCCCTGCGGCGCGAGCCGTACCGCGAGCAGGTTCGACGCCGCGTAGCAGGCCGGCGTCAGCGCCGCGAAGAGCGCCCAGGGCAGCATGGACGGATCCGGCAGCGCCGCGCCGGGCCGCATCGCGACCACCACCCCCGCGAAGCCCAGCACCGTGCCGAGCAGCCGTCGCCGCGTTGCCCGTTCCATGCTGAGCGCGGCCGCGCCCAGCACGGTCAAGATCGGCGAGAGCGGCACGATCAGGGAGAAGAACCCCGCGGGAATGTGAGGAATGCTGGTGAAGGCGACCAGGTTCGCCAGCGCCATGCCGAACAGGCCCGACACCGCATAGTGGCGCAGATGCGTCCGCGACAGCGGTACGTCGATTCCGCGGAACCGGCAGGCGGCGAACAGGATCACGGCGCTGCCCGCCGCGGCACAGGTCGCGATCAGCATCGGGGGCCAGCCGAGGGCGGCAAGATGCTTCACGAAGGCCGGCGTCGCGCCCCAGATCGAGCCCAGCAGGAGCAGCGGTGGCAAGGGGCGGAGCGCCTCGGGCATGACAATCAGTGGTCGTGTGCACGGCGCCGCTGTCAAGCAGTTGAAGCCGCCATCGTCGCTGAGCCATGTTGCTGCGATGCAGTCGCCCGATTCGGAAACCGTCGTGTTGCGCCCCGGCGTGCTCGGAGCCCCGGTGGGCTGCCCGGTGCGTTGGAACCGCTCCGCGCGCGCGCGCCGGGTCAGCCTGCGGATCGATGCGCGCGCCGGGGAGGTCGTGGTGACGCTGCCGATGCGCGCCGGACGGCGCGCGGGCATGGCGCTGCTGACGACCCATGCCGCCTGGGTGATGCAGCGCCTGGCAGCGCTGTCGCCGCCGGTGGAACTGGCGCCGGGCGTGGAGGTGCCGCTCGGCGGCCTGCCGCATGTCATTCGCCACGATCCGGACGCGCGCGGCGGCGCGTTCCTGGATGGCCAGTCGATCGTCGTGTCCGGGCGGGCGGAATTCCTCGCGCGCCGCGTGAAGGACTTCCTGCGCGCCGAAGCCAAGCGCCGCATCGCCCTGCTGGCCGAAGGGCACGCCGCGACGCTCGGGGTGAAGATCCGCGCCATCCGGCTGAAGGACACCAACAGCCGCTGGGGGTCCTGCGCGCCGGACGGGACGCTCGCCTTCTCCTGGCGCCTCGTGATGGCGCCTGACTGGGTGCTGGACTACGTCGTGGCGCATGAGGTCGCGCATCTGCGCGAACTGAACCACTCGTCGCGCTTCTGGGCCCATGTCGCGGCGCTGACACCGCATCGCGAGCCGGCGCAGGACTGGCTGCGCGAGAACGGGCCGGCCCTCCTGCGCGTCGGTTGAATCCGGCCTATATCCTCCGCAAGCCTACGGAGGATGCGCATGAAGGCGGTCGGTTTCACCAAATGCCACCCGGTCGATCATCCGGAGGCGTTGCTCGACCTCGATATCCCCGAGCCCGGCGCGCCGGCCGGTCATGACATGCTGGTCGAGGTGCGCGCCGTCTCGGTCAACCCGGTCGACACCAAGCGCCGCAAGACGGAGGAGCCGAAGGATGGCCCGCGCATCCTGGGCTTCGATGCCGCCGGCATCGTCCGGGAGGTCGGCCCGGCGTGCACCCTGTTCCGCCCCGGCGACGAGGTCTTCTACGCCGGCGTCGTGAACCGGCCCGGTAGCAATGCAGCGTTGCAACTGGTCGATGAACGCATCGTCGGGCGCAAGCCGGCCTCGCTGTCCTTCGCCGAGGCGGCGTCGATGCCGCTGACGACGATCACGGCCTGGGAAGGGCTGCACGACCGGCTGAAGATCCATGAGGGCGGCGGTGTCGGGGAGGCGCTGCTGGTCATCGGCGGCGCCGGCGGCGTCGGGTCCATGGTCATCCAGGTCGCGCGGCAGCGGACCGCGCTGACGGTGGTTGCCACGGCGTCCCGGCCCGAGACGGCGCAATGGTGCCGCGACCTCGGCGCGCATCACGTCGTCGACCATCGGGAGGACATCCCCGCCCAGCTCAAGGCTTTGGGCGTGAAGCCGCGCTACGTCTTCTCGACCAACACCACGGCGCGGAACTGGGATCAGATCGTCGCGTCCATCGCACCCCAGGGTGCGATCGTGCTGATCGAAAGCCAGGCGCCGATCGATGCGCGGCAACTGATGCCGAAATCCGTGTCGCTGCACTGGGAGCTGATGTTCACCCGACCGATCTTCGGCACGCCGGATATGATCGAGCAGCATCACCTCCTGACCGCCGTGGCCGACATGGTCGACCACGGGCGCATCCGTCACACCATGACGCTGAACCTCGGTCCCATGACCGCCGCGCGGCTGCGCGAGGCGCATGCGAAGGTCGAGAGCGGCACGATGATCGGCAAGGTCGTGCTCGACGGGCTCTAGACAGCCACCCCGGCGGCGCGCGCCTTCTCCACCATGTACCCGCGCGCCGCCTGCATGTCCTCGAGCGTGCCGAAGGCATTGGTGTAGGCGCCGCGATAGCCCTTGCCTTCGAGCAGCGCGAACATCGCGCCGAAATCGAAATCGCCCTTACCGGGGATAAGGTGCTCCTCGTAGCCGTTGCGCCAGCAATCGGCGAGGCGGACCTCCTTCACCCGCTCCATCGGGATCTCCGCGACGAAGCCCTCCACCCCCGGCGGCAGCAGATGCGCGTGGTTGGCGGTGAAGGACAGGGCGAAGGCCGGCGAATGGATGGCGTCGAAGTAGTAGCGCCATTCCTCCATGGTGTGCGCGAGGTAATGCACCTCGGCATTGTCGGGTTCACGGTTCAGGTTCTCGAGCAGCAGCAGGGCGCCGTGCTGTTCGGCGTGCTTCACCATGCGCTGCAGGCGGTCGCGCCCGGCTTCCATGCGCATCTTCACGTCGGCGGTGAAGTGATAGCCGGCGTGGACGACGATCCACTGGGCTTCGAGCCGTGGCGCGACCTCGATATAGGCGCGAAGGTAGGCGTCCACCGCCTCCGACAGGAAGGGCGAATACTCGGCGACGTTCACCGCCGAGAGCGTGTGCAGCGCAATGTGGACGCCGTTTGCCTTGGCACTCTGCCTGATCGCGCGGCAGCGCGCCTCATCGAACAGCGTCACCGCATTGGCACCGGTATCGAGCTGGATGTCGATGTGCCGGACCTCATTGCGCGCGGCCCATTCGATAGCGTCCTCGAGCTTAAGCTTGCGCCCGACATCGACGCCGATCCGATCAAGTAGCGACATCGCTTCCTCCTGCCGTTTTGCGATGGTTGCCAGCACGCGGAGGCGATGGCAACGTTCCCACGTCCAAGAACAACGCGCGCCGAGACCGCCCAACGCGGCAGGTGCGCCATGGTTGGGAGGAAGCCGGATGTTCCTGATCGACAGGCGTCAGATGCTGGCGCTCGCGGCATGGTCCGCGGCGGCCTCCAAGGCCTGGGCCCAGGCCCCGCTCACGCCGGCGGAACAGGCGCTGCATGAAGCGGCGAAGCGCGAAGGCGAGATCACCTGGTATTCCGGCCAGTACAGCGCCGAGGCATCGGAAGCCGCGGGCCGCGCCTTCAATGCACGCTATCCGGGCGTGCGCTGCAACGTGGTGCGCTCGACCTCGCAGGTCGCCTTCCAGCGTCTCTCGCAGGACCAGCGGGCCGGCGTCGCGCAGTGCGACGTCTTCTCCTCGACCAATGGCGGGCACTACATCCAGCTCAAGCGGCAGAACCGGCTGATGCAGTTCCGCCCGGCGAGCGCCGACGGGGTGCTGCCGATCCTGCGCCAGGCGGACCCGGACAACTACTTCCAGTCCTCCTTCCTCGGCATCTACCTGATGGCGCACAACACGCGCATGGTGCCGGAGGCCGAGGCGCCGAAATCCTGGACCGACATCCTCGATCCCAAGTGGAAGGACAAGCTGGCGGTCGGGCATCCCGGCTTCAGCGGCGCGATCGGGCTGTGGGCACTGCAGATGCGCACCATGTACGGCCCGGACTACCTCCGGCGCTTCGAGCGCAACAAGCCGCAGATCGGCCGTTCCTCCATCGATCCCGTCACGATGATGGAAGCCGGGGAACGCGCCGTCGGCGTCGCGGTGCCGTCCGCCTCCACCCTGTTCTCCATGTCGCGCGGCAATCCGCTGAAGCTGATCTACCCGACCGAGGGCGTGATCGCCGCGCTCTCGCCGTCCGCGATCATCCGCAACGCGCCGCATCCGAATGCGGCGAAGCTGTTCATGGAGTTCACCTGCGGCCCGGCGCTGTCGACGGCCGTCCGGGAACTGTTCAACGAGAGCCTGCGTCCGGACGTGCCACCGCCGGAAGGGTCCCGCCCGCTCGACCAGGTGACGATGCTGGCGCCGAGCCTCGAGGACGCGGAGAAGGGCGTGCCCGAGGTCCGCGAGCAGTGGCGCGAGATCTTCGGGGTCTGAGCCGCTGTCCGTGAATGCCTTGAGGCCGTCCCGGCTCCGCCTGCTGGAGCCGGTCGCCGTCCTGTGGATCGCACTGATCGTCGCGCTGCTCGTCCTGGTGGCGGTGCCGCTGGGCAAGATGGTGGTGATCTCCTTCGAGACGCAGGAGACCGGCGAGTTCACCATCGCCAACTACCTGACCGCCTATGGCCGGCAGCGCTACCTCGATGCGCTGCGGAACTCGCTGCTGCTCGGGCTCTATTCGGCGGCGATCTCGACCGTGCTGGCGGTGCCGATGGCCTGGGCGGTGTCGCGCACGGACATGCCGGGCAAGACCTTCACCTGGGTGATGGTGCTCGCGGCCTTCATCATGCCGCCCTATCTCGGCGCCATCGGCTGGATCCTGCTCGCCGGGCCCAATGCCGGCTGGATCAACCAGGTCTGGCGCTGGGCGAGCGGGGCGGAAGCGCCGCTGGTGAACGTCTACACCTTCACCGGCCTCGCCTTCGTCATCGCGCTGCATTCCTTCCCGCTCGTCTTCATCTTCGTGAAGTCGGCGCTGGACCTCATCTCCTCCGAGATGGAGGACGCGGCGAACATCCTCGGCGGCGGGACCTGGGTGACGATGCGCAAGGTCACCCTGCCGCTGGTCTGGCCGTCCATCCTCGGCGGCTTCATCCTGATCTTCCTCGAGACCATCGCGCTGTTCGGCACCCCGGCGATCATCGGTATCCCCGCGCGGATCAACGTCGTCACCACGCAGCTGTGGCAGTTCTTCGAGGATCCGGTCCGCGTCGAGGTCGCGGCCGCCTATGCCATTCCGCTGCTGCTCATCACCGTCGCGCTGATCGCGGTGCAGAAGCTGATGCTGAACCGCAAGGGCTTCGTCTCCCAGACCGGCAAGGGCGGGGAGCGGCGGCAGGTGAAGCTCGGCCCCTGGCGCTGGGTGCTGTTCGCCTGGTGCCTGATGGTGGGCATGCTCTCGGTCGTGAAGCCGCTCGGCGTGCTGCTGCAGGCGTCATTCTCGCGCGCCTGGGGGCGGGGGCTGTCGTGGGACAACCTGACCTTCCGCAACTACCACCTGCTGCTGTTCGACCACGACATGGCGCCGCAGGCGGTGTGGAACACGATGTGGTTCTCGGCCGCCTCGGCGAGCCTCGCGATCGTGCTGGCGCTGCTGGTCGCCTACATCGTCGTGCGGCGGCTGATGCGCTTCGCCGATGCGCTCGGCTTCCTCGCCATGGCCCCCTTCGTCATCCCGGGCATCGTCATGGCGATCGGCTTCTATGCCGCCTATGCCGGGCCGCCGTTGTCGCTCTACGGGTCGGCTTTGCTCATCATCCTCGCCTTCACGGCGCGCTTCCTGCCGATCGCCTATGCCAACTCCCAGGCGGCGATCCGCGCGGTGCACCCCGAGATGGAGGAAGCCGCACGCATCCTCGGATCGGGACGGTTGCGGGCGATCCGCAGCATCACCGCACCCTTGCTCAAGACGTCCCTGCTCGGGGGCTGGCTGATCGTCTTCATCGTTGCCTCGCGCGAGCTCTCGGCCGCCATCTTCCTGGTCGGGCCGCGGACGCGGACCATGTCCGTGCTGCTCTACGACCTCAGCGAGCAGGGCAATTTCGAGGTCGTCTCCGCCTTCGGCGGCATCCTGCTGGTCATCACCCTCGTCATCGTCGGCATCGGCATGAAGCTGGTCGGCCGCGACTTCATGCTGCGGAGGGAATAGCGTGCCCCGCCTGACGCTCTCCGGCCTGACCAAGGCCTATGGCAAGCTGACCGTCGTCGACGGCGTCAACCTGACGCTCGAGGAAGGGGAATTCGTCTCGCTGCTCGGCCCGTCGGGCTGCGGCAAGACCACGACGCTGCGGATGATCGCGGGCTTCGTCGATCCCACGGGCGGGACGATCTCGGTGGACGGCAACGTGCTGTCCGCCCCCGGTGCCGTGGTGCCGCCCGAACGGCGCGGCATGTCCATGATCTTCCAGTCCTACGCCATCTGGCCGAACATGACGGTGGAGGAGAACGTCGCCTTCGGACTCAAGCTGCGGAAGCTGCCGCGGGAGGAGATCCGCCGCCGCACGGCCGAGATGCTGGAGGTGGTGAAGCTGAACCATCTGGCGCATCGCTACCCTGCGGAACTGTCGGGCGGCCAGCAGCAGCGCGTCGCGCTCGCTCGCGCCATCGTCGTGAAGCCGGCGGTCCTCCTGCTCGACGAGCCGCTCTCGAACCTCGACGCCAACCTGCGCGAGGAGATGCGCTTCGAGATCCGCCGCCTGCACGACGAGTTCCGCATCACCACGGTCTATGTCACCCATGATCAGGCGGAGGCCATGGCGACCTCCGACCGGATCGCCGTGATGAATGGCGGGCGGATCGAGCAGGTCGACGCGCCGCACCTGCTCTACACCAGGCCGCGCACGCGCTTCGTCGCGGGCTTCGTGGGGCGCACCAATCTGCTCGAGGCGCGGGCGGAGGGAGGCATGCTGCGCATCGACGGCCTCGCGCTCGCGCCCACGACGCAGGCCGATGGCCCCGCGCTGGTGTCGCTGCGGCCGCAGGCGATGACGATTCTCGACGCGCCGCCGACCGGCGATGGTCCCGCGCTCGAAGCCATGATCGTGGAACGCACCTATCTCGGCGAGGCGTGGGATTATGTCGTGACGCCCACTGGCAGCGCGCTGCGCCTCCGCGCCTCGGCACCGCCGCTCGCGGCCTATGAGGTCGGGAAGGCCGTGTGGGTCGAGATCGATCCGCGGCAGGTTGCTGTCGTGCAGTAGGCGGGGGGAGAAGGGAACTTCTCCCCCCGAACCCCCCTCAACCTTCTTTGGAACCAAAAAGACAAAGAAGGGAGGGGGTTCGGGGGAGGTTCCCCTCCCCCGACCTTCACCTTGCCCTGTTCGCGTAATCCCACGCCGTGAAGGTGAAATCCTGCTGCCCCCGCGCCTGCAGGTGGCAGGTGAAGCACGCGTTCAGTGGCGTGTCGCGCCGCGCGCCGGTCTGCGCGTCGAAACGGGCATACTCCCATTCGCCGTTGCGCTGCTCGGGCCCGTAGCCTTCGCCCCAGCCGCGCTCCTTCTGCTGCATCTCGATGCCGATGAAGGCGGGTTCCGGGATCATGCGCCCGGCGGCGTCGCGCAGCGGCACGCCCTGCGCGTCGACCCGCGCGCGCTGGTCGGCCATGATGATCATCGCGCCATAGGGCAGCGGCTGGCCCGGTGCGAGCGCCTCGAAGGCCTCGGGGTTGATGTAGATGTTGCGGATGATCTTGCGGTCGGGCTTGTCGACGGTCGCGTAGCGGATGAAGCGCGCCTGCCAGTCCGCCGGCAGGCTGATGTTCTGCGGTCCCGGCGTGTAGGGCCGCTGCTGGGCCGTCGCCGATGCGGCGAGGGCGGCGCCCAGAAGCGCCGTGGCCAGGATGGTGATGCGCATGACGGGATCCTCCCGGATCGCATCGGGCCTCGTTCCGGGTGCGGGATGCAAGACCTTCGATGCGGCGGCTAGGATGGGTGCCGGGAGGACCGCCGCGACATGACCGATGCCCTGCTGCTTGCCCTGGACCAGGGCACCACCAGCACGCGGACCATTGCCTTCGATGCGGCGTTGGTGCCGCGGGCCGCGGCACAGGAGGAACTGCCGCAGCATTTCCCTGCCCCGGGCTGGGTCGAGCACGAGCCGGAGGACATCTGGCGCGGCGTGGTCGCGACGCTGCGCGGGGCGCTCGAGCGCGCGGGCGGCGACGCCTCCCGCGTCGCAGGCATCGGGATCACCAACCAGCGCGAGACGACGTTGCTGTGGGACCGGGCGACGGGACGCTGCCTGCACCGTGCCATCGTCTGGCAGGACCGCCGCACCGCCGAGCATTGCGCCAGGCTGCGCGCCGAGGGTCTCGAGGACCTGATCACCGAGCGCACCGGCCTGCTGGCCGACCCTTATTTCTCCGGCACGAAGCTCGCCTGGCTGCTCGACCGCGTACCCGGCGCACGGGAGGCGGCTGAACGTGGCGACCTCGCCTTCGGCACGGTCGATTGCTTCGTGCTGTGGCGGCTGACCGGCGGCCGCGTCCATGCGACGGACGCCACCAACGCGGCGCGGACCATGCTGTTCGACATCCGGCGCGGCGATTGGGACCAGGATCTGCTCCGCCTGCTCCGGATTCCGCGAGCGATTCTGCCGGTGGTTCACGACTGTGCGAGCGATCTCGGGGTAACCGAGGCCAGGATCCTCGGAGGGCCGGTCCCGGTCCGCGGCATGGCGGGCGACCAGCAGGCGGCGACGCTCGGCCAGGCGTGCTTTTCGCCGGGCATGGTCAAGTCGACCTACGGCACCGGCTGCTTCGCACTGCTGAACACCGGGGCGGGACCGGTGGCCTCGCGCTCGCGCCTGCTGACCACCATCGCCTATCAGCTCGCCGGCCGGCGGACCTATGCGCTGGAGGGTGCGATCTTCGTGGCCGGCGCGGCGGTGCAATGGCTGCGCGACGGTCTCGGCATCATCGACCGCGCGTCGGAGGCCGGAGACCTGGCCGCCAAGGCGGATCCGGCGCAGCGCGTGGTCATGGTGCCGGCCTTCACCGGGCTCGGCGCGCCGCACTGGGATGCCGAGGCCCGGGCGGCGATCTTCGGCATGACGCGCGGGACCGGGCGGGCCGAGCTCTGTCGCGCGGCGCTCGAAGCGGTCGCCTTTCAAACCCGTGATCTGATCGAGGCGATGCGCGCCGACTGGCCCGGCGCCGCGGGGGAAACGGTCCTGCGCGTCGATGGCGGCATGACCGCATCCGACTGGACGATGCAGGCGCTGGCGGACGTGCTGGGCGCGGCCGTGGACCGGCCGCAGGTGCAGGAAACCACGGCGCTTGGGGCGGCCTACCTGGCGGGCCTTCAGGCGGGGCTGCTGCCCGAACCGGGCGCGGCCGGCGCCTCCCATTGGCGGCTCGAACGCCGCTTTCTGCCCGGCACCGGGTCGGCGGAGGCGGAGTTGCGATACGGGCTCTGGCGCAACGCGGTGCGGCGGACGCTGGGCGCGTTGGACGCATAGCGTTCAGGGCGCGGGCTCATACACGCCGCGGTTGAGAATATTCTCCCCGGCATGTGATTCGCTTCCGATTCCTTCGCGACTCTAACCCCGTCGTCCCAAGCGGCGCCCCTGTCGCCGCGGGCAGGAGTCGCTGACGATGATGATCCACGCCTGCACGCGTATGCTCGCGCGTCTCGGACGACGCGGCATCACCTCGGCCGAATACGCGATCCTGGCGAGCGGCCTGGTCGCCGTCATCGGCACGTCCGCGATCAACTACGGCGGCAACCTGACCGGCGCCTTCGGAGGCATCGGGACCGAGATCAGCCGGCAGACCAATGCCGTGCAGACAGCGACACGCAGCGGTGGATCGGGCGGCAGCATGTCGGGAGGCGGCGGCGCATCCTCGGGCGGCGATGCCGGCGCGGGCGGTTCGGCAGGGGCGGGAAGTGGCTCGGGCAGCGGTGGGACGACCGCCGGCGGTGGGACCGGTGGCGGCACGACGGGCGGGACGGGTGTCGGATCCGGCACCAGCGCCGGGACAGGGACCGGCAGCGGTTCGGGCAGCGGCACGACAGGCGGCGGTACGGCCTCCGGTGGCGCCGATGGCGGAAGCGGCACCTCCTCCGGCAGCGGCAGCGGAACCGGTTCGGGCAGCGCGTCCGCCGGTTCGGGTGGCGGCGGGTGCACCACCAATGGCAATGGCAATGGCAACGGAAACGGCAACGGGAACGGCAAGAAGAACACCTGCACCACCTGACGCACGCCCTCGCCCTGGCGCACGTCCCTTGGCAGGATGAACGCCGGCGGGTGACCAGGACGATGGGCATGGGTGGAAACAGGATGACGGTGCCGCGGGCCACGCGGGCATGACGGGTGGCATCTACGCCGCGCTCGGCGTGCGGCGGATCATCAACGGCTATGGCACCAATACGCGCCTCTCGGGCGGCCTCATGGCGCCGGAGGTGGTGGCCGCGATGGCCGAGGCCTCGCGCGCCTGCGTCGAGATGCATCACCTCCAGGCCGCGGCGTCGCGCGCCATCGCCGAGGCGACGGGTGCGGAGGCCGGAATCGTGACGTCGGGCGCGGCCGCCGCCCTGCTGCTCGGCGCTGCGTCCTGCATGGCGCGGCTCGACCCCGGCGCGATGAACCGCCTGCCCGAAACGGCCGGGATGCCCGACGAGTTCATCGTCATCCGCAGCCAGCGCAACATGTACGACCGCGCGCTGCGCGCCGCCGGCGGCCGCATGGTCGAGGTCGGCATCCCCGATCGCTATTCCGGCCCCGGCGTGCGGGATGCGAGCGCCGGCGAAGTCGCCGACGCCATCACCGATCGCACGGCGGCGATCTACTACCTGGCCGGCGATGCCGCCGAGCCGCCGCTGCCCGATATCGTCCGCGTCGCCCATGCCCGCGGCGTGCCGGTCCTGGTGGATGCCGCGGCGCAATTGCCGCCCGCGTCGAACCTCCGCCGCTTCATCGCCGAGGGCGTCGACCTGGTCTGCTTTTCCGGCGGCAAGGCGATCGGCGGGCCGCAGGCCTCGGGCATCCTCGCGGGGCGGCGGGACCTCGTCAGCAGCGCGCTGGCGCAGATGCTCGACCTCGACCTGCCCGAGGCGCAGTTCGTCGCACCTGCGGAATTCGCGCCGCTGAACCAGATGCGCTTCCTGCCGCATCACGGCATCGGCCGTTCCGGCAAGGCAGGGAAGGAGGAGATCGTCGGCCTGATCGTCGCGCTCCGTCGCTTCGTGGCCGAGGATCCCGCGCAGCGCACCGCGCGCTGGACGGCGCGCCTCGCCACCCTGCGCGACGCCGCGCCCGGTGCTGTGATGCTGCCCGACGGCGCCAAGCCCGGCCTGCCGCTGCTCGAGCTGCGCTTTCCCGACCGCGCGGCGGCGGAACGCGCCGACGCCACGCTGCGCGCGCGCGATCCGGCGGTGCATCTCGATGCCTCCCGCATCCGGCGCGGCGTACTGGTGGTGAACCCGATCGCGCTCGACGATGCCGACCTCCCGCTGCTCGCAGCGGCGCTGAAGGAATGCTGCGCATGAGTGACCTGTTCCTCGTCGGCAATGGCGCCGGTTTTTCCGGCGACCGCGTCGACGCGCCGATCCCCGTGGTGCGCGCGCTGGTGCAGCGCGGCCTGCCGGCGGCGATGTTCTTCGAATGCCTGGCCGAGCGGACCATCGCGCTCGCGCAGATCGAGAAGCGCCGCGATCCCGATGCGGGCTATGAGCCGATGCTCGAACGCCTGCTCGAACCGATCCTGGTCGACTGCGCGCGCGCGGGCATCCCGATCCTGGGGAATTTCGGCGCTGCGAACCCGATGGCCGCGGCGCGCTGCGTCGCGCGGCTGGCGCGGCGCCTCGGCATTCCGGAATTGCGCATCGGCGTCGTCACCGGCGACGACGTGTCCGGCACCGTCGACCTGTCGAAGCTCGCGGTGCACGAGGCCGATGCCGGGCTCGACATGTCCGCCTGGACGCTGGTCTCGGCCAACGCCTACATCGGCGCTGCACCGCTCGCCGAGGCGCTCGCGCGCGGCGCGCAGGTGGTGGTGGCGGGACGCACCTCCGACCCCTCCCTCGCCATCGCGCCGCTGATGCATCACTACGGCTGGGCGGAGGATGACTGGCAGGCGCTCGCGCTCGGCGCGGCCTGCGGGCACCTTCTGGAATGCGGGTCGCAGGTGACCGGCGGCGTCTTCTGGGATCCCGGCTTCAAGGACATTCCCGACCCCGCGAATATCGGCTTCCCCTATGCCGAGATCGGCCGCGACGGATCGCTCGTGGTTACCAAGCCCGCGGGCACCGGCGGCCTGGTGGACCTGCGCAGCGTGAAGGAACAGCTGCTGTATGAATTGCACGACCCGGCCGCCTACCTGACGCCGGACGTGGTCATGGACATCACCGGCGTGACGCTCGAACAGCAGGGCAGGGACCGCGTCGCGCTGCGCGGCGTGAAGGGTCATGCGCGGCCGGAACGGCTGAAGGTCACCGCCTGCTACGAAGGGTCATGGCTCGGCGAAGGCGAGGTCTCCGTCGCCGGCCCCAACGCGCTGGCCCGGGCGCGCGCGACCGCGGACGTGCTGCTGCAGCGCGTGAAGCAGCGCGGCCTGGGACGCCGCGCGCGCGCCGACCTGATCGGGATTTCAGCGGTGCACGATTCCGACGCCGGCGCGCTCTGGCGATCCTATGACGGGCCGGAGCCGCCCGAGATCCGGATCCGCCTCGCCGTCGAATCCGCGACGCGGGACGACGCCGACCAGGCCTCGCGCGAGGCGCTCGCCATGCTCTGCTGCGGCACCGCCGGGACCTCGGGTGCGCGCTGGCGCGTCACGCCGCGCATCCTGACGCGATCCTTCCTCGTGCCGCGCGAGATGGTCCCGACGGAAGTGACGGTGCGGGAGGCCCGGCTATGGAACTGATCGAAGTGCCGCTGCACGCGGTCGCGCATTCCCGCGCGGGGGACAAGGGCAATCGCGCCAATCTCTCGCTGATGCCCTACGACCCCGCGCTCTGGCCCGCGCTTGCCGAGCAGGTGACGGAGGCGCGAGTCCTCGCGCTGTTCGCGCACCGTGGCGCCACGCGCTGCACGCGCTACGACCTGCCGCTGATCCACGCCTTCAACTTCATCATCGACGATGCGCTGGAAGGCGGGGTGAACGGATCGCTCAACCTCGACGGCCACGGCAAGAGCCTGTCCTTCCGGCTGCTGTCGCTGACCGTGAAGGTGCCGGCGGACAAGCTGCCCCGGACCTGACTCAGGCCGCGCCGCCGGCATCCGGGCCGGCGGCGATCTCGAGGATCAGCTTGCGCCGGATGGCGTGGCCGAAGTCGCGGATGCTGTCGGCGACCTCGACGAAGGCGCCGGGCCCGCCGATCACCGCATCGCGGTAGTAGTCCGCCAGCCGCGCGCCGGGCCCGAGCACCCGCTCGACCTCGGGATCGCCCTCGACCGCCAGGCCATTGACGGTGATGCCGGCGGCGACCGCGCGATCGCGCGCCTCCTCGACGGGCGGGCCTTCGTTGTTGGGGCCGTCGCCGGACACGTCGATCACCCGCCGCGGCGCATCCCAGGCCGCCTGTGCGAAGAGGCGGCGCGAGAAGTCGATGCCGCGGGAGATGCAGGTGAGCGACCCGTTCGGGAAGGCCTCGGACGCCGCTTCGTCCGGCACGGGCAGCCAGGCGGTCGCCAGCGCGTCGCCCCAGGCCTCGGCGTCGCGACGGTCCGCGATCCGGGTCCAGGGCAGCACCAGCTTCTGGAAGCCGAGGCCGGCCCAGGCGACGGTGGCGATGGCAATGGCGCCGAGCGGGCCGGAGGCGATCGCATCCAGCACCTGCGGATGGGGCAGCGCACGCTGGTAGCCGCGCTGCTGCATCCGGGCTTCCTCGGCACTGATCGAGGCTGAGGCATCCACGGCGAGGACCAGCAGCAGGTCGACGCGGTCGTGCATCTCCGCCGGCCGCGCCGCTCCTGGAATCCACAACCTCGGCCGCTGCATGAGGATCCTCGCCCGCGCAGGGCCGGTCGCCCCGCACGCAAGACCCTAAGCCGCGGCCGTCGCCGCGCGGTCCGAAATTCTCACGAAATCGCGATGGTTGTGCGGCTCACCCCCCCGCCACCCCCTGGGTGTTCACGTACAGCGCGTAGAGCGACTGCGCGGCGGCCATGAAGAGCCGGTTCCGGTGCCGCCCGCCGAAGGCGACATTGGCGCAGCGCTCCGGCAGGTGGATATGGCCGATTGGCGCGCCGGCGCTGTTGAACACGCGGATGCCGTCGAAGGCCGGCGACATGCCCCAGCCGCACCAGAGGTTGCCGTCGATGTCGACGCGGAATCCGTCCGGCGTCTCGCCCGGCTGGCAGGCGATGAAGGTGCGGCGGTTGCGGATCGTCGCGCCATCCACGTCATAGGCAAGGATGTTGCGTGGCTCGGAGCGGCTCTCGACGATGTAGAGGATGCGCTCGTCCGGACTGAAGGCGAGGCCGTTCGGATGGTTGATGTCGTCGGCGACGAGGGTGATCTCGCCGGTCGTCCCATCCACCCGGTAGACATTCGTGTGCGGCAGTTCCGGCGCGGTCTTCTCGCCTTCGTAGAAGCCGTAGATGCCGAAGGGCGGATCGGTGAACCAGATCGACCCGTCGGACTTCACCACCACGTCGTTCGGGCTGTTCAGCCGCTTGCCCTGGAAGTGGCTGGCGATGACGGTGATGGCGCCGTCATGCTCGAAGCGCACCACGCGCCGCCCGCCATGCTCGCAGGCGATGATGCGGCCCTGCCGGTCGCGCGTGTGGCCGTTCGCGTTGTTCGACGGCTTGCGCCAGGCGGAGACGGCGCCCGTCTCCTCCTCCCATTTCAGCACGCGGTTGTTCGGGATGTCCGACCACAGCAGGCAGCGCGCATCGCCGAGCCAGACCGGCCCCTCGCCCCAGCGCGTGCCGTGATACAGGCGCTCCACCGCCGACAGCGGCAGCTGGTAGCGCTTGAAGGACGGGTCGAGCGCGACGATGGACGGGTCGGGGTAGCGCAGGCTCGGCTGCCAGCGCGTGTCGTCGGTCATGGGGCTTCCTCCGGTCGTTGCACCGGAGGATAGGCGGGATGGCACGGCGCGCGAAGGCGCCCGTCAGGCGCGTTCGAGCAGGCCGTGCCGCGCGAGCCTGCGGCAGAAATCCAGCGCGTTCTCGCCCAGCGCGGCCGGCGTCGCACCGTCCTCGAGCGCCTGGAGCCAATCGAGCTCCGCGGCCGAGAGTGTCTCGACGCCGCCATACCAGCGCAGCGCGGCGCCGCCCTCGGGCAGCGGGACGATCGCGTGGTGCATCGTCTCCGACAGGCGGAGCCGGTCGTCGGCGCCCGGCGGCGGCGTATGGAGCGCGCGGCCCGGCAGGGACATCCGGTCGCGCAGCACGCGATCGAGCGCGTTCACCGCCATCCGGTCCGCGACATCCGGCCGGTCCAGCACCTCGAGCGCGGCGGCGAGGCGGCTACGCAGCAGCGCCACGCCTTCGGGCTCGGCCAGGCGCCAGGTCGGGATCGCCGCGCGTAACGCGGGTTCCTCCGCCTCGAGCTCGCCGAGCAGGGCGCGCAGCACCTCGCCCAGGCCGGGTTCGAGCAGGCCGATCGTGATGTGCAGCGACGGCTCGGCGCCGGCCTGGACCATCGCCTCATGCATCACGCCGCGCGGCAGGTAGAGCGCATCGCCCGGCGCCATCACCAGCTCATGCGGCTCGCCCTCGGGCGTGGCGTTGTTGCGCCAGGGCGTGTGGCGGGTGGGCGCGGCGTAGGGGATCGCGTCCCACACCCGCCAGGCCTTGCGGCCGGAGACCTGCAGCACCAGCACGTCATGCGTGTCGAAATGCACGCGGAAGCCCTGCGCACCCGGCGGGGTGAGGTAGATGTTCGCCTGCACGCCGTGCAGGAAGGCCTTCTCCAGCCCACGGCAGAAACGCGCGAGCGGCGGGTGGATCTCATGGAACTGGGAGACGACGAGACTCGCGCCCTCGTCGTGGCGGGCCATCAGGCGCGGCAGGTCGACGCGGTCGCCGCCCTCCTCGATGTACTCCTCGATCGGAACGGCGGCGCTGCCCTTGCGCGCGCCGTCGGCCATCGACACGCGCGGCGTCCGTGCCGCGTCGGTGCGCAGGAAGGCGTCGAGGTCGCCGATCGACAGCAGCCCCGTGAAGCGGGCCGGATCGTTGCCCGGCATCAGGCGCCACGCGGTGCCTTCGCGCAGCGCCAGCCCGTCCTCGAGCGGCATGGTGCCGAAGGCGAGTGCCCAAACATCCTCGGCGAGTGTCGCTACCATCGTGATCCTCTGCCGCGCCCGGCGGCGTCGCGCGGGTCGCTGTCTGAAAAGCCGGTGCGCGGGCGGCCCCGGCCGGCGGCATCGTTGGGGTCGCTGTCGGAATAGCCGGTGCGGGGCCGGCCACGCCCGGCGGCGTCGCGCGGGTCGCTGTCGGAATACCCGGTCCGCGGCCGGCCGCGGCCCGCCGCATCGCGCGGGTCGCTGTCGGAAACCCCGGTGCGCGGTCTGCCGCGCCCTGCCGCGTCGCGCGGATCGCTGTCGGAGTACCCGGTGCGCGGACGGCCGTATCCCGCCGGATCGCGCGGATCGCCGTCGGACAGGCCGGTGCGACCCTGAGCGACCGCGGCGGCGGGAACCAGACCCGCGGACGTGCCGATCACCACCAGCCGGCGCGTCAGCCGGCCTCGACGGGCTTCGTCATCCGCGACCATGGCCCATGCGCCGTCAGCGCCAGCCGCGGCCGCGGCCGGGCGCATCGCCCGGGTCGTTGTCGGTCACGCCGCGCTGGCGATAGCCGCCACGGCCGCGACCCGGCCCGTCGCTGGGGTCGGCGTCGGTGATGCCGGTGCCGCGCTGGCGCCAGCCCGTGCCGTAGCCCGACGGGTCGCGCGGGTCGCCGTCGTTGATGCCGGTATAGGCGCGCCCCTGCGGCGCGGCGCGATAGCCGCGGCCCTGTCCGGCGCCGTCGCCGGGATCGTTGTCCGTGATGCCGGTGCGGGGTGCGCCGCGATAGCCGCGGCCCTGTCCGGCGCCGTCGCCGGGATCATTGTCGGTGATGCCGGTCCGCGGGCGATAGCCGCCGCGGCCATAGCCCGGCCCGTCGCCGGGATCGGAATCGGTGATGCCGGTGCGGTACTGGACGGGCGTCGGTTCCAGCGCTTCTGCAGCGCGCGTGGCCGTCGCGGTCGCGCCCCCTGCGACCGCGAGGACGAGGAGGCGCCGGCCGAGGCTGCGTGAGGGCGCCGGGCCGTCCGCCTGCGGCGCGTCGGGCGCACCCTTGGTGTCGTCACGTTCGGTCATCGGCGTCGCTCTCCTTCCCCCAGGCGCATCATCCTGCGGAGAGCGGCCCTACGGCAAGATTGCGCCACGCATGCTGCGTGCGCCGGGTCACTACCAGCCGCGGCCGCGCCCCGGCGCGTCGCGCGGGTCGCTGTCCGAGACCTGACGGCGGGAACTGCCACGGCCCTGCCCGGGTCCGTCGCCGGGGTCGGCGTCGGTGTAGCCAGTGCGGACGGGGCCCCGGTATCCGCCACGACCCTGGCCGGGCCCGTCGCCCGGATCGGCGTCGGTGTAGCCGGTGCGCGCGGGGCCGCGGTATCCGCCGCGCCCCTGGCCAGGTCCGTCGCCCGGATCGGCGTCGGTGTAGCCGGTGCGCGCGGGGCCACGGTATCCGCCGCGCCCCTGGCCAGGTCCGTCGCCCGGATCGGCGTCGGTGTAGCCGGTGCGCGCGGGGCCGCGATATCCGCCGCGGCCCATGCCCGGTCCATCGGCCGGATCGGCATCCGTGATGCCGGTGCCGCGCGGTGCGTAGACCGGCTGGGGCGCGACGACGCACCCCGCCAGCGCCGGCGCCGCGGCGCCCACCGAGGCAAGCTTCAGCACCAGCATGCGGCGCTTCAGGCGCGGCGCGCCGTCATTCTCATCCATGCCGCGTCCTTCCCCGATACGCCCGCCGCCATACTTCCCGCGCCACGGTGCCGGCGCAACCGGTCATCGCGCGCGATTGCCCCTTCACGGCGGATGCCGCACTGACGCAGACTTTACGGCTCAGGGAAACGATCCGGACCACGCCATGATCAATCGCCGCACACTTCTCGCCGCCACGGCCGGGCTTGGCCTCGCCCCTGGCCTGGCCGGGGCGCAGCAGCGCTTCGCCAGCATCTACATGTTCGTGCCGGCCAATCCGGGCGGCGGGTGGGACGGCCTCGGCCGGGCCATCGAACAGGCAGCCCGCCAGGCCGGGCTGGTCGGGTCCTTCCAATTCGAGAATGTCGGCGGCGCCGGCGGCACGGTCGGCCTGCCGCGGTTCCTGGCGCAGCGGCGCGGGCGCGCGGATGCGCTGATGGTCTCGGGTTCGGTGATGGTCGGCGCCACCTTGACCAACAAGACGCCGGTGTCCCTGCAGAACACCGTGCCGATCGCGCGCATGACGGACGAGGCCGGCGTCATCATCGTGCCGGCCAACAGCCCGATCCAGAACATCGGCCAGTTCGCGGATGCGCTGAAGGCGAATCCGCGCGGCGTCTCGGTGGCCGGCGGCAGCGCCGGCGGCACCGACCACATCGTCCTGGGGCTGATGCTGCAGAAGCTCGGCCGCCAGCCGCGCGAGGCCTCCTTCGTCGCCTTCCCCGGCGGCGGGCCGGCCCAGGCCGCGATCCTCGGCGGACAGGTCACCGCGGGCATCTCCGGCTGGTCCGAATTCTCCGAACAGATCAAGGCGGGCCGCGTGCGCGCCCTGGCGACGACCGGCGAACGCCGCATCGACCCCGCCGTGCCGACGCTCAAGGAAAGCGGCATCGACGTCGTCGCGACCAACTGGCGCGGCGTGTTCGGCGCCCCCGGCATCAACCCGAATCAGCGCCAGGCGCTGGTCGACCTGATGACCGCGATCCATGCCAGCGAAGGCTGGCGCCGCATCCTCGAGGATCGCGGCTGGGACGACGCCTTCCTGACCGGCACGCCCTTCGAGGAATTCCTCGCCCGCGACCGCGCGGACACCGAAGGCGTGCTCAAGGACCTCGGCCTCGCCTGACCGGAGGAGTGACGGCATGAAGCCCGGTGCGGCTCCCGACCTCGCCGTCGGCCTCGGCGTGGTGGTGCTCGGCATCCTCGCGGCCTGGCTGACCTGGGTCATTCCGGTCACCCCGGTCTATGCGGTGGTCGGGCCGAAGCTGGTGCCCGCGGTGATCGCCGCGGCGCTGGTGGTGCTCGGGCTGATGCTCACCGTCGCCGCGCTGCGCGGTGGCTGGAGTGCCGACCTGCCCGAGGTGGCCGAGGCGGGGCCGCCGAACCTGCTCGCCCTCGCCTGGCTGGGCGGCGGCATGCTGCTGAACCTGGTGCTGATCGAACCGCTGGGCTTCTCGATCGCGGCGGCGATCCAGTTCGTCTGCACGGCGCGGGCCTTCGGCAGCACCTCGATGCTGCGGGACGCGGCGATCGCGCTCGCCGTGTCGCTCGCGGCCTTCTTCCTCTTCGTGGAGGCGCTCGGCGTGAACATCGGCGCCGGGCTGCTGGAGGGCGCGATCCTGCGCCTGCTGGGTCAGGAGGTGCCGTGAGGGCGTTCCGTTTCGTCACCGTCGACGTCTTCACCGAGACGCGCTTCGGCGGGAACCAACTGGCCGTCTTCCCCGATGCGCGCGGGCTGACGGATGCCGAGATGCAGGCGCTCGCCGCCGAGTTCAACCTGAGCGAGACGACCTTCGTCCTGCCGCCGGAGAACCCGCAGAACTCGGCGCGGGTGCGCATCTTCAACCGGGTGCGGGAGATGGGCTTCGCCGGGCATCCGAATGTCGGGACGGCCTATGTCCTCGGCCGCGCGGACGAGGAGAGCCCACGCACCTACCGGTTCGAGGAACCGGCCGGCCTCGTCGAGGTGACGCTGCTGCGCGACGCGTCGGGCCGGGTGACGGGCGCCGAGGTCGCGGCCCCCCAGCCGCTCGCGATCGGGGCGACGCTGCCGGTGGCGCTCGCCGCGGCCTGTGCCGGCATTCCGGAAACCGCGATCGTCACCGCGCGCCACCAGCCGACGCTCGCCGCCGATGGCGGCAACCAGCGCCTGCTGACGGAGGTGACGCCCGAGGGTCTGGCCGCGGCCTCGCCCGATCTGGGCGCGTTCCGCCGTGCCGTCGCCGAGCATCCGGAGGCAACGCGCGGTTTCCTCTCGCTCTACATCTACTGCCGCGACGGGGCGGAGGTGCGGACGCGCATGTTCTCGCCGCTGGTCGGCACCTGGGAGGATGCGGCGACGGGCAGTGCCGCGACGCCGCTGGCGGGCTTCCTGCTGCATCTCGACGGCGCCGATGACGGCGCCTGGCGGATGCTGCAGGGCGTCGAGATGGGACGTCCGAGCGTGATGCTCGCCCGTGCGCGCCGCCGCCCCGAAGGCATCCGCGCCTGGGTCGGCGGCAGCAGCGTCCCGGTCCTGCGGGGCGAGGCCGTGCTGTGACGTTGCATTGCCTGATGCGGATCGCCGGAGGCGATCCGCCCTGACAGAAAAGGGAGGGGGTGCGGGGGAGGTTCATCCTCCCCCGCATCTTCTTCGTCCTTCGCGAAGGTCGACTGCATGGATTCGCTCTCGGGCCTGGCCCTCGGCTTCGGCAATGCCTTCTCCCTGGTGAACCTTGCCTGGGCGTTGCTCGGGTGTTTCCTGGGGACGGCCGTCGGCGTGCTGCCCGGCATCGGGCCTGCGCTGACCATCGCGCTGCTGCTGCCGATCACCTTCAGCGTGAACGCGACCGGGGCCTTCATCCTGTTCTGCGGCGTCTTCTACGGGGCGATGTACGGCGGTTCGACGACCTCGATCCTGCTCAACACGCCGGGCGAGAGCGGGTCGATCATCACCGCGCTGGAGGGGGCCAAGATGGCCCGCAACGGGCGCGCGGGGCCGGCGCTGGCGACCTCCGCGATCGGGTCCTTCGTCGCGGGCACGGTGGGTACGCTCGGCATCGCCTTCCTCGGGCCGGTGATCGTGGAATGGGCACTGGTGCTGGGGCCGGCGGAATACTTCACGCTGATGGTGCTGTGCTTCGTCACCGTCTCTGCGGTGCTGGGGTCCTCGGCGCTGCGCGGCCTGACCTCGCTGTTCTTCGGGCTGCTGCTGGGGCTGGTCGGGATCGACCTGCAGACGGGCCAGCCGCGGCTGACCTTCGGTGTGCCGGAGCTGCTCGACGGCGTGAACGTGGTGCTGGTGGCGGTCGCGCTGTTCGCGGTCGGCGAGGCGCTCTACATGGCCTGGCACCATCATGCCGGGAAGCAGGAGGTCCTCGAGGTCGGGCGGCTGATGCTGTCGAAGGAGGACCTGAAGCGGTCCTTCTGGCCCTGGATCCGCGGGGCCGGCCTCGGCTTTCCCTTCGGCGTGCTGCCGGCCGGCGGCACCGAGATGCCGACCATGCTGTCCTATTACGCCGAGCGGAAGCTGGTGGACCCGAAATACGCCCCGGAGTTCGGCACGACCGGCGCCATCGAGGGCGTGGCCGGGCCCGAGGCCGCCAACAACGCCGCGGCCGCGGGCATCCTGGTGCCGATGCTGACGCTCGGCATCCCGACCAGCGCGACGGCGGCGATCATGCTGTCCGCCTTCCAGTCCTACGGCATCAATCCCGGGCCGCTGCTGTTCACCCAGCAGGCGGAGCTGGTCTGGACGCTGATCGCGTCCCTGTTCATCGCCAACGTGATGCTGGTGGTGCTGAACCTGCCGCTGGTGGGGCTCTGGGTGCGGATCCTGAAGATCCCGGTGCCGCAGCTCTATGCCGGCATCCTCGTTTTCGCGACGATCGGGACCTATGGCATCTCGAACAGCGTCATCGACCTGGTGATCCTCTACGCGCTCGGCGTGGTGGCGATGTTCATGCGACGCTTCGACTTCCCCGTGGCACCCGTGGTGATCGGCATGATCCTGGGGCCGATGGCGGAGCAGGCGCTGCGCCAGGCCCTGACGATCAGCCAGGGCGACTGGACGGTGTTCGTAACGCGGCCGGGCAGCGCGCTGATCCTCGGCCTTGCCCTGGTGGCGCTGGTCGGGCCGAAGCTCTACGGCGCCTGGACGGCGCGCCGCGCCTGAGGCAAGCGGGCCGACGAGGCGGCATCCGGCCCTCCGGCGTCCAGGAGGTCGAAGCCGCCGACGGCTGACGTGATACGAGGTGACCGATGTTCTACGAACCCCGCAACGGCCACGGCCTGCCGCACGACCCCTTCAAGGCCATCGTCGCCCCGCGACCGGTGGGTTGGATCTCGACCATCGACGGGCAGGGGCGGCCCAATCTCGCGCCCTATTCCTTCTTCAACGCGGTGCATTCGCGCCCGCCGATGCTGATGTTCACCAGCGAGACGATGAAGCACAGCGCCGCGAACGCCATCGCGACCGGGGAGTTCGTGTTCAACCTCTGTTCACGCGCGCTTTTCGACGCGATGAACATCTCCTCCGGCGCGCTCGGCGAGGGGGAGAGCGAATTCGCCGCCGCGGGGCTCGAGGCCGCGCCCTGCCGGGTGGTGAAGGCGCCGCGCGTCGCCGCCGCGCCGGCCTCGCTGGAATGCCGGGTGACCTTCTCGACCCGGCTGCACGATGTGGACGGCGCGCCGCTGGAGGGCTGGATCATCATCGGCCAGGTCGTCGGCGTGCATATCGACGAAGCCTTCCTTAAGGACGGTCGCTTCGACACCGCGGCGGTCCAGCCGGTGGCCCGCTGCGGCTACCGCGACTATTCCGCCGTGACCGAGATGTTCGAGGCGCTGCGCCCGACCGATGGCGGGGCCTACGCGCTGGGTCAGCGCGACCGCTAGCAGCGCACCGGGCGGACGGTCGCGAGGATCGCCGCGCCGAGGGACAGGAACACCAGGACCGTCGCCATCCCCGCGCGCTGGCTGCCCGTCGCCGCCGTCACGGCGGCGAGCACAGCCGGGCCCAGGAAGCCCGTGATCCGTCCCGACAGGGCGAACAGGCCGAAATGGGAGGTGATCTCCCCCTCCGGCGCCATGCGCGCCATCAAGGTGCGGGACGCCGCCTGCGCCGGCCCCATGAAGATGCCGAGCGCCATCGCGAGGCCCCAGAAGGCCGTCTTGCTGTCGGTCAGCAGCAACCCTGCCCCGAGCACGGTCATCGACACCAGCGCGACCATCACGGTGCGCTTCGATCCGACGCGGTCCTCGACCAGGCCGAAGCCCGCGGCGCCGAGGCCCGCGGTCACGTTCAGCGCGATGCCGAAGACCATGATCTCCTCGAAGCTCATGCCGTGGACGCCGGCGGCATAGATGGCGCCGAAGGCGAACAGGGTATTCAGCCCATCGGTGTAGAACAGCCGCGCGACCAGGAAGCGCAGCATGTCCGGCCGCCGCGGCAGGCCACGGACCAGCAGCCGCGTTTCGCGCACGCAGGCGGTGACGGCCTCGCGCATCGGCTTGCGCTCGCAGGCCGGGTCGGGCACGGCGATCAGGACCGGCCAGCCGAAGAGGATCGTCCAGGCGGCGACCAGCAGCGCGGTCGCGCGGACCGGCTCGGCACTCGCGCGGTCGAGGCCGAAGAGCGGCGGATTCGGCTGCACCAGCAGGACCAGCGCGATGGCGAGGCAGGCCAGGCCGCCCGCATAGCCAAGCCCCCAGGCGAGACCCGAGACCCGGCCCATCCGTTCGGGCGTGGTCACGTCGGGCAGCATGGCGTTGTAGAAGACGGTCCCGACCTCGAACGCGATGGTCGCGAGGCCGACGCAGACCAGCGCCCAGAGCGTCCAGGACGGGTCCGGCTTCGCGTACCAGACGAGTCCCGTGAAGATGGCGGTGCACAGCGTGCAGGCCGCGAGCAGTGCTCGCCGCCGCCCGCCATGGTCCGCGACGGCCCCGAGCAGCGGCGAGAGGATGGCGATCCCGACCGCCGAGACCGTTTGCATCCAGCCCCATTGCGCCTGGCCGGTCGCCGGGTCCGGGGCGATGCCCTGGGAGAAGTAGGCGGCGATGACGAAGGTCGAGACGACCGTCGGGAAGGCGCTGTTCGCCCAATCGAAGGTGGCCCAGGCGATCGCCTTGCGGTTCATCCTGCCGGCGTGCCGGATCGCCGCGCGGCTGACAAGGGGCCTTTGCGTGACAGCCCGGTCAGGTCCCGGTTTCCGCCCGCACCACCCGTCCGGACTCGTCGTGATGCACCACCAAGCGTTTCGCCCCCCGCCAGGCGGTGAGGTCCGCCGAGGGCAGGGACAAGGCGGCCGCGACCGCGGCATCCGAGGGGGGCGCGAAGCCGAGCCGCCGGTCGTCCCCGGCGAACCGCCGCCGTTCGAACAGCACGCGGACGAACATCCAGGCGCAGACGACCGAGGCGACCATGACGTTGATCAGCGCGATGCGCAGTACCTCGAGCGGATGCTCCGGCGGGGACACCGGCAGCATGTGCTGCACGAAGGGCGGCATCCACAGCGTCCCGACCGCCGCCATCAGCAGGTACAGCCAGCCGAGCCAGAGCAGCGCGGTCAGCACCGCGTCGCGGATCCGCGCCCAGCGGGGCCGGGAGGCGGCGTCGAGGATGAGCGGCGGGTCGAAATGCGTCGCCATCAGCGGAACCCCCGGTCCGGGCTGGTCCATCGCGCGCGGCGTCCCCCGCGCCGGAGGATGGCGCGGGGGAATCCGACCGCCGTCGCCGCCGCCGAGAGGCACCAGAACACCGCCGGGTACCAGATCACCCACAGCAGCGGGCGCAGCGTCTCCCGCCGGTGCGGTTCATGGCGGCGATCGACCCAGAGGCTGACGGCGAACTGCACCATGCACGCGACCGACAGCACCATGCCCCAGATCGACAGCAGCGCCGGCGGCGGACCCAGCCGCGCCGGCATCAGTCCCGCGAGCGACAGCAGCGCCAGCGCGAGCGTCAGGATCATCGCGTAGCACCAGAAGACGGACACCACGTACTCGCCGAGCACGCCCCACATCCGTCGGCCCTTCCAGTGCAGGAAGTCCGGCGCGTAGCGCAGGAAGGTCTGCGCCCCGCCCGAGGCCCAGCGCAGACGCTGCCGCCACAGGCCGCGCAGCGTTTCCGGCATCAGGATGTAGCAGAGCGCATTGGGTTCGAAATGCACGGTCCAGCGGCGGCGCTGCAGCTTCCAGGTGACGTCGACGTCCTCGGTGAGGTTGTCGTCGGTCCACCAGCCGACATCGTGCAGCGCGCTGACGCGGAAGGCGACGACGACGCCCGAGACGGTGAACACCCGCCCATAGAGCCGCTGCGTCCGCTTGATCAGCCCGATCGTCGCGGAAAATTCCCCCACCTGCAGCAGGCCGAGCAGCGAGGACCGGTTGCGGATGCGGGGGTTGCCGGTGACGGCGCCCAGGCGCGGACGGTTGCCGAAGCGCCGCACCAGCCAGGCGACGCAGTCGGGGTGCAGGATCGCGTCGCCGTCGATGCAGACGAGAATCTCGCCGTTGGCCACCAGCGCGCCGGTGCGCAGCGCCGTGGCCTTGCCCTGGTTCTGCGCCAGGTGGACGACGCGCAGGCGCGGGATCTCGGCGGCGAGGCGGTCCAGCACCTCGGCGGTGCGGTCGCGGGATCCGTCGTTGATCGCGATGATCTCATAGTCCGGATAGGACTGCGCGGCGCAGGCGCGGATCGTCTCCTCGGCGTTGTCCTCCTCGTTGTAGCAGGGGATCAGGATGCTCACGCGCAGCGACTGCGCGAGGGGCGGCGGCGCTTCGCGACGACGCGCGCCGGTCTCGTGCAGCAGGTAGAAGCCGAGCCCGCCGATGACCCAGACAAGCATCATCAGCAGCGGCCAGAAGCCCACGAAGGCGTAGAGCCAGGTCAGGATGGCGGCGAGGGTCTCCATCACGGTCACCGCCGATAGGGGAAGGAATGCGCGTTGATCGCGTCGCGCACGACGGAGGCCTCCGGCAGCCCCCGCACGAAGTCGTCCGGATACCAGCCCATGTGATGCGCGCCGAGACGCTGCAGCAGGCGCAACTGCGCCCGCAACGTCGCGGCCGGAACCGGCCGCGCGGGACGGTGGCGCCAGTCGGCGGCCTGCAATTCGAACACCGTCCTCGCCACGCCGCCCGGTTCCGCCGCCACGCGGGCGTAGAGGCGGCGCAGGAAGGCGTCGGGGTCACGCGCCCGCTCCATGTACGGCATGGCCATGATGGCCGTGCGGTCATAGGCGGCGAGGAAGGCCGGCAGGGACTGGGCGAACCAGTCCTCGGATGCCGGATTCAGCACCGGTTCGGCATACATGTTGCGCGCGGTCTCGAGTGGCGCGCGCCACCGTCGCGCATGGTCCGCCGCGGCGACCGTCAGCTCGATCAGCGTCCGCGTCTTGAGTGCGGTCCAGCGTGCCCGCGCCTCCTGATCCGAGCGCAGGGCCGCGACGTCGCCGGGCAGCCCCGCCGCACGATAGGCGGCGAGCGCGTCGGGGTTCGCGTCCTCGTAATCCGTCAGGAAGGCGTCGTCATGGAAGACGATGCCGGCGAAGGAGGCATGCTTGGCGAGATCGTCATACAGATCGAGGATCCAGCCCCGCGCCCGCGCGCTGAAGGGCGACAGGCGGCGGTAGTGATCGGGGTCGATGGCGGGCGCGCCGCTGCGCGTGGACAGCACGAGGTCCGCCTCGGTCCCGAGGCGGAAGCCCAGCACCGGCATCCAGGCGAAGACCTTCACCCCCGCGCGGGAGGACAATTGCCAGGCGACGCGGTTGAACAGGTCGGCCCGCATCGGCAGGTGCCGGTTCGGGAAGTACATCGCATCCGCGACGCCATCCCCGTCCGGATCCGCGAAGGCCTGCAGGTAGACATGCGACGGCCCGAGCGAGGCGACGCGCTCGATCAGCGCATCGAGGTTGCGCACCGCCTGCGCCGCGTCCTCGTCGTACACGGCGTCGAGGTCGACATGCAGCACGCGTTCGCGCACGGGCTCGTCGAAGCGCATCAGGCGCGCGAGGTCGCCGACGCGCGGATCGCCCATGGTCAGCAGCCGCCCGACCGCGCCGAGGCGATCGGTGCGCGCCGGCTCGGGGTCGAGCGTCATCGCCACCGGCATGCCCAGCCGCCGCGCGATGGCCACGGCCTCGAGGTTGTAGCGCCCGTAGGGCCAGACCATGACGCGCGGGCGTCGGCCGAGGCGGTTCGCCATGATGCTGCTCGCCCGCGACAGGTCGCCCTCGATCCGCCGGGTCCAGGCGGCGTCGGTCTCATAGGTGCCGGTGCGCGCGTCCCAGATGCGCGTCACGGCCGCGGGCTGCACATTGCCCTGCGGGTTCGCCGGCACGCCGTGGTGCAGGTCGTGGGAATGGGAGGCGAACTCGCACAGCCCGCTCGCCTGCATCTCGCGCGCCTGGGCCCACGTCATGAGCGCGCTGCGCGGCGTCGCCTGCCCGCCATAGTCGAAGGTCCCGCCGGGCGGCGTCTCCATCCAGGACGTCACCAGCGCGAAGACCCCCGGCGCGTTGAAGGCGCGCAGCAGGGGGAAGACGCGCGTGTAGTAGTCGTTGTAGCCGTCGTCGAAGCTCAGCAGCACGGTCTTGTCGGGCAGCGGCCGGCGCCCGTCGCGCGCGGCGAGCAGCTCGTTCACGCTCGCGAAATGCCAGCCGTCGTGCCGCAGGAAGGACAGGTGCTGGACGAGCTGGCTTTCCGACAGCGAATAGTGCCGACCGGCCCCGTCCTCGCCGATCTCATGATAGGCGATGGCGACGAAGCGGCCCGGGCCGGGCTGGGCGCGCGTGCCCTGCGGCAGCGCCAGCGCACCGGCCAACGAGAAGACGCCGCGGCGGGTCAGGGGGATCAGCCGCATCAGAACCTCCAGCGCAGGCCGCCGACGACCGAGCCGGAATCCTCGGCCTGGCCGTCATAGTCGCGCCGCACCCAGCCCGCGCCGTAGACGACGGAGAGCGTGTCCGACAGCGTGTGCTCGTTCTCCCATCGCGCCGCGAGGACGGGCGACCAGCCGAAACCTTCCTGCCAATAACCGCCGGCGGTGACGACGAAGCGGACGCGCAGGTCGCGCTCGTAGCGCTTCCACGGGATCCAGGTCAGCGCGGCGGTGGCCGCGACCTCGAGGTCGCGTTCCGGACTGTAATAGGGCACGTCCTGCCGCGTGTTCGACGAGGCATAGGCATAGGGCTGGATGTCGAGCTTCCAGTCCGGCAGGTTCATCACGCGTTCCTGCCAGCGCGCGAAGCCGATCCAGCGCGTGTTGTCGTCCGAGAACTGCATGACGCGGACATAGGCCGCCGCCTCGCGCAGGTCCGATTGCCGCCAGGTGGCCCCGATCCGCGCCGAATCCGCATAGACCCCGGCGCGCAGCGCGGCGAGGGGCGTATCCGCCGCCGTCAGCTGCCCGCCTGCATCGATGGTCCACTGGTCCGACAGGCGCAGCGCGGCGTCCACGAAGGCGCCGCCACGGTCGACGCCCTCCCAGTCGATCGTCACGCCACCGCTGACGACGATGTCCGGCGAACGCCATTCGAGCCCCGCCACGGCGCGGTAGGTCGTCAGCGAGCCGTTGTTGGTGTCGCCGGTGCGGAGCAGGGCGCCGCTGAAGGCGCGCCAGTTCTCCGCGATCGGCGGGGTGTAGAGCCGCACGCCGACATCGAGCTCAGGCTTGCTCGAATCGCGGCCCAGGCCGCCGCGCACCGTGGCTTCCAGTTCCCACATGTCGCGGATCGCCTGGCGGCGCTGCAGCCGCTGGACCGCGGTGTTCTCGGGGTACTGCTCGCCGAGCACGCGGATCTCCTCGCGTGCCTCGGCATAGCGGCGCCGGTCGAGCAGCGCCTCGGCACGGCCGAGCCGCAGGTCGAGATCGTCCGGCGCGTTGGTCAGCGCCGTCTCGTATTCCTCGAGCGCCTGGTCGGGCCAGCCGCGCAGGCGCCAGATGTCGCCGCGCAGCGACCGCAGCGAGGCGTTCATCGCCGCCGCCGAGGCAAGCGGATCGACCACCGCCTCCGCCCCCGCGAGGTCGTCGCCCCACATGCGCCAGAGAATGCCCGCGGTGTCGACCTGCAACCTGTCCCATTCGGCGACCGGCGGCTCGGGGCCGCGCAGGGCGCGCCAGGCCGGGATCTCGCGGTCCAGGCGTTGCACCACCTGCTGCGCCTCGGTCCAGCGGCGCTGCTCCGACAGGGCGTAGAACAGGCCGACGGAGGGGGCGAGCGCGCCCGGGTCGGCGGCGAGCACGGCGCGGTACTCCGCCTCGGCCTCCTCCGGCCGGCGCCGGGACAGCAGCGCATCGCCCACCGCTTCGCGCGCGTAGGGGGGCAGCTCGCCGCCCTCGCGCAGCCGCGCAGCCTCGGCGATCACCTCCTCCATCCGGGTGCGGTCGCGGAGCGCGACCAGGCGGTCGGTGCGCGCGGCCCGCACCGCATCCGCCGCCTCGGGCCCCAGAGGCGTCCAGGCGGCGATGGCGGCGTCGAGCGCGGCGATGGCCGCGTCCGTGCGCGCGTAGCGCGCGGCGGGGTCGCGCGGCGTCGGCGATTCGATCTGCGCGCCCCAGCGCACCAGGAAGGCGTTGGCGGCGCCGCGGATGCGGCGTTCTTCGGCGGGGCGGAGAGCGCCGGGCACGGAGGCCGCCCGCACCAGCGCGAGTTCCGGCGCCCCGACGGCCGCCAGCGCCAGGGCTTCGCGTCGACGGAGCGCGGGATCGCGCGGCGCGCGCAGCAGGGCGGGTTCCAGGACCGCCAGGGCATCGAAGGGGCGGCGGAGGTCCATCAGCGCATCGGCCATGGCCGCGGCGGATCCGGCATTGCCGCCGCTCGCCGCCAGCCGCGCGGCGGTGACGGCCTGGTCCGGTCCGGCGGATTGCGCCAGGGCGCGGACGCGCCGGGCCTCGGCTGCCGGGTCGGGGCGCAGCAGCGCCTCCACGTCGCGCGCCGCCTGCCGCAGCCGCGGGTTGGACGGGTCGGCGGCTTCCGCCTCGGCCAGCGCCGCGCGGGCGGCTGCGCCGTCGCCGCGCGCGGCTTCGGCCAGGGCGAGGCCGATGCGTGTCTCGGTGCTGCGGTCCCCGCCTGCGATGGCGGCCTGGTAGAGCTGGACCGCGCGCGCCGCCTGGCCGATGCGGCGGGCGGAGACCGCCGCGGCCGCGATGGCATAGGCGGGGGCGCCCGCGGCCCCGAGGCTGTCGAAACGCGCCAGAGCCTCCCGGTCCCGGCCCGCCCAGGACAGGACGACCACGAGGTCGGCGAGGGTCCCGCGGTCCGACGGCGCGGCCGCGAGCGCGGCTTCGAGCAGCCGCCGTCCTTCGTCGAGCCGGCCGGCGCGCGCTGCGCTCACGCCTTCGGCGCGCAGCGCCGTGGCATCCTGTGCAGCGGCAGGAATGGCGGGAAGCAGGGCGGCGACGAGACCGAGGGCGAGAAGCCGATGGCGGCATCGGGAGCGTGCGGCAGGCGACAGGGCGAAGCGTCCTGATCTCGGGGGTCGGCGGCCCCACCGGGCCGCGCGACGAAGTGTATCGGCGTTATGGTTATAGCTTCCTTCGCGCGGATGCAGCGCCGACGCTATTCCCGGCGCCCCATTTTAAGGCCCCGGCCCTTCACTACTGCGTCATCCCCGAAACGGGCGCGCAGCGCCTCCACCGCCGCCCAGCGCGCGGCGCGCTTCGGCGCCTCGGGGTCCGCGAGGTCGCCGCGATCCGCCTCCGCCGCCTGCACCAGGGGCTGGGCACCGATTCCGATCAGGCGGAAGGCCGTGCCGTCGGCCTCCCGGGCCAGCAGCGGTTGCGCGGCGGCGAACAGCACGTCCGGCAGGCGCGTGGGCTGCGGCAGCCGCGCCGCCCGGGTGCGCGTGGCGAAGGCGGCGGTCTTCAGCTTCAGCGTGACGCCCGCGGCGGCGAGGTCCTTCTCCTTCAGCCGCCGCGCCAGCTTCTCGCACATCCGCCACAGCGGCGCCTCGAGGGCCGCGCGCGCCGCGATGTCGGCCTCGAAGGTCGTCTCGGCGCTGATCGACTTGGTCTCGCGGTCGGGGATCACGCGGCGCTCGTCCTCCCCGCGTGCCCGGGCGGCGAGGGAGGGCCCGTCCTCCCCGAAGCGCTGCATCGCCTCGCGCGGCGACAGGGCGGCGAGCTGGCCAAGGGTGCTGAACCCGGCGGCCTGCAGGCGCTTCGCCATGGCCGGGCCGATGCCGGGCAGCAGCGAGACCGGCTGCGGCGCGAGCCAGCCCGCGGCCTCCCCGGCGCCGATCACCGCGAAGCCGCGCGGCTTGTCGCGCTCGGCCGCGAGCTTCGCCATCAGCCGGTTGGCCGCGAGGCCGATCGAGACGGTGACGCCGACCTCCTTCTCCACCTGCCGGGCGAAGCGGGCGAGCACGACGGCCGGCGGCGCGCCGTGCAGCGCTTCCGTGCCCGTCAGGTCGAGCACCGCCTCGTCGATCGACAGCGGCTGCACGAGGGGCGTCAGCGCTTCCATCAGCGCGCGGATGCGCCGACCCTCGCGCACGTACTTCGCCATCTCCGGCTTGATCACCACGGCGTCCGGGCAGGCGGCCAGCGCCTTGAACATGGGCATGGCGGACCGCACGCCGCGCGTGCGCGCCAGGTAGCAGGCCGCGGCGACCACGCCGCGCTTGCCGCCGCCGACGATGACCGGCTTCGTCAGCAGGTCCGGCCGGTCGCGCTTCTCGACGCTCGCATAGAAGGCGTCGCAATCGACATGCGCGACGGTCAGGTGGAACAGGTCGGGATGCGTGACCGTGCGTCGCGACCCGCAGGCCGGGCAGCGGCCGAAGGGCTGCGCCGCATGGCGCAGGCAGTCACGGCAGAGCGACGGCACGGCGACGCACCAGGAAGGGCAGGGCGAAGAGCCAGGCGAGCAGCGCGATGCCGATGCCCTGTTCGGCGAGGCCCCGGGGCGCGCGGGTGGCGGCGAGGCCGCTCATGTCCAAGGCGAGGGCGAGCAGCGACTCGAGCGCCAGAACGACGACCAGCCCGAGGCCCGCGACCACCGCGCGGCCGCGGGCCGCGTCGATGCCTGCCACCATGCGCCGCGCGGCCAGCCACAGCAGCCCGGCCATCGCGGCGGCCTCGGCCATCGCGGCGGCCGCGCCGCCGATGCGCGGCGCCAGGACCAGTTCGCGCAGCGGCCCCAGCACAGCGCCCGCCGCAAAGGCGAGCCCGCCATAGAGAACGCCGGCGCGGGCCGCGGTCATCCCGCGTCCCACAATCGCGCCGCGCCGAAGACGCCCGAGGAATCCCCGTGCCTTGCCTGGACGATCGGCGTGCGCGCCACGTCGCCGAAGACATGCCGCGCCATCAGCGGCGGCACCTCGGCATAGATGTGCTGCATGTTCGACAGGCCGCCACCGAGCACGATGACATCCGGGTCGAGGATGTTGGCGAGCATGCCGAGCGCACGCGCCAGCCGGTCGGTGTGCCGGGCGAGGGCGGCCGCCGCCTTGGCCTCCCCCGCGGCGGCGCGGGCGGGGATCGATCCCGCGTCGCGCGACCCGGGCCCGTCGCAATCCGCCGCGAGGCCGGGGCCGGCGAGGAAGGTCTCGAGGCAGCCATGCCGGCCGCACCAGCAGCGCGGCCCGGGGAATTCCGCCGGCGTCATCCAGGGCAGGGGCGTATGGCCCCATTCGCCGGCGGTGCCGTTCGGTCCGTCCAGGATGCGGCCCGAGGCGACGATGCCGCCGCCGCAGCCCGTGCCGATGATGACGGCGAAGACGGTGCGATAGCCGGCGCCGGCGCCGTCCGCGGCCTCGCTCATGGCCAGGCAGTTGGCGTCGTTGGTCACGCGCACCTCCCGCCCGATCGCCGCGCCGAGGTCCTTGTCGAGCGGCTGTCCGTTCAGCGCCTGGGTATTGGCGTTGCGCACCAGGCCCGTCGCCGGGCTGAGGCTGCCGGGGATACCGACGCCGATCGTCCCGCGCGATCCGGTCTCGCGCTCGGCCTCTGCGACCAGGGCGGCGATCGCCTCGACGGTCGCGGCGTAGCTGCCGGGCGTCGGGCACCGTTGGCGCAGCCGCACCCGCCCGTCCCGGTCGAGGGCCACGATCTCGATCTTCGTTCCGCCCAGGTCGATACCGAAGCGCATCGTACTACTCCCCGCTGTTCCCGTAGAACCTCAGGGCGGCGGGGTGGAAGGGCAAGGGGCGCGGACCGCGCGCCGTGGCGCGCCGGATCATCAGCGCCGCCGGGCCGCCGATCGCCGCGGCGATCCGGCCGCCGGCCAGTGCCTGCGGGACCTCCTCCGGCATGCAGCCCCGTCGCCAGCAGCGCGAAGGCGAGGCCGCCCGAGATCGGCTGCGGGATGTTGTAGCGCGCGAGCGGCGCGATCCCGGCATTGAGGAACCGCCCCGCCAGCAGGATCGCCGCCGCAAGCGCCAGCGTTCCCGTCGAATCGAGCGTCATCGGCAGTCCCTCCATTGCCATTGTGCACCGGTCGTCGAGGCGCGCGGAACCCTCGCGCGCCGTGCTTGCCCCGGGCGGCGCCGGGTGGTGCAATCGCGCGCATGGGAGAGACGCTGCTCGACGTGAAGGGCCTCACCTGCCCCTTGCCGGTGCTCAAGGCCAACAAGGCACTGCGCGGACTGCCGGCCGGCACGCGGCTGACGGTGCTCGCCACCGACCCGGCCTCGGTCGCCGACTTCCGCGCCTTCTGCAAGGAGACGGGGCATGCCCTGGTCGCCTTCGGGGAGGAGGCCGGCGCCTATCGCTTCGTCATCCGCAAGCGGGAGGACCCGCCCGCGTGAGCGTCCTGCTGCTGACCCACCGCGCCTGCCTGCATCACGATCCTGGTCCGCATCATCCGGAATGTCCGGACCGCCTGCGCTACGTGCTCAAGGCGCTCGATGCCGGGGAGTTCGCCGACCTGATCCGCGACCAGGCGCCGCTCGCCACGGTCGAGCAACTGACGCGCGTGCATCCGCAGAACTACGTGGACGCGATCCTCGCCATCCGGCCGGAGCCGGACGAGCATGTGCCGCTCGACGGCGACACCATCATGTCCTGGGGCAGCGCGGAGGCTGCGCTGCGATCCGCGGGTGCGGCGATCGCCGCGGTGGATGCGGTGATGAAGGGGGAGTTCCGTCGCGCCTTCTGCGCCACCCGTCCGCCGGGCCACCATTGCGAACCGGCTCGGCCGATGGGCTTCTGCCTGTTCGCCAATGCCGCCGTCGCGGCGCGTCACGCCCAGGCGGCGCACGGCGCGAAGCGCGTTGCGGTGGTGGATTTCGACGTCCATCACGGCAACGGCACCCAGGCCTGCTTCGAGACCGATCCCTCGCTGTTCTACGCGTCGAGCCACCAATGGCCGCTCTATCCGGGCACCGGCGACGTGAGCGAAACCGGGGTGGGCAACATCCTCAACGTCACGTTGCCGCCGGGGGCCGATGGCGCCGCGTTTCGCGATGCCTGGGCGGACCGGATCATCCCCGCGCTCGACGCCTTCGCGCCGGATCTTCTCATCATCTCCGCAGGATTCGACGCGCATGCGGCCGATCCGCTCGCGCAGTTGCGCGTGCGGGAAGCCGACTTCGCCTGGCTGACCGAGGCGCTGTGCGGCATGGCGGACCGGCAATGCCAGGGGCGGGTCGTGTCGGTGCTGGAGGGCGGATACGACCTCGATGCTTTGGGCCGGTCGGTCGCGGCGCATGTGCGGGCGCTGATGCGGGCTTGAACCCCTGGGAGAGCGACGGGCTGCTCAGGCGCTTCCGGCGACATCCGGATGTACCCGGCGCATGGCTTTACCGGGAGGAGTGGCCGTTCCGGGGTGTCTGAGAGATCTCCGGGACGACGCCCTTGCCGGCGGATGGCGCCGTGTTCTTCGGCCGGCATGAGGCGACAGCCCTCGAATCCTGGCTGAACCCTGGCGGCGCGCTGGTGCTTCTCGCGCTGGGGTGGCAGCGCCGGGGGTGGCTCCGGCGGCATGCGAAGCGGTCGGATGACAGGCTCTGGGCGCGTCGGACGCCTTCGATATAGGCCAGCCCCTTGCCCTGTCCCGACCCCCGGGCCTATCTGCCCGCCGCGTTCCGGGAAGGAGATGCCATGAACCGCCGCGCCTTGCTGGCCGCCATGCCGGCCGCCGCCCTGCTGCCCGCTGCCGCCGGTGCCCAGGCCTGGCCGGACCAGCCGGTCCGCGCCATCGTTCCCTTCGCCCCCGGTTCGGCCACCGACACCGTCGCGCGCGTGGTCGCCGAAGGGATGCGCCCTGCCCTCGGCCAGCCCGTGGTGGTCGAGAACCGCGCCGGCGCCAACGGCCTGATCGGCGCCGAGGCCGTCGCCCGTGCCGCCCCGGACGGCAACACGGTGCTGATCGGCACCAATTCGACCAACGCCGCGGCCAACGCCCTGTTCCGCCGCGTCCCGTTCGACATGGAGAACGGCTTCATCCCCGTCTCCACCATCGCGACCGTTCCGCTGCTGGTCGCGGTGAAGGCGGACAGCCCCTACCGGACGCTCGCCGACCTGATCGCCGCGGCCAAGGCGCGGCCCGAGGGCATCACCTTCGCCTCCGCCTCCTCCTCCCAGCGCGTCGCGACCGAATCGCTGGCGGCGATGGCCGGCATCAAGATGCTGCACGTGCCGTATCGGTCCTCGCCGCTCGCAGTGCAGGACGTGCTGTCGGGACGCGTCGACCTGTTCATCGCCGACCAGGCGGTGATCCTGCCGCAGGCCCAGGCGGGCGCGCTGCGTATCCTCGCGGTCACCTCGGGCCAGCGTTCGGGCGCGGTGCCGGAGATCCCGACGGTGCGCGAGGCCGGCAGCCTGCCGGACTACGAGGTGATCGCCTGGTTCGCGCTGTTCGTGCCGGCCGCCACGCCGGCGGACCGGGTGGCGAAGCTGAACACCGCCGTGGTGACCTCGCTCGGCACCGCGGAGGTCCGCCAGCGCCTCGGCACCTTCGGCATGGACATCCGGCCCTCCACCCCGGCCGAGGCCGTCGCCTTCGTCCGTGCCGAAACGGTGAAGTGGACCAACGCCATCCGCCAGGCCGGCATCGAGCCCGAATAGCCCCGGCCCGCCAGGGCTGGTAGGATGGCCTCGCATGGTCAGGACACGCACGGCGGAGGGTGAGACGCCCTCCGACATCGAGACACTGACCTTCGAGCAGGCGCTGGCCGAACTCGAAGGCATCGTGAAGGCGCTGGAGAGCGGGCAGGGGGCACTCGAGGCCTCGGTCGCCGCCTATCAGCGCGGCGCTGCGCTCCGCGCGCATTGCGAGCGCAAGCTCGCCGAGGCGGAGCAGAAGGTGCAGGCGATCGTGGAAGGGCCGGTCGGCCCCGCGCTGCGCGATGTCGAATAGCGCGACGGACGCGCCGGCCGAGGACGCGCTGCGCGTCGCCATGGCCGAGGCCGCGGCTGAGATCGACCAGGCGCTCGAGGTGCTGATCCCGCCGCCCGACGGGCCCGAAGCGAAGCTGTTCGAGGCGATGCGCTATGCCACGATCGGTGGCGGCAAGCGGCTGCGCGGCTTCATGGTGCTGGAAGGGGCCCGCCAGTTCGGCGTGGCGCGCGATGCGGCGTTGCGCACGGCCGCCGCGATCGAGATGCTGCACGCCTATTCGCTGGTGCATGACGACCTGCCCTGCATGGACGACGACGAGCTGCGCCGCGGCAAGCCGACCGTCCACAAGGCCTTCGACGAGGCGACCGCAGTGCTCGCCGGCGACGCGCTGCAGGCCAATGCCTTCTATGTGCTGTCCGAGGCGGACACCCATGCCGATCCGGGCGTGCGGGCCGAACTCTGCCGCGGCCTCGCCCGCGCGGCGGGCCCGCGCGGCATGTGCGGCGGGCAGATGCTCGACATGCTGGCCGAGGAAGCGGGCGAGCCGCTCGAGGAAGCCGAGATCGGCCGGCTGCAGCTACTCAAGACCGGCAAGCTGATCGAATTCGCCGCCGAGGCGGGAGCGATCCTGGGCAAGGCGCCGCCCCAGCTGCGCCACGCCTTCGCGGCCTATGGGCGCGATGTCGGCGCCGCCTTCCAGATCGCCGACGACCTGCTCGATGCCACGGCCTCGGCGGAGGAGACGGGCAAGCGGACCGGCAAGGACGCCGCGGCCGGCAAGGCGACGCTGGTCGGGCTGCTCGGCATCCCGCGGGCCCAGGCGCAGGCGGAACGTCTGGCGGCCCAGGCAGCCGGACATCTGGACGCCTTGGGGGAGCGTGCCGATCTATTGCGGGCGCTCGCCCGTTACGCGATCGCGCGGAGGAGCTGATGACCCGCCCGGCCACACCCCTGCTGGATCGCGTGACGGTCCCTGCGGACCTGCGCAACTTCTCGGCCGACCAGCTGAAGCGCCTGGCCGAGGAGCTGCGCGCGGAGACGATCGACGCGGTTTCGAGCACCGGGGGGCATCTCGGCGCCTCGCTCGGCGTGGTGGAGCTCACCGTCGCGATCCACGCCGTGTTCGATACGCCCAAGGATCGGCTGATCTGGGACGTCGGCCACCAGGCCTATCCGCACAAGATCCTGACCGGGCGGCGCGACCGCATCCGCACCCTGCGCCAGGGCGGCGGTCTGTCCGGCTTCACGCGGCGCAGCGAGAGCGAATACGACCCCTTCGGCGCGGCGCATTCCTCGACCTCGATCTCGGCCGGCCTCGGCATGGCCGTGGCCCGCGACCTCAAGGGCGACGACCGCAACGTCGTCGCCGTGATCGGCGACGGCGCGATGAGCGCGGGCATGGCCTATGAGGCCATGAACAATGCCGGCGCGTCGAAGGCGAACCTGATCGTCGTCCTCAACGACAACGACATGTCGATCGCGCCGCCGGTCGGCGCGATGTCGGCCTATCTGTCGCGGCTGATCTCCTCGCGTCCCTTCCTGAACCTGCGGGAGCTGATGGCGCGCGTGGCGCGGCGCTTCCCGGCGCCGCTGGAACGCGCCGCGCGGCGCGCCGACGAATATGCGCGCGGCCTTCTGACGGGCGGTACGCTGTTCGAGGAACTGGGCTTCTACTATGTCGGCCCGGTGGATGGGCACAGCCTGGATCACCTGCTGCCGGTGCTGCGCAACCTGCGCGACACCGACCATGCCGGCCCCATCTTGCTGCACGTCGTGACGCAGAAGGGCAAGGGCTACGCGCCGGCGGAAGCCTCGGCCGACAAGTACCACGGCGTGGTGAAGTTCAATGTCGTGACGGGCGAGCAGGCCAAGGCGCCGCCCGGCCCGCCCTCCTATACCAAGGTCTTCGCCAACGCCCTGATCGCCGAGGCCGAGGCCGACGATCGCATCGTCGCGATCAACGCCGCCATGCCGTCGGGTACTGGGATGGACGCCTTCGCGAAGAAGTTCCCCCGGCGCTGCTTCGATGTCGGCATCGCCGAGCAGCACGCCGTCACCTTCGCCGCCGGCATGGCGACCGAAGGCATGAAGCCCTTCTGCGCGATCTACTCGACCTTCCTGCAGCGCGCCTACGACCAGGTGATGCACGACGTCGCGCTGCAGTCGCTGCCGGTGCGCCTCGCGATGGATCGCGCGGGCCTCGTCGGCGCGGACGGCGCGACGCATGCGGGGGCCTTTGACATCGCCTATCTCGGCTGTCTGCCGAACATGGTGCTGATGGCGGCCTCCGACGAAGTCGAGCTGGCGCACATGGTCGCGACCGCGGCGGTGATCGATGACCGGCCGTCCGCCTTCCGCTATCCGCGGGGGGAGGGGCTCGGCCTCGAGATCCCGAAGCGTGGCAGCGTGCTGGAGATCGGCCGCGGCCGCGTGCTGCGCGAGGGAACGTCCATCGCGATCCTGTCCTATGGCGCGCGGCTGCAGGAATGCATCAAGGCGGCGGATGAGCTCGCCGCGCACGGGCTGTCCTGCACGGTCGCCGATGCGCGCTTCGCCAAGCCGCTCGACGCCGCGCTGGTCGAACGTCTGGCGCGTGAGCACGAGGTGCTGATCACCATCGAGGAAGGCTCGATCCTGGGCTTCGGCGGGCTGGTGATGCACCACCTGGCGACGCGCGGGCTGCTCGATGGCGGGGTGAAGATCCGGCCGATGTGCCTGCCCGACCGCTTCATCGACCACGATGCGCCGCGCAAGCAGTACGACGAGGCGGGGCTGAACGCGCCGCACATCGTGGCGACGGCGCTGGCGGCGCTCGGCCAGGCGGACAAGGTCCTGCCGGCCAGGGCCTGATCAGGGCACGCGGGCGAGGACGAAGGCGGTCAGGCCGAACAGGCGGTTGCGCCGGAAGACCGGCAGTTCCGCGGTGCTGAGGCTGCCGAGGATGGCGTTGCCGACGGCGCCGTGCCGGCGCATCTCCGACCGCGGGCCGGGCTGTGCGCCGGTCACGGCATGGCGGATGGCCGCCGGCAGCCGGAGCGCCGCGGCGATCGGGAAGATGGCGGCGAAGAAGTAGCAGCCGCGCTCCACCGACAATCCGGCGCGTCGCGCGACGTCCTCGATGGCGGCAACGGTGTAGCGCCGCCGGTGGCCCAGGAAGACATCGTGCCCGCTCCAGAGGAAGCGGAAGGCGGGAACGGTGATGAGGACACGGGTGCCGGATGTCGCGTCGCCGACATAGGATCGCAGCAGCCCGACATCGTCGTCCACGTGCTCGAGGACATCCATCAGCAGCATCAGGTCCGCCTCGCCGGGCGGTGCGGCCCGCCGGAAGGCGATCGGCTTGCCGGCCTCTGTCTCGTCGTGTTCGGCCGGGTAGTTTGGATCGACGCAGACCGCCTCCCGCGCCCGGGTGTCGCGCAGCAGCGCACGCGAGAAGAAGCCCGAACCGGCGCCGATATCGAGTATCCTGCGCGGTGCGGCATCCCCGATCATCGCGAGAAGGGCGCGGCGCTTGGAAACGTAGTACCAGTGCCGATCGATGTCTTCGCCAAGGATTCGCTGTTCCAGCAGATCCATGCGGTGCAAGAACCTTCCCGGCCGAAAGAACGCGTGCCAAGCCAGTCTAGAGGCCGCGTTGTCGCACCGCAATCAAGGGCCGGATTGCCCCAGTGAGGGCGTCCGGGCAGGGTGGGAAAGCCATGGCCAAACAACGCGCCGATATCGCTCTCGTCGAACGCGGCCTGGTCGAGACGCGCGCCCGGGCCCAGGCGCTGATCCTCGCCGGCAAGGTCTTTTCCGGCGAGAAGCGCATCGCCAAGGCCGGCGACCTGCTGCCCGAGGGCACGCCGATCGAGGTGCGCGGCCAGGAGCATCCCTGGGTCAGCCGCGGCGGCATCAAGCTGGCCCATGCGCTGGCGCATTTCGGGCTGGACCCGGCGGGGCGCATCGGGCTCGACATCGGCGCCTCGACCGGCGGCTTCACCGACGTGCTGCTGCAGAAGGGCGCGGCGAAGGTCTATGCCGTCGATGTCGGCCATGGGCAGCTCGACTGGAAGCTGCGCAACGATCCGCGCGTGGTGGTGCTGGAACGGACCAATGCGCGTCATCTCACGGCGGAACAGGTGCCCGAGGCGCCCGGCGTCGTCGTCTGCGACGCCTCCTTCATCGGGTTGCGCACCGTGCTGCCGGCGGCGCTTGCGCTCGCCGTGCCTGGGGCCTTCGCGGTCGCGCTGATCAAGCCGCAATTCGAGGCCGGGCCCGACAAGGTCGGCAAGGGCGGCGTCGTCCGGGACCCCGCGGTGCATGAGGAGGTCTGCGCGACCATCCGCACCTGGTGGGAAGCGCTGCCGGGCTGGCGCGTCCTCGGCATCGAGCCCAGCCCGATCACCGGCCCCGAGGGCAACCGGGAATTCCTGATCGCCGCCATCCGCGACTAGCGCGCGGCGGCCCCGCGCGGCAGGATCGCCGCCATTGCGGAGGAGCCTGCCATGTCCAAGGTCATCATCACCTGCGCCGTCACGGGCGCGATCCACACGCCCTCGATGTCCGACCACCTGCCGATCACGCCGCAGGAGATCGCCGAGCAGTCCATTGCGGCGGCCGAGGCCGGCGCCTCCATCATCCACCTGCACGCCCGCGACCCGAACGATGGCCGTCCGACGCCGGATCCGGCGGTGTTCATGCAGTTCCTGCCGGTCATCAAGCAGTCCACCGACGCGGTCATCAACATCACGACCGGCGGCGGGCTCGGCATGACGGTGGATGAGCGCCTCGCCGCACCGCTGCTTGCCAAGCCCGAGATGTGCAGCCTCAACATGGGCTCGATGAACTTCAACATCGCGCCGTCCGCCGCGCGGGTGAAGAAGTTCAAGTACGAGTGGGAGCGGCCCTACCTCGAGGGCACCACCAACTACATCTTCCGCAACACCTTCCAGGACATCGAGCAGATCGTCGAGCGCCTGGGCAAGACGCACGGCACGCGCTTCGAGTTCGAGTGCTACGACATCGGCCACCTCTACAACCTCGCGCACATGCTGGACCGCAAGGTGGTGGAGCCGCCGCTCTTCACGCAGACGATCTTCGGCATCCTCGGCGGCATCGGCGCCGAGCACCGGAACCTGATGTTCATGAAGGAGACGGCCGACCGGCTGTTCGGCAAGGACTATGTCTGGTCCGTGCTGGCGGCCGGTCGCCATCAGATGCCCTTCGTGACCATGGCCGGCATGATGGGCGGCAATGTCCGCGTCGGGCTGGAGGACAGCCTCTGGATCGGCAAGGGCAAGGCCGCGACGTCCAACGCCGAGCAGGTGGCGAAGATCCGTCGCATCCTCGAGGAGCTCAGCCTCGAGATCGCGACGCCGGCCGAGGCCCGCGAGATGCTGAAGCTGAAGGGCGGCGACCTGGTCGGCTTCTGAGGCTTAACGCGGCGCCAACCGGCTCGGGGGCAGGGTCGCGCCCATGCGCCCCGATCCCGCCGCCGCTGCCGCGGCACTTGCGCTCGTGCCGCGGGAGGCGGTGCAGGGCACCGTCACCGGTCTTGGCGGCCTGACCGTAACGCTGGCAGGCTTCGGCCCGCTGGCCGCGATCGGAGACCGGGTCCGCATCGACCTGCCCCGCGCCGCCCCCCTGCTGGCCGAGATCGCCGCCTTCCGCGACGGCATGGCCGAGGCCATCGCCCTCGGTCCGCTGCACGGAGTTTCGGCCGGCGCGCGCGCGGTGCTCGCACCGCGGCCGGCGCTGTCGGTCTCGGACGCCTGGCTCGGCCGCGTACTTGATCCAATGGGCCGGCCGATGGATGGGCGGCGGCCGCCTGCGCTGGGCGCGGGCCTACGCCCCACCCACGCCCCCGCGCCGGAGGCCGGCGGCCGCGCCCGGCTCGGGCCGCGCATGGCGCTCGGGGTGCGCGCGCTCGATCTCTTCACGCCCGTGCGCCAGGGGCAGCGGCTCGGGTTGTTCGCCGCCTCGGGCGTGGGGAAATCGACGCTGATGGCGATGCTCGCCGGCGGCGTCGCGGCGGATGTCATCGTCTTCGCCCTGGTCGGCGAACGCGGACGCGAACTGCGCGAGTTCCTCGAGGACGACCTCGGTCCCGAGCGCCTCGCGCGGTCCGTCGTCATCTGCGCCACCTCCGACACCGCGGCGCCCGTGCGGCGGGAGGCCGCCTACGCCGCCATGACCGTCGCCGAGCATTTCCGCGACCAGGGCCGCCAGGTGCTGCTGTTGATGGACAGCGTGACGCGCTTCGCCCTCGCCCTGCGCGAGATCGGTCTCGCCGTACGCGAACCCCCCGCGACGCGGGGATATCCGCCCTCGGTCTTCACCGAGTTGCCGCGTCTGCTCGAACGCGCCGGACCGGGGCCGGAGGGTTGCGGCGGCGCCATCACCGCGCTGTTCACCGTGCTGGTCGAGGGCGACGACCATGACGAGCCGGTGGCCGACGCCGTGCGCGGCATCCTCGACGGCCATGTCGTGCTCGACCGCCGCATCGCCGAGGCCGGGCGCTATCCGCCGGTCGACGTCCTCCGCTCGCTGAGTCGCACCGCGCCCGGCGTGCTGGACGCGCATGAACGCCCGCTGGTCGCGGAGGCGCGCCGCCACCTCGCGACCTGGGCGGAGCTGCGCGACCTGGTGCGCCTCGGCGCCTATCGCCCTGGGCATGACCGCGAGGCCGATGCGGCCGTCGCCCTCGCCCCCGCGATCGAGCGCGTCCTCGCCCAGCCCAAGGGCATGGCGAGCGATCCGGACGAGGCCTTCAGCGCGCTCGCCTCTGCCATGTCCATGCCGGACTCGCCCTGACGCGTCGCGCTGCGCCAGGATGGCCGGCATGAGCGAGATGGTCCTGCACTGCTTCCCCGAATCCGGCGGCTGCTACAAGGCGGCGCTGATGCTGGCCCTGACCGGCACGCCCTGGCGCGGCGTCTGGGTCGACTACTTCAAGGGCGGGCAGACGCGCACCGCGGAATGGCGCGGCGCCCATTCCGTGATGGGCGAGGTGCCGGTGCTCGAGGACGGCGGGCTGGTGCTGACCCAGTCCGGCGTGATCCTGCATCACCTGGCGGAGCGCACCGGGCAGTTCGGCGCGGCGGGCAAGGAGGAGGCGCGGGAGATCCTGCGCTGGATCCTCTTCGACAACCACAAGTTCACCTCCTACCTCGCGACCTGGCGCTTCCTGCTGGGCTGGGCGAAGGACCCCGATCCGGCGGTCGTCGCCTTCTTCCGCGCGCGGGTGGACGCGGCCTTCGCGGTCGCCGACCGGCAGCTCGAGACGCGGCCCTTCATCACCGGCGACCAGCCGACCATCGCGGACGTGTCCATGAGCGGCTACGTCCATTATCCGGAGTCGGAATGGCCGCTCGACGTCGCCACGCGCTATCCCGCGGTCGCGGCCTGGATCGGGCGCATCCGCGCCCTGCCGGGCTGGCAGGCGCCCTACGACCTGTTGCCAGGCCCGCGCACGCCGCCCCACGCCTGACCGGCCCGCGTTGCCCCCGGACCCGCCCGGGGGCTACACGGAAACGGAATTCGCGGAGGGAGCCATGTCCGAAACCGCCATCATCAGCGAGGTCGCCCCGCGCGACGGCATCCAGTCGATCACCGGCGCGCCGGTGACGACCGAGGCCAAGATCGCCCTGATCCGCGCCTGCTACGACGCGGGGATCCGGCGCATGGAGGTCGGGTCCTTCGTCTCGCCCAAGGCGATCCCGCAGATGGCCGGCACCGAGGCGGTGCTTGCAGCCTGCAAGACGATGCCTGGCCTCGAATCGACGGTGCTGGTGCCCAACCGCCGCGGCTTCGAGACGGCGATCGCGAATGGCGCCGATCGCCTCGGCTTCTTCATGTCGGCCACGGCGGGGCACAACAAGGCGAACCTCAACCGCACGCGGGAGGAGAGCTTCGCCGAGCTCGCGAAGCTCGTTCAGGACACGCCCAAGGGCACGCTGATCCGGTTCAACCTCTCCTGCGTCTTCCACTGCCCCTTCGACGGCGTGGTGCCGGAGGCCGAGGCGCTGGACTGGGTGGAGCGCATCGTCGCCCTGGACCCGGACATGGAGATCGCGCTGGCCGACACGACCGGCAATGCGAGCCCCGACCAGGTCGGGCGCGTCTTCCGCCACGCCATCCGCGCCTGGGGCAAGCGCTTCGCCTTCCACGGCCATGACACCTACGGGATGGGCGTCGCCAACGTCATGGCGGCCTGGGAGGCCGGCTGCCGCGTGTTCGACAGCGCGGCGGGCGGCATCGGCGGCTGCCCCTTCGCGCCGGGGGCCACCGGCAACGTCGCGACCGAGGACGTGGTCTGGATGTTCCGCCGCATGGGCGTGAAGACCGGCGTGGAGTGGAACCGGCTGCTGGTCGCTGCCGACATGGCCGCGGCGATCCCGGGCGCGGTGCCCGGCGGGCGGATGCGCGCGGTCCCGGCGGCGCGGCAGGCGGCGTGAGGCGCTTGCCGCCCCTTTCCCCGACGGGTCGGGGACCCAAGGTGAAGGGGACGATGCGTCGCGCCACTCCGCTCTTCCTGCTCCTTCTCACCGCGGCCTGCGCCGAGACTCCGATGGGTCCGGCACCCCAGGCATCCGACCAGGGTCCGGACGGGACCATCGTGACGGATTACGGCGGCGGCCAGGCGCCGGTCGCCAGGTACATCCGCCTGCCGGACGGGCGCGCGGTCCGCGTCGGTGACGATGGCGCGCCGGCTGCGCCCCCGCCGGCGGCGGCCGGCGGAGCCACCGGCAAGCCCGAACAGACCGGCCCAGCCCAGGCGGAGGGAACGGCGCCGCCGCCAAACCGGCGCGGGCGGCCGATCGGCACCGGGTCCGCCTTTGCGGTTTCGGCGAACGGCCTCGCCGTCACCAACGCCCATGTGGTCGATGGCTGCCGCCAGGTGGTCGATGATCAGGGGCGCTCGGTGCGCGTCGTCGCCGCCGACGAACGCCGCGACCTTGCGCTGATCGATACCGGCCGTTCCTTTCCCTCCGTGGTGCATTTCCGCCAGCAGGCCGCGGTGGAACTGGGCGAGACGGTCCTCGTCTTCGGCTTTCCCTATGGGCAGGCGCTCGGCACCGGCCTCAACGTGACCAACGGGATCGTGACCGGCCTGGCCGGGCCCGGGGGCGATGCCTCGCGCTTCCAGATGAATGCGGCGGTGCAGCCGGGGAATTCCGGCGGGCCGGCGGTCGACGATGCCGGGTTGCTGCTCGGCGTTGCCGTCGGGCGGCTGAACGACATCGCGGTGCTGCGTGCCACAGGCAGCCTGCCGCAGGGGGTGAACTTCGCCATCCGGGCGGCCGAGGTCGAGCGCTTCCTCGCCGAGCGGGGCGTCATGCCCTCCCGCGGATCGAGCGCCGCCGGCACCGGCGCGCGGGCAGTTTCGGCCGCGGTCGCCCCGGCCGTCTTCCAGGTCCTGTGCCGCGGCTGAAGCCGCGCCCGGGGATTGCCCCTGCGCGTCCACCTTTCCGTCGCTTTTCCTGGCGAGAGTTCTCGTCCGTCGCAGACCTCGATGGTGGGGATATGTCGGATCTCGAGACTGATCGCCGGATGGCGGAAGTGGAGCGGCTGCTGAACGATCCGGAGGTGCGCCTCGATCCCCATCGGGTCTGGGCGCTGCTCGCGGAAATCAGGCTGCGCGCAACGGCCCCGCGCGGTCTTCAGCCGGCGTAGGCGGACGCGACCTCCGGCGGGAAGCCGGTCAGCGTCCGCGGCCGCCGCGGCCGGGGGCTGCGCGGAACCAGGCCGGCCATCGCCTCGGCCAACCGCACCGCCGCCTGGGTGCCGTCGACCAGCGGCACCGCCACGCGGGGCTGCAGCAACGGCGCGATGCCAGCGAGCGGCCCGCCGGCGAGGATGACCGCCTCGGCCCCGTCCTGCTCCACGCTCTCGGCGCAGAGGCCGGCGAGGAGCTCGAGGCGCTCCTCCGCCACCTTGCCCGGATCGCCCGCGAAGGCCGGGCCCATGCGGAAACCGGTGCAGCGCGCCGTCAGGCCGTGATGCGCGAGGCATTCCTCGAACATCGGGCGCAGCGCGGCGGTGAAGGAGACGACGCCGAAACGCCGCCCGAGCATCGCGGCGGCATGAAACGCGGCCTCGCTGATGCCGAGCACGGGCACTTCGATCAGTTCCTTCGCCGCGTCGAGTCCCGGATCCCCGAAGCAGGCGATCACCGCCGCATCATAGGTGCCGCACCGGGCCTGGAGCGCCGCGAGCGTCGCCGGTCCTGCGACGAGCCAATCCGCGCGCGTGACGATCAGCGGCAGGCCGAAGGGCGCGGTCACCGCCTCGATATCCGTGCCGGGACTCGCCACCGCCCGCGCGGCGGCGCCGATGCGGTCGGTGACCGAAGGCGTGATGTTGGAGTTCACGACGAGGATCTTCATTCCGCCACTGTGCCCCATGTTGCACCGCACACCAACTGGGTTGACCTGACATGTCCATGCATTGTCAGATTGCGATGTCCAGTTCGGGGCAACGTCCAGGAAAACGGCGCCGATCAACGGCGACAGGCCCGCTCAGCCGCAAGGCGAGCGGGCCTTTCATTGAGGGGTCAGGAAACTGCATCAGCGTGTTGCCACGCTGCGCCCCCGGCGCCGTCATCGCCCCGGCCTCACAGCACCGGAGTCGCATCGATGAAGCCAGCCGCCCTCGTCACCGGCGCGCGGCGCGGGATCGGCCGCGCCACCTGCGTCGCCCTCGCGGAGAAGGGCTTCGACATCGTCGGCGCCGACATCGTCGAGGAAGGCGTGCCCGAGACACGCGCGGCGGTCGAAGCTGCGGGCGGCCGTTTCGTCTTCGTGCCGGCCGACGTGTCGGACGTCGCGGCGCATGGCGCGCTGATCGACGCGGCCTGGGCGGCCTTCGGCGGGCTCGAATGCCTGGCCAACATCGCCGGCGTGCAGGTCGCCAAGCGCCAGGACATGCTGGAGACGACGCCGGACTCCTGGGACCGGCTGCTCGACGTCAACACGCGCGGCACCTTCTTCCTCAGCCAGGGCGTGGCGAAGCGCATGATCGCCGACGGTGCGCCGAAGCGCGGGCACCGGTCGATGTGCTACGTGTCCTCGGTGAACAGCGTCATGGCCTCGGTGAACCGGGCCGAGTATTGCGTGTCCAAGGCCGGCGTGACGATGGTCGCGAAGCTGTTCGCGCTGCGCCTCGCGGACCATGGCATCAACACCTACGACATCCAGCCCGGCGTCATCCGCACCGACATGACGCGGGGCGTGTGGGACAGCTACGGCGCGCTGCTCGAAGGCGGCCTCGCGCCGATCCGCCGATGGGGGGAGGCCGAGGATATCGGCCGCGCCATCGCGACGCTGGCCGCCGGCGCCATGCCGTATTCCACTGGCCATTCCTTCCCCATCGACGGCGGCATGCTCATGCCGCGCTTCTGAGCGCGGCGCGACGGAGCGCGATCAGGTACAGCTCGGCGAAAGCCGCCACCGCGACCGCCTGGACCGCGAGGAAGGCGATCCCCAAGCCGTTCGGCGCCACCCAGCCGAGCAGCGGCAGGGCCGCGCATTCCGCTGCCCAGGCCAGGTTGCCCGCGACGAGCAGCCAGAGCATCGGCCGCGGCAGCGCCGCCCGCGCGCCGAGCCAGGCGAGCAGCCCGCCATAGGCGAGCAGGAACAGCCCGGCGCCGAGCAGCAGCGGCGCCGGCAGCCCGGTCAGGGCCGCGACCGGCCGGGGCAGGCCGGCCATCAGCAAGCCGCAGGCGCCGCTCACCGCCGCGTCGAGCCGCAGCGCCAGCCGCAGGAAGGGGGTCATCGGAACCGTCGTCATCGCGTGTCTCCTCGTCGCCGCGGGATCGCGGCCGAGGGAGGGATCGCCGATGGCGGGGCGCGAAGCGATTACCTCGCAGGTCATCGCCGCGCCGCACCGCGCGGGTAGGATCGGCGCCATGACGGATTTCGGACCCCTGCTGAAGGAATGGCGCCAGCGTCGGCGTATCAGCCAATTGGACCTGGCCCTCGAGGCCGAGGTCTCGCAGCGCCATCTCTCCTTCGTGGAGTCCGGCCGTTCGCGGCCGAGCCGGGAGATGGTGCTGCGGCTGGCCGAACGGCTCGCCGTGCCGCTGCGCGTGCGCAACGCGCTGCTGGTCGCCGCCGGCCATGCGCCGGAATTCGGCGAGCGCGGGCTCGAGGATCCGGCCCTCGCGCCGGCGATGGAGGCGGTGCGCCTGGTCCTCCACGGGCATGCGCCCTGGCCGGCGCTGGCGGTGGACCGTCACTGGAACCTGGTGGCGGCGAATGCGACGGCGGGGCGGCTGATGGCGGGCGTCGCGCCGGCGCTGGTCGCGCCGCCGGTGAACGTGCTGCGCCTCAGCCTGCATCCCGACGGGCTGGCGTCGCGCATCGCCAACCTGCGCGCCTGGAAGACGCATGTGCTGGACCGGCTGCGGCGGGATGCGGAGGCCTCGGGTGATGCGGGGCTGGAAGCGCTGATCGCCGAGATCGCCCGCTATCCCGCCGGGACCGACGCCCCACCGGGGCGGGAGGATCGCGCCCGGGCGCTGATCGCCACCCCGCTGCGCCTGCGCGTGCCGGGTGGCGAGCTCTCCCTGATCAGCACCACGACCGTCTTCGGCACGGCGACCGAGGTCATGCTGGCCGAACTGACCCTGGAGACCTTTTTCCCGGCGGATGGGGAGAGTGCCGCGATGCTGCGGGCCATGGTGGCGGATTGATCAGTCGCGCCCGTCATCGGGGATGTTCAGCGTCGTGCCGCAGGCCTTGCAGTGCACCGCGTCGGCGTCGTGGCGCTGCAGCCCGCAGGTCGGGCACGGGAAGCGCACCCGTGCCGGACGGAACAGCGCCTGCGCGAGGCGCAGGAACAGCGTCACGCCGGCAATCATGATGACGACCGAGAGGAGCCGCCCGCCTGTACCGGCCAGCGTGATGTCGCCGAAGCCGGTCGTCGTCAGCGCGGTGACGGTGAAGTAGAGCGCATCGGCGTAGTTCGCGATGTGCGCGTTGCCGTCGTGCTGCGTCTCATAGACCACGGCCGTCATGACGAAGATGAAGACGCAGAGATGCGTCGCGGCCAGCACCGCCTCCTCGTTGCGGCGGAACATGGGGAAGTCCTGCCGCAGCATGCCGAGCATGCGGTAGGAGTGCAGCAGCCGCAGCGTCCGCATGATCCGCAGGAAGCCGAAGCCCTCGCCCGCGAGCGGGGCGAGGAAGGAGGCGATGGCGAGCAGGTCGGCCGCCGTCGCGATGGTGAAGGCCTCCCGCAGGGGCCGCCGGCTGCCGTAGAGCCGCGCGACGAACTCGGCCGCGAGGACGATCCCGATCAGCACGTCCACGACGCCGATCCAGGTCGCACGATCGATGAAGGAGGTGCTGACCACGAACAGCATGGTCGAGAGATCGAAGACGAGGACGGCGTAGCGGAAGCGGCGGCAATCCGTCGTCGTGCCGTAGTAGAGGTAGTGCAGCCGCCCTCGGAGGCGGGAGGGCGTCTGCGACATTCAGTCCTTCATCCCCGAAAGCTCGGCGACAAGTGCGCCGAGGCTGGCGCAATCATCCCCGCCGCGGCCGGAGTTCACCACCGCTTCCATCATCTGCGCGGCCAGCGCCGTGGAGGGGGCGAAGACCCCGTTGTCCCGCACCGCGCCGAGCGCGAGGCGGATGTCCTTGCGCATGAGCTCGGCCCGGAAGCCCGGCTTGAAGTTGCGGTCGAGCATGCGCTTCGCGTGGTTCTCCAGCACGAAGGAGCGTGCCGAGCCGCCGAGTAGCGCCTGGCGCATCAGCATCGGATCCAGGCCTGCCTTGCGGCCCATGGTCAGTGCTTCGGCCACCGCCTGCATCGCCGCGACGATCATCAGCTGGTTGGCCGATTTGCAGATCTGGCCCGACCCGGCAGGGCCGAGCAGCGTGATGGTCTTGCCCACCGCGTCGAACACCGCCCGCGCTGCCGAGAAACCGGCATCCGCGCCGCCCACCATGCAGGTCAGCGTGCCGTCGATCGCCCCCTGGGGCCCGCCCGAGACCGGGCTGTCGAGCAGGGTGATGCCGCGTTCGGCCATGCGCTTCGCGAATTCCGCGGACGCCGCGGCGGCGATGGTCGAGAAGTCGATCACGACGGTGCCGGGCGCGGCGCCGTGAATCACGCCTTCCTCGCCGAACAGCACGGCTTCCACGTCCGGCGTATCGGGCACGCAGAGGCAGACGCAGCCCGCGCCGTCCGCCGCATCCTGGGCGGTCGGCGCCCATTCGGCCCCGGCGGCGATCATGGCTTCGGCCTTGGACCGGCTGCGTGAGCTGACGGTAAGGTCGAAGCCCGACTTCATGATGTTGGCCGCCATGGCAGCGCCCATGACGCCCATGCCGATGAAGGCGACGCGGGCCGGCGGCAGGATCGGGGTCATCTCGGTTCAGCCTCGGTCTGGAGTGCGAAAGGGCCGTGGGGACCTGGCCGGCGGCGGCGCGCGATCATCTCGTTTCATCCCCGGGCGGTTGGCGGACAGAGTGCCCGAGGGGCGCGCAAAGGCAAAGGCGAGCGCACGCAGGCGTGAGGAAACCATGGGCGGCCCTGGCCGTTGTGCGCCTGACGGGACGCCGGCGCTCTGCGCGGTCCCGGGCACCTCTGAAGGAGCTTCCTATGCGTCACCCTCGTATTGCCGCCATCGGCGCTCTGCTCGGCCTCGCCGTCGCCGTTCCCGCGATCGCGCAGACCCAGCAGCAGCAGCCGCAGCCGCAGCAGACCGGGCATGTGCGCGTCGGCACGCTGCGGTGCGACGTGGCGCCGGGGAACAGCTTCGTCTTCGGTTCGACACGCGAGGTGACCTGCGTCTACACGCCGACGCGCGGCCCGGCGGAGCGGTACACGGGCGAGATCAAGCGCTACGGCGTCGATGTCGGCTACACCAGTTCGGCGGTCATGCTCTGGGGCGTGCTGGCCTCGACGGGCGACGTGGGCCGCGGCGCGCTGGCCGGCGGCTATGCGGGTGTCTCCGCGGGGGCCACCGCGGGCGTCGGCGCCGGCGCCAACCTGCTGGTCGGGGGCAGCAATCGCGGCGTGTCGCTGCAGCCGCTCAGCGTCGAGGGCAATACCGGCCTGAACATCGCGCTCGGCGTGGCGGAACTGACGCTCACCGCGGCGCGGTAAACGCGTGGAGGGGCCTTCGGGCCCCTCCATGCGACGACTTTGCGTGAGCCCGGCACCGGCCCGCACCCCCACCCGGCCACCCACGTCAGTATCCTGGAATGGGTGGCCGGGTGGGGGTGCGGGCCGGTGCCGGGCCTAGGAATGCGCCGCGAGGCGCATTCCGGAACCCGCACTCAGCGCGTCGGCGTCGGCGGGTTGGTCGCGTAGTCGTAGAAGCCCTTGCCCGACTTGCGGCCGAGCCAGCCGGCCTCGACATACTTCGCGAGCAGCGGGGAGGGGCGGTACTTCGGATCGCCCAGCCCCTCGTGCAGCACCTTCATCACCGACAGCAGCGTGTCGAGGCCGACGAAGTCGGCGAGCTGCAGCGGCCCCATCGGATGATTGGCGCCGAGCTTCATGCCCTCGTCGATCGCGGTGACGTCGCCCACGCCTTCCATCAGGGCCTGGATCGCCTCGTTCAGCATGGGGCAGAGCACGCGGTTCACCACGAAGCCGGGCCAGTCCCCGGCGGCGACCGGCGTCTTGCCGAGCTTGCGCGCCAGCGCCTCGACCGCCGCGGCGGTCGCGTCGTCGGTGGCCAGCCCGCGGATGATCTCCACCAGTTGCATCATCGGCACGGGGTTGAAGAAATGCATGCCGATGAAGCGCGCGGGCCGGTCTGTCGCGGCGGCGAGGCGCGTGATCGGGATGGAGGAGGTGTTCGACGCCAGGATGGCGTCCGCCTTCAACTTCGGCAGAAGACCCGCGTAGATCTTCTTCTTCAGCTCCTCGTTCTCGGTCGCGGCCTCGATGACGATGTCGCAGTCGCCGAAGGCGTCGTTCGTCGTCGTGGTGGTGATGCGGGCGAGCGCAGCGGCCTTGTCCTCGGCCGTGATGATCGCCTTCTTCACCTGGCGGTCCATGTTGCCGGACATGGTGGCCATCGCCTTGTCGAGGGCGGCCTGCTGCACATCCATCAGCACGACCGGCAGCCCAGCCAGCGCCGAGACATGGGCGATGCCGTTGCCCATCAGGCCGGCACCGATGACACCAACCTTCGCGATTTCAGCCATCTCAGGCCTCCTGATCAGGGTACGAAAAAGAAAACGGGGGGAAGCGAACTTCCCCCCGTGCCCCCCAACCTTCTTTGTGTTTCCGCAAACAAGGCCGCGGGGGCGCGTTCACGTCACTTGGACAGCTCGGCCTCGAGCTCCGGGACCGCCTTGAACAGGTCCGCCACCAGGCCGTAGTCGGCGACCTGGAAGATCGGCGCCTCCTCGTCCTTGTTGATGGCGACGATGACCTTGCTGTCCTTCATGCCGGCCAGATGCTGGATCGCGCCCGAGATGCCGACCGCGATGTAGAGGTCCGGCGCCACGATCTTGCCGGTCTGGCCGACCTGCATGTCGTTCGGCGCATAGCCTGCATCGACGGCGGCGCGGGATGCACCCACCGCGGCGCCGAGCTTGTCGGCGACCGCCTCGAGGATCTTGAAGTTCTCCGAATTGGCCATCGCGCGGCCGCCCGAGATGACGATGCGCGCGGCGGTCAGTTCCGGGCGCTCCGACTTCACGATCTCGGCGCCGAGGAAGGAGGACAGACCCGGATCGGCCGCGGCCGGGGCAGCCTCGACCGCGGCGGACCCGCCATCGGCCGGGACCGGGTCGAAGGATGCGGCACGGACCGTGATGACCTTCTTCGCATCCGACGACTTCACCGTCGCCATCGCGTTGCCCGCATAGATCGGGCGGACGAAGGTGTCGGCATCCACCACGCCGGCGATGTCCGACAGGATCTGCACGTCGAGCAGCGCTGCGACGCGCGGCATCACGTTCTTGCCCGCGGCCGAGGCCGGGGCGAGCAGGTGCGAATATCCCGGCGCGAGCGCGACCAGCAGCGCGGCGAGCGGTTCGGCCAGCACGGGGCCGTCGCCGCCGGTCAGGACCTTCGTCACACCCGGCAGCTTCGCCGCGGCGGCCGCACCGGCCGCGGCGCCGGGGCCGGCGACGAGCACATGCACCTCCCCGAGCTTGGACGCCGCGGCGACCGTGCTGCGCGTGGGCTGGGTGACGGCGCCGTCCTTGTGGTCGGCGAGAACGAGGACGGCCATGATCAGATCACCTTCGCTTCGGTGCGCAGCTTCTCGACCAGCTCCTGCACGGAACCGACCTTCTTGCCGGCCTGGCGCTTCGCCGGTTCCTCGACCTTGAGCACGGTCAGGCGGGGCGTGACGTCGACGCCGAGGTCGCCCGGCTTCACCGTCTCGATCGGCTTCTTGCGCGCCTTCATGATGTTGGGCAGCGAGGCGTAGCGCGGCTCGTTCAGGCGCAGGTCGGTCGTCACGATCGCCGGCAGCTTGAGCGAGACGGTCTCGAGGCCGCCATCGACCTCGCGCGTCACCTTCAGGTTGTCGCCGTCCTTCTCGACCTTCGAGGCGAAGGTGCCCTGGCCCCAGCCGAGAAGTGCCGCCAGCATCTGGCCGGTGGCGTTCATGTCGTCGTCGATCGCCTGCTTGCCGAGGATGACCAGCGCCGGGCCTTCCTTGTCGACGATCGCCTTGAGGATCTTCGCGACCGCCAGCGGCTCGAGCGTGCCGTCGTGCTCGACCAGGATGCCGCGGTCGGCACCCATGGCGAGCGCGGTGCGGATCTGCTCCTGCGCCGCGGAGGGGCCGGCGGAGATGGCGACGATCTCGGTCGCCACGCCCTTTTCCTTGAGGCGCACCGCTTCCTCGACCGCGATCTCGTCGAAGGGGTTCATGGACATCTTGACGTTGGCCGTCTCGACGCCCGTGCCGTCCGCCTTCACGCGGACCTTGACGTTGTAGTCGACCACCCGCTTGACGGGGACGAGGACCTTCATGGCGTTACCGTGTGCCTTCCGGATGGGGCGCACGGCCCGGCCGCGCGCAGGGGGCGGAAAATACGGGGGTGACTTAAGCGGGGCAAGTTGCCCCTATCGTTTCATCACCAGCAGCAGGATGGCGAAGAGGACCAGCGTCAGGGCCTGCAGGCCGATCCGCCATCGCATCAGTTTGTTCGACCGTTCCCCACCGGCCTTGGAGCCGGACATGCCGAGCACGCCCGACAACAGCACGCCGAGGGTGGCGAGCATGGACAGGGCGACGAGGATCGTCAGGAACGTGACCATGGCGTTCACCTAGCGCGGTTTCAGGCCCTGGCAACAGCCCCCGTGCCGCGGACCAGCGATGCGCCGAGCAGGGCGGTGACCACGCAGAAGCCGAAGCCCAGCGCATAGCCGCCGGACGCCTGGACCATCAGCGTGAAGAGCGGCGGGCCCACCAGCATGCAGGCCCCGAAGACGAAACCCGCCGCCGCCGTGGTCGCGCCGACCTTGCCGGGTTCGGCGAGGCGCGCGGTCTCGGCCAGGAACACCCCGTTCCAGCCGATCGCCGTCGCGCCCATGCCCATCCCGGCCAGGGTCAGGATGAAGCCCGGCCAGCCGGGGCCGGAAAGCAGCAGCGCGAGGCCCGAGGCGGCCGCCGCGATCCCGAGCCCGCGCAGCACCGGCGCCGCCCCCACCCGGTCGGCGACCAGCCCCCAGGCGACGCGCCCCACGACGCCGGCGGCCTGGGCGAGCGCCAGGCGGAAGCCGGCCTCGGTCAGCGGGACGCCCAATGCTTCGACCTGGAAGACCACGAAAAAGGAGGAAAAGCAGAACTGGGAGATGCCGTAGAGCGCCGACATGACCGTCATCCGGCGCAGGATCGGCGCGGTGCGGAGCGTCGCGAGGCTGCCCAGCGCCGCCCCCCAGGCCGCGCGCAGGTTGCCGATCGCGGCCGACCGGTTCCGCTCCGCATCGAGCGGCCCGCGCAACGGTTGCAGCAGCAGCGCCATGGCCGCCAGCAGCGCGGCGACCGCCAGGATCCCAGCCCGCCAGCCGAAGGCGATGGCGATGACCGGCGTGATAGCCGCGATCAGCATCGACCCCGCCGGCACCCCGCATTGCTTGAGGCTGAAGATCAGCGCCCGCCGGTTGGGCGGCGCCTTCTGGGCCAGCAGGTGGCTGCCCGCCGGGGTGACCGGCCCGTGCCCGATGCCGCACGCCAGCGCCGAGACCGCGAGTGCTGCCGGATGGGCCAGCACCGTCAGGGCGATCGACGCGGCGCAGATCGCAAGCCCCCCCTGGAGGACCCTTATCCCGCCGTAGCGGTGGATGAAGGCCCCGGCCAGGGGCCCCGAGATCAGGGCACCACCATAGACCAGGGCGGTATGGACCCCGGCCAGTGCCGCAGGAATGCCAGCTTCGGCCGCTATCGCGGGCGCGAGGACCGGAACGGCGATGAAGACGCCCATGCCGGCGAGATGCGTGCCCAGCAGGGCGACCATCACGGTCCAGACGGAAGGAGAATGACTCATGCTGCGGTGCAATGCTGGACCCGGCACGGCTGATCGGCAACCGGGCTATCCCGGCTTGACCCGACACGGCCGGATGGGGTCCCTGCCGGCATGACCCGTTTCAACCGGCTCCTTCTCGCGATCCTGTGTGTGCTGGTGGTCGTCTCGGCGGTGCGCCTGGCCGCCCAGACCGTGCCGGTGGAAGCCCCGGAGCCGGAGCCCGCGGAAACCACCGCCCCGGTCCCGGTCGCCCCGACGCCGGCGCCGGCGGCACGACCGGCCCCGCCGCCGGCGGCCGAACTGCGCCGCGCGCCGCCCCGCCAGGCACAGCCGCAGCCGCAGTCGCACACGCCCGTGCCGGCCGCCGCGCAGGCACCCGCGCCGGTCCCTGCCGCCCCTGCCGCCCCTGCCGCCGCGGCGGCCGTCCCGTCCAGCGAGGCCGAACGCCTGGTGCGGCTGCTGCAGGACGATGCCCGTCGGGCGGAACTGATCCGCAATCTGCAGGCCCTGACCGCCGCCTCCGGAGGCGCGGCCGCCGGCACCGCCGCGGCCACGCCGGCCCCGGCCCCGGCCACGGCCGCCACGCCGCCGCCCGCCGAACCCGCGAACGGCGCCCAGGTCGTGGCGCCGGAGATCCTCGCGCCGAACACCCTGGGCGCGCAGTTGCTGCAGGGCGCTCAGCAGCGGCTCTCGGCGATGACCGACCAGGTCGTCCTGGCGGCGCAGGCCATCGCGGATTTGCCGTCGCTCCTGGCCTGGGCGTCCTCCATGGCGCGGGATCCGGTGACGCAGTTCCGCGTCATCGACGCGTCCTGGAAGCTCTTCCTCGTTCTCGGGCTTGGCCTTTTCGCCGAATGGGCCACGGCACGGCTGCTGACGCGGGCGCGCGACCGGCTGGATTCCCGGGCGCCGGCCGAAGGGGAGGCGTATTCCTGGCTGCGCAAGGTGCCGCTGGTGGTCGCCCGGCTGGGGCTCGACCTGGTGCCGATCGGCGCCTTCGCCATCGTCTCCTACGGCCTCATCGGCGCGGTGCAGCCATTGCCGACGACCGAGCTCGTGATGCTCACGGTCAACAACGCCTACATGGCGTCGCGTGCCGTGATGGTCACCTCGCGGATGCTGCTGTCGCCCGCCTCGCCGATGCTGCGGCTGCTGCCGGTGGCCGACGAGACGGCCGCCTACATCACCGTCTGGCTGCGGCGGATCACCTTCGTCCTGGTCGTCGGCTACGCGACCGCCGAAGCCGGGCTGCAGTTCGGCCTCCCCTGGACGGCCTATGATTCGATCCTGCGGGTCTGCCTGCTTCTGGTGACGCTGTTCCTCATCATCGTCATCCTGCAGAACCGCACCGCGGTATCCGATGTCCTCCGCGCGCCGGAGACGCCCGAAGGGGCGCATGTCGAATCGGCGCGTCGCTTCCTCCGCGCCGCGCGGGACCGCGCTGCCGAGGTCTGGCATATCCTCGCGATCGCCTGGCTGATCGCCGCCTGGGGCGTCTGGGCCCTGGAGGTCCAGGGCGGCTTCTGGCGGCTGGCGCGCGTCTCCCTGGTGACGCTCGCCGTGCTGATCGTGGCGCGGCTGGTCGATGTCGGCATGCGGCGGGCGCTGGCGCGCGCCTTCCGCATCACGCCGGACCTGGCACGCCGCTATCCGGGCCTGGAGGCGCGGGCGAACCGCTATCTGCCGATCCTCAAGGGCACGCTCTCCTTCCTGCTCGGCGGCCTCACCTTCCTGTTCCTCCTCGAGGCCTGGGGCCTCGATGCCTTCGCCTGGTTCGGGGTGGGCAAGCTCGGCAACCGGCTGGTCGGGTCTCTGGCCTCCATCGGCTTCACGCTCATGATCGCGCTGGCGGCCTGGGAAGCGGCCAACGCCGCCATCCAGCGGCACCTCGAGAAACTGTCGCGCGACGCCAAGGCGGCGCGCAGCGCCCGCGTGCGCACGCTGCTGCCCATGCTGCGCACGGCGCTGATGATCACCATCGTCGTCATCTCGGGCTTCATCGTGCTGACCGAGATCGGCGTGAACGTCGCCCCCCTGATCGCCGGTGCCGGCGTCGTCGGTATCGCCATCGGCTTCGGGTCCCAGACGCTGGTGCGGGACATCATCACCGGCATTTTCCTGCTGTTCGAGGATGCGCTGGCGGTGGGCGACGTGGTGCAGGTCGGCGGCCTGTCGGGCGTGGTCGAGCAATTGTCGATCCGTTCGATCAAGCTGCGCGCGCAGGACGGCAGCCTGCACATCATCCCCTTCAGCGCCGTCACCACCGTGACCAACATGACGCGCGACTTCGCCTTCGCCGTCCTCGACGTCTCGGTCGCCTACGGGGAGGACACCGACCGCGTCGCGGAGGTGCTGCAGGGCATCGCCACCGAGATGCGCGAGGACGTGAAGTGGCGCCCCGCCATCCGCGACGACCTCGACATCCTGGGCGTCGAGCGCCTGGCCGATTCGGGCGTCATCATGCGGGTGCGGCTCAAGACCGAGCCCTCCCAGCGCTGGTCGGTGGCGCGCGAGATGAACCGCCGCATCAAGAAGCGCTTCGACGAGCTCGGGATCGAGATCCCCTATCCGCACCAGAAGCTGGTGCTGGAACGGACCGAGGCCCGGCATCCGGTGGAATCGGGCCCCGCCGCCGCAACGGCCGAGGCGTGATGGCCGCACCGCGCATAGCCCTCGGCGCCTTCATGCTCGAGAGCAACGGCCACGCCCCGCCCGCGACCCGGGCGGAGTTCGAGGCAGGCTGCTGGCTGGAAGGCGCGGCGCTGGCCGCCGATCTCGCGCGCCCCGCGCCACGTGCGCCCACGCCGCTGACCGGCTTCATCCGCGCCATGGATGCCGGGCGGGACTGGACGCCGGTTCCCCTGCTGGCGGCCGCCGCCGGGGCCTCCGGGCCGGTGGAGCAGGACGTCTTCGACGACCTCCTGCTGCGGTTCGAAGGCGCGTTGCGCGCGTCGCTGCCGGTCGATGGCGTCTTCCTCGCCCTGCATGGCGCGGCGACGGCGACGGTGGAGGTCGACCCCGACGGCGTGCTGCTGGCGCGCGTCCGGGCGATCGTGGGCCCCGACGTGCCGATCATCGCGACGCTCGACCTGCACGCGAACGTCTCGCGGACCATGGTCGACCGGGCGGACCTGCTGGTCGCCTACCTCACCAACCCGCATGTCGACATGCTCGAACGCGGCGCCGAGGCCGCGGCGGCGATGCGCGCCATGCTCGGCGGCCTCAGGCCCCGCAAGGGCTTCCTGAAGCTGCCCATGATCCCGCCGGCGACCAGCCAGAACACGGATGGCGGCCCGTATGCCGACGCGATCGCCCATGGCCGCGGCTTCCTCGACCACGAGGTGATGAACGTCTCGATCTCCGCCGGCTTCTCGCTCGGGGATACGCCGAAGAACGGCCTGTCGGTGGTTGTGACGACGCGTACCGACGCGGCGCGCGCGCAAACCGTGGCGGAGGAGATCGCGCGCTTCATCTGGTCCTCCCGCGGGCGGTGGGTCGCGAATCTCCTGCCGCTCGAGGAAGCCACCCGGCGCGCGCGCGCGACCGGAGCCGACCCGCGCGCCGCGCCGCTGCTGTTCGCCGACGTCGCCGACAATCCCGGCGGCGGCGGCCGCGGCAACACCACCTGGATCCTCGAGGCCTTCCATGCCGCCGGGGTGCAGGGCGCCGTGCTCGGTGTCTTCAACGACCCGGAACTGGCGGCGGAGGCCCATCTCCTCGGCGCCGGCGCGGCCTTCCCGGCGCGCTTCAACCGCGCCGAGACGCATCCGCTCTCCCACGCCTTCGCTGCCCCCGCCGTGGTGGAGGCGCTGCATGACGGGCACATCACCGGACGCCGGGGGATCTATGCCGGCCGCGCGCTCGACCTCGGCCCGATGGCGCTGCTGCGCCTGGACGGATTGCGCGTCGCGGTCGCAACCAACCGGCGGCAGCTGTGCGAACCCGCGATGCTCGAGGCGCTGGGCGTCGACATCGCCCGCGTCCGCACCCTGGTCGTGAAGTCGCGCGGCCATTTCCGGGCGGGCTTCGACGAGGTCTTCACCGCCGACCGGATCCTCGAGGTCGACGTGCCGGGCCTGACCACGGTGATGCTGAATCGCGTGCCCTGGCGCCGCGCCCCGCGGCCGATCTGGCCGCTGGATCCCGCCATGGAATGGGCCCCCTGACGACGCACCCATCGCCTGGGCTTGGACAGGGGCGCCGCCGCGCGGAATACTGATCCGCTCGGAGGGACCGCGATGTCCTGGGCTGCCGCCATCTTCCTCGGCCTGCTGACCGGCGCCATGGCGGCGATCTACGCCGGCTTCGTCGCGGACCTTTCGGTCCCCTGGCTGCGCATCTCCACCTTCGAAGGCGGCGCGGGATACTTCGTGCTGGCGATGGGGCTGCTGGGCCTGGTCGGCGGCGCCCTCGCCGGCGTGGTCATCGGCCGGGTGCTCGGCGGGCCCGGCGGGGACGGGGCGCTGCGCGGCTTCGGCTACGCCGTGCTGATCGTCGGGGGGATCATCACCGCGGCGGGCGGATGGGCCTGGATGCAGCGGGACGTGGCGCCCGAGATCGCCGGCGGACCGATCGACCTGGCCCTGGAACTGCGGCTGCCGCGCGGCATGGAGCCCGGCGAGCATGCCTACGCCTATCTGCGATCCGGCCCGCGCGGCCGCTCCGGCGGCGGCAGCCTGGATCGTGGCGCCGCGCGCCGGGAGGACGGGCGCTGGATCCTCCCGGGCCGCGTGAGTGTCACGACCTCCGAGGGGGACCGGCGGATCGTCGCCGGCGAGGTCGGCGCGTCCGCCTGGAGTTTCCCGATCCCGCTGCCGGCGCGACCTGCGGCGTTGGAGGACGCCTTCGGCCCCTGGATCGCCGCCGCGGATGCGACGGGGTCGGACGGCCCGCCCGAGCTCCGCTATCGCGTCGTGCGCCGGCCGCCGCCCGCCCCGCCGCCGCCGCCCGAACCGAGCGAGGAAGCGCGCCGCCGCGCCGACTTCGCGGCTCTGCCCGCCGACGCCCCGACCGCCGCGCTGCTCGGCTTCGTGAACGCGATCTGGCAGGACGAGGTCGCGGCTGCCGCGTTGCGGGCGGCGCAGGCGCGGTCCGATTTCCTCGCGGCGCTTGCCGCCCGCGCCGCCTCGCCCGACCACGATGCGGCGCGCGACGCGTTGTACGTGATCGGCGCCATGCGCCCCGCGCCGGCGGAGCTCGCCGATGTCGTCCGCGCAGGTGCGGCGGAGGTCAGCCGCATCGCCGAGGCGATCGATCCGTCCGCGGCGGACAGCCGCGACCGGCTCTATGCCGAGGCGCATACCCTCTCGACCGGCGTGGTCGCCGCGGCCTTCGGCCTGCGCCGCGCCGGAATCGACATCTCGCCGGAGCTGCGCGCCATGGCGGCCGCCTGCCGTCCGCGCGAGAAGGCGCCACCCCACGCGATCGCGGACGCCGCCGAGCGCGTCGCGGCCTATGTCAGCCAGGCCGCGCCAGCCGGGCTGTAGACCGGACGATTCAGCTCGCGCCGATGCGGGTCCGGCTGAAGGGCAGGCTGCGGATGCGCTGGCCGGTCAGGGCGAAGACCGCATTGGCGACGGCGGGCGGCACGCCCGGCGTGCCCGGCTCCCCGATCCCGCCCATCTGCGCGCCGCTTTCGACGATGCGGACGTGGACCCGCGGCATGCGGTCGCGGCGCAGCACCGGGTAGGTGTCGAAGTTGCGCGTCGCGACCTCGCCCCGCTCGAACTGCACCTCCTCCGCCAGGGCGGCCGAGAGGCCGATCGCGGCGGCGGATTCCACCTGTTCCGCAATGGTGCGCGGGTTGACGATGCTGCCCGGGTCGATCGCGATCCAGAGGTCGTGGACCACCACCTCGCCGTCGCGGGCGGAGACCTCGGCGATGGTCGCGACCTCGGACCCGAAGGGCGAGGCGAGGGCAATGCCGCGCGCGCGCCGCGAACCGTCCGGCGCGTCGTAGGGCCCGCGCCGCCAGCCGCCGGACATCCCCGCGACCGCATCGAGCAGCGCGCGATGTCGCCCCGGATCGGGCAGCAGCGCCGCGCGCAGGGCGAAGGGGTCCTTGCCGGCGGCTTCGGCGACCTCGTCGAGGAAGCATTCGAGGAAGAAGTCGTTCATCGAATGCCCGACCGAGCGCCAGAAGCCGAGGTTGATGCCGGGGGGATGCGGCACCGGCACGTACTCGACCCGCTTCGCGGGGAAGCGGTACGGCTTGCCGATCAGGCCTTCCATGATCGAGCGGTCGACCGGGGGCGTGCCGAGCGCGGCGGCGCCGAAATGGCGCGTCATCGGCCCTTCGCCATAGCCGGCGGCCTGGAAGGCCACGACCTCGCCCCGTGCGTCGAGGCCGGCGCGGAAGGTCGCGAAGGCCAAGGGGCGATAGGCGTCGCGGGCGAATTCCTCTTCCCGGCTCCAGATCACCTTGACCGGCTTGCCGGTCGCCTTGGCGAGCTGGATCGCCTGCAGATGCGCATTGGCCGACCCATAGGCGAAATGCCGGCCGAAGAAGCCGCCGAGCGGCGGGGAGTTCAGCCGCACCTGGGCGGGATCGAGCTGCGCTGCGCGGGCGGCCGTTGCCAGGAACTGGTCCGGCGCCTGGTTCGGCACCCACAGATCGAGCGTTCCGTCCGCGTTGAAGCGTGCCGTGGCCGAGGTGGGCTCGAGCTGGGCATGCGCCAGGTAGGGGGCGTCGTACTCGGCCTCGACGATCCGCGCGGCGCCCGTGAGGGCGGTGGCGGCGTCGCCCGCTTCCTCGGCCGTATTGCCTGGCGTACCGGCCGCTGCCTTGAGCCGTCCCAGCATGGCGGCCGCCGTGAAGTCGCCGTCCATGATCGGGCCCTGCAGCGCAGCCCAGGCCACCTGCGCCTGGTCGATGGCGCGCTTCGCCCGCCACCAGGTATCCGCGACGACCGCGACCGCGCCGGCGAGGCGGTGGACCGAGTTCACGCCCGGCAGCGCGCGGAGCGCGGCTTCGTTGGTCACCGCGGCGGGCTGCGCACCGGCCCGCGGGGCGTGCAGCACGGCGGCGAGCAGCATCCCCTCGACCTTCACGTCGATGGCATAGGTGACCCGGCCCGTCGCGCGGGCCCGCACGCCGAGCCGTGGCAGCGGCTGGCCGATGGTCCGGAACGCGGCCCGTTCGCGCAGCGCGACCTCGGCGGGCGGCGTGAGCGCCGCGGCCGCGGCGGCGAGTTCGCCGTAGGGGAGGGCGCGGCCGGACTCGGCATGGACCACGCGCCCGGGCTCGGTCGCAAGCGATGCCGCCGGGACGCCGAGCCGCGTGGCCGCGGCTTCGAGCAGCATCGCCCGCGCCGTCGCCCCCAGCGTGCGGAAATGCTGAAAGGACGACCGCACCGAGGATGAGCCGCCGGTGTAGCGCGCATGCCCCCCGGCCTGGAGGCGGAAATCCTCCCCGGGCGGAGCGCAGGTGACGGTGAAGCGGGCGGGGTCCGCGTCGAGTTCCTCCGCGACGATCTGGGCGACGGCCGAATCGATGCCCTGGCCGCCCTCGATGAAGGGATTCTGCAGGTGGATCCCGCCGTCGGGGGCGATGCGCAGATAGGCGCCGACGCGGGTCGCCCGGCGCTGCGTCGTGCCGGCGCCCTGCGCCCGCGGTGCCGGGCTCGGCATCGCCAGGCCCAGCACGAGCCCCGCGCCGAACAGGCGGCGGCGCGACAGGTTGATCGGGCCCGACCGCATCGCCGCGGCGCTCATGCGGCCCCGGCCGCCGCGGCGATGGCGCGGGCGATGGCGTTGTAGGTGCCGCAGCGGCAGATGTTCGTCATCGCGACCGCAACCTGCTCGGGCGTCGGCTGCGGCGTGGCCGCGAGCAGGGCTGTCGCGGCCATGACCTGGCCCGACTGGCAGTAGCCGCATTGCGGCGCCTGTTCCGCGACCCACGCCGCGACGACGCGGCGGCCCACGGGGTGGTCCTCGATCGCCTCGATGGTCGTCACGCGGCGGCCGGCGGCGGCCTCGAGCGTGATGGAGCAGGACCGCACGGCCTCGCCGTCCAGCAGGACGGTGCAGGCGCCGCACTGGGCGACGCCGCAGCCGTACTTCGTGCCGGTCAGGCCGAGATGATCGCGCAGCACCCACAGAAGGGGCGTGTCCGCCTCCGCCTCGACGCGCTGAACCGTTCCGTTGACGTTGAATTCGACCATCGTTTCGTCAGGGATCCCCATCCTCGCCGCAAGATGGTGCGGCGAGGACGGCCGGGGAAGCCCGGCGACGCATCACGGCCAGGCGACGGCCGGCGGCAGGGACATCAGGATCGCCTCGACATTGCCGCCCGTGCGGAGGCCGAACAGCGTGCCGCGGTCGTGCAGCAGGTTGAACTCGACGTAGCGGCCGCGGCGGACCAGCTGTTGCTGGCGCTCCTCCCCGGTCCAGGGCTCGTGCATGCGGCGGCGGACGATCGCCGGATAGGCCTCGAGGAAGGCGCGCCCGACATCCTGGGTGAAGGCGAAGTCCGCCTCGATGCCCTTGCCCGGCGTCCGATCCCCCAGCCAGTCGTAGAAGATGCCGCCGAGGCCCCGGGGCTCCTGGCGGTGGGGCAGGTAGAAATACTCGTCGCACCACTGCTTGAAGCGCGGGTACCAGTCCGGGTCGACCTTGTCGCAGGCCGCCTTGTAGGCGGCGTGGAAGCCGCGGGCGTCCTCCTGCGACTCGGGGCTCGCCGGGAACATCGGCGTCAGGTCCCCGCCGCCGCCGAACCAGGCGCGCGTCGTCACGATGAAGCGGGTGTTCATGTGCGCCGCCGGCACGCGGGGGCTGCGCATGTGGGACACCAGGGAGATGCCGGTCGCGAGGAAGCGCGGATCCTTGTCGGCGCCCGGGATCTGGGCGCGGAACTCGGGGGAGAATTCCCCGAAGACGGTCGAGACGTTGACCCCGACCTTCTCGAACACCCGGCCATGCATCACGGACATCACGCCCCCGCCGCCGCCGTCGCGGTCCCAGGCGGTGCGCTGGAAGCGTCCGGGCGGGAGGTCCCGGTGCGGGCCGCTGGCGAGTTCGTCCTCGATCCGCTCGAACTCGGCGCAGATGAGGTCGCGGAGATGCTGGAACCAGGTGCGGGCCGGTGCGGCCAGCGGATGGTCCACCGGGGCCGTGCCGGCGGTCGCTTCGATCATGTAACGCTCCCTAGCATGCGTCCGGGTGGCATGGACACCCTGCGTAACGCACCCTTATAAGGTCCGCCGCCCAGGGAATGCTGCGCGTGCGTGATGTCGCGCGCCTTTTCACGGGCGACCGGGGGGTCCGGCGGGGCCTCACGGAACTTGAGATTCGGCCGGTGTCCCCGTCATCCCTGGGGCGCCCCGGCAAGAGGGGTGGTGAGGTATGGCGGCAAGTGGTGGCGCCACCGCGTCCGAAGGGACGCCGCGGCGGGACTTCCTGAACCTGGTGACGGCGTCCTTCGCCGCCGTGGGCGTGGGCGCTGTCGCCTGGCCCTTCATCGCTTCGATGCAACCGGCGCGCGACGTGCTCGCGCTCGCCAGCACCGATGTCGACCTGGCGCCGATCGCGGCCGGTCAGGCGATCACCGTGATGTGGCGCGGCAAGCCGATCTTCGTGCGCAGCCGTACCCCGCAGGAGATCGAGGCGGCGCGCGCCGCGCCCCTGTCGGAACTGAAGGACCCCGCCACCGACCAGTCCCGCATCCAGCGCGACCCCTGGCTGATCGTGATCGGGATCTGCACGCATCTCGGCTGCGTGCCGCTCGGCCAGAAGCCGACCGACCCGCGCGGCGACTACGGCGGATGGTTCTGCCCCTGCCATGGCAGCCACTACGACACGTCCGGCCGCATCCGTAAGGGGCCGGCGCCGCTGAACCTGGCGGTCCCGCCCTACGCATTCACCTCCGACACCAAGATCCGGATCGGCTGAGGAACGCGACCATGTCCATCGGCCTGCACAACAGCGACATCCCGAACCCCGTCCTGCGCTGGATCGACCAGCGCATGCCGGTCTTCACCATGATGCAGAAGGAGTACGGCTCCTTCCCGACGCCGCGGAATTTCAACTACTTCTGGAATTTCGGCGCGCTCGCCATGGTCAACCTGGTGATCATGATCGCGACGGGCGTGTTCCTCGCGATGCACTACACGCCGCACACCTCGATGGCCTTCGACAGCGTCGAGCGCATCATGCGCGACGTGAACTACGGCTGGCTGCTGCGCTACGTCCACGCCAACGGCGCGTCGATGTTCTTCATCGTCGTCTACGTCCACATCTGGCGCGGCATGTACTACGGCTCCTACAAGGCGCCGCGCGAACTGCTCTGGATGCTCGGCGTCGTCATCTTCCTGCTGATGATGGCAACGGCCTTCATGGGCTACGTGCTGCCGTGGGGCCAGATGTCCTTCTGGGGCGCGACGGTCATCACCAACCTCTTCTCGGCCTTCCCGGTGGTGGGCGAGTGGATCGTCCAGCTGCTCTGGGGCGGCTTCTCCGTCGACAACCCGACGCTGAACCGCTTCTTCGCCCTGCACTACCTGCTGCCCTTCGTGATCGTCGGCGTCGTGTTCCTGCACGTGGTGGCGCTGCACATCACCGGCTCGAACAACCCGCTCGGCATCGAGCCGAAGGGCCCGCAGGACACCCTGCCGTTCCACCCGTACTACACGGCGAAGGACAGCTTCGGCCTGGTGATCTACTTCATCGTCTTCGCCGTGCTGGTGTTCTTCGCGCCGAACTACCTCGGCCACCCGGACAACTACATCCCGGCGAACCCGCTGGTGACGCCCGCGCACATCGTGCCGGAATGGTACTTCCTGCCGTTCTACGCGATCCTGCGCGCGGTGCCGGACAAGCTCGGCGGCGTGCTCCTGATGTTCGGCTCGATCGCGGTGCTGTTCGTGCTGCCCTGGCTCGACGGCAGCCCGGTCCGCTCGATGCGGTTCCGCCCGATCGCGCGCATCGCCTTCCTGCTCTGGACGGTGGCGTTCTTCGTGCTCCTCTACTGCGGCGGCAAGCCGGCCGAGGAGCCCTACGTGACCATCAGCCGGATCGCGGCCGCGTACTACTTCGCGTACTTCCTGGTGATCCTGCCGCTGCTCGCGCGGCTGGAGAAGCCGCTGCCGCTGCCCGAGAGCATCGCCCGTGCCGTGCTCGGCGGTGGCCCGCTGCCCGGCGGCGCCGCGGCCAAGCCGATGGAGAAGGCCTGACCATGTTCCGCACCACGCTCAAGGCCCTGGCCGTCCTCGGCAGCCTCGTTGCCTTCGCGCCGGCCCCCGCCTCCGCGGCGGGGGAGACGATCCACATCCCCGACACCCGCTTTTCCTTCGACGGGATCTTCGGGACCTATGACCGCGCGAGCGCGCAGCGTGGCTTCCAGATCTACAAGGAAGTCTGCGCCAACTGCCACGCGATGCACCTGCTGTCCTACCGCAACCTCCGCGCCCTCGGCCTGACCGAGGCGCAGGTCGCGGCGATCGCGGCGACGGTCCAGATCCAGGACGGCCCGAACGACGAAGGCCAGATGTTCGAGCGGCCCGGCCGTCCGTCCGACCGCTTCCGCAGCCCCTTCCCGAACCCGCAGGCGGCGCGCGCGGCGAACAACGGTGCCCTGCCGCCGGACCTGTCGGTCATCGCCAAGGCGCGCGAAGGCGGCGCCGACTACCTCTACGCGCTGCTGACCGGCTACGGCGACCCGCCCGCCGGCGTCACGGTGATGGAGGGGATGAACTACAACCGCTACTTCCCCGGCCACCAGATCGCGATGGCGCCGCCGCTGAGCGCGGGTCAGGTCGAGTTCGCCGACGGGACGCAGTCCACGCTCGAGAACATGTCCCGCGACGTCGCCACCTTCCTGCAGTGGGCGGCCGAGCCCGAGCTCGAGGAACGCCGCGCCATGGGCATCAAGATCATCCTGTTCCTCACGGTGCTGGCGGGGCTCGCCTATGCCGTGAAGCGGAAGATCTGGGCCAACGCGCACTGACGGCGGGGTGCATCGCCATGCCGTGAAGGGCCGCCCTCGGGCGGCCCTTTTCGTTTGCGGCGACGCTGGCTCGCGACTGCGATTCCTGCGATTTTGTCCCCCAAGGCATCCCGGCGGATCGAAGGACCGGGAGACCGTCAGGGAGTAGCGACATGAAGGTCAATCCGGGCGGGAAGACCCCCCGACACATCTCGGCCGCCGAGGCCGCGGCCCTCGTGAAGTCCGGCGACTGGCTCGACTACGGCGTCATCACCGGCCAGCCCGACGTGTTCGATGCGGCGCTCGCCGCCCGCAGGGACGAACTCGAAGGCGTGAAGATCCGGAACTGCCTGTCGCTGCGCCCCCGCGCGGTGCTCGAGGCCGACCCGGAGGGCAAGCACTTCCTGTGGTTCTCCTGGCACTTCTCCGGCTACGACCGGAAGAAGCACGACGCCGGCATCAGCCACTACATCCCGGTCAACCTCGGCGAGATCCCGGACTACTACCGCCGCTTCAACCCGCCCGTGGACGTCGCGATCATCAAGGCGCGGCCGATGGACGAGAATGGCTGGTTCAACTTCGGCGGCGCCAACCTGTGGCACCGCGCCGTCATCGAATGCGCCCGCACCGTCATCATCGAGACCAACCCCGCCATCCCGCACTGCGAGGGCGAGATGAACGGCGTCCATGCCAGCGAGGTCGATTTCATCGTCGAAGGCGACGGCCAGCCGCCGACCGAACTGCCCAACAGCCCGATCGGCGACGTCGACCGCGCCGTGGGGCGCCGCATCGCCAACGAGATCGAGGACGGCGCCTGCCTGCAGATCGGGATCGGCGGCATGCCGAACGCGGTCTGCGCGTTGCTGCTCGACAGCAGCGTGAAGGATCTCGGCATCCATACCGAGATGCTGACCGACGGCATCGGGGAGCTCTATCGCGCCGGGCGCATCACGGGCGTGGCGAAGCGGCTGCAGCCGGGCAAGATCGTCTATTCCTTCGCGCTCGGCACCAAGGAGCTCTATCGCACGATCGACCGCAACCCGGACTTCCAGTGCCTGCCGGTCGAGAACACGAACATGCCGCATGTCATCATGCAGAACGACAAGGTGGTGGCGATCAACAACACCACCCAGATCGATCTGCAGGGTCAGGCGGCATCGGAATCGGACGGCCACCGGCACATCAGCGGCACCGGGGGGCAGTTGCAGTTCGTCCGTGGGGCCTATGCCTCGAAGGGAGGCAAATCCTTCGTCTGCCTGGCGTCCACCTATGAGCGGAAGGGCCAGCGCCGCAGCCGCATCGTGCTGAACCTGACGCCGGGCAACGTCGTGACCACGCCGCGGTCGGACATGATGTACGTCGTGACCGAGTACGGCATCGCGAACCTCAAGGGGAAGTCCGTGGCCGACCGCGCGAAGGCGCTGATCGGGCTCGCGCATCCGGATTTCCGGGAGGACCTCGAACGGCAGGCCCGCGAGCACGGCCTGCTGCCGCGCCACTACTACTAGGGCCGGCGGGCGACGGCCTCGATCTCGATCAGCGCGCCGCGCACCAGCGCGGTGACGCCGACGCAGGTCCGCACGGGGCGCCCGCCAGGTGGCAGCGCCGCCGCATAGGCGAGGTTCATCGCCGCGTAGTCGCGCTCGAAGCCCGAGAGGTAGACGCGCACCGAGACCAGGTGCTCAAGCCCCATCCCGAGCGCCCGCAGCGCGCGGGCGAGGTTCGCCATGGTGCGCGTGGTCTGCGCCGTGATGCCCTCGGGCAGCGGCGCCCTCGGGTCGTCGAGGTCGCGCGGGAACTGGCCGGTCAGGAAGACGAAGCCATCCGTCTCGACCGCATGCGAGGACGGCGAGACCGAGGGCGGGAAGCCCGGCAGGATGTGGTGCTGCACGCCCTCAATCCTCCCGCTTCGCGCCGTCGAGCAGCGCCTGGCGCCGCTCCTCGGTCCGGCGGTCGTTGTCCTTCTCCGCCTTGGTCCGGCCGTGCTTGGTGCGGTTGGCGGCGGCCTGGGCCGCTTCCTCCTGCTTCGCCCGCGCCTTGCGCGCCCGGTTCAGGTTGACGATCTCGGCCATGCGGGGAGGATACGCGCGCCAACCGCCCGAGGGAAACGTCCATGCCCACCATCTCGCTGACCGCCGCCGACGGCCACCGTCTCACCGCCTATCGCGCCGGGCCGCAGAACGCCGGCCGCGCCCTGGTCGTGGTGCAGGAGATCTTCGGCGTGAACCGGCACATCCGGAACGTGTGCGAGCGCTTCGCCGCCGAGGGCTACGCCGTCATCGCGCCCGCGCTGTTCGACCGCGTCGGCCCGGGCATCGAGCTCGGCTACGAGGCCGCCGACGTCGCCCAGGGGCGCGAATTGCGGGGCAAGATCCCGGACGGGCTGACGCTGCTCGACGTGCTCGCGGCGGCGGCGGCGCTGCCGCGCGGGGCGAAGCGCGGCATCGTCGGCTATTGCTGGGGCGGCACCGTCACCTGGCATGGGGCGACGCGCACCAGCGCCTTTGCGGCGGCCTCTGGCTGGTATGGCGGCGGTATCGCCGCGGCGAAGGACGAGACGCCGCGCTGCCCGGTGCAACTGCATTTCGGGGAGCAGGACGCCTCCATCCCGATGACGGATGTCGCTGCGATCCGCGCGGCGCAGCCCGGCGTGGACCTGCACGTCTATGGCGGCGGGCACGGCTTTGGCTGCGACGAGCGCGGGTCCTATGTCGAGGCGGACTACGCGCTGGCGCAGAAGCGCACGCTGGAGTTCTTCGCGAAGCATCTCTGACGACAGGCGGGGGGAGAAGGGAACTTCTCCCCCCGGACCCCCCTCAACCTTCCTTGGAACAAAAAATCAAAGAAGGGAGGGGGTTTGGGGGAGGTTCTCCTCCCCCGACCTCGTCACATCAGTTCGTCGACCATCGCCCGTGTCGGCGTCGCGCCGTCCCGCGCCCGCAGGGCGCCTGCCGCCGACGCGAATCGCATCGCGCGGTCCGTCGGCATCCCTTCCGCAATGGCGAGCGCATAGGCGCCGTGGAACACGTCCCCCGCGCCGGTGGTGTTCGTCGCCTCGACCGGGAAGGCCGGCGTGCGGGTCGCCTTCCCGTGCCCGGGCAGCAGCCACAGCACGCCCTTCTCGCCTTGCGTGACGGCGGCGACCTTCACGGGGCCGGAGGCGAGCGCTTGGCGCAGTCCTTCCTCCGGGCTGCGGCCGGGCGCGTAGTTGGCGAGGCCCGGCACCGAGAAGATCGCGTGGTCCACGCGCGGCACCAGGTCGACCAGGATGCGCGTCTCGCTGCGCTCGCCGTCGAGCACCACCGGCACGCCGGCGGCACGGGCCGCGGCCGCGGCGGCCGCGACGCCTTCCGGCCAGCGCGGATCGCAGCACAGCGCCGCCGCGCCGGCGATCCGGTCCAGCGGCAGCCAGGCCGGATCGGTGCCGAGCCCGGAGCCGCGGAAGGAAACGATGGTCCGTTCCCCGCGCGGGTCGACCAGCACGGCGCCGACGGGCGTCCGCCCGCCGGGCACGCGCCGCAGGCCCGCGACGTCCACGCCTTCCTGCTCGAGCGACTGCGCCAGCGGCTCCCCGTTCAGGTCATCGCCCACCCGGCCCCAGAAAGCGGCGCGGCCACCGAGGCGCACCACCGCGATCGCGGCGTTGGCCGCCATGCCGCCGGCGCCGATGCTGTACGACCGGGCGGCGATCTTTGCGGGTGGCTGGGGTATGTCCTCGACCCGGAATGTGTGGTCAGCGACGACGTTGCCGAGGCAGATGACGAGAGGAGGAGCCGACATGATGCGCCGCAGCGTCACACAGGGTGGCCCTCGGCGCCAAGCATTGCCGGACGCGATCGCCGCGCGGGTCCTGCTGCTGCGCGACGACGCGATCGTGATCGACAAGCCGGCGGGCCTCGCGGTGCACCGCGGTCCGCGCGGCGGCGCGTCGCTGGAGGACTGGCTCGAGCCGCTGCGCATGGGCAAGCGGCACCTGCCGCAGCCGGTGCACCGGCTGGATGCGGATACGGCGGGCTGCCTGGTGCTGGGGCGGACCAAGCCGGCGCTCGCCGCGCTCGGCCGCTGCTTCGCCGAGGGTCGGGCGCGCAAGACCTATTGGGCGGTGGTGCGCGGCGGGCCGGCGGAGGATGCCGGGCGCATCGATGCGCCGCTGCGCAAGGTCTCGACCAAGGCGGCCGGCTGGCGGATGGAGGTCCATCCCGAGGGCCAGCCGGCGGTGACGGAGTGGCGCGTCCTGGGCCGCGCACCGGGCCTGGCCTGGATCGAGTTGCGCCCCGCCACGGGCCGGACGCATCAGTTGCGCGTGCATGCCGCCGCGTCCGGATGGCCGATCCTCGGCGATCCCGTCTATGGCGGCGGGGAGGGCGGCGGGCTGCACCTGCTGGCCCGCGCCATCGAGCTGCCGGTCGAACCGCCGCTCGCCACCGAAGCGCCGCCGCCCGAGCACATGCGCGCCGCGCTGCTGGCCTGCGGCTGGACCCTCACGCCCCCAGGCTGACGAAGCGCCAGGACCGCGTCGCCAGCGCGAGGTCCACCAGCCCCCGCACCTTGGCCGAGAGCAGCCGCGCGGAGGGATAGACGAACTGGATCGGCAGCGGCGGCGGCTCGAAGGCCTCGAGCACGAGGCGCAGACGGCCGGATCGCACGGCGTCCTCGGCCTGGTAGGCGAGCGTCTTCGCGATGCCGCCGCCCTGGCCCGCATGCCACAGCGCCGCGTCGATGCTGTTGGTGACGTAGCGCGGCGCGATGGCGTGCTTCTCGGCCACGCCGTCGCGCCAGAAGGTCCAGGCCGGCTCGGCGCCGAGCGAGGTGCTGTGGATGATGCGATGCCCCGCGATGTCCTCCGGCGCCGCGGGCATGCCGGCGCGGGCCAGGTAGTCGGGTGCTGCGACCCAGACGCGCCGCGTCTCGCCCACGCGCCGTGCGACCAGCGTGCTGTCCTCGAGGTGTCCGATGCGCAGCGCGACGTCGACGCCTTCCTCGACCAGGTCGATGTAGCGGTCGGACAGGGTGAGTTCGGCCGTCAGGTCGGGATGCTGCGAGAGGAACTCGCAGACCAGCGGCCCGGCATGCAGGCGCCCGAACATCACGGGTGCGGCGACGACTAGGTGCCCCGACGGCGCGGCGCGTTCGGCCGCGGCGGAATCCTCCGCCTCCCGCAGGTCCGCGAGGATCCGCCGCGCCCGTATCAGGAAGCGTGCCCCCGCATCGGTCAGCGCCACGCGCCGCGTCGTCCGCTGCAGCAGCCGCAGCCCGAGCCGGTCCTCGAGCCCCGCGACCAGCCGCGTCACGGCCGAGGACGACAGGCCGAGCCGCCGCGCCGCGGGGGCGAAGCCCTCGGCATCCGCGACCGCGACGAAGGCAGCCATGGCGTCGAATCGGTCCGTCATTATTGCTTATTCTGCATCGATCTCATTTCAATCGGAATGATTATCACGGAACACGCTCATAGCCATTCTCCCGGCCACGGACAAACCAGGAGAAAGCCCATGCCCCGCATCGCCACCCCCGCCACCATCGCCGAGGCCCCCGAGGCGACCCGCTCGCAGCTCGAGGCGGTGCAGAAGCAGCTCGGCTCCGTGCCGAACCTGTTCCGCCTGCTGGCGAGCAGCCCCGCCGGGCTGAACGGCTACCTCGGCCTGTCCGGCGCGCTCGGGAAGGGCGCCCTCGACATCCGGACGCGGGAGCGCATCGCGCTCGCGGTCGCCGAGTTCAACGGCTGCGGCTACTGCCTGGCGGCGCATGCCTTCATCGGCGCCAACATGGCGAAGCTCGACGCCGCGGAGATCGCCGCCGCGCGCGCCGGCCGCTCCGCCGACCCGAAGGCCGACGCCGCCGTGCGCTTCGCCATCGCGGTGACCGAGGCCCGCGGCCGCGCGGCGGATGCCGACCTCGCCGCGGTGCGCGCCGCGGGCTGGAGCGATGCCGAGATCCTCGAGATCGTCGCCCATGTCGCGCTGAACACGCTGACCAACTACGTCAACGAGGTTGCCCGCACCGAGGTGGATTTCCCCACCCCGGCCGCCCGCGCCGCCTGACATGCCAAGGGATGGCGGAACCCCCGCCATCCCCGCCCCTCCGAGGAGTGACGCCATGACCGAAGCCCCGTCGAGCGACGTCGCCTTCTCCCCCGCCGTCAAGGCGATCCAGGCCGCGCGGGGGTCCCGCGACTCCTACGCCCGGATGGAACGCCGCGGCGGCTGGCGCACCGAGCTCACCCCCGACATCGCCGGCTTCATCGCCGCCCAGCGCAGCTTCTACCTGGCCAGCGCCAGCGCCGAGGGGCAGCCGTACATCCAGCACCGCGGCGGGCCGCCGGGCTTCCTGCGCGTGCTCGACGCCGAGACCCTCGCCTTCGCCGATCTCTCGGGGAACCGGCAGTACATCACCCTCGGCAACCTCTCGGAGAACCCGAGGGTCCAGCTGTTCCTGATGGACTACGCCAACCGTCGCCGGGTGAAGATCTGGGGCGAGGCGCGCGTCGTGCAGGACGATCCCGCGCTGCTCGCCATGCTGATGCCCGAAGGTGCCCCGGGCCGCGCGGAACAGGCGATCGTCATCCGCGTCACGGCCTGGGACAGCAACTGCCACCAGCATATCCCGCAGCGCTTCGAGGCGGCGGATGTGCTCGCGGCGATCGAGAAGCGGGATGCGCGGATCGCGGAACTCGAGGCCGAGCTGGCGCAGGTCAAGGGCGGGGGGAGAAGGGAACTTCTCCCCCCGGAACCCCCCTCAACCTTCCTTGGAACCAAGGGGGGGTGAGGCGGGGGTTTCTTCCCTTCCGGGGCGGGGCGGGCGATCCTGGCGCGTGCCTTATCTCGTCGAACTGCTCCTGTTCCTCGCGCCCTTCGCCGCCTACGGGGTCTGGCGTCGGATGAACCCGACCACGGAACCCAGCACCATCCTTCTGGTGCTGGCCGGGACAGGCGTCGTGCTGATGCTGGCCGGGGCCTTCTGGTACGGATCCTCCCGCAGCATGGCGCCCGGCGAGGCCTACGTGCCCGCCCACCTGGAAGGCGACCGCGTCGAACCAGGCCATGCGGAACCGCGGCGGTGAGCGACGCCCCGGCGGAACGCATCCCACGGCCAGGCTTCCTCGACACCCCGGCCGTCGCCGCGGTCCTGGCCACGCTGCCGGGCGCCCGCGCGGTCGGCGGCTGCGTGCGCGACGCGCTCGCCGGCCGGCCCTCCGCCGATGTCGACGTCGCCGCCCCCCTGCCGCCCGAGGAGATCGCCGCCCGCCTGCGCGAAGCGGGCCTCAAGGTGTTCGAAACCGGCCTGTCGCACGGCACCGTCACGGCGGTGAAGGACCACGTCCCGGTCGAGGTCACGGCGCTGCGCCGCGACCTCCTCACCGATGGGCGGCACGCACAGGTCGAATGGACCACCGACTGGCGCGAGGACGCGGCGCGGCGCGACTTCACCATCAACGCCATGTCGCTGGCGGCGGACGGGTCGCTCTACGACTACTTCACGGGGCGGGCGGACCTCGCGGCCGGCGCGGTGCGATTCGTCGGCGACCCGGATACGCGCCTCGCCGAGGATTACCTCCGCGCCCTGCGCTTCTTCCGCTTCCAGGCGCGCTACGGCCTGGGTGCGCCCGATGCGCCGGCGATCGCGGCGATCCGCCGCGCGGTGCCGGGCTTGGCGCGGCTGTCGGCCGAGCGGGTGTGGATGGAACTGAAGCGCATCCTGGCGGTGCCGGATCCGGTGGCAACGGTGGCGCTGATGGCGGAAACCGGCGTGCTGGCGGCGGTGCTGCCGGAGGCGGAGGGACTCGATGCGCTGCGGCGGCTGGTCGCGGCCGGCGCGCCGGCCGACCCGCTGCTGCGGCTCGCGGCCCTGATCCCCGATGGCGAGGCCGGCCGCGCCGCGCGCCTTCGGTCCCGTCTGCGCCTGTCCGGCGCCGAGGCCGATGCGCTGGCCTGGCTCATGGGCAGGGCGCCCTTGCCGCGGCCCGAACCGGATGTCGACGGCGATGCCCTTCGGGTCTTCCTTGCCCGCCGTGAAGGCATGGCGCCGGAGGACGTCCAGCGCGAGGCCTGGCTGGCCGAGGCGCGCGACGGGCGCGACCGCAGCGCGCTGCGCGCGCGCATCGCCGCGGCGGATTGGCCGCGCTTCCCGCTGCAGGGGCGCGATGCGCTGGCGTTGGGTGCCGCGCCAGGGCCGGCGATCGGCCGCGTGCTCGGGGAATTGCGGGCATGGTGGATCCAAGGCGGCTGCCGGGCGACGCACGACGAAGCCCTCGCCGAACTCGCCCGCCGCATCGGCGGAGGGAGCGGCGGGACCTCACTCGGGGGATGAGTGGGGGATCGGTCCCGCCGCATTCACCGGAACGAAACAAGAACTAGCACAGGATTTCGGGCGCCCGCAAGCCCGTTGATGTGACGGTTCGCCGGCAGGGCGGATACCGCCCCCCGCCATTCCGGGCTATGCCGCCGCCCCATGGCCGCTGCCCTCGACACCACCACCCGCGCCCTGCTCCGCCGCCTCTGGTCGGCCTATGTCGGCCATCACCGGAAGGGGATCGCCGTCGCGCTGGTCTGCACCGTCGCGGTGGCGGCGATGACCGCGCTGTATCCGGTGGTCATCCAGCAATCCTTCGACCTGTTCACCGCGGGACGGGAAGACCTGCTCTGGGCCATCCCGATCGTCATCGTCGTGGTGACGGCGCTGAAGGCGCTCGCGCAGTTCGGCCAGGCGGTCGCCATCCAGTCGGTCGTGCTGCGGGTGATCGAGGCGGTGCAGAACGACCTGTTCCGCGCGCTCACCCGCGCCGACCTGGCCGTGGTGGCGCGCGAGGCGCCCGCCCGCCACGCCGCCCGCTTCACCACCGATGCCGCCCTGATCCGCGAGGCGCTGACCAAGTCGATCAACGCACTCGCCGACGTGCTGACGGTCGTCGGGCTGGTCGCGTCGATGGTCTATCTCGACTGGCAGATGTCGCTGGTGGCCGCACTGCTCTACCCCATCGCGGTGGTGCCGATCCTCAAGCTCGGCAAGCGCATCCGTCGTGCGTCGGGTGGCATGCAGGAACGGGTGGGGGAGGCCGCGGCCGCCCTGACCGAATCCTTCGGCGCCGCGCGCGTGGTCCGCGCCTACCGGCTCGAACAGGCGGAGGAAGCCCGCGCCGCCGGGCTTTTCGCGCGGCTGCGCGAGAGCCTCTATCACATCGCCCGTACCCGGGCCTCGCTCGACCCGATGCTCGAGGCGCTGGGCGGCTTCGCGGTCGCGGCCGTGCTGGTCTTCGTCGGCTGGCGCGTCTCGACCGGCGCGGGCACGCTCGGCGAGTTCACCGGCTTCGTGGCCGCGCTGCTGATCGCCTCGCGCCCCGTGCGCGCGCTGGGATCGCTGAACGCGGCGCTGCAGGAAGGGCTGGCGGGCCTCAACCGCGTCTTCGGCGTGATGGACGAACCGCGCCGCATCCTCGACGCGCCTGGCGCCGGCCCGCTGCCCGAAGGCCATGGCCAGATCGCCTTCGACGGCGTCGGCTTCACCTATGACGGCGTGCCGGACGCGGCGCTGGCGGGCCTTACCTTCGCCGCGCAACCGGGCCAGACGGTCGCACTGGTCGGGCCCTCGGGCGCGGGCAAGTCGACGGCGATCGCGCTGGTGCCGCGGCTCTATGACGTGACGGAGGGGCACATCGCCATCGACGGGGCGGATGTGCGGACGGTGACGCTCGCCTCGCTGCGCGACGCCATCGCCTATGTCGGGCAGGATGCGGTGATCTTCGACGACACGGCGCACGCCAACATCGCAGCCGGCCGTGCCGGGGCGACGCGCGCCGAGGTCGAGGACGCCGCCCGCGCCGCCGCCGCGCACGACTTCATCGCGGCGCTGCCGAAGGGCTACGACACGGTCCTCGGCCCCGGCGGGTCGCGCCTGTCGGGCGGGCAGCGGCAGCGCATCGCGCTGGCCCGCGCCCTGCTGCGCAACCCGCGCATCCTGCTGCTGGACGAGGCGACGAGCGCGCTCGATGCCGAGAACGAGGCGCTCGTGCAGCAGGCGCTGGCCCGGCTGCGCGCCGGGCGCACCACCCTCGTCATCGCGCATCGCCTCGCGACCGTGCGCGACGCCGACCGCATCGTGGTGATGGAGAACGGCCGCGCGGTCGAACAGGGCACCCATGCCGAGCTCATGGCGCTCGACGGTCTCTACGCGCGTCTGGTGCGGACCCAGGCCTTCGCGGGCTGATCGTCCGCGTCAGCGAACGAAGGTGATTTCCGCGCGGCGCGACTTGGTCAGGTAGGCGAGGGAGATCCCGCCGACCACCAGGATCGCACCCCATTCCGGCGCGTAGTCCAGCAGATGGACGAAGACGTGCGCCACCGGCACCTCGGCGCCGTAGAGCAGGTTCATGATCGCCGCGACCATCGGGATCGCGAGCACGTTGTAGCTGATGTAGTAGTAGAAATGGATCTCGAAGATGCCGGGGAACCGCCGCGACCGGCGCATCATGGTCGCGAAGGACACGAGGGCGAAGAGCAGGTCGATCACGATCAGCCCCGTCAGCGCGCCGCGCGCAATGGGGAAGTCCCCCGGCACGCCGAACAGCCAGGAGTCCGGATTGCCGTCCGGTCCTCGCAACGCGAGGACCAGGTCCAGCGTGGCGCGGATCGGTGTCATGCTCTGCAGCGCGACGAAGACGAACAGCAGGCCCTTGAAGCCCGGCGTGATGCCCTCCGACTCCCGCGCCGAGGAGATGTAGGCCACCGACACGACGAGGATCCAGAAGGCCGAAGCGACCGCGGGAAGCGCGAGCTGCATCCAGTACGACTGCGCATGCAGCGCGAGGAGATAGACGACGGTGTCGGTCATTGCCGCAGGCGTCCGGACGTTTCCTTCGCCGCCACTTTGGCCATGGCGGGCCGGCCGTCGTATTGACGCGCATCAAGCGTCAGGGCTTGTCACGCTTCGCGCGCTCCGCCTCGCGCAGGTAGTCTTCCGTCGTCCTGGTCGCCGGCCGCTCCGGGCCCGCATAGGGATCGATGCCGCCTGAGGTCGCCGCGTCGATGCGACATTCCTCGCAGAGGTCGAGCAACGCCTGGCGCCCCGGATCGGCGAACATCCAGTGCGCCGAGAGCTTCGCCTTCACCCGCGCGATCGAGGCCTTGGTGCCGAACAGCTTGCCGCAGCGCTGGCAGGCGGCGGGTTCTTCTTCCTTCACCACCTGCGGGACAGTGGCGGCCTCGGCGAAGTTCAGCCGCGGCTCAAGGCTGATGACCTTCTCCGGGCAAGTCGCGGCGCACAGGTTGCATTGCACGCAGGCATCCTCGAGGAAGCGGAGCTGCGGCCTCTCGGGGTTGGCCGAGAAGGCCGAGGTCGGGCAGACGCTCGTGCAGGCGAGGCAGAGCGTGCAGCCTTCCGTCCCGACCTTCGCCACGCCGAAGGGGGCGAGGGCGGGCATCGGCACGGTCTCGGCCGGCGCCTTGGCCGCGGCGCGCAGCGTCCGGAAGGCCTGCAGCGCCATCTCCCGCGGCGTGCCGATCGCCTGGTGGGTGGACGGTGCGAAGGCGAAGGGTGTGCGGGGCAGGGCGGTGAGCGCCTCGCCGAGCGAGAAGGGATCGTCCGTCTCGATCGCCGCCGCGCGCGGGCTCGCATGGCCGAGGCCGAGGCCGGCCAGCGCGGCGTTCGCATAGTCGAGGTTGCGAAGCAGCCCCTCCGCGCCGTGCTTGCGCCTCGCGGGCAGCAGCACGCGGATCGCCGACGCGCCCCAGGCGAAGGCGCCGGCGATGAGCGAAAGGTCGAGCGCGGTCGGCTCATTCACCTTCAGCGGCAGGACGCGCGCGGGCAATCCGTCGCCATGGCGGGCCAGGGCGTCGAGCAGCGGCTCGCCCTGCGCCTCGTCGTGCAGCAGCAGGACGGGGGCCTCGCCGCCGGCCTCGCGATAGGCGAGCAGCAGGGTGCGGATGCGCCGCGCCAGCGCCCGCGCCGGGGGCAGGGTGTAGGTCGCCGCGCCGGTCGGGCAGACCGCCGCGCAGGCGCCGCAGCCGGCGCAGATCTCCGCGCTGATGACGACCTGGTCCTTGAGCGGCCCGGTGCCCGGCGTGATGGCACCGGTCGGGCAGAGGTCGATGCAGCGCGTGCAGCCGTTCCGCTTGTTGCGCGCGTGCGCGCAGAGGCTGCCCTCGAAGGTGACGAAGCGCGGCTTGTCGAAGGTGCCGACGAGCTCTCCGGCCTGCGCGATGGCGCGTTCCACCGCCGCGGCATCGGCCGGATCGGCGCGCAGGTAGCCCTGCCGCACCTCATGCGTCGGGAACAGCGGCGGGTTGCTCGTGAGGTCGAGCACGATGTCGGCGCGGCTGGTCGCGCCGTCCTTGCCGGGCCCCCAGTCGAAGCGCGCGCGGGAGGAGGGGCGCGGCATGGCGGCGCCATCCACCGTCACCTCGAAGGCGCCGAGCCATCCGGTCGCGGCGCGCGCACGACCCCTCATCACCGGGAAGGGCACGGTCCGCGGCGGCGTGACCTCCTCCGCGTCGGTCAGCAGCACGGTGAGGTCGAGCCGGTCCTGCAGCCGCGCCGCAGCCTCCAGCGCCACGGCATCGCGGCCGAGCACCAGCGTCACGCCGTTGCTCTCGAGCAGCACCAGCGGCGTCGCGGGCATCGGCTCGGCGGCGGCGGCGATCAGCGCGGCCATCTTGGCGCCGGCGTTGCGGCCCTCGGTGGACCAGCCGGCGTGCTCGCGGATGTTGACGAAGGTCGGCGCCGGCACCTGCGCCGCCTCGGCCTCCTGCGCGAAGAGCGGCGCCTGGGCCGTGCAGGCGACGGTCAGCGGCCGCCCTGTCGCGAGCGCTGCGAGGAAACGGTCGAGCTGCGCCATGCAGAGCTGCTCGCCGGTCCGTACCTCGGCGCCGCAGCCGCGCGCGATGGCCTTCTCGTCGAGGCGCATCGTGTCTTCGCAGGTGCACACAAGGGCGATGCGCCCGTCCGTTCCACTCATCGACCGAAAGCCCCCGAGGCGCCCCAGATTGGACCTTGGGGCCTACGCGCATATATGCCGCCCGTCACGGGAGTGCGAGGGAGCGGCGTGTCCGAGGGCCTGCCCGAGTTGCCGAGCGTCTTCACCCCCATCATCGCACTGCGCGAGGTGGGAGACGCGATGGCGCGCGCGGTGGCCGAGGCGCCGCGCCATGGCGCCGGCACGCTGGTCTGGGCGCGGTCGTGGTCGCGCATCGAGGCGGCGGTCGTGCTGGAGCCGGAGCAGACGCTCGCCGCGGCGCGGCCGGCATTCTTCGCCGCCCTGACCGCCTTCGCGGATGCGGTCGCCCCCTACGGCCCCTCCGAGCTCCCGCTGACCTTCGACTGGCCGGGCGGTATCCGGGTGAATGGCGGGCTGGTGGGCCGCGCGCGGCTCGCCGCGCCGCCGGGCTGTGCCGATGATGCCGTGCCGGACTGGCTGGTGGTCGGCATCGAGGCGGCCTTCGCGGCGCCGATGGACGACGAGCCAGGCCGCGATCCCGGCCGCACCACGCTGTTCGAGGAAGGCTTCAACGACACGACGCCGACGGACCTGACGGCGGGCTGGGCGCGGCATCTGATGGCGAACCTCGCCGACTGGCAGGGCGGCGGCTTCCGCGTGCTGGCGGAACGTTACCTCGCACGGCTCGACCCGGCGCTGGCGGGCGGCGCGCAGCGCGGGCTCGATCCGGCGACGGGGGACCTGCTGCTGCGCCGCGGCGGAGCGACCGAGCGGCTTCGGGTCACGGGGGCGTTGGTCGCATGACCCGTCTGCTGCGCACCCTCCGGCTCGATCCTTCCGATGCCGTGGTCTTCCCGCTGGCGGCCGCGCCCGGCGAATGGGCCGTGCCCGGGGGCTTCTGCTACTGGGACGACAACCTCGAATCGCTGACGGGCAAGCGGCGGCAGGCCTTCCGCGCGGGCTTCCTCGGTCTTGGTTCCTTCGGCTGGTCGACGCTGGTCGAGGTGGCGGAGGCCGATCCCGCGCAGCGCGCGGCGGCGGTCGCGGCGCTCGCGGCGCATCTGCGCGCGGCCTATGGCGCGCCGGACGAGGCCGCGGCGCGGGCGGCGGCGGAGGAGGAGATCGCCTTCGCCGAATCGCTTTGCGGGCATCCGCCCGGCACCATCGTCGCACTCGCCCGCAGCGCCGAGGGCGGCGAGGTGCGCGAACGCTTCCGCACCCTGCACGAGCGCCCGCGCGCGGCGCGCGAATATGAGAGCATGCCCGTCTTCGCCGCCATCAGCGTCGAAGGCGAGGAGGAACCAGTGCAGCATCCCGACCTTGCGGCCATGGCGAGGACCCGCCGTTGAACGAATTGCTGTCTCCCGGCGATTTCTGGGTCGCCTCCGGCCATCACCTTTGCGACGTCGTCGAGCATGGGCGGCTGGCGGCGACGCCGGACCTCTGGCGCGCCTTCCTCGCCCGGCCCGAACTGATCCCGCCCGAGGAGGCCTGCGACGCCGAGCGTGCATTGCACGCCGCGCTGATGGCGGACCCGGCGCAGCCGGTGGACCCCGCGCGCATCGCCGCGCTGGCCGATGCCGATGCGCAGGAGAACTTCACGCAGTTCCTGGCCTTCCGCGACCGCGTCGTGCCGCAGCCGTCGCTCGAGGAAGCGTGGCTCGCGCTCTATCGCGAAGGCGTCGACGGCGTCCCGCCGATCCTGCTGCAGATGCTGACGCACCTCGTTGCGCGCGCGGCGCTCGAGGGGGAGGGCGATCCCTTCGTGCTGCGCGCCGGGGAATTGCTGTACCGTGCCCAGCGCGCCGGCATCCACCAGGGTGCCACGCTGCTCGCCGACGAGGAGGTGGTCGAGATGCGCGGCCGCGACGGCGGCTTCGGCGCGCTGGGGCAGTTGCTGGTCGAAGCCGGCGCGCCGCCGCGCGAGGTCGAGCTCGACGTGCTGAACGAGATGAACGGCACGGCCTATCACGGACGCTCCGACGCGCATGACTTCGCCCTCGACATCGCCGAGGGGCGGGAAGGCAGCCGCGGCGTCTCGCGCATGCTCGAACGCTTCATCCGCCACATGTTCGGGGAGGAGGTCGAGATCCGCGCCGTCCCGGTGATCGAGGACCGCGCCTGGACCTGGCATGTCGGCCTCGATGCCGAGGCGACGGCGATCGCCAACGATCTCTGGCACGGGAAGAAGGTGCGGCAGGAGCGGCTGGCGCGGATCCTCTGGCTGGGCGTTCTGGAATTCCGGGATGCGTCCCGCGTGCTGCCCCGCGTGGCGGGGCGGCCGGTCTACCTGGCGCTGGCGATGGATGCGGCGAACAGGGTGCGGATGAAGCCGCAGAACCTTGTCGCCGGCCTGCCGCTGGTCGCGAAGGAGGCCGCGGCATGACCCTCGAGATCCCGGGCACCGTGCGCGTGCCGGTCGGCGTGGTGGTGGAACGCCGGCCCGGTGCGACCCCCTGGGCCGAATACGCCTGGCAGGCGCGCGAGGTGATCGAGGACGCGCCCGAGGCGCCACCCTGGACGGTGCTGCGAGAGGAGGGCGGCCGCACCCTGTTCCTCGCCGGCACCGCCGAGGTGTCGCTGCATCCGACCGACACCGACAACTACATCCACAACCTGCAGCAGGACCCGCCGCGGGCCTGGGTGGTGCTGCGCCCGGTCGCCGACGCGCCGGGCTTCGCGCTCAAGACCGTCACCGTCGATGCGGGGGAGGCGCAGCTCTACGCCGAATCGGGGACCGACCTGCTCGAGGCCCTGCCCATGCCGCCCGGCCTGCGCCTGCTGCTCGAGCGCTTCGTCGCCGAGCACCACAAGGAGCGGGAGTTCCACAAGCGCAAGCGTGACCGCGCGGATACCGAGGCGCTCGGCCGCCGGTCGCGGATCGACGGGCCGTGAGCGGCGAGGGCTTCCTGTCGCGCTGGTCGCGCCGCAAGCGCGCGGCCGAGGCCGGCCAGCCGGACGAGGAACCGCAGGTCGCGCCGGCCGCCGTGGCGCCGTCCGCGCCCGAGCCGCCGCCGCCCGAGCCGGTGTCCGAGGAGCCGCCCTTCGACCCGGCCACGCTGCCGCCGGTCGAATCGCTGACGATCGAGAGCGACATCACCGCCTTCCTCCGCAAGGAGGTGCCCGAGGCGCTGAAGCGGGCCGCGTTGCGGAAGGCCTGGGCGCTCGACCCGGCGATTCGCGACTTCGTGGGCCCCGCCGACTATGCCTGGGACTACAACGCGCCGGATGGGGTGCCGGGCTTCTCGCTCGATATCGTGGGCGACGTGCAGAAGATGTTGGCGCAGGCGATGGGATTCGACGCGCCGGCCCGGCCGGCCGCCGCCGAGCCTGCGACGCCGGGCGGCGATGCATCGGGCGACGAGCCGTTGCCGGCGCCGGAGCCCGCCGCCCCCCCGGCGGACGCGCCCGTGCTGCTGGCCGAGGCGCCGGCCGAACCTCCGACCCCGGACCGCCCCGAGCCCGTGCAGCGCCGGCACGGCTCCGCGCTGCCGAATTGAGAGTGGGTCGCAACAACTCGTAATGATTTCAATGCATTGTGTTGTCGTGGACAGGCGAGTAAATCAGTCGGAAATTAGGGAGAGAGGGGAGACGGGTCCGGCATGAGTGCCCAGGGCACCGCCGTTGCCGCAGCCGACGCCCTGACGACGGAGCGTGCGCGGCTCTTTGCGCTTCTGGGGCGACTGCTGGTCGCCGCGCCGGATGCGCGCCTGCTCGACGCGTTGACCGCGCTGCGGAGCGGGCGAACGCCGCTGGGCGAGGCGTACGGCGCGCTGGCGAAGGCCGCGGCCGCCACCGATTCCGTGGCGACGGAGCGGGAGTTCCACGACCTCTTCATCGGGCTGGGGCGCGGCGAGCTGGTGCCCTTCGGTTCGTACTACCTGACCGGCTTCCTGCATGAACGCCCGCTCGCCGACCTGCGCGCCGACCTGGCGCGCCTCGGTCTGGAACGCGCCGACGGCGTCGCGGAGCCGGAAGACCACGTCGGATCGGAATGCGAGGTCTATGCCGGGTTGCTCTCGGGCAGCTTCGAGGGCGGGGCCGGCGAGGCGGAAGCCTTCTTCGTGAAGCATCTGCGGCCGTGGGCCGGGCGGTTCTTCGCGGATCTCGAACAGGCCCAGGCGGCGCGCTTCTACCGCGCCGTGGGGCAATTGGGACGCGTGGCGGTGGACATCGAGCAGGCAGCCCAGGAGTTGCCGCAATGAGGATGACCGGGGAGAGGCATGAGATGAGCAGGACCGAGAAGAACGTCGCCGAGCGCCGTGGCCTCCTGAAGGCCCTCGGCCTGGGCGGCGCGGCCGCCGCGGCGACGACCGTGGCGGCGAGCGGCGTGGCGGAGGCCGCGGACTGGGTCCGCGCCGATGCCGTGGCCCCCGGCATCGCCCGCAAGGAGAACGAGGCCGAGCGCGTCAAGGCGCGCTACCAGGCGAACAGCGCCGAGGTGCAGGCGTTCTACCGCACCAACCGCTACGGCAGCTGACGCCGGGAAGAGGGAGCGAAGCCCCATGCTGATCAAGCGTTCCGAGGCCCGCGCCGGCAAGCAGCGCCTGGCCGCCGCCTATTCCGGTCTGTCCTCCGGCGGTCTCGACCGTCGGGCCTTCCTGAAGCAGGCCGGGGTCACCGGTCTGGGCCTGTCCGCGCTCGGCGCCATTCCGCTGACGACGGTCCGTCCCGCCAAGGCGGGCCCGACTGATTTCTCGACGCCGGTCACGCGGGTGAAGAACATCTGCACCCATTGTTCGGTCGGCTGCACCGTGACCGCCGAGGTGCAGAACGGCGTGTGGGTCGGCCAGGAGCCGACCTATGCGAGCCCGATCAACCGCGGCACGCATTGCGCGAAGGGCGCGTCGGTGCGCGAGGTCGTGCACGGCGAGCGTCGCGTGAAGTACCCGATGAAGCTGGTGAACGGCCAGTGGCAGCGGATGACCTGGGATGCCGCGCTGGGCGAGATCGGCGAGAAGCTGATGGCGGTCCGCCAGGCCTCCGGCCCCGATTCCGTCTTCTGGTTGGGCAGCGCCAAGTTCTCGAACGAAGGCTCCTACCTGTTCCGCAAGTTCGCCGCCTTCTGGGGCACGAACAACGTCGACCACCAGGCGCGCATCTGCCACTCGACCACGGTCGCGGGCGTGGCCAACACCTGGGGCTACGGCGCGCAGACCAATTCGTACAACGACATCCGCAACGCCAAGACCATGATCATCATGGGCGGCAACCCGGCCGAGGCGCATCCGGTGTCGCTGCAGCACGTCCTCTCCGGCAAGGAGATGAACCGTGCGAACATGATCGTCATCGATCCGCGCTTCACGCGCACCGCCGCCCACGCCACCGAGTACATGCGCATCCGCCCGGGCACCGACATCCCGATCATCTGGGGGATGCTCTGGCACATCTTCGAGAATGGCTGGGAGGACAAGGAGTTCATCCGCCAGCGCGTCTACGGCATGGACGACGTCCGCGCCGAGGTCGCGAAGTGGAACCCGCAGGAGGTCGAGCGCGTCACCGGCGTCCCGGGGGCGCAGCTGCGCAAGGTGGCGGAGATGTTCGCCACCCAGAAGCCGTCCACGTTGATCTGGTGCATGGGCGCCACGCAGAAGACGGTTGGCACGGCCAATGTGCGCGCCTATTCGATCCTGCTGCTCGCCACCGGCAATGTCGGCAGGGAAGGCACCGGGGCGAACATCTTCCGCGGCCACTGCAACGTGCAGGGTGCGACCGACTTCGGCCTCGATGTCACGTCGCTGCCGGCCTATTACGGCCTCGATGAGAACGCCTGGCGGCACTGGTCGCGCGTCTGGGGCGTCTCCTACGAGAGCATGATCGCCCGCTTCGACAGCAAGGCGATGATGGAAACGCCCGGCATCCCCACCACGCGCTACTTCGACGCGGTGACGATGCCGGTGAATGCGCAGACCGGCCTCGCGCAGCGCGACAACTTCAAGGCCATGATGGTGTTCGGGCACGGCGGCAACACCGTCACCCGCATGCCCGAGGCGGTGAAGGGGCTCGAGAAGCTCGACCTGCTGGTCGTCGCGGATCCGCATCCGACCACCTTTGCCGTGCTCTCGGGCCGCAGGGACAACACCTACCTGCTGCCGATCTGCACGCAGTTCGAGACCAATGGCAGCCGCACCGCGTCGAACCGGTCGGTCCAGTGGGGCAGCCAGATCGTCAAGCCGATCTTCGAGAGCAAGGACGACTACGAGGCGATGTATCGCCTCGCGGGTGCGATCGACGCCGCGGCGCAGAAGCGGAACATGACCTTCCGCATGCAGGCCGAGGTGTTCAAGGACCTCGAGATCAAGGACAACGCGCCGACCGCCGAGAGCATCCTGCGGGAGATCAACCGCGGCGCCATCAGCACCGGCTACACGGGCCAGTCGCCCGAACGGCTTAAGCTGCACATGCAGCACCAGGACAAGTTCGACCTGGTGACGCTGCGCGCGAAGGACGATGCGCCGGCCGAGATCCGCGGCGACTTCTACGGCCTGCCCTGGCCCTGCTGGGGCAAGCCGGAATGGCGCCACCCGGGCACCCACGTCCTCTACAACACCAACCTGCACGTGAAGGAAGGCGGCGGCACCTTCCGCGCCCGCTTCGGGGTGGAGCGCAACGGCGTCTCGCTGCTCGCCGACGGCTCCTTCTCCAAGGGGTCGGAGCTCACCGACGGCTATCCGGAATTCACCACCGCGGTGATGGCGCGGCTCGGCTGGGATGCGGAGCTGACGGAGGAGGAGAAGGCCTCGATCCAGCGCCAGGGCGGGACCGCCTCCTGGGCCACCGACCTGTCCATGGGCATCATCCGCGTGACCATGGAACACGGCGTCATGGCCTACGGCAACGCCAAGGCCCGCGCCAATGCGTGGAACCTGCCCGACCCGATCCCGGTGCACCGCGAGCCGATCTACACGCCGCGCACCGACCTGATCGCGCAGTACCCGACGCTGTCCGATCGCCGCGGCTTCCGCCTGCCGAATATCGGCCAGACGGTGCAGAACCGTGCCAAGGACCTCGCGCCGAACTTCCCGATCATCCTCTCCTCCGGCCGCCTGGTGGAATACGAGGGCGGCGGCGAGGAGACGCGGTCGAACCGCTGGCTCGCCGAGCTGCAGCAGGACATGTTCATCGAGATCAACCCGCGCGATGCGGCGTCGCGGAACATCCGCGACGGCGCCTGGGTGCTCGTGAACGGGCCCGAGATGCCGCAGGGCAAGGCGGTGAAGGTGAAGGCCCTGGTGACCGAGCGCGTCGGCGCGGGCGTCGCCTGGATGCCCTTCCACTTCGCCGGCTGGTTCATGCAGGAAGACCAGCGATCCAAGTATCCGCAGGGCACCGATCCGATCGTGCTCGGCGAATCCGTGAATGCCGTCACGACCTACGGCTACGACCCGGTGACCTTCATGCAGGAGACGAAGGTCACCCTCTGCCAGATCCGCGCGGCGTAAGGGAGGAACACGATTATGGCCCGCATGAAGTTCCTTCTCGACTCCGACCGCTGCATCGAGTGCAACGCCTGCGTCACGGCGTGCAAGAACGAGAACGAGGTGCCCTGGGGCATCAACCGCCGGCGCGTCGTCACGCTGAACGACGGCAAGCCGGGCGAACGGTCCGTCTCGATGGCCTGCATGCACTGCACGGACGCGCCCTGCGCGGCCGTGTGCCCGGTGTCCTGCTTCTACACGACCGCGGATGCGATCGTGCTCCACGACAAGGACCTGTGCATCGGCTGCGGCTACTGCTTCTACGCCTGCCCCTTCGGTGCGCCGCAGTATCCGCGCATCGGCAACTTCGGCAGCCGCGGCAAGATGGACAAGTGCACCTACTGCGCCGGCGGCCCGCAGGCCGACAACTCCGAGGCCGAGTTCATCCAGTACGGCGCCAACCGCATCGCGGAAGGCAAGCTGCCGCTCTGCGCGGAGATGTGCTCGACCAAGGCGCTGCTCGCCGGCGACGGCGAGGTGATCGCCCAGATCTACCGCGAGCGCGTGCAGCGGCGCGGCTACGGCGCCGGCGCCTGGGGCTGGCGCACCGCGTATCGCGAAACCGTGGCGATCTGAGAAGGAGCGAAGAGATGAAGATCCGCATCCTCGCCCTGTTCGCCGTACTGATGATGGGCGCGGCGCTGCCGGCCTTCGCGCAGGGCACCGCGCGCGAACCGTCGGTCGCCGACGAGATGGCGATCCAGTCCCTGCTGACCGGGAACCCGGTGCATGGGCGCATCACCATCCCCGATCAGCGCGCGGCGAACCTGATCCAGCCGCAGGGCCGCGAATGGCGTGAGTTCCACAACGTGACGCTCGCCTGGGTCGGCGGCATCGCGGTCGTGGGCATGCTCGCGATCCTCACCGTGTTCCGCATGGTGAGGGGCCGCATCCCGATCGAGGGCGGTCGGTCCGGCCGCACCATCCAGCGCTTCAATGTCTTCGAGCGCGGCAATCACTGGATGGTGGCGTCCTGCTTCATCATCCTGGCGCTGTCCGGGCTGAACCTGACCTTCGGCCGGCACGTGCTGCTGCCGCTGGTGGGGCCGGTCGCGTTCACCGAGATCAGCCATTGGGGGAAGATGGCCCACAACTTCCTGGCCTTCCCCTTCACGCTCGGCCTCGTCTTCATGCTGCTGCTCTGGATCAAGGACAACATCCCGAACGGCACGGACATCCGCTGGCTGAAGGCGGGTGGTGGCCTGGTGGGCCATGGCGAACCGGAAAGCGGTCGCTTCAACGCGGGGCAGAAGGGGATCTTCTGGATCACCGTGCTCGGCGGCGCCGCCGTCGCGGTGTCGGGCTACATGCTCGTCTTCCCCTTCTTCTTCACCGACATCCAGGGCATGCAGCTCAGCCACATCGTGCACAGCATCATCGCGGTGCTGATGATCGCGGTGATGGTGGCCCACATCTACATCGGCACGGTGGGGATGGACGGCGCGGTCGAGGCGATGACGACCGGCCAGGTCGACCTGAACTGGGCCAAGCAGCACCACAACCTGTGGGTCGAGGAGGAGATGGCGAAGGGCCGCGGCGCGGCGCCGCCGGCCTCGGCCAAGGCGGCCGGCGCCGATTGACCGCGCCCCCTTCGGGTCGCATGACAGGCGGGCGCACGGTTCAGGCCGTGCGCCCGTCGCATTTTCGGGGGATGCGCAAGTGACGCGGATCATCGGCCTCGCCGGCTGGAGCGGGGCAGGCAAGACCACGCTGATGGTGAAGCTGCTGCCGGCGCTGATCGGGGGCGGGCTCGCCGTCTCCACCCTCAAGCACGCGCATCACCGCTTCGACGTCGATACGCCGGGCAAGGATTCGTATGAGCACCGCCGCGCCGGCGCGCAGCAGGTGATGGTCGCCTCGGGCGCGCGCTGGGCGCTGATGACGGAACTCCGCACCGCGCGGGAGCCGACGCTGTGCGAGCTGCTCGCGCGTATGGACCCGGTCGACCTGGTGATCGTGGAAGGCTTCAAGCGCGACCTGCACCCCAAGATCGAGGTGCACCGCGCCGCGAACGACAAGCCCTGGATGCGGCCCGACATGCCCGGGATCGTCGCGGTCGCCTCGGACGTCGCGCCGCCCTACGACCTGCCGCGCGCGCATCTCGACGATGTCGCGGCGATCGCCGCCCTGGTGCTCGCCCATGCGGTGCCGGTCACGGACATCGCCTGGGCCGTGCGGCAGGAGGCCTGAATGGCGCAGCTCAGCGACGACTGCTTCGCCTTCGGTGGCGCGCTGATGTCGGTGGAGGAGGCGCAGGCCCTGATCGCCGAGCGCGTCCCGCCGGCCGTGGCCGCCGAGCAGGTGCCGCTCGCCGCCGCGCGCGGCCGCGTTCTCGCGTACGACCTGGTCGCCCCGATCCCATTGCCGCCCTTCTTCAATGCTGCGGTGGATGGCTGGGCCTTCCGCCATGACGACCTGGCCTACGGCGCGGAGACGCGCCTCGACGAAGTGGGGCGCGTCGCCGCCGGCCATGTGCCGGCGCGCCCGGTCGAGCAGGGCCAGGCCGTGCGGGTCTTCACCGGCGCACCCATGCCCTATGGGACCGACACCTGCGTCATGCAGGAGGATGTGCGCCACAGCGGCCGGTCGATCCTGGTGCCCGACGGCCTGAAGCGCGGCGCCAATGCCCGGCCCGCCGGCGAGGACGTCGCCCAGGGGGCCGTGGCGCTGACCGCCGGCCGCCTGCTCGGCCCGGCGGAGATCGGCCTCGCCGCAGCCCTCGGCCAGCGGACGCTCGCGGTCCGGCGGCGGCCGCGGATCGGCGTTTTTTCCACCGGGGACGAGCTCATGGAACCCGGTGCGCCGCTCGGCCCGGCGCGGACCTATGACAGCAATCGCTTCACGCTTCTGGCGCTCCTCGGGGGCCTGCCCTGCGAGGCGGTGGACCTCGGCATCCTGCCGGACGACCGCGAACACACCGCCAAGGCGCTGGCCGCCGCCGCCGACCATCATGACCTCCTGTTGACGAGCGGAGGGGTCTCGACCGGCGAGGAGGACCATGTCCGCGCGGCGATCGAGACGCAGGGGCGGCTGGTGTTCTGGCGGCTCGCGGTGAAGCCGGGCCGGCCGGCGGCGATGGGCGTGGTGGCGGGCACGCCGGTGGTCGGGCTGCCGGGCAATCCGGTGGCGGCGGTGGTGTGCTTCCTGCACCTGGCGCGGCCCTTGTTGATGCGCCTCGCGGGCGCTGCCGACCGGCCGCTGCCGCGCGTCGGCGCCGTGGCGGATTTCGCCTATCGCAAGAAGGCCGGGCGCCGCGAATACGTGCGTGTCACCCTCGCAACGCAGGACGGGCAGACCATGGCGCGGAAATTCCCGCGCGAGGGGGCGGGGCTGCTGTCCTCCCTGACGGAGTCCGACGGCTTCGCCGAGTTGCCCGAGGCCGTGACGGCGGTCGCGCCGGGCGACCGCCTCACGGTGCTGCCCTTCGCCGGCATTCTCTGAGTGCCGTCGACCACCTCGGGATTGCTGTTGTGCCTGTTGGGCCTGGTGCTGCTGCGACAGGACATCCGCAGCCTGTGGCGGCGGATGCGGTGGCGACGCGCACGAGCGACGGTGCTGTACCAGCCGACCTCCGCGGGGCCGGCCTGGCGGTTCGACTTCGTCCTGCCGGACGGCGCCCCGGTCAGCGTGCCGACGAACAGCCTGCGCGACGTGGCGCGGCGGGATGGGCCCGGGCCGGTGACGATCCTCTACGACCCGCGCGCGCCGTCACGGGACGTCGAGATCGTCGGCCGGCCGGGGCTCGGCGCGCTGGTCGGGCTGGGGCTCGTCGGTCTGGGGCTCGCGACCCTGGTCCGGTAGGTGCGCGTCAGATGCGCGCGCCACCCGTGGTGAAGGCGACCTGCACCGTCTCCTGGACCTTGGTGTCCAGCACATAGGCCGCGCCGACGGCGATGACGACCGCGATGACGATGCCGGAAATGATGGCCTTCATGACTGCGCTCCCTCAAGCGTTCAGACCTGTTCTATGGGGCGGCAGGGCCTGCTTGCAACAGCGGCAGCAGCGCCTCGGCGGCTGCGAGGTCCTCGGGCGCATTGGCGTTGAAGAAGGGATCGACGGGCCGGTCGGGCCAGTCGACGTGGGCGCAGCCGTGCCGCGCCGTCCAGCGGTCGATCTTGCGCTCGCCCCCGGTCAGCGCGGCGCGCAGGTCGGACCGCAGCGCGACGGGCCACAGGCCGACCGGTGGGTGCGTTTGGCCGCCCGACCGCGCGCAGGCCAGCGGCTGGCCGGTCTCGTCCCGCGCCGCATGAAGCCGGGCCACGAGATCCGCCGGGATGAAGGGGGAATCGCCGGGCACCGAGACGACCCAGGGCAGGTCAGGCCGGTGCTCCGCCGCCCAGTCGAGCGCGGCGAGGATGCCCGCCAGCGGACCGGGATGGTCCGGCAGCCCGTCCGGCACGACCGGCAGGCCGTAGCCTGCGAAGCGCGCCGGGTCGCCATTCGCGTTCACGATCACGCCCGCGACCTGCGGCGCGAGCCGGCCGAGCGCGTGGTCGAGCATCGGTTTCCCGCCGAGCACCCGCAGCGGCTTGTCGCCGCCGCCCATCCGTCGCGCCAGGCCGCCCGCGAGGATGACGCCGAGCGTGTCAGCCCTCATCGCCGGCCGCCATCGCCTCGGCGCTGTTCTTGCGCCAGTGCTTGGCACTCTCCTCCTCGACATAGGAGAGGTCGGCGTCGAAGACGATGCGGTCCTGTCCGGCGAGCGCGACGAAGCGCTTGCCCTTGCAGCGGCCGATCAGGGTCAGCCCGGCTTCGCGTGCGAGGTCCACGCCCCAGGCGGTGAAGCCCGAGCGCGAGACCAGGATCGGGATGCCCATGCGCACCGTCTTGATGACCATCTCCGAGGTGAGGCGGCCGGTGGTATAGAAGATCTTGTCCCCGCCGGTCTCGTCGTTGCGGAACATCCAGCCGGCGATCTTGTCCACCGCGTTGTGGCGGCCGACATCCTCCATGTAGACGACCGGCTGGTCCTGCCGGCACAGGGCGCAGCCATGGATCGCGCCGGCTTCCAGATACAAAGTCGGCAGCGTGTTGATCCGGTGCAGCAGGCGATAGAGCCACGACGTCCGCAGTTCCGCCTGCGGCAGTTGCACCTGCGCGAAGCCTTCCATCAGGTCGCCGAAGGCGGTGCCCTGGGCGCAGCCGGAGGTCAGCGTCTTCTTGCGCAGCTTCTGCTCGAAGTCGGTCCGCTCGGGCGTGCGCACCACCACGACGCCGAGGTCGTCGTCGTAGTCGACGCCCGTCACCACCGCATCGTGCCGCAGCATGCCCTGGTTGAGCAGGTAGCCGATGGCGAGGTCCTCGGGCCGGTCGAGGATCGTCATCATCGTCACGATCTCCTGCCCGTTCAGGTAGAGCGTGAGCGGACGTTCGACGGTGACGCTGGTCTCGACCGGCTTGCCGGCGTGGTCGATGCCGGTGACGCGGCGCGTCAGGCGCGGGTCGGACGGGTCGGGCTGGACGCGCAGCAGGTCGGACATGCCCCGGAGATGGGCGGGAAACGGCCGCGACGCAAGCGAGCGCCCCGGCCGGCTGCCGTGTGGCTGGCGGGCGATGCGACCGATGCCGGAATGACGGCGGAAGGAATGCCCATGGCCCGGGTCTACAGCGCCCGGGGCCGGCTGCCGGGCTGCGCCGCGCCTGGCTGGCCTCGCCCTGAGTGGATCTGGCGATGGCCGGTACAGTTGGGCGCGGCGGCCCGGGGCGGCGGATGTGCCGCTGCGGTTCGAGGTCTGGCCGCACCTGATCCATGCGTGGAGGCCGTGGTCGCCGCGGCTGGCGGATGGGCGCTGGCCCCGGCCGGGGCGTGCCGCCGCCGTGTCTAGGGCAGGTAGATCCCGCGCCCGGCGTAGTGCCGCGCGAAGGCCGCGACCGACAGGCGCGCATCGGCCTGCGAGGGAGGGGTGTCGCCCGAGGGATTGTGGAAGCGCAGCGCGCCGTCCGCGGTGCCGAAGACAAGCACCAGGTGGCCGCCGCGGGAGGGCGGTTCCACATCGCCCCGCCGCACCCAGGGATGGACCGAGGCCATGAACAGCCCGCCATCCGCGACAAGGGAGGCGATCTCCTCGGCCGGCACGTCGACGCGCACCTCGGCGGGCAGGCGTGGGACCTCGCGCAGCCAGGCGACGGCAGGCGCGTAGACCAGGCCGCGGGTGAAGCCGTCCGGCTGGACCACATAGCCGCCGCGCACCGTCAGGTCCCGCGCCAGGTCGAAGGCGCGCGGCGGCGTCAGGCCACGCGCGGCCACCGCCATCCGCAGGCAGGCGACGCCGCAGAGATGGTCCGCCCAGGTCTCGTATTCGGCCGCGCTGCCGGCACCGGAGCGGTGCCACAACGGGTCATCGGCGGCCTTCAGCGCGCCGGACAGGATCTGCGCGATCCTGTCGGCACTCTCCCATTGTCCAAACCAGGGTGGGATCACCGTGGGCCCTGCGCCCGGCCCCGCCGCCAGACGTCGTCGGGCGGGGACCAGTTCGCGGTGTCGCGCAGTTCCTTCGCGAGGCCCTCGGCCATGGCCTCGAAGATCGCCTTGCCCTTCTCGGCGGTGGCCGCGCGGGCATCGCCGCGCACGCCCGTCACCGGCGCGCGTTCGCTGAAGGACCAGAAGCGCGAGGAGACCTGCTGCCCGGCATCGAAGTTGCCCGGCGAGACGGAGTTCGCGATCTCCTCATGCCGCACCTGCGACGGGTCGAGGTGCAGCCAGATCGACGTCTCGCCCTCGCAGGCGTGGTGGATCGCCTTTTGCGCCGTCAGCGCCGCCGAGATCGCCGCCGGCGCGACCTTGGTGATGGTCGTCGTCAGCACGGGGATGCCGAATTCATGCGCGAGCTCGCGCGCGGAGACGGCCAGCGGATCGATGTTGCCGCCATGGCTGTTGAACAACATCACCTTCGAGAAGCCGTCCGCCAGCAGCGAGCGCACGATGCAGCGGAGCACGCCGGCGAAGGTCGCGTAGTCGAGGCTGATCGTGCCGCCGAAGGGGAAGTGGTGCTCGGACAGGCCGAGCCACATCGGCGGCGTCACCACCGCGGGCAGGTCGGCGCAGAGTTCCGCCGCGCGGACGCTGACGGAATGGCCAATGAAGGAATCGGTCCAGACCGGCAGGTGCGGGCCATGCTGCTCGAGGCTCGCGACCGGCACGACCACGACGGCGTCGCGTGCAGCGAGGGCGCGCAGTTCCGGGGCGGTCAGTCGTTCCCAACGCACTTCGGTCATCTCAGCCGCGCCCCATCGCATAGAATTCGTCGTTCGGCCGCAGGCTGGTCACGTTCGCGAGCCGGTTGGACATGCCGAAGAAGGCGGCGATCGCCGCGATGTCCCAGATCGCCTCGTCGTCGAAGCCGGCCTTGTGCAGCGCCTTGTGGTCGTCGTCGTTCACCTCGTTGGCGCGGTCGGTGACCTTCAGCGCGAATTCCAGCATCGCCTTCTGCTTGTCGGTGATGTCGGCCTTGCGCCAGTTCGCCGCGACCTGGTCGGCGATCAGCGGGTTCTTGGCGCGGATGCGCAGGATCGCGCCATGCGCCACCACGCAGTACTGGCACTGGTTCCGCGACGACACTGCGACGACGATCATCTCGCGTTCCGCCTTGGTTAGGCCTTCCGACTTGTCCATCAGCGTGTCGTGGTAGGCCATGAAGGCGCGGAACTCTTCCGGGCGATGCGCGAGCATCAGGAAGACGTTCGGGATGAAGCCCGACTTCTCCTGCACCGTGAGGATCCGCGTGCGGATGTCCTCGGGCAGGGTGTTGATGTCGGGGATCGGGGTGCGTGCGGCTGGCTTGTTCTTCATGGCGCGGACGATGGCGCCACGGGCGGGTGTCAGTCCAGCCCCAGCAGGCCGCGGGCGAAGTCGCGCGCCTCGAACGGCCTGAGATCCTCGGCCTTTTCGCCGACTCCCACCACATGCACGGGAAGGCCGAAATCCTGGGCCAGGGCGACGACGATGCCGCCCTTGGCAGAGCCGTCGAGCTTCGTCACCGCGAGGCCGGTCACGTCCACCATCTCCTTGAACACCTTGACCTGCTGGACGGCGTTCTGGCCGGTGGTGGCATCGAGCACGAGCAGCACGGAATGCGGCGCCGTCTCGTCCACGCGGCGGATGACGCGGATCACCTTCCGCAGTTCCTCCATCAGGGCGGATTTGTTGTGCAGCCGGCCGGCGGTGTCGACCAGCAGCACGTCGAGGCCTTCCTGCTTCGCCGTGGTGAGCGCGTCGAAGGCGAGGCCCGCGGCGTCGGCGCCCGGCTTGGCGGGCGGGAAGAAGCGCGCGCCGGTGCGATCGGCCCAGACCTGCAACTGCTCGACGGCGGCGGCGCGGAAGGTGTCGCCGGCGACGAAGCCGGCCTTCAGCCCCTGGTCGCGGTACTGCTTGCCGAGCTTCGCGATGGTCGTCGTCTTGCCGGTGCCGTTCACGCCGACGACCAGCACGACATGCGGCGCGCGGGCGGTGTCCAGCGTCATGGGCTGCGCGACCGGCGCCAGGATGGCGGCGATCTCCTCGGCGAGCGTCGCCTTCACCTCCTCGTCGCTGACTTCCTTGCCGAAGCGGGTGCGGCGGAAGCCCTCGACGATGCGGCGCGAGGCCGCGACGCCGAGGTCGGCGGCGATCAGCGTCTCCTCGAGCTCCTCGAGCGCCGCATCATCCAGCTTCCGCTTCGTGAAGAGGCCGGTGACGCTGTCCGTGAGTTTCGCCGTGGAGCGCGCCAGGCCGGCCTTGAGGCGGGAGAACCAGCCGCCCTTGGCGGGTGCCGGATCCTCGGCGGGCGGATCGGCGGCAAGCGCGGTGGGTGGTGGGATTTCGACCGGGATGGGCTCGGGCGTGGGTTCGGGGACCGAGGGCGGGGTCTCGGCCGGGCCGGGCTCGGGCGTCTCGGGGCCCGTGGGCGGCGCCTCGGGCGGGCCGGGGATCGGCAGTTCGGGCGGCCGGGGCTGTTCCTCGGGCTCCGCGCCCCGGAAGCGGCTGAACAGGTTCTTCAGCATCAGGCGGCCTCCGCCAGCAGGGCATCGCCGGTCGCGGCGGTCACGCGCAGGCGGCGGATCTCGCCCGGCGTCGCGGCGCCGCTGGCGAGACGGAGCGGCGCGAACTGCTCGGTGTGGCCGCGATCGGCATGTTCGAAAAGCACGGTTTCCTCCCGCCCGATCCGCGCGGCGAACAGGCGCGCGGCGGCCTTGGCGCCGGCCTCGCGCAGCCGGGCGGCGCGTTCCTTGCGCAGTGGCACCGGCAACTGCGGCATGCGCGCGGCGGGCGTGTCAGGACGTTCGGAATAGGGGAAGACGTGCAGGAAGCTCAGGCCGCACTCCTCGACCAAGGCGAGGGTGTCGGCGAAGTGGTCCTCGGTCTCGGTCGGGAAGCCGGCGATGAGGTCGGCGCCGAAGACCATGTCGGGGCGCAGGCGGCGGGCGCGGTCGGCCAGCGCGATGGCATCGGCGCGCAGATGGCGCCGCTTCATGCGCTTCAGGATCAGGTCGGCGCCGTGCTGCAGCGACAGGTGCAGATGCGGCATCAGCCGCGGTTCCTCGGCGATCAGGCGCCAGAGGTCCTCGTCCACCTCGACCGGATCAAGGGACGACAGCCGCAGACGCGGCAGTTCCGGCACCAGCGCCAGCAGCCGCCGGACCATCTGCCCCAGGCTCGGCCGGCCCGGCAGGTCCGGGCCGTAGGAGGTGATGTCGACGCCGGTCAGCACGACCTCCCGGTAGCCGGCCTGGACCAGCGCGCGCACCTGCTCGACCACGGCGCCGATCGGCACCGATCGGGACGGCCCGCGGCCGAAGGGGATGACGCAGAAGGTGCAGCGGTGGTCGCAGCCCTGCTGGACCTGCACGAAGGCCCGCGCGCGGCCGGCGAATTCGGTGACCAGATGCGCCGCCGTCTCAGTCGCCGCCATGATGTCGGTGACGGGCGCCGGCGGCGCGTCGAGCCCCGCCCAGGTCTCGGGCTTCAACTTGTCGGCATTGCCGATGACGCGCTCGACGCCGGGGATCGCGGACCACTTCTCGGGCGCGATCTGGGCGGCGCAGCCGGTGACGATGATGCGCGCGCCGGGATTGTCGCGATGCGCGCGGCGGATGGCCTGGCGCGCCTGGCGCTCGGCCTCGGCAGTGACGGCGCAGGTGTTGACCACGATGGCGCTGTCGTGCCCGGCCTTGGTGGCCAGGTCGCGCATCGCCTCGGATTCATAGGTGTTGAGGCGGCAGCCGAAGGTCAGGACCTCGACGGTCATGATCCGTAGGCGCCCAGGTCCAGCGTGCCGGTGAAGGCGGTGGCCACCGGGCCGGTCATCAGCACGTGGCCATCGCTCTCGCGCCATTCCATGACGAGGTCGCCGCCCGGCATGGTGACGGTGGCGCGCCGGCCGGTCAGGCCGCGGCGCGCCGCATTGACGATCGCCGCGCAGGCGCCTGACCCGCAGGCCAGCGTCAGCCCCGCGCCGCGTTCCCAGATCACCAGTCGCATCCGGTCCGGCGCCAGCACCTGGGCGAAGCCGATATTGGCGCGGTCGGGGAAGATCGGGTCGTGCTCGAGCCGCGGGCCGATCTCGGTCACCGGGATGGCGTCGAGGTCGTCGACGAAGAAGGTCGCGTGGGGATTGCCCATGGAGCACGCCGCAGGGTCGGACACGGGCCCGAACGCGAGGGGCAGGTGGAGCGTGTCGGCCTTGTAGGCGAGCGGCACGTCGTCCCAACGCAGGCGCGCGGGCCCCATGTCGGCGCGCCAGAGTCCGCCGGGCAGGCGCTCCACCGGCAGGTCGCCGGCAATCGTCCGGACGACCACCCTGTCGGCGCCGCGCTCCTCGGCCACCAGGGCGGCGATGCAGCGCGTGGCGTTGCCGCAGGCCCCGGCCTCGGACCCGTCGGGGTTGCGGATGCGCATGAAGACGTCGGCGCCCGCGGGCGGCGGTTCCATGACGATGAACTGGTCGCAGCCGATGCCGAAATGCCGGTCCGCGATGGCGGCCGCGCGGGCGGGCGTCACCGGCAGCGCGCCGGCGCGCGCATCCAGCACGACGAAGTCGTTGCCCAGGCCGTGCATCTTGCGGAACGGGATCATCCTGATCCGCATATAGAGCGGCGGCGGCCCCGCCGGAACCCGCGGATGCTGCGGGTCAGCCGCCCATCAGCCGGTCGATCTCCGCCTGGGCCAGGTCGGGGGCTTCCGGATCGGCGACGGTCGGCGCGGCACCGCGGACCTCGACCTGCGCGGCGGCCGGCGCGACCGCGCCGGGGACCAGGCCCTCGAGCATCGTCTCGACCTGCTGGAGCTGGCGGATGGCGCGGCGGATGCGCTGGCCCGTCAGATCCTGGAAGGAACAGGCCTGGAAGATGGCGTTCACCCGTTCGGTCAGGGCGGCGATCGCCTCCGGCTCCCGCGCGCCGTGGTCGAGCCAGGCCTGGATGGCCTCCGCCGCTTCGAGGATGGTGTCGGCGGCGGCCTCGGTCGCCTGGACCACGGCTTCCAGCTCGATCCCGGAATTGCGCGCCCCGGTCGCGGGGATGGCGATCAGCCGGGCGATCTGGGCATGGACCTCGGCGATGCGGGCGGTGATCGCTTCCTCCCCCATGCCCATGAGCTGCACGGAGGAGGCGATCTCGGCGCTGAGTTCGGCGATCCGGCGGTCGACGAAGCCCCGCAGGGCCGCGAAATGGGGCGCGAGGGCCTGGTCGAGCGCATCGGCGGGCAGGGCGAGGTCGTGGGGCAAGGGCAGGCCTTCGGTGCCGGCGGGAGAGCGGCGCCATCATCGCCCTGCGGGGGTGAAGGCCCGGTTTCCATGCCGCGGGCCCGCGCCCCTTGCCCCGGCCCCCGCCCCCCGCTATACGCCCGCCTCCCGCGTCGTGGCCCCATGGACATGCCCGGCCGGGAACACGCGTCCCCGTCGCATGGTGTGATGGTCCCGGGCGCGCCGACCCCGAATAGGAGGGCCAAATGTCCAAGATGAAGACGAAGTCGAGCGTGAAGAAGCGCTTCCGACTGACCGCCACGGGCAAGGTCAAGGCCGGCGCCGGCAACAAGCGCCACATGCTGACGGCCAAGACCAACAAGATGAAGCGCCAGAATCGCGGCATGTACGTCCTGGACAAGCAGGACGGCGATACCGTGAAGCAGTGGCTGCCCTACGGGCTGGACCGGTAAGGAAGGGGACGCACCATGGCTCGTGTAAAGCGCGGCGTCACCAAGCACGCCCGTCACAAGAAGGTTCTCAAGCTCGCCGAGGGCTATGTCGGCCGGTCCTCGACCGCCTACCGCCCCGCGCTCGAGCGCGTCGAGAAGGCGCTGCAGTACGCCTATCGCGACCGCCGCAACAAGAAGCGGGAGTTCCGTGGCCTCTGGATCCAGCGCATCAACGCCGCGGTCCGTGAGCATGGGCTGACCTATTCCCGCTTCATCGCCGGCATCAAGGCCGCGGGGATCGAGATGGACCGCAAGGTGATGGCGGCGCTCGCCTTTGACGAACCGGCGGCCTTCGCGGCGCTGGTCGAGCAGGCGAAGGCGAAGCTGGCCTGATGGTGCGCGCGCCCTTCGGGCGCGCGCCTCAGACGCCGGGCGGCGGCCATCCGGCCGCCTTGGCTTCGCGGCTCTAGCCGCGGGCCGCGTTCGCGGCCTCGGCCCGCCGATAGGCGAGCCGCAGGTTCGGCGAAGCCGGGTCTCAGGCCTGCCTCGCTACCCCCGGGGGTTCCCCCGGGCCTCCTCAGCGTTTAGCAGAGGGCCGCATCCCGGGTGACCGGGGCGCGGCCCTTCGTGCTTTCCGGACATGGTGCCAATGACCGACGACCTCGCTTCCCTGCAGGCCGAGACCGAAACCGCCCTTGCCGCCGCCGCGGATCTCCGCGCGCTGGATGCGGTGCGCGTGGGGGTGCTCGGCAAGTCCGGCAGCCTCACGGGCCTGCTCAAGGGGCTGGGCGCCGTGCCCGCCGAGCAGCGCAAGGAGCGCGGCGCCGCGCTGAACCGCCTGAAGGGTGCGATCGAGGCGGCGATCGAGGCGCGCCGCGTGGTGCTCGATGCCGCGGCACTCGATGCGCGCCTTGCGGCCGAGCGCATCGACGTCACGCTGCCGCCGCGCGCCTCGGCCCCCGGCACCGCCGCCGATGGCGGCATCCACCCGATCGCGCGGACGATGGAGGAACTCACGGCGCTGTTCGGCGCCATGGGCTTCAAGGTCGCCGAGGGGCCGGACATCGAGGGCGACTGGTACAATTTCGGCGCGCTCAACATTCCCGACCACCATCCGGCGCGGCAGGACCACGACACCTTCTACCTGCCGGAAGTGGATGGGAAGCGGCCGGTGCTGCGGACGCACACGTCGCCTGTGCAGATCCGCACCATGCTGTCCCAGGAACCGCCGATCCGCGTGATCGTGCCGGGCCGCACCTACCGCGCCGACCACGACGCGACGCATTCGCCGATGTTCCACCAGGTCGAGGGTCTGGTGATCGACCGCGGCATCACCCTCGGCCACCTCAAGGGCTGCCTGATCGACTTCCTGCGCGCCTTCTTCGGCATCGCCGACCTGCCGGTGCGCTTCCGGTCGTCCTACTTCCCGTTCACCGAGCCCTCGATGGAGGTGGACATCGGCTGGTCGCGCAAGACGGGCGAACTCGGCAAGGGTGGCGACTGGCTGGAGATCCTGGGCTCGGGGATGGTGCATCCGAAGGTGCTGGCCAATTGCGGCATCGATCCGCGCGAGTGGCAGGGCTTCGCCTTCGGCATGGGCATCGAGCGCATCACCATGCTGAAGCACGGCATCCCGGACCTGCGGCCCTTCTACGAGGCTGATATCCGCTGGCTGCGCCATTACGGCGCGGATCCGCTGGCGCCGGCGACGCTGCATGAAGGGGTGTGACCTGCGAGGGGGCGCCGCCCCCTCGCGCTCCTCTGCCGAGGGCCGAAAGGCCCTCGGGACCCATCACCGCGCCACCCGCCAAGGTATCGGTTTCCAAAGGCCTTTCGGCCTTTGGCGGGGTGGTTCGGAGGGGCAAGGCCCCTCCGAGGCTCTGACGCAGGACTGACCCGATGAAGTTCACCCTCTCTTGGCTGCGCGACCACCTCGAGACGGATGCGTCCGTCGACGACATCGCCCGCACGCTGAACGCCATCGGCCTCGAGGTCGAAGGCATCGAGGATCGCGGCGCGGCCCTCGCCTCCTTCCGCATCGCCCGCGTCATCGAGGCGGTGCAGCACCCCAATGCCGACCGGCTGCGCCACCTGCGCGTCGATATCGGCGACGGGCGCGAACTGTCCGTCGTCTGCGGCGCGCCCAATGCGCGCACGGGGATGATGGGTGTCGCCGCGCTGCCGGGCGAATTCGTCCCCGGCACCGGTATCACGCTGAAGGCGGGCGAGATCCGCGGCGTGAAGTCCGAGGCGATGATGCTGTCGATGCGCGAGATGGGCCTCGGCGACGACCACACCGGCATCGTGGACCTGCCGGCGGATGCGCCGCTCGGCGCGTCCTACGTGACGTGGGCGGGGCTGGATGATCCGATCATCGAGATCAGCATCACCCCGAACCGCGGCGACGCGCTGTCGGTGCGCGGCGTGGCGCGGGACCTGGCCGCGGCGGGCCTCGGCACGCTGAAGCCCTGGTCGGCGCCGAAGGCTGCCGCGGCTTACAAGGCACCGCTGAACTGGAAGATCGAGGATCCGCGCGCCTGCCTCTGGGTGCTCGGCCGCGCGGTGCGGGGCGTGAAGAACGGGCCTTCGCCGAAGTGGCTGCAGGATCGCCTGGTGGCGATCGGGCTGCGGCCGATCAGCGCGCTGGTGGACATCACCAACTTCTTCACCTTCGACCTCGGCCGCCCGCTGCACGTCTTCGACGTGGCGAAGGTGAAGGGCACGAACCTCACCATGCGCATGGCGCGGGACGGCGAGACGCTGACCGCGCTGAACGGCAAGGACTACGCGCTGACGGCCGAGGACGGCGTCATCGCCGACGAGGCCGGGCCGGAAGCCCTGGGCGGCGTCATCGGCGGCGAGCATTCGGGCTGCGACGAGACGACGACCGAATGCTTCATCGAATGCGCGCTGTTCGACCCGGTGCGGATCGCGCTGTCGGGCCGCCGCCACGACGTGCGCACCGATGCGCGCGCGCGCTTCGAGCGCGGCCTCGATCCCGCCTTCCTGCCGGATGCGCTGGAAGCGGCGACGCGCATGATCATCGACCTTTGCGGCGGCGAGGCGAGCGAGATCTCCGAAGCCGGCGCCGAACCAGCCTGGAAGCGCTCCGCCACGCTGCGCTTCGAGCGCGTAGCGTCCTATGGCGGTCTCGACCTGCCGGCGGATGAGTCCGTCGCGCGGCTCGAGCGCCTCGGCTTCACGATGCAGGCGCGAGATGCGGCGAGCGTGACCGTCGCGGTGCCGTCCTGGCGCAACGACGTCGCCTCCGACCTCTCGGCCTATCGGGCCGGCGGCGGGGCGCTGGCCCAGTTCGCGGGGCTGGACCCTGCCCGCGCGGCGAAGGCCGCGGAAGGCTGCGCGGCGATCGAGCCGGAATGCGACCTGGTCGAGGAAGTGCTGCGCCTCGGCGGCCTCGATGCCGTGCCGACGGTCTCGCTGCCGACGAGCGGCGTCATCCCGCCGGCGGCCTTCACCCCGAAGCAGGCGCGGGCGGCGCTGGCGCGGCGCGTGCTCGCCGCGCGCGGCATGCAGGAAAGCGTGACCTTCGCCTTCATGGAGGCGAAGACCGCGGCCCTGTTCGGCGCCACGCCCGATGCGCTGCGCCTGGTGAACCCGATCGCGGCGGACCTCGACCAGATGCGCCCGACGCCGGTGGCCTCCCTGCTGCTGGCGGCGTCGCGCAACGCGGCGCGCGGCTTCGCCGATGTGGCGCTGGCCGAACTCGGCGCGGCCTATCGCGACATCACGCCGGACGGGCAGGCGGCGGTCGCCGCGGGCGTGCGGCACGGCGCGACGCCGCGGCACTGGGCGGAGGCCTCGCGCGGCGTCGATGCCATGGATGCGAAGGGCGATGCGCTGGCGGTGCTCGCCGCGCTCGGCGTGCCGATGGCAGCAGTCCAGGTCACGGCCGATGCGCCGGGCTTCTACCATCCGGGTCGCTCCGGCGTGGTGCGGCAGGGGCCGAAGACGGTTCTCGCCACCTTCGGGGAGATCCACCCCAAGGTGCTCGAGGCGCTGGACCTCCCCGGTCCGGCGGTGGCCTTCGAGGTCTTCCTCGACGCCGTCGCCGAGCCCAAGCGCCGCAAGAAGGGCGCGCCGGACCTGCCGGCCTTCCAGCCGCTGAGGCGCGACTTCGCCTTCATCGTCGAGGACAAGGTGACCGCCGAGGCCCTGCTGCGCGCCGCGCGCGGCGCCGACAAGGCGCTGATCACCGATGTCGCGCTGTTCGACGTCTATCGCGGCAAGGGCGTGCCGGAGGGCTCGAAGAGCCTCGCCATCCAGGTCACGCTGCAGCCGCGCGAGGCGACGCTCACCGACGCGCAGATCGAGGCCGTGGCCGACCGGGTCGTCGCCGCGGTCGCCAAGGCCACGGGCGCGGTGCTCCGCGCGTGATGCCGGGGGCGGACAGCAAGGGCCGGAACCTGGCGCTGCTGTCCGCTTCCATCGTGCTGGTGCTCGCGGTGTGGTTCGCGGGCACGGCGGCGGTGCCGGGGCTGATCGCCTCGGGGCTCGTCACGCCGGGTCGCGCGGCGCTGCTGACGGCGGCGGTGCAACTCGGCTTCGTCGTGGGAACGCTGGTCAGCGCGGTGCTGTCGCTGGCGGACCGTCTCGATCCGCGGCGGCTCTACCTGGCCTGTGCGCTGGTCGCCGCGGCGGCGACGCTGGCGCAGACGCTGGTGGCGCCGTCCGGCACGGCCGCGGTTGTCCTGCGCTTCGTCGCCGGCGCGACGATGGCGGGCGTCTATCCGGTGGGGATGAAGCTCGCGGCGTCCTGGGCCAAGGGGGACCTCGGCCTGCTGATCGGCATCGTGGTGGGGGCGCTGACGCTCGGCTCGGCGCTGCCGCATCTGCTGCCGACGCTGCTGGGCTCGCTCGACTGGCGGGCGGCCTATGGCGGGGCAGGGGTGCTGGCGGCGGCGGGGGCGTCGCTGGTGCTGGGCTTCCGGCCCGGGCCGCTGCTCGGCGCGCGGCCGCCCTTCCGGCCGGCACAGATGCTCGAGGCCTGGCGGAACCCGGGGCTGCGGCTCGCGAACCTCGGCTATCTCGGCCACATGTGGGAACTCTACGCCATGTGGGCCTGGATCGGGGTGTTCCTGGCTGGGCTGCTCGGGCGGCCGCAGGTGGGCGGCTGGGTATTCGGCATCGTCGCCACGGGTGCGGCGGGCTGCGTGCTGGCCGGGCTGGCGGCGGACCGGTGGAACCGGGCGCGCGTGGCGGCGCTGTGCATGGTGGTCTCGGGCGCCTGTGCTCTGGTGATCGGCACGGCATCGGCCTGGCCGGCGCTCGCACTCGGCATCGCCTTCCTCTGGGGCTTCACGGTGGTGGCGGATTCGGCGCAGTTCTCGGCCTGCGTCGTGAGCCTGTCGCCGCCGGACTATGTCGGGACGATGCTGACGGTGCAGACCTCGGCGGGGTTCCTGCTGACCGCGGTGGTGATCGGCGTGCTGCCGTATCTGATGGCGCTGCTGACGCCGGCGGCGGCCTTCGCGCTGCTGGCCGTCGGGCCGCTGCTCGGCGCCATCGCCATGTGGCGGCTGGCGCCGATGCTCGATCAGGCGTCCTCGCCCAGATAGGCGGTCGCGTCGATCTCGACCAGGCAGTCGGGCGATCCGAGGCCGGAGACGATGCAGGAGACGCGATGGGGCGGGTCCACGGCGAAGTTCGCGAAATAGACCTCGTTCATCGGTTCCCAATTGGCGCGGTCCGTCACGTAGACCGTGCACTTCACCACGTCCTTGAGCGACCCGCCGGCTTCCTCGATCAGCATGCGGATGTTGTCGATCGCCTGTTGGGTCTGCGCGCGCACGTCGCCGATGGCGAACTTTCCCTCGGGATCGCGGCCGGTGAAGCAGACGAACATGAAGCCGCCCGCGATGGTCGCCTGGGCGAAGGGGCGGGTGGTCTTGAAGACGCGGGGGGACGAGACGGCACGCTTCGGCATTTGAGAACCCTTGCAAGGATGGGGCGCCGTCCCGGCAAGGGCCGTGCCGCGGGCAGAATAGGCAATGCCGGGACGGGCGCCAGGGCGGCTGGTGCGCGGTTTGCTACGGTCGCGGCCGGACAACCCCGGGAAGTGCACTCATGCTGCCTCGTCGCCTCGTCCTTGCCACCCCGTCGCTGCTGGCCGCGCCGCGCCTGTCGCGCGCGCAAGGCGCCCGCCCGATCCGCCTGATCGTCCCGAACCCGCCGGGGGGCCAGTCCGACACCATCGCCCGGCTCTACGCCGAAGCGATGCAGGCGACGGCGGGCCAGGCCGTGGTGGTGGACAACCGTTCGGGCGCCAATGGCCTGATCGCCATGGATGCCGTGTCGAAGTCCGCACCCGATGGCACAACGGTCGGCCTGTTCAGCATCGCGCTGTTCACGACCCTGCCGATGATGATGGCGCGCATGCCGCTGGACGTGGACCGGGACCTGACGGCGGTCACGAGCATGGTGACCAGCACCGTCCTGTGCGCCGTCACCGAGCACCGTGCCCGCGAACGCGGCTGGACGGATTTCCGCGCCATGGTGGATTGGGCGAAGCGCCCCGGAAACGGCCTGACGAACGGGGCGGCGAGCAGCGGCGGCGCGTCGCACCTCCTGGTCGCGACCATCGCGAAGCGCAGCGGCGCCGACATGACCGTGGTGCCCTACCGCGGCGGGGCGCCGGCGCTGAACGATCTGCTCGCCGGTAGTATCGACATGTGCTTCGACTTCATGCCGGCGCTGATGCCGCATGTGCAGACGGGACGGCTGCGGGCCCTCGCCGTGGGGTCGCGCGAACGCCTGCCCTTCCTGCCGGAGGTGCCGGGCATGGGCGACTTCCCGGACCTCGGCATCGTCGATGTCGACCTGCAATCGTGGAACATCGTCACCGGCCCGCCGGGCATGCCTGCCGAGGCCCAGGCGCGCCTGGTGGCGCTGGTGCGGGGCGCGGGCGCGTACCCGGGGCTCGAGGACAGGTTGCGGACCCATGGCCTGCTGGCCATGCCGCCGCTCGAACCGGCGGCGGTTCGGGCCCGCATCCAGGCCGAACGCCCCCGCTGGCGTGAAATGGTCGAGATCAGCGGCGCCCGGATCGAATAGGCCGGCCCGGAAGTGCTTTCACTTGGGGGCCGCCTGCCTTATCTCCCCGATGAACAGACCGCCTGGGCCCCCCATTGCCCGGCCCTCACGGATTCCCATGACCGATACGCCGCTCGACCTCATCCGCAACTTCTCGATCATCGCCCATATCGACCACGGGAAGTCCACGCTCGCCGATCGCCTCATCCAGGCGACGGGGGCCCTGTCCGCGCGAGAGATGAAGGAGCAGGTGCTCGACAACATGGAGATCGAGCGCGAGCGCGGCATCACCATCAAGGCGCAGACCGTGCGCCTGACCTATCCGGCGCAGGACGGCAAGACCTACGTCCTGAACCTGATGGACACGCCGGGCCACGTCGACTTCGCCTACGAGGTCTCGCGCAGCCTTGCGGCCTGCGAGGGATCGCTGCTGGTGGTCGATGCCTCCCAGGGCGTCGAGGCGCAGACGCTCGCCAACGTCTACCAGGCGATCGATGCGGGGCACGAGATCGTGCCCGTGCTGAACAAGATCGACCTGCCCGCCGCCGAGCCCGACCGCGTGAAGCAGCAGATCGAGGACGTGATCGGCCTCGATGCCTCCGACGCCGTGATGATCAGCGCCAAGACCGGGCTGAACATCGAAGGCGTGCTCGAGGCGATCGTGACGCGCCTGCCGCCGCCGAGCGGCGATGCGTCCGCCACCACCAAGGCGCTGCTGGTCGACAGCTGGTACGACGCCTATCTCGGCGTGGTGATCCTGGTGCGGGTGAAGGACGGCTTCCTGAAGAAGGGCCAGCGCATCCGCATGATGTCCTCGGGCGCGGTGCACACCATCGAGCAGGTCGGCGTGTTCAAGCCGAAGCTCGTGCCCACGGACAGCCTCGGGCCGGGCGAGATGGGCTACGTCACCGCCGCCATCAAGACGGTCGCCGACACCAACGTGGGCGACACCATCACCGACGACCGCAATCCGGCGGCCGAGCCGCTGGCGGGCTTCAAGCCCTCCATTCCCGTGGTGTGGTGCGGCCTCTATCCGGTGGATGCGGACGACTTCGAGAAGCTGCGGGAGTCGCTTGCGAAGCTGCGGCTCAACGACGCCTCCTTCCACTACGAGACGGAGACGTCCGCCGCGCTCGGCTTCGGCTTCCGTTGCGGCTTCCTCGGCCTGCTGCATCTCGAGATCATCCAGGAACGCCTGTCGCGCGAGTTCGACCTCGACCTGATCGCGACGGCGCCGTCCGTCGTCTACAAGGTGCACCAGACCAACGGCGAGATGTTCGAGCTGCACAACCCGGCCGACATGCCGGACGGCAGCGTGCTCGACCACATCGAGGAGCCGTGGATCAAGGCGACCATCATGCTGCCGGACGACTACCTCGGCCCGGTGCTGGCGCTGTGCAACGAACGGCGCGGGCAGCAGGTGGAACTGACCTATGTCGGCGCCCGCGCCATGCTGGTCTATCGCCTGCCGCTGAACGAGGTGGTCTTCGACTTCTACGACCGGCTGAAGTCGGTCAGCCGCGGCTACGCCTCCTTCGATTACCAGATGGACGGGTATTCCGAAGGCGACCTCGTAAAGATCTCGATCCTGGTGAACAACGAGCCGGTGGATGCGCTGTCCTTCATGGCGCATCGCAGCCAGGCCGAGCGGCGCGGCCGGCAGATCTGCGAGAAGCTGAAGGAGTTGATCCCCCGGCAGCTCTTCAAGATCCCGATCCAGGCGGCGATCGGCGGGCGCGTCATCGCGCGCGAGACCATCTCCGCCCTGTCCAAGGACGTCACCGCCAAGTGCTACGGCGGCGACATCAGCCGCAAGCGCAAGCTCCTCGAGAAGCAGAAGGAGGGCAAGAAGCGCATGCGGCAGTTCGGCAAGGTCGAGATCCCGCAATCTGCGTTCATCGCCGCACTCAAGATGGACGCCTGATACGCGTCATCGCGCGGAGGCATACAACCGTCCGGCGGCATTCATCGGTGCCGCGGACGTTTCGGCCTTGACTTCCGGTCCTTCGAACTTGATGTGCGCCTCAGGAACGCATTGGCGCAGACGTATTCGCCACGACCGGGAGAACGCCTCATGCCGCAGTTCAAGCGCCGCGACATCGTCGCCGGCCTTTCCGCCATCGCAACTTCGGGGCTCGCCGCGCCGGCGGTGGCCCAGGGGGCGTATCCGAACCGTCCCATCACCATGGTGATCCCTTTCGCCGCCGGCGGCCCGACCGACACGGTGGGGCGGCTGATCGCGCAGGCGATGAGCACGGATCTGGGCCAGCCCGTGGTGGTCGAGAATGTCGGCGGCGCGGGCGGTACGCTCGGCGCGCAGCGCGTCGCGGGCGCCCGTCCGGACGGGTATTCGATCCTGCTGCATCACATCGGCATGGCGACGATTCCGACGCTCTATCGTCGCCTCGCCTATGATCCGGTGAACGGGTTCGAGACGCTCGGCCTCGTCACCGAAGTGCCGATGACCCTCATCGCCCGGCGCAACATCGAGGCGAACAGCCTCGCCGAGCTGGTCGCACTGATCCGTCAGCGCGGCGAGAACCTGAACTACGCGAATGCCGGTATCGGCGCGGCCAGCCACCTCTGCGGGCTGCTGCTCATGAAGGCGGTCGACACGCGCATGACGACGGTGCCCTATCGCGGCACGGGTCCGGCGATGAACGACCTGGTGGCTGGCACGGTCGACATCATGTGCGACCAGACGACCAACACGACCGAGCAGATCCGCGCCGGCACCGTGCGCGCCTTCGCCGTGACGACCGAGCAGCGCGTGGCCGCGCTGCCCGATCTGCCGACCTCGGCCCAGGGCGGGCTGCCGGGTTTCGAGGTCAGCGTGTGGCACGGGCTCTACGCGCCCAAGGGCACGCCGGCGCCGATCGTGGCGCGGCTGAACCAGGCGCTGGTGAAGGCGCTGCAGGACGAGGGCATTGCCCGGCGCTTCGCGGATCTGGGCACCGCCCCGGTCGCTGCGGCGCGCGCGACGCCCGAAATCCATCGCCAGTTCTGGCAGGCCGATATCGCCAAATGGCGGCCGCTGATCCAGGCCGCCGGCCAGTTCGCCGATTGACGAAAAAGGGCGCGGCCGCGGGTTGCCCTGCGGACGCGCCCTGACTATGTTCCGCCCCCTCCGGACAGGTGGCCGAGCGGTCGAAGGCGCGCGCCTGGAAAGTGCGTATACGTCAAAAGCGTATCGAGGGTTCGAATCCCTCCCTGTCCGCCAGACCCCCGTTTCCGGGGTTTTTTTACGTCCCAAGCGTGGCCGTAATCCGTTGAAAATACGCAAATCTAGTGTCTGACCGTCCCCGGTCATCCCTGCCTTACCCGCGTCTCCATCGTGGGTATGGTCAAGGGTTCGATTGACCGAATTGGCTGGATGGACGAATCTGCCACCACCAGACGGAAGGCAGGCGCCAATGGGTAAACTGACGGCCAAGCAGGTGGCGGCGACCACCACGCCATGCGTGATTGGCGATGGGGATGGGCTGTGGTTCCAAGTCGGCGGACCGACTCAGCGTTCTTGGATCATGCGCTACACGTCGCCCGTCACCCGGAAGACGCGAGAGTTCGGTCTCGGCTCTTACCCTGCTGTAAGCCTCGCCCAAGCCCGTGAGGCACGCGACGCAGCCCGTGCGTTGATCCGGGAAGGCAGGGACCCCATCGACGAACGGAAGGCGCGCGCGCTTCCTGTGGACGTGACGAGGGGCATGACGTTCCGCGCCGCCATGGAAGCGACCATCAAGGCGCGTACGCCGTCATGGACGGACCCCAAGGCCCCCGATACGTGGCGCAACAGCCTTTCGCGCCACGCGGCATCGTTACTCGACAAGCACTGTTGCGAAATCACCACCGCAGACGTGCACGCAGTTCTGGAACCCATCTGGTCCACGATGGCGCCGACCGCGAAGCACATCCGCGAGCGCATCGAAACCATCTTGGACTACGCCGCGATGATGGACGGTTGGGCTGACGACAAACCCAACCCTGCTCGATGGAAAGGCCGCCTGTCAGTCCTGTTGCCGAAGATCGGTGCCGTGCACACACCGGCGCATCACGCCAGCCTGCCCCACGCGGACGCACCGGCATTCGTCGCTGACCTGCGCCAGCGTGAAGGTGCGGGGGCTCGCGCGCTGGAACTTACCATCCTCACTGGCCAACGCACGGGGGCGATCATGGCAGCGAAGTGGGCTGACTTCGATCTGACGGCCACGGTCTGGAACTGTCCCGCCGAGGACATGAAGGCGAAGGAAGCGCACACGGTGCCGCTCACCCCGGCGATGCTGCGCGTGCTTGAAGCCATGAAGCCGCTGCGAAGGCAGGACCAAGGCGATTGGGTTTTTCCCGGTCAAGGCAAGGCTGGGCACATCAGCAACGGCGCCATGACGGCGGTACTCAAGAGGATGGGTAGGTCCGCCCTGACGGTGCATGGGTTTCGCAGCACAATCCGGGACTGGGCAGCAGAAGAAACGGACCACATGGCCGAGGTTGCGGAGGCCGTGCTTGACCATGTGTTGCCGGGCGGTGCGACGCGCGCGGCGTATCAGCGCGGAGACCTGCTGACCAAGCGGCGGCGTCTGCACGAGGACTGGGAGAAATACCTAGGAGCCTGACCCGGCATCCGGGTTGTCAGGCATCGGACAAATCCGCATCCGAAACGTTTATCAATTTGACGCGGCACTACCCCGGTTCCGTATAACGTCCCTCAGCGGTCCACAGCATACCAACCCCGGACCGCCGAAGATTTGGAACATTTTTTTTGTGGAACCGATTGCCGTTACGCTTCCGGAGGTGAAGCGCCTTACTTCTCTTTCTCGTTCGACCATCTATCGTCTGGCTCAGGCAAATAAGATCGAAACCAAGAAGGTCGGCGCCCGCACCTTGTATAAGGTGGACAGTATCCGTGACTTCCTGAACGGATGCCCGCCCGCCAACATCACCGGGAAACTCTGACGACCGCCCGTATCCCAACCCCAACGGACGCAGATAGTCAAAATCAGGTCGTTTCGTGTGCCAGAAATGGGATGAATTTCCTCATTTTGGTGCATTCTACCCCGAACCAACCAGAATTGCCGGAATAAATAGGAATGTTCCCGATGCAATCATGCCTCGGGTAGTTCCGAGGCAAACATGACAGATACCGAATCGCTACTCACACGGGCACAGGCCGAGAAATACCTCAACCTTCCGCCGAGGACCCTCGAAAGGGTCCGCATCAATGGCGGTGGACCGCCCTTTATGAGGGTAGGTGCGAGGACGCATCTGTATTCCCGCACTGACCTCGATGCGTGGGTACAATCCATCCGGTCCACACCGGACGCCTGAAAAGAGGAAACGCGGCCAGTTACCACCGGGCCGCGCTTCATTTAACTCCAACCGACTGTATTTATGATGAACCATAATAACGATGCGGACCACCGCACGTCCATTGCCAACCGCTTGATTGAGCGGACTACGCACTACCAACAGCGGTCCGGCGAACTGTCCCGGATCGAAGGCGAGACGACCCGCCGGGTGATGCTGCACCCCGAGACCGAGGAACTGATTACCGTTCCACCGACCCGCGCGGACATCGACGCGGAGGTTATCGCCGCCCTGATGGCCGATGGCATGTCGAAGCACGACGCCGAGGTTGCGGTCTTGCTGGAACGTCGCGCGCAACAGGCGGGTGAACTGATCGAGAAGCGACTGGTGGAACGCTACACCATGTGGCCTGAGACCGACGCGGAGGTTGCGGTGTCCGCACATCGCGCGGGAGTACGTGCAGCGGATCGCATCCGCACATCGGAGCGGATGCACGACCGCATCGAACAGGAAGTCTCGGATCGCCACAGGAAGGCCGTAGAAGCCCCCACGACGATTCCGGCGCCCACCTCCCCCGCACCGCTCGCGACGGCTACCACGCCTTCCGCAACGGCTGGCGTCACGCTTCGCGCGCAGACCTCCATCCGCCGCAGGGTTGTGCGCTTTAGCCGCCACACCCGCTCAATGGAGATCGAGAACTACAGCGCGGCGACCGGGCAGGTTTGGCACGATTGCAGCGGCGAACTGGCCTTCCGCATCTCGGACATGCTGGAAGGATGGCGCGCATTTCCGGTGGGTGGCGTGCAGGAAGTAGTTGGGGCTTATGGTTCCGGCACCACCTGTCCTGCCGGGTGTCCGGGTAACGGGAAGAACGGACAACCCGCGCAATGGCATTCCTTCATCCGCATCCCCTGCCGGGTGGGTGTCGATAGGAACTGGCACAACCTCGAATACACGGACGCGGAAACCGATGCAGCGGTGCAGGCAGCTATTGCGCAGGCCAAGGCACAGGACCCGCACTGTGTTGGTGTAGTTCTGAGCCTCACCGGAGCCGTTGATCTGGCGTCCGGTGGTGTCGCACCGGCTTTCGCTGGGAGGCCGCTCTAATGCCTCCACAGCACGTCTCCATGATGACGCACGTCTACACCGACAACGAAGGACAGGTACGCCCCCTCGCAATACCCGCTGGAGGAACAGGACGCTGAGAAGCGCCGCTACATCCAGTGGGAGCTCGACCTGCCCGAGCAGATTCGGCGTGACGGCGATGCCCGCTTCAGCGTGCTGGTGACGGCATGACTGCCCTTCATCGCCGCGCCGCGTTGCTTGCCGCGGGCGGGCTGCTGGCGCGCCCCGCCCTGGCGCAGGGCTGGCGCCCTGCGCAACCCGTGCGCTGCGTCATCGGCGCTGCGGCAGGCGGCACCCTCGACATCCATGCCCGCGCAGCCGCCCCCGTGCTGGCCGAGCGCATGGGCCAGCCCGCCGTGATGGAGAACAGCGGCGGCGCGGCGGGGCGCATCGCCTCGGCGCTCGTGGGCCGCGCGGCCCCGGACGGGCAGACGCTGCTGGTCGCCTCCGGTGACGGCATCATCATCTCCGACATCCTCTACGGGCCGACGCAGGGTCGGCTGCGGTCGCGCCTGAGGCCGGTGACGATGACGATCATCGCGGCGCAGCTGCTGGTGACGCATCCGCGCAGCGGCATCCGCAGCGTGCAGGACTACCTGGCTCGGGCGCGCAGCAGCAATGGCGTGACGCTCGGCGTGCCCGGCTATGGCGGCATTGCCCACCTGATCAGCGAGATGGTGAACCGCGGCCTCGGCGACATGCGTGTCACGCACGTTCCTTATCGTGGCGGCGGGCCGGCGACGGTGGATCTGCTGGCGGGGCAAATCGATGCCATGATCATTACTCTGCCGGCGGTAACCGAACATGTTCGCCAGGGCCGCCTGATCCCGCTCGCCGTCTCCACGTTGCAGCGTGACGCGGCCATGCAGGATGTGCCGACCATCGCGGAGAGCCTGCTGCCTGGCTTCGACGCGCCCAGCACCCAGGGCGTGTTGGTGCCCGAGGCGACGCCCGAGCCGATCGTCGAGGCCTGGGCTCAGGCCTGGCGCGCTGCGCTACGCACGGAGGCAGTGACGCGCAGGCTGACGGACCTTGGCTTCGTCATCACCGCAACGACGCCATCGGAGTTCGGCGCTTCGCTGGACACCACGGAGGCGCGCTTCGCCGAGGTGATCTCCGCTGCCGGCATCAAGGCGGAGGATGCATAGCCGGCGGCGATGTACACCCCAGGCGGCGCGGCGCATGTCGGCTCGCCTGCCGCGAACCTCCGCCTCAATCGGGTAAAGGGTAGCGATCCTCTGCAGCGTCTCCTGCGCGATCGGCGCTGTCCTGCCCTTCGCCAATGCGATGAGCTGCCGGCAGGTGTGCGACCAGCAGAACGCCAGTGCGGTGCCTTCGTCTCCCGCGTCGCGCATGGCGAAGCGGAGTCTACGCAGGCGCGCTCGGTGCGAGAAACTGCCGTACCGCCCGGAGGTGGGTGCTGCGGTGGCGGTACGTGTGCACGCCGAACGTCGGCGGCCGCGGCGGGACGATGACAAGCTACGGATCGTGCGAGAGACGCTGGCGCCTGGTGCGGCAATACAGATGGTGGCCGCAGTTCTTCCACAAAGATCTTTGCTGGCCCGGACAAGTTTCGGCCGGTCCGATGAATGAGTCCGATTGAGCGCCGCGCGATTTCGCCTTCCAAAGGGCCGCAGACCAGCGCCGCCGGGCGATTGCCTCCCACGGCCGAGGACGGAATCTCCCTTCGTGAGCCACCCACCACGGGAACTAGTATCATTCCGTAGTGCGACTGGTATCAGTCGTCGGTAGGCCACGACGATCGTGAGGAACCGGGCAACGAGAAGGCCGGCTAGATGTCGCTGCTATGGAGGTTGTCCCTCCGGGGCTGAGGTTGGAGGCTGTGGTTGCCACACCTTCAACGACCAAGCCGGAGCCCCGGA
>NZ_JABBKX010000007.1 GCF_012927745.1 Neoroseomonas marina
CCCACCGGCCCCCGGGCGGGGGCGACCGGGGCGGGGCCCCCCTGGAGGGCCACGGGCGCAGGCCCCAGGGAAGGGCGAGCCCCCCCCGCCCGCCCGGCGCGGCGGGGCCCCTGCCGACAGTGGAAGGCGGCGTCAGGCGGCCGGGCGGTTGCCGGCCTGCGGCTGGGCCTGGGTGGCGGAAGCCTGGCCCTGCTGGGGGCCGGGAATGTTCCCGGCCGGCGCCTGCGGGGCCTGCGCCTCCATGGAGGCGTCCTTCTCGTCTTCCTTGATGTTCTGCTTGAAGGACTTGATGCCCTTGGCGAGGTCGCCCATCAGGCCGCTGATCTTGCCGCTGCCGAACAGCAGCAGAACGACCAGAAGCACGACCATCCAGTGCCAGATGCTGAACGAACCCATAGCGGCGCCTCAATCCCGTTATGGCCGCGCCTGACGGGCGGCCGTCTCTGTCTGAACGGGCCGCAACCTAGTGTCCCGGACGCGCCCGTGCAAATCCACATGGGCCATCCGGCGCCCCGCCGCAACGGGTCTTGACGCCGGAACCTCCCGAAACCATCTGCGCGCCTGATCCGGGCCCCTCTGGCGGCCGCCCTTCCGCGTGGAATGAGGCGTTCGCGATGTCGGATCGCGTGGAAATCGCGCGATCCGGGCCCTCTTTGGCCGATGTCGGATCGCGCCAGAGAGGAGATGTTTTGGGGATGGAATTCTTTTCTGCGGAATGGCTCGGCAAGCCCCTCTGGATGTGGAAGGGCTTCCTGGCGGTCGTGCTGGTGCTGCTCGCCTTCGACCTCGGCGTGCTGAACCGCAAGGACAAGGAGATGGGGATCGCCCAGAGCCTGTGGCTCTCGGCCTTCTACATCGGCTTCGCGATCCTTTACGGCGCGGGCATCTGGTGGGCCTATGAGGCCGGGGAGCTCACGACGAGCGACGGGGTGCATGCGGGCGTCGCCTATTTCACGGGCTTCTTCATCGAAAAGGCGCTGTCGATCGACAACGTCTTCGTCATCAGCCTGATCTTCACCTACTTCGCGATTCCGCGGGCCTACCAATACCGGGCCCTGGTCTGGGGCATCATCGGCGTGATCGTGCTCCGCGGCCTGATGATCGGGGCCGGCGCGGCGCTGGTGCAGCAGTATTCGTGGGTCCTCTACATCTTCGGCGCCTTCCTGATCGCGACCGGCATCAAGATGCTGGTGGTGCCGGAGGGCGACACGGACATCGCGCAGAACCCCGTGGTGAAGTTCATGCGCAAGCACATGCGCGTGTCCGACACCCTGCATGGCCAGAAGTTCTTCGTGAAGGAGACGGACGCGAAGACCGGGAAGCTGGTGCGCGTCGCGACGCCGCTGTTCCTGGCGCTGGTGGTGATCAACATCGCCGACCTGATCTTCGCGGTGGACAGCGTGCCGGCCATCTTCGCCATCACGACCGACACCTTCATCGTCTACACGGCGAACATCATGGCGATCCTGGGCCTCCGCGCGCTGTACTTCGCGCTCGCGGCCATGGTGCACCGCTTCCACTACCTGAAGTACGCGCTGGCGCTGGTGCTGGTGTTCATCGGCGCGAAGATCTTCTGGAACCAGATCGTGGGGAAGGTGGATCCGGCCATTTCGCTCGGCGTGACGCTCGCGACGATCGCGGGTGGCATCGCCTGGTCGATGTGGAAGACGCGCAAGGACACGCCCATCGCCGCCGGGTAAGCGGCACCGCACGACTCTTCGGCCCGAGGCACCCGCCTCGGGCCGGGAGCGCGGAGCACGACCGCGCCCAGACCGGCAGCCGCGCCCGGCGCGTCGGTCCAAGGCGCGCAAGCCAAGCGCGCGGATGCGCGCGCCGGCGCCTGAGGCCAAAACCTACGCCGCGCGCGGCGCGCGCAACCGCCGGACCTTGGTCCCGCTGTCCGCCGGCGGCGGCTCGCCGGCGAAGATCCTCTCCACCTCGGCCATCCGCCGCGCCTCCTCGGGCGGCATGTCGCCCGCCGCCTCGGCGACGGCGCGGATCGCGGCCAGGGCCTTGGCCCGCAGCGCCGGATCGTCCGGCAGCAGCCCGGGCAGCGTCTCGATGGCGCGCTCCTCGTCGATCAGCAGCATGAAGTACTGCAGCCGCACCACCTCCTTGAAGGTGGCGAGCGGCAATGACTCGCGCCCCACCGCGGCACGGATGCGGCGGATCACGGCGAAGGACCGCTCGTCGGCCGCGCGGGTCGGCAGGCGGACCCACAGCACCGCGCGGACCAGCGCCTCATGGATGCCGCCCTCGGTCATCGCAGCGCGCAGGCGCTCCACCGCCATGGCGACGAAGCGATGGTGCTCCGGGCTCTCGGTCGGGCGGGGACGCGGCGGCACCGTCGCGGCGGCAAGCCCCGTCGCGGCCTGCACCGCGGGGGCGGCATAGACCTCGCGGAAGATGCGCTCGCTCAGCGCATCGCGCTGGGCGCCATAGGCTTCGAGCATGCGGGTGACGGCCTCGGACACCTGGCGTTCAGCCACGCGGCCCGGATTGTCGTCCGCCACCGGCTGGCGGGAGGCGCGGGCGATCTCGGCCGCCCCGCGGATCCAGGCCATGGCGGGGTTGCGATCGGAGAAGAGCGTGTAGGACAGCCGCGAGGGGTGGAGCTGCTCGAGCGCCCAGGTCACGGGGGGCGTCGCCATGGCGCGCACCGCCGGCTGCAGGAACTGGCGGTAGAGCGCGAGGTTGCGTTCGGACACCCGGCGCACCGCGGCGAAGCGCTGCTCGTCCTCGGGGCTGGTGCCGCCATGCTGCGCCAGATCCTCGAAGTCACGGGCGTCGAAGGAGACGACCCAGTCGCCCGGCACCAGATCGGCGTTCGGGATGCCCTTCGCGGGCTGCAGCACCGCCTCGTAGAGGCCGGGCGGCAGCACGTCGATCATGTCCATGTTGGAGGCGAATTCGGCGTGTTCCTTCCGCGCCACGCCGCCCGAAACGAAGATGCCGAGGTGCCCGATGCTGCCATGCACGGAATAGACGATCGTCTGCCCATGCGTGCGCAGCGCGTCGAGGTCGCCGTAGAGGTCGCTGACCCAGGACAGCGCCTGGGCCGGCGGCGTGATGTCGTCCCCTTCCGAGCAGAACACCACGATGGGCGACTGGATCGCCTTCAGGTCGATGCGCGTACCGTCGGAGAAGGTCAGTTCCCCGGTCGCGAGGCGATTGCCGACGAAGAGCTGGTCGACGATGAACTGCATCTCCTCGGCGTTGAGGCGGACATGCCCGCCCCACCACTTCTCGAATCCGAGGTAGCGGTCGGCTGCCTTGTCGACGTCGGCCCAAACTTCGTACTGCTTGGTCCAGTAGGTGTTGGCGGGATTGCCGCTCTCGAAGTTCGACACCAGCCAGGCGCCGTCGAACTTGCCGCCCCCGAGGTCGCCGGTCATGGCGGTGAGCCAGGACCCGCCGAGCAGGCCGCCGAGGTAGCGCATGGGCGCCTTGCCCTGCACGCCCGCCCAGTAGGAGATCGGGGATCCCGCGACCATCAGCGGGCCGAAGGCTTCGGGGCGGAGGGCGGCGGCCATCAGCAACGCCCAGCCGGCCTGGCAATTGCCGATCGCGACCGGCTTGCCGTCGGCGTGGGCGTGACGGTGGCCGACGTCCTCGGTGAAGGCGACGATGGCGCGGACCACGTCCTCGATGGTCTGGCCGGGCTCGGGCTCGGGCCGGAAGCCGACGAAGTAGCAGGGATGGCCGGCGGCGATGGCGACGCCGATCTCGCTGTCCGCCTTGAAGCCGCCGATGCCCGGGCCGTGGCCGGCACGCGGGTCGATGACGATGAAGGGGCGGTTCAGCGGGTCGGTCGGCGGCGCGCCCGCGGGGGGCGTGACGCGCGCCATCCAATAATTCACCGGCCTTGGCAGGTCGCGCCCGTCCTTCACCACCTCGAAGCCGAAGGTGAGGACGTTGCGCATCGGGTCGTGCTCGGCGGCGAGAAACGCGTTGCCGCGTTCCCGCAGCACGTCGAGGAAGATGACCGAGCGCTGCCAGGCGTCGATGCCATAGGCGAGCCAGGGAAACGGCGACAGGTCGGCGGCCATAGGGGGGGGGCTCCGTGGCGTGGCGAAGCCCTCTTCTACCTCATCCGGGGGGGCCGACCCCATGATCTCGCGCAATCGCGCGGCCGGGAATTCGGGCACCCACCCAGTCGGAGCCCTGTCGGTGCGGCCCGGGTGGCGGCGAGCGCCGGTGCCCAACCGGCTCTCAGTTTTCCGGCCGCAGGCCAAGCCGGCGGATCAGCCCGCCCCAGCGCTCGATCTCGGCGGCCTGGAAGGCGCGGAAGGTGTCCGGATCGCTGCCGACCACGGTGAAGCCCGCCCCTTCCAGCGCGCGGCGCTGCTCCGGAATCTGCAGGGCGCGGGCGGTTTCGGCCGAGACACGGGCAATGCGGTCCGCCGGCGTGCCGGTCGGCGCGAACAGGCCGATCCAGGCCACGGCAGGGTCCGCGTTCACCCCGGCCTGGCGCATGGTCGGGACCTCCGGCAGCGCCGCCACGCGTTCCCCGCTCGTCACCGCCAGGGCGCGGACCTTGCCCTCGCGGATCTGCTCGAACAGCGTGCCGCTGGTCGCGGCGAAGAAGGCCTGGATGCGCCCGGCGATCAGGTCCAGCACCGCCTGGCCGACCGCGCGATAGGGCACATGCACCGCCTGGAAGCCCTGGGAGGCGGCGAGGTCCTCCATCGCGAGGTGCGACAGCGTCCCCGGCCCGGTCGAGGCGTAGGAGACCACCCCCGGATTCGCCTTGGCATAGGCGATGAATTCCGCCGCCGTCGTCGCCGGCACCGACGGATGCACCACCAGCACGAAGGGCAGCCGCGCCAGCAACGAGACCGGCATGAGGTCCGTCGCCGGGTCGTAGCCCAGCGCGGGGTTCAGGACCTTCGCCGTGCTGCCGGGTCCGCCGATGGTGACGCCGAAGGTATGGCCGTCGGTCGCCCGCGCGATGGCCTCGGTGCCGATATGCCCGCCGCCGCCGCCACGGTTGTCGACCACCACGGGTTGGCCCAGCACCTGCTGCAGGTGCGGCGCGATGGCACGGGCCGCGAGGTCCGGGGTCGAACCGCCGGGGAAGGCCACGATGATGCGCACCGGCCGGTCGGGCCAGGTTGCCTGGGCCCGCGCGGTGGCCGGCAGCAGCGAAAGGGCAGGCAGCGCGGCGCCCAGGGCGCGACGGGTGAGGCTCATGGCGGTGCTCCCGAAAGGCGGAATACCGCGGGGTTCCAGCATGGCGAGGATCGCTCGGCAAGCGGCCGAGGCAGATGACAAGGACCCTCGATTAATGATTGAGTGTTACTTGAAACTTCAATCTGGACGGGCTCCTGGCCTGGAAATGCAACCCATGACTGCATGGATGCGCGCCGCCTGCCTTCTCGGCCTCGCCGCGACCCTTCCTGGCTGCGCGACGGCAGCCATGAACGCCGCCCTGCGCGCCGCCCACCCGGAACCCGCCTGGGACGGCAAGGTGACGATCGCCTCCGAACCCGCCGGCGCCGCCTGCCGGGTGCTCCGCGGAGACCGCGTGGTGGCCGAGGTGCCCGCCACCCCCGGCACGGTGGAACTCACCCGCTCCCATGCCGTCCTCGAGGTCCGCTGCCAGGCGGACGGCCATGTGGAGACGGTCGACGTGCTGCGCCCGCGCGACGACCCCGCGGTGTTCCGCATGGCACCGAACGGCATCATCGGGGCCACGGCGACGGTCATCAGCCTCGCCGGTGCGCTGACCATGCGCTACCCCGGCGAGGTCACCGTCGCCCTGCCGCCCGAGGCCTTCGCCTCCGACGCCGAACGGGAACGCTGGTTCGCCGAGCGCCGCGACCGGATCCTGGCCGTGCGCGCCACCGCCATCGCGCTGGCCGAGGACCGCTGCCGGACCGTGACCGAGGGAAGCTGCGATCCGAACCTGATGGTCATGCGGCAGGAACAGGAGGACGACCTCCGGCGCCTCGACGCGCTGCGCCAGCGGGCGGGCCTCGCGACGCAGATGGCCGAGGCGCGCTGATCCCTATCGCGCGTCGGCGACCAGCCGGCCGCCGTGGATGAAGCCGTAGGTCGGGAAGTTGGTCTGGCCGAGCGCATTCGACGGCGGGTACCAGACGCGCACCAGCGACCAGTCGTTGTTCGGCGAGACGTCGACGATCGGCTGGTCGCGCGCGATGCGTCCCCGGTTCCGTCCCGAGGCCCAGTTCGCGTGGTCGACGCGGATCTCCCGCGAGGAGACCACCCGCGTGACCACCGAAAGGTGCCCGGTACGGTTGCGGGACGTACGCATGAAGACGAGCACGGCGCCGACCCTGGGCGAGCGCGAACGGTCGTAGCGGCCCGAACTTGCGGCGGCATCCCACCACTGCCAGGCATCCCCCTGCAGGTCGATGCCCGACCGCGCCCGCGCGTAGGGCACGCAGGACGTGTCCCCCCCGGCATAGCCGGGCACACCGCTGTGCGGCCCCGTGGTGCGCGAACTTCCGCAGGCCGCGAGCGACAGCGCCACGACCAGCATCGCGATCATGCGAAGCATGACCCCGAACCCCCTGATTCCCCTGGATTCAGTCTAGCGCGACTCGGGGCGGAAGTGGAGCCTTTCCATGGCCGGGGGATGGCCGGGCCCCGAAGCGTGGGGCCCGGGCCACAGGGTCAGGACAGGGTGGTCAGGTCCTGGAACCAGTGCTGCGCCTGGGTGTAGCCCCGCACGTTGCGGCCCAGGGCGCGGGCATTGGTGTCGTGGACGACGAAGACGAGCAGCGCCTCGTTCACCGCTTTCTCATGCACCTTGCGCATCAGCGCGTCCTGCTCGGCCGTGTCGAAGGATTGCGTCGCGGCGTCGATCAGCCGGTCCATCTCCGCATCCCGGTAGTGGGACCAGTTCACGCCGGTCGGCGCGATCTGGTTGGAATGGAAGAAGCGGATGAAGGCGTAGAGCGGATCCGACGTCACATAGGCGACGTTGTTCGCGGTGATGTTGCCGCCACGCGCGATCTCGCCCGCCGCGCCCTGGCGCCAGCAGGTGTAGGAGACTTCGAGCTCCACAACCTGGAATTCGACCTGGATGCCGACCTCGCGCCAGGCGGACTGGATGTACTCGTTCATCGGCATGGACAGCATCTGCCCCGAGCCGCCCGAGGGGACGAGGAAGCGCGTGCGCAGCGGGTTCTGCGGGCTGAAGCCGGCCTCGCGCACCAGTTTCCGCGCCTCGTCCATGTCGGTGCGGATGCGGAATTCGGGCTGGCCGAACCAGGGTGAGGACGGGTCCACGACGCCCACGGCGGGCTTCGCAAGCCCGTTCAGCAGGGCCACCACCTCGTCGCGGTTGATGGCGAGGTTCGCCGCCTTGCGCAGCCGGATGTCGCGCCAGGGCGAGCCCTCGAGCAGGCTGAGGTGGTAGTTCCACACATGCGGCGTCACGTTCTCGACGATCCGCGCACCGGATTGGCGCAGGCGCGGTACGATGTCAGCCGCCGGCGTCTCGATGACGTCGACCTGGCCCGAGATGAGCGCGTTCGATCGCGTCGTGGCCTCCGGCGCGACCACCAGGATCAGCCGGTCGACCTTCGGCACGCGCTTCGGGTCCCAGTAGCCGGTGTTCTTCACGAGTTCCGCGCTCTGCCGCGGCGTGAGCCGGGCGAGGCGGAAGGGGCCGGTGCCCGAGGGTTCCGAGGCGAAGCGGTCCCAGGAATTGCCGAGCCTCGCGTACTGCGCCGGGGAGGAGATCAGGAACCACAGCATCTGGTAGGGAAAGAAGCTGTCCACCGCGCGAGTGGTCACCTCGACCGTCATCGCATCGATCTTCCGGTAGGACGCGACGGACGGCAGGCGCGGCCGGACCTGGGCGGCCTGGCGCTGATCGAAATGCGGTGCCTGGGCGTTGAGCACCTTCTCGAAGTTCCAGATCACCGCATCGGCGTCGAAATCGCTGCCGTCGTGGAACTTCACGCCCTGGCGCAGGCGGAAAACCCATTTGCGGCGATCGGCCGGGTCGGCCTCCCAGGAGGTCGCGAGGCCCGGAACGAGCTTCCCGGGGCGGTCGGCGACGTCCATCTCCCAGGCGACGAGAGGGTCGTAGAGCGTGTAGCCGGTGAACTGGTAGGCGCCCGCCCCGCGATCCGGCTGACCGGTGGTCTGCGGGATGTCGGCCATGGAGATGCCGTAGCGCAGGACTCGTTCCTGCTGAGCGATGGCCTGCGGAGACGGCAGGCCGGCCACGCCGGTGGCAGCCGCACCCATCAAGGCGCGTCGGGTGAAGGTCATCGGTGAAGCCCCCTGTCTGGACCGGGGGGCGGGTTAGCAATCGGCGTGCCGAAGGCAGGTCGGGGGAGGGGAACCTCCCCCGAGCCCCCTCCCTTCTCTGGCTATTGGTGCCAAAGAAGGTTGAGGGGGGTGCGGGGGGAGAAGTTCCCTTCTCCCCCCGCCGACACTCAGACGGGCGTGAACATCGGCACGGGCGCGCCGCCGTCCTCGGTCGCCTTCAACACGACCTTCACCTTCATCCCGATCTTCAGCGTATCGAGGTCGCAGTCGACGATGTTGGTGAACATGCGCGGGCCTTCGTCGAGCTCGACATAGGCTGGGGCATGCGGCTCCTTCGAGCGCATCACCGTGAAGGAATAGATGGTCCCGGTCCCCTTCGCCTCGACCAGCTCCACGTTGTTGGACAGCGTGAAGGGCGAGCAGCCGCGCGGATACCAGAAGTGCTTGCCGGTGTCCTTGCACTTGCCGATCAGGAACTTGCCCGCGCGGGCGGCGTCCCAGAACGGCTTGGTGGTCGGGTCTTCCTTGGGGGCGGGGATGGCGCGGTTGGCGGCTTGGGTCGCCATGGTGATCACTCCCGTTCCATGATGAGCGTGGCGGAGCCGTGCCGATGGCCGAGCAGCCCGCCGATGCCGTTGGCCAGCGCCAGCTTGCAGCCCGGCACCTGGACCTTCGCATGCGCCTCGCCGCGCAGCTGGCGCACCGCCTCGATGACCTTGGTCATGCCGCCGCGGTTCGCCGGGTGGTTGTTGCAGAGCCCGCCGCCATCGGTGTTGAAGGGCAGCTTGCCGACGCCGCTGATGAGGTTGCCGTCGGCGACGAAGGCGCCGCCCTTGCCCTTCTCGGCAAAGCCCAGATCCTCGATCTGCATCAGCACCGTGATGGTGAAGCTGTCGTAGATCGAAGCGTACTGGATGTCGGTCGGCTTCACCTTGGCTTCGGCGAAGGCCGCCGCACCCGACTGGCGCGCCGCCGAATAGGTCAGGTCGAGCTGGCCGCCGGCCTGGTTCTTGGTGGCCTCGGCACAGCCGAGCACCTTCACCAGCGGGCGCTTGAGCGACTTCGCGATCTCCGGCCGTGCGACGATCAGCGCGCCGCCGCCATCCGAGATCACGCAGCAGTCGAGCCGGTGCAGCGGGTCCGCCACCATGGGCGAATTCACCACGTCCTCGACCGTCACGACCTTGGGCAGCATGGCGTGCGGGTTGTGCTGCGCATGCTGGGAGGCCGCGACCTTGATCCAGGCGAGCTGCTCCGAGGTCGTGCCGTATTCGTACATGTGGCGCGACGCGACATTGGCGTAGGAGGTCACGACGGTGCGCGCCATCGGGATCTCGAAGGGATCGTCCGGGATGTTCGGCGCCCAGGAACGCGGCACGGTGCCGGTCGCCATGCCCTCGGCGCGCGGGCGGCCGGCGAGGGTGATCAGGGCGATGTTGCAGCGGCCTTCCTTGATCGCCTGCGCGGCGTGGCCGACATGCATGACGTAGGAGCAGCCGCCCATGTCGGTGCTGTCCACGTGGCGGAGCTTCGTCAGGCCCATGTAGTCGGCCTGGTTGAGCGGCCCGAGGCCCGGCGCGGCGCCGGTGCAGAAGAAGCCGTCCACGTCGTCCTTCGACAGGCCCGCATCCTGGAGCGCGCCGAAGGCGACCTCCGCATGCAGCTGTGCGACCGACTGGCCCTCGGCCTTGCGCGTCGGGTGCTCGAAGGCCCCGACGATATAGGCTGCGCCGTTGATGCTCATGGCGGGGGCGGTTCCTCCTGGTGGTTCGTACGGCGCGCAGGGAAGCAGCGCAGGCCCCCGCTGTCGAGGGGGCCCACGCCCGTCCGTCAGCGGAAGGGCATGCCGTAATGCAGCCCGCCACGGGAGACGACATTGTTCTGCCCGCGCGGCAGGTTGATCGGCGTGTCCGGACCGAAATTGCGGTCGTAGACCTCGCCGTAATTGCCCACCGCCTCGATCACCTTCACGACCCAGTCGCGCGGCAGGCCGAGCATGCCGCCGAGATCGTCCTCGGTGCCGAGCAGCCGCTTCAGCGCGGGGTCGGTGGCGGTGCGCGCCATCTCGCGCGCATTGGCGCGAGTCACGCCGCGTTCCTCGGCCTCGATCAGCGCGAACAGCGTCCAGCGGGCGATGGAGAACCATTCCGCATCGCCGCGCGCGACGGCCGGGCCGTAGGGATCGCGGCTCAGTACCTCCGGCAGCACCATGTAGTCGCGCGGGTTCGTCACCTGCACCGAGACCGCGCCGGCGAGATCCGCGGCGCCCGCGGTGACCGCGTCGCAACGCCCGGCCAGGAAGGCCTCCAGCACGACGGCGAAGCGGTCGAAGGTCAGCGGCGTGAAGGGCTTGTTGCGGGCGCGGAGGAAGTCGGCGACCTCGGGCAGATTCGATCCGCCCTGGCTCGCGCAGATCGTCGCACCGTCGAGCTGGTCCATCCGCGCGACGCCCGAAGCACGGCGCACCATGACCCCCGTGCCCGTGTAGAAGCTGACGCCGACGAAGGTGATGCCGAGGTTCACGTCGCGGGAATAGGTCATGACCGTGTCGCGCGAGAGGATGTCGATCTCGCCGGAGGACAGCGCCGTGAAGCGGGTCTGCAGCGTCACCGGCACGAAGGTGACACGCGCAGGATCGCCGAGGACGGCGGTCGCCACGGCGCGACAGTAGTCGACATCGAGGCCGTGCCATTCCCCGCGGGAATCCGGCAGCGAGAAGCCGGCCAGCGAGCCGCCGACGCCGCAGCGCACCGTGTTGCTCTGCCGCACGCGGTCGAGCACCGGCCCGGCCTGCGCGGCCGAGGCCGCGACGAGCAGCGCCGCGGCGCCCATCAGGAAACGCAGCATGGTCAGACCTCCGTCGCCAGGGTGGATTGCACGAGCCGGTCGGCGATCAGCGCGATCTCCGCCTCGGTCATCGGGGTGGACAGCGCGCCGGAGCAGTTCGGCGTCAGCAGCACGCCCGCCGCGAGCATCGCGGCATGGATGCGCGGCAGCGCCGCGGCCTCGGCCGGCAGGGGCCGCGCGCTGCGGTAGTCCACGACTTTCCGCGCGCCGAGATGCAGCCGGAACAGCGATCCCATCCCGCCGAGCCGCGCCGCCGCGCCGGCCGCGGCGAAGCCCGCATTGACCCTGGTGCGCAGCGCGTCGCCGAGCGCGTTGAGCCGCGCCACGGCGGCGGCATCGTAATGCGTGAGCGAGGCGAGCCCCGCCGCCATGGTGAGCGGATTGGCGCTGAAGGTGCCGCCGAGCGCGACCTTCGGCTTGCCCTTCGCGTGGTCGAAGACCGCCATGGCCGAGGCCGGGCCCGAGACCGCGCCGACCGGCAGCCCGCCGCCGATGATCTTGCCTAGGGTCACGAAGTCGGGCCGCAGCCCGAAGGCCGGCGAGATGCCCCCGAAGCCGAGGCGGAAATTCACCACCTCGTCGACGATGAGCAGGATGCCGTCCCTCGCGCAGGCTTCCTGCACGACGGCGACGACCTCGGCCGGCATCGCGACCATGCCCGCCTTGGACGCATGCGGGTCGAGCACGATCGCCGCGAGCGTCGGCCCGTGCTTGCGCAGGATCGCCGCGCAGCGATCCGCATCGGCATAGGGCAGCACCACCGTGTCGGCGAGCACCGCGGGCGGCGTGCCCTTGGCATAGGGGACACAGGCGGGATTGCCCTCGGCGTCGTCCCAGTTCTCCGGCGTACTCTCGAGGCTGACTTCCATGTGGTCGTAGGAGCCGTGGTAGCAGCCCTCGAACTTCGCGACGCGATGGCGGCCGCTGGCGCCGCGCGCGCCCTTCACGGCGGCGAGCAGCGCCTCGGTGCCCGAATTGCAGAAGCGCGTCTGCGCCAGGTTCGGGTTGCGCGCGGCCAGCGCCTCGGCGAGTGCGATCTCGCCTTCCGTCGGCAGGCCGAAGGCGGTGCCACGGCTGATCGCCGCCGTCAGCGCCTCGACGATCGGGGGGAAGGCGTGGCCGTGCACCAGGGAGAAGAAGTTGTTGGCGCAGTCGAGGATGCGGCGGCCGTCGATGTCGACGATCCAGCAGCCCTCGCCCCGCGCGGCATAGGGCGGATGCGGCGGGAACCAGGACGCGTGGCGCATGGACCCGCCGGGAACCACCGCCTGTTCCCGCAGGAAGGCGGCCGCGGAGCGCGAGATGGGCGGTTCGAGCCCGGCTTCGTTCGCGCGGACGGGCGAGGATTCGTTCATCGGGCGGCCTCGGACGGCTGTTGCGTCAGCGATGGAACCATATGATCCATGACCGACGCAATTGGATCATTTGTTTCAATCGCCCGCCCCTGCGATGATCCGCCCATGGATACCGACGACACGGCCGCCGCGCTGACCGCCCTCCTGCCCGAGCTCGGGACGCAGATGGCCGGCGCGGCCAGGCACATCCTGGCCCAGCCGCAGGACGTGGCGGTGTTCTCGATGCGCGAGCTCGCGCGGCGGGCCGGGGTGCCGCCGGTGACGCTGGTGCGGCTCGCCCAGCGGCTCGGCCTGCCCGGCTATGCCGCGCTGCGGCGGCGCTACGTGGACGGCGTGCGCCAGGGACGCCTGTTCGGCGCGGCGGCGACGCGCAACACCGAAGCCGCCCGCGGCATCGCCGAGGCCATGGCACGGGGCAGCGACGCGTCCGCCTTCGCCGGCGAGTTCTTCGCCGCCGAGCACGCCATCCTGGAGAGCGCCGCCGCCGGGCTCGATGCCGGGGCGCTCGAGGAAGCGGCGGAGTTGCTCGCCGGTGCGCGGCGCGTCTTCGTCCTCGCCCGGCGCACCGCCTGGCCGGCGGCCTTCGTGCTGGCCTATGCGCTGCGGAAGGCGCGGGCGGACGTGCAGTTGCTGGACGACGTCGCCGGCGCGCCCGAGGCCGCGCTCGAGGATGCCGTGCGCGGCGACGTGCTGGTGGCCGTGACCTTCGCGCCCTACAGCCGGCTGACCTTCGGCCTCGCGCAGCGGGCCGCGGCGGAGCGGCTTCGCGTCATCGCGGTGACGGATTCGCGGACCGCGCCGATCGGTCAGTTCGCGGGCCGCCTGCTGTTCGCCGCGCCCACCGCGTCCCGCGCCTTCCCGGAATCGGCCCTCGGGGCGGTCGCCCTCGCCAATCTGCTCGTCGCGCTGGCCGTCGCGCGGCTGGGCCCGGCGGCACAGCGCCGCATCCGGGCCAATGAGCGCCGGATCGTCGCGTCGGGCGAGTATGTCGAGGCCGGACCGTCCGGGCGTCGCGGATAAAAAGACCCGCCGGGGCCAAGGCACGATTGCCCGGCATCCCGGCGGGGGTTCACTGCCTGCTGGGGGGCATTATCAGCGCGGCAGGAACTCGGCGAAGTATTCGTAGCTGTCGGCGTTCATCTGGGCGGCGCGCGGGTCGTCCTTGGCCAGCGCCTCGGCGCCGCGCGGCTGGTAGGCGTGGTCGCGGGTGCCGAGGGCGAGGTGGCTCATCTCATGCACGACGATGCCGCCCTGGCTGTCCTGGCCGCTGCGGTCGGCGCGGAAGAAGGCCTGGCAGAAGCCCATCGTCTCGCGCGCCCCGCCGCCCCAGCGGACATAGGCGAAGGTGTTGCCGCGGCAGGATTCCGCCCGGTTGCATTCATAGGCGAGGCGCGGTTCGCGCTCATCGAGGCCCGCCGAGATGGCGCGGAAGTTCTTGGCGACGGCGCCGGCCGGGTTGGAGCCGAAGAAGCGGGCGAGGTGCGGCCGGGTCGCCTCGGCATCCAGGGCCAGGGCGGCGATGGAGGCGTTGGTCATCTGGCGGGCATCGGCGAAGGCCCGGCGGATCGTGACGCGCTGCTGGTCGGTGCAGGTGCCGTCGCGGGTCGCGATCTGGCGGTCCCCGCCCTTCACGCCCTGCGCGGAGAGCGGCAGCGGCGCGAGGGTCAGCGCGGTCAGGGCGGCGACAGCGGCGAGGGTCTTGCGCATCTCGGTCTGCCTTCCTCTCGGGGGTGGCAGGCAGACCTTGACGCAGCCGGGCTGCCCCGGCGCTGAAATGGTTCAGGCGGCGGGGGCCGGGGCGGTGCGCTTCTCCCGCGCATGCCGCAGCAGGGCGATGCCGCGATAGAGGCCGTGGACCATCTTCGAATAGGGCATCACCAGGAAGAAGGCGAAGACCAGGCCGAGATGGATGGCGAGCATCGCCCCCATCGCTCCGGTATGCCGCACCGCCAGCAGCAGCAGCCCGGTCGCCGCGATCAGGAAGAGCAGCGCGAGGATGGCGAACTCGCCCCCCGCCAGCTTCTTCGCCACCGGCCCGGGATCGGTGATGACCTTCACATGCGCGAGGCCCGCCGCGCCGATCATCATCAGCACGCCGCCCCAGAAGCCGAGCTGCACCGGCAGGGAGAGGAAGGCGTGCGGCGACTTCCAGCCGAAGACGTAGTGATACAGCGTGCCGGTGCAGGTCGCGGCGAAGCAGAGCATGAAGCCGCCGAACAGCGCCTGGTGCAGCCAGCGCCGGCGCGTCGAGAATCCCTCGTCGAGGTCGTTGCAGCCGTGCCCGCCGCCGCCGAGATTGCGCATGGTGACGATGTCGACCGCCGCTTCCGTCGCCGGGCCCGGGTCGAAGCCGCCCTGCGGGCTGCCGGTGGAGCGGCAGTAGTTCCGGGCGCCCATTGCCATGGCGAGGATCGCGTAGCCGAAGGTGACGACGCCGAGCGTGATCATCAGCCAGTGCGGGATGACGCGGAAGAAGGCGCCGACGCCGCCCTGCGCCGACCACAGCACCGCCGGATCCTGCAGCGCCACCACCAGGATCAGCGCCAGCGCGACGCCGAGGGCCGCGAGCAGCGAGACGACGGTGCCGCTGCGCTCGAACAGCCGCCCCATCGGCGCCGGCCAGGCGTTCTTCGCGTAGGATTCCTGGCGCAGCTCCGCGAAGGTCGCCGGGATGTTGATGCCGAAGGCGTGCGGCGGCGCATACTGGCAGGCGTGGTAGCAGCCCTTGCAGCCATGGCAGAGATTGGCGAGGTGCGTCAGGTCCCCTTCGGTGAAGGACCGGCGCATCGTCATGGCGGGGAAGACCGCGCAATAGCCTTCGCAATAGCGGCAGGCGTTGCAGATCTCCATCTGCCGCCGGGCTTCGGCGACGGTCTCTGATTCCTGGGCCATCACCTCAATTCCTTACCAACTTCGCGGCCTGCTCGCCCGCGATGCGGCCGAAGACGGTGCCGATCGCCATGCCGAAGCCGGCGAGATAGCCCTGGCCGAGGATGTTGCCGGACATGATCTCGCCCGAGGCGAACATGTTCGCTGACGGCTTGCCGTCGGCCATCATCACGCGGGCCTGTTCGTTCACCTTCACGCTGAGGAAGGTGAAGGTGATGCCGGGACGCAGCGGGTGGCAGTAATAGGGCGGGGTGTCGATGCGCCGGGCCCAGTGGGACTTCGGCGGCGTCAGGCCCTCGGTGCGGCAGTCGTCGAGCGACTGCGCCTTGAAGGTGCCGGGCTGCACCGCGGCGTTGTAGTCGGCGACCACCTTCTCGAGCTTCGCCGCGTCCAGGCCGATCATGCCGGCGAGCTCGGCGATGCTGTCCGCCTTGTGGGGCGCGAAGACCGGCGGCAGGTAGTTCATCTGCGCCTTGGAATCGTTGATCGCGAAGGCGACCTGGCCGGGCTGCTGCGCGATCAGCCGGCCCCAGATGGCGTAGCGCTTCGGCCAGACATCCTCGCCCTCGTCGTAGAAGCGCTCGACGTCGCGGTTCACCACGATGGAGAAGGGCACGCAGTCGAGGCGCATGGCGAGGCCGCCATCCTCCATCGGCGCGCGCGCGTCGTTGGCGACGGCGTGGAACTGCGTGGGGTCGCCGACCTCCTGCACGCCTTGCGCGAGCAGGTCCTTCAGGATCCGCCCCTGCGCATAGGGCGTGCCGCGGATCTGGAAGTTGTCCGCCGCATCGCCCCAGTACTTCCGCAGCCATTCGCGGTTAGCTTGGAAGCCGCCGGCCGAGGCGACGAAGGCCTTGAACCTGATTCGCGCGGGGAAGCCGCGGTGGGAGACGATCGCCTCGGTGGCGAAGCCGTCCTTCACCGCGATGTGCTGCACCTCGGTGTCGTAGAGGATGACGATGCCGAGCGCTTCCGCCGTGCGGTAGAGCGCATTCACCAGCGCCTTGCCGCCGCCCAGGAAGAAGGCGTTGGTCCGCGACAGGGACAGCGTGCCGGACAGCGAGGGCTGGAAGACCACGCCGCAGGATTCGAGGAATTTCGGCGCCTGCTCACTGGCGCGGATGCACATGCGCGCGAGCGGTTCGTCGGTCTTGCCCGCCGTGACGCGGCGCAGGTCGTCCCAGTATTCTTCCTCGAGGTAGGAGTCCGTCAGCACGCCCGTGGGGCCGTGGTGCAGCGCGCGCACGTTGCGGGTGTGGCGCGAATTGCCGCCGCGCATCGACTTGGGCGCATGCTCGGCCAGCACCACGGTCGCGCCGGCGCGGCGCGCGGTGATGGCGGCGCAGAGCGCGGCGTTGCCGCCGCCCGCGATCAGCACGTCGAAGGTCTGCGTCAGGTCCGCCATGGCGCGTCCTGCTCCTCGTGTTCGCTGTCATGTATACAGTTGTATCCAAAGCTGTCCAGAGGGTGCTAGGCTGCGCGCCATGGACGCCACCGCCCCTTCCCGCGACCTCGGCGAAAGCGCCTATGCGCGCATCCGCGCGGCGATCCGCGAGGGCAGCCTCGCGCCGGGCGAACGGCTGACGGAAACCGACCTCGCCGCGCGCTTCGGCGTCTCCCGCACGCCGGTCCGCCAGGCGATCGCGCGGCTGGAGGCCGAGGGGCTGCTGACGCACGAATCGCGTCGTGGCCTGACCGTGACGCGCCCCGACCACCAGCAGGTCGTGGAACTGTACGTGATGCGGGAGGTGCTGGAGGGTGCCGCCGCGCGCCTCGCGGCCCAGCATGCGAGCGAGACCGAGATCGCCGCCATGGCCGAGATCGTCGCGCAGGAACCCGCGGCCTATGGCGATGCCCGCGCGCTGGCCGAGGTGAATCAGCGGCTGCACGGGCTGCTCTACCTCGCCGCGCACAACCGCTACCTGCTGCGCAGCCTCGAGCAACTCGCGGCCACCATGGCGCTGCTGCCGACGCTGCTGACGCGCGGCGGCCGCGCCGAGGCCGCGCATGCCGAGCACCGCGCCATCATCGAGGCGATCGTCGCGCGCGACGGCGACGCCGCCGAGGCCGCCGCGCGCGCCCATGCCCGCGCCGCGCAGAAGCATCGCCTGGCCTGGATGGTGCGGACGCTCGGCGTGCCCTTGGCGGTGCCGGGCGGAGATGCCTAGGCCAGCGCCCGCTTCGGTTCCGCCGCGAAGGGGCTGAGGCCGAGCCAGGCCTGCATGTCGCGGGCCATGTCGCGGTCGCCGTCGAGCGCGATCCGGTCGCGCTCCTTCTCGATGGTCGTCACGCCCATCCAGATCGCGGTCATGGTCCGAAGGTCGGTCCGCACATGCAGGTCGATCTCGAATCCGGGATGGGACCAGCAGAGATCCACATCGCCATCGGGCTCGACCACCAGCCACCACAGGCGCTTCGAGGCCGGAAGGCCGCCGTAGAGGAACTCGATCACCACCCGCCGCTTCGGCAGGGGCGCCGGATTGAGGTTCCGGCGCATGTCCCACATCAGCAGGGCGGGATCGAGGTTCTCGAGCGACAGCCGCGCCTCGACCCATCGCTGGCCCCACAGGCCGAGGGCCTCGACGACCTGGCGGCAATCCTGGCCGGCCTCGGTCAGGCGATATTCATGGACGCCGCGCTCGGTGCGGGATTCGCGGCGCTCGATGATGCCCGCGCGCTCGAGTTCCTTCAGCCGCTGGGACAGCAGGGTGGGCGACATCTTGGGCACGCCGCGACGGAGGTCGTTGAAGCGCGTGGATCCGGCGACGAACTCGCGCATCAGCACCAGGGTCCAGCGGGTGCACAGGATCTCGGCCGCCATGGCGACCGGGCAGAACTGCTTGTAGCCGGGCGTGCCCATCCGCTGCTCCTCCCGTCCTCGTGAGGGCCAGCCTGCGCCAGGCGGGGCGCCCGGGGCCAGTCCAGAATATGGATCGGCCGGTACAGTCCCTGCACTGGAGGGTCCCGCCCTTGCCGGTGTCCGATGGTGCCGCAGGGATCAGCCAGGAGCACCGACCATGACCGTCTTCGTGATCGCCGACATCCAGGTAACCGACGGCGCCTGGGTGCCGGCCTATGCGGCGAATGTCCACGACATCGTCCACCGGCACGGCGGCCGCTACCTCGCGCGCAGCGGCAATGTGCAGGTGCTCGAGGGCGACCCGCCGGAGACGACCCTGATCGCGCTGCTGCAGTTCCCTTCGCCCGAGGCCGTCGCGGCCTTCGCCGCCGACCCCGACTACGCGCCCCACGGCGCCGCGCGCCAGGCGGGCAGCGTCAGCCGCTTCACCATGATCGACGACACCGACCTCGCCGGCACGATCGTCTACCTCCGCAAAGGATGACGCCGCGCCCGCGTTGACAGGGCCGCCGTCGTGCCGAAGGCTTCGGGCATCCACCGGAGCGCCATGCCCGATGCCGCGTCTTCGCCTCGCCCTCGTGGCGGCCTGCCTTCTGTTCAACGCCGCCCTCGCGCGGGCGCAGACCCTGACCATGGCGGTCGAGGCGCCCTTCGGCCTCGACCCGCACTACCTCTTCGCCGGGCCGAACATGGCCGCGGCGCGCAACGTCTATGACAGCCTGATCAACCGCGACGCCGAGAGCCGCTTCGTGCCCGGCATCGTCGAATCCTGGGAAGCGACCGGCCCGCAGAGCTGGGACCTGCATCTGCGCCGCGGCGTCACCTTCCACGACGGCAGCCCCTTCACGGCGGATGACGTCGCCTTCTCCATCGCGCGCGTGCCGAACCTGCCGAACAATCCGGGCCCCTATACCTCGAACCTGCGGACGATCTCCCGTGTCGAGGTGGTCGACCCGCAGACCGTCCGGCTGCACACGGATCAGCCGAACCCGGTGCTGCCGGGGCAATTGACCAACATCTTCGTCGTCTCGAAGCGCGTGGCGGAAGGTGCCTCGACCTCGGACTTCAACAGCGGGCGCGCCGCGATCGGCACCGGCCCCTTCCGCGTGGAGCAGGTGCGCGGCCAGGAAGGCATGACCATCACGCGCAACCCAACCTATTGGGGCGAGGCGCCGGCCTATGCGCGCGTCGAGATCCGCGTCATCGGCAACGACGCCTCGCGTCTTGCCGCGCTGCTGAGCGGCGATGTCGACCTGATCGAGAGCGTGCCGCCCGCCGATGTCGAGCGGCTGCAGCGCGATGCGCGCGTGTCGGTGTTCCGGCGCAATTCCGACCGGATCATGTACCTGCTGCCGAACCTGCGGCTCGACCAGTTCCCGCTGCTGACCGACGCCGCGGGGCAGCCGCTGGCGCGCAACCCGCTGCGGGACGTGCGGGTGCGCCGGGCGCTGTCGCTTGCCATTGATCGCCAGGCGCTCGCGGCGCGTGCGCTGGACGGCCAGGCGGTGCCGACGGTGCAGATGGTGCCGGAGCAGTTCGGCGGCTTCGACCCCAGCATCGCCCTGCCCGCCGCCGATCCCGCCCGCGCCCGGGCGCTGCTGGCGGAAGCGGGGTATCCCAACGGCTTCGGCCTGACGCTGGGCTGCCCGAACAACCGCTTCGTCAACGATGCCCGGGTCTGCCAGGCGGCGGGGCAGATGCTGACGCGCGCAGGCTTCCAGGTGCGGGTCGAGACGCAGCCCTGGAACGTCTTCTCCCCGCGCACGCTGGCGCATCGCAACGACCTGCCGCTGATGCTGTATGGGCTGTCGCTCTCCTCCTCCCGCGATGCCTCCTACATCCTGTCCACGGCGGTCCATACGCGGGTGCCGGAACAGGCCTTCGGGCAGGGCAATCGCGGCGGGTTCAGCGATGCGCGTCTGGATGCGATGATCGACGCAGTGATCGGCCGCGCCGATGCGGGGCGGGACGCGGAACTGCGCCGCGTCGCCGCGGCGGCCGCCGAGGAGGTGCCCTTCATCCCGCTCTACAACCAGGTGGTGATCGCCGCGGCGAAGCGCGGCGTGACCTACACGCCGCGGATGGATGAGCAGATGGTCGCGATCCAGGCGCGCCCGGCGGCGCGCTGAGGTAGCGAGCGGCGTCGTCTGAACGGAAGATACCCTCAGCCCAGTTCCTGCCCGACGATCCCGACCCAGAAGGCGATGCCATGCGGCATCGCCGCGTCGTTGAAGTCGTAGCGCGGCGTGTGCAGCGCATGGACGCTGCCATCCGGCGCGGTGCCGTTGCCGAGGAAGACCATCGCGCCCGGCTTGGCGTCGAGCATGAAGGAGAAATCCTCCCCGCCCGTCACCGGCACGGCGTCGAGGTCGAGGCTCGCCTCGTCGCCGGTGAAGCGCGCCGCCTCGGCCATGACATCGGTCTCGCGGCCGTGGTTGACCAGCGGGACCGTGCCCCAGGACAGCGACGTTTCCGCCGTCGCGCCCTGCGTCGCGGCGGCGATGTCCGCGAGTTCGCGGATGCGGCGTTCCAGCAATTCCTGCATCGGCTTGTTGAAGGCGCGCATGGTGCCGCCGATCAGCAGCTCCGAGGGCAGGACGTTGAGCGCGGCGCGCTGGCCTGCATTGATGTGCCCGACGCTGACGACGATGCTTTCGAGCGGCGGCGCGTTGCGGCTGACGATGGTCTGCAGCGACTGGATGAAGAAGGCCTGCACCACCGCGAGGTCGTTCGACATGTGCGGCGAATTGCCGCCATGCCCGCCGGCGCCGCGGAAGGTCACCTCCCACCGGCCGGAGGCCGCCATGAACGCGCCCTTGCGCATCGCGAAATGGCCGAGCGGCATGCCCGGCATGTTGTGCAGCCCGTAGACGGCATCGCAGGGGAAGCGCTCGAACAGTCCGTCGGCGAGCATCGCCTTCGCGCCGCCGCGGCCTTCCTCGGCGGGCTGGAAGATGAAGTGGACGGTGCCGGCGAAGTCCGGGTTCTCCGCCAGCACGCGCGCGGCGCCGAGCAGCATCGTGGTGTGCCCGTCATGCCCGCAGGCATGCATCCGTCCGACATTGGCGGAGGCATAGGGCAGGCCGGTCGTCTCGGTCAGCGCCAGCGCGTCCATGTCGGCGCGCAGGCCGATCGCCCCCTGCCCCGGCCGCTTGCCGCGCAGCGTGCCGACCACGCCGAACCGGCCCACGCCTTCCGTCGTCTCGATGCCAAGGGCGCGGAGTTCGCGCGCCACCAGCGCGGCGGTGCGTTCCTCCTCCATGCCCAGTTCGGGATGGGCGTGGATGTCGCGGCGGATCGCCACGAGCTCGGGCAGGTGGCGTTCGATGCGGGTGCGGGTGTCGGTCGGGTCCAAGGTGGCCTCCGGGGCGATGCGGCTATCGGACCGCCGAGAAGGCGGTCGGCTGCAGGATGGCGTTGACGATGTTCGCGACGATCGGGCCGTCCTTCTCGGATTCGGCACGCTTCGCGATCCATTCGGGATCGGATTGGAAGGCGGCCCACTTGGCCTCGCGCTCGGCGAGCGATTCCCAGGCCAGCAGGTAGTGCAGGTCCTGGTTCGACTCGCCGATGACGGTCGTCCAGAAGCCCGCCTGGCGGATGCCGTGCTTCTCCCACAGCTTCAGCGTGGTCGTCTCGAACCGCTTCAGCAGCGCGGGCAGGCGCCCGGGCAGGCAGCGATAGACGCGCAGTTCGTGGATCATGCCGAAGGTCCTTCCGCGGTTCTTCCTGGACGTGCCCCGAGCATGGAACCAGCCGCCCCCGCGGTCCAGACGCCCCCGGCTGACACGCCGGCCCATCCGTCGCAGTCTGCGCCCCCGTTCAAGACCCGAGGAACGCCGCATGGAACTGAAGCAGTACGAGACCCTCGCCCTCGAGACCCCCGAGCCGCACATCCTGGTGGTGCGGCTGAACCGGCCGCAGGTGTCGAACGCGCTGAACACGCAGATGGGCCGCGACCTCCATGCCGTCTGGTCCAGCCTGATCGCCGAGCCGGGCGAGGTCCGCTGCGTGGTCTTCGCCGCGGCGGGCGAGAAGGCCTTCTGCGGGGGCGGCGACCTCAAGGAGCGCAACGGCATGACCGATGCCGCCTGGCGCCACCAGCACGAGATCTTCGAGCGCGCCTATTGGACGCAGATCGACTGCCCGATCCCGATCATCGCCGCGGTGTCGGGGCATGCCTATGCCGGCGGGCTCGAGATGGTGCTGGCGTCCGACTTCGCCTACGGCGTCAGCGCGGCGCGCTTCGCGCTGACCGAAGTGACGATCGGCATCATGCCCGGCGCCGGTGGCACCCAGACCCTGCCGCGCATCGTCGGCGAGCGCCGCGCGAAGGAGATCATCCTGACCGGCCGCCCCTTCACCGCGGAACAGGCCTGCGAGTGGGGCATCCTCAACCGCGTGGTCGAGACGCGCGAAGAATTGTGGGAGGCGGTGATGGAGACGGCGCGCACCATCGCGCGCAACGCGCCGCTGTCGGTCCGCCAGGCCAAGCGGTCGATGCATTACGGCCTGCAGATGGACATCCGCACGGCGCTGCGCTTCGAGGTGGAGTGCTACAACCAGCTCGTCGGCACGGAAGATCGCCGCGAGGGCATCGCGTCGTTCAACGAGAAGCGGAAGCCGGTGTTCAAGGGGCGGTGATCCACGTCGCGGCCGAGACGCCGCACCAGGCGGAGATCGCCGCGCTGCTGCGGCTGTCCGATGCGGTGGCGGCGGTGCTCTATCCCGGTGCGTTTCGCCGCGCGATCGATCCCGCGGCGCTCGATCGACCGGATATCGCACTGCTCGTCGCGCGGGAGGACGGCCGGGCGGCCGGCTGCTGCGCGGTCTTCGACCGCGGCGACGGCAGTGCCGAGATCAAGCGCATGATCGTCGCCGAGGCGCACCGCCGGAAGGGCGTCGGCGAGGCACTGCTGCAGGGCGCGGAAGCACTGGCGTGCGGGCGTGGGATCTCGCTGCTGTTGCTGGAAGTCGGCACCCGCAACGAGGCCGCCTATGCGATGTACCTCCGCGCGGGCTTCACCCCGCGCGGCCCCTTCGCACCCTACGGGGCCAACCCGATCAGCCGGTTCCTCGAAAAGCCGCTCAGTTCGCGTTCGCCCCTGCCCGCTCGATGATCGGGCGCCACTTCGCGGTCTCCGCGCGGATGAAGCCGGTCAGGTCCTCGGGCGTGCTGGGGGCGGGCTCGAGCCCATGCTTGGCGAGGTTCGACGCCACCTCCGGGTCGCGCATCGCCTCGTTCATCGCGGCGTTGACGCGGTCCACGATCGGCCGCGGCAGGGCCCGCGGGCCCATCATCGCGTACCAGTTCGCGACTTCGTAGCCCGGCAGGTTCGCCGCCTCGGCGACCGTCGGCACATCCGGCAGCAGAGCACTGCGCCGCGCGAAGGGCACGGCGAGCGCGCGCAGCCGCCCGGCCTCGATATGCGGCAGCACCGTCGCCGCCGTGGCGATCGAGAAATCGACCTTGCCGGAGAGGATGTCGGTGATGAGCTGCCCGCCGCCGCGATAGGGCACGTGGATCGTCTCGATGCCCGCCATGGAATCGAGCAGCGCGCCGCCGAGATGCCCCGCGCCGCCAACGCCCGAGGACCCATAGGACAGCGTGCCCGGCCGCGCCTTCGCCGCCGCGACGAGGTCCGCAAGCGTGCGCCAGGGCTTCTCCGGCGCGACGACCAGGAAGTTCGTCACCTCGACCGACCGGCCGATGGTGGTCAGGTCGGCCAGCACGTCGAAGGACAGCCGCGTCATGATCGGGTTCATCACCAGCGAGGCGATGGTGCCCATCATCAGGGTCGTGCCGTCGGACGGCGCGTTCACGGTCGCCTCGGAGGCGAGGTTGCCGCCGGCGCCCGGGCGGTTCTCGACCACCATCGGCTGGCCGATCAGCGCCTGCATCCGCCCTGCGATGGTGCGCGTCGTGATGTCGGTTCCCCCACCGGGGGCGAAGCCCACGAAGATGCGGATCGGTCGTGTGGGCTGCCATTGCGCCAGGGCAGGTGCCGCAATGGCGGTCAGCGCCGCCGTCCCGAGCGCGCGTCGCGTGATCATGTCCGTTTCCCTCCGCCCCGTCCCGGGGGTCTTGCGGGAAAGCTACGCTGGGTCGGACCAACCGGCCAGGGCACGAACCTCGGCCGGGCTGCGGCCCGCCGTGCGCAGGTCGCGCAGCGTCGCGGCGCGGTCGCGCTTGGCGAGCCGACGGCCGGACCCATCGGTCAGCAGCGGATGGTGCGCATAGGCCGGTTCGGGCCAGCCCATCAGGTGTTGCAGCAGCCGATGCAGATGGGTGGCGGGGAGAAGGTCCTCCCCGCGCGTCACCAGCGTCACGCCCTGCAGCGCGTCGTCATGCGTGACGCAAAGGTGGTAGGAGGCGGGGACGTCCTTGCGCGCCAGCACCGCATCGCCGAACTGCGCGGGATCGCAGGTCAGGCGCCTTCCGTGCTCGACGAAGGTCAGCGGCGCATCGAGCGTCGCGAGCGCCGCCGCCATGTCGAGCCGCAGCGCATGCGCCTCGCCGCGCGCGATCCGCGCCGCACGGTCGTCGGGCGTCAGCCGCCGGCAGGTGCCGGGATAGAGCGGCCCATCCGGCCCGTGCGGCGCCGAAGCACTCGCCGCGATCTCCCGCGCGATGTCCGCGCGCGTGCAGAAGCAGGGATAGAGCAGGCCACGCGCCGCCAGCGCATCGAGCGTGCGGCGATACGCCGGCAGGTGCTGCGACTGCACCCGCACCTCGCCATCCCAGTCGAGGCCAAGCCAGGCCAGGTCCTCGAGGATCGCGTCGGTGAATTCGGCGCGGCAGCGGCCCGGGTCGATGTCCTCGATGCGCAGCAGGAAGCGTCCGCCGGCCTCGCGCGCCATACGCCAAGCGTAGATCGCCGAATGCGCGTGGCCGAGATGGAGATACCCGGTCGGGCTCGGCGCGAAGCGGGTGACGATGGTGGTTGCGCCCATGATCCGCAGCCGGTAGCGGGCGGGGGCCACGCATCGCAAGGGGGATCGGCGCATGGAGGCATTGGACGGGCCGACCTACGGGCCGGCGGAAGGCGGTGCGCCGGATGCGATCGTCGTGCTGGTGCATGGCTTCGGCGCCGACGGGAACGACCTGATCGACCTCGCCGCGCTGTGGGCGGAGGCGCTGCCGCGCGCACTGTTCCTGGCCCCCCATGGCCCCGAGGCCTGCGACGGCATCCCCTTCGGCCGGCAATGGTTCCCGCTGTGGGATCGTTCCTCCGCGCAGCTCGAAGCGGGCGTCGCGTCGGCCGCGGCGGCCCTCGGGCGCTTCGTCGCGCGCGCCTGCGCGGCGCATGAGGTCGAACCTTCGCGCGTCGCGCTGATGGGCTTCAGCCAGGGCGCGATGACGGCGCTCGAGGCCGGGCTGCGCGGCGCGGTGCCGGAGGCGGCCTGCATCCTCGCCTATTCCGGCGGCATGATCGGCGCGGAGCGGCCCGTCACCGCCCATCCGCCGGTGCTGCTGGTCCATGGCGAGGATGACGAGGTGGTGCCGGCCGCCGCCTCGCGCGCTGCCGAATCGGCGCTGGAGGCCGCAGGCGTGCCGGTGCGCGCGCTCTACCGGCCGGGGCTCGGGCATGGGCTGGACGAGGTCGGGCTTGCCGCCGGCGCCGAAGTGTTGCGCGGCGTGCTCGGCGGCGAATGACATCTCCCTGACACGCCGCGCCGAGGGTTGCGGCGGCCCGGGCCGCGTGGCAATCATGCACCGCACACGCGGCGGCGCCACTGTATCTGGGGCCTTTCCGCCGGGTCAGGCCCCAAGATCTTGGTGGCGCACCGCTGGAAGGAGCGGCGCTTGCCAGACGGCGGTCAGTTCACCGGCGCTCAGTCGTACCCGGCCCTCGTGCTGAACGCGGATTTTCGGCCGCTGTCCTATTTCCCGCTGTCGGTCTGGTCCTGGCAGGACGCGGTGAAGGCGGTCTTCCTCGACCGTGTCTCGGTGCTGAGCGAATACGAGGTGGAGGTGCATTCGCCCTCCCTCGCGTTGCGCCTGCCCTCGGTCATCGCGCTGAAGGAATACATCCCCGCGGCGCGGCGCCCGGCCTTCACACGCTTCAACGTCTTCCTGCGCGACCGCTTCGAATGCCAGTACTGCGGGGAAGGCCGGCCGACCCCGGAACTGACCTTCGACCATGTGATCCCTCGGTCGCGTGGTGGGCGGACCACCTGGGACAACGTCGTCACCGCCTGCGGGCCGTGCAACCTGCGCAAGGGCAGCCGCCTGCCGCGGGAATGCCACATGCTGCCGCGGCAGGAGCCGCGCCAGCCGACCTCGTGGGAATTGCAGGAGAACGGGCGCGGCTTCCCGCCCAACTACCTGCACCAGTCCTGGCGCGACTACCTGTACTGGGACAGCGAGCTGGAGGGCTGAAGGGCCCTCATCGTTTCCCCCGACGCCGGGCGGGCCGCATCCCGGGTGCCCATGCACGTTGCTGAGCAACGCGCATGGGGCCCGTCCGCGGCCCTGGGCTTCGCGGCACCAGCCGCGGCGCCCATTCGGGCGCTCGGCCCTGCGGGCCGCCAAGCCGATATCGCGCCGGGTCGCCCTCAGACCCGCTCGCTGATCCTGATCGCGACCTTGCAGCCCGCCTTGATCGCCGCCGAGAGCAGCCGGTAGGCCGGCGCGAGTTCCGCCTCGTTCTCGAGGCCGATGTCCCGGTGTTCCAGCTCCTCGGCGCGGAACTGCGCGATATGCGCCTTCAGCTCCGCCTCGTCGTCGCCGAGCGTTTCGTCCTGCGCGCGGTAGTGCTCGTCGATCGCTTCCTCGACGGCGACCGTGCAGGCCATGGCACCCCGGTGGCCGAGCAGCGCGGTGGCGGCCCCCAGCGCGAAGCCCGCCACGTGCCAGACCGGCAGCAGCGCAGTCGGGCGCACCTTCCGTTCCCCGATCAGCCGGGAAAAGGTGTCGAGGTGGACCTGCTCCTGCGCCTTCATGTGCTCGAGCGTCGGGCGCCACCTGGTGCGGCCGAGCACGGCCAGCTGGCCTTCATAGATCCGCTTCGCGCCGTATTCCCCCGCGTGGTCCACGCGGATCATCCGTTCCACCAGATGCCGGGGCGTCGGATCGCCAGGCAGGCGACGCTCGCCGGTCGTCTCGGTCATGTCTTCGCTCCCCTGCGTGCCAGCCCCAGCGCCAGCGCGCCGAGGCCGAGCCCGTAGATGAGGTTCATCGCCGCCATGGAAAGCGGCAGGCCCTCGATCAGATAGGTCGCCGCGTCGCAGGGCTTGTTCGGCGCCGCCGCCAGGCTGCGCATCATGTCGTCGAGCGAATTCGACCCGCCCGCGGCCGTCGCCGCGGCGCAGCCCGGCAGGGGGGACGGCCACCAATGCTGCTCGACCCCGACATGGAAGCCCCCGATCGCCGCGGAGACCAGGACCGCGATGCCGGCCAGGCCCAGCAGCACCGTCCGCGCCCGTCCCGGGGCGAAGGCGCCGAGGGCCGCCAGCCCCGCCGCCACCCAGTAGGGCCAGCGCTGCCAGAGGCAGAGCTCGCAGGGGGCGAGCCCCCACCAGGTCTCGCTGCCAAGGGCGAAGAGCGGCGCGGCGGCCGCCAGGACGGCGATCAGGAGGGCAGGTGCCATGCGCCCCACATCGCGCTTCGCGCGCCCCGGCGCAACTGGACCGCCGCCCGACCCGCGCCTAGCCTGCCCCCGCAAGGCGGGAGGAAGCCCATGATGAAGCTGTGGGGCCGGACGAGTTCGAGCAACGTGATGAAGGTCCTCTGGACCCTGGACGAGCTCGGCCTGCCCTATGACCGGATCGACGCCGGCGGCGCCTTCGGCCGGACCAAGGACCCCGAATACCGGGCCATGAACCCGATGGGCCTGGTCCCGACCCTGCAGGAGGAGGACGGCTGGTCGCTCTGGGAGAGCAACAGCATCGCCCGCTACCTCTGCAACGCCCATGCGCCCGGCGGCACGCTCTACCCGGCCGAACCCCGCGCCCGGGCCAAGGTCGAGACCTGGATGGACTGGACCCTCGGCCACGTCACCGCGCCGATGGTCGTGATCTTCTTCACCCATATCCGCCTGCCCGAACCCCAGCGGGACTGGAAGGCCGAGGCCAAGGCCCGGGAGGATTCCGGGCGGCTGTGGAAGATTGTCGACGCGACGGTCGCCAAGTCCCGCTTCCTCTGCGGGGACGACCTGACCCTCGCGGACATCGCGCTGGGGTGCTGGGTGCATCGATGGCATGCCCTGCCGATCGAACGGCCGGACCTACCGAACCTCGCGCGCTACTACGAGACGCTGAAGACGCGGCCGGGCTTCGTGAAGCACGTGGCGCTGCCGCTCGAATGACGGTCGGGGGAGGCGAACCTCCCCCGATCCCCCTCCCTTCTTTGGGAGTCCGCCCTCGCAACGGGTCATGGAGGAAACAAGAGATGGGCAAGACCGCGACCAGCCACGCCGACGGCGCCGAGTTCAAGCGCGGGCTGCGGGCCTTCTTCGAATACCGCGACCTCGGCATCAAGGACGCGACCGACGGCGCCTTCGGGGCGCATGTGATCCGCGCCATTCCGGGCGAGCACGCCACCGGCCAGTGGCACACCCACGACCTGCCCTTCCAGATGTTCTTCGTCCTGAAGGGCTGGGTGAAGTTCGAGTACGAGGACATCGGCGAGAAGACCTTCAAGGCCGGCGACTGTTGCTACCAGCCCCGCCTGGTCCGCCACCGGGAGATCGCGCATTCGGACGACGTCGAGATCCTGGAGATCACCGGGCCGGCGGAATTCGAGACGAAGAACGTCGAGGCACCCGCCCAGGCGGCCGAATAGGCCCGAACCGGTCTGGACGACCCCCGCCGCCCCCGGCTACCCAGGGGGCGGCCCGGGCCCCCGTGGCGGAACGGTAGACGCAGGCGACTCAAAATCGCTCGCCCGAGAGGGTGTGGGAGTTCGAATCTCCCCGGGGGCATGGGGCCGGAGGGGCCCCCGAGGGGTCGGATGCTTGCCTTCCGCCCCCATTCGCGCCAAAGACGCCCCCCGATCCCTAAACCCACCCCGGATTCCGGAGGGCCACCCATGGCCTCGTCCTTCGACCGCATCGCCGACATCATCGCCGAGAACAGCGAAGTCCCGCGGGACAAGATCCTGCCGGACAGCCACGTCATCAACGACCTCGGCATCGACAGCCTCGACTTCCTCGACATCGTCTTCGCCATCGACAAGGCCTTCGGAATCAAGGTCCCGGTCGAGGCCTGGACGCAGGAAGTCAACGCGGGCAACGCCCCGGCGGAGCAGTACTTCGTGATGAAGAACCTCGCCGCCCGCATCGATGAGCTGGTGGCGGCGAAGGGGGGCTGACCCCCCTCCCCGCGGAGCGACCCGCGTGCGCCTCGAATACTTCCAGATGATCGACAGGGTGGCCTCGCTCGACGGCGAGGCCATCGTCGTCGAGAGCACCATCCCCGACGCCTCCCCGGTCTTCGAGGGCCATTTCCCCGGCTATCCGCTCATGCCCGGCGTGCTGCTGGTCGAGACGATGGCCCAGGCCTCCGGCTGGCTGCTGCTGAAGCTGATGAACTTCGAGCGCATGCCCTTCCTGATGGGGGTGAAGGAGGCCAAGTTCCGCTCCTTCGTCGGCCCCTCGACGCCCGTGACCGTGCACGCGAAGCGCATCCATGACGGGTCGGGCTATGCCGTGACCCAGGCGCGCATCGAGGCGAACGGCAAGCGCATCTGCGACGCGGAACTGACGCTGCGCATCATGGATTTTCCCGCCCCCGAGCTCGCGGCCGCGATGCGCGGGCGCGGGCAGGAGCTCGGCCTCGCATGACCCGCAAGGATGTCGTCATCACCGGGATCGGCCTCGTCTCGTCGCTCGGCGAGGGCCCGGACACGCATTGGGAGGTGCTGTCGAAGCCCGGCGCCGCGCCGGTCCTCGACGAGGCGGCCTTCGCCCCCTACGCGGTCCATCCGCTGCCGGCGCTGAACCTCGACACGCAGATCCCGAAGAAGGGCGACCAGCGTCAGATGGAGCCGTGGCAGCGCCTCGGCACCTATGCCGCCGGGCTTGCCATCGACCAGGCGGGCGCGCGCGGGCTGGTCTCCGACATGCACCTGATCGTCGCGGCGGGGGGCGGCGAGCGCGACATCGCGGTGGATGAGGCGGTGGCGACGGCGCTCTGCACCACGCCGCCGGCGGAAGCCGGCCCGATCCTGAACGAGAAGCTCGGGACCGAGCTGCGGCCGACGCTGTTCCTCGCGCAGCTGTCGAACCTGCTCGCGGGCAATATCTCGATCGTCCATGGCGTCACCGGCTCCTCCCGCACCTTCATGGGCGAGGAGCAGGCGGCGGCCGATGCGGTGCGCATCGCCGCGGCGCGGCTCGCCGAAGGGCGCGGCGGCATCGCGCTGGTTGGCGGGGCCTATGTCTCCCAGCGCTGGGACCTGGTGCTGCTCTATGGCGCCGGGGGCGCCTGCTGGCGCGGCCCCTTCGCCCCCGTTTCCGCCCGCACGGGTGCGGGCGGCTTCGTCGGCGGGGCGCTCGGCGCCTTCCTGGTGCTCGAGACGGCGGAACATGCCGCGGCGCGCGGAGCGACGCCGCTGGCACGCCTCGCGGGCGTGGCCTGCGATGCGACCCACCGGCGCGCCGGCGGGGCTTCGGCCGCGGCGGCCAAGGCGCTGCATGCGAAGCTCGGCGCGCCCGCGGGCGCTGGCCTCGGCGTGATCTCCGGCATGACCGGCGTCGCGGAAGCCCGGGCCGAGGAGGACGCCTTCCTCGCGAGCCTCGGCAGCGCGGCGGTCCGGCGCACCGGCTCGCTGATCGGCCATGGGGTGGAAGCCACCTTCCCCGCCAATGTCGCGCTCGGCGCGCTGGCGCTGTCGCGCGGCGGCTTCTACCCGGCGATGGACCCGGCGGATGCCGGGGACGGCCCGGTCGAGCGCATCCTCGTCACCGGCTTCGGCCAGTGGCGCGGCGAGGCCCTCGCTTTGCTGGAGCGCGCGGCATGAAGGACCATCTCGGGCGGCCGCTCGTCGCCGTCACCGGCATCGGCATCGTCACCCCGCTGGCCTGGGGCCGCGAGGCGAACTGGTCGGCGGTGAAGGCCGGCACCTCCGGCATCTCCCGCATCCGCCGCTTCCCGGTCGACAAGCTGCGCACGACCATCGCCGGCACCGTCGAACTGCCGGAGGAAACCGCCGGCGGGGAGATCGTCTCCTCCCCCGTGAGGGTGGAGCGCATGGCCGCCGCGGCGGTCGAGGAAGCCCTGGCCCAGGCCGCGCTCGGCGCCGAAGGCGCTTTCCCCGGCCCGCTCATGGTCGGCATGCCGCCGGTCGAATACGAATGGCCGCAGCGCTTCGACCTGGCGCGGCGGGCCAATGGCAACGGGTCCTATCGCGCGGCGATCGAGGTCGCGACGGGCCGCGAGGATCTCTACGAGACCTTCCTGTTCGGCGGCGTCGGCGAGCGGCTCGCGGCGCGCTTCGGCACCACCGGCGCGCCGATCGCGCTGACCACGGCCTGCGCCACCGGCGCCTCGGCCATCCAGATGGCGGTGGAATCGATCCAGCGCGGCGAGTCCGATGCCGCCATCGCGCTCGGCGCCGATGGCTCGGTGCAGCCGGAGGCGGTGATCCGCTTCTCCCTGCTCTCCGCCCTGACGGCGCGGAACGAGGAGCCGACCAAGGCCTCCCGCCCCTTCGAGAAGACGCGCGACGGCTTCGTGATGAGCGAGGGCGCCGCCGCGCTGGTGCTCGAGAGCCTCGAGCACGCGACGAAGCGCGGGGCGACGGTGCTCGGCATCCTCTCGGGCTGCGGGGAACGGGCGGACAATTTCCACCGCACGCGGTCGAACCCGGATGGCTCGGCGATCATCCGGGCCATGCGCAACGCGATCGACGATGCCGGACTGCAGCCTGGCGACATCGGCTACGTCAACGCGCACGGCACCGGCACGCCGGAGAACGACAAGATGGAGACGCTGGGCATGCGCGCCGTGTTCGGCGATGCGCCGCCGCCGATCTCCTCCAACAAGTCGATGATCGGCCACACGCTGTCGGCCGCCGGCGCGATCGAGGCGGCGTTCAGCCTGCTGACGATCCGCGACCAGGTGTTGCCGCCGACGATCAACCACAACGAGCCCGATCCGGCGATCACGCTCGACGTGGTGCCGAACGTGGCGCGCGAGGTGTCCGGGCTGCGCCACGTGCTGTCGAACTCCTTCGGGTTCGGCGGGCAGAATGTGTGCCTCGTGGTGAGCGCGGCGCCTTGACGTGAAGACGGGGGAGGAGAACCTCCCCCGAACCCCCTCCCTTCTTTGGTTCCTTGGTGCCGGCCGATGTGGTCAGGCTCCCAATGACAAAGAAGGTTGAGGGGGGTTCGGGGGGAGAAGTTCCCTTCTCCCCCCGAGTTCAGGAGAGTTCCCACATGCGTGCCCTTCGCCTGCATGCCGACCGCGACCTGCGCCTCGAGGAGGTGCCGCCCCCGCCGCCGCCCGGCCCGGGCGAGGTGACGCTGCGCATCCACGCCGTCGCGCTCAACCACATCGACGTCTGGGGCTTCCGCGGCATGGCCTTCGCGAAGCGCGAACTGCCGCTGATCGTGGGCGCCGAGGCGGTGGGCGAGGTCGTCGCCATCGGCCCCGGCGTCACGGACTGGAAGGTCGGCGACCGCGCCGCGCCCTATGGCGCGCTGACCTGCGGCACGTGCCGCCGCTGCATGAAGGGCGAGGACAACCTCTGCGAGAACGTGCGCGGCGTGAAGGGCTTCCACGTCGACGGCTTCGCCTGCGAACTGGTGAACCAGGAGGCGCGGCTGCTGGTGCGCGTGCCCGCGGGGATCTCGTGGGAGGATGCCTCCTGCGGGACGATCACCTTCTCGACCGTCGAGCACATGCTGTTCGACAACGCCAGGCTGGAACCGGGCGAGACGATCCTGGTGCATGCGGCCGGGTCGGGCATCGGCACGGTGGCGGTGAAGATCGCCAAGGACATGGGCTGCACCGTCATCGCGACCGCCGGCGACGACGAGAAATGCGCCAAGGCGAAGGCGCTCGGCGCCGACCACGTGGTGAACTACTCGACGCAGAACTTCCCGACGGTCGCGCGCCGCGCCACGGGCAAGGTCGGCGTGGACGTGGTGTTCGAGCATGTCGGCGCTGCGACCTGGGCGGGTTCGCTGCTGTCGCTGCGCATGGGCGGACGGCTGGTCACCTGCGGGTCCACCTCCGGCGTGTCGGCCGAGACGAACCTGATGATGCTGTTCCAGCGCCAGCTGCGGATCTTCGGGTCCTTCGGCGCCTCGATGCGCAATATCGCCGACGGCTACGCGAAGATGGCGCGCGGCATCCTGCCGGTGCTCGACACGGTGCTGCCGATCGAACGCTTCACGGAAGGGCTCGACCGGCTGGAAAGCCGCCGCGTCTTCGGGAAGATCGTTGTTACGCTTTAAGTACCGCCTCTGGCTCTTCGCGGACCGGCTGTTCGGGCTTCTGATCCGGGCGGTCTTCGCGCTGCTGCGCCTGCTCGGGCCCGATCGCGGGCCGCGCATCGGGGCGTTCCTCGCGCGGCACCTCGGCCCGTTGACCGGCGCGAACCGCATCGCCCGGGAGAACATCGCCGCCGCCTTCCCCGAGAAGACCGAGGCCGAGCGCGCGGCGATCCTGGCGGAAGCGTGGGACAATCTCGGCCGTGTCGCCTGCGAATACGTCCATATGGACCGGATCTGGGATTTCGACCTGGACCACCCGATGGACGGGCGCATCACCGCGACGCCCGAGACGATCGCGCTCTACAACCGGCTGCGCGACGACGGGAAGCCGGCGATCGTCTTCTCGGCGCATCTGGCGAACTGGGAACTGCCGGCGATCGCCGCGGCGAAGCACGGCATCGACAGCGCGGTGCTGTACCGCACGCCGAACAGCCCGGCGGTGGCGAAGGAAATCCTGCGCCTGCGCCGCGACAGCATGGGCACGCTGGTCGCGGCCGGCATGTCCGCGCCGTTCAAGCTCGCCAAGGCGCTCGAGCGCGGGCAGCACATAGGGATGCTGGTGGACCAGCGCTTCGGTCGCGGCCCGAAGGTGACCTTCTTCGGGCGCACGGCGGCGGCCAACCCGCTGCTGGCGCAGCTGGCGCGCCGCTTCGACTGCCCGGTGCATGGCGCGCGCGCCATCCGCCTGCCTGACGGCCGCTTCCGGCTCGACCTGACCGAGGAGATCCCGATGCCGCGGGATGCCGAAGGCCAGATCGATGTCGACGCCGCGACCCAGGCGATGAACGCGGTGATCGAGGGCTGGGTGCGCGAATACCCCGGCCAATGGCTCTGGATGCATCGCCGCTGGCGGTAGAGGATCGACCCTTCGCTGACAGGAGGGCCGTTCATGACTCACATCATGGTCACCGCCGGGGTGCTGGACGTTGCGGTGGAACTGCACGGGCCCGCCGATGGTCCGGCCGCGATCCTGCTGCATGGCTTCCCCGACGACGTCCGGACGTGGGACGGCGTCGCCCCGGCGCTGGCGGCGCAAGGGCTGCGCGTCGTCGTGCCCTATCTGCGCGGCTATGGCCCGACGCGCTACCGCGACCCGTCCACGCCGCGATCGGGGCAGCAGGCCGCGCTCGGGGCGGATCTGCTGGCGCTGATGGATGCGCTGGGGATCGGGCAGGCGGCGCTCGCGGGCTATGATTGGGGCGGGCGGGCGGCCTGCATCGTCGCGGCGCTGTGGCCGGAGCGGGTGCGCGGCCTGGTCTCGGCCACCGGCTACAACATCCAGGACATCGCAGGATCGGCGCGGCCGGCGTCCCCCGAGGCCGAAGCGCGCTACTGGTACCAGTGGTACCTGCACACCGAACGCGGCGTGGCTGCGCTGGAACAGGACCGCGCGGCCTTCTGCCGGCTGCTGTGGCGGATGTGGTCGCCGACCTACCCGCTGACCGATGCCGAATACGCCCGCACCGCCGCCAGCTTCGACAATCCCGACTTCGTCGCGACGGTCGTGCAGTCGTACCGGCATCGGCACCGCGCGGCCGCCGGCGATCCCGCCGTCCAGCACATCGAGGACCGCCTCGCGGCGCTGCCGCCCATCACCGTGCCGAGTGTGGTGCTGCACGGAGCCGAGGACGGGGTGGACCCGCCAGCCAACAGCGAGGGGAGCGCCCGCCGTTTCACCGGCCCCTTCCGGCGCGAGGTGGTACCAGGCGTGGGTCATTTCATGCCGCGCGAGGCCCCACAACCCTGGATTGCATCGATCGCAGAACTGACCTTAACCCCTCCATGACAGAAACGTCTCGTTAATCGGGATTTTTCGCAAATTACGCTCAATCTGCCATTCTTGATGCGAACATTTGGTGAAAATCCGCTTGAATGTGCACGCACAGGTGGTATGTTTCGCCCATAGAGTGAGAGGGCACCAAAATGCGCGTCTTATTAGTTGAGGATGATCTCACAACTGCGCGTGGCATCTCGCTGATGCTGAAGCAGTCTTCGATGATCGTGGACACGGCGGACACCGGCGAAGAGGCCGTGGAACTCGCCCGCCTCTACGACTACGACATCGTCATCCTCGACCTGATGCTGCCCGACATCGACGGATCCGAGGTGGTGCGCCGCCTGCGCGCCGCGCGCATCGAGACGCCGGTGCTGATCCTGTCGGGCGTGTCCCGCCCGCAGACCAAGGTGAAGGTCTTCGGCATGGGCGCCGACGACTTCATCACCAAGCCCTTCGACCAGCAGGAACTGGTCGCCCGCATCCAGGCCATCGTCCGCCGCGCCAAGGGCTTCAGCCAGCCGACGCTGTCGGTCGGGCCGCTGAACCTCAACCTTGGATCGCGGGAGGTGACGGTCGCCGGCCGCACCGTCCACCTGACCGGCAAGGAATACGCGATCCTCGAACTGCTGGCGCTCCGCAAGGGCGTGGTGATGACGAAGGAGGCGTTCCTCAACCACCTCTACGGCGGCATCGACGAACCCGAGGTGAAGATCATCGACGTCTTCATCTGCAAGCTGCGCAAGAAGCTGGCCCAGGCGGGCGCGACGGACCTGATCGGCACGGTGTGGGGCCGGGGCTATGTGTTGCGGGATCCGGCGTCCGGCCGCGGGTCCGCCTGGCAGCCGGCCGGTGCCGGCGCCCCGGCGCCCGCCGCCGACATGCGCGCCGCCTGACGCGATCCGGCCAGGGGCGGCGGCCGCGCCGCCCCGGCGCGCGCGATTCACGGGAAACATGCGGTGCTCAGTCGGCCTTGGCGGCCGAGCGCGCCGGTTCGTAGGCGCCGCGTTCCCCGGCCGCGGGCATCAGGCGGTCGGTCAGGCCGAGCACCGTCTCCGCCCCGCCGAGGTAGACCACCCCATCCGCCGCCACCATGCCGGCGAGCATGCCCAGCACGCGCGACTTGGTCGGCGCGTCGAAGTAGATCAGCACGTTGCGGCAGAAGATGACGTCGAAGCGGCCGAGGCCGCGCGCGTCGTCCAGCAGGTTGAACGCCTGCCAGCGCACCATGGCGCGCAGCTCGGCGCTGACGCGCCAGCGCGAGCCCTCCTGGCGGAAGTGCTTCACCAGCATCTGCACCGGCAGGCCGCGCTGCACCTCGAACTGGCTGAAGAGGCCGTCCTGCGCGCGGTCGAGCATCTCCCGCGACAGGTCGGTGCCGAGGATCTCGACCCGCCGCCCGCCCAGCGCCGCGCCGAGCTCGGCCGCGACCATGGCGACGGAATAGGCCTCCTGCCCCGAGGAACAGGCCGCCGACCAGATGCGCAGCGGCTGCCCCGGCGGCCGGGCGGCGGCGAGGCGCGGCAGCAGGCGCTTCAGATGCTCGAAGGGCTTGCCGTCGCGGAAGAAGGAGCTCTCGTTGGTGGTCAGCGCCTCGACCAGCTCGGCGGTCAGGGCTTCGGCGCGCGGGGCGCGCAGGCGCAGCGCCAGCGCATCGAGGCCGGGAAGCCCCTCCCGGCGCAGCAGCGGACCGAGCCGCGTCTCGAGCATGTAGCCCTTGTCCGCTGTCAGCACGATGCCGGACCGCGCCTTCACCAGCCCGGCGAGGAAAGCGAAGCTGTCGGGCGTCATGCGACGGCCCTGTCGGCCGTGAGCGCGGCGATGCGCTCGGCCAGCGCCTCGGGCGGGGCAAGCAGCGCCGCGAGCCCCGCCCGCGCGACCGCGCCGGGCATCCCCCAGACGACCGAACTCGCCTCGTCCTGCGCCAGCACCGTGCCGCCGGCGGCAGCGACCGCGCGGCAGCCCTCGAGCCCGTCATGGCCCATGCCGGTGAGAATGACGGCAAGCACCTTGCCCCCCGCCGCGCGCGCCGCGCTGCGCAGCATCGGATCGACGGCGGGGCGGCAGAAATTCTCGGGCGCGTCGCTGGTCAGCCGCGCGGCGAAGCCGCCGGTCGTCGCATCAACCAGCAAATGGCGGTCGCCGGGGGCGAGGTGGATGCGGCCGGCGGACAGGGTCTCGCCCTCCAGCGCCTCCGCGCAGCGCAGCGCGCCGAGCCGGTCGAGATGCTCCGCCAGCATGGTCGTGAAGCCCGCAGGCATGTGCTGCACGACCACCACCGGCACCGGCAGGCGCGGCAGCCGCTGCACCAGCGCCGCCAGGGCCTGCGGCCCGCCGGTCGAACACCCGATCGCGACCAGCGACGGCCGCCCCTTCGCTGCCACCGGCGCAGCGCGCGGCAGGGCCGGACGCGGCGGCGGGGCGCCGGCCTGGCGCTTCATCCGCGCCCAGCCGCGCACCTTGGCGATCAGTTCCGCGCGGAAGGCCGGATCCGCCGCACCGCCCGCCGCTCCCTGGGGCTTCGGCACGTAGTCCGCGGCACCAGCGGCCAGCGCGGCGATCGCCGCCTTCGCCCCGCGCTGCGTCAGCGCGCTCGCGACGATCACCGCGGCCTGCGGCGCCGCCTTCAGGATCAGCGGCAGCGCCGTCATGCCGTCCATCACCGGCATCTCGAGGTCGAGCAGCACCACGTCCGGCTTCACCGCCGCGACCGCCGCCACCGCCGCGCGCCCATCCGCCGCGCGATGCACCACGCGGATGCCCGCTTCGGATTCCAGCAGCCGCGCGAGGATGCTGCGCGCCGTCGCGCTGTCGTCGCACAGCATCACCCGCACCTCCTCCGCCGCAGATGGCGAAGGGATCACGCCGCGTCCTCCAGCAGCCCGGCCTGGGTGAACTTGTCGCGGATGATCTCGGCGTCGAAGGGCTTCATCACGTATTCCTGCGCGCCGGCCTCCAGCGCCTCGACGATGCGGGCGAATTCGGATTCCGTGGTGCAGAGCACGATGCGCGGATGCTCCGCGCCGAATTCCGCGCGCGCGGCGCGCAGGAAGCTGATGCCGTCCATCACCGGCATGTTCCAGTCGAGCAGCACCCCGTCGGGCAGGCGCGCGCGGCAGGAGTCCAGCGCCTCCTGCCCGTCCTTCGCCTCCGTCACGGCGAAGCCGAGCCCTTCGATGATGCGGCGCGCGGCCTTGCGCACCACCAGGCTGTCATCCACCACCAGGCAGGTTCGCTGCGTCATCGCCGTCCCCTTCAGCCGATCGCCAGGACGCGCTCGACTTCGAGCGCGATGAGCAGGCGGTCCTCCTGCCGGTGCACCCCGCGCGAGACCTCCCGCCACAGCGGGTCGAGCGTCGGCGGGTTGGGTTCGAAGCGGGCGGCGGGCAGCGGGATCACCTCCCCCACCTCATCCACCAGCAGGGAGTAGAGCTCGCCGCCCTGATCGACGACGACGCTCATCGCCACCGCCCCGGGCGGGCGCGCCGGCAGGCCGAGGCGCAGCCGCAGGTCGACCGCGGTGACGATCCGCCCGCGCAGGTTCAGCGACCCGGCGACCTCCGGCGGCGCCAGCGGAATGCGCGTGATCGCCTGCGGCCCCAGCACGTCGCGCACCAGCAGCACCGGCACGGCGCAGCCCTGGCCGGCGACGGTCAGGGTCAGGAAGACCTGCTCGCCGGCCTCGGCGCGGCCGCCCATCGCCGGGGTTGCCCCGGCCGGCGGCATGCCCATTCCATCCATCGCCGTCCTCCCCTCAGGCCGCGACCGGCGCGGCGAGGCAGTCGCGCAGCGATTGCAGCAGCGCGTCGCGGTCGTACTTGCCGACATAATCGGTGAAGCCGGCATCCCGCCCGCGCGCGATGTCGGCCGGATCGGTGCGGGAGGAGAGCGCGATCAGCGGCACCGCCGACCAGGGCCCGCCGGCGCGCAGCGCCTCGGCGAAGGCGATGCCGTCCATCTCCGGCATCTCGATGTCCGAGATCACCGCGTCGAAGGGCACGCCTTCCTCGCGCAGCCGGAGCGCGATGGCGGGGTTCTCCACCGCGGCGACGTCGTAGCCCGCGGCGGCGAGGCCCGGCACGACCAGGTGGCGGAAGAAGGCGCTGTCCTCGACCAGCAGCACGCGCGGGCGCGCGGCCCCCGTCGCGGCGGGGCGCGGTGTGCGGAACCAGTCCTCCCCGGCCTGGGCGAGCCAATGCGCGGTGTCGATCACCTCCGTCACCCGGCCCGCCACCACGGCGCTGCCGATGAAACCCGGCCGGCCGGAGCCGGGCTGGATCACGAGCCGTTCGTCGATGACATCGAGAATCTCCTCGACCATCAGGCCCATGGCGCGGTCGTTCTCGGTGAAGACCAGCACTGCCTGGCGCGCCGCGGCGTCCGGGCGCGTCCAGCCGGGCGCGACCGAGACCAGCGGCATCAGCCCGCCGCGGTACTGCACCACCGGCGTCGTGCCCGACATCTCGATGCGCTCGGCGGGAATGTCCTCGAGCCGCGCGACGAGGCCGAGGGGCACCGCCTTCGGCGCCCCCTCCCCCGCGCGGAACAGCAGCAGGGAGGTGCTGCGGTCCGAGCGCAACCCCGCCGCCGGCGTCGCGCGCCGGTCCTCGGCACCCCCGGCATCGAGCCCGACCCCCGCCGCGCGCCCGATCCCGTTGGGGTCGAGGATCATGATGACGCTGCCGTCGCCGAGGATGGTGTTGCCGCTGAACATCGTCACGTGCCGCAGGATCGGCGCGACCGGCTTCACCACGATCTCCTCGGTGTCGAAGACGCGGTCGAGGATGATGCCGAAGGCCTGCCCACCCACCTGCATCACCGCGACGAAGCCTTCGGTCGCCGCATCGCCCGGGGGCACGAGGCGCAGCAGCCCGGCGAGCGAGACCAGCGGCAGCAGCCGGTCGCGCAGGCGCAGCACCGGCGTGTCCTTGATGCGCTCGATGCGCGGCGCGCCGTCCTGGCCGCCACCGACCCGGACCAGTTCCACCACGCCGATCTGCGGCAGGGCGAAGCGTTCGCCCCCGGCCTCGACGATCAGGGCCGAGACGATGGCGAGGGTCAGCGGGATCTTGATGGTGAAGGTCGCCCCGCGCCCTTCCTTCGAGGCGAGCTCGACCGTGCCGCCGATCTTCTCGATGTTGGTCTTGACCACGTCCATGCCGACGCCGCGCCCCGAGACCGAGGTCACCTGCTGCGCCGTCGAGAAGCCCGGGGCGAAGATGAAGCGCAGGATCTCGCGTTCGCTCATCTGCGCGAGCTCCGCCTCGGTCGCGAGGCCGTTGGCCAGCGCCTTGGCGCGGATCCGATCGACCGGCAGGCCGCGCCCGTCGTCGCCGATCTCGATGATGATGTGCCCGCCCTCGTGATAGGCGTTGAGCGTGATCCGCCCGGTCTCGGGCTTGCCGGCGGCGCGGCGCTCGGCCGGGGTCTCGAGGCCGTGGTCGCCGGAATTGCGCACCATATGCGTCAGCGGGTCGCGGATCAGTTCCAGCACCTGCCGATCCAGTTCCGTCTGCGCGCCCCGCATGTCGAGGTCGATCTTCTTGCCGAGTTCATGCCCGAGGTCGCGCACCAGCCGCGGCAGCTTCGCCCAGGCATTGCCGATCGGCTGCATGCGCGTCTTCATCACCCCTTCCTGGAGGTCGGAGGTGATGTGCGACAGTCGCTGCAGCGGCACCGCGAAGGCATCGGACTGATGCACGCGCGCGAGCTGCAGCAGCTGGTTGCGCGTCAGCACGAGCTCGCTGACGAGGGTCATCAGGTCCTCGAGCACCTCGACCGAGACGCGGATGGTCTGCGCGGCGAGGGCGCCGCCCTGCTCCGGGGCGGGATCGGCCGCGGCCTCGGCGGGCAGGGCTGCGGCGGCCTCGACCTGCCCCTCGGCCGCGGCGTTCAGCGCGGCGATGAGCGGCGCGTCCTCCCCCGCCGGCTCCGCGCCGGTGGCCTCGAGGCCGGCCACGATCTCCTTCACCCGGTCGAGCGCGGAGAGGATCAGCGTGATCCCCCCGGCCGTGACCGGCAGCGTCCCGTCCCGGTAGCGCCCGAGCACGTTCTCCGCCGCATGGGCCACGGCCTCGAGGCGCGACAGGCCGAGGAAGCCGCAGGTCCCCTTGATGGTGTGGACCAGGCGGAACACCTCGGACAGCGTGGGCTGGTCGTCGGGCGTGCGTTCCAGCCGCACCAGCGCGGAATCGAGCGCCGTCAGCCCCTCATGCGTTTCCGTCAGGAAGTCGGCCAGCAGGTCGTCCATCGCATCCCATGCCCCGTGCGGACAGGCAGGATCGCGGGGCGGGGCCGAAGATTCCGTAAAGCGGGCCGGTCAGGATCGGCTCCGGAAGGCGCCCCGCGGCGCATCCCCCCGCCACCCGCTCGACGGCTGCGGAGGGGAGCTGGCGCGGAACCGCCTGCGGGCACTCAGCCCGGCAGGGTCAGCATCAGCGGCCCCGCCGCCATGCCCGCCGGCATGGCGAGGCCAAGCTGCACCCCCGCCGCCGCGGCGACCGAGGCGAGCCAGAGCGGCAGCACGTCCCGCCCCGTCGGCTCGGCGGCGAGCCGGCGCCCGGCCACCACCTGCAGCAGCGGCACCGGCCAGGCCGCGCGCGGCCCGTCCGGCAGCACGAACATCTCCCGTCCCGGATCCCCCGCGAGGCGGACCGCACCGCCGCGCGGCAGCGCCTCCCCGCCCAGCACCAGCGCCGTCAGCAGCACGGGCACCATCGGTTCCGGCACCTGATGCGCGGGGTCGAGCCCCTTGGCATCGGCCGTGGCCCGTCCGCCGGCCAACTGGCCCTCGACCAGGCCGAGCAGGGTGCCGAGCGTCGCCTCGCCCTGCCCGCCCAGCAGCGCACGCCAGAGCAGCAGGCGCTTGCGCAGCACCGTCGCCGCTTCAAGCGCGAGCGCGGCCGCCTCGTCCCCCGCGGTGTCCATCATCTCGAGCGCATTGCCGACCGTGCCGGCCACGCCGCCCAGGTCGTGGCACAGGCGCAGCCCGACCAGCCGCGCGAGATGCGGCTCGAAGGTCGGCTCATCGGCAGGCATCGGTACTGGCATCCCTTGCGTCATGGGCGGAGACGGTATCCTCTGGGGTGCTTCCGCGACATTAGCATCAGGCCCGTGACCGCGATCATCGAACCAGGCATGCGCGTCCGCCACCCGGATCGTCCCGAATGGGGGACCGGCCAGGTGCAGTCGGTGGTGGGGGAACGCATCACCGTCAATTTCGAGCACGCCGGCAAGGTGCTGATCAACGCCGCCGTGGTGCTACTCGACATCGAGGACGAGGCGCGGCGTTGACCGAACTGCTCGACCGGGCCTGGCCGGTCCTCGCGGACTGGCGCCTGCCCGCCGCGGTGATCGCGACGATCGTGGCCGGGCTGATGCGCGGATATTCCGGCTTCGGCACGGCGGTGATCCTCGCCCCGGTCTATTCCCTGCTCTGGGGGCCGCGCGCCGGCGTGCCGGTGATGCTGCTGATGGAACTGCTCGTCTCGCTGCAGCTGGTCCCCTCGGCGCTGAAGGACGCCGACCGGCGGGTGGTGCTGCCGCTCGGCGGCGCCGCGGCGCTGGCGACGCCGCTCGGCGCCTGGATCCTGCTGACCGCCGATGGCGACACGCTGCGCCGCTTCATCGGCGGCTTCGTGCTGGTGTTCGGGCTGCTGCTGATGTCGGGCTGGCGCTACCACGGGTCCCGGCCGCTGCCGCTCAACCTCGCGGTCGGGACGCTGGCGGGGCTGCTCAAGGGCTCGACGGGGATGAGCGGGCCGCCGGTCATCCTCTACCTCCTCGCCGGACTCGAGGAAGCGAAGCGCCATCGGGCGAACCTGATCCTGTTCTTCGCGACGATCGCGGTCGTCTCGGTCATTCCGCCCCTGATCGGCGGGCTGATCGACCTGGCGGTGCTGGTGCGCCTCGCCATCGTGCTGCCGGTCATGGCCATTTCGGTGCCGATCGGAGCGCGGCTGTTCCACGTCATCCCCGAGCGGCTCTACCGGCCCTTCGCCATGGGCGTCCTGCTGGTCGCCGGGGCGCTTGCGCTGTTCGGCTGAAGGGCGGCCCCCGGAACGCCGAATGGGGCTTGCGGGCGGCGCCCCTCAGGCCCCAAATCCCGGCCATGCAGGCCTCCTCCTCCGCCGCGGCCCCGCTCACCGACCCCTTCGGCCGCACCGTCTCCTACCTCCGCGTGTCGGTGACGGACCGCTGCGACCTCCGCTGCGTCTACTGCATGGCGGAGGACATGACCTTCCTGCCCAAGAAGGACATCCTCACGCTCGAGGAGATCGACCGGCTCTGCGGCGCCTTCATCGCGCTCGGCACCGACAAGATCCGCCTCACGGGCGGGGAGCCGCTGGTGCGCAAGGGGGTGATGACGCTGGTGCAGACGCTGGGCGCGCGGATCGGCGCGGGCGGGCTGCGCGAGCTGACCGTCACCACCAACGGCACGCAGCTCACGAAGATGGCGGGCGAGCTGTACGCGGCGGGCGTGCGGCGCATCAACGTCTCCATGGACACGCTCGACCCCGCGACCTTCGCCGCGGTGACGCGCTGGGGGAAGCTCGAGCAGACGATGGACGGCATCTTCGCCGCCAAGGCCGCCGGCCTCGCGGTGAAGATCAACGCGGTCGCGCTGAAGGGCGTGAACGAGGACGAGTTCGACCGCATGGTCGCCTGGTGCGGCGAGCACGGCTTCGACCTCTGCCTGATCGAGACCATGCCGATGGGCGAGATCGGCGAAGACCGCACCGACCAGTACCTGCCGCTGTCGCTGGTGCGGTCGCGGCTGCGCCAGTCCTGGACGCTCGAGGAGAGCGACTACCGCACCGGCGGGCCGGCCCGCTACGTGACGGTGAAGGAGACGGGGCGGCGCATCGGCTTCATCACGCCGATGACCCACAATTTCTGCGAATCGTGCAATCGCGTGCGGCTGACCTGCACGGGCACGCTCTACATGTGCCTCGGCCAGGACGACGCGGCCGAGTTCCGCAGCCTGCTGCGCGACCCGTCGGTGGACGAGGCCGGGCTGGCGCAAGCCATCCGGGATGCAATCGCGCGCAAGCCGAAGGGACATGACTTCGTGATCGATCGTCGCCGCAACCGCCCTGCCGTGGCGCGCCACATGAGCCTCACCGGTGGCTGACCGGCTCCAGGACCTCGCCGGCATGCTGGCCATCCCGGGCCTGCCGGCCTGGGTCGGCTTCGTCCTGTTGCTGGCGATCGTCGTCTCGGCCCTGTCGCTGCTGGCGATGCCGTATTCGGTGTTCGGCGTGAAGTCGCGGCTCGAGGCGATCGAGGCGGAGATCACCGACCTGCGCACGGAAATCCGCGCCCTGGTCCGCCAGCCGTCGACCGCCGTGCCGGCCCGCGCAACCGAGGAGGACTGGGTGGGCCCGCCCTCGCGCGCCACGGCGCGCCGGGTGGAGGAACCCCGCATCACCCCGCCGGTACCGCCGCCGCCCGCGCGCGTCGAGCGCCGCGGCCGCGCCGAGCCGCGGCTGGACTGGCCGCGCGAGGACGCCTCGGGCAACTGACCATGGCCCCTTGCCGCCGCCCGCGCGCGGCGGCTTGATGGCGCGGTTCGGCGAAGGAAGCGGCGGATGCGCGTCAGCGTGATCCAGATGAACCAGGGCAGCGACAAGGCGGCCAACCTCGACCAGGCGCGCCGCCTGATCGAATCCGCCATCGCCGCCGACCGTCCGGGCCTCGTGACCCTGCCCGAGACCTGGACCAACCTCGGCGGCGGACGCGAAAGCCGCCGCGCCGCGGCCGAGATCCTGCCCGAACCCGGCGGCACGGGCGGGGCGGCCTACGAGTTGCTGCGCGGCCTCGCGCGCGCGCACGGCATCACCGTCCATGGCGGCTCGATCATCGAGGATGGCGGGGAAAAGCTGTTCAACACCACGCTCGTCTTTGGCCCGGACGGGGCCGAGATCGCGCGCTACCGCAAGATCCACCTGTTCGACATCACCGCGCCGGACGGCACCGGCTACAAGGAAAGCGCGCTGTATGGCGGGGGCAGCGACCTCGCCTTCTTCGAGGCCGGCGGGATCCGCTTCGCCTGCACCATCTGCTACGACGTGCGCTTCCCGGAGCTGTACCAGGAGCTGCGCCGCCGCGGGGCGGAGGCGATCCTGGTGCCGTCCAACTTCACGCTGCAGACCGGCAAGGACCATTGGGAAGCGCTGCTGCGCGCGCGCGCCATCGACACCCAGTGCTGGATCCTCGCCGCCGCCTCCTACGGCACCTACGAGGAACGTGGCGCGGTGCGCAGCGTCTACGGCCATTCGCTGGTGGCCGATCCCTGGGGCCATGTCGTCGCGAAGTGCAGCGACGGCATCGGCTGGGCCACGGCGCGCATCGACACGGCGACGACGCAGCGCGTGCGCGCCGGCATGCCGCTCGAGGAACACCGCGACGCGGCCCGTGCGTGGCGCGCGAAGGCCGCATCGTGAGCGAGGCCCCGCGGCTCGCCATCCTCGCCGCGCAGAACGAGACCGCCCGCGCCGCGCAGGATGCGCTCGCCGCCCGCTACGGCGCGGCACCGCCGGAGAAGGCCGATGTCATCGTCGCCCTCGGCGGCGACGGCTTCATGCTCGAGACGCTGCATCGCTTCCTCGGCCGCGGCATCCCGGTCTACGGCATGAACCGCGGGTCGGTCGGCTTCCTGATGAACGACTACCGGGAAGAGGACCTGCCGGAGCGCATCGCGGCCGCCCAGGCCGCCACCCTGCACCCCTTGCGCATGCGCGCCCTGTCGAACGGCGGCGAGCCGGTCGAGGCGCTGGCGATCAACGAGGTCTCCCTGCTGCGCGAAAGCCGCCAGGCGGCGAAGATCCGCATCATCATCGACGGCAAGGAACGCCTGGCCGAGCTGATCTGCGACGGCATCCTGGTCAGCACGCCGGCGGGCAGCACAGCCTACAACCTGTCGGCGCACGGGCCGATCGTGCCGCTGGATGCAAGCCTGCTGCCGCTGACGCCGATCTCGGCCTTCCGCCCGCGGCGCTGGCGCGGCGCCCTGCTGCCGGCCAGTGCCGAGGTGGTGTTCGAGATCCTCGAGCGCGACAAGCGCCCGGTCGCAGCGGTCGCCGACTACACGGAAGTCCGCGACGTCGCCCGCGTCGAGGTGCGCGAGGCGCGCGACGTGTCCCTGACGCTGCTGTTCGACCCCGACCACGGCCTGTCGGAACGGATCATCGCGGAGCAGTTCACGGTGTGAGCGGCCGCGGCATTCCGGACCGGACCCTGCTGTGGGGAACGGCGGCGACGCAGCTGATCGGCTGGGGAACGCTCTACACTCCCTTCCCCCTGACCGTGGCGCCGATCGAGGCGGAACTCGGCTGGTCGCGGGTCCTGCTCAACGCCGCCTATACCTGCGGGCTGCTCGCCGCCGGCCTCGGCGCCATTCCGGCGGGGCAGTGGCTCGACCGGCACGGGCCGCGGGCGATGATGCCCCTCGGCGCCTTCGGGGCGTCCGGCCTGCTGGTGGCCATGAGCCTGGTGCAGCACCCGCTCGCCTACTTCGCCTTGTGGATCCTGATCGGCGCGGCGCAGGCGATGTGCCTGTGGGGGACCGCCATGGCGGTGGTGGTGGCGGAGGCGCGTGAGCCCACCCGCACCATCACGGCGATCACCTTCCTCACCGGTTTCACCGCCACCATCTTCCTGCCGCTGACCGACTGGCTCATCGGCACGTTCGGCTGGCGCGGCGCGCTGCAGGTCCTGGCGGCGATGCAGTTCGTCGCGGCGGCGATGACATGGGCGATGCTGCGCGAAGCCCGTGCGCCGGCCCGCGCTGCGGCGATGACGGCCGGACCGAGCCTCTGGGCACGGCTGCGGCAGCCGGCCTTCGCGGGGCTGGCGCTCTGCTTCGCCGCGCATGCCTTCATCGGCACGGGGCTCGGCGCGCACCTGATCCCCCTGCTGCGCGAACGCGGCTGGCCGGAGAGCATGGTGCTGCTGCTCGCCGCCGCACATGGTCCGGCGCAGGTCGCCGCGCGGGGCGTGCTGTTCGTGCTCGGGCGGCGCGTGACGATGCGCGGCGTGGGGCGCCTGGCGACTGGGTTGCTGCCGATCGCGATGCTCGCCCTGGCCGCAGGGCCGTCGAGCCTGCCGCTGACGCTGGTCTTCGTCGGATCCTTCGCGGTGGCGGACGGGTTGCTGACCATCGTGCGGTCCGCGGGTGCGGCCGAGATCCTGGGGCGCGAGGGCTTCGGCGCGATCAACGGCGCGCTGTCGGCGGTCGCCATGCTGCCGCGCACCTTCGCGCCCTTCGCCCTGGCACTGGTCTGGGAAGGCGCCGGCGGTTACGGGCCGGTGCCGTGGATCCTGGTGGGGGTCGCGCTGATGGCGGCGGGGAGCTTCCTGGTCGCCGCCACGGCGCGTCAGCCCGCGCCGCCCGGCGCGGCGACGTAAAGGAAATCGGTCGGCCCCAGGGCGCGCTGACGCACATAGCCGAGCGCCTGCAGGGCGGCATCCCCCGTCTCGACCTCCCCGCGACCGGCGCGGAGTTCGATCCAGACGAGCGGCCGCAGTCGCTGCAACGTCGCCCGTGCGCCTTCGAGCACCGCGACGTGGCTCCCCTCGACATCGATCTTGAGCAGATCGCAGCGCTGCAGGTCGAGCGCGTCGATCGTCGTCACGTCGTAGCCGGCATCCTTGCCAAGGTCGAAGGCCGAGGCTCCGAGATTGCCGTGCATGAAATGCGTCAGGGCGGCGCGGCCTTCACGCGCGCCGAGGGCGGCGTTGATGCAGCGCACCTGGTGCAGGTTGTTGAGTTCGACGTTGCGCTTGAGGATGGGGAAGACCGTCCGCAGCGGCTCGAAGGCCACGATCTCCGACGCACCGCAGATGAGGCCGAAGAACAGCGTGTGGTTGCCGATGTTCGCCCCGGCATCGATCACCACCGGGCGCGGCGGCAACAGGCGCCGGATCTCGGAGAGCATGTGCGCTTCGAAGAAGGTGCCGCTGGTCAGGATGCTCCGCTGGATCAGGTCGGTCACGGCCGAGGGCAGATACATGCTGACCGGCGTGTCGTAGGCCGCGAACTCGAGAATGCGGTCCGGACCCAGCGCCTGGAACAACGTCGCGGTCCGCAACGCTTCCATCCGCGTCGCGAGATGGCCCAGCGCCGTCGTGATGTCCTGGCTCATGCCGCGTCGTTCAGGTGGCAGGCGCTGCGCTGTCCCGGCGCGACCTCCTTCAGGATCGGGCGTTCGACGCGGCAGCGTTCCATCGCGTGCGGGCAGCGCGGATGGAAGTGGCAGCCCTGTGGCGGGTTCAGCGGCGAGGGGATCTCTCCCTTCACCACGGAGAAGGCCCGCTTGCGGCTTTCGATCCGCGGCACGGCGTCCAGCAGCGACCTGGTATAGGGGTGATTGGGCTGCGCGAAGACGGTCTCGCTCGGCGCTTCCTCGACGACGCGGCCGAGATACATGATCACGACGCGGTCGCTGATGTGCTCCACCACGCCAAGGTCGTGGCTGATGAAGAGGTAGGTGAGGTCGAGCTCCGTGCGGAGCTTGATGAACAGGTTCAGGATCTGCGCCTGGATCGACACGTCGAGCGCGGCGACCGCCTCGTCGCAGACGATGAAGTCGGGCTTCACCGCGAGCGCGCGCGCGATGCCGATGCGCTGGCGCTGCCCGCCCGAGAACTGGTGCGGGTAGCGACGCTTGAAGGCAGGGTCGAGGCCCGCGCGCCGCATCTGCTCATCGACATAGGCGTCGTAGCCGGCGCGGCTGACGATGCCGTGGACCAGCGGCGCCTCGCCGACGATGTCCGCAACGCGCATGCGCGGGTTCAGCGAGGCATAGGGGTCCTGGAAGATCATCTGCGTGCGCAGCTTCATCTCCCGCGCGGCGGCGGCGTCGAGGGAACGGATGTCCACGCCGTTGCGCTGGATCGTGCCGCCGGACGGCGGCAGGATTCCCGCGACCATGCGGCCGAGGGTCGACTTGCCGCAGCCGGATTCGCCGACGAGGCCCACGACCTCGCCCTTGCGGATGGTGAGGTCGACGCCATCCACCGCGTGGACGACCTCTTCCTTCACCGGGGCACCGAGGCGCCTGGCGATGCGCCCGGCGAGATCGAGCTTCTTCTCGAAGCGGCGCGCGATGTCGCGCAGTTCCATCATCGGCGCGCCGGCGTCGATGGCGCGGATCGGGGGAGCAGTCATGGCGGCGCTCATGCGGCCTGCTCCGCGGCTTCGGTCATGGGACGGAAGCAGCGGACCTGTCGGCCGGGCAGGGTCTCACGGATCTCGGGCTCGGCGAGGCAGGCCTCGGCCGCGCGCGGGCAGCGCGAACGGAAGGCGCAGCCCGGCGGCAGGCTGAGCAGGGAGGGCGTCATGCCGGGGATCTGGCGCAGCGGCTCGCCACGCTTGTTGCGCGACGGCACGCTGCCGATCAGCCCGGCGGTGTAGGGATGCAGCGGACGGTCCAGCACGTCCGAGACGGCGCCGTGCTCCACCACGCGCCCGGCGTACATCACCGCGATGTCGTCCGCGAGGCCCGCGACGACCGAAAGATCATGCGTGATCCAGATCAGCGATGTACCGGTGGTCTGCGCCAGCTTCTGCACCTCGGCCAGGATCTGCCCCTGGATCGTCACGTCGAGCGCGGTGGTCGGTTCGTCCGCGACGATCAGGTCCGGTTCGTGCAGCAGCGCGATGGCGATGGCGACGCGCTGTCGCATGCCGCCCGAGAACTGATGCGGATAGGATTTCAGCCGCTCATCCGGCGACGGGATGCCCACCATGCCGAGCGTGTCGCGGGCGCGCTGGCGGGCTTCCTCGTGGCTGACCTTCTTGTGGGCCAGCACCGTCTCGATCATCTGCGTGTCGATGCGCAGGACCGGATTCAGCGTCATCATCGGGTCCTGGAAGATCATCGCGATGCGGTTGCCCCGCAGGCCGCGCATCTCCGCCTCGGTCGCCGTCGCGAGGTCCCGGCCCTGGAACAGGATCTGACCGCCGACGATCCGCCCGGGCGGGTCGACCAGGCCGATGATGGAAAAGCCGGTGACGGTCTTGCCCGAACCGGATTCGCCCACCAGGCCGAGCACCTTGCCGCGTTCGACGGTGAAGGACACGTCGTCGACGGCCTTGACCACGCCCGCGCGGGTGAAGAAGTGGGTCCGCAGGTTGCGGACCTCGAGGGTCGGTGCGGCCATCGTCACTTCTTCAGGCGCGGGTTCAACACGTCACGCAGCTGATCGCCCACCAGGTTGATGGAAACGATCGTCACCAGCAGCGCGATGCCGGGATAGAACGAGATCCAGTACTTGCCCGAGAGCATGTACTCGTAGCCGTTCGCGATCAGCAGGCCGAGCGAGGGCTCGGTGATCGGCACGCCGAGGCCGAGGAAGGACAGCGTCGCCTCGAGCGCGATGGCGCGGGCCACCTGCATCGTGGCCACCACGATCAGCGGCGGCAGGCAGTTCGGCAGCAGGTGCCGGAACAGGATGCGGTGCGTCGGCAAGGCGAGGCATTGCGCGGCCTCGATGTACTCGCGCCGGCGTTCCACCAACGCGGTGCCGCGCACGGTGCGCGCGTAGTAGGCCCATTCCACGATGACCAGCGCGATGACGACGTTCATCACGCCCTTGCCGAGGAAGGCGAGGATCATCAGCGCGACCAGGATGGACGGGAAGGAGAGCTGCAGGTCCACCAGGCGCATGATGACCGTGTCGGTCCGTCCGCCGGCATAGGCGGCGAGCAGCCCGAGCGTCGCGCCCACCATGCAGGCGATCAGCGCCGAACCCGCGCCGACCGAGAGCGAGATGCGCAGCCCGTACATGATACCGGACAGCATGTCGCGGCCCTGGTCGTCGGTGCCGAGCCAATAGGTGAAGCCCGCGCCGCCCACCGTGCCGGGCTCCATGCGCCCGTCCATGATGTCGAGCTGCGCGAGGTCGTAGGGATTCTGCGGCGCGAGCCATGGTGCGAAGATCGCCACCAGCGCGATGATCGTGAAGACGATCAGCCCGCCGAGCGCGATCTTCGATTCCGCGAATTCAGATACGAACCGGCGGAAGGGCGTCTCGACCTTGTCCTTGCGCGGGGCGGCGGGCGCCGCCCCGTCCATCACGGCCTGGCTCATGTGCCTTTGCTCTCCAGCCTGACGCGCGGATCCAGCAGTGAATAGGTGAGGTCGACCACGAGGTTGATGGTGATGAACATCAGCACGATGATCATCAGGTAGGCGACGATCACCGGTCGGTCGAGCACGTTGATGCTGTCGATGATCAGCTTGCCCATGCCCGGCCAGGCGAAGACGCTTTCCGTCACCACCGAGAAGGCGATGGTCGAGCCCAGTTCCAGACCGACCACGGTCACGACCGGGATCAGGATGTTCTTGAAGACATGCACGAAGGTGACGCGGGAGGCCGAAAGCCCCTTGGCGCGCGCGAACTTCACGTAGTCCATCAGCATCGTTTCGCGCACACCCGCGCGGGTCAGGCGGATCACGAGGCTGATCTTGAACAGCGCGAGGTTGACCGCCGGCATGACCATGTGCGCGAGGCCGTCACCGGTCAGCCACGACCATTGCAGCCCCGCATTGCAGGGTTGCAGGCCGATGAAGCCCAGCACCGAGCACGTCTCGCCCCGCCCTGTCGAGGGCAGCCAGCCGAGCTGCACGGCGAAGACCATGATCAGCATCAGCCCGACCCAGAAGGTCGGCAGCGAGAAGCCGAGGATGGACCCCGCCATGATGGTCTTCGACGCCGGGGAGTTCGGCCGCAGCCCGGCGTAGAGGCCGAGCGGAAGGCCGATCAGGATCGACAGGAACATCGCCCCGAAGGCGAGTTCCAGCGTCGCGGGCATGCGCTGCAGGATCAGCTTCAGCGCCGGTTCGTTGAACACGAAGGACCGGCCGAGATCGCCCTGCAGCGCGTTGGTGAGGAAGACCAGGTACTGCTGCCACAACGGCAGATCGAGGCCGAGGGCGCGGATCGCGCGCTCGCGCTCGAGCTGGTCGGCGTCCGGACTGATCAGGATCTCGACGGGATCGCCGATGGCGTAAACGCCGACGAAGACGATCATCGACATCGCCAGCACGACGAGCAGCGCCTGCATCAGGCGCCGCACGAGGTAGACGGCCATCGGCTATCCCTGTCGTCAGCGAGCCGCCGGGCGCAGATCCTGCGCCCGGGTCAGCTCGTCGTTGCGCGCGGTGTGCTCGAAGTTGCGCCGCGAGGCCCAGATGTTGGTCTGGATGTGCAGCGGCACCACGCCCACGTCCTGCATCGCGATGCGCATGGCGTCGACCACCTGCCGCTCGCGCTTGGCCTCGTCGAGCTCCGTCAGCGACTGCGCCAGCAGGTCGTCCACCTGCGGGTTGGAGTAGCGCCCGCGGTTCGACGCGCCCCAGCCGCGCTCGCTGTTGAAGGTCGCCATGATGTTGCGCAGCGGGTGCGACCCGTCGGGGTTCGAGCCCCAGCCGATCAGGAAGGCCGAATAGTCCTGGCGCCCCGCGCGGCCGACGAAGGTCGTCCAGGGCTGCGCCTCGACGGCCGTGCGCACGCCGATGCGCGTCCACATCTGGCCGATCGCCTGCACGATGCGGGCGTCGTTGATGTAGCGGTCGTTCGGCCCGTTCAGCTGGATGCGGAATCCGTTGGGATAGCCGGCCTCGGCCAGCAGGCGCTTCGCGCCATCCGGATCATAGGCCGGCGCCGGCAGGTCGGCGACGAAGCCGAAGACGCCCTGCGGCAGGAACTGGTTGGCCGGCACCGCCGCACCTTCCATCACGCGGTCCACGATGGCGCGGCGGTCGATCGCCATCGACAGCGCACGCCGCACGCGTACGTCGCGCAGCGGGTTGCGGCCCAGCGGCCGGCCGTCGTTGTCGGTGATGAAGGGCGAGTTCTCGTTCGCCGCGCGCTGGAAATCCAGCCCCAGGAAGATCAGCCGAAGGCCGACGGTCTCCGAGATGCGCACCCGGTTGTCGCTGCGCAGCCGCGCGAGATCCGAGGTGGGCACCTGGTCGATCAGGTCGACGTCGCCCGCGAGCAGCGCCGCGGTACGCGCGGCGTCGTTGGTGATCATGCGGTAGTTGACGCGCTGGAAGGGTGCGCGATCGCCCCAGTAGCCGTCCCAGCGCTCGAATTCGATGCGGTCGCCGTTGCGGTGCGCGACGGCGCGGTAGGGCCCCGTGCCGGCCGCGGCGCGCAGGGCGTTGAAGTCCTCGGTCGTCGCGTTCTCGGCGGTTTCCTTGTCGAGGATGCGGACATTGGTCATGTCCAGCGGCATCAACGGATAGGGCTGCGCCGTGTGCAGCCGGATCGTCAGCGGATCGACGATCTCGACGCGCGTGATCGGCCGCGAATAGACCGCGAAGGAGGATGGGCTGTTCGGCACGTTCGGCAGGCGCTGGAGCGTGAAGGCCACGTCCTCGGCCGTGAAGGCGTTGCCGTTGTGGAAGCGCACATTCGGGCGCAGGCGGAATTCCCACACCGTCGGTTCGACGGCGCGCCATTCGGTTGCAAGGCCCGGAACGTTGCGGGACTGCGCGTCGGTGTTGACCAGCTTGTCGAAGATGGTGTCCGCGACGGCGTTGTTGGGGGAGAGCTGATGGTAGTGCGGGTCGAGCGAGGTAACCGGTGCGCCAACGGCAATGGTGGCGGTCTGCGCCAGGGCCTGCGAGCCGGCCAGGGCGACCCCGGCAACGGCGACCGCAGACGCGGCGATGCTGCGCCGACGGATCCACGTCTTCATTGAAGCACTCCCGAACATTCTACTTGCATGCCCCTTGTAGCAGCCCGCCGGAAGCGCCGCTAGGCTGCCACCTTTCGCCCCATTCCTGCCGGAGAGGAACATTATGAAGCGAACGACCATCGGGCACGCCATGCTCGCCGCGGCGCTGCTGGTCGGCGGCCATGCTGCAGCGCAGAACCTGACCATCGGGATCGGCGGCTCGCCGACCTCCCTCGACCCGCATTTCTACAATGCCTCCCCCAACAGCAGCCTGACCCAGCACCTGTTCGACACGCTGGTGGAACGCGACGCACAGGCGCGCCTCCGCCCGATGCTCGCCGAGAGCTGGCGCGCGGTCGAACCGACCGTCTGGGAATTCAAGCTGCGCCCCGGCGTGAAGTGGCATGACGGGCGCGATTTCACCGCCGACGACGTCGCCTTCACCATCGAGCGCGTGCCGACCGTGCGCAACAGCCCCGGGTCCTTCGCCGGGCTGATCCGGGCCATCACCCGCGTGGAGGTGGTCGATCCGCTGACCATCCGCTTCCACACCGCCGCGCCGCATCCGCTGCTGCCGACCGAGCTCGGCTCCATCCAGATCATCTCCCGCCACGCCGGCACGGGGGCCGAGACGGACCAGTACAATTCCGGCCAGGCCGCGATCGGGACGGGGCCCTACCGCCTGGTCTCCTACCGGTCCGGCGATCGCACCGAGTTCGTCCGCAACGATGGCTACTGGGCCGGGGCGCAGCCCTGGGCGCGCGTGTCCTACCGCTTCATCGCCAACGACCCGTCGCGCACCGCGGCGCTGCTCGCCGGCGACGTCGACGTGATCGACCAGGTCCCGTCGACCGACATCGCGCGCCTGCGCCGGGAACAGCGCATCAGCCTGTTCGAGATCCAGGGCCTGCGCCTGATCTACCTGATTCCGGACTATTCCCGGGCCGAGAACCCGCTCTGGGTGACCGACAACAACGGCCAGGCGCTCACGCGCAATCCGTTCCACGACGTGCGCGTGCGCCGGGCGATGTCGATGGCGGTGGACCGCGCCGCGCTGTCCGAACGCGTGATGGAAGGCACGGCGCGCCCGACCGGCCAATGGCTGCCGCAGGGGGCCTTCGGCTACAATCCGGACGTGCCGGCGCCGGCCTATGATCCGGATGGCGCGAAGCGGCTGCTCGCCGAGGCGGGCTTCCCGCAGGGCTTCCGCATCACCCTGTCCTGCCCCAACGACCGGTACCCCAACGATGCGCGGGCCTGCCAGGCGGTGGCGCAGATGTGGACGCGCATCGGCGTGCGGACCGAATTGCAGGCCCTGCCCTGGGCGACCTACTCCGCCCGCACCTCCCGCCAGGAATTCAACATGCGCATGGGCGGCTGGGGCAGCGTGACGGGCGAGGCGTCCTACATGCTGGTGAACATCTTCGGCACCTACGACCGCGAGCGCCGGCGCGGCGCGTCGAATTCCTCGCGCTACTCCAATGCGGCGCTCGATGCCCTGACGGAACGCGCCGCGGCGACGCTCGACGACGTGCAGCGCGAGGCGATGCTGCGCGAGACGGTGCGCATGGTCGCCGACGACCAGGCGATGATCCCGCTGTTCCAGCTGGTGAACTTCTGGGCGGCGCGGCGCGGCTTCGCCTACGAGGCGCGGATGGACGAGCGTACTACCGCGATGGCGACGCGGCCGGCGAACTGACCGGAGGGGCAGCGCCCCTCCACGCCGGACTGCCGAGGGCCGCAGGGCCCTCGGCGCCCCGATGGGGCCTCAGGCCGGGCTGGCGAGCTTCAACCCGACGATCCCCGCCAGGATCAGGCCGACGCAGGCGAGGCGGAGCGCGGTCGCCGCCTCCCCGAACAGCACGATCCCGAGCAGCACCGTCCCGACGGTGCCGATCCCGGTCCAGATGGCATAGGCGGTGCCGAGCGGCAGCGTCTTCAGCGCCAGCCCCAGCAGGCCGATGCTGATGATCATGCTGACGATCGTCAGCACGGTGGGCACCGGGCGCGTGAAGCCCTCGGTGTATTTGAGGCCGATGGCCCAGCCGATTTCCGAAAGCCCGGCCGCCAGCAGATAGATCCAACCCATCACAGGTCCCCTTCGGTGCCTGTGGCGGGGTCGTCCCCACCGTTGCAAACGAGGCGCCGGGGTCGTCCCCGGCGCCGATTGGTCAGCCCTGGCGCTCCGCCACGAAGCGCTCGAGCCAATGGATGGTATACTCGCCGGACTGGAATTCCGGATCGTCCATCACCGCCTGGTGCAGCGGCAAGGTCGTGCGGATGCCGGCCACCACCATTTCGCTCAGCGCCCGCCGCATCCGGCCGATCGCCTCGGGCCGCGTCGGCGCGTGCACGACCAGCTTCGCCACCAGGCTGTCGTAATGCGGCGGCACGGTATAGCCGGAATACAGCGCGCTATCGACGCGCACGCCGAGGCCGCCCGGCGCGTGGTAGGTGTTCACGCGGCCGGGGCTCGGCGCGAAGGTCTCGGGATCCTCGGCGGTGATGCGGCATTCGATCGCATGGCCGGCGAAGCGGATGTCGCCCTGGCCGTAGCCGAGCGGTTCCCCGGCCGCGATGCGGATCTGTTCCTTCACCAGGTCGATGCCGCAGACCATTTCGGTCACGGGATGTTCGACCTGCAGGCGGGTGTTCATCTCGATGAAGGCGAACTGCCCATCCTGCCAGAGGAACTCGAGCGTGCCGGCATTGCGGTAGCCGAGCTTCGCCAGCGCCCCGGTCACGCGCGCCCCCATCGCCTCGCGGTCGGCCGCCGTCAGCACCGGGCTGCCGGCTTCCTCGACCAGCTTCTGGTGGCGGCGCTGCAGGGAGCAGTCGCGCTCCCCGAAATGCACGACGTTGCCGTGGGTGTCGGCCAGCACCTGCAGCTCGATGTGCCGCGGGCGGTCGAGGTACTTCTCCATGTAGACGCTGTCGTCGCCGAAGGCCGCCTTGGCCTCGGCGCGGGCGACGCGCCAGGCGTCCTCGAGCTCGTCGGCGCTGCGCGCCACCTTCATGCCGCGCCCGCCGCCGCCGGCCGCGGCCTTGATGAGCACCGGGTACTTGATCTGGTCCGCGACGGCGCGCGCTTCCTCGAGCGATTCGAGCGCGCCCGGCGAGCCCGGCACCAGCGGCACGTCGAGCCGCCGCATCGCATCCTTCGCGGCGATCTTGTCGCCCATCATGCGGATGTGGTCCGGCGAAGGGCCGATGAACTTCAGCCCATGCGCCTCCACCATCTCGGCGAAGCGGGCGTTCTCCGACAGGAAGCCGTAGCCGGGATGCACCGCATCCGCGCCGGTGATGGTCGCGGCCGACAGGATCGCGGCAGTGTTGAGATACGATTCGCGCGCATTCGGCGGACCGATGCACACGCTCTCATCCGCCAGGCGGACATGCATCGCCGTCGCGTCGGCCGTGGAATGCACGGCGACGGTGCGGATGCCCATCTCCTGGCAGGCGCGATGGACGCGAAGCGCGATCTCGCCCCGGTTCGCGATCAGGACCTTGCCGAACATCACGCCTTCCCCGCGTCGCTGCGCGCCGCCCGGCAGCCGGCCGCGTCGGACCTGCAGGCCTGCGGCCTTCCAGTCATCGGACGGCTCATTCGATGATCATCAGCGGCTCGCCGTATTCGACCGGCATGCCGCTCTCGACCAGGATGCGCGTCACCGTGCCGGCCCGCGGAGCCTTGATCTGGTTGAAGGTCTTCATCGCCTCGATCAGCAGCAGGGTCTGGCCCTGGGCGACCTTGGCGCCGACCGTGACGAACTGCGCCGCGTTGGGTTCGGGCGAGAGATACGCCACGCCGACCATCGGGCTCGTCACCGCGCCCGGATGGCCGGCGTCGAGCGGCTCGGCCGCGGGCGCCGCCGCGGCAACCGGGGCAACCGGGGCAGCCGCCACGGCGACCGGCTGCATCACCGGCGCGGCGACGACCGCCTGGCGCACGACACGCAGCCGCGCCTCGCCGTCGACCAGCTCGATCTCCGTCAGGTCGGTATCGCGCAGGATCTGCGCCAGCTCGCGAATCGCGGCGGCGTCGAATTCGATGAAGTTGCCCATCATTCCTCGTCCTGCTCGACCAGATCCGCCATGGCGCGGATGGCGAGCGCGTAGCCCGTCACGCCGAGGCCGCAGATCACGCCCGTCGCCGCCTTGGAGACGTAGCTGTTGTGCCGGAATTCCTCCCGGCGGTGGATGTTCGTGATGTGCACCTCGATCACCGGCAGGTCGACGGCCAGCAGCGCGTCCATGACCGCGATCGAGGTGGTGGTGTAGCCGGCGGGGTTGATCACGATCCCCGCCGCGCGCCCGCGGCATTCCTGGATCCAGGTGACGAGTTCGCCCTCGGCATTGGTCTGCCGGAAGTCGATGGCGAGGCCATACTCCTCGGCCGTCTCGGCGCACAGCGCCTCGACGTCGTCGAGCGTCGCGGTGCCGTACTTCTCCGGCTCGCGCACGCCGAGCATGTTGAGGTTCGGTCCGTTCAGGACCACGATCAGGGGCGGACTCACGGGCATTTCCCGAAAATGGGGGCGGAAGGGGCTAGCACGGGGTGTTTCGGCGGGGCAAGCGGGGCGCGCCCCGGCCATGCGCCGACCCGGCTTGCGGCGCCCCCTCCCCTTCGCCACATTCCCCGCAAGATGTCAGAACGGATCGCCATCACGGTGAACGGGGAAGACCGCGAGGTTGCGCCCGGGGACACCGTCGCCGCCCTGCTCGGGGCCATCGGCCTCGACACCCGCAAGGTCGCGGTCGAACGGAACGAGGAGATCGTTCCGCGTTCCACCTATGCGACCGTCGCCCTGGCCCAGGGCGATCGGCTCGAGATCGTACACTTCATCGGCGGAGGCTGAGCATGGACGGGACCCCCGCTGGAACCACCGACGACACCTGGGAGGTCGCGGGCCGCCGCTTCCGCTCCCGGCTGATCGTCGGCACCGGCCGCTACAAGTCGCTCGAGGAGACCGCCGCGGCCATCGAGGCCTCGGGAGCGGAGATCGTCACCGTCGCGGTGCGGCGGGTGAACCTGTCCGACCCGAATGCGCCGATGCTGCAGGATTTCGTGTCGCCCAAGCGGTACACCTACCTGCCCAACACCGCCGGCTGCCACACCGCGAACGACGCGGTGCGCACGCTGCGCCTGGCGCGCGAGGCCGGCGGGTGGAACCTCGTGAAGCTCGAGGTGCTGGGGCCCCCGCCCTACCTCTACCCGGACATGGAAGGCACGCTGGAAGCGGCGAAGGCGCTGATCGCCGACGGCTTCGAGGTGATGGTCTACTGCGCCGACGACCCGGTGGCGGCGAAGAAGCTCGAGGATCTGGGCTGCGTCGCGATCATGCCGCTCGGCGCGCCGATCGGCTCGGGGCTGGGGCTGACCAATCCGTTCATGATCCGCTCCATCAAGCAGAACGCGAAGGTGCCGGTGCTGGTGGATGCGGGCATCGGAACGGCGTCGGATGCGGCCAAGGCGATGGAACTCGGCTGTGACGCGGTGCTGCTGAATTCGGCGATCGCGCATGCCAAGGACCCGGTCCGCATGGCAGTCGCGATGAAGGCCGCGGTCGAGGCCGGGCGGGATGCCTTCCTCGCCGGCCGCATGCCCTGGAACTACCAGGCCGATGCGTCGAGCCCGATGACGGGGCTCATTCGCTAGGCCCGCGCCCGGGGTAACCCGCGGCGTTGCCTCGCAACGTCGATGGGAACCCCGCCAGGGCCCGGCATGTCGCCCAGCATGGCCGGATCGAGCGGTGTCACGACGCCGGGCCAGTCATGGCGCTGCAGAATGACGCGGTCGACGGTGGATTGGGGTTCGGTGAAGGCCATCGCGGCCGTCGCGCGCCGGGCCCCGAAGGCAGGGGCGCGGTCGGGCGCCATGATCGCGGCCACCCGATCCGGGCCGACATGGGGCATGCCGTATCCCACGGCCGCGCGCGGCCTGCCACTGGCTCGCGCGGGGTCGTCGTGGCCCCGCTGCGGCCGATCAGGGGCTGCCGCCCCGCCACAGCACGATGCTGCCCCCGGTCGGCCGTCAGCCCTCCGCGCCGCGCAGCGCGCGGATCTCCGCCGCGACCTCCTCCCGCGTGAGGTCGGTCCGCCAGGTCGCCTCGACCGACAGCGCCGCGGCGAGGCGCAGCTTGTAGTCGGCCTTCGGGATCTCGACGGCGCCGAAGCGGGCGAGATGGGCGGTGAGGAACTGGGTGTCGAGCAGCGCGTAGCCCCCGAGGCGCAGCCGCGCCACCAGGTGCACCAGCGCGACCTTCGAGGCATCGGTGGCGCGGGAGAACATGCTCTCCCCGAAGAAGGCACCGCCGAGCGAGACGCCGTAGAGCCCGCCGACCAGACGCCCTTCCGCGGTCACCTCGACCGAATGGGCGGCGCCGCGGGCATGGAGTTCGAGGAAAAGCCGCTCGATCTCCTCGTTGATCCAGGTGTCGGTACGTCCGGGGGCGGGTTCGGCGCAGCCGCGGATGACGCCGGGGAAGTCCCGGTCGACGGTCACCGCGAATCGGTCGGACAGCGCGGTGCGCCGCAGGCGCCGGGAGAGGTGGAATCCGCCGTCGAGCGGCAGCACGCCCCGCAGCGCCGGGTCGAGCCAGTAGAGACGGTCGGAGCGGCGGCTCTCGGCCATCGGGAAAACCCCCGCCGCATAGGCGCGGAGCAGGAGGTCGGACGTCACCTCGAGGGTGCGGCGGCTCATGGCGAGGCAGCCTGCACCAGCCGCCCGCGCCGCGTCACGCTTCCTCGTCGTCCGGCGGGGCGACGGGGAGGATCGCGGTTTCCTTGACGGTCGAGAGGGCGAGCACGGTCTCGGTCCGTTCGACGCCCGCCTTGCGACGGAGCTCCCCGGCGACGAAGGCCTCGAGTTCCGGCAGGCCGGCGACGCGCAGCTTCAGCATGTAGGACCAGGGCCCGCTCACGGCGTGGCATTCCAGCACGTGCTCGAAGGGCGCGAGGCCGTCGCGGAACTTGGCGTCGCTGGCGCCGGGGCGGAGGGTCACGAACACCCAGGCGAGCAGCGGGCAGCCGACCGCCGCCGGATCGAGATCCGCGCGCCAGCCGCGGATCGTACCGCGTTCCTCGAGCCGCTTGACCCGTTCCGCGGTGGCGGAAACGGACAGGCCCGCCACCTTGGCGAGCTCCGCGAGGCCGGAGGCCCCGTCATGTTGCAGCGCGACCAGGATGTTCCGGTCAATGCTGTCCATCGCCGCATCCTATCCGGCGCGACGCGCAAATGGAACGTGAAATCGGGCGCCGCCCTTCGCATATCAAAACGGCCCGAGGCGAAGCCTCGGGCCGGGAGCGCAAAGCGCGACCGCGCCCAGACCATCCGCCGCCGCCAGCACGCCAGTACACGGCGCGAAGGCAAGCGGCCCGGACGGGCCGCGCCCGCCGCCTGAGGGCAGACTAGATGTAGTGTTCCGCGAGCGGCCGGAAGCCGTTGAAGGACTGCGAGGCGTAGGAGGTGACGTAGGCGCCGGTCGACAGCAGCTCGACCCGGTCGCCGTCGGTCAGCGCCATCGGCAGGCGGTAGTTCGACTTCTCGTACAGCGTGTCGGTGCTGTCGCAGGTCGGGCCGGCGATGGTCACCGGGCCGTCCGCGGTGCCGTCATGGGGCGTGCGGAAGGCGTATTTGATCGCCTCGCCCTCGGTCTCGGCCAGGCCGCCGAAGCGCCCGATGTCGAGATAGACCCAACGCACCGGATCGTCCTTGCCCTTGCGGGAGACGAGCACGACCTCGGCCGAGACCACGCCGGCGTCGCCGACCATGAAACGGCCGGGCTCGACCAGCATCTCCGGCAGGTCGTTGCCGAAATGCTGGGTCATGGCGCCCATGATGGCGTTGCCGAAATCGTCGATGCCCGGCACCTCGGCGCGGTAGCGCACCGGGTAGCCGCCGCCGAGGTTCACCATGCGCAGCTTCACCCCGGCCTCCTTGAGGTCGGTGAAGAGCATGGCGACGCGCGCGATCGCCCCTTCATAGGCGGCCGTGCTGGTCTGCTGGCTGCCGACATGGAAGGAGATGCCATAGGGGTCGAGGCCGAGCGTGCGGGCCTGCACCATCAGGTCGCGCGCCATCTCGAGCTCGCAGCCGAACTTGCGGCTGAGCGGCCATTCGGCGCCCTTGTTCTCGACCAGGATGCGGCAATAGACGCGCGCGCCGGGGGCGTTCTTCGCGATCTTCAGCAGCTCGGGCTCGCTGTCGAAGGCGAAGAGCGTCACGCCCGCTTCGTGCGCGGCCTTGATGGCCGACGCCTTCTTGATGGTGTTGCCGTAGGAGATCGCCTCCGGCCGCGCGCCGGCGGCCAGGCACGCCTCGATTTCTTCCCACGACGCGGCGTCGAAGGAGGAGCCGAGGCCCGTCAGGCGCTCGAGGATCGGCGCGGCCGGGTTGGCCTTCACGGCGTAGTAGACGCGCGCGAGCGGCAGCGCGGCCTTCAGCCGGCGGTAGTTCGCCTCCACCCGGTCCACGTCGAGGACGAGACAGGGCGTGGCGGGCGCGTGGTCGCGCAGGAACTGGGCGATCTTCGGGGTCATCGCCGCACCTCTCCAGGCTCCGGTGGGCCGCCTGTCCAGGCGACGACCCAAGGTTGACGAAACGGTCGAACGAACCAGCGACCAAAGTGGGCCGCCCGGCATGCCGGGCGGGGTTGCCAGAACGCTTGACGTCGTTGCGTAAACCCTTTGGCCGGAACGGCCGGGGGCCAGAGGCACGTGCGTACTGCGTCTGAGCGGCGCTATACGCCCGCGCCCCCCGGGCGCAAAGAGGAAAATGCGCCGGGGCCGAAGTTTTTTCTCAGCCCGGCCGGATTGCCCGGAAATGGGCCCGGAAGGCCGGGGGTGTCTCGGGTGTTTCGACCAGCGGGCCCGGCGAATCGCCGGAACCATACCGGTCCGCGGGGCGGCGCCCGTCAGGCCGCGCGGGATTGCGCGTTCGCGTTCTCGTTCGCCGCCTTGCGCAGCGCCTGCTGGTAGCGGTCACGCCGCCACTGCAGCAGCCGCCAGGCGCCCTTGGCCGCGATGTCCGACATGCGCCCGCGGGGCTCGAGGCCGATCGTCTTGAAGATCATGCCCATGCCGCGCTCGATGTGGCGAAAACGGTAGAAGCCCATGGCCCGACCCATGTAGCCGCTGATGCAGCGGTCATGGTCGTAGGGCATGCCCTCGGCCTCATTGCCGCAGTGGAAGGCGTAGGCGAGCTCGTCATCCTCGCTTTCCCCGATGCGACCCAGGGCGACGCGCAGGCGCTTCGCGAAGGAAAGCTTCTCGCGCGCCAGGTAGCGCTTCATGTGGTCGTAGAACAGCTTGAAGTGCCGATACTCGTCGGCCGCGATCAGCCGGCAGACCTGCCTGAGCACAGGTTCCTCGGTCGAATCGCCGAGGGCCGAGTAGTAGGAGGAGGTCCCGGTCTCGACCATGCAGCGGGCGATCAACTCGCCGGTGCGCGACCCGCGGATCGAGGCCTCGGCGTCGAGCTGGATCTTGTAGCCGGCCCGGTAGCGGGCGAAGGCCTCCTGGAAGTTCCAGGTCGGATCAGCGATCTCGCCCCAACGGCCGAGCGCGTCGCCGTGCTGCGTCTCCTCCACGCCCCAATGTTCCGCCGCCGCCTGGAAGTCCGGGTCGTCGGCGAAGACACGGGTGAGGTAGGTGACGTAGTCGGCCGCGTTCCGCTCGACCATGGCCGCGGCCTTCACCAGCGGCACGATCTCCGGGTCCACCTTGGAGGGGTCGAAGCGGTCCCAGCCGATCTCGTCGATGTGCCAGTGCTTCATGCCAACCTCTTGCTTGCGGGCGCGAGCCCGGACGACGCGCGACGGCCTGCCATTTTCGCCCCGTGCGTGGTCGTTTCAAGGCAGCCGGCGCGTGCGGAGGCGGATCGTATGAAAGGTGTGTGAAACAGGACGCGCGCCGCGGGGGGCGGCGCGCGCATCAGGAAAACGTGATCGGGCGGCCCCAGGGCCGCCGGGATCAAGCCGCCTCGGCGGCGGCGAGCATGGCGCGGGCCGCGAGCAGGCGCGCCATGGCGGCATCGCGCTTCTCGGGCGTCGCCTCGCCGGCGGCCTCGTCATACGCCTTCTCGCATTTGGCGACGCGGCGCTCGGCATCGGCCTTGGAGAGCTGGGCGACCGGCGTCGCCTCATCGGCGAGAATGGTCACGCGGGACGGCGTCACCTCGGCGAAGCCGCCGGCGACGAAGAGCCGCTCGGAGACCTGGCCGGCCTCGGTCACGGTGATGACGCCGCCGCGCAGGGCGACGATCATCGGCGAGTGGCCGGGCAGCACGCCCATCTCGCCCTCCGCGGCGGGGATCACCGCCATCTCCACCGGCCGGGAGAGCAGCAGCTTCTCGGGGGAGACGAATTCGAGCTGGAACGTGGACATCGCAACGCCCTTCCAAAGTCTGGCGCGACCGGCGGACCCGGCTGCGGCCGGGTCCGAGGCCGCGAATGCGGCCCGCGGCTAGTGCCGCGAAAGCCAAGCGCGCGGAGGCGCGCCCGGCGTCTGAGGGCACCGAAAGATGCGGAAGCCCGTCGCTTACGCGGCGGCCTTCAGCCCCTCGGCCTTCTTCACGGCCTCTTCGATCGTGCCGACCATGTAGAAGGCAGCTTCCGGAAGGTGGTCGTACTCGCCGGCCACGATGCCCGCGAAGGAGCGGATCGTGTCTTCCAGCTTGCAGAACACGCCCGGCGTGCCGGTGAAGACTTCCGCGACGTGGAAGGGCTGGGACAGGAAGCGCTGGATCTTGCGCGCGCGCGCCACGATCAGCTTGTCCTCTTCCGACAGCTCGTCCATGCCGAGAATGGCGATGATGTCCTGCAGCGACTTGTAGGTCTGCAGGACGCGCTGCACTTCGCGCGCCGTCTTGTAGTGCTCCTCGCCCACGATGCGCGGGTCGAGCGCACGCGAGGTCGAGTCCAGCGGGTCGACGGCCGGGAAGATGCCGAGCTCGGCGATCGAGCGGTTGAGCACCGTCGTGGCGTCGAGGTGGGCGAAGGAGGTCGCCGGCGCCGGGTCGGTCAGGTCGTCCGCAGGCACGTAGATGGCCTGCACCGAGGTGATCGAGCCCTTCTTCGTCGAGGTGATGCGCTCCTGCAGCGCGCCCATGTCGGTGGCCAGCGTCGGCTGGTAGCCCACCGCGGAGGGGATGCGGCCGAGCAGCGCCGACACCTCGGCGCCCGCCTGCGTGAAGCGGAAGATGTTGTCGATGAAGAAGAGCACGTCCTGGCCCTGCTCATCGCGGAAGTACTCCGCCATGGACAGGCCGGACAGCGCCACGCGCGCGCGGGCGCCCGGCGGCTCGTTCATCTGGCCGTACACCAGGGCCACCTTCGACCCTTCGGTGTTGCCCTCGTTCAGCTTGATGACGCCGGCATCGACCATCTCGTGATAGAGGTCGTTGCCCTCGCGGGTGCGCTCGCCCACGCCGGCGAAGACCGACACGCCGCCGTGGCCCTTGGCGACGTTGTTGATCAGCTCCTGGATGGTGACCGTCTTGCCCACGCCGGCGCCGCCGAACAGGCCGATCTTGCCGCCCTTCAGGTAGGGGGCGAGCAGGTCGATGACCTTGATACCCGTGACGAGGATCTCGGCCGCGGTGGCCTGTTCCTCGAACGCCGGGGCGTCGCGGTGGATGTTGTAGGTCTTGTCGTGCGGGACGGCGCCGCGCTCGTCGATCGGCTCGCCGATGACGTTCAGGATGCGGCCGAGCGTGCCCGGGCCGACCGGCACCGCGATGCCCGAACCGGTGTCCACCACCTCGGTGCCGCGGACCAGGCCGTCCGTGGTGTCCATGGCGATGCAGCGCACGGTGCGCTCGCCGAGGTGCTGCGCGACCTCGAGGACGAGGGTGCGGTCCTCGACCTTGGTGTGCAGCGCGTTGAGGATGTTGGGCAGGTCCTGCGGAAACTGCACGTCCACGACGGCGCCCAGCACCTGCGTGACCTTGCCGACGTTGTTCTTCATCGTGCGGATTCCCTTCTCAGCGGCCAGCCGGCCGATTCACGTTGCGCGCCTTCGGCGCTTCACGATCGGACGGCATCAGACGGCCTCGGCACCGGAGATGATCTCGATCAGCTCCTTGGTGATGTTGGCCTGGCGTGTGCGGTTGTAGTTGATGGTGAGCTTGTTGATCATCTCGCCCGCGTTGCGCGTGGCGTTGTCCATGGCGGTCATCTGGCTGCCGTAGAAGCCGGCGGTGGTCTCCAGGATGGCGCGATAGACCTGCACGGCGAGGTTCTGCGGCAGCAGCGCGGCGAGGATCTCGTCCTCGGTCGGCTCGTACTCGTACAGCGCCTGCGCGCCGATCGCCTCACCGGCTTCCTGCTCGGGCACGGCTCCCGGGATGAGCTGCTGCTCCGAGGGCGTCTGCGTGATGACGTTCTTGAAGCGGTTGTAGATCAGCGAGCAGACGTCGAACTCGTTGGCGTCGAGCATCTTCGTGATGGTCGCCGCGATCTCGGCCGCGTCCTCGAAGCCCACCACCTTCTTGTTGGCGAAGGAGACCTCGCCCACGAAGCGGGAGCCGAATTCGCGCTTGAGATAGGTCGTCGCCTTGCGGCCGACGCCCAGGATCTTCACCGTCTTGCCGTGGCTTTCCAGCTCACGCACGCGGTTGCGCGCGAAGCGGCCGACATTGGTGTTGAAGGCGCCCGCGAGGCCGCGGTCGCCGCTGACCACCACCAGCAGGTGCACGGCGTCGCCGCCCGTGCCCACCAGCAGCTTCGGCGCATCGGGCTGCCCCGCCACCGCCGCGCCGAGGGAGGCGAGCATGCGCTCCATCCGCTCGGCATAGGGGCGGGCGGCCTCGGCGCGCTGCTGCGCGCGCCGCAGCTTCGCCGCCGCCACCATCTTCATCGCCTGCGTGATCTTGCGCGTGGACTTCACGCTGTTGATCCGCAGGCGGAGGGCCTTCAGGCTCGCCATGGATGGCTCTCCGCCCCCTGTTCGCTCAGCTGAAGGACTTCGCGAAGGAGTCGAGGAAGGCGACGAGCTTCGTCTCGGTCTCCTTCTTGATCTCCCGGTCGGTGCGGATCGCCTGGACGATCTCCGGCGCGCGGGACTTGATGTCCGCGAGCAGGCGGCGCTCGAACTCGCCGACCTGACCCACCTGGATGCGGTCGAGGTAGCCGCGCGTGCCGGCGAAGATCGCGATCACCTGCTCCTCGACCGGCACCGGCTTGTACTGGGGCTGCTTCAGCAGCTCGGTCAGGCGGGCGCCGCGGGCGAGCAGCGCCTGCGTCGTCGCGTCGAGGTCCGAGGCGAACTGCGCGAAGGCCGCCATCTCGCGGTACTGCGCCAGTTCCAGCTTGATGCGGCCGGCGACCTGCTTCATCGCCTTGATCTGCGCGGCGGAGCCGACGCGCGAGACCGAGAGGCCGACGTTCACCGCGGGACGGATGCCCTTATAGAAGAGCTCGGTCTCGAGGAAGATCTGGCCGTCGGTGATGGAGATGACGTTGGTCGGGATGTAGGCCGACACGTCGCCGGCCTGCGTCTCGATGACCGGCAGCGCGGTCAGGGAGCCGGCGCCGAAATCGTCGTTCATCTTCGCCGCGCGCTCGAGCAGGCGCGAGTGCAGGTAGAACACGTCGCCCGGATAGGCCTCGCGGCCCGGCGGACGGCGCAGCAGCAGCGACATCTGGCGGTAGGCGACGGCCTGCTTCGACAGATCGTCGTAGAAGATGACCGCGTGCATGCCGTTGTCGCGGAAGAACTCGCCCATCGCGCAGCCGGAATACGGCGCGAGGAACTGCATCGGCGCCGGGTCGGAAGCGGTCGCGGCGACGATGATCGAGTACTCGAGCGCGCCCTGCTCTTCCAGCGTCTTCACGAGCTGGGCCACGGTGGAGCGCTTCTGCCCGACCGCGACATAGATGCAGTACAGCTTCTGCTTCTCGTCGCCCGAGGCGTTGATCGGCTTCTGGTTGATGATGGTGTCGAGGATCACCGCCGTCTTGCCGGTCTGGCGGTCGCCGATGATCAGCTCGCGCTGGCCGCGGCCGATCGGGATCAGGCTGTCGATCGCCTTGATGCCCGTCTGCATCGGCTCATGCACCGACTTGCGGGGAATGATGCCCGGGGCCTTCACCTCGACGCGGGTGCGGGTGACGTCCACCAGCGGGCCCTTGCCGTCGATCGGGTTGCCGAGCGCGTCGACGACGCGGCCTAGCAGGCCCTTGCCGACCGGCACGTCGACGATCGAACCCGTGCGCGAGACGGTGTCGCCCTCGCGGATGTTCTTGTCGTCGCCGAAGATCACGACGCCGACGTTGTCGGCCTCGAGGTTCAGCGCCATGCCGCGCAGGCCGGCGCCGGGGAACTCCACGAGCTCGCCGGCCATCACGTTCTGCAGCCCGTAGACGCGGGCAACGCCGTCACCCACGGTCAGAACGGTGCCGACCTCGGCCACGTTCGCCTCGGCGTCGAACCCGGCGATCTGCTTCTTGAGGATCTCCGAGATTTCGGCGGGACGGATATCCATGGTCAGGCGGCCCCTTTCATCGCGTACTGCAGGCGCTGCAGCTTGGACTTGATGCTGTTGTCATAGAGGCGGGAACCGATCCGGACGATCAGCCCGCCAAGGATGGAAGCGTCGACGCTTTCGGACAGCCGCACGCCCGAATAGCCGGCCTCGGTGAGGCGGGCGACGATCTGGGCGCGCTGGGTGTCCGTCAGCGGATGGGCGGTGACCACCTCGGCCGTCTGCTGGCCGCGGCGTTCCGCGAGCAGCGCGCCGAAGGCCTGCGCCACGGCGGGCAGCGCCGACAGGCGACGGTTGGTGATCATGACGCCGACCAGGTTCTTCACCTCCGCGCCGATGCCGACGCGCTCGAGGATGGCGAAGGCGCCCGCGCGCTGCTTGGCGGCGTCGAGGCGAGGGTCGGCGATGAAGTCGCGGAACGGGGCGTCATCGCGCCACAGGGTGAACAGCGTCTCCAGGTCGTTGGCGATGCGGTCGACCGCGCCGGGCTCGGTGGCCCGCAGGTCGTCGGCGATACCGAGCAGCGCATGGGCATAGCGCTGCGGCGCGCCCGCCGATTGCGACGAGGAGGTGGAGGCGGTCTGGATGGTCTCGGCTGCGGCCACGGGCGATCCCGGTCCTGTTCTTGCTGGGTCTGCGACGAACGACGGCAAAGGACATGGCCGCGCGAAGGCATCCTCCGGCGGCGGCGGGCGCTTAACATACGCATTGCCGCACCGCAACCGGACGGCCATCGGTTTTCGCACGCGCGGCACCGATTCCGACCCCGGCTGGACGCTGCCGGCCGGGCGGGCGAGGCTGATCAGGCCAGGACATGGGGAACCCCGCGATGCTCGACAACCCGCCGCTGCTGACCATCCACCGCGGCCACCGCCGGCCCGACAAGGCCCTGATCGAGGCCTTCCGCGGGGCGCAGACCTCCCACCTCGTCGACGCCATGGATGGGCGCGGGGCGGTCGACTACCGGATCAAGCCGATGGACCCGGCCAATGCGGGCTTCGTCGGCCCGGCGCTGACCGCCTTCGCCTACCCCGCCGACGTGGTCGGCGTTTACGGCGCGCTCGCCGAAGCCGAACCGGGCGATGTCGTGGTGGTCGCGAACGACGGCTACACCACCACCGCCGTGGTGGGCGACATCGTCGCCGGCATGATGCGCAACAAGGGCATCGCGGCCTTCGTGACGGACGGCCTCGCCCGCGACCGCGCCGGGATCGTCGCGACGGGCCTGCCGCTCTTCGCGGCCGGGATCGTGCCGACCTCCCCGGCCTCCAACGGGCCGGGCGTGGTGGGCGCGCCGGTCGTGATGGGCGGGCAGCATGTCCGCCCGGGCGACATCGTCGTCGGCGACGAGGACGGGGTGGTGATCGTCCCGTTCGACCGCGCCGCGGCCGTGCTGGAGCGACTCGCGGCCATCCGCGTGGCCGAGGCCAAGGCCATCGCCGCCGTCGAATCGGGCGCGACCGCGACGGACCGGATCCGCGCCATCGTGGCCGACGCCAAGGTCATCGGCCCGTAAGCGGGTCCCACAGCGGCATGCCGAGCACGGCGGCGGCGAGGATCAGGACATAGGCGGTGCGGCGGAAGGTCGTCTCGCTGGCCATCCCGAACAGCGCCGCCCCGCCCCACAGCCCCGCGGCATAGGCGGGGCCGGCGGCCAGCGCCAGCCAGGCGCTGCCGGCCCCGATCAGCCCGCGCCAGGCGAAGGCCGCGGTCACCGCCGCGGTCAGGATGGCGAAGTACAGGTTCATGTTGGCGCGCACGTTCAGCGCCGCGCCGCCGCGGCCGAGCCACCAGACCGCCGGCGCCACGCCGCCCAGCATGGCGGTGCCGCTCATCACGCCGCCCACCGCCCCGACGCCGACCGTCAGCGGCGCCGATCCCGCCCCGCGATAGCGCCAGCCGGATCCGAGGACGACCAGCGCGCCCAGGACAAGGCCGGTCATCGCCCAGCGCAGCGCCACCGGGTCGCTGTGCGCGAGGATCAGCGCCCCGAGCGGCACCGCGAAGATGGCGCCGAGGCTCATCACCCCGACTTCGCGCCGCGCCGCGTGCCGCCAGGCCCCGGGCAGGAAGGCGAGGCAGGAGAAGCATTCCAGCAGCGCGAGCACCGGCACCGCCGCCCGCGGCCCCACCGCGGCCGAGGCCAGCGGCACGAAGACCAGCGCGGCGCCGAAGCCCGAGAAGCCGCGCGACAGACCGCCGATCAACGCCGCCGCCGCGACGCCGAGCAGGGCGCCGGTCGCCGGCAGGCCGTTCAGGAATTCCCCCATGGGGTGAGACTCGGCCGGACGCGCCGGCCCGTCCAGGCCCTCAGTCGCTCCGGCGGACCAGGTCGTACTTCAACAGCCAGACCAGGCCGCGCGCGCCGCGTCCGGCCGGCGCGAGAGCGGCGAGTTCCCCCGCTGTCGCCGGCCCGACCGCGAGCCGTGCCAGCATCGCGGCGAACTGGCGCTCGGTCGGCAGCAGGCTGCCGCGCCCGACCACGCCGGGCACCTGCGCCCGGGCACGCAACGCCTCGATCCCCGCGCCCGGCGCGAGGGCCAGGCGCATCTCCCCCGCGATCGCCTCGGTCGGGTAGTCGGCGAAGATGCGCAGCGGATCGGGACGCAGCGGGACCGGCTCGCGGCCCGGCTGCGGCGGGGCGCGCTCGCCGCCGCCGCGACGCCGTTCGGCCAGCTCGTCGAAGAGATCGAGGTAACGGCGGATCACCACCGCCCAGTCGTAGCGGGCGCGGGCATGGGCCGCTGCCGCCGCCCCCATCGCGCGTCGCCGCTCGGCATCGTCGACCAGCGTCCGGTAGGCCTCCGCCGCCCGCGGGATATCCATCGCGACGCCCAGCGAGGCGCCCAGCACGTAGTGCGAATAGGCATCCATCCCCGCCGCGTACCGCCGCGCAATATCCGCCCCCGGCCCGCCCATCACCGTCGGGATGCGGAATCCGTGGACGCCGTCCTCGACCGTGTCGCGGAAGCCGTCCCAGTCGGTGACCACGACGGGCAGGCCGGCCGCCATGGCCTCGACCGGGGCCAGGCCGAAGGTCTCCTGCACATTGTCCACCGGCAGGGTGAAGAAATCCGCCGCGCTCCAGATCTCCCGCCGCGCCATGGGCTCGGTCGCGTCGACATGGTGGACCGTGACCGAGGGGCAGAGCGCGGCCGCGCCGTCGAGGAAGACGCCGCGCGCCTGCTCCGGTTCGAAATACCCCGCGAGGATCAGGTGCATCCGCCGCGCCGCCCCCTGCGCCGCACGCTCGAGCGCCAGGTACATCGGCGCCGGCGTGAACTTCGTCACAAGGCTCAGCCGCCCGACCACGATCGCCGCGACGTCCCCGACCCCCATGCCGAGCCGCTCGCGCCAGCGCCGCCGTGCCTCGGGCAGCGGCGCGAAGGATGCGGTGTCGACGCCAAGCGGGATCTCGGCCAGCAGCGGGCCCTCGATGCGTCCGGTGCCGAAGCGGTCCCGCAGATAGGCGCCCTGCTCGTCGAGCACACGCTGAACCATGCCGCGCGCGGCGCGCGAGGTGCAGACGAGCGCATCCCAGGGCTGCAGCGGTGCGACCAGCAGGTCCCCGATCGCGTCCATCGCCCGGTCGGTCGCGGTGGTGTGAGTCACGCCGCAAAGGCTGAAGGCGTCCTGCCGATGCCGTCGGCGCCACCAGGCATAGGTCGACATGGCCGCGCCCGGAACGAAGATCGTGCCGGCATCGTCGAAGCCGGCCGGGTCCTCATAGGTGTGGGCGCTGGTGTCGAGCGCGGGATCGATCGCCGCCACATGGGCGCGGAAGGCCTCGGCCTGGGCGCGGTCCTGGACCAGCGCGCGCAGCGCCTGCAGGCCGCCATGGCGCACCAGGGCGCGCAGGAATTCCTCCCCGGCGACGCGCCGGCCGATGATCGGCTTCCCGGCGGTGCCGTAGCCGTCGGGATGGTAGTGCAGGGCGGCGACGCGGCGCATGGCCTGGGACGCTGCCGGTGGCCCCCGCGCATGTAAAGGCCGGGCGCGGTTGTCCGCCCGGCGGGATCGGGCTATGGCCCGGGCCGTCATGCACGCCCCCGTCAACCGCCCGCCCGGCGATGCCGGGGCGCAGGCGCCGGTCGCCCTCACCTCCGAGGGGCCCCTGCCCGCGCTCCGCGCGCGCATCGCCGCGGGCGCCATCACCGCCGATCCCGCCCAGGAACTCGCCGCCGAGAAGCTGCAGGATCTCTGGCGCCGCACCCGCGGCTACGACCCGAAGGTCGAGCCGCCCGACACCGGCGGCTTCCTCGGCCGCTTCTTCCGCCGCAAGGCGGTGGAGGAGGCGCCCTCCGGCGCGCCGCTCGGCCTGTATCTCGTCGGCGAGGTCGGGCGCGGGAAGTCCATGCTCATGGACCTGTTCTTCGCCAGCGCGGATGTGGCGCGGAAGAAGCGGCTGCACTTCCACCAGTTCATGCAGCAGGCGCACCGGCGCATCCATGCCTGGAAGAAGGAACACGGGGACACCGCCGATCCCATCCCGCCGCTGGCGGATTCGATCGTCGCCGAGGCCGCGCTGCTCTGCTTCGACGAGTTCCAGGTGCACGACATCGCCGATGCGATGATCCTCGGCCGGCTGTTCGAGGCGCTGTTCGCCCGCGGCGTGGTGATCGTCGCGACGTCCAACACCACCCCCGACGACCTGTTCAAGGGCAAGCCGGGCCGCGACGCCTTCCTGCCCTTCATCGCGCTGATCAAGAAGCGGATCGAGGTGCTGGAGCTCGAATCGGCGCGCGACTACCGCCGCGACCGCATCCGCGGCCTGCCGACCTGGCATGTCCCGCCCGACGGCCGCGCCGAGCGCGCCATGGACGCCGCCTTCGCGGAACTGACCGGCGACACGCCGGCGAAGCCGATGAAGCTGACGCTGCTCGGCCGCGCCGTGGAGGTGCCGCTCGCCGCGCGCGGCGTCGCGCGCTTCGAGTTCAACGACATCTGCGGCAAGCCGCTGGGCCCGGCGGACTACCTCGCCGTCGCGACGCATTTCCACACCGTGGTGCTCGACGGCATCCCGCGCCTCGGGCCCGAGAATTTCGACAAGGCGCGGCGCTTCATCACGCTGATCGACGCGCTCTACGAGCATCGCGTGAAGCTCGTCGCCAGCGCCGAGGAGCATCCCGACCGGCTCTACGAGCGGGGCGAGAACGCCGCCATGTTCGAGCGCACCGCCTCGCGCCTGGTGGAGATGCAAAGCCAGGACTACCTGGCGCTCGCGCATTTGACTTAGCCCTCAAGCGCCGGGCGCCGCGCATCCGCGCGGCTTGGCTGCGCGCCGTGGACTGTTGCGCCAGCGGCGGCGGATGGGCTGGGCGCGGTCGCGCTTCGCGCTCCCGGCCCGAGGCCTGGCCTCGGGCCGAAGTGTCGGCGCTGGCCAGCGGCTGTCTCGTTGATTGGGTCATAGGTCGCGGCGGGCAGGGCCGGCCAGTCGTCATGCATGGCGACCTTCTGCGGCACGGAATGCGGCATCACGCATGTATTGCCGCGGCCTGCCCGGTTTTGACGCCGGTCAAGAATGGCCGGAAGGGGTTCCCGACGCGGGACGACCCAGGCTAAAGTCGTTGAAATATCCCGCAACGAAACGAGAGGTTTGGCGCATGCGGTTTCTGGCCATGGCCTTCATCGCCCTTGCCACCGTCGTCACGGCCGCCGCCCCGGCCGAAGCCCGGTCGCGCACGCAGCAGCAGGCCCAGGCCCAGCAGACCCGCGCCACCGCACCGCAGACGGCACGCGCCAGTGCCGCCCGCAGGACCGAGGCGCCGCAGCGCAACGCCCGCGCCACCGACCGGACTCGCCAGGCGGGCACGGCGACCACCCGCAACGGCCGTCAGGCCAACCGCACCACGTCTCGCGGCACGCAGGTCGCCGAGTCCTGCCGCGGCCGGGCCTGCGGCGCCCGCAGCCGCACCGTCGCCTGGCAGGGCGGGCTCGAGCCGCCGACCAACACCCAGGCCCAGTCCTGCCCGACCGGCACCATGGCCACGCTGGCGCTGGGCCATAACGACGTGGTGCGCTGCCTGCCGCTCTGACGAACCGCGCGGGCCGGCCGGCGCCGTTCCCGGGCGCCCCGGCAGCCTTGCCGCCGCGCGGGCCACGGAGTAGGTAGCGGCGCTTTTCCGCACTGCACCACATCCCGAGGAAGTCCCATGGCCCGCAAGAAGATTGCGCTGATCGGCGCCGGCAACATCGGCGGCACGCTCGCCCACCTCATCGGGCTCAAGGAGCTCGGCGACGTCGTGATGTTCGACGTCTTCCCGGGCGTGGCCGCGGGCAAGGCGCTCGACATCATGCAGTCGGGCCCGGTGGACGGCTTCGACAGCGCTATGTCGGGCTCGGGCGACTACAGCGCGATCGCGGGCTCCGATGTCGTCATCATCACCGCCGGCTTCCCGCGCATGCCGGGCATGAGCCGCGACGACCTCGTCTCCAAGAACGCCGGCGTCATCGCGCAGGTGGCCGAGGGCGTGAAGCAGCATTGCCCGAACGCCTTCGTCATCGTCATCACCAACCCGCTCGACGCCATGGTGTGGGTGTTCCGCGAGAAGTCGGGCCTTCCCGCGAACAAGGTGGTCGGCATGGCCGGCGTGCTGGATTCGAGCCGCTTCCGCCTCTTCCTCGCGCAGGAGTTCAACGTCTCGGTCGAGGACGTGACCGCCTTCGTGCTCGGCGGCCACGGCGACACCATGGTGCCGCTGACCCGCTATTCCACCGTTGCCGGCATCCCGGTGCCGGACCTGGTGAAGATGGGCTGGTCGACGCAGGAGAAGATCGACGCGATCTGCGCCCGCACCGCGAATGGCGGCGGCGAGATCGTGAAGCTGCTCGAAAAGGGCTCCGCCTTCTACGCGCCCGCCGCCTCCGCGATCGCGATGGCCGAGGCGTACCTGAAGGACAAGAAGCGCGTCCTGCCCTGCGCCGCCTGGCTGACCGGCCAGTACGGCATCAAGGACCTCTATGTCGGCGTGCCGGTGGTGATCGGCGCGGGCGGCGTGGAGCGCATCGTCGAGATCGAGCTCAACGCGAGCGAGAAGGCGGCCTTCGAGAAGTCCTGCGGCGCGGTCCGCGAACTGATCGACGCTTCCAAGAAGCTGGTGGGCTGAGCCCCCGGGGCCCGGCGGCGACGCCGGGCCCTTTTCCTGTCAGGCCAAGGGATCTCCGGGCATGAACATCCACGAATACCAGGCGAAGGAGCTGCTGCGCCGCTACGGCGTGGCCGTGCTCGACGGGCATGTCGCCTGGACGGCCGACGAGGCTGCCGCCGCGGCGAAGCAGCTGCCCGGCCCCGTCTATGTCGTGAAGTCCCAGATCCACGCCGGCGGCCGTGGCGCGGGGCGCTTCAAGGAAGACCCGAACGGCAAGGGCGGCGTGCGCGTCGTCAAGTCGATCGAGGACGTGAAGGCCGCCGCCGAGGCGATGATCGGCAAGACGCTGGTCACCAAGCAGACCGGCGAGCACGGCAAGGTCGTCTCCCGCGTCTATGTGGAAGACGGCTGCGACATCAAGCGCGAGCTCTACCTCGGCCTGCTGGTCGATCGCGCGACCTCGCGCGTCACCATCATGGCGTCCACCGAGGGCGGCATGGAGATCGAGGAAGTCGCCGAGCACCAGCCCGAGAAGATCCTGAAGGTGGCGGTGGACCCGGCCTCGGGCATCTCGGGCTTCCATTGCCGCAAGCTGGCCTTCGGGCTCGGCCTGCAGGGCAAGCAGGTGGCATCCTTCACGAAGTTCGTCACGGCGCTCTACGGCGCCTTCCTCGAGCTCGACTGCATGATCGTCGAGATCAACCCGCTGGTCGTCACCGGCGCGGGCGAGATCGTCGCCCTCGACGCCAAGGTGTCCTTCGACGACAGCGCGCTGTTCCGCCACAAGGACCTGGAAGAGCTGCGCGACGACAGCGAGATGGACCCGAAGGAGCTCGACGCGGTCAAGAACGACCTCAACTACGTCGCGCTGGACGGCGAGATCGGCTGCATGGTCAACGGCGCCGGCCTCGCCATGGCGACGATGGACATCATCAAGCTGTACGGGTCCTCGCCGGCGAACTTCCTCGACGTCGGCGGCACGGCGAACGCCGCGCGCGTGACCGAGGCGTTCCGCATCATCACCTCCGACCCGAATGTGAAGGCCATCCTGGTCAACATCTTCGGCGGCATCGCCAAGTGCGACATGATCGCCGAAGGCATCGTGGCGGCGAGCAAGAACCTCTCGCTGAAGGTGCCGCTGGTGGTCCGGCTCGAGGGCACGAATGTGGACCTCGGCAAGAAGATCCTGGCCGAGAGCGGCCTGACGATCACTGCGGCCGATAATCTCGCCGACGCTGCGCAAAAGGTCGTCGCGGCTGTGAAGCACAAGTACCCCGCGGCCGAGACGAAGGGAGCCTGACGCCATGGCCGTTCTGGTCGACAAGAACACCCGCGTCATGACCCAGGGCTTCACCGGGGCCCAGGGCACCTTCCACGCCAGCCAGGGCATCGCCTACGGCTCGACCTATGTCGGCGGCACCACGCCCGGCAAGGGCGGCACGATGCACCCCGAGCTGAACCTGCCGGTCTTCGACACGGTGGCCGAATGCGTCGCGAAGACGCAGGCCAATGCGTCGGTGATCTACGTCCCCGCCCCCTTCGCGGCGGATGCGATCCTCGAGGCGATCGACGCCGAGCTGCCGCTCATCATCTGCATCACCGAAGGCATCCCGGTGCTCGACATGGTGAAGGTGAAGCGGGCGCTCGGCGGGTCGAAGTCGATCCTGGTCGGGCCGAACTGCCCGGGCGTGATCACGCCGGAAGCCTGCAAGATCGGCATCATGCCGGGCCACATCCACAAGCGCGGGTCGGTCGGCGTGGTCTCGCGCTCCGGCACCCTGACCTATGAGGCGGTGGCGCAGACCACGGCCGCGGGCCTGGGTCAGTCCACCTGCGTCGGCATCGGCGGCGACCCGGTGAAGGGCATGGACTTCATCGACGTCCTCGAGCTGTTCCTCAAGGACGACGAAACCAAGTCGATCGTCATGATCGGCGAGATCGGCGGCCAGTCCGAGATCCTCGCGGCCGAGTACCTGAAGGCCGAGAATTTCGGCCCGGGCAAGCCGAACAAGCCCGTCGTCGGCTTCATCGCCGGCGCGACCGCCCCCCCGGGTCGCCGCATGGGCCATGCCGGCGCCGTCATCTCGGGCGGCAAGGACACCGCGGCCGCGAAGATGGAAGCTATGGCCGCGGCCGGCATCCATGTCGCGGACAGCCCCTCGGCGCTCGGTTCGACCATGGTGAAGGCCCTGAAGGGCTGACATCGCCCTCGGGCGGGGTGAAAGCCCTGCCACAAAGGGGCCATGCGCCCTATGTTAAGCGACGCCGCCGCACCCTTAAGGCAGGGGCGGCGGCGACCCGCACTTGATACCAACCCGACGTGACACCCGGCGGCGCCGTCCGCCGGCACGGAGAGACCCGATGGCCGGAGTTGACGTCCTCGCAACCGCGATGACCGGCGCGAATGCCGCCTATCTCGCGGACCTCTACGCCCGCTGGGCGGAAAATCCCGCCAGCGTCGATCCCTCCATGGCCGAGCTGTTCGGCGCGCTGAACGACGAGGCGCGCGCGGTTCTGACGGATGCGACCGGCGCCTCCTGGGCCCCGCGCATCCGCGGCGCCTTCGGCCCCGAGCCCGAGAAGCCGGCGCCGGTCAAGGGTGCCAAGGGCGCAGCCGCTGCCGCCGACCCCGAGGCGACGCGCCGCGCGGTGCTCGATTCCATTCGCGCGCTGATGCTGATCCGGTCCTATCGCGTGCGCGGGCACCTGGAAGCGCAGCTCGACCCGCTGGGCCTCACCCAGCCCAAGCCGCACCCGGAACTCGATCCGAAGACCTACGGCTTCACCGACGCCGACCTCGACCGGCCGATCTTCCTCGACATGGTCCTGGGGAAGGAGACGGCGACGCTGCGCGAGATCATGGCGATCTGCCGCGCCTCCTACTGCGGGTCGATCGGCGTCGAGTTCATGCACATCCAGGATCCGGAGCAGAAGTCCTGGATCCAGCGCCGCATCGAGGGCGCGCCCTGGCTCGCCGGCTTCGACGCCGCGGCCAAGAAGCAGATCCTGCAGGAGCTGACCGAGGCGGAGGGCTTCGAATCCTTCTGCGCGCGCAAGTTCGTCGGCACCAAGCGCTTCGGCCTCGAAGGCGGTGAATCCACCATCCCGGCGCTGGAAGCCGTGATCGAGACCGCGGCCAAGGGCGGCGTGAACGAGATCGCGATCGGCATGGCCCATCGCGGGCGCCTGAACGTGCTCGTGAACGTCGTGAAGAAGCCCTACGTGCAGGTCTTCTCCGAGTTCAAGGGCGTCGGCGCCAACCCTGACGACGTGCAGGGTTCGGGCGACGTGAAGTACCATCTCGGCACCTCGGTCGATGTCGAGATCGGCGGCCGCATGGTCCACCTGTCGCTGCAGCCGAACCCCTCGCACCTCGAGGCCGTCGATCCGGTCGTGGTCGGCAAGGTGCGCGCGCGCCAGGACATGGCGGGCGACACCAAGGGCCGCCGGTCCGTGATGGGCATCCTGCTGCATGGCGACGCGGCCTTCGCCGGCCAGGGCGTGGTCTATGAGACGTTGGCGATGAGCCAGCTCATCGGCTACCGCACCGGCGGCACGGTCCACATCGTCACCAACAACCAGATCGGCTTCACCACCGTCGCGGCGCATGCCTATTCGGGTCTGTACTGCACCGACATCGCGAAGTCCGTGCAGGCGCCGATCCTGCACGTGAACGGCGACGACCCCGAGGCGGTGGTCTTCTGCGCCCGCATGGCGGCCGAGTTCCGCATGCAGTTCGGCGCCGACATCGTGCTCGACATCGTCTGCTACCGCCGCCACGGTCACAACGAGAGCGACGAGCCGGCCTTCACCCAGCCGATCATGTACAACCGCATCAAGGAGATGCGGACGACCCGCACGCTGTACGCGGAACGCCTGGCGCGCGAGGGCTCGCTCAGCGCCGAGGATTCGAAGGCGATGTACGACGCCTTCAACGCGACGCTCGAGGACGCCTTCCAGGCCGCGCAGTCCTTCAAGCCGAACAAGGCCGACTGGCTGGAAGGCCACTGGACGGGCCTGAAGTCCGCGACCTCGGGCGAGGAGGTCGAGAAGCTGCACGACACCGCCGTGCCGCTCGACACGCTGCGCGAGGTGGGTGCGGCGCTCTGCCGCTACCCCGCCGACTTCAACGTCAATTCCAAGATCGCCCGCCAGCTCGAGGCCAAGAAGCAGGCCATCGAGACCGGGGAGGGCCTGGACTGGGCGACCGGCGAGGCGCTCGCCTTCGGCACGCTGCTGCTCGAAGGCCATCGCGTGCGCCTGTCGGGCGAGGACGTGCAGCGCGGCACCTTCTCCCACCGCCACGCCTATCTCATCGACCAGCGGACCCAGGCGGAATACGTCCCGCTGAACAACATCCGCGAGGGCCAGCCGAAGTTCGAGGCGTTCAACTCCCTGCTCGCGGAGTTCGGCGTGCTCGGCTACGACTACGGCTACACGCTCGCGGACCCGCACACGCTGGTGCTGTGGGAAGGCCAGTTCGGCGACTTCGCCAACGGCGCGCAGGTCATCATCGACCAGTTCATCGCCTCGGGCGAGACGAAGTGGCTGCGCATGTCGGGCCTGGTGATGCTGCTGCCGCATGGCTACGAAGGCCAGGGGCCGGAGCATTCCTCCGCACGGCTCGAGCGCTACCTGCAGCTCTGCGCCGAGCGCAACATGCGCGTCTGCAACTTCACAACGCCCTCGAACTACTTCCATGCGCTGCGCCGCCAGATCAAGGCGAACTACCGCAAGCCGCTGGTGCTGATGACGCCGAAGTCGCTGCTGCGCCACAAGCTGGCGGTCAGCTCGCTGGCCGATTTCGGCCCGGGCAGCGCCTTCCGCTACGTCATCCCCGAAATCGACGCGATCGCGCCCGAGGAACAGGTGAAGCGCGTCGTGCTCTGCACCGGCAAGGTCTACTACGACCTGCTGCAGGAACGCCGGGACAAGGGTGCCAACGACGTCGCCATCGTGCGCGTCGAGCAGATGTACCCCTTCCCGGCCAACAGCCTGGCCAAGGCGCTGGCGCCCTACAAGAACGCCGACGTGGTGTGGTGCCAGGAGGAACCCGAGAACATGGGCGCCTGGACCTTCATGGACCGGCGCATCGAGAAGGTCCTCAGGACCCTCGACATCAAGGCGAAGCGGCCCGAATTCGTGGGCCGCGAAGAAGCGGCGAGCCCGGCCACCGGCCTCGCCCGCATCCACCAGCAGCAGCAGGACGCCCTGGTGCGCGCGGCCCTCGGGCTCTGACGCGCGCCACGGCCATCAACGGACGGCAGACATGACCGACATCCTGGTTCCCACCCTCGGCGAGAGCGTTTCTTCCGCCACCGTCGCCCGCTGGCTCAAGAAGGCCGGCGAGGCCGTCGCGGCCGACGAGCCGCTGGTGGAGCTCGAGACCGACAAGGTGACGGTGGAGGTCAACGCGCCGTCCGCCGGCGTGCTGGAAGCGATCGCCGCGGCCGAGGGTGCCGAGGTTGCGCCGGGCGCGGTGCTCGGGTCCATCGCCGCGGGCGGCGGCGCCGCCGCCGCGAAGCCCGCCGCGCCGCCGCAACCGGTGGCTGCCGCCCCGGCCGTGCCGGCCGTCGAGACCCCACGCGCCGTCACCGGCCCGGTTGCCGTCCCCGGGACCCACGCACCGCTGCCCGCCGCGGCCAAGCTGATGGCCGAGACCGGCGCGTCCGCCGCCGCGATCGGCGCCGGCACCGGCAAGGACGGACGCATCACCAAGGGCGACGTGATGGACTTCCTCGCGCGTCCCGCCGCCGCCCCGGCCGCGGCCGCCGCGCCGAAGCCGCCCCGCGCGCTCGAGGCCGGCGAGGAGCGCGTGAAGATGACGCGCCTGCGCATGACCATCGCCCGGCGACTCAAGGAAGCGCAGAACACCGCCGCGATGCTCACCACCTTCAACGAGGTGGACATGGGCGCCGCGATGGCCCTGCGCGCCGAGTACAAGGAGGTGTTCGAGAAGAAGCACGGCGTGAAGCTCGGCTTCATGTCCTTCTTCGTGAAGGCCTGCGTCGCCGCGCTGAAGGAGTTCCCGGCGGTCAACGCCGAGATCGACGGCGACGAGATCGTCTACAAGCACTTCGTGCACATGGGCATCGCCGTCGGCGGCCCGTCCGGCCTGGTCGTGCCCGTGCTGCGCAATGCCGACACGCTGTCCTTCGCCGATATCGAGAAGTCGATCGGCGCCTTCGGCAAGAAGGCCCGTGACGGCGCGCTGAAGCTCGACGAGCTCGCCGGCGGGTCCTTCACCATCACCAATGGCGGGATCTACGGGTCGCTGATGTCGACCCCGATCCTGAACCCGCCGCAGTCCGGCATCCTGGGCATGCACAAGATCCAGGACCGCCCGATGGCGGTGGGCGGCAAGGTCGAGATCCGGCCGATGATGTACATCGCGCTGTCCTATGACCACCGCATCGTGGACGGGAAGGAAGCGGTCTCCTTCCTCGTGCGCGTGAAGGAGAGCATCGAGGATCCGCGCCGGCTGATGCTCGACATCTAAAGGCAACCACCACTGCCCGGGAGCGGCCCCGGCGACGGGGCCGCATTGGTCCCCCGTGCGCCGTCGCCGCGGCGGGACCCAATCATCAAGAAGGAGGTGTCACATGCGCAGCCGTGAAGGCCAGTTCTCCGACGCGCGTCCCATCCAGCGCAGCAAGGCCGAGAAGGAACGGCTCCTGCGCGAACTCCGCGACACGCTCGCGAGCCTCAAGCCGCACGCCTCGGCGTCGATGCGGACCACGCTGCAGGGGCGGATCCGGGAACTCGAGGCGGATCTGGGCGTCGCGAAGAAGTAAGGTTGGAGGAGCGCCGCCCCTCCAAGCCACCCCGCCGAGGGCCGAAAGGCCCTCGGAACCCGGGACCGGGTCCATTACACCGTCAGCAACCGCCGCACCGCCTCCTCGTCGAGTTCCCCCGGCGCCCCGGCCAGCGCCACCTCCCCGCGCACCATGATGGCGATGCGGTCCGCGAGGCTCCGGGCGAATTCGTAATACTGCTCCACCAGCAGGATCCCCATCCCGCGATCCCTCGCGAGATGCGCGATGACCTTGCCGATATCCTTGATGACGTTGGGCTGGATGCCTTCGGTCGGCTCGTCGAGGATGAGCAGCCGCGGTCGCGCGCAGAGCGCCCGCCCGATCGCCAGCTGCTGCTGCTGCCCGCCCGACAGGTCGCCCCCGCGCCGGCGCAGGAACTGCCGCAGGATGGGGAACAGATCGAAGACCTCCGCATCCACGCTCGACCCGCGCGGGGCGGCGGCGAGCGCGGTCTCGAGGTTCTCCTGCACCGTCAGGAAGGGAAAGATCTCGCGGCCCTGGGGCACGTAGCCGATGCCGGCGCGGGCACGTTCGGCGGGGCCGAGGCGCGTGATGTCCCGCCCTTCCCAGGTGATGCTGCCCGCCCCCACCCGCTCCAGCCCCATGATGGACCGCAGGAGGGAGGACTTGCCGACGCCGTTGCGGCCCAGCACGCAGGTCACCTTGCCCGGCTCGACGGCCAGGGAGACGCCGCGCAGGCAGAGGCTCGCGCCGTAGGAGAGATCGATCGCGCACACGTCGAGCATGTCTCAGCGCCCCAGATAGACCTCGATCACGCGCGGATCGTTCTGCACGTGGTCGATCGAGCCTTCGGACAAGACGCTGCCCTCATGCAGCACGGTGACGCGCCTCCCGAGGGCGCGGACGAATTCGAGGTCGTGCTCCACCACCACCACGCTGCGCTTGCCGGCGATGCCGACGAGCATGGCGGCGGTGTGCTCGGTCTCGGCATCCGTCATGCCGGCGACGGGTTCGTCCACCAGCAGCAGCTCCGGATCCTGGGCGAGCAGCATCCCGATCTCGAGCCACTGCCGCTGGCCGTGGGAGAGGATGCCGGCGGGATCGTGCGCGCGCTCGACCAGGCCGACCTCGGTCATCACCTGGCCGATGCGGTCGGCGGCTTCCCCGGTCAGGTGCCACTTGATGCAGGCGATGGGGCCGCGCGGGGCCTTCAGCGCGAGTTCGATGTTCTCGAACACCGTGAGGTCGTCGAAGACCGTCGGCTTCTGGAACTTCCGCCCGATGCCGAGATTGGCGATGGTCGGTTCGTCCAGCCGCGTCAGGTCCATGTCCCCGAAGCGGACGGTACCCGAGGTCGGGCGCGTCTTGCCGGTGATGACGTCCATCATCGTCGTCTTGCCGGCACCATTGGGGCCGATGATGGCGCGCAGCTCGCCGGGCTCGACGACGAGGGAGAGGTTGTTCAGCGCGCGGAAGCCGTCGAACACGACGGTGACGCCGTCGAGGTAGAGCGAGCGCCCCTTCATGCCCCGCGCCCCTTCTTCACCCGGTCGAACAGTCCGATCAGCCCGCGCGGCAGGAACAGCGTCACCGCCACGAACAGCCCGCCGAGCGCGAAGAGCCAGAGGTCCGGCGCCGCCGAGGTCAGCCAGGTCTTGAGCGCATTGACCGAGAAGGCGCCGAGCAACGCGCCCACCAACGTCCCGCGCCCGCCGACCGCGACCCAGATGACGGCCTCGATGGAGTTGCCGGGGCTGAACTCGCCGGGGTTGATGATGCCGACCTGTGGCACGTAGAGCGCGCCCGCGAGCCCCGCCAGCATGGCGGACAGGACGAAGGCGAACAGTTTGTGCCGCGTGGTGTCGTAGCCGAGGAAGCGCGCGCGGCTTTCGGCGTCGCGGATCGCGGTCAGCACGCGGCCGTACTTGGTGCGCGTCAGCGCCGCGCAGAGCAGCATCGATCCGACCAGCAGCACCAGCGAGGCATAGAACAGCACGGCGCGCGCCGAGGGCGTGCCGAGCGGCATGCCCAGCAGTTCCTTGAAGTCGGTGAAGCCGTTGTTGCCGCCGAAGCCCATGTCGTTGCGGAAGAAGGCGAGCATCAGCGCGTAGGTCATCGCCTGCGTCAGGATCGACAGGTAGACGCCGGTGATGCGGCTGCGGAAGGCGAGGAAGCCGACGACAAGCGCGAGCGCGCCCGGCACCAGCATCACCATCAGCATGGCGTAGGGGAAGGACTGGAAGCCGTGCCAGAACCAGGGCAGCTCGGTGTAGCCCAGGAAGACCATGAAGTCCGGCAACACCGGATGGCCATAGGCGCCGCGCGGCCCGATCAGCCGCATCAGGTGCATCCCCATCGCATAGCCCCCGAGGGCGAAGAACGCCCCGTGCCCGAGCGAGAGGATGCCCGCATACCCCCAGGCCAGGTCGAGCGAGAGCGCGAGCACCGCGTAGCAGATCCACTTCCCCGTGACGGAGACGATGAAGTCCGAGACGTGGAAGGCGCTGTCCCGCGGCAGCAGGTTGAGGATCGGCAGCGCCGCGAGCAGCAGCACCGCGATGATCAGCCCCGTGCGGATGCCAAGGCGCATCCGCGATGGCGGCGGGGCGGTCAGGGCGATGCTCACTGTTCCGCCGCCCGGCCCTTGAGGGCGAACAGGCCGCGGGGGCGGCGCTGGATGAAGACCATGATCGCCACCAGCACGAAGACCTTGGCCAGCACCACGCCGGCGAAGGGCTCCAGCATCTTGTTGACGACACCGAGCGTCATGGCGCCGACCAGCGTGCCGGCGAGCGACCCGACGCCGCCGAACACCACCACCATGAAGCTGTCGATGATGTAGCCGGTGCCGAGGTTGGGGGAGACGTTGTCGATCTGGCTGAGCGCGACGCCCGCGATGCCCGCGATGCCCGACCCGAAGGCGAAGGTCAGCGCATCGACGCGCCCGGTGCGGATGCCCATCGCCGAGGCGATGCGCCGGTTCTGCGTCACCGCCCGCATCTCGAGCCCGAAGCGGGTGAAGCGGATCGCCGCCACCGTCAGCGCGAGCACGGCCAGCGAGAAGACCAGGATCCACAGCCGGTTCTGCGTCACCATGACGCCGAGCGGCAGTTCCAGCGTGCCCTGCATCCAGGGCGGGCTCGAGACTTCGCGGTTCTGCGCCCCGAAGCCGAGCCGCACCGCCTGCTGGATCATCATGCCGACGCCGAAGGTCAGCAGCAGCGTCTCGAGCGGGCGGCCATACAGGTGCCGGATCAGCCCGCGTTCCAGCGCCGCGCCGCAGGCCGCGGCCACCAGGAAGGCCGCCGGCACCGACAGCGGCAGCGACCAGGACGCGAGGCCGGGAATGTCGCGCAGCGCCTCCTGCATGACGAAGGTCGTGTAGGCGCCGAGCATGACGAATTCGCCATGGGCCATGTTGATCACGCCCATGACGCCGAAGGTCACGGCCAACCCCAGGGCAGCGAGCAGCAGCACCGAGCCCAGCGACAGGCCCTGGAACAGCGTCTCGAAGGCGCGGCGGATGGTCAGGCGGCGGTCGATGGAGGCGATGGCGGCGTCGATCTCGCCGGCCAGCGCCGGGTTCGTCGCGCGCGCCTCGAGCAGGATGCCGCGCGCCTCGGCCGAGGAGGTCTCGCCAAGGGCTGCGATGCCGGCGCGCTTCGCCGCCTCGTCCGGGGAGGCCATGCGCGAGGCGGCAAGCGCGAGTTCCAGCCGCTCGCGCACCCGGCCGAGGCTCTCGCGCGCCAGCGCGGCCTCGAGCAGGGGGATGTTCTCCACGCTGCGGCTGCGGAAGACGGCCTCGGCGGCGGCAAGCCGCTCGGCCGGATCCGGCGAGACGAGCGAGAGCCGCCCGAGCGCGCCGCGCAGCGCCTGGCGCACCCGGTTGTTGATGCGCAGGGGCTCGGCGCCGGCGGGATCGGCCGCCGCGCCGGTCGCGACCTCGGTCACGCGGTCGCCCTCGCGGATCAGCAGCGTACCATCGGGGCGCTTGAGCAGCCGTCCGTCGGACAGCGCCCGCAGGATGGGCACGGCGCGCGGATCACCCAGCGCGCCGAGCCGGTCGGCCGCCTCGGCCTGCTGCGCGAAACCTCCACCAAGGCCAGGCAGCGCGTCGGAGAAGGCGTCCTGCGCGCGCCCGGTCAGGGGCGCGAGCAGGAGCAGCAGGACGAGGAGGAGACGCATCAGCCGCGGCGGCGGTTCGCGTTCTCGGGGATGAACTGCGACCAGTTCTCCGCCGGGACGACGGTCGGCGTCTTCCAGACGATGTTGAACTGGCCGTCCGCCTGGACCTCACCGATCATCACCGGCTTGGACAGGTGGTGGTTCGGCAGCATCTTCTCGGTGTAGCCGGCGGGTGCCGCGAATTCCTGGCCGATCACCGAGGTCCGGACCGCGTCGACCGCCGTCGTGCGCGCGGCGGCCACGGCCTGGGCCCACATGTTGAAGCCGGTGTAGGTGGCCTCCATCGGGTCGTTGGTCACGCGGCGCGGGTTCTTGATGTAGGCCTGCCAGAGGTTCTTGAACTCGGTGTTCGCCGGCGACTGCACCGACATGAAGTAGTTCCAGGCGGCCAGATGGCCCACCAGCGGGCGGGTGTCGATGCCGGCGAGCTCTTCCTCACCGACGCTGAACGCGACGCAGGGGATGTCCTCGGCCTTGATGCCCTGGTTGCCGAGCTCGCGGTAGAAGGGAACGTTCGCGTCGCCGTTGATGGTCGACACGATGGCGGTCTTCTTGCCCTGGTTGGCGAAGGCCTTCACGCGCGTGACGATGCCCTGCCAGTCGCTGTGACCGAACGGTGTGTATTCCTCCATGATGTCGGCATTGCCGATGCCCTTGGAGTTCAGGAAGCCGCGCAGGATGCGGTTGGTGGTGCGCGGATAGACGTAGTCGGTGCCGAGCAGGACGATGCGCTGCGCGCCGCCGCCATCGGCCGACATCAGGTATTCCACCGCGGGGATCGCCTGCTGGTTCGGCGCGGCGCCGGTGTAGAAGATGTTGCGGCTCTCTTCCTCGCCCTCGTACTGGACGGGGTAGAAGAGCATGCCGTTCAGCTCCTCGAAGACCGGCAGGACGGACTTGCGGGACACCGAGGTCCAGCAGCCGAAGGTCACGTCGACCTTGTGGACCTGCAGCAGCTCGCGCGCCTTCTCGGCGAACAGCGGCCAGTTGGAGGCGGGGTCGACCACCACCGCCTCGAGCCGCCGTCCGAGCAGGCCGCCCTTGCTGTTCTGGTATTCCACCATCATCAGCACGGTGTCGCGCAGCGCGGTCTCGGAGATCGCCATGGTGCCGGACAGCGAGTGCAGCACGCCGATCTTGATCGGGGCCGACTGCGCCATCGAGGGACGGATCGCGGGGGCTGTCAGGGCGGCGCCGAGACCCGCGAGGGCGGCGCGGCGGGTAAGGGTGGGTCGGGTCAAGGTCTGCCTCCGTGCGGATGTCGCGCCGACGCCATCGGCGGCGCGTTGGTCCGGCAGGGTGAGGCAGCGAAATCCGTGCCAGCGTATCCGGCAGGCGGAAACGGTTCGTGTATGCAAAATTCGCCCAATCGGCAGGCAGTCCGCTCAGGTCGCGGGCAGATACCGCCCACGACCCGGGTGCGGCTGCCTTATCGGGCGGCGGCGTCGGCCCGAATGAACGCCGCTGCCCGTTCGGCGACCAGCATCACCGCCGGCTGGATGTTGGGCGAGGGGATCAGCGGGAAGGCGGAAGCATCGGCCACCCGCAGCCCCGCAACCCCGCGTACTCGCAGTTCCGGGTCCAGCACCGCCATCGGATCGGTGCCCATCTTCGCCGTGCCGCAGGGATGGAACACGGTGCCGGCGGTGGCGCGGATACTCTCGAGCAGCGCTTCGTCGGTCGTCGCCGCCGGGCCGGGCCGCAGCTCCTCCTCGATCAGCGACGCGAGCGGCGCCTGCGCCGCGACCTTCCGCCCGAGACGCGCCGCGCCCAGCATGACGCGGATGTCGTTCGGGTGATCGAGGTAGTTCGGCCGGATGCCCGGCTTGTCCCGGACATCGGGGGATTTGAGGAAGACCTCCCCGCGGCTGTCGGGCCGGCAGACGCCATAGTTGAACATGAAGCCCGGGAAGTCCTGCAGGCCCTTCATGTAGTCGAAGGTGGAGAAGTTCACGAAGAGGAACTGGATCTCCGCTTCCTCGGCGCCCGGCGTGACGCGCGCGAAGGCGTTGGCCTCGCCCGCGCCGATCGCAAGGGCGCCCGCGCGCGACACCAGGTAGTCGAGCCCCATCTTCGCCTTGCGGAAGGGCGATTGCAGGATCTCGTTCAGCGTGCCGCAGGGCCTGGACCGATAGATGAACTTCGCGATCAGGTGGTCCTGCAGGTTCCGACCCACGCCCGGGCTGTGATGGACCACCGGGATGCCGAGCGCCTGCAACGCCGCACCGTCGCCGATGCCCGAGAGCATGAGCAGTTTCGGCGTCTCGATCGCGCCGGTGGAACAGACGATCTCCCGCGTCGCGCGGAAGGTCACGGGCTGGCCATCCTGCAGCGCCTCGACCGCGACGGCGCGGCCATCCTCCACGACGATGCGGCGCGCCAGCACGCCGGTCGCGACGCGCAGATTGCCGCGTTTCATCGCGGGCCGAAGGTATTCGCGCGCCGTGGAGGACCGCCGCCCGCCATTCACGTTGAGCTGGACCGGCCCCGCGCCGTCGATCGGCGTGCCGTCGTTCCAGTCGCGGTTGCGCGGCAGGCCGGCGGCGACGCAGGCCTCGACGAAAGCGGCCGCCGCGGGCGCCAGGCGGCGCGGCTCGCGCACATGGATCGCGCCGGCGCTGCCGCGCGCGGGGTCGGGCGCGCCGTCCCAATGCTCGATGCGGCGGAAAACGGGCGCGACGTCCTCATGGGACCAGCCACGCGCGCCGGACTGCGCCCAGCGATCGTAGTCGTTGGGGCTGCCGCGCAGGAAGACCAGGCCGTTCACGCTGCCCGACCCGCCCAGCACCTTGCCGCGCGGCCAGTGGATGCTGCGGCCGTTCAGGTTGGGCTCGGGTTCGGTCAGGTAGTCCCAGTCGTAGCGCTTGCTGCCATAGAGCTTCGCATAGCCCGCCGGCAGGCTGATCCAGATGTCGCGGTCGGGCGGTCCTGCTTCGAGCAGCAGGACGCGACAGCCGGGATCTTCCGACAGCCGCGCCGCCACGATGCAGCCGGCGGACCCGCCGCCGACGACGATGACATCCGCGGTTCGTGTATCGCTCACAGTTCCATCCGTACGCCGGTGCGCTCGACCACGCCCTTGAACTTGTCGAGCTCGGCCTGGAAGAAGGCACGGGCGTCGGCGGGGGTGTTCGGCCGCGTGTAGGCGGTGATGCCCGCCACGAGGAAGCGTTCCTGCAGCTGCGGGTCGCGCAGCGCGCTGTTGATGGCGCGGTTCAGCGTCTCGGTCACCGCGGGCGGCATGCGCGGCGGGCCGATCACCGCGAACCAGTTGCCGATGTCGAAGCCGGGCATGCCGGATTCCGCGAGCGTCGGCGTATCCGGGAAGGTCGGGAAGCGCTCGAGCCCGGTGATGGCGATGCCGCGCACGCGGTTGTCGCGCAGCTGCGCGGCCGCCGAGGCGAGCACCGCCACGCCCCAGGCGGTTTCCCCGCGCGCGATGCTCTCGACCATCAGTCCGCCCGAGCGGTAGGGAATGTGTTCGAACTTGCCGCCGAGGCCGAGCGCCACGGCGACGGATTCGGCCGCGAAATGCGGAATCGACCCGACGCCCGAGGACGCATAGGGCAGCCTGTCCTGCGGCCCCGCGCGCAGCTTCGCCACCGCCTCCGCCGCGTTGGCGGCGGGGAAGTTCGGCGCCGCGATCATGATGAGCGGCCCGTTTGCGGCGATGGCCACGTGGGTGAAGTCGTCCATCGGATTATAGCGGGTGCCCCCGGCGACCGCGTGGGGAATGAGGGCGTGGGACGACGCCTCGTTCAGCATCAGGATGGTCCCGTCGGGCTGCTGCCGCCGCAGCCATTCCGATGCGACGGTGCCGGAGGCGCCGGGCCGGTTCTCCACCACGACGCGCGCATTGGGCCCAAGGAAGCCCTGCATGCGATCGGCCAGCAGCCGCGCCGTGATGTCGGTCGACCCGCCGGGCGAGAAGCCGCTGACCAGCGTGATCGGCCGGTCGGGCAGGCCCTGCTGGGCGTGCCCGACAGCGGGCACGGCAAGGGTCGCTGCGGCGAGCAGGCTGCGGCGGTTCATGCTGGGCGTCTCCCGTCGTGGTTCTGGTTCTGCGCGCAGGGAAGCGCCGAACGCGTCCCGGGGCAAGCCGCCCTCAGCCCGCCGCACTGCCCGCCAGCAGGTTCACCGCGACCCCCAGGATCGCCGCATTGAAGGCGAAGGAGGCGAGCGCATGGGCCAGCACCATCCGCCGCATCGCCGGGGAGGAGGTCGTCACGTCCGAGACCTGCGCCGTCATGCCGACGGTGAAGGCGAGGTAGAGGAATTCCATCCAGTCCGGCTCGAGCCCGCCGGGGAACTCCAGCCCACCTTCGGACAGCGCATAGACATGGGCGTAGTGCGCGGCGAAGTGCACGTGCAGGTAGCCCCAGGACAACACGATCGCCGCGATGCCGAGGGCGAGCGAATAGCCAGCCCGCGGCGTGCCGCCGATCTCCCCCACCACGCCGACGAGGGCGGCGAGCGCGGCCGCCAGGGTCACCAGGGTGATGGTCCAGCGACTGTCCTCGAGCTGTTCGGCATGGCGGCGCATCGCCTCGGCCGGCGTCAGCGCCAGGTGGCGCAGCAACAGCACCACATGCGCCGACGCGCCGGCGCACCAGCCGAGCAGCAGTGCCGCACGCAACGTGAAATCCGGAATGCGCGTCGCGACGATGCTCACCACGATCAGCACGGCCAGCGCCACCACCAGCCCAGGGCGGTGGCGCAGCCGGAATCGCATCAGGCCGCGAGCGCCCGCGCGAAGACGGCGGGGTCGGCATTGCCGCCGCTGACCACCACGCCGATCACGCCGCCCTTCGCGGCGACCTTGCCGGCCAGCACAGCGGCGAGCGCCACGGCGCCGCCGGGCTCGATGACGATCTTCAGGTGCTCGAAGGCGAAGCGCATGGCGCGGAAGACCTCGGCTTCGGTCACCGCCACGCCGCCCGCCAGATGGCGGTGGTTGATCGGGAAGGTGATCGCCCCGGGCTGCCGCGACAGCAGCGCGTCGCACAGCCCGCTGCCGGTCACCGTATTGGGCAGGCGACGGCCGGCCTCGAGCGAGCGCTTGGTGTCGTCCCATCCCTCGGGCTCGACGGCATAGGCCTCGGTGCGCGGCGACAGCGCCTCCAGCGCGAGGACGCAGCCCGCGGTCAGCCCGCCACCACCGGTGCAGACCGCGAAGGCGTCGAGGGCGAGGCCCAGCGCCTGCGCATCCTCGAGCAGTTCGAGCGCGACAGTCCCCTGCCCCGCGATGACGTGCGGATGGTCGAAGGGCGGGATGACGGTCGCGCCGCGTTCCACGGCCAGCGTCGCGGCCAGCGCGTCGCGATCCACCCCGTGCCGGTCGAAGGGCACGATCTCGGCCCCCCAGCGCCGCGTCGCGTCGACCTTGATGGCCGGCGCGTCCGACGGCATGGCGATGGTCGCCGCCATGCCGAGCATGTGCGCCGCCGCCGCGCAGGCCTGCCCGTGATTGCCGGAGGAATGGGTGACGATGCCCCCGCGCCGCGCCTCCGGATCCATCAGCAGCGCCGCGTTGGTCGCGCCCCGCAGCTTGAAGGACCCGGTGCGCTGCAGCGGCTCGGGCTTCACCAGCACGGTCGCGCCGGTGACCTCGTCGAGCCGGCGGTGGCGCAGCAACGGCGTCCGCACGATACGCCCGGCGAGCCGCGCCGCAGCGTCGCGGACGTCGTCGAAGGTGGGTGCCGTTTCATTCATGCCGCTTCCCTCCGGGCAAAACGCAGCGGGTCGCAGAGCGCCACCGCGGCGCCGAGCTCGCCGGGGTCCTGCCCCGCCACCAGCGCCGCGAGCAGGCGACCCGCCGCCGGCGCCGTCTGCATCCCATAGCCGCCCTGACCCACCATCCAGAAGAAGCCGCGCTCCGCCCCCTCCCCGATCGCGAGGCCGCGGTCGGGCGTGAAGGTCCTCAGACCGGCCCAGCGGTGCTCGACGCGCGAGACGGGAATGTCGAGGGCCTGCTGCATGCGGTCGACGGCGATCGCGACGTCGAGCTCGTCCGGCTGCGCGTCGCAGGGATCGCTGTCGATCTCGTCGGCGGGGCTGACCATCAGCTTCCGCCGCGCCTCGGCGCGCGCATACCAGGTGTGGCCGGCATCGCCGAGCAGTGGCCAGTCGGCGCAGTCATGCGGGCCGGGATCGACGATGCAGGCGGTGCGACGCTTCGGCTGAAGGCCGATCGGAGCAAGGCCCGCGATGCGCGCCACCTCGTCGCCCCAGGCGCCGGCGGCGTTCACCACCACCGGGGCGGTGAAGACGGCGCCGGAGGATGTCTCGGCATGCCACCGCCCGTCCTTGCGCCAGATCCGCCCGGCCCGGCTGCGCAGCGCGAGCACCCCGCCCGCCATGCGTGCCTGGCGCAGGAAGCCCTGGTGCATGGCGGCGACATCGATGTCGAAGCAGTCGGCCTCGACCGCGGCCATCGCCGCATAACCGGGGCGCAATGCCGGCACCTGCGCCTGCACCTCGGCGACGGAGATTTCCCGCATGTCATCGCCGCCGGCGATCATCTCGCGCAGGTGCTCCACCTGGTCGGCCGGCGCCAGATGGATCACCGGACGCGCATGCATCAGCGGCGCATCCGCGAAGCCGGCCGGCGGCGCTTCGAAGAACGCGCGCGAGGCCGCGGTCAGGATACGCGCATCCGGACTGCCGTAGTTGCGGATCCAGATGGCCGCGGAACGGCCTGTCGCGTGGTATCCGGCGCTTTCCTCGGCTTCCAGCAATGCAACGCGGTGATTGCCTGAAAGATGTGCAGCGGCCGTGGCGCCGGCGATGCCAGCGCCGACCACGATGGCGTCGAAGTGATGTTGGTCCATGGCGGCGGAGCCTGCCCCCTGTGCCTAAGTCGGGCAAGTGGAGAGGAAGACACGTCCTTCCGGGTTGCCATGCCCAATTCTCCCTGACTAACTTGCCGGTTACCGACAAGCGGGCCCCTCAGCGAGGTCCGCCCCGGGGAGAGAACGGAAGGGAAAGCATGTCCAAGCACGGGATCACCCGGCGCAAAGTGCTGCGCAATGGGGCTGGCGTTGTGGCGGCGACCGCGGTCGGCGCGCCGATGGTGCACGCACAGGGCACGAGCGGCAGCCTGCGCTTCGCCTTCTGGGACCACTGGGTCCCCGGCGGCAACGATGCGCTGAAGGAACTCGCGCAGCGGTTCGGCGAGCAGAACCGCGTCAACATGACGCTCGACTTCATCAACACCACCGGCAACCAGCTGCAGTTGACCATCGCGGCGCAGGCGCAGTCGCGCAGCGGCCATGACGGCATCAGCCTGCTGCCCTGGGATCCCGGCACCTATGCCGACCAGCTCGAGCCCTGCGACGACGTCATGCAGCGGCTGTCCGCGAAGTACGGCCCGGTGAACCCGGTCGCCGAGTTCCTCGCCAAGCGTGGCGGCGCCTGGCGCGGCGTCCCGGCCACGGCCGGCACGCAGGCCAAGCCGGCCTGTGCGCGGTTCGACCTGCTGAAGCAGCATGCCGGCATCGACATCCGCGAGATGTGGCCGGCCGCCAACCGCGCCGGCCCCGGCGCGGACCGCTGGACCTGGGACACTTTCCTCACCGCCGCGGAGGCCTGCCACAAGGCCGGCGTCCCGTTCGGCCTGCCGATGGGCCAGTTCACCGACGCGGTCGACTGGGTCGGCGCGGTGTTCCTCGGCTACGGCGCGCGCGTGACGGATGAGCGGGGCAACCCGACCATCCGCAACAATCAGGAACTCCGTCAGGCGATCGACTACCTGGTGCGCCTGTCGCGCTTCCTGCCCAACGACGTCTGGGCGTGGGACGACGCGTCGAACAACCGGGCGCTCATCTCCGGCCGCTCGGCGCTGATCTTCAACCCGCCCTCGGCCTGGGCGGTGGCGAAGCGCGACGCGCCGCAGGTGGCGGAGAACTGCTGGACCATCCCGATGCCGGCCGGCCCCAAGGGCCGCTTCCTGGCCTACCTGCCCTACGTCACGGGCATCTGGTCCTTCGGGCGCAACAAGACGGCGGCGAAGGCGTTCCTCGAGTTCATCACCCAGCGCGAGAACGCCGAGCTCTGCGTCAACAAGTCGCAGGGCTACGACATCCCGCCCTTCCTCAGCATGTCCGACTTCAAGGCGTGGGAGACGGAAGGCCCGCCGGTGGGGACCATCTTCAACTATCCGCTGAAGGCGCATCACCAGGCGACCTATTCCATCGCCTTCTCGCCGGCGCCGCCGGAACTGGCGCAGCAGATGTACCTCCAGGCGCTCAATACGAAGGTCGTCGCCCGCATCGCCCAGGGCGGCGAATCGGTGGACAGCGCGCTCGGCTGGCTCGAGCGCGAGATCAACAACATGCGTCGCGGCGGCTGACGCCACGAAAGAAGACGACCCCGGGGCACGGTGCCCCGGGGCCTGTCCACGACAACAGGGAGGTACCGGGGATGGCTGATGGCGGCGCCGCCACACTTCCGCGGATCGAGGCGCCGGGCGGCGCCTCGCTGAAGCGCTTCGCCAGGCGACGGTCGACCATCGCCTTCCTCATGACGTTGCCGCTGATCGCGGTGATCGGCGGCCTCGTGGTCTGGCCGGCGGGCTACGCGATCCACCTCGCGACGCTGAACCGGCGCATGACGTCCTTCATCGGCCTCGGGAACTTCGAGATCCTCCTCGAATCCGAGACCTTCCGGATGGTCATCTTCCAGTCGGTCTTCTTCGCGATCACCGCGGTGATCCTGAAGGCGGCGATCGGCTTCTGGCTCGCGCACATGCTGCACCACATCCCGGCGAACGGGCAGCGCAAGTGGCGCGGCATGCTGCTGGTGCCCTGGGTCATCCCGCCGGCGCTGTCCACCCTCGGCTGGTGGTGGATGTTCGAGCCGACCTATTCCTCGATCAACTGGATCCTCAACATCTTCGCGATCCCCTCGGTCCCCTGGCTCGGCGAGCCGTGGTGGGCGCGGATCAGCGTCATCATCGTGAACGTGTGGTACGGCGCGCCCTTCTTCATGATCATGTACCTCGCGGCGCTGAAGTCGGTGCCCGAACAGCTCTATGAAGCGGCGGCGATCGACGGTGCGACGTCCTGGCAGCGGCTGCGCTACGTGACCCTGCCGATGATGCGCAACATCATCTCGATCACCGTGCTGTTCAGCCTGATCGTCACCTTCGCGAACTACGACATCGTCCGCGTGCTGACGAACGGCGGGCCGCGCGACCTGACGCATGTCTTCGCGTCCTACGCCTTCCAGGTCGGCATCCTGGCCGGCAACATCCCGCGCGGCGCGGCGGTGTCGCTGTTCATGTTCCCGATCCTGGCGATCATCGCCTTCTTCGTGCTGCGCGGCGTCAATCGCCGGAACAAGGAGGAGGCGTGATGTCCGCCACCACCATCCCCGTGAAGCAGGGCATCTACCACAAGGCCGGCAGCCTCCGGCGCGAGCGCCGCTGGGCGCTCTGGACCGCCTACCTCTCGCTGATCGTCTCGGCGATCATCATGCTCGCCCCGCCGGTCTACATGCTGCTCACCAGCCTGAAGACCAGCGCCGAGGTGGCCGACCAGTCGGGTTCGCCCTGGTGGGTGAGCAGCCCGACGCTCGAGAACTACTGGGCGCTGCTCGGCAACCGGATGTTCATCGACTTCTTCCTCAACAGCGCGAAGGTCACGATCGCCGTGGTCGCGCTGACGATGGTGATCTCGGTGCTCGCCGCCTTCGCGCTCGGGCGGATGCGGTTCTGGGGCAGCCAGGCGCTGGCGACGGGCGTGTTCCTCACCTACCTGGTGCCGGACACGCTGCTGTTCATCCCGCTGTACCAGATCGTCGGCGGGCTCGGGCTGCTCGACAACGCCTGGGGCCTCGTCCTCGTCTATCCGACGCTGACGGTGCCCTTCTGCACCTGGATCATGATCGGCTACTTCGCCTCCATCCCGAAGGAGCTGGACGAGGCGGCGCTGATCGACGGCGCCAACTGGATGCAGATGCTGTGGAAGATCTTCATCCCCGTGGCGCTGCCCGGCATCATCGCGGCGACGATCTTCGCCTTCACCGTGTCCTGGGCGGCCTTCGTCTATCCGACCGCCTTCATCACCTCCCCGGCCGAGATGCCGATGACCATCGGCGTCGTCTCCCAGCTGATCCGCGGCGACACCTTCGCCTGGGGCCAGCTGATGGCGGGCGCGCTGCTGGCGGCGCTGCCGCCGGTCGTCATCTATGCCTTCCTCATGGATTACTACATCGCCGGCCTCACGGCAGGCGCAACGAAGGGCTGATTCCACCGATGGCGCAGGTTTCTCTCCGCAAGGTCATCAAGGCCTATGAAGGCGGCGTGCAGGCGGTCAAGGGCATCGACCTCGAGATCGCGGACCACGAATTCGTCGTGCTGGTCGGCCCGTCGGGCTGCGGCAAATCCACCACGCTGCGCATGATCGCGGGGCTCGAGGAGATCTCGGGCGGCGACATCGCGATCGGCGGCACGATCGTCAACGACATCCCGCCGCGCGACCGCGACATCGCGATGGTGTTCCAGAACTACGCGCTCTATCCGCACATGTCGGTCTACGACAACATGGCCTTCGGCCTGACGCTGCGTAAGTTCCCCAAGGCCGAGATCGACAAGCGGGTGAAGGAAGCCGCGCGCATCCTCGACATCACGCCGCTGCTCGAACGCAAGCCGAAGGCGCTGTCGGGCGGCCAGCGGCAGCGCGTCGCGATGGGCCGCGCCATCGTGCGCGACCCCAAGGTCTTCCTGTTCGACGAACCGCTGTCGAACCTCGACGCCAAGCTGCGCGTGCAGATGCGCACCGAGATCAAGAAGGTCCACCAGACGGTGAAGACCACGACGATCTACGTGACGCACGACCAGGTCGAGGCGATGACGCTCGCCGACCGTGTGGTGGTGATGAACCACGGCGTGATCGAACAGGTCGGCCCGCCGCAGGAGCTCTACCACCACCCGGCGACCAAGTTCGTCGCCGGCTTCATCGGCAGCCCGGCGATGAACTTCATCCCCGCGCGGATCGAGGAAGCCTCGGGCGCGCTCAACGTCGTCATGAACAACGGCACGACCCTCGCGGTGCCCGAGGACCGCGTCGCCCGCTACCGGCCCCATGCCGGCAAGCAGGTGCTCTTCGGCATCCGGCCGGAGCACCTCACCGACGACAAGACGATGGACAAGTCGAACCTCGCCCCGCTGTCCCTGACACCCGAGGTGATCGAGCCGATGGGCATGGAGACGCTCGCGCATTTCCGCCACGAGGGCACGGAGATCACGGCGCGGCTCGATCCGTCCACGCCGGCCGAGGTCGGCAAGCCGCTCGCGCTGATCGCCCACATGAACCAGATGCACATCATCGACCCGACCACGGACAAGGTGATCTGACCATGGCGCGACTCGCTGGGAAGTCCGCCTGGGTCACCGGGGCGGGCAGCGGAATCGGGCGAGCCATCGCCATCGCCTTCGCCCAGGAAGGGGCGAAGGTCGCCCTCACAGGGCGGCGCACGGCGCCGCTCGAGGAGACGGCGCGGATGATCGGCGGCGGGGCGGTCATCGTCCCCGCCGACCTCACGGACGACAAGCAGGTGGCGGCCGCGCTCGCGAAGGTCGAATCGACCATCGGCGGACCGGACATCCTGGTGAACAACGCGGGCGTGAACCTGCCCAAACGCTACCTGCACCAGCTGACGCCCGAGGCGATCCGCACGCTGGTGGACGGCAACCTGACCGCGCCCTTCCTCACCTCGGTCGCGGTGCTGCCGGGGATGCGCGAGCGCGGCGGCGGGATGCTGATCCAGATCGCCTCCATGGCGGGGAAGGGCATCTCCTTCCTCTCAGGCCCGGGCTACATCGCGGCGAAGCATGGCTTCGTCGCGCTGTCGCAGGCGATCAACCAGGAGAACGGGATCCACAACATCCGCTCCTGCTGCATCTGCCCCGGTGAGGTCGCGACCGACATCCTCAAGAACCGGCCCGAGCCCGTGCCGGCCGAGGACATCGAGCGCCTGCTGCAGCCCGAGGACCTCGCCGCCATGGCGGTCTTCGTCGCGACCATGCCGGCGCGGGTCAACATCACCGAGATGCTGGTGACGCCGACCTACATGCGCCTGATCGCCCCGCAGGCGAAGAAGGTCGCCGCGATGTAGCGCGGGTCAGGTGGGGAGCGTCGCGCGCACCTCGCCGACCGCATTGCCGTTGCTGTCTCGGATCTCGCCTTCGATGCGGGCCGCGACGGCCTCCGCCGCATCCAGCAGCCCGAGCCGCCCCAGGATGGTCGCGAAAACGCCCATCTTGGCGCGCGAGGCGCCGTCGGCGAGCTTCACCGCGATGCCGAGGCCGCGATCCGGCACGAAGCCCACCACGTAGCCTTCCGCCCCGCCCTTCAGCAGCACGCGCCCCTGCGTCGCGCGCACCACCTGCCCGGTCGACGACCCGCGCCCGGACAGATGGTCCGGATAGGCGCGGATCGCGGATTGCAGGCGCCGGATGGCGGTGCGGCGCGAATCCGTCGCGACCTTGGCCGCGGCCCAGCGCGCCGCTGCCTTGGCCATCGCCTCCATCGGCAGCGCGAGGGCCGGCAGGCCGCAGCCGTCGATGCCGCTGGGCAGCGCCGCCGCATCGAGGCCGAGCAGTTCCGAGAAGGCCTCGAGATACAGCTTCTGCGCAGGATGCGCGGGATCGTTGTAGCCCGCGACCGGCGCGCCGATGTGCTTCGACAAAGTCAGGAAGCCGCAATGCTTGCCCGAGCAGTTGTGGAAGACGCGGGAGCGGTCCCCGCCCGCGCGCCACACCGCCGCCTGGTCGGCCTGGCTGCGCGGCATGTCCGGGCCGCAGACCAGCGCGCTCTCGGTCAGCCCGAGACGCTCCAGCCAGCCACGCACCAGCGCGACCTGGAAGTCCTCCGCGCTGTGGGAGGCGCATGCGAGCGCAAGATGCTCCTCGGTCAGGCCCGCCGCATCCGCCGCCCCGCTCTCGACCAGCGGGATCGCCTGGAAGGGCTTGAGCGAGGAGCGCGGGAAGGTGACGAAGGACGGATCGCCCCAGGCGAGCAGCACGCGCCCCTCGGCATCCGCCACCACCGCGCAGCCCTGGTGGACGCTTTCGAGGATGCCGCCGCGGCGGATCTCGGCCATGGGAACGAAGGGCGTGGTCATCGTGGGGTCTCCGGCATCGGGATGACGTCGGTGCCTGGCCTGCCGGCGAGCACCGCGTCGAAGAGTTTCACCTGCTGCGGCAGGCAGATGGCGTGCAGGTCGAACTTCTCGAGCATCGTGCGCCGCGCCGCCTGGCGCAGCGGCACGTAGCGGTCGGGATGGGCGAGCGCGTCGACCACCGCATCCGCCATCCGCTGGTGGTCGAAGAAGGGCAGCAGCAGCCCGTTCTCGCCATGGCGGATGACCTCGGACAGCGTCGGCGTATCGGATCCGATGATCAGCGCCTCGCAGCCCATGGCCTCGACCAGCGACCAGGAGAGCACGAAGGGGTAGGTGTAGTAGACATGCGCGGCCGAGGCGCGGAACAGCGACACCAGCCCCTCATGCGGGATGCGCCCGGTGAAGTGCACGCGCGCGGGATCGAGCCGCGCGCCGACCTCCTCCATCATCACCGCCTTCCAGCTGCGGCCGTCGGCGGGCGTGCGGCCATAGCCGCGCTCCTCGCCGCCGACGATCACCGCATGGGCCTTCGGCCGGCGGGCCAGGATCTCGGGCAGCGCGCGCATGAAGACGTCGAAACCGCGATAGGGCTCGAGATTCCGCGACACGAAGGTCACGACCTCCTGACCCCGTTCGACGAGGAAACCATCCGGCAGCGCGACCTTGCTGGTGCCCACGGGCGTCGCGAAGGTGGCGTCGACGCCCTCATGCACGACCGAGGTCATGTCCTGCACGTGGCGCGGATAGCGACCGCGCTGCCACAGCGTCGGCGACATGCACCAGTCGGCGGTCTCGAGCGACTGCAGCTGCGTCATGTTCAGCGTGCGCACCCGCGCCATCTCGTCGATGTTCACCGGCTGGGACGGGTCGAAGCCGATGTCGCCGCCCCGGGCGTGATAGTAATACTCGCAGTAGTGGACGATGCGCGCATCGGGGAAGACGTCGCGCAGGTAGAGCCCCTCGCCCCATCCCGGATGGCAATAGACGATGTCGGGCACGAAGCCGCGCTTCTGCAGCGTGATCAGCGCGCGCACCACGTTCTGGCCGCGGCGCACCGCGCTCTCGACCGGGCGGAGGTAGCGGTGGGTCTTGTCGCCGGCGGGGTCGGGCGCCGGGTAACGCAGATGATGTACGCCCGGCGGAGTGGCGTTCTGCCGTTCGCCCAGGCCAACGACGCGCGCGTCCTTCCGCTTCGCGATCATCGGCGCGAGGTGCCGCCACTGGCCCGGGAAGTTCTGGTGGATGAACAAGGCCTCGACCACGCGCACCCTCTCCCTTCCCGATCGATCCCTGCCGCTTGATGCCGCCAATCCGGCGGCGCGGCAACCGGGGTGGCTGGCCGGCGCGACGCAGCGGGGCCAGGATGGCGTCGGTATCGCTGAGGAATTGCGAAGATGGGTTTCGACTTCACGGGCAAGCGGGTGCTGGTGGCCGGCGGCAGCCGCGGGATCGGGCGCGCGATCGCGCTGGGCTTCGCGCAGGCGGGGGCGAAGGTGTCGGCCTGCGCGCGCGGAGCGGACGGCCTCGCCGCGCTCCAGGCCGAGGGCGTCGCGCATGTGAAGCCGACCGACCTCGCCGATGCCGGCCAGGTCGCCGCCTGGGTCGCGGAAGCCGCGGCCACGCTCGGCGGCGTGGACGTGCTGGTGAACAACGCCTCCGGCTTCGGCATGGGCGACAGCGAGGAGGGGTGGAAGAAGGGCCTCGACGTCGACGTGATGGCGACGGTGCGCGCGAGCCACGCCGCCCTGCCCCACCTCCGCGCGGCGAAGGGCTGCATCGTCAACACGACCTCGATCTCGGGGCTCGGGCCCTCGGTGCGGACGCCGGCCTATGCGGCGGTGAAGGCGCTGATCATCAACTACACCGCGTCCCAGGCGGCCGCGCTGGCGAAGGACGGCATCCGCGTGAACGCGGTTGCGCCCGGGTCCATCGAGTTCCCCGGCGGCACCTGGGAGAAGCGGCGGGCGGAAGACCCGGCGCTCTACAACCGCATCCTCGCCGGCATTCCGTTCGGCCGGCTGGGCGAGCCCGAGGAAGTGGCCGATGTGGCGCTGTTCCTCGCCTCCCCGCTCGCGCGCTGGGTGACGGGGCAGACCATCGTGGTCGATGGCGGGCAGATGCTGAGCTGATCAGCCCTCGAGCAGCCGCTTCAGCGTCGCGAGGTCGGCGGCCACCAGGCCCGCGTCGCGCGCGAAGTCGGCCTCGGTCATCCCCGGCTGGCGGAACAGGGTGAAGAGCACCTCCGCGCCGTCGCCATTCGGCACGACGCGCATCGGCACCTCGACCACGGACCCGTCCGGCAGCATGACGGCGTGGTCGAGCACGCCGTAAGCGTTCGGCGCGGCGAAGCGGAGCCGCAACGCGCCCTGCGGCGTCTCGACCCGCCAATCCGCGCCGTCGGGCGTGACCGCACCACCGAGGCCCGCCGCCCAGCGCGGCAGGTTCTCGGGGCAGGAGGCGAAGGCGTAGACCTCCGCCGCCGGGCGTTCGATTCGCGTCGACAGCGTGCGGCTTTCGCGCGTCGGCATCACTCGTCGCGCCCGGGCGCACCGCGCATGCGCTTGGTCTCGCCGCGCCGCGTCTTCGATTCCAGACGCCGCTTCTTCGACCCCAGCGTCGGCTTCGTCGCCTTGCGCGGCGGCGGGGGCGGCGTCGCGGCCTCGCGGATCAGCACGAGAAGCCGCTCCAGCGCATCCTCCCGGTTGCGCTCGCGCGTGCGGTGACGCTGGGCGGTGATGACCAGCACGCCGTCCTTGGTCATGCGCCGGCCGGCCAGCGTCGCGAGGCGCGCCTTCACCGCATCGGGCAGGTTCACCGAGGCCATGGCGGCGAAACGCAACTGCACCGCCGTCTCCAGCTTGTTGACGTTCTGCCCGCCGGGGCCGGAGGCACGGAGGAAATCCTCGGTGATCTCCGATTCATCCAGCGCGATGCGCGCCGTCACCCGGATCATGGCGCGGGCAATGCGCCGGCGGGCATCTCGTCCTTCAGTGCCACGCCGGTCGCGCCGAGCCCCTGCGCCGCGCGCAGCAGCCAGGCGGTCTTGGCGGCGGCCTCGTCATAGGACAGGCCGCCGGGACGGACATTGCTGATGCAGTTGCGATCCGCATCCGTGCGCCCGCGCCGCGGCGCCCAGGTGATGTAGAGGCCGAGGCTGTCGGTGGCCGACAGGCCCGGCCGTTCCCCGATCAGCATCACCACGGCGGCAGCACCGGTTGCCTCGCCGATCTCGTCGCCGAGTGCCACGCGCGCCTGTTCCGCGATCACGACCGGGCCTGGCGGCAATGCGAGCGCCGGGACGAGCCGTTCCAGCACCGCCGGCGCATGACGCTGCACGCCGATGGCGCAGAGCCCGTCCGCCACCACGAAGACCACGCTGCCCGGTGCGCGCGGCAGGACCGTGCCCTCCGCCAGCCGACGCCCGAGATCCGGCCGCAGCAGATAGTCGCGACGGTCCGGCACCGCGCTGCGCACCCGCACCACCGGCAGACCGAGCGGCGCGACCGCCGCCTCCATGGCCGCGACGTCCAGGGACGACCACACCGCATCCCGCGCCCGCGCATGCGATTCCTGGAAGTCGAGGTGCGCCGATGTCGGCTGCGCCGTCCCCGCGCGCCCGAGCCCCACCCGCGCATCGGTGAATCGGCGCAGGTCGCGCCAGAGCGAGGGCGTGCTCATGCAAGACCGATCAGCGCCGGGGAGAGCCGCGCCGGGATGCGTTCGGCATCGAGCCCGATCCCCATGCGGTCGAGCCAGGCCTCGAATTCCGGCGCCGCGCGCTTGCCCAGCATCGCGCGTGCCGTCAGCCCGTCATGGAAGGAGGTCGACTGGTAGGCGAGCATCACGTCATCCGCCCCTGGCACGCCCATCACATAGGTGACGCCCGCGACGCCGAGGCATGTCAGCAGCGTGTCCATGTCGTCCTGGTCGGCCTCGGCGTGGTTCGTGTAGCAGACGTCGACACCCATCGGCAGGCCGAGAAGCTTGCCGCAGAAATGATCCTCGAGCCCGGCGCGCAGGATCTGCTTGCCGTCGAACAGGTATTCCGGCCCGATGAAGCCGACGACCGTGTTCACCAGCAGGGGCGAGAATTCGCGCGCCACGGCATAGGCACGGGCCTCGATGGTCTGCTGGTCGACGCCGTGATGCGCGTCCGCGGACAGCGCGCTGCCCTGGCCGGTCTCGAAATACATCACGTCCTCTCCGACCGTGCCGCGCTTCAGCGCTAGCGCCATCTCCCGCGCCTCCTTCAGCACGGAGAGCGACACGCCGAAGGAGGTGTTCACGCCTTCGGTCCCGCCGATCGACTGGAACACCAGGTCGACCGGCGCGCCGCGTTCCATCGCCAGCATCGTCGTCGTGACATGCGACAGCACGCAGGATTGGGTCGGGATGTCGAAGCGATCCCGCACGGTGTCGAGCATCTCGAGCACGCGCATCACCGCCTCGACATTGTCGGTGGCGGGGTTCACGCCGATCACGGCATCCCCGGCGCCGAGCAGCAGCCCATCCAGCACCGAGGCCGCGATGCCGCGCGGATCGTCCGTCGGATGGTTCGGCTGCAGGCGGATCGACAGCGTTCCCGGCAGGCCGATGGTGTTGCGGAAGCGGGTGACGACGCGGCACTTCGCCGCGACCTGGATCAGGTCCGCGACGCGCATGATCTTGGACACCGCGGCGGCCATCTCTGGCGTCAGGCCGGGCGCGAGCGCGGTGACGGCGGCGGGATCGGCCGCCAGCAGCCAGTCGCGGAAGCCGCCGACCGTCAGGCTGCGCACCGGCGCGAAGGGCGCCGCGTCGTGGCGGTCGATGATCAGCCGCGTGACCTCGTCGGCCTCGTAGGGGATCACCGCCTCGTTGAGGAAGCGTCCGAGCGGCACGTCCGCCAGCGCCCGCTGCGCCGCGATGCGTTCGGCCGCGCTCTCGGCCGCCACCCCGGCCAGCGCATCGCCCGAGCGCAGCGGCGTGGCGCGCGCGAGCAGCGTCCTGAGGTCCGGGAACACGTAACGTGTCCCGGCGATGTCCTGCGTGAAGCCCATGGCAGCCATGATGGACCGCCCGGCGCCCACCTTGCCAGCCCGTCGCCGCGCCCTAGGATGCCGGCCGGAAACTGCCGAGGAAACGATGGACGCCGACGCGATCGACAAGGCCCCGGATGCCGCAGCGGCCTGGCCCGACCAGATCTACGGGCTGCTCAAGAAACATGACATACGCCAGGTCGCGCTGGTGCCGGACGCAGGGCATTCCCGCCTGATCAAGCGCTGCCTGGCCGACAACGAGATCCAGGTCACCACCCTGACGACCGAGGAGGAAGGCATCGCCCTGTTGCAGGGCGCCTGGCTCGGCGGCCAGAAGGCCGTGCTGCTGATGCAGTCCTCGGGCGTGGGCAACTGCATCAACATGCTCTCGCTGTCGCACATCCATCGCTGCCCGATGCCGATGCTGGTGACGATGCGCGGCGACTTCGGCGAGTTCAACCCGGCCCAGATCCCCATGGGCAACGCCACCCAGGCGGTGCTGGAAGCCATGGGCACGCTGGTCAAGCGCGCCGACACGCCCGAGGACATCGCGCCCACCGTGGATGCGACCATCCGCCTCGCCTTCAACACCTTCCGCCCGACCGCGACGCTGATCGGCCAGCGCGTCATCGGCGCCAAGACCTTCGGCAAGGACTGAGACGATGCTCGCGGAATCCGGAAAGCTCGACCGTCGCGAGCTCACCCGCGCCCTGCTCGAGGATCGCGGGGAGATGGTCGTCATCGCCGGCCTCGGCGCGCCGGCCTGGGACATCACGGCGGTGGGCGACCACCCGCTGAACCTGCCGCTGTGGGGCGGCATGGGGGCGGCGGCGATGATCGGCCTCGGCCTCGCCCTCGCGCAGCCCAACCGCCGCGTGCTGGTGCTGACCGGCGACGGGGAGATGCTGATGGGCATCGGCGCGCTCGCCACCATCGCGGTGAAGAAGCCGCGCAACCTCTCGATCGTCGTGCAGGACAACGAGCATTACGGCGAGACCGGCATGCAGGAGACCGCCACCAAGCACGGCGTCGACCTGGTGGCCATGGCGAAGGGCGCGGGCTTCCCGCAGACCATGTTCGTCACCAAGCCCGGGGAAGTGCCCGCCCTGAAGGCGGCGATCCATGCCGGGAACGGTCCGTTCTTCGCGGTGGCGAAGATCGACGCCACCAGCAAGAAGCTGGTGCTGCCGCCGCGCGACGGGGCCATCATCCAGGCCCGGATGCGCGAAGCCATCCTGGGGCCGGAGGCACACCACCAGCTCTGATCCCGGAGGGGTCCCGCCCCTCCGGACCACCCTGCCCAAGGCCGCAGCCGACGCAGAGCGGCGCGAAGCCTCCCAGACCACAGGAAACCTCCATGCCGCATATCGTCTGTCTCCGCCCGCTGCACCCCGATGCGATGGAACGCCTGCGTTCCGAGCCGGGCTACACCGTCACCCTGCTCGACCCGGTGACGCCGGAGACGCTGCGCGAGCCGATGAAGACGGCCGAGGCCATTATCGTCCGCGCGACGAAGATCGATCGCGCCTTCCTGGCCAACGCCCCGATGCTGCGCATCTGCGCCCGCCACGGCGTCGGCTACGACGCGGTGGACGTGGAGGCGCTGACCGAACGCGGCATCCCGCTGACCGTCACCCCGGATGCCAACGCCGTCTCGGTCGCCGAGCACGCGATGATGCTGATGCTGACCACGGCGCGGCGGACCATCGACTACGACCGCAACACCAAGGCGCTGGACTGGGGGCCGAAGCCCACGCTCAAGACCCTCGACCTCGCGGGCCTGACGGTGCTGGTGGTCGGCTTCGGGCGCATCGGCGGCCGCGTCGCGCGGCTCTGCCAGGCCTTCGGCATGGATGTGCTGGTGCACGATCCCTACATCCCGCAGAACACCATCAAGGGCGCCGGCTTCAAGCCGGTGAAGGTGCTGCATGAGGGCCTGGCCGCGGCCGACATCGTCACCACCCACTGCCCGTCCAACACCGAGACGCGCGCCATGGTGAACGCGTCCTTCTTCGCCGCCATGAAGCCAGGTGCCGCCTACATCAACACCGCCCGCGGCACGCTGGTGGACGAGACGGCGCTGACCAACGCGCTGAAGTCCGGCCACCTGGGTGCGGCCGGCCTCGACGTCTTCTGGGAGGAGCCGGTGACCACGAAGCTTCCCTTCCTCGACTTCCCCAACGTCGTCGTCTCGCCCCATTCGGCCGCGGCGACCGAGCAGTCCACCCGGCGCATGGGCCTGTCCTGCGCCGAGAGCATCTTCAGCCTGTTCAAGGGAAACCTCGACCCCGACGTCGTCATCAACAAGGAGGTGCTCCGCGGCAACGCGTGAGCAGCACGCCATGACGAACCCGCTTCTCGTCCTCGCCGACCATGCCGCCTCCTGGCGGTCCCGCGACCTGCCTCAGGACGTCGCGCACCACGCGCGGCGCGCCCTGGTGGATTGGTTCGCCGCGCTCCTCGCCGGCGCCTGGCGGGAGCCCGCGACGCTGATGTCGGCCGCCCTCGAGGACGAGACGCGGGGCGGCGGCGGGGCGGTCTGCTACGTCTCGGGCCGCCGCGTGCCGGTGCGCCACGCCGCGCTGCTGAACGGCACGGCGTCGCACACCGTCGAGTTCGACGACATCTACCGCTACGCCGTCTACCACCCGGGCTGCCCGACCATCGCCGCCGCGCTCGCGGCCGCGCAGGCGCGCGGGACGGACATGAACGGCCTGCTGCGCGCGCTCGCCGCGGGCTACGAGGTGTCCTGCCGCATCGGCCTCGCCGTGCAGCCCTCGCACTACGATTTCTGGCATACGACCGGGACCGTCGGGACCTTCGGCGCGGCGGCCTCGGTCGCGGTGCTGCTCGACTGCGACGCGAACCGCACGGCGCATGCCATCGCCACCGCCGCGACCATGGCGGGCGGGCTGCAGCAGGCCTTCCGCGGCGAGGGGATGTCGAAGCCGCTGCATCCGGGCCACGCGGCCGAGGCCGGGGCGCTCGCCGCCATGGCGGCGGCCAAGGGCATGACCGGCGCGCTCGATGTCCTGCACGGCCCGGCGGGCTTCGCCGCGGCGACCAGCGAGGACACCGGCAAGTGGGAGAAGCCGCTCGCCAATATCGGCAAGCCCTTCGCCATCACCGACATGACCTTCAAGAACCACGGCTGCTGCGGGCACATCTTCGCAGCCCTCGACGCCGTGCGGGACCTGCATCTCGAGCACGGCTTCAGGCCGGAGGAGGTCGTCTCGGTCGCCGTCGGCGGCTACAAGGCGACCAAGGAGGTCTGCGACCGTCCGACCGCGCAGACCGAGCAGGACTGCCGCTTCTCCACCCAGTTCACCATCGCGACGATGCTGCTGCATGGCGGCGTGCGGCTGGTGGCCTTCACGCCGGACCGCCTGGCGGATCCCGCGATCCGCGCGCTGATGGGCAAGGTGACGGTGGCACTCGATCCGGAATGCGCGGCGGCCTTCCCGTCCAAGCGGTCGGCCAAGGTGGCGATCACGCTGAAGGATGGCCGGGTGCTGTCCCGCCACCAGCACACCCGCAAGGGCGACCCGGATGCGCCGCTGTCGGACCAGGACCTGTCGGACAAGTTCCTGGAACTGACTTCGGACGCCGTCGGTGCCGCGGCGGCGAAGGCGTTGCTGGCGCAGTTGTGGGAAGGGTCGGCGCTGCCGGGGATCGTGCCCCTGGTGGCGAAGCAGGCGCGCGCGGCGGAATAGCCGCGGCGGATCGTGCGGGGGAAGGCCGGCTTCCCCCCGCGACGTTACTTGCGCTTGCCGCCGACGCGCAGGATCTGCGCGATCGACAGCGCCGGCTTGCCGGACGCCTTCGCGATCTCGTTGTCCTGTTCCTGGATCACCTTGCGCGCGGGCTCGTCGCCGTCGAGCCCGCCGAGGATCTCGGCCGGGACCTTGCGGTTCGAACGGCGGCTGCCGTCCTCGTAGATCACGTCGAACAGCACGAAACTGGCTTTGCTGGCGGGCTTGGCCATCGGGGGCTCTCCTCCGCGGCGCGTCAGTCGCGCGCGGGCTTGTCTGTCAGGTGTTCGGTCTCGGGCTCGTCGGCCTGGCCGGATGCCTTGCGCCTGGCGACCGCTTCCTCGCGTTCGCGCAGCTTGGCGTCCTTCTTGGCCTGCTTGGCCCGGTTCACGTCAGCACGCTGCTGACCGTAGTTCGGCTTGCGGGCCACGGGTCTGCTCCGGGTCTGGAAAGGTGAAAGGGCGGCCCGGAGGCCGCCCTCGCAGTGGCTCAGGCGAGGCGGAGGTTGCCCGCCGAGATCTTGCCCTGCTGGCCGCGCTGCAGCTCGAACTCGACCTTGTCGCCTTCGTTCAGGCCGTTGAGGCCCGAGCGCTGCACGTCGCTGATGTGGACGAACACGTCCTTGCTGCCGTCCTCAGGCTGGATGAAGCCATAGCCCTTGGTCGCGTTGAACCACTTCACGGTACCGATGCTCATGCCGATGTCTCCGGGTTGAGCGTTGCCGTCGCGCGACATGCGCGACTGCTGCCGACTGCACTGGCGCAGGGCGGCGTTGCCGCCGCGCCAAGCGCGACGGGCCAGCCATCGCTGAGGCTCAACCATAGGAAAGGCACGGAGAGCGGGTCCGCGGAACGGACCGGACGAGGTGACGCGGAAGGCTATGCGCCTTCCGGTACCCGAAAGCAAATCCAATTCGCGTCAGCCCGCCCGCGCACCGGTTGCGCGCAGGATCGGAAGCCAGCGCTGCATCTCCGCTTTCAGGAAGTTGCGCAGCGCCGCGGCGTCGCCCGCGCGCGGTTCCACGCCGCGATCCGCGTAACGTTGCTGGATGGCAGGATCGGCCAGCACCGCGAGCGTCGCTGCCGACACCTGCTGCAGGATGGCCGGCGGCGTGCCCATCGGCGCATAGATCGCCTGCCAGGACGATGCCTCGTAGCCCTCGACGCCCGCTTCCTGCAGCGTCGGCAGGTCGGGCAGCATCCGCGACCGGCGTGCCGTCGTCACCGCGAGGCCGCGCGCGCGACCGTCCTGCATCATCGGCGCGAGCAACGTCTGACTGTCGATCATGAAGTCGACACGCCCGGCGACGAAATCCGTCACCGCCGCGGGCGTGCCGCGATACTGCACGATGGTGAAATCGACGCCCGCGAGCTTCTTCAGCAATTCGCCCGCGAGATGCGACGCCGCGCCGATGCCGGTCGTCGCGAAATTCGCATCTCCGCGCTTCGATCGCAGCCAGGCCAGCAGCGAGGGCACGTCGTTCGCCGGCACCGCCGGGTGCACCGCGACGAGAAAGGGCTGCTCGCCCACCAGCGCGACCGGCGCGAAGTCAGTCACCGGATCGATCCCGGAATCCGCGAAAAGGGCGGGGATCACCGCGTGCGCCGCGCCGTTCAGAAGCAACGTGTGACCATCCGCGGGCGCCCGGGCCACGGCACGCGCGCCGATGGTGCTGCCGGCGCCGGGCGTGTTCTCGATGACGATGGGCTGGCCGAGGCGCTGCGACAGCGGCTCGGCCACGATCCGCGCCACCACGTCGATGATCCCGCCGGCGGCGAAGGGCACGACCATGCGGATCGGCCGGTTCGGATAGCCGCCCTGGGCGCGGGCGATGGCCGGTGCCGCCAGCAGCGCGGCGGCGGCAAGAAGGCTGCGACGATCGGCCATGGCTGCGGGCTCCCGGGATGCTCTCCCGATGCTAGGCGCCCCCCGCCACGCTGGACAGGCCCCGCGCGGGGCCCGTCCGACACGCGCTCAATCGAGTCGGATGTTCGCGTTGCGCACCAGCGCCGAGTAGCGTTCGGCATCGTTGCGGAGCATCGCCGCCGCCTGCTGCTGCGTGCCGCCGCCGACCAGGAAGCCGGCGTCGACGATGCGCCGGCGCAGTTCCTGGTTCCGGTAGGCCTTGTTCACCGCGGCCACCCAGCGGTCGGCGATCGGCTGCGGGATGCCGGGCGGGGCCATCATCATGTACCAGACCACGGCGTCGAAGCCGGGGAAGCCGAGTTCCGCGACGGTCGGCGTCTCCGGCAGCCATTCCACGCGCTCGGGCATCGTCACCGCCAGCGCGCGGACCGCGCCCGAGCGGATATGCGGCAGGTAGGTCGGGAAGGTGTCGATCGCGAGGTCGATGCGCCCGGCGAGGATCTCGTTCACCGCCTGGCCCGTGCCGCGGAAGGGCACATGCGTCATGCGCACGCCCGCCTGGGAGGCCAGCAGTTCCGCCGCCAGGTGCTGCTGCGTCGCGACGCCCGAGGAGGAGTAGTTCAGGTCCCCCGGCTTCTGCCGCGCGCGTTCCAGCAGGTCCGGCAGGGTGCGGGACGGCGAGTTCGCCGGCACGACGCAGACCAGCGGCACCGTCGCGGCATGGACCACGGCGGTCTGGTCGCGATGGATGTCGAAGGGCGGCGGCGACATCAGCGGCGGCACCACGGCCGAGGCGCTGATCGTCGTCATCAGCATGGTGTAGCCGTCCGGCCGCGCGCGGGACAGCGCCAGCACCGCGAGCGTGCCCGAGGCGCCGGGCCGGTTCTCCACCGCGATCGCCTGGCCGAACTCCTCCTGCAGCGCGGGGGCGAGGAAGCGGGCGATGATGTCCGTCCCCCCGCCGGGCGCGAAGCCGACCAGCAGGGTGATGGGGCGGCTCGGATAGGCCTGGGCGAGCGCCGGCGCGGGCAGCAGCGGCATGAGCGCGGCCGCGCCCAGCGCGCGACGGCCGATGGTCATGGTCATGGGGTTTCCTTCCTCGGCAGGTGCGGCGGCCCTCTGCGGGGCCGTCCGCCTCGGGCTCACTTGCCCTGGAACCTGGGTGCGCGCTTGTTGAGGAAGGCGTCGACACCTTCCTGGAAGTCGGCCGAGGTGAAGCACATGGTCACGAGGTCGTCGCCCTCGACGTCGCTGGTGGCCTTGCGCAGGCGGCGCAGGGCTTCCTTGGTCGCCTTCAGCGTCAGCGGCGCCAGGTCCTTCATGCTGGTGGCGAGTTCCATCGCCCGCGCGGCGACGGCGTCCGGCGTCTCCAGCACCTCGGACACCAGGCCGATATGCTTCGCCTCCGCCGCGCTGAACAGGCGCGAGGTCATGATCATCTCCGCGATCGCCGCCGGCCCGACCAGGGCGTAGAAGCGCGCGAAGTTGTGCATGTTGAGGATGTTGCCGAGCGTCTTCGCGATCGGCAGGCCGAAGCGCGCGGACTGGTCGCAGATGCGGATGTCGCAGCAGCCCGCGATGCCGAGCCCGCCGCCCGTGCAGGCGCCGGCGATGGCCGCGATGACCGGCTTGGTGCAGTTCTCGAGCGCGCCGAGCACCTTGTCGATCCGCGCCTCGTAGTTGAGCGCGTCCTCGGCGGTCTTGAACTCGCGGAACTGGCTGATGTCGGTGCCCGAGGCGAAGGCCTTGCCGCCGGCGCCGGTCAGCACCCAGACGCGGATCGACCGGTCGGCGCTGATCTCGCCGGCCAGGTTCTGCAGCCGCTCATACATGCCGAACAGCATGGCGTTGCGCGCCTGCGGGCGGTTGAAGGTGGTCCAGGCGATGCCGCCCTCGCGGACCTCGTGAAGGATCTCGTCGCTCATGGCGCTCCGTCCCGGTGTTGCGTGTCGCAAGGCGTAGCGGGATGGGGCGGGCCGTCAAGCCGGTGTCTTGCCCATCCCGCCGTGCGATGCGAACAAAAGCGCGACCGGAGGACCACCGACCATGATGCCCTTGTCCCGCTTCACCGTGCTCGACCTGACCCGCGTGCGGTCCGGCCCCACCTGCGTGCGCCAGCTCGCCGATTGGGGCGCCAACGTGATCAAGATCGAGGCGACGGACGAGGTCGACACCGGCAAGGGCCTGGGCGGCGAGCGCGACGGGCCGGACTTCCAGCACGTGCACCGCAACAAGCGCGGCATGACGCTGAACCTGAAGTCGCCCGAGGGCCTGGCGGCCTTCCGCCGCATGGTCGCCAAGGCCGACGTGGTGGTGGAGAACTACCGCCCCGACGTAAAGACCCGCCTGGGCGTCGACTACGACAGCCTCGCCGCGATCAATCCGCGCATCGTGCTCGGCTCGATCTCGGGCTTCGGGCAGGACGGCCCCTATGCCAAGCGGCCGGGCTTCGACCAGATCGCGCAGGGCATGGGCGGACTGATGTCGGTGACCGGCCTGCCGGGCCAGGGGCCGGTGCGCGCGGGCATCCCCGTCGCCGACCTGACGGCCGGCCTCTACTGCGCGCTCGGCATCATGGTCGCGCTGCTGGAACGCGAGGTCACCGGCAAGGGCCGCTGGGTGCATGTCTCCCTGCTCGAGGCCATGGTCGCGATGATGGACTTCCAGGCCACGCGCTGGACCATGAAGCACGAGGTGCCGAAGCAGGCCGGCAACGACCATCCGACCACCATCCCGACCGGGCTGTTCAGGACCTCGGACGGCGTGATGAACATCGCCGGCGGCGGCCAGGTGATGTGGGACCGCATCGTGAAGGTCCTCGGCATCCAGGAGGAGGCGAAGGACCCCGACATCGCCACCGACAAGCTGCGCAGCCAGAACCGCGTGAAGGTCAACGCGATCATCGAGCGCGTGACGCAGACCGATACCTCGGCGAACTGGGTCGCGAAGTTCAACAAGGAAGGCGTGCCCTGCGGCCCGGTCTATTCCATGGACCAGGTCTTCGCCGATGAGCAGGTGAAGCATCTCGGCCTCGAGATGACGGTGCAGCACCCGCGCCTCGGCGCGCTCAACGTGGTGCGCGCGCCGATGCAGATCGCCGGCGTGGACTGCGCGAAGAACCCGACGCCGGAACGCGGGCAGCACACCGAGGAAGTGCTGGCGGAATTCGGCTTCAGCGCGGAGGAGATCGCTGCGCTGAAAGCGGCCAAGGCCGTCTGAGCGCGTCAGTCGCGCGCGAGGCGGATCTCCACCTCGCGCTCGACGTAACGCCATTCCTCGGTCGCGCGCAGCCGGGCGAGCAGCGCATCGAATGCGCTGTTATGCTCGGGGGCGAATTCGAACCAGGTGAGGAAGTCGAAGGGCTCGCCAAGGTCGCGGCTGTGGATCAGCCGCCGCGCCACCGCCGGCAGGTAGTCGAGCCCGATCGCGATGTGGCGCGACTTCTCCTCGAGGATGGCGCGCCGCGCATCCTGCGCGAGCGCCCACCATGCCTCTGATTTGCGGATCGGGATCAGCGCCGCGCGGAGCGCCGCCGGGCGGCCGAGGCCTTCCTGCACGGAGGCGAGGCGATCCCGCTCCGCTTCGGCGGTGTAGCGGAGATGGCTCGTCACGCCGCGCAACCGCCAGGCGCCCGGCGGCGCGGCCGCCTGGCCTTCCTCGACGACGAGCCGCCGAGCCGGGGCGAGGCTCTCGCCGGCCACGGCGCGGATCGCCGTGATCTGCCAGGGGCCGGTCTCCCCGGCGGTCACGGCGATGGGCAACGGCGGCGGCATGACGGGACGGTAGATGCTGCGCCGCAGCAACCGCAAGCCTTTCCGCCGCTTGGGTTTGCGCCGATCCGCCCGCGCCTGTAGGAAGCCGCGCCGCCATCATCCGGGGAAGCCGCCCATGCGCATCGCCTCCATCCGCCAGGGCGTGGTGCCCATCAGCAGCGCCATCGCCAACGCCTATATCGATTTCTCGAAGATGACGGCCTCCGTCGTCGCCATCACGATCGAGGACGGCGCGGGCCGGAGTGCGACCGGCTACGGATTCAACTCGAACGGCCGCTACGCCCAGCCTGGCCTGCTCGCCGAACGCTTCGTCCCGCGCCTCGAGGCCTGCACCGAGGCCGAACTCACCGCCGCCGACGGCAGCCTCAACGTCGCCGGCGCCTGGGCCGCGATGATGAAGAACGAGAAGCCGGGCGGGCATGGCGACCGGTCGGTCGCGGTTGGCGTGCTCGATATGGCGCTGTGGGATGCCGCGGCGAAGATCGAGGGCAAGCCGCTGTGGCGCCTGCTGGCCGATCGCTTCCGCGGCGGCGAGGCCGATGACAGCGCCTGGGTCTACGCCGCCGGCGGCTACTACTACCCCGGCAAAGGCGTCGATGCGCTGGTCGAGGAGATGAAGCGCTATCTCGGCCTCGGCTACACCACGGTGAAGATGAAGATCGGCGGCGCGCCCGGCACGCCGATCAAGGACGCGCTGCGCGAGGACGTCGCGCGCATCGAGGCGGTGGTGAAGCTGCTCGGCGGCGACGGCTCGCGCCTGGCCGTCGACGTGAACGGGCGTTTCGGCCTGCACGCGGCGCTGGCCTACGGCGCAGCGCTCGAACCCTTCAAGCTGCGCTGGTACGAGGAACCGCTCGACCCGCTCGACTACGCGACGCATGCGACGCTCGCCGAGCACTACGGCCCGCCGCTCGCGACCGGCGAGAACCTGTTCTCCATGCTCGATGCGCGCAACCTGATCCGCCACGGCGGCCTGCGGCCGGACCGCGACATCCTGCAGTTCGACCCGGCGCTGTCCTACGGCCTGGTGGAATACCTCCGCACGCTCGAGATGCTGCAACTCCACGGCTGGTCGCCGCGCCGCTGCGTGCCGCATGGCGGGCACCAGTTCGCGCTGAACATCGCGGTGGGCCTCGGGCTCGGCGGCAACGAATCCTACCCCGAGGTCTTCGCCCCCTTCGGCGGCTTCGCGAGCGACACGCCGGTCGTCGACGGCCGCATCCGCATGCCGGACGCGCCTGGCATCGGCTTCGAGAAGAAGAACGACCTCTGGGCGGTGCTGAAGGATCTCTGAGGCGGGATGACGGACCTCGCGGCGGTCGTCGCCGACCGCTATCGCGACGCCTCGCGCACCGCGCGCGGCTTCATCCGTGGCAAGCTGCGCGGGGACCCTGTGGTGCCCGCGCTGCTCGCGCTGGGCGGGGCACATAGCCTCGGCCACGTCCTCGACCTCGGCTGCGGCCGCGGGCAGCTGGCGCTCGCGCTGCTGCTGTCAGGCAGGGCGGACCGCGTCACCGGCCTCGACCTCGACACCGGCAAGATCGCGGCCGCACAGGCCGCGGCCGGCGATCTGCCCGCGCGCTTCGACGTCGCCGACGTCGCCGCCGCGCCGATCGCGCCCTGCGACACGCTGATGCTGATCGACGTCCTGCTGCAACTAGCCCCGCCTTCGCAGGACGCGCTGCTCGCGCGCATCGCCGCCGCCGCCCCGGCCCGCATCCTGATCCGCGCCTTCGACCCGGAGCGGGGCTGGCGCAGCAGCCTCGGCTTCGCGATGGAACGCGCCCGCCGCGTCCTTGGCGGCGACCTCGGCCTCCGCGGCGCCGTCGCGCCTCGGCCTCTGCGGGAGATCGCCGCGCCGCTCGAAGCCGCGGGCTATGCGGTCGCTGTCACGCCCTGCTGGACTGGCACGCCCCTGCCGAATGTGCTTCTAGTTGCGCAACGATGATTCTCCGCCGCCTCCTTGCCGTCCTCGCGCCGCTCCTCGCCACCCTCCCCGCCACTGCGCAGCAATTGCCGGTCTTCGAGGTCGGCATCGCCGGCGGCGGCGGCTGGACGCCGGCCTATCCGGCCTCCAACCAGAACCACTGGCGCGGCCTCGCGATCCCCTACCTGATCTATCGCGGCGACCTGTTCCGCGCCGATGAGGGCGGGCTGCGCGCGCGCACCCGCCTCGCCGACGACATCGAGATCTCGGTCAGCGCCTCGGGCGGCTTCAATGCGAGCTCGAACGACATCACGGCGCGCCAGGGCATGCCCGACCTCGACTGGCTGGGGGAGATCGGGCCGAACCTGCGCTACACGCTGTGGCGCGGCGACGATCCCGCGGTGCCGCGGCGCATCCTGATCGACACGCCGGTCCGGGCGGTCTTCTCGACCGACTGGTCCTCTGTCTCCTTCCGCGGCTTCACCTTCGCGCCCGACATCGCCTACGAGCACGTCCACTTCCTCTCGCCCTTCGCGCGGCTGAGGCTCTCGGCCGGCGTGCTGTTCGGCACCGACCGCTACACCGAGTATTTCTACCAGGTGGACCCGCAATACGCGCAGCCCGGGCGCGAGGCCTACAATGCGCGGGCCGGCTATGTCGGGTCGCGCGTCTCGGTCTCCTATCGCCTGCCGCTCAGCGAACGTGTCTCCATCGTCGCCGGCGGGCGGATCGAGAACTTCTCCGGCGCGGCGAACGCCGACAGCCCGCTGTTCAAGAGCGAGTGGAACTTCTCCGTCGCCGCGGGTTTCGCGATCTCGCTCTGGCGATCCGAGGCGCGCGTGGACGTCTCCGCCCAGCCCTTCGACTGAGCGGAGACGCGCTGGTCAGTGATGCTGCGGGCCGTTGCCGCGGGCGCCCGCGGCCTCGACGGCGAGTTCCACCTGCACCTCGCCGGCACGCTCGAAGCGCAGCGTCAGCGGCACGCGCGTGCCCTGCACCAGCGGTTCCTTCAGGCCGATGAGCATGATGTGGAAGGCCCCGGGGCGCAGTTCGACCGTCTGGCCCGGCGCGATCGCGATGCCGTCGACCTGGCGCATGCGCATGACGTCGCCGTCGCGGATGTGCGTATGCAGTTCGACCGCGCGCGCGATGGACGCGGAGGCGGCGACGAGGCGATCCGGCTGGGCGCCGGTGTTGCGCAGGGTCAGGAAGCCGGCGCCGGTGGCATTGGCGCCCGCGGCGCGGGACCAGGGATGGCCGATGGCGATGTCGCCGGCGGTGTAGTCGTGGGCGGCGGCGGGCAGGGCAGCGAGGGCGGCCGCGGCCGCCAGCAGGGAACGACGAAGCATGGAATGCGTATCCTTCGGATTGACGTGCATGGGCGCGCCGTGCGGCGCGGGGGCGTCAACCGAAGGGGGGCGGTGCTCGTGGCGCGAAGGGCGGCGCGCGGGCGGCCGGCGGCAGGGCCTCGGCCGCCAGGGCGTGCCAGGCGACAGGCGCCGCGCCCCAGGCCGGCGTCGGCACGGCGGGCGGGACCAGGACCGCGGCCTGCGGCAGCGCCGGACAGGCGAGGCAGGCGCCGCTGCCGCTGTCGGGCGCCGGCATCTCCTGCCCGTCGGGGCCGACATGGACGGTCCGCGTGCCGTCGGCCGAGCAGATCACCGCCGCGAGGCCCGAGGGCGCCGCCGCCATCGCCAGGCAATGCGCCGGCGCCAGCACGGCCTGCACGAGCAGGGCCAGGGCCACCAGGCGCGACAGGAAGCGGGGCAGGCGGATCACCAGGGTCACCTATCCCCCGGCCGGGATGGTGGCAAGCACGCAGGCGTCACGATCGGGGGCCGCTGCCCCGGCGGTCAGGCCGCGGCCCGCGCCTGCAGGTCGTATTCGACCTCCGGCGTATAGACGGAGGCCTCCTTGCCCAGCCGCGAGGAGAACAGCGTGAAGCATTCCACCCGCACGGGCGCGACGCGGAACAGGTTGTGCGCCTGGACATAGGCGATCACCTTTTCCGGCGGCGCCCGGTCGGTGCGCGCGATGGTGACGTGCGGGGAAAAGCGCTTGCGCTCGGGTGGCAGGCCGACGCGCTGCAGCGCCGTCTCCACCTTGCCCTGCAGATGCGTCAGCGCGGGGCTGCGTTCCGCCCCCACCCAGAGCGAATGGATCCGCCCCGCCTTCTCGAATGTGCCGAGGCCGTGGAGCGACAGGTCGAAGGCGTTTCCCCGGATGCCGGCCAGCGCGTCGTCGACCTCCTGCGCGCGCCAGTTCTCGATCTCGCCGATGAAGCGCAGCGTGAGGTGGTAGTTCTCGGACGGGATCCATTTCGCGCCCGGGATGCCGCCGGCCAGTGTCGCCAGGCTGGAGCGGACCTCGTCGGGCAGGGCCAGGGCGACGAACAGGCGCAGCATGGGGGCCCCTTTCCGTGACACGGCGCGCGGGCGCGCCGGGCGCGTCACCCCGCCGGAATCCGGGCGAGGAGCGACTCGACCGCCGGCAGCATGCGACGGACGAGTTCCGCAACGCCAGCCTCATTCGGGTGAATCCTGTCAGGCTGGTTGAGCGTCGGTTCCCCCGCCACCCCATCGAGCAGGAAGGGATAGAAGACCACCTCCGGCCGCGCGGCGGCGAGCCGCGCGAAGGTCCCGGCGAAGTCCCGCCCGTAATCGGCACCGAGGTTCGGCGGCGCCAGCATCCCCGCGAGCATCGCCGGCAGCCCCCGCGCCTTCAGCGCGTCGAGGATGGCGGCGAGGTTCGCCTCGCTCGCGCGCGGCTCGATCCCGCGCAGCCCGTCATTGCCGCCGAGGGCCACGATCACCGCCTGCGGCCGGTCGGCCAATGCCCAGTCGAGCCGCGCCCGCCCGCCCGCCGTGGTATCGCCCGACACGCCGGCATCGATGATGCGGACATCGAGCCCCTTCGCGCGCAGCGCGGCCTCGAGCCGCACCGGCAGCGCCTGGCCGCGCGGCAGCCCGTAGCCCGCGGTGATCGAATCGCCGAGCATCATGATGCGGATCTCGCGCGCCTGGGCGGGCAATGCGGCGAGCGCCGGCAACACAACGATACAGGCGGCAAGTTGGCGGATCGCGCGCCGGCGCCCATATCGGGCCAATCGCCGGAGTAACCGAAACGACATGGACACCCTTCCGAACCTCGCCCGGAAGCCCGCCGGGGATCGTGCCGCCGTGCCGCTCATCGCGGCCCGCGGCCTCGGCTTCCAGGTGAGGTCCCAGGCCGGCGAGATCAATATCCTGCGCGGCGTGGACCTGACCGTGGGCGCCGGCGAGGCGGTCGGCATCATCGGTCCCTCGGGATCGGGCAAGACCTCGCTGCTCATGCTGCTCGCCGGGCTCGACCGGCCGACCGCGGGCACGCTGACCGTCGCCGGCCAGGACCTCGCGCGGATGGACGAGGATGCGCTGGCGCGCTTCCGGCGCGAGCATGTCGGCATCGTCTTCCAGGCCTTCCACCTGGTCCCGACCATGACGGCGATCGAGAACGTCGCCGTGCCGCTCGAATTCTCCGGCCGCGCCGACGCCTTCGACCGCGCGGCGGAAGCGCTGACGAGCGTCGGCCTCGGCCATCGCCTCACGCACTATCCCGGCCAGCTCTCGGGCGGCGAGCAGCAGCGCGTGGCCCTCGCCCGCGCCTTCGTCGCCGAACCGCAGCTGCTGCTGGCGGACGAGCCGACTGGCAATCTCGACCGCGGCACCGGTGGGCACGTGATGGACCTGCTGTTCGGCCTGCGCGAGCGCTTCGGCACCACGCTCCTGCTGATCACCCACGACCCGCTGCTGGCCGAGCGCTGCGAACGCCAGGTACGGATCGAGGACGGCCGCATCGTCGCCGACGGCCCGCGCTGAGATGACGACGCTTTCGCTCGCGCTGCGCTTCGCGCGGCGGGACCTGCGCGGCGGCGTGAAGGGGCTGCGCATCGTCCTCGCCTGCCTCGCCCTCGGCGTCGCGGCCATCACCGCGGTGGGCACGCTGCGCGCCGGTATCGCGGAAGGATTGCGCGCCGACGGCGCGCGCATCCTGGGCGGGGAGGTCGAGGTCGCCTCGCAGCAGGGCCCGCTGCCCGAAGCGGCGGTGGCGTGGCTGACCGCCCGCAGCGCGCGGCTGTCCCTGCTCACCCAGATGCGCGCCATGGCGGTCGCGCCCGACGGCGAGCGCACCCTGGTCGAGATGAAGGCCGTGGACAGCGCCTATCCGCTGTTCGGCAAGTTGGTCCTCGACCCGCCCGGCCCGCTCGCACCCGGCGAGGTCGCGGTCGAGCGCGTGGTGATGGACCGGCTCGGCGTCTCGCCGGGCGCGACGATCCGGCTGGGCGATGCGCGCTTCACGCTGCGCGGGGCGATCCGCACCGAACCGGACAAGGTCGCGAGCCCGGCCATCCTCGGCCCGCGCGCGATGATCCCGATGGCGAACCTCGAGGCCACGGCGCTGGTGCAGCCGGGCAGCCTGGTGACGTGGGAATACCGCGTCGCGCTGCCCCCCGGCACCACCGCCCAGTCCTTCGTCGCCGCCTTCCGCGAGGCCTTCCCGCAGAATGGCTGGCGCATCCGCACCGCCGACGCGGCCGCCCCCGGCGTCAACCGCTTCGTCGATCGCGCCGCCTTCTTCCTCACCCTCGCGAGCCTCACGGCCCTGCTGGTGGGCGGGATCGGCGTCGCGACCGGCGTGCGCGCCTGGCTCGACCAGCGGGCGCGGACCATCGCGACGCTGCGCTGCCTCGGCGCCTCGCCGGGCGTGATCTTCACCACCTACCTGGTGCAGGTGCTGGCCCTCGCCGCCGCGGGCATCGTCATCGGCCTCGCGGCGGGCTTCGGGCTGACGGCGATCGGCGCGGCGGCGCTGGCCGATGCGCTGCCGGTACCGCCGCGGATCGGGCTCTATCCCGAACCGCTGGCGCTCGCGGCGCTGTACGGGCTGCTGACGGCGCTCGCCTTCGCCCTGTGGCCGCTCGGCCGGGCGATGGAAATCCCCGGCGCGGCGCTGTTCCGCGACGCGATCCAGCCGTCCGGCGCACGGCCGCGGCTGGCACTGGTGGCGGCGACGGTGGCGGCCGCGGGTGCGCTCGCCGCGCTGATCGTCGGCACGGCGGAAAACCGGTCCTTCGCGATCTTCTTCGTCGCCGGCGCCATCGCGACGCTAATCGTCTTCCGGATCGGCGCGCAGGCGCTGATCGCGCTGGCCGGGCGCTTCCGCGGCGTGCGGCGGCCGGCGCTGCGGCTCGGGCTCGCCAACCTGAACCGGCCCGGGGCGCCGACCTCGCTGATCCTCGTCTCGCTCGGCATCGGGCTGACGACGCTCGCCGCCGTGGCGCTGATCGAGGGCAATCTGCGCCGCCAGATCGCCGAGCAACTGCCCGAGGCCGCACCGAACTTCTACTTCATCGACATCCAGTCGACCCAGGCGGCCGAGTTCGACCGCCTCGCCGCCGCCCAGCCGAGCGTGACCGAGGTCCGCCGCGTCCCCTCGCTGCGCGCCCGCGTCGTCGCGGTGAACGGCGTGCCGGCCGAACAGGTCACGCCGACGCCCGAGACCGCCTGGGCGCTGCGGGGCGACCGCGGCCTGACCTATGCCGCCACGCCGCCCGAGGGCACGCGCATCGTCGCCGGCCAGTGGTGGCCGGCCGACTACAGCGGGGAGACGCTGATCTCCTTCGACGCGGCGCTCGCCCGCGGCTGGGGCATCGGCATCGGGGACACGGTGACGCTGAACGTGCTGGGCCGCGACCTGCCCATGCGCATCGCCAACCTGCGCGACATCGAATGGCGCGGGCTCGGCATCAACTTCGTCTTCGTGGCCTCGCCGGGGCTGCTCGAGGCCGCGCCGCACACGCACATCGCCACCGTGCGCGCCGATCCGGCGCGCGAGGGCGCGGTGCTGCGCACGATCAGCGAGGCCTTCCCGAACGTCTCGGGCATCCGCGTGCGCGATGCGCTGGAAGCGGTGGCCGGGCTGCTGGAACGCATCGGGACGGCGCTGTCGGCGACCGCGGGCCTCACGCTCGCGGCCGGCGCGCTGGTGCTGGCGGGCGCGGTGGCGGCGGGGCAGCGGCGGCGGGTGCGCGATGCCGTCGTGCTCAAGACCGTCGGCGCGACGCGGGCGCAGATCCGCCGCGCCTTCCTGGTCGAGTTCGGCCTGCTCGGCGCCACGGCGGGGGTGATCGCGGCGGCGATCGGCACCCTCGCCTCCTGGGGCGTCGTGACCTACGTCATGCGGGCGGATTGGGCGTTCCTGCCGGGCACGCTGGCCCTGGTGGTGCTGGCCTGCACGGCGCTGACGCTGGCCTTCGGCTATGCCGGCACGGCGCTGGCGCTGCGCGCCCGCCCCGCCCCCTTCCTGCGCAACGAATAGGCAGAAGCAGGGCCTTACGGCGCGCCCGCCGCATCCTGTAAGGTCCTGACGTCCTGGCCTTGGAGCCAAGGACTTCCATCGAGGATCTGCCATGTCGCACACCCCCCGTTCGCGCCGTTCGCTGGCCGCGATCGTCGCCGTCCCGCTGCTGGGCCTGGTCGCCTGCGCCGAGACGCCGCCCCCGCAGCCCGTGACGCCGCCGGCGCCGACCGTCGTCTCCACCGCGAAGGAGGCTGTCGGCGTGGTTCGCGCCGTGAACGCCCGCACGCGGCAGGTCACGATCCTGACGCCGGAGAACCGCACGATCACGGTCGTGGCCGGTCCCGAGGTCCAGAACTTCGCCCAGATCCGCCGCGGCAACCGCGTGCGCATCCGGTTCGAGGAAGCCGTGGCCGTCCAGCTGACGCCGCGCGGCACCGAACTGCCGGCAGAGGTCGACGTGGCCGCGGCCCGTGCGCCCGAGGGCCAGCGCCCCGCCGGCGCCGTGGTGACCACCGTCCGCGACACCGTCACGGTCAACGCGGTCGACACCACCGCCAACACGGTGACCTTCACCTCCTCGCGCGGCGTGCGCCGGACCGTTGCGGTCCGTTCCCCGCAGATGCAGGAGTTCATCCGCACCATCCGCCCCGGCCAGCGCGTGAATGTCGCGCTCGTCGAGGCGACCGCCATCTCGGTCGAGCCGGCCGAGCGCTGAGGCGCCCGGCGCGTCGGCCCCGGGAGGGGCCGGCGCGCCACCCTCATCCCGATTCGCGAGCGATGCGATCGCCCGTTGATCGGCATGAAAAAATCTCCATATTCGGTGCCTGCGGGGAATCATCCCCTTCGGAGGAGCTTTCCACACCATGGCCTTTGGTCCCGACACTCGATACACGACGGGTGCGCCTGGCTGGGGTCGCGCGGCGACCGCCGACGCGGCCGCCGTCGATGCCGGGCTGCGGTCCTACATGCTCCGGGTCTACAACTGGATGGCCTCGGGGCTGCTGCTGACGGGCATCGTCGCCTACGTCATCGCCAATTCGCCCGAGTTGATGAGCCTGTTCTGGTCGGTCGGCCGCGCGCCGAACGGCATGCGCGTCGTCTCGCCGACGCTCCTCGGCTGGGCCGCCATGCTCTCGCCGCTGGCCTTCGTGCTGGTCTTCTCGTTCGGCATCAACCGGATGAGCAAGGGTACCGCCCAGGCGCTGTTCTGGCTGTTCGCCGCCGCGATGGGCGCGAGCATGTCGAACATCTTCCTGCGCTACACCGGCCAGTCGATCGCGACGACCTTCTTCGTGACCTCCGCGATGTTCGCGGGCATCAGCCTCTACGGCTACACGACGAAGGCCGACCTGACGCGCATGGGCTCGTTCATGATGATGGGCCTGATCGGCATCATCATCGCCTCGCTGGTCAACATCTTCCTGGCCTCGAGCGCGCTGGCCTTCGCCATCAGCATCATCGGCGTCATCGTCTTCGTCGGCCTGACCGCCTGGGACACCCAGCGGATCAAGAACGACTACCTGTCCTACGCCTATGCCGAGGGGACGGACGAAGCGGGCAAGCGCAGCGTGATGGACGCGCTGGCGCTCTACCTGAACTTCGTGAACCTCTTCCAGCTGCTGCTGTCCTTCATGGGCCAGCGCCAGTCGGACTGACGGCACGGGCACAGGCCCACACGAAAAGGGCCCCGGGGAGCGATCCCCGGGGCCTTCTTCTTTGCGTGGCGTGGACATGAAAACGCCCGCGCAACCCTTCGGGCGGCGCGGGCGCTGTGGGGGTCCGGACGCCGCGCGGCGGATCAGTCCGCCGGCTCGTCCTCGAGCTTCTCGACCTTGTCCGCCTTGTCGCCCTTCTCCCCCTTCTCGGCCTTGCCGAGGTAGGTGAGCAGCTTCTCGATCGCCTTGGGCTTGTCGGTCTTGTCGATCGCCGCGACCTCGGCCGCGAGGCGGTCGAGCGCCTGTTCGTAGATCTGCCGCTCGGAGAAGGACTGGTCGGGCTGGCCGGCATTGCGGTGCAGGTCGCGCACCACCTCGGCGATCTGGACGGGGTCGCCGGAATTGATCTTCGCTTCGTATTCCTGGGCGCGACGGGACCACATGGTCCGCTTGATGCGCGCGCGGCCCTTCAGCGTGTCCAGCGCCGTCTGCATGTTGGCCCCGGCGGCGAGCTTCCGCAGGCCGGAGGAGGCCGCCTTGTTCACCGGGACGCGCAGCGTCATCCGGTTTTCCTCGAAGGTCACGACGATGACCTGCAGGGCGTAGCCCGCGGCCTCGATCGTCTCGATCCCCTGGACCTGGCCGACGCCATGGGTGGGGTAGACGACGTGGTCGCCGGCCTTGAAGTCTTCCTTCGGGCGCGGGGCTGACCGGCTGGCGGCCGCCGCGGTCAGGGGTGAGGCCGCCGGCCGATGGGTCGGCGGCGGCAGGGAGACGGGGGCGCCACGCGGGGCGGGAGGAGGTCCAACAGGCTTGGGCATGGGTGGGCGCACGGCCGCGGCGAGGGGCGCCGGGGCGGGCGCGGGCACCGGAGCCGGCGCCGGGGCGGCGGGCTTCGACGGTGCCGCAGGCTTGGCGGCGACGACTGCCTCGGCGGCAGGCGGGGCAACAATGGGGGCGGGCTTCGCCGCGACGGGCTTGGCCGGGGCGGTGGGCTTCGGCGCGGCGGCGGCCTTGGGGGCCGGCTTCGCCGCAGCCTTCGGCGCGGGCGCGGCCTTCGGCGCGGACTTCGCAACAGCCGCCTTCGGCGCGGCCTTGGCCGCGACCTTCGCGGCCGGCGCCGCGGTCTTGGTCGGCACCTTGGCGGCCTTGGCCGCGGCCTTGGGCTTCGCGGCGGTCTTCGTGGGCGCCTTCACCGCCTTCGCGGCGGCCTTCGGCTTGGCCACGGCCTTCGGCTTCGCGGCCGACTTCGGCTTGGCGGCGCTCTTCTTCGTCTGCGCCTTGCTGCGGGCCGGTGCCTTCATGCCTGGTGCGCTCCTGTCCTCGCGGCGGGAAAGCGCCCGCGGCGAGCATGGGTCCGGAACGGACCCGTATGACGGATCGGTGCCCTGCGGGACATTCGGAATGTCCACAGGCCATCGCATTGAAAGACCTAGCAGAAAAATCGTCCCCCGTCATCCCCGGGGGCGAGGCCCGGGTTCAGCCGGGGTTCGGGCTGAACAGGTCCTTCTTGCCCGGCTTGTCCTTCCATTCGTCCGCATCGGCCGGCGCCTCGCCCTTGCGGGTGATGTTCGGCCACTGCGTCGCATAGGTCCGGTTCAGCTCGAGCCAGGCCGTCGCCTTGTCGTCACTGTCGGGGAAGATCGCCTCGGCGGGGCATTCGGGCTCGCACACGCCGCAGTCGATGCACTCGTCCGGGTGGATCACCAGCATGTTCTCGCCGACGTAGAAGCAGTCCACCGGACAGACTTCCACGCAGTCCATGTACTTGCACTTGATGCAGTTCTCGGTGACGACGTAGGTCAAGTCGCTCTCCGCCGGCTCAGGGGGTTGGAAGCACGCGTCCCACGGCGCGGACGACATGCAACTCCGGCGCGCTAGATGGACTGACGCCCGGAACCTGACAAGGCGGGATTCGACATGGCTCCCGCGCCTTCCCGCGCGGGAAGGCGCCGCCGGCGCCACACCGCAGGGGGGACGAGGATGGACGAGCTCGACCTGGCCGACCTGTTCCGCAAGCTCGGCGCCCGCGACCCGGACGCATGGGCGCAATCCCAGTTGCAGGAAGGCATCCCGCAGCTCGCCCGCTTCGTCTTCCTGCGCCAGGCGTGGCGCCTGCTGACCAGCCAGCCCGGCCGGTCCTGGGTCGCGGCCCTGAAGGCGCAGCCGGCGGCGATCGGCCCGGAAGCCGCCGCCGCCCTGGACCGCATCGCGGCCGCCGGCGTGACCGAGGAAGACCTCACCGCCGTCGTCCGGATCATCGAGCGGGAGCTTCTCTTCTCCTTCTGCTACCTGCTGTCCGATCCCGGTGATCTGGAACCGGAGATCTCGGACATGGCCTGGGGCCTTTTCCAGGTCGATGAGCACGGCCGCCCGATCGCGGCCATCCCCGGCCTGCACGAATCGGTCCTCGAGACCGATCCGGAGGGCGGCGGGGCCGACTGACCGATCAGGCCCCGTCGGACGGGGCCAGGTCCTCGTAAAGCGCGCGCGCCGCGGCAGGGGGGCCGCGACGCTCGGCCAGCGCCAGAACCCGCCAGACGGCGATGCGGCCCCGTTCCCCGCTGCCCTGGGCGATGGTCAGGACATCCCCGGTCCGGACCTTGGCGTGGGGCTTGTCGGTGGGCTGGCGGTTGATGCGCACGGCGCCGGCTTCGACCAGGGCGGCGCAGTCGCTGCGGGTCTTGCGCAGGCGGGCACACCACAGCCAGGCGTCGAGGCGTTGGAAGGCGTCAGCGGTCATGCAAGGAGAGTGGAGTGGCGCTGCCCCTCCAAGCCACCCCGCCAGGGGCCTGCGGGCCCCTGGACCGCGATTCCCGGGCACCGGGCGCCGCTGGCCGGCCCCATGTGATGGTTTCCAAAGGCCTTTCGGCCTTTGGCGGGGAGGTCCGGAGGGGCGGCGCCCCTCCGGCGCCCCCGCGCCCCCATCAATCCTTCTTCAGCAGGTTGGCCAGCACCGCGAAGGGGCTGTCCGCCCGCGGCATCGGCGGCAGCGCGGCGCGCTCCTCGCGCGGCCGGCGCGGTCCGCGATCCCTGTCGCGGTCCCCACCACCCTGCGGCCCCTTGCCCTGGCCGTGGCGCGGCGGCCCCTGGCGCTGGTCGCGCGGCGGGCGCTGATCCTGCCGCGGCGGGCGCGGCGCTTCGGCCTGCGCGCCTTCGGCCGGCGCGGCGCCCTCGGCCGGCTGGTCCTGCCGCGGCGGGCGGCGATCCTCGCGCCGCGGGCCGCGCTGCTGCTGGTCCTGGCGCGGCCCGTCGCGGCGCGGGCCGCGATGGTGTTCGTGCCGCGGCGGGCGGGCATGGGCGATGCGCGCCGGCGCGGGCGGGCCGAAGGCGCCGTCCTCCAGCGTCTCGGCCGGCATCAGCCGGAAGCCCATCGCGTCCAGCACCGGACCGAGATTCTCGCCCTTGATGCCGAGCCGGCTCGCGAGGTCGCCCGGCAGCAGCGCCGGCGCCCGGCGCGTCAGATGACCGATCTCGCCCGCGATGCGTTCCGCGACGTCGAGGCGCAGCAGCACAGGTCCCGCCGGCAGCCAGCCCATGGTCTCGGCGAAGCCGCGCGGCCAGTCGGCGGGCGGCGGGACGGCGATCAGGCCGCCGCCGGGCAGCTTCGGCGTCTCGATGCCGCGCAGCAGGGACCAGAGCTGCGCGCGCAGCGCCATCGCCTTGGGCTTCATCGCCTCCGGCACGTAGAGCGCGTAGCGCCCCGCGCGGATGCCGATGCCCTTCAGCTTCTGGCGCAGGTCGGGGCGGATGTCCGGATCCGTCCGGCCCATGGCGAGGCCGAGCTCCTCGCGCAGCCGGAAGGCCGGGCCGCGCAGGGTGTTGTCCTCGGACGCCTTGGCCTCGGCGGCGAAGACGGCGCCGAGCTCGCGCTTGATGTGCGCGTCGAGCCAGGTCGCCAGGCGCTCGCGGATGCGCTCGCGCTGCGCGCCGTCGAGGAACTCGCTCGCCAGCACCTCGACCTGCGGCTTGGACGGCTCCGGCCCAGGCTTGAGCTTCGCGACCTCGGCGATGTCGCCCAGGCCCACCGGCATGTTCGGCGCGTGGGAATAGGCCCAGGTGATCTTGTGGGTCGGCGTGATGGCGAAGGCGTCGTCCTTCGCCGCCTCCAGCATCGCGACGCGGCGCGGGATCTCGGCGCCGAGCGCGCGACGGGCGGCGCGGAGGACGACGCGGCGCTCCTCCTCCTCCACCGCGCCCGGATCGGGCTCGAAGCTGAAGCCCTTCACGTTGCCGACCGGGTGGCCTTCGACCACCACCTCGCCGCGGCGGGTGACGGCGGAAAGCAGTTCCTCCTCGCCCTCGTCCATCTTGCGGATGAGGTGCGCGGCGCGGCGATCCACGAAGCGCGCGGTCAGCGTCTCGTGCAGCGCGTCGGAGATTAGGTCCTCGACGCGGCGCGTCTCCGCCTGCAGCGCGGCGGCATCGTCGAGCCAGTCGGCCCGCGCGGCGATGTAGGCCCAGACCCGGATGGCGGTGATGCGCGCCATCAGCGTGTCGAGGTCGCCGTCGGTGCGTTCCAGCACGGTGATGGCGTTCGCCACCCAATCGCGCGGCAGTCGCCCGTCCTTCGCGAGATGCGTGAACAGCTTGGCGCAGAGCTTGGTGTGGCTGTCGTCCGCGAGCTTGCGGAAGTCCGGCACCTGGCAGGCTTCCCACAGCAGCCGCACGCGCGACATGGTGTCCGCGAGGCCGCGCACCTCGACGTCGCGCGACAGCGCCTCGAGCGTGATGTGGTCGACCGCGTCATGCCCCTTGGCGAGACCCGCCTGCGGCGGCGAGGCCGCGAGGCTGCCGAGCAGCGCGTCGATCGAGGTGAAGTCGAGGTCGGAGTTCCGCCAGGCGAGCGTGCCCAGCGGCTCGAAGGCGTGAGTCTCGACCGCCTCGACGATCTCCTCGGCCATGGGCGGGCATTCGGCGGTGGTGCCGAAGGACCCGTCCTTCATGCCGCGACCGGCACGGCCGGCGATCTGCGCGACCTCCTGCGCCGTCAGCGGCCGCGCGTTCTGCCCGTCGAACTTGGACAGCGCGGCGAAGGCGACATGGTCGACGTCCATGTTCAGGCCCATGCCGATCGCGTCCGTCGCGACCAGGAAATCGACCTCGCGGTTCTGGTACAGCGCCACCTGCGCGTTGCGCGTGCGCGGCGACAGCCGGCCCATCACGACCGCGCAGCCGCCGCGGCGGCGCCGGACGGCCTCGGCGATCGCGTAGACCTCCTGCGCGCTGAAGGCGACGATGGCGGACCGCGGCGGCAGGCGCGTCAGCTTGGCCGGCCCGGCATAGGTCAGCTGCGACAGGCGCGGGCGGGTCTCGATCTCGGCGCGCGGCACCAGGCGGCGCATCAGGGGCGCGATGGTCTCGGCGCCGAGGAACATCGTCTCGACCATGCCGCGCGCATGCAGCAGCCGGTCGGTGAAGACATGCCCGCGGTCCGGATCGGCGCAGAGCTGGATCTCGTCCACCGCGAGGAACTCGACCGGGCGGTCGAGCGGCATCGCCTCCACCGTGCAGGCGAACCACTTCGCCTCGGGCGGAATGATCTTCTCCTCGCCGGTGATCAGCGCGACGTGCCGCTCACCCTTCTGCGCGACCATGCGGTCGTAGTTCTCGCGCGCCAGCAGGCGCAGCGGGAAGCCGATGATGCCGGAGGCATGGGCAAGAAGCCGCTCGATCGCGAGATGCGTCTTGCCGGTATTGGTGGGGCCGAGGACGGCACGGACCCGAGGTTCGAACATAGCGCGCCGACATTCCGAATTGGGGGCCGGCCTCCGTGGCACGCGGCGCGGCACTTGTCCATGGCAGGGGCGTCCGGCAGGGTGCTGCCGCCTGCCGCCGTGACATCCTCAGCCCCTCGTTTCGCCCTTGTCTTCGCCGCGCAATTCGCCGCGGTGGGCGTGACGCTGCCCTTCATCCCGCCGCTGCTCGCCTCGCGCGGGCTGACGGCGGCAGAGGTCGGCACGATCCTCGCCGCGGGCGCCTCGGTGCGCCTCCTGTCGGGGCCGCTCGGCGGGCGGCTCGCGGATGCGCTGGGACGGCCGCGCATGGTCATGGCGGCGGGGGCGCTTCTCGCGGCGGTCGCGGCCGGCCTCTACGGGATCGCCACCGACTTCGTCGGGCTGCTGGCCGCGAACCTGCTCTTCGCACTCGGCTTCGCGAGCGTGGTGCCGCTCGGCGATGCGATGGCGCTGCGCGCGGCGCGCGAGGAACGATGGGACTACGGCCGCGTGCGGGCGGCCGGCTCAGCCGCCTTCATCGCCGCGGCGGGACTGTCCGGCTGGCTGGCGGAACGCGCGGGCGCGGGCAGCATCGCCTGGCTGCTTGCCGCCACGCTGGCGGCCGCCGCGGTCGCGACGCTGGCGCTGCCGCCCGCCCCGGCCATCGCGCGGCGCGGCGGCGGCGCCTTTCGCGCGGTGCTCGCCCTGCCGGCCTTCCGCCGCCTGCTGCTGTGTTCCGCGCTGATCCAGGGCAGTCACGCAGCCTACTACGCCTTCGGATCGATCCATTGGGAAGCCGCGGGCCTGTCCGGCACGGTGATCGGGCTGCTGTGGGCCTGGTCGGTGGTGGCGGAGGTGGCGCTCTTTGCCTGGGGACGGCCGCTGGCCGAGCGGTTCGGCGCGCCGGGCCTGGCGGCCATCGCCGCCGCCGCGGCGTGCCTTCGCTGGGGCCTGACGGCCGGGACGGTCTGGCTGCCGGCGCTCATGGTGGCACAGGCGCTGCACGCCTTGACCTTCGGGGCGATGCACCTGGCCGCGATGCGGGTGCTCCAGGCCTCGGTGCCGCCGGCAGTCGCGGGCACCGCGCAGACGCTGCACGGGGCGGCGGTGGGCGCGGTGATGATGCTGGCGACGCTCGCCGCGGGACCCGCCTATGCCGCGATGGGCGGGGCGGTCTTCTGGGGCATGGCGGCGATGGCCGCGCTGGCCCTGGTCCTGCGTCCGCTCGCGCGCCTCGAGACCTGAAGCATCCGCGGCGCCGGTGCCGGGAGGCGAATGCCCGGCCGCGGGGTTGCCGTCCGGATCGCGCCATGCGCGAAATTTCGGCGTCATCAGCACGCCACTTGCGTGATTTCCGCCCATTGCGCGAATATTAATACGCGATTCTCGCCAAACTCGGGCGCTGCCGGGCGTCCGGACAACCGCGGGGAATCGAGCAAAGGGCCTGGCGCGGGAACGCCGCGCCGGATCCCAGCGGACAGGAGATCATCGTGGCGGAAATGACCTTCACCATCCCCGGCGGGCCCGGGGTCGAGGTGCACGTCGTGGAGGACAATGGATCCCTCCGCTTCACCGTCTCCCTGCTGGGCGACGGCGGGCTGACCGGCGACCTGCGCGGCTTCTTCTTCCAGTTGTCCGACGAAAGCCTGCTGAAGGGCCTGACGCTCACCGACGACAGCGGCGCGGTCACCGAGTTCCGCGCCCGCGCGAACAGCGTCATCGACCTCGGCCAGGGCGCCAACATGCAGGGCGCGGCCGGGGCCTTCGACGTGGGCGTCGAGATCGGGACGGCCGGCGCCGGGCGCGACGACTACCACAGCGCGAGCTTCGTCCTGTCGAACGCGAACCATGCGCTGTCGCTCGACCTGATCGCCCAGCAGCAGTTCGGCGTCCGGATGACGAGCGTGGGCGTCGAGGGCGGGGCGCGCACCGATGGGCTGAAGCTGGTCGGCACCGCGGGCGAGGTCCCGACGGACACCAACCACCCCCCCGTCGCCGTGCCCGACAGCGCCGCGACCAACGAGGACACGGCGATCACCATCGACGTCCTGGGCAATGACAGCGACCCGGACCATGACGCGCTCGCGGTCACGATCGGCAGCGCGACGAGCGCGCTCGGGGCGAAGATCAGCGTGAACGCCGACGGGACCATCCATTACGACCCGACCGGGTCCGCGGCGCTCGGGGCCCTGAATACAGGGGACCACCTGACCGACAGCTTTTCCTACGTCATCACCGACGCGCATGGGGCGCAGAGCACGGCGGTGGTGGCGGTGAACGTCGCCGGCGTGACCGATGTCGTGCCGCCGGTGGACGGATTCCTCGGCAAGACGGTGGACTACACCTTCGAGGACCTGGGCGGTGGCTTCCGCTTCAATACCGACATCACGGTCACGACCGGCGTCGAGCTTCCGGACTTCCAGACATCCGGCCCTGCCAACGAATTCACCACGGCCAGCCTCAACATCACCAATACGCAGCTGATCTTCGACTTCGCCGCGGGCAAGAGCAACTTCCCCTCCGACAGCTTCGACGGCGTCCGCATCCAGGATCAGTTCGGCGTGCTCGGAAACATCGTCGGGGTGCATATCAATACCGCCGAATCGTCCGGCACCCTGACCGGCCTGGACGCCAGCGACATCACCTGGACGGCCGACGGCATCGCCGTGGACTTCCGGGGCGTCAGCTATGACAGCGGCACCGGCCCAGGTCCGCACCTGGTCCTCGACGTCCTCTTCGCCTGACGCGCGGCGCGGCGGCCTTGATTGCGTCGCCCGCCGCGCCGATCTTCCAGTCATGGTCCTGACAGCCACGCTTCGTCGCCGGCTTTTCCACGCGGGGTGCCTGATCGCAGGCCACTGACCCCCGGGGATGCGCGCGCCTGGCGCGCCGCCGCCCGGGGGCACGCCGACGTCCCGCGATCTTCCCTCAAGGACCTTTCCTCCCATGGCCAACGCCACGACGGTGCGCATGACGACGCGCCGCCCGCCCATCCTGCTGTCCGACAGCGACCACGGCATCCTGCTCGGCCTTGCGGCCAGCGCCGCCCGCCGCAACCCCGACGCCGCCCGGCTGCTGCTCGAGGAAGCCGACCGCGCCGACCTCGTTCCCGCAGGCCGCCTGCCGCCGGACGTCGTGGCCCTCGGCTCGCACGTCACCTTCACCGACGTCGCGGCCGGCACGACCCGCCGCGTGCAGCTCGTGATGCCGGCCGAGGCCGATATCGGCCAGGGGCGGATCTCGATCCTTTCCCTGGTCGGCGCGGGGCTGATCGGGCTGCGCGCAGGGCAGTCGATCGACTGGCCGGTGCAGGATGGGCGGCTGCGGCGCTTGCGCGTGGACGCCGTCATGGCCGGCTGAACCGGGGCGGGGCCGTTGCGCCGGCAGGCGAAGACCGCCCATCCACGATGAACATGGCGATGGTGGTCGTGGCGGCCAGCCGCGGCCATGCGCGCGCCACCGACGCGTTGAAGGCGCTGCAGGAAGCGCTGTACCGCGCCCACGCCCCGGCGGCTGAACGCAAAAGGGGCGCGACCCTCGCGGATCGCGCCCCGTCCTTGCTCCGACGGAAGACGGCGCTTACGCCGCCTTCGCCATCCCGCGCAGCACGTAGTGCAGGATGCCGCCGTTCTTGTAGTACTCGACCTCGTCGGCGGTATCGACGCGGCACAGCACCTGCGTCTTCACCTGCGTCCCGTCGGCCCGGGTGATCACGACGTCCATCATCATGCGCGGGGAGAGGGTCTCCACGCCGAGGATGTCGATCGTCTCGTCGCCCTTCAGGCCGAGGGTCTGGCGCGTCTCGCCGTCCTTGAACACCAGCGGCAGCACGCCCATGCCGACCAGGTTCGAACGGTGGATGCGCTCGAAGCTCTCGGCGATCACGGCCTTCACGCCAAGCAGGAAGGTGCCCTTCGCCGCCCAGTCGCGGGAGGAGCCGGTGCCGTATTCCTTGCCGCCGATGACGACCAGCGGCACGCCCTCCTTCTTGTACATCATCGCGACGTCGTAGATCGGCGCCACCTTGCCCGAGGGGTAGTGCTTCGACACGCCGCCTTCGACGCCGGGCACCATCTCGTTCTTGATGCGGATGTTGGCGAAGGTGCCGCGCATCATGACTTCATGGTTGCCGCGGCGCGCGCCGTAGGAGTTGAAGTCCGCCTGGCGCACCTGGTGCTCGAGGAGGTACTCGCCCGCGGGCGAGGACTTCTTGATCGAGCCGGCCGGCGAGATGTGGTCGGTCGTGATCGAGTCCGCGAGCTCGGCGAGGATGCGCGCGCCCTTGATCGAGGAGACCGCACCCGGCTCCATCGTCATGCCCTCGAAGTAGGGCGGGTTCTGCACGTAGGTGGACCCCGAGTTCCAGCGATAGGTGTCGCTGTCGGCGTCGACGCGGATGGCCTGCCACTGCGCCGGGCCCTTGAACACGTCGCCGTAGCGCTCCTGGAACATCGCGCGGGTCACGACGGAATGCACCGTGTCCGACACTTCCTTCTGCGTCGGCCAGATGTCCTTCAGGAACACCGGCTGGCCGTCCTTGCCCGTGCCGATCGGCTCCTTCGTGAGGTCCTTCTTCACCGTGCCGGCGAGCGCGTAGGCGACCACCAGCGGCGGGGAGGCGAGGTAGTTCGCGCGGACGTTGGCGTGCACGCGGCCTTCGAAGTTGCGGTTGCCCGACAGCACCGAGGTCACGACCAGCTTGTTGTTCTCGACCGCGTCCACGATCGGGTCCGCCAGCGGCCCGGAATTGCCGATGCAGGTGGTGCAGCCGTAGCCGACGGTCTGGAAGCCCAGCGCGTCGAGGAAGGGCTGCAGCCCGGCCTTGTCGAGGTACTCGGTCACCACCTGGGACCCCGGCGCGAGCGAGGTCTTCACCCACGGCTTCGCGGTCAGCCCCTTCTCCACCGCCTTCTTCGCCACCAGCCCGGCAGCCACGAGGACATAGGGGTTGGAGGTGTTGGTGCACGACGTGATCGCCGCGATCACCACGTCGCCATGACCGAGGTCGTAGTTGGCGCCGGCCACCGGCACGCGCAGGTCGGCCTTGTCGCCCGGCACGCCCATGGTGCCGGCCGCGAGGTCCTTGCCGAAGGCGGTCGCGACATTGGTCAGCGCCACGCGGTCCTGCGGGCGCTTCGGGCCGGCCATGGACGGCTCGACCGTCGACAGGTCGAGTTCCAGCGTGTCGGTGAAGACCGGCTCGGGCGAGGTCGCGTCGCGGAACATGCCCTGCGCCTTGAGGTAGTCGCGCGCGAGGTTGATGCGGTGCTCGTCGCGGCCGGACAGGCGGAGGTAGCCCAGCGTCGTCTCGTCGACCGGGAAGAAGCCGCAGGTCGCGCCGTATTCGGGGGCCATGTTGCCGATGGTCGCGCGGTCGGCGAGCGGCAGCTCATCGAGGCCGGGGCCGAAGAATTCGACGAACTTGCCGACCACGCCCTTCTTGCGGAGCATCTGCGTGACGGTCAGCACGAGGTCGGTCGCGGTCACGCCTTCCTTCAGCTTGCCGTGCAGGCGGAAGCCGATCACGTCGGGGATCAGCATGGCGATCGGCTGGCCGAGCATCGCGGCCTCGGCCTCGATGCCGCCGACGCCCCAGCCCAGCACGCCGAGGCCGTTGACCATCGTCGTGTGGCTGTCCGTGCCGTAGCACGAATCCGGGAAGGCGAAGGTCTCGCCCGTGTCGGTCGAGGTCCAGACCACCTGCGCCAGGTATTCCAGGTTCACCTGGTGGCAGATGCCCGTGCCCGGCGGGACGACGCGGAAGTTGTTGAAGGCTTCCTGGCCCCAGCGGAGGAACTCGTAGCGCTCGCCGTTGCGCTCGAACTCGATGTCGACGTTCTTCTTCAGCGCGTCGGCCGTGCCGGAGACGTCCACCATGACCGAGTGGTCGATGACGAGGTCGACGGGGACGAGCGGGTTCACCTTGCGCGGGTCGCCGCCGAGCTTGAGCAGCGCGTCGCGCATCGCGGCGAGGTCGACCACCGCGGGCACGCCCGTGAAGTCCTGCAGCAGGATGCGCGCCGGACGGAACGGCACTTCCTTGGTCGAACGGCCTTCCTTCACCCACTCGGCGATCTTCTTCGCGTCGTCGACGGTGTAGGAGCGCCCGTCCTCGAAGCGCAGCACGTTCTCGAGCAGCACCTTGAGGCTGTAGGGCAGCCGGCTGACGTCGCCGATGCTCTTGGCCGCCTCGGGCAGGCTGAAGTAGTGATAGGTCTTGCCGTCCACGGTGAGGGTACGGCGGGTCTTCAGGCTGTCCTGCCCGATCATCCGCATGGTCCGGGTGCCTTCCTCGCTGGGAGCGGCCTTTCGCGGCCGCGAAACGGCCGCCTTAAAGCATGGCAGCCCGCGGCGGTCCATGGAGTGGGGGACGGTTTTGCCTGATCCGGCCGACGCGGTGCTCACGGCGCGCAACCTGGCCTGCCTGCGCGGGGAACGGGCCGTCTTCGCCGGCCTCGACGTTTCCCTGCCGCAAGGGTCGGCGCTGCTGCTGACCGGCGCCAACGGCGCGGGCAAATCCACGCTGCTGCGGATTCTCGCCGGCCTGCTCCGTCCGGCCGAAGGCGCGGTGCTCTGGCAGGGGGAGGACATCGCCGCCGACCCCGCCGCCCATGCCCACCGCCTGCGCTACCTTTCCCACCAGGACGCGCTGAAGCCGGCGCTGACGGTCGCCGAGAACCTGGCCTTCTTCGCCGCACTGTGGGGCGGCGCCGTCCCCGGCGCGTTGGAGGCCGTGGGCCTCGCGGCACTGGCGGACCTGCCGGCCCGCGTCCTGTCCTCCGGCCAGCGGCGGCGGCTGGCGCTGGCGCGCCTCGCCCTCGCGCCCGCGCCGCTGTGGCTGCTGGACGAGCCGACCACGGGGCTCGACGCCGCCTCGGTCGAGCGCCTGCGGCCCCTGCTTGCCGCGCACCGCGCCGCGGGGGGCATCGTCGTCGCCGCGACCCATATCCCGCTGCCGCTCGCGGATGCGCGGGAGTTCCGCCTGTGAGCGCTTTCCTCGCGCTGCTCGGCCGTGAGATCCGCCTCGCGCTCCGCCACCCCGCCGACACCCTCGCCGCGGTGCTGTTCTTCGTCCTCGTCTGCGCGCTGTTCCCCTTCGGCGTCGGCCCGGCGCCCGAAACCCTGGCGCGGCTGGCCCCCGGCGCGCTGTTCGCCGCGGCGCTGCTCGCCGCGCTGCTGCCGCTCGACCGGCTCTTCGGCGCGGATGCCGAGGACGGGACGCTGGACCAGCTGCTGCTCTCAGGCCTGCCGCGCAGCGGCATCGCCGCGGCCAAGGCGCTCGGCCACTGGATCACCACGGGCCTGCCGCTGCTGGCCGCAACGCCCGTCACCGCAGCCCTGCTCAACCTGCCGACCGATGCCTGGGGCGCCGCGCTGGCCGCGCTGGCGCTGGCCACCGCGCTGCTGTCGCTGCTCGGCACCGTCGGCGCGGCGCTGACGCTCGGCGCGCGGCGGGGGTCGGTGCTGCTGCCGCTGCTGGTGCTGCCGCTCGCCATACCCGCGGTCATCTTCGGCGCGGCGGCGATCGAGGCCGCCGCCGCCGGGCTGTCGCCCTCCCCCTTCCTGCTGCTGCTCGGCGCGGGGGTGTCGCTGGCCCTCCCGCTCGCCCCCTTCGCCGCCGGCGCCGCGCTGACGGCCGAATAGCGCGCTCGACTCGCGCCGCCGCGAGGCGCCGGTCACCGGAACGTGACGCGTCTCAGACGATGCGATGCGCCCCATCCGGTGGTGCTGCGCTTCCCGCGCGCAACGCCGCCACTGCCTTGCAGACGGCCGGTCTCCGCGCGGGGGACGTCCGGGCGCAGGCATGGCGGCGCAACCAGCAGGCACCTACGGCGCCATCGGCACTACCGAGGATCGGTGGCGACGGCGCGAGCAAAGGGTCTACGCCATGATCGATTCGAGGGCGTCATGCCCCGGTCACGCGGGTTCCGATCCCTCCCCGATCCGGAACCTGGCGGCACCTGGACCCATGCGCCCGGAAGGACAGTGACCATGCCTCCTGACACCGACCCCCCCGCCGAGGACGTCATCATCACGCTGCGTCCGGCCGCCGGCGGCGCCAGCACGATCGAGATCGACCGCCTGCGCGACGGTTCCTACCGCGCGACCCACCGGGCCGGGCTGGGTTCGCTCGAGCTCTGCCGCACCGCCGACCTCGAGCGCCTGCTGCGCCAGCTCAACGAAGCCATGCTGACCGGCACGCCGACCAGCTACGTCGCCGCCGTGCGCAACCTGCACGCCTCGGAACTCGCCAAGACCGCCTGAGCCGGCGCTATTCCGCCCGCTGCGGCCGGGCCATCAGCCGCGCCATCGCCTCGGCGACCGTGATGCGGTCCGCGACGAGGTCCGCGACGGCCGCGCAGATCGGCAGTTCGACCTCGACATCCGCCGCCCGCGCGACGATCGCCGGCGCGGTCGCGACGCCCTCCGTCACGCCGGTGCGCTTCGCGAGCACATCCGCCATCCGTTCCCCCCGCCCCAGCGCGACGCCGAGCGAGGTGTTGCGGCTGCCCATGCCGGACGACGTCAGCACCAGGTCGCCCATGCCGGTCAGCCCCGCCGCGGTCTCCGCCCGGCCGCCGAGTCCCACCGCGAGGCGCGACAATTCCGCCAGGCCGCGCGTCACCAGCGCCGCCCGCGCATTCTCCCCCAGGCCCGCCCCGATCACGGCCCCCGCCGCGATGGCGATGACGTTCTTCGCCGCCCCGCCGACCTGCGCGCCGACCGGGTCCTCGCCCGCGTAAAGCCGGAAGGCGGGGGATCCGAGCAGCGCCAGCCCCGCCTCGCGCAGCGCGGGATCCGACGCGGCCACCACCGCGGCCGCCGGCAGGCCGCGCGCAACCTCATGCGCGAAGTTCGGCCCCGACAGCACGCCCGCCGTCGCTCCGGGCCGCACCGCCGCCACCACCTCGAGCGGCAGGCGCAGAGTGGACGCCTCCACCCCCTTGGCACAGACGAGCATCGGCGCGTCGAAGGCCGGCAGGCCCGCCAGCACCCGGCCCAGCGCCTGCGCCGGCACTACCATCAGCACCAGGGCGGCGCCGGACAGCGCCTCCCCAGCGTCGGCGGTGACGCGCAGCGCATCGGGCAACGACGCACCGGGCAGGTAGCGGGTGTTCTCGCGCGCCGCGGCGATCTCGGCCGCGCGCGCAGGGTCGCGGGCCCAGAGGACCACGTCGCGGCCCGCGCGCACGGCCTGCACGGCCAGGGCCGTTCCCCAGGCGCCCGCACCAAGGACGGCAATCTTCATGCGTCGATGCCCGGGGGAGGATGAACCTCCCCCGGACCCCCCTCCCTTCTCTGCGACTCCGCCCTCGCACATGGACACGGCCCTCATTCCGGAACGATCCGGGTCACGGAAACGCCAGCGCCCGGTTCGGTCTCCAGGGTCGCCAGCAGGGCGGACAGGATCTCGGCGGCCGCCGCCTCGAAACCATAGGGCGGGTTCACGACCAGGAGTCCGCTGCCGTTCAGCCGGCGCGGATCGGTCGGCTCGCGCAGCCACATCTCGGCCGCCACGACGTCGCGAACCGGGGAGGCACGCAGCGCGTCATGGAAGTCGCGCACCGGTGCGCGATGCTTCACCGGATACCAGGCGGCGAGGATGCCGGCGCGGAACCGATGGTTCAGTCCGACGATCGCCTCGGCGAGGCGCGCGAACTCCTCCTCCTGCTCGAAGGGCGGGTCCATCAGCACCAGGCCGCGCCGTTCGGGGAATGGCGTCAGGGCGCGGATCGCTTCCCACGCGTCGCGGCGGTGTACCGCCACCTGCCGGTCGCGCGCGAAATGCACCCGCAGCGCGGCATGGTCCTCGGGGTGCAGCTCGCAGCAGGCGAGCCGGTCCTGCGGCCGCAGCGCGGCGCGGATCAGCGCCGGAGAACCCGGATACCGCGACGGAAACCCTTGTTCCCGCAGCGCCGCGACGAAGGGCGCGAGCGGCCCCTCGGTGACGCCCGCAAGCCGCAGCGCCCCGCGCGCCGCCTCCCCGGTCCGCGCCGCCTCCTCTGCCGAGAGGTCGTAGATCCCCCGCCCGGCATGGGTGTCGAGCACGGCGAAGGGCGCCGCCTTGCGCTTCAGCGCGTCGAGGATCGGCAGCAGCAGCGCATGCTTCAGGCAATCCGCGTGGTTGCCGGCGTGGAAGGCGTGTCGGTAGTTCATCGCGCCGCGGTCATCGCGCGATGCGCCGGACAGCGCAACACGGCGGCTCGACCCTGGCTGGCCGCCATGCAAGCCTCGCCCCATGAATCGCCGGGCTCTCCTCGCCGCGACTCTCCTGCCGATCCCGGGAAGCGCCGGGGCGACGACGACACGCCTCGCCGCGCCCTTCGACGTCGCCGCCATCCGGGCCGCCGCCGCTGCGCGCCCGGCCCGCACGCGCGCCTGCGTCGCGCCGCCGCCCCCGGTCACGACCCTACGGAGCGAGCCCTTCTACACCGATGACCGCTTCTCGGTGCCCGACCCGGCGCGGCTTGCGGCCGACACCGCCGCGACGCGCCCGCTGCGCCTCTTCCTCGATGCCGCGCAGCGCGGCGCGGAGGATTGGCTGCGCGGCGCGCCGCCCGATGCCGCCGCCTGCGGCCTCGCTGGCTTGGACGCCTGGGCGCAGTCGGGCGCGCTGCTCGGCGCGTTCAACCGCCAGGCCGGCTATCACCGCAAATGGACGCTCGCCGGCGCCGCCACGGCCTTCCTCGCCATCCGCGATGCGCCGGGCCTCGACCCCGCCTCCATCGCGCGGACCGCCGCGTGGCTCGCCGCCGTCGCGCGGTGCGTGCAGCCGGATTACGAGCGGATCCCGCCGGCCGGCGCCCGGGCCCATTCCTCCCTGAACAATCATGCCACCTGGGCCGGATTCGCCGTTGCCGCGGCCGGCGTCGCCGCGGGCGACCGTGCGCTGCTCGACTGGGGCGTCGCGCGCCTCGCGCTCACCCTCGACCAGGTCGACGCCGCCGGCGCACTGCCACAGGAACGCGCGCGGGGCCGCATGGCGCTGCACTACCACCTCTTCACGCTGCAGGCGCTCGTGCCGCTGCTGCGCCTGGCCGAGGCGAACGGCCAGGGCCTGTCCCGTCGGCAGGACGCGGCGCTCGTCCGTCTCGTCGCGCTGGTCACGGCCTCCATCGTCGATCCCGCCCGCATGGGCGCGTTGGCCGGCGTGGCGCAGGGGCACCTCACCGAGGATCCGCGCTTCGACGAGACGACGCGCTACGCGCGCGACGCCCATGGGCTCGAGGCGCTGCAGGGATGGCGCGCCGATCCGGCACTGGAGCCGCTGCTCGCCCCGCGCCGCCCCTTCCGCCAGTCCTGGATGGGCGGCGACGTCACACTGCTGTGGGGCCCCCGCCGGGGCGCGCCCTGACGCTCGGTCCGACGAGGGCGAGGCCGGTCTACCGGAACTCCGGCAGCGCCGCGCGCAACCGCGCGGCCCGACATGGACGCGGCGGGGATCGGCGGCTGTCGACCGGGATGATCCGAAGCGGTGGCAACCAGGCCCGTTCGGGACCATCTTCCGCCCATGAACCTGATCGCCCCCGGCCCCGTCCTGTTCATGCCCCAGAAGCGCCCGGCCCCCGCGCCGGAGCGCCCGCTCAAGGTCGTCTCCCCTTTCGAGCCGAACGGCGACCAGCCGCAGGCCATCCGCGACCTGGTCGGCGGGCTGGAACAGGGCGAGCGCGACCAGGTCCTGCTGGGCGTGACCGGCTCGGGCAAGACCTTCACCATGGCCAAGGTGATCGAGCACCTGCAGCGCCCGGCACTGGTCCTCGCGCCCAACAAGACGCTGGCCGCGCAGCTCTATGGGGAGATGAAGTCCTTCTTCCCCGACAACGCGGTGGAATACTTCGTCAGCTACTACGACTACTTCCAGCCGGAGGCCTACGTCCCGCGCACGGACACCTATATCGAGAAGGATTCCCAGATCAACGAGCAGATCGACCGCATGCGGCATTCCGCGACGCAGGCGCTGCTCGAACGCAACGACGTGGTGATCGTGGCGTCGGTGTCCTGCATCTACGGTATCGGCTCGGTCGAGACCTATTCCCGCATGGTCGTGAAGCTCGAACGCGGCGGGCGGATCGACCGCGATGCGCTGGTGAAGGGCCTGGTGGAGCAGCAATACCGCCGCAACGACGCCTTCTTCGCCCGCGGCACCTTCCGCGTGCGCGGGGAGAGCGTGGACATCTGGCCATCCCACCTCGACGACCGCGCCTGGCGCGTCTCGCTCTTCGGGGACGAGATTGACGGCATCCGCGAATTCGACCCGCTGACCGGCGAGGTCACCGGCGAGATGGAACGCATCGCCGTCTACGCCAACAGCCACTACGTCACGCCGCGCCCGACGCTCACCCAGGCGATCGCGCAGATCAAGGTGGAGCTGAAGGAACGCCTCGCGCAGCTCGAAGCCGAGGGTAAGCTGCTGGAACGCCAGCGGCTCGAGCAGCGGACCATCTTCGACATCGAGATGATGGAGACGACCGGGTCCTGCAAAGGGATCGAGAACTATTCGCGCTACCTGACCGGCCGCAACCCGGGCGAGCCGCCGCCGACCCTGTTCGAATACCTGCCCGAGAACGCCGTGCTGATCGTGGACGAGAGCCACGTCACCGTGCCGCAGATCGGCGGCATGTATCGCGGCGACTACGCACGCAAGTCGATCCTGTCCGAGTTCGGCTTCCGCCTGCCCTCCTGCACCGACAACCGCCCCCTCAAATTCGAGGAATGGGACGCCTATCGCCCGCAGACCGTCTTCGTCAGCGCGACGCCGGGCGCGTGGGAGATGGAACGCACCGGCGGCGCCTTCGCCGAGCAGGTGATCCGCCCGACCGGTCTGGTCGATCCCGTCTGCGAGATCCGCCCCGTCGAGGGCCAGGTGGACGACCTGCTCGCCGAATGCCGCGAGGTCGCGAAGAAGGGCGGGCGCGTGCTGGTCACGACGCTGACCAAGCGCATGGCCGAGGACCTCACGGAATACATGACCGAGGCCGGCATCCGCGTGCGCTACCTGCACAGCGACGTGGACACGCTCGAGCGCATCGAGATCATCCGCGACCTGCGCAAGGGCGTCTTCGACGTGCTGGTGGGCATCAACCTGCTGCGCGAGGGCCTCGACATCCCCGAATGCGCGCTGGTCGCGATCCTCGATGCCGACAAGGAAGGCTTCCTGCGCAGCACGACCTCGCTGATCCAGACCATCGGCCGCGCGGCGCGCAACGCGGAAGGGCGCGTGGTGCTCTACGCCGACACCATGACCAACTCGCTGCGCAACGCGCTGGGCGAGACCGAGCGCCGCCGCGCCAAGCAGCAGGCCTGGAACGCCGAGCACGGCATCACCCCCCAGACCATCCGGCGCGAGATCGCCGACGTGCTGAAGGATGTCAGCCAGGGCGACTACATCACCGTCGATGCGGTGGAGGGCGAGGAGGAGACGAACTTCGTCGGCAAGGACCTCCGCGCCGCGATCGCCGACCTCGAGCGCAAGATGCGCGCCGCCGCGGCCGAGCTGGAATTCGAGACCGCCGCGCGGCTGCGCGACGAGATCAAGCGGCTCGAGGCGCTGGACCTCGGCCTCGAGCCGAACCTCGCGGGCCGGTCGTTGCAGGAAGCGACGCCGCGCGCCGACTGGCGCCCCAAGCCGATGGGCCCGGGCGGCGGCGGCTACGACCCGAAGAAGGTCAAGGGCGGACGCAAGCGCAAAGGTCCCTGACGGAGTTGTGAATCCTGTGGCGGCCTCCGCCCAGGTCCTGCCTGATCGCCGCCACACGCGGGGGCTGCACTGACCGCATCGATTGCAATGCCAGGAGGCATCAGATGCGCCCCTCCCGTCTGCGGCTCGCTGCCGCACTTCTTCTCGGTCTCGGCCTCGCGGCCTGCGCGGATCCGGTCGGCCAGCGCGCCCTGGTCGGCGGCGGCATCGGCGCGGCCGGCGGCGCCGGCATCGCGGCGCTGACCGGCGGCTCGCCGCTCGCCGGCGCGGCCATCGGCGGCGCGGGCGGCGCGGCGATCGGCGCGCTGACCGCCCCCCGCCAGCCGCGCGGCTACTACTACTGATCCGGTGCGGCCTCCGGCGGGATGCTCATCCCGCCGGAGCGACCGGCGGCCTGTCAGGCTGCCGCGGCGCCCGCGGGACGCGGGACCTCCAGCACGAACAGGCGATGCTGCGCCGAATCGACCATCCGGCGCGTCTCGTCGCGCCACACGCGCTCGGCGGTCGCGGCGTCGTGGTAGGGGCCGAAGCACTGCTCCGTCCCGGCTTCCAGGTCCTGCCAGGTCGAATCCGTGAAGATCCCACCCCAGACGAAATAGAGCCTACGTGCTGCCATGCCGGCCTCCTCGAAATCGGGCGGACCATAGCGCGCTTGTGCTGCGCCGCAACATGACCTCCCGCAAGGGTGGTCAGGCGGACCGGAGCCGCGCCGGCGCATCGCGCAGGCCCGCCGCCCGCGACAGGAGGCGGGCCCGGATGCGGCCAAGAGCCTCGCCTCCGGTGACCACCGGCAGGCACGCCCCCGGACCCCGCCGCGCCTTGGGGCCGTCGGCGCTGAAATCCTTGAAGAGCACCGTGATGCCGTGGTTGTCGAACTGCGCCCGATTGCCGTCGTCGAGGTAGGATTCCGCCACCACGCCGTCCGACACCAGCAAGGCGTGCGCGGGCAGTTCGACATGCCAGTAGGTGACCGCGGGGCACCACAGTTCCTGCACGATGGATGTGCCGGTCACCAGCAGCCCCGCCGGCACCAGGCAGCCCTCGAGATGAATGCCGTGATCGGGCGAGACGCGAAGAGGGCGGTGCGGCATGCCCTCGCCGAGCGCGTCCGTGCCGATCAGCACGGGCGCGACCGCGCGCGGATCCCGGTGCCGCGCCACGTCGATGCGGCTGTGGCCCATCCAGATCACCGGCTGCAGCGATGCCCCCCCGAGTGCCGTCACGACGAGGTCCCCGGCCCGCAACCGCTCGACCGGCACTTCCCCCTGCGCCGTGGCGATGAGCGTGCCGGCGGCGAAGCAGGGAACGCAGCCCGGCTTCGGCGAGTCCTCCGCCGCGCCTGCCGCCATGGAGGATGCGGCGCGTGCGATGCCGGACGGCGCGTCGATCGGCGCGAGGCGCCGCGGACCGAAACCGTCGGGCATGATCGACCGTTCCGGCATGTCCCGCTCCTCCGCCAATGCCTGCCGAACCATCGCCTGGCGCGCCGCGGTTCAGGGGCTTGGGTGGGGACCGGAAGGCCCGCCGACAGCGGCACGTGGCACGGCCAGGACGGCGGCGAACCTACCGTTTCGGCCGCGGCGGCCGACCATCACATTGGCGTAGCGGTCGACCGCAGCACCGTGATGAGGAAGGGGCGGGCCCCTTCCGGAACCCGCCCCCGCCCGCTGTGGATGGTGAAGGCCCGGCTCAGGCGCTGCGGCGGGCCTCGGTCGCCGTCTTGGCCGGCGCCTCGGCGCGCTGCGCGAGCCGCGCGCGGATGCGGTCGAGCGCCTCGTCGCCTTCCTCCAGGACCGGCCGGCAGGCCTGCGCCGCGTAGCGGCCATTGGCGCGTTCGGATGCGAAGTCCTTGAACAGCGTCGTGATGCCGTAGTTGTCGAACTGCTTGCGGTTGCCGTCGTCGAGGTAGGATTCCGACACCGCGCCTTCCGACACGACGAGCCCATGCGCGGGCAGCTCGACATGCCAGTAGGTCACCTCCGGGCACCACAGCTCCTGGATGATCGTCGTCCCGTTCACCAGGCGGCCCGCCGGCACCAGGTAACCGTCGACGAACATGCCGTGGTCGGGGGAGACGCGCAGGTCGCGGTGCGGCACGCCCTCGCCGAGCGCGCCGGCCTTGATCAGCACCGGCGCGATGCGGCGCGGATCGGGGTGGCGCGCGATGTTGGCGCGGCTGTGGCCGATCCAGACCACGGGCTGCAGCGCCGGCCCGCCCTGGGCGGTGACGAGCAGGTCGCCCACGCGCAGATCCTCGACCGCGACCTCGCCGCGCGCGGTCGCGATCAGGGTGCCGGTGGTGAAGCAGGGTTCCCCATCCGGCGGCTGCACATAGTAGCTGCCGCTGATGATCCGGTTCGGGCTGTTGTCGAAGGAGACGGAGTCGACCCCGTTCACGACGAAGCCGCCATTGGCGCCGGTCTTGTAGACGGTCCAGCCGCCGCCCAGGGTGTCGCCGGTCTTCAGGGAGCCCCAGACAAGGCCGTTCGACCCGCCGAGCGTGCTGTCCATGCCCTGGATGTAGACGGAGTCGTTGCCGCCGCCGGTGTTGATCGTGTCAACGCCGGTGTTGGTGGTGATGTAGTAGATGTCGGTGCCGTTGCCGCCGAAGATCAGGTCGTTGCCCGTGCCGCCTTCGATGGTGTTGACGCCGGTGCCCGCGCGGATCGTGTCGTTGCCGGCACCGCCCTGCAGCAGGTCGTCGCCCGGCCCGCCGACCAGGCTGTCGTCGCCGGCATTGCCGGTCAGACGATTGGTGCCGAGGCCGCCGATCAGCGTGTCGTTGCCGGCATTGCCGAACAGCGTGTCGTTGCCGGCGCCGCCGTCGATGTAGTCGTTGCCGCCGAGGGTGTCGTTCGTCCCGTCGTCGCCGATGATGCGGTCGTCACCGAACCCGCCGAGGATCGAGTCGGCACCATAGCCCCCGACCAGCGTGTCGTTGCCGACTTCGCCGAGGAGGGTGTCATTCCCGGCCTCGCCGTCGGCATAGTCGTTGCCGTCGCTGAGCGACACGCTGTCGTTCCCGCCTCCCGCCAGGATGGTGTCGGCGTTGGTGCTGCCGGTCAGCGTATCGTTCTGGTTGGACCCGATGATCCCCTCGATGCCGCTCAGGGTGTCGCCCTGCGCGTCGCCGCCGGTGCCCGCGCCCGTCGCCAGGTTGACGTTCACGCCCGCGGAGGAGGTGCTGTAGTCGACGAAGTCGGTGTTGTTGCCGCCGACGAGGCTGTCGGCGCCCGGTCCGCCGGCCAGCGTGTCGTTGCCGTCGCCGCCGACCAGCGTGTCGTTGCCGGCCCCACCCAGGAGGCTGTCGTTGCCGGTCAGGCCGCCGATGTAGTCGTTCCCGTCATTGCCGAGGAGCGTGTCGTTGCCGATGTTGCCGGCCAGCGTGTCGTTGCCGGCGAGACCATCGGCATAGGCCCCGTTCACCGTTGCCGTGAACTGATCGTTGCCGGTCGTCGCACCAGGCCCGGGAGTCCAGGTTCCGGACATGCGTCTCTCCTATCGCGAAGGCTGGCCCGGGCGTGGGGCCCGCGGCGCGTTGAAAACGGCGAAAGCCGCCGAGGGGACGAAGCCCCGCGGACGGCACGACGGCGGCGCCATCGCGGGCATCGGCCCGCGACGCGGCGTCAGGTCATGGCCTGGGTGTGGTCGGCCGCCTCGGCCTCGGCCGCCCTTGGCGGCCGGGCGACGTCCGCCGGCGGTGCGTCGGGCCGGCGGCCTCGCCGCCCTGCCCCGCGCTTCCGTCCCGGCCGGGCCGGGGCCGGCGGCGGCATCCGGCGGATCCGCGTCATCGATCAGGGCGACCGGCGCTTCGACGGGACGGGCGAGCCCGGCCGCCGGCGCCAGGGCGAAGACCCCGCCGCGCAGCCCGCCGCGCGTCGCGGCCCGCAGGCTGCGCCGCATGCCGCCCGCCATCGGCGCGCAGGCGGCCTGGCGGAGCAGGCCGAGCCCGCCCTCCATGCTTCCCTGCAGATGCCGTGCGACGACGATCACGCGAACGAAACCCCTGGACGATTCACCAATCAGTCAATGACTAGCCCGCGAGCTCACGATTCCGCAAGCGGATTCACAAATCTGTCAGTCAGGCGGATTTTTGAGACGGCGCGCGCCGGCGGCGCAGCATCCCGACCATCTCGCGGAGGTCGAAGGCGTCGATCGCCGTCCCGATCGCGAGGAAAACCGCGCCTCCGGCAGCGATGAGGGCTGCGGCCACCGCCGCCCGTCCGAACGGCCCCGCCCCTGCCGGCAGGACCCAGGCGAGCGCCAGGACCGCCGCCCCCATGATCACGGCGGTCGTGAGGATGCGCGGCGCCCGCCGTCGCGTCCGACGGTCCGCGACATACTGCCCGCGCCGGATCAGCAGCCAGGCGAGCAGCCCCGCATTCGCCCAGGCCGCCAGCGCGGTCGAGAGCGCGACGCCCACATGCTGCAGCGGCCCCATCAGCACCAGGTTCAGCCCCAGATTCAGCGCCACGGCCAACAGGCCGACCTTGACCGGCGTCGCCGTGTCCCCCCGCGCGAAGAAGCCGGGGGCGAAGACCTTCACCAGCACGAAGGCCGGCAGGCCGAAGGCGTAGGCCACCAGGGCGGCCGCGCTCGCCGCCGCTTCCGCCGACCCGAAGGCGCCGCGCAGGAACAGCGCCCCGATGATCGGCCCCGCCGCCACGGCGAGCCCGACGGCCGCCGGCACGGTCAGCAGCAGGGACATCTCGAAGGCCCGGTTCATCGACCGATGCGCCGACAGCGGCTGCCCGGCGCGCAATTGCCGCGACAGCAGCGGCAGCAGCGCCGTCCCCACCGCCACGCCGATCACGCCCAGCGGCAGCTGCGCGACCCGGTCCGCGTAATAGAGGAAGGAGATGGCGCCCGAAGGCAGCAGCGAGGCGATGATGATGTCGACCGCCAGGTTCAGCTGCACCACGCCGGCGCCGATCACGCCGGGCACCATGCGCTTCAGCACCAGGCGCACTTCCTCGGTGATCGCGGGCAGGCGCAGGATGTGCAGCGCCATCCCCGCCCGCGCCGTCGCCCACAGGACCAGCGCCAGTTGCGCGATGCCGGACGCCGTGACGCCCCAGGCCAGCGCATGCCCGGGCGTGGCGACATAGGGCGTGAGGAAGAGCAGCGCCGCCATCGAGATCAGGTTGAAGAAGATCGGCGCCGCCGCCGCCGCCGCGAAGCGGTCGAGCCCGTTCAGCACTCCGCTCACCAGCGCCGTGAGACAGATGAAGAGCAGGTAGGGGAAGGTGATGCGCGTGAGCTCGACGGCCAGCGCGAACTTCGCCGGGGTGTCCGCGAAGCCGGGCGCCAGCACGCTCATCAGCTGCGGCATGAAGATCATGCCGACCAGCACCAGCATGCCCAGCCAGATCGACATCAGCGCGCCCATCCGTTCGGCGAGCGCCTGCGCGCTGGCCTTGCCCTCGGCCGCGAGCGTTCCCGCGAAGGCGGGGACGAAGGCGGCGTTGAAGGCGCCCTCGCCGAACAGCCGCCGGAACAGGTTGGGCAGCTTCAACGCGACGAAGAAGGCATCCGCCACGGGCCCGGCGCCGAGGCGCGAGGCGATCAGCATGTCGCGGGCGAAGCCGAGGATGCGGCTCGCCATGGTCCAGGACCCGACGGTGAGGACCGAGCGGATCACGGGCAGGGCGCAGGGCGGGGCATGGGCGCGGCATGCCCCCGCTTCGGGGCGGAAGCAAGGCGCCCGTCAACGGCGCGGAAAGGGCGGGGGCGCATCATGGCGGGGATGGGACACCTTCTCCTGCAGATCGCGGTCAGCGCGGGGCTGTTGCTGGTCGCGGGCCTCTGGCCGCCACCGGCCGTGGCGCCGCACCAGACGCGGCTGCTGGCCGCGATACCGCCCCCCGCGCGGCCGCCGGCCGTGGCGCCGGATTCCGCCCGGCTTTCGGCCGCGACGTCGGACCCCACGCGGCTCTTGGCCGCGACGCCCGGCATCACAGGCCCAGCAGGTCCAGGGTCCGGCCGATGACCTTGGCCTCGTCGAAGCGGTCCAGCGCCCGCGCCCGGCCCGCCGCGCCCATCCGCGCCCGCAGCGCCGGGTCGGCGGCCAGGCGGGACAGGGCCGCGCCCAGCGGCGCGTCCTGCATCGGCGGCACCAGGTAGCCGGTCTCGCCGTCCACCACCTGCTCGCGCGGGCCGCGCGTGTCCGTCGCGACCACCGGCAGGCCGGTCATCATCGCCTCGATCACGCTCATCGGCAGGCCCTCGAAATGGGAGGGCAGGCAGAAGACGTCGGCGGCCGCGAGGATCCGTCCCACATCGTGGCGGTAGCCCAGCCGTCGGATCCGCCGCCCCATCGCCGCCTCGGCGCGGGCGAAATGCGGCTCGAGGTCCTCCCCATGGTCCGAGGCGAGCCGTTCGCCCACCACCCAGAGCACGGCATTGGGCGGCGTCGCCTCCATGGCGCGGAGCAGTTCCGGATGCCCCTTGTGGCGCACCAGGCGGGAGACGATGACGACGACGCAGTCACCCTCCGCCGCGCCGAGTTCCGCGCGGATCGCCGCGCGCGCCTCGGCATCCGGATGGTAGATCGCGGGGTCCCGCCCGTTCAGCACCGCCACCGCATCGCGATGGATGCCGAGGCGCCGCGCATCGGCCGCCTCCTCCTCGCTGACCGTGAGGAAGACGTCGGTCATCCGCCCCCCGATCTGCTCGAGCCGCAGCGAGAGCTGCCGCCGCCACCACGGTCCGGGCTGGTTGAACAGGAAGCCGTGGCAGGTATAGGCGATGCGCGGCACGCCCGCGGCCTTCGCCGCCGCTCGCCCCAGCAGCCCGCTGATCGGCATGTGCGCGTGGACCAGGTCGAACTTCTCCCGCCGGAACAGGTCGACCAGCGCGCGGAAGGCACGGCCCTGTGGCACCGGGTTGAGGCTGCGCGCCATCGGCACCGTCTCGATCCGGAACCCCTCGGTGCGGGGGATGTCGAGCAGCGGCCCCTCGGCGCAGACGCCGACCACCTCATGCCCGCGCGCCCGGGCGCCGCGCATCACCGGCAGCAGGAAATGCCGCAGGGAGAAGTCGACATTGGTGATCTCGCAGATCTTCATGCCGGCGGGATTAGGCGGTTTCGCGTCGCGGGGGAACGCGTCGGGCGCGCTGAAATGGATCATCGGCAGACCCCCGCCCGCCGTCGCACACTCTGCCCGCGATCCACGGAGGCATGCCATGGCTGGTCCGGGTACGGGGCAACGCAAGGCCCCCACGCTGCAGGGCGGCGCGATCGAGGACCTCGTCCGATCCCGCCTGAAGGTGCTGCTGCCGCAGTCGAAGGGCGACCAGCGGGAACGCGGCGGCACGGTCCACCGCCACAACCAGTCGGGCCTCCTCGGCTATGTCGAGTTCGAACCCGGGACGCATGAGAATATCGACCTGGGCTTCAACAAGGACAGGCTCGGCCGCTACCTGAAGCCCAACCGCGGCTGCCCGGCCAATACGACGCCGGTCGCCTTCTACCACACCCATGGGCGGGACGATTCGAAGCTGCCGCCCGGCGCCCGCCGCGCCGGCCCCGCCGACATCAGCGACGAGGACATGCGCGTCGCGACCGAGGAGCAGCTCGTGGCCTACGTCGCCCTGGATGACGGCCGCTGGAAGCGCTTCACGCCGGTGGTGCTCGAGGCGCAGACCGGGACCATCGAACGCGAGATCGACGGCCAGACAGTCAGCGTCCCCTACCGCGCGCTGCCGGCCTTCGACGATCAGGGCCGGGAATACTGGCGCCTCGGCAAGAACGACTTCATGAACGGCAACCTGCTGCGCTGAAGCTCCGCGCGGCGGCGGCGGCTGAGAGCCAGGCCGGCCCCATCGACCAAGGCCTGCTCAGCCGGCGACCTCGATCGCGGTGAGCCCGGCCCCGAGCAGGCGGCGCAGCTCCGTCTCGGGCAGCGCCACGCAGCCTTCGGTCGGCGCCAGGTCCGGCCGCGCGACATGCAGGAAGATCGCGCTGCCGCGCCCGCGCCGGACCGGCGTATCGTTCCAGCCCAACACGCCGATCACGTCGTAGACCGCATCATCCCGCCACAGCCGCTCGTGGCGGCCCGGATGCGGCAGGCGCACGGCCCTGTTGTAGTCGGCATGGGCCGGGTCGTCGCACCAGCCATCCTCGGGCGCGATCGGTTCGGCCGGCACCGCGCAGCGCGGCCGCGGCCCGCGATCCGCCCGCCACAGCACGCGGCGCAGCGGCAGCAGGCCGACGGGCGTCGCCCCGTCCCCTTCCTGCTTGTCGGTCCGGATGCCGCCCTTGCCCAGGGCGCAGCGCAGCGTCTCGCCGCGGAAGCGCAGCAGCCCGTCCGGGGTGACCCGGGCGGTGCCGCTCATTCGGGCAGCAGGTGGCCGAAGCGCAGCGCCTTGGTCTTGAGGTAGCCGTCATTGACCCCGTTGGGGTCGAAGACATGCGCCTCGCGACCCAGGACCTCGATGCCGCAGGCCGCGAGCCCCTCGATCTTGTCGGGGTTGTTGGTCAGCAGGCGCACCCGCTCGACGCCCACGGCGCGCAGCATGGTCGCGGCAACGAGGAAGTTCCGCTCGTCCGCCCCGTAGCCCAACGCCCGGTTGGCATCGAGCGTGTCGAGACCCTGGTCCTGCAGCGTGTACGCCCGCAGCTTGTTCACCAGGCCGATGCCGCGCCCTTCCTGCGCCAGGTAGAGCAGGACGCCGCCCGCCGGATCCTGCGCCATGCGGGCGATCGCCCCGCGCAGCTGCGGCCCGCAGTCGCAGCGCAGGCTGCCCAGCAGGTCGCCGGTGAAGCATTCCGAATGGGCGCGCACCAGCGGCGCGCCGCCCTCGGCCGCCGTCTTCTCGGGCGTGCCGATCAGGATGGCGAGATGCTCGATGCCGCCATCCGCCGCGCGGAACGCGACGATCCGCGCCTCCGCCGCATCCTCGAGCGGGACGCGCGCCTCCGCGACACGGGCGAGGCTCGAGGCCGCCGAAACCGGGTACCCCAGCACCTCCGACGCCTGCACGCTCAGTAGGCCGAGGCGGGCGGCCGCGGCTTCCGTCGCCGGCGCGGCGACGAGCGCCGGCAGCAGCCGTCCGAGCTTCGCAAGCGCGATCGCCGCCTGCGCCAGCGCCGGAGCGGCCACCCGCTCGGGCTGTTCGGGCAGCAGCCGCTCCGCCACCGGGTCGGCCAGGCTGCGAAGCGCCTCGGGCGCGAGCAGCGCGGGCGGGAGGCGCAGGGCGACGGCCCCTTCCTCCTCCGCGGCATGCGGCACCGGGCGCTGCAGCACGGCGGCGGCGCGCACGGGCGCGAGCAGCAGGATGGGCGCGGCCAGCGCCGCGTCGGCGAGTTCGGCCAGGCCCCGGCCGCCCACGGTTTCCGCCACCACCACCACCAGGCACCCATCCGGACCCGCCAGGACGACCGGCGTGCCCCGACGCAGGTCCGACACGGCGCGATGCACGTTGCGCAGAGCGAGAACAGACGGATCCATGGTGGCGGCAAACTTCACGATCTGCTGGGCGGCGCTGGGACCGGGAGGCGTCATCGTCTGGCGTTCCATTCCTTGCTTCCATGGCGCGCGCCGATTGTGGCGTGCCCATGGCACCACGCGGCGGGGCGGAACAACGCCTGCCCACATGCCACCGCGATGTGGTACGCACTTGCCCATCGTCCAGATGCACGAAAAATCAATCACAGGTCCGCGATTCGCGGCGGAATGTTACATGATGTCTGGCAGATTGCGGCGCGAGCAGCCATACATCTGCCAAGGGGAATGCAAGCCTGCCAGTATCGGGTTCGCATCGCTGGATTTCTGATGTGGGGGATAGCTGAGCATGACCGGCCCGCGCCCGGTACTCATCGTGGACGACGATCCGGCACTGCTGGCGACACTGGCCGAACAGCTGGCGCTCGAGGGCGAATTCGCCATCACCGAGGCCGGCACCTTGGCCGAAGCCGATGCCAAGCTCGGCACCGAGGGCGCCCGCTTCGACCTCGTCCTGCTCGACATCCGGCTCCCGGACGGCGACGGACGGGATTTCTGCGCCCGCATGCGCCGCCTCGGCCTGCGCATGCCGGTCATCATGCTGACCGGGTCGGACAGCGAATCGGACATCGTCAGCGGCCTCGACGCCGGGGCCAACGACTACATCGCCAAGCCGTTCCGGCTGAACGAGCTGCTGGCGCGCATGCGCGCCCAGCTCCGCGGCTACGACAGCAGCGAGGACGCGGTCTTCAAGGTAGGACCCTATCTGTTCCGCCCCGCGGCCAAGCAGCTGCACGACGCGGCGCGCAACAAGCGGATCCGCCTGACCGAGAAGGAAGCGGCGATCCTCAAGTTCCTCTATCGCGCGGGCGGCCGGCCGGTGCCGCGCAACGTCCTGCTGAACGACGTGTGGGGCTACAACAGCAACGTCACGACCCATACGCTCGAGACGCACATCTACCGCCTGCGCCAGAAGATCGAGCCCAACCCGGCCGAGACCCGCATCCTGCTGACGGAAGCGGGCGGCTATCGGCTCGACCAGGCGACCGAGGCCGAGGGCGGCTGAACCCCGGCGGGCGCCGGGACAGGCCGGCGCCCCGCTGCCATCATGACCCCTCCAGCCATTGCGGAGGGGACCATGACCCGCCTGATCGACCACGCCGACGCGCCGCCCGAGGTCCGGGCGGTCTATGACGACATCAAGGCCCGGCGCGGCGTCCCGGACGTGAACAACTTCTGGAAGGCGCTCGCCATCCACCCGCCGACGCTCGCCCGCACCTGGGAGAGCCTGAAGGAGGTGATGGCCCCCGGCGCGCTCGACCCGCTCACCAAGGAGATGCTCTACCTCGCCGCCTCCGCGGCGTCGGGCTGCACCTACTGCATCGCGTCCCACACCGCGGCGGCGAAGGCGAAGGGCATGACGGAGGCGATGCATGGCGAGTTGCTCGCGGTGATCGCCATGGCCGCCGAGACCAACCGCCTGGCCGAGGCGCTGCGCGTGCCGGTCGACCCGGCCTTCGAATAACCCTGCTACGCGGCCGCGGCCCGCCCGCGCATCGCCGCCGCATAGACGCCGAGCGCGGTGACGCAGACGGCGAGGAACCCCGCGGCGGTCAGCAGCGGGGCCGCCGGCGCCCCGGTCAGGTCGCGCACGAAGCCCGCGAAGGGCGGCAGCAGCGCGAGGCCGAGGTAGAACAGCGTGTAGTGCACGCCCATGCCGAAGGCCCGGCTGCCGGCCGACAGCGCGCGGCCGGCGAAGGCCATGATCAGGCTCGAGGGTGGGGCCGCCAGCAGGCCGAAGGCCGGCAGGGTCAGCCAGGCCGGCGCACCGGCCGCGGTCGCCGCGAGCGCGCCGACCATGCCCAACAGGCACAGCACGCAGACCAGCATCGGCCGGCCGAGCCGCTCCGCGATCGCCCCGCCCATCGGCTGCAGCGGCAGGATGGAAAAGCCGATCAGCGAGGCGAGCGCCCCGGCCTCGGCACGGCTGAGCCCCTGCGCCACCAGGAAGGCGGGCGTGAAGCCCACCGCCACGGCGAAGGAGGCGTTGTAGCCCGCCCAGACCACGCCGAGCGCGAGCAGCGGCCGCCATTCCTCGCGCAGCAGCCACATGCGCCGCTGCGTCGCCGCCTGCGGCCCGCCGCCCTGCACGGTCAGCATCACCAGCACGAACGCGAGCGAGCAGAATCCCGCCGACAGCCACAGACCCGTCCGCCAGTCCTGCCCCAGCATCGGCAGCACCAGCAGCGCAAGGCCGATGCCGAAGGGCCAGGCCATCAGCATCATGCCCATCGCCAGCGCGACCGCAGCACCGCTGAATCGGTCGAGCACCATCTTCGCCCCGGCGATGGTCAGCAGCGCGCCGCCCACGCCCGAGACGAGCCGCCCGGCGACGGCCGCGGTGAAGTCCGGCGCCAGCGCGAGCACCGCGCCCCCCAGCGCCATCAGCCCCACGCCGCCCAGCAAGACGACGCGGTCACCGAAGCGCGCCAGCAGCCAGCCGGCCGGCAGGGCGACGAAGACGCCGGCCAGCGAATAGGTGCCGATCAGGGTGCCGAGCGCCGCCCAATCCGCGACCAGGCTGCCGATCAGCAGCGGCCCGAGCGCGCCGACCACCTGCAGCTGCGCGCCCATCGAAACCCGCGCCAGGGCCAGCACCCCGACGTCGCCCCAACGTCCAAGACTCATGCGGCGCTGCTTATGCGTCGCGGTGCCGGGCGACAATGGGGCAGCGGACGGAAATGGGGCGCGACGGATGTCCCGCCGCGCCCCGTCTTCCGTCACCCGCCGAAGCAGGCCGCGTTCAGTTGATGCGCTCGCCGTGCATCGTCACGTCGAGGCCCTCGCGCTCCTCTTCCTCGCTCACGCGCAGGCCGATCACCACGTCGGTGATCTTGAGGATGATGAAGGTCGCCACCGCGGTGAAGACGATCGTCGCGCCGACCGCGATGCACTGCTTGATGAACTGCTCCATCCCGCCCGGGCTGCCGTCCGGCGCGGCCGTCGTCGCCGACAGCGGCCCGTAGGAGAGGAAGCCGACCAGCAGCGCGCCGACGATGCCGCAGATGCCGTGCACGCCGAAGGCGTCGAGGCTGTCGTCGTAGCCGAGCGCATGCTTGAGCGCGGTCGCGCCCCACAGGCCCGCGAGACCCGCGACCAGGCCGATTATCAACGCCGCGCCCGGCAGCACGAAGCCCGCCGCCGGGGTGATGGCGACCAGGCCCGCCACCGCGCCCGAGATCGCGCCGAGCACCGAGGGCTTCCCCTTGATCATCCACTCCGCGAAGGTCCAGGACAGCACCGCGCCGCCGGCCGCGATCTGCGTGACAAGCATCGCCATGCCCGCGCGCCCGCCGCCCGAGGACCCGGCCGAACCGGCATTGAAGCCGAACCAGCCGACCCACAGCAGCGACGCGCCGATCACCGCGAGGCCGAGGTTGAACGGCGCCATGTTCTCGGTGCCGTAGCCCACGCGCTTGCCCAGCACGATCGCCGCGACCAGGCCCGCCACGCCGGCATTGATGTGCACCACGGTGCCGCCCGCGAAGTCGAGCGCGCCGAGGCCGAACAGCCAGCCATTCGGATGCCAGACCCAATGCGCGATCGGGCTGTAGACCAGCAGCGACCACAGCGTCACGAACATCACCAGCGCCGAGAACTTCATGCGGTCCGCCACCGCGCCGGTGATCAGCGCCGCGGTGATGATCGCGAAGGTCATCTGGAACATCAGGAAGACGGATTCGGGGATGGTGAAGGCCACCGCCCCGTCGCCCGTGCCGAGCGTGAAGGGCTTGTCCCAGTTCTCCGACAGGCCCGAGAGCAGGACCTTCGAGAAGTCGCCGACATAGGCCGAGTAGGTGCCGCCCTCGCCGAAGGCGATCGAGTAGCCCGCCACCATCCAGATCACCGTCACCAGGGCGGTGATGAAGAAGGACTGCATCATGGTGGCGAGCACGTTCTTCTTGCGGACCATGCCCGCGTAGAAGAGCGCGACGCCCGGCACCGTCATCATCAGCACGAGCGCGGTGGAGGTGAGCATCCAGGCGGCGTCGCCGGTGTCCACCTTGGCGTCTTCCGCCATCGCGGGCATCGCCGCGAGCATGAGGGTGGCCGCGGCCAGGCCGCAGCGCGCGAAGATGCGCTTCACTGTCGTCAGGTCCTTTCCGGTCATGGGGCGGCGCCTCACAGGGCCGAGCCGTCGGTCTCGCCCGTGCGGATGCGCAGCGCGCGCTCCACATCGAGGACGAAGATCTTGCCGTCGCCGATCTTGCCGGTGCGCGCGGTCGTCGCGATCGCCTCGACCACCGCGTCGGCCAGTTCGTCCGGCACGGTGACCTCGATCTTCACCTTGGGCAGGAAGCTCACATGGTATTCGGCGCCGCGGTAGATCTCGGTCTGGCCCTTCTGCCGGCCGAACCCCTTCACCTCGGTCACCGTCAGACCCTGCACGCCCAGCGGGGTGAGCGCCTCGCGCACCTCGTCAAGCTTGAAGGGCTTGATGACTGCCATCACCAGTTTCATGGCCCGTCTCGATCCTCTCCTGGGCGAACTGGATGACGTGGCTTCCAAGACCCGTGCCACAGCCGCGCGGCCCCTCCCCCGCAGGCTGAAAGGCCCCACGGCCATGGCGATGCCCGCGAATTGGGCATCTGCTCTATTTGCGCGCAGGCTGGTGCGCAGGCGGGAGCGGCCTAGATTGACGCCATGACCCAGCCCATCGACGTCGAGACCTGCATCATCGGCGCCGGCCCGGTCGGCGCCACCCTCGCCGCCGCGCTCGCCGCGGGCGGCGTGCGGACCGCCGTGGTCGACGCCGCTCCCCTGCCGCCCATGGAACTGCCCGCCTTCGACGGGCGTGCCTATGCCATCGCGCTGACCTCGAAGCGGCTGCTGGCCGTCGCCGGCGTGTGGGACCGGCTGCCCGAGGACCCCTGCCCGATCCTCGCCATCCGCGTCGCGGACGGCCGGCCGGGCGAGCGCGCCTCCCGGCTGTCGCTGCATTTCGACCATGCCGAGGTGGGCGAGGACCCCTTCGGCTGGATGGTCGAGGCCCGCGCGCTGCGCGTCGCGCTCAACGCCCGCCTGCCCGCCCTTCCCGGCCTGTCGGTCTTCGCGCCCGCCCAGGCGCAGGTCGAAAGGTCTGCCTCCGGCGCGATCATCCGCCTGTCATCCGGGCAGGAGATCCATGCGCGGCTGGTGGTCGGCGCCGAGGGCCGCAATTCGCCGCTGCGGCGCGAGGCCGGCATCCCCGCGACGCGGCTCGACTACCACTGCATGGGCATCGTCGGCGCCGTCGCGCATGAGAAGCCGCACCACAACGTGGCACTGGAGCAGTTCCTGCCCCACGGCCCCTTCGCGCAGCTGCCGATGCAGGGCATCCCCGGCCATCCCAACGTCAGCGCCATCGTCTGGACCGAGCGCACCGCCGTCGCGAAGGCGGCGCTCGCCATGGACGATCCGGCCTATGGGCGGCAGATCGCCGCGAGGATGGGCGACCACCTCGGCGCCGTCACGCCGATCGGGCGCCGCTGGTCCTATCCGCTCTCGGCCATGCATGCGGAACGCTATGTGGCCGAGCGCCTGGCCCTTGTCGGCGATGCCGCGCACGGCATCCACCCGATCGCGGGCCAGGGCCTCAACCTCGGCTTCCGCGACGTCGCGGCGCTGGCGGAACTGGTGATCGAGGCGGTGAACGCCGGCGAGGATCCCGGCAGCCCGGCCGTCCTCGCGCGCTACCAGGCCGCGCGGCGGCCGGACGGCCTGCTCATGCTGGCGGCGACCCATACGCTGGAACGGCTGTTCACCTCCTCGCTGCCGCCCGTGCGCATCGCGCGGCGGCTGGGGATCGCGGCCGTGGACCGCCTGCCCCGGCTGAAGCGCTTCTTCGCCCGCCAGGCGATGGGCCTTGGCGGGGCCGCGACCGCCCCGTAGCCGCGGGGGACGGCCGCGGACTTGCCCGGCGCCGCGGAAGACCGCAGACACGCTCCCACCGGCCAACCCGATGGCGCAGCGCCCTGGCGAGTCGCCCGCATCGCCCGGCGGCCGGGCACACAGGGAGATTCGCGTTGAAGAGGCTTCTCTACATAACGGTCTTCTCCCAGGAAATTTATCAGTACTTGGCCGCCCTGCTTCTTCTGTCGGTGAAGAACCAGACGCGGCTGGATCAATTGGACATCCTGATCTACTGCGATCCGCGGTTCGCCGGATTCTTCGAGGACCTGTCGGCCAAATCCGGCATTCCGATCACGGTCCTATCGAGCGAAAGCTCGGAAGCCGACGTCGTCTGGGCCTGCTGGCGGCGCTACGACATCTTCGAGATCTTCGACATCTCCGGGTACTCCAGCGTCCTGTACCTGGACACGGACATCCTGGTGGATGGCGACCTCGCGGAGATCCTGCGGGCGGCCGAGACGAAAAGCGTCACGCCCCTCGCCGCCATCGCCGAGAATCCGCTGCCCATCGGCGCGCATCCGAACGCCGAATGGTGGGGCTACGACCTCTTCGTCGATGCCGGGGAACAGGCCCGGCTCAAGGATCGCCAGGGCTTCTCGTCCGGCGTGCTGTGGTTCCGGCCGGTGCCGGAGATCCGCACGATGTTCCAGGACATGTTCAGGACCTACGAAGCCTTCCGCGATGCCGGAAAGATCGCCGGAAGCTTCTATCACACCGACCAGCCCTACACGAACTTCCTGGCGATCTCGCGCGACCTCGCGGATACGGCGGCGCTGCGCGGCCTGGCGAAGAACAACCCGCTGCCCTCCGCTTCGAATCCGCCGCTGCTCTGCCACTTCTCCGGCGGCATGGGCAATTCGAACAAGCTCGCCAAGATGGTCGCCTTCATCCTGGCCTCGGACAGCATGGGCCCCGAGATCCGCGGCTATGCCATGGCCCTCGACCAGCTCCGCAAGGACCCGCAGGACAAGCCGGCCAGCCGGGACCACATCTTCCATTCGAACATCGAGATCGCCCGTCGGGACATCGACAAGCATCTCTATGGCATCGTCACCCAGAACGCCGGCTTCGCCGTCCGCTACGGTCCGTTCGGCGAGGCGGGCGTCGTCTACCGGACCGAACGCAACAGCTGGGCCTCGGACCGCGTGATGAAGGTCCTCGGGCTGCACGAGTCCTCGCTTCATCCGACGTTCCGGTCGATGGCGCAGCGCCGGCGCGGGACCGCGGTGATCGACCTGGCCTCGGGCGACGGATACTTCGCGGCGGGGCTGGGCCGGCTCCTGGCCGCGCCGCGCATCGTCGCCGTGGAACGCAACACGCGCCTGCACGCCATCTGCGCCGAGTTCGTCGCGGCGAACTGCCCCGCCGCGATGCTCACGCAGCTCGAGCGGATCGACGCCGCCGGCCTCGAAGCGCTGCTGCAGGACGGCCCGGCCATCCTCCTGCTGCGCGCGGACGGGCAGGAGGATCTCCCGCTGCAGCCCGACCGGATCCCGCACCTGCATCGGGCCGAGATCCTGATCGAATGTCACGAATTCGTCCCGAAGCTACGGAACGTCATTCCCGACATCTCCCAGCGCCTGGCCGAAACCCACGCGGCGACGATCATCGAGGAACGCGACATCGTTCCTTCCGACGTCCCGGAACTCCGCCAGATGCGCGGCATCCAGCGCGGGCTGATCGCGTGCAGCGCGCGGCCGGCCCCGGTGCGCTGGCTGCACCTGGTGCCCCGCGCCGGCTGACGGCGCCGGCGGTCCTAGTCGATCCGGATGTTCTGCCGCTCGATGATGCCCTTGAACAGGTCGCGCTGTTCCTGGAGGTAGGTCGCGAAGGCCGCGGGGCCGCGCGCGAAGGGCTCGACGAAGATGCTCTCGAAGCGGCCGCGCACGGTCGGGTCCGCCATGCCGGTCTCGACCTCCTGCGCCAGGCGGTCCGCGATCGGGGCGGGCGTGCCGGCGCGGGCCACCAGGCCGACCCAGGCGCCCGCGTCGAAGCCCTCGAAGCCCGGCGTGCGCGCGAAGGGCGCGATGTCCCGCGCGAGGCTCGTACCGTCCTTCAGCGAGACGCCGAGCGCCTTCAGCGCGCCCTGCCGCACCAGCGGGTAGGTCGCCGCCATGGTCTCGATCGAGTAGCTGATCTGCCCGCCGATCAGCGCGGTCATGGACGGCGCGCTGCCGGCGAAGGGCACGTGCAGCGCATCGATCCCGGCCCGGGCGTTGAAGGCCTCGATGATCAGATGCGCCGTCGCGGCGGTGCCCGAGGATCCGAAGGAATAATGCCCGGGGCGCGCCTTCATCAGCGCGACGAACTCCGCGACGGTGTTCGCCGGGAAGTCGGGCTTCACGACGAGGAGGTAGGGCGAGACGCCCCACATCGCGATCGGCGCCAGGTCGCGTGCCGTGTCGTAGGGCAGGCGCTGCAGCAGCGGCGAAATGGTGAAGGGCCCCGAGGACCCGGCGAGCAGCGTGTACCCGTCGGGCGCCGACTTCGCGACCACGTCGGTCCCGATGGTCCCGCCCGCGCCGGCGCGGTTCTCGGGCACCACGGGCTGGCCGAGCTTCTCCTGCAGGCGCTGCGCGATGACGCGCCCGGCGAGGTCGGTCGCCTGGCCCGGCGGCCAGGGAATGACCATGCGCAGCGGCCGGTTCGGCCAGGGCGCCTGCGCCGCGGCGATGCCGGGCAGACCGAGGGCGGTGAGCGCGAATGTCGCGCGGCGTGTGATGCGCATACCTGACGTCTCCCGTGGAATATGGGCGGGTTGGCCCGCTCCTGTTCCCGCTACAGCACGCCGCGCCCCGCGCCACAAGGGCCGGGGCGCGGCGCCTGGCGTCAGCGCGGCGGCATCTCGGAGATGATGAGCTGCGTCGGCACGCCGCGGCCGCGGTCGTAGTGGCCGACCCAGATGTCGTACTGCCCCGACATCGGCTGGTTGAAGATCATGCCCGGATTGGTGCCAATGAAGTCGTCGTTGCAGACCCACTGCCCGTTCGGGAGATTGACCACCAGCGTCACGTCGAAGCGCGACTGCGCGGCGATGTAGAGCGGAAGCCCCCCGCCGGCCTGGTAGTTCAGCCGCACGTCGGGCGCCTGCGCGATGGAACCCACGCAGCCCGCCCCGCCGATGCGCTCGGCGGGGATGTTCCCGCCCGCCGTCACGTTCACCACGAAGGGGTCGGGCTGGAAATTGAAGCGCAGGTTCGCCGTGCCGAAGGACGGAGGCATGTTGTAGTTCTGCGCCGCGACGCCGCCCGCGCCGAGGGCAGCGACCACCGCCGCGGCGGCCAGCAGGCGTTTCCGTGTCATGACAACTCTCCCGGTCTGTGAGGTGGCCGGATCATTTCGTCGCTGCGCGGCGGGGGCAAGGCTTGCCGTGCGCGTGGTGTGAACGGCGTCACGCCTGCGGCACGCGTGCAACAAGGCGCGGGTGCGGCCCGTCCTCGAGGACGCGCGTCGCGAGCACCGCCTCGCGCACCCGCGCGCGCACCACCTTCCCCTGCGCATTGCGCGGCAGTTCCGGCAGCGCGACCCAGGCGCGCGGCCTCTTGTACCGCGCGAGCGCCGCGACGCGCGCCTCGACGTCCGCCTCCCAGCCCGGCGCGGGGGATTCGGCGACGCCGACGATGACCTCGCCCCAGTAATCCGAGGGCATGCCGAGCACGCAGATCGCCCGGCCGCCCGCGGCGCCGTCGAGTGCGGATTCGATCTCGCCCGGATGCACGCGGTAGCCGCCGGTCTTCATCACATCCGCCGCGCGCCCCGACAGGTGCAGCCGGCCCCGCGCGTCGATCGCGCCGAGATCCCCCGTGCGATGCCAGGCGCCGGCCGGCCGCGCCGCGAAGCCGGCGGCGGTGATGGTGCCGCCGTTCATGTGCCGCCCGCGGAGCCAGATCTCGCCGGCCTCGCCCGGCGGCAGCACCGCGCCGTCCTCGCCGCGGATGTCGATCTCGACACCCGGTGCCGGCCAGCCGAGGCAGGCGCCAAGCCCGGGATCGGGCGCGGCCATCACCTCCGCGACCTCGGGCGGTTCAAGCACGGTGATGGGGTTGAAGCACTCGCTCATGCCGTAGGTGATGCGCACCACCGGGCCGAAGGCCTCGGCCGCGCGGCGCCACAGCTCGCGCGACAGCGTCGAGGTGCCGGTGAAGATGCAGCGCACGCCCTCGAAGCGCCGTCCCGGGAACAGCGAGAGGATCTTCGCGAGCACCGTCGGCGGCGCGAAGATCGCGGACGGCCCGGCTTCGAGCACCGGCAAAACGGCCTCGGCCTTCACGCCGTCCTGCAGCACCACCTCCGCGCCTTGCTCCAGCCAGGCGGCGCTGATCAGGGAGGCGCCGTGCACGAAGGGCGTCATCAGCAGCACGCGGTCGCCGCGGCCGGGCGCGAAGGGCAGCACCGCGCGCTGCAGCAGATGCGCCGTCCAGCGCCCGCCATGGGTGTGCACGATGCCCTTGGGCCGCCCCGTGGTGCCCGAGGTGAACAGGATGCGCCCCCAAGCCTCGGCCGGCACCGCCGGCAGCCGCGCCGCCGGGGGTTCCGGCGCGATCTCCTCGATCGCCCAGGGCTCGAGGCCAAGCGCGGCAAGGCGCGCGCCCTGCGCCGCCGGGGCCATGACGCGGCGGAAGCCCGCGAGTTCGGCGAACCAGCCGATCTCGGCATCCGTCGAATGGGCGTTCACCACCACCTCGCAGGCGCCGGAGACGGTGACGCCCGCGCTGACCCAGGGCGCGTCGACGCCGTTCGGCACAAGTGTGGCGACCGGCGCGCCGGGGGCGACGCCCGCCGCCTGCAGCCGCCGCGCCAGCGCATGCGCGCGCGCCGACAGCGTCGCGAAATCCATCGTGGCCGCGCCGTCGGTGACCGCGACACGGTCCGCGAAGCGCGAGGACAAGGTGAGAAGGTCGTTCGACCAGGCAATTCCATCCCGCATGGCGCGGAGGTTCGTCGCCACGGCGCGGCGCGTCAAACCGCGGGGGGCTTGATCGCCGCGCGCAAGGCGGGCGGGATGCGCCCAACACCCGGAGGAACGCCCATGGACCCGCTGCGCTACCCGACCCTGCCCGCGGGCATCCGCAGCCGCTTCGTCGAGGACATCAACGGCCTGACGATGCACCTGCTCGAGGCCGGCGAGGCCGGGCGCCCCGCCCTGCTGCTGCTGCACGGCTTCCCCGAGCTCGCCTATTCCTGGCGCAAGGTGATGCTGCCGCTCGCCGGGATGGGCTTCCACGTCATCGCCCCGGACCAGCGCGGCTATGGCCGCACCACCGGCTGGGACGATTCCTACGACGCGGACCTCCGCCCCTTCGCGATGCTGAACCTGATCCGCGACCAGCTGGCGCTGCTCGGCAGGCTCGGCATCGAGCATGTCCATGCGGTGATCGGGCATGACTTCGGCTCGCCGGTCGCGGCGCATTGCGCGCTGGTGCGCCCCGACGTCTTCCGCCGCGTCGCGCTGATGAGCGCGCCGCACGCCGGCGCGCCGCGCATCGGGGACCATCGCTCGGCGGCGGTCACGCGGGTGTCGCCGGCGCTCGCCGCGCTGCCGCGCCCGCGCAAGCACTACCACTGGCACTACGCGCAGCGCGGCGCGAACGGGGAGCTGATGGCCTGCCCGCAGGGCCTGCACGCCTTCTTCCGCGCCTACTACCACCACAAGTCGGGCGACTGGGCCGGCAACGACGTCTTTCCGCTGAAGGGCTGGACCGCCGAGGAACTCGCGAAGCTGCCGACCTACTACGTGATGGACCTGGCGGAGACGATGCCCGAGACCGTCGCGCACGAGATGCCCTCGCCCGCCCAGATCGCCGCCTGCGCCTGGATGACCGAGGCCGAGATGGCGGTCTACGCGCAGGAATACGGCCGCAGCGGCTTCCAGGGCGGGCTCAACTGGTACCGCACGCGCTTCACCGGCACGAACATGGAGATGGAGGCCTTCGCCGGGCGGCGCATCGACGTCCCCGCCACCTTCATCGGCGGCGCGCGCGACTGGGGCATCCACCAGGGCCCCGGCGCGCTCGAGGCGATGGCGACCACCGCGACCTCGGATTGGCGCGGCACGCATCTGGTGCCCGGCGCCGGTCACTGGGTGCAGCAGGAGAAGCCGGAGGAAACGGTCGCGCTGCTGCGCGACTTCCTGCGTTGATCGCAAACATCCGAATGACCGCACGCAACTACACGCGATGCGCGAATGTCTCCGCGACATGCTGTCGATCGCGCGACTCACACATGCCGTGAGGTCGAATCAGTATCGGTTTTGAGAATTCTCGCGGACAATTGACTGTTTCGCTGAGGTCTCGGCACCTGAATCGTTAAGTACCGCGTGGCGATCCATGATTGATATCGGGACGCAGAATCGCATCGCGCCCGTGACCTCATCCGCCGCCCCGCCCTTTGCCGTCCATGCGCCTGCCGCCTCAGCGCGGCGGGCGCGGCGCGTGCTGCGACGGCTGCGGGCCGGGCGGCGCCTGGCGATCTTCTCCGCCCCGGTGCCGCTGCCCACGACGCCCGACCTCGCCGAGGCCGAGCGCGAGGGCCTGTCGCTGGCCCTTGCCCCCTCGGTCACCGGACGCGCCAGCCCGCGCGGCCCGCGCCCGACGACGCCGGCCGCGCCGCCGGTCCGCACCCGCAGCCGCACCCGCCGGCGCCGACGAAGACCGGCGCCGGCGCAGCCGCGTCCGGCGCCTCCTCCCAGCCCGACCTGAATCCGGCGCCATCCCCGCCACGGCCCCCGTGGGCGTGTGGGCTGCGTCATGCCCAACCCCACGCCCCGACGGGCGACGCGATTGGATGAACACATGTCCTGGTCCGCAGGCGGTCCCAGCAACGGCAACGACACCTACACCGGCAGTGGCAGCGGCGATTCGCCGGCCGGCGCGCAGAACGGCAACGACAGCCTCCTCGGCAATGGCGGCAACGACTCGCTGCGCGGCGAGAGCAACAACGACACCATCCGCGGCGGGGACGGGAACGACACGCTCCTCGGCGGCAACGGCAGCGACTGGCTGTTCGGCGATGCCGGCAACGACCGCCTGCTCGGCGACGGCCAGGGCAGCGGCGGGTCCGAGGCCGACACGATGGACGGCGGCACCGGCAACGACACCATCATCGGCGTCGACGGCAACGACAGCGTCCTCGGCGGCGACGGCAACGACAGCCTGGTGCTCGCCGGCGGCAACGACACCGGGCTCGGCGGCGCCGGCAACGACACGATCGACGGCGGGTCGGGCAACGACGTCCTCGACGGCGGCGCCGACAACGACCGGCTGATCGGCGGGTCCGGCAACGACAACCTCCTCGGCGGCGCGGGCGCGGATTCCCTCGACGGCGGCTCGGGCGACGACACGCTGCAGGGCGGGGCCGGCGCCGACACCTTCGTCGATTCCGGCGGCGTCGACGAACTCTCCTACGCCTCCGACACGGTCGGCGTGACCGTGAACATGCAGCTCGGCACCGCGAGCGGCGGCGACGCCCAGGGCGATGTCTTCGCCGGCAACACCTTCGAGAACCTGCGCGGCGGATCGGGCAACGACTTCCTCACCGGCAGCACCCACTACGACAACATCATCTATGGCGAGGGCGGCAACGACACCATCGTCACCAACCTCGGCGACACCGCCTATGGCGGCGCGGGCGACGACAGCATCTACGGCTCGCCCGAATCCGGCAGCGGCAGCGAGGACATGCTGTTCGGCGGCGACGGCAACGACATCATCGTCGCGCGCGGCGGCACCGACACGGTCGGCGGCGGCGCCGGCGACGACACGGTCATCGCCGGCAACGGCGACGGCAACGACAGCCTCGACGGCGGGTCGGGCAACGACACGCTGCTGCTGCGCAACTGGGTCGGCCCGAACATCAACAGCGACGACATCACCAGCGGCGTCTACGGCAACTGGACGGTCAGCGGCGCGACCGGCACCGACGCCCTGCGCACCTTCACCTACAGCGATGGCACCATCCTGCGCGTCCGCGACTTCGAGGCGATCGTCTGCTTCACCGCCGGCACGCTGATCACGACCCCGCGCGGCGAGGTCCCGGTCGAGGCCCTCCGCCCCGGCGACGAGGTGCTCACCCTCCATAACGGCCCCGTGATCCGGCCGCTCGTCTGGACCGGCCGCACCAGCGTCGACGTCGCCCGCCATCCCGATCGCGTGAAGGTCGCCCCGGTGCGCATCACGCGCGGCGCCCTCGGCGACGGCATCCCGTTCCGGGATCTGGTGGTCTCGCCCGACCACGGCATCCTGCTCGACGGCCATCTCGTGGCCGCCGGGCTGCTCGTGAACGGCACCACCATCCTGCGGGAGACCTGGCACCACCGCGTCACCTACTACCACCTCGAGATCGAGGGGCATGGCCTGCTGCTGAGCGAAGGCGCCGTGACGGAGACCTACCTCGACGACGGCAACCGGCATCTGTTCGACAATGCCGCGCTCGCCACCATCGCGGTCGACTTCGCGGCGCTGCGCGGGAACGGCCGGTATGCGGCGGCCGCCTGCGCGCCGCTGCTCGCCGAGGGCGACCTGCGGCTGACCGGCATCCGCGCCCGCCTCGACGATCGGGCCGCCGGCGCGGACGCCCGCCGGCGCGCGCGCGCCTGAACCGCGTGGACGGAGCCGGGATCATGGAACCGACACAGGGGCCGCGGCGACGCGACGGCCAGGGGCCGGACGGGCGGCGCGATCCCGCCCGGGGTCGTGCCGACCCGCGCGACGTCCGCGCCTGGGCGACGCATCCGGTGTATGTTTCGCCACGGGGGGGTCCGGTGCGCATGCCGGCCCTGCCGTCCCGCAGCAAGTCAGAGGGCTCCGTGCCGCTCGAGAATTTGACGGCCCTTGCCAATCCCGTCCGCCACGAGGCCAACAACCTGTTGGCCGCGATCTCCGGTACCGTCGACATCCTGCTCCGCACGGCGGCGACGGACCGCGACCATGCGCGGGCGTCCCGGCTGCGCGAAGCGACCGATCGGCTCGAGGCCCTGCTGAAGGCCTACCTGTCGCTCGCTCACCCGCCATCGGCCGAGGACGGCATCGACGGCGCCCAGATGCTGCAGCTCATGCGCCCGCTGCTGGTGCTGACCATCGGGCCGGGACGCGTGGTCGAGATCGAGGCCGAGCCCGGCCTGCCCCGCCTGTCGGCCTCCCCGGCGATGCTGCAGGCCGGCATCCTCCGCCTGGCGCGCGAGGCCGCGGCGGCGGCGCCGGCCGGCGCGTCGCTGCGCGTCACGCTCACCCGCGTGCAGGACGGCGTCGCGCTCGCCGTCACCTCGAACCCCGAGGGCGCCGGGCCCGCGCCGCTGCTGCTGCATCCCTCCGGCGGCTAGCGGCCGCCGGATCGCCGGCTCAGGTGCGGATGTTGAGCAGCGTGTAGGCCGGGCAGAATCGCATCACGCCCGTCGCGAGGGGCACCAGGCCGACCAGCCCCCACCAGCGAAGGGGGCCGAACGCCCCGAGCGCGAGGATCGCGAGCCCCGCCAGGATGCGGAGCACCCGATCGGCATTGCCGACGTTGCAACTCATGCTTCCGGTTCCCTCGTCCGGCGGGCGCCGGTACGCCGCGCGCCCTCATTCATCGTCCCGGTCCGCGGCCCCGTCCTTGATCCGCATCAGTCGCAGCCGAGTCGCGTGGCCGCCGTTCCGAAAGGCCACCCACCCGTCTCCGACGGGCCCGGCGTGGCGCCCGGGCCACGCCAGCCGCCGATCTGGGGCAAAGCGATGCGCGCCAGCATCTTCGGGTGTAGGATTGCGACGAAGCCTGAACATTGACCCACATGCCCCGTGCCGCCCTTTCCGATGACGTGCGCAGCTCCGGTCGCCTGAGCGGCGCAAGCTTCCGTTTCGCCTCCCCGGCGGTCCGGGCCGTGCTGCGCCGCCGGATGAACGAACTGGCGGGCGTGCTGGTGGCCCTCGCCGCCGTCGCGCTGCTGGTCGCGCTCGGCTCGCACAACCCGTCCGACCCCTCGCTCAACACCGCCACCGACCGCCCACCCACCAATCTCGCCGGTCATCCGGGGGCGATCATCGCGGACCTGCTGCTGCAGACCTTCGGCTTCGCCGCGGCGCTGCCGGTCGTGGCCATGCTCGCCTGGGCCTTCCGGCTCGCGACGCAGCGCGGCTTCGGCTCGGTCGCCGGACGGATCGGCGGGCTGCTGGTCGGCCTGCCGCTGGTCGCCGCCGCCCTGACGCTGGTGCCCATGCCCGCCGCCGTGCCGGTCGAGGCCGGGCCGGGCGGCGCGGCCGGTCTCGTGCTGTCCTCGGCGATCGTGGACGGCCTGGCAGGCTGGCTGGGCCCGCTGGGCGGCATGGCCGCGAGCGCCTTGCTGTCCGTCGCCGCGGTCGGGTCGGCCTTCATCGCCTGCGGGCTGACCTTCGGCGAATGGCGCGGCGCGGGCCGCGCGGCCGTCGGCGCCGGCCAGGTCGCGGTCGGCGCGGCCTGGAGCGGTGCCGCCGCCCTGCGCCGCACCCCCGGTCCGCCGGACGACATGATGGAGGTCGAGGAACCGCCGCGCGCCCCGCTCTCGCGCCCCGCGCGCCCCGGCCTGTTCGCCCGCCTCGGCGCCCGGCTGCGCACCGCCCGCGACGGCGCCGGCGCGATGCTGCGGCGGGAACCGCGCGAGACCTCCCTCGGCGCCATGCTGCGCGCCGCGGACGAGGCCGCCGCGGCCGTGCCGCCCAGCCCCGCCGCCCCGCCCCCGCCCCTGCCGGGCGAGGAGGGCGACATTCGCCGCGGCACCGAACCCGAGGCGAAGCCGCGCCTCGCCCCGCGCACCCGCGTCACCACCCCTGCCGCCGACCGTCCGCGCCGCGTCCCGGAACAGCGCGCGCTGGATCTCGGCCCCGGCTGGCGCCTGCCGCCGCTCGACCTGCTGACCGAGGCGCCCGCCAAGCGCACCGGCCGGCCGTCGGAGGAATCGCTGCAGGCCAATGCGCGGCTGCTGGAATCGGTGCTCGAGGACTACGGCGTGCGCGGCCGCATCGCCGAGATCCGCCCGGGCCCGGTCGTCACCCTGTACGAACTCGAACCCGCGCCGGGCACCAAGTCGTCCCGCGTCATCGGCCTCGCCGACGACATCGCGCGGTCGATGTCGGTCATCGCGGTGCGCATCGCGACCGTCCCGGGCCGCAACGTCATCGGCATCGAGATGCCGAACGCGAAACGCGAGACGGTCTACCTGTCCGAGATGTTCGTCGACGAGGGCTGGGCGCGGAACCAGAGCCGGCTGCCGCTCGCCCTCGGCAAGGACATCGGCGGCACGCCGGTCATCGCCGACCTCGCGCGCATGCCGCATCTACTGATCGCGGGCACCACCGGGTCGGGCAAGTCGGTCGGGATCAACACCATGATCCTGTCCCTGCTGTACCGCTTCGGGCCGGACGAGTGCCGCTTCATCATGATCGACCCGAAGATGCTGGAACTGTCGGTCTACGACCGGATCCCGCATCTGCTCGCCCCGGTCGTCACCGAGCCGCCCAAGGCGATCGGCGCGCTGAAGTGGACAGTGCGCGAGATGGAGCGCCGCTACCGCGCCATGTCGCAGCTCGGCGTGCGCAACATCGGCGGCTACAATGAGAAGGTCTCCGCCGCCCGCCAGCGGGGCGAGGTCCTCACCCGCAAGGTGCAGACCGGCTTCGATCCCGACACCGGCAAGCCGGTCTTCGAGGAACAGCCCCTCGCGCTCGAGCCGCTGCCGATGATCGTCGTCGTCATCGACGAGATGGCCGACCTGATGATCGTCGCCGGCAAGGAGATCGAGGCCGCGGTGCAGCGCCTGGCGCAGATGGCGCGCGCCGCCGGCATCCACGTCATCATGGCGACGCAGCGCCCGTCGGTCGACGTCATCACCGGCACCATCAAGGCCAACTTCCCGACGCGCATCTCCTTCCAGGTGACGTCGAAGATCGACAGCCGCACCATCCTCGGCGAGCAGGGTGCCGAGCAGCTGCTCGGCCAGGGCGACATGCTGTTCATGGCCGGCGGCGGCCGCGTGACGCGCGTGCACGGCCCCTTCGTCACCGACAACGAGGTCGAGCGCGTGGTCGAGCATCTGCGCGAGCAGGGCGAGCCCGCCTACATCGAGGAAGTCACCGAGGAAGCCGACGAGGACGGCACCGGCGCGCTGCCGGGCATGCTCGGCGGCAACACGGATGGCGAGGCCTCGCTCTACGACCAGGCCGTCGCGCTGGTGACGCGGGAGGGCAAGGCCAGCACCTCCTTCGTCCAGCGGCACCTGAACATCGGCTACAACCGCGCCGCCAAGCTGATCGAGCAGATGGAGAAGGAAGGCGTGGTCGGCCCGGCGAACCATGTCGGCAAGCGCGAGGTGCTGGCGCCGGGGCCGCGGGACTGAGACGGGGTGGGGCGCTGCCCCGCCGGACCTTCCCAGCCAGGGCCGGCGGGCCTTTGCAGACCACGACCCGCGCCCGAAGTGTCTCGGTTTCCAAAGGCCTTTCGGCCTTTGGCGGGGAGAGCCCGGGGGGGGCGGGGCCCCTCTCGGTGCCCCATCACCGCTTCAGTACTGCCCTGGCCACTTCCGCGCGCCCCTGGGGCCGCGGCCCCTCGTCCCGCGCCACCGGCCCCTCCAGCAGTTCGAGCACCTCCAGCCCCGCGAAGTGCTGCTCGACCAGCGCGCGGGACCACAGCAGCGAGACGTCCTTCGGCCCGCCGCTGCGCCGGCCTTCCTGCGCCGGCGTGAAGCATTCCATCACCAGCAGCCCGCCGGGCGCGAGCGCGCGCATCGCGCCGGCGCAGGCCGCCGCGCGGTCGGCGGGCGGAAGATGCACGAAGATCCAGGCGATCAGGTCGAAGCCGGCGTCCGGCCAGTCCCACACGGAGACATCCGTGGTCACCGTCCGCAGCCCGACGCCGCGCCGCTCCGCCAGCGCCGCCGCCTTTGCCTGCCCGACCGGCGACCAGTCGACCGAGGTCGTGACCAGCCCCTGTTCCGCCAACCAGACGCCGTTGCGACCCTCGCCGTCGCCAACGGCCAGGGCGCGCATCCCGCGCCGCAGCCGGTGCGCCTGCGACAGCAGATACAGGTTCGGCGCCTCGCCGAACTGGAAGCCGCCGCCGGCGTAGCGTTCGTCCCAGGCGAGCGAGGTGCTCATGCCGGCAGCACCACCGGCTGCGGGTCGAGGAAGGTCTGGAACCAGGACAGCGAGAAATGCAGGTGCGGCCCCGTCACCCGCCCCGTCGCACCGGACAGCGCCACGCGATCGCCCTTCGCGACCATCTGCCCCTCCCGCACCTCGAAGGCCGAGAGATGCGCATAGAGCGTGTTCACGCCGTGCCCGTGGTCGATCACCACCAGATTGCCGAAGAAATGGAACGCGTCCGCGAGCGTCACCCGCCCCGCCGCCGCGGCCCTGAGCGGCGTGCCCGTCGGCACCGCGAAGTCGAGCCCGTAATGCGGCTGCCGCGGCTGTCCGTTCAGGATGCGCCGGCTGCCATAGACGCCGGAGATCCGCCCGCTCGCCGGAGGGACGAAGCCTTCGGCGAAGCCGGTCAGCGCGCTGTCCACCGCGCGCACCGTCGCGAGCTTCTCCCGCTCGCGCAGGATGCGCTGCAGCGTCTCCTCGTCGGGCGTGACCTGGGACGGCGGCAGGCCGTTGATGCGCTGTTCCTGCCACTGCCGCCGCGCGATCGACAGGCGCCGGTCCTCCCGCCGCCCGCCGGGCTCGGCGACGGACAGCGTGGCGCTCGGCCCCTGATCGCGCCCGAAGCCGAAGGCGAAGGCGCCATCCGCGGCGACGCGCACGGCACGGCCGTCGAGGGCGAGGCGCGTGCCGGGCGCGGCACGACCGACGACGAAGCCACCCTGGGCCAGGCCGCGGTCGGGGAAGGACACGGCGGCGGCGGCAGGGCGGGCGACAAGCAGTGTCGGGGCGGCCAGCACCGCGCGGCGGGAGATCGTGGAGGGGCCTTGCCCCTCCACACCACCCCACCAGAGGCCGAAAGGCCTCTGGACACCGTGTTGGTTTCCAAAGGCCTTGCGGCCTGAGCGGCTCCTTGGGCGTTGCTGCGCAACGTCCATGGGACCCGTGGCGGGGAGGCCCGAAGGGGCGGCGCCCCTCCGGTCATCATCGACCGTCACAGCAACGACCCCTGTTCCGGCACCGAACCCTTGCGGCGCGGCGCGCCCCCTTCCGCCTGCGCGCGAACGTCACCATCGGCGAAGGTCAACCGCAGTGCCTGGCCCGGCGCGACGCGCCTCGCAGCCGTTACCGGATGCCCCTCCGCGTCCCGCACCAACGCAAAGCCGCGCGCGAGCACCGATTGATACGACGCACTCTCGAGCCGCGCCGACAGCCCCTCCAGCACCGCCCGCTTCTGCCGCACCAGCGCCTGCACCGGCGCCGGCGACAGCCGGGCGAACGCCGGCGCACGCGCCCGCGCATCCCGCTGCCGCCCCCAGGCCGCCGACAGCCGCAGCGACAAGGACTGCACCGCCGCGCGCCGCGCCAGGATCCCCTCCCGCGGATGCGGCACGCGCAGCCCCGCCAGCGCCTGCCGCCGCGCGCCCAGCAGCGACACCAGCGCCCGCGGCAGCCTTTCCCCGATATCGTCCAGCCGCTGCCGCGACTGCGCGAGCCGCGCCGGCACGTCCGGCAACCCGCGTTCCGCCCGCAGCAGGCGCAGCCGCGCCCCGTTCAGCAGCCCCGCCGCAGCCTGCGCCAGCCGCGCCCCGGTCTGCGCCAGCCCCGCCATCAGGTCCGCCCGCGCCGGCACCGCCAGTTCGGCCGCCGCCGTCGGCGTCGGCGCCCGGCGGTCCGAGGCGAAGTCGATCAGCGTCGTATCCGTCTCATGCCCCACCGCGCTGATCAGCGGGATGGAACAGGCAGCGGCAGCACGGACCACGATCTCCTCATTGAAGGCCATCAGGTCCTCGAGCGACCCGCCGCCGCGCGCGACGATCAGCACGTCCGGCCGCGGCACCCGCCCGCCCGGCGCGATGGCGTCGAAGCCGCGGATGGCAGAGGCGATCTGCTCCGCCGCGCCCTGCCCCTGCACCATGACCGGCCACAGGATGATCCGGCGCGGGAAGCGCCGCGCGATCGTCGTGCGGATGTCCTGAATGACCGCGCCCTTCTCGGAGGTCACCACGCCGATCACGGCGGGCAGGCGCGGGATGGGCTTCTTGCGCGCCTCGTCGAACAGCCCTTCCTCGAGCAGTCGCTTCCGCAGCGCCTCGATGCGCGCGAGCAGCGCGCCCTCGCCGGCATATTCCAGCTGCTCGATCACCAGCTGGTACTTCGACCGGTCGGCATAGGTGGAGATCCGCCCCGTCGCGATCATCTCCACGCCGTTCTCGGGCAGGGTGCCGAGGTTGCGAACGGCGGACTTCCAGATCACCGCCTCGATCTTCGCATCCGCATCCTTCAGCGACAGGTAGATGTGCCCGGACGGATACCGCTTCATCTCGGTGATCTCGCCGCGCACGCGCACGCGGCCGAAGGCGCCCTCGAGGGTGCGGCGAATCGCCCCCGCCAGGTCCGAGACGGCATATTCCGGGATGTTGGTGGTCGCCGGGGTGTCCATCCGGCCACCCTATGCTAAGGCGCCGCCCGTCAGAAGCGGGGTGCGGGCGATGAAGGTCCTGGTGGTCGGCGGCGGCGGTCGCGAACACGCGCTGTGCTGGGCGATCGCGGCCTCCCCCCTGCTGGGCAAATTGTGGTGTGCCCCGGGCAATGCGGGCATTGCCGAGGTCGCGGAATGCGTGGCGATCGATTCGCTCGACATCCCGGCCCTGGTGGCCTTCGCCACGGCGCATGCGGTCGACCTGGTGGTGGTCGGCGGCGAGCCGCCGCTGGTCGCGGGCCTCGCCGATGCCTGCGCCGCCGCGGGGATCAAGTGCTTCGGCCCGAGCCAGGCCGCCGCGCGCCTCGAAGGCAGCAAGACCTTCACGCGGGAGGTCGCGGACGCCGCCGGCGCGCCCGGCGCGCGGTGGCAGCGCTTCACCGACCCGGCGGCCGCGAAGGCTTATGTCCGGGACCAGGGCGCGCCCATCGTGGTGAAGGCCGACGGCCTCGCCGCCGGCAAGGGCGTGGTCGTCGCCGCGACGGTCGAGGAAGCCGAGGCCGCCATCGCCGACATCATGGAATCCCGCATCCACGGCGAGTCCGGCGCGACCGTGCTGATCGAGGAATGCCTGATCGGGCAGGAGGTCTCCTTCTTCGCGCTGTGCGACGGGACGACGGCGCTGCCCCTCGGCGCCGCGCAGGACCACAAGCGCGTGGGCGACGGCGACACCGGCCCCAACACCGGCGGCATGGGCGCCTATTCGCCCCCGCCGGTCTTGGACCAGGCGATGCAGGACGCGACCATGTCCCGCATCGTCCGGCCCGTGCTGGCCGAGATGGCCCGGCGCGGAACCCCCTTCCGCGGCGTGCTCTTTGCCGGGCTGATGATCACCGCGGACGGACCGCGCCTGATCGAGTTCAACGTCCGCTTCGGCGATCCCGAATGCCAGGCGCTGATGGTGCGCCTGCGATCCGACCTGCTGCCCGCGCTGATCGCCGCCTGCGACGGGGAACTGGCGCAGTTCGACCTGCGGTGGGAGGCCCTGCACTCCCTCGTCGTGGTGATGGCCGCGAAGGGCTATCCGGGGTCCTACGCCAAGGGCAGCGAGATCCGCGGCCTCGAGCGCGCGGCGCAGGTCGCGGGCGTGCAGGTGTTCCACGCGGGGACGTCGCGGCGGGAGGATGGCGCGCTGGTCGCGACCGGCGGGCGCGTGCTCGGCATCACCGCAACGGGCGCCACCCTCGAGGCGGCCCAGGTCGCGGCCTATGCGGCGGTCGACGCGATCGACTGGCCGGGCGGCTTCTGCCGGCGCGACATCGGCTGGCGGGCCCTCTAGGCCCCGCTTGCCTTCGCACCTGCCTGAGCCCATTCTGTAGCGATCGTTAAAAAAGACCGTCGCGCGCGCCGGTCTTCCGCCACGGATCGGGACGCGATGGGCAAAGCAGCGGCCGGAGGCGCACCGCGCGGCTTCCTGGGCCAGGCCTGGGCGGGGGCGGCGGCGACGGCCTCCGGCAACGGCCTGGCGCGCTTCGCCTTCGTCCCGCTGTTCCCCGCGATGGTCGCCGCCGGCTGGGTCGATGGCGCGGAGGCCGGGGTGCTCGGCGCCGTGACCCTGTTCGGCTCGCTCATCGGGACGCTGGGCGGTCGGCATGTCGCGCTGCGGCTGCCGGTGCCGCTGCTGCTCGACCTCGGCATGGGAACGATCCTCGTCTCGCTGCTCGCCTGCGCCTGGAACGGCGGGCTGTGGTGGCTGATGCCCTGGCGCCTGCTCGCCGGCATCGGCGGCGGCATCCTGATGGCGCTGGCCGGCCCGGCCGCCGTGGCCGCCGCGCCGGCCGACCGCCGGGGCATGGCGGGCGGCATCGTCGTCGCCGGCGTCGGCCTCGGCATCGCCGGCGGCGCGCTGGCCGTGCCGGCCTTCCTGACGGCGGGCGGCGTGGCCGGAAGCTGGGCGGGGCTGGCGGGCCTGGTCGGGCTGCTCTGGATCCTGGCGCGCGGGTCCTGGCCGCTCGCGACCCCCGATCGCGCCGGGGGCGCGGCGCCGACCGGCGGCACGCTGCTGATCGCGACCTATGCGCTGCACAGCGCCGGCATGGTGCCGCCGATGGTCTACCTCGCGGACCTGGCGGTGCGGGGCCACCACCTCGCGCTCGGCATCGGCTCGCTGCTCTGGTTCGCCTTCGGCGCCTCGGGCGTCGCCGGCGGTATGCTCTCCGGGCGCCTCGCCGACCGGTTCGGCAGTCGCCGCGTGCTGATCGGCCTGCTGGTGACGCAGGCGACGGCGCTCGGACTGTGCATGCAGCCGCTGACGGCGCTGATCGTTCCGGCGGCGGCGCTGGCCGGCTTCGCGGCGGTGGGCACGACGACGGTGATCCTCGCCCTCGCGCGGGATGTCGCCGGGCCGCAGGCGACCCTGCTCTGGGTCCGCTGCACTGCCGCCTTCTCGGTCACGCAGGCGGGCATCGGCTTCCTGCTCGCCGCCGTCTTCGCGGCGACCGGTGAGAGCCATGCAGTGATCTTCGCCATCGGCACCGGCTTCTCGCTCGCGGCGCTGGTCTCCGCCCGGTACCTCTGACCTGGCCGCCTAGGCGACCAGCGCGTCGATCGCCTTCGCCAGCGCCACGTCCCGGGCGCTCAGCCCGCCCGCGTCATGGGTGGACAGCGTGATCTCCACGCGGTTCCACACGTTGAACCATTCCGGGTGGTGGTCCTGCTTCTCGGCCAGCAGCGCGACGCGGGACATGAATCCCCAGGCCTCGCTGAAATCCTTGAAGCGGAAGGTGCGGGCGATGGCGTCGCGGCCGTCGACCATCGCCCAGCCGGGCAGGTCCCGTGCCAGCGCCGCGCGCCCCGCCGCGTCCAGTTTCTCGACCATCGCGCCCTCCTCTGCTTGACGCCGGCGGGGCCGCCCGCGCATGGAGCGCCATGCGCTTCTCGACCCCGCCCGGCCTCGATGACCTCGTTGAGATGGCCGAGCACGCGCTCGCCGCAATCCCCGCGCCGCTGCGCGATCTCGTGCGCGGCACCGCCATCCTCGTCGAGGACACCCCCGATGACGAGATCATCCGCGACATGGGCCTCGAAAGCCCCTGGGAACTGACCGGCCTCTACCAGGGCGTGCCGCTGACCGCGAAGTCGGTCGGCGACATCCCGCGCGAACCGGACCGCATCCTGCTGTTCCGCGAACCCATCCTGCTCGAATGGATCGAGACGGGGGAGGACCTGTTCCGCCTGGTCCGCAACGTCCTCATCCACGAGATCGGCCACCATTTCGGCCTGTCGGATGACGACATCGCGCGGCTGGAGGAAGACGACTAGGTCGTCGTCCGATCGCGCGGCACCGGCCACCCGACGACAGTCTCCTGGATGGGTGGCCTGGTAGGATGCGGGACGGTGCCGTTTCCGGCAGGGCGCGGAAGGCGCCCTACCGGTTCTGCCAGTTCGGCTTGCGCTTCTCCGCGAAGGCCTTCGGCCCCTCGATGTAGTCCTGGCTGTCCCGGTTGCGCTGCTGCGACGGGTACATGGTGGTGATCGCCGTCTCGAGTGTCGGCTCGTCGAGCCCCGCATAGACGCATTGCTTCGACGCGCGCACCGCGAGCGGCGAGCATTCCAGGATCTGCGCCGCCCAGCGCTTCGCCCCGGCCAGCGCCTCGCCCTGCGGCACCACCTCGTTGACGAAGCCGAGCGTCCTGCCTTCGGCCGCGCTCACCCGCCGCCCGGTCAGGATCATGCCGAGCGCCTGCTTCTGCCCGATCATGCGCGGCAGCCGGTGCACGCCGCCCGCGCCCGCGACCAGGCCGACCCGCGGCTCCGGCAGGGCGAAGACCGCGTTCTCGGCGGCGACGACCAGGTCGCAGGCGAGCGCGATCTCGAAGCCGCCACCCATGGCGATGCCGTTCACCGCGGCGATCAGCGGCTTGTCGAGGTTGAAGCGCAGCGTCAGCCCCGCGAAGCCCGAAGGCGGCGTCGGCCCGCGCTTGCCGGCCGCCTGGACCTTCAGGTCGTTGCCCGCGGAAAAGGCGCGATCGCCCGCCCCGGTGACGATCGCGACCCAGAGGTCCGGGTTCGCCGCGAATTCGTCCCACACCTTCTCGAGCTCGAAATGCGCCTCGCTGTGCAGGGCGTTCATCACTTCGGGCCGGTTCAGCGTGACGATGCGCAGGCGGCCTTCGTCCTCGACGCGGCAGTATTTCAGTTCGCTCATCGACCCAGAACCTCCTCGTTATGTTCGCCCAGTTTCGGCGCGCCGCGCTGCGACCGCGGACGGACGCCGTCGAAGGCGATCGGCAGCCCGACCACCTTCGGCCCGCCGGGCAGTTGCTGCACGATCTCCATGGCGGCGAACTGCTCGCTCGCCACCACCTCCCCGATGTCGTTGACCGGCGCGCAGGGCACGCCCGCGCCTTCCAGCGCCGCAATCCATTCGTCGCGCGGGCGCGTCTTCAGCACCGCCGCGATCAGCGGGATCAGCGCGGGCTTGTTGCGCACGCGCGCGGCACCTTTCGCGAAGCGCTCGTCGGTCGCCCATTCCGGATGCCCCAGCACCTTCGCGCAGCGGCCCCAAAGCCGGTCATTGCCCGCCGCGAGGCACATCGGCCGGTCCGCGCAGTCGAAGACCTGGTAGGGCACGATCACCGCGCCGCCCGTCCCGTGCCGCTTGGGCACGTCCCCGGTCGCGAGATGGTTGTTCACCTGCCCCTCGACCCAATGCACCGCGGTCTCGAACAGGGAGGTGTCCACCAACCCGCCCTTGCCGGTGATGTCCCTCCGGCGCAGCGCGCCGAGCGCGCCGATCACGGTGAACATCCCCGTCGCCTTGTCGTTGATGGACGCGCCGCAGAAGGTCGGCGGATCCTCGGGGCGGCCGGTCACGCTCATCATGCCGCCATAGGCCTGCAGCAGCGGGTCGAAGCCCGGCTTCATCCTCATCGGCCCACGGTCGCCGAAGGCCCAGATCGAGCAATAGATCAGCTGCGGATGCCGCCCGAGCATCGCATCAGGCCCGATGCCGATCTCGTCGACCACGCCCGGGCGCAGGTTCTGGATCAGGATGTCGGCGGTCTCGCACAGCCGGTGCAGCGCCTCGACGTCCTCGGCCTTCTTGAGATCCAGCGTAACGGATCGCTTGTTGCGGTTCTGGCCGTGGAAATAGAGGGACGTCACACCATCCGCCGCGAAGGGTGGGCCCCAGCCGCGCGCGTCGTCGCCGCCATCGGGCTTTTCCACCTTGATCACGTCGGCACCCATGTCGGCCATGATGGCGCCGGCGAGCGGCCCGGCCAGCGCCTGGCCCACCTCAATCACGCGCACCCCGTCGAGCGGCAGCATTCCTCGCATTCCCTCCTGCAGTCCTTGCACGCAGCATAGGCCCCGCGCGCCCTTGCCGGCAGAGGGGGCGCCGCTACCCTGCGCGCGATGCCCGACACCGACGACTTCCGCGCATGAGCGCGCCCCGCAGCCGCTGGGCGGAGCTCGGCATCCTCGCCGCCTCGCGCGCCGCCATGGGGGCGCAGTTCCAGGTGGTCGGCGCGCTCGGGCCGCTGCTGATCGGTACGCTTGCGGCGGACTGGACCGAACTCGGCACGCTGATCGGCGCCTATTCGCTCGCGGGAATCGCCATCGCGCTGCCGGCCGGCTGGGTGATGGCGCGCATCGGGGACCGCGCGGTGCTGCTGTGGGGCGTGGGGCTGATGGGCCTCGGCGGCGCGGTACTCGCGCTGGCGCCGGGCTTCGCGGTCGCGATCGTTGGGCGGTGCATCGCGGGGCTGGGCGGCGCGCTGCTGTCGATCGCCTGCGCGAAGATGGTGCTGGACCGCTTCCACGGGGCCGCGCTCGCGCCCGCGCTGGGACTGATGCTGATGGCCTGGCCGTGCGGCATCGGCATCGCGCTCGTCGTGCTGCCGCTGCTCGGGACGGATTGGCGCGCCGGGCTGTGGCTGTCCGCCGTCGTGTGCGCCGCATCCTTCCTGCCCCTGTGGTTCCTGCTGCCCCGCCGGGATGGCGCGGGGGCGGCGCGGGCGCGGCGCGGCGGCCTGCTGCGGAGCGAATGGGCGCCGCTGCTCAGCGCCGGAACCATCTGGGGCTTCTACAACGCGGCTTTCGTGGTCGCACTCGGCTTCGGGCCCGCCTTCCTGGTGGCGCGCGGCTGGGGCGCGGAGCAGGCGGGCGTCGCGGCCTCGCTCGTCGGCTTCGGCATCCTGCCGGTGCTGCCGATCGGCGGTGCGCTCGCCGAACGCTGGGGGCGTCCTGTGCTGACCACCATCGCCTGCATGGCGGGCATGGCGGGCTGCCTGCTCGCCGTGATCGCGGGGTTCTCGCCCTGGGTGTCGCTGCTGCTGTTCGGGCTGCTCGCGGGGCCGCCCGCCTCGCTGGTGATGGCGATGGTGGGCCGCGCGCTGTCGGCACCGAGCCGCGCCTTCGGCATGGGCGTGCACTACACGCTGTTCTACGGATCGCTCGCGCTGCTGCCGCCGCTCGCGGGCCTGGCCCGCGACGTCACCGGCGCGCCGGAGGCGCCGCTGCTCGCAGGCGTCGCCTTCCTCGTCGTCGCGCTCGCCGCTGTGCCGGTCCATCTGCGCCTCGCGCCCCGGAGCCCCGCATGACCGCCCCGCCCGATCCCGACGCGCTGCACCCGATGCCGGAACACCCGGGGATGGTCTTCCTCAAGCCCCTTCTGGCGAGGAGCCCGCAGGTCGCGAACGTCATCGCGGGCGACTTCTCCTACTATCACGACCACGAGGACCCGCTGCGCTTCCTCGAGCTCTGCGTGCGCTACAACTACGGCTTCGGCAGCCTCGCGATCGGGCGCTACTGCGCCGTCGCGCATCGCGCGACCTTCCTGATGCCGTGCGCCAACCACGCCATGGTCGGGCCGTCCACCTACCCCTTCGGGATCATGGGCGGCGCCTTCGCCGAGGCGCTGCCGCTGGCCGAATACCCTTGGCGCGGCGGCGGGCCGATCGTGGTCGGCAACGATGTCTGGCTCGGCACGGAATGCCTCGTGCTGCCGGGGGTGACGATCGGCCATGGCGCGGTCGTCGCGGCGCGCGCGGTCGTCGCGAAGGACGTGCCGCCCTATGCCGTCGTCGCGGGGAATCCCGCGCGGGTCGTGCGGATGCGCTTCGACGCCGATACCATCGCCGGGCTGCTCGACATCGCCTGGTGGGACTGGCCGGCGGAGCGCGTCGCGCGCGCCGTCCCCGCGTTGGTGAAGGGCGACCTCGCCGCGCTCACTCGCGCCTGAGCACGCCGTCCACGAGGCGGTCGGCCCAGGGCGTGCTGCGGAACTCGGCGCGCAGCGCGTCTTCCGAATAATCGTCGCGCACCCAGTCGAGGAAGGGCTTCGGCCCCTTCTCCTTCACGAAGGCGGCATAGGTGCGGAAGAAGGCGTCGAGGATGCCGGTCCGCGCCGCCGCGACATGCCCGTAGCGCAAGGACAATTGATCGAGCGCCTGTTCCACAGGCCGTCCCTGCAGCAGCAGCCACAGCCCGGCGGCCAGCCCGGTGCGGTCCGCGCCCGACTTGCAATGGATCAGGGCCGGTTCCTCCATCCGCGCGAAGATGCCGGCGAGGCGCAGGATGCGGTCCCTGTGCGGCGCCCCCCGGCTTTCGAGCGGCGCGTCGATGTGCTCGAGCCCGAGATCCGCGGCGGCCTGTCGCCCGAGCGCGTCCGACCCGCAGGCCTCCCGGTGGCCGCGCAGGTTGATCACGGTGCGGATGCCGTAGCGCCGCACCGCCTGTTCGAGCTGCCAGGGCATCGGGTGGTTGGAACGGTACAGACGGCCGCTCTCGACCACGCCCCAGTTGCGCCAGCCGAGGCGCAGAAGGGCATGGTCGACGAAGAGGCTGTTGAGCCAGGCAGCCCGGCGGCTGCCTGGCGATGCAAGGTCGCGATCGGACATGAACGGCGGTGCTTATAGCGGTCGGGACCGCCCTTGGCATCCCGGGGGTTTCCCCCTGGGCGCCCAAGGAAGGTCGAGGGGGGTCCGGGGGGAGAAGTTTCCTTCTCCCCCCCGCCCCTTCACCCCTGCGCGAGCCGCCCCGCCACCTCCGCATGCAGGAAGAAATCCGGCTCCGCGCGGTGCTCCTCGAGAAACGCCGCGAAGCCCGCGAAGGACGCCGTCGCCGCATCCGCCGGCAATGCCCCCATCGCCTGCCAGAACCGCAGCAGCACGAGGAAGGTCGCCGCGACATCGGTCTCGCAATAGGTCGCGACCTCGGCCCCGCGGCCTGCCGTCATCGCCGGCTCGACCTCGGCGCCGTGCATCCCCGCCTTGGCGGTCAGCCCGATCAGCGCCGATGCCTCGGCGAGCGAGGGCATGGGCGAGGCACGGAAGCCCGAAAGCCGGTCCGCAAGGTCGATGTGGTCCTTGCCATAGCGGTAGCCGTAGTCGCGCCCGTTCGCCCCGTTCAGCGACGGCATCGGAACGCCGCAGGCCATGGCGCGATAACGCAGCACCGGCAGGTCGAAGCCCGATGTGTTGAAGCCCGCCAGCATCGGGCCGGGACGCCCCTGCGCGAGGGTGCGCTCGAACAGACCGAGGATCTCGGGCTCCGGCGTGTCGCCGGTATGCCGCGCGGCCATGCGGCGCACGCGCCAGGGTTCCTCATGCCCGTCGCGCTCGGCGACCAGCAGCGCCAGGCACGCGACGGCGTGCAGCGGCGGCTTGAGGAAGGCCGTCGCCGGGTCCTGCCCCTCGCGTGCGTAGCGGGCGCCGAGGCGCTCGCGCAGCGCGGCCTCGGGCAGGCCCTCGGCCTCCTCCCCCAGCAGCGCGCGCCCGGCGACGAGGTCCGGGACGGTCTCGATGTCGAAGACGACGACGCGTTCCATCGCGGCGATGCTGCCCGGCCTAGGCGCGCCGCCGCAACAGCAGCAGCGCGAGCAGCGCGCAGAAGCCCGCGAGCCAGACCCAGAAGCCACCCAGCGCGGCGCCGGCGCCGAAGCGGTCCACCGCGAGGCCCGTCAGCAGCGGCGGGATGCAGAACCCGGCATGGGCGACGAGGAAGACGCCGGCCGCCGCCCGCGCCCGATCCTCGCCCGAGGCCGCCTCCGAGGCGGCGGCGAGCGCGCCGACGAACAGGAACCCATAGGCCGCGCTGCCCACCAGCGCTCCGCCGGCGAGCAGCAGCGGCAGCGACGCCTGCAGCGTGCCGGTCAGCACCAGCGCCGCGCCCGCCAGCAACACCGGCAGCCCCGTCAGCGACAGCCGCCGCGCCGGCCAGCCGCCGATCGCCTGCTGCATGGCGGTACCGACCATGATCATGAAGCAGATCGCGAGCGGCCCGAGCCGCGGATACCCCGCCGCCGCAAGGGTGCTCGGCACCGAGGTCAGCGTGACGCCCGTCACCCCCCAGGCCGCGAACATCCCGAAGGAGGATGCGACCGTCCCGCGCGGGAAGGCCGGCACGCGCAGCCAGGCGACGCGCTCGGGCCGGCGCCGGTCCGGCAGGCGCGCGACGATCGGCAGCACCAGCAGCACGATCGCGACATGCGCCCAATAGGTCAGCGGCGGCGTATCGCCCCCATGCAGCCACAGCGCGGTCAGCGTGGTGAGCCCGCCCAGCGCATAGGACCCCGCGGTCGCGAAGGCCATCACGCGCGCCGCGCTCCGCCCGGCCTCCGGCCCGCCGGCGAGTTCCGCCGCCCAGGCCGTCGCCCCGCCGGCGATCAGCCCGATGGCGAAGCCCTGCAGCACGCGCGCGACGGTCAGCGCCGCGAGGCCGGGTGCGAGGATCAGCGCCACCGTGCCCAGCCCGGCGAAGACCAGCGCGGCCATGACGCAGGGCTTGCGCCCGACGCGGTCGGACAGGCCGCCGAGCAGCGGCGCGGTGACGATCAGCGTCGTCGCATAGGCGATGAAGGCGGCGGCCAGGCCGCTCGCCCCGCCGCCATCCATCGCCGCATAGGCGGTGTACAACGGCATCGGGAGCGTCGTGGAAGCGCCGATCGCGAATACCGCCGCACCGACCGTCACCACGCCCGGAGTCGTTGTCATGGCGCGGATGCTCTGCCGCGCGGACGGGGGCGTCAACGCGGGGGCGCCTCGCGAAGCGTTTCATCGTGCTGCCACGATCGGCGGTGCAGGATCCGCGCCCCGAAGGAGACCCGCCATGCGCCACGCCCTCGCCGCCGCCCTGATCGCCGCGCTGCCCGTCGCCGCCGAGGCGCAGGACCGCCCGCAGATCTATCCGACGCGCGACGTCGCCGTGACCTACCGCGTCGCCGGCCAGGGCCAGCAGGCCGAGCTGACCATGCTGTGGTCCGCCGCGCAGCGGCTGATGCGCATGAACATGCCCCAGGGCATGGGCTACATGGTCGCCGACCACCAGGGCCAGCGCGGCTTCATGGTCATGGAACAGATGCGCATGATCATGGACGTGCCGGTGGCCCAGGCCGCCGGCATGCAGCGCGACCTCGAGAATGCGCGCTTCACCCGCGGCGGGGTCGAGAAGATCGCGGGCCTCGACTGCACCGTCTGGCGCTACCAGTCCGCCTCCTCCCAGGGGGAAGCCTGCATCACCAATGACGGCGTGATGCTGCGGGGCAACGGGGCGGCCCAGGGCGCCGGCCAGGGCCGGATCGAGGCGACCCGCGTCGTCTACCAGCCGCAGGATGCCGCCCTGTTCCGCCGGCCGGAGGGGTACCAGACGATGCAGATGCCCCAGGGCGTGCCGCAGGGCATGCCGGGCATGCAGGGGGCGCCGCGCTGAGAGGGGCTTTCCCCGGGACGCCCGGCGGGCCACATCGGGTGGCGATGAAACGCCGTCCCCTCCTCCTCACGCCCCTTCTCCTCGCCACGCCGGCGCTCGCCCAGCGGGCCCAGGCCCCGGCGCGGCCGCCCGCCGCGGCGCTGACCGACCGCGACCGCGCCGACCTCGCCCGCGTCGAGACCTACCTCAACGCCCTGACCACCCTGCGCGCCCGCTTCCTGCAGATCGCCCAGAACGGCGCCTCGGCCGAGGGCACGGCCTGGATCTGGCGTCCGGGACGGATGCGGTTCGAATACGACCCGCCCGAGCCGCTGCTGCTGGTCGCCGATGCCGGCCAGTTCCTGATGTACGACCGGGAATTGCGGGCGCCGACGACGCTACTGATCAGCCAGACCCCGCTCGGCATCCTGCTGCGGCGGGAGGTGCGGTTGTCCGGCGACGTGACGGTCACCGGCATCGAACGCACCGGGCCGTTCCTGCGCGTCAGCATGTACCGCACCTCGGAACCCGGCGAAGGCGTGCTGACGCTGGTCTTCAACAACGAACCGCTCGAACTCCGCCAATGGGCGGTGATGGATGCGCAACGGCGCGAGACGCGGGTGACGCTGTCGCGCATCGAGACCGGCCAGCGATTCCCCGCGGGATTGTTCCAGTTCAACGACCCCCGCTTCTTCGAACCGGGCGGCTTCGGCGCCCCCCAGGGATCGGGGAACTGATCCGCGGACCGCGAAGTCGTGGCCGTCGATGCTCTGCCCTCAGACGCCGGGCGGACCCGCATCCGCGCTCCTTGGCTTCGCGGCACCCGCCGCGGGCCGCAGTCGCGGCCTCGGCCCTTCAGGCCGCGGTGTCCTTTGCCCTCAGACGCCGGGCGGACCGCATCCGCGCTCCTTGGCTTCGCGGCACCCGCCGCGGGCCGCAGTCGCGGCCTCGGCCCTTCGGGCCGCCTGACTGTCGGCGAGGCAGTCGCTTCGTGGATGCGCGGCATGCAGGCAACGCTTGTCCGCAATCCGCGAAAATCCTGTCTGACGCCTTGATCCCGCCATCACGTCGCGGAAGTGTAGCAATCGATGAAACCGCTCATCGGCATTTCCTGCTGCCAGAAGCCCTTCGGCATCTTCGGAACGCCCAACCACGCCGCGTCGGACAGCTATGTCCGCGTCGTGCGCGGTCCCGTCTCCGGGACGCCGGTGCTCCTCCCCGCCGCCGGGGAGGATCTCTCCGCGGAACTCCTGCCGCATCTCGACGGGCTGATCCTCACGGGCAGCCGGTCGAACGTGTGGCCCGGCCATTATGACGGCCCCGCCCATGCGGAAGGCACGCCGGAGGACCACCAGCGCGACGCCACCACGCTGCCGCTGATCCGGGCGGCGATCGACCACGGCGTGCCGCTGCTCGCCATCTGCCGCGGCATGCAGGAACTCAACGTCGCCCTCGGCGGCAGCCTCGACCAGCGCATCCAGGACCTGCCCGGCCGGATGGACCACTCGACGCCGTCCGACCAGCCGATCCCGCGGGTGCGCACCGGCAAGGCGCACGGCGTGCGTATCGAGACGGACGGCGCCCTCGCCGACGTCATCACCCTCGCCGCGCGCCGCGCGGGCCGGCTGGCGGTGAACTCGCTGCACAACCAGGGCGTGCAGCGCCTGGCTCCGCGCCTGGTCGCCGAGGCCTGGGCCCCGGACGGGACCGTCGAGGCGGTGCGCGTCGAAGGTGCGCGCGCCTTCGCACTCGGCGTGCAGTGGCATCCGGAATACGACTGGGATCGCGACGTCGACAGCCGTTCGATCTTCGAGGCCTTCGGCCGGGCCTGCGCCGCGCACCGCGCCGCCCGCCTCGCGCCCCTGACCCTCGCCCAGGCCGCGGAGTAACGTTCCGCGGCGCGATCGCGTGCCGGGATGGACGTCGAACGCGATTTGTCTTTTGCTTCTGCGGCTTGGCCGGGGTAGCTTGTTCTTGCCGGTTCATAATCGACCGGCGGTCGAGCCCCCCGGTGTCCCCTGCCGGCTCGCCCGACCATTCCGATCGGAATAAAATACGGCGCCCGGTCACCCCCCTGACCGGGCGCTACTTTTTTGTGATCAGGTCCTGAATTCATCGCCATGACTTCGCGATGGGGCACGAACTTCATGTGAAATCTCAGGAAGACGGCCTGCCATCCCCGGTGGCTTCCGGCACCGGCCGACCGCCTGTATAGACCCCGCACCATCCCGTCATCGGAGCCTCGCCCGCATGGTGTCCTACGTCCTGCCGCCGCCGCCGGTCGCCGCGATTCCCGTCAAGGGCAGCGACGCGCTGTTCCCCGTGCACCGCATCTACTGCGTCGGCCGCAACTACGCCGAACATGCGATCGAGATGGGCTCGGACCCGACGCGCGAGCCGCCCTTCTACTTCGCGAAGCCGGCCGATGCGGTGGTGATCAACGACGCCGACATGCCCTATCCGTCGGTCACCAAGTCGCTGCACCACGAAATGGAACTCGTCGTCGCCATCGGGAAGGGCGGGAAGAACATCCCGGTCGCCGAGGCGCTGGGCCATGTCTGGGGCTACTGCTGCGGCCTCGACATGACGCGCCGCGACATCCAGAACGAGGCGAAGAAGACCGGCCGCCCGTGGGACATGGGCAAGGGCTTCGACAAGTCCGCGCCGATGGGCGCGCTCGTCCCGGCCGCCGGCATCGACCCCACCAAGGGCAAGATCGAGCTCAAGGTGAACGGCAAGGTCGTGCAGACCTCCGACCTGTCCAAGCTGATCTGGTCGGTGGCCGAGGTCATCGCGAACCTCTCGGAACTCGTGGAACTCGTCCCCGGTGACCTCATCATGACCGGCACGCCCGAAGGCGTCGCCGCGGTCGTGAAGGGCGACGTGCTGGAAGGCTTCGTCGAAGGCGTGGGCGAGGTCCGCACGAAGATCGTCTGATGGCCGGCACGGCCGCTATCGGGCGGGCGCCGCTGCGCATCGCCACCTGGAACATCAACAGCGTGCGGCTCCGGCTGCCGCTGCTGACCGACCTGGTGGCCGCGCTCGAGCCCGACGTGCTCTGCCTGCAGGAGACCAAGTGCCCGGACGAGCTGTTCCCGCATGAGGGCGTCGCCGCCCTCGGCTTCGAACATCGCCTCGTCCGCGGCATGAAGGGCTACAACGGCGTCGCCATCCTCTCGAAGCGGCCGCTGCTGATGCGCGCCGAGGATCCCGACTGGTGCGGGAAAGGCGACTGCCGCCACCTCGGCGCCAGCATCGACGCCCCCGGCGGGCCGATCGAGCTGCACAATTTCTACATCCCCGCCGGCGGCGACATCCCCGACCGCGAGAAGAACCCGAAATTCGGCCACAAGCTCGACTTCGTGGCGGAAGGCACCGCCTGGTCGGCGGCGCGCCCGGCGAAGCGCGCGATCATGGTGGGCGACCTCAACATCGCGCCGCTCGAACACGATGTGTGGTCGCACAGGCAGCTGCTCGACGTCGTCTCGCATACCCCGGTCGAGGTCGCGGCGCTGACCGCCTGGCAGCAGGCCGGCGGCTGGCACGACGCGCTGCGCCACTTCGTGCCGTCGGACCAGAAGCTCTACACGTGGTGGTCCTATCGCGCGGCCGACTGGCGCGCCTCGGACCGCGGCCGGCGCCTGGACCACATCTGGGTCAGCCCGGACCTCGCCGGCGCGCTGACGCGCCATGCCGTTTTCAAGGACGCCCGCGGCTGGACCAAGGCCTCGGACCATGTGCCCGTGATGGTGGAGATCGCCCCGTGACCGTTCCCACGATGGGGCGCCGCGCCCTCCTGCTCGCCCTGCTCGCCTCCCTCGGCGCCTGCGCCGCGCCCGAGGAACCCGCGCCGGTCATCACCGACCCCGATCCCGACCCCGAGCAGGTCTACCGCCCCGGCCCGATCTCCTGGGCCGACCTGACGGACGAGCACAAGCGCCGCGCCCGCCAGGCGTTGACCCGGATGGGCGAGTCGGTGCCCGACGACGACACGCTGCAGGCCCGCTGGATGACCATGTCGCCCGCGCAGCAGCGCTTCATGGTCCGCCGCCCGCCGCCGCCCGCGCCGGCGCGCCCCGCCGCGCGCGGCCGCAGCACGAGCACGCGCCAGTCGACGCGCCACGGCGGCACCCAGACGCAGCGGCGCAGCGGTTCCACCACGCACCAGCGCAACACCACGCCGCAGACGCAGCAGCAGCGCCGGCGGCCGCGGAACCAGCAGCAGCAGCGGTAGTCGCGGCGCCGCCACCCTCCCGGGCCACGGCCCGGAAGGACCGCCGCCCCGCGGATGACGGCGCTACAGACCGTGCAGGCAGGCGCGCAGGCTGCGTGTCTCGGCCGACATCGTCGGCGCCAGCAGTCCCGGCGCGGATCCCGCCCGGGCGGCGGCGCGGGCGTCGCTCGGGCTCACGCCATAGGCGCGGCGGAAGGTTCGGCTGAAGGTGGACGGTTCGTGGAAGCCGCACGCCGCGGCGATCGCGGCCACCGACCGGTCGTCCATGGGATCGGTCAGCGCGGCGTAGCTCGCGCGCAGGCGGTGGCGCTGGATGTAGTGCGTCACGCCGCCCTCGCCTTCCAGCAGGCGATACAGCTGCGAACGCGACATGCCCACTTCGCGGCACAGCGTCGCCGGCGTCAGCGTGGCCGAGCCCAGCCGCCGCCGGATCACCTGGCGGACGCGCTCGAGCCGGGTGAGGTCCGTCTGCGCGGCGGCCTCGGCGATGCGCGTGGCCGTCGGGACGACGCAGGCCGCGACCATGGCGCTGATCGCCTCCGGCATCCGCGCGCGCTCGTCCTCGGCGAGGCCGGGCATCGCGTCCGCCAGCAGGCGCATGTAGTCGGCGAGCAGGCGGCCGGCGGCCCCGTCGATGCCGCGGCCGCGCACCCGGTCCAGTTCCGGGGCCAGCGCGGCGAAGCGATCGCGCGGCAGATACAGGTGCAGGCGGTCGTCCGCCTCGCGCTCGCTCTCGGACGGCTCACCGAGCGTGACGACGAAGGGCTGCCCCGGCGGTACGGTCAGCCGCCCGCCCTCGAGCGACAGGCGGGACGCCTGCCCGCCAAGCCCGATGACCCAATGGTCACAGGGGTCGCGGCGGATATGGACGGCCTTGCGGACGGCGCGCAGCCGCGGGGCGCAGACCCGGCTGAAGGCGGCGCCGCCGGCCTGCCAGACCGTGCTTTCGGCCGCGAAGCCGGTGCCATCGGGGTCATCCGCGAAATCGAGGCCGAACACCGGATCGAACCAGGCGCACCACGCCTCGCGCTGGTCGCGCGCGGGAAGGTTCCGGGTGGAGAAGACCAGCGTGCTCATGCGCGTGCGGCGTGCTCGGGATTGCGCAACGGATCGGTTCCGATGCGACTTGGCGCCGGCTAATCGCCGCGCCTGCCGGCGCGGGTCAAGGAAAAGCGTCGGCCGGGACCCGCGCTGGACCGGGGTCAGCCCTGCTGCTGCCGGCGCCGCCGCGACCGCCGGAAGGCGTAGGCGAGATGCGCCGCGTAGCCGCCGGCGGCGACGCCCACCACCACCCAGGCCAGCGGCTCGACCCAGCGTTCCACCAGGGCATAGTGGTCCTGCAGGAAGTAGCCGGCGACGGCGAGGAAGGAGAGCCACACGCCCGACCCCAGCGCCGTCCAGAGGTAGAAGACCCCGCGCGGGATCTCGACCATGCCCGCGGGCACCGAGATCAGCGTCCGCACGCCGGGGAACACGCGCCCGATGCAGATCGCGAAGGGCCCCCAGCGGCGCAGCATGTCGGTCGCGCGGTCGAGGTCCTCCTCCTCCACCGCGAACCACTTGCCGAAGCGGCGCACCAGCGGGCGGAAGCGCTCGACGCCGAGCCAGCGGCCGAGCTCGTACCAGAACAGGTTGCCGGCCAGGGTGCCGAGCACGGCGACGAGGATGATGCCGGGCAGCGAGATGGTGGCGCCCGGCTCGCCGGCGTGGAAACCGGCCGCGGCCATGATCAGTTCGGACGGAATGGGCGGGAACAGGTTCTCCAGCACCATCAGCAGGAAGATGCCGCCATAGCCGCCAGCCTCCACGAGGCTCCGCACCCACTCGAACATCCTCAGTCCACCTTGAACAGCGAGAGGGTGATCCACCGCCCGCGCACATAGTTGAGACCCGTCACCGAGCCGAGGTCGCGAAGGGTCAGCCCCCGCTCCGCCGCGGCCCGCCGGAAGGCGGCTTCCTGGCGGTCGCCGATGGCGGCAATGCGGCCGGGACCGTCCGCCAGGAAGGCAGCCGCGGCTTCACCCGTCGTCAGCAGGCGGATCTCCCCGCCCATGGCGAATTGCAGGGAGGGTTCGTGATGCCCGGCGACGCCGAAGTTCCGCGCGGGCAGGCCGGGCGCGACCTGGGCGACCGCGGCGGCGAGGCGCGAGGAGACCCAGACCGAGGTCAGGCGCGGGATCACGCCCTCGAGCACCGCGGCATAGACCGGGATGGCGAGGATGGCGCCGGCGAGCGCCGCGCGGCCCCAGGCCTGCCGGCGGGCCATGCGCAGCAGCAGCCAGGCCATGGCGATGCCGGCGATGACGCCGATCGCCGCCCCGGGCAGGACGACACGCTCGACGAACAGCCCGGCACCCAAGGCGACCGCCGGCAGCCCGACCGCCACGCCCGCGAGCGCGACATGGCCGAGCCAGCGCATCCAGGCGGGCGCCTCCTGCCGCAGCGGGTCCATCGCCCAGCGCGCGCCGAGCAGCATCAGCGCCGGGAAGGCCGGCAGCACGTAGTGCGGCAGCTTGGTCTGCACCGCCTCGAACAGCAGCCAGGTCGGCACGGCCCAGGCCAACAGGAAGCGCACCGGCGCCTGCATCCGGTCGGCCCAGGACCCGGGCAGGGATCGCAGCACGATCCAGGCCGAGGGGAAGGCGGTGATGCCGAAGATCGCGGCATACATCCCCGGCGGGCCCCAATGCGCCTCCTCGCCCGAGGAGACCTTGTCGAGCATGTCCCCGCCCAGCGCCTCGCTGAAGAAGCGCCCTTCGGTCGCGATGCCGATGGCGACGAACCAGGGGGCGGAGACCAGCACCATCAGCGGCAGGCCCCAGCCGAGGCGCAGCGACCGCAGCCAGGGCGCGGACAGCCGCCACAGGGGCGCGCCCTGCGGCCGGTCCATCACCGCGAGCGTGATGCCCGCGAGCAGCGGCACCATCGGCGCGATCGGCCCCTTGAGCAGCACGCCGAGGCCGAGCACGGCCCAGAAGGCCGCCGCCTGGCGCGGGGTGAAGGAATCAGGGGTGAGGTAGGCGCGCCCGAACAGCCCCATCGCGACGGTGATGGCCGCGAGCAGGGCGGCATCGGTCTTGGCGATGTGCGTCTCGACCACCAGCACCATGCAGGGGGCGAGCATCGCCGCCGCCACGAAGGCCGCCCGTCGCCCCACCAGCGCGCGGCCGAGCAGGCAGGTCGCCAGCACCGCGATCATCGCCCCGATCAAAGAGGGCAGCCGGTAGGCCCAGATCTGCGTCCGCGCCGGGATGCCCACGGCCTCGAGCCCATGGACCACCGCGGCCTGCGCCCAGTGGATGCCGGCGGGCTTCTTGTTGCGCTCGACCTCGCCGAGGCGGATGCGGACGTAGTCGTGGCTGTCCACCATCTGGCGGGAGGCCTGGGCGAAGCGGCTCTCGTCCCGGTCCCCGGCGGGGATGGTGAAGAAGCCGGGCAGCCAGAGCAGGAGGCAAAGCGCGATCAGCCAGGGGGCTGGCCGACGCGTCTCGGGCAGCCGGTCGAGGAAGGCGGCAAGGCGCATGATGCCGGCGCGTCTAGCACGCAGGGGCGCGGGGTGCCATGAAGCGGGCCGCCCGCCCCCGGACCCGCAGAGACCCTTGACCCCACCCCCCGGACTTCCGACCCGCAAGGCCGCGCGCGACCTGCTCGCCGCGACCCTCGACGAACGCCGCCCGCTCGAGGAGGCGCTGGAGGCGCTGCCCCGGCGGCTCGACCCGCGCGACCGCGCCGCGGCGCACCGCATCGCCGCGATGGTGCTGCGGCGCCTGGGCAGCATCGACGAGGTGCTGAGCCCCTACCTGCGCAAGGAACCCCCGCCGCCGGCGCGCCATGCGCTGCGCATCGGCGCGGCGGAGCTGCTGCTGCTCGAGACGCCGCCGCATGCCGCGGTCGCGACCGCGGTCGCCCTGGCCCCGCGCGCCTTCGCCGGGCTGGTGAACGCCGTGCTGCGCAAGGTCGCGGCCGAAGGCCCGGCGGCGCTGGAGGGGCTCGACGCCCCGCGCCTCGACACGCCCGCCTGGCTCTGGGCGGCCTGGCATGCCGCCTATGGCCCGGCGGTGCGCGCGATCGCCGAGGCGCATCGCGGCCCCGCGCCGCTCGACCTGACGCCCGCGCCGGGCGCGGAGCCCCCCGCGGGGGCCGAGGTGCTGCCCACCGGGTCCTGGCGCCTCGCGGCCGGGACGCGGGTGACCGACCTGCCCGGCTTCGCCGAGGGCCGCTTCTGGGTCCAGGACGCCGCCGCCGCGCTGCCCGCCCTGCTGCTGAAGCCGCAGCCCGGGGAACGCATCGCGGATCTTTGCGCCGCGCCGGGGGGCAAGACGGCGCAACTCGCCGCCGCCGGGGCGGATGTCACGGCGGTCGAGCGGGACGCCGCCCGCGTCGCGCGGCTGGCCGAGAACCTCGCGCGACTGCGCCTGCCGGCGACCGTGGTGCAGGCCGATGCCGCGACCTGGGCGCCGCCGGCGCCTTTCGACGCCATCCTGCTCGACGCCCCTTGCACCGCGACGGGAACGATCCGCCGCCACCCCGATGTCGCACACACCAAGCGGCCGCGCGACGTCCAGGGCGCGGTGGAGGCCCAGGCCCGGTTGATCGCGGCGGCGGCGAAGATGCTCGCGCCGGGCGGACGGTTGATCTTCGCCACCTGCTCCCTCCAGCGGGAGGAAGGGGAAGCGCACCTGGCCCGGGCGGAAGGCGCTGGCCTGCGGCACGATCCCTTCACGCCGGCGGAATTGCCGGGCCTGCCGGACGCCGTGACCGACGGCTGCCTGCGCACCCGGCCGGACTTCTGGCCGGACCGTGGCGGCATGGACGGCTTTTTCGCGGCGCGGTTCCGCCGCGTCTGACCGCCGGCGCACGGGGAACGCCGCGGGCGCTCCCCGAGCCTGTTCAATCGGCTCTCTGGAGCGGCTTCGCCGCTGCCGAGACCGTTCGCCGGCCGACCCGGATATAGGTCGCACGGCGCTTCGGCATGGTTGTCCCGGGCGATGAATCCGCCGGGGTGGAGGCGCGCAGCGCCGCCAGATCGGGCAGGCGCAGCAAAGCGGAACGCAGCAACAGGTCGCGACGTATCGACATCAACTCGACTTCCGAATCCAGAACCCCGGGATCAACCTGTTCAACCCGTTCATGGTTGCAGATGAATCGCTTCACGATGGCATGACCGTGACATTCCGCACGCGTGCCGCGCGGATCAGGCCCTCGTCTGGCGCGCAGCCTCGGCCCGCAGCGCCGCCATGGCGGCGTTCCGCAGCCGGATGCCCGCCACCGGAACGGGCAGGCCACCTTCGGCAAGCGCCCGCATGACCCAGGTGTTGCAGGTGAAACCCGGCGCATAGGCCAGGCGGCAGGCCAGCAGCACCGCCCCGCCGGTGGGCAGGGCGGCCGGGAGCGGTTCCGCGAGTTGTCCGGCGACGAAGGCAGCGATGGCCGCCAGGCCGCTGGGGGGCAGACGCAGGGAGACCACCTCCTCCGCCCCGGCGGGGACCGGGCCCGGCAAGGCACGCAGCCAGATCACCGCCGGTCCGCCCGTCAGCGCCGCCAAGGCCTCCCCGGACCCCGGGCGGGCTGCGCGCATCCAGGATTCGAGGCCGAAGCCCAGCGCGAAGGCCGCGGCCCCGGGCGCGGCCGCCGGCAGCGGCGCCAGTCGCGTCCCGCCGAGATCCTCGGCGCGAAGGCAGAGATCCGTGTGCCAGGACTCGGCCGATACGGTCACCGCGAGCGGCCCGAGCGGGCGCGGCGGCGACGGCGGCGGTTCCGCGGCGCAGCCGCCGAGCAACGCGGCGAGGACGACGCGACGGGCCGGCATGAGGCGCCAACACCACGGCTGCGGCCCGCCTGTCCATCTATTCGAGGCGCGCGCCGGCGCGGCGCACGACCTCGGGCCAGCGGGCGGCTTCGGCGCGGACCAGGGCGGCGAAGCGATCCGGCCCGTGGCCGGTCACCGTGAAGCCCTGGCGCTCGAGGTCGCCGGCCACCTCGGGCAGGGCGAGGATGTCCTGCAGGTCCTGCGCGAGGCGGGCAATGGCGGCCGACGGGGTGCCCGCCGGGGCGAGGACGCCCTGCCAGGTGACGACGTCGAAGCCGGGCAGCAGCGCCTCGGCGACCGTGGGCACCGCGGGCAGGGCCGCGGCGCGCTCGGCGCCGGTCACCGCGAGGGCGCGCAGGCGGCCGCCGCGGATATGCTCGATCGCCGCCGGCAGGGTGACGAAGAGCGCCTCGACATGGCCGGCGACCAGGTCGACCACGGCCGGCCCGCCGCCGCGATAGGGGACATGGGTGAAGGCCACCCCCGCCTGCTGCGCGAACAGCGCCCCAGCCAGGTGCCCGATCGAGCCATTGCCCTGGGAGGCGACGGTCAGGCGGCCATCGGCCTCCTTCGCCCAGGCGAGGAAGGTCGCGAGGTCGGTCGCCGGGGAGCGCGGGTTGACCACCAGCACCTGCGGGGCGCGCACCGCCTCCACGATCGGGGCGAAGTCGCGCACCGGGTCGAAGCCGATGCGGGGATAGAGGGCGGGGTTGATGGTGAGCGGGTCGGACCCGATCACGAGCGTCAGCCCGTCCGGGCGGGACCGCGCGGTCAGTTCGAAGGCGAGGTTGCTGCCGGCGCCGGGGTGGTTCTCGGCCACCACGGGCTGGCCGAGGCGCGGGGCCAGGTGGCGCGCCAGGATCCGGCCGAGGATGTCGAGGCTGCCGCCCGGGGCGACCGGGATGACGATGCGCACCGGCCGGTCCGGCGCCCAGGCCGGCACGGCCGATCCGGCCGCGGCGAGGCGCGGCATGGCCGCAGCCCCGGCGAGCAGCGCGGTGCGGAGGAGGAGGTCGCGGCGGAAGGTCATGGGCGGGGTTTCCGGCACTGGATTGGAATTCTGTTCTCCAAATGCCGCGAAAACTTGCAACAGAAAGATTTTCCTTCTACACGCCCCGCAGCACCGACCAAGGACTTGCCCGTGACCCGCAGTTTCGAGCCTGACGCCACCGATCGCGCGATCCTCCGGTTGATCCAGAAGGACGCGGCGCTGTCCCTGGCCGACATCGCCAAGGACGTCGGGCTGACGCCGACCCCCTGCTGGAAGCGCATCCGCAAGATGGAGCAGGAAGGGGTGATCACCGGGCGCGTGGTGCTGCTGGACCCGGAGAAGGTCGGGCTGGGCGTGTCGGTCTTCGTCGCGATCGAGACGGGCGACCATTCGGCGCCCTGGATCGAGGCCTTCGCCACGACGGTGGCGAAGATGCCGGAGATCGTGGAGTGCTGGCGGCTCGGCGGGGACGTGGATTACCTGCTGCGCGTGGTGGTGTCGGACATGCAGGCCTTCGATTCCTTCTACCGCCGCCTTACGGCGCAGGTGCCGAGCCTGCGCAAGGTCACGTCCCGCTTCGCGATGGAGCGGGTGAAGAGCACCACCGCTTTGCCCATCTGAGCGCGCCATCGGGGCGGTTCAGCGCAGGCGCCAGCGGCGCGGGGTGCCGCCGGCGCGGCCGATGAGCCGGGCGAGCGCGCCGAAGACGCCGGGCGGCTGCTGGTGCATGCGTTCGAATGCAACGCGGACCTTGGCCTGGACGATTTCGGACAAATCCGGATCGGGGAGGTAATGCGGTTCGGCCGGCAAGGCAGGCTGCAGGCCGAGACGCTTCGCCAGCAGCAGCTGCGAGAGGCGCACGACGCGCGAGATGCGGCGCCAGGCGCGGCAGATGCGCCAGGCGAGGTTGCGCAGGACAACATCCCTAGGGCCGCGATTGGCGACCTGGGTGAGCAGCAGGTCCATGTGGCCGGATTTCGCCCAGCGGCGCAGCGTGCGCGAGGCGGTGTCGGCGCGACCGTATTCGGGCGGCAGGTCCTTCCAGGGGCCCTTCGAGCAGGCGATCCAGAAGATGGCGTTCAGCGTGCGGCGGCGGTCCTGGGGCGGACGGCCGGGTCGGCCTTCGGTGGGCGGGAGGTGACGGGAGAGGAGGGCGTATTCGGCGTCGGTGAGGGGGCGGAAGGGGTGGGGGGCGAGGGCGGCGGGCATGGGGCGGATCCGTGCGACAGGACTGGGCAAGATGTAGGTTTTTTTTCCTTTTCACAAGCCGATTCAGCGCGTCGGCGTGGCGCGCCTCCCGACCGAGGCCCGACGGGCCCGGCATCATGGCGTCGCGTTTCAGTGCCTGCGCGAAGGAACGGGATGCGCCGGCGCATCGGCCATCACCGGCTGGCGATCGGCATCAGGATACGGTCCAGCCAGGCGCGGGGGCGGCGCCGGGCAGGACGGTCAGGCTGGAGCCGTGCATGGCTTCAGCGCAGGATTCATCTTCCTGGCATACCAGCGGCGCGCCGGATCGCCCGTCGGCGGGTCGGCGCCCCGCGTCATGGCGCGACATCGGTATGGCCCAACGCCTGAAGGACCCATTCGTGACCCTCGCTCTTCGTCTCCTGCCCCTGCTGGCGGTCTTCGCCTGGCTGTCGCCCGCCGTCGCGCAAGACGGCCCGCTGCCCAACTGCCCGGACGACTTCACGGGCCGGCGGCCCGGCGAGACCTTCACCTGTGCATGCCGCGCCGGCAGCATGGCCGACGGGCCGGTCTGGGGCACTGACACCTACACGGCCGATTCCCGCATCTGCGCCGCCGCGCGCCATGCCGGCCTGCTGGGCGCGAATGGGGGCGAGATCGTGGTCACCGCCGCGCGGGGCGCCGCGAGCTACCGGGGCAGCACGCGCAACGGCGTCCGGACCGAGGACTACGAGGCGTACGATTCGAGCTTCACCCTGCGCCCGGCGGCCGCGCGGACGGCCGCTCCGCAGACCTGCCCGGAGAATTTCGCACTCTATCGCGGGACCGGCGAGCCACTGCGCTGCCTCTGCCCGGGCGAGGCGACGGGGGCCGGCAGCGTCTGGGGCGTCGAGGTCTACACGGATGATTCCGGCATCTGCCAGGCGGCGGTGCATGCCGGCGCGATCCCGCGGACCGGAGGCGTGGTCACGCTGCGCAGCCTGCCGGGCCGCGATTCCTATGCCGGGGCGGCGCGCAACGGGATCCGCAGCAGCAATTTCGACGCGTGGCCGGGCAGCTTCCGCTTCGAGGGCGTCGCGGCGAATGGCGCCGCTCCGGCCGCGGCGGCGGTGCCGGTGCAGGCGCCGGTCGCGGCAACACTGGCCGCGCGTGGCCAGGTACAGCTCTACATCACCTTCCGCACCAATTCGGCGGAGCTCGATGCCTCGGCCGCGACGGTGCTGGGCGAGCTGCGTGCGGCGTTGCAGGCCGATCCGGCGCTGCGGCTGACCCTGGTCGGGCATACCGACAGCACGGGGACGGCGGCGCAGAACCGTCCGCTGTCGCTGCGACGGGCCGAGAGCGTGCGCGCCTGGCTGGTGGCGCAAGGCATCGAGGCCGGGCGGCTTGCGGTCGAGGGCAAGGGCCCGGACCAGCCGCTCGCCGACAATGCGAGCGAAGCCGGTCGGGCGCTGAACCGCCGCGTCTCGGCGATCCGTGCCGGGACCTGATCGGGAACGACGCCAGGTGACGGGTTCCGAGGGCCTTTCGGCCCTCGGCGGGTGGGTCCGGGAGGGGGGCGCCCTCCCGGTCGCCGGGGCCCCCGGTCTCCCTGTTGTCGCGCTTTGTCGCAAAGGGCTACAACCGCATGGGGCCCGCACCGCTGACTGCCCCTTCCCTCCTCGCTGCCGATTTCGCCCGCCTCGGTGACGAGGTCGAGGCCGTCGCCGCCGCCGGCGCCGACTGGCTTCACCTCGACATCATGGACGGGCATTTCGTGCCCAACATCTCCTTCGGACCGATCGTGGTGAAGGCGTTGCGCAAGCGCAGCGCGATCCCCTTCGACGTCCACCTGATGATCGCGCCGGCCGACCCCTACCTCGCTGCCTTCGCCGAGGCGGGGGCGGACTGGATTTCCCTGCATCCCGAGGCGGGGCCGCACCTGCACCGGTCGCTGCAGACCATCCGCGCGCTGGGCAAGAAGGCGGGCGTGGTGCTGAATCCGGCGACGCCGGTCGATGCCGTGGCGCATGTGCTGGACCTGACGGACCTCATTCTCGTGATGTCCGTGAACCCGGGCTTCGGCGGGCAGTCCTTCATCGAGAGCCAGTTGTCGAAGATCGCGACGCTGCGGCGGATGATCGATGCGTCGGGCCGCGACATCCGGCTGCAGGTGGATGGCGGGGTGACGGCGAAGACGGCGCCGCTCTGCGTCGAGGCGGGGGCGGACGTGCTGGTCGCGGGCACGGCGGTGTTCGGCCAGAAGGATTATGCCGCGGCGATTGCCGCGCTGCGGGCGCCGGTCAGGGCCGCCGCATGATCAACATCCTGCGCGGTGCCCGGCAGAAGCTCGCGCGGCTGCGTCCCGTCAAGGTTCCGGAGGCGCCCGCGCGGGCGTTCCGCGACCTCTGGCCGGGCGATGCCGCGCGGGGCGCCCGGCTGCTGCGCGGGGAGTTCGAGATCGCCGGCACCGCCCGGTCGCTGCGCCCCGGCGCGGCGGCGGCGGAAGGGTGGGATGCGCCGTCGGGCAGCATCGCCTGGCGGGCGGCGGCGCACGGCTTCGCCTGGATGCGGGACCTGCGGGCGCTCGGGACGGATGCGGCGCGGCTGCATGCCCGCGCGCTGAGCGCGGATTGGCTGAACCGCGGCGCGGACGAGCCGATCGCGGATGCGCCGGAGGTGACGGGGGCGCGGATCTCGGCCTGGCTCGGGCATTGGGATTTCTTCGCCGCCACGTCGGAAGACGTGTTCCGCAAGGCGATCATGACGCGGCTGGCGCAGGATGCGCGGGACCTGTCGGCGGCGCTGCCGGCCGAGGCCGAGCACCGCGGCGCGCTGGTGGCGCTGAAGGGCGCTCTGGCCGCGGCGATCGCGCTGGAGGAGGACGCCTATCTGCAGCGCGCGGTGCGCTTCCTGCCGGCGGAGATCGAGCGCCAGTTCCACCCCGATGGGGGGCATGTGGAACGCTCGCCGTCGATGCAGTTGCTGGCGCTGCAGGACCTGATCGAGATCCGCAACCTGATGCATGGGGCGGGCGTCGAGCCGCCGCCGCATCTGGCGGCCGTGCTGGATCGCGCGGCGCCGGCGCTGCGGCTGTTCCGGCACGGGGATGGCGGGCTCGCGCTGTTCAACGGGACGCGGGACGAGACCTCGGCGCTGCTGGACCTGGTGCTGACGCAGGGCCAGGCGCGGGGGCGGGCGCCGGCGGAACTGCCCGAGACGGGGTTCGAGCGGCTGCAGGCCGGGCGGACGCTGGTGATCGTCGATACCGGCGCACCGCCCGCGGGGCGCGCCGTGGCGGCGGCCGAGGGCGGGCTGCCGGCGGGGGCGGATCGCTTCGCCCATGCCGGGACGCTGGCCTTCGAGATGTCGGTCGGGCGCGACCGGCTGATCGTGAATTGCGGCGCGGCGCCGGCGGCCGAGGAGGCCTGGCGCGACGCGCTGCGCGCCACCGCGGCGCATTCGACGCTGGTGCTGTCGGACACCAATTCCTCCGAACTGCGCCCTGAAGGGCTCGGGCGGCGGCCCGAGCAGGTCGAGACGGCGCGGCACGAAGCGGCGGGCGCGCAGTGGCTCGAAGCGAGCCATGACGGCTGGCGGCGGGGCTTCGGGGCGCTGCACCGGCGGCGGCTGTACCTCGCGGAATCGGGCGACGACCTGCGCGGGGAGGACATGGTGGAGGTGCCGGGCGACGCGCCGGTGCCGGGCTTCGCGGTCCGGTTCCACCTCCATCCGGGCGTGACCGCATCCCTGCTGCAGGACGAGAGCGCGGCACTGTTGCGGCTGCCCTCGGGCGTGGGGTGGAAGCTCCGCGCGAAAGGCGCGCGGGTGGCGCTGGAGGACAGCGTCTACCTGGGCGGCGAACCGCGCCGCTCGAACCAGGTCGTGCTGATCGCCGAGGACGACGAGGCCTCGATCCAGTGGGCGATCACGCGGGTGTCGATGCCGGGGCCAGGCCCCACGGGGGAATGAGGCGCGCCGGCTGCTAGTGGAGCAGCCGGCCCAGGACGGGCATGGCGGCGGTGCCGACGATCAGGCCCGCGATCCCCGCCAGCGCGGCGCCCACCAGCCATTCGACCGCCCCACCGCCGACGGCGCGGCCCGCCGCGGCGGCGACGTCGTGCACAAGGTGCGGCAGGGCAGCGAGGCCGAAGGCTTCCAGCCCGTGCAGGATGATGCCGCCGCCGACCCAGACCATCGCGAGGGTGCCGACCACCGACAGCACCTTCAGCACGACCGGCATGCCGCGGACGAGGATGCCGCCGGCCGCGAAGCCGCGGCGGACCATCGCCACGCCGACATCGTCCGCCTTCACGATCAGCGCGACGACGCCGTAGACGGCGAAGGTGATCACGAAGCCGACGATGGCGAGCGTCGCAGCCTGGGTCAGGATCCCCGCCTCAGGGATGGTCGCGAGCGCGATCGCCATGATCTCGGCCGAGAGGATGAAGTCGGTCTTGATCGCGCCGGCGACGCGCGTGTCCTCGAGTTGCTTCGCGTCCACCGGCACGGCGGAGGACTGCGCCTGTTCCGGATGCGGCCGCACCCATTCGACGACCTTCTCCGCCCCTTCGAAGCAGAGATAGATGCCGCCGATCACGAGCAGCGGCGTGATCAGCCAGGGCGCGAAGGCCGAGAGCAGCAGCGCCGCGGGCAGCAGGATGAGGAACTTGTTCTTCAGCGACCCGAGGGCGATGCGCCCGATGATCGGCAATTCGCGCGACGCATCGAAGCCCACCACGTAGCGCGGCGTGACGGCGGCGTCGTCGATCACCACGCCGGCCGCCTTGGCGCCCGCCTTGGTCGCCTGCGCGGCGACATCGTCGATCGAGGCGGCGGCGACCTTCGCGATGGCCGCGACGTCGTCCAGCAGCGCCAAAAGGCCCGTGCTCATGGCGAACCTTCCCGGGGTTGCTGCGCTGCACCCTGCCGGAAGGCCGCGCCGCGTTCAATGCGGCCCCACGGCGGCCGCGCAATCCCGGTCACAATGGCGGCGCCGACACGCCCTCCCGCGCCGCCTCTCGACGGCAACGCATCGGCGCCGCCTGGGCAGGCGCCCCTCGGGAGGGCGCCGCCCGGTTCAGGCCCCGAAGCGGGGGAAGAGGACGTTGTTCTCGAGGTGGACGTGGTCCTGCAGGTCGTCGACGAACTTGCGCAGGCCGGCGCAGAGCGCGCGCCAGGTCGTGCAGGCCCCGGCCGGCGGCGTGGCGTCGTTCGACAGCGCCAGCAGCTGGGCCAGGCGTTCCCCGTGGTCGTCGTGTTCGTGCCGCATGACGGCGATCGGCGCCCCCGCCATGCCGCCGCGGCCGGCGAGGATCATCGGGAACAGCACGCCCTCCTCCTTCGCCATGTGGTCGGCGAGCGCGAGCTCCGTTTCCTCCAGCGCGTCGGCAAGCCCCACGGGTGCGCCTTCCACGCCGCGGTGCACGGCCTCGACGCGGCGGGCGAGGCGGATGAGCTCGGGCAGTTCCCGCCGATGGGCGAGGTGGTAGCGCTCAAGGATGCGGCCGATCAACGCCGAGGTCGGGAGATCCGTGTCGGGAACGCCGGCATCGCCGGCGAGCGCGGCGAGGTCGGCCTCGATCGCGGCGAGATCGACGCCCCGGGCCGCGGCGGCTTCGGCCAGCGGGACGGCGCCGCCGCAGCAGAAATCCATCTTGCGCTGCCGGAAGACGGCGGTGGCCCCCGGCAGGCTGGCGGCGATGTCCGACAGGTTGCGGTCGGCGAAGGCGGAGGCGGTCATGCGGGTGCTCCTGGAGTGCGGCCCGGCAAATCGCCCCGGGCGACGGCGATGCCCATTTCCAGGCTACGGGCAATGGTGCGGGCGCGGGCCGTCAGCAGCGCCGCGCCGGCGGGCGGGCAACGCTCGGCGACCGTGGCCTCGAACAATTCGAGCCAGCGGGCGAAATGCGCGGGCGTGAGGCCGAGGCCGAAATGCGCCCGCATCGGCTGGCCGTGGTAGCGGCCGGTCATCAGCGCCACCGAGGACCAGAAGTCGGTGACGGTGCCGATATGCGCATCCCAATCGCCGACCTTCGCGAAGACGGGGCCGAGCAGGTCGTCCGCGCGGGCGCGGGCGTAGAAGTCGCGCAGCGTCTCGGCGATCAGGGCGTCGCTGAGCCCCGTCTCGGCCGCGATGGCGGCGGCCGCCGCGGCGCGGCGGGCGGGGGTTTCGGGATGCGGGACGCTCGGGGGCTGCATATTGGTATCTCCGATACCAATTAACTGCCACGCTGATTGTGGTATCGTCAATACCAATTCAGGGACCCGACCGATGCGCCTCCTCGCCGCCACCGATTTCGCGCTGCGCGCGCTGATGCGCCTCGCCGCCGAGCCGGAACGGCGGATGTCCACCGAAGAGCTGGCCCGCGAACTCGGCCTGTCGCGCAACCACCTGCACAAGCTGGTGCAGGCGCTGGCGGCCGAGGGGCTGGTCGCGACGCAGCGCGGCGCGCAGGGCGGGGTGACGCTGGCCCTGCCGCCGGACCAGATCCGCATCGGGGAGGTCGTGCGCCGGATGGAACGCGACCAGGCGCTGGTCGAATGCTTCCGCGCCGATGGCGGCGGCTGTTCGCTGACGGCGCGCTGCCGGCTGAAGGCTGCGCTGGCGGGCGCGGAATTCGCCTTCTATCGCGCGCTGGACGCGGTCAGCCTGGCCGACTGCCTTCCCCCAGCGCCCCGTTGATCAGCCCCGAGACGATCGACACCACGATCGCGCCGAACACCGCCGACCAGAATCCGGCAATCGTGAAGGACGGCACCAGCGCCGCGGCGAGGGCGAGCATCCCCGCATTCACCACCAGCAGGAACAGCCCGAAGGTGAGGATCGTGAGCGGGATCGACAGGACCAGCGCCACCGGCCGGACGATGGCGTTCACGAGGCCGAGCACGAGCGCGGTGATCAGCAGCGCGCCCATGTCGCGCACGGCGAGCCCGGGCACGATGGCGACGGCGACCCAGAGGGCCCCGGCGGTGACGAGGGTGCGGATGACGAAGCCGGCCATTCCCTGACAGTCCTTCCTGGTTTAGTGCGCTGCATCCCCAGATGGTGACGAGGCGATGGGTTTGCCCAGTCTGGCCGGATGCGGCGCGCTGCTGCTCTGGGCCTTCCTTGCGCTGCTCGCGCGCATGGCGGCGGGCATTCCGCCGCTGGAGCTGACGGCGCTCGCCTTCGCTGCGGGCGGGGCGATGGCGCTCGGCGTCGTCGCCGCGCGCGGGCGGCTCGGCGCGCTGCGGCAGGGGCCGCTCGCGTGGGTGCACGGCGTGGGCGGGCTGTTCGGCTACCACGCGCTGTACTTCGCCGCGCTGGCGCTGGCGCCGGCGGTCGAGGCGAACCTGCTCAACTACCTTTGGCCGTTGCTGATCGTGCTGCTGTCGGGGCCGATCCTCGGGCTGCATCTCGGGCCGCGGCGGCTCGCGGGCGTCGCGCTCGGCTTCCTCGGCTGCGCGCTGCTCGTCGGCGCGGGGGCGTCGTTTCCCGCGGGAGCCTTCTGGGGCTTCGCCTGCGCGGTCGGCTGCGCCGTGGTCTGGGCCGTCTATTCCGTCACTTCGAAGCGCATGGCCGCCGTGCCGACCGAGGCGGTGGCCGGGTTCTGCATCGCCACCGCGCTGCTCGCCGGCGTGACCTCGGTCGCGTTCGAGACGCTGGTCATGCCCGACGGGCGCCAATGGCTCGCGATCCTGCTGCTCGGCGCGGGGCCGCTGGGCGCGGCCTTCTTCCTGTGGGATGCGGGAATGAAGCGGGGGGATCCGCGGTTGCTCGGCACGCTGGCCTATGCGGTGCCGGTCGCCTCCACGCTGCTCCTCGTCGTGGCGGGCGAAGGCGCGCTGAGCTGGCGCGTGGCGCTGGCCGCGGCGCTGGTCGCCGGCGGCGGGCTGCTCGCGGCGACCGCGCGCGGCTGAGGGTTTCCGCCCTTCCGCCGCCGACGCCGCGCCGGCCCGCATGATCGCCATCGAGGACGCGGCGTGAGCCGCGCCGCGGTCCTCACCGGCGGCGGGTCCGGCATCGGGGAAGGCATCGCGCGGCGGCTGGCGGGGGACGGCGTATCCGTGCGGGTCGCCGCCGTCGAGGCCGAGGCCCCGCACGCGTGGCGCCGGCGATCACTGCAGCGGGCGACCTTCCTCGATCGCATGGCGGCGAAGCGCCACGGCGCGCCTGAGACCGTCGCCTTCGTGTGCGGCGCGGAGCGCGCCTAGCCGCGCTCGTCGCTGACGATCCGGCCGTCGACCAGGTGCACGCGGCGCGTCGCGCGATGCGCGAGGTCCGCGTCATGCGTCACCACCAGCACCGCGCGGCCGTCTTCCTGCGCGAGGCGCGCGAAGATGTCGAAGACGGCCGCGGCGTTCTTCGTGTCGAGATTGCCGGTGGGCTCGTCGGCCAGCAGCAGCACCGGATCGTTGGCGAGCGCGCGCGCGACGGCGACGCGCTGCCGCATGCCGCCGGAGAGCTGTTCGGGCAGCTTCCGCGCGGCATCGGCGAGGCCGAGGGCCTCGAGCAGCGACATCGCCCGCGCCTCGGCGTCGGCGGGCTTGAGCACGCCGCGCCGGCGGATCGGGATCAGGACGTTGTCGAGCGCCGAGAACTCCGGCAGCAGGAAGTGGAACTGGAAGACGAAGCCGAGCCGCGCCAGGCGCAGCGCGGCGAGGGCCGGCGGCGCCAGCGTCGCGGTGTCGCGCCCTTCCAGCAGCACGCGCCCCGAGCTCGGGCGGTCGAGCAGCCCGAGCAGGTAGAGCAGCGAGGACTTGCCGGACCCCGACGGGCCTGTGATGGCGACGAACTCGCCGCCATCGACCTGCAGGTCGACGTCGCTGACCAGCGTGACGCCTTCGGGAAGGCGCCGGGTCATCGATTCCGCGGCGAGGAGGGTCATGCGGGGCCCGGGACGCCGGGCGCCCTGCCGCGAGAAGCCGAGTGAACGAGCATCCGGGACACTATACCGGACAGCGCCGCCGAACGGTCAGGCCGCGGGCGGGCGGCCGATCACGATCCGGGCGCCGCCGTGCCCGGTCCAGGGACCAGCAGGGAGGACCACGCCTCCAGGGTGGGGGCGGACTCGAGCGACCACAGCGCCTCGATCAGCGCATCGGCCCGGGCCGCCCACCCGCCGAGGCCGGCATTGTCGCGGAACTTGGCCTCGAGCGCCGCATCCGTCATCGGCACCTCGAGGCTGCCCTGCGGCGTGGTGACCGTGCGCGTGAGGTCCGATCCGTCCGCGAGGCGCAGATGCACCCGGGCGGCGCCGCGCGGCAGGTCCGCATCCAACCGCGCGGTCACCTTGCCGCGGAAGGCCGCCAGGGCAGGATCGGCGACGGCGGCCATCCCGAAATCGCGGACGCCGGCTCGGCCACGCAGGAGGCCGAGGGAGGCGGCATGGTGGATGCTGACGCGCGCGTCGCGTTCGTTGCGCACCACGCGGTCGCCGCGCGCGAGCAGGAGGGCGTCGCCGGAGACCGTGACGCTCTCGACCTTGCCGGCGTCGCCGCCAAGGTCCTCCCGCAGGGCCAGACAGGCTTCGATCACGGCGTGGAACACGATCCCGGCGGGGTAGGGCTTGTAGGTGTTCCGGCCGGCTTCCCACCGCGTGCCGAGCCCGCCCAGCACGGCCGCGCGGTCCGGCGGGTCGCCGGTGGCCCGCGCCCAGCCGAGCGGCCCTTCGATCGCCGTCGGCGCCGCTTCATAGCCGGCCTCGGCGAAGAGCGCGGCGAGCAGGCCGTTGCGGGCGGCATTGCCGACGGCGACGTTCTTCGCCGCGGTGGGCAGGTTCTCGACCAGGCCACTCGACTGGCTCGCCGCGATGCCGAGGGCATGGGCCGTCTGCGCCGCCGTCAGGCCGAGGAGCTTCGCGCAGGCCGCCGCCGCCCCGAACACGCCCGCGCTCGCCGTGATGTGCCACCCGCGCGCGTAATGGCCCGGCGAGACGCCGAGCCCGACGCGGCAGGCGACCTCGATGCCGAGCAGGATGGCGTGCAGCGCCGCCGCGCCCGACAGGCCCCGCTGTTCGGCCAGCGCGAGCGCCGGCGGCGCGACCGGCGCGGCCGGGTGGATGACGGTCGCCAGATGCGTGTCGTCGTAGTCGAGCAGGTTCGAGGCGATGGCGTTGACGAAGCTCGCCGCCATCGGATCCAGCCGCGTCCCCTGCCCGATCACCGCGGCGGCGGGGGCGCCGGAGAAGGGGCGCATCACCTCGAGCGCCGTGCGGACGGCAGGATCGCCGGCAACGCCGATCGCGCAGCCGACATGGTTGAGCAGGGCGCGCTTCGTTTCGTGCCGCAGCGCGGGCGGGACATCCTCCCAGCGCGCGGCGACGACGAAGGCCGCCAGGGCGTCGCTCAGATGAGCCTCGCACGTCTCGGACACCATGCTCGGAACTGCCCTTCCTGCCGCCGCATCCCGGTTGGTCGGAGCCCGATGCCGCGCCGCGGATGCAGGCCGATCCTGGTTAGCGCTATCATGCCCGGCTCCGGTACCGGCGCAAGACAGCCCGGCAGCTTGCTTGGTGCCGGGCTCGACTTGTCGTCGGTCGTGCCTCCTCATAGGTTACCGATCCCAAGCATGGGCGGTGCGGATGCAGGACCACACGCTCGCCGGCCGCCGGGCCCTGGTCACGGGTTCGACGGGCGGCATCGGGCTCGCCATCGCCGGGCAGCTGGCCGCGAGGGGCTGCGCCGTCCTGATCCACGGGCTGGCGCCGCCGGCCGAAGGCGACGCGATCGCCCGGGACCTCGCGGACCGCCATGGCGCCGCCGTGACCTACCGGCATGCCGACCTCTCGTCGCTCGCGGAGGTCGAGGCGCTGATGGCGGCGACGGACGATGGGCCCGACATTCTCATCAACAACGCCGTCACGCGGCACCTGCTGCCGATCGAGGCGTTCACGCCCGCGGCGTGGGAGGCCGACCTGGCGGTGAACCTCTCCGCGCCCTTCCACGCGATACGGCTCGCCTTGCCGGGCATGCGCGCCCGCCGCTGGGGGCGCATCGTCAACATGTCCTCGGTCTACGGCCTGTTCGGCACCGCCGGGCGCGCCGGCTACGTCACCACCAAGACGGCGCTGATCGGGCTGACGCGCGCGGTCGCGATGGAGACGCTGCAGGACGGCATCACCTGCAACGCCATCTGCCCGGGTTCCACCCCGACGCCGGCGATCGAGGCCCGCATCGCCGCCGGCATGGCGGCGCGCGGCCTGACCGACAGGGCGGCGGCGACCGCGGAGTTCCTCGCGGAGAAGCAGCCGACGCGGCGCTTCGTCTCGCCCGAGGCGGTGGGCGGCATGGTCGCCTTCCTCTGCAGCCCCGCGGGCGACGACATCACCGGCGCGGCCCTGCCCATCGACGGAGCATGGTCCGCCAGCTGAACGGGCCGGAACACGGGGAGGAAGCAAGAATGAAGCGTCGGGACATGCTGATCGGGACCATGGCCGCGCTGGCCACGCCGGGCATCGCCACCGCGCAGGCCTGGCCGGCCCGGCCGCTGCGCATGGTGATCCCGTGGCCGCCGGGCGGGACCACCGACATCCTCGCCCGGATCATCCAGCCGCCGCTGTCCGTCGCGCTGGGCCAGACCGTGGTGATCGAGAACCGCGGCGGCGCCTCCGGCGCGATCGGCACGGCCGAGCTGCTACGCGCCGCGCCGGACGGCTACAGCTTCGGAATCGTCACCAGCACGCTGGTGTCGGCACCGCTACTGTCGCGCCAGCCCTTCCACCCGGTGAACGACGTGACGCCCATCCTGCACCTGGCGGATGTGGCGAATATCCTCGCGGTGCATCCCAGCCTGCCGGTGCACTCGGTGCGGGAGCTGATCGACTACGGCAAGGCCAATCCCGGCAAGCTGTCCTTCGCTTCGCCCGGCATCGGGTCGGCGGTGCACATCTCGGGCGAGATGTTCAAGCTGATGACCGGCGTCGACATGGTCCATGTGCCCTATCGCGGCGGCGGGCCGGCCATCGCGGCGCTGGTGTCCGGCGAGATCCAGCTGATGTTCGGCAATGGCAGCTCGACCCTGCCGCACGTGCGCACCGGGGCCGTGCGGGCGCTGGGCGTGACCTCGGCGCAGCGCCAGCCGTACCTGCCCGAGGTGCCGACCATCGCCGAGGCCGCGCTGCCCGGCTTCGACATCGTCGAATGGTATGCGGTCATCGGCCCCGCCGGCATGCCGGACCCCGTGGTGGACCGGCTCAACCGCGAATTCATGGCCATCGTCGGCACGCCGGAGGGGCGCGCGCGGCTGCTCGATCTGGGCTCTCTCGTCGTCGGCGGCACGCCGGCCCAGATGGGCGCGTTGCTGCGCGGCGACATGGAGAAGATCGGACGCGTCGTGCGCGAGGCGCGGATCACGGCGGAATGACCCGTGGCCAGCCTGCCTCGCGCACGGCGGGGCGGATGTGAGCGGCACGGCGCGCAACGGGCCGGGACGCCGGCGCGGCCCCCGGGATGGGGACGCGCCGCTGCGCATGCGCGACGTCGCCGAGCGTGCCGGCGTCTCCGCGATGACCGTCTCCCGCGCGCTGAACGATCCGGACCGCGTCTCGCCCGAGGTGCGCCGCCGGGTGGAGGACGCCGTCCGCGACATCGGCTACGTGCCGAACCGTCTCGCCGGGAGCCTGTCCTCCAACCGGTCCAACGTCGCCGGCCTGATCGTGCCCAGCATCCGCAACACGCTGTTCTCCGACACGATCCAGGGCATCTCGGACGTGCTGCGCGCGAACGGCCATCACCTGATGGTGGCCGACAGCGGCTACAGCCCGGCCCAGGAAGAGGCGCTCGCCACCGCCTTCATCGCGCAGCGCGTGGCCGGGCTCGTGCTGCACAACACGACGCACACCCCGGCCTTGCGCGCGCTGGTCCGCCGCTCGGGCGTCCCGGTGGTCGAGAACGGGACGCTGACCGACGACCCGCTCGACATGGTCGTGAGCTATTCCAACGTCGATGCCGCCCGCGCCATGACGCAGCACCTGCTGCGGCTGGGCTATCGCCGCATCGGGCTCGTCACGCTGCCGCTCGCCCACAACGAGCGGTCCCAGGAACGCCGGCAGGGCTACGTGGCGGCGCTGGCCGATGCCGGGCTGCCGCTCGATCCGCGCATCATGCTGGAGATGCCGCCGGGGCTGCCTTCGGGCACCGAGGCGATCGTCCGGCTCGTCGAGACGACGCCGACCGTGGACGCCGTCTTCTTCGCCGGCGACGTCCTGGCGATCGGGGCCCTGCTGGAATGCCAGCGGCGCGGCTGGGCGGTGCCGGGGCGGGTGGCGATCGCGAGCTTCGACGACGTCGACCTGCTGCGCCAGCTCAACCCCGCGATCACCACGGTGCGGCTGCCCCGCCGCGATGTCGGGCGGCGCAGCGCGGAGATCCTGTTGGACCGGATCCGCGGACGGTCCGAGGAGCGCATCGCCGTGGACCTCGGCTTCGAGATCATCCAGCGGGGGAGCACCTGAGCGACCGCGCGTCCCGGCGCGACCCGGTCCCGGGTCGCACCATCCGTCCATCCTGCCAGGGAGCATGACATGGCGAAGATCCCGACATCCGCGGGGCGCGATCGCGTCCGCAAGACCGCCCCGGCGCTGGTCGCCTACACCGAGGGCGTCCTCTACGGCGACCTGTGGGAGCGGCCCGGCCTGTCGAAGCGCGACCGCAGCCTGATCACCGTCGCCGCGCTGGTCGCGACCTACCGCCCCGAGCAGCTCGAGACGCATATCGGCCGGGCGCTCGACAACGGCGTGACGCGGGAGGAGATCGCGGAACTCGTCACGCACCTCGCCTTCTACGCCGGCTGGCCGGCCGGCATGACCGGCGCGCGGGTGGCGACGACGGTCTTCGAGAATCGCGATGCCTGACGACACGATCACGGTCGGCTTCATCGGCCTCGGCACCATGGGCGCCTTCATGGCGGCCAACATCCAGAAGGCGGGCTATCCGCTCGTCGTGCACGACATCCGGCGCGAGGCGGGCGCGAACCGCCTCGCCGCAGGCGCCGCCTGGGCCGAGACCCCGCGCGCCGTCGCCGAGCGGTGCGACGTCATCTTCACCTCCCTGCCCGGCCCGAAGGAGTTCGAACCGGTCGTCTTCGGGCCGGACGGCATCCTCGCCGGCATCCGGCCGGGGGCGGCGCTGTTCGACCTGACGACCAACGCGCAGGCCCTGGTGCGGCGGATGGCCGCGGCGCTCGCGGAGAAGGGCGCCCACGGCTTCGACGCACCCGTCAGCGGCGGGCCGAAGGGGGCCGAATCCGGCCGGCTCGCCATCTGGGTCGGCGGGGACCGCGCGGTCTACGACCGGTTCAAGCCCGTGCTCGACGCCTTCGGCGACCAGGCGGCCCATATCGGGCCGATCGGGTCGGCGACGGTGGCGAAGCTCGTGCACAACATGGCCGGCTACGCGGTCCAGACCGTGATGGCCGAGGTCTTCTCGATGGGCGTGAAGGCGGGGATGGATCCGCTCGATCTCTGGGCGGCGGTGCGGCAGGGGGCGATGGGGCGTCGGCGGAGCTTCGATCGCCTCGCCGACCAGTTCCTGGTCGGAGCCTACGATCCGCCCGCCTTCCCGCTGAAGCTCGCGCACAAGGACATCTCGCTCGCCGTCGGCATGGGGCGGGACCTCGGCGTGCCCATGCGGCTGTGCAACCTGACGCTCGAGGAGGTCAACGAGGCGCTGGCGCGCGGGTGGGGCGACCTCGACAGCCGCGTGTCCATGACGCTGCAGCTGGAACGCGCCAATGTCGCCGTCCGATGCGATCCGGCGGCGGTGCAGGCGGTGCTCGACGCCGACGGCGCACCGACGGTCACCGCGCGGGGAGGGAAGGGATGAGCGAGGCGACCTACCGCGTCCACGCGCTGCGCTACGCCCGGCGCGACGCCCGCCGGCACGAGCACTTCGTCGGCGGCGACCCGCATGATGCCCCGATGCCCATGGACTACTTCGTCTGGGCCATGGTGAACGAGGATCGCGTCGTGATCCTCGACACCGGCTTCACCGAACCGGTCGCGAAGAAGCGCCGGCGGGAATGGCTGCGCTGCCCGGTCGACAGCCTCGCGCTGCTCGGCATCGATCCGGCGGCGGTCGAGGACGTGGTGATATCGCACCTGCACTACGACCATGTCGGCACCTTCCACAAATTCCCGAAGGCCCGCTTCCACCTGCAGGAGCGGGAGATGCACTACGCCTGCGGCCACTACATGCGCTACCCGAAGCTCCGCCATTCCTTCGAGGTGGAGGACGTGGCCGGCATCATCCGCATGACCCATGCCGACCGCGTCGTCTTCCATGACGGCGATGCCGAGCTGGCGCCGGGCATCACGCTGCACGCCGTGGGCGGCCATTCGATGGGGCTGCAATGCGTGCGGGTGAGCACGGCGCGCGGGAAGGTGGTCCTCGCCTCCGACGTCACGCACTTCTACGAGAACATGGACACCGGCCGGCCCTACACGACGGCCTTCCATCTCGGCGCGATGCTGGAAGGCTTCGATCGCCTGCGCGCCCTGGCGCCGAGTGCGCAGCACATCGTCCCGGGCCACGACCCGGAGGTGATGCGCCGCTACCCGGCCGTGCCGGGGCTGGAGGGCATCGCGGTGGATTTGCACCGGCCGCCGACCGGCTGACGCGACCGGCGCCCTATTCGGCGCCGAAGCGATAGCCGACGCCCGGTTCCGTGCGGATCAGCGCCGCCGCCGCGCCGAGCTTCTGTCGCAGGTGACCGATGTAGACGCGCAGATACTGGGCGTCGTCAACATGGGCGGGACCCCAGACCGCCGCCAGCAGCTGGCGTTGCGTGACGACGCGGCCTTCGCCGCCGCGGATCAGCGCCGCCAGCAGGTCCCATTCGCGCGGCGTCAGCTTCAGCGGCTCGCCCCCGTCCACCCGCGCCGTGCGGCGGCCGAGATCGACCTCGAGCGCGCCGGCGCGGAAGACGGCTTCCGCATCCGGGCGTCCCGGGGCGCCGGCCCGGCGCAGCGCGGCGCGGATGCGGGCGAGCAATTCCCCCAGCGCGAAGGGCTTCTCGACGTAGTCGTCCGCGCCGGCATCGAGCGCGGCCACCTTCTCGACCTCGCGGTCGCGCGCGGAAAGGACGACGACCGGCACCTGGGTGAAGGCGCGGAGCCGGGGAATGGCGAGTTTGCCGTCGCTGTCCGGCAGGCCGAGATCGAGCAGCACCAGCGCCGGCGACCGTTCGGCGGCAAGGCGCAGGCCCTCGGCCGCCGTCATCGCCCGCAGCGGCTCGTAGCCCGCCGCCTCCAGCGCCGGAGCGAGGAAGCGGTGGATCTGCGGCTCGTCGTCGACGACCAGGATGCGCGGGGACGGCGTCGCGTTCATGCGCCGGGGAACCTCACCACCATGCGCGTGCCGCGCCCATCGGGCCGCGCGGGGCTTTCGGCGGCGATGCGGCCACCCATGGCCTGCACCAGTCCGCGGCAGATCGCCAGGCCGAGCCCGCTGCCGGCGGCGACGCGGTCGGTGCGGGTCGCGCGGAAGAACGGATCGAAGACGCGCTGCAGCTCCTCGCGCGGAATGCCGGGACCGTCGTCCTCCACCGCGATGACGACCTCGGCGCCATCCCGCGCCAGGCGCAGCGCCACCTGCCCCTCGGGACCGGCATATTTCAGCGCGTTGTCGAGCAGGTTGGCCAGCACCTGGTCGAGCAGCGCGGGGTCGAGCCGCGGCGCGGCCGGGCGCGGGCCAGGATCGACCGTCACCGCCCGTCCATGGCTGCGCAGCGCCCGGGCGGCGGCGGTCTCGGCTGCCTCGGCCAGGTCCACCGTCTCCCGTCGCGGCGTGATCTGGCGGCTCTCGATGCGCACCATGTCGAGGATGTTGGCGATCCATCGGGACAGCCGTTCCGTCTCCTCCTCGGCGGTCGCGAGCAGGTCGGCGCGCGTCGCCTCCGACAGGGCGGGTCCGGCGCTGCGCAAGGTGCCGATCGCGCCGCGGATCGAGGTCAGCGGCGTCCGCAGGTCGTGGCCGAGCGAGGTGAGCAGCGCCGTCCGCAGCGCCTCCGTCTCGGCGCGCGCCTCGTCGCGGGCGCGTTCCTCCATCAGGTCCGCGCGTTCGAGCGCGACGGCGGCCTGGTCGAGCAGGGCGTCGAGCGCGCGATCGGCCTCTCCGTCCAGCGCGCCGGCGCCCTCGGGCCGGCGCAGCCCCACCAGGCCCGCGAGGCCGCGCGCCGTGCGCATCGGCCGGAACTGCCAGCCGGCGGACGGGAGCGTATCCGTGCCCCGGCCCGCGGCGCGTCCATGGGCGGCGGACCAGCGCGCCGCGGCCATGCTCGCCTCGTCGGGCTCGGCCATGATCGGGGCGCTGGCGCGCAGGACCGGCTCCGGGGCGTTCTCGCCGGGCAGCGGCGGCAGCAGGAGCAGCACGCAGGCGGGACCGCCCGCGATGCGCGACGCTTCCTCCGCGATCGCCATCAGCAGGTCGCCCTTGTCCCCCGGCGCGCCGAGCCGGCGACTGAATTCGACCAGGCGGCGCAGGCCGAGCATGCGCGCCCGTGCCGCGCGGACCGAGCGCCCGAGGCCCCCGGTGGTGCCCGCCAGCAGCAGCGCGACGAGCGCGAAGACGACGACGCCGACCACGTCCTGCGGGCCGGCGATGGTGAAGGTGTAGCGCGGGGGCAGGAACAGGTAGTTCCAGGCCAGGAAGGACAGCAGCGCGGCGACGGCGCCCTGCAGCGCGCCGAACCCCACGGCGGCCGCCACGATCGGCACGAGGTAGACCATGCCGAGCGCGCCTTCCGGCACCACGCCGTCGACGGCGAGGCCGATGCCGGTCGCCGCGGCGACGAGAGCCGCCGTCGTCGCCCAGCCGGCCCATCGCGGCAGCGGGCCGCGTTCGGCCAGCACGGATCGCGGCGGACCGGCCGTGGCGGGCACCAGGTGCAGCGTGAAGTCCGTGCCCTGCCGCAGCAGCGCCGCCGCAAGCGTGCGTCCCGTCGCGCGGCGCCACCAGGCCGGGCGGCCGCGGCCGATGACCAGGTGGGTGGCGTTGCGCGTCCGCGCCTCCCGCAGGATCGCCGAGGGCAGGTCCGCCGCCGCGAGGGTCTCCACCTCGGCGCCCAGGCGCTCGGCCAGCCGGAGCGCCGGGCCCGGATCGGTCGCGGGGTCGGCGGTCGGCCGCTCGACATGCAGCGCGACGAGCGGCGCCTTCAGCGCATCCGCGACCCGCCGCGCCTCACGCACCACCGTCTCGGCCGACGGATCGGCGCCGACCAGGGCCATCACCCGCTCACCGGCGGGCCACGGGCCGGCGATGGCGTTGGCGCGCATGTAGCCGGTGACGTCGGCATCCACGCGCTCCGCCGTCCGTCGCAGCGCCATCTCCCGCAGGGCGGCGAGATTGCCTTCCCGGAAGAAGCCGCGCAGCGCGCGCGCCGCCTGGTCGGACCGGTAGACCTTGCCCTGGCGCATGCGCTCGATGAGCTCGGCGGGCGGGATGTCGATCAGCTCGACGGCGTCCGCTTCGGCCAGCACGCGGTCGGGCACCGTCTCGGCCACGCGCACGCCGGTGATGCGCGCCACCGCGTCCGACAGGCTCTCGAGATGCTGGACGTTCAGCGTGGTCCACACCTCGATGCCGGCGTCGCGCAGTTCCTCGACATCCTGCCAGCGCTTCGGATGGCGACTGCCGGGCGCGTTGGTGTGGGCCAGCTCGTCCAGGAGCAGGATCTGCGGCCGCTGGGCCAGCGCGCCGTCGAGGTCGAATTCCTCGAGCCGCTGGCCGCGATAGGCAACAGTGGCGCGCGGCAGCACCGGCAGGCCGCCGATCGCCGCCTGCGTCTCGGCGCGGCCGTGCGTCTCGACGATGCCGACCAGGACCGCCGCGCCCCCGGCCTGGCGGCGGTGCGCCTCGGCCAGCATCTCCATCGTCTTGCCGACCCCCGGCGCGGCCCCCAGGAAGACCTTCAGGCGCCCCCGCGCTTCCCGCCGCGCGATGGCGAGCAGGGCATCGGGGTCCGGACGGGCGGGCTGCTCGACCATGGCCCCCTCGGATAGCAGGCCAGACGCGACCCCGCGCGGATCTTTACGCCGTCTTTATGCCGTCCGACCCGATCGCGCATGGAGGCTTTACGCCGCCCGGCACTACGACCGCCCCGATCCTGAGAACGGGAGCCAGGCATGCTCGATCTTCTCCTCCTCGCGCTCGGCGTCGGCGTCTTCCTCCTGCTCGCGGCCTATGCGGCCGGCTGCGAGCGGGTGTGATCGCCGTGGTCGAGCTTCTCCTGGCCGGCGGCGCGGCGGCCGGCCTCCTCCTCTACCTGCTGTGGGCCCTGCTGCGGCCCGAGGATCTCTGATCCATGACCCTCGAAGGCTGGGCGCAGATCGCGCTCGTCCTCCTGCTGGTGGTCGCTTCCGCGATCCCGGTGGGACGTTACGTCGCCGCCGTTGCGGCAGGACGCGTCACCTTCCTCGCGCCGGTCGAACGCGCGATCTACGGCATCGCAGGCGTGGACCCGGCCCGCGGGATGGGATGGAAGGGCTACACGCTGGCGATGCTCGCGGCGAACGCCGCCGGCTTCGCGCTGCTCTACGCGCTGCTGCGCCTGCAGGGCATGCTGCCGCTGAACCCGCAGGGCTTCGACGGCATCGCCCCCTGGCTCGCCTTCAACACCGCGATCAGCTTCGTCACGAACACCAACTGGCAGGCCTACAGCGGCGAGGCGGCGATGAGCTACCTCAGCCAGATGGCGGGGCTGTCGGTGCAGAACTTCCTTTCGGCCGCCACGGGCATCGCCCTCGCGCTCGCCGTCTGCCGCGCCTTCGCGGCGGGCGGGTTGAGGGACCTCGGCAATTTCTGGGTCGATCTCGTGCGGATGACCCTGTACCTGCTGCTGCCGCTCGCCCTGGCGGTGGGCCTGGCCTTCGTCGCCATGGGCGTGCCGCAGACCCTCGCGCCCTACGTCCAGGCGACGACGCTCGAAGGCGTGGCGCAGACCGTTCCGCTCGGGCCGGCGGCCTTCCAGATCGCGATCAAGCACCTCGGCACCAACGGGGGCGGCTTCTTCGGCGTCAACTCCGCCCATCCGTTCGAGGGTCCGTCGGCGCTTGCGACGGCGCTGCAGATCTGGGCGCAGCAGGTGATCCCCTTCGCGCTGGCCCTGACCTTCGGGCACATGGTCGGCGACGTGCGGCAGGGCCGGGCGCTGCTCGCGGTGATGCTGGGCTACGTCGTGGTCGCCACGGCGATCGTCTATGCGGCGGAAACCGGCGGCAACCCGCTCCACCTCGCGGCCGGCGTGGACCCCGGGATGGGGAACATGGAGGGCAAGGAGGTCCGCTTCGGCCAGGCTCTCGCCGCCCTGTTCACGGCGACGACCACGGGCGCCTCCTGCGGCGCGGTCAACGCGATGTTCGACAGCTTCACGCCCCTCGGCGGCCTCGTGCCGATGTTCCTGATCCAGCTCGGCGAAGTGCTGCCCGGCGGTGCGGGGTCGGGCCTGTACAGCATCCTCGTCTTCGCGCTGCTCGCGGTCTTCGTCGCGGGGCTGATGGTCGGGCGCACGCCGGAATATCTCGGCAAGAAGGTGCAGGCGCGGGAGGTCAAGCTCGCGATGCTCGCCGTGCTCGTGCTGCCGGCGGCCATCCTCGGCTTCACGGCGGTATCGCTCGTGCTGCCGGCGGCCATCTCCTCGATCCAGGACGCCGGGCCGCATGGCCTGTCCGAGATGCTCTACGCCTATACCTCCGCCGCGGGGAACAACGGCTCGGCCTTCGGCGGGCTGACGGCGGACACGCCATGGCTCAACGGGACGCTCGGGCTCGCGATGCTGCTCGGCCGCTTCGCCTACGTCGTGCCCGTGATGGCGATCGCGGGGTCGCTTGCCGCGAAGCCGAAGCTGGCGGAATCGCGCGGCACCTTCCCGACGCACGGGCCGCTCTTCATCGGGCTGCTCGCCGGCGTCGTCCTGATCCTCGGCGGCCTGCAGTTCCTGCCGGCCCTCGCCCTCGGCCCCATCGCGGAGCATTTCGCGCTGCTGGCCGGCCAGACCTTCTGAGGCCCGATCCCATGAACGCCACACCTGCCACACATGCGGGCGACAGCCGTCGCTCGGGCCGCGGCGCGGCCCTGCTGTCGGGCCCCATCCTGCGCCGCGCGGCGATCGAGGCGGTCGCCAAGCTCGATCCGCGGCGCCTGGTCCGGAACCCGGTCATCTTCGTGACCGAGGTGGTCTCCATCCTCGTCACGATCCTCGCGCTCCGCGCCGCGGCGCTCGGGCAGCCCTGGACCTTCCAGGCCGGCATCGCCCTGTGGCTCTGGCTGACCGTGCTCTTCGCCACCTTCGCCGAGGCGGTCGCCGAGGGCCGGGGCCGCGCGCAGGCGGACAGCCTGCGCCGGGCGCGGTCGGATACGCAGGCCAAGGTCCTGCTGCGCGCCGACGATCGCGCGCTGTGGGAACCGCGCGCGGCGGAAGGCCTGCGCGTCGGCGAGCTGGTGCTGGTCGAGGCCGGCGACCTCATTCCCTCCGACGGCGAGGTCGTCGAAGGAATCGCGAGCGTGAACGAGGCCGCGGTGACCGGCGAATCCGCCCCGGTGATCCGCGAGAGCGGCGGCGACCGCAGCGCGGTGACCGGCGGCACGCTGGTGGTCTCGGACTGGATCGTCGTGCGCATCACCGCCGCGCCCGGCTCGACCTTCCTCGACCGCATGATCGGGCTGGTGGAAGGGGCGTCGCGCCAGAAGACGCCGAACGAGATCGCGCTCGACATCCTGCTGGCCGGCATGACGATCATCTTCCTCGTGGCGGTCGCGACCCTGGTCGGGCTGGCGTCCTGGAACGGGCAGCCGCCATCCGTCGCGGTCCTGGCCGCGCTGCTCGTGACCCTGATCCCCACGACCATCGGCGGGCTGCTGTCGGCCATCGGCATCGCGGGCATGGACCGCCTGGTGCGGTTCAACGTGCTGGCGACCTCCGGCCGGGCGGTGGAGGCGGCGGGCGACGTCGATGTCCTGCTGCTCGACAAGACCGGCACGATCACGCTGGGCAACCGCCAGGCGGCCGCCTTCGTCCCGGTCCCGGGCGTCGGCGAGCGGGAGCTGGCCGAGGCCGCCGCGCTGTCCTCGCTGGCGGACGAGACGCCGGAAGGCCGCTCGATCCTCGCCTTTGCGCGGGAACGCCACGGCATCACGGTGCCGCCGCAACCGGCGGCCGCCACCGTCGTGCCCTTCACGGCGCAGACCCGCATCTCGGGCGTCGACCTGCCTACCGGGAGCTACCGCAAGGGCGCGGTCGACGCCATGCTGCGGAGCCTCGGCGGCGAGGCCCCCCCCGCGTTGCGGGAGGCCGTGGATCGCATCGCGCGGGCGGGCGGCACGCCGCTCGCGGTGGCGAAGGACAGCCGGCTGCTCGGCGCGATCGAGCTGAAGGACATCGTCAAGACCGGCATGCGCGCGCGCTTCGATGCGCTGCGCCGCATGGGCATCCGCACGGTGATGGTCACCGGCGACAACCGGCGCACGGCCGCCGCGATCGCGGCGGAAGCGGGCGTCGACGACTTCATCGCGGAGGCCACGCCCGAGGACAAGCTCGCCTACATCCGGAAGGCCCAGGCGGAAGGCCGGCTGGTCGCCATGGCCGGCGACGGCACCAACGACGCGCCGGCCCTGGCCCAGGCCGATGTCGGCCTCGCCATGCAGACCGGCACCCAGGCAGCGCGGGAAGCCGGCAACATGGTCGATCTCGACAGCGACCCGACCAAGCTCATCGAGGTGGTGGAGATCGGCAAGCAGCTGCTGATCACGCGCGGCGCGCTGACGACCTTCTCCATCGCCAACGACGTCGCGAAGTACTTCGCCATCCTGCCGGCGATCTTCGTCGCGAGCTATCCGGAGCTCCAGGCCCTCAACGTCATGCACCTGGCCAGCCCGGAGAGCGCCATCCTGTCCGCCGTCATCTTCAACGCCCTGATCATCGTGGCGCTGGTGCCGCTCGCCTTGCGCGGCGTGCGCTACGTGCCGGTCGGCGCCGCCGCCCTGCTGCGGCGGAACCTGCTGATCTACGGGCTGGGCGGCATCGCGGCGCCCTTCCTCGGCATCAAGATCATCGATTCCATCCTCCAGCTCCTAGGGCTTGCCTGACCATGACGACCATCCTTCGCCCGGCCATCAGCGTGGTCGTGCTGCTCACCCTTCTCCTCGGCCTGGCCGTGCCGCTCGCCTTCACCGGGGTGGCCGGCGTGGCCTTCCCCACCCAGGCCGGCGGCAGCCTGGTCGAGCGCGAGGGCCGCGTGGTCGGCTCCGCCCTGCTCGGCCAGAACTTCACCTCGGAGCGCTACTTCCACCCGCGCCCTTCGGCGACCACGGAGCCGGATCCCGAGAACGCGGGCAGCACGCGCGCGGCACCGTACAACGCGGCGGCCTCGGCCGCCTCGCAGCTCGGTCCGACCTCCGAAGCCCTGCGCGGCGCGGTGCAGGAGCGTGTCGCGGCGCTCGGCGGCGGTCCCGTGCCCGCCGATGCCGTCACCGCCTCCGGCTCCGGCCTCGACCCGCACATCAGCCCGCAGAACGCGGCGCGGCAGATCGGCCGCGTGGCACGGGCCCGCGGCGTGCCGGAGGCACGGCTCGCGGCGCTGGTCGCGCAGCATACGGAAGGCCCGGCCCTCGGCCTGCTGGGCGAGCCCCGGGTGAACGTGCTCGCCCTCAACCTCGCACTCGACGGCTTGCGCTGACGCGGAGGATCAGCGCAGCACCGCGATCGCATTGTGCCGGATCAGGTCGAAGTCGATCGCGGCACCCAGCCCGGGCTTGTCCGGCGCGCGCACCAGGCCGTTCGCGTCGATCTCGATCTCCTCCAGCATGCCGTACTTCTGCGCCTCCTCGGGCAGCAGCACCTCGAAGAACTCGGTGTTCGGGATGCACATGGCGAGGTGGAGGTTGGCGAGGTTGTTCAGCGAATTCCCGCCATGGTGGATCTCGTAGTTCATGCGGAAGGCCTGGGCGAGGTGCGCCGTCTTCAGGCAGGTGGTCAGCCCGCCCTTCACCGTGACGTCGCCGCGCAGGTAGTCGGTGGCGTGGTTCATCAGCCAGACCGGGTAGGATTCGAGCCCGGTCATCGGATACTCGGTCGCCATGATCGGGATGTGCAGCGTCTGGCGCAGCTTGACGTAGTTGTAGACGTCCTGGTCGTGCAGCGGGTCCTCGTACCAGTAGAAGCCCATCTCCTCGATCGCGCGGCCGACACGCAGCGCGGTGGGGAAATCGTAGCCCCAGGTGGAATCGAGCATCACGCGGTAGTCGTCGCCGACCGCGCGGCGCACCGCCTCGCAGGCGGCGATGTCGTCGCGCAGGCGCTGCGGCGGATGGATCTTGTAGGCCGCCCAGCCGGCCTGCTTGATGCGCTGCGCTTCCTCGGCATAGGCGCTCGCGGAGGGCAGCACGGCCGAGCTCGCATAGGCCGGGATCGCGTCGCGCACCTTGCCGATCAGCTTCCACACCGGCACGCCGAGCGCCTTGCCGGCGATGTCCCACAGCGCGATGTCGATGGCGCCGACGGCGCGCGTCGTGGTCTGGCGGATGCGGCTCCAGAGTTTCTGATTGAGCCTTTCGCGCGCGAAGGGATCCTCGCTCAGCATCATCGGCTTCAGCGTGCGGATCAGGGATGCCGCCTCGCTGTCCGCCCCATTCGTCGCGCTGCCGAGGAAGGCGTGGCCGGTCACGCCCTCATCCGTCTCGATGGCGAGCAGGCCCATCTTGGTCTCGCCGCCGCCGGCGGCATGCGCGCCGTAGCTGATCTTCGGCAGGTTGCTCCAGGTGAACAGCGTCAGCGTGATGTCGGTGATCTTCATGCGTCTCGTCCCCGTGCGGCTGCCCCGACGCTGCAAGCCCCTTGAGGGATTGTCAAATTGGCCCTACCAATCTGGTGGGACCAATTTGGACGGTCAGACATGTCGCCAGCACACCCGGCGATCTCGGTGCGCCCCGCCCGCGAGGACGAACGGTCGGACCTCGTCGCGCGCATCCTCGCCTTCGTCGCGGACCGCCGCCTGACCTCGGGCGAGCGCCTGCCCTCGGAACGCGAGCTCGCCGAGCGCTTCGAGGTCGGGCGCAACGCGATCCGCGAGGCGATCGCCGTGCTCGAGACCGTGCGCATGGTCGAGCGGCGCCCGAACTCCGGCATCTACCTGCGCGCCATGGACCGCGACGGCAGCCTCGATGCGCTGGTGCTGCGGGCCGATCTCGGCGTGCCGCTGGACGAGGCGGAGGTGTCCGAGCTCATCGAGATGCGGCGAATCCTCGAGGTGCAGGGCACCGAACTCGCCGGGCTGCGCCGGAAGGACGAGGACCTGGCCCGCATCGATGCGGCGCTCGAGGCCGGGCGGCGGACCGTCGCGGCCGGCGATAACTTCGCGGCCTGCGACGCGGAATTCCACCTGGCCGTCGCGGCGGCCACGCGCAACAGCGTACTGCGTCGGGTGGTCAATTCCTTCTACCTGCTCTCGCGCACGCGGCGCTGGCACTACTTCGCCGATGGCCGCCGCGCGCCCGAGGCGCAGCGCCAGCACGAGGCCATGGCCGATGCGATCCGCGCCGGCGACGCCACCGCCGCCGCGGGGCTGATGCGCGCGCATCTGCAATCGACCGAGGCCTATTGGCACGAATTGCTGCAGCAACGTCTTCCGGGGGGAAAAGCCGCTTCATGAAGGTCACGTCCGTCACCTGCCACCTGCTGCAGTCGAAGGTCGAGAAGCCCTTCGTCTCGGCCCGCGGCTGGGTCTACTCCACGCGTTCCTCCTGCATCGTCGAGATCGCGACGGATGCGGGCATCACCGGCTGGGGCGAATGCTACGGCCCGGCGGCGGTGAACAAGGCGCTGATCGAGACGCAGTACGCCCCGCGCATCATCGGCCGCGACCCCTTCGACGTGGAGGTGGTGTGGGAGGATTTGTACAACCGCATCAAGGACTACGGCGCGCAGGGCTTCGCCATCACCGCGCTGTCCGGCATCGACATCGCGCTGTGGGACATCATGGGCCGCGCCGTGGGCAAGCCGATCCACAAGCTGATCGGCGGCGCGCATCGCACCGAGGTCATGGCCTATGCCACCGGCCTGTATTTCATCGACATGAACCGCCTGGTCGAGGAAGCGGTGGAGGAAGCCGTCGGCTATGCCGAACAGGGCTTCCGCGCCATCAAGATGAAGATCGGGCTCGGCGACCCGGCGCTCGACCACCGCCGCGTGAAGGCGGTGCGCGACGCGATCGGGCCGGAGGTGAAGCTCGCGGTCGATGCGAACCATTGCTTCACGGTGCCGCAGGCGATCCGGCTCGGCCGCATGATGGAACCGCTCGACCTGCTGTGGTTCGAGGAACCGATCAGCCCCGAGGACCATGACGGCTATGTGGAGGTCACGCGCGCGCTCGACATGGCGGTGGCCGGTGGGGAGAACGACTTCACCCGCTGGGGCTTCCGCGACATCATCGCGAAGAAGGCGATGGACATCGTCCAGCCCGATGTCTGCGCCGCGGGCGGCATCAGCGAATGCCGCAAGATCGCGACGCTGGCCTCCGCGCATGGGGTGGAATGCGTCCCGCATGCCTGGGGCAGCGCGATCGGACTTGCCGCGACGGTGCAGTTCCTCGCCGCCCTGCCCGACACCCCGCCGGCCTTCCGCCCCATCCCGCCGATGCTGGAATTCGAGCAGACGCCGAACCCGCTGCGCGACGACCTGGCGCAGGAACCGATCCGCCAGGTGAAGGGCATCGTGAAGGTGCCGGACGGTCCCGGCCTCGGCATCGAGGTGGACCGCGAGGTGCTCGCGCGCTGGAAGGTCGGCTGATGCGCGTCGCCCTGACCGATCCGGTCGAGCCCATCGCCGAACGCATCCTGACCGAGGCCGGGCACGAGATCGCCCGCCTGTCGGGCTCCGGCCCCGACGCCTTGCGCGCCCTGTGCCGCGACGCCGATGCGGTGATGGTCCGCCAGAAGCTGCCCGACGACCTGCTGGACCACGCGCCCCGTCTGCTGGCGGCGGTGCGGCACGGCGTCGGCGTGGACATGATCCCGGTGGAGTCCTGCACGGCGCATGGCGTGCTGGTCGCGAACGTGCCCGGTTCGAACGCCGATGCCGTGGCGGAGTTCCTCGTCGCGCAGATGCTCGCCGCCGCACGGCATGTCGAAGCGATGCACGCCGACCACCTCGCCAATGGCTGGGGGCCGGCGCGCAGCCGATCCGCGACCGCGACCGAGTTGCGCGGCAAGACGCTCGGCATCCTCGGCGTCGGCGACATCGGCTCGCGGCTCGGGCGCATCGCCGCCCTCGGCTTCGGCATGCGCGTGCTCGGACACCGGCGTCACGCCGCGGGGCTGCCGGAGCACATCGCCTATGCCGCCCTGCCGGACCTGTTCGCCGAGAGCGACTACATCGCCCTCGCCTGCCCGCTGACGCCGGAGACGCAGGGCATCGTCGACGCGGCGATGCTCGCCCGCATGAAGCCGACCGCCTGGCTGCTGAACGTCTCGCGCGGGCCGGTGGTGCAGGAAGGCCCGCTCGTCGCGGCGCTGCGCGAAGGGCGCATCGGCGGCGCGGCGCTCGACGTCTACTGGGCGCAGCCGCTCGCGACCGACCATCCGCTGCGCGCCCTGCCGAACGTCATCCTGTCGCCGCACGCGGCCGGCCTGACGATGGAAAGCGTCGAGACGATGAGCCGCGTCTCGGCGACCGACACGGTGCGCATCCTGGCGGGCCTCCGCCCGCTCAACTTCTTCAACCCCGAGGCCTGGGAAGCGTCGCGCGCCCGTCGCCGCGCGCTCGGCCTGCCGATGCCCGAGGAAGGCAACGCCGCATGAAGATCACCCGCGTCCAGGCCACCTGGTGCCATGTGCCGATCCCCTATGAACGGCAGCACACCAGCGATTTCGGCCGCGTCACCTCCTTCGATTCCGTCATCGTGCGCATCGAGACCGATGCCGGCCTCACCGGCTGGGGCGAATGCAAGGCCGGCGTCGGCAGCGCCGCCGCCTGCGCGGGCCTCGCGGCCATCGTGAATCTCGACTACGCACCGCTGCTGGTCGGCCAGGATCCGCGCGACATCTCCCGCCTGTGGGACGTGATGTACAACACGCCGCGCGAGGGCTACGCGGTCGCCGAAGGCCATGTGCTGCCGCAGCTCGGCCGGCGGGGGCTGTCGATCTCGGCCATCGCGGGCGTGGACGTCGCGCTGTGGGACATCCTCGGCAAGTCGCTCGGCGTGCCGGTGTGGCGGCTGCTCGGCGGCAGGCGCGCCGAGCGCATGCCCGCCTATGCCTCGGGCGGCTGGGCGGACGAGGCCAGTATCGGCGCGCAGCTCAAGGGCTATTGCGACAAGGCCGGCTTCCGCGCGGTGAAGATGCGCATCGGCGTCATGGACGGATCGCCCGCGCGGTCCGCCGCGCGCGTGCGCGCCGCCCGCAAGGCGCTCGGGCCCGACATCAAGCTGATGGCCGACGCGCACGGCACCTGGACCGTCGCCGAGGCCAAGGCCTTCTGCCGCATGGTCGAGGACCAGGACCTGTACTGGTTCGAGGAACCGGTCAGCGCCGACGACAAGCAGGGCCTGGCGGAAGTCCGCCGCAGCAGCGCCGTGCCGATCAGCACCGGCGAGAGCGAATTCACCCGCCACGATTTCCGCGAGATCGCGGAGCTGCGCGGCGCGGACGTGCTGCAGCCCGACCTCGCCATCGCGGGCGGGCTGACGGAAGGCCTGCGCATCGGCGCGATCGCGAGTGCCTTCAACCTGCGCCTCGCGCCGCATCTGTGGTCGGGCGCGCCGGCCTTCGCCGCCGGTCTGCATCTCGCGGCGACGCAATCGGCGGGCTTCATCCTGGAATACTCGCTCGGCCACAACCCGATGCTGCACGACCTGATCGAGGAGGATTTCCCCGTCGAGGACGGCATGGTCGCGATCCCCGATCGCCCCGGCCTCGGCATCACGGTGCGGGAGGCGTTCCTCGAACAGTACGGCCGCACGGCCTGACCCAGGCCCGCAGCGCGGCGGGCCACATCAACCGGGAATGGGAGGACACGAATGACAGCATCACGGATACGGCGCCTGGGCCTGGCGGCCCTTGCGATCGCCGGTCTCGGGGCGGCGCTGCCCGCCGCGGCGCAGCAGCCGTTCCTCAACCGGGAGGTCCGGTTCCTCAACGCCTTCGCGCCCGGCGGGACGTCCGACCTGCTCGGGCGCATCCTGGCCGAGCAGCTGTCGCAGCAGATCGGGCAGCGCGTGGTGGTGGAGAACCGCACCGGCGCCGCCGGCGTGATCGCCACGCAGGAGGCGGCCCGCGCGGCACCCGACGGGCACACCATCCTGCTCGCGTCCATGGGCATCATGGCGATCACGCCGCAGATGCAGCAGGTGCCCTACAACGTCGACACCGACCTGACGCCGATCGTCAACGCCGCCTCCGTCTACAACATCCTCGTCGCCAACCCGAATGGCGAGATCCGCACCTGGCAGGACCTGGCGCGGATCGGCAAGGAACGCCCGCGCAGCCTGCGCTGCGCGACGGTCGGACCGGGTTCGAGCCAGCAGCTCTCCTGCGTGCTGTTCATGTCGCTCACCGGCGCGCAGATCGAACAGGTGCCCTATCGCGGCGGCGCGCCGGCGATCCTCGACATCGTCGCGGGGCGCGTCGACGTGATGTTCGGCAACATGCCCGAATACATGGCGCAGATCCGCGGCGGCGGGCTGCGCGCCGTCGCCTATGGCGCCTCCGAGGCCTCGCCGCTGATGCCGGACCTGCCGGTGATCTCGCGCCAGGGCCTGCCCCAGTTCGTCATCCACAACTGGTTCGGCATCGTCGGCCCGGGGCGGATGAGCCCCGAGCTCACCGCGCGCTGGAACGAGGAGATCAACAAGGCAATGCAGGCGCCCGACGTCCAGCGCCGGTTCGTGGAGAACGGCCTGCAGCGGCTCGGCGGCACCCAGCAGGATTTCGTGCGGCAGATCATGGCCGACCGCGCGACCTGGGGCGAGGTGATCCGGGCGCACAACATCCGCCCCGAATAGCGAGGCGGGTTTCCGCCAGGGCGGGTGCGATCGCGCGCCCGCCCCGGCCCAGCCATGGACGTCGCATTGACCGTCGCGTGCGGATCGGGCCATTCAGGCCGCACGCGCGAAAGATCGGGTCACGATGCGATGGGATGAGCAGCCGGCGGTGCTGGAAGGGCTGATCGGCAGCCACATCCAGGCCTCCCTGACACCGGCGATGCATGAACGCGAGGGCGCGGAGCAGGGCCTGCGCCTGATCTACCGGCGCATCGACATCGACGTGCTCGGGCTCGGACCGGAAGCCCTGCCGGACCTCCTGGCGGCGGCCGAATGGACGGGCTTCGCCGGCGTCAACATCACCTTTCCCTGCAAGCAGTCGGTCATCCCGCTGCTGCACGACCTGACCGACGAGGCGCGGGCCCTGGGGGCCGTCAACACGGTGGTGCTGCGCGACGGACGGCGCATCGGCCACAACACCGACTGTTCCGGCTTCGCCGAGGCGTTTCGGCGCAGCCTGCCCGATGTCGCGCGCCGCCATGTCGTGATGATCGGCGCCGGCGGCGCCGGCGCTGCGGTGGCGCATGCGCTGCTGGCCGAGGGCGTCGAACGTCTGTCGGTGCACGACGCCGAGGCATCCCGGGCCGAAGCGCTCGTCCGCGGCCTGCTGGCCCGCTTCGGCGCGAACCGCGCGCGAGCGATCGAAGCCGTCGCGCAGGCCATGGGCGACGCCGACGGCCTGGTGAACTGCACGCCCGTGGGGATGACCAAGCTGCCGGGCATGCCGCTGCCCGCCGCGCTGCTGCGGCCGGAGCTCTGGGTGGCCGACGTCATCTACTTCCCGATCGAGACGGCGTTGCTGCGCGCCGCGCGCGCGGCCGGCTGCCGGACACTGGATGGCGGCGGCATGGCAGTGTTCCAGGCCGTCGGCGCGTTCCGCCTGTTTACCGGCATCGCGCCCGATCCCGAACGCATGCTGCGGCACTTCACGGCGATGGTGCAGGCCGGCCGCTGAAGCGTCAGAACCCGCCGCTGGCCAGCGCATGTTCGACGCCGCCCCGGATGTGGGCGGCCAGGACCTCGCGCGCCGCGGCGGCGTCCCGTCGGATCGCCGCGTCGCACAGGTCGCGGTGCTCGCGCACGGCAATCGCCCCGCGGAAGCCGAGGGCGAGATTCTGGTACCGCGAGTAGCGGTCGAAGATGCTGCCATGCGTCGCCATCAGCGCGCGCGATCCGCAGGCGGAGATGAGCGCCTTGTGAAACTCCGCATCGAAGCGTCGCCAGGGTTCGAGCGCGGCGGCGTCGCCGGCGGCGAGGCGGTCCTGCATCTGGGACAGCTTGTGGTGGACCGCGACGACGTCGGCCTCCCATTCCACGTCGCCGGTCCGGAAGGCGTGCTCCAGGGCGTGGCCCTCCAGCAGAAGGCGGAGTTCCGCCACCTCCCGCAGCTCCGTCTCGGAGAAGCCGGCAACCTCGAAGCCGCGCTGGCCCTCCGCCACCACCAGCCGTTCGGCCACCAGGCGGCTCAGGCTCTCCCGCAGCGTGCTGAGGCCGACGCCGTAGCTTTCCCGCAGCCGGTCGAGCGTCAGTTTCCGGCCGGGGCCGAGGACGCCGCGCAGGATATCGGCGCGGATCCGCCCGAAGGCGCGTTCGCTGGTCGCCTCGCTCATCGCGCGCCACCGCCCGCGCGGCGCGGCGCTGCCTGTGCGGCGACGCGCGGCCGCGGCGCGAAGGGCGCGAGCGTGCCCGCCTGCACGACATGCTCGACGCAGCCTTCGACGTGGTCACGCAGGATGCGCTGCGCGCGCGGCGCATCGCGGGCGAGGGCGCAGTCGAGCAGCGCGGCATGCTGCTCCGCCGCCGCCGCGCCCCGGAACACGACGGCGACCATCTGGTAGCGCAGGAACCTGTCATAGGCGGCGGCGTAGGTCTCGAGCAGCGTCTCGGACCCGCAGGCGGCGATCAGCGCCTGATGGAATTCACGGTCGTAGCGCTTCCACTGCGCCGCATCCGCCTTCTCGCCGGCGAGCAGACGCCGTTCGAGCGTGGCGAGCTTGTGATGCGCGGCGACGACGCCGCCTTCCCAGTCGAGATCGCCCGCGGCGAAGGATGCGGCGACCGCATGGCATTCCAGCAGCAGCCGGAGTTCCGCGACTTCCCGGAAATCCTCGGGCGAGACCGGGGCGACGGCGAAGCCGCGCTGGCCCTCCGCCAACACCAGGCCCTCCGTGGCCAACCGGAACAGCGCTTCGCGCAGGGTGCCGATCGCCACGCCATAGGTGCCGCGCAGGCCATCGAGGCCGAGCTTGCGGCCCGGCGCCAGGCGACCGAGCACGACATCGGCGCGGATGCGGCGATAGGCCGCCTCCCCTGGGGTTTCGTCGCTGCCGGCTGCTGGCGCCATGCGCGACACTATTGGCAAGGCGTGGCGCCGGCACAATAGCCGGCATTACACGAAATATCGGATAATCCTCCGAATCGCTATTGATCGCCGGGAGGACCCTCCCCTAGCGTCAGCGCCGCGCCGCGCTGCGGCCCAAGGACAAGGTCCAGGGAAGGAAACACCGATGCGATCGCACACCGGACGCCGCTCCGTCCTGACGGCCGCGGCCGCGGCCGTCGCGCTGGCGGCCCCTGCGCTGCCCGCGCGCGCCCAGGCCCGGCGCCGCATCCGCTTCACCGCCGTCTTCTCGGACCAGGACATCCGCGCCGAAGCGATGCGCGGCTTCCAGCGCGACCTCGCGAACGAGTTCGACGTCGAGCTGCACCTCAACGCGACGCTGTTCCGCCAGGGCACGGAGCTGGTCGCGATCCAGCGCGGCAATGTCGAGATGGCGAACCTCGCGCCGCAGGATTTCTCGCGCCAGATCCCGGCCTGGTCGGCGATGGCATCGGCCTACCTGTTCCGCGATGTCGACCACATGAACAAGGTCTTCGCCAGCCCGATCGGCGAGGACTTCAAGAAGATGGCGCGCGACCAGCTGAACGTGCAGGTCCTCGGGCCGCTCTATTTCGGCACGCGGCACGTGAACCTGAAGCCGCGGCGGCGCATCGCGACGCCGGCGGACATGGCCGGCATCAAGCTGCGGATGCCGCCGGGCGAGACCTGGCAGTTCCTGGGCGAGGCGCTGGGCGCCAACCCGACGCCGGTCGCCTTCGCCGAGCTCTACACCGCGCTGCAGACCGGCACGGTGGACGGCCAGGACAATCCGCTGCCGACCAGTCGCACCATGCGCTTCAACGAGGTGACGACGCAGTTCGTCCTCACCAGCCATCTCGTCGCCTATGACCTGCTGTCGATCTCGTCGCGCACCTGGGACGCGCTGACGCCGGCGCAGCGCACCACCGTGCAGGCCGCCGCCGACAAGGCGATCGCGGAGAGCACGCGCCGCCACCTGGCGCAGGAACAGGAATGCGTCGACGTGTTCAAGTCTCAGGGCCTCGAGGTCTATGTGCCGAACCTCGATGCCTTCCGGGCCGAGGCGCAGCGTCGCTACCTCGCCTCCAGCCAGTCGCAGAGCTGGCCGGCGGGCGTCCTCGACCGCATCAACGCGATCCGCTGATCCCGGCGCGATGACCGGTTGGCTCGGCCGCCGCGCGGAGGATGTGCTCTCCGCGCTGCTGGTGGCGATGTTCGTCGCCTTCATGCTGCAGGTCGTGACGCGCTACGTGCTGAACGCGCCGCTGAGCTGGACGGCCGAGCTGTCGACCCTGTGCTGGGTCTGGGGAATCCTGTGGGGCGCCGGCCTCGTGCTGCGCGACGAGGAGGAGATCCGCTTCGACGTGCTGTACGGCCTGCTGCCGCAGCGCCTGCGCCGCGTCGCGGACGGCATCGCGAGCGCCGCCGTGGTCGCCGTCTTCACCTGGTCGCTGCCCGCGATGGTGGACTACGTCACCTTCATGAAGGTCGAGACGTCGGCCTATCTCGGCATCCGCTTCGATATCCTCTACTCCGTCTACCTTATCTTCGCGGTGGCGATGATCGTCCGCCACGCGGCGATCGTCTGGCGGTCGGTGACGGGCCGCGGGCTGGGTCGCATCGCGTGAGCCTGCTCGATCCCTTCACCCTCGCGATGGTCGCGCTGCTCGGGCTGTCGCTGCTCGGCCTGCCCATCGGGCTCGCGATGATCACAGCGACCATCGTCTATCTCGGCACCTCGGGGCAGGACATGTCCGTCGCGGCGGAACAGGTCCTGAACGGGCTGAACGGAAGCTATGTCCTGCTGGCCGTGCCGCTGTTCATCTTCTCGGCCGGGCTGATGAACGCCGGCAGCCTGACCGATCGGCTGCTGCGCTTCTGCAATCTGCTGGTCGGACGCTTCCGCGGCGGGCTCGGCCACGTCAACGTGGTGCAGAGCGTGATCTTCGCCGGCATGTCGGGATCGGCCATCGCCGACGCCGCGGGCAGCGGCAAGGTGCAGATCGACATGATGACCAAGGGCGGCGCCTATCCCGCGAGCTACGCGGCGGCGCTCACGGCGGTCACCGCGGTGATCGGCCCGATCATCCCGCCCTCCATCCCGATGGTGCTGTATGCGCTCGTGGCGGATGCCTCGATCGGCTACCTGTTCCTCGGCGGCGTGATCCCGGGCCTGCTGATGGCCATCGCGCAGATGGGCATCAACAGCTGGATGGCCCATCGGCACGACTTCCCGATCGCCGAGCGCGTGCCGCTGCGCGAGTTCCCCCGCCTGACGCTCGAGGCGCTGCCCGCGCTGCTGATGCCGGTGATCCTGCTGGGCGGCATCTATGGCGGCGTGATGACGCCGACCGAGGCCGCGGCCGTCGCCGCCGCCTATGCCTGGCTGATCGCCGCGGTGTTCTACCGCAGCATCACCCTCGCCCAGACCTGGGCGGCGGTGCGCGAAAGCGCGCGGTCCACCGCCGCGATCGGCATGCTGATCGCCGGCGCGCTGGCGCTGAACTACGTCATCACCAGCGAGAACGTGCCCAACACGGTGCGCGGCATCCTCGCGGGGTGGGAGATGTCGCCCTGGCAGTTCCTGCTGGTGGTGAACCTGATCCTGCTGGTGCTCGGCTGCCTGATGGAAGGCAGCACCATCCTGCTGGTGGTCGTGCCGGTGCTGGTGCCGACGGCCCAGGCGCTCGGCATCGACATGGTGCATTTCGGCGTCGTCGTGGTCGTGAACATCATGATCGGCCTGATCACGCCGCCCTACGGGCTGCTGCTGTTCATCTGCGCGAAGCTGTCCGACCAGCCGCTGACGGCGGTGGTGCGGGACACCCTGCCCTTCCTCGTCGCGATGGTCGCGGCGCTGATGCTGATCACCTATGTCCCCGAGCTCGTGCTCTGGCTGCCGCGCCAGCTCGGCTACCAGGGTTGAGGAGACCTTCGCGATGCCGCGCTCCATCCATGTGCTGAACGGGCCCAACCTCAACCGGCTCGGCAAGCGGGAGCCGGAGATCTACGGCCGCACGACCCTCGCCGAGATCGAGGCGATGTGCCGCGCGGAGACCGGCGAGCATCCCCTCGTGTTCCGCCAGACCAACTGGGAAGGGCAGCTCGTCGACTGGATCCACGAGGCGATCGACGACGAGGCCGGCGGCATCGTGATCAACCCCGCCGGGCTGACCTTCCGCTCCATCCCCGTCCTCGACGCGCTGAAGATGTTCAAGGGCATCATCATCGAGCTGCACCTGTCGAACATCCACCGGCGGGAGGCGATCTACCATCATTCGCTGATGTCGGCCGTCGCGACGGCGGTCGTCGCGGGCCTCGGCGCGCGGGGATATCCCGTCGCGACGCGCTGCGTGCGGGAGATGCTGGCCGAGGCCGCCTGAGTCCGCGCTTGCGCGCGACCGTGCTAAGGCAGGCCCGGTGCCGCGGCACCGCGACGGGACGCGGCGCGGGCGTGACGATGGCGCCGGCGGGACAGGATGCGATGGGCTGATGGCTTTTCTCTACAAGGCGGACCCCGTGCTGGGCCGCGAATGGGCGCGGCTGTTCGCCGAACGGCGCCCGGACCTCCCCTTCCACATCTGGCCCGAGACCGGCGATCCGGCGGCGATCCGCTACATGGCGGCCTGGGTGCCGCAGCCGGATGTCGCGACGCGCTTCCCGAACCTCCAGGTGATGTTCTCGACCGGCGCCGGCGTCGACCAGTTCGACCTCTCGCTGCTGCCGCCCGGCGTTCCGCTGGTGCGCATGATCGAGCCGGGCATCATCGACGCGATGGTCGAATACGCGACCATGGCCGTGCTCGCGATCCATCGCGACATGCCGGACTACCTCAACCACCAGAAGGAAGGCGCCTGGCGCAAGATCCGGGTGCGGCGCGCGGCGACGCGGCGCGTCGGCATCCTCGGCCTTGGCGAGCTCGGCCGCGCGGTACTGACGGCCCTCGCCCCCTTCGGCTTCGCGCTGTCGGGGTGGAGCCGGTCGCCGCGGCGGCTCCCGGGCGTCACCTGCCATGCCGGGAGCGACGCCCTGCCGGCCTTCCTGAACGGCTGCGACATCCTCGTCTGCCTGCTGCCGCTGACGGCGGAAACGCGCGGCATCCTGAACCGGGATCGGTTCGCGATGCTGCCGCGCGGCGCGGCACTGGTGAACACCGGCCGGGGCGGGCACCTGGTGCAGGACGACCTGCTGGAGGCCCTGGAGGCGGGGCACCTGTCCAGCGCCATCCTCGACGTGACCGATCCCGAGCCGCTTCCGCCGGATCATCCCTTCTGGCGCCATCCGCGCATCTGGCTGACGCCCCACATCGCCAGCATGACCCAGCCGGAAACGGCCGTCGAAGCGGTGCTCGCCAATCTCGAGCGCCATGAACGGGGCGCGCCGCTGCTCGGCCTCGTCGATCCGGCGCGGGGCTACTGACGCCCGACGGCGAGGCAGGCCTCCAGCGCGGCGAAGGCCGCCTGCGCGGATTCGATCATCGCGACGCGGCGCCCGGGGGTGTCGCCCGCCGCGTCCAGCACGTCGCAGAAGGCGGCCCAGCCGCGATTCCCGCAGAGCCCATCGCCGGACAGGAACCGGCGCCCGGCGGGACACCCCGCCGGCAGGATCCCGTCCAGCGCCTTCGCCAGGACGCGGCCGCCGAGGCGCGATCCTTCCGTGACGTACAGGTAGCCGAGGGCGGCCGCGATCGACCGCGGCACGGCGAGTCCGTCCACCGGCGCCATCGGGTCCGGCACGGGCACGCCGAGCGCCGCCAGGTCGTCGCGAAGCTGATCGGAGCGCCGGTGGGCCGCCAGCTCGATGCCGACCGGCGCCGGATCCGGCCCCTGCGCAAGCCGCGCCTCGACCGCGCTGTGGAAGCGCAGGAAGTCCAGCAGCAGGGTCCCGTAGTCCTCCCGCCCGATCGATCCGTCCTCGAGGCGCCGCAACCGCGGATGCACGTGCATCCGCTCGTGCTGCAGCCGGGTGCCGTCCCGCAGCGCCCGGCGCGCCAGGCCGGGCCGACGCGATGCGGGGGCCGCCGTCGCGCCGTCCATGGTTCAATCCTGCTCCGTCGAGCGCTTCGCCGCGACGTGGTGCGCGTGCCAGATCAGCACCTCGAGCATGTCCGCCGTGCGCGCGACCGAGGCACGGACGCTCTCGAGCAGGTCGGGCATCCGCTCGGCCTCGACGCCGTCGGTGATCTCGAGCGCGGCGAGCTGCGCATTCTCGACGACCGAAGCCAGCAAGGTGCGGAACACCAGGTCCTCGCGGGAATCGAGCCGGCCGGCGCGCGGCCGGTGGCTCTCCACGATGCCCTCCTGGAAGCGGCGCCGCGCGGCATCGGCTTCCTTGCGCCGGGTCAGGTCGTTGAACAGGAAGATGAAGCCCAGCACGCGATCCGGTGCCGAGAACACCGGATCCGCGCGCACCAGCAGGGCGCGCCCCTCCCCGCCCCGGAGCCGCACTTCCCCGCGCCAGCTGCGCAGGTTGCCGAGCACGTCGCGCAGCCGGCGACGGGTCAGCGCAGCGTCCTCGAAATGCTCGAAGAGCTCCTCGACGTGATGCAGCGCCTTGCGCGCACCGTCGGGCAGCAGATGGTCGAAGGCCTGGTTCGCCAGCTGGATCTCGCCGCCGGAATCGCAGATCACGACCGGCAGATCCGATTCGATCACCTGCCGGCGAACCATGTTGAGCTGGTCCTGCGCGATCAGCATCCGCACCGAGCGGAACTGCAGCACGACGTCGGTAACCGTCTCCCCGATGATGCGCGCCGCGGCCAGGTCGCGCGCCGACCAGGGCGCCGCGGTGCCTTCCACCACCTGGTGCCATTGCGCGAAGGACCGCCGCGGCGAGAGGTCGGCCGGGTCGTTGCCGACGATCACCGCCTTGTTCGGGTCGCCGCCCCAGGTGACGGTGTGCTTCCGCTCCGGCCGGAACCACAGCAGGTATTCGCCCGGCGCCGTCGACACCGGCGCGGCCAGCAGGCCGCTCGCCACCCGCGCGAGCCGGCCCATGGCGGGCAGCCTTGCGGCGAGGGCATTGGTGGCGAAGAAGGGCGCGCGCGCCTGGCGGTCGAGCCACTGCCCGATCTCGCGCAGTTCGGCGGTGCCCGGCACCTCGCCGGCCGACTGCACCTGCCCTTCGAACAGCAGCGCGGCGCCTGTCGCGCCGACCGGCTGCAGCAGGGTGTCCGAGGCTTCGAACAGCGCGGCCTGCCAGTCGCCCTTGCGCGTGATCGCCTCGATCATCCGCTGTTCGAGCCGGCGCACCGAAATCTCGGCCTGGCCCTGGAAGAAGCTTTCCAGCGCGGCGATGCGGGTGCCGAGCGCCTCGGCCAGCAGCTCGCACACCGCCCGTACGGCAAAGGAGGCGATGCGCGGGACGTAATGGTGGCACGAGACCAGGCCCCACAGCCTGCCGCCCACCATGATGGACCCGACCATCGTCGCCGCCACGCCCATGTTGCGCAGGTACTGCACATGGATCGGGGAGGAACTGCGCAGCACGCAGAGCGACATGTCGAGCTCGAGGCCCGTCGCCGGCGACACGCGCGGTTCGATCGGCACCGGCGTGTAGCCGATGTCGACCAGGACGCGGACGCGGTTCCGCTCATAGAGCCGGCGCGCGATCTGCGGGATGTCCGAGGCTGGATAGCGGTTGCCGAGGAAGGCCTCGAGGTCCTGGCGCCGCTGCTCCGAGAACACCTCGCCGTGGCCGTCCTCGTCGAAGCGGTAGATCATCACGCGGTCGTAGCCGCTGATGTCGCGGAAGATCCGCGCCGCCTCGTCGCACAGGGATTGCAGGTTGTAGGTCGACAGCAGCTTCTGCAGCGCGCGCTCGACCTGTTCGGCGAAGTCGAGCGGCTCGCCGGCCGGTTCGAACTCCAGGACCAGGCCACCGGTCGAGGGCCGGTGCAGCAGCACGTCGCAGGCGACCGCGCGCCGGCCCACGCGGCACTGCAGCGCGACGGGCACGGCATCGAGCGGGTCGGCGCCGAGCGCGCGCACGCGGCGTTCCAGCGCGCCATCCAGATCGCCGAGCGCACGGCCCAGCAGCGGGTCGGCCTCCCCGAGAAACCTCGCTGCGTTGGCGCTCGCCTGCACGATGCGCAGGTCCTGCTCGTCCACCAGCAGCAACGCACCATGCGGCTGGATCGACCCGGCGAGATGGATCTGCTCGCGCTCGCAATTCGACAGGTCGGCCTGGCCGAAGGCCGGGACCGATGGCAGCGCCGGCGTGCCGTCGCCGGTCACCCCTGCTCTCCCGGTCCTTCCTCGGCGTCGGCTTGAAGGCCGTATCGGCCGAGCTTGGCATACAGGCTCTGGCGGCTCAGCCCCAGCAGCTCCGCGGCCGCCGTCCGGTTGCCCTCCGCGATGCCGAGCGCGCGTTCGATGCAGTGCCGCTCGAGGACCTCCGCGATGCGGCGGACGAGCATCGGCAGCGGCGTGCTGCCGATGCCGGCCTCGATGCCGCCGATCGCTTCCCGCAGGCAGGACCCTTCGGCCCGCGCCCAGATCCGCCGGCCGACGTCGCGCACGACGATGCCGATGGCGCGCGAGGCGCCGATGCCGCCCGCGGCCGCCGAAAGCTCGACCTCGACCTCGGTGCCGAGCTCGCCGGTCAGGACCGAGGGAAAGACGCGCACCTCGCCATGCTGATGCAGGTTCGCGAGCAGTACCGCGAGCCCGTCGCCCGGCCCCGCCAGCCAGCGACCCAGCGATTCGCCCAGCACCCCTCCCTCCGCCGGCATCTGCGCCATGTCGAGGAAGGCGCGGTTCGCGCGCCGGATCAGGCCATCCTGGTCGGTGACGATGAAGGCGTCCGGCAGGCGCTCGAGCAGGTCGTCGAGCCGCAGCGCGGTGCCGCGGGCCGCGACCTGCGGTTCCACGGCACTGGAGGTGAGCTGCAGCAGGAACACCGGGCCGGGGTCGTGCGCCATCAGTGTCGCACGCACCAGCCAGGCCGTGCGCTCGGCGCCGAGATGGACCGCGATGCCGGGCGCGCGGCCGTTCTCCCGCGCCCGCTGCAGCATGCCGCGGAACGCCTCGATGTCGCGGGGGGCGACCTCGCGCAGGAATTCCCAGCCCGGCGCGAGGCCCAGCGCGCGGATGGCCGCCGGGTTGGCTTCGATCACCCGCAGGGTCTGCGCCTCGACCACCAGCACCGCCTCGCTCGAGGCGTCGAACAGCAGGCGGGAGCGCGTCTCGATCTCGCGCAGCTTCCAGTAGTCCTGCTCGCGCGCCTGCTGCGTCGCGATCAGCCGGGACTGGAGCTCGGCCACGGCCTGGAGGTTCTTCCCGACCGCGATGAGGCCGGCCTCGCCGCCCAGGCGGACGGTGGTGTATTCGATCGGGAGTTCGAGACCGCTCGGGAAGCGCTGCCGGACCTGGCGGAAGGCCGAGACGCCGTTGCTGCGCGCGTCGTCGAGCATGCGGCGGATCCAGTCGCCGCCGGATTCCCCCACGGTTTCCGTCCAGGGATGACCGACCCAGTCCTGGACGGTCTCCGCGGGAATCGCATTCGACAGCGACGCCTTCCGGATCACGCCCTCGAGGTCGAGCATGAGCGTGATGTCGGGCTGCGCGAAGGTCACTCGATTCATGATCTGTTCCAGAGCGCCGGTGCGAGTCGGGCCCCGGCCATCCGTGTTCCTAGACCAAAACACGGGCCGTTTGCAGGCCCGTGTTCATGTCCCGGCCGGAAACACCCGGCCGCCGTCCTGTATCAGCGCGCCGCGGCCGGCCGGAGTTCCGGATAGTCCCGCAGCATCGGAGCCCCGAGCAGCGGCCGGTTCACACCCTGGTGACAGGTGGCGCAGTTCGCCTGGAGCGCGTCGCCCATCGGGCCGCGTCGGCTGGCGGGCAGGATCTCCCGCAGCGGCTCGATGTAGTTGACGTTGACGTCGCGGACCATGCGGATGCCGTGCCAGGCGGTCAGGCGCGGCGGGTGGCTCTCGGTCCAGGAGGAGAAGGCCCGGGAGTTGTGGCAGAAGGTGCAGTTCACCCCCAGCGCCTCCGAGATGTGGATCATCAGCCCGTAGACCGATTCCGCATCCTGGATCGGATGCACGCCGCCGGGGGCGAGCGCACGGGTCGTCTGCACGCGGATGTTCCCGTCCTGCGCGAGGAAGCGCGAGAAGGGATCATAGGGCAGCGAGGTGAGCCCCACGGCCGGCGCGGCGAGGTTCTGCCCGTTGGCCGAGGCTGCCATGCCGCGCGCGCCGTGCTCGGGCGCCGTCGCCCACACCTGCTGCGGCACCAGGTTGCCGCGGTGGCAGGTGTAGCAGGTGACGCCGGTCTGCTGCACATGGTTGGCCCAGTCCGCATTGATGTGGCGGACCATCTGGACCATGCGCCGCGCGACGCGCTTGCGGTAGTTGTCGTCGGAGGCGAAGTCGCCTTCGACATGGCAGCCGTTGCAGCCTTCCGCCGGCGAGACCCACTCGGTCATCGCCTGCATGATGCGGCCGAACTGCTCGACGCTGAGGTCGCCGAAGACCTGCAGGTTGTCGTAGATCGAGGAGGCGCGGTCGCCGTCCGTCCCCGCAGCCTCCGGGGCGGCCGGCACCTGGTTGCGGGCGACCAGCCCGGCATCGCGCCGCGGGTTTGTCACGCCGACCATGCCGGTGCCGCGGAAGCCCTGCTGCACGCTCACGGGCGGGGGTCGCTCGAAGGCCTGCAGCACGAAGACCGAGCCGAGGAAGGCGAGGAAGACCGCCGCCAGGGCCAGGGGGAACCTGATCTTCATCGCGTGCCTCCCGTTGCGAGGGCCGGGTCGGTGATGGCAGGCGCGACGGCGGGGTAGCCGGGCGCGTAGCCATGGTCCATGGCCCAGGCGTACCAGTTGTCGACCACGGTGCCGGTCAGCAGGATGCCGATCCCACCGGTGATGGGGCAGAGCGCGGCGAACCACCAGGCCCAGCGGTGCAGCGATTCGAAGGTGGCGTTGAAGCCCATCGTCCAGCGCCAGAAGATCGCCGCGCGCTCGGCCGCCGTGCCGCGGTCCACCGCCTGCTCGACCTCACGCTCGCCGCCGAAGCGGCTGACCGCGAGGATGGTCGCGCCATGCATCGCGAACAGCAGCGTCGACCCGTAGAGGAAGGCGATCGAGAGCGCGTGGAACGGGTTGTAGAAGAGGTTGCCGTAGCGGATGGAGAAGGCGGCGGTCCAATCGAGGTGCGGGAAGATGCCGAAGGGCACCGCCTCGGACCAGGATCCCATCAGCAGCGGGCGAATGAAGCCCAGCACCAGGTAGAGCCAGATCGCCGCGGCGAAGGCCCAGGACAGGTGCTGGCCGAGGCCGAGCTGATGCGCGCGGCGATAGAGCCTCGCCCACCACAGCAGGATCGACATCGTCAGGAAGAAGCCCGCCATCAGCCACCATCCGCCATGCGCAAGCGGCGGGAAGCGCAGCCCGTAGGCCGGGGACGGAGGTTCGAGACCCAGCCAGGGCAGCTGCCGCACGAACTGGATCGGGTTCCAGTTCACCGAGGCGAGCATGTTCAGCCCGATGATCTCGAAGGCGACGAAGCCGAAGACGAGCGACAGCACGCCCAGGTGGCCCAGGTAGATCGGCCCGACCTGCGCATCGCCGATCTTGCCCATCAGGTAGCTGAAGCCGCGCTGGGGCGATCGGTGCTGGTCGTCCCGCCCGATCGGCACGCCGGCATAGACCGGCCCGCGAACCTGCACCCGGGTGAAGAGGTTGAGGTATTCGGCCATGACCTGCGCCTCCCTCAATGCGCCCAGATGGGCAGGTTGAGCCACCAGCCCCACCATTCGGGCCAGCCGCGCGTCCAGAACGGTCCGCTGATGACGATGCAGACCGCGCTCCAGAAGCCCGCGGACAGCGCGATGAAGAGGCCGAGGCGATGGATGCCGAGCGTGCCGATCGAGTAGCCGATCGCATCGCGGAAGAAGGTGTTCTCATGCTCGGTGGTCTTCACCGGCTCGCCCCGCGCGGGGTTGATGGCGGCGAGCACGACCGAGGCGTGCATCGAGAGCGCGAGCGTCGTGGTGAAGAAGAAGGTCACCGCGATCATGTGCGCCGGATTGTAGTGGAAGTGCAGGTACTGGTAGCCGACGTTGGACACCCAATCGAGGTGCGTCCAGATCCCGTAGGGAAAGCCGTGGCCCCAGGCGCCCATCAGCACCGGGCGGATCACCACCAGGGTGAAGTAGGCGAAGACGGCCATGCCGAAGGCGAAGGGGATGTGCAGCCCCATGCCGAGCTTGCGCGCGATCTCCGCCTGGCGCAGCGCCCAGGAGACGAAGGCGCCCAGCGCGCAGACCGTGATCGCCTGCCAGAATCCGCCCTGCTTCAGCGGCGCCAGGCCGAGCCCATAGGCCAGGTCCGGCGGCGCCACGCTGATCTTCCACGGATTCCACACGCCGTCGATCGCGGTGGAGTAGAGGATCAGCGCCGTGCCGAGCACGCCGAAGAAGACCGTCAGAACGCCGAAGAAGCCGACGTAGAACGGCCCCACCCAGAAATCGAAGAGATCACCGCCAAGCAGCGTTCCGCCGCGGACGCGGTACTTCCTCTCGAACGACAGCATCGCCATGAGCCTGTCCTCCCGCCTGCCGCGGCGACGACGCGTCGCCATCGGGGACCCGGCGGCGGGCGGCGAGGCGAGGCGCCGCGCCGTCCCGTCGCCGGGCAGTCTCCGCTACCGGGGCGCCGAAGCGGCCGGAGCGGGTCGCGGACCCTCGATCCAGTTGAACCGGTCGGTGCTGAGCAGAATGAAGTGGATCAGCAACGCCAGGGTCATCAGGAACACGGAGAGCGCCACGAGAACGCGACGCGGATCGAAAAGCAGCCAGAGTCGCCACATGTCCTGCGCCTCCTTCAGACGAAGAACGACGCCACGGTCGTGGCGCCATCCATCAGCTCGGTGTATCCGCGCGGCCCTGGGAGCCAGGGACGCCACATCCACACCAGGATGTGCGCAACGATCGCGACCACGGTGAATCCGACGAAGCTCGAGACGAAGAGTCCATGGAACTCGCGCGCCTCGGACTCCGTGAGCCCGCTGATCGATCCTTCCTTATCGGCCATCATGAGGCCTTTCGGATGGCGGCCTTGCGGCCGGTTACCGCACATCTCCCGCGCGGCAGGGACACATCCGGCCCACCGGGCCGGCTGCGGCGTTCGATCCGGGGGAACCGGACCGGCGCTCGGTCGAGGCGGCCATGCCGCCCGATCTGGATGGTGTTCGCGCTCATGCCGGCACGGGCTCCGGCAGGGGGCCGAGCGCAGCGGCGACGCGGGCGCGCGTCACGCGCGCCTCGCCAGCGGCAAGGGCGGCGTCCTCGACCTGCTCGCGCAGGCGCTTCGCCGCCGAGATGCGCAGCAGGAAGGGCGCCGCCTCGACATGCGCGTCGAGCAGGTCGCGCGCCGCATCCTCCCACGTCTCGCCGGCGCGGGCCGGCGTCGCGACCGCGGCGCGGTCGAGTTGCGTGCCCAGCGGCAGGATGTGGAACAGCGCGTCGAACAGCGCGTTGCAGTATTCCTGCACGACGTAGGTCGCGCCGGCGTAGCCCATGAAGGGCGTGCCGGTGGCGCGGCGGATGATCGCACCGGGGAAGCTCGCCGGGATGTACTGCGCGCGGCCGCCGACCTCGGCCGCGTACATGCGTTCGTTGTAGGACCCGAAGAGCACCAGCGGCGGCGTGCGGTGGATCGCCTCGCGCACCGCGGTGTTGTCCGGCTTCTCGCCCGCCTTGCGGCCGAAGGCGAAGGCGCAGGGAATGCCGAGATCCTCGGCCAGCAGGCGCTGCAGCCCGCGCGCATAGGTCTCGGTCGCCGCGACGCCGAAGGAGGCGGTGGCGAAGAAATCCTGCGTCACGCTGCGCCACAGGTCCCACAGGGGCTTCAGCGTGGTGTGCTTCTCGCGCTCGATGAAGGGCTCGGGGTCGACGCCCGTCAGCTCGCCGAGCTGGCGCAGGAAGTTCGTCGTCGCATGCAGGCCCATCGGCGCGCGCAGCCAGGGGCGCTCGAGCGTCTCGCACAGCCGTGCGCCGAATTCACGGTAGAGGCAGACATTCACCTCGGCGTCCGCGAGGCGCGGAATGTCCTCGACATGGCTGCCGAGCGGGAAGACCAGGTTCACCTCGCAGCCGATGCCCTCGACCAGGCGGCGGATCTCCGCGAGGTCGGACGGCATGTTGAAGGTGCCGTAGATCGGGCCGATCAGGTTGACGCGGGGGCACTCGCCCTCCTTGCGCGGCTTCGGTGCCTTGACGCGCCTGGTGCCGAACTCGGTCCAGAGCCAGTTGATGGCGCGATCGGCCGACTGCCACTGGTCCTCGTCGATGGTGCGCGGGATGAAGCGGCGGAGGTTCGATCCTTCCGGCGTCACGCCGCCGCCGATCATCTCGGCGATCGAGCCCGTCACCACCACGGCGGGCAGGTCCGGATCCTGCGTGGCGGAAGCCCGCTTCAGCAGCGACTCGGTGCCGTTCTGGGAGAGCGCGTCCTCGTCGATGCCGGTGACGACGATGGGCAGCTCGTGCGGCGGCAGGCCATCGGTGTAGTGCAGCACGGCGGTGACCGGCAGGTTCTCGCAGCCTACCGGGCCGTCGATCACCACGCGCAGCCCGCGCACTGCGCTGAAGGCGTAGACCGCCCCCCAGTAGCCGCCGGCGCGATCATGATCGAGGACGAGCATGGTCAGGTCCCCACCGCTTCTTCCGCCTTGGCCTTCGCCGCGCGCAGCTTGCGCTGCCGCTCGCGGAAGCCGGGCGGGTCGACCGGGCGTTCGCGGAAGCCGTAGCCCGCGCCGTCCGGCGTGCCGACGCCGTCGAAGAAGGACACCATGCGTGCGAAGCGTTCCCGCCCGCGCGTCTGCGCCGCCACGATGCCGGCGAGCGACGCCGCGCCCGCCGGGCCGAACAGCGGCCGCGCCGAGACCATGTTGGTGAAGTAGAGCGCGGGGATGCCGAGCTCCTTCGCCTTCTGCACCAACGGCGTGGTGCCGAGCGCAAGGTCCGGCCGCACCTCCTTCATCGCGGCCATGTCCTGCTCGAGGCTCGCGCGGTACTGGACATGCGCCCCCCGCGCGGCGAGCCAGTCGCGGTCGGCCGCGCTCCAGTCCGTGCGCGGGCAGGCGGTGCCGACATAGGGCACCTCCGCACCGGCCTCGATCAGCAGCCGCGCGACGAGAAGTTCCGATCCCTCATAGCCCGAGACGGTGACGCGCGCCTGGATCGGGTTCGCCGCCAGCGCCGCGCGGATCGCCGGCAGGGCGCGCGCCTTCGCGTCGTCGAGCCGCGCCGCTTCCACCCCCGCCGCGCCGGCGATCGCCTCGAGCCAGGCCGCCGTGCCCTCGACGCCGACCGGCGCCGAACCGACCACCGGCCGCCCCGCCGCGCGGAACTCGCGCACCGTCGCGACATAGAAGGGATGCACCGCGGCGGCGACGACGCTGTCGAGCGCGCCGTAGAGGTCGCGCCATTCCCGTGCCGGCAGCTGCGGCGCCAGGCTGAGGCCGAGCGGCGCGAGCAGCGCCGCGATGCCGGGCGGATCGGCGGGGAACAGCTCTCCGATCAGCGAGACGCCGCGCAGCCCCTCCTGCATCTCGCGCGGCCGCGCCACGGGGCCGGCCTCGGCCTCCAGACGCGCGGTGCGCAGCATGGCGCCGGCGAGCACGTCCTTCGCCTCGGCATGGGTCGGCACGCCGAAGCCCGGCACGTCGATGCCGATCACCCGCACGCCGCCGATCGTCTTCGGCAGCAGCTCGAGCGGCACGCCGGACGCCGTCGGGACGCAGAGGTTGATGACGACGACGGCGTCATGCTCGTCGGGATTCGCGGTCTGGTGGACGGCGTCGCGGATGTCCTCGAACAGCTTGCCGGTGACGAGCGTCTCGGAATTGAAGGGCACGTAGCCCACGGAACGCCGCGCGCCGTAGAAATGGCTGGTGAAGGTCAGGCCGTAGACGCAGCAGGCCGAGCCCGAGAGGATCGTCGCCACGCGCCGCATCCGCAGCCCGACGCGCAGCGACCCGAAGGCCGGGCACATGGATTGCGGCTGGTCGTGCGGGCCGCGGGGATAGTCCTCCGCCAGGCGGGCCATCGCCTCGCCCTTGCCCGCGGCGCGCGCCGCCTCGAGCATGGTTTCCCGCCCGCCATGGCAGCCCGAAGTGGTGGGAGGGAGCGTGTCCAAGGCTCAGCTCCCCTCGTAGACCACTTCGAGGGACGGCTTCTGCAGCACCTCGGCCGCGCACATGTCCTCCATGGTCGCGGGGTCGAGCACCACATGCCGGCCGACCGTCTCGCCCTTGAACAGGCCGAGCAGCGATTCCTGCGTCAGCGGCGTCGGGCGCAGCGGCGGGGCCTCGGCCACCTGCACGCCGAGCGCGGCGAACAACGGCCCCCATTCGCCGTCGGGCTTGCCGATGATCTCGTAGTTGGCGGATTTGCGCCGGATGTCCTCATTGGCCGGGATGGCGGCGAGCACCGGGATGCCGGCGGCCTCGGCGAAGGCCTGCGCCTCGCCGGTGTTGTCGTCCTTGTTCACCACCATGCCGGCGACGCCGACATTGCCGCCGAGCTTGCGGAAGTATTCCACCGCCGAGCAGACGTTGTTGGCGACGTAGAGCGACTGCAGGTCGTTCGAGCCGACGACGATGACCTTCTGGCACATGTCGCGCGCGATCGGCAGGCCGAAGCCGCCGCAGACCACGTCGCCCAGGAAGTCGAGCAGCACGAAGTCGAAGTCCCACTGGTGGAAGCCGAGCTTCTCCAGCAGTTCGAAGCCGTGGATGATGCCGCGCCCGCCGCAGCCGCGCCCGACCTCGGGGCCGCCGAGTTCCATGGCGAAGACACCGTCGCGCTTGAAGCAGACATCGCCGATCGCCACCGGCTCGCCGGCGGCCTTCTTGCGGCTGCTCGTCTCGATGATCGTCGGACAGGACTTGCCGCCGAACAGCAGGCTGGTCGTGTCGCTCTTCGGGTCGCAGCCGATCAGCAGCACGCGCTTGCCCTGCTGCGCCATCATGTAGGACAGGTTCGCGAGCGTGAACGACTTGCCGATGCCGCCCTTGCCGTAGATCGCGATGACCTGCGTCTTCTTCGCGGCGGGCGTGGTCGGCACGGGGTCGGGGCCGATGGAGGCCTCGGCGCGGAGGCGGTCGGCCATCGAGAGCGTCGGCGACGCGCCCTGCGGGTTCGGCACGGGGGCGTTCATGCGGCGTCTCTCCAATCGAGGACAAGCTTCAGGCAGGCGGCGTCGTCGAAGGCGGTGCGGTAGGCGCGTTCCGCCTCCCCCGCCGCGGCGCGATGGGTGATGAGGCCGTCCAGGTCGAGCTGACCTTCGGCGACCATCTCGGTGACGGCATGCAGGTCGGCGGGCTTCCACTCGGCCGCCACGCGCAGCCGCGCCTCCTTCATGAAGGCGGGCGGAAAGGCGAAGGAGATGCGCTCGGCATAGAAGCCGGCGAGGACGATCTCTCCGCCCGGCGCCAGGCGCGCGATCAGGGAATCGATCGCCTGCGCATCGCCGCTCGCATCGTAGATGGCGCGGTAGTCGCGCCGCGGATCGTCCTCCGGCGCGACGACGTCGTAGCCGCTGGCGCCGGCGCGCCGCGTCGCGGAGGTCTCCCACACCACCGGGGCACGCCCGCCGGACAGCACGGCGAGGCGCGCCATCAGCCGTCCCAGCACGCCATGCCCCACGATGAGCTCCGGTCGTGTCGCGCCCGGCGCCGCGATGGCGTGCCAGGCCGTCGCCGCGAGCGCGAGCAGCACGCCGCGCTCGCCCAGCGCAGGATCGATGCGCGTGGTGCGCGCGCCCGGCACGACGAGGCGCGAGGCCGCGCCACCGAACAGGCCGCGGAGTTCCGCACCATCCAGCGCGCCGAAGCAGCGGGCCCCAGGCACGAAGACGGCATCGCCGACGCGGCGGCCGGAGGCGGGCCCGGCCGCGACGATATGGCCGACGGCCTCATAGCCGGGCACCAGCGGATAGCCCATGCCAGGGAAGGGTGGCATCCGGCCGGACCAGAGCAGACGCTCCGTGCCGGTGCTGACGCCGCTCCAGTCCACTGCGACGACCACGTCGGACTCGCCCGGCATCGCGAGCGGAACGCGCCGAAGCGCCAGTTCCTGCGGGGCCGTCATGACGATAGCGACGGTGTCCATCGGCCGGACTCCTGGGTTCGCGGCAGTGTCAGTCTAAGAGGACAGTAAAGACTGTCAAGAAGAATGGACTTGATTGCCGCTTTCAGCGTCAATCGCCCATGACATCGGCGACCATCACGCTGGCGATCAGCGGCATCCGCACGCGCAGCAGCCGCGGCTGCGCGAAGCCGGCCGCGCGCAGCATCTCCGCGAGCTCCGCCGCGCTGCGCAGCCGCCCCTGCCCCATGGCGAGGAGGTAGAGCGCGAAATACGCGCCGACGCGCTCGGCCCCCGGCGTGCCGGCCATCGGCTCGGCAATGAGGATGCGCCCGCCGGACGGCAGCGCCGCGCGAACCTTGCCCAGCAAGGCGCGGACGACCGCGTCGTCATGGTCGTGCAGCACGCGCACCAGCGTCACGAGATCCGCGCCTGGCGGCAGCGGGTCGGCGCGGAAGTCGCCACCCTCGGCCGAGCTGCGCGCGGCAAGCCCTGCCGCGGCGAAGCGCGCCCGCGCGCGATCCGCGACGGGCGGCAGGTCGAACAGGGTGAAGGCCGTCTCGGGCGCGCGCGGCGCGACCTCGATGACGAAGCGCCCTTCCCCCCCACCGATGTCGAGCACATGGCGATGCTGCCCGATGGCATAGGCATCCGCGACCTGCGCCGCGACCATGGGCTGGGATGCGGCCATCAGCGCGCCGTAGGGATCGACGCCCGTGGCGGGTGCGCCGGCCTCCGTGCCGGCATAGGCCCAGAAGCCGGACAGCGCCTCCCCGCGACCGGCGCGCAGCAGGGCGACCGGGTCGCGCAGATCCTCGTACAGCAGCGCGTGATGACCCACCATCGCCGCGACGCCGGGATTGTCGACCATCGCCGCGCCCAGCGCGCCGAGCCCATAGGCCCCGTCCGTCCGCCGCGCGAGAAGCCGCAGCGCCACGCAGGCCTCGAGCAACCGCGTCGTGCTCGCGAGCGGCAGTCCCGCGCGAAGCGAAATCGCGACCGCCGGCATCGGCCGTTCGCGCACCATCTCGAACAGGCCCAGCCGCAGCGCGGCCGAGAGCGCCTGCGCGTAGACGAAGCCGGCGCAGAGGTCGAACAGCGCCGCCGCGCGCCGCCGCGCGATCGGGCGCGTCAGCGGGAAGCGTTCGGCCCAGCGTCGGAAGCGGTCGCTCGCCGACAGCCGCGCCTGCAGCGCGCCGATGCGGTCGCGCAGCGTGGCCGACGCCGCCGCCGCACCGGCCACGTCACGCGGCCTTCTGCGCGAGCTTCCGCGGCAGCAGGCGCTGCATCTCGCCCAGGATCAGCGCGCCGAGCGCCTCCTGCCCCGGGCAACAGGGAATCGCGGCGACGGCGCCCGCGGTAAGCTCGCGCAGCCGCGCCACGGCGCCCTCGATGCCGAAGCTGCGCACCGCACTCGGGCGCCCGAGCGCGGCGTCACGCCCGACCGGCTTGCCGATCTCGGCTTCGTCCGCCACCGCATCGCGCAGGTCGTCCGCGACCTGGTAGGCCTCGCCGAGCTTGTCGCCGAGCGTGCGCCAGGGCTCCGCTTCCCGCCCCGCGGCGGCGGCACCGGCCATCGCGGCGGCGGCGAACAGCGCACCGGTCTTCTGCCGCTGGTATTCGGAGAGGTCCGCACGCGGCTCGCATTCCCAGGCCTGGCCCGCGACGATCCCGAAGGGCACGCCGACGCCGTCGCCCACCGCCATCATCACCGCCGGCAGGCGCTCCGGTGCCGTCACGGCCGCGCGCGCGAGCGCCTGGAAGGCGAGCACGATCAGCGCATCGCCGGCGAGCAAGGCAAGGGGCTCCCCGAAGGCGCGATGCACGCTGGGTCGTCCACGCCGCGTCTCGGCGTCGTCGAAACAGGGCATGTCGTCATGCACGAGCGAGGCGCAGTGCAGCAGTTCCACCGCCGCCGCCGCCGCGCCCGACAGCGCGGGACGGTCGTCGCCGCAACTCGCCGCGACCGCCAGCACCAGGCGCGGCCGCACCCGCGCGCCGCGCGGGAACACCGCATGCCGCATCGCGGCCGCAAGCCGCGGTGGCGCACCGACCGCTTCGGCCAGCAACACGCTGTCGGCGAGCGCGCTTTCGATCCGGGTCACCCCATCCATGGCGCTCCTCCTGGCGGCGACGCGGCTGTCAGGCGGCCTTGTCGCTTGGATTTGTCGAACAAGACTGTCAATCTGTCCTGACAGGCGTGTCAATCACTTTCCGCCGGGACGGGAGGATGGATGCCGGACGCGCGCGTCGCGATCATCGGTGCCGGGGTCGGCGGGCTCACCGCCGCGCTGCTGTTGGCGGCGCGTGGGCTCGAGGTGACGGTCTACGAACGCGCCCCCACGGTCGGCGGCAAGATGCGGGAGGTGGTCGCCGGCGGCCGCGCCATCGATGCCGGCCCGACGGTCTTCACCATGCGCTGGGTGCTGGACGAGATCCTCGCCGCAGCCGGGGCGCGGCTCGACGACCACCTGGTGCTGCGCCCGGCCGGCATTCTCGCGCGCCATGCCTGGAGCGCGGCGGAACGGCTCGACCTGCATGCCTCGGTCGAGGCCTCGGCCGAGGCGATCGGCGATTTCGCGGGCGCGGCGGCGGCGCGCGGCTATCGCGACTTCTGCGCGCGCGCGGGCCGGATCTACGCCGCGCTCGAAGCGCCCTTCCTGCGCCATCCGCATCCGACGCCGGTGTCGCTGGCCTTCTCGGCGGGATGGCGCGCCTTCCGCGAGGTCTCGCCCTTCGCGACGCTGTGGCGCGTGCTGGGTGCGCATTTCGAGGATGCGCGCCTGCGCCAGCTCTTCGGCCGCTACGCGACCTATTGCGGCTGCTCCCCCTTCCTCGCCCCGGCGACGCTGATGCTGATCGCCCATGTCGAGCAATCCGGCGTCTGGCTGGTGGATGGCGGGATGCATCGCATCGCGCGGATGCTGCGCGACCTGGCCGAGGCCCGCGGCGCGCGCTTCCGCCTCGGTGCGGAGGTCAGCGACATACTCGCCGCCGGGGGACGCGTGCGCGGCCTGCGCCTGGCCGATGGCGAGGTGGTCGAGGCCGGGACCGTGATCGCCAATGCCGATGCGGCCGCGTTGGCCACCGGGCTGTTTGGCGACGCCGCGCGGCCGACGGTGCCGCGGCCCGGCGCGCGATCCCTGTCCGCCGTCACCTGGACGATGCTGGCCGAGGCGGAGGGCTTCCCCCTGCACCGCCACAACGTCTTCTTCGGCGGCGATTCCGAGGCCGAGTTCGGCGACCTCTTTGCCCGCCAGCGGCTGCCGGCCGATCCCACCGTCTATGTCTGCGCGCAGGACCGCGGCGACGAAGCCGCGCCGGCCGCCGGCCCGGAACGCCTGCTCTGCCTCGTCAACGCCCCGCCGACCGGCGACCGCCATCCCCACGACGCTTCGGAGATCGATGCATGCGCGACCAGATCCTTCGCCCTGCTGGCGCGGTGCGGGCTGCGCCTGACGACCTCTCCGGAGGCGGTGGTCACGACGACGCCGCAGGACTTCGAAGGGCTGTTCCCCGCGACGGGCGGGGCGCTGTACGGCCGGGCGGTGCATGGCTGGCAGGCGAGCTTCCAGCGACCGACCGCGGCGACGCGCCTGCCGGGCCTCTACCTGGCGGGGGGCAGCGCGCATCCGGGGGCAGGCGTGCCGATGGCGGCGATGTCGGGGCGCTTCGCAGCCGAGCGTGCGATGGCGGACCTCGCTTCGACGCGCCGGTTCCACCGGACGGCTATGCCTGGTGGTATGTCGATGGACTCAGCGAGGACGGGCGGCACGGCCTGACGGTCATCGCCTTCCTCGGCAGCGTCTTCTCGCCCTGGTATGCCTGGGCGCGGCGGCGCGGCCCCGCGGATCCCCTGCAGCACTGCGCGGTGAACGTCTCGCTCTACGGCGCGGGCGGGCGGCGCTGGACGATGACGGAACGCGACGCGTCCAGCGTGCGGCGCACCGCGCGGGCGCTCACCATCGGGCGCAGCGCGATGCACTGGGACGGCAGCACGCTGGTGATCGACATCGACGAGGTGACGGCGCCGATCCCTCGCCGCGTGCGCGGCACGGTGCGGGTGCATCCGATGGCGCTCGGCGATCGCGGCTTCCTGCTGGATGCGGCCGGCCGGCACCGCTGGCGCCCGATCGCCGCCTGCGCACGGATCGAGGCGGCGTTCGAATCGCCCGCCCTGCGCTGGTCCGGCCCGGCCTATTTCGACACCAATGACGGCGATGCGCCGCTCGAATCCGATTTCCGCGACTGGGACTGGTGCCGCGCGCCGCTGCGCGACGGCACGGCGATCCTCTACAACGCGCGCCGCGCGGACGGCACCGACCAGTCCCTCGCGCTGCGTTCCGGCCGCGACGGACGCATCGAGACCTTCGATCCGCCGCCGCCCGTCGCCATGCGCCGCACCCTGTGGCGCATGCCGCGGCCGACGCGCGCCGAGGGCGGTGCCGCCCGCGTGACCGAGACGCTGCAGGACGCGCCCTTCTACTCCCGTTCCGTCATCGCGACGCGGCTTCTCGGGCAGGAGGCGACGGCGGTGCACGAAAGCCTCGACCTGCGGCGCTTCGCCGCCCTGCCGGTGCAGATGATGCTGCCCTTCCGGGTGCCGCGCTCAATCTTCTGAGGGCGGCGCGCGCCGCTTGTCGCGGCGCAGCTTCACGAGTTCCCAGATGCCCCAGGCGAGCGGCACGCCGAAGCCGAATGCCAGGTCGAGGATGCCGAAGGTGTAGTCGGACATCGTCGCCTCACGCGCGGCGGCGTTCGCGCGCGTCCAGGCTCGCGAGGAGTTCCGCCGTCCGCACGATGCGCTGGCCCAGCGCCCACCAGGGCAGGCCGGGCGCGACCTGTGGCCCGGCGCCCACGGCGTCGACGAGGAAGCGGTTCGCCGCCAGCACCGGCGCCTCGGCCGGCGTCGCGCGATAGCCGAGGATCGGCGCCGCCAGCAGCAGCCGCGCCTTGCGGCGGCCCGGAACCACCGCGCGGCGGGTGACGGAATCGCAGCCCTGGCGTTCCAGCGCGCGCCCGATCTCCGCATAGATGAGCCGCGCCGCCGCGATGCCCGGCCGACAGTCGGCCGGCAGCAGTGCGATGCCCGCCTCGGCGCGGACGTAATGGCCATCCGCCGCGCGCAACAGCCGCGCGACGACGCCGCCCAGCGCCGGGGAGAAGCGGGTCAGGCCTGCGGGTTCGAGGCCCGACTCCCGCAGCCAGTCCATCGGCAGGTAGACGCGCCCGGCGCGTGCATCCTCGCCCACGTCGCGGGCGATGTTGGTCAGTTGCATCGCGACGCCGAGGTCGGTCGCGCGGGCCACCGCCTCCGGCGCGCGCGCACCCATGATGAGCGCCATCATCGCGCCGACGCTGCCGGCGACGCGGGCGCCGTAATCCTCGAGCTCGGCCAGCGTCGCATAGCACCGGCCGCCGGCATCCCAGGCCAGGCCCTCGATCAGCGCGGCCGGAAGCGCCTGCGGGATGGCGTGGCGCGCGACGACCACGGCGAAGGCGCGGTCCGCCGCCCAGGGCCCGGGACGCCCGGCGCAGATCGCGTCGAGCCGGTCCTCGAGCGCGCGCACCGCCGCGACGCCGCCGCCCTCCCGGTCGATCAGGTCGTCCGCGACGCGACAGAAGGCGTAGAGCGCGGTCGCCGGCACCGCGACGCGCCGCGGCAGCAGCAGCGACGCCACGCGGAAGCTGCGCGAGCCGCCCGCCAGCATGGCGCGGCATTCGGCGAGGTCGGCGGGATCGATCTCAGACCAGCGCATGGGCATGAGGCACCAGCCGGTCGAGCACGCGGGCGGAGGAAAGCACGCCGGGCAGGCCCGCACCCGGATGCGTGCCGGCGCCGACGAGATACAGGCCCTCCAGTTCCTCGCTGCGGTTGTGCGGCCGGAACCAGGCGCTCTGCGTCAGCACCGGCTCCAGCCCGAAGCCCGCGCCGCGCCAGGCGAGCAGGTCGTCGCGGAAGTCGAGGGGCGTCAGCATGCGGGAGGTGACGATCTCGGCTTCGAAGCCGGGCAGCACCGTCTCGTGCAGGCGCTGCGCGATGCGCCGGCGCAGCGGTTCGGCGGCCACGCGCCAGTCGATCTCGCCCTGCAGGTTCGGCACGGGCGCGAGGACGTAGAAGGCGTCGCAGCCGGACGGCGCCATAGTGGGATCGGTCGCCGTCGGCCGGTGCAGGTAGAGGCTGACATCCGGCGCCAGCACCTTGCGGCGGAAGATGTCGCGCAGCAGCCCCCGGTAGCGCGGGCCGAGCAGGATGGTGTGGTGGCCCACATCCTCGAACCGCCGCTTCGTCCCGAAGTACCAGACGAAGAGCCCCATGGAGGAGGAGGCGCGTTCGAGCTTCCGGTCGGTCCAGCGTCGCCGCGGCTCGGCACCGAGCAGCGCGCGGTAGGTCCAGGCCGAATCCGCGTTGGAGACGACGATCTCGGCCGGGATGGTCTCACCGGAGGCGAGGCGGACGCCACGCGCGCGCCCGCCCTCGGCCAGGATCGCGGCGACATCCGCGTGCAACCTGATCGACCCGCCCTGGCTGCCGATCAGCCCGGCCAGCCCGTCGACCAGCCGCCCGGTGCCGCCCATCGCCCAATGCACGCCCCAGCGGCGTTCCAGATGCGGGATCAGCGCGTAGATCGCGCTCGCCCGGAACGGATCGCCGCCGATCAGCAGCGGGTGGAAGCTGAAGGCGGTGCGCAGGCGCTCATCCTTCATGTGCAGCGCCACGGCGGCGTAGACGCTGCGCCAGACGCCAAAGCGGACCAGCGCAGGCGCCACCCGCGCCATGTCCGCCAGCGAGGCGAAGGACGCGTCCCCCAGCTCCTCGAAGCCGAGGCGGCACAGTTCCGCCGACAGGCGCATGAAGCGCTCATAGCCCTCGACATCGCCGGGGGACAGGCGCGCCACTTCCGCCCGCATCGCCGCCTCGTCGTCCGAGACGTCGAAGGCCGTGCCGTCGTCGAAGCGCAGCCGGTAGAAGGGCGTCATGGCGCGCAGCGACACGTCGTCGGCCATGCGGCGGCCGCAGAGCGTCCAGAGTTCCTCGAACAATTGCGGCGCGGTGACGATGGTCGGGCCGGCGTCGAAGGTGAAGCCGTCCTGGCGGAAGACCCGCGCGCGACCGCCCAGCTGCCCGAGCCGTTCCAGCACCGTCACCCGGTAGCCGCGCGCGCCGAGCCGCACGGCGGCCGCCAGCCCGCCGAAGCCACTGCCGATGACCACGGCATGCGGGCGACGATCCGGCCTGGACGCGATGATGTTCACAGCGCGCGCTCCCGTATCGCCGCGTGGCGCAATCGCCGCGTCCCGACATAGACCAGCAACGCCACCAGCGGCACCGCGATCGCCACCAGCACGTCATAGGCGACAGGCAGCCCCGCCGCGCCGGCACCGCGCAGCACATAGGCCAGCATGCCGACCACGTAGTAGCTGATCGCCGCGACCGACAGGCCCTCGACGGTTTCCTGCAGGCGCAGCTGCATCCGCGCGCTGCGGTCGAGCGAATGGAGCAGCACCTGGTTCTGCTGCTGCCGCGTCAGGTCGACACGCGTGGACAGCAGCTGCGTCGCGCGGGCGATGCGCAGCGCAAGCTGTTCCTGCCGCTGCGCCACGGCGCGGCAGGTGTTCATCGCGGGGGCCAGGCGGCGCTCGGTGAATTCGCGGAAGGTCTGCAGGCCCTCGATGCGGCCTTCGCGCAGCTCGGCGATGCGGGTCTGGACCAGGTCGTAATAGGCGGCCGCGGCGCCGAACCGGTAGCGGTTGGTGGCCTCGCGGCTTTCGGTGCCGGCGGCGAGGCGCGTCAGGCGCGCGAGCAGTGCCGGTTCCTCCGCCTCCCGTCCGGCGAGGAGGGAGGCGGTGATCTCGGCGAGGTCTTCTTCCTGCGCGGTCAGCATCGGCACCAGCGCGCGCGCCACCGGCAGGGCCAGCAGCGCCATGATGCGATAGGTCTCGATCTCGAGCAGCCGCTGCACGATCCGCCCTGCCTGCCAGGGCGTCATGCCGTCGTCGAGCACGAGGAACGGCACGAAGCCGTCGGCATGGATGCGGAAATCGCCGAAGGCCATGCCGCGGCCGTCGAGCAGGCGCGATCCGATGATCTGGCTGCCTTCGAAGAACCGCTCGGCGACCGCCGCGGGGTCCCGCGGCGCGCCGGCGCCCGGCAGCATCGTGACATGGGCGGCATCGACGAGTTCGCCGGGCAGGCTCGCGACCCAGTCGGCCGGCAAGGCGGCGATGGCGCTGGACGCGTCCTCGCCCGCGCAGAAGACGGTGTAGCGGCTGAATTCCGTATGCCGTTCCCACTTCAGCCGGAACGGGCCGAAATCGGCACTGAAATGGTTTGCGTCCGGCGCCGGGGGCGCGATGCCGTACGCCTCCGCCAGACGCAGCACCGCCTGCCGGGCCCCATCCCGGCCGGATTCCAGCAGGGCCAGTTGCGACACGCGCACCGGCGCGACCAGCGGTTCGGGCGGCCGCGCATGGACCTCGTCATTCAGGACCGCGCGCAGCGCGTGACCGGCAGGCAGCGCGACCGCGCCCATCATGGGAGCGCGCCGCAGGCAGCGGCTTCCTGGAGGATCAGGCCGGCGACGCGCTCCGCATCCTCCTCATGCGCCAGATGGCCAAGGCCGGGCAGTCGCAGGATCCGCGTCGCCGGCAGGCGCTGCCGAACCTGCGTCGCCTGGTGCGGCGGCACGGCCCGGTCCCCGGTGCCGACGACGAGCAGCAGCGGCGCGGCCAGTCGCGGCAGGTCGCGCAACAGGGGCCGCAGGTCCCATTGCGCCATCATCCGCAATGCGCTGCCGATATGCGATGGGTAACGGAACAGCCGCGCGTAGAGGTCGATGCCGCGGCGATCCAGCCGCGATCCGGTATCCGCGAGCAGCTTCTCCGCCACGGCCCGGCGCGATGCCTGCCAGGCGAAGAGCCGCGGCACGAAGGGAAGCCCGGCAAGCACCCGCGCGAGGCGCGAGAACAGCGCCGCGTGTGCCTCGCCGAGCGGCAGCAGGGCGGCGTTGAGGCCGATGACGCCGCGCGGCGCAAGGGTGCCGTCGAGCGTCATGCGCAGCAGGATCGCCGCGCCCGCCGAGTGTCCGACGACCAATACCGGCGCGATGTCGAGTGCCGCGACCAGATCGCCGAGTGCGCGCGCCATGCCCGGGAGGGTCAGCCCATGGCCAGCCGGAATGCCGGTGAAGCCGTGTCCCGGCAGATCAGGTGCGACCACGGTGAAGCGTTCCGCCAGCGCAGGCATCAGATCGCGCCAGGAATGGGTCGATGCGGCGGTGCCATGCACCAGCAGGAGTACGGGTCCCCGCCCCATGACCTGGAGATGCCATCGCAATCCGCCGGCCTCGACGAAGCTGCTCGCCGCGCGATTGGGCCAGTCCGCCCCGTCGCGGCTCCACTCCGGCCGCGTCGCGTCGGCGGCCGTTCCCGGCGCCGGCGCCAGGATGCGCGGCTGCGCGCGCGCTGCCACGTCAGCCGCTCCGCGCCGCCGCCACGACGGTCGACAGCGCGGCGGCATCGGCCTGCGGCAAAGCGACGTACCGCGCGCCGAGCGCACCGGCGAGCACCCGCCCATAGGCGTGCGGGCGCGGCGCCGTATCGACCATCAGCGTCGCCACGCCTGCAGCCCGCAGCAACGCCGCGGCGGCGAGCGCATCGGCCTCGCCGGCGTCCCGACCCGTCCGTCCGTCACGGGCGACGTTGGGCCGGGCGTCGGTGACGAGGACGAGAAGCGGCTGCCGCCCCTGGCGGCGCTCGCCATCGGCGGCGATGCGGGCGAGGTCGATGGCGGAAGCCAGTGGCGTCGCCCCGCCGCCCGGCAGCGCCGCGAGGCAGCGCCGTGCGCGCGCCGGCGCCTGGGTGGGCGGCAGCACCGTGCTGGCCTCGGTGCCGCGGAAGGCGAGCAGACCCACCCGATCGCGGCGCGCATAGCATTCGCCGAGCAGAAGCTCGATCGCGCCCTTCGCCTCGGCCAGGCGATGCAGCGCGGAGGACCCGGACGCGTCCACGGCGAAGAGCGTCGTCGTCCCGCGTCGCGCCTCATGGCGGCGCAGGCGGATATCCTCGGCGCGGATCAGAACGGGTCTCGCACGGTCACCCTTCGCTCGCCGCCGGATGGTCTGCCAGGGCGCAGCCGCCCGCAGCGTCGCGATGAGGGCGACGCGACCGCCTCGCGGGGGCCCGGGGCGCGACCCGAGGACCCGGCCCCGCCCGCCATCCTTCACCGGGGCGCCGCTGCGACCATCGGATGCCGCGGCGCGCCCGCGGAGCGCGGAGGCGAGCGCGGCGAGCAGGCCCGGCGGCAAGGCCGCGCGCATCGCGGAGACGACAATCTCCGAAAGGTCGCTGCCGTCCTTCGGCGGCCCGCCATCGGCGTTGCCCTGTTCTTCCGCTGGCGGCGGCGCCTCCTCCGGCGTCGCGGGAAGGCAGGTCGCACGCGGCGCCAGGACCAGCCGGGCGGCGAGAACCACGTCCGCCTCGGCGACATCCCGCCGGTCGGCCAGCGCGGCGGCAGCACGGGCCGTCCGCAAGGCGAGTGCCGGCGCGCGCGGCGAGCCGATCCCGAAGGCGAGTGACGCCTCGCAGAGCGTGCGGAGCACTTCGTCCGAGGCCCGCACGTCACCCAGGACGCCGCGTGCGTTCGCGACCCTGGCCGCATCCGGTCCGGGACCGACGAGGCAGCCAGGCGAAAGCGGCAGGCGCAGCGCCAGGCGGTCCGCCAGACCCGCCGGGATCCGCTCGTCGTCGGCGGTGCTTTCGTCGAGCGCGACCACGGCGAGGCTGGCCGGCCAGCGGGCAGCCGCGCCATCCCGTTCGAGCGTCACCTCGGCCGTATCGAGCACGGCGGCGTAGCGCGCGGCGGCGGCCTGCGTCAGGCGCTCGGCCATCGGGATCACGACGACGCCGCCGTTCGATTCCGCCAGCGCCCCGCGTTCGAGGCGCAGGCGGCCCGTTGCCAGCGTCGCAGCCAGGTCGATCCCCCCGATCAGTCGGTCGTCCGGCGCGTCCGGTGGCAAGCGGCGCCACGGCGCGCCGAAGCGCAGCAACCCACGCAGGCGTGCAAGCCAGGCATCGCGCGCGACACCATGGGGTGCCTGCAGCACGACGCCACACAGGCCGCCGGGGTCGACGGCAAGCAAGGCCGCGGCCATCGCGGCGTCACCGCCGGATGCTGCGGCCTCGGTCACGGGCCGAGGCTCTCGGCCACGGCGCGATCGACACGGGCGCGGCTGCCCGCTTCATCGAGCGGATTGCGCCGCAGGCGGTGCCCCAGCGCGGCCCCGGCCACGAGGCGGAGCGCGTCTGCCGTCACGCTGTCGCGCCCCTCGAAGGCCGCGAGGGCGCGGGCGGCCCGGATCAGGGTCAGCTCGCCGCGCAGCCCGTCGGTGCCGAGCGTCATGCAGAGCCGCGCCGCGGCCTCCAGCGTCGCGTCCGGCGTCGCGATCTCCCCAAGCCTCGAGCGCGCGCGGAGGATGCGCCGGCGCAGCCGCGCTTCCGCCGCGCGCCAGGATTCGCAGAAGGCGGCGGGCGCGCGATCGTAGGAGTCCCGCCGGCGCACGACCTCGACGCGGGTCGCGAGATCCGTCGGCGTGCGGACCTCGACCGCCAGGCCGAAACGGTCGAGCAGCTGTGGCCGCAACTCGCCTTCCTCGGGGTTGCCGCTGCCCACCAGGACGAAACGCGCCGGGTGGCGCAGGCTGATGCCCTCGCGCTCGACCAGGTTCTCCCCCGACGCCGCGACATCGAGCAGGAGGTCGACCAGGTGATCCTCGAGGAGATTGACCTCGTCGATGTACAGGAAGCCGCGGTTCGCGCGCGCGAGGAGGCCTGGCTGGAAGACCTTCGCGCCATCGACCAGCGCGCGCTCGATATCGAGCGCGCCTGCGACGCGATCCTCCGTCGCCCCAAGCGGCAAGTCGACGACCGGCACGGGCACCTTCGCCACCGGGCGATGACGCAGTTCGCGGCAGGATTCGCACATCTGCGCCGGTGCCGCCGGATCGCAGCCGAAGCGACAGCCCGCGACCACCGACATCTCCGGCAGCAGGGCGGCCAAGGCGCGCACCGCGGTCGATTTCCCCGTGCCACGGTCGCCCAGGATCAGCACGCCGCCGATCCCGGGATCCACGGCGGCCAGGATCAAGGCGCGCGTCATCTCCTCCTGGCCGACGATGGCCGTGAAGGGGTAGGGCTGCCGCCGCGACGCGGGCGGCGTCGCGCGTGCCTCCGACGCCAAGGCGCCGACGATCCCGTCCATCCTACGCCGCCCGCTTGAGGCTGAAGCGGGCCCAGACGTCGGCGAGTGCGGCGACGAGGCGGTCCATGTCGGCATCGGTGTGCACCGGCGAGGGCG
>NZ_JABBKX010000008.1:0-247004 GCF_012927745.1 Neoroseomonas marina
GCTTGTCGTACACCGGCAGCAACTGCTTCGACGCCGCCAGCGTCATCGGATGCAGCCGCGTCCCCGATCCTCCCGCCAGCAGGATGCCCTTGGTCACGAGGCTGTCCGCCGGCGTGGCGCGCACCGGCCGGCTATCCGCGAAACCACCGGGGTTGCTGTCTGTCGGATCCACCGGCTGGCGTGCAGCGGGGTGGTCCGTTCGCAGCGACACGATGTCCATCATTCTTCCCGATCCCGTCTTGCGAGCGGCTGTGCGGTCATCGCGCCAATGCATCCCGCAAGGCACGAAGCCGCGAATCATCGAAGGGCCGCGTCGGGACCAGCCAACCGCCCTCATCATTCTCATTCCACGCGTAGATGAGACCCAGGCCCGCGGAGGCCTCATGGTTCCGCGACCAGTCCCGACAGCGTGCGACGTGGGCGGCGATCTCGTCCGGCCGGCCCTGTTCGTAATAGAACTGCATGCCGGCCCCGGCGCGCTGCCACGCCTCCCACGGGACCGGATTGGCCACGCGCGGGCGGCGATCCCAGCCCGCCATGGCCGTCGGGACGACCTTGAAGCCCGTGCTCGCCATCTCGTCCCATCGGCGCTCCGCCAGGGTGGCGAGGTCGGCATAGGGTGCGCCGGCGGCACGGCCATCCGCGATCGTATAGGCACCGAGCGCATCGGCGCCGATCTGCCTCGCGAGGCCGGCCAGTTCGGGGCGCGCCATCAGCACGAAGAAGGGATCCGCCGCACCGGCGTCGCGGGCAGCCGCGCGGAAGTCGCGGACGGCGGACTGAAGACCCTCGGGTCCGCCCCATCGCTCGACGACCAATCGCTCGCTGACGAAGCCGAGGAAATAGACGGGGCGGCCGTCCGCGGTCCGGAGATGGTCGGGCGACCGCATCAGGGTCGCGTGCTCGCGGATCAACGCCGCCGGCTGCGCCGCGGTGCCCCAGTTGCGCAGCTCGCAGATCATGCAGAAGCGCATGCCGTCGCGCGCCTGGCTGCTGAGGAACAGCTCCAGGCCCCGCGACATCGCGCTGCCGCGCGGGTAGGCGACGAAGGCGAAGAAATCGAGATGCGCGGACCGCGCCAGGGCGATCTCCCGGTCCATCACCTGTTGCGCGCTGCCGTCGATCCGGATCGACCCGTTGCGGTCGACATCCGCGAAGAAGGGCAGCCGGCGTCGGTACTCGGCGGGCGACAGGCTCCGCTCGACCGCCTTTGTCGTCGGGCTTCCGGGCGCCTGCCAGGCATCCCAGCGGATCGCCCCCATCAGGACCTGCCGGGCCGCCCGCCCTGGCCGCGGCGCGAGCCAGCCGGCAACGCCGCCGGCAAGGACGGCACGCCGCGACAGCAGGAGGCCCGGCTTGGTCATGCGGCGACCGGCGCCACCGCCCGAGCCTCATGGAACTGAAGCCCCAGGCCATTGCGGTCGAGGAAGAGGCGCCATTCCATCGTCAGCCGCGCGAACTGCGCGATGAACGGCGCGTAGTCGAGCTCGCCGGCGCGCTCCAGGATCTCCTCGACCGGAACCTCGCGGTCGAGCAGGACGTGCGGGAGGCGCATCAGCTCGCACAGCTCCCGGGTGCGCATGTCATGGACGAGGAAGAGCGCCGGCGTGCCGGCGAGCAGCGCGGCGACGTTCCCATGGAAGCGGGAGCCGATGGCGGCGCTCATCGTCTCCATGCAGCCCACCCAGTCTTCCACCGAAAAGAAGACGCGCATGCGCCGCTCGAGGAAGTTGCGCAGGTCGCTGCGCGAGGCCGAGACGCCGAAGAGCGTCGCGATCTCCTGCATCGCAGAGGCATAGCGACGACCGTCGCCCGCCATCATCGCGGCGATCATGTCGAGCTCGGGTCGCTCGTTCTGGATGATGTAGTAGGCGTTCTCGGACAGCAGCCGCTGGAACAGTGCGTTCTCCGAGATGCGCATGGCGTCCGGATACAGCGCATGCCGCCGGACGTTGTTGGAGAAGTTGAGCGCCACCTTGTCCCGCGACGGGACGGCCACGGCGAGCCGCGCGAGGATATCGGTCCGCATGCCGAGCATCGACGGGCAGCCCGTGATGCTGGTGTTGCGGATGCCCATGTCCCACAGCACTTCGGCGGTGAAGGCCCCGCGCACGCCGATCGATCCGCTGCGATCGGCCATCAGGCGCAGGAAGCGCTCGGTGCCGGGCTTCAGCGCCGGCGTCTCGCCCGGACGCAGTTGCGATCCCAGCCCGAAGCAGAAGATCGGGAGCTTGGTCCGCGCGAAGTAGTCGGCATGCGCGGTCAGGTCGACACCATTGCCGACGAAGTTGGACGCCGGAACGAAGACGACGTCGAAATGCTCGTGCAGCCGCTCGGCCGGAATGGCGGCGAAGCCCGGATGGAACGCCTTGTGCGCGCAGTCCAGGCCATGGAACAGCCCATGGCCGATGAACAGATTGCCCGTATTCGCCCCGGTCGCCTCGAGGCGCCGGACCAGGTCATGGTCCGACGCGACATGGGCAGGCGCGCCCCAGAAGCAGACGCGCTTGCCCGGGGCTGCGACCTGGAACAGCCGCGTCGACGCCGGATCGGTCATGGTACCCCCCTCCTTGTCATGAAGCATCGCGTCCGCCCGGCGCGTACCGCGGTGGCCAATGGCCACCGCGGCGACGTCGCCGAGCCTCGGCGGTGCTGTGAGCAACGCGCTCACGCATCCTCGAGAGCGCGCTTCCACTGCAATGCGTCGGCTTCGTAGCGCGGGCTCGGGCTGCGCCATTCGGTGGCGCCGGCCATCGCGAAATGCTCCCGCGCCGAGCCGAGCCGTCCGGACTTCACGGCACTGGCGACATCCGGATAGGAGCGGAGGTACCAGCGCTCATCGACCTCGGGCGTGCCGCCCTGGCGGCCCTCGAAGTAGCCGAAGCCGATGTAGTGCAGCCGTGCATTCTCGATCGACCCGGAACGCACCGCGTCCGCGACGTCCGGATTGGCGGCGAGATAGCCGGCTTCGTTGAAGTCGCCGTTGGCGACGGCGATCTGGAGAAGGAAGCGGAAGAGCTTGAGCGGCACGGTGACGCCGGTCTCGTTCTTCAGGGCTTCGCGCGACGTGCCGATGCTGTGCAGCACAGTGTCATAGGGCGGGATGTACATGGTTCTCTGCGCTCCTTGTCTGAGATGGCCGATGGCTTGCGTCGAACCGCGTCATGATCCGCGGCTCTTTGTGCGGCGCGTGCTGCGCCGCTTGCTGCGCGGTGATGGCGTCGGCGCACCGAGCTGCGCCGCCACCTCCGCCAGATAGGCGCGCTGCGCTTCGGCCGATCCCGTCGATGCCGGGAAGGCATCGCGGGCGAAGGCCTGGCACAGGGCGATTTCCTCGACATGCCGGCCGGCATCCAGCGCGTGCGTCACGCTGCCGCCATGCCGCCGATGCACGTTCAGCGGCGATGCCTCGTAGGCGACGCGGGCACCGGGCGCTGCCAGCGCCTGGAGGTACAGCCGCCAGTCACCGGCCATGCGGAAGTCGCGCAGCGCCTCGCCGCAGGCGTCCATGGCCGCGAGCAGCGCGTCGCGACGCCAGACCACGGCGCTGACGTTGAGGACGAGGTTCTTCACCGACAGGAAGCGGCCGACGAACTCCTCCGCCGTGAACACTTCGCTCCGCGCCAGGGCGCCCGGTCCCAAGGTCGCATAGTACTGCTTGTAGTCAGGCCACATCGCCTGGCCATCCGCGTGGACCGTCCGGCTGTCGGTGAAGGCGAACCGGATGGCCGGGTCCTCCCGCATCCGCGCGGTCGCGCGCAGCAGGAAGTCCGGGTCGCTGAGGTCGTCCGCTTCGGCGATCCACAGGAACTCGCCCTTCGCCAGCTCCGCCGCCTTGCGCCATTGCGCGAAGACCGATCCGGAGTTCTGCTCGTTGGGCTCGAGGCGGATCTCGCGCCGGTGCCGCGCCGCGACGGCGCGGATCACCTCGAGGCTGTCGTCGGTCGAGCAGTCATCGAGGACGATAACCTCGTTCACCGGCAGGCTCTGCGCGAAGATGGAGCCGAGCCGCTCGGGCATGTAGCGCGCGTAGTTGTAGTTCGGCACCGCGACCGACACGGACGGCAGTTCCGGCACGGCCATGTGCAGCAGGTCCCGCACATAGGGGCGCCAGCCGAAATGGCGCGCTGCAAGGCCCTGCCGCGTGGCGCGGCCACGGCGGCGTTCCTCGTCGTCGTGGCGCGCGCGAATGGCGCCGGCCACCGCCTCGGACATCGCGGTCACGTCGCCATAGGGCACCACGATGCCGGTACCCGTGCGCGCGAGCAGCCCGGGAATGCCGCCGCTGCGTTCGAACGCGACGACCGGCAGGCCGACGGCCAGGGCTTCCAGCGCGACGGACGGGAAGGGATCCTCGCGCGAGGTCAAGGCATAGGCATCGGCCGCCCGCAGGAAGGCGCCGACATCGTCGCGCCGCCCGGGGACATGAAAGGTGCCGGTGGCCTTCGCGTCGGCGATCTCGTCGCCGAGCCAGCCTTCCATCGCCGGATCCATGCCGCCGAGCCAGCACAGATGCACGCGATGGCGGCCGCGCCAGCGCAGCAGGCGCCAGAGCTGGAGGAACAGGTCGAAGCCCTTGCGCATGTCCGCATAGCCGATGCCGAGGACAAGCCGGTCGTCCGGTCCGATGCCGAACTCCTCCCGGATCCGCTCCTCGGCGCCCGCGGGTGCCGTCACATCCTTGTAGATCCCCTGCGGTCGCAGCACGCAGCGGTCGTCCGCGGCGAGGCCGAGAAGGCCCAGCACCTCGTCGCGCACGAAGGGGGCGGGGAAGACGACCTTCTGCGCCGCACCGATGCCGGCCCGCGCCGCGGATTCGAGGTGCTTTTCGCGGATCAGCCGCGGCAGCTCGTGCACCAGCAGCGTCGCGGCAATCCCCGCCGCGCGCAGCGCCGGCACGGCATGGCCCGAGGCCGTCGTGTTGACGATGGCGTGGCGGAAGCCGCGCGCCGCAAGCGCACCGATCCGCGCCGCGGCGGCCGCGGCATCGGCGACCACCGTCGTCGGGGCGACGCGCCGATAGGCCGGTTCCAGCGCACCACCGCCGAGCAGCAGGACCTCGATCTCGCAACCGTAGGTGCGGCGCAGGGTCGTCGCGATGGACAACAGCAGCTGCTGCGCGCCGCCGGGGAAGGCGTCGTGGCCGACCAGCAGGAGGCGCGGCGGCACGTCCTCGCCCAGCCGCGTCACGCCCGTCACCGCCCGGCCCGTCGCGTTCAGGTAGGCGCTGCCGAAATGCAGGTCGGGTTCGAGATAGGCGCCCTCGCACCATTCGTTCCAGGCGTTGACGCAGACGAAGGCCTCGCCGTGGAAGGGGTGCTCGCCGGCCTGTTCGATCAGCGCCGCGAGCCAGGCTTCGTACTTCGCCGGCGTGCTTCCCGTGATGGTCAGCCCGTTGCCCTGCCGCCGCGCATCGTTGTCCCAGGACGGCACCGCCGTCCGGATCAATGGGAAGTCGGGCGTCTTCTCGTCGAGCGAGACGCGCACGACGTCCTCGTAGCGATAGACCTTGCCGGTGAAGTCGGCGTCCAGGATGTCGAGCCCCGTCGCGATCGGCTCGAGATTCTGCGTGAGCTTGTGCGGCGGAAACTCGATCGCGCCGTCGAGGCCATAGGGCCGCGGATCCACGTCGCCGAAGCCCTGCGCCATGACGAGCAGAGGTTCTTCGCCGTGCCCCTCGCGGAACAGGTGCCGCCAGCGCGCGATGGTGGACTTGGCATCCGGGATCAGCGCGGGCCGGTACACCATCAGCAGCGGCCGGCCGCCGACGCGGATGTAGCGGGGGTCGGCGAAATGGCGCGCGAACTCGGCGACCATGCGCTCATCGTCGTCGGGCCGGTAGTCCTGCGAGATCAGCACCTCGCTCTCCGCGCCGTCCCAGCGCCGGGTCCAGTTCTCGTTCGCCCACATCAGGGCGAAGGGCATGTCGATCGACGGATCGGCGAGGAAGCGCTCGACCGGCTTCTCGAGCAGCCGGGTGCCGTTGAACCAGTACCAGTAGAAGACGAAGCCGTGCACGCCGCCCGCCTTGGCCATCTCGACCTGGCGGCGGAAGGTCTCGTTGCCCTCGAGGGAATAGAATCCGAGGTCCCGCGGGACGCGCGGCTGATAGTGCCCCTGGAAGCGGGGCATGCCGCGCGGCACGTTGGTCCATTCCGTGAATCCCGTGCCCCACCACGCGTCGTTCTGCGGGAAGGCATGGAACTGCGGCAGGTAGTAGGTGAGCAGTTTCACTCGCCGCGCCGCATCGCCCGGCAGCGGGCGGAATTCCTCGAAGTCCGGACCTGGCCGCGTGAAGCGGCGCACCTCGCGCGGGATGGTCGGCTCGTCGTCGGGCATCCGGCCGTGAACGCCGGGTTCGTGCCGATGCGCCAGCCAATGGGCGAAGGGATTCTCCGACAGGTCGCCGCGGAGGTAGCGTTGCGCATAGAAGCGCACGTCGAAGGCGGCCGACGGGTTGCGTCCTTCGCGGTAGCCCTGGGTCCAGAAGTGCTCGAACGGGTCGATGCCCGCGGCGGCCACGTCCGGATTGCGGCCGAGGTAGTAGTCGACGTCGAATTCCTGGAGCGGGCTGAAGCGGCCGGTCTCGCGATGCTTCAGCCAATGCGCCAGTGCGATCTCGCCGGCCGCGAGCTGGTACTGCGCGCGATACCAGGCGGGGTCGAAGAAGGGGCTGGGCCGACGTCCCTCCGCCTCGCCATGGAAGGCGTAGTGGAACAGCGGGTTGAGCCCGCCTTCCATGACGTCCGGATGCTGCGCGAGGTACCAGAGCGGATCGAAATACGGGTTCGGCCGGCGGCCTTCCGTGTAGCCCTGCTCGATGAAATGCGCGAAGGGCTCGACGCCCGCCGCGGCGATGTCCGGATGGGCGGCCAGGTAGTAGGCCGCATCGAACAGCCCGCTGTGTTCCAGCACCGCAAGCCGCTGCGGATCGGCCTCCATCGCGGGCACAGGCAGCAATTCGGCGAGACGGACGGGCGTGCCCGGTCCGGCCCCGCGACGCCGTTCCTCGAGCAGGGCGAAGAATTCCGTCATGCGATGAACCTCGTCTTCGGGATGGGGGGCGGGGCGGGCGGCATCGCTCAATCCCTCAGCGCGCGCCGCAGGCCGTCCGAGAGGGGCCGCAGCACGTAATCGAGCGCCGTGCGCTTCTCGCCGAGGACGAATGCCTCCACCGGCATGCCCGGCGCCAGCGTCGACCCGGCCGGCAGGCGCGCGGCGACCTCGGGGGAGACCGCGATGCGGGCGAGGAAGAAGGCGTTGCCCTGCTGGTCGATCTGCCGGTCGGCCGAGACGTAGATGACCTCGGTCTCGATCAGCGGCACTTCCCGCGTGCGGAACGCCACGAGGCGCAGGCGGGCCTGCTGGCCGACGCGGACGTTCTCGACATCGTTGAGCGCGAGGCGCACCTCGGCCACCAGGCGGTTGTCGAGCGGAACGAGGTCGAGCACCGGCTGGCCGGCGGCGATGCTGCTGCCGGGGGTGAAGAAGCGGATGTCGGTCACGATGCCGGCCTCCGGCGCCCGGGCGACGCGGCGCGCCAGGACTTCCTCGGCACCGCGCAGGCGCTGTTCGGCATCGGCACGCAGGGCCTGGGCCTCCTGGAGGTCGCGCGCGACTTCCTGCTGGCGGTTCAGGCGGGTGTTCGCCATCTCGAGTTCCGCCTGCAGGATGCTTTCGCGCGCCTGCGCTTCCTGCGCCTGGTACTGGCCCAGATTGCCGACGAGCTCGGCTTCGGCGCGCTGCAGTTCCCATTGCCGCGTGCGCGTCGCATAGCCGCGGGTGACGAGCTGGCTGACGCCGCCCAGTTCCTCGCGGATCGCCTGGAGGCGCACCGCCGTCGCTTCCTTCTGCGCGGCGTAGGCGGCCATCTGGCCCTGAAGCTGCGCGATTCGCGTGCGGTTCACGCTGATCGCGCCGTCATAGGCCTCCCATCGCGCCGCATAGAGCCGCGTCTCCGCCTCGATCAGCGAGGCGATCGACGGATCCGCACGGCCGGCGTCGCTCGCGCCTTCGGGCAGCTGCATCTCGCGGCTGTCCTGCCGTTCGGCGATCAGGCGCGCGGCGCGCACGGACTGCGCCCAGAAGACGGCCCGCGCCTGCGCGGCAGCGGCATCGGCCTGGGTCGTATCGAGGCGCAGCAGCGGCTGCCCTTCCACCACCTGTTCGCCTTCCCGTACGAGCAGGCTGCGCAGCAGCCCGGCATCGAGCAGCATCACCGTCTTGCGGCGACTCTCCGCGACGAGCGTGCCCTGGCCGATCACCGCGCGCTCGATCGGGGTCACCGCCGCCCAGCCGAGGATGCCCCCGGCACCGACGGTGAGCACGACGAGCGCCGTCGCCAGCAGGCGGCCGAGCTTCGGAGGCGGCAGCGCCGCATCGAAGGCTGCTTCGAGGGCGTCGGCAGCAGCGCTCATCGCAGGACCTCCAGTTCCCAGGCGCCGTCGCCATGCAGGCGCAGCACACGGTCCGCCGTGCCCGACCACGCGCGGGGATCGTGGGACACGAGCAGCAGAGCGCTGCCCTCGGCGCGCACCTGAGCGACGCCTTCCCGCAGCGCGGCGCGGGCGGCGCCGTCGAGCCCGGCTTCGGGCTCATCGAGGACGATCAGACGCGGGGCGCCGTGGAAGGCGCGTGCCAGCGCCACCAGCCGCGACTGCCCGCCCGACAGGCCGGCATCGGGCCCGGCGCCGTTCTCGTAGCCGCGCGGCAAGCGGCCGATCGCGGCATGGGCGCCGACGCGGCGCGCCGCCGCCACCGCGACCTCGGTGTCGCCACCGGCAAAGCGGCCGACATTCTCGATGACGCTGCCTTCGAGCAGCTGCGGTTCCTGCGGCAGGTACCCCAGGCGCGGGCCGATCTCGGCACGCGGGCTGCGCAGCGTGTCGTGGCCATCGAGCAGCACGCGTCCGGCTTCGGGCTCGGCGAGGCCGAGCAGCGCGCGGATCAGCGTGGTCTTCCCCGCACCGTTGCGCCCTGCGAGGACGAGGATGCCGCCGGGCGGCAGGATGAAGGACAGGTCCTCGACCAGCGGGCGCGGCGCGCCCGGCGCGCGGATGGTCAGGTCCTGCACCGCGAGGCCGGGCGGTGCGGCGGGATCCGGCGGCACCGCGGCGGGAGGGCGGCCGCGATGCGCGATGTCGACCAGCCGCCGGGCCGCCGCGATGCCGAGGCTCCAGTCCCGCCAATGCCCGACCAGATGCACCACGGGGCGCGTCGCGAAGTTCACCATGGTCGCGGCGGCGAGCATCGAGCCCGGGGAGATCTCATGGCGTAGCAGCAGCCAGACGCCGGCACAGACGATCGCGATCTGCTGCAGGAAGGTCGCGAATTCGAGCAGCCCGGCGAGCGCCTGCGCCTGGCGTTCGGCGGCGCCTCGGGTCCGCATCGCCTGGGCCTGGGCCGGCGCGAAACGGCCGAGCACGGCCGGCAGCAGCCCGAGGCCGAGCACCATGTCCCGCTGCGTCAGGCGGCCGACGAGGTCCCGCCGGGTCCGCGCCTCGTCCGTCGTCGCCGTCGAGACGACATCGCGCGTCGTCCGGTCGGCGAGCACGCCGAGCGCTGCCTGCAACAGCGCGGCGATCAGGGCCACGGCGAAGAACAGCGGATGCAGCAGCCACAGGAACCCCAGCGCGACCGGGATGGAGAGCAGGTCGAGCACGTCGGCCGGCACCGAGCCGCCGAGCATGCGGCGCAGCTCGGCCACGTCCTGCAGCGCGCGGCCGGCGGCGACCCGGTCCCCGTCCAGGGCGACGCGCACCGTGGCCGCGAGCGCGCCGAGCTGCAGGCGTCGGCCGACCCGCTCGGCCAACCCGGCCAGCAATGCGGCGCGCAGGTGGCGCAAGGTGCCGCCCAGCAGCAGCGCGATCAGGAAGGCGAGGGCGAGCACCCACAGGCTGTCGAGGTTGTGGCTTTCCATCACGCCGTCGAAGGCGTGCATGGTCAGCAGCGGCGTCGTCAGCATCGTCGCCTGGATCGCCACCGACAGCAGGATGCAGACCGCGAGCACCGGGGCCACCGAGGCGGGGGCTCGGCGGGGCAGGCGGCTCGCAGGTGCGGGCAGGCGCAGCGTGGCGCTCATGCGGCCCCCGGGCCTGCCAGGCGGCGGGCTGGTTGCGGCAGGGCCCGGGCGCGCTGGGCACCCGCGAGGAGCGCACGGCGGGCGGCGGGCTCGTCCAGGCGGCCTTCATGCAGCGTGAGGACGCGCCCCGCCGCGCGGACCAGGCCTTCGCGGTGCGAGGTGAAGATGACTGCCGTGCCGGCCGCGGCGAGCGCGGCGATCATGGCGAGGACGGCGGCTTCGCCCTCGGCGTCGAGATAGGCCGCCGGTTCGTCCAGCAGCACCAGGCGCGGCCGGCCATAGATGGCCCGTGCCAGCGCGATCCGCTGGCGCTGGCCCATCGACAGCAGGTTGCGGCCGCCCACGCGCGTGGAGAAGCCGTGCGGCAGCCCGGCGATCATGCGCATCGCGCCGGCGAGTCGCGCCGCGGCGATCACCATCTCCATGTCCGGCTTGTCGTCCAGCCGGGCGATCGCCTCGGCAACCGTCGCTTCGGCGAGCACGGGTTCCTGCGGCAGGTAGCCGATGTGGCGCGCGAGGTCCGTCCGATCCCACTGGGACGTGGCATGGCCGTCGAGCAGCACATCGCCGGCATTGCTGCCCTGGAAGCCCAGCAGCACGCGCAGCAGCGTCGACTTGCCGCAGCCGGGCGGGCCCGCGAGCGCCACGACGTCGCCCGGCGCCACCACGAGGTTCACGTCACGCAGCAGCGGGCGTGCCGCACCGGGCAGGACCAGCGTCACATGGTCCACCACGAGACGGCCTTCGGGACAGGGGAAGGCGCGGGTGCCGGCGGCCGGCGCCGACTCATCGGTCGCGAGCAGGCGTTCGAGCCGCCGCCAGGCCGCGCGCGAGGCGGCCGCGTCCTCGATCTGGCCGCCGATGCGGGAGAACGGATCCATCACCCGCGCCGTCAGGAGCAGCCCGGCCAGCAGGCCGTAGCCGGACGAACTGCCGCCGATCGCCAGCAGCACCCCGACCGCGACCGCCCCGCCCTGCGCCACGGCGTAGAGCGTCGCCGTCGCGGCCTGGGCGAGGCGCACGGTGCCCTGGGCGCGCCGCAACCCGCCGGCGCCGCGCGCCAGCATCGACGCCCAGCGGCCGACCAGCGCCGGCAGCATGCCCATGGCCTCGACCGCTTCGGCGGCACGGGCGGCGTCCGCCACGAGGGCCGCGCCGCGGGCGGAGGCATCGTTCACTTCCACCAGGGCTTCCCGCGTCGCCCGTTCGGCCGCCAGGCCGAACAGCAGGGCGAGGCCCGCCGCGGCGAGGGCGAAGAGGGCGAAGGCCCAGTGGAACACCGTCAGCAGGAGGAGGAGGGCGGGCACCAGCACGATGTCGAGCGCGACCGCCGAGAGCGGCCCCATGACGCCGCGACGCACACCCTCGATGTCGCGCAGCGCCTGTTCGGCCGCCGCTGCCGGCACGGCCGCACGCGCCGTCGCGGCAGCCATGGCGCGCGCCGTGAGCCGCCGCACGAGTTGTTCCGATGTCGCGAGCAGGATGCGTTGGCGCAGCGCCGTCAGGGCGACCGCCGCCACCGCGACCAGGATGAAGCCGGCCGCCAGGCCGACCGCGGTCGGGATGCTGCCGGTCGGCACCACCAGGGCATAGAACTGGACCGTGACCAGCACGAGGGCGAACGGCCCCAGCGCCCCCGCCAGGCCAAGCAGGGCCGCCGCACGCGTGCTGCGTGCCAGCTCCCCTGCCAGTCCGGTCATGGCGGCGGAGGCCATGGTCAGCGGGCAAGCCCGCCCGCAACCGCCAGCGCGGCAACGCCGGCCGCGACGAGCACCAGCACGAGGACGATCGTCCACCCGCCCTGGCGGCGTCGCGGCCGCACGGCGGGTGCCGGCGTCGGCAGGGCGGCGAGCCGCTCGTCCAGCCGGGTCATCCACAGCGTCAGGGTCTCGACCTTCTCCGCCAACTGCCCCTGCGTCCGCAGGAGGGAGTCGAGCTGTCCCCGATCCCCGCCCTCGGGCACGCGGGCGGCGATGCTGCGGATATCCTCGTGCAGGCGGCGCTGGCCCGCCGCGACGGCCTCGACGGCGCGCTGCAGGCCGCCATCGGACAGCGGCTGTTCCTCGGCCGCCGGCCTCGGGATCCGGACCGGGACGGGCATTTCGGTGCCGTCGGCGGCGCGGGCCAGGACGGCAAGATCCGCGCGGCGGCGGATCCATTCCGGCTGGAGCGGAATCTCGAAGGCATGGCAGCCGTCTCCGATCCCCGCCTTGGCGAGGTCGGGCCGCGCGAAGTCGGCGACCGTGCGGAACACCACCTCGCTGCCGAGGCGGATCTCCACCACCACGCGTTCATCGGGCGCGGAGGCGTTCCACACCCAGCCGTACAGGCGATCGGGTGTCGCGTTGTCGACCAGGCCGCGAAGTTCGGTGGTGCGCGCGGACGCGCCTTCAGGCCGCGACAGGGTCGGAGCTGTCTCGGATGGCATGCTCTGTCCTCCTTCCGGTGACGGGGGAGAGGGTTCGATAGAAGGCGAGGTGCTGCGCCGCGGCGGCCCCGAAATCGGGCGGTGCGACGATGCCCTCGACGAGCCGCTGCCAGAGGCCCGGTGTCTCGATCGCGTTGCGCAGGACGGCGGACAGCCCGGCGGCGTCGCCGATCGGGGCCAGCAGCCCATCGACGCCGTCGCACACCAGCTCCGCCATGCCGCCAGCATTGCCGCAGATCACCGGCCTGCGATGGCGGAAGGCCTCGAGGATCACGAGCGGCGCGTTCTCCCACCAGATCGACGGCACCACGACCCAGTCGGCGGCGGCGATCCGCGCGGCGAGCTCGCCGGCGGCATAGGCGCCGTGGTGGGCGGCGTCGGGCGCCGCCGTCAGGGCTGCGGCGAACTCCGCGCGGAAGGCGTCCGACTGCCAGGCGGTGCCGCCATGCACAGCGAGGCCATGCGACACGCCGTCGCGCGTGAGGCGCGCCGAGGCGTCGAGCGCGACCAGCGTGCCCTTGAAGCGATTCACGTTGCCGAAGACGGCGAAGCGGTCCCGTCGGCCGTCCGCGGGCAACCGGTGCGGCGCCGGCGCGGCCGCGGCGACGGCATTGCCGAGGATGTGGAAGCGATCCGCATCCCATCCGGCGGCGACGAAGCGGTCACGCAGGAATCGGCTGGGCGATACCAGCGCGTCGAAGGCCGTGAAGGCGCCGCGGATGCCAAGGTCGCGCAAGGCGAGATCGCCGGGTGCGCGGTCGGGCAGGCAGGTGCGGCACGCATCTTGCGCCGGCCCGGCGCAGCGCCGGCCGTCGGTCGTGAGCAACTGGCCCTCGCGTGGGCAGATGCAGAAATAGTCGTGCAGGGTCGCGACCATGGCCGCCCGCGGCGCGGCACGGCGCAGCATGTCGATGCCTTCCATGCCCCACAGCAGCGGGTGATGCAGATGCACGACATCGGGGGCGAGCCGCTCGATCATCGGCGCGATCGCGGCCAGGCCGTAGACGTCGCCCTGCGACAGGTAGAAGCGGTCGAACTCGTCCAGCGAGACGAGCATCTCGTCGGCCCTGTCGCCCGCGGCCTGCAGCAGCGTGCCGGGACGCCGTTCGCGCAGCAGGGCGGTGACCCCGGCCAGGAAGAGGCCGTCGGCGCCGTGCTCGTCGCGCAGCGCCCGGAACAGGCCGAGGGCGAAGGCCTCGGTGCCGCCGGGCTGCAGCGCCGGATGGTTGTGGGTGAGGAACAGGACGCGCATCGGGCTATCCCGCGCCGTGGCGCGCCATCAGCGCCGCGATGGCGCCATCCCAGCGCCGGTGATGCAGGCGGCGATTGATCGCCCCCGCGAGCGTCCTTGCATGCCCATCATGGAGCGCGATGGACTGGCGCTCGAAGTGAAAGAGCTCCGCGTCCGGCTCGTAGGCGATCTCGTCCCCCTGCGTCCGCAACTTCAGACAGAGGTCGGAATCCTCGAAGTCGCCGACGATGTAGTCGGTGCAGAACCCGGCGACCCGCTCGAAGGCGGCGCGTCGCACCAGCAGCGCCGCACCCGTGATGGCGGGCACGCGGCGCGCCGTGAGCGCGTCGGGATGACGACGCGGGAAGCCCTTGCAGTAATGGTCGTTCAGCCAGACGCCGTCCTCGCCGCGCCGGAAGAACAGTCCCGCATGCTGGATGGATCCCTCGTCGAACAGCAGCCGCGGGCCCACCGCCGCAAGGCGTCGGTCGCGCCCCAGCCGCGCGAGCATCACGCCGAGCCACCCCGGCGCCGCCGGCAGGACGTCCGAATTGAGGAAGAGCAGGGCGGGGGCCAGGGCTTCGGCAGCGCCGGCGTTGCACGCCGCGGCGTAGCCGCCGTTGCGCGGCATCACCACGAGCCGCAGGGGCAGCCCGTGCATCGCCGCCATGCCGCGCAGCAGGTGCTCGACCTCATGCCGCTGTTCCGGGCTGTCGAGCACGTAGATGAGATCCGCGCGGCGCGTCTCCTCGTCGCGCGCGAAGGCGGCGAGCTGGAAACGCAGGAAGCGCAGGTTGCGGTAGAGTGGCACGACGAGGCTGGCGCGCGGACGGCTGCGCCGCTGCGGTCCCAGCGCGACAACCTCGGCCGTGCCGGTGGCGGAGCGGCGAGCGGCAACGTGCAACGCGGCCGCGGCGGGGCCGATGCAATCGTCCAGCAGCGCCGGGGTCACCGCCGAGGCGTGGACGGCCCGCAGCACGAGGTCGCGCGCCACATGCGGCGGCATCAGCCCGGGCGGCGCCGCGACCTCGACTTCGGTGCCGCCGGTGAGCCTCGCCGCGAGGCGCCATTGCGCGGTGCCGGCCGGATCGGCGCCGGGGAGGTACGCGACGAAGCCCGGCCGGTCATCGGCCTGTCCGAACGGCGCGGTCGCGAAGCGGCGGAGGATGTCGGGCCTCGGCACCCGATTCAGCCCGGCCGCGGCCAAGGGCAGCGAGCGTCCGGGCGCCCGCAGTTCGAGCGATGCGATGAGGCCGAGGGGATCGCGCAGCCAGCCGCACAGGAAGACGCCGCCGGCGTGATCGGAGAGCGCGAGGTCGAGGCCCGCGCCGATCGGACGTGTCGGATCCGCGACGCGTGTGGGACGGGATGGCGCGAGGAGCTGTGCCTCCCGCAGGACGCTCGCCGCGCGGGCATCGTTCACGGCGCGCGTCGCCAGGGCGCGCAGCAATGCCGGCGCGCGCCTTCGCCCTGCGATCGCATCGCGCGTGAGCGTCGACAGCGTCGCCGCGCCCTTGCGCGCATCGAGCCGGACCGGCCGGGCCGGCGCGGGGGGAAGAAGGATGGCGTCCGCGTCGTGCGCCGCGTCGAGCAGCATCACGCGCCCGGTCGGGCGGCCGGCGCGGCGCAGCGCGTCATCGGACAGGAGGCGCCAGACGCCGTCCGGCGCCTGCGGGACCAGCCAGGCCGACAGGCCGTTGCTGGGCGCCGCCAGGCACGGCGCGGGATCGGCGGCGTCCACGAGGGCACGGCAGAGGGCCGACAGGCCGGGATCGGCCGAGGCGCGCAGCATCGTGGCGCAGGTCACGGCGAGGAAGCGGAGTACGGCGTCGCGGTCCGCGCCGGCGAAGCCTTGCGCGAACGCCGCCGGGTTCAGGGGTTCGGAGAGGAGGAAGGCACCCAGCCTCTCCCCGCCGATGTGCAGGATCGCTTCGTGCCCCGCGGCCGCCTGCATGACCTGCCGCGCCGCATGGATGAGGCGCGGCGCCTGCGGCGAGCCGAGAAGCAGCGATGCGCTGGGTGGGGGCAGGGGACGTCCGGCGACGGTCAGCGCCGTCGCGCCGGCCGGCAGCGGTCCCGCCAGCGGCAGGTCGAGCAGCATGATGCCGCCGGGTGTCAGGGCCAGCCGCGGCATGCCGCCGGCATCCTGCCAGGGGGACACGGAAAGTCCCCCTGGCGCTGCCGCGATGGTGCGCTGGGTATCCAGAGTGACCTCAGACGATCTTCACGTAACTGGACAGATTGCTGAGCAGGTCTTCCGTGGACACGCCGACCAGCTTGATCTGGTCGCCGTCGCCGAGGCTGATCACGGCGCCGGTGTCGTCGCTGGAGATGCGACCGACGAGGTCCTGCGCGCTGGTGATGCCGCTGCCGTTGATGTTCGCCTGGATGGCGATGACATCCTCGCCAGGCCGGAAGTCCAGCACGACGTCGCGACCGAAGCCGCTCTCGAAGTAGAAGGTGTCTTCCCCGGTGCCGCCCACCAGCGTGTCGGCCCCGGCGTTCCCGGCCAGGAAGTCGCTGCCGGCGCCACCGAACAGCAGGTCGTTGCCCTGCCCACCGATCAGCACGTCGTTGTCCGCGCCGCCATCGAGCAGGTCGTCGCCGCGCCCGCCGAACAGGACGTCATTGCCGTCCTGGCCGAAGAGGTAGTCGCCCGAGGGCGGCCCCGCGCCGTCGCCATGGCCAGGCCCGTGTCCGTGGCCGTTGTCGGGGCCATGGCCCTGACCCTTGCCGTGACCCTGGCCATTCTCATGGCCGCGTCCCGGATGGTCATCGCGGTCCTTGCCATGTCCTCGGCCGTGGTCGTCGTCGTCGCGACCCGGTCGGCCCCGACGCGCTTCGTCACCGCCGAAGACGATATCGTCCCCCTGACCGGCGAAGACAGTATCGGAGCCGCCAAATGTTGCGATGAGATTGTCGAAGCTTCCGGGTGCGTCCCGATCAGCGTCGACGAGGTCGGATCCGTTCGTCCCAAATATTTGCCCGCCAGGCAGTGTTGCGAAATCGGCCATGGCTCAATCCTTCCCGTTAGGAGCTTTGGTCCCGTGGACCTGAGCGATACTACTATAGGTTGTCCCCGGGGGCGGCGGAGTGAGAAGTTTGTGCGGAGCACAAATTTCCACATGAGCGGGTGTGAAATCGATCGCGATGGTCAGCGCGTAACCCACGTTGCGCACCGACTGGATCGCATTCGGCGGCAGCTTCCGACGCACGCGCTTCACGAGGCTGTCGACCGCACGATCATCCGGACGCCACGGTCGTCGGAAGACACGTTCGCTGATCGCGTAGCGATCGACGGGTTCGCCGCTCGCGGAAGCGAGAGTCGTCACGAGCGCGTACTCCGCGCTGGTGAGTCGCTGCGGTTCGGCGTTCGGCATCTCGAGCATGCGGCCCGATGCGAGGAGCCGCCAGTTGAGCGTGGAGAGCGTGCCGCGTGTACGCCGCAGAAGAGCTTGGATTCGCGCAACGATCTCGCTCACCGGCATCGTCGCGTTCAGCACCTCGTCCGCACCGGCCTCGAGCGCATCGACACGATCCTGCGCGGTGTCGTCCGGTGCCGCACGGATGACACAAGGCAGTGCGTGCAATGCGCGAAGTCGTTTGATGAGGGAAATGCCTCCGGGCGTCGTGAGCCGATGTGGAAGCAGAAGCAACACGGCCGGCGGACCGTTCGCCGCCGACCAGATCACAAACTCCGGACTCGTCGTTCGTTGCGTGCTGAGTCCGCTGTCAGTCAGACCTTCGACGAGAGCATGCGGCGGATCCGCATCGGCAGCGAGAATGAGGACGTCGCAGCGTGGCTTCCCGGTGGTGTCGTCCATGGCGAGGTTCCCCAGCGTCGATCACGAGGAGGCAACCTCTGGTAGCGCTTTGTGACGAGAATGCGATCTTGGCGGGTAACAATTGCGAGTAATGCACCATTCGTTCATTCGTGCCCCGGCTGATCGAAGAATGCGGAGGTGGATCCACCCGGAACGACCCGGCACCGGGCGAAACGTGACGGGATGCGCCCTTGCGCTTCGCGCGCCGCGCCGCCTATGTGCCGCGCATCATGTTGCGCGCCGTTCGTCTTGTTGCCGTTCTCCTCGTGGTCCTGCTCGGGGCTGTCTGGGGTGTCGCCTGGTTCGGGCGCGCGCCAGGCGAATCCGTGTCCGATGCGTTCCTGCGGCAGGTCGCCGCGTGGACGGGGGGCGACATGCCCGCACCGTCGGCAGGTGGCGTGCAGCTTGCGCAGGGTGTCTCGCTCGGCGGTCCGTTCACGCTGGTGGACCAGACCGGCCGGACCGTCACCGAGCGCGATTTCGCGGGGCGTCCGCTGCTGGTCTACTTCGGCTTCACCTATTGCCCGGACGTCTGCCCGACCGAGCTCGGCACCATCGTCGCCGCCCTCGATGCGATGGGCCCTGCGGGCGAGCGCGTGACGCCGGTCTTCATCTCGATCGATCCGGAACGCGATACGCCGGCGGCGATGGCGGACTACGTGTCGCGCTTCCATCCGCGCATGATCGGCCTCACGGGCAGTGCCGAGCAGGTGGCGCAGGCGGCGCGTGCGTATCGCGTCTATTACGCGAAGGCGCGGTCCCGCGACACGACCGAATACACGATGGACCATTCATCGTTCATCTATCTCGTGGGGCCCGACGGACGGGTGCGCAGCCTGTTCCGCCCCGAGACGACGCCCGAGGCGATCGCCGCCGCGGTGAGTGCACAGCTTCGCGCGCTCTGACGCCCGGGGTTCCGAAACGCATCGGCTACCGGTATGGTCGCGCGCCGGCATCTGGGACACATGGACTGCAAGAGCCCTTTAGCGGCTTGGGGGGCGTATGAGTTTGGATGACGACGAGGGCGGATCTGGCGCCGAATCCGGGCGCGGTGCTGCACCGGCACCGCGGCATACGCGCCGCCTGTCCGACAAGATCCTGATCGCCTTCCACCACGCCTGCGACCAGGGCGATTTCGAGGTCGCGGAAGAACTGCTCCGCGTGCTCGAGATGATGCTGACGCGGCGGCCTTCCTCGCCCGACACCAATCGCAGGAAGAACCTCGAAAGCCTTGTGGCGGCGCATGAGCGCCTCTGGCTGCTGCGTCATCCCGAGGTGAAGGACCAGTAGGGTCCGCCGGCCGCATCCTCAGATCGCGGCGGCGTCCCGCAATACCGACTCCGCGGCCGGCGTGAACCGGCCATCCGCGTCGTGCAGCGCGAGAGGCGGCAGCACCGTCGCAGGACCGCGACCCCCGCGCCGCGCGCGGAGCAGCACGCGCTTCGCCGGCTGCCCGACCCGCGGGGCGAGCGGCAGCAGCGTTGTTGCGCCGCAACCGGCTTGCCGCAGCGCCGCGACGCCTGCGTCGAAGCGCGCGGCGGGCAGCACCAGCGCCGCGGTCCCGCCATCCTTCAGCGCCGCGACGAGGAAGCGCGCCCAGGCGTCGAGACCAGCGCTGCCTTCATGTGTCGCTGCGCGGCGGATCGCGCCGGGCGGCGCCGTGCCGCCCGGCCAATAGGGCGGATTGGCAAGGGCGTGGTCGACCGGTCCGAGCCGCCGCGCGAGCGCGACATCGGCGACGTCGCCATCCTCGATCGTCGCGGCGACGCCGTTTGCCGCGGCATTCACCCGGGCAAGGGCTACCATCGCGGGTTCGCGCTCCACGGCCACGACGGCCAGACGAGGCACCCGCGCAGCCAGGCACAGGAAGGCTGCACCGCTGCCGCAGCCTGCCTCCAGGACGCGCTGACCCGGGCGCGCGGGCACGAAGGCGGCGAGCAGCACCGCGTCGAGCCCGGCCCGGAAGCCCCGCACCGGTTGGCGCAACCGGACTCGGCCGCCGAGCAGCAGGTCGTCCGTCGTTCCGGTCACGCGGTCTCCTCGCCGGCCTCCTGCATGACGGCACGCGCCCGGCGTTCATCCTCCTCGACGACTGCCAGCCGGCGCGGGAAGGCGCCGATGCCGCCCTCGATCGCGCTGATATGCGCATCCAGGATCACAGTCCCGATACCCGCATCGGCCAGCAATGCCCGCAGGAAGGACAGCCGGACCGGGTCCGTAGTGGTCGCGATCACCCGCATATCACGAGAGAATCCCTTGTTTTTCCGGCGCTTGCCGCCCCGCCGGGGCATGACTATGGTGCCCGCCGCACCAGGAGTAGAGCAAGCGTGAGCGCAACCGCACCGCCGCTCGTCGCCCCGCCGGCGCCGCGGGGGGAGGACGCGCTGACCGCGCTGATGGCGCTGCTGAAGGACGACATGGCGGCCTGCAACCGCCTGATCCTCGACCGGATGCAGTCCGACGTGGCGCTGATCCCGCAGGTCGCCGCGCATATCGTGGCCGCCGGCGGCAAACGCATCCGCCCGCTGCTGACCATCGCCGCCGCGCGGCTCTGCGGCTATCGCGGCGACCGCCATGTCGGCCTCGCGGCCTGCGTCGAGTTCATCCACACCGCGACGCTGCTGCACGACGACGTGGTGGACGAAAGCGCGCTGCGGCGCGGCCAGGCCTCCGCCAACGCGATGTTCGGCAACCAGGCTTCGGTGCTGGTGGGCGACTTCCTGTTCTCCCGCGCCTTCCAGGTGATGGTCGCCGATGGGTCGCTCGAGGTGCTGCGCATCCTCTCCGACGCTTCGGCCATCATCGCGGAAGGCGAGGTGCTGCAGCTGATGACGCAGAACGACACCGCGACGACCGAGGCGCAGTACCTCGCGGTGATCGAGGGCAAGACCGCCGCGTTGTTCGCCGCGGCGACCGAGGTCGGCGCCGTCGTCGCCGGCGAGCCCGCCGATCGCCAGAAGGCGCTGCGCGACTTCGGCATGTCGCTCGGCGTGGCGTTCCAGCTGGTCGACGACGCGCTCGACTACAGCGCAGACCAGGAAGCGCTCGGCAAGACGGTCGGCGACGATTTCCGCGAGGGGAAGATCACGCTTCCCGTGCTGCTCGCCTTCGCGCGCGGCAGCGAGGAAGAACGGGCCTTCTGGCGGCGCACGCTGGAAGACCGCGACCAGGGGGATGCCGACCTGGCCCGCGCCCTGGCGCTGATGACGAAGCATGGCGCGCTGAAGGACACGATCGGGCGCGCGCGGAGCTACGCCGACCAGGCGATCGCGCTGCTGGAGCCGTTCCCGGACGGGGCGGAGAAGCGCGCGCTGGCGGCGGCGGCGGATTTCGTCGTGGAACGGGCGCGCTGAAAAAGAAGCGGGGGGAGAAGGGAACTTCTCCCCCCCGTCCCCCCTCAACCCTTTTTTGGAACCTGGGGACTGACTTCGGACGTCAGTTCCCAACAGACAGAGAAGGGAGGGGGCTCGGGGGAGGTTCACCTCCCCCGACCTTGCCTCACACCGCCGCGATGCTCTCGCGCCGCAGTTCCACCGCCAGCGCGTCGAGCGACTTGCCCACGCGGTCCAGCATCTCGTTCACCTCCTGCTTGGTGATCACGAGCGGCGGCGAGAAGCCCATGCTGTCGTTGATCATGGCGCGCAGGATCACGCCGTTCTCCTCGCCCAGCTTGCACAGCCGCGCGCCGGCCTTCTTCGCCGGGTCGATCGGCTTGCGCGCCGCCTTGTCCGAGGACAGCTCGATCGCGCCGATCAGGCCGACGCCGCGGACTTCGCCCACGATCGGATGATCGGTGAAGCGCTTGCGGAGTTCGGCCTGCATGTGCGCGCCGACCTCCGCCGCGTGGGCAATCAGGTTCGTCTCGTCGTAGATCTTCAGCGTCTCGATCGCGACGGCGGCGGCGACGGGATGGCCCGAATAGGTGAAGCCATGGCCCCAGGTGCCGACGGTGTGGCTGCCCTCGGCGATGCCCTGGAACACCTTCTCGTTCACCATCACCGCCGAGATCGGCAGGTAGGAGGACGACAGCGCCTTGGCGCAGACCAGGATGTCCGGCTGGATGTTGAAGGTCAGGCTGCCCCAGTAGTTGCCGGTGCGTCCGAAGCCGCAGATCACCTCGTCCGCGACGAAGAGCATGTCGTACTTCTTCAGCACCGCCTGGACCTTCTCGAAGTAGGTCTTCGGCGGGACGATGACGCCACCAGCGCCCATCACGGGCTCGGCCCAGAAGGCGGCGCATTCCTCGGCGCCACCTTCCTCGATGATGCGGGCCTCGAGTTCCTCGGCGAGGCGCGTCGCGAAGGCTTCCTCGGTCTCGCCCGGCTTCGCCTCGTGGTAGTGGTGCGGCGTGCCGACGTGGCAGAAGCGCCCGCCCGCGATCGGCGCGTCGAACAGCTTGTGGTTGGCAGGCAGACCGGTCAGCGACGCGGCGGCGAGCGTGATGCCGTGATAGGCCTTCAGCCGCGCGAAGACCTTCTTCTTCTTCGGGCGGCCAAGCGCGTTGTTCATGTACCAGATCATCTTCAGCGCCGAGTCATTCGCCTCGGAGCCGGAGTTGCCGAAGAACACCTTGCTCATCGGCGCGGGCGCGCGCTCGATCAGCATCTCGGCCAGGTCGATCATCGGCTCGTGCGACTTGGCCGTGAACGAGTGGTAGAAGGGCAGCTTGCGCATCTGGTCGGTCGCGGCCTTGACCAGACGCTCGTTGTCGAAGCCGAGCGAGGCGCACCAGAGCCCCGCCAGCGCCTCGATGTATTCCTTGCCCTGCTCGTCGTAGATCTTCACGCCCTTGCCGCGGGTGATGACCAGCGGACCGTTCTGCAGGTGCGCCTTGGCGTCGGTGTAGGGATGCAGGACATTCGCGATGTCCCTGGCGGCATTGGAATTGCGCGGCGGTGTCATGCTTCTGGGCCTTCCTCGGCAAAGCGAGGGTGGCACTCTAGGCCCGGACCCGCCCGGCGCCCAAGGGGGCAAGGTTGCGATGCAGCCATGCCCGCGCCACCTTTCCGCGCGAAGGAGCGCCACCATGACCGAACTCAGGCCACATGCCGCCCATTGGGGCAGTTTCGATGCGGTGGTGCGCGACGGCCGCGTGGTGGGCGTGCAGCCCTTCGCGCGCGATCCTTTCCCGGGAACCCTGATCGATGCGGTGCCGGACATCGTCCACGCCGCCTGCCGCGTGGACCGTCCCTATGTCCGCAAGGGCTGGCTCGAGGGCCGGCGGAAGGGCGCGCTGCGCGGCGGCGATGCCTTCGTGCCGGTCTCCTGGGACCGCGCGGTGCGCCTGGTGGCGGAAGAGACGCGCCGCGTGCGCGCCGAGCACGGCCCGACCAGCATCTTCGGCGGCTCCTATGGCTGGTCCTCGGCCGGGCGCTTCCATCATGCGCGTTCGCAGTTGCAGCGCTTCCTCGGCCTCGGCGGTGGCTATACGGGGCAGGTCAACGCCTATTCCTACGCGGCGGCGCAGGCGCTGCTGCCGCATATCCTCGGCACCAATGAGGTCCTGCTCGGCCGCACCACCGACTGGGCGGCGATCACGCGTCACGCGAAGGTGATGCTCTGCCTGGGTGGGCTGCCGCTGCGCAACGGGCTCGTCACCTCGGGCGGGGCGGGCGACCATTCCAACGAGATCAACCTGCGCCGCGCGGCCGCGGCGGGGCTGCGCTTCGTGCAGGTCTCGCCCAACCGCGCCGACGTGCCTGACTGGTGCCAGGCCGAGTGGATCCCGATCCGCCCGGGCACGGACACCGCGCTGCTGCTCGCCATGGCGCATGTCGTCGTGACCGAGGGAAAGGAGGACCGCGTCTTCCTCGCTTCGCATTGCGTCGGCTGGGATCGCTTGCGCGCCTACATCCTGGGCGAGAGCGACGGCACGCCGAAGACGCCCGCCTGGGCCGCGCCGATCACCACCATCCCGGCGGATCGCATCCGCGCGCTGGCGTTGGAACTGGCCGCGGCGCCGGCGATGCTGACCGCGACCTGGTCGCTGCAGCGCGCCGATTTCGGGGAGCAGCCCTACTGGATGCTCGCGGCACTCGCCGCGATCCTGGGCAAGATCGGCAAGCCCGGCGAGGGCGTCGCCTATGGCTACGGCTCGGTGAACGGCATGGGCAATCCGCGGCAGGAAGTGCCGTCCTTCTCCATGCCCGCCACGCGCAACCCGACCGGCACCTTCATCCCGGTCGCGCGCGTGACGGAGATGCTCGAGAACCCGAATGGCACCTACGCCTTCAATGGACGCGAGCACCGCTACCCCGATACGCGGATCATCTGGTGGGCAGGCGGCAATCCGTTCCATCACCACCAGGACCTCAACCGCATGCTGCGCGCCTGGGCCAATGCCGAGACGATCATCGCGCAGGAGCAGCATTGGAACGCGCTCGCGCGGCACGCCGACATCGTGCTGCCGGCGACCACCACGCTCGAACGCAACGACATCGCGTCCAGCGGCCGCGACCGCTTCCTCCGCGCGATGCACAAGGCGATCGAGCCGGTCGGCCAGGCGCGCAACGACCACGACATGCTGGCCGACATCGCCGAGGAGCTCGGCTACCGCGACCGCTTCACCGAGCAGCGCAACGAGGACGCCTGGCTGCGCCACCTGTTCGAGCAGTGGCGCCAGAATTCCGCGCGCCTCGGCTTCGAGACGCCCGACTTCGACGCCTTCTGGGCGAAGGGATACTGGGAGGCGGAGCCGCCCGCCCCCGGCCAGGAATACACCCAGTTCGCCGAGTTCCGCGCCGATCCGCAGGAGCATCCGCTCGACACCGCCACCGGCAAGGTGGAGCTGTTCAGCGAGACCGTCGCGTCCTTCGGCTATGACGACGCCCCCGGCCATCCGGTGTGGATCGAACCGCGCGAATGGCTCGGCGCGCAGCAGGCGGAGCGCTTCCCGCTGCACCTGCTGTCCTACCAGCCGGCGACGCGGCTGCACGGGCAGCTCGATCCGGGCCGTGTCGCCGCGACGAACAAGATCGGCGGCCGCGAGCCGATCACGCTGAATCCTGAGGACGCCGCGGCGCGCGGGCTCAAGGACGGCGACATCGTGCGGGTGTTCAACGACCGCGGCGCTTGCCTCGGCGGGCTGCGCACGGATGCGGGGCTGATGCGCGGCGTGGCGATGATGGCGACCGGCGCCTGGTTCGATCCGCTCGAGCCCGGCGTGCCTGGGAGCCTCTGCGTGCATGGCAATCCGAACGTGCTGACGCCCGATGTCGGCACCTCGCGCCTGGGGCAGGGGCCCTCGGCGCAATCCTGCCTGGTGCAGGTGGAGAAGTGGACCGAGGCGCTGCCCCCCGTCCGCGCCCACCTGCCGCCCCGGATCGAGGAGCTCCCCGCATGACCCGTCGCCGCGCCCTGCTGCTCGCGACCCCGGCGCTGCTTGCCGCGCCGGGCGTGCTTCGCGCGCAGTCCCTGACGATCCGCCAGGACGACTTCGTCGCGCCGGGCTGGACGCGCGGCGTGCTGATCCGTTGGGGCGACCGCGTCACCTTCGACGCGCCGCCCTGGACCCCGCAGCAGCCGACCGCCGAGGCCGCCGGCGCCCAGTTCGGCTGGGATGCGCGGATGGTCGCCGTCGTGACGCCGGGCCCGCAATCGGATGGTGTGCCACGTGCGCTGCTCGTCGTCGCGCATCCGACCGTGAACGCCGCCATGGCTTTCCCGGGCGGGCGCGACGTGCCGGCGATCGCGGGGGCGATGCAGGGTGTTTCCATCGTCAACCTCGAGCGGCGCGGCCGGAACTGGGAGGTCGTGGATGGCGGCTTCCAGAACCGGCGCCTGACCGCGACGACGCTGTGCCGGATGGGCGCCGATGGTGGCCCGGTGGCGGGCATCGCGGGCGTGACCGGCGGCTGCGCGACGCCTTGGGGCACGCTGCTGCTCGCCGAGGGCGGAGCTGCCGAGTGGCGGCAGCGCCTGCCGGGCCTCGACGCCAATGCGGTCGGGATGCTGGTGGAGGTCGATCCCTCCGACCCGTCCTTCGTGCCGGTGAAGCATGCCGCGACGGGCCGCTTCGGGCCGGTGGACGCTGCCGCCGCGCTGTCCGAGGACGGGCGCGCGGTGGTCTGGATGACCGACGGGCGGCCGGGTGGTTACCTCTATCGCTTCGTCTCGGATGGGACGGCGGGGATCGGGGCGCTCGACGCCGGACGCATGGCCGCGGCGTGGATCGAGGGCGGCAACCTCCGCTGGGTGACGCTGCCGCAGGGCAATCCCATGGCCGCGGCGCGCGACGCCGGGGCCACTGCCTTCGACGGGGCGGCGGGCCTTGCCTATGAGGCGCGGCGCAAGCGCTTGTGTGTTGCGATCCGGGGCGGGGCTGGCCGCGTGCTCGACATCCGCATGGCCGCGGGCAATGCGGCGGCCGATACCGCCATCGCGGAGGTCCTGGTCGAGGGCCGCGAGGCGCCGGTCCAGCCGACCCGCCGCAACGAGGCGCCGGCGGCGGTGCCGGCCTGGCCCTGGGCTCCCGCGACGCTCGGCTTCGATGGCGATGGCGCGCTGCTGATCGGCACCGATCGCGGCGCCCGTCCCGGCGCGCTGCCTGAGGCCTTCTACCGCGTGCCGGCCGAAGGCGGCGCCCCGGCGCTGATGGTCGCGACACCGGTCGGCGCGGCGGCGGGCGGGGCGGCGGTCGCGCCCGACGGCACCGTGCTCGCCGCCATCGCGCATCCCGGCGCGACGCCCGGTGCCAGCTGGGCGCAGCCCGCCACGCGCTGGCCGAACATGCAGCCCGACGAACCGCCGCGCAGCACCATCGTCACCCTGGCGCGCTGACCGGCGACCGTCGCCAAGGCTTCACCGATTTCCCCGTTTCCCTGCGCGCGGGGCATGGCCACACTTGCCGCACAGGCGGGGAGCGATGCATGCCGGACGCGCAGCGGACTGAGGAGATCGACATCGAGGCGCTGGAGGATATCGGGGCCAACCCCGATCCCCGGCGCCCGATCGGCGAGGTGATCGCCGCGCGCTACGGCCGCCGCAGCCTGCTGGCCGCGGGTGCCGCCGCAGCGGCGATCGCCGCCCTGCCGGGGGACGTGTCGGCGCAGACCGTGGTGCCGCGCGAGGGCGGGCCCTCGACCCTGACCTTCCCGGAACTCCGCCATCGCCTGGCGCAGACCGACGCGGTGGCCGAGGGCTATGAGCGCCAGATCGTCATCCGCTGGGGCGATCCCGTGCTGCCCGGCGCCGCGCCCTTCGATCCGCGCGCCGTGACCGAGGCCAGCCAGGCGAAGCAGTTCGGCTACAATTGCGACTACCTCGACTACTTCCCGCTGCCGTTGGGCAGCCGGACGGCGGATCACGGGCTGCTCGTGGTCAACCACGAATACACCAACACCAACCTGATCTTCCCCGGCATGGGATCGGGCCGGGAGGCGCGCACGCGATCGAGCGGCCCGCAGACGCGCGCCGAGCTCATGGCCCATGGCCTGTCGGTGGTGGAGGTGAAGCGCGAGGGCAATGCCTGGTCCTATGTGAAGGATAGTCCGCGCAACCGCCGCATCACCGGCGAGACGCCGATGCGCGTCGCCGGCCCCGCCGCGGGTGCGGAGCGCATGAAGACCAAGGACGATCCGACGGGGATGCGCGTGCTCGGCACGCTGAACAACTGCGCGGGCGGCAACACCCCCTGGGGCACCGTCCTGACCGGAGAGGAGAACACCAACTACTATTTCGGCGGTGACCCTGCGAAGACGCCGCACCAGGCGATCATGCGCCGCTACGGCATCGTCAACGCCAGCCTGTACAATTGGTGGCGCCACCAGGACCGCTTCGACGTCGAGAAGGAGCCGAACGAATCCTTCCGCTTCGGCTGGGTGGTGGAATTCGATCCCTACGACCCCGAGAGCGTGCCGGTGAAGCGCACCGCGCTCGGCCGCTTCAAGCATGAGGGCGCCACCCATGCGGTCAGCGCCGATGGCCGCGTGGTGATCTATTCGGGCGACGATGAGCGCTTCGAATACGTCTACAAATTCGTCACCGCGCGCCCCTGGAACCCCAACGACCGCGCGGCGAACCGCGACCTGCTGGACGAGGGCACGCTCTTCGTCGGCAAGTTCCTCGAGGACGGGAAGGTGGAGTGGCTGCCGCTGGTCTTCGGCCAGGGCCCGCTCACCGCCGCGAACGGCTTCGCCAGCCAGGCCGACGTGCTGATCGAGACGCGGCGTGCGGCCGATCTGCTGGGTGCGACGCCAATGGACCGGCCCGAGGATGTCGAGACCAACCCGGTCAATGGCCGCGTCTACGTCATGCTGACCAACAACAGCCGCCGCACGGCGCAGCAGGCCGGCGGCGCCAATCCGCGGCCGCGCAACATCCACGGCCATGTCCTCGAGATCATCCCGCCCGGCGCCGGCACCGACCGCGTCGACCACGCGGCGACCGAGGCGCGCTGGGCGCTGTTCATCGCCGCCGGCAAGCCGGGCATCGATGCGGGCGCGCAGTACCATCGCGCGACCTCGGACGATGGTTGGTTATCCTGTCCGGATAATTGCGCCTTCGACAGCAAGGGCCGGATCTGGATCGCCACGGATGGCGCGCCGGCGAATGCGGGCGTGGCGGACGGGCTCTACGCGGCCGATACGGCGGGGTTCGGGCGGGCGCTGACGCGGCTGTTCTACCAGGCGCCGACGGGGGCGGAGGTCTGCGGCCCGCGCTTCACGCCGGACGACCGCACGATCTTCCTCGCGATCCAGCACCCCGGCGAGGATGCAGGGTCGACCTTCGAACGCCCGTCCACGCGCTGGCCAGACTTCGCCGAGGGCATGCCGCCCCGGCCGTCGGTGATCGCGATCGTCAGGAAGGATGGCGGCCCCATCGGGGACTGACCCCGGCCCGCCGCGGAAAAGGGAAGGGGGCCTTTCGGCCCCCTTGTGTCGTCGTCGCTTACTGCGTCTCGGTCGTGCGCGGCGTGCTGCGGCGCGCCGAGGCCTGCTGCGACCCGCGGCGGCGGGAGGACGCCTCGCCGCGGCTGCGGCGGGAGGTCGTCGCCTCGTTGCGGTGGCGGCGCTGCTGGGACGCCGAGGAGCGGTGGCGGCGCGAACTGGTGGCGCGGGGCGCCTCGCCGGAGGCGGAGGTCGCCTCGGTGGTGCTGGCGCGGGTGCGGCTGCGGGCGGCGTCGGCGGGGCTGAGCGTGCCGATGGCCAGCAGCAGGCCGGCGGCGATCAGGATGGCGCGGAACATGGACGAAGGATCCTTTCGACCTGGTAGACCGAATCACGAATCGGCACGGTCGGGGGGCCGCTGCCTCCGGCCCTCCTACACCTCTCGTCCTATCCGAAGAGTCACCGCAAAGTGACTGATTCGTAAGATTCCTTACCGACAGATGTCAGGGGCGCAATGCGAGGCGCGCGCGGCGGACCGACTGCAGCGCCTTGCCGGGCACGCCATCCGTCAGCGCCTGGTGGGCGTTGCGCAGATGCGCCGCGAGCCATTCGACATGCTTGGGCGGGGTCGTGCCGCGCGCCGCGTCCAGGCTGATGCGCGTCGCGGCGAGGCCGAGCGCGGTCGCGGCGGCTTCCTTGCGGCCAACGCGCAGGTCTTCCTCGACCTCGGCGAGCAGGTGGTCGACGACCGCGTGCGGGCCGGTCAGCGTCTCGGCCAGCGGGGTCATCGGGTCGGTCAGGCCGGGGTCCTTCTCCGACGGGGCGTCGGCGGCCGGCAGGCTGATGTGGGAGAGCAGGTCCATCATGGACTTCGTAAGCGGCGTGTTCGGCATGGTCTGACCGGCGTCCCTCTCGATAGGTCCCCGCCCCCCCGCCGGGGGTCGGGCTGGATGGCAAAGTCACGGCACTGGCTAGGCCCTGCCTTGATCCGGGGCAAGTCTCGATGATGCGGCGCGAAATCTATCGCGTGCCGGGGCGCCGCCGGACCCCGTCGGCCACGAGGGTGCAGCCCGCGACGGTCAGCATGATGGCGAGGCCGGGCCACACCGCTGCCCAGGGCGCGCTGAACACCAGTTCCTGGGCGTTGGCCAGCATGTTCCCCCAGGACGGTGCCGGCGGGCTGATGCCGAGGCCGAGGAAGGACAGCGTCGATTCGGCCAGGATCGCGCCGGCCACGGCCAGCGCCGTCGCCACCGCCACCGGCGCGGCGAGGGCGGGCAGGACGTGCCGCAGCAGGATCCGCGCCTCGCTGGCGCCGAGCGCCCGCGCCGCCCGCACATGGTCGCGCGCGAAGGTCGCGAGGGCTGCCGCGCGCGCCAGCCGCGCCACCCCGATCCAGCCGAACAGCGCGAGGATGACGACGATGCGCAGCACGTCGCCTGCCGCTTCGCCGCGCGCCGGCAGGCCGATGCGCGACGGATCGGCGGCGGCCAGCAGCACCAGCAGCGGCAGCGCGGGCAGCGCGAGCATGAAATCCGCGAGGCGCATCACCAGCGCATCCGCCACCCCGCCGCGCCAGGCCGCGAACAGCCCCGCCGCCGTGCCGATCACCGTCGCCGCCAGCGCCGCCGCGAGCCCCACCGCGAGCGACACCCGCGCGCCATGCAGCAGCCGCAGAAGGATGTCGCGACCGAGATCGTCCGTGCCGAGCGGATGCGTGGCCGAAGGCGGCTCGAACCGCGCGAGCAGGTCCGGCGCGAAGGGATCGTGCCCGAGCATCGCAGCGACGAGTGGCGCGGCGGCCGCCGCCAGCGCCAGCGCGCCCAGGATCGCGAGCCCCGCGGCGAGCCGCGTCATCGCTGCGCGAGCCTCGGGTCGAGCAGCCGCTGCGCGACATCGGCCGCGAGCGTCGCGAGCATCGTCACCAGCGCGACCAGTAGCAGCGCGACCAGCGCGAGGTTGGTGTCGTTGCCCATCACCGCGTCGTAGAGCAGCTTGCCCATGCCGGGCCGCGCGAAGACCGTCTCGGTCACCAGCGCGCCGCCCGCCAGCGCCCCGGCATCGAGCGCCGCGATCTGCAGCACCGGCAGCGCCGCATTCGGGAAGGCGTGCCGCCACAGCACCACGCGTTCCGGCGCGCCGCGCGCCCGCGCCGTGCGGATCCAGGGTTCGGTCAGCGTCGCCTCGAGGCTCGCCGCGGAATGCCGCGCATAGGCGGCGAGATGCGCGACCGCGAGCGTCGCCACCGGCAGCACGAGGTAGGCGAGGCCAAGGCCCTGTTCCGCGCTGCCCCCCGCCGGCAGCCAGCCCAGCGTCACGGCGAAGGCGATGATCAGCAGGATGCCGAGCCAGAAGGTCGGCATTGCCTGGCCCATCACCGCCACCGCGTCGACGGCCGGCGCTGTCCGCGGCCGCGACGCCGCCAGCGCCCCGAGCGCGACGCCCAAGACCAGCGCGATCAGCAGCGCCGTCCCCGCTAGCACCAGCGTCGAACGCAGCGCCGGCAGCAGCAGCGATGCCACCGGCTGGGCAAAGAGGCGCGAATAGCCGAACTCCCCGCGCACCAGCCCCGACGCCCAGGCGAGGTAGCGCTCGAGGAAGGGACGGTCGAGGCCATGCAGAGTGCGCAGCCGCGCGGCGTCCTCTGCCGTCAGCCGCGGGTCGCCGGCGATCGCGACCTCGATCGGATCGCCGGGCATGAGCGCGATCAGGGCGAAGGCGCAGAAGGAGAGGACCGCGAGCGTAAGCGCGATCTGGAGGAGACGCCGGGCGATCATGCACGACGACGGGAGGGGCGCCGCCCCTCCCGCACCCACCCCGCCAAAGGCCGAAAGGCCTTTGGAAGCCGATACATGGTGCTCAGCGGCGGATGCATCATGCCGTCGCGCGATTGAAATGCGGGAGAACGAAATTCGCGATCAGGGCAGCGATGCAGACCTGCAGGGCAAGTCCAAGGAACACGACCTGCCAAGCCCGGAATGCGCGCTCGCGCCAGTAGCGCACGACCTCGGGATCATAGGTGCCCGGCCACTGGTAGGCGCCGCCCCAATTCCGCGAAAAGGGCGTCGTCGCGACAGCGCAGAACTCGACGAAGGGCACGCTGCGATCCGTGCGGGACCAGATTCGAAAGACAACGATCGTGCTCCACACCAGGCCGAAGAGCATGTTCGCGATCACGAACCACATGGGCACGATCATGGGTCCGCAAACTTCACCGCGCGGTGGCACACCGCCTCGACGCGGTTGCCATCCGGGTCCAGCAGGAAGGCGGCGTAGTAGTGCGCGTGGTAGTGCGGGCGCAGGCCGGGCGGGCCATCATCTGCGCCGCCCTGCGCGAGGCCCGCCACATGGAAGGCGTCGACGGCGGCACGGTCGGGCGCGCAGAAGCACCAGTGGCGGCGGTCAGGCCGGATCGGCGTGCCGGTCGCGCGGATCGTCAGGTAGGTGTGGTTGTCGTCGTCGGCCCTGTTGCGAAGGCCGTAGCCGATCGCGTCGGGCTCGCGCCACACGCAGGGCACGCGCAGCGCCGCCATCACCGCATCATAGAACCGCGCCGCGCGCGGCAGGTCGCCGACGGTGATGGAGACGTGATCCAGCATCAGCGCGCCCGCCACTCCTCCGCCCACAGTGTCGAGACGTTCAGCTGCCCCGTCGGCCGGACGCCTTCGAGCCATTGCGGCCAGACATGCGCATCCGCGCGGAACCACAGCGGGATCGCGGGCAGGTCCTCGGCATAGATCGCCTGCAGCCGCCGCCACATCACCCGGCGCTCGGCAGGGTCGAGCTGCTCGGGGATGGTCTGCGTCAGCACGTCCATCTCGCGATTGCGGTAGCCGCCATAGTTCTGGCCTGACCAGTTGGTCGCCTCGCGCGGGATCTCCTCCGAATTCAGCGTCGTGCGCGGCACGCTCTCTGGTGCGCTGATCCAGGCGAACAGCGCCACGCCCTGGAAGCGCCGGCGCGAGAGCGTCTCGGCGAAAAGGACGCGGGGCGGTTCGTTCCTGATCCGTGCCTCGATGCCCGCCTGCCGCCACATGCCCTGCAGCACCTGCTGCACGGCCTCGCGGCCGCGGTTGCCGGCGGTGGTCATGAACTCGAGGGACAGGCGATCCCCGGCCGCATTGCGGCGGATGCCGTCGGGGCCGGGCGTCCAGCCGGCCTCATCCAGCAGCGTCCGCGCGCGGGCGAGGTCGAAGGGCCATTGCCGCACGTCCGGATCGTGCATCGGATCGAGCGGATTGACCGAGGTATGCGCGACCGGCTGCCGCGCGGCGAAGAGTCGTTCGGTGATCTGCGCGCGATCGGTGGCGAGCAGCAATGCCTGGCGCACGCGGCGATCCGACAGCGCCGGATGGTCGTGCCGGACGTCCATGTGCTCGTAGATCAGCCCCGGCTGGTAGAGGAAGCGGAAGCGGTTGCCGGTGCGGCGTTCCAGCGCGATGGCCTGTTCGATCGGCAGGCCGAGTTCGCCCGCGACCATGTCCACCTGGCCGGCGAGCAGCTGTGCCTCCAGCGCCGGCGTGTTCTCCACCGTGCGGATGGTGATGCGGCGGAACTGCGGGGCGGCGCCATTCCAGGCCGGGTTGCGTTCCAGCGTGACGGAGGCGCCGGGCTGCACCGCGGTGATGCGGAAGGGGCCGTTCCACAGCGCGGGGTTCGTCGTCTCGGTGTCGTAGGCGGTGCGCGTGCGATAGGCGCGCGGATCCGCCTGCCAGCGCGCGCGCTCGATATGCGCGGGCAGGGGCTGGAAATCGCCGGCCGAGGCGTATTCGAAGGTCACGCGGTCGAAGCGGATGGTGACCGTGCGCGGGTCCTCGACGATCAGCTCATAGGCGCTGCGGTAGTATTCGGCGGGACCGAAGCCCGTGGCGGCATCGCGCCCGGCTTCCCAGGCGAAGCGCAGGTCCTCCGCCGAGACCGGCGTGCCGTCGCCCCAGCGCAGACCCTCTCGCAGGCGGTAGGTGACGCGGATTCCCGGCTTGCCGTCCGGCGTCGTTTCCCGCACCGCGAGGCCGTTCTCGAGCGTGGGCACCGTCTCGCAGGTCAGACAGGCCAGCCGCCAGTCGGCGCCATAGGCCGTGAGCGGGCGGCGCGCGAAGCCCAGCACGTAGGACTTCGCGGCCATGTTCTCGATGTTGGGGTGGAAGGTCGACGGATACTGGGTGATGCCGATGGTCAGGCTGTCGCGCTGTTGCGCGGCGGCCGGCGTCGCGAGCGCCAGCACCGCTGCAGCGGCGCCCACGACCGTGCGGCCCGATGCCGCGCATCGGGCCGGGAGCGCGAAGCGCGACCGCGCCCAGACCATCAGCGCCGCCGGGTGCGCCAGTGCAGGGCGCGCAAGCCAAGCGCGCGGATGCGCGCGCCGGCGTTTGAGGCGCACGCAAGCATCATTCAACAGCATCCTTCAGCTTCGCTTCGTCGGCGCTCCCGACGCCCCCGTGCGCCTTCGACCAGGACACCGGGTCCTCGAGGAACTTCCGCACTTCCTTCAGCGCGGCCTCGCTGAAATACGGCTTCTCGCGGCAGACCTCGAGCACGTCCCACCAGGTGCAGAGGTGGTGCAGGTTCAGCCCCATCGCCTGCATCTTGTCGAAGGCGCCGGGGAAGACGCCGTAGAAGAAGACGACGAAGGTGTGCTCGCAGACCGCGCCGGCCTCGCGCAGCGCGTTCGCGAAGCGGATCTTGGACCCGCCGTCCGTGGTCAGGTCCTCGACCAGCAGGGTGCGCTGGCCGACGGGGACCTCGCCCTCGATCTGGGCGTTGCGGCCGAAGCCCTTCGGCTTCTTCCGGACATAGGCCATGGGCGCCATCATCCGGTCGGCGATCCAGGCGCCGAAGGGGATGCCGGCGGTCTCGCCGCCCACCACCACGTCGATCGATTCATAGCCGACATGGCGGCCGATCTTCTCGACGCCCAGTTCCATGATGCGGTTGCGCGCCCGGGGGAAGGAGATGATCTTCCGGCAGTCGATGTAGACGGGGCTCTTCCAGCCGCTGGTGAAGGTGTAGGGCTCCTCGGGGCGGAAGTTCACCGCCTTGATCTCGAGCAGGATGCGCGCCGTGGTCAGGGCGGCATCGCGGTCCCATTCGGAGGCGTGCAGCGCGGTCATGGTTCTTCGTCCTGGTGGTGGTCCGGTTCCCCTCTCTGGTAGTCGGCGGAAGGGGCGCCGTCCATGACGCAGGCGGAGGCCGGGCGCATCTGGGTGCTGGCCGACCCCCGGGCGGGCACCGCCGCCCAGGCCATCGGCATCGCCGAGCGGCTCGGTCGGCCCTTCCGGACCGTGCCGCTGGACTGGGGGATGATGGCCCGGCTGCCCCTGCGCTGGGCGACGACCATGGGGCTGACGGCGGCCGCGCGGCGGGAACTGGACGGGCCGCTGCCGGACCTTGCGATCTCGGCCGGGCGGCGCAGCGCCGCGGTGGCGCTGTGGCTGGGGCGGCAGGGGGTCCGGACAGTCCATTGCATGGCGCCGGGCTTCGGCGAATCCCGCTTCGACCTGCTGGTCATCGGCCGGCACGACTCGCCGCCCGCAGCCCCCAACATCCTGCCCATCCTCGGCGCCACCCACCGGATGAGCCCCGCCCGCCTGGCCGCGGCGCGGGAGGAATGGGGGATGTTTGCCGAATTCCCCGGCCCCCGCGTCGCCCTGCTACTGGGCGGCCCGCCGCGAGGGGCGGGGATGGCGCCCGAGACGGCGGCTGCCATCGCCAGCCAGGTCGCGGGCTTCGCGGGCAGCGTGCTGGCGACCGGTTCCCGCCGCACCGGCCGTCCGGCCGAGGCGGCGGTGGCCGAGGCGCTGGAGGGCGTGCCGCACCATTTGCACCGCTGGGGCGGGCGCGGGGCGAACCCCTATGCCGGAATCCTCGCCTGGGCGGATGCGGTGGTGGTGACCGGCGATTCCGTCTCCATGGTGTCCGAGGCGCTGGCCACCACCGTGCCGGTCTTCATCGCCGATCCCGGCGGGCTCGGTGAACGGCATCGCCGCCTGCACCGCAGCATCTACGCCGCCGGCCAGGCACGGCCGCTCGAGGAAGCGCCGACGCCCTTCGCGCGGGAACCCTTCGACGAAACCGGCCGCGTCGCCTACGAAATAGCGGAGCGCTTTCTGCGCTGAAGGGGAGTCCCCTCGCCATGCGCCTGACGATCGCCGCGATCCTCGTCCTCGCCGCCGGTGCGGCCGTCGCCCAGCAGGTGCCGCGCCCGCCGACACGCCCGCCCGCGCCGCCCGGCCCGCCGCTGATCGCCTGCCCGCCGCATCTGCAGGTGGAAACGGGCGACACGCCGGTGGTGCCGCAGGGCTGGACGTTGCGCCCCGAGCGCCAGACCCATTACCTGCGCGGTGCGGACCTCTTCGAAGGCGATCCGGCCGAACTGGCCCAGTTGCGCCCGGAGGAAGACCGCCGCGCCCGCCGTGAATGGTGGGACATCACTGACAACGGCCGGCCCTATTTCCTGATCTGCCGCTACGAGGGCCTGGAAGCGGGCATCCAGGGCGAGGTCCCGCGCGCGGCGAAGCGCTGCGAGGTCCGCACCGTGCGGTCCGACAGCCGCGGCGCGCGCTTCGGACGCGAGGTCACGGGCCCCGAGCGCGTCGAGGTCGACTGCCGCTGATCAGGCGCCCGGATCGGGCAGCAGCGCGTCGGGGATGGGTTCGGCCTCGGCGGCGAGCGGGTCGCGCGGCAGGACGCGATGCACGAGCACCAGCCGCGCGAGCTCGCGCCGCTCCGGCGACCCGATCCGCGCGGCCTCCCACGCCATCGCGGTGGCGGAGGCGACGTTGTAGAGCGCCGTCCCCGCCTGGCGCGCCAGCACCGGGCCGCCTTCGCCGAGCGCGTGGCGCGCGAGGGCGAAGGCGCGCTCGGTTGCCGTGTCGAGATGCGGCAGGTCCTCCGGCGTCGTCGCGCGGAGCGCGGCGAGATGCCCTTCGAGCGCCTCGAGCGAGCCCTCGCGCTGCGCCGCGCGCAGCACGTCGAGGGCGACGATGTTCGACGTGCCTTCCCAGATCGAGCCGAGATGCGCGTCGCGCACCAGGCGCGCATCGGGGAAGTCCTCGATGTAGCCGCAGCCGCCGCGCACCTCCATCGCGTCGCCGGTGACGACGCGGGCGTCGCGGCAGGCGCGGAACTTGATCAGCGGCGTGAGGATCCGCAGCAGCGCATAGGCGCCGTTCTCCCCCGCATCGGAGCGGCGCAGCGCATCGGCGGTCTGGAAGGTCATGCTGCGCGCCTGTTCCGCGCGCATCAGCATCTTCACCAGTTGCCGGCGCATCAGCGGCAGGGTGACGATCGGCGCGCCGAAGGCGATGCGGCGATGGGCGATGTAGAGCGCCTCGGTCACCGCCTTGCGCATCATTCCGGCCGCGCGCACGGCATTCGACAGGCGGGAATTGTTCACCATGTCGGCCATCTGGCGCATGCCCGCGCCCGGCGCGCCGATCATCCAGGCGGTCGCCCCTTCGAGCCTGATCTCGCCCGAGGCCATGGACCGCGTGCCGAGCTTCTCCTTCAGCCGCACGATGCGGTAGCGGTTGGTCGCGCCATCCGGCAGCACGCGCGGCAGCAGGAAGAGCGACACGCCCTTGATGCCCGCGGGCGCGCCCTCGGGCCGCGCCAGCACCATGGCGAGTTCGGCATCCGCGTTGGAGCAGAACCATTTGTCGCCGGTCAGCGCCCAGGATCCGTCGCCGTTCGGCGCGGCGGTGACGGCGGTGTTGGCGATGTCCGAACCTGCGCCCTGCTCGGTCATGAACATCGCGCCCTGGTACAGGTCGTCGAGGTCCTGCGAGGTCAGCGCCGGCAGATAGCGGTCGATCAGGTCCTGCGAGCCGAATTTGCGCAGCGTGCGCGTCAGGCTGTCGGTCATCGAGACCGGGCAGCAGAGGCCGAATTCCGCCTGCACGAACAGATAGGTGATGGCGTATTTCGCCGCCGCCGGCATGGCCTTGGGCCAGTCCAGCACGCCGCCGCGATGCGACAGCGCGGCGAGGCCGTAGTCCCCGAAGGCGATGCGTTCCATCTCGCGATAGGCGGGGTGGTAGGCGATGGACTGGCTGTCCTCCCCGCGCCGGGTGCGGTGCACGAGTTCCGGCGGGTTCACGTCCGCCGTCGCCGCGAGGTCCGCGAGCCTGCCGCCGGCGAGCCCGCCGAGCCGGTCGAGATGCGGCGCGAGATGCGCGAGCAGATCCTTGGGCAGATAGAGCGGCAGCAGCTTCGCGAAGGCCGGATCCGCGCGATACAGGTTGAGCCCGTGGCTGTCGGGCACGGCCTCGGCGCCGATGGGGGCGGGCCGGTTCGGGCGGATGATGGTCATCGGCGTTTCCTCCGCCGGGAGGATAGGTGCCGGTTCACGCATGGGGAAGTAAAGGGTTCCGAGGGCCTTTCGGCCCTCGGCCGGGTGAGGTCCGGAGAGGGGCGGCGTCCCTCTCCGGTCACGTCACGCGGAAATTCGAGAACTGCCAGGGATCTGCGTCGGTGTCCTCGGGGAAGAGTTCCCCGCGCCCCTGCAGCGGCGTCCAGTCCGAATAGACCCCCGCCATCTCGCCGAGATACGGGAAGCAGATCTCGAGCGCGCGGGCGTGGTCGAGCTCGTCGGCCTCGACGACGCCGGCATTGGGGTTCTCGATGGCGAAGACCATGCCGGCGAGCACCGCGACGCAGACCTGCAGCGAGGTCGCGTTGTTGTGCGGCACCAGCGCGCGCGCTTCCTCGATGGTCAGGCGGGACCCGTACCAGTAGGCGCCCTTCTTGTGGCCCATCAGCAGCACGCCGAGTTCGTCCATGCCGGAGGTGATCTCCTCCATCATCAGGCGCTTCTCGGGCTGGAGTTCCCAGTTGCGGCCGGCGAATTCGTGGACGGACAGCACCGCGTCGTCGCAGGGGTGGTAGGCGTAGTGCGAGGTCGGCCGATAGACCACGCGGCCCGTCTCGTCGCGCAGCGTGTAGTAGTCGGCGAGCGAGATGCTCTCGTTGTGCGTGATCAGGAAGGAGTGCATCGGCCCTTCCAGCGGCGTCCAGGAGCGGACGCGCGTGGAGGCGCCCGGGCGCATCAGGTAGATCGCCGCGTCGCAGCCGAAATCGTGGCGATGGCCGTCGGCGGGCATCGCCTTCTCATGCGTGCCCCAGCCGAGTTCCGCGGGCTGGCAGCCTTCGCCGGTGAAGCCGTCGATCGACCAGGTGTTGACGAACTCGCCGCGCTTCTTGGGCTGGCCGGCGGCGACCTGGGTGTCGCGCTCGGCGATATGGATCACCTTCACGCCGAGGTCGTGGGCCAGCTGCGCCCAGCCCTGCTGCGTGGTCGGCACCGTGGTGTCGTGGCCGGTGTCGCGCGCGATGTCGAGCAGCGCCTGCTTCACGAAGTGGGAGACGAGGCCCGGATTCGCGCCATGCGTCGTCACCGCCGTCGGGCCGGCGCCGGCCTTCAGCGCCAGCGCGCTTTCGCGCAGCGCGTAGTTGGACCGCTGCGACGGCGTCAGCGACGGGTCGGTGTAGCCGCCGGCCCAGGGCTCGATGCAGGTGTCGAGATACAGCGCGCCGAGTTCGCGACACAACGTGATGAGCGCGACGGAGGACACATCCACCGACAGGTTCAGCAGGAAGTCGCCCTTCGACAGGCGGCTGCGCAGCACGGTCGCGTAGTTGTCTCGCGTCAGCGGCAGAACCGTATGCCTGATGCCATATTCGGCCGCGATCGCCACGCCGCGGTCATCGGCGGTGACGATCTCGATCCGGTCCTTGGGCATGTCGATGTGGCGCAGGATCAGCGGCAGGACGCCTTCGCCGATCGACCCGAAGCCGAGCATGACCAGGCGCCCCTGGAAGGCGGCGTGCTTCATCGTTCTCGTATCCCCTGAGGATCAGGCGGCGCGCGCCGCGGCGGCTTCATAGCCCGGCGTGGCGAGCATGGGCGAATCGGTCACTTCCGTGACAAGCGCATGATCGAAGCCATTGAAGGCGGTGCGCAGCGCGGTGCCATAGGCGCCGAGCTGGCCGACCTCGATCCAGTCGCCTTCCCGCACATCGGCGGGCAGCATCCACGGGCCGCGCATCACGTCGGCGCTGTCGCAGGTCGGGCCGAACAGCGTGAAGGCGCGCGTGACCTCGGACGCCGCGCCGTCGAGGCGCAGCAGGCGGTGCGGGAAGCGGAAGCCGGGCGCGCCGGCATCCGACAGCGCGCCATAGACCCCGTCGTTCACGTAGAGCGCATCGCCGCGCCGGCACTGCACCTGCACGACGACCGAGGCGCCGCCCGCGACCAGCGCGCGACCGGGCTCGGCCCAGAGGCGCACGCCTTCGGGCAGCAGCGCCGCGCCGGCGCGGATCGCCTCCATGAAGGCGGCGAGCGGAGGCGGCTCGCTGCCGGGATAGGCGACCGGGAAGCCGCCGCCGACATCGACGATCTCGACCGCCACGCCCGCCGCCCCGATCACCTCGGCCGCGAGTGCGAGCGCGCGCGTCCAGGCCGCGGGATCGAGGCACTGCGAGCCGACATGGAAGGACAGGCCGAGCCGCGCGGCATGCGGGCGTGCAGCGCGCAGCAGGGCGGCCGCTTCCTCCGGCGCCGCGCCGAACTTGCCCGAGAGGTCATAGGCCGCGCTGCCCTTCGGCAGCGCGAGGCGCACCACCAGGCCGCGATCCTGCGACCCGGTCTCCTCCAGGATCTTGGTCAGCTCGGAATCGGTATCCAGCACGAAGTCGCGCACGCCGAACTGCGTCCAGGCGGCGCGGATGGCCGCGCGGGATTTCACCGGATGCATGAAGTGGATCTCGGCATCGGGGAACATGCTGCGCACGACACGCACCTCGGCTTCCGAGGCGCAGTCGAAATGCGCGACACCTCCGGCCGCGACGGCGCGCAGCATGGTCGGCTCGGCGTTGCACTTCACGGCGTAGAGCACGTCGCCCGGAAAGGCCGCGACGAAGGCGCGCGCGGCCGCCGTCACGGCCTGCGGGCGCAGGCAGTGCAGCGGCGCCTCGGGGCGCAGCGCGGCGACGGCCGCATCCACGGTGGTGGCGCGGGCGGCGGGACGGCGGAGCGGCGCGACGGCGCCGCGGGGGCGAAACTGGGTCATCGCATCGGGACTTTCAGGGCAAGAAGGGCGCCCGCCGCCGCGCCGCAGGGCCAATCACGGCCGGGCGCGGCGGCGGGGAATGAGGAAGCCTGCCGGGCCATCCGCCGCGCGACGCCCCGCAACCCCCTCGGCGCCTGGGCGCTTAGGGACGGGACGGCGGCGCGGCGCTGCCGATCAGGCGCTGCGTCTGATGCGATGAGACCTCATCGCAAGGCGGCGGACAGGCGACACAGGCGGCTCCCTCGAACCTTCCGGCCCACGCTCATGGCCGGATCGAACAAAGGACGCGTCCCGTCGTTGCTTGTGGCGCGTTGTCGCGGGAACGGGCCGGTGCCGCCCCCATCAACGCTGCCTCGCGGCACGTGCGATGGCGTCAGCGCCCCGTATTGGGCGCGGCCCGGGAAATATGCGGCCGAGCCCCCCATTTCAAGTGAATTCCTGCGGAACGATCATGCGCAGGGCGCATATCGGCCGGAGAGGGCAGCGGGGTGGCCGGAAAGTCTCCGGCGAAAGGGCGCGACCCCTCGCGGGGGCCAGGGGACTGTCGTCGCCTGGAGGGGAGCAAAGCCCCCTCGGTCAGGCGCGCGACGCCTGCAGGCAGAGGTACTCCCACCCGATCGTCGCCGCGGCGAGCGCGGTGATCTCCGCCACGTCATAGGCCGGCGCGACCTCGACCACATCCGCGCCGCGGAAGTCGATGCCACCCAGCCGCCGCAGGATCCCCTGCGCCTGCCAGGTCGCGAGGCCGCCGATCTCGGGCGTGCCGGTCCCGGGCGCGAAAGCGGGGTCGAGCCCGTCGATGTCGAAGGACAGGTAGGCCGGGCCGTCGCCCACCGCCTCGCGGATGCGCGCGGCGATCGCCGCGGGCGTGCTCTCGTGCACCTCCTGCGCCGGGACGATCGTCACGCCCTGGCCGCGGGTCCAGTCGTACATCTCGGGCCAGGCGGGCGCGCGGATGCCCACCTGGATCATGCGCTTGGGCGCGATCAGCCCCTCGGTGATGGCGTGCCAGAACACCGAGCCGTGGGCGAAGCGCTGGCCGAAATTGTCCTCCGACGTGTCGAGATGCGCGTCGATATGCACCAGGCCCACCGGCCCGCCGAGGCGCTTCGTCAGCGCCCGCAGCAGCGGCAGCGTCACGCCGTGCTCGCCGCCGAAGGCAAGCAGGTGGTTCAGCCCCGCCGCCTGCTGCTCGATCAGCCGCAGGCTTTCGGGAATGTCGCCCAGCGCGATCTCGAACTCGCCGAGGTCCGAGAGGTCCAGCGCCGTCGGATCGACGCCGCTGTCGGGGTGGCGCCCGTCGGTCAGCATGCGCGCGGCGGCGCGAATGGCGCGCGGCCCGTCCCGCGTGCCGGCGCGGTTGGTCGTGCCGATGTCGAGCGGCACGCCGGCGATGCAGAAGGCGGCACCCCGGTCGTCCGGACGGGCGCCGAGATAGGCATGGGGGGCGGCGAAGGTGACGGGCACGGGCATGGTCCGACCTAAGCCCGCCGCCGCTGCCCCTGTCCAGGACCTGCGCGCTTCGGCTATCCCCCGGCCATGACGTTGCACCCGACCGGCCCGCGCGCCGCCCTCGATGCCATCCCCGGCTCCCTGATCCGGGAGGTCTCGGAAGCCGGGCGGAACATCCCGGGCCTGATCCGGCTCTTCTTCGGCGAGCCGGACACCGTCACGCCCGATTTCATCCGGGAAGCGGCGAAGGCCGCGCTCGATGCCGGGCACACCTTCTACGCGCCGAACCCCGGCATCGCGCCGCTGCGCGAGGCGATCTCGCGCTACCTCACGCGCAACCGCCGCACGGTGGGGCCTGAGCGGATCGCGGTGACGGCCTCGGGCGTGAATGCGCTGATGCTGGTGGCGCAGGCGCTGCTCTCGCCGGGCGACCGGGTGGTGATCCCGATGCCGGCCTGGCCGAACATGGACGGAATCGCGCGGGTCATGGGCGCCGAGGTCACGCCGCTGCCGATCCGCATCGCCAACGGGGTGTGGCGCGTCGACCTCGATGAACTTTTGGCGACGGTCACGCCCGGCACGCGGCTGCTCTTCCTCAACAGCCCCGGCAACCCCACCGGCTGGACGCTGACGGCCGCGGAACAGCGCGCGATCCTGGATCATTGCCGCAAGACCGGGACCTGGATCCTGGCCGACGACGTCTATGAACGGCTGTATTTCGCGGGCGACGCGGCGCCGTCCTTCCTCGGGATCGCGACGGCGGAGGACCGCGTCGTCTCGGTGAATTCCTTCAGCAAGTCCTGGTCGATGACGGGCTGGCGGCTGGGCTGGATCGTCGCGCCGCCGGCGCTGATGGACAGCCTCGCGAAGCTCAACGAGTTCAACATGTCCTCGGCGCCGACCTTCGTGCAGCACGCGGGGGTGGTGGCCCTCGACCAGGGCGACGCCTTCATCGGCGAGACCCAGGCGCGCTACCGCGCCTGCCGGGACCTCGCACTCGGCATCCTCGGCGCCGTGCCGGGCGTGACGGCGCCGCGGCCGGACGGGGCGATGTACCTGTTCCTCAAGGTCGATGGCTGCACCGACAGCTTGGCATTGGCGAAAGACCTGCTGACGACGGCGGGCGTCGGCCTGGCCCCCGGCGCGGCCTTCGGGCCGGGCGGGGAGGGGCATCTGCGCCTGTGCTTCGCGCAGAGCGAGGATCGTCTGCGCACCGCCTGCACGAAGGTTGCGCAGGCCCTGTCCGCCCGCGCGGCGAAGGGCTGACGCGCGGGATTGACCTTCGCGGCCAGGGGCGCAGCATCCGCGGCCTGCCGAAGGAGCACGCCGCAATGCCCGAGCCCATGGACAAGCCCCAGTTCGACGCGCTGATGGCGCGCCACGGCCTTCCGCTGACGGAAGCCGAGAAGGAAGCCATCCGCGCCGTCTCCGGCCACATCCTCGCCATGGGGGAGCGCGTGCGCACCCCGCGCGAATGCTTCGCCGAAATGGCCGTGACCTTCGCCCCGAAGGGGTCCGCGCGATGATCCCGACGATCGCCGAAGCGGCGAAGCGCATCGCCGCGAAGGAACTCTCGCCGGTCGAGCTGACGAAGGACCGCCTGGCCAAGGCGCAGGCGGTGAACGCCGAGATCCACGCCTTCATCCGCTTCACGCCCGAGATCGCGCTGGAGCAGGCCAAGGCCGCCGAGGCGCGGCAGATGGCCGGGACGCTGAAGGGGCCGCTCGACGGCATCCCGATCGGCCACAAGGATATCTACGAGACCGCCGGCGTGCCGACCACCGGCCATTCCCGCGTGCTCGAGAACCATGTGCCCAAGCAGGATTCCGCCGCCGTGCGCGCCTGGGCGGATGCCGGCGCGGTCATGCTGGGCAAGCTCGCGACGCACGAATTCGCCTGGGGCGGGCCGTCCTTCGACCTGCCTTGGCCACCGGCACGGAATCCCTGGGACACGGCGCGCTTCACCTCCGGCTCCTCCTCGGGGACGGGGGCCGCGGTCGCTGCGGGCGTCATCCTCGGCGGCACCGGGTCGGACACCGGCGGGTCGATCCGCGGGCCGGCGGCGCTGTGCGGCACGGCCGGGATCAAGCCGACCTACGGCCTGTGCTCGCGCGTCGGCGTGCTGCCGCTGTCGCACAGCCTCGACACGGTCGGGCCGCTCGCCTGGACGGTCGAGGATTGCGCGCTGCTGCTCGATGCGCTGACGGGCTACGACCCGGCGGATGCCTCCTCGGCCAACCGGCCGAAGCCCGACCTGCTCTCGGGGCTGAACGGTGGGGTGCGCGGGCTGCGCATCGGCGTCATCCGGCATTTCCACGAGAGCGACTGGCCGGTCAGCCCCGGCGTCGCGGCGGGCATCCAGCATGTCGCCGAAACGCTCGAAGGCCTCGGCGCGACGGTGGAGGAGGTGCGCCTCCCGCCGCTGCAGGATTTCAACGCGGCGGGCTGGCTGATCCTCGCCGCCGATGCCTTCGCGGTTCACGAGCCGTGGCTGCGCACGAAGTATCGCGAGTATGGCGAGATCCTGCGCGAACGCCTGGCCCTCGCCGGCACCATCTCGGCCGCCGACTACCTGCAGGCGCAGCGGCGGCGGCGGGAGCTGTGCGACGCGGTGGCGAAGGCGATGGAGGGCTGCGACCTGCTGCTGACCGCGGCCCAGCCCTCGGAGGCGCCGCCGATCACCGTGCCGGGCAAGTGGACTTCCTTCGAGGTCGCCAACTTCACCATCCCCTTCAATCTGACGGGCCAGCCGGCACTGACCGTCTGCGCCGGCTTCGGCGAGCACGGCCTGCCGGTCGGGGCGCAGCTCATTGGCCGGCCCTTCGAGGATGCGACGGTGCTGCGCGCCGGCCATGCCTATGAGCAGGCGACCACCTGGCGGTCGCGCCGGCCGGCGATGGCGGCCTGATCCCAGACGCGGGGTGCGGCTGCGCGGGCGCGGGTCGGACCGCGCTCGCGTCGTCGTGCCCCGGCGACCTCTTGCCGGGCGCTGTGCGACGGGTTCACGCTTTCCGTCCCGGCGCAGCGGATGCCGGCCATGGAGGACAACGACCATGACAGGTGTCGGCCGGCGCCCGTTCCTGCAGGCGCCCCTTGCCCTTGCGCTCCTCGCCTCGCCAGCCGCCGCCCAGGATCGCCCCCGCCGAGGGCCGTCACGCGACGGTGCCTGGGCCTGCGCCTGGGCCGCGTCGGCCCACGGACCCTATCCGTCCGGCAATCCGTCGGCGCAGCCGGACCAGTCCTTCGCCTTCCCGTCCGCAGCCGACGGTGCGCGCGACCAGACGCTGCGCCTGATGGTGCGGCCCGACATCTGGGGGCCGGCGGCGCGGCTGCGCTTCTCCAACGCCTTCGGCACGCGGCCGCTGGTGATCGACGGCGTCTTCGCCGGCCTGCAGGGCATGGGCGGGAACGTCGCTCGCGGCACCAACCGGCCCGTCACCTTCAGCGGCGGCAGGAGCGTCACCATCCCGCCGGGGCAGACGGCCTGGAGCGACGCGGTGGACCTGCCCTTCGTGCGGGGGCCGGGCGATCCGCGGCTCGAGGGCCGGCGCCTCGCCGTCAGCCTGCATGTGCCGGGCCCGACCGGGCCGATGACCTGGCACGCCAAGTCGCTGACCACGAGCTACGTCACCCCGCCCGGCGGCGGGTCCAAGGGCGAGGAGGACAGCGATGTCGCCTTCCCCTTCACCACCGCGTCCTGGTTCTTCCTCGACATGGTGGACATGCGGGCGATGCCGGGCACCCAGGTCGTGGTCTGCTTCGGGGATTCCATCACGGACGGCACCAACACCACGATGAACGGGGACGACCGCTGGCCGGACGGGCTGTCGCGCCGGCTGCATGCGCGCTTCGGGCATCGCGTGGCCGTGGTGAATGCCGGCATCGGCGGCAACCAGGTCGTCGGCCCCCCGCAATACACGCCGGCCAATCCCATACCGGGCGGGCCGTCGGCGCTGTCGCGGCTCGACCGCGACGTGCTGCAGGCCTCCGGCGTGCGGACGGTGATCTGGATGGAAGGCATCAACGACCTCGGCACCGCCAATGCGACGGCCGAACAGGTGATCGAGGGCCTGCGCGAGGGCGTGCGCCGCCTGCGCGAGCGCAACATCCGCGTCGTCGGTGCGACGCTGACCACGGCGCTCGGCTACACCGGCGGACACGGCACGCCGCAGGTGGACGAACGGCGTCGCGCCATCAATGCCTGGATCCGGGCGCCGGGGAATTTCGACGCGGTCGCGGATTTCGACGCGGTGACGATCGATGCCGCGACAGGCGGGCTGAAGCCGCAATTCATCCCGAACAGCACGGTGGGCGGCGCGGGCGACCGGCTGCATCCCAACCGCGCCGGCCTGTTGGCGATGGCCGAAAGCGTGCCGATCGACGCGCTCGGACTCGGGGCGCCGATGCCCGGTCCGGGGCCGCATCCGCGCCGGCGGGGCTGACCGGATCGAGGGCGGGTCCGGCGGCCCGCCCTCTCAGCGGAGCAGCGGCTTCACCACGTATTCCCACAGGGTGAAGACCACCTCGATCCCGACCAGCACCACCACGGCGATCTCGAGCCCGAGCGCGCGGCGGCCGTGCAGCAGGGTGAGCACGCCTTCCGTCGTGTCCCCGATCAGCGCGAGCTTGCGGTCGAGCGCGGCGGAACGCTCCTTCAGCTCGTACTCGTCGGCGAGGCGCGCATGCAGGCGTTCGAGGCCCGGATGGTCCCACAGGATCTCGGGCTTCTCCTCCGCCTCGACGCGGGCGGTGGTGCGGCTGCGGGCCGACAGGGCATGGCCGATCTGACGCTGCAGCGCGCGGGAGGAGGCGGCGAGGCGTCCCTCCTTCCGCAAGGTCGTGACGATCGGTTCGAGCCGGTCGAGCGCCTCGGTCAGCAGCACTTCCTGATGGGCGAGGGCCGCGCTCTTCGCCAGCGCGTCCGCCACCACGGCCAGGCGCGGGACCGAGAGGTCGCGCAGCCGGATCGCGCCGTCCGGATCGACGCCGTCCTGCTCCGCGCCCGTCAGGATCGCGGCCGCTTCCTCGACCGGCTTCGCGAGCGGGTTGGTCAGCCGGGGGCGCAGCATCTCGACGACCGCGGCTTCCTGCGCGGCGGTCGCGCCGATGAACACCACCGCGCCCCAGCGGAAGGCGAAGGCGGTGAAGCCCTCGGGCGTCGCGAGCGGCACCGGGTCCGCGGCCGGCGCGCCCTCGCGCGGCAGGCCCCGGTGGTCGAGGCGCTCGCCGAGCAGCAGGGCGCGGGCGCGGACGGCGGGGGCGTCGGACGGCGGTTCGGTCATGGCGCTCAGCCTGTGCGGTCCGCACCCGGCCTGTCCATCGTCGGCTGTCTCCGAGATGTGGTGTGAATCCCACCCCCCGGCCCCCTATATTGGGTGGGTCGCCGGCGCCGACCGCCGGCGGCGGAGGAGTGGATGGACGGTTTCACCCCCGCCCCGTCATCCGGGCCGCCCGGCGCATCCTTCGGGGAGGCCCCGCTGCCCGGTCGGGCCTTCGACCCCGGCATGGGGCTCGCGGTCGCCCGGCGAACCATCCTGCGCGCCGAGGATGGCGAGGATGTCGGCCGCGTCGCGGACCGCGTGGCGGCCGGCAACCTCGGCTTGCTCGGCCGCGCGCCCACGGCTGCGGACTGCGCGGAGCAGGCGCGGCTGCGCAACGCCATCGCGACCGGGGCGCTGATCACCTCGGGACGCCACCTGCAGCATGGCGATGCGGGCCAGGCACGGCGGAACATGGAGGTCTTCACCAATTGCGCCACGGCGGGCGCGACCTTCACGAAGTTCTACCTGCTGCTGAACGGTGCCGGCGTCGGGCGCGCCTATGACGACGATCTCTGCCCCGTCGATTGGGCCGAGGCGCCGGAGGTGCATCTCTACCTCGCGCCGTCGCACCCCGACTGGCCCAAGGACCGCGCCGCGCTGCATCGGTTCGGCGTGGAGTTCGGCCTGCTGCGCTGGGGCATGGGCCCCGAGGCCTTCGGCGCCGCCGAAGAGGCCGACGTCCGGGCCTTCCTCGCGCGGGAGTTGGTGCACGACCCCGCGCGCGTTCCCGCGGACGCCGTCCGGCACCGCATCGCCGACACCCGGGAAGGCTGGGCCAAGGCGGTCGAGATCCTGGAGGGCATGGCCTTTCGCCGCGAGCGGGGGCGGGCGTTGCTGCTCGACCTCTCGGCCGTCCGCCCGCTCGGCGAGCCGATCAAGGGCATGCAGGGGCGCCCGGCCTCCGGGCCGCTGTCCCTGTTGCGTGCCTTCATCAACCTGCGGCGGGACGTGATCGAAGCCTCCCGCGACCGGGACCCCGAAGCCGAGGCGATGCGGCCCTGGGAACAGGCGCTGCGGGCCGATCACATCCTGTCGACCGAGGTGCAGGTCGGCGGCGCGCGGCGCGCGGCGCGCATGGCGACCAAGTCCTGGCGCGATTCCGGCGCGCTGCGCTTCGTGCGGCTGAAGGCGGAAGGCGGGCTCTGGACGGCGAACCATTCGCTGATGGTCGATGCCGAGTTCTGGGAGCGCCTCGGGCGCAGCGACGAGGAACCGCTGACCCGCCAGGGCCGCGCGCTGTTCGCCGCGGCCACCGCCTGCGCCTATGTCAACGGCGAGCCGGGCTTCATCAACGGCGACCGGCTGGAGGACGCCCGGACCGGCTTCGCGCGGCAGAAGCCGGCGACCGCCGAGGCCGGGTCCTCCCGCTACCGCGTCGAGGAGGGCGCGGACCTGCTCGCCGAGGTCGCCCGCCGCGCGGCATCGACGCATTTCCCGGTCACGACCAACCCCTGCGGCGAGGTCGTGCTGCATGTCACCGGCGGCTATTGCGTCATCTCGGATTTCGCGCCGCTGCTCGCCTGTCCGGTGCCGCTGGACGACCTCGTGCCCGGCGCGGTGCCGGAGGAGATTGCGCGCGCCTGGGATGCGCGGGTGGAGGATGCGGTGCGCCTCGGCGTGCGGTTTCTCATCCGCGTGAACCGGATGGATGCGCTCTATGGCGCCGAGGTCGCGCGCACCAACCGCATCGGCATCGGACCGACCGGGCTGCACGAATGGGCCTGGGCGCGCTTCGGCCTCGCCTTCCGCGACCTGATCGACGAGGCGCGGTCGAAGCCCTTCTGGGACGCGCTGGCGCGCCTGTCGGCGGCGGCGAAGGAGGAAGCGAGTTCCTACGCCGCGAGCCTCGGCATGGCGCCGCCGGCGACGGTCACCACCATCAAGCCGGCGGGGACCACCAGCAAGCTGTTCGGCCTGACCGAGGGCGCGCACCTGCCCGCGCGGCGGCAATACCTGCGCTGGGTGCAGTTCCGCGGCGGGCCGGAGGGCGATCCGCTGATCGCCGACTACGCCGCGCGCGGCTATCCGACGCGCGACCTCGAGACCTTTCCCGGCGTGACCATCGTCGGCTTCCCGACCCTGCCGTTGATCCAGCGCCTCGGCATCGGGGATCGGCTGGTGACGGCGCCCGAGGCGAGCCCGGAGGCGCAGTATCACTGGCTGATGCTGCTCGAGCGCCATTGGATCGGTGCAGAGCGGGGCAACCAGGTCTCCTACACCTTGAAGATCGCGACCGATCGCGTCGGGCTCGAGGATTTCCGCGCCCTGCTGCGCGATCACCAGCCGCATCTGCGCTGCTGCGCCGTGCTGCCGAGCCGGCCGGACCGCGACCTCGGCTACGAATACCTGCCCGAGGAGGAGGTGGACGAGGCGCGATTCCGCGCCATCGTGGCCGGCATCCGCGACCCGGGCTTCGCCGAGGCGGTGGACCTCGCACGGCTGCAATGCGAGGCCGGGGTCTGTCCGATCTGATCGGTCAGCGCGCGACGATGTCGACGATCATGCGGTGGCGCGCGAGGGCGTCGCGGACCGCTTCCATGGCGCCGCGGCTGCCGGTGGCGATGATGGCGCGGCCGGCGACCTCCGCCTGCAGGTAAAGCCGCACGCAGGTCTCGAAGTCGCAGCCGGGCAAGGTGTCGAACAATAGCGACAGGCCCAGATCGATGCTGTTCGGGTCGCCTGGCCGGAGTTCCGCGCGCCAGGGCGCCCCAGCGCCGTCGGGCAAGTAGCGGAAGACGCCCGCCCAGCCGCCCGCGACGCGATCCGCCCAGATCGCGGCGGCGATGCGCTCGATCTCGGCATCCGGAATGGCGAGCGCCGCACCGCTGCGTCCGCGCTTGGTCCAGTCGGGCCAGCTCCGGTCGGGCAGGGCGGTCGCGCCGCCGAACAGCCAGGCGCGGTTCGCCGCGCGTTCCTGCGCGTCCGCCGGCGCGTGGATCGCGTTCTCGATGGCGCAGACCTCGACGGTGCTGCGGATCTCCGCCTTCACGGCGGCGCAGCGGGCGGGCGCGTCCTCGCCGCCGAGCAGCAGCGCCTCGGACGGGCCGCTGGTCATGTAGTGGCGATAGAGCGCCGACATGACCGGATGCGCGCCGCCGCCGAACATCGGCCAGATCGCGACGACATCCTCCGGTGACAGCTGCAGCACGCGCTGCGAAGCCACTGAAAGGCCGTGCCGCGCCAGCGCCGCGTCCAGTGCCGCACGCACCGCGTCCGGGGCGGCACCGTCCGGCTTCAGCAACAGCACACCTTCCGGGGTCATGTCAGTCCTTCAGCGGTTGCAGCAGCAACCGGTCGAGGCGCTGTTCGGGATCGGCGCGGAAGCCCTCGACGCCGATCACCATGCCGAGTTGTCCCTTCGCCGGTGCGGCGACATAGGTGCCGAAGATCCGGTCCCAGCAGGACAGGCAGAAGCCGAAATCGCTGTCCATCTCCGCGCGGATCTCGGAATGGTGGACGCGATGCATGTCGGGCGTGACCAGCACAAGGCGCAGCGGCCGGTCCAGCCAGGCGGGCACAGCGAGGTTCGCGTGGTTGAACAGCGAGGTCGCGTTCAGCAGCACCTCGAACACCAGCACCGCCTCGGCCGGCGCGCCGAGGGCCATCACCGCCGCCGCCTTGATGGCGAGGGAGAGCAGGATCTCGACCGGATGGAAGCGCAGGCCGGAGGAGGCATCGAGCTCAGGATCCGCGTGATGCACGCGGTGCAGCCGCCACAGCGCCGGCACGGCATGGAAAACGCGGTGCTGAAAGTAGATCAGCAGGTCGAGCAGCACGACCGACACAGGCCCCGCCACCCAGCCCGGCACGCCGAGCCAGCGAAAGAGCCCGATCCCTTGGGCCTCGGCCCAGAGCGCGACGCCGACGGCCCCCGCCGGCGCGACCACGCGCAGCAGCACCGAGGCGACCGCCACCAGCCCGAGGTTGGACGGCCAGCGCCGCCAGGCGAGCCGCTGCGGCCGGCGTGGGAAGGCGTGCTCCAGCACGGCCATCGCCGTCAGCACGCCGAGGAAGGCGCCAAGCCGGATGAGAGGTTCCTGCGCGAGCATCGGCCGCAGATGTAGCGCGATCGGCCACCCCTTGCAGGGGCCGCCCGCAGGGGCGAGCATCGCGGGAAGAAGGAGACCTCTCATGAAGCGCCTCGTTGCCCTGCTCGCGCTCGCGCCCCTGCCGGCTTTCGCGCACCACCCGATGGGCGGGACGACGCCTGCGACGCTGTGGGAGGGCTTCGCCTCCGGCATCGGGCATCCGGTGATCGGGCTCGACCATCTCGCCTTCCTGCTGGCAGCCGGCGTGCTGGCCGCGACCGTGCCGACCCGGCGCGGCATGCTGGCGATCCTTGCCTTCGTGGCGGGCGGATTCGCGGGCAGCCTGGCGCATGTCGCGGGCATCGGCTTCGGACCCGTGGAAGCCCTGGTCGCGCTGACCGTGGTGCTGGCGGGCCTCGCGCTGCTGCGCGGCGTGACCGGCGCGCTGCTGCCGGCGGCCTTTGCCGTCGCCGGCCTGGTGCACGGTCACGCATTCGCCGAGGCGATCATCGGCGCCGAGGCGACGCCCCTCGTGGCCTACCTCGCCGCGCTGGCGCTGATGCAGGTGGGCATCGGCGTCGTGGCGATGCTGGTCGCGCGGCGGATCGCGGCGGCGGGCCACACCGCGCAGATGCAGACGGCGGCGGGGCTCGCCGGGATCGCGATCGGCGCGGTGTTCCTCGGCGTCTCGATGGTCGGCTGAGGGTCAGCCCGCCCGCCCGAGGCGCCGCACCACGACGAAGCCGGCAAGGGTGATCACCGCGACATGGCCGAAGGCGAGGCCCCAGGCGAGGGGCCCGTCGCCGCCGGCCAGGTCCAGCACCACGCCGCAGATCAGCGGGCCGGCGAAGCCGCCGGCATAGCCCGCCATGGAATGCAGCCCCATGGTCGCGCCGCGCAGCGCGGGGTCCGCCGCCTGCACCGTGCCCGCGGTCAGCGCCGAGCTGTCGAGGTAGATCATCGCATTCCACAGCAGCACGCAGGCGAGGGCGAGCAGCGGCGCTCCGCCCGCGGTGAAGCCCGTCACGGCGGACAGCGCCGCACCGCCCAGCATCGCGACGCCGACGATGCGCGCCCGGCCGAAGCGGACCGAGGCCTCGTTGCCGAAGATCGAGATGACGTTGCCGACCAGGCCGGCGGCGGTGAACAGCACCGTCGGCGCCGGCAGCCATGCGGGCGCGGCCTGGATGGCGAAGGAGGCCGCGAGGAAGGTCACCGCCCAGGCCCGCAACACCGCGAGTTCCAGCGTATGGACCGTGTAGCCCGCGATCCAGGCGAGCGCGCGCCGGTTGCGCAGCACCGGACGGAAGTCGAGCAGCGCCCCGCCGCCCGTGCGCCGCGGCGGAAGCGTATCCGGCAGGATCGCCAGCGCGATGACGAAGGCGCCCGTGGCGCAGAGGCCGCCGAACAGGAACGCGGCCTCCGGCCCCGCCAGCCCGTCGAGGATGCCTGCGAGCAGGAAGGAGAAGGACCCCGCGAAGCCGACCCCGGCCGCATGCCAGGAGACGGCGCGCGTCTGCGCCGTGCCCGTCAGCGGATCGGCGATCGCCTTGAGCCCCGGCATGTAGGCCCCGGCCCAGCCGATGCCTGCCAGCGCCCGGAAGGCGAGCCCGCTCCAGAAGCCGTCCGCGAGCAGTGCGAAGCCGAGATGCGCGAGCGCCGTCGCGCCCGTGCCGACCAGGTAGATCCGCCGCGACGGCACGCGGTCGGTCAGCGCCAGCAGCACCGGCACGGCCGGGACATAGGCCGCGAAGAAAACGCCGATCAGCCAGCCAGCCTCGGTGCCCGACAGCGCCCAGCGATCCATGTAGGTCGGCAGCAGCGCGGGCAGGGTGAAGGCGCCGATCTGCGTCAGCACCTGCGCGGCCACCATGGCGGCGACGAAGCGGGAAGTGCCGGGACTGAGCGCCATGGCGCAACCGTAGGGCGACCCCGCCTCTCCCGGAAGCGGGGTTGATCGGGGCGGCCCGCCGCCCGACACTCCGCGCCCCAATCCAGGAGGTACGCATGCGCGTGGTGGAGACGCCGGAGGCGCTGAAGGCGCTGATCGGCCAGGAACTCGGCGTCGGCGAGTGGCTCGAGGTGACCCAGGAGATGATCGACCGCTTCGCCGAGGTCACCGGCGACCACCAGTGGATCCATGTCGATGTCGAGCGCGCGAAGAAGGAGATGCCCGGCGGCAAGACCATCGCGCATGGCTATCTGCTGCTGTCGCTGCTGCCCAAGCTCGGCGGCGGCGTCTACAAGGTGTCCTGGCCGTCGCGCACGCTGAACTACGGGTCGGACAAGGTGCGCATCATCAACCCGGTGCAGGCCGGCGACCGCGTGCGGCTGCGCCAGGCCCTGGTCGGCGTCGATGACGGTGCCAACGGCACGCACCGCATCGTGGTGCGCCAGACCATGGAGATCGAGGGCAAGGACAAGCCCGCCCTGATCGCCGACACCATCCGCATGACCTTCCCCTGAGCGAAGGAGACCAACGACGATGAAGATCACCTGGTTCGGCCATTCCGCCTTCCGGCTGGAATTCGGCTCCTCGGTCGTGATGATCGACCCGTTCCTGACCGGCAATCCGACCTTCGGCGGCGATGCCGAGAAGGCGAGTGCCGGCGCGACGCATGTGCTGCTGACGCACGGGCATGGCGACCACATCGGCGACACGGTGGCGATCTGCAAGCGCACCGGCGCGAAGCTCGTCACCAACTACGACCTCGCGATGTATCTCGCGCGGCAGGGTGTCGAGAAGCTCGACCCGATGAACACGGGCGGCACCACGGACCAGGGCGAGTTCTCGGTCTCGCTGACCATCGCCTTCCATTCCTCGTCCGAGATCGACGCGAATGGCGTGTCGCAGTGCCTCGGCCTGCCGAACGGCATCGTGGTGACGCCCAAGGACACCGCGGAACCGGTCGTCTACCACATGGGCGACACCGACGTGTTCTCGGACATGGCGCTGATCGACGAGCTGTATCGCCCCGCCGTCGCGATGGTGCCGGTCGGCGACCGCTTCACCATGGGCCCGCGCAGCGCGGCGCTGGCGCTGAAGCGCTTCCTGCCGAGCGTGCGCACCGCCATCCCCTGCCATTACGCGACCTTCGGCCTGCTGCTGCCGGATGCCTCGGGCTTCGTGGCGGCGATGGACGGCGCCAATGCGCGCGTCCTGGTGCCCGAGAAGGGCGTGGCCTTCACGCCGTGAGCGCACTGCCAGGGCTCGAGGACCTTTCGGTCCTCCGCGTCGAGGTCGCCGAGGGCGTCGCGACGGTCACCATCGACCGCCCGCCGGTCAATGCGCAGAACGGCGTGTTCCGCGACGAGATCACGCGCGTCTTCGACGTGCTGCACGAATCCGAGGAGGTGCGCGCCATCGTCCTGACCGGGGCGGGCAAGACGTTCTCGGCCGGGGCGGATCTGCGCGACCGGCCGGATGCGGCGAAGCGCGGCGCCTTTCCGCGCCACAGCCGCGGCGTGCGCGCGGGCTTCGACTGCGTGATGGAATGCGGCAAGCCGGTGATCGCCGCGGTGAACGGGGCGGCGATCGGCGCGGGCTGCGTGCTGGCGCTGGTCTGCGACATCATCCTGGTCGCCGAGGATGCCTTCATGTCCATGACGGAGGTGGAGGTCGGCCTCGCCGGCGGGGTGCAGCACGTGCTGCGGCATTTCGGCCAGTCGGATGCGCGGATGTTCCTCTACACCGCGCGGCGGCTGTCGGGCGTCGAGCTGCACCGGATGCGCGTTGCCTCTGGCTGCTATCCGAAGGCGGAACTTCTGGCGGTGGCGCAGGCCATGGCGAAGGACATCGCGGGCAAGGCGCCGCTCGCCGTCGCCGCGATGAAGCGGGCCTTCACGCTGTGCGAGTACATGCCGCTGCACGAGGGCTACCGCTTCGAGCAGACGCAGACAGCCGCACTCGCGAAGACCGAGGACACGAAGGAGGCGCTGGCCGCCTTCGCGGAGAAGCGCAAGCCGGTCTTCCGGGGGCGCTGACGTCGCGGTTCAGCCGCGGCGCGAAGACCAGCCCGCGCGCCCGCGCGCCGTTCGCCTCGATGCTGCCATCGGGGCGGCGGCGCAATTCGGCCCAGGTGTCGGCGAGCGCACCGGGGATGTGCAGGCGGAATCGCTCCGGCGCGATGGCCTCGAGCCGCCAGGGGCCGGCCACGGCGTGGGGGCCGCGCACGATGACCTGGTGCGCAGCATCGATCTCCCACTCGGTATCGAGCTCGGCGCAGGCGTAGCGTCCGGGCAGGTCCCCGGGCAGGGCGACCGCATCGGGCGCGCGGCGATACAGGCGCCGCACGCCGGCGTCCTCCTCGACTTCGAGGCCGTCCGCGACCTGGCGCAGCGTGAAACAGAAGACGCCGCGCCGCGCCGTCAGCGCGCCATCGGCGAGCGGCGCCAGCGCGAAGGGCACGCCGTGGCTGCGGACCTCCGGCACGCCGTCGGGGCGCAGTGTAAGGTCGAAAGAGGCCGTGTCGTCCTCCGCGATCCAGCGGCCGGTCATCGCTTCCAGTGCGTGGCGCGGCGGCAGCGGCGGTTCGGGCGCGAGGCGCGGTGTGCCGGCCAGTGCCGCATCGAGCGCCTGAAGCGCGATTGCCCCGGGATCGGCGCCGCCATGGTTGGTGATGACGATGACGGCGATCCGTTCGGCCGGCGCGCGCAGAAAGGCTGTCCTGTAGCCGGGCCAGAGGCCGCCATGGCCGATGGTAACAACGCCGCGATGCTCTGCCGCCTCGAGCCCGCGGGCATAGAGGTTCAGCGCGCCGTTCGTGAACGGCATGCGATGCTGCAGCGCGGCGACCAGGGCCGGTCCGCCGACGCGCCCCGTCTCGTAGTTCCGCGCCCATAGGGCGAGGTCCTCGACGCAGGAGACGAGGCCGCCCTCGCCGCCGAGGGCGAAGCCATGCGCGGCGCGCGCGTAGCCGCCCGCGGCCGGCAGGTAGCCGGTGGCGAGGCCCGGCACCACCTCGGTCGTGCGTGGCGTCAGCCGCGTCCGCGTCATGCCGAGGGGCGCGAAGATGCGCTTCTCGAGGAAGGCGCCGAGTGGCATGCCGGCGGCGCGCTCGACCGCGAGGCCGAGCAGGAAAAACGCTGCGTTGCTGTAGAGGAAACGGCTGCCCGGCGCGAAGTTCAGCGACCGTTGGCGGCAGATCGCGGCGAGCAGACCGGCCTCGCTGCACGGCATGGCGAGGTCGAGCCCGCCGAAGCGCAGCAGTTCCAGCATGTCGCGGATGCCGGAGGTGTTGCGCATCAGGTGATCGAGCGTGATGCGCGCGCCGAGATCCGGCAATTCGGGGATCAGCGCCGCGACGTCGTCCTCGGGCGAGAGCACGCCGTCCTCGGCGAGCAGCAGCGTCGCCGCGCAGGTGAACTGCTTCGTCACGGAGGCGATGCGGAAGGTCGTCGTGGCGTTGATCGGCACGCCATGCTCGATGTTCGCGAGCCCCGCGCTGCGATGCAGCACGAGCGCGCCGTCGCGCAGGATCCCGATGGTGCAGCCAGGCGATCCGGGGATTCCGAAGGGCGCGAGCAGCGCCTCCACCCGGCGTTCGAGGGCGAGGGCATCAAGGTCGCGCGCTGTCATGTTAAGCAGCCTGCCCTTCGCAAAGGCATGACACAAGCAGGGGGTTGCCGTCCCAGTCATGCGGTGTCTAGGCTGCCATAGCAGCCGGGCCCCTGAGAGCGCCGGCCATGAGGAAACGACGGAATGAAGCTGGGTGCGGCGATCGCCGAGATCATGAAGCGTGAGGGCATCGAGATCCTCACGGGCTACCCGGTGAATCACCTGATCGAGCACGCGGCGGCGATCGACATCCGTCCGATCATGGTGCGCCAGGAGCGTATCGGGCTGCACATGGCCGACGCGATCAGCCGCGTCACCTCCGGCCGCACCATCGGCGCGTTCTGCATGCAGCACGGCCCGGGATCCGAGAACGCCTACGGCGGCGTCGCGCAGTGCTATGGCGAGAGCATCCCGGTCCTGGTGCTGCCGATGGGCTATGCGCGGCGCCTCGCGCATGTCGACCCGAACTTCAATTCGTCGATCCAGATGCGCGGCATCACCAAATCCGCAGAGCCGATCACCTCGGCCGCCGAGTTGCCGAACATCCTGCGTCGCGCCTTCACCCGGCTCAGGAACGGCCGCGGCGGTCCCGTGCTGGTCGAGATCCCGACCGACATGTGGAACGAGGAGGTTCCTGAGCCGCTGAACTACACGCCGGTCATCGCGACGCGCTACGGGCCTGATCCGGCGGACGTGGCGCGTGCGGCCGAGGCCCTGGCGGCGGCGAAGCGGCCCGTCATCTACGCCGGCACCGGCGTGCATTGGGCGCGGGCCTGGCCGCAGCTGCGGCGGCTGGCGGAGCTGCTGGCGGCGCCGGTGACGACGAGCCTCGGCGGCAAGTCCGCCTTCCCCGAGGATCATCCGCTCGCGCTTGGGTCCGGCGGACTCGCCATCCCGAAGCCGGTGCGGCATTTCCTCGACAATGCCGACCTGATCCTCGGCATCGGCTGTTCGTTCACGGAGACGAATTTCGGCGTGAAGATGCCGGCGGGGAAGAAGATCATCCACGCCACGCTGGACCCCGACCATCTGAACAAGGATGTCGCCTGCGATATCGGCCTGGTGGGCGATGCGGCCCTGACGCTCGATGCGCTGATCGCGGAACTCGAGGGCCGCGTGAAGGAAGCGCGCGACGCCGGCCCGGTGGCGAAGGAGATCCAGGGACATCGCGCCGAATGGCTTGCCGCCTGGGCGGCCAAGACCGACAGCGATGCGGAGCCGCTGAATCCCTATCGCGTGCTGCGCGACCTGTGGCGCACGGTCGATGTCGACAACACCATCATCACCCATGATGCGGGGTCGCCGCGCGACCAGCTCTCGCCCTTCTGGGTGGCGCGCACGCCGCTGTCCTATCTCGGTTGGGGCAAGACGACGCAGCTCGGCTATGGGCTTGGCCTTGCGATGGGGGCGAAGCTCGCCGCGCCGGACAAGCTGTGCATCAACGTCTGGGGCGATGCGGCGATCGGCTTCACCGGCATGGATTTCGAGACGGCGGTGCGCGAGCGCATCCCGATCCTGTCCATCCTGCTCAACAACTTTTCCATGGCGATCGAGCTGAAGGTGATGCCCGTCAGCACGGAGAAGTATCGCTCGACCGACATTTCCGGCGATTATGCCGCGATGGCCCGCGCCTTCGGGGGCTATGGCGAACGCGTGACGAAGGTCGCGGACATCGTGCCTGCGATCCGGCGCGGCATCGAGCAGACGAAGAACGGGACTCCGGCGCTGCTGGAGTTCATCACGTCGAAGGAAACCGCCGTGTCCCGTCTGTAGGTCAAGGACGCGGCCACGAGGCGGGGGGAACCCGCCCGGGACACCCAGGGAGGCTGAATGGCGACGGTCGATATCCGCGACGTGCGGAAGGCGTTTGGCAGCACGCAGATCCTGCACGGGGTCAGCGTGGGCATCGAGGACGGGCAGTTCGTGGTCCTCGTCGGACCGTCGGGGTGCGGGAAGTCGACGCTGCTGCGGATGCTCGCGGGGCTCGAGAACATCACGGGCGGCGAGATCGCGATCGGCGGGCGGGTGGTGAACAACGTCCCGCCCAAGGACCGCGACATCGCCATGGTGTTCCAGAACTACGCGCTCTATCCGCACATGACCGTGTTCCAGAACATGGCCTTCTCCATGAAGCTCGCGGGCGCACCGAAGGAGGTGATGGAGCGGGAGGTGCAGAAGGCCGCGAAGATCCTCGGCCTCGAGCAGCTGCTGCATCGCTTCCCGCGCCAGCTCTCGGGCGGCCAGCGCCAGCGTGTCGCGATGGGCCGCGCCATCGTGCGCAACCCGCAGGTCTTCCTGTTCGACGAGCCGCTGTCCAACCTCGACGCCAAGCTGCGCGTGCAGATGCGCTCCGAGATCAAGGAGCTGCACCAACGCCTCAAGGTTACGACGGTCTACGTCACCCACGACCAGATCGAGGCCATGACCATGGCCGACCTGATCGTCGTGATGAACCATGGCCGCATCGAGCAGGCCGGCGCGCCGCTCGAGCTCTATGACCGTCCGGCGAATACCTTCGTCGCGGGATTCATCGGGTCGCCGGCGATGAACATGATGGAAGGACGCATCGAGGGCGGCGCCTTCCGGGGACCCGGCGGCGTGGCCTGGCCGCTGCCGCCGGGCGCGCCGGCCTCGGGCGAGGTGATCTACGGCATCCGGCCGGAGCATCTGCGCCTCGACCCGAATGGCCTGCCCGCTTCCGTGCATGTCATCGAGCCCACGGGTTCGGAGACGCAGGTCGTGATGCATCTGGGCGATGCGTCCGTCATCGGCGCCTTCCGTGAACGCATCACGGCGCGCCCCGGGGAGACCCTGCCGGTCAGCCCCGACACCTCGCTGGTTCATCTCTTCGACAAGGGAACCGGCCAGCGCATCTAGAGTTGGGGCAACACCGACCAGGGAGAGGAAACATGGCGAACATCATCACGCGGCGCAGCATCCTGGGGGCGGGGGCGGGCATGGCTACGCTCGCGGCCGGCGGCGGCGCCTACGCGCAGTCGCGCGTGCAGGCCGCCTCCGGCGTCTCGGCGCCGAACCTGCCGATCGAAAGCGGCGCGACGCTGCGCATGCTGCGTCCCGTCCGCTTCGTCGCGCCGGATGAGGAAGTGTTCCGCGCCAACTGCGCCCGCTTCACCCAGCAGACCGGTGTGCAGGTGCGCGTCGACTTCGTGGGCTGGGAGGATATCAATCAGCAGACGGCGGTGACGGCGAACACCGGCGCCGGGCCGGACGTCATCATCGGCTTCGGCGATGCGCCGCACATCTATGTCGACAAGCTGGTCGAGGTCTCCGACATCGCCGAATACGTCGGCCGCAAGTACGGCGGCTGGATGTTCGTGGGCGAGAAGTACGGCAAGCGGCACGGCACCAACAACTGGATCGGCCTGCCCTTCGGCGGCACCGCCGGCCCCCTGGTGTGGCGCAAATCCGCGGTCAACGCGGTTGGCTACCAGACGCCGCCGTCCGACCTGCCGGGCTTCCTCGAGATGTGCAAGAAGCTGCGCCAGGCCAACAAGCCTGCGGGCTTCGCGCTCGGCAACGCGGTCGGCGACGGCAACGGATTCGCCAACTGGCTGATGTGGTCGCACGGCGCGTCCATCACCGATGCCGAGGGTGCGGTCTCGGTCAACAGCCCGCAGACCCTGGCCGCGCTGAACTACCTGAAGGAGTTGTATCCGACCTTCGTGGACGGCGGCACGATCTCCTGGGGCGACATCAGCAACAACCAGGCCTATGCGGCGAACACGCTCTTCGTCACCTCGAACGGTGTGTCGCTCTACTTCGCGCTGAAGAACGATCCGGCGACGCGCGCCATCGCCGACGACACCGAGCATTCGGTGATGCCGCTCGGCGTGGCGAATTCCTGGCCGAGCGCGCCGCTCACGCTCAACGCCATGGTGTTCAAGCACAGCCGCTTCCCGAATGCGGCGAAGGCGCTGCTCGCCTTCCTGATGGAGCAGCCGCAGTACGAGCCGTGGCTCGACGCCAACCTCGGCTACTGGGCCCACCCGCTGAACGCGTACAAGGACAGCGCCGTGTGGACCAGCGATCCGAAGATCGCGATCTTCCGCGACAGCATGAACAACCAGTTCTGGAATGGCTACAAGGGGCCGATCACCGTCGCCTCCGGCCAGGCCAACGCCGAATACGTGTTGGTCCAGATGTTCGCCGCCGTCGCGTCGGGCCAGTCCACGCCCGAAGCCGCGATGCGCGAGGCCGATCGCCGCGCGCGTCGCATCTTCCGCCGCTGAACCGCGACCCCGGCGGCGCCCCGCGTGGCGCCGCCGGACCGCCACGGAGACCGCCCGATGTCCGCCACCGCCGCCGAAGGCTGGATCAGGAAGAACCAGGAGCAGAACTGGCTGACCCGTCTGCTCGACTGGAAGCCCTTCCTCGTCGTCATGTGCCTGTTGCCGGCGGTCGCGCTGCTGATGGTCTTCCTGACCTATCCGCTGGGCCTCGGCATCTGGCTGGCCTTCACCGACACCACCATCGGACGCAGCGGCGTCTGGGTCGGGCTCGAGAATTTCGAGTTCATGATGGAGGACCCGATCTTCTGGAACGCGGTCTTCTATTCCGTGTTCTACACGGCGGTGGCGACGGTCGGGAAGTTCGGGCTCGGCCTGTGGCTGGCGCTGCTGCTGAACAACCACCTGCCGTTCAAGTCCTTCCTGCGCGCGATCATCCTGCTGCCCTGGATCGTTCCGACGGTGCTGACGGCGATCGCCTTCTGGTGGATCTACAACCCGCAGTTCTCGATCATCTCCTGGGTGTTCATCGAGCTCGGGCTGCGCGACAGCAACATCGACTTCATCAACACCGCCTGGCCGGCACGCTGGTCGCTGATCGGCGCCAATGTCTGGCGTGGCATTCCCTTCGTCGCGATCTCGCTGCTCGCGGGGCTGCAGACCATCTCGCCCTCGCTGTACGAGGCGGCGCTGCTCGACGGTTCCACGGGCTGGCAGCGCTTCCGCTACATCACCTTCCCGATGCTGCTGCCGATCCTGGCGATCGTGATGACCTTCAGCATCATCTTCACCTTCACCGACTTCCAGCTGGTCTACGCGATCACCCGCGGCGGTCCGGTGAACTCGACGCATCTGCTTGCGACGCTGGCGTTCCAGCGCGGTATCGCCGGCGGACAGCTGGGGGAGGGGGCGGCGATCGCCGTCTCGATGATCCCCTTCCTCGTCTTCGCGACGCTCTTCTCCTACTTCGCCCTCGCGCGCCGGAAGTGGCAGCAGGGCGAGTCCAACGACTGAGAAGGGGCCTGCCATGAGCGCCACCGCCGAAGCCCCGCCCGCCCCCAGCAGCGCCGCTGCGCCGCCCGAGACGCTGTCCTGGGACAGCAGGTCACGGCGCATGGTGACGATCTGGGTGCCGCTCGCCTGCTTCCTGCTGATCCTGCTCTTTCCCTTCTATTGGATGAGCATCACGGCCTTCAAACCGAATGCCGAGCTGTACGACTACAACACGCACAACCCGTTCTGGATCACCTCGCCGACGCTCGACCACATCCGGTTGCTGCTGTTCGGGACGTCCTATCCGCGCTGGTTGCTGACGACCATGACGGTCGCGATCTGCTCGACCGTGCTGTCGCTGATCGCCTCGACGCTCGCGGCCTATGCGATCCAGCGGCTGCGCTTCAAGGGCAGCCAGTATGTGGGGCTGGCGATCTACCTCGCCTACCTGGTACCGCCGTCCATCCTGTTCATCCCGCTGGCGACCGTGGTCTTCCAGCTCGGGCTGTTCGACAGCCCGATTGCCCTGATCCTGGTCTATCCGACCTTCCTCGTGCCCTTCTGCACCTGGCTGCTGATCGGCTACTTCAAGTCGATCCCCTTCGAGCTCGAGGAATGCGCGCTGATCGACGGCGCGACGCGGCTGCAGATCCTGCGCCAGATCACCCTGCCGCTCGCGGTGCCGGGCCTGATCAGCGCGGGCATCTTCTCCTTCACGCTGTCGTGGAACGAGTTCATCTACGCGCTCGCCTTCATCCAGAGCAGCGAGCGCAAGACGGTGCCGGTCGCGATCCTGACCGAGCTCGTCACCGGCGACGTCTACCAGTGGGGCGCGCTGATGGCCGGATCGCTGCTCGGCTCCCTGCCGGTCGCGATCTTCTATTCCTTCTTCGTCGACTACTACGTCTCCTCCCTCACCGGCGCGGTGAAGGAATGAGGCGCCTTTCCTGACGGGAGACCCATCCTTGGCGAAGTTCACCATTCTGACGCCGGCCGCGCCCGCGGCCGGCATGTCGTACGGCTATGAGATGGAGGCGTTGACCGCGGTCGGCGCCGAGATCATCGAGTGCCCGCCCACCGAGGAGGGCTTCATCGCCGCCGCGCCCAAAGCCGATGCGGTCTATGCCAAGGGCATGAAGTTCAACGCGAAGATGATCGGCGCGCTGACGAAGTGCCGTCACATCGCCTGCGGCAGCGTCGGCGTCGACTACGTGGACGTGATCGCGGCGACGGCGAAGGGCATCCCCGTCACCAACTGCCCGGACACCTTCATCGAGGAGGTCGCCGACCACGCGATGATGCTGCTGCTGGCGACGCACCGCCGCTGCATCGAGCAGGACCGCATGGTGCGCGAAGGCCGCTGGTCGGAGGGTCGTCCGGCGCTGCTCAAGATCCCGCGCCTGATGGGGCAGACGCTCGGCTTCATCGCCTTCGGCCGTGTCGCGCGCGCGACCGCCCGGCGCGCGGCCGCCTTCGGCCTGCACATGAAGGCCTATGACCCCTTCGTCGAGGAACTGACCATGTCGGCCCTCGGCGTCGAGCCGGCGAGCCTGTCCGAAGTGCTCGCCACCTCCGACTTCGTCTCCATGCACCTGCCCGACACGCCGGAATCGCGCGGCTTCCTCAAGGAGGAGCACTTCCGGCAGATGAAGAAGAACGCGCTCTTCATCAACACAGGCCGCGGGCCGACGGTGAACGAGGCGGCGCTGATCAAGGCGCTGCAGGACGGCTGGATCACCGGCGCCGGGCTCGACGTCTTCGAGGTCGAACCGACCAAGGCGGACAACCCGCTGCACAAGATGACGAATGTCATCCTCTCGCCGCACAACGCCTCGGCCTCCGCGCGCTTCGATCCGGCGCGTCGCCGGCGCGTCGGGCAGGAACTGGCGCTGACGCTTTCGGGGAAGTGGCCGCTGTCCTGCGTGAACCCGACGGTCCTTGCCACCTCCAGCCTGCGGCGGTGGCAGCCCTATGCGATGGATCGCGGGCCGAATTCGTAAGGTCTGCCGGAGGGGCGCCGCCCCTCCGCACCACCCCGCCAAAGGCCGAAAGGCCTTTGGAAACCGATTTTCCGCCAGGACGCGACGGGTTACACCGCAAGGATCCAGGACAGGAGCAGCGACGTGGCGGACGTGATCATCGACATCGGCGGCGAGATCTTCGAGGCCTTCTACGAGGAACGCGACGCCCCGAAGACCGTCGCGCGCTTCCGCAGCTTCGTCCCCTACAGCAACCGCATCATCCACGTCCGCTGGTCGGGCGAGGCCTGCTGGATCCCGATGGGCGATTTCGACCTCGGCCTGGGCTTCGAGAACGCGACCTCCTACCCCGCGCCGGGCCAGGTGATCGTCTATCCCGGTGGCGTCAGCGAGACCGAGATCCTCGTCGCCTATGGGCCGACCTGCTTCGCCTCGAAGGCAGGCCAACTCGCGGGGAACCACGTGCTGACGATCCGCGAGGGGCTCGATCGCCTCGCGGTCGTCGGTCGTTCCGTGCTGTGGGACGGCGCGAAGCCGATCACCTTCCGCCCGGCCTGACCGGGCGGAACGCCGCGGCGCGAATCAGCGCCGCGGGGCCTCCGCGACCTGCGTGTCTTCGACGCAGGCGGTGCGCGTCAGCCAGGGCCAGGGGTCCATCGGCCGACCGTCGCGCCGCAGTTCCACATGCAGGTGCGGACCCGTCGTGCGGCCGGTGCGGCCGACGGCGCCGATCGGCTGGCCGGGCATGACGACATCGCCGACCTGCAGGCCACGCGCGATGCCGGACAGGTGCGCATAGCGCGCCGTCGAGCCATCCTGGTGCCGGATCTCGATCATCACGCCATAGGCGTAGTAGCGGCCGGCGAAGACAACGGTGCCGCCGACGGCGGCACGCACCTGCGAGCCGACGGGGGCGCGCAAATCGACGCCGGGATGGAATCCGCGCCCGCGATAGCCGAAGCCGGAGGAATACTCGCCGGAGACAGGCAGGGCGGTGGGACACGGTGTTGCCGAGGCGACGGCGGGCGCAAGGAGCGCCGCAGCCAGGACCAGGGTTCGCACGCCGCCTGCCGGCGCGAGCGTCCGCAACGGACGCACCGCGTCATTGTCTCCCGCCACTCTGTCAGCCCCCATTGTGGTTCGTGGTCCTGCCCGGTTTGCCGCCGGTCGGGGCATGGGTCAATCCCGCCCGCCGGATCGATCCGGTTGGGGCGCGACGGGGTCACGTCTTGGATTTGAACCGCCGCTGCGCCTTCTGTCGTTCGAGGAAACGGACCACCGTGGCTTCGGAGATATCCCCGGCGATGCCGCGCGGACCGACGAGGATGACCGGTGGTCGATCCTGGTGCCGCATGGTGTAGGCCATGCTGTAGAGCGGCCAGATCCAGTTGTACCCGACATCGACATGGCCCTGGTCCTCGGGCGCCGCGCAGACCGAACACTGGGCGTGTGGCATCATGCCGCCGAGGCGCCCCAGCTCGACCTCGAAGGTCTTTCGGAACGCGACGGCGTCCGCGCTCGACATCACGCTGATGCCGCCGAATCCGGCGATCACGGCGGCCGCAAGCCCGCGCAATGTCGGCGTTCCGATCCATGCCATCACGCGATGCGGCCAGTCGAATCTAGGGAGCAGCAGCAGCGGCAGGAGCGAGATCACGAACAGCACGCCCACGCTGAAGTAGCGCGACGGATAGGCGTAGCGGAAGGCACGGCTGCGCAGCCCGAGCATCGACGGCAGCAGCAGCATCGACACCGGGACGAGGAAGCACAGCAGCACCAGGATCGCGGCCGACCAGCCCGCCGTCAGCAGCAGCCGCGTGACGCCGAGCATAACCAGAAGGCCGGCCGTGAAGACGCCGGCGATCATCCACACGAAGTGTGCCTTGGCGCCGCCCGGATGGGGCCAGGGGTTCACCAGGAAGAAGCCGATCTGGAACGGCGTCGCGCAAAACAGGATGAGCGGCACCAGCACGCGGTTGGCCCGCGAGCGCAGTTGTTCGGACCGCCCCCTGACGAGGGCGCCAAGCGCAAGGAGCGGGTTCGTCAACGCGACCGTCTCGTAGCTCGCGAGCAACAGCACGGCGAGGAGCAGCCGCCACCGGCCCCTCGGGTCGAGAGATGGGTCGAGCGTGAGGGTGACGAAGGCGGTCGTCATCGACAGGGCGAAGACGAGCTCGGTGACGATGAAGTTCGTCAGGAACACCATCGACGCGAGGAAGCCGATCAGGATCACGGCTTGCTGCGACGCCGGCATCCGGGCCTTCAGCACGAGCGCGACCGGGATCAGGATGAGCGTGTAGCTCGTCAGTCCGAAGACGAAGGAACCGAGGGCGATCAGGTCCGGCGAGGCGAGGCCGACCAGCCGAACCGGCCAGGTCGACCAGAGGATCGCGAAGAGCCGGCGCGGGGTCGGGTGCGGGTACCATAGCGGGTCGAGCAGCGACTGGACGACGTAGTTCGCTCCGTCCAGGTGAAGCTGACGGCCGCTGAGGACGCTGATGAGCAGGCAGGCGGCAAGGAAGGCAAGATGCAGCCGGCCCGGTTCAACCAGACGGCCAGGCACGGGTGGCGACATCTGAGTCTCCGGCATGGTGTCGTTCTTGAGGGGAACGAAGACCATGACCGGACGGCCGCTAACCACCGGGCAGGACGCAATCTTTTCCCGTAGTTGGCCGGTCCGTGCTCACGTTTTGGTGTGCGGCCTGCATGCCCAACGGGGGGGCGCGGAGTGTCGCGCTCGGAAGCCGTGGAGGACGGAGGTTTGGCTGGGGGACCTGGAACTGGCCCTCCCGATCTCGCATCTCCCTGACAATGCGGGCCTCTCGGGGCCGGCTGGGGGAAATGTGGGTGGATTGTGGGTGAGCGTCAGGCTGCGAGCAAGGTTCGATTGTAGGCTATTGGGATCTATTCGAACGGTCGGGCTATGGTCCAATATCGCCATGGTGTGAGGGTGAGCACCAACATTGCCAGACGGGAGGACAGTCTACCACTATGCCTGAACCTGACGGTTTCTATGCAGGGTACTTTACATCGAAGGTAGGGCAGGGCTTCTCTTTGCTCTTGCTAACGAACGGTATCCTTGCAGGCGTGGATGTCGCTGGCGTGACCTACGACGGATCGTTCCAGTACGATCCCGTGGATGGCGGATACCCATTTGATGTGATCATTCGGGCACCGGCAAATATTCATCTTGTGCAGGGCCGAGAAACAGGACCAGAAGGATTGACTTATGGGGCCAAATTCAGCCTGCCTGTCGACTTCCTGTCTCGATCTTATGTTACAATTCCAACTGCCCAAGGGCCAGTGAACGCGCGGTTGGTGAAGTTGCGAGACGCACCATGATCGATTTTGTGGTATCTCGGCCGGAGGTGGTTGCGGCTTTTCTCTCGGCACTTGCTGCGGGCTTTGCTGCCTATACTGCGTGGAAAGGACCGCTCTCGGCTGCTCGTTTGGCCGAGGATCTTCGGCGCGACGGACAGGAGGCTGAGGAGAGACGCAAAGCGAAACTAGAAATCTTTGTTGCACTCATGCAGGAACGAAAGTCACTTTGGTCTCCGAGCGGTGTCCGGGCTCTGAACTTAATAGATGTCATTTTCTTTGACGTTCGCGAAGTCAGGGATGCATGGGCGGATCTGTACAATTCATATGACCCTTCTCGTCATGTTCCGATGCATGAGCAAGAGAACCGGATAAGAAAAATGCTGGAGGCGATGGCTAAAGATTTGAAATTCTCAAAAGAACTTAGGGTCGATGACTTTGACCGTCTGTATTATCCAGATTTTATGGCAAAGCGTCGAGAGTTGGATATGTTGCAGACTGATCAGACGCTTCGTACGCTGCGCGGACAAAGCTCGCCAACGGCCAACACCGCCCCGACCGCAAGTGCGTCAAGCCTGTTCCCGCCACCACCTCCCTAAGTCTCTTCAGTGGCTCTGGGCCGCCCCTCTCGGCTAGGCCCCTTTCATTGCGTGGGTCGTCTCTCTTTGGCCATCAGGTTGACCTCTCCCGGTTGTCTAGGGGGTGTGAGGGTTGCCGTTCAACGCATCCCATGCCTGAGATGCTGAGGACGTATTTCTGATTTCCCTTCCGCCTTCCGGGAAAGCCGACTGGACCGCGAGCCTCGCTGGGATTGCTACGCCGTATCCGCCGTCAGGCGATGACGCCGCGGTAATGCAGGGCCCAGGCCCCGAAGCCTGCCCACTCGGTCGCCCCCACAGCGAAATCCCGCCCCCAGCAAGCGCAGACGGCGCCCCGGAAAGATCGCGCCAGGTCCACCAACCCGGGTGGCTGCGGTTGCCCCGAAGGGCCATGCCTGTGCCCGTTGCATACTGCTCCCGGCCCTTGCTGCGCGGCGGCCTCACGCTACCCTCCTTGGTTAGCCGAGGATGCGATAGACGCTGGCCCGGCCGATACCGAGCTTGCGGGCGATGTCCACCGGGCGGACCCCCTCGGCCTTGAGGCGCAACACCTCGGCCGCCTGCCGCTGCGCCGTGGGCACCCGCCCTTGGTACTTCCCCTCGGCCTTGGCCTTGGCGATGCCCTCCCGCTGGCGTTCGAGCATCAGGGCCCGCTCAAACTCCGCGACGGCGCCCAGCATGGTCAGCATGAGGCGCCCGGTCGGGGTCCGCGTATCCACCTCGCTACCGCCCATGGAGAGGACCCGCAGGGCAACGCCTTTTGCCTCAAGGCGGGCGATGATGCCGAGGAGGTCTGCCACTGAACGGGCCAGCCGGTCAGGCTTGGTCACGGCCAGCGTGTCGCCCTCGCGGACATACTCAAGGGCCGCCTCTAGCTGCGCCCGCTTGGCAATGGAGGAGACCCGCTCCGCAAAGACCTTGCCGCACCCGGCGGCCCGAAGGTCCCGGTCCTGTGCCTCTAGGCTGGCTTCCTGTTCCACGGTGCTGGTCCGGGCATAACCCACGGTCATTGCCATTGGTCGTGTGTCCCTGGCCCGGCGAGACTGTCTCGCACGGGTCTTTGACGACGATGGTGGATATCGTCTCAATCGTCAATGATATTCGTGTGAGACATTCCCGGCCCATCGCGAGACGACTCACACGGGCCTGCTCTATTGAGACGTGGGGCCAGCGAGGAGACGGGGATGGACATTGGATTGTGGCTGACCGGACTCGGCGCCATCGGGTCGGTCGTCGGCGCTTACTTCGGATGGAAAGCCCTGAGGCCGCGCCTAAGGGCGCCTAAAGAGGTGCCGAGTGGTGCGGGCGGCAGGGGTGGCGGTGGCCTGATCGAAGGCGGCAGCGGGGTTATCATCGGCGGGCGCGGCGGTGCTGGTGGTGGCCCGGGTGGTGGTCATGGCGGCGAGGGCGGGTCAGGTGTCATCAGAGGCGGGACGGGGATTATCATTGGTGGCGAGGGCGGAGGAGCGGGGCAAGCAGATGGCAAGGGCGGAAAAGGGGGCCGTGCCGGGTGGGCTCAGTTTGGCGACGAGTATCTAGGTAGCGTCCCGGACATCACGCTGCCTGATGGAAGGAAACTGAGGGACGTGATGAGGACAGCAGGTTCGGGAGGAGACGGCGCCTCCGCGCCGCAGCCCAATCAGTGAGTGATGGCGGGCGCGAGGCCCCCCCCCCGGGGGGAAACCCACGATGCCGCTGGCGGTATTGGTCGCTCAGATGCGTGACCCAAAAAAGCCGGCCCCCGCCCGCCAGGGGCACCGCCCAGGGGCTGCGCTGGGGCTCGCCTGGGGCCGTTCGGGACCCCGAGAGCATATCCCGTGCTGCCGGCAGAACGGGCCCTTTGGCGGTGCCTCGGAGGGGCGGGGGACGGCCATCAAAGGACTTCTGGCCCTCTGCGCCCGTCACATGTCCTCCGATGCCTTCCGGCCATCCTCCCACCACGATACGGACACCCGAGGTTCTTCCCCGGCATGGACGAGGTAGCCCGTTCGGATGGCCTCGACGGCCCGGCCGGTAGCCGACCGGGGAACCAGCAAGCAATCAAACAGGGGCAGCGCCAGAGTTTCGTGCTCCCGCCAGAGGATGCCCATGGCGGTCGCCAGCGCGTCCGCCTCAAGGCGCATGAGGTAGTGCGAGAGCGCCCGCTCCCGTCCGACACCCGGGAGGAAGTCGGCGGGGACCAAGAGCGCCGGGCAGCGCATGAAGGGGAACCGGGCGATGACCGCAGCACGGATGCTCGCCAGTGGCGGCCATCCGTCTTCGCGTCCTGCATCCCTGGCCCACCGCTTGGCCGGCCCGCCTGTGCCGATGGTCATGGTGACGAACGCTTTGACGGCCTCCCGGGGGATGCCGGGAAGGGCATACGGGTCTCCCTCGGGCAGCGGGATATTCGCCAGCGCGTGCAGGACGGTCAGGTGTGAGGCCCGCGCATCCACCTCCACTATCGGCTCCCCGCCTATCGTGATGTCCCGGAGGCGGTCCTCCGCTGCCATCCGCTGGTAGGCCACACCGCCACCGCCGAGGGCATAGAGGCGACCATGCCCGGTGCCGTGGTAGGTGCGGCGGAAGACCGGACGCGGGCACCCCGTCACGGGCACCGTCGCGGCCCGTTCATTGAGGGCGGCCACGGTCTCGGTGGCAGCGGCGAGGTCGGCGCCGGCTAACCTTGCCCGGCCGAGGGGCTTCACCTCCACCAACTCAGGTGGTGCGGCAGGCTGGATGGTCTCGGCGTCGATGCGGCGGAAGGCATCCGCGACGGTCCCCGCCGTGACCCGGTAAGCCCCCGCGAGCGCGAGCAAGCGGGCGGTCGGGTGCCATCGCGAAGACCAGCCCCCGCCGTAGCAGCCCGGCATCACTTCGCGGCGGAAGCCGGGGTGGTGGATCAGAAGGCCGGCGGACGTGAGAGCATCGGCGGCGGCCAGTGCCGTCCGGGCCCCGATAGGCTTCCCCGTGAAGGCAGCGGCCCTCCGCGAGTGAGAGATCGGAACACGGCGCCGCCACCACGCCCCGAGAACGGAACCGACGATGGCCCCAAGAGCGCGGCGGAAGTCAGCGGCTTCGCGTGAGCCTCTGGTCCTGCCGCGTGTTTCGACGGCCGATGCGTTGGCCTCCACGGCACCCATGAGGGCCCGCGCGGGTTCCGTGACGGGAGCGATGGTCCAGTCCAGCAACACAGCATCGCGCAGGGCATCCGCCGACAGCGTCGCAGGGCCAGAAACCGTTTCCCGTAATGGCGTGTGGTGCGCTGAGGGTTCCCGGCGCAGTGGACCACCTCCTCCATCCACCATCGAAGGCTTCTCCATCGAGGGATATGCCTAGAGGCGGTGGGAGGTGGGATGTCGCTTCCGGTAAAGCCGACTGGACCGGAAGGACGCAAGGCGATGCCGCACGATCAAGCACCGCGCCGCGTGACTTCCGGTTTGTCCCTCGCGGCACTTGCAAGGGCATCTGCGCGGGTGTTCATCGGGTCCCCGGCGTGCCCCTGCACCCACTGCCAGGTGACGTCGTGGGGTTCCGCCGCTACGGCGAGAAGCTGCCAGAGGTCGGCGTTCAAGACCGGCTTTCCTGCGGAGGTGCGCCACCGGCTGGCCTGCCACTTCGGCAGCCACAGGGACATGCCCCGCACGACATACTCACTGTCGGCATGGACGGCGACGCGGGACGGGTTCAGCAGGGCTTTCAGGCCAGCGATGGCAGCACGAAGCTCCATGCGGTTGTTGGTCGTGTTGGGCTCGGCGCCGGATAGCTCGCGGGTGCGGCCCTCGGGATTGCGGAGGATTGCAGCCCAGCCGCCGCGTCCTGGGTTCGGACGGCAACTTCCGTCGGTCCAGATTTCGATGTGACGCCGAACGTCGCCGCTTGGACCGGCGGCGAGGGCAGAGGAGATGGTGGTCATGGTGGGTGTGGGTCCTTGTGGGCGCATGTCCGCACGTCCCTCCGGGGTGATCCGAAGGGGCGCGCGTTGGTGGCCTTGAGGGGTTGAGGGAGAAAGGGAGGCAACGCACGGCGGCGCCTGCCATCACGATCCGCGAGTAGCACCACCAACGATATTGCCGGGGCGAATCTCGGTCAGATGCGGCGAGGACGGTTTCGGGGCTGTGGAGGTGGCCGGTATTAGCGCCGTGCGGCCGCTCCACGGCCAGCGGTCAAGCTGACTGGACCGGAAATCTTCGGCACGGGGAGGTTCACCGTATTAGCCTTGAGCGTCGAGCACCGAGCATTTCACATGCGGGCGACGTGGCGCACGTCTCGGCGCCGAGCGCAGTGGCAGAGGCCAGTAGTCGCAGCCGGGCGGCGTTTGGCGCTGTGGAGGTCGGCCGTATCGTATGGCATCCAGCCGCACCGCCGCTTGCGGGAAAGCTCCCTGGACCGCGGACGTGTGGCGCGGGGAGATGCACCGTATTGGGCACGAAGCTCATGGACCTCGGCGTCCGCCGTTTGGGCGCGTGGGGAGGGCCCCGGTAGATCAAAGCCCCCACTCACGGCGGGTGACGCTCGGTGCGTGGGGAGGTTCACCATAACTCCCCGCGTCCCGGCGTTCGGCGCGTGCTGAGATAGGCCCTAACTTATGCGCTCCGCCGGTTCCGCGTTTCCGGTCCACTGACTGGACCGCAAATCCTTAGGGCGCGGGGAGGTAGGCCTCAACTTGCGCTCCTCACTGTTCGGGTGGGTGGGGAGATGCATCCTAACTCGCGCTCCTCGCCGCTCGGGTGCGTGCTGAGGTGAGCCCTAACTCACGCCGCCGGCCGCTCGATGCCTGGGAAGATGGGCCCTAACCGCGCATTCAGCCGCATCGTCGTTTTCGGTAAAGCCCACTGGAGCGCGAATGTTTGGGCCTTCTGTGGTGAGCCCTATTGGTCGCGAGGAATGGCCCTCTCGGCTCCCGGCTTCGAAGGGCCTGGAAGGGGCGCCGCATTGCGGCGGCGACGTTTTGGTCTGGCCTCAGGTCCAGCGGACTGGACCGCAACGCCCGAGGCGCCGAACGGCCCATCAATGCAAAGGAGCCGCCCGCGAGCCCGACCGGTGGCGAACGCGCAGTCAATCCGCCGGATCGGCATCTGGCCAATACAAGTGCGACAAGTCCAACTCAGGATACCGCAATAGCGCGAGCGTAGCGGCAGTCGCCTTCAAGCCGGGCCCTTTGTCGTATCGCACATCGCCCTCGGTCGCGCCCCCGCCATGGCCCATGAGGTAATCGCGATGGCGCTTCTGTTGGAAATCGGTGATGGCGTCCGTCAGCCGCGTGATGGCGGTATGGCGGAACGAGTGCATGCCGACGCCCTTCCGATACACCCCGACTTGCTGACGGTAGTAGATGAAATCGCGCGTGAAGCGTGCGCCGCGCCGCCCGTCTTTCCCCTGCGGCGGAAGGTCGGGGAATAGAGGATCGTCCGGGCGCGGCGCCTTCTCGTGGACGTATTGTACGAAGCCCAAGCGGATGACCTCGGGATGCAAAGGAAGAGAGCGGGCCGCATTGCCGGTCTTTAGGCTGCGGCCCTTCTTCCCCGCCGCTTCATCCGCCTCGGTCTCCACGATCTTGAGAAGCCATGTTCCTGCGTCGCATTGCAGGTCGCGCCCGTAGAGGTCTGCGAACTCCTCAAGCCGGCCGCCATGGAACAATGCCAAGAGCGGCAGCCAGAACTTCGCATCGCGGACAATGTGCGGGCCGGACAGGGTGGCGCGGGAGATATCGCGACCCGACCACACGGGCGTCTTGAACAGTGCCGCTAGCTCCGCTGGCGTCCATGCGTCGCGTTGGTCTCGCGCCTTCTTCGGCGCCTGGAAGCGGTGATCCTTCACCAGCTCGTCACGACCGACGACGCTTAACAGCCCTTGGTCCATTGCAAAGCGGAAGAACTGCGATAGCGCAGTGAGGTGGCGCTTCACGGTCTTGTCGGTTAGTCGCGCGGCGTTGCTCGCTTCGGCCTCCGCGATCATGGCCGCGACGCTTTTTGGCGGGGCCTTGCAGGACCGATTGTATAGGGCCGGCATCCTTCGCAGCGTGCCGAGGAAATGCGTCACGTCGCCGCGCTGATACTCGGCCGGCGGACGGTCGCCGCACACTTCGAAGAACAGCCGCAGCGTGGCGCGTTCTTGCCCCATCACCTGATGCCGCGTGCGGTCGATGGTTTCCCTGCGGACGAAATACGGATCAACCAACGAGGAAGCAGAAGGCTGCGCGTGTGTCTCGGCATTGGACGCTGCGGCTGCCTTCGCCTCTGGCGTGGGAGGCATCCCGCTTTCCGGGGACGTGGACTGCACTTCAACGGGTGGCGCGGCGCCGCATGATGGCGCCTCTCCCGTCGCCACTACCAGCGGCTCAAGGCCCAACGTCCGCCGTTCAGCCGTGTCCCACGCCTTCACCGCGACTTCCAGCAAGCCCAGGGCGAGGGGCCGCAGGAGGTGCTCCGGGAGACCATGACGACGAAGCAGCCGCGCGGCCTCATCCTCCATATCCATCGGGTCGTTGTCGGCAATGCGCTGCGCCATGCTCTCACGGGCGTCGCGGATGGCGCGAAGGTCCGCCTCGGTTGCGGTCTCGGGGTCGCCGCGTTCCCATCCATGGGCATAGACGGGTCGCCCGGGCGCGCGCTCCATGCGCTCCCGAAGGTCCCGCTCCAAGGTGTCGCGAAGCTCCGCCGCGAGGATCGGCCCGAGGGCCGCCGTCAGCTTGGTCCCGTCCACACTCACTCTCGCCATCGCAGCGCCGAAAACATCATCGAGCAGCGCCGCCCGATGCTCGGCTTCCCGGAAGCGGCGCGTGCGGAGGCTTAGCGAGACCTCGCCGCGCGGCAAGCCCGGGAGGCGGCGCCGCCAGTAGTAAACGTCATTCTTCCTGGTGATGTGGGTGAGTTGTGGGCGAGCAGCGTGCAAGGGCGGCCTCGGCGTGCTGGCCGACCCGAAAGATGCTGCTTCGTCAGGTGTTTAGGATGCGGTGGCTGGGGGACCTGGATTCGAACCAAGGCTGCCCGGGTCAGAGCCGGGAGTTCTACCGCTAAACTATCCCCCAAGCGGTCTCGGCATCGGCCGAGGGCGGGGCATCTACCACCCTGGTTGCCAGGAGGCAACCACCCTCGCACCCGTTCCGGGGCCGATCAGCGTGCGGTCGTGGAAACTGCTTGCCCGCGCGCCTACATCTCCGGATCATTCGTTAAGGGCCAGTCCTCGACCCCGGCTGGTCCGGACCCTGATATGACCGACGCGTCCGCACCTTTCGTCCCCGATTCCCCGCCCGCGCAGGCGGCAGCGGGCTTCGCGCGGGCGGATCATTGCGGACCGGCCTTCGCCGCGCTCGACCTCGGCACGAACAATTGCCGGCTGCTGGTGGCCGCGCCGACCGCCGGGGGGTTTCGCGTCGTCGACTCCTTCAGCCGCATCGTTCGCCTGGGGGAAGGGCTGGCCACCAGCAACCGGCTGGCCGATGCGGCCATGGACCGCGCCGCGACCGCCCTGCGGGCCTGCGCCGAAAAGCTCACCCGTCGCCCCGTCCGCCGGCTCGAGGCCGTGGCCACGGAGGCCTGCCGGCGTGCCGCCAACGGTCAGGCCTTCCTTGCCCGCATCACCGCCGAAACGGGCCTCCGCCTGCGCATCATCTCGGCGCGGGAGGAAGCGGAACTGGCGATGGAATCCTGCGCTCCGCTCCTCGAACCGCAGGACCGCCGGGCGCTGCTGTTCGACATCGGCGGCGGCAGCACCGAGATCGCCTGGATCCGCGTCCCGCCCGAGGGCGGCGCCCCGGAGCTGATCGGCTATGTCTCCCTGCCGCTTGGCGTCGTGACGCTGGCGGAAAGGGTTCACCAGGACTGTTTCACCGAACGCGGCTTCTGCGAGGTCGTCGCCGAGGTGGCCGAGCACCTGGCGGAATTCGACCGCATCCACCGCATCGGGCAGGAGATCCGCGCCGGCGGGGTGCGGTTGATGGGCACCTCGGGCACCGTCACCACGCTGGCCGGGGTCGCCATGGCGCTGCCGCGCTACCGGCGCCCGCTGGTGGACGGCAAGACCCTGGATTGCGAGGCGGCGGACCTGGCCCTTGGCGACCTGTTCGCCCTGGGGCGGGAGGGGTTGGCCGCGCATCCCTGCGTCGGGCCCGATCGGGTGGAATTCGTCCTGCCGGGCTGCGCGGTGTATGCCGCGATCCGGCGTGTCTGGCCGACGCCGCGCCTCACGGTCGCGGATCGCGGCCTGCGGGAAGGCATGCTGACCCGCATGATGCGCGCCGAGCGCGCCGGGCCCCGTCGCCGGCCGCTGCGCTGAAGGAGAGAACATGGCGAAGCAACCGCCGGCCGCCGGGCGCGGCATGGCGACCCGCCTGCGCACCGCGACGGGCCGCAGCACCGCGAGCCAGCGCTGGCTGACGCGGCAGCTCAACGACCCCTATGTCCGTGCCGCGAAGGAACGCGGCCTGCGCTCCCGCGCCGCCTTCAAGCTGCTCGAGATGGACGAGAAGCTGCACCTGCTCAAGCCGGGGATGCGGGTGGTCGACCTTGGCGCGGCGCCGGGCGGCTGGACTCAGGTGGCGGTGCAGGCTGTGGGGCCCAGGGGCCAGGTCGTCGGCATCGACATCCTGCCGATGGACCCCGTGCCGGGCGCGACCGTGCTGCAGGGCGACTTCACCGAGCAGGAGGCCGAGGACCGCACCATCGCCGCCATGGGCGGCAAGGCGGATATCGTGCTGTCCGACATGGCGCCCAACACCACCGGCCATCAGGCGACGGACCACCTGCGGATCATGGGCCTCGCCGAGATCGCGCTCGACTTCGCCTGCCGCGTGCTGGCCCCCGGCGGAGCCTTCGTCGCCAAGGTGTTCCAGGGCGGGACGGAGAAGGAGATGCTGGCCACGCTGAAGCGCGACTTCGCCGCGGTCCGCCACGTGAAGCCGCCGGCGAGCCGCAAGGACAGCGCCGAGCTCTACGTCGTCGCCACCGGCTTCAGGGGCTAGGCCCGGCAGAGGTAGGTCACGGTCCGGATCCGGCGTTCCTTCAGGTTCGCGACCTGGTTGCGCGCCATCGCCGCGAACTCGTCGCCGAGGAAGGTCTTGAAGGTCACGGCCGGCGGCGGGCGGCCCACCAGGGCTTCGAACCAGGCCTGGCTGTCCTCGGTGGAATCCTCCGTGGTCAGGATTTCGAAGCCGGCCTCGGTGAGCAGCGCCTGCATTTCCGCCGGTGTGGCGAGGTGGCTGATCGACGGCTCGCGTGCCCAGGGCACGGGAAAGTGGACCGGACCGCCTTCCCCCTGCAGGACGTCATAGACGGCGAAACGGCCGCCCGGCTTCAGCACGCGCCGGGCCTCGGCGTACATGCGGTCCTTGGCGGGAATGTTCATGGCCACATGGATGGTCATCGCCGCGTCGAAGGCGGCATCGTCGAAGGGCAGGGCGGTCGCGTCGCCCTGGCGGAACGCCACCCGGTCCGCGAGGCCGACCCAGCCGCTCATCGCCGTCGCCGCGTCGCAGAAGGCCTGGGTCAGGTCGATGCCCGTCACCCGGCAGCCATGCGCCTCGGCGACCGTGCGCGCCGGCCCGCCCAGTCCGCTGCCGATGTCGAGGACATGCGAGGCGGCGTCGAGCCCCAGCGCGGCCGCGATGTCCAGCGTCGCCTTGCGGCCGCGGATATGGAACTCATCCACCGAGGCGAGGTCGGCGGCGCGCAGGCTTGCGGGATCCTTGCCGGCCTGGCGGAACTGCGCGGCGATCGCCGCGGCCAGGTCGCCATCGCCCGCGTAGTGGGTCGCCACCGCATCCGTCATCGTCGCACCTCCTCGGGCTGGAGCATGCGGACCATTGCATGTCCGGCCTGCCGCCCGCGAGGCGGAAAAACCGCCCCTTCCATCGTCGCCCCTCCGCACCGATATCCCGCGGGCCCGAGGAGGAGACGGCGCCATGTCAGGATGCCCCGATGCGGTCAGCCCCGAGGACCCGCCGCCCATCGAGGTCGCGACCGTCTGGTCGCAGCTCCTGGCGGCGGCAAGCCGTTCGGCGCGCGAGGAACCGCTCCTCGCCCCCTTCCTGCATGCCGCGGTGCTGCGCTGGTCCTGCTTCGACCAGGGCCTGTCCGCGGTGCTCGCCCTGCGGCTCGAGGATACCTTCGCCTCCCGCGACCGGCTGTCGGACCTGGTGGCCGAGGCCATCGCCGAGGATCCGGACATAGCCGCCGCCGCGGCCGCGGACCTGATCGCCGTCGGCGCGCGCGACCCCGCCGCGGCCGGCGCGCCGCTCGCGCCCTTCCTCCACTACAAGGGTTTCCACGCGGTGCAGTGGCACCGCGTCGCGCATTGGCTCTGGGGGCAGGGGCGGCAGGCGCTTGCCTATTTCGTGCAGAGCCGCGTCGCCCAGGCCCTGGCGGTGGACATCCATCCCGCCGCCCGCTTCGGCCGGGGCGTCTTCATCGACCACGGCACCGGCGTCGTGATCGGGGAGACCGCCGTGGTCGGCGACGACGTCTCGATCCTGCAGGGCGTGACGCTGGGCGGCACCGGCAAGGACCGCGGTGACCGCCACCCCAAGGTGCGCGACGGCGTGCTGCTCGGGGCCGGCGCCAAGGTGCTCGGCAATGTGGTGATCGGGCGGGGAGCCAAGGTCGGCGCCGGCAGCGTCGTGCTGCGGGACGTCCCACCCTGCGCCACGGTCGCCGGGGTGCCGGCCCGCGTGGTCGGTTGGTGCGCCGAGGCGGTGCCCGCGCTCGCCATGGACCAGAGCCTGCCGAACGAGGCTGCGCCGCCCGGCTGACCCGCGTCGCTGCCTGCCATGCGTGGCCCGCGCTGGACGCGCGCCCCGGTTCGGGGCTAAGGGGCCCCGCCAAGGTTGCGGATCGCCCCGCCGCCGCGTCGAGTCCCTCGCGCGAGAAGGTTTCCCCCCATGGCACCCCCCGACAGCATGCCCTCCCCCGAGGCCCCGGCCCCCACCTCGCGCGTCATCCGGCTCGAGGAGGCCTATGCCTTCGACGACGTGCTGCTGGTTCCCGCCTTCTCCACCGTCCTGCCCGCGCAGACCGACACGCGGACGCGGCTGACGCGGGAGATTTCGCTCAACATCCCCCTGATCTCCGCCGCCATGGACACGGTGACGGAAGCGAACATGGCGATCGCCATGGCGCAGTCGGGCGGCATCGGCGTCATCCACAAGAACCTCTCGCCCGAGGAGCAGGCCGCGCAGGTCCGCCAGGTGAAGAAGTACGAGAGCGGCATGGTGGTGAACCCGCTGACGGTCCACCCGGACCAGACGCTCGCCGAGGTCCGCGCGCTGCAGGAGCGCCACAGCATCAGCGGCATCCCGGTGACCGAACGCGGCACCGGCCGCCTCGTCGGCATCATCACCAACCGCGACGTCCGCTTCGCCACCGACCCGAACCTGCGCGTCTATGAGCTCATGACGCGCGAGAACCTGATCACCGCGAGCCCCGACGTCACGCCCGACCAGGCGCGCGCCCTGCTGCACAAGCACCGCATCGAGAAGCTGCTGGTGGTTGACGACACCTATCGCTGCGTCGGCCTCGTCACCGTCAAGGACATGGACAAGGCCCAGGCCAACCCGAACGCGGTGAAGGACGCGATGGGCCGCCTGCGCGTCGCGGCCGCGACGGGCGTCGGCGAGGACGGGCTGCGCCGCGCCGAGCTGCTGGTCGCCGCCGATGTCGACGTGGTGGTGGTCGACACCGCGCATGGCCACTCCCACGGCGTCATGGCCGCGGTCGAGAAGATCAAGCGCATGTCGAACTCGGTGCAGGTCGTCGCCGGCAACATCGCGACGCCCGAAGGCGCGCTGGCGTTGATCGAAGCGGGCGCGGATGCGGTGAAGATCGGCATCGGCCCTGGGTCCATCTGCACCACGCGCATCGTCGCGGGCGTCGGCGTGCCGCAGCTGACCGCCGTGATGGAAAGCGCCGCCGCCGCGCGGGAGAAGGGCGTTCCGGCCATCGCCGATGGCGGCATCCGCTCCTCGGGCGACCTCGCCAAGGCGATCGCCGGCGGCGCCGACTGCGTGATGATGGGCAGCGTCTTCGCCGGCACCGACGAGGCTCCGGGCGAGGTGTTCCTCTACCAGGGCCGCTCCTACAAATCGTATCGCGGCATGGGCAGCCTCGGCGCCATGGCGCGCGGCTCGGCCGACCGCTACTTCCAGGCCGAGGTGCAGGACAGCCTCAAGCTGGTGCCCGAGGGCGTGGAAGGCCGCGTCGGCTACAAGGGCCCGGTGGGCGCGGTGCTGCACCAGATGGTCGGCGGCCTGCGCGCGGCGATGGGCTATACCGGCTGCGCCACCATCCCCGAGCTGCAGTCGAAGGCGCGGTTCCGCCGCATCACCGGCGCCGGGCTGCGCGAAAGCCACGTGCACGACGTCGCGGTGACGCGCGAGGCGCCCAACTATCGCGCGGAGAACTGAGGTCGTCCGACCGCGGTCACGAACTCGCGAACCTGCAGCCCTTCAGGCATAGCATCATACTCGGCCATCCTGCGGGGCCGGAAACGGAGTCCGATCATGCCCGCGCCGGAAGCGGTCGTCTTCGACGCCTATGGAACGCTGCTCGACGTCAACGGCGCCATGGAGCGCCATGCCGCGCGCCTCGGCGCGCGATGGGCGGCGCTGTCGGCGGAATGGCGCGCGAAGCAGCTGGAATACACCTGGGTGCGCAGCCTGACCGGCGCCGCGCATCACGAGGATTTCTGGCTCTGCACGCGCGATGCGCTCGCATTCGTCTTCGCCCGGCACGGCATTGCCGACGCGGCGCTGGAACGCGACCTGATGGAGGCCTACCGCATCTTGCCGGCCTATCCCGAGGTGCCGGCGATGCTGGCCGCCATCCGCGCGCGGGGCATCACCACCGCCATCCTGTCCAACGGCACGCCCGGCATGCTTGCTGCGGCCGTGGAGGCCGCGGGCCTCGCGAAGCAGATCGATGAGATCCTCAGCGTCGAGGAGGTCGGCGTCTTCAAGCCCGATCCGCGCGTCTATCGGCTGGCCACGCGGCAGTTCGGCTGCCCGCCCGACGACCTCGTCTTCGTCTCGGGCAATGCCTGGGATGGGCAGGCGGCCCATGCCTTCGGCATGCGTGTCGTCCGGGTGAACCGCACCGGGGCGCCGGACGAATACGGCCTGGCCGCCGCGGGAATCCCCGCGCTGACGGACCTGTCCAGCCTCGCCGATCTGCTCGCGTGACCCCGTCCGCCCGCATCGCCGCCGCGATCGATCTGCTCGCGGCGCTCGAGGATCAATGCTTCGCACCCACCGCCCGCCGCCGCCCGGCGGATGCGGTGGCGAGCGATTTCTTCCGCGCCCGCCGCTTCATCGGCGGAGGAGACCGGCGCGCGGTCTCGGAACTCGCCTGGGGCGTGGTGCGGCAGCGGCTGCGGCTCGACTGGCACCTGGCGCGGATCGGCATGGCGCCGACGCCGCGGCTGCTGCTGCTCGCCCAGATGGTGCTCGCCGCGGGGGCGGACGACCATGGCCGGACGCGCCAGGCGGCGGAGGCCGCCTTCGACGGGTCGCGCTACGGGCCGGCCGCGCTCGATGCCGGGGAACGGCGCGCCGCGGCGTCGCTGGCCGGGCGCCCGCTGATCGACGCGGCGATGCCGGACCATGCCCGGCTGAACCTGCCCGAATGGGTGATGCCCGCCTTCACGGCCCGCTTCGGGGCCCGGCTGCCGCAGGAGGCCGCGGCGCTCGAGGCGGAGGCGCCGCTCGACCTGCGCGCCAACCTGCTGCGCACCACGCGGGAGGCCGCCGCCACCATGCTGGCGGGGGAGGGGCTTGCCACCGAACCGACGCCCTTCTCGCCCTGGGGATTGCGACTGCCCTCCCGCCGCCCGGTCACCGGCACCAAGGCCTACAAGGACGGGCTGATCGAGGTGCAGGACGAGGGCAGCCAGTTGATCGCCCTGCTCGCCGACGCCCGGCCAGGGATGCGGGTGGCGGATTACTGCGCAGGGGCGGCGGGCAAGACGCTCGCCATGGCCGCGACCATGGGCAACCGGGGCCGGATCACCGCCTGCGACACCTCCGCCCCGCGGCTGGAAGGGGCGGCGAAGCGCCTGCGGCGTGCGGGCGTGGACAACGCCGAGCGGCACCTGTTCGTTCCCGGCGACCGCTGGGCCAAGCGGCGGGCCGGGTCGTTCGACCGGGTGCTGGTCGATGCCCCCTGCACCGGCACCGGCACCTGGCGGCGCAACCCCGATGCGCGCCTCCGGACGCGGCCGCAGGACCTCACCGAGCTCGTTGCGGTGCAGCATGAGATTCTCGCGACCGCATCGGAACTGGTGCGCCCCGGTGGAAGGCTGGTCTACGCTACCTGTTCACTCCTGCCGCAGGAGAACGAAGAGCAGATGGAGCGTTTCCTGGCGCGCGACCCGCGCTTCAAGCCGGCGCCGCTGGACGGGCTGTGGGCCGCGCTGATGCCGGGCGCGACGGCGCCCTGTGCCGGGCCCTGGCTGGCGCTCTCGCCGGGTGACCAGGGAACCGACGGCTTCTTCTGCGCGGTGCTGGAGCGGGCGACGTGATCAGCATCCGCCGCGCCCGCCCGGCCGACGCGCCGGCGATCGGGGAAATCCACGCGGCGGTGTGGCGGTCGAGCTACGCGGGCATCCTCCCGGATGCCTATCTCGCGGCGCTGTCCCCTGCGCGGCTCGCGGGCTTCTACCAGCGGGCGATCCTCGATCGCCGCGAAGGACATGCGGTCTTCGTCGCGGTCGCCGGCGGGGCGGATGCGCCTGACCGGGGCGTGGGCTCGACCGTCGTGGGCTTTGCCTCCGGTGGCCGCGCGCGCCGCGCCGGCCTCGCGGAGGGGGAGGTGGAGACGCTCTACCTCCTCGAGGACTGGCGGGAACGCGGCGCGGGGCGGCGGCTGATGCGGGCCATGGGGGCGCATCTGCGCGCCGTGGGCTGCCGGTCGGCCATGCTGTGGGTGCTGCGGGCCAATCCGACGCGCTGGTTCTACCGGCACATCGGCGGGCGGGAGGCGGCGCGGGAAATGATCCGCGTCGGCGGCCAGCCGGTCGAGCAGGCCGCCTTCGTCTGGGATCCGATCGAGAGCCTGCTGTCGGCGACCGCCCCGGCCGGCGAGCGGTAGTCTTGCCCGCGACGCGGCGGTGTGCTTCACGCCGCCATGGCCGATCCGATTCCTGATTCCGCCCCCCGCCACGACCGGATCCTGATCCTCGACTTCGGCAGCCAGGTGACGCAGCTCATCGCGCGCCGCCTGCGCGAGGCCGGGGTCTATTGCGAGGTCTGGCCCTTCAACAAGGCCCCCGAGGAGCGCATCCGCGCCTTCGCCCCCAAGGGCATCATCTTCTCGGGCGGGCCGGCCTCGGTCACCGAGGGGCAAAGCCCCCGCGCGCCCGACTACGCCTTCGCCTCGGGCCTGCCGATCCTCGGCATCTGCTACGGGCAGCAGACGCTGGCGCATCAGCTCGGCGGCACGGTCGAGGGCGGGCACGCCGCCGAGTTCGGCCGCGCCTATGTCGACGTGACCGGCGACTGCGCCATCACCCAGGGGGTCTGGGCCAAGGGCGCGCGCGAGCAGGTCTGGATGTCGCATGGCGACCGCATCACCGAACTGCCCCCCGGCTTCCGCGTCGTCGCGAGTTCCGAGGGCGCGCCCTTCGCGCTGATCGCCGACGACAAGCGCCACTACTACGGCACCATGTTCCACCCCGAGGTGGTGCACACCCCGCATGGCGCGGCGCTGCTGCGCAACTTCACCAACCTGGTCTGCGGCTGCCGCGGCGACTGGACCATGGGCGCCTTCCGCGCCGAGATGGTCGCGAAGATCCGCGCCCAGGTGGGCAAGGGCCGCGTCGTCTGCGGCCTGTCGGGCGGGGTCGATTCCTCGGTCGCGGCGGTGCTGATCCATGAGGCGATCGGCGACCAGCTCACCTGCATCTATGTCGACCACGGGCTGATGCGGGCGAACGAAAGCGAGCAGGTCGTCTCGACCTTCCGCGACCGCTTCAACATCCACCTGGTCCACCGCGACGCGTCGGACCTGTTCCTCGGCCAGCTCTCCGGCGTCACCGACCCGGAGGTGAAGCGCAAGACGATCGGCCGGCTGTTCATCGAGGTGTTCGAGGAGGAGCAGAACAAGATCGGCGGCGCCGACTTCCTCGCCCAGGGCACGCTCTATCCGGACGTGATCGAGAGTGTGTCCGCGACCGGCGGCCCGAGCGTGACGATCAAGTCGCACCACAATGTCGGCGGCCTGCCCGAAGGGATGCGCATGCAGCTGGTGGAGCCGCTGCGCGACCTGTTCAAGGACGAGGTGCGCGAGCTCGGCCGCGAGCTCGGCATCCCCGAGGAGATCGTCGGCCGCCATCCCTTCCCCGGGCCGGGCCTCGCCATCCGCATCCCCGGCGACGTGACGCGCGAGAAGGCGGACCTGCTGCGCAAGGTGGACAGCATCTACCTCGAGGAGATCCGCGCCGCGGGTCTCTACGACGCGATCTGGCAGGCCTTCGCGGTGCTGCTGCCGGTGCGCACCGTGGGCGTGATGGGCGATGGCCGCACCTACGACCAGGCCTGCGCGCTGCGCGCGGTGACCTCGACCGACGGCATGACGGCCGATGTCTATCCGTTCAGCATGGAATTCCTCAGCCGCGTGGCGAACCGCATCGTCAACGAGGTGCGCGGGATCAACCGGGTGACCTACGACATCACCTCCAAGCCGCCGGGGACGATCGAGTGGGAGTGAGGCGGCCAGGCTCGCGGTTGCGCGGTCCCTGACGCTCGCACATGGTGGCGCCAATGGCCGGCCGTGACCGGTCCGGAGGACGCGCCATGGAATTGTGGGAACTCTCTGCGACCGAGGCGGTGGCGCGGCTGCGCCGTGGCGAGGTCTCGCCGCTCGAGATGGTGGATGCCGCCGCAGCGCGGATCGCGGCGGTGGAACCCCGGGTCAACGCCCTGCCGATCCGCTTCCTCGACGTCGCGCGCGACCAGGCGAAGGGATTCCGGCGCGAAGCGCGGGAGCATCCCGGCTGGCTCGCCGGGCTGCCCGTCGCGATCAAGGACTACAACGATGTCGGCGGCCAGCTGACGACGCTCGGTTCGCCGATCTACGCGCAGCATGTCGCCCCGACGGACGACCGGACGGTCGCGACGATGCGCGCGAACGGCGCGATTCCGGTCGCGAAGTCCAATGTCCCCGAATTCGCCGGCAGCCATACCTTCAACCCGGTCTGGGGCGTGACGCGCAATCCGTGGGACCTCGGACGCACCGCGGGCGGTTCCTCGGGCGGGGCTGCCGCGGCGCTGGCGGCGCATGAGGTGTGGCTCGCCAACGGGTCCTGCCTCGGCGGGTCGTTGCGCATACCGGCTTCGTTCTGCGGCGTCGTCGGGCTGCGGCCGAGCGCGGGCGTGGTTCCGCGCGGCGATGGGCTGCCGGCCTTCGACAGCCTTTGGGTCGATGGTCCGATGGCGCGCAACGTGGCCGACCTCGCGCTGCTGCTCGACGCCATGGCGGACCTGACCCCGCATGACCCGTTGTCACGACCCGTGCCGGTCGGGGGGTACCAGACGGCCATGATGCGCGGCCGGCCGCCGCGGCGCATCGGGTTCAGCGCGGATCTCGGGCTGCGGAAGGTCGATCCCGAGGTCGCAGCGATCTGCGAGGCGGCGGCACGGCAGTTCGCAACGATGGGAACGGCGGTCGAGGCCGCCTCGCCGGATTTCTCCGGTGCCATCGACGCCTTCCAGGTGTTGCGCGCGCTGCTGTTCGCGGATGTCCGCGGCGGCCTGCTGCCGGCAGAACGCGACCGCATCAACCCCGACATCGTGTGGAACATCGAGAAGGGCCTGACGCTCACCGCCGCGGAGATCATCGAGGCGCGGCGGGCCCGCGCCGCGCTGTTCCACCGAGTGGCGCGCTTCTTCGACGATTTCGACCTGCTCGTCTGCCCCACCGTCGCGGTGCCGCCCTTCCCGGTGGAGCAGCGCTTCCCCACGGAGATCGCGGGGGAGCGGCTGACGACGTATATCGACTGGATGTTCCTCACCTTCGTCATCACGCTCACCGGCTGCCCAGCGATCTCGATCCCCTGCGGCGTGACCGCGGAGGGCCTGCCGGTCGGCCTGCAACTCGTCGGGCCGCCGCACGGGGATGCGGCGCTGCTCGGGCAGGCGCGTCTGATCGAGCAGGCGCTCGGTTTCCGCCAGACGATGCTGGCGGCATGACCGGGGCGGGCGACGCGGCGGGGCTGAAGGCCGCGCTCTGCCGCCACATCGACGAACGGCGCGACGACGTCGTCACGCTGCTGCGGGACTTCCTGCGCATCCGCTCGGTCAACCCGCCGGGCGACACGCGGGAGGCGGCGGATTTCGTGCGCGGCATCCTCGATCGCTTCGGGCTCGAGCACCACACCGTCGCGGCGCGGGAGGACATGCCCAACATCCTCTCCCGCTGGCATGCGCCCCATGTCGGTCGGCACCTGGTGCTCAATGGGCACATGGATGTCTTCCCGGTGTCGGACGACCGGCTCTGGGCGGCGGAGATCGAGGGCGACCGGATCGTCGCGCGCGGCGCCTCGGACATGAAGACCGGGACGCTGGCGTCGATCCTGACCTATTGCCTGCTCTATCCGCATCGCGACCGGCTGTTCGGGATGCTGACGCTGACCGTGGTCTCGGACGAGCAATCGGGCGGGCGCTACGGCACGAAGTTCCTCTTCGACACCCACGCCGAGGACATCGCCGGCGATTGCTGCCTGAATGGGGAACCCAGCGGCCTCGGCAATCTCCGCTTCATGGAGAAGGGCACGCTGCGCTTCGCGCTGTCCGCGACCGGGCCGGGCGGGCATGGCGGCTATCCGCATCGCGCGAACAATCCGATCCAGCAGGTCGTCGCCGCGACGCAGGCGCTCTATGACCGCTACCATGGCCGGCTGGCGGAGATGCCCGAGGAGTTCGCCGCCGTGCTGCGCTCGCCCGAGAGCGTCGCCGCGGCCGACGCGATCCTCGGGCGGGGCGCCGCGGACAACGCGCTGCGCATCACCGTCAATGCCGGCATCATCGAGGGCGGGCGCAAGGCGACGCAGATCCCGACAGGCTGCACGGTGCATGTCGACATGCGCTTCCCCGTGGGCCCCGACCGCGACCGCGTCCGGGCGGAACTGCCGCTGCTCGCCGCGGAATTCGGCTGCGCGCTGACAGTCAACGAGGATCATTCCTATCCGGCCAGCAGCACCGATCCCTTCGGCGAGATGGCCGGCATCCTGCGCGCCAATACCCGCGCGCTGCTCGGGATGGACGCGCCACCCGTGTGCAGCCTGGGCGGCACTGACACGCGCTACTGGCGCTGGCGCGGCATTCCCGCGGTGATCTGCGGCCCGTCCCCGCTCAGCATGGGGACGGACAACGAGCATGTGACGATCGAGGAAGCGATCAACGTGCTCAAGCTGCAGGTGATGTGCGCGGTGGACTACCTCTCGGTTCCCACGGCCGGCTGAGGCTGGCCACGGCCGGAACATCATGCGAACATCTCCGCATGGCTTCCGACACTGTCACCCGCTGTACCTGGGCCGAGCGCGATCCGCTCGAGCGCCACTATCACGACACCGAATGGGGCGTGCCCGTGCGCGACGCCCGCGCGCTGTGGGAATGCCTGATGCTGGAGGGCTTCCAGGCCGGCCTGTCCTGGACGGTCATCCTGCGCAAGCGCGAAGGATTCCGGGCCGCCTTCGCCGGCTTCGACCCGGTGAAGGTTGCTGCCTTCGATGAAGCGGACATCGTCCGGCTCCTGGCCGATCCCGGCATCGTGCGGTCGCGTGCCAAGATCGAGGCGACCATCGCGGGCGCGCGCATCTTCAACGCGATGCAGGCGGCCGGCGAGGATTTCGCGGCGTTCTGCTGGTCCTTCACCGGCGGCGTGCCGGTGCGCGGCGACGGGTCGAGCGTGACGCCGCTGTCGGAGCGTGCCTCGAAGGAGCTGAAGCGCCGCGGCTTCAAGTTCGTCGGCCCGACCATCGTCCATGCCTGGATGCAGGCCGTCGGCATCGTCGACGACCATGTGCCCGGCTGCTTCCTGCACCGGGCGCGCTGAACCGTGTCGAAGGCCACGCGGGCGACGACCATGCTGGCCAAGGCTGGCGTCGCCTTCACCGTTCACACCTACGCATATGACCCGGATGCCGACAGCATCGGGATGCAGGCGGCCGAGGCGCTGGGCGAATCCCCGGCCCGCGTGCTCAAGACGCTGATGGCGCTGGTGGACGGCAAGCCGGCCTGCGTCATCGTCCCCTCGGACCACGAGGTGTCGATGAAGCGCCTCGCCGCCGCGTTCGGGGGCAAGTCGGCGCAGATGATGAAGCCGGCCGAGGCCGAGCGCGTCACCGGCTACAAGGTCGGGGGCATCAGTCCCTTCGGGCAGATGCGCCTGGTGCGCACCGCGATCGAGGAACAGGCCCTCGCGCACGACCTTGTTTACATGAATGGCGGGCAGCGGGGGCTGCAGGTGCGCCTCGCCCCGCGCGACGCCATGGCGGTGCTGAAGGCCATCGCCGCGCCGCTGGTGGCGTAGCGCGGAGGAGCGGCCGCCATGCGCCTTGGCGGCACGGCACAGAGTTCCTATTTTGTTCTATTCTCGCGATCGAGGGGGCGGTAGGGCAGAGCGCCAATGCAAGCGTCCCTGGATCTCGGCGACATGCCGCTGAAGCGCCTTCCGCGCCTGTATTTCTGCCTCCTGATGGGCCCTGCGGAGGAGGCCGCGTTGGAAGACCTCGGTCTCCAGGCGGCCCGCGGCGGTGCGGGCTGGCGGCGGACGAGCTTCGGCAGACATCACCTCTCGCTGCATTTCCTGCGTGAATGCGCGCGCCCGCCGCCCCGCCTTGTGCTCGCAGCCGAGCGGGCGGCGCGCGGCCTCGTGACGCGATCCTTCGACATCGTCTGCCGGGACCTCGTCTGCATCCGGACTCCGAGCACGCGGGCCCATCCGTTCCGATTGATCCTGCGTGCCGAAAGTCCCGCGCTCATGGCGCTGCATGCCGAGCTCGGCGAACGCATGGCGCGTCAGCGGCTCCGGCCCGCAGCAGGACTGGTGCCGCATATCACCTTGGCGTCCGGGTCGACGGCCCTGCCATCGGGGGGGGTCATGCCGATCCGGATCGCGGTGCGGGAGGTCGCGCTCGTCCACAGCGGTCTGGATCTCGACGTCCGGGGGCGCTTTCCGCTCGCGGCCTGAAGCGGGTCGGGATCAATCCCGCCCCGGATCACCCAGCGGAAAGTACTGGCGATACGGCCGCGCCTCGTCGAGCGCCCGCGCGTAGGACGGTCGCGCCAGCAGCCGCGCGCGGTAGGCGCGAAGGTTCGCGAAGCTCGGATCGATCGGATGGGTCCAGTCGGCGTAGAGCAGCGCCGGCGCCGCCCCGCAATCCGCGAGGGTGAAGGACGCGCCGGCCGCCCAGTCGCGGCCCGCGATCCGCGCGTCGAGCCAGGCATAGGCGGTCTGCAGCGTCGAGCGCGCCTGGTCGACGCCGAAGGGATCGCCCGCGCCGGCGGGGCGGATCGCATCGAGGACCACCTTCTGCATCGGCGTGAGCAGGTAGTTGTCGACGACGCGGTCGATCAGTCGCACCTCCATCGCGGCATCCCGATCTTCCGGGATGAAGCGCACCGACCCGGGGTGACGCTGGTCGAGATGCTCGATGACGAGGCTGGCTTCGGCGATCACCGCAGCGCCGTCCTCGAGAACCGGGAACTTGCGGAATGGCCAGAGCGCCGTCAGCGCGGCGGCATCCGCCGCGTTGCGGAGGTTCACCATGCGGAAGGCGAACGGCGTCGCGTTCTCGTAGAGCGCGACCAACGCCTTCTGGCAGTAGGCGGAGAAGGGGTGGGCATGAAGTGTCAGCGTCATGGCGATCAGCCCTCCCGCGCGCGGCGGTAGCGCAGGATGACCGACCCGACCTCGAGGCGCCGGCAGTCGATGAGCGTCATGCGCGCCCCCGGGCGACCGTTGCGGAAGAAGGGCTCGCCCGCGCCGAGGAGCTCCGGCGTCACCATCAGCCAGAACTCGTCCACCACATCCAGCGCCAGAAGGCTGTTGGCGAGGTTCGATCCGCCGAAGGCGAAGATGTCCCCGCCGGTGACCTCGCGCTTCAGGCGCGCGACTTCGGCGGCAAGGTCGGGCCCCGCGATCCGGGCATTCCAGCCCGGATCGCCCGTGAGCGTGCGGGAGACGACCGTCTTGGGCAGGCCGTTCATCAGCGGCGCGTAGGAGATCTGCGCGGCGACGCTGGAAGGATCGGTTTCCGCCGGGCTCCAGAACCCCTTGTTGAAGAGGAAGTTCACCCGCCCGTAGATCAGGTGCCTCGCGCGGGAGAGGGCGGCGAGGGACCATTCGCGCTCGACCTCGTCCGACCATGGCGGCGGGGCGAACTCGCCGCCGGGTTTGACGAAGTACCCGTCGAGGCTCGTGAAGATGGACAGGACCAGGTCGGCCATGGGTTCCTCCCGCCAGTCTTTAACTGCTTGCTATTTGCAATCGGTGGATTCCTGCTCTGACCGATCCTAATTTGCAATCAGTATGACGTCGCCATCACCGATTGCTGAACCGCACCGTTCCGGCTGCCCGATCAACCTGGCGCTCGAGACGCTCGGCGATCGCTGGAGCCTGATCGTCATCCGCGACATGATGTTCGGGAACCGGCGCCACTTCCGCGAATTGCTGCAAGGGTCGACGGAGGGCATCGCCTCCAACATCCTGGCCGACCGGCTGAAGCGACTGGTCGCGGCCGGGCTGCTGACGCGCCGCGACGACCCGACGCATCGGCAGAAGGCCATCTACAGCCTGACGGAAGCGGGGATTCAGTTGCTGCCTGTGCTCGCGCAGCTCGGCGCCTGGGGACGCAGGCACAGGCCGACGACGCCCGATCTCGCGATCCGCGCACAGCTGCTCGAGGAAGGTGGACCCGCGCTGTGGGAGGCGTTCATGGACGAGCTGCGCCATCGCCATCTCGGCGCGCCCGATCCGGGCACGCGGGTGCTGGCGCGGCTGACCGCCGCCCATGAGGCCCTGGCCGCGAAAACGGCGTAGCCTGGGCCAGCGAATCACCGGAGACGCCCCGTGCCCACGCCGATCACCATCCACGGCATCAAGAACTGCGACACGATGAAGAAGGCGCGTGCCTGGCTCGACTCCCACGGCGTTGCGCATGCCTTCCACGACTACAAGACCGCGGGCATCGACGCCGCGACGCTGCAAGCGTGGGCGAAGAAGGTCGGGTGGGAGACGCTGCTCAACCGCAGCGGCACCACTTTCCGCAAGCTGCCCGACGGCGACAAGGAAGGCCTGACCGAGGCGCGCGCGCTGGCGCTGATGCAGGCCCAGCCCTCGATGATCAAGCGCCCGGTCCTCGCCCTCGGAGACAGGTTGCTCGTCGGCTTCGACGCGGCGGCATACCAGGACGCGATCGCGTCACTGCCGCGCGACTGACCGAAGCGCCCACCGCGGACCATCCCGCCGGAGGCCGGCGGCCTCCGGCGGGACGCGCCCGTGGGATGGACGTCACAGCGTCCGTGCGAGCGCGACGAGCTGGTCCGCCGCCTTGCCCCAGCCTTCGTGGAAGCCCATGGCCTCGTGCTTCGCGCGGGTCTCGGCATCGGCGTGCCGCACGACGGCGCGGTACAGCGTGCCGCTGCCCTGCGGATCGAAGGTGAGGGTCCCCGACATGAAGGGCTCCGCCCGGGGGCGGTAGTCCTCCTCCATCGCATCGGTCCACACCAGGCGCCGCTCCGGCACGATCTCGAGGAAGCAGCCGCTCTGCGGCATCGCCTCGCCGTCCGGGCCGCGGATCACCGATTTGAAGCGCCCGCCCGGACGCAGGTCGATATCGAAATCGGTGGCGCGCCAGGGCACCGGACAGAACCATTGCTCGAGCAACGCAGGCTGCGTCCAGCAGGCCCAGACCTTGGACGGGGGAACATCGAGCAGACGCTCGAAGACCAGGTCGCGCTCGGGATCGACAGCGGCCCCCATCACGGCGCGTCCTGGAACACGCCGATCATCCACAGCACGCCGAAGCGGTCCTGCACCATGCCGAAGGCCGGGCTGAAGAAGGTCGCGCTGATCGGCATGCGCACCTCCCCGCCGTCCGACAGGCCGGTGAAGAAGCGCTCGGCTTCCGCCGCGTCGCGCGCGGGCAGGGAGACGCCGAAGCCGGCGAACTTCGCCGCTCCCGCGCAATGCCCGTCGGAGATCATCAGGGGCAGGTCGCCGATGCGGATCTCGGCGTGCATGATCTTGTGCTCGGACCCGGGCGGCATCATGCCGGGCGGCGGCGGTTGCGGGCTGTCGCTGTTGCGCATCAGCATCGCCGTCGTCGCGCCGAGCGCCTTCGCATAGAAGGCGATCGCCTCCTCGGCGCGGCCTTCGTAGAAGAGATAGGGGGTGATGGACATGCCGTATCTCCGTCTCAGGCGTTCACGAGGACGCTGAAGCCGCCATAGATCATGCGCTTGCCGTCGAAGGGGGCGTCGACGCCCTCCATCTTCATGCGCGGGTCTTCCATGATCTTCTTCCAGCCGGCGTCGCGGACGTCCTTCGATGGCCAGGTGATCCAGGAGAAGACGACCGTCTCGTTCTCCTCCTGCTTCACCGCCATGCGGAAGGAGGTGAGCTTGCCTTCCGGCACGTCGTCGCCCCAGCACTCGACCATCGACACCACGCCGAATTCCTTGAAGATCGGCGCGCAGCGCTCGGCATGTTCGCGATAGGCGTCCTTCTTCGCGCTCGGCACCGCGAGCACGAAACCATCGACATACATCGGACTTCCTCCTTGTTCCCGGCTTCAGGATTCGTGGAACGCCGCCTCGAGTGCGGCGGCGTCGATCTTCACCATCTGCATCAGCGCGGCGATCACGCGGCCGCGCTGGGCTCCGTCGCCGGCCTTCATCAGGCGCGGCAAGGCCTCGGGCACCACCTGCCAGGCGACGCCGAAGCGATCCTTCAACCAGCCGCAGGCCTGCGCCTGGCCGCCGTCCAGAAGCGCGTTCCAGACCCGGTCCAGTTCGGCCTGATCGGCGCAGAGGGCAACCAGGGAGAACGCATTCGTGAAGCCTTCCCCGGGGTTGCCGTTCATCGCGAGGACCGAGGTGCCGGGCAGGCTGAATTCCACCAGCAGGACGCCGCCCTCGGGCCCCGGGCCGCCCGGCGGGATGCGGACGACATCGCCCATGCGCGCACCCGGGATCGTCGCGCAGTAGAAGCGCGCCGCCTCTTCGGCTTCGCTGGCGAACCACAGGTTCGCCGAGATCGTCGTCATGGCCCGGTTCCTTCCCGCTGGCCCGGCACCGCGAACAGGCATTCGATGTAGCGGCGCAGGTGGTGCATGCATTCGATGGCGGGGGCCGGGCCGCCGGCGGCCTTGGCGAGCACGAAGCCGCCCTGGATCACCGCCATGATGTGCAGGGCGAGCCCGGCCGCCGAGACGCCCTCGATGCCATGGGAGGCGAAGGCCGCCTCGATCTCCGCCTCCAGCGGCGCGAGATGGCTGCGGATGCCGGCCTCGCAGGCGGCCTGCAGCGCGGGATGGGTCGAGAAGGTCTCCTGCACCATCATGCCGATGAGGCAGGTGAAGTGCGGGATCTCGCCGCGCAGGATCGCCGTCCGGAAGTCGACATAGGCCAGCACGCGCTGGAGCGGATCGGCGTGGTCCCGCCAGCCGGAGCGGACGAACAGCGCCTCGAGCCACTCCAGGAACCGTGCCGCGGCGGCGATGCCGAGCTCTTCCTTGCTGCGGAAGTGGTGGAAGAACGCGCCCTTGGTCACGCCGGCGGCGCGGCAGAGGTCATCGATCGAGGTGGCCTCGTAGCCCCGCGTGCGGATCTGCACGAGGGCGGCGTCGAGCAGCCTGGCCCTGGCATCCCCGGTGCGGCGCGGCGTCCTTTCCATGACGAGGAACATACCGACCGGTTGGTATGTTTGGCAACCCAAGATTGCGATGCTTGACGGCCGCGGCTGCGGCCCCGGAGGCTGACCGGACGGCGGGCGACAGATCCTGCCGCTGGGAGGAAGCCATGCCGAAGCGAATGCTCGGCGCCGCGCTCGCGGCGCTGATCGCGGCCATGCCGGCCGCCGCGCAGCGCACGCTGATCATGGGCGTCCAGACGCCGCCCTCGGCGCTGGACCCGCATTTCCACAACACCACCAACAACACGATGATGCTCATGCAGATCTATGAGCGTCTGTTCGAGCTCGACAATCGCGCGGTGCCGCAGCCGCGCCTCGCCACCTCCATGCGGGCCATCGACGAGCTGACCTGGGAGGTGAAGCTGCGCCCCGGCGTGCGCTTCCACGACGGCACGCCGCTCGAGGCCGCGGACATACCCTATACCTTCGCGCGCATCCCGACGGTGCCCAACAGCCCGGCGCTCTATACGCCGGCGGTGCGCGTCATCAGCGCGGTCGACATCGTCGACGCGACGACGATCCGCATCCGCACGCATGAGCCGAACCCGCTGATGGCCTTCGACATGGCGGCGCCGTTCATCCTCTCCCGCCGCATCCACGGGGACAATCCGGCGACCTCGGACTTCACGAGCGGGCGGCTCGCCATCGGTACCGGGCCCTATCGCCTCGTCTCCTTCGCCCAGAACGAGCGGATGGAGATCGCCCGCAACCCGACCTACTGGGGCGCGCCGGAACCCTGGGACCGCGTGACGATCCGCTTCATCCCGCAGGCCGCCTCGCGCAGCGCGGCGCTCCTGGCCGGCGAGGTGGACCTCATCGACTACGTGCCCGTGCAGGACGTCGAGACCTTCCGCCGCGACCCGCGCTTCGCGCTGTTCGAGGTCGACAGCGTCACCTACGTCTACCTCTTCCCGGATTCGATGCGCGATACCTCGCCCTTCGTCGCCGATCGGCAGGGCAACCCGCTGCCGGGCAATCCGCTGGCCGACCGGCGGGTGCGGGAGGCGCTCTCGCTCGCCATCAACCGGGAGGCCATCGCGACGCGGCTCTACCAGGGCCAGGCCAGCCCCGCCGACCAGTTCGCCGCGCCGATCGCCGAGCACCGCCTGCCGGCGCCGGGTCCGCTGCCGCACGACATCGCCCGCGCCCGCGCGCTGCTCGCCGAGGCCGGCTACCCCGACGGCTTCCGGCTGACGGTGCATGGGCCGAACGGGTTCTTTCCGTCCGACCAGAACCTGCTGCAGGCGCTGGCGCAGCAATTCACCCGCGTCGGCATCGAGACCACCGTGCAGGCGCTGCCGCCGGCGAACCTCTTCACCCGGGCGACGAACCGCGAATTCTCGCTCTTCATGACCTATTTCAGCAGCTACCTGACCATCAACCCGCTGCGGCAGGTGGTGGCGACGCGCAACCCGGACCTCGGCTTCGGCCCTTTCAACCGGCAGCGCTACTCCAACCCCGCGATCGACGAGCCGCTGCGCCTCGCGCTGACGACGATGGACCCCGAGCGCCGCCAGGTGCTGACGCATCAGGCAGCGCGTGCCCTGCAGGAGGACAAGGGCGTCATCCCCGTGATCTTCCTCCGCAACACATGGGCTGGTCGTCGCGACCGGGTCGTCTACGATCCCTCCCCGGTGAACCACACCACGGCGGTGCTCGCGCGTCCGCCGAACTGAAGGACAGAGAGAGCGCCCATGCCCGACGCCGCGGCCCGCGACAGCATCTTCGCCGCCATCGATGCGAATTTCGACCGCCAGGTGGCCTTCCTGCAGGAACTGGTGCGCTTCCCCTCCCTCCGCGGGCGCGAGGCGCCGCTGCAGGACTGGTTCGCGCGCCAGATGGCCACGCGCGGCTATGCGGTGGACCGCTTTTCCATCGCCGATGTGCCGGACCACCCGAAGATGGCGCCGATGGTCGATGCCGATCCGGCCGCGAGCATCCAGGTCGTCGCCTCCCATCGTGCCGCCAACCCCACGGGCCGCAGCCTGATCCTGCAGGGCCACATCGACGTGGTGCCGGAAGGCCCGCACGGGATGTGGACCTACCCGCCCTATTCCGCGACCATCCGCGACGGCTGGATGTACGGCCGTGGCGCGCATGACATGAAGTCCGGCGTCGCCTGCATGGTCTTCGCCATGGACGCGATCCGCGCCGCGGGCTTCGAGCCCGCCGCCGATGTCTACGTGCAGACGGTGACGGAGGAGGAGAGCACCGGCAACGGCGCGCTGGCCGCCCTGCTGCGCGGCTACCGCGCCGATGCCGCGCTGGTGCCCGAGCCGACCGGCCATACCATCACCCGCACCCAGACCGGGACGATCTGGTTCCGCCTGCGCGTGCGCGGCGTGCCCGTCCATGTCGCCGTCGCGCAGGACGGCACCAACGCGATCATGTCGGCCTATGCGCTGATCAACGCGCTGTACGCGCACACCAAGGTGCTGAACGCGGAAGCGAAGTCCAACCCCTGGTATGCGGACATCAAGGACCCGATCAAGTTCAACCCCGGCATCATCCGCGGCGGCGACTGGGCGTCCTCGACCCCCGCCTGGTGCGAGGTGGATTGCCGCATCGGCCTCGTGCCCGGCATGACGCCCGAGGAAGCGATGGCGCGCGTCGAGGCCTGCGTGAAGACGGCGGCCAAGACCGACGCCTTCATGGCGAACAACCCGCCCGAGATCATCTGGACCGGCTTCCAGACCGACCCCTACGTGCTCGAGCCCGGCAGCGAGGCGGAAGCGGTGCTCGCCGCCGCCCATGCTTCGGTGCATGGGGGCGAGATGCCCGAACGCCGCACCACGGCGGTCAACGACGCGCGCTACTACGGGCTCTACTTCGGCTTCCCCGGCCTCTGCTATGGGCCCAAGGGCGAAGTGGCGCACGGTTTCGACGAACGCACCTCGATCGAGGACCTCCGCACATGCACGAGAACCATCGCGACCTTCATCGCCGACTGGTGCGGCCTGCGCCCGAAGGGCTGAGGCGACGCGCGCTGCTGGGCGCGGCGGGGGCGGTCCTCGCCGCCCCCGCGCTCGCGCAGTCGGACTGGCCGAACAAGGCGATCCGCCTGGTCGTACCCTTCGCGCCCGGCGGGTCGTCGGACGTGCTGGCGCGACTGATCCAGCCGGGCCTCGGGGCTGCGCTCGGCCAGCCGGTGGTGGTTGAGAACCGGTCCGGCGCGGGGTCGATGCTCGGGACCGAGGTCGTCGCGCGCTCGCCGGCGGATGGGTACACGCTGCTGTTCGCGGACCTGCCCTACGCCATCGTGCCGGCGCTGCAGGCGCGCATGCCCTATGACGTCGAGAAGGACCTGGTCCCCGTGGTCATGGTCGGCGCGGCGCCGCTGCTGATCTTCGGCCATCGGTCCCTGCCGGCGCGCAACGCGGCGGAATTCGCGGCACTCGCGAAGGCGCGACCCGGGCACTACACCTTCGGATCGGGCGGCGTCGGCGCGGCCTCGCACATGATGGGGGAGCTGTTCCAGATCGCCACCGGCACGCAGCTGACGCACGTGCCCTATCGCGGCGGCGGGCCGGCGATCCAGGATCTCGCGGCGGGCAACCTGAACACGGTGTTCGTCACCGTGGCGTCGGCCGCGCCGCAATTGTCCTCAGGGCAGATCACCGGGCTCGGCGTGATGTCGGCCGAGCGCATGCGCAGCCATCCCGACATTCCGACCTTCCGCGAACAGGGGATCGACCTGGTGGCGGAGCATTGGTGGGGGTTGCTCGCGCCCGCGCGCACGCCGGATCGGATCATCGAGAGGATCGCCGCCGCCATGCCAGCCGTCCTGGCCGCGCCCGACATGGCGCCGCGGCTCGAGGCGCTGGCGGTGATCCCGCGCAGCGACGGGCCGGCTGCCTTCGGGGCGCGCATCCGCCAGGACGTCGCCCGCTACGGGGAGATCGCGCGCACGCGCGGCATCACCGCGCAGTGACGCTCGCCGCCTTTCTCGGCCGCGTCGCCGCGGATGCCGCGCTGGCGGAGGATTTCGCGGCGATCTGCGACACCGGCGGACGCTTGCAGGGCAGCGCGAGCGCCGCCCGCGGCTTCGCGCTGATGGCCGAACGCATGGCGGCGATCGGGCCTGTCAGCGATGAGCCGACGCCCTACGCCGGCTGGACCTGCCACGAGGCGCGACTGACCGACCTCGCGAGCGGCCGCGACCTTGCCTGCGCGCCGCTGCTCGGCGCGGCGGCGACGCCGCCTGAAGGGCTCGTGCTCGACACGCTCGATTGCGGGCGCGGGGCGCCGGGGGCCTATGGCGAGGCGGCGGGGCGCGCGGTCCTGGCGCGGCACGAATATCCCTTCGCGGCCTGGACGGTGCATCGGCGCGTCAAGCTGAACGCCGCGGCCGAGGCCGGCGCCGCCGCCTTCCTGATCGTTCAGCCGGAACCGGGCGTGGGCCCGGTCTCGGGGTCGAGCGGGCGTGGGGGCGGGGAGGGGATCCCGGCGCTCGGCATCAGCGCGGAGGCCGGGGCGCTGCTCGCCGAGGGCCGGCGCGTGCGGGTCACGCTGCGCGGGGAGGACCATGCGGCGACGACGCCGACGCTGGTGCTCGACCTGCCCGGGCGCAGCGAGGACCGCGTGGTGCTGTCGGCGCATCTCGACGGACATCCGCTGGGGGAGAGCGCGATCGACAACGGGACGGGCCTTGCCGCCGCGCTGTGCCTCGCGCGCGCGGCCGCGCCCTTCGTGCCGGACTGCCCGCGCGGGCTGACGCTGTGCGTCTTCGGCGCGGAGGAATGGGCGCTGGCGGGCTCGCGCGCCTGGCTGGCCGCGCTGCCGGCGGAGCGGCGGGCGCGGATGGCGGTGAACATCAACCTCGATTCCATCGCGGGCGGGTCGTCGCTGACGGCGCTGACGAGCGGCTTCGCCGGGCTCGGCCCGTTCCTGCGCGACGCGGCCGCGGCGGTCGGCCTGCCGCTGCGCACGCACCTGCCGCTGATGACGAATTCCGACCATGCGAACTTCGCCGCGCAAGGGATTCCGGCGGCGCGGCTGGTGTCGGGATTCGACGAGCCCGGCAGCGCGCTGCGCTACCTGCTGACGGCGGCCGATACCCGCGCCGTCGTGCCCGTGCAGGAACTCAAGGCGGCGACGATCACAGCCGGGGCGTTGCTGTGGGCGGCGTTGTCCGCCCCGCCCGAGGCGCTGGCCGCCCTCCCTAGCGCCAGATAAGGGCTTCCAAAGGCCGTTCGGCCGATGGGACCCCAAGGACGTCGCACGGCAACGTCCTTGGGAACCCGCGGCGGGGAGAGTCCGAGAGGGGCGGCGCCTCTCTCGGAGACCCTTCCGCCCCGCTGCGGTCGATGGTCTTCTGCGCCCCGGACCAGTCGGGGGAAACGGATTTGTACGACTACATCATCGTCGGCGGCGGTTCCGCCGGCTCGGTGCTGGCGCATCGCCTGTCCACGCCCGGCGCCAACAAGGTGCTGCTCTGCGAGGCCGGCCCCGACACCCCGCCCGGCCAGGTCCCGGCGACGATCCTCGATACCTATCCGGGCCAGGCCTATTTCGATCCGCGCTTCCACTGGACCGAGCTGAAGGTCCGCACGCAGGTCGTCTCCCACAACAACCCCGATGCCGACCGGCCGCCGCTGCGCAAGTACGAACAGGCGCGAGTGCTGGGCGGCGGGTCCTCGATCAACGGGCAGATGGCCAATCGCGGGGCGCCGCACGACTACGACGAGTGGGAACGGCGTGGTGCGGCCGGGTGGAACTGGGATGCGGTGCTGCCCTACTTCAAGAAGGTCGAGCGTGACCTCGACTTCGACAATGAATGGCATGGACGCGAGGGCCGCATCCCGGTCCGCCGCATTCCCGAAGCCGAATGGCCGGTGCATTCCAAGGCGACGGCCGAGGCCTTCCGCCAGGCGGGGTTCAAGAAGCTCGACGACCAGAACGGCGCCTTCGAGGACGGCTACTTCCCTCTGACGGTGAACGTGACCGAGACGCGCGTCTCGGCCGCGATCGGCTACCTGGATGCGGAGACGCGCAAGCGGCCGAACCTGACGCTGTCCACCGACACGCAGGTGATGGGCCTGATCTTCGAGGGCACGCGCTGCACCGGCATCCGCGCCCTGGTGAAGGGGCAGGAACAGGCGTTCCGCGGGCGGGAGGTGATCCTCTGCACCGGTGCGATCCATTCGCCGGCGCATCTGATGCGCGCGGGCATCGGCCCCGCGGCGCATCTGAAGGAGCACGGCATCGAGGTCCGCGCCGACCTGCCCGGGGTGGGGCAGGGGCTGATGGACCACCCGGCCATCTCGCTGTCCTCCTTCATCAAGCCCGAGGCGCGGCTGAACCGGACGAAGCTGCGTCGGCACATGCTGGTGGGGCTGCGCTTCTCCTCGGGCATCGAGGGCGCGCCGCCGGGCGACATGTTCATGTCGGTGGCCAGCAAGTCGGCGTGGCACGCGGTGGGCGAGCAGGTCGGCTCGATGCTGACCTGGGTGAACAAGACCTATTCCCAGCGGGGGCAGGTGCGGCTGGTCTCGACCGACTGGCGGGCGCATCCGGATGTCGAGTTCAACCTGCTGTCCGACCGGCGCGACCTCGAGCGGCTGATGATCGGCTTCAAGCTGGCCGCGGCGCTGAACCTCTCCGCCCCGCTCGCCGCCGTCTCGGCGGATCCCTTCCCGGCCTTCTATTCGGACCGGGTGCGGCGGATCGGCGTGGTGAACACCAAGAACCGGCTGATCACGTCCTTCATCGCGAAGTTCCTCGACGGGCCGGCGGCGCTGCGCCGCGCCTTCATCGACCGCTTCGTGGTGGAGGGCTTCACCTTCCGCCAGGTCATGGAGGACGACGAGGCGCTGGAGGAGTTCATCCGCAAGGGGACGATCGGCGTCTGGCACGCCTCCTGTTCCTGTCGGATGGGGGCGGATGGGGACCCGATGGCGGTGGTCGACGCCGCCGGGCGGGTCCGGGGGGTGTCCGGGCTGCGGGTGGTCGACGCCTCGGTCTTCCCGGTCGTGCCCTCGGCGAACACCAATTTCCCGACGCTGATGACGGCCGAGAAGATGGCCGACGCGATCCTGTCCCCGGCCGGCTGATCGCCTGCCGCGGCGCACACGCAGGGCCTTGGCGGGGTGCCGGGGGGGCGGGCATGCTCCCGTTCGGGCCGGCCGCAGCAGGGACGGCTTGGAACGACAAATGGGAGACTGAAGAATGATCAAACTGGGCACCCGGATCGCGGGTGTGGCGGCGGCAGCGATGCTGGCCTGGGCCGGACAGGCCGAGGCGCAGCAGGCCCCGGCCGACACGGTCGCCGCCATCCGCGCGCGCGGACAGCTCATCTGCGGCGTCGCGGTCAACGCGCCGGGCTTCGCGCTGCCGGACAGCCGCGGCGAATTCCGCGGCCTCGACGTCGACACCTGCCGCGCGGTCGCGGCCGCGATCCTCGGCGACGCCACCAAGGTGCGCTTCGTGCCGAACACCACGGTGCAGCGCTTCCCGATGCTGCAGTCGGGCGAAATCGACATCCTGGTGCGCAACACGACCTGGTCGATGGCGCGCGAGACGCAGCTCGGCCTCGCCTTCGCCGGCATCAACTTCTACGACGGCCAGGGATTCATGGTCCGCCGCTCCTCGGGCATCACCTCCGCCCGGCAGCTCGACGGCGCGACGGTCTGCGTCCAGCCCGGCACGACGACCGAGCTCAACCTGACCGACTACTTCCGCACCAACCGCATGCGCTTCACCCCCGTGGTGATCGAGCAGGCGGAGGAAATCCGCGCCGCCTTCGTCGCCGGCCGCTGCGACGCCTACACCAACGACGCCTCCTCGCTCGCCTCCTTCCGCGCCACGCGCACGACGGATGCGAACGAGTTCGTCCTGCTGCCCGAGATCATCTCGAAGGAGCCGCTCGGCCCGGCGGTCCGCAAGGGTGACTGGCGCTTCTTCGACATCGTGCGCTGGTCCCTGTTCGCCCAGATCGCCGCGGAGGAGATGGGCCTGAATAGCGGCAACGTCGAGGAGATCGCCCGCACCACCACCAACCCGGACATCCAGCGCCTCGTCGGTCGGACAGGCGACCTGGGCCGGTCCATGGGCCTCGAGAACGACTGGGCGGTGCGCATCATCCGCCAGGTCGGCAACTACGCCGAGATGTACGAGCGGAACATCACCCCGATCGGCATCCCGCGCGGCGTGAACAACCTGTGGAACAACGGCGGCCTGCACTACGCACCGCCGATCCGCTGAGGTAATGGGTAGGGGCGCGGCGACGCGCCCCTACCGCATCAGGTAGTCGACGATCGCGCGGCGCGCGGCCGCATCCCGGACCCCGTTCCCGCCCATCCAGAGGCCGGGGAACATCTCCTCCGGGTCTTCCAGGAATTCCGACAGCCGCGCCGCCGTCCAGGCGCCCTGCGCCCCGCGCAGCGCGGGCGAGTAGTCGAAGCGCGGGTCGCCGCCGATACGGCGCCCGGCGAGGCCCGCGAGGTTCGGGCCGGGGCCGGGCGGGGCGCCGGCGTCGGCCGCATGGCAGGAAACGCAGCGGGCCTCGAAGGCGGCGCGGCCGTCCTGGGCCAGCGCCGGGGCGGCGAGCAGGGCAAGCGTCAGCACGGTCGCCAGACGGCCGGGGGGACCGAATGCCCCCCAAATCCCCCCTCCGTCCTCGATCACCTGGAGGGGCGGTCCTGGGGCGAGGGGGCGTTCGTCCTCCCGCTCATAGCCCGTATTCGATCCGCACGATCCGGTCCGTCCCGCTCTCCCCGCCCCAGGCCTCGCCCGCGATGCCATCCATCTGCCGGACGTTGGCGCCGCTGCGGTCGGAGGGGAAGGCGAGGAAGCCCTCGGTCGTCGGGTCGAAGCGCAGGATGGCGTTGGCCGAGAAATCCGTGACCCAGACCTTGTCCGTCGGATCGACCCAGACGGAGTAGCAGCGGGGCCGTTCCCCCGGCAGGCGCCACACGCCCCACCGCCCGGTCATCGGGTCGTGGACGGAGAGGTTCCCGCTGTTCCACTCGCTGACCCAGAGCCGTCCGCGGCTGTCCGTCCAGACCCGACGCGCACCTTGGTTGGGCGTCGGCGGTTCGAGGATCTGGACACGCAGCGCTTCGGCCGTCGTCGCCTCCGTGTCGATGCGCGCGAGGTGGTTGCCGGCGAGGGAGACGTACCAGACCGTGCCCTGCGGCGTCTTCGTGATGCCATAGGGGCCGCGACCGCGCGGGGCCTCCCAGACCTCCATCCGCTCGGTGGCGGGCACGAAGCGGCCCACCACGCCATTCTGCCCGGTGAACCACAGCGTGCCGCGATCGTCGAACACCGCGGTGTTGAGGTTCGCGTCGTTGAAGCGCTGCGGCAGACGCCACAGCGTGACGCGATGGTCGGCGGGATCGACCCGTGCGATGGCGTTCTGCCCGCCCTCGGTGACCCAGGCCGCGCCATCCGGCCCGCGGATGACGCCATGCGGCGCCGCCCCGGGGCCGAGGGTCACGACGCGGATGGCGCCGCTCCGCGGATCGAGCCGGTTCAGCGTGCCGTTGCGCTGCCCGCAGAACCAAACGGTCCCATCGCCAGCGGCCGTCACGTCGCGCGACCCGACGCGGCCCGACCCTTCCGTGCGGGCGTTGAACCACGTCACGCGGTAGCCCGGCGGCGTGGCGTTGGCGGATGCGAAGATGGGCGCGGCCGCCCCCGCGGCGGTCAGGGCGATCATGTCGCGGCGACGCATGGCGGTCCTCCTTCCCGGGAATGGACGCGCCATCATTTCGTGCGCAGACGGGCGCCCGCAAGCCTCACGAGGGCGGCGGAGCGACCGGTAGCGCGGAGGTGTAGGGCTCGATGCGGTAGGTGTCCTGCCGCAGGATCGAGATCCGCCCGTTGGGGCCGTAGCGCGTCGACCCGTCCGGCGCGCGGCCGACGGTGTAGCGCCAGGCGCCGATCTGGCCCTCGGAAGCCAGGCGGCGGCCGATCCGCTCGACCTCCGGCCCGCTCCCGAGCGCGGCGAGTTCGGCCGGCGTGAGACCGATGATGATCTCGTCCCGCTGGGAGACGACGCGGAACAGCAGGATGGAAGGTGCCTGGGCCCGAGCGGGCGCGATGCTGGCGGCGACCATGGGCGTCGCCAGCAGCGTCAGGCGGCGGGAGAGGAACGGCATCGTCGTGGTCCTGGACCGGTGGCCGCCCCGCCTGTTCCCGGGCCTGGCGTGGCGTGGCGCCATCCTACGCCAGCCAGGCGCCGGCGCGAGCGATGCATGTCACGTGCAAACGACGAAGGGCGGCGGATCGCTCCGCCGCCCCTCGGGCATTCCGAAACTGCGCCTGGGTCAGCCGACCGTCAGGCGCCGCTCCACGACCTGCTGCTTCATCGACTTCTGCAGCTTCTCGAAGGCGCGGACCTCGATCTGGCGGACGCGCTCGCGGCTGATGTTGTACTGCTGCGAGAGCTCCTCGAGCGTGGTCGGCTCCTCCTTGAGCCGGCGTTCGATCAGGATGTGGCGCTCGCGCTCGTTGAGAGTCTTGAGCGCGCCGTTGAGCAGGTCGCGGCGGTTGGACATGTCCTCCCGCTCGGCGAGTTCCTCCTCCTGGCTCTCGCCGTCGTCGACCAGCCAGTCCTGCCATTCGCCCTCGCTGTCGGCGCGGACGGGGGCATTCAGGCTGTGGTCCGGGCTGGCGAGGCGCCGGTTCATGCTGACCACGTCCTGTTCGGGGACCTGGAGGGCATGGGCGATCTTCGCCACCTGCTCGTCCTTGAGGTCGCCTTCCTCGAGCGCGGACATCTGCGCCTTCAGGCGGCGCAGGTTGAAGAACAGCTTCTTCTGCGACGCCGTGGTGCCCATCTTCACGAGCGACCAGGAGTGCAGGATGTATTCCTGGATGGCGGCGCGGATCCACCACATCGCATAGGTGGCCAGGCGGAAGCCGCGCTCCGGGTCGAAGCGCTTCACCGCCTGCATCATGCCGACATTGCCTTCGGAGATCAGTTCGCCGACGGGCAGCCCGTAGCCGCGGTAGCCCATGGCGATCTTGGCGACGAGTCGAAGATGCGACGTGACCAGCTTGTGTGCGGCCCGTTCGTCACCATCTTCCTTCCAACGGCGCGCCAAGTTCAGCTCTTCCTCTGGCGAGAGCATCGGGAACTTGCGGATCTCCTGCAGATAGCGGGAGAGGTTCCCTTCCGTCGCCATGGGAATGGCCATGCTGGAAGCCATGGGTCATCTGCCTCCTGGGCCGGGCGGACCCCCCGTGACGGCGGGGCGCGCAAGCGGCCTAACCTCGGTTGTGTCGCCTCCCTCAGGGCCCTGAGCCCGGGCCGCCAGCCCCGGTCACGACGGGGCAGGCCGGACGGGGTGCTGAGCGGCACCCTTCGGAATCCGACAACGCCCTTGTACCGCTCCCGGTTTCGCAGCGCAAGAAAAACCGACTGCAATAGTCGGGTTACTGGCTGTTACCATCCAGCAACGCGACGAGGGTCCTGAGGTCGTCCGGCAAGGGGCTTTCGAAGGATAGGGCCTGTCCGGTTACGGGGTGCGCGAAGCCGAGCGTCGCGGCGTGCAGCGCCTGGCGGGGGAAGGCCAGCAGGGCGCTGCGCGTGTCCTCGGGCAGCAGCCGGGCCGAGGCGGGGCTGCGCCGCAGGTAGACCGGGTCCCCCACCAGGGGGTGGCCGATATGGGCCATGTGGACCCGGATCTGGTGCGTCCGCCCGGTCAGCAGCCGGCATTCCACGAGGGAGACGGCCGCCCCCCAGGCCCGGCGCAGCTTGTAACGGGTCGTGGCCGGCTTGCCGCCCCGTGTGACCACGGCCATGCGCTTGCGGTCGGCCGGGTGGCGGCCGATGGCGGCGGAGACCTCGCCCTCGGTCGGCGCCGGCAGCCCCCAGGCGAGGGCCAGGTAGGCCCGGTCGAGGTCGCGGGCGGCGAAGGCCTCGGACAGCGCGCGGTGGGCGCGTTCGGTCTTGGCCGCGACCATGACGCCCGAGGTGTCCTTGTCGAGGCGGTGGACGATGCCCGGCCGCTTCTCCCCGCCGATGCCGGGCAGGTCCTCCCCCGCATGGGCGAGCAGCGCGTTGACCAGCGTCCCGTCGAGATTGCCCGGGGCCGGGTGGACGACCAGGCCCGCGGGCTTGTCGACCACGATCAGGTCCCGGTCCTCGTACAGGATCGTCAGCGGGATGGCCTGGGGCTGGGGCGTGGCGGGGACGGCCGGCGGGATCTCGACCGCATAGCGGGCGCCGGCGCGGACTGATTCGGACGGGTCGGTCATGGGCGCGCCGTCGCGCGAGGCGTGGCCGGCCTCGATCAGCGCCTTGACCCGGGAGCGCGAGAGCGAACCTATGGCATCCGCGAGGAAGCGGTCGGCGCGGCTGCCGGCGGCCTCAGGGGGTGCGAGGGCTTCGACGCGCTCCGGTTCGGTGGACGAGGGGGTAGGGGTGGCTGGGCTCAAGGCTCTGGTGATCGGAATGGGGGTGCTGATCGTCGTCGGCACCGTGGCGCTGGGGATCGTGCTCGTCCAGCGGCTTGGCGGCAGTCAGCCGCCGGCGCGCATGGCCCAGCACGTCCTGGGGGAACCGGAAGGCAGCCGCATCGGGGGAATCGCGGCGATCGACCGGTCCCTCGCCATCTGGGTGCTGCGGCCCGACGGCGAAAGGGTCGTGCTGGTCGATCCCGCGAGTGGGCGGCGGACCGGCGAGATCCGCCTGCGCGACTGAGGCGCCCCATGGTGCACCGCAAGCCGCATCTGCCGCAGAAGACCTGCGCTGCTTGCGGCCGGCCGTTTGCCTGGCGGCGCAAATGGGCGCGGGTGTGGGACGAGGTGCGCTTCTGTTCGGATGCGTGCCGCGATGGGCGACGTGCGGCGGCGCGCAGAAGGGTGCTTGATCAACCGGCCGGGGAAGGCTAGAAGCCCGCCCCTGGCCAGGGTCCCATTCGTCTAGAGGCCTAGGACACCGCCCTCTCACGGCGGCAACAGGGGTTCGAATCCCCTATGGGACGCCAACCAGCCCTCAAGGGCTTGATCGGCCAGGAAATCTAGGACATTCCAGGGCTTGAGCGCCGTCCGGTGATACAAACGGATGGTCCAAATGGTCCTGAGCATGGCCCGCCCCACGAAGCACCCGAAGTCCGGCGTCTACCGAGCACGCAAGGTCGTCCCTGAGGACCTTCGGGCGGTCATCGGGAAGCGGGAACTCATTGCCTCCCTGCGGACCAAGGACCCCTCCGAGGCGAAGGCTCGTCACTCGGCCGCGATGGCTGCTCTGGAGGCCCGCCTTGCCGGAGCGCGCGCCGAGGTCGCCAGGATAGTCACGCGCCTGACTGCGCGCCAGATCGCCGAGATCGCCGGGGAGGTCTACCACGCAGAGGTCCGCGCCGCCGAGGATGCTCCGGGTGCAGCAGCGGCGCGCGAGGCCGCCCGAGATGCGCTGATGGACCGCCTAGACGGGCATCATGGCGCCGATGAGCCGGACGAGCGCGAGTTTGTTCCCGGGCACGCCGAGATAGCCGAGGCTCGGGCTGTTCTCGCCACGCGCGGCATCGCGGCTGATGGCGACACCCTCCGCGACCTCGCATCGGCGATCTACTCCGCGCGCACCTACTCGGCCGACGTAGCGGTGCGCCGGGCGAAGGGCGATTGGCGGCCTGATCCTGACGCTGGACGGTTCCCTGCGCCGCCGACACAGGCCGAAACGCAGCGCCCCTCTCCGCGCGGTGCTTCGGGGATGGGTCCCCCCCGCAAGTCCCACCCCCGGGGGGTGTTCGGCGTCGTGCCGGAAGACCCGGGGGTGGTCTTCGGGTCCCTCTAGGCGGCTCCGAACCCGACAGGGGAGCCGCTGCCAATACTCTTTCATTTCAACTTGCTATCTAGTGACACCGTCAGCAAACGTGTGTCAGCCATGAGAATCGCTCAAGCATACGGATCGAAAAACACTACCATTAAGGCCGACGTTATCGAGAGATACGTCTCGACTTATGGGCGGGCTCTCAAAGAGAAGGGTCTCGTCCGATCGTATGTAGATGCGTTTGCAGGATCAGGTTGGCGCGATCTTGGAGGTGGTCAGTCGGAGCCGGGCGCTGCGATCCGGGTGCTTCAAGCCGAACAGCCGCTAGAGCGGTATGTCTTCGGTGATCTATTAAGACGAAACATCGCGTCGTTGCAGGAAGAAGTAGCCGCCATAACCGCCGCGCGGGAATCGCAAGGACTGCACACACCGCAGCCCGACTACTTTGTTGGTGACGCCAAGGAGTTGGTTGCTAGGGAGTGCGCGTGGGTGACGGCGCATCCGAGCCGACGCACGGTGATGTTCCTCGATCCATTCGGCATGCAAGTTCGTTGGGCGACTGTCGAGCAGATTGCTGCAACGGGGCGGTGTGACCTCTGGATGCTCGTGCCGACTGGGCAGGCTCTAATCCGCTGCATGCCCAAGAAGGGCGAAGCGCCCCCCGAGCACGCTAGCGCCATCGACGAGTATCTTGGTGGCCCGTCGTGGCAATCTGAGTTCTACAACGAGCGCGCAGCGAGCAGCGTCGGAGACCTCTTCGGTCAGACTTCGAAGGACCGAGAGTTGGTGACAGCCAATGACATCGCTCGATTCTTCATCGAGAGGCGCCTCAAGGCTGTATTCCGTGGAGGCGCACACCCAACTGGGCTACCGCTCTACCGGAGGGGAACAGAGGCGTTTCGCCTCGTCTTTGCATGCGCAAACCCTTCGAAGGCCGCGCACGGACTAGCGTTGCGGTTCGCCTCGGAGTTCATTCGGTGGGCGCAAACGCCTCGCTAGGCAGACCGTTCCAGATGCGGCCGTCGAGCCGCCGCCCCGCTACCGCCTTGCTGACTTTGGCGAGAGTGCCGCTCTTGCTCGGAGCCCAGTTGCCCCACTGTTTGAAGTGAAACGGCACGCCCGCTCTCTTGCAGTCATCGCGGAGCCCGCGAAACCAGGCCGGGTCGCTAGGACGCGCTCGGGCGCCACTTTCTCCGCCAGCGATCACCCATCCGATCTTGCCGCGCCCCGGCGCCGAGATCAGCCAGTCGCGAACGTCCAGGGCGCTCAGCAGCGGCTCGGCTGAGATGAAGTGCACGACGGATGGCGTGCCCAGGAGATGCGGCACGCGGCGCTGAGCCTCTGTTTGGTTCTCGGTGGTCGTCCCAAGCCAGACATTCGAATAGCCTCCGCCCCAGTCCTGCGGGAGATACCGTGCGATCAATTGGGGGCGCTTTGTGAGCAGTAGCCAATCCAGCGCTGGCGTTGCGCGGATTAGCTCCCAGAGCTTGCTCCGGTGTGCCACGACCTCGGCGCGGTTCTCGAACACATCGGCCATGCTCGCGCAGAAGACTCGCTTGCGCGCTCCCAACCGCACGGCTTCGGCGTTCCACCGAAGAGGTTCCCTCCAATGGGCCTCGCCGAAGAACCGGCGCGGTGCCCGAGCGCCCCAGATGCCAGCGGAGAACCGACGCGCAATGGCCTCCGCATAGCAGTTGTCGCACGCCGGAGAGACGCGCGCGCATCCCCACCAGGGGTTGAACGTGTGGTCCGTCCATTCGATACGGCTAAATTTTGCCATGGGATGAGCACTCTTTGTCCGAGTCGGGCCCTATCTGCATATTCCTCGCATAGAGATCGAACTGTGTCCGCTAAACCGTTCGCCGGGACCGGAGGCGCCCGCATGAGCCCTGCGCGGTAAGGTCGCGATTGGCGGATTGTGGTGATCCAGCAGGGTGATACAAATGACCTGTTGTTCGGCGCCCAAACCCCAGGAAAACCCTAGGACTCCGCCCATCCCCTATGGGACGCCAACCTTTCCACTAGGTTGGCTTTGCAACCCGGCCGATGTTCCAAGGTTTCTCCAAAGGCATCCCGACACGTGGTGGGATATCGCCGCGCTCAGAGCCTGATCCGCCGGACCGTGGATCTACGTCCTGGCTGACATGGGGTGCGTCCGCGGAGCTGTTGCGCCCGAATGCGGGTGAGTTGGGGCGGACCCTGGGGAACGGCCTTCCATATCCACGCGAAGGCCGCAACCGCGTGTCTCCAGCCTCCGGTGACTGGCGCGACGCGTCGGACCCTTCGCAGCCATGGCTGTCCGCGAGGGGGCGACCATTCGGGACCAGCCAACCAGAGGGCGAAGCCCGCGGGCGTGAGGCTCAGGCGGCGGCGGAGATCGGAACAACCTCGACGGCGCCGCGCGTCGCAATGAGCGCCTTGCCATCCGCCCGGACGGAGACGGGCACTCCCTTTTGAAGTTCGTGCTGGGGGCCGTGAACCTCGGACAGCTACGGGGCGGCATGCGCTCCAACGCGCGGCAAAGGGGCAGGAGAAGGCCTCTGGCGCGACAAGCGACAGGGGTGACGTCCCGTTATCAGGACCGCATCGCGGCGGCGACGGATCGGCCGCTGTTCATCGAAACGGCGCCCGAAGGCATCCGCGCGCATACCGTTACCGAACGGGAGTTCATCCGCGACGGAATTGCCGACGAGGTTCGCCGAGTCCTCTCAGCGCTCCTCCGGCGGACCGGCCGGGCGGTACGCGTTTGTCACGGAGATCGCGTGGGATCTATCGAATCCGGGACGCGGGATGACCTGTCCGCCCAAGCGAAACGGCCCCGATGCATCGCTTGGCGGGCGTCACCTCGGAAGGCCCCATCACCCGTCCGACCGCATCCCCGTATCGCGCAGGAACTGCCGCCAACGGGCGGTTTCCTGGTCCAGGAACTGTGGCAGCCGGTCCACCGGCGTGATGCAGGCCTCGGCGCCGCGCGCCTCCAGCCGCGCGATGTAGTCACGGTCCATGCTGATCTCGTGCATGGCTTGCCGCAGTCGCGTGAGCAGCGGGGCCGGCGTATGGAGGGGCGCATAGACGCAGAGCCAGAGCGAGAACTCGACATCCCGAATCCCGAGTTCTCCCAATGTCGGCACCTCGGGCAACACCGCGGACCGGCTTGCGGAGGACACCGCGAGAGCACGTACGGAACCACCTCGGATATGGCTGAGGGAGGTGGTTATGCTGTCGAAGAGGAAATCGATCTGCTCGCCGAGCAGCGCCGTCAGCGCCGTCGCACTGCCGGTGAAAGGCACCTGCAAGGCACGGAAGCCGGCACTGCGCTGGAACATCTCCGTCACCACGTGTGGTGAGGAACCCGGGCCGAAGGTGCCGAAGCTCAGCTCGTCCGTCCGCTGCCGGCCGCGTGCGATCAGCTTCGTGATATCCGCGATGTCCGTGCGCTTGGGGAGGACCACCAACACGTTCGGCAGCGCCGCCACCGTGCCCACCGCCGCCAGGTCCTTCGCCGGATCGACACGCGAACCGGGGATGAGGAGTGGCGTCATGGTATGCGTGCCGAGCGTACCGAGGACGAGGCTGTAGCCATCCGGCTCGGATGCCGCGACCTGCGCATGCCCGATGCTGCCGCCGGCGCCGACGCGGTTCTCGACCACGACGGGCTGGCCGAGCGCGTCCTTCAGCTTTTCCGCCACCATGCGGCCGATGAAATCGGCAGGCCCACCCGGGGCGAAAGGTGCGACCAGCCGCAGGGGACGCGTCGGCCAATCCTGCGCGTGGGCTGCTGGGGCCGCCAGGGTCGCAAGGCCGGCTGCAAGGGCAGTACGACGGGTGATCATGTCAGGGCGTCCTCCGGCTGTGAGCTCTTCACCGGAGCGAATTCCCGCCGGATGGGCTCATCATGTTCGCCCACCGACGGCACACGCCGGGCGGGGATCGTCGTGCCCGCAGGTGTTCCCGGCGGGACCAGCATCCTCAGGGGGCCTTCCGCGAGCATGACATCCATGAAGCGGGCCTGCGGATGCTCGGCGAGCTCGGGCAGCCCGTTCATCCGGGCATAGGCAATGCGACCCGCTTCGCAGCGCTGGATCAGCGTGTCGCGCGGCAGATCGCGGAAAATCGCCGTGATCTCTGAATCCAGCGTGGCGCGGTTCGCGGCGCGGAGCGTCGTGGTCGCGAAGCGCGCATCCTTCGCCATGCCCGGCCGCAGCAGCACCTCCGCGCAGAAGCGTTCCCATTCGCCTTCGTTCTGCACCGCGACGAACAGCGTGCCGTCGGCACAGCGATACGCGCCATAGGGCGTGATGGTCGGATGATGCAGGCCGGTCCGTTCCTGCGCATATCCGCCATAGGCCCACTGCAGGTACGGGACGTTCATCCAGTCGGCGATGCAATCGAACATGGAGATGCGGATCGGGCGGCCGCGTCCGGTGCGATGACGCGCGTGCAGCGCCTGCAGGATCGCCTGATAGGCATACATCCCGGTGGCGATGTCCACGATCGAGATGCCGACGCGTGCCTCCGCCTCGGCCGTGCCGGTGACGCTGCACAGGCCGGATTCCGCCTGGACCAGCAGGTCATAGGCCTTCATGTCGCGGTACGGCCCTTCGGCGCCGTAGCCGCTGATCGAACAGGTGACGAGGCGGGGATTGCGGCGGACCAGTTCCTCGTCACCGAGGCCATAGCGCTCGACGGCACCGGGGGAAAGGTTCTGGATGAATACATCCGCCCTCTCCAGCATGCGCAGCAGGAGGTCGCGGTCGGCGGCATCACGCAGCCCGACCGTCATCGCCTCCTTGCCATGGTTGAGCCAGGAGAAATAGGCGCTCTGGCCCAGCGCGTAGCGGTCGTACCGGCGGGCGAAGTCGCCCTCGCGCCGTTCGACCTTGATGACCCGCGCACCGGCCATCGCGAGACGGCATGACGCGAAAGGCGCGGCGATGGCCTGCTCCAGCGATACTACCAGAATGCCTTCGAGGTCGCCGGTCATGCGGAACTGCCCCTGTATCGCTGAGCTGACCGCGCGCTTGTGCAGAGGTGGTCTGGTTCCTACAAGGATCTTGAGGATATGGTGGCCATAGGAAATCACTATGAGTGGCCTCGATGCGCGGGCGCTCCGCTACTTCGTCGGTATCGTCACGGAAGGATCCATCACGCGGGCGGCGGAGCAGCTCAACGTCGCGCAACCGGCGCTCAGCCTGCAGGTGAAGAAGCTCGAAGCGGTGCTGGGGACGGAGCTCCTCCACCGGACGGCCCGCGGGGTCACGCCGACCGAGGCCGGGCTTCGGCTCCTGGACTACGCCAGGGACATCCTGAAGCTGATGGAGTCCGCGCGCGAGGAGTTGCGCAGCGCGGCCTCCGAACCGATTGGCGATGTCAGCCTCGGCCTGCCGCAATCCGTCTCGATGGTATTGACCGTACCCCTGGTGGAGACGGTGCTGGCGACCATGCCGAAGGTCCGTCTGCATGTGGTCGAAGCGATGACCGGCTACATTCCGGGTTGGCTGAGGTCAGGGCACCTCGATCTCGGGATGCTGTTCCGCAGCAGCGATGCGACGGGGCTTGTGACGCGGCGCTTCCTCGACGAAAGCCTGTATGTCGTCGGACCACCCGGTGCCTTCCCGGTCGCGGGGCGGAAGGGCGCGTACCGCTGCGGCAGCGTGCCCTTCTCGACCCTCGGCGGCCTGCCGCTGATAGCGCCCGGAAGGCCGCACGGGCTGCGGGACCTGGTGGATGAGGCAGCGCGCAGCCAGGGCGTCGAACTGCATCCGATCGTCGAGGTGGATGCCATCGCGCCGATGCTGGAGCTGACGGCGCGGGGTGTCGGCCATTGCGTGCTGTCATACGCCGTGGTGCGGGGCGCGATCGAGGAAGGGCGCGTGTCGGCCGCAAGGCTCGTCGATCCGCCGATCCGCCGTTCCATCTTCATCTGCCGCGCGGCCGATGCGCCGATCTCGCGTGCCTCGCGGGAAGTGGAGGCGCTGGCCTGCCGGTTGATGGCGGAACTGGTCACCAGTGGCCTGTGGTCCGCGGATCTTGCGGGCGATGCCACCCCATAGCGTCGGCTTATGACCGCCAGCTAAAGCCTGTCTTTGTCCTGCCCCGCCCCGCCGACGCATCCTGCCGGCCGATCCTTCCGGGAGACGAGCGTGTGATGGGGCAGGGCTATGACGGCCGCGTGGACGTGCGCATCGAGCAGCGCGGCGATCGTGGCGTGGTTGCGTATGTCACGATCGAGAACTCGGCCAAGCTCAACACACTGAACAGCGGCCTCATGAACGCGTTCGCGGAGACCATCCGTGACCTTGGCCGACGCCAGGACCTGCGCGTCGTTGTCGTCACCGGCGGCGGCGAGAAGGCGTTCATCGGTGGTGCGGACATCCGCGAACTGGCGGAACTCGATCCGATCGTCGGCAAGGCCTTCATCGAGAAGGTCCACACCAGCTGCCGCGTCCTGCGCGAACTGCCGGTCCCCGTGATCGGGCGCATCCAGGGCTACGCCCTCGGCGCGGGGCTCGAAGTGGCGGCGGCCTGCGACCTGCGGATCGCGGCGGACAAGGCCGTGTTCGGCATGCCGGAGGTGTGCATCGGCATTCCTTCCGTCGTCGAGGCCGCGCTGCTGCCCGGCCTGATCGGGTGGGGGCGTACCCGGCAGATGCTGATGCTGGGCGAGAACATCGGCGCGGCTGAGGCACTGGAATGGGGCCTCGTCGAGCGCGTGGTGCCGATGGCGGAACTGGATGCGGCGGTCGAGCAATGGGTCGCGAAGCTGGTTGCAAACGGCCAGAATGCCCTCACGGTCCAGAAGAAACTGATCCTGGATTGGGAGGTCCTGCCGATGGACCAGGCGATTGCCGCCGGCATTCCCGCGCTGGCCGGTTCCTTCACCAGTGACGAGCCGAAGGCCTTCATGAAGGCATTCCTCGAGCGGCCGCGACGGCGGGACGTGGCATAGTGTTCGTGCTGTGGCGTGGCGCGCCGCGGCCCGGTGGGGCGATCCAGGGGAACTGAAGACGTGCAAAGCGTGATGTTCGAACGCCGGAGGCTCGCCATTGCCGGCGCCGCATTGGTGACGGCAGCGGCGCGGCCCGCGCTGGCGCAGGACGCCTCGGCCGCACCGCTGCGCATCGTCGTTCCCTACTCGGCCGGGGGACCGACGGACGTGCAGGCGCGTGTGCTCGCCGGACATCTCGAGCGGGTTCTCGGGCGGCCCGTCGTCGTCGAGAACCGCACCGGTGCAGGCGTCCTGGTCGGCACGGAGGCGGTGGCGAAGGCGCGACCGGACGGGCAGACGCTGCTGCTGACCACCGTCGCCCATGCCGTGAATCCAAGCCTGCTGCCACGCTTGCCCTACGATACCGAGCGCGATTTCGCGCCGGTCGCGCTCGTCGCCACTGTGCCGCTGGTGATCCTGGTCCGCCCGGATCTGCCGGCACCGGACGGGCGCGCGTTCCTGGCCTGGCTGCGCGCGCAGCGCGGGCGGGCGACCTACGGATCGGCAGGCGTCGGCAGTGCGCCGCATATCGGCACCGCCCTGCTGCTGATGATGGCCAATGCGCAGGCCGAGCACGTTCCCTATCGCGGCACCGCACCGGCCATGACGGACCTCGCTGCGGGACGCATCGACTTCTATCTCGACGCGGTCGCGACAGGCATTGCCCAGGCGCAGGGCGGCAGCGTGCGGGCACTCGCCGTCACCTCCGCATCGCGCAGCGGGGCCGCGCCCGAGATGCCGACGCTCGCGGAGCAGGGCCTGCCTGGCTACGAGGCCTACACCTGGAGTGGCATCTTCGCGCCGGCCGGCACGCCGCCCGACACGGTGGCGCGGCTCAACGCCGCGGTCAGGGAAGCCGTGGCCGACCCGGCGCTGCGTCGCCGCTTCGCGGAGATCGGCGCCGAGCTCGCCGCGCCGGCGGCACCCGAGGCGCTCGGCACCTTCGTGCGCGCCGAGATCGCGAAATGGTCGCAGGTGGTCGCCTCGTCCGGGATGAGGGCGGAATGAGCGCTTCGCCCTTCGACCCACGCAGCCATCGGCTGGTTCCCGAACAGCGGTGGTTCGAGGATTTCCGCATCGGGGAGCGCTTCTCGCTCCCCAGCCGGACCATGACCGACGCGATTTTCCTCGCCTTCCAGGCGGCATCCGGCGACAACCACCCGGTGCATTACGACGTGGAGTATTGCCGCGCGCACGGCATGCCGCACATGCTGGCGCACGGGTTCCAGGTGGTGATCCAGACGGCCGCCGGTGCTGGCCTCTTCCCGCATCTCGTCGAGGATTCGCTCAAGGCGTTCCTCGAGCAATCCAGCCGCTTCCTGCTTCCGGTCTTCGTCGGCGACACGCTGTATCCGGCGCTGGAGGTGGACGAGCTGTCGCCGAATCGCAGTTCCGGCGTGGTCGGGCTGCGCAGCACCGTTCACAACCAGCGCGGCGAGCTCGTGCTGGAGGGCCGACATCGGTACCTGCTGCGGAAGCGCGCCGGCAGCGCCTGACGGCCGCGGGCGGTCCGATCCTTGCGGCACGGCGCAGCGACGACGCCGCGTACGTCACGGGCCAGCATCTGTCCGTCAACGGCGGATTCGTGATCTCGCTACGGGGTCGCGACCCCATCAGGTCGACCAGGAGATGAGGGCGACGTTGCGCGTCGTCCTGGCTGGCGTCGCAGGGATGCGGGTTCCGTCGCAGCCTTGATGGCCCAGGAAGGCGCGGCAGGGCGGCGCGACGGCAATATCGGCGATGCTGCCAGGGGCTGATCAGGACGGCGCGCGGCCGCCCCTGCCCATCGGCTATGGCGTGGATCCTTATCGAGCGGTCCCCGCGCGAGCGGCGCTGCCCCGGCCTGCGGCGCCACTCCTTCCGGCGCCCCGCACTGATTCGGAGGCCGCCGCGGCCCCATCGCCGCCCACGCCCCATCGTCCCGCCAGGACTCTGCCGCCATCGTTTCCATCCAACCCGGTACCGCCTGGATCGGATCTCGACCCTGGTCCGTCGTCAGCGCCAGTCACGCGGCTCCGGCCGCGCGATCGCGGTGCACAAAATCACACAAATCAATCCGCACCTCCGGCCTCGATCGTCATAGAGATGGCCAACGCGAATGGAGTTCCACTCGCATGAAGTCGCGATAACGCCGCGTATTACTGAATAGGCGATAAAAAATAAACGCTGCACAACTGCAGGTTTATAAATGCCATGAGGCGATGATGCGTGCCTGGTACTCGGCGGCGCAGGATGGAAGGCGCGCTCCGACTTTCGGTGCAACCGGCAACCGTCGTGGCGCGGCCGTCTTCGGCTCCCGCGACGCTCAGGAGGCAAAACGATGAGTGACAGCACGATTATCCTCGGCACGCCCGGGAACGACACGATCCCCGGCTCCGCCGATACCGATGTCATCCTCGCAGGGCGCGGGGACGACGTTGTCTCGGCGGGCGCCGGCGCTGACGTCATCATCCCCGGCTCCGGTTCCGATGCGATCGACGGGGGCGCCGGCGAGGACACTCTGGTCCTGCAGGGTGACCTGAATCGCTACACCTTCACCCGCAACGACGACGGCTCCGTCACGGTGGATGCGAAAGGCAACTCCGACATCCAGGGGACCAAGACCGTCACGAATGTGGAGTTCGTGAGTTCCACCTCCGGCGATATCGTCGACATCTCGACCGTCGCCCCGTGCTTCGCGCTCGGCACCCTGATCGGGACGCCCGGCGGGCCGGTGGCGGTCGAGGCTTTGGCGGAAGGCGATCTGGTGACGCGCGCGACGGGTCAGCCCGGCCGCGTCGTGTGGGTCGGGCGCCGCACCGTCGACATCGAGCGTCATCGCTGGCCGGACCTCGTGCGCCCCGTCCGCATCCGTGCCGGAGCCCTGGCGGACGGCGTGCCCTCGCGCGACCTGTTCCTGTCGCCGGAGCATGGATTGCTCATCGACGGCGCCCTGGTGCCGGCGGGCTCGCTGGTGAACGGCCGTACCGTCGTGCAGGAAGGGGGCATCCGCTTCGTGACCTACTTCCACATCGAACTGGAAGCGCACGACATCCTCCTCGCCGAGGATACGCCGGTCGAATCCTACCTCGACGTCGGCAACCGCTTCATGTTCGAAGGCAGCCCGGTCGTCGCGATGGAGCCGCGCTTCGATGCACCCGCCGGCAAGGACTTTGCCTGGTGCGCGCCCCGCATCGAAGGCGGAGAAGCGCTTGCCGCGATCCGCACCCGGCTCATGGCGAAGGCCGATGCCTTCGGCTTCCGCGCGACCGCCGCTGCGGCGCTGCACCTGTCTGCGGATGGGCAGGTGATCGCCGGACGGCCGCTGGGCAACGACACCTGGCGTTTCGAGCTTCCGGCCCGCGTCGCGGATGTCCGCATCCGGTCGCGGAGCGCCTGTCCGGCGGCCGACAGCAATGCGTGGGAAGGCGACCGGCGGCAGCTCGGCGTGGCGGTGCGGCGCATCACCCTCCGTGCTGCGGCGGGCCAGGACATCGCGGTCGCGATGGATGATCCGTCGCTGTCGCGTGGCTTCCATCCTGTGGAAGACCAGGGTGGCGCCGTATTCCGCTGGACGGACGGGAATGCCCTGCTGCCCGCGGGCCTGATGTCCCGCCTCGAGGGGCCGGCGGTGCTGGAGATCCAGCTCTGCGGCACCCTGCGCTACTGGGAACCCCTGGCCGCCGAACGACGCGCAGCATAGCGGCGACGGCGATGGGCGCGCGACCCACCAACCTGTCGCGAGCCCATCGTCCGTGTCCGGCCTGGCCGGCCGGTCCATTCTTCGGGGCAGGGATGCGTCTCACTCGCGGTGCGAGTTGATGTCCGGCGCTCTCCGCCCTCAGCGCGGAGACATGCCTTGGACGATGCCCACGCCCTGAGCGCGCTGCCGCACGCGGAGGACCCCACCCTGGCGGCAACCACCGGCCTTGCGCCAACGGCCACGGCCGGCGAGCCGAGAGGTCGGGCCGAGCGTATCGAAGGCGACTACCTGACCGGCTGGGCGTGGATTCCCGCCAGGCCCGACGAGATCGTCCATGTCGAGGTCTTCGTCGGGGAGACGATGGTGGCGCGCATCGCTGCCGACGCCTTCCGCAAGGATCTGCTCGATGCCGGCATCGGGGATGGCCGCCACGGCTTCATGCTCGGCGGCGTGTCGGCGCTGATCAACGCGCCGCGCGAGCTGGTCAGCATCCGGTTCGCCGATGGCGGCGGCGATCTTCCCAACTCCCCGCGCTGGGTCCAGCGGCGGGGTGGCGATCTGGACGCCGCCACCACCGCCTTCATCCGGACCGTGATCTCCGACACGGTCGCGGCCGCCGCGGCGCCAGCCGAGCTCGATCCTGCCTGCGCCCTGCTGACCGGCCTCCTTGCCGAGGTCATGGACGCGCGCACGGCGTTGTCCGCGGCAACCGGCCTGCCGGCGCCATCGCGCCTCGACCAACTCGCCGCAGGTCAGGCGCACGGCATGCTGCGGGAGCTGGCGCAGACCTTGCGCGGCCAGTACGCGCCATTGTCGCTGCCGGACGCGGACGAGCCATTGGTGTCCGTGATCATCCCCGTCCACAATAACTTCGACTTCACCTACCGTTGCCTCGAATCCATCATCGAGGAAGGCGCCGCGGCGCCCTTCGAGGTGATCCTCGTCGACGACGCGTCGACCGACGCAACGGTCCTCGCCGAGTTCGTCGTCAGCGGCGCGTTCAGGGTCGTGCGCAACGCCTCCAATCTCGGCTTCCTGCGGTCGGCCAATGCCGGGGCGCGTGCGGCACGTGGAGAGCTCCTCTTCTTCCTCAACAACGATACCCGCGTGACCGAATCCTGGCTCGACGAGCTGGTACGCTGCTTCGAGCTCCACCCCGACATCGGCATCGCGGGATCGAAGCTGATCTATCCCGACGGATCCCTGCAGGAGGCGGGCGGAACCGTCTGGCGCCTGGGGGATGCCGCCAACTGGGGCCACGGCGCCGATCCGGCGCTGCCGCGCTACTGCTACCTGCGGGATACCGACTATGTCTCGGGCGCCGCGCTCATGATCCGCCGTTCCCGGTTCGAAGCCCTCGGCGGCTTCGACGAGCGATTCGCGCCGGCCTACTACGAGGATACCGATCTCTGCTTCCAGGTGCGGGAAGCAGGCCACCGGGTGGTCGTGCAGCCGCTGTCCCGCATCGTGCATCACGGCGGCGCCACGTGCGGCCAGTCTGCCGACGGCCCCGGCGCGAAGCGGTACCAGCGCATCAACCAGCGGAAGTTTCGCCAGAAGTGGGAGAAGGTGCTGGCGCGGCACGGCTTCGCCAATCACCAGCCCGAGTATGAGGCCGAGCACGCGGTGAAGCGGCGGGCCCTCTTCATCGATGAGACGGTTCCCACGCCGGATCGCGACGCCGGGTCCTGCGCCGCGCTCGCGCATATGCGGCTGCTCGTCGCTCTCGGCTACAAGGTGACCTTCCTTCCCGCGAGCAACATGGCGCGGATCGATCCGTACACGGCCGCGCTGCAGCGTCTCGGCATCGAGTGTCTCTACGCGCCCTACTACCAGTCCACGGAGGATGCCTTCCGCGCGATGCGCTTCCCGCCGGACCTCGTCTACCTGCATCGGCATGCCAACGCGTCGAAGTACATGGGGCTGGTGCGGCACCATTTTCCCGGCGCGCGCATCGTCTACAGCGTCGCCGACCTGCATTTCCTCCGTACCCGCCGGCAGGCCGAGATCGAGGCCGATGAGGCAGTGGCGGCCCGTGCGGCCGCGCTCGAGACCTCCGAGCTCCATGCCGTGGGCGCGGCGGACCGGGTGATCGTGCATTCCCTGGAAGAGGAACGCCTGCTGCGCGACCGCGTCCCCGGCGCCGCGGTGTCCGTGGTCGCCTGGCCCGTCGACACCGTGGCGCTGCAGACGCCACTTGCCGAGCGCAGCGGCGTCGCCTTCGTGGGCGGCTATGCCCATGTGCCGAATGTCGACGCGGCGCGGCATCTCGTCTCCGCCGTCATGCCCCTCGCACGAGAGACGCTGCCGGAGCTCTGGACCTTCCTCGTCGGCAGCAATGTTCCCCCAGCGGTGGCGGCGTTGGCTGGCCCCGGCGTCGAGGTGGTCGGCTATGTGCCGGACCTGCGCGACATCTTCTCGCGGGTCCGCTGCACCGTCGCGCCGCTGCGCTACGGTGCCGGGATCAAGGGCAAGGTGCTCATGAGCCTCGCCCACGGGGTGCCCTGCGTCATGTCCCCGATCGCAGCGGAAGGGATCGACCTGCCCGAGGCGCTGCTCTGGCTTGTCGCTGATTCCGACGCGGCGATGGCGGAGAAGATCGTGGCGTTGCACGAAGACGACGCGCTGGCTGCCAGCCTCGCCGATGCCGCGCGCTCCTTCGTCGAGGCGCGGTTCAGCGAGGTGGCCGTCCTGCGCGACCTCGCGGCGGCTCTCTGAAGGAGGCGCCGGTCGAAACGGCCAGTTCCGACCGGTATCCGCCGCGCGGACAATCGACGGCGTCGCCGTCGCCCATCCCGCCGCAGTGTCTCACGATGTCGTGCCGGCCGAGCCTGGACCCTCCGCAGGAGCGGCGGCGCGGTCTCCGTCATGCGCGGCGCCCGCGTGGTGTCTCCGCTTCGCCGCCCCAGGCGACGGAAGAGGTCCCTACCCGGAATGCGCCGTGGTCGGCTGGTCGGACCCGAGCACGCCTCGCAGCGCCGACTGCCAGAGATCCTTGCCCGGCCCGTCCTCGATCGAGACATGGACGCCGAGAAGGCTGATGCCGCGGACACGGGCCGGAATGGGCTGATCCGGCAAGCGGTCCAGGCACAGGCGCAGGATGTCCCCGACGATGACGTGCCGCACGCCGTGCAGCATCGCTCCGCTCGATGAAACGTCGCCCACCGGCACTCGCTGGACATGCATGCCGAACAGGACCTCGCAGTCCTCGTTCAGGGGGAAGCGCGGCGCGTCGCGCCGCTCATCGAGCCCATCGGCGATGGCCTCGACAGACGTCTGCGGGTCGAGGGAGCGGTGACCCCACAACACGACGCCCGCATCTTCCCGCGGTTCTTCGGCGGCCATTCATCCTCCGGCATCGAATGCCCCCATCGCAACCATAGAGGGAATTCCTGGGATGTGACTTCACCTTATGCGGCGGAGCTGCTCGGATCCCTCCCTGGCCTCGGCAACGGCCGCGTCGACGCTCCATGCATCCGGACCGCGGCGGTGCGCGACCGTACCATCCGGCCCCAGCGCGACCAGATGCAGCCACCCGTTGTCGAACAGCGCCTGCACCGCCGGGTGCCGCCCCAGGATGTCGTCGACGGCCTCGCGCGGCGCCGCCACCACGACGCACAGCCGCAAGGGCTCATGGACCAGGTTCTCGCCGTCATGCACCGACTGCCAGGGCAGGCCGGTGCGCAGCGCGCCGCCATTGCCTTCCAGGACGCCGATGCCGCCGGTGACGTTGTGCAGCAGCTTGTTGCCGCCGCCGAAGGCCTCGGGTGCGACGACCGACCCATAGTATTGCAGGCTGATCCAGCTCGCGACGACGACAGGCGCGGTCAGGATCAGCTCGAGCACGCGGAACCCCTCATCCGCCCGCCAGTCGTAGTCGTGCAGGAAGGCCCGCCCGCCGAGGTCGCGCCCCGCGGTCATGGCGCGCGGCGCGGCGATGAAGGCGCGGCAGCCGGCGAGGCCCCATTCGGGCCGCGTCTCCGCCCAGTCGCGCCCGTGCCGGGCAACGGCCTTCCCGGTCGCGGCCCGCGGCAGCCGCAGCGCCCGTTCCGCCCGCGCCAGCGCCGCCGCGCGCGCGAGCCAGGCCCGCGCCTGCCGCAGCGGCGCCTGGTGCGCGGCGGACGCATGGTCGCCGGCGAAGACCGCGACCTCGTCGCTCGTCGTGTCGTGCAGCCCGGCGACGAAAAGCGTGTCCTCCGGAATGACGATGCCCTTCGCCGCGAGCCCCTGCCGCACCTCGGCCTCGTTCAGCAGCGCGGCGAGCAGCCTTGCGCTGACATCGCCCTGGTACCCGCCGCAGGCGCCGCATTGCAGCGCGCTCGCATGCGGATTGTTCGTCACCCGCGCGCCGTGGCCGACCAGCAGCACGAGCGGCGCGAAACCCTCCGTCAGCGACATGGCGCGCAGCACCGCCTCGGCGGTCGCGACCCGCGTCGCCGCGGGCAGCGCGCCGTCGAAGCGCGGCGCCGGCATGGCCTTCGCCGCGCGGCGAAGGCCGAAGGACTCCCGCAGCAGCGTCCAGCCATGCAGCAGCCCCGCGGATTCCACGAAGGCGAAGGAGGACACCGCCGCCTGGCTGAACCGCCCCCAGGCACGCTTCGCCCGCGCCGTGATGCGCGCGCGCTCCGCGCCCTTGTCGCCCGGCACCGCGTCGCAGCTCATCAGGCCCGGGCGCAGCAGCACCGGCAGCCGGTTCTCGACCACGTCCGAGGCGAAGGGCCGGTGCGCCACCGGCAGGCCGAAGAAGCCCGCGAAGCCCTGGGTGCGGATGCCGGGGTCGAGGGATTCCAGCGCCCGGCGCAGCACCTCGGACCGCACGTCGATGCAGAAGGCCGCCTGCAGGGCGGGACGCGCCGGCGCGGCCACGACGGGCGCCGTCCCGACCGCGGCGAGCACCTCCCGCTGCGCCGAATGGTCCGCCGCCGCCTGGAGAATAGCGTCGATCGCGTCCTCCGCGGTCGGCAGCACGGGCTCGGCATGGGCGGCGAGCACCTCCCGCCACCGCGCCTCGATCGCCGGCGTGTGGCGGGCATAGAGCGCCTCCTCCCAGACCAGCCGCACGGCCAGCAGCCCGGCCAGCGTGCCATCGGTCCCGCCGGCGAGTTCCGCCTCGAAGCCGCGCTGCCTGGCGAGCTGCGCCCAGCCGCCCAGCGTCATCAGCAGCCGGTGCAGCAGCGTCCCCAGCGCCGCCTCCGGCACGCCCAGCGCATCGAGCGCGCGGCCGGTCGCGGCCTCGGCCGCCTGCGGGGCCGCGGCGACATGGGCGCAGAAGCCGGACAGGCCGAGGATCTCAGGCGTCAGGTCGCGCAGCGCCGTCGCCCGCCAGGAGGCATAGAGCGAACCGCGATCCTGCATCGGCCACAGCGCCTGGCCGGCATCGAACCAGCCCCCGGCGAAGGCGCCGAGCCGCTCGGCGATGATGCCGGGCCAGTCGGTGCCGGTCGCCTCCGCGACAAGGTCGGCGACGGTGGGCAGCGCGACGGGCGGGGCGACGGGCGCGGTCAGCGCCTCGCGCAGCGCGGCGATGTCGGCCGGGCGGTGCGCGTCCGGCGCGGCGGCGAGTGCGGCGGCGAGGTCCGCCTCGGTGATCGCGCCGGAGGCGATGCGCCCGGCATACCAGGCCCGCGGCATGGTGGCGCGCAGCCCGCCGACGCGCCGCAGCCGCGCCGCGGTCGTGGCGAGGTCCTCCTCCGCCTGGCCGAGGAAGGGGTTGACCGCGACCGTGGCGGCCAGCGGCCAGGCCGGCGGGATGGCGCGCTCGGCCTGCATCAGCGCGGCGGCGAGCGCCGGCACGGCGGGGGCGGCCTGGTGGGTGTCGAAGGGCATCATCGGCCTCCTCTCAGGCGGCGTTGCGCAGCGACCAGCCCCGCAGGAGCCGGTCGGTCAGGGCGTTGACGTAGAGGCCGTTGGCCAGGTGCACGCGCAGGCCGGCAGCGGCCGGGTGCTGCGCCCAGAGCGGGAAGGTCGCCTGCGCGAAGGCCGTCAGCCCGAAGCCGAGCACCGCGAGCACGATCAGCACCCATTCGAGCGCGCCGGGCGTGGGCGCGGGCGGCAGGATGCCGGCGGTCAGCGCCTCGGCCGCGCGCTGCAGGGCGAAGTAGCCCACCGCCGCCGCAGCCGCGGCGATCGAGGTGCGCAGCGCGAGCGGCCCCGGCGCCGCATCGGCGAAGCCCTGGGCGAGCAGGTATGCGACGCCGAGCACCAGGATGGCGCCGAGCGCGATCGCCTGCGGCGACTTGCCGTCGAAGCCGAAGGCGGCGCCGATCAGCGCATAGAGCGCGAGCGCCGCGAGGAAGGCCCGCCCGACCGCGCGCCCGCCGGGCACCGCGACCGGCCCGGGGCGCGGGATCGCCGCGACCTTCGCCACCGCCCCGCCCGCCGCGAGGAAGGCATGCGCCTTGTAGAGCGAGTGGGCGAGGATGTGCAGCAGCGCGAGCGGGAACAGCGCGAGCCCGCATTGCAGGATCATGAAGCCCATCTGCGCTATGGTGGACCAGGCGAGCGCCGTCTTGACCGCCGGCTGCGTCAGCATCACCAGCCCCGCGAACAGCGCGGTGAAGCCGCCGATCATCGCGAGCGCGGCGAGCACGCCGGGTGCGGCCAGCATCACGTCGGCGAAGCGGATCAGCAGGAAGCCGCCGGCATTGATCAGCCCGGCATGGAGCAGGGCGGAGACCGGCGTCGGCGTCTCCATCACCTCGGTTAGCCAGCCATGGGTCGGGAACTGCGCCGACTTCAGCAGCGCGGCGATGGCGAGCAGCGCGGCCGCGCCGGCCGCCGCGACGGGGGCCTGGCCGGCCCGCGCACCCTCGAGGATCGCGCCGATATCAGCGGTGCCGAAGCCGAGGCCGAGCAGCAGCGCCGCCGCGGCGAGCGCGACATCGCCGGTCCGCGCGAAGATCGCCTTCTTGCGCGCCGCCCGCCGGGCCGCCGGCCGGTCGGGATAGAACAGGAGCAGCCGTTGCAGCCCGAGCCCCGCGCCGATCCAGGCCAGGACGAGCAGCACCATGTTGCCCGCCTGCACCAGCAGCAACGCGGCGGCGAGCGTCAGGCAGAGCCAGCCGGTGAAGGCGCCCTGCCGCGCCTCCCCGTCGAGGTAGGTCGCCGCGTAGCGCACCACCACCCAGCCGACGAAGGCGACCAGCAGCAGCATCGCCGTCGAGACCGCGTCGATGCGCGCCAGGCCCAGCGGCGCGCCGCCCGGCCCGGCGAGGAGCAGGACGCCGAGGCTCGCCACCGCCACGCCCAGCGCGGCGAGGGCGGCGAGGCCGGCGAGACGCAGGCTCGCGGCCGGCCGCAGGCCGGGGCCGCGGAGGGCGACCAGCGCCGCGGCGGCCAGCGCCAGCGGGGCGAGGAGGGGCAGGAGATGGCTCGGCATCGGCGTCGGGCGCTCCGTCGGGCTTGGGATGGGCGCCGGATAGCAATCGTCGATATTGCAAGAAATGACATTGTTTCTATCGTATCGTTCACATGAACAGAACGATATGCCCGAGCTGAACTACCATCACCTGCGCTACTTCCACGCCGTCGCGCATGAGGGGAACCTCACCCGCGCCGCGGCGCGGCTGAACCTCGCGCCCTCGGCGCTGTCGGCGCAGATCCGCGCGCTCGAGGACCGCCTGGGTCAGCCGCTGTTCGAGCGCAGCGGCCGGCGGTTGGTGCTGACGGAGGCCGGGCGCATCGCGCTCGCCCATGCGGATGCGATCTTCGCGGCGGGGGAGGAACTGGTCGCGACCCTGCAGGAGACGCGCCGGGCCCAGCGCATCCTGCGCGTCGGTGCGCTCGCGACGCTGTCGCGCAACTTCCAGCTGGCCTTCCTGCGTCCCGTGCTGGGCCGGCCGGATGTCGAGGTGATCCTGCGCTCGGGCGGCATGGCGGAGTTGCTGCGCGCGCTCGCCGACCACGAGCTCGACGCCGTGCTGACCAGCGAGGCACCGGCCACCGGCGGCTTCGTCGCGCATCGGCTGGCCGAGGAACCCGTCAGCCTGGTCGGCCGCCCCGCGCTGCTGGCCGGGCGCGCGAGCCTCGCCGAGCGTCTCGCCGCCGCGCCGCTGATCCTGCCGACCCCGGACAGCGGCTTGCGCGCGGGCTTCGAGGCGCTGCGCGAGCGGCTCGGCGTCACGCTGCTGATCGCGGCGGAGGTGGACGACATGGCGATGATGCGCCTGCTCGCGCGCGAAGGCGTGGGCCTCGCGGTGCTGCCGCCGATCGTCGTGCGCGACGAGCTCGCCTCGGGTGAGCTGCTGGAAGCCGAGCGCCTGCCGGGCCTGGTGCAGCCGTTCCACGCCGTCACCGTCACGCGGCGCTTCCCCAACCCGCTGCTGGCCGAGCTGCTGCGCCGCGAGTCCGTGCCGCGCCCGACCGCTCTCAGCCTGTGACCGGCGCCACCTTGCGCCGCCGGCGCTCCAGCGCCCGCGCGCTCACCGCCCGCGGGGGCAGGCGCTGGAAGCGGGCGCCCTCCGCGCTCTTCACCAGCGTCAGGCTGCGACTGTGGAAGGCTTCGAGCCCGGGGCGATGCCCGATCGATATCATCGCCGCCTCCGGCAGCGCCTCGACGATCAGGTTCATCATGGCGTCCTGGTTCGCCTCGTCCAGCGCGGAGGTCGCCTCGTCCATGAAGATCCATCGCGGCCGATGCAGCAGCAGCCGGGCGAAGGCGAGGCGCTGCTGCTCGCCGAGCGAGAGCACGCGGTCCCAGCGTTCCTCTTCGTCCAGCCGCTCCGCCAGGGCGTCGAGGCCGACCTGCCCGAGCGCTTCCTGCAACTGCGTGGGCTCGAACTCGTCGACGGGGCGGGGGTAGCAGAGCACGCCCGCGAGCGTGCCGAGCGGGAGGTAGGGTCGCTGCGGCAGGAAGGCCATGGCGGCGCGCGGCGGCGTCACGATGCGTCCGCCGCCCCACGGCCACAGGCCGCCGATGGCCCGGAACAGCGTCGATTTGCCGGTGCCGGACTCGCCCTTGATGAGGACGCGCTCCCCGGGCGCGACGACAGCGGAGGCGCCGGCGATGACCGTGGTGCCGTCGGCGAAGGCGATTTCGAGCGCATCGAGCACCAGGCTTTCGTCGGCGCCTTCCTGGGCTTCCTCGATGGTGATCGTCGGCTGCGCGGGATCGGCTGCGACGGCGTCGAGGTCATCCAGTGCATCCTGGAATGCGACCAGCCGCGACACCGCGCCCCGCCATTCGGCGATGCGCGGGAAGCTGTCGACGAACCAGTTCAGCGCCGCCTGCACCTGGCCGAAGGCCGCGCCCACCTGCATCAGCACGCCGAGCGACATCGCCCCCGCGAAATAGGCCGGCGCCGCCACCACGGTGGGGAACACCATGGCGAGCGTGCCATAGGCGCTGGTGAGCCACATCAGGTTGCGCTGGCTGCGCATCAGGGCGTGCATCGCATCCCGCACCCGGCCGAACAGCAGTCCCAGGCCTCGCCGCTCGTCGGGCTCGCCGCGGATCAGGGCGATGCTCTCGCCGCTTTCGCGCGCCCGCGTCAGGCCGAAGCGGTAATCGGCCTCGGCCGTGGTGCGGCGGACGTTGATGCCCACCATCGGCCGTCCGACCAGCCAGGTCGCGGCGGAACCGAGTGCCGCATAGAGCACCGCCGCCCAGACCATGTAGCCCGGGACCTCCACGGCATGCCCCGCGAGGGTGAAGGCGAGCGGCCCCGACAGCGACCACAGGATGCCCACGAAGGCGATGAGCGTGCTGACGGAAATCAGCAATCCGACGCTGAACTCGATGGCGAGCTCGGTCGCGACCCGCGCATCCTCGGCGATGCGCTGGTCCGGGTTGTCGGCTTCGGCGGCGCCGGCCTCGAGCTGGTAGTGCCGCGCCTCGCGCATCCAGGCGCCGGTGAGCCGTTCGGTGAGCCATTCGCGCCAGCCGAGCTGCAGCAGCTGCTTGAGGTAGAGCTGATAGACCGCAGCCGCCATCGACGCCGCGGCGAGCGCCAGGAAGACGAGCATCTGCGTGCGGAAGGCCGCCGCGTCGCGGTGCTCCAGCGCGTTGAAGAAGTCGCGGTTCCAGGTGTTGAAGCGGATCTGGATTCCGACCTGCACCAGCGTGAGCAGCACGACCCCGAAGAGCAGGGGCCGCGCATAGCCACGGTCCGGCGCCGTCAGCCAGGCGCGCCCCCATCGTGCAAAGCCCCGCAGGTCCGGGGTGGACGGCCGCGGGGCAGGGGTGACGTCGGTCTGGGTCATGGCGCTCGGCACCGTGGTGGCGGGCGCCGTGGCGCCGGCCCCGCCGGGATGGGGGGTGGATCGGTCGGGACCGGCGCCTGCCGGAGCGGTGCGGGCCGGTCAGCCCGCGAAGCCGCGTCCGACAACGAGCGAGACGAGGAACAGCACCAGGAAGATGACGAACAGCACCTTGGCGATCCCGCTCGCCGTCGAGGCGATTCCGCCGAAACCGAGGACGCCCGCGACCAGCGCGACGACCAGGAAGATCAGGGTCCAGTAAAGCATCGGGGTCCTCCGTTTCTCCGTGCCTCATCAACGCGGACCGGGCGGAAGGGTTGCCTGCAAAGCAAAGCGCCGCCGGGGTTTCCCCCGGCGGCGCCCGACGCCGTCGCGGCGTCACTGCGTCAGAGCGTGCCTTCCCAGCTGCGCACCTGCTCCTCGGCCCGTTCCTTGGCGATGCCGTAGCGTTCCTGGATGCGGCCGACGAGCTGGTCGCGCTTGCCTTCGATGACGTCCATGTCGTCGTCGGTCAGCTTGCCCCACTGCTCCTTCACCTTGCCGGTCAGCTGCTTCCAGTTGCCGGCGATGCGGTCGCTGTTCATGGCGATCTCCTTCCGATGATGCGGGCGCCGGGATGGCGCCGCCTCCGGATGGGGAACGCCCGCTCGCGTCCGGAGTTGCCCTCAGAGGCCCGGCGCCCGGCCGGGATGCACGGCCTGGTAGACGGCGATCGCGAGGGCGAGCGGCTCGAAGGGCTTGCTCACGACGAAGGCCGGCTCCACGCCTTCCGCGGTCAGCAGGCGCTCCGGATAGGCGGTGACGAAGATGACCGGCACCTCCATCCCGCTCTGGATGCGCGCGACCGCCGCACTGCCGTCCCCGCCGCGCCCGAGGTTGATGTCGGCGAGGATGAGTCCCGGGCGAAGCTGGGTCGCCTTGCGGACGGCATCGGCTTCCGTCGCCGCGACGCCGACGACCTTGTGACCGCAGGCTTCGACCAGGCGTCGCAGGTCCAGCGCGATGATCGGCTCGTCCTCGATCACCAGGATCTCGGTCGATGCGACGCCGCGCAGCGCGTCGCGGCCATTCTGCAATTCGGCGGCGGCCTGTTCGGCGGTCAGGTCGAGCACGGCGGCCGCATCCTCGACCGCCAGGTCCTCGAGCGCGGTCAGCAGCAGCATGTGGCGCTGCGGCGTGGCCAGCCCGGTTTCGTCCGGCCTCGACGGTGCGGCGCGCGCGACGGCGGCGTAGAGCGCGAGGCGCGGGGGCAGGGAGGGGAGCGGCGCGCGGAGCGCGGCGGCCACCAGCGCGTCGCCGCGGTCCCGGTCGCCGGTCGCCGCGCGGGCGAACCGGCGCGCATACGGCAATGCACGGAGCAACTCTGCCTGCGGGGCTGCGTTCATCTTGGCACCTGTTCTGCGAAGTCCATTATGCGGTCCATGGAAATGCCATGTCGGGTGCGGGGCCGGCCAGCCGGTTGCGGGGCGGCGCCATGACGCCCGGCGGGGCGGAGTTCCGGGCCGCGCTTGCGGCGCTGACACCCCAGTTGCGTGGCTTCGCCCGTTTCCTGGCGCGGGACGCAACGCGAGCCGACGATCTCGTGCAGGAAGCGCTGCTGCGGGCGCTGGAACACGCGGACTCCTGGCAGGAAGGGACGGAGCTGCGGGCCTGGATCTTCCGGATCCTGCGGAATGCGTTCCTGGACGAGGAACGCCGGCGGGGCAGCGAGCGCCGAAGCCTGGCCGCCATGCCGGAACCAAGCATTCCCTTGCCCGCCCAGGCCGCGGCGGCCGATCTGGCGGATCTGGCCCGCGGGCTTTCCGATTTGCCGGCACCGCAGCGCGAGGCCTTGCTCCTGGTGGCTGCCTTGGGGTTCGAGGTGGCGGAGGCCGCGGCCATCACCGGGTCTCCGGCCGGCACGGTGAAGGCACGTCTGTCCCGCGCGCGCGCAACGCTGGCGCGGCGGTTCGACGCGCGGACCTGACGAGCCGGGGCGGGGCGAAAGGGCCTCCATACCGAGCGGAACGAATCCCCCGGACCCTAGTTTCATGCGTTCAACGCATGTCTGTTATGCAGAATTCGCAATCACCGGATTGCAACCGCTCGCAGGCCCCGTCCGTTGTCCGGGCATGATGACGGTCAGCGACAGTGCGGCCCAGCCGGTGGCGAACGCGCCGGTGCAGGGCTTCCACCAGGAGCTGGTGGCGCTCCTCCCGAAATTGCGGGTCCAGGCCCTGTCCCTGACCCGCAATCGGGCGGATGCCGACGACCTCGTTCAGGCGGCCCTCGCGAATGCTCTCGCGGCGCGGGAGAGCTTCGTTCCGGGCACGAACCTCGGCGCCTGGATGTACCGCATCCTGCGCAACCGCTTCATTTCCGACCGCCGCCGGGTGCGGGAGACCGTCGATATCGATGACACGCCGGCCGATGCCTTCGCGCGGCCCGGCGGCCAGGAGGACAACCTCGCGCTGCGTGAACTCCGCGTCGAACTGGCGCGCCTGCCGGCCGATCAGCGGACCGCGCTGCTGATGGTATCGGTCCAAGGCATGTCCTACGAGGAAGTCGCCGAGGCGATGGGTTGCGCCGTCGGCACCGCGAAGTGCCGCGTCTTCCGTGCCCGCCGGACCCTCGAGGCCCGCCTGATGGGCGAGGGGCCGGCCACCGCGCCGCGCGCCGCGCGCCGTTCCGGCGCTAGCGCCGCCGCCGCCGCGCCGCGTAACATGCGCGGAGTGGAGGACGGGCGGCTGGCCGCCGTCGCGGAACATGATGGATTCATCTGACGAGGAGAAGCGGGCGGTGCCGCAGGGCATCCGCACGCGTCGGACACGGGAGCCCAAATCCTCCGTGTCCGACGCGGCTTTCGACATCTGGTTGCGGCGCGGCCTGCACCGGATGTTCGACGACGTGGCCCGTGAGCCCATTCCTCCCGAGTTGCTCCGCCTGATCGAGGAGGACCGCAAGAAGTGACGGGCGGCGCCGAACCGGCGCCATCGCGCCCGCACGCTGTCTTCAGCGGGGTCCGGGGCCGTCTCCTGGCACTGGCGACGGCGGCCACGATACCGATCGCCGGCATCGCCGGCAGCAATGCCTGGACGGCCTACCAGTCGGCGCTCGCCCAGGGACCGCGGAATGCGATGATCCTGCGGGAAGTCGCGGTCGCACGCCACGGCGCCGCCGTGGAAACGCTGCGGGAGATCGTCACCGGCCTGGCCCTGCGCGGCCACCTCCTCGACATGTCGCCCGAGGCTTGTGACGCTCAGCTCGCCCGCCTGCGCGGCCTGACACCCGAACGCTACTCGAATTTCTGGGTCCTGGACCCGGATGGTCGGCTTGTCTGCAGCGGCCTGCCTGCTCCCCGCGGGGAGAGCTACGCGCACCTCGACTACGTCCCCGCGGTCCGGCGCAGCCATGCCTTCGAGTTCGGCGAGTTCACCATCGGTATGCTGTCGCAGCGGGCCGTGTTACCTGGCGTCGCCCCCATTCTCGGCCCCGACGACACCCTCCGCGGAATGGTGGGGGGCAGCCTGTTCCTCGGCTTCTTCCTGCGCTCGGACCGCGGCACGCAGGTCGCGGGCGACCGCAGCGTCTGGCTGATCGACCAGGATGGGTCGGTGCTGCCCTTCGGTTCGGCGGTCGCCGGCGCCTTGCCACCCCCGGACATCCTGGCCCGGATCGGCCGCAACGGAGAGGAGGAGGTCCGGGGCCGCGCGCGGGACGGCACCGACCACGCCTGGTCGGCACAGGAACTCGAGCCCGGCCTGCGCCTGTTGGTCGGACTGCCGGTCCAGGCCGAGGTGGCAGCCGCCCAGGCCGCGCTCCTGCGGCGGTTGCTCGAACTCGGACTGTTCCTCACCGGCTGTCTCGCCGCCATCGTGTTCGGCGTCGAGATCGCCGTGTCCCGGCCGCTGCGCCGGCTCGCCGCGCGCGTGCGGGGCTGGGCCCCGGGCAGTCCGCTGGCCCGCGACCCCAAGGCCGCGGGCCCGAAGGAGGTCCGCGATCTCGATCGGGCCCTGGCCGCCGCCGCCGCCGCGCTCACCGAGCGCGAGGAAGCCCTGACCGGCGCGCTGCGTCAGCGCGACCTGCTGATGGCCGAGATCCATCATCGGGTGAAGAACAACCTGCAGATCGTCGCCTCCCTGCTGAACCTCCAGGCCGGCCGGCTGCGCAGCGCGGCCGCCCAGGCCGAGTTCGCGGTGGCGCGCGACCGGGTGCAGGCCCTCGCGACGCTGCATCGCCACCTCTATCTCCACCAATCCTTCGAACGGATCTCGCTCCGGCCGTTCCTCGAGGAATTGTCGCGGCAACTCGGCGACGCCCTCGGCACCGGCCCGGACAGCGGCATCGCGATCCGGATCGCGGCGGAGGACATCGAGCTCAGCTCCGACCAGGCGATCTCGCTCGCCCTGCTGATCACCGAATCGGTCAGCAACGCGATGCGGTACGCGTTTCCCGATGGGCTCGGCGGCACGATCGACATCTCCCTGGCGGTGGATGGCGAAGAGGCGCTGCTGGTGATCAGCGACGACGGCGTCGGCCTCGGCGGGGCCGAACCGAACGGCGATGGCCTCGGCCTGCAGCTGATCGAGGGCTTCGCCGCGCATCTCGGCGGCAGCGCCGAGATCGCGGGGGAGCACGGCACCCGCATCGCCGTGCGCTTCCCCATCCATCACCGCAGCGTCGAAGACACCCTCCGCGGCGCTGCCTGAGGTCGCCGCCGGCCCGCTCACGCCGGGGCCGGCATGCCTTCGGGCAGGGCAGGGGTGTCGGACGCGACCTGGCGCCGCGGACGTTCCAGCCGGGTCGCGATGGCCTCGACGCTCCGCAGCACGCTTCCCGGCCTGGCGGCGGCGAGCTGTTGCGCGGCCGGTTCCTCGGGCGCGAAGCCGGCGACCGTCGCCGTGTCGCGGGCGGCATGCGCCAGCACCCGGCGCAGCCGCGCGGCCGACACCGGCAGCGACGCACAGGCGATCGCCAGATCGGCCGGTTCCCCGGGCGCGGCGAGACGCCAGCCGGCTTCGGTAGCAAGGCCGGTGACGAGGCCCGCCAGTGCACGGTCAGCCGCGCCCGCGACCGGCAGGACGCGGATCGCCGGGGCGGTGGCGTCGGGCAAGGGGTCCTCCGCCAGCCCCGTTGCGAGGGCCGCGAGGCCATCCCCGATGCGGTTCGCCGCCGCGGGCCCGACCGCCCCGGCGGCCCGGTCCGCCGCCAGGGCGAGGGCCGCGGGCAACACGAGTTCGCGCAGGGCCGCGGCGGTCCCCGCCTCCTCCTGCCGCGCCTCGGCGATCTGCTGCGCCCCTTCCGGATCGGCGGCGAGGAAGCGCTGGTAGAATCGCAGCGGCGCGGGCAGCGCCTCCCCATTGCCGAGGAGGATCTCGAGGAAGCCGAGGGCGGGCACGTGGCGCCCGAGGATGGCGAGGCATGCCGTGATCGGCGGCGCCAGGAGCAGCCCGATCGGGCCCCACAGCACCGTCCACACCGCCGAGGAGACCAGCAGCGCCAGCGGCGAGATGCCGGTCGAGCGTCCATAGATCAGCGGCTCGAGCACATGGGTCACGATGCCGTCCACCACGGCGAAGACCAGGAGCACGAGGAGGGGCTCGGTCCAGCCCTCGCCGGTGACGAAGGCGGCGACGAGCGGCATCGCCACGGCGATCCAGGCCCCGAGGAAGGGGATGAAGCGCAGCATGAAGCCGAGGACGCCCCACAGCGGCGCGTTGGGCACGCCGATGAGTGCCAGGCCGGCGCCCATGCCGAGGCCGAACACGGCGTTCAGCAGCATCTGCATCAGGAGGTAGCGCCCGACGCGATCGGTCGCATCCGCCATGGCGCGCGTCGTCCGATGCAGGTCGTTGAGCCCGGCGAGACGCAGGAAGCGGTCCCGCACGTCCTCGCGCTGGATCAGCAGATAGGCCATCAGCAGCAGGGCGATCGCGAGCGAGGAGACGGGCCCCGCGAGCATGGATGCGAGGCCGAGCAGCGCTCCGAGGTTGCTCGGTCCGCTCGCGCCGACGGGTGCGACATTGACCGTTTCGGGGACGCTGCCGGTGCCGCCCAGCTCCTCGGCGAGACGCCGCAGCGTGCGCATGGCGCGATCGAGCGCGCCGGAGCCCTCGGACAGGGCGTGCAGCTTGCGGACGAGGTTGGCTTCCCAGTTCGGCAGATCCGCCGCCAGGTTCAGCATCTGCGAGGTGACGAGCAAGGCGCCCGCCCCGATCACCCCGAGGGCGACGACCAGCAACAGCAGCACGGCGAGCGGTCGCGGCAGGCCCAGCCGCTGCAGCAGCCGCGCGGGCGGGACCAGGACGACCGACAGCAGGAGCGCGAGGGCCATCGGGATGAAGACGTCGCGTCCCAGGTGCAGCACCGCCAGGACCATCAGCGCGGCAATCAGCCAGAGCGGGCCGGCGGTGCCACGGCCTTCGCGCTGTGGTGTCTCGATCTCAGCGGGCACGGCCGCCTCCCATCCGTTCACGCAAAGGGGAACGCGCCGGCCCCGGCGCCGGTTGCGAGGCGATGAAACTCGGGCGGTCGCGCGTCGTTGATGTCGCAAGGGCGCCGGTGGGTGAGCCCCATCGTCCCGATCCGCGAAGGAGATCCATTCATGCGTGCGAAGGTGCAGACCAACGAGACCCCGACCCTGACCGAGGCCGCCGCCGCGGAGCTTGCCGGCCTGCGGGAGCGGGTCGATGCGCTGGTGCGCGAGCACCTGACGCCCGCGATCGACGGCGCCGGGGAGCGGGCCGAGGCCGCCCAGGCGGCCCTGCGGGCGCAGGCGGATGGCCTGGCCGAGCGCGTGCGCGAGCAGCCCTTTGTCGCCCTCGGGGCGGCGGCCGTGGTCGGGATCGCCATCGGCGCGCTGATGCGGCGCTGACCATGGGCCCGCTGAGCCTGCTCGGCGTCGCGGCGGAGGCGGAGGGACTGCGCCTCCGCCGCAGCTGCGGCCTCGCGGCGCGCCGGGCCGGCTGGCTCGGCGGCGCGGCGGTGTTCGGCGTGGCGGCGCTCGCTCTGCTCCATATCGCGGCCATCGAGCTGTTGGTGCCGCGGTTCGGGCTGGCGGGTGCCTGCGGCCTCATGGCGCTTGCCGATCTGTTGCTGGCGACCGTGCTTGTCGTCGTTGCGCGGCAATTGCGGGACCCGGTCGCGGAAGAAGCCCTGCTGCTGCGCCGCGCGAGCCTGGCGGCGGCCACGAGCGGCAAGGCTCTCATGTCGGGCGCCTCGGGCGTTGCGCCCGTGGTCGGCGCGATCGCCGGGACGGCGCTGGCGGAGTGGATGCGGCGCCGCTGACATACGGGCGTCGGACAAGCGAAAGGCCCGGGAGCCACCGCCCCGGGCCTTGCTGTCACGGTTCAGATGGCGGCCGGTTCGAGAACCATCGCAGTGCACCACTGCCCGGATGCGTCGCGATAGACGACCCACCAGGGATCGGCCGGGTCCTGGGGGGTGATCGCGAAGCGCGCCAGGCAGCGGCCCCCGGCGGTGCGCACCTGAATCGGGACGGGAAAGACGCGAATCATGCCCGGGGCTCCTCTTTTCGCGGCATCGCAAGGCCAACGTGGCGCAGCGGGCGGGGTTGCAGCCCCTCGCGGCCTTGTGTTTCGCCCCGATCGCTAAGTCGGGCGCCGACGCATGACGGCAACAGGGAGCAGGGCCGCGAGGCAGCCCAGCGCGACCGCGAGGAAGGTGTCGCGGAAGGCGAGCATGCTCGCCTGCTGCAACACCATCTGGCCGAGATAGTCCTGCGCCATCGCCTGGCGGGTCCATTCGTCGACGCCGCCCTCGGACAGCAGGCGTTCGACCTCGCGCAGCACGCTGCGCGTCGCCGCGCGGCCTTCCTGGGTGGCGTTGAGCGCCTGGGCGTGGAACTGGGTGCGGCGTTCGAGCAGGATGGACAGCAGGTTCACCCCGATCGCCCCGCCGAACTGGCGCGCGAAATTGACCGCGCCCGACCCTTGCCCGACCCAGCGGGGCGGCAGGGCGCGCAGCGCCCCGGCGTTCATCGACGGCATGGCGAGGCCGAAGCCGATGCGCCCGATCAGGATCCAGATCGCGAAGGTCCAGAAGGCGGTGTTGGTGTCGACGCCGGTCATCAGCCAGGTCGACAGCGCGAACAGCGTCAGCCCGATGCCGATCGGCAGCCAGGGCGGCAGCCGGTCCGCGAGCCGCCCCGCGATGGGGAAGACCAGCACCATGGCGAGACCGGCGGGCATCAGCAGCAACCCCGCGCGCGTCGGCGTGTAGCCCTGCACCGTCTGCACGAAGAGCGGCGCGAGGTAGGTCGATCCGAACAGCCCCGCGCCATAGACGAGGCCCACCGCCGCCGAGCAGGCGAAGCCACGCACCGCGAACAGGCGCGGGTTGAGCATCGGCGCATCGGTGTGCAGTTCCCACAGCACGAAGCCGATCGCGGCGGCGGCGGCGATCGACAGCTCGATCACGACGCGGTCCGAGGACCAGCCTTCCCGTTGGCCGCTCGACAGGCCCGTGAGCAAGGCCAGCAGCGCAACGACCAGCAGCGCGAAGCCGGGCCCGTCGAAACGCCGCCGCGCACCGGTATCCGCTGGCCCCGGCATGAAGATCAGTCCCAGCACCAGGCCGAGCAGCGCCGCCGGCACGCCGAGGAAGAACACCGACCGCCAGCCGAAATTGTCGACGATCAGCCCGCCCAGCGTCGGTCCGAGCGCCGGGGCCAGCACCACGCCCACGGCATAGAGCCCCATGGCCGAGCCGCGCCGGTCCGCCGGGAAGACCTGGAAGATGATCTGCATGCCGAGCGGCTGGACCATCCCGGCCGAGGCACCCTGCAGCACCCGGCCGGCGATCAGCACGCCTTCGTTCGGCGCCGATCCCGACACGATGGACCCGACGACGAACACCACCAGCGCCGCGGCATAGGTCAGGCGGCAGCCGAAGGTGTCGACCAGCCAGCCGTTCAGCAGCATCGTGCCCGTCACGGCGGCGAGGAAGGCCGTCGCGATCAGCTGCGCATGGTCCTGCCCGATGCCGAAGGCGCCCATCACCTGCGGCAGCGCGACGTTGACGATGGTGGCCGAGAGGATCGTCGCGACGGTGCCGATCATCGCCGCGAAGGTCACCAGCACGCGGTAGGGCGCGCCCCAGCGGGCCTGCAGTTCCTCGATGCCCGGCCCGGCCCAGGCACGCCGCGACGGACCGCCGAGTGCGGCCTCACTCACGCGCGGCGGCCTCGACCTCGACCATCATGCCCGGGCGCAGCAGACCATCCGCGGCGCCGGACGGCAGGGCGATGCGCACCGGCAGGCGCTGGGTGATCTTGGTGAAGTTGCCCGAGGGGTTGGGGCTCGGCAGCAGGGCGAATTCGCTGGTCGCGGCGGCGCCGACGCGCTCGACCGTGCCCTCGAAGGTGCGGCCGGGATAGGCATCGACGCGCAGGCGGACCGTCGCGCCGGGGCGGAAGAAGCGGATCTCCGTCTCCTTCACATTGGCCTCGACGCGCACCCGGGCCGGATCGTGGACCAGCAGCAGGCGCTGGCCGGGGGTCACGTATTCGCCGGGATCGACGAAGATGCGGTCCACCACGCCGTCGAAGGGCATCAGCAGGGTGCGGTCGCGGATCTCGAGCGCGATGCGGTCGCGCTGGGCCGTCAGCTCGCGGATCTGCGGCTCGGTCGCGTCCAGTTGCCGCTGCAGGACAGTCAGTTCCTCGCGGGCCGCGCCGGCATTCGCCAGCTGCGCCTCCACATTGCGGATCTCGGCGGCAACGGCGAGGACGCGCTGAGTCGCGGTCTCCAGTTGCGCGCGCGTCTGCTCGTGGCGCTGGCGCGTGCCGCTGCCGGTGCCCATCAGCTGCACGGCACGGGCGAATTCTCCCTCGGCATAGATGCGCTCGGCCTCGGCGGCGGGGAGCTGCGCGCGGGCGGCCTCGAGCCTGGCGCGCTGGGCGTCCTCCTGGCTGCCGGTCTGGCGGTCGACCATGGCGAGGCGCGCTTCCAGTTCCGCGCGGCGCGCGGCAATGCCGGCGAGGCGCGCTTCCGTCTCGCGCAGGGCGATCTCGGCCTCCCGGCTGTCGAGGCGGAGCAGCACCCCGCCCTGACGGACCGTGTCGCCGGCAATGATGTCGAGCTCGGTGATCCAGCCGGGCAGGCGGCTCGACAGGGTGACCATGTCGGCCGCGATGCGCGCGTCGTCGACGAAGACGGTGGTGAACTGGCGGTGCAGCCAGGTCGTCCCGCCAGCGAGCACGGCGAGGATGGCGGTCAGCGCGACGGCGATGCGAAGGCGGCGCCGCACGGTGCGGCGGGCGGTGATGGCCGGCTGCTCGCGCAGCGGCGTACTAGAGGGGCCGGCGTCCATGCCTCAGCACCGGGCGCGCTGCGCGCTCGCCTGGCGCCCTCGTGCCGCCCCACCATCGGGTCCGATCGGACATGGGACGATGTTAGGCCGCTGCGGGGGGGCCGACCAGGGGCCTGCCGGTTGACAGACGCCCCCCGCCCGCTACGCCTTTGCCGCAACGCAGCAGGAGGACGCCATGGCTCGCCATCTCAAGAAGGGCCGCGACGCGGAAGCCCGCGCCGAAGACGACGCGAAGGTCCGCGCGACGGTCGAGGGAATCCTCGCCGACATCGCGGCGCGCGGCGATGCTGCGGTGCGGGAGATGTCGATCCGGTTCGACAAATGGGACCGCACGGATTTCCGCCTGACCGATGCCGAGATCAAGGACTGCCTGTCGCAGCTCTCGGCGCGCGACCTGGACGACATCCGTTTCGCGCAGGAGCAGGTGCGCAACTTCGCCCAGCACCAGAAGGATGCGCTGCGCGACATCGAGGTCGAGACGCTGCCGGGCGTGGTGCTCGGCCACAGGAACATCCCGGTGAACTCGGTCGGCTGCTACGTGCCGGGTGGCAAGTATCCGCTGCTGGCGTCCGCGCACATGTCGGTGGTCACGGCGAAGGTCGCGGGCTGCAAGCGGATCGTGACCTGCGCGCCGCCCTTCGAGGGCAAGCCCGCGCCGGCGATCGTCGCCGCGCAGCACCTGGCCGGCGCGGACGTGATCTATTGCCTCGGCGGCATCCAGGCAGTGGGCGCGATGGCGCTCGGCACGCAGACCATCGATCCGGTCGACATGCTGGTCGGCCCCGGCAATGCCTTCGTGGCGGAGGCCAAGCGGCAGTTGTTCGGCCGCGTGGGCATCGACCTGTTCGCCGGTCCGACCGAGACGCTGGTGATCGCCGACGAGACGGTGGATGGCGAGCTCTGCGCCACGGACCTGCTCGGCCAGGCCGAGCACGGCCCGAACTCGCCCGCGATCCTGCTGACCAATTCCGAGAAGCTGGCGCGGGAGACGATGGCCGAGGTCGAGCGCCTGCTGACCATCCTGCCGACCGCCGGCATCGCCCGGAAGGCCTGGGAGGACTACGGCGAGGTCATCGTCTGCGACAGCGAGGAGGAGATGGTGCGCGAGGCCGACCGCATCGCCTCGGAGCACGTGCAGGTCATGACGCGCGACCCGGACTACTTCCTCGCGAACATGACCAATTACGGCGCGCTGTTCCTCGGGCCGCGCACCAATGTCTCCTACGGCGACAAGGTGATCGGCACCAACCACACCCTGCCGACGAAGAAGGCCGCGCGCTACACGGGCGGGCTCTGGGTCGGGAAGTTCCTCAAGACCGTCACCTACCAGCGCGTCCTGACGGACGAGGCGGCGACGATGATCGGCGAATACTGCTCGCGCCTCTGCATGCTCGAGGGCTTCGCGGGCCATGCGGAGCAGGCGAATATCCGCGTCCGGCGCTATGGCGGGCGCAACATCCCCTACGCGACCGCGGCGGATTGAGCGATGGACCTGCCGAGGACGCCGTCCTTCCGCCTGGACGGCAAGCGGGCGCTGGTCTCGGGCGCGGGGCGCGGCATCGGGCTCGCCGCGGCCGCGGCGCTGGCGGATGCGGGGGCGCATGTGACGCTGCTCTCCCGCACCGCGCGCGAGATCGAGGCGGCTGCCGAGGCGATCCGCGCCCGCGGCGGCGCGGCTGACACGCTGGTGCTCGACGTACTGGATGCGGAGGCCGCCGCGCGCGCCATCGCCGCCACCGACCCCTTCGAGGTTCTGGTGAACAACGCCGGCACCAACCGGCCGAAGCCCTTCGCCGACGTCACGCATGACGATTTCGACGCAGTGATGGACCTCAACGTCCGTGCGGCGTTCTTCCTCGGCCAGGCGGTCGCGAAGCGGCTGCTGGCGGCGGGGCGCGGCGGGTCGATCATCAACGTCTCGTCCCAGATGGGCCATGTCGGTGCGGCGAACCGCACCATCTACTGCGCCTCGAAATGGGCGATCGAGGGGCTGACCAAGGCGATGGCGGTGGAGCTCGCACCGCAGGGCATCCGCGTGAACACCCTCGGACCGACCTTCATCGAAACGCCGCTGACCAGGCCCTTCTTCGAGGACGCCGCCTTCAAGGCGAGCGTGCTGACCAAGATCAAGCTCGGCCGCATCGGCCAGGTCGAGGACCTGATGGGCGCGATCCTGTTCCTCGCCTCCGACGCCTCGGCGCTGATGACGGGTGCCGCGCTGGTGGTGGACGGGGGCTGGACGGCGGACTGAATCGCCAGGCCGGCCTCGACGAAGGTCTGAACGTTCGGGATGGCGGACGAACGCTCCGATGTCGCGAGCCTCGACCACGCGGTCGCGGCCATCGACAAGGGGCCGCTCTTGCCGGAGCCGATCGCGACGATCGCCGCGATCCAGGCCGGCTAGAGGTTCCGCCGCTCCGCCCGCAGCGTCGGCAGGCCGATTCCGGTCGCGTCGAAGCCGCCATCGACCGCGATGACCTGGCCGGTGAGGTAGGAGGCGCGGTCGGAGCAGAGGAAGAAGATCGCCTCGGCGAGCTCCGTCTCGAGCCCATAGCGGTTGAGCGGGATGGTGTCGTGATAGTCGCGGCGAATCTCGGGCGTATGCACCGCCTTCGCCATCGCCGTGTCGACCGGGCCCGGCGCCACCGCATTCACGCGAATGCCGAGCGCGGCGAGTTCCACCGCCTGCTGCTTCGTCAGATGCGCGAGCCCCGCCTTGGACGTTCCGTAGGCGACGCGCAGCGTGGAGGCGCGCAGGCCGGAGATGGACGTGATGTTCACCACAGCCCCGCCGCCGGTCTCGGCCATGATCGGCGCCGCCGCCTGGGTCGCGAGGAAGGGCCCCGTCAGGTTCACCGCCAGCACGCGCGCCCATTCCTCGGGCGTGGTGTCCAGGATCGGCTTGAACACGGCGGTGCCGGCGTTGTTCACCAATGCATCGAGCCTGCCGAAATGCGCCGCCGCGCGCCGTACCGCGGCCTGCACGCCGGCCACGTCGGCGACGTCGCAATGCAGCGCCAGCGTCTCCTCCGGCCGCGCCAGTTCCGCCATGGCGTGGCCGAGCAGCTCGCCGTCGATGTCGAGCAGCGCGACACGCCAGCCTTCGGCCAGGAAGCGCCGCGTGGCGGCGAGGCCGATGCCGCGGCCGGATCCGGTGACGAGCGCGACCTTGCCGCTCATGGCGTGAGTCCTCCGTGTCTTGTCGCGCATGCTTCCATGGTGCTGCCGACCTGCCCAGCCCTGGGGGTTCGCGCGGGGCCCGTGTCATGCTCGGATGCGGTCGCGAACCGAACTGAGGAAACGCCCGATGACCGCCCCCGACCGCATGCGCGCCCTGCTGGCGCGGCCCGACTTCGTCGCCATGCCCGCCGTCTGGGACGGGCTGACGGCCAGGATGACGGCCGCCGCCGGCTTCCAGACCGCCTTCCTCTCGGGGTCCTGCGTGGCGGCGAGCCGGCTCGGCGGGCCGGACCTCGATCTCGTGACCTTCGCGGAGATGTTCGACAGCTTCAACATGGTGCATGGCGCCGCGCCGGACCTGCTGGTGCTGGCCGATGGCGACCATGGCTACGGCAATCCGATGAACGTGCAGCGCACCGTCCGCGCCTATGGCCGTGCCGGCGCCGCAGCGATCCTCATCGAGGACAAGATCACCCCGCGCGCCCTGACCGCCGCCGGCAAGCCCTGCCTGCCGCGGGAGGAAGCGCGCATGAAGGTCCGCGCCGCGGTCGAGGCGGCGAAGGAATCCGGCATCCTCGTGCTCGCACGGACCGATTGCCGCCCGACCGCCGGCATCGACGAGGCCGTGGCCCGCATCGAGATGTTCGTCGAGGAAGGGGCGGACATCCTCTTCCTCGACAGCCCCGCCGATGACGAGGAGATCCGCCGGGCCGTCGCCGCGGCCAAGGGGCGGCCGTCCTTCGCGGTGCTCTCGCCCGGCGCGCCGCGGGCCACGCCGGACCGCAAGCGTGCGGCGGAACTGGGCTTCAAGATCGGTACCTATCCGACCGGATTGCTCTCCCCGGTCGCGGCGGGCATCAAGGCGGGCCTCGCGGCGCTGAACGCCGGTGAGGCGGAAGCGTCCATGGCCCTTCCGCCGCCGGAACTGCGCACGCTGCTGGGCTACGGGGACTACGACGCGCAGGCGAAGCGCTTCATCCCGAAGGGTTGACCGATCGAGGCCGGCGAGAGTCTCGCCGGCCTTTTCTCGCATCTGCACAACCTGGTCTGGTATCAGGAAGGATCGACCGTCCGGAGATCAGCCCTGAACACCTCCGCCGCTGCCGCCATCCCCGCCACCGCCGAGGTCTCGGCGCTGCGCGACCTGATCCTGCGCAAGCTGACCTATACCCTCGGCAAGACGGCCTCGGAGGCGCACGACCGCGACTGGTTCATGGCGACCGCGCTGGCCGTGCGCGACCATGTGGTCGACCGCTTCCTGGCGCAGATGCGCGACCGCCCGGCCGCTTCGGGCAAGACGGTCTATTACCTGTCGCTGGAATTCCTCATCGGGCGCTTGCTGCGCGAGAACATCTCCAACCTCGGCCTCACCGAGGACCTGCGCGCCGCACTCGCCGAGCTGGGGGTCACGCTGGACCAGGCGCGGCTCGCGGAACCCGACGCGGCGCTCGGCAACGGTGGCCTTGGCCGGCTCGCGGCCTGCTTCCTCGAGAGCATGTCGAGCCTCGGCATCCCGGCCTTCGGCTACGGCATCCGCTACGATCACGGCTTGTTCCGCCAGATCATCCGCGACGGCTGGCAGCAGGAGTACCCCGAGGACTGGCTCACCTTCGGCAACCCCTGGGAATTCGCCCGACCCGAGATCCGCCACCGCATCGGCTTCGGCGGCGAGGTCGCGACCGAGAACGGCCATGAGGGCGAACCCCGCCATCACTGGCATCCCGGCGAGACGGTCGACGCCGTCGCCTACGACACGCCGGTGGTCGGCTGGCGCGGGAAACAGGTGAACCATCTGCGCCTGTGGCGTGCCCGCGCGCCGGACCCGATGCGGCTCGATGCCTTCAACCGCGGCGACCACCTCGGCGCGCTGGCCGGGCAGGTGCGCGCGGAGGCGATCTCCAAGGTCCTCTATCCCTCGGACGACAGCCCGGCGGGACAGGAACTCAGGCTGCGCCAGGAATACTTCTTCACCTCGGCCGCGCTGCAGGACCTGCTGCGACGGCATCTGCGCGCGGAAGCGACGGTGGCGAACCTCGCGGATCACGTCGCGATCCAGCTGAACGACACGCATCCCGCGATCGCCGTCGCGGAACTGATGCGCCTGCTGGTCGACGAGCACGAGCTGCCCTGGGAGGAGGCCTGGCGCATCACCTGCGCTGCCACCTCCTACACCAACCACACCTTGCTGCCCGAAGCGCTCGAGACCTGGCCGGTGCCGCTGATGGAGCGGCTGCTGCCGCGCCACATGCAGATCATCTACCGCATCAACGCCGAGCACCTCGACGCCGTGCGCGCGGGCCATCCGGGCGACGACCGGCTGCTCGCCTCGGTCTCGCTGATCGGGGAGGATCACGGGCGGCGCGTGCGCATGGGGCAGCTCGCCTTCGTGGGCTCGCACAAGGTCAACGGCGTCTCGGCCCTGCACACCGGCCTGATGCGTCAGACGGTGTTCCGCGACCTGAACGGCCTGTTTCCCGGCCGGATCGTGAACAAGACCAACGGCATTTCCTTCCGCCGTTGGATGATGCAGTGCAATCCGGGGCTGACGGCGCTGCTGGTCGACGTGATCGGGCCGCGCGTGCTGGATCAGCCCGGGGCACTGGTCGAACTCCGCGCGCTCGCCGACGACGCTGCCTTCCAGGGGCGGTTCGCCGCGGTGAAGCGGGCGAACAAGGAAGCGCTCGCGCTGCGCATCCGCGAACAGATCGGCGTCAAGGTCGATCCCGGCGCGCTGTTCGACGTGCAGATCAAGCGCATCCACGAATACAAGCGGCAGCTGCTGAACGTGCTGCAGACGGTCGCACTCTACGAGGCGATGCGGGCCGAGCCGATGCGCGACTGGACGCCGGTGGTGAAGGTGTTCTCCGGCAAGGCGGCGCCGGGCTATCATCGCGCCAAGCTGATCATCAAGCTCGCCTGCGACGTCGCACGGGTGGTCAACCGCGATCCGTCGGTGCGCGGGCTGCTGAAGGTCGCCTTCCTGCCGAACTACAACGTCTCCGCCGCGGAGGTGATCGTGCCGGCGGCCGATCTGTCGGAGCAGATCTCCACCGCGGGGATGGAGGCGTCCGGCACCGGCAACATGAAGCTGGCGCTGAACGGCGCGCTGACCATCGGCACGCTGGACGGCGCGACAGTCGAGATGGCCGAGCATATCGGACGCGAGCATCTGTTTCTCTTCGGTCTCTCGGCCGCCGAAGTGGCCGAGAAGCGCGCCAATGGCTGGCGCGGCGGGACGGCGATCGCGGCCTCGGACTGCCTTGGGGAAGTCCTGGACGCGATCGGCGGCGGGGTCTTCTCGCCGGACGACCACGGCCGCTACCGCCCGCTGGTGGACAGCCTGACGGCCGAGGACTGGTTCATGGTGGCCGCCGATTTCGACTCCTACCTCGCGGCGCAGACGCGCGCGGCGCAGCTCTATCGCGATCCGCAGGCCTGGCGGCGGGAGGCGGTGCTGAACACGGCGGGAATGGGCTGGTTCTCCTCGGACCGTTCCATCGCGGAATACGCGTCCGACATCTGGGGCGTTCCTGTCGCGCCATGACCCACTGGCACGCGGAGGAGGAAGCCGTCGCCGCGATCCTCGCCGCGCGCCATGAGGATCCCTTCGCGCTGCTCGGGCCGCATGAGGTGGCCGGCGGCGTCGTCATCCGTGCCTTCGTTCCGGGAGCCGACACGCTCGCCGCAATGGTGGGCGACGAATCCTGGCCGTTCGAGCGCCGCTCCGAGGCCGGTTTCTTCGAAGCGTTTCATCCGGGCGCCGCGCGGCCGCGCGGCTATCGGCTGCGGGCGACGCGCGGCGACGATGCCTGGACCTTCCTCGACCCCTACGCCTTCGGCCCCACGCTCGGGCCGCTGGACGACCACCTCCTGGTCGAGGGCACCCATGCGCGACTCTTCGCCCGGCTCGGCGCGCACCCCTGCCTCCACGAAGGCGCGGCAGGCGTGCGCTTCGCCGTCTGGGCGCCGGGGGCCCGGCGCGTCTCGGTCGTCGGCGACTTCAACGCCTGGGACGGGCGACGCCACCCGATGCGCAAGCGTGTCGATTCCGGCTTGTGGGAGATCTTCCTCCCCGGCCTCGCGGAAGGCGCGTGCTACAAATACGAGATCCTCGGCCGCGACGGCGCGATCGTTCCGCTGAAGGCGGATCCTTTCGGCTTCGCGGCGGAGCTGCGTCCGGCGACTGCTTCGGTCGTCGCGCGCACCGACCGCCATGCCTGGGCCGACGCCGCCTGGATGGCGCGACGCGCGACGGGCGATGCGCGCCGCGCGCCAATGACGATCTACGAGGTCCATGCGGGGTCCTGGCGCCGCCATCCCGACGGCCGCTTCTACAGCTGGGACGAGCTCGCGGACGCGCTGATCCCCTATGTCGCCGATCTCGGCTTCACCCATCTCGAGCTGATGCCGGTCAGCGAGCACCCGCTCGATGCCTCCTGGGGCTACCAGCCGATCGGCCTCTATGCCGTCACGGCGCGGCACGGGCCGCCCGAGGGCCTGGCGCGCCTGATCGACCGCGCCCATGCGGCGGGGATCGGCGTCATCCTCGACTGGGTTCCGGCGCATTTCCCGCTCGACGCGCCGGGTCTCGCGCGCTTCGACGGCGGGCCGCTTTATGAGCATCCGGACCCGCGGCGCGGCTTCCTGCCCGGCTGGGGCACGGCGGTCTTTGACTTCGGCCGCAAGGAAGTCGCGGCTTTCCTCGCGGCGAACGCCCTGTTCTGGCTGAACCGCTACCACGCCGACGGGCTGCGCGTGGATGCCGTGTCGTCGATGCTTTACCTCGACTACGACCGCCCGGCGGATGGCTGGACACCGAATGAGGACGGCAGCAACGTCAACCGCGAGGCCGTCGCCTTCCTCCAGCACGTCAACGCCCTGATCGCGCAGGAGGCGCCGGGCGCGCTGACCTGCGCCGAGGAAGCCTCCGCCTGGCCCGGGATCACGGCGCCGCCGGGCGGCACCGGCCTCGGTTTCCGCTTCAAGTGGAACATGGGCTGGATGAACGACACGCTGCGCTACGTGGCGCAGGATCCGATCCATCGCCGCTGGCACCACGGTCTCGTCACCTTCGGCCTGATGTATGCTTGGAACGAGGCCTTCATCCTGCCGCTCAGCCATGACGAGGTGGTGCACGGCAAGGGCACGCTGCTCGGCCGGCTGCCGGGCGACGACTGGCAGCGCTTCGCGACGCTGCGCTGCTACTACGCCTTCATGTGGGGACATCCGGGCAAGAAGCTGCTGTTCATGGGGCAGGAGTTCGGCCCGTGGCGCGAATGGTCCGAGGAGCGTGAATGCGACTGGTGGCTGCTGCAGCACGCGCCGCATCGCGGCCTCCAGGACCTGGTGCGCCATCTTAACCGACTGCATCGCGACCACCCCGCGCTGCATGCACGCGACTGTGAACCTGACGGTTTCCGCTGGATCGAGGCGGATGACGCGGCGAACTCCGTCTTCTCCTGGCTGCGCTTCGATGGCGCGGGAGGGCCGCCCGTCGCGGTTGTGAGCAACTTCACGCCGCTGCCGCGTCCGGGCTACCGGATCGGCCTGCCCGCCGCGGGCCGTTGGCGTGTCCTGCTGAACACCGATGCCGCAGCCTTGGGCGGCAGCGGCGCCGGGGCACTTGGCGACGTCACCGCCACGGCCGAGCCGATGCACGGCTTTCCTGCCTCGGCTGCCATCGACCTGCCGCCGCTCGGCGCTCTTTACCTCGAAGCGGTTTCCTGGACGGCGCCCGAGGATGCATGATGCCGGCAACACACGAAGGGGGTTCGCGAGATGCCGGATGACCGCCCGACCATTGGCCCGCCCTATGCGCGCCACGCCATGGCCTACGTCCTCGCGGGCGGCCGCGGGTCGCGACTGCTGGAACTGACGGACCGCCGCGCCAAGCCGGCGGTCTTCTTCGGCGGCAAGTCGCGCATCATCGATTTCGCGCTGTCCAACGCGCTGAATTCGGGCATCCGGCGCATCGCCGTCGCGACGCAATACAAGGCTCACAGCCTGATCCGCCATCTGCAGCGCGGCTGGAACTTCCTGCGACCCGAACGTAACGAAACCTTCGACATCCTGCCGGCGAGCCAGCGCGTCGACGAACGGTCCTGGTATCTCGGCACGGCGGATGCCGTGTTCCAGAACCTCGACATCATCGAGGATTATGCGCCGCGATTCATGGTGATCCTCGCCGGCGATCACATCTACAAGATGGACTACGAGAAGATGCTCGCGCAGCACGTGGAGACGGGCGCCGACGTCACGGTCGGCTGCATCACCGTCCCCCGTGCCGAGGCGTCCGGGTTCGGCGTCATGCATGTCGATGCGGCGGACCGCGTGACCGCCTTCGTGGAGAAGCCGGTCGATCCGCCGCCAATTCCCGGTCAGCCGGACCACGCCCTCGCCTCGATGGGCATCTACGTCTTCGACCTGAAGCTCCTTGCGGACCAACTGCGCCGCGACCATGCGGACGGCGCTTCGTCGCATGATTTCGGCAAGGATCTGATTCCCTACCTCGTCCGGCACGGCCGCGCCTTCGCCCATCGCTTCGAACGGTCCTGCGTCCGCTCGGGCGCGGAGGCCGCGCCCTATTGGCGCGATGTCGGCACCGTGGACGCGTATTGGCAGGCCAATATCGACCTGACGGAGATCGTGCCCGAACTCGATCTCTACGATCGCGAATGGCCGATCTGGACTCACGCGGAAGTGACGCCGCCGGCGAAGTTCGTCCATGACGAGGATGGGCGGCGCGGCGAGGCGGTCTCCTCCCTCGTTTCCGGCGGGTGCATCGTGTCCGGTGCGCGGGTGCGGTATTCGCTCCTGTCGACGGGCGCGCATCTGCATTCCTATGCGTCCCTGTACGGTGCGGTGGTGCTGCCGAATGTCAGCGTGGGGCGGGGGGCGCGCCTCACGAATGTGATCGTGGATCGTGGTGTGGCGATCCCCGATGGCCTGGTGGTCGGCGAGGATCCGGTCGCTGACGCCGCGCGCTTCCGGCGCACGGAAGCGGGGATCTGCCTCGTCACCCAGCCGATGATCGACAGGCTCGGCTGATCCATGGGCTTCGAGGTTCTCGCCGTCACGTCCGAGGCCTATCCCCTCATCAAGACGGGCGGCCTGGCGGATGCCGCCGGCGCGTTGCCGGCGGCGCTGGCGCAGGAGGGCGTTGCCGTCCGCACGCTGCTGCCAGGCTATCGCACCGTCATGGGCGCGCTGCCGAAGCCGCGCGTCCTGCTCGACCTGCCACGGCATTTCGGCGGCGCGGCGCGGCTGCTGCAGGCGCATCAGGGGGGACTCGACCTGCTGGTGCTCGATGCGCCGCACCTGTTCGACCGGCCGGGCGGGCCTTATGTCGCGCCGGGCGGCGGGGATTGGGGCGACAACGCCATCCGCTTCGCCGCCTTTGCGAGCGCGGCCTCGATCGCCGCGCAGCATCTCGGCGTCGCGGCGGTCCATGCGCATGACTGGCAGGCGGGGCTGGTGCCGGCCTATCTGCGCTTCGCGCCGAAGCGCATTCCCTGCCTGTTCACCATCCACAACATGGCGTTCCAGGGGAAGTTCCCGGCGAGCGTCTTCCCCGCCCTGGGGCTGCCGCCCGAGGCCTTCGCGCGTGAAGGCCTCGAGTACTATGGCGCGGTCGGATTCCTGAAGGCAGGGCTGTGGTTCGCGGATGCGATCAACACCGTCTCGCCCTCCTATGCCGAGGAGATCCTGACGCCGGAGGGCGGCATGGGCCTCGACGGGCTGCTGCGGGGGCGCGCGGGCGACCTGCACGGCATCCTCAACGGCCTCGACGTGGTGGATTGGAACCCGGAGACGGATCGGCATCTCGCCGCGCGCTTCTCGGCGGCTGACCCGGCGCCGCGCGCGGCGAACAAGGCGGCGGTGCAGAACGCCTTCGGGCTGGCGCCAGATCCAGCGGTCCCGCTGTTCGCTTTCATCGGGCGACTCGCCTGGCAGAAGGGTGCGGATCTTTTGCTCGAGGCCGCGCGGGTGCTGATGGACGGCGGCGCCCAGTTCGCCCTGATCGGATCGGGCGATGCGGCGCTGGAACAGGCCTGCAACGCCTTCGCCGCGGCGCATCCGGGCCGTGCCGGCGTCTTCATCGGCTTCGACGAGGGCCGTGCACGGCAGGTCTATGGCGGCGCGGATGCGATGGTGGTGCCATCGCGCTTCGAACCCTGCGGGCTCGTACAGCTCTCGGCGCTGCGCTACGGCGCGCCGCCCGTCGTCGCGCGCACGGGCGGGCTGGCGGACACCATCATCGACGCCAATCCGATGGCGCTCGCCGCGGGCTGCGCCACGGGCGTGCAGGTCGCGCCGGGGCGTGCGGATTCGCTCGCTGCCGGGTTGCGGCGCGCCCTGGCGCTGTTCCGCGATGCGCCGACTTGGCGCGCGATCCAGGCGCGCGGCATGGCGACGGACGTGTCCTGGGGGCCGTCGGCGAAGCGCTACGCCGCGCTGCTGAAGGGCATCGCCGCGCGGCATGGATGAGGGCGCGCCGGCGCCGCTCGGCGTCCACCTCGTCGAGGGCGGGGCGAACATCGCCATCCCGGCGCCGGGCGCGACGGCGGTCGATCTGTGTCTGTTCGATGCGACGGGCGCGCGGGAGGCGGCGCGCTGGCGCCTGCCTGGCCGGACTGGCGATGTCTTCCACGGCTTCGCGCCGAGCCTGACCGAGGGCGCGCGTTATGGCCTGCGTGCGCACGGCCCGGCGGAACAGCATTTCGACCCCGCGAAGCTGCTGCTTGACCCCTGGGCGCGCGCGATCGACCGGCCTTTCGCGCTCGATCCCACCATGTTCGAAACGGGTGCGGACAGTGCCGCCGCCATGCCGAAGGCGGTGCTGACCGCGCCGCTGCCGCCCACCGCACCGCCGCGCATCACCGGCGGGCGCGTCATCTACGAACTGCATGTCCGCGGCTTCACCCGCACCCATCTGGGCATCCCCGAGGCGATCCGCGGCACCTTCGCCGGCCTCGCGCATCCCGCGGCGATCGGGCATCTGCGGCGGCTCGGCATTACGCATGTCGAGCTCATGCCCTGCGCGGCCTGGGTGGATGAACGGCACCTGCCGCCGCTCGGGCTGACCAACTACTGGGGCTACAACACGGTCGGCTGGCTGGCGCCCGATCCGCGCCTCGCGCCCGGCGGCATGTCTGACGTCCGCACCGCCGTCGCCGCCCTGGCCGAGGCCGGGATCGGCACCATCCTCGACATCGTGCTGAACCATTCGGGGGAGGGCGACGAGCATGGGCCGACGCTCTCGCTGCGAGGCCTCGGCGATGCCGCCTGGTATCGCACCCGGACCGGCGCGCCCGGGCGCTACGCGAACGAGACCGGCTGCGGCAACAGCCTCGCCTTCGATCATCCCTGGCCCTTGCGGCTGGCGATGGATGCCATGCGGCACTGGGTGGCGCAGGCCGGTCTCGCGGGGTTGCGGCTCGACCTCGCGACGACGCTGGGGCGGCGGGCGGGAGGCTTCGATCCCCTCGCACCGCTGCTGCAGGCGATGCGGCAGGATCCCGTGCTCGCGGATCGCTGGATCATCGCCGAGCCCTGGGATGTCGGGCATGGCGGCTATCGCCTGGGCGCCTTTCCGCCCGGCTGGGGCGAGTGGAACGACCGCTTCCGCGACGAGACGCGCCGCTTCTGGCGTGGCGATGCCGGCAGCCTTGGCGGCTTCGCGACGCGCTTCGCGGGATCGCGCGACGTCTTCGGCACACGTCCCGCGACCGACAGCGTGAACTTCGTCACGGCGCATGACGGGTTCACACTGGCCGACCTCGTCAGCCACGCGCGGAAGCACAATGCGGCGAATGGCGAGGGCAACCGCGACGGCGCGGACGAGAACCTGTCCTGGAACACCGGCGTCGAAGGCGCGACCGACGATCCCGCCATTCTCGCGCGGCGAAAGGCGGATGTGCGGGCGCTGCTGGCGACGCTGCTCGCCGCGCGCGGCACGCCGATGCTCTCCATGGGCGACGAGGCCGGGCGCAGCCAGCAGGGCAACAACAACGCCTGGTGCCAGGACAACCCGTTGTCCTGGTTCGACTGGGCCAGCGCCGATGACGGGCTGGTCGATTTCACCGCGCGGCTGGTCGCGGCGCGACGCCGGCATCCCGCACTCGCCTCTGCGGCGCCGCTGACCGGCACGGTCGATGCGGGCGGCGAGGCCGATGTGCGCTGGTTGCGCTTCGATGGCGCGCCGATGACCGATGGCGACTGGATTCATCCGGGCGCGCGCAGCGTCGTGGCATTGCTCCATGCCGTGGGCGATCGCGTATTGGTCGTGCTGCACGGCGACCAGACCGAGGCGACGCTGCACCTGCCGCCGCCACGCGCGGGGCATTGCTGGACGCTGATCGCCGACAGCGCCGATCCGGCGCGGGAGGGCGAGGTCCGCGGTCGGCTGCCGCTCGCGCCGCGGTCCGTCATCTGGTGCGCGGAAGCACCTTCCGCGCCGCGAGCCGCCACCGCCCCCGATACGGCGCTGCTGGCCGAACTCGCCGCAGCCGCCGGGATCGCGACGGCCTGGCACGACATCGCCGGCACGCGCCATGCGGTGCCCGAGGGCACGCTGCGCGCGCTGCTCGGCGCGCTCGGCCTGCCAGCGGAAACCGCGATCCAGGCGCGCGACAGCCTCGCCCGCCGCCGCGCCGCTCCGCGCACGACGGCGCAACACGCCGGCCGTTGCGCCCCGCCGCCGGAGGGCCGCCGCTTCGGCGTCGTCGCGCAGACCTTCGCGCTGCGCCATGCGGCGGACCAAGGGATCGGCGACTATGGCGCGCTCGCGCGCCTCGCCGCCGTGGCGGGTCGGCGCGGCGCGGCGCTGATCGGCCTCAGCCCGCCACACGCGCTGATGCCGGTCGAACGCGACCGCGCCAGCCCCTACCAGCCCTCCGACCGCCGCTTCCTCGAACCCGTGCTGCTCGACGTCACGGCGCTGCCCGATGTCGGCGGCGCGCCCGCCGTGCGCGCGGCGCTCGCCGCGGCCGAACCCGTCTTCGCGGCACTGCGTGGCAGCGCGCTGGTCGACTACCCCGCTGTCTGGACGGCGAAGCGCGGCGTGCTCGAGGCCGCATTCCGGGCGCTGCCGCCGGACCATGCTGCCTTCCGCGCGCTGGACGAGTCGGCGCTCGCTGATTTCTGCACCTTCGCCGCGCTCGCCGACCGCCATGGACCGCGCGCTGCCTGGCCGTCCGGCCTTGCGCATCCGGCCGATCCCGCCGTCGCGCGCTTCCGCGCCGAACAGGCCGACGCCATCCGCTTCCATGCCGCGTTGCAATGGTTCTGCGACCGGCAACTCGCCGCGGCCGCTGCGGCCGGGCCGGGACTCTATCGCGACCTCGCCGTCGGCGCCGCGCCTGACGGCGCTGAAATCTGGTCCCAGCCCGGCGCCTTCCTGGACGGCTTCTCGATCGGCGCGCCGCCCGATCCCTTCTCGGCCGAGGGCCAGGTCTGGGGCCTGCCGGTGCCGAACCCGCACGCGTCCGAGGCCTCGGGCCATGCCGGCTTCGCCGCGCTGCTCGTGGCCAATATGCGCCATGCGCGGGCGATGCGGCTCGATCACGCGATGGGGCTCGAGCGGCTTTTCGTCGTGCCGGCGGGGGCCCGGGCTTCCGAAGGCTGCTACCTGCATGGCGATGGCGCCGGGATGCTCGCGACCCTGGCGCGCGAAAGCCACGCGGCCGGCTGCGCCGTGGTCGGGGAGGCGCTCGGCACTGTGCCCGGGGGCTTCACCGACCGCCTGTCCGATGCCGGCGTGCTCGCCTATCGCGTGCTGTGGTTCGAGCGCGACGGCGCGGGCTTCCGCGACCCGCGGACCTGGCCGGCCTTGGCCGCCGCTTGTGTCTCCACCCACGACCTCGCGCCGCTCGTCGGCTGGTGGGAGGGTGCGGAGATCGTCGAACGCGCCGCCCTCGGCATCGCCGCCGCGGAACCGGCGCTGCAGGACCGCGCGCGCGACCGCGCCGTGCTCTGCGCCGCCTGCGGCATCCCGGACGGCCCCTACGGGCCTGAGGCCGCCGCCGCCGTCCACGGCTTCGTCGCCGCCGCACCCAGCGCGCTGATGCTCGTCCAGGCCGAGGATCTCGCCGGCGAGCGCATCGGCGTGAACCTGCCCGGCACCGACCGCGAGCGCCCCAACTGGCGCCGCCGTCTGCCCTTCGTGCCCGAGGCGCTGTTCGAGGGCGACCTGCCGCGCGCCATTCTCGGCGCGCTGCGCGAACGCGGGGCCGATGACGGCGGCCCGCCGAGCCTGTAGAGCATCCCCGTGACACTCATCGGCAGGGAGAATACGCCATGACCGACACGCTCATCGGCACGGGTGAGGAGGCCACCGCAGGCCGCACCGTCACCGTGCACTACACCGGCTGGCTTTTCGACCCCGAGGCGCCGGACAACAAGGGCCGCAAGTTCGACAGTTCGCGCGACCGCGGCGATCCCTTCAGCTTCGAGCTCGGCGCCGGCTACGTCATCCAGGGCTGGGACAACGGCTTCGCCGGCATGAAGGTGGGCGGCCAGCGCACACTCGTGATCCCGCCGGAACAGGGCTACGGCGCGCGCGGCGCCGGCGGCGTCATCCCGCCCAACGCGACGCTGCTGTTCGAGGTGGAACTGCTCGCGGTCGACTGACCGCGCGGCGATGACACCGCGCGACCTGGTGCGGCTGCTGCCGATCTTCCTCGGCACCGCGATCGTGCCGCTGGACAGTTCGGTGAACGTCGCCTTTCCCGCGATCGTCGTCGCCTTCGGACTGGAGGTGGCGGCGATCCAGTGGATCCCGATCTGCTACGTGCTGACCTATGGCAGCCTGATGCTGGCGGTCGGACGGATCGGCGACATCTTCGGCCATGCGCGGGTGTTCCGCATCGGGCTCGCCTGGTCGGCGGTGGCGCTGGCTCTCTGCGCGCTGGCGCCGACCTACGGCGCGCTGCTCGGCGCGCGGGTGCTGCAGGGGATCGGCGCGGCGCTCGCCATCGGTTGCGGGCCTGCGCTGGCGGCGAACCTGTTCCCGGAAGGGATGCGCGTGAAGGCGCTCGCGGCCTATGCGACCGGTTTCGCGGCGGCGCAGGCGAGCGGGCCGCTGCTCGGCGGCGTGCTGGTGCAGGCGATGGACTGGCAGGGCGTCTACTGGTTCCGCGTTCCGCTGGCGCTTGCCGCGCTGTGGCTGGCGCGCGGACTGCCCGCCGCACCCGTCGCCAAGGCGCGCGAGCCCTTCGACGCCGCGGGCGCGGTGCTGCTGACCACCACCGTCGCGACGGCGCTGCTGGCGGTGAACCGCGCGCCGGCGCCGGTCGCGCTGCTGCTCGCCGTGATCGCGGTCGGGAGCCTCGCGGGCTTCCTGTGGCGGAGCGGGCGGGCCGCGCGGCCCATCATCGATCTCGGCCTGTTTCGGCGACCTGGCTTCGCGGCGTTGAACCTCGCCAACGCCATGGTGAACTTCGCCGCCTTCGCGGTGATGCTGGTGGGGCCCTTCTACCTGGTGCGCGTGGCGGGGCTGTCCGCGCTGGCTCTCGGCGTCATGCTGGCGGCGAGCCATGGCGGGGCGGTGCTCGGGGCCTCGCTCGGCGGCTGGGCGGTGCCACGTTTCGGGGCGCGGGACGTGGTGCTGACGGGCGCTGCGCTGACCGCGGCGGGGCTGCTCGGCGTCGCGACCTGGGGGGCGACGACGCCGCTGCCGATCTTGATGGGGACGCTCGCGGTGCAGGGCATCGGCACCGGCCTGTTCACCCTGGCCTATACCGATGCCGTCACCGCGACGATGCGGCGGGAGGATCGCGGCGTCGCCGGCAGCCTGACCACGCTGACGCGCACGCTCGGCGTCGTCGCCGCGGCCTCGCTGCTGACGCTGCTGCTCGGCGTGCGGGAGGCGGCCTTCGTGGCCGGCGGTGCCGCGCCCACCGCCGCCTTCCTCGCCGCCTACCGGGAGGTCTTCCTGGTCGCCGCGGCGCTGGCGCTGCTCGTTCTGTTGGTGCTGCGGCTCAGGCCGCGCGCTTGATCATGTCGGCGGCCTTCTCCGCCAGCATCAGCACCGCCGGGTGGATGTTCGACGACGGCACCAGCGGGAAGACCGAGGCGTCGGCGACACGCAGCCCCTTCACCCCCCGCACGCGGAGTTCCGGATCCACCACCGACCGGTCGTCGGAGCCCATGCGATTCGTGCCGCAGGGATGATAGACGGTTGCGCCATTCGCCCGGATGTAGTCGAGCACCTGGTCCTCGGTCTCCACGGCCAGGCCCGGCGATTCCTCGCGCTGGATCAGGCCGGCAAAGGGCTCGGTGGCTGCGATGCGGCGGCCGAGCTTCGCGCTCTCCAGCATGATGCGAATGTCCGAAGGCGCCGTAAGGTAGTTCGGGCGGATGATCGGCTTGATGTCGGCGGACGGCGCGCGGAGCGACAACTCGCCTCGACTGTCGGGACGGCAGACGCAGAAGTTGAACGTGAATCCCGGATACCTGGCGAGCGAACTCGCCCCGAGCGATTGGTCGCCGAGGCTGAAGTTCACGAACTGGAACTGCACTTCCGGTTCTTCGGATCCTGGCAGCACGCGGGCGAACAGGCTCGCCTCGGACGCACCGACCGCCATCTGGTTCTTGCCGCGCAGGAACCACCCCAGGCCAAGCCCCGCCGCACGCACCGGGTTGGCCATGATCTCGTTCAGCGTCCCGCAGGGCTTGGTGCGGAAGGCGTAGCGGATCATGAAGTGATCCTGCAGGTTCTTGCCCACCTCCGGCGCGTGCACGGCGGTGGGGATGCCCATGGCCTGCAGCGCGGCGCCGTCGCCGATGCCGGACAGCATCAGGAGTTTCGGGCTTTCGATGGCGCCGGCGCAGACGATCACCTCCCGCCGGGCGCGATAGGTCTCGTTGCCCTCCGGACCGCGCACCACGACGCCGACGGCGCGTCCGTCCTGCAGAAGGACGCGCTGGCCGAGGCGTTCGGTGTGCACCACGAGGTTCGGTCGCCCGAGCGCGGGCTTGAGGTAGGCCGTCGCCGGCGACCAGCGCCAGCCGCGATGGACGTTGAGCTGGTTCGGCGCCACGCCCTCGAACCAGGCGGCGTTGTTGTCCGGGTTGCGCTCGAAGCCGAGGCGCATGCAGGCCTCGATGAAGGCGCGGCAGCCGGGGGAGGGTTCCGGCACCTCCCCGATCCGCACCGGGCCGTCCTTGCCGCGGTACGCGCTGTCCGGGCCCGCGAAGGTCTCCAGCTTCTTGAACGAGGGCAGGCAGTCCTCGTAGGACCAGCCGCGCGCGCCGGACTGCGCCCAGCGGTCGTAGTCGCGCGGGCTGCCGCGCAGGAAGACCAGGCCGTTGACGCTGCCCGACCCGCCGATGACGCGCCCGCGCGGCCAGTAGAGGCTGCGCCCGTTCAGCTCCGGCTCGGCCTCGGTCTGGTAGTTCCAGTCGAACTTCCGCGTGACGTAGAGCCGCGCGAAGCCCATCGGGATGTGGATCCAGGGGTTGCGATCCCAGGGCCCGGCCTCGAGCAGGATGACCTTCACGTTGGGGTCCTCGGACAGCCGGGCGGCCATCACGCAGCCGGCGGACCCCCCGCCCAGGATCACGTAGTCGGCCTCGCGCTGGCTGTCGCTCACGGTTCCATCCCCTGACTGCTTTGCGGGGAGGATAGCCGAAGCGCCGCGCCTGGCATCCCCCCTGGCATTGCCTCGCGCGCGCGGCGCCACCTAGGCTTCGTCCGGGGAAACGGACAGGAACGCGCGGGACCATGCCCGACGACATCAGGTTGCATCGGCGGCATCTGCTGGCTGCGGGCGGCGCGGCGCTGGTGGGGCCTGTGCTTGCTCAGCCGGCGGAGTGGCGGCCGACCCAGCCGGTCCGGATCGTCGTCGCGGCGGCGCCGGGCGGCACGCTCGACATCCATGCGCGGGCGGCACAGCCGCTGCTCGCCCAGCGGCTCGGCCAGGCGGTGGTGGTGGAGAACCAGGGCGGCGCCGCAGGCCGCGTCGCGGCCATGCAGGTCGGGCGCGCCGCGCCGGACGGGCATACGCTGCTGGTGGGCTCGGGCGACGGCATCGTGCTGCAGGACATCCTGCTGAGCGCGCGCCAGGGCCGGGCGCGAGCGAACCTGCGCGCGGTGACGATGACGATCAGCGCGGCGCAACTGCTGGTGACGCACCCACGGTCGGGCCTGCGCAGCGTGCGGGACTACGTCGCGGCGCTGCGGACACGTGGCGAGCGGGTGACCCTCGCCGTCCCCGGCATCGGCGGCATCGCGCACATCATCAGCGAGATGGTGAACCGGCAGCTTGGCCTGAAGGTGACGCATGTGCCGTATCGCGGCGGCGGGCCGGCGATGCTCGACCTGCTGGCGGGGCAGGTGGATGCGATGATCATCACCCTGCCGGCGGTGACGACGCATGTAAGGGAAGGGCGGCTGGTGCCGCTCGCGGTCTCGACGCTCGCGCGCGATCCGGCGCTGCCGGATACGCCGTCCTTCGCCGAGAGCGTCGCGCCGGGCTTCGACGTGCCGAGCACCCAGGGCGTGCTGGTGCCGACGGGCACGCCCGATCCGGTCGTCGCCGCCCTGTACGCGGCATGGCGCGATGCGCTCGCCGACGCGGGCGTGAAGGCACGGCTCGAGGCGCTGGGCTTCGTCATCCACGCCAGCAGCCCCGCCGAATTCGAGCGCAGCCTGGCGGACTCCGAAGCCCGCTTCGCCGAGGTCATCTCCGCCGCCGGCATCCGCTCGGAAGACGGCTGAACCCGCGCCTCAGGCGTGGTGACAGGCGACCTCGGTGCCATCCGGCTGCGCCGTCAGCACGGGGCGATCGCGCCGGCAGAGATCGCTCGCGCGCGGGCAGCGCGGGTGGAAGGCGCAGCCTTCGGGCGGGGAGAGCGGGGAAGGGAGTTCGCCCGCGATCGGGCGGAACGCGACGCTCGCCGCGTCCAGCCGCAGCTTCGGCACGCTGTCGAGCAGGGCCTGCGTGTAAGGATGCCGCGGCGCGGCGTAGATCCGCGCGGCCGCCCCGATCTCCACGATCCGTCCCAGGTACATGATCGCGACGCGGTCCGAGACATGCCGCACGACGGACAGGTCGTGCGAGATGAACAGGCAGGTCAGCCCCAGCGCCGCGCGCAGGTCGAGGAAGAGGTTGAGGATCTGCGCCTGGATCGACACGTCGAGCGAGGCGACCGGTTCGTCGCAGACCAGGATTTCCGGCTGCATCGCGAGCGCGCGCGCGATCGCCACGCGCTGGCGCTGCCCGCCCGAGAACTGGTGCGGGAAGCGCGTCGCGACCGCGGGGTCGAGGCCGACCCGCGTGAGCCAGTCGGCCACGAAGGCCGGCGCGGCCGCGCGGGTGACGAGGCCATGCGCGATCGGCCCCTCGCTGATCGTATCCCCGATGCGCCGGCGCGGGTTGAGCGAGGCGAAGGGATCCTGGAACACCGTCTGGATGCGCGTCGTGGTCTTGTGCCCGCCGCGCATGACGGGTTGGCCGTCGACGCTGATCGCCCCGCCGCTCGGCGGCAGGATGCCGGCGACCATGCGCCCGAGCGTCGACTTTCCGCATCCGGATTCGCCCACCAGGCCGAGCGTCTCGCCCTTGCGGATGGCGAAGGAGACGTCGGAGACGGCACGCACCGTGCGCGTCTCGACGGTCGCGCCGAAGGCGGCGGCGATGCGGTCGCCGATGGTCAGCCGCGGATCGAAGCGGCGCGTCAGCGCGCGGGCTTCCACCAGCGCGGTCATGCCGCCGCCTCCAGCGGATGGTGGCAGAGGAAGAGGCGGCCGTCGCTTTCCACGCGCGGCGGCGGCGGCGCGGCGCAGGCGGCATCCGCCCGCGGGCAGCGCGGCGCGAAGGGGCATCCCGGCGGCAGGGCGAGCAGCGAAGGTGCCGTGCCGGGGATCTGGCGCAGGCGTTGCCCCGGCTCGGCCATCGCCGGCAGGCTGTCGAGCAGGCCGCGCGTGTAGGGGTGGCGCGGGGCGCGCAGCACCTCGCCGACCGGCCCGCTTTCGACGATGCGGCCGGCGTACATGACCAGCACGCGGTCCGCGAGGGAGGAGACGGTTGCGAGGTCGTGGCTGATCCAGATCAGCGCCGTGCCGCTCTCGCGCGCCAACGCCTTCATCTCGGCGAGGATCTGCGCCTGGATCGAGACGTCGAGGGCGGTGGTCGGCTCGTCCGCGACGATCAGTTCCGGCCCGTTCAGCAGCGCCATGGCGATGGCGACGCGCTGGCGCATGCCGCCCGAGAACTCATGCGGGTAGTTGGACAGGCGCGAGGCGGCCTCGGGGATGCCGACGCGGGTGAGCATGGCGGCGGCGCGTTCGGCCGCCGCGCGGTCGGAAACCCACGCATGGGCCTGCAGCGCGAGGGCCATCTGCTGCCCGATGGTCAGCACCGGGTTGAGCGTCGCCTGCGGGTCCTGGAAGACCATGGCGATGCGGCGGCCGCGCAGGGCGCGCATCTCCTCGGGCGGCAGGCCGACCAGGTCGCGCCCGGCGAAGCAAATGGATCCGCCGACGATCCGCCCCGGTGGATCGACCAGGCCGATCAGCGAGAAGCCGGTGACCGACTTGCCCGACCCGCTTTCCCCCACGAGGCCGAGGATCTCCCCGGGCGCGAGGCTGAAGGACACGCCGTCCACCGCCTTCGCCACCCCGGCGCGGGTGAGGAAATGCGTGCGAAGGTCCGTGACCTCGAGCAACGGGGCCGTCATCGCCCCCTCCGCGGAGCGCTCATCGCCGCAGCCTGGGGTTGGTCTGGTCGCGCAGCTGGTCGCCGACCAGGTTGATGCCGACGATGAGCACGATCAGCGCGAGGCCCGGATAGACCGAGATCCAGTACCGCCCGCTCATCATGTACTGGAAGCCGTTGGCGATGAGCATGCCGAGCGAAGGCTCCGTCGGCGGCAGGCCGAGGCCGAGGAAGGAGAGCGTGGCCTCGAGCGAGATGGCGTTCGCCACCTGCACCGTCGCCACCACGATCAGCGGCGGCAGGACATTGGGCAGGATGTGACGGAAGACGATGTGCAGCGTGCCGAGCGGCGTCGCCGCGGCAGCCTCGACATAGTCCTTGCGGCGCTCGGCACTCGCCGCGCCATAGGCCGTCCGCGCGAAATAGGCGTATTGCGCGGCGACCAGCGCGATCACGAGCTGCGACTTGCCCTGGCCCAGTACCGCCACGAGCACCAGCGCCAGGAGGATCGCCGGGAAGGACAGCTGCAGGTCCACCACCCGCATGATGGCGGTCTCGATCCACCCGCCCGCCTGGGCGGCGAGGATGCCGAGCAGCGCGCCGATGGACAGCGCGACCAGCCCCGCCGCCACGCCCATCTGCAGCGAGATGCGCAGCCCATAGAGGATCGCCGAGAACAGGTCGCGCCCCTGCGCGTCCGTGCCCAGCAGATGCGGATAGCCGTTCGATCCGACGAAACCCGGCGGCCGCCGGGCATCCATCAGGTTCAGCCCGGCGAGGTCATAGGGATCCTGCGGCGCGATCCAGGGCGCGGAGAGCGCCGCACTGACGATGATCAGCACGATTAGTGCGGCGGCGAGCGCCACCTTGTTCTCGGCGTATTCGCGCCAGAAGGCGTTCATGCCGCCGCCCCGTGCCGGCGCAGCCGCGGGTCGAGCAGCGCGTAGGAGAGATCGACCACCAGGTTGATCGTCACGAACAGGAAGGCCACCAGCACCAGGTAGGCGACCATCACCGGCCGGTCGAGCGAGGTGATCGAATCGATGATCAGCTTGCCCACGCCGGGCCAGGAAAAGATCGTCTCGGTCACCACCGCGAAGGCCAGGGTCGATCCGAGTTCCAGCCCGAACACCGTGACGATCGGGATGGAGATCAGCCGCAGCACGTGCCGGCGCAGGATGGTGCGGTCCTTCAGCCCGGCCGCGCGGGCGAACTTCACCGTGTCGGTCAGCATCGCCTCCCGCGTGCCGGCCCGCGACAGGCGGATCATCATCGCGAGCTTGAACAGGCTGAGGTTCAGCGCCGGCAGCAGCAGGAAGGACAGGCCCTCGAGCGTGAGAAAGGACCAGCCGATGCCGAAGACCTCGACGGTCGGCCCGCGATCTCCTGCTGGCAGCCAGTCGAGGTTCACCGCGAAGGTCAGGATGAGGATCAGCCCGACCCAGAAGGTCGGCACCGAGAAGCCCAGCACCGAGACCGCCATGATCGCCCGCGCCACCGGGCTGTCCGGCCGGTAGCCCGCATAGACGCCGAGCGGCACCCCCACCAGCGTGCCGATCAGGACCGCGGCCAGTGCCAGTTCCAGCGTCGCCGGCAGGCGCGACAGGATCAGGTCCAGCACCGGCATGCCGAACACGAAGGAGGTGCCGAAATCCCCCCGCAGCAGACGGCCCAGGAAGGCCAGGTACTGCTGCCAGAGCGGCAGGTCGAGCCCGAGCCGGCGGATCGCCTCGGCCCGGATGTCCTGCGTCGCGTCGGGGGAGATCAGGACGTCGATCGGGTTGCCGATCGCGTAGACGCCGGCGAAGACCAGCGCCGACATCGCCACCATGACGAGCGCGGCCTGGAGCAGGCGCTGGATGACGAAACCGAGCATGCGCCGACTATCCGGCAGTTTACAGGCCGCGCAAGGCATTCCAGCATCCCCGGCGCAGGACGCTTCCCCCGGAGACCAAGAACATGACGAGCGCATTCCGACGCCTCGCCCTCGCTTCCGTCGCCGCGGCCGCGCTGGCGGCCGGCGCGGCTTCCGCCCAGACGCTCACCATGGGCGTCATCGCGGGCCCCGAGAGCATCGACCCGCATTTCACCGCCACGGGCACCCATTCTGAGGCGCTGAAGCACGTCTTCGACACCCTGACCCATTCGGGCGACCAGCTGCAGATCGAACCGGGCCTCGCGGAATCCTGGACCATCGTGAACCCCACGACCTGGGAGTTCCGCCTGCGCCGCGGGGTGAAGTTCCACGACGGATCGGACATGACGGCCGAGGACGTCGCCGCGTCGATCCGCCGGATGCAGGTGCTGACGGGGCCCAACCCCACCAGCATCTATGTCCGCCGCGTGCGGGAGGTGCAGATCGTCGACCCGCACACGCTGCGCGTGGTGACCGACGGACCGGCGCCGACCCTGCCCAACGACTTCATCCGCCTGTTCGTCGTCTCCGCCCGCGCCACTGCCGGGCTGACGCCCGAGACCTCCAACGAGGCCTTCAACAGCGGTCGCGCCGCGATCGGGACCGGCCCCTACCGCTTCGGGTCCTGGACGCCGCGCGAGCAGTTCACGGTCGAACGCAACGACGGCTACTGGGGCGCCCGCCCGGCCTGGGCGCGGCATGTCCGGCGGGAGATCTCCAACCCCGCTGCGCGCGTGGCGCAGCTGCGCACCGGCCAGGTGGACATGATCGTCCGCGTGCCCGCCGCCGACGTGCCGACGCTCGAGCGCGAGCGGACCCTGGCGGTCACCAAGGCCGAGACGGTCTATGTCTTCAACCTCGCCCTCGACCAGCGGGAGACGACGCCGCAGGTGACGGCGCGCGACGGCTCGCGCCTCGCGGCCAACCCCTATCGCGACCCGCGCGTGCGGGAGGCGATCGATCTCGCCATCGACCGCCGCGCGCTGGCGGAGATCGCGATGGAAGGCATGGGCACGGCGCAGAGCCAGATGGTCACGCCCAACATCTTCGGCTTCAACCCGGCGATCCAGATCCCGGCGCCGAACGTGGCCCGTGCCCGGCAGTTGCTCACCGAGGCCGGCTACCCGAACGGGTTCCGCATGGTGCTCAACTTCACCAACAACCGCCTGCCCGGCGACAACGGCGTCGGTACCTCCATGGCGCAGATGCTCGCGCGCATCGGCATCGAGGTGCAGGCCGCCGGCCAGCCCGCCGCCGTCATCTTTCCCGCCCGCGCACGCGGCGAGCTGTCCAACATCATGGCCGGCTGGGGCACGCTGACGGGCGAGGCGAACTACTACTACGCGGCGAACGCGCATTCGAACAACCGCGAGCTCCGCCTCGGCGCCTTCAACTGGAACGGCTATGCGAACCCCGAGGTCGACCGGCTGATCGAGGCGGCGAATGTCGAGCTCGATGACGCGAAGCGGCGCGAGTTGCTGCAGCAGGTCGGCGCGCTGTTCACCGCGGACCGCGTGGTGATCCCGATCGCCGCCGTGGGCTCGGCCTGGGCGACGCGCCGCGACCGCGCCACGCTGCGCGTCGGCCGCAGCGACGAGGAAACCTACGCCTGGGACGTGGCGCCTGCCTCGCGATGAGGATCGCCGACTGCAACTGGGCCGATATCGAGGCCTACCTCACGCGCGACGACCGCTGCGTGCTGCCCTTCGGCAGCACGGAGCAGCATGCGGGCCTGTCGCTTTGCGTCGATGCGATCCTCGCCGAACGTGTGGCGGTGGAGGCGGCGGAGCCGCTCGGCGTGCCGGTCTATCCGGCGATGCCCTTCGGCCTCGCGCCGTACTTCGGCGCCTTCCCCGGCAGCGTCTCGCTGCGCGTCGAGACGCTGCTCGCCGTCGCGCGGGATCTCATCGCCTCGGCCGCGCGGTCGGGCTTCCGGCGCATCCTGATCGTCAACGGCCATGGCGGGAACGCGCCGGTGGGCGCGCTGGCGCAGGAGATCATGGCCGAGGATCCGCGCCTCTCGATCAGGTTCCACAACTGGTACAACGCGCCGCGCACCTGGGCGGCGGCGATGGCGGTCGACACCTCCGGCAGCCACGGCAACTGGATGGAGAACTTCCCCTGGACGCGCCTCGCCCACGCGCCGGCGCCCGAGGGCACCAAGCCGCCGGTCGATATGGCGTTGATGAAGGCCGCGCCGCCGGCCCGCGTGCGGGAATTGCTGGGTGACGGCAGCTATGGCGGTGCCTGGCAGAAGCCCGACGCCGACATGGCGCGCATCTGGGCGGAAGGTGTGGCCGAGACGCGCGCCGCGCTGGAAGGTCCCTGGGGCTAACGCAGATCCCGATCAGGCGGATGTGCCTGATCGGGTGACGATGTTCGTCAGAGCGAGGACTCAGCCCGGCGGGACGGTCTTGGCCATCGGCGGCAGGGCCGCGACGCGGGCGTACCAGGCCTCGAGCTTCGGATGGCCCGGCCGCCAGGGCTCGTGCGAGTAGCGGAAGTCGAGGTAGCCGAGCGCGCAGGCCACCGCGATCTCCCCGATCGTGTCGAGGTTGCCGAGGCTGTCGGCCTCCGCCTCCAGCACGTCCAGCGCGCGCGTCACCTTGGCCTGCTGCTGGACGATGTAGGTCTTGCGGCCTTCGTCCTGCGGCAGCGCGACCTCGCGCCGGCGGGGCTGCGTCGCATCCAGGATGCCATCGCCGAGGGCGGCGAGCGTCAGCGCCTTCCAGCGCGCCGGGCCCGGCGGCGGGATCAGCTTCGGCGCATCGCCCACGCTGTCGAGGTATTCGCAGATCACCGGGCTGTCGTAGAGCACCTGGCCTTCATCCGTGACGAAGGTCGGCACCTTCGACAGCGGGTTGATGGCGGCCAGCGCGGGGTCCGAGGTCGGGATCGTCCAGTAGTCGATCTTCCCGTCGATGCCGCGCTTGATCGCCGCGGCGTGGCACTTCCGGACATAGGGGCTGTTGGGCGAGTAGGCGAGCTTCATGCTCGGGCGTCCTCCGTTGCAGTGGGCGGGATGTTCCTGCGGCCATCGCCATCCGTCCAGCCCGGGTCTAGCCTCGACGGAAGGAGGAACCGTCCATGATCGAGACCACCGAGGACATTCCTACCCGCGACGGGGCGATGGAGACCTTCATCGTCCGCCCGGAGCGCGACGGCCCGCATCCGGCCGTGCTGATGCTGATGGACGCGCCGGGCATCCGGGAGGAACTGCACGACATGGCCCGGCGTCTTGCCACCGCGGGCTACTGCGTGCTGCTGCCCAACCTCTATTACCGCGCCGGCCGCGACACGAAGTTCGGCCCCGGCGTGATGACGCAGGGCGACCCCGAGCGCGACCGCATGCGCGCCATCCGCACGAAGATGACCATCCCGCCGGTGATGGAGGATGTCGCGGCGATGATCGCCTTCCTCGACCGTAGTGGCATCGCCTCGCCCGGCGCCATCGGCGTGCATGGCTATTGCATGAGCGGCCCCTACGCGCTGGCCGCCGCGGCGCGCTATCCGGGCCGCGTCGCCGCCGCGGCGTCCTTCTACGGCACCTGGATCGTGAGCGACGCCGAGGAGAGCCCGCACCTCACCCTGGGGAAGGGGCGCGCGGAGCTCTACATCTCCTGCGCCGAGCATGACGAGCTCGCGCCGCTTCCCATGGTCGACGAGCTGCGCCGGCTGTTCGAGGCCTCGGGCGCGGCGGGCGAGCTCGAGGTTCATCCCGCCGTCCACCACGGCTTCGCCTTCCCCTCGCGCTGGTGCTACGACAAGCCCGCCGCCGAGCGGCACTGGGAGCGGCTGATCGCGCTCTATCGCCGTCGGCTCTAATTGCCGGCCTGCGGGCCCTGCAGCTCGGCTAGCATCTCCTCCTCGACCGTCAGGTGCAGGCGCAGCAGCGCCTCCAGCGCGAACAGGGTGCGGCGCAGCTCGGCCGAGATCCCGCCCCAGGCGCCATCGTGCTCGGCCAGGCGCAGCAGCGTCGCGATGCGTTCGGTCAGTGCCTCGATCTCCGCATGCATGCGGATCAGCGGCGCCATCGGGTCGCGCCCGCCGAGCCGCCGCGCGGCCTCGGGGTAGAGCGCGCGCTCCTCCTCCTGCTGGTGCGGCAGCACCTCGCTGCGCAGGCGCCGTTCCAGCGCGGCGAGGGCCGGCAGGCAGTCGGGCGCCGGTCCGATCGCCTCGGCGCCCTCGCGCAGCGCCTCGGCCAGGCGGCGCAGGCCCGCGTGCTCCTCGTGCCGCTCCACCAGCCCCGCCTCAGCCGGCAGGGCATGCGGCGCCTGTTCCTCCGGCCCCGGCCGCAGCGCGCCGAGGGCGTAAAGGATGGCGAAGACGTCGATCGCCTCCTGCACCAGCGCGCCGGCCAGCGGCGCCAGCCACCCCGCCGCGGCGAAGCCCATGGCAATGCCCGACATCCCCATGCCGAGCGCGATCGCCTGCAGCGCCACGCGGCGCGACCGGCGCGCGATGGCGATGGCCTCGGCGGCACGGTCCACGCGGTCGACCAGCAGCACGACGTCGCCGGCCTCCGCCGCCGCCGCGGTGCCCGCGGCACCCATGGCGATGCCGACATCGGCCGCGGCGAGCGCCGGCGCGTCGTTCACCCCGTCGCCGACCATGGCGGTCGGCGCGGCGGCGGCCTCGCTGCGGACGGCGGCGATCTTGTCGGCGGGCGCCTGGCCGGAAAACACCTCGTCCAGCCGCAGGGCGCGGCCGAGCGAGGCCGCCGCCGCTGCACGGTCCCCCGTCACCAGCACGATGCGTCGCACGCCGAGCGCGCGCAGCCGTCGCACCGCGCGCGGTGCTTCCTGCCGCACGCCATCGGCCATGACGAAGGCGGCGACGACACGCCCGTCCATCGCCAGCCACGCGACCGATCCCGCTGCCGCGGCCACTTGCGCCGCGACGCCGAAGCCCGCCTGCGGATCGATGCCGGCGGCATGGAGGAAGCCCTCGGCGCCGAGCAGCAGCGTATGGCCCTCGACCATGCCCGTGACACCGCCACCGGCCACCTCGGCGACCGTCTCCGGCACCGGCAGGGCGATGCCGCGCGCCGTCGCCGCCGCGACCAGCGCTGCCGAGACGGGATGCGTCGAGCCCTGCGCGATGGCGCCCGCGAGCCGCAGCGCTGCCTCGCGTCCGATCGCGGGATCGGCGTCGAGCGCCGCGAGCCGCGGCCGGCCGGGGGTCAGCGTGCCGGTCTTGTCGAACAGCACGGTGCGCACGCGCGCGAGCCGTTCCAGCGCCCCGCCACCCTTGACCACGATGCCGCGCCGCGCCGCGCGCCCGATACCGGCGACGAGCGCGACGGGCGCGGCCAGGATCAGCGGGCAGGGGGTGGCGACGACCAGCACGGCGAGCGCGCGCAACGGATCCCCGGTCATGAACCAGGCCGCTGCGGAGAGCGCTGCGGTGAAGAGCACGAAGCCGAGCGCCCATTGGTCCGCCAGCCGCGCCAGCGGCGCGCGTGCCGCGGCGGCCTGTTCGGTGAGGCGCAGGATCGCAGCGTAGGTGCTGCCCTCGGCATCCTGGCTGGCGCGCAGGCGGAAGGCGGCACCGGCATTCACGCCGCCGCTGCGCACCAATGCGCCGCGACGGAAGGCGGCCGGCAGCGGCTCGCCCGTCAGCATGCTCTCGTCGAGCGTCGCCGTCGCGTCCTCGAGCACGCCGTCGGCGGCGACCGTTTCGCCGGGGCGCACCAGCAGCAGGTCGCCGGGACGGATGGCCGATGCGTCGATCTCCTCGATGCTGTCGCCGTCCACCCTGGCCGCACGGCGCGGCGCGCGGGCGACGAGGTCCGTGAGCGCGCGGGTGGCGCGGCCCTCGGCCCAGGCCTCCAGCGCCTCGCCCCCCGCGACCATGAGGCCGATCACCGCCGCCGCCGCCGCTTCGTCCAGCAGCACGGCACCGAGGATGGCGGCGAGCGCCACGGCATCCACGCCGATGCGTCCGCCGAGCAGCGACCGCACGAGGCCGATGCCGACATGCGCGGCGACCGGCAGGCCGGCGGCGGACCAGATCCAGTGGGCGGCCTCGCGCTGGCCGGCCAGCAACGCGACCGTGCCTGCAACGAGCCCGGCCATCACCCAGGACAGCAGGAGGTAGCGACGCATGGTCAGGCGGTCACAGCGGTCATGACCGCATATTGCCGCGTTCTCCGGCTGCGCGCTTGCCCGAGATCAAGTGACGGCCGGGGGCTTCGCAGGCCGTCCCGCCTGCGCCTATCGTGACGGCGGGAGGGTCCCCGGCCGCGCCGGCGAAGGCCCGCGTGACGGGATGAGATGGCGGAACGATCGACCAGGCTGTTGCTGATCATCCTCGGGGCGATGTTCCTGCAGCAGACCTTCGCCACGCTCGGCCGCTCGCTGCCGCCCATCATTGCGCCCGCGATCCTCGATGATCTCGCGATCGATCCGGCATGGCTCGGCATCTATGTCGGTGCGGCGGCCTGCGCCGCCCTGCTGTTCCAGCTGGGCTGCGGGTCGTTCATCCTGCGGTATGGCGCGATGCGGATGAGCCAGGTGGCGCTCGTTCTGCTGGGCATCGGCATGGCCGTGGCGACGACGGGGCCGCTGGTGCTCTTCCTCGTCTCCGCGGTGATCGGCGGCGGCGCGGCGGCGATGTCCACGCCGGCCAGTTCCCACCTTCTGGGTCGCTATTCCCCGCCGCGGCAGGCGCCTCTGGTCTTTTCCATCAAGCAGACGGCGGTGCCGGCGGGACTGCTCATCGCCGGCATCCTCGGGCCCTGGCTGACCGGCCTGACGGGATGGCGCGGCACCCTGCTGATCGCCGGCGTGTCCTGCCTGGTCTTCGCCGTGATGCTCGAGCCGCTGCGGGCTGAATTCGATTCCGATCGCGTACCGGACCAGGCCTTCCGCCTGTCGGACTTCCACCGGACCATCGCGAGCGTCGTCGGCACGGGCGACCTTAGGCGTCTGGCCTTCGCCTGCTTCGCCTTCAACGGGTTGCAGACGGTCTTCACCTCCTATTTCGTCGTGGCATTGACCGAGCTCGGCCACGGGCTTGCCGCCGCCGGCTTCGTCTTCTCGGCGGCGATGGTCGTCGCGGTCCCGGGACGCATCTTCTGGGGCTGGCTGGGCAGTGGGCGCGTCGATCCGGCCGTCGTGATGTGCTGGCTCGCCCTCGGCATGGCGGGTGGGTCGGCCGCGATGGCGCTGCTCGGACCCCATTGGCCGCTGTTGCTGATCGGCCTGGTGGCGACGGTGCTGAGCGCGACCGTCATGTCCTGGCACGGCGTGCTGCTCGCCGAGGCTGCGCGCCTCGCAGCGCCTGGCCAACGTGGCGCGGCGACCGGGGGCGTGCTCTCCTTCGGGCAACTCGGCGGGCTGATCCTGCCGCTGGTCTATTCCGGCGTGCTGCTGGCGACGGGCAGCTATGGCCTGGGCTTCGCGGCCTGCGGCCTGCCGGCGCTGGTCGTCGGCATTGCCCTGCTGCGGGCGCCGCGCGACGCGGATTCACGATAGGAAGGAGAGGAACCATGGCGGACGGCTTCGCGCTCGGCGACGTGACCATCCAGCGCATCGTCGAGGGGGAAAGCCCTCTCTTCGATCCACTCACCTTCTTCCCGACCCTGACGAAGGACCTGCTGGACGAGAACCGCGCCTGGCTCGAGCCCTTCGCGCTCGACCCCGCCACCGGCAAGCTGATCCTCTGCATCCAGTCCTGGGTGGTGCGCACCAGGCATCACACGATCCTGGTCGACACCTGTGTCGGCAACGACAAGGACCGCCCGAACCATCCCTTCTGGAACCGGATGCGCAGCGACGCCTACATGCGCGGCCTCGCGGCGCTGGGCCTGACGGTGGACGACATCGACATCGTCATGTGCACGCACATGCATGTGGATCATGTCGGCTGGAACACCCGGCTGGAGAACGGGCGCTGGGTGCCGACCTTCCCCAGGGCGCGCTACGTCTTCTCGGCGCAGGAATTCGCGTACTGGAGCGGCGAGAACGCCAAGACGCCCGTGCTGCCCTTCGCCGATTCCGTCCTGCCCATCGTCGAGGCCGGGCGCGCTGAGATGGTGACGGACGATCACGTGCTGGCCGACGACATCCGGCTCGAGCCCACGCCCGGGCATACGCCGCACCATGTCGCGCTCCGCGTCGGCAAGGGCGACACCGAGGCGCTGTTCACCGGCGACCTGATCCATTCCCCGCTGCAGGCACGCTATCCCCAGATCTCGATGCGCGCGGACTGGGATCCGGTGCTGGCCGCCAAGACCCGTCGCCGCGTGCTGGAAGCCTGCTGCGAGGCACGCACGCTGATGTGCTTCGCGCATTTCCCCTCGCCGTCACGGGCGCATGTCGTGCGCTGGGGCGAAGGCTTCCGCGCCGAACCGGTGGGCTGACGCGCCCGCCATCCTGTCCTAGCCTTCCCCCGGACCCCGCATATGGAGACGGGCGTGGAGGAAGCGGAAGCCAGCCGGCCCTTGCCGATCGCGCGCATCGTCGCGCCGCGGTCGGTTGCGGTCGTCGGCGCCTCGGACGATGTCGGCAAGTTCGGCGGCCGCGTCATCCACTATCTGCTCAAGCACGGTTTCCCGGGCCTGATCCTGCCGATCAACCCGAACCGCGCGACGATCCGCGGGCTGCCGGCCTATCCGCGTGTCTCCGCCGCCCCGGCGCCGCCGGATGTCGCCATCCTCGCCGTGCCGGCCGCCTCGCTCGAGGCGCAGATCGCCGATTGCGCCGCGGCCGGCGTCGGCGCCTGCATCGTCATCACGGGCAAGTTGGCCGAGGCCGGGCCCGCGGGCGCCGCGCTGCAGGACCGCGTGCTTGCCATCGCGCGCGATGCGGGCATGCGCCTGGTCGGCCCGAACTGCCTCGGCATCTTCAACCCGGTCGACCGCGCCATGCTCTCCTCCAGTCTCGCGCTGGAGGAAGAAGGTTACGCGCCCGGCGGCATCGGCATGGTGAGCCAGTCCGGGGCGCTGATGGGCACGCTGCTGTCCTTCGGGCGGCATCACGGGGCGCGCTTCTCGCGCTGCGTCTCGGTGGGCAACCAGGCCGATCTGACGCTGGAGGATTTCCTCGCCTTCCTCGTCGACGACCCCGCGACGCGCGCGATCGGCCTCTACATCGAGGGGCTGAAGGACCCGCAGCGCTTCCGTGCGCTGCTGCAGGCCGCCCGCGCCGCTGGCAAGCCTGTCTTCATCGTCAAGGCCGGGCGCAGCGAGGCCGGCGCCCAGGCCGCGCGGTCGCACACCGCGAGCCTCGCCGGCGCCTTCCCCGCCTTCGCGGCGGTATGCCGCGACGCCGGCGCGGTGGTGATGGAGGATCCGCAGGCGATGGTGCTCGCCTGCGACGCCGCGATCCGCCTGCCGCCTTGGCCCGCGCCAGGGCTTGGCCTCGCGCCCATCGCGTCCTCCGGCGGCAGCACGGTGACATTCGCGGACATGATGCCGGGCGCGGGGCTGCGGCTCGCGCAGATGTCTGACGCCACGCGCGCCGTCCTGGCGCGCTGGATGCCAGAAACGCACGTCGCGCTGCCGGTCGATACGGGTTCTTTCCACGAAGGCACCAGCGGCGACGGCCTGTCCGATTGCATCCGCGCCTTCATGGCCGATCCGGATGTCGGGGCCGTGGTGGTGCCGATGACGACGCAGCCCGACATGGCCGGGCGCACGACGCTGTTCCCACCGCTGGCGCGGGAGGGTGGCAAGCCGCTGCTCTACCTGATGACGGCGGGGGCGGTGGGCGATGCGTCGCGCGATGTCATGCGCGCGGCGGATTTCCCCTTCTTCGACCGCATGTCGGATGCGCTCGCCGTGGCGCGGGCGCTCGACGTCGCCGCGGCGGGTCGCGCGGCGGGGGATGTCGCGGCTCGCCCTGAGGGTGCCGGCCCCCCACCGGCGCTGCCGCGTGGTTCGCTCACCGAAGGCGAGGCGAAGCGCCTGCTCGCCGCCTACGGCATGCCCGTCACGCGCGAAGCATCCGCCGCCACTGCCGACGAGGCCGTCGCCGCCGCGCGCCGCATCGGCTTCCCGGTGGTGCTGAAGGGCGTCAGCCGCGCGGTGGTGCACAAGAGCGACCTCGGCCTGGTGCGGCTGAACCTGCGCGACGAGGCCGCACTCCGCACCGCCTTTGCAGAGGTCACCGCCGCACTGGAACGCGCCGCGCCAGGTGCCTCGGAAGGCTGCGTGGTGCAGGAGATGGCACGCGGCGAAGCGGAGCTCTTCCTCGGCGCGACGCAGGATCCGCAGTTCGGCCCCATGGTGCTCGCCGGTGCGGGCGGCGTTCTGGTCGAATTCCTGCAGGACGTCACAATGGCGCCCGCGCCGCTCACGCTGTCCGAAGCGCGCGCGATGATCGAGGGCCTGCGCGTCGCCCCGCTGCTGCGCGGCCTGCGTGGCCGTCCGCCCGCCGACATCGACGCGGCGGCCGATGCGCTCATGCGCCTGTCCTGGCTCGCGGCCGATCTCGGGCCGCGGCTTGCCGAACTCGACGTCAATCCGCTGATCCTGCGCGCGGCAGGGCAGGGGACGATCGCGGTCGATGCCCGCGCGACGCTGACGGAGGAGGTGACGACATGACGGCAAGCCTCTCGCGCCGGGCACTCGGCGCTGCGGTGCTCGCGCCGGCAATCGCCCGCGCCCAAGGCGCCTGGCCGCAGCGGACCGTGACGCTTGTGGTCCCGTATCCGCCAGGCGGTAGCACCGACACGGTGGCGCGACCGCTGGCGCAGGAATGGGGGCGCGTGCTCGGCCAGCCGGTGGTGATCGAGAATCGCGGCGGCGCCGGCGGGTCGATCGGCGCGGACGGCGTCGCGCGTGCCCGGCCGGACGGCTACACGTTGCTGCTGTTCCCCACAGCGATCTTCACCATCAGCCCGCACATGATGCGGCTGCCCTACGACGTCGACCGCGACTTCGTGCCCATCGCGCGCGTCGCGGCCTCCGACGCGATGGTCGCGATGCATCCGTCCGTCCCGGTGCGCACGATGCGGGACTTCGTCGCCTATGCGAAGGCGCGGCCCGGCGAGATCCGCTTCGGATCCGCCGGCAACGGCACCATCACCCAGATGCAGTGCGAGGTCTTCGGCGAGGCTGCCGGCCTGCGGCTGGAGCACGTGCCCTATCGCGGCTCCGGCCCATCCTTCACCGACCTCCTCGCCGGGCGCGTGCAGATCATCTGCGATCCCGTCGCGCTGCCGGCACTCCGCGACGGGCGCCTGATCCCGCTCGCCACCTTCGGCGAGAACCGCCATCCGGAATTCCCCGACGTACCGACGCTGATGGAACTCGGCCTCGCGGAGCGCGGCGCCATGTCATGGTTCGGCATCGCCGCGCCGGCCGGCACGCCGCCCGAGATCGTGCGCCGCGTCGCGGCGACGCTCGAGGAGGCGCTGAAGCCCGAGCCCGTCGCGCGGGCCATGGCCGTGGGCGGGCTCTGGCCCGCCTTCGAGACCGGCGAGCCATTCGCCGACCGTATCCGGCGGGACCGGGAGATCTTCGGCGCGATCGTGCGCCGCACTGGAGCAGGGGTGAACTGACGTGGAACTGGTGACTGTCACGGATGAGGGTCCGATCCGCATCGTCGCGCTGAACAATCCGGCGAAGGGCAACGCCATCAGCAAGCCGATGGCCGAGCAGCTGCAGCGCGTGATGCAGGACTTCGAGCAGCGCGCCGACCTGCGCTGCGCCATCATCACCGCGACCGGCACGCGCGCCTTCACCTTCGGCGCCGATGTCGCGGATCCGCCCGAGCTTTGGCGCTGCATCCCGACCGTGGGCTATCGGCCGCTCAAGCCGGTGATCTGCGCCGTCGAGGGTTGGTGCGTCGGCGGCGGCATCGTGCTCGCCATGATGTGCGACCTGATGGTCTGCGGCGCCGGCGCCAAGTTCTATTACCCCGAAGCGAAGCTCGGCCTGACGGGGGGCATGATCGCGGGCCTCGTCAGCCGCATCCCGCACAAGATCGCGATGGAGATCGCGCTGCTCTGCCGCACGATCGACGCGCAGCGTGCGGAGCGCGTCGGCCTGGTGAACGAGGTCGTGCCGGAGGGCGAGGCGCTCGCGAAGGCGAAGGAATGGGCGGTGGAACTGTGCGGCATGGCGCCCATGGTGCTTGGCGAGATCAAGCGCATGGTCACCGAGGAGATCATCCCCCGCGGCCCGTCCGAGCAGATGGCGATCCATGGCCAGCGCATGGCCGCGATCCGCAACTCCGCGGACTTCGTGGAAGGCAAGGCCGCCTTCCGCGAGAAGCGCGCGCCGAAGTTCGAAGGCCGCTGAACCATGCCGGGCCCGCTCGCCGGACTGCGCGTCATCGAGATGGCCGGCATCGGGCCCGGCCCCTTCTGCTGCACGCTCCTCGCCGATCTCGGCGCGGAGGTGCTGCGCATCGACCGGCCGGAGGGTCCGCCGGGCCATCGCGGCGACGTCTTCTCCCGCAGCCGGCGCAGCCTCGCACTCGACCTGAAATCGCCCGCTTCGGTCGAGGCCGTGCTGCGCCTGGTCGAGCGCGCCGATGTGCTGGTGGAGGGCTTCCGCCCCGGCGTGATGGAACGCCTCGGTCTCGGCCCGGAGGCTTGCCATGCGCGCAATCCGCGCCTGGTCTACGGCCGCATGACGGGCTGGGGGCAGGACGGGCCGCTGGCGCAGGCCGCCGGCCACGACATCGACTACATCGCGCTGACCGGCGCGCTGTGGTCCATCGGCCGGGCGGGGCAGCGGCCGGTCCCGCCGCTCAACCTGATCGGCGATTTCGGCGGCGGCGGCATGCTGCTCGCCTTCGGCATCATGGCCGCGGTGTTCGAGGCGACGCGCAGCGGCCGGGGCCAGGTGGTCGATGCCGCCATGACCGACGGCTCAGCGACGCTGATGGGCTTCATCTACGGGCTGATGGCGCAGGGGCGCTGGCGCAATGCGCGGGAGGGCAATTTCCTCGACGGCGCCTGCCCCTACTACGACACCTACGAATGCGCGGACGGGAAGTTCGTCGCGGTCGGCGCGCTGGAGCCGCAGTTCTTCGCCCTGCTGCTCAAGGGCCTCGGCCTCGATCCCGCGCGCTACGCCGACCGCACGGATACGTCGCGCTGGCCCGCCATCCGCGCCGACTTCGCCGCGGTCTTCGCGCGCCATCCCCGTGACCATTGGGCGCAGGTCTTCGAAGGCACGGATGCCTGCGTCGCCCCGGTGCTTGACCTCGATGAAGCGCCGCGCCATCCGCACAATGTCGCGCGCGGCACCTTCGTCGAAGGTCCTGCCGGCATGCAGCCGGCGCCGAGCCCGCGCTTCTCCCGCACGCCGGCTCCGCCGCCGGGCCCCTCCGCGCTGCGCGGCGCGGATGGCGCGGCTGCACTGCGCGACTGGGGTTTCACGGCCGAGGAGATCGCGACCCTTCTGCCGGGCTGACATGGCCGCGCCGCGCGGGGTAGGCTCGCCGCAACACCAATGAGGAACCGTCCATGGACACGACCGCCCCGCCCGGTGGCGCGCCGCGCAGCGTCCTGACCGCCGACCACGAGATGTTCCGCACCCAGGTGCGGCGCTTCTTCGAACGCGAGATCGTGCCCTATCACCGCGACTGGGAACGCGCCGAGATCGTCCCGCGCGAGGTCTGGCGAAAGGCCGGCGCGGAAGGCCTGCTCTGCCCCATGCTCGCCGAGGAATACGGCGGCGCCGGTGCCGATTTCGGCTACTCCGCCGTGATCATCGAGGAGATCGGCCGCACCAACGCATCGGGCATCGGCTTCCCGCTGCATTCCGACATCGTGGTGCCCTATATCGAGGCGCTCGCGCAGCCGGAGAAGAAGCGCGAATGGCTGCCGCGCATGGCGAAGGGCGAGATGATCACCGCCATCGCCATGACCGAGCCCGGCATGGGGTCCGACCTCAAGGCGGTGCGCACCACGGCACGGCGCGACGGGTCCGACTGGGTCATCAACGGATCCAAGACCTTCATCAGCAACGGGCAGAACTGCGGCCTGGTGATCGTCGTCTGCAAGACCGATCCGGGCGCGGGCCGCAAGGGCATCAGCCTGATCTGCGTCGAGGAAGGAACCCCCGGCTTCACCAAGGGCCGCAACCTCGAGAAGATCGGCCTGCACGCCGCCGACACCTCCGAATTGTTCTTCGACGAGGTGCGCGTGCCGGCGGAGAACCTGCTCGGCGAGGAGAATGCGGGCTTCTCCTACCTCATCCGGAACCTGCCGCAGGAACGCCTGGTGATCGCCATCCGCGCCGCGGCGTCCATGGAAGCGATGCTGCAGAAGACCATCGACTACGCGAAGGACCGCAAGGTCTTCAACCAGACGGTCTTCGACTTCCAGCACAACCGCTTCAAGCTGGCGGAGCTCAAGGCCAACGCCACCATGTTCCGCGTCTTCGCCGACCATTGCCTGGCGCTGCACATGAATGGTGGCCTGTCGGTGGAGATGGCGGCGACGGCGAAGCTGCTCGGCACCGAGATGCAGAACCGTCTGTTGGACGATTGCCTGCAGATGCATGGCGGTTATGGCTACATGGCCGAATACGAGATCGGGCGCGCCTGGGCCGATGCGCGCGTCGGCCGCATCTATGGCGGCAGTTCGGAGATCATGAAGGAAATCATCGCGCGCACGCTGTAACGCGCGGGCGGGAACGACCGGGAGGAGAAGACAGGAATGACCATCACCCGCCGCGCCACGCTTGGCGCTGCGCTGGCCACGCCGTTCGTGCGCGGCGTCGGCGCCCAGGAACGCTTCCCGAACAAGCCGATCACCATCCAGATCGGCTTCCCGCCGGGCGGCGCGACCGACGTGCAGATGCGCGCCTTCGCGGATGCCGCGACGCGGCACATGGGCCAGACCGTGCTGATCGAGAACCGCCCCGGCGCGGGCAGCACCCTGCCGGCGGCCAACATCGCGCGTACCCGGCCGGATGGCTACGTCATCGGACAGATGACGCTGCCTGCGCTGCGCCTGCCGCACATGCAGCGCATGCCTTATGACGTCACGAAGGACTACACGCCGATCATCCACCTGACCGGCTATCTGTTCGCCGTCACCGTGCGTACCGAAAGCCCCTATCGGACCTGGGCCGACCTGGTCGCGGATGCCAGGCGTCGGCCGGGCGAGGTGCGCATCGGCAACACGGGCGCCAATGGCACGCCGCACCTGACCATGGTCGACCTCGCCGAGCGGGAGAAGGTCGAGGTCACGCATGTCCCCTTCCGCGGGGAAGGCGATCTCACCCCCGCGCTGCTGGGGGGGCATATCGAGGCGGGGGCCACGGGCTCGGGCGTCGGGCAGCTCGTCGACGAGGGCAAGCTGCGCTTCCTCAACGTGTGGTCGCGCGAACGCTCGCCACGCTGGCCGAACGTGCCGACGCTGCTGGAACTCGGCTACCAGGGGATGGTCGTCACCTCGCCCTACGGGCTGGTCGGCCCCGCGGGCATGCCGCCTGACATTGTCCGTACGCTGCACGACGGCTTCAAGGCGGCGCTGGACGACCCGACGCACATCGCCGCGCTCCGCCGGCTCGACATGCCGATGGAGTACCTCAACAGCGCCGACTACGGCCGCTTCATCGTCCAGACCTATGAGGAGGAACGCCAGCGCGTCGAGCGCCTCGGCCTCAGGTCGGGCTGAGGTAGCGTTCCTTGAGGATCCTGCGCAGCAGCTTGCCGGCTTCGCTGCGCGGGAGTTCCTCGGCGAATTCGTAGCTCCGCGGGCGCTTCGGGCCGGCGAGCTGCTCGCGGCACAGCGCCTCGAGTTCCGCCTGCAGCCCTATCGCGCGGCCGCGCGGCACGACCACGGCGTGGACCTGTTCCCCGAAATCGGGGTTGGGGATGCCGACGACGGCGACTTCCGCCACGCTTGGGTGCTTCGCGAGCGCGGCCTCGATCTCGGCCGGGTAGATGTTCACGCCCCCCGACAGGATCAGGTCTGCCCGCCGGTCCGACAGGAACAGCCACCCGTCCTCGTCGACCCGCCCGAGGTCGCCAAGAGAGGCCCAGCCCTTCGCGTTGTAGGCGGCTTCCGTCTTGTCCGGCGCGTTGTGGTAGGCGAAACGCGGCGCGCCTTCGAAGCAGATGCGCCCGACCTCGCCGGGTGGCAGTTCGTTACCGTCATCGTCGCAGATGTGCAGCTTCACGCCATTCACCGGCCGCCCCACCGTGCCCGGCCGCGCGAGCCAATCGTGAGGCGACACCACGGTCGTCCCGACGCTCTCGGAGCCCGCGTAGTATTCCCAGATGATCGGCCCCCACCACTCCATCATCCGCTGCTTCACGCCCACGGGGCAGGGTGCGGCGGCATGGATGGCGCAGCGATGGGAGGACAGGTCGAAGCGCCGGCGATCCTCCTCGGGCAGCGCGAGCAGGCGCACGAACATGGTCGGCACCCATTGGCTGTGGGTGACGCGATAGCGTTCGATCAGTTCCAGCGCGCCCAGCGGGTCGAACTTCGCCATCACCACGACGGTGCCGCCCTCGGCGATGGTGCGGCGGATGGAGAAGGTGTGCGGCGCGGCGTGATACAGCGGCGCCGGCGAGAGATAGACCGTGTCCGGACCGAAGCCGTAGAACGCCTTCCAGGTCATGTCCCATTCCGGCGCGGTGCGGTTCTCCCAAGCGACCATCGGGCGCTTGATGCCCTTGGGCAGGCCGGTGGTGCCGGAGGAATAGAGGAACTCCCGCCCGATCGGCCGTTCGGGCAGCCGGGCCGGTGCGGGGAAGACGGCCAGCGCCTCCTCATAGGACCGGTAACCCTCGACCCCGTCGCCGACGGCGAAACGCGGGACGTCCCCGGTCGCACCTTCCCGCACCAGCGACGTCGCGAGGTCGGCCAGCGCCGGCGAGACGAGGATCGCCTTCGCCTGCGCGTCGGTCAGCATGTAGGCCACTTCCTGCGGCCGCAGATGCACCGACAGCGGCGTGTAGTAGAGCCCCGCCCGCCGGCAGGCGAAGGCGAGCTCGAGGAATTCCGGCCGGTTGTCCATCAGCATGGCGATGCCGTCGCCGGGCTGCAGCCCCAGCGAGATCAGCCACTGCGCGGCGCGGTTGGACCGGGCGTCGAGGGCATCGAAGGTGATGCTCGTCCCGAGGTCCGGGAAATGCGCCGCGACCTTGTCCGGCGTCTCGCGGGCCCAACGCGCCAGCAGCACCATGCCGTTCCGTCCCCTCATTTTCCTGCAAGGCTGATGTGGCGCTGCCGTGGCGTCAACGTGCCTTGCGGAGGGGACCGGGGCGCGCTGCAATACGGGGGAAATGTCCAGCCCTGTCCCCGCCCGCCCTGCCTCAACCGTCCTGTTGCTGCGCGACGGCCGGCAGGGGCTCGAGGTCTTCATGGTGGTCCGCCACCACCAGATCGATTTCGCCTCCGGTGCGCTCGTCTTCCCCGGGGGGCGGGTCGAAGCCTCCGACCTGGTGCTCGCCGGCGGCGATGCCCACGGCGCCTTCCGCATCGCCGCCATCCGAGAGACCTGGGAGGAATGCGGGGTGCTGCTCGCCGCCCCCGGTGCCGCGCCGGCGGCGGAAGGGGCGTTCGCCGCCATGCTTGCGGCGCGCAGCCTGCGGCCCGACCTCGATGCGCTGGCGCATTTCGCCCACTGGATCACGCCGGTCGCGGTGCCCAAGCGCTTCGACACGCATTTCTTCCTCGCCGCCGCGCCCGCCGACCAGGACGCGGTGCATGATGGCGGGGAGGCAGTGGACAGCGTCTGGATCCGCCCGCGCGACGCCCTGGCCGAAGCCGAGGCCGGCACGAAGAAGATCGTCTTCCCCACGCGCATGAACCTCAACAAGCTGGCGCGCAGCAACTCGGTCGCCGAGGCCTTTGCCGCCGCGCGTGCGAGGCCGGTTGTGACCGTGCAGCCGATCCAGCGCGATGCGCCGGAGGGGCGCTACCTCCGCATCCCGATCGAGGCCGATTACGACGGGGCGGAATTCCTCGCCGGCGACCCGCCCTCCATGTGAGCGCGCGGCGGGCCTGAATGCAGACACGACACAGGGGAACATCCATGGCTCCGCGACGCATGCGCTTCGGCATCTTCCTCGCCCCCTTCCATCGCGTGGGCGACAATCCGACGCTCGCGATGGATCGCGACGGCGCGCTGATCCAGTGGCTTGATTCGCTGGGGTATGACGAGGCCTGGATCGGCGAGCACCATTCCGCCGGCTGGGAGCTCATCGCGAGCCCCGAGATCATGATCGCCTCGCTGGCCGAGAAGACGAAGCACATCACGCTGGCTTCGGGCGTGACGAGCCTGCCCTACCATCACCCGCTGCTGGTCGCGCAGCGCTTCGTGCAGCTCGACCACATGACGAAGGGCCGCGTCATCTTGGGCTGCGGCCCGGGCGCGCTGGTCTCCGATGCCTACATGATGGGCATCGACCCGGCGCACCAGCGGCGGCGGATGGATGAATCGCTGACCGCGATCATGAAGCTCCTCGCCTGCGAGGAGCCGGTCACCATGGCGACCGACTGGTTCACGCTGCGCGATGCGCGGCTGCACATGGCGCCCTGGTCCGAACCGCGATTTCCGGTGACCGTCGCCTCCTCGACGACGCCCTCTGGCGCGCTGGCCGCGGGCAAGCACGGCGTCGGCCTGCTCTCGCTCGGTGCGGGGCTGCATGGCGGGCCGAAGATGCTCGCCGAGCAGTGGCGCATGGCAGAGGCCGAGGCCGCGAAGCACGGCAAGACCATGGACCGCAAGAACTGGCGCCTGGTCGTCAACATGCACTGCGCCGAGGATGACGAGCGCGCCCTGCGCGAGGTGCGCCATGGCGAGGCGCTGGAGACGCTGACCTATTTCAGCGAAACCCTCGGCCGGCCGCCGATGCGATCGGAGGATCCGCTGCGCGATGGTCTCGCGCAGGGCTCGACGCTGGTGGGCTCGCCCGAGACCATCGCCAAGGGAATCGAGCGGCTGCTGTCCTTCACCGATGGCGGCACCGGCGGCATCCTGTTCCGCGCGCATGAATGGGCGGACCGCGAGGCGACCTGGCGGTCCTTCGAGCTGTTCGCGCGCTGGGTGATGCCGCGCTTCCAGGGTTCGCTGACGATGCCGCAGCAGTCGCGCGACTGGGTCAGCGCCAACCGCGAGACCATCCTCGCGCCGAACATCGCGGCGCTGAAGCAGGCCTTCAAGGATGCCGGGCAGGAAGCGCCGGAGTTCTCGCGCCTGCAACTCCACACCGGCAAGGTGGACATGCCGGCCGGCGAGTGAGGGGGAGGGCGTCACGCCCTCCCGACTCAGTTCATCCGCAGGTTCAGCCGGCGGATCATGGTGCCTTCCTCTTCCATGACCTGCCCGACATAGGATGTGTAGTCCGCGCTGTTCTTGTAGATCAGCGGCATGTCGTAGCGCGCCAGCACCTCGGCATGCGCGGGGTCGTACAGCGCGGCCTTGAAGGCATCGTGCAGCGCGCGGACCACGCCCGGATCCATCCCCTTCGGACCCGCGAGGCCGTAGGGCGAGGCCGAGACGATGTTGATGCCGACCTCGCGCAGCGTCGGCACGTTCGGGAACCGCGCGGCGCGGTTCTCACCCCAGGTCACCAGCAGGCGCAGCTGCCCGGCTTCGACCAACGGCGCCCAGCCGGTCGAATCAGCGTTCGCCTGCGTCTGGCCCGACAGCACCGCCTGGATGTTGTCCGCCCCGCCGCGGAAGGGCACGTGCAGCCATTCGATGCCGTTCTCGGCCGCGATGCGCTCCATGGTGATGTGCAGCGTGCTGCCCACGCCGGGCGAGCCATAGGCGATCTTGCCCGGATTGGCCTTCGCGTAGGCCATGAACTCCTGCCACGTCTGCCAGGGGCTGTCCGCCTTCACCACCACGCCGAACAGGTAGCCGGTCAGGTGGATGACGTAGGTGAAGTCCTTCATCGGGTCCCAGCCGGGCCGCGAGGTCATCATCGGCACGCGGAAGGCGGTGATCGGCATCTGGCCGACCAGGTAGCCGTCGCCGCGCTGCTCGGCCGCCATGATCTGCGCGGCCATGGTGCCGGACACACCACTGCGGTTCTCGATGATGACGGGCTGGCCGAGATGCCGCGTCGCGAGGTCCGCGAGCGATCGCAGCTGACCATCCGTCGAACCGCCCGGCGGCCAGGGCACGATCAGGCGGATCGGGCGATTGGGAAAGCCGGACTGCGCCAAAGCCGGCGCCGCGAGCAGCGTGCCCCCGGCCGCGAGCAAGGCACGACGCGACGTCGTGATGGTCATACGATGAATCCTCCCGCTGGATCATGTCGTGCCGGCCCCGCGGTCGTTGCCGCGGGGCCGGGGGCGCGGCTCAGGGCCGCTGGTTCGACATCACGATGGTGCCGGACGCGGAGAACATGCCGCCCACGCCGTGGCAGACGCTGATCTCGACATCCGGCACCTGCGCCGGCGCGATGCCGCGCACCTGGCGCACGCTCTCCTGCAGGGCGAACATGCCGTACATGCCGGTGTGCGTGTAGGACAGGCCGCCGCCATTGGTGTTGAGCGGCAGCTTGCCGCCAGGCCGGGTATTGCCTTCCCAGATGAAGTCCTTCGCCTCGCCGCGCTTGACGAAGCCGAGGTCCTCCAGCCCGTAGAGCGGCAGATGCGCGAAGGCGTCGTAGATCATCAGGTGATCCACGTCGGAATGCTTGATGCCGGCCATCTCCATCGCCGTCGGCCCCGCGACGCGGAACGCCCGGGACGACGTGAAGTCCTGCATCTGGCTGACCATCGTCGTCTCGACGGATTCACCGCTGCCGAGGATGTAGACCGGCTTCTGCGGGAAATCCTTCGCCCGGTCGGCCGAGGTGAGGATCAGCGCGCCGCCGCCATCGGTCACCAGGCAGCACTGCAGCAGCCGGAACGGATAGGCGATCATCTTGCTGTTCAACACGTCGGCGATCGTGATCGGATCGCGGAAGGCCGCGCGCGGGTTCTTCCCCGCCCATTCGCGCTGCACGACGGCGACCTGCGCCAGATGCTCATGCGTGGTGCCCGTCGCCTTCATGTAGCGCAGCACCGGGATGGGGAAGAGCGTCGGCGGGCCCATCGGGCCGAAGGGCGCCTCGAACTGCCCGTTCAGGCTCTGCGGCTCCGGCGGGCGCGGCGTCGCGTTGATGCGCGACTTGCCGCTCTCGCCATGGGTGATGAGGATCGTCTTGGCATAGCCCGCATGGATGGCCGCCGCGGCGTGCCGGACGTGCAGCATGAAGGAACAGCCGCCGACGCCGGTTCCGTCGACCCATTTCGGCGTGATGCCGAGGTAGTGGGCGATCTGCTGCGGCATCATCGGGCCGACACAGGCCACGCCGTCGATGTCGGACGGCTTCAGCCCCGCATCGGCCATCGCGTTCAGCGCCGCATCGGCGTGCAGCATGATCTGCGCCATCTCGGGCACGGCGCCGATGCGCGTGGATTCGGCCGCGCCGACGATGGCGATCTCGCCTGGCTTGATCGTCATGGCGTCAGGCTCCCTTCGCGGGACGGAAGAGGGCGAGGGTGATGTCGTCGTCCATCGGCGTGAAGGCGACCTCGAGCGGCATGTCGAGCACCAGCGCCTCGGGCGTCTGCGGGCAGTCGATGATGTTGGTCATCATGCGCGGCCCTTCCTCGAGCTCCACGACCGCGATCGCGTAGGGCGGCTTGAAGCCCGGCACGGGACGGTGGTGGATGACGTAGGAATGCAGTGTCGCGCGGCCCGAGGCCTCGAATACTTCCACGTTGCGCGTGCCGGTGTAGGGGCTGAAGGGACGGGGCGGGAAATAGGCCTTGCCCGTGTCGCCGCAGCGCTGCAGCAGCAGCTTTCCGTTCTTGGTCCCTTCCCAGAAATGCTTCGTTTCGGGCGTGGGCTCCGGCCGCGGGCGGCCTGGTTCGAGAGCCATTTCGGCGCTTCCTCCTTACATGCGTGAAGCCATGTTCACCCGAGCCCGCCCGCGGGGAAAGGGGGGGATGGCAGGACGTTGACCGATCCCGGCACCAGGCACAGATTGGATGTGTTCCAAGGGGGGCCCCAGGCAGGGGCTGAGAGTCCGCTTACGTGCGGTGACCCTTTGAACCTGATCCGGGTCATGCCGGCGTAGGGACAGGAACATACGGAACCGGGTGCCCCGGTTCCGTCCCGCGCTTCGTAGGAGCCCGGATCTCCGTCGCGTTTCGATTGGAGATCCAGATGCCAGATTCACTTCCGCCCACCATCCCCGAGGTCACCACCGGGCCGCTGCCGGCGTCCCGCAAGCTGCATGTCCCGGGGACGCTTCATCCGCAGATCCGCGTCGCGATGCGCGAGATCGACCTCGCGCCGAGCGCGAAGGAGCCGCCGGTGCGGGTCTACGACACCTCCGGCCCCTACACCGATCCGGCGCAGGCGACCGACATCCGCCGCGGTCTGCCGGAATTACGCCGCGCCTGGATCGAGGCGCGCGGCGATGTGCAGACCCATGACGGCCGCGCGATCCGCCCGGAAGACAATGGGCTGAAGCCCGGCGAGACGGCGCAGGTGCCGGTGTTCGACCGCGGCACGCGGCGCCTGCTGCGCGCGCGCGGCGGCGCCGCGGTGACGCAGCTCGCCTATGCCCGCCGCGGCATCGTGACGCCCGAGATGGAATATGTCGCGATCCGCGAGAACCTCGGCCGAGAACGCGCGCGCGAGGCTGCCGCGCGCGACGGCGAATCCTTCGGCGCCGCCATCCCCGACCACGTCACGCCCGAATTCGTCCGCGACGAAGTGGCGCGCGGTCGCGCCATCATCCCCGCCAACATCAACCACCCGGAATCCGAGCCGATGGCGATCGGCCGAAACTTCCTGGTGAAGATCAACGCCAATATCGGCAATTCCGCCGTCTGGTCCTCGGTCGGCGAGGAGGTCGACAAGCTCGTCTGGGCCATCCGCTGGGGCGCGGATACGGTGATGGACCTCTCGACGGGACGGAACATCCACACCACGCGCGAATGGATCATCCGCAACTCGCCCGTGCCGATCGGAACGGTGCCGATCTACCAGGCGCTCGAGAAGGTCGGCGGCAAGGCCGAGGACCTCACCTGGGAGATCTTCCGCGACACGCTGATCGAGCAGGCCGAGCAGGGCGTGGACTACTTCACCATCCATGCCGGCGTGCGGCTTGCCTACATCCCGCTGACCGCGAAGCGCGTCACCGGCATCGTCTCGCGCGGCGGGTCGATCATGGCGAAGTGGTGCCTCGCGCATCACCGGGAGAACTTCCTCCACACCCACTTCGCCGAGATCTGCGAGATCATGCGCGCCTACGACGTGTCCTTCTCGCTCGGCGACGGGCTGCGTCCCGGCTCCATCGCGGATGCCAACGACGCGGCGCAGTTCGCGGAGCTCGAAACGCTCGGCGAGCTGACGAAGATCGCCTGGGACCAGGACGTGCAGGTGATGATCGAAGGCCCTGGCCACGTGCCGATGCACAAGATCCAGGTGAACATGACGAAGCAGTTGGAAGCCTGCGGGGAGGCGCCCTTCTACACGCTCGGGCCGCTCACCACGGACATCGCGCCGGGCTACGACCACATCACCTCGGGCATCGGCGCGGCGATGATCGGATGGTTCGGCTGCGCGATGCTCTGCTACGTCACGCCGAAGGAACATCTCGGCCTGCCGGACCGCGACGACGTGAAGACCGGCGTCATCACCTACAAGATCGCGGCGCATGCGGCGGACCTCGCCAAGGGCCATCCGGCAGCACGCGAACGGGACGACGCGCTGTCCCGCGCGCGCTTCGAATTCCGCTGGCGCGACCAGTTCAACCTTGCGCTCGACCCCGAGACGGCCGAGCGCTTCCACGACGAGACGCTGCCCGCCGAGGGCGCGAAGCTCGCGCATTTCTGTTCGATGTGCGGGCCGAAGTTCTGCTCGATGAAGATCTCGCAGGAGATCCGCGCGGCGGCGGAAGAAGGGATGGCCGGGAAGGCGGAGGAATTCCGCGCAGGCGGCGGGGCGATCTACGTGGCACCTGCCGGGTGAACGTGATGCGAGAGGGGCGCCGCCCCTCTCGCGCTCTCCCCGCCAAAGGCCGAAAGGCCTTTGGGAACCGTCACCTGGCATTGATTTCCAAGGGCCCTTCGGCCTTGGCGGGCCCCGGGCGGAGCCCCGTCAGAGCTCCAGGATCCGCTCCGGCGCAGCCTTGCCGCGCATCAGGTCCCACAGCCCGATCATGTTGCCCTGGAATCGCCCCCAGCGATCCGCCCAGGGTTCCGGCTTCAGCGAACGCACCAGGTTCGCCAGGCAGTGCCGTGCCGCGCTGGGAATGGCGTGGTTCCAGGGGAAGGTCCCCTTCCGCGCCAGGTAGACCGGATTCACCACCTGCGAGTAGCCGAGCCGCAACTGCTTCACCCGCCCGGACTTCGACCCCAGATGCACGCCGCGCGCACCGGCGAGGCGCATGATCGTCCCGTGTTCCCCGAGGCGGCGCGTGACGTCGATGTCCTCGTACCAGGCATAGAGCGGCAGGCGCTCGTCGACGCGGATGCCGTGCGCGCGCACCACCGACATGCGGAAGGCCATGTTGCAGCCATAGCCATTGAAGTGCGGCGCCATGGCCGAGGGATCGGCCGGCGGCACGTCGGCGGCGAGCAGCGCCGCGCCTTCCTCGAGCGTGTAGCCGGGCGCGTTGGCACCGTCCGCGACCACCGTCCCGGTCGCGACCACCATGTCCGGATGCGCGGCGAAGGCGGCCTCGGTCACCGCCAGGTAGTCCGGCGCGCAGAGGAAGTCGTCGTCGAGGAACAGCACCACGTCGCAGTCGCCCACCGCCTCGAGGATGGCGTTGCGCTGCCGTGGTAGGCCGGCCGGGGCGGTGATGAACTCGACGCCGGGAATGACCTCGCAGCCGGCCACATCCTCGGGCGTGACATGGCAGACGATCGTCCGGTCGGCCCGGCGCGTCTGGCGATCCAGGTCGCGCAGGACCCCCGCGAGGATCGCAGGGCGCCCTCGCGTCGCAATGCCGATGGCGATACGCATCAGGCGAATTCGGTGAGCGGCGCCAGGCTCGGGGGACGACGGGCTTCGGCGGCGAGAGCGCCGGCGACCCGGCCGCGCCAGGTCATGAAGTAGTAGGCCGCATCATGCAGCCGCAGCCGCAGCAGGCTGAGCGCCACGCCGCCGAGCGGCCGCACCAGGAAGGCGACCCAGGTCGAGGCCGGCGCGCTGTGCCGGCGCAGGGCGAAACCCAGGCCCCGGCCATACCGCTCGGCGCGGGTCACCGCGACGTCGGTCAGGCGCTTGTCGGGGTGGATGATGCGCAGTTCCGCGTCGTAGCGCGCCTCGAGCCCCCGGGCGATGGCCCGGCAGACGAGGTCGTTGCCCTCGGCCGAGCCAAAGACGGTACCCGGGCCCATCCGCTCGTCGAAGCCGCCGAGGTCGAGCGCGACGCTGCGCGGCAGGAACAGGTTGAACTCGATGACGCTGGTCCAGACGTTGCCGAGGTCGATCGCCCCGCCTTCCTCGCGCCAACGGCCGGAACCCAGGCCGCCCGCCGGGGAGGCCGCGGGGCCCGTCAGCACGCCGAGGGCAGGGTTCGCCCGGAAGGCGGCGTCGACACGGTCGAGCACGCCGGCGGGGTAGACGCAGTCGTCATCGGGGAAGGCCACGATCTCGCCGCGCGCGTGGCGAAGGCCGAGATTGCGCGCGTGGTTCGCATTGCGCACCGAGGAGCGGAAGCGACGGAGGTCGACGCGATGGCCGTAGGCGGCCTCGACGGCCGCCAGGCGGTCATCCTCGTTCTGATCGACGATGATCACCTCGTAGTCGAACCGCCCCTGTGCCAGCAGGCTGTCGAGCAGTTCGGCAATTTCCCTGTCGCGGCCCAGCGTCGCAACGACGAGCGAGAACTTCATCGGGACTGTCCCTCGAGCGCTTCCTGCACGACGCGGCGCATCGCACTCCGGAATGCTTCAGGACCGAACCTTTCCGCATGGCTGCGGCAATCTTGTGGCAGGAAGGCGACGGTCTCGAAGCGTTCCACCGCGACAATGATGGCCTCGGCGGTCTGCTCGGCGAAGAACAGGCCCGTGGGGCGCTCGGCCGGCGGCGGGACCACGATGTCGCGCGCGCCCCCCTTGCCGAAGGCGATGACCGGGGTGCCGCAGGCCTGCGCCTCGACGGTCGCGATGCCGAAATCCTCCTCGGCGGCGAAGACGCAGGCGCGCGCGCCCTGGGTCAGGCGGACCAGCTCCTCGGTCCCGACCCGCCCGCGGAGCTCCACATTCGGCGCGCCGGCGGCGGCCTCCCGCACCTTCGGCGCGTTCGGCCCGTCGCCCACCACCACCAGGCGGCGGCCGGGCATGCGGCGGAACGCCTCGGCGATCAGCTCGATCCGCTTGTAGGGAACCATGCGGGAGGCGACGAGGAAGTAGTCCTCCTTCTCGGCCCGCAGGGCGAAGCGCTGCACGTCGACCGGCGGGTGCACGACGATGCTCTCGCGCCGCCAGGCCTTGCGGATCCGTTCCCCGATATAGGTGGAATTTGCCACCACCACGTCCGGGTTGAGCGCGCTGGCGCGGTCCCACAGCCGCATCTTGTGCAGCAGGTTGCGCGTGTAGAGGCCCTTCAGCCCGCGTTCCATGCCGGCTTCGCGCAGGTACTGGTGTTGCAGGTCCCAGGCATAGCGCATCGGGCTGTGCACGTAGGAGACATGCAGCTGCCCCGGCCCGGTCAGCACCCCCTTCGCCACGGCGTGGGAGGAGGAGAGCACCAGGTCGTAGCCCGACAGGTCCAGCTGCTCGATCGCCACCGGCATCAGGCCGAGGAATTTGCGGAAATGCTTCCGCGCCAGCGGCAGGCGCTGGATGAAGGTGGTCGTCACCGGCTTGCCGCGCAGGAAGCCGCGTTCCGCCTCGGGCAGGAAGTCGCACACAGCGAAGAGGTCGGCCTCCGGCCACTCGGCGATCAGCTGCTCGAGGACACGCTCGGACCCCGCATAGGTGTCGAGCCATTCGTGGACGATGGCGACCTTCATCGGAAGCGTTCCTGCACCAGCGCGAGCAGCCGCCGTGCCGCCGCGTCCCAGGTGAAGCCCGCGCCGCGGGCGATCCCCGCCGCGCGCAGATGCGCCTGCAGCCCCTCGTCGGCCACCAGGCGCCCGACCGCGTCCTGCAGCGACGCCGGCTGCGCCGCGTCGAACCACAGGGCCGCATCGGCGCAGACCTCCGGCACCGCACCGGCCCGCGCGGCGATGACGGGGCAGCCGCAGATCATGGCCTCGAGCGGCGGCAGGCCGAAGCCCTCGTAGCGGGAGGGGAAGATCAGGCAGAGGGCGTTCTCGTACAGCGTGCGCAACTCGGCATCCGAGACGCGGCCGAGCACGCGTGCCGCCTCCGCCGCGACGCCGCCGCCGGTGCGGAACACCGTCGGATCCGCCGCCCCGGCCACCGCGAGGGTGAGCCCGTGAGCGCCGAGGGTCGCGGCCGCGGCCGTCAGCGCCGCGAGGTTCTTGTGCGCGGCCGGATTCCCGACGACCAGGGCGAAGCGCCCAGTCGCGAGTCCATGCTTCGCCAGCACCGCGCCATCGGCCGGGACGCGCAGGATATGCTCGCCGCCTTCCGGCAGGACCCCGATCGAGGCGGCCTCGATGCCGAGCGCCGCAGCGATGCGCCCGCGGGAGAACTCCGAGACGGTCAGGATCTGGGCGCCACGCCGCGCCAGCCGCGTCTGCAGCAGCCGGTACCAGGTGCGGAAGGCGAAGGAATAGGACTCCGGCGTGTCGAAGGCGCCGGCATCGTGGATCACCACCGCCTGCCGTCCGCCCGCCATCAGCGGCGCGGTGTTGCCGAGGTTGACCAGGACCTCGCCTTTCAAGGCCCGCGGCAGGTCGAGCTGTTCCCAGGCCTGCCCGCCGCGGGAGCCGACCGCCTCGGCGCGCAGGTGCCGCAGCCCGGCATCGCGCGCGCCGGCGGGATGCAGGACGCGCACCGCCGGCCATTCCCCGGTCGCCGCCAGCGCATCCGCCGCGGCGACGATCTCGGTCGCGAAGCGCTGCACCCCGGTCATGCCCTGGGTCAGGAACCGGCCATTCAGGGCGATGCCGGTCATACGGTTCCCCGTCGGATCAGTCGCATGAGGCGGGCCTTATCCTCGGCGGGCGCAACACGCCAGCCGAGCCAGCCGGCGACGCCAAGCGTCACCGCGCCCACCGCGGCCGAGGCGACGAAGCCCGGCATCGGGATCATCAGCGCGAAGCCCAGCGCGGCCGCCGCGAGGGGCGGCCGCAGGGCCCGGCCCGTCTCGCTGCCCGCGGGGTAGTAGCGCGCCACGAGGACGAAGCGTCCGAAGCAGTCCGCCGCCGCCCGCAACGCCCAGGCGATGGCGGCACCCTCGATCCCGATCAGCAGCAGCAGCCCCGCGCCGAGCGGCAGGAACACCGCAGCCTGCGCCAGGGAGAAGGTCGCGGTGACGTTCGGCCGGCCGATCGCCTCCAGCAAGGTGCCCGGCACGAAGGCCACGCAGGAAAAGAAGATCCCCGCCCCGAGGATGCGCAGGACCATGCCGCTGCCATCGGCAAAGGTCGTGCCAAGCCAGAGCCACAGCAGCGTCCACGCCAGCGCGACGATCCCGAGGCAGGCGGGCAGCGCCAGGCCCGCCACCATCAGCGCCCCGCGCCGCAGCAGCAGCGCGGTCCGCTCAGGTGCGGTGCGGTAGGCCGAGGCGATCGCCGGCAGCAATGTCTGCGCCACCGCGACCGGCAGGATCCACATCCGCATCACGAGGTCGAGCGGCGTCGCATAGAAGGCCACGGCGGTCAGGCCGATCAGCGATCCGATGAGGAACCGGTCGGCATAGAGCAGCACCTGGGTCAACGCGCCCGAAAGGCTCATCCACCCGCCCTGGCGCAGCAGCGGCCGGAGCAGGCCGAAGCCTGGCCGGTTCAGCCCGAGCCCCGGCACGTCCTTCCAGGCCAGCGCCGCATAGGCGAGGCCGCTCGCCAGCCGCACCAGCACCAGGGACAGGATCGCCGCCGACAGGCTGTCCCACACCAGCAGCGCGATCACCGGTCCCAGCGCATAGAAGATGCTGACCGGCATGTTCACGAGGTTCGCGACGCGGAAGCGCTGCCAGGCGGCGAGCACCCCCCACAGCGCCGCGTTCAGCACCACCAGCGGCGCGGCGAGGGCGAGCACGCGGAAGGCGGAGATCGCCTCGGCCTGCAGCGATTCCGGCACCAGCAGCACGCGCCCGACCAGCATCGGCATCAGCGTCCAGGCGATCGCGGCCATCACCGCCGAGAGGCCGAGCAGCCCATAGATGGTCGCGCCGATGAGGGAAGGGGTGTCGCTGAGGCGCCCTTCGCCGATGCGTTCGGAGACCGCCCGGGTCAGCGCCATGCCGAGGCCGAGGTCGAACACCCCGAAGATGCCGACCATCGCGAGCGCGAGGGTGAAGAGGCCCCACCGCTCGGTTCCGAGCAGATGGACCAGCATCGGCGTCAGGACCAGCGCGACCATCAGGGGGACCGCGCGGCCCAGCGCGTTCCACAGGACCCCTGAAACGAGCCGGCGTCCGCCGGCCCGGTCTTCCGGGCCCTCGGACGCCGTGCCTGTCATGGTATGAATGCCTTGGGGATCCCGCGGTTCAGTGCGCGCCGCGGCGGGACAGCACCGCCGCCGGGGTCTTCAGCAGGATCCGGATGTCCGCCAGCAGCGAGGCCTGCGAGACATAGGCGACATCGAGCGCGACGCGCTGGTCGTAGGAGGTCTCGGACCGGCCGCTGACCTGCCACAGGCCGGTGATGCCCGGGCGGACCATCAGGTAATGCGCGGCAGCGGCGCCGTAGTAGCTGTCGAGCTCGGACTGCGTCACCGGGCGCGGGCCGACGATGCTCATCTCGCCCTTGAGGACGTTGATCAGCTGCGGCAGCTCGTCGAGCGAGGTGGCGCGGAGGAAGCGGCCGACGCGGGTGATGCGCGGGTCGTTCTTCAGCTTGCGGGTCGCGTCCCATTCCGCGCGGGCGGCGGGATCGCTGGCGAGCAGCGCCTCGAGCCGCGCCTGGCTGTCGATCACCATGGAGCGGAACTTGAGGCAGCCGAAGATCTTCCCGCCGCGGCCGACGCGCGGATGCGCATAGAAGGCCGGGCCGCCATCGGCACGCACCAGCGCGCCCACGATCAGGAAGAAGGGCAGGGCCGCCAGCAGGGCCGCGCCGGCGATGGCGATGTCCATCGCACGCTTCGCCACCGGCAGCAGCCAGGCGGCGCGATCGCGGACGGAAGCGCCATGGACGGCGCCCGCAGGGGCACCATGGGGGGGAAGAGGGCCAACCGGAACGCTGGACATGAGCGACAACGGCCTTCTGGACTGGACCACCGCCAGCGGGGGCTGGCGACGGCCAAAGGGGGTTTCCGGTCCGGCTGCTACCGCCGCAATGGCGGGGGGAGGCACACCGAACCTTGCTTGACCCGGAAGATGACCCTTGGCGCTGACCGATTTGGGACGTGCTTGCGGCATGATTGTGGCGGCGCAGCAGACCCCAGCAGAATCTTCATTCGTGCCGGATCGCTTGCGGCGGCCCGTCCCGGGCCCTAGAGCCGCGGTGGCCCCGGAGCGGAGTGCGCGACCTGTCCCAACGGCTTTCCACCACCCTGTCCTACGCCTTCGCCCTGTTGCTCGGCGCGGCGCTGGCGGCCTGGATCCTGCCGCCCGAGATGCTCGTGCCGCGCGCCGGGGCGGGCTTCGCACCGCAGGGCGATGCCGCGCAGCACGCCATCGCGCAGCGCTATTTCATCGGTGACGCCTGGCGATGGCCGCCGCTGCTGGCGGCAAACATCCTGCCGCCCGATGGGCTCAACATCGCGTTCTCGGATGGCATCCCGCTGCTGGCGCTGCCCATCAAGGCGCTGCGGACGGTGCTGCCGGACGGCTTCCATGGAATCGGCCTGTGGTACGCCATCGCCTGGGCCCTGCAGCCGGTCGCGGCGGTCTGGTGCCTGCGCGGGACCGGGGAGCGGCGGCTGCTGCCGGCGGTTGCGATCGCGCTCGCGGCCTCGGCCATGCCGGCCTTCATCAACCGCTACGGCCATGCGGCGCTGACGGGGCATTTCACGCTGCTGGTCGCGCTCGGCCTCTATCTTCGGTTGGTACGGGCATCATCGGTCGCGATGTGGGCCATGTCGGTCGTGACGGCGGTCGCGACGCTGCTGATCCATCCCTACCTCGCGGCGATGGTGCTGGCGCTGCTCGGCGCCGTGCCGGCCACCTTGCTGCTGCGTGGCGACCGCCGCTGGATCGGCGCCGCGGCCGCCCTTGCCGCCTGCGCCGGCGCGGTCGGCGGGACCATGGCGGCCTTCGGCTATCTCGGTGCCCAGGGCGACGGCGGTTTCGGCGATTTCGCGTTGAACCTGCTCTCGCCGGTCTGGCCGTACCGGTCCTGGCTGCTCGGCGCCTTCGCCGCCCAGGAGATCGACGCGACCGGCCATGGCGGATGGGAGGGCTACAACTGGCTCGGGCTCGGGCTGGCAGCGGGAATTGTCGCGGTGGCGGTGCTGGTCCCGCGGCAGGTGCTCGGCGTGCTGCGGCGTCACGCCGGGCTCGCGCTGGTGCTCGCCGGGCTGACGGCCATCGCCGTCTCCTTCCGCGTCGGGCTGGGCGATGCGGTGGTTCTCGACCTGGGCAAGCCGCCCGGCTTCCTTGAGCAGTTCCGCGCCTCCGGCCGGTTCTTCTGGCCGGTGGGCCTCGCGATGCTGGTGGGGACCGTTGCGCTGCTCGCGCGAATCCCGCGGATCGGCGTGCCGCTGGTGCTCGCTCTCGGCATTGTGCAGTTCGCCGATGCGCAGCCGAACCGGCAGGCGATGCGCGACTGGGCGCAGGTCCGGGAGCCCTGGACCGTGGATGCACCGGCGCTGCGGCGGCTGCTGGCGGAGGCAGGGTCGGTGTCGGTCTTCCCGACCTGGCCCTGCGTGCCCAAGCCCGACACCTTCGGCGATCACGCGCGGCAGCTGCAGGTGCTGAGCCTCGCGGCCGAACGACCCGTGCCGGCCAACACCATGTATGTGGCGCGCTGGCGCGGCGAGCGGCCGCGCTGCGACGATGCGGCGGCCCTCGCACGGCCCGTCGCGCCGGGCGAAGTGCGGATCATCCTGCCCGGGGCGCGCCAGGCGGCGATGGCCGCGATGCCGCCGGCGAACTGCACGGAGGTCGGCGACCTCCTGGCCTGCCGCGGGCGTTGAGAAGCGGCTCAGAGGCCTTTCGGCCTTGGACGGGTCGCGTCCGAGAGGTCAGCGCCCCGCCTGGCATCACGCCTCGGGGCTGCGGCTCGGCAGGTAGCGCTCCGTGAAGTACAGCGGCCGCTGCTTCGTCTCGTTGAAGATGCGCCCGAGGTATTCCCCAATGATGCCGAGCATCATCATCTGCACGCCGCCCAGGAACAGCACGACGGCGAGCAGGCTCGGGTAGCCGGCGACGGGATTGCCCTGCAGCAGCGTCCGGCCGACGATGAAGGCGAGGTAGATCGTCGCCAGGACCGCGATCGCGAAGCCGACATAGGTCGCGACCTTCAGCGGTGCGACGGTGAAGGAGGTGATCCCCTCCAGCGAGAAGTTCCACAGCTTCCAGTAGTTCCACTTCGTCTCGCCCGCCGCGCGCGGCGCTCGGTCGTAGCGGACCGCCTTGGACGGGAAGCCGATCCAGGCGAACAGGCCCTTCATGAAGCGGTGCTGCTCGCGCAGCTGCAGCAGGGCGTCGATGGCGCGGCGGGACATCAGGCGGAAGTCGCCGGTATCCGGCGGCAGCTGCACCTTGCCGCCGATCCGCTGCATCACGCGGTAGAAGCCGGCCGCCGTCGCCTTCTTCAGCCAGGTCTCGCCCTCGCGCGTGTTGCGCTGGGCGTAGACGACGTCGAAGCCCTCCCGCCAGGTCGCGACCAGGGCGGGGATGACCTCCGGCGGGTCCTGCAGGTCGGCGTCGATCACGACCACCGCCTCGGTCGCCCGCGCGTGGTCCAGGCCCGCCGTCAGCGCGATCTCCTTGCCGAAATTCCGGGACAGGTTCACCACCGCGGCGCGCGGGTCCTGCGCCTGGATGCCGAGCATCACCGACAGCGTCGCATCCCGGGAACCGTCGTTCACATAGACGACCTCCCAGGGGATGCCGATGTCCGCCAGCGCCGCGGCCAGGCGGCGATGGAGCTCGGGCAGGACCTCCTGCTCGTTATAGGCAGGGACGACGACGGATAGGGCGGGCGCGTCAGGGGTGGTCATGGGACATTCCGGGCGATCGAACCCAGGAACAGCACCGCTCTGGCCAAATCAAGGCGCCACTGTGCCTAACCCTGGACGAAAAGGTTCAGCTCCGTCGCGATCACCTCCCATTCGCGCAGGCAGCGGGCGATGTCCTCGCGGAAGGCGGCGGGGCCCAGCCAGTCGGGGATGGTGTCGATCTCGAGCAGCCGGCGCTGGGTCGCCGGATTGTCCACGACGCGGCGGAACAGGTCGGCCGTGCGGTCGACGATCGGCTGCGGCGTGCGCGCCGGCGCCAGCAGGCCGATGAAGCCCGAGAAGGCGAAGCGCTTCGAGAAGCCGGCCTCCTCCATCAGCGGCACTTCGGGCAGCGAGGGCAGTCGCCGCGTGCCCGACAGCGCCAGCGGACGGATCCGCCGCGACCGGATCGCCCCGCCGCTCGCCGCCATGGAATGGAAGGCGCAGGCGACGTTGCCCGCGAGCATGTCCTGCAGCATCGGCCCTTCGCCGCGATAGGCGACATGGGTCATGTTCAGCCGCGCCTCGTCCGAGAACATCTGCCCATAGGCATGCCCCGACGATCCCGGCGCATAGGAGCCGTAGGACAGGTCCTTCCCCCGCGCCCAGGCGACGAACTCCTGCACCGTGTTCCCCTGGGTGGAAGGCGAGGCGCAGAGCACCAGCGGCGTCACGCCGAGCTTCCCGACCGGGGCGAAGTCGTTGACGGGGTCATAGGGAAACCGTCGCAGCACGACCGGCGAGGTGACATGCGTCGTGATGGTGAACAGCATCGTGTGGCCGTCCGGCGTGGACCGCGCCGCGGCCTCGGTCCCGATCAGCCCGCCGGCGCCGCCGCGGTTGTCGATGACGATGGGCTGGCCGAGCTCCGCCGCCATGGGTTCCGCCATCAGCCGGGCCCAGAGGTCGGTCGACCCGCCTGGCGGGAAGGGCACGATCCAGCGGATCGGCCGGTCCGGCCAGCTCCCCTGCGCCAGCGCCGGCCGCGCCAGGGCGAGTGCTGCCATCCCCGCCAGGATGCCGCGACGGTCCATCTCGTATCCTCCCGCAGTCTTCGTTGCGGTCAGCCTAGGTGGCGGGCGCGCGCCTTCGCAACCGGCGCGGGATGGCCTCAGGCGCGGGGATTGCCTCAGGCGCGGGGATTGCATGATGTGCCGGCCTCAACGGAGCCTGCCGTCATGTCCGTGCCCACGCCCCCCGACCCCGAGGCCCTGATCGCCGCGCTGCTGCCTGCGACCGGCATTCCCCTCGATCCGGCCTGGCGTGCCGCGGTTGCGGCCAATCTGCGCGTGGCCGGTGCGATCGCAACCGTTCTCCAGGCCTTTTCGCTGCCCGATTCGACCGAGCCCGCCCCGGTCTACGAGCCCGGCCGATGAGCCTCGCGGACCTGCTCGATCGCGACGCGGTCGGGATCGCCGCGGTCTTCGCCGCCGGTGAGGCCAGCGCCGGCGAGATCGCCGAGGCTGCCATCGCCCGCATCGCGGCGCGCAACCCGGTGCTCAATGCCTTCACCGATGTGACGGCGGACCGCGCCCGCGCCCGCGCCGCCGTGCTCGATGCCGCGCGCGCGGCGGGGCAGGACCTGCCGCCGCTCGCGGCCGCGCCCTTCGCGGCGAAGAACCTGTTCGACATCGCGGGGCTGCCGACCCGTGCCGGGTCGCGCATCAACCGGGATCTGCCGCCCGCCGCCCGCGACGCGACGCTGGTCGAACGGCTCGAAGCCGCCGGCGGCCTGCTGCTCGGCGGGCTCAACATGGGCGAATACGCCTACGACTTCACCGGCGAGAACGCCCATGACGGCCCGTCGCGGAACCCGCACGACCCGACGCGGATGACCGGCGGGTCCTCTGGCGGATCGGGCGGCGCGGTCGCGGGCGGCATGGCGGCGATCGCGTTGGGGTCGGACACCAACGGGTCGATCCGCGTGCCGTCCTCCTTCTGCGGCACCTTCGGGCTGAAGCCGACCTACGGGCGGCTGTCGCGCGGGCATTCCTTCCCCTTCGTCGGCGCGCTCGACCATGTCGGCCCGCTCGCGCGCTCGGTGCGCGACCTCGCGGCATCCTACGACGTCATGCAGGGGCCTGATGCGGCCGATCCCGGCTGCTCGGCGCGCGCGCCCGAACCGATCGGGCAGGGCTTCGAGGGCGGCATCACGGGGCTGCGCATCGCGCGCCTCGGCGGCTGGTTCGCGCGGCACCAGCTGCCGGAGAGCGACGCGGCGCTCGCGTCCGCCTGCGCCGCCCTCGGCGTCACCGCCGAAGCGGAACTGCCCGAGGCCGAGCGTGCCCGCGGCGCCGCCTTCCTCATCACCATGGCCGAGGCCGCGGAATTCCACCTGCCGCGCCTGCGCGAACGCCCGGGCGACTTCGACCCCGCCGTGCGCGACCGCCTGATCGCCGGTGCCCTGCTGCCGGCGACCTGGGTGCAGACGGCGCAGCGATTCCGGCGCTGGTTCGCGGACCAGGTCGCCGAGTTGTTCCGCCACCACGACGTGCTGCTCGCGCCGGCCACGCCGATGTCCGCGCCGCCCCTCGGCACCGCGACGGTGACGCTCGACGGCGTCGAGATGCCGTTGCGGCCCAATATCGGCGTCTATACCCAGCCGATCTCCTTCATCGGCCTGCCGGTGGTCGCCGCGCCGATCTGGCCGCCCGGCGCGCGTCTGCCGCTCGCGGTGCAGGTCATCGCGCCCGCCTGGCGGGAGGACCTCGCGCTGCGGGTCGCCCGCGTGCTGGAACGCGAGGGCATCGCCCGCGCCCCCGTCGCCGCCTTCGGAGCCTGACGCATGGACATCGACATCCCCGCGGTGAAGGCCGAGGTCGAGGCCGTCTTCGCCCGCTACGAGACGGCGCTCGTCACCAACGACGTGCCGGTTCTCGACGAATTGTTCTGGGTGAGCCCCGCGACCGTTCGCTTCGGCGCCACCGAGAACCTGTTCGGCGCCGAGGAGATCGCCGCCTTCCGCGCCGGCCGCTCGCCGGTCGGCCTCTCGCGCGAGGTCCTGCGCACCTCGATCACCACCTTCGGGCGGGACTTCGCGACCGCCTCCATCACCTTCCGGCGCCATGGCAGCGCCCGCATCGGGCGGCAGCAGCAATCCTGGGTCCGCTTCCCCGAGGGCTGGCGCGTCGTCGCGGCCCACGTCAGCCTGCTGGACGCGCCCTGAGGACCACCGACCGCCACCATGCCGTCTCCCCGTACGCTTCTGGAACTCGAGGCCGATGTCGTCCGCGACCTCGCCCTCACCGCCCATCCCCGCGCGCCCTGGCTCGTGCCCAAGACCGTTGGCGGAAAGCCTGTCCTCGACTGCCTTGTTATCGGCGGCGGGCAATGCGGCCTTGCCGTCGCCTTCGCGCTGAAGCGCGACCGGGTCGACAACCTGCTGGTGATCGACCGCGCGCCCTATGCCCAGGAAGGGCCGTGGTCGACTTTTGCGCGGATGCGCACGCTGCGTTCGCTGAAGGACCAGACCGGGCCGGACCTGCGCACGCCCTCCCTGACCTACCAGGCCTGGCACGAGGCGCAGTTCGGCGCCGCCGACTTCGCGCGGTTGCACCTGATCCCCACCAGGCTCTGGGCCGACTACCTGCTGTGGTTCCGCCGCGTCACCGGCATCCCGGTGCGCAACGGCGTCAGCGCGGGCCGCATCGGGCCGGCGCGGACGGATGACGGGCTGCCCTGCCTGTCGGTCGAGACCTCCGAGGGCGTGATGCTCGCGCGCAAGGTCGTCATGGCGACCGGGCAGGAAGGCGTCGGCGAATGGTGGATGCCCGACTTCGTGCGCGCCCTGCCGCGATCGCTGCGGGCGCATGCCGCAGACGGGATCGACTTCGCGGCGCTGCGCGGGAAGGTGGTGGCGGTGCTGGGCGCCGGGGCCTCGGCCTTCGACAACGCGGCCGTCGCGCTCGAGGCCGGCGCGAAGGAGGTGCACCTGTTCTGCCGCCGCGCCGTGCCGATGGACATCCAGCCCTATCGCTGGCTGACCTTCGCGGGCTTCCTGCGCCACCTGGGCGACATGCCGGACGAATGGCGCTGGCGCTTCATGTCCCACATCCTCGGCCTGCGGGAGGGCTTCTCGCAGGAGACCTACGACCGCGTCCGCTCCTACCCGAACTTCACCATGCATCTCGGCCGGCCCTGGACGGGGGCGCGGGCGGAGGGCGGGCGCGCGGTGCTCGAGACGGCGCGCGGGGATTTCGCCGCCGATTTCGCGATCTGCGGCACGGGCGTGCGGATGGATGCGCGGCTGGTGCCCGAACTGGCCGGCTGCGCGGCCAACATCGCGAACTGGGGCGACCGCTACACGCCGCCGCCCGAGGAGGCGAATGAGCGCCTGGCGATGTTCCCCTATCTCGGCGCCGACTACGCCTTCCTGGAGAAGCGGCCGGGCGAGACGCCCTGGATCCGCGACATCCACCTGTTCGGCATCGGGGCGAGCATGTCCTTCGGTCCGTCGGGGTCGTCGATCAACGCGATGTCGATCTCGGCGCCGCGGCTCGCCGCCGGCGTGACGCGCGGATTGTTCGAGGGTGACCTGCCGCGGCTCTACGCGGATCTGCGCGCCTACGACATCAAGCAGGTGACGCTCGACCCGGCACGCACCGCAGCCGAATAGACGAGGTGGAAGACGGGCGGCCCGAGGCAGAGCCTCGGGCCGGGAGCGCAAGGCGCGACCGCGCCCAGACCTTCATCCATCGCCGGTGCGCCAGCACGTGGCGCGAAAGCCAAGGCGGCCGGATGGTCGCCGCCGGCGCCTGAGGACCAACTAAAACGTCCAGCTCACCGAGGCGATGAAGCGGTTGTCGCAGACCTTCAGGCCGCCGCACTCGGACTGGCTGATGTTGGTGCCGTAGAAGCCTGCGGCGACCGAGACGCCGTAGGCGATCGGCACCGTCACGTAGATGCTGTAGGCGAGGTAGTCGGGCGCGCCGAAGCGGGCGTTGTTGTCGATCCACTGGTAGCCGATGCGGCCCGAGATCACGATGTCATGCAGCGGCGTCTTCCAGTCCGCTCCGCCCTCGAGCCACAGGCTGTTGCCGGAGGACCCGAAGAAGTCCGGCGACCAGGCCGCGGTGCCGACGAAGGTGACGGGCTCCAGTTCGTACTTCAGCTTGAGGATCGCCTCGGCATAGGACAGCTGGTACTGGCCCGGCTGCTCGCTGTAGCCCGGGTAGGTGTACCAGGTGCCGCCGATGTCGAAGGTGAAGTTGTCGATCGTGCGCCGGTAGCCGCCGATCAGGTCAACTTCCTGTCGCGCATTGGTGTTCGGGAAGGCGACGTTGCTCGCGAAGGTGCCGATGTAGAGCCCGACCTCATGGGACAGTTCGGCCGAGCCCTGGATCGCCGGGCGGCTGCGCGTCTGGCTGATGTTGCGGAACACGTAGTCGGTGGCCCCCGTCACGGTGCCCGTGGCGGAGAAGCCGTTTCCGAGGTCCACCTGGGCGGAGGCGGGCGCGGCACCCGCCGCGACAAGGAGGCCGAGAGCGCAGACAGCGAGTTTCTTGAGCATGTGAAGCGGTCCGATCCTTTCCTGCATCGTCGATGCAACGGTTCCGAAGGCGGGCCCGTTCCCGGACTGCCTATGAAACCCCATCAAGCAAGGTGCGTGCCGCGAAGCTGGATGCGGCGCTGCGCCGTCCTGATCGGTCGGAACGGCGTAAAGGCGCAATGCGACATTGGCCGCAGGGCCGCAAAGATCCCGCAAAGGTCGGGGGCGGGCGCAGGCCCGCCCCCCGGCGCGATCAGGCAGGCAGGGGCATGGTCCGCTTCTTCCAGGCCGAAGCCTGCAGGGCCGAGGACTTCACATGCACCAAGACCGGCCGGTCGGTCACGGCGAAGGCCTCGGCCAGGACGGGTTCGACCTGGTCCTCGGTGGTGATGGAAAAAGCCGCGGCGCCGAAGGACCTGGCCCAGGCGACGAAATCCGGGTTCACCAGCCGCGTCGCCTGGTCATAGGGCCGGCCCGGATACCGCCCCTCATGGTGCATCCCGATGGTGCCGTAGCCGGAATTGTCGGACAGGATGACCACGGGTGCGACGCCCTCGCGCATGGCCGTTGCGATCTCATTCCCTGTCATGAGAATTCCGCCGTCACCGACGAAGGCAACTGCCCGCTTTCCGGGCCGACGGAGGGCGGCTGCCACTGCCATAGGCACCGCTGCGCCCATCGCGCCCACATTCGATGACAGGAACATATGCGTCTGCCGGAACGGGAAGTACCGGTGCAGGAAGGAGGAGAAGTTCCCCGCATCCGAGGTGACCGCCGCATCGGCCGGGATGTGGCGCGACATCGCCGCGCAGACGGCCCCGAAATTCACTCCATCCGGCATGCTGTCCCATTCCGGGGCGAGCAGGCTGCGGTGGATCGTATTCAGCCCCTTCACCCAGCGCTTCCGTCCTTCGCTGGCTTCGGGCGCGTTTCGGGCGAGCAGGCCGCGGATCACCGCATGCGGGTCGGCGGCGATCGGCAGGTCCACGCGCCAGACGCGGCCGATCTCGTTGGCGTCGGGCCAGACCTGGACCAGCGGCAACTGCGGGTCCGGCGCGGCGGGGAAGGTGTAGGACTGGCTGATGCTGTCCGACAGCCGCTCGCCCAGGCAGACCATCAGGTCGGCCTTCTTCATCTCCTCGATCAGCGGCTTGGGCACGCGGATGCCCATGTAGCCGCCGTAGTTCGGGTGGTTGGCGTCGAACAGGTGGGGCCGCCGGTGAGTCGGGCTGATCGGCAGCGACCACGCCTCGGCGAGGCGATTGAGGTCGGCCAGCGCCGCTTCCCCGCCCGCGGCCATCGCGCCGCCGACCAGCACCAGCGGGCGCTCCGCGTTCGCCAGCATCTCCGCCAGGCGATCGAGGTCCTCCGCCCGCGGCCCGGGCTTCGGCAGGGTGCGGGGCTGCACGACCGGGCCCTCGGCCGGTTCGTCGAAGATGTCCTCGGGCAGGATGACCGCGACGGGGCCGGGCGTGCCGGACTGGGCGAGGTGGAAGGCGCGCGCGATCACCTCGCTCGCCTGGATCGGCTGGATGACCTCGAACACGCCCTTGGTCACGTCCGACAGCAGGCGGGAATAGTTCTGCTCCTGCAGCGCCAGGCGCCCGACATCCTTTCGTTCCACATGCCCGACCAGCATCACGAGCGGCGTCGCGTCGTGATAGGCGGTGTGCAGCCCGATCATCGCATTGGTGATGCCGGGCCCACGCGAGACGAGCGCGACCCCCGCCCGCCCGTCGCGCATCCGCCCGTCGGCCGCGGCCATGAAGCCGGCGCCGCCCTCGTGGCGGCAGACCACCAGGCGGATCTGCGGGAACTCGGTCAGCGCGTCGGTCAGGCCGAGATAGGATTCGCCCGGCACGCAATAGATCAGGTCGACGTCATGCGCGGCGAGGCTTTCGGCCAGGATGCGGCCGACGGTGCGGGTCATGGGACAGTCCTCGGGTGGTGTGTCTGGGTCACTCGGGCCGGATGCCGAGCTGGCGGATGACGGCGCCGAAGGCCTCGCGCTGCTCGGCGAGCAGGGTTCGGAATTCGTCCGGGCCGCGCGGGATCGCCTCGGTGCCGATCGAGGCGAGGCGCTGCCGCGTCTCCGGCAGCCTCGACGCTTCGGCGAGTTCGGCGGAGAGCCGGTCGAGGATGGGCCGCGGCGTCGCCGCCGGCGCCATCAGTCCGATCCAGCCGATGTAGTCGTAGCCGGGCAGGTTCAGGGCCTCCTGCAGCGGGGGCACCTCGGGCATCAGGTCGGTGCGCCGGCCGACCGTGCTGCCGAGGGCGCGCAGCTTGCCCTCGCGGATCAGGCCGCCGCTCGCGGCCAGCGTCTCGATCGCGAAATCCACCTGACCGCCGAGCAGCGCCGCCATGGCCGGCCCACTGCCCTGGAAGGGGACGTGCAGCACGTCGACCTCGGTGCGCGCGACCATCAGCGCGGTGAGCAGGTGCTGCGCGCCGCCGACGCCCGAGGAGGCGTAGCTGTGCTTGCCGGGGTCGCGCTTCAGCATCTCGATCAGGCCGCGCGCGTCGCGCGCGGGGCTATCGGCCCGCACCACGAGGAAGTAGGGCGAGCCCGAGAAGGTCGCGATCGGCGCGAGGTCGCGTTCCACGTCATAGGGCAGGCGATGCAGCAGAGGCCCGAAGGAGATCGGCCCGATCGAGGCGGCGAGCAGCGTGTAGCCGTCCGGCGCCGCCTTCGCGACGAAGTCGGTGCCGATCGATCCGCCCGCGCCGGCCTTGTTCTCCGGCACCACCTGCTGGCCGAGCTTCTCGGACAGCCGCTGCGCCATGATGCGCCCGACCAGGTCGGTCGCCTGGCCGGGCGGCCATGGCACGATCAGCCGGATGGTCCGGTTCGGCCAGGGCGCCTGCGCCAGGGCGGGGCGCGCGAGCAGCGGCAGGGCCGCGAGCGCCAGGTGACGGCGAGCGATCATGGACGTTGTTTCCCTTCCCGCCATCCATCCTGCCGCAACGGGACGAGGCCGCAAGGGCGCGCGGCGCTACTCCACGCTGACGCCCGCGCGGCGGACCACGGGCTCCCAACGCGCCGCGTCCTCGGCGACGAAGCGGCCGAAGGCGGCGGGGCTCGCGCTCGGCTCGACGTCGAGGCCGCCATCCTCGAGCTTCCGGCGGATCTCGGGGTCGGCGAGCGTCGCGGACAGCGCGGCGAACAGCCGCTCCACCCGGTCCGGCGGCGTGCCGCCGGTCGTGAACAGCGCGTACCAGGTTGCTGCCTGGATGTCGGGGAAGCCGGCCTCGCCGGTGGTCGGCACGTCGGGCAGCGCGGCATTGCGCCGCGACCCGGCGATGGCGAGCGCGCGCACCGTGCCCGCCTGGATCTGCGGCTGCATCGGCGCGAGCGCATTGGTGAAGACCTGGATGCGCCCCGCGACCACGTCGTTCATCGCCGGCCCGGTGCCGCGATAGGGCACGTGCTCCATCTCGACGCCGAGCACCTGGGTGATGAGCGCGCCCGCCGCATGCCCCGTGCTGCCGACCCCGGGGGAGGCATAGTTCAGCGGCGGATTGGCGGCGCGTGCGGCGGCCTGCAACTCGCGCAGGTTGGTCGCGCGCACCGAGGGATGCACCACGATGACGTTCGCGCCGCTGCCGATCATGCCGACCGGCGCGAAGGCCGTCGCCGGATCATAGGGCAGGCGCTTCCGCACGAGCTGGTTGATCGTGAGACTGCCCGACCCGCCGAGCAGCAGCGTGTAGCCGTCCGGCGTGGATTTCGCCACGACCTCGGCGCCGAGCGCGCCGCCGGCGCCGCCGCGATTCTCGATCACCACCGGCTGGCCGAGCCGATGCGACAACCCGTCGGAGACCAGCCGCCCGACGATGTCGTTGGTCCCGCCCGGCGGCCAGGGGATCACGAAACGCAGCGGGCGGTCCGGATAGGCCTGGGCGAGGGCCGGGGCGGGCAGCGCGGCGGCGAGCAGCAGCAGGCTGCGCCGGCTGGGCGCGAACTGGGTCATGGACAATCCTCTCCGGCGCGCGGCCTTGCCGGGCCGCGAATTTGCGACGCAGGCTGGCCCCGGCACGCCGGACTGTCCAGTGCGGCGGCCCGCGTCAGGCCGCGTCGCGTTCCATCCGCTGCTGCCGCCAGCCGAGCCACAGGCTCAGCGCCGCCCAGGCGATGCAGATCGGCACGGTCGCCGCCGCGATGCCGCTCAGGCTCAGCCCGAGGGCGATCAACCCGGCATAGGACCAGGCCGCGACCTGGTCGCCGCCGCGATAGACCACCGTGTCGATGAAGTTCTTGGCCTTGTAGCGGTCCTCGCGCGGGACCGCGGTGAACAGCACCTCCCGTGTTGGCCGGGCGAGGGCGAAATTGCTGACGCGACGGGCCACCTGCACCACCACGAAGACCGCGACGGTCGGCCAGGTCGACAACGCGGCGAAGCCGAAGACGGACAGCGCCGGCAGGATCGCGAGCATCACCGCGACCCCGAGCCAGGCTGTCAGCCGTCCGGTCAGGAACAACTGCAGGCCGAGCGTCAGCGTGTTCACCCAGAAGTCGATATTGGCGAAGAAGGCGGTGCGCGCCGCGCGGGTGGGGAAGTTCGCTTCCGCGATCGAGGCCTGCTGGAAGTAGAGCACCGTCGAGGTGATGGAATAGAGCAGGATGAAGGCCGCGATGCCGAGCAGGTAGGGCGAGCGCAGCGTATGCGTCAGCCCCGCGAAGATGCCGCCGCCGAGCGGCCGGCGCGGATCGTCGCCCTGCACCGAATGGCTGAAGGCGTCGGAGATGCGGGACAGGCGGCGCACCGCGAAGACCGCGACCTCGAGCAACAGGATCGAGGCGAGCAGCAGCCAGTTCTGCCCGACATGCTCGACGAGGCCCGAGGTCACGGCCGAGCCCGCGATGCCGCCGAGCGTCGCGCCGGCAGCGAGGAATCCGAACAGCCGCTTGCCCTGTTCCGCGTCGAACACGTCGACGATGAAGGACCAGAAGACCGAGACGACGAACAGGTTGAAGACCGAGGTCCAGATGAAGAAGGCCCGGCCGATCCAGACATGCTGCTCGGGCGTCGCCACCATCAGCAGCAGCATGAAGATCAGCAGGTTCAGCATGAAGAAGCGGTAGGCAATCGCGATGAAGGTCTCGCGCGGCCAGCGGCGGACGGCGTAGGCGAACAGCGGATTGACCGCGAGCATCGCGAGCAGCGTGCCGGTGAAGAGCCAGGGCAGGTTCCGCACCCCTCCCGCGACGCCGAGCTCGTCGCGGATCGGGCGCAGCACGTAGTAGGCGAGGAAGAGCGCGAAGACGTAGAGCCATGACCAGGCGAGGGCGCGCGCCTCCCCCGGACGGAGGTCGATCACCCGCCGCAGGAAGCCCTGGATCGCCCCGCCCGCCGGTATGGCGGCCGTGGCGTCAGAGGCCATCGATGAACTGCTCCATCCGCCGGCGCATCGCCGCATCCGGCATGCGGCCCCGCGCGGCGTTGAGGTTGTCGTCGACGTAGCGCGCCTGCGCCATGCCCGGCACCGCGCAGGTCACCGCGGGGTGGGAGACCAGGTATTTCAGCATGAACTGCGCCCAGGTCGTGACGTCGATCTCGGCGGCCCAGGCGGGCAGCGTCTTGCCCTCGGTCGCGCGGAACACGCTGCCGCGGCCGAAGGGCAGGTTGATGAAGACCGCCATGCCGCGCTCGGCGGCGAGCGGGATGATGCGCTCCGCGGCGTTGCGGTTGTCGAGCGCATAGTCGATCTGGATCGAATCCAGCGTCTCGCGCCGCATCATGGCCTCGAAGGCCTCGTACTGGCGGTCGAAGGAGGTGGTGGCGCCGATATAGCGGATGCGCCCGGCCTGCTTCAGTTCGCGCAGATAGGCGAGCTCATTGGTGATGTCGCGCAGGTTGTGCACGGCGATCAGGTCGATCCGCTCGGTGCGCAGCTTGCGGAAGGAGTCGGCGATCTGCGCGCGGCCCTGCTCGATGGTGTCGACGCCGACCTTGGTGCAGACGAACAGATCCCGGCGGATGCCGAGATTCGCCATGATGTCGCCCATGATCCCCTCGGCATTGCCGTAGGAGGGCGCGGTGTCGACCACGGTGCCGCCGAGTTCGTGGAAGCGGCGGAAGGTGTCGCGCAGAGGGGCCATGTCGGCCTCCGTCCGCGCTTCCTCGTAGCGGCGGGCGGAACCGAGGCCGATGATCGGGATGAGCTCCCCGGTGCTCGGGATCGGCTTCTTCAGCAGCGGTGCCTGCTGGCCCAAGGCGGGCTGCAGGGCGGCGCCGGCGGCAAGGCCGGCCAGAAGGGTACGGCGGCGCAGGGTCATGTCTCGTCCTCTCGGCTGGGCGGGGCAGGGACCTCGTCCGGCAGGCAGGTGCCGGCGCATCCGTAACGATTGTCACGGCGGGCCGGGCGAATTCAAGGGATCGCCCGGCCACTCTTGCAGGCCGTCTACTTCATGCGGGCTTCCCAGTCGGCCAGCGGGATGCGGTGGATCTCGATCCGGTCGGTGGTGCGCGCGTACCAGCCGCGTCCATGCATGCGGCCCACCAGGTCCAGCTTCGGCGTGTCGAGGTAGTACTTCGCAGCGTCCAGCACGCAGTCGTCGCGCACCTCCATCGCCACGACCTTGCCGAGCACGATGGTGTGCCCAAGGGTCGGGACGAACTGGAACACCTCGCATTCCAGCGCGACGGGGCTCTCGGCGATGCGCGGCACCCGCACCTTCGAGGACGGGGCGGTGGTCAGGCCGGCCTCCTCGATCTCGTTCACGCCCGGCGGGAAGTCGATGGCGGTGATGTTCATCTGCTCGGCGGTCGGCGCCGAGACCAGATTCACCACGAACTGGCCGGTCGCCTCGATATTGGCCAGCGTGTCCTTCGGGGAACCCTGCGGCCTCCTGGAGCAGCCGATGCCGACGACGACCGGGTTGTCCGAGAAGACGTTGAAGAAGGAATAGGGCGCGGCGTTCACGCGCCCCTCGCGGTCCTGGCTGACCACCCAGGCGACCGGGCGCGGCACGATCGCGGCGACGCAGAGCTTGTAGGCCTGGTCGTGCGGGATCTTCGTGAAGTCGAACTGCATGGCGGGGTCCTTGCGGTGGGAATTCAGGCGGCGCGGTAGGGCGGTTCCTGGCCCTTGATGAGCAGCGCCTCGAGGTTCTCGATGCAGCGCGCGCCCATGGCGTCGCGCGTCTCGATGGTGGCGGAACCGAGATGCGGCAGCAGCGCCACGTTCTCGAGGTCCATGTAGCCGGGATAGACCTTCGGCTCGCCGTCATAGACGTCGAGGCCCACGGCGCGCAGGTGCCCCGAGCGCAGGGCGGCGACCAGCGCCTCGTCGTCCACCGTGGTGCCGCGGCCGGTGTTCACCACGATGGCGCCGGGCTTCAGCTTCGCGATGCGCGCGGCGTCGAGCCATTTCCGCGTCTCGGCGCCGCCCGGGATGTGCATCGACAGCACGTCGATGGCGCCGAGGAAGCTGTCGTCGTTGTCGTGGTAGACCGCGCCCTGTTCGAGCTCCGGCGCGACGCGGCTGCGGTTGCGGTAGTGGATGGTCATGCGCATGCCGCGCGCCATCTGCGCGAGCTCCCGCCCGATACGGCCGAAGCCCAGGATGCCGAGCGTCTTGCCTTCCAGCGTCACGCCCATCAGCTGCGTCGGCGCCCAGCCGGTCCAGGCGCCGGCGCGGACCATGCGCTCGCCTTCGCCCGCGCGGCGCGCGGCCATCAGCATCAGGGTGAAGGCGATCTCGGCGGTCGCGAAGGACAGGACCTCGGGCGTGTTCGCCACCGCGATGCCGCGCGCCTTCGCCGCGGCAAGGTCGATATGGTCGGTGCCGACGCTGAAGGTCGCGAGGATGCGGACGGAGGGTGGCAGCGCCGCGATGGTCGCCGCGTTCAGCGCATCGCCGGCAGCGCAGAGGATGCCCGCGGCGCAGGTCGCGGTCGCGCGGCGGGCAATCTCGGCGCCGTCGCGGTACCAGGTCTCGTCGGCCGGGTTCAGCCGCGCGTCGAACATCGCGGCGAGCCGGTCCTGCACCCCTTCCGGCAGCTTCCGGGTGACGAGGACGACGGGCTTGGCCATGGGCTCTTCCTGCGGGATTCGTGGGACGGGGCCCGCACCATGGCGCGGGGCCGCCCGTCTTGCCAGGGGGCGGGGGAGGAGGCAGGGTCCGGCCGGGTCCAGGAACAGGACGAAGGGAACACGACTATGGATCTCGGTCTGAAGGGCAAGCGCGCACTGGTCATGGGCGGCGCCAAGGGTCTCGGGCGGTCGATCGCCGATGCGCTGGCGGCCGAGGGCACGGTGCTGACGATCAGCGGCCGCGACACCGCTGCGATGGACAAGGCCGCGGCCGACCTCAAGGCGCTCGGCGCGCCGGCGGTCACCGTCGTGCAGGCGGATGTGTCGAGCGGCGAGGAGATGGACAAGCTCGCCGACGCGGCCGTGAAGGCGATGGGCGGCGTCGACATCCTGGTGCTGAACCATGGCGGCCCGCCGGTGTGCACGGCGTCCGAGATGAAGGAAGCCGACCTCACGAAGTGGTTCCAGAACATCGTCGTCTCGCCGATCCGCATCACCATGAAGCTGATGCCGGCGATGCGGGCGCAGAAGTATGGCCGCGTGATCGTGGTCGGCTCCTCGGGCATGCAGCACCCGATCCCGACGCTCGCGCTGTCGAACACGCTGCGCGCCTCGATCTGGGCCTGGCTCAAGACGCTGGCGGCCGAGGTCGCGGCGGATGGCGTGACGATGAACATCCTCGCCCCGGGTTCGATCCGCACCGATCGCATCACCCAGACCGCCGCGGTGCGCGCCGAGAAGGCCGGCACGACGGTGGACGAGGAGATCGCCAAGGCCGGCAAGGAAGTCCCCGCAGGCCGCGTCGGCGAGCCCAAGGAATACGGCCCGATGGGCGCCTTCCTCGCGGGGACGACGGGGGCCTACATCACCGGCACGATGGTCCGCGTCGACGGCGGCCGCGTGCGGTCGATGCTCTGAGGGAGCCATGCCGATGCTGCCGAACCTGACCCCCGACATGGATCTCGCGGCCGAGCTCTTCGCGGGGCTCAGGGCCGGCAGCGCGGATGGCGAGGGCGTGACGCGCGAGGCCTATGGCCCCGGCGAGCGCATGGCCCATGCCCTGGTGCGTGCGGCGGCCGACCGCCTCGGCCTTGAAAGCACGGTCGACGTCGCGGGCAACCTCTACATGACGCTGCCCGGCACCGACCGGGCGGCGAAGCGGCTCGTCATCGGCAGCCATCTCGATTCCGTCCGCCAGGGCGGGAACTACGACGGCGCGGCGGGGGTGCTCTCGGGCCTCGCCGCCGTCGCCGGGATGAAGCGTGCGGGCTTCGTGCCGGGGCGCGACATCACCGTCATGGCGATCCGGGCCGAGGAGGCGGGCGCGTGGTTCCCGGTCTCCTATCCCGGCAGCCGCATGTCGCTCGGCCTGCTGAAGCCCGACGGGCTCGAGATCAAGCGGCAGGATTCCGGGCGCACGCTTGCCGACCACATGCGGGAAGAAGGCTTCGACCCCGATGCGGTGGCGCGCGGCGACCATGCGCTCGGCGCGCACAACGTCGCCGGCTACCTCGAACTGCACATCGAGCAGGGGCCGGTGCTGGACACCGAGCAGGTGCCGATCGGCATCGTCACCGGCATCCCCGGCAGCCGCCGCCTGCGCCAGGCGCGCGTCGTGGGCGAGTACAACCATTCCGGCGCGACGCCGCGGAAGTATCGCCGCGACGCAGCGGCGGCACTCGCCGAACTGGTCCACCGCATGGACGAGGAATGGTGCCGGCTCGATGCGATGGGCCATGTGCTGGTCTGCACCTTCTGCACCATGGCGACCACCGCCGAGGCCGGCTTCACCAAGATCGCCGGCGAGGCGGAATTCTCGCTCGATGTCCGCAGCGTCAGCCCGCACGCCTGCGACCTGATGTTCGAGGCGATGCACCGCTTCATGGCCGACATCGAGGCCCGCCGCGGCGTGCGCTTCGAGCGCGGCCCCGAAACCGGCAGCCGCGCGGCCATCATGGATCCCGGCATCCGCGCCGGGCTTGCACGCGCGGCCGATGCGCTCGGCATCGCGCATCTCGACATGGCCTCGGGCGCCGGCCACGACGCGGCCGCCTTCGCCGAGGCGAAGATCCCGTCGAGCATGCTCTTCGTCCGCAACCAGAACGGCAGCCATAACCCGCATGAGGACATGCGGATGGAAGACTTCGCGGCGGCCTGCGCCGTGGTGCAGCGCTGGGCGGCGGAGGCGTCGCAGTAGGAGGCGTATGCGCGACCTCCGCTCGCTCGAGACCGTCATCTGGGTCGTCCGCCTCGGCGGCTTCCGCGCCGCCGCGGCGCGGCTGAACACCAGCCAGTCGGCGGTCTCCGCCCGCGTCGCGCAGCTCGAACAGGAACTCGGCATCCGCATCTTCCAGCGCGGCGCGCGCGTCACCCTGACCGCCGAGGGCAGCGCCCTGCTGCGCTACGCCGAGCAGATGGTCGACCTGCGCGAGGAGATGCTGCGCGCCATCGCCGATCCGGCGGCGATGCGCGGCCTGCTGCGCATCGGCATCTCGGAGACGCTCGCCCACACCCTGCTGCCGCGCCTGGTGCAGCGGATCGGCGCGGCGCATCCCGGCATCGTGCTCGACATGGTGGTCGATATCACCCCGACGCTGCGTCAGAGCCTGGCCGCGGGGCATATCGACATCGCCATGCTGGCCGGCACGGTGGACGATCCGCGGGCGGTGAACCAGCCGCTCTGCGCCTATCCGCTCGGCTGGCTGGCGAGCCCGTCCCTCGGCCTGCCGGACCGACCGCTGCGTCTTTCGGAGCTGACCCGCTGGCCGATCCTGAGCTTCTCCCACGACACGGAGGTCTCGGCGGCGCTGCGCGGCCTGTTTGCCGATGCCGGCGTGCCGGGTGTGCGGCTGTGGGGCAGCACCTCGATCGCGACCATGGCGGAGCTCGCCCGCGCCGGGGTCTGCATCAGCGTCGTCCAACTGGTCGCCGCGGAACGGGACCTGGCCGAGGGCCGACTGCGACGGCTGGAGGTCGAGGACGTCGCGCTGCCGGATGTCGGCTTCCACGTGGCCTATATCCGCAAGCCCGACAGCCATGTCGCGGCCACCATCGCCGCGCTGGCCCGGGACCTGGCCGGCGCCCCCGACTGATTATTTCGATCACCCCGATCCAGATTTCGCGTTCGACAGGCACCGCGCACGGGGCTGGAATGCCGGCCCGACCGAGGAGGCTTCCATGGATCACGCGCCATCGCAGCATGAGACCGGCTGGGACGTCCGCCAGCGCATCCGCCGCGGCGCCTGGACGCAGCCCACCCAGGGCATGGCGCCGGGCTATGTCCAGGCGAACCTCGCCATCCTGCCCCGCGACCTGGCGGCGGATTTCCAGCGCTTCTGCATGCTGAACCCCAGGCCGTGCCCGCTGCTCGCGACCTCCGAGCCCGGCGACCCCTCCCTGCCGACCTTGGGCAAGGACATCGACATCCGCACCGATATCGGCACCTACCGCGTCTGGCGCGACGGCGTGATGACCGAGGAAGTGCACGACATCGCCCATCTCTGGCGGGACGACCTGGTGGCCTTCCTGCTCGGCTGCTCCCATTCCTTCGAGGAGGCGCTGCTGGCCGATGGCCTGCGCCTGCGCCATTTCGACGAAGGCAAGGCCGTCCCGGTCTACACCACGAACGTCCCGACCACCCCGGCCGGGCCGTTCCATGGCCCGCTGGTCGTCTCCATGCGCCCCTTCCGGCCGGCCGAGGCGATCCGGGCCATCCAGATCACCTCCCGCTTCCCCTCGGTGCACGGGGCGCCGGTGCATATCGGCAAGCCCGAGATGATCGGCATCCATGACCTCGCGAAGGTCGATGCCGGCGGCGTGGTGAGCGTCGCCGAGGACGAATTGCCGCTGTTCTGGGCCTGCGGGGTCACGCCCCAGGCGGTCGTCGCCGCCAGCAAGCCGCCCTTCTGCATCACCCACGCCCCCGGCTGCATGCTGGTGACCGACCTGCTGAATTCGCGTCTCGCGGTCTTCTGAACCCCTCTGGCGCGCGCTATGCATGGCGCGCGCACTCCCTGCCTCAGGAATCATGACCTCCGACATGGCCAAAGCACGCCTCGCCGTCGACATCGGCGGCACATTCACCGACCTCGCCATCGAGAAGGGCGAGCAGCGCTGGACCACCAAGGTGCTCACCACGCCCGCCGCGCCCGAGAAAGGCGTGCTGGAGGGCGTGACCCAGGTGCTCGCGAAGGCCGGCATGGAAGCGGGCGACCTCGACCTGCTCATCCACGGCACCACGCTTGCGACCAATGCGATCATCGAGCGCAAGGGCGCGAGGACCGCGCTGCTGACGACCGAGGGTTTCCGCGACGTTCTCGCGTTGGCCAATGAGGCACGCTACGACCAGTACGACCTCAACATCGACCTCCCGCAGCCGCTGGTGCGCCGCCGCTGGCGCGTGTCCGTGCCCGAGCGCCTGGACAACACCGGCAAGGTGCTGCTCCCGCTCGATGAGGCGGCGGTCCGCCAGCAGGTCACGTTCCTCAAGGGCGAGGGCATCGAGAGCCTCGCCATCGGCTTCCTCCATGCCTTCGTGAACCCGGTGCACGAGATGCGCGCCGCCGAGATCGTCCAGGAGATGTGGCCGGGCATGAAGGTCTCGCTGTCGAGCGAGGTCTCGCCCGAGATGCGCGAATGGGAGCGCTTCTCCACCACCGTCGCGAATGCCTATGTCCAGCCGCTGATGGCGTCCTATCTCGGGCGCCTCGAAGTCGGGCTGCGCGCCGCAGGGGTGACCTGCCCGCTCTTCCTCATGCTCTCGGGCGGCGGCCTGACGACCATCGAGACGGCGTCCCGCTTCCCGATCCGCCTCGTGGAATCGGGGCCGGCGGGCGGGGCGATCTTCTCCGCCCACGTCGCGAAGCAGCGCGGCTTCGACAAGGTGCTGTCCTTCGACATGGGCGGCACCACGGCGAAGGTCTGCCTGATCGACGGGTTCCGCCCGCAGGCGTCCCGCACCTTCGAGGTCGCGCGTGTCGGCCGCTTCAAGAAGGGCTCCGGCCTGCCGCTGCGCATCCCCGTCATCGAGATGGTGGAGATCGGCGCGGGCGGCGGGTCCATCGCCCAGGTCGATAGCATGGGCCGAATCCAGGTCGGTCCTGAATCCGCCGGCGCCGATCCCGGCCCGGCCTGCTACGGCCGCGGCGGCACGCATCCGGCGGTCACCGACGCGAACCTCTCGCTCGGCCGCTACGAGCCCTCGCTGTTCGCCGGCGGCTCGCTGCCGCTGAAGCCCGAATTGTCGCTCGCCGCGCTCGCCGAGCATGTCGGCGGCAAGCTCGCGCTCTCCGCCGAGATGGCCGGCCTCGGCGTCGTCGAGATGGTCGACGAGAACATGGCGAACGCCGCCCGCGTCCACGCCATCGAAAGCGGCAAGGGCTATGAAGGCCGCTTCGTCATCGCCTTCGGCGGCGGCGGTCCGGTGCACGGCTACCGGGTCTGCGAGAAGATCGGCGTGAAGCGCATGCTGGTGCCCTCCGGCGCCGGCGTCGGTTCGGCCATCGGCTTCCTGCGCGCGCCCGTGGCCTATGAGGTGGTGAAGTCGCTCTACCAGCGCTTCGGCACCTTCGACCTCGCCGCGGTGAACGGGCTGCTGTCGTCCATGTCGGCCGAGGCGACGAAGGTCGTCTCCGAAGGCGCCTTCGGCGCGGCCGTCGAGGAAACGCGCATCGCCTACATGCGCTACGTCGGCCAGGGTCACGAGATCGCGGTGCACATCCCGCCGCGCGCGCTGACCGCGGCCGATGTCGCCGCGATCCGCGCCGACTACGACGCCGAATACACCCGCTTCTACGACCGCCCGGTGCCCGGTTCGGACGTGGAGATCCTGTCCTTCGCCGTCACCGTCCGCACCGTGGAAGCGCATGTGGAACCGGTCGCGCCCGTGCCCGACGCCCCGGCGCCGACGCCGATCCGCACTCAGATGGTGCGCGACACGGCGACCGGCGAAGTGGCCGAATGGCCCGTCTATGACCGCGAACACATGAACCCCGGTGCCGCGATCCACGGCCCCGCCATCGTGGCGGAGGCGGAGACCAGCACCCTGATCGGCCCCTCCTGGACCTGCCGGATGGATGGGCTCGGTTACCTCGACCTGACGCAGGAGGCCGCGTGATGAGCAAGGAAACGGGCGCGCTCGCGCAGATCCAGCGCCAGATCCAGTGGAATCGCCTGATCGCGGTGGTCGAGGAACAGGCGCAGACCATGATCCGCACCGCCTTCAGCACCACGGTGCGCGAGGCGGGCGACCTGTCGGCCGGCATCTTCGACCTCGAGGGCCGCATGCTGGCGCAGGCCGTGACCGGCACGCCGGGCCATGTGAACTCCATGGCGGAATCGGTCGGGCACTTCCTCAGGAAGTTCCCGGCGCACACGATGCAGCTGGGCGACCACTACATCACCAACGATCCCTGGCTCGCGACCGGGCACCTGCATGACCTCACGGTCGTCACGCCGGCCTTCCGCAACGGGAAGATCGTCGGGCTGTTCGCCAATACGGCGCACATCATCGACATCGGTGGCCTCGGCATGGGCCCCGAGGGGCGGAGCGTCTTCGAGGAAGGCCTCTACATCCCGATCGTGAAGTGCTTCGACCGCAACGTCCCGAACGAGACCTTCTTCGACTTCATCCGCGCGGGATCCCGCACGCCGGTGGAGCTGGAAGGCGACATCTACTCGCTGTGCGCCTGCAACGACGCCGGCGCGAAGCGGCTCGTCGAGATGATGGACGAGTTCGCGATGGACAGCCTCGACGAGCTCGCCGGCTACATCTTCGAGGCGAGCACCCGCGCGACGCTGGCCGAGATCGCCAAGATCCCGCGCGGCACCTATCGTTCGGAAATCAAGTCCGACGGGTATGAGGCGCCGGTCACGCTCAAGGCGGCGATGACGATCCACGACGACCGGATCGTGGTGGATTTCGCCGGCACCTCGGGCCTGTCGAACCGCGGCATCAACGTCCCGCCCGCCTATTGCCGCGCCTATTCCTGCTTCGGCATCAAGGTGGTGGTGGCGCCGGAAGTGCCCAACAACTGGGCCTCCCTGCTGCCCTTCCAGATGGACATCCCGGAAGGGTGCATCCTCAACGCCCCGCATCCCTATCCGGTCTCGGTGCGCCATGTCGTCGGGCAGCTGCTGCCCGACCTGATGATGGGCTGCCTGCACCAGGCGGTGCCGCAGCGGGTCAACGCGGAAGGCTCCTCGGCGCTGTGGAATCCGCCGCTGCGCGGTGGTTCCCAGGTCTCGGGCCAGGCTGCCGAGACCGAGGATTTCGAGATCATCACCTTCAATTCCGGCGGCACCGGCGCGCGGCCGGGCAAGGACGGGCTTGACGGTACGGCCTTCCCCTCGGGCGTGCGGACCATGCCGGTCGAGGCGACCGAGAACGTCGCCCCGGTCATCTTCTGGCAGAAGCAGTTGCGTCCGGATTCCGCGGGTCCCGGCCGCACCCGCGGCGGCTTCGGCCAGGTGATGGAGATCGGCGCCAAGGGCGATGCCGAATTCGCCGTGAACGCCATCTTCGACCGCGTCGCCAACCCGCCAAAGGGGCGCGAGGGCGGCGGCGAGGGCGCGGCAGGCTGGGTGGGCCTGAACGACCCAAACGGCACCGTGCTCCGCACCAAGGGCTTCCAGGTCATCCCCAAGGGCCGGCGCCTCCTGCTGAAGCTGCCGGGCGGCGGCGGCATGGGCGATCCGAAGGACCGCGACCCCGCCCTGGTGCAGCGCGACGTCGAGGACGGGCTCGTCAGCCCCGAGGCGGCGCGCCGGGTCTACGGCCGCAAGAACTGACCCCGCGGGCGGCCCGCCCGCCCTGGCAACGACGCGCGCCCCTGGTCATGATCGGCCAGGGGCGCGTTTCGATTCGTGCCCGGCAGAATGGGGCTGCTTCGCATGACCGTGCTGGTCGGTTTGGCTGTCTTTGCCCTCACGCTGCTGTCGGGCCTCATCGGGCTTCGGCTCCACGGCCGGCTTCTCGACGACCATCGCAGCGATCAGTCGAAGGACGTCGTCCGCCTCGTGCAGGCCTTGGTCGCGTCGATGGCGACGCTGGTGCTCGGCCTGCTGATCGCCTCCGCGAGTTCGCATTACCGGGCGCAGGCCGACGGGGTGACGACGCTCGCGGCCGATATCCTGGTTCTCGACGGCGCATTGGCGCATGTCGGGCCGGATGCGCGGGAAGCACGGACCGCCCTGCGCGCCATGCTCGCGTCGGCGATCGCCAGCCATGTGCTGGAGGCCGGCGCCGAGGCTTCCGTGGTCGATCCGGCACGGATGGACGCCTTCTACAACGCGATCGCCGGATTGCGGACGGCGACGCCGGCGCAGCAATCCGCCCAGCAGCAGGCCCTCGCCATCGCTGCCCGGCTGGTGCAGGCGCGGGCGCTGCTGCTGGTGCGGGACGTGACGGACCAGGTGCAGTGGCCGTTCCTGGCAGTGCTCGTCTCCTGGCTCGCGATGCTGTTCCTCGCCATGGGGCTCTTCGTGCGCGCCAATTCGGTGATCCACGCCGCGCTGGTCGCCGGCGCACTCGCCGTCGGCGGCGCAATCTTCCTGATCCTGGAACTCGAGCAGTCCCGATCGGGCCTGCTTCACATCTCGGATGAGCCGCTGCGCTTCGTGTTGCAGCGGCTCGGCGGCTGACGGGGCGGTCGTCGACCCTGGTTCCTGCCACCGGTACTGCAGCCTCGCCGTCATCCGGAACGTCTTGCGGTCGCCAGTGGCAGGACCGCTTGCCGGTCGGCTGATGTGTCCGAGCGGCATCCGGGCTGCCGCTGAAACAGATGCGTTGGTTCCGGCCTCATGACCCTGCGCCTGGCGTCCATTCTCGCCATCCTCCTGCTCGCGGCGGGCTGCTGCGGTGCCGGGACGAACTGCAGCATTCCCTCGCGCGGGGCGTACAACAACGCGAATGGCGGCGCGTGACGGTGCGGCTGGGACGGCGCTACCCGATCTGCAGGTCCTGCAGCGCCTGCTCCAGGTCCTGGAAGGATGGCATCAGCCCGGAGGGGACCATCTTCCGGCCCGTCTCGACCGCCACCTGAGGCGCATTGCCGTGCAGATGCGCCACCAGGACGGCGCGGATCACCTCGAAGAACTTGCTCTCCTCCTCGACCACGCCCTTGAGGCGCGAGGCGAACGGACCCATCAGCCCGTAGGCGAGCAGCACGCCGAGGAAGGTGCCGACCAGCGCGCCGCCGATCAGCCGCCCGAGCACGGCGGGCGGCTGGTCGATCGAGCCCATCGTCTTGATCACGCCCATCACCGCCGCGACGATACCGAGCGCGGGGAGCGCGTCGGCCATGGATTGCATGGCGTGGGAGGGGTGCATTTCCTCCTCCTTCACCTTCTTGAGCTCGCGGGCCATCACGTCCTCGATCTGGTGCGGATCGTCGGCGTTCATGCCGACCATGCGCAGGTAGTCGCAGATCAGATGCACCACGTGGTGGTCCTGGGCGATGCGCGGGAACTTGTTGAAGGCGGCGCTGTCCTCCGGCTTCTCGATATGCGGCTCGAGCGCCATCGGCCCCTTGGTCTGCGCCAGACGCACCAGGTAGTAGAGCAGGCTCAGCAGATCCATGTAGTCCTGGCGCGTATACTTCGCGCCCTTGAGGATCTTCCCGAAGCCGCCGCCGACATGCTTCAGGTCGGCGATGCTGTTCGACATGACCAGGGTGCCGATCGCCGACCCGCCGATGATGGCGAATTCGAAGGGCAGGGCGTGCAGGATGATGTCGAGGTGCCCGCCGGCCGCGACATAGCCGCCGAAGACGCAGATCAGCAGGAAGGCGAGGCCGGCGAGCGAGATCATGGGGGGGCCTCGGGCACCTGGCGCAGCAGGGTGATGGACACGCGCCGGTTCGCCGCGGCCGTGGGCTGATCCGCCAGCAGCGGGTCGCGATCGGCCCGGCCGCTCACGCTGCGGATCCGCGCTTCGGGCAGGCCGGCCTCGGCCAGAAGCCGGCGCGTGGCGTTGGCGCGCTCGGCCGAAAGGTCCCAGTTGCTGCGGTCGCCGCCGCCGCGGAAGGGCGTGGCGTCGGTGTGCCCGGCGATGTCGACCTGGTTCGGCAGCCGCGCGGTTGCCTGTGCCACGCGGGCGAGCAGCGCGCGCGCCCGGTCGTTCGGCGCCGCGCCGCCGAGGGCGAACATCGGCTGGCGCTCGGTGTCGAGCAGTTGGATGCGCAGCCCCTCGGGCGTCTGCTCGACGCGGAGCTGGCGCGCGAGGTCGGCGAGCGCCGAATCGGCTGCCACAGCCTCGCGGATCTGCTCGGCGGCGCGGTCGAAAGCCTCGCGTTCCCGGCGGGCCAGCTCGCGGCGCAACTCCGCCTCGCCCAAGGCCTCGGGGGTCGGGTCCGGCGTCTCGGCAGGCCCCCCTCGTGGCGGTTCGGCGCCGTCGCGGGCGCCGGGCGGGGCGGCGGCGACGGTGCGGGCGCGCTCGGTGTCCTCGACACCCTCCGGACCGTCGCGCCTCGGCACGGGACGGGCGGGGGTGTCGCTCTCGTCCTCCTCGATATCCATCACGATCGGCAGCCGCCCCTGCTGCAACGTGATCGCGCCGGTGGTCGAGGTCTGGTTGCCGGTGTCGTTCGGCGTCTGGCCGCCGAAGGGCTGGCCCGACCCGGAGACGGAGCGCGCCAGCAGGTTGGTCGGCGCGAAATAGTCCGCGAGGCCGCGGCGCTGTTCCTCCGTGGTCGCGTTCAGCAGCCACATCAGCAGGAAGAAGGCCATCATGGCGGTGACGAAGTCGGCATAGGCGACCTTCCAGGCGCCGCCATGGTGCCCGTGCTCGCCGCCTTCCTCGCGCCGGATCACGATGGTCGCGCGACCGTCGCCTTTTGCCTTGCCCGCCATCGGGGTCCTGCTTGCCGCAGGCCTGCTGACTATTTCGCTAACCGCGCCGCGTGACACGGCGCGGGCCGTGTGGTTAGCGTCGGTCGCAATGGATCTTTCCGCCCCGAGCCTCCCCGGACAGGATGCCACGGCGCCGCTGGTCATCCGCCGGCCGTCGCGGCAGACCGTGCCGCTGGTCTTCGCCTCGCCCCATTCCGGACAGGACTACCCCGCCGAACTGGTGGCCGAGGCGCGGCTCGCGCCGCTCGCCCTGCGGCGGAGTGAGGATTCCTTCGTCGACGAGCTCTTCGCCGCCGCCCCGGCTCATGGCGCGCCGCTGATCGCGGCGACCTTCCCCCGCGTCTGGTGCGACGTGAACCGGGAGCCCTGGGAACTCGATCCCGCGATGTTCGAGGGGCCGCTGCCGCCCTGGGTGAACACCACCAGCCCACGTGTCGGCGCCGGCCTCGGGACCATCGCGCGCATCGTCGCCACCGGGGAGGCGGTGTATCGCCGCCGCCTGACCTTCGCCGAGGCCGAGGCCCGCATCCGCGGCTGCTGGGAGCCCTACCACGCCTCGCTCGCCGAACTGATCGCCCAGACGCGCGCCCGCTTCGGATTCTGCCTGCTGATCGATTGCCATTCGATGCCGGCCCACCCGGCCCAGGCGGCGAACCCGCCGGACATGGTGCTGGGCGACGCCCATGGCACGGCCTGCGCGCCGCGCGCCACGCGCCTGGTCGAGGATTTGCTCGTCGCGCGCGGCCATCGCGTCCGGCGGAACGATCCCTATGCGGGTGGCTACGTCACCCGCCATTACGGACGGCCGCGCGACGGCGTCCACGCGTTGCAGATCGAGATCGCCCGCGGCCTCTACATGAACGAAACGCGGATCGAGCGCGGGCCTGGTTTCGCGGGCTTCGTCGACGAGATGACCGACTTCGTCGCGCGCCTCTGCGCCGCGGACTGGACCTTCCTCCGCACCTGATCCGCGCCGCGTTGCGGGGCGCCGGACAAAAAGAAAGGCGGTGCCCGAAGGCACCGCCAAGTTTAGGGAGGAAACGTCCAAGAAAGACAGCGGGAGGCAATGCCTTGCCGCTGCGGGGGTTTAGATAGGCCGGCTTCGATGGGGCCGCAAGGGATTTTTTGCAGCGCAGCAAAGTGGACGCGGCGCAATATGCGGATGCATGTTTGTTGCGTACGGCGCCGCGCCGGCGTTCGGCACGCTGCTTGCGCGGCAACTCCGCATGCCGCGACGTGCCGCCATCCTGATTCGCCTCCTCGTCCCGCTGCTCTGGACGACGATGGCGCGCGCCGATCCCGCGCATCTCTGCCGGGCCGCGATCGCCGTCGCCGAACGCGAAGCCGGCATTCCGGCCGGATTGCTGCAGGCGATCGGCCGCGTGGAATCCGGTCGCCGCGACCCTGACAGCGGCCGCTTCGCACCCTGGCCCTGGACCATCAACGCCGAAGGCCGCGGCATGTTCTTCCCGACGCGCGAGGCAGCGATTGCCGAGGTCCGGCAACTCCAGGCCGGCGGCATGCGGTCGATCGACATCGGCTGCATGCAGGTGAACCTGCGCCACCACCCCGACGCCTTCGCAACGCTCGACCAGGCCTTCGATCCGCTGGCCAATGCCCGATATGCCGCGCGGTTCCTGACGGAACTGCAGGCGGCGCGGCAGGATTGGGGCCGCGCCGCGGCGGCCTATCATTCCCAGACGCCCGACCGCGCGGAGGCCTATCGCGCCCGCGTCGCCGCCGCCTGGGCCGAGGAACTGCGGCAGCCAGGCGGCGATCCGGCCGCCGAAGCCGCGGCACTCGCGGCCTTCGCGGGGCGGGCGCCGGCCGTTGCCTCGCTGGCGAACGGTGCCGACCGGGCGCGGGTGATCCCCTCGGCCGGGGGCGGGCAGGGGCGGGGGCTCGATGCCTACCGCTCGGCGCCGATCATGATGGTCGGGCGCGCGCCGGTCGCGGTGGCGCCGCGCACGACACCGCACATGCCGCTCGCCTTCTTCCGGCGCCCGCCGTGATCCGACTCAGGCCGAGAATTCGGCCCGGATCGCCGCACTGTGCTGGCCGAGCGAGGGCACCGGGCCGAAGGGGCGCTCGCCATCCGACAGTCGCGCGGCGGGCAGGGCGATCTGCACCGGGCCCTTTTCCGTCTGGACCGGCTTGCGCTTCAGCACGGGATGCTTCTGCAGGCCGCCGCAATCGTTGACGAAGCCGTAAGCCGTATTGGCCTTGCGCAGCTTCGCGGCGCAGTCCTCGCGCGTCAGCGTCGCGAACATCGCCTGGATATGCGCGTCCACCATCGGGCGGTGCGCCACGCGGTCGTTGTTCACGGTGAAGCCCGGCTTCTGCGGCAGGTCGGGCTCGTCGAGGAAATGGGCGCTGAAGGACGCCCATTCGCGCTCGTTCTGGATCGCGATCAGAACGTCGTGCCCGTCCTTGGTCTGGAAGGCGCCGTAGGGGCAGATGGACGGATGCGCGAGGCCGATGCGCGGCGGGTTCTTCCCCGTGCCTTCGTATTGCAGCAGCGGCACCGACATCCAGTCCGCCATGCCGTCGAACAGGCTCACCGCGATCCCGCGCCCCTGGCCGGTGATGCCGCGCGACAGCAGCGCCTCGAGCACCGCGGTGTAGGCATGCATGCCACAGGCGATGTCGCAGGCCGAGACGCCGACGCGCCCAGGCCCTTCCGCGCGCCCGGTCACGTAGGCGAGGCCGGTTTCCGCCTGCACCAGCAGGTCGTAGGCCTTCATGGTGGCGTAGTCGCCTTCCTCGCCATAGCCCGAGATGTCGACGGTGATCAGGCGCGGATGCTTCGCGCGCAGTTCGGCGCTGCCGAAGCCCGCGCGCTTCATCGCGCCGGGGGCGAGGTTCTGGATGAAGACATCCGCCTTGGCGATCATGCGTTCGAGCAGGGCCTTGTCGTCAGGCTTCTTGATGTCCAGGCAGATGCTCTCCTTCCCCCGGTTCAGCCAGACGAAGTAGGAGGACAGGCCGTTCGCCACCGAGTCATAGCCGCGCGCGAAATCGCCCTCGGGCCGCTCGACCTTGATCACGCGGGCGCCGGCGTCGGCGAGGCGCGAGGCGCAATAGGGCGCGGCCACCGCCTGGTCCATCGCGACGACGAGAAGCCCTTCGAGGGGGCGCAGTCCGCTCATGCTTCGCTCTCCGGCGTGGGTGCTGTGACCGCCTCGCGCGCGGCGAGCAGGTCGAGGATGGCGAGGACGCGGCGTTCGAGTTCGGCGCCCTCCCGGTAGTCGGCGGGCACGGCGCAATGCACGCGGCCCTCGGCGATTAGCTTGCGCGTCCGCTCGGCGCGCTTCGCGTCGCCGGCGGGATGGACGGCGATGGAATGCCCGCCCTGTTCCTTCACCATGCGGAAGCAGGGGATGTCCGTCTCCCCGTCGCCCACGAAGATGATGTTGGTGAAAGGGACGCGGCGATCCTCCGGCGGGCGGTAGGCGTTGACCGCGGTGTTGTCCGCGAGGTCCAGCGCATCCTTGTTGATACGAAACAGGTACTGCGTCTTGGTCGTGTAGTTCACCGCGATCGCCGGCGCGATGGCGGCCCCCGATGCGTTGTAGAGGAAGCCGGAGGCGAAGACGGCGCGGAAATGCTTGCGGATCGACGTCCCCTCGATCAGTTCCCGCAGGCCCGAGGAGATGACGTAGTGCTCGACCGCAAGGCCCCGCACAGACGCGGCGGCATCGATGCGGTCGAACCAGGTCTCGACGCCGGGGAACAGCGTGATGCCCGCGCCATGCGCTGCCCAATCCTCGCGCCGCATCGGAATGTCGGCGGCGGCGGCCTCGACCAGCATGCGATGCATGTAGGTCAGGATCGGATCGCCCTGCTGCTCCTCGGCCAGCACGTTCGACCGCGCCCAGAAGGACGCGGCGTCGAGGCCCAGCTTCGGCAGGAAGACATGTTCCTGCATGTTGCCCGGCGCCAGCGTGCCATCGAAGTCGTAGGCGATGGCCACCGGCACCGGTTCGCGCGCCATGGTCAGTAGCTCCGCGGCATCCCCAGCACGTGCTCGCCGATATAGGACAGCACCAGGTTCGTGCTGATCGGCGCCACCTGGTACAGGCGGCATTCGCGGTACTTGCGCTCGACGTCGTATTCCTCGGCGAAGCCGAAGCCGCCATGGGTCTGGATGCAGGCCTCGGCCGCCATCCAGGCGGCGTCCGCGCAGAGCATCTTGCCCATGTTCGCTTCCTCGCCGCAGGGCAGGCCGGCCTCGAACTTCTTCAGCCCCTGCTGCAGCAGTGCTTCGGCCGCGCGCATCGCGGCATAGGCCTTGGCGATCGGGAACTGCACGCCCTGGTTCTTGCCGATCGGGTGGCCGAACAGCACGCGCTGCTTGGAATACTCCACCGCCTTGTTGATGAACCACTTGGCGTCGCCGATGCACTCGGCCGAGATCAGCATCCGCTCGGCGTTCATGCCGTCGAGGATGTAGCGGAAGCCGCGGCCTTCCTGGCCGACCATGTTCTCCGCCGGCACTTCCATGTTGTCGAAGAAGACCTCGCACGAATTGTGGTTCATCATCGTGCGGATCGGGCGGATGGTCAGGCCCTTGCCGAGCGCCGCCTTCATGTCGACCAGGAAGGTCGACAGCCCCTCGGTCTTCTTCTTCACCTGGTCGCGCGGCGTGGTGCGCGCCAGCAGCAGCATCAGGTCGGAGTGCTCGGCGCGGGACGTCCAGATCTTCTGGCCGTTGACGATGAACCTGTCGCCTTCGCGCTTGGCGAAGGTGCGCAGCGCCGTGGTGTCGGTGCCCGAGGTCGGCTCCGTCACGCCGAAGGCCTGCAGGCGCAGCTCGCCGGTCGCGATCTTGGGCAGGTACTTGCGCTTCTGCTCCTCGCTGCCGTGCTTCAGCACCGTGCCCATGGTGTACATCTGGGCGTGGCAGGCGGCGGCGTTGCAGCCCGAGGCGTGGATCTCCTCGAGGATCGCGGCGGCCGCCGACAGCGGCAGGCCCGACCCGCCGTATTCCTCGGGGATCAGGGCGGCGAGCCAGCCGGCCTCGGTCAGCGCGGTGACGAATTCGGTCGGGTAGCCGCGGCGCTGGTCCAGCTCGCGCCAGTATTCGCCGGGGAAACGGGCGCAGAGCTTGCGCACTTCCTCGCGGATCTCGGCGTGGCTGTCGGTCGACGTCTGCATGTCCATCGGTTTTCTCCCGTAGCCGGTGGGATTAGGCCCCGTCGGCGGGGCTGACAAGGCGGTCAGGCGGCGAGGCCGAGGGCGGCCTGGAACCGCCCGCGGACATAGGCCCCGTCGCGGGACGGCAGCACCCGCGGCGCCTCGGTCGGGTCCACCGCGATGACGACGACACGCAGCCCGCAGGTGGGCTTTGCGATGGTCGCGGCCAGCGCCTCGACGCCGGCCTGGTCCGTCACGCGGCTCGCCGCCGCGATGCCGCAGCCGCGTGCCACGGCGGCGAGGTCCGTCCCGCCGCTGGTGTGGCTGCGCTGCCCGCCGGTCTCGCCATAGAGCCCGTTGTCCAGCACCACGATTGTCAGGTTCGCCGGCGCCTGCACCGCGATGGTCGCGAAGGCGCCGATGCCCATCAGCTGCTCGCCGTCCCCGGTGATGACCACCACGGGCCTGTCCGGCCGCGCGAGCGCGAGGCCGAGCCCCATCAGCGCCGCGCCGCCCATCGCGCCCCAGAGGTAGAAGTTGCGCGCATCGTCGCCGGCCGCCGCCACGTCATAGGTCGCCGCCCCGAGCCCGGTGATCACCAGCGCCTCGTCGCGATCCTTCAGCAGCCGCGCCACCACATCCCGCCTGTCGAGCATGGTCATCTCCCTCAGAACACCTTGGCGCCGATCAGGCGCTGGCCCAGCAGCACGGCGACCGCGCTGCCGCCCTCGAAGACCATCCGCGCGGCGGCGGCGACGGTCTCGGCGACCTCCTCCGCCCGGTCGGCGCGGCGCACGCCGACACCCATTAGGCCGAAGGCGGCCTCGGTGGTGGAGCCCATCGGCACCTGCCACGGATTGAACTCGCCCCACTCGCCCCGCATCGTCACCAGCGCGAGGAAAGGGAAGCCGCAGCTCTTCACCAGCGAGAGCATGTTCACGCAGTTCCCGACGCCCGAGGACTGCATCAGCAGCACGCCCCGCTGCCCGCCCAGCGCCGCGCCGGCGAGGACGGCGATGCCCTCCTCCTCGGTCGTCAGCGGGATGGCGCGCATGGTCGGTTCGGCATGGACGGCGCGGATCAGCCGCGCATGGCCGCCGTCCGGCACATAGGCCACCTGGCGCACGCCCCAGCGCTGCAACTCGGCGAAGATCGCATCAGGCCAGGCGAGCGCCGCCGGGGCCGGAGCCGAACCATCCATGGAAGCCTCTCCCGCATCTCGGATGACGGGGGTTATGCGGCGGTGAGTGCCTTCCCGGAATTCGCAAGCAGGGATAGCATCCATCGCAGTTTGTTATGAGTGCGGGCATGGACCTCCGGCAGCTCAGGACCTTCCGGGAGATCGCCGAGGCCGGCTCGCTGAGCCGCGCCGCCGACCGGCTGCGTATCGCCCAGCCGGCGCTGTCCCGGCAGATCCGGCTGCTCGAGGCCGAGGCCGGTCTGCCCCTCTTCATCCGCCATGGCCGCGGCATGGCGCTGACCGATGCTGGGCGGGAACTTCTCGCCCGCGTCGCCGGGCCGATGCGGCAACTGGAACGCGCGGTGGTCGAGGTGCGGGCCCTGGCCGGCACGGTCGCCGGCCAGGTCGCGCTCGGCATGATGCCGACCGTCGCCGCCGTGCTGGCCGGGCCCCTCGCGCGTCGGGTCGCGGAACGGCATCCCGAGGTCTCGCTCCGCGTGGTCGAGGGCTACACGGGCCACCTCATCGAATGGCTCCAGCGCGGCGCCACGGATGCGACGCTGCTCTACGGCCCGGCGACGGATTTCCACCTCCCGGCCCAGGACCTGTTCGTCGAAGGACTCGTCCTCGCCGGCCCCGCCGGCAGCGGCCTGGCGCCCGACCAGCCGGTGGCGCTGGCCGCCGCCGCGCGCCTGCCGCTGGTGCTGCCGAGCCGCCCCCACGGCCTGCGCGCGATCGTCGAGGGCGCGGCCGCCCGCGCGCGCGTGCCGCTGAACCTGCGGCACGAGGCGGATTCCTTCCTGGTCCTGAAGGACCTGGTCGTCTGCGGCCTGGGCTTCGCCATCCTGCCCCGTTCCTCGATCCGGCGGGAGGAAGCGGAAGGCCGCATGCTCGTCGCGCCGCTGATCCGTCCGGCGATCCGCCGCCAGGTGGTCCTTGCCCAGCCGCCCGACCGCGCGCCGGGGCGGGCAACCCAGGCGGTGCTCGACCTGCTGGTCGAGGAAGTCGCCGCCCGCGCCAAGGACGGCGACTGGCAGACGCTGCGCGGCTGAGAGCCTTGTCCGCCGCGATGGCGGCATGATACGAATTCCACCATGGGTAGAATTTTACTGGCGATGTTTGCGCTTTCGATCGCGGCGCCCGCCGCCGCGCAGATGCAGACCGTCGTCGTCCCGGCCGGCCCCGGTGTGGTCATCGCCCCGCGCGGCCAGGCCGCCCCACGCCCCAGCATCGCGCCCGCCACCCGCGCCCAGCGCCGCATCGTCACCGCCGAATCGGCCGACACGCTGACCGCACCGACAGCCGCCGTGGCCGTTGCGCTCGTCGGCGCGGCGGCACTCGCCGTCGCGCTGGGCGGTACCGGGGGTAGCAGTGGCGGGGGGGGCGCCTCCGCCACCGGGGCGACCACGCGCACGCGCTGAACCGCGCGCCGGCCCCTTGCGCCGCGGCGCCTCGGGGGTCACGGTCGCGCCCGAATCCGGTTCGGGAGATCCTCATCCATGTTGCCGCCGCGCGATCAGCTCACCCTCTGCTTCGCCCATGTCGCCTATCGCTTCGGGGACCGCTTCGCGCTGCGGAACACCGGCATCCGCTTCGTCGAGGTGCGCTCGCGCGAGGAACTCGACGCGAAGGTCGCCGAGGCCGACGTGCTCGTCTGCTCCGGCATGTGGCGCAACGACCTGCCGCAGATCGCGCCGAAGCTGAAATTCGTGCAGTCGGCTTCCGCCGGCACCGACCAGTATGACCGGGACGTGCTGAAGAAGGCCGGCATCCGCCTCGCCAGCGGCCAGGGCATCAACGCCAATGCGGTGTCCGAGCACGCGATCGCGCTGATGCTCGCCCTGCTGCGCCGCATCCCCGAGGCGCGGGACAACCAGGCGAAGCACGTCTGGCGCGGCATGATGGGCGACTTCAGCAAGCGCGAGGACGAGGCGGGCGGGAAGACCGCCGTGGTCGTGGGCCTGGGCCGCATCGGCGGCCGCATCGCGCGGCTGTGCAAGGCACTCGGCATGAAGGTCGTCGGCGTGCGCCGCGACGTGTCGGGCGGCGCCGAGGGCGCGGACGAGGTGCATTCCTTCCGCGACCTCAAGCCGCTGCTGCCGCGCGCGGATTTCCTGATCCTGGCCTGCCCGCTGACCGACGAGACCCGCGGGCTCATCGATGCCGAGGCCATCGGCCTGCTGAAGCCGACGGCGCAGGTCATCAACGTCGCCCGCGGGCGCGTGGTGGACGAGGCGGCGATCACCGCCGCGCTCGCCGCGCACAAGATCAAGGGCGCCGCCCTCGACGTCACGGCCGACGAGCCGCTGCCGGCGACCAGCCCGCTGTGGGACATGCCGCACGTCCTGATCACCCCGCACACCGGCGGGGAGACCCACATGTACGAGGACAACGTCCTCGACTTCATGATGGAGAACATCGCCCGCATGCAGCGTGGCGAGGCGACCCTCGTGAACCAGATCGTCTGAGGAGCGCGAGACCATGGCCACGCGTGACGGTGCCCTTTCCCGCGCCGCTTCCTTCTTCGACGGCGGCGGCTTCAAGTCGCTGCTCTCGGATCTCGTCGCCATCCCCTCCACCGCGCAGGAGGAAGGGCGGGAGGCGGATCTCGACCGCTACCTCAACGGCGCCATCCGGCCGTGGCTGGAACGGCTCGGCTTCGCGGTGCAGGTGCGGCCCAATCCGCGCGCCGGCTTCGGCCCGATCCTGACGGCCGCGCGCATCGAGGATGCGTCGCGCCCGACCGTCCTGCTCTACGGCCACGGCGACACGGTGCGCGGCCTCGAGGACCAGTGGCGGAAGGGCCTCGAGCCCTGGAAGCTGATCGAGGAAGGGGACCGCTGGTACGGCCGCGGCACGGCCGACAACAAGGGCCAGCACGCGCTGAACATCGCCGCGCTGGAAGCGGTGATCGCGGAACGCGGCGGCAAGCTCGGCTTCAACGTGAAGATCGTGCTCGAGATGGCCGAGGAGCGCGGCTCCACCGGCCTGCGCGACTTCGTCGCCGCGCATGCGGAGGAGCTGAAGGCCGACGTGCTGATCGCCTCGGACGGACCGCGCGTCGAACCCGGCATCCCGACCATCGCGACCGGCACCCGCGGCACCTTCCACTTCGACCTGGCGCTGAAGCTGCGCCCCGGCGGGGTGCATTCGGGCCATTGGGGCGGGCTGACGCGCGACCCGGCGATCCTGCTCGCGCACGCGCTGACCACCATGATGGACCGCAACGGCAAGGTGCTGGTGCGCGGAATCCTGCCGCCGGCGCTCTCCAATTCCGTGCGGGCGGTGCTGGATGGCTGCCCGGTCGGCGGCGGCGACGGCGCGGCCACCATCGATGCCGGCTGGGGCGAGCCGGGCCTGTCGGCCGCCGAGAAGATCTACGGCTGGAACAGCCTGATCGTGCTGGCGATGATCTCCGGCCGGCCGGAGAACCCGGTGAATGCCGTGGCACCCGAGGCGCGAGCCCACATGCAGATCCGCTACACCGTCGACAGCGACCCCGCGACCTTCGGCAAGGCGATCCGCGAGCACCTCGACGCGAACGGCTTCCAGGACATCGCGGTGGAGAATGCGGGGCTGCGCATGCCGGCTTCCCGCACCGATCCGGACCACCCCTGGGTGCGCTGGGCGCAGGCCTCGATGCAGGCCTCGCTGGGGAAGAAGGTGCAGATCATCCCGAATTCCTCGGGCGGCCTGCCGGGCGACGTCTTCGTCGACCACCTCCATGTGCCGCTGGTCTGGGTCCCGCATTCCTACAATGGCTGCAAGCAGCACGGCCCGGACGAGCATTTCCTGATCGCCCCGGCGCGGGAAGGCATCCTGGCCTTCGCAGGAATGTGGTGGGACCTGGGCGAACCCGGCACACCCTGACCACGATCGGGTTACGCTTCCTCACCCTGTCAAGCGGCCCGCGCAATGCGGCTGTTACAGGGGGGGCGGCATCTTGTCCCCAGCGGCAAGGTGCCGCCTCTAAAGAGGACGCAAACCATGCGGAAAACGACGATCGCGGCCCTGACCGCGGCCCTGATGGCCGGGACTGCCGGCTTGGCGTTGGCTCAGCCGGGCCCGGGCGGTCCCCCGCCGGGCGGCCCCGGCATGGGCATGATGGGCCCGGGCTACCACCATCACGGCCCACGCGGCGGCGACGGCTTCGCGATGGGCGAGGCCTTCGCCCGGGCCGACGCGAACAATGACGGCCGGGTGACGCGGGACGAGGCGATGGCCTGGGTCCAGGCCCGCTTCACCGAGATCGACGCCAACAAGGACGGCGCCGTCACGGTCGATGAACTGCGCGCCTACTACGAGGCCCGCCGCCCCGAAGGCCGCCGCCAGCCTCCCGAGGCGATGCGCGAACGCATGCAGCAGCGCAGCCTGGTGATGTTCCGTTTCATCGACGCCAACCTCGATGGCCGGATCACCATGGAGGAGCTGCGCCCGATGGCCGAGGCCGCCTTCCGCGCCCTCGACGCCAATGCGGACGGGGCGCTGACGCGGGACGAGGTCCGCCGCCGGGGCCCCGGCCCGGACGGCCCCCGCGGCCCGCGTGGACCGGGCCAGCCGCCCGCCGCGCCGGGCGCGGCGCCTGCGGCTCCGGCCGCGCCGCGCTGACCTGCAACGGACGCCGCCGCGCACTCTGCGGCGGCGTTCCGCCGTCCGGCCGCCGGACACGAAGCCGCAGCCGGCCGCTGCCGGAACCTACATCGATGTTCGGGAAGGATGGTGGGCGCGACAGGGATTGAACCTGTGACCCTTCGCGTGTGAAGCGAATGCTCTCCCGCTGAGCTACGCGCCCGACCAGGGAGCGCGGACATAGAAGCCGGAACCTGGGGTGTCAAGCGGCCGCCACTTGCCTCGGGACCGCGATACGCCATGTTGTGCCGCATGCCCCGCCGCGTCGCCGCTGCGCTTGCCTTCGCTGCCCTGGGCGCCGGCGCGGCGCGCGCCGAGCCGATCGAGGCGACCTACGCCCTGTCCCAGACCGGCATCACGGTCATGGACGTACAGCTCAGCATCGATCTCTCCGACGACCGCTACCGCGTCACCAGCCTGTCGCGCTCGCGCGGCATCGGTCGATTCTTCCTGCCGCGGGAACAGCGGGCCGAGGCGGTCGGCGGTCTCACCGGCCGCGACGTCCAGCCTTTCCGCTACATGTCCGAAGGGGAGTGGCGGGGCAGCCCGCGGCGGACGGTGCTGGAGTACATGGGGGGCGCGCCCCGGCTCGCCGTCCTCGAGCCGCGCGAGGAACCCGACCGCCTGCCGGTCACGCCCGAACAGCGCGACGGGACGATCGACACCCTCTCGGCCCTGGTGCGGCTGGCACGCAACGCCGATGCGACGGGCCGCTGCGACCTGTCGGGGGCCGTCTTCGACGGACGGCGACGCCTGGAATGGAATTCCCGCACACTGGGCACGGGCGCGCCGCCGATCCCTGGCCTGACCGGGGAAGCCCTGCGCTGCCGACTGGAAAGCCGCCTCGTCGCGGGCTTCCGGCGCGGGGACGATCCCGCGCAGGCGGGCCGCCCGCGGGAGGCCGAGGCCTGGATCGCCGTCCTGCGCGCCGGCGCCCCGCCGATGCCACTCAGGGTCGAGTTCCCCTCGACGATCCTCGGCGCGATGCGGCTCGACCTGGTGCGCCTCGGCCCGTCAGGGCCGTAGCGTCGCGACCAGCCCGGGCAGGTCGGCCGGGCGCGCGGCGACCGGTGCGCCATCCGCCATCGCGACCGGACCGTAGCCCCAGGCGACGAAGATGCAGGGGACGCCGGCACCGGAGGCCGCCATCACATCGTTGCGATGGTCGCCGACCATGACCGCGGTCTCGGGCACCCCGCCGGCGGCCGCGAGCGTCGCCCGCAGATGGTCCGGATGCGGCTTGCGGACGGGGAAGGAATCACCCCCGCCGATGGCCGCGAAACGCCCGCCGAGACCCAGCGAGGCGAGCAACTCGCGCGCCGGCCCTTCCGGCTTGTTGGTGCAGACGGCCAGCCTCCAGCCCTCGGCCTCCAGCGCCGAGAGCACCTCCGCGATGCCCTCGAAGGGCGCGGTCAGCCGCGCGGATCGGATGTCCTCGTCGGCCACCAACTCGTCATGGCAGGCCTGGTCGTAGGCCCGGCCGCGGCCGGCGAGGAAGCGTTCGGTCAACACCTTCACGCCGTCACCGATCATCGCCTTCACCTCATCGAGGCTGTAGGGCGCGAGGCCCCGCCGGCCGATGACGCGGTTCACCGCTGCATGAATGTCGGGCGCGCTGTCCAGCAGCGTGCCGTCCAGGTCGAAGACCACCACTTTGCTCATCGTGCGGGCGTAGGACGGGCCGGCACGACGGGCAAGCCTTCACGGGCACGTAACCACCATGTCGCCAGCATCCGGCCGGGCAGGGGATCGGCCATGCGCTTCACGGGTGCTTCGATACATCCGGCAAAGGATGTTGACGCGCGTCGCGCTGGACGCGGCGCGGCACGGCGCGTTACCCGGTCTTCATGACCCACGCCGCCGTCATCCTCGCCGCCGGCCTCGGCACTCGCATGAGGTCCCCGCGTCCCAAGGTCATGCATCCGATCGCCGGGCGCCCGATGATCCGCCACCTGCTGCAGGCGGTCGAAGCGCGTTTCGGTCGCGTCGTCGTCGTGGTCGGCCCCGACATGCCGGACCTCGAGGCCGCGGTCGCGCCGCATGCCGTCGCCGTCCAGCGCGAACGGCTCGGCACCGCGCATGCGGCGCTGCAGGCCGGCCCGCAACTGGGCGGCCATGACGGCGACGTCGCCATCCTCTACGGCGACAACCCGCTGATCTCCGAGGCGACGCTCGCGCGCCTGCAGGCGGCGCGCGCCGAGGCCGACCTCGTGCTGCTCGCCATGCGTCCCGTCGACCCGGGCCGGTACGGACGGGTCGTCACGCGGGCCGACGGCATGGTGGAGCGCGTCGTCGAATGGGCCGACGCGACCGAGGACGAACGCGGCATCGGCCTGTGCAATGCGGGGGTGGTCTGCGCCCGGGCGCCGGACCTGTTCCGCTGGCTCGCGGCCGTGCGCAACGACAACGCCAAGGGCGAGTACTACCTGACCGACGTCGTCGCGCTCGCCCGCGCCGAGGGCCGCAGCGTCCGCGCGGTGGAAGCCCCCGAGGCGGAGCTGCGCGGCATCAACAGCAAGGCGGAACTGGCGGGGGCCGAGGCCGAGGTGCAGGCCGCGCTGCGTGCCGCGGCCCTCGACGCCGGGGTGACCATGATCGCACCCGAGACGGTGTTCCTGTCCTGGGACACGCGCCTCGGTGCCGATACGGTGATCGAGCCCAACGTCTTCTTCGGCCCCGGCGTGACGGTCGAGGAGGGCGCGCTGATCCATTCCTTCAGCCACCTGACGCAATGCATCGTCCGCCGCCATGCCGAGATCGGCCCCTTTTCGCGGCTGCGGCCCGGCGCCGTGATCGAGCCGCGTGCCCATGTCGGCAACTTCGTGGAACTGAAGGCCACGACGCTGGGTGAAGGTGCGAAGGCGAACCACCTCAGCTACCTGGGCGATGCGACGATCGGCGCCGGGGCCAACATCGGCGCCGGCACCATCACCTGCAACTACGACGGGGTGAAGAAGCACCGGACCGAGATCGGGGAGGGCGCCTTCATCGGCAGCGACACCTCCCTCGTCGCGCCGGTGAAGGTGGGCGCGCGCGCGCTGATCGGTGCGGGCAGCGTCATCACCTCGAACGTGCCGGACGATGCGCTCGCCATCGCGCGCGGCCGCCAGTCGGTCTTCGAGGGCCGCGGCTTCAAGGGCAAGAAGGGGAAGTAGGGCATGTGCGGGATCGTCGGCGTCGTCGGGCGCGAAGCGGCTGCGCCGCGCCTCCTCGAGGCGCTCCGCCGCCTGGAATACCGCGGCTATGACAGCGCGGGCATCGCGACCCTGGTCAATGGCCACATCGACCGCCGCCGCGCCGAGGGCAAGCTCGCCAACCTCGCCGCCGTGCTGGACGCGAACCCGCTGCCCGGCACCACCGGCATCGCGCATACCCGCTGGGCGACGCATGGCGCGCCGACCGAGCGCAACGCGCATCCGCACGGCACGCCGCGCGTGTCCGTCGTGCACAACGGCATCATCGAGAACCATGCCGAGCTCCGCGCGGAACTCGAGGCGCAGGGCCAGGTCTTCGAGACCGACACCGACACCGAGACCTTCGCCCGTCTGGTCGACCAGAAGCTGCTCGACGGCGCCTCGCCGGAACGCGCTGCCGCCGAAGCGCTGAAGCGCGCCCATGGGGCCTATGCGTTGGCGATGATCTTCGCCGGGCATCCAAGGACGCTGATCTGTGCCCGGCAGGGCGCGCCGCTCGCGATCGGCTTCGGGGAAGGCGAGATGTTCGTCGGGTCCGACGCGCTGGCGCTCGCCCCGCTGACGCGCCGCATCGCCTATCTCGAGGAAGGCGACTGGGCCGTGGTCGACGATGCCGGCGCGCGCTTCTTCGATGTGGCGGACAAGCCGGTGCAGCGGGAGATCCGGCTGACCGCCGTCTCCGGCGCCGCGACCGGCAAGGGCAATTATCGCCACTTCATGGAGAAGGAGCTGCACGAGCACCCCGTGGTGCTCGGGGACACCCTGACGCAGTACCTCGACCCCAGGACGCGCAGCGTGACGCTGCCGCCGCTGCCCTTCGATCCCGCCATCGTGCCGCGCATGACCATCACGGCCTGCGGCAGCGCCTTCCTCGCGGGCCTAGTCGGGCGCTACTGGATCGAGCAGCTGGCGCGCATCCCGGTGGACGCCGATGTCGCGAGCGAGTTCCGCTACCGTCAGCCGCCGCTGCCCGAAGGCGGGGCGGCGCTGCTGGTCAGCCAGTCCGGCGAGACCGCCGATACGATGGCGGCGCTCCATCTGCTGCGCGCCCAGGCGCAGAAGGTAGTGGCCGTGGTGAACGTGCCCGAAAGCAGCATGGCGCGCGAGGCCGACGGCGCCGTGCTGACGGTCGCCGGTCCCGAGATCGGCGTGGCGTCGACCAAGGCCTTCACTGCGCAGCTTGCCGTGCTGGCCTGTCTCGCGATCGGCTTCGGCCGTGCCCGCGGCACGATTTCCGTTGCGGACGAAGCCAAGCTGACCGCCGCGCTGCTGGAAGTCCCGGGCAATGCCGCGCTGGTGCTGGAGCGGGATGCCGAGATCCGCGCCATGGCGGCCGAGGTCGCCAAGGCGCGGGACGTGCTGTTCCTCGGCCGTGGGACGCTCTATCCGATCGCCATGGAAGGCGCGCTGAAGCTCAAGGAGATCAGCTACATCCATGCCGAGGGCTATGCCGCGGGCGAGATGAAGCACGGGCCGATCGCGCTGATCGACAGTGCGGTGCCGGTGATCTCGCTGTGCCCCTCGGGCCCGATGTTCGAGAAGACGGCGTCGAACCTGCAGGAAGCCGCGGCGCGCGGCGGCCGGATCATGGCCTTCACCGACGATCTCGGCGCCCAGAAGCTCGCCCGTTTCGCCGAACGCGTGGTGGTGCTGCCGCGCGTCGGCGCCTTCTCCGCGCCCATCCTGCACGCGATCCCGGTGCAGTTGCTCGCCTATCACGTCGCGGTGCTGAAGGGCACGGATGTCGACCAGCCGCGGAACCTGGCGAAGAGCGTGACGGTGGAGTGAGCCGATGGAGGTTCACATCGCGCCGGACCAGCCGCCGCGGCTGACGGCGGTCGAGGATCTCAAGCGCTTCAGCATCGTCGCGGCAGCCGATCCGGCGGCGCTTGCGGACCTGGCGCTGGACCGCGTCCTGGCCTTCGAAGGCCAGGACCACGCCTGGGTCTCGGTCGACTGGCTGATGGCGGCCTCGGGCCAGTCCGGCTCCGAGTCCTGGCGCGCCGGCTTCGAGGCCATGCGGGCCTTCGCGGCGAAGCATGGCTGGACGCGGGACAACCCGCCCGCGATCCGCGGCCATGTCGTCTGGCAGGGCGCGCCGCCGTCCTGAGAACGGCGGCGCCGTGGCGCTATTCGGGCTGCACGCCGAGTTCGCGCAGGATCCGCCCATAGGCCTCGTATTCGCTGTGGACCATGGCGGTGAAGTCGGCACGCGACATGTAGTTCACCGGCACGCGGCGGGCGGCGGCGACGCGGCGGAAGGCTTCGTCCTCCGTCCCCGTGCGGCAGGCTTCCTCGAGCTTCGCGAGCACCGGCTCGGGCGTGCCGCGCGGCGCGTAGATCCCGACCTGACTGAGTTGCTGCGCGTCGATGCCCTGCTCCCGCGCCGTCGGCACGTTCGGGTAGTCCGGATGCCGCCGGGCCGAGAACACCGCGATCAGGCGCACTCGGTCGCCGTCGATCAGCCCGCTCGCCGAGGCGACCACCGCGGCGGAGAAGTCGATCCGTCCGGCGATCAACTCGTTGAGGTGCGGCGGGTCGCCCCGGAACGGGATGTGGCTGAACTCGACGCCCGTCGCGCGCGTCACGCGCACGACGGCGAGCTGCGGCAGGGAATTCGGCCCCGGGCTGCCGAAGGTCAGGCTGCGTTTGCGGCCTTCCTCGACGAGCGCGGGCAGGTCGCGGATCGGGCTCTGGGCGGAAACGAGCACGCCGATGACGTTCTCGTTGGTGCCGCAGACCGGCGCGAAGCTGTCCGGCCCGATACCGAGGTTGCGCACCATGTGCGGCTGCACGACCACGGGCGTAACCGGCGTCAGGCCGAGTGTGTGGCCATCGGGCGCGGATTGCGCGACGAAGCGCATCCCGACGACACCCGATCCGCCGTCGCGGTTGGTCAGCACCACGGGCTGGCCCATCAGGCGGGTGAAATGCTCGCCGAGCGCGCGGCCATAGGCATCGGACGCGCTGCCCGGCGCATAGGGCAGCACGATGGTGATCGGCCGGTCGGGGAAGGTCTGCGCCGTCGCCGCGATCGGCGCGGCGAACGCGAGGGCGAGAAGGGCGCGGCGCATCGGTCTCACGCCTCGAAGATCGCGACGGCCCGCGTCCAGCCGGCGGAGCCGCGATGCACCTTCACCGGGAAGCAGGCGATCATGAAGCCGTCGGCGGGCAGGGATTCGAGGTTGCTCAGTTTCTCCATGTGGCAGTAGCCGATCTCGCGCCCCGCGCGGTGCCCTTCCCAGATCAGCGAGGCATCGCCGCTTTCGGTCACCTTCTTCTTGGTCAGCGAGAAGGGCGCGTCCCAGGACCAGCCATCGGTCCCCGTCACCCGCACGCCCTGTTCCAGCAGCCACAGCGTCGCCGCCTTGCCCACGCCGCAACCCGAATGGATGTAGTCGTCCTGCCCGTACCGGCTGCCAGCCCGCGTGTTCACCACCACGATCTCGAGCGGCTTCAGCGTGTGCCCGATGCGCGCGAGTTCCTTCTGCACGTCCTCCGGCGTCGCGACATACCCGTCCGGCAGATGGCGGAAGTCGAGCTTGACGGCCGGCTGGAAGCACCAGTCGAGCGGCACCTCGTCGATCCGCCAGGAGGGTTCGCCGCCGGGCACCAGGCGCTCATTCATGCGCGAGAAGAAGTGGTAGGGCGCATCGAGATGCGTGCCGTTATGCGTGCTGATCCGCACACGCTCGACCGCCGCGTATTCGCCTTCCGGCAGCGCGTCGATCGGGATGCCGAATTCCTGCGCCATGGCCGGGGCGGTCATGTGGTGATCGTGATACTCGATCTCCGGCAGCATGCGCGGCGGGTCGCTGGCGATGCCGGCCTTCAGCGCGACGGAGATGTCGACGATGCGACGGGGCATGGGGCGTGTCCTGTTGCTTGGTTGACTCAGGCGGGCCAGGCGATGGCGGGGTTCAGCACCCCGCGGCATTCGCCGAAGCCGATGGGCACGGCGCCGGGCGCCTCGGCGCGGGCGCGGAAGACGATCTCGTCGCCGTCCTGGATCCAGCGCCGCGTCTCGCCATTCGGCAGCGTGACGGCGCCGGTCAGGCCGATCTCGGCGAGGCAGGCGCGCGCCGTCTCCTCCGGGCCCGAGACGGTGCCGCTGCCGAGCAAATCGCCCGCGAGCAGGTTGCAGCCGTTCGACGCGTGGTGCGCGACCATCGTCGCCGCGGTCCAGTACATGCCGGCGAACTGCGTGTCGGTCAGCACGAAGGGTGCCGCGCCTTCGGAGCGCATCCGCGGCGTGAGGATCGCCGCCGTCATCCGCACCGCGAGCGCCCCGTTCGACCGGTTCCAGGCGCTGTCGAGATAGGGCAGGGCAGGCGGCTCCTGGGCCGGCGCGGGCACCTCGAAGGGCGCGAGCGCCTCGGCGGTGACGATCCAGGCCGAGACGGAGGTCGACACGCTCTTGCCGAGGAACGGCCCGAGCGGCGGCATCTCCCAGCGCTGCACGTCGCGCACCGACCAGTCGTTGAGCAGCCCGTAGCCGAAGATGCGATCGGGCGCGCTGGACATCGGCACCGGCTCGCCGATCGCGTTGTCCCCGGCGATCCAGACCGCCATCTCGAGCTCGTAGTCCATCGCCTCGGTCGGGCCGAAATGCATCGTCCCGTCCTGGCGCTGCCACTGGCCATGCGGGCGGGTGATCGCCTCGCCGCTGACGCGCACCGAGGAAGCGCGCGAATGGTAGGCGACCGGCAACTGCCGGAAGGCCTGAGGCAGGGGGTTCTTCGGGTCGCGCCGCACGCCGAGCCGCGCGCAATGATCATAGGACGCCATGAAGTCCGAGAAGTTCCGCACCGTCGTCGGCAGGTGCATCCGCGCCGCCGCCATCGGGACCAGCAGGTCGGTGCGCGATGGCGCGCCTTCGGACAGCAGCGCCGAGACCTCCGCCCGCAGCGCCGCCGAGGCGCGCCGTCCTTCCGTCATCAGCGGGCCAAGGGAGTTCGCGGCGGCCGCCGGGTTGCTCACCAGCCCCGCACCGTGCGCCGCCTTCAGGTCGAGGACCTGGTCCCCGATCGCCACCCCGCAGCGCGGCGCCGCGCCATCGGTGCTGAACACGCCGAGCGGCAGGTTCTGCACCGGGAAATCCGTCCCCGGCGTATTCGCCGAGGCGACCCAGCTCTTCCGCGCAAGGTCGTGGGTGGCATCGCGCTGGGCCATGGACGCTCCGTTTGCTCCCGAATGGCGTCGATCATGCGCGCGTTGATCGACATGGCAAGATGAAATATATTTTCACGATGGACGCCGCCCCCGCCACCGCCGTCGAGGCCGCCACGCATCGCCTGCGGGAGGAGATCGTCGCCGGCGCCCTGCCGCCCGAGGCGCGGCTGCGCCTGCGCGACCTCGCCGCCCGCACCGGCTACGGCGCGACGCCGCTGCGCGAGGCGCTCTCCCGCCTCGCCGCCGAGGGCTTCGTCGTCTTCGAAGGGCAGAAGGGCTTCTCCGTCCCTCCGGTCACGCGCGCCCACCTGCTCGACATCACGCGATCCCGCCAGTTCGTGGAACCCGAGGCGCTGCGCCTCGCCATGGAAGCCGGCGGCGCGGCCTGGGAGGACGAGATCGTCGCGAGCCTCTCGCTGCTGAAGCGGGAGGTGGAACGCCGCACCCAGGAGGAATCCTGGCTCGACGTCTACGAGGCCAAGCACCACCGCTTCCACCGCGCGCTGATCGCCGCCTGTCCGCTCGTCTCGCTGCGCGCCTTCTGCGACGAGCTCTACATGCAGACGACGCGGTATCGTCGCCTGATGAAGTCCGTCACGCCCGACTGGCAGCGCATGGCAGCCGCCCACCAGGCGCTGGCCGACCTGGTCCTGGCGCGCGATGCCGCGGCGCAGCAGGCCCTGCGCGACCATATCGGCACCACGGCGAGCCGCGTGCTCGCGATGTTCGGCGATGCCGATCCACCCTGACAGCGGGTCCCGGCGGGCCTATGTTCCGCCGCGTATAGAGGAGGGACCGCCATGCTCGATGCCATCGCCAAGGTGCCGCTGAAGGATGCGGACCTGTTCCGCCAGGCCAACTACATCGACGGCAAGTGGGTGCAGGCCGACAGCGGCAAGACCATCGCCGTGCGCAACCCCGCCACCGGCGAGGTGATCGGCAACGTTCCTGCCATGAGCCAGGCCGAGACGCGCCGCGCCATCGAGGCCGCCAACGCCGCCTGGCCCGCCTGGCGCGCCATGCTCGCCAAGGACCGCGCGGTCATCCTGCACAAGCTCGCGAAGCTGATGCACGAGAATGCCGACGACCTCGCCGCCATCATGACGGCCGAGCAGGGCAAGCCGCTCGCCGAGGCCAAGGGCGAAGTCGTCTACTCCGCCTCCTTCATCGAATGGTTCGCCGACGAAGGCCGCCGCGTCTATGGCGAGACCATCCCGCAGAACGCCAAGGGCCGTCGCATCATCGTGACGAAGGAGCCGATCGGCGTCTTCGCCGCGATCACGCCGTGGAACTTCCCCTCGGCCATGATCACCCGCAAGGCCGGCCCGGGTTGGGCCGCGGGCTGCACGGGCGTGATCCGCCCGGCCTCGCAGACGCCGTTCAGCGCGCTGGCCATCGCCGTGCTGGCCGAACGCGCCGGCATGCCGGCGGGCGTGTGCAACGTCATCACCGGGCCGTCGGGCGAGACCGGCAAGGAACTCACCGGCAACCCGATCGTGCGCAAGCTGTCCTTCACCGGCTCGACCGAGGTCGGCCGCGTGCTGCTCGCGCAATGCGCGGCGACCATCAAGAAGACCTCGATGGAACTCGGCGGCAATGCGCCCTTCATCGTCTTCGACGATGCGGATCTCGATCAGGCGGTGCAGGGCGCGATGGCGTCCAAGTACCGCAACACGGGGCAGACCTGCGTCTGCGCCAACCGCATCCTGGTGCAGGACGGCGTCTACGACGCCTTCGCCAAGAAGCTGAAGGAAGCGGTCGAAGGGCTGAAGGTCGGTCCGGGCATGGAACCCGGCGTGACCCAGGGTCCACTCATCAACGCCGACGCCGTCGCGAAGGTCGAGGAACACATCGCCGACGCGCTGGCGAAGGGTGCCTCCATCGTCACCGGCGGCAAGCGCCACGCGCGCGGCGGCAACTTCTTCGAGCCGACCGTGCTCGCCAACGTGCCGCGCGGCGCCAAGATCTTCGGCGAGGAGACCTTCGGCCCGGTCGCGCCGCTCTTCCGCTTCAAGACGGAAGAGGAAGCGATCAGGCTGGCCAACGACACCGAGTTCGGCCTCGCCGCCTACTTCTACGCGCGCGACGTCGGGCGCATCTTCCGCGTCGCCGAAGGCCTCGAATACGGCATCATCGGCATCAACGAGGGGATCATCTCCACGGCCGAAGTGCCCTTCGGCGGCTTCAAGCAGTCCGGCCTCGGCCGCGAAGGCAGCCACATGGGCATCGAGGAGTATCTCGAGGTGAAGTACCTGGCCCTGGGCGGCATCGGCACGTGAGCGAAGTCCTCTTCCTCGAGGACCTGACCCCGGGCCGGCGCTTCACCGCCGGCCCGGTGACGGTCACCGAGGCGGAGATCATCGCCTTCGCCAGCCGCTACGACCCGCAGCCATTCCACACGGATCCCGGTGCGGCTGCGGCACATCCCCTGTTCCGGGGACTTGCCGCGAGCGGCTGGCACACGGCAGCCCTGTCGATGCCGCTCGTGATCGCGGCGATCGGCCACATCGCCGATGGCGTGATCGGCGGCGGCGGCGAATTGCTCTGGCCGCGGCCGGTCCGCGCGGGCGACAGCCTCTCGGTCGAGATCGAGGTGGTGGAGGCGACGCCCTCCCGCTCGCGACCCGATCGGGGCTCCGCCGTCCTGCGCATCCGCACCCTGAACCAGCATGGCGAGGACGTGCAGCGCTTCACGCCGCGCCTGGTCGTGCCACGGAGGCCGGCCCCATGAAGCTGGGCTACGTCATCCTCTACGTGCCGGATGTCGGGGAGGCGGTCGCCTTCTACACCGCCGCCTTCGGCCTCGGGACACGCTTCGTGCATGAGAGCGGCACCTACGCCGAGATGGAGACCGGGACGACCGTCCTCGCCTTCGTCGCCGAATCCATGATCGAGCAGCAGGGTACCGCCTTCCGCCGCACCCGGCCTGGCGAACCCCCGCCCGGCATGGAGATCGCCTTCGTCATCGAGGACGTCGGCGCGGCTTTCGACCGCGCGGTCGCCGCCGGAGCGGCCCCCGCGGCGCGGCCGACCCGGAAGCCCTGGGGACAGGACGTCGGGTATGTTCGCGATCCGAATGGCGCCCTGGTCGAACTCTGCTCTCCGATGGGCTGAGGCCGGGCGACGCGACCAACGCGGGGAAGGCCGCGCCTGTCATGGCCGGGGCAGGCCGTCCCGACCGCCGGTCGCCGCGATCTCTCCGGCGATCGCCCTGAGTTCCGGTTCGGGACGCTCGGCAAGACGCAGCGCCATGCTGCGACGAAAGGCCGCATGCGCGCCCTGCGCGGCGGTGCGGAACCACCGTGCTGCGGCGTCCACCTCGCCATGCGCCGCCAGCAGCGCGCCGAGATTGAACTGCCCGCGGAAATCCCCGCGCCCGGCCGACGCAGCGTAGAGCCGCGCCGCGGCGGCCGGATCGCGCGGGACCTCCCATCCTTCCTCGAGGTATCGCGCCACCATGTTCATCGACTTGGCATGGCCCTGCGCCGCCGCTCGCTGATACCAGCGCAGGGCTTCCGCGCGGTCCTCGGGAACGCCACGCCCCCCGAAATGCATGTTGCCGAGGTTGTACTGACCCCAATCGAGCCCGGCCTCCGCGGCGCGCCGGAACCACAGGGCCGCCGCCGCCTGGTCCTCGGCGACGCCCCAGCCATTCTCGAGGCACCGGCCGAACATGTTCATGCCCTCCACCTCGCCGGCCTCGGCCGCGGCGCGGAACCAGGCTGCGGCGGCCGGCCGGTCGGGCGCGGCGCCCGCGACGCCGTCGAGCAGCATCTGGCCCCAGAAGACCATGGCCCGGGCGATGCCGTACTTCGCGGCCGCTTCGACCCAAGGGGCGGCCTCCTGCGGCGGGGCGGCGAAGGCGGCGGCGAGCGCCTCGGGGCTCGCGGCGCGGATCTCGTCGAAGGTCACGCGCCGGCGAACCGGCTTCGGGGGGCGGGGGCGGCGGAACATGGCGTGATGATAATGCGATTGCGACGTATTCGCAAAATCGTGCCATCTTGGAAGCCGGTCGGTCTTTCCCCAGATCCGTTGCGTCGGCGCGCCCGACTGGGCGCTCCCGCGGTGCATGGAGGAGACGCATGTCGACACCTGACGCCGTTTTCGCCGGTTCGGTGCCGGCCAATTACGACCGCCACATGGGTCCGCTCTTCTTCGAACCCTTTGCCCGGGACGTCGCCCGGCGCCTCTCCGGCCTGCGCGAAGGCGCGGTGCTGGAGACGGCGGCGGGCACCGGGATCGTCACCGCGGCCCTGGTGGACACACTGCCGCCGGCCGTCGCGATCACGGCGACGGACCTCAATCAGCCGATGCTCGACCATGCCATGGGCAAGCCGGGGCTCGAACGCGTCGCCTTCCGCCAAGCCGATGCCCAGGCGCTGCCCTTCGACGATGCGACCTTCGACGCCGTCGTCTGCCAGTTCGGCGCGATGTTCTTCCCCGACCGCGTCGCCGCCTATCGCGAGGCCCGCCGCGTGCTGCGGCCGGCGGGGCGCTTCCTGTTCAGCACCTGGGACCGCGTCGACCACGCGCCCGTCGCCCATGCGGCGCTCCGGGCGCTGTCGCGACTCTTCACGCCCGCCGGGAGCTGGTTCCTGGAGCGGACGCCCCATGGCCACTTCGACGCCGGGGCGATCGAGCGCGACCTGCGCGCGGCGGGCTGGGAGACGATCGAGGTCGAGAGGGTGACGCAGATCGGCCGCGCTGCCTCGGCCCGCAGCGCCGCCGTCGCGCTTTGCCAGGGAACGCCGATGCGCGCCGAGATCGAGGCCTTCGGTCCCGACGCCCTGGCCGTCGCGACCGATGCCGTCGCGGCCGAGATCGCCGCGCGTTTCGGCGACGGTCCCTTCGAAGCCCCAAGCCGCGCGCTGGTCATGGAAGTGGCGCGCTGAGCGTATGCCTGCCCGGGCGGCGGCTTCGCATTGCCGCCCGCGCCGCGACCCACTAACTCAAGCGATGGATGGGCGGGGCCGGACCCGCGGGGGATACCGATGCCATACGACTTCGACCTCTTCGTCATCGGCGGCGGTTCGGCCGGTGTGCGCTGCGGGCGCATCGCGGCGGGCCACGGCGCCCGCGTCGCAGTCGCCGAGGAGCGCTTCTGGGGCGGCACCTGCGTCAATGTTGGCTGCGTGCCGAAGAAGATCATGGTCAACGCGGCCGAATACGGTGGCTGGGCGCAGGAGGCTGCGGCCTTCGGCTGGGACATGACGGTCGCCGGCCATGACTGGGCGAAGCTCGCCGCCGCCCGCGATGCCGAGGTCACGCGCCTCTCCGGCATCTACGGCAAGCTGCTGGCCGGCGCCGGCGTCACCTCCTTCGACGCGCGCGCGACCTTCGTCGATCCGCACACGATCGACGTCGGCGGCAAGCGCGTCACGGCCGAGCGCATCGTCATCGCGGTCGGCGGCACGCCGACGCGCCTGCCGATCCCAGGTGCCGAGCTCGGCCTGATCTCGGACGACCTCTTCACGCTGCAGGCGCTGCCGAAGCGCGCCATCGTCATCGGCGGCGGCTACATCGCCGTGGAGTTCGCCTGCATCCTGCGCGGCCTCGGCGCGGAGGTGGACCTGATCTACCGCGCCCCCTTGCCGCTGCGCGGCTTCGACGAGGACGTCCGCGCCGCCGCGGCCGAGGCGCTTGCCGCGCAAGGCATCCGCCTCAACCCCGACGTGGCGCCGACGCGCATCGCGAAGGTGGGCGACCACCTGATGGTCTCGAAGTCCGACAACTTCATGCGCGAGGCCGACGCGGTGTTCTTCTGCACCGGCCGCGAGCCCAACACGGCAGGCCTCGGGCTCGACAAGGCCGGGCTCGATGTCCGCCCGGGCACCGGCATCCCGGTCGATGACGAGCACCGCACCGCGGTGCCCCACATCTATGCGATCGGGGACGTGATCGACCGCGTGAACCTGACGCCGATGGCGACGGCGGTCGGCCATGCGCTCGCCGATACGCTGTTCGGCAAGAACCCGCGCAAGGCGTCCTACGAGAACGTGCCGACCGCCGTCTTCATGTCGCCGCCCATCGCGACGGTCGGGCTGACCGAAGCCGAGGCCGCCGCCCGCGGCCCCGTCGACGTCTACGTCACCCGCTTCACCCCCATGCGCCACACCATCAGCAAGCGCGAGGGCCGTCGGACGCTGATGAAGCTGGTGGTCTGCCAGAGCACGCAGAAGATCCTCGGCGCCCATATGCTGGGCGAGGATTCCGCAGAGATCATGCAGGGCATCGGCATCGCCGTGGGCATGGGGGCGACCAAGCAGGATTTCGACCGCACCATCGGCATCCACCCGACCGCGGCCGAGGAATTCGTCACGCTCCGCACGCGCACCCGCGTCGCTGGCGTCCAGGCGGCGGCGCAATAGGGTGTCGCCCCAGGCGCGCCTGACGGTCCTCTTCGCCTCGGCGGGTCATTTCCTGCACCACGTGCTGACGGGCGTCTTCCTCACCCTCGCGGTCATCCTCGAGCGGGTGTGGGAGAAGCCCTATGCCGAGATCATCCCGCTCTGGACCGTGGGCGCGATGATGGTCGGCCTCGGGGCGCCGGCGGCGGGCTGGCTCGCGGACCGCTTCGGCCATGCGCGGATGATGGCGGTCTTCTACCTGGGCATCGGTGCCTCGGCCGTCGCGGCGGGGATGGTCAGCGGCCCGTCGGGCATGGCCGTCGCGCTGGGCGCGGTCGGGCTGTTCGGCGCGATCTACCATCCGGTCGGCATGGCCTGGGTCTCGATGGCCGCGCCCATCGCGATCCGGGGACGGATCATGGGATGGCTCGGCATCGCCGGGTCGATCGGGGTTGCCCTGGCCGCCGTGATCGCGGGCGGGCTGGCGGAAGTCGCGGGCTGGCGCGCGGCGCTGATCGTGCCGGGCCTCGTGACGATCGCGGGCGGGGTGTTGCTGGTGCTCGCGATCGCCGGCGGGCGCGTGGCCGCCGCGCCGGCGCATACCGTGACGGCGGCGCCCGGCACGGCGACGGCGCCCGACAACCGGGCGCCGATGGGCGTGCTGGTGGTACTGGCGGTGACCTTCTCGCTGGGCTCGGTCGTCTACGCCGCCTTCTCGACGGCCCTGCCGAAATGGCTCAGCGACAGTCTCGGCCTCGATGCCGGGGAGGCCGCCCAGCTGGGCTTCGTGGTCGGGGCGACGCTGCTGGCGGGCAGCGTGGGGCAGCTGGTCGGCGGAAGGCTGGCGGACCGGCTGCCCTTCAAGTGGCTCTATGTCGCGACCTTCGCGCTGAAGTTGCTGCCGCTGGCGGTCGCGGGCGCGCTCGGCGGGCCGGCCGCGGTCGTGGCGGCCGCGGTGATCGGCTTCACCTTCGACATGTCGGCGCCGGTCGAGAACCTGCTGCTCGCCCGCTATTCCTCGGGCCGCCGCCGTGGCCTGGCCTTCGGCATGAAGTTCGCGATGGGCTTCGCCGCCGCGCCTTTGGGGGTGAACCTGGTCGCCTGGGCCTATGCGGATGGTGCCGGTGGGGCAGGGGTGCTGTTCGCGATCCTGGCCGGGCTGACGGTGGTCATGCTGTCCGCGGCGCTGTTGCTCCCGCGCGAGGCCGCATCCTCCGCCCGCGCGGTACCCGCCCCGGCCGAATAGCACACACCCCAAGTCCCGGTTTCCAAAGGCCTTTCGGCCTTTGGTGGGGGGGGGCGGGGGGGGGAGGGCCCCCCCGGCAGGTGCCCCGCCAGGGGGGGGGGGGCAAACACCC
>NZ_JABBKX010000008.1:247014-249879 GCF_012927745.1 Neoroseomonas marina
GGTAGCCGGCGGCGTGGGGGGGGGGGGGGGGGGGGGGCGGGGGGGCCCAGCCCCCCCCGTTCACTGCCCGTTGAGCGTCGCCTCGAACCCCCTGAACAGCGCGATCGCCTTCGGGTCGAAGAAGGGCAGGACCTGGCTCATCATCAGCCCGGTCGTCCCGCGCCCGTGGTCGATCCAGTAGTAGGTGTTGGCCAGCCCCGCCCAGGCCAGGCTGCCCGCCGCGCGCCCCTGTGGCGTCTGCCGGCGGTTCACCAGGAAGGACAGCCCCCAGCCGCACGGGAGGCCCGGGAAGAAATCGGCGTCATGCGTCGCGGAGGGCACGGCCGAGACCATGGGCTGCACCGCGAGCGGCGCGATCTGGTCCCGCGCCATCTCGGCGATCGTCTCGGGTTTCAGCAGCCGCTCCCGCCCATGCCGCCCGCCATTGAGGATCATGCGCGCGAAGGCGAGGTAGTCCCGGGCGGTCGAATAGAGCCCGCCACCGCCGCTTTCGAACTCGGGGTCCTGCTCAACGATCATGTCGATCGGCGTCGGGCTGCCGTCCGGGCCCCGGGCATGCACGCTGGCGAGGCGCGCGCGCATGTCCTCCCGCAGCCGGAACGCCGTGTCGGCCATGCCGAGCGGGCCGAAGATCGTCTCGGTGAAATGCGCTCCGAGGCGCTGCCCCGTCGCCGCTTCCACCATCCGCCCGACCCAGTCGAGGCCGATGCCGTAGTTCCACGCCTCGCCGGGATCGAACAGGAGGGGCAGCCGCAGCGCGGCGAGTTTCCCGGTCGGCATGGGCGGCAGGCCGAGCGCCTTGCGCGCCTTGATCGTGTCCGCGCTCCACATCTCGTAGGAGAAGCCGGAGGTGTGGGTGAGCAGGTGGCGCAGCGTCATCGCCCGCTTCGGTGCCCGCAGGATGGGCTGGCCGGTGGCGTCGAAACCCTCGAGGACCTGTGCCTCGGCCAGGTTGGGAAGTACCTCGGCGGCCGGGGCGTCCAGCGCCAGGCGCCCGGCCTCGACCAGGCGCATCGCCGCGACCGCGGTCACCGCCTTGGTCATGGAGGCGATCCAGACGACGGTATCGGGCGCCATCGGCTCCGGCGCGCCGAGCCGCCGCACGCCGTAGCCGGCCGTGAAGCCCGCTTCCTCCCGGCCCGCGGCCGCCACGACCACGCCGGGCAGGTCGCCCGCCTGCACGGCGCGCTGCATCAGGATCCCGACGGCGTCGGCGCGGTCCAACATGACATCCCCTTCCCAAGCATGGCGGTCCGGCGAGCCTCGCACGGCCGCGCCGCTTCCCCCATCCCCCGCCACGCGGTTATGGTGCCCGACTTGCATGGAGGAGAGTGCCAGACAATGACCGCGCGAGGCTGGAGCCCGGATTCCTGGCGGGCGATGCCGATCCGGCAGGTGCCGGACTACCCGGACCAGGCGGCGCTTGCCGCGATGGAAGGGAAGATCGCGCGATTTCCCCCGCTGGTTTTTGCAGGCGAGGCCCGGCGCCTCCGGGCCGCGCTGGCGCGCGCCGGCGACGGGGAAGCCTTCGTCCTGCAGGGCGGCGACTGCGCCGAGAGCTTCGGCGACTTCACCGCCAACGTGATCCGCGACACCTTCCGGGTGCTGCTGCAGATGGCCGTGGTGCTGACCTTCGGCGGCCAGGTGCCGGTCGTGAAGCTCGGCCGCATGGCCGGGCAGTTCGCCAAGCCGCGGTCCAGCGACACCGAGACGAAGGACGGCGTCACGCTGCCCTCCTATCGCGGCGACATCATCAACGGCCCGGACTTCACGCCCGAGGGCCGCATCCCCGATCCGGCGCGCATGGAATTCGCCTACATGCAGTCGGCCGGCACGATGAACCTGCTGCGCGCCTTCGCGACCGGCGGCTATGCGGACCTGCACCATGTGCATCGCTGGAACCTCGGCTTCGTCGCCCGCAGCCCGCTGGCCGATCGCTATGCCGACCTGGCGACGCGCATCGACCAGACGCTGTCCTTCATGCAGGCCTGCGGCATGTCGGACCTGCCGCAGGTGCGCGAGACGGATTTCTACACCAGCCACGAGAGCCTGCTGCTCCCCTACGAGGAAGCGCTGACCCGCATCGATTCCACCACGGGCGATGCCTATGCGTGCTCGGCGCATTTCCTCTGGATCGGCGACCGCACGCGGCAGCCGGACGGGGCGCATGTGGAATTCCTCCGCGGCGTGAAGAACCCCATCGGCATGAAGGTCGGCCCGTCGATGGACGCGGACGAGCTCGTGCGCCTGACCGAGATCCTGAACCCCGCGAACGAGAAGGGGCGCCTGACGCTCATCTCCCGCATGGGCCACGACAAGGTCGAGACGAAGCTCGCCCCGCTGGTGCGCGCGGTGCAGAAGGCCGGGCGCAACGTGGTGTGGCTGTGCGACCCGATGCACGGCAACACCACGACCGTCGCCGGGTACAAGACCCGCGTCTTCGATTCCATCATGGGCGAGGTCCGGGGCTTCTTCGACGTGCATGAGGCCGAGGGCACCACCGCCGGCGGCGTGCATGTGGAGATGACGGGGCAGGAAGTGACGGAATGCCTCGGCGGCGCGCATCGCCTGTCCGAGACGGACCTGTCGGCCAACTACGCGACCTCCTGCGACCCGCGGCTCAATGCCGAGCAGTCGCTGGAACTGGCCTTCCTGATCGCGGAGGAGCTGAAGGCCCGCAAGGCCGCCGCGCTCGCGACCCCGGCCCAGGCGGCGCAGTGAACAAGCCGCCACCGCTCGGCGGCGCCACGCTCGGCGCCGCGCTGGCGGCCGGCGTGCCGCGGCGGGGTGCCCCCGCCCCCCCGCCGCCTACCGACACGTCGGGCGGGGGCATCACCCCGGGGGCGGGGTCCCACCTCCACCCCC
>NZ_JABBKX010000009.1 GCF_012927745.1 Neoroseomonas marina
CCGCCGCGTGGAGATCGTCCTCCGCTAAGCGGTCGCGACAGCGACTTCGCCTTCACGGGAAGGGGCGCCGAAAGGCGCCCCTTTCTGCGTTGCAGCATCATCGCGGCTCCGGCAGAATTCATTGACGTGTTTGGTGTAGACTTCCCTCGATGACGACGGCTGCCTCCTCCCGCCGCCTCTCCCTTGCGATCGCGCTGTTCGCCGCCTCAGCGGCGCCGCTCCCCGCAATGGCCCAGGCGGAGTTCGTTTCCGGTCCCTATGTGGCCGGCGGCGCAGGCGTGAATCTCGTTCCCGACACCGACCTCAACCTCGATCGCTCGCTGTCCGGCGCGCTCGGGGCTGCGGGCTATGGACCCTCCGGCAGCGTCGGATTCGACATCGGATTCGGCGGCGTGCTGAGCCTCGGCTGGGGCTTCGGCAATGGCCTGCGCGCCGAGATCGAAGGATCCTGGCGCACCAATTCGGTCGAGAGCGTTTCCGGCGTCGCGGGCTGGAGCAGCCTGCACGCCTTCGGCGGCCGGCAGGACAGCTGGGGCGTGATGGGCAACGTCCTGCTCGACCTCGGAGTCGTCGGGCCGGTGGTGCCCTATGTCGGTCTCGGGGCCGGCTACATCGTCACCGACTGGTCCGGCGTGCGCGGCGTCGGGCAGAACGGCGCCCTTCGGATGACCGTCAACGACAGCGACGGGCAGTTCGCCTACCAGGGCATCGCGGGGCTCGCCTTCCCGCTCGACTTCGCGCCGGGCCTGACGCTGACGGCCGAGTACCGCTTCCTCGGCACGCTCCAGCCGCGGCTCCAGGCGCGGTTCGACAATCCGGCGACGGGCGCGACCGTGGCTCGCGGCACCATCGAGCCGGACAACTACAACCACTCGCTGCTGCTCGGCCTGCGCTACGCGTTCTCGCGCCCCGCGCCGCCTGCTCCGGCGGCGCCCGCGGCGGCACCTGCGACGACGCGCAGCTTCCTCGTCTTCTTCGACTGGAACCGGGCCGACCTGAACGAACGTGCCCGGCAGATCGTGGGCGAGGCCGCGCAGCAGGCCCGCGCCCAGCGGAGCACGCGCATCGAGGTGGCGGGTCATGCCGACCGCTCCGGCACGGTGCAGTACAACCAGGTTCTCTCGCGCCGGCGCGCGGAAACGGTGGCGGCGGAACTGGTGCGCCTCGGCGTTGCGCGGGAGGAAATCACCGTCACCGCTTTCGGCGAGAGCCAGCCGCTCGTCGCGACCGCCGACGACGTCCGCGAGCCGCAGAACCGCCGCGTCGAGATCGTCATCCGCTGAGGCGGATCCCGTCCTGAAATGCAGAAGGGGCGGCCCCGCGGGACCGCCCCTTCGTCTTATCCACGCCCGATCGGACGATCAGCGGCGCGAGGCGCGCGCCGGGCGGGCCGGCGTCGAGCCGCACTCGCCAGGGGTATAGGACTGCGGGATGTTGCGCTCGACCGCGAGCTTCGCGAGGTCGGAAGCCGGCGTCGCGAGGGCCTGGCTGAACAACGAGGTCGCATCCGTGCAGAAGAACGAGCCGGCGCGGATCGCATCCTCGGAATGCTCGTTCGCCAGCGTCGTGTTGAACGAATCCTGGCGCGTGCGGCCCTGCCCGCCATAGGTGCGGGAGAAGTGCACCGCGGCGGCACGGTTCGCATTGGCCAGGTCGCCGCCGAAGCGGCGCATGAACTGGTTGTACGGCTCGGCCTGACGGCACTGCAGGGCGCTGACCATCAGGTAGGTCTGCAGGGCGCGGACATCGAGCGCGGAGCGCTCCTCCGGCCGCAGGCAGCCATCCGCCAGGGCGGGCCCGGCGATCGCGATGCCGCAGATCGCGGCGATGAAGGTACGGGTCTTGGTCATGGGCGCCGGGCGCTCCCTGTCACGATGGAACGGGCCCGGCGTACCGCCCGATTCCACGGGCGCCACGACAGGGCTCCTGATCGCGCTCATTACCGTGCGAGCGCGCTCTGGGGAATCGGAAATTTGTTTCAATCGTCAGCGGAACCAAGTGGTTGCGTGCCGCCGTGAAGACGGCGCCGCAAGGTCATGCTGCGCGGCGCTCCATGACGCGCTTGCGGCACCGCCCGAAGCGCGCGAGCCCCGCCAGGCGGCGGTCGAGGAAGTCGAGCGCCGGGCCGATGTCTTCCGAGCCGTCGCGCAGCCAGAAGGCCAGGGTCGCGCCGTAGATCGCCGCGAGGCTGGCCCGGCGGGTGTACCAGGAGAAGTCGGCCGACCGGTCCCCGGCCGCGTGCCAGATGGCGCTGGCGCTCCGGGCCGCCGTGCGCAGGCCGAGCGGCGCGTTCCACGGCAGCGCGAGCATCGCCATGGCCTGGCGCAGCGCGTCCTTGTGGGGCGCCGCCAGCCGCAGCCGCGCCGCGACCAGGGCGCGGATCCGATCCGGCGTGCGCAGCCCCGCGAGGTCGCCTACGGCGACCGCCATCTGCCGGTCGGTCAGGTCCAGCCAGGCGTCGATCGCGGAGGTGGCGCCGCGTGGGAAGAGGAACTCGGCGTCTTCCTGCGCCATCCCCGCATCGGCGAGGCCTGCCGCGATCGCCCGGAGCGACCAGCCCATCTCGGGCACCAGCGGCAGGATCGTCCGCAACGCGGCGTCGCGGGCCGGGCGGTCGGCTTCGGTCAGGGTCATCATGTCTCCTCCTTCGCCGTGCGGGCCTGGGCGCGGGCGAGTTCCTCGACGAAGCCGAACTGCCCGAGATCCTCCATCCGCATGGGGTAGAGCACGCCGTCGAGGTGGTCGGTCTCGTGCTGCATGACCCTGGCGACGATGCCGGCGGCCTCGCCTGCGATCTCACGGCCATCCATGTCGATGCCGCTGAAGCGCAGGCGGGAGGCTCGCCGCACCGCCCCGCGCAGACCGGGTATGGACAGGCAGCCTTCCCAGGCAAGGTCGGTCTCCTCCCCCACCTGCTCGAGCTCGGGGTTGATCAGGGCGGAGACGCCCCCTGCCCCGGTCCGCCAGACGAACAGGCGCAGCGGCACATGGACCTGCGGGGCGGCAAGGCCGATGCCCCCGGCATCCTCCATCGTTTCGGCCATGTCGGCGATCAGGCGCCGGATCTCGGGCGCGGTCGGGTCCGCGACCTCCTCCGCGCGGCCAAGGAGGACGGGGTGGCCCATGCGGGCGATCTTGAGGAGGGCCATGACGCTCCGAGGGGCGAAAAACGGTTGCGCAGCACACATATAGGGGCCTCGGGTCGCATGCGAGGGCTTCCGGCGCGTTACGAATCCATGCTAAACGCTGCCGCGAAGCGGACCGGGTGACCGGTCGCGCCCGTTTTCGTGCTTTCTGAAACCCAGTTCGCGCAGGAGGTTGCGCCGCGTGCAAGTCGTCGTTCGTGATAACAATATCGACCAGGCGCTGAAGGCGCTGAAGAAGAAGCTGCAGCGGGAAGGTGTGTTCCGCGAGATGAAGCTTCGCCGGCACTACGAGAAGCCGTCCGAGCGCCGCGCGCGCGAGGCTGCCGAGGCCGTCCGTCGCGCCCGCAAGGTCGAGCGCAAGCGCCTGGAGCGCGAGGGCTTCTGAAGCCCTGACCGCCGCCCCGGTTCGGGGCGGCCCCGAGGCACAAGCCGCGGCGTGGGGGAGGCCCCGCGGACCGCGGTTTTTGCTGTTCCTGCCCTGGCACGGACTTTGCCTGCCCCTGGCCCGCAACCAGGAGCCCGCCCTTGCCCCGCACCGTCACCCTGCCCGCGCGCCCCGAGCCCATCACCGTCACCGTCGAGGAGACGGCGCTGGTGATCGTGGACATGCAGAACGCCTACCTCTCGAAGGGCGGCTACATCGACCTGGTGGGGTTCGACGTGTCCGGCGCCCCGCCGGTCATCGCGGAGACCGCCCGCATCGCCATGGCCTGCCGCGCCGTGGGCCTTCCTGTCATCTACCTGCAGAACGGCTTCTCGCCGGACCAGCGGGAGGCACCGCCTTCCGCCCCCGTCTGGCACAAGTCGAACGCGCTGAAGTTCATGCGCGCCAACGAGGCCTATGCCGGGCGATTGATCACCCAGGGCACCTGGGACCACGAGATCGTCCCGGAACTCGCCCCTCAGCCAGGCGACATCGTCGTACCGAAGGCGCGCTATTCGGGCTTCGCGGGCACCACGCTCGAACAGGTGCTGTCGTCGCGGCGCATCCGCACCATGCTGGTCTGCGGCGTGGCATCGAATGTCTGCGTCGAGAGCACGATCCGCGATGCGTACCATCGCGAATTCTTCCCCGTCATGCTGACGGACGCGACCATGGCGGCGGGGCCGGGCCAGCAGCAGGCCACGGAATTCAACGTCGAGCACTTTTTCGGGTGGCTGAGCAGCGGCGCCGAACTGAGGGGCGCGCTGATGGCGAACGCCTGACAAAAAACATGGGGGAGGTGAACCTCCCCCAGACCCTCTCCCTTCTTTGATCACTTGGTACCAAAGAAGGTTGAGGGGGGCCCGGTTCCGCGGGGAGAAGTTCCCTTCTCCCCGGCCTTCCTTACCGCTGCAGCGCCTGCACGATCTCCTGCGTCACCTTCTTGGCGTCGCCGAAGAGCATCATCGTGTTCGGGCGGTAGAACAGCTCGTTCTCCACGCCGGCATAGCCCGAGGACATGCCGCGTTTGATGAAGAACACCGTCTTCGCGCGCTCCACGTCCAGGATCGGCATGCCGTAGATCGCGGACGACTTGTCCGTCTTGGCCGCCGGGTTGGTCACGTCGTTGGCGCCGATGACGAAGGCCACGTCGGCATCCGCGAACTCGGGGTTGATCTCCTCGAGCTCGAAGACCTCGTCGTAGGGCACGTTGGCCTCGGCCAGCAGCACGTTCATGTGCCCGGGCATGCGGCCGGCGACGGGGTGGATCGCGTACTTGATCTCCGCCCCTTCCTTCTTGAGCAGGTCCGCCATCTCGCGCAGCACCTGCTGGGCCTGGGCCACGGCCATGCCGTAGCCCGGCACCACGATGATCTTCTGCGCGTTCTTCATCATGTAGGCGGCATCTTCCGGCGAACCCGCCTTCACCGGCGGACGGTCGCCAACATCGCCGCCACCCGCGGCCGCGCCGCCCTCGGACCCGAACCCGCCCAGCAGCACGTTGATGATGCTGCGGTTCATGCCCTTGCACATGATGTAGGACAGGATGGCACCCGAGGCGCCGACCAGGGCGCCGGTGATGATCAGCAGCAGGTTGCCGATCGTGAAGCCGATGCCCGCCGCCGCCCAGCCCGAGTAGCTGTTCAGCATGGACACCACGACCGGCATGTCCGCCCCGCCGATCGGGATGATCAGCAGGAAGCCGAGCGCGAAGGACAGCAGCGCGATCAGCCAGAACAGCACGCCCGAACCGGTCGCCACGAAGACGATGATCAGCACCAGCAGCAGGATGCCGAGGCCGAGGTTCAGCCAATGCTGCCCGTTGAAGGTGATCGGCGCGCCGGACATCTTCCCCGCCAGCTTGGCGAAGGCGATGACCGAGCCCGAAAAGGTGATGGCACCGATCGCGATGCCGAGCGACATCTCGACCAGCGACTGGGTGTGGATGTGCCCGCGCGTGCCGATCCCGAAGGATTCCGGCGCGTAGAAGGCCGATGCCGCCACGAACACCGCTGCCAGGCCGACCAGCGAGTGGAAGGCCGCGACAAGCTGCGGCAGCGCCGTCATCTGGATGCGCTGCGCCACCACGGTGCCGACCGTGCCGCCGATCGCGAGGCCGGCCAGGATCAGCACGATGCCGCCGAAGCCCATGCCGTGATGGAACAGCGTCGCCACGATGGCGATGCCCATCCCGATCATGCCGAACATGTTGCCCCGGCGGCTCGTTTCGGGGTGGCTCAGGCCGCGCAGCGCCAGGATGAAGAGAACCGAGGCGACCAGGTAGGAGAGGGTCGAGAGCGTCGCACCCATCGGCTCAGCTCCCCTTCTTCTTGAACATGGCGAGCATCCGTCGCGTCACCATGAAGCCGCCGAAGATGTTCACGGCGGCGAGCGTCACGGCGATGAAGCCGAAGATCCGCGCCGCGACCCCATCCGCCGTGCCGGCCGCGAGGATCGCACCCACCACGATAACCGAGGAGATGGCGTTGGTGACGCCCATCAGCGGCGAGTGCAGCGCCGGGGTCACGTTCCACACCACGTGGTAGCCGACGAAGCAGGCCAGCAGGAAGATCGTCAGCAGGTAGAGGAACGGTTCGGCCGCCGCGGCGACCGGGGCGGCGGCCTCGGCCATGCGGCGCGCCTGCTCGGCGAGTTCGAGCGCCCGATGCGCCGCGGCTGTCGCCTGGTTGGCGAGTTCGGTCGGATTCATCGTCCCTGCCCCCTTACGCCGCCGGCTTCATCAGCGGATGGACCACGGCGCCGCCGCGGGTGAGCGTCACGCCCTTCACGATCTCGTCCTCCTCCGGCAGCTTCGGCACCTTCGCTTCCTTGTCCCAGAAGGTGGACAGGAAGGTGAGGAGGTTGCGCGCATAGAGCGCCGAGGCCGCTGCCGGCAGGCGCCCGGGCCAGTTGGTGAAGCCCAGGATCTTCACCCCGTTTTCGGTCACCACCATCTCGCCCGGCTGCGTCAGGGCGCAGTTGCCGCCAGCGTCGGCCGCGATATCCACGATCACCGAACCCGGCTTCATGGTCGCGACCATGGCCGCGGTGACCAGCGTCGGCGCCTTGCGCCCCTGCACCAGCGCGGTGCAGACGACCACGTCCTGCTTCGCGATGTGGGCCGCCACGACCTCGGCCTGCTTGGCGTAGAATTCGGCCGAGAGCTGCTTGGCGTAGCCGCCCGCGGTCTGGGCGGCCTTGCTCTCCTCGTCCTCGTAGCCGACGAAGGAGGCGCCGAGGGACTTGATCTCCTCCATCGCCGCCGGCCGGACGTCGGTCGCCGAGACCCGGCCGCCGAGGCGGCGCGCCGTCGCGATGGCCTGCAGCCCCGCCACGCCCGCGCCCATGATGAAGGCGTTGGCGGCGGGCACCGTGCCGGCCGCCGTCATCATCATCGGGAAGCCCTTGTCGTAGGCGCCCGCCCCCTCGATCACCGCGCGGTAGCCCGCAAGGTTCGCCTGGGAGGACAGCACGTCCATCGACTGGGCGCGCGTGATGCGCGGCAGCAGTTCCATCGAACAGGCGTCGATCCCTGCGCCGGCATAGCGCCCGGCAGCGTCGGCATCGGCGGCGAGGGTGCCGATCAGCAGCGCCCCCTTGCCGATGGCGCCGAACTCCTCGTCGGTCGGCGCCCGCACCTTGAGGACAATGCCGGCCCCGGCCAGCGCGTCGGCGGCCGAGGCGGCAATCGTCGCCCCGGCCTCCGCAAAGGCGGCGTCGGTCATGCCGGACGCGAGGCCCGCCCCCTGCTCGACCGCCACCTCGAGCCCCATGCCGATGTATTTCTTGACCGTCTCGGGCGTTGCCGCGACGCGGGTTTCCCCGTTTCGCCGTTCCTTCAGAACCGCAAGCTTCATGCGGGAGGTCTCCCTGGGCCCGAGTGGTTGATTTCGCACCTACAGGGGGCGCGGCGGGGTGTCCAGCATCCTTCCTGGAACGCGGAACGATCGGCCGCCACGCCCCGATTCAGAACGCGTCCGGGGCGACTCAGGCAGGCCCCGGCACGCCGACCTCGGCCAATGCCGTCTTCTGGCGTTCCGCAAGCTTCGCCTCGTCGAAATCGGCGATCAGCTCGTGGAACAGGTCGTGCCAGTTCACCTTGGCGCCAAGCCGCAGGAACACCGAGCCCAGCCCGATCGCCGCGCGGTCCATCAGCGGGAATTCCCGCGGCACCCGCACGCCGCCGGTACGCTTGAGGCCGGCATGGACCTGCTCGGCGATCTTCCGTCCGTAATTGGGGTCGTCGTTCACCTGGATGGGGCGCACGCGGTCATCGAGCAACGGCTCGTAGAGGAAGCGCGCCCACATGGTGAGCACTTCCATCGTCTCCCGCTTCAGGTCGCGGAAGCCCCAGATACGGTAGGCCTCGACCGCCTTGTCGAAATCGTCGTCGCGCACCGCCTCGTAGAGCATGATGACGCCGCCGATGAAGCTGGGCGGGAAGACCCGGATCACCCCGAAATCGAGCAGGTTGATCCCCCAGCCGTCATTGTCCGGCGCATCCCCGCGCACCTGGTAGTTGCCGAGATGCGGGTCGCCATGGATGACGCCGTAGCGGTAGAGCGGCACGTACCAGGCGCGGAACAGGGCGCGGGCATAGGCGGCGCGCTCCTCCTCGGGCGGATCCTCGTCGATGCGGGCCTGGATGGCGCGGCCGTCGAGCCAGGTCATCGTCAGCAGGCGGCGCGTGCAGAAATCCTGCACCGGCTCGGGCACCCGCACGCCGGGGACGCCCTTCAGCATCAGGCCATACAGGCGCTGCTGCGCGGCTTCCCGCAGGTAGTCCAGTTCCTCCCGCAGCCGGTCCGACAGTTCGGCATAGGCTTCGTCGTTCTCGAGCGTCGGGTCCATCCGGCGATAGATTGCCATGGCGATCTTCAGCTGGCGGAGATCGGCCTCCACCACGGATGCCATGTCCGGATATTGCAGCTTGCAGGCGACGCGGCGCCCGTCCGGCAGCACCGCGCGGTGCACCTGGCCGAGCGAGGCGGCGGCCGCCGCTTCGCGCTCGAAGGAGGCGAAGCGCGTCTCCCAGGCCGGGCCGAGCTCGCTCGCCATGCGGCGGCGCACGAAGGGCCAGCCCATCGGCGGCGCATTCGCCTGCAGCGTGGCCAGTTCCTTCGCGTATTCCGGCGGCAGCGCGTCCGGCACGGTCGAGAGGAACTGCGCGACCTTCATCATCGGACCCTTGAGCCCGCCAAGGATGGCCTTGAGGTCCTCGGCATGCGCCGCGCTGTCCGCCTTCATGCCGAACAGGCGCTGGCCCGCGACGCGCGCGGCGATGCCGGTGACCGCGCCCGAGGTGCGCAGCATCCGCCGCGCCTCCCCGAACAGCGTGCTGCCTTCGCGCTCAGCCATCCGCGCGCTCGAGCTCGTCGATGAAGCCGGAGATGACGTCGAGGCCCTTGGTCCAGAAGGCCGGGTCCGCGGCGTTCAGGCCGAAGGGCGCGAGCAGTTCCTTGTGCCGCTTGGTGCCGCCCGCGCGCAGCATGTCGAGGTACTTGGCCTCGAAATCCTTCACGCTGCCGTCGCGGTAGACGCCGTAGAGCGCGTTCACCAGGCAATCCCCGAAGGCATAGGCGTAGACGTAGAAGGGCGAGTGGATGAAGTGCGGGATATAGGCCCAGTAGACGCCGTAGTCCGGGGTGAACTCGAAGGCGGGGCCGAGGCTTTCCGTCTGCACCTGCATCCACAGCTCGGCGATGCGCTCGGCCGAGAGCTCGCCCTTGCGGCGCTCGTCATGGAGCAGCGTCTCGAAGCGGTAGAAGGCGATCTGGCGGACCACCGTGTTGAGCATGTCCTCGACCTTGCCGGCGAGCATTGCCCGGCGGCGCTTCGGGTCGGTCTCGGCATCGAGCACGGCGCGGAAGGTCAGCATCTCCCCGAACACGGACGCTGTCTCGGCCAGGGTCAGCGGCGTCGAGGACATCAGGTAGCCTTGCGCGCCGGCGAGGATCTGGTGCACGCCATGGCCCAGCTCATGGGCCAGCGTCATCACGTCGCGCGACTTGCCGTGGTAGTTCAGCAGCAGATAGGGGTGCGCCGAGGGCACCGTCGGATGCGCGAAGGCGCCCGAGGCCTTGCCCGGCCGCAGCGCGGCGTCGATCCACGGCTTGTCGAAGAAGCGCCGGCCGATCGCGGCGAGTTCCGGGCTGAAGGCGGCGTAGGAGTTGAGCACGCGCTCCACCGCCTCGTGCCACGGGATGCGGCGGTCATCCTCGTCCGGTAGCGGCGCGTTGCGGTCCCAGTGCTGCATGATAGGCAGCCCGAGCCACTTCGCCTTCATGCCGTAGTAGCGATGCGACAGGCGCCCATAGTTCGAGGTGACGGCGGAGACGAGCGCGTCCACCACCTCGTCCTCGACCATGTTGGAGCGGTTCCGGTAGGAGCCCGGGCGCGGATAGTGGCGCCACTTGTCCTCGATCTCCTTGTCCTTCGCCAAGGTGTTGGTGATCAGCGAGAACAGCCGCACCCGCTCCCCGAAGGCGGCCGACACGCCCTTCGCCGCCGCCTCGCGCTTCGAGCGGTCGCGGTCGGAGAAGCGGTTCAGCGCGGCGGAGACGGTGAGTTCCTCCTCGCCGACCTTCACCTTCATGTTGGCGATGGTCTCGTCGAACAGCCGGTTCCAGGCGGAGGCCCCGGCGACTTCCTTCTCGTGCAGCAGCTTCTCGACCTCGTCAGACAGCTGGTGCGGGCGGAAGACGCGCAGGTCGCGCAGCCAGGGCCGCCACCGACGCAGCGCCTCGGATCCACCGGCCTTGGTCTCGAGGAGATGGTCCTCGAGCCGGTTCACCTCGAGGGTGAAGAACAGCAGGTGCGAGGAGATGTTCGTCACCCGCTCCTGCATCGTCTGGTAGAAGCGGCCATTGGCCGGATCCTGCGCGTCGCCGCTGAAGACCAGGCCGGCATAGGAGGTGACGCGGCCGAGCCGCTCCCACAGCCCCTCGTAATCCGCGATGCCCTGAGCGAGAACGTCGCCGGTCAGCCCGGCGAGGCGCCCCTGGTAGCGCGTCTCGAAGGCGCGGGCCTCGGCCTCGGCGCGGTCGAGGTCGGCTGCCAGCCGCGGGTCGTCCGGCGCGGCGTAGAGGTCCGAGAGGTCCCAGACGGGCAGCGCCGCGTCCGCGGCGGCAGCGCGGTCGAGGGGGGCGCGGGCGGGGGTCGGAAGGGCGATCGTGCTCACGTGGCCCATATAGGCCAAACGGGAGCATGGCCAAGCGCTTCCGCGCCCCTTACACCGTTACGCGATCAAGACCGGGGGAGGCACGATGCCGAAGTCGCAGCGGAACTGGCCGACGCTGCCGGCCATGATGCTGGCGCTGGCCGCCGAATGGGCGGACCGCCCGCTGTTCCGTTACTGGCAGGGGGGTGCCTGGCAATCCCTGCGCTGGGGCGATTTCGCGCTGCGCGTGGCCTCGGTCGCCGCGTTCCTGCGCGCCAAGGGGGTCGGGCCGGGCGACCGGGTGATGCTGGTCAGCGAGAACCGGCCGGAATTCCCGATCGCCGACACCGCCATCATGGCGATCGGCGCGGTCACGGTGCCGACCTACACGACCAACCTCGCCGGAGACCACGCCCACATCCTGCGCGATTCGGGGGCGCGGACGGCGATCGTGTCGACCCGCCGGCTGGCCGAGAAGGTGCTGGAAGGCGCGGCATTGGCGAACGGGCTCGACCTGCTGATCACCTTCGAGGATCCGCCCACCGATGCCGGCCTCCTCGCCCATGGCTGGGCCGAGGCGATCGCGACCCCGGGCGACGTCGCCGCCCTGCATGCCGAGGCCGAGGCCGGCCCGACCGACAGCCTGGCCTGCCTGATCTACACCTCGGGCACCGGCGGGCTGCCGAAGGGGGTGATGCTGCCGCACCGCGCGCTGCTCGCGAACCGCGCCGGGGTGGTGCCGCTGGCGGACCGGCTGGGCCTCAAGGGCAAGCCCTATCTCTCCTTCCTGCCGCTGTCGCATTCCTATGAGCACACCGTGGGCGGGTTCCTGCTCCCCTCGGTCGGCATGGAGGTGGTCTATTCGCGTGGCGCCGACCGGCTTTCCCATGAGCTGGCCGAGATCAAGCCCGCGGTCCTGACCGCCGTGCCGCGCCTGTTCGAGGTGCTGCGCGGGCGCATCCTGCTGGGGCTGGAGAAGGAGACGCCCTTCAAGCGGCGCCTGTTCGACCGGACGGTGGAGCTCGGCCTGCGGAAGATGGACGGGCCGCCGCTCGGCCTGTTCGAGAAGCTGCAGGACCTGGTGCTGGACCGGCTGGTGCGGACCAAGACGCGGGCGCGCTTCGGTGGGGAATTGCTGGCGATGGTCTCGGGCGGGGCGCGGCTCGATCCGGACCTCTCGGGCTTCTTCCTCGCCCTTGGCCTGCCGGTGTTGCAGGGCTACGGCCAGACCGAGGCCGGGCCGGTCGTCTCGGTGAACCTGCCCTGGGCCAACCGCCGCCACACCGTCGGCCCGCCGCTGCAGGGGGTGGAGTTGCGCATCGCCGAGGATGGCGAGGTGCTGGTGCGCGGCGACCTTGTCATGACCGGCTATTGGAACAATCCCGAGGCCACGGCCGCGGCCTTCCGCGCGCCGAACGGCGAGACCGACAACTGGCTGCACACCGGCGATGTCGGCGTCCTCGAGGACGGCTACCTGCGCATCACCGACCGCAAGCGGGACTTCATCAAGACACTGGGCGGCGACATGGTGAGCCCGGCCAAGGTGGAATCCCTGCTGATGGCGGAACCCGAGGTCCACCAGGCGGTGGTCGCGGGCGAAGGTAGGCCCGGTATCGTCGCCCTGGTCGTACCGGCGGACGGCATGGCCGACAAGGTCGCCGAGGCGGTGCGCCGGGTGAACGGGAAGCTCGCGACCATCGAACGCATCCGCCACTTCGCGGTGACCGAGCCCTTCACCATCGACAACGGCCTCCTCACGCCGACGATGAAGGTGAAGCGCCGCGCGGCGATCGAGGCGCGCACCGGGGAGTTCGAACGCCTCTGGGGCTGAGGCGCTGGACGCGCGGCGCGGGCGGGTGGAGGCTCGGCGCATGACGACCTCCCCTTCCGATGCGCTCGACGCGCTGTGGCGCCTGGCCGGTCTCGGTCCGGCGGCCATGCCGCCCGCACGCCTGACCGGCGCCGATCCGCTCCAGCCCTCCACCTTCGCGGTCGGCACCTCGGCCGTGGCGAGCATCGCCGCCGCGGGCGCGGCCGCCGCGGCAATCCACCAGGCGCGCGGCGGGCCGGCGCAGCAGGTGGCGGTCGACATGGCCCATGCGCTGACCGAGTTCCATTCCGAGCGCCACCTGCGCGTCGACGGGCGCGAGGTGCATGAGGGCTGGGACCGCATCGCGGGGCTGCATCCCTGCGGCGACGGGCGCTGGATCCGCCTGCACACGAATTTCCCGCACCACCGGGACGCGGTGCTGCGGGTGCTCGGCTGCGACTACGACCGCGAGGCGGTGACGCGCGCCCTCGGCGCCTGGAGGGCCGAGGAGGCGGAGAGCGCGATCTACGCCGCCGGCGGCGTCGCGACCATGACGCGCAGCCTGGATGAATGGGCCGCCTCGCCGCAGGGACAGGCGGCGGGGTCCCTGCCGGCCGTCGTGATCGAGCGCATCGGGGATGCGCCGCCCACGCCGCTGCCGCCGCTCGCCGCGCGACCTTTGGAAGGCCTCCGCGTGCTCGACCTGACCCGCGTCATTGCGGGGCCGGTCGCCGGGCGGACGCTGGCGGCGCATGGGGCGGAGGTGCTGCACGTCACCAGCCCGACCCTCCCCAGCCTGCCGCCGCTGGTGATGGACACCGGGCGAGGCAAGCGCTGCACGGCGCTCGACCTGCGCGACCCTATGCAGGCGGCGACGCTGCAGAGCCTCGCGGGCCAGGCCGACATCTTCCTGCAGGGCTACCGCCCGGGTGCGATCGCCGGGCTCGGATTCACGCCGGAGGCGCTGGCGGCACTGAAGCCGGGCATCATTTGCGTGTCGCTATCGGCCTTCGGGCATCTCGGGCCCTGGGCCGGGCGGCGCGGCTTCGACTCCCTCGTGCAGAACGCGGACGGCATCAACGACGCCGAAGGCCTCGCGGGCGGCGAGGCGAAGCCGCGCCCCCTGCCCTGCCAGGCGCTCGATCATGCCTCCGGCTACCTGCTCGCCTTCGGCGCCATGGCGGCGCTGCTGCGCCGCGCGACCGAGGGCGGGTCCTGGCTGGTACGCGTCTCGCTCGCCGGCACGGGGGAGTGGATCAAGCGGCTCGGGCGGGTCGAGGGCGGGCTGGCGGCGCCGGGCATCGCCGACATCGCGCCCTTCCTCGAGGAGAGCGACAGCGGCTACGGCCGCATGACGGCGGTGCGGCACGCGGCGATGCTGTCCGCGACGCCCGCGCATTGGGCGCTGCCGTCGATGCCGCTCGGCAGCCATCCGCCGGCCTGGCAGGGTTCGTGACGGCGGCGGGCGATCCCGCCGGCGGCGCGCTCGTCGGCTTGATCCAGGCGAGCCTCAACGGGATCGCCCGGCTGGAGGCCGGAGCCCGGCGGGTCGATCCCGAGACCATCTTCGACCTGATCGCCGGCTTCGATGGCGCGGATGCGGAGGTTGCGGAGGCGCTGGCGCTCTCCCGCGCGACGGATTGGCCGGAACGGCTCGGCCCCGTCCGCGCCTGCGTCGAAGCTTCGGCGGAAGCCGCGGCGCAGGGCCTCGCCGCCCTGGCGCGCGCTGGCGAGGCGCCCGACCCGCTGCGTGCCGCCGGGCGCGCCTTCCGCGCCGCGCCGCGCGCGAGCGAGGCGATCTACCCGCTCGCCCCCTTCGTCACGCTGGTCAGCGACGCTTTCCTCACCCCGGCCGCGCGGACGGACGAGGCCCTGCGCGCGCGGATCGCCGCCACGCCCCCGGGGCGGGAGGGCACCGGGACGATGCATCTCGGCGGCCCGCCGGGCACGCGCGGCGGTGCGGCCGTCTACATCCCCGAATACCTGGCCGAGGACGAACCCGCGCCGCTGGTCGTCGCGCTGCATGGCGGCAGCGGGAACGGGCGGGACTTCCTCTGGACCTGGCTGAGGGATGCGCGCAGCCGCGGCTGCATCCTCATCGCGCCGACCGCGGCGGGGGACACCTGGGCGCTCGGCGAGCCCGCGATCGACGGGGCGCACATCGCCGCCACGATCGACGCCATGGCGCAGCGCCGCGCCATCCATCCGACGCGGCGCCTGCTCACCGGCATGAGCGACGGCGGCACCTTCACCTACACCTATGGCCTTGGGGCCGGGTGCGGCTTCAGCCACCTCGCGCCGGTCGCGGCGGCGTTCAACCGCTTCATCATGGGCTTCGCCGATGCGGAACGCCTTGCCGGCCTGCCCATCCGCATCGTCCACGGCGCGCAGGACTGGATGTTCCCGGTCGAGACCGCGGAGGCCGCCGCGCGCGCCCTGGCAGCCGCCGGCGCGCGCGTGGACTTCGAACCGATCGAGGACCTCGCGCACGCCTATCCGCGCGAGGCGAATGCGCGGATCCTCGACTGGTTCCTGGCGGGCTAGGCCGCGATCGCGCTCACGCCGGGCACCGCGCCGCCGCGCAGCGCGCCCGGTTCGGTGCGGCCCCACTGGACGCGATGGCCTTCCGGCAGCGCGCGGCTTTCCGGCACGGCAAGCCAGATGCGCTGCAGCACGCGATGCTTCCCGCTCGTCGCGTCGTCCGCGTAGGCGGTGCGGCCGTGATAGGTGACGTGCTGGTTCAGCAATTGGATGTCGCCCGGCGTGAAGGGCGCCTCGGCGCAGAGCGCGTCGGCCAGCGCGGCGAGCATGTCCATCGCCTCGACCTGCACGGGCTCGAGGGGCGGCACGCCCGGCTGGTCATGCGCCATCTCGACATAGGTGCGCGAGTACTGGCTGGTGAACGCACCGCCCGGACCGCGCGCGAAGACCGGCATGCGGAAGACGCGGTCGCTGTGGCCCACGCCTTCCTCGTCCGCCGGGCGCATGCGCCAGAAATCCTGGTACAGCACGCGCAGCAGGTCCGGCCGCCGGCGCGCCATCTCGTCATGGATCGCGACCGTCGAGACGACACGGGAGACGCCGCCCTCGATCCCGTTGGACGCGCAGAGCAGCGCCAGCACGTCGCATTTGTCGGTATGGAAGCGCAGCGGTCCGGTCGAGCGGGACCGCGCGCGCGCCGAAGGCACCGGCCCGCTGCCGTCGCCGGTCACGGCGATGCCCTTGCCGGTCTCGTCCTTCACCTCGGCGAGCACCTCCCCGGTCGTGTTCTGCAGCAGCGGCGTGCCGATGTTGCAGGCCAGGCCCCAGAACAGGCGCTTCAGGTCGTCGGTCGCGATGCGATCGACCGGCAGGCCAGACAGGCGCACCACGCCGGCGCCATGTTCCAACTCCCGACCGACCTCGGCCAGCAGGGGCGCCAGCGCGGGGATGGCGAAGCCTTCGCGGCCGAAGCGCGGCGGGGCGCGGCCGGCGTCCCGCACGGACGCCGTCGCGGCCTCCAGCGCGGCGATCTCCTCGGCGGTCAGCCGCCGCGGCCAGAAGCCGCGGGTGGCGAGTTCGGCGCCGCGCCAGGCGACGGCGCCACCGATCGGGGCGATGGTCTCGGTCATGGGCGTTCCCTTCAGTTCACGCTGATGCCGCGCTCGCGGATGATCGTCGCCCAGCGGGCGCTTTCGGCCGCGATGCGCTCGGCGAAGCCGGCACGGGTGTTGGGCAGGTAGACCAGTCCCTGCTCGGCCAGGAATTGCTGCATGTCGGGCCGCTGCGCGACCTCTGTGTAGACGGCGTACAGCCGGTCCAGCACCGCATCGGGCGTTCGTGCCGGCGCGATCACCGCATACCAGGTCGAGACTTCGATGCCCGGCTGGCCGGCCTCGGCCAGCGTCGGCACCTCGGGCAGTTGCGGCACGCGCGTCGGCGTGGTGACGGCGAGCGCGCGCACGCGCCCGTCGCGGATCGCGGGCAGGATGGTGGGCAGCGTCTCGAACATCGCCTGGATGTCGTTCGCGAGCAGCGCGATCAGGCTGTCGGTGTTGCCGCGATAGGGCACGTGCTCCATGGCGATGCCGTCGCGCTGCCTGAACATCTCGAAGATCAGGTGCTGCGCCGTGCCGATGCCGACCGATCCGTAGTTCAGCCGACCGGGCCGCGCCTTCGCGAGCGCGATGAGGTCCGCCACCGATTGCGCCGGCAGGTCCTTGTTCACCACGAGCACGAGCGGGGAGGCCGCGAACATCGTCACCGGCGCGAGGTCCCGCGCCACGTCGAAGGGCATGTCGCGGTACAGGTTGGGGAAGATCGTCAGCGGCCCGAGATTGCCCATGCCGATCACGTAGCCGTCCGGCGCGGCGCGCGCGACCTCGGCCACGCCGATCCGCCCGCCCGCGCCCGGCCTGAAGTCGTTGACGACGGTCTGGCCGAGGGCCGCGCCGACGCGGTCGTTGAAGGCCCGCGCGATCAGGTCGTTCAGCCCGCCCGGCGGCCAGGGAACCACGAAGCGGATCGGCCGCGCGGGCCAGGGTGCCTGGGCATGGGCGGCGGGGGCCGCGGCGGCGAGGCCGAGCAGCGCCGGCAGGGCGCGACGGCTGGTCTGGAACATCGGCGGGCGGGCCCTCGCGGCGCTCTTGAAGATGGCCGGAGCCTCCGCCGCCCGGCGCGGCCGGTCAAGACAGGCCGATCAATCCGGCAGCACCGACGCATCGAGCGGCAGCACCGCCCCCATCCAGACCGCGTGCTCGAGGTGGTCCACCTTCTGCCGCCCCGTTTCCGGATGCACGAGCACCGTCAGCCCTTCGCGGTTCAGCGCGATGAACGGCATCAGGGTGGGGAACAGCGCCGGGGCGAAGGCCACCTGGTACATCGCCTGGGGATGCGGCCCGACCGGCACGTCGTGCCAGCGGCCGAGGCGCGCCTCCGGGAAGGCATCGGCGATGCCTTCGCGCAACCTCGCCGCCGCCTCGCGCGTCGTGGGGTCATAGTAGATGTGGGCGTGCCAGCCCTGAATGCTGTCGGGTGCGGCAAACATCGGGCGACCCTCAGCGTCGCCGCCGGACGAGGCTTGGGAACGACGCATCGCGCAGGATGTGCATGATCTTTCCTCCCCCGGCCGAGCGAGCCTGCCACGGCGCGGCGCATCGCGAAACCGTGAAGCCGTCCCGCTCGCTGGGGTCCGGGGTCCTCAACGGTCCCGTCGTGCTTGGGCCGCCTTCACGAAGGCCGACACCCGGCCGATCTCGCGCGGGTCGGTCCGGACCGTGCGCTTGCGGCTCGGCTTCGCGTGCATGCCGACGTCCGCGCTGTCGCCGGCCGCCGGGTGGTGCGCCCGGGCGGCGTGCTTGCGCGCCAATGCATCGCGCAGCGCCGCGGCGTGCCAGGCGCGCCGAGCCTCCCCCTGAAGGATATCCAGCCGGTGATTCACCCGCTTGAGCGCCGCGGCATAGACCTGCTTGCGGCGCGCCAGCGCGACGTCGTTGCCCGACACCGCGCGCGGTTCGCCCTTGCCGCGGCGGGCGCGGCGGTTGGTGTGCAACATGCCGCGCAGGCGGTCGCGCTGCTCCCGCAGCTGCCGCGCCAGGGCGAGAACGTCCTCGGCAGGCAGATCGGCCAGGGCCGGGTAGTGGCTCTGGGCAATCGCGGCGTAGTCGTCACCCAGAATCTTGCGCTCGGTGCTGATGCTTTCGGCCATGCCGGTGTTTCTCCCAGTTGTCGTTGCAGCGGCAGGATGCCCTGTCGGGCCTTCCTACCGGACGGCTTCCACCCGATAGCGGGACGCGGCGCCAAGGCCGCCGCCGCGATCTAGAGCGGCAGGATGATGGGGATCAGTAGCACACAGACCAGCATCACCACGATGCTGAAGGGCACGCCGACCTTGATGAAATCCCCGAAGGTGTAATTGCCGGGCCCGACCACGAGCGTGTTCACCGGTGAGGACACCGGCGTCATGAAGGCCGTCGAGGCCGCCAACGCGACCGTCATCGCGAAGGGATAGGGAGAGGCGCCGATCTCCTGTGCCACCGCCAGCGCCACGGGTGCCATGAGCACCGCGGTCGCGGTGTTGGAGATGAACAGGCCGAGCATCGCCGTGATGACGAAGATCACAGCCAGGATCACGCGCGGCGCCGCCTCGCCGGCGAGCGCCACCACCGCATCGGCGGCGAGGTCCACCCCCCCCGTGCGTTGCAGCGCGATCGAGAAGGGCAGCATGCCCACGATCAGCACCAGGCTCTTCCAGGAGATCGATCGATAGGCGCTGTTGAGGTCGATGCAGCCGAACAGTCCCATCAGCAGGCAGCCGATGAGCGCCGCGTGCACATTCGGGACGATCCCGCTGATCATAAGCCCGACCGTCAGGGCCAGGACCGCGACCGCCTGTGGTGCCCGGCCGGCGGCCGGCAGCAGGTCGGCATGTTCCGCCGGCAGGTTGAGGATCACGAGGCTGCGGCCATCGGTCTGCAGGCGCCGGATGTCGGCCCAGAAGCCCGTCAGCAGCAGCGTGTCGCCCGTCTTCAGCTTCTCCTCCAGCAGATCCGCGCCGACCACGGTGTTGCCGTGGCGCAGGCCGATCGCCGTCAGCCGGTACTCGGCGCGCATGCGAGCCTGCAGCACGGTCGATCCGACGAGAGGGGAGTCGGGCGTCACCACCGCCTCGACCATGCCGATCTGCTGGGACCGGTCGAGGAAGAAACCACCTTCGGCGAGCGGCAGCACCTGGAGCCGATACTCCTCGCGCATCGATCGCATGCGCTCGGCGCTCATGCGCACGTCGATCAGGATCACGTCGCCCACCTGGATCTCGGTCGCGCCGCTCGGGCGGATCAGGTCGGTCGCGAAGTGGCCCTGGCGTTCGATGGCGAGGATGTTCACCCCCTCCTTGCGCAGGTTCAGGCCCTCCAGCCGCTGACCGACCAGCGGGGAATCCGCGGTGACACGCAGGCGGAAGGCGCGCCCGTCGAGGTCGTAGATCTTCGCCCATTCGCCGAGGCTGGGCGCGCGGCGCTGCTCGCCCGTCTGTTCCCGCCGGTCGGGCAGCAGGCGCCGGGCGAACAACATGTAGCCGATGCCGAGGACAAGCACCGGAATGCCGAAGGGCGTGAAGGCGAAGAAGGCGAAGCCGGCATGGCCCTGGCGGACCAGTTCCGCGCTGACCACCAGGTTCGGCGCGGTCGCGACCAGGGTCATCATGCCGCTGATCAGCGCCGCGACGGACAGCGGCATCATCAGCTGACTGGGCGCGGCGCCGGTGTTGCGGCAGATCCGCAGCACGATCGGGATGAAGATCGCGACCACCGCCGTCGAGCTCATGAAGGCGCCGAGGCCGGCGCCCGCGATCATCAGCAGCACCAGCAGCCGCGTCTCGCTGTTGCCGGCCTTGCGGTTGAGCATGTCGCCGATGGCCTGGGCGGTGCCCGTGCGCACCAGCGCCTCCCCGATCACGAACAGCCCGGCGAGCAGGACGATGGAGGGATCGGCGAAGCCGGCCAGCGCCTCGTTGATCGACAGCACGCCGGTGAAGGGCAGCAGCACGATCATCAGCAGCCCGACCGCGTCCATGCGCGGACGGTTGGCGATGAACATGACGATGGCGGCGCCGAGCAGCCCGAGGACGATGAGGAGGTCGGTGTTCATGGCTTCCGGGTCCGGCGAGGCCTCATCCGCGGGCGGCGAGCAGCGGCCGCAGCGCGTCGCTCGCGCCGATCAGGATGATCTGGACGCCGATGCAGAGGAGGAGGAAGGCGGTGAGCTTGGTCGCGATCAGCGTGCCCTGCGGGCCGATCCGGCGCGCGATCGCCTCTGCGTAGGCATAGGCGAGCCAGACGCAGGCGCCGATCGAGGCGGCGATGAGCAGCGCCGACAAGGCGCTGACGAGCAACACGTCCTGCGACGAGGAGGTCCGTTCCGCGCCGAGCGCGATGGAGGCGGCGATCGAACCGGGCCCGGTCGTCAGCGGCAGGGTGAGCGGGAAGAAGGCCATGCGCTCGATCGGCGCGGTGTCCATGGCCTTCGGCGCCTCCTTCGTCTCGGGCTGGGCACGCAGCATGGCCCAGCCCGAGGCCGCGACCGCAAGCCCACCACCGATCCTGAGGGCCTCCAGCGATATGCCGAAGAAGGACAGCACCCGGGACCCGAGGAACATCGCGATGACCACGACGATGAAGGAATTGATGCCGATCTGACGCGCCAGGCGGGACCGTTCCCGCGGCGTCAGCCAGCGCGTCATGTCGTGGAAGACGAAAGCGATCCCGAAGGGGTTGATGATGCTGATCAGCGTCGAGAAGCCGAACAGCCAGGACGACAGCAGCTTGGCGATGAGGAAGCCGTCGATCATCGCGCGCGCATCCTCAGCGCAGTTCGATCGTCACCCCCGCGTCGTTGAAGCGGAACTGGCCGCCGGTGCGGTCGGTGCGCAGGCGCAGTTCGACCCCGGCGGGATTGCGCAGCCAGCGCGTCTCCGGCCCCGAGGCGCCGTCGCCACGATAGCGGGGCGTCACTTCCTCGGTGTAGCGGCCGCCGAAATCCTCGAGCCGGCGCAGCCCGAAGACCTCGCCGCGTGCCGACAGGGAAGAGACGCCCACCGAGCCGAACTCGATCCCGCGCACCGAGAAGCGGTGCTCCTCGCCGCGAAAATGCAGCCGGCCCCCGCCGACCGAGGCGCCGACCGCGAGCACGCCGACGCGGACCTGCTCGATCTCGATCGTGGCATCCGGGTTGGGGTCCCGCCGCGCGCGCTGCTGCTGCGCGCTGGCCGGCAAGGCCGCGAGGAAGGACAGGACGGCGATCAGGCGGCGTGTCGGCGGCACTCGGCGGCTCCAGCGGCAGGCACGGCGATGCGACCGGCCGGACCGTTCCGGCCGTCGTGGCACTCGCCGGTCCATGATGCCGCATCGCAGCGCATCCGTCGCCCCTGGAGGCGATGGATCGGCCGGCGGGCCTGGGGGGCTCGTCGGCAACCATGCATCAAATGCCCCAGGGCAGGCCCAGGAGGTGCCACCCCGCCAGGAGGGCGGTCCACAGCACCGAGATCCAGATGACATAGGGCAGCATCAGGGCGATGACCGTGCCCACGCCCGCATCCTTCTGGTACTTGATCGCGAAGGTCACGATCATCGCGAAATAGGCATTGAGCGGCGTGATCGAGTTCATCGGGCTGTCGCCGACGCGATAGGCCGCCAGCACGGCCTCCGGCTCCACGCCGAGCTGCATCAGCAGGGGCACGAAGATGGGCGCGAAGATGGCCCATTTCGCGATGGCCGCCGTGATGATGAGGTCGATCAGGAAGACAGCGAGCACGAAGCCGACGAGCAGCCACAGCGCGTCGAGGTTCATCTCCTGCAGGATGCGCCCGAGCGAGACGGCCGCCAGCGTCGCCATGTTGGTGTAGTTGAAGAAGGCGATGAACTGGCTGATCACGAGAAGCAGCAGGATCAGCCCGGACAGCCCGGCGATCGCCTTCTGCATGGCGGCGATCGCGTCGTTCGCGCCCTTCATCGTCCGCGCGCCCATGCCGTAGCAGATGCCGCAGACCATGAAGATCAGCGCGATCGAGACGATCAGGCTGTTCATGAAGGGGGAGGCGCCGATGATCGCGCCCGTTTCCGGATGCCGCAGCGGCGCGCCCGGCGGCAGCGTGAGCGCCGCGATGAAGGCCATGACGCCGAGCATGCCCCACAGCGCATAGCGCAGGCCGCGATACTCGTCCTCGGACAGCGCGCTTTCGCCCGGCACGACATAGTCGCCCGTATAGGGCCCAAGGCGCGGTTCGATCACCTTCTCGGTGATCAGGCCGATCAGGATGGTCAGCATCGCCACCGATCCGATCGAGAACCAGACATTCGCCGCGAGGTCGATCGAGCGGCTGGGGTCGACCAGGCGGATCGCGTCGTTGGTGATCTCGGTGAGGATGCCGTCGGTCGGAACGATCAGGATGTTGACCAGGAAGGCGGACGCCACCGCCGCGAAGGCGGCCGCGAGGCCGGCCAGCGGATGCCGTCCGACGCTGACGAAGGCCGCGGCCGCGAGCGGGATCAGCACCAGGTACCCGGCATCCGCCGCGATCGAGGAGATGATGCCGACGAAGACCAGGATGTAGGTCAGCATCCTGGGCGGCGCGACCACCACCAGCTTGCGGATCAGGGCCTTCACCAGCCCTGCTTCCTCGGCGACGCCGACGCCCACCATCGCGACGATGATCACGCCGACCGCGTTGAAGTTCATGAAGTTCTGGACGATGCCGGTGAACATGAACCGGATGCCGTCCACCGTCAGCAGGCTGCGCGCGACGGTGCTCGCCGGCTCGATCTCCCCGCTCGCGGGGTTGTAGGCCTGGTAGGTGACGTGGGCACCGACCGCCGCGAGGATGGCGGAGAGCACGATCACCAGCGCGATCAGGTAGACGAAGATCATCACCGGGTGGGGCACGCGGTTGCCCACCCGCTCGACCGTGTCGAGGACTCTCTGCATCGTCGTCTTGGGCGCGGCAGCCTCGGTCATGACCGGATCCTCAGGAGGCGAGCGCGGCGAGGATGCGCGCCCAGGACCGCATGCCCTTGCGGAAGGACTGCAGGTCGTACTTCTCGTTCGGGCTGTGGATGCGGTCGTCCTCGAGGCCGAAGCCCGCGAGGATCACGTCCATGCCGAGCGACGTCTTGAGCATGTGCGTCACCGGGATGGATCCGCCGCCGCCGATGAAGAAGGCCTCCCTGCCCCATTCGTCGGTCAGTGCCTGGCGGGCCTTCTGGAAGGCCGGGTCCTCGATCGGGAAGCGGATGGCACGGCCGGCGCCGTGCTCGAGGAACTCGACCTTGCAGTCGGCGGGGATGCGGGCACGGACGAAGGCGCGGAAGGCCTCGCGCACCTTATGCGGGTCCTGATCGAAGACGAGGCGGAAGGAGATCTTGGCCGAGGCCTTGGACGGGATGACGGTCTTGAAGCCGTCGCCCTGGTAGCCGCCGCCCATGCCGTTCACCTCGCAGGTCGGGCGGGACCAGGTCATCTCGAGCACGCTGCGGCCCTTCTCGCCGGCCGGGACCGACAGGCCGACCGCGCCGAGGAAATGCTTCGGGTCGAAGGGCAGCGCGTCCCATTGCTTCTTCAGCGCCGGGTCGAGTTCCGGCACGCCGTCGTAGAAGCCGGGCAACGTCACGCGGCCATCGGCGTCCCGCAGGTCGGCGAGGATGCGCGCGACGACATGGTTGGGATTGGTCGCGGCCGAGCCGTAGAAGCCCGAATGCAGGTCGCGGTCGGCGGCGGTGACGATGATCTCCTCGCCGACCAGGCCGCGCAGCATGGTCGTGATCGCAGGCGTCGCCGCGTCCCACATGTTGGTGTCGCAGATCAGGCCGATATCGGCCTTGAGCTCCGCGGCATTGGCCTCGAGGAAGCCGGGCAGGTTGGCGCCGCCGGATTCCTCCTCGCCTTCCAGGAGGATCGTGATCGGCACGGGCAGCGCGCCGGCGACCTCCTTCCAGGCCCGGCAGGCCTCGACGAAGGTCATCAACTGGCCCTTGTCGTCGGCCGCGCCGCGGGCACGGATCACCTTGCTGCCGTCGGGGCGCGTCTCGATCTTCGGCTCGAAGGGATCGTGGTCCCACAAATCCAGCGGATCGACGGGCTGCACGTCGTAGTGGCCGTAGAACAGCGCCGAGGGTCCCGTCGCGCTGCGGTCATGGGCGACGACGATGGGATGCCCCGCGGTCGGCCGCGCCGAGGCCTCGAAGCCGATCGAGGCGAGGTCCGCGGCATGCCAGTCCGCGCAGGCCTTGCAATCCGCCGCGAAGGCCGGGTCCGTCGAGATCGACCTGATGCGCAGTACGGCGAAGAGCCGTTCGAGGGCGGCATCCGCATTGGCATCGATACGGGCGAGAACGGCGTCGAGCTTGTCCATGGGTCCTCTCGGGCGGCGTCAACGGCGACACCGGGCGAGGCCGGAACGCATGGTCCAGACCCGCGCGGGGGAGGCGCCAGCTGCCGCTGGTCGGCCATGGTCTCTGCTCCCCGATGCGGGACCGGCGACACCGACCCCGGCCCCGTCGCAGCGACGGGCCGGCGAAAACACTAGACGGGTTTCAATCGCAGCGCCTTGGCGAAACGTTCCCGCCCTTGACCGGCCGTCCCGCGGTCAGTTCGCGGGCATCGCCGGCTCGATGGATCCGATCGGACGCAGGGAGTCGCGCCAGCGATCCCCCCGCCGGCCCTGCTCCTGCCCATAGGCAAACAGCGCACGCATGAAGGCGTTGTCGAAGGGCTCGTCCCGCGTCCCGCGGAAATCCGGGCCGATATAGGCCAGGCGGAAGGCCACGCCGTCGCGCTGGGAGGTGAGGTAGATGCGCACGATGTCGTTGGCCGCGCTGAAATGCAGCAGGGTCGATGCGGCCCTGCCGGTGATCGACAGGATCGACCGGTTGGTCGAGGCCCATTCGACGTCCAGCCGACCGTTGCGCACCACCCAGCCGGTGCGCTGGCGGCGCTGCAGGCCATTGGCCTCCGCGCCATTCAGCATGGTCGGGTAGAGGAACATCTGCAGCGCCGCGCCGCCGTCGACATGCATTTCCTGGTAGGTGCGACCGTCATGCTCGATGTCGATCAGCACCGGCGGAAAGGCGCCGGGGATCGAGGCCGAGGCCAGCAGGATGCTGCGGAAAAGCTCGAGCGCGCGGGGATCGCCGCTCGCCGCGATCGCGCCGATGTTCCAGAACACCGGCCGGCCGAGGTCGAGATTGGTCGTGCCGATCAGCAGCATGCGGCCCTTGGCGTATTCCCGGGCGATCGCCGCCATCATCGGCGCGTTCACATGGCGCTCGATCAGCTTGTAGAGCGGCGAGGTGTCGGCCAGGGCCTCGCCGAAGAGGACCGCCCGCAGCCGTCCGCGCATCAGGATGACGTCGCGGGGCGCGACCTCCGTGAAGACCTCCCGCAGCTGCGGATCGTAGTCCGGGCCGAGGAAGGCGAAGGGCGCGATGAGCGCTCCCGCCGAGATGCCCGTCACGAGATCGAAGGACGGACGCCGGCCGGATTCGGTCCAGCCGACCATCAGCCCCGCGCCGAAGGCGCCATTGTCGCCCCCGCCCGACAAGGCGAGGTAGTTCGCCGGGGGAAGGCGCCCGCGCGCCGCGGCCGGCAGCTGGGCCAGCTGGCGCCGCTGCATCTCCAGCGCCTCGCGCCCGAAGGCCGAGGGATCGGCATCGAACCAGAAGCGCGCATTGCTCAGGCCGAGGATCGGCAGGGTGTCGACGGCGTTGCCTGGCGGCGGATCGGCCCGCAGGATGTTGGCGCACCCGGCGAGCATCATCGCGGCCAGCAACAGAACGCTCCTGCGCGCGAGCGCACTCCACATCGACGGCATTACCACCTCGGCCAGGCCCCTTGTCTCCTCCCGGCTCCGGACGGCGTCCGGCGGGTGGTGCCGGATACTAGGGCCACCGGCATGCCCCGTCATCAGAACCGGGCGATGGCGGCGAAGAGGATGCGGTTGGCGATCGCATGCCCGACACCGGACGCCCCCGCCGCCCCCGCGCCGCCGAACAGGTCACGCCGCGTGAAGAGGTATTCCACCCCGAGGTCGAGCCATCCGCTGCCGAAGGTCCCGTTCCGCACCTCGGCGAAGGGGCTCCAGATCAGGTTCGCGAAGACCTGCTGCATCTCCCGATTCAGGGACGTCGCGGATAGCGACCCGGGCGCGAAGCCCAGCGCGTAGCCCGGATAGTCGTTGTGGGCGTAGGCGTAGGAGACGTTGCTGCGCAGCGTTGTGGCCCAGAACCGCCGGTAGGCCAGGATCGCGCCGTAGGAGGTCACCGTGTCGAGCGACGGGGCGATGACGCCCGGCAGCCCCAGATTGGTCAACGCGTCCTGGCCCGAGGTCTGACCCGCGAAGTAGCGCCCGATGCCGTCGCCATAGAAGGCCATGCCGAGGAGTTCGTCCTGGCCCAGCGCCTCGGACAGCCAGCGCATCGGGACGCGCACATGGCCCGCGAGCCCCCAGGCGGCCGTCGTGTCGGACACGCCGGGCGGGGCGGCCGCGGTGCCGGTGGTCCGGATCTCGAGCTGCCGCAGCAGGCCGCGCGCGCCGAGTTCGAGGCCGTCTTGCCGGTAGGTCATGCGCGCGAGCAGGTCGGGCACCGAGTTGAAGGCCGGGCTCGCCCCGCCTTCGAGGCTCGATCCCGGCGTGAAGACCCCGGCGAGCGAGGTGTAGGAGGTGTCCGGTGCCTCGATCGAGACCTGCCCGGTCAGCCCTTCGGCCAGGCGCCCGGTGACGCGCAGCTGCGCCTGGCGCACGAAGGACTGGTTGAGGTTGGTCGCGTCGATCAGCGTCTCGAAGACGCCTTCGTTCCACAGGCTGTTCGCCTGGCCGCCGAGGACGCGGAAATTCTCGTCGCCGAGTTCCGCCCAGGCCTGACGCAACCGGAAGACGGCGTTGGTGGAGGTCGGCGCGCCACCGCCGAAATCGCCTTCGAGGCGGGTCTCCAGCGTGCCCCAGGCGGTGAGCGAGCGCGTGTCGATGCCGAAGCGGCTGAACCGGGCCGTCATGCCGAAATCGCCGCCCTGCTGGTCGGCCGGGCTGCCGGTCAGCGGGATGGCCTGCGGTGCCGGCGCGTCGGTCTGGTTGCGGCCGCCGAAGTCGTAGTAGCCGGTCAGCTTCACGAAGCCGTAGAGGCGGACCTGTGTCTCGGTGCCCGGCACACGGAAGGCGATGCCGGCGAGGTCCGAGCGCAGCGCGTCCCCTGTCGCGGTCTGATCGCCCATCGGCTCCGGCAGCAGCAGGCCGGGGATGTTGGCGGGCTGGGGCGTGCCGGCCTCTGCGCGGGCGGCGGCGAGGTCCGCCTGCGCGGCGCGGGCCTCCGCGGCCGCGGCGCGGGCCTCGGCGGCGGCGGCCTGGGCCTCCGCCTGCGCCGTGGCGCCGCGCGGCGGCGCGACAGCCGGCGGGGGCGCCGGGGCGCGGGCGGCCTGGCGGGCCGGCGCCACGGCGGCAGGCGTGGGCGCCGCCTGGGCCGCTCGGGCCTCGAGTTGTTCGAGCCGCCGGCGCATCTCGTCCAGTTGCCGGCGCAGTTCGGCGATGGTCGCGGCATCGGCGTTGGACTGGGCAAGCGTCGGCGCGGGCAGGATGGCGAGGCCGAGCACCCCGGCCAACGCCAACCCCGGCAGGCGCGCAGCCCGGATCCTGTCGCCCTGTGGCGAAGTGTGGTGCCCGATGGGCGGGACCGTCTGCGTCATCGCCACGTCTCCCAGCGATACTCGCGGGAAGCCTAGAGGGGTGGCGGCCAGCGAACACCGCGCCCGCATTGACCCCCGGTGCCGGCCCTGTGCCCGGCGTCCCGCAGCGCGCCATGGCCGCGTCAGGGCACGCCCGTTTGTGGTTCCGTCCCGGAAGTGTCCGGTCTAGGTTCCTCGCTCATTGTGCAGCGCACACAAACGGCAGGAAGAGGCCCGGCACCCGCCATGACCACCGATGCGACCGCCCATGGCTAAGCCCGCCGGCGCGAAGGCCGCGCGCGACACCCTTCTGATCGACCTCGCGCTGCAGGGCGGCGGCAGCCACGGCGCCTTCACCTGGGGCGTGCTCGACCGCCTGCTCGAGGAACGCTGGCTCGAGATCGAGGCGATCTCCGGCACCTCGGCCGGGGCGATGAACGCCGCCGTGCTCGCCTCCGGCTATGCCAAGGGCGAGCGGGAGGGCGCGCGCGAGGCCCTGGAAGCCTTCTGGCGGCGGGTCTCCCGCGCCGCGGCCTTCAGCCCGTTCCAGCGCACGCCGATCGACGTGATGCTCGGGCGCTGGACGCTCGACCACTCGCCCGTCTTCGTGGCGATGGACATGCTCTCCCGGCTCTACTCTCCCTATGAGCTCGCGCCCTGGGCGCCGAACCCGCTGGGCGACGTGCTGGCGGAGAGTGTCGACTTCGACGCGGTGGCCGCGGGGCCCATCAAGGTCTTCATCACGGCGACCAGCGTGCGGACGGGCCGCGGGCGGATCTTCCGCAACGCCGATCTCTCGCCGCTGGTGCTGTTGGCCTCGGCCTGCCTGCCGACCCTGTTCCAGGCAGTCGAGATCGACGGCGAATCCTATTGGGACGGCGGCTATTCCGGCAACCCGACCATGACGCCGCTGATCCGCGAATGCGTCTCGGACGACACCATCATCGTGCCGATCAACCCGATCGAGCGCCCGGGCACGCCCACCAATGCGCGCGAGATCCTGAACCGGCTGAACGAAGTCTCCTTCAACGCGACGCTGCTGAAGGAACTCAAGATGATCGCCCTGCTGCGCCAGGCGGGCGACCACCGCACCGCCGAGGGAGCGCATTGGGCGCGCAACCGTGTCCACTACGTGAAGAACGAGGTGATGGTCACGCTCGGCTATTCCTCGAAGCTGAACGCCGAGTGGGAGTTCCTCACCATGCTGCGCGACGAGGGCCGGAAATCCGCAGACGCCTTCCTGGCCGAGCACGGCGACGACCTCGGCAAGCGATCGACCCTGCCAATCGAGCGCCTGCTCGAGGAGACCTGATCCATGGGTCTCCTCGGTATCCTGGTCGGCCTCGCCCTCCTTGTCTGGTTTGCCTACAAGGGTTGGTCGGTGCTGCTGCTCGCCCCGGTCGGCGCGCTGGTGGCCGCGGCTTTCGCCGGCGACCCGCTGCTCGCCCACTGGACCCAGACCTTCATGGGCAGCGCGGGGCGCTTCGTCGCGCAGTTCTTCCCGCTGTTCCTGCTCGGCGCGCTGTTCGGCAAGCTGATGGAGGACAGCGGGTCGGTCAGCGCCATCGCCGACTGGATGACCGAGAAGCTCGGCGCGGAGCGCGCCATCCTGGCCGTGGTGCTGGCGGGCGCCATCGTCACCTATGGCGGCGTCAGCCTGTTCGTCGCCTATTTCGTGCTGGCGCCGATGGCGACCGCTCTGTTCCGCGCGGCCGACATCCCGCGGCGGCTGATGCCGGCCGCGATCATCGTGGGGTCATCGACCTTCACCATGTCGGCGCTGCCGGGCACGCCGGCGATCCCGAACACCATCCCGATGCCCTTCTTCGGCACCACGCCCTTCGCAGCGCCGGGGCTCGGCATCATCGCCTCGGCCATCATGCTCGGCATCGGCCTGTGGTGGCTGGCGCGCTGCGAGGCCTCGGCGCGCGCCGCCGGCGAAGGCTTCGGCGCGGACCAGCCCGGCGCGGCGGATGCCGCGGTCGAGGACCCGGTGATCCGCGAGCGCGCCGTCGCCGCGCGCGAATTCGACCCGGCCGAGATCCACAACAGCGCTCCTGCCCCGGACCAGCCCGGCATCGTGGCCGCCGCCCTGCCGCTGGTGGTCGTCGTGGTGGTGAACCTGCTGATGTCCTTCGTGGTGCTGCCGCAGATCGACGCCGCCTTCCTCGCCGAGCCACGCTGGGGCGGGACGACGCTGTCCGCCGTCGCGGGCGTGTGGGCGGTGGCGACCGCGCTCGCCGCGGCGATCGCGACGCTGCTCGCGGTCAGCGGGCGGCGCATCCCCTCCCTGCGCGCCACCATGGACGCAGGTGCCAATGCCGCCGTGCTGCCGATCTTCAGCGTGGCGAGCCTGGTCGGCTTCGGCGCCGTGGTCGCGGCCATGCCGGCCTTCGAGGTGGTGCGGGACTGGGTGCTGGGGATCGGCGGCGGGCCGCTGGTCTCGCTCGCGGTCGCGACCAACGTGCTGGCGGCGCTGACGGGCTCGGCCTCGGGCGGGTTGACCATCGCGCTGGATGCGCTGGGGCCGACCTACATGGCGATCGCGGCCGAGAAGGGCATCGATCCGGGCCTGCTGCACCGCATCGCGGTGATCGGCGCGGGGACTCTCGATATCCTGCCGCACAACGGCGCGGTCATCACGCTGCTCGCGGTCTGCGGCTGCACGCACCGCGAGAGCTACCTCGACATCGTCATCGTCGGCATCGGCGGATCGCTCGCCGCGCTCATCGCCGTGATCGCGATCGGCGGGCTGGTCGGATCCTTCTGATGGGTGCGCGCGCCTCAGCCAGGCTCCGGCGCGCGCCCCGACAGAAGCGACGCGATCCAGCGGGTGCCGGGGAACTGCTCGCACAGCGTCAGCGCCGCGATCAGCGCCGGCACGCCGATGAAGGCGCCCGGGATTCCCCAAAGGAAGGCGCCGAGGAACACGGCGACCAGCACCATGAAGGGCGACACGGCGAGCTGCTTGCCGGTCAGCCGCGGTTCCAGGTAGGACCCGATCAGGAACTGGATGACCTGCAGCACGGCGAAAATGGTCACCACCGCCTGCCAGGACCCGAATTGCAGCAGCCCCACCGCGGTCGGGAAGATCGTCGCGATCAGCGGCCCGATGAAGGGGATGTAGTTCAGCACGAAGGCGATCACGCCCCATTCCAGGGCAAGGTCGAGACCCATCCAGTACGCGAAGCCGTAGACCAACACGCCCGTCAGGACCGATGCGAAGCTGCGGACCATCATGTAGACGCGCAGCTTCGCGGCACTCGCCGCCAGCCCGTCCAGAACGCATTGTGCGCCGGGCTTCGTCGTCTTCATGGCGGCGAGCTGCCCGGCGGCCTGCTCCACCTCCAGCAGGCCGAGGATGATGAAGACCGATGTCACCACCGCGAAGCTGATGATGACCTGGATCTGCGCCAGCACGCCCTGGGCGATGCGGACCAGCCAGCGCACGTCGAACTGCTCGGCCAAGGCGCCGGCGGCGATGACCCCGCGCGCCTCCAGCCAGTCGAGCTTCGCGACGTAGAGCGACTGCAGCCGCGACCCGTTCGCAATGACCCATTCGGCAACGCGGCCGAAGCCCCAGGCGATGGCCAGCGCCAGCACCGCGACAACGACGAGGGTGACGACCACCGTCACCACCACCGCGAGCCCCGCCGACAGCCGCGCCTGCACCGCCTTCTGCACCGGCCAGACCAGGCCGATGACGAACAGGGCGAAGACGATCGGCGCGATGATCGCCTGGCCGGCATGCAGCGCCGCCGCGATCAGGATGGCCGTGCAGAGGCCGAGCATGGCGCGGATGGCGCGGTCCTGGGTCATGCCGGTGCGAAGCCTCTGGATGCGGTGATTCGCGCAGACTTGTCCGGCGGCGCACGCCGCGCAAGGGTGTCGCGCCCATGCTGATCACCACCCGCAGGTTCATGCTGAGAAGCGCAGCCGTCGTCGTCGTGCTGCTGCTCGTCGTGCTCGCGCTGCGGGTCTGGGACATGCAGAACGGCCCGCCGCTCGGGCCCTGGCACACCTTCGTGCCCGAGGAACTCGACCGCGACGCCGTCGATCGCGCCGACTGGGCGCGCTGGATCGCGGCGGAGGATTCGCTCTTCGCGTCCGTGCGGCGCGAGGTGTCCGGACGCCTTGGGCCCGAGGAGCAGGTCGCGACCAACCGCTATTTCAGCGGCAGCCCGGTCGATCCCGACCGCTTCGCGCGCAACTGGAACCGGTCCTTCGTGCTGGAACCCGACGGGCCGCCGCGCGGCGCGGCGGTCTTCCTGCACGGGCTGACCGACGCGCCCTTCAGCCTGCGCCACTTCGCCGAGACCTATCGCGCGCGTGGCTTCGTCGCGATCGGCATCCGCATGCCGGGCCATGGCGCGACGCCCTCCGGCCTGACACAGGCCGTCTGGGAGGACTGGATGGCGGCGACGCGCCTCGCGATGCGGGAGGCCCGGCGCCGCGCCGGCGCCGGCATGCCGCTGCACGTCGTGGGCTATTCCAATGGCGGCGCGCTGGCGTTGAAGCATGTCCTCGATGCGCTCGAGGACGAGCGGCTGCCGCGGGCGGACCGGCTGGTGCTGATCTCGCCGATGGTGGGCGTGACCGCCTTCGCGCGATTCGCCGGGATTGCGGGGCTGCCGGCGCTGCTGCCGCGCTTCGCCAAGACCGCCTGGCTCGACATCCAGCCCGAGTTCAATCCGTTCAAGTTCAATTCCTTCCCGGTGAACGCGGCGCGGCAGACATACCGGCTGACCGCGGCGCTGCACGCGCAGCTCGACCGGCTCGCGACGACGGGGACGCTGCGACGCCTGCCACCGGTGCTGACCTTCCAGTCCGTGGTGGACGCCACCGTCTCCACGCCGGCGGTGCTGTCGCGGCTCTATGCGCGCCTGCCGGCCAATGGCAGCGAGATCGTGCTCTTCGACCTCAACCGGAACGCGCGCTTCGGGCCGCTGTTCGGGGCGGGCGCCGATGCGGCGCTCGAGCGCATCCTGCCCCCCGCGCCGCGGGACTTCGCGGTGACGGTGGTGGCGAACATCTCGCCCGCGACGACGCAGGCGACGGTCCGGCGCACCCCGGCCGGCAGCGCGGCGGTCGAGGAGCAGCCGCTCGGCCTCGCCTGGCCGCGGGATGTCTTCTCCCTGTCACATGTCGCCCTGCCCTTCCCGGCGGAGGACGGGCTCTATGGCAACGAGCCGGATCCCGCCGACGATTTCGGCGTGCGGCTCGGGGCGCTTGCGGTGCGTGGGGAGCGGGGCGTGCTCGCCGTCGGGCTGGACTCGCTGTCGCGCGTCACCTGGAACCCCTTCTTCCCCTATGTCCTGGATCGCGTGACCGGTGGCCTGCCGCCACCGTGACGGCAGGATGGGACGGACGGTGCAGTGCCGGGACATGCCGCCAAGACCGGATTGCGCCATCATCCTCGGCCTCCGCCGCGTGGTATGGCATTCGGGACGCCATCGGATTCCACGGCGGCCCGCCGCCTGCTGCCTCATTGACGCCGGATACAGCCATGCGCCCTCGGACCACCTCCCCCTCAGTGCTGACGCGGCGCCTGCCGCTCGTGCTGCTGCTCGGCGCGATCGCGGGCTGCGACGGCGGCCCGCCCCCTGCCCCGCCCGAGGTGCGCCCCGTCCGTGTCACGACGGTGGAGCGCAGCACCGGCGGCGAGGTCGTCAGCCTGACAGGCATCGTGCAGGCCGAGACCGAGGTGAACCTTGCCTTCCGGATCGACGGACGCATGGTGGAACGGCTGGTCAATGTCGGGGACGTGGTCCGCGCCGGCCAGGTCATCGCGCGGCTGAACCGTGACAATGAGGAGAATGGCGTGCGTGCCGCGCGCGCTGCCGTGGCCGCCGCCCGCGCCCAGCTGACCGAGGCCGAGAACAACTATTGGCGCCAGTCCGAGCTGCTGCGCGAGGGGTGGACCACGCGCGTCCGCTACGACCAGGCGGCGCAGACGCGCCAGACGGCGCGCTCGGCGCTCGATTCGGCCGAGGCGCAGCTCGGCATCGCGGAGACGCGGCTCGGCTACACCGAGCTCGTCTCCGACGTGAACGGCCGGGTCACGCAGCGCGGCGCCGAGCCGGGCGAGGTCGTGCAGCCGGGCCGCATGATCGTGCAGGTGGCGCGCGAGGAGGGCCGCGACGCCGTCTTCGACGTCCCGCCCGCCCTGAAGGACCAGGCGCCCGCCAATCCGCTGATCGAGGTCTCGCTCGCGACCGACCCCGCGGTGCGGACCACGGGCCGCGTGCGGGAGGTCTCGCCGCGCGCCGATGCGGTGACCGGCACCTTCCGGGTGCGGGTGGGCCTCGCCGATCCGCCCGGCGCGATGCGGCTGGGGGCGACGGTGACCGGACGGATGCGGCTCGGCGCCAGCGACGGCTATTCCATCCCCGCCTCCGCCCTGACCCGCGCGGACGGCCAGCCGGCCGTCTGGGTGGTGGATCCGCGCGCCGAGACGGTGGCACTGCGTCGCGTCGAGCTGATCCGCCACGACCCGGCGCACGTCATCGTCGGCCAGGGCCTTGAGACGGGCGAGATCGTGGTCACGGCGGGCGTGCAGGCGCTGCGGCCGGGCCAGAAGGTGCGGCTGCTCGGGGCCGCCGTGCGATGATCGGCCCCAATCTTTCGGCCTGGGCGATCGGGCGCCGCTCGCTCGTCATCTACTTCATGATCGTCGCGCTGGTCGCCGGCGCCTTCGCCTTCGTGAAGCTGGGCCGCAACGAGGACCCGGCCTTCACCTTCCGCACCATGATCGTCTCCGCGGTCTGGCCGGGGGCGACGATCGAGGAGACGCTGCAGCAGGTCACCGAGCGGCTCGAGCGAACGCTGCAGGAAACGCCGAACCTCGACCGGCTGCGCTCCTACACCGTGCCCGGGCAGACCACGATCTTCGTCGATCTGAAGGGGCTGACGCCGCCCCAGGTGGTGCCCGACATGTGGTACCAGGTGCGCCGGCGCGTCGCCGACATGCGCCACACCCTGCCCCAGGGCGTCGTCGGTCCCTTCTTCAACGACGATTTCGGCGACACCTTCGGCATCATCTACGGCTTCACCGCAGACGGATTCAGCCAGCGCGAGCTCCGCGACTTCGTCGAGCAGGCGCGCTCCCGGCTCCTGCTGGTGCCCGACGTCTCGAAGGTCGAGATCCTCGGCGCGCAGGATGAGCGCATCTTCATCGAGTTCTCGACCGAGCGGCTTGCCGGCCTCGGGCTGAACTACGGCGCCCTGGTCACCGCATTGCAGGCGCAGAACCTGGTGCGGCCAGCCGGCGTGGTCGAGACCGGACAGGAACGTCTGGTGGTGCGCGTCTCCGGCGCCTTCGAGAACGAACAGGACATCCTCGCGGTCAATTTCGTCATCGGCGACCGCATCTTCCGCCTGGGCGACCTCGCCGAGGTGCGCCGCGGCTACGCGGACCCGCCCCAGCCGATGTTCCGCGTGAACGGCCAGCCGGCGATCGGACTTGCCGTCGCGATGCGCGAGGCCGGCGACATCCTGGCCCTCGGGCGGAACATCAAGGCGGCGATGGACGAGATCCGCGCCACCCTGCCGATCGGCATCGAGCCCGTCCTGGTCGCCGACCAGTCCGTGACGGTGGACGAGGCGATCGGCGACTTCACCGACAGCCTGTGGCAGGCGATCCTGATCATCATGGCGGCGTCCTTCGTGGCGCTCGGCATGCGGGCGGGCTCGGTGGTCGCGCTGTCGATCCCGTTGACGCTGGCCATCGTCTTCCCCCTGATGTCGGTCTTCGGCATCGACCTGCAGCGCATCTCGCTCGGCGCGCTGATCATCGCCCTGACGCTGCTGGTCGACGACGCGATGACGACGATCGACGCGATGATCCGGCGCCTCGCGGCCGGGGACAGCAAGCCCAAGGCCGCGACCTTCGCCTATACGACGCTCGCCTCCTCGATGCTGACCGGCACGCTGGTGACGATCGCGGGCTTCGTGCCGATCGGCTTCGCCAGGAGCTCGGCCGGCGAGTATACCTTCTCGATCTTCGCGGTCGTCGGGATCGCCCTGATCGTGTCCTGGTTCGTGGCGGTGATCTTTGCCCCGCTGCTGGGCATGGCGATCCTGAAGGCACCGACCGGGACCGTGGAGCCCGAGAAGCCCGGCCGGGTGCTGGTCGCCTACACGCGCTTCCTGACCACGGCGATGCGCTTCAAGTGGGCCACCATCGCCTTCACCGTCGCGATGTTCGGCGTCTCCGTCTTCGCCATGCAGTTCGTGCCGCGACAGTTCTTCCCGTCCTCCGACCGAACGGAGCTGCTGGTTGAGGTGACGTTGCCGCAGAACGCCTCGATCTTCGCGAGCGAGGAAGTGGCGAAACGCCTCGACGCCGCGCTGGCGCAGGACCCCGACGTGCAGCGCTGGAGCACCTATGTCGGGCGCGGCGCGATCCGCTTCTACCTGCCGCTGAACGTGCAGCTCGCCCTGCCCTTCTTCTCGCAGGCCGTGGTGGTCGCGAAGGACCTGCCGGGGCGGGAGCGCCTGCATCGGCGCCTGGAAACCCTGCTGGCCGAGGAATTCCCGTCCGCCGTCGCCCGCGTCTATCCGCTCGAGCTCGGCCCGCCGGTCGGCTGGCCGCTCCAGTACCGCGTCAGCGGACCGGAGATCGAGCGCGTGCGCTCCATCGCCCAGGACGTCGCGAAGCTGATGGCCGAGGCGCCCGGCGCGCGGCACGTCCATTTCGACTGGATGGAGCCGGCCCGGCAGCTGCGCGTCCGCGTGGACCAGGACGAGGCGCGGCGGGTCGGACTGTCCTCCGCGCAGCTCGCCACGGCGCTGAACGCGGCGGTGACCGGTTCGACCGTCACCCAGATCCGCGACGACATCTACCTGATCAACGTCGTCGCCCGCGCGACGGCCGAACAGCGCTTGTCGCTCGATACGCTGCGCGGCATCCAGCTTCCTATTCCGGGGGGGCGGACGGTGCCGCTGGCGCAATTGGCGACCTTCGAATACGCGCAGGAGTATCCGCTGATCTGGCGGCGCGACCGCATGCCGACGCTGACGGTGCGCGCCGACGTCAATCCTGGGGTGCTGCCCGATACAGTCGTCGCGCAACTCGATCCCCGGATCGCCGCGCTGAACGCCAGCCTGCCGCGGGGCTATCACGTCGCGCTCGGCGGCATCGCGGAGGAAAGCGCCTATTCCCAGGCCTCGGTGCTCGCGGTGGTGCCGATGATGCTGCTGATCATGCTGACGCTGCTGATGTTCCAGCTCGGCTCCTTCCGGCGGCTGTTCCTGGTGCTGGCGCTGCTGCCGCTCGGCATCATCGGCGTGGTGCTGGCGCTGCTGGTGTTCAACCGGCCGCTCGGCTTCGTCGCCATCCTCGGCATCCTGTCGCTGCTCGGGATGATCGCGAAGAACGCGGTCATCCTGGTGATGCAGATCGAATCCGACCGGGCCGAGGGCAAGAGCGTCTGGGACGCGGTGATCGCCTCGGCCTCCTCGCGTCTCAGGCCGATGCTGCTGACGGCGATCTCGACGGTGCTGGGGCTGATCCCGATCGCGCCGACGGTGTTCTGGGGGCCGATGGCCTTCGCCATCATGGGCGGGCTGATGATCGCGACGCTGCTGACGCTGGTCTTCCTGCCGACGCTCTACGTCACGGTGTTCCGTGGCCGTCCGCCGGAACCGGCGGCGGAGGCGTGAGGTGGCCGCGGCGGCGCTCGTCCGCTTCGGACTGCTGCTGACGCTCTGGATCGCGCTCGCCGGCGCCGGGTGGAAGGGTCTGGCGCCGGGAGTGGCGGCGGCCGCGCTGAGCACCTGGTGGAGCCTGCGGCTGCTGCCGCCGGCGCCGCTGCGCCTGCATCCGATCGCGCTGGCAGGACTGGTGCTGCGCTTTCCGTGGCAGGCGCTGACCGCGGGGGTGCAGGTGGCCCTGTTGGCGCTCGACCCGCGGCGGCAGCCGGAGCCCAGGCACGTCACCTGGGCGCCAAGCCTGTCGCCGGGCCGGGCACGGGACGCCTTCCTCGCCTATGCCAGCCTGCTGCCGGGCACCCTGCCCGCCGGCGACGCGCCGGACGGGTCCGTCGTCATCCATGCCATCGCCGGCGCCGGTTCCGCCGCGGCGGGGATGAGCGAGGAGGAGGCGCGCTTCGCCCGCGCCTTCGGGCTCGATGACTGAGATCCTGCTCGGCGCGGCGTTGCTGGTGCTGGCGACGGTCATGACGGGGCTGGCACGCGTGCTGCGGGGTCCCGGCATCGCGGACCGCGTCATGGCCGCGCAGTTGCTCGGCACGGGTGGGATCGCCGTGCTGCTGCTGCTCGATGCGGCGACGGGCACGCCAGGGCTCGCGGATGCGGCGCTGACGCTCGCGCTGCTTGCTGCCTTCGCGACGGTGGCGCTGGTGCGCGGCGCGCCTGACGATGGCGGGGACCCGCCGGCATGACCCTTCTGGTCGACGTCTTCACCGTGCTCGCGGTGGCCGCCGGGATCGTCTTCTTCATCGCGGGGACGGCCGGGCTGATCCGCTTCCCTGATACGTCGAGCCGGCTGCATGCGCTGACCAAGGCCGATCACCTCGGCCTCGGGCTGGTGGTGCTCGGCCTGCTGCCGCGGGCGGAAAGCCTCGGCGGCGTGCTGCGGCTGCTGGCGATCTGGGGCCTGGTTCTGGTGTCGAGCGCCGCGGCAGGGCCGATGCTGGCGCGTCTCGCGCGGCGCGGGGCGCGCGGCGGATGATCGCGGACCTGCTGATCGTGGCGGCGATCGTCGCCCTCGCCCTGCCGGTGGTGCTGGGGCGCAGCGCATTCACTTCCGTCGCGCTGTTCGTCGCCTATGGCCTGCTGCTCGCCTTCGCCTGGGTGCGGCTCGATGCGGTCGATGTCGCACTGACCGAGGCCGCGATCGGCGCCGGCCTGTCGGGCGTGCTGCTGCTCGGCGCCGCGCGGCGCCTGGCGGGTGGACCGCCGGTGGAGGATGCGCCGCCGGGCAAGGCGCAGGTGGCCCTGATCGGGGTCGGCTGCGCGGGGCTGGCGGTGGCGCTGGGGGCGGCGATCCTCGCCCTGCCCGACCCGGCGCCGAGCCTCGCCGGACCGGTCATGGCGAACATCGCGGCCCTCGAGGTCGGCAATCCCGTGACCGCGGTGCTGATGGGCTTCCGCGGCCTCGACACCTTGCTTGAGGCGGCGGTGCTGGTGCTTGCCGTGGTCGCGCTCTGGGCGCTCGCGCCGGATGCGGCCTGGGGCGGGGCGCCGGGGTGGCGACAGCCGCGCGCGGCGGACGGACCATTGGCGCTGCTCGCCCGCGTCCTGCCGCCGATCGGGGTCGTGGTCGCCGTGCATATCCTCTGGGTCGGCGCCGATGCGCCGGGGGGCAAGTTCCAGGCGGCGGCGATCCTCACCGCGATGTGGCTGCTGCCCTGGATGGCGGGCATCGCGGCACCGCCGCCGATCTCGCGCGCCTGGCTGCGCATCTTGGTCGCTGCGGGGCCGGTCGCCTTCATCCTAGCGGGCTTCGCGGGGTCGGCACTGCAGGGCGCCTTCCTCGCCTATCCGCAGGGCTACGCGAAGGCCGTCATCATCGCGGTCGAGGTGGTGCTGACGGCATCCATCGCGGTGGCGCTGGCGCTGCTGGTGCTCGGCCCGCCGGCCGAGGATCGTGACGCATGAGCGCCGCCATCTACGGCCTGTTGGGCGCAGCACTGGTCGGTATCGGGTTGTTCGGCCTGCTGGTGCGGCGCGACGCGCTGCTCCGGATCCTCGCCTTCAACCTGCTCGGCGGGGGGGTGTTCCTGGTCTTCGGGGCGGTGGCGCGGCGCGGCGCCGGCGCGGGGCTCGCGGCCGATCCGGTGCCGCAGGCGATCATCCTGACCGGCATCGTGGTGGCCTTCGCGGCGACGACGCTCGCGGTCGCGCTGGTGCTGCGCCTCGCCGCGGCGAAGGACCGCGGCTGATGTCGGCGGGGATGCTGCCGGTGCTCGCGGTGATGCTGCCGGCGCTCGGCATGGTGGTGTCGCTGCCCCTCGGCGCGCGGGGGGCGGAACGGCTGACGCTCGCTTTGGCGCCGCTGGGCCTGGCGGTCGCGGTGGCGATCGCCGTCGTCGTCTATGGCGACAGCGCGCCGATCCGGCACGACCTCGGCCATTGGGCGCCGCCGCTCGGCCTCGCCTTCCGGGTCGACGGCTTGTCCGCGGCGATGATGGTGACGGCCGCGGTCGTGATCGGCGCGACGGCGTTCTTCGCGCGAGGCCAGTTCGGCACGGCGCAGGGAACGGCCGAGACGCGCCGCGCCTTCGCCTTCTGGCCATTGCTGCTCGCCATCTGGGGTGCCACCAACCTGACGCTGGCGGCAAACGACCTCTTCACCTTCTACGTCGCGCTGGAACTGCTGACCTTCGCGGCCATGCCGATGGTGGCCCTCGACGGCAAGCGGGAAACGCTCGAGGCCGCGCTGCGCTACCTGATGTTCGCGCTGCTCGGCTCGGTGCTCTACCTGCTCGGCGTGGCGCTGATGTATGGCGCGGCGGGGACGCTCGACGTCGTGGTGCTGGCGTCGCGCGTCGGCGGGTCCTATCCGGTGCTGCTGGCGGCGGCGCTGATGACGGCGGGGCTGCTCGCCAAGACCGCGCTGCTGCCGCTGCACCTCTGGCTGCCGCCCGCCCATGCCGGTGCGCCGGCGGCGGCGAGTGCCGTCCTGTCCGCCCTGGTGGTGAAGGGGTCCTTCGTCATCCTGCTCCGGCTGTGGTTCGGCGTGCTGCCGGGCATCCCGGGGCCGATGGCGGCACAGATCCTCGCGGGGCTCGGCGCGGCGGCGATCCTGCTCGGGTCCGTCGCGGCACTGGCGCAGGAGAGGCTGAAGCTGCTCGTCGCCTACTCGACCGTCGCGCAGATCGGCTACCTGTTCCTGATGTTTCCGTTGATCGCCTCGATGCCCGGGACGGAGACGGCGGCCAAGGCCTGGACCGGCGGGGTGGTACAGGCGGTCGCCCACGCCTTCGCCAAGGCGGCGATGTTCCTCGCGGTCGGCCTGATGGCGGCGCGGCTCGGGCATGACCGGATCCGGGACATCGCCGGCGCGGGGCGGGCATTACCGGTGCCGATGATCACCTTCGGGCTCGCCGGCCTCACGCTGATGGGCGTGCCGCCCTCGGGCGGGTTCGCGGCGAAGTGGCTGCTCCTCGCCGCAGCGATCGAGGCCGGGCAGTGGTGGTGGGCACTGGTGATCCTGTGCGGCGGGCTTCTGACCGGCGGCTATGTCTACCGCGTGGTATCGGTCGGGCTGCGGACGGGTGAGGCGCCCCAACCCGCCCGCGGCGCGGAGGGCCAGGGGATCGCGTTGGTGCTCGCCATCGTCTCGGTGCTGCTGGGTTTCCTGCCGCTCGGCGCCTTCGGGCTGGTGCAGATCGGCCGGCTGGACCTCGGACCATGAGTGCGCTGCTGCTCACCCTGACGCCCGTCGTGCCGCTGCTGATGGTGGCGGCGCTGGCAGTGCCGGCGCTGCGTGCGACGGTGCTGCGGCTGCTCTGGGTTGCGCCGCTGCCGGGGCTGGCCTGCGCGCTGTTCGCCTACGATGCGGCGCCCTTCGTCGTCTATGCCCGCGTGCGGCTGATGCTGGCGCTGGACGGCTCCTCGGCGCTGCTGCTCGGCGCGGCATCGGTGCTATGGTGCGCGGCCTCGGTCTACGCGCAGTGCTACATGGCGAAGGATGGCCTCGCGCGCTTCGCGGGGTGGTGGCTGCCGACCATGGCGGGCAGCCTCGGCGTCTTCGTCGCGGGCGACCTGATCGGCTTCTATCTGGTCTATGCGCTGGCGAGCCTGCCGGCGTGGGGCCTCGTCGTGCATGACCGCACGGCGCGCGCCTGGAATGCGGGCGCGACCTACATCCTGCTGACCGTGCTGGGCGAGGCCGCGCTGCTTGCCGCCTTCGCGCTGCTCGCGGCCTTCTCTCCGGGATCGACGCTCGCCATCGCCGACGTGCTGCCGCATCTGGCCGACGCGCCGCTGCGCGACGTGACCATCGGGCTGTTGATCCTGGGCTTCGGGCTGAAGGCGGGGCTGGTGCCGCTGCATGTCTGGCTGCCGCTCGCGCATCCGGCCGCACCCATGCCGGCCTCGGCGGTGCTGAGCGGCGCGATCATCAAGGCCGGCGTCATCGGCCTGATCCGCTTCCTGCCCGCCGAGGTCACGCCCGTGGGCTGGGGCGAGGCGCTCGTCGTCATCGGCTTCGTCACCGCCTTCTGGGGCGTGGGCATGGGCGTGACGCAGCGCAATCCGAAGACCGTGCTTGCCTATTCCTCGGTCAGCCAGATGGGGGTGGTGGCAGCGGCGATCGGCATGGGCATCGCCGGCGGCATCGCGACGACGCCCACCTCCGCCGCCTACTACGCGGTGCACCACGTGCTGGCGAAAGGGGCACTGTTCCTTGCCGTCGGTGTCGCGGCCAAGAGCGGCGGCGCCGCGCGCGCCTGGGTCATTCTGCCGGCGGTGCTGCTCGCGCTGGGCTTCGGCGGCATGCCGCTGACCGGCGGCTGGCTGGCGAAGGAGGCGGTGAAGGCCGAACTGGGCAGCGGGCTTGTCGGCATGCTGTCCGCGCTGTCGGCGGCCGGGTCGACGCTGCTGATGCTGCACTTCGCGCGGCGCCTCGCCGCGGGATTCGCCGTGGAGGAACGGGCGCGGCCGCCGCTGGAATTGCTGTTGCCCTGGCTGGCGATGGCCGCCGCCGCGGTGGTGCTGCCCTGGGCGTTGTTCGATGTGGCGGGCGGATCGCTCGACGCCGTGCTGTCCGCCGCATCGATGCGGAAGGCGTTGTGGCCCGTGCTGGTGGGCCTCGCGTTGCTCGGCGCGCTGGCCTGGCTCGGCGATCGGGTGCCCGAGGTCCCGGGCGGCGACGTCCTGCTGGTCGGCCGCCGCCTGCTTCGCCTCGCGGCGCCGGTAGCCCCCGCACTGGAACGCGCCGAGGCCGTGCTGCGCGCCTGGCCCGCGGCGGGTCTTGCGCTCCTGGCGCTCGTCCTGGCCCTTGGCCTGGCCATGGCACACGTGCCATGAGGCGTCGCCTGCGCCGCGCGGCTTGGCTGCTACTGGTGCTGATGCTGCTTGGCGGCAGCGCGATCGCCGCTCTGCAGGCGATGATCGCGCGCGGCGCCTTCACCGCGCGGGTCGACGCCGCGCTCGAACATGCGACCGGCCGGGCGGTCAGCCATGGCGGCATCCAGGTCAGCCCCGGCCTGCGGCCGCGCATCGTGCTGACGGATGCGACGGTTGCGAACATTCCCGGCGGCTCACGCCCCGACTTCGCGCGCATCGGGCGGCTCGAGGTGACGCTCGCGCTGATCCCGCTGCTCTCGGGCCATGTGGAGATCGACAGCCTGCGGCTGGCCGATGCCGACCTCATCCTGGAACGGAATGCCGAGGGCCGACCCAATTGGGTGTTCGGTGGCGGCGGTGGCGGCGGCATCGGCGTCCCGACCGTCGACATCGCCGATACGCGCATCACCTTGCTGCATGGGCCGGTGCGCGACATCCGCGTCGAGCGTCTGCGTCTGGAACGCGAGGCGCCGCACGATCCGCTGGAATTGCGCGGCCATGTGCGGCTCGACGGAGAAGCGCTCACGTTGAATGCCCGGCTCGGCCCGGAGGCCGACGGCATCCTCCCGCTCGCCGCAGACATCGCGGGCGACGGGCTGCGCCTCATGCTCGAAGGGTCCTGGCCACGGCACAGCGGAACGCCCGGCTGGGCACTGGCGGCGGAGGCCGAGCTGAACGCCGCCGCGGCGCGGCGCCTGGCGACGCGCTTCGGGCACGACCTGCCGGTGGCGGGGCCACTGACGCTGAAGTCGCGCCTCGCGCCGGGCAGTCCCCGGCCGTCCATCAGTGATCTCACGGTGCGGCTCGGCCCGACGGACGCGGCGCGCCTGCTGCCGGGATTGCGCGTGACGCGGGCGGAACTGCGCGCGGCGTCCTTCGACGATCCGGCGCAACTGAGCGCCCAGGGCGTGCGCAACAGCGCGGACCTGGGGCTGACGGCCACCTTGCCGTCGCCGCGTCGGATGCTCGAAGCCGCGACCGAGGAGGCGCTGCCGGTCGAAGCCACCGTCATCTCGGGTCGGTCCAGGCTCGTGCTGCGCGGCGAAGTGCGCACCGATCGCCCCCTTGGCGACGCAGTCCTTGCCGCGCAGCTGACCACGCCGGATGTCGCGTCGGTCGGCCCGGTGCTCGGCGTCGGCCTGCCGCGCCTGGCCGGCGTGACGGCCGAAGCGCGCATGTCGGGCCTCTTCACCCGCACGCTGCGCCTGCGGGACCTGCGCCTGGCGGCGGACGGTATCGAGGCGGACGGCAATCTCGATATCGGCTTCGGTGCGCGGCCGACCTTCCGTGGGGATGTCTCGGCGCGACGCCTCGACCTCGATCGCCTCGGCGGCGGCGGTTCCGCGCCGACGCGCCGGACCGAGCGTGTCATCCCCGATCATCCCCTGCCGATCGCCTGGCTGCGCGGCGCGGACGCGGATCTGCGGTTGTCGGCGGCGGTTCTTGTCGCCGGCGGGACCACCTGGCGCGACGCACGCGCGACCGTCGCCCTGGCCGGCGGGCGGCTCACGCTCGATCCGCTCGCCGTGACCATGCCGGGCGGGCCGGTCTCCGGGCGGTTCGCCATCGACGCCGCAGCGGCATCGCCACGGACCAGCCTGTCGATCCGCAGCCTCGGACGCGGCCTCGACCTGTCGGCCATGCGGCGCGCCTTCGGCATGCCGGCGGGCTTCGAAGGCACGGCCGAGCTCGCGCTGGACCTTCACGGAACGGGCACGACGACGCGGGCGCTTGCGGCCAGCCTCGGCGGTGAACTGGGCGTCGCCATGCTGGGCGGACGTTTCACCGGAGCGACGGCGCTGCGCATCGGGCCTCACCTCGCGCGCGCCCTGATGCCCCGCGGCACGCCGGCGGATGGGCTGGCGCTGCGCTGCCTCGCCATCCGGCTGACCGCGGAGGCTGGCCTCGCGCATAGCCAGGCGCTGCTGATGGAAGGCGAGTTCGGCAAGATCGAAGGCAGCCTCGCGCTGAACCTGCGCGACGAGACGATCGCGGCGCGCCTGCTGCCCGACGTCCGCGTCCTCGGCGTCACGGTGCGCGCGCCGGTGGCCGTCGGTGGCACGCTGGCCGATCCGCGCATCGGCGTGGAGCCCGGCGCCGCCTTCGCGCGGGTGGCGGGCGACACGGTGGCGAACCGGCTGTGGCGCAGCAGCACGGTGGAGTTCCTGCGCGGCGCGACGGGCAGCACGCCGCCGGGCGGCGATTGCGGGGCGGCGCTCACCCTCGCGCGCCTCGGCCGCGGGGGCGCGATGCCCGAGGCTGCCGCGACGCCGATCCCGCTGGTGCCGCGCGAATTGCAGGGCGCCGCGCAGGACGTGGTGCGCGGAATCGGCGGCTTGCTCGGCGGCCGGCGGCGCTGAGGCGCCCGACGGCCCTTCCCGGCGCTCAGAAGCGGAAGGACAGGCTCACCGAGCCGAACTGCGTCGTCTCGCGCTGCGTCTGGAACACGCGCGATCGCGCCGTGAGTGCCGGCGCCGACGCCCGTGATCGCGGTGAGCCGGTCCGGCGGATCGGCGGAGGGCGAGCGCCATGCCGCCTGGAAGGCGCCTGCACAGTACCGGTCGGTGCCGGCGAGCAGGTCGTTCTCGTAGGTGAAGGTGAAGGTGCCCCATGGTCGCCGGGCACGCGGTCCTCGGTGACGGCAGGCGTCGCGAACAGGGGCGGCAGCGCGAGTGCCGCAGCGCGACGGCGCGGTCGGGTCATGCTTCGAGCCCGGGTCCTACTGATAGGGTGCGAAGGCGGCGGCGGCCGTGCCGGCTCCGCCGCGCAGCGCGAGGCCGAGGAGCAGCCGGGCCTTGAGCCCCGACAGCATCCCCGCCGGTATGGCACCGCGCCGGATCAGGTCGATCTCGCCGCCGGGATAGCCGTAGGTCTCGGTGAAGACAGGTCCCGCCGCGGAGCGGGAGGCGAGCACGACCGGGATGCGCGTCGCGAGGTCCTCGATCGCCTGCGCCGCATCGGCCGGGACGTGGCCGGCGCCCATGCCCTCGATGACGGCACCGGCATAGCCGAGACCCGGCAGCACCGCGAGCATGCGACCGTCCTCCCCCATCGCCCAGCGGATCAGGGCGATCTCGGGCGGTGCACCCGCCGCGGCGGACAGGACGGGCAGACGCGCGACGCGCCCCAGGATACGGGGGCGACCTTCCGCCACCAGGCCGAGAGGCCCTGCCAGAGGCGACGCAAAGGTCGACGGGAGCGTCGTGCTCGTCTTCTGCACGAAGCGCGCGGCGTGGATCTCGTCATTCAGCACGACCAGCGTACCGAGGCCTGTCGCCTCGTCGCTCGCCGCCACGCGCGCGGCAGCGAGCAGATTGGCCGGACCATCCGCTCCGGGGGCATCCGCACCCCGCATGGCGCCCGTGACGACGACCGGCCGGTCGCCGCCGACCAGCAGGTCGAGGATGAAGGCGGATTCCTCGATCGTATCGGTACCCTGGATGACGACGGCGCCATCCATGCCGGCGGCGAAGCCTTCCTCGATCCGGCGTGCGACCTGGACCAGGTGACCCGGCCTCAGCGACGGGCTGGGGAGGCGCGCCGGACTTTCGGCGACGATGTCGGCGACGTCGCCGAGCGCGGGCACCGCATTCACGAGGTCCGCCGCGCCCAGGGTCGGCGCGATGCCGCCCGTCGCGGCGGGCAGCATCGTGATCGTGCCCCCCAGCGAGAGGACGAGGAGGCGCCTGTGGCTCACGCCGTGGTCTCCTCGCGCCGGCCCGCCCCGCGGCGGGGCTGGATGCCGTCGGGAATCTCGCCCGGTCTGTAGCCGGGCAGACGGCTCGCCGGAATGATGGCGAGTGCCGCGACCGCGGCCATGATGAGAAGGCCGATCTTGAGGGCCTGGAGCCGCGCTTCCGTGTTCACGCGGACCGCCTCGGCCACCTGCGCCGGCGCGGCACCGGTCCGCTCCATGATGCCGAGCAGGCGATCGTTCGACACGAAGTTGATGCTGTCGAGGTCGATCTGGGAAATCACCGCCGGCGGCAGCTGGGGGTTCTCCGCGATGCGGTAGAGGATGCCGGCGGATAGCAGCCCCACCAGCAGCGCGCCCGCGACGGCCGTGCCGACGCCAGCCGCGAGGTTCTGGGTGGTGCCGCGCAGCGAGCCCACGTCGCCCGCCAGTTCCTTGGGCGCAGCCGTGACCAGCACGTTGAACACCAGCGTCACCAGCGCCCCCTGCCCGAGCCCGAAGGTGATCAGCCCGAACATCACCGGGATCGCCGACCAGTCGTTGCGCACCACGAAGGCGAGCCAGAGGAGACCGACGATGCAAAGCAGGAAGCCGCCCTGGGCGATGCGGCGCGGCGTCACCTTGTCGTACAGCCGCACCACCAGCATGGCGGTGAAGAACACGGTCAGGTTGAACGGCATCATGGCGATGGCCGTCTCGATGGGCGTGCGTCCCTGCACGATCTGGATGTAGAGCGGCACGGTGAAGTTCAGCATGGCCTCGAGCCCGACCACGGTGAACATCGCGTAGACCGCGGCACGTTCCTCGCCCGAGGTGATGACGCGCAGGTCCAGCAGCGGCGTGCCGCCGCGCTCCGTGACCCGACGGCACCAGGCGATGAAGGTCTGCAGCAGGATCGCGCCGGTGACGATCATCAACGGCGCGGGCGACATGCCGAAGACGTCGAAGGGTGCCGCGGGGCGGGCGACGCCGAGACCCCAGCGGTTGAGGTTGTTGAAGCCGAAGACGATCATGATGATCGCACAGGCGGCGAGGACGACGCCCACCAGGTCGATCTTCACCTCGGGCCGCGCTTCCTCCGGCTTCAGGCGAAAGCTGAGCACGAAGACGATGGCGGCCAGCACCACCAGGATGCCGAAGACCGGCCGCCAGCCGATGAAGGTGCCGAGCATCCCGCCGATCAGGAAGGCGGCGACGCCGGCCCCCGCGCGTGCGGAACCGAGCGCGCCGACCGCGGTCGCCTGCTGCTGGCCCCGATAGTGATGCGCAATCAGCGCCACCAGGGCCGGGACGATCACCGCGGCCGCGAGACCGGCGAAGAGCTGGGCGGAAAGCATGAAGATCGCCGCCGGGGCCACGACCATCATCACCTGCGCCAGGGCAAAGACGCCGACCACGACGCGGAACACGGCGGTGGAGCCGAAGCGCTGCACGAGCTTCGCGCCCAGCATCACGAAGCCGGCCACCGCCAGGGAGTACATCACGATGCCGGTCGCGATGGTCGTCGGCGGCACGCCGAAGCTGTTCACCATCCCGGCGAGCGAGACCGGCAGCGCCGCCACGTTGAAGGACATCAACACCTGGCCGAGCGCGATCGCGATCATCGGTACCCAGGATTCGCGGGCCTCGGCCCCTGCCGTGCTGCTCATCGATCGTCTCCCCCGATTCAGTGCGTGCCGCCCCGGCCCGTCATTCGGGCTTCGAGGCGAAGAGGTTGAGTCCCAGGCGCTCCGACAGGAACCGCGTGACGAGCTGGCCACGGACGCTGTTGCCGGCGTCGTCGAGCGGCGGCGAGAAGACCCCGAGCCCGCCCTTGCCTGGCGCGATCGTGACAAGCCCGCCGGCAACGCCGCTCTTGCCCGGCAGCCCCACCTCGTAGAGCCAATCGCCGGATTGCTCGTAGAGGCCGGCAGTCGCCATCACGGCGAGGATGCGCTTGCAGCGCTCCGCATCGACGACGCGTTCCTTGGTGACCGGATTCACGCCCCCGTCGGCCAGCGTTGCCCCCATGACCGCAAGGTCGTGCGCCGTGACGTTGAGCGCGCATTGGCGGGTGTAGATGTCGGTCGCCTCGTCCGGATCCGAGTACATGCGGCCATAGCCCTGGAGTAGCCGCGCGATGCCCTGGTTCCGCTGGTTGGTCGCCGCTTCGGAAGCGTAGACCTCCTCGTCCATCATGAGGTCGCGGCCGGCGAAGCGGGACAGGCCCTCGCGGATGAAGCGCCAACGTTCCTCGGCATTGGCACCGGGGGCGAGGCTGGTCGTCGCGATCGCCCCGGCGTTGACCATGGGATTCATGGTGCGGTCGGCGTTCATCTCGATCGCCATCACGGAATTGAAAGGCAGCCCGGTGGCGTTGACGCCCACCGCCTCGCGCGCCCGCCCGCCGCCCAGCGCCTGGCAGACCAGGGCGAAGACGAAGGGCTTGGAGATCGACTGGATCGAGAAGGCGTGAGTTGCCTCCCCCACATCGTGCACCGTCCCGTCGGTACCGGCGACGCAGATGCCGAACCAATCGGCCTTCGCCTTGGCGAGCGCGGGGATGTAGTCGGCGACCTTGCCGTCGGCAACGTCGCGGTAGCGGGCATGGGCTTCCTGCACCAGCGCGGCGACAGCGCCCGTGGGCGGCAGATGGCCGGTCGAGATGGCGGGCGGGCCGAGGACCTCATCGGCATGCAGGCGGTCATGCATGGGACCGGGTTCCGATCATGTGCCGGGGCGATTCCCGGTCGATTGTCGCAAAAGGCTAGCAATGGCCCTGCGGAGGCGGATCGACGCTGCGTCCCGCACCTGGACACGGCGTTCCAAAGGCGCGCCCCGAACGGCCGGGGACGGACTCTCGAAAGGGCAGCACGAGACATGCGCACGCCCCTGCCCTCCGCTAGACTGACGGCATTGCACGGGAACCGGCCGTCCATGTCCATCAGCCATTCCATGCGTCGGGCCGGGCCCGCCGCCTTCGCGCTGCTGCTGATCGCCGCGGCGACCTTCGGTGCGCGGGCCGCGTCGCTGACGGTCGAGGACGACGCCGCGCGCATCGTCGTCGATACCGCGGATCTGCTGGCCCGGCCCGACGCCACCGAGGTCACCATTCCGGCGGACATCGCCTATGGCGGCACCTCACGCCGCTATCGCGCGGTGCCGCTGACAGCCATTCTCGACCTGTTGCCGAACAGGCCCCCGCCTGGGGCGGTCCTCGAGGCCCGCGCGACGGACGGCTTCGCCGCGCAGGTGCCGCTCTCCCTCGTCCGGCCGCCGACACCGGGTGAGCCGAGCGCCTGGCTCGCGATCGAACCGTCCGACGTGCCCTGGCCGAACGTATCGGGACGCCAGGCCAGCGCGGGACCGTTCTACATCGTCTGGGAACGGGCGGCGGCCGGACGCATCTCCCCGGAATACTGGCCCTATCAGATCGCCGCGCTGCGGATCGTTGAACCGCCCGCCGTGCGATGGCCGGAGATCGCGGTCGACGCCGCGCTGCCCGTGGACCATCGCGCGCGGCGCGGTCAGGAAGTCTACACGGCCATCTGCCTCGCCTGTCATCGCATGAACGGCGGCGGTGCCGGGGAGATGGGGCCCGACCTCAACCGCCCCATGAACCCGACCGAGTATTTCCAGCCCGAGGCGCTGCGTCGCCTGCTTCGCGACCCCGCAAGCGTCCGCACCTGGCCCGAGCAGAAGATGCCGGGCTACGCGGAGGCGGAACTGAGCAATGCCGACCTCGATGCCGTCATCGCCTACCTTGCGCAGATGGCCGCGCAGCGACCGGTGGGCTCGCGCTGACGAGGCGTGCGTCTCAGCCGGCGGAGACGAAGGCCTCCGCCCCGCCGTCGATCGCGGGCCGGTTGGAGAAGAAGCGCGCGGGGCGGAAGGGCTCGAGTTCGGGGGCCGGCGTCTGCCCCACGACCTCGCGCGCGATGAGCTTCGCCATATGCGCCGACAGCGTGACGGCGCTGTGCGTCACGGCCAGGTAGTACCCCTCCAGCCCCGGCATCGGCCCGACCGCCGAATAGCCGTCGGCCGGGATCGGCCGCGCGGTGATGCGCACCGCCTCCGCCTGCACGTCGCGCAATCCGGGGAAGAGTCGTGACGCCTGGCGGACCATGCTCGTCGCCTGCGGCATGGCGGGGGAGAGTTCCGCATCGAGCGGCAAGACCGCATCGATGGCGTTGTCGTGCAGCATCAGCCGCCCTGCCCCGTCCGGGCGCATGTCCACCAGCGCCGTCCGCAGCACGTTGCGCAGCGTGACGGGCACCGGGGGAGTGAAGGCGAGGAAGCCGACGCGGGGTGCGAGGGGAATGCGCGGCGCGTGATCGCCGCCGACCAGGTCCGCCCAGCGCCCCGCGCAATTCACCACGCCATCCGCCGCGATGGCCTCGCCATCCTCCGTCACGACGCCGGTGACGCGGCCGGCGGCCTCCGAGACGGCGACGACGCGCGCGCCAAGCCGCAGCACGGCGCCGTGCCGCTCGGCCGCGCGCACCATCCATTGTGCGAAGAGCACCGGATCGATCCAGCCTTCCTCGGGGCACCAGGCGACGGTCGGGGCGTCGATCGCATCGAGAACGAGGTCGGGCTCGAGCTCGGCGAGGCGCGCCGCGTCGATGACCTCCGCAGCGTAGCCCCAGTCCGACAGGCGCGCGACCTTCGCCGCGAGCGTCGCGCCGTCCTTCGCACCGCTGGCAATCTCGATCCCGCCGCTGCGATGCAGCCATGGCGTCGCGGGGAATTCCTCGGCCAGCGCGAAATGCGCCTGCATGCCGGCGACGTTGAGGTCGTGATAGGAACGCGGCGTCTTGTTGCCGGAATTCAGCCAGGCGTAGCTGCAGGACGAGGTGCCGCCGCCCACGCGCCCTGCCTCGAGGATCGTGACCTTGCTGCCCGCCTGGGCGAGGCGAAAGGCGACCGAGGCGCCGAGCACCCCGGCCCCGACGACGATGACATGCGGCATGCTGTTCCTCCCCGTCTATGCGTGGGCGGGCGCGAGCAGCCCGCCGGTGGCCTCGATCTCCTCCGCCCGCCAGCATCGGGCCGCGACACCGTCGCCGAGGTCCCGCAGCGGCGGCGCCTCGGCCCGGCAGCGATCCACCGCGAAGGGACAGCGCGGATGGAAGGTGCATCCGGGCGGCGGCGCGAGCGGGCTCGGCAACTCGCCCTGGAGCGGCGCACGGCGATGATGCCCCTCCCCGTCCAGCGAGGGCGAGGCGGCGAGCAGCGCACGGGTGTAGGGATGCCGCGGGCGGCGATAGAGCGCCTTCGCCGGCGCCGTCTCCACGATGCGGCCGAGATACATCACCGCGACCCGGTCGGCGAAGAACTCCACCAGGTGCAGGTCGTGCGAGATGAAGAGGTAGGCGAGGCCGAGCTTCTCCTGCAGTTCGAGCAGCAGGTTCACCACCTGCGCCTGCACCGAGACATCGAGGGCCGAGACCGGCTCGTCGCAGACGACGAAGGAGGGATGCAGCGCGAGCGCCCGCGCGATCCCGATGCGCTGGCGCTGCCCGCCGCTGAACTCGTGCGGGAAGCGGCGCGCATGTTCGGGCGACAGGCCGACCAGGGCCAGCAGCTCGCGCACGCCCGCCGCGCGTTCCTGCCGGGAGAGACCGTGGATGTCGTAGGCCTCGCCCACGATGTCCTCGACCCGGAAGCGCGGGTTCAGGGAGGCCTGCGGATCCTGGAAGATCATCCGCATGCGCCGTCGCGCGTCGCGCAGTTCCGCCTTGCCGAGCGCACCGAGATCCCGGCCCTCGAAGGCGACGCGTCCCGCCGTCGGTTCCTCGAGGCGCAGCACCGCGCGGCCCAGGGTGGATTTGCCGCAGCCGCTCTCCCCGACCAGGGCCAGCGTCTCGCCCCGCGCCAGGGTCAGGTCCACGCCATCCACCGCGCGCACCGTGCCGACGCGCCGCTGCAGGGGCCCGCGGTGGACCGGGTAGTGGACCTGGAGGCCCTCGACCTCGAGCAATGGCGCCGTCGTCATGCGGCGGCCTCGGTGAGCCAGCAGCGGAAGGCCCGGCCGTCGCCGCCCTGGTGCAACAGCGGTGGCTCCTCCTCGGCGCAGCGCGCGAAGGCGTGCGGGCAGCGGGAGCGGAAGCGGCAGCCCTGCGGCAAGGCGGCGAGGCTCGGCACCGTGCCGGGGATGGCGTTCAGCCGGCGCGAGGTCCCGCCGGCCCCGGCGCGCGGCACGCAGCCCAGCAGGCCCTGGGTGTAGGGATGCAACGGGTTGCGCAGCACGTCCCGCGCGGCGCCCTGCTCGACGACGACGCCGGCATACATGACGCAGACCTGGTCGGCGATCTCGGCGACCACGCGCAGGTCGTGCGTGATGAACACCATGGCGACGCCGAGCCGATCCTGAAGATCCTCGAACAGTGCCAGGATCTGCGCCTGGATGGTGACATCGAGCGCCGTGGTCGGCTCGTCGGCGAGGATCAGCGCCGGTTCGCATGCGATCGCCATGGCGATCACCGCGCGCTGGCGCATGCCGCCGGACAGCTGGTGCGGGTAGTCCAGCGCACGCTGCGCCGGGGACGGCACGCCCACCATGGCGAGAAGCTCGACCGCGCGTTCATGCGCCTCGCGCCGCGACAGGCCGCGATGGACGCGCAGCGGCTCGCCGATCTGCGATCCGATCCGGAAGACGGGATTGAGCGCGCTCATCGGTTCCTGGAAGACCATGCCGATGTCGCGGCCGCGCACCTCGGCCATGGAGGTGTCGTCCAGTCGCCGCAGGTCGCCCCGGCCGGCGAGACGCACGGTGCCGTCGACCACCTTTCCCGCCGCGCGCGGGATCAGGCCCATGATGGACAGGGCCGTGGCGCTCTTGCCGGAGCCGGACTCGCCCACGATGCACAGCGTCTCGCCCCGGCGCACCGAGAAGGAGACGCCGTCGACGGCGCGCACCGCGCCGAAGCTGGTCCGCAGCCCCTCCACGGCCAGGACGGGCGCGCCATCACTCACGCCGCCAGCCCCCCGGTCGCGGCGGCGAGGCCCTCGGCTGCGGCGGCGATCGCCCCGGCACGCGCGGCATGAAGCGCGGTGTCGTCCTCCAGCTGACGACGTGCCCGCGCCACCATGCGGCGCGTCTCGGCGGGCGCGGGCCCGCCAGTGACATGGCGACGGCGGACGTTCTCGCGCGGGTCGAGTGCAGCGCGGACCAGCGCATCGGGCAAGGGCGCAGCGCCTGGTGCGACTTCGGCGACCGCCTCCGCGACCAGCGTGGCGTCGACCTCGGCCGCACCGCGCAGGCCCTGGCCGATGGCAAGCCGCGTCAGCGCGCCGGTCACCGCATGGGCGGCGCGGAATGGCAGGCCTCCGTCCCGCACCATGGTGTCGGCCAGTTCGGTGAAGGTGCTGAAGTTCTGGGCGGCCGCCTGTTCCATTCGCTCGGCATCCACCTGCAGGCCCTTCAGGACCACCAGGGTCAGTTCCAACGCGGCCTCGGCCTCGGCCGCGCTGTCGCGGAAATGGTGCAGCGCCTCCGCATTCTGCCGGGTGTTGGTGTAGGGCGTCTGCGCGGTCGCGGCGACGAAGGCGACCAGGCCCGACAGCGTGATTGCGGGCTTGGCGCGGCATTGCTCGATCGCCGCGGGGTTCTTCTTCTGCGGCATCATGCTGCTGACGCCGGCGATGTCGTCCCGCATACCGAGGAAGCCGAATTCCGCCGTCGTCCACAGATGCAGGTCGTGGTGCATCCGGCTCAGCGTCAGCGTCACCAGGCAGAAGCCCGCCATCAGTTCCGCGGCGAAGTCCCGCGTCGCGACGCAGTCGAGCGAATTCTCCACCAGCCCATCGAAGCCCAGCAGGTCCGCCGAGCGGGCGCGGTCCACCGGGAATCCGGTCGTCGCCAACGCGCCCGCACCCAGCGGGCAAAGGTTCAGCCGCGGATAGGCATCCAGCAGCCGCCCGCAGTCGCGCGCCAGCCCGTCCGCGATGGCACAAAGGTAATGGCCGAAGGTGATGGGCTGCGCGGCCTGGAGGTGCGTGTAGCCGGTCATCACCGTTTCCGCATGCGCCTCGGCCATGTCCAGCAGCTGGGCGCGGACGGCGAGCAGGCTGGCCGTGATCCGCTGCAGCATCGCCCGTGCCTTGAGCCGATGCATGGTGGCGTAGAGGTCGTTGCGGCTGCGCCCGGTATGCATCCGCCCGCCCGTCTCGGCGCCGAGGCGCTTCATCAGCAGCGATTCGATGTTGAGGTGCAGGTCCTCGAGCGCCGTGGTGATCGGCAGGGCGCGCGGTCCCTCCGCATCCATGGCGTCGAGCGCGCGCAGGATCTGCCGCGCCACCTCGGGCTCCAGGATCCGCTGTTCGACCAGCATGACGATGTGCGCGCGATTGACCTGCTGCATGGCGGCATAATCGCCGTCCAGGTCGCCGAAGATGCGCGGCTGGTACATGTAGCGTTGGATGACCTCCGCCGGGGCGGATTGCAGGCGTTCGCGCATGATGTCCCTGTCCTGGTCGGTCTGCACTGGCGTGCCGGACCGCCCGCGTCCCGTCGCTCTCACCCTCCGGAACGCGGGCGGCCCTGGCCGCTTCGGGGTGTCAGCTCTTGCTCACCTCCCCCAGCAGCGGAATCTCGAAGGCAAAGGCGTTGAAGTTGCTGATGCCGCGCTGCATCGCGATGATCTGGCTCTGGTTGTAGAGCGGGATGTTCGGCGGGTTGTCCTGCCACAGCAGCCGGTTAGCCTGGTGGTAGAGATCGAGCCGCGCCGCCGGATCGAGCGTGACGCGGGCACGGTTCAGCAGGTCGTCGACCCGCGGGTCGCTGTAGCCGAGGATGTTCGCGCTCTGCCCGGTCTGGTAGCGGCGCGACAGACGCCAATCCGCGGTCGGAATCGACGTGCCGAGCACCCACATATGCGCGGCGTTGGTCCCGTAGCCGGTGCCCGGGACATTCGGCGTGCGACGATAGAGCGTCTGCTGGTAGCTGGCCCATTCCCAGGCGCGGAACTCGGTCTGCAGGCCGATGGCGTTCAGGTAGCCCTGCACCGCCTCCGCCACCTGCTGGTCCTTCAGGTAGCGGCCGGAGCTCGTCCACATGACGATCTTTTCGGGGAAGCCGCCGGGGAAGACTGCCGCGATTTCGCGCTTCGCGCGGTCAGGGTCGTAGGGGTGCTTGCCGATCGGCTCATAGCTCTGCACGCCCGGCGCGACGAAGCTGTCCGGCACCGTGCCGAAGCCGCCGAGGATGCGCTGGACGATCGCCTCCCGGTCGACCGCGAACTGGATCGCACGGCGGACGCGCACGTCGTTGAAGGGTGGACGCGCGCAGTTGAGTTCGAAGAAGACTTGGAAGGAACTCGGGATGACCTCGAGCTTCAGGCGCGGATTGGCGCGCACGCGGGCGGTCGCCTCGGGTGGGATGCCGGTCGCGATGTCGGCGGTGCCGGCCTCGAGTTCGATCAGCCGTGCCTCGCCTTCGGGAACGGGGCGGTAGATGATCTGCCGGAAGCGCGCAGAGGGTACGGCGCGGGTGAGAACGGTGCGCTCGCCCGGTGCCCATTCCTCCAGCTTGTAGGGGCCGCTGCCGACCGGGTTGCGGCCATAGTTGCGGCCGTGGCGCCGGATCGCGGTCGGGCTGCTGATGGACGCCGAGGATTCCGCGAGGTTCTCCAGCAATCCGGCATGGGGCTGCTCGGTCGTGAAGCGGATGGTGCGCGGATCGACCACCGTGACTGCGGTGATCGCGGTGTAGAGTGAACGGTTCGGCGAACCGAAGGCCGGGTCGCGCAGCCGGTCGATGCAGAACTTCACCGCCTCGGCGTCCGCGGCCGTGCCGTCATGGAAGCGCACGCCCTCCCGCAGGCGGAAGGTCCAGGTCAACTTGTCGTCGGAGATCGTCCAGGATTCCGCGAGGTCCGGACCGATCGCCGACAGGGACGTATCCGTCCAGCGCACCAGGCGGTTGAACATCACGTAGAAGAGGATCTCGGCCGACCGCGTGCGGCTGATGGCGGGATCGAGCGTGTCGAAATCCGATCCCTCGATGAAGGTCAGCACGTCGTTCGCGCGCTGTGCGCGGACGCCCGGCGCCAGCAACGCCCCGGCAGCGCCCCCGAGCAACGCCCGGCGGTCGAGGGACAGCGTCCCGGTCTGTCTCGTCATCCCAGCCTCCTTGTGTGGTGTCCTGTCGACGCCATTGTCAGCGCCCTCCGGTGCCGCTGGCACGCGGGTCACTGAAATCCCTGAGCCCGTCTCCCACCAGGTTCAGGGCCAGCACGAAGACGAACAGCGCGATGCCCGGCGCCAGGACGACATGCGGCGTGCTCATCAGGTGCGAGCGCGACTGCGCGATCATCGCCCCCCATTCCGGCACCGGCGGCTGCGGCCCGAGGCCGAGGAAGCTCAGCCCCGAGGCGATCAGCACCGCCTCGGCGAGCGAGATGCTGCCCTGCACGACGATCAGCGCCGTGAGATTGGGCATGACGTGGCGGAACAGGAGCCGGCCATCCCCTGCACCGAGGGAGCGCGCCGCGACGACATAGTCCCGCTTCTTCAGCGACAGCACGGGCCCGCGGAACAGCCGCGCGAAGACCGGCACCGAGGAGATGGCGATCGCCAGCGTCAGGCTGACGATCCCCGGCCCGAGGATGGTGATCAGCATGATCGCGACCAGGATGCGCGGGAAACTGATGATCGCATCCATCGCCCGCATGGTGACGAAGGTCAGGCGGTTCTCGTAGAAACCGCAGAGGCCGCCGATGACGAGGCCGGCGATCAGCGCCACCCCGACGCTCAGCCCGGCGACGAGCAGCGAGACCCGCGCGCCCCAGACGAGCCGCGCGACCATGCTGCGCCCCATCTCGTCCGCGCCGAGCGGAAGGGCCGCGGAGGGTGCGGCAAGGGCGTCGCCGAGATTCACCCGCGTCGCTTCCTCCCAGCTGAAGAACAGCGGTGCGCAGACCGCGGCCAGCAGGAACAGCGCGATGACCCCGACGCCGAGCAGGGCGAACCAGCGCCCGGTGAGCAGAAGGAAGCGAAGGAAGGCGATCATCCCCCCCTGCCCCCTCAGCCGCGCGCGATCCGCGGGTCGAGGACCGAGTAGAGAAGATCCACGACCAGGTTCACCAGCACGATGGCGGTGGCGAAGAACAGGATGCAGCCCTGCACCAGGTTGATGTCGCGCTGGATGATGCCGTCGACCATCAGGCGCCCGAGCCCGGGCCAGGCGAAGATCGTCTCGACGATCACCGCCCCGCCCAGCAGCCGCCCGAAATAGACGCCGAGCAGCGTCACCAGCGGCACCGCCGCGTTGATGAGCGCATGGCGCCAGACCACTCTGCGCCAGACCAGCCCCTTGGCGCGCGCGGTGCGGATGTAGTCCTCCGACAGTACGTCGAGCATGGTCGAGCGCGCGACGCGGGCGAAGGTCGCGACATAAGGCAGGCCGAGCGTAATGGTCGGCAGCACCAGATGCGCCATGGTCCCGCGCCCGCTTGGCGGCAGCCATTGCAGCCGTGCGGAGAACAAGAGCATCAGCAGCAGACCGAGGAAGAACACTGGCGCGGAGATTCCGAGCGCCGACAGCCCGTTCACGGCACTGTCGATCGCCGAGTTGGGCCGCATGCTCGCGACCACGCCGAGCGCGACGCCGACGACGACGGCGAACAGCATCGCGAAGCCGGCGAGTTCCAGCGTCGCGGGCATGCGGCGCACGATCTCGTCGAGGACCGGGCGCCGCGTTCGGAAGCTCTCCCCGAGATCGCCGCGCACGATATTGCCGAGATAGATGCCGTATTGGCGCCAGAGCGGCTGGTCGAGGCCGAACTGCTCGCGGATCAGCTCGATGTCTTCCTCCGCCGCATCGGGGCCGGCGGCGTTGCGCGCGGGATCGCCGGGCACCAGGTGCAACACGAGGAAGACGGCGAGCGACACCGCCAGCAGCGTCGGAATCAGCACGGCAACGCGGTAGGCGATGTAGTCCAGCACGCGCAGTTCCTCCGGCAGAGGAAGGTGCGATGCGGGCTCTGGACACCCGCGGGCGATCCTTCGGATTCAGCGGAAAGCCTAGGGACACGCCGAATTCAGCGTCAAATGCCGAATTGCGCAGTGTCCATGCCTGGATGTTATGCGGTGCAGCACGTTGCGCAGGCGCGGCGCGGTGTGCATCATTCGCGCTCTCACCCTCGGGGCGGCGCGCCGCCCTTCGCCGCTGCCGGCGCGCCGATGCGCGCCCAGGCCCTTGCGGGCGCGAGGAGGGTGCATGTTCAGGCAGATGGCCGGCGTCACGGCCGAGCAGGTGGAGATCTCACTCGACGGCGAACGCCTCGCCGTTCCGGCGGGCGTCAGCCTCGCTGCGGCGATGCTGACCGGTGGCGCGGTGCCGATGCGCGCAAGCACCGTCGCCGGCGCGCCACGCGCCGCCTATTGCATGATCGGCCATTGCTACGAATGCCTTGTCGAGGTCGACGGCGCCCCTGGCGTGCAGGCCTGCCTCACCACAGTGCGCGCGGGCATGGTGGTGCGTCGGCAATTGCTGGCCGCGGAGACGGCCCATGACTGACCGGCCCGATCTCGCCATCGTCGGCGCCGGGCCCGCCGGGCTCGCCGCCGCCACCGAGGCCGCCGCGCGCGGTCTTAGCGTCACGCTGCTCGATGAGCGCGCGGCGCCTGGCGGGATCGTCTACCACGCCGTGACGCGCAGCCCGCTCGGCGGCACCACGGTCCTCGATGCCGACTACCGCCGCGGCACGGGTCTGGTGGAGGCGTTCCGAAGCTCCGGCTCCACCTATTGCCCGAACGCTTCGGTGTGGGCCGTCGATCGGGATGGCAGCATCGGCGTGACCATCGACGGGCAGGCGCGGTGGCTGAGGCCGCGACGGGTGCTGCTCGCGACGGGCTGCATGGAACGGAGCCTCCCCTTCCCCGGCTGGACGCTGCCGGGCGTCATGACCGCCGGGGCGGGGCAGATCCTGCTCAAGGACAGCGGCGCGATCCCCGATGGTCCCGTGGTGCTGGCCGGCACCGGACCGCTGCTGCTGCTGGTGGCCGTACAGTACCTGCGGGCGGGGGCGCGCATCGCGGCCGTGGCGGATCTCACGCCGCCTGGCGCCTGGCAGCGCGGGCTGCCGCATCTGGCAGGCGCGTTCGGATGCCTGCCGCTGCTCCGAAAGGGCCTGTCGATGATGGCGGAGCTCCGCCGAAGCGACGTCCGCCGCATCCCGGGCGTCACGGGGCTGCGCGCGATCGGGACCGATCGCCTCGAAGCCGTCGAGGTCCGGCAGGGCGAGCGCGCCGAGCGCATTCCGGCCGGCGTGCTGCTTGTGCATGCCGGCGTCGTGCCGAACATCGTGCTGACCCGCATGTTGCGGCTGCCGCACCGCTGGGACCCGCGGCAGCGCTGCTGGCGCCCGGACGCCGACGCGTTCGGCGCCACCGGGCTGGACGCGATCGCCGTCGCGGGCGATGGCGCACGCATCCTGGGCGCGGAGGCCGCCGTGCATGCGGGGCGGCTTGCGGCGCTGGATGCCGCGCATCGGCTCGACGTCCTCGATCGTGCCGAACGCGATCGCCACGCCGCGCCCGAGCAGGCGGCGATCGAACGGCATGCGGGGCTGCGGTCCCTCCTCGACGCCATGTATCCGCCGCCCGACGGCCTCGCCTTCCTGGACGACGACACCACGATCTGTCGATGCGAGGACATCACGGCAGCCGACATCCGTGCCGCAATCGCGGATGGCTGCCGCGACCCAAACCAAGTGAAGGCGGTGACCCGCTGCGCCATGGGTCCATGCCAAGGCCGGCAATGCGGCCAGACGCTGGCGCGGATCGTCGCCGACGCCACCGGCCAGACGGAAGAAGACGTCATGCCGCCCCGCGCGCGTCCGCCCCTGCGCCGGCTGACCATCGGCGACCTCGCGGCCCTGGAGACGGAGTCCACGCCATGACTGAGGACGTCATCATCATCGGCGGCGGGCTGCACGGCAGTTCAACCGCCTACCAGTTGGCGGCGCGCGGGCGTCGTCCCCTGGTGATCGAACGCAACCATGTCGCGCGCCATGCCTCGGGCGCGAGCGCCGGGGGCGTGCGCCGGCTGCGACGGCACCGGGCGGAGCTGCCACTGGCGATGGAATCGCTCGCGCTGTGGCGACGCTTGCCGGAACTGCTCGGCGACGATTGCGGCTTCTCGCCCTGCGGACATCTGCTGCTGGCCGAGACGGAGGCCGACCTCGCCTGGACGGTCGAGCGCGCGGCCACCACGCGGAGCCTCGGCTATGATTTCGAGGAACCGATCGACCGCGCCGAAGTGAAGCGCCTGGTGCCGAGCGTCTCCAATGCCGTCGTCGGCGGCATCATTGCGCGCGACGATGGCTTCGGGAATCCGCTGGTGACCACCGCGGCCTTCCGTCGCCGGGCGGAAAGCCTTGGCGCGCGCTACCTCGAGCGGACCGAGGTGCTGGGCATCGACCGCGACGGCGACGGCTGGACGGTGGCGACCACAGCCGGCCGCTTCTCGGCGCCAAGCCTGGTGAACTGCGCCGGCGGCTGGGGCGAACGGATCGCCGCGATGCTCGGCGAGACCATGCCGGTGCGCATGAAGGCCGCGACCATGACCGTCACGGCGCGCGTACCGCGCTTCCTCGGGCCCGTGATCGGGCATGTGAGGAAGAAGCTTTCCCTGAAGCAGATGCAGAACGGCACCGTGGTGATCGGCGGCGGCTACGAGGGCCGCGTCGACATGGAGGCCGGTGAGTCCGACGTGCTCTATGCCGGCCTGCCAGGCAACATGAAGCCGGTCATCGACGCCTTCCCGCACCTCGCGCGCGTGCCGATCGTGCGCAACTGGACGGGGCTCGAGGGCAATACGCCCGACGCCATCCCCTATATCGGGCCGAGCCCGAACGACCCGACGCTGGTGCACTCCTTCGGTTACTCGGGCCACGGCTTCCAGCTCGGCCCGATCTGCGGCGTGATCGTGGCCGACCTGGTGATGCAGGGCGCGACAGCACTGCCGATCGGCGCCTTCCAGCCCGACCGCTTCGCCACCGCCGGCACCCTGCAATGGGGCGCGAAGGAGGGAACCGCCGTGGAGGAGCAGAAGGCGGTCTGAGGCGCGCCTACTCGGCCGCCACGGTCCTGGCCCGCGCGTTGGGATGCGCCGGGCGGGGCAGGCCGAGATTCTCCCGCAGCGTCCGGCCTTCGTACTCGGTATGGAACAGGCCGCGCCGCTGCAGTTCCGGCACCAGCAGCTCGAAGACCTCCTCCACCGGGCCGGGGAAGAAGGGCGGCAGGATGTTCCACCCGTCGCAGCCGCGGTTGACGAACCAATCCTCCATCTCGTCGGCGATGCTCTGCGGCGTGCCGACGATGACGTGGTGGCCGGATGCGGAGCGCTGGTTGATGAGTTCGCGGATGGTGATGGTCCGCCCTTCCAGTTGCCGCGCCAGCTTCGCGTGCTCGCTCTTGACGCTGTTGGTGTCCGAGAGAAGGTCCGGCACCGGGTCGTCGAGGTCGTAGCCGCTGAGGTCACCGAAAGACGGAATCAGCGCCGCGAGGCCCAATTGCGGGTGAATCAGCTCCTGCATCTGCTCGGCCCGGTCCCGGGCCTCCTGCATGGTGCGGCCCATGATCGGCATCATGCCGGGCATGACGAGGGAATGCTCCGCCGAGCGACCATGCGCCGCGAAGCGGCTCTTGACGCTGCTGTAGAAGGCCTGTGCCTCCTTGCGCGACTTCTGCATGGTGTAGATGAGTTCGGCCGTGCGCCCCGCGAGATCCTGTCCCGGTCCGGACGACCCGGCCTGCGCGATCACCGGGTAGCCCTGGATCGGCCGCGCGGCGTTCAGCGGGCCGCGTACCGTGAAGTGCTCGCCGCGGTGATGCGGGATGTGCAGCTTCGCCGGATCGAAATACTGCCCGCTCGCCTTGTCGCGGATGAAGGCGTCGTCCTCCCAGCTGTCCCAGAGGCCGAAGACCAGGTCGACGAACTCGCCGGCGCGGCGGTAGCGCGCGCCATGTTCCATGTGCTTCTCGCGGCCGAAGTTCAGCGCCTCCTGCTCGGACCAGGAGGTCACCACGTTCCAGCCGACGCGGCCTTCCGTGATGTGGTCCAGCGAAGCGAAGAAACGGGCGAGGTGAAAGGGCTCGTAATAGGTGGTCGAGGCCGTCGCGATGAAGCCCATCCGCTCGGTCACCGCGGACAGGGCCGAGAGCAGGGTCATCGGCTCGAAGACGTCGATGCGGCTGTCGTAGCTCAGCTGCGCCTCGTCCTTGGCAGAGGATCGCACCGCGAGCCCATCCGCCCAGAACATGAAGTGGAACTTCGCCTTCTCGGCCTCCTTCGCCAGGCGCTTCCACATCCGGATGTCCATGGCGGCGCCGAGATGCGCATCCGCCATCCGCCACCCGCCGCCATGCGCGCCGTTCGCCACCAGGTTCAGGCCGAGCTTCATCGTCCGCTGGGTCATCGTGGGCTATCCGTCACTCGGCCGCCGCGGAGCGCGCGCGCTCCTCGGCATGTCGGTTCACATGCGGCTTCAAGCCGAGATTCTCCCGCAGCGTCCTGCCCTCATAGGCCTTGCGGAACAGGCCGCGGCGCTGGAGCTCGGGCGTGATGAACTCGACGAAGTCGTCGCAGCAGCCAGGCAGGTAGGGCGGCAGGATGTTGAAGCCGTCGCAGGCTTCCGCCTCGTACCATTCCTGCAGGCCGTCCACGACGTCGGAGGCCGTCCCGATCAGGTAGAATCCGCCGCCCACGATCTGCTTGTAGAGCTGCCGGATGGTGAGGTTCTGGGACCGCGCGCGTTGCATGATGCGCTCGGTGCTGCTGCGCACTTCCGCTTCCCGCTGCGGCTCCGGCACCGGGCCGTCGATGTCGAAGCCGGTGAGGTCGCCGAGCGCGGCATAGACGCGCGCCAGACCCACCAGCGGATCCGTCAGGTCCTGCAGCCGATCGAACTTGGCCTGCGCCTCGGCGCGCGTCGCCGCGACGATCGTGCGCACGCCCGGCATGATCTTAAGGTCATCCCAGTCGCGGCCATGTTTGGCCATGCGGCCCTTCACGTCGTCATAGTAGGTCTTGGCGGCCTGGAGGGAATCCGCCGCCGCGTAGACGACGTCGGCCGTGGCGGCGGCGATCTCGCGCCCCGGTTCCGATGCGCCTGCCTGCACCAACACCGGCCGTCCCTGCGGCATGCCAGCGACGTTGAGCGGCCCGCGCACCTGGAAATGCTTCCCGCGGTGGTTCAGCAGGTGCATCCGCCTCTCGTCGTAGAACAGCCCGCCTTCCTTGTCATAGACGAGGGAGTCCGGCTCCCAGCAATCCCACAGGCCCTTGACCACTTCGACGAACTCGGCAGCGCGCTCGTAGCGCGTGTCGTAGTCGAGATGCTCCTCGCGGTTGAAGTTCTTCGCTTCCGCCTCGGACCAGGAGGTAACGATGTTCCAGCCGGCGCGGCCGCCACTGATCAGGTCCAGCGTCGCGAACTTGCGGGCGACGTGATAGGGCTCGTTGTAGGTGGTCGACGCCGTGGTCACGAGGCCGATGTTCTTGGTCAAGACGGCGAGCGCCGGCAGCAGCGTCAGCGGCTCCATCTCGACCAGCTCGTAGCCAGACCGTGCCAGGGAGCCGCGCGGCTCGTCGCGTTCGCGCAACCCGATGCCGTCCGCGAAGAAGATCATGTCGAACAGCCCGCGTTCGGCCATCTGCGCGTTGTGCGCGTAATGGTCGAAGCGCAGCGTGCCGTCCGCCGGCACCTCAGGATGGCGCCACGCGGCAGGGTGATACCCCAGGCCGCGCATCGACATCCCGAGCTTCATCATGCCACGCCGAGCCATGCAGACCACCCTCCACGCGGCGCCATTGCGCCAAGGGCGACGCCAAGCGCCGCCTGGTTGCCAAACTGAGGCGACGGCCGCCGAAGCGGCCGGAGGGTGAGGCCACAAGGATGCATAGGCCGCATCGCAGGCGCAAGGCCCTCGCGCTCCGCGGTCGCTAGACCTCGAGCAGCTGATCCATCGTCGCGGCTGCGCGCACGATCTTGGCGAAGCGCTCGACGGCGCGGGAGCGTGGTACGCCAGCCGGGAAGACCAGGGCCGCGGCATAGTCCACGCGCGGCCGGAAGCGGCGGATCACGACAGCCGGATCGCGCACCGCGGAGGCGGTGAAGGGATCCACCAACGCAAGGCCGACACCATGCGCCACCAGCCGGCACAGAACCTCCGAAGCCGTCGATTCCGCCAGCACGGGCACGGCGATGCCCGCAACCCGCAGCAGGGCATCGAGGCGCGCGGAGATCTGGCTGCTCGACCCGAGACTCAGCAATTGCTGGCCCCGCAGATCCTCGATCTCGATGGCCGACCTGCGGGCGAGCGCATGCCCGGCCGGGACGGCGCAGACGGCCTCGAGACCGGGCAGCAGTTCAACATCCACCCCGGGATACTCGGGCCCCGCATAGGCGATGCCGACGTCGAACTGCCGCAGCGACACCCGTTCGAGCGTGGTCGACGAGACGTGGCTGTGCAGGGCGACATAGGTCTCCGGATGCTCCCGCAGGAAGCGCGGCAGAAGGGCCGGCAGGAAGCCATGTGCCGGCCCCGCCATCGCCGAGATGCGCAGACTGCCGTGCCAGGCGCGCTTGATCTCGTGCGCCGTCCGCTCGATGCGGCCGAGGCTGACGAAGCTGCGCTGAACCTCCTCGAACAACAGGCCTGCCTCGGCATTCGGGGCGATCTGATTGCCGCGGCGCTGGAACAGTCGGAGTTGCAGCGTATCCTGCATGTCGCGCATCAGGCGGCTCACCGCCGGCTGGGTCAGCCCCAGCATCTCGGCGGCGCCGGAGATCGATCCGTGCAGCATCACCGCGCGGAATGCCTCGACCTGGCGCTGCGTCAGACGACGTTGCATCGCGGCTTCATAACATCTGCGCATGAAGCATGCTGAATATGGCATTTGACCGCAATAGCAGGCGCTTCCTAGGCTCCCGTTGACGTCGGACAACCGGCGTCAATGGGAGAAATGCTTCGCACGCGGCCGAGGCCCCAGGGGGGACGCGCTGTGACCGACCAGGCGAATTGTCAGGACCCGTCTTTCTTGCCGCTGCCGCAGGCGACGATGCACGCCGGCAGCCCGCGCCTCAACAGCGACCAGCACCAACAGATGCGCCGGGAGGATCGCCATCCCCGAGGGTGAGAGCGAGGGGATGGCGGTCCAGCCCGCCGATATGCCGACTGCAAGGAGCAGAGAGCGGATGACGACACGTCGCATGGCGCCGAGGCCACCACGGTGATGCACCGCTCGGTTCCCCTGCGCGCCGCACCCGCGGACATCGGCTGAAGAGGATCCGGTCCTTGGGAACGGTTCGCTACATCCTCCGGCGCCTCATCTTCTCCGCCTTCCTGATCATCGGCGTGAGCATGATCCTCTTCGCCATGATCAACGCGATCGGCAATCCGATCGAGATCCTCCTCGCCGAACGCCCAGGCATCACGGACGAGATCATCGAGTCCATCACCCAGTACTACGGCCTCGGCGGCAGCGTGACGGACCGCTACTTCACCTGGCTGGGCGCGATCATCCGCTTCGATTTCGGCACCAGCATCATCTACAACCTACCCGTCTCCGAGATGCTCCTGACCTACGGGCTCGAGACGCTGAAGATCCAGATCCCGGCGATCCTGATCGCGTTGCTGGTGTCGGTCCTCATCTCGGTCCTCGCGGCGACGCGCCAGTACAGCCGCATCGATTTCGGCGTGATTGCGGGCGCCATGGTGGGTCATTCGCTGCCCGGCTTCCTGCTGGGCATCCTTCTGATCCTGCTTTTCTCCTACTGGCTCGGAATTCTACCGTCCTACGGCGCCTATTCGACACGCAACCTGCTGATGGACAGCATGGTGATCGACGGGCTGTGGCACATGGTCCTGCCGGTCGCGATGCTCGCCTTCTTCAACACGGCGACCCTGACGCTGCTGCTGCGGGCCTCGCTGGTGGATGTCCTGCGACAGGACTTCATCACGGCCGCACGCGCCTCCGGCCTGCCGGAGCGCCGCGTGGTCTTCGGACACGCGCTGCGCAACGCCTTCATCCCGGTGCTGACCTATCTCGGCATCCTGTTCGGCCTGATGCTCGGTACGGCACCGGTGACCGAGACTGTCTTCACCTGGCCCGGCCTCGGCGCGCTCTACATCATGGCGATCCAGCAGCTCGACTATCCGCTCATCATGGGGGCGACGATGATCATCACCTTCATGCTGGTGACGGCGACGCTGCTGACCGACATCGCCTATGTCATCATCGACCCGCGTATCCGGCTCGCCTGACCATGGACAGCGATGCCACCCCCGCCGCGACCCTGCAGGCCGAGAACCTCGGCAGCCGACAGAGGCCGCCGGGTGTCTGGCGCCAGTCCTGGTATCGCTTCCGGCGCAACCGCGCCGGCATGCTGGGCCTCACGCTCGTTTCGCTGGTCGTCCTGATCGCGATCTTCTGCCCGCTGCTGGCCCCCTTCGATCCCAACGATCAGTCGGCGATGCTGCGCGGGGCAGCGCGGCGCGCACCGGATTCCATCCACCTGCTCGGAACCGACCGCAATGGCTACGACGTGCTGAGCCGGATGCTCTACGGCGCCCGAACCGCGCTTGCGGTCGGGCTCGGCGCCATGGCCATCGCCTCCCTGATCGGCGTGACGATCGGCGGCATCGCCGGCTACGCCGGTGGCATGACCGACGAGCTTCTGATGCGTTTCGCCGAGTTCTTCATGGTCATCCCGGTGTTCATCGTCATTCTCGCGGTGGTGCGCCTGTTCGGCATCGTGGTGGTGGGCACCTGGCTCGAGAACATCCCGAACCTCAACCTCATCACCATCATCGTGCTGCTGGGATGCTTCGAGTGGCCGCCCATAGCCCGCATGGCGCGGGCGGAGTTCCTTCGCCTGAAGCACGCGGAATTCGTCGAGGCGGCGGTCTGCATCGGCTCGCGCAAGCGCGACATCCTGCTGCGCCACATCCTGCCCAACGCCTTGCCGTCGCTGATCGTGCTCGTGGCCCTCGGCATCGGTGGGGCCATCCTGGCCGAAACGATGGTCAGCTTCCTCGGCTTCGGCGACCCCAAGGCGGTGTCCTGGGGCCAGTCGCTCTTCTTCAACTACGAGGCGCTGAAGGTCGCGCCCTGGGCCGTGCTGACCCCGGGCACCGCGATCTTCCTGACCGTGCTGGGCTTCAACCTGCTGGCGGACGGCCTGACCGATGCCTTCAACCCTCGCCTCCGCCAGTAGCCCGGCGCCCATGGCGGCGGCACAGCCGCTGCTGGAGGTGCGCGACCTCAAGGTCCATTTCTTCACGCGCGAGGGCGTGGTGCGCGCGGTCGATGGCGTCGACTACAGCGTCAACCGCGCCGAGACGCTCGGTATCGTCGGGGAGTCCGGAAGCGGCAAGACCGTCTCGAGCCTCGCCATGCTGCGCCTCGTGCCGCCACCTGCGCGGACAGTCGCCGGTCAGATCCTGTTCGACGGCGAGGACCTGCTGACGCGCACGCCCAAGCAGATGGCGGCGCTCCGTGGCCGGCGCATCGCCATGATCTTCCAGAACCCGGCGACGTCGCTCAATCCAATCTATTCCATCGGGGCGCAGCTCACCGAGATCCTGACCTGGCACGAGAAGGCCAGCCGCAGGGATGCCGAGCCCCGGGTGATCGAGCTCCTCGGCCTGGTCGGCATCTCGGATCCGGCGACGCGGCTGCGGCAGTATCCGCATGAACTCAGCGGCGGCATGCGGCAACGCATCGGCATCGCGCGGGCGCTTCTGTGCAATCCCTCGCTGGTCCTCGCCGACGAGCCGACGACCGCGCTCGACGTCACGATTCAGGCGCAGATCCTGGAATTGCTGGCCGAGTTGCAGGCGCGCTTCCGGATGTCCATGGTGCTGGTCACGCACGACATGGGCGTCGTCGCGCGCATGGCGACCCGGATCACCGTCATGTATGCCGGGCGTGTCTGCGAGACGGCGGATGCCGCCACGATCTTCAATGCTCCGCAGCACCCCTATACGCGTGCGCTGCTCGAAAGCATGCCGCGCATCGACCATTCCTATGCGGGCCCGGCGCGTCGGGTGCTGCCGTCGATCCCGGGGCGGCCACCCAACCTCCTGAACCCGCCATCTGGGTGCCGCTTCCACGACCGCTGCCCCGAGGCCCAGGTCGAGTGCCGCCGCCTCCTGCCCGTCGAGACGGCTGTCGCGCCGGGCCATATCGTCAGCTGCCTCCGTCGCGGCAGCCCGGGGATCGTGGCATGAGCGCGCTGCTCGAAGTCGAAGGGCTGTCGAAATCCTACCCGGTGATGGAGCGGCGCCTGTTCCGCGCCCGGCAGCGCACAGAGATCCGCGCCGTCGACGGCGTCTCCTTCAGCATCGCTGCCGGACAGACCCTCGGCCTCGTGGGTGAATCGGGCTGCGGCAAGACGACGACGGCACGCGCGATCCTGAACCTCGTGCAGCCGACCGAAGGCATGGTGCGCTTCGAGGGCGACGATATCGTGCCGATCTTCCGCCAGGGTGATCGCGCCCGGATCCTCGCGATCCGCCGGTCGCTGCAATACGTCTTCCAGGATCCCTGGCTTTCGCTCAATCCGCGTTGGACCATCGGGGAAACGCTGCGGGAGCCCCTGCGCGTCCATCGCCCCGAGGCGCCGCGGACCTGGACAGCGCGCGTCGACGAACTGCTGCGCATGGTCGGCCTGGAGCCGCATCACGCCTGGCGCTACCCGCATGAGTTCAGCGGTGGCCAGCGGCAGCGGGTCGGCATCGCACGGGCGCTCGCGGTCGAGCCGAAGCTGCTGATCCTGGACGAACCGGTCTCCTCCCTCGATGTCTCGGTGCGGGCGCAGATCCTCAACCTTCTGGCGGAACTGCAGGACCGGCTCAGGCTCGCCTACCTCTACATCTCCCACGACCTGAGCTCGGTCCGCTTCATCAGCACGCATGTCGCGGTGATGTATCTCGGCAAGCTGGTCGAGATCGGCGAGGTCGACGAGATCTTCTCCCGCCCTCGCCATCACTATACGCGCGCACTCATGAGTGCGATCCCGGTGCCCCGGCCTGGCGCCGCGCAGACGCGGATCGCCCTGCAGGGCGAAGTGCCGAGCGCCCTGCGCCGGCCGAGCGGCTGCCCCTTCCATCCTCGCTGCGTCGCGGCCCTGCCCGTCTGCGCAGAGATCGAACCGATGCTGCCGCCGGCGGAGGCAGGCCACCGCACGGCATGTCACAACCCCGCGTGAACGGAGAGAGACCATGCGCATGAGCACCAAGCGCCGCACCCTGATGCAGGCAGCGGCGGCCTCGGTCGTTACCGCGGCTGTCGGACCGGCCCGTGCGGCACCGCCCTTCTTCCGGCTCTACCTCATGATCCCGAACAACCAGCCGGCGCGCATGATCTGGGGAACTCTCGCGGCGCAGCAGATGTCGCGCATCGGCATCGACGTCGTCTCGAGCTTCGTGCCCTTCACCGTCATCGCTCCGCGCCGGTCGCGCGGCGACGGGAAGCCGCATGCGGAGGGCGGCTGGGACGCCTATCTGGAGCGCTATTACTACAACGCCATCACGCCGACGCCGAATGCGCTGTTCCATAGTCGGCTGATGCCGCCGAGCGGACAGAACTTCTACTACGTGAACGATCCGCAGATCGACAACGCGCTCGACCGCATCGCCGGTACCATCGATCCCGCACAGCGTGCGCAGGCCTATCGCGATTTCGAGAAGCGTTGGTACGACATCGAGCCGATGACGATCCTGTTCTATCCGGAGGACGTCATTGCGGTGAATCCGAAGCTGCGCGGCTTCGACTTCACCACCTTCAATCCGGTCTTCTATCCGAACCCGGAGAAGTGGACGATCGAAGGCGGCGGCGACAACGCGACCGCGGCTTTCGCCTCCTGGGCGCCGCCCTCCGCCCTGATTCCGATGTACAGCATCGGCTACAATGAATCGAACATCTTCGGCCCGATCTACAATCGGCTCTACGAGTACGACAACTGGGAGAACAAGCGCCTCGAGCCGGCGCTCGCGACCGGCCACTCCATGTCGCCCGACGGCAAGCATTGGGTGATCAGCCTGCGCCAGGGCGTGAAGTGGCATTCGGGCGAGGAATTCACGGCCGAGGACGTGAAGTTCACCTGGGACACCTTCCTCAACAAGGCCTACGGGTCCCAGATCCAGGCGACGGCCGAACAGGTGCTCGGCGGCCCCAACGCCTATCGCGTCACTGGCAAGCACGAGATCACCGTCGATCTGCCGGCCTACAACATGCTGTTCTTCGACTGGTTGCTCGGTGCCCAGGCGATCATGCCCAAGCATGCCTATGAAGGCATCCGGCCGGAAGCGCTGCGCGGCCACGCCGCCAGCACCTGGCTCGGCCGCTACAACGTTCGAACGTCGGACGGGCGAAGCTATACGGCGCAGGGCGGCATCGGTACCGGACCGTGGATTGCGCAGGGCTACGATCCACAGCGGCGCGCCTACAAGTTCGCCCGCAATGAGAACTACTGGAAGCCGCATCCGGGCAATGTGAAGACCTTCTACGTCGTCAATATCCAGGGCACGGATGCGGTGCTTTCCGCACTCCGCGCCGGCGAGATCGACGCCCATGATCCGATGTACGACATCGGACCGGTGGCCAGCACGATCGACGCGTCCTGGGGCAGGGTGCAGACCTTCGACAGCTTCAAGTGGCAGCACATCTGCTACAACCTCCGCCACCCCGTCTTCGGCACTGGCGTCGAGACGCCTCTTGGCCGGCAGGATCCGTCCCGCGCCGCCGAGGCTGCCGCCTACATCCGCAAGGCGATTAGCCACGCCATGCCGCGCGAGCAGATCGTCCAGGAGATCGCCGGCGGCTACGGCAAGCCTGGCACCGTGCCGATCCCCTACTCGGCGCCGGAGTATGACCGCGACATCCTGAAGCCGATCGCCTACGACCTCGACATGTCGCGGCAGTACCTCGAACGCGCCGGCTATCGCTACTGAATCGTTGCGCCGCCTTGCCCCCGGCGGGCGGGGCGGCGCCTTCCAGCCATCCTGACAATGAGATGTGACAGATGAGCAGCCCGAAGCAGATCAGCCTCGGCCTTTCCATGCGCTACCTGGGCTACCACGCGGCCGCCTGGCGGCACCCTTCGGCGGATCCGGACGCGGCGTCGAAGTTCAGCCACTACCGCTACATCGCGCAGACGGCCGAAGCCGCGAAGATGGACATGGTCTTCCTCGCCGACGGGATCGGGCTGCGGACCAAGGACGAACCGCCGGGCGCGCTCTGCCGTTCGCACCAGACGCTGGAACTCGAGCCGCTGACGCTCCTCTCCGCCCTCTCGGCGGTGACGTCGCATATCGGCCTCGTCTCGACGGCGTCCACGACCTACAACGAGCCCTATCACATCGCGCGCAAATGGGCTTCGCTGGATCACCTCAGCGGCGGTCGCGCCGGCTGGAATATCGTGACTTCCTGGTCGGATGCCGAGGCGCGCAACTTCAATCGCGACAAGCACATGGACTACGACCTGCGCTACGAACGCGCGGCCGAGTTCGTGGAGGTCGTGAAAGGCCTATGGGATTCCTGGGAGGAGGACGCGCCGCTGTTCGACAAGGCGAGCGGCATCTTCTTCGACCAGTCGAAGCTCCATGCGCTGAACCATGACGGCAAGCACTTCAAGGTGAAGGGCCCGCTGACGATCAAGCGCACGCCGCAGGGGCGGCCCATACTGGTACAGGCCGGGGCCGCGGAGCAGGGTCTCGAGATCGCCGCACGCAGCGCGGACGTCGTCTACGCCGCGCCGCTCGATCTCGAATCCGCCAAGGCCTACTATGCCAACCTGAAGGGGCGCCTCGCCAAGTACGGACGATCGCGCGACAGCCTCAAGATCATGCCAGGCGTGACGATCTTCGTCGGCCGCACGCGAGAGGAAGCGCGCGAGAAGTTCGATCTTCTGAACAGCTTGGTCGAACCACAACTGGGGCTCTCCTACCTCTACGGCCAGATGGGCGACCTCTCGGCCTATCCGATCGATGGTCCGGTGCCCGAGCCCGAGAACCCCGTCGTGAAGAGCATGACGAAAAACCTGCTCGCCCTGGCGCGGCGCGAGAACCTCACCATCCGGCAACTCTACACCACCATCGCGGCGGGTTTCGGCGGCCGCATCCTGGTCGGAACGCCGAAGGATATCGTCGACGACATGCAGGCCTGGGTCGAAGCGGATGCGGCGGATGGCTTCAACCTCTGCCCGCCGGTCCTGCCGCTCGGCCTCGATGAGTTCGTCGAGCTGGTTCTGCCGGAGCTTCGGGCCCGCGGCATGTTCCGCACGGAGTATGCCGGGTCGACGCTGCGGGAGAATCTCGGGCTGACACCACCCGTGAACCGCTACGTCGGACGGGTTGCCGTCGCCTGACCGTACGGTGGGCCCGCAGCGTGCTATGACCGGCACGCTGCGGAACGGTCCAGGACGGACCCCTCCGCACGCCAAAGGTTGACGGAGGAAGCGCCAATGACCATCGGGTTGCTAGACGCGCAAGGCCTGTCCGCTACGCATGAGGCGATGCGCGACACGGCCCGACGCTTCGCCACGGCGGAGGTCGCGCCCATCGCAACCGAGCTCGATGAGAGCGAAGCCTTTCCTGCCGACCTCTATCGCCGTCTCGCCACCGCGGGGCTGTTCGGGATCACGGTCCCGGAGGCACTCGGCGGCGCCGGCGCCGATGCGCTGGCCTACGCGCTCGTGATGGAGGAACTGTCGCGCGGCTACGCCTCGGTCGCCGACCAGGTCGGACTTGTCGAACTGCTCGGCACCTTGCTGACCCAGCACGGGACCGCCACGCAGCAGGTACGCTACCTCGCCCCGCTGCTTAAGGCGGAGCGGCGTTGCGCCTATGCCCTGACCGAGGCCGGGGCGGGATCGGACCTCGGCTCCCTGAAGACCGAGGCACGGCGCGACGGCACCGGCTGGGTGCTGAACGGCGCGAAGCTGTGGATCCACAATGCGCCGGTGGCCGATTTCGCGGCCGTCCTGGCGCGGACGGATCCCTCGGCGGGGCACCGCGGCATGTCGGTCTTCCTGGTCGACCTCGACCTTCCCGGCGTCTCGCGGGGGCGCAAGGAACACAAGATGGGGCAGCGCGCCTCACAAGTCGGCGGCCTGACCTTTGACGATGTGCGGCTGCCCGGCGAGGCCCTGCTCGGCACCGAGGGTCGCGGCTTCCACATGATGATGTCGGTGCTCGACAAGGGGCGCGTCGGCATCGCCGCGCTGGCGCTCGGCATCCTGATGGCCGCGCTCGAAGAAAGCATCGCCTATGCGAAGCAGCGCGTGCAGTTCGCCAAGCCGATCGCCGAGTTCCAGGCCGTGCAGTGGATGATCGCCGACATGGCCAAGGACATCCAGGCGGCAAGGCTGATGATCATGGAGGCCGCCCGCCTGCTGGATGGCGGCGGCAAGGCGACGCTCGCAGCCAGCATGGCGAAGTGCTTCGCCGCGGATGCGGCCGTGGCGCGCACCGCGGACGCGGTGCAGATCCATGGCGGTTCCGGCTATATCCGCGGTGTGCGGGTGGAACGGCTCTACCGCGACGCCAAGATCACGCAGATCTACGAGGGCACCAACCAGATCCAGCGCATGATCATGGCGCGGACCCTGCTGGCGTAGCGACGGTACGGTGGACCATCAGGTCGTTCTCGCCGGCCTGCACAACCTCCCCCTTCTGGTTGAACAGGGTCAGATCGAGCGTGACGATCCCGCGATCCGGGCGCCGCGTGGCGCGCTTGGCAACGACCTTGATACGGGCCTGGACGCGGTCGCCGACCAGGATCGGGCCGGCGAATCGCCACCGCCATCCGAGCGAGACGATCGCGGCCAGCCGAACGACCGACCGGTTCTTCAGCCCATCCGCGAGGGCAAGCCCCAGCAGCCCATGCGCGACCCGCCCCGGATAGCCGAGGGAACGCGCATAGTCGTCGTCGACATGGATCTCGTAGAAGTCGCCGGACAGGCCGGCAAAGGCGAAGATGTGGCTCTCCGTCACCGTGATTCCAGGCGTCTCCCACGCCAGGTCGTCGGCGATGTCGTCATAGGCGAGGCGGCCGTCATCCGGCGCGGCGGCGCTGTCCATCAGCCGTTCCAATCCTCGATGCCGAGATAGGCGGCGGCGAGGCGCGCCTGGCCTTCATGCATGTCGCGCCCGGTCGTCGTCGCGCAGCCGATGGCCCGAGCGGCCGCGATCAGGGGCGTCACCTCGGGGTTCGGAATCACGTCCGCGACCACCTGCGACGACACCAGCAGCGTCGGGTCGATCGATGTCGGGTCGCCCGGTTGCAGGCCGAGCGGCGTTGCATTCACGACGATATCGAAGCCGCGTGGGTCCGGCGGTCCCAAAACGACGTGCGTCCTCGGGAAATGGGTGCGCAGCAGCGCGGCCAATGCCGCCTGTCGCGCCGCCGCGCTGTCGTGGATCGTCAGGTCCGCGACCCCGGCACGCGCCAGGGCGCAGGCGATCGCGGTGCCCGCCGCGCCACAGCCAACCTGCAGGATACGCTTGCCGCGCACCGGATGGCCGGCGCGCTCGAGCCCGTCTCGGAAGCCCTCCCCGTCGAACATGTCGCCTTCGAAGGCGCCGTCGGGGCGGCGTCGGATGGTATTGACCGAGTGCGTCAGCCGCGCGGTCGGGCCGAGATCCGCGAGCAACGGCATCACCGCTTCCTTGTGCGGCATGGTGATGACGATGCCGTCCAGGTTCTTCATCGCCTCGAAAGCCGGCCAGGAGCGTTCCAGCGCGCCGGCCGGGATCTGGAAGGCCACGAAGGCGGTGTCCCGCCCCATGCGCGCGAAGGCAGCGTTGAAGAAGGCGGGCGAGCGAAGCGGCGCCACCGGATCGCCGATGATGGCGAGCAGGCGCGTCGCACCGGTGATGGTCATGGGCGGCCTCCCAGCCAGGCTTCGATCAGGCGCTGCACATGCAAGGCGCTGCGCGCGTCGTTCGATGGCGCGCGTCCCTCGGCAATGGCGTCGAGCATCTCGGCGATCAGCGCCCGGTGCGGGCCATGGTCGAAGGCCATGGGGTCCGCGCCGCCGCCCGTGCCGCTGCCGGGGTCGAGGATCTCGGGCGGGCCGTCGCCGGCATACAATTCCAGCCGGTTGCCGATGAGCAGCGCGCTCCCCTTGGTGCCGGCGATCTCAATGCGCTCTGGAAAGCCGGGACGCGCGACGGAGGTCGCGTCGATCACGCCGAGCGCCCCGTTCTCGAAGCGGATAGCCGCCGCCGCGACGTCCTCGGTGTCGTTCACGCGCAGGCCCGCATTCTGCGCGAACCCCGCGACGTCACGCACCGGCCCCATCAGGTGCAGCAGCAGGTCCATGGTGTGGATCGCCTGGGTGAGCAGCACGCCCCCGCCATCCCGGGCCATGGTGCCACGACCCGGCTGCGCGAAGTAGTTCGCGTCGCGCCACCACCGGATGCTCGCCGAGGCGCTGAGCGGCTTCCCGAGGTCGCCGTCGCGCAGACGCCGCGCGAGTTCGAGCGCACCGGGGCGGAAACGGTGCTGGAAGCAGACGGAGGCGCGGACGCCGGCGCGCTCGGCCGCAGCAGCCAGGGCTTCGGCGCGCGCGACCGTGCGCTCGAGCGGCTTCTCGACGATCATGTGCTTGCCGGCGGCCGCGACGCGCTCGGCGATCGGCAGGTGTTCGCCGGGCGGCGCAAGGATCAGCGCGAGATCCAGCCCCGGCGCTTCGAGCAGTGCATCAAGGCCATCGAATGCAGCGGCGGACCATCGCGCGCTGAAGGCATCGCGCCGCCCGGCCGAAGGTGCGTAGCCACCGATGATCCGGGCGCGCCCCGCAGCCTCGAGATCACGCAGGGCAAGCATATGCGGCGTCACGGCCATGCCGAGGCCGATGATGCCGACGCCGGTCGCCATGGCGTCCCCCCTTTTCGATTCCGGCTTCCACGCCGTTGCTGGCGAGGTCTAGGCTGCCTTCCCCAACGGCCCGGCACAAGGGTCCCCAGGAGGTTCCGTTCCATGACAGCCACGGTCATCGACCGCCGTACGCTTGCGCGCATGCTGGGACTTTCCGCCGCGGCGCTTCCGATGCTGCCCGAGACGGTGTTCGCGCAGTCCCGCCGCGACACGCTGGTGATCGGCATCGACATCAGCGACACCGTGACGCTCGATCCGGTACGGCAGGCGCAGTACACGCCGCCGATGACGCTGGCCGCGACCTACGACGCGCTGGTGACGCTGACGCCGGACGACCTCGTCAACGTCAAGCCGGCGCTCGCTACGTTCTGGCAGCGGACGCCGGATGGGCGCGGTTGGCGCTTCACGCTGCGGGACGGCGTGAAGTTCGCCTCGGGCAATCCCCTGACGGCCGAGGATGTGCGCTGGACCTTCATGCGCCTGCTGAACATGAAGGAGCAGACGCAGCAGTATCTGAAGTCAGTCGATCGCGTGGTGGCCGTCGACGCCAAGACCGTCGACTTCATCATGAATGCGCCGAACGCGCCGGTGCTGCCGATCCTTGCCGCACCCGGCAACGGGATCCTCGAGAAGGCCGCCGTGATGGCGCAGGGCGGCACCGACGCCGAGAATGCGCGCGAGGCCGACAAGGCGACCGACTGGCTGAACAACAACTCGGCGGGCACCGGCCCCTTCCGCCTGGTGCGCTGGGAACGCAACAGCCAGATCCAGCTCGTGCGGAACCCGCATTACTGGGGCGGCCCCTCCCCCTTCGAACGCGTCATCATCCGCCACCTGTCCGACAGCGCGGCGCAGTTGCTCGCGGTCCGGCGCGGGGACGTGCACGCTGCCTTCAACCTGATCCCCGAACAGATCGCCACGCTCGCTGGCGACAGCGGCGTGCGCATCGACCGCATGCCGAGCCTCGACTTCGTCTACATGGCGGTGACCGAGAGCCCGCAGGCCAACCCTGTGCTCGCGAAGAAGGAAGCGCGACACGCGATCGGCTATGCGATCGACTACGACGGCATTCTCGGCAGCCTGCTCGGCGGGGCGGCGGTTCGCCCGGCGCATTTCCTGCCGATCGGCGTGAACGGCAGCACCGAGCGCATCGCGCGCGAGGTCGGCTTCAACACCAATCTCGACCGGGCGCGGCAGATGCTCCAGGCCGCCGGCGTGCCGGACGGCTTCGAGATGGAGATCGCCTATGGCAACGCGGCCGTTGCCGGCATCTCCTACCAGGTGCTGGGGCAGAAGCTGCAGGCCGACCTCGCGCGCGTGGGTATCCGCGTCCGCCTGAACCCGATGGACCAGGTCAACCTGCGCACCGCCTACACAACGGGTCGCATGGCGGGTGGCGTGCTGACCTTCTGGAACCCGCCGGCGGTGTCGAACGACCTCTGGGCCTCGGCCGTGGTGGAACGTGTCGCGCGGCGCGTGCACTGGACGGTGCCACAGGCGATGACCGACCTGGTCAAGCGCGCCTCGGAGGAACAGGACCTCGAAAAGGCGGCGGGGCTCTGGGTGGAATGGCAGCGCGGCGTAGTGGACGTCGCCCACCACTTCATCCTGTTCCAGCCGACCTACCAGATCGCGGTGCGGAACACGGTCGGCGCCTTCCCGCTGACCGCGGCCGGCTGGCAGCTCGAGATGGGCAAGGTCCGACCGGCCTAGCGGGAGAAGGCCGCGCCTCGCTTCTCGGCGAAGGCGCGGATCCCTTCCAGATGGTCGCCGGCCGAGAAGCAGAGCACGTTCATCTCGTTCTCGTAGAGCAGGCCGGCGGTCAGCGGCGCCTCCATTGCCATGCGCACCGAGGCCTTCACCGACTGCACGGCCACAGGGCTGAACCCGGCGATCTTCGCCGCCATCGCCTGCGCCGCCGCCAGCAGGTCCGCCTGCGGCACCACCTGGTCGAAAAGGCCGAGCGCCTGTGCCTCGGTGGCCTCGATCGGATCGCCGGTCATCAGCATGCGCATGGCGCGCGCCGTGCCGATCATGCGCGGCAGCATCTGGGACGCGCCCCCGCCACCGACCCAGCCGCGCGTGACCTCGGGGAAACCGAAGCGCGTGCCTTCCGCCGCGATGCGGATGTCGGCGCCGAGCGCCATCTCCGCCCCGCCACCGAGCGTCCAGCCTTGTAGCGCCGCGATCACCGGCTTGCGGATGTTGCGGATGGCGGTGGCGTATTCGACGCGGTTACGGAAATGCCATGTGCTTGGATAAGCGGCCAGCGAGTTAAGATCACTGCCCGCACAGAAGGCCCGTTCCCCCGCACCGCGCAGCAGCACGACGCGCACGGCGTCATCGGCATCGAGGGCGTGGGCGGCTTCCGCGATCGCCGCCGCCATGGCCGGGGTCACCGCATTGTGCTTCGCGGGACGGTCCAGCAGCAGTTCCGCCACAGGGCCATGCAGGGTCGTGGTCACGGCGCCGTCCATCGTTTCCTCCAGCATCTTGATTGCCGCATCGGGACAAGTGCAGCATGCCCGCAAGGGAAGGATCTGTCTGCGTGCTGCGATACGTCGCCATACGACTTGCATCCGCGGTGGTGATGGCGTTGCTCGCGAGCCTCGTCATCTTCCTCATCTCGAACTTCGTGCCGGGCGATCCGGTGCTGGCGCAGCTCGGCGACATCCTGGCCAGCGACCCGGCGGTTGTCGCGCAATGGCGCGCGAAGTGGGGCCTCGATCTGCCGCTGTGGGACCGCTACTGGATCTTCCTCAGCGGGCTCCTCCACGGGGACCTCGGCATCTCCATCGCGACGCGACGGCCGGTGCTCGAGGACATCGCGCAATATGCGCCGGCGACGATAGAGCTCGCGACCGTCTCCTTCCTGCTGGCGCTGGTGGTCGGCATCCCGCTCGGCGTCGCGGCCGCCGTTTGGCGGGACAGCATCGTGGACGCGGTGGCACGCGCGGTGTCGCTGCTGGGTGTCTCCGCACCGACTTTCTGGCTCGCCTTCATCTTCCTCGCGATCTTCTACGGCTGGCTTGGCTGGGCACCGGGGCCGGGCCGGCTCGACCCCATCGCCTTCCCGCCCGAGGGCGGCACCGGCTTCTTCCTGTGGGACAGCGCGGTGCAAGGCGATTGGGAGACCTTCCACGACGCCCTCACCCATCTCGCGCTGCCGGCGATCGTCCTGGCGGCTGCAACGCTCGGGCTCATCACGCGGACCACCCGGGCAGCGATGCTGGAATGCCTGCACCAGGACTATGTCCGCGTCGCCCGCGCCAAGGGGCTGAAGGAACGCGCCGTCGTGCTGCATCACGCGCTCCGCAACGCCCTGGTGCCCGTGGTCACCCTCGGCGGGCTCGCCTATGCGAACCTGCTGACCGGCGCGGTGATGACGGAGACGATTTTCGCCTGGCCTGGGCTGGGTCGCTACACCTTCCGCTCGGCGGCGGCACTCGACTTTCCGGCGATCATGGGCATCACGCTGGTGGTCTCGGCCACCTACCTGCTCGTGAACCTGGTCGTCGATCTCTCCTACGCGCTCCTCGATCCGCGGGTGCGGCGATGAGCGCCACTGCGACGCTAACGGCATCGCGGCTGCGCCGGCGGATCCGCCGCTACGGGCTGGCCTGGGCTGGCGGTGGCATCGTCCTGGGCTGGATCCTGGTCGCGATCTTCGCACCCTGGATCGCGCCCTTCCCCCCGGATGCGCAGGATATCGCGAACCGCCTCGCCGCACCCTCGGCGGCGCATTGGCTCGGCACGGACATCCTCGGACGCGACGTGCTGTCGCGGCTGATCTACGGGTCGCGCGTGTCGCTATTGGCGGGCTTCTCGGTGGTGATCCTCGGCGCGGCCTTCGGCACGGCGGTCGGCATCCTCGCCGCCTGGCTGCGTGGCTGGGGCGAGGAAGCCTTGATGCGTTTCACCGACCTGGTGCTGTGCTTCCCGCCGATCATCCTCGCGCTCGCGCTCGCGGCGGCGCTCGGCATCGGGACGACCAACACCATCATCGCCATGCTGGTGGTGTGGTGGCCGAAATTCGCGCGGTTGGCGCGCAGCCTCGCCATCGTCCAGCGCAGCCAGGAATACGTGGAAGCCGCGACGGTGGCCGGCCTGCCGCAGAAGCGCATCCTGTGGCGGCACGTGCTGCCCAACACCTTCGGGCCGATCGCGGTGCTGTGCACGCTCGACCTCGGCATCGCCATCCTGACTTTCGCGGGGCTGTCCTTCCTCGGCCTCGGCGTGGTGCCGCCGACACCGGAATGGGGGTCGATGATCGCCGAGGGCCGCGAGCTGGTCGAGCAATGGTGGGTCGCGACCTTCCCCGGCATTGCCATCCTGTCCGTCGTCGTCGGCTTCAACTTCCTCGGCGACGGGTTGCGCGACTGGCTCGATCCGAAGGCCCGCAGCCGGTGAGCGACGCCGTCCTCCACGTCCGCAACCTCGTCACCGTCTTCCACACCGACGCCGGCCCGGTGCGCGCGGTGGACGGCGTGTCCTTCTCGGTCGGCAAGGGCGAGACCCTCGGCATCGTCGGCGAGAGCGGATCCGGCAAGTCCGTCACCGCGCAGTCCCTGATGCGCCTGCTCGATCCGCCGGCCCGCATCGAAGGCGGCCAGGTCCTGTTCGAGGGCCGCGACGTGCTGACCATGTCACCGCGCGAGCTGACCGCCTGGCGCGGCGCCAATGCGGCGATGGTGTTCCAGGATTCCCTGACCGGGCTGAACCCCGTGTTGCGCATCCTGCGCCAGGTGACGGAGCATGTCGTCGCCCATGGCCGGATGGATGCCCGCGACGCGCGGCGCCATGGCATCGAGTTGCTGCGCCGCATGGGCGTCGCCTCGCCCGAGCGGGCAGCGGCCTCCTACCCGCACCAGTTCTCGGGCGGGATGCGGCAGCGGGTGATGATCGCCATGGGCATGGCGAACGATCCGACGCTGCTGCTGGCGGACGAGCCCACCACCGCGCTCGACGTCACCATCCAGGCCCAGATCCTCGACCTGCTGGCGGGTCTCAACGAGAAGTTCGGCACCGCGATCGTGCTGATCAGCCATGACCTTGGCGTCATCGGCACCATCTGCAAGCGCATCGTCGTGATGTACGCCGGCGAGGTCGTGGAGGAAGGCCCGACCGCCGACGTCCTGTCGGACCCGCGCCATCCTTATGCCTGGGCCTTGGCCAATGCGGTGCCGCGGCTCGACGCGCCGATCGCCGACCGCCTCCCGGGGATCGAGGGCGCGCCACCCGACCCGCTCGCGATGCCGCAGGGTTGCCGCTTCGCCCCGCGCTGCCCCTGGAGGATCGAGCGTTGCGGCACGGAGCGCCCGCCACTCGCCGCGGTCGCGCCCGGCCGCCTCGCGCGCTGCTGGGTGACGGCCGACGGGCGCAGCCTGCCGCCACGAACGGTGCCCGCCCACGCGAAGCCGCCGGAATCTTCCACGACCGAGCCGCTGCTCGTCGCCCGGGATCTGGTGAAGCACTTCCCCCTGCCGAAGAAGTCCTTCTTCGGCGCGCGCGAGGTGGTGCATGCGGTGAACGGGGTCTCGCTGCACGTCATGCCCGGCGAGCGGCTCGGCATCGTCGGCGAGAGCGGCTGCGGCAAGTCCACGCTGGCGCGTCTTGTCACGCGCCTCCATACGCCGGACGCTGGCCACATACGGTTCGACGGCCAGGACATCGCGACCCTGGGCGGCGAGGAATTGCGCCAGCTCCGCCCGCGCCTGCAGATGGTGTTCCAGGATCCCTACGCCTCGCTGAACCCGCGCATGCGCATCGGCGACATCCTGGCAGAACCGCTGCTCGTGCACGGCCGTGCCAGGACGGCCGCTGAAGCGGGCGAGCGGGTCGGCGCGCTGCTCGACATGGTCGGCTTGAACCCGTCCTGGGCGATACGGTTCCCGCATGAATTCTCGGGCGGGCAGCGCCAGCGCATCTCGATCGCCCGGGCGCTCGGGCTGGAACCGGCGCTGATCGTCGCGGATGAGCCCGTCTCGGCACTCGACGTGAACGTGCAGGCGCAGGTGCTGAACCTGATGCTCGACCTGCGGGAGCGGATGGGCCTCGCCTACATGTTCATCGCGCATGACCTCGCGGTGGTGCGCGCCTTCTGCGACCGCGTGGCGGTGATGTATCTCGGCCGCATCGTCGAGGAAGCACCGGCGCGCGATCTGTTTGCGCAGCCGGCGCATCCCTACACGGTGTCCCTGCTCTCCGCCGTGCCGGAGCCGGGCCGCCAGCGCGTCGTGCTCGGGGGCGAACCGCCCTCGACGCTGCGCCTACCGCAGGGCTGCGCGTTCCGCGCGCGCTGCCCCGTGGCGCAGCCCGTCTGCGCCGAACCACCGCCACCGACCGAGATCGCGCCTGGCCATCGCGTGCTGTGCCATGCGCCCGGATCGTTCAAGGGGATGCCATGAGACAGATCACCGCCGCGCAGGCGGCTGCCGCGCTGCGCGATGGCGATACGCTGCTGATCGGCGGCTCGGGCGGCGGCCACGCCGTGCCGGACGCCCTGCTGGAAGCCGTGGGCCACCGCTTCCGCGAGACCGGCGCGCCACGAGGCATCACGGCGCTGCATCCGGTCGGCCTCGGCGACGGCAAGACGCGCGGCGCCGGCCACCTGGCGCAGGACGGTCTGCTGAAGCGCGTCGTCTCGGGCACCTTCGTCAACAGCCCCGGCATCGCGCGCCTGGCGCTGGACGAGAAGATCGAGGCCTACACCCTGCCCCAGGGCGCGCTGTCGCAGCTGATGCGGGAAATGGCGGCCGGTCGCGCGGGCCTGCTCACCAAGGTCGGCTTGCGCACCTTCGTCGATCCGCGCATCGGCGGCGGGCGGCAGAGCCGGCGCGCCACCGAGGATCTGATCGAGGTCGTGACGCTGCGCGGCGAGGAGTACCTCTTCTACAAGCCCTACAAGGTCGATGTCGCCTTCATCCGCGGCTCGGCGATCGACGAAGCGGGCAACCTCTCGATGGAGCACGAGGCCGTGACGCTCGAGATGCTCTCCATCGCCCAGGCGACGCGGCGGCAGGGCGGCATCGTCATCGCCCAGGCCAAGCGCCTGGTGCCGCGCGGCACGCTGCACCCGAAGATGGTGAAGGTCCCGGGTATCCTGGTCGACGCCTTCGTCATCGTGCCCGACCAGTGGCAGACCTACGAGACGCAGGACAGCCTCGCCTATTCCGGCCATCACCGCGTCGCGCTGGACGAGGTCCCTCGCCTGCCGCCCGGCCCCCGGCGCATCGTTGCCCGGCGCGGCGCGATGGAACTGTTCGAGGGCGCGGTCTGCAACCTCGGATCGGGCATCTCCACCGGCATCGCCAATGTCGCGGCGGAGGAGGCGGTGCTCGACCGCATCTGCCTGACCAACGAACAGGGCAACATCGGCGGCGCACCGGCGAGCGGCAACGAGGCCGGCGCCGCCAGCAGCCCCGACGCGCAGGTCGACCAGCCCTACCAGTTCGATTTCTACGACGGTGGCGGGCTAGACCTCGCCTTCCTCTCCTTCGCCGAATTCGATGCGGCGGGGAATGTGAACGTCTCCCGCTTCGGCGGGCGCATCGTCGGGCCGGGCGGCTTCGTCAACATCAGCCAGGGTGCCGGGCGCGTGGTGTTCGGCGGCACGCTCACGGCGGGCGAGGCGAAGAAGGCGGTTCAGCAGGTCGAGCAGATCTCCTTCTCCGGCCCCTATGCGCGCGAACGGGGGCAGGAGGTGCTCTACGTCACGGAACGCGCGGTCTTCCGCCTGGGCGAGAGCGGTCCCGAGCTCGTCGAGATCGCGCCCGGCCTCGATGTCGAGCGCGACGTGATCGGCGCCATGGCGTTCCGGCCGGTGGTCTCGCCGGCGCTGAAGCAGATGGATACGGCGCTGTTTGCGGATCGACCGATGGGCCTCGCGGCGCGCCTGCCGCCGCGGCCGACGCGGATCGCCGCGGAACGGCTGACATGAAGGCCCCGACCTTCCTCGAGACGGGCGAGGTCGCCGAGTACACCCGCCGCATCGACGCCGATGATATCGCCGCCTTCGCCCGCATCAGCGGGGACGACGATCCGGTGCACACCGACCCCGACTTCGCCGCGCGCACCGCCTTCGGGCGCTGCATCGCGCATGGGGCGCATGTGATGGGACTGCTCTCGACGACAGCGAGCATGATGTCGCGCCGGTCGGTCGCGCGCGGGGCCACGGGCACGCCGGTCTCGGCGGGCTACGACCGCATCCGCTTCACCCGTCCGGTCTTCGCCGGCGACACGCTGACCGCGCGATACGTCATCGAGGAAGTGGACGACGGCCGGGCCCGCACCCGCGCGCGGCTGGAGGTGGTGAACCAGGATGGGGACGTCTGCCTTGCCGGGACGCATATCCTGGCTTGGGTCGCGGCCGCCTAGCGGCACCGGGGCCGCCTGCGTCCCCATCGCTGACCTCCGTGTTCCACGGGGGTGAGTTTGCGCCGCACCGACAAACGTCACTCTCGCCCGATGAAGAGATCTCCGTTCACCCGCGACCGCCGGATGCCCAGCATGGACCGGCCGAGCGAGGAATGAGGGAGGATCATGTCAGACCCTGTGCTGTTCGATGCCATCGATAGTGTGGCGCGACTGACGCTGAACCGTCCCGAGCGCCTCAACGCGCTCAGCAACGAGCTTCTGGCCCAGCTGGAAGGGCTGCTGGATCGGATCGAACTGGACCATTCGCTTCGCGCCGTGGTCATCACGGGCAACGGGCGTGCCTTCAGCGCCGGGGCGGACATCAAGGCGTTCCAGCAGCACCTCAGGGCCGGGCCCGCGGACGCGATTGTCCATTTCATGCGTCCCGGGCACCGGCTCACGCGGCGTATCGAAAGCTATCCGAAGCCCGTGATCGCGGCCGTCAACGGCCTCGCCTACGGGGGCGGCTGCGAGCTGGTCGAGGCCACCCACATCGCCTTCGCCGCAGATCAGGCGACCTTCTCGAAGGCCGAGGTGAACATCGGCATCATCCCGACCTTCGGGGGCACCCAGCGGCTGCCGCGCAACGTAGGACGCAAGGCCGCCCTGGAACTGATCCTGACCGGCCGCGTCTTCGATGCCGCAGAGGCGGCACGGCTCGGCCTGGTGAACCGGATCTGTCCCGGCGCCGACCTGCTCGACGCAGCGCTCGACTTCGCCAGGGGCCTCGCCGCCAAGCCACCGCTGACCCTTGCTGCCGCGCTGAGCGCCATCCACCGCGGCATGGACGCCGCGATCGATGACGGCCTCGCCATCGAGGAAGCCGCCTTCGCCCGCATCGTTCCAACGCAGGATGCCCAGGAAGGCGTTGCTGCCTTCGTCGAGAAGCGCGCCCCTCGCTTCGGCGGCCGCTGACGCGCGACCATCCGGGTCAGGTGCCCGTCGCCTCCATCTCGCTGGCCTCGATGCCATCGAGCACGCTCTGCAACGCCGGCAGGAACTGCAGGGCTTCGACCTTTCGAGCGACCGCCATGCCCTCGAGGACAGCCGCCACGGCCTCGGCCCGCCGGCCCATCGCCAGGCGCGCCCGCGCGAGCAGCAGCAGCAACAGCGGGCGCAGCAATTCGCCCTGGGTGCGCCGGTAGGCCTCGAGCCCTTCTTCCATCAGCGCGTGGCCAGCCTCGTAATCGCCGACCCGCACCCGCTCGGCGCCACGCGAGACGCTGCTCATCGCCGTCCAGTAGGCGATGCCGCGTGACGTCGCGATATCGTAGACCTCCTCGGCGAGACGGGCGGCTTCGGCGTGATCGCCCGCCGCGGCATGCACATGCCCAGCGAGCTGGAAGGCGTAGCATTGCAGGATCGCGTTGCCGGATTTCCGCGCCGCCGTCTCCGCGGCGCGGGCAATCGGCCGCGCCTTGTCCGGGCCATCGGTGTCCAGCACGAGCCAGGCAAGGTTCGACAGCGCCGTGACGAAGGGGTCCTGGCTGAGCACGACCGCCCGGTCGCGTTCGGCCGGCTGGCCCGCGAGGCGGATCGCCGCGGTGAGGTGACGCCGCGCCGCATCGACTTCCCCCATGCAGAACAGGCACCACCCGGCCCGCCGATGCGCGTCGGCGCGCGCGAGGGCATCGCCATGCTCCCGCGTCAGCGTCAGCAGGCGGTAGACGAGCCTGCGCGCCACTGAAAGCGGGCCTCGGACCTGGTAGAAACCGATGATGCCGGGGAGCAGCGACAGCAGGCCCGCCTGGTCGGCCATTCCCTCCGCGATCTCGTAGGCGCGGTCGAAGGCCTCCTGCACCGCGGCGGAAGCGTAGCCGAGCGTTTCGATCAGCACGTAGCCGCGCAGCAGCCAGACGCGCAGCTCGGCGCCGCTGCGCGCTTCGCCCTGCAACTGCCGCGTCAGCGCCGCCGCCCGCGCCAGCAGGTTCTCCGCTTCGAGATGCGCGTTGTTGCTCAGCGCCATCTCGGCGGCCCGGTCGATCAGCGGCAGGGCCTCGGCCGGCATGTCGCCGAGCTCGAAATGCCGCGCCAGCGCCTCGGGATGACGTTCGCGGATCTCGGGCCGCAACTGCAGCAGCACCTGCGCGGCACGCCGGTGCAGCGCCGGCCGCCGCGCATGGAGCATCGACTCGTAGGCGGCTTCCTGGAGCAGCATGTGGCGGAAGGAGAAGCCGCTGCTGTCCCGCTCATTGCCGACGACGACGATGTCGGCGTCGATCATGCGGCGGATGCCGTCCTCGGCGGCGTCGGGACCGAGGTCGCACATCGCCGCGAGGGCATCGAGATCGAAGGCGCGCCCCAGCACCGCCGCACGCTGGGCGAGATCCTTCGCGTCTCCGAGCGCGTCGAGGCGCGCGATCAGCAACTGCTGGAGCGTCGGCGGGAGGGCGGGAACCTCGGCCGCCAGCGCGAATTCCTCGAGGAAGAACGGCACCCCCTCGCTGCGCATCAGGATGGTCTCGCGCATGCCCATGCTCATCTGGGGCACGAGATGGTTCACCAGCAGGCACGCCTCCTGTGCCTGCAGCCGGCGCAGCGTGGTGCGCAGGACGTTCGTCCGATCCGGCCAGGCGAGCGCGAAATCGTTGCGATACGTCGCGACGAGCAGGATCGGCAGGGAGGCGATGGTGTCGGCCAGGACCCGGAGGAACTCCAGCAGGCTCGCATCGGCCCATTGCAGGTCCTCGACCCGGACGATCGCGGGCCGGTCCCGTGCATAGGAGGCGATCCAGGCGAGAAGAATCTCGCGCAAGGCCCGCCGGCGCTCGAAGGGTGTCAGGCTTCCGGTGCCGGGACCTGCATCCTCCGGCGGCCCGCTCGTATCCGCTCCGGCCAGCGCCTTGGACAGGATGCCGAGATAGGGATCGAGGCCGAGACCGAGCGCCCCCAGGAAGTCTTCTGCCGCGCCTCCGGTCTCCCGGCCCGACCGCGCGACATCGTTCCGCAGCGCTTCGAGCGCGGGAAGCAATGGGCTGAGCTTGGCCTGCGGCACGCAGGCCATCGTCAGCACCTGCTCTGCAGGCACCTGATCCCGGGCGAGAAACTCGTCCAGCAGCCGCGTCTTCCCGATCCCCGGCTCTCCGCTGACCAGGACGATCTGCCCCCGCCCGTCACGTGTCTGGGCCCAGCGGGCGCTGAGGTCGGACAACTCGCGGTCGCGGCCGACCAGCGGCGCCGCTCGGCCGCGACCGCGACGCAGCGCCGCCTTCACGATGTAGCCGTTGGGCAGGTTCAGAACCGTTCCGTCCGGCAGCGGGCTCGCACTGAATTCGCTGCCGACGATGGCATGGGTCGCAACGCCGATGACGACCCCGTTGGGTGGCGCGCGGTGCTGCAGGTGGGCGGCATCGTTCGGCGCCGTCCCGATCAGCGCGTCGATCTCGGTCGCCGCGCCGGGGCCGAGCCGGCCGGCCACCACCATCCCGGACTCGATCCCGATCCGGATACGGAGGAGGAAGGGTTCGACGCCGCGGCGCGCATTGGTCGCATTCAGCCGTTCGTTGAGCGAGGGCATCTCGGCCGCGATGGCGAGGCCGCAGCTGACCGCCGACTGGGCGTCGCGCCCGCGCGCATGGGGGTAGCCGAAGCAGGCGAGGATGCCGTCCCCGACATACCGCGCCACGTGCCCGCCATGACGCAGGATGATGGCGGCACAGACCTCTCGGTAGGCCAGCAGGACCGTGGCGAAGGCCTCCGGGTCCATCGAGGCGGTGAGCGCCGTCGATCCCACGATGTCGCAGAACATGACCGTGACGATGCGACGGTCCGCTTCGGCGTCGGGTACGGGACTTCGCGCCGCCGGGTTCGGGTGGACCCGCAGCGCTTCACCGCAATCCGGGCAGAAGCGGGCCTTGGGAGGCGTCCGCGAGCCGCAGCTGATGCAATACATGCTCTACGGGGGGCGTTCGAGAAGCTGTGAGAGAAATCACAGCACGCACGGGGCCCCGGCGCAACATTTGGTCTCAACAGGCGGCCGCGATTGCCTTGTGCAGTCCGACGTTGCAAGGTCGCATCGTCGACGTCCTCGCTCGAGAGTCTTCCCCGTCGTGAACCCCCGACTGACTTCGCCTCCCAAGGTAGCCATCTCGATCACGGGGGCCTGCCCCCTGTCGTGCCGGCATTGCTATGGCGACTGCGGGCATGCGCCGCAGGACTCCGAACTCGGCATCGAGGAATGGCGCACCGCCATCCGGCAGCTCGCGTCCGATGGCGTGATCAGCCTGCACATCGAAGGCGGCGAGCCGCTGCTCAAGCCGGGCTTCCTCGGTCTCCTCGGCGAGGCGTCGCAGTCCATGTTCACCATGCTGCGCACCCACGGCACGCTGATCGATGCCGCCATGGCCCGCGCACTGCGTGACAATGGGGTGGGCCGGGTGCTGGTCGACGTGATGGGGTCGACGGCCGAGACGCATGAATGGTTCACGCAGGTGCCAGGCAGCTTCGCCGCCTCGCTCGACGCGGTCCGCCATCTCGTCGATTGCGGCATACCTACCGACGTCCTGGTCATCCTGACGCGGCAGAACGCGCCGGAGATCCAAGGCATCCTCGATCTCGCGGCGCGCCTCGGCGCCGAGCGGGTCGGCGTCCTGCGGCTCTACCCGCTGGGTCGGGCGAAGCGGATCTGGTCGACCATCGCCCTTCCCCTCGCCGATCAGATGCGGACCATCGCGGAGCTTCGACCGCCCGAAGGGCTCGGCCTGATGCAGTCATGGCATCCGAACAACCACAATTGCTGCTGGCAGTCCGCGGCGGTGATCGCGAATGGCGACATCGTCGGCTGCCCCTACCTCCGCGAGGACGTCAACCACGGCAACCTGCGCGAGACGACGCTGCAGCAGGCCTGGGAGACCGCACGGCTCTGGCGGACCCTTCGCGCCGGCGCCGTGGAGCAGAGCTGCCCCGATTGCAGCGCGAGCGAAGGCAGCCACGGCGGCTGCCGCGCCACCGCCTATGCCTGGCACGGCCGGTGGACCGCGCCGGACCCGTTTGATCCGATCCTCAACGACGGTGTCGATGTCAGCCTTCTCCCCGACCGACTGCTTCCGGCTTGAGCCGGGCGTCCGGCTGCGGCCGGTGCCGGAGCTCGGCCATTGCCTTGCCTACACGCCGGCGCGCCCGGCGCTGCACCGGCTGAACCCGTCGGCGTGGCTGCTCGCGGAACTGGCGGATGGTGGCTCCTTCGAGGCCATCGCGACGGAGTACGGCCACGCCGTTGCCGAGCTCGGCGGCCAAGCGGACCTGCCGGACGTGGCGGCCGGGCTGGCCAGCCTCATCGACCTTGGAATTGTCGGGCGCGTCGACACGCATGGGAAGGAAGGAGTTTGAGATGCAAGACATGACCGGAAAGGGGCAGGCGCGCCTGCTGCTGCGTCAGTTCGGGCTGTCCGGCGCGGCTGCGCCGCGCGCCGCCCGCACCACGCCCGTCGTCCGCACGCCGGGCACGATCCCGCACGACAAGGCGACGCCGATGGCGGCGTGGGTCGACAAGGACGCCATCAAGAACGAATTCGGCCTCTATCACGAATGGCGCTTCCAGCTGCCGCAGAAGACCGGCGCCAACGAGCATGCGAAGGCGCTGCTGACCTGGCTGCGGGCACCCGCCGGGCTTCAGGCCGACCTCAAGCTGCCGCCCCCGACCGGCGGCGCGTCCTATGTCACGGCCGGCGGCCAGGGCGGCGACTTCGTGAGCAACGAAGCCCTCATGGCGCATTTCTTCCAGACCCAGGCCACGACGGTGCCCTGCTTCTACCTCGGCACCTTTATCGCGGCCTTCGTCGCCGACGCGATCGAGTTCCGCAGCCTGTTCGTCTTCGCCAGCGGCAATACGCCACAGGCCTGCATGGACAGCTGGACCGCGGGCCTTGCCACGCTGCCGCAGAGCAACCCGTACAAGGCGGTGCTCAAGACCTTCTGGAGCATGATCGCCGCCGCCGCGCCGCAGCTCAGCTGGATGATGCTGGGGCAAACCCTGGCCGACGCCAACTTCACCGACGACGTGCTGAAAGCGCCGGCAAACCCGATCGCCGCGCTCTAGCCCCAGCGGCATGACGCCCAAGCCGCGACGTGACGAGGCGGTCGGCGCCTGGGCGCGCGCCGACCTCCGGCCCCTTCGCGCGACGCTGATCGCCACGCTCGCCGCGATGGGTGAGGACTCACCCGACCGGCACGTGGCCATCCACGCGGCGGGCGATCGCGACGAGTGCGACATGCTGCTCGACTTCGACGGGCATGTCGCGGACCTCGAAGCCCTGCGCGAGGACGGTGCCCCGGTGCTGCGCGTGGTGACGCAGGTCGGCAGCCTGTTCGCCGCCCGCATCCGGACCGGCTACCTGCTGCGCCAGCTGGACGAGCTGGAGCGCTGGAACGACGCCGGCGCCCCGCCTCCCGACAAGGCGTCCGGCGACAGCCTGGCCGGCCTGGTCGCCGCGGGCGCGATCCGTCGCGCCTCGCTCGGACGGGGTGCACGGCTTGCGGGCGATGGCGCCCGTGGCGGCCAGGACGCGCGCATTCCGCCGCGGCGCGCCGCCCGGGCCGAGGATGCCCCGCTGGGCGCGGGGGTCACGCTCGGTATCGTCGACACGGTCTTCGACTACGCCCATGTGACGATGCTGCCCTTCGGCCAGACCCTCGAGGCCCCGCCCCCGCCCAACCCGGACCTCCGGATCGGCCTGCTCTTCGATCCCTACGCCACGCAGCAGGGGGTGGCGCGCTTCGGCGCCAGCTACGATACCCAGGCGCTGGCCCAGGATCTGGCGGCGTGCCTCGGCGCGCAGGACGACCGGCCGCTGAGCCTCGCGCAGCGGGACGCCGCGGCAGGCGGCGACACGGAAGCGACGCGCCGCCAGCTTTTCGCGCAGCATGGCACCTTCACCGCCGGGATCGCGGGGGGCAGCGGCAATGCCTCCGTGGAGGGCCGTTACCGGGGGATCGCACCGGCCGCGCGCCTGGCCTTCGCGATCGCCGGCATCCAGGACAATGCCGTGCTTGCCGACAGCCTGGATGTGCTGGCCGCCGTCAACCGCCTGGTCGAGGACAGCGGGACGCCACTCGCCCTTCTTCTCAACAACGGCGATTGCCTGGGCGCCCATGACGGAACGCTGCTGGGCGAGTTGCTGCTCGATGAGCTGCTGCTGCATCCCGGCCGCGCCATCGTATTGCCGGCGGGCAACCAGAACGCCGGCAACACGGAGCTGATCGGCGCGGGAAAGACCCGCATCGCGCCCCATCTCGCGATCGCCGGCAGCGTTACCCAACCGCGCACGGAACGCATCGGCTTCACCTACACCACGCGTGCCAGCAAGGCCGACACGATCGAGATCTGGTTCCAGGCGTCCGGGATGCCCACGGCGTCCATCACGATGGAGCCCGGCGGCCCACCGATCGAACCGCTGTCCGGCCACGAGGGACGGCCCATGCGCGTGCTGTCCCTGCTGGGCGGCGACGCGCGGATGGTGCTGATCGTCGAACTGGGCCCGGGTGCCGAGCCGAACCTCTGGCGGCTGCGCGTCTCGATGCTGCCGGTGCGCGGCCCGATGCCGGTCGACAGGATCCGCTTCGAGCTCACCCGTGTCATCGGCGAGGTCCATGCCTGGTGCGACTGGAACAACGCCACCCAGCGCGACTGGACCGAACCGGCGACCGGCAGGCAGGACGACGTGACGACGCTGACCACCCCGGCGACGGCGCACCGTGTCATCGTCGCAGGCGAATGCGCCGACGGCCCCATAGGCTTCCAGCCCGCCGAACCGAGCGGGCGCGGTCCGACGCGCGACGGACGCCTGAAACCGGACGTCGTGGCCCTCGGCGCGGCGCTCGCCGCCCCCGTGCCGCAACGCTCGCCGATGGCGCACCGCAACCTGGCGGCGGCTTTCGCGGCCAAGCCGGAACAGCTTGAGCGCTTTGCCTACGCGACGACGCCGGGCGGCACGAGCTTCTCGGCCCCCCAGGTCGCCGGGCTCGCAGCCTTGCTGTTCGAGAAGTGGCCCGACGCGACCTGGGCCGATATCCGCCAGGCCATGGTGGAAGCCGCGCTCCGCCCCGAGCAGTGGAAGCCGAGCGGCGCAGGCCAGGTGGTCGAGTTCCCCGGCGCGCAGGATGATCCTCCCGAAGCCGGGCTGCGGACCTTCGGATGGGATCGCGCCCTCGGCTACGGCCGCATCGACGTCGGCCGGACGCTCGCCCCGCCCCCGCCCACCTTCGACGTCTTCCTGCGCAAGTCCGCGGATGATGACGGGCGGGAGCCCTACGCGGCCGCGACCCTGTGGTCATCGCCCGACATCGTGGTGACCGGCCCGCATCGCCTGAGCGTCGGCACGGCGCAGCGCGGGCAACGACCGGTCGACGGCCCCGCCCGGCTGTTCCTGTTCCATGCGCCCTTCGGGGCGTTGCATCCCTTGCCGCGGATCGATGGCATCCCGGTACCGGACTCGCCGTGGCAATCCCTGCTCACGTCCGGAAGCGGCGGGACCGGATCGGTCGTCGTGACGGCGGGCGATGTCGTCACGGTCGAGACGCGCGCGGATGTCGACCTCATGGACGGGACGGCCCGGTCGATCCTGGCCGTCCTCGACCATGATCAGGATCCCTACGAGCTGTCGGCGACGCTCGGCATGCGCAACAACGTCGCCGCCGTCAGCGTCAGTGTCGCCCCCCTGTCCGACGGCGCCGTCACCGGCATGCCGCCGGTCACGATCCTCGGCACCGACGACGTGGACAGCCTGTCCCTCTGGACGGAGAACCTGGACGCGCGACTGGAGGTGTCTGGCATCCCGGTGACGGCCCTGCCATGGCGCACCATGCGGCTTTTCCTGGGCGACGGGCGGCTGCGGTCCTGGACGCGGCCCTACTTCGGACAACGGGACGCCGCGACGCAGGACCCGGCCAACTGGTTGGCCGAGGCGAGCGACGCCGGCGCCTCGCCCGACGCTGCGACCGGCATCGCCCGTCTGACCGGCGTGGTCGGCGCGGCCCGTCTCGCCCTGCATCCGCGGGACGCGGATGGGTTCCGGCGGCTGGACATCTCCGCCGCCCAGGACCGCCTGTGGATACCGCGCCTCCGCCTGGCGCAGGGACAGCCGCTGATGCTGCAGGTCCGCCTGAACGATGCGCATCTGCGCGATGCCGGTCGGCCCGGTTGGGTGCATATGGGGCATTTCTCCGGCGGCCGGCGCGTCGGGGGTGCCAGCATGCGTATCGTTCCGCTTCCCGGCTAGGACGAGGCGCGGAGGTGAGACGCATCGAAGCACCCCGGGCCTCCCTACGCACGATCGCGTGCGGCCCGCATCCGTCCGTCGCGCACCGGTCCTCCCTGTGCGGAGCCATGGCGCGATGACCGACGGCTTCTTCGAGATCGGCGGGGAAGTGGCGTTCGACGCGCTGGCGCGCGCGCTTGGTGCTGCATTGTGCGAGATCTGCTCCGCCCCCACCATCGCCGTGGACGCCGAAGCGACGGACGAGGGCGCGATCAAGGCGGCGCTCGAGGAAGCCTGGCACTCCGAACGGCCGTTCAGGTTCCTGATCCGCGGGCTGAACGACGCACGCCCGTTCGAGGTGCTCGAGCCCGTTTTCTTCGTGTGCCACGAGGCCGGCGCGACCTGCCGCGTGATCGTGGATGGACCGCAGGGCCGGCAGGCGGCCTATGCCAAGGCTGGAGGCACGATGCTCTGGATCGCCTTCCTCCTCACCGCGACGGGCGAGGTCCGGTATGGCCCCAACTCGACCCACCGCGCGCTGCAGGACGGCGTCGTGCCCAGCGTGTCCGACTGGGTCGACGCGGCCCAGGCCCTCGGCGAGGACCTGCCGCCGGTGATCCCGGCCCGGGCCTGAGCCACAGCTGCCGCGGCCCGGGCCGCCTTTTCAGTCGGCGCCGAGCTGCGGCGCCACTGGCTGACCCGCACGGGACGCCCGTCGCCGCGCCAGCGCGCGGGCCACGATGTAGAAGACGGGCGTGAACACCAGGCCGAACACCGTCACGCCCAGCATCCCGTAGAAGACCGCGACACCGAGGCTCTGGCGCATTTCCGCGCCGGCGCCCGTCGCGATCGTCAGCGGCAACACGCCGAGGATGAAGGCGAGGCTCGTCATCAGGATCGGACGCAGGCGCGTGCGTGCCGCCGCGACGGCCGCCTCCCAGCGGGTCATGCCCTCCTCTTCCGCCGCGCGCGCGAACTCCACGATCAGGATGGCGTTCTTCGCCGCCAGCCCGACGAGAACCACGAGCCCGACCTGCACCAGCACGTTGTTGTCGAGGCCGGCATGGCGCACGCCCAGCAGCGCCGCGAGCACCGACATCGGCGCAATCAGCACGATGGCGAGCGGCAACAGCCAGCTCTCGTACATCGCCGCCAGCACGAGGAAGACGAACACGACCGCGAGGCCGAAGGCGATGGGGGCCGTGTTGCCCACCAGCTTCTCCTGCAGCGCGATCTCCGTCCATTCGTAGCCGAAGCCCTCGGGGAGGTTCTCGGCCAGCACGCGTTCCATGATGGCGATCGCCTGGCCGGTCGAGATGCCCGGCGCCGCGGCGCCCTGCAACTCGACGGCGGGGAACAGGTTGTAGCGCGGCATCCGGTAGGGGCCGGACGTCTCATGGAATGTGGCGAGGCTGCCCAGCGGCACCATGGCACCGCCATCGCTGCGCGTGCGCAGCCGGGCGATGTCCTCGATGCCGGTGCGGTAGGGCGCATCCGCCTGCGCCGTGACGCGCCAGGTGCGCCCGAGCAGGTTGAAGTCGTTCACGAAGGCGGAGCCGAGGTACACGCCCATCGCCTCGTGCACCCGGCTGATCGGCACGCCGAGCATCTCGGCCCGGGAGCGATCGATATCGGTGCGGATCTGCGGCGTCGCGGTGTTGAACAGGCTGAACGCGAAGGCGATGCCCGGCGTCTGGTTGGCCGAGGCCATCACCGCATGCAGGGCGGCTTCCATCTCGCGCGGGCCGCGCCCGGCACGATCCTGGATCATCAGCTTGAAGCCACCGCCCGTGCCGATGCCGGGCACCGAGGGCGGCGCCAGGACGAACACCATGGCATCCGGGTCGCCCATCAGGCGCCCCTGCAGGTCGGCGAGGATCCCGCCCATGGTCAGGTGCTGCGCGGCCCGGTCCTCGAACGGCTTCAGCGTCGCGAAGACCACGCCGGCATTCGGCGCGTTGGTGAAGGTTGCACCGTCGAAACCGACGAAGGCGACCGCGCTCTCGACCCCCGGCGTCGCCAGGATGGCGTCCGACGCCCGCCGGATCACGGCATCCGTCCGCGACAGATTGGCGCCCGGCGGCAGCTGGAAGGCCGCGATGAAGTAGCCGCGGTCGAGCGGGGGGATCAGCCCGGTCGGCGTCGAGGTGACGGTCCACCCCGTCGCGGCCAGCAGGCCGCCATAGACCAGCATGAGCAGCACCGGGATGCGGATCAGCCGGCGCGTGACCGCTCCGTAGCCGATCGACAGCCGATCAAAGAGACGATTGAAGCCACGGGCAAACGCCCCGAACGGACGCAGCAGCAGCGGCCGGGGACCGTGGTCGTGCCCGTGCGGCTTCAGCAGGATCGCCGCGAGCGCGGGCGACAGCGTGAGCGACACCAGCGCGGACAGCAGCGTCGCGACCGAGATCGTCACCGCGAACTGCTTGTAGAAGGTGCCGGAGATGCCCGTGATCAGCGCCGTCGGCACGAAGACGGCGACCAGCACCAGGGCGATGGCGATCAGCGCGAAGCCGACCTCGTCCATGGTCCGTCGCGCCGCCTCCAGGGGCGACAGGCCGGCCGTCATGTGCCGCTCGGCATTCTCGACCACCACGATGGCGTCGTCGACCACGATGCCAATGGCCAGGATCAGGCCGAACATGGTCAGCGTGTTCAGCGTGAAGCCGAGCATCAGCAGGATGGCGAAGGTGCCGACGATGGACACCGGGATGGCGAGCAGCGGGATCACCGCCGCCCGCCAATTCTGCAGGAACAGGATGACGACCAGCACGACGAGGACGATGGCTTCGGCGAAGGTGTGCAGGACCGCTTCCATGCTCTGCGCGATGAAGCGAGTCGGGTCGTAGACGATGCTGTAGCCGATGCCCGGCGGAAAGGATCGTGCGGCTTCCTCCATGGTCGTCCGCACGGCGGCGGCGGTCTGCAGCGCGTTGCTGCCCGGACGCTGGAACACGCCGATCGCCGTGGCGAGGCGGTTGTTCAGCAGCGCGTTCACCGTGTAGTCGGCCGCACCGATCTCGATCCGCGCGACGTCGCGCAGCCGGAGCGGAGCTCCGTGCTCGCCGGTCGCGATGATCTGCTCGCCGAAGGCTTCCGGCGTGGCCAGCCGGCCCTGGGTGAGGACCGAGAGCTCGAAGGCGCCGGCGGCGTCGGTGCGCGGGGCCTGGCCGAGCGCGCCCGCGGCCACCTGGACGTTGGCCCGGCGGAGCGCGTCGACCACCTCGCCCGCGGTCAGCCCGCGCGCCGAGATCCGGTCGGGGTCGAGCCACACCCGCATCGCATAGTCGCGCGCGCCGAAGACCTGCGCGTCACCGACACCGTCGATGCGCGCCAGCCGATCCTTGATGTTCAGCGTCGCGTAGTTGGAGATGTACTCGTGGTCGCGGCTGCCGTCCGGCGAGGTGACGTGCACCACCATCAGGAAGTCCGGCGACGCCTTGCGCACCGTGATGCCGAGGCGCCGGACCTCTTCTGGCAGGCGGGGCTCCGCCACGGCCACGCGATTCTGCACCAGCACCTGCGCCTGGTCGGCATCCACGCCCTGACGGAACACCACCGTGACCGTGAGCCGCCCGTCGCCGGTCGACTGCGACGACACGTAGAGCATGCCGTCGACCCCGTTGACCTCCTGCTCGATCGGGCCCGCCACCGTTTCGGCGATGGTCTCGGCCGAGGCGCCCGGATAGGCCGCGGTGATGGTCACGCTGGGCGGGGCGATCTCCGGATACTCCGAGATCGGAAGGCGGAACGCGGCAATCGCGCCGACCAGCGTGATAGCGATGGAGATCACCGCCGCGAAGACGGGCCGGTCGATGAAGAAGCGAGCGAGGCGCATCTGGGCGAGCCTTCGGCGTCACCGCGCGGCGGCGCGCGGTCGGGTTTGCGGGAACTGAAGGACGGTCTGGGCTAGTCGGCCGCCGCGAGCGGGCTTGGCCCGATGCGCCCCTGCTCGGCCGTCACGCGGGAGCCCGGCCGGGCGCGATGCAGGCCACCGATGATGACCCGGTCATCCGGCGCGAGCCCGCTGCGTACCACCCGCAGCCCGTCGGCCAGCGGACCCAGTCGCACCTGGCGCGGCGTGACGGTGCCGTCGGCGGCGACCGTCAGCACCATGCGCCCGGCCTGGTCGGCCATCACCGCCGCGTCCGGCACCAGCAAGGCGGGCGCCTGGCCGGACGACAGCCGCAGGCGGGCGAAGCTGCCGGGCGTCAGGAACATGTCCGCATTCGCCACCACCGCCCGGGCCCGAATGGTGCCGCTGCGCGGATCGAAGACGCTGTCGACGAAGTCGACATGGCCCTCGCGGGAGAACTCGGGCTCGTCCAGCAGGCGGAGCTGCACGGGAAGGCGACCGTCGCGCAGCCCGCCCTGGGCCGCGCGCGCCTGGCGGAGATACTCCGCCTCGCTCGCGTCGAAGGTGATGTAGACGGGGTCGAGCGCGACCAGCGTCGTCAGCAGCGTCTGTCCGGCCTGCACCAGGTTCCCGGCATCGACGCGCCGGTCGCTGATGCGGCCGGACCGCGGAGCGCGGATCTCCGTGAAATCCAGATCGAGGGCCGCCTGGCGCTCCGCGGCACGCGCCGCAGCCAGGCCGGCCTGCGCCTCGCGCAGCGCCGCACGGCGCGAATCGAGCTCCGCCTGCGGCGCGATGCGACTTGCCGCGAGGGGCTCGTAGCGCGCGACCTGCTGCTCGGCGAGCAGCAGCCGCGCCTCGTTGCGCGCGACTTCGGCCCGCGCGGTCTCGAGGGCGATGCGGAACGGCCGCTGGTCGATGGTAAAGAGCAGGTCGCCGGCGCGGACCAGCGCGCCGTCGGTGAAATGCACCGCGTCCACCTGCCCGGACACCCGGGCGCGCAGTTCCACCCGCGCGGAGGGTTCGACCCGCCCCGTATGTTCCTGCCATTCCGTCACCGCGCGGGCCAGTGGCGCGGCCACGGTGACGGGCGGTGGCGCCGGCTGGGCCAGGGCGACCGGCGCCACAGCGGTCAGCGCGGCACCCATGGCAGCGCCCTGCACGCGGGCCAGCCATGTCGTCCAGAGGCTCGCAGCCTGCTCAGGGACCTTGCGCATGTGGGAGGCCACGGCCTATCTCCAGAGATGTTACCGACCGGTTCGTCTCATCGTTACGTAGAGTGACCGGTCGGTATCATCAAGTGACTTTTTTGTGCGACGCAACGATTGTGCAGAGGAGGTCGGTCACCGATGCCCAGCGACGTCAGTGCCAAGCCCCGGGCCGCCGAGCGGATCCAGGAAGCCGCGCGTGGACTGTTCGAACGCCAGGGCATTCGCGCGACCGGCGTGGAGGAGGTCTGTCGCGTCGCCGGCGCGACGAAGATGAGCCTCTACCGCGCCTACCCCAGCAAGGACGCTCTCGTCGCTGCAATTCTTGCGGAGGACGCGGCGGAACATGAGGCCTGGGTCGAGGAATCGCTGGCCGCCGCGAAGGATGCGGAGGGCCGGCTGCGGGCGCTGATCGAGGCCACCGCGGTCGAGGTCGCCGAGCCCGGCGTCTGCGGCTGTCCCATGCTGCTCGCGCAGGCGGAATTCCGCGATCCGTGTCATCCTACGCACAAGGTGGTGGTCGACTTCAAGCAGGGCTGCCGGGACCGCATCCGCACCCTCGCCGTGGAGGCCGGCGCCGGTGATCCCGACGCGTTGGCCGACGAGCTCGCGCTCGTCATCGAAGGGGCGATCGCCGCCCGAAGCTACCTCGGCGAGGCGCGCGCCGCCGAGGCCCTGCGCCGCTGCGGCGCGGCGCTGATCGGCGCCGCGCTCCCGCATCGCGCGGCCCGGCGGTAGCCGGCGGACGGAACCGGACGGCCAACGTCTCGCCAGGCGCATCGGGTCGGGCCGACGACGCGACGCCGGGGATGCAGGCGGCGATTGCCGCCGTGCCGGGCCCGGCGGCGGCGAAAGGGGAGATCGGGGGCGACATCGGTCCCGACGACCTTGCGCTGTCGGTGACCGGACGCCGGCGGCGACCCTCTCTGCCGTCGCCGTCGCCCCGATGTGCCGCCTTGTCGGCACCGCCGTCGAATGCAAGGGATAGACGGTGCAGCCGGCGCGACTTGCCGGACCGATGGCGGGATGGAAACGACATTGAAGGTGCCTCTCTGGGCCAGCGCCCTCGCTGGAACCCTTCTCGTTCAGACCGTTTGCGCCTTCACGAGCATCTCTCTGCCCATCCTCGGCCCGCCGCTGATGGAACGCGCCGGGCTTCCGCCTGAAGGCATCGGCGCGGTGTCGGCGCTCTCCTCGCTCGGCATCTGCTGGTTCCTCGCGAGCGGAGGGCCGATGCTGAATCGCTTCGGCGCCGTCCGCACGCTGCAGATCGGCATGGGCTGCATGGGCCTCGGCCTGTTGATGCTGGCGTCGCCGCTGGGCCTCGTCGGGTTGGTCGGCGCGCTCGCGGTTGGCTTCGGCAACGGGCCGAATACGCCCGCGGGCAGCCAGATCCTCATCCGCTCCGCGCCCCCGGGCCACCGCACGCTCATCTTCTCCATCAAGCAGGCCGGTGTGCCGCTGGGCGGTGCCCTCGCCGGACTGACCGCTGCCCCTTTTGTCGTCGCGCATGGGGTAACGGCGACGCTCGGGGTCCTCGTCGCGCTGCTCGCGCTGTGCAGCATCGCGATCCAGCCGCTGCGCAGGACGCTCGAGAAGGACGGCGATGCGGCACCAGGGCCCGGATGGGCCAGGGCGCTCGTGCAGCCCGCCGAGGTCGTGCGCTGCGTCGCGGCCCTTCGGTCGCATCCGAGCCTGCCGATGCTGACCGCGGTGGGGGCCTCCTACTCGCTCATGCAGGCCTGCCTGACGGCCTTCACCGCGACCTTCGTCTATACGCGACACGGGATGTCCCTGACCGAGGCCGGCCAGGTCGTGGCCGTGATGCTGGTGTCGAGCATGTGCGGCCGGATCGCACTGGGCTGGCTGGCGGACCGGCTGGGCAACGCGCTGCGCCACCTCGGCATCCAGGCCGTGCTGTCGGCGCTGTCCGTCGCGCTGCTCGTGGCCGTCGACGGCGGATCACCGCATCTGCTGTATCTGTCAGCCGCGCTCGCAGGCTTCACGGCGATCGGCTGGAACGGCGTCCACATCGCGGAACTCGCCAGGGTCGCTCCGCTGTCGCTCGTCAGCAGCGTGACCTCGGCCTCCAGCCTGTTCGGCTTCGTGGCGTCGGTCTGCGGTCCGCTCGTCTTCATGGCGATCGTCGCGGCGGGCGCGCGGTACGAAACGGCCTTCCTCGCGATGGCGGCACAGTTGGCCTGCGTCGGACTGTTGTGCCTGCTCGGCGACGGCCGTCGCCGGGTGGGCTGACGCGCCTACTCGGTCTTGCGTCGCGCCGATCCCCGGGGCGGCTTCCTCCGGGGTGCTGGGTCACCCACGGCTTCGCTGCCGCGCAGATGCGCCGTGGGCAGCGCCGTCGTGTATTTCACCTGGTCGAGCGCGAAGGACGACCGCAGGTTGGCCACGCCGGGGATCGTCGTGAGGTGGTCCACGACGAAGCGGTGATACTGCGCCAGATCCTCGACGACGACGCGCAGCAGGTAATCCGCGTCGCCGCTCATCAGGTAGCACTCCATCACCTCCGGCCGCCGCGCGATGCGGTTCTGGAAGGCGCGCAGCGCGGCCTCGTTCTGCTTCTCGAGCGTGACCTGCACGAAGACATTCACCGTGAGGCCGAGCGCGGCGGGATCGATCACGGCGACGGAGCGCTGGATCACGCCGGTCTTGCGCAGCTCATCGAGCCGTCGCCAGCAGGAGGAGGTTGTGGCGCCAGCCGCCTCGGCGAGTTCGGCGAGGCCGATGTCGCTGTCCTTCTGCATCAGCTCGATCAGGCGGATGCTCAGCGGATCCAGTTCGGTCGAAGTAGTTTTCCGTGAAATGGCTTCTCTCCGAAGAATCTTCGCGAATCTGGCGCGCATTCCGGCAACTTTGCAAGCCCGTGGCGGACCGCATCCCCTAGCCTGACCGCGTCAGGACACGAGGACACGATGCTCGACACCACCAGCCATGCCGGCATGGCCGGCCAGGAAGCGCGGATGCTGGCCGAGGTCGAGCGGAAGGTGCTCTGGTTATCCGCGTGGATGATCCACCACGCCAACCACGTCCGGCCCAATGAGGACGGGCTGAAGGTCGGTGGCCACCAGGCGTCCTCGGCCTCCATGGCGACCATCATGACGGCGCTCTACTTCGGCGTGCTGCGGCCGGAAGACAGGGTCGCGGTGAAGCCGCACGCCTCGCCGGTGTTCCACGCCATCCAGTACCTGCTCGGCAACCAGACCCGGACGCAGCTCGAACGGTTCCGCGCGCTGGGCGGCGCGCAATCCTATCCGTCTCGCACCAAGGACGCGGACGACGTCGATTTCTCCACGGGATCGGTCGGCCTCGGCGCGGCGCAGACGATCTTCGCGAGCCTCGTGCAGGACTACGTGCGGCTGCATGGCTGGGGCGGCACGCGCCCCGAAGGCCGCATGATCGCCCTGGTCGGCGACGCCGAGATGGACGAGGGCAACATCTACGAGGCGCTGCTCGAAGGCTCCCGCCACGGGCTCCGCAACACCTGGTGGGTGATCGACTACAACCGCCAGAGCCTCGACGCCGTGATCGGCGAGGGCGTGAACGACAAGATCCTGGGCACCTTCGCGACCATGGGCTGGGACGTGGTGGTGCTGAAATACGGAAGGCTGCAGCAGGCCGCCTTCGCCGAGCCGGGCGGCGAGGCGCTGCGCGCCTGGATCGATGCCTGCCCCAACGCGCTCTACTCCGCGCTGACCTTCCGCGGCGGCGCGGCCTGGCGCCGGCGGCTCGAGGATGACCTCGGCGACCAGGGCGATGTCTCGGCGCTGCTCGCCCGGCGCAGCGACGCCGAGCTCGCGGCGCTGATGACCAATCTCGGCGGCCATGACCTCGGCATGCTGCTCGATGCCTTCCGGGGCATCGACCATGACCGCCCGGTCTGCTTCCTGGCCTACACCATCAAGGGCATGGGCCTGCCGCTGGCGGGCCACAAGGACAACCATGCCGGTCTGCTCAACCCGCAGCAGATGGAAGCGTGGCGCGCCACCATGGGCATCCGGCCCGGCCATGAGTGGGACATCGCCGAGGGTCTGCGCATCGACGCGGCGGATCTGCGGCGCTTCCTCGCCGGCGCGCGCTTCAATGCCGGCGGCCCGCGTCGCCTTTCGGCGCCGGCGCTGCCGGTGCCCGAGATCGTGGCGCCCGAGGCTCAGGGCGCGGTCTCGACCCAGGCCGGTTTCGGCCAGTTGCTGCATGCGCTGGCCAAGGGCGACGCGCCGATCGCCGACCGCATCGTCACCACCAGCCCGGACGTGACGGTGTCGACCAACCTCGGCGGCTGGGTCGGGCGGCGCGGGCTGTTCGCGCGCGATCCGCGCCGCGACCTGTTCCGCGACGAGAAGATCCCCTCGGCCTTCCGCTGGGATGCCGGGCCGGCCGGGCAGCACATGGAACTCGGCATCGCCGAGATGAACCTGTTCCTGATGCTCTCGGCCCTCGGCCTGTCGGACAGCCTGTTCGGCCAGCGGCTGATCCCGGTCGGCACGCTCTACGATCCCTTCGTCTGCCGCGGCCTCGATGCGATGAACTACGCCTGCTACCAGGATGCGCGCTTCATCCTGGCCGGCACGCCCTCGGGCATCACGCTCGCGCCGGAAGGCGGTGCGCACCAGTCGATCAACACGCCGCTGATCGGCATGGCGCAGCCGGGCCTGTCCTCCTTCGAACCGGCCTTCGTGGATGAGCTGGCGGCGATCCTCGGCTGGTCGCTCGGCCATGTGCAGGCGCCGGGCGACCAGGGCGGCTCGGTCTACCTCCGCCTGTCCACCCGCGCGCTGGAGCAGCCGCGGCGCGCGATGACGCCGGCCCTGGCCGAGGACATCGTGCAGGGCGGCTACTGGATGCGCGCCCCCGGCCCGAACTGCGCGGTCGCGATCGTCTATGCCGGCGCCGTCGCTCCCGAGGCGATCGCCGCGGCGGGCCTGCTCGCCGAGCACCGGCGCGACGTCGCCGTGCTCGCCGTGACCTCGGCCGACCGGCTCTTCTCCGGCTGGCGGACGGCGGAAGCGGCGCGGATGGACGGCGACGACCCCGCGCCCAGCCATGTCGAACGCCTGCTGCGATCATTGCCGCGCCATTGCTGCCTGGTGACCGTCACCGATGCGCATCCCACGGCCCTCGCCTGGCTGGGCAGCGTGGAGGGCCATCGCACCAAGGCCCTCGGCGTGGACCGCTTCGGCCAGAGCGGCACGATCTCCGAACTCTACGGTGCCTACGGGCTGGATACGGCGGCGATCCTGCGCGCCGCGCAGGCGGGTTCCCCGGGCCGCCGGCTTGCCGGCTGACGGAAGAAGGATCCTCCCTCCGTCGCCGGCTTCGGCGGCCGGGCTACTGCGCGTAGTCCGGCTGCGTCCGGTCGAGCATCCGCTTGAGCGCCGCGAAGTGATAGTCGGAGGCGCTCATGGTCAGGGTCGGATCCTTCCACGCTGCCTGCGCGCGCATCTTCTCCAGCACCTCCTCCTTCACGAAGCGGCGACGCTGGCCGGTCCACATCGAGAAGAGCTGCGTGCGGCAAGCGCGCTCGAGGAAGTAGAGGCGCCGATAGGCCTGGGCGACGGTGTCGCCGATCACGACGACGCCGTGATTGGCCATCATCAGGATGACCTTGTCGCCCATCAGCGCCGCCATCCGCTCGCCCTCGGCATGTTCATGGGCGAAGCCGTTGTAGTCGTAGTCGTAGGCGATGCGGCCGTTGAACTGCAGCGCCCCCTGCCCCGTCATCTCGACGGTCATGTCCTCCAGCTGCGACAGCGCCGTCGAATACGGCATGTGCGTGTGCAGCACGCAGGCTGCGCCGGTCGCCTCGTGGATCGGCGCATGGATGCAGATCGCGCTGCGATCCGCCGGCCCCTTGCCCTCAATCACCTCGCCGTCGAAGGACACTTCCATCAGGTTGCTGGCCGTGACCTCGTTCCAATGGAGGCCGAATTCGTTCAGGTAGAAGCGGCGCGGACGGCCGGGCACCACCAGCGTGAAGTGGTTGTCGATCGCCTCGTGATAGTCGTCGAGGACCGCGAGCCGATGCGCGGCGGCGAGGTCGATGCGCGCCTGGCGGCGCTGGGCCTCGAGGAGGTCCGGCGGCGTGGTTTGCAGGCTGTCCATGGATGTTTCCTTCCGTCGTCCCGGGAACGCCGCCGGATTCCGTTACCAGAGCCAGCTCATCATCATCCCACCCTGGGTCCAGAGGCGGTTCAAGCCGCGATCCAGCCCGAGGCCCTGCGACCCGGCATGGCGTTCATACAGCGTACCATAGTCGCCGACCTGGCGGACGACCTGGAAGGCCCAATCGTCCCGCAGCCCGATCCCGGCGCCGACATTCTCGTTCAGCCCGAGGAAGCGGCGGACCTGCGGGTCGGTGGTGCTGGCGCGCGTGGCTTCGACATTCTCGCGCGTCAGGCCGAATTCCTCGGCCTGGATCAGGGCGGAAATGGTCCAGCGCACAAGTAGTCCCCATTCGACGTCGCCGTTGCGCACCATCGCGCCATGCGGCTCCTTCGCGATCAGCTCCGGCAGCAGCATCACCGCATTCGGATCGGGTGCCGCGAGCCGGTTGGCGCTGAGGCTGATCATATCGTTGCTGATGGCGTCGCACCGCCCGGCGAAGAAGGCGGCGATGACGCTCGGCTGGGTGTCGAAGGCGATCGTCGTGAGCCGGATGTTGGACCGCTGCGCGAAGTCGTTGAGGTTGCGCTCGATGACGCTGCCCTGCGTGGCGCAGACCGTGGCCCCGTCCAGTTCCGTGGCGCGCGTGACATTCAGGCTGCGGCGCACGAGGAAGCCCTGGCCCGTATAGAAATAGGGCGGCGCCACGATGCTCAGCCCCAGGGTCGCGTCGCGCGACAGCGTCAGGGCCGTGAGATAGACGAGCACGTCCACCTCACCGCTCTGCAGCGCGGTGAAGCGGCTTTGCGCCGTGAGCGGCACGAAGCGCACCTTCTCGGCATCGCCCAGCGCCGCTGCGGCGATCGCGCGGCAGATGTCGGCATGCAGCCCGACCCAGCGCCCCTGCGAATCCGGCCGCGCCATGCCCGCGACGCCGGTCGGGACGCCGCAACGCACGGCCCCGTTCTGGCGCACCGCATCGAGCGTGGGCCCGGCCTGCGCCGGGGCCGAGACGGCCAGCAGGCCTGCCGCGAGGCAGGCGAAGATCGCGTTGCGCATCAGCCGATGATCCCTCCGGCGCGGAGCTGTTCCGCGCGATTGTCGATGAACGCGGCCACCGCCGCCACGAAGCGATCGAGCTCCGCCTCGCCGACCGGCAGGCTCAGCGCGACCATGCCCCGCCGGGCCAGGTAGATGCCCGCCTCCAGCATGTCGAAGAAGAACAGCTCCCGCAGTTGTTCCTCGCTCTGCCCTTGGGCATAGGGGCGATCCGGCGCCGGCGTGCGGAAATGCGCCGTCACCATGGAACCGATGCCGGTGAAGGACAGAGGCGCGCCCGCTGCCGCCGCCAGGGCGTTCAGCCGCGCGCGCAAGCTTTCCCCGCGCCGATACAACGCTTCGGCGGCCTCGGCGGTGAAGATCTCGCCCATGGCGACGACGCCCGCATTCATCGACAGCACGTTGTTGTTGAAGGTGCCGGCGTGGGCGAGCTTGCCGCCGAACTGGGCCATGACGTCCGCCCGGCCGCCGAAGGCACCGAAGGACATGCCGCCAGCGATGTACTTGCCGAGCGTCGTCATGTCCGGGGTGATGCCGAGCCGTGCCTGCATCCCGCCGGCCGAATGACGGCTGGTCATCACCTCGTCGAAGATGAGCAGCGCACCTGTCTCGGTGGCGAGGGCGCGAAGGGCGGCAAGGAAGTCGGGCAGCGCCGGGATGCAGCCGCCGGAGCCCTGCATGGGCTCGACGATGATGGCGGCCAGGTCCGCCGCATGTTCCCGCGCCACGGCCGTCGCGCTCGCGACGTCGTTGTAGTCGGCCATCACGAAGGGCATCGGCAGCGTGGCGAGGCTGACGCCGGCGAACGGGAAGGTCAGCACGCCGCCATGGTAGCCGCCGCGGAACGCCATGATCTTCGAGCGGCCGGTGAAGGCCCGCGCCGCGGTCAGCGCCATCAGGTTCGCCTCGGTGCCGCTGTTGGTGAAGCGCACCCGTTCCAGCGACGGGAAACGCCCGCACAACAGGCGGGCGAGCTTCTCCTCGCCCGGCCCGACCGAGGCGAAGTTGATGCCGCGACGAAGGACGTCATGCAGCACCGCGTGGATGCGCGGCTCGGAATGCCCGAACAACCCGGCGGTGTATTCGCCGCAGAGGTCGAGATACTCGTGACCGTCGAGGTCCCACAGCCGGCATTCCTCGCCCCGCGTCATGGCGGTCGGGAACGGTGCGTAGGCGATGACGGTCCGGGTGTTCCCGCCGCCCAGCACTTCGAGCGCCTGTTCGTGCAGCGCCGCGCTGCGCGGCCGCTTCGCAGCGTAGGCCTCCCGCGCCGCCGCGACGGCACCCGGCAGATCGAGGCTGTTCCGGCGGGTATCGAGGGCGGTGCTCATGGCGCACCGCAGCGGCAGGACGGGAGGGGCGGCAGCCGGTTGGGCATCGGGGAGCACTCCGGTATGGGCTACGGAGAGAAGTGTTCGGCGCGCAGCCCGATTGCGCCATATAGTTTGTGGAGCAAATGTGATCACAAAGACTGGTTCATGACAATCACGCTGTACCTTCCGGATATCGACGGCGGCGACCTCCCACTTGAGGAACGCGCCTATCGCCGGCTGCGCCAGGCGCTGGTCGAAGGGATCTTCAGCCCGGGCGAGAAACTGTCGATCCGCCGCATCGCCGAGGCGCTCGGCACCAGCCCGATGCCGGCACGGACGGCGTTGCGGCGGCTGGCCACGGAACAGGCGCTGGACGCCCTGCCCTCCGGCACCGTCCTCGTCCCTCGCTTGACCCGGGCAGCCTTCCAGGAGGTCAGCACCATCCGCGCGGAACTCGAACCGCTCGCGGTGCGCCTCGCCGCGACCCGCGTGACGGCGCGGACGCTCGACCGCCTGGCGGCGGTCGTGGCCGAGCACGACGCCGCGCGGGCCGCCGGCAAGCCCGAGATCTACCTCAGGAAGGACCGGGAATTCCTGTTCGGCCTCTATCGCGAGGCCGGCGCGCCCATGCTGCTCAGCATGATCGAGGCGTTGTGGCTCCGCCGTGGTCCGTTGTTCTGGGATGCGCGGTGGATCCTGATGGGGCGTCCGCCCGAAGCCGCGCACCGGCACGAGTTGATGCTCGCCGCGTTGCGTCGCGGCGCCGGGGACGAAGCTGCCCAGGAACTCAAGACCGAGATCGGACGGATGACGGCCTTCCTGCTGGATGCCGTGGCGTTCGAGGGCGCCGCCCCGGCGGGGTCAGGACCGGCGGACAAGCGACGCCGGGCACGAGGGTAAGGGCTGCGGTGTCGCGATGCTGTCCTGCCTCGGTGCGGAGGTCGGCAAGAAGCTGCCGGGCAAGGCCGCGCGAGTTTCGCACCCGCGCCCTTTCGACCGGCAATTCCCGGATGCTGCTGGTATCGGTTCCGCTGCTGGCTGGGCTGCAAGTCTGCCTGGCGGCGAAGGCCCGCGTCGCAGGCAACGGCCTGCGCCCCAGACGATCGGCGTGACCGATCGAACGGGGCGCAGCCGCGTCACATGCCGAGAGCGCGGCGGTACAGGTCGAGCAGCGTCTCCTGCTCCTCGACCTCGGCCGGCTCCTGCTTGCGGATGCGGATGATCTGGCGGATCACCTTCACGTCAAAGCCGGCGGACTTCGCTTCCGCCATGATGTCCTTGATATCGGAGGAGAGCGCCTTCTTCTCCTCCTCGAGGCGCTCCACCCGCTCGATGATCGAGCGCAGCCGATCCGCGGCAATGCCGCCGACCTCGGTGTCGTCCTTCGTCGCAGCCTGAGACATAGACCTACCCGTCGTCTGAAGGGACGCGGGTTTAGCCTTGGGCTTCTTCGCCATCAATCGTCCCTCTCAATGCCCCGTCTGGGCCTTGGCGAACTTCGCCTTCTGCTCGGCGCTCGCCTCGGTCTGATGCTTCGCCTGCCATTCCTTGTAGGGCATGCCGTAGACGATCTCCCGCGCATCGGGATCCGCAAGGCCGATGCCCTTGGCCTCGGCCGCCTCGCGGTACCAGCGGGACAGGCAGTTCCGGCAGAAGCCGGCCAGATTCATCATGTCGATGTTCTGCACATCGGTCCGATCGCGCAGGTGCTGGACCAGGCGGCGGAAGGCTGCGGCCTCGAGTTCGGTGCGCGTCGCGTCGTCCATTTCGGGAACGGGCATGGTGCGGGTCTCCTCGTCCTGCCGCCCTAGATGGCCCATCCGCACCGCCTTCGCCATACTGGCGCGAGGGGAGAAGTTATCCACATGGCCTTCGACGATGCCGCGGCCCGAGCCGCGCTCCGCCGCCTCTTCGACGCCGCCGTCGCGGCGGCCGATCCGCGTGTGGTCCTGGCGCGGCACCTGCCGGAAAGACCGTCCGGCCGCGTGCTGGTGCTCGGCGCGGGCAAGTCGGCGGCGGTGATGGCGGCGGCGGTCGAAGCGGCCTGGCCGGATGCGGATCTGTCCGGGCTGGTCGTCACCCGCTATGGGCACGGCTACCCCACCACGCGCATCGAGGTCGCGGAATCCTCCCACCCGGTGCCGGACGAGGCCGGGGCGCGCGCGGCGCAGCGGATGCTCGACCTCGCCGCCGCGGCCGGGCCGCAGGATCTCGTGCTGTTCCTGGTGTCGGGCGGCGGATCCTCGCTGACGACCCTGCCAGCGCACGGGCTGTCGCTGCCGGACCTGATCGCGGTGAACAAGGCGCTGCTCGCATCCGGGGCGACCATCCACGAGATGAACTGCATCCGGCGGCACCTTTCCGCCTTCTCGGGCGGGCGGCTCGCGGCGGCGGCCCATCCGGCACGGGTCGTCACGCTCGCCATCTCCGACGTGCCCGGCGACGACTCGACGGTGATCGCGTCCGGGCCAACCGTGCCCGACCCATCCACCTTCGCCGATGCGCGCGCCCTCGTTGCGCATTATCGCATGGTGCTGCCGCCGCCGGTGGCGGCGCATCTCACCGCGGCCGCCGAGGAAAGCCCGAAGCCGGGCGATCCGCGCCTCGGCATGCCGGACTACCGCTTCATCGCGACGCCGCAGATGGCACTGGAAGCAGCCGCCGAGGCCGCGCGCGGCCTGGGGCTCGCGCCGCTGATCCTGGGCGACGCGCTGGAAGGCGAGGCGCGTGAGGTCGGCACCGTCCTGGCCGGCATCGCCCTGTCCGCGCGCACCCACGGCCACCCCGTGCCGGGCCCCTGCGTGCTGCTCTCGGGCGGCGAGACGACGGTGACGATCCGCGCGGAGATGCCGGGCCGCGGGGGCCGGAACGGCGAATGCCTGCTCGGTTGCACACTGGGCCTCGCGGGCGCTCCGGGCCTCTGGGCCCTGATGGGCGACACCGACGGCATCGACGGGTCCGAGGAGAATGCCGGCGCCATTGCCGCACCCGACACGCTCGCGCGGGCCCGGGCCGCGGGCCTCGACCCACGGGCGCTACTCGCCGGCCACGACAGCCACCGGCTGTTCTCCACGCTGGGGGACCTCGTGACGACCGGTCCGACCCTGACCAACGTCAACGACTTCCGGGCGATCCTGGTGGCGTGACCCGCGAGGACGCCATCGCCGATCGCTATCGGCGGTTCGCCGCGGAGGAAGCGCGGGGGCGCTCGCCGCTCTACGCGGCGATCACCGAGGCCATCGCGGCGGACGCCGCGGTGCTCGCCCACATCGCAACGCTGCCCGAGGCGAAGCAGCAGCCGAACCTCGTACTCGCCGCCGTGCGTCACCGGCACGGCGTGGCCAGCGGATGGCCGCAGTTCCGCGCCTGGTTCCTCGAGGACTTCGCCGGGATCCGCGAGATCATCCTCGCGCGCTCGACGCAGACCAACGAGCCGGGGCGCTGCGCGGTCCTGCTGCCCGTGCTGACCCGCCTGCAGCAGCCGCTGGCGTTGATCGAGGTCGGCGCCTCGGCTGGGCTGTGCCTGCTGCCGGACCGTTACGGCTACGACTACGGCCGGGCGCGGCTTGGGCCATCGGACCCCGCCGCGCCGGTGTTTCCCTGCAAGGCCGATGCAGCCACCCCCCTGCCCGACAGGTCGCCGCAGGTCGTCTGGCGGGCCGGGCTCGACCTCAATCCGCTCGATGCTGCCGATCCGGAGACGGCGGATTGGCTGATGACGCTGGTCTGGCCCGAGCAGCAGGCGCGGGCGGAACGGCTGCGGGCCGCGCTCGCCATTGCATCGACGGCGCGTCCCCCGATCGTGAAGGGCGACCTCCGGTCCGACCTTGTTGCCTTGGCGGCCCAGGCGCCGAAGGGTGCCACGCTCGTTGTCTTCCACACCGCCGTGCTGAGCTACGTTGCAGAGGCGGCCGAGCGGCAAGCCTTCGCGGTGGAGGCCCGCCGTATCGCTCCGATCTGGATCGCCAACGAAGCACCTTCGGTCCTGCCGGAACGCGCGCAGGGCCTCGGCGCGCCGCCGGTGCCCGGCCGCTTCCTGTTGTCCGTGAACGGCGCGCCGGTCGCCTGGACCGATCCGCATGGTGCGGCGATGGAATGGCTCGAAGGCACCGGATAACTTACAATTCGTAAGGCGCTCATGGCCATTCGCAGGCGATCTTATCCATGCTAAGAACGCTGCCATGCGAGACCCAGCCCTCGAAGACCTCTTCGCCCGCCGCGGCGCCATCACCCGGATCGCGACCGAACTCGGCATTTCCACCGCCGCCGTGTCGCAGTGGAAGCGCGTTCCGGACGACCGGGTGGTCGATGTGGCGCGGATCCTCGGCGTGGCGCCCACGATCATCCGACCGGACCTGACCGCACCCCCCGCGCCCCGGGCAGAGGGTCCCGCGGCCCGGATGCCGTTGCGGCCGGTGCTGCGCCGGCGCCGCCGGACGAAGATCATCGCGACGCTCGGCCCGGCCTCGTCGAGCCTCGAGGTGATCGAGCGCCTGCATCGCGCCGGCGCCGACGTGTTCCGGCTGAACTTCTCCCATGGCAGCCACGAGGACCATGCCGCCCGGATCGTCGCGATCCGGGAGGTCGAGCGCCGCGTCGGCCGCCCCATCGGCATCCTCGCCGACGTGCAGGGGCCGAAGCTCCGGGTCGGCAAGTTCCAGGCCGGGCGGGTGCAACTGCAGACCGGTCAGCCCTTCCGGCTCGACCTGAACCCGACGCCGGGCGACGTCCGCAGGGTGAACCTGCCGCACACCGAGATCATTCAGGCGGCGCAGATCGGCACCACGCTGCTGCTCGACGACGGCAAGCTGCGGCTGCGCGTCACCCGCGCGCGGCCCGATCACCTCGAGACGGAAGTGGTGGTCGGCGGGCCTCTGTCGGATCGCAAGGGCGTCAACGTGCCCGACGTGACCCTGCCGATCCCTGCCCTGACGGAGAAGGACCGCGCCGACCTCGATTTCGTGCTGCCGCTCGGCATCGAGTACATCGGCCTGTCCTTCGTGCAGCGCGCCGAGGACGTCGCCGAGACCAAGCGCATCGCCGATGGCCGCGCCTGGGTGATGGTGAAGATGGAGAAGCCGCAGGCGGTCGAGAACCTCGACGCCATCCTGGAACTGACCGATTGCGTGATGGTGGCGCGCGGCGACCTCGGCGTCGAATTGCCGCCCGAGGAAGTGCCGCTGGTGCAGAAGCGCATCGTCCGCGCGGCACGCGCACTGGGCAAGCCGGTCGTCGTCGCGACGCAGATGCTGGAATCGATGATCACCGCGCCCTCCCCCACGCGGGCCGAGGTCAGCGACGTCGGCACGGCGGTCTTTGACGGGGCGGATGCCGTGATGCTCTCGGCCGAGACGGCCGCCGGCCAGTATCCCTACGAGGCGGTCAACATGATGGACCGCATCGTCGCCCGCGTGGAGCAGGACCCGGATTGGCGGCGCATCACCGACGCCTCCCGCCCGCCGCCGGAGAAGACCAGCGCGGGCGCGATCTCTACCGCCGCCCGGCAGGTGGCCGAGACGATCGACGCCGAGGTGATCGCGACCTTCTCCTCCACCGGATCGACGACGCTGCGCGTGGCGCGGGAGCGGCCGAACTGCCCGATCCTCGGCCTCACCGCGAGCGGCCAGACCGCGCGCCGGATGGCAGTGGTGTGGGGCGTGCATCCGCTCGAGGTGAACGAGATCCACTCCATGACCGAGATGGTCGCCCGCGCCGTGCGCGCCGCGCAGCACGAAGGCTTCGCCAAGAACGGCGACGAGGTGGTGGTCACCGCCGGCGTGCCCTTCGGCACGCCGGGGACGACGAATGCGCTGCGGGTGGCGGTGGTGCGGTAGCCCCGCGGGCGTCAGGCCATCTCGGCCACGAGATTCATCGGCGTCCGTCCCGCGAAGAAGTCTTCCAACGCGTCCAGCATCACCTTTGCCTGCGCCCGCTGCGCCGACAGCGTGAAGGCCGCCATGTGCGGCGTCAGCACGGCGTTCGGCAGGGCGCGCAAGGCTTCCGGCACATGCGGTTCGTGCTCGAAGACATCGAGGCCCGCGGCGGCGATCGCCCCCTGTTCCAGCGCCTCGGTCAGCGCCGCTTCGTCCACCACCAGGCCGCGCGCGACGTTCACCAGCACGCCGTGCTTGCCCAGCGCCGCGAGCACCTCGCGATCGACGGCATGGCGGTTCGCCGGCGTGGCGCGCACCGCAACCACCAGCACGTCGCACCATTCGGCGAGGCCACGCAGCGTGGGGTGGTATTCGTAGCCGATGCCGTCCCGCGGCGCGCGGCCGTGGTAGCCGACCTCCATCTCGAAGGCCGCGGCACGCGTCGCGACGCGCATGCCGATGGCGCCGAGGCCGTAGATGCCCATCCGCTGCCCGGCCAGGCCCGGCACCAGCGGCATGCGCTCGGCCTTGCGGTTCGGCCATTCGCCCGCGCGCAGCATGCGCTCGCCCTTGGTCATGTCGCGCGACGCGGCGATGACGAGGCCCATGGCGAATTCCGCCACGCTCGTCGCATTCGCGTCCTTCGCATGCGTCACCTGGATGCCCCGCGCCTTCGCCGCGGCAAGGTCCACGCCCTCATACCCCGTGCCGTAGCAGGCGATCAGGCCGAGATCGGGCAGCGCATCCATCAGCGCCGCATCGGTGCGGTGCCCGCCGATGGTGATCAGAACTCGGGCGTGCCGCGCCTCGGGCGGGACGGTTTCCGGCCTTACGCCGCCGACGGGTCCGTGGACCTCGTAGAGCGCCTCGAGCCGGCCGCGCATGCGTGCGGAGACTCCGAAGGCGAGAAGGATAGGCTCAGGCATGGTGGCGGCTCCGGGCGCTGCGGGCCGCCAAATTCGCGGCCGCGATATTGCACCGCAGCACGCCACGCCCGCGGGCTCAACCCCGGGCCCGGCCCGCCTTCTCGCCTGCGAGCAGCACGCGTTTGCGCTCCACCCCCCAGCGATAGCCTGTCAGGTCGCCATCCTTGCCCACGACGCGATGGCAGGGGACGGCGAGCGACACCTTGTTCTGCGCGCAGGCCCGCGCGACGGCACGCGTCGCCCGCGGCTCGCCGATCGCGGCGGCGAGGCCGGAATAGGTCCGCGTCTCGCCCAGCGGGATCGCCCGCAACGCCTCCCACACCCGCTTCTGGAAGGCCGTGCCGCGCAGGTCGAGCGGCAGGTCCAGCGCCGCGCGCGGCTCGGCCACGAAGCCGACGACCGTGCGGATGATGTCCGCGAGGTCTTCCGGCGCGTCGACGATGCGCGCCTTGGGGAAGCGCTGCATGACGTCGCCGCGCAGGCCGGCCTCGTCCTCGCCGAAGCCGATGAAGCAGACGCCCTTGTCCGTCGCGCCCACCATCAGCGGACCGAGCGCGCTGTCGGTCAGCGCGACGCGGATCACCTCGCCGGCCCCACCGCGCCGCGCGGCACCCGGCGTCATGCCGAGGGTGCGCGCGGTGTCCTCATAGACCCGGCTCTCGCTGCCGAAGCCGGCCTCGGCGACCGCATCGGCGACCCGCGCGCCGGAAGCGAGCGCGGCCGACAGCCGCCGCGCGCGGACGCTCTCGGCATAGGACCGCGGCGTGACGCCGACAATCTCGCGGAACAGCCGCAGGAAATGGTGCCGCGCATACCCTGCACGGTCGGCGAGCGTCGCCAGCGAGGGGATCGTCTCGCTCTGCTCGATCAGGTCGCAGGCGGCGCGGATCGCCGCGGCATGGATGCCGGCGCGCTCGCCCTTGGGGTCGCAGCGCTTGCAGGCGCGGAAGCCCGCGCCCTCGGCGGCGCCGACATCGGCGAAGAAGCGGGTGTTCCGTCGCAGCGGCGGTCGGGAGGGACAGCCAGGCCGGCAGAACACCCCCTGCGTCGTGACCGCGTAGAGGAACGGCCCGCAGCCCGGCTTCGGGTCGCGGGCAAGGACGGCGGCCCAGCGGGCAGCGTCGGGATCGGCGGGGAGAAGGGCGTCGGGCATGGCTCCTCCTCCCATATGGGGCGCCGGGCAGCCATCCGCCCGTTGCGCCGGAGCACTCAGGTGGCGTCGCCCTCGGCCTTGCGGCGGAGTTCGCGCAAGCGCTGCTCACTGCCGGGCAGGCGGGGGTAGAGCGAAATCGCGGCTTCCAGGCTGCGCAGCGCCGCACGGGCGTCGCCGCGGTCCTCCTGCAGGATCGACAGGGTCATCAGCGCGCCGAAATGCCGGGGCTCGAGGCGCAGCGCCTCCTGCAAGTCGCGCGCGGCGGCCGTAGCGTCGCCGAGCGCCGCATAGGCCTGGGCGCGCTGGTGCCAGGCCTCGGCGGAGGTGGGGGAGAGGATGATGGCCGCGTCGAAATCCTCGAGCGCCTCATCATTCGTTCGCGCGGCCAGGTTGCGTGCGCCGCGGCGCAGCAGCAGCACCGCCGCCGGGGAGGCCTGCGCCACCCAGGCGGCGCGGATGCGCGATTCCACCATGGCGGCGGAGGCCTCGTCCGGAGCGGCCTTCAGCGCCTCGAACAGCGTGTCGAGGTCGGGGCGTGCGGCTTCCGCCCCGCGGCCGCCTGCCGGCCGCTGCTGCTGCGCCGGCGCGAGGCCGGGAGCGGTCAGCAGGACCAGGAGGACAAGGACGGCGCGCATGGCCCCATGGTCCCTCCGGCGGGGGCAGCGGGGCAAGTGCCGCGTGATCACGCCGCCGCGCGGGCGCGCGCCACGGCCGCCGGTTCCGGCCCGCCCGCCATCCAATCCAGCAGTTCGACGGTATGCACCGCCGGCAGCGCCCCGTCCCCGAGCTGCGTCAGGCAGCCGATATTGCCCGAGGCGATCAGCGCCGCGCCGGTGCGCGCGATGTTGTCCTGCTTGCGCGCCTTCAGCCGCCCGGCGATCTCGGGCTGCAGCAGGTTGTAGGTGCCGGCCGAACCGCAGCAGATGTGGCTTTCCGCCGGTTCCTTCACCGCGAAGCCGGCCGTCTTGAGCAGCGCCTTCGGCTCCGCGGTGATCTTCTGGCCATGCTGCAGCGAACAGGCGGCGTGATAGGCGACGGTCAGGCCCGGCGCCTCGCGCGTCGGCGCGTAGCCGAAGCGGGTCAGCACCTCGCTGATGTCGGCGGCGAGGGCGGCGACTTTCGCGGCCTGCGCCGCCTCGGGCTCGCCGCGGAACATGAAGCCGTAATCCTTCACCGTCGTCCCGCAGCCCGAGGCGTTGATGACGATGGCATCGAGCCCCTCGCCCTCGATCTCCCGCGTCCAGGCGGCGATGTTGGCGCGCGCGAGGCGCATCGCCGGATCGTGGTGACCCATGTGGTGGTCCAGCGCGCCGCAGCAGCCCTGGTCCTTCGTCACCACCACCTCGATGCCCATGCGGGTCAGCAGGCGGATCGTCGCCTCGTTGATCGAAGGGGCGAGCACTTGCTGCGCGCAGCCCGTCAGGATGCCGACGCGCCCGCGCCGCGGGCCGATCGCCGGATGCACGCGCGGCCGCTCCACATCCGACGGCGAGGGCACCGAGGCCGGCGCCATGCGCAGCATCGCCCGCAGCCGCTGGGCCGTCGGCGAGGCCCCCGGCACCAGCCCGGCAAAGGGCCGCGCGAACCAGGCGCCGAGCAGCGCCAGGCGGAACCGCGCCGGGTGCGGCAGCAGGAAGGAGAGCAGCCGGCGCAGCATCCGTTCGGCGCGCGGGCGTTCGTAGGTCCGGTCGATATAGGCCCGCGCATGGTCGACCAGGTGCATGTAGTTCACGCCCGAAGGGCAGGTCGTCATGCAGGACAGGCAGGACAGGCAGCGGTCGACATGGCGGACCACCTGCTCGGTCGCGGGCTTGCCGCCTTCGAGCATGTCCTTGATCAGGTAGATGCGCCCGCGCGGGGAATCGAGCTCGTCGCCCAGCAGCAGGAAGGTCGGGCAGGTCGCCGTGCACATGCCGCAATGGACGCAGGTGCGCAGGATGCGGTTGCTCTCGGCGGTATCCGGATCGGCAAGCTGCGCGGGCGAGAAATTCGTCTGCATGCGCCATTTCTAGGCGAGGCCGGCCCCCTTCGCCAGCAGCGCGGCCGGTGGACGCGACCGCGGGCCGGCGCCTATCGTCCGGCGCATCATCCCAGGGGACTCCGCTGCATGGTGTCGAACGCGGTCGTCGAACTCGCTGCCTACAGCGTCTTTGCCTTCGCGGGCATCCTCCTGCTCCTCCAAGGACTGGCGAAGGAGGTCGGCTACTACTTCGGCCACCGCATCGCCCTGCGGAAGGAAAACCCCGGCGAGGGCGTGGCGGTCGTGGTGGGCGGCATGCTCGGCCTGCTCGCCTTCGTGCTGGCGCTGACCCTGTCCTTCTCCAGCGCCCGGTTCCAGGAACGACGCGAAGGCACGCTGGCCGAGGCGAACGCGATCGGGACCGCCTGGCTGCAGGCCCAGGCGATCGGGCATCCGAGGGCGGCCGAGATCGCCCGGCTCCTCGAGCCCTACGCGTCGGCGCGGCGGGATTTCGTGGTGGCCGACCGGCTGTCCCCGCAGCTCGATGCGACGACACGGCGCAGCAACGCCCTGCAATCCGAGATCTGGGGCCACCTCTCGGCCCTCGTGCGCGAACGGCAGGACCCGCTCGTCTCCTCCCTGATGAACGCGCTGAACACGACCTTCGACCTGGCGACCGCGGAACGCTTCGCCTTCGCGTTGACCTTCCCCCCGCAGCTCTTCTGGCTGCTGATCGGCATGTCGATGGTGTCCATGTCGGCCCTCGGCTTCCAATTGGGGCTGCGACAGAGGCCCCTGCGCCTGCTGACCTTCCTGCTCCTGGGCATGTGGACGGCGACCATGACCGTCATCCTCGACATGGGATCGGCCCGGGTGGGGTCGATCCGCGTCGGGGGCCAGGCCTATGACTGGACGATCCAAGGGTTCCAGGGGGGCGTGACGGTGCCGCCGCTGCCGGCGCGCTGAGGCACCCTCCCGCCCGCCGGCGGGCCGTGCTATCGCGCCGCTGAGAATGGCTCGCAACATCACCCTGGACGCCGCCACCGTGGCGCCCCCCGCCCCGCAGCGCCGCCGGGCCCCGGCCTGGGCCTGGGGTTCGCTACTGATCGCGGCCGCCATCACGGCGCCGCTGGTCGCCGTGATCCTGACCGCGGCGACGGTGCCCGGCGCCAGCTTCGTCCATATCGCGACCAACACCCTGCCGGAGATGCTGCGCAACTCGGCGCTGCTCGCCCTGCTGGTCGCACTGATGGCGGGTTCGGCGGGGGCGATCTCGGCCTGGATCGTCTCGACCTGCGAGTTCCGCGGGCGCCGGATGCTCGAGGTCGCGCTGCTGCTGCCCATGGCCATGCCGGCCTATCTCTGCGGCTACGTCTACACGTGGCTCTTCGACGTGGCGGGGCCGGCGCAGGAGGCGTTCCGCAGCCTGACCGGGCTCCGCTACGGCCAGTACTGGCTGCCCGAGATCCGGTCCCTGCCCGGCGCGGCGCTGATGCTCGCGATGGTGCTCTACCCCTACGTCTACCTGCTCTGCCGGGCGGCCTTCCTGCAGCAGAGCGTCTGCCTCCTCGAAGCCTCCCGCACGCTCGGGCACGGGCTGCCGCGCACCTTCCTCCATGTCGCGCTGCCGCTGGCGCGTCCCGCGCTGGCGGCCGGCGTCGCGCTGGCGCTGATGGAGACCCTGGCCGATTTCGGCACCGTGCAGCATTTCGGCGTCCGCACCTTCACCACAGGCATCTACGAAGCCTGGTTCGGCATGGATGACCGCGGGGCGGCAGCGCAATTGTCGGTCGCCCTGCTCGGCTGCGTGTTCCTCCTGCTGGGGCTCGAGCGTCTCTCCCGCGGCGGGCGCCGCTTCCACCCCACCACGACCCGTCATCCGCCGCTGCGCCCGGTCCCGCTGCACGGTTGGAAGGAAGCCGCGGCCATCGTCGCCTGCGGCATGCCCGTGCTCCTCGGCTTCGGCGTGCCGGCCGGGGCGCTGGCCTGGCTCGCCGCGACCACCGGCGACCCGTTGGCCGCGGAGCGCTTCCTGCCCTTCGCCGTCAATTCCCTGCTCCTGTCCGGCGTGACGGCGGCGATCGCGGTGCTGCTCGCGGCCACCATGGCCTGGGCGGCGCGGATGCATCCCTCCCCGCTGCGGCGGGCCGCGAACCGGGTGGCGGCCCTGGGCTATGCCCTGCCCGGTTCGGTCATCGCGGTCGGGACGCTGGTGCCCTTCGGGCTGTTCGACAATGCGCTCGATGCCTGGATGCGCGCGCGGTTCGGAATCTCGACGGGGTTGCTGCTGTCGGGGACCATGGCGGCACTGGTCTTCGCCTATCTGGTCCGCTTCCTAGCCGTTGCGCTGTCGGCGGTGGAATCGGGGCTGGCGCGGCTCAAGCCGTCCTTCTTCGCGGCCGCCCGCGTCCTCGGCCGCACGCCGGGCCAGGCGGTGCGGGAAGTCGAGCTGCCGCTCGCGCGGGGCGCGCTCATCACCGCCGCGGTGCTGGTGTTCGTCGACACCATGAAGGAACTCCCGGCGACGCTGATCGTCCGGCCCTTCGACTTCGATACCCTCGCGGTGCGGATCTACAACCTGGCGTCGGACGAACGCCTGGCGGAGGCCTCCACGGCCTCCCTGCTGATCGTGCTCGTGGGCCTGCTGCCAGTGATCGCGCTGACCCGGGCGATGCGCGCGGCGGAGTGAGGGCCGTGCCGGCCGCTCAGTGCTCCTGCTCCGGCGCCGCCGCCGAGTTGAGCATCGTGTAGCGCTCGATCCCGATGCGCTGGATCAGGTCGAACTGGGTGTCGACGAAGTCGGCGTGCTTCTCCTCGTCGCGCAGGATCTCGGCGAAGAGGTCGCGGGAGACGAAGTCGCGCACGGACTCGCAATGGGCAATCGCCTCGCGCAGGTCGGCGATGGCCTTCTCCTCGAGCTTCTGGTCGCATTGCAGGACCTCGAGCACGGACTGGCCGATCAGCACCGGGTTCAGCCGCTGCACGTTCGGATGGCCGCCGAGGAACAGGATGCGCTCGATCAGCGCATCCGCATGCTTCATCTCCTCGATCGATTCCTCGTATTCATGCTTGCCGAGCTTCGTCACGCCCCAGTGGCGCAGCATCCGCGCGTGCAGGAAGTACTGGTTGATCGCCGTGAGCTCGTTGGTGAGCTGGGTGTTCAGGTGCTCGATGACCTTCGGGTCGCGCAGCATGGCGTCTCCTCCATCGGGTAGCCGGAACGCACGACGACGCCCCGCGCGCCACGGTGTCGGGGCGCACGGGGCGAAGTCAACAAACGATCAGGAGCGGGCGACGGTCCCGGGCGCGCTGCGCAGCAGCTCCACGATGGTCTTGCAGCAGCAGCCGCATTGGGCGCCGCAGCCGCAGCCTTCGTAGACCTCGGCCGGGCGGCTCGCCCCGGCCGCGATGGCCGCGGCGATCTGCGCGTCGGTCAGCCGGTTGCAGTGGCAGACGACCATGGGCGGGGCCTCAGCGCCAGCCGGACCGCTGCATGATCTGCAGCGCCTGGGCGGCGCGCGCCGGGTCGCGCAGCGGCTCGATGCCCTCGGCGCGGAACTCGCCCATGGACCGCAGCAGCGGGTGCATCGGCGCGCCCGGCACCGCCGGATATTCCATGTTGCCCTGGGCGAGGATCTCCTGCGCCTGGTCGGAGACCAGGAATTCCAGGAAGCGGCGCGCGGCCTCGGGGTGCGGGGAGGTCTTCACCAGCCCGGCGCCCGAGACGTTCACATGGGTGCCACGGTCGCCCGGCGCCTGGTTCGGGAAGATCACGCCGATCCGGGCGAACAGCGCTTGGTCCTCCGGCCGCTCGGACTTGCCGACATGGCCGAGGTAGTAGGTGTTCGAGATCGCGATGCGGCACTGGCCCGAGGGCAGCGCGCGGAACTGGTCGCGGTCCCCGCCCTGCGGCGGGCGGGCCAGGTTGGCCGCGACGCCACGCGCCCAGGCCTCGGTCGCCGCCTCGCCATCCGCGGCGAGCATGCTGGTCGCCAGCGCGATGTTGTAGGGGTGGTTCGAGGCGCGGACGCAGATCTGCCCGCGGAAGCGCGGATCGGCGAGGTCCTCGTACCGGTTCAGCCCTTCCGGGCGACCCGCCTGCTTGTCGTACATGATGACGCGGCCGCGCATGGCGATGGCGAACCATTCGCCGTTCGGGTCTCGCAGCCCGGCCGGCACGCGCTGGTCGATCACCTGGCTGTTGTAGCGCTGCAGGACGCCGGCCTGCTCGGCGCGGGCGAGGCGCGTTGCGTCCACGGTGATGAAGACGTCGGCGGGGCTGTTCGCGCCCTCGGCGCGGATACGGGCCACCAGTTGGTCGGCATCGGCCTGTATGGTGCGGACGCGGATGCCGGTCGCACGGGTGAAGGCCTCGTACAGGGCCGCGTCGGTGTCGTAGTGCCGCGCCGTGTAGACGTTGATTTCCGGCTGCTGCTGCTGCGCCTCGGCAAAGGCGGGCACGGCGACGGCAACGAGCGCGAGCAGGTGGCGACGGAACATCGGGAACCTCGTCCTGGTATGGGACGGGGCTTATGCCAGTTGCGATCCGCTCGCAAGTCCAAATGCGATTAATTCGCAAAATCTGATGAGAGGGGCGGCGGACCGCCCCTCCCCGCCGCTATTTCTGCAAGGCGCGCAGGAACTTCGCCCGCGCCCCGCCGCCGGCCATCAGGAAGGCGTGGTCCGAACCGCTCAGCAGGAAGCGCGCGCCGAGCGCGATGTAGTCGGGCGCCACCTTCTCGTCGTAGACACCGCCCATGCCCATGTGCTTGCCCGATGCCTTGCAGGCGGCGGCGACCTTGGCATAGGCGGCCCGCACGTCCGGATGGCCGATCTGCCCCGCGATTCCCATCGAGGCCGTGAGATCCGAGGTCCCGATCATCAGCGCATCGATCCCTGGCACCGCGGCGATGGCCGCGGCGTTCTCGACGGCCTGCGGTGTCTCGATCATCACCGTGATCAGGATCTCGTCGTTCAGTTCGCGCTGCGCTGCGGCGGTGTCGGCCACCACGAAGCCGTACTGCGCCGGCGGGCCGCCCCAGGAGCGTTCACCGACCGGCGGGTAGCGGAAGGCGCGCACGACGGCCTCGGCTTCCTCCTTGGTGTCGATATGCGGCACCACCACGCCCATGGCGCCATTGTCCAGGCAACGCGTGCCCTCGAACAGCGCGTCCTTGCAGCAGCGCACGATCGGCGTGACGCCCTGACTCAGCGCGGCCATGCACATGCGCGTGGCGTCGTCGACGCTCATCGCGCCGTGTTCCATGTCGATGAACAGCCAGTCGAAGCCCGAGGCCGCGGCGATCATGCCGACGGCGGGCGTGCGGAGGTGATGCACGCCGAAGCCGAGGGCGAGTTCCCCCTTCTCGAGGCGGCGGCGGGCAAGGTTGGGCGCGAGCGGCATGGGCGTTCCCCGGTGTTTCGTTGGCCGGCCGAGCGCACCACGCGCCGCCGGGCCGGTCAATTCGGGGCCAGGCCGAAAAAGGCGAGGATCTCCGTGCTCGCATGGATGGCCTGCGTCGGCGGGCCGACGATGCGCTCCGGCAGGCGGGAGGTGCTGCCAGGCCAGGCATGGCCACCGCCACGCACCTCGATGAAGGCGACGCGCGCGCCGGCGCGGCAGGGCGCGTAGTCGGTGCGCCAGGCGCTGGTGCCGTCGGCCGGGCCGGGATGCAGCAGCGGGCGCGGCGCGCCGGCCGCGGCGCAGCCTTCATGCGTGGCCCAGAAGCGGGCGGCTTCCGCGGCGCCCATGATGCGTCCGACCGCACGCGGCGCCGTGCCGTCGGCGCCGACCAGGCGATCCTCGGTGCCATGGATCAGCAGCACGGCGATCGGCCGTCCCGGACGGCATTGCGGCGCGAGCCCTTCCCCCGTCGTCGCACCGACGATGGCGATGCCGGCAACGAGGTCGGGCGCATCGCAGGCCAGCCGCGCAGCCATGAAGCCGCCATTCGACATGCCCGCGACGAAGACGCGCGCCGGATCCGCGCCGTGGCGCGAAGCCATCGTCGCCACCAGCGACCGCAGGAAGGCGACGTCGTCCACCCCGTCGCGATCCGCCGGCGTCATGCCCCGCCCCGAGGCCCAGGACCGCCGATGCCCGTCCGGCGCGGCGACGATGAATCCGCCTGGGTGGATGCCCGCTTCGCGCAGGATCTGCGCGCCCGTCCCGAACCGGCCATGCAGCAGGATCAGCAGGGGCAGCGGGCGGTCGGCGCGCGGCGCGAGGATCTCGACGTTGCGCACCTCGGCCCCGGCGCGGAGCGTGATGGTCTCGGCTCGCGCGGCGACGGCAGCCAGCAGCACCGACAGCACGGCGAGGAGGCGAAGGGGCACCATGCGATCGAGCGTAACGAGAGGGCGCGTCACGCGGCGTCTCGAAGGGTAACGGAAGACGGAGGGGCGCCGCCCCTCCGCACCACCCCGCCAAAGGCCGAAAGGCCTTTGGAAACCATCACCGGGGGCGGTTCTCGACCAGGGCGAGAACCGCTTCCAACCGGTCGGCCTCCTCCACCGGCTTGTCCCGGCGGATGCGCGCGATGCGCGGGAAGCGCAGCGCCACGCCGGATTTGTGCCGAGACGACAATTGCGCGGCATCGAAGGCGACCTCGAACACGACGCCGCGCTCCACCTCCCGCACCGGGCCGAAGCGGTTGACCGTGTTGTTGCGGACCCAGCGATCCAGCCAGGCCAACTCCTCGTCGGTGTAGCCGGAATAGGCCTTGCCGATCGGCACCAGCTCGCCGTCCTCCCGCCACACGCCGAAGGTGTAGTCGGAATAGAAGGAGGACCGCTTCCCATGCCCGCGCTGCGCATACATCAGCACGGCATCGACGGTGAGCGGATCGCGCTTCCACTTCCACCACAGCCCCTTCACGCGCCCCGCCACATAGGGCGCATCGCCGCGCTTGAGCATCAGCCCCTCGATCGACGCCGCCCGCGCGCCGTCCCGCAGCCGCGCCAGCGCATCGAGGCTGTCGAAGGCGACCAGCGGCGAGACATCCATCCGCGCCGGCGCCACCCGCCCGTGCCAGGCCTCGAGCCGCGCGCGCCGCGCATCGAAGGGCAACGGGCGCAGGTCCTCCTCCCCGTCGATCAGGATGTCGTAGAGCCGCACCGACGCCGGATGCTCCTTCAGCATCCGCGCCGTCACGCTCTTGCGGTTCAGCCGCTGCTGCAGGTCGGCGAAGGGCGCGACCTCCTCCCCGCGCATCACCAGCAACTCGCCGTCCAGCACGGCGTGGAACTCCATCGCCGCGAGGATCTCCGGAAAGGCCGCCGAGATGTCCTCCCCGCCGCGCGAGAAGAGTTTGCGCCCGCCCGGCCCGGCGGTGAGCTGCACGCGGATGCCGTCCCACTTCCACTCGGCGCGCCAATCCTCCGCGCGCAAGGCGGCGATGTCCGCCTCCTCGAGCGGATGGGCCAGCATCAGCGGGCGGAAGACCGGCGCCTCGCGCGGGTCGGGCCGGGGCGCCTGGCCCGACAGCCACTGGAACAGCGTCGTGTAGGGCGGTTCGACGCCGTGCCAGACCTCCTCGATCTCCTCCACCGCAACGTCCGACCATTCGGCCAGCGCGACGCGCGCGAGCCGCGCCGAAACGCCCACACGAAGGCCGCCCGTGACCAGCTTGATCAGCGCCAGCCGTGCCCCCGCATCGAGCGTGTCGAGCCAGCCGGCGAGCAGCGCGGGGATCTCGGCCTTCGGCGTGGTCTCGAGCGCCTCCACCACCTCCGACAGCAGGGGTGGTGGCGCGTTCACCCCGGCGCGCGGCTGCCAGATGAGCGCGACGGTCTCCGCCAGGTCGCCGACATAGTCGTAGGACATCCGCCACAGCTCGGGATCGGTGCGCGCGGCGACGATCTCGCGGATCATCGCCGGCTTGGCGGCTGAGAAGGTCAGCTCCTCGGTCAGCGCCGCGAGGCCGATGCCGCGTTCCGGGTCCGGCTGGTCCGCGAACCATTGCCGCAGCAGCGCCAGCTTCGCATTGCGCCCCGGCGTGAAGACCAGTCGTTCGAGGAGTTCGGCGAAGGCCGGAAGGCTCATGCCGCGGGGTCCTCGGTGACGACCTCGACCTCGTCCTCCTCCTCACCCAGCCCGACGAGGTGCAGCGCCCGGCCCTTGATGCCGCGCAGGCCAAGGGCGTGGATCAGCGCATCCTCCCGCCCATGCGTCACCCACACCTCCGGCGCCTGCACCTCGGTGCAGGTGGCGAGCAACTCGTCCCAATCCGCGTGGTCCGAGATGACCAGCGGCAGTTCCACGCCGCTCTGCTTCGCGCGCTGCCGTACCCGCATCCAGCCCGACGCGACCGCAACGACGGGTTCGGCAAGCCGTCGTGCCCAGCGATCCGCGACCGCGCCGGGCGGGGCCAGCACGATCGCCCCCTTGAGGTCCTCCTTCCTGGCCACCGTCGCCGCACGCAACGTGCCAAGCCGCACGCCAAGCTCCTCATAGGTCCGGCAGAGCGCCTGGTGCGCGCCATGCAGGTGGATCGGCCGGTCCCAGCCGGCCTGGCGCAGCATGGCGATCAGCCGCTGGCATTTCCCGAGCGAATAGCAACCGACGACATGCGTCCGTTCCGGGAACAGCGCGACCGAGCGCAGCAGCCGCGCGATCTCTGTCTCCGGCGGCGGGTGGCGGAACACCGGCAGGGCGAAGGTCGCCTCGGTGACGAACAGGTCGCAGGGCTCGACCTCGAAGCCCGCCGCGGTCGGGTCGGCCTGGCGCTTGTAGTCGCCCGACACCACCGCCCGCGACCCGCGCCATTCCATGCAGACCTGCGCGGACCCCAGCACATGTCCCGCCGGCCGCAGCCAGAGCCGCACGCCATTGATCTCCAGCGTTTCCCCGCAGCGCAGCGCTTGCTGGGCGGTGCCCGCCCGCCCCTCCCCCATCCGCGCGGTCATGATGGCGAGCGTCTCGCGCGTCGCGAGCACATGGGCGTGGCCTGGGCGCGCATGGTCGGAATGGCCGTGGCTGATCACGGCGCGGTCGACGGCGCGGGTCGGGTCGATGAAGAAGCCGCCGGGCTCGCAGAACAGGCCGGACGGCGTGACCTTCAGCCAGGTTTCGGGATGGGGGGTGTTCACAGGGCGCATATGGGCGGCTTCCCGCCGGGGGAAACCGCCGCCATATTGGCCCGCGAATGAGAACATTGCCAGAACCTTTCGCCGGCTGGTTCGCCGGGCGCGGCTGGACGCCGCGGCCCCACCAGCTCGCGTTGCTGGATGCCGCGGCGCGGGGCGAGCACGTCCTGCTGCTCGCGCCGACCGGCGGCGGCAAGACGCTGGCCGGGTTCCTGCCGTCGCTCGTCGACCTCGCGGGCACGCCGCGGGACGGGCTGCACACGCTCTACATCTCCCCGCTCAAGGCGCTGGCGGTCGACATCGCGCGCAACCTGACCGCGCCGGTGGCCGAGATGGGCCTGCCCATCACCATCGAGACCCGCACCGGCGACACGCCGGTCAACCGCCGCCAGCGCCAGCGCGAACGCCCGCCCAACCTGCTGCTGACGACGCCCGAGAGCCTGACCCTGCTGCTCTCCCTGCCCGATGCGCCCGAGATGTTCGCGGGGCTGTCGGCCGTCGTGGTGGACGAGGCGCATGCGCTGGCCGGCACCAAGCGCGGCGACCAGCTCGCCCTGTGCATGAGCCGCCTCGGGACGCTGGCGCCAGGCGCCAGGCGCATCGGGCTGTCGGCGACCGTCGCGCATCCGACGGAACTGCGCGCCTGGCTGTCCCCGACGGCACGCGCCGCGGATGTCCGCCTCGTCGAGACCCGCGGCGGCGCGGCGCCCGTCTTCGACCTTCAATTGCCCGAGGGGCGCCTGCCCTGGGGCGGCCATATCGGCCTCGCTTCGGCGCCCGAGATCTATCGGCGGATCGAGGGCGCGCGCCTGACCATCGTCTTCGTGAACACGCGTGCGCAGGCGGAGCTGGTCTTCGCAGCGCTGTGGCGTCTGAACGAGGCGGCGCTGCCGATCGCCATGCACCATGGCAGCCTCGAGATCGGCCTGCGCCGCAAGGTGGAAGCCGCCATGGCGGAAGGCCGGCTGCGCGCCGTGGTGGCGACCGCCTCGCTCGATCTCGGCATCGACTGGGGCGACGTCGATCAGGTCATCCAGGTCGGCGCGCCGAAGGGTGTCTCGCGCCTGCTGCAGCGCGTCGGTCGCGCGAACCACCGCATGGACGAGCCGTCCCGCGCCGTGCTGGTGCCGGCCAACCGGTTCGAGGTCGTGGAATGCGTCGCCGCGACGGAGGCCGTGGCAGCCGGAGAACTGGACGGCGAGCCGCCGCGGCCCGGCGGGCTCGACGTTCTCGCGCAGCACGTTCTGGCCATGGCCTGTTCCGCGCCCTTTCGTCCTGAGGAACTGTACGCCGAGGTCACGCGGTCCGGTCCCTATGCCGCGCTCACGCGGCAGGATTTCGACGACGTCGTGCGCTTCGTGGAGGACGGCGGCTACGCGCTGCAGGCCTATGACCGCTTCCGCAAGCTGTTCCGCGATGCCGAGGGGCTGGTCCACATCCGCGGCAAGGCGGCGGCGCGCCAGTTGCGGATGAACCTCGGCACCATCGTCGAGACGCCGCTGCTCAAGGTGCGCATCCGTGGCGGCGGCGTGGTGGGCGAGGTCGAGGAGTGGTTCGTCTCCACGCTCGAGCCCGGCGATTGCTTCCTCTTCGGCGGCCAGGTGCTGCGCTACGAGAGGCTGGAGCCGGGCGCCGTCATCACTTCCCGCGGCGGCGAGGGCGAACCGCGGGTGCCCGTCTACGCCGGGGCGCGGATGCCGCTGACGACGCATCTCGCGGCGCGCGTCCGCACCATCCTGTCCGATCCGCGCCGCTGGCGGCACCTGCCGGAGCCGGTGAAGGAATGGCTGCGGCTCCAACGGCTGAAGTCCGAACTGCCGCCGCGCGAGGGGCTGCTGGTCGAAACCTTCCCCCGCGGCGGCAAGTGGTTCCTCGTCGCCTACACCTTCGAGGGGCGGCTTGCGCACCAGACGCTTGGGATGCTGGTGACGAAGCGGATGGAGAAGTTCGGCCTCGGCCCGCTGGGCTATGTGGGCACCGACTACATCCTCGCGATCTGGTCGGCCTTCGAACCGACCGACGTCGCCCCCCTGTTCACCGAGGACATCCTGGGCGACGAGATGGAGGAATGGCTGGCCGAGTCCTCCATGCTGCGGCGGACCTTCCGCAACATCGCGACGATCGCCGGCCTGATCGAGAAGACCCACCCCGGAGCCGAGAAATCCGGCCGCCAGATGACGATGAATTCGGACCTGATCTACGACGTGCTCCGCCGCCACCAGCCCGACCACATCCTGCTCCGCGCGACGCGCGCCGAAGCCGCGCAGGGCCTGACCGATGTCGGACGCATCGCGACGCTCCTGGCCCGCGTGCAGGGGCGCATCCGCCACCGCGTGCTCGAGCAGGTGTCGCCGCTGGCCGTCCCGGCGCTGATCGAGGAAGGCCGCGAATGGGTCGCGGGCGGAGCCGAGGACGCGCTACTCGCCGAGGCCGCGGCGCTGGTCGAGGACGCTACGGACGGCGCGGAGCATTTCGTCGAGACCCTCGCCGAGGTCACCGACGCCATCCCGGTGCGCGGCGGGACCTCGATCTCGCGCGCCAAGTCCCGCGACAAGCGGCGGTCGCGCTACATCCGCGAGGCGCCGAAGATGGTGACCGGCCGATGAGCGCTGCACCGATCCACATCGCGGGCGAACGCCTGATGCTCGACCCCGCCGGCGTGCTGCACTGGCCGGCGCGCCGGTTGCTCTGCGTCGCCGACCTGCATTTCGAGAAGGGCAGTGCCTTCGCCGCGCGCGGGCGCCTCCTGCCCCCGTACGACACGCGGGAGACGATCGCCCGGCTGGTCCCGCTGCTGCGACGATATGGCCCGCAGCGCATGGTCTTCCTGGGCGATTCCTTTCATGACGCGGATGGTTGCGCACGCATGGCGGAGGCCGACCGCGCGGCGCTGATCGCGGCCTTTGCCGGCATCGAGATCACCTGGGTCGCCGGCAACCACGACCCTGCCCCGCCCGTCGGGCTGCCCGGCCGCGCGGTCGAGGACCTGCACGAAGGGCCGCTGGTGTTCCGGCACATCCCGCAGCCCCGGGCGACCGGGGAGATCGCTGGCCACCTGCACCCGCGTGCCACCGCGCCGACGCGGGCCGGCGGCGTTGCGCGGGCCTGTTTCGTCAGCGACGGTCGCCGCGTGCTGATGCCCGCCTTCGGCGCCTTCACGGGCGGTCTCGATGCCGGTGATCCGGCCGTCGCCGCGCTGTTTCCCCGCGGGGGGCGGGCCTTCCTGATCGGCAGCGAGCGGCTGTACTCTTTTCCCCTGGCGCCCCGGCAGACCGGCCTGCCGAAGGACCTCACGAGCTTCGGCAATGGCCAGGCGGAACTGCCGCTGTCGGTGACCGCCAGGCTGCGCAGCGGCTGACACCAGCGGAGGATGCGACATGGCCTATGACGGAAGCTGCCATTGCGGTGCGGTCACCTTCTCCGTGGAAGGCGACGCACCGACGCAGGCGCTGTCCTGCAACTGCTCGATCTGCCGCCGCAAGGGCATGCTGCTGGCCTTCGCGCCGCGCAGCAGCCTGACGCTGCGCGGGGAGGAATCGTTGGCGTCCTACCTCTTCAACACCCACCGGATCGAGCATCGCTTCTGCACGACCTGCGGCGTGGAGCCCTTCGCCTTGGCGACGGCGCCGGACGGCACGCCGTCGGTCGCGATCAACCTCCGCTGCGTGCCGGCGATCGATCTCGAAGCGCTGGAGATCCAGCGCTTCGACGGCGCCAGCCGCTAGGACGATCGCCACCGGCGCCGCCTTGCGCCGGTCACCCGGCGGTGATGTTCGCCTGTTGGGCGATGCGCCGCCAGTTCTCGGTCTCGCGCGCCACGCGCTCGGCGAGCGCCTCGGCGCTGCTCGGGGCGACGAGCGCGCCGGCCTGGAACGCGCGGTCCCGCAGGCCCTGGTCGGCCAGCACCTCCCGCAGCTTCTCGGACAGCATGGCGACCATCGGCGCCGGGACGCCGCGGGGTGCGAAGACCGCGAACCAGACATTGAGGTTGAGGTCCGGCATCCCCTGCTCGGCGGCCGAGGGAATGTCCGGCAATCCCGGATGGCGTTCGTTCGAGGAGACGCACAGCGCGCGCAGCTTCCCGTCGCGCACCAGCGGCGTCAGCGGCGGCGGTGAATTCATGTAGAACTGGATGCGGCCCGCGATCAGGTCGCGGATGGTCTCGCCGGTGCCGCGATACGGCACGTGCACCAGGTCGATGCCCGCGCGGTGCTTGAGATACTCGGTGCCCATGTGGTGCATCGACCCGTTCCCGGCCGAGGCATAGTTGAACTCGCCGGGCTTCTGCTTCGCCAGCGCGATGAAGTCCTGCAGCGTGGCCGCGGGCACGGTCGGATGCGTGACGAAGAGCTGCGGCGTGTCGGTGATCTGCCCCACCGCCTGGAAGTCGCGCATCGGCTGGATGTCACCGAGCCCGTTGATGGCCGCGCGCCCCGTCATGGTGGCGCAGTATCCGCAGAGCAGCGTCGTGCCGTCCTGTGGCGCGCGGATCACCGAGGTGAGCCCCACCACGTCGTTCCCGCCCGGCCGGTTCTCCACCACCATGGTCGCGCCGAGGGACCGGCCGAAGGAGTCCGCGACCAGGCGCGCGGAGAAGTCGGTGCCACCGCCGGCGGGCGACGGCACGACCAGGGTGATGGTGCGGCCGGCGAGGCTGCCTTGCGTCCAGGCGTGGCGCGGCGCGGCCAGCGTCGCGAGGCCGGCGCCGAGCAGCGCCCGGCGGGCTGCGGTGATGGTCATGTCTTGGCGTCTCCCGGTCTTGGTTCAGCGCGCGTCGGGGAAGGGCTTCGGTTCCGGCACCGGGACCTCTCCGACATTCAGGATGAAGGACAACAACGTGTAGTAGCCGAGCACCGCGAGCAGCTCGACGAGACGCGGTTCGCCGAGCGCATCGCGTCCGGCGGCGAAGTCCGCGTCGTCGAGCCGGCCGCGCTCCAGCACCGTGTTGGACAGGCGCCAGACCAATTGCTCCGCCGGGTCGGCGAAGCGCGGGTCCTCGCCGTTGCGCAGGCGCTCGAGCGCCGCCGGATCGACGCCCGCCGTCACCGCGATGGGATGATGCGCGAACCATTCGAACTGCGCCTGCCAGCGGCGCGAGACGGTCAGGATCGCGATCTCCCGCAGCCGATCGTCCAGCATGCCGGAAAAGCGCAGCCCCGCGCCGAGCCGCTGCACCGCATCCGCCACGGCAGGCGCGCGCAGCAGGACCGTGAAGGGGCCGATCACGCCGCCGCGCGGACCCGCGGTCATGGCGGCGACGACGGCGCGCTGCGCCTCGTCGAGCGCCTCGGCCGGCAGTTCGGGGAAGCGCGCGCTCATGCGCCGGCCCCCGGCATCATGGCGGACATGCCGCCATCCACGACGATCTCCGTGCCGGTGATGTACCGCGCCTCGTCCGAGGCGAGGAACAGCACCGCATGCGCCACGTCCCAGCCGGTGCCCATCTTGCCGGTCGGCACCTGCGCGTCGCGCTTGGCGATCAGCGTCGCGGCGTCGTTGGCGCCGAGCTGGCGCAGCAGGCGGTTCTCGACCAGCGGCGTGTGCATCAGGCCGGGGATGACGACGTTGCAGCGCACCCCCTTGCGCGCCTGGTCCATCGCGACCGACTTGGTCAGGCCGATCACGCCCATCTTCGACGCGGAATAGGCGATGTGCGGGCGGTCGCCGCTCATGCGCAGCGCGGCGATGGAGGCGATGTTCACGATCGCCGCCGTCTCGCGTTCGCGCAGATAGGGCAGCGCGTGCTTGCAGCCGAGGAAGGCGCTGCGGAGGTTGATGTCGAACTGGCGGTCCCAGGCCTCCTCCGACATCGTCTCCGCGCTGCCGGGGGCCGAGCCGCCGACATTGTTCACCAGGATGTCGAGCCGCCCGAAGGCGCTGATCGCGGCCTCGACCGCGGCCTTCACGGTTTCGGACCGGGTCGCGTCGGCAACATGCGCTGCGGCGCAGCCGCCTTCCTTCTCGATGATGCCGACCGTCTCGGCGACCGCCTCGGGGTTGTTGTCGATGCAGAAGACCGCGGCCCCCTGGCGCGCGAAGAGCACCGCCGTCGCCTTGCCATTGCCCCAGCCCGGGCCAACCGAACCGGCGCCGGTGACGATGGCGACCTTGCCTGTGAGATCGAGCACGCTTCCTCCGATGCCGTTGTGCTTACGGCGTTCCTAACGGTGGGACCAGGACGCAGCAAGGCAGCCCACCGCGCTGATCCGCGGCCGGCGATCGGAGAGCATGATGCTGCCGGGGCGACGTGCCCCGGCCGGCGTTCACCTGCGCGGCGGCTCAGCGAGCAGCGCGAGCACGGCGTGCAGCAGCCGCACCTGATCGGCCCGCCCCTGTTCGTGCGCCAGGGCGAGGTTGAGTTCGACCGCGGCCGCGGCGTTGCGGAGCGGATCTGCGCCCTGGTCCGCCGGGTCGAGCGGCGCGGCCCAACGGAGGCTGCGATCGGCGACGTGGTTCATCGGTGTCCCCCACCATCCAATGTCCAAGGGACAGACCGGCATCCCCCTGCCGACCCGTCCCGCAGGGCGCGAGGATGCGCATCGCGTTGCGTATTGCACACCATCCCGTGAGCAGCCGACGCCAAAGGCGCGAGTTTCGCGCCGCGTGTTGCACCAAAGACTCACCATTGCGTGAACGTCGCAACCAACGCGGCGATCCGAACGCGCGCGGACGCACGCGACGCGTGCAAATTGCACGTTAATCTTTTTCCAATCCGGTTGGCTCTCATCCAATGGTTGCCGCCATCCTGGCCGCCATCCGCCTTGGCGAGCGATATACACAACGCACCACTTGAAGTAACCAATACTTTGTCTCGGCCCGCCTTAACGCGACATCAAGGATCGATCATCACTATAAGCGAGCATGGCATCTTCCCATTCCGGTCCGCAATGCATCTTGTTGTTGCGGAAGAATATTATTTGTTCTTCTTTTGAATCGCATTCGGCGCCCACGTGGCGCGGACCAACAGATCGCCCGGACCGGATCGCCCCCGCGACCCGGTCGGATGGCAAGGACAGGTGGAATGGATGAGACGCGCTCCCCCCGGCGCGATGTCCATGGCGACCCGGCCCCTCGATGCCGGACCGTGACATGAGCGCCAAGTCACAGCGCATGCCGCCGCTCGCGCACGGCGCCGGCATTGCCGAGACCAGCTGCGATCGCTGGGCGGATGGCGCGGGCCGACTTGCGGTGTTGCATCGCCGCGCCGACGGCTCCGAGGAACGCGTCTCCTTCGACGCCTTGCGCTCGACCTCGGCCCGCCTCGCCGAAGTGCTGCGCGGCCATGGCGTGAAGCGCGGCGACCGCGTCGCCACGCTGCTGAAGCCCGGCCCGGATGCGGTGGTCTCGCTGCTCGCCGTGCTCCGCGCCGGCGCGGTCGCGGTGCCCATGGGGCATGCCCTTCGTCATGCCGCGCTCGCCTACCGGCTGCGGGATTGCGGGGCGGTGGCGGTGATCACCGACGATGGCGGCCTCGGCGACATGGAGGGGATCGCCCCCGGGCTGCCCTCTCTGCGCTTCGTCGTCTCGGCCGGCGCTCCAGCGGCGCATGTCGTCTCACTCTGGACCGAGGCGCAGCGCGCCGCCGCCGATGCGCCGGCCGAACCCGTGACGGCCGACGACCCCGCGCTGATCCTGTACGGCACGGACCAGGCCGGACGGCCACGCGGCGTGCTGCACGCCCATCGGGCGCTCGCGGCGCAGCTCGGCGCCTTCGCGCTCCTGCACGAGGGCCTGCCGGCCCAGGGCGACCTGCTCTGGACGGAATGCGATTGGGCCGCGGGCGCGACCTGGCTCGATACCGTGCTGCCTGCCCTGAGCCTCGGCGTCCCGGTGCTTGCGCACAGCGTTCCTGTGACCGAACCCGTGCGCATCCTGGCCATGCTGGCGGAAGACGGCGTGCGCAACGCGGTGCTCTCGCCGGCCACGCTGCGACGGCTGATGGAAGCCGGGACCGGGGCCATGCCATCCGGCCTGCAGCTGCGCAGCCTCGCGACCTGGGGCGGCGCGCTGGGCCAGGACGTCATCGACTGGGCCTCCGCAACCTTCCGCGTGCCGCTCAACGACTGCCTGACACGGCCGGAGTTCGGCATCCTGCTCTGCACCTCGTCGCGGCTCGCGCCGGCACGTGCCGGTCGGCTCGGGGGCGCGGCACCAGGCCGCAGCGTCGCGATCGTCGACGCCGAGGGACGCGAGGTGCCGATGGGCCAGCGCGGCGAGATCGCGCTGCGCCGACCGGATGCGGGACTCTTCCTCGGCTATTGGAAGGATGCAGGCGTCGCCCCCACGGCCGACCATGGCGGCGCGTGGGTGCTGACGGGCGAAAGCGGCTTCGTCGATGCCGACGGATGCGTCTCCGCCCTGCCGCCGCCGGTTGCCGCGTCGCGCCATGCGGAGGTCGAGACCTTCCTGCTCGCGCATCCGGCCGTGGCGCGGGCCACGGTCATCGGGCCGGGCGGTCTGCCCTTCGGTCCGGAGGCCACGGCCATCGTGGTGCCACGCCAAGGGACGGTGCCTGGCCCCGACCTCGCCGACGAGCTCCGCGGCTTCCTTCGCGCCCGGCTGTCGAGCGATGTCTGCCCGCGCCGCGTCGCCTTCGCGCTGGACCTGCCTCCGCCGGAACTCGGGCTGATGCCCGCGGCCCTCGGCAAGGCCGTCGGGCTCGGTGGCGGCCCGGCGGAAGGGTAGGTCCCTTCACGCGGAGAGGAACCTCTCCGCCGCGCTGCCCAGGACCTCGCAGCACAGCGCCAGGTCTTCTTCCTTCGTGTCCTCCGCCCAGTGGTGGCTGATGCCGCCGATGGAAGGCGTGAACAGCATCGCCGCGGGCATCCGCTTCGCGATGTACTGCGCGTCGTGGCCGGCGCCCGAGGGCATGCGCGTCCAGGCGCCCGGCGCGAGATCCTGCGCCGCGGCCTCGAGCGCGGCCATCATCGCCGGATCGCAGATCGCCGGCGTGGCGCGCGACTTCTGGGTCAACGTCGCCGGGCACTTCTCGCGCCGGTTGCTCTCCTGCACAAGGCGACGGAGCGTCTGCTCCATCCGTTCCAGCACAGGCACGGCGACGTCGCGGAACTGGAACAGCACCTCGGCCGAGCCGGGAATGATCGATGGCGCGCCGGGTTCGAGCGCGATGCGCCCCGTGGTCCAGGTCGAGCGCTCGCCGCAGACGCGGGGGAATTCCTGATCGATCGCCGCGAGGAGACGCACGGCGGACAAGCCGGCGTCCTTGCGCTCCGCCATGGTGGTGCCGCCGGCGTGGTCCTGCTGGCCCTCGAAGCGGATCAGCCACTGCCAGATGGCGACGATGCCGGTGACGACGCCGACGCGCAGGCCCTGGGATTCCAGGTTCGTCCCCTGCTCGATGTGCATCTCGAAGAAGCCCTTGTGCCGGCCGGGTTCGAGTTGCATGCGCGGCTTGCCGGCGAGACCCGCGGCGGCGAGCGCCTCGCGCAGCGGCTGGCCGTCGTTGCGGCTGCGGCTGCGGTCCATCTCCTCCTCGGACAACTCGCCGATGATGGAGCGGGAGCCGAGGAAGCCCCCCTCGAAATGGCCTTCCTCGTCGGCGAAGGCGCAGACATCGACCGGCAGTCCTGCGCGCGCCAGCGCCACGCCCGCGACGACGCCAAGCGCGCCGTCGAGCCATCCGGCCTGGTTCTGGCTCTCGATATGGCTACCCACCAGCAGGTGCGGGCCCGGCCCCTTGTGGCGGCCATAGACATTGCCGATGCCGTCGATCGAGGCCTCGAGCCCGCAGGCGGTAAGCTTCTCCACCAGCCAGCGGCGGCTTTCCATGTCCTGCGGCGAATAGGTCGGCCGGTGCACGCCGGTCCTGTAGGCCCCGATCCTGCGGAGGTCGTTCAGGTCCTTGAGGAACTGCTCGGTATCGATACGCGCCATGATGGGGTCCCTTCGAACTCCGTCCCATGCTGCGGCGCGAAATCCATCGCGGCAAGCCGGGCCTTAACCGGATCGCAACACCACCCACGCTTTTGTTGGGGCGCCGCAAATCGCGGCTTTGGTGTCGGAGAGGCCGAAAATGACCGACTTGGCTTATGCCCCCCGCCAGCCCGAGCGCGTCGATTCCGTCGCTTTGCTGCAGTCCAATCAGGGCGCGGAACTGCACCTGCGCAGCCAGACGGGCGCGCTGCTGCGCGTGCCGCTCGCCGACGCGGACCACCTCAAGGGTCTCGCGGCGCTCGCGACGATGGCGGGCGCCCTCGGCAACCTGACGGCGAAGCCGGGCTGATCAGCGGCTTTCGAGCGTCAGCCCGCCATCCACCACGATGGTCTGGCCGGTGACCATGGCGGCGCCGGCGAGGAGGAAGACCATCACCTCCGCAAGGTCGGCGGGCTGGCAGCGGCGCTTCAGCAGGGCCTTCTCGGCGCTGGCCTGCCGGCGCTCCTCGGTCCATTCCACCATCCAGGTGGAATCCACCGCACCCGGAGCGATCGCATTGACCCGCACCTCGGGCGACAGGGATCGAGCGAGGTTCTTCGTCAGGCTGATGACGCCGGCCTTGGTCGCGCCGTAGGCCATCGACGACCCCGGGCTGTCGAGGCCGGCGATGGAGGCGACGCTGACCACCGCGCCGCCGGCGGCCTTGAGCGCCGGCGCGGCCGCCTTCGTACAGCGGAACACGCCGAGCAGGTTCACCTGTAGCACCGTGTCCCACAGATCCTCGGTCAGGCGATCGAGCTGCTTCGGCTGGATGATGGTCCGGGTCCCCGGTGTGCCCGCGTTGTTCACCAGGTAGTCGAGCCGGCCGAGATCGGCGACGGCGCGGTTCACCATGCGCACGCCATCCTCGGCCTCGCCCACGTTGCCGGGAGCGGAGATCGCGTCATGCCCGTTGGCGCGCAGCTTCGCCACCACCTCCGGCCCGCGCGGATCGTCGGCCAGGTGATTGATGGCGACCTTCGCGCCGGATTCCAGGAGCATCACCGCGGTGGCGAGGCCGATGCCCGAGGCGCCGCCGGTGACGAGCGCCGTCTTGCCCTTGAGGTCGTAGCGGATCATGCGTCGCGCTCCAGTCCTGCCATGGTGCCGATGTCGCGCAGCGCCTTGCGCAGCGCCAGCAGGCGGCGGTCGCGCTCCTCGAACAATGTCGCCGGATCCTTTCCGCCCCAGTCGTAGAAGCCGCCGCCGGACATCACGCCGGTCTTCCCGGCGGCGACCAGCTTGTCGAGGCTTTCGCTGTGCCCGCGCACCTCGGGCGGCGTGTACATCCTGTTGCGCAGCGCGTGCTGCATCATCGGCAGGCCGGTGAAGTCGGCCTTGGCGAGGACGCCCAGGATCGGCAGCCGCAGCGCGATGCCGTGGATGATGGCGGCGTCGATCTCCTCCGGCGTCGCGACGCCGTCGTCGAGCAGCTGCTGCACCTCGAGCCCGATCGCCGATTGCAGGCGGTTGGCGATGTAGCCGGGGACGAACTTCCGCATGACGATGGGCTGCTTGCCCATGGCGGCGCACATGGCGCGCACGGTCTCGATGCAGGCGGGATCGGTCTCCGGCCCGCCGACGATGTCCACCAGGTCGACCAGGTAGGGCGGCGTGTACCAATGCGCGATCAGCGTGCGCCGCTGTCGCGCCGCCGGCATCAGCGGGAAGATGTCGAGGTAGGAGGTGTTGGAGGCGATGATCGCATCCTTCGGCGCAACCGCGTCGAGCTGCGCGTAGAGGGTGCGCTTGGCGTCCGGGTTCTCGACGATCGCCTCGACGATCAGTTCCGCGCCCTCGACGCAGTCGGCGAGGCTTTCATGCCGGGTCACCGCCTGGGCCAGATGCGCCGACGTCCAGCCTTCGGGCGCCTCGCCCGCCGCGGCGAGTGTGGCGAGCGCCTTCTCCATCAACCCCTGCGCCTTGGCGAGAGTCGCGGGGCTGCTGTCGGTCAGGCGCACCGAATGCCCGCCAAGGGCGAAGACCAGCGCGAGGGCATGGCCCATCGTGCCGGCACCGAGAACTGCGACGCGGGACATGCTCAAGCTCCTTCAGGGGCCCAGGGCGCGGGGGCGCGGGCCTCGATGTCGGTGGCGACGTCCACCACCATGGTGTGGTCGGCAGCCATGGCGCGTTGCAGCGCCGGGCCGATGTCGTCCGGCCGCTCGACGCGAATGCCGTCGAGGCCGAAGGACCGTGCGACCTCGGTGAAGTCGGTCGGGCCGAAGCGCAGCAGTTCGGCCGCGGCATCCGGACGGTTGCCGGCCTGGCGCACCAGGTTCGGCCAGCCCTGGCCGAATCCCGAATTGTTGTTCACCACCAGCGTCACGGCGATGCCGCGCCGGCGCGCCGTCTCGAGTTCCGCGAGGTGGTAGTAGAACGCGCCGTCCCCCGTCCAGCACACCACCTTGCGATGCGACGCGGCGCATTTCGCGCCCAGCGCTGCCGGGAAGGACCAGCCGAGCGACCCGGCCGCCCGCAGGTAGGTCTGCGTCGGTTCGAGGTCGACCAGCGTACCGGTCCAGATGCCGGAATAGCCTGTATCCGCGACCAGGATACCGTCGGAGGGCAGTGCGGCGGTGATCTCGGCAGCCAGCCGCGCGGGGTCGATCGGCGTCGCTCCGCTGCCGAGGCGTGGCGCGATCTCAGTCCGCCATTCCGCCATGCGCGCCCGGGCTGAAGCCAGATACGCCCCATCGCGCGACGGCTTGCCCAACGCCGCCGCCAGTGCCCGCAGACCCGCGCGCGGATCGGCCTGCACGGCGACGACGGCCGGGTAGGATCGGTCGAACTCCAGCGGGTCCGCGTCGATCTGCACCACCACCGCCCCGGCCTTGGGCGTACGCCAGTAATTGGTCAGCATGTCCCCGGTGTCGGCGCCGACCATCAGGATCAGATCGGCCTCCTGCAAGATTCGGTTGGCCGGCGGTGCGGCGTAGGCCCCGGCGACGCCGATATGCAGCGGATGGCGCGTGGAGACGATGCCGCGCGCCCCGAGCGCTGTCGCGATGGGCGCGGCCAGTGCCTCGGCGACCGCGATCAGTTCCGCTCCGCAGCCCGACAGCGCGGCGCCGTCGCCGGCCACGATGGCGACGCGCGGCGCGGCGATCAGCGCCTTCGCCGCGGCTGCGATGCTGGCCGCGTCGGGCTCCGGCCGGTGCAGCGGCGTGCGGAAGGCCGAGAGATCCAGCGGCGGCGTCGCGACCGTCCCCGTCTCGACCACCTCTCCCATCAGGCCGAACAGGTCGAGATGGACGGGCCGGGGCGGCATGGCGGTCGCGGCTGCGAAGGCCTGGCGCAGCGCGCGCGGCAGGTCGGCCGCATCAGCGATATCGGCGCCGTACTTGGTGACCGGCGCGAAGAGCGGCCCGTGGTCGAGTTCCTGATAGGCGTTGCGGTGCTGGTGGGCCGGCACCTTGCGGCCCGTCATCGCGACGATCGGCGTGCGTGCGAGCCAGGCATCCTGCAGCCCGGCCGCGAGGTTCGCCGCGCCGACCGACTGCGCCGCCACCACGCCCGGCCGGCCCGAGACGCGCGCATAACCATCGGCCATGTAGACCGCCGCCTTCTCGGTATGCGCGAGCACCGGCGCGACGCCGGCCTCTGACAGCGCCAGCAGCGTGCGCCTCAGTACCGCGTCGACGAAGAAGACGTGGGTCTGGCCGGACGCCGCGAGGCTCGCCGCCAACCAGGCGCCGCCGCCCATCGTTCCGCTGCTCATGTCGCTTTCGCTTCCTCCTCGCTTGCCGGTAGCCTGCCGCCAGAGGCCTGCGCCGACAAGCAGGCAGGAGGGAACGCATGAGGAAGATGCTGGCCGCGCTCGTCGCGGCATGGGTGCTGCCTGCCCTGCCCGCGACCGCGCAGGTGCAGATGATCGTGAACTTCGCGGCCGGCGGCCCGACCGACATCGTCGGACGGCTGATGCAGAACGAAATGGCCGCCGCCCTCGGCCAGCCCGTGGTGGTGCGCAACGTCACCGGCGCCGGCGGCACGATCGGCACGGCGGAAGCCGCCCGCGCCAGGCCGGACGGGCAGACCATCCTGTTCTCTCCGGTCGGTCCGATGGCGATCCAGCCGCATTTCCGGCGCGGACTGTCCTACGGCCTCGAGAACTTCGCCGCGATCTGCCAGGTCGCCGACAGCCCCGTGGTGATGATGACGCCCAAGACCTCCGGGCTGCGCACGGTCGCCGATGTGGTCGCGCGGGCTCGGGCGCAGGGCACGGGATTTCCCTTCGCCTCGACCGGGGCGGGCAGCATCCCGCACATCTCGAACGTCGCGCTCATGCGGCTTGCGAACATCGAGATGAACCACATCCCCTATCGCGGCTCGGGCGAGGTGATGCTCGCCTTCCAGCAGGGCCAGGTGCAGCTATTCACCGACCAGACGCTGCTGATCCGGCAATACGACCTGCACCCGATCGCCTTCCTGACCGAGCGCCGCAACCCCGAATTCCCCAACGTGCCGACCATGCGCGAACAGGGCTACGACCTGGTCTACACGATCTGGTCCGGACTCTACGCGCCCGCCGGCACGCCGGAACCGGTCATGGCGCGGCTGGAAGCGGCCTGCGACCGCACCATGCGCAACGCCGAGGTCGTCGCGGGCATGAACCGCGTGGCGCAACCGATCCTGTATCGGAATCGCGCCGACTTCGCGGCCTTCTCGAATGCCGAGAGCGAGAAGTTCCGCGCGCTGATTGAGGCCGCCGGACTGCGCTCGGCCGAGTAGCCACCGGGGCGCGCTTCCCGCCCCCCAAGCGCTGCTGCATGCTGCGCGCCGACCGTGACAGGAGATCGGCGCATGGCGCTCCGCTGCGACCTCATCATCCGTGATGCGACGATCGTCGACGGCTCCGGCCGACCGGGGTTCCGCGGGGATGTCGCGGTCGAGGGCGAGCGCATCGCCGCAGTCGGTGACCTCGGCGGCGCGAGCGGCGCACGGGAGGTGATGGCCGGCGGACGTGTCCTCGCCCCCGGCTTCATCGACGCGCACACGCATGACGACCAGATCGTCCTGCAGGGCGCGGAATGCATGTGCTGCAAGCTGTCGCAGGGCGTCACCAGCGTCGTGGTGGGCAATTGCGGCATCAGCCTCTCGCCCATGCGCATGGCGTCGCGCCCGCCGGCGCCGCTCGACCAGGTCTGCGCCCCGGAATGGTGGACGTTCGGATCCTTCGGGGAATACGCCGACCACCTGCGGCGCGAACCGCCGGCCGTGAACGCGCTGGCGCTGATCGGCCACATGTCGCTGCGCGTCGGCGTCATGGAGGGCGATACCCAGCGCGCCGCGACCGATGGTGAGGCGGAGCGGATGCGCGCCCTGCTCGCCGAGAGCCTGGCCGAGGGTGCGGCCGGCTTCTCGACCGGCCTGTTCTATCCCCCATCGAAGCACGCGCCGACCGAGGAAGTCATCGCCATCGCAGAGGCGCTGCGCGCCCAGCGCGGCCTCTACGTCACGCATATGCGCGACGAGGCGAATGGCGTGCTCGACAGCATCGCCGAGACGCTGCGCATCGGCGAGACGGTCGGCGCCCCCGTCGTCATCAGCCACCACAAATGCGCCCAGCCCGAGAACCACGGCCGGTCGCGCGAGACGCTGCCGATGATCGCGCAGGCCGCCACGCGCCATCCCGTCGCCTTCGACGTCTATCCCTACACGGCGAGTTCCACCTCCCTCGCTGCGCGCGATCCGCGACCGGACGTCCCGGTGCAGGTGACGAACTCCCTGCCCCATCCGGAGATGACCGGGCGGATGCTCGCCGACATCGCCGCGGAATGGGATGTCAGCCTGATCGAGGCCCGCGACCGGCTGCTGCCAGCCTCCGGCGTCTTCCACAACATGAGCGAGGCGGATGTCCGCCGCATCATGGCGCATCCGCTGTCGATGATCGGCAGCGATGGCGGGCCGCTCGCGAAGAAGCCGCACCCCCGGCTGTGGGGGACCTTCCCGCGCGTGCTCGGGCACTACGTACGCAAAATCGGCCTGATGGATCTCGAGACCGCGATCCACAAGATGACGGGACGCACGGCGATGGTCTTCGGCATCGCCGATCGCGGCACCATCGCGCCCGGCGCCTTCGCCGACCTCGTGCTGCTGGATGCCGCCACGGTGAAGGACCGCTCCACCTGGGAGGATCCCGTCCAGCCCGCGGACGGGATCCTCGAAACCTGGGTGAACGGGCAGAGCGCATATGTCCACGGCGCCGGCGTGACCGGCGCGCGGGCGGGGCGGCTGCTGCGCCGCGCGGCCTGAGGCTCAGGCGTCGGGCAGCGGGTCGCTGCCCTTGATCTCCAGCGCCTCCAGCACGCGGGAGACGCAGTTGTAGCCGGCGATCGTCACGGTCAGCTCGACCAGCTGGCGCGGCGGGAACAGGTCGCGCACCGCGCGGGCGACGTCGTCCGGCACATGGACCTTCCGCGTCATCGCGTCGCAATAGGCGAGCGCGGCGCGTTCGGCCGCGTCGAACACGTCGCTGCCTTCCCAGTCGCGCAGCGCATCGAGCTGCGCCTGGGTCGCGCCTTCCTGCAGGGCGAGCGGCGCATGCGCCTCCCACTCATAGGGCGCGTCGTTGATCGCCGCGACGCGACACATGACGAGTTCGCGGATCTTGCCCGGCAGCGTCGACTTCCAGCGAACGGCGTCGAACATGGTGATCCAACCCTGCGCGATCGGCGGGGCGTGCAGCAGCATGCGGTGCAGGTGGCCGATCTTCTTGCGCGAGGCGCGGATCGTCTCCGCCGCCTCCCGGTGCTCGGGCAGGGCGGGATCGGCGTAGGGAATGCGGGCCATGGTTTCCTCCGTCGCGCCGAGTGTGGCGCGAGGGTCTCGCCCCGTGAAGTCAGGCCGGACGGCGGCGCAGCAGGTAGCGTTGGCGGCCTTCCATCACCAGCACGCCCTTCTGGTTGTGTACCGTGCTGCGCAGGCCGAGGACGCCCGTGGTCCGCTGCGGCGTGACCTCATCCACCTCGAGCGCCGCATAAAGCGTGTCGCCGACGAAGACCGGATGGAGGAAGCGGGAGGACTGCTCGAGGAAGCCCTTGAGGCTCTCCTCCACCATATGCGGGAACATGCCCGCCCCGGCCGCGGTCTGGATCACGACCTGGTAGCCATGGGCGAGCATGTGCGGCATGCCCCGCGCCCGGCAGTACTCCACGTCGTAATGAACCGGGTGGTTGTCGCCCGAGGCCGCCTGGAAGGCGAGGAAGATCGCCTCCGTCATCGTCCGGCTGGGCAGGACGAAGCGCTCGCCGAGGGCGAAATCCTCGAACCAGCGCTGCTGCGGCACCATGCGGTGTGCGGCCGGGTCGAAGGTCACGACACGTAGCCGAGTGTGCGGTCGTGGGCGACCTCGGCCGGGTCGCGCGCTGCCGGATCGCCGAAGCCGCCGCCGCCCGAGGTCTCGAGGCGCACGATGTCGCCCTTCAGCAGGCGGACGCCGTCCGATTTCGGCGCGATGGGCGTCTCCGCGCCGTCGCGGATCCGCACCAGCCGCCCGAGACTGCCCGGCCTGCCGCCCGCGAGGCCGTAGGGCGGGAAGCGGAAGCGATCCATGTTGGCGGTGAAGACGCCGGCGGGGCTGTCGAGCCGCCATTCGCGGAACAGCCCGAGGCCGCCCCGATGCTTCCCCGCCCCGCCCGAGCCCGGCAGCAAGCCGTAGCGCGTGATGGTGAGCGGCATCTGGCTCTCGATCATCTCGACCGGGATGTTGGCATTGTTGTGCATGCCGAAGGACCACGCATTGACGCCGTCCTTCGCGGGATTGGCGCCGGTGCCACCGATCTCGATCTCGACCAGCACCTCGCGCCCGCCATCCTCGGCTTCGGTCTGGAAGGTCGCGACGTAGGAGCCGCCGTAATAGGCCGCGGGCATGCGGTCGGGCAGCGCCTGGTGCAGGCAGCCGAACATGACGTTCGCCAGCCGGTGCGACACCGCCACGCGATGCGCGACCGAAGCGGGCGCGCGGCAGGAGGTCACGCTGCCGTCCCGATGGATGATCCGGATCGGCCGGTAGCAGCCGGCATTGGCCGGCATGGCGCCATCGGTCGCGGCGATGATCGAATAGTAGACCGCGCAGTTCGACATGGCCGGCGTGCAGTTGATCGGCCCGCGCTGCTGGTCGGCGCAGCCGGTGAGGTCGACCTCGATCTCCTCGCCCGTCACGGTCAGCACGGCGTGCAGTCGCACGGGCTCGCCGGTGACACCGTCCTCGTCGAGGAAGTCCTCGAACGCGTAGCGACCATCGGGCATCGCACGGATGGCGGCGCGCATCGCCGCTTCGCTCATGTCGAGGATGCGGGCGGTTGCCTCCAGCAGCCCCTCGGCGCCGTAGCGCTGCGCGAGACGGCGGATCGAGGCCGCGCCGACCTCGAGGCTCGCCAACTGCGACTGCAGGTCGCCCAGCATCAGCGCAGGCTTGCGCACGTTCTGGCCGATCATCTCCCAGACCGCGCGGTTGAGCCGCCCTTCCTCGATCAGCTTCAGCGGCGGGATGCGGATGCCTTCCTGGAAGACCTCGGTCGCCGTGGCGGCGTAGGAGCCCGGCGCCATGCCGCCCATGTCGATGTGATGGCACAACGCGCCGACATAGGCGACGCGCTTGCCTTCATGCATCACCGGCTTGAAGACCAGCACGTCGTTCAGGTGCTGCGCGCCGCAATAGGGATCGTTGGTCGCGACGACGTCGTTCTCGCCCCATTCCTCGGCGTTGACGAAGCGGTCGAGCAGGGTCCGTAGCGCGGCACCCATCGAATTGAGGTGCTGCGGGATGCGCGCCGACTGCGCGACGTTGTTGCCCTCGGCGTCGAAGACGGCGGTGGAGTAGTCGAGCAGTTCCCGCACGATGGTGGAACGGCTGGTGCGCCAGATGGTGATGTCCATCTCGGCGGCCGCGGCGGTCAGCGCGTTGCGGATGACCTCGATCTCGATCGGGCCGAGCGTCATGGCGTGTCCCTCCGCGCGATCAACGTGCCCGCGGCGCCAAGTTCCGCCGTCCAGCCGCGCGCGATCCAGTGGGTGGCGAAGGCTTCCTCGACCACCGCGGGGCCCTCGATCGTGTCGGTGAAGGTGAGCGCCTCGCGGTCCCAGACCGGGATGTCGCGCCAGGCGCCGCCTTCGAAGGCGCGGCGCATGCCCTTGCGCGCAGGCCGCTCGGCGGGTGGCGGGTCGCCTGGTTCGGGCTTGTCCAGCAGGCCGGTCGCGATGGCGCGGATTGTCACGATCTCCACCGGATCGCCGGGGTTGGCGTAGGAGAAGCGCTGGCGGTGCGTGGCGTGGAAGGCCTCCACCAGCGCGGCGAGGTCGCCGGCGTCGGGGGTTGCGACCTCGCCCCAGGGGATCAGCAGTTCGAAGGCCTGGCCGTGGTAGCGCATGTCCGCCGCGATCGAGACGCGGCGGCGTTCCGGCGGGATACCGTCCGCAGCGAGGCGCGCATCGGCTTCGGCCCGGAGCGCAGCGATCACCTCGATGACCTGCGGCAGGTTCGCCGGTTCGGCGCGCATCACGCGCGACCGTGCGATGTCCTGCGTCAGGTCCGAAAACAGGATGCCATAGGCCGAGAGCGTTCCAGGCTCGCGCGGGAAGGCGACCTCCTTCATCCCGAGCTCGGCGGCCACGTCCGTCGCATGAAGTCCACCGGCACCGCCGAAGGAGAGCAGGCAGAAGTCGCGCGGATCGAGGCCCTTCTCGAACAGCGACAGGCGGATCGCGGCGCCGAGATTGGCGTTGACGACCGTCAGGATGCCTTCAGCCGCTTCCTCCACGCCGAGGCGCAGCGGGCCCCCCACCTTCGCCTCCAGCGCCGCGCGCGTCGCCGGCATGTCGAGCTTCATCATGCCGCCGAGGAAGAAGTCCGGATCGAGGCGCCCTAGCGCCAGGTTGGCGTCGGTCACCGTCGGTTCCGTGCCGCCGCGGCCATAGGCAACGGGTCCGGGCCGGGCGCCGGCGCTGCGCGGGCCGACCGTGAGCCGCCCGCCGGCATCGACCGCGGCGATGGATCCGCCGCCAGCGCCGATGGTGCGCATCTCGACCATCGGCAGGCGCACGGGCAGCCGGTCGATCTCGCCCTGGGTGATGACAGAGACGCGCCCGTCCTGCACCACCGAGACGTCGTAGGAGGTCCCGCCCATGTCGACAGCGACCAGGTTCGGCCGCGACAGCAGCGCCGAGAGCCGCCCTGCCGCGAGCGTCCCGCCGGACGGCCCGGACAGCAGCAGCCGCGCCGGCTGTTCCGCAGCGACGCGCAGGCTGCACACCCCGCCATTCGACTGCACGAGGAAGACGAGGGGATGGAAGCCCCCCTCCCCCAGCCGCGCCTCGAGCCGGTCGAGATAGGCCTTCACCACCGGCACGAGCAGGGTGTTCAGGACGGTGGTCGAGGTGCGCTCGTACTCGCGGATCTCGGGCGAGATGTCCGAGGAGAGCGACACCGGCAGGTCCGGCCGCGCCGCACGGAGCATCGCGGCGAGGCGCTGCTCATGCGCCGGATTGGCATAGGCATGCAGCAGCGAGACTGCGACGCAATCCGCCCCGAGCGCCGCGATGCGGTCCAGCAGCGCCGGCACCGCGGATTCATCCAGCGCGATCTCTGCCGTGCCGTCCGCGCGCATCCGTTCCGTCACCCCGAGGCGCCGGTCGCGCGGGATCAGCGTCGGGAAGGGTTCCGGCGCCAGGCCGTAGATGTCGCGGCGGACGTGGCGGTTGATCTCGAGCACGTCCTCGAAGCCCGCCGTGGTCAGCAGCACGCCCTTGGCGAGCTTGCGCTCCAGCACCGCATTCGTCGCGATGGTCGTGCCGTGCAGCAGCAGCCCGACATCGGCAAGCGCGAAGCCGAAGCGTTCCGCGGCCTCGGTCACGCCGCGCATCAGGCCGATGGACGGATCCTCCGGCGTCGTCGGCGTCTTCCACGCGTGCGCGATGCCACTGCGGGCATCGAGGATCTGCAGGTCGGTGAAGGTGCCGCCGATATCGACCGCGATGCGGACGGGGCGGACATTGTCGGTGCTGGTCACGCGGGACGTTCCTGGATTCGTTCAGCCCATCACGGCAGGCAGCCAGAGAGCAAGGCCGGGGAAGATCATGAGGATGGCGACGGCCAGAAGATAGACCGCCAGGAAGGGCATCACGCCGATGAAGACGTCGGTGATGGGTCCTGGTCGGGACCGCATGCCTTGCAGCACGTACATCACCGTCCCGTCCGGCGGGCTGATCTGGGCGATCTCGACCAGCATGGTCACGATCACGCCGAACCAGATCGGATCGTAGCCGAGCGCCACGACGATCGGAAACACGACCGGGACGGTGGTGATGATCATGGAGAAGCCCTCCATGAAGGTCCCGAGCGCGACATACAGCGCAATGATGCAGAGCATGATGCCCCAGGGCGGGATCGGCAGCCCGGCGATCAGCCCGGCCAGCGCCTGCGGCACGTTGATGATGGTGAGGATGTAGTTGAGCAGGTAGGCCCCGAACAGGATCAGCCCGAGCAGCGCCGTGTTGCGCGCCGTCGCCTCGGCCGAGGCGTTCAGCATGCGGAAGGTCAGCTTGCGCTCGATGGCGGCGAAGCCCGCCGCCCCCACCACGCCGAGCGCGGCCGCCTCGGTCGGTGTCGCGAAGCCGCCATAGATCGACCCGAGCACCAGCAGGATCAGCAGCAGCGTCGGCACCAGGTCAGCCAGCGCACGGATCTTCACCCCCAGTGGCAGGCGCTCGGGCTTCTCCATCGGGTTGCGGATGCCATGCCAGAGGATGACGATGGTGAAGAGCCCCGTCACGAGCACCGAGGGAACGATCGCCGCGATATAGAGCGCGCCGACCGAGGTCTCGGTGATCAGCCCATAGATGATGAAGGTGATCCCCGGCGGGATCAGGTTGCCGAGCGCCCCGCCGGCGGCGAGCGAGCCGAGCACCATCCGCTGGCTGTACTTGGTGTCCTGGAAATAGGGCAGCGCGACCGAGCCCATGGTCGCGGCCGTCGCCACCGAGGAGCCCGAGATCGCCGAGAACACCGCGCAGGAGACGATGTTGGTGTGCAGCAATCCACCCGGCATCCGGTTCAGCCAGACGTTCAGCGCGCGATACAGCCGATCCGACAACCCGGCCCGCAACAGGATCTCGCCCATCAGCAGGAAGAGCGGCACGGCGACGAGCACGAAGTTAGACGACGGCGCCCAGAGCGTCTGTCCCAGGAAGGCCCACCACGGCCGATCGGAGAACAACAACCCCGTCAGCACGCCGAGGACACCGAGCACGGCGGCGATGTAGACGCCCGATCCGAAGAAGACGACGAAGACGCCGGTCAGCATCAGGATCTCGGCGACCGGCAGTGCCTGGCCGGTGGTCGCCGCAGCGAAGATGGTGATGGCGAGCAGCGCCAGCAGGAAGACGATGGCGATCACGGGTGCGGAGGCTCCTCGCCCTCATGTGCCATGGCCACAGCCTCGAGCGCTTCCTCCGTCTCGTCCTCGAGCGTGCGGGAGCCGAGCAGGGCGTCAAGCGACGCCCCCTCCCCGCAGGCCAGCGCAAGGGCGGCCTCCAGCATCAGCACCAGGCAGGACATCACGAAGGCCGAGATGCCGAAGGCCCAGATGCCCTGCGGCCAGACCATGGCGATCCGCAGCGCGGAGTTGTCATGCGCGTCGAACAGCGCGCTTTCGTCCACCAGTTCCCAGGCCGACCAGACGATCAGGACCGACAGCGCCGTCAGCAGGCCAAGCGCGAAGAGATGTAACGGCGCGCGTATCCTGACCGGCAACCGGTTCACGAAGACGTCGACGCGGATATGCGCCCGGCGGAACAGCGTGTGGCCGAGCGACCAGGCGATACCGCCGGCCAGGATGTAGCCCGTGACCTCGACCGTCGCCTGGGATGAGAAGCCGAGGAAGTAGCGTGCAACGATATCGAAGGTGATGAAGAGCGCGCAGACGACGTACGCCCACCCCGCGATGTAGGCCATCAGCAGCGCCGCCGCGGCGACCGCGCGCCGCAGCGCGCGGACCGCCTGCAGCGGCGCCGGGGACGGGGTGACGGTGCCGCTCACCCGCCGAAACGCACGCCGGAGATGGGCGCGATCACCTCGTTGTAGGTCTCGCCGCAGCGCGCGCCGCAGCGGCGCACCCAGCCGGGGAGCACCACCTCGCGAAAGATCCGCTGCGTCTCCGCCTTGTCGGCGTCGGTGGCGACGACCTCGGTCATCGGGCGGGCGGCGATGTTGTGGATACGGCATTCCGCGGCACGGCCGATGTTGCAGTCGATCCCGTCCCGCGTCGCCGCGGCGCCGAGCGCCCATTGCGCATCCGAGACTTCCTTCATGGTCGCTTCCATGAAGGCCCGCACCTGCGGATCGAGGCGGTTCCACCAGGCGAGGTTCACGAGATAGCCCGCGACGGCCCAGGACACCGGCAGGTTTGAGATATGCGTCGTCACTTCCGGCCAGCGCGCCGCGGCGCCCGAACCCGACCCGGTGATCGCGCAGTCCACGACCCCGCGCTCGAGGGCGGAATAGACCTCGGGGAAGCCGATGCTGACGGGCTGTGCGCCGAGCGCGGTGAAGTAGTCCACCAGCGAATTGCCGAAGGTGCGGATGCGCCGGCCGCGCAGGTCCGACAGGCTCGTGAAGGCGGCTCGGCAGAACACGACCTGGGCCGGGAAGGGATAGAGAGCGACGAGCCGCGTGCCGAAGCGCTCGAGGTCGCGGTTCGCGGCCGGGATGATGGCCGCCGCGATGCGCTGCGCATCGCGGATGTCGGGCGCGAGGCCCGCGAGATCAACGCCGTCCAGGATCGGCACGTCACCCGACAGCGTCGTCAGCGTGCCTGCGCCGATCTCGACCTGACCCGAGCGCACGAGGCGCACGATCTCGTTGCCGGCGAGGTTGCGCTCGGCATGGGTGGACAGCGTCACCTGGATGCGGCCGTTGCTGCGTTGCGCCGTCGCGTCGCGCAGGATGGGTTGGTCGACGCGCGTGTATTGCGGCTGCGTCGGCAGGGGCTGGGTCACCGCGGCGATGCGAACCTGCGGGCCGGCCGGCAGGCTCGGCGCCTGCGCCATGGCGGGGAGAGTCACAGCAGCCGAGGCGACAAGCCCGGCGATCATCCGTCGCAGCATCGCGACCTCCTCCTGTTGACGGGGGCCGGATCTCGTGTCCGCCACCCGAGCACATCCGAACACGGGTCGATCGGTGCGTCGAGGGGGCATGCCACGGGAATCAGCGCACGACGGCGAACAATGCGTCCGCGCGCAGCAGCTGCGCGATGCGCTGCACGCACGGAAAGCATGTCGGGGGTTTCGCCGCGACCGGTGCTGGACCATGCTCGCCATCGAGACAACGGAGCGCGCCATGATCATTCGCCGCCGCGGAGTGCTCGCTGCTGGGCTGGGATTGCCATTCGCCGCGCGGGCGCAGGGGCCGGGCGGATTTCCCAACCGGCCGCTGCGGCTCATCGTCCCCTTTCCGCCGGGCGGCGGTGTGGACCTGACGGCGCGGCTGCTGGCCGATCCGCTGTCGCGCGAACTCGGCCAGACGGTCGTCGTCGAGAATCGCGGCGGCGCCGGCGGCGTGATCGGCGTCGAGGCGATGAGCCGCGCCGCGCCCGATGGCTACACGCTCTCGCTCGATGGCGCCGGCACCATCACCGCCGGTCCGCATCTGCGCCGCCTGCCGTACGAGGCGATGCAGCTATCCCACATCACCCGCCTGGTCCGCATGCCCTTCATCGTGGCCGTGCGCACCGACCTTCCGGCGAACACGCTGCAGGAGTTCCTCGACCTCGCAAAGCGGCAGGAGCTGCGCTACGCCTCGGGCGGGCTCGGCACCAGCCAGCACCTGACCGGCGAGTTGTTCAACCAGATGGCGGGGATCAACATGATCCACGTGCCCTATCGCGGCACGGGCCCGGCGCTGAACGACCTCGCAGCCAAGGTGGTCGATGTCTATTTCGGCGATCCGGCGACGCTGTCCATCGTGAATGGCGGCGGCGCGCGGGCGATCGCCGTGACCTCCCCGCAGCGCTGGCCGCTGCTGCCGAACGTCCCGGCGGTCGCCGAGGGCGTGCCGGGCTATGAGAGCGAGAACTGGTACGGCCTCGCAGGACCACCCGGCATGCCGGCCGAGATCGTACGATTCCTGCACGCCGCGGTGGTGAAGGTGATGCGCGACCAGGGGAATGTCGCGCGCTTCGACGATGCCGGGCTGCACCCGGCCGTCATGGAACTCGCAGACTACGATGCCTTCCTGCGCGCCGATTCCGCGCGATGGGAACGCGTGGCGAAAACAGGGAATATCCGTATCGATGGGTGAGTCACGCCTGGCCGTCGACATTGGCGGCACCTTCACCGACCTGGTGCTGCAGACGCCGCGCGGCACGCATGAAATGAAACTGCTCACCACGCCCGAGGCGCCGGAACGCGCCGTGCTCGACGGGGCGAAGGCCATCCTCGCCGCCGCAGGCTGCGCGCCGGGCGAAATCGGCCTGGTGGTGCATGGCACCACGCTCGCGACCAATGCGCTGATCGAACGCAAGGGCGCGCCGACCGCGCTGCTGACGACGGAAGGTTTCCGCGATTCCGTCGAGATGGCCTACGAGCATCGCTTCGAGCAGTACGATCTCTCGATGCAACGACCCGAGCCCCTGGTGCCGCGCGACCTGCGCCTCGGCGTGAAGGAACGCATTGCCGCGGATGGATCGCTGCTGCTGCCGCTGGACGAGGCTTCACTGCGCGCTACGGCGCGTTCGCTGACGGCTCGCGGCATCCAGGCCGTGGCGATCTGCTTCCTGCATTCCTTTACCAACCCCGTGCATGAACGCCGCGCCGCGGCGATCGTGGCGGAGGAGATGCCGGACGCGGCGATCACCATCTCCTGCGAGGTCGCACCCGAGATCCGCGAATACGAGCGCGCCTCGACCACCATCGCCAATGCCTATGTCCTGCCGCTGATGGGCCGGTATCTCGCCGCGCTCGAAGGCGGGCTGAAGGATGCGGGACTCGATTGCCCGCTCCTGCTGATGATGTCCTCGGGCGGCGTCACCACGGTCGATACGGCGAAGCGCTTCCCGGTGCGCCTGGTGGAAAGCGGCCCGGCGGGCGGCGCCATCCTCGCCCAGGCGGTCGCGGCGGAAAACGGGCTGAAGCAGGTGCTCGCCTTCGACATGGGCGGCACCACGGCGAAGCTGACGCTGATCGACGATCTCGACTTCCAGCGCAGCCGCTCCTTCGAGGTCGCGCGCGCCTATCGCTTCATCCAGGGCAGCGGCCTGCCGGTGCGCATCCCGGTGATCGAGTTGGTCGAGATCGGCGCCGGCGGCGGGTCCATCGCGCGCGTCGATGCGTTGGGCCGCATCCTGGTCGGGCCGGACAGCGCGGGCAGCGTGCCCGGGCCGGCGTGCTACGGGCGCGGGGGCGCCGAACCGACCGTGACCGACGCCGACGCGACGCTCGGGCGGCTCGATCCGTCCCGCTTCGCGGGCGGGTCCATCGGCCTCGATGCCGCGAAGGCGGCAGCCGCCGTCGCCGGCCGCGTCGCCACACCGCTCGGCATGGCGCCGCTGCAAGGTGCCGTCGGCATCGCCGAGATCGTCGACGAGACCATGGCGAACGCCGCCCGCGTCCATGCCGTCGAGAATGGCAAGGACACCGCCGGCCGCGCCATGATCGCCTTCGGCGGCGCGGCGCCGCTGCATGCCGCGCGGCTCGCGCAGAAGCTCGGCATCGATCGCGTGGTGGTGCCGGTCGGCGCCGGCGTCGGCTCGGCGCACGGCTTCCTGCGGGCGCCCATCGCCTATGAAGTCGTGCGCAGCCGTCACATGCGCCTCGACGCCTTCGATCCGGAGGCGTTGAACGCCCACTTCGCCGAGATGCGCGCCGAGGCCGAGGCGGTCGTCCGCATGGGCGCGCCGAGCGAGGCCCTGACGGAAACGCGCACCGCCTTCATGCGCTACCGCGGCCAGGGGCACGAGATCGCCGTCGCCCTGCCCGCCCGCGCCTACACTCCGTCCGACACGGCCCTCCTGCGCGCGGGCTTCGAGGCCGCCTACACCGCGCTGTTCGGCCGCGTCATCCCGCGGCTCGAGGTCGAGGCGATGACCTTCGCCCTCTCCCTGTCCGCCGCCCGCCCCCTGCCCGAGGCGGCCCTGCCGCCCCCCGCGCAACAGGCCCCGCCGCCCCGCGGCAGGCGCGACGTCACCGACCCCGCCACCGGCGCGACGGACAGCGCTGCCGTGCATGAACGCGCCGCCCTCGCCCCCGGCATGGCCATCCCCGGCCCCGCCCTGATCGTCGAGGACGGCACCACCACCGTCGTCCCGCGCGGCTTCGCCGCCCGCGTCAACGCGCTCCACCAGCTCGTCCTGGAGGCCCAGGCATGACCACCGACATCCGCTTCCAGGTGATGTGGAACCGCCTGCTGTCCGTGGTGGAGGAACAGGCCCGCACCCTCGTCCGCACCGCCTTCTCCACCTCGGCGCGCGAGGCCGGGGACATCTCCGCCGGCGTCTTCGACCTCGAGGGGCGGATGCTCGCCCAGGCGGTGACGGGCACGCCGGGCCACGTGAATTCCATGGCGCGCAGCGTCGTCCACTTCATCCGGGAATTCCCGGTCGAGACGATGAAGCCCGGCGACCACTACATCACCAACGATCCCTGGAAGGGGACCGGGCATCTCTACGACCTGGTCGTCACCTCGCCGGCCTTCCATAACGGCAAGCTCGTCGCGCTCTTCTCCTCGACCACGCACCTGGTGGACATCGGCGGCGTCGGGCAGTCGGCCGAAGGCAAGCAGGTCTTCCACGAAGGGCTGTTCCTGCCGCTGATCCCCCTCGCCCGCGAAGGCGTGGTGGATGAGACGGTCATGCGCATCGTCCGCGCCAATGTCCGCGAACCGGTGCAGGTCGAAGGCGACGTCTTCGCGCTAATGGCCTGCAACGAGACGGGCGAGCGGCGCCTGTCGGCCATGATGGCCGAGAACGGTCTCGGCGATCTCGATGAGCTCGGCCACTACATCATCAGCCGCTCCCGCGCCGGCATGACCGCGGCGATCCAGAAGCTGCCCAAGGGGACGTGGAAATCCCACATGCGGATCGATGGCGTGAACGAGCCGATCGACCTGCACGCGACGGTCACCATCGCCGACGACCACATCGCAGTGGATTATGATGGCACCTCGGCCGCCGTGCCCTTCGGCATCAACTGCCCGCTCTGCTACACCGAGGCCTACACGGCCTTCGGCGTAAAATGCGTGGTCGGCGCCGAGATCCCGAACAATGCCGGCACGCTGGACGCCGTGATCGTCACGGCCCCCGAGGGCTCGATCGTCAACGCGCCCTTCCCCTTTCCCGTCACCGCGCGGTCGACCATGGGGCACATGCTACCCGACGTGGTCTATGGCGCGCTCGACCAGGCGATCCCGGGGCGCGTGCCGGCGGAGGGCACGTCCAACCTGTGGAACCTGAAGCTCGGCGCGGGCCCCGGATACACGGGACCGAAGGGCCCGGCCTTCATGATCACCTCCTTCCACTCGGGCGGGACAGGGGCGCGGCCGAACCTCGACGGGCTGTCGGCCACGCCCTTCCCCTCGGGCGTCCGCAACGTGCCGGTCGAGGTGACGGAAGCGATCACGCCGCTCGTCTTCTGGAAAAAGGAGTTGCGCGAGGGCTCGGGTGGTGCGGGCCGCCAGCGCGGCGGCCTCGGCCAGGTCATCGAGGTCGGCCGCCGCGACGACGAGGCCTTCGGCATCTTCGCGACCTTCGAACGGGTGAAGCATCCGGCGCGCGGGCGATCGGGCGGGGCGAACGGGGCGCCGGGGCGCCTCTCCCTCGCCTCGGGCAGCGAGCTGAAGCCCAAGGGCTTCCACGTCGTGCCCGCCGGGGACCGCATCGTGGTCGAGATGCCCGGCGGCGGCGGCTATGGCGCCCCGGCCGAGCGCGATCCGGCGGTCGCCGCGCGCGACCGTGCCCTCGGCTACACGCGAGAGTGACGGCGCTCCGTACCTAGGGCGCGACCAGCGAGCTTCGCCAGGGCAGCCGCGCCTCCGGCTGCGCCTCCACCAGCACAGCGCGGATATCGGCATCGCCGGGCACCATCATCCGCGTCGCATAGGGGATCGTTCCGCCCCGTCCGTCGGAAGGCCATGGCTGCACCAGATACCGGTGCCCATCCCCGTGCAGCAGCAGCACCGGACGTCGCAGCGCCGCCGCCCCCGCCGCGAGGCGGTCCAGCACGGCGCCGACATCGTAAGGCAGGTCGCGCACCAGACGCGTCCCGGCCTGTCCGCCCTGGTCGCGCGGGCGCGCACGGCACTCCGTCGCCGCGACCATGTGGCAGGGATGCCAGAGGTCGGCGGTGAAGGCGAAGACGAGGGCGCGGGCGCGCTGCCGCCGCGCCTCCTCGAAACCTGCATCGATCCAGGCGGCGGCGGCCTCGGCGAGGCGCGGCAGGATCGGCAGAACCTCGGGATGGACCTGGCGCGTGCCCGGCACATCGGGCCGCGGCACGGCGGGCAGGTTCAGCGTCACGAAGACCACGCCGGCATGGATCCAGCGGGCGTTCTCGGTCTCCTCCACATGCGGGCCGCGCAGGCCGCCCTGCCGGGCAAGGCGGATTGGGCGCCCGCCGAAGGAGGTCGGGCCGGAGAAGAACGCCTCCCGCAGCCGGCCGAGCGCATCGGCGGGACCGCTCTCGGCCGGGCTGCGCGGGACGCAGTCGGTCCAGTCGTTGTCGCCGGGGATCGAAACCACCGCGCGATCGAACCGCGCGAAGATTCGTTGCGGACGCGCGACGAGCAAATCCTCGGTGCAGGGCTCCCGCGACGCCTTGCCGTTGCCGAGAAAGATCGTGAAGGCCGGCCCCTGCCGGTTGATCGCGGCGGCGAGGGCCAGCACCCGCGCCTCGTCCTCCGCCCGGAACGGCATCCCCCCGAAGACGGCGAAGGCGAAGCCTTGCCCGTGCGCCGGCAGGACGAGCAGCAAGGCGAGGCCGAGGCCGGCGATCCAGGCACGCATCCCGCCATACTGGCCGCCCAGGGGCCGGGCGGGAAGCGCCGCCCGGTTGCGCCTGGCGCGCCCCCGGGCTACCCGCCCGCCGTGCCCGCCGACGCCCCCCCGCTCCGCACCGCGGATTTCGACTTCGACCTGCCCGAGGACCTGATCGCCCAGGCCCCCACGCGGCCGCGCGACGCTGCGCGCATGCTGGTGGTCCGCCAGGACGGCATCGCCGATGCCGGGGTGCGCGACCTGCCCGGCCTGTTGCGGCCCGGCGACGTCATGGTGGTCAACGACACCAAGGTCATTCCCGCCCGGCTGCACGCCCGGCGCGGCGCCGCACGGATCGAGGTCATGCTCAACCGCGCCGAGGGCGGCGGCCTCTGGCACGCCCTGATCCGCAACGCCCGCCGCCTTCGCGACGGCGACACCATCGTCGTCGAGGGCGCCGAGGACTGCACCGCCCGGGTCGTCGGCGCACCGGAAGGCGGGGCGGCGCTGCTCGATTTCGGGCCCGACCAGGCGCTGCTGGCCGCGGCGCTCGAGAAGGCCGGGGAGATCCCCCTGCCCCCCTACATCGCCCGCCCGGCAGGCCCAACGGCCGAGGACGCCGCCGACTACCAGCCCATCTTCGCCGAACGCCCCGGCGCAGTCGCGGCCCCCACCGCCAGCCTGCACTTCACCGAGGCCCTCCTCGACGCCATATCCGCACGAGGCGTGGCGCGGGCGACCGTCACGCTGCATGTCGGGGCCGGAACCTTCCTGCCGCTGCGCAGCGACGACCCGCGGGCGCACAGCCTGCACGCCGAATGGGGCGAGGTGACGGAGGAGGCCGCCGCCACGATCAACGCCGCGCGCGCCGCCGGCGGGCGGATCGTGGCGATCGGCACCACGGCGCTGCGCCTGCTGGAAAGCGCGGCGGGGGAGGACGGCACCGTCCGTCCCTTCCGCGACCTGACCGACCTGTTCCTGTTGCCCGGCCACCGCTTCCGGACCGCCGACCTGCTGATGACCAACTTCCATTTGCCGAAGAGCACGCTGTTCATGCTGGTCTGCGCCTTCTCCGGCACGGAGCGGATGAAGGCGGCCTATGCCCATGCCGTGGCGCAGCGGTATCGCTTCTACTCCTATGGCGATGCCTCGCTTCTGGAGCGTGTGGCATGACTCTGCACTGGACGAAGGCCGCGACGGACGGCGCGGCGCGCGCGGGCGTGCTGCACACCGCCCATGGCGAGGTTCCGACGCCGGTCTTCATGCCCGTCGGCACCGCCGGCACGGTGAAGGCCATGACGGCCGATGCGGTGCGCAGCACGGGCGCGCGGATGGTGCTCGGCAACACCTACCACCTGATGCTGCGGCCCGGGGCGGAGCGCGTCGCGCGGCTCGGCGGGCTGCACCGGATGATGGATTGGCACGGGCCGATCCTGACCGATTCCGGCGGCTTCCAGGTCATGTCGCTGTCCGGCCTGCGGAAGATGGACGAACAGGGCGTCACCTTCCAAAGCCATATCGACGGATCGAAGCACAGGCTGACGCCGGAACGCAGCGTCGAGATCCAGCGCCTGCTCGGCGCCGACGTGACCATGTGCCTCGACGAATGCACGCCCTTCCGCGCGACCGAGAAGCAGGCGGCGGATTCCATGCGCCTGTCGATGCGCTGGGCCGCGCGCTGCCGCGATGCCTTCGTCGAACGCGACGGCCATGGGCTGTTCGGCATCGTCCAGGGCAGCACCTATCCCGACCTGCGCGCCGAGAGCGTCGACGCGCTGACGCGCATCGGCTTCGAGGGTTACGCCGTGGGCGGCCTCGCGGTTGGCGAGGGGCAGGAGATGATGTTCTCCGTCCTCGAGACCACCGTCCCGCTGCTGCCCACCGACAAGGCGCGCTACCTGATGGGCGTCGGCACGCCCTCGGACCTGGTCGGCGCGGTGCGGCGCGGGATCGACATGTTCGACTGCGTCATGCCGACGCGATCGGGCCGGACCGGGCGGGCCTACACGCGGCGCGGCGTGCTCAACATCCGCAACGCCCGGCATGCCGAGGACGACAGTCCGCTCGATCCCGATTGCGGCTGCCCGGCCTGCCGGCGCCATTCCCGCGCCTATCTGCATCACCTGTTCAAGGCGGGGGAGATGCTCGGGCCGATGCTGCTGACCTGGCACAACATCCAGTACTACCAGGACCTGATGGCCGAACTTCGGACCGCCATCCTGGAAGGCCGTTTCGAGGAGACCGCCGCGCGGATCGCCGCCGGCTGGCAGGCAGGCGAAGAGGAGAAGGCGGCATGAGCGGCGTCCCCGACCACGAATACAGCGGCCTGACGCAGCTCGGCCAACCGACGCGCCTGCCATCGAGCCCCGAGGAAGCGGTGCTCGAGCGCGTGCCCGCGCCGCACAAGGACCTGCGCTACTGCGTGCGCTTCACCGCGCCGGAATTCACCTCGCTCTGCCCGCTGACCGGCCAGCCGGATTTCGCGCATCTCGTCATCGACTACGTGCCGCGGAACTGGATCGTCGAGAGCAAGTCGCTGAAGCAGTACCTCGCCGCGTTCCGCAACCACGGGGCGTTCCACGAGGCCTGCACGCTCGACATCGCGCAGCGGCTGGTGGGACTGCTCGATCCGGTGTGGCTGCGCATCGGCGGCTACTGGTACCCGCGCGGGGGCATCCCGATCGACGTGTTCTGGCAGTCGGGCGACCCACCCGCTGGCACATGGATTCCGAACCAGGACGTCCAGCCCTATCGCGGGCGCGGGTGACCCTCGGCGCATCGATGGCGAAGGGCATCGCCGCGGGATAGGTTGCGGTCGATGAATCGAAGCAGCAACACGCTCCGTCGCATGTCGTGCTCGCCGCGGTGGCGCACGCTCCTCGCACTGACCGCCGCGACACTCGTCATCGCCGGGCCGCTCGCCGCGCAACAACCTCCGGATACCGGGCGCGGCCCACCATTGCGCGCAGATCCCGGCGACTGGTGGGGCGACGTCCATCGGTGGACGGGGTCCGACGAGACACGTCCTCGCGGCGGTCGACCCGCAGATGCGCCAGGGTCCGCGACGCCTTCCCCCGGGCAGCGCCGCGCCGCGCCCTCCGCCGAGGGCCGGCGCACGGCCGTCACGAGCGCCAACCGCCGCACCAACGTCCGGCAGGCGCCGTCGCTCGAAGCCCCGGTCGTACGGACGATCGCGCCGAATACGATCGTGAACGTCTTCGAGGACGGCCCCGACGGCTGGTATCAGGTCGGGGAGGACACGCCCCTCGGATGGATGCACCGCTCCACGATGCAGCGGCCGCCTGCGGCCGAGCGCCCCTGAGCGGGGCGCCCGGATCTTCCATCAGGACTTGAAGTACCACTGCTCCGGATGTCCGCCCCAGGGCGTGCGGATATGTTGTGACACGCCGGTGCGCGCGGGCACGTTCTCGAGCCGCTCATTCACCACCCGCACGCCCATGAAGGCCGGGGAGAGGCCGACGAGGCCGATGCCCCATTGCTGCTCGACAGCGAGCTTCCAGATTTCCTTGGCGGTCTGGGTGCGCTCGGCGAGCTTCTGGCCGGCGGCGGCGCGCATCAGTTGGAAGGCGCGCAGCATCTCCGGCTCGGTCGGGGCGGTGCCGCGCTCGCCGTTGGACGCGAACCAGAGAGCATGGGCATTGCCCATGACACCGGCCGTCGGATCCACCGGAAGCGCATAGCGCGGATAGAGGTACAGGCTTTCCGTCCCGTTGTTGGTCCACATCAGGATCTGGTTCTGGTCGTTCAGCGCGCGCGTGGTCGCGAGGCTGCGCTCCATCACCTTCACGTCGCCGGCGATGCCGATCTGGCGCCAGTGCTGGACGATCATCTCCGCCTGTTGCGGCCAGGTCGGGGAGAGCGTCTGCGCCACCGCGATCTCGATGCGCAGGCGTTGGCCGTTGTCGCGCCGCAGGCGATACCCTTCGCGGTCCTTGCGCGTCAGGCCGACCGTGTCGAGCAACTGGTTCGCCTGGCGCGCGTCATGGGTGGACCATTTGGTCCGCCATTCCTCGCCCGGGCTTTCGGGAATGATGCGGTCGGGTATGACCGAACCCGGCGTGCCCAGGCCGAGCCAGAACGCCTCGTTCAACTGCTCACGGTCGATACCGAGCGACAGCGCCCGGCGAAACCGCGCATCCGCGAGCAAGGCGCCGATCTCCCGATCCTCCGTGTAGGTGAGATTCGGGAACAGCACGGAATCCCCGCCGTTGAAGCCGGGATCGAGATGGACCCGGTAACGGCTGCGCTGGCGATTCTCGAGCAGGATCGGCAGCTTGCCGAGGTCGATGAAACGCTCCTGGTAATCGTAGTCCCCGGCGATGGCGCGCAGGTTCACGACCTCCGGATTCTCGGCAAGGGTGAGTTGCACGCGGTCGATGTAGGGCAGCTGATTGCCCTCGGTATCGACGGCGTAGAAGTAAGGATTGCGCTCCAGCACCCATTGCTGGCCGGTGATCGGCTGCGTCATGCGCCAGGCCGCGAGCGTCGGCAGGTCACGGTTCAGCCGCCAGTCCGACCGCGCCCGGAAAAGCTGCACCCAGGTCGTGAAGCCCGCTGCCCGGGCCTGGGTGTTGAGCTCCTCGATCGGCGTGTATTTGGGCAGGAACTGGCTGAGGTAGTGCTTCGGAGCATAGACGCTGTAGGCGCGCCCGTCCGACTGCTGTCGCGTCTGCCCGCCGCCGACCAGCGTGTCGCCGGCCAGCAGGTAGGGAAAGAGGTAGTTCGGATCCTCGAAGACGAAGGCGACGGTATGCGCGTCCACCTTCTCGACACGGCCGGGCTTGCCGTTGACCGCCATCTCGGGCGCCGGCGCCGGGACCAGGTCGCGGTTCTGGTAGAGGTCCTCGAACCAGAACACCCAGTCATCGGCGGTGAAGGGCGTGCCGTCCGACCACCGCATGCCGCGGCGCAGATGGACGGTGGTGCGACGACCATCGTCGCTCAGCTCGTATCCCCGGCACAGGCAGGGCGCGATCTCGGTCCCGGTCTTGTCGAAGAAGAACGGCTTGTCCGCGGACATGATGCGGTTGCCGTTCTCGCTGTCGCCGGGGCCGATGAAGCCGCGGCGCCAGGTGCCGCCATAGCGGCCGACGCTGCGGAGCGGCTGGATCACCATCAGGTCCTGCGGCAGCCGCTGATCGACCGGCGGCAGCCGCCCGGCACGGACCTGCTCGGCCAGCATCGGCGCTTCGCTGAAGCGGGTCGGCCGGCGGGCCGGGTCGTCGATCAGCGTGGGACCTTCGAGTTCGCCGACCAGCCCGGACTCCCGCACCTGCCCCCCCGATTGCGCCAGGGCGGCGGAAGCGAGGCCCGTCGTCGCCATCAGGGCCGCACCGAATTCGCGTCGCTTCATGTCGTCCTCCCTTGGATCATCTAGGCCACGCCGGCGAGTTCGATCTCCTGCGCGCGGTGGCAGCTGGCCCATCGTCCCGGGGCCACTTCGGTCAGTTCGGGGCGCTCCACCCGGCAGCGGTCCTGCGCATAGGGGCACCGCGGATGGAAGGCGCAGCCAGGTGGCGGCTTGGCAGGATCGGCGACGTCGCCGCTCGCCTTCATCTGCCGGCCGCGGCGCATCGGGTCGGGCGCGGGCACCGCGGCCAGCAGCGTCTCGGTGTAGGGATGCCGGGGCGTGCGATACAGCGCGTCGGTCGGCGCCACCTCGACGATGCGCCCGACATACATCACGGCGACGCGGTCGCTGACGTGGCGCACCACGCTCAGGTCGTGCGCGACGAACAGCATCGACAGCTTCAACCGGTCCTGCAGGTCGAGCAGCAGGTTGATGATCTGCGCCTGCACCGAGACGTCCAGCGCGGAGACCGGCTCATCCGCCACCACCAGCCGCGGGTTCAGCGCCAACGCGCGGGCGATGCCGATGCGCTGGCGCTGCCCGCCCGAGAACGCATGCGGGAAGCGGGTGCGCGCCACCGCCGGCATCTGCACCAGGTCCAGCAATTCGAGCACCCGCGCATGGCGCTCGGCCGCCGGAACGCCGTTGACCCTGAGCGGCTCAGCGATGATGTCGCCCACCATCATCCGCGGGTTCAGCGACGAATAGGGGTCCTGGAAGATCATCTGCAGGTGCCGCCGCAGCGGCCGGAGGGCGCGCTTCGGCAGGGTGGCGAGATCGACCGTCTCGCCCTGCCCCGGATCGAAGCGGATGCTGCCCGAGGTCGGCGCGAGCGCCCTCAGGATGCATCGCGAGACGGTCGTCTTGCCGCAGCCGCTCTCGCCCACCAGCGCGAGCGTCTCCCCCTGCGCGATGTGGAAGGAGACACCGTCCACGGCCCGGACGCGCCCGACCTCCCGCCGCAGCAGACCGGCATGGATCGGGTAGTGCTTCTTGAGATCGCTGACCTCGAGGACGTTCATGGCTGGGCCTCGAGGAAGCAGGACGCGCCGGCCTCGCCGGGCCGCAGCGGCGCCGGCGACGCGGCGTCGCAACGCCCCGGCATGAAATCGCTGCAGCGCGGATGGAACGCGCAACCGGATGGCCGCGCCCCGGGGTGCGGCACCGCTCCCCCAATGGTCGCGAGGCGCTGGCGCGGCGTGGCCAGGATCGATGGCACCGCCCGCAGCAGTGCCCGCGTATACGGATGCCGTGACGTGGTGAAGAGATCCGCGACCGGCGCGTACTCGACGACCCGGCCGAGATACATCACCGCCACCTCGTCGCACATCTCCGCGATCACCCCCATGTCGTGGGTGATGAGCATCAATGCGATGTTCTTCTCCCGCTGAAGCCGTCGCAGCAGGTCGAGCACCTGCGCCTGCGTGGTGACGTCGAGCGCGGTGGTGGGCTCGTCTGCGATGACGATGTCCGGATCGCCCGCCAGCGCCATGGCGATTCCGACACGCTGGCGCAACCCGCCGCTGAGCTGGAAGGGATAGGCGTCGATGCGCAGTTCCGGGCGGGGAATCCCAACCTCGCGCAGCAGTTCGATGGCCCGGTCGCGCGCCGCGGCCTTCGACAGGTCATTATGGGCGCGCACGGCCTCGATGATCTGGTTGCCGACCGTGTAGTGCACCGACAGCGCCGTCATCGGTTCCTGGAAAATCAGGCCGATGCGGCCCCCGCGGATGCCGCGCATCCGGCGCGACTCCGGGTCCATCGCGATCAGGTCCGCTTCCTCGGCCGTCCCGGGATCGAGCAGGGCCTGACCGCCGACGATCCGCCCCGGCCGGTCGACGATGCGCAGGATCGACCGTGCGGTGACTGATTTCCCGCAGCCGGATTCCCCCACGATGCCCAGCGTGCGCCCGGCATGGAGATCGAAGGAGACGCCTTCCAGGGCACGCACCGTGCCCTGTTCCATCTCGAAATGGACCGCGAGGTCGCGGACCGCGAGGGATGTACGTTCAACCATAGGGATCCGCCGCGTCACGCAGTCCGTCGCCGAGGAAGTTGAAGGCCAGGATCACCAGGATCACCGGCACTGCCGCCGAGAGCAGCCAGGGTGCATTGGCCAGAACCTGAATGTTCTGCGCGTCCTGCAACAGGATGCCCCAGGAGATCGCCGGCGGCCGCAGCCCGAGGCCCAGGAAGGACAGCGCCGTCTCGCTCACGATCATCGCCGGCAGCGCCAGGCTGACGGCCGCGATGATGTGCGAGGCGAAGGAGGGCAGCATGTGGCGGAAGATGATCCGCCCCTGGCTGGCGCCGGCCAGTTCCGCGGCGACGACGAAATCCTCCTCCCGCAGCGACAGGAACCGTCCGCGCACCACGCGCGCGAGGTCGGTCCAGCCGATCAGCGAGATGATCACCGTGATCGCGAAGTAGACCTGCGTGGTGCTCCAGGTGTTGGGCAGCGCGGCCGCCAGGCCCATCCACAGGGGAATGGTGGGGATCGAGCGCAGGACCTCGATCACCCGCTGGATCAGCGTATCCACCCAGCCGCCGTAGAGGCCCGAGACGCCGCCGAGGATGATGCCGAGCAGCAGGCTCAGGGCGACGCCGGCCAGGCCGATCGAAAGCGACACGCGCGTCGCGACGATCATGCGGGAATAGAGGTCGCGGCCGAGCTGATCCGTCCCGAGGAGGAAGATGCCGTCCGTGCGCTGCCCGCCCTCGATTCCGATCAGGTGGATGTCCGTCTCGAACAGGCCGAGGAGATTGTAGGTGTAGCCGCGGGTGAACAGCCGCACGGGCAGTTTGCGGTTCGGGTCGGGCGTATAGGTGAGCTGGAAGGTCTGCCGGTCCCGCACGCCTCGCAGACCATAGACATGCGGGTTGAACCCATCCTCGTCAAACAGGTGGATGGTCTGCGGCGGTATGAAGGACCGCCGCGCATCCGTCGCATGCGGATCGTTGATCGCGAGAAAGTCCGCGAAGGCGGCAACCAGATAGAACAGCGCGATGATGACGAGACTGACCACCGCCAGCCGATGCCGCCGGAAGCGCCACCAGGTAAGGCGAAGCTGCGTCGCCTCCGCCCAGCGGTCCTGTGCCGCTGTCGCGCTCATGCCCGTCCCTCCAGCCGGATACGGGGGTCGATCCACATCAGCAGGAGGTCCGAGATCAGCGTCCCGATCACGGTCATGACGCCGAGCAACAGCACGATGGCGCCGGCCAGGAACATGTCCTGCGCCACCAGCGCCTGCAGCAGCAAGGGCCCGACGGTCGGCAGCCCCAGCACCAGCGACACCACGATGCTGCCCGACACCAGGTAGGGGAACAGATAGGCGATGGAGCTCGCGAATGGGTTGAGCGCTGCGCGCACCGGATACTTCAGGATCACGCGCCGTTCCGAGATGCCCTTCGCCCGCGCCGTCACGACGTAGGGTCGGCGCAGTTCATCGAGCAGGTTGGCGCGCATGATGCGGATGAGCTGCGCGGTTCCCGCCAGGGCCAGAACCGCCGCAGGCAGCGGCAGGTGCTTCATCAGGTCCCACACACGCGCCCAGGTCCAGGGCGCCTGCACGTATTCCGGCGAGAACAATCCGCCGACGCTGAGACCGAGGTAGCGGAAGCCGAGATACATCAGGATCAGCGCCAGCAGGAAGTTCGGCACCGCCAGCCCGATGAAGCCCAGTGTCGTGAAGATGTAGTCCCCGATCGAGTATTGCCGCACCGCGGAATAGATGCCGATCGGCAGGGCGATCGCCCAGGTGAGGAACAGCGCCGCCAACGACACGACCATGGTCAGCCACAACCGGTCGCCGATCACCTCGTTGACCGGCCGCCGCCACACCATCGACACACCGAAGTCGCCCTGCAGCACGCGCCCCATCCAGCGCGCGTACTGCACGATCACCGGTTGATCGAGGCCGTATTCGATGCGCATCGCCGCTGCCTGCTCGGCCGAGACGGAACTCCCGCTCGCGGTCAGGTTGGCGATGTAGGCATCGACGAAGTCGCCGGGCGGCAGCCGGATGATCAGGAAGGTCAGGGCCGAGATGAAGATGCATGTGACGACCGCAAGGCCGAGGCGCTGCAGCAGATAACTCAGCATGAACGTCGCCGTTCCGCGCGCGCGCAGACCATGGCCTAGCTTCCTCCGTCCGTCCCGGTCGATGCCGACGGTTCGGAGAAACTAAACAACAGGCCCGACTGTCGGACAAGGCACGTGACAGGACTTAACTGCCGGAAGCGAAGCTGCCTCTTGCGCATCTGACGTTGTCGCGTGCAATCACCGCCGGAAGAGGGGAGCCTGTCATGCTGCACTGGACCGAACGGAGGCTCACGCACGGCGTGGCCGTTGCGCCCGATGAGCGCCTGCCCTGGCCGCAGACCTTCGCGATGGGACTGCAGCACGTGGTCGCGATGTTCGGCGCCACCGTGCTCGCACCGCGCCTGATGGGCTTCGACGCGAATATCGCCATCCTGATGAGCGGTGTCGGCACGCTGCTCTTCTTCGTCATCACGCGCGGCAAGGTGCCGAGCTACCTCGGATCTTCCTTCGCCTTCATCGCCGTGGTGCTGGCTGCGACCGGCTTCTCGGGCGGCGGAGCGAATCCGAATCTCGGCGTGGCGCTCGGCGGCATCATCGCCTGCGGTGCGCTCTATGCGGTGATCGGGCTGGTGGTCATGGCCGCCGGCACCGGCTGGATCGAACGCCTGATGCCGCCCGCCGTGACGGGGGCGGTGGTCGCGGTGATCGGCCTGAACCTCGCGGCCATTCCCGTGAAGAACATGGCGCCGACCGCGTTCGACGCCTGGATGCAGGCCATGACCTTCGTGGTGCTGGCGCTGGTCGCGGTGAAGACGCGCGGCATGGTCCAGCGGCTGTTGATCCTGGTCGGGCTCATCCTGGCGACCCTGGTCTATGCGCTGCTGACGAACGGGCTCGGCTTCGGCACGCCGGTCGATCTGACGCCTGTGGCCACGGCGCCGTGGTTCGGGATGCCTGGCTTCGCGGCGCCCGCCTTCTCGGCCCAGGCCGTCCTGCTGATCGCCCCCGTCGCGATCGTGCTGGTGGCGGAGAACCTCGGGCACCTCAAGGCGGTCGCGGCGATGACCGGGCGGGACATGGACCCGCATATGGGGCGCGCCTTCGTCGGCGACGGCGTCGCGACGATGATCGCTGGCGCCTCGGGCGGCACGGGCGTGACGACCTATGCCGAGAATATCGGCGTGATGGCCGCCACCCGCGTCTATTCGACGGCGGTCTTCGTCGTGGCGGCCCTGGTGGCGGTGGTCCTGGGCTTCTCCCCGAAGTTCGGGGCGCTGATCCAGGCGATCCCGCTCGCCGTCATGGGCGGGGTGTCGATCGTGGTGTTCGGGCTGATCACCATCGCCGGTGCGCGAATCTGGGTCGACAACAAGGTCGACTTCGCCGACCCCGCAAACCTGATGACGGTGGCGATCGCGCTGGTTCTGGGCACCGGCGACTTCACGCTGCGCTTCGGCGGTTTCGCCCTGGGCGGAATCGGGACCGCGACCTTCGGCGCCATCCTGCTGCACCTGATGCTCCGCGGGCGGGCAAGGCCCCGCTAGAGAGCCCCCTCGCCCGCGCCGTCAGGGCGCCAGGATCATCACCTTGGTTTGGCTCGGCACGGTGCGCGCGCCGACCATGTTCGTGCTGTTCTGCATCGACATCGAGGTCAGCCGCGTCGCCGGCGACCCCGCCACCAGCACGGTGAAGGCACCGAGGAGATGGCGCGAGGGACCCATCACCGTGCCCGATGCGACGCCCGTCGCCACCCCGGCATTGTCGCCATTGGTCATGGGCGTGACGGTGGCCATGGTGTGCATCGGCCCGACGCCGATGATGGTGGTGAACTGGCTCGGCACCGCCGTCGATCCCTCGGCGATGTTGGGATAGGGGATCGGCAGCGGCGCCGGCACCGCGGGCGTGAGGCAGACATCCGGGAAGGCCATGTCCATCCCGCCCATCTGGCAATTGGCGAACATCGCGCTGTCCTCAGCCCAGGTGGATCTGGTCGGCGCGCAGCTTGACCAGCGCGGTGCCCTGCAGCGTCACGGCGTCCCCGCGCAGGTGCAGGTGGCCGCTGGCGCGCTGGTCGATGTCGCGCGCGCGCACCTGCTCGCTGTCCTCGACGATGCGGAGCGATCGACGGAAGCGGCCGACGATGCGCTGGGCGATGGTCTCGATCGCCTCGGCCAGCAGCGCGACGCGCCCGAGGCTGGCGGCGGTCCGGCCGGCCGTGACATCGAGCGAGCGCGTCGTGACCTCCGTCGCCCCCGCACGCAGGTCCAGCGTGCCGGCATCGAGCGTGAGCCGCCCGTCCGGGGCGGCAATGGTCGCGCCGCCGGGCATGGCAAGGCGCATCGGGGCATCGCCGCGCCGCGCCAGCACCGCGAGGATGTAGGCCTCGCCCTCCGCATCGCCGACCAACACCAGGTCGTCCGGAGCAGGGTCCACGAGGCAGGAGAAGGCCCGCAGCGCCGGCTCCTCGCGGCCGCGGCGCCAGATCGTGAAGGCCGCGCCGGCCTGCGCCACGACGCGCGCGCTTTCGGTGAGCGGCGCGAAGCCGGTCATGGCGTTCATCTCGGGGTCTCCGGTGCTGCGGTCATGTCATATGCCGGCGAAACGCTGCTGCCATTGCTCGGCCTCGAGCCGGTCCTGGTCTGGCGGCAGGGCATGACGACGATCGGGAATGCGTGCGCCGCGGTCGCGGACGGCGTGCAGATTGGCGCGGGCGAGACGCGCGCCCGTCAGGTCGGCGTCGGTCAGGTCGGCATGACTGAGATCGGCATAGGTCATGTCGCAGTCGGCGAACCGCGCCCGCGGCGCCGTCATGCGAACGCACACCGCCTGTGCCAGCCCTGCGCCGGTGGCATCGGCCTCGGTCAGGTCCGCGCCCTGCAGGATGGCATTGGCGAGGTCGGCGCCGCGGAGCACGGCCTTGGCCAGCACGGCATCCAGCAGTACGGCGCGTACCATCCGCGCGCCCTCGAATACGGCGCCGGCCGCCTTGACCTTCGCGAGGCCACCCTGCGTCAGATCCGCGCCCGAGAGGTCGCAGCCGGTCATGTCGCACTCGTTGAAGTGACACACCGGCGCGACGAGGCCGCGCAGGTTCCGGCCCGCGAAGACCACCTTGACGAAGTTCGTGCGCAGGAACCGCACCCCGTCGAGCAGCGCCGTCGTGAGGTCCGCCTCGACCAGTGCCAGCTCCTCGCAATCCGTGCCAGTCAGGTCGATGCCATCGGTGCGGCATTGCACGACATTGGCCCGCGCCAACGACGCGCCGGCGAAGATGGCGCGCGTCAGCCTGCATTTCACGATGTTGGCGTCGGCCAGTCGGGCATTCGCGAAGGAGGCGCCGCGCAGCCCGCTGCCGGTGACATTCCAGCCGGTGCAATCCGCGCCCGAGAGATCGGCCCGCGACATGGCGCAATCATGGAAGCTCGCCTTCGCCAGGGTGGCGCCGGCAAGCTTGGCACCGTCCAGGCGCACGCCGTGCAGCATCGCCTCGCGCAGATCGGCCCCGCTGAGATCGCAGCCGGCCAACCCGGCGCCGTCGAAGATGGCGCCCGACAGGTCGGCACCGGACAGGTCGACGCCTGACAAGGCCCGATCGGCGCCGATGACCTCGCCGTCGCGCACCAGCGCCTCGATCTCGGCACGGCTCATGTCGGCTCCCGGCGCGGATGGATACGCGTCCGCGTGCGCTGGACGCGGTCGATGCGCGTCGCTTCATCGGCATGGATGCGCGCGATGTCGGCCTCGTACAGGCTGGTGTCGCTGAGGTTCGCGGCGCGGACGTCGGCGCGCGCCAGGCTCGCCTGCGCCAGGTCGGCTCGGGTCACCTGCGCGCCGTGCAGATCTGCCGCGGTGAAACGCGCCCCGCGCGCGCGGACCAGGTCGAAGGAAGCGCCGTGCAGGCTGCAATCCGACAGGTCGGCAGCATCCAGCGTCGCGCCGTCGAACACTGCGCCGTCGAGCGTGGTACCGCGGAAGTTCGCGCCACCGCACTGCGCCCGCGCGAAGGACGCGCCGCGCAGCACGCAGTCCTGCACGAACATCGCCTGGCCGAGCCGCGCACCATCGAAGCTGACGCCGTCGCCGGCAACGCCGATGAAGGCCGCGCCGGTCAGTGCCGCACCGCTGAAATCGGCGCCGTCGAGCCCCGCGCGGATGAACACGGCGCCGTCGAGTTGCGCGCCGGCGGCACGCAGTCCCGCCAGCGATCCCTCGTTCACAAACAGGCCTGGCAGGTGCGCCCCACCGATATCGGCGCCTTCGAAAAGCGCGTCGGTCAGGCCGGCGCCTTCCAGTTCCGCGTCGCGCAGCGTGGCGCGGCGCAGATCCGCGTTGCGCAGTACCGCATCACGCAGGTTGGCGCGCGAGAGGTCCGCGCCCTCGAAGCGCGCGCGACCGAGATTGGCCCCTTCCAGCGAAGCCTCCACCAGCTTCGCGCCATCGAGCCGCGCATGCGCGAGCACAGCCTGGTCGAGCACGGCCCCCGTGAGGTCCGCGCCGCCAAGATCCGCGCCGTCCAGCCATGCTTCCGTCAGGTCGAAGCCGGCCAAGTCCATGCCCGTCAGGTCGGCGCCGCACAGATCGAGCCGCGCGCCGTTGCGGGTACCGTCCTGCAGCCGTGCGCGCAGCGCGGCGTTGGCCGTCGCGTCCAGGCGTGGCGCCGGACCTTGCATATCGGCGCCGGTCAGGTAGCTCCGCCGGGCGATGCCCTCGCGGTCTGCGGCCAGTTGCGCGAATTGCGGGTCGTCACGCAGGCGGCGTTCCTGCTCGGTCGGCAGACCCTGCGCCTCCAATCCGGCGATCCGCGCATCAAGCCGCGCGCGCGGGTCCTCCATGTCCAGGCGCGGCGGGCCGGAGGGCCGCGCCGCAAAATCCGGCGGCGTGCCGCCCGCGGCAGCGAAGCGGGCCGCGGCGGCCTGCCTTTCGCGCGCGAGAACCGCCTCGGCTTCGATGCGGCGCTCCTCCGCCTCCTTCGTCCTGGCAGCGATGGCGGCCGGAATATCCTCCAGCGCCGGAGGCGGATCGCGCGGCGGCGGCTGCCCCAGGCCATGGGAGTCAGGGTCGATGCCGCGCTCGATCAGCCGCGCGCGGTGGCGTTCATGCTCGCGATCTGCGCGGGCGCGGGCGCGGCGCTGCGCCACCCCCTCCTCGGCGAGCCGGCGGCGCATCTCCTGGAGCACCGGGTCGGGGCGCAGGAACGCCGCAGGCACCAGCGCAGCTTCATCCAGTGCGGCGATCATGCCCTTCTCGGGGTCGCGCCGCGCGGCGTAGACCGCCTCGAAGGCCGCCACGCTGCGCGGCTCGCCAAGCCGGTCGGCGCCCATCAGCAGGGCGGTGATGTCGCGCCCATCCTCCTCCGCGATGGGGACGCTGCCGTGATGCACCATCACCAGGCGCTTCCAGGCAGGAAAGAACCACACGGTCGTCAGGTGCAGCGGCACGTCCTCGAAGGCAGTGGCGCCGCGGCGCTGCACCAGGATGCGCGGCAGCAGCCCCGGCAGGCGGCCGGTGATCTCCGGTTCCTCCGGATGCATGTGGGTGATGGCGTAATCCTCGTCGCCCGCCAGGTATCCCGCGAAGCGCTGGTCGGGCTGCGCGGCCATGGCGATGCGGTGGTCGACGTCGCGCGCGAAGCCGGGGAAATCCTCCTCGAGCCAGCGCTGGTCGTGCGTGCCGGCAAGGCGCGTCCGCTGGGGCCAGGCGATGTCCATGGCCCCCAGGTTCACCGGATGCGGCGCGCCGCGCGCCGCGCTGCCGGCGGGCAGCACGATATTGGGCAGCGCGACGCGGAAGCCGATGCCGGGCAACGGCACCTCGGCGATGCCGCGCCCGAGCGGATTCTCGGCGCAGGACGGCCCGCCATAGGCCCGCTCCCAGCCCAGCGGCATCTCGGTGAAGGGCGCAGGCTCGGTCGGCAGCCCGTCCTCGATGTGGTGGTCGCCCACCACGCCCACGCGCTTCGTCACGGCGCCGAGGCGCACGCTGACGGTGAGCGCGCGGACGGGCCGCCCCTGCGGGGCGAAGGCGCTGCCGGTCACCAGGAACTCGGCGGCAGGCTTCGGCAGCGCCATGTCGATCGGCTGCGCGGCGGGCAGGACCTCTGGCAGGAACTTCCACATGGCGACCTCGCCGAGCAGCCCCGCCTCCTCGCCCATCGGGCAGAAGCTGAGCGCGGCGACGCCGAGCGAGTGGCGCCGGCGGAACTCCGACGGCCGCGTCATGAGGCCGAGCGCGAGGGGCTTCTCGACCCTCATGCGGCGCCGTCCCGGGCGGGGCGCCGCGCGCAATCCTGGCCTGGCGCGGGCACGATCATCGCAACCCGCCGAGGCGGCGCGACGATGCCGGCCGGCTTCGCGGATCGACCGGCGCTGCTCATCGGTAGATGGTGAGCCCATTGGCGTTCATCGCCAATCCCGCCTGACCGAGCGCCACCCCCATGTTCGCGATGCAGGTGCCGACGTTCCGCGCCACGGTCGCCGCGGTGTCGAGCACCATGGCCTTGGTCGTGGCCTCGAACTCGCCGATGTTGTTGGTCCAGGCGTTCACGTTGACGCTGCGGAAGGTCATGTTGAACGATGCAAGGTAGACGTTGGTGGTCAGCGCGGCCTGGTAGTTGGTCGTGACATAAAGGCTGCCTGCACCCGTCCCCATCTGCCAGTCGTACTTCTTGACCCATCGGTTGTGGTGATCGGCGTTGATGTTGACGGTCGGCGCCGTGATGTTGACGGTGTCGGTCGCGGTCAGGTTGATGTCGGGGCCGGACGTCACGCTGACATTCTGGCCGACGTTGAGCGTGACGTTCCCGCTCACGGTCTCGGTCACGTTGCCGGTGACCGTGCGTTTCTCGCTGCCGCCGATGGTGTCGGTCGCATTGCCCGTGATGGCGACGCTGCGGTTGCCGCCGATGGTCATCGTCTCGTCGTTCTTGATGGCGGCCGAGCGGTTGCCCGCGCCCCCGCCGATGCCCACGGTGCGGGTCTCGTTGTTCTCCACCTCCACCACGTAGTCGCGCTCGGCATGGAGCAGCACCTGCTCGGCGCCGATCGCGTCGTCGAAACGCAGTTCATTGTAGTTCGCGGCGGTGCCGCCTGGCGTCGATCGGGTGCGGATGCCGGATTGCGTGGCGTTGGCCGGCAGCGCGTAGGGGACGGACAGGTCCGTGTCATAGACGCGGCCGGTGATGACGGGACGGTCGGGATCGCCGTTGAGGAAATCGACGATCACCTCCTGCCCGACGCGCGGCACATGGATCTGCCCCCAACCGGCGCCGGCCCAGCCCTGCGAGACGCGGATCCAGACCGCGGTGTTGGCGGCCGGCGGGCCCGGGGGGCCGCGGTCCCAGAGGAACTGCACCTGGACCCGGCCGTATTCGTCGGTGTTGATCTCCTGCCCCGCCGCGCCGACCACCAGGGCCGTCTGCGGGCCCGCCACCTTCGGCTTGGGCGTTCCGCGATCGGGGCGGAAGGGTACGCCGTGTGGCACGCTGTCGAAGTCGTTGGCGCAGAAGGGGGGCGGCGGCGGGCTGCCATCAGGCTGGTGCAGCGCCCATTCCTCCTCCGTCCAGCACGAGTAGTCGCGCGCGCGATGGCGGATGCCGATCACCAGGTAGTCGGCGGCGCCGGTCTCGCCATCGGGTTGGATCTTCACCTTGGTGCCCGGGTCGAGGCCCGCCGCCCGGCTCGCGCCTTGCCAGCGTTCCCAATGCGATTCCTCGATCTCGATGAGCCGCGTGGCCATCAGGTCCGCGTGGTGCTGGCCGACCTGCCCCTCGGCCGAACCATCCGCATGGCTGCGCAGCCGCGCCATGTAGTTGCCGGGAAAGCGATAGCGTTCGAGCCGCGTGAACTGGCTCACCACCGACGCATCGGCACTCGCGATGCCGGCGAAGGACTCGGTCTTGTCCCAGGCCCGCTGCGGTCGCGTGAGATTGTGGTCGCGCACGGTCCAGGTGCCGGTGCGGAAGCTGTAGGCCTCGGCGAAGCGGTCGGTCACGCCGTCGCCCACGACCAGCGTGTCGAAGGCCGGATGCGGGATGCGCACATTGTTGTTGTTGTCGGTGAAGCACAGCGTATGGCCGGTGTCGGTGTGCTCGTGCCAGTAGAAGACGCCGGCGTGCTCGAGCAGCCGGGAGACGAAGTCGAGCGCGGTCTCGTCGTACTGCACGCAGTATTCGAGCGTGCCGTACGCCTCCGGCACGACGATGCGATCGGCATAGGGAATGCCGTGCTCGTCGAGGATGGTCGCGACGATCTGCGGGATGGTCTGGTCGTGGAAGATCCGGAAGTCGGAGGTCTGTGACAGGAACCACAGCCGCGGCACCACCTCGGCCTCCCACTCGAGGATCGCTCCGTCCCGGCCGACGCGACCGATGCGCGCGATACGCCGGAAATGGCCGTTGAGTGGGCGCCGGCGCAGCCGGTCCGGCGCGTCCGTCTCGGGGTGGCCGAAGAACAGCGTTACCTCTGTGCCGATCAGGGCCTTCACCGCGGCGACCGGCGCTTCGGTCGCGAAGCGGATGCGATAGACGAACGGCGCCGAAAGCCTGTCCTCGCCGTCGAGTTCGGTGAGGACCACCGGCCATCCGGCCAGCGTCGTGTGCATCGCGAGAAGGCAGTTCGACTGGTCGTAGTTCGGCACCGTGTCGTGTCCTCGGCTTGTTGCGTCGGCAGGTCCGTCAGGCGGCTGGGGGCCGTCCCGCCGATGCATCGCGGGAAGCGGTCGGCCAGCCGGCCGCCGCACCGGATGCGGCCGTGGGTTCGCCCCCGGGACCAAGCGACCTCAGGCGCAAGATGGAGGCGCCGATCACCGCTGCCTCCGCAGGGAGGATCCGGCTGGTGATCCGGTTCGCGAGGTCGTCCATCAGCCGCTGTCTCCCTGACGTGACGAATCCGGCACGTTCCGCAGGCTGGCGCGATCGTGCCGGAAACTCAACGGTGCAGGATAGCTGACCGATCAGCCCGCGGTCGCGATCCGGCACACAAGACAGGGAGCGGTCTGACTGTCAGGCGCGCACGGCGCCGGGCCGGGCACGACGTTGCGGCCGGGGTGGTCCGTCGCTGCACGCTGAGGACGCCGCTGCGAGCTGAGCCGGGAGGGGCGAGGCGGCCAACCGGTCGAGCACCTTGCACGACCGAATGGCGCCAATTCCTGGTTGTCGCGATCTTCTGGCCGTCCGGCCACCACGCGCCGACTGGCGTCCCCTACGGGATGGGCGGAGACCTAGGGATTTCCTAAGGTTTTGGCACCGTCTAGGAGGCAGTTTGTATCACGCTTGCGGATCACCGCCGGACCGCGCCATTCGAGGCCCGCTGCCCAACGAGACCTGTTTCGTTCCCCACTGAGCCCATGTGTGGATGCGATTGATGACGCCGGCATTTCTAATGAGCAGTGCCGGGACGAAAAATGCATCCGCGGTGCCGAGGCGCGTGGCTCGGATGACGCGAGCAAGCACCCTTTCGGCCCAGAGGAACACACGAACGTCTCGGGCATGCCTGCGCTCGTTGAACTCCGCACTTTTTGCGTAATCGAAGAAGAGGAAAGCGCGGCTACCACTTATGCGCTCTCCCCACCTGAGTTGGGCCGGTCGGTGCACACGTGCCGACCAGCTTCGTCCCAGAAAGTCGGCGACGGTGCCCTGCTGTTCATCGACAAAGAACAGCCCGCTTGACGTCGCCCCGTGCCATCGCGCCGCCAGTGCATACGCAACCAGTGATACGACGTAGGCCAGAGACAAGACGAACCATGCAATACACCCCGCACCGGCCACGAAAGCCGCCACTGCGGCGCCGACCGACAACGAATGCGCGTTGCCGAAAAGTCCAATCAGCAGCAGACCCGCAGTGAAGCCCGAGAGGGCGGCGCTTAGCGCGAGCAGAATGACCGCGAGGACTAACCTCTTGCGTCCTAGGTAGAGCGGCACGGGCTCCGCGCCCGAGGCTGAGCCTACGGATGGGGCTGGGGACGCGGGAACCGGCATGGTCGCAGCATGGCTAGGCTGAGCGCGCCCCTCAAGCGCCGACCGCCGTTCCGGCAAGGACCCGCAGAGGGACCCGGGCGTGACGAACGTGCGAAACACTGCTTCGCCGCACTGGCGCCGGTGGCTCGGCGTAGAGCACCGCTGCCTCGTGCCCTTCACGTCGTTCTCAGAGCCCGAGCCCCAGCCGGACGGGAAGAAGCCGCCAGCGCGGTTCGCGCTGGCCGAGGATCGACCGCTCGCGTTCTTCGCCGGGATCTGGGTGCCTCAATGGACGTCCGTGCGGAAGGTGAAGGAGGGCGAGGTCGCGGCAGACCTGTTCGCCTTCCTGACGTGCGAGCCCAACGCCGAGGTCCGCGCGATACACCCGAAGGCGATGCCGGTGATCCTTACCGAGGAGGGCGAGCGCGAGGCCTGGCTCGCAGCGCCGTGGGCCGTGGCGAAGGATGTGCAGCGGCCGCTGGCGGATGGATCGCTGGCGATTGTGGCGAGGGGGGAGAAGAGGGACGAAGGGTGAGGGCTGGTGGCGACTGGTCCCCGTTCCGGAAGTAGAGGCCGGGGGGGCTGCTCCTCGGAGTTCTATCCAGCCGTTCCAAGCCCGCTACAGAGATCGCTGAAGCGCCTCGCCGCGGCTGCCTTTAGAGCAGGACCGCGGCGTTATCGATGCAGTCGTCGTGGTAATGCGTTCCCAGGGCGGGGCTGCGCAAGGGGTCGTGGCTCGCCCTTAGGCCCAGCCGTAAAGAGCCGCTGCCCTAGCGCGGACATGCAACAGGAGTAGCAATCGCGGCTCGTCAGGAGTGCCGTTGCGGCGCGCCACCGAGCACTCGATGTGCCGATCGATCAACCATCGCGAGATGGTCGCGGACTGGAAGCGGCTCACATAGCCTACCTTCCTTCCCATCACCTCGACCCGCACCGCGGAAGAATCATACGTGTTCCAGGGTTCAGCATGCAGTTGAACTCTGGCACCTGGTTGAACTCCAGCTAGCGCATCGGGTTGGTACCGAGCGCCGGCCACTTCGAGGATCAGATCTTGCTGCTGGACCCGTGAGTCCAATGGATCGACGAATGCAAACCCGTCGCTGGGCAATTGCGCGCCAGTCACTCCAAGCAATGTGAGCGGAGACAGCCGCGTACCGGGTTCTATGTAGAACCGCTCGATAAATCGATCGAAGTCAACGCGGCTCGGTGGCGGCAACCTGCGAAGGAAGGTCTCAAGCACGCCTCTGTCGTAGATCGCGCTGTGGCCGGGTATCCATTTGAACGCTGGATAGCCCAGAAATCCGGCACGAAGCAGGTCATCGAAGGAGCGGCCTTCATTGGCCGCCCCGAACTCCTCCCGGGCAAGATAGCGAAAAGTCACGCCACCACCATCTCGGCGGAGTTCTCCGACGGCCCAGCGGAGTCGATCCTTCACGTGCGGCGGCGCACGCCAAGTCAGGATAAGGCGCTGCGGCTCGACAAGGACATGGACCCGCATCTCACCCTCCTAAGGATTCTCTCAGTCCGTCCCGCCGAGCCTTGATCTGCTTGAGGACGAACTCGGCCCTCAAGGCAGAAAAGGGGATTGGGAATCCCTCGCACCGGCAGGAGGCAATCACCTCCTCAAGCGCCGAATCTGCCAACCCTGCAATTCTAGTGAAGGTTGCTCGCACTTCGCCATATGTCTCGAGAAACTTCCTGCAGAGTGGCACGAAGCGTGATTCGTCATCGTCGTACGTCCAGCCGTAGTGATGTCGTCCCCTCGCGATAAATCTGTCGAATGCCTCGCCAGCGACGAACCTGTGCAAATCCTCTTCGCGGATCCTCGCTCCGAGAGCACTGCCGTTGTCGAACACCGGCCCCAAGAAATGCTGCGCTCCTCCCTCGGGATCCCTGCGAATGAAGAATCCCCAGTTCACGGAGTGCCGATCCTGATTTCCCATAAGCGTGTCGAACGCCACCGTCTGCGCCCACCAATATCGATAGTGCACGCATCCATAGAGCCGAGACAGGCGAAGGTTTTGCGTGAGGCTGCCACGCTTTTCGGCGACGGTTGTTCGGCTCGCCTGGAACAGTTCGACTGCATTCACGAAACGCAGATCGGCCCGATCACCGTGCCCATAGAAGAACTCCATCACGACACCGGGGCGCCTCGTAAAGCGATCGAAGGCAAGAAACGCGGGCGGCACGTCTATCCCCAGCACACGCGCCAGCCGATACGCGATAACCTCGCACCAAATCTGCTGTGCGTCCGATCCCCGCGGATCCTTGAAGAGATAGCGGTGGCCGCCGATCAGATAGGGCGCTGACGCTGAGAGCGGACACAGAAGAACTTTCTTCGGCTTCTGTCCCGGTAGCGAAGGGTACTCCTCATCAAGATCCCAGGACGTGATGTCCAGGCACTCACCGGGCGATTGGTCGAATGGCGCGTGCTGATGCATCCCGCAGGTGGGGCCTCCGCTCCTAGATCTGGGGTATCAATCTCACATACGCCCTCGAGTCCTGCATCGGACGCGTTGCGTCGACGAGGCCAGAGAGTAGAGACACCACCGCGTGCGCCTCGTGGGCCCCATCAGACAGCGCAATCGATTCATCTAGATTTTTCAGAGACATGATATGCGCGACTGGCGTCCCCTACGGGATTCGAACCCGTGTCGCCGCCGTGAAAGGGCGGTGTCCTAGGCCTCTAGACGAAGGGGACCGGCCGTGGGCGTCGGGTTAATGCGCCCTCGCCGCACGGTCAATAGGGTCAGGCCGGCGCGGCGTCCACGACCTGCAGCGCCGCCGTGGTCTCACCGTTCCATTGCTCGGCGCGCAGGTGGCCGCACAGGTGCAGCGGGACCCGCTCGGCCGCCAGCAGCGTCTGGGCCAGCGGGCCGTCCTTGGCCCGGAAGCAGATGGTCTTGAGCCGTCCGCCACCCTCGCCTTCCACGATGGCGCGCACGGTACCGCCATCCTTGCCGACGCGGTCCGCCTTGACGACACGCGCACGCTGGATGGCGAAGATCGGTTCCTCGTTGCCCGGTCCGAAGGGCGCGAGACGCGCCACTTCCCGCGCCAGGTCCGACTGGGCGGCGACGACATTCAGCGTGCCTTCGATCAGCAGGTCCGCCGCTGCCGGCAACAGCGCGGCGTGCTTCAGGCGGTCCTCCAGGAAGGCATGCACGTCCTCCGCGCGCCCAGCCCGGAAGGAGAATCCGGCGGCCATGGCATGCCCGCCGCCGGTCTCCAGCAGGCCGGACTGCCGCGCAGCGATCACGGCCGCGCCAAGGTCCACGCCCGGAACCGACCGCCCCGACCCCTTCGCCAGCCCCTCGGCCATCCCGGCCACGCAGGCCGGCCGGTTGAACCGTTCCTTCATGCGGCCGGCGACGATGCCCACCACGCCCGGGTGCCAGCCCTCGCCGACCAGCAGCAGCACGGCGCGGCCTTCCTCGGCCTGGCGTTCGGCCATGGCGTGGGCGGCGGCGAGCACCTCGCCCTCCACCTCCTGCCGGCGCCGATTCACCGCGTCGAGCTTCTCGGCGATCGCGCGCGCCTCGACCGCATCCTCGCAGAGCAGCAGGCGAAGCCCGAGGTCAGGCTCCCCGATACGCCCCGAGGCGTTGATCCGCGGCCCCAGCAGGAAGCCCAGCGTGTGTGCGGAAGGCGCATCCCGCGCACCCGTCACGTCGAGCAGCGCGGCGATCCCCGCCCTGCCCCGTCGCGCCATCACCTTCAGCCCCTGGGCGACGAGCGCCCGGTTGAAGCCGGTCAACGGCATGACGTCGCAAACGGTCGCGAGCGCCACCAGGTCCAACAAGGCGAGCAGATCGGGCTCGCTGCGCCGCGAGAACCACCCCGCCTTGCGCAGCACCCGCACCGTCGCCGCCGCCGCAAGGAAGGCAACGGCCGCCGCGCAGACGTGATGCAGCCCGGACCCGCAATCGAGCCGGTTCGGATTCACCGCCGCGATGATGCGCGGGATCGGCCCTTCCGCCTTGTGGTGGTCCAGCACCACGACATCGGCGCGGCCGTCGGCGACGGCCAGCGCCTCGGCCGCCGCGATGCCGCAATCGACGCAGACGATCAGCGTCGCGCCGCGCTCGCAGAGCGCATCGATCGCCGCCGCATTCGGCCCGTAGCCTTCCTTCAGCCGGTCGGGGACATAGGGGCTCACCTCACAGCCGAGGTCGCGCAGGAAGCGCGACATCAGCGCGCCGGAACAGGCGCCGTCGACGTCGTAGTCGCCGAAGACCGCGACGTGCTCGCCCGACCGCACGGCCGCCGCGAGCCGGTCGGCCGCCGCGTCCATGTCCATCAGCGCGGAGGGATCGGGCATCAACGCCCGCAACGTGGGTTCGAGGTAGTCGCCCGCATGTTCAGGCCCGATGCCGCGCGCGGCGAGCAGCCGCCCCACCATCTCCGGCAGGCCGAGCCGCTGCGCGATACCGAGCCCCGTGCGCGGGTCTGCCGGCCGCCAGATCCAGCGGCGACCGGTGACGCTGCGCTCCACGCCCAGGACGGGCGGTTGCGGGGCGACCCCGTCCATCAGGCGACGAAGGCTGACGGCTTACGGGCGAAGTTGTGATGTCCCTCGACGTAGCGGACCGTGCCCGACTTCGACCGCATCACGATCGAATGGGTGTAGGCGCCGCCCGCGAAGCGGCGGACGCCGCGCAGCATGGCACCCGAGGTCACGCCCGTCGCGGCGAACATCACGTCGCCCTTCGCCATCTCCTCCACCGAATAGATGCGGTTCGGGTCGGCGATGCCCATCGTGGCGGCACGCGCCACCTGGTCCTCGTTCTCGAACATCAGCCGGCCCTGCATCTGGCCCCCGATGCAGCGCAGCGCGGCAGCCGCGAGCACGCCTTCCGGCGCACCGCCCGAACCCATGTAGATGTCGATCCCAGCCTCCCGCTGGCTGACGTTGATGACGCCCGCCACGTCGCCGTCGCCGATCAGCGTGATGCGCGCGCCGGCGGCGCGGCAGGCCTTGATCAGGTCCTTGTGGCGATCACGGTCGAGCGTGCAGACCATCAGGTCGCTGATCTCGCACTTCTTCGCGCGGGCCAGCTCGCGCAGGTTCTGCTCCGGCGAGGCATCAAGATGCACGACGCCATCCGGGAGGCCGGGGCCGACCGCGAGCTTGTCCATGTAGATGTCGGGCGCATGCAGGAAGCCGCCCTTCTCGGCCAGCGCGACCGTCGCGATGGCGTTCGGCCCGCCCTTGGCGGTGATCGAGGTGCCCTCGAGCGGATCGACCGCGATGTCGACCTCCGGCCCGCCGCCGGTCTTGGCGTAGAGGCCGACCTTCTCGCCGATGTAGAGCATCGGCGCCTCGTCCATCTCGCCCTCGCCGATGACGACGGTGCCGGTGATGGCGACGGTGTCGAAGGCCTTGCGCATGGCTTCCACGGCCGCGCCGTCGGCCGCGTTCTTGTCGCCCCGGCCGATCCAACGAGAGGCCGCCAGCGCCGCTGCCTCCGTCACGCGCACCAGTTCGAGCGCCAGGTTACGATCGACGACCGCACCTGGTTCCGGGGCCGCAGCCGCCATGGACCTTCCTCCGAATCGACACATGCCGGGCAGGAAACCCTGCCCCTCGCATTGCCCATAGCCGGAATCGCGGCCCGCGTCAGCGGAGGGAGAGCAGCGGCGCCCCTGCCCGGCAGGCCTCGCCCTCCGGCGGCCCCGGGCTCCGGTCCACCCGGAAGACGGTGCAGCCCGGCCCCCGCACGAGTCCCTCGATCCTCGACCCATCGGCCGAAAGCGTGCCGTCCAGCCCGACCATGATGTAGTTGCGCGGCCGGCGCAGCCAGCGCACGGGGCGCAAGGCGATCGCGCCGGGGGTATCCCCCACCCGGCCCTGCATCTCGAAGCAGCCCGCTGGCACGCCGGGATTGTCCGGCGCAGCCTCGAAATGGAACAGCGCCGAGACGGTACCGTCCTTGCGCGGCTCGATCGTCAGCGCGACGGCGGTGTTGCCCTGCGAACAGACATAGGCACCGCGCCAGGTGCCGGCGAACTCGGTCTGCGCCGCGGCCGGTGCGGCCGCAAGGGCCAGCAGGAGCCCCAGCGCCGCGCGGCGATTCACAGGGCCTCGATGCGGATCAGCGCCGGCTTCTCGACCACCGCGTCGAGCGCGGCGATGCGGGCCAGCGCGGCACGGACCGAGGCTTCGCTCGTCTCATGCGTGGTCAGCACCACGGGCACGGCCTCGCCCGGCGACCGGCCACGCTGCAGCATGGATTCGAGGCTGATGGCGCTGTCCCGCAGCACGCCCGTCACATCGGCGATGACGCCGGGCCGGTCGACCACCATCAGGCGCAGGTAGTAGGCACCGGTATGCCGGTCCATCGGCAGGGAGGGCTCGGGCTTCAGCGCGCTGGTCGCCGCGCCCCAGACCGGGGTGAGGCGCCCGCGGGCGATGTCGATCAGGTCTGCCACCACAGCGGAGGCGGTCGGCCCCGCGCCGGCACCGCGGCCTTCCATCATCACGCGGCCGACGAAATCGCCTTCCGCCACCACGGCGTTGAACACGCCATCGACCCGCGCGATCGGCGCCGAGACCGGCACCATGCAGGGATGCACGCGCGTCGAGATGCCGCCCTCCTCGCGCTTGGCGATGCCGAGCAGCTTGATGCGGTATCCGAGTTCCTCGGCGAGCGCGATGTCGAGCGCGCTGACCTCGCGGATGCCCTCCACGTGCACCGCGCCGAAATCCACCGGCCGCCCGAAGGCGAGGGCGGCGAGGATCGCGAGCTTGTGCGCCGCGTCGATGCCGTCGATGTCGAAGGAGGGATCGGCCTCGGCATAGCCGAGCTTTTGCGCCTCGCTCAGCACCTCGGCGAATTCGCGCCGCTCGTTGCGCATCGTCGTGAGGATGTAGTTGCAGGTGCCGTTCAGGATGCCGGCGACGCGCTGGATGCGGTTCGCCGCGAGCCCTTCGCGCAGCGCCTTGATCGCGGGGATGCCGCCGGCGACCGAGGCCTCGAAGGCGAGCGCGACGCCCCTGGCCTCCGCGGCCTGGGCCAGCGCCGCGCCATGCACCGCAAGCAGTGCCTTGTTCGCGGTCACCACATGCTTCCCGGCAGCGATCGCCGCCTCGACCAGTGCCTTGGCCTTGCCGTCGGACCCGCCGATGCACTCGACCACCACTTCGACCTGCGGATCGGCAGCGAGCGCGACGGCGTCCTCGTACCAGCGCAGCCCCGCCACCGGCACGCCGCGGTCGCGCGAACGGTCGCGCGCTGAGACGGCCGTCACCGTGATGGGCCGCCCCGCGCGCGCCGCGATGATGTCGGCATTGGCGCGCAGCACGTTGACGACCCCGGCGCCGACCGTACCCAGGCCGGCGACCGCAATGGCAAGCGGACGGTTCATGCGCTGACTGCTTCCTGTTTCTCGTCCACCGGCGCGGCGTTGTCGCCCGCGAGGAACGACTTGATGCCCCGCAGCGCCTGGCGGATGCGGTGGTTGTTCTCGACGAGGGCGATGCGGACATGCTCGTCGCCATGCTCGCCGAAGCCGAGGCCCGGGGCGACCGCGACCCTCGCCTTCTCGAGCAGCAGCTTCGAGAAGCCGACCGAGCCGAGATGGCGGAAACGCTCCGGGATCGGCGCCCAGAGGAACATCGAGGCCTCCGGCGCCGGCACGTCCCAGCCCGCGGCCTTGAGACCCTTCACCAGCACCTCGCGGCGATCCTTGTAGAGGACGCGCATCTCCTCGATGCAGTCCTGCGGGCCGTTCAGCGCGGCGGTGGCGGCGACCTGGATCGGCGTGAAGGCGCCGTAGTCGAGGTAGGACTTCACCCGCGCGAGTGCCGCTATCAGCCGCGGGTTGCCCGCCGCGAAGCCCATGCGCCAGCCAGGCATGTTGTAGGTCTTGGACATCGAGGTGAACTCGACCGTGATGTCCTTCGCCCCCGGAACCTCGAGCACGGAAGGCGGCGGCACGTCGCCGTAATACAGCTCGGCATAGGCGAGGTCGGACAGGATGAAGAGGTTGTGCCGGCGGCACAGCGCCACGAGTTCGCGATAGAAGTCGATCGTCGCGACCAGCGCCGTCGGATTGGACGGGAAGTTCACGATCACCGCGGTCGGCGCAGGGACCGAATGCTTCACGGCGCGGTCGATCGCCGCCAGCATCGAATCGTCCGGCGTGTAGGGAATGGACCGCACCGAGGCGCCGGCGATGATGAAGCCGAACTGGTGGATCGGGTAGGACGGGTTCGGCACCAGGATGGTGTCGCCGGGGCTCGCGATCGCCTGGGCCAGGTTCGCCAGGCCTTCCTTAGACCCGAGTGTCGCGACGACCTCGGTCTCCGGGTCGAGCTTCACGCCGAAGCGCCGGGCATAGTAGCCGGCCAGTGCCTTGCGCAGCCCGGGAATGCCCTTCGACTGCGAATAGCGGTGGGTGCGCGGGTCCTGCACCGCCTCGATCAGCTTGGCGACGATGTGCGGCGGCGTCGGGCTGTCGGGATTGCCCATGCCGAGGTCCACGATGTCCTCCGCTGCCGCGCGTGCCTTCGCCTTCGCCGCGTTCACTTCGGCGAAGACATAGGGCGGCAGGCGGCGGATGCGGTGGAAGTCCTCGGTCATGGCGGCGTTCCGTGGTGGAAGGGCCGCGACCTATAGAACAAGCACGCCGCGCTGTGTATCGCGGCCTTCAGCGGCGGGACGGCGCCAGCAGCTCGGCGGGCGGCGGTGGGGGCGGGCCGCCGCCGGGCGCCAGCAGCTCCGCGGGCGGGGGCGGCGGCGGGGCGGTGTCCATCTCCGGCAGCGGCTGGGGCGTCGCGGCGGGCGACGGACGCGTGGGGCGCGGCGTGGCCGGTGCGTCCGACGGCGGCGCGGGCACGGGGCGCGCAGCCGGTTCCACAGGCGCCGCGGGCGCATCCAGCGGAATCCGGGGCGCGCGCGCCAATGGCGGCGGCCCCGGCGGCGTCATGGGCATGCTGCGGTCGCCCGCGGTGCCGGCCGGGCCCGGCGCGACCGGATTGGTGTCGGGATCGAACGGATTGCGGCTCCGCTGGCGCTCCTCCGCCAGCGCGGCGGTCAGTGCGTTGCGCACCTGCGGATCGGGAATCGACGGCCTCGGCGGAATCGTTCCGAGGTTCGGGAAGGCTGCGTCCGCGCCCGGTGGCGGCAGCCGCCCCTCATTGGCGGGGCCGAACATGTTGCGCACGAGGGGCCCGATCGCTTCGGGTCCCTGCCCGGCGGAACAGCCGCCCAGCAGCAACGCCAAGGCGGCCGCCGCGCGCCGCGCTTGATCGGCCCGATGCCGGACCCTACCGTGCCAAAGCAGGCCCCTGGTGCCTCTCCGACCGGTCATGCTGCCTTCCCTTCGCATCGGCGAAGCGGTAGCCCGAAACAGCCGGTCCGCGAAGCCGGGGGTTTGCCTGCCTCGCACCGGAACGCCAGATGGCCGATAAAGACAACCCCAATCCCGCCTCCTTCCGGCTGCCGGACCCTGCGCTGGTCAGCCGAACCATGTCGGACGTCGCGGAACGGGGGCACAGGATCGTCTCGGACTTCCTCAAGCGGCAAACGGACGGCACGCCGGACCCGGACCCGCTGAAGATCGGCTCCGCGTTCCTCGAGATGACGACGCGGCTGATGACGAACCCCGCGCGGCTCGTGCAGGCGCAGCTCGGATTCTGGCACGACTACCTCACGCTCTGGCAGAACACGGCGCGCCGGATGATGGGCGACGAACCGAAGCCCGTCATCGACGAGGATTCGAAGGATCGTCGCTTCAAGGACGAAGCCTGGCGCGACCACGAGATCTTCGACTTCATCCGCCAGACCTACCTTCTATCCGCCCGCTACTTCCGCCACGTCGTGGAAGGCGCCGAGGGGCTCGAGCCCAAGACGGCGCAGAAGGTCGATTTCTACACGCGCCAGTTCGTCGACGCGATGAGCCCGACGAATTTCCTGCTGACCAACCCCGAGGTGCTGCGCCGCACCGCGGAAACCGGCGGCGAGAACCTGCTGCGCGGCCTGTCGAACCTGCTGTCGGACCTCGAGCGCGGCCGCGGCCAGCTCAAGATCCGCATGACGGACGACACCAAGTTCAAGGTGGGCGAGAACATCGCCGTCACCCCCGGCAAGGTCGTCTACCAGAACGACCTGATGCAGCTGATCCAGTACACGCCCACCACGAAGGAGGTGCTGAAGCGTCCGCTGCTGATCATCCCGCCCTGGATCAACAAGTTCTACATCCTCGACCTGCGGCCGAAGAATTCCTTCATCCGCTGGGCGGTGGAACAGGGCCACACGGTCTTCGTCATCTCCTGGGTGAACCCGGACGCGAAGCTCGCCGAGAAGGGCTTCGACGACTACATGATGGAAGGCCCTTACGCCGCGCTCGACGCGATCGAGAAGGCGACCGGCGAGAAGGGTGCCAACGTCATCGGCTATTGCCTGGGCGGCACGCTGCTCGCGTCCACGCTCGCGCACATGGCGGTGAAGAAGGATACGCGCGTGAAGTCCGCGACCTTCTTCACGACGATGGTCGACTTCGAGGAAGCCGGCGAGCTCGGCGTCTTCATCGACGAGGAACAGCTCTCCGCGCTCGAGGAGAAGATGTCGAAGCGCGGCTTCCTCGAGGGCCAGGAGATGGCCACCACCTTCAACATGCTGCGCGCGAACGACCTGATCTGGTCCTTCGTCGTGAACAACTACCTGATGGGCCAGGAGCCCTTCCCGTTCGACCTGCTCTACTGGAACGACGATTCCACGCGGATGCCGGCGAGGATGCATTCCTTCTACCTGCGCCGCATGTACCAGCAGAACGACCTGGTGAAGCCGGGCGGGATCGAGCTCAACGGCGTCAAGCTCGACCTCAGGAAGATCAAGGTCCCGACCTACATCCTCTCGACGCGGGAGGACCACATCGCCCCTTGGCTTTCCACCTATCGCGCGACGCAGATCTACAAGGGGCCGGTGCGCTTCGTGCTCGCTGCCTCGGGCCACATCGCGGGCGTCGCCAACCCGCCGGACGCCGGCAAGTACAGCCACTGGATCAACACCGAGCTGCCCGCGGACCCCGAGGAGTGGTTCAGGGGCGCGACGGAACTCGCAGGCTCCTGGTGGCCGGACTGGCACCGCTGGGTGAGCGGACAGGACAAGGCCCTGGTACCCGCGCGCATCCCCGGGGAGGGCGGCCTGCCGGCCCTCGAGGATGCCCCCGGATCCTATGTGAAGGTGATGGGCACCGACTGAACCGGGCGCGACCCCGGCGGCGCGTCAGTTGATGCCGCTGCCGAGGCCGTCCGTGATCGCCCCGGGCGCGCCCGTCTGCCACCAATTGCCCGCGCCGACCCAGCCGCCGTCGAGGTCGAGCCGCCGCATCTCGCGCGCCAGCGCCGCGCTCGCCTGCTCGGCGGCGGGCAGCGGGCCGAGATCGCCGAGCCGCGCCAGCGTCTGCTGGCCCCCAGGCTCGAAGATCGCCGGTACCAGAAGTGATTCCGCGGCCGCCTGGTTCCCCGCGCGCAGCCGGGACGAGACGTTGCCCAGAGCGGTGATGACCTGCGGCTGCGGCGCCGACTGCGCGATGCCGAGCGCCGCCCGGTTCTCGTTCCGGGCGATGCGCAGCGCATAGGCGGTCGTCTGCGACAGCATCGGCCAGGCCCGCCGCTCCGTGACCTCGAAATCGAGCGCTTCGAGCCGCGCCAGGGCGAGCGCCGCCTGTGCCGGCTGCCCCTGCAGCGCCTGGCCCTGATTCGCGAAGGCGGCGGCCGTCGCCTCGATGGCCGCGCGCAGCGGCCCGCCCTGCCCGCTCGCCGTCGTCAGCACCGTCGGCGGCAGCGACTGGGGCGTGCGGAGTTCCTCACAGGCCGCGAGCAGCGGCAGGCCCAGCATGGCGCGACGGCCGGTCATCGAACCAACAGGCTCCGGGAATTCTGTCTTTGCATGCGCCACATCTCCTGGAGGGTCAGACTTGCCGCCCAGGCGGTGCGCGGCAAGGGGGGAAGGTTCGTCAGCCGGTCGAGGGTCTCCGTCCCGCCCGGCACGAAGACCGGCGGCGCCAGCGCCGAAGCGGCTGCGGCCTGGTCGTTCGCGGCGACGGCGTTGCGCACGCGCGTCAGGGCGTCGATCACCGCCTGCGGCGCGGCCTCGGCGGGAATGCCGAGCGCGCCGCGCCATTCCGGCCGCGCCTGCTCGAAGGCCATGGACGCCAGGGGCGACATCTCGATCCACCGGGCGCCATGGCGCAGCTCGACCGTGAGGTGCTCCGCCTCCGAGATGCCCTGCGCCGCTTCCGCCGTCCGCCCCTGCAGAGAGGCGGGCCGCGGGAAGACATAGGCGGCATGGATGATCGCCTGCCGGGTCGGGTCCGCGAAACCGAGGGCCGGGTCGACCGGCAAGGTGGTGTATGGCACCGGCCCACCGCTGCAGGCGCCGGCCAGGGCGAGCAGCGGCAGGACGAGCGTCCATCGCCTTGGCATCATGTCGCGTGGCATGGCCGCATCCTCCGCCCCCTGCCTCGGCCCAGGCAAGGCCGCCGTGGCGTCACGGGTCGGATTCGATCTGCACCTGGTCGCGCCACATCTCGGCCTGTGCATCGCTCCCCGCCGCGGCCGACAGCGGCAGGCGCGGCAGCGCCGAGAGCCGCCTCAGCGCATCCTCTCCCCCGGCCGGGAAGAGCGGCGGCGACAAGGCCGCGACGGCCGCGGCGCGGTTCCCGGCCAGCAGCGCGACACTGGCGGCGAGCAGCGCATCGATCGCCGCCTGCGGCGCTGCATCCGGCGCGATGCCGCCCGCCGCGCGCCATTCCGGCCGCGCCGCGACGAAGGCCTGCTGCACGCTCGGCGCGAACGGGATCCAGCGCGGACCGGTCGCCAGTTCGACGGTCAGGAACTCGGCCTGGGCCAGCAACTCGGCGGCATCGGCCGGCCGGCCGGCCAGGGTGTCCGGCCGCGCGAAGCCGAAGGCGGTGCCGTTGATCGCCTGGCGGGCCGGATCGGTGGTGATCGCGCCGCCCGCGGGGGCCGGCCAGGTCACGGGCTCCGGACGGGGGCCGCCGCAGGCCGCGAGCGCGAGCAGCACCGCGGCGATCAAGCCGGGGCGCCGCCCGTCGCGCATCACAGGCAGCCCGCGGCCCGCGCGCGGGCGCGCACCAGCGCCAGCACCGTCCGGCTGGTCGGCGCCGGTTCTCCCACCAGGTCCGCCAGCTCGACCACGGCACCGAGCAGCGCCTCGACTTCCATGGGCCGTCCGCGCTCGAGGTCCTGCAGCATGGAGGTCTTGTGCGCGCCGACCTCGGCCGCGCCGGCGATGCGCTTGTCGACGTCGATGGCGAAGCGCACGCCCAGCGCCTCCGCCACGCGCTGCCCTTCCAGCATCATGGCGCGCGCAACGGCCCGCTGCTCGTCGTCGTTGATCAGCACGTCGAGCGTCGCGGTGGTCAGCGCCGAGATCGGGTTGAAGGCCATGTTGCCCCACAGCTTCACCCAGAGCTCGTCGCGGATCCGCGGTCGCACGGGCGCCTTGAATCCGGCCGCGATCAGCGCCTCGCTCAGCTTCTGGGCGCGCGGGCTGCGCGACCCGTCCGGCTCGCCCAGGGAGAAGCGGTCGCCATAGGTGTGCTCGATCACGCCGGGCTCGATCACCTCGGCGGCGGGATAGACGATGCAGCCGATGGCGCGCGAGGGCGGCAGCAGCTTCGAGACCGCCCCGCCCGGATCGACGCTTTCGACGATGCGCCCTGCATGGGCGCCGCCGATGCCGTGGAAATACCACCAGGGCACGCCATTCACGGCGCTGACGATCGCCGTCTCCGGCCCCAGCAGCGGCTGCATCTGCGCCGCGGCACCCGGCAGGGAATGCGCCTTGAGCGTGACGACGACATAATCCTGCGGCCCTGCCTCCTCGGCGGTCGCGACGCAGCGCGGGGTGGCCACGATCTCCTGCCCCTCGCTCTGCACGCGCAGGCCCTTGGCCTGCATGGCGGCGAGATGCGGACCGCGGGCGATGACCGTGACCTCGGCATCGCCCTTCAGGGCCAGTTTCGCGGCCATGAGGCCGCCGATGGCGCCGGCGCCGAAGATGCAGATCCTCATGCCGTCAGCCCCAGCTTCTCGGCCAGGCCGATGCGCATCAGCTTGCCCGTCGCACCCTTCGGGATCTCGGCCAGGAACACGACCTTCCGCGGCACCTTGAAGTCCGCGAGATGTTCGGCAGCGAAGGCGCGCAACTCGCGCTCGGAGCATTCCATGCCCTCGCGCAGCACCACCGCGGCGCCGACCTCCTCGCCCAGCTTCGGATGCGGGATGGCGAAGGTCAGCGCCTGCGCGACCGCCGGATGGCCCGACAGCACGCCGTCGACCTCGAGCGGGCTCACCTTCTCGCCGCCGCGGTTGATCAGTTCCTTGAGCCGTCCGGTCAGCGTCAGGAAGCCGTCCTCGTCGAAGGCACCCTGGTCGCCGGTGCGGAACCAGCCATGGGTGAAGGCCTTCGCGTTGGCGTCGGGGTTGGCCTCGTAGCCGGCGGTGACGTTCGGGCCGCGGATGACGACCTCGCCGACCTCGCCCTGCGGCAGGATGGTGCCGTCGTCGTCCATGATGGCGACCTCCGGACCCGCAGGGCGGCCCACCGAACCCGGCTTGCGCGGCCCGGCGAGCGGGTTCGAGCACATCTGGTGCGAGGCCTCGGTCATGCCGTAACTCTCGACCAGCGGGGCCGAGAAGACCTCTTCGAGCTGCCGCATCACCGGCCCGGGCAGCGAGGCGGAGGAGGAGCGCAGGAAGCGCAGCCGCGCGCGGGCGATGATGTCGGCGTTGCGCTCGGCGCGCCCGAGGATCGCCTGATGCATGGTCGGCACCGCGGTGAACCAGGACGGCCGCTCCTCGTCCAGCCAGCGGAAGAAACGCAGCGCGTCGAAGCCCGGCGTGCAGACCACCGCCCCACCCGCGGCGACGGATGCGAGAACCGCCGCCATCAGCCCATGGATGTGGAACAGCGGCATGATGTTGAGGCAGGCATCGTCCGGGGCGAGTTCCAGCGTGCGCCCGATGTTGCGCGCCGAGGCGCAGATATTCGCCTGGGTCAGCGGCACGATCTTGGGCCGCGCCGTGGTGCCCGAGGTGTGCAGGACCAGCGCCTCGTCCTCGGGCCAGGCCATGCCGGGCTTCTCGGGATTGCCGGGGCTGCCGCCCTCGAGCGTGAAGTCGCCGGCCGCCTCACCCGGCACCAGGTCGAGCACCGGGATGGAGAGGCGTGCCGCGACTTCCCGCGCATCGGTCGCCATGCCGTGCAGCACGACCAGCGCCTTGGCGCGGAGATCGGTCAGATAGAAGGTGAATTCCTCCGCCCGATAGGCCGGATTGAGCGGCGCGGTCGTCGCCCCGGACCCGATGGCGAGGAAGGCCGTCGCCATCTCCGGCCCGTTCGGCAGCACGATCGCGACGCGGTCGCCCCGACCGATGCCAAGCACGTTGAGCCGCCGAACGGTGCGCGCGCACAGGTCGCGCAGCGCGCCGTAGGTCAGCCTTGGCCGGTCATTGGTGCCGCGGATCGCCGCGGCCTCGGCAACGCCGCCCGCGAGCAGACGAGAGATGGTCTCGGTCATACGCACCTCGCTCCGAAGACGCCGCGGCTATGGCAGAGGCGATGCCCGGCGTCAGCCATTTCCCATCAAGGCAAAGATATCCCTTTCGTCATGCCGCGCCGGCGTCAGCCGGCGAGCGACGTCCGGTGCCGCTGCGCGAGCTCGACGTAATGCGGCGCGGTGCGGTCGAAGCCCGCCCGCTGCTCCACCGTCAGCACGCGCACCATCTTGGCCGGGTTGCCCATCCACAGTTCCATGGCGCCGATCACCTTGCCCGGCGGCAGCACCGACCCGGCGGCGAGCACGCCGCCTTCCTCGATGATCGCATCGTCCAGCACGGTCGCGCCCATGCCGACGAAGGCGCGGTTCTTCAGCGTGCAGGCATGGATGATCGCCGCGTGCCCGACCGTGACGTCGTCGCCGATCGTCGTGCACTGCCGCCCGGCATTCACATGGACGATGGTGCCGTCCTGGATGTTGGTACCGCGGCCGATGGTGATGGTGTTGGTGTCGCCGCGCAGGACGCAGTGATACCAGATGTTGGACCCCTCCCCGATCGTCACCTGGCCGATCACGGCGGCCGTCGGTGCGACGAAGGCGCCCGGATGCACGACAGGCTTGTGGCCCTCGAACACATAGAGCGGGGGCAAGGTCAGGGTCTGGTTGGTGTCCATCGCGGATCCTCCGGGCTTCGGCCCACAGGATGCGCCTTCGGGCGGGGCAGCGGAAGGCCACCCCGCCCTGGCCGTCACTCCGCCGCGCGCGGCGCCGCGACCGGCAGGTCGGCATTCACGGGAATGCCGAGCATGAGCCCGAGGTTCTGCACCGCCGCGCCGGACGCGCCCTTTCCGAGGTTGTCGAAGCGCGCGACCAGCACCGCCTGGCCCAGCGCCTCGTCGCCATAGACGCGGATCTCGAGCGCATTGGTGCCGTTCAGCGCCTGCGGTTCGATCTTGCCGCCGGCCTCGGCCGGGACGACGCTGACATATTCGCTGCCGGCGTAGCGGTCGCGCAGCAGGGCCTCGATATCGGCGGGCTTCGGCTTGCCGGCCAACATGTCGAGGTGCAGCGGAATCGCGTCCAGCATGCCCTGCGCGTAGTCGGCGACGGCGGGGACGAAGATCGGCCGGCGCGTCAGAAGCGAATACTTCTGCATCTCCGGCAGATGCTTGTGGCGCAGGCCGAGGCCGTACATCTCGAAGTCCGGCGCCGTGCGGGATTCATAGGCCGCCACCATCGACTTGCCGCCGCCGGTGTAGCCGGACACCGCATTGACCGTGATCGGATGGTCCGCGGCCATCAGCCCGGCCTCGACCAGCGGGCGCAGCATCAGGATCGCACCCGTCGGGTAGCAGCCCGGGTTCGACACGTTCTGCGCCGCGGCGATCGCCGCCGGCTGGTCGGGCGTCAGCTCCGCCAGGCCATAGACCCAGGACGGATCGACGCGATGCGCCGTGGAGGCATCGAGCAGCTTCGGCGCCTTGGCGCCGAGCGAGGCGGCCAGCGCGGCACTTTCCTTCGCGGCATCGTCCGGCAGGCAGAGGATGACGAGGTCCACCTCCTCCATCATCTCGCGCCGCGCCCCGGCATCCTTGCGTCGCTCGGCGGCGATCGACCGCAGGGCGACATGCGGGTTCGCCGCCAGCCGCTCGCGGATCTGCAGGCCGGTGGTGCCGGCCTCGCCGTCGATGAACACAGTGGGGGTCTTGGCCATGGGATATGGACCTCCTTGCCGGGCCATTTGCCGCGAAAGCGACCAGGAAAAGCAAGAGGGGCGGGCCCTTGCGGACCCGCCCCCCGATTGAACCAGCCATGCGGCCGGGCGCGACGCCCGTCCGCCAGGCGTCAGCGCTTGGAGAACTGGAAGGAACGTCGCGCCTTCATCTTGCCGTACTTCTTGCGCTCCACGACGCGGGGGTCGCGGGTCAGGAAGCCGGCCTTCTTCAGGATGGCGCGCAGCTCGGGCTCGTAGTTGCAGAGCGCGCGGGAGATGCCGTGGCGCACCGCGCCGGCCTGGCCCGAAAGCCCGCCGCCGGTCACCGAACAGATCACGTCGAACTGCTGGTAGCGGTCGGCCACCAGGAAGGGCTGCGTGATCAGCATGCGCAGCACGGGACGCGCGAAGTACTTCGACTGCGTCTTGCCGTTGATCTCGATGGAGCCCTTGCCGGGCTTCACCCACACGCGGGCCACGGCGTCCTTGCGGCGGCCGGTGGCATAGGCGCGGCCCTGGGCATCACGCTTCGGTTCACGCTTGATCGCAGCCTCGGGCGCCGCCGGCGTGCCGGCGACGAGCTCCTTGAGGTCCGCGAGGGTACGGGTCTCGCTCATCGCCTCAGGCCACCTTCTTCACGAGAACGGAGTTCTTGCGGTTCAGCGCCGCGACGTCGAGCGCCTCGGGCGTCTGGCCGGCATGCGGGTGCTCGGCACCGGCATAGACGTGCAGGTTGCGCATCTGCTGGCGACCGAGCGGGCCGCGGGTGATCATGCGCTCCACGGCCTTCTCGATCACGCGCTCGGGATACTTGCTCTCGAGGCGCTCGCGGACCGTGCGCTGCTTGATGCCGCCGGCGTAGCCGGTGTGCCAGTAGAACACCTTCTGCTCGGCCTTCGCGCCGGTGACGCGGATCTTCCGGGCATTGATGATGACGACGTGGTCGCCGCAATCCACATGCGGTGTGAACTGCGCCTTGTGCTTGCCGCGGAGGCGGTTGGCGACGAGGCTGGCGAGACGGCCGAGCACGAGCCCGTCCGCGTCGATCAGCACCCAAGCCTTCTTCACCTCGGCCGGCTTCAGCGAGGTGGTCTGTCTCGTGAGCATCGGTGTTCCAGGGTCTGACTAGAGAAGCGGCCCGGCTTATCGCGGCCGGCGACGGGAAAGTCAAGCGAAGCCGGGGATTTTTCAATGCGGTATTATAATACCGCATCCCGGATGCCGCCCCCTTCCCCCCGCCGACGCGGCCTGCGACCCTGCCGCCCAAGGGCGGAACAAGCCCGGGATCCTCTGAGGAACAGCGTCCGAATGACCCATCCGTCCCGCCGCGGCCTTCTCGCCGGCACCACCGCCCTGCTCGCCGCCCCGCGGCTTCTCCGTGCCCAGGGCACCTGGCCGCAGGGCCAGGCCACCAGCATCGTCATCCCCTACGCCGCCGGCGGCGCGCCGGACGTCCTCGGCCGCATCATCACCCAGGGCTTCGCCGAGAAGACCGGGGGCAACTTCATCCTCGACCACAAGCCCGGCGCCTCGACCACCCTCGCCGCCCGCCAGGTCGCCCGCGCCCGCCCCGACGGGTCGAGCCTGCTGATGGGCACGGTGGTGACCTTCACCACAGCCCCCTTCGCGCTGCGCAGCCTCGGCTACGATCCGGTCGCGGATTTCGCCCACATCACCCAGATCGCCGAGACGCTCTTCATCCTCGTCGCCAATCCGCGCTGGGAGAGCCTCGACCAGGTGCTGGCCGAGGCGCGGCGGCGGCCGGGGCAGATCACCTATGCCACCTGGGGCGTGGGCAGCACGTCGCATCTCGGCATGGTGGACCTGATGCAGCGCACGGGCACCGAAATGCTGCACGTGCCCTTCAACGGCACCCCGCCCGCGCTGACCGAGACCATCGCCGGGCGGACCGACCTGATGATCTCGACCTTCGCGCCGGCCAAGCCGCATGTGGAAGGCGGGCGGCTGCGCGCCCTCGGCATGGCCTCGGCGGCGCGGACGGCGGCGCTGCCGGACGTGCCGACGCTCGCGGAACTCGGCCAGCGGGACTTCGTGGTCAGCGGCTGGTTCAGCCTGCAGGCCCCGGCCGGCACGCCGCAGGCGGTCCAGGACCGGGTGGGCGAACTCGCGAAGGAGGCCTTCGGCACGCCCGCCGCGGCGGAGACCTTCGCCCGGCTCGGCTTCGCGCCGACCGAGCCCGGCCCGGCGGTGCTGACGGCCCGGATCCGCCGGGAACTCGAGCTTAACCGTGAATTGATGCGCAGGGCGGGTATCCAGCCGGAGTAGTCTCCGGCCGCCGGAAAGAGGATTCGCCCCGATGTTCAGCCACGCCACGGTCGGCACGACCGACATCCGTCGTGCCGTCGCCTTCTATGACGCCGTCCTGACGGATCTCGGCATCGCACGGCAGGAGGCGGATCTAGAGAAGGGGTACGCGGGCTACGCCCTCGCCCCGGAAACGACACCGCAATTCTGGGTCATGCTGCCGATCAACCATCAGCCCGCCACGGTCGGCAACGGCGTGACCATCGCCTTCGAGGCGCCGGACCGTCCGACCGTCGATCGCTTCCACGCCGCGGCCCTCGCCCATGGCGGAACGAATGAGGGTCCGCCGGGCCTGCGCCCGCACTACCACCCCGACTACTACGGTGCTTATGTGCGCGACCCCGACGGCAACAAGCTCTGCTGCGTCTGCCACCGCCCTGCCTGACGGGCGGTGGTCGCGGCGGGGCGGAGGACACGCATGACCGACAAGCCCCATGGCCTGGGCCGCAACGCTTCCAACTACGGCGACCCCGCCTTCGCACTCTATCTGCGGCGGTCCTTCGCCAAGTCCATGGGCTACAGCCAGGCGATGCTCGACAAGCCCGTCGTGGGCATCGCCGACACCGCCTCGGACTACAACAACTGCCACCGGACCATCCCGGAACTGATCGAGGCGGTGAAGCGTGGCGTCCTCGCGGCCGGCGGGCTGCCGCTGTCCTTCCCGACGATCAGCATCTGCGAACCGTCGCTCTCGCCCTGCTCCATGCACTATCGCAACCTCATGGCGCTCGACACCGAGACGATGCTGGCGAACCAGCCGATGGACGCGGCGGTGCTGGTGGGCGGCTGCGACAAGACCGTCCCGGCGCAGCTCATGGGTGCGATCAGCTCCGGCACGCCCTCGGTCATGCTGGTGGTGGGCCCGATGCTGGCCCAGGCCTTCGAAGGCGAGCGCCTGTCCGCCTGCACCGATTGCCGCCGCTACTGGGCGCGCTATCGCGCCGGCGAGGTCTCGGACGAGAAGATCGCCACGCTCGAAGGCAAGCTCGCGACGACGGCGGGCACCTGCGGCGTGATGGGCACGGCAAGCACCATGGCGTGCCTCGCCTCGACGCTCGGCTTCATGCCGCTCGATGCGGCGAGCGCGCCGGCGGTGCACGCCGACCGTCTGCGCATTGCCGAGGAAGCCGGCGCACAGGCGGTGCGGCTGATCCGGAACCCGGTCTCGCCGCTCTCGCTGATGACGCAGGGCAACCTCGACAACGCCGTGCGGGTGCTGCTGGCGCTGGGTGGTTCCACCAATGCGATCGTGCACCTCGCCGCCATTGCCGGGCGCGCGGGGCTATCGCTCGACCTCAAGCGCCTCGATGCGCTGTCCGAGGAAACCCCCGTGCTGGTGGACCTCAAGCCCACCGGCGAGGGCTACATGGAGGATTTCCACGCCGCCGGCGGCATGCGCGCCCTGCTGTGGGAACTGCGCGACCTGCTCGACCTCACCGCCAAGGACCTCGACGGCAGGACGCTCGCCGAGCGCATCGGCGATGGCAGCCACTTCGTCGATCGCCGCATCATCCGCGCACGGCAGACACCGGTCTCCCCGGTCGGCGGCCTGGTCGCGCTGTTCGGCTCCCTCGCCCCGGAAGGCGCGATCCTCAAGCGCAGCGCCGCGACGCCGTCGCTCTTCGAGACCGAGGCCCGCTGCATCGTCTTCGACGGGCTGAAGGATCTCTCGGACCGCATCGACGACCCCGACCTCGACGTCACGCCGCAGGATATCCTGGTGCTGAAGGGCGCGGGTCCGCGCTCCCCGGCGGGCATGCCCGAGGCCGGTTACCTGCCCATTCCGAAGAAGCTCGCGCGCCAAGGCGTGAAGGACATGGTGCGGATGAGCGACTGCCGCATGTCCGGCACCGCCTTCGGCACCATCGTGCTGCACATCGCGCCCGAGGCCTCGGTCGGCGGGCCGCTGCAGTTCGTCGAGACCGGCGACCGCATCTGCCTGTCGGTGAAGAACCGCACGCTGGACCTGCTGGTGGACGAGGCGACGCTGGCGAAGCGCCGCGCCGCCTGGACACCGGCCCCGGCGCCGAAGCGCGGCTGGGACAAGCTGGTCCATGACCAGGTGACGCAGGCGCCGCTCGGCGCGGACCTGGCCTTCCTGCGCGCCGAGCCTTGATCGCCCTGGTCGGCGCGACGGGGCGCTCGGGCGCCGCGCTCGCGCGCGTCCTGGCGGCCGAGGGGATCGCCTTCATCCCCGTGATCCGCAACGCCGCCGCCTGGGCGGCGCTGGGCCTGCCGGGGGAAGCGCGCGTCGCCGACCTGCGCGACCCGGCATCACTGCACCGCGCCCTGGCCGGGGCGGAGTGCGTCGTCAGCACCGCCCATGCCCGCCACGCCCCGGCGCTGCTGGCCGCGGCGGAACCGGGCGCCTCCTTCGTGCTGATGGGCTCGACCCGGCGCTATTCGCAGTGGCCGGACGCGCATGGCGACGGGGTTCGCGCGGGGGAAGCAGCCTTCCTGGCCTCAGGCCGCCGCGGCGTGATGCTTCACCCGACCATGATCTATGGCGCCGAGGGGGAGGACAACGTCCGCCGCCTTGCCGCCCTGATCGCCCGGCTGCCGTTCGCGCCTCTGCCCGGCGGTGGCCGTGCCTTGGTCCAGCCGATCCACCAGGGGGACGTCACGCGGTCCCTGCTCGCCGCGCTGAAGCGCGATTGGGCCGAGGCGACCACCATCGTCATCGCCGGCCCGGCGCCGATGGCCTATCGCGACTTCCTCGGCGCCGTCGCCCACGCCGCCGGGCTGCGCGTGCCGCCCATCCTGCCCATCCCGGCCCTGCCGCTGCGCCTCCTTGCCCCCCTCACTCGCTTCATTCCGGGCCTGCCGCGGATCGGCGCGGACGAGATCCGCCGCCTGACCGAGGACAAGGCCTTCGACATCGGCCCGATGCGCCGGCTGCTCGGGGTCGAGCCGATTCCCCTCGACCAGGGCCTTGCCCTGACCTTCCCCCGGCGCCACACCTCCGCCTGAGACGACCGGAGCCGACCCCCCATGCCCGTGCACAACCGCATCGCCGATTTCCATGCCGAGATGACCGCCTGGCGGCGGGACTTCCACGAGCATCCGGAACTCGCCTTCGAGGAGGTCCGCACCTCCCGCGTCGTCGCCGAGAAGCTGCGCGAATTCGGCTGCGACGAGGTCGTCACCGGCATCGCGAAGACCGGCGTGGTCGGCGTGATCCGCGGCAACAACGCTGCCTCGGGCCGTGCCATCGGCCTGCGGGCCGACATGGACGCGCTGCCGATCCTCGAGGAAACCGGCGCTCCCTATGCGTCCAAGACGCCGGGCAAGATGCACGCCTGCGGCCACGACGGGCACACCACCATGCTGCTGGGGGCCGCGAAATACCTCGCGGAAACACGCAACTTCGACGGCACCGTCTACGTCATCTTCCAGCCCGCCGAGGAGAATTTCGGCGGTGGCGAGGTGATGGTGAAGGAAGGCCTGTTCGAGCGCTTCCCGATGGAGCGCGTCTTCGGCCTGCACAACTGGCCTTCCATCCCCGCCGGCACCTTCGTCTGGCGCGAAGGGCCGGTCATGGCCGCGGTCGCGAACCTCGAGGTGAAGATCACCGGCAAGGGCGCGCATGGCGCGATGCCGCACAACGGCAACGACCCGATCGTGATCGCCGCCGCCATGGTGCAGGCGTTGCAGTCCATCGTCGCGCGCAACGTCGAACCGGTGGACGCCGGCGTCATCACCATCGCCCACATCAATGGCGGCCACACCTACAACGTCATCCCCGAAACGGTGACGATGCTCGGCACCGCGCGCTGGTTCGGCCCCGAGATCGGCGACCTGCTGGAGAAGCGCTTCCTCGAGACCGTCGCCGGCATCGCCGCCGCCTTCGGCGCCCAGGCCGAGGCGAAGTTCATCCGCCTCTACCCCGCGACGATCAACGAGGTGGAGAGCGTCCACATCGCCGCCGACGCCGCCCGCGCCGTGCAGGGGGAGGCGCGCGTCCTGCCCATGCCGAAGCCGACTATGGGCGGGGAGGACTTCTCCTTCATGCTCAACGCCAAGGACGGCGCCTACCTGATGCTGGGCGGCGGGCGCGGCGAGCAGGATGCGAGCCTCCATCACCCGAAATACGACTTCAACGACGAGATCCTGCCGGTCGGCGCCTCCTGGTGGGCCTCGCTCGCGGAGCGGCTGCTGCCCCGCAAGGGCTGACGGACGCCCGGGAATGCGCCGGTCAGCGCATTCCCGCCCGGCCCCGTCGATCGCCACCGGATGTACTCCGCAGGTGCGTTAGCCAGTTGGAAATGGCGTGGGCGGAATATGGAGAGGTCCTGACGATCTCTCCCCGGAGGCCCCGACATGGCCCAACAGCGACCGCGGATCGACACCTGGCCGCTCCTCCCGCGGCGCCTGCCTGACGGCGCAACGCGCGCACCGGATGAACCTGCGCGGGCGGCGGTGACAGCCGCCGTCGCCATCGCCGCCGTGCTGCTGCTGCTGCGCACCCTGCCCGACCCCGCCCTGGCGCGCGAATTCGCGGTCCTCGTCGCCAATGTCGGATTCAAGGGCAGCTTCGCGATCACGGTCGCCCTGATGGTCATGCTGTTCAGCGGCGCGCTGGTCAGCCCGATGCCCCTGCATCCCGTGTTGCGCCGCACGGCCCTCGCCGCCTTTGACCATGGCGTCCATCTCGGCCTGGTGCTGACCGTCGCCGGACTGCTCGCCGTCATCGTGCTGCATGGCGGCGTCAGCCGCCTGGCGGTGGGCTTCACCTGTCAGGCCCTGATGCTGATGGGCTGCTATCGCGCACGCGGATGGTTTGCCCGCCGGACCGAGACCCAGTGACAGGGGAACCCCTTCCCCCATAGGCCCGCCTGGGAAGGATCGGCTGCTCCGCAATCCCAACGTCGGAGCAGCCGTTTGCTATTTCTTTCAACCACTTGCGCGGCGGCGGCGAAGCGCCTCTCTCCAGGGTCCGACGACACCGAAGGACCCTGCGCCATGCCCCATGACGGTCACGACCATCCCTCCATCCCCGCGGATGGCTGGAAGACCACCGGCGTCCGCGTCATCCCGGGCAACAGCCTCGACGCCAACACCGCCCAGACCCCCGGCATGAACCGCGCCGCCGCGATCAATGCGGCCCGCGTCGGCGCGCAGAAGATCTGGGCCGGCACCGTCCACATCCACCCCGACGCCAAGACCGGCGCCCATCACCATGGCCACCTGGAAAGCGTGATCTACGTGGTGAAAGGCAAGGCGCGGATGCGCTGGGGCGAGAAGCTCGAATTCACCGCCGAGGCCGGGCCGGGCGACTTCATCTACGTCCCGCCCTACGTGCCGCACCAGGAAATCAACGCCTCGCCCGACGAGACGCTGGAATGCGTCCTCGTGCGCTCCGACAACGAGGCGGTCGCGATCAACATCGACATCGAGCCGGTGGAGAAGCCGGAGACGGTGCTCTGGGTGGATCCGATCCACCGGGCGCCCGAAGGGCATTGAAGGCCGGGGGAGGAGAACCTCCCCCAGACCCCCTCCCTTCCTTGCCCACTGGCGGGGCGCATTGCGCGGCGATGGTCCCGGGGGAAGACTGGCGGCCGGAAACGACATCCGGGAACCCGCATCATGCGTCGCCTCGCCGCCCTGCTGATGATGTCCTGTCTCGCGCTGCCCGCCGCCGCACAGAATCTGCGCATCGGCTTGAGTTCCGACCCCGATGTCCTGGACCCCACCCTCTCGCGCACCGTCACCGGCCGGCAGGTCTTCGCCGCCATGTGCGACAAGCTGGTGGATATCAACGAACGGCTCGAGATTGTCCCGCAGCTCGCCACCGCCTGGCGCTGGGCGGATGACGGCAAGGCGTTGGTCTTCACCCTGCGCGAGGGGGTCCGCTTCCACGACGGCGAGCCCCTGACCGGCGAGGCCGCCGCCACCGGCCTGCGCCGCCACATCGAGACCCCCGGCTCCACCCGCAAGGCCGAGATGGGCCCGGTCACCGAGGTCGTCGCGACCGGCCCGCTCGAGGTCACGCTGCGCCTGTCCGAACCCTTCGCGCCGCTGCTGGCCGCGCTGGCCGACCGCGCGGGCATGCTGGTCTCGCCCCGGCAGGCGCGCGTCACCGGCGCGGACTTCCAGCGCGAGCCCGCCTGCGCCGGCCCCTTCCGCCTGACCCGCCGCGTCGCCCAGGACCGCATCGAGCTCGAGCGCTTCGACGGATATTGGGACCGCGCCAACGTCCATGCGGAACGCATCACCTACCGCCCGATCCCGGATTCCACGGTACGGCTGGCGAATCTCCGCGCCGGCGCGCTCGACGTGATCGAGCGCATCAGCCCATCCGACGTCGGCGACGTCCGCCGCGACCAGCGCGTGCGACTGGTGCAGGGCCCCTCGCTCGCGACCTTCTACATCGCGATCAACGTCGCGAACGGGGCGCGGGCGCAGACGCCGCTGGGCCAGGATCCGCGCGTGCGGGAGGCGCTGGAACGCGCGATCGACCGCCAGGCGCTGGTCAACGTGGCCTTCGAGGGCCTCTGGGTTCCCGCCAACCAGGCGGTCGCACCGGACCATCCCTTCTACGCCCGTTCGGTCCCGCTGCCGCAACGCGACCTCGCGCGGGCCCGCGCGCTGCTGCGCGAAGCCGGGCACCAGCGCGTGCGGATCAAGCTCTCGGTGCCGAACACCACCGACTACCTGCAGGCCTCCGAGGTGATCCAGGCCATGGCCGCCGAGGCCGGCATCGACATCGAGATCCAGGTCATCGAGACCGCGACCCTGCTCAACCAATGGACCGCCGGCGATTTCGAGGCGCTGATGATCCAGTGGTCCGGGCGCGTGGACCTCGACGGCAACCTCTATGCCTTCTACGCCTGCGGCGTGCCGCTGAACGGCGGTCGCTACTGCAACCGGGACGTCGATGCCGCGCTGACCGAGGCGCGGCGCAGCGTCGACCCCGCGATACGAGCAGCCGCCTATGACCGGGCGGCGCGCATCTACCTGGCCGATCGGCCCTACATCAATCTGTGGCAGCCCCTGACGCTGCATGGCGCCGGGGCCTCGATCCAGGGCTTGCGCGCGGTGCCGGACGGTATCATCCGTGTGCAGGGCCTCAGCGGCGCCAGGGGATGAAGCGGATATGACGGAAACGATGCGTGCGGTTGTCGTCACGGCGGAAGGCGTTCGGGTGCAGGAGATGCCCCGCCCGAGCCCCGGGCCGGAAGACGTGCTGGTCCGCGTCCGCGCCGCCACGCTGAACCGCGCGGACCTCGGCGTCGCCGCGGGCGGCGCGCATGGCGCGATGGGCGGGCCGGGGACGATCCTTGGCCTCGACTTCGCGGGCGAGGTCGCTGCCATCGGCAGCGCGGTGACGGGCGTGAAGGTCGGGGACCGCGTCACCGCGTCGGGGTCGGGCGGTTATGCCGAATACGCCGTCGCCGACATCGGCCGCGTCCAGAAGGTGCCGGACCGCAACCTGTCATGGGAAGAAGCGGCGACGCTGCCGGTCGCGCTCGCGACCATGCACGACGCGATCGTGATGAACGGCCGCCTCGCCAAGGGGGAGAGCGTGATGATCCTCGGCGCCTCCTCCGGCGTCGGCATCATGGGGATGCAGATCGCGAAATTCATGGGCGCCTCGCTGGTGGTCGGCACATCGACCGACCATGACCGGCGCGCGCGTCTGAAGGAGTTCGGCGCCGACGTCGCGGTGAACACCCGCGATGCCGACTGGGCGGACCAGGTGCTGGCCGCGACCGGCGGCAAGGGCGTGAACCTGGTGATCGACCAGATCAGCGCCGCGACCATCAATGCGGCGATGCGCTGCACGGCGATCCTCGGGCGCATCGTCAATGTCGGGCGGCTCGGCGGCATGAAGGGCGAATTCGACTTCGACACCCATGCGACGCGCCGCATCTCCTACATCGGCGTCACCCACCGCACGCGCTCGCGCGACGAGATCCGCGCCGAGTATGCCGCGATGCGCCGCGACCTGTGGAAGGCGGTCGAGGACGGCCGCTTCACCATCCCGATCGACCGTGTCTTCCCGCTGGACCAGACGGTCGAGGCGCTGGCGCACATGAAGGCCAACAAGCACTTCGGCAAGATCGTCCTGTCGGTCTGAGGGAGGCGCCCCATGCATGACCTCGTCATCCGCGGAGGCACCGTCGTCGACGGCACCGGCGCCCCGTCCTTCGAGGCCGACGTCGCCATCGACGGCGCGCGCATCGCCGCGGTCGGCAAGGTGAGTGCACGCGGCAAGGAGGAGATCGACGCCAAGGGCCTGCTCGTCACGCCCGGCTTCGTCGATATCCACACGCATTACGACGCGCAGGCCTCGTGGTCGGAGCGGCTGATCTCATCCTCCATCAACGGCGTCACCACCGCGCTGATCGGCAATTGCGGCGTCGGCTTCGCGCCCTGCCGGCCCGAGCGGCGCGACATGCTGGTGAAGCTGATGGAGGGCGTGGAGGACCTGCCCGAGGTCGTCCTCACCGAGGGCCTGTCCTGGAGCTGGGAATCCTTCCCCGACTACCTGAACTTCCTCGGCGGGCGGCGCTACGACACCGACATCGCGGCGATGGTCACCCACGCCCCGCTGCGCGTGCATGTCATGGGCGAGCGCGCCGAGGCCCATGCCGAGGCGACGGAAGCCGAAATCGCCGAGATGGCGCGCCTTGCCGCCGAGGGCCTGGCCGCGGGCGCGGTCGGCATCTCGACCTCCCGCGCGCTCGCGCACCGCACGCTGGACGGGCGGCACATCCCGACGCTCGGCGCGCCGGAGCCCGAACTGGAAGCGCTTGCCCGCGCCCTGCGTGACCACGGCCATGGCTGGCTCCAGGTGATCTCAGACTTCGACGACCCGGCCGAGGAGGAATTCGCCCGCCTGCGCCGCGTCGCCGCGGTGGCGGGGCGTCCCCTCACCTTCTCCCTGCTGCAGCGCGAATCCAAACCGACCTTCTGGCGCTGGCTGCTCGACCGCGTCGAGGAAGCCAACGCCGCCGGCGTGCAGATGTTCGGCCAGGTGATGGGCCGCCCCGTCGGGCTGATGTTCGGCTTCGAGCTCTCGCAGCATCCCTTCCTGACGCGTCCGTCCTACCGCGAGGTCGCGCAGCTTCCGCTGCCGGATCGCGTCGCCGCCCTGCGCGACCCCGCCCGCCGGGCTCGCATACTTGCCGAGCCCACCGACGATGCCGGGCTCAAGGTGCGGCTGAACAACTGGGACAAGATCTTCCCGCTCGGCGACCCGCCCGACTACGAGCCGCCGCCCGAACGCTCCGTCGCCGCCATGGCCACCGTGCGCGGCATGACGCCCGAGGCGCTCTGCTACGACCTGATGCTGGAACGCGACGGCCGCGCCATCCTCAACCGCCCGCTGCTGAACTACGCGGATGGCGACCTCGAGGCGATCCGCCAGATGATGACCCACCCGCATACGCTGATGGGCCTCGGCGACGGCGGCGCGCATGTCGGCTACATCTGCGACGCGTCCTGCATGACGCACATGCTGGTCCACTGGGCGCGCGACCGGAAGCGCGGCGCGCGCCTGCCGGTCGAGCAGGCGGTCAAGCGCATCAGCCACGACAACGCGGCGGCGATGGGCCTCACGGATCGCGGCGTTATCGCGGCGGGGCGCAAGGCCGACATCAACGTCATCGACTTCGCGCGCCTGCAGCTGCGCGCGCCGCGGATGCATTACGACCTGCCCGCCGGCGGCAAGCGCCTGGTGCAGACGGCCGATGGCTATGTCGCGACGGTGCTGTCGGGTGCCATCACCTATCGCGAGGGCGAGGCGACCGGGGCGCTGCCCGGGCGCCTCGTGCGCGGGGGCCGGGCCGCCTAAAGCAGATCCCGATCCGGTGGAATCACCTGATCGGGTAAACATGCTCGCAAAACCAAAAGCCTGGAGACGTTGCCGTGAGCCATGGCGAAAGGAAACGGCTCTAGGCGCCGACCTCCGCGAAGAATGCGTCGACGATCGCGTTGAATTCCGCCGCGCGCTCGAAATGGCCGGAATGACCGGCGCGCGGCAGCGGGACGACCTTCGCGCCAGGGATCACCGAGGCCATCGCCGCGCCGGCGAAGGGCGGCAGTACGATGTCCTCCTCGCTCGGCACGAAGAGCACGGAACATTGCGCGGCGGCGAAGCCCTCCGGCGCCCGGCGGCGCTGGGCGTCGAGGCGGCCGCGGACGGCCTCCCGGTCGAAGCCCTGGGTCAGGCCGTAGATGTGGTTGTAGAGGTGGTGCAGCGCGGGCTGCTCCTCGGCCATGCGCGCGCCCGCCGCGGGGTTGATGTTGCGCGCCAGCAGGCCGGCCCGCGCCGCGGCGCTCTCCTGTTTCCAGGGTTCGAGCCGCGAGCGTTCCGGCTCGCGCATCTGCCGCGGGTCGAGCGAGCCTGTCGTCGCCCCCAGCACGAGTGCCTTCACCCGCCCGGGGCGCAGCAGCGCGTATTCCACCCCGGTCCAGCCGCCCATGGACTGGCAGACGATGCGGATGTCGCCGAGGCCCAGTTCATCCACCAGCGCCGCCAGGTCGGCGGCATAGGCCGCCGGATCCGGCCCGGCCTCCGGCGCCGTCGAGGGGAAGAAGCCGCGATGGGAGAAGGCGACGCAGGTGTAGCGGGTCGCGAAATGCGCCACCTGCTGCCACCAGGACATCAGGTTCCCACCGAGGCCGTGGGCGAAGACGATGGCAGGCCCCTCGCCCGTCATCTCGTAGCGGATGCGGGCATCGGGGCGCTCGATCCAGCCGGCACGGCGGGGCGGGGCGGTGAAGGTCATCGGGGCTTCTCCAAGGGGCGCCCATCCTGCCGCAGGGACCGCGCGGCCGACAGAGGCCGGACGCGGCGGTTCCGGTCTGGCGGGCGGGTGCCGGCCCGCCTAACTTGCGACGCCGTTTCATCTCCAGGAGCCGCCGCACCGCCATGGCCCCCACGCCCGACACCTTCGACTACGTCATCGTCGGCGCCGGCGCCGCCGGATCGATCCTCGCCGCGCGGCTGACCGAGGATCCGGGCGTCACGGTCTGCGTGCTGGAAGCCGGTCCGCCGGATCGCAATCCCTGGATCCATATCCCCGCGGGCTTCATCAAGACGCTGGTCGATCCATCGGTCACCTGGCAGTTCAAGACAGCACCGACCGAACGCACCGGCGGCCGCGCCATCTCGACCACGCAGGGGCGGACGCTCGGCGGCTCCTCCTCGGTCAACGGTATGATCTACAACCGCGGCCAGCCGGGGGACCTGAATTCCTGGGCGCAGCGCGGCAACCGCGGCTGGGGCTACGAGGACTGCCTGCCCTACTACATGCGTACCGAGAAGCGCATCGGCTTCGGGCGCGACGACCGGCGCGGCAAGGAAGGCTCCCTGCCCGTCACCGACATGGACTGGATCCATCCGCTGTCCGAGGCCTTCATCGAGGGCTGCGTCGAGGCCGGCCTGCCCCGCAACCCGGACTACAATTCGGGCGACCAGGCGGGCGTCGGCTACTTCCAGCGCGGCATCCAGAAGGGCTGGCGCGTCTCCGCCGCGCGCGCCTTCCTCAAGCCTGCCATGGCACGCAAGGAACTCGAGGTCCGGACCAATGCGCGCGCCTGCGGCATCGTCTTCGAAGGCAGGCGCGCCGTCGGCATCCGTTACCAGACCGCGCGCGGTGCCACGCCGATCGAGGTGCGCGCGCGGCGCGAGGTCATCATCTCCGCTGGCACGGCGAACACGGCGCGGCTGCTGCAGGTCTCAGGCATCGGGCCGGCCTCGACGCTCGCGCGCATCGGCGTGCCGGTGTTCCACGAGTTGCCGGTGGGCGAGAATTTCCGCGACCACTACGCCTCGCGCATCGTCATGCGCGCCAAGCCGGGCGTCGAGACGCTCAACCAGCTCGCCAAGGGCTTCAAGCTGGCGCAGCAGGTGGCGCGCTGGGCGGCGGGCAAGCCCTCCATCCTCGCGACCGCGCCGTCGCATGTGCACATCTTCTGGAAGTCCTTCGAAGGCCTGGACGAGCCCGACCTGCAAGGCGTCTTCACCCCCGGCTCCTACGCCGAGGGCAAGGTCTACGTGCTCGACGACTATCCCGGCTGCACGGCCGGCGCCTGGCAGCACCGCCCCGAGAGCACCGGCTGGGTGCGAGCGAAGAGCGCCGATGTCTTCGAGGACCCCGAGATCCAGCCGAACTACCTGAGCCACGAGATGGACCGCCGGGTGCACCTCGGCGGCATACGGCTCATCCGGCGCCTCTTCGCCACCTCCCCGATGCAGCGTCTGCTCGAGGCCGAGGTCCTGCCCGGCGTCAACACGCAGAGCGACGACGAGCTCCTCGACTTCGCCTATCGCAACGGCAGCACGACCTATCACCTGATCGGCACCTGCCGCATGGGCCCGGAGACGGACGTCACCTCGGTGGTGAACGACCGCCTGCAGGTCCATGGGCTCGAGGCGCTGCGGGTGATCGACGCCTCGGTCATGCCGAGCATGACCTCGTCGAACACCTACGCGACGACGATGATGATCGCCGAGAAGGGTGCCGACTTCATCCGCAACCGGCCGCCGCTGTCCGCGGCGGCGTGAGGGTCAGGCCGCCCGCTTGAGGCTGAAGCGGGCCCAGACGTCGGCGAGTGCGGCGACGAGGCGGTCCATGTCGGCATCGGTGTGCACCGGCGAGGGCG